>JAWPMV010000001.1:0-4800000 GCA_033391075.1 Bacteroidia bacterium
TAAATGAACTCTGGTTGTACCTGCAGGAACGGGTTCCGGCTTTGGTATCCAGTGTAAAAAAGAAGGCGCAACATCCCAGCCTGAAAAAAAATGACCTGGGGGATGTAGCCATTTATTATGTGAATTAAGGCTCAAAAGCCCATTTCATCCATTTAAAAACAAGATAACATCTAATAAAATGAAAGCTTTATTTTCTTCAATCCTATTCACTGTGCTTATGTTCAGCTTTACCCAAGCACAGGTTTCTGAAATTTCAGCCAAGCTGAATGAGACCCAGGATAAATTCATCATCACCTACAAACTCGAAAAGGGAAAAACCGGATTCTGGAATGTACAATTGATCGCCTTTATAGACGGGGTTCAGATTGATCCCAGCCGTTCGGCTCTCTTTGGAGACGTAGGTCAGCAAATCCGCTATGGTAAGAATAAGCGCATTGTTTGGGATGCTTATATCGACGTAGAAAGCATAGACGGAGAAGTTCGTTTTGAAATCAGTGCAAAGCTTCCTCCCATGGCAGCGCCTCCTACTCCCAAGATGGATTATATAAGTGGCGGTGTATTGGCTGCGGGTGGAGTCGGTCTATTGGCGGCTAACCTTCCCAACGCATTGAAGAAAGGGAATATTGATCTAAGTGCAACTCCTTCCAACGATCCCATTTCATACTACTATACCTTCTGTGATCCCAGCTCCTCAGCATTTGATGCAGAACAGGTCATTGTAGAACAAACGGGACAAAATTCGCTCTGTGATCAGCACCTGGAAACTGCCAACTCCAAATACAAATCTGCTACAACGGGAGTAGGAATAGGAGGAGCGCTAATAGTTATAGGTGGTATTCTGATTTTGACAAAACCCATCCATAAATACATTCAGATGCCTAAATACCTCAAGGCAAATGGGCTTTCTTTCGAGCCAACGGTGGATTTCAATTCCTACTATGCAGGGCAAACTCCCCAGGTAAATGTAGGACTGAGTTTGACCTATACCCTGGGGCGTAAGTAAGTCTTGCTCCAACAGTTAATGACGAATGCTTTGATCTGCCACTATGTATCATTCCATAAGCTCAATCGCTTATTCCTTAACAAAATTTAACATGAAACAGATACTTTTTTTCAGCATACTTCTGGGCCTTTTCAGCTTTCAAAGCCAGGCCCAGGGCCCCCTCAACAAGATTACCGAGTCTCGCTTCATGCAGGAACTGGATTCGATCAAGATACGTGCAGAAAAGTCCGTGAGAGACTTCAAAGCCATTCAGCATTTGTATACCGAAGAAGATGTAAAGCTGGTCTCTGACTCTTATGACGCTTCTGCTGGCCTGTTTAACAATATGCTGCTCATCGTCAAAGAGGACTTACTCGATAAGAAAAAGCGAAAATTTATTCGGGAATATCCGGAAGATTATTCCAAGCAAATGATGGCCGATCTCTACCAGGCCAAGATCTTCTACGAAACCAATTATATGGCAGATGTCACCATGGTGACTAACGGACAGGTAACTGGTTTTGCCTGGTTAGGAACGGCGATCATGGTATTTGAATTGGCGAAAGAGGGATGGGCTGTTTTGCAGCAAGTGAAAGAAGGCTGGGACGACCTGAAAGAAAGTGCCATAGACAATAGATTGATTGAAAGATATAGGTTCAGACTTTGGGAAGAATTGTAATAGCATCTTTTCGTATGAAAACGTGTGTTTCACTTTTATTACTTTTCTTCCCGAGTCTGGTTATTTGCCAGGGCCTGATTATGGACGACGATCGTTACGACGAAGTCCCGATTCAGTCTGCCTACAATGACGGAAGTAAATCTGAGGAAAATGCCCTTAGTGGGAAATCAACCTACAGCCTAAAAGCCTATTGCCCGAAGGTAGAAGATCAGGGTAAGATTGCCACTTGTGTGGGTTGGGCAGTTGGTTATGCAGCTCTTTCCATCCAACAAGCCGTGAAAAATGAATGGAAGGGGCAGCAGGATGTCATAACTGAAAATGCCTTTTCCTCCATGTTCATCTTCAATCAAATCAAGATAACAGATTGCAACAATGGGTCCTTCATTGATTCAGCGATGTCTTTGTTGCAAAGGAAGGGAAACATCAGATCTGCTGACTTTGATACAGATAAATCGGATTGTTTGCGTATGCCTTCCAATCGGCAAATGGAAGAAGCCGCGGAGCATAAGATTGTGGATTATATGGCTTTGTTTCGCCGAAATGCTCCTGACAGGATCAAGATCAACAAAGTCAAATTGAGCTTACTCGAAAATAAACCGGTAATCTTTGGACTCATGGCTCCCAAAAGCTTTTCTGCCTCATCTATGGCTGGCAAAGCTATGTGGTTTCCCTCGCCGGGTGAAAGAGGTATCTTCGGCCATGCCCTAACGGTAATTGGATACGACGATGCACAGGGAGCTTTCGAGGTCATGAATAGTTGGGGGGAAGCCTGGGGAGAAGGAGGCTTTACCTGGATTCGCTACCAGGATTTTGCCAAATATGCCAGCTATGCCTTTCAGATGAGTTTGGATGAAAAAATAGAGAAGCAAAAAGTCTATAGCGGTAAATGCGCAATTCGGCAATTTGTGACTTTAATGAGTGATGGAGAGGCGGTTTTTAAAGATGTTTCGCTTGCTTTGAATGCCCGAAGAAAAGTGTATCAGCCCAAGAATCAGGCAGAAGGCATTTTGCGTGGGAAAGTCTTTCAGCTCATCATATCCCAGGTAAGTGCAGGCATGTATTTATATGCTTTTGGAATGGAAGCAGATGGCGAAATGAAAAGCTATTTCCCCAAGGAAAATGAAAGCCCGAAAATCACTGTTCCGGAAGTAGAACTGTTTATTCCCGGACCTGAATCGGGCATACAGTTTACGAAAGTCGGCAGGGAATACCTCATTCTACTTTTTTCTACCAAACCTATAGAAAATATAGAGGAAAAGCTGGCAGCAATCAGAGCAAAAGGAGGAAGCCTGGTACAAAGAATTTATGACGTATTTGGAGAAGCGGTCATACCTCAGGATTATATGGGATATTCTCAACGCTATATGCAGTTTCAAAATGAAATGCCTGAAGGAGAAATTATTCCTATGGTGCTGGAATTGAATATCAGTAAATAGAGCTTTTGAAGCCTAAATCAGTTTCAGGCGTTTCAGTAAATCCTTTTTATAACTGGGGCCTACCGGAATCTTATGAGATCCAACGGTCACTATATCCTCATGTAAGCCATCGATTTCTGTAATGTTGATGATGAAAGATCGATGCGTACGGATAAAGTCTTTAGAATTTAGCTTGCTTTCGAAGGTTTTGAGTGGAAAACTCATGAGGTATTCATTCTCCTGGGTAAAGACTTTGCAATAGCTTCGGTCAGCCTCTGCATAAAGGATATCTTTAATGAAGATCCGGATCATCTGATCCTTCTGCCTAACAAATATGCGATCCTCCAGGAGGTAGCTGTCATCTGCGTCTGAAAAAGAAACTTCCGTTTTTTCGGGAATCTGTTCTTCCTGATTACTCATCCTCAAAATGGCCAACTCAATTGCCCTTTCCAGGTCCAAACGCTTAAAAGGTTTAGAGATAAATGCATGAGGGCGGGTCGTTTTTGCACGATCGTAAGTTAATCTATCGGAATTTGCAGTCAGGAAGATGATCCCGATATTTTCTTCTCTTTGTTGGATTTCCTTAACTGTTTGTATCCCATCCAGTTCTCCTTTTAAATTGATATCTACCAGCATGATATCAATGTTATGGTCTTGTACTTGTTCTATCGCTTCTTCTCCGGAAGGAACTATATCAACCACTTCATAGCCCATTTTGCTTAGATTGAGGGAAATATCTGAGGCGATGATCATATCATCTTCCAGAATCAATATTTGAGGTCTCTGCATATAAAACGCTTCTTTTGGAGAAATGATTTAACATCAATGCTCCGTTTAGATAGATCTTGAATTACTTAGGCAACTTTGAATTGAATTTCAGTACTTATTCCTGCTTCACTACTGATATCCATTTTTGCTTGCATTTGTCTAACCAAAAGTTTTACCAGCTGACTTCCAAAGCCGGATCTGTTTTCCTGAGGGTCGAGGCCAACTCCATTATCGGATACTTTGAAATTGATAACTTTCCCTTCCTGTTTTTCCAGGCTGATCTGTATTTTACCCGACCTATTGTCCGGGAATGCATATTTCAGGGAATTGGTCAATAATTCATTGGCGATCAAGCCCAGAGGAATAGCCGTATCAACATCCATTTCAACTTCTTCTACCTGGTAGTCAATTTCTATTTGTTGAGTATCTATATTGAAGGTGTCAATAATGGTTTCACTTAGAACTTGCAGGTATTCCTTAATTTCAATGGCAGCCAGGTTCTCACCCTGGTATAATTTCTGATGGATCAATGCCATCGATCCTACTCTGCTTTGGCTATTTTTTACTGCTTCCTGTATTTGCGTATCCTCGATATGACTGGATTGCAAGCTCAATAAACTGGAAATGGTCTGTAGGTTATTTTTTACTCTATGGTGAATCTCTTTTAACAGGAGTTCATTGGTTGCATTGGTTTTTTGCAATTGGGTGTTAAGGCGATTCTGGCGACGGTAGGCCCATACACTCAGGAGAATCAATCCCGCCAATATCCCTATGACCAGAATCCCGTAAACTCGCTCTCGACTTTGCTGTTCAATGATTTGCTCCTTTTTCTCGGTATCGTATTTGATCTGCAATTCCGCTTTCAAGGATGCATAACGTTTACCCGCAAGGGAATCATTTAAGGTTCTGGATTCATGGGCAAAAGAGAGGGCATTCTGGTAATCCCCCAAATTCTCATAACAGGTAGAAACGTGGCTGTATATCTCCACAAAACGCTTGTCTATTCCATCCCTCCGATGTGCATGCGCAATAAAATCTTCGTAATAAGGGAGTGCCTCTTCGTATTTATTCTGAGCATAGAGTACATCTGCGATGCTTTCTTTAAATCCATCAGCATCTCTTACATCCTCGACCTGAGTTTTACATATTTCCCATCCCAATAGGGCATCCTCTAGCGCACGATCATATTGGCCATTGGCTCGAAGTGCTTCTGCACGCCAGGAATACGCACGCATCAACATGGTAGGGATTTCTTCTGAATAGGCCTCCATGAGCGCAACCGATTTCTCTCCATGCTCAAGGGCTTTTTCCAGATTTCCCAACTGAATATGGGGTTGAACCGAATGAAAATAGGCCATAGCGAGGTCGGTGGTATCTTGCAACTCCAGCAATAATTCAAGCGCCTTTTCTGAATTTGATACAGAAAGTTCATACTCTTCCAAAGATCGATTGAGCCCCGCAAGGCTATAATATGAATTAGCAATCCCTGCCTTATCGCCCATTTTTTCGCTTACCTCAAGGCTTTTCATGGTGTATTCCTGAGCAATCTGCGGATTTTCAGCCATATAGCTCGAAGCCAGATTACGGTAAGTCTTCGCTATTCGAGCAAGTTCATCGGTTTTGAGGAGTTGTTCTAAGGCTTTCAGATCATGATAGATCATCGAATCATTTCTCGCTGGCATTTCTTTTTTTAGATGCCAATAGGCCAAATTATCATGTGCCTCAGCTATTTGAAGTGGACTGCCCTCTTTATAGGTCCGCTGCAATAGTTTCTGTGAAGCCTCAAAAAGCTCTTCATAATTGTGGGTCTCATATAAATTTACAATCTCACCAAAGAGTTGTGAAGTGATACTATCTATTGAGATTGTATCGGAGGGAGGAGTTTGAGGAAATACTCGAAGATTAACTCCAAAAATGAACAATAGAGAGAGGAGAAATAGGGGGATTCTCATGACAAGGCTTTATCTGTAAACGAAAGAATAGATAAATGATTTCAATATATCGTAATATTTTTGTTGAATTTAATACTAGTTTTATCTATTTCATACATGGGTTTTCTCATACTTTGAAAAGCACTTGCATGCAATTCCCCTGAAAATGAATTTCATCCTACCTTCCCGCAATATGATTTAAAAAGATAAATAGATATTTTATCTGCTCACTCATTTTCATCCCAACCCATGCTCCCCAACATTGACCCCAATTGGATTATCGTAGACGGCTTTCCGTTGATTTTTAGCCTCCTCTCCTGGACGATGCTCCTGCTTTTGGGTGTATGGATGTGGTTGAGAAAAAAACAGGAAGAACTACAGACGGGTGAGAAAGAAACAAGCAGCTTGAGCAAAGCTGCTTTAAACCGGAAACAAAATCAGATTTACAAAAGAGCAGGAACGATCTTACTGGTTTTGGGTGCTCTTGGGGGATTTCTCCCTTCTATCCTAAAGCTCCTGACGACTGGACATGTATGGTCAGTCAATGAACAAGGGCCCCATCCATCAGTAGATGCTTCTTTATATTTCCATATTCCCCTGGCGGTGATATGGGTGAGTCTTGCCGCTGTCCAACTCTGGTCCGGACAAGTGGCAAAGAGACGAAAAATTCATAGAAGAGTGGGCTATTTGGCAGCAGGAGCAGGCATCCTTGGAATTGGCATTGTCGGCGCCTGGATCTGGCCTTTGCTCAATGATTTTTCGCAAGGCCTTGAAAGTCCTACAGCCGGCGCAGGAATCTATACCATTCTGCTCGGTTTCGGGGTCATTATAAACGGAAGCCTGACGATTTATCATGCCAAAAAGCAAAACCTTCAGCTTCATAAGGATTTCGCCTTGATGACTTTATTCTGGACCCTGGAACCCGGCATTCATCGATTGTATATGTGGCTGATGAGACTCATCTGCTGGGATTGCTGGTCTCCCGAAAATACCCAGGATATGGGCATCGCTATTGCCAAATTACCTGCAAATATCAGCCTCATTTTTTGGGCCCTGCTTATGGCCTATTTCGCCCGAAGACTCAACAAAGTCATTCTCTTCAATATCCTGGGGCAATATATGCTCTGGATACTGGGAAGCTTTGCACTAATCAGCCTGTATCAGGGAACAGAAATTGCCTGGGGCATGGTCCTGATCTCTCTATTGATTGCTTTTGCAGTGGGAAAATTGTCTCAAAATTCCCAATGATTTGCCAGCCGTAGGCCTAAACAATTGGGCTATTCTTTCAATTCATCTAAGGAAGTAAATTTCCCGGGCTCTGCCTTGCTGGCACGAGGCCTTTACTACAAAACTACTCAGTTCCCCTTTTTGCCTATAAATTAGCTACACATAGAAAAGTAAAAGCCCCTTAAGTTTCTCATATAGCTTAATTTAGTATAAATATGCATCCGTCAATACTACACGCGATTTCTTAGTGAATACTCATATATGTTTTTTTCTATTTATTGGGATGCACTAACTTATGACTCGCGCTAACTCAACAGCAAAATATCATTAGAAAAATGACAAAACCCCCAATCTTTCATGGCTTAAATCCAGACCAGGCACTGGAAGCTCAGGTAGATGGTTCCTTCGTAAAAATTGGAGGCGAGGATTACTATAAAATTTCCCATTTCGACAAGATGCGCCCCTTCTTTATGAGCATCGTTAGCTCCGGAGATTTGTGGATGTTTGTCTCAAGTAAAGGAGGACTGACGGCAGGTCGAAAAAATCCTCAATTCGCACTTTTCCCTTACTATACTGATGATAAAATTCATGATTCAGGAGAACTGACTGGGAGTAAGTCCATATTTTTTATTCATAAGGAAGGGAGAAAGTATCTCTGGGAACCTTTTTCTGTAAGAGGAGAAGGAATATATAAGGTGCAAAGAAATATCTATAAGCATACCTATGGCAATAAGTTGATTTTTGAAGAAATCAATGAAAGCTTACAAGTATCCTTTCGCTATGCCTGGGAAAGCAGTGAGAAATTTGGCTGGGTAAGAAGAGCTGTTCTCAAAAACCTGAGTCAGGAAGAGCAAAAAATAGAGCTGCTGGACGGTATGCAAAACCTCCTGCCTTATGGAGTAAATCTGGATATGCAGACGGAATTGAGTACCCTGGTAGATGCCTACAAGAAAAATGAATTGGATGCAGGAAGTGGAATGGGCATTTATTCGCTTAGCTCTATCCTGGTAGATAAACCCGAACCCAGTGAGTCCTTAAAAGCAACTAGTGTTTGGTCCATGGGATTGACGGATAGCCAGCATCTCCTTTCCTCTGTCCAATTGGATGATTTTCGAAAAGGAAGGACACTCAGAGAAGAAAAAGATGTGCGGGCCGAAAGAGGCGCTTATTTTTTGCATAGCCAACTCGATTTAAAAGGAGGTGAAGCCAAAGAATGGTATATGGTTGCCGAGCTAAACCAGAGCCATGCTGATTTGACGACATTGATTGGCCGACTAAAGAAAGAAGATTCACTTCTGACGGAATTGAAGCAAGACATTGCAAATGGAACAGAAAAGCTGGCCCTGATTGTAGCTAATGCTGATGCTTTTCAGCAAACCGCAGATCAGCTATCAATGACTCGACATTTCTCCAATGTGCTTTTCAATGTGATGCGGGGAGGAATTTTTGACCAGGGCTATCAAATTTCTCGTTCAGATGTTGGAGAATTTATCCAAAAGTGGAACCAGAAAGTCTATGATCGATCCAAAGCTTTGCTGGATACGTTGGATGAAAAAACTTCAATAGGACAACTTAAGCAACTGGCAGAGGAAAGTGGAGATCCTCAATTCATTCGCATGGCTAATGAATATTTGCCTCTGACCTTTAGTAGAAGACATGGAGATCCCAGTAGACCCTGGAATTTTTTCTCCATTGAAACCCAGGACGAACATGGATCTCCGATTCTCAATTTTCAGGGAAACTGGAGAGATATTTTTCAAAATTGGGAGGCCCTTTGTGTTTCCTATCCGGAATACACAGAGAGTATCATTTACAAATTCCTCAATGCATCTACCGCAGATGGATACAATCCCTATCGAATTACCCGTGATGGTATAGACTGGGAAGTGATTGATCCGCATGATCCCTGGTCCTTTATTGGCTACTGGGGAGATCATCAGATCATATATCTTCTGAAATTGATGGAGCTTTCGAAAAAGCATCATCCAGACGTATTGGAAAATTCCCTGCAGAAAGAAATTTTTGTCTACGCCAATGTGCCTTATAAGATCAAAGCTTTTGAGCAACTTCTGGCTGACCCACGGGATACAATCATTTTTGATGAAGCCCTGCACTCAAAGATAGATGAGCTCCAAAAGGAAATAGGAGCGGATGGGAAGTTGATTCTGGGAGCAAATGCAGAACCCTTTTGTGTAAATCTGGCAGAAAAATTATTGCTCACCGCTTTGACCAAACTTAGCAACTTCGTTCCCGAAGGAGGAATCTGGATGAATACCCAACGCCCCGAATGGAATGATGCAAATAATGCCCTGGTAGGTTATGGAATTTCTATGGTTACCCTCTGCTATTTGAGAAGGTATTTAAAATTCCTCAAAGATCTGTTCCAGAACGATCGTTCGGAAAATATTGAATTGACAGGAGAACTAACTTCTTTGTTTCAATCCATCCATGAGGTTTTTCAGCATCATCACCAAGCCCTTGAGGGTCCCATCAATCCAAAAGAACGGATGGATATTCTAAAAGGCCTGGGCTTGGCTGGAGAACGCTATAGACAGCAAGTTTATGAAGGCGGATTTTCTGCTTCCAAAGGGGAATTGAGTAAGAAAGAGCTGCAGGAATTTTTTGACCTAAGTCTGGAATTCCTGGATCATAGCATACGCGCTAATAAGCGCGAGGATCACCTCTATCATTCTTATAATTTACTAGAAGCGGATGGAGATGAGTTGGAAATCAGGTATTTATATGAAATGCTGGAGGGGCAGGTAGCCGTTTTAAGTACAGGATTGCTTTCTGTAGATGAAAGTCTGGAACTTTTGACGGCCTTGAAAAAGAGCAAATTGTATCGGGAAGATCAGTATAGTTATCTGCTATATCCGGATCGACAGCTTCCACGTTTCAGACAAAAGAATCGTATTCCTAAAGCAGAGCTGAACAAGTTAGAAATACTAACGTCCTGGATCGAAAAAGGAGACACAAGAATCCTGGAACAGGATGAGGAAGGTATCTCCCATTTTTCCGGAAACTTTAGAAATGCAGTTGACCTCAAAGAAGCTTTGGATCAGCTTAAGTCTGAACAGGAGATTAGTGCGAAAGAAGAGGAAGTCATTCTAGATATTTTCGAGTTGGTTTTTGATCACAAATCCTTTACCGGTCGTTCGGGAACATTTTACGGCTATGAAGGCCTGGGCAGTATTTACTGGCACATGGTTTCAAAATTGGTATTGGCAGTCAATGAAATTTTCTTCCGCTTTCCCAAAGAAGAAATGAGTTCTGCTCAGTTTGGGCAATTGGTCGAATTCTATTATGAAATTCGAGCAGGTTTAGGATTAAATAAAAATCCAGAGTTGTATGGCTCCTTCCCAACGGACCCGTATTCTCATACTCCGGGAAATGCAGGAGCTCAGCAGCCGGGTATGACTGGACAGGTGAAAGAAGACATACTTTCAAGAATGGGAGAACTGGGTATGATTGTTGAAAATGGTCAAATCCATTTCAATCCGATCTTTTTACGAAAAGCCGAGTTCCAGACTGAGTCTTCAACTTTTAACTTCTATTCTGAAAAGGGAGAAATCCAAAAACTCGATCTGCCCCCCAATTCTTTGGCTTTTACCTACTGCCAGACTCCGATCATTTATAAGGTCTCAGAACAAAAAGAAATTAGGGTTCATAAAAAAGGCGGGCAGACTGAAAAAATTGAAGGTTTGAGTCTTGGTGAAAAGATTAGTGAATCTTTATTTAAGCGGGATGGAAGCATCCATTATCTGGAGGTGAGTTTGGAAGCGCTTCTCTAGGAAGGGCGCCGGAATGAAATAAAAAATTCCAAGCCTCCTGGCCTTAAGATCCCGAAATGCAGAAAAGCAATCTCCTTTCCTATAGAGTAAGGAGATTGCTTCGCTTTTTTCATTGGACCTGTGATATCCCTAATTTATGTAGATCATTCATAAGCCATTCATTCAGGCCTCCAAAGAAATCAAATGAATAAATACCCTTGCTTCCTCCTATTTAGCCTGAGCTTAGTACTTTCCTGCTCACAAAGAGTCCCCTCTAAAGGAAATTCTTCTTTATTCGACTTTCATCCTGAAAAATCTTCTTTCATTTCCCTTAGGAATGAACAGGATATTCCTAACAAAGGAGGCCATATACAGGGAGTACAGCTTTACCAAAAAGGAGATGAGTCCTATTATTTCCTTACGGGGAGTTCTGCGAATCAATCCTATTTGGCTATTGCAGATGTGCAAACTCTGAAAGTCATTTCCGTTCAAAAACTGCTGGATGATCCATATCGGCATGCGGGAGGCTTTCAAATCATAGATGATCTTTTATTTGTGGGGATTGAGGACAATGTTGAAAAGGACAAATCCTTGGTGTTGGGCTATCGTATTCTTGATCCTGCCAAAGGAGAATTAGCTTTACTCACCAAAATAAAAAGAGAGGGGATTTACAAGAAGGCTACTGCAGGTTCTGTAGCTGCTACCAAAACGAAACACCATCTTTGGATATGTGTCGGGAACTGGGATAATCATGACCTGGATGTTTACCAATTAGCCCTGGATCAACTGGGTAATTCGGAAACAATACCTGAATTACGGTTTAGCATCAATTCTGAAAAACTGGATAGGAGTGCCTGGGTAGAAAAATCCTGGTTTTCTTACCAGAATATCAATTTCTTCAGGAAGAATGAAAGCCTTTTTCTGGCAGCTATGGCAGAAGAGAGGCTGGGAGGCAAGCAGCTCCTGGATATATTTGTATGTGATGTGGAAAAGGATGACCTGGGCTTAAAAAAAGTCTTTCACCAAAAGTTCCCTAAAAATGGAGAGGCTGGATTTCGCTGGGGTGGGGGAGTGTATGTGGATGAAACGGCTAAACTGAAGCTGATGGCCTGCGGAGAGCAAATCTTAAATGAAATTGAAGTTCGCATCTGGGAGTAAGCCGAGCAGTTTGATATTTTTAAAAAAAAGGCTGACCCATCTGGACCAGCCTTTTTTATGCTAAGAAAGTACATTCCTAGTGCTCATGATCCTCCCCATGCTCATGATCGTGATCTGCTCCTTCCTTTTCCATATGATTGTGTCCATCAGCTACATGATCCGCCTGCGCGACATAAGTCATACCGCAAACGGGACATTCCCCTGCTTCCTCGCTACCACTACCTTCACAATGCATAGGACATACATAGGCAGATGTATAAGCGACTCCTTCTCCATGTGCGGCATGACCCTCATCTGAATCATGACCA
Organism: Bacteroidia bacterium; assembly: GCA_033391075.1. NCBI lineage: Bacteria > Pseudomonadati > Bacteroidota > Bacteroidia > Bacteroidia bacterium. Next base: position 12,239 of record JAWPMV010000001.1, read on the forward strand.
GCTTCATGATCATGTCCTTCTTCTGCATGTGTTTCATGGCTGTGTTCGCCTTCAGCTGAATGACCTTTCTCTCCACAAGCGGAGAAAAATAACATCACACCCAGTCCAAGAACAAGTATTTGAATGATCTTGATAACTTTCATTTTATTTAAAGATTATTGATTGAAAGGATAATTAATTGATTTTTATATGTTCAGAAAGGACAGCCTCAACGCTGCCACATTTCAGCATTTTATCTCCGAAATAAGGATTGAGCACCTGATTTTCTGCACTCAACCAATTTGCTCCTGTATTGTCCATAGCCATAGGACAGTGCTGGACATACAGGGTGTCAGTATAACCAAAAGCCTGAAGCGAATTGATCAGGGCCATCGAGAGAAAGCTGAATTGCTTTCTTTGCTCTTCTACATCCTCGCTCCCTGCAATCTTTTTGCCATGTGTTTCAAGGGCCTTTAATTGAGTCATCCAATAATTATGTGCATCTCCTGTGAGATCGCCCATATTCACAGCAGACAATGAGGCCGAAAATTCCGTGACTCCTTTTTGTGCAGCAACTTGATCGCTTTCCACTAAAGCATCTTTCAAGTTGAGATAGGCCGTAGCTGCTTCGCTCAATTGAGTTACAAAACTGGCGGGAGTGCTGCTGCGATAATTAGGTACAGCCGTCCCATCCATTTCTTCTTCCAACCAGCGATTCATCATGCTATTTTGATTGTTGAGTTGAGCCGCGGCATCTATACTAAAACTTCCCTGGCTGACAATCTCTTCTCCCGCTTTCAGCCCTGATGCTACCACATACTGATTGCCCATTCTTTCTCCAAGCTCCACTTCCCGAAATTCATATGTGGGGACTGCCGTTCCCCCTTTTTGTACATAGACGATCGAACGTTTTCCCGTCCATAGAACAGCCGATTTTGGGATCATCAGGCTTTCTTTGCTATCTCCAGCCGATTGTAACTCCCCATTGATAAACATCTCCGGTTTCAATTTTTGTCCCCGATTGATGATCTCACCGCGTATAGCAGCAGCCCTTGTATTCGGATTGATGACGGGATCGATAAAACTCACACGGGTTTCAAACGTCTTGCCGGGTACAGCTGCAGTCGTAAAGCTGATCTTATCTCCAAGATGAATTTGGCCTAAATCCTCTTCATAGGCATCAAAAATGAGCCAAAGGCGATTGAGGCTTTGTAACTCAAATAATAAATCTCCCGGATCAACATGGTCGCCAAGAGATACTTTTCTCTCCTTAACGATACCAGAAGCATCCGCATACAGGGTAAAGGTTCCCATGACCTCTTTGCTTTTTTCTATCTGGGCAATCTGCTCCGGCGAAATCTTCCAGTATTCCAGCTTTTTTCTGGCAGCTTCCAGCAAATCCGGATTGTCTTTGGCAAACTTCAGAGCCTGCAATAGTTCCTCCTGTGCGGTAAAGAGTTCGGGGGAATAAATATCTGCAAGCTTTTGCCCCCTTCTCACTTGCTCACCTGTAAAACTCACATAGAGTTTTTCGATCCTCCCGGGTACATGAGCAACCTGGCTGACCCCCAGTCTTTCATCTGCCTGGATCTTGCCGGACATGCGGAGGGTCTTTCCGCTACTTCTTCCTGTTCCAATCCTGATAGTTTCTATTTGAGCCAGCTTCACTGCTTCCTCACTCATTTCCAATTCCATAGGATTCGATGAACTACTACTTTCGGCAGGAATTAAATCCATCTCGCATATGGGGCAAAGGCCCGCCTCCGCCTGACGAATATGGGGATGCATACTACAGGTCCAGAAATTTGTGCCTGCTTTTTCGTTTGTATGCTCATGTTGATGAGCCGTTTCTCCCCCGGGTTTGATCACCCAGGCAATGAGAAATCCCAGGGCCAGCATACTGATGGCCGTAAGGAGTATTTGCTTATTTATCTTGAGATTCATCTTCAGTGCTAGTTTAGAATGATCCGCTCCAGAGCGGCTTTTGCATGATGACTTTCAACGATGGCTTCCAGCTTTTTCAATTCATAGCTGAGAAGGTCCTGTTCCAAATTCAGCAGTTCATCGAAGCGTTCGCCATTGTGGCTATAATCAGATTGCAATAATTGGATCACCGAACGAATACTTTCTTCCTGCTTTTCATAGAGGTCGTATTTCAGTTCGGCACTTTCGTGATTGGCAATTGCTTGTTCAATTTGTGCCAGGAATTGATCTTCCATCAGATTTTTGCGGGTTTCCAAGGCTTCAATTCGTAGATTTTCTTCCCGATTTTTAGATTGATAGACTTTGCTTTGCAGGGGAATATTTAGGCTTGCTTTGAAGAGAAGTGCATCCCGGCCATTCGTCTCAAAATCAGCGGTAGGGATATCATCAACAAGCAGGTAATCAATGCCTACCCCCCATCTCGGTTTTGCCATCTTTTCATTGAGTTTGATAGCTGCCCGAGAGCGATCTTGTTCTTTACTTAGTATCTGCAGAGCAGGATGATCGGTTTTTTGCGAATGAAAATTATGCTTGGGTTCCAGGTTCAGTTGGGCAAATTGAAAAGAATCATCTACGCTTATATGGGTCAAGGGATCTCTATTCAGCAATTGATTGATTCGACTTTGGGGTTGAATCCATTGTTTTTCAATGATGGCCAATTGCTGCCGGGATTCTCGAAGTTTGATTTCCAGTCTCAAGACATCGGCCGTACTGGCTTTGCCTCCTTCGACTTTACTCAAACTCAGCTGCCGCAGACTTTCCAAGAGGGTGATGTTTCGATTCAGAATTTCCCGACTCTCCTTTAGTTGAAAGAGGCGGTAATAGGCCAGTTTTATTTGATACTCGACATCTATAGCATGCAAGTCCTTTTTGCTCACTAAAGGAGCCGCTTGCTTCCGGCTAAGTTCTTCTTTAGCGTCAAGCGTACCAAACCAGGGAAACATCTGCATAGTCCCGACTCTAAGCCTTTGGGGACCATTGCGGGTTTCGACTGGTAAAGCAAAGGCTCCCACACTCAGTTGAGTCTCGGGCAGAAGACGGCTCTGTGGAGCTCTTTCCATTGCCGATTGATATTCCTGATCCCAGGCTTTCAGGCCCAGATTCTTTTGAGCCGCTTCTTCTATCAAAGCAGTCAGACTCTGAGCTGAGACTACTCCCCCTGAAATGAGAAGCAGGCAAGCGAGGAGATATCGAACAGATGTATACATATTTCTCTTATTCATTATTCTTGGCGTTAAAACTTGCCTCTTTCCAGATAGAAAAGAGCACAGGTACGGTAAACATGCTCAGCATTTGGAGCAGCATTCCCCCAAAAGATGGAATGGCCATGGGTAACATGATATCAGCTCCACGACCTGTTGAAGTCAGGATGGGAAGCAATGCCAGGATAGTTGTGGCGGTAGTCATGAGTGCAGGTCGAACGCGGCGTTTGCCTCCCGCTATGACTGCTTCCCGGATTTCCTTTATCGAATCAGGTTTCCTTTCCTGGAAACTGTCTCGCAAGAAAGTAGCGATCAACACACCATCATCTGTGGCAATGCCAAATAGCGCAAGGAAGCCTACCCAAACGGCTATACTGAGATTGATACTTTCCACCTGAAAAAGTTCTCGCATGGAAGTACCGAAAAGCTCAAAATTGAGGAACCAGGGCTGTGCATAAAGCCCGATCAGAATAAATCCTCCGGCAAAAGCGATAAAAACTCCGCTAAACACCATAAAGGAGATGACAACTGAGCGAAATTGAAGATAGAGGATGAGGAAAATGAGAAGTAGTGCCAGAGGAAGTACGATCATCAATCGGTCATTGGCCCGGATCTGTTGTTCATAGGTTCCAGCAAAGCGATAAGAAATGCCTGGAGGAACTTTGAGTAGGCCTGCATCTATTTGCGCTTGCAAATGTTTTTCAGCAGCCTTTACTACTTCCACCTCTGCAAAATTATTTTCCCTATCGAAGAGTACATATGAGGTAAGGAAACCATCTTCACTTTTGATAGATTGAGGCCCTTGCTCATAGCGTATGTCGACCAATTCCCCTAGCGGAATTTGAGAAGCATTCTTGCTTGGAATAAAGATCCGACTCAGACTTTCCGGATCTTCTCTCAATTCACGGGGATAGCGAACCCGAATAGAATAGCGTTCGCGTCCTTCGACCGTATTGCTCATAGACATGCCTCCTACTGCGGTTTGGATATATTCCTGAACCTCCATAATAGAGAGTCCATGACGGCTAATTGCCTGTCTGTTTATATCCAGGAGCAAATAAGGCTTACCAATGATCCGGTCTGCAAATACCGCAGCCGCTTTTACTCCTTCCACTTGTTTAAGTTCCTCTTCCAGCTTTCGTCCAAAACTTTCGATGCTATTCAAATCAGGCCCTTTTACTTTGATACCCATAGGGGCTCGCATGCCTGTCTGGAGCATGATCAGTCGGGTTTCTATAGGTTGTAATTTGGGCGCAGAGGTAACACCTGGGAGTCGTGTGCGGTCCAATATCTCTTGCCAGATATCATCTGGAGATTGAATATGATCTCTCCATTGGCGAAAGTATTGCCCCCCATCATCGGGAATCAATTTTCCCGCTTTATCCAGAACATAATTCCCTTCTCCATCCACCTTAAATCGAAGTCTTTTACCCTCCGTATCGGTTTTATACTCTGATTTATATTGAATCACATTTTCATACATGGAAAGAGGAGCCGGATCAAGTGCGCTTTCTACCCTGCCTGCCTTTCCCACTACAGTTTCTACTTCCGGAATAGCAGTTACAGCCATATCCAGGAGACGAAGGTTTTTGATATTTTCTTCCATACCCGCATGAGGCATAGAGGTGGGCATGAGTAAAAAAGAACCTTCGTCAAGAGCAGGCATAAATTCTTCGCCCGTCTGTTGATACATCTGTATGCCCAGATAAATCAAGAGACCAATCGCTCCCAGAAATATCCATTTTGCTTCCAGGAGGAAAGAAAGTATGTGTTCGTAGGAATAAATGAGGAAATAGAAAAAGCCAATCAATATCCCTATGATTCCTGCGAGGAAGAGAAAGTTTATGAACAGACTATGAGAAACCCCCAGAGGCATCCAGCTTTTGCTCAGTTGAAAACAGATTAAAAGAGCATACAGGATATTTTCTGCCCAGCTGATCTCTTTCCTATAAGATTCAAATTGCTCTTTCGCCCAAAAACTCAATGCTCCGGCCAGTCCAATTCCTATCAGGATAATCCCCAAATCAGTCGAAAAACTCAGGAGACTGGCTATTCCTCCTAAGAACAAAGCCAGGTAAAAGAGATAATTGAGACTTTTCTGCTTTAGCTTTAGGGAGAATAGGCTATGTGCCAATGGAGGGAGAATACTGATCGCCAGAAAAACTGCTGCCAGTAAAGCAAAGGTTTTTGTGTAGGCTAAAGGTTTAAATAGCTTGCCTTCGGCAGCCTCCATGCTAAATACAGGCAGAAAGCTGATCACTGTACTAGCGACCGCAGTAATGACGGCTGAGGCTACTTCCTTACTCGCTTCAAAAATACTCGTTAAACTGCTCTCAGAATCCGGTGCCTCTTCCAGTCGTTTGACCATACTTTCAGTCATGACTATTCCCATATCCACCATGGTTCCGATCGCAATCGCTATCCCGGACAGGGCCACGATATTGGCATCTACCCCAAAATACTTCATGGCGATAAAGCACATGAGTACAGCCAATGGGAGCATACCCGAAAGAAGCAAAGAAGAGCGAAGATTAAGCAGCATCAGAACCACCACGATAATGGTAATCAGGATTTCCAGACTCAAGGCTTCCTCAAGTGTACCCAAAGTCTCCTTAATCAATTCGCTTCTGTCATAAAAGGGAACAATGCGAACTTGAGAGAAACTGCCATCAGCCAGGGTTTTGCCCGGAAGACCGGGTTCCAGTTCGGCGATCTTGGTTTTAACGGCTTCGATCACCTCCATAGGATTTGCTCCATAACGAGCAACTACTACTCCGCCCACAGCTTCTGCTCCAGATTTATCCAGAACGCCTCTTCTGTTGGCGGGGCCCAGACTCACTGCTGCCACATCCCTGATTCGAATGGGGACATTATTATTTACCCGAACCACACTTTCTTCAATGTCCTCTATAGCTTTTACATAACCCAAACCCCTCACAAAGTACTCCGCCCGATTGATCTCCAGGGTCTGTGCCCCCACATCCAGATTGCTGCCTTTTACGGCTTTCATGACTTCTGTGAGACTTATCCCATAGGTTTTCATGGCCTCGGGATCTACATCTACCTGATATTCTTTGACAAATCCTCCGATAGAAGAAACTTCAGAAACCCCTTTTGCCGAACTCAGGCCATAGCGAACGTAAAAGTCCTGAATGCTTCTCAGCTCTTCGGGATTCCATCCACCGCTGGGATTTCCGTCCTCATCACGGCCTTCCAGGGTGTACCAGAAAATCTGTCCCAGGCCTGTCGCATCCGGGCCCAAAGTAGGCTGAACATCTGTTGGGAGAATGTTTGATGGCAGGGAATTGAGTTTTTCCAGAATCCGGCTACGGCTCCAATAGAAATCTATCTCTTCTTCAAAGATCAGGTAGATACTGGAGAAGCCGAACATCGAATTGCTGCGAATGCTTTTTATCCCGGGGATACCAAGCAGGGTCGAGCTGAGTGGATAGCTAATCTGATCCTCTACATCCTGGGGCGATCTGCCCGGCCAGGGTGTGAAAACGATTTGCTGATTCTCCCCAATATCCGGAATAGCATCTACCGCAACCGGATCCCAGGGGAGTCTATCAATACCGGGATCGAAAGGTGCAACGATCAGGCCCCATATAAGTAGGACTCCGAGTAGCAGCCAGGCGATCAACTTATTTTCCAGAAAGAATTTTATATATCTCGATAGCATAAATTCTCATTCGAAATTGAATTGTATTCAAATCCTATATCCAAATTTGGATAATGAATAATCAGCCGATATCAATAGATATCCGCTTTCCATGAATGAGAAATGATTCAACAGAGAAAGGTCTGCAATTCGCTTTGGAGATTGCAGTAAAGGAGTGGGGGTTTGTAATTCAGGTAATGACTCGTTCTGATTACCTTCTCTTCAATCAGGAGCTCATTTGTTGGGATAATGGCTAACTGAAGAAAATCCTTGATCAGTTCTACTTGAAAACTTTGGGATTGCTGCTCAATTTCCAGTCTTTCGTAGTGAACCTCATCTTCACAACAATCTTTTTTGTCCGGATTTTTGACCTGCATGCCTTCCGGATGCATAGGACAGGGGACGGTAATGAAGTCAGTTGGGCAGGGATCCGTTTCTACAAAAAAAGAAAACTCTTTTAACTCGTTTTGACAATAATGCATATGTGTCACCAAGCCTGTGGAGCTTAGCAAAATCATACTTGCCAAAAGGATATGTAAAAACTTACGGATCATTAGGAAGACAAAATTACAAAATTTCGGAGGATAAGCACATGTTATTTTAATCCTCCCTTACATTAGCTGCTGAATTTTGCAGCATGCTCAGGATTGCTAACGATTATTTGGAGTATAAAGTTTCATATATAGGTATGCGGAGAATAGTTCGAGAATAGATTTACTACTTGATAAGAATATTATGATAGTAGAACTAAATTAATTGAACGGTTAGTTATTTTACTGTAAATCAGTGAGTTAATGTGACCAAATGCGAAATAATTTTTTCGCTATATGTAAGTTTTTTTACAAAATGCCAGAATTTTCTATCTGTTTACCCCCTCATCTCGTCCGTCAAGGTTCGATTTTCTACCATACTGACATCTATCTCTGATTTAGGATGTCTGAGCCACTACCTTGCTTTAGAAGAATACGCTAAGCTATATTCTTTTGGGGCAATCATCTTGTTTGAAAGATGATATATAGAACCCCGCCAACACCATGGAATTTTTACTTGGGGGTTTAAATCAATGTAAAGAATACTAAAGCATCCTTATTACAGGGAATGCATATGAATGTTAGCCATTCATAGGCAGTAGAGGATGTTACGAAAAATCTTAATACGCATACATCAATCATTTAGGGCCTTTATTTATGATCTATTCATAGATAGGACTTCGTTCAATTTCCTGATGCCCGGATGGAATTTTATTCGGGCTTTTTTTTTCGATTAAACACGTAAAACATACACCTAATCTTTTCATCATGTTCAAGTTTAAAGTAGAATGGATCGTTGCTCTGGTTTTATTCTCACTTTGCCTGCTGATTTTTTCAGGCTTTGGGCACAAGGAGGAAGAGGATTATTCGATTGGAAAAGCTCAGTACTATATGGAAGTACAGAACTGGGATTCTGCCAAAATTCATGCGGTACATGTATTGGCTGCAGTTGAAGACAGAGAAGCAATTTCATTAGCCCAGAACATCATTTCAATCGCAAATGATAATATCTCTACGGAGATGGAAGCTAAAGCAGAAGCCAAGAAAATGGCATATGAAGCTTTGGTGCGTGAATACGATAAGGAAGGACGCATCCTTTGGTATAGAGATGCCAGCAGTCCGCAATACGAAAGTGCTCCCGCCTTCTATCTTTATCTTGGACAAAGAGCGGATGAACTTTGGATGCGCATGAGAATACAATATTCCGGATATGATTACCTCTTTATCAACCAGGTTCTCATAGATACGGATAAAGAAGGCTATGCTTTTACCCCTAAAGAAAAGGTACAAAGAAACCACGGAAGCAAGCTGGTATGGGAATGGATGGATGAAAGCTATAGCGAAGACATGCACGACATGCTCTATGATATGGCCCATTCGGAAAAAGTTACGATCCGCTTCATCGGCGGCAGTGCCTTTGAGGAGCGCGTGTTGAGTGTGGAAGAAAAGCTTGCCTTGAGAAGAGTGCTAAAGGCCTGGGACCTTTCCTTTGATCCACTCCTCGCTTACTGATCCTGCCAACCTCTGGGATTTGTGTCCAGTTCGGATTGCTTTTCCTCGATCATGTTTTTGAAGAATTCAGCCTTATCCGGATAGTTTTTTATGAGGTTGTGGGATTCATTATCCAATTGAATGTTGGTCAATTGCGGGGGCATTTCTTGGACCACTCCGACGGAACCCACTAATGACATAGCTCTTCCCGGTGCTCCTTCCAGGTATTTAAAGCTGCTGTCCCTGACTCCCTGGATATTACCATTTGCAGCAGCATGATAGAAAATATACTCATGAGGCCTATAGCCTTTGTCTTGTAAGATGCCCAGGATATTTCGTCCATCAATCATCCGGTCACTCGGAAGCTCTACCTCCAGCAATTGTAAAATACTCGGGAAGAGGTCCAGATTTGTCGCCATTGCATCAGAAATATAAGGCTCTGGAATAAAGGAAGGCCCATAAATGATCATGGGAACCCTTTGGCCTCCTTCATAGGTCATCTGTTTTCGGCCCCTCAAATTTCCTACGCTGCCTTGTATATCTCCTCCATTATCGCTGGTGATAAATATCAGGGTATTTTCCATTTCGCCCATTTCTACCAAGGCAGACATGAGATTGCCCATACTTCTGTCCAGGTCTTCCACTACATCTCCATATAGTCCACCTTTTGATTTCCCTCTTTGTGCTTTGGAACTGATATGGGGTTCATGGGGAAAGGAATGCGCAAAGTAGAGAAAGAAAGGTTCCTCTTTATGTTCGCGAATAAAACGGATGGCCTCTGTAGTGTAATTGTCGGTCAAAACACTTTGATCCAATGCCTTCCCTTTGATCGGGGTATCCTCGTCAAAATATCCGATGCTACCATCGAGGAGTTCTTTTTGATCTTCTTCTATTATTTCTTCATTTCTGTAGAGGTGCAAAGGGATCATGTCATTGCTGTAGTGGACGCCATAATAGTAGTCGAAACCCAAATCATTAGGCAGATGGCCGGAACGATCCCCTAAATGCCATTTTCCAACGATAGCGTTTGTGTATCCTTTAGCTTTTAATACCTCAGAAAGCATAATTTCATCCCGGGCAATCTCATTTTTTTGCCCCCTCAGTTTCCTCACATTTGCAACAAAACTACCCTCCGGGAAAAATACGTGATCACCCGCATAAGACCGTTTGGGCAATCTTCCAGTAAGTAAACCTGCCCGAGAAGGAGTACATACGGGTGAGCAGGAATAGAATTGAGTCATTTTGATCCCATTTTCTGCCAGGGAATCCAAAACTGGTGTATGAATCAATTGATTTCCATAGCAACTCAGATCTCCATAGCCCAGATCGTCAAAGTTTACAATGATGATATTGGGCAAAGCGTCGGAGCTAGCCTGAATGTTTTGCAGGTATTCCTGTTTTTGCTGCATATGTTCCTCTTCCGGAGGACTGTAGTTAGCAACTTTGATCGGACGATAGATAAACCAAAATCCAATACCAAGGAGAAGAATGAACATCAGGGCATAGCCCAGGGTTTTGATAAGGAAGTTCCAGCCTTTGCGTAGTAGTTTTTTCATAAATAGAGAGCTGAGACTCAATTTGGAAAAAATTAAGATGAGCTACAAAACAGTTGATCAATTAAGCATTGAGGACTATTTGCAAGAAATTATCTGCGAGCGAGTGGAATTTTCTACTTTAGAATGCTGATATTTGAAGACCTTCAATTATACCTATGAAAAGAATATACCTATTCGCGCTGGCAGCAATTGCCCTGTTTGCACTTGCTTTTGTATTTAAAGGCGAAAAAAGTCTTCCTGAAAATGAGGCAATCAAGACAGAAAAGATGTCTGTCAAAATAGAAACCGTTGTCGATGGACTCAGTATCCCCTGGGGAATGGACTGGTTACCCAATGGAGATATGCTGTTTACGGAAAGAGGAGGAGAGTTGCGTCTTATGCAAAATGGCAAACTCCATCCCAAAGCTATCAATGGCCTACCGGAGATTCATGTAAAAGGACAAGGAGGGCTTCTGGATGTGAGAGTTCATCCGAAATATGCCCAAAACGGCTGGATATACCTGTCTTATGCTTCTCCTAAAGCTGCTTCTGAAAATGGCTCAGGAGGAAATACCACTTTTATGCGGGCGAAATTGAAAGATCATACACTCGTAGATCAGGAAGTCCTGATGAAAGCTCAACCCAACTACAATGCAGGTCAGCATTTCGGTGGGAGAATAGAATTTGATAAGGAAGGATATATTTATTTGACCGTGGGAGATCGTGGTGGGAGAGATAAAAATCAAAGCCTGAAGAATTATAGAGGAAAGGTTTTTCGCCTGCACGATGATGGGCGAGTTCCCTCCGACAATCCTTTCGTAAATACACCCGGAGCCAAAGCCGAGACCTTTACCTATGGACATAGAAATCCTCAGGGATTGGCTATGCATCCTCAAACGGGAGATATCTGGGCACATGAACATGGACCCCGTGGAGGAGATGAACTTAATCTGATTAAAAAAGGCAATAACTATGGCTGGCCTACGATTACCTATGGAATCAATTATAGTGGGACAAAGATCACTGACGAAACCCATCGCGAAGGGATGGAACAACCGGTAACCTATTGGGTGCCTTCTATTGCCCCCTGCGGCATGTCTTTCGTCAGTAGTAATAAATATCCGGAATGGAAAAACAATCTCCTGGTAGGTTCTCTCAAATTTCGCTATCTCAAGCGACTGGAAATGAAGGACAACAAAGTTACCCATGAGGAGACCATCCTGGAGGGAATCGGAAGGGTTAGGGCCATCGAACAAGGGCCTGATGGTTTCATTTACGTAGCAGTAGAAGGGCCTGGAAAAATCGTCAGACTTAAGCCAGATTAGTTGCTAAGCACCTACACAAACACATTACAATACATATGGAAAGCACTGTTGAAATCAGCATTGATATTGCTGCCAGCCCTGAGCGAGTATGGGATACGCTCGTGAATCCGGATTTGGTGGAGCAATACATGTACGGAGCCCGCACCGAAAGCGATTGGCAGGAAGGAAGCGAACTCCTGTACACCATGATGATGGAAGGAAATAAACTTACGGTCGTAAATGGTAGTATCCTCAGGTTTGATGCTCCAAAAGTATTCAAGCATACGCTTTTCCCTACCACTGCCGACTATCCCAATGTCCCGGAAAACCATCTTCATATTACCTATACCCTCAACAAAACTGAAACAGGAACCCATCTGCATATTCTGCAAGAAGGCTATGATCGGGTAGAAAATGGAGAGAAACGTTATCAGGATACCCTTGATGGCTGGGAAATGGTGTGGGAGAATTTGAAGGAAGTGGCGGAAGGGGAATAAGTGTTCACGTTTTCGGGTGTCCTAGTGTTCATGAGCTGCTTAAGATGTGTTTTTTGTTCTAGTGCGGCAGTGGATTCTGACTACGGTCAACCACAACACTAAAACACTACAACACCATATTATATTCCTTGAACACGAGAACACGTCTGTTCCTTACAATTCCACCACCAACATCTCTTTTTTCCTCTTCAGGGCCTTCGGCAGATGGCCAAGTATCTCCTCTCCCAAAACTTCAATCAAACGGCTTTTGACGAAATTTCGATGCTTGACCAGGCTAATTTCCCGAACCGGGCTAGGCTTTTGGAATCGGGTCAATTGCTTTTGACGCTCTTTATCGAGGCGAAAGGCTGCGAGTTCCGGCAGGATGGTGATGCCTTGCTGACTATCAACCAGATGAATGAGAGTCTCCAAACTCCCGGATTGATATACCAACTGCTTATCTTCAGCTCTTCTTAGCTCACAAAGATTGATGACCTGTCCCCGCAGGCAATGTCCTTCTTCCAACAATAATAGATCATTGGGATTGATGTCTTCCGGTACGATATAATTTTTTTTCTGAGCTTGAGGGGTATATAGGTAAAATTCTTCATAAAAGAGGGGCTGCTCCAGGATGCTGGATTCATTCAGGGGGGTAGCGAGAATTCCCACATCAAGATTTCCTCTTTTGAGCGATTCGATAATGTTTTGGGTATTGATCTCTTCGACTATCAGTTTGACTAAGGGATATTTCTCCAGAAAATCACTGATGAATAATGGCATCAAATAACTGGCAAGGGTAGGAATGATCCCTACTCGGAGTTCTCCGGAGATGATGTTTTTGGCCGAAGCGCCTATATCCTTAAACTTTCCCACTTCCTGTAAAATGATCCGTGCCTGCTCAATCAATTGAAGACCTTCTGAAGTCGGCATGACCGGCTGTTTACTGCGGTCAAATATCTGTAAGTCCAGTTCCTCCTCCAGTTTTTGAATCATCATACTCAAGGTCGGCTGCGTAACATGACAGGCCTCTGCTGCACGCGCGAAATGTCGTTCATTGTCAACGGCTATGATATAGTTGAGTTGTTGGAGAGTCATGTACAAATATAGATAATATCTATTTAAGTATAGAAATTATCAGTTTGATTTATATATCTGCTCTCCCCAATTTTGTCCTACAACAAAACAAAACAGCTATAATGCTTTTACAAACAAACTACATAGGACTTGATGGACAGAAGGCCATTCAGTTGGCCGAGTCCCTCAATAAACTTCTGGCAAATTATCAGGTCTTCTACATGAATGTAAGGGGCTATCACTGGAACATCAAAGGAGAGAAATTTTTTGAACTTCATGCAAAGTTCGAGGAGCTTTATTCAGATCTCCAGATAAAGATTGATGAGATTGCCGAAAGAATTTTGACTTTGGGGGAAACACCCAGGCATAGTTTCAGTTCCTATTTAGAGCAAGCGGAAGTAAAAGCTCATGAAGAAGTGAGGGAAGGACGTAAAGCGGTAGAAGGAATCCTTGGAGCTTTCCGTATACTTATAGGCTTACAGCGGGATTTGCTTGAACAATCCGATAAGGCAAATGATGAAGGGACCAATGCCTTGATGAGTGACTATATCCGGGAGCAGGAAAAACTGGTCTGGATGTATGCAGCTTACCTGGGATAATTCCCTTAGTTCGTTCTTTTTATTCATGAGAAAATAAAAAATCGGGAGCATTAAGTTCCCAATCATCCTTTTAATATGGATATCAACAACTTTATCAGAAACGGAGAAATAGAAAATCTGCGTTCGGCTATAGAAGCTGAGCCTGCTTTGATCCAGCAAAAAAACTCTATGGGATTTACGCCCCTGATTCTTTCGACTTATTACAATCAAAAAGAAATCGCAGAGTATTTGTTGGATAAAGGGGCCGAAATCAATGCGCAGGATGCAGCTGGGAATACTGCCCTCATGGGGGTATGTTTTAAAGGCTACCAGGAAATCGCAGAGATGTTGATCGAAAAAGGAGCAGAGATCAATATGCTGAATTTTAATGGAGCGACTGCCTTGATCTATGCAGCAACTTTCGGCCAAATTGAAATCGCCAAAATGCTTTTAGCAGCCGGAGCAGATAAAGACATCCATGATACCAAAGGAAAAACAGCCTTGCAACATGCAAAAATGCAAGGGAATCCCAAACTCTTAACCCTATTGGAAGATTGATATGAGCAGCATTGCAAAAGAAAAAACTAGAAACTCCGCTAAGGGAGATCGTATGCAGGAGCTGGAACAAAAGGTGGACCTCCTCCTCAAAAAAGTAGACGAATTACAAGCGACTTTAGGGCAAATCGACAAGCACTATAAGCCGCTTATCAACTAATTTTTTATTTTCTCATTTTTAGACCCCTTGTTCAGCTTCAAGGGGTCTTTTTTTTTGCCATTGGCAAAAAAAAAGTGTTCTAGTTCGCCCGTGTTCTTGTGTTCAAGGGAAGGAGAACGTGTTTTAGTTTTGTTGTGCGGCAGTTAAACCAGAACACGTGAACACAAGAGCACGTCTCATTCCCTCAACATCCCCCGATACGTCCGGACCAATTTTTCCTGCGGAAATCCCAGAAAATACATATTGAAAACCACCACATTGGCCAATTGGACCCGGAGCCAGCTATTCTTGTTGTATTTGCGGGCAGAGACGATGATGTCTTTGGGAATAATTTTGAAGGGGATATGCTTGCGGGCCCGAAGGAGAAATTCATATTCTTCCATAATGATGTGGTCTTCCCGAAAGCCTTCCATTTCGAAAAAAAGCGAACGGGGAATAAACATGCTTTGATCTCCTCCCCGGAATGAAATTTTGTCAAATCGGGTCAACCAGGAATTGAATTTTAGAATAGGGCTATTGGAATCAAATTGGAAACGATAACAACCCATGGGAAAGCCTTCTTGTAATGCCGCTTCTATGTCATCCAGGTAAGTAGAGGGAGGTAGGGTATCTGCATGGACAAAATAGAGGATATCTCCTTTTGCTTGCTCTGCCCCCTGATTCATCTGGCAGGCCCGACTCTTTCTGGAGCAGCTATAGACATGTTTCAGGCCCAGTTTTCGAGCCTTTTCACAAGTCTGATCCTCACTCCCTCCATCTACTACAATGATTTCCAATAAGCGTTCGTCTCGATGATCACATAATTGTTTGATCAATCGAGGTAGATTGGTCTCCTCATTATAAGTAGGGATGATAATGCTGATTAGCATAAAATTGTGTGTAGCAGTATGGGCAATAAAGAGCCTTTATTCTCTTTCTACAAAATATCTTAATGAATTATTTAAACTTTGTCGCCTGGAAGTTATTTTTGACATATTCCCTTGATAAATAGCTATAAACAATCAAAATGAAATACTTCCCACTTCTACTTGGGCTATGTTTTTTTTCCCTGAGTTTGTCCTCCCATGCACAGGATACACTCTATCTCGATGCGAATAAACGGGTAATTCCCTTTTCCGCAGAGGTGGAGTATTATGCTTTCTTTGGGAAAGAAGGGAAAGAATGGATGTTTCGGTCCTATTTCCTCAGCAATAACCAGCTTCAAAGCGAAGGAGCTTTCACCAATAAGAAACGAGAGAAATACAAAGGCGAGTGGAATTACTATTACGAAAATGGGAACAAGAAAAGGACATTCAGCGATTTTGAAGATGGATATGCAAGCGGACCTTATACCGCTTACTACGAAAATGGAGAGGTCCAATTCAAAGGTTTTTATAAAAACGGGGTTTATTCAGGAGATTGGATAGAGTGGTATAAAGATGGTACAAAAAGAGGCGAATTTTCTTATCCAAATAAAGCGACCTGGCCTCTGATTCATAATCTATGGTTACCGGATGGAAGTCAAACGATCAAGGATGGAAATGGAGAGTACGTAAAATTTCGGTTGGGAGATGAGAATCCCATGTTTGTTGGGAATGTCCAGGATAAATTACGAGTAGGAGAGTGGAGGAGCTATTATGAAAGTGGGGAACTTTTAGAGAAAGTAGAATTTGAGAAAGGAGTGGCAGAGGGCGAATTGAATTATTATCATGAAAATGGGGAAATCGAATTTTCAGGTGAATTGAAGCGGGCTGAGTTTATTGGGATGTGGAAGCTGTTTGATGAAAAAGGGAATATACTTCAGGAGATAGATATTAAGGATGCTTATGGAAATCGGGGCAATCCTCCCTACATGTTTGGGCAAAGAAGCGCTTTCGCGCTCAACATAAATGAAATCCGGAAACAAATAGGGTACCCAAAGCTTGCGCAGGATGCAGGCATTCAAGGGCAGGTATTGTTAAGGGTTTTATTTGATGAAGAAGGAGAATACCTGAGACATGAAGTACTCAGCGAAGTTCACCCTATTCTCACAGAAGCTACCCTCAAACATATCCATAAACTGAGATACACCAAAGCTATTCAGGATGCCAAAGCTATTCAGTTCTGGGCCTATGTTCCCTTCAATTTCAAACTGATCAACTAGATTTTTTAGTATACCTAATAACACTTGATTAGCGCAATTTGAATATTTTTGTTAAATAAACGTTTAGCATACACACAAGACTAACATTTACGGCATTGAAAACACATCAACTAATTATCCTGCCTTTTATCCTGTTTTTGATTACTGCTGAACTAGCTGCACAGGATACCCTTTACCTGGACAAATTTGATGACCTTACGGAAGATTTCTCTGAGGCAAGATATTACGGCTTCCTCCAGAAAGAAGGGAAACTATTTGTCCTGACCAGCTTTTTCATGAGCAATGGAAACATACGAAGTAGAGGAGCTTACAGTAGCAGAAAAATGAAGAGCCAGGAAGGCGAGTGGACTTATTTTTTTGAAAATGGAAATAAAGAGGAAGTCTGTAATTACATAGAAGATTCCCGAGAAGGAGACTTCGAAAGCTGGCACAAGAATGGGAATCATGCAAAGAAAGGGCAGTATGAGGACGGTTGGAAAATCGGAGTCTGGGAGCAATGGTATGAAGAAGGAACGAAAAGAGGCGACTTTAGCTATGTAAAAAAGTTCAATTTCCCCCTGGTAAAAAATCTTTGGCTGGAGAATGGAGTACAATCAGTTGCCGAAGGAGAAGGGAAGTACATCAGTTACAAAGATGATTCAGACGAGATGCAGGTTGTGGGGCAAATAAAAAATCAAAAGCGGGAAGGTGAATGGAAATTTTTCCGGGGGCATGGAGACATGTATGAAAATCTATTCTTTAAGAATGGAAAAGCCGAAGGAAAAAACACCCGTTACCATCAGAATGGAGAAATGGCTGCCGTGGGAAACTATGGAAACGGAATCCCTATGGGGCTTTGGCAATACTTTGATTCAACCGGAGAGGTGATTTACGTAAAGAATTTCCAGGGGGAACCAAGTGTGGTCCATGATGGAGAACATGATATGGGTTCCTCAGTACCTATTCCTACAAATATTGGCCTGATCAAACGAGCGATTGGTTACCCCTCCAATGCAGTCCGTAATGGATGGCAGGACGAAGTGATAGTTAGGGTCCTGGTCGGAAAAGATGGGCAATACCTCAAACACAAGGTGGTTAGGTTCAGGAAATCCATCTTCGTTAAAGCCATAGAGGAAAACATTGAACACATCCGCTTTGTCCCTGCATTTCGAAAAGGAAAACGAATCAAATTCTGGGTCAATATCCCCTTCAACTTTAAGTTGTTGAATTAATGCAAGGCTGGCCTGATTTTCAGCCCCATCAAGGTCTCTGCCTCAATGGCTACTAATTCATGCAGCCTTTTCTCCACACTGGCTTCATCAAAATAATTGAGGGTCATCTTTACAAAGATATGTCCATGTTTGGCTTCTGAAGCCCAAAGCTCATGATAGAATTTCTTGAGCTCACCGGGAGGTAAAGCTTCATATACCAATCTAAATCTTTCGGCGCCTCGGCACTCAATCACCGAAGCCCAGAGCATACGATCCATAAAACGTTCCTCCCTGCCCGTTCTGCAGCTTTTCAGCAATTGCTTCACATACAAATCCTGACCCATGGAATCAGGAAGACGCAGACCCCTTTCCTCCATAATCGCATAGACCTGTTGGAAATGTTCCAATTCTTCAACCGCAGTCTCAATCAACTCAGGAATGATCTCCACACGATTGGGATATTTGGCCACAAAACTCATCGCCATGGAAGAAGCCTTACGTTCACAATCTGCATGATCCAGCAAAAAGGAATCAAAGTCATCCATTACAGCTTTGATCCATTCGGAAGGACTATCAGCAATCAGATCGGCAGAGAGTTTCATAAAGAAATGTGTTAGAGTGTTGTAGTGTTAGGGTGTTAAAGTTGATATCGATTATTCTCCTGCACTAAAACACTCCATTTAAGCTTGCTTCTTTTAAAAGGAGAGGCAAAATTAGTAAAAAAAGATAGAAAGTGTTGTAGTGCGTAAGTGTTGTAGTTTTTCCAAAGTCTACCAAACTACAACACCATAACACTACCGTACTAAAACACATTTTTTAAAAAATCTCGATTTTTTTGTCACACCCGCTCAAATGTTCTCTCTAATTCAATAAACAAGGGATATTCATGAATTTATCAGCCGGAGATTTCGAACTATTAAAAGACGAGGAATTGGTTACACAGGCTCGGGAGGGAGAAAGACGAGCCCTGGAAATCCTCCTAAAACGTTATCAGGCCTTTATTTATAATGTAGCCTGGAAAATGGTCGGCAGTCCTCAGGATGCAGAGGATGTCATGCAGGAAGTAATCATTAAGGTGATCACCAATCTCTCCAGATTTGAGGGGAGAAGTGCCTTCCGTACCTGGATTTATCGGATCACGATCAACCACATGCTCAATATGAAAAAGAAGAGCCTGGAAGAAAGGCTCACAGATTTTTCGGACCATCAACAAGCCCTGGCCAATATTCCAGATCGGGAGATGACAGCTGCCGAGGAATTAGAGATGGCTGAATATGTGGAGGAAGTGAAAATTCGCTGTATGTCGGGCGTGCTGCTTTGTTTAAATCGGGAGCAAAGACTGGTATATATCGTCGGCGATTTGCTGAAGCTTAACCACAACACGGGAGCGGAATTATTTGAGATCAGCAAAGACAATTTTCGTCAACGCTTATCCAGAGCCAGAAAAGATCTCTATAGCTATATGAATCGACAATGTGGCCTGGTCAATAAGAGCAATCCCTGTAGATGTAATAAAAAGACCAAGCATATGGTCGAAAACGGACTGGTAGATAAAAATGCTTTGCAGTTTAACCTCAAAACCCGTAGAAAATTCTTTGAAATAGCACAGGAGCGATATTCAGAAGCTTTTGGGCGAATGGAAGAAGAATACGATAAACTCTATGGCGAGCATCCTTATAATGAGGAACTGGACATAAAAGTGATACATGAAATCCTCAAAGATGTCGAAATCCAGCAACTATTCAATCTGAATTGACGATGTGTAACGGATCTCCGAAAGACTGTCTCTTGTAGACATCTTTCGGGCCTCTTTCCAACAATATGTAGAAAATCCTAAAAACAGCAATAACTGCTGAAAGGCGGCCTATTGCCTGAAAAATCATTAAACCTAATTCACATAATATTCAAATCTTATGAAAATCAATGTTGGAATGCTAACAGCCGTTTTGATGATCGGTCTGTTTTTAGGAATGGATCAGGAAGCCTATGCCCAAAGTATGGCAAAAAAGTTTAAGGTGATTGATGTGGAAAGAGTTATGCCATTTTCTGCTGAAAAAGTCTGGGCGGCAGTAGCTACAGATTATGGGAAAATCGCCGAGTCTCACCCACGGATTGTTCACTCAGATTATGAGTCCGGCTCCCTGAAGGGCGAATTGGGAGCGCAGCGTATGTGTGCTTTCAATGAAAAAGGAACTCAAGTGTTGCATGAGAAAATCGTCGATTGGGATGAGGAAAATATGACCTTTGTCAATATAGTGCTGGAAGCCAAAAAATTTCCCCTCAATGAAGACAATACACGAGCCATCTACAAAGTAACTCCCATCGATGCCAATAGCAGCAAATTGAGTATGCATATGGAGTTTCGTACTTCTCCTGCCTTTATGGGAGGAATGATGAAAGGGAGTTTCGAGAAAATATTGAATAACTATTTGATTGCAGTTGAGCATAACCTCAAAACCGGAGAGCCCGTCAACCGGGAAAACTTCAAAGACATTCGCAAACAATATGCGAGTAAATAGCCTAAGATCTCCGTCTAATGTGTGTAAACCGTCCTGTTTTTGGCAGGGCGGTTTTTCTTTGACAGCCTGAATGAAGATAGCTAGAGGATCAAGTAGTCTTAGCTACTGTAACAGACACTCTTAATTGGTGAATTTCTCAATTACTCCTTGTAACATTTTCCCTGCTTTCGCTAAACAGAAACCGCAAAAAAACGTAAATTTGAAGTCTTGTTTAAACGTATAGCAGTTCATATGAACGATACACAAACTCAAAGCAATACCCAGGCTCTCCTTCAAGAATTACTGAAGACTCGTATTTTAGTCCTTGATGGCGCCATGGGTACCATGATCCAACGGCATAAATTAGAGGAAGAGGATTTCAGAGGAGAACGCTTTGCGGATCATCCTTGTCCGGTAAAAGGCAACAATGATATGTTGTCGATTACTCAACCTGAAATTATTAAAGACATCCACCGAGCTTATTTGGAAGCCGGTTCAGATATCATTGAAACCAATACCTTCAGTTCTACTTCCATCGCGATGGCTGACTACCAGATGGAAGAATATGTTTATGAGCTGAATTATGCTTCGGCAAAAATAGCTCGGGAAACGGCCCAGGAATATACCCTGGCAAATCCCGACAAACCGCGTTTCGTTGCAGGATCATTAGGTCCGACCAATGCATCAGCCTCTTTATCTCCGGATGTAAATGATCCGGGATATAGAGCCGTAACTTTTGACGACCTGGTTGAATCCTATAAAGAACAGGCAAGAGGCCTGATCGACGGGGGCGCAGATATCATTCTCATTGAAACTGTATTTGATACCCTCAATTGTAAAGCTGCCATCTTTGCTGTAGAAGCTTTATTTGAGGAAATCGGGATGACTTATCCAGTCATGGTTTCTGGGACCATTACAGATGCCAGTGGACGTACCCTTTCAGGTCAGGTTGTAGAAGCTTTTTGGGCTTCCGTTTCTCATTCAAATCTTCTGAGTGTAGGACTAAACTGTGCCCTGGGTGCCAAACAATTGCGTCAATATGTAAAAGACCTTTCGAGGGTTGCGCCTATTAGAATCAGTGCTCACCCCAATGCTGGTCTTCCTAATGAGTTTGGTGAATATGACCAGACACCTGCAGGTATGGCAGCGGTTCTCAAACCTTTCCTCGAAGACGGTATCGTCAATATTTTGGGAGGATGTTGTGGAAGTACGCCAGAGCATATCGCCGCTATCGCAGAAGTGGCCGCTCAATTTCCCCCTCGGGTAGTTCCCGATCCTACAGATCTACCCACTTTTAGTGGATTAGAACCTTTGGTACTGACAGAACTTACCAATTTTGTCAATGTAGGGGAAAGAACAAACGTTACAGGTTCCCGTCGTTTCGCCCGCCTGATTAAAGAAGAGAACTATGAGGAGGCTTTATCTGTAGCTCGCCAGCAAGTAGAAGGAGGAGCTCAGATCATAGACATCAATATGGACGAAGGCATGCTGGATTCAGAGGCGGCCATGGTCAAATTTTTGAACCTTTTAGCTGCAGAACCAGACATTGCCAGAGTACCCATCATGATCGACTCATCCAAATGGGAGATCATAGAAGCGGGACTCAAGTGTATTCAGGGAAAAGGAATTGTAAACTCCATTTCGCTTAAAGAAGGCAAAGAGAGATTCATCGAGCAAGCCAAACTCATCAAAAGATATGGAGCTGCTACAGTGGTGATGGCATTTGATGAAAAGGGACAGGCCGATACCTTCGAAAGAAAAATTGAAATATGTGGAAATGCCTACAGAATTCTGGTAGAAGAAGTCGGCTTTAATCCGCAGGATATCATATTCGATCCCAATATTTTTGCCATTGCAACCGGAATCGAAGAGCATAACAATTATGCCGTAGATTTCATCAATGCAACGCGTTGGATCAAGGAAAATCTTCCTCATGCGATGGTAAGTGGAGGGGTAAGTAATGTCTCTTTCTCATTCAGAGGAAACAATGTAGTACGTGAAGCCATCCATGCGGTATTTCTTTACCATGCCATCAAAGCAGGTATGGATATGGGGATTGTGAACGCGGGTATGCTACAGGTCTATGAGGATGTCCCCAAAGATTTATTGGAAAGGGTAGAGGATGTTGTATTAAATCGCAGGGATGATGCAACTGAGCGTCTGGTAGAATTTGCCGATACCGTAAAAAGTGAAGGCAAAAAGCGGGTAGTAAATCTGGAGTGGAGGGAGAAGCCGGTAAATGAAAGGCTGGCTCATGCCCTGGTAAATGGAATTGTAGAATACATAGAAGAAGATACCGAACAAGCCCGTATGGAAGCCGAAAGGCCTTTGCATGTAATCGAAGGTCCGCTGATGGATGGGATGAATATCGTGGGGGATCTTTTCGGTTCAGGTAAAATGTTCCTTCCGCAGGTAGTGAAAAGTGCCAGGGTGATGAAAAAGGCAGTAGCTTATTTGTTGCCATATATGGAGTCCGAAAAAGAAGGACAGGAGGCTAGCAATGCAGGTAAAGTGCTGCTGGCAACAGTGAAAGGAGATGTTCACGACATTGGGAAGAACATCGTAGGAGTGGTGCTGGCCTGTAATAACTTTGAGATTTTGGATCTGGGGGTTATGGTTCCTTTGGAAAAGATTCTGGATACAGCTCAGGAAGAAAATGTAGACATCATAGGATTGAGTGGTTTGATCACGCCTTCTTTAGATGAAATGGTCTACATCGCCGAGGAAATGACCAAGCGCAAGATGGATATGCCTTTGTTGATCGGTGGAGCGACTACTTCACGAATTCATACAGCGGTCAAAATTGCACCTAAATTCCGTGGACCTTTGGTTCACGTATTGGATGCGTCCAGAGCCGTACCAGTTGCCAACAACCTCTTGCAGGAGGATGAAGATCGAAGAGGAGCTTATGCAGATGAGTTTCAGGAAGAGTACGACAAACTTCGCGAAGGACATTTAAGCCGTCAAAGTGCCAAGTCTTATCGCAGCCTGGAAGATGCTCGCGCGAATAAGTTTCAGATCGATTGGGATAAAGGAGTCGCACCTTCACCCATCAAGCCCGGTATTACCGTTTTTGAGGATTATGATCTGGCTGAGATTCGCGAACTGATCGACTGGACGCCTTTCTTCTATACCTGGGAACTCAAGGGACGTTATCCCAAGATCCTCAAAGACGAGAAAAAGGGCGAAGAGGCGAGAAAACTCTTTGCAGACGCCAATGAAATGTTGGATAAGATCATCGCGGAAAAATGGCTGCAAGCCAGAGCCGTGATTGGCCTCTTTCCTGCTAATACGATCAATGATGATGACGTGGAGGTTTATGATGAAAGTCGTACAGAGACCATTGCCAACTTCTTCAACCTCCGTCAGCAAGCCGATAAAAAGAATGCTCCGAATATTTCCATCTCAGACTTTCTGGCCCCTAAAGATACGGGCCTCGAAGACCACATGGGAGGCTTTGCAGTTACGGCTGGTTTAGGGATCGAAAAGAAATTGGCTGAATTTGAAGCCGATCATGACGATTACAAAAGCATCATGCTCAAAGCCTTGGCCGATCGTTTGGCAGAAGCCTTCGCAGAGCTTATGCACCGTCGAGTGAGAAAAGAATTCTGGGGCTATGACGCCAGCGAAAACTTCAGCAATGATGACCTGATTCGTGAGGCTTATAAAGGCATTCGTCCCGCTCCCGGTTATCCTGCCAATCCAGACCATACCGAGAAACTCACTTTGTGGGATTTACTGAATGTGGAGGAAAATACGGGCATTACCCTGACCGAAAATCTGGCCATGTATCCAACGGCTTCCGTCAGTGGGCTTTATCTGAGTCATCCGGAAAGCCGCTACTTTGGAATCGGTAAAATCACCAAAGAGCAGGTCGAGGAGTACGCGAAACGCAAAGGAATGAGTGTGGAGAAAATGGAGCGTTGGCTGGGGGCTAATTTGGCTTACTAGAAAAAAGAATTATTCATTAAAGATATAAGAGGGATTGATAGCTCAGGCTATTGATCCCTTATTTTTTTGACAGGGAATCCTTATGGGGTAAGGAGATAAATTTCCCCCTCATGCAGCATTCCTATATCTACTCTCCGTCATAGAGGCAAATCCATTTTTTACTACACGCATTTCGAAATTACATCAAACACAAATATGAAAAGCCTCAAAATTTTATTGCTAACTATCCTGAGTTTCTCTTTTATTCAAACTCAGGCGCAAATCAGAATCGGACTTAAGGGAGGAGTAACACGTGCCTGGCAGGACTATGGCCCTGTCTCTGTTCCAGATGGTGCCGAAACCCATGTCATGGGCATGAATGTAACTGCTACAGCCTATTATTCACTTGGAAAGCACATCAGTATTGGTATTGAACCTGGTTTCGCAGAAAGGGGAGCTGCCTGTATCCCGGGCTTCATCATCTTCGATGGGGATACCAAATTCTTCCTGGATTATGTACAAGCACCTGTAATGGCCATGGGAAGATTGCCGCTGCTCAATGAGCGCATTGAAGTCTTTGGGAAATTAGGATATGGGGCTTCCTTTCTGGTCGGTGGGCAGCAAGAAGATACGCCCAACAATGACGAACCCATTACCCGCACCGACATCGAACTCGGAGAGAACTCCATCCTGAATCGCTGGGACCATGGAGCTTATGGAGGATTGGGGATCGGATTGAATCTGGGTAAGACGCAAATTTTTGTGGAAGGTGATTTGTATGCAGGATTCAGAGATGCTGAACGTGCCAATTTCTCTCAGAATCGAAGTATATCTGTGAATTTGGGAGTGAGTAGGGAGCTTTGACCCTTCCGCTACAGCCCCGTTTCCTCAAGAAGGAAACGACCCACATTTGGCATTCTTACAATTCTAATACTGGCCATCAGTGCACTCCTTTGTTCTGTATGAACAAGTGAGTTTGTGTTTCATAAATTATACTACCGCAGGTCATCTCGAAGTTTGAAGGTGTGAGGGCTTGAGTGCTGAGAGATCATGTATTATTTGATCTATCCAAAATACAAGGTCTCTCGGCGCACGGGAGCCTATCGAAATCCAAGCCTCGAGATGACACGCAAACCGAAGGTGTCACCCTGACCTAAGTGGAAGGGCCTCAAATACTTGCCCACGGCCTTGCCAAATCTTATAATGATAGGATTGTTTGGGCACTTGATTGAGATCCTTCGACAGTGCTCGGGAAGACAAATCTTATCCTCGAGATGACAAGGCTTTTAAATGGCATCGCGCGCACTCCATTGTTCCGAAGGTCAAGGGAGTGTGGGCCTGAGGCGGTGGGTTCTCGGTGGGTCACGCCTCCGGATTCAACCCACTCTCCACTCTATCCAGAAAATCTAATAGAGCTTCCGAATAGCGATTGATTGCCCTGATTTGAGCCTTTTCATCTATCACGCCTTTCTTGGATTGGCTTTGGGTGCGTTGGTAGCGGTTCCAAAGGAGAACAAGATCGGTATCAAAACGAATCTGATCGGTTTTCTCCAGAAGTTCTCGCGTACTGTCAAAGGCTCCATGCAAATCCCCCTCAGCAATCATTTCTCGGATGTAGTTAATCTGATCTTGCATTGCCAGCTGTTCTTCATAGGAGCTTTCGGCTACCTTTTCCATTCCTTCACCCACTAAATCCGCATATTCAGATACGTCCCTTTGTTCCAGAAATTTGGCAAGGTCATGAAGATTCTGCTTTAGACTACCTGCCTCTGAAATGTCAACCAGGGTAAGAGAAAAACGGCTGAATAAAAGTTCTTCTATTTCCTTGACAGAGGTGAGTCTTTGCTCTAATGCTTCCAGAATTCTCCTGTATTGGGTATCTGGCAGAAGCATCTGGTGGATCTGATACAGAAATTCTTCTAAGTCTTTGCTGGACAATTTTTGGGATTGGAGCTCCCGTTGGTTTTTATCAAAATCAATCGCCCTGTAAGGCCTGGGGATAAAATTCCGGGGAATTCCCTGCTCTTCTTCTGAGTCGCTTATATCTAATGGAATTAAAAAATTATTGCCAGATTTAGGATTGGTTCTCGCCCGGCAAATATAAGATTGGATATTGAGTGCAATCCGATCCTTAAGACCGGTCGATTCATATTTTCTGGACCGATCCAGTACATTCTCGGAAAATTCATACTTCCCTTCACACTCATAGAATTGGGCTTCCAATAAAGCTTCTTTGGTCCCATAGACACCTGCCCCCATAATTCTTCCTATTCGGTCCTTATATACATCAAGCTTTTCAAGTCTCAAGGCACTCTTTGCCTCATAATACCAAAGGGAACTAGGATCCAGGCGCTTGGGATAACGCTGGAATATCCGTTCGATTTCCTCTAGTGAATCTCCATGCCCCTCTTTGAATACCTCTTCAACCAGATTTATGAGATAGGGTTCTAATGAAGCCGCAGATGCATTTTTCAAGACCTCATCATCAACCGTAATATTCAATTTATTTGCCAATAGAATATAGGCATTTAGGGGTAATTCAGTCAGAGAGTTTTCGATGAAAGGTCTGATTTTATCTGAATAAAGTTCCTCGATTATAGCCGGATCATCCCCTCTTTTTAGTCGATGGTACAGATACTCTGCTTGATCTTGCGGAGCAGTTTTATCCTGATAAAATGCGATGGCATTCTCATGAATTTCCTGAGATTTGACTTCCTTATCCTGAATGAT
This sequence comes from Bacteroidia bacterium, assembly GCA_033391075.1. Classification (NCBI taxonomy): domain Bacteria; kingdom Pseudomonadati; phylum Bacteroidota; class Bacteroidia; species Bacteroidia bacterium. Next base: position 39,237 of record JAWPMV010000001.1, read on the forward strand.
CAGATCATAGAGTGCGATTCGCAAGTCCTGCCGGAAACTCAGACTGCCATGCGATTCGGTAATGAGGAAAGATTCCTGTTGGAGGTCCTGATAAAGTTGCCAAGCATCGGCTGCATCAATTTTTCCTAAGCCACAAGGTTCTGCCAGGACATGTTGTATGACATCCGAAGATATTTTTCTCACCAATAATCCCGGAACAGCCAATTGTCGTACTCGATCATTATGGATATGGTCGAGGTTTCTCCGGACCAAATGTTCCTGTATTCTACCTTCGTCTATTTTGTCGAATAGTTCCTTTCCATTCAATTTAGCGATGGATTTACCTTGTGCCTTGGCTTCTTGCTTTACTACCTGAGCAGCCAGCTGTATTGTCAGGGGATTGCCTCCGATGCGATCGGCTATTTCCTCTACCAGGTCCCGATTATTTATTTCTAATGCTTCCAGATAGGCCATCGTAGAGGCCTTGTCGAAGGAGGTAAGAACCATACGTTCGAAATTCCCATAAGCGCTAACCATATCCGATCGGCCAATGATTATAGGGCGAAAAGAAGAAATGACCCCGCTTACTTCCCGAAGAAATTCAAAGAGATTATTGAGGTCCGTAATGGTGGCTCTGTACTGAGCTTCTTCAAATGAATCGAGGATCCAAAGTACGGGCCGTGAAATCTTCTCAAGATCATATCGGAATCTATCCAGATATTGACTGGTGATGGAGTCGTAAATGAGATTGCGCGAACCTACATTGGACTTGGACATCTGCTCAATGTCCACGTATTTGCTCTGTCGATCGCTTCTCAAATAGGTCTGGATATCATGCCGCATATCTGTGAAGAGCTCTGACAATTCTGGGAACTGGACTTTCAACTGGCGTAAGCCTTCCGAAACCAGTTGCAGAGGTTCTGAAATGGACAGTCCCGGTCTGTCAAAGTCGAGGTAAATAAAAGGAACTTTATTAGCCTTATCCTCTTCCACAAAATCCAGGATAAATTTGGCTAGCAGAGTCGATTTCCCAATACCACCTATGCCGGAGATCAATAGAGGATCTGTCTGGCCAGTCTTGCTTACGTATGTTCTGATTTGATCCAGTTCTTTTGTTCGGCCTTGAAAATTTTCGGTCAGCGTGCTAAAAGGACGTAGGAGACTGTCTCTTTTGATGAGGGCATTAATTGCTTCTTTATCTGGTAAATCATAGGAAGTTTTGGAAAACCAATCCACAAAACGAAGAGCCAATACCAGTTCTTTTGAAGTCAAGGGAGTCAGATCAAGTGTTTTTTCAGCTAATACCTTCTCATAGAAAATCTGCGATTCCCCTTTCTCAATCCCTTTCATCTTCATCAAATGAACTTTTATCTGATCTTCCTCCTCCATATCCCTCAGGATTTCTTTGCGTTCATAATCCTTTAGGCTATAAAGATCTGCTTGGCCGTGAAAGACGCTATATTCCAGTAGTATTTCCCGATCCTCCTCACTCAGTTTATCTCCCATGACTTGTCCATACATACGGTGGAAATCCTTTAAGCCAAAAGAGATCAAAAGTGCCGCCAGTCGCATGAAGGGATATTCGCTCAATGCCTTTTCTTCCTCATCCAGAATTGACTGGTTGAGCAGATCGAAGTTTATTTTTTTCTTTTCAGACATAAGACTTAAAAATCACCAGCCATTACCAATTGTCTTTTCAATTTTTTGTACCAGCGTTTGGCCTTTTTTCCAATAGGCTCAACATTGGGATTTTCGTTGAAATCCTGGTCCTTAAATATCTCCATGCCTTTGTCGATAAATTGCTCGCTTGCCTTGAGTTCATCTGGAAGCACATCCGCAAATTTAGCAGAGAGAAAAACATGAATCTTTTCGAAAAACTTTTCAATATGCTCTTTTGAGAAGGATTCCATGATGTTTTCAGCATAGGGGATGTCCGAATCGTCGAGTAGATCCAGGCCCCGTTCTGTATAGCCTGCAAAAATGAGGTAGCCCGGTGCATTTTGGAGGGTCAGCAGAGAAGCCAGGCCTGTGAGGAAGTCGTAGGTTTCATCTGCTACGGTATCTTTAAAATGATCGAGGAAAAATAATTGCGCCTGCTCGGATTTCTCCAGATGCACTTTGAGGTTAGTGAGGAAAGACTGGTACTTAAAGTCCTTGCCCAGGCTGGTATCCAGATTTTTGTAGCGATCTTCCATATCCAGGTTAATCGCCAGATGCTTGGCGATATGGACGGATTGCACCAATTCATCTGTCTTGTTTTCGAGATCAAAGCGTAGGTCAATGCCTACGAATCGAAATAGTTTGGTCGAATCTGCCAGTTCGCTGAAGTAATTTTTTAAATAAGAGGTACCTGTCCGGCTCTTTCCATTCACGAGTAGAAGTTTAGGGACGAGTGGATCTCCATGGAACATCAGGTAGAAATACTTTTTAGTTTCCTTTCTACCAATAAAGGGTAGGTTTTTGGCATCTGCAAAGTCAAAAAGTTCCTTATTATATCTCAGCAAACCGGCAGTATCTCTGCTCACCAATTCTTCCAGTTTCTGGTGGAAACTACTCACCTGTACATTCCCTTGAAAAGCCTGGCAATATTGCTCAATGAAGTAAAAGATGCTTCCACGTACATTGAGTTGCTTGATAAAGTTGAAGCGGATGTCATTAAAAACGGCCATATCCGTACTCACATCACCCCAGCCTATTTGCAATTGGGCATTATCCATTTGCCCGATCAGGGCAATGAATTCCGCCGGCAAACTGTGGGTCGCTTCCAGGCAAGATTTCAGTTCGAGGAGTAAATCGTGTGATAAATTTGCCATCAGGAGGAGCTTAGGTCAATATTTTTTGTTTTCAGGTCTGCTATGATCTTCTGGGCAACTATGCCCTGGTTATACACGGGGTTCCAACTGGGATCACCCATATTGTGCAAGGCTACCCATTCGTATTTTTCATTGAAACAAGGAGAACCAGATGAACCTCCCTTGGTATTTACTTTATATCTCAATCTCATTTTATTCTGATCAGTTCCTTCACTTTTGCTGAATCCAAAGGCGATCTTTTGTGGACTCCCTTTAGGATGCTGTACAATGATGACATGCCCACCTTGAGGCAGAGCCGGATCATTAGAAGGAACGGGAATCCACCCTCTTTTTGCAGGACTCATAGGCGTACCTCCGGCCTGAGGTCCAAAAGGCTCATTGCCAATAGGTCTTTCCAATTTCATCAGAGCATAGTCCAGTTCATCCTCCGGCCAGTTCACCTGTAAATTATCCGAACCGCTCACATCCAGTTGCCCATACGGACTGAAGGCTAAAATAGGATCACTGCCAGCTGGATGTACTTCTGTTCCCTGATGAATCGTGGAGCCATCAGGCAGCACTTTATAATCAAAAACACAATTGACACTTTTTACTTTGGCAGGTTCTTCAATGAAGGATTGTAGGACATGATAATTGGTCAGGATAAGATCGGGCCCTACCAAAAAACCCGTACCCCAGGATCGGCCGATTTCCTTTTCTACTTCAATCCGACATACACAGCGTTCTATTCGTCCCAATTCCTTTAGCATGACAGCCAAATCCAGAAAAGGATTATCGTTGACCATCTCCTCCAGGGCATTGAGGTCAGCCACCGCATGCTCTTCTTTCTCCTGATACATCCCACTTCCGATCCCCAGACTAAAAGCAAGCTTTAGTACTTCTTCATGTTCGGGATGCTCAGCCAGGAAAGCATTGATCAATTCTCCCTGCCATCCTCGTTGATTGGCTGCCTTGATAAACTCAAAAAGCTGAACATTGAAGGGGGAAAGAGGAGAAACGAAATTTAGAAATCCCTTGTCAATTCGAATCTCAGTAAAAGGTCGAATCGTCATGATATCATAATGCGCTTCAAGGGCAGTCCGTAGTATGCCTATCTCAGGGCCGGTTAATTGTCTCACGCTGTGTTTTTCTTTAAGTGCGTATTTCCTATCTATTGTTCAAGGATCATTCCATTTGAGTCCCTTTGTCAAGATACAAATGCATCTAGACATGATTGAGACGAATCAAGTATAGGGAAGCTAATGATTTTGAACCCCATAGGGAGGATGGGGATTAGCTTCAATTTGTCATAAAATCAGGAATAAGTCAATATTTGGGTCATCGTATTTATGCAAAAAAGCCGCTTCCCGAACGAGAAGCGACTTTTTAAGTCTAGGCTAAAGGCTACAAACTATTGATCTTTTTAAAGGCAAAAGCTGGTGCCAGGCGAGAAAGCATGTACAAAAGCTTCACACCCGCGATCTTAACTTCGGCTTTATCTTTTTCGAGGCCCTTGATCATTTCTTCAACCGCTTTCTCTACCGAAATTGCAATTTTGGGAGGATTTCCTTTATGCCAGGGGGTATCTACTGCGGGGAAGAGGACTTCATAAACTTTGGTAGGGTGATCTTTCAGATGTTCGCGAAGGACCTGGGTAAAGGCATGCAAGGCCGATTTGGTTGAATTGTAAAAGGGATAATCGACCCGGGGAGTATAAACGAGGCCAGTCGTTTCATTGATGATGGCAGGATCAGGATTTTTCTCAAGAACGGGAAGCAAAAGTTTGATTAGGTGAATGGGACCAAAGAAATTTATCGCAAATTCTTTATCGGCCATTTCGAGTATGTTTTCCTCTTCATAGAAATTTGCCATATGGACGATGGCTGCATTGTTGATGAGGATATTGAGGTCCGGGTGATAGAGTTTTATCCAGTCGCGGAGCTTTTTACAGTCTTCTTTTTGAGAAATGTCGCAGGCGAAATACTGTAAATCAGGAATTTTTACGTTTGCCGCTTTCAATTTTTCTACTGACCGACCGCATATAATGACCTTATTTCCTTTTTCAATTAAACGGCTTGCCAGTTCGAGCCCTATTCCGGAACTTCCGCCTGTGATCAGTATTCTTTGATTATTGAGCTTCATAATTTTCTTGCTAAATATTTGATTTGAGTCAAAGGTATTTAGCCTGGAAGGGAGAGTCATTGATGTATGTTAAGTGAGAGTTTTTCCACTTTTTTACGGAAAAAAGTGGAGCAAAAACCGTCAAAATTCTAAATCCAACTCTCAAATCCACCCCTCTCACCGAATTTTGAGGGCCAGCGCCGCCTGGATGTTGGCTTTTATGTTTAAATCCCGTTCATGTTTTTCCTGATCCGACTAAGAGATTCGGGAGAAATGCCGAGGTAGGAGGCGATGATGCTTTGTTTGATGCGTTTGTCCATGTCTGGGAATTCCTGGAGGAAGATACGGTAGCGTTGCTCAGCATCGAGAAGTAGGAGTTCGCGTTCCCGTTTTTCTTTGACCATAAAGCCTTTTTGCACCAGGGCCAATAGAAACTGCGTCCATGCCGGGTGGCCCTTTTGTAGTCCTTGCCATCCTTCAAAATCGAAACTTAGGATCTCAGATGATTCCAGGGCTTCTATGTAAAAATAGGAAGGGATTTTCTGGATCATGGAGGAATAGGAACTCAGGATGCTATGTTCGGTGAAGAGGCTTTTGGTAAATTCTTTCCCCTCTGCATTGATATAGACATAGCGAAATAGGCCGGATTGGATGAAGGCAATTTTTCTGGGAATCTCTCCGGCTCTGATGAAATATTCCCCCACAGCTAATTCTTGCCGGACTCTCATATCCAGAAATTTTTCGATTTCCTGATCGGGTAGGGGAGCTGCAGATCTTAATATTTGGCTGAAAGCATCCATAAAAACCAGCCTAAAGTTTTTGTAAAAGGAAGTTGTTCATTAAATCTACCGATTTTTTTACCCCATCTATAGCCCTGAGTTTCTCTTGCATGCGTTTTGCCGCTTTTTGATAAGAACTTTCCTTGAGTTTGCTAAGGGCTTTTAGAAGCCTTTTTTCAGTCAGGGAAAATATCGGAATTCGAATAGCCATGCCTTGTTTGGCAATGCCATTGATGTTGGCTTGTTGTTCCGCTTGAAATCCAATTCCTACCACAGGAGTACCCGCCCAGACGGCAGTTTGAATCGTGCCTTGTCCTCCATGGGTAACGGCTATGTCAGCCATTTCATTTACAAGATGGGCCGGGAGAAATTTGCTGGCAAAGAATCGCTCGTTATTGGGACCTAAATCCTCCGGTTTAAGGATAGTTGTAGTTGCACAAACAATATTCAGATCAGGATCTTTTTTCAAACTTGCGATGATCGATTTCAAGCTTTCCGGATAACCCGAACTCCCGAGAGAACAAAAAATATTGGTGCCAGGTCTGCTATAAACTTCTCTTACTTTCGAAGGAATCGGGAGATCCATACGCGAAAAAATGGGCCCGGTATAAAAATATCCATCTGTAAGATGCCTTTCGTCCAATCCACTCATCTCAGGCATATCAGGCAATAAGGTAATATCTCCTCGGACAAGTTCTGTAATATTATATATAGGTTTGAGTCCAAAGTGTTTTCTCGCTTCGTTAAAAGTCGTTAAAGAAGCTTTTGCAGAATCTCCCATCAATACTTTGCGCATGATCTGGCGTTTGATGAAATCAGGAAGTATGTGCCGCATGAAAAAATTTCGCTCCATCGTATTGGGCATATCGTACATGCCTCTTTGGATAAAAGCCGGGCAGTTTACGGTTGGCACCTGGGTAACCATAGGCAATTTTGCATAGGGAACAGAAATCATACAGCTCAAATTCAATCCTGCATAAACACCATTCGGCTGGTATTCTGCAAAAGCTTTGAGGTCGGCCTCTGCCATCTGAATCCACTGCTCTGTACTTACGGGAAGAGGGGTGCCAATTTTAGCTTTATATCGATTGATATCCATGATGATCTGATGCTGTTCCCAGCTCAATTCAGGAAATAGGTTTTCCTCTTCCAGACCAGCTTTGGAGATCATGTGATTGTGTATGCCTCCGTGATTGAAGAATTTGAGTTGGGCACCACTGGCTTGCATACCTTTAGCCGTTTCGAGTGCCCGGGTAAAATCTCCCAAATTATTTCCATATGAGAAAAACGCCCAGCGTAGGTCTTGAACTTGCATCTGTATCGCTCCTTTAGATAAGGGGGCGAAGATACAAAAATCAACAAAAGCTCATGGAGTTTACTGTTTCCATTCCTGGCTCTTTGCTGTAATCTCCACATCCCATTCCTGTGGGGGATTGGGTTTGTATTTGGGATCCTGATCTTGTGGAGGAAAGTTTGGGAGTAAAGCAGCGAGTTTCTCAAAGCTTCGTCTTCTTTGTGCTGTATTCAGGCTATCAATCAAATTGACTTGCTCATCGGGATCGGCCCAAAGGTCTATGAACTTTTCGACTTTCCTGTCCAGACCTATGTATAATTTATAGCGTTTATCCCGTACGACCCTGTCCCGAAAAACGTATTGATTTTCTATTCCCTTTTCTGTCCTTCGGGCATTGTTTCCGCCACCCATCGCAAGTATCCAATCCCGGCCTTTGTAATTTTCTCCTTCTGTGAATACTCCTTTGAAAGAGCGGCCATCGATATCGTATCCTTGCAGCTTACAATCCTTAGATTTGGGATCACAACTCTCAGCTCCTGCGAGCTCAAGAAAAGTCGGAAAGACATCTGAAAAATCAATCAATGCATCAGATTCACTTCCCGCTGGAATTACTTTCGGCCAGCTAGCTATAAAGGGGGAATTGATACCTGACTCTAACATCCGCATTTTTCCTCCGGGAATTTCTCTGCCCTTTATACTTCCTGTGATTCCACGGGTGCTGCCATTGTCTGTGGTCCAGACAAAAAGGGTGTTTTCTCTAACTCCAGCTTTTTCCAAAGCCTTCACTAATTGACCGGTGATTTTATCCGTATATCGAACCATTGCCTTGTGCTTTCCCAGTTTCGTATCTGCAACCTCATCGGGAGTGTTAACCAGAGGGGTATGCGTGAGAACCATAGGGAAATAGACAAAAAAGCTGCTGTCTTTATTTTGCTCGATAAAGTCTATAATGAAATCCCGAAAAACATCCGGACCGAATTTGCCTTCATAGGTTTTGCTACCTTCAGATGTGAAAAGATAGGGCTCCTGATAACGTTCGGCACTGGCGGGAACTCCTGTTTCATAGCCCGTCCACATACACCATTCGTCGAAGCCATTTCTACTCAAAGCATCTGGCTCAACTCGAAAATCATCAATCTGCCATTTTCCCGCTATGCAGGTTTTATAGCCCGCTTGTTTTAAATCTTTGACCAAAGAAGGGTTGACACTTTCATCATAATGGGCAGCTGCTCCCCATCTTGGTACATCCCAATGGTTTACCCAGCCATGCCGAAATGGATATTGCCCCGTCAAGAGGCTTAGGCGACTGGGAGTACATTGTGGCATAGACCAGGCATTGTGGAAGAGCATTCCACTTTTGGCCAGTGCATCAATCTGAGGGGTTTCTATATTATCCGCCCCATAGCAGCTTAGCCATTCTTTTCCCAAATCGTCTACCATAAGGAATATGATATTGGGCTTTTCTGCTTTTTGGGAAATTTGCTTTTCGCTCGGTTTATCTCCGCAAGCGTATAGCAGTATCGCTAGTAGTAGGTATATAGCTGGTTTTTTCATGAGGAAGGGAAATGTATAGCTGATTTTATGTCTTCGATTTGTTTTTGATGTCGATTGAGGTGGAAAGCTAGGAATTCCAGTCTTTGGATTATGTTTAAGGGACCCGAAATAGGATGAGGATAAATGAGTTTTTCTGCCTGCTCACCCTCTAGTGCTTTCCCGAGTTTCTCTAAGGTATGGCTACAGGATTCCAGAGAACTCAACCAAAAAGCCAAAGCCCCTCCCCATCTGGGACGAGCTACATCCGGAACCTCCTCTTTGGGTTTCCAGGTCTTTTCTACCACTTCTTCTATGGATAGGCCTTCATTCGGATTGTCTCCTGACCAATAGTTCGCTCCATGTTTTCTTTCTTCCAAAACTTTCCACATGCCTACGACTCCTGCTCTTTCTGCCCAAACGATATGCTCTGCTACTTCAAGGATAGACCATTTTTCGGCTGCTGACTTGAATTGGTATTGCTGAGGGCTGAGGTTTTTGCAGCTTTGGATAAATGAGTTCCTTGCGTTTTCTACTTCTTTTATTAGTTGGGCTGGCTTTGTCATGCTTTTTTGTTTGATTCTAAGTTAAAGGGACTTTGTGATTAATAAGTAGAATTTTTGATATGTTTTTGAGGGGTTCTTTTCCATCTTTTTTAGAAAAAGTTGGAGTCAAAAATCGCAGCGCCAAGAACCCGCCGCACTTTCCGCCCCATTTCCCGATTGGCGCTGCCGGGCCATCGCGCCTAGGGAGAGCCGCTGATTGCTATCAGCGGCTAGGGCAATTGGGATCATATAAGAATAAGACGATTGAAAATCAACACAAACACCCTAACACTGTCCCCTAGCGCGCCGGGGCCCTGCTGCTGCATCGGGTGCGGGGGCTGGAATGTGTGTTGGCTTTGCAGCAGCTTGATTTTTGCTTCTTTTCATCTAAGGAAAAGAAGAAGAAAACCACCAATAGAATCAAGACTAACATAAACCTACCACCAGGCAGGAAAGCCTAACTTCTTTAGAACACTCATCTACTTATTCTGAATCCTTAGAATAATAAACTCAGCAGGTTTAAGCGGAGCAAACCCAAGCTCAAGAATCATTCGCCCCTGGTTGATATCGACTTGTGTCATGGTTTCTCCTAATCCGATTTTGACATAAAAGCCCTGCTCTGCTTTGTTTCCCTGAAATGCTCCCTTCCGATATAGATCGAAAAGTATGTTTTGGGCCTCTGTTTTTATGTTGGCCCAGGTGGAGCTAGTATTTGGACTGTTTCTATTGATTTTCATGAGGGCATCCATCTCTATTTCCAGTTGTAGAGCCAATCGTCTTACTGGCACATAGCGCCATTCATTGTCATTTCCTGCCAGGCTACGGCTTCCCCATACAAGAATGCCTTTTCCCGGGAGCGTTCTCAGGGGATTGATGCTGATTCCCGTGGAAGGATGGACTTGGAGGCTTTGTATTTCTCCTGTAGAAGGATTTTGTTCTATTGATTCGGCGAAAAGGGCTTCCGTCCCGGCAGGTGCTTTCCATACTCCTCTGCTTGCATCCAATGTCGCTATTTTTCCCGCGACTAAAGCAGAAGGGCCCATCCAGGGGCTACTACTTTGTTTCACATAAGGCCAGTAAACGGCTCCCTCTTTTAAGTGTGGTCCGGCGATTTGAGTCCTGAACTGGCTAGCAGCCGTAGAAGGACTCTCTCCGAAATCGTATTGAAGATCCAAAAGCGCAAAACTACCTGTTTGAGAAGCTTTTAAGAGCATTTCTCGGGAAAGACTTGCATAATCTCCCTCGCTGAGCAAAATGGCATCAGGACTAAGGATAATTGTATTTTCTTTGGCTGTTCCAATTTTTGCCAATGCCTGAAGGAAATGTGATGCTGCTTTATTTTGTCCCTCAGATGTATATTTCCCACAGGAAATGATTCGAGCTTGCTTTCCTCCATTTTTCCAAAAACTCTCCATTGCATGGGCCAGGAGGAATTCAGGATTTTGAGGATCGCTAGCTGCAGTACTAAAGTCGGGTGGAAGACCCAGCTTAGCCGAGAATTCTCTGAAATTATTGAGGCTTTCTTCCTTTCCTATGGCTTGATTGGTATAGCCGATGAAAATGACTTGAGTTCCACTTGCTGAAGTAGAACTTTCGGGCGTAGCTGTACAGGAGAAAAGCAGGGAAAAAAAGAATGAGAGGAAAAGGAAGGTGCGAAACATAGCGATTTAGTTAGCTTATTTACCTCTTTGGTATCCTTAAGCTATAAAATGTAATCGAAATATCTGTTTTTGACTTAAAGATTCAGCATTCGCTTTTCTATTTCTTCTCTGCTTTCTGTCGTGTTTAGAATTTCTTTATAGGTCATGCCTTCTCCTTCCATGAGAAACTGGATAAGGAGCCTATATTGGAAATAGGATTGCGGCACTCCAGTCTTGTCTTCAAATCTAATCCAGGGCAAGCCTTTAGCTGGCTTATCCCGGGATTGTTTTAAGATATTTATGTTTTCCCTGATGTTTAAAAGTTCGCTTCTTTTAGATCGGGCAATATATTCTGCATAGCCTTCTATCTTCCAGGCAGGGTATTGGATAGGGCCAAGGCGATTGTGATAGGATTGTAGGACATGCACAAATTCATGGGCCAATAATTCTGTCAAGTCCCAGGACCGACTTTCGCCCGCATTTTCATCCCAACTAAAGAAGGCCCGATTCTGCTGAAATTCTGGTCTAGAGCGATAGATGATGGCTTTGTTCCAATAGCTATAGGCTATTCCACCTTTGAGCGGGAATCTGTTAGGAAAGTTGGAGCCATCATTGAAGCACAATTGGAGCTGGATTGCTTCCTGAAACAACTCAGCGTTTTTCAGCAGCTTATAGGCATTTTGTATCAGGGCTTCACTTCCTTCTGGCAATTGCTGATCATGGAAAACCGTGACGTTTCCCACTTCTGTTTGATGGGCATACGAAAGGCCTGGATTCATCAGAATGATTATCCAAAAAAGGACACTCACACTCAATAATGAACCCAGGCTGATGAGGAGTTTTTTTAGGCTTTTTAGCATAGTGTTTTGAATAGAGGCTTTGGGAATAGGTCTATTCAACACTCATTTTCTTACAATTTCTTCTTCAAGTCTTCCAGATCAATGCGTGAGATCCCAGAGATATAATCCAGGTATACTTTCCCCTCCTTATCTATGAAAGCATAACTCGGATAGCCTTGAAATTTGAAATGAGACATGAGCTCCCCAGACAATTTCCGATTGAGAAAAATGTGATTTCCTTTCAATTCAAGTTCGGCGACTTTCTTTTTCCATTTCTCTTCAGATGAGCCATCTGCTACACATAAGTATACTACCTCAACGGGCAAATTCTTGAGATCGGCTTTGATCTGTTTGCTTTGCTTCATATCCGAAATACAGGGCCCACACCAGGTCGCCCATACATCCAGAATTATGGCTTTCCCTTCAAATGCCCCTCTGATATTTTGGATAAGGTCCGTAGTGTTTTCTGATGTCGAAAAATAAAGCCGTGTATCTTCTCCAAAATTAATCTTGTTAATACCCAGATTGCTTTTCCCTTCTTCAGGTGGAGTGTTTTTTAAGCTTTCCTCGATTTTTACGATGTGTTTGATATCCGCTTCATAGGTGTTTTGCATTTGGGTTTTTACCCAACCATCCTCCATTCCAGGCAGAACTTTTTCCAGAAATGCCTTGCGGCGATATAGGTCTTCGGGTTGAGCCATCATCTTGATCAAAGAAGCTTTGACCGAAGGGAAATTTTCAATTTTCTTGAGAAATTCATCCGTTTTAAAAGCTTGAAGCATCATGCCCATGTAGTTGTAATAGGCATGTCCTGCATTGCTTACGAGTGCCGGATGATGAGTGAAAACTTCATCTAACAGGCTTTGGTCCATTTCCTTTCCGAAATGCATAATGGATATTTGACCATAAAACTCAGATAAACGCTCGTTTTCGAGCAGCCATGCATAGGCTGAACCTTCCTTTTCGATAAACTTGGCTTCAATTTTTACATATTCCTCATTGATTTCCCTACGTCTGGCGATCTTTTCCGCTAATTCCATTTCTCTATTCATAGAGAGCTGTTGTTCTTCCATTTGGAGATCTTTCACTCGTTCATTTCTGAATGAAATGTATTTGTTTACATAGCGATTGACTGCTGCATCATTACCGGAGAATTCTACTCCTTCTGCAATCCAATTGATGTCCTTGCCTCGAAGCTTATCAAGATTTGCCTTTATAATAAGATCCGTATTGGCAAGAATTTCAGCATAGTAGTACTCACCTATGGAGAACCAGAGTTGTTGGTATGGAAGACCATTTTCCAATTGCAACTCAAAGCTTCCATCTGAATTGATTTCTGCCATATGGGTAACTTGCATTTCCGGGCCGAGCTGAACTTGTACATATTTGATAAAGAGATCTTTGTCTTTTTCTGCATCATAATTGAGAAGCTGTCCGCTAACTTTCGGCTTGTGGGCCTCATCAAAAATTCTGTCAGCTATTTCTGCTGACTCCAGGGAAATGGGCGCTTGTGCAAAAGAGATTAGGGTGGAAAGGAAAAAGCAGAGGAATAAAATGAGATTTCTCATGAGTTAAGTGTTTATGGTTTGGTACAGGCAATATTGGATAAATGGGGGGCTTATAATCTTTTCTTTAGCTTTTCCAGATCAAGGTCCGAAATCCGTTTGATGAATTTTTTATCCAACTTCCCTTCTCGATCAATAAATATATAGCTTGGATAATAGCTGAATTCAAAGTGGTCCATAAATTTTCGTGCAAAGCTACGGGGAAGAAAAATATGGTCTCCATTGCTAGCTTTACTTGCTACAGTTTCCTTCCAGTTTGCAAGATTTGAACCCGCATTATCTTCCATACAAAGGTAAATCACGTTTACCGGAAGACCTTTCATTTGTTCTTTGATCTCAGGGATTTGTGCAGGATCAAAGGCACGTTCCAGACTTTCTACTGATTCAAGGGAAATGGAAGCCTGAGCCAACAGACCTGATAAAATACAGATGAGGCTTGTAGTCAGAATCGTGTGTTTCATGATGTTAATTTCGGCTAAACTTTATGGGCGAAAGTAAATTAAGGCTTTCTGAAATAAATTGCCTTAATTTTTGAGTTTAGCTGAAATCCTGTCGATATGTGCTTGCCATTGATCCAGTTCTGGCTGCCGCCATTTTTCATCATCCAGCTCCCGAACTTTGGCGAACTCAAGTCCATTTTTAGCAGCTGTCAAGGCATCCTCATGCAACATGAATTTTTCGGAAAGTTCCATTTGCATGCGAAAGGCATAACCCGAGCCCTTAATTTTGGCAGATTTATTAGCGAGGAACAAAGCATCTCTAAGATTGGTGCCCTGGTACATCAGGTAGCCAGCGGCATCGGCATATTCATCCGCATTCTGACTTTTTTCGGAGAGGAGATGTTCCTGAATGTAAGTCAGTTGTTGTTCATCAGTATCCGTTTTGAGCTCGAAATTCAGGCTTGTATTTGCCCAGGAAACATAGATCCGGGCATTATTGGGAACCACATCTATATCAATTGTAAAAGTCTCGTAAAATCGAGCGGATTCTTGTACGGGAACGCTAAATCGAGCCACATCTTTTTTGACATCATAATCATAACTTCCGTACAGAGTCGTGTCAGCATTGATGATGATGGTCCATTCAGTGGGATTGGGAATAGAATGGATGGAATAGCTTCCGGTTGGAACTCTTTGCTTTCCAATTTGAACTTCCTGGCTCAGCCGAATTCGTGTACAATATCCAGCCCCCATTCTCCAGACTTCGTTCCAGGGTACCAGACCTCCGAAAATCTTTCTTCCTCTTGCTGAAGGCCTTTCGTATTCGATCTCCACCTGGGCAAAACCCACTTGGGTCGATAGTTTTGATTTAGAACTTGGGGGTGGAAATTTGAACTGGGCATGGGCGGGCGAAATCAAGCAGATACTTAGGAGGAAAAATGCAAAGGAATAGCAGAAATTTTTCATTGTAGTAGCGGATTTGTGTTGGAATATGCTAAGCTTTTTATAAGCATACAGATAATCAAAGAAAGAGGTTGGGGTTTTTTTCAGAAAAGCTAACAGAAAGCATGGATATTCTATAAAAAGTACTAGCTTCGCAAGCTGTTTTCACAATGGGAAAATCAGACCCAATTTTTCTCAGTATTTAGTCTCCTACTTCATCGCAACAAATTGAACTAGAATTGCAGATTTTGAATCTGTGATCGTCAAATTTATGTCTAAAATTGCATGAAAAAATATCTCAATCTCTTTGATCTTTCTCAGAAAGTCGATTATAAAATCGAGATTCTTTCCGGCTTAACAGTCGCTTTGGCATTGATTCCTGAAGCGGTGGCTTTTGCCTTCATTGCAGGACTTTCCCCTTTGACAGGGCTATATGCTGCCTTCATGATGGGGCTGGTTACTTCGATTTTAGGAGGCCGTCCGGGAATGATCTCTGGTGCCACGGGTGCAGTAGCTGTTGTGATTGCTTCTTTGGCGCTGATGCATGGAGTAGAATATGTATTTGCTACCGTGATCCTTGCGGGTATTCTCCAAATGGCTGCAGGCTTTTTGCGTTTAGGGAAGCTGATGCGTCTGGTACCTCATCCGGTGATCTTTGGCTTTGTGAATGGATTGGCCATTATCATTTTCATGTCTCAGCTCGATCAATTTAAAGATGAGAGCGGTGCCTGGTTGAGCGGTACGCCTCTTTATATACTATTGGGATTGGTATTGTTAACGATGTTGATTATCTGGGGGCTTCCCAAGCTCAGCAAGGCAATTCCTGCTTCTTTGGTAGCAATATTATCCATTTTTGGAATCGTTGTAGCATTTGGCATCGATACAAAAACGGTGGGGGATATGGCTTCCATCCAAGGGGGATTTCCTCCCTTTCATTTTCCGAGCGTTCCTTTTACCCTGGAAACCTTTATTCTGATAGTACCCTATGCAGGAATTATGGCTGGGGTAGGTTTGATTGAAAGTCTGTTGACCTTGAATATCATTGACGAGATTACAGAAACGAGGGGTAGGGGAAATAAGGAGGCAGTTGCTCAGGGTGCAGCGAATATACTTTCCGGATTGTTTTCAGGTATGGGAGGTTGTGCAATGATCGGTCAAAGCCTGATCAATATCTCTTCTGGTGCCAGAGCTCGTCTTTCCGGAATTGTAGCTTCTGTGATGCTACTGGTTTTCATCATGTTTGGGGCGAATCTCATCGAGCAATTGCCGATGGCGGCATTGACAGGCCTGATGATCATGGTTGCTATCGGAACCTTTGAGTGGGCCAGTTTGCGTACGATCAAGCGCATGCCCAAATCTGATATTTTCGTTATGATTCTGGTAACCCTGGTTACTGCAGTGCTTCACAATTTGGCGCTTGCTGTTTTGATCGGGGTGATAATTGCAGCTCTTGTATTCGCATGGGACAATGCAAAAAGGATACGTGCAAGAAAGCGTTTTGATGAAAATGGGGTAAAGTACTACGAGATCTACGGGCCCCTCTTTTTTGCCTCTGTAAGCGTTTTCAATTCTAAATTTGATGTGCTCAATGATCCCGATGAGATCGTCATAGATTTCGAAGAAAGCCGGGTCGTGGATATGTCAGCCATCGAAGCCCTCAATAAAATCACCGAGCGTTATCACAAAGTAGGAAAGAAGGTTCATCTCAAGCATTTGAGTGCGGATTGTAGAAAGCTGCTCAAAAATGCAGAAGAGATTATAGATGTAAACGTACTGGAAGATCCGACTTATAAAATTGTCGTTGACGCGGTTTAGGGGAATTGGGCAAGGATGAGTCTACTCCTGGCCCAATTCTTCCAACTTTTTCTCCAGTGCTTTATTTTCAGGATTGAGGGAAAGGGCTTTTTCGTAGGCGGAAATGGCCTTTTCTTTTTCCTCTTTCATTTCATAAGCCCTCCCTAATTTCTCATGCAAAAAAGGAGATTCCGGATGGTGCTTTAATCCCATTTCTATGATGTAAAGGGCTGCATCTGCATCCGGAAAACGATTAGGAGCAGTTCTGTAGTGGCTGATGATTTCGAATATACTCTGGGGAGGGGGCATGTCCAATCCCGTATTTTTTTTGAGTTGCTGAAAGTGGCTGCTGATCCCATCCGGATTTTGCATAAAGCCATAGTGATTGAGGTCATAGCCCTCAAAGATGAAGTTTAGGCCATGATACCAACTCAACAAGGGAATGGAAGAATGATCGGTGCCCGGCATATGATCCACTTTCCATTGAACATGATTTGGGGCATAATTGGCCAATTGATCCTTTAGCTTAAAAATACTTTTGGCGTGTAAAGACTTAGCCGTAAATCCGCTGGTGTCAATCACGCTCATGTAAAATCTCTGGACCTTTTCGCTTTTAAAATCTTCAAGATCAGGCTGAGCTTCCGAAGGATACTTTCCACCATCCCACCAAAGACTGGGATCTATAGCCATGTAACCGTCAAAAATTCCGGGATGCTTGAGTAACGTATAGCTGGAAGTCAGGCCTCCTAAGGAATGCCCTACGTAGACCCGATAGGGAAGGGTACGATAGTCTGATTCGATTTTGGGAAAAAGTTCATCTGTGAGAAAACGCAAGAAATTTTCGCCACCCCCACTTCTGGCAAACATCAATTTTTGAGCTTCTGTCTGAGCTTCTCTTCCATCCGGCATTTTTGTAGTAGGATTGGGGGTAAGGTCGCGATCCCGCTTTTCAGTATTTATTCCTACTACTATCACTTCCGGAATCTGAAAGTTCACGCTTTCCCTGCCTCCCATAAAATCAACCACTCCGCATAAAGGAAAGAAGGCTGATTTTCCATCCAGTACATATATGACTGGATAGGATTCCTTTCCCCAATTGGGATCATTGTAGGAGCCAGGTAAATAAACCCAATAGGTCCTATCCTCTCCCAAAATTTCAGAGCTGAGCTGATATTGGGTCCCATAAGTCATTTCTTGGGAAAAAAGAGAGAAACTGTATAGGCTTAAAAGGATGCAGAGTAGTTTTTTCATAGATAGGATTTGCTTTCAAGAGCCATAAATTACGGAATAAAAAATCCGGATAGAACATATCGTTCTATCCGGCATATATAAATGGGGCAATCAATTAGGCCGAAATGTTCTCCTCAGCAAAGGGATAATCTGTATATCCTTTTTCGCCAGGAGTGTAAAAAGTATTCATGTCAGGCTCATTGGGGGCAAGTCCTTTTTCCAGTCTATAAACCAGGTCCGGAGTTGTGAGGAAAGGTCGCCCGAATGCAATCAGGTCTCCATCCTCAGCATTCAAATCCGCTTCTGCACGCGCTCTTTCGTAGCCACCGCTCAGGATCAATGTTCCTCCAAAGGCATTTCTGATTTTACTTTTTATAGATGCGGGAACTTCAGGAGCGCCCATAGCTGAATGGTCAACCAGGTGCACGTATACAAGATTAAGTTTGCTCAATTCTTTCGCCAGGTATTCAAAGCTGTCTTCGATTCCTTCATAAATCTCCATGCCGTTGAATACACCATAAGGAGAAAGACGGATAGCTGTTTTTTCTGCGCCGATAGCTTCTGCAATTCCTTTAGCTACTTCCAATGCAAAGCGGCTTCTATTCTCTATACTTCCTCCGTATTCATCCGTTCTTTTGTTTGTTGCGGTATTGAGGAACTGATCCACGAGGTATCCATTTGCTCCGTGAATTTCTACGCCATCAAAGCCTGCTTCAATCGCATTTTTTGCTGCTGAAATGTAGGAGTCTCTTTCTTGCGCAATTTCCTCCAGGCTCATCGCTTTGGGCACGGGATAGGCTTTGGGGCCTTCCTGATCTGTGTACATTTCTCCTTCGAAAGCGACTGCAGAAGGAGCGAGGACTTCCGTTCCATCTTCCATATTCAGGGGATGAGAAATGCGTCCGGTATGCATGATTTGCAGGAAGATTTTACTTCCTTTTGCATGAGCTGCTTCGGTTGCCAACTTCCATCCTTCGACCTGCGCATCACTATAAATACCCGGAATGCGCGCATAGCCAAGTCCATTGGCCGAAGGAGCCGTACCTTCTGTGATCAGGAGTCCTGCTCCTGCCCTTTGACCATAATACTGTGCCATGAGCGCATTGGGGATATTGTTGATAGCGCGGGAACGAGTCATGGGAGCCATGACTACCCTGTTTTTCAACTCAAGCTTTCCGAGCGTGTATTGACTGAATAATTTCATTGAAATAGCTTAATTATTAATTGTTGTTGAAAGATTGTCTTAGGTTTTGTTTGTACATACAAATAAGTATGCAAAAAAATTTATGCGTTCAGTTTCAATTGCGCCTGATGAATAGCAGCCGTTAACTTTCTTGCCTCTTCTTTGCCCAAAATCTCCTCGTATTTCTCATAAAGATCATCCCAGGCTTTCTGAATCAGGGGAACCAATTTTTGACTTTGTTTGGTAGGAAATACTTCTGTATTTCTCCCACATTGCCTTCTTTCCAAAAAACCTCTGTACTCCATTTTCTCAATCAAGCGGGTGATCGTCGAAGGAGTCAACTTCATCCGACAGCTGATATCCTTGGGATTGATGCCCGGACTTTCATTTACCGTCATGAGTAAAAAGGCATAGGAAGAAGACAAAGCTGTAGGGGCAAAGGCCTCATCTGCCATTTTTGTCATGATGCGAGACAAAGCATTGGCCGAGTAATACAGACAGGTGGGATATGAAGTATATCGTTCTTCCATGAGGTCTCAAAAATAAGACTAATGTTTGTACATACAAATATAAATGAAAAAGGTTTCAAAAATGCGGGAAAATTTTCTGGGACCCTTGCGCTATAAGCCCGTTTTCCTCAAGCTTAAATGGGCAGATGATCATCTGCCCCTACAGTGCATCACTTATTGATAAATGGCCTGCGCGCACTCCTTTATTCCATGCGAATAAGGGAGTGTGGGCCTGAGGTGGTGGGTTCTCTAAATCCCCAAAACCTCTTTGGACATATGCATAGTCACCAACATATTGGGAACATCCACTACTTCAGCAATCTTAAGATCACCTGCTAATGAACATAGAGCATAGGCTTCATTTCGATTGAGACCATGCTCCGCCACCAGGTAATCGATCATATAGCGAACGGCTTTTTTACTGGCTTCATCTATAGTTGGAGCGAAAGCAGTTACGGCATAATAATCATCCGTTTCATATTGAGGCTCTTTTATCGATTTGCCCTTGAGGACTTCGATCTCATATACAATTCGTAATGGTGCTTCTATGGCAGTTCCGCAAACCTCACCCAGGCCTTGTGCAGCATGACCATCTCCGATAGAAAAAAGGCCTCCTTCCACAAATACAGGAAAGTAAACGGTGGTTCCTTCTACCATATTGGGATCGTCCATATTGCCTCCATTGGCGCGAGGGGGAATTGTACTGAGCATTTCTTCTGTAGCTGGGGCTACCCCCATTACACCAGGAAATGGGGCAAGCGGAATATTTATCTTGTCATTGAAAGCGACATGTGTACTGTTTTTCTCAAACTTGTAGGTTTTGATATAGGGCTCTGTAAACTCCTCTGCCAGAAAGCCAAAACCGGGGGTGATAGCATTCCATCCATAATCTCCTACTTCTATCTCGTGCAGGGTAACAGCTAGCACATCGCCGACTTCTGCTCCATTCACATATACAGGACCCGTAATGGGATGTATCGGCTCAAAACTCAGTTTTGCCAGGCTTTCTAAATCAGCCTCTGCCAATAATTGTTCATCACTCGCATCTTCTGTAAAAGCTTCTATAACCGCACCCGAGGAAACCCGTAAAACAGGTTCTATGGTACTACTGAATTTATTGTGGGTTTGATCTCTGCTGAGTCTATGCTGAATCTCAGGAATCTCTTTTTCAACTTTGACATCAGCTTCCATCGCCTCTTTTTGCTGGGCTGGCTGACATGCTACTAGAAGCATCGAAAGGGAAAAAACGGATAATAGGTAGTAGATAGATTTCATAAGTGAAATGAGCTTTATAAAAAGCAAGATAAGAAATAATGTATTGATGCATTTTGTTTAGTTTTACACACAGAAAATAAACTTATGGCCGGAGGATTTTTAAATATATTCAAGTTAGGATGCCCAAGATGCAGGCAAGGAAAGTTGTATAAAAACCCCAATCCTTATGCATTCAAAGAAATGGGTACCATGAACAAAAATTGCCCTGCTTGTGGGCAGGATTTTGTGATTGAACCGGGTTTTTATTTTGGAGCTACTTATGTGAGCTATGCCCTCAATTTCGCCTGGATAATTCCCCTTTTTGTTCTGATTTATGTAGTACTCGATTGGCCCTTTGAGACTTTCGTGATTACTATGTTTATCCTGCTTCCTTTGCTGATGCCCCTTATCTTGAGAGCTTCGCGTAGTGCTTTCCTGGCTATCTACGTCAAATATGATAAGGAGCTTTCACAAAAATTGCGGGCACAATCCTGATCGAAGATGCTGGACTTTCAGGCAGGCCAAACCCTCCTTTTTAATAAGCCAAAGGGATGGACCTCATTTGATGTGGTCAAAAAGGTGCGTAATACCATACGGATCAAAAAGGTCGGACATGCTGGTACCCTTGATCCCCTGGCTACGGGCCTTTTGATTCTGTGCACCGGTAAGCATACCAAGACCATCAATGAAATTCAGGGCCAGGAGAAAGAGTATATCGTTCGCATGAAATTTGGTGCGACGACTCCTTCCTATGATGCCGAGCTACCGGAAGGAGAGATACAAGACGCCTCTCATATTTCCAGAGAGGAGGTAGCAAAGGCAATAGAAGAATCCTTTATGGGAGAAATCGTTCAAATTCCTCCTATGTATTCTGCGGTAAAGATTGATGGACAAAGGGCTTACAAGGCTGCCCGTCAGGGAAAAAGGCTAGAATTAAGACCGCGAGACGTTCACATTTATGCCTTTGGCTTGTTAGATACCGATACAGAAGCGCCTGAATTTGATGCTCGGATTGTATGTAGCAAAGGCACCTATATCCGATCTCTGGTGCATGATTTGGGTCAAAAGCTAGGAGTAGGAGCCTATATGAGAGAATTGGAACGTACGAGAATAGGTCCACATCTCCTGAAAGATGCATGGGAAATAAAGGACTTTGTGGAGCAAGTCAAGGCTTCCGATTAATGCTCAAATAACCTACCTTTGTCCTCGATTAAGACGAGCAATGAAAGTATATCGTTCCCTGGAGGAATTTGAAAAAGGTGAACATACGGTAGCTACCATCGGAACCTTCGATGGACTGCACTTGGGACACAAAACCATCCTCAACAGAATTCAAACACTTGCCAAAGAAAAAGGCGGGGAGAGCTTATTGATTAGCTTTCATCCCCATCCTCGTTTGGTGATTTTTCCTGAAAATAATCCCCTTCGACTTCTTCATACCCTGGATGAGAAGATCAGGATGCTGGAGGAAATGGGATTGGATAAACTATTGCTCATTCCTTTCACCAAAGAATTTTCCCGCACCAGTTCCAAATCCTTTATCCGAGACATTCTCTCTGCGCAGGTAGGTATTTCTCATATCGTGATTGGTTATGACCACCATTTTGGAAAAAATCGAACCGGAGGAATCGAGGAATTGAGGCAGTATTCCCGAGCCCTCAATTATGAGGTGGAGGAAATACCAGCACAGGCAATAGACGATGCCAATATCTCCAGTACCAAGATCCGCAATGCATTGCTCGAAGGAGATGTCACAACTGCGCGTACCTATTTGGGCTATGACTATGGTTTCTCTGGAACAGTCATTCATGGAGAAAAAATGGGACGAAAGCTGGGATATCCAACTGCCAATATGGATCCCCTGGACAAATTGAAGCTAATCCCTTCTGATGGGATATATTTTGTGCGGACTTTTGTAGGGAATGAAAGCTTCTATGGGATGATGAGTATAGGAGTAAAGCCTACGGTAGGAGAATTTGATCGCTCGTATGAAGTCAATATCCTGGATTTCGATCGGGATATTTATGGAGAAGTAATTCGAGTAGAATTTTTAGAATACATCCGGGGCGAGAAGAAATTTGATTCCCTGCAAGATTTGATCAAAGGCATGCAAGAAGATGAAGCTTTTTGCCGGGCGAGGATGTAGCTTTTGTCAAAAGACTTCTTTTAAGTCAGACTGATCGCTGATAAAAATCATAATAAGCCTACTCTTACCCTCTTACCTTAGGCTATTCGTAATTGAATAGCTATGAAAGTTTTGCTATCTATCCTTCTTTTCGGTTTGATTTATGTCCCAAACCTTTCTGCTGCCCAGCAGGAGCCTAAATATATGTATGAAAACTTCCAGGAAGTTGATTACAAGCAGAATGAAAAATTACGGAAGGTTAAGAAAAAAAGCAGGATAAAAAAAAATAAGCGAGCAAGAACCTATGATCCGCAATCAGAATTTCGGCGAGCTTCCTTATTTAGCTGGCTAAGTGTGGTCGCTGCTTCTATTACAATTTTTATGGCGAGTTCAGGTGGCTTTGCTATACTTGCTTTGCTCGCTATTGGCTTTTATGTGGCGTCCTTAGGAATCTCCATAAAAGTCTTGAGGTATGTCAAAAAGCACGAGCCAAAACTTCTGCGAAAAGCTCGTTTGCGATTCATTTGGGTATTGATCGCTCCCTGGATAATCTGGTCTTTGGTGGGAACTATTTATTTGTTGAGCTGGTTTTAGGAAATAAAAAAGGACTGTGGGAAGATGAGGGTTTTTGCGTGGCAAGGATCTAAATTCTGACAGAACTTTCTTTTAATAGCCGGATCTTCTCATATGTTCCCTTTTTCCTAAGAAAAGTCTGTAGATTTTATAAGAATTTGTGGATTGAGAAATTTTTTACGATCCTTAAATAAAACCTCAATCACATACTTATGAAAACACAATTCATTCTTCCATTAATTCTATTTTCATTTTTGTTGTTTTCCTGTAAAGGAAGCAAAAATCTCCAAAGTTCAAGTTCCAAGGTCAAGTCAGGGAAGCTTGTTAAACCAACTCTTCAAAATTCCAATGCTTTTAAGCTTTTCGGCATTTCTGAAGATGGGACCTATGGCTATTCCGAAAAGAATCCAATAAAGGTAGGCGGAGCAACAAATAGCGAAGGGCCTAAAAACGAGCAGAGATATCTCAATGCCCTGGCTGGTCCAAATGGAGAAGAGATTTCTTATAAACGCTTAGGTAGCTGTTGCGCCTTTAAAACTGAAAACGGTTTCATGGGCGGCGGCCTCCTGGATCGCTATGAGGTGAAATGGAAAGGAGGCAAAAAACCTGTGATTATCTTTATCAATATGTATGACATGGATGATAAAGAATTGAAGGCCCCGAAAGGATTGACACTTAATGAACTCTAGATGAAAAAGCCCTGATAGTAATTTACTATCAGGGCTTTTTAACAAGTAATCTCTTATTGTCTGATCAATTTGATGCTATGCGTCAATTGACCCACTTGAACTTGCATGAAATAAATTCCTTTGGGATACTTTCGGAGATCAACTTTCCGCTGCAATTCGCCTTTCCAGGGAGCCATTTCGAACTCTACCAATCTTTGTCCCTGTAGATTCATCACCGTGAAGTCCATTTGTTCGATCCTTTCTGCTCCTTCCAACTTCAATCCAAATAAGCCATCACCCGGATTTTGCTGAATCTGTATATCCAAACCTGGGTATAGGTCAGCAAGACCTACATTTGAGATGTCCAATTGCTGTACACTCGTATCATTTCCACAGCTATTTGTTGCAATCATCTGAATGCTGTAGTTGCCGTTGACGGTATAGGTATGGGTAACGGGGCTACCTGTGGCAGTAGTTCCATCTCCAAAGTCCCAGCTGACCTGATCCGCATTCTGAGCCTGGCTGGTGAAGGTGAAGGCCTGATAGCTGGTGTCAGGTTCCAGGGCAAACTGGAAGGCAGAAACAACCTCTGGCAAGACCTCTACTTCCAGGGTGTCAATGCTCGTTCCGCTGCTGTTGCTAATACTCAGGATTATCTGTTTGATGCCGGGAGTATTGAACTGAACCTGATGAGGTCCGGGGAGAATCGCAGCATTGGGTGTCGCATCGGCCCCGAAATTCCAGGAATAATCCAGGTTGTTTCCTGCAGAAGTATCCGAGAAGGTAAAGGATTCACCAGGACAAATCATAGGCACATCAGAGGTGAGAGCTGCAACGGGATTGACTTCTTGCAAATCCTGGATCAGAATGTTGTCGAGGAACATACTGTTTCCATTCCCATTAATATTTACAAACTGAATGGCAATGACATCTCCTATGAAAGCGCTCAGATCAAGATTCACCTGATCCCATTGAGTCGAGGAGGGCGTCCAGAAGCTTAGTTGGTTGCCACCAGTTAGAAGGGCGGATTCAGATCGGTTGAATATTACCTGGCTAAAGCTTTCCCCACAATTATTAGAAATCAAAATCTCCAATTCTTCTGACTGTGTTGTGGTCTGGCGAGCATAGGCATACTCAAAGATGAGATATGGTTCTATGGCAGTAGAGAGATCAACTACCCAACTATTCAATCCGTCGCGGCTACCGGATGCATTGTAGTTGAAGTTGTCTACGAATGCGGCTCTGCTAGGCTGTCCATTACTTCCTGTTACTACCCGACTTTCCCAGGTATCGCGTAGGTCTGGATTAAAGAGTGACCATTGGTCCGGAGGGAAATTGATACTTTCAAAATCTTCTGAGAGGGGCAATTGCTCTCCATCTCTTACACGGATAAATTGTTGCTTCACAATGCTATCTGAACCATAAGGATTGCTGATGCTCAGACTGACAGTATAGAATCCATAATCCTGGAAGATTACTGCAGGATTCTGCGATCCACTATTCGTGGCATTTGTGAAGCTAAAGCTTGCAGGGCTGATGGACCAGTTCCAGCTATTGGGATCAAGATCACTTGCATCAGTGAAGTTGACCAAGCCTCCCGGGCAAACTGTGCTAAAATCAGAAACAAACTCAGCAGTCGGTGTGGCTGCTGCTTCAAAGATACTAAAGTCATCTATCGCCATATCGCCCTTGAAATCAATATCCGTAATCCCTCTTATCTGTATACTGACCGTACTATCTGCATAGGTATCCAGAGGAATTTGTATCTCTCTCCATGCATTGCCCTGATTTCCGGAAACGAAGGCTATACTTTCCGTCCAGTCAGATCCATTGAATACATCAACATGGAGTTCTCCCATATCCTCTCCATACATGTGGTACCAGAGACTCATAGTAGGTTTTGTCATACCGCTGATGTCGATACAGGGACTGAGCAATTTTGCTTCACGGAAGTTACAGCCACCTGAGGATTCCAGATATAGATAGCTGCCTCCGGGATTTCCAGGGGCATGGTCTTCTGAGGGTCCTGTAAAGACACTGGGGGTTGACCCTGAATTAACCCTCCAGTCAATGCTATCAGCAAGTCCGTTTTCTGCATTGGTCCAGCCGTTACCAAGTGGGCAAACGGTACCCCCACAATCTATAGTTGTTGCACAGAGTGTATAGGATTCAAAGTCCTCAGTATAAGGACCGGCAAAGGAGCTATTACCGTTGATAGTTAGGGTATGATCGACAAAGTTGTTAGCGGTATTCTGGTCCCCAAATACACTCAGACTGGAGCGGAATACATAGGTGCCTGCTGCCTGTGGAGGTGAAAAGGGAGTAGTAAATCGGTAGGTTTTTATTTCTCCCGGATCCAGGGTATCGGTAAAGGTTTCATTTGTATTGTTGGTGCCAATGATGCGGTAGCGAACCGTGAAATTTGTTTGGGTGAAAATACCCGCATTGAAAAGGGTGATTTCTACCGGAACATCATTAGAACAAGCCGGATATCCTGCCTGTAAGGGAGTATTTATGGATAGAACCTGAAGATCATTTCCATTGGGGCAATTGAAAACACCTCCTATCTGCTCAATAGCTACGGTTCTCCTTCCGATGATATCATTAGACCTTGCACGTACAGCAATCCAATAGTCAGCAAATGCATTGCTAATCGGAATATCAAATACCGTGGAGCTGGTTGTTCCTATGGAATCCATAGTCACCGCTCCCAATAAGAAGACATCATAATCGGTAGCACCTGCAACGCTATCCCACTGGATTTTGATATTGGTATTACAAGTCTGAATGATATTCAAATCCTGCGGTATGCTCAAAACATGGAAAGGGAATTCACTTTGACCTGCTTGACTTCCGCGACTCACCCGAATCAACCCTTTAGCGGTAATATTAGCGGGTACTTGCCAATCATATACGCGTAAATAGCCTGCCACTTGATTGTCAACCAGATTCCAGCTTGCCCCTTCATCCTCAGAATATTCGATAATGAAATTGCCCTGATCGCCAGCGGCTCCCCAATGAATACGAACATCCTCTCCCGGTACGAGATTTTCACCCCCAATCGGATGGGTAACAGTAATATCATCCAGCACATACATATACACCACATAGTATTCCTGAGGTCCTTGAGCGAGGCTGTGTCCATGAACTTCCAGGACATAATTTCCAGCGGCGGGATTTTCAATCGTTACCTGCTCGACATTATTGAGCGAATCTACTCCCCGTATAGCCGGATTATTCAGATTAGATGGATTAGGATTTGAGTCCAAAATCCAGGGATCAAGACTACTTCCGGATGGCAGATTCAATTTTGTATTCAAATCATTTACCAGGGCTGTACTAGCAAGGGTACTTGCTGCAGGATCCATCCAATAGGTCATGACCCGCATTTCTTTTACCCCCGCAGGCACTTTCAATAAATGTGTATTGCTACTATCCTGCTCAATGCTGGAAGAGAGCCAGGTCCTGTTTTCCAGGATTCGTACAGCTCTGAAAGCATTGATTCTTCCCCAACCAAATCTAAAGTCAGGTCCTTTATTTCCAAGATCATCTGCTGAGTTGAGCATGACGGCCTTTATCAAACCAGATTTGGGTAAGGTGTCAGCATTCAATTCTCTGTAGGCATGGTAAAGCTGGGTAGCTACTCCTGCTACACCCGGAGCTGCTCCTGAAGTTCCCCCAAAGGGAGAATAAGCATTTCCGGGAGAAGTTGAGAGGTGATTGTTGCCATTTGCAGCCAGGTCAGGTTTGATGCGGCCATCTGAAGCTGGGCCACGGCTACTGCTAGCCATGAGCGAACCATCTGTATCCAGGTTGGCCGTAGCAATCACATTCTTGGCGATCTTATGACCCCCGGTTATATTTCCCCATCTGGCCCCTGCTCCATATCCACAATCAGAGTTGCCGGAATTACCTGCTGAAAAGACATGTAAAAGAGATTGCCCGGTACTGCTGAGGGTTTGAAATTCTACTGTTTCGGTTGTGGAGGTATATCCATCATTACAGCCATCGCTATAAGAAGAGTTTGTGATAACTACTCCCTGATTGAAATGGAGATTATTCATTTCAATGAAGCTCGGAGAATATCGAGAAACGTAGAGATCGGAACCAGACGCCATACCTTGTGCCTGAGGATCGAGGTTTCCTGAGCCAGCCATAATTCCTGCTACCCCATCTCCATGTGTTCCATCAGCTCCACCAGTAAGAAATTGACTGTTTAATCTGCCCTGAAAATCGATATGAGGACCTAGTGCACCATCATCTCTGACCAGAATGCTGATCCCTTCGCCATCATATTTTCTGCCCATAGGCGCGAGACTATTAATAGCATTGGCTTTATGAAGGGCTCTTCCTCGAAAATCTTCTGCCACAGGAGGAGAAGGAATGGGTTCTATAAAGGTGATATAAGGAAGCGCTTCCAATTGAGGATAAGCTTGAATATCAACTTCAACCTCAATGTATTTGCGCCCCCTTTCCTGACTGGATACAGCAATGCCTGCTTGCCTTAACTCATTCTTGGCCCAACTTAGAGAAAGGTCTGAAGGAATATGCAGGATTAAAGCAATCTTATTCCCATTCAAGGCATAAGAAGGAAGGTCTCCGGCCCTTAGCCTTGAAGATATTTTTTCTCCAAATCCGGGTTTCAAAACACTCCTGATACCAAGTCCATTCAACAAAAAGGAAGGATTTGCATT
The DNA here is from genome assembly GCA_033391075.1 of Bacteroidia bacterium. Taxonomy (NCBI): domain Bacteria; kingdom Pseudomonadati; phylum Bacteroidota; class Bacteroidia; species Bacteroidia bacterium. Next base: position 67,733 of record JAWPMV010000001.1, read on the forward strand.
GGAAGGGAGAGATGCGAGGTAAACTTTGTTCGGGATATAATCCAGGAGTTTTATGCCCCGACTTTGCATTTGGTTTCTCTGTTGACTGTTCGGGATTTTATAGAATTGCAGATAGCGATATGTCCTGCTACCAACCTGATCCTGGTCCAAATCTCCTGTCTGAAGATAGGTCTGGATGTTTTCAGGGAAATTTACCTGGGTAGACTGAAAGTTAACTGTGAAATTGTCTTGGGGAAAAGCTAGTAAAAAGTGGCACATTGCCAGCACTAGCAAGGGTAGAAGTTTGCGCATAGCCTAAAGTAATAGTTGTAGATCGAATGACGACTTGAGCGACGACGTTAAAAAATAAGCTACAAGCTAAGGAATAATCTTTGTATTAGCATAAACCTATATCCTCCTTATTTAGAAATAATATTCAAAAAATCGAATATCCTCAGCTTTGTCAGGGAAAGAAGAAGCTTTGACTAAGAAATCATCAATTTTAATCGCATTTTTACAGCATTATGAATCATCTGGCCAAGGTCATAATCATAGGAGCCGGTAAAGGCGGAACTGCTTTGTTGGAACTCTTTCATGAAGATCCCAGCATTGAAGTCCTGGGGATGGTAGATAGAGATACCAAAGCTCTGGGAATGCTGAGGGCACAGGAAATGGGCTATCCGGCTGCCCGGGATCTATCTGTTTTTCTTTACGATCCCCAATTTGATCCCAATATGATCGTAAATGCCAGTGGGAGTCAGGAGATTTGGGAAGAACTGGAAAAGATCGATGATCCAAGCATTCGTGTGATTGGAGGTGTGGCGGCAAAGTTTATCTGGGCTCTGCTGGAGGCAAGACAGGAAAAGAAATTTCTCGAGAAGAAATACCAACAACTCAAATCCAGCATAAACCTCTCCGGAGGCAATCAACTGATTTTTGGCTCCAATCCGATCATGAAACAGGTGGACCAAATGATCAAACAAGTAGCACCTACTGATTCTACGGTTCTGATTGTAGGTGAGACAGGAACGGGGAAAGAGGTGATTGCCCAGGCTCTTCAATCTTTGAGTGCCTATCGGGATCAGGCTTTTTTAAAAATCAATTGTACTGCCTTTTCTCCGCAATTACTGGAAAGTGAACTCTTCGGCTATAAAAAAGGCGCATTTACGGGAGCCGTACAGGATAAAATTGGCCTGCTGGAAGCTGCAGATGGGGGTACTATTTTTCTAGATGAAATTGGAGACATAAGCCTGGAAATGCAGGTGAAACTTTTACGGTATCTTCAATTTGGAGAAGTCAGGCCAGTGGGTTCGACGGAAACCAAGATCGTGAAAACACGAATCATTGCTGCCACCAACCGGAATCTGGAAGAGCAGATTCAGGAGAAGACCTTCCGCGAGGATTTATTCTACAGACTCAATACGTTTACCATAGAACTTCCTCCTCTCAGACAAAGGAAGGAAGATATACCTCTACTCACCCATCACTTTCTCAAAAAAGCTGTAATCAAACTCAACAAAAAGGTGAGCGGAATCGAATCCTATGCTGTCGAACTCCTGAGTGCGTATCATTTTCCCGGAAACCTGCGTGAGCTTCAAAGTGTGATCGAAAGGGCGGTGATCATGTGTGAGTCGGATATGATTATGGCCATCCATTTGCCTGCTTTCGTCCAAAATGTAAAGACTCCTTTCCAATTGCGAGATGGCTTGATTCAGAGTAGGGAAAAGATGGTGGCGAACTTCGAAAGAAAAGCTTTACTCCAATACCTGGCTGAAGCAAATGGGAATGTGAGCCAGGCTGCTATGAAAGCCAAAATTTCACGAAAAACTTTTTATCGGCTCATGGAAAAATACTCCATTTCCAAAGAAAGCCTTCCCTCTCAACTCCTGGATAAGCAGGAAAAATAAGCACTGTGTCATGTATGACACACTCTCCGCTGTATTTCTCCTATTTTGCTGCCTTTAAATTCAATATGTGTCATGTGTGATACACTTATCTTGTTGGTTTACAGGGATTAATATTCTTTTTGATCATAATTTCTTTGTTTTTATTGCAATTGTGTGTCATGGATGACACATTTTCGGACTTTCTTCAAATTACCTAAAGGAATATTTCGGGCATAAGTACTTGTTTTATAGGGGTTTATGTGGAGGTATAGGATTGCCTCCAAATAATTGGCACAAAACTAGGATAGCAAATTCAGGCACTAATAAAGATTACATCTATCCAATTTAGGACCGTGCTAAAAACACTTTCTAAATATTAAACAATGATCAAGCGTATTTCTTATCCAGAATTCACAAACCTGTACAATAGCGATAAAGCTATTTTGGTACATTTTTATGAAGAGGGGAATCATGATTCTCTCAGATTAAAGAGGCATTTGGACAGGTATATGAAATCAGGAAAAGCTGGAATTTCTGTGCTTCATCTACAAGTAGGCGAGCACCGTTCTATTGCTGATTTTCTGGGAAAAGAAAGAGAAGCTGGACTCTATCTAATCAAGGAACAAAAATGTGTTCGTGAGTTCAAATTAGCTCCTATCTCTTATCATTTGTTCGAATACCTGATCGAAGAATATGCAAAAGCCAGTCAGGAAATTCCTTATGCTGTATAAATAATTCAATCGGATCAGCCCTGCTCTAGGCAAATCCAAACATTTCTACAAAACAAAAGGCTCATCTACTCGCGTGTTACCCTTCTATATAGATGGGCCAAATTTTATTTACATAGGTTCTTCATGGGTTGAAGCCTCTATCTTTCTATCAAAAATTGTTAAGTATCCATTAGCAAGATGCATCTTTAAAGCAGATTCACTTTATTGAACTCTCTTTGAAGACGATTGATTTATGCTAATGGATACTCCCTTCTCTTTACCTTCCCATCCAAATGTCAGGCGGATTGGCCTGGGGCTCGCAGCTCTGGGAAGACCTGGATATATTAACCTGGGTCATGCTGAAGACCTCCAGAACAATTATGATCAGGCATTTATGGAACATCATGCCCATGAGGTGTTGGATCTCGCCTGGAAAGAAGGCATTCGACATTTTGATACTGCCCGTTCCTATGGCTTGGGAGAATTGTTTTTGGGGAATTGGTTGAAGAATAAAGGCTTACCAAAGGATCAGGTATTGATCAGCTCTAAATGGGGATATACCTATACGGCAGATTGGCAGATTCAGGCGGAGCATCATGAAGTCAAAGAGCATAGTCTGGGGGTTCTGGATAGGCAGTGGAAAGAGAGTCAGGAGATTCTGGGGGAATACCTGGATTTATACCAGATACATTCAGCTACCCTCGAAAGTGGAGTATTGGAAAATACGGAGGTGTTGAATCGACTGGCAGAATTGAAAGCTCAGGGAACTTCTATTGGGCTTTCGACAAGTGGGGCAAATCAATCAGAAGTACTGCGGAAGGCGATGGAAATTGAAGTAGATGGAAAACCGCTTTTCGATAGCTTTCAATCCACCTTTAATCTTCTGGAAAGATCGGCAGGCCCATTATTGCAAGAAGCCTCCGAAGCTGGCAAGGCCATTATCATCAAAGAAGCCCTGGCCAATGGAAGATTAACTGCCCGAAATCAGCAGCCGGAATTCAAAGAAAAATTTCAACTATTAGCGAAGATATCTCAAAACATCAATACAAGCATTGATGCCCTTTCTCTGGCTTTTATTCTCAAGCATAGCTGGGTGGATCAGGTGCTAAGCGGAGCGGCAAATACAGAACACCTCCTGTCAAATATGGAAGCTGCCAAACTGGAACTTTCCGAAGAAATTTTGAATGAGCTAGAAGGTCTGAAAGAAGATCCACAGAAATACTGGGCAAAACGTAAGAGCCTGGCCTGGAATTAGGATGCGCGCTTTCTCTACCTCCTTTAGCATTGCCTATCAGAGAGAAATGCCTAAATTCAGTTAAATTTTAAATGACATGCTAGCTTTCAAAAACTACTACCCTATAACTTTCCTATTGATTGTTTCCCTTCTCTCTGCTTGTGGGGAAAAAACCACTCAACAAGAAGAAAAAGAAGATCCTGCAATAGCCGCTTTAAAGTCTTCCCTGACCCTCGCCGCTAATTTTGATCAGGGGTATGATGCAAACTTTGCCGCTGGAGATCCTAAAATCTATACAGGCATTAAGTACGATAGCCTGGATGCGCCTACTGCCGGAATGACAAGTGCAGAAGTTGGACTACTTGAAGGCAAAGGAAAGTCCGGCAATGCCTTGCAATTCAAAAGCAAAACCGAGCCGGTGATTTTCTATAAATCAGAAAAAAATATCGACTATAGTTCGGAGAACTGGAGTGGAACCGTATCTCTATGGCTCAGTCTCAATCCGGAAGAGGATTTGGCACCTGGATACACTGATCCCATTCAAATAACAGATCAGGGCTATGATGATGCTGCTATTTGGGTAGATTTCTCGAATAAGAATCCCCGTTCTTTCAGGATGGGTGTGTATGGAGACGTAGATGTATGGAACCCGGATAATATAGGACCGGATGAAAATCCTGCTTTCAACAGCCGACTCCTTCCTGCAACTGACAGGCCTTTTACACGAGAAAGCTGGACCCATGTAGCGGTAAGTTTTTCGGGCCTGAATACCCAAAATGGCAAAGCCGAATTTTTCATCAATGGAAAATCTCAGGGAAGTCGGGATATCAGCGAGCCTTATACCTGGGAATTGGAGAAATCCAGAATCTTTTTGGGACTCAATTTCGTCGGTCTGATGGATGAGGTAAGTATCTACAAGAAAGCCTTGACCGCAGATGAAATAAAAGTCCTTTACGAATTACCAGCTGGACTGATTGATCTCCTGTAAAGACATGAAAAATTTTGGAATCATAGGAGGTGGGTCCATTGCCAATCTTCATGCTGATGCTATCCGGGACATGAGGGGTGGGCAGTTAATTGCTGCTTTTGTCCGAAATCCTGAACGAGCCCGGATATTTGCTGAAAAGCATAAGTGCGAAGTTTATACAAAAGAAGAGGAACTCCTGAAGGATGACCGCATTGATATTGTGGTGATTGCTACGGCTTCGGGCGTACATCTGGAGTCCACCATTTTGGCAGCTAAAGCAGGAAAGCATATCATTTGTGAGAAACCCCTGGAAGTGACTCCTGCTCGCGTCCAGCAAATGATAGAGGTCTGTGATGAGCAGGGAGTAATGTTAGCGGGAATTTTTAATCGGCGTTTTACTCCTGCAGTAGATTATCTGAAAAGTGCCATTGAAAGTGGGCGCTTTGGACGATTGACGCTCTGTGATGCCTATGTGAAATGGTATCGAGATCAGGCCTATTATGATTCCGGAGCCTGGAGAGGGACCTGGGAATTGGATGGGGGAGGAGCCCTCATGAATCAATCCATCCACAGCATAGATCTACTCAATTACCTGGCAGGGGACATCAAAAGGTTAAGTGCATCTACGACCACTTTAACCCATAAAAACATAGAAGTAGAAGATACAGCTGTAGCCATTCTCGAATTTGAGCATGGAGGTCGAGGCGTAATTGAAGGTTCAACTTCTTGTTGGTCCTCGGAAGGCTTACCAGCAGAGATTCATATTTCCGGGGAAAAAGGGTCAGTCTTTCTGAGAGATGAGGTCTTTCGGGTCTGGGATTTTGCAGAGGAAAGGGAAGAGGATGCCTATATCAAGGAAAATCTTATGTACAGCGGGCAAGCAGCTCAGGGCGCCAATGATCCCAAAGCGATCAACTATATGGGGCATTTGCGAAATTTTGAAGATGTGGTGGAGGCATTGGAAAGTGGTCGCCCGCCCAAAGTAACGGGAGCCGAAGGAATCAAAGCCATCAAAATCATAGATGCCATTTACCAAAGTTCCCGAAAAAAGGGAGAATGGATAGAACTTAGCTAAGCAAAAAATATATTATGAAGAAATTCCTGATCTCATGTTTGGGATATTTAATTCTCTTATCCCCCAACTCCTTTGCCCAGGAAGGAATGCCCTCCAAACTCATCGAGAAAGGGGCGACAGTAAAACAGCTGTCCTCCGAGTATAGCTTCACCGAAGGGCCTGCGGTCGATAAGGAAGGAAATGTCTTTTTTACCGATCAACCCAATAATCGTATCCTCAAATGGTCTACTAATGGTAAACTTAGTGTTTTCATGGAAGATGCCGGAAGATCCAATGGCCTGTACTTCGATCATCAAGGGAATCTGCTTTCCTGTGCAGATGAGAAAAACCAATTGTGGAAGATCGGTCCGGACAAACAGGTAGAGGTCTTGATCAATGATTTCGAAGGAAAGAAATTCAACGGTCCCAATGACCTTTGGGTGGACCCACAAGGAGGTATATACTTTACCGACCCCTTTTACAAAAGGCCCTGGTGGGATCATGAAGAAGCGGAACTGGAGCATCAGAATGTCTATTACCTTTCTCCCGATAAAAAAGACCTGCGAATGGTCGCAGATGGATTTACCAGACCCAACGGGATCATCGGTTCCAAAGATGGAAAAAAACTTTTCGTAGCCGATATCGGAGCCAATAAAACCTATGTCTATGATGTGGCCGCAGATGCCAGTTTATCTAATAAAAGTCTTTTCGCAGAACTGGGCTCTGACGGAATGACCCTTGACCATAAAGGGAATCTATATTTGACCGGAAAAGGAGTAACGATTTTCAATAAAAAAGGACAACAGATTGGACATATAGCTATACCCGAGGATTGGACTGCCAATGTTACCTTCGGCGGGGAAGATCAGGATATTCTCTTTATTACTGCAAAAAAATCTCTCTTTAGCCTGAAGATGAAGGTGCATGGGATTCGCTGATATTTTTGTCTATCTATAGGGATAATTGGCAGCAAGGGCCCGTATTTCATCTGGACTGGCTGAACCCGTTTCTCTCAATTTCTGAACCGATACCGCTGCTGCAAGATTGGCAATATCCATAGCTTCCGGGATGGCGATTTTTATTCCCATACAAGCGGAAAAAGCTGCCAGACAGGCATCTCCTGCACCCGTAATATCGAGAGGACCTTTTAGCGGAATGCCCGCTACTTTGTGGCTTTGATGTTGATCGATATAGACCAGCCCTTTTTCTCCGGCTGTCATCAGGATAGGGGATTGGCTATGTAAATGGGCTTTCTTTGCAATTTCCATTAGGCTATGTGCCTTAAGATCATCAAAGGCTTTTCCAATACGGTTGATTTCTGAAATATTTCCCTTTAATACACCATAATGAAAGGCCCCGCTACTATCCCGTAAGTCAGAAATAACAAAACATAGTGGGAAGGCCTCAAGGATGTTTTTCAGACTAGTCAGGTTTTCGACTGAAGTAAGCCCATTTTCGAATTGCTGGTTCAGGATCAATACATCTAGCCTAGGTAAAGTTTCTGATAAGAAGCCCTGAATTTGTTGAAAGTCATGGGGACTGTGAGGATTCTTGCTCCCAAAATCTATGCGATTACTCTCAATTCCATTTACATGGGGTTTGCTATACACATATGTTTCCCATCCTTTCCCGGCCTGGAGAATACCCTGGGTGTTTGCTCCTTTTTGTTCCAACAAATAGCACAATTCCCGCCCGAACAGATCATTCCCAACCATGCCAAAGCAGCGTACATCACCTACTCCCAATGCGATAAGGTTATTAACTATGGTTCCTGCTCCTCCCGGTACAGGGCGAGGCTCAGAAGCATGAAATACGCTTTTATTAGTTTCCAGAGATTCTTCTCCCGTTTCCGTATTTAGCTGGTAATAAAAATCCAATGCGAAGTCTCCGAGGACTCCAATGCTTAAATTTTTCAGATCGGAAAAAATCTCATGAAGTCTTTCTCTGTTCATATTCTCCAAAGGCAGAAATTTAGGGATGCTTTTACAGGATCATTTCAAAAATGAAGGTAAAATAAAGTTTTCATCCATTCATTTTGTAATTTCTCATTTGTCTAGCTTAAGATGCTGATCTAACCTTAATTTATGAGAAAGCTACTTTTATTTATCCCTTTTATCTTCCTGATCACTATGAGTTCAGCTCAAGACCGATTGACAGGCAAAGCCTTCACAAGCCGCTCAGAGGTGTTGGCAAGAAATGGTATGGCTGCCACAAGCCAACCTTTGGCCACTCAGACAGCGATTGACATTTTGAGAAATGGCGGAACAGCCATGGATGCCGCGATAGGCGCCAATGCAGTTTTGGGCTTGGTGGAACCAGCCAGTTGCGGAATTGGAGGCGATATCTTTGCCATTGTTTGGGATGCCAAGGAACAAAAGCTCTACGGCTTCAATGGAAGTGGAAGAGCCCCAAAATCTCTAACTAGAGAATATTTTATTGAAAATGATAAGGAATATGTTCCTTATCTGGGAGCCTTACCGGTTTCTGTGCCGGGTTGTGTGGATGGGTGGTTTGAATTGCATAAGAAATTTGGCGAAATGCCGATGGCAGATATTCTACAACCAGCGATCAATTACGCTCGCGAAGGCTTTCCGGTATCAGAAGTGATTGCTTTCGAAATGTCCGGGAGCTTTGAGGCCCGACAAGAGCTTCCGGGTTTCCGTGAGACCTATATGCCCAATGGAAAAAGGACACCTGCCAAGGGGGAAGTATTCAAAAATCCGGGATTGAGCAATACCTATGAAGCCCTTGCCAAAGGTGGCAGAGATGCTTTTTACAAAGGGGAAATTGCCCGAACGATAGATCGATATATGAAAGCGAATGGAGGCTTTCTGTCCTATGAAGACTTGGCCAGCCATAGCTCTGAATGGGTAGAACCCATCAGTACCAACTATAGAGGCTATGATGTCTGGGAGCTTCCCCCCAATGGGCAGGGAACCGCAGCTCTACAAATCCTCAATATCCTGGAGGGATATGATATTCGATCTATGGGCTTTGGCTCAACAGCATATCTCCATGCTCTGACAGAAGCCAAGAAGCTGGCATTCGAAGATCGAGCTAAATTTTATGCTGATCCTGCCTTCAATAAATTGCCCATCGATGAACTGATTTCTAAAGAATATGCCGCTAGAAGGAGAGCGTTGATTGATCCAACTGAAGCTGCCAGAAGCTATCCAGCAGGAGATGCCGAGATCGAAATGGGAAATACCACTTATTTGACCGTAGCTGATAAGGATGGGAATATGGTGTCCCTGATTCAGAGCATCTATACAGAATTTGCTTCGGGTATGGTTCCGGATGGATTGGGTTTCGTCCTCCAAAATCGCGCCCAACTTTTCAATGTCAAAGATCCGGATCACTTCAATGTATGGGAAGCCGGCAAACGACCTTTCCACACCATCATTCCTGCCTTTATCACCAAAGATGGCAAACCCTGGGTGAGCTTTGGCTTGATGGGAGGCTCTATTCAACCTCAGGGGCATGCCCAGATCGTGGTAAACCTCATTGATTTTGATATGAACCTTCAGGAAGCCGGGGACGCCCCTCGTATGCGTCATGCCGGTTCCTCTCAACCGACGGGCTCTGTCATGACCAATGGAGGCACCCTCAATCTCGAATCCGGCTTTGATCCCGAACAAGTCCGCGAACTCCGAAAACTCGGACATAGAATCGCTACTTCGATCGGGATATATGGCGGATATCAGGCCATCATGTTCGATGCAGAGAATCGAGTTTATTATGGAGCTTCCGAATCCCGCAAAGACGGACAGGCGGCGGGATATTAAATGTTTTGAGAGCTGTTGTTGTATGTAGTGCGGCAGTGTCCAATATTTAAAACCAACAACACTAAAACAAAAAAACACATCAAAACTATTCCTATGAAAAAACTACTGATCCTACTAACAAGCATTTCCTTTTTCCTTCCTCTTTCGGCCCAGATGTCTCAAAAGAAGATCGACAAACTGAAAGCAGAAGTTGCAGAAAAAGTGGAATCCAAAAAGAAACTTGCCCAGGTAATGGTGGATAAGGTATTTAGCTTTGCCGAACTGGGATTTCAGGAAGTTGAAACCTCCAAATACATTACAGGCATTCTGGAGAAAAATGGTTTCAAAATAGAATATGGAATTTCCGGAGTACCAACGGCCTGGATGGCAAGCTGGGGTTCGGGTAAACCAGTCATTGCCATTGGCTCAGACCTGGACTGCATACCCAAGGCTTCTCAAAAACCGGGCGTTGCTTATCACGATCCCTTAGTTGAGGGGGCACCTGGACATGGCGAAGGGCATAATTCCGGGGTTCCGCTGAACGTGGTTTCAGTTTTAGCAGTGAAAGAAATAATGGAAAGAGAAGGCATACAAGGGACCTTGGTCATGTGGCCGGGAGTAGCTGAAGAACAATTAGGAACCAAAGCCTATTATACCCGAGATGGCTATTTTGATGAAATAGATATGTGCATTTTTACCCATGTTTCCAGCAATATGGGCGTTTCCTATGGAGCGGCAAGGGGGACAGGCATGATTTCAGTCGAATACACCTTTGAAGGAGAGTCTGCACATTCTGCAGGAGCTCCCTGGAGAGCGAGAAGCGCTGCAGATGCAGTAGAACTGATGAATATTGGTTGGCAATATGCCCGCGAACACATACATCCCCTGGGGCGCTCTCACTCGGTTATCAATAATGGCGGCGATCAGCCCAATGTTGTCCCAAGCAAAGCTTCTATTTGGTACTACTTCAGAGAAATCACCTATCCCGGGATCATGGAAGTTTATGAGCGTGCCAATGAAATCGCAGAAGGAGCCGCAAAGATGACCCGTACCAAAATGACAAAGAGAATTCTCGGAACCGCCTGGCCCCGTCATTTCAATAAAGTGATAGCCGAAACTATGTATGAGAATATCAAAGTTGTGGGTTTGCCCGAATGGAGCGAAGAAGATCAAATGCTGGCAAAGGCCGTTCAGATGGAAGTGAATTCGCCGAGAGGAGCCAGAGGCTTAGCTACAGAACTCAATAAATTGGGACTGCCAGTAGTGAATCCAGTGAGTGGAGGATCGGATGATATTGGTGATATTTCCTGGAAAGTTCCCACAGTTACCCTGCGCTTCCCATCAAATGTACCCGGCCTTCAAGGACACCACTGGTCAAATGCTATTGCCATGGCTACACCTATTGCACATAAAGGAGTTGTAGCCGGGGCTAAAGTGGAAGCAATGACTTTACTGGACTTCCTATTGAAACCCCAATTGGTAGATGAGGCATGGGAGTATTACAGAAAAGAGCAAGTCGCCAACCAACAGTACATTCCTATGGTGGGAGAAAATGACGAACCCGCGACTTACCTCAACAAAGGGATCATGGAGCGATACCGTCCCCAATTAGAAAAGTTCTATTATGATGAGACCAAATACGATTCTTATCTCGAACAATTGGGTATCAGCTATCCGACCTTAAGGATAGATCAGAAGAAAAAAATCGAAACATCATCGGATGGAGAGAATTAATTCTCCAAACGACATAAACCCTATATTTGTAGCTGGTGATTCTTATTGCCAGCTATTTTTTTATCCCACAAAAAATGAATGTAGATCTCCCCATATCTTTCAGAGAACTCCGGTATGAAGATCTTCCTTTCCTTAGGGAAATGTTTTATGTATCTCTTTTTTCGGTCAAAGGAGAAAACGCTTTTCCGAGGGATATTATCGATAAACCACATTTAGCCAGATATCATCAGGATTGGGGAAAGGCAGGGGACTATGGAATAGTCGTTCATAATGAAAGAGAAAATATCGGCGCTATTTGGGTCCGCTTTTTTAGCAAAGAAAATCCGGGCTATGGATTCGTGGAGGCAGCTGCACCTGAAATGGGAATTGCTTTGAAAAAGGAGTTTAGGGGAAAAGGATTGGGGCGAAAGTTGATCGGGCAACTATGCGTTGATTTGAAGGCAAAAGGAACAAGCGCACTTTCTCTGAGTACCGATAGTCGAAATCCGGCAATGCATTTATATAAATCTTGTGGTTTTGAAGAAGTAGAACGGGAAGAGTATTCGGTGAAGATGTACAAAAAACTTGAATAGCTGCCTGAAAATTCCCTACCTTTAAGTTATTCCAATTGTCCTCACATAAACGCGGGATCGACCGATCCTTTTGAAGTCTTTCTCAGAAAGACCAACCATTTTTATATCCAATTTTAAAACAAGCATTATGAAATGCTACATCCTTATTGGGGGATTACTTATAGCTATACTTTCCCCTGCCTATTCTCAAAATCAATCAGAGATGCAAGAACAACATAAATCCCTGGTACAGACTTTTTACAAGGAAGTGCTGGGAAATAGAAATACAGATATCATCGACGAACTTATCAGCGAGAACTATATCCAGCATAGTCCGATGGTGAAAGATGGGCGTGAAGGTTTACGTGAAGCCATCAATTTCCTCAAACAAATGCCCGAACCTGAAGAGAAAAAATCTCCTATCCTCTTTATGATGTCGGAAGGAGAATTTGTCTGGGTTTTTCTGGAAGTAGACTTGATGGGGAAAAAGCTTGGCATCATGGAAATTTTCCGCATAGAAGGAGGAAAACTGACTGAACATTGGGATGCTACAGAAGAAATTCAGCAAGGCTTTAGCAAAGAGGAATTTCGCTCCGATCCAGGTATCGAAATAGCAAAGCTTGATGCAGAAAGTCTTTTCCCTGATAGAAAAATCCATCGCTTGCTCAAGGAAGGAAATTTTATCGGAATCCAATCATCCGGAGAGATTGAGGGACAAAAGGCTGTCTTTTATGATTTGATCATGAAAGCTGCTGAGGGCATAGAAAATCGATGGACCATCAAGCAAATCATCCCCGAACAGATGATGCACAATAATGGGATGTTGTAATTAAATAAGGCGTGTTGCGCATGGAAAGGAGGTGGCTAGGTTTTTTCGTTTCGATTCTTTAGTCCTGAGATAGGCAAAGGATCTGCGACTTTCCTAAAATGTCGCGAATAAAAACTAAGCCAATATTTCCTCTATAATTCCTATAAAAGTCTCCAGCCCTGTTTCAATGATTTCATCCGGAAAATCATAGTCATCATTGTGCAGGGCAGGGGTCTTTTCTCCTGATCCCAGGCCAAACATCGCTCCTGGAACTACTTGGGTAAACCAGCCAAAGTCTTCCCCAAATTTACAGCCCTGATCCACTTTTTTGAGTTTGCCGCCAATGCGATTTGTAGCTTTTTCAAGCACCTCATTGCAATAAGGATCATTGATTACGGCTGGAAAAAAATCAAACCATTCCAGTTCCTGCTTGAGCCGGTACTTATTGCTGATTTTGCGTACGCGAACTTTGAGCTTTTCTGTCAGGGCTTTCATATGGACCGGATACCAGCAACGTATGGTAAAATGTACTTCCCCAAATCCGGCAGAAATACCATATTCCTTTTGGCCCAAATTCATATAGACAGGTGTCAATAAACCAAATTGCTTATGGCGAGGATCATTGAGTTCCAGTTCCGCAGCAGCTTGCAGAATTTCCGCCAAAGCCAGTGCAGGGTTCCGCCCATTTTCCGGCTCAGCAGCATGGGATTGTTTGCCACTAAGTTTTATGGCCACACTTTGTACAGTAGTACAAAATTGCCCATTGATTAGCCGTATTTCATGCATCGGACGACCCGGGAGATTGTGTAAAGCAAAAACATAGTCTGGTGCCAATTCTTTGAAAACCTCACTTTCCACAACCTGTTTCGCCCCCTTTCCCGTTTCCTCTGCGGATTGAAAAAGTAATACAACACTACCACGCTTGATTGACTTTTCTGATAGCCATTGAGCAAGGCCTGCCACTATGCACATATGTCCATCATGTCCACATTTATGTGAAATGCCTTTACGGGTCGATCGATGAGCAAAGGTGTTCTTTTCTTCTATGGGCAAAGCATCTAACTCACATCGAATAAGGACTCTCGGTCCCTTTTCTTCAAAATTATAAACGGCAGCCAATGAAGTACCCTTGATATTTTCTATCAGTTGATCTGGCTTGTAGGGGCGTATAAATTGGGCAATCCGTTTGGAGGTTTCAAATTCCTGTCCGGACACTTCCGGGAATTGATGAAGTTGATAACGGAGTTGGATGAGGTCAAGCATAAATGCAAAAGCTTCTGGCTCTTAAAGATAAAAGCTTTTCTTTTAGAAATGCCTATCTGCGGACTGAGGGCAAGACAAATCCCATAGAAATTCCATATTGAACCCCATCTTCCAGCATGATGCTGGGGCCAAATCTAAAATCACCCGAATGGCAGTCAAGCCTGACTCCCAAACCCAGAAAACCATAACCACTTCTGGTAAAAGAATACCTCATGATCAATCCCGGATTCAGGGAAAAGGATTCTTTCTTTTTAATTCGCTTGTGAAGAGAAATTCCCGGCCTGAGCCAGGCATCATAATAGTTTTGACTACCTCCTAGTTGAAAGCCACTAAAGACATTGAGGGTAAGGGGAGCATTGCCTAATCCTTCTTTGAGTACCGAAAAACTAAATTCTGAATTGAAAAACCACTGAATGGGAAGAATGATATCTCCTCCATTGGGTTTCTCAGTAAAAAGACCGACCGAAACATCAAAACGGCCTGCATGGGTATAGCCAAACTGAACGAGATTATTCCATCCATCCGAACCTCCGAATCCGCTTCCATAATCAATTACATGGAAACTCCAGTCAAATTCATAGCCACTTTGGTCTTTTTCAAGCAAGTAGTTTTGGCTATACATGGAGGTAGAAAGAAAAAATGTCAGAGTGAGTAGAAGTAGTGTTCTCATTGTTTTTGGCTTATGAGGGAAATATTTGGCTTAGCTTTTTTCAGAAAGAACTACATTCAAATAGCTATTGCCCTTGATTTTGTACTTTCACAGATTAGACGAAATTTTTGCATATATCTAATCAACGATAATTATCTCCAAATGGAATCCTGTATCTTCTGTAAGATCATAGCTGGTGAGGCTCCTTCCTGGAAAGTAATGGAAAATGAGCATGCTTATGCCTTTTTAGATATCAATCCGGTGAGCCCTTACCATACCCTCGTTATTCCTAAAAATCATCACAGAGACATTTTTGATATCCCGAGAGAGAGTTTGCAGGAAGTGATTGGTTTATTGAAGGATGTCGTCAGCCTATATGAGGAAAAATTGGGCATGCAGCATCTTCAGGTCGTCAATAGCAATGGTCGCGAGGCTCAACAGGATGTCTTTCACATCCATTACCACATAGTGCCTCGGAAATTGGGGGATGGACAAAATGTGCGATGGAGAACCTATCCGGAAATGCGTCCTGAATTTGATCAGATGTTGGAAAAGTTGCGCTAGTAAAAATATTTTTTGTTTTAGGGTTACATTTTGAAAGCCATAGGGAACTATAGGTAAAGAAACATCCATAGCTATTCCTTATGTGCACACGAATCTTTACTGTGATCAGCCTTTTGTTGATTTTCTATACCTCTTCGCTCTCCGCCCAAAATACTACGCGAGACATAACTGACAAATTCTTTCAATTATATACAGAAGATCCTGGCAAAGCTATCGATTATGGTTTTTCTACCAATAAATGGGTGATGGAGAAAAATATGGCGGCAGTGGAAAATGTTCGTTTGAAACTCCTCAACCTCATTAATCTCATAGGCGACTATCGAGGCTACGAAATGGTCAATGAAAAGACCATCGGAGAAAGCCTCAAGCTCCAAAGTTACATGATGAAATACGATAGGCAGCCGATCCGATTTACCTTCATTTTCTATCGGCCCTCGGATAGCTGGGTCGTACAAAACTTCCAGTATGATGCAAATCTTACAGATGAGCTCGAGGAACTGGGCAGAATTGCACCTCTGCCTAAAGAGTAGCTTTAAATTGTAATGCACTGTTTCCCCGCGAATTTCATTATTCCGGGGAATTTTTGTTTTATACAAAAAAGCTATCAATATGCATCAAAAACGCTACTCCCTCATCCTGATTTTTTCCTTTTGGGCTTTGCTCGCCTGTGATTCACAGTTGCAGGAGATTGATATCCTGATCAAAGGAGCATTTGTCCATATAGGAAATGGCGAGGCTCCCAGTCAGATGGATGTAGGGGTTCTTGGAGAGCGCATTGTTTTTGTCGGTAAGAATGGTGTTGAAAAGCTGAAAGCCAAAAAAGTAATTGAAGCGGAAGGCTATCTGCTGAGTCCAGGCTTTATCGATGTACATACCCATAGCATTGATGATTTACTGAGTGAAAAGGCCAAATCGAATCTCAATTTCCTAAAGCAAGGAGTAACAACCCTTGTAACCGGTAATGATGGAGGGGGAAAGATCAATGTTGGACAAATGTTGGCGAAAATGGACACTGAAGGAATAGGTACCAATGCGGCCTTGATGGTAGGACATGGACAGATTCGGAAACAGGTCATGGATATGTCAGATGCCGAGCCCACAGTGGCAGAAATGGATCAAATGAAAAATATCCTGAGTCAAGCTATGGAGGAAGGAGCATTTGGTATGTCAACCGGCCTTTATTATACCCCCGGAAATTTTGCGAAAACAGATGAAGTGATAGAATTGGCGAAATTGGCAAAAGAGAAGGGAGGAATTTATGATTCTCATATTCGGGATGAAAGTTCCTACAGTATCGGTCTGCTTGAAGCGATTAAAGAGGCTATAGAGATAGGGCGACAAAGTGGCATTCATATCAACATCTCGCATATCAAAGCCCTGGGAGTAGATGTATGGGGCAAAAGCGAGGAAATCATAGGCTTGATTGAATCAGCACAGCAAGAAGGAATCTCAATTTCTGCCGATCAATATCCATATCGCGCTTCGGGAACGAGTATTACCAATGCTTTGGTCTCCAGATGGGTATTTGCCGATGACTTTGAAGCTAATATGAAAAATTCGGAACTGTTGCCACGCATAAAAGAAGAAATGGCAGATAACCTTAGAAGAAGAGGTGGTCCTGATGCGCTTTTATTTACTGATGTAAAGAAAAAAGACTTATATGGTAAAACCCTGGAAGAAGTAGCAGAGGAAAGGGGCCAGGCAATCATTCCGGCAGCTTATCTGATCATCATGTCAGGAGGATCCAGAGTTGCCTCTTTCAATATGAAGCCCGAGGATATGCACAATTTTATGCAGCAGGATTGGGTCATGACAAGTTCGGATGGCTCTACCGGGCATCCACGAAAATTTGGATCCTTTCCCAAGAAAATCCGGGAGTTTGTTAAGGAAAAAAAGGTGCTAAGTCTGGAGGAAATGATTCGTAAAAGTACTTCTCTACCGGCTCAAATTTTCCAGATACAAGAGAGAGGAGAAATTAAAGAAGGCTATTTCGCTGATATGATCTTATTTAAGTTAGAGGAAATACAGGATAAAGCGACCTATGCAAAACCAGATATACTGGCGGAAGGGATATGGACATTGCTGATAAATGGAGAAATCGCGATAGAGAAAGGGAAGTATACGAATACCCTCGGAGGAAAGCCTTTGCGTATGAATAAGCAATAAGGAAATAAAACCTCAAGGCCCATAGAGCGTAGAAGGAGGGTTTAGCACCCACTTTCTTATGAACTACAGACACTACAGCCTAATTCTCATTTTCCCCTTTTTGGTTTTAGCTCTCCCAGCTCAGAATTTTGATCGTTTTTTGAATGAGCAGGCGATTGAAACAGGGGAGGAAAGCATCAATGAGAATATCCGATATTTCCTGAACCCCCGTCAGAAAAAGCAAGTCAATCAATGGTATGAAGGTGAAGTTGTAACAAAGGATGGTAGGATTTTTAAAGATATTCAGCTAAAATTCAATACCTATAGCAATACCGTTTTTATTCAGACGAAAGGGCAGATTTACAGCCTCTCAACCACTTCATTATCTGAATTCAGCTTAGTAGATGAGGGAAAAAGCCGACGATTTGTCAATGGTTTTGGTAAACTCAGTTCATACCAGCTCAATGCCCATATGAAGCTTAGTCCCAATGGCTTTATGAGTTATGTGAGTGCTTATCCCTATTTATATGAGTTAAGCAGCAAGAAGATAGAATTAATGGAAACGGGAGAGGAAAGAAGTAGTTTGAAAATGGATTTTCTGGTTCCTCATAAAGATAAGGCGATTGCCCTGGTTCGCTTTTTGGAAGAACACCCGGAGAGTATTTTTGCCCAACTTCAATCCAGCGTTTCTCAATTCAATGAAAAGACTTTTTATGAAGTCATATATGAGGGAGAGGAATTCTTTTACCTCAAGCACAACCAGGCTCGAGTAAGTAGCCATGATAGCAATGCCCTGGCTCGCCACAATAATGCGATATCTTTCGATGATAGTAGTTTTTATCTCTCTAATCGCCACCTCGAACTAAAAGAAATAAAGTCTACCCGGAAATCTATAAAAGAAGGACTGATGTTTACCGGAGCTTTTGACGATAAAAATGCGCCCTTACTAAAGACGACTCGCCAACTGGAACAATGGTTGGCTAATAAGTAGGAGCTGTTCTGGTGTTCTCGTATTCATGTTCTCTTGTGATATTACCCAGAACACCAGAACACCAGAACACATCTTAAAACATTTTGTCCCTCAGAGAATTTTTGCAAACTTCGTTTAAACTAATCTAGCTTATATGAACGTGCAGAAATTACTACTCATGATACTGTTATCACTACTGATAACAACTGTGTCCGCACAGGGAAAAAAAAGTGTTGTCAAACACATAGAGAAAAACCAGGAAACCTATAAAGAAGTAGCCCATAAGATATGGGAATACGCAGAGGTTGGCTACCAGGAGGAAAAGTCTTCGGCTCTCCTGAAATCTCAACTGGAAGCTGCAGGTTTTAGCATAGAATCCGGAGTAGCAGGTATTCCTACTTCTTTTGTAGCAACTTATGGATCAGGTAGCCCTACTATCGGCATACTGGCAGAATATGATGCCCTACCCGGTATTTCACAGGACAATGTAGCCGAAAGAAAAGTTCGGGTAGAAGGAGCAGCCGGACATGCCTGTGGTCATCACCTCTTTGGTACAGCATCCGTTGCAGCTGCTATTGCCGTTAAAGACTGGCTTTCCAAAAGCAAAAAATCCGGTACCATCAAGCTCTTTGGTACTCCAGCCGAAGAAGGAGGAGCCGGTAAAGTCTATATGGTTCGTGAAGGACTATTTGAAGATATAGATGCCGTACTACATTGGCATCCCGGGCAAGGAAATGGAGCTTCGGCTGCTTCCTCTCTCGCCAATAAATCTGCGAAATTTCGTTTCCATGGTATCGCTTCTCATGCTGCAGGAGCTCCCCATTTTGGCCGCTCAGCTCTGGATGGAGTGGAAGCCATGAATTATATGGTCAACCTGATGCGGGAGCATGTTACGTCTGATACCCGTATTCACTATGTCATTACCAAAGGAGGAGAAGCACCTAATGTAGTACCCGAATTTGCCGAAGTGTTTTACTATGTCCGCCATCCGGAAACGGAGGGATCAAGAGAAACCTTTGAGCGGGTAGTGAAGGCTGCAGAAGCGGCAGCTATGGGAACAGGTACCACTATGGATTATGAAGTCATCCACGGACTTTTCAACCTCATGCCCAATGAAACCCTGGGGAGAGTAGTTCATGGAAATATGAGTGAAATCGGAGGCTTTGACTATGATGCAGATGAAATGACTTTTGCTGAGGATATTCGCGAAAGTTTGCCTGAAAAAGCCAGGAAAGCCCTGACTACTACCAATGTAATTGAACCTTTTGAGGTAATAGAAAGAGGGCGTGGAGGATCCACCGATGTCGGAGATGTCAGTTGGGTAGTGCCTACGGCCGGATTGAGGACTGCAACCTGGGTGCCGGGAACTTCAGCACACACCTGGCAGGCGGTAGCAGCCGGGGGAATGAGCATAGGACATAAAGGAATGATCCTGGCAGCAAAAACTATTGCTACCTCTGCAGTGGATCTTTACAATGATCCATCCATCATCCAAAGAGCCAATGAGGAATTGATGCGGAGAAGAGGAGCGGATTTTAAATATGAGCCTTTATTGGGAGATCGTAAACCTCCGCTGGATTATAGAAAATAATCGATGAAAATCATCCAGAATGAATCTATGCCCAAAAGTAATGGGCATTATTCTCAGTGTATTGAACACAATGGGATTCTTTACCTCTCTGGCCAATTGCCCTTCAATCCGGAAGATCGCAGTTTGCCAGAGGGGATAGAGGCTCAAACCCTGCAGGTCCTGAAGAATGTTAAAAGTATCCTGGATGCTGCAGGAAGTAATATCAATCAGATATTGCGTATGCGATTGTATATCCCGGATGTAAACCTCTGGGATCAGGTAAATCAGGTTTATAGCGAATTCTTTGAAGAGCATAAACCTGCCAGAGTAGTTATCCCAAGTCGAGAACTCCATTTTGGATGTTTAATTGAAGTAGAAACGACTGCCTATATTGACTAATATGAAAGAAGACCTCCTTTCCTGCCACGAAAAAATCAAGCCATATATCCATCGGACTCCCGTGATGAGTTCCCGTCTGTTGAATGAAATTTCAGGGGCAAATATCTATTTCAAATGCGAGAACTTTCAACGCATGGGAGCCTTCAAAATGAGAGGTGCAGCCCACGCGATTGCGAATCTTAGCGAGGAGGAAAAGGCGAGGGGAGTGGTTACCCATTCTTCTGGTAACTTTGCACAGGGAGTATCTTTGGCAGCGCAGTCTCAAGGGGTTAAAGCCTATATCGTGATGCCTTCCAATGCACCAGAAGTGAAGAAAGCTGCAGTGAGGGCTTATGAAGGTGAAATTATTATCTGCCCGCCTACTATAGAAGATCGAGAAGCAAATGCTCAGAAGATTGTAGAGGAAAAAGGCGCAACTTTCCTTCACCCGTCCAATAATACCGATGTAATTCTGGGACAAGGGACAGCTGCTCTGGAGCTTTTAGAAGATCATCCGGATTTGGAATACATTCTTACCCCCGTAGGGGGTGGGGGCCTGCTTGCAGGGAGTGCTTTAGCTGCTCATTTTTTCGGGAACAATTGCAAATGTATAGGAGGAGAGCCCCGGGAAGCTGATGATGCCTGGCGTTCTCTTCAAAGTGGCAAAATCGAGAAAAATGAGACTGCCAATACCATTGCTGACGGTCTGAGAACTCATCTGGGACACCTCAATTTCCCCATCATCCAGCAATACGTAGAAGAAATCATCAGGGTAGAGGAGAGGGAGATTATAGAAGCTATGAAATTGATCTGGGAACGCATGAAGATCATCATTGAGCCTTCTTGTGCTGTTCCTTTCGCTGCTTTACTGAGAGAAAAAGAGAAGTTTGCCGGCAAAAAAGTGGGAATTGTGCTATCCGGAGGAAATGTGGACCTGGCAAAACTTCCATTTTGATTTTACTTATCATTCACACCCTATCGCTATGAAACATCTAAGCCTAAGCCTTATTGTTATTTTATTTTGTTTTTCCGGATTCAGTCAGGAAAATAAACAGGATATGAGCGAGGCCATCCAATTGATCGAAGTTTGGTTAGAAGCCCAGAAGGATTATGAAAAATTGCCGGGACTAACAGCCATTGCAGTTCATGATCAGGAAGTGATTTGGAAAGGGGCTTTTGGAACAGCTTCCCGTCAGCATAATATGGATGCAGCTGTTGATACCCGATTTAGCATTTGCTCCATCTCCAAACTCTTTACCTCAGTCGCGATCATGAAGCTTTATGATGAAGGCAAATTGAGGTTGGATGATGAACTTAAAGACATCCTTCCCTGGTTCAAAGGCCTGGGGCAGAAGTATGAAGTAAGTGGGCCTATCACGATTAGAAGCCTGATGACACACTCATCCGGTTTACCCCGTGAAGCCGCCTATCCTTATTGGACTGGTCCCGAGTTCTATTTCCCGACAAAAGACGAAATCATTTCGAAGCTGGGAGAACAAGAAACTCTTTATCCTGCTTCTACCTATTTTCAGTATAGCAATCTCGGACTGACACTATTGGGACAGGTAGTAGAACAGATTTCCGGAGAGGACTATGATAGCTATGTTCACAAACATATTTTAATGCCTTTGGAGATGAAGGCGACTACTACAGAGATTCCCAAAGAACTTCTGGGAAAAGAACTCGCAGACGGATACGGAGCCTTAAACAGAGAAGGAGAAAGGGATCATGTACCCATTTTTCAGGCAAATGGTATCAGTCCGGCTGCAGGTTTTGCTTCTACGGTGGAGGATCTGGGGAAATTTGCTTCCTGGCAGTTTGAATTGCTGGATACGAATGAGACAATTATTTTAAAGCCCGCTACCCTCAAATTTATGCAAAGAGTTCACTGGACTGATCCGGATTGGAACTTGAGCTGGGGATTGGGATTTAGTGTAAGAAAGTCTGGCTCTGAAACCTATGTAGGACATGGAGGTAGCTGCCCGGGCTATCGCTCTACTTTAACCCTCAACCCGAAAAAGAAAAATGCCTTCGCCGTCATGATCAATGCCGGGGCAACAAATCCCGGGAAGTATGCATCAGCCATCGATCAAATTTTTGGAAAATATAAAGGAGCCAAAGAAGCGGAAGAGAAAAAGGACTTCTCTGACTTTACAGGATTTTATAATGGCCAACCCTGGGGCAGCGAATATTACATGGGAAGTTGGAAAGGAAAATTGGTGGGAATGCAATTACCTACAGACAGACCTGCTCAGGCCATGACTTTCTTCAAGCATATCGAGGGAGATGTATTTCGAAGGATCAGAGATAATGGAGAACTTGGGGAGGAGCTGGTATTTGTGCGAGATGAAAATGGGAAAGTTATCAAAGGCGGCTCCCATGGAAATTTCCGGATGAAAATGGGTGAATAATTCGGATTTTTGAACAATTTCACTAATTTATGGAAGCTAGTAATAGCCTTCCCGCTTAAGCTTTTTCCTGATCTATCTTCAGCCTGACTATTTGGGCTGAATCATCCTATTAACCGAAGCCCGATTATGCCAAGAACAAAAAAGCCCAAACTCTATGCTCTTATTGTAGGTGTCAATGATTATGAAAGTCCCAAGATCCGTGACTTAAGAGGATGTGTTGACGATGCGAGTCGAATCAAAGCTTATTTAGAGGAAGATTTTGTTGGGAGAAATTTTGCTGCCAATCCTTCCATTAGCCTGCTTACGGACGAAAAAGCTACCAAAAAAGCCATTATAGAAGGCTTCGAGAAAAAGCTTTCTAAGGCAAAAAAAGGAGATTCCGTCATCTTTTATTTTGCCGGCCATGGATTGAGAGAAAAAACCGATATTGAGGTATTTACAGAAGATGAATTTGATGATCATATCGCTGCCATTCTCTGCCACGATAGCAATCCCTTTGAACATAAAAATGATCCCAGTGTAGCTTCTATTTCAGATAAAGAATTACGATTTCTGATTCATCAACTGGAAAAGAAAACAGGGGCGCATATTCTGACGGTTTTTGATTGCTGTCATTCGGGAGAAAATACCCGTAATATGCAGGCGACCGGAGGAGCTCCTGAGGCTTCCCGCCAATTGGAAAGAAATCCTTTGCCTGCCAGAAGTCAGAAAGGTTTCTATTTCGGGGGAAAGGAAAAGCAAATTTTGGGAGCCACGAAAAAGAACCTGAATCTGGCCTCCGTACTTCCTGAGGGGCCTCATGTCCAACTGGCTGCTTGTAAGGAAGTGGAATTGGCAATGGAAACTCCCCCCAATGCCAGCGTCCGTAAAGGAGTTTTTACGACCACTTTGCTTGATGTTCTGCATCAATTTAAAGGAGACATCAATTATGATGATCTACATTTACGGGTCCTCAATCGCATGTCTACCTACAAGCAGACCAATGATGCCCAGACACCTCAACTGTATATCAGCACGGACGATCCCAATCAGCGATACAAAACCTTCCTGACCAATGCGGCTTCTGACAAAACCCTGACTTGCGGAGTAGTGGTTGGAGGTCAGGAAGATGTTGAGAAAGAATGGAGGATTACGGCTGGAGCCTTGCAAGCTATTCCCATCGATCAGAAAAAGGTACCCACAGAGGTCTTGGTGAAATCAACGAAAAACCGGCGGACCAAATGGAAGGCTGGAATAAAGAAGGTGTACCCCGGCTATTCAGTTATTGACTTTACAGACAAGGAACCTCCTGCAAATGATGCGACCCTTTTTGCTGAGATCGAAGGTGTAGGAATTGATCCATTAGGTATATACCTGGGGGGGAGCGATGAGGAGATGAAAAAGTTGGTAGCAAAAGAGTTGAAGAAACACATCAAGACCGCAGATATCAAATATTATGAGCTACTTAAGAAAGAAGATGCGGCAAACTATACGGTTCATATTGAAGGAGGCTTGATTTCTATAAGTCTTCCCTTTCAGCCCAAAAAACCGGTAGTAGAGGGGATCATGGCCCTTAACAAACAGAAAAAATTCACCCCCAAGAGTGTAGAAGTGCTGGATGCCTACCTGGATCAAATGTCCCAATGGCACTTTTTGAGGAAGCTGGAATACAAAGAAAAACATGACCTCAGTACTCTCACTGATAAGGACAAAACCATGTATCCGGTGGAATTGAGGATGTATCAATATGATCGAAATAAAGCAAGTGAAAAAAGGCTATTCCCCAATAAAAATGGAACGTTCACTTTCGACCTCACCCACAAAAAGGAAAGCCGAAATTTCCGTATGGAGGTGATCAACCACTCCGAGAATGATTATTATTGCAGTGTTTTGTATCTCCCCAACAATTACGAGGTCTTTACTAAAGCAATGAATAGTCCCCAATTGATGTTGGCACCTGAACAGGTCTTGGCTTCTCGTGGTTCTAAAAAAGAAAATGGAAAGCGATACATAACACTTTCATTGGCAGGAAAGGAGGATCAGTTTGTCCATGATTTCAATCTGTCAGGGGTATCTTACTTCCTCAAACTGATTATAAGTAAGACTCCTTTCAATGTAGATTCGCTGGCTATGAAAGGTTTACCAAAACCCAAGGCTAGTCGATCACTAAATTTTGGAGATGATGAGGATTCATTTGACTACGATCCAGAAATTCCAGATATCCAGTGGGAGGTCCATACCTTTGAACTCTATATCGTCAATCCGGCATAATCTTGCCAGATTTGCGTCTTTTGGACTTTTAAATCGTCTTTGTAATATATAACTATATACTACAAAGACGATTTTCTATGTTAAAACGAATACTCCTACGCAGCCTTTTGTTGATCAGCGGTCTTGTGGCACTGATTGCTTTGAGCATTTTTATCCTTCTGCAACTTCCCTTGCCTGAAGCGCTCCAACCCAATCCTATAGAAGAATCTCTGCTTGTCAAAGGGGTTCATATCGTTGATCTGGAAGGTGACTCCCTTATTCAGGATCAAGCTATCTATATTCAAAATGGGCAGATTGTGGCTGTTGGGAAGCTGGATTCTATTGGAGAAGTAAATGAAGCAAAGGTGCTGAATGGAGAAGGGAAATATGTAATTCCTGCTCTTTGGGATATGCATACACACTGGATTTCCAGTCAGGCACCTCAATTGAATATGCCCCTCTTTATGGCAGCCGGTGTTACCCAGATCCGTGATCTCGGAGGTGGTACAGATCAGGAGATCAAAGACCAATGGCAGGAAGACATAAAAGCCGGGAAATTATTGGGACCCAGAGTAGGTTCACAAGCGGCATTTATTCTGAATTATCTGAAGGATGAAGAAGAGGCCAGGGGAGTGAATGAACGAGTAGAAAATAAGGCACATTTTATCAAGACCTATAATGCTTTGCTCCCTCATCTCTATGATATCATGGCAGAGGAAGCGAAAAAGGAAGGGATAGAATTCATGGGACATAAACCCCGGGCGATCAGTACGGAGCATTGCGTGAAGATGGGACATAAAACCCTTGAGCATGCCCGGGTCTTTCTCTATGATTGCTTTCCCGGTTCTGCTGATTTGCAGGAGGAATACCGGGCACGAATTTCCGGGGAGAAGGAAGGGGGAGGTCCTATCATAGATACGAAGATGCGTCAGCGAATGGTGGATGAGCATGATCCGCAAATGTTTGCAGATTTGGTGGAAGTGATCAAAGCATACGGTTCCTGGTATGTCCCGACCCATTTGACCCGAAAAATGGATGCGATGGCCGATGATGAGGAATACCTCAATGATCCCCGCCTTAAATACATAAGTATGGCCCAGCAATTTGCCTGGAGAGAAGATACAGAAGGCATGGTGAAGAGTGATCCCTCGCCCGAAGGGAGAAAAGCATTTATGGACTTTTATGAGAAAGGCCTGGAAATATCAGGAGTTGGCTATGATTTGGGTTTGCCGATCCTGGCCGGGACAGATGCCAATGATACCTATTGTATCCCAGGCCTGGGATTGCATGAAGAGTTGAGGGAATTGGTGAAAGGAGGACTAGCTCCTAATGAAGCTTTGATTACAGCTACCCTAAATCCAGCCAGATTTTACGGATGGGAATCTGAAATGGGAACGCTTGAAGCTGGTAAAATTGCAGACTTCATTTTGCTCAATGAAAATCCATTGGAGGATATCAGGCATACTGAAGGAATTTTTAGCCTGATAAATCGTGGAGCTATTTACAGTCGTGAAGAACTGGATCAGATGCTGAAATATGTCGAAGAAAATGCAGGAAGTTTAAGTCTCAATGCAAAGCTGATCAAGGAGAAAATATAAGTTCACTGCAAACACAAAAGGGAAGAGGCTGGGAGTCTATACTCCAGCCTTTTCCTTTATATTACTTTTTCTTCCAAGCATATCAGCTGCCTGTAAAATCTTATTCTTAAGCTTATAGGGATAACTTTCAGGTAAGTTTTCAATAAAATCCTCAACTATTTCCTGAGCCTCTGGACTGCTGTGTCCACTTAGCAAACTTAGGGTCCAGCTTTTCGGAAAGAATATTCCATTGGTTTTTTGCAATTCTTCAACCAGTTCTAATCCCGGTCGGAGATAGGCCTCTGATTCTTTCGCCACAAGGGGATGATTGAGGTAAGCCAAAGCCTGGTTTACCCAGGGCTCTTTCTGTCGATTTTTTGGGTCTTTCAGGCTTTCAAAAAAGGAAGCTCGGGTGTTCGGATTTAATGAGAGGGAAGGAGAGATGAAGTCCATGGCTTCTTTGCGGTCTGGATTCTCAATTCTCGCCTTTTGTTGTTTGAGAATCTCCTCACTATTTCCCAGTCCTCTTAATGCGAGTTCGTAAGCAAGGTTTGTAAAATCATTCTCGGATAACTCAAGGCCTTCGATAGATTCTTTTTTCTCCCAAATCTTGAGGAGTAGTCCCACATCATTTACATGCATGGATACAGATACAAAGGCATCATAAAAACTTTTTTTCTTATCGCGATCCTTGCTGCTATCCATAAGTTGTCGGAGCTCTCCTGCTAGTTCTCTGGAAAGACTTTTACGCTGATTAGCATCCAAAAAGCCCCAATAGATACTTCGCAAATATCCCAGTCTGCTGGATAAGCCCAATTGCTCTTCTTCTTCAGCCAAACCTCTACGAATCGTTGTGAGTAGTTCCATGGGAGCTATATTCCCCCGCAACATCCCTTCCCACAAGGCTTGCCAGGCGACCAGTTTACTAAAGGAGTCGGGCAGCTTCTCAATATGTTTTAACAGATAGCTTTTGCTTCTGTCATCCAGTTCAAAATAGCCATAGGCATTTTCACTATGGTTAGGTAAGACAAAATCAGGCGCAAATTTGCCTTCCAGGGCATCTAATGCATAGGTGTTTCCTCTTAGATTTATTGCAAACTTCTCCAAACTTTCTCCCCAGCCCACGAACGCTTCGCTACTTTCTTCCCATAAGGAGCCTCCTGAGCTTTTATTTTGCAGCTTTAGGCTATAGGAACTTACTTTCCCTTCTACCAGTTCCATATCTGCTTTAAAATGAGGCATCCCTGATTCTTTTACCCAGGCTTTGCTCCATGCATAAAGATCTCTGTCAATTTTTTTATTCAGAATTCCAATGAGGTCATCCCAGGTGGCATTTCCCCAGGAAAATGTTTGCAAATACTCCTGCAAACCTTCTTGAAAAACCTCTTCCCCCATCATTGCTTCCAATTGCTTCATGACCACAGGAGCTTTCTGGTAAATGATTCTGCCATATAATAAACTTGCCTGATTGAGGTTGTCCAATTCCTGTTGGATAGGATGGGTTCCTTTAGACCGATCTTCTCCATAAGCCGAGGGTTGATGCCTTTGCAGAAAACGCAGGCTATGATCTATTTCGGGGAAATTGGGATTGACCATTTTGGCTGCCATGAAATTGGCAAAGACTTCTTTAAGCCAAACGTCATTGAACCAATCCATTGTTACCAAATCGCCAAACCACATATGGGCTGTTTCATGGGCGATGAGGGAATTGCGGGACATTTTCTGATTGATGCTTGCGTTTTTATCCAGGAAAAGGGATCGGTCTTTATAAAAAATTGCACCCGGATGCTCCATGCCACCAAATTGGAAAGCCGGAATCAACACAAAATCAAATTTCTCAAAGGGGTAAGGGATGCCGGTATATTCCTCCAACCAATCCAAAGACTTGGCATGTAGGTCGAAAACTTCCGGAGCATTTCGCTTGATCTTCTCCTCATCCGTTTCCCGATGATAAAGGTTCATTTCTCTCCCATTGACCTCCTTGCTAATCTTTTGGAATTTTCCTGCTGCGAAAGCAAAGATATAGGTGCTGATAGGATCCGTTTTTTTGTATTGATAAACGCTTTTTGCTCCTTCCCTCGCTTCTGTTTTTTCCAAAGAATAATTTGCAACACTGGTCCATGAATCAGGAATCTCCAAACTCAGTTTGTAGGAAGCTTTTATATTGGGTTGGTCAAAGCATGGGAAAGCAGTAGAAGCCTTGTCAGGAACAAAGAGGGTATAGAGATAGTCCTCATTTCGATTGAGGGCTTGTTCACCTGCTACAAATGCGACCTTGATCTGTTCTGCACCCTCGGTTAATTGCGAACCCTCAATAACAATATGTTGAGATTCTACCCGGTAGTTTAGTGCCTCTGCACCTTTCCATACACCTAGAACTTGTTCTGCTTCATTTTTGAAATCCAGAATCAGATCTTTTCCTTCTCCCTGCCATTGGAAGCTGATCTCATTTATTCCTTTTATCGGTTCGTCCTTTCGGTCAGGAATAGAAAAATGGAGACTGTAATGAACTTCACTAAGGTCGGACTTTCGTTGGTCTGCGAGAATTTTACTCACACCATTTTCAAGGACTTCCTGATGAGATTCTCGACAGGCTATAATAAATACAGGAAATAGAAATAGAAAGGGGATGATGATCTTTGTCATAAGGGAAAAGAATGAAGCTTTCGATCCCACAAAATAGAGAATTTTTGCAAAGGTGTTTTCTGCTATCGACAAGCTTTAGGATATTTCCAGCATGAAAGGGGCATTATTCTATAATTTTTTAGCTGAAATACGTGGCGTAAAAACTACTTTTTGTCAGCTAAAAACTCTTGCCAATCTCTTGAAAAAAGGCCAGATAAGGTGCTGATGTATACTTTGTCTCCCAATTTAGCCATGCTGGTGATATAGTCATTCTCCAACTCTCTGGGTTCGAGTTCAACTGTTTTAAACAAGCTTTCCGTAAACTCCTCAACCAGGACCAATTGACCATTCCAATGCCCCACCAATTCACCCTCTAATTCATAAAAGCTAGTAGCTGCCAAAGTGATTCCATCTGCTGTAAACCTTTGTATCCAACTCTGACCTCCGTCCGGCGATTCTATGATGAAGCTTTGTCCAAAAGAATCATACATCGCATATAGGCGTTCTTGATAGCTGAACACGCGAATAAAAATCTGATCCGAGATCTTCTGATAATTTCCATCCAGTCCCATTTTGTAGGTGCCATAGTTTGCGGGATCATTACTCCCGATAGAAAATATAAATCCGTCCTCCAGGCTCCATTGGAGAAAAGTATAGTTAAGGATGGATACTCCCGGGAATTCGATTTTTTGGATGTTGCCTGGAAAAACACGGGCGTAGATACCTGTATTTTCTGTAAAGTCCATTTCAATCAGGGCAAGTTTGAGTTGCATATCAGCGCCTGTTGAATAAGGATAGAGTACATGTTGACCAGAAATCAAGGCATAGTTTTCCAGAAATTTGAGCTCGTAAAGAGGATTGGGATTTATGCCTACCTCAATAGAGTCATTTAATAAATTGGTACGCAATTGATCGGAGCAAATGCTACCACTCTTACTGGACCAGAATTGTAAAGATCTTTCTGTACTGTTTAGGTAAAAATCTTCGGTAATGGCTTCCTTATTTGCATCATTCCAAAAGAAGATACAATTGTCATGATCTCCAGATAAATTTATTTTTGCGATGCGCTTTTCTCCCTGAACCAGGATGCTTTCTCCTACTCTCTGCATATTGAAGTAGCGCTGAAATACCCCTCTGGAGAACTCCAATTCTTCAAAATCCACCTCTCTGGGGACTTCTACTTCTTGTATAATGACTTCTGGCTCCCTACAGGAGAAAATGAGGGGAAGAAAGAGGAAAAGGAAGAGGAATTTTTTCATGGTTTGAACGATTGTGTGTGCTTTATTTCTAATATATGACGTAAAGTGTCTGGATGTGATCATCTTTTCGCCGATTTTTTTTAGGGAAAAATAAATCTCTCTTTTAAATTAAAGACTCAGACTCGTCTGCTTAAGTATCTCATTCCCTACATTTTACCCAACCAGATCCTCATTCTTTCGTCTAATAAGATATACACACCTAATCAAAACGCTTCACCCATGAAGTTCCGCAAAAAAAATGTAATCTTCCTGCTTGGATCCATCCTGATCCTTTGGACTTTGTTTCGCAAGGATAAATCACATACAGCCGGTCAAATGATCCAAGTGGTATCGGAAAGCCGATCCCTCAATTTTGCCGTAATGGGAGACTGGGGAGTAAGAGGGAAACTCCAACAGAAGGAAGTAGCCCAACAGCTCAATGCTTTTACACAAGCTAAGGGATTGGATTTTATTGTTACGACTGGAGACAATTTTTATCCGAGAGGAGTGGAGTCTGTGGATGATGCTCATTGGAAGGAATCTTATGAAGATATATATCGAGGGGCTTCTATGAATATTCCCTGGTATCCGGTATTGGGAAATCATGACCATGGAGGAAATCTGGAAGCGCAATTTGCCTATTCTGAAGAAAGTAAAAGCTGGACCTTTCCAGGTAGATACTATGCAGTAGAATACAAAATCGCCAATGGACAACATATCCTGATGGCTTTTCTGGATACCAGCCCTTTTCATGATGCCTATTTTGAAGAAAGAAATTATGAAGGCATAGAAGCCAGCGATTCAACGGCTCAGAAAAAATGGTTGGAGAAAGTGCTGAGTGAATCCAAAGCCGATTGGAAATTGGTTTTCGGGCATCATCCTCTTTATACAGGTGGAATGAGAGCCAAGGATAAACCTTACGTTCGTATGCATCTAGAAGAATTGCTGCAAACATATGCAGTGGACGCTTATATCTGCGGACACGAACATGATCTTCAGCACATTAGTCCTCCCGGAGGCGTTGAATACTTTGTTTCCGGTGCGGCTGCAATGGTACGGCCCACTGGCAAAATTAAATACACCAAATACAGTGTATCACAGCCCGGCTTCATGCTATTTAAGGTCGATCAGAATAGAATTGGGATGGAAGTGATTGACTATGAGGGAGCCGCTTTGTACCAAAGCTCTTTTAGCAAAGAAGAGCAAAAGCCTTCTCTTTTACACTATCTATACGAACTGATCGCAGCTTAGCCATTATCCTCTGCCAATGTAGGGCATTTTAGTTGCCATTACGGTTAGGAAGGGAACATTGGCTTCAGGAGGTAATTCTGCCATGTAGAGCAAGGTTTCGGTGACATTGTTCACATCCATAGTAGGTTCTATTTTTATTTCCCCATCTGCTTGCGGAACCCCTTTTTGCATTTTCTTTGCCATGGGTGTCAGGGCATTGCCTATGTCTATCTGTCCTACGGCAATGTTGTATTTTCGTCCATCCAATCCGCATGAACGAGTCAAACCTGTAACTGCATGTTTGGTGGCCGTATAGGGCGCAGAATTCGGGCGAGGAACATGGGCGGAGATGGAACCATTATTGATGATGCGACCACCCATGGGATTTTGAGTTTTCATAAGCTTGAAAGCTTCCTGAGAACAAAGAAACATACCCGTAAGATTGATATCTACTACGGACTTCCATTGCTCAAAGCTCAAATCTTCAAATAACACTCCGGGTGCACTTACTCCTGCATTATTGAAAAGTAAATCCAATCTGCCATAGGCTATCTGGGTTTCTGCAAAAAGATGCTTGACCGAATCCGGTTGACTTACATCTGTTGAAACACAAATGCCCTCAACTCTTTCCCCAGCTAGCTTCAAACTTTCTTGTAAGGGCTCCAGTCTTCTTCCGGCCAAAGCGACCTGATATCCTTTTTTCAGAAGGGCGATGGCGAAATCCCGGCCTATGCCTGAACCTGCACCTGTTATGATGGCAACTTTTGAATTCATAGTAGGTAAATTCTACTGTTAAGGTAAAAACAAATCTTACTACTCCATTTCTTGTTTCCTGTTCATCCTATATTCTGGGTATAAAACGTATTGGCTCATATCTCTAATTTTATTCCCCCTACATCATCCTCAAGAACACAAGAACACTTCTTATCTCCTCATATCATCCTCCATAAATATCTCTATCACTTCCTGAACAGAAGTGTCTTTTATAAATCCCAATTCATCAGCCCTTTCCGTTTTAAAATCTGTAGGAAAGGTCAGCACGACACTTTGGATAAATTCATCGGGCTCCCAGTCAATTCGATCGGCTACTTCTTTGCCAGCCATATCCTCCAGGGTATTGACCATATCGTTTACGGTGGTCGTTAGGCCCGGCATGGTGAGGATTCGATTTTTCCCCAGTTTATCTGCAGAAAGTCCCGCTGCATGGATAAAGTTTTGGATCATTCTTCTAGGGGAAAGTATCCACACACGGGTAGCGCGATCAACGGGACATTTGGCCCTTTCTCCTTGCAAAGGTTCCCGAATAATCCCACTGATAAATGAGGTCGTTGCTGCATTGGCTTTTCCTCCTCTGACTACGATAGAGGGCAATCTTAAAATTCGCCCATCAATAAAGCCCCGTCTGCTAAAGTCATTCACCAATAATTCCCCCACTACCTTTTGCATCCCATAGGAACTCATCGGAGTAGCTGCTGTTCCGTCTTCTATGACTCCTTTCGCCAGCTCTCCACCAAAAGCAGCACAACTACTTGAAAAGACAAATAGCGGCTTATAGGCAAATTCACGACAGAGCTCCAGCATTTGTAAGCTCGCATGGAAGTTTACATTCATCCCCAGATCAAAATTTTTCTCAGCCTCTCCACTTACCACCGCTGCCAAATGAAAAATCACATCTACGGGCTTTTCCAATAGAGCTCTTAGGCTGGATTCACTACAAATATCATCTGCGATCAACTTCAAACGAGGATCATCCGGAAATCCATCCGGTAAATATTTATCGAAAAGAATCAGTTCGCTGATTGCTTTGGATGCCGTGCCGTTTAGGGAAATGCTGCCTTCTTTCAGCAAGCGCAACGCAAGCTTTTTTCCCAGAAATCCGGCCGCTCCGAAGATGATGATGCGCATAGGGACGTGTTGGTGTTTTTGTGTGTTAGTGTGT
Organism: Bacteroidia bacterium; assembly: GCA_033391075.1. Taxonomy (NCBI): domain Bacteria; kingdom Pseudomonadati; phylum Bacteroidota; class Bacteroidia; species Bacteroidia bacterium. The sequence continues at coordinate 101,208 of JAWPMV010000001.1, forward strand.
TAGTGTGTTGGGGTTCCTTCGGTCATTGACAACTCACGTACCCCAGCACACCAATACGTTTTTACTTATTTAAAAGGCAATACATAAGAAAATAGCATCACCTGAACCAATCCAATCAGCGAAAAGGTCGCAAGCACAAGCGTCCAGGTCTGCAAGGCTTCTTTCTCCGTAAATCCACTCATTTTAGATACTACCCAGAAACCACTATCATTCATCCAGGAGATAAAACCGGATCCAAAACCAATGGCTAAGAAGACATAAACCATATGATATGGAAGCGCTGAGCCATCCCCTACCAGAGAAAGCATAATGCTGGCTGCTGTGATCATAGCTACCGTACTGGAGCCCTGAGCCGTTTTCATAACTGCTGCTATGAACCAGGCAAGTAAAAGATAGTGTATGCTGAAGTTTTCGGTGGCCGCTTCAATGGCAGTGCCTATACCACTCAATTTGATCATAGAACCAAAAGCTCCTCCGGCAGCAGTAATAAGGATAATCACGCCCGCAATTTCCAGAGGTTTTAAGCTAAACTCCCAGAGACTTTTGGAAGAGAGTTTTTTCTGTTTCGCCCATATCCAAAGTGCGATTCCTGTACCCAGTCCCATGGCTATATTTTTATCCCCGAGAAAAGCGAGAATAGAAGGTAAGCTCCCTGTACTCAATTTGACAATAGAAGCCATAGCGATAAGTACGATTGGGAGGAGGATAGGAAGCATGGAGAGCAAAAAGGAAGGCGGCGGAACATTGCTGTCTGAGGTGGGAACAGCTACCCGAATCGGTATATCCAGTTTTTGATTAAGTCTTTTGCCGAGGAAGGCGATGCCCAACGCTGGTAAGATTCCGAATCCCAGTCCTGCCATCATTGTTATGCCTAGTTCAATCCCTAATTGCTCAGATACAACAAGGGGTCCTGGAGTAGGAGGGACCATCGCATGAGTGATCACGGCACCTCCGGCTATAGCACAGACATAAAGCACATAGTTCTTTCCGGTTTTACTGGCTAAAGCGATCGCCAGAGGAATCAGGAGGAAGAATACCGTATCAAAAAATACTGGAATGGACAATACAAAGCCACTGATCAAAAGGGCTGCAGGAGCACGTTTCTCTCCCATGGTATCCAGTAAACCATTTACGATCCTTTCGGCAGCTCCACTTTCCATCATAGCTGTACCAATAATAGCCGCTAAAGCGATTACCCATGCGATGCCTCCTGCCAGATTGCCAAAGGATTTCATCGTATGCTCAATCGCGGCCAAAATGGGATTGGCTGCGGCATTTTTTGAGAGGCCTTCTAAGGGCAGATCAGGAGAAATCAAGCCCACAAATATTGCCGCCAAAATAAGGGCAATAAAGGGATGAAACTTGAAACGGGTGATCATAAGTACAATGGCCACAATGCCGAGTAATAAGACGGCAAACGGCCAGGAAGGAGAAGAAAGGAGCGAATCCATAGGTAGTAGTAAGTTAGTTCTAGAATTTTGATGTATCCGATTAGGGAAAGTATAGAAATTTGCTGCAAATTAGAAATTCCTGCTATCGAGATACAAAGTTTACGCCTGCTTAAAAAAAATTAAGGGAAATGCCTTTGTTAAGTAGTAAATAAGAACCCTACAATGAGAATAAAAAACCTAAGCATCATTCTGGCCTTGATCCTGCTCTTGATGCACAGCAGCCTCTTCGGCCAACAAGACCTAAAGACGGAATATGTATTCTGGATAACCTATGATGGCCTTCGCTGGCAGGAGGTTTTTGGAGGGGTGGATAAAAAGCTGATGGATAATGAAGACTTTACTTCCGCTAAAGAAGAGATTGAAGCCCGATTTTGGGACGAAGATCCTCTGGAAAGTCGAAAAAAACTGCTGCCTTTTTTCTGGGAGGTGATCCTTAAGGAAGGCCAACTCTATGGAAACCGAAATCTGGGAAGTAAAGTGAATTGCAGCAATGATCAGCTCTTTTCTTATCCTGGCTACAATGAGATTTTGACAGGCTTTCCAGACTCGGAGATCAATAGCAATGACAAAAAATACAATAAGAATATTACCCTGCTGGAATTCGCCAATATGCAGGAAGCTTTTAAAGGGAAAGTTGCTGCTTTTGGCTCATGGGATGTGTTTCCCTTTATCATCAATGAACCCCGATCCGGCATTACAGTAAATGCAGGCTTTGACATTGCGGAAGAAGCTAATTTAAGCGATAAGGAATTATTGCTAAATGAAATTCAGCCTCAAACGCCCAGTCCCTGGTCAACGGTTCGACTGGATGTTTTTACCCACCATTATGCCAAAGAATACTTGCGCAAATTTGAACCGCGACTTCTTTACATTGCCTATGGAGAAACGGATGATTTTGCGCATGGAGGAGATTATGATGCTTATTTGAAATCGGCCTGGCAAACAGATGCATTTATTCGGGAACTTTGGAACTATGCTCAATCCCATCCCAAATACCGAGGGAAGACCTCTTTGGTTATTTCTACAGATCACGGTCGTGGAACTGTACCAATCGATGCCTGGAAAAGTCATGGAAATAAAATAGAAGGGGCGGAAGAAATTTGGATAGCTGTCCTGGGTCCTGATACTCCGGCCCTTGGTGAAGTGAAAGAGGGACCCATTTTGTATCAAAAACAATTGGCTCAGACGGTAGCTCATCTGCTGGGAATTCAATATAAAAGCAATAAGCCTTCGGGAGAAAAGATAAAGAGAGCTTTTAAATAAAAGCTTCAATAAGCAAAAGCGAATAGAAGAAATTTATGTCTGAGAAAACATATGATCTTTTGATTGTAGGTGGAGGGATACTGGGAACATTTCATGCCTATCATGCCCTTTCAAAAGGGCTGAAAGTGGCCTTGTTGGAGAAAGATGCCAGACCTCGAGGAGCGACAGTAAGAAACTTCGGTCAGATTGTTCCTTCCGGAATGGATGCCAAATGGCAAGGCTATGGTAGGAGGAGCTTGGAAATCTACAAATCCATTCAGGCAAAGTTTGATATTACGCTTCGGCAAAATGGGAGCATTTATCTGGCTTCTGACGAAGAGGAAATGAACCTGCTTCATGAATTGAGCGAGATAAACGAAAAGCATAATTACGCATCAGAAGTTTGGGATGCTCAAAAGTGTCTGCATAACTATGAAGGCTTGCGAAAGGATTATTGTATGGGTGGATTGTTTTATCCGGAGGAAGTTACCCTGGAACCGGAGACGGCTATTCATCGCATCCTTGATTATCTGGTAGAGCAAAAAAACCTGGATTACTTTCCCTTACATGCAGTAAATGGAGTAGAAATAAAAGGGCAGATCTGTCAAATTTTAAGTATTCAAGGCAAAAGTTTTCAGGCAGATAAAGTTATCCTGTGTAGCGGCGCTGAGTTTCACTTACTTTTTCCAGAGATCTTCAGAGAAAGCGATATGGAATGGGTGAAGCTTCAGATGCTGAAAACCTTTCCGCAAAAGCAACAAGTTATACAGGGATCGATTCTTAGCGGCCTAAGTATCCGCCGTTATGAAAGTTTTCGAGAATGTCCTTCTTATGCTCAGATAAAGTCCAAAGAAGATCCGGAAAGTTTTGCGCGCAAGTGGGGAGTTCATATCCTGTTTAAGCAAGCAACAGATGGTTCTGTGATATTGGGAGATAGTCATGAATACGCATTGGCGACGGAGGCCGGGAAATTGGACTATATGCTAAAGGAAGAAATCAATAACTTCATCATCGAGGAGTCTAAAAAAATCTTTGATTTAGAAACCTATGAAATTGCCCATACCTGGTACGGAATTTACACCCAGTGCAAGCATAAAGATATTTTTCAATATACTATAGAAGATAAAATCCATATAGTCACCGGGATCGGTGGCAAAGGCATGACCGGAAGTGCTGGTTTTGCGGAGGAACATTTGGAAAAGGTGTTGGGGTTATAGTGTGTTGGTGTATTGGCGTTATCTCTGATTAACACCAGTACCCAAACACTCCAATACGTTCAAAACTCAAAACTATGATTAAACTTTTCGTATTTGATATGGCCGGAACCAGCGTTGATGAAGATAACCTGGTTTACAAAACCATCCGCAAAGCAATAGCAGAAGCAGGACATGAGGTTTCTTTGGAAACTGTGCTTGAATTTGCAGCGGGCAAAGAAAAACTTCAGGCTATAACAGATGTGCTGACTCATCTTCATGGCGAAGCAGATGGAGCTCATGCCTATCAAATCTTCCAGGATTTTCGGGCGAAATTAAAGGTGGCCTATGATGAAGAACCCGTGAAACCTATCAAAGATGTGGAGGAAGTATTTGAAGGATTACGGGCGAAAGGAATAAAGGTAGCCTTGAATACAGGATATGACCGAGCCACTGCGGAGAAGCTCATGGGAAAACTGGGCTGGACCCTGCCCGAAACGGTAGATTATTTGGTAACTGCCAGTGATGTGGAAGCTGGAAGGCCGATGCCGGATATGATCTGGAAAGCTATGTATCAAGCAGGTATCAACGAACCTGAAGAAGTAGCCAAGATTGGAGACTCTGCCATAGATATAGAAGAAGGCCACAATGCTGGCTGTGGACTGGTATTAGGTATTACTACCGGAGCCCAGACCACTCAACAACTGGCAAAAGCAAAGCCGCATCAAATCCTTGATGCGGCAATAGAAATTTTAACTCTTGTATGATTTTATGTGTTCTGGTGTTCTCGTATTCGGGAATATTCAGGAGAACACTTGAGCACGTCAATTTTCCCAAACAACTCCCACTCCACCATCATACCATTTCTCATAATGGATCTGATACTTATCGTCGATGGCTCCTCTTTTGATCTTGAGAGTAGGGGTGAGGATACTATTTTCTGGCGTCCATTCTTCTGAAACGATTACTGCTTTCTGCAGGCGTTCATGATGATCCAAATTCGGATTGAGGGCCTTGAGAGTCGCTTCTATGCTTTCTCCTACCTCATCTTTGGGTTTGGATTTGGCATCTTCGGACAATACAATCAAAGCAATGGGCTGAGGAATTCCTGTCCCCACTACACAGATCTGCTCTACCAACTCATTCTTGGAGAACTTCATTTCTATGGGACTTGGTGCAACGTATTTTGCTTTAGACGTTTTGAAAATATCTTTTACACGTCCGGTAATCCTGACAAAACCTTCCGCATCCATTTCACCTTTATCTCCAGTGTGAAGGAAGCCATCACGAATCGTAGCAGCTGTTTTTTCTGGTTCGCGGTAGTATTCAACCATATTGGCCAAACTTTTAACGCAAATTTCTCCTTCATCTGTGATCTTCATTTCAACCCCAGGCATCGTCTGACCTACCGTTCCGTATTTTTGTTTTCCGGGCAGGTTGGAATGAGAATAAGCAGCATTCTCGGTCATTCCATAAACTTCCAGGATGTTAACTCCCAGTTTGTCGTACCATTCAAGGGTAGAAACCGGAATGGGTGCAGCACCCGTAAGGCAAATTCTGGCCTCACTAAGTCCCAAAGCTTCCTTGATTTTCTTTTTGATAATATTGTTGATCAAAGGAATGCTCAATAGGAGATTCAGGCGACTTGGTGGAAATTTAGCCAATACTCCCATTTGAAATTTGGTCCATATCCGAGGGACTCCCAAAAAGACTGTAGGACTACAGGTTTTTAAGTTATCCGCAAAAGTATCCAGGGACTGGGCGAAATGAATGGAACCTCCAGATCGCAGCGAGCCCATGGTGATCAGCATCCGTTCTGCTATATGCGAAAGAGGCAGATAAGAGAAGAATCTGTCCTCCGAGGAGAGGCTAAAGATTTTATGGAAAGTCTCGAAAGCATAAACAGGCGCTACGAACTTTTGAACCACACCTTTGGGAGTTCCTGTTGTCCCCGAAGTATAGATAATGGTCATTACTTCATCCAGATCTCTGGATGGGCTGTCAGCTTTAGGTTCATGTTCTCCACAGAACTCATCCCAAGTGGGATAATCTGCGTCAAGTCCATACATCCCATATTTTACACAAGGAAGATCTGCAGATACTCCCTGGCGCATCTCTGTCCAGTCATGGGTTTCGAGCTTCCCGACAAACATCATCTTTACATCACTATGATCAAGGATATAAGAAACGGTGTCTTGTTTTACATTGGGATATATAGGCACAGAAATATGCCCGGACATCATGATCGCTAAATCCGACATGATCCATTGTGCACAGTTTCTGGACAAAATTGCGATCCTGCTACCCGGCTCAAATCCCTGAGCTTCTATAGCTGCCGCCATCTTTCGAACGGCTGTTGCCGCTTCTCCCCATGTCCAGGTATGCCATTGTCCGGCTACCGGTTGATGGAGAAAATTTTTATTGGCTTGTTGAGCTTCCCAGTGATACAGGCGCTGAAGAGGAGTTCTTAGGTGAGAGATTGATTCCGAAGACATGTTTTTTCGAGTAGTTTTAACTGTAACCTTCCTAACAAATGTTTTGTTGGAAATCGTTTAAAAATGCTGAAAAAAATCGGCTTTTACAATATGTCTTGTGTCAACTGCAAGAGCTCTGTTTTGGGGATTTTCCAGTTGACTTGAAACTTTTTTCATCCTTCTACGAATAATTTCGTAATTAAATTTGCAATTACGAACTCTTTCGTATATAATTGTAGTACGAATTGTTTCGTAGATAAAATTTCGAAATTTGATATCTGGTCAAACTTTTCTTTTACCCTCAACATCCTATAGACGATGATACCTCAACCAACCAATGGCGAACTGAAAATCCTCCGCATCCTTTGGAAGCAGGGGCCAAGTACAGTTCGTGAAATCAATGAGGTCCTTAATCTGGAACGTGAAGTAGGTTATACAACCACACTTAAACTCATGCAGATCATGCATGACAAAGGTCAGCTCTCGCGAACCAAATCCGGTAAGACTCATATTTATACAGCTCTCCTGACCGAGCAAGACACCCAAAAACAGCTCGTAGACAAGCTTAAGGACAGCCTATTCCAGGGATCTGCCCTTAAGCTTGTAATGCAAGCTCTTGGCGATAAAAGCACTTCAGCGGATGAGCTTAAGCAAATACGCGACTACCTGGACGAACTATCCGACGAAAGCAAGAACGATTAAGCAAATAAGAACGAATAAAAGTCATGCACCTATTTGAAATCATAACTTCATCCGCTTTAGCCCAGGCATTTGGCTGGACTTTGTTTCACTCTTTGTGGCAAGGATTTATCTGGGTTTTGGCCTTGAGCCTGATTCTGAGGTATGTGTCGCGACAAAAAGCACAACTCAGATATTTTGCCTCCCTGCTCTGTCTTTTCGGATTATTTGCCGGAAGTTTTGGCACTTTTCTATATGAATATCGCCTGATTTCCACTTCTACCTTTAGTTTAAGCTTAGGGGCTGATGCACACATCATCGTCAATCAGCCTGGCCAATTTACTGCTGCTGAAAATTCCGGATTCCTTCAGCAAATCAGTATTAATGTGGAAAGCTGGGGCAGGTATTTGCCCTATGTGAGTATGATTTGGATGTTGGGGGTGCTCTTTTTTAGCGTACGATGGATAGGCAGTTGGGTGTATCTCCAGGATATTCGGAGAAACTCACATGAAGCGAAGTATAAATGGCAAAGTTGGGTCGATGAAATTGCACATGAAATGGGTATCCGAAAGTATGTGACACTTAAGGAATCCTCGCAAATTCAAAGCCCCATGGTAATCGGACATCTAAAACCGATTATCCTCCTGCCCCTGGGAATGCTGACTAACCTCAGTACTACCCAATTGGAAGCCATATTTGCCCATGAGCTTGCTCATATTCGACGCTATGACTTTTTGATCAACATGATCCAGTCATTCATGGAGATCATCTTTTTCTATCACCCCGCTCAATGGTGGATATCTAACCAAATCAGAGATGAGAGAGAGCATTGTTGCGATGATGCTGCTGTTGAGATCTGTGGTGATCCCCTCGCTTATGCAAAAGCATTGGCTGATCTGGAAGAAATACGTATGGTCCAGCTTCAATTGGCTCCTGCGCTTTCCGGTCGAAAACCTCATTTACTAAACAGAATTAAACGCCTGATGGCACCTGATATGTACGAATCTCCAAAAGAAACCCGTGTATACCTCATGAGTCTATTGATTCTTGGACTCGGCTTTAGCTTTATCATCAATCCCGGCTATGCAAAAAACAAAGTTGAAAAACTGATGGATGGCCTGGTGATGGAATTGGCTGAAGAACCTGAAAACGAAATTCCTGTCCTGGCTCCTTTGGCCCTGAAGACAGAAAAACTGGAAGGTCAATTGGCCAGACTGGAAACCCGCATGAGAATTGCTCCTGAGCCTCCTATGGTAGCGCAAATCCCTCGCATCCAACCATTGCAGGCCAATTTCGAACTGGCGTTGGCAACGGTCAATGATACACCACCTCCGCCGCCCCCACCCATGCCTCCAGTACCACCCTCTCCGGTAGTACCTAGTATGAAAGGAATGCCAACACCTCCAAGTCCTCCTACGCCACCTGTGCCTATGATTGGATCTTTTGATATGGAAGACAGTGTAGCTATGCGTGAGTTTGAGCTACAAATGGAGAAGTTTAGCAAAGAAATGGAAGTATGGGGAGAAAAGTATGGCAAACTGATGGAGGATTATGGCCAGAAAATGGAAGTATGGTCAAAATCTATGGAAGCGGATTGGGGAAAATGGGAGAAAGAATTTGAAGTGGAATTTAAGGAATGGGAAAAGAAATACGGCAAGCAATGGCAAAAGTGGGGAGAGGATTATGGAAAGGAAATGGAGAAATGGATCAAGGAGAATGAGCATAAGTGGGAAGATCTCGATCGGGAAGAGCGTTCAGAGTTAAGAGAAGAAATGCAAAGACTTCATGAAGAAGCGCGGCGCTTACATTCTGAAGAAAGACGCGAAGCACATCAGGAGCAAAGAGAAGTAATGGAAGAAGCCCGTGTTCAACTCAGAGAACTTCGCCAGCTGGCCCGTGAAAAAAAGGTAGGGGAAAAAGCTGAAATACAAAGAGAGATGGAGCAATTGCAAAGGCATTTGCAAGAGGTGCAAAGAGAACAAGCTACCCAATTGCGTGAAGTAGAAAGAGAGGCCCGAAGAGCTCAACGGGAAGCCAGAGTACAAATTGAACGTGCTGAAAGAGATCGCGAAAGAGCCCACAGAACCTCAAAAACCCTGACTGAGGAGTTGGTTAAAGACGGGATAATAGAGGAAGGAGCGAAGAAGCTCAAAGTAAGAATCACTGCAAAAGAAATGCGTGTCAATGGAAAAAAATTGAGCGATGCGCAGTTCAAAAAATATGTAGAACTATTAGAGGGTACAGGAGCTCGGATGCCGAAAGGAAATAGCACCAACTCCTACATACTCGAAAAAAATTAGAATAGGGATAGACTGAAACCATGTGTGACCCCTTCTGCATTGCAGAAGGGGTTTTCTTTTGCCCGACTTTCGGTTTGTACAAGCGATAGAAAATTACTGGAAATAGTACTATATTGCATTTGCCAAACTTAAGGAATACCTTTTGTTTATTTTTCTTGCCCCTTCGGGGGCTTTTTTATTTTGCCTGCTTTTTCAACCCTCCTTATAAATTTCTATCTTTTACCTATGGTATTCCAGAACGCAAGTATCGATACGAGGGAATTGCCCCGTGTAGAAGATGCTGAATTTAAAGGCATAGATCGTAGAGATCTATACATCAGTTTGGGTTGGTCCGCCTTCTTTTACCTCGTACTTCTGATAGGAGCTTTATCCATTATGTTCAATTCTCCTCTGCAAGAACATATGTGGGGACAAATCCTCTTGATCCTGGCTTGGCTGCTACTTTGCGGTTTTTCTTTGCTTGCCACGATCAAAGGCTTCTCTAATAAAAGATATGCCTTGCGTGAGCATGATATCTTATACCAGAAAGGATGGCTGTGGCAAAAATTGACAGCTATTCCCTTCAACAGGATTCAGCATGTATCTCTGAGTCAGGGACCATTCGAAAGAAATTTCAAACTTTCCAGCCTTAATATCTATACAGCAGGAGGGAGTAGCAGCGACCTTTCCATACCGGGTTTACATATAGATGAAGCCCAGAGAATCAAAGATTTTATCCTAAGAAGAAGTGGAAATACATCCGACAGCGATCTCAGCTAATTTTCTGGCCGAGCCTCGCCGACAGTCGGGGATAGCGCTGGTCTTTTATGCACTTAAATTTTTGCGAACTTCCTTTCGCACCTTACTGCCCTTGATACTCATATATTTTGTGAGAAGGGGAGGGGAGAGTGAAGATTCCTTTTGGTTACCCATCATTTTGGGGATCGCTGGTTTTCAATTGCTTTCATCTGTGATCTCCTACTTTCGATTCTATTATTATGCGAAAGATGGAGAATTGATTATAGAAAAAGGAGTCTTCCAAAAAACTCGGCTGAATATTCCTTTTGAACGCATCCAGACCATCAATTTTAATCAAAATATCCTTCACCAGATCCTCAAGGTCTATGAAGTGAAAATTGATACAGCGGGATCAGCAAATACAGAGCTGAGCATCGAAGCTCTGGATAAGACGACTGCAGATGCCATCCGTGATTTTGTGATGAAGGAGCGGGCGCAAAAGATGGAGACGATGCAGGAAGAGGTCAATGAAGATGGGGAAGTCGTAAGTGTGCCGATTCAACAGGAAGAAGCAAAACTCCTCTTTCGCAGGAGTGAAAGGGAGTTATTGAAGATTGGGATAAGTGAAAACCACGTTCAGACTTTCTTTATTATCCTGGGATTCTTTTTTGGTTGGCTTCAATTCGGGGATGATTTTTTTGATGTGGATTATGGAGAGTTGGCAGTTGAAACCTATGAAATGGTGGGAAGCATGATGACTACCTTTTTACTGGGGGTAGGAATTGTGATGATGATTCTGACAATTATCGTTTCCCTTGTGCGTACTGTAATTCGCTATCACAGATTGAGCGTTTTTGAAAGTGCAAGTGGCTTTAAGATCGTTGCCGGTCTATTTAATCGAAAAGAACAAGCCGCACCCTATCAGAAAATCCAGTTTATGCAATGGTCAGTAAATCCCATCCAGAAATTGATGGATTTTCGAACCATCCGACTTTACCAGGCATCCTCCATGGCAGTTGCGAAGGCAAAAGCTTTACCCATCCCGGGTTCCAGTCTGGGCAATTTGGAGGCCATATTGAAAAACATTTTTCCAGAGCATGAGCGGCGTGGATACCATATTGAACATATAAGTTCCCTCATTGTCCAGCGGAGGGTATTGTTTCTGGGTATAGTTCCCGCCTTGATTATGCTGGCTCAAGCCATACTTTCCGGGGAAATCAGCATCTATATTGTCGCCATTCTCTGGACCCCTTTAGTTTGGCTATTGGCCAGACGATATTATCGTGGCTATGAGATTCATATCAATGATCAATTATTGGAATTACATCGAGGCGTATTTGGGCGAAAGTATACGATCCTCCGTTTGTTTAAAGTGCAAGCCGTTGAGCTGATTCAAAGTCCTTTCCAAAGGAGAAAAGGACTTGCCAATATGGAATTGCATACAGCTGCAGGGGTGGTGAAAATCCCCTATATGCCTTTGGAACAAGCCCGAAACATCCGGGATTATATCCTCTATGAAGTAGAAAGAGAAGAACGCGTCTGGATGTGAGCTTAAGCCTTCCCCACAATCCCCGTTTCCCTTATTTTGTAAATAAAGAAAACAACCCACAATGCCATTTTATCTGTTAGCATTGCGTACATTTCTCATATTCGCAGAAAAATAAAATGGGGATAAGCACGAAAGTCCTTCTTTTCTCTATTTTTTCCTGTTTTTTTTGTTACAAAGCATCTTCTCTTTTATACTAAGGGGAAAGGCTCTTCGAGCCATCTGTAAACACACATGCAATGAAACAGGAAGAATTACTCCGCGCCTATATCGAAAAAATCCTCAATATTCAGGACGAGCAGCTAAGTGAGGAGCATTTAAAATCAGTTGCTTTCGAGTTAGGACTGGATGAAAGTGCATATCAGGAACTGAAAGAGGTATATCAGCAACACCTCATACGTGGAAATACCTTTGCCGAACATAAGAATTGGGAAGAGGCTATAGCTGAATACAGACATGCGATAGACCTAAATCCTATGAACACGGAGGGCTTAATGGCCCAATCAACTGCTTATGAAGCATTTTGGAAGGAATCTGGGAAAAAACTCCATAAGAAGGAAGCTCTTTATTATGCGAAAAGAGCCTTGAAGTTTGATCCGGATATGCAAGAGGCAGTGGAAAGTATCGGTCGAATTCAGGAGCGTGCAGAAAAGCGTGTGGGTAGTATGCGTCTGATGGCTTTTATTCTCGTTGCTTTATTGGCAGGCCTTTCTCTCATCACCTATAATGCCCTGCGTTTCGATGATTTTCCTCCTCCAGAACCATATACTGAGCTTGAATCGGATAAAGCGAAAGAAGCAGAGGAGCAGGATTTCAGCAATTTGGAGGTTCCCATTCGTTTCAAGATGCCAGCTGATCCTCGATTTACATTTACTCCTACGGTTTCTAAATTGTCTGATCGCAAAGAAAATTTTTCTATGGATGTTCAGGGGCGTTTTATTGTAACTCAGGGAGAGATCAGTAAAATGAGTATTTACATGTCCATGATCATGGAGGATAGCAGTGTTTGGGCCACGCAAAAATTCAATGTATTGTATGCCTCTGTACCTATGCGAGTAGGTGACAGAATCCCCTATGGAGGTATCCTTTTTGAGGATAGACCCCTGGATAAAAAACTGGCTTATGTAGAAATAGAGCTTGCGGAAAGTACAGAGAGCAAGGGACCGGAATCCTATCCTCCCTCAAAGCCCATTCCGACCGTTTATCAGGGGCGCGTACAGGAGGGCATAGACCTCATGCTTAAGCTGAGGACATATGAGTACAAACATTATTCAAAGGATTCCTATGTCTATGTAGCTATCGAAGCTACCAATACCGGGGAAATTCCCTTAAGCGTGCTTGAATTCAGCATAGACCTCCTTGACAAGGCAGGCAAAAGTCTTTTTCAGGGCAAACAATATGCGATTGCTCCCTTTGAACCACCTCTGGAGCCTGGAGGGACCTATGTAAGTAGCCGTTCCTACGGTTTGGATGAGGTAGAATGGCGATCAATAGAAAAACTGGAGGTGCGAATTGTAGAGGCTCGACCCTTCAAAAAATAATTCGTGAAAACCTCTTTAGAAATTTGGCGTAATCAGGAAAGGCATTGTATATTTGCCCTCGCTTTCAGAAAAGCCCGGCGCGGTAGCTCAGATGGTTAGAGCGCAGGATTCATAACCCTGAGGTCGGGGGTTCGACTCCCCCCTGCGCCACTAGAAAGTCGTAAAATATTGTTTTTCAATGTTTTACGACTTATTTTTAAGGGCCCGGAGACAAATCTCGGAGACAAATCTCGGAGACAGGGCTTTTGACATATCCACTGAATCGTTGATCAGCTAATGCAGCATCTGCTGAAATTTAGTATGACAACGAATAAAAAAATTTATTCTCCAGACGAGCTTAAGGTGTATGATGCAGGTGGTGATATCAGCAAACGCTGGTTTATCCATTACCAGGAGCTCGGCAAGCGCAAAAAGGTCTATGGCGATATCAATCGCTTCAAGAATGCCGAAGACCGCTATGCAGCTATCCAAATCCTCAAATCCAAGCTCCTTCATCCCAATGCCAAACGAACAGCTGTAGCCTCCCTCCTCTACGAATACCTGGAACACAAAAAATCTACCTTGCGTCGCAAGACCTGGATGGATTATTCATCCAAGTTCAAAACCTTTGAGGAGTTCTATAAGGGAGGAGTATTTACTCCTTTGCATGCGGAAGAGTTCTCAGACTTTCTCTTAGAAGTTAAAAGTCTACACACCACTACCCACAATGATTACATCCGCTTGATGCGAGGAGCTTTTTCTTGGTTGGTCAAGCGTGGGAAGTTCAAGATCAATCCATTCAAGAATACGGATTACAAAAAATCAGTATCTACTCCTGCACTCTACTTCCAACCCTATCAGATTGAAGAATTACGAGAAGCTATTTTGGAAAAAGATCCTGGACTCTGGCTCTTCGTTCAGTTTGTTTACTATTGCTTCGTTCGACCTGGTGAGCTACGTTTTATGAAAGCTTCTGATATTCTTTGGGAAGATCGGCTTCTCCTTATGCGTCCTGAAGTTTCCAAGAATAAGAAGCAACAATATGTCCGGATTCCAGATGCATTTTACCCAAAGCTTTATAAAGCCTTTCATGGATGTAAATCCGGTAATTATCTGTTTGGGAAGGATGGCTTACCTGGACCTGGGCATTTGAGCTATAATACAATGGGGAATAGGCACAGGAAGATTCTAAGATCGCTCAAATACCCCAAGGGATATATGCTGTATAGCTGGAAGCATACGGGTGCTGTGATGGCTGTGAAAGCCGGAATTCATATTAAGCAATTGCAGATCCAGCTTAGGCATCATAGTCTGGACCAGGTAGATCAGTATTTAAGAGATTTGGGAGTTAGTGATTTATCGGATTTGGCTAGGAGTTTTCCTGGGATTTAGCGTTGATTAGCTTCTTTTAGTTAGGTGAGGTTAATAGAACGATACCGGGAAACATTTATATTGTTGTAGTATTTAAATCGTAAATTTGTTCTATAAATTTATTAGGGCCTAACTTAGGTAAGTATTTGAAATTCAATTTACTGTTTCTGGCCCCTGATCTTAATAATATAGATATATGGCAGATAAGCCACATCTCAAACTTAACTCTGCTCAACAACTTGAAAGCTCAATTGAAATGAAATTTAACTATGGCTTTCCTGAGGAGGAGGAAAAAGATAAAAAAACAAAGGATACTGATTACGAATTTAAAATAGTTCCATTCAGGGGGTACCTAAGTCGAATTAATTCTGAAATTCAGCGTAGGAGATCAGAGAGGAATCTTTTATTACAAGTCCCTTCCCATATTAACTATGTTAAAATCTCGTTTGTGGGCCAATTTAATATAGAAAAGTACTATTCAGGCTGGATTAATGATTTTGGCTTGCTAGGTGTGAATTTTTCAAAGTTTAATAAAGAAGGATTATTTGCTGTGGCAGATGAAGAGAGGCTTCATAATTTTCTTGAAAATATTAACAATTTTATTATAAAAGAGTCTGGGGTTAATACTAGTATCGAATACAATCGAAAAATCTTGTATGTAGATGAATTTGAACTACTTACAACTGAAGATATCATTAATTATCAAGAAGTTGGTTCTTTAATGAACTTTCAATTAGTGAACTACCCAATAGAGTCTCCTGAGGGTAATCTGATTTTGAATCATCTGTATGGTTTTCTTGAAAGTAATCAGATTATTTATAGTTTGAATTCTGATTCCAATGTTCTTGAAATTGAAAGGGCTTCATCAGAAATAATTGAAGAAATAGTTCGGAATTTTGATATAATTTTGAATGTTACTTCTTCGATTTCCCCTGTAATTGGTCCTTCCTCCTTCAACATTCCTGAAAGGTCATATGGGTTCGTAGTGTCAAATCCTAATGATGATTTGCCTATAATTGGAATAATTGATACAGGAATCAGCAACTCTACTCCGCTGGGTCCTATTATTATAGATGATGATTCTTTTAACCTGACAGATTCGAGTCCATTTATTGACACTGCTAATGATGGTTATGGGCATGGAACTGCTGTAGGAGCATTAGCTGCTTTAGGCCGTAAGGCCTACCAGGCAAATTACAGAGGGGATATTGCAGCGGATGCTAAGCTGCTATCTATGAAAGTTTTTGAAGGCGATAACGATTATTTGTCTCAAATTAAAGTCTTAAGTCTCCTAAAAAGAGCTAAATCAAAATATCCGGAAATTAAGATCTTTGTTCTTACAATTTGTTTCAAGGAAAATAAATTAACTAACCAGGATATTTCTACTTATGCATTCGAATTAGATAGATTTTCTCATGAAAATGATTGTTTAATATTTATAAGTACAGGAAATAATAATGAAGCTGCTAACCAAGCAAATTATGATTTAAGCTATTTTTTAAATGAGGAGACAAATATATGTTCGCCTGCGGAGAGCATGAATAATATTATTATTGGTGCTGCCGCTGGGAATATGAAAGACGGTGTTTTTAAGGGGATATCAAATGGAATGGAATTCCCTACACTCTACACACGGAAGGGAAATATTGAACTAATACCTACGTATCCTAAGACTAAACAAAACAAAAACCTTTTCAAACCGGATGTAATTGAATTCGGAGGAGATTATGAAGTCTATGGTAGCTTTATTGTACAAGGTGAAGAGGCTTCTATTGAAGTCTTGTCTTCTAATCCGGCAGAAGGTTATTATAGTCATATAGGTACAAGCTTTTCAACACCCTTAGTGTCCAACATTGCTGCCCAAATTCTTAAACTATATCCATCTTTGAAGTCCCAAACTATAAAAGCCTTAATTATTAATGCCGCTTCCTCGGATAAAATTCCTTTTGAAGATCAATTTTCTAAGCTAAGAAATAGACTAGTTGGCCATGGTCTTGTAAACCCTTCCAGGAGCCTATTATCAAACGATAATCATATAAATTTCGTTATTGAAGACGAAATTTCTCCTGGAGAATTAAAGGTAATGCCAATAAATCTTCCTAGATATTTAACAGAAGATGATTTAGGGAAACGTAGAGGTTTATTAAAGGTTTCTTTAACACTTTGTTTTAGCTTTGATCCTGTATTTAATAACCATCTGGGGTATTGTCCTATTCATATGGCATTTTCAATTTTTCGAAATCATACTGCTCATCAAATCATTCAAAAAGAAGATGAAATCAAATCTAAATTAAAATCAGCCATTTCTTGGTCGCAGAATAATAGGTATAAACAAAGACCAATTCCTGCTTCTAATTCTCAGAAACTTCAATTTATGATTAATGTGAATGAATTATTAGATGAAGATTCGATATTTAAATTAGCCGTTCATTGTTTTCTTAGTCCGCAAATACTCTCAATTGATAAGTATCAAATTAGCCATCCGTTTTCAATGGCTATTTCAATAGAAGAAAACTTGCCTGAATCCAGGCAAACTGGAAGGCTTTATTCGGAATTAATAGAAATCAATAATCTTGAAAGCATTTCCGAAATTGAAATTGATGCTAATGAGTTGGGAGATCTTGAATTAGAATAACATAATATCTTGTAAAGATATTATTACTCTGCGTCTAAAGCCCTTTTCTCTTCTTGAATTAATTCATTCCAAATGGCGGTACTAATAATAGGGTGGGAAATACTTTTTTGGGATAAGATACTTCTCTTGATTGCCGTCACTAATGTTTTTTGGATACTATAATACGATAGATTTTGAGCACCCTCAATTATTTTATTAACAGTTTTTGAGGATTTGTCAAATTTGAAAATTCCATCTTTAAGAGTGAGTGAAATTAATTCTTTGATCCTTTTCGTATTAGGCAATTGAAACTCAATACTTAAGTCAAATCTACGCAAAAGAGCTTCATCTATCATTTTCTTCTGATTAGTCGCTGCAATGACAAGGCTGTCTTGAGGCAAATAATCAAATAATTGAAGAATTGTATTTACAACTCTTTTCATTTCTCCATGATCCTGGTCATAATCTCTTACTTTGCCAATAGAGTCAAACTCATCAAGAAATATTATACATTCTTCTGAAGATGATTTTCGAAAAATCTTTGCAAGATTTTTACTAGTCTCTCCAAGTTTAGAAGAGACTATTGCTCCCAGATTTACAACTACCATTAATTTTTCTAGCTCTCCTGCAATTACATAGGAAGTAAGTGTTTTTCCACATCCAGATGGCCCATGAAGAAGGATTTTATTAGAAATTGGTAAATCATGTTGTCTTAATAGGTCGATGTTTTGGTGTTCTTGGATAAGAAATTGTAACTTTTCTTTAATGTTATCTTCACAAACTAAATTGTTAAGTCGATAATCTGAGGTGAGTTTCTCTAAAATGAGATCTCCAAACTCTCTTTCATCAACCCTATTATAATATTCTTTCGTACCTACCTTGGTAATTCCGCTTATTTGTTGCTGACGCAACGATTCTTTTAGGATAGACTGAAGTTGGACCGCGAAATTGACCTTTTTCGTTTTCTTAGAATGCTCAATAAGTTTGTTTAAGACATCCATTAGTCTTTCTTGATCATTTTCCAGACCATATTTTGCAATGTCTTTTATATAATCAAATTGGCTCATTCTGGTATTAAAGTAAGGAAAAAAATAGAAAGTGCTTTTGTTTTGCTAAAAAAAATTGCAAAAATTAAACAACTTGTATTAAAACAAACATTGATTCTTTAATAATACGATTTGGTTCTGCTATCAACTAATAATTGTTCTCTAAGACAAGTTGGGAAATTGTTGGAGTAATTAAAATTACTTATTCGCGTAATAATTACCATCTAATCCTTTGCTCCAATTTATTTTTATACTCGTCCCACTTGCGCCTTTATCGGCATTGCCTCTTTGTGAATCTTTTTTCCGTAAATTTGTTCTCAATCAAAAACACCATGAAAATAAGATTACAAGGAAAATTTAGATCCCTATCTGATTTTGAAACTCCCGTGTTACCTAATCTTTGCATAATTACAGGGCTTAATGGATCTGGTAAATCACAACTATTAAGTTTACTGAATAATCTAAATGATCGACAGGAAAAGGAGGTCTTCTATGACGGTTATAACTTTAAGATTGAAATTATTTCTGACTCCTATGTTCCTGGTAAAATTGCCAATTTTCACTTCAATGGAATAAGCTTTAGTCATGATCCTTCATTTAGAGAAACCCCTGAGGCAATTAAACACAGAATTAGTTCGAATTTAAATACAATTCGATCAGGAAGCACTGGATATAAATACTCGAAAATAATTGAAAGTATTTCTAAGGCTTCTGGTAAGCCTCTAGACCAACTAACACAAAAGGATATTGTTGATTATGAAATTTCACCAAAAGACCTAATTGGAGATGAATTTTTTAGAGACCATATACACGAGGTTTTCTATTATTATTGCTGGATTAGAGAAGAAAATCAAGCAAAAAGTTACAGAAACGAAAAGTTTAGAACTTCCTTTGAGATTTTCTCAAATGAAGAATTCGATAAAAAGTACGAAGCACCTTGGATATTAATCAACAAGTTCTTGGAGAAGATCAAATCGCACTATCTGGTTGAAGGAATTTCTGTAGAAGAGTTTTATAAAGACAAAAACTTTATACCTAAACTCCGCCATAAAGAATCAAATGAGCTTATCCGATTTAACAGCCTATCATCTGGTGAAAGAGTTATGATGTCTTTGGCTGTAAGTCTATATAATTTTTATGTAAGTGGATCTCATACTTACCCTAGCATATTATTGTTAGACGAACCAGATGCGATGCTCCATCCCTCCTTAACCCGAGATTTTCTCGAAGTAATTCAGGAAGAAATTGTTAATAAGCGAAATATTAAAGTTTTCCTGACAACTCATTCCCCTTCGACAGTTGCTTTAGTAGATGAAAATTTTCTCTATGGGATGTCAGCAACTGGCAAAAGATTTTTTAAAACTACAAAAGATAAAGCATTGTCTTTATTAACCTCAGGCTTGAATACTTTAAGTATTGATTATGAAAATAGGAGACAGATTTTTGTAGAGAGCAAATATGACCAAGAGTTTTATGAGTTAATAGCTAGCAAAATAAAAGACCAACTCATTGAGGGCATTTCCCTGCATTTTATACCTTCTGGAATTGATAAGGTTCCTGTTTCAAACGAAGTGCCGGATGGCGATAGTAAACGTGTGCGTAATGTAGTAAAAGCGTTGTCTGAAGATGGCGGAAATAGAAATATTTTTGGGATAATTGATTGGGACGGTAAAAATAGCCCAAGCATGAATGTCTTTGTTAATGGAAATAGTATTAGATACAGTCTTGAAAACTATATATTTGATCCCATAATATTGTCTGCCTTTTTATTGGATCTGCAAATTCTGTCAAGAGATCAATTAGGTTTAAGCGATAAAGAGAATTATACAGATCTAAAAACCTTCTCTGATTTAAGATTGAAGGGAATTTCTGATTTTATTTGCGAAAAGATTAAAGCTAATATAAAACTTGAAAATTTAATTGGTGGCACAAGTACAGTGCAATACTTAAATGGTAGTAGGATTGAAGTGCCTAAATGGTACTTAGAATATCCTGCCCATGAATTAGAGAATTCCGTAATTGATACATTTCCAAAATTAAGGTCCGAGTTCGGCCAAAAGGTGAATATGCCTAATAAGCAGAAATGTCTTGACAGCGATAAAAACCAATCTTCAAAGAAAGAAATTGAGGCGAAATTTGAAAATAGACTTAAACAGCTAATTAAAAGGAAGATTGTCACCAAAACTTTTGACAATCTTCCTGGATTTATTCCTGTCGAAATCAAGGATCTACTCTTGGGTATTCAAAAAAAGAGCTGAAGCTTATTTTATTCAAAATTCAACCTCCTCCTCCTCTCTCTAACTCCCTCATTATACTTCTGAATCCTGCACTTCCTCGAACAAAACTTTGCCGATTTTCGCTTCATGATTGCCTGTTTCCCACAGTTCTGGCAAGTGATTTCATAGCCATGAATCTCCTTATTCTGCACAATAACTTTCTCAACTACCTTTTCAATGATATCGGGGTTTTTGGGTGCAGACGGGTCGTGTCTGCGTGTATGCGCATGCACTTTGTAGCCAATTTTTGAGGATTCCGGTTTTGATTTCGGAGGAGCTTGTCCAGGGATTTGTGTAGGCTCAATTCCCGTAATTTGAAAGTTTCGAGATTGAAGAAAAGCTCCCAATCGCTGAAGCTGAATCTCATAAGCTGTCTTATCTGAAGACGCTTCCAATGCTCCAAATTCAATTCCTTCGCGAGTTGACCTGGCTTTGTATACCCAACAGAATCTATGGCAAAGAATATTAAGAATCTCAGCCAAAACAATAAAGAATACCGCTATCCATGCATTGCCACCTGCGAGCTCGTCGTTTTTCATGAGTGCTGTAGAGAGTTGTGATTGTGTTTGGCGGTTTTGACGTTCGCGATTGTCTCGGGCTTTGCTGAGTTCATTCTGCATTTTGTCTGATAAGGCAATGGCTTCATTGTTGAGCCGATCTCTGAGGGTACGGTATTTCTTAGGATCATATCGCTTGATGGATTCCCGCTTTTGGTCGATGGAGGATTGGTAGTTTTGGACAATGCGGAGGGAGTCGCTGGTCCATGTGCTTTTAGTTGCCAATTGACTATTCTGAGCTCCGAGCTTTAAGTGCGCGGATTTGTCATTGATCTGATAGACCAGGAGGTATAATCCTAAACCACTTCCTACGATGGATAGGAGAGAAGTACCCACGGCCTGGTATAAAAGACTCGAACCTGCTTTCTCTTTTTTGACTTTGGCTTTGAAAAAGTCAGAGAGTGAACGGGTTTTGACGATCTCATTGAGAGATACCAGGCCTATGCACATAATGAGGCTAATGACTCCAATGATGCCATCTGTGAGGGTGATTCCTTCCTCTAAGATGCGGTTGATGTTGAAGGACAGGAATACTCTTAGAAACAGCAGGGTAATCCCTGAGAGGTAGGGGAAGAGCTGTTTAAAAGCATTGGAAAAAAGGAACTGCATGCTTTTTCGATCCCGGTAGGTTACGGGAGCGAGGTCTTCTTGAAAACCTTCGTAATCGTCTTTGCGATCTGCGAGGGTTTGGCTGTCTTCGTAAATGTCTGTTCCCAGATATTCACGGGTGGAACGATTGAAAAATGGAATGCCCAGCCTTGATTTAGATATTTGGGCGCCAATAAATCCTGGTAGACTCTTCTGATCTTGGGTCTTTGGAGAGGAAGTCTGAGATTCAAACCCTCTGCTTTCCAGATCCGATAGATCTTTTTGTGATTCCAGCCATATCCCAGATTTCTTAGGTAATGGAAAACCATCCAAAATCCCCAGGCGATGAATCTATTTGTTATCTGATGTAAAAGATCGGCTATGTACTGATCCACTTCTTCAGGCCGGTGGCCTTGTTTGCGACGATAGTAGGTCTGACGCCGAAAGCTCAGAACAACACACTTACGCCGGACACTTCGATCCGGCTTAATCTGATCTACCATTTCTTCCCTTTGTCCCGGGCCGAAATCTTTTTTGCGTATTCGTAGCCTTCTTGCAAAATCTCATGATCGATCTTCAGCTCTGCATACATTTTCTTGAGCCTAGCATTCTCTTGTTCTAGCTGTTTGATCCGGCGTTTGTCCTCATCCTGTTCTATGGCCAGGTCTTTTTTCCATTTGTAGAAAGTAGCTGGGCTAATCTGATGGACGCGGCAGATTTCGTCCACGCTTTGACCAGCATCGTGTTTGGCCAGAATGGCCATCCGTTGGGTCTCTGTGAATTTGCTCTTTTTCATCACTGCTTTTGTTGAATGTAAAAATTATCCATGATTTTTTCTACTTTTCAACGGGTGCTCCGTTTGGGAAGAGGACAATGCTGCTCGTCCTGAAAACCTTTGGAATTTTGTTATGTTTAAACTTCCTGATCTTAAAGAAACAGTTCATGGGTTATTGGAAAGTAAATGATTGGTATTTAAGAATTTCTCTACTTAGAATTTCTAACAATATCAACCTATCTTTATTTTGCCCAATACTTCTTTAAGGGGAGGAAACCAGAAACAGTTATACGTTTTTCAAGCAACATCTGTATATGATCATAATTCAACCTATCCTTGCCAGGATCAACATAGTTAAGTTTTTTAAGTTTTAATAAAGGAGTAAGGTCAATGTCAGATGTATTTCCAAGGTAAATTGTCTCTAATTCTTGGAGGTTTGAAAGAGGGGAGAGATCCTTTACGGAAGAGTATACAAGATGTAATTCTTTTAATTGTTTCAACTCTGAAAGAGGAGATAGATCCTCTACCTCAATGGAATTAAGATTTAAATATTCAAGGTGTATAAGTCCAGAAAGGGGGGAAAGATCTCTTAATCGATAGAGGTAGGCATCTAAACTTGGTTCAAGTTCTAAGTGCCTTAAATTCTTAAGCTTAGAAAGGGTTGAAAAATTTTTTACTTTTGTATTATACAGGTTAAGGTATTGTAATTGTTCCATCTTTGAGAGGAAAGAAAGATCTATATATACATCATCTACTAATGTTATTGTGACCCCTGAACCCTGCTTTCTTGTTTTCTTGTCTGCATCTAAAAAGCGAATATCTAAATGTTTAAGGTTATATAACTCTGATAAAGGGGAAATATCTAATACTTCTGTAAAAGATAGGTCTAATGATTCCAAATTTTGAAGATTTGAAATAGGAGAGATATCAAGCGTAAATTCGTGCGCAGCTCGCCTCAGGTCAAGGAGTTTTAATCCATTAAGTTCGCCTAATTTGGTCAGATCAAAAATTGGTGGCCGAATCACATTACTGTATCCACCTCGAGTGTAATGTTTCGCTTTTGCCCACTTCTCAGCTAGGTCCCAATTTTTAGGCTCCTTAAATAAGGGATAAAATTCTCCACCTTCAATATCTATCCCTTCAATCTCAGCGTCAAGAATACTCCTATTTACTCTTGCATTAGTAATGGTAGCGTGCTTAAGATTGCATTTTCTTAAATCCGCAAAGATAAAATCAACATTTGGAAGATAAGCGTGTGATAGGTCTTCTCCAGCGAGGATATCAGGATCCATCTTTAGTAGGATATTTGCTGCATTGCTTCCCATCCATTTATATTTATCCTTCTTATTACTCTCTTTTATAAGCTCGAGGAGCTTGCCTTTTTGGGGATTCAATCCTCTAATAAAAACATTAAGTTCTTCTGTTAATTTAGTCCTAGAAAAATAGTCTAATTCTTTATTATTGATCTCCTTTACAAATTTTCTAGCAGTAAGGTAATCTCTGAAAGATTTATGTGAGATCCTGAAACGCTCATTGCCTTCATTTATCAAAAACGAAAAGGTTAAAAATTCATTTAGGTATTTTTGATATTCCCACTCTCTTTTTATGTCAAAATAAGATTTTAATTCTAACTCATCTTCTAGTAGTGGCACTTCAAAATAAAGTGTATCGTTCATATGCATCCAAGCGGAAAGTTTCTCAAGAATTTCTATTCGTTCGCCTTGGGAAATTTTAAACGGGATTTCCGTATCTTTTCTATCAAGTTCAGAAGTGATTGCCTCCTCATATAAATCGGTTGCCTTTATAGATTCCTGGTCTTTCTTGTTTTTAATGGCGCCTTCTAAATGATCAATAATAATCTGTAGTAAAACAGGGCGGGAGGCCAAATCTTTTAATCCTGGTATCTTTTGTATTTGTCTCCATCTTTCTTCTGGATTCTTATCATGACTTTTTAAATACTGCCTGATTTGTTTATCATTAAAACTATTCAAATGAAGAAAGGGTAAATCTTTTTCTTGTTCCACTAAGAAGGTGTTCCAACGTTCTTTATCCGATGAAAAATATTCTTGTCTTACAGTCAAAATTATTTTTGACTTTGAATGGCTACTAATTAATCCCTTTATTTTAAGATAATTAGTACGTTTTTTACTACTATCAATCTCTTGGGTCATTTCATCAAATCCATCTAGAATAAGCAAAAACTCTCCAGAATTAAGTTTCTCTTTAAACCGATCCAAACTGAGATCTTTGATAGCTTTATTGTTAAGCTGTTTAAGTATAAATCCGTCCATACTTTCCTCAAAGTCCCTCAGAGTGAAATAAAATGGAATCGGCTGCTTATAACATTGAAATATTTGGTTCTCTCTATCTATCTCTAGATGATTATGAGCTAATTGATGGGTCAAATATTCAGAAAAAGTGGTTTTACCTGTTCCATATTCTCCTAAAATTACAAGGATATTCTCCTCAGAATTATCTATCCAATTTGACACAAAACTATCAATGGGCTCATATATTTTTTTTTCAAATGGTTTGAGATCGTTTTCTGATACCTCTTTGCTAAGGGCCTTTTGCTTTGTTATTTTTTCAAAGTCCTTATATTTCCTTTTATGTCCGGCAATAGGGATATAATGATCAGTATCTATGTATTTCTCTTGAAATCTCTCGCGCGAATATGCGAGTTGTTCCTGAATTTGATAGTCGAACGTATTTTTTCTATTCTGGTCTAATAAATCAGCTATCTGTTTATTTTGCCGCGTAAGTTCATTATATAATTTAAGCATACCTGGACTCAGGCTATTGTCTACCTTTTCTTGGAACTTAATAGTAAAAGATTCTATAAGCTTTTTTAGAGCCTCCTCATTATGATATTTAAATGGTATTCCTCCAAACCGTTCATTACTTGTTGTAAAATGGATAAACAACCAGTTAGTAAACTGCTCTTGATCAAATTGAGTATTTCCTTCATGTTGAGCGAGCCTATAGTTCCTTTCAAAAAACAATCTGACATCTTTATCCGCAAATAATAACATGATCTTTGGTTCTTCCCACATGATATCCATATCTAACAAGCTATGGATATAAACTGAATCAAATGATTCTTTATTCATCTCAACTGGTAAACCAAGTTTTTGTATAAACTTCACAAACCTTATCTGCTTACTGGCAGCTTTAAATGTTTTGGATATGACAAAATCAATCAGAGAACCTGTTATCTCTGGCCATAGCGGTTCAAAAGCTTTTGAAATACTCATCTATTAAGGTTTTGTTGAAATATACAAAACTGGTCGAATAGCTGAGGTGTGAGTAGTCTTAAACTTAAAACGAACTCTCAATAAAATTTCCTCGATTCCCCATAGAATCTTAATTTGTCTCCAACCCGGAGACAAACTCCAAATTCAGAGACAAAACTACCCCTGACTATCAGTGATTTAGCAAATATGTTGGAATTCCCCCCTGCGCCACTCTAAGCCACAGAATATTGACAGCAATATTTTGTGGCTTATTTCATTTCAGTGCCCTCCCTCACCCCCTCCAAAATCATACGTATCAGGAAAATGGACATATGGACAAGATCGAACTATCGATTTTGGCTAATATGCATTTGAGGCTTTGGACGAAAAATTAGCTCCTCAACGCTATACGTCCATTCCTCAGGTTCTGTAGCTTTCTTAATACTAAACTCATGCAAGAAAAAGAACCCATATCTAAATTGATCATAAAGGACAATCCCTGGTGGAAACCCCTCTATTTATTTCTCGAAAAAGTATTCCTGCCCCTGGAGTGGTTTGGCTTTTATGTAATCATGCGCCCCTTCAATTGGCTATTGGAACAACTGGATCCATTGAGCCATAAACTGGACGGCACCCAACTCAAAAGGGTTTTGCAGCTAGTCATTTACCCGCTCTTTATCGTCATCACAATTATCGTCGGTTTTAAGCTGGTAGAAAATGGATTTACCTTTCGGAGTTTTCTTGGGACCATCATCCTCTACCTCATTTTGGGGGCGATCTTTGCTCCCCTCGAACGCCTGATTCCTTTTAGCAGAAAGTGGCTGGCAAGTGAAGATGCATCTACGGATGTGATGTTGTTTTTTGGCGGGAAGTTTTGGGGAGATTACATCAATCAGCCCTTGAAGTTGGCTACCATAGCCCTTGTCGTTCAGGAGATTTCACCGGAAATAGGTCGGGACATCTGGCCCAGTTTTCTAAATCCTATAGTCCAGGTATTTCTATTGCTGAGTGTAAAGGATTTTTTTCGATACTGGTATCACAGATGGATGCATGAAAATGAATTTATGTGGCGCTGGCATGCCGTTCACCATTCTTCCGAACGATTGTATTGGTTCAATGGGACAAGATCGCATCCCCTCGAATGGCTGGTGTCCAGTTTTATCTGGGCCTTACCGCTCGCCTTTATTAAGGCGCCGGTTGAGATCGTTTTTGTAACCGGATTATTGGGCCGAACCATCGGACGTTTTCAACATACCAATATGGACCTCATCCTCGGGCCTTTGGATTACATTTTCTCTTCGCCCAAAAACCATCGCTACCATCACTCCCGCATACTCGAAGAAGGAAATTCAAATTATGGAGGGGATGTCATATTTTGGGATTTACTTTTTGGTACCTTTCATCTACCAAAAGGCGAAGAACCCAGCGATGATATTGGCCTGGCCGACATGCCCAATTATCCGCAGAGTTTCGTGGGATTGATGTTCGCTCCTTTTATTCATGGCAGCTTGAAACGGGAGGCAGAGGAGATACATTTACAAAAGGCAGCAGGACCACAGGAACCATAAACAAATACTTAAGCTTATATTTTCTATGTCAAAATCTTATCGTATTGCAGTAGTAAACGGGGACGGAATCGGAGAGGAGATTGTTCCGGTTAGCCTGGAGGTGCTACAGGATGTGGCGGCCACCTACGGCTTCGAATTATCATTTGAGTCCTTCCCATGGGGAGCTGGCCATTACCTCAAGCATGGCCAGTTTATGCCCGATGATGGCTTGGATACCCTGGCTAACTTTGACGCCATTTATTTTGGAGCAGTTGGATTAAAGGAAGTAGATGATACTTTGCCTGCTATGCTGTATACCTTCAAAGTAAGGACCCACTTTCAGCAATATGTAAACTATCGCCCGGCCAAATTACTGCCCGGCATCAAAAGTCCCCTGAGGTATAAAGGAGAAGAGGACATCGATTTTGTAGTGATCCGGGAAAATAATGAAGGAGAGTTTGTCCAAAATGGGAAGATTATCGATCCCGATAGCCCCTATGGACTTGCCACAGATACCAGTGTATTTACCCGTCGAGGCATAGAAAGGATTGCACATTATGCCTTTAAACTGGCGATGAGGAGAAGGAAAAGTCTTACCAATGTCACCAAGTCAAATACCCTGATACATAGCCTTGCTTATTGGGACCAGGTGATCGAAGAAGTTTCACAACAATACCCCGAAGTCAGCTACCAGAAAATGTATGTGGACAATGCCTCCGCTAACTTTATCCTGCATCCGGAATACTTTGATGTCATTCTTACAACAAATATGATTGGGGATATTCTCAGTGATCTGGGAGGAGCAGTAATGGGTAGCCTGGGCTTGGGACCCAGCGGAAATATCAATCCGGAAAAGGATTTTCCCAGCATGTTTGAACCTATTCATGGCTCTGCTCCGGACATTGCCGGTAAAGGGATTGCAAATCCCATTGGTCAAATTTGGTCAGGAGCTTTGATGTTGGAGCATTTAGGGGAAAGTCAGGCTGCGGCTGCGATTGTAGAGGCTATTTCGGAAACTACAAAAGCGGGATTACTGACACCAGATCTCGGAGGAAGAGCTACAACATCTGAAGTCGCTGCTTCCATTCGCCAGAAACTAAAACAGGCCAAAGCCATTAGCTAAATATCGTCCTATGGATCCTTTCCAAAATTATCGGATCATAGATCTGACAAGGACCCTGGCTTCTGATCAACCAGGGGTCGACTTTGAGCAATCTCGAACCGTGGAGAGAGACGGCTGGAATGCACGAACCCTCCATTTATATTCTCATACCGGTACCCACATGGATGCCCCTCTTCATTTTGGAGTGAATGAGCAAAGCATAGAGGAATTTCCTCCCAATAGATTGATGGGGAAGACCTGGATTGCGAAGCTGGATAAAGTGGAAAGTCATCAATTGCTGCGACCTTCAGATTTGGGAGGAATAGGGGATAAAATAAAAGCGGGAGACAACCTTATCCTTCAAACGGGATGGAGCAAGAAGGAAGATTATCAGGTATTCCGAGATGAACTTCCAAGAATTAGCAAAGAACTGGCTCAGTGGATCGTCGAAAAGGGAATCAATCTGCTGGGGGTTGAACCTCCTTCTGTGGCCGATGTGAATAATCTGGAAGAGGTTACGGAAATTCATCATATCCTGATGAAAGGCGATGTGATCATTGTAGAAGGCCTGGTGAATCTGGACCAAATACAATCCGAGATGGTTTACCTCATGGCTTTGCCCTTAAAATTAGAGAATGGGGATGGCTCCCCCATACGTGCGCTTGCATTCGAAGCCCTAAACGAATCCCCATGAATGAGATAATTTCTGTACGTGATTTTGAAGCGCAGATTCCTGTTTTGCCTGAAGATGATTTGCGAGAGGCAATCCAAGAGCGAATGAGACAAAGGGATTGTTCGGTCATTGTGCTGGATGATGATCCAACCGGTACCCAAACGGTACATGGGATTTCTGTGCTTACAGAATGGTCAACGAAAGTCATTCAAAAAGAACTGGAGGCAAAGACTCCTTTGTTTTTTATCATGACAAATTCGCGGAGTTTGCTTCCTCAAAAAGCGAAAGAACTTGCGATCGAAATTGGTCAAAACATCGGGGAAGCTTCCAGGAAGACCGGACGAGATACAATCATTATCAGTCGAAGCGATAGCACCCTGCGAGGACATTATCCAATTGAAGTGGAAGGTCTGCTGCAGGCATCAGGCGAATTGGATACCATTAGATTTATCATACCTGTATTTTTCGAAGGAGGCAGAATTACGTTTCAGGATGTCCATTATGTTCGGGAGAAAGAGCATATGATTCCGGCTGCCCAGACTCCTTATGCAAAGGATCCCGTTTTTGGCTATTCTTCTTCCGATCTCAAATACTACGTAGAAGAAAAAACGAAAGGAACCCTAAAGGCTTCTGAGGTATTTTCACTATCGATCCAAGAATTAAGGAATAGTTCTGAAGAAGAACTAGTGGGAAAATTGAGCGCTTTACCTGCGGCTACAACTTGCATTATTAATGCCGCTCATCCCTACGATTTGCAACGCTTTATTATCGCTCTCCTTGATTCCAAACGGGCTGCTATTTGTCGAACTGCAGCTTCTTTTGTTAGTGCCATGGCAGCTCTGCCCGATAAGGAATTGCTCAGGGCTTCAGATTGGAAAAGAAAGGAATCTTCGGGTAAACTGATTCTTTTGGGTTCCCATGTTCCTAAATCGACCGCACAGGTACTCAATCTGCTTTCTCATGATGCCTTACACAGCTTTGAGTTGAATCTGGAAGAACTCTTATTTTCGGATACGGCAGATGAGCAGTTGAAAAAGATTATCAAAGAAATGAATGCCTTACTTCAGGAGGATGCGTCGGTTTTGGTGTATACCCAACGGAAATTGATCACTGCGGCTAGTGATGCGGAGAACCTGCATATAGCTGAAAGAGTTTCGGATTTGCTCTGCCAAATTGCTGCTGGTCTGGAAAAAGCCCCTCATTTCATTGTGGCCAAAGGAGGCATCACTTCCAGCGATATCGCAACCAAAAGTCTCAATATAAAAAAGGCCCTGGTTATGGGGCAGGTTTTTCCCGGAGTTCCTGTATGGCGAGCGGGACCGGAAAGTAAATTTCCCGATATGCCCTATGTAGTTTTTCCGGGCAATGTCGGAGAAGAGGATACCCTCAGTAAATTGATTTTTTCAAGCTAAAAACATGTCTACTACTACTCAAACTAAATCCGGAATTGTACCGGGTCGATATATCGTCTCTTTGGGGATGTTCTTATTGGCTTTATTGCTGTACATCGATCGGGTGTGTATCTCTGTGGCCAAAGATCCCATTGCAGAAACTTTGCAACTTTCAGATAAGGCCATGGGCTGGGTACTTTCCACTTTTGCGCTTGGTTATGCCTTGTTTCAGGTGCCGGGTGGAATGATGGCGGATAAATGGGGACCGCGAAAAGTCCTGGCTGGCATAGTGTCTTTCTGGTCCTTGCTTACCGCACTGACGGGAGCAGCCTGGAATTTCATTTCCCTTCTGCTTTTTCGCTTCTTTTTCGGGGCAGGAGAAGCGGGTGCCTTCCCCGGACTTTCGAGAGCTATTTATTCCTGGATACCCCTCAAAGAAAGAGGCATCATTACCGGTATCAATTTTTCTGGTTCTCGTTTGGGGGCGGCTTTTGCTTTACCGCTGGTTGCCTGGTTGATAGATACTGTAGGTTGGCGACTTAGCTTTGCTTTTCTGGGAGGTATTGGGGTAATATGGGCCTCCTTATGGTACCTGGCCTTCCGGGATGATCCACAGGAACATTCTTTGATTTCTGAAAAGGAAAAAGACTTTATTGTAGAAAATCGACAAGAGCAAACAAAAAAAACAGAAGAGGCTAAACTCTCTTTTGGAAAAGTATTGCAAAGCACAAATGTCTGGTACACCATGCTGCAGTATTTCTGCAGCAATTTTACCTTCTTCTTCGCCCTGACCTGGTTGTTTCCTCATCTCAAATCGACTTATAATCTGGAAGCGGTAGAGGCCGGTTGGTATGCTTCTGCTCCTTTAGTTATGGGAGCAGTTGGAAACTGGTTTGCGGGCTGGTGGGTAGATGATCTCTATAAAAAAGGCAAGTGGAATCTTTCTCGACGACTGCCTGCAATTATCGGATTTGCCTGTGCAGCAATTGGTTTGCTCGGAAGTGTATTTCAGGAAAGTCCCTTTGGTGCGGTTCTGTTTTTAAGTCTGGCAATATTTGGGGCAGATATGACGCTGCCTCCTTCCTGGTCGCTTTGTGTGGATATTGGTAAACGAAATGCAGGAATGGTATCCGGCACCATGAATATGGCTGGCAATATTGGCTCCTTTATCACGGCACTTGCTTTTCCTTATTTAGCGGCCTGGACAGGAAGCTATACCGGCTTCTTTTATGTAGGGGCTAGCTTAAATATTCTGGCCATCTTTCTTTGGATGCAGATTAAAGCTGATAAGCCTCTTTTGAGTACCTAAGATCTCTAATTATGTCTGAGAAAGTCCTGAAAGTAGTTTGTGTTGGTGCCGGATATTTTGCGGACTTCCATTTGGAGGCCTGGAAGCGAATGCCAGGTGTCGAACTAGTGGCGATATGTGATTTGGACGCACAAAAGAGTGCTGCATTCGCCCAAAAATACCAGATTCCCAATAACTACACAGATTACCGGGAGATGATCCAAAAAGAGAAAGCCGATCTGATCGATGTCATTACCCCTCCTGCCAGCCATCTTGAAATCTGTACCTATGCTGCCTCTCAGGGACTTCATATCATTTGTCAAAAACCCTTAGCTCCTACTTATCAAGAGGCAATAGAATTGGTCGAAACGGTTCAAAGCTATGATGTACGCTTTATGGTGCATGAGAATTTTCGTTTTCAACCCTGGTTTCGCTTGATGAAAGAAAAACTCGATCAGGGAGTATTAGGAGATCGACTACATCAAATCAATTTTCGTTTCAGAACGGGCGATGGTTGGCAGGAAGATGCTTACATGAATCGTCAGCCCTACTTTCGCCAAATGCCCCGCTTGCTTATGTTCGAAACTGGCGTGCACTACATCGATACCTTCCGATTTTTAGGGGGCGAAATTTCGGCTGTTTACGCTCAATTGGATCGCTGGAATTCCAATATCGCCGGAGAAGATGCAGGTTTGATTATGTTTGAGTTTGAACAGGGAGGTAGAGCCATCTGGGATGCCAATCGATACAATGAATCTCAGGCAGAAGATCCTCGTTTTACCTTTGGAACTTGTTGGCTAGAGGGGAACAAGGGAGCCTTGCATTTAGGGACAGATGGAAAAATTGCTCACCATCCGCTGGGTGAAAATTCGACAGAAATCCCCTACAAACTGGAAAAGAAAAACTTCTCCGGAGACTGTGTGTATGCTACTCAAAAACACTTCATTGATGCACTACATGCAAATAAAGCCTTTGAAACCTCGGGCCAGGACTACCTGAAAACCCTGAGGATTCTGGAAGCGGTTTACGAAAGTGCCAAACGAAAGCAAAGAATTGAAATTTCTGCTTTTAGTTCATAAAGAAATTCCCCTCCAAAAGATTTTTTTTAGCAGGGGGGTGGGGTAAAACCCTTCCTACCTATTTCCTCATCAAATCATCAGAATGAGGAAAGCAATCACCTTTATTTTTTACCTGCTTATTGTTGTCTCGCTTGGGGCGCAGGATCTTAGCCAGGATTTTAAAAATTGGTATCTCTTCAGTACCAATCTGCGCTTCAGTAAGACAAGTTCGGTCACGATTGGCCATTTGTCATCCTTTGATGTCGAGGGCTATCAACACAAGTTTATCCAAAATCGGATCAGCTACAACCAAAAATTTGGGAATCAGTGGTCAGGAAGTATGGCTTTTTCGCATAGCCTGATCAAAAGGAGCTCTGAGAATCTTCCTTACCATCGTGCAGATGTTCAAATCAATCATCGGCTCAAATGGGATCACTGGCGAATGACCAATAGCCTGAGACTGGAAAAGTACTTCCCTCAACTTTCCAAATTTGGGGCACGAGCTGTTCTCTCTAACAAATTTCAATACTACAACAGAAAATGGCCTCTGCGTATCTCGCCCTTTGTCAGGAACCAGCTTTTCTATTATCAGGGAGGAGAAGAGATCCGATATTTTCTGGATGAGGGAGAAATCGGTGGAGAAGATGGATTTGAAGAGGAGAATTTCGTGGAAAGTTCACCCAATGGATGGCATCGATATCGATTCTCACTGGGAGCTAGGATGCGCTTGAGATCGAATTTATACCTGACTCTCTTTTACACCCTACAAAAAGAATTTAATACCGGACTCGGAGAGTTCAAGCAACTACATGTTCCCAATGAAGCGGGAACTTCAACCAGACTTTCATTCAACAATTATTCATTGCTGGGCCTGAGCCTCGCTTATACTATCAAATTATATTAGAGATGATAAACAACACAGAAATTAAAAAAGCAATAATCTGTAAATCCGTTAAGAACTTTAAGATCAGTACAGCGGGTATCAATCACTACATCCCTAAAGCTGGAGACGTTGCCATCTTTGAAGTCTTAAGCATAGGTAAACACAAAGCCATACAAGGTGCCAGCGGAAAGAATAGTTACATCTTCCCCGGGGATACCATCATGGCCACCTTCGGCAATCGCTATGCGACCAATCAATTTGAAGGCTATGTACCGACGCAGGTGGAAGAGCAATACCAGATTTTAGGACAAGGAGGTTGTATCGGCGTGCTCAAAAGTACCCATGCGAAATTCGATAAAATTGGTGCGACGGAGTTGAAATTGCTGGGCTATGCAGTGGATGAAACAGGAGGAATTATCAATACCAAATACCTTACAGAAAAACCCTTGCCCTTTAAGCCAGAAAAGAAGCGTGATTATGAAGTGATCCTCTCAGTGGGTTCCAGTATGGACAGTGGGAAAACCACTTCTGCGGCCTATTTGTGTAGAGGAATCAATAAGGCTGGAAAAACAGTAGGCTTTATCAAGTTGACAGGTACCGTCTATTCTCGGGACAAGCGATTTGTAAAAGATTGTGGGGCACATACAGCCCTCGATTTTTCCAACCTCGGCTTTCCGTCCACATATATGTCGCCCCTGGCCGAAATCCTGGATATCTACGAGACTCTTTTGGCAAAACTGGAAGAGATCAATCCGGATTATGTGGTAGTGGAAATCGCAGATGGTTTACTGCAGCGCGAGACCAAAATGCTCCTGCACAATCCTGCTTTTATGTCCACCGTAAATCATATCATGCTGAGTTGCGGAGATAGTTTGGGCGTCTTGAGCGGACTTTCTTTCCTCGAAAACATCAACAGAACTCCATTCGCCATTTCCGGCCTTATCAATGTCAGTCCTTTGCTGGTGGATGAGTGTAAAAGAAGTACGAGCATTCCGGTACTCGATCTGAAAGACCTGGAATGTCCTCAGGTGGTCAATCGGCTCCCGAAAAAGAAAGTGATGAAAAATGGCGTGCCTGCATTGATCCAGAAAATTGCCTGATATGAAGCAATGGATCTTATTGGGGCCTTTTTTCAAAAGGCATAGAAGTAAACTATCAGTACTTAGTTTGGTGGGCATACTTTCGGGTATGTCTGCCATATTTCTTCCTGTCAGTATCGGGAAGTATTATACCCTGATGTTTGACTTCGAAAGTAAGCGTTCTGCCTTCCTCGACTTTCTGCCGGATTCCTTTTTTAACTCAGTACCAAATTTTCTGCTCTTCTTCTCGATCTTGATTGCCATCCATATGCTCCTGGCTTATGCAAGGCGATA
This sequence comes from Bacteroidia bacterium, assembly GCA_033391075.1. Lineage (NCBI taxonomy): Bacteria > Pseudomonadati > Bacteroidota > Bacteroidia > Bacteroidia bacterium. Next base: position 136,104 of record JAWPMV010000001.1, read on the forward strand.
TTTGATGGCTTCGATGGGGGAAAGACTCACCTATGAACTCAGAAATCAATTGTTCGCACACCAATTGCGATTGGAGACTCGGATTTATGAGGAAAAGGGCATAGGAAAATACTTGCTGAGGTATAGTGGAGATCTGAAGAGCATCCAGAATTATCTGACCAAAGGAATCATCGGATTCGGTATCGATATCTTCATGATCTTACTTTTCCTTTGGGTGCTTTCTCGTATCTCTCATTCTCTTACGCTGATCTCCTTTTTCGCGATTCTGTTCATGCTCTTTCCTCTTTCGGTCCTGAATTACAAATTGCAGGACATCTCTGAGCAGAGGCGTAATCAGAAGTCAAGTTTGTTGGCATTTGTCAGCCAACGATTACAAGCCATTATTACGATCAAGGCCTTCAATCGTGAACGACCAGAATGGGAGCGCTACCTTAAGCGTTCAAGTAAAAATTATCAGACAAACCTCCAGTTTCATCGTTTATCCAGCCTCATTTTCATCCTGGTGCCGGGCCTTTTATATGTCATGATCGCAGTAATTATGTATTCCATCTATTGGCAGAAATCGAATGGAATCGAAATAGACCAGGCTGCTCTTTTATCGGCTTTTTTGCTGATCATAACTATGCTTCCGGTCATGAGGCGTTGCTTGCGGATTATGGTATGCTGGAAGTTGGGCCTTATTTCCATTAGAAAACTTCAGCGCGTATTGGATCTTCCTATTGAACAAGGAAATTTTCAAGACGAATTGATCCTGGGCGAGGGGAATATAAAGTTGGATCAGCTCTCTTTCGGTTCGGCAAATCAACGAGTGTTTCAGAATCTATCTGCAGAATGGGCACATCAGGGATTACATCTGGTAACGGGTGGGACCGGTTCCGGCAAATCCCTTCTGATCAAAATCCTTCTGGGGATTTATGCAGAATATGAAGGCGATATATTCATAGATGAACAAAACATCCGACAAAGCGATGTCAAAAGCCTCAGAAAAATGTTGACGGTCATTTCAGCAGATTATCCTTTGTTGGGGAAAACAGTTTTCGAAGCGATCTCATACAGTCGTAAGCCAAGTAAAAGAAAAGGGGCGGGTCTCATGCTGGATCGGATACAGCAAGGCTTAGCTGAAAATGCAAAATTGAGTCTGGATGATCGGATCGGAAGTCAGGGGCATGGACTGTCGAAAGGGCAGGAGCGTATCCTTTTGTTTACCCGAGCATTGCTCACTCGTAAGCCTATCTTGCTGCTAGATGAGCCTTTCAGTTCAATAGAGCCTCACATTCAGCAACACCTTCTGAAATTGATCAAACGATTGAGAAAAAAGCGTACCATTATCCTCTTTCTTAAACAGAATGATCTACCCAAACTTAGCTTCGACTCAGTACTGGATTTGGATTCTTTTCAAGCCGAAGTCCATCAGGCGGTCATGAAAAAATTGGGGAGCTAGTTTAGAAATTCAAACGAACCGAAAGATTAGGGGTAAAGCCCAGAAAATTTCTTTCTTCTTCTATGATTTCCGGCCGTTGATCATCATCTACATCATCCAGAAAATAAAAGCGCTGCCAGACATTCTCTCGATTGTAGACATTTTGAAGAGAGAATCCTATTTGACCCGAAAAACCACCCATCCTTTTTTCAAATTTATACCAAACGGAAAGGTCCAGTCGATGGTAGATAGGTAAACGAGCTCCATTTATAGGTCCAAATTTAATCTCATAGAATCCGTCGATGTCATCGGGATCATTCGGATCAACAGGTTCGTCCGGATCGTCTGGGAAGAAAGTGAGTCCCTCAGCTCGAGTGTAAGGGGTTCCTGATTTCAGAATCCAGCCAAGCGAGATCTCAAAAGGTGCGAGATAAAGATTGTGTACCCATCGAAATTGGTGAGGACGATCAAAAGAAGAGGGGAAAGGATTATCATTAAGATCTGCAAAGGTATTCCTGACCTTCGAAAGGGAGTAGGACATCCAACTTTGATATCTTCCAAACTTCTTTTTAAGCATGAAATCCAGTCCTATGGCAGATGCAGAGCCCAGGGCAAAATCAATGTCCATAGAATTATTTCGATTGAATTGATTGATCGAACTGAGATCCTCGGTTTCTTTCCAATAGAAATCCAAATCTATCAACCAGCCTTTCTTTTTAAACAAGCCACCAACGGAAAGCTGCCGACTTTCTATGATGGGTAATTCTTCTTCAGACCCAGGAACCCCTGATCCTTCCGCCAATAACCACACACTCTCCGAAACATTGGAAACATCCAGGTCCCCTTGTCGCAGCGATCGGATCAATTGAATGTACTGACCATAAGAAGATTTGAACCAGATATCTGGAGAAATTTTGTAGTGGAAGCTAATGACCGGATTCACCAGGGTTTCATCAAGTCCAGGAATGCGATCAATCCGAATCTGGGGCTGAAAATCAATTTTGTCTTGCCAGCTGTAGTGATAGCTAAGGAAAATACCTTGAGCAATTTCTGCAGCTTCCAGGGTATCAAGTACCGGATCACCAAAAGTCGAAGTCTCATCAAACTCGAAGAAATTTGAATAAGAATTGTATTGGTAGCCTGCACTAAAAGTTCCTCTTTGACTAGCCTGATAATCAACAGAGATTTTTGCTTCTGTATTATCGAGGGTATTTAGGATTGTTATCTTATTTCGCTCCGTCCCTTCTTCAAAAATGCCGAGGTCTTCATTGTTTAAACTATAACTGGCCTGACTCAGACTGACTTGGCTCTTCCAGCGCGAATTCCAGGTTCTGCTATAGAAAAAATTAGCTCCTCTAAATTCAACATTGTGTGATCTTTCGGCCAGGATACTGGATTCATTGGAGGCAGCATTGAAATTGAATCGATCACTGTTTTGCATGAAACTGAGGCTGAGGTAATCTTTAGCAGTTGGGGTAAAAACCAATTTTCCATTCAAATCTCTATAGGAAAGACTGGTTTGGTCTCGGAAAACCGGAATGTCTTCTTCCTCATCTTCATCAATTATTCCTTGAAATAGATCTTCTTGCCTGCTTCCGCTAAAAAGTTTGTTTCTATGTGCGGAGAAGGTTGGGGTATCGAATAAATCATTGTCGTGAAAGGAAAGCCGTCCAGCCAGTAGAAATGCAAATTTTTCTTTTAGTGGGACATGGAGCATAAGGTCAGCATGGGTAAAATTCGCATTTACAACCGCATGAGGTTTATCTGGGATAGAATCTGGTAAGGATATTTCCAATAGGCCCGAAGTCGCTCCCGTGTACTGAGCGGGGATGTAGTTTTTGAAGGCGGAAATCTTTTCAACCGTACTGGGAATAAAAGTGGTCAGGGTGCCAAAGAAATGTGCCTGTTTGTATATGGGAATTCGGTCCCAGTAGACCATCAACTCATCACTGCCGCCCCCTCGAATATTTATCCCGGAAGCTGTTTCATCATTAGACTCAATACCGGGTAAGGACTGGACGGAAAGTAAAACATCTGCTTCGGCCAGGCCCGGTAGCACCTTCATATTCCCGGGATTCAGAATAAACTGAGCGCCTTCGCTCAAAGTGATCGCTTCATTGTTGTATTCTATCAAGACCTCTTCCAATCCAACGGAATCAGCTTCCAGGCGGATCGTGAGGCTTTCGGGCATCTTATCCTGAATCCGGATGTATCTGTTGATATAGCCGATATGATTGATTTGTAAAAGGGAATCCTCTCTAGCATCATACTCCATCTGCGCGATTCCATTTTCATCTGCATAAGCTCCTCTTCGACTATTGAGCGATCTGACAATTGCATAGGCCAGAGCTTCGTCATTGTCATTGTCCTTGATGTGAATGGATAGTTTTCTCCTCGCTTTTTGGATATAGAAATAATTGCCTTTGCTTCTTTTCGCCTGTAGATCAAAGGGATTCAATAAGTCATAGAGGAAATCTTCAATGGCTTGATTATTCGCATACATACTCGCTTCATATGAATTGAGCAGTTCAGGGGAATAGGAAAAGTAAAGTTGATAGCTATCAGAAATATCATTGAGAATTTCTTCCAATGGCTTTTTAGCAGTTTGATAGGTGATTTGCTGAGCCTGAAGACCCAGAGACGATCCCAGCAAAAGGATGAGTAAACAAAAATAGGGGAAGGGCTTTCTATTTAAAGATAACGAGGGTACGTGCTTCATCTAATTCATACTCGATGTTAAATGGACCTAAAACCTGCGCCAAGGCTGTTTCTAAATCGCCCGTCGGGAAATTTCCTGTAAAAACATTTTGCTGATCAATGCTTCCTGTAAATTGGACTCCATAAATTTCCTCCAGTTGCATGAGGACCACAGAAAGCGGAGCATCTGTTAAGCGAATATTGCTGGAAAGCCAAAGGGGTTGTACCAAGGCTGTTTCTGTTCGTTCAGGACTTTTATCCTTTACTGCCAGGACCTTTTCGCCCGCCTCTAATATTTCCTTAAAACCATAAGCTTCTACTTGTACTTTTCCGCTAAAACAAACCACCTCAAGGCTATCCTCCATTTCTGTGATCAGGAAGCTGGTACCCAGAATGCTTACCGTTCCATCTTTCAACTTGATATCAAATTTCTCTCCTTTTTCCACCTCAAAAAAGGCTTCTCCTTTCAGAAATACTTCGCGATTATTTTCCCAATCCGATGCTGCATAACTCAGAAAACTTCCTGCCTGTAGTTCGATGCTTGACTGATCCGGTAAGACGACTTGTTCTCGCTTTTCGGCTAGAATTTCTTTCGCTACTATCTGCTCTCCCTGCCTCAGCCAAAAGAATCCAATCAACAGAATGATGACCGCAGCAGCTGCGAAGTACCAAATTCTGCCTAATGAGACGACCTTGCCTTCTTCTTGCTTTTCTGACTGTATCCGCTTCATCACTTTCCCTAGTTCTGCCGTTTCATCATATTCGCCTACTTCAAAAGGCTTAAGAGCCTCAGCCGTAGCCACATAGGATTCATATTCCGGAGAAGCTTTAAATGATCGGAGTTCTTCTTCGGTCAATTCGCCACTCAGCCATCTGGATAGAAATGTCTCATCTGTTTCCCAAGCTTTCATGTCATCTTTCGTTTCTGGTATAATAATAGATGAAATGCCTTTTACCCCATCCCCTCTATAAAGATTTTTTTGGGTGAAGGAGATCTCTCATTTTTTTTAGTGCTTTTGACATACGTTTTTCCACCGCTTTCTGACTGACTCCCAGACTTTCAGCGATTTGTGCATAGGTCATTTCCTGCATACGATTCATCAGAAATACTTCTCGCTGACCCTCCGGCAAGGCCTCAATGGCGTCTTCCAAACGCTTTTTGAATTCATCTGCTTCCAATTGAAATTGAGGGTCTTCCTTTTCGGTCTTTTTTCCCAGGCTTGATTTGTAGCGTAAACGCACTTTCTTTTTTTCTACTTGCTGGAGGAATTCATTTTTCGCAACGGCAAATAGAAAGGCCCGGGCTTTGGTAGGAGGAACATCTTTGCATTTCTTCCAAAGCTTGACAAAGATGTCTTGAACCAGGTCTTCACTTAGTTTGAGATCACCGGACATAAAATAGAGATAGTCTCTAATAGAGCGAGAAAGACTCGTAAATATTCCCGAGAAAGTCTTCTCTTCACATACGTTAGAGGGCTGCTCCATCTATCAGATCATTATGAGCCGCCAAAGTAAGGAATTCGGGGCAATGCTCAAGGCTCAAAGACGAAATCCTTAAACACTGGTTTAATTTTTAGCCCCTCTAATCCTTAGTATCCTCTCAAAACAATCGTAAATTCAATCCTTAGCATTTAATCTTAGCTTATGTCGCGCAAAATATCCTGGGACGATGTGCCCAAAGAAGAGGTAACACCGGCCATGACTCGTCAAATGGTTTATGGTGAAAAAATCATGATTACCCGTTTGAGTTTTAAAGACGGTTTTGAAGTACCTACTCATAGCCACGAAAATGAGCAGATTACCCAGGTTTTTAAAGGAACCATCCGTTTTTGGTTTGGAGAAAATCGGGAAGAAGAATTTGACTTGCATGCAGGCGAAGTGGTAGTAATTCCTCCTAACGTTCCGCATGCTGCATTGATGATAGGTGAGGTGGAAGCCTCAGATACCTTTGCTCCTCCCCGTCAGGACTGGATCGATGGGACTGATGATTATTTGAAGAAGTAATTTGATTCAATTTTTTTAAAGGTATTCACAGGTGCGCGTAGAAATAAAAAAGCTTGAGTCTGGGAACCTATCGGAATTTCAGGAATTGCTAGACCTCTTCGAAAGGGTCTTTGAAATGAAAGATTTCATATCCCCACCTCAGCAACACCTTTTGAGAATTCTTCAAAACCCTGATTTTATTTGTCTGGTTGCAAATAAAGATGAAAAGATTCTTGGAGGCCTTACTATCTATGTTCTGCACCAATATTATGCTACCAGACCACTGGCATATATCTATGATTTGGCTGTTGATAATGCATATCAAAGGAAAGGAATTGGAAAACAATTAATCTCTGAGGCGAAGAGATATTGTCGGGAAAAAGGCTTTGAAGAAGTTTTTGTTCAGACAGACAAAGGGGAAGCAAATGCGGTTAATTTTTACCATGCTACTCAACCCAGCGAAGCCGAAGAGGTAATTCATTTTTACTACCTCTTTGATTAAATCATTTAATTAAAAATGGATATTAAACGAGCCAATAGATTTGATACCACAGAGCTGAGCTCTCTAACTTTTCGTTCAAAATCCTATTGGGGATATGATTCAGCTCAAATTAAAGCATGGGAAAGTGAGCTTAGGCTTTCCGAAGAATACATAGAAAATAAGGGGGTTTATAAGCTTCTTGGTGAGCATGTTGTAATTGGTTATTATTCCTATTTTGAATTGAACAGGGAGCTTGTTAAGCTGGATAATTTATTCGTTGATCCTCCTTTCATTGGGCAAGGCTATGGGAAAATACTCCTAGACGATTTTCTACAGAGAATCCAGAAACTTGGATATAAAGAAGTACATCTTGATGCTGACCCACATGCAGAGTCTTTTTACATCAAACACGGCTTTAAAATCATCGGGCATCTGGAAAGCAGTATAAAAAACCGTTTCCTTCCTGTTATGGCAATGGAACTTTGAACGAAGAGCAAAAAAAAGCATGGTATATATAATACCATGCCCAACTACACGGTGAATATTAACGTCATTACACGCTGCCACCGGAATCTTGCTAAAGAGTTAGTTACAAGAGAAAATGCTAGTGAAAGCACTCTGTGTTTTTCTTTCTTATTTCCTAAGCTTTACTCAGCAACTAAGCCTTTTAACAGACAGAAAGGAGAAGTGTATAGGCTTCACTCTCTCTGCAAATTCTATCCTAATTACGTACTGCAAATAGTGGATCAAATCTGAAGAAATTCTGGAGGAAAATGCCAGCTTTTTCACTGATGATTGATAATAAAAGATTAATATATTTTTACAGAATTTCTCCAGATTTTATTCCCAAATTCGCATTTTGAAAAATTAAAGGCATGCAGAATTATCTGGGTTTTCTCTCTCAGAGTTATTATTTCCCGTCGGAAATATTTCAGGTTATTGAAGATGAACTATATTTCCATAAGATAAACCTTATGGAACTGATCGAGACCTATAAAACACCTCTTCGTTTCACTTATCTTCCAGTTATTTCCGGCAAAATTAACCAGGCGCGTTCATGGTTTGACGATGCGATTAAGGCAAATAAATACAACGGCAAGTACATCTACTGCTATTGTACCAAGAGTTCGCATTTTAAACACGTACTCGTAGAAGTATTAAAAGCGAATGCCAAGCTCGAAACCTCCTCGGCCTTTGATTTACCGATGATCAGGTCCTTGTATAGAGGAGGGTTTCTTGATCAGAGAATCCTGATTCTTTGTAATGGCTTTAAGGATTATGAGTATAAGCAAAACATTGTGGATATGATCCATGATGGCTTCACCAATATCATCCCAATATTGGATAATAAAGAAGAGCTTAACTTTTACCTTGCCGAACTTGATGAGCCCTTCTCCATTGGAATTAGACTATCTACCGAAGAGCCGCCAGACTCCAATTTCTACAGCAGTCGGTTGGGATTGAAAAAAACAGAGATCATTCCCTTTTACAAAGAGAAAATAGCCAACGATAAAAGAGTAAAGGTAAAATTGCTTCACTTTTTTGTTCATACGGGTATCCAGGACTCCCCTTTTTTCTGGAGCAATCTCAGGGATTTGGTTAATCTTTATTGTGAGCTAAAGAAGTTGAACCCTGAATTGTCGATGTTGGACATTGGAGGAGGGATGCCTTTTCAGAATTCTCTTGACTTCGAATTTGACTATGAGTACATCGTCTCCGAAATCGTTAGAACGATAAAGGAGATTTGCGATTCTCATGAAGTTGAAGAACCGGACATTATCACGGAGTTTGGAAGTTATACGGTAGCTGAAAGTAGCTGTACCTTATTCAAGGTTTTAGGGCGAAAACAGCAAAATGATCGGGAAAAATGGTTGATGATAGATGGAAGTATCATCAGCATGTTACCCGACGTTTGGGCCCTTAACCGACGATTTATTCCATTACCTATAAACAATTGGGATGCTGGATATGAAAGCGTATTTATCGGGGGAATGACCTGCGATAGTGATGATTATTATAATCATGAAGCCAATGTAGACGCAATTTATATGCCTGCTACTCGTAAGCAACAATTCATGGGCTTTTTCCATACGGGAGCTTATCAGGAAATTTTAAGTGGAGTTGGAGGGCTTCACCATTGCCTCATGCCTGACCCCAAACATGTAATCATGGATGTAAATCCGGATGGGAGTTTGTTCAGCAGGGTTTTGCACGAAGAGCAAAATTCCAAACAGGTAATGAAAATCCTGGGCTATAAGTCATAAAAGGCCTATGAAAAAGAATAATCTAAACGATTTTGATCCTAATGGACCTGGACTTGATAATGGACAGCTCTATGGTCTTGCATTTAGTAAAGGAGAATCCGAATTGATCCTGTTGGAGGTTCCCAGAGATATCACGGTTTCCTATCGAATGGGAACTCATAAAGGGCCAAGTGCAATTCTGGATGCCTCAAGGCAGGTAGAATTGTATGACCCTTTTTTTCCTGATGTTTGGAAATACGGAATTTACCTTGACAAAGCTTCAGAAAACCAGCAGTATGAAAATCTCAGGTTAAGGGCGAAAGCAGCTGAAATAATCCGAAAACTAGAAGCTGGTCTATCTCAGGATGGTTTTGAAGAAGTGTTACAAGAAATAAATGAATCTTGTGAAAATTGGGATAAAAGGATTAAGGCTAAAGCAGAACGAGTCCTTAATTCCGGTAAAATCTGTGCGGTTTTGGGGGGCGATCACAGTTCCCCATTGGGCTTGCTGCAGGCTTTGGCCAGCAGAGGAGAAGTTTTTGGGGTTCTTCAAATCGATGCTCATATGGACCTGAGAATAGCTTATGAAGGTTTTGAGTATTCCCATGCTTCAATCATGTATAATGCTCTTCAGATCCCGGAAGTAAGTCGGATTGTTCAGGTAGGGATTAGGGATTATAGTGAAGAAGAGTTAAATCTTTACCACGATTTCCCTGAAAGACTCAGTCTTTTCTCGCAAAGAGATATAGATCATTTAGAATTCAGAGGGGTGAACTGGGCTTCTCAAGTCTCCCGAATCATAGAGCATCTCCCTGAAAAAGTTTACCTGAGTTTTGATATAGACGGATTGAATCCTTCCTATTGCCCAGATACCGGAACTCCTGTTCCTGGAGGGTTAAGTATGGCCCAGGCTATATTTTTAATTGAATCTCTGGTAAAGGAAAATAAAGAAATCATAGGGTTTGATCTATGCGAGGTAGCCCCAGGGAAAAACGAATGGAATGGAATCGTGGGGGCTCGACTTTTGTACAGGCTTTGTGCATGCACCTTAAAAAGTAAATTAAATAATCAAAATAATGAGTGATCGTCCGGTTTCTTCATTCCTTGAAACCCATTTTAAACATTTCAATGCTGCAGCATTGGTAGATGCTGCCAAAGGCTATGATCAATTGTTGGCGAATGGCGGTAAAATGATGATTACCCTTGCCGGCGCAATGAGTACGGCTGAATTGGGTAAGTCTTTAGCCGAAATGATTCGTCAGGACAAAGTTCAGATAATAAGTTGTACGGGAGCGAATCTGGAGGAAGATATTATGAATTTAGTGGCTCATGACCACTATGTCAGAATTCCCCATTACCGAGACCTTAGCCCTGCAGAAGAACGAGCCTTACTTGATAAAGGCTTAAATCGAGTTACAGATACCTGCATCCCTGAGGAAGATGCTTTTCGTCGAATACAAGAACATATCTTCAATAGATGGAGTTACGCTCACGCAAACGGGAAAAGATTTTTTCCTCATGAGTATATGTATCAAATGCTATTATCCGGTGATTTGGAAGAACATTATCAGATAAATCCCCAGGATTCCTGGATGCTGGCCGCTGCTGAAAAGAATTTGCCCATTGTTGTACCTGGATGGGAGGATTCTACTATGGGAAATATTTTTGCTTCCTACTGCATAAAGGGCGAATTGTCTCCAGGCTGCATGAAATCAGGAATTGAGTATATGATGTGGTTGGCTGATTGGTACAAAAAGGAGTCTTTGGATTCCGAAGTTGGTTTCTTTCAGATAGGTGGAGGTATCGCAGGTGATTTTCCCATTTGTGTGGTGCCTATGTTATACCAGGATTTGGAATATGAAGATGTGCCATTTTGGTCCTATTTCTGTCAGATTTCGGATTCCACAACTAGTTATGGCTCGTATTCAGGAGCTGTTCCAAATGAGAAAATTACATGGGGGAAATTGGACGAAGATACGCCTAAGTTTGTAATCGAATCCGATGCTACAATTGTTGCCCCATTGATATTTGCTTATCTGCTCAATTGGTAAAAGAAAACCAGGCCTTTAATGGCCTGGTCCCAAAGTCCTAATATGCTAAATATTAAATTGGACAAGTAACTAAATTATAAAGCGCACTATTGTATGTTTTATTCTATATCTGCATAACTAGAGGAGCCTCTATTGCGAATTTTCTTAAACTTCCCTCCATTGTTCTCATACCCATCCTCATAGTCTGAATATTCTTCGTCATTGTCATCGGGCCCTTCTTCATAATCATACTCATCTCTGAATTCCCAATATCCCAAAGTAGGTTGAATAGAATCTTTGATGAATACGTTTACTTTTTCTACACTTACGGATATTGGGCGACCCATATACAGCTCTCCATCGAGCTCTTGAACTGCCTCAAGGGCATCAAGAATATTTGCCATTTCAATGAAAGCAATTCGATTTTTTTTGGATGACGAGAAAATCTGAATTCTTTCTACTTCTCCAAATTCAACAAATAAAGCCAAGAGGTCTTCTTGATCAACCGATAAGTTCAGATTCGAAACAGTAATCTTCATGATTTTGGTTTTAAAATCCATTAAATATCAAAAATCATCTGGAATAGATCCTAGGCTTTTGCTTGTAAACTTAGCGCAGTATGCGGGACCAGCAAGAGTCTGCGCTTATCGATTAATTCCCCGGTCTTTTTACAGATGCCGTAGGTTTTATTCTTGACCCTCACAAGAGCTTCTTTCAGTTGATAAATAAAGCGCTCTTGACGTTGAATCATGGTAAAAAGATATTCTTTCTCCGCAAAGTCCGTATAATCATCTATGCTGTTTATAGTAGATGTTGCATGCTCTTTCGAAGACTCTAAAGAATCTAGAAGCTGCTCTACAGTTGCTTGAGCTTCTGAAAGTTTCTGTAGGATAACTGCCTCAAAATCAGCAAGGTATTGATCGCTGTACCTGAGTAATTTTTTATTCGTTTCTGTCATAGGACTCAACGATTGATTCTTCACTAAATTAAAATCGCTGGCTTGAATTAATTGGTCAGTCGAAATAATGATCCTAAATCACAAAAACAATTCTGGAGTAATTCTGGAGAAATAAACCTTTTCAATAAACCACCTAAATTTTATCCGGAAGGAATTTGTTTTAAAGGAAAAAGAGTCTTTGTTAGCAAATTTTTTTTCGATTTTTTCTAGGATGTGATTTTCTCCAAAATTTCTCCAGAATTCAATTCGAAACTTGGGTTATCATTAAAAACCTTAATCTTTAACCACTATGAAAAAGTTCAAATGGATGTATTTCTCACTGTTGATTGTACTTTTTTCATTGCCAACACTTTCCTTTTCTCAAATGGTAGCTCCTTCTTCCGATTCTTCAATTGAATGGCAGTCAGAGGGGAAACCGAAAAAGGGAAAAAAGAAAAAGAAGAAAGAAAAAAAGAAAGCTAAAAAGGATAAAAGAAAAACCTCTGATTCTGAAGAAGAACAATAAAAATCTGAACCTTAATGGATTGTGCCCTCACTATTTTGTGAGGGCTTTTACATTTATTTAAACCATTTGTAAGATGATTCATCCTGATACAGAATTAAGATATATCAATCCTTCCATCGGTTATGGAGTAGTCGCGAAAAAGCTTATACCTGCCGGAACGATTACTTGGGTCATGGATGCATTTGATATTGAACTTCCCCCGGAGAAACTGGACAGTCTTAGTGCTGCCTATAAAGCCAAAATTGATAAATATGCATTTAGAAATAGAGTAGGTAATTACATCATTTGCTGGGATCATGGGAAATATATCAATCACAGCTTTGATTCAAATTGCCTGACTACAGCCTATGATTTTGAAATAGCTATAAGAGACATTTTTCCTGGTGAGCAACTTACAGATGATTATGGATACTTAAATATCAACACCCCTTTTTATGCATTTGATGAAGGTTTGGAAAGGAAAGTGGTGTATCCTGATGATTTGCTAAGGTATTATAAGGATTGGGATAAAACCCTTGGAAGGATTTTTTTTCTAATAGAAAAAGTCAATCAACCTTTGAAGAAGTATTTTGAAAAAGAATCCTGGCAGGAAATCCAGCTTGTTCTGGAAGGTAGAAAATATATGAAATCAATCCTTACAAACTATTTCCCTCAATTGTAAGCAAAGCAATATACCCTTCTAGTAAATTTCCATGATGGAGCTCCCTTGTCCAAAGACAAACTGGAGCTCCTTTTCACATTAGCTTATTTTACTCAATTCGTTGATCAGTCCACCCAGGTAACCATTTGTGATATGGGCTTTTTCCCGATAGACTTCCTGTTCCATCAATAAGTCATGCAATTGGGGGAGATTGTAATAAGGCACTCCCGGATAGAGATGGTGCTCCAAATGATAGCTGACATTATGCGGTGCCAAAAAGAATCTTTCAAAGAGGTTTGTTTTGACCGTCCGTGTTGAATTCAAGAGGTGGTCCCGCTCCAATTCTCCAAAATGCTCGGAAACACTTCGCACATATTGGAACATGAAGAAGGTAGATAGATAAGGGATAACCCAGTACAATAAGTAGGCTTTCCACAGACCTAAAATGCTCAGAATAGCAGCAAGAATCACATAAAAGAGTATGCGAGGAAGCTTAGTTTTGAAGCTGGCTTTTTTCTTTGCTCCAGGGGCATTGGCGGGAGCAAAGCGTTTGAGGAACCAAAGGGCGTCTAAAAATCCCCGGATCAGGGTGAAATAGGCGAGAACTGTAAAGATAAACTCAGCCCTGCTTTTTGGGAAGGTAAAATCTCTTCTTCCCAGTTTGAAAAACCAATCCGGATCATCTTCTGTGTTCAGGTGTTGGTGGTGCTTTAAATGATTTTTTCGATAGACTTCTATGGATGAAAAAATGAAGTACATCGAAAGATAATTGGTTAGCAGATCATTGAGCTTTCTGTTTTTCATGAAACGAAAATGAGCCGCATCATGCATAAGAATAGCCAATGCATGCATTCTTGCTCCAATGATGGTAATGCTCAGGAGATAGAGTAGGGGATGAAAATACAGACTACAGAAAATAGCCGTAGTGAGGATGATTCCCCAATTCAAAAATATATCTCCCAAATGTCTGGAAGCCTTGATCTCATACAAAGCTTTTACTGCTTTTTTCTCTACCTGGAGGTTTAGGTCTCTTGCGTCGTTTGTAGGCATAAAAGGAAGTATTTTTATTTACCTACAAGTAAGGCTTGAAAGGGAAAAAAATGCAGTACGGAATTCCTAACTATCTACCTACGGTTTTCCGTAAGAAAAAATAGTTTCTTCTTGAAGTCAGGGATTTATTTGGTTTAAACTTTTATGGAAAGGAAGAAGAAAGTTCAAATTCAAGTATCAAGTTCAAACTCAAAATAGAGCTATTTCCCTGTACTTGAATTTTGCGCTTGAACTTGAATTTAAGGGCAGTCGAAAAGCTCTTTTCATGTTAATACTCTGAAATTGACTATTTGCAGCCTGCACACATTCGTAGATGGTGGTTTTCAATAGAAAAAGGAGAGCCCAAGCGCTCTCCCACAGATAATAAAGATTAGCTTTCACTAATTCCTTCCTATGTCTATGTGATTTCAATTCGTATATACTTTCTGCCCACTTATACCCCATATTCGAAAAAGGCCTGTGGGAATTTCCATTAATTGGAAATTAAGGGAAATGGGGCTTGAGGCGAAAGGGTTCAATTTCGTCCCAGCCGATATGTCATCCCCAAATAAAAATCACCACTCCATTCCCAGTCTTTCTGCTTAGCGAAAATGCTATTAGCTGCCGTAAATTCTTTTGCTGTGAATGCATTCAAACCCAGGCCAATGGTTCTTTCAAAATGGAGATCGAGATGGCCTCCTACTTCCAGCCGATGAATCGGCAGAAATTGAGATTGCGTATCACCCTCAGAACTATGTTCGGCATAGATGACTGGAGCATAGGTGAGGCGGGCTCCTATGCTTCCATAGGCACCATCCGTCAAACTGGCTGCATAGGTATAAGAAGGAATGCCCGTAATGGCAAGGCTCAGTTTTTTTGATTGACTTTCAGCATTAGTATTTTTCTCCCACCTGATATGGGCGCCTGCTCCGAGAAAGGTCCTTTTCAGAGAAACGGGTCCATAGACTCCAGCGATTAGTTGATAGTTTTTAAATCGATACACCTCGTCAATCGGAAAACGTAGCTCTGCCTGCCAGTCATTAAAACTGCCGCTGAAATTCCTGAAGTTGTAGCCAAAGCCGAGCTGGGCTTTCCCTTGCCAGGAAATTGAGAAGAAGAACGTGTTTTGACCGATCGTTTGGTATCCGAAAAAAGACTGTGCGTGTAGGGTGGTTGAAGAGAAAAAGAAGAATGAGCAAAAAAGAAGTGTATGAGTTATTGTACGAATTTTCATGAGTCAAAGATTATTTCGATGTCTTGGAAATAGGAATTACGAGTCGAAAGCTGAAGCTCCTCATATTGGGAGATCTACGACCATTAGCTGCATATGGAGGAGCTTTTAGGCTGACATAATCCAAATGCCCCTGAAAAGGAAACTTCCCATCAGATAGCTTTTCAAAAGGAATGATGAGGCCAAAACCATAAGTAAAGTCTGTCAGACGATCTTTATTAGTGCTAACCCCCAAATCGTCCAGGTTATGGGTGAAATAACCGAGACGGAGAGCTAAAACCTGATTCAGAACTCCTTCTGCTCCCAATTGGAAGCTCGTTCTGAAATCACTATTCAACACATTCATATGCTCTGCGGTAAGGGTCAGGGCAAGCTCAACGGATTTGTTTCCCGGAATGTCAAAGCTGCTCAGGACTTCATAGGCTGCTCCTATTCTTGCAACTGCCGGGAAGTTATTTGAAGCTTCTAATCCCGTGGGGCTTTGAAAGCTGATCGAGGAATAGGTGAAATTGTTGAAGCTTGCTCCAAAGCGAAGATTTTTGTTCTCTGCCAGTGGCAATTGATAAGTAGCCCCCAAATCAAAATGTAGGGACTTTCCATTGGGTGCATCATCGAATAGTTTCAGTTCAAAGAGATTGATATTCGCTCCTAGATTGAGGTTCTCGATGACTTCCCCCGCCAGGCTCAAAGCAATATTGCTGCTTTTTGGATTGTCCAGGGGAAAACGGGTTCCATTGATTTCTGTCGAAAAACTGGTAGGTCCGATAGCCAACTGATTGAGGCTAATTCCTGCATAGATACCGGGTAATACTTCACGTCCATAGCCAAAGAAATAATAGTCAGATTGAGTTAGGGCATAAAAAGGAGCCGAGGTAGAGAAACTGATCTCTTGTCCCTGAATTCGAGCCAGGCCAGCTGGATTGAAGAAAATAGAAGGCATCGTTCCTCCTATTGCGACATCAGCTCGTCCCATGGCTTCCGTTTTTGCCGTAGGGAGATTGCCGAAAAAGTACTCTTGCTGGAAACGGTATTCGTATTGTGCTGAAACAGATGAGTAAAAAATGAGTAAGCAGATAAAGAGAAATAAAGTACGCATGTTACAGGTCATTTCTCTTACATCGAAAGGGCCTCAAAAATGTCATCAGATTTGCCCTGATTTCCCATGCACTTTCTCCGCATTTATCTCTAACTTCGCCCCCGCATCATAGCAAAATGAATTTATGACAAACAAAAACAGCCTTATTAAAAGCCTTCTATTACTGATATGTTGGATAGGAGGAATATCTTTTTCCTTTGCCCAGGAGCATGAAGCAGACACCACCAAAAGAAATTGGTTGGGAAAAACAGCCCATAAGATCTTTGGGGCGGAGAGAGATCCTGGAAAGCCTCATTTTCTCGTTTATCCTACTTTGGGATACGCACCTGAAACGAGTTTCGAAATAGGAGCATCTGCATTGGCCCTTTTTTATGCCAAAAATGATCATATAAATAACCGCCTAAGCGAAATCAAGCTCTTTAGTTTCGTAACCACCGAGCGTCAGTATGGCATCTGGTTGGAACATGGAATTTATGGAGACAGAGATAATTGGTTTTATCTGGGAGCAGTACGTCAACAGCGCTTTCCTCTCCTTTACTATGGGATCGGCAATGAAACTCCCGGAGATGATCCGATTCTGATTAATGCCAATTATACCTTGATTCGTGAGCGTATCCTGAAAAGAGTGGCCCGTAACTTTTTCATTGGTCTGGAAATCGATTTTCAAAGACTCTATAATGCGGAGTTTGAAAGGCAGGCGATCCCGGAACCTCTGGGTGCTGAAGGTTCGCTTAATCTTGGTTTAGGATTAGGAATCGTTTATGATAGCAGGCAGAATGTATTGAATGAAAGAGAAGGCTTTTTTGCGGAATTGGCTTTCCTGAATTACAATGATAGCTGGGGTAGTGATTATGAATTTAATGGAATCTACTGGGATGTGCGAAAGTTCTATCCCATGAGTGTTGATAAAAAACAAGTGCTTGCCTTGCAAGCGGCCGGAACCTTCGTGCGTGGAGACGTACCTTTCAATCAATTGGCTTTGCTGGGAGGAGAAGTGCTGATGCGTGGCTATTATTTAGGGAGGTTTCGGGATAATAATTATGCCGCTGCACAAGCCGAATACAGATTCCTTCCTTTTCCCTTTAGCAAAAGATTTGGTGCTGCTGCTTTCGTTTCAGCTGGTATGGTCGCAGAAGAGCCCGGAGATTTTCGCCTGAATAAATTTCTGCCTGCTGGTGGAGCCGGCTTACGCTTTCTTCTGTTCCCTCAAAAAGATATTTATGTTCGTCTTGATGTGGCTTTTACCAAAGAAGGAAGTGGGATTTACTTCTTTACCGGAGAGGCCTTTTAAGGTCAATTAATTTTTACATAATAATAGACAGAAACATTTTTAGGTCGGGTTTCGCGGGAATCTAAATGGGCAGAACTAGGATTTACTCCATGTGTACTATGCTTACCAGGATTGGAATTTGCAGCAAAATCTGCAAATCTTAATTTTCCTATTTGAGAATCTGCTTTTTTATCTGATCTGCCCATTCCTATTGCATGCGTATGATTTTGTAAAGCATCGTTTTGAAATACACCTGCTGCTGATCTTCCTCTATTTAATTGTTTTTCGTTTAGGGCCCCTGCACCTCGATTTTCGGGAAACATTTGATTTACTCCGCGGATAAAAACCCCTCTTAAATCTGGAATCGTAAGCAGGCCTGATTCAGCATATTTGGACCCTTCTACCTTTCGTCCGTCACAAGGTGCCCAAATACTCTTTTTTGCATCAAATATTATGGGAAGACCATTGACCTCACTAAAAGTAGCATAATCAATAGTAGAAGAAATGATGCTGCCAATAGGAACTGTGCCTTTGATGGGGCGTAGTATCGAAGTGCTGCCATCCTGCTGATAAGATTTCGCTTCAATATTCCTTTCGACATTATTTTCGATTGTTTTCTCAAGATTAGTTACTTCTTGTTGACTTGCTGATGGAGAAACGTATTCTTTTATAAGAATTGTTCCCATTGAAGAAAATACACCTATCAGCGCTAAAGCAATGGCTTGCCAGGCACGTATCTTCTCAACTTTTACATTTGTTGGATCAGCTATTCTTTGTTTTTTTCGGAAGAGACTCATGGATGGTTAATCTTTAATTTTTCTGCTTTCTTTAGTCCTGATATTTAGTAAAGGAATATCAACTGCTAATGAAAGACTTAACCTCAGGCTTGGAGTAACATTAAGTATATTTTCATTTGCCCCTACTGATTTTAAGAAAGCTGTACGTTGAATTCCCAGATTGGTAGAAATAGGACTATTTGCCCAACCCCAGGATATAAAGACTCCGGGAGAGAAGATTTCTCTTAGGAATATCTTTGAAAGGACAGTTTCATTGTCAACTAAACGGAGCTCCGTAATTGCTCCCAAATCTATTAGAGAAAAGAATAGACCCAAACTATGATGCTTTTTGCTAATTTTCCCAAAGCTCCAGGAAATACCTAGCGGAGCTGTTATTCCTAAAACAGAATCCACATTTGCTACTCCATTTATTGGGAACTCAATACCTGCGTAAGGCCCTACATAAGCATTAATAGAAACATTCGTAAAGGATTTTCTTTTGATCATGGAAGAACCAGGAGGAAGAGCATAAGTCTCTAATACAGTATTAAATTCTTCAGGTTTCTGTATTTGAAGAATTGCTGCGATGAAGGAACTGTATTTTTTAAATAATTTGAGTTGTCTATTAACTCTCTCTAATTTTTTCTCCTCCTCTTTGTTGCCATTAGCGTACTTTTTTATGGCCTTTTGTAAGACAAGTTCTTGATAAAGAATGGATACGTTAAAAAGGGCCTTCGGATACTGTTTATCAATGACATTGCTTAAAAGGCGGGTAAACTGATCTATTACCCCAAAAACACTTGCTAACTCACCCTCATTTCCTTGAATATTCAGTTTGTTTACTATATAATTTGCTTTTGCAAATATGACATTTGCAGCCATTATATAAGCTGAGATCTCATTTGCTGGTAATTTTTTAGCGCCTGATTCACGGCTTTTTTTGAGCAATGCAGATATTTTTCTTGTATTAAAAATTATTTCTTGGAAAGGGGCTTTTAGTTCAAAATAATTTTCGGCAAAAAGATTAAGTTTATCGGCTAGGGATGTGCTATCTTCGAATTGAATTTGATCTATTTTGGCCTGTTGTATCAAAAGGCCTAAATATATTTTGAATATATCTGGATTAGTAAGAACCAAATTCGTGATCGAATCCTGTACCCAATATCCGTGTTTCTTGATTAACTCAGTCTTAGGTTCCCTTATTGATTCAGAGATTAATCTGACTGTAGCTAATCCTCCAGCGACATCTTTCGGGAATGGTTTTAAATATTCTTTGGTCAGACTTTGAATGATTTCTCCCGGATGTTGTTCATTTTTGATTCCAATGGCTATATCCGCAGCAAAAATAACAGCAGCCTTATGACTTGTATCCGAAAAAAGCCGGGAATTATCTTTAATGATTAGCTCTTTAAAGTTCTCGGGTAATGAATTTAGATCGGATTGGAATTGTCCTTTAAGCATAGGAATATGTCGATGGAAGAAAAAAATATCATCTCCGATCATTTCCAGGCCTTTGTGTGTGGCGGGTAAAAGGCTCCTGAATTCTGGATTATTTTTACTTGATATCGCCCGTTTAAAATTATCGAAATATCGAATGGCTAATTCTTCCTTGCTTCGATTAATGAGGAAAGTAACCAGGCTGTCAATCAATTGAGTTGTATTCAGGCCTCCTACACTTCCTTCAGAAATAGAAAGAAAATTATTTTGAATTTCCCCTATCCTTACGCATGCCTCCTTTGGGAAATTAATTCCTTTCAGCATTGAATTTTTACTCAATTCAGTGGAATCCTTTATTTTATACTTCGTTAAAAATGCTTTGACTTTGCAAGGCATATCTTTTTGGACGTGGAGCGCAATAGCATCATAGACGATAGATGAATTTTGTTCGACTTCACTAGAAGCAGCTTCAGGAGTACTTTCTGCGACAATTTGAATACTGAGTACATTTTTTGTTGGCTTACAAGTGATTTTTATCTCGAGTCCAAACTTACGAGCCTCTATAAAAGACCCACTTAAAACAATCGTATCCCCTGCCTCATATATTTTCGATTCACCCTTAGAAAAAGAAAACTCTTTTTTTGCACTAAATCCGATTAAGCTTATAATATCTCCTTTCTCTGCTTTAAGAGGTGTCTTGGGGGATGTATTTACATTCCATTCATGAACCTTTTGTGCAAAAGAAGTAGTAGGTCCCAATAGGGAAAAAAGGAATAATAGGCTAACTGTTAGATATCTTTTCATAACTATGAATTGTTTTCTTCAATAATTGCGAGATTTAAATCCCTGAGTATTCTATGCATGGGTAAGACAAAACTGATACTGCTGCCATCCGCTTCATTCAGGCACCCTACAATTATTCCCAGCGTTTTTTCCAGCTTGTCTGGACCTACGAAACAATTGACCAGAGAGCCAGAATCTCCTGACTGTGTCAGGGGCCCATCATCGGAACCCAAGCTTATTAAATTGTACAGGGTATAAGCTTTTTTTGAATATTTGTGGCTAAATGGATAATCAACATCAATATTTTGAATATAAGCGTCTTTGAAGTAGTCTTTACGCTTATAAATCCTTACAGGAGTTTGGTTTAATTGATCGTTGATATCGGGCACATGTACTTCTTGTATGGTCCTGAATAAATGCTCGGTCTTTTTAGTAATTTCTATGATACCTGCATCCATAGTATTTGACCAAATCACTTTCTTTATCTTACCTAAACTATGATCCTGTTCTCCATTAAAAACCAGCGAGGCTCCGGTTTTACTCAAAACATGCCCACAAGAGAGGATGCATTTATTCGGTGAGTCAAGATTCAACAATTTGCCTGCTATTGTTCCTGTGATTGTCCTTCCTAATTGTGTTTGTTGAACTTCGTCGATATGGTTGCGCCCTTGAAATTCTGCATATTCCCGTTCCTTTTTAATCACTTCAACTTTTTGATTGGATTTTTTCCTTTTAAATTCATCTGGAATTTCCTTCAATTCGAAGCCTTTGAAATGGGAGACTTCGATTACGTACTTTATGGCTTTGTTCTCCTTTTTTATAAGAACTTTGTTTACGGCTATTACTCCCTCCAATGCCAGCCATTTATCGCGGTTTTTCGCCAGAACCAAATCAACCGGATTTAGGCTTAAGACTCTTTTGCCTTGATTTTTATTTTTTACCGTCTTTGCTTCTGCTATCCTTTCTGTAGCTTTTTTCTCCTTTTCCTCTGGTTTTTTCCCCGCTCCTCTTAATGCAACAAGTTTTGTCAGTAAATCGAACCAAAAGGGAGCCCCAAGACAAAGAGCAAGAGCTGTGATGACAAAGCCCCAAAAGGGCGTTTTGGCAGGATTGAGTTGAGCTAGGATGTGCCGTAGTTTTCCCCCAAACCCAGTGGAGCTTTCCCCTTTCAGTTCAAACTTTTCTGACGAAATCTTTTGAAGCGCATCTATCCTGACGTAAGAACTATTTGCAAGCGTATTGATGCGTATCATAGCTCTTTGGTGATCCTGATTTACGCTTCTTTTAAGCGCTAGCAATTCCTGAATCTCTTCTATCTCTAAGCCTTCCAGATGCAGTTCATTATCCAGGCTATCAGTAAGTTTTTGTGCTTTCATGGCCTTTTTGACCTGTGTATTTAGCTTTTCCCACAGTTCATCTTTTTGCTTAAAACTTGTGCTTTTAGTTTCCAGGGGGAATTCATGCCCCAATCCTAACAGAATATCTGTGTTTTCTACTTCCTTGCTTATTTCATTTATGGCTCTGTATAATTGATCTTCTACATATTGACTATCCAAACGACTGATCATCTCGCTCATTTTGGAATCCTTATCTGCCGCTGCAGTTGCAAGTTCAACTATTTGTTCGCGGGCAGTATGGTCCTTGGAAAGTACTTTGACAATTTTAAAACTATCTACATTCAGGATGGCGGCAATTAATATACCCACCCAAAAAATGAGCATTCTCATTTTTCGCTTATACCAACCATTTACCCGATCCATCATTTCTTCATACCATAGCTCAAGCTTTTGGATAAATAGACCCATATCGTCATCTGCATCCTCCAGCAAGGAACAAACTTGCTGACAAGTATTAGGATCAAAATGAAGCGCATTATTTTGAACACTAAATTTTATCTTTCCCCAGTCGTGTATGCCTCTACCTTTTTCACGCAGCATATGGATCAAGGTAGCGCTGAAGGTTTGGGAGGATATATAACTGGGTTTACTTTTCTTGAACAGAAAAATATGGTTAAAGAAATTTACTTTGGTCCCCTGGGAGAGGTAGCGGATTGATGCCTGATTATAAAATTCTCGTGCCTTGCTTTCATGAAATCCCTTAGGGGACAATAGGAAGAAATGTCGAAGTTTGCGCACAAATCCCTCTGGTATGTTTGAAGTTTCCTGATCTTTAAGATCGGTCAACATATTCGTAATGCCCTGTTTTAATATTCTGGCACGAAATCCCATCCAGGTGGAAAGCATTTCTACAATTAAGGACATGAAAATGCTGTAGATGAGGTAGATGAATACCAGACCTAAGGCTAATTCTAGAATGTTTGTGTTCATCTTGAGGATATGCTTTTTGAAAGTCCGGGGTCCCTAAACCCCGGATCGTTGACTGTATCAGTATAAGAAATAAGGAGTACTGGACAGTTCTTTACCATATTTCCAGGTGTATTCGATTTCTTATTTCCTGGACTCAAGATTCCAATTATTTATCTTTTAAACTGAGGGATTTGGTGGAGGGGATTTTTCGAGCCGTGAAGGACTGATATGAGGCAAGGAAACTAGAGAATAGGTATCCGTAGTTCCACCTGAGTTCCCCTGGCTTCATTTTCCTGAGTATATAAATCAATGATTTTCAGGCTGGAGGCTTTGCCTGTTTTTTCTGTAAGTAAGTCTAATCGTTTTTGAGTGATTTCCAGGGCTTTGGAGGTATGATTTTTATTCTTTCCCGCAGACATTTTCCTACCTACTCCATTATCACTTATTGTACAAACCAGGCTGTCTGATTCCTGATAAAACACGATCAAAATTTCGCCTTTTTCTTTTTTCAATGCCAAGCCATGAATTATAGCATTTTCGACAAAAGCCTGAAGGATCATGGTAGGAACGAGGGTTTCATCCCAATCCAATCCTTCTTCTATTTCAAATCGATAGGTAAATGCTCCTTCAAATCTAATAGCCTCTATAGCCATATATTCTTCCAGCAATTTCTTTTCCTCTCTTAAGCTGATATATTGATTTTTTGCCAGTTCGAGCACCTTCCTGCTTAGGGCACTAACTTTCATCAGGAGTTTATCAGCACTTTTTACATTTTTGTCCCATATATAGCTACGAATAGAGTTCAGGCTATTGAAGATAAAGTGTGGATTCATCTGGACCCGTAAAATAGTGGTTTCCAATTCTGCGAGTTTTTGCTGCTTACGGATATGGGCAATTCGATTTCTGTAAAGTGCATAGAGCCCCGCCAATGCAAAGACTAAGAGGATAAAATAATAGAGGCTTGTTTCGGTGAAATAAGGCCTGAGACGTAGGCCCATACGCAGGGGTTCATTTGACCATTTACCTTCTGAATTGCTGGCATATAGTTCTAAGGTGTAGTTTCCTGGATCAAGATCAAAATATCGCACAAAAGGATCATCGCCTTGGTTTAATATCTGCTTGGATTCATCTCTGAGTACATAATAAAATTGACAAGCCTTCGGATTTCCATACTCCATCGCTGAGAAATAAAGGTTTATGCTGCGTTTATCTGGGGGAAGAACCAATCGTTTAATTTCTCTTCCTTCATATTGAGTGCTCTCATAAAACAGCCCTTCCCTTACCAGATCTCCATTGATTTCAATTTTGGTGATGGTAGGCCGGGCTAAAACAGAGTGTTCATTGATTTCACGGGGATCAAAAAGACTATATCCATTGGTTCCTCCAAAAAGGAGTTTTTGATCTTTTGTTTTACTGTAAGCATAAAAGTTGAACTCTGTTTCCTGTAAACCATCACTTTTATCAAATATTCGGAAATGATTAAAAGGCTCCTCTTGAGTCTGATTTGGAAGTATGTTGGGATTGTAGATGAGAAGACCATTGTTCGTACTGATCCACATTCGGTTATTACTGTCAAACTGCATCCCATTGACTGTTAAAAATCTCTGGTTGAAAAAATCATCCTTTTTCAAATCGAACTCATTCCCCTGTTTTTCAATCCAATAGAGCCCTTGCGAACTGCCTAGCCAAATACGTTTTTTGTCAGGACTTTCGGCCATACAGTAAACGAGGGGACCAAATGGGAGAAATGCTTTGAGATGCAGGTTTTCGTTGTTTTTAGTATAGATTTCAATTCCTGATCGATATTTTGAGGTATAAAGATTCGCGTCCTGATCTTCATAAATCACGGTGAAATCACCAGATTTCCCCTTATCTAAGTCTGCTTTTTCTAATCTGTATGATTCCTCTTTTAATTCGAATATTCCATCTCCGAAAGATGAAACGAGAATCCTACCGGACTTAAGTTCTTTTATGTAGGTAGCTACAATTTTGTGTTGATTGTATGCATTGGATCTTGGTACAGCCTGGAAATTTTTTTGACTTGGCCTTAAAACAAAAAGGCCTAAATTGCTGCAAACCCACATTCTGGATTTACTATCCTGAAAGATATAATAGAGTTCTTTTTTATCCAGGATTTTATCATTTTGAAATTTCGTCCAGGCGGGTCTTACTATTTTTCCATGTTGATCAGTAATAATCAGGGAAGTGTTTGTAATGGACCAGATATTCCCCTCTGGTCCTTCGCTGAGAGACTTAACGTTTTTTTGTGAGTTGTCAAGGCTTTTTTGTAAGAAACTAGGGAATCGTTTTTTTTCTAAATTACAATAGAAAATTCCTTCAGAATTTGTTGCGATCCATAAAGTATTGTCTGGGTCCAGATACATTCTCCTAATAGAACTATTGAAAGGCATCACTAGACCATTCTGAATAGAATAGATGGTTTTGGTATATGCTTTAGATTTCAGGTTAAATAAAAAAAGGCCTTGTTGGGCAGTTCCTATCAGCAAATGATCTCTATCATAAGGTATAATGCCCCGAATAGCCTTGATAGTATCTGCTTGAAAATCAGTAAAGCATTCGAATTCATCTCTATCTTTAGTAGTAAGGACCAATCCCTGATCTGTGCCAACCCACAAGTTCCCATTATCTCGGTGATGAAATGCAAATGCATTGTGTGCGGGATGTTTTTTTATCAATTTTGCAGAATAATCTCCTCGAGGATTCATTTTGTATTCACGAATTTCCCATCCTCCTTTTCGGGGTAAGTATAAATGATATACTTCTAAATCCCGTGAGAATTTTATATGTATACCATCTAAATCGAAATTTGGTATTTGATCTATATATATATAAGCCGAATCTGGTTTTCGAGAGTTTATAGCAACTAAATCAAACCTGCTAATTGAACTGTCTGCTGGAATTAAAGCCCATAAAGAACTTCTCACTGGATCGAAATGCACAATATGCACATCGTTTATTTCCTTCCCTTTTCTATCTCTTACAGCAATTCTATTAAACTGTTTTGAATCATGAGAATAATAGTGAATCTTTTGGGAGGTGCTAAACCAAATATTTCCCTCATTATCTTCAAAAAAACCACTTTGCACTACAGGATCAAAAAGCTGTCTATTGTCTGTACTATCTGGTAAATACTGCATGACTTCCTTACCATCATATCGATTTAAGCCATTGATAGAACTTACCCAGAGAAAATGATGGGAATCTTTTCGGATGACATGTGTATAGGTATTGGAAGTTAATCCTTCTTGGGTCGAAAGCTGATGTAAATACAGGATTTCCGCTTGGCTGTATAAGTTCTGCCAGGGAAATAAAAACCAACTCCCAAAGCATATGCTTAAAAATAAACAGGGCAATCGCATGAAAAACTATTTTGTAGGAATTACAGATTGTCTACAAAATAGCATTCATTTGATAATAGGTATAAAAAAAATTAGCTTAGTCGCCCTTCTTCTACCTCATTTTGCCTCATACCCAAACCTTCTAAAAAAGGAATCGAAGGAGCATAGAAATATTCACCACCTTTTAGTTTAATGATTCCTTCAAAACTATAAGGAACTTCCTTTACCTCTTTTGTATTCCAGTCTAGAATCCATTTATATGGATACAATTCTCCTTCTTCAAAAGGACGGCCTATTATGGGATCATAGCCAGTTTTTTCTTGTTCAAAATCTGGATCATTAGACCACTTTATTTTCATCTCTTTAAACTGGGTGGAAACATTTGCTTGATATCCCATGAATAAAAGTCCTACCTTCTCCTCTCCTTTATGATTAATTTCTTTATAAGGTATCCCTCGGCGAGCTATCCGCATATTGAATTTTTTCCCCTCTTTATATTCGGTTCCATTTTGAGTTATCTGTGCTTTGCTACGTGGATTGGTTTTTCTAATATGAGAGAAATAAGGACAACGGGAATCCCCATCAAATCCATCTCTATCCTCGACAGGTTTATATTTATTGAAGTTCTTGATTTTTAAAATGGATTCAATATGTTGATTTTGATGATCCATAATTGGATGATCATATAATTCAAGAGGAGTTCCATCTCTGAATCTGCCGAAGATCTGAGCCTCAACGAATGCTTTCTTTTCCTCAAATCCTTTCTGATACTTCTTAAGTCCAAATATCTTGTAAGTAAGATCTTCTACCATCCATTCAAACCGGGCAACATCTTGCTCCAATTTTCTAAATACCATATAGCTGCCTAAATGATCATCTAAAACAATCTCTCGGCTCTTTTCTAGAAGTTCCTTTCCATTTTTTTCCCAAAAGGGAATTTTGCTGAGACCATCCCGAAATCCAAAAGGTTCCCGAGCGTCCCTCCTATTTCCATTGTGGTAAATCATCCTACCTCTTTCTGCAAATAAGAATTTGACAGAACATTTCCGGCCCCAATAATTTGTAATTTTCATAGCTTCTTCCTCCAATTTGCTAGAGTCATCACCCGCTAGCTGGATCAACATGTCAACCTTTTTTTCTCTTCTCCAGGCGTACTTTAACCAGGGGTTTTTACTTTTGGAGCCTGGAATATGGTCATTGACAGCAGTTTTATTGCCGCTACTTGACATCCCTTTCAGGAAGGTTTTATCATCTGGAAACTTGTCAATTAGACGATTATTCTTCGTTTTTTTGAATCCCAAACCTGATAAATATAGAAAGTAGACATTTGGCTTTGATTTTAAAAATTTATCAATATGCTCCAGGTCAAAAACCTTCTTTTTTCTTTCTTTTCCATAATCCAGTCTCTCACTTAAAATTTGTTTGGCTGAAGTTATTTTTTGTGAAAATTCGGATATTGTATTCTGGATATTGGATTTTTCATCTTTACTTAAATTATCACCAAAATGGAAAAAGAGGCAAATAACAAATTCTCTCTTATGAGATTCAAAGATATTTCCTTGTACCTGGTTTAGGATATCCAAAGTATCCAAGCCTTCCAAGTAAGGTTTTTCAATAGGTCTGACGTTTCGATTCAAACCTGATTCTTGAGCTTTTTCGTAGGCCATAATTAATTTATTCTTCGTCTCCTTCGTCTTCTTCAACTAATTCTAATTCAAATTTTGTTTCGGGTCTTTGGAAAGGAGTACATAGAGCAGCCAATAAAACAACTCTTCCGTCCTCTCCATCAAGAATATCAGTCGGATTTCCAGCATCATCATCATCTTCTACGGCAGCGAATATGTACGAAGGACCTTTAAACACATGTCCATGTCCATTGATATCCAATTCGCAGGCTTTGATCATACCACCAATAGTAGCAACTGTTTGAAAGTTATCTCCACTTGTGAAAACTTTCCCTTCCAATACTTCCTCGACATTTGGCTTATGAAAATACCTAGCCAAATGAGCTTTAATAGAATTCGTGTATTTAATCGTTCCGTGTTTTCCTTTTTTTACGATTTTAATTGTAGCCATAATAAAGACAGTATAGTTAATGGGTGAATTACATGTTTGCTTTACTAAGCCTTGGATAAGATGATCAATCTATCGTGAAAGGAATCTTAACCTAAGACATGGAGTTTGTGCTAATTAGAGCCTACGTATTTGAGAACAAAATTCTTCTGTTTTCATCTGTAATTTGACTTTGATCAACACTCAGTATTCTCGAGCTCTAGATAAAAATTATTGTTTTAATCAGATTATATAAAACAAGGAAATTGAGTCCTCTTGCAGGGAAAGATATCTTTCAAGCAGGGAGGCAAATCCGAAACTCCTAAATCTCCGCCATAGCTCTATAAAACTCATCTAAATAACTTCTGGCAAGATCAACCCTGCTACCATCTTTCAATATTACCTGCTGTTCACTTTTGTTGTACTTTTTGACAAATCGAAGATTGATCATGTTTGAACGATGAATCTTTAGAAATTCTGGATAGATTTCAAGCTTGTTTACATAATGCCCTAAATTCCGGGTTGATATTATTGCTTTGCTTTCTCCATTAATAAATATTAGGGTATAAGAATCATCCGCTTTAAAGTGCTTTATATGTTCTATTTCATAGTATAAATCCTCCGAAATTACAGATACTTTCAATTTGCTTGGGAGCTTTTTATTGATCATGACATCCCGAAATACCTGTATTTGTTCCTCGGTGATTCGTTTCTGCTTTCTTTTAAGTGCATGTTCAATTGTTTTTGACAGATCTTCGCTATTTATGGGTTTTAATAGGAAATCAAGGTCTCCAAATCGGATGGCAGTCAAAGCATATTTATTGTGAGCCGTGATAAAAACTACCTGAAAGTCTGTCTGCTTGATTTTAGATAAAAGCTCATAGCCCAAACCATCTGGCAGTTCAATGTCTAGAAATAAGAGCTCGGGCTTATATTTCACAAACAATTCGATTCCTTCCTGCAAATTGTATGCTGAGGCCACTATTTCAATCTCTGGATGCTCTTCTGCTAATAAGTGTTTGAGAATCTTATGACTCGAAGGATCATCATCTACGATCAAGGTCTTCATAGACTGTTCTGTTAAGGGGAATTTGATGTAAAATAAAAATACAAATGCATGCAATATTTAGCAAATAGGAATGTCGAAATAATTGGGTATGAATCATACATGTTTTATACAACAGGAGTATTTTTATGGACCTTTAGGTTTATTTTTTTGCCCCGCATTGAGAAATATCAGTGCGGGGCATTCCTTTTCTCATTCCTAATGGCCTTACTTCCGCTTTACTTCAAAGTAAAAAGGAAGAAATGCTAAATAAAAACATTGGAATCTGGCTCGATAGTGATAAGGCTTACATCTTTAGCTTTTATCAGGGAAAAGAAGAATTAGAGATCATCTATTCTCAAGTTGAACACTTTCAGGTGCAGGGGGGCTATGGCTCCGGTACGACTTATAAACCGCAGGAGGCTGTCTCTGAAAGCAAATACCTACACAGGAAGAAAGCTCAGCTCAAGGATTTTTATTCACGGATAAAAATGCGCCTGAAAGGAGCAGAAGCCATAGCCATTTATGGGCCAGCAGAAGCCAAACTCGGTTTGAAGAAAAGCATCATGAGTTGTCAGGAACTAAAAGATAAGATCGTAGCCTTCAAAAGCTCCGGAAATATGACCGACAACCAAAAGCGGGCGCTGATGCGAGACTTTTTTCAAAAAGAATACCTAAACCGCAAGCTTAGTAGCAATTCTCAATAAAGGAAATACGATCCTTTACCTCTATGGAATCAATTTTTAACTAAATATAATTATCAACATGAGCTTATTAGTCAATAAGAAGGGGGATGGGTTCATGAGGCCATTTGGATCTCTCATCTCAGACCTGTTCGACGATAATAGTTTTTGGGAAAAGAATTTCATTCGTGGAGTTTCTTTCCCAGCCGTAAATGTCAGGGAGACAAATGAGAATTTTGAAATTGAAATGGCCATACCCGGTTTGCGAAAAGAGGATATGGATATCAAAATTGAAAATGGGATGTTGACTATTTCCTCTGAGAAAAAATCAGAGCGGGAGGAAAAGGAGGAGAATTTCACCCGCAAAGAATTCAATTATTCCTCTTTTCTGAGATCATTTAGTCTACCGGAAAATGTGGATCAGGAAGATATCAACGCATCTTATGCAGAAGGAATTTTGACAGTGGTCCTGGCCAAGAAAGAGGATTCCCTTCAACCACCACCCAAATATATTTCTATCGATTAGCATCTCTCCAATGCTAAGTCCGACCGACAGGGCCAGCCATCCCATAAGCTGGCCCATTTTCTTTATCTTATTTATATGGAAAACATCAAACAACAACACGAAAATATTCATGGCAATCGTGGCCGTCTGGGGAAGATGCAGGAGTATTTAGGCGAATTTGTATATGGAGGCATAGATGGTGCAATCACTACCTTCGCGGTTGTGGCAGGTGCCGCTGGGGCGTCCTTTGATCATACAGTTATTATTATACTGGGACTGGCTAATCTGATCGCAGATGGCTTTTCTATGTCTGTGGGAGCTTATCTGGCCCAGAAATCAGAGAGTGATTCATACAATAAGCACCGTAAAATAGAGCTCTGGGAAATTGATAAGTGGCCGGAATTGGAAAAAGATGAGATAAGGGAAATCTATCGGGAGAAAGGATTTCAGGGGAAACTTTTAGAAGAAGTTGTGGAGGTGATAGCCAAAGATAAAGAAGTGTGGGCAGACGAAATGATGCAAGGAGAACATCAGATGTTGCCCGATGGGAAATCTGCTATTTGGGTAGGAGTAGCAACCTTCATTTCTTTTGCCATCATGGGTTTTATACCCCTGATGGTGTATGTACTGCCTTTTATGCAAACCGAAGAGCCTCTTTTGCTTGCGACTATACTCACCTTGACAGCTTTTGTTTTTATCGGATATTTGAAAAGTTATGTGACGCAGACCTCTGCAATCAGGGGAGTATTGGAAACCCTTTTGCTGGGAGCAATCGCTGCGAGTCTGGCATATTTTGCAGGGACGGTATTGGAGGGGATGATTGGGTGAAACTACTTTTTTCTGTAGAAATCCAAGGTATCTGGGTCTTCATTAAATACCATACGGAGTTCGTTCTTAGACAGGAAGATTGTTTCTACCTCAAGGTTCTCCTCCATATCTGTTGGATCGGTGAGAATCAAGTATTTGTTATCTGCCAGCTTTTCTATTGAGTACTCCAGCGTATTCGACTCATCCATTGAATACCACCTATATGTCTGCAGAGAATACAAGTATTTATCAACGCTTATCGTATAGGTGTCATTTCCCTCTACTGGGGGAATATTTATTCCTGAGTCTAAACTTTGGTGTACGAAATTTTCTTTTACGCAATGTTCCCAAACCCCAACAAGTGGATCGGGTTTGGAACAAGCAGATAAGGCAAAGAAAAGAATCAGAAAGGTTCTCATGGATAAAGGATATGCGATCATATGTGCTTATCCCAATGTAATGAATTTTCCTCAATTCACTTCCTTCTCCGGAGCCTTCAAAGCCGGCAAATCTTTACTTCTATAAAGCTCATTGAAGGCCTTTACATCCTTATCCATAATTTCCTCAAGTACTGCTTTATGTTTTGTCCAGGCAGCATCCAAATCTTCAAATCTTGTTCTATAAGATTCCGGTACGCTGGGATCATAGGTGTCCAGGCTACTTTTTATCAGGAAAAATTCAGCGTTCATACCTGCAGGCCAATTGAGGGCATCCTGAAAGCCGCTCTGTCTCAATTCAATTACCGTAGATTGCCAATCGCCGATCTTATTTCCTAATTTTTCCCCGGCTTCTTTCAAGTCTTCCGCACCTTCTGTAGTTCCTACTTGTTTTAGGATTGATTTGATTTTAGCATTCATCTCCATGGTCGAATTGATAGAATTATGGAGTTCATTGATGCGGCCTTCTATGTTTTCGATCAGGCTTTGCTGAGCATCCCAGGCTTGTTTGGAAACCCTAATGTCCGGAGGATCAAGAATCACAATATCAACAGTAGAAGATTCCTCTCCATAAGTCATACGTGCTTTGTAATTGCCGGGAGCAACTCTATGTCCCCGATAATCAGCTCCCAATACAAAGGTATTGGGAATTTTTTGAAGTCCATCTGTTCGGAAATCCCATACAAATCGATTGAGTCCGGGCTTCATAGGAAGCATAGCACTTTGTTGCAAAGGTAAATTCCCTCTTCCACCGGCCAGCATGATGGGTATTTCTTCCTGCGTTCCCTTGATCGAACGGATCACATCTCCTGCTTCATTGAGGATTTCCAGTTTGAGTTCTCTATCATCCAGTTTGTCGAGGTAGTAAACCAAAGGCACTCCTTCAGGAGGATTTTCCCCAACCGCATGCTCCGTAATCAAATAAAAGGGAGGAGCATTGAATATGCGATAGTGAGATTTGGGCTCATACAGTTTCATGGACATTCCTCCGAATTTCCCTTTACTCTGCTGAAAAACGGAAAGATCATCCAAGACCCAGAAAGAACGACCTGCTGTAGAAGCGGCTAAATCATTGTCTCGAATGATGAGGTCCGTAATCGGAACAACGGGCAAATTGAGTTGAAGCCTGTCAAAGTTTTTTCCTCCATCAACGGAAATATAGAAGCCTCTTTCTGCCCCTGCATACAGGATGCCGGGCACTCGGTTATCTTCTCTTATTACCCTGAAAAAATCATCTTTCTGAATGTCTCCTCCTATCTCCGTCCAGCTAGCTCCGTAGTCAGTAGATTTATAACTATAATTCCTGAAGTCATTGAATTTGTAGCGGGTTGAAGCGAAATAGACAGTTGCAGGGTCATGGGGAGAAACCTCCATCGAATGGATCATTGTCTCTGGTAATCCCTCGGGTGTGATATTGGTCCAGTTCTTCCCTCCATCTTTGGTGATATATACCAGGCCGCAATCAGAAGCCGTATAAATGACTTTTTCTTCATGGGGAGAAGCGGCTACATAATAAATCGTATTATAATTTTCTCCTCCTGCCCCTTCATTGGTAAAAGGTCCCCCTCCTTGCCCCTGATGACTGGGATCATTTTTGGTCAGATCTGGACTGATTGCTTCCCATTTAAGTCCTCCATTTTCTGTTTTAAAGAGGACATTTCCACCATAATACATCACTTTGGGATCCTGGGGGGAGTTGATTAAAGGAGCATTCCAATTGAAGCGATACTTCATGTCTTTTGCCTCATAGCCCAAATTGGTCATAGGGTAGGGCATGATATCCTTGCCTTCCTTGGTTTTGGTATCCAGCAAACTGATGCGCCCATTGAAACAGGTACCAAAAATCACCCGAGGATTTTCTGGATCATCGAAGGTAACATAGGCGCTTTCGCAACCTGGTCCATTGTACCAGTCACGGGTCAGGATGCCATAGCTTTTGCTACGAGTCGTAATGGCAACAGAGAGGTTGTCTTGCTGTCCGCTATATACCCAATAGGGTACCTGTTTATCAGCATTGATGCGATAAAATTGAGCAGTTGGCTGATTATTCAAAGTCGACCACGTTTTCCCTCCTGAAAAGCTAATAGTTGCTCCTCCATCTTCTGCCATGGCAAAATTCTGGCTGTTTTTCGGATTGATCCAGAAATCATGGCAATCTCCATGAATGACTCGCATACTTTTGAAGGTCTTTCCTCCATCTATAGATTTCATCAAGGGAGCATTGAGTACATAGACTACTTCCTGATTTCCAGGATCGGCAAATACTTCCATATAATACCAGGAGCGTGCGGTCAGGGTTTGATTATTGGATTTTAGCGTCCAGGAAGCGCCTGCATCATCGGATCGATATAATCCAGCCACAGCCTTTTCTGCTTCTACTATTGCGAAAATTCTATTGGGATTAGCTGCTGAAACCGAAAGTCCAATTTTGCCCATCATCTCGGGTAAACCCTCAACTATTTTCTTCCAGCTTTCTCCTCCATCTGTAGATTTATAGACGGATGAACCTGGGCCACCGCTTTCGACATACCAGGGAGATCTTTTATGTTGCCAGGTCGCTGCATAAAGAATTCGGGGGTTGGAAGGATCCATCATGAGGCTGGATACTCCTGTATTTTCATCTATGAATAATTTCTTCTCCCAGCTATTGCCTCCATCTGTACTTTTAAATACGCCCCTTTCTGTACCCGAACCATGAACCGGTCCTTGCGCACCGACATAAACCGTATTGAAGTCCTGGGGATGAATGATGACATCAGAAATGTGTCGGCTTTCTTTCAGGCCTACATTGATCCAACTTTCTCCTGCATCCGTTGACTTATACACCCCATCTCCATAACTCGTCATAACTCCTCTTACTGCATGCTCTCCGCTGCCTACATAAATGACATTGGGGTCGGATTGACTTACCGCTATATCTCCTATAGATCCTGTTGTAAAATATCCGTCTGATAAATTTCGCCAGTTTTCTCCGGCATCTTCTGTTTTCCAAACTCCTCCTCCGGTATAGCCAGCATAATAAACGGCATCATTAGCAGGTATTCCTGTAATGGCATTGGCCCGACCTCCTCTGAAGGGACCGATATTTCTCCATTTAATTCCGTGGAAAAGATCAGGATCAATTGCCTGATGAGAAGGAGTCTCTTGTTTTGCTTTCTTTCTCTTTTGGGCGAAAGTAGGAGTCGGGATAGCCAAACAGACTATCAATAGATACAGTAGCGTAGATTTCATTAGACCAAAATTAGAAATCTATGTTACTAAAAATGATGGACAAAACAATCTCCTAAGCCTAATGCAGGAAATTATTTTATTAATCTCATGACAATACTTCGATCAAAATCTCCTGCTTTTTGTGGGGTTTGGGTCCCTTCTGTAAGTACATCAACATTGAGTTTTACATAATCAAAAGCTTCCTGAATAGTGATCATATTATCTCCATTTTTATTGGCAAAACCCTGATTGATCCCTTCCAGCAAATAATGAGTGAAATAACTCAGGCCAACCGTCCCGTATTCAAGTGAACTTTGACTGGCACTACTGGATAAAAGCATTGTGATTCCAGAGTTTCGATAGTCTTTTAGCATGTCCGACACAGCTCCCATGTAAAAAGCCGATTCGCTGGCTCCGGAGTGGCAGGCGTCAACGATCATCAACATTTGACTGGATTTGCTTCTTTTGAGCAAAGTCTTGATGGAAGAGTGATAAACCAGGTTTTCGCCTGTAAGGGTATTGAAATCCGAGGCCGCAAGACCTTCAGGAGCTCCATGTCCTGAAAAGAAAAATACAATGCGGTCATCTTTGCCTGCCATACGTGCTGCCCAGGTAACTGCTGCCAGAATATTGTTTTTAGTAGCCCGATGATCAGTTAAGATTTGCATATGATCATTGTCCAGGGCGGGAAATCCATGTTTTGCCAGGTAGTCAGCCATTTGGATGGCGTCATTGCTTGCTACCGATAAGTCTAGTTGATCTTCCTGATAATCAGTGATTCCGACGACTACGGCATAGGTTTCCCCCTTTAAATATTTAGGATGGACTAATTGACATTTAAGAAACAGGCTGGGAAAAGAAATAAGTAGGAAGGAAAAGATAAATCTCTTTAAGCTCATATAAGCGAGAAAGTGTTTGTTTTATTTCCTGCAATATACAAAAAACAAATTATCCATTAAATACATTCGTATCTCTTAATTCACATCTGTAGTTTATCTGATTACATGTCCTCAAATAGCCTCTTTTTGATTGGGCCAAATGGCCTAAGGGATTAGGTTTTATGAAGAGGATTTCCTAGCTTATATTCTGTAAATCTAGCATGTATGTCGACCCAACCGAGCTCTCAAACTACTAATGGTATAAGAGTAAGCGTCAGAACCGCTTACATCAAGGATGAATCTTCTCCTGCCCGCAATGAATATGTTTTTGCATATCAAATAGAGATCCACAATGAGTCCCCTCATGTGGTTCAATTGCTTAGCAGAGAGTGGAATATTATTGATGCTTTTGGGAGTAAGCGGAAGGTCAAAGGCCCAGGTGTAGTAGGGAAACAGCCGGTTATTCATCCGGGTAAATCCCATAGCTACGTAAGTGGGGTCAATTTCAATAGTCCTGCGGGTAAGATGTTCGGATATTATACCATGCGGAGACAGATCGATGGATCAACTTTTCTGGTAAGCATCCCCGATTTCACCATGCTGGCACCCGTAATTATGAATTAGCCGTAACTAAACGGCTCCCAATATCTTTTCAGGTCTGATAGAAAAATGGCTGGTGTGATAAACAACCTTGGCATCCTTGATCAATAAGACCTGGGGAGATTGATGAACTATGCCGAATTCTGCAGCAACTTCATTAGAGACTGATCGATAATTGATCAGATCGAGATAATGAAGATCGGTTTCCTCAGCGAGGCTTTCACTGGAGGATTGGAGCAAATGATTGACTTGTGCTGAAATCCCACAACTGATGCTGTGTTTAAAAATAAGTTGAGGCCTCTCAAAAGAAGCCTCTTTAATTTCTTTCAGCTGAGCTACCCCAGTTAGAGGCTGCCACTTGTTCATATAATCAGAATTATCTGTGATTTCCTACCTTGGTAGCCTGGCAAACATGCTGGTTACAGGCACTGCTAAGAGTAGCTACTGCGAATAAAAGGAGAAATGCTATGGCTATTTGCTTTGCACGTTTCATAAAGAAAAATCTTTTTAAAATAGTGATCGAATCGTTTAAATTAGCGTTTGCTTACGTAAAAGTAAAATATTCGTGCATGTAAATGACTATTGAAGAATTTGAAATTCTAACGCATGATAAGATTCAAGACCTTATCGAAGCAAATTTGTACGAGAATCCGTCAAATTTGGCCTTGAGTCAAAAGTACAACGACTTTCCTATCTATATAGTTTCCCAACAACTGAAATACCTCCAAAAAAGTCGAAAAAAAATTCCTTCTTTTTATGAAAGCTGTTGTATCATACCCGGAATAGCCTTTGAGCAGGCAAGTAGTGAGCAAAGTGCTGGCATGAAATCCTTTAGTGGTGAAAGTTGTTTGGATTTAAGTACAGGGCTAGGCGTGGATGTTGCTCATTTCTCTCGGTATTTTCAGCAGGTCGATACAGTAGAAATTGATGGGTTAAAGGTTGAAGTGGCCAAACACAATTTTCGGAAACTTGGAATAAAGAATGTAAACTTTCATCACGATTCTTCCGAAAACTACCTGAAAAATTATACAGGTGAAGCTTATGATCTGATTTACCTCGATCCTGCCAGAAGGGATAAAAGGGGCAGAAGGACCTTTGCGCCTGAAGATTGTCAGCCCAATGTCTTCGAATTGCTTCCCCTTCTTTTGCAGAAAGGCCAAAAAATTCTGGTCAAACTTAGTCCGCTTTATGATCATGTTGAGGCCTTTCGAAAGTTCCCTCAGATGAGTCGCTTTCATATTTATTCAATTGATCATGAAGTCAAAGAAGTCTTGTTGGAATTGGATAGAGAGCCAGTGGGGGAAAAGGAAATTCTGCTTAAAATCCACCGAAATGGAATTACGCAAAGTTTTCATTTCCTTTTAGAAGAAGAAGGTTCCCTTGATTTTGAAGAACGCGAAATCTCTTATGTCTGGGATGCTGATCCTGCTTTTTACAAAGCAAGATTGACTGAGCAGTTATTAGCTAAATACTTTCCAGATAGCGCAGGCTTTATTGAAACCAGCAAAGGATTCTTTTTTAGTTCGGAAGCTGCGGCTTCTGATTTTCCGGGAAGAATTTTTAAGGTGAAAGCTTCTTTACCCTACAAACCCAAAGTTCTGAAAAAACATTTCAAATCTGCTGGCATAAAACGTGCAGAAATAATACGACGAGATTTTCCATTTTCTACTAAAGATATCCGTAAGCAATTGGGATTGGATGCCGGAGGTGAGACCTATCTTTTAGCTTGTATGATTAAAGGGGAAAGAAAAATCCTGATTTGTAATCGGGCTTGACTCTTCTGCTGCATTCCCATTTCTCTTAAAAGAGAAACAATGCGCTTTCCAGACCATAGGTCATCTCGAAGCTTGGAAAAGCGAAGGGAGTTGGGCAGAGAGAGCATGTCTTATTGGTGATATTTTGTATTGGCTCTGCGCGCACTCCATTATTTCAAGCGAATTAGGGAGTGTGGGCTTGAGGCGCTGGGTTCCGGTAGGACCATCAGTACTTCGATAACCAGGGAATATAGGCATGTATTTTTCCATAGCTTTCGATCTTTCTGCCTGCCCATCTCACAGCAAAGGTGAATAGGAGCAATACGGAAATGTACACAAACATCATGGTATTATGAGAAAGAAGCTTCGATAAGAGTTGGTCAGCTAGATAAAGGCCTGCCAAATTACTGACCCAGAAGAAAAAGAGATAGACAGGGGATTGGAGGTAAACCAGAAGATCGAGCATTTTTGGGCTGAACTGCAAAGGATAAGATTCTTCTTCCGCTAAATCCCGGTATTTCTCTAGTAAATGAGAACGCTCGGTAATTTTAAATCCTTCTCCTACAAATAATAGAAAGGCAAATAGATAAATAAATTCCATCGGAGGGCTAATCGTAAAGAGCTTGAGAGGGATGCTCAGTGCCCAAAAGTAAATACAAAGCAAAAAGGCCACCGTCAGCATAATGGGATAAAATTGCACCAAGGGGGCTTTTACATGCTGCTCCCAGGCTTTTTTTGGCCCTTCTTTTCTCATTTTGAAAAAGCATACAAAGGGACATAAGATTGTATAGGCCCCTGAAATGAACAAAAGAAGATTAATGGATAATCTCACTCCGATTTCACGGTAAAATTCTGGAGCAAAATGTATGGGCAAATACAAAAGCCCATTAATAATCAGAAAGGGAAGTGTAAAGAGGATTGAGAGAAAGATGTATTTCAGGACTTTCATTAATGGCGGCTTTCTTCTTTGTAACAAATTAGGAGGAAAACTAACCCCCTTGACAATTTTACCTTAGAAATTTGAATCCCAGGGAATAAATGCATGCATGCGGGCATGTGCCTCTATTTTTCTTGCAAATTTTTGGATATATATCATACAAAATATTAGATGAAAAAGGTATAAAAGCTGTAATAGATCACGAGACAGAAAAGGATTGAGCAAGGAATCTATCAGGTAAATTCCCCCAAACAAACTCCCCCAGAATAAAAACAGGAAACCCAGACTTTGGGCATATAAGAGCACTTTTAAACCAGTAATAGGTAATCGAATATAGGAAGCCTTTTGATCAGCTTGCTGAAGGTAGGCTTTGAAATCACTTTTCCGGTGGTCTGTTTTTACGATTTCTGCAGCAAAACCCAGGCAGGAAATGATGAAAAGGAGAAAAGGGGGGGGACTATTGTCCAGGAAATGTAGAAATGGCAAGTGAGTAAGCAACAGCCATATATAAAACATAAAGGCATAGGCAAGACTGGGCAGATAGAATTTTTTTATAGGCATCCCTATATGCTGCTTCCAGGCTGTTTTAGGATCCTCTTTTTGCATTTTGAAGAAGAGGATAAAAGGAATTGCACAGGCATAAGCTCCCCATAAAAGACTGAGGATTGTCAGGACGGGTCTTAGTAGGTAGGCTCCCAGAAGATCATAAGCCATGACCTGAGGCAGGATCACCAAAATGGCAAAACCATAGATGGGAATAGAAAATAGGAGCGAAAGAAAAATATTTTTAAGTAGCCTCATATAGAATATGATCTACTGTTAGTTGCTTGATAGTAGAAGAATGTAACCGGAATGCTTATTCTTTCTTTTTGAGTTCCTCCATGCCTTTGTCCAGGCGTTCCTGAGTGGTTTTTTTTAGCTCTTCCACTAGATTGATCTGCTCGGTATAGGCCTTTTTGCTCTGCTGATCAGAGGCATCTTTGAGTTTTTGAGTAAGCTCAGTCAGCTTACTGTCGAGCACACTCATTCGTTGCTTTTGAAGTTCAACCGAACTAGCCTGCTCTGCCTTGTCAAACATAATTTCCTCCGGAGTCTCAACCTCAATTTCCGGTTCCAGATGTTTCTGTTGTTCAGGTATGAAGATCGTTTTGTTTACCTGTCGCTGGTTCATAAAACTG
Organism: Bacteroidia bacterium; assembly: GCA_033391075.1. Taxonomy (NCBI): domain Bacteria; kingdom Pseudomonadati; phylum Bacteroidota; class Bacteroidia; species Bacteroidia bacterium. The sequence continues at coordinate 176,434 of JAWPMV010000001.1, forward strand.
GGAGAAACGATCTCAATATCAGCTTCATGCAGTTTGTCGAGCATCATGGCATGAAGGCGGGATTTGGCTGTCAGGATGCGCTTGGTATCTGTGAGCATGCCATGAATCTTATAGACGATGGAAAAATCTCCCAATTCGGTGATATAAACAAAAGGCTCAGACAAGTCTGCCTCTTTTGCTGCTTCGATTAAAGCAGCTTCTATTTTTTTACGAGGGACGTCATAGCCCAAAGATGCAACCGCAGAAATGATGGTACCCGAATTCCGAATTACCTTAACGGGATTATTAGCAAGAAATAGATTTGGGAGTGTTGTGAGGTCACGATCCTCCGTTTGCAACTCTATATGAAACAAGCCTCTATCCGATATTCTTCCTGAATAATCTCCTATCCGTATAAAATCACCCGGTTCGCAACTATTGGTGATGCGATTCATGATCCCTGCCAAAGCATTTCCTAAAAAGGTAGTTGAAGCCAGAGCAAAAGTTGCCGAGAGTACAATGCCTAATAATTGTAAAACTTCCTTCTGTAACTCAGAGTCTAAAGGGGCAATAACGATGGAAATAAATCCAAATAAGCCTAGTAAAAAAAGGATGATCTGCTTGATCAAAAGGCCATCTGAATGCCCTTTCATCTGCCTTCTAAGGATAAAATTGGCAATCGTATATATAATGAGTACTCCAATAATGGTAAGAACAGTATCCTGAACCGGAGGCCAAAAATCTCTGAAAAATCTTACCAGAAATTCAGGAAAGACACTTTGGAGGATGAAATGCGGCATAAATAGAAGTATATCTGTGTTTTCTATTCTTATTGGCAAATAAGTTCCTATAATCCATAAAAAATGGCAAATAAAAATATTTTCCTTTTCTTTGGGGGCTAGTTAACAGAGAAATGAGGAAGATACTAGGTTATATTCTCACACCCATTCATATTTCGGCTTTTGCACTGGTTCTTTTTATTTTTCATCCATTGCAATGGTTAGCCTTTAATCTCGGCGGCTATAAAGCCCATAAAATTGTAGTGGATTTTATGAACTTTTTTCTCATAAAATCCCTCTTGTTTTTAGGCATTAATCCCAAATTTGAGCTAAACCAGGAACTACCAGAAGGAAGACCGCTGATTGTTGTTGCCAACCATCAAAGCTTGTACGATATTCCTCCTTTCTTCTGGTATTTGAGAAAGCATCATATCAAGTTTATCTCCAAGATAGAGTTGGGCAAAGGCATCCCGAGTATTTCCTATAATCTTCGCCATGGAGGCAATGTCTTGATTGACAGAAAAGATCCCAAACAATCTCTGGCAGCTATTAGGGACTTTGCCAAATACATAGAAAAGAACAATTATGCTGCCGTCATATTTCCCGAGGGCACAAGAAGTAAAACAGGCCTGCCCAAGCGGTTTTCTCCTAATGGCCTCAAAATGTTGCTGAAATATGCTCCTTCAGCCATTATCCTACCTGTTACCGTCAATAACACCTACAAACTCACCGGCAAAGGCTACTATCCCATGCCTGCCTTTATAAAGCCGAGTTGGAAAGCGCACCCATACCTTGAGCCAAATGGCCGAAACGCAGATGATTTGATCCTGGAGATCGAAAGCTTAATTACAAAAGAGGTCGAGACCGATAAAATTGTGGTATCTTGACCGGCTATTTGACTATATAATCCTTTTCCTCAATGATTTTAAAAAATATACGACTAGAAGTTATGGAGGCCATAGAGCCTTTTCTTGAGGGCTTCATGAAAAAATACCTGATTCCGATTGAGGAAAACTGGCAACCTTCAGATTTGTTGCCTGATTCTCGTAAAGAGAATTTCTTTTATAAACTCGAAGAACTTCGCGAACTGGCTCAGGAGCTGGATTCTGATTTCTGGGTGGTGCTTGTCGGAGATACGATTACCGAAGAAGCCTTACCGACCTACGAATCCTGGTTGATGGATGTGGAGGGGATTAGTCAACAAAATGGAGGGACTGCCTGGTCCAAATGGGTAAGAGCCTGGACTGCGGAAGAAAATCGTCATGGAGATCTTCTCAACAAATATCTCTATTTGTCGGGGAAGGTGAATATGCGAGAAATGGAAACCTCTACTCAACATCTCATTGCGGATGGATTTGATATAGGTACAGATCAGGATCCATACAAGAATTTTATATATACCAGTTTTCAGGAATTGGCGACCAATATCTCCCACAGAAGAGTAGGGGCATTGGCTCATAAAAAGGGGAATGAACAATTGGCAAAAATGTGTGGAGTGATCGCAGCTGATGAGCTGAGACATGCACGTGCCTACAAGCATTTTGTACAGAAAATTCTCGAATTTGATCCCAGCAATCTTATGCTGGCTTTCGAAGAAATGATGCGTCATAAGATCGTTATGCCTGCTCACTTCCTTCGTGCTTCAGGAGATGCCATTGGGGGATTGTTTGAGCATTTCTCTCATGCAGCAGAGCGATTAGGGGTTTATACTGCACAGGATTATGTATTTATTCTCCGTAATCTCCTGAAAGAGTGGGAAATTGATTCTGTTACGGATTTGAATGATCAGGCAGAAAGAGCGAGAGATTATCTGATGAAATTGCCGGATCGTCTGGCAAGAGTAGCAGAGAGAATGAAAACCCCTGTAAAAGAATATGAATTCAGCTGGATAAGCTGATCAAGATATGAACTGCTATGAACGTGCAGAAGGCGACGAGTATTCTCGTCGCCTTCGCAATTTTTAGGGGGAGCGTTTAAGGTTTAAAACGAATGTCATTGCGAGCCTGTATTACAGGCGAAGCAATCCCCTTAACTATAAATGGTAATTTGATTGAAGGAGATTGCTTCACTTCGTTCGCAATGACAAGCGTGTTGGAGCTCTCCTAGGGTTTCAACACCAGTTTCTTCCCAATCTTTTTAATCTCATCTTTATTGGTCATCTGAAGTCGGAACTCACCTTTGGCAAACATCTCTGCCTGATCTCCATAGTGAGGACTCATGAAGTTTCCGGATTGTCCACTGGGTAGCACGCTTACCGAATGCTCCATATCTCCAAAATCGATGATCCTTCTTAAAGCTGGTCCTGCCTTTACCTCATAGATTCCTTCGGCATTAGGAATAGACATCTGATTATTGATTACCTCAGTTGCTCCTTTGATTGGCATTGGGCCTACATTAAAGGTCCCTCTCAAAGCCTCTACCTGTGCCAGTGGATGTGGATGTTCTATGCTATTTACCTTGCCCCATTTCCACTCATTGATATCTCCTCCTAATTGAGTTTCCAATTCCTGGATCGTCTGGCTAAAGGCTTCTTGAAAAATATCTTGTCTACTTTCAACCGCTTCTGTATCCTTTTTATCCCACCAGACACTTGTTTCATTCTGAACCAGGAAGGGAAGTGTACGTTTTATCATATGGGTCAGCAAAAAGGTATTGAAATCCTCTTCCCCCAATTCGTCTGCAAAGGTTTTCTCTGCGATGTGGAAGAGTAATTTTGTATAAATGGTGGGAGCAATATCATCGAGTTGATTATCGCCATCCCATTCCCCTAAAACAGTAACAGCCTGAGCTTCAAGATCAGTTTTGTCTTCTGAAAGTTGAGCAAGAACCGCTTGAGCCACCTTGGGCATAATGGGAGATTTTACATCTGTAATCATCTCCTGGGCTGCCTCCATATCCCATTTTTTATCGGTGGAAAGGATATCCACGATACGTTTTGCTCTGGCTTGAGGGATATAATAACCCGGATGCATGACGCCATTGTGGGTAGTGGGTTGATTATTGGCAGAGTAAACAAAGCCTGATGGCGGATTTTCGGATTGAGGATTGTCTTCAAATTCATAGTAGCCGTCAATTTCATCTTCTCCACTGGCTCCATCGAGGAAGAATTTTGAATTGGTATGCTCGGGTCTTTTGGGAAGTTTCGCCATTGCCCACCAGGCAATGTTACCATCTACATCTCCGTACATAACATTGAGTCCGGGAGCCGCGCCTGTTGCGATGCATGCCCTTACTTCCTCTAAGGTCTTTTTATGACTCATTCCATAGGCCAGTTCAAGATTGTTGGGAATAAATTCATTATACACCCACCAGAAAGAAACCGGGTCTTCTGTCGTTTTGGAAATATCTTCGATTGCATCGTTTACCAGGGGACCATGGCGGGTGGTCTGAACGGTAAAAACGAGATCTTCTTCATCCAGAACTTTCACCCTTTCCTCCCGACTTTCCATTTCCTCCCAATGGTCATTTACATAGACCTGATTAGCGTTTTCTGGATTTATTTTCTCAACATAAAAATCGATATCATCATTTTCGAACATGGTCAATCCAATGGCATGATGTTCATTATGACCAATCACAGGAAAAGGAACACCTGCCAAATAGGAACCATAGGATTTGAGTCCGGGAAACTCAATATGCGCCTCATACCAAACGGAAGGTTGTGCATAAGCGATATGGGTATCATTGGAAAACAGGACCTTGCCGTTTTTCGTTTTTGAAGGGCCAATCACCCAGCTATTACTTCCGATCCAGGGAGCGACAGGCATACTTTCAAATAATTCCTTTATTCCAAAAGCCTCTGCCATTTCCTCCTCCATTTCGGCTGCTTTATAATGAGGAATAACCTGAGCTGCGGGATTCCAGTGAACATCCAGGTCTGCGAGGTAAGCATCTCCGTATTTTTCCTTGATCCGCATGACCAGAGGGTCTGTTCGAAATGCCTGAGCGAAACTAAAGGCCATATAGGCAAAAGTCGCATAGGTATCTTCAATGGTGAAATGGCGTACAGGTATACCCATGAGTTGGTACTCTACGGGAAGATTATCCTGATCTATGAAGGCATTGATTCCATCCAGATAGGCTTGAGCCGCAATCTTCATGGGATCGTCATCTGCTTTTGCATGGAAAACCTTTGCGGCTCGCCTGGCACTTTCAAGCGTACCGATGGTCCGAAAGAAGCGATCCGTCTTGGCCATATCAGGCCCTAGTATTTCTGCTAAATCCCCTCTGCCCACTCTGCGAATCATTTCCATCTGAAAAAGGCGGTCCTGTGCATGCACAAATCCCAGGGCAAATTGCGCATCCTTTTCCGTATCAGCATAAATGTGAGGAATTCCATAATCGTCGTAAAAAACTTCTACTTTCTTATCCAGTCCTTCAAGTTGAAGGCTCCCTTCATAATTGGGAGAAGTAGAACGCAATAAGAAATATCCACCTAATAAGAGTAGACCGACGACGAGTAAAAAAATAAGTAGTATAGTCCTAAGAGCTTTCATAGTCTGCAAGTTATGAATTTAAAACTGGGTCTGCGAGGGCCGTTCATTTAATTGGGATAAGAAATTAGAAATATCAAGGAATCCTTATATTCGCTTTGAAATGAATGAAAAGGGGGGAGGCTAATCTTTAAATTTCGAATCCTTGCAAAAGACTGCATATTTTCTCATCAGCGCTATCGGGATTGTTCTCATCCTGATTTATGGGCAAAGCCTCCTGGTTCCCTTTGTCATGGGTTTGCTTTTTTGGTATATGATGCGGGGAATCAAGAAGTATTTGCATAAGATTCCTTTTGTGAAAAAGTACTTTCCCTCCTGGCTGGAAACTAGCCTGGCAACCCTGACAGTAGTGGTGGTGATCATGGTGATGTTTAACATCATTTCCGTTAATATCAAGACCCTTTCACAATCCTATGCTGACTATGAAGCCAATGTGGAGTCTGTATTGGACTTGCTAAATGAAAAATACGGCCTGGATATTTTAGAAAGTCTTAAGGGACAAACGCAGAACATCGATTTTGGAGAAATCCTGGGTTCGATCCTGAGCTCGCTTTCAGATTTGATTGGCAATACTTTCATGATCCTGCTCTATGCGATCTTTATCTTACTGGAAGAAGCCCAGTTTGGAAAGAAAATCCGAGCAATCTTTACAGAAGAGGATCAGTACGATCGTTTCAATGAGGTTTTGGGGGAAATTGAGTCCTCGATTTCCCAATATTTTCGCCTGAAGACCATGGTTAGTCTGCTGACGGGAGTTTTATCCTATATAGCCTTAATGCTTATAGGTATTGATTCTCCGGCATTCTGGGCCTTTCTGATCTTCCTCCTAAATTATATTCCAACTATAGGTTCGCTAGTCGCCACGGGTTTCCCGGCCATATTTGCCCTTTTGCAATTTGGAGAGGCCTTGCCGGCGATTTTGGTTTTGGGAATTGTAGGTACGATCCAGATTTTGGTAGGAAATTATATAGAACCTCGACTGATGGGGAGCTCGATGAATATCAGTCCTCTGGTTACGATACTGGGACTGACGCTATGGGGAATGATTTGGGGAGTGATCGGGATGATTCTGAGTGTACCTATCACAGTTGTAATGATCCTTGTTTTCTCTCAATTTGAAAGTACTCGGCCTGTAGCGATTTTGCTCTCCGAAAATGGGAAGATCGGCAAGAAATAGAAAGGCCGGTAGCAAAGCTACCAGCCTCATAACAAACGTCATTATGTTAGGAACTCGTTGCTAGTTCATGGCGACTGTACTTTCTGCTTCTCCTTTGGTAGCAGTAGTAGTATTGTCGCTGGGGTTCCGATCGATCAATTTGTTGATGGGGTCGATACCAGCTTTGGTCGGCTCCACATCAACTTCCACTTCCAGCACTACATCTCCTTTGATCGGATGTTTTTGTAAATAGATCAGGCTATCCTTTCCAGATTCTCCTTCGGTATAGACGCCGATATCAATCCAGTCTTCGAAATCAATAGCTGTTTCATTTCCGAGACTATCTGCGCGGTATTTGACCGCGCTGAGATCCAGGCTCACCTGGTACTTGCCATTGTCAAGTTCTGTATAGTTGACAGTCTTGGCTCTGTTCTCATACAAAGTGATGGTCTCAAAGAAGTCGGTAATCATGTATTGAAGGCTATCCGGAGTTACATCTCTCAGGTATTGAACCAGGGTGTCTGTAGTTGCATAGCGATCTTCTCTCCATGCCCAGGTATCTACCATGCGCTTGAGGGCTTCATTTACCTTGTCCTCGCCGATATAGTCCTGGAGGGCATACATAATCAGCGAACCTTTGCGATAGTGGATATACCCTTGTGATTCGACCAGGTCAAGCGGACGCTCTTTTTTCTGTTCAAATCTTCTTCCGGAGAGGTAGCGATCCAGTTCATGTTTGAGAAATTTCTGCATCATCTCTTCCGGATACTTTTCCTTCATCACCATCAAGGCAGAATATTGAGACATGGTTTCAGAAACCATAGCTGCTCCCTGCACATTGGCCGGGATAACCTGATGGCCCCACCACTGATGTGCCATCTCATGAGCTGTGACATAATAGTTCATGTCCACATCATCCTCATCAGGCTTTAGGATAAATCCTATGCCTTCTGAATACGGTACTGTATTGGCAAAGGATTGAGCGAAGGTCGAATAGCGTGGGAATTCCATGATGCGCATTTGACGGAACTGGTAAGGGCTGAAATGCTCCTCATAGTAGCTGATCGAATGCTTCATAGATCCCATCATGCGATCCAGGTTGTATTCATGTCCTTTGTGGTAGTAAACCTCAAGATTGACAGGCCTTCCCTGAGGCGTTTCCCAGGCTTCTCTCACTACCTCATAACGAGCAGAGATCATGGAGTAGAAGTTGAACATCGGAACATCCATTTTATAATGGAAATATCGTCTGCCCTCTTCTTCCCATTCCTTTTGCAGATAACCCGGGGCTATTGCAATTTGGTCAGGGGAAGTACTCATCTTAATCTCAAATTTGATGTGGTCGGCATCATCTCCGAGGAAGTTGGTGATCTGACCCAAAGAATCTGTTCTGGGCAGGGCTCTTTCGCGCTCTTCCGGTAAGTCGTATTCTTTCCGGTCATCTTTGTCTGTCAATTCCCCACTAGCATTGTAGCCGATGGATGGGAAATAGGTATTGTTAAAGAAAGTTCCATTGAAAACGACCTGGGTATTGGACCCACTTTCTACAAATCCATTGGTACGGAATTCATTTTTGAAGTACATGACCACGCTGTCTCCACTATCCAGAGGGGTAGTCAGTTCATAGATGTAGTAACCGAAGTCAGGGAATTCTTCTTTTATACTGGCCTGTCCATGTCCTTCTTCCGCTTTCTCTCCAAAACTCAGATATGCCAGACTCAATTCATCAACATTTATATTGTGTTGGATGTGGATTTCGGATATGGCATGTGCATGCTTGTTTTTCAGGACGAAATAACCTTCCGCATCAAAATCTCTTCTTTCCGGGTAAATATCTACTTCCATATAGGTTTCGACATTTTTGGGCTGAGCGAGATTCTGGTATTGTTTTAATTCTTTCTCATAATTGGCCTGCCTTTCTTCGCCTATATCCGAGTTTTCATATTTATTGACCACATTGGTATTGTAGAAAATATAGCAGCCAGAAAGCCCAAACATCATCAGGGCTGCCAGGCCAAAGCTCAAAATAGGTCGAGAGAACCTAAAACCTGCAAGTTGAAAGCGGGTTTTCATAAGGGTATCAGTTCCTCGCACTGCCAGAACAACCGACAAGGCTGCCAGGACAAATACAAAGCCCAACCAATACAAGCTGTACCAGGAGAAGGGGGTTACGTAATGGCCATAATCATTCATGTCAGAGTAAGTACCCAGTCCAAAGTTTCCAAAGAGGAAGAGGTTATGTTCAATCCCCATTTCGGGTAAGATGAAACTAGTCATCAGGAATACCAGGACTACAATCGCATGCCCGAGGAATTTCTGATTGACAATGACATGTATGAAAAAGGTCAGTAGGGTAAAGAGTGTCAGGAATATCAGGGTATCAGAGAAAAGGGTTTTTAAATAAACACCAATCTCGAAGTTGAAATAGCCTTTCGTGGCTTGAATGATAATCCCGGCAATCATAAGTATCATCAACATCACTACATGCAGGGCCATGAAACCGAGAAACTTGCTCACCATCCCTACAAAATCCGGCATCGGCAAGGCATCATGAATCTGATTGATCTTTACATCTCGTTCTCGCCAAATCAACTCACCGGTATAGAAGACGATAAGGATGATGAAAAAGAGGTTGAAGTTGCCAATGATACCTAGTACCTGATAAGTTGTAGGATAAGAGTTGGTCCCGTACATGGTTCCCATATCGGTGGAGTCCATGATGAGAGAGAATAATCCCAGTCCTACGATTACCTGGAAAGGAATGGACTTGATCACCTCCAGGAAGTAAAACTTACTGAGGGAAAGAACCCTTTGAAGGTTGGTCTGCCATCCACTTGAAACAGCTACTTTAGGAATAGCCGTAGGTACATGTGTGGTAGATAAAGGCGATTTGCTGACTTCTTTTCCTTTTTTGACTTTCTTTTGTCGGGCGTGAAAATTGAACCTGAAATAGGTGATTGCCAATGCTGCGATTCCGATCAGGGTCCAGAGTACCCTGTTTTGAAGGATAAGTCCTGCCAATTCGTAGGTTTGAGAATTTTGCTCCGTTACGGTCCAATATCTTGAAACCAGGTTCAATAAGTTCAAACCGATTGGATCGGACCAGGCAACGAATTGATGCCTTTCCAATTCCGATAGGAATTGACCACTCACCATATATAAGACAAAAAGGGCAATCCCTTGTACGTAAACAAACAATAGCTTTTTGGACAGGGCTCCTCCCATGAAAAAGAGAGAGCCTGCGATAAAGGCATTGGGTATCACGAACAATAAGAAGGGTTGGATGAAATGCCATACATTGTAGGGCAGGTATTTATCTGCATCCACCCAGGGCATTACGGGACCCAACATGAATCCGACCAACATACCGGAAAATATAAGCAGAAGGATGAGGTAGGAACCTGCAAACCTTCCAAACAAATATGCGCCTTTGCTGATTGGAGTGGTAAATATGAGGGCACTGGTTTTATGTTGAAAATCCCTCAAAATGGGATTTCCCATCACAGCCGAGGCAAAGAAAAAGCCAGGTAAAGCTGTCAATACAGCCATCATTAAGGCGATCTTTGTCGGTGCATTTAGTTTTATCAATCCAGACGAACTACCAATGGTAACATAATCTGTACTGGCTGCTCCAAAAGCCAGCAAAAACATGATGCCAAAATAGATCCAGGTAGCTGGTCGGGTAATTCGGTATCTTAATTCAAATCCGAGTACTTTTAATAACATCTTGATCTGTGTTTAAGGGTAAATTATCCTGCTACAGCTACTTTTTCTTTGATTCCTCCGAATATGTAGGAGAAATACACATCTTCCAGACCGGGTTCAACAGCACTAAAGCCTTGTTCGGGATCACTGTCAGCGAAAATATTGATAATGGTTTCCCCTGTTTCCAGGCGATCAGATATTACATTGAAAGCATCTTTGTATTTGGGTAATTCCGCTTTCGCAATCTTTTTCTGCCAAATCTTTCCTTCTACCTCAGAGATCGCTTCTCTCGGATTTCCCGTCATAAGAATTTGCCCCTGGTTGATGATGGCCATGTCAGTACAGAGTTTTTTGACATCATCTACAATGTGGGTAGAAAGGATTACAACGGCTTCTTCTCCTAACTCACTTAAGAGATTGTGAAAGCGATTTCTTTCTGCCGGGTCCAGTCCAGCTGTCGGTTCATCCACAATGATGAGCCTGGGACTAGCCAACAAAGCCTGAGCAATCCCAAATCTTTGCTTCATACCTCCTGAATATCCTCCAAGATTCTTTTTGCGGGCTTCATAGAGATTTGTTTTGTGAAGCAGGGCTTCTACCAGTTCTTTTCTTTCAGAGGTGTTGCTAATGCCTTTAAGGACTGCGAGGTGGTCCAGCAATTTTTCAGCGGACACTTTAGGATATACTCCAAATTCCTGGGGTAAATAACCGAGTACTTTGCGTAATTCTTCTTTTTGTGTTCGGACATCTATTCCGTCAAATACAATTTTTCCTCCATCAGGTTCCTGGAGAGTTGCAATGCTGCGCATGAGGGTTGACTTTCCGGCTCCATTAGGGCCTAGCAAACCAAACATGCCTTGTTGGATAGTAAGAGATACATTCTGCAAGGCCCTGACTCCATTAGGATAGGTCTTGCTCAAGTTTTGGATAACGAGTTCCATATATGAGTATTGTGTGAAAGATATATCTAGGGTTTTATTGTTAGTAGTAGATGAAATTGATGCCTGAGAGGTTGGCAACGGGAAGCTTGAATTCTGCGAATCAGGAGATTTGGTCTACGAATTGGATTATTGAGCAGAATTCATGAAAATAGTCGCATGAAACGGCATTTTGTTACACTAATAAGCATATTCTTTCTCATTTCCATCGGATGTAAAGAGGTTCCGACAGGGGAGGGAACAGATTTTTTCGTCCATCCAGCTGCTGATTTTATTCAGTATCAGGGAAGAATTGGGGAAGAAGATGGAGCCAAAGTCCTCTACTGGTCAGGTTCGTCTATCAAGATTCAATTTAAAGGAGAAAAGATGTCTGTGGTCCTTAGAGATGAGAAATACGATAATTATTTCAATGTTTTACTCGATGGGGAGCTGATAAATATCTTACGGCCGGATACCCTCAAGAAGTCTTATGTGCTGGTTGAAGATTTGAAAGATGAAACCCACGTACTCGAAATCTTTAAGCGGACTGAATGGGAGCACGGCAAAACCTGGTTTTATGGATTTGAGCCGGAAACCGATACGGAATTCGAAATGCCTTTTCAAAAAAAGCGGAGGATGGAGTTTTATGGAAATTCGATAACAGCGGCCTATGCGGTAGAAGATACTTCCGGAAAGGACTCTCCAGACAGTACCTATACCAATTTCTACCAGAGTTATGCGGCCATTACTGCTCGCCATTTTCAGGCTAACTATAATGCCATTGTGAGAAGTGGAATCGGGATAACTGTAAGCTGGATGCCTATAATTATGCCAGAGATATGGGATCGGCTCGACCCTACTGATCCTGGTAGTAGATGGGATTTCAGGAGCATCCCTAATCCGGATGTAGTTGTTGTCAATCTTTTACAAAATGATTCCTGGTTGATTCTTCTGGAAGATTTTGAGCAATACAAAATTCGCTTTGGAGATAAAAAACCCAGTATTGAATTTGTAACTGCGCGTTATCAGGATTTTATCAGAAATATCAGAGGCAAATACCCCGCTGCACATATTATTTGCATGCTGGGCAATATGGATATTACTAAAGAAGGTTCTCCCTGGCCCAAATATGTACAATCAGTGGTAGATGCCCTGGAAGATCCAAAGATTCATACCCTATTTGTTCCCCATCAGGCGATTTCTTCTCATCCTCAAATAAAGGAGCAAGAAGCCATGGCGGACTCATTAATTAATAAGATTACTGATAAAGTTGGGTGGAAGTAGTAGAAACACAATTCCCTGTCTGCTTTCGTTAGCATTTGTAAGTACATCTACATTATGAACAGGGAATGAGGAAAGCTTGGTGGCCAAGTTTTCAAGGTTGTGTTGTGGGTAAATATGTGTATCCCTATATCTCTTATAGGGTTACATACCCTAAAAAATTTCCGCAAAATTTTTTGTGTCAAAAGATTTCCCTCAATAGTAAAAAGAAAACCCCTCCTTTTCAGGAGAGGTTCATTACAGAGAAATTCAATATTATAGATAGTTGCTTATGCCTTAGAATGGATAATCATGAGACTGCGTCATGATATCCGCTATTTCGCTTCTCAACTTAGCGGTATTGACTAAAGGTGCTTTCGTGAGATATCTAAGGCCTTTTATTAACATTGGCTGCTCGGCTTCTTTCGCAAAACAAGCCAATGCTTCTTTACCTGCAGTAAAGAGTTTGTCTGCAGTTTTATACAAGTACAATTTTGTCATATTGATCTGAGCCTGGCAAGCTTCTTCTCCTTTTTGAGAAATGAGTTTTTCTGTTCTCAATAGGGTAGATTCTACAGCATAAAGCTCAATGATCATATCGGCTAGATTTAGCAGGATTTCCTGCTCATCATTGAGTTTGGGACCTAAATCCTGAGCGGCTTTCCCCAATACCATCAAAATAGACTTCTTGAGCTGATCAATAGTATATCTTTCTTTCGCCAATACTCCCTCTCCCAATTCAGGTGCTGCCTGAGGACTCGCCAACTCCTGAGCAACTGCCATAGCAGGCTTCATCAGGTCAAGCTCTCCTTTCAGGGCACGTTTGAAGATCATACCGACTGTCAACATACGATTGATCTCATTGGTCCCTTCGTAGATCCTCACGATACGGGCGTCGCGATAGGCTCTTTCCATAGGTGCATCGGCAGAGAATCCCATTCCTCCATACACCTGAATTCCTTCGTCCACGATATATGCGAGGTGCTCAGAGCCGAGTACTTTGAGGATGGCACATTCGATGGCAAATTGCTCAAGTCCTTTTAAACTGGCGTTCTCTTTATCCATCCCGCCTGCAACTAATTCATCGATCTTGTCTTCGATATTTTGCCCAGCTCTGTAAGAAGCAGCCTCTGTTGCATAAATACGGGTTGCCATTTCCGCCAATTTGTGTTTGATAGCCCCAAAGGTGGCGATGGGCTTACCAAACTGCTTGCGCTCAGCTGCATAAGAAGCAGCCTGCATAGCTGTCAATTTTCCTCCCCCAACAATTCCTACTCCTAATTTGATTCTTCCAATATTGAGGATATTTACAGCGATTTTAAATCCGTTTTGACGATCGGATAACATGTTAGCAACCGGAACCGGTGTATTGTCAAAGAATACCTGGCGAGTAGAAGAACCTTTGATTCCCAGTTTCTTCTCCTCATCTCCCATGGTAATTCCTCCAAAATCTTTTTCTACAATGAATGCAGTCAGGTTAGGATCATCCTCGATTTTTGCAAATACAATAAATACGTCTGCAAAACCGGCATTGGAGATCCACATCTTTTGTCCACTGATCAGGTAGTGGGTACCTTCTTCATTTAATACAGCTTTGGTTTTTCCTGAATTCGCATCAGAACCAGAATCAGGCTCCGTCAAGCAATAACAGGCTTTCCATTCTCCAGAACCCAACTTAGGCAGGTATTTGGCTTTTTGCTCTTCATTGCCATAGTACTGAATCGGTAGAGTACCGATACCGGTATGAGCACCAAAAGCCGTCGAGAAAGAACCGCTCATCCCCACGATATCTGCCATAAGCATGGAGGTATTGAAACTCATACCCAGACCTCCATACTCTTCTGGAATCGTTACTGCCAATAAACCCAATTCTCCAGCCTTCGTGAGCAGACTAGCCATGAAGCCTTCCTCCATGCTATCCATACGCTCTACGTGCGGATCAATTTCCGTTTTGATGAAATCGGCACATGCTTCAGCCATCATTTTTTGTTCTTCTGAAAATTCTTCCGGGATGAAAACATCTTGTGCCTGGGTGGAGCGGATGAGGAATTCACCTCCTTTAAGGGCGGACTTATTGGCAACTGTATCCATTCGTTTTATTTATTGCTGTGATTTGGACTAAAAAAGGTATGCATGCATACTATTATACGGTAAAAATACCAAAAAGTGGTATGCATGCATAACATTTTTTTGATTTTTTTTAACAAGGCTGAATGATACCTTTATCCGAATCATAAATCTCTCTGAAATGAAAATACTGCTCCTCGAACCCTTTTTTACCGGCTCACATGCGAATTGGGCCAGGGGAGTTGCCAAACATAGTGGACATGAGGTGAAGATTCTTTCTTTGAGTGGGAAATACTGGAAGTGGCGAATGCATGGAGGCGCTCATAGTCTGGCTGTCCAATACCTGGAAAGCGATTTCAAAGCGGATTTGATCCTTGCGACTGATATGCTGGATGTAGGGCTGTTTGTGGCTTTGGCGAGAAAGAAAGTAAAAGATACGCCTGTTGCCCTTTATTTTCATGAAAATCAATTGGTGTATCCCTGGTCGCCGGATGATGCGGATGTTTCACTCAAACGGGATCGGCACTATGCCTTCATCAATTTTAGCAGTGCTCGGGTAGCTGATCGGGTGTTTTTCAATTCTCGCTACCATTTGGAGGCCTTTTTCGAAGCACTGCCTTCTTTTTTAAAAGCTTTTCCGGATCAGCGGCAATTGGAAGCTATAGAGGAAATTCGTCGTAAGAGTGAGGTCCTGGAGCTCGGTTTGAATCTTGGTTTTTTTGATTCCTTTCGTCCAGGAAAAAAAGTGAAAAATAAAGTGCCGGTCATTTTATGGAACCACCGTTGGGAATATGACAAGGATCCAGATAGCTTTTTTGAAACGCTTTTTCACCTGAAAAAAGAAGGCCAGGAATTTAAACTCATTGTTGCGGGGGAAGCTTATAAGCGGCAATTGCCCATATTTGATAGAGCCAGAAAGGAATTGAAAGAAGAGATTGTGCACTGGGGATTTGTTGAGAACCGAGAAGCCTACGCAAAACTCCTTTTTCAATCAGATATTATAGCTGTGACTTCCTTACATGATTTTTTTGGGGTTTCAGTCGTCGAAGCCATTTATTGCGGACTTTATCCTATCCTTCCTCAAAGATTAGCCTACCCAGAGCATATACCAGCGGAATTTCATCCCACCTATTTGTACCAGTCTAAAGAAGACTTATTCCAGAAACTCTCAACTCTCCTGGAAAATCCTGCTCAAATCGAAGTTGAAGTTTTTCTCCAAAGGGTAGTTGGACGCTATGATTGGAGTCAGATTTCTTCTATCTATTTTAGGGTCTTAGCGGGGATTTAAGTACGAAAAGCCGTTAAAATTGCGCTGAGTTCTTATATTGCATGGAAATATTTTTATACCTAACACTACAGCTTGGAATCAGTCCAGCACTACATACAGGAAGGGATTCTATATGAACCCGTCGTTCCAGATATTCATGATTGGCCCATTGCCCGCCTTTTTCAGGAGCGGGGCAAATTCGTAAATCAGGTTATACAGGACGCAAGTACTCGTTTGCAATTGGATGCCTCGGGAGAGCCTGCAAATATTCAGGAATTGGTCGAAAGAACCATGTTTCTGGAGAGAATCCGAATGGTCGAAGATCCCTGGCGGGTAGATCCCAAGAGTGAAAAGAAATTTTGGGGAGACATCAAAAAAGGACTGGTAAGTAGCGAACAAAGCTTGGCGGATGCTGCCAGCCTTTCCAAAAATCAGGAGATGCTGGAAAAGATCGTTGACCGCTATGCCAATGAAATCGCCAGTACCTTCAAACCGCAGAGCTATCATTTTGCCAAACGTTTTCTTCCTTTCTTTTTCTCAACCCTCCTAAATGCAGGAGCTGGAAAAACCTTGCGCTCGACCATCAACCATAGCGTAGGCTTGCAGGAGAAAGTTCACTTTCTTGGTCAGACGGAAGCCATCCGTAACCTGGCGACTAAGGGAACGGTAATTCTGGTTCCCACCCACATCAGCAATGTGGATTCGATATTGGTGGGTTGGGCATTGCATGCACTGGGCTTGCCGGCTTTTATTTATGGAGCAGGTTTGAACCTTTTTAACAGTAAAGTCCTTGCCTACTTCATGAATCGTTTGGGTGCTTACAAGGTGGACAGACGAAAGAAGAATCCCATTTACCGACAAACCCTGAATTCCTACTCAACAGTTGCGATACATGAAGGGGTACATAGTTTATTCTTTCCCGGGGGGACACGTTCTCGTTCGGGCATGATAGAGAAGAAGCTCAAGCTGGGCTTGTTGGGAACGGCAATGGAGGCACAAAGAAGAAACTTTACAACAGGTGTACAGGCACAGTCTGAAAAAATATTTGTGGTGCCCATGGTGATGAGTTATCACTTTGTTTTGGAGGCAAAATCTCTCATCAATCAGCATCTCAAGCGTACGGGACAAGAGCAATATTATATCCTTAATGACGAATTTGCTTCTTACCGCAAATTCATCAAATTTCTTTGGAACATTTCAAGTACCAAATCAGATATCGCACTGGCTTTTGGTGAGCCGATGGATCTTTTTGGCAATCGCGTAGATGAAAACGGAGTAAGCTATGACCAACACGGAAGACCGGTTGATTTGAAGAGCTATTTCATGAGTAAGGGAGAGGTTACGACCGATTTACAAAGGGATGCGGAATATACGCGTATGCTGGGAGAGAAAATTGTAGATCGCTACCACATTGAAAATCGTGTATTTAGTAGTCATTTGGTGGCTTATGTGGCTTTTCAGATGCTGAAGAAACGAAATCAGGCCTATGATTTGTACTCTTTATTAAGGATTTCTGAAGAAGACCGAAGTATTTCTTTGGAAGAGTTTCACGCAACTTTTGATCGAGTCTTGCAGCACCTCAGGCATATGGCTGATCAGGGCAAAGTGCATCTTGCAGATCACATGGTCAATGATACCAAGACCATCATTGAGCATGGGGTGAAAAATCTGGGGGTATATCACAGCAAGAGGCCCCTGACTTATCAAAACGAAAAGAGCTTGATGGCTGAAAATATGAGCCTCTTGTTTTACTATCATAATAGAATGGAAGGTTATGGGCTCGCAAGTCTCATCTAAAGATACCGTAGGCGTAATTGGAGCGGGAAGCTTCGGTACAGCTGTTGCCAATCTGCTTGCAGAAAACAGGGAGGTATTGCTGTATGCCCGAAGACCAGAAGTGGCCAAAGACCTTAGCGAATCCCGTTCGTATAAAGGACGGAAACTCAATGAGGCTGTCAAACTCACCAATGATCTGGAGGAAGTTGCCCAAAAGTGTGAACTGATCTTTCCCATAGTTCCTTCTGAGAACTTTCGGGAAATGCTGTTAAAATTGGCTCCTTTCCTTTATCCCTATCATATACTCATTCACGGGACCAAAGGCTTTTCTGTAAATCTTGCAGAGGGTGAAAGTCTGGCTGATCTGGAAATTCTGGATAAATCACAGGTAAAGACCATGAGTGAGTTGATCCGTGAGGAGACCGTAGTGAGGAGGATTGGTTGTATGGCAGGGCCTAATATTGCCTACGAAATAGACGCAAAAGAACCAGCTGCTACTGTGATTGCGAGTCATTTTGATGAGGTCATTCGGGAAGGGCAAGCAGCCTTGCGAAGTCCCATGTTTCGCGTCCATGGCAATCATGATATTGTGGGGATTGAATTAGCAGGTGTATTAAAGAATATTATGGCAATTGTGGCCGGAATTATAGATGGTTTGGGCTTTGGTGCAAATACCCGCGGTTTGTTTGTGACACGTGGGCTGGCCGAGATCGTCCATATAGGTACAGGCCTGGGAGCCAATCCCAGGGCTTTCCTGGGGCTTGCTGGTATTGGAGACCTGGTAACAACATCCACCAGTAGCCGCAGCCGTAACTTCATCGTCGGGCAACGTTTGGCGAAGGGCGAAAGCCTGGCTGAAATCCTGGATAGCATGGATGAAGTAGCAGAAGGAATAAAAACGGTCCGTATCATACGGGCATTGGCCAACAAACATAAATTTGCTGCACCTATCACCCATGCCCTTCATCGGACGCTTTTTGAAGGTATGGATATCGCCAAAGGGGTAAGGCTCCTCATGGAGTTTCCCTTTACGGAGGATGTAGAGTTTATATAAGCCACTCTTGACCTGCGGAACAATGGAGGGCAGGCAGAGCAGGACAGTATTGGAAGTGTGGAGCTCCCACCTCTTACTAAGAAAAGGGAGGTTTGGCTTGCATGGAGAGGTTCTCCTAGTCCAATCGCTGTATGATCACTCCATATTCATCTGTGATCCAGTCATCTCCACTACTCGTATTATCGTCATCTTCAAACATGAGGGAGCGCGTATTGGTTTTGGGTTTTCCTATATTTCTAGTTGTAACCGGTTCTCCTAATTCTGGCATGCGGAGAAGTTTGGCATTTATCTCGGTAGTACTTGCAATCAATTTGAAGGTTTCCTGCACTTCAGTCCTCCCGAGGGAATAATGTGCATCACTTACACTTCCTTCAATCGCTTTTCCATTGATGATCCATGTTTCCTGACCGCTATCCAACCATATTCCACCTCTGGGGATGGTGCCTTCGTTTATGCCGTATGAAGAAGACATATAAAGGAAAACAACGTAAAGCCTTTGAGAACTGGTATTCTGAAGTTTTACCCTGAAT
Source organism: Bacteroidia bacterium (assembly GCA_033391075.1). Lineage (NCBI taxonomy): Bacteria > Pseudomonadati > Bacteroidota > Bacteroidia > Bacteroidia bacterium. The sequence goes on from JAWPMV010000001.1 coordinate 195,417, forward strand.
TTGGGTTTTTCTCCTCCTGAATTTTTATAAGTAAGCCGATATCCTGCAGATCCTGGCTGAATAATTTCATCAGAATCCTCTTTGTGTAATGTAACTTTTATCGCAGTACTTGAAAGACCGGTTCCGGGATTCTTGAGCTCGAGCATGCGCTCCCATTTAGCGATGTGGACAAGGTTATCTATAGCAGTTTTAGCATTGGCTGCTGTATATCCATTAAGCTGAGCGATCAAAGCTTGGTCTGGCCCATCTGTACCCCGTGTAACGATGTATTGGCTATTATGGATATGAAGCAAATAATCAGCCTCTTTGGGATTATCTGTGACATCAAGATAGAGATCATCCTCTCTTTCATCTTCTAGTGCCTTTATCAATAAGGGCAATCCATCTCCTTCATCTCCCACAAGTGCTACTTTCAGAGGAGTGATAGGCATAGAGAAAACAACTGCCCGATACTGGGTGTTTTTATCCAACCAAAGATCTCCTTCTAAACGGACGGTACTATTCGCAACATCTATTTTCTTTACCGAAACTTTTCCCAGCGCTCTGCTGTCGTCTGTCAATTCGCTTTCATTGGCATCTTCTGCATAGACCGAAAGTATGGTGTCTTCTCCATTATGTGATGCCAGGATTCCATGGGCTGAGCCAGCGTCTATAGACCACTCATTGGATTCACGGTCATAACTCAATCCATAATAATTTGCCTTACGAGCGGTTTCTCCTCCTAAAAAAATGAGGTCGGAATCATCTGAAACAAAACTATATAGCTGTGGTGTTTGGTCGTAGGTTCTCTGGGTAACGAGCCTGCGCACTCTCCGCATAAGATCACTATAGGATACGGGTCCCACGGAGGCTTCCAATACCTCAATCAGGGAATAGGTAAATACCCCTCTTGGCGATCCTCCCAGGTAAGTCTCTTTCGCTAACTCAAAAGAATGGGCAGCTGACATATGAACATGGCGCGGAGTTGGAATCTCTAATTTTTCTACACCTGAAGTAGATAAGACACTTCTGTCAGAACTCATGTTGCGGGGGAGAATATAAGAATCCAGCGATCGTACATTATCCGTTGAGGGCGACTGCCTAACTTTGGAAGTTGAATTCAAATTTCGGGTACCATCACCGGAATTGCAGCAATCCATGATCACGAGTACATGTGGATTTTTTTGTGAAACCTGATCTATCAGGGTTGCCAGTTCTTTGTCGGCAAGGTCAGACCCATCAGAACTACGACTGTCATAACAAACAAGGGTCTCATTCTTTTTATCAGGTTCAAGGTACCAGAAAGCTTCATGAGCAGGCTCCTGAGAACCATGGCCGCTAAAGTAAAAAAACACTACATCATTTTCGTTTGCCTGACTGAGATGCTCTTCAAACTTCTGTACTACATTCATGCGGGTAGCCTGATCGTTTTCCAGAACTTCCATGTGGAGATTTTCCGGAGCAACACTACGCTTGATATAATCACGCATGGCTCGCATATCATTGACGCAGCCATCAAGGGGTGGTACCGGTGGCAGATAGGTGTCAATACCGACGAACAAGGCATAGAATTGAGGGGCGCTCATGTTTGTGTAGTTTATGGAATGAAACAATTATTTGTACTTTCCAAATACGCAAAATGAATGCAGGATTACAAGTCCCGAAAAGGGGGACCCATAAGGATCGGAAAACCCTTGAAAATGAGCTTAATTGATCAGATATCGGATGCTAAAGGCTGCCTGATTTCCCGATAAACGTTTTTCCTGAATCAATTCGTAAGCGGGATTGATGTCAAAGGAAAAAGAGACATTGGATCGGGGATGCACATACTCAAAGCCAACCAAAGCGCTGACACCTGCAACATTATTTTGACCGGGAAATTCGTCAAGCAGAGCCGTAACTCCTGCATAGCCTCCAATACCGATATAGAGGTAAGAGCTGGACCTTCTTCCTAAGGCCAAATGTTGTTGGATATAGCCGATTCCTCTAAATCCTTCTTTATGGTAAACGACCATACCTTCAAAGGCTGTGTATTCAGCCATAAAGGCCTTATAGGTAATTCCTTTGGTAGAGCCATATCGTAGACCGATTGACTGTTGGTATTCCTGGGCTGAAATATTTCCTGAAAGGAGGAAAAGGATTAGACCGGATAAAAGGATGGATCTGGAAAATTGTCTGTTGATTGTGTGTAGGACCAATTTCTGAAAGTTGTTTCCTGGAGAATAAGAATTCATCAATGATTTGGGTAATGTGAGCAAGTAAAGGATCGTTTTCAGGCTTAAAACCTTATGAAAACGCATACGCATTCAATAGATTGTGTAGGAAGGTCTTTTTCTCCCTAATGCTTAGGGGCAAATTAGTTTTTTGACTTCTCCAACTCTGCTTCTATATCCGCCAGAAAAATTTTGTCCACCTGATGAGTATAGGGATCATACATAGTCTTATGATTCAGATAAAGCTCATGGGCCAGCTTGAGCGATTCCTGGGTTTTCTGTGTTTGAGTTAGACCCTGATATGCCATAGCCTTGTAATAAGCATTTTCGGCACAATTATACTCCTGACTTTGTTTTTCAAAAGTGGCAAGCGCTTTTCCAAAGTTTTCTTCTTCCAAATACAAAACCCCTAAATGAAGATAATCATAGAGATCGGGAGCTCCTTGATAATTGGCTAAATGATCCTCCAGAATCTGAATGGCGATCTTTCGTTTATTCAGGCTCTTATAACATAGAGCTTTCGCAACCTTCAAATGATACATTCCATTTTGAGAGTAGGCAATATCGGTACGGGAAAGGCTCTCAAGTGTCTCGATATCTTCAATCGCTCCCTGATAGTCCCTGAAAAACTGAAATCGACACCAGGCTCTATAGCCCAAATGTTCAATCGGATTTAATTCAACCGCTTTGTCCATCAGGATTTTCCAATTGATGAAGTCCCCTGTTTTAAGGTAGGCTACAGATTTCCCCCGATAAGCATCGCTATACTCCGGGCATATTTCCAGGGCTTTGTCGTAGATGTCATGAAACTCTTTCCGGAGCTGGAAGAAGCTGGGGGCCTTCTCAAGATAATCACAGGCTTTGTAGCTGCAACTATCTCCTGCTGTAAGGAAGACGTCGCAGTTTCTCTGAGAAAATACCGAAACGGAGTTTATCAGGATTCCAGATAATAAAAGAAGTAAATGTTTCATGGCATAATTTCGATAAGTCTTCCGTCTTCGATTTTAAATATGAGGTATTGATAATAGTCATAGCTTCGACCTTTTACTTCCATAGCTTTCCAACCGTCCAGGCTTTTTGTTATCTCCAATAGTGAGGAACTAAGGTCTGGATCAAATGCTTTCCCCTGATAGTTTGTGTCCATCCCCAAAAGATGAAATCTCCCACTTTCGCCTTTGCAATTGACAACAAAACGGATTCTCAATAGACCAGAATCTGTATGAGAAGGATTGGCTTTAAAGAACCTATGGAAGTGATCAACAATCGCTTTCTTTTCTCCCGTATAGGTTTTCTCATCAAATGCATAGTATTGTACAATCCGATCCTGCGGTCCACAAATTTGAAAAGAGCTTTCTTCTGTGGTTTCATTTGGCAAAAGCTCGCCAACTGTATGCAGAATCGTATTTTTCTGCGGTCCCTGGGCTTTGCAAGAACAAATGATAAGGAGAAGAAGGGCTGTTTTGAAGAAATCGCTTAGCATAAAAGAAGGTTTCAGAAATAAGAAACTCTATGATACAGGATGATTTCAACTCCTCCTAAGAAAAAGAATATCCCTTGCCAATTCGTCATTTATGGTAAAGCTACTGATCTGTCCCTCTGGAGAACGTTCAAATTTCAGATAGCCAAAGTGAACATCATTAAATACATCTTCCATCACAGGGAATACTTCTACCAGCAAGTCAGAGCCTATAAATATGTGCAAACTACTCTCTGCAGCCTTTATGATATAGCTGCTTTCTAATTCTTCAGAAGTATAGCTTCCTTCAAAAGCTTTTAATTCCTGCTTTTGATACGATCGAGGAGTGTATTTATGCATATAAATCGGTGGATCATTTGCCACCTGAAATTTCAGCTCGATTCCAGTTGCAGAGGATTGAAATACTAGTTGGACAAAAGAAAGCCCTTGTAAGTGAAAACGATTTTCACTGAGTGGGATCAATTTGGTCGTGATTCCATTGCTTCTTTGGTAGATCAACGTGTCATTTTCTAGTAAAATATTTCGGCTATATCCTTCTACTGGATTGAAATAGGAGCCCGGGAAATTGCTTTTTGCTTTTTTGTTTAAAAGAACATGCGCTTCATCCTGATCGTTCCCTTCAGTATTCAATTTTTCTCGAGCTGCAGCTATTTCTTCTGCCAGAAATAGCGATGTCAATTGATTTAAGAGTGCCCAAACATCTGTATGGGAATTATTACTGAAGATGACGAAAGCAATATCCTGTTCGGGGAATTTGAAAAAGAGAGACCTGAACCCCGCCCAACTTCCATCATGTCCGATTGTTGGCAAGCCTGGCAGATTTTGATAATCCCCTAAAAACAATCCCCCCGCATAATTTGTCTTTTCCCCAGAATTTAGGCTACCCAGGCTCAACATGGAATTGATGAATGACTTTCCTCCTAGCCTGGCATGTTTGAAGTTTTCACTCCATTTGAAAAAATCTTCAATATTTGTGTGCAAACCTCCATCGCCCACAATGGTGTTTTTTTGATAATGCTCTAGTTCAAAGGCGCCATTTTGCCATTCATAGGCCAGAGCTTGATCTGAAATTTCTAATGCAGTATCCTCTCGAAAGAAAGTATGATGCATTCCCAATGGCTCAAAAATGCGTTTTTTGGCAAATTGACCAAAACTTGAACCACTTGCTTCTTCTACGATGCTTGCCAGGAGCATATAAGCGGTATTGCTGTAGGAAAAGCGATCACCCGGATCAAAATTCAGGCCTCTTTGTTTCGCCATTAGCTCAAGTCCATCTTCATTATTAAATGGCAGGTCCCAGGATTTGCCCTGAGCATATAGGAGGCGCAAATAGCCCCTCAGACCGCTGCTGTGATATAAGAGATGCTTAACCTTGATATCCTGCCCTTCATATACAGGGAATTGAGGGAGGTGTTTTTGAATGGGATCTTCCAGAGAGAGTTTTCCTTCTGCTTCGAGCAAAAATATACAGGCAGCTGTGAACTGCTTAGAGACAGATGCGATGTCAAATATTGTCCGGGAACTTATAGGAGTCTTCTTTTCCAGATTAGCTTGTCCATATCCTTTCTGGAAGAAGATTTTTCCTTCTTTATATATACCCAGGGCGCAGCCGGCTTGATCCTGGTAGCTCGCAAAAATACGGTCAATGGAGGCCTCGATCTCCGGAGAAGTGGAGTTCTGAGCGAGAAGTTGAAAGGAATTTGACAGAAAGAGTAGGAGGAAAGGGAAAATGATTCTTTTCATTGGATGTGGTTTTACCCCTAAATAGGCGGTTTAGCACGGGAAATACTCAATGAAAAGCCCTCCGAAATGTGCGATCTTATAAATTAGCACTACTTTTTTGAGCCTTGAGGTATTTTGAAGGGCTTTGGCCTGTTATTTTTTTGAAGGCAGCATAAAAGGTAGACTTGGAGTTGAAACCCGCTTCATATCCGATGGCTTCGAAGGTATAGTTTTGCATGGATTTCATGAGTTCTTTGCTCCGATTGACACGATATTCATTGATAAAGTCAGTAAATCGCTTTCCAAGGCTATCATTGAGCAGGGTCGACAATTCATGAACACTAATATCCAGTAGCTTTGCCAATTCTTCGGATTTTAAGTTGGGTTTTGTATAGGGAGCTGCCTCTTCCATTAGGCATTTTAATTTTTCCAGAAGCTTTTGTGCCCTTGCGGGATCTATTTTGCGCTCCTCCTGTTTCCGATTGTCTAAATAAAGCACGGATCGCTTCTTTTTACTAAAAACATAGGATAGGATAAGCAGATAGGTAATGACGGAAAAGCTAATGGCTCCGCTGATATAGCTGGTGAAATAGGAAGTAACATAGACGAGCCAAAGCAAGCAGCAAGCCAAATACACATTGCTCATCCAGAATTCAAGGGTATTTGTCTTTTGGTCTGCCTGAAAAAGTTTTTTTAAGATGGGAAAAATCAGTTTCCCCGTGAAGAGCAGATAAATAAACCACTGAAAGTATACAGCATTCATAAACCAATCCTGCCAAAGCGCCCGATTAGCTTTATAGGGAAAGAAAATCCCTAAAAGGAGAATCGAAATAAATAATAGCAGGATATGAGGCTTCCAATACTGGACGATTTTACCCTCAGGCTGAAGGAGGGCATGTATATATAAGAACAGAAATGGGCCTATGAAAAAACAGCCGGTTATGCCTGTTTGAATATATATATCCGCCAGGTTATCATTGAAATAGAAGAAGATAGACTTGCCTACTCTCAGGCAGATAGCTAGTAGAAGGACTCCCAGAAAGACATTAGAGATATGCCGGGGCTTAGCCAGGAGGAGGAAATAAATACATAGCAACAAGCCATTAAAAACCCCCAGGGCACTAAAAAAGAACAGCAAATAATTATCAAAGGCCATAACTTTCTTTCTATATCGAAGATAAAGAATTAGAAAGGAAGTTGGCTGTAAAAGGCAGTTGAAATTTCTTTTGTCGAAATGGATAGATAAGCAGAGGGATCTGCGAGTAGGGGAGGATACTCAAAATAAAAGGCTTGGGTTTGCGGCTGCTTTAATCAATAAAAAAAGGTGCTCACTTTCGTAAGCACCCTTTTATTTGTTGTCGGGATGGGCAGATTCGAACTGCCGGCCCCACGCCCCCCAGACGTGTACTCTAACCGGACTGAGCTACATCCCGAGCCTAAATATTTTTTAGGGATTGCAAATCTACTATAAAGATTCTTTTAAATCCAATAGAAAGGACTTCAATTTTAATAAAGTATCGCGGGTCTTGAGTTCTTCTTCCACCGCCTTTAACTCATGCTTGAGTCTTTCTTTGGCACCCTTGATGGTATACTTGCGATCTTTGAGAAGAAATTGGATGACGCGGAGGACCTCTATATCCTGGGGAGTATATACGCGATTACCCTTACGGTTTTTCTTGGGATTTACTTCCCGAAATTCCGTTTCCCAAAAACGAATCAGAGAGGTAGTCAAGTCTAATTCCTTGGCTACCTCTCCAATCGTATAGTATTGTTTCTGTATGATATCTTTACTTACCCCATTAGTCCATGGATTCAGTATCCTTCTTAGCCAATTCTTTCAATTTGGCGTAGTCGGCTTTGTTCATACCACCGTAGAAAAATTCTATCGGATCTATCTTTTTACCGTTTAGGATAATTTCGTAGTGAAGGTGAGGCCCTTTTGAGAGACCTGAGTTTCCGGAAAGCCCAATTTCTTCTCCTCTTTTCACTTTCTGCCCTTTCTTTACATGAATTTCTCTCATGTGAGCATACTTAGTGATATAGCCAGTAGAACCGTGGGTAATTTCAATCTGGTGTCCATATCCTCCTTTACTCTTTCTTACTAGCGTAACGGTTCCGTCAGCACTAGAGATGATTGGAGTTCCCATAGAAGCTTGCATATCCAGTCCCCAGTGCATCTTGCGAATTTTCTGAAGCGGGTGCATACGCTGACCAAAACCGGAGATCACAGTACCTCTTACCGGGCGAATAGCCGGAGTGTGGCGAATTCTGTAATCATTGCTGGTCATCAGCTCATGAAGGTGATTGAAACTTTTTCCTTGTATATCAACCTTTCTCTCAAGAGTCTTGAGGCGGTCTTTTGCATTTTTGAGATCTTCAGGAGTGTTAGGGTCGTTGAGGACTGAACCCCCAATACCACCATTCCAGGCTCCTTCATCTATTTGTGTGGCCTCAGGAATCAAACTTCTGAGAAGTTTGTTATCCTCATCGTGAAGCTTATCTACTTGGTCTTCCAGAACTGCCAATGAATTTGTGAGAACCTGTAATTCAGTTTTTAGCTTTTCATTTTGGTTCTTTAGATAGATCGTTTTAGGATCATCAAAGAAGATAGAGTAAGCCAATAATCCACAACCTGCAAGTATTACTAAAGTCTTTTTGAAGATCGACTGTGCGCTCGCTTTCTCTTCCTGAAAGGTACAGCTCTCTTCGTCGTAGTAATATCGTATTCGTTTTGCCATATGAAACAGGTATTATTTACTACCTTTGCGAGATCGTTGAGCAAGGGATGTATGCTTTGTTAATTTTGCGTCCAAAATTGGATGTATTTTTCACAGGTAGCATTAAATTTGCTGACCAAAGTTAAAAAAAATTTTAATAATCAAAATAATTACTCTTTCGCTTATAAAACGAAGAGTTAACAAAGGAGTGGTAATCAATGAAATCGTCTAAAGAAATACGCAATATATTTCTACAGTTTTTCAAACAAAAACTGCACCAGATTGTAAAATCTGCTCCGGTTGTTGTAAAAAATGATCCTACACTCATGTTTACAAACGCCGGAATGAACCAGTTTAAGGACATTTTCCTCGGTTTAAAGCCGGCAAAATTTAAACGTGTAACTGACACGCAAAAGTGTCTTCGGGTATCAGGAAAACACAATGATCTGGAGGAAGTGGGGCATGATACCTACCATCACACCCTCTTTGAGATGTTAGGAAACTGGTCTTTTGGGGACTATTATAAGGAAGAAGCGATAGATTGGGCCTGGGAATTACTTACCGAAGGATTTGAAATTTCCCCTGATCGTATTTACGCAAGTATCTTCGGAGGAGACAAAGAAGACGGTATTCCTGCAGACGATGAGGCTACTTCTTACTGGAAAAAGTACTTACCTGAAGAGCGGATTTTACCATTTGGGAAAAAAGACAATTTTTGGGAAATGGGAGATGTTGGACCTTCCGGGCCTTGTTCGGAGATCCACCTCGATTTACGCTCAGATGAGGAAAGAGCAAAAGTTCCCGGAAAAGATCTGGTAAATGAAGATCATCCTGAAGTGGTTGAGATTTGGAATCTGGTATTTATTCAATTCAATAGAAAAGCAGATGGAAGTCTCGAAGAATTGCCTCAGAAGCATGTAGATACAGGTATGGGCTTCGAAAGGGTAGTTATGGCCCTTCAAAACAAGCAATCTTCTTATGATACCGACCTTTTTGATGGTAGCCGGAATTTTTTACAGGCAAAAACCGGACTGACCTATTCAGAAGCTTCAGAAGCCGAACAAATCGCTATTCGGGTCATTATGGACCATATCCGGGCCGTAGTATTTGCTATCGGAGACGGACAAAGGCCCGAAAATACGGGAGCAGGTTATGTGATTAGGAGAATTCTGCGTAGAGCTTCTCGCTATGGATTTACCTATTTAGGTCTGCAAAAACCATTCATGTATGAAATGGTGCCCATTCTGGCTGAGCAATATAGAGGAGTCTTTGACGAAGTCGAAGCCCAACAGGATTATATCACCCGTATTATAAAGAGTGAAGAAGAAAGCTTCCTGCGTACCCTGGAAAGTGGATCAAAACTCTTTGACGCTTATTTAAAGGATCATAAGGATTCAGACAAGGTAGACGGGGATTTCGCCTTTATGCTTTATGATACCAAAGGCTTTCCTATTGACTTGACCGAGCTCATGGCACGTGAACAGGGCCGGACAGTAGATATGGATCAGTTTCATGTGCGACTGGAAGAACAGAAAAAGCGTAGCAGGGATGATTCAGAGCGCGATACGGGAGATTGGGTGATTGTAAATACTTCTAATGATCTGCCCATCTTCAAGGGTTATGATGTCCTGGAGCTGGAAACTCGCATTCTCCAATACCGAACCGTAAGTACTGAAAAGAAGAGCATCTACCAGTTGGTGCTGGAAGAAACGCCTTTTTATGCAGAAAGTGGGGGGCAGATCGGAGACAGAGGTTTATTAAAAAATGGAGAACAAGAGATCAAAGTCCTTAATACGCAAAAAGAAAATGAACTCATTATTCATTATGTAGATAAGCTGCCAGAGGATGCAAGTGGAAGTTGGAAGGCTGAAGTCTTTAAAGAATTCAGACAGAAAGTTACCTCCAATCATAGCGCAACTCATTTATTGCATGCGGCCTTAAGGGAAACTTTAGGGACTCATGTAGAGCAAAAAGGCTCCCTGGTTTCCGATAAAGCTTTACGATTTGACTTTTCTCACTTCGAAAAAGTTACCCCCGAAGAAGTAAAACAGATAGAAGATATCGTAAATGCACAGATTGCCAAAGGGATTCCTTTGGAAGAATACAGAGATGTGCCCATTGATGATGCAAAGAGAATGGGGGCGATGGCCCTTTTCGGCGAAAAATATGGAGAGCAAGTACGTGTGATCGTATTTGACCAGGAGCACAGTGTCGAATTGTGTGGGGGAACGCATGTAGGTAACACCAGGGATATTCGTCTGTTTAAACTGGTCTCAGAGAGTTCAATTGCTGCCGGAGTAAGAAGAGTAGAGGCATACACTGGTTCCAAAGCCTTTGATTATCTCAATGAAAAACAAGAGACCCTTAGTCGGGTTTCTGCTATCCTGAAAGATCCCAAGGACCTCGAAAAGTCTGTGGGAGATTTGGTAGAAAAAAATAAAGAACTGGAAAAAGCCCTTCAAAAACTCAATGCAGAAAAAGTAGGGCAATTGAAACAAGGATTATTGGATAAGGCTGAAAATATCTCCGGAATCAATATCATTCGGGCAAAAGTTGATCTGGGATCATCTGATGACCTGAAGCAGCTTTCCTTTGAACTGAAAAGAGCAACAGAGAATACCCTGGTAGTTCTGGGAGCAGTGATTAAGGATAAACCTCAGCTCAGCGTTATCCTTAGCGATGACCTGGCTGAGAAAGGAAGCTATCATGCTGGAAATATGGTAAGGGAGTTGGCTAAGGAAATCAAAGGCGGAGGCGGTGGACAGCCATTCTTTGCAACTGCTGGAGGAAAAGATGCCAATGGAATTCAAGCGGCATTGGAAAAAGTGACACAAATGCTCTAAATTTCCAACTTTAAGATAGGCTCCTCTATCTTTAGCCTTATGAAACGCCCGGCGATTGGCCTTAGCTTTTATTTCTTCTTATGGATTTTAGCGTACTCATTACCACCGATGGACTTGTAAGTCTCTTTACTCTTACCCTCATGGAGATCATCCTGGGGATAGATAACATCATCTTTATTTCCATCGTCGCAGGTAAGTTGCCGGAGGATCAACAAGGCAAAGCACGTACACTGGGATTGTTCCTCGCCCTCTTTTTCAGAATTGCCTTACTATTATCGATAAACTGGATTGTAGGGCTTACAGATCCCGTTATCGCCTTAGAGTCTTTGCCCGAAAGTTTTGAGTTGAGTTGGCGGGATATTATTCTGATTGCGGGAGGTATATTCCTTATGGGGAAAACCATTCTGGAAATGCACCATAAATTGGAAGGACAGGATGGTTCAGAGGATAGCATAAAGGTCAAAGGATTTTGGAATGTTATCCTCCAAATCATCGTCCTGGATATCGTTTTCTCTTTTGATTCAATATTGACAGCGGTTGGATTGGTCAAACATGTGGAGATCATGATTGTGGCCGTAGTGATTTCTTTGGCTATTATGCTTGTTGCTGCAGGCCCGATCAGCAAATTCATCAACGAAAGGCCTACCATTCAGATGCTGGCTTTATCCTTCCTCATGCTCATTGGGTTTATGCTGGTGGCAGAAGGCTTCGAGCAACATGTAGACAAAGGCTACATCTATTTCGCGATGGCTTTTGCCTTTATCGTAGAGATATTGAATTCAAGACTGCGTAGGGGTAAGGATAAAAATATAGAACCGGTAAAGTTGAGAGATCGCTTTATTGATGAAGAGGAATACTAGCAGATAATATTCTCTGATAGAAAAATTCTATAAACAGCCCTTCTGATTCTGTCAGAAGGGCTGTACTTTTTGTGTATATTTCTTTTCTACTACTATCTGAGAAAAACTATGCGATTTGCACTTTGCTTCATTTTATGTTTTGGATTCCTTTCAGCACAGGATATTCACATTCGTACAAACATCATTGGCTACTTTCCAGAGGATTCAAAAGTTGCTTTGATCATGGCCACTGAGGACCTGAAAGGCAAAGCCGAATTGATTTCGACAAAAGGAGATAAAAGTATTTTGAAGAAAAAATTCTCGGAAGCCAAAGGCAAAACCTGGGGAAAATTCGCTCATCAATACCTGTTTGATTTCAGTGAATGGCAGGAAGAAGGGAGCTATTATATTAAAGTAGGCGAAATTCGCTCAACTTCTTTTTCCATCGGTGAAAAAGTCTATGGAAACTACCACTTGGACTTATTGGCTTTTATGCGGCAACAGAGATGTGGCTACAATCCCTATTTCGATATTGTTTGCCACCAATCTGACGGACGTATCTTTTATGCACCGGTTGAAGACTCTAGCTATTTTGACTTTAGCGGAGGCTGGCATGATGCGGGGGACCAACTCAAATACCTGATCACTTCTTCCAATGCTACAGCTCGTATGCTTATGGCCTATGAAATGGCTGCAGAGAAGTTTAAAGACATAGTAGATGAATATGGGCATCCACATGCCAATGGAATTCCTGACATTTTGGATGAAGCGAAGTGGGGCCTGGATTGGATTCTCAAACTGCATCCCAAAAACGATTGGCTGATTCACCAGATTGCAGATGATCGAGATCACCGAGGCTTTAAATTTCCCCACAAGGATAATGCAGAATATGGTTGGGGGCCCAATTCCTATCGGGCAGCATATTTCGCTACAGGCACTCCTCAAGGCTTAGGAGAATGGAAAAGCCAAGCTACGGGTATTGCGAATCTGGCTGGTCGCTCTGCCGCTGCTTTAGCCTTAGGAGCAAGAATATGGAAACAGGCAGGTTTGGACGAAAACTTTGCCAATAGATGTCAACAAGCTGCTGAAGAACTCTATCGCATGGGCAGAGAACAAGAAGGCTATCAGCAGGGAAACTCACATGGAGCCCCCTATCGCTACAATGAAAATAGCTGGGAAGATGATATGGAATGGGGAGCCGCTGAGTTATACAAACTGACCCACAAAAAAGTATATCTGGATGAAGCCATTGCCTATGCCTACCAGATTCAGGAGGATGGCTGGATGGCTCGGGATACTATGCTGCACTATGAAAAGTATCCCTTTATGAATATGGCTCATTTTTCCCTTTATCCCCATGCACCTGATTCCGTGAAAAAGGATTTGATCGCCTGGTACAAAGCGAATATTGAAAAAGTCCTTCAACGATCCCGGGGAAATTCCTACCAAATCGGAGTTCCTTTCCTCTGGTGCTCTAATAATTTGATGGTCAATTTCATTACACAGGTGATGCTTTATGAGAAAATGAGTGGAGATGAGCAATTTCATGCAGAAATGCTTTTGCACAGAGATTGGTTGTTTGGGCGAAATCCCTGGGGAACGAGCATGTTTACAGGCATTCCCAGAGAGGGAGAGACTCCCTTTGATGTGCATATCCCTCCCAGAGCTTTACTAAAAGAGACTCCTGCAGGAGGCCTGATAGATGGGCCTATTTTCCGCACAATCCATGATTATCTCAAAGGACTTATTCTTACCGAAGCAGACGAATTTGCTCCTTTCCAAAATGAATTCGTGGTTTATCATGATGATATCGGAGATTATTCCACCAATGAACCTACCATGGATGGTACCGCTGATGCTATACTTATCATGGCCCTATGGGCAAAAGGCTTTTAATCTTAAAAGACGATGAAAACAGAGCGCATACTATCTATAGATATTTTCAGAGGCCTGACCATTTTTATGATGGTCTTTGTAAATGAATTGGCAGCCGTATCGGGCATCCCTGCCTGGATGAAACATGTAGCGGCAGATGTAAATGGGATGACCTTTGTGGATGTGGTTTTTCCGGCTTTTCTCTTTATCGTGGGAATGTCTATCCCTTTTGCCGTAAGCAATCGACTTGCCAAGGATTCCTCTAAAGTCTCTTTTTGGAAACATACCCTCATACGAACTTTAGGCCTGATCATTCTAGGCGTTTATATGGTGAATGCTGAGGAAATGAATGCCGAGGCGAACCTTATTCCTAAACGCCTATGGTCTGCATTACTCTATATCGCCGCTATTCTCATTTGGAACAACTATCCCAAAAGCACAGAGCGCAGCAAACAAAATCTATATACAGCTCTGAAAATAGGCGGAATACTCATCCTCATTGCACTCTTTGCAAGCTATCGAAAAGGCAGTGAAGGAGACTTAATAGGAATGACGCCTAGTTGGTGGGGAATCCTGGGTTTGATAGGCTGGGCCTATTTGATAGCGATCCTTGCATATATGGCAGGGACTAAAAAGCTAGCTTATTTACTCGCTCTCTTTCTGGGATTTATTTTTTTGATTGCTGGATTGAAAGCAGATGTGTTTGGGGAACTATCTATTTTTTTATGGCTTAAATCTCAAAGTGGGCATTTGGTGCATAGCCTGATTGTCATCTCGGGAATTCTCTGCTCAGCCATATTAAGAGGGGAGGGGATTAAGGCTGATGCCAAACAAAAAATTGCCTATATGCTGCTTGCCGGTATGCTATGTTTGATCCTTGCTTATTTTATGGAGGGATTTGGAGGAATTTCAAAAATAAAAGCCAGCTTGAGCTGGGCCTTATATTCTTCAGCCTCCTGTTTTTTTATTTTTCCGCTGGTTTATTGGTTGGTAGATATGAAAGGGCGAAAGTCATGGGCTAATTTCCTCAAACCTGCGGGAACCAATCCCCTGCTTACCTATATACTACCCGCTTTATTTTATGCTATCGCAGGCTATGGGTTTATCCCTGAATTTTTAAATATAGGCTTTGGAGGAATTATGCGTTCCCTGCTTTTTAGTTTTTTCATTTTATTTCTGGCGGATCAATTGACAAAGCGAAGCATTCGTTTACAACTCTGATAATAAGGAAAAAGAATAGCCTCTATTTCGAAGTTCATCTATCAGCTCCCCAAGCTTGTCGTAAAATTTATCTGTACGGCTGGGATGAGTACCGATATGAAGCAAAAGGATAAATCCATTCAATCCATTTGCATCCTCTGTCTCGTAGTTCAGGATGCTTTCAAAAATTCTTTGGCTACTCAGGTATCGTTTGCCCATGTCAGGGGTAGTATAGTCTGCATTTGAGCGGGTACCGGGACTGAAGTTGATAAGAACCAGATTCATTTCTTTTGTCCATTGACTTATCTCCCGATTATACCATTCATAAGGTGGCATAAAAAAAATCGCTTCCTCTTTTTCTATCCCAAAATCCGCCATGATCTGATAATTGTTTAGGAGGTCCTTGGTAAAGGTAGATTTACTGACCAATAAAGAATCCCGCTTCTCCCAGCTTGCATAGAGCAAGTGCTTATCAGAATGGGCGCCTAAATAATGTCCCATTTTCTTTAGCTTTTTGATATGTCGGGCATTGTCGGGATTTCGATAATAATCTCCCGTAAAGAAAAATTGAGCCTTCAGTTTTTTTCTCCGAAGGCAGCGGAGGATTTTTTGAGCACCCTCATTGAAATCACCTCCAGTGAATGTCAGGAAAATTTCTTTGCTGGTAGTATCAAGCCTGATAAGCCCGCCATGACTATAACGGGCATGGGGAAAGCTATAATCCTGAGCAGGAAGCCGGGAGGGAAACATGCTCAGAACAAGGCTACAGACTACAATGGCAGATGTTTTCATCCTGAATTTTACACATAAAAATCAGGCAAGACTAAGGGAGTCTTAAAAAAACCTACGTGTTCTCTGGAAAATCAGGAGTATGATTTTATCAAATATTTCTATTTGTTAACTGCTCTGATAAAGTTTCCATTATCATCGTAATGCAGTTCTCGTTCAGAGGAACGGCCAATGACGAAGATGCAATAATAACTGTCGCCGGTCGCGTCGTGAAAGACAGTTTCTGTTATCCGAAATCCGGGATAATTGTCCCGATAATGACGCATAGCATCACTGGGGACCTGACTTTCGGGTATGCTGATCCGAGTAGACATCCAATCGCCTTCTTCGGAGAAAAAAGCGGTCATGGCATAGCCTCTTTGGAAAAAACTGGCTGAAAAGCCATATCGAGGTGAGTTCCAACGAACTTCTTCTGCATCAGGGAAATTCCGCTGAAATTGTTGTTGGATAAAATTAGGTGGTACGGAGCTACCGCGTGTAATTTGGGAATGGGCAGATTGCGCCAAAAAGAAAACAAGCAGTATGAAGGCAATTCTCTTCATGAGGATGGCGTTAATAGAATTACAAGACAAGCAAGGCTAATATACAAGCTTTATCATAAATTACAAAGATTGTTCATCTGTATGAATAATTTATTGGGACGTTCTTTAAGGGTCGCAAAATAGATTTTCGCTTATCCTCGGGGGCTTTACCAAGAAAATTGGTATCTTTTTGCTCTGAATGGGTAGGTCATTCAGTATATTTGGGGTCCAATGAAGTTAGACTTCGTTGTTTTTCTATTTCCATGAGAATTCCGTTGCTTCTTTCTGTTGCTCTACTTTTACCTGCATATTTACTCGGTCAATTTACAGACAGATCCTTACCGGATACCCTGGTAGTTTGTCACAAATCCTCTACCCCTCGCATTCTGAATGTATGGGAAGATTTACCAGATAGTCTCGAATGTGTCTGGACTTCTCAGGATTTGAGTCGAGGTCCTTCCTATAGTCATGCCCGTTTATTCACAGAAAAAATGGAAAGCGGCTATTTTCGATTTAAAAGGCAAGTACTGGATTCTGCAGAAGTTGTACAGGAAGATTCCCTGGTATTACATATTGCCCCACCTCCTGCTATCGTTCCTACAAGCATCAGTATT
The DNA here is from genome assembly GCA_033391075.1 of Bacteroidia bacterium. Taxonomy (NCBI): domain Bacteria; kingdom Pseudomonadati; phylum Bacteroidota; class Bacteroidia; species Bacteroidia bacterium. The sequence goes on from JAWPMV010000001.1 coordinate 212,206, forward strand.
CCAACTTGTGATAATTCCGGAGACGGAGCCATACGCTTGAAAGAAATTGCCGGTGCCGGTTATAGCTATCAGTGGAATTCCGGGCAGACAAATGCTTCAATCGAAGGCTTAAATTCCGGCACCTATGAGGTCCTGCTTTCAGATAAAAATAACTGCAGCTCTAAGCAAACCTTTGCCCTTATGAGTCCAGAGCCAATATTTATTGATTTGGTCCATAAAGAAGACGCATCTTGCAAATTGGAAAATGGAGCGGCAGTCGTAAGAGCTAGTGGAGGAGTAGGAGAATTCAGGTATCGCTGGGATACCCAAAATGAATATGAGGGAGTAGGATTGGATGGCCTGGGACCGGGTTTATATACCATTCGTGCGGAAGATAGCAGAGGTTGCTGGGACACGCTTCATATAAACATAAAAGATCTTCCTTTTAGAAATGCACAGATAAGTAGTACCCCCTCGGATACGATCGCTCTTTGTGTATCTGAAGCCAGCTTTAGTTTTGAAGCTGCTGATTCTTATGCCGAAAGCTATATATGGGATTTTGGGGATGGAACGGAGCCTGTAAATACGAAAAACCCCAGTCATACATTTGAAGAAGCCGGAACTTATACGGTTTTATGCACTATGTATGAAGAGGGAAACGATTGTCCGGCCAAGGATAGTTTGCAAATTGAAGTGCAGCACGATGGGATGATCGTCGTCCCGGAGCTTTTCTCGCCCAATGGAGATGGAGTAAATGATCTTTTTTTCGTAAGAGGATATTTACAAAGCATCGATATGAAAATTTACCAAAAGAATGGAAAGCTAATAAAGCATATCGATCAGCCAGATGAAAAATGGAACGGACGGACGGAAGAAGGGCGTAAACTCTCTCAGGGAGAGTATCGCTACGAACTCAATGCCCAATTGAGTGTTTGCAAAGACCTTCAGCAAACAGGAGTTATCAAACTGGTCAGGTAGTAGCTATTTTATTCTCCATTGGTTAACTTCAGTAGCTATGGAAGAGAAAATCTTAACCCTTCATCCTGAAGGGAAAAATGGCGTCAACATATCCCGCAAAAAGTATGAGCATGTCAAGGCACTCCTCCTTGAATTGATAGAAGATGCGGGCAAAATTACATTCAAAGAATTGACCCGAATCGGGCGTAGAGTTCTGGAAAAAGAATCTTTTGAAGGCTCTCCCATGTGGTATATCACCACTGTGAAACTTGACCTGGAGGCCAGAGGTTTGATAGAGCGTATTCCCAAAAGCAGCCCACATGAGCTTAAGCTAAAAGACTAAGGCTTTTCCCTCGCTTTTAAGCTACACATTCACCCAAAATATTTCCTGTGTAATCTTCCTCCCTAAAAGCGGAAGACTTTATTTCAATACCCTCATATATTTAGTACATAATATTAAATATCCACTACAAATAATTGTGGCAGGTAATGGAAATTAATGGAGAAGTAGCTGGCTCTTTTGTTCATAAATTTATTGATTCATTTCTATACTCCTACACACTCAGTAAGGGTGAGGCAGAAACGCTATCTCAAGATTTTGAGAAGGATCAATGCTATCCCATAGGGGATTTTCTGGAATTACTCGAAAATCTTACAGCCAGACACAGCAATCCTGCCAGCATTTTATTTTTTGCGGGCAAAGAGTTTAGCCGCACCTGGTTTATTCATGCTGGTAGCTCTGCTCCTAATTCCTCTCTCGAATTTTTGCAATTCAACCAGAATTTTGGACTTCTTAGTGATGTCTTTCACAAACTCGAGGAGTCTCGGTTCAACATCAAACTCCTGGAATTTAATGAAACAAGCAAGTTCAGCCTGTCGCTGACTTCCCCCTTTCCACAAGAATTTATCAAAGGAATCTTTTTTGAAGGAATGAACCTCTTCGATGATCTCGACTTTGTTGAGGTTCTTGTTCGTTCAGAGCAATCTGACAAAGTTGCTTCCTGGATGAATCAGTATATAGATATTACTTTTCGACCCATCGGGGATGTAAAGCAAAGTCTGGATTTGGATGAATCACTGAGGGCTTTTCAAAATGGAGAGAAACTCACTTTGAGTCAGGAGCAACTTGAGGCTCTCGCCTGGAAATACCTGGGGGTAAAAAAGCAAAAGGGAGTAGAAAGTATCTATCAGAGAGAACTGATCAGTTATAAGCAAAAAAACCTCGATAAGTACAATGAGCAAACTTCTCGCTTGTCCTTACTCAATGAAATGGGTCTGGAACTGGGAGGAGCAAAATCGCAGGAAGAAAGCTTTCAGATTTGTGCTCGTTTTCTGAAGAGAATCATGGGAGCTGATTTTGCCTGCATCAATCTCATCGAAAAAGAATCGGAAAGTATCAAGATTTTTAGTGCTTCTCAAGAGACCTTAAATGTTGAGAATTTTTATAGAATTCCGTTTCAGGGCTCTGCACAGGAAGAAATCTGTAAGAGCAAAGGGGATATATTACTAAATGAAGTTTCAGATCGCGATTTTTCTGAAAATAGCATGTTGATGGAGAAGGGAGTGAGGTCGCGGATTGTTTCCCCTTTAATCATTCTGGGTAAAGTGATTGGAACCCTGGATGTAGGAAAGAAGCGCGGGAAATCATTTGACCAAAGCCATCTTCAAATCATTTCACAGATCGGTTATGTCCTGTCCCGAACACTCGAAAATCAATTACTCCAGCAAAAAACGAAAAATTCGATTTCTCAATCTCAACTGGCATTGAGAAAGTTGGAGGTTGCGAACAAGGTGGTCGAAAAAAGTCCGGTAGTTCTTTTTCGATGGGAGATAGAAGGAAACAATTGGAAACTGGACTATGTTTCTCCAAATGTGACCCAGTATGGATATGATGCCAAGGATTTTCAGGGCGATGCCTATGATTTTGCAAAGATTGTGCATCCTGAAGACATAGAAAGGGTCTTCAATTACGCAGAAACAGAATTGGCGAGAGGAGCGAATTATGTAGAACAAGAGTACAGGATCATAGATAAAAAGGGTGGGGTAAAGTGGATCCTTGATCGGGCCATGATTGAGCGGACAGAAGAGGGGATACCCACCCATACGCAATCGACGCTGCTGGATATAAGCGAAAGAAAGACCATTGAAAATCAGTTGAGGGAAAATAAAAATCAACTGGCAATAATTCTGGGTCGTTTCAAACTCTTGCTGGATACCATAGATTATGGAATCCTTTTTATGGATAAGGATTTGAATCTTCTGGTAGCAAATAGAGCAGCCTGTCGCATGTGGAACTTCTCAGATGAATTGATCAATAGCAATCCATCATTTGATGATATCCTGGAGTTCAATCGCTACTCAGGCATTTATGAAGTCGAGGATGATAAATGGGAAGAATATAAAAAGGACCGTATAAGCAGCATCACTTCTCCCGATGGTGTTCCAAAATCGGAATTCAAACGGCAAGATGGAAGTGTTTTAAGTTATCAGGTGCAGGTACTACCGGATGGAGGGCGAATGCTCAATTATTTTGACATCAGCGAACAGAAAAAAGCAGAGGAAGAAATAAAGAAACGAGAACAGGATATCCGCTATATTCTGGATAAACTTCCCATTCCAATCGCCATCAATGATACCAAAGGCTTCTGCCTGTATGGAAATGAATCTTTGGAGCGGACCATGGTTTGCCTTCCCGGAGAAGGAGTGGGTAAGCATGTAACCGAAATAATCAAAAGGGGAGAAGATCTTCAGCTTTTGATGAATGTAGTTAAAAGAGGAAAGGCTCGGAAGAATAGAGAGATTCTTTATACCAAATACAATGGAGAAACTTTTTGGGGGAGTACTTCTTTCTTTCCATTCCAATATAAAGGAAGAAGAGCTATTCTAACGACAGTTTACGATTTGAGTGAGCGAAAGCATGCAGAAGAAATGCTCAATATCGCCAAGGAAAATGCAGAAGCTGCGAATCTTGAATTGAGAGTATCTAAAAAATCTTTGGAGCTGGAAAGAAGGCTTTTGCGGAATATAATAGATGCAACGCCCGACTGGATCTTTGTAAAAGATCTGGATCACAAATACACCCTCGTAAACAAGGCTTTCGCGGAAGCTCATGGAATGAAAAGTGAAGACATGATTGGGAAAAATGATCTGGGAGTTGGAGTCCCGGAGGAATTGGTGTATGGAAATCCGGAAAAAGGTATTAAAGGCTTCTGGAAAGATGATGATGAAGTCGTTGCAAGCAGGGTTCCCAAATTCATTGAAGAAGAACATCTAGAAAAAGAAGGGCGAAAAACCTATCTCCATACTGTGAAAGTTCCTTTGATCGATGAGGATGAAGAGGCGTTTGGACTCCTGGGATTCGTGCATGATATTACCAAGCTCAAAGACAATGAAAGAGAGTTGAAAGAGGCGAAAAACGCTGCTGAAGCTGCCAGTAGAGCCAAAGGAGAATTTCTCGCCAATATGAGTCATGAGATCAGGACTCCCATGAATGGAGTTATCGGTATGACGAGTTTATTATTGGATACGCCTTTGGATCATGAGCAGCATGATTATGTAGATACCATACGGACAAGTGGAGATTCCTTGCTGACTATCATCAATGATATTCTGGATTTCTCCAAAATAGAATCGGGAAAACTCGAATTGGAAGAGCAGCCCTTCTACCTGAGAAACTGTGTGGAAGAAGTCTTGGATTTGGTGGCTCATAAAGCAGCCGGGAAAAAGCTGGAACTGGCTTACCTGATCGAAGCAAATACCCCGGAAACTATCATTGGGGATGTTACCCGACTTCGACAGATTCTCCTGAATCTCCTCAACAATGCCATTAAGTTTACAGATAAGGGCGAAGTCGTACTTTCAGTCAATGCCAACTGTCTTAATGCCAAAAAAGGAGAATACGAACTTCATTTCGAAGTGAGAGATACCGGGATAGGGATTCCCAAAGATCGCATCTCCCGACTCTTCCGCTCATTTAGTCAGGTGGATGCCTCTACTACCCGTAAATACGGAGGTACAGGCCTGGGACTGGCGATCAGTAAGCAGTTGAGCAATCTTATGGGAGGGGCTATGTGGGTGGAAAGTGAAGGTATTCCTGGAAAAGGATCACAATTTCATTTCACCATCAAAGCCCGACATAATAAAAACCAGAAAGAGCTCAAAGAAAATGAAGCCTTGCCTAAACTGGCAGCTAAGCGGGTATTGATCGTAGATGACAATGAGACAAATAGACTCATCCTTTTGCAGTATGCCAAAGGATGGAAAATGGATGTCGAGCTGTGTGAAGGTGGAAATGAGGCCCTGGAAAAAATAGCGAATGAGGATCCTTTTGATATCGCCATTCTGGACATGCAAATGCCAGAAATGGATGGAATTCAATTGGCCCAGAACCTGCGCAAACTGGAAAAGGGAAAGGATCTGCCTTTGATTATGCTGACCTCTCTGGGTAATCAGGTGGATAAAAAGTCGAGTGAATTTGAAGCGCTATTGAATAAACCCATCAAACCGGCTGCTCTGGTCAATGTGCTGGTTGGGATTTTTGTGAAACAACCCGTGCTGGTCAAAAGCCAGGATCGCAAATCTGAATTTGACAAATCTATCGGGGAGAAAAATCCGCTGAAGATTCTTTTGGCAGAAGATAATGTAGTCAACCAGAAAGTAGCCCAAAGGATGCTCGGACGAATCGGCTATCGCATTGATATTGCCGCCAATGGACAGGAAGCCATTGAATCACTCTCCCGCCAGGCTTATGATGTAATCCTCATGGATATCCAGATGCCGGAAATGGATGGTATGGAAGCTACCAAACTGATCAGATCTCGGTGGGCAGCAGATAAGCAACCCTATATCATTGCCATGACTGCCAATGCCCTTCAGGGAGACAAGGAGAAATATCTGGCTATAGGTATGAATGATTATGTGTCCAAACCGGTACGGGTGCAGGAATTGGTAGTGGCGCTGGCCAAATGTAAACCCTTGAACGTATAGAGCTTATATATCGCGAGACATAAAGCGCTTGAAATGTTGTTTGTGATTCTTCCCAATAGGGAGCTCAACTCCGTTTTTTAGCATTAAACGATTTCCTTCCAGAAAATCTACCCAAAGTCGATTTATTAGATATGATTTATGGATGCGGATGAAAAATCGGGTATTCAATTGATCCTCAAAACTACTCAGGGTGCGAGAAGTTAAATGAAATTTTTCTTTCATCCATACCTTCACATAATTTCCATAACTCTCCAGATAATAAATGTCTGAAGTCTCCAACTGAATGAAACGTTTATCCGCCTTGATGAAAATTTGATGATTTTCTTCCGCTTTTTGAGAGATGTTTTTGGGTTCAGGAGATTGCTGCGATTGCTCCTGCATTCGTTTTAGGCTAAGTGCTTTATTTGTTGCCTTGAGAAAGCGATCAAATCGGAAAGGTTTCAACAAATAATCACAGACATCCAGTTCAAAACTTTCTACAGCATATTCTGCATAAGCGGAACTAATGATAATAATGGGAGGCTCGCGAAGCGTTTTTAGAAAATCCAGTCCACTAAGCTTGGGCATCTGTATGTCCAGAAAAATGAGATCTACAGAGTTTTGATGGAGGAAAGAAAGGGCATCCGTAGCCAGGTGAAATTGACCGGCCAATTCCAGAAAGGGCACATCCTCCATGTATTTCAGGATGATATCATGTGCCAAAGGCTCATCGTCAATGATCAGGGTACGGAGCTTCATGAATTCTTCCAACTCAGATGAACCCTAAAGATATGATCTTTTACCTCCTGCCTCAATTCATAATTATCCCCGAAAAGCAAGTCCAGCCTTCTTCTTAAATTGTATAAGCCCACTCCTCCCTTTTCGCTTTGACCGGACTCAAAGGAGTTTTCACAAAGGAAATCGACTTGCTTTCCCTCTATTCTCAGGTTCATATGTAAAAAGGCATCATGCTCTGCAGGTTCTATTCCATGTTTAAATGCATTTTCAACCAGTACAACCAGAAGTAGGGGAGGAATCTCCAGATGCTCATCATCCAATTCCGTGCTGAATCGGAAGTCCAGTTTTTTATGCAAGCGAATTTGCTGCAGGTTACAATAGTCTTCCAGATAACTTATCTCCTCCGCTACATATACTCGTTCTTCCTTACCTCTATAAATCACATACCTCATCAAATCTGACAATTGGAGAATGACCTCAGGAGTTTGAGAAGATTGTTTTTGGCTCAGGGCATATAAATTATTGAGGGTATTGAAAAAGAAATGCGGATTGATTTGTTGTTTGAGTAAATCCAGTTCAGTCTGTATTTGTTGCTTTTCCAGGCCCAAAATCTGATTGTTTTGCTGAAACCACTGAAAAACCAAAATCACTGGAAGGCTGATAATAAGGCTTATGAAAGCGACTCCTCCATTCAGAAAATCGAAGGGCAGCATATTTTCGCTGGGAGCCAGCAGTTGGAATTTCTGATGGATAGGCAGCCACATAATCAGCTGGGCGAAAATGGGATAAAGAAGAACGACAGTAGCCAGTCCCCCCATAATGTAATGCAGGATGCCTTTTTGCTTAAGGAGTTTCCCGACCAGGAACCGATGATTGATCAGGTAGAATAAATAGGCTACCGAGTAAAGGAGGAAAAACTGAATCAATACGCTCAGGAAGGTCCCAATGTGGGAAAATATCTTGGGGAGATTGAATCCCATTCTTACGATTCCTGCCTCTTCAAAGGATTCGATATCACTGACTACTAGAGAGGCAGCAAAAAGCGTAGCCATAATCAGAATGAGAAAAAAAGCCTTTTCCAGATTGAATTGCCGAATTGCAGGAAGCCATTTGGACCTGCTTTGCAGGAATTTCAATATTTCCTGAATCAGAGCCAGAAAGAAAAACAGGATTCCTATTGTGAAAAACTCATCTTCCTGATAACTGATAAGCTCTGAAAAAGGCCTGACTTGCTGAGCAGTTATACCCACACAAAGAGGCCAGGCAACAAAAGCCAGGGACCAAAGCAAATAATAGTACAAAGGCCTGGTAGGAAGTGCATGCCTTTCCTTTAATAATGCAAAAGTCAGACTAGGGGAGAAGGCGATACCAAAAAAAAGCACATAAGTCAGATACTGCCCCCAGCTATGCGGAGGAAAATAATTGGTTTCGAGTATCGCGACCCCCAAAATCACCGCCAGGTACATCCAGCTCTCTTTTCCTAAAAGATAGGCTTCAATACGTTTGTAAAATTCTTTCACCCCGGAATTTAGAAGGAGAAGGAGACAAGGATCAAATTTAAATGAGTAAAGGCCCAAAAATGATGACGAAGGGAAAAGAGGGGTTCTTGTAGGAGAGAAATGTCTTTCATCCTGACTATTTCTCCCTTAATCATATTTTTTTGCGCTCCTTTCTTCCGGGCTTGATCTTGAGCTATCATCCAAAAAATTTATGACCAACGAACTGATCATTCATAATCTCTCCAAAACCTATAAAAATGGAGTCAAAGCTCTGGATGGGGTATCTCTCCGGCTGAGCAATGGAATGTTCGGACTTCTCGGACCCAATGGTGCCGGGAAATCCAGCTTGATGCGAAGCATAGCAGCTTTGCAAAGTCCGGACGAAGGAAGCATCCATTTCAATCAGGCAGATATACTGTCAGAACCTGATTTTATCCGGAAAGAGCTGGGCTATCTCCCACAGGAATTTGGGGTATATCCCCGTATTTCAGCCCTTGAACTCCTGGACCATTTCGCTATACTCAAAGGCATAGTAGATAAAAAGGCTCGCAGATCACAGGTCGATGCCTTGCTGGAACAAACCAATCTTTATAAGGATAGGAAAAAAGCAGTGAGTAGCTTTTCAGGAGGGATGAGGCAAAGGTTTGGGATTGCGCAAGCTTTGTTAGGGAGTCCGAAACTGATCATAGTTGACGAGCCTACTGCGGGACTGGATCCCGAGGAAAGGTATCGTTTCCATAATTTACTAAGTGAAATCGGAGAGCAGGTGATAGTCATCCTATCCACTCATATTGTGGAGGATGTCCGAGACCTCTGTAGTCGAATGGCCATCATGGCAGAAGGTAAATTGATTCAAGTGGGAAGTCCGGATGATTTGATTGCTGCCTTGAATGGAAAAATATGGAGAAAGACTATAGAAAAAAGCGCCTTGCCGGAGTATAAAGAATCCTTTAGTCTCCTTTCTTCCCGATTTTTCAGAGGAAAAATCCGCATCCATATTTATGAGGAAGAAAATCCGGAAAATGGCTTCGAATTGCTTCCTCCTGACTTATCGGATGTTTATTTCCATGAATTACAAGTGCTAAAAGGAAAGGAGGGCCATCATGCTGCCTAGTCTCTTGAAATTTGAGTGGCGTTATCATACCCATAAACTACTCTTTCTATTTGCCAGTTTGGCCTTTGCCTTTTTTGCTTTTGTCTTTTCTGTTGCTGGTTTTCGCCTTCCCCAGGTATATATGAATTCCCCCTATATGATCGCTTATATTATGGGAATACTTTCTATGGGTGCCATTTTCCCGGCTGTGGTTTTTACTTCAAATGCGATTTTGAGAGACAGGGATCATCGGATGGAGGAAATGGTTTACTCCAGCCCTATCTCCAAATGGCATTTTCTGTTTAGTCGTTTTATGGGCGTTTTTCTGGCCTGTTTTGCGAGCTTCGCCTGTATGCTGATTGGGCTATTGCTAAGTACCTATATGCCCTGGATTGATGCAGAAAAAGTAGGTGCTTTTCACCTAAGCTATTATCTCTGGCCCTTATTGGTATATGTACTTCCTAATGTGCTCCTCGCTGTATCTCTGGTTTTTCTGATTGCCTCTCTGAGCAAAAACCGGATCATGCTATACTTGAGCGGGCTGTTTTTGTATGTTCTTTATGTGCTGGCTTCTATGTATTCCAATGCTCCCTGGTTAGCAACAGCAAGTCCCGCTACAGTAGAGGCGATTTCTCTTTCCGCTAAACTGGATCCTTTCGGTATCTCCGCCTTTTTTGAACAAAGCCGTTATTGGTCGCACATAGAGCGGAATACAGAACTCACAGCTTTAAAAGGAAACTTCTTGACAAACCGGCTGCTATGGATCAGCATTTCTCTTCTTTCCTTTGGACTGGCTTATTGGAGATTTAGCTTCAGAAAGGCCAGGGAAAAGAAAAGAAGAAAAGTAAAACAGCATTCAGCCCCTATGCGAAGCATTCCATTGCTTCGAGTGGAAACTTTTTCTGCAAGTGCAGGGGCGCAAAGACTGGCCTTATGGTCTTCCTTTCAACTTGAAGTTAAAGCTATTTTCAAAAGCCTTTCCTTTCTTATCCTGATTCTCCTTTGGGCCTTAATCTATACCTCAGAAGCTCTCGACACTCTGTCTGGAGGGAGCCGCATGCCCGATGATTATCCTCTGAGTGGATTGTTGTTTGGCAATCTGATTGAAGTCATTCCCTTCTTTGGGATTGTGAGCCTGATCTTTTATAGCAATGAACAGATATGGAGGAGCCGGATTTTGAATGTCGATTTGCTCACCTACTCCTATCCGGTTCGCAATTATGTTTTCTTTCTGTCAAAATTCCTGAGCCTGGCCCTCATTCCTCTCTTGATGATCAGTCTCGCTATCCTGATAAATATTGGGATACAGTTGACTAAAGGTTTTCTGGATATAGACCTTGGCCTTTATCTTTCTGCCTACTATTATGCGGGTTTACCTCTTCTTTGTGTAGCGATTCTGGCCCTCTTTATTCAATCCCTTTTTAGCAGGAGGTATTTGGGAATGCTTATCACAGCTTTATTCCTCCTGATCACAAGTTCGCGATTGAGCAGTCTTTTTGGAATCAGGCATCCTTTACTCAAATATGCCCAGCCGCTTCTGGAAATCTCCTATTCAGAAATGAATGGATTTGGAATATATGCGGAGGCCTTTCACTGGCGCATGAGTTATTGGTTTGCCGTCGCATTTTTACTGGCTATTCTTTGTTTTGGATTATGGGGGCGAAAGTTAGAACAAGCTCTGTCAGACCGGATCCAGGTTTTTCATAGCCAAATAAATCGAAAGACTATTTTTCTTTCAGTCCTTAGTATCCTGATTGCCTTGAGTAGCGCTTCTTTCATTTTCTATAAAAGCAATATTGAAGAAAATTCTATGAGCCGGGAAGAGGCCCGAGATTGGAGCCAGGCCTATGAAGAGAAGTACAAAAGCTATGAAAATAATGTGCAGCCCATACCTGTCGATTTGTATACAGAAATTGAGCTTTATCCTGAAACACATTCCTATAAAGTCTATGTCCGCTATTTACTCAAAAACAAAAGTGAGAAAGCTTTGGGGCGGGCCCTGATGGGGCTAAGTTTTGAGGCTGAAATGGATTCCCTGCATTTTTCCAAAGGAGAAGTAGAAAGCTATGATGCGGACTTTGCCCAATATCAGCTCGTATTTCCGGATAGTTTACAACCGGGAGAAAGCTTTGAAATGCAAGCCTATTTCCATTCCTCCTGGAATGGTTTTCAATCCCATACAGCCTTTAATTCGATTGTTGAAAATGGTTCCTTTATCCGAATGAGCCGCTACTTTCCCTTCTTTGGGTATCACAGGGATTATGAATTGAGCAATGAAGAAGTGAGAAGAGCCCGGAATATGCCTCCTCAGGAATCAGCCCTTATCCCCTTCACAGAGAGTCCGGGAGATTCATTGCCCTATGACTATGATTTCATAGAACTGGAATATAAAATTTCTACTTCGGCAGATCAGCTGGCTTTGGGAGCAGGAAGCTTACTGAAGCAATGGACAGAAAATGGAAGGAATTTTTTCCACTATAAACTGGAAAGAGCTATCCCTTTTCGCTTTGCTTTTTCCTCTGCAAAATATGCCCTCACAAAAACAGAACATAAGGGCATCTCGATCGAGCTTTATTATCATCCGAAACATGCCTACAATACAGATAGACTGTTACAATCTGCGCGTCAAAGTCTGGATTATTGTATAGAGGCATTTGGTCCCTATCAATATGAGCACATACGCTTTGTCGAAGTTTCTGATTTTACTTCCGGTTTTGCGGCCACAGCGTATCCTAATACCCTCTTTATTCGTGAGAGCATGGGATTCTTTTCAGATATGCGGGAAAAAGGATCTCATGATATCGTCAATCAATTGGTTGCTCATGAGCTGGCGCATCAATGGTGGGGGGGACAGCTAAATACACCCAGCCAGGAAGGGGCAATTCTTCTCTCAGAAATGTTGGCGCAGTATACAGAGTTTATGATTTATGAACAGACATATGGAAAAACGGCTACAATTGATGCCCTGAATGTAGAGATGGATCTCTATCTGAGAGATCGGGCTTTTAGCGAGGAAGTTCCTTTGATCTCTGCTGCTTACGACCATCCACATATTCCTTATAGCAAAGGCGCCAAGGTCATGTATCAACTGAGAGAAATGATGGGAGAGGATAGCTTGAATTTAGCCCTCAAAAAGGTACTTCAAACATTTGCCTGGCCAGATCCTCCTCCCAGCTCTTTGGACCTGCTCGATGAGATTGTCAAACAAGCCCCGGATAGTTTAGAAGTCTTTATTCGGCAAATGTTTACCCAAATTCGGGTCTATGAGCTAAAGTTGGAGCAGGCTAGAATTCATGAGCTCGCGGAGGGGATTTATGAGGTGGAAATGGAAGTCATGGCCAAAATGTATGAAGGGGATTCTTTAGGAAATAAAAAGGAAATCAACTTTCAGATTCCCGTACAAATCGCGGCTTTGGGAGAGGGAGGAATTCAGGAACTCATCAGGATTGAATGGGTTGAACTTACTGAAGGGAAACAATCCTTCCGCATGCAGCTAAAGGAAAAACCCTACCAGTTGGCAGTAGATCCTTATATACTTAACATTGATGTAGACCGAATGAATAATTTTAAACAGATAAAGCAGGAGGATTGAATTTGGCAGAAAGTTGACTGGCAGATTCAAAAGCTTTTGCCAATTGCAATACTTCAAGGTCTGTCTGTGGCTTGCCGATGATCTGAATCCCCACGGCTAAGCCTTGTTTACTAAACCCACACGGCATAGAAATGATGGGAAGGCCGACAGTAGAAAGGATGCAACATATACTCATCCATTGGAGATAGTCTCTCATCTGGCGATCTCCAATTTTCTCCACATAATCCCATTCGATATCAAAAGGAAGAACCTGGGTAGTGGGGCAGACGAGGAAATCATGATGCTCAAAAAAGTTCATAAATTCACGGAAAATTCGCTGTCGGTTTTCATTTGCTTTGCAAATATCCATGGTGCTGACCGTTTGGTATGCATCCAGCATTTGATATTGGGCAATAGGGCCCATGTATTTCCGGATTCCTCCTTCTCCCAGGGCATTGTGAAAGGCGAATACATTACACCCCAAACTTACGGTTCGTAAGGTCCTAAATACACTCATGGCATCCCATATGCCTTTTTCGGGATCCGAACGCATGATATCAGGGTACCTATCACTGATTTCAATACCTATATCTTCAAAATACCCAAGAGCATTTTTGCAGACCTTTTTTATTTCATCCTCTACTGCTAAATGCCCAAAATCTGCTGTCCAACCAATCCGTATTCCTGAATGATCCTTTTTGAGAATTTCCCGAAACTGATCTCCGGATTCCTGAATGGATAGGGGATCATTTCTATAGGGGCCTGCCTGTACAGATAAGAGAAGTCCTATATCATCAACAGACCTTGCCATTGGACCTTCAGTTCCCATTCTTGCCGCCCAGCCTGCTTCTTTGCTCGGGATTCTGCCTATCGATGGGCGAAATCCAATGACATTGCAAAATGCTGCAGGGTTTCTCAAAGATCCTCCCAGATCGCTGCCATCAGCAATAGATACAATGCCAGCTGCCAGGGCTGCTGCGGCTCCTCCGCTACTTCCACCAGCAGATTTGCGTAGATCATACGGATTTCGGGTAGCTCCATAGAGGCTGTTTTTCGTATGGGAGCCAAAAGCAAATTCAGGAATGTTGGTCTTCCCAACATAAAGCACGCCTGCCTGCCGCATGCGAGCTGCGAGCAAACCATCTTCCTCCAATACTTCATTCAGGCACATGGCGGATAGTGCTTCTTCCTCTACACCCGCTGCCCAGCAAAAGGTTTGTTTCCAACCCTTTACCTCCAGCATTTCTTTTGCAGCTATCGGGATGCCATGTAGAGGCCCGATTTTTTCTCCTTTTGCAAGTTGCCGATCCGCTTCATCTGCCATTAACAATGCTTGTTCCTCATCCAGATAATCAATGATCGCATTGATCTTTGGATTGAAGAGAGAAAATTGCTGAAGATAGGATTGCATAAGTTCACGGGCAGAAAGTTGTCCCTCTCTTATGAGAGCTGCCAATGTACAAGCATCAAGATAGGCTAATTCCGTTATTTCAGGAATTGTTTTACGCATATAAGTAGTCCGTTATCGGTTCCCCGCTTTCTTCCAATTTATAGGATTTTTATTAGATTCACTCTTACACGCCCGTATTTTTAACAATTATCAACATGACTGGTCAAAATCAGGCTCCGATTACCCACAATTTTATAGATGGGGAGTTCCAAAAAGGACAAAGAAGTAAGCTGGAAGTCCTAAGTCCCATCGATGGCAAGCAGATCTCTGCAGTTGTTTTATCCGAAGTATCTGATCTGGATGCTGCGGTAAAAGCTGCGAAAGAGGCATTTCCCATTTGGTCCTCTAAAACCCTCAAAGAAAGGGTTCAGGTGTTTTATAGATTTCGACAGCTCCTTGAAAGTCATATGGAAGAACTTTCTGATATTATCCAGAAAGAGAATGGCAAAATACTGTCTGAAGCAAGGGCTGAGGTGATGAAAGGTATGGAGCTTACCGAATTTGCCTGCTCCTTACCGCAAATCATTCATGATGAAGTGCAGGAGGTCAGTAAAGGGATCGAATGTAGAACCACCCATGTTCCTGTGGGAGTGGTAGCTTCAATTACCCCTTTCAATTTTCCCGCGATGGTGCCCCTCTGGACTATCCCCAATGCGATTGCCCTGGGAAATTGCATGATCCTTAAACCTTCAGAAAAAACTCCAATTGCAGCGGGAAAGATCGCTGATCTGCTCTCGGAAGCAGGACTACCTCCAGGCGTGTTCAATGTGGTAAATGGAGAAAGAGAAATTGTGGAAGCGATTTGTGATCATCCTGATATTGAGGCTGTTTCTTTTGTGGGTTCTACCCGGGTTGCAAAAATCGTTTACAAAAGAGCTACCTCCAATCTCAAAAGATGTATGGCCTTTGGGGGCGCTAAAAATCACCTGATCATTCTTCCGGATGCCCATTTGGATATGGCTGCAAATATTGTGGCTTCCATGGCGGGTTGCGCAGGTCAAAGATGTATGGCTGCTTCGGCCATGGTGGCAGTAGGAAGTACGGATCATATTATTCAACGCATTTGTGAGGAAGCTGCGAAAATTAAAGCGGGCGAAAATATGGGTACCGTCATCTCCGCCGAAGCAAAGGAGCGCATAGAAAGTTACATAACAGAAGCAGAAGCTCAGGGAGCCAAAGTTTTGGTAGATGGACGTAATACAGTTGTCCCTGGAAAAGAAGGGGGTTTTTACGTAGGTCCAACTATCATAGATCAGGTTAAACCAGATATGCGTATCGCTCAGGAAGAGGTTTTTGGGCCGGTTTTGGTCATCATGAGAACCTCGGATATCGACGAAGCCATACGCATTGAAAATGGCTCAAATTATGGCAATGCTTCCTCCGTTTATACCCAGAATGGCAGTTTGGCCAATTATATTATGGATAGAGTGAGCGCAGGTATGGTCGGGGTGAATGTTGGGGTGCCTGTACCAAGAGAACCCTTTTCTTTTGGAGGCTGGAACCAATCTCGATTTGGAGTTAATGATATTACAGGTAAGGATTCAATCAACTTCTGGACGAAACTGAAAAAACGAACCACCAAATGGAATCCTGAAGACTGGAATGATTGGATGAGTTGATCCAAAGGCAAATAGGCGCCATTTCAGAAACAAGCTATATGTAAAAGTTCCGAAACGACTTAAGCCTACTTGCTAGTTTCAAATGGGTTAGATCGGATAAGGGGTTATTTCCAATAGTTGTTGGCTGCTGCTATCGTTTGGAAATTTAGCGCGATTACCTGTGAAGCTGCTGTTAGGCCTGACGCATTTTCCGCATAGTCTGTTCGTAAGCGTTTCAATACTTCCACATCCGGCTGGGTAGATTTTACGCCCATTCTGGAAAGTTTGATGGCCAGTTCAAACCCAGCCTGCGCATGTTCTGTGATGAGGCTTTTAAGCCATAATTCTTGCTGTTCCATAATTATATTTCCTGTTAAATAGGATATGAAACAAATCTACAGAATGACTGCAGGCACTAATAAGGACTAAAAAACCATTGTATGGACAATTATGTCAATCGGTTGCTTTTTAGCTGTCTTCTGAATTCGCTGGGACTGATACCACTATGTTTTCTAAATACCCTGCTGAAATATAAGGGATCATTGTACCCAACTTCATAGGCAATATCTTTTACTGGTAAATTGCTAAGGAATAATCGGTTCTTGGCAGCTGCGATTCTTTTGAGGTTTAGAATATTGATGAAACTATTGCCAAAGTAGGCCTTACACAGGCGATTGAAGGTGGATGGGGAAATATCTAATTCTTTTACATAAAAATCTGCAGAGGATTCCTTTCGAAAATTTTGATCGATCAATTGCTCAATTTGATGATGAAGATTGTCTTTGCTAAGGGAGAGTTGAAGGGATTTTCCTTTTTTAATCCGAACAGCTCTGATCAAAAATATCTTAAGCAGACTTGAAACCATATCCAATTGACCGATAGCCATCTGTTTCAATTCTTTTTGCAGGGATGTATAGAATCGAAACAACTTCCTGAACTCCTTTTCGCTGCATCGAAGCAAAAAGTCATTGAAGAAATTATTGAATAGAAAGCCCTGACAGCCAATATCTTTTGCGTGAATGTCAATGCAAAAAAAATCGGGATGAAACTGCACCAGTATACCTTCAAATTCCCCTTCTACGGAAAGTTGCTGATAGGGATAATAGAAAAGAATGTAATTGTCTTTTATCTCCGTCTTTTGCCCATCGATGATGAGCTTGGCATCTGCCTGAGTAAAAAAGAAAATGCCATAGAAATTGGGGTTCTGGAAAAGTGCCTGAAAGCTGGCTTGTGAAAGCGCCGATATCATCAGCACCTTTTCATTTGAATTATTGAATAAAGCCGACATCAGATACAAAAGAAAGTTCAAATTCAAGTGGAAAGCGCAAAGGGGCTGCTAATCTACATCCTTTCCTGGATTTTGAATTTAGGTCACTACTCGAAGGAATTAGCAATCTCTCCTCTCAGAGTAAGAAAGAAATCTTTGCATACAAAATTTTCAGCCCGAAAATATTTCTTAACACCAACACTCAAGCCCCACAATAACATACTTTACTCTCTTACCCGGTTCCAGATATCGAGATACATTTTCCAGACATCCGCTTCGACTTCTTTCCAGATAACAACATATTTCCCTTTCCATGAGGTCTCACTTCCATCAGTATTTTTGGTCTTGCCTTCGTAATAACCATAGTCATAGGCTTCATTTCCCATGATCCGGATCTCTTCCGGCATGAGTTTATGATAGGAAGTTTTACTTTTTCGATCGGCTGGTGGAATCCAATAAGCTCGTAAGTCAGCTTCTCCTTCCATAATGGGAGCATTATTGGGAAAGATTTTACCATCCGCTGTATAGGCGTCAATTACCGTATCATAATCGCCCTCTACCAAAGCTTTGGAAAATAGCCTCATATTTCTGCGGATGATATTCTGATCTTTTTCAAATACCCAATCCGGAATTTCAACATTAAGCTTTACTTCCAGTGTTTTAAATCTCCTGAGCAAACGATCATTGGCATATAAGTCAGTGATGAAAGGGAAAAGGAGGCCATCTACCTTCCGATAATCAGCAAAAGTCGTTTTGAATTCCACTCCTTTCCAACTTACGTCCTCGGAAAATTCAGAAATCATTTCCAATAAATAGGTTTCCGGATTGAGGTAATAGAACTGCTCATCAAGCTCCGATTTAGCCATTTTGATCTTATGAACCTTCTGCCCATTAAGCTCAGCCAGCCCTTCATAGCTCATCTGATGGCCTCGACTTTTCGCCAAAACCAACTCTCCATGAAATTCTGCTTCTTCGGCCATTTCTTTGTCTTCTCCTTCCGGCATAGGCTTGAGGCTATCATTTCGCATGATCCAGCCTTCCTTGCCATCATAGGATTTGATCCGGTCCCAATTTTCTGTCTCCAGGTCTATTCGGACTTTGTTGGGGAGTTTAACAGTGAGAACACTCCTGTAGGTAATGCCATTTCGCTCACTTTCATCCTTAATAATATGAGCATGCATCTTTTTCCAGGCATCAACTCCCCCCATCGCTTCGGCGTGTTTATCAAGGAGTTCATCCAGGCTTTGGGAATAAAGTTGAGGCAGGAACAATAAGCCCAGACTGAATAGGAGGATGAATTTTTTCATGGAATTCTATTTCTCACAAGGTCAGGAGAAAGTCGGGAATGCGGGAATCATTTGCAGATAAATTTGGGAAAGATAGCGGAATCAGGCTTTCCATATCCATTTTTCCATGCCCTCTTCTTCTTCCATAAAGCTAAATCCTGCCTGTTTAAAACAGTGAATGGAAGCTGTATTCTTTGGGTCAATATATGCGTGATACTGGGGGGCTAGTTTTTGAGATTGAAGGTGTAGCAGCATCTTATTCCCTAAACCTTTCTTTCTGTAATTTCCTTTGACCATGATCAGGAGATTGGCCCAGTCTTCTTCTAACTCAATCTCTGCAAAAGCGAGAATTTCCTCTTCTTTTACCCATACATAGGCCCATCGATTGGCATGTTCCAGGATCAATTCAAATTGTTTGCGAGGAGGATCAAAGCCACTTAAGTGGTGCCGAATTTCCGGATCACCAAACCATAAAAGCAATTGAGAAATGTCTTCTTTGGTAAACAGCCTAAAACTCATAGCGAATGCCTAGTCGGATATTTATTCCCAAATCGTCAGCATAATACCTGAGTCTATTGAGGTAGTCCCGGTAAACGGTATTCAGGATGTTTTCGGCTTGCAGAGAAAATGCAACTTTTGATTCTCCCAATTGGATATGACCTTCCCATTCAGCCCCTAATAAAAAGTAGGCATCGGGGGGAGCAAGAAAATCCTGTTCTGGAAGCAGACGATTTTGTCGAAATACATATTTTGCATTGATCGATAGGCGGTCGAAATGGAAATTGCCTTGCTCTTCCGGAAGAAAACTTATGGAACTAAAGAAGTTGTTGGCAGGCATATAAACCAGAGGGAGATCATTGCTGAGATCATGACCCCGGATGACTGAATATTTTGTGATCCACTCCCATTTTTCTACAGGCGTAAATTTAGCCAAGAGATCCCAACCCATAATTTGAGCTCCTGTCTGTTTATATCGAAAAACGGGAAAGGCACCCCGAATAGTGAGTCTGTATTCATCTTCGGGTTCGAGGAAAATATAGTTGTCAATATTTTGTAGATAGGCGGTTGATTCGAGGAAAAATTGCTTGCCCACAATAAGCGTGTTTGAAAGCACTGCTTTCATCGAAGTCTCTGGAATAAGGCTACGGTCTCCTTCTTCGATGCCTGAAACGCCCTGATGAAGTCCCTGGCTATACAATTCATTGATATCCGGGGAACGTTGTGCCATCCCAAGATTGAGGCGAGAAGTAAATTGGGAATTATGGGTAAATTTCAAACTTCCCAAAAGGGCATAATTATGATAGCTATGCTCAAAGCGCTCCACAAAAGCCGGTGGTCCTACATTGATGGTCGCAACCTGATATAATTGATAATCATAGCGCGCTCCCAACTCATACATGAGTCTGTTTTCTCCAGAATATAGCAAAGCGTATAAGGCCGAATTATACTTTCTGTAGTTGGGGATCAGGGGGAAGATACCGGTTTCCGGATTATTGTTGTTATCTACAAATTTCCCTTGTGTTCCCACTTTAAAACTGAGTCCTGATTCCAGGGTCTTTTGGTATTTGACGTCGGCAAAATGAGATTGAAGAAAGAGGCTAAGAGAAGGAATTTCAGACCGTCCGCTTCTTCGGACATCAAATTCTTTCCGATCATTCAATTGACCTCCATAGATAAAAGTCAGAGAACTTTGATCTGGAAAGAGAAAGTGATTTTCCCATTTTAGCAAATGATGCTGTACGACTTGTCTGGGAGGATTGATCTTGTAGGAGAAAGTGTCTGCTGTGAAAGCAGGAACCCTATTGCCTATTGCATTTTGCAGGTCAGTTAAATTGCCGATATGTGAACCTCTCAGGATGCCCAATTCTGTATTGAACAGGCTATAATAAAGTCTCGATTTCCACCAATAGTTGACATTTTTGTCCCATTGGGCTGCTATATTAGCTTCTCTGGTACCTGTATTAGTTAGAAAATAATTGGGGCTTCTTTGATCGCCGTTAAATTTCAAGCTTCCTGTAATCCTCCAGGCTCCCCAATCATCTGACTTCTCAAGCCGGCCTGCAAGGCTATGTCCCAATCCATTGCTTTGGAAATTGTAATTGATCAGGCCGTGGATGTGAGGATCGGGAGAAATATTGCCCGGACTAACTTTGATAATTCCTCCCAGGATATTTGAGCCGTATTCTACCGCTCCCACTCCTTTTACCACACTGATTTGCTGTGCCGTATTGGGGTCTATTTCCGGCGCATGATCATTTCCCCATTGTTGACCAGCTTGTGCTATCCCATTATTTAAAACAGCAACTCTATTTCCATACAGGCCGTGGATGACAGGCTTGGATATTCCTCCCCCTCCTTTGATTGTGCTGACCCCGGAAATCGATTCCAGCATTTGGGCGAGAGCCTTTCCACTTTCCTTCTGAATCTGTTCTTTACCTAATACCTTCTGGTTTTGTAGTTGTAAATCCGACCTGGCCTCTCCTTTTATCTGTACTTCCTCCAGAAATTCAATATGGTGCTTGAGGTAAAGGGTTAATAGTGTATCTCTACTAAGTTTTATGAAAAATCTATCAGTCTCTCCGCCCAAATGAGAAAGTTTTAAATGGTATTCTCCTTCACAAAGATTTTTTAAATGAAAGAAACCGGCAGAATCAGCTGTGATGCCTCCACCGGTTTCTTCTATGCTTATGTTTGTATATGAAAGAGGAGTTTTTGAAAACTCATCCTTTACATATCCTTTGATTTCGAGATCACAAGACTGTGCCCAGCTACTACTCAAACTTAGTATCTGGGACAGTACAAATATGTAAATACGAAGTCTCAAATTTTTATTGGATCAGGATGTCGAAGGTAACTTCAATATCAGTTTCTCCATCAGCATTGGTAATGTCTCCAATTGCTACACCTGTAGCGTCTTTCACTGGCTCATGGCGAAGGGTGATTTTTAGCGTTCCACTTCCCGCATCCCCGGTTGTAAAGGTTGTCATGATGCCAACAGGATTTCCATTTGCATCTGTATCTTTATAGGCAATCGTCGCATTTGCACCTCCTCCTAGTTCGAAAAAGAATTGGTGATCCTCATCCTCCTCAGCAATTTCTACCGTGATGTCCTCTGCAGGAGTCTCTTGTTTATTCAATAAAATAAGGGTTCCACTATAGGTGGTATTTGCCTTTAGGGGCTCTGTAAGATAGGAAGGAGGATTCCCTCCATCACCATCAAGGTCTTCAAAACTTAGTACTGCGTCGGCTCCTCCGCCATCAGGGATCAGGGTATATGCCAGCGTAGTAATTACTTCCTCTGGATTAGGAATAGGCGGCTCCTCGTCCTCACAAGCTACGAAAGAGAAAGAGATGGCCAGGATGGCAATCATGCCATAAAAGAATTTCTTTGAAGTAAACATGGGTTTAAGCTTAAAATGATAAAATGGTGTAAAGTCGGGATATAGTTATCCCGGCTTAGTCGAACCCAAGAGTTCAACTGATAGAGAAAGATGCGATCAGGAAAGAGGGGGGGCTCGAGGTGAGCGGTGGAAAATATTTGCCTGGGTAATGGCGAGAGGAAGATTTTCCTCCACTAATTCCAGCAAAAATTCTGCGGTAGCAATAAATGATTGCTCATCGTCCAGTTGATAATTCCGGATAAAGGCATCGCAAAGTTCACAACTTGGGTTGCTGGGGAGAAAATGTTCGCGATGATCACAACCGTTATTCTGAGCTGCATGATAAAGCGTCCTGTGGCATTCGTCCTGTTCAGCTTCTATTGTATGAACCACATGTTCTTCCTCATGCTCATGGCTGAGTTCATGAGAAATGTTGGATAGCATAAAGACAAAAAGATAGCAGGCAAGCAGGAGAATAGTCCCTGTTTGGCCTAATATGCTCATCTGCCTTTTTGCAAACATGTTGCAAATATATTTCATTTTGAGTCCGAAAGCAATTGCTACATATTCCTCCAATATTCCTAAATTCAGAAATCCCGACGAATCAGAAAGAAAAATCTATAAAAACTACTATGAACACTACACACAGAACTACTGTTTTTCTATTGCTACTATTCCAAATTCTTTTCTGCCCGGCTCAGTTGGATATTGTCCTGAAAGGGGGTAGGGTAATGGATCCGGAAACCGGCCTGGATGCCATTCGAAATGTAGGCATACGAGGAGACCGCATTGTGGAAATTAGCCGCGATGAACTGGAGGGGAAAGAGGTGATCGATGTTTCGGGCCTGGTTGTATCTCCAGGTTTTATTGACCTCCATGTACATGGCCAAACCAATGCTGCCCATAAATACCAGGCCAGAGATGGAGTAACCACTGCTTTGGAACTGGAAGGAGGGATGCCCTTTTTGAAAGAATGGATCAAAAGCAAAGAAGGTAAGACCATTGTTAACTATGGAGCTACTGTTCCCCATGCGCTTTTGAGGGCACTGGCGATGAAAGAATATCGCAACTACCTGGATCAGGCAAAAGATATCTTAAAAGAGAAGGGATTTGAAGCACCAGAGCTCTTTCGTTTACAAGCCAATCTTCAAACTGCGGGTTATCGTTCGCTTACAGAAGATGATCTGGTATATATGCGGGAACTTTTGTTGGAGGAATTGGAAAAGGGAGCTTTAGGGGTAGGGGTTCCTGTGGGTTACTATCCCGGAGCAACTGCAGGTGAAATTTATAAGGTCTACCAATTTGCTGCCGAAAAAGGAGTACCAGTTTTCTCACATACCCGTGGATTCGGGATGCCGGGGATTCAGGAAGCTATTTCTAATGCAACTGCCAGTGGAGCCCCACTTCATATTGTCCATGCAAATAGTCTCTCTCTAGGCGAAATACAGGTAACCCTGGACATGGTCGAAGATGCTCAAAAGAATGGACTGGATGTAACGACTGAGGTATATCCATATACAGCTGCTTCTACCTCTCTGGAGTCCGCCATTTTTGATGAAGGCTGGCAGGAGAAATTGGGCATTAGCTATGGGGATATTCAGTGGGAAGCGACTGGTGAAAGGTTGACGGAAGCCACTTTTAAAGAATATCGGGAAAAAGGAGGGATTGTAATCATTCACATGATGAAACCTGAATGGATAGAAAAAGGCATTGCTGATCCGCGGACTATGATCGGTTCCGATGGAATGCCTTATCATCCCAAAGCCCATCCTCGTACTGCCGGCACTTTCTCAAGAGTCCTGGGAAGATATGTGAGAGAGAAAAAAGTGATTGGCCTTATGGATGCCTTGCGTAAAATGACCCTGATGCCTGCCCAAAGATTGGAGGAGGTAGCTCCTTCTATGCATTTGAAAGGGCGCTTACAGGTGGGGGCAGATGCGGATATCACCATTTTCGATCCAGAGACCATTATTGATAAAGCAGATTTTAAAGGACTTCAGTATTCTGAAGGAGTTACTTATGTATTGGTGAATGGAGTCTTCGTGGTGAAAGAAGGCAAGAATGTTGAAGGCGCATTCCCCGGAAGAGCTGTAGTAGGAAAATATCGCAATTAATCCTCCATGAAAAATATCTATAAAACTTATATCGTTCCGGGCCTGTTATTTCAATCTATTGTTGTTGGAGGAGGCTATGGAACCGGTCGTGAGATCATCGAATTTTTCATGAGTAAAGGACCTCTGGGGGGCTATTTGGGAATCCTGGTTTCTATGGTCATCTGGAGCATCATCATCGCCATCGGTTTTGAATTGGCTCGTCGGTATAAACTCTATGATTATCGAAGTTTCCTCAAAAATCTATTAGGGAAAGGATGGATGCTCTTCGAATTGGTGTACATTGCCAATTTGGTCATCGCTGTTGCTGTGGTAGGATCGGCTTCGGGAGAGTTATTGTTTGAGATGACGGGCTGGTCGAAAATGGTCGGTACGCTCCTGATGGTAACAGTTGTGGGCTATCTCGTTTTCAAAGGGAGTAAACTCATTGAAAAAGCCCTGTCTACCTGGTCTTTGGTACTCTATGCTGCCTATTTGATCCTGATTATAGCAGCAGTTTATAAATATGGAGGAACTATAGCAGAGCAAATGGGCGTATCCAAGCCGGATGCTCCCTGGTTGACTGGTGGCTTTCAATATGCCGCTTACAATCTGGCTGCTTTACCCGCTATCCTCTTCATCGCCGGTAATTTTAAGAACCGTAAAGAAGCCATGACTGCTGGCTTATTGGCCGGACCCCTGGCTATGCTACCCGCGATTTTTATTTATACATCCATGTTGGCCTTTTATCCGGGCATCCTGACGGAAGCTATCCCTGCGAACTTTCTGATCGGTCAATTGGATTGGCCCATCTTTCAATTAATCTTTCAACTCATCCTCTTTGGTACTTTTATCGAAACGGGTACAGGCATGATACATGGATACAATGAAAGAGTGGCTGGGGTTTATAAAGAAAGGGGAGAGGAAATGCCCGCTTATATGCGATTAGCGATTGGAGTTGTTATTCTGATATTGGCAATATTCTTTGCGGATTTAGTCGGACTTATTGACCTCATTTCAAAAGGCTATGGCTATCTGACCTGGGCATTCTGGATCGTTTTCTTATTGCCATTATTAATCCTCGGTTCTCTCAGAATATTTGGCAAGAATGAATGAACCGCAAATCCCTAAAGCAGAAGAAAGAGATATCAGCTTCTGGCAAGCATTATTTCCCGTAGCGAGTTTACTCTTGCTGATTATTTATGGCTTGATTCTTCGTCCCAAAGTATTTGGGCAATCCCAAATCCCGTTGGAAATCGTATTCCTGCTGGCTGCTTCTATTTCTGTCGCACAATTGTTTTATTTGGGCTTTTCCTGGAAAACCATTCAGTCGCATATGGTAGCTAAGTTGGCTAAAGCTATGCCCACCTTCCTTATCCTATTTGCGATTGGAACCATTATAGGAAGCTGGATCATCTCCGGAACCATTCCGATGTTTGTCTATTATGGGATTAAGTCCATCAATGCCTCCTATATCTACATCATTTGTTTTGTGGTCCCTATTATTTTTTCCTCCCTTACAGGTACTTCCTGGGGATCGGTGGGAACGATAGGAGTGGTATTGATAGGGGTAGCTGGAGCGATTGAAGCGGATTTAGGCATAGCTGCCGGAGCAATCATTGGAGGGGCCTTTTTCGGAGATAAACTTTCCCCCCTCTCAGACACTACCAATATCGCCGCGCTGGCTGTAGAAATAGATGTCTATGATCACATTCGCTCCATGTTGTGGACGACCCTTCCTTCCGCAATTCTGGCAGGAATCATATTTTTTGTCATGGGCTTTTTGGCTCCTCCAGCCAGTTTGACGGGAGGAGATTATAGCCAGGTTGAAAGAACTTTGGAAGGCATAGATGCCTTATTTGAATTTAACATCCTACTGCTTGTACCTCCCATCATCGTTCTGTATGGCTCGATCAAAAAGATTGCAACTTTACCCGTATTGATTAGCTCATCCATTACGGCCTGTATCCTTGCCCTGATCTTTCAGGACTTTCGTTCAGAGGATGTGATCCATGCCTTTTACAAAGGATTTGATACCAGCATGGCGAGCTGGGTGGGCGTGGTTCCTGAGAATGTTGCGACTTTATTCAATAGAGGAGGTCTATACGAACTCAATGATCCCATTGTGATTTCTCTCATTGTTTTTTGCTTTGTGGGAAGTATCGATACCATACAGGCCATGCCACGGATTGTGAGTCGGGTATTTTCTTTTGCTAAAAGTCGTTCGGCAACCATTATATCCGCTCTTTTATCAACAGGACTCAGCAATTCGATGACTTCCAATCAATATGCGGCCAGCTTCATTGTAGGAGATGCCTTTCTGCATAAATTTGACCAACTGAAAATTCCCCGAAAAGTCCTGAGTAGATCGATCGAAGATATGGGGACCATGCTGGAAAGTCTGGTGCCCTGGCATACTACTTCGGTTTTTATGGTCGCGACTCTAGGGGTGCCTTTGGCAGACTTTTGGAATTGGCAATTGCTGTCCTTATTTAATTTTGTAATGGCATTCTCTTTGGCTTTGACGGGGATTGGATGTTTTTATGAAGAGTCTTCTGACTTATTGACGGCAAAAAGTCAGCAAAAAGGCTAAAAATGCTAATGCCAGCTCACTTGGGTGGCAGGATTTGAACGGAAATTTAGTTATGGCAAAAAAAAGAAAAATAGAAACGGATCTTGCTCATTTTGGAGAAGAGAGGAGTGAATATAGAGGGGCAGTTGTACCACCGATTTTCCAGAATTCGCTCTTTACTTTTCAGGATTGGGAGGGAATAGATGAAGCATTTGATGATCGGGTGAATACGCCGATTTATAGTCGAGGTATGAATCCTACCGTTGCTCTGGTGGAAAAGAAGATCGCTAGATTGGCAGGTGGAGGAAAGGCCAAGCTTTTTGCTTCAGGTATGGCAGCCATATCAGCAGGCGTTCTTCATTGTGTGAAAGCAGGGGATCATGTGATTGCCTTGAAGAATGTTTATGGCCCCGCCAATAACTTTATGAATGTCTACCTCCGGGAGAAAATGGGACTTGAGCTCAGTTTTGTAAGTGGTGAGAAAGTCTCGGATTTCGAAGAGGCGATTCAGGAAAATACGGCTCTTATCTATTTGGAGAGTCCTTCTTCAGCTGTATTCAGTTTGCAGGATATTGCAGCTGTAGTGGCTCTGGCGAAAAAACATGGAATCAAGACCTTGATCGATAATACCTGGGCCAGTCCCATCTATCAAAAGCCTTTGGCTATGGGGGTAGATATCGAGATGCATTCCTGCTCCAAATATCTGGGCGGGCATAGTGATATAGTTGCCGGTGTCTTGATAGCCAGTGAGGAGATTATAGATGAAATCCAGGTCAAAGAATATGAATTGCTGGGGGCGAAAATGGCTCCTTTCGAAGCCTGGCTGATTCTCCGAAGTTTACGTACCCTTCCCATGCGTATGGAAAAGCATCAAGCCAATGCCTTGGAAGTCGCTCAATTCCTCCAAAAGCACCCCAAGGTCAAAAAAGTGCGTTATCCGGGTCTTCCCGACTTTCCCCAATACGAACTGGCAAAAAAACAGATGAAAGGCTTTACCGGACTCATGGGCTTTCAACTGGATACAGAGGAGCTAGATGAAATCAAAGCCTTCTTCAATACACTGGAAGTCTTTCAAATTGGGGTAAGCTGGGGAGGACATGAAAGCCTTATCTATGCCCCTGCAATTTCCTATGTAAAAGAGCTAAGCGAAGAGCAATTTAAAGCCATGGGCATTTCCAAAGGTGATATGCGGATATCAGTAGGGCTGGAACATGTGGAGGATCTGATAGAAGATTTAGAGAGAGGCTTAGAAGCCTTTTAAGGTGTTCTGGTGTTCTAGTGCGCTTGTATTCTCGCTAATTCAATTAAAACACCAGAACACCAGAACACGTCTTCCCCCTAACTCTCGTTTATCCCATAAAGTCCCAGCTTTCCCATGACCTTAATAAGCAGTTTCATATACACCGCAGGTATCCTTGCCTGTCTGCTTATCCTCATCATACTCTTTCGGTCGAGGAAAAAGGGACGTTCTCATCTTATCCTTTTTAGCATATTCTTTTTCCTGTTTTTTGTGCCCCTCGCGGCCTATGCAGAATTGCATCAACTGACCTTTTTAAAAGGCCTGGCTTTTCTTTTTGCTGACTCTCTAGGTTTTGCTTTGGGGCCTTTGCTGTATCTCTATATCAGGAGTCTTTATAGTGAGGAGTTTGGGCTTCGTAAATTCTGGATACACTTGCTTCCACTTGTCTTTTATCTGATTTTTATTTCATTCCCTCGCTGGTTGGATATCTGGATGCCGGATATTTCCCCCAATTATGTGCAGCTAATTGATAAACTGGAACCTTTGCTTCAGCTTCAGGCTTTTTACCTGATTGCCTATTGTCTTGCTTCCTTAATCTTACTTAAGTCTTATCGGAAACTCTTGGAACAAAATTTCTCTCAATTGCATGAGAAGGAACTCCTATGGGTAAGGTATTTATTGATCGGTCTTATCCTTACCCTCATCATTAATCTTTTAGTTGCCCTCTATACCTATACCCAGAGGCCTATTAGCTTCAATCCCAATTTTTTTACTGATACCAGCCTGATTCTATTGATTTTCTATCTGGGCTATAAGGGCATCACTCAATCTCGGATCTTATTACCCGCTTATGTATTCGAAGTGAAAGAAGATCAGAAAGAAGTAAGTAGCGGTATCAACCCTCACCATTTATCCAATGCTTCTGAGGAGGAGATAGAAGACTTGAAATCAAGTCTGGAAAAAGCATTAAAAGAGGATAAGCTATTTCTGAAAGAAGACCTCAGTCTGGGAGAATTGGCAGGACACTTAGGAACGACAGATAAGAAACTCTCTGCTTTACTCAATCAGGTGCTGGAGCTCAATTTTTTCGAACTCATCAATGAGCATCGGGTAGAAGAGGTAAAACAGAAGATGCAAAGCCCTGAATATTCTCATTATACCTTGCTGGCCATTGCTTACGAAAGTGGCTTCAAGTCCAAAAGCAGTTTCAACCGCATCTTCAAAAAGAATACCGGTCGATCTCCATCAGCTTATAAAAAAGAAAGTACCAAACTATAGGTGCCAATGCTTCCATTGGAGCGTTTTCCCGCTTTTTGAAGCTCATTTTGCAGAAAAATCAAGCAAATGAGAAAAATTCAAAATTACCTGAGCTGTCTGTTGATCCTTTTGATGGTATCAGCCTGTGACGAACCTTCTATCAGTTCCCTGAGTGTAACAAGCTCCCTGGATGGCAATCTTCAAAGCCTTGCTTCCGGCGATACCTTCGAACTTACTATAGAAGCCAAAGACGACGATGGGATCGATTTTGTAAAAATCGAATCTTCCCTTCTTGATCTGGAGTTATTGTATGAAAACATTGGGCAAAAGGAATGGAAACTGACGAAAGAAATTGAAATCAAAGCCGGCACAGCTTCGGGAGAAGCGGAAATCAGGGTTAGGATGAAAGATGATGCCGGAGAGGAAAAAGTTTCTTCCAGCTTTTTAAGTATTCAGTAAGATCATGAAGGATGGCGGTATTTCCCGACTAGATGTAGGGAAGCCGCCCCTTTTCTCTAGTTCAACAAAAATGAAAAACCTAATAATCTTGCTCCTCTTGCTTAGCCAGTTCGGATATCTACGATCTCAGACTTTGGAAGAATTATCCGTGAAACAGTTGCAGGAGGATTTTCAGGTGTTTCGAGGGCAATTGGAAAAAGTACATCCCGGATTGTACACCTACAGCAGTAAAGAGAAGCTGTATGGGATTTTTGAGGAGATTAAAGCGAGACTCAATGAGCCTATGTCTCAGATAGATTTTTATAGAGCATTGCTTCCTATTCTTCGACCCATTGGAAATAATCACACAGAAATACAGGCACCAGATGCTTATAATGAACAATTGATAAATGACTTGCCTCGTTTCCCTTTTCGGCTGTATCATGATAAGGCTAAACTTTACGTTCTGGAAGATTTAAGTCGGGAACAGGAAATTGGAGTAGGAGCTGTTATAACTCGTATGAATGGGAGAGATATCCTGGAGATTTTCGAGGAGATGAAAGCCTTGTATAGAGTGGATGGCTTCAATGAGAGTAGTCCCAATTGGGCGCTTTCTGTAGTTTTTAGTCGAAAGTATGCGCAGTTTTTCGGTACTCCAACTAGCTATGATCTGGAATATGTGGATCAGAAAGGGAAAAAAAAGCGGACCACTATATCCGGTATCCCACAGATTGAGTTGCAGGAAGCTGCTCAAAATTTAAAGACGCCCAATCTATTTGGGCATGGAGAGAAATATCAATTCAAGTTTATAGAAGATGTGGCCTATTTGAAAATTGCTTCCTTTCAACCGGAAAAAGCCAGAACATATATCAGCTTTCTGAAGGACAGCTTTAAAAAAATCAAAGAAAAAGGCAGCCAAAAACTTATCCTCGACCTTCGCAACAATGGAGGAGGCTATCCGGAAGCGAGTTATAAATTGCTTGCCTATCTGATCAAGGAAAGCATTCGTCCTGCTATACTGGAATATGCAAAGGTCGACAAAATCGAAGATGCCCAGTACTATGAAAAGGATTTTTTCTTCAAGCACTTTCATAAGCAAAACCTGATTTGGCGGAATGGGAGGTATGAGGGGAAGGCGGCACCCAAAATACAGATAAAGCCTGAGGCGCTTGCGTTCGATGGTGAATTGATTGTCTTGATCAACGCTCGTAGTTCCTCTGCCACCGGCGAGCTGTTAGGCCAAATAAAAACCCATACAAATGCTAGCTTTATCGGTACAGAAGCTGGGGGAAATTGTGTAACGCAGGTCGCCAGTGATCTTCTGACCCTTGTACTTCCTCATTCTGGTATCAAAGTTACCCTCCCTGCCATCAAGTCCCTTATGCGCGTCAATTTTGAAAATACCGGACATGGCGTTCAGCCGGACATAGAAATTCTACCAAGCGTTCAGGATTTGTGGGAGGAAAGGGATGTGGTGTTGGAGAAAGCTCTGGAAAAGGGCTAATGGTGTTAAGGTGTTCTTGTATTCTCGTGTTCTGGAATTTTTTTAGAGACCATGTTGTTATATGTAAATCATATGGGGACTAATAAGAAAAACACCTATATGCTATGGCAAGTATTAAAAGATTTGAAGAATTGGAGTGCTGGAGATCCGCAAGAATGTTAACGAAGGAAATCTACTTGATTTCAAATAAAGGAAAGCTTAGCAAAGATTTCGAAATAAAAAATCAACTAAGATCCGCAGCTCTTTCTCTCATGAATAATATAGCGGAAGGCTTTGGTAGGTATAGCGATAAAGAATTCATTAGATTTTTAAATGTTGCTCAAAGCTCTGGTTTAGAAGTTCAGAGTATGCTGTATCTAGTGGAGGATTTGCATTACCTAAACCAGGATGAGCTAGAAAGTTTAAGGAAAGAGGTCGATAAAACCATATCGTTGACATTGGGGCTATTACGGTATATAAACAACAAGTAAATAATCCCCTCCAGAACACCAGAACACCAGAACACCAGAACACCTCCCTCTTTACCCTTCCATAAACCTATGAATCGCCGCAAAGTCTAATCTACCCAATCCCTGCTTTTTTGCCTGTGCATAAATCTCCTTAGCCACATTGGCCATCGGAAGGGGTTGATTCTCTTCATAGGCAGAGAGAGCTGCTAGTTGAAGATCTTTATGCATAAGTTCGAGGGGAAATTGAACCTCATAATCGTTCTTGCGGATCATCTCAGCTTTGAATTTGGTGAAGGGAGCGGATACCACCAGATTTGGGAGTGTATTTAGGAGGAAGTCTTTATCCAGACCCATCTTTTCGCCCAATAAAACGGTCTCTGAAAAAATAAGCATGGATTGAGCGAGCAGGGAATTGACCAGCATTTTGAAGGAAGCGCCTTTGCCTGATTCACCTATATGAATGACTTTCTTCCCCATTTGCAGGAGCATGGGTTCTATTTCCTTTATTTCAGCTTCTTCTCCTCCTGCGAAAAATACCAGTTCGGCATTTTCTGCATGTGGCTTTGTGCCAGCTACAGGAGCATCAATAAAGAGCATCCCGGCTTCCTCGGCAGCCTCTTTTGCTTTGGATGAAAAGGAAGGGTTTACGGTAGAGCAATCGATCCATCTTGCACCCCTCTTCATTTGGGATAATCCTCCGCTTTCACCAAGCATCACGGATTCTACTACCTCTGGATTGGAAAGCATGCTGATTACCGTATCAGCTTCTTGAACAGCTTCTGCGATGTTTTGCGCCCTCTTTGCTCCCAGGGCTTCCAATTCTTTGGCAGGTCCTTCCGAACGATTGTAAACGATGAGATCCTGTCCCTGCTTGAGCAGATTTTTTGCCATGCGGCTGCCCATGATTCCGAGTCCGATAAATGCGATCATGATAAAGAGGTGTTATAGTGTTAGAGTGTTGTAGTGTTAGAGGGATTTAGTGAGTTTGGGAGCTTAGGCCTTTACTCAAATACCCTAAAACACAAACACGCTTCAAAACTAGCTTTTGAATCTCTGTTGAAATGACGGCTTTCAATCAGAATGTCGGGAAATGATCAGAAACTGAAATTAGAGGCTGGAAAGTTTTCTGGGCGTATGGCCAAATTGTTTTTTGAAGCCCTTGATAAAATGAGAAGTACTTTCGTAGCCGACTTCCTGCGCGACTTCTGAAACGGACATATTACTTTTTTGAAGCAAGTCCGCTGCTTTGTCTAATCTCTGGCGAATGATCCACTTGCGGGGAGAAGTCCCAAATTTGAGCTTGAATTCTCGGCGGAAACTTGCAGGACTACGGCCAGTCAAATAAGCAAAGTCTTCTATACTCAGAGATTTGTCAAAATTTTCCTCCATGAAGCTATGCAAACCTCTTGATTTAGCTTGAAGCAATCCACGGAGTTTTTGCTCTGTTTTTCCGCTTTCATCATGGCTGATCAGTGCAGAGAATAGTTCCCAGGCTTTGATGTCAAAAAAGGTCGGAGAGGTATTTAGCAGGCTGCTGTGAACTTGTTCGACAGACTTCCAGAAATGATGAAGGTATTCAGGAGCTTGTAGTTTGAAAAAAGCGCTCTGTTCCGGACGTTGTCTACTATCGTGAAGTTTCAGGACTTCCCTGAGAATTTCGTCCGAAAAGAACAAAAGGCATACCTCAAAATGTCCATCCTCAGCTATCATATCTGTAATGGTGTACAAGCCCTTTTTGATAATTGCTATTTCCCCCTTTTGGACACCTAAGATTTCTCCTTCATAAGCCTCTATTCTTTGATGACCCTCAATCACAAAACTCAGAGCATGCATAGAAAGGAAACTCTGCTTTCCCTCCAGAGATGTATCCAAACTTTTCCGGAGCAAAACCAGTTGTTTACTCTGATGGAAAAGCTTAACAAAATCAAGCTTCAGTAATCTCTGAGGGGTAGTTCTCATAAATTTTTGCTAATTTGTAAAGAAATCTATCTGGGCATAATCCCAAAATCGACTACTACTAAATTTACCCATCTACATGGAAAATACCTTTGACTATGTGATCATCGGAGCAGGTTCCGCCGGCTCTGTACTAGCCAATCGTTTGTCTGCAAACCCTGCCAATCGCGTTTTGTTACTCGAAGCAGGCGGGAAAGATAGTAATCCTAATATCAAAATACCGGCAGGCTTCCCCAAATTATTTAAAAGTAAAGAAGACTGGACCTATCATACTGCCCCTCAGAAACATCTATCTGATCGGGAACTCTTTTTGCCCAGAGGAAAAGTATTGGGGGGATCTTCCAGTATCAATGCGATGATTTACATTCGGGGTAATAAGGCCGACTATGATGAGTGGTCTGCTATGGGAAATAAAGGATGGTCCTATGAGGAGGTTTTGCCCTATTTCAAAAAGTCTCAGCACAATGAGCACATCCAGAATGAATATCATGGTCAGGGTGGCCCCCTGAATGTTCAGAATAGAAATTACACCAATGAATTGTCCAAGGTTTTTGTAAAGGCTGGACAAGAATTGGGTTTTACACATAATTCAGACTTTAATGGAGAAAAGCAGGAAGGTTTTGGTTTTTATCAGGTAACCCATAAAAAGGGCAGTCGCTGGAGTGCTGCACATGCTTTCCTCAATCCTGCAAAAAGTAGAAGCAATCTCACAGTCGAAACCCATGCCCATGTTCATAAAATAATCATTGAAGATGGTGTGGCGACGGGCGTGAAGTTCTCTCAGAAAGGGAATGTACGTGAAGTGAAAGCGAATAAAGAAGTCATCCTGAGTGCAGGAGCTTACAACAGTCCGCAAATCCTGAATCTATCTGGAGTAGGGG
Source organism: Bacteroidia bacterium (assembly GCA_033391075.1). NCBI lineage: Bacteria > Pseudomonadati > Bacteroidota > Bacteroidia > Bacteroidia bacterium. Next base: position 246,376 of record JAWPMV010000001.1, read on the forward strand.
ATGGGGCTGATCTCCAAAAACACGGGATCGAAGTTCTGCATCATTTACCGGGAGTGGGCAAGAATCTCCAGGATCACCTGGTTTATTTCGCCATCTTCAATTCCAACTATAAAAAATCTCTCGATACGGCAGAGAATTTTCCGGCCATCCTGGGGCACCTCTTCAATTATCTGGTCAACAAACAGGGGCCCTTCAATAGCAATGTAGGAGAGTCCGGAGCCTTTTTGAAAAGTCCGGATGAATCTGTCATCGATACCCAGTATCACTTTGGGCCTGCCTATTTCCGCGAACATGGATTTATCAAAGCCCCTAAAGGAACGCAGGGATATTCGATTGGTGGAAAGGTTTTGAATCCCAAAAGCAAAGGTACAGTAAGTCTGGCCTCTGCCAATCCGGAAGCAGCTCCCATCATTGACCACAATTACCTTAGTGATAGTGATGATGTGAGAAAATCTATTTGGGGCTATAAAATGGCCCAAAAACTGGGTATGACAGATGCTTTCAAATCTTATCGGGTCGGAATGCATGAACCCTCAGAATTAATGGATGACGATAAGGCGATCGAAGACTTCATTCGCAGTTCAGTTGAGACCCTTTATCATCCGACCAGTACCTGTAAAATGGGACATGATGAGATGGCTGTGGTGGATGATGAATTGCGCGTGCATGGGATCAAGAGACTCCGTGTAGTGGATGCTTCCATCATGCCAAATGTTGTAAGAGGAAATACCAATGCTCCAACCTACATGATTGCTGAAAAAGCAGCAGATATGATTTTAGCAAGTGAAAAAGTAACTGCGTCCACTGAAATGAGTAGCGCAGCTAATTAATAGTATAGAATAGAGATAACATTTTAATCGAAACATGGCAACTACTACATTAGAAAAAACCAGAATTGCGGAGGTTTTTGCCGCCCAGCAAGCCAATAAAATGGCGGTAGCCAATACTACTGCCAAGCAAAGAATAGCCAAGCTCAAGCGCCTGATGAATACTACCCTTAAGTACAAGCAGGAAGTAAGAGATGCGCTGTATAAAGATTTTAGAAAGCCGCCTGCAGAAGTGGATTTAACAGAAATTTATGTAGTTACCAGTGAGGTAAAACATGCGGTCAGACATCTGAGAAAATGGATGCGTCCTGAGCGAGTATCTACGCCTATCGCTCTGATGGGCTCAACTTCTCGCATCAAATACGAAGCAAAAGGAGTTTGTCTGATCATTTCTCCCTGGAACTATCCCATGCAATTGGCTTTTGGTCCCCTAATCTCTGCTATTGCTGCGGGGAATACGGTCATCGTCAAGCCTTCTGAACATACGCCTCATACCAGTGCGATTATGCGGAAGATAATTGAGGAGTGTTTTGAGGAAAATGAGGTAGCAATGTTTGAAGGAGCTGTTGAAACTTCGACAGAATTGTTGAGCCTACCCTTTAATCACATCTTCTTTACAGGTGCACCTTCTATCGGTAAAATCGTGATGGCTGCTGCTGCCAAGCATTTGACTTCCGTTACGCTGGAGTTGGGAGGAAAATCCCCAACTATTGTTGATGAAACAGCTAATTTGAAATCAGCCGCAACTCGTATTGCCTGGGGGAAATTCTCCAATAATGGACAGATCTGTATTGCTCCGGACTATCTCTTCGTGCATGAGAGCAAGAAAGATAAGTTTGTAGAGTTATTAACTGCCAAACTCAATGAGTTTTATGGAGGAGATGCGCAGACATCAGATTCTTATTGCAGGATTGTAAACAACAATCACTTCAATCGCATCAAAGCTTATGTGGAAGATTCTGTTTCAAAGGGAGCTAAAGTAGTTCATGGAGGAAATACCAATTCTGAAGAGAACTACATGGAGCCTACGGTTCTGACAGATGTTCCCGCAGACTCTGACCTCATGCAGAAAGAAATCTTTGGCCCGGTACTTCCCATCAATACCTATTCTGATATTTCAGAAGTCCTGGAAGTAATCAATTCCAAGGAAAAACCTTTGGCCCTTTATATCTACAGCCGCAATTCGAAGAACATCAAACATGTCATTGACAATACTCGTGCAGGTGGAACCTGTATCAACAATAATGATGTACATTTCTTCAACAACAATCTTCCCTTTGGTGGATCAAACAATAGCGGTATAGGCAAAAGCCACGGAAAATTTGGATTCGAAGCCTTCTCTGATGCCAGAGGCATTTATCAGCAGCACATTCCCGGTGCCCTCGAAATGTTGATGCCGCCTTACAATGGCTTTAAGCAGAAAATGATTGATTTGACGATAAAGTGGTTCTAAAGAAGTGCTCAAGTGTTATGGTGTTTTAGTGTTATAGTTGGAATCTATTTTTCAAACTTCCGCACTAAAACACTACAACACTTCCCCTATTTCCTCACCCTCGGTGTCACATGCCGATTCATAAATACCTTCCCGCTCACACAGTCGCTGCTGATATTGGCGTCTGTGAAATTATCTGAAGAGGTATAATTGATCTCGCCGGATTCGGCTGAGGTTTCCAGGCTATTGACAAAGCCATTAGCGCCATAGGTGCCGGCGATGGTACTATCAGATTGAGGGCTGACTCCATGACCAGCTTCTTCGGCATCCGAACAGCCATCTCCATCTGAATCTAAATCCAGGTGATTGGGAATTCCATCATTATCGGGATCGAGACTACTACAAACTCCCTGTGCATTGAGGGTACAGAAATCGCTATCCGCATAATTTAAGGTTCCGTCATTATCGTCATCATCACTGGGATCTCCTCCTATGCAGCTAAATCCACTCGAACCTCCTCCTGAGGCTGTGAAATTCTCGCTTTTGGAGCTGCTGAAACTTCCTACGCCAGAACTGGATCCTCCAGCGATACTTGTTCCATCGACGAGTATTTCATAATAGCCTGTACCATAACTGCAACACATCCCATCGCCATAGGAATCGGTGATAGTAAAGGTGAAATCATCCGGATCGCCTGTATAGGTGTAGGTGTTGTAATCATAGCTGGAATATGTATTGGATGAGACGCTAAGAACCGTGCCTCCCGAATTGGATAGCGACCAGCCGGTTTCGTATGCATAATAATCTGTCTGGATTCGAATTTCTATGCTCACGCTGGAAGATCCTCCACTTGAAGAGCTGCAACTTTCGTACACATCCAATATTCCGTCATTATCATCGTCAATATCTACATTGTCCCAAATTCCATCATTGTCCTGGTCAACAACAGGAGGTGTATCTACGAGTTTCAGGACGACTGCACCCGTATCTATACATCCATTTCCATTAGAAATGCTGTATTTAAATGAGAGTAAAGTATCAGCATCCACAAAATTGGTACCTGGAGCTGTATAAGTAAATGCTCCTGTGCTACTATTATCCAGGGTGACGCTTCCTTTTTCTGGCTGGGAAACCAGGGCAAAGGTAGTTGTACCTGTAGAGGCCAAATCTGAACCGGGAAGGGTAGAGGAAACATTGGCTGTATCATCTACACTGATATTTAGTCCCCCCCAAACCATTACTCTATGATTCCCTCTATCGGCTACGACCAGATATCTTCTGTGATCATATTCCAGAAAATTACCTCCCCGAGGATTGTTGAGGCTGGTACTATTTGTTCCCGAACTGGAGGAGGTAAAATTACTCTGAGCCAATACAATATCTGCATTGGCATTATTGGATTTATCGAGAATGTTTTCGTGAATTAAGACCCGATTGTTTTCATTGTCTATGATGTATAATCGTTCTCGTGAATCTCCAAAGAGGAAACGCCCTTCACTTAGTCCACTTTGCGAAGTAGCCGCCGTTTCAGAAGTGTAACTGGATTGGCCGAATAATCCATCTGCATTGGCCCCATTACTTTTTGAGGATGCATTGTCAAAACGTAGGATACGGTTATTGCTAATATCCCCCACGAACAATGAACCATTCATCACATAGAGAGCACTGGTATGGTCTGTGAGATCCTGGCTGAGATCATTTCCATTCGTTGTAAAATCTGCTTTACCCAAAACTCCATCTGCATTGGCTCCATTACTTTTTGAAGCAGCATTGTCAAAACGAAGTACACGCTCATTGTTCATGTCAGCTACCCAGAGGGTACCATCATCTTCTACAAATACTTCAACTGGATTGTACATTGTACTGGCGGAAGTATTTAGGCCAGAACCCGTATAATTACTTTGACCCAAAACTCCATCTGCACTGGCTCCAGTAGAAAGGCTGGATGCATTGTCGAAACGAAGGACGCGACTGCTGCTGAATTCTGAAGCCCAAAGGGTCCCGGTATTATCTACATGAATACCCGTAGGACCATTCATTTTCGTTTGAGAAACCCCGGAAGAATTCGCCGTAAAACTGGTCTGACCGATTACAGCTTCTGCATCCATATTGTAGATGAATTCATCAATATTGGCATATCGAAGTATTCGATTGTTATAAAGATCCGATACGAAAACCTTACCTGTCGTAGGATCTAAAGCTACATCATAGGGATTGTTAAAACTGGCTGCTGTAGTGCTGGATGAGCTAGCTGAAAAGCTGCTTTGGCCTACTACAAATTCTGCTGCCTGATTATTGCTAAAATCTATGGTTGTAACCCCATCATTGGTATTGTTGCAATCTATGACAGGATAGTCATAAATAGAGTCCGGGCCAAAAAAACGGGCTTCGGCCACAATTTCCTCCAAAGACTTGAGTTGAATTTCTTCTTTCGTTTCTGAATCAAGCGTCCAAAGGCCTCCTGCTCCCAAAGCAGGAAGAACAAAGAGCAGATATGTTTGCCAGTTTTGGATCATGTAAAGGGAGGAAATTATTTCACTACAAAAACCACATTGATGAGAGAAAAATCATCCGCCGGACTGGCAATGATGTCATAACTCAAGACGCCGGCATCACTGATACTCAGATTGCTGAAAACGGCAGTATCATAATCCGTCACATAATAATAAAGCTCTGATTCTGTGTAATAGGGGATAACCGCTGGTGCACTTGAACTCTTTACAGAAGGGCTTCCAAATCGAGACACATATTCCTGGTGGAGGTCGAGGCTTAAACCTGTAGCGGTTGAACTGGCATCTATGGCGATGGCTGGTGGATAAAATACCCGTGAAGATCGGGCAGTATTTAATTCTATCACATCACCTACGGTATCTACTGCAAGTATATAAGTGGCGGTATCGGTGAAAGAACCTGTTCCATAATCCGACAGCCTCAATCCACCCCCATCTATATCCAGTTTGGCTGCGGGACTGGTAGTTCCAATTCCTACGCTTCCCGTAGGCATCAAAGCAATATCATCCTGATAATTGTTTGCCCCATCATTTTCTACTCCTATTTTCAAGAGGGCATTTTCATCCGTTGATCCGTTTCCACTACCATCATCACTAAAACTAATATATCCGTAGTCGCTCCCGGAATTGGCCTTGCTTTTAAAAACGATGGAACTTGTGCCTCCGCTATTGTCGTGTTCGAGGATTATACTACCATCAGAGCCAGAGGGACTTGTACCCGTAGATTCAAAAATATGAAGGGGTGAATTGGGATCTGCTGTTCCGATTCCCAGTTCTCCGCTAGCTTCTATAATAATGTCTTCGTCCGCATCAAAAGTCAGCTCATTCCCATTGAGGGTAATACTTCGATTTCCTGTAATGGTATCACTTTGGGTATACACATTGTAGGTTATCATGAGAGACCAGGCACTTCCATCCCAATAATAGTGTTGATCATTTGCCTGACAATAAGCAAACTTACAATCCCAATCACTGCTGGAGGGATTAAATGAATTGAGGGCAGAGGTAGTTGCAAATTCGCATACGCCCCATTGCCCACTCGTTTGGGAAAAGCTATGTTGATGTGAGAAAATGAATAGACAGAAAGAAATCGTCAATACAGAAATCCTCCTCTGAAGATGATTGACGCATATGCCTTTCCAATAAGACCAGCCTGAGTCCAACATATTTAAGCTACCGTTTCTATTTTGATACCCCTCTCCTAAGAGAAGCTCTCATTTTGTTCTGAGAGATTATGTTTTAAATATGTAGATAGTTATTGAATTAAAATATTCTATTTATTGAATAAAATTACGTCTTTCGAAAGAAAAAGCCGGGAAGGAATCAGGGCTACTGATTCACTTCCCAGCTAAAATAAGATGATAAAATAGTCTCTACATTCTACTCTTCTATTCGGATATTTCATCCGAATGCCGTCATGGTTACAATTATTTTTTCTTGATGAAGAAGATCACACCTATCTCGATGGAAGAAGTTTCCTGAGAAGGAAGACCGAGGCTGTTACCATCATTGGATACTGCGATGCCTGTTTCTCCTGAACTTAAGTTTCCTGCTGCTGTCTCTAGTTCTCCCATATCAGTTACTCGTGGAGCGGAATCAAGGTTGAAGGTAACGGTAGTACCATTTGATAAGGTAGCAACCAGTTTTCCGTTTGAATCAGCTGCGATAGAGGTGATGTTTGCGTCAGACCAGCTGATGGTTCCATCTCCATTTGAGATAGGGAAAGTTCCATTTGCTGCGGAAGCAGAGCCTGTGATCTCGGCCGTAATCGTTTGGCCATCCGTTCCCGAAGTGCTGAAGTCTACGGTATTTCCATCCGTCGTACTTACAGCGGGAGAAAATGCCAGTTTCGTCAATGCTCCATCTTCATCTGTGTATCTCAAGGTATCAGAACTGAAAGCCAGACTAGTAGTAGTTTCAGTAAAATCTACTACATAAGGATCTCCAGTCGTACCTGTACCGGTAACTCCTATATCATTGCTTCCCTGAACCTGTGTATCCGATCCATCTGAAGTTGGGAGATTGACTTTATTTACGGTTCCATTTTCATCGGTAAACCTCAAGGTGTCATTGCTGATGGTCAAAACAGAAGTAGCTTCTGTAAAGTCGATGATGTATGGATCTGCAGTTGTACCTGTCCCACTAACTGAGATATCGTTTGTGCCCTGTACGTCCGTATCAGAACCATCAGAAGTTGGAAGGGTAACTTTATTCAAGGTTCCGTTTTCATCAGTAAATCTCAAGGTGTCATTGCTGATCGACAAACTGGTAGTAGCTTCGGTGAAGTCTACGATATAAGGATCTGCAGTTGTACCCGAACCACTTACAGAAATATCATTGGTTCCCTGTACATCGGTATCGGAACCGTCAGAAGTCGGCAGGGTAACTTTATTTACCGTTCCATTTTCGTCTGTGAAGCTCAAGGTATCATTGCTGATGGCCAGGCTAGTAGTGGCTTCAGTGAAATCTACTATGTAGGGATCAGCTGTCGTACCTGTACCGCTTACAGAAATATCATTGGTTCCCTGTACATCTGTATCGGAACCATCAGAAGTGGGAAGCGTAATTTTATTTACTGTTCCGTTTTCATCGGTGAAACTCAAAGTATCGCTACTGATGGTCAATACAGAAGTTGCTTCTGTAAAGTCAATGAGGTAAGGATCAGCAGTCGTACCCGAACCACTTACAGAAATATCGTTCGCTCCCTGAACATCTGTATCAGAACCATCGGAAGTTGGCAGGGTAACCTTATTAACTGTCCCATTCTCATCCGTAAAACTCAAAGTGTCATTATTGATGGCCAATGCACTGGTAGCTTCTGTGAAAGAGACGATGTATGGATCGGCAGTCGTACCGGAACCTGCTACAGAGATATCTCCGGATCCTTGCACGTCGGTGTCAGATCCATCTGAAGTGGGAAGGGTGATCTTATTGATCGTACCATTCTCATCCGTAAAACTCAAGGTATCATTGCTAATGTTCAGACTGGTAGTTGCTTCTGTAAAGCTTACCGTATAGGTTCCACTTCCATCGTCTGAAACACTAATATCTCCTCCACCCACGACATCTTGTACAGGAGCAATGCTCAATACAGGAATAGATACCTGGGCACCAGTATTCGCTCCATTGATAACATCATAGATATCAAATACGAGGTTGCCGCCAGAAACCTGAGGATTGGTGAGACGGGAGTCCGTATTGGTAAAGCTACCTACAGCTACACCATCCCATTGATCAACCCCTGCGGTTCCCGCTGGATTAAAGAAATATACGATTTGATTGGTGGGGTCGTAACAGATATTACTCTCATAAATATCTACCCCCTGGGTTAGAACAATGTTATCCGGGTCCCCATTCACATGCGTTATACCTGCGCCACCTGTCACGGACTGGGCATACATGGAGATACATGAAAGCGTGAGGACAATAAATAAGACTAGCTGTTTTCGCATTAATATTGGGTTGAAAAATGTCATGTTTGTTGAGAAATTGCCAGGGGTGTTTTTTTATGTGTTTGAGTGTTCGTGTGTTATAGTGTTAGCGTGTTTTGCTCGATTATCTAGTTCATGCCGGGATATAATTTTATGGTACAACCCGAACAGCCCAATACGCCTTCCGGATGAGCTATGAAAGAATCCCCATCTACCAGCCCTGCTGCCCTTGCTTCACCAATGGTTTTAAAGATTCCTTTGGGTAGATTGTTATAAACTGCATTGAGTGCCTGTTGAACATTAAATTCCGGATTTCCATTTCCATCCAGATCTGATGGCTCTGTTAAATCCACTTCCTCTGCATTTTGCAGAGAGTTATTTCCTCCTCCGCTACCTCTTAGCTCATTGATATGTATTACCCTCAACACTCCTACAGCAGGATCGACGACGACTACCATCGAATCTGTTTGAGCGATATAGGGTTGAAGATTTTCCAATCGAATAGGATCAGGCACAGGATTATTCGCCGATGGCTTTACATGGAAAGTATGGGTGGGTTTTATGACCCCAACTCCCGAATTCTGTGCGTGCAGATGTGAATGCCCTATAAGCATGGATAATCCTGTAGATACTAATACAATTAGAAGCTTTGTAGAGGTTTTCATCTTATTTTATCTTTACACAACAAAAATCATTTTATTGATAAAATAATCAATGATTAATATAAAGCATAAATTACATATTACAATTCATGTAATAATTAACAAGCTTTGGTGAAAAGATATAAAGGGAAGTAGGCGCTACTTCTAAAGAATGGCCTTAAGTCATGAGAACAAAGCGATTAGAGAAGGGTAGTAAGCTGAAAGTTTTGATGGAAATAGAAAAATCTAAAGGATAGAAGGCAAAAAGTGAGGCATGATGCTAACAAGGCCTGGCCAGAACCTTACAATTTATTCGCCTTTTAAACGCGCACTTGACCAGGATTCTCCATTGAGCAGGATTTTATAGGCCTGTGCTTGCTCTTGGGCAATTTTCTCAAAATCCGAAGGATCAGCCGTATTGAAACTAAACATATCATAATGGCAGGGAAAGACCATGCGCGCATTTAGTACCTTTGCCATGTTTACCGCTTCTTTTGCATCCAGATTACCTGCTACTCGTCTTTCAGGTTTATTGCCATTGATAGGCAGGAGGGCAAGGTCTATTTCGAAAGCCTGGAGTGCTTCAAGGATTTCCTTTCTCCAGAGTGTATCTCCGCTATGATAGATACTCCAGGGACCAAACTGAATGACATAGCCCATATATTTACAATTGCCTTTCTCATCTCTTTCCAGTTCATTGTGTGCAGCCGGGATGCCATGAAAACTGAATGCACCCACTTCTATTTTTTCTCCATCATTCAGTCCGAGTGGATAATTTATATCACATTTGATTCGATTGGCTACAAATTCCCGATTGGCCTCTGGTATTATCAGCTGCATCTGAGGATTTAACTCACGTAGAGGTATGAGAGTTTCTCCATCCAAATGGTCAGTATGGTTGTGAGAAGAAGTAGCAATATCAATAAAATCCAGCTTGCGCGGATCAATGACCAATTCGGTGAGGCGTATATGTGGTTTATCGGTTTCTGCATACTTATGGCTTAAAGAATCCGATAGATAAGGATCGATGAGGAGATGTTTCCCTTCCCATTGGATGAGATATCCACTTTGGCCCAACCACCAAATCCGGAAATCTCCTCTTGACCAACGTGTACTGAGGATATCATGTAGGAGGGCATCGTCTTTCTGAAAGGCTTTTTTCATGGAAAGGGATTAGAGGGTTTTCCGAATTTCTGCTGCACCCGCTACCATGCTATGCATTTTCCGTTTAGCTGCCCATCGGGCTGTTTGACTCAATCCACAATCCGGAGCGACTGAAAGTCGATCTGCAGGCGCATGTTCCAGACAAAGTTTGATCCGATCTTTTATATCCTCGACGGTTTCAATGTAGTAGCTTTTTACATCCACGATTCCAACCGCTACATCCATATGCTTGGCAATTTCGCTGATCACCTCTATCTCGGCAAACTCGCGGTTTGCCATTTCCACATGCATTTCATCTACCTTAAAATCCAAAAAGGCCGGAAACATCGGAGCCATTTTTCGATAACCAACTGCATGTCCTTTAAAATTGCCAAAACATAAGTGAGTCGAAAGGCGGCATTTGCCAACTATGGGTTCGACAGTTCGGTTGAATATGTCTACGAATCGGCGGGTATCTTCTTTATAGGCATAGCAGCTCATGGAGGGTTCATCGACAGTTATCTCAGTGCATCCAGCTTCAACAAGTGCTATCAATTCTTTTTGGACGATGGGCAAAAGTGCTTCTGTGATGGCATAGCGATCCGCATATTCTTGATTGGGAAGCAAGCGACCACTGAGGGTAAAAGGTCCGGGAATACTTGCCTTGAGAGTGGGCCCATCTGGAGCCAGTCTTTGCAGACGTTTAAATTCTTCAACTACTCCCAGTCCCTTATCTGCGGACAGTTCACCTACAATCGGATGTTTCCCTCTTTGATCATGGGCGGGTGGTCCCCATTTTCTGGGCACTTCTTTATTTTGTTGTATGCCGTTTATGTGTCCGTAGAAAGAAAGATTGAAATCATAGCGGGTTTGTTCTCCATCTGTGATCACATCCAGTCCGGCTGCCACCTGATCATTGATGGCGACAACAACGGCATCTTCCTGCATCTCCTCCAGGTCTTTGCTTCCAAAGGCATCTAGGTTCTGACTGGAAAATTCCAGCCATGCAGGGAAAGGGTAGCTGCCGATGACGGTGGTTCTGATAGGGCGGGAGTTCATAATAGACGTGTTAGCGTGTTAGGGTGTTAGGGTGTTGGAGTTTCTATCCGGATACTTCTTTGAAGAGCTCTGCGAGTCGGTGGGCATGCTCGTCGTAGGCGCTTTCAAAAAGAGCGGTAGCTTTTTCTGCGCCAACTATGGCTGAAGCGGTGAGGACTTTTGGAGGCTTGCCGGCTTTCGTCAGGCGATCAGCTACTTCTGCTTTTATACTGTTGACGAGCATGACTCCCCCCAGAGTAGAACCGGGAGAAACGGGGGTTTCCAGTCCTTCTATTTTGATCATGGCATCTCCTAGAGGTGCACCACTATCGAGGATGATGTCAGCAAAATCACTGAGTTTTTTTCCATCGGCTCTTTTGCTAGTACTCCCGGCAGAATGCTCTTTCGTCATCAATGCCACTACCTTGATCCCTTTCTGCTGAAAAATTTCGGCCATCTCAATCGGTACAACATTGCAGCCACTGGAAGATACTACGAGTGCACTATCTGTATCCTTAAGGTCAAAATTGCGAAGGATACGAGCAGCAAAACCTGGTACATTCTCCAGAAACATGGCTTGTCTTTGGCCATTGCTTCCAACCACCGGATTGTGAAAAGTGAGGGAGAGTTCGACAATGGGATTGAAGCCGGGAAAAGAACCATAGCGGGGCCACATTTCCTCTACCATAATTCGGCTATGCCCCGAACCAAATACATGCACCATTCTTCCGGCCAGAATACTTTCGGCAAAAAGATCTGCAGCTGCTTTAATTTCATTTTCCTGTTCAGCTACCCGATTCAGGATCTCTTGTGATTTCTGTAAATATGCGTGTGTAGGATTCATAGTGAGGTATCAAGGGCATAGACAGCTGCGCCTATGGCTCCGGCAAATTCTTTCATTTGTGCAGCTACAATGGGAGTCGAAACGCTTCCGGGCCTCCATTCATAAACGTTCATCAGTTTCTGAAGGGGTTCGAATAGTGCGTTTCCTGCCTGGCTGATGCCGCCCCCCAAGATAATGAGCTCGGGCGAGATTACATTGATCAGGGAGGAGATTCCAATAGCTAATTTTTTTAAGGTATCCATCCAAAGCTGAGTCGCATAATGATCTCCTGCTTTATATGCTTCTACCATCTGATGGGTACTGCTAAATTTCCCCATACTTCTTTTTTCTATGGTTGCATTTCCTACGAAATACTCCAGGGTTCCCGGCAAATCCAGTATGCCCGTTTCAGCATCGGGATTTAAAGAAATATGTCCCAAATGTCCCGCACGACTGAGCTTGCCGAAATAAGGTTTCCCATGAATCAGTAAAGCCCCTCCGACTCCAGTACCCAGCGTCAGCATCATGACATGCTGATATCCCTGAGCTGCGCCGAAATTTCTCTCAGCCAGTAGGGCAGCAACTGCATCATTCAATACAAAGGTTTTAGGATTATTTATATAGCTAGACCAGTCAAAATCTTCCAGTCCTTGCAGTCGGCCCGGCATATAGGCTATCGCTTTCCCATCGGCTCTGGGCAAACCCGGTGCGGAGATACCTATTGGGTATTGCTTTCCCGCAGAGAGTTCCTCAATCATTTCTTTGATACGCCTTTGCCAGATGGCGAATCCCAATTTTGCTTCCTGATCGTCGGTTTTTCGATGGAGTTTATGGAGAATCTTTCCTTCCTGACTCATCAAAATCCCTTTGATGTGCGTGCCTCCCAGATCTATGCCGATAACTTTATCCCCCATATTGCCCTTCGCTTATATCCCAAGCTCCGTCAACTGCAATTACTTGTCCGGTGGTAAAGCGGGATTCTTCTGACATAAAATAAGCAGCTAAACCATTGAGGTCTTCCGGCTTTCCAATGCGACCTCCATCCAGAACTTGTTTAGTCGATACAAAGTCCATGATTTCCTGATTTCCCTGTGCACGTTCTGACATAGGAGTTGCTACCAAAGCTGGAGCGAGCACATTTACCCGAATATTATGAGGAGCATAAAAGGAGGCGATGGCTTTAGAAAAACCAATGATGGCAGACTTGGCCGTTGCATAGGCATGGGTGGTAAAATATTTGGGGGAAGGAGACCAGGCAAGTACGGAACTTAGATTGAGAATACTTCCTGAGCTAGCTGTTTCCATGAAAGCCCTTACCGCTGCCTGATTGGAGTACATAAGGCTCGTGAGATTTAATTCAAAGGTTTTCGCCCAGCCTTCAGGCGTTATTTCATGCAAGGGACCATCCCCAAACTTTCGCCCACTTCCTCCTGCTACATGATATAAACCATCAAAGCCTCCAAATCTATCTTTACAAATTAAAATCGCTTCTGCAGCACATTCTTTCTCACGTGCATCCCGCTGAATAATCAGCCCATCTTCTCCCAATCGTCTGCGAGCTTCTTCTGCTTGTGCTTTCCCAAGGCCAACAGCCACTACTTTCGCACCTTTGGCAATAAAGTGCTGAGCAGCTGAAAGGCCGATCCCTGCCGTTCCTCCAATGATGACGATCTTTTTGTCCTGAAGCATTTAAGAAACAATCTTTTGGATGACTTCTCCGCTTTCTTTGTCTTTGATGATTACCTTTTTTCGTCCATCTGGTAAGGTCTCTTCTTTGATCCACCAATGATTTTCATCATACTCTTTGGGGCCTATTTTTTCCACCTTTTCATCTCCACCTCGCCAAATGGGTAAGTCAATTTCTTCCCAGGTACCGGATTCTGCAGATTTATAGCAGGCATCCATGATGGCGTTTACGACATAGCCATCATAAAAATCCTCCATGGGCTTTTTACCATTATCCATGCACTCAAACATCTCGGTAAACATATGGATATATCCCAGTGCATTGGCCTCATCTCCTACAGGAAAGAGCCAACCGGTTTCACTTTCAGCCTTTTCAGCTACATAATCTCCTTGTCCCACAGCAGTAAAGACTTCCATGCCTGTTCGGAGGAAATGATCCAATCGTAAAGTACCTTCAGTTCCCGAGACTTCATCTCGGAGATCCATGCCCCCTCTAAAGGTCCAACTCACCTCAAACTGACTGATAGCACCTGTCTCATATTTGATAAGTCCTATGGCATTGTCTTCAGCCTGAATCGGTTTGACTAAAGTATCTGCCCAGCACATGACAGAAACAGGTCTTACCTGCTTTCCAATAAAATTCCTTCCGATTTCTATGCAATGACAGCCCATATCAATGATGGCTCCTCCCCCTGACTGTTTGGGATCCCAAAACCAATCACTATGCGGACCGGGATGGGCCTCTCTGGATCTTGTCCAGGTAACTTGTCCCAGAGCTCCATTTTGAACCGAATGCAAAGCTTTGAGGGTCTTTGGGGTATAGCAAAGATCCTCCAGATAACCATGAAATACGCCTGCTTTTTCGACCATATGCAGAATCTCCAGCGCCTCCTCTCCATTCATCGCGAGGGGTTTGGTGCAAAGGATGGCTTTGCCTGCTTGTACTGCGAGACTGATGGCTTCTTTATGTAGGTGATTGGGTAGGCCAATGACTACGGTATCCGTTTCTGGATCATTGATGGCTACGGCCATATCCGTAGTATGTCTGGGTATATCCCAATCTTTGGCAAAGGCAGATGCTCTTTCAGTTGTGCGTGAGTATACACAGGCGACTCGATCTCTTCGCCTTTGACCGTGGAGGGTTTCTGTATAAAAGTAACCGATCAGACCCGTGCCAAGCAGGGTGATTTTGTGAGCAGTAGTGGACATGAATTTTTTCTTTGAAAAAGATGGTAGCCGACGATTGACACCGTCGGCCCTGGAGATTTATTTTGAATATTCGGGAGCCAGGCGATCTCTACAAGCCAGCAATTTGTCTTTTACTTCAACGATACTTTCCCATTCTCTTCCTGCTTCTCCATGCTCAATCCCGCAATAGCCTCTGTAGCCAGCATCCAGAACAATCTTCATCATGCGGTCATAATCGAGATCAGACTCATTACCCTCATCATCCCACACCCGGATTTTTACACTTACTCCTTTTGCCAAAGGCATCAATTCTTCTACCCCTCTATAGGCATCATATGATAGAGTCTCTTTTTTATTTCCCCATATGCGGAAGTTGCCAAAATCAGGTAAAGTGCCTGCACGTGGATGATCGGCCATTTTCATTACTCCCGCCAACCATTTTGCATTGGAGGAATTACCGCCATGGTTTTCTATCATGACATTGATGTCAAAATCATCTGCATATTCGCAGAGCATTCGCAAGCCATCTGAAACCAATTTCATAGACTCATCGAAATCATCGGGTTTTGCTCCCCAACTTCCTGAGCTGAAACCATTGACGCGGATCGAATGGCATCCCAGGTATTTAGCGGCTTGCACCCATTTTTTATGATTATCTACAGTTTCCTTTCTTTTAGCTTCATCAGGATCTCCCAAAGCCCCTTCTCTATCGCACATGATGAGTAGAGAACGAACCCCTTCACCATCTGCCCTGCTTTTCATTTCACGGAGATAAGCTTTGTCCTCAGCTTTATCCATGAAAAATTGATTGACATATTCTACAGCCTCAATACCATGTTTACGGCTGAGTAAAGGGAAATCCAGGTGGTCTATTTTCTTGCTGAATAAAGATCGATTGATCGACCATTCCGCCAATGAAATTTTGAATAAAGGCTCTGCTGCATTTTTGGATTTTGCCTGGCTATTTAGGGCAAATCCCAAACCAGTTGCTGCGATGGCTGACTTCTTGATGAAATCACGACGATTGAAATCGGACATAGTAGTATTTTATGAGATCAAACAGGAATTTTTGTTGAAATCATAAGTTAGGAATTTTCTGCGTAGATCGAGTGATTGATCGAAGAGTTTAAGGAAATTGTCGATAAGGGGAATAGGTATAATATTTGGGGCGACTATCGACTCTCACATGTAGCCAATATACGCCCAAACCAGAAGTGCTCAACCATTTGGGACTTTCTCCTAAATCTGCCTCATAGGTTCTGCCCACCTCTTTCCAAAAGTCCTGAATCTGATCCTCAATAGCAGATCGCAAAAAACTCGCTAAATGCGGAAAATCTGTTTTTGAATCTGCGGGACATGGAACAATTAAGGATGCATCTCTGCCCAGATTTTTAAAGGAAACTACGCTGCTCTCTTGACTAAATTTCCGGGCAAAGGAATTTCTATCTGCAGACACCCTCGCAAGGCTGGGACTATTTACCAGCACAAATTCATAGGGCGTATCCAGGCTTGCAGCGGTCATGGCTTTTTGTTCCCAGAAGTAAGCTTGAAAAGGAGCCTCTTTTAATAGGCTGGTGTAAAAGCTCCGAAATTCTGCAGAGCGCTTAAGCAAATCGATGAAATCCTGATAAGTCAGGCTTATTTCATTCCGTGAGATCAGGTATTTATTCCCTTGCCGTTCTTTAAGTGCTTCTATCTGTGTTTGAAACATAGGATGTGTTGTTCAATAGGTCGAAAGCTGAATAAGCCAGAGGAAATACTTTCCATAAATTGGTTGGAAATAGCAGTCCCGGCCAAATATGTTTATATTGGATATTGTGAGTGGTGAATATCCGAAAAAAATCCTTTTCCTCACTTTCTTTTTGGGGTATTTAGGGCTTTTCCTGAAAGCCCAGCTACTTGATTTAAACTTTCGTAAACTTTCCCTCGAAAAAGGCCTGTCTCAAAGTAATGTAACCTCTATTCTCAAAGACCAGAAGGGCTTTATGTGGGTGGGGACCCAAAATGGACTAAATCGCTATGATGCCTATAGCTTTCAGAGATATAGCACAGTCAATGGACTAGATGAGGCTTATGTGAGTACGCTTTTACAAAGCCGTGACGGGAGTATTTGGGTGGGAAATACGCAGGGGAGCTTAAATGTGGTCGATCCGGTGAGTTTGAAATTGAGTAGTCTGGAGGTAGAATTTCCTGTAAATGGGAGAAAAGGGATTCTCAGAATATTTGAGGACAAGCAAGGGAAGATCTGGATTTCCACTCGCACGGGACTTCACGTTTATGACATAACCGCAAATAGATTTTTCCATTTTCCCGAGCAAGAAAAAAAACTCTCTTCTTTAGCGGTATATGGCGTAATCAGCGGGGAAGAGGATGTGCTTTGGGTCGCATGCCAGCAAGGCATACTTGGACTCAGCAATATTGAGTTCACAGATAAAGGCGAAATACAGGCAGATATTCAAAAAGCTCCTGAGAAATATCCATATCTACATCAGGGCTTGGCTTTTAGAATTATTCCTTCACAAAATGGAGGTATGTGGATCAATGCCTGGCAGAAAGGCTTTGTCTATTTTCATCCAAAATCAGAAGATTACAAATTTTATCCCCTTGTTGCTGAGGAGGAAAATGGGGAGGCCATAGAGGTATTTGATATTGCAGAAGATGCTGAGGGAAATCTTTGGGGAAGCAGCAAAAACCATGGCTTGATCAAATTGAACCCCCAAAGTGCCGCGCTGGAATTTGTACGCTATGATGCTGACAGAGAATCTTCTCTTGGGAGCAATACCCTGATGGGCTTATACATTGATGAAGAAAATGGGATCTGGGCAGGAACCTATGGAGCCGGTTTAAACTATCACCATCCCGATAAATCGAAATTCAGGCATATTCGTGCCGATGATCCTCCCAATGGACTCAGCTATCCCCTCGTATATTCTATTTACCCTTCTCGTTTTGATGAAAGCCTATGGGTAGGAACACATGGAGGGGGACTGAACCGTATTGTGAACAGAAATTCTCCGGAATCCTACTTTAGCCATTACCTCCCTGAACTTGAACGGAAAGGAAGCCTTAAGGATGAGGTGGTCATAAGTCTGGCTGAAGACGGCGAGGAAAATTTATGGGTGGGTAGCTATCATGGACTCTCTATTCTGGCTATAGAAGATAAATTGGCAGATAAGGGTGCTTTTGTATTTGAAGGGGAACTGGGAGATACAGAAGGATGGAATGTATTGGAAAAGGCAGCGATATGGGCCATGGTCTTTGATCAAAAAGGCCGCATGTGGATAGGGACCAATGAGGGTTTATTCCGAAAAGACCCGGATGATCCTGAGTTTAAACATTTCGTTCATGAGCCGGACAATCCCCATAGTCTGAGAGATGATACCTATCTCCGCAGGATATATGAAGGAGCTGATGGAAGTATCTGGATTGCTACTTCCAAAGGTCTTCACAGGTATCGGGAAGAAAGTCAGGATTTTGAGATTTATTCAGATGGAGGAGAGACAGGAAAGGCTTTGAGTTCTTCCAATACCTTTTGTGTATTGAGAGATCGAGATGGTCGTATCTGGGTCGGAATGCAGGGAAGCGGACTTAATGTGATTTTGCCGGGAGAAGGGGATGATTTTCAGGTGCTGCATTTCTTTGAGACGGACGGAATCCCTTCTAATCTGATCATGGGTTTGCTGGAGGATGAATTTGGGCAAATTTGGGGAAGCTCAAGCAATGGACTCTTTCGATTTCATCCAGATAGTTTGATCACTCATAGCAAAGAAGCAGAAGACTACCTTCGATTGTACGATAGTTATGATGGCCTTCAAAGCAATGAATTTCTGGAAGGAAGTTTTGCCAAAGATGCCGAAGGGAAACTGTACTTTGGAGGGGTGAATGGCTACAGTGTATTCCATCCCTCAGAACTTCAGGGAAGACAGGAAGAAGTGCCCCTTTATCTTAGTCGTTTGAAAGTTCTCAATAAAGAGGTGAGGGTAGGGGAGGAAATCCGAAAAGGAGAGATTCCGCTTGAAAAGGCCCTTTGTAATAAGGAAAATCTTTACCTCAGTTGGCGAGACTATTTCTTTAGTATAGATTTTTCTGCTCTCAACTATGAGGGTCCTGAAAAAACGGAATACAGCTATAAATTGGATGGCCTTCATCAGGAATGGATAGAAATTGGTCTGCAGAGGAGCGTAACTTTTACCAATCTGGATCCCGGCGATTATACCTTGCGGGTCAAGGCCAGCAATGCAGATGGGATTTGGAACAAGGAAGAAAGGCGATTGGGTATCCATATTTCCACACCGCCCTGGAAAAGCTGGTGGGCATACTGCCTATATGTGTTGGGAATCCTGGGATTGATAAGTCTGTATATTCGTTTTAGGATCAGAGAAAGAGAGAAAGAGCTTCAAACAAAAATGAGGATAGAGGAGGCGAAAATGGAGGAAAGAGAGGTCGTGCGAAAAAATACAGCTGCAGACTTTCACGACGAATTGGGCAATAAGATGACCAAAATCTCCCTATTTATTGAGTTGGCGAAAAGGGCTGAAAGTGCCAATCAAACCTTGCAGGTCTATCTCAATCAGGTGGAGGAAAATACCCAGATTCTTTCTCAAGGAATACGGGATTTTATCTGGGTCCTCGATCCGGAAAAAGATTCCGTTTATGATATGATGATCCGTATTAAAGATTTTGGAGATGAACTCTTCGAGCATACAGGGATCAATTTCATATGTGAAGGCATTCATCCTGATCAAAGTGCGTTCAAACTCCCCCTCAATAGCCGGAGACATTTGATGTTGATTGTGAAAGAGACTATGAATAATGCCTTGAAATATGCAGAAGCCCAGAACCTCTATTGCAGATTAAAGGTAGCGGATGGAAAGATGGATCTGGAAATAGAAGATGATGGGAAAGGCTTTGATCCAGAGCAATTGAGCAAGGGCTATGGCTTGAAGAATATGAGGGAGCGGGCGAAAAGGATTGGCGCAAATATCGAAATCGAAAGTGCTGATAGTAAGGGAACGCGCATAGGCTTGATTTTCGAACTGACCCATATGGGGGATTGAATAAGTCCTCAAAAGGAAGCTTTTTTGCTACTCAACCCTTAAATTCATAATCATGATTCATGTAGCGATTGTAGAAGATGACCACGATATACGCCGGACCCTGGCTTTGATCATTGATGGTACTCCCGGATTTAGCTGTCAGTTTGACTATTCAGATTGTGAATCAGCTATACCGGAAATCCTGAAATACAAGCCGGATGTAGTGCTAATGGATATCAACCTGCCGGGTATGAGTGGAATCGAAGGAGTAAAGAAATTGAAAGCTCAAAGATCCGAGCTGGATATCATCATGTTGACGATACAAGTTGACGATCATTCGGTATTTGAATCTATTTGTGCGGGTGCTACTGGATATATGATCAAGAGTACCCCTCCTGCAGCCTTATTGCAGGCCATAGAGGAAGTAAATAAAGGCGGAGCACCTATGAGCGCCAATATTGCCCGTAAAGTCTTAGGCTCCTTCCGCCGCAGTTCTGAATCCCCCCTTAGCGATCGTGAAACCGAAATTCTCCGTCTTCTCTGCGAAGGTCAAAACTACAAAAGCATTGCCGAAGCCCTCTTTGTCAGTGGACATACCGTTCGCTCCCACATCAAGAATATCTACAGGAAGCTACATGTGAATTCCCGGGCGGAGGCTGTGAAGAAGGCTATGAGGGATAAGTTGGTGTAAACCGAAGGTGTTCTGGTGTTCATGTGTTCATGTGTTCTGGAAGGGATACAGGTCTGTAACATCAACTCCAACACTCCAATACATTTAAGAATGCAGAACAAGGAACAAGGAATGGAGAAGGAAGAAGGGATGTGTTCTGGTGCGCCCGGGTTCATGCTGCTGGATGTAGCTAAACTGTTAGCTCGACTCCTAGACCCCAACACTCCAATACGTTCCTCCCAATTCCCATCTCCAACCAGAGTACCAGAACACGAGAACAAAGGAGCACCTATTCCCCGGCACCCAAACACCCAAACACCCAAACACACTCGCACACTAACACTTTTCAAAATCCCCCATATGGGCGATAGCTTTTCCCCGCAGTCTCTCCCACCTTTGTGATGACATACAAACATCACAGAATTTTTTAACCCTTATTACAAGACCCTAAGATCATGAAGATTAAATTCATGCTGGTAGCCTTGTGCCTCAGTTTCCTGCTAACTGATATGGCTATCGCACAAAAAAATCCTTTTCTCAAAAAGCTGGAACGCAAAGCAAAACGCAAACTCGAACAAAGAGCCGAAAGAAAGGCTGACAAAGCCATGGACAAAGGCCTGGACAAAGTAGAAGATGGCCTGGATAAGTCCGTGAAGAAAAATAAAGACAAGAAAAAAGAAAGTACGGCAACAGCCTCGGAATCTGCCTCTGCTACTATGGAGGGATCCGCCCAAAACGCTCCCGAAGCTAAGGAATCGAAACCTGCACCTCTGACAAAGGAAGAAGTTTCTTCCAAAGAAAGTAGAACTCCCATGTTTGGAGGGGGAGAAGAACCTAAACCCTTTACTGAAAACAACTTTGGAAATGAAGCCATCCGCGAGGAAGGAAGCATCGGCAAAGGCCCCTTTGGGATAGCTTCTGGTCGATATATCCAGATTAGCCGTACTCAAGCAAATATGATGGAATCGGTAGAACGAGATACCGTTACTTTCGCCCAACACGGAAACCTACAGGAACGTCGTAACTCCTCTCGCCGCAAGATCGATATGATGGGCATCAAGCGAAATGAAGAGGGCAGTCTGCATATCATTCATCTCAATGATTCTATTTATTCCCTCGATCGCCTGAAAGGCAAGGGGCATGTCATGAAAAACCCTTCCAAACAAATTTACCAGGGAATGTCCGAAGCACAGATGCAGGACTTCGCAGAAGATATTCAAGCCGATATGAATACTAAGCGCGAACGTCTGGGGACGGATCGTGTTGCCGGGAAACTATGCGAGGTACTTGAATTTACCACTTATACCGAAGATGGGAAGCTCATGATGATCACCCGTCTGTGGTGGTGGAGAGGGATGTTGATGAAAACGCATTCCCGAGGAATGGGAACTGAGATTCAACAAGAGATCACAGAGATTCAGGCTGATATCTCCGTCAATTCAAGGGTTTTTCGCCCCAATCCCAAGGTAAAATATCGCAGTTTTTCTTTCGGCAACTATTAATCAATCACCCTCATTTCAATCACACATAATCTATTTAGTCATGAAAAATATCATCAAAATCAGTTTACTCATTCTTTCTATTACAGGATTTCTATCCATGAGTAATCTTCAGGCTCAGGGATTTGAGCAAGGAAGTCTAAGCGTAAGTCCCGGAGTCAATATAGGCGGGTTAGGTTTCTATGGAAGTGGAACGGGATTACCTATCGTTGCATCAGGAGAATACGGCATTCTCGATGTTTTAGGAGCGGGTCCTTATGTCGGCTTTGTAAACTATAATTTTGGAAGCGGAGCCAGTAAGTACAGCTATCGTTTCATCACAGTTGGCGTAAGAGGAGACTTCCATTACAGCAAATTGCTTGAGGAGTTGTTGGAGTCAAACCTGAACTCTGATAAGCTGGACCTATATGTTGCCCTTTTATTGGGATATCAGACGGCCAGTTATTCGGGTCCTGACGGGAGTGTATTTAGAGGCGCATTTAATAATCGCGGGAATTCAGGATTAGCAGTTGGAGGGCGTTTTTACTTTAGTGAAAAGCTGGCAGTATATGCAGAAGTTGGACGTATCCTGTATGGTTCTCTTAATCTGGGATTGACTTTGAAATTGAAATAACGAATTGTGATAAGGTGTGGGAGAGGGGCTTTGGATATGCCTTTCTCCCTTTTTTTTGTTTTGTCATTTATTGGGGTGTTTCCATCTTTTTTAGAAAAAGATGGAGTCAAAAATCGCAGAGCCCAAAGCCAGCCGCGCATGCCGTCCCGTCTCCCGATGGGCTCTGCAGGGCCAGCGCTCCTGAGTATTTTCCTGTATGGCACGGCACAACTACAACACTACAACACTATAACACTATAACACTCAAATACTTCTTTTCTTTTTATTTTACTTCAATGAAAACCTCAGTAAGCCTCGTGCTGCTTTTCGCTATGCTAGCTGGAATACAGGCGCAATCCGGCAAGGGAAAATGTGGAAGTGATGCCCATTTCCTGAATATGCTAAATACCAATCCTCAGATAAAGAGTGAATGGGAGGAAAGCTATAAAAAATTGTCTGTGGGGGAAAGTGTAGATCAGGATCAACAAGGAAGGATCGCCGGCATGGTACCTAATCCTACCCCTTATGACAGCCTGGTGCCAGAAAAGATTTCTGTGCCCATTGTCTTTCACATTATTGCTCCAACCGAAGATCATCCTGCCAATATTAGCGATGAGCAGATTCTGGATCAATTGGATGAGTTGAACCGGGCCTTTGCTCAGGAAGATTATTCCAATACATCTTTGTTTCCATCGCTTTGGTATGATCGATATGCCCGAAACACGGGTATTCGATTTTGTTTAGCAAATCGAGACCCGAAAGGAAATCCCACCAAAGGTATTACGAGACGCTTTAATGAGGTTCCATCCTATACCTATCAAAATGGGGTAGCGGATGATGCCATGAAATACAGCAATCAGCGCGGACAGGATGCCTGGCCCAAAGAGGATTATCTCAATGTTTGGGTGGTAGTTTTGGCGAATAATTCCGAGGCACTCGGATGGGCAACTTATCCAATAGATGGCTATGATGAAGATGAATATGGAATCGTTGTGGGCTACCGAAATTTCGGACCGGGGGGAACGGCTGCACCTCCTTTTGAATTAGGAAGAACTCTGATTCATGAAGCAGGCCATTATTTAGGACTCATGCATACCTGGGGCATGTACGAAAATGACTGCATGTATGATGATTTGATTGATGATACGTCCGAGCAGGCTTCTCCAAATTTCAGCTGTGATATGACCGTAACACCGAGCGGTGGCCTCGCCCCTCCCTGGACCACGACCTGTGATGGCCAGCGAGATATGCTTCAAAATTTTATGAATGCCTCTGCTGATGCTTGTAATACTTTCTTTACCCAGGAACAGGCGAGTCAAATGAAGTCGACTTTACAGGCAGGCGGCTATTGGTATAGTTTGTTTCTTTCGACGAAGGGCTGTAATTGAGCAAACATAATGCATGTCTTTGCGAGCCTGTAATACAGGCGAAGCAATCCCCTTCTTTCCTTATTGCCATTTGAGTCAAGGAGATTGCTTCGCTCTTTACAAGAGCTCGCAATGACAGCTCTGCTGATTGGGCTTTCGCAATGAAATACTATGCTTATTTAATCACCAATCTCTTACTTATGATCTGATCTTCAGCCTCTACTTGTATGGTGTAGATAGCAGGTGCCCAATCACTGGTATTGAGGTTGAGGCTTTTTTCTGAAGCTCCCAATTCCTTTTGGAACATCAATCTACCATCCATAGAAAGGATTTTGACAAATTTATTTCCGTCTCCATATTGAACGGAGAGATTTATATTGTCCTTCCCTGGATTGGGGTAGATGCTCAAACCCAGGCTTTGGGTTTGGCTCAAGAGCTCGACTACTTTGGAGAACTCAAATTTACCATCGATATCTATCTGTTTAAGTCGATAGAATATTTTCGTGCCGTTTTTCAGGCCTTGTAGCTCCGTATCCCGGAATTCATAGCTTTGAATAATGCTTGAGTTTCCTTTAGCATCGACTTTACCCAGTGCTTCAAAGGTTCCTGTATTCTCGATCATTCGTTGGACCTGGAAATGACTGGCATTGATTTCAAGCGCCGTTTCCCAGCTCAATAAGCCTTCATTTCCCTGCCATACCGCATCGAAAGCTACCCATTCTACCGGAAGGAAAACCTGTGCTCTCCAGTCTCTGTCTGCACCCCCATCATAGATAGGGTGGCTGGCTGGGGAAAGTCCTCCATTTGTAGCATCTGTAGAGGCAGTATTATTATCATAGCCATCGTCAAGGCCGTCATTATCAGAGTCAATGCCTGTAGGTAAACCCGTATTGGATAGAGAGGATATATCAGCCACATTATCTCCATTGGTATCATGGCCTTCTATTGCATCAAGTTGCTTGTCTCCATCTGCATCCGTATCCAGGTAATCAGCCCCTCCTTCTGTATCAGTATTGACCGGATCTATTCCATTTCCTCCGAAAGAAGAACTATTGTCATAGGTATTATCTATCCCATCAGAATCTGTATCTGAATTTGCAGGGGCCTGATAGCTTGAGGTAGCCTGAGCTTCTGTATTGTCTACGATGCCATCATTGTCTGCATCAATATCAAGGAAGTCTGGCTTGCCGTCTAAATCTGTGTCTCCATTAGGATATCCGCTATCGGGTGTACCATTATTATCAGTATCAGAAGAAGTGGATATCAAAGAATTGGCAGTATTTTCTGCAGTCCCATCATTTCCTACATCTCCATCTACACCATCCGCATACCCATCTGTATCAATATCTGTACTGTAGTTATCTATGATCCCATTGGCATCGCTGTCGCTTCCTCCAGCTTCTATCACATCTGTAATCCCATCGCCATCGGCATCCAGATCCAACCAATTCGGGAGATTATCCTGATCAAAATCCCCATCCGTATTATTGATACCATCTCCATCCGTATCCAGGAGACTCGTAGTACTTCCGTTTGTGGTTTCAAAACCATCGAGCAAGCCATCATTATCTGTATCCGTACTATAGTCTCCTCTTCCATCTCCGTCATCATCTGCTCCCCCCGCTTCAACGAGGTCTGGTATGCCGTCATTGTCTGAATCCAGATCGAGGAAATCAGGTACCCCATCACTGTCTTTATCCAGAGAAGAACAAACCCCTTGCGCATTCAAGCTACAATAATCTGAATCGGCATAATTAACAGTACCATCTCCATCACTATCAAGAGCAGGATCTGCGCTCAGGCAATCCATACTTCTTCCGATTATGCTAAGGTTATGTGTAGCACTGCTACCAAAGTTTCCATTCACAGGACCGATAAGGATATTTCCATCCAGTTTTACCTGATAATATCCTGCGTTTGAACAACAAACCCCATCTCCATAAGAATCAAGAATATTAAAGGTATAGGTGTCTTCCGGAGCCGGATCATAGGTAGCAGTTGCTAGTGTATTGTTATCTGAACTTCCGTAAACCCCACTACTCAATACCGTGCTTCCTGCGCTATTCTTCAGCGTCCAGGATGTTTCGCTTGCATAGCCATCCAATTGAACTTCGACCTCAATTTTACCAGTGGCAGCAATTGTTTGAATCTCACAAAGCTCTTCTATATCGGGGATGCCATCATTGTCATCATCTATATCAATTACATCCAGAATACCATCATCATCAGTATCCACTACACTCATACAAAAATCAATATTGCCCATCCCGATTCCATGAACACCTCCTCCGCATATATCGCATTCTGTCCACTTAATTACGATTTGATCTATATAGGTCGCATTTGCAAAATGAACACCTACATAAGCATTATTGCTACTTGTACTTCCTCCCGTTGCGTCCACAACTCCATTACCTTCATCTTCCCAGCTTGGAGAATCATTATTTGTGAAATAGGGGATTATGTTTGCCCCTCCAGCAGAAGGGACTGCATAGATGCTGAGTTTATCTCCACTATAGGAAGAACCGTTAACATGGTAGAGGTCAAAAGCAACATTGGCCGGGATTGCCGGACTTATATCGATCGTTAAAACGATTTTTTCACTCCCGCTAAAGCCAGAGCTCACATACATACTCAGCGCATCTATCGTTTCACTGGGGAAATAATCCTGAATATTAGGGGTTGTCCCTGTGCCGATGGAGCTGAATTTACTGGTATTGCCCGTATAGGTAAAATCAAAGCTGACGCCTGAACCATCGACATTGCTAAATGAGTTACTAAGATTTCCATTCGTCCATGAAAGGGTACTCCAATCGAGGGTATAGGGCGCTGTTCCTCCTGCACAGACGGGGCTATTGTGAATATCCAGACTGGCATTTATTTTATATACTTTTACGATCCCGGCGATCCCTGCTGCGATTATTGCAGAGACAATGATCCGAAGAAGCAGCTTTTGTTTGTTTTTGAGAGAAGGGAATTGTCTTAAAGAACCTTGCTTGCTTTCCATTTTTCTATTGCTCGTTCACCAGGCCGAATGATTCAGCCCTGACTAAACATTTTATACCCTGCGCAAACACTTTTCTACAATGATTTTAACAGTTCGGATTAATTCGTGCCAAGCAAGTCAAGAAAAGAAATCAAAGTGTTTATTTAGGTATAAAATCTAATTGTAAAAATATTTGATTGTCCGTTTAATTTCCTGGTCATTTTAATACTTGTCTTACATCATAATTTCAGGGCTAATCCTGAAACAACTTCAGCCTCATTTCCCGGAAAAGAATGGAGGCTGAAGTTGTTTAAATACTGAATTTCTAATCTGTTTTTATCAGGCTAATGCTTTGCGAAGCTGTTTCTGTTTCAATTGAAAGTACATAGCTGCCTGCCGGGAAATTTTGAATACCGATTCGTTTGTCAATGACTCCCGGCTTTTCAATTCTTTCTTTGTACACTTCGGTCCCTCCTGTATTTAGGATTCGGAGTACATAAGCACTTTCAGTTCCTCCCCTCACTTCTACATTGACGAAATCTTTAGCTGGATTTGGATAAACTTTCAATTTCAAAGGGCTCGCTTCTAGGCTTAATTCTACAAGCTTGGAGTATTCAAAGGCCCCATCCATATCTATTTGTTTGATCCGATAAAAATATCTTGTGTCAGTAGGCTTCTTATTCAACATCATATCCCTGAATTCGTATTGCATGATCTCCTGGGAAGTTCCTGCGGCCTCTACTGAACCTATGGTTTCGAAGACTTGTTGTCCATTTCTACTTCTTTGAATCTGGAAATAGCTACTATTGATTTCCTGTGCGGTAGACCAGTTGAGTAAGCTGTAAGATTCCATCCATTTTGCATCGAAGGAAAGCCATTCGACCGGGAAGAATACCTGTACTCGCCAATCTCTGTCAGAGCCTCCGTCATTGGCTGGGTGGCTCATGGGTTCAAGACTGGTATTGGTTGGGTCCCGGGATACAGTATTATTATCATACCCATCATCGAGGCCATCTCCATCTATATCATTTCCCGTCGGGACACCTGTATTGGCCGGGCTACCAGAATCAGCTGTATTATTGAGGTCTGAGTCGTGACCTTCTATATTATCAGGTCTGAGGTCTCCATCAGAATCATCATCCAGATAGTCAGGAGTCGAATCTGTATCTGTGTCTTCAGGATCTACTCCACTTCCTCCAAAACTTGCATCATTGTCATCATAGACATTATCAATTCCATCTCTGTCGTCGTCAGAACCGCTGGGAGATTCATAAGCATCTGTTTCCTGTGCTTCAGAATTATCCACGATTCCATCTCCATCGGCATCGATGTCCAGATGATTAGGATTTCCATCACTATCTGAATCATCATTGGGGTATCCAGCATCAGGAAGACCATCTGAATTGGTGTCAGCAGAGGTGAGTAAAATGGCCTGGGAAGAATTTTCGGCAGCACCATCATTCCCTACATCTCCATCCACTGCATCTCCATAGCCATCATCATCATTATCTGTGGCATATCCATCAATCAATCCATCATTATTGCTATCTGAACCTCCTGCTTCTATGACGTCTACGATCCCATCTCCATCGGCATCCAGATCCGCCCAATTAGGGAATCCGTCTCCATCCAGATCTCCATTATTTTCATTCGCCCCATTTCCATCTTTGTCAAACATACTCGAAGTATTTCCCGCTGCCGTTTCAAAGATATCCACCAGGCCGTCTCCATCTGTTTCCGTTCGATTATCAGCCAGTCCATCCCCATTTACATCAGCTCCTCCTGCTTCTACGATATCTGGTATACCGTCATTGTCAGCGTCTAAATCCAGGTGATTGTATATACCGTCTTCGTCAGAATCACATTCGAGATAAATTCCAAAACCCACGGCCTGACCTCCATTACTATTGATTTCAATAGAAAAAACGGTAGCATTTTCTACATAGAATACACTATTGCCTGTACTGCTGGTTTCTGTATCCGTGATATTGAGGCTTTGGGTTCCTGTTCCGGTGAAAGTTGCTCCTGCTCCATAGTGTTCCAGGACTTTCCAGCTTCCCTGATTTGTTACCGCTTTTATGTATTCTCCTACACCATCTGTAGATTCTCCATCCACCAAAACATAATCCGGATAAACCGTCTTTCCATTCTTTGTAGCCTGGAAAGTGATGGCAAAGGAAACATCATCAGAATTAGAGCCTCCGGAATGAAATACTTCAGCAGTGCCATCTGTATTATACAGATTATATATGCGCGCTCCACTCCAGGTGTTCATATCGTCTGGTAAATAGCGTTCACCCCCCTGATTTCCGAGGTTTACGACATTGCTAATCGTTGCAGTAATTTGTGTGCCATCCCCAAGGCTGAAACTTTGACTATCTCCATCATCCAGGCCATCCGTGAAATCAGATCCTGTCCAATTGAACCAGTAGATATTGTCCTGATAAGTACCGCTTCCACTGCTAGAATTTGCTACTGCCGGATTTGTACAATATTGTTCTATGGCATCCGGAACTCCATCGTCATCATCATCGATGTCATCATTGTCCAGTATCCCATCTTTATCTGCGTCCTGACAAGCTGAGGATAGAGAAGCATCCGTATCATAAATTACTACGGTTTGATTACTGAAATCCGATGGGACCATACTTCTTTCTATGATCTTTCTGGTACCATTTACACTTACGAAATGGACTTCAATATTGTAGGTAGTGTCCGGCCCAAAAGGGAGCCCAAAGTGTACAAGGTCCGGGGCATCCGTTCCGTGTCCGGAAGTTGTGGGGACTTCTCTGATACCACTAATTACAGTTCCCTGACAATCCTTTAGGATTACATTGGCACCAATAGCGGATCTGTAAAGCCCACCGCTAAGACTGATCCTCGCATCCACTTTGAGGTAGTTATCATCACCAAGGGCATTTCTCCAAAGCTGATTGGATTTCCCTTTCATATTTACATAGAGGTCGAGGTCTCCATCATTATCATAGTCAGCAAAACCAACGCCCTCTCCATTTCCATTTAAGTCAATTCCACTGTTCTCCCGGCTAAATGAAAGACTGCCTCCATCAGGGGTGTAATTGAGGAAGAGATAGCCATCACCACTATCATCAGAAAGGAAAAGGTCCACTTTTCCATCATTATTCACATCACCGACTGCTGCTCCATCTATACCGGAAGCTGGGGCAGTGATCAAGGCAGATGCCCAGGGTTCACCATCTCCGCTTCCTCCATTGCTAGCTGCCAAAGTACCCGTTCCATCATTTAGCCAAATCTGATTGGCATCATTATCGGTCCAGTACAGATCAAAATCTCCATCATTGTCAAAGTCTGCAAATACAACTCCTCCTTTATTACTGTTGAAAGCATCTCCTATATCCTGTCCCATAGTAAAACTTCCTCCATCATTGACAAAGAAGTCATTTTCATCCCGCTTGCGAGCAATGATGTCGATGTCTCCATCATCATCAAAATCCACACAGGTTCCATAGTCTCCATCAGTTGCTGAGACCGGAAGGCCAATGGATGCTGGATCAACATGGGCAAATCCTGCAGTTCCATCTGCCGGGTTTTGATAAATGTCAATTCCATAATTGTGATTTTCTATAATAATATCCAGCCAGCCATCATTGTCATAATCTGCCAGAAAGACCCCTTCCGTATTCATTCCACCCGGGATATCTGCATCTACGATATTGCCTGTACTTGGAGTGGTGAGCTCAAAATTGGGGCTTTGGTTTGTCCCAAGACCAAATGCATAACTATTGGCTGCTCCCTGATTCAGGTATACTTCCAGTCTTTTTGCTGTATTCCTAACGAGGTCCAGGGCTCCATCGTGATTGATGTCAGCCAGCATAAGACTTCTCTCTGCTCTATTATCCCTACATCCTTTACATAGGTTCTCTGTTTCATCGGTGAAAGTAGGATTTTCCGGATCCGTAGGATCGCTAATGAATATTCGAGTCCGGAAGTTTGAACTATTGCTATTGGTGTTTACTGCTAAATCCAGGTAGCCATCCTGGTTGATATCTCCCCAGGCAAATCCTCCATCCTTGCTGCTGCTTATAGCGATGGCAGTTCCTGCGTTTCCGCTACCACTGCTGGCAACATTCGTGAAACTAAGACCTGCATCTACTGAACCAAGGCTATTGATCTGATAAATCCCTACGATGCCCGCAAGAGTAAGCAGGAGAGAGATCCCAAAAGAAAATCTGGTATTTAAGGTGAGCCCGGTTCCTGTTTTCTGTTTGCTTGGTTGCTGTTCAGGCATGTCGATCGTTTGCTTTGTACGAAGTAATGCCTGCTGGTTTATATCTTAATGATGAAAGGGTTCGATTTTATACATGTGTTATAAATTTCTAAAATTCGCAATTAACAGGGGTTGAATGAGCTTTGGGGAATGAATAACAAATTATTGAATGACAATTTTTCTGTTTTCCTTTTGTCGGTTAAATCGGGTTTGTAGTAAATAAATTCCGGGTCGGAGTTCGCTTGTATTTAGCTTGAAGCTCTTCTGCCTGATTTTTTTAAAAGCTTTTTCAAAAACCACATTCCCTTTGGTATCAAAGAGGGTGAAAATGTGATGACTGAGGTTTGCCCCACGCGAAGCAATTGTTATATGTGTTCTGCCGGGATTGGGATAAATTTTGAGCTTGATCTCATGTCGGGGAATAAGGAGTTCGACGATTGGGGATCGTTCTTCTTTTCCATCGGGATAAATTCTTTTCAACTGGTACAGGACCTTTTGCTTAGCTATTTCTGGTGGAAGTCTTTGATCTTTGAATTCGTATATCGGATGGGAGTTTGATATTAGGTGGCCAATGGATTCGAAAGTAGTTTGTCTGGCTGTTTTGCGTAAGATTTGGAATGTGCTCCCGGCCAGGTCTCTTTCCAATTCCCAATTCAGGTAAACATGTCTGTCTTTTAATTTTACTTCAAAATACAGGAAGTCCATGCTGAGCGTTTGTTGAGCCCGCCAGTCCTGATCCAGGCCCCCATTGTATTTGGGATGGCTGCTGGGGGAAAGACCTGAATTGCTGGGGTTCCAGGAAGAGGTATTATTATCAAAACCATCATCAAGTCCATCTTCATCCGTATCTACTCCCAGGTTTTCCCCGGATCCTGAGGGAGAACCGATATCCGCTATAAAATCTCCATCTGTATCATGGCCTTCAATGATGTCGAGAATGGTATCTTCATCTGAATCCGTATCCTGGTAGTCTGCATAATTATCCCCATCGGTATCTACGACCAGTATCCCATTTCCTCCAAAAGAACTATCATCATCATAGGCATTATCCAAACCATCCCTATCATCATCACTCCCTGTAGAAGAAAGGTGTTCGGAAGTTCTTTGCCCTTCTGTATTGTCGACGATTCCATCGCCATCTGCATCTATATCCAGGAAGTCTGGATTTCCACTCAAATCTGTATTTCCATTGGGATACCCGGAATCAGGTAAACCATCGGTATTTGCATCTGCGGAAGTGAGAAGCAATGCATTAGCAAAATTTTCCGCAGTACCATCATTTCCTACATCTCCATCAACTCCATCCGCATAGCCATCACTATCTGTATCTGTCGTGTGATTATCTATCAATCCATCCTGGTCTATATCCGCTCCTCCTGCTTCGACTACATCTACAATCCCATCCCCATCACTATCAAGGTCGGCCCAATTAGCTGCTCCATCCCCATCCAGGTCCAAATCTTTTTCATTTACCCCATCACCATTTGCATCAAAGAGAATAGAAGTCGATCCATTTGCTGTCTCAAAAACATCCAGGAGGCCATCCCCATCTGAATCCGCCTGACTATCGGGTAGTCCATCTCCATCTGCATCTGCGCCTCCTGCTTCTACCAAATCCGGGATTCCATCATTGTCAGAATCCAGGTCGAGGTGATTGAATAAACCATCATTATCTGTATCGCATTCCAGGTATATCCCAAAGCCTACCGCTTGTCCTCCGTGATTGTTGATACTCAGGTTAAATACAGTAGCATTTTCAGAATAAAAAACAGTATTCCCTGCTCCGCTGTTTTCGGTATTGGTGATGTTGATGGTCTGTGTGCCATCGCCTGTATAAGTGGCTCCGCTGCCGTAGTTTTCCAGGGCTACCCAAACTCCCTGATTGGTGGTGAGGTTTATGTATTCTCCTTTTCCATTGGTGGATTCTCCATCTACGACGATATAGTCCAGTTCCTGTGTAATTCCATTTTTAGTGGCTGAAAAAGTTATGTCGAAGGAAACGTCATCTCCAGTTGAACCTCCGGAATGAAAGACTTCTGCACTTCCCAGGGTATTATAGAGGTAATGCATCTTGGCTCCTGACCAGGTATTTATATCATCTGCGTAATATCGATCTCCCCCTTGATTTCCCAAATTCACGACATTGCTGATAGTTGCTGTAATGGTAGTGCCGTCTCCCAAAACGAAGGTCTGGCTATCACCATCATCCAGGCCATCACTAAAATCCGCATCGGTCCAGTTGAACCAGTATATATTATCCTGGAAAGCTCCCGTTCCGGAAATGGAGTTGGCAAGTGAGGGATTGGAACAGTATTGTTCCACGGCATCGGGGATGCCATCATTGTCATCATCGATATCTATTAGGTCCGCTACTCCATCATTATCAGTGTCAGTCAGACTCAGTGTCTGCCATCCCGTGAGTACTGGAGTAAAAAGTATCAATCCACACAAGAGGTAAATATGTGTAAGCCTCAGTGGGGATTTGGCATGTGATCGGCTAAGGTTCTCTTCATGGGGAATCTTCATATGTGCGCCTTAATCGTTGTTTTCAATAAGGCTGAATCCCGCTTAAATCAGAGATGGAAATCGGGGCTTAATATTACAGATGAAAGATTTACGAAATTTTGGTTTTTCCATAATTTCGTAAATAAAATTTGTCACACGGAATGCTTTAAAAATAAAAAAAGAACCATTCGCAGGATGAGTTTATCCCGCGAATGGTTCTGTTGGATTATAGGTTCTTTTGTGGGAAATATTTATTTGCTCAGGCGACGGATTTTTATGCTTCGGAAATGAACTTCATCTCCATGCTCCTGAAGTAATATATGTCCACTTTGCCAGCGTCCAAATCCTTCCCATTTATTGTACTTACTTCTTGACACAATCGCCTGAAAAGCTTGTGTACCTCTCTCATATTCAAGGACCTTTCTATAGTTGAGCCAATGTTCCACATTAGCACCTTTAAACATTTCTCTGGCTGAACGATTTCCTCCGCTGATCCATTCCTCCATTCTTTGACCTGAAACAATCAGGCGTGCGTGGTTCCACTCTCCCGGTTTTTTGACAATCTTTTTTTCGTGTGCAGGAATCATGTCATAGAGAGAGGCAACCGTTCTATTTCCTCCGGTTCCCATCTTGGCATCCGGATGTTTTTTATCATCCAGTATTTGGAACTCAAGTCCGATGGCTGAGGCTTTACCTGTCTGATTTGTGAGGTATTGTTCTGTTATGAAATACTTGATTCCACTGTTTGCTCCTTCAGATAACATAAATTCTACCTGGAATTCAAACATATCATACTCCTCTCGGGTAACAATATCTCCGGCTCCCTGGGATTCTCCGCCTCCCTGAGACTCAACTACCAGCTCCCCATTTTCCACATGCCAGCCCTTGCTCGGGAAACTTTCTTTATGAGCGCCTCTCCATTTGGCGATGCTTTCTCCGTCAAACAAAAGCTCCCAGCCTTGTGCCCGTTCTTGTGGGGAAAGATTATTAGGAATAAGGTTGACTACAGGGATAGAAGTCCAGGGACTGGGGACCAGGTTTTCCGTTTGAATATGAATATTTCTCCAGCGAATTTCTCTTCCGGATTCCTCTTCTTTGCCTATGCTGTGGACTTGTAGGGCGATAAAACCTTCTGCGGTCATATCATCTACGAGATCAGTTGCAGGAACTCCATTTATCCAGGTTCGGATAGAATTTCCTATAGCTTCTATGCGGTAATGGTTCCATTGATTTTGTCTAAAGGCTTTGCGTGCTTTAGGATTCATGTCGAGGGGATACAACCAGCCTCTGCGACCTTCATCATAGAGGCCACAGCTCCAGGCCCTTTCAGAAGGATCGATCTCTACTTGATATCCATGTACGCGCCCATCTTTATAGTTTGGAAGGCTATTACTTCGAATCTGGATACCGCTATTCATGCGCGGGTCTACTTTGTATTCCAGTTCTAAAATAAAGTCGCCATACATTTTTTCTGTAGCGAGGAAGGTATTGGGGGTTTTCATTTTCGTCACTCCGACGATTTCATTGCCTTCGATATGATACTCGGCGGTACCATTGAGTTTTTTCCAGCCATTGAAGTCTTTTCCATTGAAAAGATTGGTCCAATTTTGCGCAGAAATGTTGAGGGAGGCAAAGAGGAAACCGAACAAGATGAAGGATCTCATAGGTAGTAGTTTTTATAAGTGAATTTTTGTTAACTCTAATCTACAAAATATGTCTGAGGAGACAACTTTTTCCCAAAGAAAGAGGCGTTTACTCCCTATGGAATAAACGCCGTCCCCTTCGCAATTAATTATGTCGAAACAGAAGCGAGACTCAGCTCGCTATCTGATTATTTCGCGTCGTCAACTTCTTCGTACTCTACGTCTGTTACTTCTGGCTCTCCTTCTGGAGCTGCTTGCTCGGCAGTTGAAGGATCAGCACCTGCTGTTTGATCAGCCTGGTACATTTCTGTAGAAGCTGCTTGCCATGCTGCATTGAGAGCAGCTGTAGCAGCGTCGATACGACCAAAGTCTTTTTCGCCATGCGCTTCTTTCAATTCTTTCAGCGCATCGCCGATAGCAGTTTTGTGATTGTCAGACAGTTTTTCGTCCAACTCTCCCAACTGCTTTTCTGTACTGAAGATCAGGGCATCTGCTGTATTGAGCTTGTCCACTTCTTCTTTTCTTGCCTGATCTGCTTCTTCATTTTCAGCAGCTTCTCTCTTCATTCTATCAATCTCAGCATCGCTCAGACCGGTAGAAGCTTCGATACGAATCTTCTGCTCTTTGCCTGTAGCTTTATCTCTTGCACTTACATTGAGGATACCATTGGCGTCAATATCGAAAGATACTTCTACCTGAGGAATACCTCTGGGTGCAGGAGGAATGCCGTCAAGGTGAAACTTACCGAGGGTACGGTTGTCCGCAGCCATAGGTCTTTCTCCTTGAAGGATATGAATTTCAACAGAGGTCTGATTATCAGCAGCTGTTGAGAATACTTCTGATTTCTGAGTAGGAATGGTGGTATTGGCTTCGATCAGTTTGGTGAATACACCTCCCATTGTTTCGATACCCAGAGAAAGAGGCGTTACATCGAGGAGCAATACTCCTTTTACGTCTCCACTCAATACACCTCCCTGGATAGCCGCTCCAATCGCAACTACTTCGTCAGGGTTCACACTCTTATTAGGCTCGCGCTTGAAGAAGCCTTTAACAATTTCCTGAACTTTAGGAATACGCGTAGAACCTCCCACAAGGATTACCTCATCCACATCATCCACAGTCAGTTTGGCTGCTTTGAGGGCTTCTCTACAAGGAGTCAGACAGCGATCGAAAAGCTTGTCAGCAAGCTGCTCGAATTTAGCACGACTGAGGCTTCGCTCAAGGTGCTTGGGACCGTCAGCGTCCATGGCCAGGTAAGGAAGATTGATTTCCGCCTGGTTGGTAGAAGAAAGTTCTATTTTTGCTGTTTCAGCAGCTTCTTTCAGACGTTGCAGGGCTTTAGGATCTTTTCTCAAATCCTGTCCGTGCTCTTTCTCAAATTCTTCTGCCAGCCAGTTGATAATAATCTGGTCAAAGTTATCACCTCCAAGTAGGGTATCACCATTGGTTGAAAGAACTTCAAATACTCCATCTCCCAATTCGAGAATAGAGATATCGAAAGTACCCCCACCGAGGTCGAATACTGCTACTTTTACGTTTTTATCCTGCTTATCAAGACCATAAGCCAAAGCTGCTGCTGTAGGCTCGTTGATGATTCTTTTTACCGTCAATCCGGCAATTTCACCAGCTTCTTTGGTGGCATTTCTCTGCGCATCATTGAAATACGCAGGTACTGTGATAACTGCTTCTTTCACCTCATATCCCAATTTGTCTTCAGCAGTTTTCTTCATTTTCTGAAGAACCATAGCTGAAATCTCCTGAGGAGTATAGGTGCGATCGTCGATCTGAGCTACAGCCAAATCATTTCTTCCACTAACTACTTTATAGGACATTTCACTGATTTCCTTTTTGGACTCTGTGAATTTGCGTCCCATAAAACGCTTGATCGAACGTATGGTTTTTATAGGATTAGCCAGGGCCTGACGTTTGGCCTGCTCTCCAACTACCCGCTCACCGTCTTTTGTAAATGCTACAACAGACGGAGTTGTTCTCTTTCCTTCGGAATTGGTAATTACTTCGGGCTCGTTCCCCTCCATGACAGCAACGCAGGAGTTGGTGGTCCCTAAGTCTATGCCTATAATTTTGCTCATATAAATTTATTATGCTTAGTGATCTGTTTTATGTGAGTGCCACAATCTCTTGCGGACTTAGTTAATTTCTATATCTTTTTCGTTCTTCTTTTTTCCACCTGCCCAGGGAAGTCTGATTGTCAAAATCCCGGCTTCATACTTTGCTTTTATATTTTCCATCTCTACATCCAGAGGCAAAGTGAAATTGATGAGAAAAGAACCGAATCTTCTTTCTCTTTTTGTATAGGTAAAGTTTTCTGCATCATCGTGCATACGTTTGATGCCCTTTACTGTCAGAACTCCTTCGTGAATATGAAGATTGGTTTCTTCCTTTTTCACACCAGGAAGTTCGACTTCCACTATATATTGATCAGTTGTGAAATACACATCTGAACGAGGAGTGAATTCTCCGGATTCGCTAAAGCCTTCTCCATTGAATACATCTTCTACAAATCCTCCTACCTTTTTCCCAAATGAACTTAAGTTGTCCATGAGTCCATCGGTGAAGTTTTTCAGCGTATCGTCGTTCTG
Source organism: Bacteroidia bacterium (assembly GCA_033391075.1). Taxonomy (NCBI): domain Bacteria; kingdom Pseudomonadati; phylum Bacteroidota; class Bacteroidia; species Bacteroidia bacterium. The sequence goes on from JAWPMV010000001.1 coordinate 284,239, forward strand.
TTGTTCTGACATAAGCTATTTTTTATTTAATGGTTAACAATCAAAGTGCCATTGCTATTTTTTGCCTTTTTGACGTAGAAATCAGGTGTCAAAATGTCAGGTTGTCAGGTATGCCTTTCTTTTACCTGACGAATATGTACCTTCGGACTGTCAAATTGAATCTATGGAAATCAAAAACAGCGTCATGTGGATCACAGGGGCCTCTTCCGGAATAGGGGAAGCGCTGGTCTATGAATCACTTAAGCAAGGCGCTCAAAAGATCATTATTTCTGCCCGAAGGTTGAAAGAACTGGAACGGGTCAAAGCTGCTTGCGGAAAAGATGCAGATAAAATTGAAATATCTACCCTTGATTTGAGCCAAACAGAAAAGGTCCAGGAATTGGCCGATTTCTGGGTGGAAAAATTGGGCCGAATCGATATTCTGGTGAATAATGGAGGCATCAGCCAACGTTCGAAAGCTGCAGATACCAGCCTGGAAGTAGATCGCAGGATCATGGAAGTAAACTATTTTGGACAAATCGCCCTGACAAAGGCAGTTTTACCTCACATGATCAGGCAGGCTGGGGGACATATCGTAGCGGTGAGCAGTGTGAGTGGGAAATTTGGCTTTCATTTAAGATCAGCCTATGCGGCTTCCAAGCATGCTTTGCATGGTTTCTTTGAATCTGTTTATCTCGAATACTATAAGGAAAAAGTACGGACTACTTTGGTAAATCCCGGACGCGTGCATACCCAGATTTCTGTGAACTCTCTAACAGGAGACGGATCAAAACATGGCGAAATGGATCCCGGACAGGCCAAAGGCATGCCTGCAGATGTCTGTGCTCGTCATATTCTGAAAGCAGTTCGGAAAGAAAAGCCAGAGATCAACCTGGTTTGGCCGGATGTTTTTCTGGTCTATTTGAAAAGGTATGTGCCTTTCTTGTTTCGGAAAATGGCCTTGAAGGTGAGTCCGAAATAGGAGGTGTTGTAGTGTTATGGTGCTGTTTTTTGTTAAATCAACAACTAAAACCCATAACACTAGTAGCCGAAAACACTTCTTAATCCTCCTTCCGAAAAATCTCCCCCAAATTTTCAAGGGGAAGCTTATATCCTAAAGTAAATAGGCTATTTCTGTTAAGGATGGCGTATTCGGCTCTGTTTGAGATATCTAGAAGACCCAGCATGTATCTGAATTCTACCTGCAATTTACCTTCCCAAAGATCTTGCTGCCAACCTAATCCCAATAGCAGATAGATATCAAATCGGTTTTGAATTATGTGTGATGCTGGAAGTTGCTGTTCTCTGATGCTAATCCCACCTGGATTCCCTGTATCCAGCAATTCTTCTCGCCATATCCTGCCAGACTGAAAAAATGAAAATCCAAAACCGTAATTTATGAATAAGCCCGATCGGTACCGACTAAAGTATTGTTTGGTATAAAGCGGAAGATGGATATAGTTGAATTTTATTTCCTGATAGGTTCTATGATTTATATATCCAACCCTATAAGAGGTATCCAGGGTAGTAGATCCATTGAAGAAATAGCCTAATTCTATCAATCCTGATCTATTTCTGAAGCCAGGGATTTCTAGAAAAAAACTGATAAAGGGACTTTCCCTTTGATTGATGTGGATATTCGGATCATCATAGGGTAAGTAAAGGAAATCGAATTTTTTGTGAGATAATCGGGCAATATTGAGCCCGGTATTTATTCCCAGGTAGGCAGGATAGCTATTTCTTTGGGCGAAATTCGGGATAGGACTCAGAATAAGGAATAGTAGAGCAATGGTTTTCATAGGAGAAAATGGCTTGTAGTGTTATAGTTTTGTAGTTCTCAGTATCAATAAGCCTCTACCAAGAACACCCCCCAGCTCCAAGATCTTCAAAAAAAAGCGCAAAGCACGCAGATCCAAGATCTTTGTGCCTTGCACATCCTCGTCCTTAATTCTTACATTTCTTTTCTAATGCTTTTTAGGTTGTTTAAGGATCTCTACTTAATCAGGTACGTCATTGATCTTATTTTTTGTGTCTCCAAAGCTGTGCTTATGATTCTCAAGGTCGCGAGGATTTGTTTGTTTGTTGTACCCAAAGATGAAGCATTGGCGGGAGCTCCTGAAACTGATTTTTCCCGCTATCAAATAGGGATTTGTGATATTTCCCAAAAAAAGGATGAGACTTCTCAATCTTTGGGATTTATTGCAAAAAAGGCGTAGAAATATCGCTCCAGGCTACTTTTAGAGTAAGAGACTTGCAATCGTCTAAGGGAATTAATTGAAATGATTCTTTCTTTTTTCCGCTTTCGGCAATTTTTGAAGCGATATTTCGACTTTTCAAAGGACTTTGGCTCCGGGCACTCAATGGGTATTTAACGAATTGCATATATTTGAACTCGAATAACATCTAATCCTCGTTCATGAAACCCGTAATCAGTGGTATACAACAAATAGGCATCGGAATTCCCGATGTGCATGCTGCCTTTAAATGGTATAGAGAAAATTTGGGTATGGATATCCCGATCTTTGAAGAAGCCGCAGAAGCAAATTTGATGCTTCCTTATACAGGAGGAAAGCCTCATGAGCGTCATGCAATCCTGGCCATAAATATCCAGGGAGGCGGTGGCTTTGAGATTTGGCAATATACCAGTAGGACTCCCGAGGCTCCAAAATTTGAACCCAGGTTGGGAGATTTTGGAATTTATGCTGCGAGGATCAAATCCCGCAATGTTAATAAAGCCTATGAAGTAATGAAGGCCAAAGGGGAGAATTTGCAGGGAGAAGTGCAAACCGGACCTGATGGCAAACCACATTTCTTTGTAAAGGACCCGTATGGAAACCTGTTTCAGATTGTAGAGGGAAAAGATTTCTTTGGGGAGTCGGATTCTTCAACAGGTGGACCTGCCGGAGCCATCATTGCGGTTTCCGATATGGATAAAAGTATGGAATTCTACCGGGATATACTCGGCTATGATAAAGTGCTCTATGATGAGAGTGGGAACTTTGAGGATTTGAAGCAAATCCCGGGAGGAGAAGGGGAATTCAGACGAGTTTTGCTTACCCATAACCAGGCCCGAGAAGGAGGATTCAGTCGGATGTTTGGCAGCAGCCAATTAGAACTTTTCCAATTGAAAGGAGGAAGCCCTAAGAAAATCTTCGAAAATCGTTTTTGGGGAGACCTCGGCTATATTCATCTTTGCTTTGATATCAGAGGCATGGAGGAACTCCGAAAGCTTTGTGCAGAAAAAGGCCACCCTTTTACCGTAGATAGTCAAGCGGCTATGGGAACCTCTTTTGATATGGGCGAAGCAGCAGGTCTTTTCTCCTATATCGAAGACCCGGATGGCACCCTGATTGAATTTGTAGAAACCCACAAAGTGCCGATCATGAAGAAATTCAATTGGTATATCAATATGCTCAAAAGAGATGCCCGCAAACCGCTACCTAACTGGATGTTGAAGGCTTTGAGGTTTAATAGGGTAAAATAAAGAGGTGTTGGGGTTGGTGCGTGTTTGTGTGTTAGAGTTATACCTTGGACACAGCTACCCAAAACGCCAACACCCTAAAACCCCAACACACTAAGAGGTTTTTATGTGCAATGAACTTGACATAGTACGACTGAACTTTTCAGAGCAGGGCCTGATGATCCTGGATATGACGCTCTTTTTCATTATGTATGGAGTGGCACTGAATCTGAAAATCGATGATTTTAAAGCAGTAGTGAAGCGGCCGAGATCCCCGATTGTTGGGCTGATCTCTCAATTTCTCCTTTTGCCTTTGTTGACACTCGCACTTGTCCTGATCCTGAAGCCTTGTGCAAGCATTGCTTTGGGTATGTTTATGGTCGCAGCATGTCCGGGGGGAAATATTTCCAATTTCATGGCATTATTGGCGAAAGGGAATGTGGCTCTATCCGTGAGTCTTTCTGCTATCTCCACCCTGTTGTCCATTGTAATGACTCCCCTGAACTTTGTGTTCTGGTCAGGTTTTTATCAACCTGCTGCCGATATTTTACAGGAGATTGCCATGGATCCCGTTTCCATTTTCCTCAAAATCCTGATCATTTTAGCTGTTCCGCTGGCACTGGGTATGTGGACGGCACAGAAGTTTCCGGAATTTACGGCTCGGGCAATCAAGCCTGTTAGATGGGCCTCTATCGTTATATTTGGCGGCTATGTTGTAGCTGCCCTTTCTATCAATTTTCAGTTTTTCCTTGACTATGTCCCACTTATAGTTGGCTATGTTTTTCTGCACAACCTCATAGCGCTTTCCAGCGGATATTTTTTCGCCTGGATCAATAAACTTCCACTTGCGGATCGTCGAAGTATTTCCATAGAAACCGGAATCCAAAATTCCGGGATTGCCCTGGTCCTCATTTTTGGGCCTATTTTTGACGGTTTGGGAGGGATGGCTTTGATAGCAGCACTTTGGGGAATTTGGCACATACTGGCAGGCTTGAGTCTGGCAGGGATATGGTCTAGACTTTCCGTTTCACCCGCTAAAACAAACACAGTAGAAGATTATGCATAAACAGATTGCAAGAGAAGGATTTAGACGAAATTATGCAGTAGTTAAAGGATACAATAATTTTATTCTTCGTCAGTTTTACAGCAGATTTGAAGTAGAGGACTATGATAAAAATATGGTGCCAGGAGCCCCGATTATCATGGCCGGAAACCACCAGAATGCCCTGATCGATGCCCTCAATATGGTAGGCTCAACCCGGATCAATCGGCAGCCTACTTTTATTACTCGTTCAGATGTTTTCGGGCATGCACTTACAGGAGCTCTTTATTCCCTGAAACTCCTGCCTATCTATCGGGAACGAGATAATATGCCGATAGAAGAGAGAATCAGAAAGAATGGAGAAATATTCGATATAACAGTACATAGACTTTCTTTGAAGGAGTGTGTACTCATTTTCCCCGAAGGAAACCACAACCGCAAACTCCGCATAAGGAACCTTCAGAAAGGCTTTGCTCGCATGGCCTTTAAAGCAGAAGAAGAAAATAACTTTGAATTGGGTACCCTGATTGTGCCGATGGGCCTTAATTACAGGGATCATTTGAAATTCCATAGTGATATGCTGGTCATTTATGGAGATCCAATTCCTGTAGCTGATTATATAGAGCAGTATAAAGAAAGTCCGGGCAAAGCATTGATTGCGATTCGAAATGATTTGCGTGCCGCTATGCGCAAGATTGTTTGGGACATCCAGAATGATGAATACTATGATTTGATTAGAGACTTTACTCGCATTGCTGCTCCTGAATTGGCAAAAAAGGAGCATGGTCCAAAGTTTCGCCTCTTAGACCAATTTCATAAAGGCAAGGACATCATTGCTGCTTTGGAAAGAAAAGCCAAAGAAGAAGATTCAACACTGCCAGAACTAAAGGCTCAGATGGAAGAATACCAGGCGAGTCTAAAAGAATTTAAAATCAGAGATCATACAGTCCTGAATGGACCTTATTCCTTCGGCAATCGACTTATGCATAGCCTGGGGCTTCTCCTGAGTTCCCCGCTCTATCTGATTGGATTGATCTTCAATTATATTCCATATAAACTGGCCGAACAGCTTGCCATCAAAAATTTTAAAGATGACCATTTTCATACCTCTATCATGATGGTTTCCAGCATGCTGATTTATCCATTGATATACCTGATCCAGACAGGCCTTGTCTGGGGGATCAGTGGAGATTGGCGAATTGCCCTGGCCGCCCTCCTCGGAATGCCCTTCGCTGGTAAGTTCGCAATCTATTTTTCTGAGCAGGTGAAAAAGTGCTGGTCGAAAATAAAATTTACTTCTCTTTACAAAAAAGGCAACAAACAAGCCCTCAAAATCAAGGACTTACGGAAAAACTTCTCTAAAATTGCGGAATCGATGACGACAAAACGTGAAAAAGTCACAACCTGAGTGAGTCTTTCACCGTATATAGGAATGTTCCAATAGTATTTTTACTACTTAATAAAAGCGATGATGGGCATTCCGTTAGCGGGACTTTTCGCGGTGTTATTCCTTGTCTTGTTCCATGTATGTTTAGCGAAGATTTTTGAGAAAGCCGGAGAGGGTGGATGGAAAGCCTTTGTGCCGCTTTACAATATGTATACCTATGCTAAAGTAGCAGGTTATCAGGGCGCATCTATCGTTTTACTATTGGTGCCTTTCCTAAACATCTTTTATTATATCGCTACCAACGTAAAATTGGCTAAGCGTTTCAACTATCCAGGGATCTTTGGATTCTTCCTCGCACTATCTCCTGGACTCTTTTTGCCATTCGTTGCTTTTGGCGATAATACCTATCAGCCTGTCGAGAAAAAATCAAATTCTGTGGCTGAAAAGCAACCTTTACACGAAAAAAACAGTACTTCCAATATATTCGTTGATGAAAATGGAGACCATGTCGAGCGCATCCGCCTCGAAGATTGGTAGAAAACATAAAGATATTTTGATAGTTGCTTTCGAGTGATCTTAGGCTGACCCAAGGGTCGGCCTTTCTTTTTTTGGGAAGTGTGGAAGTTCTAAAAGATAAAGCCCAAACGAAACTGTCACCCCGGACTTAGCCTAAGTTCCGGGGTCTCTGGCTTTTAATCGTCTCCGCGGAATATTAAATTTCAGTATGATCCATGACTACGCATATGTCTACCTATTAGGCAATTTCAATCGGAATGTCCTGTATACTGGAGTTACTACAGATTTAAAACAACGAATCACAGATCACAAAAATGGGATAGGCTCCTCTTTTACTCAAAAGTATAATATTCACATTCTACTTTGGTACCAAAGTTTCGAAAGAATCGAAGACGCAATTACCCGGGAGAAACAAATAAAACGCTGGAGGCGTGAATGGAAAGAGAAACTTATCCGCGACTTTAATCCGGATTTTAAAGATTTGTATTTTGATATGTTGGAGCTTTAATGAGCCGGCGAGAGATCCCGGCTCTTGGGTTAAGGCCGGGATGACAGAAAATTTATGCTAAGAATACAAGTCCTTGTCTTCCTGGAATCCATAGGATAGCCGCCATCTCTGGCAGAAAATCCTAACTTATGTAATAAAATTAAACGTGATTCCAACACCACAACACCACAACACCACAACACCTTTATCAGTAACTTTCTCCCCATCTTCCGTTAAGCAAAAAAACACAATGCGCTACCTCAGCTTGCTCCTTTTCCTTTTTTCAACAGCCTATGGCCAAATCGCTGCGGACTGCCAGGAGGCAATCTATCTCAAACTCAGCCGGGATAGCACTTCCTTTCTGATACCCGAGGCCCCTCAGGGTTTTGGAAAACAACAGGAAATCTCTGCCCCTTCCAAAGACCCCCATTTCTTTCGGAAAGAACATCATACGGCCTGGTACAAATTTCGCTCGCCCTTTAGCGGGATTTTAAGTTTGGAAATCACTCCTTTCGACAAAAAGAATGATTATGACTTTCTACTCTTTCAGGATACTACGGGAAATTTTTGTGAGGATTTAGCAGAAAAAAGAATACTCCCCCTGCGCAGCGTGATCTCCCGTAATGATCCCAGCATAGATAGCAAAACCGGATTGTCTGCTTATTCAGGAGAACTTCACATCAGGGAGGGGCCGGGAAGTTCTTATGGAGAGAGTATCCAGGTGAAAAAAGGAGGACGTTATTATCTGGTATTGGATAATGTGTATGGTGGGGGAAAAGGGCATCAAATAGATTTTCACTATTACTATCCCGCCAAACTATTTGGGAATATAGCGGAAATGGGATCGGGTAAAATTTTGGAAGGAGAAGTTGCCATTATTGATGCAGAAAGTGGGAATAAGATTGATTCGGTGAAAGTACTTCCTGTCGACAAGGGGAAATTTCGACTGAATCCTCCCCTTGAATATGGGAAAACCTATAAGGTGCAGATCGAAAGTCCGGACTACTTTAAAACGGAAATCCCCTTTAAGCGAAGTAAAACTCCCCTGAAAATCACTTTGCTCCCCCAAAAGCGAAACGTAAATATCGTTTTCAAAGACATCAACTTCTACGGCAATTCTGATCGCTTCCTCCCCAGAGCAACTGAGCCCTTGCAGGAGCTGCTCAAAGTGATGCGTTCCCATCCCAGCCTGGTCATCCAGGTAGATGGGCATGTGAATGGTGCAGGTTCTGTTCGGACTTTTGATGAAAATGAATTGAAGCGGCATCAGGATTTATCTGATCGCAGAGCGAAGGCAGTAAGGGTATTTCTCGTCAATGAAGGGATCAGCAATGAACGGATTGAAACCAAAGGCTATGGAGCTCGGAGAATGCTTTTTCCCCAGACTATTGACGATATAGAAATGATGAAAAATCGAAGGGTAGAAATAAAGATTCTGGATTTCTGATTCGGCTTTGCTCAATTATGTTTATTTTGTGGCCTGATTATGTTTTTACCCCACCCATTCAAACGTATAGGGCTACTGATCTATCTATACCTGGGAATGCTTCCATGGAGTTTAGCGGAATTACCCTCCAATTATGAGGACTATGATGTAAACTTCTACGAATTGGAGATCAAACTTGATTCCAAGTACGAACGCATTGCCGGAACCAGTCAAATTCAATTCAAAGCCCTGAGGAATATCGGATTCATTCAATTGGATCTGGAACCTTTTATGGAGGTCGCCTCCGTTCGTTACAAAGGCCAAAATCTACGATTTGATCATCGAGACGGCAGATTGCGGCTGAGCTTTGGTCGGCAATTGCGGGCAAATTCTGAGCATGAGGTGAGTATCGTTTTTTATGGAGCTCCGGGAATCAGTGAAAGTGTCATGTATACCGGAGGGATACTTTGGGACAAGGACCCTATCGGAAAAGACCTCATTGTGACAAGAAAAGGGAGTAAAGGAACAGGAATCTGGTGGCCACATAAATATGATCCCCGAGATCCGGCGGAGGGTATGAATTTTTCTATCATATACCCGAGAGAGGTTTCTGTAACAGCTCCCGGAAGATTGAAAAATATTCGCCTGTTACCGGGCGAGTTTAAACGATGGACCTATGCATATGATCATGAAGTGCATGCTGGTTCGGTTGAATTTGGGATCGGAAATATCCTTCGTGCCAGAAGCAATTATCAAGGGCAATCCGGAAGTCATGAATTGACAGCTTATACGGTACCCGGCCAATATAATTTTGCCCTGGGAAGACTTAAAAAAGTGCAGGAAATCCTCGCCTTTATGGAGAATTATTTTGGAGAATATCCCTACTGGGATCGAGGTTTTCATCTGTTTGAAGCCGGATTTTTCTCCACTAAAAGCCGGGAAGTGTATGGTGGCTATCAGGATGTTCAGCAAACAGAGGCCTGGTTATTTGATGTAATCGTGACGGATTGGCTGGGACGCTCTTTGATGGAGGAAGGGGAAAAGGATCTCTGGATGCTCAATATGTTTAAGCGATATTGCGAAAGTCTGTATGTAAGCCATTTGAAGGGAGAGAGTGAAGGAATAAAGTACTTACAGGCAAAGAAAACGGAATCTCGCTATCAAAGTGCCTGGGTATTGCATGGCTTGAGGAGAACCCTGGACGACGAACAATTATGGTGGGAGATGCTACGAACGCTCTTTTCCAATTATCGCAGCAATGTCATCAATTCCGAAGATCTTTATGCTCACTTATATGCGACCCTCGGGCCGGAAAATCAATATTACTGGACCCAGTATTTTCAACTAAATCAAGTTCCCGTTTTAGAACTCAAAACCAAACGAAAAGGGAAAAAGATGGCAATTAGTTATCGTTGGGATAGTGGAGTTCCGGGTTTTGAGTTGCCGATCGACCTTTGGATATTTGATGAGAAGTATCGCCTTTCCCCCAATGAAACCTGGCAAGTCTTCAATAGTAAAAAAGTTTCGGAGAAACACATCAATGTAGAGAATCCTCTGGGGCTATTTGAGGTGAGAAGAGGGAAGATGTAGAAAATGCAAACTTAGGGGTCATCCTGAGACTTAGCTAGCGCGGAAGGGCCTTGCATTTTATTCGCGTAGAATGCTTGATCTCGCAAGGCAAAAAGCAACTCCCTTCCAAAGTTTGAAATGACTTGATGTTTAGGGCTGCTCTTTTTCCCATTTACTTATTCCCCCTTATTTCCTATCCTTGCACCTGGCACTTTAGCAGCTAAATCTTGGCAAGACTTTTTCATATGGGCTCCGAATTCTGGAAGCAGGTGTTAACCCTCCTGAGTGGTTCCCTATTGGCCCAGATCATTAGCGTAGCCTTCTTGCCCATCTTGTCTCGCCTCTACCTGCCCGAAGCATTTGGAGTATTTGGCTTTTTTATCGCAGCTGTTGCTGTGGTCGTGGTGGTCATAAATGGAGGATATGAACTTACCATCATGTTGCCGGAAAAGGAATCCGATGCAGATTTGCTGACAAGTCTGAGTTTTCGCCTGGCACATATCATAAGCTTTGTTCTTTTGATCCTCCTCCTACTTTTGGGGAAAGCAATCTTAAGTTGGGCCGAATTAGAAAGTTTGAATCTCTGGCATTTGCTGCTTCCTCTCAGCATTTGGATGGAAGGGATTTCACAGGCATTGAGTTTTCGTTTAAACAGGGCAAAAGCCTATCGGGCATTATCCATAGCCAAACTCCTTCGATCTATCCTGACGGCTCTGCTGAGCCTGGGATTGGCATTTGTCTTTGAAGGATTTGAAGGGCTATTGCTTGGGTTTATGGTCGGACAGGCAGCTATGTTGATATATACCTATGTCTACTTTGTCCAAAAAATACCGACCCATAAAACTGAAAATGAGCAAGCTTCTCTAAAAAGTATCGCCACTCTCTACAAAGACTTTCCTCGCTATTCCGTTCTGAGTGCCTTAATGAATACAGCTAGCAAGCACCTGCCTTTCTTTCTGCTTCCTCGCCTTTTCAATACAAATGTGAGTGGTCAGTTTAGTAAATCCGATCGGGTCTTGAATATTCCGGCGGTTTTGCTGAGCATGTCGATTGGCAGGGTGTATTTTGAGAAAGCTAGTAGAGCGGCAGAAAACAGGGAAGAGGAATTGGCTCAGCTTACCAAAGATACCTTCCTGCGACTTTTACTCCTGGCCATTCCTTTTTTGGGAATCATCATGCTTTGGGGACCAGAGCTCTTTAGTTTTGTATTGGGGGAAGCCTGGGGAATGGCCGGAGAATATGCCCGCTGTATTATGCCCTGGATGTTTATGGTGTTTATTGCCTCTCCCTTGTCCTATCTGATCGATATCAAGCGTAAATTGAAGATATTCTTAACCTTCAATATTCTCCTTTTTTTGGTACGCCTTGCAGCTCTTTTGATAGGTGCTCAATACCTGGATGATATAGGCACTATGTGGGCTTTTGGTTTAAGTGGAGCTGCAATGGTATTTCTACAATTGATCTATCTGCTGTATTTAGGAGGAGTATTCAGGCGAAAGTCGCATTAAGGCGCCAGTCTGGCTGTTTCCCAACTATCAGCCTCTTTTTTGTAGATGATGCGGTCGTGTAATCGGCTTTTCCTTCCCTGCCAGAACTCAAAATAGTCGGGGATCAATTTATATCCACCCCAATACTCAGGACGGGGAAACTTCTCTTCCTCGGAGAACTTATCCTCAAAAGCTTTTACCCTTTCTTCCAAAACAGCTCTATCCGCTATTTCCTGACTTTGTGGAGAGGCCCAGGCTCCGATTCTACTTCCTCTCCCTCTTTGTTGAAAATAACTATCCGAATTTTCGGGCCTAGCCTTTTCTACTTTGCCTTCAATCCGAATTTGTCTTTCCATGCTTTCCCAGAAGAAAGTAAGAGCCGCATAGGGGTTCTCAGCCAGTTCCTTCCCTTTTCTGCTTTCATAATTGGTGTAAAAGAAGAGTCCTTCTTTCCCAAATCCCTTAAGCAGGACAACCCGTTGAGAGGGTCTACCTTCAGAAACCGTAGCAAGGATCATGGCATTGACTTCCTTGACCTTGGCTTCATCTGCTTGTTTAAACCAATCTTCAAACTGCTGAAAAGGATCAGGATTGACCATAGACTCATCCAATTGGTCTTTGCCATAATCCAGTCGCATATCGGGAAGCTTATTGCTGATTGACATAGGAAATTATTTATATTGCTTCAATGGAAGCCCGTTTTATTTACATCACCTGCAAAGATAAAACAGAAGCACTTAGTATTGGAAGACTTTTGTTAGTTGAGAACCTGATTGCCTGTGCAAATGTTATTGAAGGGATGACTTCTATTTATCGATGGGAAGCTAAAGTTGTGGAGGATTCGGAGGTCATTTTGATCGCCAAATCAGAAGCTTCCAAAGTCCCGGAACTGATAGAGAAAGTAAAAACTGCGCATTCTTATAAGATTCCTTGTGTCGTCTCTTTGCCAATAAAAGAAGGCAATCCTGACTATATTGCCTGGATCGGAGACGAATTGCAGATCGAAAGCAAATAATACCTATGATACAAATTCGAAAAGGAGGACCGGAGGATATTTCCGCCGCCTTTAATCTGGTCAAAGAACTGGCCATTTTTGAAAAAGCTCCCGAACAAGTAATTACTTCAGAAAAGATATATACCGAAGATGCCTTTGGAGGAGATAATCCCTGGTTTGAATTCTTTGTAGCCGAAGAGGAAAAAGCCGGTATTGTCGGCGTTTCAATTTTCTATTTTGGATACTCAACCTGGAAAGGGCGTATGCTCTATTTGGATGATTTGGTAATCGATGAAGCGCATCGTCGAAAAGGCATAGGAAAAATGCTGCTGGATCGAATGGTAGCTTATGGCAAGGAAAAAGGAGTCAAGCAAATGCGTTGGCAAGTTCTCGACTGGAATACGCCTGCCATAAAGCTCTATGAGAAAGTAGGAGCTTCCATCGAAGATGAGTGGTTGGATTGTAAGCTTTCGAAGGAGCAGCTGGAGGCTTGGGAATAGAGAAGTGTTTTAGTGCGGTAGAGTTGTAGTTTGCTTCGATTAAGCCAACAACAACTGCAACACTACAAAACTATAACACCTCTTCCCATTTTTCGCCGTTCTCGATGGCTCTTTGGCAGAAAAGCATAGGCCATAGCCTATACTTTTTGTATCTTCGGCAGATTTTATCGTCTAATTATATAAAAGAGAGCAACTTACCTATTAGAGCATTGCTCGCGTTTAAAACACAGATAAACAAATCTCTAAACTTATGATGAAAAAGTTCTTAGCCGGCATATTTGTATTGAGCCTGCTTATGGGTCAATCCATTTTTGCCCAGGAAAATCCTACTCAACTTCGTACCAAATCTGATAATGACGGGATGTGGTTACCGCTAAAAGCGGCGGAGTTGAATTTTGAGGATATGAAGAAGATTGGGTTCGCACTCCCTGCAGATGAAATATACAATGAAAATAAAGCGAGTCTGGAAGACGGGATCGTTAAGCTGAATGGCGGAAGTTGTACTGCAGAAATGATCTCTTCTAAAGGTCTCATGTTAACCAATCATCACTGTGCTTATGATGCAATTGCTGCATTGAGTAGTGAAAATGATGACTACCTTACGGATGGTTTTTGGGCTTACAAGATGGAAGAGGAATTGCCTGTTGAAGGAGGATCCGCTTCTTTCCTGATTCGTTCCGAAGATGTAACGGCTCAGTTGATTGGTGAAGACGGAGAGCCTGTTGATGATATCGACGCCAAAATGGAAGAGATCATCCAGGAAGCCATGGATGGGAAAGATCCCGAATTTTATGAAGCAACTATCGAAGAAATGTTTCACGGAAGTGAGATGTACCTCTTCGTTTATAAAACTTATACAGACATCCGTTTGGTAGGTGCTCCTCCTTCTTCTATCGGAAAATTTGGAGGAGATACCGACAACTGGATGTGGCCACGTCAAACGGGAGACTTCTCCTTGCTACGTGTATATGCGAGTGCTGATGGAGAAAACAATCCTGCAGCATATTCTCGCGATAATGTGCCTTATCAGCCAGATCATCATTTCCCCATCTCTTTGAAAGGGGTTGATGAGTTTGATTATTCCATGATCATGGGATATCCCGGAACGACTACCCGTTACCTGACTTCTTCTGCCGTACAAATGGCAGTAGACCAAAGCAATGCGGATATGTCTCGTCTATTGGGAATCAGAGCGAAAGCGATGAAGGCCGAAATGGATAAAAGTGATGCAGTACGGATTGCGATGGCTTCCGATTATGCAAGCATCATGAATTATTATAAATACTTACTGGGACAAACTACCATGATGAATCGCTATGATGTGGTAGGCGAAAAGAAAGCAGAAGAAGCTGAGTTCCAGGCATGGGTAGATGTTGATCCGGATAGAAAGAACAAATATGGCGGCGTTCTCAAAGAGATCGATGAGCTGCATGAAGGATATAAAGATGCTGAGCGCTTCATGAATTACCTGAACTATGGCGCCTTCCAGTCTCCGGTTGTGATTTATGCCTATCAATTCAATCCTGTATTGGGGGCTATCATGTCAGGAGATGAAGCTGCCAAAGGAGAGGCTATCGAAAATGCGAGAGCCGGAATGGATGATCACTTTGGTTCGATCAATGAAACCCTTGAGAAAAGAGCCATGACAGAAATGCTGGTGAGCTTCTATCGCGATATGCCTGAAAATCTACAACCTGGATTTATTGCACAAATCGCTTCTACACCAGTTGAACTGAAAATGGAAGATTTGCCTCCTCCTCCGCCTATGGAATTTGAGGAAGAAGCATCCAAAAAGAAGAAGAAAAAGAAAAAGAAGAAAAAGAAGAAAAAGGGTAAAACAGCCATGGCCAGTGCAGAGGTGCCAGAGCCCGTAAAGGATATGGCTCCTGAGCCTGTTAAGGCAATGGTAGAGAAAACACCCGAAGAGAATATTGCTAACTGGGTAGATGATGCTTTTGCGACTTCTATTTTTGCGGACAAAGATCGCTTTTCAGCTTTCCTTGATAATCCTGATGTAGAAGCTGTTCAAAATGATCCTTTTATGGGCATGCTGGGTGAAATGATCGGAACTTTCCGTAACAAATTTGCCCTGCCTTACCAGAGCTTTGAATTCAAGATCAACGAACTACGTAAAACCTATGTAGAAGGAATGAGAGAAAAAGATGCGGAGATGGCTTATTATCCGGATGCAAACTCGACCATGCGTATGACCTATGGTCGCATCCTGGCTTATGAACCACGTGATGGCGTATTCTACAACTATTACACGACCCTTGATGGAGTAATGGAAAAAGAAGATCCTTCCAGCGAGGAGTTTGTTGTTCCTGCGAAGTTGAAAGAACTTTGGGAGAAAAAGGATTATGGACAGTATGCCAATGAGAATGGTGAGCTGGTAACCTGTATCCTGAGTAATAATGATATTACTGGTGGTAACTCCGGTTCTCCTCTGCTAAATGGAAATGGAGAAATGATTGGAGTGGCCTTTGACGGCAACTGGGAATCCATGGCGAGTGATATCCATATCTTCCCCCAATTCAATCGTACGATCTCTGTAGATATTCGCTACGTATTGTTTATTATTGACAAGTTTGCAGGCGCAAGTCGTCTGATCGAAGAAATGGATATCCGGAAATAATCGGATTACATATATAAGAATTACAAAAAGGCACAAGGCACAGGCTTTGTGCCTTTTTGTATATAAGAAATAGACTGGCCTCTTAACAAAAAAAAGAGTACTTTCGCAGCTTGAATCTACGGCAATCAGGCCGTGAATCTGAGTACGTTACAAAAATCATTTTACCTATAGAGATGGCAAAAATTATTTATACAAAAACCGACGAAGCACCCGCACTCGCCACCTATTCATTGTTACCGATCATACAGGCTTTCCTTGCGCCCGCAGGTATAGCTATTGAAACGAGAGATATATCACTTGCCGGACGTGTTTTGGCAAAATTTCCAGAATACCTGGAAGAAGGACAACGCATCCCTGATGCCCTGGCAGAATTGGGAGAACTGGCCAAGACTCCGGAAGCCAATATTATCAAACTTCCCAATATCAGTGCTTCTATTCCACAGCTTATTGCAACCATTAAAGAACTGCAGGCAAAAGGATATAATCTTCCTGATTATCCCGAAGAAGCTGAAACGGATGAGGAGAAAAAAATCAAAGCGACCTACGATAGTGTAAAAGGAAGTGCTGTAAATCCCGTGCTTAGAGAAGGTAATTCGGATAGAAGAGCTCCCAAGGCCGTAAAAGAATATGCACGTAAGAATCCTCATTCTATGGGTGCCTGGTCATCATCTTCCAAAACCCATGTAGCTACTATGGGCAAAGATGATTTCCGTTCCAATGAAAAATCTGTAACTATCTCTGGAGCAGGACATGTAAAAATAGAGCATGTAGCTGCCGATGGTTCTGTAAGTGTATTGAAAGAAAATATCGCATTGCAGGCAGGAGAAGTGATTGATGCTACTTTCATGAGTAAAAAGGCATTGATGGCCTTTCTGGATAAAGAAATTGCGGATGCCAAGAGCCAGGATGTTTTGCTTTCTCTCCATATGAAAGCTACCATGATGAAGGTCTCTGACCCGATCATTTTTGGACATGCAGTAACTGTCTTCTTCAAAAATGTATTCGAAAAACATGCAGCAGTATTAGAGGAGCTTGGAGTGGAAGTAAATAATGGATTCGGAGACCTCGTTTCCAAAATTCAAAGTCTTCCTGCCGATAAGAAAGCCGAGATTGAAGCTGACATCCAGGCAGCCTATGCCAATGGTCCTGCTCTCTCCATGGTAAATTCAGATAAAGGAATCACCAACCTTCATGTACCTAGTGATGTGATCATTGATGCCTCTATGCCAGCCATGATCAGAAACTCTGGCCAACTCTGGGATAGCAATGGAGATACCCAGGACACCAAAGCGATCATTCCGGATAGCAGTTATGCCGATCTTTATCAGCAGACAGTAGCTTTCTGTAGAGATAATGGCGCTTTTGATCCTACTACCATGGGTACTGTACCCAATGTAGGCTTGATGGCCCAAAAGGCAGAAGAGTATGGATCTCACGACAAGACCTTTGAGATGGCAGCTGATGGGACAGTAAGAGTAGTAGACCAAAATGGTACCGCCTTGATTGAGCATACTGTAGAAGCTGGAGATATTTGGAGAATGTGTCAGGTGAAAGATGCTCCTATTCAGGATTGGGTAAAGCTGGCGATTAGCCGCGCAAGAGCAACCAACACACCCGCAGTATTCTGGTTGGATAAAAATCGTGCACACGATTCCGAATTGATCAAAAAAGTAAACGCTTATCTGCCAAATCACGATACTAGTGGATTGGAAATACATATCATGTCCGTTGCAGAAGCAACTGCCTTTACCCTTAAAAGAACCAAAGAAGGAAAAGATACCATTTCTGTAACCGGTAATGTCCTGAGAGATTATCTGACGGATCTTTTCCCAATATTGGAGCTGGGAACCAGTGCAAAAATGCTTTCTATCGTTCCCCTCATGAATGGTGGAGGCCTTTTCGAAACAGGTGCCGGAGGTTCAGCTCCCAAGCACGTGCAGCAATTCAATAAAGAAAACCACCTTCGTTGGGATTCTTTGGGTGAGTTCCTTGCATTGGCTGTTTCTTTGGAACATTTGGGTACTAGTAGCAACAATCCCCGTGCGCAAGTCATTGCTGATGCACTGGATACTGCAACCGGTCAATTGCTACAAAACAAGAAATCACCTTCTCGTAAGGTAAATGAACTCGACAACAGAGGAAGTCATTTCTACCTGGCAATGTATTGGGCAAAGGCACTTACTGCTCAGGATGCTGATGCAGAACTGAAAGCTGCTTTTGCTCCAATCGCTGCATCATTGTCAGAAAATGAAAGCAAAATTGTGGAGGAACTGAACGGAGCTCAGGGAGTTGCCATGGATATCGATGGTTACTATTTCCCGGACGAAAAACTCGCTTCAGCTGCGATGAGACCGAGCCCTACCCTCAATGCGATCCTCGAAGGACAAAGGGTTTAAAAAAAATGATGAAGATCCGGCAGTCGAGTTCATCGGTCTGCCGGATTTTTTTCATAGAAAAATTGCCTGTAAGACGAGATTATTTACCAATATTGGGTTCAATTTCGTTATTCCGAAAGGCTTTGTAATAAAGAGGGGCTTAAATCGACCTATTTAAGGGTTTACTATCCCGATGGAATTTTTAACTTTGCATACTCTCATCATTATCAACTAAAATACATGGATACAGGTGCAATTATCTGGATTGTGGTGCTAGGGGCACTCTGGCTTGCGACGACGATCGGACAATGGAAATTATTTGAGAAGGCAGATCAGCCAGGTTGGGCCGCCCTCGTACCCATCTATGGTTGGGTAGTATGGCTCAAGATAATTGGGAAACCCGTGTGGTGGGTTGTTCTGATGTTGATACCCGTAGTTGGGACCTTAGTCTCAGTTGCAATGGTGATAGAACTTGCCAAGTCTTATGGCAAATACAAATTGAAAGAACATGCAGGCTTTTTGATCCTGCCTTTCTATACCTGGCCCAAAGCCGGATTCTCTGATTCAGTAAAATACCTGGGACCACCTGATACACACAAGCGAATCCCCAAGAAATCCCAATTGAGAGAATGGGGAGATGCACTTCTATTTGCAGGAGTTGCCGCCCTGATCATCCGTACCTTCTTCATTGAAGCCTTTATGATCCCGACCAGCTCTATGGAACGGACCCTCATGGCAGGAGACTTTCTCTTTGTGAGTAAGTTTCACTACGGAGCGCGGATGCCCATGACCCCATTATCTATCCCTTTCATCCATAACAAAATCAAAGTAGGAGACTTTATTTCTCCTTCGTATTCTGAATTGATTACCCTTCCATATATGCGGATACCCGGTATAGAGGAGGTCGAAAGGAATGACATTGTCGTATTTAATTTCCCCGCACATGATGTACAGGATCTCGGTGATGGAGCCGGATTGGTGGATATCGTGAGTATGAAAGAAAACTACATCAAAAGATGTGTGGGAGTAGCGGGAGATGTACTTGAAGTGAAACGCCAGCAGATCTATATCAATGGCGAAAGAGGTTGGAATCCTCCCAATATGCAATATGAGTACCTGGTTGAGACCAATGGTCAGTCTTTCAATCAGAAAAGGCTCAATGAATTAGGCTTTAGAAAATATGTGCCGGGAAATCCTGAGAGAAACAGGAATGCCAACTTTATCCCAGCTAATAGTCCCCGTCTAAGCGGACATAATGGCTATGTGGTGCTTATGCCGGATTCTATTGCTCAAATCCTGGAAAAATTCCCCAATGTGGTCAAAGTTGATACGGTGACTGCCAAGCCCGGCAGGTTTAACAATAACCGACCTATTTATCCTAAAAAGAATAACCTGAGTGGAGAACTCTTTCCGTTCAATATGGATAACTATGGACCCATCACCATTCCTGCCAGAGGAATGACGGTGGACCTCACAGATAAAAACCTCTCTGTATACTGGAGAATTATAGATGTCTATGAGGGACATGACCTTGAGCAAAAAGGAGGGAAGGTATATATCGATGGATCAGAAGCTACCACCTATACCTTTGAAATGAACTATTATTGGATGATGGGGGACAACCGCCATAATTCTGAGGATAGCAGAGTCTGGGGATTTGTACCGGAAAATCACATAGTTGGTCGGCCCTTATTTGTATTCTTCTCCTACGAGCCTGATTTTGGGGTAAGATGGAATAGAATAGGAACTAAATATGTACATTGAGTAGAAATTCAAAAAGAAAGCAACTACCCAATACATGGATTTAGACGTTAATAGTCGCTGGGCTCTCTTTGAGGAGCAGGTCCAGGAACATTTCGGTAAACAAATGAATCTGGAGTCGATTCTCTTCTTTATAGGTGTAAGAGAATTGGGGGAAAGGCCCCGTCCCTTTACCAAAGAAGAGAAAGTGGATCTCATGCACATTGCTATTTGTCGGCTCTTATCTCAATCAGGTTATTATAAACTCTCTCATCTCGATCAGGATGGATGGCCCCATTGGGACCTCCTGAAACCGCTTCCACATCAGGACATTTTTTCTCAGGAATACTTACTTCGGGAACACATTTTAGTTTATGCCGATGAAGAATCTTTATTCCAGGAATAGGAGCGAGTGACTAAGTTGGGGGTAAATATCTCATATGAAAGAAAGATGAAAATTGGACTTGATATGCAGAGGTTATGAATTTTAAAGAAAAAACTACTATTTTAGTAGTGCCTCATCTGTGCAGCTACCATTAGATCAAGACCTAAGTACACACTGAATTCTTTCGGGGAGAGAATCCGTTATGATCACGGGCTCACGTACACTGATATTTTTTTAAACCATGAATACCCTGAATCTCATGTCTAATGAGTTCAGTAAGAATTATTTAGCTTTTCCCATAGGAGTCGGATCGTTTTGACCGGCTCCTTTTCTATTTTTGTATAAAGGCAACTGCTGTCAGATATTTTCCATCCGGACTTACAGCAAGTCGGTAAAAGTCTCCGATCCCCAAATCTCCCAGATCAGACCAGCCTTTAGTTGCATTTTCGGGATCAAATACGAAAAGATGTCCCTCCTTGCCCATAAAAATTTTCCCATCAGGCGTCCAGCAATAATCTTCCTTTCCGCTCAAGGTTTCAGTAAGGGTCCTAAGTTCCCCACTAGCGCTGTCCCAGGATCGAATCAACCAAGAATCTTCTTCGCTTTTATCTACAAAACTTACCAGCTCTGTACTCGGTATGGTATGTATACTACGGCCCAGATTGAAATCAAAGCCTTCGAGCTTTTGAGATTTCACCTTTGTATATTTTAAGGTGTTGGGGCTACCAAGGATGAACATGGCGAGATGACCCTTCTTATACCAGGTATAATAGCCAATAGGTTGGACCTTTGACATCAGTAACTTTGCCTTCCCGTTTTTCAGCGAGAATTTCCACAGTCTTTGTGTCTTTCCATCGGCTTCCACTCGCACCACAGAAAAAGCTTTGCCTCCGGGCATGATTTTAGGGGAGTACTCGCTGGTAGCAGGAGTATTGCAGATTTGTATTACTTCTTTGGTGTCAAGGAAGTATCGAAATATATCTGCCTGCTCAGCTCTAATAGACGTGTACAAAATACTTTTACTGTCGGGGCTAAAAGAAGCCTGGTTATCATAACCTTGCCTATCTGTAATATTGCGAGGGTTCTCCAGGCGAGGCTGCTCTCCGGAAAGGTCCAGATCCAGTAGATATATATCGGTGGCTGTTTGGGAAAAAAGCTTCGAAAAAAGGCAAATGAGCAGAATTAGGCTGCTGTAAATTTTGAAATTCATGCGTTCGTATTTTGAAGGTTCAGAGACAATTAAACGGCTAAAGAATAACAATAGTAATTTTTTTCAAAAACCTTTTCATTCTTACACCGTAAATAGGATTTGTTCTTTGAATAATCGAATTATCCCCATTTTTGCAAAATGGGACATATAGTTCTAAAGTGCTGAATATTATATAATTAGCCATATTACTTTAATGTTTAACAAACCTCTTACGTACGAATTTGAACAGCTAAGGCTTCGATTTGGGGAATTTACTCACATTGCCTTTAGTGCTTAAAGAATTCTTTATACTTTCGTACGTTGAATTTTTGGGAACAATAAGCTATTCGTTTTATTCCAGATTTCAGAAAAAAGTTCGATTAAGTATCATCGAATTTTTCGGAGGTTTAAACAGTTTTATATGAAAAACTACCTAATGAGTGTTACAGTGCTAGCCATCAGCGTATTTTTCATCGTAACTGGGAATTTGAAAGCGTCTTTCTTTAACACTTTTTCCAAAAACAGCCTTGCACATGAACACGAGCATGTTGTAAAGATGAAAGTACAACAGGCACATTTAAGAACCATCGATCCCTTTGACATAGACATTGTCCCTACAAGCCGTCCTATACCTGACGGTTTCCCCCTGGCCAGTGTTTATGGCATGAGAAAGCATCCTATCTTAAAAGTAAATAGAATGCACGCGGGCATCGATTTCGCAGCACCAGCGGGTACTCCCGTTTTGGCAACTGCAACCGGAAAAATAGGGAAAGCGATTTTCAATCCGGACAGGAGCAATTACGGCAAACACATTGTGATTGATCATGATGAGGAGTACAGTACATTATACGCGCATCTATCCGGCCTGGTAGTGGATTTCGGACAGATCGTAGAAGAAGGTGATACCATTGGATTTGTAGGGAGTACCGGTATGAGTACAAGCGCTCACCTTCATTATGAAGTTATATTTGACGGTCTAAGGGTAGATCCGGAAGATTACTTCTAAGGAAAAACCAGCTACGATGAGCTGATGGCAAAAAGCACAAAAACCGACTTATTTTGATAAGTCGGTTTTTTTTATCCCTTTTGTTAAGTCCTGCAAAAGCTCATGCCTGCCTAAACCATAAATTTTCTTAGCTTTGCCCTGTGAGGGCGAAAAGAAATATAGGTGCGCTTTGTATCCTCCTCTTTCTATGGATCATGAGTTCCTGTGGCCTGGAGGAAGCATCTCTGGGAGAATCCGAGGAGCTAAATCCGCCCTCTCCCCCTGCTCAAAAAGTAAATCAACTGCAACGCTTGCACTTGCTTCCCCTCGAGCCCTTTCAAGAAAAAATTCCGGAAAAATATGTGGATGTCTTTCGCCTCTTTAAAAAGGCGGCTGAAGAGATGAACACGATTTTTTGGATACAGGCCTATGGGGATAAAGAAGAATTATTCTCTCAGGTAGAGGAAGATAATTTGCAAAATTTACTGGAGTTGAATTATGGGCCCTATGATCGCATGAATGCGAATGAAGTTTTGCTGCCCGGTATTCCACCCAAGCCGGCAGGAGCAAACTTCTATCCTCCGGGTATGACTTCGACTGAATTTGAGCAACTTCCCGAGGCTTACAATAAACTCACCCTAATAAGGCGTGATGAGAATAGAAAACTCGTCGCCATTCCCTATGTTGAAGCATTTGAGAATCCCCTTAAGGCTGCCGCTGCGGCTTTGAGAGAAGCTGCTGAACTGGTGAAAGAGGAAGACTTTAAAACCTTCCTCAAGGAGCGCGCCCTTTCCCTGGAGTCAGATCATTATGAATATAGCGATGTGCTTTGGTTGGATCAATGGAAGCAGGAACTCGATATCCTGATTGGACCTATAGAAAGCTATGAAGATGCTTTAAAAGGGATCAAATCATCCTATCAGGCCTGTATTGTCCTGAAAGATGAAAAGGCAAGTAGCAAGGTAGGGGAGTGGGTGAAATTGCTGCCTAAGCTGAATATGGAGTTGAAACGAGAATTGAGGTATGAAAAAGGGCGACTACCTGAGGCTGCCAGTGTGGGGGTATATGATGCCCTTTACTTTTCAGGTTTGTTCAATGCAGGTTCTAAAAGTATGGGCTTAAATGCTCCTCACTTTACCTTACCTGCTGAAGTAGATATAAGAGGAAAGAGGAGATTGATTCTGAAAAATATAGTAGAGGCAAAATATCAGTATATCACTTTGCCCATAGCAGAAAGACTCTTGAAGAAGGAGCAACTTCCTTTGTTGACGGAGGATGCTTTTTTTCAATATGTCCTCTTTCATGAGCTTTCGCATGGTTGGGAACTTCCAGCATTTGAACGGAAGAATAGAGACCGGAGCATACAGGAAAATCTCCTGGAGTATGCATCTTTACTGGAAGAAGGTAAGGGAGATATCCTGGGCCTATACATGATCATCAAGGCGTACAAACAGGGCCTGATCAAAGAAGGGAATTTGGAGCAGCACTATATTACTTCTCTGGTAAATACGCTGAGAGCTATCCGTTTTGGGAGGAACAGCGATCATGCCATCGCCAATGTGATCCGCTTCAATTTCTTTATGGAGAAAGGTGCCTACTATTTCGATGAAAGTAGCCAAAAGTTTGGCGTAAAAACGGAACTTGTAGAAAGTGCCACACGTGATTTAGTAAACAAAATTCTCGATATACAGGCGGAAGGGATATCAAATACAGCCATGCTGTTTAAGCAAAGATATGGCCGACTGCTATATCAGTATGAGAAGATCATTGACCTTCACCAGGACATTCCCATAGATCTCAGGTTTGAATAGGAAAAGCTAGAGAGGAATATTCCCATGCTTTTTTCTCGGCAATTGCTCAGCCTTGTTTTCCAGCATCTCAAAGGCCCGAATCAGCTTCTTACGCGTATCTTCCGGTAAAATTACCTCATCCACAAAACCTCTGGCTGCAGCCCGATAAGGGTTTGCGAATTTTTCAGTGTACTCTTCTACTTTCTCGTCCAGTTTTGCCGCAGGATCATCTGCATTTTTAATCTCCTTACGGAAAATGATCTCGGCTGCACCCTTGGGACCCATTACGGCAATCTCAGCGCTGGGCCAGGCATAGTTCATATCAGCCCCAATATGCTTGGAGTTCATCACATCATACGCGCCACCATATGCTTTACGGGTAATAACCGTTACTCTGGGAACGGTAGCCTCGGAGAAAGCATAAAGCAATTTGGCTCCATTGGTGATAATAGCATTCCATTCCTGATCCGTTCCCGGAAGGAAGCCGGGTACATCTTCAAAAACCAGAAGAGGAATATTAAAAGCATCGCAAAAACGAACAAAACGTGCGCCTTTGGTTGAAGAGTTGATATCCAATACACCGGCCAGAACTGCTGGTTGATTGGCGATAATCCCGATACTCCTACCTGCCAATCTGGCAAATCCTGTCAGGATGTTTTCCGCAAAATCTTTATGTACCTCAAAGAAAGAATCCTTATCACATACTAGCTTGATTACCTCCCGCATGTCATAGGGCTGGTTGGCCTTCTCAGGTACAATACTATTTAATTCGGCTATGGCTTTTTCAGGATCTCCTTCGTGAGGAATAGACAAAGGTACTTCTTCACAGTTTTGGGGGACATAACTCAGGAGTCTTTTGATGTTCTGGATACATTCCCATTCATTGGCGCAGGTAAAATGGCTGACACCACTCTTGCTTCCATGCGTTATAGCCCCCCCCAGCTCTTCGGAGGTAACTTCCTCATGGGTAACGGTCTTTACTACATTTGGACCTGTTACGAACATATAGGAGGTGTTTTCCACCATCATCACAAAGTCAGTGATCGCAGGACTATAAACAGCTCCACCTGCACATGGTCCCATGACAGCAGAAATTTGAGGGATTACTCCTGATGCGCGGGTATTTCGGTAGAAAATATCTGCATAGCCTGCCAGAGAAACTACGCCCTCCTGAATTCTGGCACCTCCGGAATCATTCAAGCCAATAACCGGGGCTCCGTTTTTCATCGCCAGGTCCATGATCTTGCAAATCTTCTCTGCATAGGTTTCCGAAAGAGAACCTCCCATGACGGTAAAATCCTGACTGAAAATGTAGACCAGTCTGCCGTGGATTTTTCCATATCCTGTTACGACTCCATCGCCTAAAATTTTTTGATTTTCGAGGCCAAACTCTGAGGATCGGTGGGTAACGAATTTTCCAATTTCTTCGAAACTGCCTTCATCAAGGAGAAGGTCTATCCTTTCGCGAGCGGTGAGTTTGCCTTTGGCATGTTGCTTCTCGATACGATCGGCTCCTCCTCCGAGGAGCGCTTCTTCATTCTTCTGTTGGAGGATGTCTTCCTGCTTGATCATGGTCAAAATAAATTAGGTCTTGCAAAGATAGGAGTTCGTTAGTAATCTCCCGCTTGCTTTGTTTAATTTATTTGGTGAGCCTAAATCATTTTCAGGAAAGCGACTTCCTTATCGCTCAAGCTTCTGAATTTTCCTCTTGGAAGGTTCTTTTTGGTCAGGTGGGCAATTGAAACACGATCGAGACCTACCACCTGATATCCCATATGCTCAAACATGCGTCTGACAATGCGGTTTCTTCCGATATGAATTTCAACTCCTACTTCATCTCTTTCCTTTCCAATCACATAATCAATCTTATCTACTTTTGCAGGTCCATCTTCCAACTCGATTCCTGTTAGAAGTTTTTCCATATCTTCTTCGCTTACTTCTTTATTCAGACGGACGTGGTAGATTTTCTTGACCTTGTGAGAAGGGTGCGTCATTTTCTTTGCCAATGCACCATCATTAGACAATAGTAAAAGGCCTGTTGTATTTCTGTCTAGTCTGCCTACAGGAAAAATTCGTTCATCTGTAGTGTTTTTTACAATATCCAGAACCGTTTTCCTACCCTGAGGGTCATCGGTGGTCGTGATGGTGTTTTTAGGCTTATTGAGGAGGATATAGACAAATTTTTCAACCCGTAGTCGTTTGCCTTTATATTCAATGACATCATTAAAGGGATGGACGCGCATCCCCATTTCCGTATTTACTTCTCCATTAACTTTGACCTCACCTGCAGAAATAAGTTTGTCTGCATCTCTGCGGGAGCAAACGCCTGCCTGCGCGATGAAACGGTTCAGGCGAATCGGTTCAACGGGCTTTTTTTCCTTTTGGGGGCCAGATTTTTTTTCTGTCTTTTTGGGAGGCAACTTGCTTTTAGCAGGGTCAATCACCTGCTTGTTCTTCCGGGGCTTCCGTTTCTTCTGGCCCACTTCCTTCCAGAAGGGCTTCTCCGTTTTCTTTTGGTTCTGCTTCGACTTCGACTGTTTTCGCTTGCTCATTTGATTCTTCCTTCTTATCTAATTGGTGCTGACGGAAAAGTTCCAGATGTTCTTCTTCCAGTTGCTCAAACTCTTTGAGCTTGGGAAGATCAGACATATCTTTCATCCCAAAATACTGCATAAAATAGGGACTGCAACCATATAGTAAGGGTCGCCCGGGAGCTTCGGCACGTCCAAGAATACTTAGGAGCTGTTTCTCCAGAAGTTTTTGAACAGCATAATCGCAATTTACCCCACGGATAAATTCTAATTCCGACTTGGTAATAGGTTGGCGATAAGCAACTATAGCCAGGGTTTCTAAAGCAGCTTTGGATAGTCGCTTTTTGTTTTTTTGAAGGCTGGCCTTTTTGACAAAGGGGAAATAGGTCTTTTTGGTAAAGAACTGATAGCCTTCAGCAATATGGCGGATTTCGAAGGGATAGCGCTCATCCTTGTATTTTTCAATAAGAGCATCAAGGATCTCCTGCAATTGCTCTTTCTTCAATTCAAGGCTGGCAGCTTTATCTTCTGCATTTCCATCTTCTCTGGCTTTCAGACTTGTCAGGAGAAAGTCTGGCTTTACCGGTTGCTCGGCAGTAAAGATGATGGATTCTATGATATTACTAATGTGCGGGTCCAAGGACAATAATTTTCACAAAAGTAACAGCTTGAAGGATATGCTACAATAAAAAAAACTTGCGCATCCGAAAATGCACAAGTTTTTATATGTTTTTACTTAATACTACTGAGCAGTATTAACTTCACCTTTCAGTCTCAGGTTAATGGGCTGAAACTCGTCTCCGAAGCGAACAGTGATAGACTTGCTGAATACTCCAGGGCTAGCAGCATTGTAAGTAGCTTCTACAAAACCTTTTTGTCCAGGAAGAACAGATCCAGTTGTGTAGTTAGCGGCAGTACAACCACAGCTAGGCTTAACATTAGATATTGTCAAAGGAGTATCTCCGTTGTTTGTGAACTCAAAGCGGTGAGTTGCAGGTACTGACTGAGGAATTTGTCCAAAGTCATGCAAGTCTCCATCAGCTTCCCAGCTAACTGCAGGAGCAGCAGCGGTAGCAGGAGGAGTTACAGGTGCTGCATTTACAGGTGCAGGAGGAGTTGCAGTTGTATTTGTGCTGGTAGCCGCCACAGTGGAAGATGTATCAGCAGCTTTTTCCTGCGTACAAGCAGAGAAAAGAACAAAGCTTGCAAGAGTGATTAAAACAATGAGATTTCGCATAAGAATTAACATTAAAGCTCGATTTCTAAATTTCTAATTTAAATGAATTGCTATAGTGAAAACGAGATAATTTCTGTTGTGTTTCAAAAATAAGGCTGAAAGCGGTATATATGCAAGTTTATTTCACGCAATATCCCTTTCCTACTGCAAGCTTTGCAGGAAAATCTTCAAGTTTAAACATTGAATCCGGTTTTAGGGCAGGAAATAAGTTATGGGAATAAAGTCCCATTTTTGTTCAGGAAGAAGTAGGCGTGATAATCCTTCCTGATATTAGGCAAAAAGCCCACTCAAAACACCTTTGAGAACTTCTGCTCGTTTATCAGCATCGTCTCCATCTGGTTTGAGATTGTAGTAAAAATTATAACCTTCTATAATTGATACCATTTTTTCAGCAGCCTGGCTAGGGCTATCGACCTTTATAACTCCTGCTTTAGAAGCCTGGCCAATTTCATCAGTGAGTGTTTCTAAAATGCCATCATAAAGGGCATTGAATCTTTGCTTGATCTCGGGCATCCTGAGAGCCAGTGTATAAAAACTAAAGAACACTGTACTATTCATGATTCTATCCCATTGGATTCTGGAACTCACATCAATGACATCCTCCCACCGTTCTGCTGGGTCTGTAACTTTGGAAAAGTCCGGAAATAGTTGAGCCGAATAGGTGGACACAATGTGGTCCATCAATCCTACTACCATCGCATCTTTCGTGGAGAAATAGTGGATCAGCAAACTTGGATTTACATCCATACGTTTTGCGATCTTTGCTATGGAGGCCCCTTCAAAACCTTCATCTATGATAACGTCATAGAAATGAGACAGAATTTCCTTTTGCCTGACTTTTGCCTTGCTTTTTCTTCCCATGTAGCTTGTGCTTTATGTATGATCAGTCATACACCTCATTTAAACAACCATTCAGTATTTCAATTGATAACTTTCAGTTATTCAATTAGTTGCAACATAGGTTTTTTTGAATAAAATGAAAAAAATGATTTATAAATAAGCCTTTCCGATGTTCGGATTTTTATAAAATTGTTTCTTTTCACAAGTATCAAAAACTACCTCAAATGCAGGTATATGTTGAAATTTACGTAAATTAAAGGCTATATCTTTTAAATTCCTCTTTACAAACAAAATATTTTTTCTGCTCAGAAGAGTTTTTTAAATAATTTTCCAAAATGAAAATATACTTATTACTACTCATTTCTTTTTTCGGTATTTTCTCGATTTCGGTGGGTCAAAATGCAGTAGAAAAAGAAATTCAGACTCGTTTAATTCTCGCTGAAGATGGCGAACGTATTCAAATCCCTGAAGGCACACATTCTATATCAAAAACCCTGAGCCTGGATGAAAAGACCAATGTAATCATTGAAGGAGCGGGTATGGACAAAAGTACGTTGACATTCAAATCCCAAAAAGAAGGTGCTGAAGGCCTGCGGATTACCAATTCAAAAAATATTATTATCCGTAACCTGACCATCCAGGATGCTTCTGGTGATAATATAAAAGCCATGAATGTAGATGGCATTAGCTTTGAAAATGTAAAGGTAGAGTGGACCGGAAAACCTAAAAAGACCAATGGAGCGTATGGCATCTATCCGGTTAGCTGTAAGAAAGTCCTGATTGATGGATGTGAAGCTATTGGAGCAAGTGATGCCGGAATATATGTCGGACAATCGCATGATATTGTCGTAAGAAACTCCAGGGCTTATCGCAATGTGGCAGGTATAGAGATAGAAAACTCAACATTAGCAGATGTTTATAATTGCGAAGCAACCGAAAATACCGGTGGGATACTCGTTTTTGACCTCCCTGACCTTCCCAAGAAAAAAGGAGGCAATGTGCGTGTTTATAAAAACAAGGTCTATAACAATAACTATAAGAACTTCGCCCCCAAAGGAAATATCGTAGGAACAGTACCTCCCGGTACAGGTATCATGATTTTGGCTACCAATAATGTGGAGGTCTATGATAATGAGATAAGCAATAACCGGACAGCAGGTACCTCAATTGTGAGTTATTTTATGTCTGAGAGGAAAATCAATGATAAGGAATACTATCCTTATCCAACCGGCATATACATTCACGATAATTCCTATGAGAGAGAGAGAAAGCGTCCTACCTTTAAAAGTAAAATAGGGCTCCTCTTATTTTCCAAATTCAAAAAAGATGTACCAGATATCCTCTATGATGGTATCATTGATCCTGAAACCCTGAATGCAGATGGAACTGTAAAAGATGAATACAAAATCTGTATTGTAAATAACAAAGGAGCAAAATTTGCTAACCTGGATGCTGAGAATGATTTCAAAGGAATCAGCAAGGATATGGCACCACATGATTGTGGTTGCGAGCCCTTGAAGGCTCCTACGGTGGTGAGTAGGTAAAGAAAGTGTTTGCGTGTTAGGGTGTTTGTGTATTAGCGTTAAGGCCTGATTGCTAACACCCTAATACTCAAACACCCTAATACGTCTTCTACTCCCCAAAAAAGCAATGCCTGCACCTGGGCTCATAAGCATCCTTTTCCCCTAAAACTACTGTATCCTTTTCTTCTGTAAGTCGATAGGAGAAATTTGCCAGACTCCCACATACCTGGCAGATTGCATGAACTTTGGTTACAAATTCGGCCATGGCGAGTAATTGAGGCATGGGACCAAAGGGCTCAGCCCGAAAATCCATATCCAATCCTGCGATAATCACCCGTATGCCCTGATTGGCAAGATCGCGACTTACTTTTGCGATTCCTTCATCGAAAAATTGGGCTTCATCTATTCCTACTACATCCATACCCGAAGCCAGCAAAGGAATTTGCTGAGAAGAATTCACGGCTCTTGAGGGAATGGAGTTTTGATTATGAGATACAATATACTCTTCACTATAACGGGTGTCGAGTGCGGGTTTGAAAATCTCTACCTTTTGATTGGCAATCTGGGCTCTGCGCATTCGGCGTATCAGTTCTTCGGTCTTGCCGGAAAACATACTCCCGCAAATGACCTCCAGCCAACCTGTACGCCTGTTAGCAGAATTTACTTCTATAAACATCCTGTGAAAATAAGCAAAGTATAGTCATAGCATAAAACGAATTGAGATTCTTTTATTGGATAAGCCCCTTGATTTTTTTTACAGCTGCTACATTCCAGCATTTACCGAATTGCAAGGCCACTTTTGCCTCTGTATATTTATGCTGGAAAAATATTAATTCGAAAAATGGAAAAGAAAATCTGGCACGATAAATACCCCGCAGGAGTTTCGGTTGAGGTAGATGTTACTCGCTATCAGTCCGTCGCTCAAATCCTGGATGAATGCTTCGAAAAGTATGCAGATCAAACGGCCTATATAAATATGGGTGCAAGTCTGACTTTTGGAGAGGTAGATAAACTTTCCCGGGATTTTGCGGCTTATCTACAAAATCTGGGACTGGAAAAAGGAGACCGTATTGCCCTGCAAATGCCCAACATCCTTCAATATCCCATCGCTCTTTTTGGAGCCGTACGTGCTGGACTGATTGTCGTGAATACCAATCCCCTTTATACGGCAAGGGAGATGAAGCATCAATTCAAAGATTCCGGGGCAAAAGCCATCGTAATCCTGGACAATTTTGCTTCTAAGCTGGATGAAATAATCTCAGATACTGATATAGAGCATGTCATTCTTACTCGTTTAGGCGACTTGCTGGGCGGCTTTAAAGGCTTTTTGACAAATTTTGTGGTGAAATACATCAAAAAGATGGTCCCCGCTTATAGTTTGCCTACAGCTACTCCCTTCAAGCAGGCTTTGGCCATAGGATCAGACTGTCGCTTCCTTCAGCCAGAAATCAAATCTGAGGATGTCGGCTTTCTCCAGTATACTGGAGGTACAACAGGTGTTTCCAAAGGTGCTACTCTTTCTCATGGGAATCTGGTAGCCAATATGCTGGTGATGGAAGCCTGGAACGGTGGCCTGCTTCAGGAAAAAGAAGAGATTATCATTACAGCTTTGCCCCTCTATCATATTTTCGCCTTTACCATCAACTGCCTGGCGATGGTCAGCGTAGGAGGGACCAATGTCTTGATTACAAATCCCCGTGATATGAAAGGATTTCTCAAGGAAATCAGTAAGTATAAATTCACAGTAATTACCGGGGTAAATACCTTATTTAATGGAATGCTCAATCACCCGGGCATAGAAGAAGTTGATTTCTCGAACTTGAAATTAGCTGCTGGAGGAGGAATGGCCGTTCAGGTTGCTGTGAATGATGCCTGGAAAGCTAGGACGGGCAAACCAATTCTTGAAGGCTATGGACTCAGTGAGACTTCTCCGGTTTTGAGTACGAATCCCAATGATGGCACGGATCAAATCGGAACCATCGGAGTACCCATTCCTAATACGGATATGAAAATATTGGATGATCAGGGAAATGAGGTGGCGATAGGAGAAAGAGGCGAGATTTGTGCAAAAGGTCCTCAGGTGATGAGAGGCTATTGGAACAAACTGGATGAAAATGAAAACTACTTCTTTCCGGGAGGCTGGTTCAGAACAGGAGATATTGGCATCATGCGGGAGGACGGATTCTTCAAGATTGTAGACAGAAAGAAGGACATGATTCTTGTTTCAGGTTTCAATGTCTTTCCAAACGAAATTGAAGATGTAGTAGCGCATCACCCGGGAGTATTGGAAGTAGCAGCTATTGGAGTTCCGGATGAAAAATCAACAGAAGCTGTAAAGATATTTGTGGTAAAAAAAGATCCTGCTGTAACGGTTGAGGACCTTCGGGCTTATTGTAAAGAAAACCTTACGGCTTATAAGGTTCCCAAGCATGTGGAGTTTCGGGATGAGCTTCCAAAGTCAAATGTCGGCAAGATTATTCGCCGAAAGCTGAAGGAAGAGTAAAAGGAAAAGGGCAGGCCACACATCTACCTGCCCTCGATCATTCCCCAAGATGAAAAAGGGATCAAACATTAAAAAGCTAAGCTATGCTTTAGTCCTGGCTGCAGCTATCTTTTAAGGCTTGCAACTCAGTTCTGTCATTTACCGTTTGAGTTGTACCATCTTCCAGTTCCACAGTGATCGGGAATACCAGGCTAGGACGATCTGTTGAACCTGGATTGTCTGCTTTCCACTGACGGATTTCCTGTTTGAGTTCCTGACGATCAGCTACGCTTACTACCGTAGAATCTGGAAATTCTATGCTTACCGGGAAAGTCAGACTGAAGCAACGATCTGCGCGGTGATTGCGACGATGGCGTCTTCCAATGTAATCTCTCACACAACTCAGCAAGAGTCTTCTCAATTCGGACTGTTCAGTGATGGTTATCATTGTACCATCATCCTTAATTACATCAAATGGGAAGTTCAAAGAGGGACGTTCGAGTGAATCGGTGGGATTATTCTGGATATAATTTCTTAATTCTGTCCTCAATTCATCATAGTCATTTACCGTAATAGTATTGCCTCCAAGTGTGATATCAATTGGAAATACAAATTCAAAGCAACCAAAACGTCCACATGCGCTAGCATCATGTAGGGCAGTAACTCCATCAGTAACATAGTTTTCAACTACAGACTCATTAAGTACTACGTCTTCTTCACAAGCTACAAAAAGACCCATCGCAGCGATGAGGATAAGCAAATAGGTTTTTTGAAGGAGATTAGTCATAATTTTTTTTGTTATTTGTTGTCAGTAAAGAATTACACAGAGATAAGGAAGCGGGCATCGAATTTGTACTCACTTTTCTTAAAAAAAAAATCAAATTAATTTTTAAGGCATTGATTTTCAATTAGATAAATTTTGAAAAAAATCAATGAAGGATCAGGAGCTTTGGAGTAAACTGAAGGCAGGAGACAAAAAATCCCTGCGGGAGATCTATGATCTTCACCTGGAGTATCTACTCCAGTATGCCCTTCGTTTTTCTCGAAATGAAGACCTGATCCAGGATTGTATCCATGATCTCTTTGTAGAAATATGGAAGCGTCGGGAAAGCCTGGGCGAGACCAATGCCATCAGGCCTTATTTGATTGTGTCACTAAGGCGAAAGTTGATCCGAGAATTGCAGAAAGGACAGAAGAATGAAGAAATCTCTGAAGTAGGGGATTTTGGAATGGAAGAAGGGGTAGAGTCTCTCCTTATTAAAGGAGAAGAATCTGCTTTGCAGGCAGAAAAACTTAAAAATGCCATGCAACAACTCTCAAGCAGGCAACGCGAAGCTATATTTCTCAAGTTTTATGAAGAGATGGACTATCAGGAAGTCGCAGCAGCCATGGACATCAATTATCAGTCTGTGCGTAATCTGATCTTCAATGGGATCAAAAAACTGCGGGATATCCTTGTGGCAATCCTGGCCCTAACAATTTTTTTTCAAAAACTATGAGTACAAAATCAAAACCCGCAGCTTATATGATAAAAAGATCTATGAATCTTCGCTCATATTTGCTTATCTGCCTGCTGAGTATCCCCTTGTTTTATGCCTGTGAGCCTGATGAGGTCCTGGTGATAGACAGTAGACTGAAGCCCTACTTTGATCGATTTGAAGAGGAAGCAAGTATGAGAGGATTGAGCCTGGATTTTTCAGATTTAGAAGGGAAAATTGAGGACCTGGATGGAGTAGGAGGGCAGTGCGTGAGAAATTCAACTTTACCAGATGAGGTACTGATTGATTTTGTGTTTTGGACCCAGGCGAGTGAGTTGGAAAAAGAATTTATAGTTTTCCATGAACTTGGCCATTGCGTATTGGATCGAAGTCATCTGGACACAAAGAATGCAGATGGGACATGTGTAAGTATTATGCACAGCGGAGTGAGTGGATGTAGATTTATATATGAAGATATTAAGCGAGAAGAATATTTAGAAGAATTGTTTTATCGATAGATCCCAGAATGATCTTTGCCTATGAAAAATGAATACCTATCCTATGATGCGCTCCAGTTGGCAGCTGAAAACTCCTTCATCCAGTGGGTGAAAGAGGAAGCTGGCCCGCATGCGTCTTCCTGGGAGGTCTGGCTGAAAGATCATCCGCAGATGGAGGGCATTGTGAAAGAAGCTAAAGAGGTTGTCGAAGAAAATCTGAAACTCCTTGCACCTATTCCTCATAAAATCGACGCTCAAAACTTGTGGGATCGTATTGATAGCAGTACAGGAACAGAGTTGCAGCTAAAGGAGGCAAAAACGAGACGACTAAGACCTTTATATATAGGGATCGCCATAGCAGCAGCTATTGCTATCATCCTGCTCATCTTCCCAAACCTCCCTTCAGAAACTCAATTGAGGAGTCCCAATGGAGAACATTTAGCCTTTGTCCTGCCTGATTCTTCTGCTATTGAATTAAATGCAGCCAGTTCACTTCGCTTCTCGGAGAAAGGATTTAGCAAAAAGAGAGAAGTATACCTGGATGGAGAAGCATTCTTTGAAGTGGAAAAAGGTGAAAATTTTCTGGTAAAGACAGAACTGGGTACTGTTCGTGTATTGGGGACCAGCTTTAATGTATACGAAAGGGAAGGAAACTTTGAAGTACAGTGTCTAACAGGCAAGGTGGAAGTAAGTAATCAGGATCAATCTGAGAAAGTAATCCTGACGCCCGGAGAAGTTGTGAGCCTTAACCCCCAGGGTAAGTTGGCCAAACAGGAATCTGAGATCCCAACTTTTGCAAGCTGGCGGGACTATAAATTCACCTACGAAAAGACTCCTTTAATTGAGGTACTGGAAGAAATCAAACGTCAGTTCAATGTTGAAATAGATTTCCAGGGAGTAGATTTGAATGAGGAGTATAGTGGGGAATTTGAAGGGAGAGATTTAGAGAATGTTCTGGAAGATGTTTTGTGGCCGCTAAATCTGGCTTTCGATATTAAAGCTAAGAGGGTCATCATAAGCGAAGAATAATACACAGCAGAAGGGATCTTATTAGCAAGCTATGCTTTATTCGCATAAACCTGTAAATGCTCCTTTAGCATCACTTATATATGAAGTGGTGTTGAATGGCTTGTGGTCGAAGCTAAGAAGCCTCGGCCTTGCTTTGCTTTTATTTTCCTCTCTGCCCATTTTTGCGCAAAGTCCCTATCAGATAAATCTTTCCGAAGAAAAATCCCTGCCTGAGATTCTCGGTGGACTTGAGTCCCAATTTGATATGCAATTCGCGTATTCTTATACGGACTTCAAGGAAATCTCCGTACAAGCTGGTGAATACAAAGGGAATACCCGGGAAAGCTTTCTGTTCAAATTGCTGGAGCCTAATGAGATTATTTTTAAGAGATCCGGGAAGCAAAAATTCCTCTTAAGAGTTCATGATAGGCAAAAGCGAGTTTATGAGGATTGGGATATGTATTTGGAAGGCTCTATTTATGATAGGGAAAATCGGAGTCCCCTTTCTCAGGTAGCCATTTATATTGAAAACTCCGGGATTGGTACCCTCAGTGATGATAGCGGGAATTTTCAGTTGAGGATACCCCGTAGATACCAGGATGCTACCCTGAACTTCAGGCTTTTTGCCTATAAACAATTGAAAATAAAAGTGGGGAGTGCTTCTCTACAATCCATTTTTCAACTAAAAGCCGAACCTCTCAGTGTAGATCCCATTAAGATCCAGGCGAATAATGCAGACCATCCGGACCTGGATGCTCTGGCTGGACTTCCGCCCAATTTTGAACGGATTGCCCAGGCCTCCAATCTGGCAGGACCGGATGTGGTTAGGACCCTTCAGCTTTTGCCGGGCATAAATGCGTTTGATGATCTTAATTCAGAACTAAAAATAAGGGGAAGTGGAGGGGATGAAACCCTTATCGTATTGGATGGGATTCCTATTTATCGCTCTGACCACTATTTTGGAATATTCTCATCCATCAGTTCTGATTATCTGGATAAGGTAGAATTGTACAAAAATATTTTGCCTTTAGAATACGGAGGAAAAACAGGAGGAATGATCCTTATGGAAGCCCCGGATAAACTGGAAGAATTTTCTGCTAAAGTTGATCTCAATCTGTTGAGCAGCTCTGGGAACCTGCGAGTTCCTCTGGGAAAAGGAAGTAGCCTGATTCTGAATGGACGTACAACCCTGGGCAATGCAGCTGATACGGATTTTTTTGAATCTGTTGGAAGAGAACTCAATCTGAATGAATTGGCCAATATTGATTTCACTCGTTTGAATGTGGTCATTACTGATCCGGATTTCAGGTTTTACGATGCCAATGCCAAGCTCAATCTGGCTTTGGGAAAGAACTCAGGATTGCGGCTCAATTTTTTTCGAAGTAATGATAAGCTGATTAACTCCTATCAATTGAACTTCAAAAGTCGCAACAATGATTTTGCAGTTCTCAATCAGGAAACCTTTACCGATACTCAAATCTGGAGCAGCACAGGAACTTCCCTGCAATTCTATTCCCTGCTTTCTCCCAATCTCAGGCTGGAAGCAAATGTATTTAGTAGCGATTATCAGGAAAATACTTCCATAAAGACTACCCTCCTTCGCATGGCTCGTTTCAATACGCGTCAATTTGAGCGAATCAATGAAAGAAACAATTCTATCTCAGATTTCGGAGGAGGAGTAAACCTCAAAAGATATTTTGACCAGGACATCCTGGAATTGGGGCTAAACGGAGTACAGCATAGTACAGAAGTGGATTTTGAGCAAAGTGCCCAATCAGTATTGGCGGGAGATGCCAAAAGCTCTGAGGTAAATATTTATGCAAATTATCGCATCAATCGAGGGCCATGGCTTCTGGATTTGGGACATCGGGTAAATTATTATGGTCTGAATGGGGAATTTTATTTTTCTCCCAGATTACAAGCTACTTATAAGCCGCGGGAAGATATAAAGTTGAAGGCAGCATGGGGAATCAGTAATCAATTTGTGCGGGAAGTCCAGCACGAAAATCAATGGGGAAGAGTGGTCAATTATTTTATCGCAGCAGATGAGGTGAATTATCCGGTTGGGAGCTCAGAAAATTATATGCTGGGCTTTACCCATGCTAAAGGGCCCTGGACCCTGGATGTAGAAGGCTTTTACCGCAATCTGGATGGAGTTGTGGAGCATGCCCTGGTAAGTCCAGGTTTAGACAGCCTCAATTCTGCCTTGATCAGCAAAGATTATAGACTGTATGTGGGAGAAGGAGTTTCTAAAGGAATCGATTTCTTTCTGGGCTATGACAGCAAATTCTATACTTCCTGGATATCATATACCCTGAGCAAGACCACCCATCAGTTTGAGGATGTATTTGGTGGAGCGGCATTTGCTTCCCAGGATGATAGGAGACATCAACTCAAATGGGTAAATTCTCTCAAACTGGGGCGATTTACCCTTTCAGGCAATTATATCTATAGTAGTGGAAGGGCTTACCTGGATATCTCATCTCTCAACAGAATTGCCAGTCGCAACGAACTGGACCCCTCTTCCCTCATCAAACGCCTGCCTTTTTACGGACGACTTGATCTCGGCCTGAATTATGGATTTACCTTTGGAAGAAGTAGTGGATCAATAGGTATTTCTGTATTTAATCTGACTAATCGGGAAAATGTTGATTACCTGCAATATGTGTTTGCAGTGCCCGTGAGTCAGAATGGAAATGATTTTCGTTCAGAAGTAATTGGCAATCAATCTGGTCTGCTTGACCGAACCCTTAATCTGAATCTTCGCCTGGATTTACGCTAACATCCGACTCCTTTGCACTATTCGGTGTATAGATTCAGGAAAATAAATCCATATTTAGGAGGCTAGGTTTTTTTTAATGAAAAAAGTCCTATATTTGACTATTCATGGCTTATGGTAACTTAGACCATAATGGTTTTGGACAAGCTTATAAGTTAAGAAATAAGGGGAGAAGAAAAAAATCCAGATGGATTTTCTCTTATACGGAAAAACTAGGACTACTATTATTTGCTCCTATATCTCATACTGAATACTACTGCATATTAAAGTCCTGCGGGTCTACCCGCTGACCTATATTGATTTATTACTATTATTTAACCTAACCTCAAAATTACTGACGTATGAGAAAATCATACCCTTCCATGCTAAGTAGAGCCTTTTTCCTGGGTCTCTGTTTTTGCATGATGTCGATGCAGGTTATCGCTCAGAATGTATCCGGTACAGTTACCGATAGAGACTCTGGCGAGCCGCTTGTCGGGGCGACTGTGGTTGTGAAAGGTACTACTACCGGTGTCCTCACAAATGAACAAGGGAGATACGGCATTGCTGCAAAAGCTGGCGACGTCCTCTTGTTTTCTTTCGCTACCTATGCTACTCAGGAGATTACCGTTGGTGATCAATCTACAGTCAACGTGGCTCTTGTTACAGACCTCTCCCTGGATGAAGTGGTTGTAACAGGATATTCCAGCCAGCGGAAACGGGACATTACCGGTGCCGTATCTGTAGTAGATACCGAAGAATTGAACGAAGTTGCTGCTTCGAGCTTTATCCAGAAATTGGAAGGTAGAGCCGCTGGTTTGACTACTTCTACTTCTGGTGCTCCAGGTGCCGGAACAGTAGTTCGTATTCGTGGTATCGGATCTTTCCAAAACAATGACCCGCTTTACGTAATTGATGGAGTTCCTGTAAAGGACAACTTCAACAACCAGCTTAACCCTAGCGACATTGAGTCTATCCAGGTATTGAAGGATGCATCTGCAGCTTCTATCTATGGTACTCGTGCCAACAATGGGGTAATCATTGTTACCACCAAAAAAGGTAAAGCAGGTAAGACCAAAGTTTCCTATGACAGCTATGTAGGGATTCAAAATCCTGTAGGCCAATACGATCTGATCGTAAATCCTGCGGATTACTCTGAAATCGTATGGCGCTCCTTCGAAAATGCTGGATTGGAGATTCCTTCCGGAGTACCTTATTCTGCAGGTCGTGGAGTTATTCCTACCTACTATTATGACTGGAATGCCAGTGGTTATGGAGGTACAGGATCCGTGGATGAGAGTTCTTATGCTTTCCCCAACCAATTGATCATGGCTTCTAATCAAAGTGGAACCGACTGGTGGGACGAAACCTTTGACCCTGCTTTGATGACTGAGCACACAGTGGGTGTATCTGGAGGAACAGATAACTCAAGTTTCTACATCTCAGCTGGTTACCTCAAGCAGGATGGAACCATGATCTACACTGACTTTGAAAGAGCTTCGCTGCGTGCAAACTCGACCTTCAAAGCAGGTAGATTTACCTTTGGTGAAAACTTTGCCGTATCTCGCGCAAACAGTGTGGGACAGCAGGGAGGAAACCAGAGTGAGCAGAATACCATGACCAACCTTCTGAAGTCTCAATCAATAATTCCGGTTTATGATGTATCTGGTGAAAACTTTGCCGGTGGTAAGTCAAACGGAATGAGTAATGGTATTACGCCTGTTGCAAGACAGTTCCGTAACAAAGACAATAGAGGAGTATTCTACAAAGCTTTGGGTAATGCCTTTGTATCCGTTGATATCATAGATGGACTTACTGCAAGATCCAGCCTGGGTATTGACTTCTTCAACAATTTCAATGGAGGTTTCAGCTTCCCAAGTTGGGAGGAATCAGAGCCAAGTACTGTAAACGGTTGGAGTGAGAACTTCTCTACCGGTTTCAACTGGACCTGGTCCAACACCCTGAGATACGACAATACTTTTAATGATGTACACAATCTACAAGTATTGGCGGGTTATGAGTCCATCAGAAGAACCTTCCGTCAAATAGGTGGTGGATTGAACAACTACTTTACCGATGGTAGAGATGGCTGGTATTTGAATACAGGTCTTGCTGACCCTGAAACTCGTCAGGTAAATAGCTTCGGTGGATTCAGCACCATTGCTTCTATCTTTGCAAAAGCGGACTATTCATTTGATGACAAGTATATCGTTTCTGCAACTGTACGTAGAGATGGTTCTTCAAACTTCGGTACAGAGAAATACGGTACCTTCCCTGCATTCAGTTTGGGATGGCGTCTGAGTAATGAATCCTTCATGCAGGATGTTGCCTGGATTGAGGATTTGAAACTGAGATTTGGATGGGGTAAAACAGGTAAGGATGAAATTCCTTCCGGTAATGCCTTTGACCGTTTCGGTGGTGGACCTGCAAACTCTTTCTATGACATCACAGGTTCTGGTTCTATTGCTACGGGATATGCCCTGGTAAACAGAGGAAACTCAGGTACCAAGTGGGAAGAAAATATCTCTACCAACATTGGTCTTGATGCATCTTTATTTGCTGGAAAAATCAATGTTGTATTGGACTTGTACCAAAGAGATGTACAGGATCTTCTGTTTAACCCTGCTAACCCAGGAACAGCTGGATTCGCATCACCTGCCTTTATCAATGTAGGGGATATGCAAAACAGAGGTATCGACCTTTCGATTACCTATAATGACGCCTATGCAAATGGATTCGCATTTGATGCGACACTTGCATTGGGAGCTTTCGAGAACGAGATTATCTCTATTGATGGCAACTCTGAGTCTTTCTTCTCTAACAATGGTGGTCGTATCGGTAATACCCAGATCAACCAGTTGAACTTCCCAATCGCTTCTTTCTACGGATTTACCGCTGACGGTATTTTCCAAAGCCAGGAAGAAGTAAATGCACATGCACAGCAAGACGGTGCTGCTCCGGGACGTCTGAGATTCAAAGACCTCAATGGCGACAACATAATCAACGATGATGACCTCGGCGTAATTGGCTCACCCTGGGCTGACTTCACCGCTGGTTTGAACCTCGGTATGAGCTACAAAAGCTGGGATGCTTCTATCTTCTTCTTCGCTTCCGTAGGAAACGAAATTATGAACTACAACAAGCTTTTCGAAGTATTCCGTTTCTTTAACACAAACGTAAGAAAAGAAACACTTGAGAGATCATGGCATCCAACGCTTAATCCTACGGGTGATTTCCCAATTTTGGATGAAAATGATACATTTAGTGAAAGACCAAGTAGCTTCTACGTAGAGGACGGTTCTTACCTGAGACTCAGAAACTTCCAGATTGGTTATACTCTTCCAAGAATCACTGGAATTGATAAGCTGAGAATTTACGTTCAGGCTCAAAATGCTTTCACAATTACTAATTATAGTGGAATTGATCCTGCTTTGTCTAACTTTGGTGTAAGGGGTAACCCTGACCAGTCTGCTGGACAAGACTTTGGAAACTATCCGGGTTCTAAAATATTTATGGTAGGGGTAAACCTTGGATTCTAATAAGTGGAATTAAAAACGAATATCATTACTATGAAAAATAGATTATTAAAAATATTTGCAGCTGTATGTGTGCTGGGGATCTTTGCTGCTTGTGCAGATGAATTCCTGGATATTCCCGCACAGGGAGCACTTGATCAGGGGCTACTTCAGAATCAAGAAGGAGTAGAGGCTTCACTGGTCTCAGCTTACTCTATGCTTGATGGATGGGCGAATCAGTGGGGACAAGGTGCTCCATGGCCAACGGCCGGTTCTAACTGGATCTGGGGATCCGTTGCTTCTGATGATGCTTACAAAGGTTCAGAACCTGGTGACCAGGGAGAAACTTCTCAGATTGAACTCTTTCAATGGACGCCGGGTAATCCCTACTTTCAGGCCAAGTTTGTGGCTTTGTATGAGGGTATAGCTCGTGCGAATGCAACTAAAAAACTTCTGGTATCTGCGGCTGATGGAATTAGTGCTGAGGACCAGGCAAGAATTGATGGAGAGATTCGCTTCTTGCGTGCTCACTTCCATTTTGATGGAGTGAAATTGTGGGGAAACATTCCTTACTATGATGAAACGGACGATAACTTCCGTAAGCCTAATGATGCGAGTATCATTCCTCAAATTACAGCTGATCTGGAAGCTGCCGCAGGTTTATTGCCTGCAACTACTTCCGATAAAGGACGTGCTACCAAAGGTGCTGCTCAGGCTTATCTGGGTAAAGTGCATTTGTACCAGCAAAACTGGGCAGAAGCCAAGTCTTTGTTTGATCAGGTGGTAAATAGTGGAAACTATGCCCTGAATCCTTGTTTCAAGGATATGTTTACGACTGCTAATGAGAATGCTTCTGAAATGATCTTCTCTATTCAGGCAACTGTAAATGACGGAACTGGTGGGGGAGATAATGGTAACTTCGCAGATCGTTTGAACTTCCCTCATGGAGGTAGCCCATTTGGTTGCTGTGGATTCCACCAGCCTTCTCAAAACCTCGTAAATGCTCATAAAGTAGATGCCAATGGTTTGCCATTGTTTGATACCTTCAATGATGCTGATGTAGACGTAGCAAGTCCCGTAGATCCACGCCTTGACTGGACCATTGGACGTGATGATGTTCCTTTCCTGACATGGGGTGTTCATGAACCTACATGGATTCGTTCTCGTGCATGGGCCGGACCTTATAGCGCCAAAAAATTCATCTATGAGCCTGGACAGGAAAGTAGTGTAGGTTGGTCTAACCTTCAGCTGAATCCTGTAAACATGCCGATTATCCGTTATGCTGACGTTCTATTGATGCTTGCAGAAGCGGAAGTTGAGCTTGGTAATCTGGAAAGAGCGCGTGAACTGGTTAACATGATTCGTACGCGTGCCGCTAACTGTGCCCAAGGCGCTGATGGTGGTTCTACTACAATCGATGATGCTGGTATTACCTGGGCTACCTATGCTGTAGGTACTTATGATAATGCATGGACCGATCAGGCTGCTGCTCGTACAGCGGTTAGAATGGAAAGAAGAATTGAGTTGGCCCTTGAGGGACACAGATTCTTTGACCTGAGAAGATGGGGAATCGCCCAAGAGGTCATGAATGCCTATATGGACGTTGAGCAAACAAAGAGAACCTATATTACGGCTGCTACTCGTTATGAGGCCAGACATAATTTGTTCCCATTGCCTAGCGTACAAATTGAATTGAGTAAAGTTGACGGAACTGCCCAGCTGATTCAAAATTCAGGTTGGTAGAATTATCCTAACTTAACAAATAAAAAGAAGAGGCAGCTTTTGCCTCTTCTTTTTATTTTTCCAATCCCTTGGTAATTTTATAGAAGGCCCCGGCTGAATAAAAAGATATATGCGCTACTTTTCCTTACTCTTACTCCCCATATTTCTTTGCCTAATTCCAGCTTGTGATTTGGCGACAGATGAATTGGAAGTAAAACAGCGATTCAGCCTGTTCTCCAAACTGGATAGCACGGACACAGGTCTGAATTTTATCAATAAAGTTGAGGATCAGAAAGATTTCAATGTCCTGACCTACCGCAATTTTTACAATGGAGGTGGAGTCGCCATTGGAGATATCAATAATGACGGTTTGCCGGATGTATATTTTACGGCCAATATGGCTCCCAATAGACTCTACCTAAATAAAGGGAACTGGGAGTTTGAAGATATTAGTAGCAAGGCAGGAATAAGGGGAGAGAAAGCCTGGAGTACAGGGGTAAGTATGGTAGATATCAATGCCGATGGTTTTTTGGATATTTATGTCTGTAATTCGGGGGATATACAGGGCGATAATAAGGAAAACGAATTATTCATCAATCAGGGGGATATGACCTTTGTGGAAAAGGCCGCAGACTACGGCCTCAATGACAAAGGTTTTTCTACACATGCCTCCTTCTTTGACTATGACCTCGATGGTGATCTAGATTGTTATATCCTTAACAATAGCTTCAAAGACCCCAACCGCATAGACCTATACAAAAAAGCAAGAGAAGAAACAGACGAAGAAGGGGGAGATAAACTCTTCAGAAATGATGGGGACAGCTTTACCGATGTAACCCTGGAAGCTGGGATTTATAATAGCCAAATAGGATTTGGTCTGGGAGTTTCTGTGAGTGATCTTAATGGTGATATGTTCCCGGATATTTATGTGAGCAATGATTTTTGGGAAAGGGATTACCTCTACATCAATCAGGGAAATGGGAAGTTTTCAGAAGAATTGCCCCAACGCA
This sequence comes from Bacteroidia bacterium, assembly GCA_033391075.1. Taxonomy (NCBI): domain Bacteria; kingdom Pseudomonadati; phylum Bacteroidota; class Bacteroidia; species Bacteroidia bacterium. The sequence goes on from JAWPMV010000001.1 coordinate 328,786, forward strand.
TAAGTCAAACCTCCGTCTCTTCTATGGGAGCCGATATAGCCGACATCAATAATGATGGCTCTCCAGAGGTATTTAGTACGGATATGCTGGCGGGAGATAATTACCGACTAAAAGCCATGACGGTTTTTGATCCTTATCACCTCGAAGACATAAAATACCGCGCCAATTACCATTACCAAATCCTCCAAAACTGCCTTCAACTCAATGATGGCAATGCCAACTTCCAGGAAATTGGTTTTATGGCAGGAATTTCTGCTACGGATTGGAGTTGGGGTGCTTTAATGTTTGACTTCGAAAATGATGGATGGAAAGACATTTTTGTCGCGAATGGAATTTACCATGACATCATGTACATGGATTTTACGGCATTCATTTCCGATCAGGCCAATGTCAAGAAAATTGTTGAAGAATCGGGAAGAGCAGATTTTAGGGATTTTCTCCCATACCTGCCGTCGAATCCTTTATCCAATTTCGCTTTTGTCAATAATCGAAACCTGCAGTTTAGCAGCGAAGCGGATGCACTTGGCCTGGGAGAAGCCTCCTTTAGCAATGGAGCCGCATATGGCGATCTGGATCTCGACGGAGATTTAGACCTGATCGTCAACAATGTGAATATGCCCGCTTTCATCTACCGCAACAATAGCGATAGCCTCAAAAAGAACCATTTCCTCAAAATCAATTTTAAAGGACGGAAAGAAAATCCTTTAGGCATAGGAGCAAAAGTAAAAATCACCCATGCCGGTGAAAAACAGGAACTTCAGCACTACACCGCAAGAGGTTTTGAAAGTTCTGTTGAGCCAGGTCTTTTGTTTGGCTTGGGAAAAAATACCCAAATAGATGAACTGGAAGTGATCTGGCCCGATAGGAAGAAAGAAGTCCTGAAAAATCTTAGGGCTGATCAGACCATTGTTCTACAACACGAAAACGCTACAGAAGATTTTAGACCAGCAAACACAAAAAGTAAAAGCTTATTCACGGAGAATAGTAGTATGACATTCCCCGAAAAAGCCATGCACACAGAAAATATATATAACGACTTCAATCATGAACTCCTGCTTCCCCATATGCTATCGACAGAAGGACCAAGACTCCTCAAAGGAGATGTAAATGGCGATGGAAGGGAAGATGCTGTTTTATTAGGAGCTGCGGGAGATCCCGATAAACTCTATATCCAAAATACCAGCTCAAGTTTTCGTTTCAGTCCCCAGGAAGCCTTTGAAATGGATAAGGGCGTAGAGAGTACAGGAGGGGCTCTGGCAGATATGGATCAGGATGGGGATCTCGACCTTTTATTAGGTGCGGGAGGAAATGAATACACAAAGGGAATTCAAAATTTTCTTCTGCGCTATTATGAAAATGATGGTAAGGGGAACTTTAGCAAACAAAAAGAAAAGACTCCACCAGCGGGAGGAAATACTTCTTGTATAGAAGTTGCAGATTTTGATGCTGATGGAGATATGGATGTGTTTATAGGAGGAAGGCTTGTTCCCGGAAATTATGGGCTCAAACCTCGGAGTTTTCTCTTGAGGAAAGATCCCACTGGTTGGACAGATATTACGACAGAATTTCTGGGAGGACTGGGTATGATCACGGATGCAGTTTGGGTGGATCAGGATCAGGACAATGATTTGGATTTGGTGGTGGTTGGTGAATGGTTGGGCGTGACTTTGCTGAAAAATGAAGGAGGGAAATTGCAACCTCCAGCGATGATCCCCAATAGCCTGGGCTGGTGGAATTGTATCGAAAAAGCAGACCTCGACGGAGATGGTGATGAGGATTTTGTATTGGGGAATTGGGGACTGAATAGCAAGTTTCAGGCAAGCCCGGATCGCCCCCTGAGCATGTTTGTCAAAGACTTTGACCAAAATGGTAAAAGCGAATTTGTCATCAACTGGTTTCCCCCGCTGGATGATAAAGCCTATCCTTTTGCAACAAAAGGAGATATTACCACTCAACTACCGCATCTCAAAAGAAGCAACCTCAAATTTGAAGAATACGCTCATAAAACCTTTTCTGATCTGTTTTCAGAAGAAGAAGTACGTGGCGGCCTGGCTTATAAAGCAGATTATCTACAATCGGCTATTCTTTGGAACGAAGCCAATGGAACACCAAAATTGCAAGCCTTGCCGATAGAAGCTCAGGTTTCTCCCGTTTTTGGAATCGCCATAGCAGATATGGATGGCGATGAACATTTGGACATAGTCCTGGGAGGAAATTTTTATGCCCTGAAGCCAGAAGTGGGCAGGCAGGATGCAAACTTTGGCGTATTTCTAAAAGGAAATAGCAGCAAGGATTTTCAATACCTGAGCCCAGAGGAGAGTGGGATATATTTGAGAGGAGAGGTGAGAGATATGAAGGTATTTAAGGGAAAGGATAATAAACCCTTACTCATGGTAGCCCGCAACAATGATGCGGTCCTTACTTTTAAAAGAAACTAATCAAAGAATTATGAATAGATGCTTAGGCATGCTGGGCCTTTGTTGCCTATTGCTGATGCAATCATGCGGAGAGGAAAGAGATACCTTATTTAGATTGGTCCCGCCTGATGAGTCGGGCATTCATTTTTCCAACCGCATCATCGAGTCTGATTCGATCAATGTGCTGGAAAATGAATATGTATACAATGGGGGAGGAGTGGCCCTGGCAGACTTTAATCAAGACGGTCTGCTCGATGTGTATATGAGCGGGAATATGGTAGAAAATGCCCTTTACCTGAATAAAGGAAATTTCGAATTTGAAAATATAACTGAGCAAGCCGGAGTCGGCAATGGCAGCAGGTGGTCATCGGGCGTGACCCTGGTCGATGTAAACCAGGACGGATGGACAGATATCCACGTGGCGGCTACCAATCGCCCCACAATCTCTCAAAGGAAAAATACCCTCTTTATCCATCAAGGACTCAATGAGGCAGGAGTTCCCACTTTCAAGGATATGGCTGCTGAATATGGACTGGCAGATACTTCACATACCACTCATGCAGCCTTTTTCGATTATGACAATGATGGCGATTTGGATGTCTTTCTGGCTGTCGATGCCATGATTGCCAATAAGCAGCCCAACAAATACAAGGAAAAGAACCTGAATGGTAGTACCAATCGCTACGACCGCCTGTATAGAAATGACCTTAGCGATTCTCTCGGACATCCCTTTTTTACAGAAGTTTCCCAAGAAGCAGGCATATTGATTGAAGGCTACAGCTTGGGATTAAACATCACGGATATCAATCGTGATGGATGGAAAGATATATTTGTTACCAATGATTATGTGAGCAATGATCTCATGTATATCAACAATGGCGATGGAACTTTCACCGATAAAGCCAGCGACTACTTCAAGCATACTTCACACTCTGCTATGGGAAATGATGTCATAGATATCAATTCTGATGGACGGGTTGATATTGTTTGTCTGGACATGTTGCCGGAAGATAATTATCGGAGAAAAACAATGTTGGGAGCCAATAATTATACAACCTATCTGAACAATAAGCGCTATGGATACGACTTTCAGTATGTGCGCAATACCTTTCAGCTAAATCAGGGAATCCTCCCAGAGTCCTCTGATCCAATATTTTCTGATGTAGCCATGTATGCAGGGATTTCTGCTACGGATTGGAGCTGGACCCCTTTGGTTGCTGACTTCGACAATGACGGTTATCGGGATATGATCATCACCAATGGCTTTCCCAAGGATGTTACGGATCGGGATTTTATTGATTATTGGTCGAGTGTGGAGGCTTATGCACCTCAGTCTTTGCTCTTGAGCAAGATTCCTTCTGTCAAGATCAGCAATTACGCCTATAGAAATGAGGGAGGGATAGAGTTTGAAGATGCTACCGATGACTGGGGCATTCGTATGGCTTCCTTTTCAAATGGTGCTGCCTATGGAGACCTAGACAATGATGGTGATCTGGATTACATCGTGAATAATATCGATGATTCTGCTTTCGTCTTCCAAAATCGACTCAATGATAGAGAAGGGCTGAAAAATCACTGGTTGAGAGTCGGCTTCGAAGGAAGTGAAAATAACAAAGAAGGAACTGGAGTGATCCTCGAAATACAGCACGGAGATATTAAGCAGCATTGGGAACATAATGTTTCTCGTGGCTACATCTCAAGTGTTGAGCCTTTTGCCCATTTTGGATTAGGCACTGATGAAAAAGTGGATAAGTTAAGCGTGATATGGCCTGATGGGAAAGTAGAAATCAAAGAAGGCATAGCAGCGGACCAGACCTTGGTATTGAATTATGAGGATGCTGAAATTCTCCCTGAGATTGAGAATCTGGATGAAGCCTCTACCTTATTTTCGGACATTACAGAGGACATTGGACTAGATTTTATCCATTCTGAATCAGATTATATCGATTTCAATGTGCAACCGATGTTGCCGCATAAACTCACCCAATATGGACCCGCGCTGGCGGTCAGCGATGTAAATGGAGACGGTTTACAGGATGTCTACATTGGCGGTTCCCATTTCAATAAAGGCCGCTTTGCCATTCAACAAGAAGATGGCAGCTTTTTGATGGAAGACCTGCTACCTGGACCTGATGGAGACAAGAAGCGACAAGAAGAATTGGGGGCATTGTTTTTCGATGCCGATAAAGATGGAGATGATGATTTGTATTTGGTGAGTGGAGGATATGAATTTAAAGGAGAGGATCCTTCTTATCAGGATCGCTTTTTTCGCAATGATGGAGGGAAATTCACTTTGCTGAAAGAAGCACTTCCTGCATTTTTGAGTAGTGGTTCTGCTGTAAAAGCGGCTGATTATGATGGGGATGGAGATTTTGATCTTTTTGTAGGAGGTCGGGTACATCCCTTTCATTACCCGATACCTGTTAGCAGCTATTTACTCAAAAATGATAGTGAGGACGGAAATATAAAGTTTAGCATAGATGAAAAGGCGGCTCCCATGCTCAAAGATATTGGATTGGTATGCGATGCCCTTTGGACTGATTTCGATAATAATGGGACTTTTGATCTATTATTGGCAGGGGAATGGATGCCTTTGACTTTTTTGAAAAATGAAGGAGGAAACTTTACAAATATTACGGAAGCTGCAGGATTTGGAGGAAAGAAAGGATGGTGGAATAGCCTCGCCGCCGGAGACTTTGATCGGGATGGAGATATAGACTATATCGCAGCCAATCAGGGAAACAATACCCTCTTTAAAACCAATAGCAACTATCCCATAAAGGCCTATGGGGCAGATTTTGATGGGAATAAAGGCTTCGATTTTGTACAGGCGAGTTGGTTTCCCAAAGATGGAAATGATAAAGAGCTGGTTGAAGTTCCTTACTTCAGTCGGATTGATTTTCAAAAACAAATGATCAAAGTCCGACAGGATTTTCCCTATCATGCTGAATTTGGATATGCCCGCATGTCGGATATTCTTCCTGCGGCAAATACTGCGAAAGATTATGTGGAGGTAGAAGCTAATTACCTCAAGACTAGTTTCATTGAGAATTTGGGGAATGGGAAATTTGACATTCGCCCGCTTCCCATGGAGACTCAATTGGCGCCTGTTTATGCTATGTTGATTGAAGACTTTGATGGAGACGCTTTGCTGGATGTTTTGATGGCCGGCAATGACTTTGGAACAGAGGTGGCCATGGGGCGTTCGGATGCTTTCAACGGACTTATGCTGAAAGGAGATGGCAAGGGAGGATTCAGAGCGCTGGAAATAAGCGAAAGCGGCTTCTACTTGCCCGGAGATGCAAAGGCATTGGTACGGTTTAGAGATGGAGAGGGAAATACACGCATCATGGCCAGCCAAAATTCTGATAAACTCAAAGTCTTTGCCCAAAGAGTAGCTGTGGATTATGTTGAATTAACGCCCTTTGAATTTTCGGGTTACTTCCATTTTCCAGATGGAACAAAGCAGGTCTGGGAATTGGGCTATGGGACAAGTTTCCTCAGTCAATCTTCAAGAGCTATACAGGTGCCCGAAGGAGTGAAAAGTGTGGAAATACATGATACGGAAGGGAATATCAGGCGGGTGGAGTAAAGATCAAGTGCATTATCAAATACATACTCAATTTAAGGTGATACGTGAACTTGACACTTTCATTTGAACTTTATTAGCTAAAAAATAAAAAAGCCTCTCCCATCCGGAAGAGGCTTTTTTTTTGGTGTTGTTTGCAATGCTTATCCCAGGTGTGGCAAGCGCAATACTTGTCCGGGATAGATCTTGTTTGGATCGCTCAACATAGGTTTGTTAGCTTCAAAGATCTCTGGGTATTTCATCGCATCTCCATAATGCCTTTTAGCGATCTTGGAAAGAGAGTCTCCACTAACTACTGTGTAGAATTGAGCTTCTGGCTCAGGTACTACAACTTCCATGCGGTCATCAACTCTGGCAATTCCTTCGATGTTTCCTACTGCGAGGATCAGTTTTTCCTTGGCTTCCTGAGACTGTACAGTTCCTCCGAGGATTACTGTATCATCATCGTCTCCAGTAAATTCGATAGTGAAGTCTTCGATACCTAGATCGAATTCAGCTACAAAATTGCGGATAGCTTGTTCTTTTTCTTCGCGCTTCTCAGCATCGGATTTGATGCCGAATAAAGACGCTCCAGCGTTTTTGACAAAATCAAAAAGTCCCATTAATTGAGGTGTTTTAATTAATTAGTGATTGGTAAATTTCGAATCGCGAATTATCGGATTCACTTATGTGACTGAACATACATTCAAAGGTCACGCATAAATAAAATAAAAAGCAAAAAGCCGTGCGGAAACACGGCTCATGCTTTCAATTATAATCAGGGTAAATTGTAATCTTTACACCCGGTCTTTAGATAAGAGCAGAATTAATTTCTGCTTTGAGCATCATTCTTTTGGCGGCGGATGCTTTTGTTGGCGCGGTTTTGCTTTCTGGAAATTACTTTGCGTTCCGCAGGAGTTACAATTCCATCTGCTTTGGCGCGCTTTTTTGTGCGATTGATATGTCTTTGTTGAGCTCTCAGGACTTTTGTTTCCTTACGGGTAAGCTCACCACTCCTGACTCCTTGTTTGATTCTTACTTGTTGCTTTACCTGTCTTTTACCTACTCTTGGAGTTGATTGAGCGAAAGAAGATTGACTGCTGAATACAAGTCCAAAGAAAAGCAGGGAGGTGAAAATGATCTTAAATTTCATGATACGTTCTGTGTTTGATGTAAAAGATATTATTTGTTGTTGTTGATAGTTTGACTATGAGGAGGGGCAAAGGTTTAATGTGGGATTAAAAAAAATGGTAATTTTTTCTACTTATGCTGTTTTGAGAAACTCAGCCTCCTTTTTGGTCGTTTTTTATAAAGAGAATCTGCTGGATTACCACTTTTTTATGCCCTAATTCATGAACGCAAGCAAAGCTATTAAACTGAAAAAGCAGTTAGAGAAAGTATTCTGGATAACCTTTTCCTGGGTGTTGATTTCCCTTTGGAGTTTTATGAACGGATACAATACCCTGAAACTCCTGAATTGTGATCTGGAAGGTATGGATCCTTCCCTGTATTTTTCCGGAAGCATACTCACAGGAGTTTTGGCCGGAGTATTTGGAGGGACAGTTATGGTATTTTTATGGGAAAGTTGGTTACGTATACTTACCTACGGGAGATCACTGTTCTTCATTTTTCTTTCTTTCTCCCTTGTATACCTGATGGTTTCTATTCCGACTAATTTGTACATGGCTACAAATTTATTGGATGCTTCCCTTTTCTCCACTGAGGTTTGGAATTGGGTCCTGGCAAATCATTTGAAATTTGAGTCCCTGGAGAACTACCTTTTTTGGCTGCTTGTCGTTCTGGTGACGCTCATTGTTCTGCAGGTCAACGATAAATACGGTCCCGGGGTATTTCGAGATTTCATACTGGGTAAGTATTTCCAACCAAAAAGGGAGGAGCGGATATTTATGTTTTTAGACCTGCGTTCCTCGACTTCTATTGCAGAAAAGCTGGGAGAAGCTCGCTACTTTAATTTTATCAATGATGTATTTAAGTATGCAACAGCCAGTATATTGAACACGCGAGGAGAAATCTACCAATATGTGGGAGATGAGATAGTGATCAGCTGGAAAGTGGAAAACGGAATAAGCAATGCCAATTGTTTACGCTGCTTTTTTGAAGTTCAGGAAGCTCTTCAGGCAAAAAAGAACTATTTCATGCAAACCTATGGTCAAGTCCCCGAATTTAAAGCTGGTTTGCATTATGGTCATGTGATGGCAGGGGAAATAGGACTCGTTAAACGAGACATTGCCTTTTCGGGAGATGTGCTGAATACTACTGCCCGGATTCAAGGGAAATGCAATGAATTAGGCGTAAATATTCTGCTGTCGAAATACCTGATCGATAAACTCTCTTCTTCGATTAAGGCTTTCAGCCCGCAAAAAATTGGAGACTTGTTATTAAAAGGGAAAGAAGAGAAAATGGTATTGTATACCGTATAATGAAAAAAGGCCGGAAGTACTTCCGGCCTTTTTTCTATTGTATTGATTGATTGCTAAGGCACCTCAACTACATCCAGAATCTTGGAAATGATCTGCTCTGTACTGATATTTTCTGCCTCCGCCTCATAGGTCAATCCGATTCTGTGTCGGAGTACATCATAACAAACCGCTCTCACATCTTCCGGAATCACATAGCCTCTTCTCTTAAGGAATGCATAAGCCTTGGATGCCAAAGCCAGGTTGATAGATGCACGTGGAGAACCTCCATAGCTGGTCAGGTTTGCTAACTCTTCCAGTTTATTATTTTTTGGATCACGGGTCGCAAAGACGATATCGAGAATGTATTGCTCGATCTTTTCGTCCATGTACACTTCCGCTACTGCCTTACGGGCTTCCATGATTTCAGAAATCTTTACTACAGGATTGATTTCTGTAGAACCTGGATTCACATTTTGGCGAATGATTAGCCTTTCTTCTTCTTTGCTTGGATAGCTAATTACACATTTTAGCATGAAACGGTCTACCTGTGCTTCTGGAAGAGGATAAGTACCTTCTTGCTCAATCGGGTTTTGAGTCGCCAGAACCAGAAAGGGCCTTTCAAGTATAAAGGTCTCTTCCCCAATCGTAACTTGTTTTTCCTGCATGGCTTCCAGCAAGGCACTCTGTACTTTGGCTGGAGAACGGTTGATCTCATCTGCCAGGACAAAATTGGCGAAGATGGGCCCTTTCTTTACCGAAAACTCATTGGTTTTCTGATTGTAGATCATGGTACCCAAAACATCAGCAGGGAGTAGATCCGGGGTAAACTGAATACGACTAAATTTTCCCGCAACAGTTTTTGAAAGAGATTTGATCGCCAGGGTTTTTGCAAGTCCGGGAACACCCTCCAATAAGATATGTCCTCCTGATAATAATCCCAGTAGAAGTCTTTCGATCATATAGGATTGACCTATAATGGCCTTTTTGACCTCCATATTGAGCAAGTCTACAAATGCACTTTTTTCCTGAATTTTCTCGTTAATGGCTCGGATGTCCGCTTGCATATATTGTTGTTGATTTTTGCTGTCGAAAATTTTTGCGGAGCAAAAATAAAGGATTTTCTCGAATGAAGCGAATGGGCAAATGTTAATATTCCGTTAAAGCAAGGGCCTCAATTTCATCCAATAATGCCACGAGATCTGATTCCTGTGTAAGGGGATTCATAAGTGCTGTTCGCAGGTATTTTGTCCCCCCTATGCTGGTTTGCACAATGTAAAACTCTCCTTTTTCCATGAGAGAAAGGCGAAGAGAAGCATTGAGCTCATTGAGATCAGCATGAGTATTGGCTACAAATCTGAAATTGACAATATTCGCTTCTGGCTCTATTGCCAATTCAAAAGACTCACGTTCTCTGATCAGAGCTGCAAAGCTCCTCGCCAAATAAAAGCATCTATCTATGTTTTCTTCAAATATCTCTTCTCCATAGGTCCGAAGAATGATATAAGGTTTGATCGACATCATTAGTTTGGTACACTCGAAACTTCTTTTACCGGAGTGATACCATTCGGGACTTTGTTGAGAATCCCAGAGATATTGCGCTTTTTGTTGAAAGGTCTTGTAAGAATCCGCTCCTCTTTGAAAAATCAGGGCTGTATTGAGAGAAGGAGTCATCATCATTTTGTGAAAATCGATGACCACTGAATCAGCCTGCTCGATTCCTTTCGCCAAATGCCTGTACTTTTTAGAAACAACTACCGAACCTCCATGCGCACCATCCACATGAAACCAAAGATTATTTCTCTTTGCGAAAGCTCCCATACTTTCCAAATCATCATAAGAGCCCGTTGCTGTAGAAGAGGCGCATCCAATTAAGGCGATAACGGTATATCCTTTTTCCTGTGCAGTAAGGAGATATTTGTCGAGAAGGTCTGTCCTTATTTTAAAATTCTCGTCGATGGGCACTTTGATGATGCCTTCACTACCCAGTCCCAGTATCCTTGCTGCCCGATCTATGCAATAGTGCGCTTCCTCTGAGACCAGCACAGCCAGTTTAGACGAATGTCCCTCTTCCCAGACATTAGTGTCTGCTTTGGCATTTCTCGCAGCTAAAAGGGCCGTTAGATTGGCCAGGGAGCCTCCCGAGGTCAAAAAACCGGCAGATTCTCTAGAGTATCCTATTTTCCGGGCCAAAAACTCAATCATGATTCGCTCTATGGCATTTGAGGCCATACCCATTTCGTATACTCCGGTTCCATTGCTGGAAATGTCAGTCAAAAAACCTGCGAGACTAGAGATAAGGGCAGGAACGGCTACCTGATGGCCCAGATATCGAGGCTGATGAACTTTGATAGAATGATCCAGGACTTTTTGAAAGAACTCCAGGGGATCACTTCCCTGCTCTTTATCTGATTCCCAAAACTTCAATTCATCTTCCGGTTTTTGATAGGGGAGTACGACAGGATCTTTTTGGGAAATACTTTCCTCCAATTGATCAGCAATCATATCCACTACCTGATGTCCAAGTTTGCGGAAACTATCTACATCATAAGCTTCTGCTAAACGGGAAGATGTTTGAAGAGAATTCATCTGTTTATCTGCTTTTAGGATAAATGTAGGAGAGAGTTTTTATAATAAAAAATGTTTAATTATCATGTATTAATAAGAAAAATGCATTAATGAATATCACTCAATTGCAAAATGCACTGGTACTGGCCCGCACGCTTCACTTCACCAAAGCGGCTGAGGAAGTAAATATTGTACAGCCGGCTTTGAGTCGGCAGATCCAGCAATTAGAAGAAGAATTAAACGCGGATTTGTTTCGGAGAAATAAGCGGAATGTAGAGTTGACGGCTGCTGGGACCTATTTTTTCCGGGAAGCAGAAAAAATCCTCAATGAATTGGAGCGAGTTTCAAAGCGAGCTTCTCAAATCTGTAAAGGAGAAGCCGGGGAAATACGTATTGGCTATACCCATTCCGTGATGCAGTCCATTTTGCCAGATTTTCTCAAGGAAATTCCCTTGAAGTTTCCCGGCATGAAAGCCATCCTGAAAGAAATGAATAATCGGGATCAGTACCTGGCTTTGAACATGAATGAATTGGAATTGGGCTTTGCTACCAATCCTTTGGTGCCTACGCATCTGAGAAGTAAAGTCATGCATGTAGATCCTTTCGTTGTTTTACTTCCTCCTTCTCATCCTCTCGATCAGCGCAACTACAAAGATTTCTCTATGCTGGCAGATGAGCCTTTTATTTTTCCTTCAACGGAAGACGGTCCCAATTACGTCCGCATTATCGAATCCATCTGCATGGATGCCGGTTTTCAACCCAATATTATACATGAAACAGATTCGGCCAGTACGAGCTTTCGCCTGGTAGAAGCAGGTATGGGAGTAGCCATAGAACCTTTGAGTTCCCTGAGAGGACAGGCTTTACACATAAAACATATCCTGCTAAATGATATTCCTCAGCGAGCCAATCTGACGATGATGTGGCAGCCTGCTTTTGAGGGAGAATATCCAGGGGTATTTGAGATGTTGAGGAATCTGCCTGTTTGACCCTTAACCCCTCCGCGCGGACCAACCTCCCCTTATTCCAGGGAATAAGGGGAGGAGCGCCGGTCCGGATTCACAAAAATTGCCGCATGTGCGTTGTTTCCCTTTTTCCCCACGAAAAAAGGAAAGGGGGGATGTGGAGAAGAGTTCAAAAGAAGTTTCATTTCCAATTTTGACGACTATCATATACCTCGTATACAATAACTTTTTCCCCTTCAAGCGAATAGAGAATAATCGACTGAGGTTGTTTCAATATTGCTCGCCGGATTTTTTCTTCAGAGGTGCCCAGGTACTGCCATTTCCCAGGATATTCCTGAATATCTTCCAAGCAATCCCAAAGAGCCTCAAGAAAATCGGAACCCTTTCCTTTTCTCGAGTTTTCATGAAATGTAAAAATGGCTTCTATCTGTTCAACAGCTAAATCAGATAGACTAAGCTTGTTTCCGGGCATTAAGTTTTGCTTTGGCTTCTTTAAGACTTATCGTCTTCATTTCACCTGAAAGCACCTTAGACCGGGTAATAAGTGCATGCTTGAGCAATTCCTGTTCAACTTCCGGAGAAAGTGGACTACCTTCTTCCGTTTCCAGCAAAGCCGCGGAAATATCTTTGATCAGCATGAGACACTCCTCTTTAGAAAGGCCTGCAGCAAGCTCAAGGATTTGAAGGTAATTTTTGCTCATGTTTCAATATACGATTTTAAAGGGAGAAAGATTATCTAATTGTAGAGGAACCCCTCGGCGCAGGCAAAGCTCCCCTTTTCGTTGAAAAATGGGAAGAGTGCAGGTCAGGCAGCTTAGAAATTGCCGCATGCAAGTTATTTCCATTTTTCCCCACGAAAAAGGGAAAGGGGGCTTGTGTGGAAGGGTTCAAAATAACCCATTTGGCCAGCGGGCGCATTCCCATTTCAAGGGGAATGGAGATTGCGTGATGAGGTCAATTCAGATCTTCCGAAACCTTCGAATAAATTCATTCATCTCCTTAAAATCCACCTTTCCACGAGCGCCTTTCAGGTACTCCGTAATCGCCAAAGCCTTATTGAGTCGAATCGCCGAAGTTTTAGGTTTTCCGATCATGAAGAGCAGACTTCTTTGTTTTCCCGGAGTCAAGGCATGAAAAAGTTTATCAGCCTCAGGATCTTGCTGGAGCAAAACCTCCATCTCTTCCGGCATGGGCAGTCCGTATTTGCTTTCATCGGGCCAAAGCTCCATCTCGATGCTGTCTCCAATTTCTAAGTGGAATTTTGTGCGGATTTCTTTATTAATATTGATGAAATAGCGTCCGTCTCCTTTAGGCATAAGAGCACAGGAAAATTCATGCTCCTCATTGATTTGGCAGACCAATCGTTTGATGTCTTTCCCCAGAAAAAATTCACTCACCTCCTCTGGAACCATACAGTGAAATCCCCACAAGGGAGAATTAAATTTGTTGAGCACCGCTTTGAAAGACTTTTTCATCAGGAAAAAATTGAGCCATAAATTTACACATAAGAAGACTACCCAGTCCACTCCATCTTTTGCAGAATAATTGGAGTTTGTGGGTAGTCGGGCTAATACCCGGATTTATGTATCCGAAAGCATGAGCATTTACACAATTGAACACAATGTCTTAGCTGGTGACTTTCTTTTTGTTTTTGAGCCTGTCGCGGATATCGGAGAGTTTTTCATCCAACAAAAGCTTCCCATCCTCAAAGACTTTGCGCATCGCTCCTCCTTCTTCTTTCCAGCTCACTTGTTCTTTCAGGATAAAACCTTCCTCAGTCTCTTCAACTCGTAGAAGTCCTTTTGCAGATTTCTTGGTTCCATTGTCGGTAACAGGATCTTTGAAAATTTCTCTTCCTTTCCCTTCAACCTCCCCATAGGTAGCCTTCATGGCAAATCCAAAAGTATCGCGAGTATTGTATTGGTAGGTGAAAGAGCCGATACCCAATACTACATTGGTTGATGCAAATCCTTTGGCTTTGAGTCGGGCGCAAATATGCTCTGCCCGCTCCAGGGTAATAGAGTCTCCATAGATAGCCCCAATATGAGGATCGAGTTCTTTGAAGCCTTTCTCATTTACAGTCCCTCCGAAAATGTCCCAAAGCCTTTCAATCACGCCTTTCATTTCACTTTCGCGACTAGCCTGAGGATCGCCACACAGGATGTCAGCAGGATCTCCGCTATCCGGACGTATGACCAATTTTCCCTCTCTCGCCAGGACTTCCGTTTTTAGGGCAGGTAAATATTCGTCCAATACCTTCCATAAATCCCAGGTATCAGAAACCACGGATACCATACCTCCGGGATATACCTCTGTGATCAGTCGCCTGAATGTTTCCATCTCGCCGGCATGACTTCCCATTGACATTACAGAGTGTTCTGTCGCAGCTATGGACCCTCCGACGATATCCAAATCACTGTCAGCCTGATAATAGCTCTCCAAAAAATCTATGGCTGGCAGGGTATCAGTTCCTGTAAAGGATAGAAGATGGCCCGCGGCACTCATCATGGCTGCTTCCAGGCCTGCCATGCCTCGCATGGAGAAGTCATGTCCCTGCCAATCGACAAATTCGGGGATGGAAGAAGTCTCGGCTGCATAGCGATCGAGTATCTCCCGATATTTTTTGGCTAGGGTAGCAGAAGTACAGGGCAACCATACGGTTGTAGAAAGCAAAGTCTCGAAATAATTGGTCAGCCAGAAAAACTCTGGCAAAGTATTGTAGAGCACAAACATGGGAACTTTGACAGGAACAGAGCTGCCTTCTGGCAAAGCTTTGATGCAGATCGGGAGGTATCCCAGATCGTGTAGTGCTCCTATGTGTTCTATGCCTACCTGATTTTCGCCCAGGTAGTTGTTTACCCTTCTGGCATAGGTATACAGAATTTCATGCTTAGGTTTTTTGAAGAAATTTTGTTCAAATTCTTCGAGCAAATATTTTTTGATGAAGTATTGCAGGCCAAAGAATACGACTTCCTGTATATCATTCCTACGGCTTTTTCTTGCCGTCCAGTTTGAATAAACAACTTCCGTTTGAGCAGGGTATTGTCTTCTGTGATCGAGTTTATATCCGTCTGTAAGCGTAAGTGGATTCATGATTTTTTGATTAAAATGATAGCTTGATTTGTTGTAGAAAAGGGCCTTCCTGAAAGTCTCGGATAGAGTTGGTGGTAAAGACTTGTTTGAATTGTGTTTTCAAGGGAGCAAGACCTCTGCTGAAAATTCCGTGAGAAACTGCGAGATAGAGATTAGCTGCCTGTTTTTCTCTAAGCTTTTCGGCCAGGCCGAGGAAGGTGCCCCCTCCGTCGCAAATGTCATCAACGATTAGACAGGCTTTGTTCTGGAGATCTTCAGCATAAACGATGAAGTCCGATAATTTACCCGTGCGTGGATCTCTTTTCTTGGAGCATTCGACTACGGTCAATCCTCCCAGTTTTGCCGCCAGTTTGTGAATTTTTTTTGAGGCTCCAGCGTCCGGAGCAATAAGGATGACCTCTTCCTTGATTCTATTCAGGACTTCCTGAACAAAGGAACTATTGTCTATGCTTTTACAATTGTCGATCAAGGCTGGTGTAACCTCTGAATGAGGATCGAAAATGATGATACGGTTGAGCTGTAGAGAATTGAGGATGTCTGCATAGACTTTTACAGAAAGGGCTTCCCCCCTGATCATCACTCGGTCTTGCCTTGCCCCTGGAAAATAGGGAATGAAGAGGTCGATGGCAGCTACATCCATTCTTTTCAGGGCATCGATGGCCATAAGCAATAGACCAAAATCCTCAAAGGAATTGACTCGCTGACTGATCAATACCGATTCTTTCATCGAAAGGGGAGCATGGATTTTTATGTGAGGTTCACCTCCAGAGAAGGTCAGGGCATCAAAATCAAGTAAACTTGTTTGTTGATCCTGAAAGGGACTAAAGTTTTGAGATAGATTTAAATGCATTTTGCGTATTGTTTACACAAATATACGCGAATATGGTTGTTGGGTTTTGTTATTTGTGTAAAAAATACACAAATAAAATGCAATTGCCTGATTGTCAGCTAGAATTTTTTTTAAAATAGGGGAGGCCAGATTAGAGTATGAGTTGAAAGAGAAGGTTAGCTGGTTAAAATACAGGAACCCCTGTTATCCTGAGTTTGCAAAAGACTTTAGGCTTAACCTATCTGACTTTTCATTTTAGGGTAGTAGAAAGGAAATAACTTGAAGGATTTAGGTCTCTCGACGGAGCTCGGGATGACAGAGAAGGTAACAGAAACCTACCTCCCCTGAGCCATTTTGATATCAAAATGAAAACCTTTGGATTCGAATTCCCGGTATTTCTTTTTGTTGAATTTGTAGAGCTTACCAGGACGGCCACGACCTTCACTGATGATTTTTTCCGTTTCCTCTACAAATTTGAAACTCAATATCTTTTTGCGGAAGTTTCTGCGATCGATCTCATTTCCAAGAATGGTCATGTAGAGATTTTCGAGATCGGAAAAGGGGAATTCTTTTTTTAGGAGGTTGAAGCCGATGGGTTGGTAGTGGATTTTTGCCTGGAGGCGATCCAAGGCTACTTGCATGATCTTGCTGTGATCATAGGCAAGCTTTGGAAGTTTGTTTATACTAAACCATCTGGCATCAGAGGCATCGGTATCTGCTTTGAGGCGGAGGCCTTTGGGATTGACCAATGCGAAATAACTCACACTGATCACTCGCCCTCTGGGATCGCGGTCGAGTTGATCCCCAAAGGTGTACAACTGTTCGAGGTAATCGACCTTAATTCCACTTTCTTCTTTGATCTCTCGCTGAATGGCGTCCATGAGAGATTCATCGGGCAGCATAAATCCTCCGGGCAGGGACCAGATATCCTTAAAGGGACCAAACTTCTGCTTGATCAGGAGTACGAATAATTCTTTGGACTCATAGCCAAAAACAACTCCATCAACTGCAACATTGATCTTATGCCATAAGGTATTTCCGTTCTCTTGCATTACCTACAAATATATAGGCATTCCGCTAAAGAACAAGAAGGCGCCCTGCATGAAGCTACAAGACGCCTTTATTTTCTCACTTTATGATCATTTTCTGAATAAATGCTTTTTCATTCACCCGTAATTGATAGAGGTATATTCCGGGACTGAGTGGTGGGACTTCCCAATCATATTCATATTCGCCTGCCTGCATATCCTGATCAATTAATCGATATAATTCTTTTCCCTGTAGATCATAAATTCTTAAGGAAACAAAGGATTTAGTGGGTATGCTAAAAGGAATCCTCGTCTGGTCCATTGAGACTGGATTTGGATAATTTTGGCCTAATAAGCTAAAGGAAGAGGGCAAGCCTGTCAACTCTTCAATCCCTACACTCATATTTTCTCCATCGCTTCGTAAGATCGTTCCAACTTCTCCGACCAGCCAGCCATTTACAGAATCTCTCATATGCATGCCCCAAATTTGTCCATTAAAGGGGCTGTATTGTTGTGTCCAGTTGCTTCCTCCGTCCGAAGAGTAGAAAATGCTTCCGCCAAATCCAACGGCTGTTACAAAGACATTAGAGAAACCTGCATTTTTATTTCGACCTCGCTGGAGAAATAGGTCGGTGAAATCTATGCTAATATTTCTGGGTGAAATATTTTCCCAGGTCTGACCTGCATCCCCTGTACGGAGAATCACGCCTTTATTCCCCGCTGCCATACCTATACTATCATCCAGAAATGAGACGGAAGTCAGCCATTCCTGGGTGCCGCTATTTTGAGGAGTCCAGCTATTGCCTGAGTCTTTAGTTCTCAAAATTCTTCCTATTCCTCCCACAACAAAAGCACAGGAGTCATTGGGCATGCTTACATCCAGCAGCCATTCATTGACATTGCTATTCTTTTTGCTCCAGTTCTTGCCACCATTTTTGGTACAGTAGATTATCCCATTTAATCCAACAGCTGTCCCATTGAGAGAATCGGAAAAGGTAATGCCGAATAATTTGAAAGGGGAGGGAATAGGTTGAGGAGTCCAGCTTAAGCCACTATCAGAGGATAAAAAAATACGGGCTGAATCTCCAAATGTTCCTCCAGCTGCCCAGAATTGGGTTGTTGGAGAATTCTCGGTAGTACCGATTGCTTCAAAAGGATCGATCGTTCCCGCATTGATGGAATTCCAGGCTTCTCCTCCATCTGAAGTACGAAGAATAGATCCAAACCTTCCGACGGCGATTCCAAAAGAATCATCCAGAAAGGCGACATCATTGAGTTGGGGAAAGAATCCATTTTGGAGCGTACTAAAAGTTGTGCCGCCATCATCTGTTCTAAACATGCCTCCAAAACCTCCGCCAAAGTATCCCCTCGTACTATCAGGGAAAATTACTGTATTAATATCTCTATTGATGGGGCTGACGATTTGGGTCCAGCTGTCTCCGCAATTATTGGTCCTCAGGAGTACCCCTCCTGGTCCCGTAGCAAATCCATCATCATCTGTGAAGAACCAGACATCTTTTAGAGCTACAGTTACAGGGAAAATGGGGGTATTCCAGCTGCTCCCGCCATTGGTGGTGCTGACGATCGTGCCTCGATTTCCGACGAGGACAGCTTTCGCAGGATTTTTTTTCGGAATAAAAACCGAATTGAAGGAGAAATTGGCAAGATTGGGATCTTGTCCAAAGGGGCTAAAACTTATACCTGAGTCTGAAGTCGTTATGATAGGAGGCCCACCAAATGGCGGAAAGGAATCTCCGACGATCATCCCAAAGTCAGGGCTTGGAAAAAAGACATCATTGAGATTGGAGCCTAAGCCAGGAAAGGGCTGATAAGCCCAATTTTCGCCCCCATCAAATGAACGCAGAATTGTTCCTGAATCTCCAACAGCAATGATGATGTCTTTGGTCAGAATATCTACCCCATTGAGATCTTCCCCTCTTCCACTTATGAGTTTTCTCCAGCTTTCTCCGCAATCCGTAGTTTTAATAATAACTCCATCTGCCCCAACTGCATAAGCGGTATCCGGGCCAAAGGAAGCTATGGCAAGCAGATTCCCCCGTATGCCTGTATTGATCCTTTTCCAACTCTGTCCTCCATCTGTACTTTTTAAAACAGTGCCGGCATCACCCACCATCATAATGACATCTTTAGAAGGACTTTCACTGTCATTGATTCGATTGCCTGAGGGAAAAGGGTTTTGCCAACGCCAGTTTTGTTGGGCTGGTAAGGAGAAAGAATATGTAAGTAGAAAACTGATGCAGAGGTAAGCTATTCGTTTCATCTCTTGTGATATTAAGGTGTATTAGGGCTCTGCTGACGAAAGTCGTGCAAAAGCCCTTTACCTTCAATCACTCAGATGAGGGATTTTTCAGGGGGAATGAAGAAGAATTTATGAAAAAGGGATTCTCTGCAGAATGGAATTACCCCATTTGGGGGACTTAGGCCTTAGCAGGCATGGCAAAATTCTTTTCCCATTGCGCTCGATTTTTATAAAAGATAAAACCACCAATAGCCATAACAATTCCTGTACCTATACCTACCATACCAAAAAAAGGAGTTTCGGGAATCCTAACCATACTTTCGGCAACAAAAGCTCCATATAATCCCATCACCGACCAGTACATAAATCCAATATGCAGATTGATCCAGCCAGGATTATGTCTGAAGAAAAAAGCAGGGATCATACCGGCTAATAAGGTTAGACTACTTATAACGGCAGCAATATGAAAAAGGCCAAATCCCCCAAATAGGCGATAGATCATAAATGCTGTAGCTACCACACCGACCATCGAAAGGCAATACAGATAGCCTATTTGCTTATGTCTTTTTGTTCCTTTCTTCATGGCGAAAACCAGGGTTCCGCTAATCACAGAAATGAGGGATACAATCAGATGTATCAAGCCAATATTGTCATGGGTAAGGTGTGAGAGCATTTTTTTCAGGATTTGGAATTGTGCCTCAGCTTTTCAAGTTGGAGAAATAAGATACCGATGCAAGCAGCAATTAAGGAATAAAATAAAATGAGGGCATCCAAATCTTCTGTGGGGATTTTCAGGCAGAGGAAAAAACCGATCAGCATACTGAATCCTGACACAATGCCTATGAAGACATAAAGGGGACCGAGTTTTTGGATATTCTTCATGAGTGTTTTCAATATGTGTTAAAGAGTTTTGACAAAAAGAAAGGGTTGGAATTGAAG
Organism: Bacteroidia bacterium; assembly: GCA_033391075.1. NCBI lineage: Bacteria > Pseudomonadati > Bacteroidota > Bacteroidia > Bacteroidia bacterium. The sequence goes on from JAWPMV010000001.1 coordinate 348,870, forward strand.
GAAAATTTGTGGCGGGATTTTGGACCTTGGAAACTTGCTGATGTCTTTAAAACAGGAGATGTAGATTTTCCGTATTTTGGAACGGTAAAGCCAATATAAGATGGATCAATTCAGATCATTTGTGGAGTATGTACTCATTAGCTATGAAGGCTATGAACTCAAAGTTGCGCAAGTACTTTGGGTGATTGGGATCGTATTGGGTACCTGGATTTTGCTGCGGTTTGGGAAATGGTTTATGAAAGGGCGTTTTCTGCTGGTTCGGAAACTGGCAGCTTCCTCAAAGGCAAGGCATAGAGGATTGTGGGCTTATCGCATTTTTCTGGTTGGGGGAGCGATTTTATTAGGCTTAGATGTCTTGGGGATTAAACTCAGCGAATTGCTGAATTTTACGGTACTACCTCTGGGAAATGAGAAAAGTATTCGGGTCGGGAATGTGATCTTCGGGATAGTTCTCCTTTTACTCACCCGTTATCTGGTTACTAATTTCCATCGCTTTTTTATTGAGCAAGGGAAAGCAAAACGCCTGACCATGGATCAGGGACGACGGATGGCCATCTATCAGATTTTCCAATACCTGGCTTACCTTCTGGCAGTAATCGTTATTATTTCCTCTTTGGATGTGGACCTGAGAGCGATCCTTGTGGGCTCCGCTGCCTTGTTTGTGGGTTTGGGTCTGGCCTTGCAAAATACGTTTGCAGATATCCTGAGTGGGGTCTTGATCCTGTTTGATGGAACCATAGAGGTAGGAGATTGGCTAGTGATTAAAGGAAGAAATATAGAAGGAGAAGTAAAGGAAATCCGCTTGCGAACTACTATAATAGAAACCCTGGATTCTTCCAGTATCATTGTTCCCAATCGCATGTTTTCCGATTCTGATATCCTCAACTGGAGTTATAATGATAGAGAAACGCGTTTTTCAGTTGATGTAGGAGTGGCTTATGGATCTAATCTACAGCAGGTTCGAAAAGTTCTGAAATCCTGTGCCGAAAATCATGGACGGGTCATGAAAAACCCGGAACCCAAAGTTCTATTTATCAATTTTGGAGAATCTTCTCTGGATTTCCAATTGGTCTATTGGCTGGAGGATTTCAAGGACCATCAAAGCGTCGAAAGTGATATCCGCTTTATGATCGATTCTGATTTCCGCAGGAACAACATAACGATACCTTTTCCACAAAGAGACCTTCATATCATTACCGATGCGACTTTGCCGGAGGAATTGATAGAGGTGCAGGAAGAGGAAGAGCGGAAGATTCCGTAAGATGTTAGGGAGGTGTTTTAGTGTTATAGTGCGGAAGTTAGCTGCTTTTAACTATAACACAGCCGGACTACAACACTTCAGAATATCCCAACAAAAAACTCCCCATCTTAGAAAGGGAGTTTAGGGCATTATAGACATCATGGTGTTTGCACTGGGGCTTGCGCCCTGGATTACATATGCTTGTTTGTAAATTCTTCTGCTTGGAGGGGAAAGGATGGAGATAGCTAGAAGCTATCTCCTATAGGGTCCTCCAAATCAAAATCCAATTCTTCCAGATCATCTGTGTAGAAATTTTCTACTTCCAGGAGATCGACCTCAAAGGCTTCCGCAAAGTCTTGTTGCAGTGCCTCCTTGAGGCTTTTTGTCTTTTTCGTCTTTTGGTCTTGATCTTTCATAAGAGCAGAGCTAAGATTGTTTAGAGCTTAGGCTAATGGCGGTGTTGTTTGTTGCAAGGACCGAAATCTGTGTTTGTTGGGTCTGTTAAAAAAGGGTCTGTGTGTGTTTGCATTCATTTGTGTGTACGCCCACACCCTCCCCACGTTACCCTGAAATGCATAAGCGTGTAAGCTGGGTGAGTATGTGTGGGAAGTGAATGATTGTTTGTGTAAGGAAAAAGTGCTAGTGTATTAGGGTGTTAGTGTGTTTGAGTTTTGGTTTTTAGGGATATCTGCTAAATTTTTATATTGTACATCTTCGCTAACACACTAACACTCGCAAACTCTAATACGGTTTTATGATCCATCGCTTTCAAGCCGAAATGCTCACTGATCCCAAGTATAAGAACTCTGCTTATGTGGAGATCCCTTTTGATGTATATGAAGTTTTTGGGGAAAGAAACCTGGCTAAGGTGAAAGCTACTTTTGATGGGATTCCCTATCGAGGGTCTTTGGCGAAGATGGGAAGTCCCTGTCATATCCTGATTATTCGCAAAGATATCCGCGCGCAGATCAATAAGGATGTTGGGGATTTTATTGAGGTAACGGTTGAGAAGGATTTAGAAGAAAGGATCGTGGAGGTGCCCGAAGAGTTGCAGAAGTTGCTGGATGACAATCCTAAGGCGAAGGAGTTCTACGATGGTCTGGCTTACACCTATCGCAAGGAATATGCTCGCTGGATAAGCTCCGCCAAACGGGAAGCCACGAAGCTGTCCCGTTTGGAGAAGACTTTGGATAAATTATTGAATGGCGTGAAGGCTCCCTAGCTTTCCAGCAACATCACGGTTCCCAAACCCCCATCTGCACATACACTGACAATCGCTTTTTTGCCAGGGCCCATTGCTGCCAATTCCTTGACGGCCTGGCTTAGTATGCGAGCACCGGTAGCTCCGAATGGATGGCCTATAGAAATACTTCCACCATTTGGATTGAGTCGATCCCAGGGGAAATCACCGAATTCAAAATTCGTCCCGACTTTCTTCAAATGATCTTCAGACTCAATCAATTGGACATTGGCGAGAATCTGTGAAGCAAAAGCTTCATGGATTTCCCATAAATCCACTTCATCAAATCTCAGCTGATGCCGCTCCAAAATCCGAGGGATCGCATAGGTTGTCGCCATAAGCAAACCATCCTCTTCGATATTTACACCAGCAGTCTCCCAATCCAATACCTTGACAGCATGTTGGTTTTTGCCTAATCGCCCTAGGCCTTCTTTACCCGCGACCCAAAGTCCTGCTGCACCATCTGTCAACAATGAAGAATTACCCGCAGTAAGGGTACCTGTTTCCGAGCGATCAAATACCGGTCTTAGCTTGGCCAACTTTTCCAGATTGGTGGTAGCGCGAGGAATCTTATCTTCTTTCACACCCTCCAACTCTATCAGCAGATCATCAAAAAAGCCCGTTTCCTTTCCCTTGAAATAGTTTTGATGACTTTTTAGGGCAATTTCGTCCTGTGGCGCCCTTTGAATCCCCAATCTTTTAGCGGTAATCTCCGAATGTTCGCCCATACTTAAACCGGTAGTTCTATTGGATACACTTGGGATATGGAGTTTGACATCCCCCAATCTCAATTGTCCCAACTGATTGACTCGATCTGAAAAGGTTCGGGACTGAAACAAGCGACGCAGCCAGTCTGAGAGGTTTTGATTGAGCCCTAATTGTACCCGGCTCATACTTTCAACACCCCCGACCAATGCCAGTCCATCCTCGTCAACCATGGAAGCTGCTTCAATAGCCGCCAGCATACTGGTACTACAGGCCATGACCGTACTAAATGCAGGAATTCGCTGATCCAATCCAGCATCCATAATAATCTCACGGCCCAGATTGCTATATCCTAAATTTGGGGCAACAGTACCCCAGATGAGAAAATCGGGATCGACTCCCTGCTCCTGTATCATCTGCTGAACTACAGGAACAGAGAGGGCTATTGCCCCAATCTCTTTAAACTCGCGGTCGATTTTTACAAAAGGGGTTCTCCGACCCGAAACCAACCAAACTTCTTTTGAAGATCTTTTCATAATGGATCTATTATATTAAGTCTTTGCAATTTAAGGCCTTGGGGAAGAGGCATTTGTCAGCAAGGCGTCTTTCTCAGATGGGCTGAACAGCTGACTTGTATTCGCTTAAATAATTGCGGTGAGCTTGTTTTGGGTAGCTAAATATTTTATCAATATGTAATAATAGTGCTATCGATTGATCCTGATTCTCTCCATCTTGATTTCTTAGATCTGCATAAATGAATAGGGCATATGCGTAGCCGATTTTTCCCATCGGATACACGCTCTTTTGTTAAACCTTGCTCAATGTCTTCCTTTTATGCTTTGCAGAAACCTCCTTCTGTTGAAGGCTATTTTTATTTCTTTTCCCTGAATTCCATCGGAAACTTATCTAGGAGTTTCTCCGATCGAATTTTTATTACTAACATTTTCTCAAGGCAGAAAGGGAAGGCTTACCCTAATCCATTCCCTCTCATGAAAATTAACCTTGCTAAAGTAAACTTTGGAAAATCCTCAGCTGAAAAAGAACGGGATAGACTTCCGGAGTATTTTGTGCCTACCCGAGCCTATAAAAATGCCCGGAATAAAGGCCGAAAAAAACTGTTCTACATTGGATATCGGGGATCAGGAAAAAGTGCCCTCTTTAATCAACTTGCCCATGAATACTCCGATAATGGCAATAATATCGTGTTGCAGATAACGCCTACGGATTATTCGTATGATGCTTTCAAACGATTGAAACATGATATCTATGACATCAAAGCGGCTTACAGCGTAGCCTGGAATTATACCCTCCTCATTCAAATCTTTATTGAGATTCTGGACTATTTTCGAAAACACGGTGTGCCTCGTAAGCATGAGCAAAACATAGAGGTGATCAGAGATTACCTCCGGGACAATGATTACATCGATTATGAAGGGCGCCTGGAAATTTTTCTTCATTTTCTCAAGAGGATTGCTGTTTCCAAGATCAATTTCACTATCGATAGTAAGCTTACGGTTTCGGGTGAAATAGGAGATGCACGTGAAATCAGTTCCCTTTTTAATATGGGGGAAATCAGAAAGGCGGAGAAAGCCCTGGAGAATATTTTGCGAACCTATACGGTACACATCTTCATCGATGAACTCGATACGGGCTGGAACAATACCAAGGAAGCTGTGAATTTTATCAGCGGATTGATTTCGGCTACCATCAAACTCAACGGCATGTCGGGCCTGAATATATACGTTTCTTTGCGACAGGATATGTACAAGAACCTATCCGAGATATTCAGGGATACTGAGAAGCTCCGCGACGACATTGAGGTGCTGAAGTGGGACTACAAAAGTCTGGAAAATCTCATTTGTCAGCGAATCAAAAATTGCAAGGAGATCAAAGAGAAAAGAAAGCACTACAAATTTATGCGAAATGATCAGGTGGTGCAGTGCATCTTCGAGCCAGGAGCATTTGAATACCTGGTCAAGCACACCCTCAACCGCCCTCGGGAAGTCATTCACTTTTGTTCCTTATCACTTGACAGTTTTATCGAATCAGTTGTGGAGGAGGACTACAATCGGATGCGCCTGGATTTGGAAACCATTAAAGGGGTGGAGAAACGCTTTTCTACCGAACGCCTGGAGGATTTTTGTAAAGAATACGAAGATGAACTGCCAGGCATCAAAGAATTGCTAAGTGCTTTTGAAGGAGGAAAGAAGGTCTTTAAGAAGGCGAATTTTATTCTGGCAGTAGAGGAAATATTGTTTGATATGCACGACAGTCATCCAGAGATCGACTGGATTACCGATTTTTTAGATAAACCGGAGAAATTTTTTGAAAAGCTCTTTCACATAGGATTCGTGAAGATTGCCATTAATGGAGAGGGCGCCTTCTATGCTTACTATGAGCACATTCCCCTCAGCTTTAGAAATGTGAAAAAAGTCCAGATCAATAATATGTTTTTACCTGCTTTGCAGTGTTTGTAAAAAACAAAGGGACAGCCGATAAGAGCTGTCCCTTTTTCTATTTAACATCAACTTATTTTCTCAAACTAATTTTCTGGACAAATCGTTTTTTACCCGCTTGAACATTGAGGAAATAGATTCCCTCAGGATTCCCGCTAAGGTCGATTTGTTCTTTGGTTTTGGATGAAAATGAGTCCACAGCTTTATCCAATACTACCCTGCCTCTGATATCATTTACCTGAATCTCTAATCGGTCCGCTTTCACTTCTTCAATTTCCAGGAAGAATATACCCTGACTAGGATTGGGATAAACAGAAACCCCTAGCAACTGCTCTGGAGAGATACTTGTCGCTGAACTCACTTCAATTTCCAAACTACTGGTATCGGCTCCACAAATCGTAGACGTTTCCAGACTGACCATATAGATCCCTATGCTGTCGAAAGTATGAAGGGGTTCAAAATCTTTGGAAGTATTGCCATCTCCAAAGTCCCAGTTGTATTCTGCATTAGAGCTGGAATTATTGAAAAGAGTCAAACTCAATCCATTCAAATCATAACTAAAGGCAGCCTGAGGCCCTGGACAAGAAACTACAACAGTTTGACAAATGCTGTCTTGCCCACAATCATTAAATACTGTTTGGCAAACGTTATATGTGCCGGGAAGCTCAAAACTGTGGAAAGGCCTGGGGAGATTGGAGGTGTTTCCATCTCCAAAGTCCCATATATAGGAAGTCGAAAAACTGCTTTGATTCAGAAAAATCACATTCAATTGTGAGGCATCGTATCCGAATGCTGCAGTAGGAAGTGGACAATCGACTTCTACAGTTTGGCAAATCGTATCATTTCCACAAAGATTGCTTACGATCAGACAAACTTCATAGCTACCCACACTATCATACCTATGAACAGGATTTGTCAGTGTAGAAGTACTGCCATCTCCAAAATGCCAGCTGATACTTTCTGCTTCTACTGAAAGATCGCTGAAGCTGACTTCCAGATTAGTTGCCTGATAACTGAAATCTGCTTCTGGTCCCGGACAGCTTACTGTGATATCCTGACAAAAGGTATCCGTTCCGCAAATACTGATCGCTACCAGACAAACAGTATATGTGCCGGGCAAAGCATAGCTGTGATTGGGATCGGCATCTGTAGAAGTATTGCCATCCCCAAAGTCCCAGCTAAAGGAAGTAGACCTAATGCTGCCTTCCTGAAAACTAACTTGGAGTTCATTTGCACTGTAAGTATAACCTGCATCCGGCTTCGGACAGTTGAGGGTAATATCCCTACATAAAGTATCCGTTCCACAATCATTGGTCGCTAATAAGCAAACTGTATACGTTCCTGGTCCGGCATAAGTATGGTTGGGATTTGTATCGGTCGAGGAATTTCCATCTCCAAAGTGCCAGCTAAAACTCATATTGGTGCTGCTACTACTGGTATTGCTGATGGTCATATCCAAATCCGAACTAAAGAAATTGAAGCCAGCTGTTGGGAGGCTGCCTGTATTGCTAATGACTACCTGTGCGGTATCTTTACATCCAATATTATCTTCTACAATAACCTGATAGTTCCCTGCGGCCAGAGCTGTGGCTGTGGCTCCTGTCTGGGCCGGCTGGCTATTCCAGTTATAGGTATATGGAGCTGTTCCATCAGCAACCTGAACCGTAGCAGAGCCATTGGCATTGTTACAGGTTTCATCTGTTGAACCGATGCTCAACTCCAGGCCATTACAGCTAGCCGTAGCTGTTCCTTTCACACATACATTGTCCAGGTAAAGATTTTGTGCATAATAGGCCTGTATATTCGCCCGAAACCTAATCATGACATTTCCTCCGACATAAGCACTTAAGTCCAAACTGTCGGTAGTCCAATCATCACAGGCTGTCGGTTCCCAGCCGAGGAAATACTCAAAACCTGAAGATGTTGCTAATTGAGAGTTATTCAGACTTTGAATCGTACTATAGCTTTGTCCGCAATCTGTAGAAATAGCGATTTCCATGGAAAGCTGCCGGTTGGAATAAGAGGCTTTGTAGGAGCGTGTATAATAAAGCTTGGCATCCTGCAGATTACTTAGGTCCATGCTATTGAGGAAAAGATCCAGACTAGTTCCTGTTCCGGGATAATAGGAATTCCAGTTGTCGAGGTAATAAGCCGTACTACCCAAATCAGCACTACAGCCCGTACCAGCCGTAAAGGTGCTCCAGAGATTACTACCACTGATATTTTCTTCACTCCAATTTGCAGGAGCTTCTGAAATAGATTCGAAATCCTGACAATAAGGGAAGGAGCTTCCGGGAGTATAAATCTCAAAACAAATACTGGAGGTATCGTTTTGGGCATATCCATCTCCGCTAACTCCATTCACATTTTGTAAATAGATTTTGATATTATGAGAACCGACTCCTGCAGTGAGACTACTCAGATTGATGGTCTCTGTCGCTCCCGCACTTATGCTTCCATTCCAGGTAAAAGAATGATCATAGACATCATCCAAAAAGACAGCTAGTTGAGCCGAAGTAATGCTACTGCTGCCCTGGTTCTTGAGGGAAACTGCAGGGGTAAAACTTTCACAGCCTGATGAACTTCCCGGACTTATTATGTCGGCAATTTCAGCATCCACCGAACTCACAGGTATTGCTCCGGTAGAAGTGAGCAAAGAACTCCTGGTAGTAGTAAGGGCCAGGCGCATTCTTTCTTTTTGCCCAGGTGTAAAGGTGTTTTGACAGCTTTGATAGCCATAATCCATGTAATTCTCATACATGTCATCGACATCCGTCGTAAAGGGATTATTGCTGCTGCTATCATCTGTATCTGTAGTACAACTGTTTGCTGTACCATTGCTATTGCAATTGACTGCTGATGAAGAGTTGTCCGGAGGGGTATCGCATACATAGTCTCCATCATTGAGACAATCTCCGTTTTCACAGGGGCTTTTGCTTCCTCCTCCATCCGGATCATTAAAGGTATGATAGAGGTTGAGGTAGTGGCCAAATTCATGAATGTGAACTTTGCTGGCGTGATAGGACGAACCCCAGTATCTGGCTTCATTTACGATCCCATCATAGCTGGCTCCATGTGCTCCAGCCAGATAAGCGTATCCCGCTACTCCGCAAATAGAGTCGGGTTCGTATTTACAAATTTCATTTACGAGCCAGACATTGGCATAGTCGCTGGAATTCCAATAGGAAAGACTCTTGATATATGCATCCTGACTGGAAAATCCCGTAGGACCATCAGCCGCATATGCGAGGTTAGAATAATCGGTTGAAATACGATTTATACCATCGGTGCTATTACCATTTGGGTCTCTTTTTGCCAAAGTGAATTCAATCTTAACATCCGAACTCTGTATACCAAAACTACTGGCGTTTGAATGAAAAGGCCCTCCGGCAAAATCACCCTGGTCTCGAAATGCCTCATTCAGATGGTCTATGCCTGCCTGAATTATTGCATCACTGAGATTGGAACCCATACCGGCTATACTATCTGAAGGCAGATGCATCACATGGACGACTACCGGTATAGTATATACTTCTTCATTATCGTTCCCACAAGCATTACTTTTGGCTCTATTCCTGAGAGAAGGCCATTTAAGCTTCATTTGCTCATAGGTATCGGTATCTGCTTTTTTCTGCTTTTTCTGGAAGGCAGGATTCTGTTTAATCAGAATATCAGTGGCCTCATCAGTTGCACAAGACGGAATCTGTGCCTGAAGGGACTGGAACGGAATCAATAAGACAAAGAGTAAGAGAGCGCTGACAACTATGGGGAGTTTTCTTGTGAGCTTCATACTCCCAATATCCGATATTGGGAAATCTTATATATGTGAAAAATTGGTAATATTTTTCATGTGAAATATTTGAGAATAAAGAGTAGTTGTTTTGGACTAAAGGGTTTTAAGATATTCGATAACTGCTCTTCGCTCTATGGCATTTAATTCTTCCCCAAAATCATGTCCCTGATTTCCATACCCTGGCTGACTGGTATCAAAGGTTCCTTTATCCTTACCATCCTCTTTTACCAGGTATTGTAAACCAATCTTATCATCGATTTCATATTCCAGTCCCTGCGGAGTACTTGTAACCGACCAATAGGTGGGCCTTTGACTGGGATCGAGCAAATCTTCCAGAGTTGGAACAGATGCATTGTGTAAATAAGGGGCTGTGGCCCAAACGCCATCCAGGGGAGGGGCCATATAGCCAGCGGATACCTTCATCTCGGATTTAGGAGGGCTTTGGGCAAACCAACTGGAATTGTACCATTGGGCTAGATGAGATTGCTGGGCGAAATACTGTGCATATAGCGGATCAGTCTTTATCTCATCCAAAGGCACAATTTTATTAGGGTAATAGGGGCGGCGACCATAGGTCCCATGACATTTCTCGCAAGTAGAAGTAAAAATCTCTTCTCCTCGACGAGCTAATTGTTTGTCTATTTCGCCAGGAAATTTGGGTGCTTCCAAAGAGTAAAGCCAGGCAATCACATCTTTGAACTTTTCCTGTACAATTCTAGCCGAAGTACTATCAACGGTTCCTTGAGTGGAGGCTTGCATCAGCACTTTAGAATAATCCCCTCTCCCCATTCCATTATAATACAGCGCCTGTTTCTTTTTCAGGTTCCATAGGGGAGGGACATCAGAAGCAATATTAAATGCATTCATTTCAAATTGTGGTTCTGCTGAGTAGCTCAGGTCCACAGGATTGCGATGCATAGCATAAGCTTCCTCGAGGCGAAAGGCCGGATTTACGATGGGATTGGTCGTTTGAACATAATTCAATGCGGGTTGGAACCATTGATTGTAATGGGCGAAAGCTTCCTGTTCAAGAGGAGACTTCCTGCTCGCCCGTTTAGCGATTATCTTCAAAAGCTTCCATTGGCGAGGAAGGTTTGCCTGGAAATCGGTACCCGGTCCGCCCAATCCAAAAATTACTTTTCCATCCAAACTATAGGAAGCCGCAGAATGGCAGGAGAAACAACTCCCACTCACAACTTCTGCACCATTGTAAGCGGTAAATGCAATATTTTCGTATGCGATGTGCTTGTTATTTCCTTCTCTATCCAGAATAGTGTCGGTAAATTTTTCCATGTTTTTCCGGAAGACAGATATAGGAATTCCTGAACCTATATAGTCTCCCGTAGTAAGGTAGTTGAATCCTTTTTCAGGATCTCCACTTACATCCTGGCGGTTTTTCATAACCCGATAGACTTCAGCAGGAAGTTCCCGGGGATTCGGAGCATCCAGCATCAGGTTTTTACTACAGGCTAAGAGGAGGAAGGCTATTGATAAAGAATAAAGGTAAGCGGATCTCATAAAGTGCGATTATCGCGAAAATTTAGGAAGCTTTTTTGGGATTACAAGCTTTTCAGGTATTCAATTACAGCCTTTCTTTCTTTTGGACTAAATTCATCCCCAAAGGTATGGCCATAATTTCCATAGCCAAGCATGCTGGTATCATAGGTTTTCTTGCCCTGACCATTGTTTTCGACCGAAAACTTCCACCCAACTGCTTCCAAATCATAATCTGTTGACTTAAAACTCCGAGACCAATAGGTTGGCCTTTTGGAACTTTCCAGGAGGCTTTCCAGATTGGGGACAGATCCATTATGAAGGTAGGGAGCAGTAGCCCAGATTCCGTCTAGGGGAGGAGCCATGTATCCATAAGAAGGAATCAACTGAGCGGGATCGGCTGATTTCCCAAACCAACTTTCATTATACCAGTCAAATATCTCAGAGTTCATGGCATATTGAGCGTAGATGGAATCAGTTTTTACCTCATGGATAGGGATGATCTTATTGGGATAGTAAGGGCGTTTGCCATAGGTCCCATGACACTTTTCGCAATTGTCTATGAACAACTGTTTGCCCTGGAGGGCAAGTTCCTGGTCAATTTCTCCCGGATATTTGGGAGCCTCCAATGATTCTAGCCAGGCCAGTACGTCTTTAAAGTTCTGCTGTACTTCCCGGGCCGCTGTACTATCATGAATACCCAGGACGGAAACCTGCATCAGCAATTTGGTGAAATCCCCTCGTCCACTTCCATTGAAGTAGAGAGCATTTTTCTTTTTTACATGCCAAAGAGGAGGAACATCCGTCCCAATGGCAAGCTCCGGTATGCTATAGTTAGCCTCTTCTTTAAAACTCAGGTCATCGGGATTTCTAAAAGCGAGAGAAGCTTCTTCTATGCGAAAAGCAGGATTGATTCCTAGTTTAGGCATTACAATGGCGGGCAATACTTGCTGATACCATTTATGCTGCTCCTCATAATTTTTCCAGACTTCCGAATCCTTCCCATATTTCCGCTTGATCATCCAGGCAATAATATCAAAAGGTGGCTTCATATTTCGGGTAAAATCTCCAAGGCTGTTCCCCAAACCCAGGACTACCTTTCCATTGAGTTCTCCGGCATGACAGGTAAAGCAATTTCCACTCACCAGCATTTCTTTACTACTGCTTTCAAAGGCGGTAAAGAAATAGGGCAAATGAGAATTATCGCCTTCTCGATTCAAAACGGTATCCTGGCTTTTGCCGAAAAATCGATTGAAGATATCCAGGGGTACTCCATTTCCGACAGCATCTCCATAACTTATATAGTCCAATCCTCTTTGGGCATCTCCTCCTTCTTGCTGTTGAGAAGGGAATACTCGATATATATTTTTACTTTGAGGACTTGTTATAGGGCCTTTGAGACTGCTTTTACAGGCAAATAGGAAAATCAGGCCCAGGAATACGGACAGATATCTTTTATACATGAGAAGGCATTTATGTAGATAAAACGCTGAAATCTGTAAATTGTTGGTTGTCAATTTACAGGCGAATTGCTGGCTTTTCTCTCTTTTAATCGTTATAATTACCTAGTAACTAAAGACTTAACAATCGTTTAGTTTTCCAATTAGCAGCCTCCCTTACCCTTTTCCCAAAGGGTGACTTATTTTTTATTCTCTCACATAATACTTAGTCATGAACAGAAGTCTACTTTTGCTTTGCTTACTATTACTTGGATTTGCAGAGCTCTATTCACAAGCTCCTCAGGGGATTAACTATCAGGCAGTAGTACGGGGTAATACAGGAAACCTACAAATCAATCAAACACTGGGCGTAAGATTTAGCATTGAAGATGGTAACAATACTGTGTACCAGGAACTTCATAATACTACCAGTAATGGTTTTGGCCTAATTGAACTGGTGATTGGAAGAGGAACTCCTTTATCCGGAACCTTCAATGGCGTTCCCTGGTCCCAGGGTCCGTATTTTCTCAAAGTCGAGATTGATGATGGGACAGGTTTCCAAAATCTGGGGACTACAGAATTGGTCAGTGTTCCTTTTGCGCTTTATGCAGAAACAGCCTCAAGTGTCGAAAATATAACCCTTACAGATTTAGATGATGTTACCAATCAGGCACCTTTAGTTGGGCAGGTTTTGAAATGGGATGGCTCTTCCTGGATTCCTCAGGATGATCTTCAGGAGGATGGAGATATCGACTCAGCAAATGAGATTCAAAATCTATCTATAAGCGGAAACATCATCACCCTGAATAATGGAGGAGGAAGTGTTACGCTACCACCCTTGAACTTAACCGTAGGTCCGGGTTTGGATTTTAGCGGAGGGGTATTAACAAATAGCGGGGATACAGATGCTTCTGATGACATTACGATCGGTACCGTAGCCGGGGGTGATCTCGGAGGAACTTATCCGGATCCTACTGTTACTGCTTTACAGGGACAAACAATTTCCAACACACCGCCTGCTGCAAATCAGGTCCTGGCTTTTGTCAATGGACAATGGGAAGCTGCGGATGATAATTCCTTATTCGGAGCAGCGGCTGGAGGAGATTTAAGTGGAACCTATCCAGACCCTACTGTTTCGGGTATACAGGGAAATAGCGTTGCGAATACTGCTCCAGCATCCGGACAGGTCCTAAAATGGAACGGATCTCAATGGGCCCCTGCAGACGATAATTCAGGCTCTAGTGTCTGGACGCTAAACGGGACTAATGCATATTATAATTCGGGAGATGTAGGAATAGGCACCACTGATCCGGAAGGCAGTTTCGAAGTAAGACAAAATAGCTCTCTTTCCGATCCTCATATCCTGCTCCATGAAAACGGAAATGATTATGCAAGGATGCGATTTCAAAATAATAATGGAAGCAATTATTGGTCGATTGCTGCATATATAGCTTCGAATAATAGAAATGATCGCCTGAATTTTTGGAACGGAACCTCTGGCGATGTTATGACCATCACTGGAGATGGTGAGGTAGGCATAGGAGTAGGCATTTCACCCAAAGTTGCTTTTCATGTAGGTAATCAACGTCGGATACTTTTTGGAACGGACACTTTGGGAAATGGAGACAAACTCATGTTCTTACCCGATCTCCATGCATTCCGGGTAGGTACAGTTGCTACAGGAGCAGCTTCTACTTACTGGAACCGCGATAGTATAGGTCTGTATTCTTTTGCTTCCGGATTAAATACTCGTGCACAGGGATTTGGTGCTACCGCTATGGGAAGGGATACAGAAGCTACCAATAGTTATGCATTTGCATCAGGCTTCTTTACCAATGCTGATGGACAATACTCTACAGCGATGGGATTTAATACTGATGCCTTTGCGCTCGGATCTACCGCTTTAGGATATAGTACAGATGCAGAAGCTAACTATTCATTTGCCGCCGGTTATTTTGCAGAGGCACAAGCAATCTATTCTATTGCAATTGGAAATGCCGTACGTGCTCAATCTTTTGCTTCCATGGCAGTAGGACGCTACAATATTGGAGGAGGAAGTGCTACGAGTTGGGTTTCTAGTGATCCCATTTTTGAGATAGGAATAGGGACCGGACCTAGTTCAAGAGCAAATGCAGTTACCGTCCGTAAAAATGGAAATGTAGGAATAGGTACTACGGTTCCTCTGGATCGCCTACATGTAAATGGTCGGGTCCGCTTACAAACAGTAGAATATTTTGAAGATGGAGGGACCAGCGAAATCGCTGTCAGAGGGGATGTAAGACCCTCTGCAGATAATACCTATGATGTCGGTACTTCTACTTTTAGGTATGATGATGTATTTGCTACGAGTGGAGTGGTCAATACTTCAGATATGAGGGATAAGGAAAATATCCTGCCTATTCCATATGGATTGGATGAAGTCATGAAACTCAATCCGGTAATCTATAATTGGAAAGAGGGACCTGATAGCGAAGCTAAACTGGGACTCCTCGCCCAGGATTTAATACCTATTCTAAAAGAGGTGGTAAAAACCCACAACTATGAAGTGAGTGAAGAGGATGAGAGTTTGACCAAAGTAAAACTGGATCGATTGGGAGTCTACTATTCGGACATCATTCCAGTACTTATAAAAGCTACCCAGGAGCAGCAGGATATTATAAAAAAACAACAAGAGTTGATTGAGCAAATGGAGATTAGGCTTCAAAAGCTGGAGAACAAAGAATGAGAATAAAATTTAATTAAATTCTAATGTCTGAGCAGTTGGTTAAAACTGTTCAGACATTTTGTTTAAATAAGAGCGTGAATGGCCAAATATGATGATAGTATTACTCGTTTCGATGAAATTCGCCCTATTCAGGAGCTGAGATTTGCTTTCGATCTTGGATTGACAAGATTATCTCTCATTAGGTGGCATAATGTTTGAGCTTTTGACTATCAGATGGGATTATGGCTGATACATAGCCGTAAACACTGATGCGTTTACCTGGCAGCACTTTTATTAAGTTCAAGGAATAACCAAGGTAAATATGAGCTGCAAAATTGAGTATTATCAGAATCAAGAGGTTCTGGAAATAGCGTCAATTGATGAGTATGTACTGGAATGGGGAAATCTACTAAGCAAGCAGGATAAGTTTACTGCCCTACAGAATCCCGCATTTGTCTACACCTGGTATAGACACTACTTTGAGAGCTATTCACCTCTACTTGTTCTTGCAAAGAATGAAGAAGGCAGAATAATCGCTGTTTTACCCCTCGCCGTATGCAGAAAACATAAGTATGTGGTATGTGCAGGTAATGAACTTGCAGAGTATCACGGATGGATAGCAAGTCCTGAATATGAGGCTGAATTTCTACTCAAAAGCCTCAAACTCCTGAAAGAAACTTTGTCCTTTAAAGACTGGCAGCTGAACTGGCTGGCACCTGGTACAAATCTTAGTTGGCTTAATGAGAAGGAATTGGCGAAGGAGGGAATCTACTTCCTAACAGAAGAAATCATTGATCCTCTTTGGAATCTTAATGATCCTGCCAAACTCAGAAAAATTCGGAAACGTGCGAATGTCAAACGTTGTTTCAAACAATATGAAGCAAGAGGCGATTTTCGTTATGAGCGTATTTTAGATAAGGAAAGGATGGAGGAATTGCTGAACGAATTTGCAAAGCAAAGCGATTTCAAAAAAGAAGCCATCTTCAATCGTAGACTTTTTGAAAATGATCCTCATATCAAGGATTTTCTGATAGACATGCAAGACTATCCGGATATGAATCATTTCTCTGTGCTGTGGCTGGATGATAAGCCCATAGGCTTCAACCATGGAGTCGTAGAGGGAAATCAGATGTGTCTGGCTGGTTATACCAGCTATGATCCTTCTGAAAGCCGCAATTCACCCGGCAAGCTTCACCTCATTGAGCTAGCACGGATATCCACAGAAGAAGGATATGAAAGGATAGACCTCACTCCGGGCAAGGATGCCTATAAATCCCGCTTTGCCAATGAAAGCAGAGAGGTCCAAAAAATTGATTTTTATTTCAGTAAAAAGGAATTCCTCAAAGCCCGTCTGGAAAGAAAAATAAAGGAAATATCTACTACTGCCCTGGGACAAATGGGGATAAGTCAGTATGACCTGAAATTCTGGAAAATTGACTTTTTGGCATGGATAGATGAGGTCAATACACTGGGAATTGGTCCTAGCCTGAAAAGAATCGGAAGCTGGTTCAATAATTCAGAAGAGACCGAGGTGTACAAGGCGATTGATATGAGAAGGGAAAGCGAGAAAATGGAATTGCCGGAAGGATATGAAATCCTGAAAAATGATTACCACTGCCTACTGGAATATGAAGGGGGAAAGGGATTGGTTCCTCGAAGGGAACTTTTTCAGGAAGCCCTCAACCGATTTGCAAGAGGGGATGATTTCTATTCCTTGGTGAAAGATTCGAAGATTGTTTTTGCTGCTTGGCTGAGAAATGGAAAATACGCGCTGAGGTTTCCCGGAACTCTTCACGATCATCAATTCCCCGAAGCCAGCAGGATTGTATATGATCCCAAAAGCTATCAATCAGATTTTAATACGGACACACTTTTTCCTTTCTATGAGTTTATTGTTCAAGACTGTCTGGATAGAGGTTTTGTAGAACTGTATTTTGCCTTTGCATCTCGTGCAGAGTTATCCGACCGTTTTAAAGAGCTACGTGATTTGAGGAAATACCTGCAAATCGAAGACCGGCGATTGCTTCGAATTTTTGGACATAGCCTGGCAAAAGACTACACGATAAAAGACGAAATTTTATCTGATTCAAAAACTGAGCCCAATCCCTCCTCATCCCATAAAAGAACTAAGGGAAGAGGGAGAAGAAATCTGGAAAAACAGGTCGGCTAATTATGCAATACTTTCTGATAAATGTCATAGTATCGCTTTGCCATTTTATTTAGGTTAAAGTGTTCAAACACTCTTTTATAAGCTTTCTGCCCCATTTCTTCACATAAGAGCGGATCGTCAAGTAATTCGTGGATGCGTCCAGCCAATTCAGAAACTTGTGAGGGCTGTACCAAATAGCCGGTTTCCCCATGCACGACAATCTCATCAGTTCCTCCTCCTGAGGAAGCAATGACCGGCTTTGACATAGCCATATATTCCAGAATTGAATTGGAGATTCCTTCTCCATGTACCAGAGAATTGGTACTCAATACACCTATATTAATCAGATTTATGGTTTCCTCAATGCGGCTTTGATGACCCGGGAAAAGTATGCGGTCTTTGTGCTTGTCGGCTACCAAAGCTTTTACTTCTGGCAAAGTAGGGCCTTCTCCAATTGCCAGGAAGCTTACATCCTCCCGTTTATCCAATACTTCCTGAGCCGCTTTTACATAAGTAGCAAAGTCTTTTCTATCAAAGAAACCTGCTACCATAGCGACAAGTTTCTCTGTTTTTATTCCTAGCTGTTCCCTAACACAACTCTCATCTGGGAGCTTATCAATCCTGCGAAAATCAAAACCATTATATACACAATCAGATTTGTGCATCGGAGCGTCATAGGCGTGAAGGCCCGCTTTAGAATTGGCTAGTACCAAATCAGAAAAAGGATAAACCAGTTTCGCCCGAAAATAACGAGAATCTGACCAACCCATATCTTTGGGAGCATCAGCAATGATCGCACTGATTATTTTCTTCTTATTTAAGATGACGCTCGGCAAAGAATAGATAGAAGACATAGCTCCCCAACTATGAACCAAATCAGGTTGGAAATCCCGATAGACTTTATAGAATTGCTTGAAAAGACTAAGGTCTTTCTTAGTCTTGCGTTTGAGGAAAAACAGCTCCACGTCCATCTCGAAAACCTGGGGAAAAGCTTTCTTTATTTCCGGATAATCTTCAGTCCTGGCAAAGAGTGTCAGGCCTACTTGCACATCCGGATATTCCTGCAAGCCAGTTAGCAATTCGACAAGGCGTCTCTCCTTGCCTCCCATCGTCAAGGTATCGTTGATGATCAGTATGCGCATACGATCAAAGAGGGAACATAATCCATACCAAAGTAGGCCTCAACAGGATGAAAATGAATAAATTAGTTGCTAAAAGGAAGGGGAAGGTGGTATCCATCCAATTCTGCTGAATACGACTTTCCCCTTTTAGAATTATCTTCTCATATTATCGCCTCCTATGGGCATGTTATAAGCAAAACTTACAGCATTGTTTTTATTGAGCCCAAGCCAAAAGTTGCTGTCAGATACAGATATATCCGGATTGTCTACAGACGTCCTTCTATTCCATCCGATTCCGGCAAGGCTGGTTTCTGCACTTATAAATGAACCGTTTTTCAAACGATAAGCTACTCCAACATCAAAGTTGACACCTACGTTTAAGAGATTATCCTTATTGCTTGTTTGCCCATCAAACTCGCTGGAAGATCTTCCAAATCCGATCGGAAGACTCAAGCCTGCTCGCATATCGACGTTTTCGCTGAAATTGCAAACGCGATCAATATGCGGACTAACCGTAACTTGTGTAACATTGCTGGAGAAACTTTCATTGCTGAAACCGGTATAGTGCAAGGCCGCATCTATACCTCCTACCAATTGTTTGTTCTTCGCTGTTCTGTTTCCAATGGGTACCTGATACCCACCTCCTAAACAAAAACGAAAATCTCCATTTCTGACATAACCGAGTCCTGCCTTGAGATTGTAGGCGTTTTGAGCATAAAACAAATCTGGATATTCAGAGGTGTCAGGCTTGGCATAATCGGGAGAAAAGAGTAGAGCAGTGGCATTGCTTTGAGCGAAGGCAGAAAAAGATCCGAGTGCCAAAGCAAGTAAACAAACTAACATTCTGTAGTGTGTCATGAAAAACATTTTAGGGTTAATTAAATGAATTAAAGCATCTTCATAGCTTTTCGTATGAGATCTGGGAGTTCATGGCAATTACAAGAGATTCAGGAAGGCTGCTAACCAGCTGTGTATCTATTAGAGCAAAAAGTCAAGCAGGAATGCGAATTATCTTTTTGTGCTTTAGTTAATATACGAATTGCAGAACTAATTTACACAGGCTTTTACTTTCTTAAGGCAAATACATTTCCTGCGAGTAGAATTACAATCCCTATAATGGGCATAAGACTTATTTTATAATCTTCGAAAATGATGGAGATCAGAATCGCAATTACGGGTACCACTACCAGGGCATATGCTGCTCGATCCGCACCAATTTTGCCGATTAGGGTAAGGTAAGCAGTGAATGCTACGATAGACCCTATGATAGAAAGATAGACCAGAGAAATGATATAGGAGGCTGAGGTGTCAAAAGTAGGAGGATTCCCACTGAGCAATGCCAGGCCAAACATGAATACCCCTCCGTACATCATGCCGATAGCGGTAGTGGGGATCACTGGCAAATCCTGTTTTTGATTGTAAGCAGAAGTAATGTTTCCCAGAGATGCCATGACAACTCCAGCCATACACAACAGAACTCCTAGTCCTGTTTTATCACCTGTCTCAACTTTGGCGAGTTCTGGCTGAAAAACGAGAAAGGTTCCGAGAAGCCCCAGGCTGGCGCCGATGAGGACCTGTTTTTTGATAGGGGTTTTGAGGAATATCCGTCCAAAGAGGACATTTAGGAAAATGACGAGGGAAAAAATGATGGCGACCAGGCCACTGGCTATATATTGTTCAGAATAGTACGTAAAGAGGTAGTTGAATCCAAAGAGGAAAAGGGCCTGGCTCAAAATCCATCTGTGTTGTTTTAGGCTAAATTTCAGGGAAATCTTCCTAAGCAGGCAATAGCTAATGAAAATTACTCCCGCCAGGATAAAGCGGTAGCTTACAGAGTAGATGGGGGGTACATTTCCCAATTGAAAGGTAATGGCATACCAGGTGGACCCCCAGATCATGGCCGGGATGGCGAAGAGGATGAGGTTGCTAGAAACAAGGGCTTTCTTCATCCCACAATGTTAGGCAAAAAGAGAGGAATTATCAGCCCATTTCCAGGGATGCTGGAAGATTTTTCACCCTTTGCCCTGTGGCCTTATAAATGGCATTGCAAATGGCTGGAATAACCGGTGGAACCGGAGGCTCTCCAACTCCCGTTGGTTTTTCATCACTTTCTACCAGGTGGACATGAACCTCTGAAGGAGCGTCCATCATCCTTGCTAATAGGTAATCATGGAAATTGCTTTGCTCGACAGCACCATTTTTTAAGGTAATCGCACTTTTCAATGCAATACTGGTCCCGAAAACGGCTCCTCCCTCAAATTGATTCCTGAGAGAATCCGGATTCACAACCGTTCCGCAATCCACCGCATAATGAATCTCTGGAATTTCAATATTTCCTTTATCATCGACTTTTACCTGAGCGACACAAGCCACATAGGTCAGGAAGCTTCTATGAACCGCAAAGCCCATCCCGCTTCCTTCAGGCAGCGTTTTGCCCCAGCCCGATTTTTCCTTGACCAATTTCACTACACCTGATAGTCTTTCTGTATTCCAGGGATAATCTTCCAGAGCTTCTCCATAGTTTTCGAAGCCTTCGAACATAGATTTTACATCAATGTTTCGACCTTTGCCGAGTAAGTCCAGGCTGTTTTCTATGGGATCCATTTCTCTGGCTTCTGCTATTTCGTCCATCATGGTGCAGATGGCAAATGCATGTTGAATATTGGAGACTGAACGTAGCCAGCCAATTCGTACCTGAGCTTCGGACTTTTGAGTTTCCAAACAAATGTTGGGAATCTCCAAAGGCAAATCAATGAATCCCAATCCTAGCTCACCAGGAGATGGTTCCGCAAGTTTGGGTACAGAAGTCCCTCCAATTGAAGGGAAAACGGTTCTGTGATGCCAGGCTTGAACCTGCTTGTTTTCATCCAAACCTACTTCGACATGCTGTACAGATAGCGCATGGTAAAAGTCATGGCGAATATCATCTTCGCGGCTCCAGATAAGTTTGATGGGGAAGCCGGTTTCTTTGGCAATCATGGCAGCTTCTACTACAAAATCCGGTTTGGACTTTCGCCCAAATCCTCCTCCGACAAGGGTAACATTTACTTTTACCTGATCCAACTCCAGGCCTAAAGCACCAGCTACTGCTCCACGAGCCCATTGCGGGTGTTGAGTCGGAGCCCATATCTCACAGAAATTCTTTGCAGAATCAAAATGAACCAGTGCACAAGGAGGTTCCATAGTTGCATGTGCGAGATGCGGAACGCGATAGGTAGATGAAAGTACCTGATCCGATTTGCGAAGGGCTTTTTTTACATTCCCTGATTCTCGCTGAATTGTACCTTTCTTGCGGCTTCGCTTTGCCATTGTATCCAAATAATCCTGAGAATCATAAGAGGTATTGCTACCAGAATCCCATTCAATATCCAAAGCCTTTCGGGCTTTCATGGCTGCCCAGGTATTATCAGCAATCACGACCACACCTCCTAAGGGTTTATCCAAACCTGTCGGAAAGCCGGGAGCTGGCATGGTATAAATTTTATAGACACCATCTACAGCTTTGGCGGCAGCATCATCCAGACTTTTTACGCCTATACCCGCAACCGGGCAGCGTTCTATCATCGCAATTTTCATCCCATCCATTTTTACATCCATACCATATTCGGCCTGACCCGATACGATATCCTGTAAATCCACGATAGGCATGTTTTTGCCAATGTATTTGAAATCTTTTTTATCCTTGAGTTTAATATCTTCCGCTTTGGGAATCTCCAGGGCTTTTGCTGCTTCTGCCAGCTTGGCAAAGCTGAGCTTTTTGCTACTTCCTGTATGCTTGACGAAATGATTTTCAGCCTGGCATTCTGAAACATCGACTTGCCACATATCGGCTGCGGCTTGCTCCAACATCATTCTGGCAGCTGCTCCCGCCTTTCTCATCGGCTCATAAAACATGCGGATACTGAATGAACCGTCGGTATTCTGATTGCCATACTTGTCTTCATCCCCTTCGGCCTGTACGATCTTTACCTTTTCCCAGTCTGCTTCCAACTCATCCGCCACAATCATAGGAAGGCTGGTACGGACTCCCTGCCCAAACTCTGATCTATGAGCTGTGATCAGGATTTCTCCCCGATTATTGATGTTGAGAAAAACATTAGGGGTAAAATCCACTATGGGACCCGTAAATTTCTCCTCTTCTTCACATCCCAAATGGAATCCGATCAATAGTCCGGTAGTAGCTAAGGAGCTAACTTTTAAGAAATCACGTCTTTTGACATGGGTGAGGGGAGTGGCAGTGAGTTTTCGTTTACGCATGATGTAGGCTTTAGTCTCTTACTTTCAAGTTAAAGAATGATGCAGTAAATTCCCATTTATGTCCCGGTTTAACGATCACTCAATGAAAACTACGCTACGAATCAATTTAAATAGCTTTCTCATCTTCCTGCTATCTGCATTTCTTGTTTTTCCCCTTGCGGGAGAAGCACAGGAGCGCTCGGAAGCTTTGCATAAAATCTTTCAGGCTGAACAGGATTTTCGGAAGGAGAGGAACAAAAAATGGAAGGAAGATTGGCCATATTATACAGAAGAATTTATTGTAGAGGAATTGTTGAATCTGACTATTTGGGAACAAGACTTGGCCAAGATCAATGTCAAAAGCCTAAATCAAAGTGACCAAATCAATTGGGAGCTCTTTCGACATACACTTGAGGATCGCATCTTTAATTTGAAATATCAGTCTTATCTCATGCCGCTGAATTCAGAGGGGGGATTCATAACGGGCATCTTATATAATATCCAGTCTCTCCGGCTAAGGAATACGGAGGCCCAGGAATCCTATCTGAGGAAGTTAGCAGCCTTGCCAGCCTATCTCGCACGTCAGCAGGCCTTATTGGAGGAAGGACTCGAAAAGAAAATCACTGTGCCGAAGATAATCGTGGAGAAATGCTTGAATATCATAGAAGGTTTTGCTGAAACTCCTGCCGATCAAAGTGTATTTGTGAAACCATTTGATGGTTTTGAAGCAGAAGATAATGGCTATTTGCGAGCCGTTGAACTGCTTGAGGCAGAGATTATTCCTGCCTATAAGAAGTTTTATGAATACGTAAAGGGGACTTATCTGAGAAAAACCCGGGAAAGTATAGCTGCCCGAGAACTCCCGGAGGGAGCTGCTTATTATGAGCAAAGGGTTCGGTTTTTTACTACCCTGGATATCAGCCCGGAAGAAGTTTTTGAGACGGGGCAGTCAGAAGTGGCCAGAATCAGGGGAGAAATGGAGGAAATCATAGAAGAACTTGATTTCGAAGGGAGTTTTGCGGACTTCCTGGAGTTTTTGAGAACTGACCCCCAGTTTTATCCTAAAAGCCCGGAAGAACTTTTGCATAAAGCCGCCTGGATATCCAAAAGAGCGGAGGCCTTCCTCCCTCGATATTTTGGCAATCTGCCTCGGATGCCTTTTACGGTAGAACCCGTTCCTGCTGCCATTGCCCCCAATTATACGGGAGGTAGATATTCAGAAGGAAATTATAAGACAGGTAAACCCGGAGCTTTTTGGGTGAATACCTATGCCCTCCATACACGACCTTTGTATGTTTTGCCTGCACTAGCGCTGCATGAAGGAGTGCCCGGACATCATACTCAAATTATGCTTTCCTCAGAAATCAAAGATGTTCCTGCCTTTAGAAGGAATACTTATTTGAGTGCTTTTGGTGAAGGCTGGGCCTTGTATGCCGAATATCTGGGGAAGGAAGCCGGAATCTATCAAACCCCTTATGAGCACTTTGGTCGACTGACCTATGAAATGTGGAGGGCATGCAGATTGGTGGTAGATGTAGGCATGCATTATAAAGGATGGACACGTCAAGAGGCCCTTGATTTTATGGCTGAAAATACGGCTCTATCCCTCCATGAAGTGGAAACGGAGATCGATCGTTATATTGGTTGGCCTGCTCAGGCAGTATCTTATAAAATGGGAGAAATCAGCATAAGAAAACTCCGAAAAGAAGCGGAGGAAGCCCTGGGAGAAAAATTTGATATCAGGGAGTTTCATGACGAGGTGCTAAAAAATGGCTCCATTCCTATGTTGAGCCTACAAAGAATTATTCGGAAATATATTGAACAGAAGCAAAAGTAATTGAATATGCTGTTAGTTATTCCGGAAAACCGGAATGAATTTTAAATCTCCTATCCAGCCCTCTATGTAAGAAATTATTTTACATCGCCTAATCCCTGAATGGCTTTTTTCCTTTGAAAGATGCGGGAAACCATCAAAAAACAGTCTTCCCAGACAAGAAAGACTTTATTGAATGATTGTTCAATTTATCCCTTTCCGAAAGCTCCTTATTTACCTAATGGTCAAAATTACCCCATTCAGCTAATATTTTACTACGGATAATGAGAATATATCGGAGTAAGGACAACCTGTACTTTGATTGAACACTTAGTTTATAAAGATATATAATTGTATGTTCGTTTAATTTAATGAGCGGATAGTACGGTTTTATGAATAAACAACAGTCGTTTAATGCATAGTATCTTTTATAATACCAAAATTCGAAGATCACGAGTAAAGCGAATAAACCCCCAGGTTTATTTTTTGCTTGTTCTGGGTATTTGCCTTTTGAGTACTTCTTTTTCTTTTGGACAATCAGGTCCGGGAGGAGTCAATTCAGATTTATTATTGTGGGTGCGCTCGGATAGTTCTTTATATTCTGATGCAGGGAGTACCGCAGCAAATCCCTCGGACAATATTCAGGAATGGCACGACAAAAGCTCAAATGGAAATCATTTGTATTCTTCTGGTAGTAGCAGGCCCGTCTGGGACTGGACCAATATGATCAACTACCAGCCAGTTGTAAAGATGGATGGGATCGATGACCTTCTCTATCGCTCAGATATCCTGGGAGGTAGCAATTCTGAGATCAACATTTTTGTGGTTGCTCATTGGGATGCATTAAATGATAATGCGGGATTTAAATTCACCACTTCCGAGCTGGCTGTAAAAAGATATCTCGCTCACTTTCCCTGGAACAATGGGAACTTCTACTGGGATGTGGGGGCCAACTTTGGTACCTATCGGGTATTTAGTTCCAGTATAGATACGGCTGGACCTTTTCTGTTAGGGCTTGAAAATTCTGTAAGCAATGGGCAACAATCTATCAGGCTGAAAGGGGCTGTGAGTAAGTCTGATTTAGATGGACATACCGTAACGACTGATACCTTATTAATAGGTGCGGATTATAGTAACAATGGAGATTTCCTTAATGCAAGGATCGCAGAAATCATTATTTATGATGCAGATCTTTCTACGGCTGATAAGGAGAAAGTAGAAACCTATCTGGCCTTGAAATATGGAATTCATATCGCGCATGATTTTGTGGCCAGTGATGGTACCTTGATCTGGGATGCCTCTCTTATGTCGACTTATCACAATGACATTAGTGGAATTGGAAGAGACGATAATGCAGGGCTTTACCAAAAACAATCCGGGCAAAATAATAATGAAGACATATTAAGCATAGGTCTGGGTTCAATTGCAGCTACAAATGCAGCAAATAGTAGTACCATTTCAGTTGATAAGACATTTTTCATGTGGGGGAATGATAATGATGATGGAAATGGAGTTATTGAAGAGACTACAAATGATCGGCCTGCGAATGTGGGCAAAAGACTGGATAGAGAATGGAAAATCCTGGAAGTAGGAAATCTGGGTGCTATGGATCTCTCTTTTGATTTAAACGGGCTGACTATCTCAGGTACGGATGTTTCGGATTTCAAACTTCTTGTCGATACCGATGGCGATGGCGATTTCACAGATGCAGGCTTGCTTGAAATTGATCCGACTAGCTACAGTGGCGGTATTCTTTTCTTTGATAATATCGATCTGGACAATGGAGATGTAATCACCCTTAAAACGGATGTTCCTACGATAAATTTAAGTATAGAACTGATGCAATCAACTTGTCAGGAAGCTTTGGCAGTTTACAATATCTTCCTGATCAATAATGATGGAGTTGAGGCTACAGGTCTGACTATATCGGCAACTTTGCCTACGGGTTTTAGTTTTTATGGGGACAGTATTGCCCTGGGCGGTTCATCTACTTTCGACTCAACTAGCCTCCCTGTTTATGGAGCTACGGGATTGATAAGCTGGAGTAATTTTAGTATCCCGGATCAGGATACAGTAGTATTGAATTTCAGTTCACTGGTCAATTCTGGTACAGCGGATGGTAATTATACCCTGAATGCAAGTGGAGGAGGTTCTGCTCAGTACTCACCCAGTCTTTTGAGTGGGGTAACTGCAGTAGGAGGTGCTAATTGTGTCGTTATTCCGGAATTTACCTGTGAACCAGCTTTCTATCAGACCTACAAGAAAAAGAATGGGGCTCCCAAATTTGCCAAGTTGAAACCGGCAGATGGAACCTATGAAGAAATAGCTGTTATAGATGCGATGGTAAATGGAATGGGCTATGATGTAAATACAGGCATTGCCTATGGCTCTTGTCAGAGTCGCTTTGTTAGCATGGATGAGGAGGGAGTCATACGGGATCTTGGATTGCCTCTTGCCAAAAACTCTTTCTGTGGAGACATGGATTTCAATGGATTCTGGTATGGGAAGGTTGGTGCGGATATGGTGAAGATCGATGTGAGTGGGCCAAGCATCGTTGCAACTTATAGTGGACAAGGTATCGCCGGATGGGATATGGCTTATAATACAGATGGAAATTTCTACGGAGTTCATAAAAGAACCTTGTACAAGTTTGACACGGGTACCAATACGAAATCTACGATAGGCTCCATCACAGGAGCGACCATTCCCAACAGTGGATACGGTGCACAATGGACCGGTACAGATGGTTATCTATACATTTCCAATAATAGCACGGGACAGATTTATCAGATCAATGTTACGACCCGCGAAGCAAAACTGGTAATGACTTCAACTTCCGGACTGAAATTGAATGATGGCTTTTCTTGCCCTCAGGACATCCCGGTTGTTTTTGACTATGATTATGGAGATAATATTGGTTTACCTCAAGCGAGAAGTCTTGCTTTCCGCCAGGAAATCGTAAAGGACAATGTGCCCGATTATGAAGCTTTCTGGTTAGGAGCTCAGGTAGCTGCAGATACTGTCGCTCTGGCAAACTCTGATGCCAGCTCTGATACCTATGATGACGGCTTGACCATACCTACTGCTTATGTTGCAGGGAGTACCATAGCCGTTGATATCAACCTCAATACCAATATGTCTAATAAGACCGTTTACTATGGTCTCTGGGTAGATTGGGATGGGGACTTCAGCTTTGATGATTTTTACAATGGAAGTCAGACCATCAGTGGTGCGAGCACAGAGACCGTAAATGTCAGTGTTCCTGCTGAATTTGGAGATGGCTCAGCCAGTTGGAGGGTCCGCGTGGCAGAAGAAGCTTTGGTACTAGCTGATGGGAGTGGAGATTTAGGATTAGGAGAAACAGAGGATTATGTATCCGCTCTCACAGTGAGTTATCCGGTTTGTAATACTTTTAGCCGTTCTTCAGGAACAGGTTTGGAAACGGAAACAGAAAATACCTGGGGTGCATCCTGGGTGGATTATGATGATGATGGAGATGATGACCTTTATGTAGCGGATTATGCACATTGGCAGGCAAGTCGTATGTACCAGAACAATGGTTTCGGCATCTTTTATAGTGTTGACATTGGACAGGCTACAACGCATACAGGTTCAAATGCAGGACCTGTCTGGGGAGATTATGACAATGACGGAGATATAGACCTCTATATGGCCAATAATATTCGAGCCTATAATCATCTTTATGAAAATGTAGCAGGGACCTTTGATTTAGCCGATACAACTGGTCAAGGATACGAAGGCTATTCGCATAGCGCATCCTTTATAGACTATGACAATGATGGCTATCTGGATATTTTTGCCACGGATTTATTTGAAACCCGTTTCAATCAGTTATTTCATAATGATCAGGATGGTACTTTCTCCACAGCTACAGGTAATCCCATCAATCGTGAAGTCAGCCCAACCCTAAATGGAGTTTGGGGAGATTATGACAATGATGGTCTGATGGATCTTTTTGTTGCCAATATGTGGGGGAATAATAATACCCTGTATCACAATGATGGTAATGGAAAATTTTCAGTCGCAAGTACTGGATTGATTTCAGCGGATGGGGGAAATTCACAGAGTGGTAGTTGGGTAGACTTTGATAATGACAGGGACCTGGATCTTTTCGTCTCCAATGCCAGCAATCAGGAAGATTTCCTCTATGTAAACGATGGAGATGGGACCTTTACCAAAAATACCAGCTCTATCATATCGACAGAGGCAGGTCATGCTATGGGTTCCGTCTGGGCAGATTTTGACAATGATGGAGATCAGGACCTTTATGTAGTACATGATAATGGAAATACCAATTCCTTGTTCTACAACTATGGGAGTGGAGGTTTTAACAAAGTGATTACCTCAGATCCTGCCACCGATACAGAAAACTCGGTTTCTCCTATGTTCTCGGACTTCGACAATGATGGCGACATTGACATCTTTGTTACCAACAGAAACGGAGAAAACAATGTCTTATATGTAAATGACGCGGCTTCCTGCGGAAATGCCTGGGTATGTATAAATCTGACAGGAAATGCTTCGAATAAAAGCGCTGTAGGCGCCCGTTTGGAACTCAAGGCTAATATCGATGGAGTGGATACCTGGCAGACAAGGCTTATCACTACCCGCTCGGGAGGAATCAGTGCTCAAAGTACGATGAAGGCCCACTTTGGACTGGGAGATGCTTCAAGTATAGATTCTTTGGTCATTTATTGGCCATCCGGAAATAAGCAGGTGATTACCAGTCTTAACCTCAATCAATGTAATGACATCAGTGAGACGCAGCCTTCTACGGTTACTTTCCACGCCTTTATAGATGCCAATGGAAACTGTAGCTATGATTCAGGTGAAAAGATGTTGCCTGATGTAAGTGGAGTCATTTCCGAAATCGGCTATAGAATTGCCACTCAGGATAATGGAACATTCACTGCTACGGTAGGGGTGGGTTCATATACCTTCACCGAAGATGCAGATGCGAGATACACACATACTTGTTATACAACACGTTCATTTTCTACGACCTCAGGGCAAAATACAGATGTATATCTGCCGCATGAAGAAGTCTGTAGTGATCCGGATGTATGGGTAGAATTGGCGAGTACGGCCAAGCGTAGAGGATTGAGAAATAAATACCAGATCGCCTATGGAAACAATGGAAGCACCAATGCTACAACTGTTGAAATAGCCGTGGATTTTGATGATTATCTCATTCCTTTATCAGCCAGTCCGGCCTGGTCCAGAACAGAAACGGGGAATGTTTATGTATGGGAATTTGCAAGTATAGATGCCTTTAGCTCGGGAATGATAAATGTTGTGGACTCGGTTTCAACTGCTGCCTTCCTCGGTTACAATACCTCGACATCTGCCTCTTTCAATGGCGTGAGTGCTGATTGTGATCTAAGTGATAATACTGATACGAATCAAGAGCTGGTTGTCGGACCGATTGATCCCAATGATTTGATCGTGATGCCTAAAAGAGATATTCGCAGAGGCGAAGAATTGATCTATAGGATTCGCTTTCAGAATGTAGGGACTTATCTGGCCGAAAATGTCTATCTCGTTGATACTTTATCCCAGTATCTCAATCCGGAATCTTTATCTATCCTCGGGGCCAGCCATTATTATGAAATGGAGTGGTTGGATGACAATGTGATCAAGTTCAATTTTGAATACATCATGCTACCCGATAGTGGAATCAATGAGCCGGAAAGTCATGGCTATGTAGAGTTCAAAATCCTTCCGCATAAATTCAGTCCTTCGGGCTCAGTAATTGAAAATCAGGCAGCTATTACCTTTGATCGGGAACGGCCTATCCTTACCAATATAACGTCTACTCGATTGCTGGATGTCCTGGTAATTGAAGAAGAAGAGGAGGAGGAAGAAGAAGATGGACCCCTAAGAGTTCCTGATTTGGGATCACAACTCCAGCAAGGGCCATTGGTCTCCGTCTATCCCAATCCGGGTGAGGGACGCTTCTTCCTGAAACTTTCGCATCTGGAAGAAAAGAACTACCAAATCCAGATCACCAATGACATAGGAATGCGGATTTACCATAAGAAGTTAAGAGCCTTTAGGGAGAGTTTGACTTTACCGTTTGATGCGGATAATTGGTCCTCGGGGATTTACAAAGTCATGCTAAGCTCAGACGATACCATAAGTAGTTTCAAGTTTGTAGTTAAATAAGACAAAGCAAAGTCATAGGACTAAGCTTAGAGAAATCGGCTCAGAAGGTAATTTCTGGGCCGTTTTCTTTTTATTTGAAATTTCCTGTGAATGAGTTGAGCCCTGATTTCCAATAAATCCATATATTGTTCTCTGACATGAGAAAACTACTACGCTACTCCTTTTTGGCCCTAGTCTTCCTGGGCCTATTGTCGGGAATTCTACTCTATAATAATCCCTACATCTTGCTTGATCCCTTTATTGAAAGACAGGCAGGAAGTAGTCCGTTTCGGAGCGAATTACTAGCGGAAGAAGAAGGAATCCGAATAATTACTATTGGTACAGCGGCCCCATTGCCCAGTGAACGGGCACAAAACAGTACAGCTGTTTTTGTGAATGGGCATTTTTTTGTTTTTGATGTGGGAGTGGGAGCTGTAGCCAATATGGAAAGATTTGGATTGCCCCTGAATGAGTTGGATGGAGTCTTTATTTCTCACTGGCATTCTGATCACTTTTTGGATCTCCCTTATTTGCTAAATCGCTCCTGGCAATTTGGCCGAAAAGGGGAACTGGCCTGTTATGGACCTACGGGAATAGACAGCATTTTCAAGGGGATCGAAAGTTTTCTTCATTTGGAGAATAAATATCGCATCGCACACCATGGACCTGAAACTATGGATCCCGCTTCGGCTTTGGGAAAGCCTCTTGAAATAGATACTGAGGGGAAGGATTCGAAAGTGATCTATGAGGAAGCGGGAATAAAAATCACCGCAATTTTGGTTGATCATGCTCCCATAGATCCTGCTTATGCTTTTAAAATTGAATATGCTGGAAAATCAGTCCTGATTAGTGGAGATACCAAAAGCAATGAAAATTTAAAGAAGCATGCGGAAGGGGTTGATATCCTTATTCATGAAGTGCTCCATATGGAAATGATACAGAAAATAGGCAAGGCAGTGGAGGAAAGTGGAAATGAGAGGAATGCGAAAATCCTGCAGGATGTTTTAGACTATCATACAAGCCCGGCTGAGGTGGCAAAGCTCGCTCAGGAAGCAGCTGTAAAAAAACTAATCTTTAGCCATATGGGGCCTGCACCAGATCTTTGGCTGATGAAAAGAGCCTACGAAAAAAGTGTGGATGGACTATTTGAAGGTCCCATTGTTTTTGCCAATGATGGAGATGAGTTTTTTATCCCTTAACATTGAAAACTACTTATAACTATACTATGACTATTCTAATTTTAGCAACCGCAATTATGGAGCTTCTGGCTGGGCTTGCGCTCTTTTTTGCTCCGGATAAAGTTCCGGATTTTAAAGAGGCTCCATCTTCTACAATTACCTGGGGAAAAATGTATGGAGCAGCTGCCTTTACTGCCGGCGTTTTCGCAATCCTGACCTACCTAAGTATGGACCCGGCAGTGATAAAAATATTCCTTCAGACCTTTATGGTCTTTCATGTATGGGTAGGTTTAGCTGCCTTATTAGGATATAAGAAAGGTGATTTTGCAAATCCCGGTATTGCTATCCTTCATGCAGTATTCGCAGTTATTACCATTTATTTCTATACAACTACCCTCTAGAGCCTTTATTCTTCTTTATCAAGGGTCCCTCTTTTCTGGTCAAATATCATAAGCGAGAGATCCTTGATTTTTTTCCCTCTCTTTTTAAAGATAATACTGGACGCCAGCGAAGTGGGTAGCATAAATTTTTCCTCACTCATGGGAAGAATGATGGCTGGTTCGATGGTGCCGGGGAAATTGACTTGTTTTAAGTATATACCGTCTTCTCTTTGCGTAATGCTACCTTTGATGTTTCCATCCTTATTGGAATAATTTCCCAGGTATTTTGCTTGCATATCCTTATCCCACTTATCTCCCTTCTTTAGCATGAATTCGATATGCATTAGAAAGTTGTCGAGATAATAATGGTCAGGATGAGACGCTTTGGCTTCTGTATATTTGGTTTTGGCTTCTTCGTATTTCTTTTCTGCCAGAAGTTTATGAGCTCCTTTGATTAACTCATCTTCTTTGAAACAACGCATATAGCCATTTTGTCCTTCTTTCAGGTAAAGCTTTTCGGCTTCACTCTCAAGGACTTTTTTAAATTTAATTTCCAGGTCCTGAATAGAAGCAAAATAGCTATTCGTACTAATGGGATATAAAGGGAAGTCCTGCTGGTTCTGAACCCTTAATGCGAGTATAGGAGCATCTACCTCAATCTCAAGAGATAGTTTCCTGAACTCTACTTCATACTCGCCCATGTATTTCTGCAGGAAATCTTCCGTGAGGTAGCTGGCGGAATCTTTCATAAAAATGATGTGGTCCAGGAAGCGAGACCAGTAGGGACTCTCGGGCTCCAGAATATCAGCTTTCTTGAAAAGATTTTCGGCTTTTTCGTATGCTTCTGCCTTTAGATAATGCTTGCCGAGTTCTTTTATAACTGTCAATTTTTCCGGATTCTTTTTAATAAAAGCCTCTCCACGTTTGATTCCTTCCTCTGTTCTACCTAGCCTCAGCAGGTAATTCAATTCTGCTTCTAGTGCTGCATCTGGATCATCTCTGGCAATTTGATACCTTTTGACACTTTCAAGCGCTTCTTCAAACATACCCAGCCTTTGGTACTCTCCTGAAAGAGATAATTGAAGGTCGCTCTGAGCAGGTTTCATATCCGCCATCATCTTGGCCAATTGAACCGCTTTCTCCGGTTGATTGTCTATCCGATAGTTGAGAATACGCACATTGGTTTCCGCAGATTCGCCCAGTCTTTTTCTATGCTTCATGGCCCGTTCAATGCTCTTTTCAGCCAGAGTCGGACTGAAGGACATCTGGTGATTTATGATGGCATTGATGTAATTTGCCATAGCAAAGGATTCATCCTCCTCTCCGGCTTCATTGATCAATTGTAAGCCCCGCCCGAAATTTTTATTCATATTGACCAGACCTTCAATCAGCTTCTTGAAGGCATCTACATCTTCGGTCAGTTGTTGGGTCAATGGAAGGTCTTTTACGGTAGCCAGGTAATCTTCAGGCACTCCC
This sequence comes from Bacteroidia bacterium, assembly GCA_033391075.1. Lineage (NCBI taxonomy): Bacteria > Pseudomonadati > Bacteroidota > Bacteroidia > Bacteroidia bacterium. Next base: position 382,459 of record JAWPMV010000001.1, read on the forward strand.
AGGTCCTTTTTGATGGTGAGAGAGGCCTCGTCAACCAGGGGAAGAATTTCAGGACCACTAAAGTCCCATTCCTTGATTTTTTGTCCACTGGAAACCTGATAGAGTTCTGGGTGGAAACTGTAAATGCTATCCTTATAACTAAAGTTTCCGCGCATCAGATATTCGACCCTCTTTTCTTCGGCTTTTTCCAATTCTGCATTGAATTGCTCAAAGGTTTCCCGCTCTTCGTAATAGCTCAACATGTAGGGATCCTGGTCCCAGTCCATCTCTAATGCGAAAGGAATCGCAGCAGCTAACCATTCTGCATCTTCTTCTTCTGTTTCATTTTCAAATTCGACCAGGTAGATTTTTTTCTGTTGGGAAGAACGAACGATTTGCCTTTCGATCGTATTGCCATTTTCGTCTTTTACTTTGATGGTAGTAAATACACCATTTTCACTTTCGCCTGATCCAAAACCTCCCAAAGCCCAGACTGCTGCTAAAGCTGCAAGTAAAAGTCCACCAATCAATATGGGCAGGGTATATTTTTTAGAAGCATTTTCGGAAGAGTCAGCTTCTCCTTTGGCATCATGCTTCACGAATTTACCGCTCAGGGTATCGGGATTAGGAACAACCAGTCCTTCGAGTCCGAGGGCATAAACTTCCAGAGGCTTTTCTACATTTTTGAAATTAAAGTGGCCCATGGATTGAACCGGAATCTCTTTCTGATTTTTTATATAATCATAAACTTTCTCAGAGATCATTACACTACCCGGAACTGCCACTGATTCTACCCGGGAAGCTACATTTACGCCATCGCCTACAGCTTCTGTATCTGAGTAAAGGATATCTCCCGTATGGATGCCAATGCGAAGAGGTACCTTAGGCTCAGTCTGTAATTCCTTCTGCATTTCTACCCCACATTGTGCGGCATCTATTGCGCTGTCAAATACACTCAGCGTTCCATCTCCATAATATTGCAGGATGGTTCCATTGTATAGTTTGTGGAGTCTTTGAAAAACCTCCCGGTGGCGGTTTCTCATTTCCAGAGCTTTGGCTTCGTCCTGCTGCATCAGGGCGGTATATCCCTGAATATCTGTGAACATTATGGCTGCGAGCTTACGGGTACTTTCCATCTTTTGTGTTTTTACTGGCCTATAAATTACAAAAAAATAGGTCTAAACAGGGGCTTTTGTTAGCCCATACATAATTAAAGACTCAGATAAGGAGATTTAGTTTGAAGTCGGGGGAAATGGGTGGAAATGAGAATAAATTTCTGCCTGTGGATGTAAAAGCTTGTCAAGCAACGTTCGGATAGTGAATCATCCAAATTTGAGTGGTTCCTGCATGCCTTCTTCAAATGCTTTAGAACAGGCATTGCAGGACGTCTTGGTGAGCATTCAGCCCGGTTCTGGGGCTGAAAGATGTGTATGGGCAGAAGATTTATCTTCTGCCCTTTTTCTATATAAAGAAATAAGCCGCTCTCGACTAAAGAACGGCTTCCAATATTTCCGATTGAGGTTACAGTTTATCTTTCACATCTGCAAGATGAGTAATTATACTCCCCACCTCCATCATGACATTCTTGAATAGCGCCATTTGGAGGAATACACTCCCCTCCTTCACAACTGGGCTGACAGGCATTTGAGATGATGGTAACACATACAAATGCGAAAATTCGGAGAGATTTTCTAAGGTTTGTTTTCATTTTTCTTTGCTTTAATACTTGATGGTTGATTGTTCAAACTGTGTTTCTTGCGTGTTGAATGATGAATGAACTACTCAAAACTAGGCACAGACCTTTTTAAGGGCTTTTTCTTATGTCGCAAATGTTTTACCCTATCGTTCTTTTTGTGTAAAAGGGCTTAAATGAGTCCTATACGTACTTAATCTTTGACTAAGAAAGAGCTGTTACGAGACTTCGTTCGATCTGAAAACGTAAATATTTCGACACTTTCCCAGTTGAATATTACATCCAGATTACCATTTCCGAAGAAAACTATTGTTTATCCCAGCAATTCCAGAGTTTAGCATCGGCTTCCCGAAATGACGGGAATTAAACCATCCAAAAATGCCTGGAAAGTTCTTTACAAAACCTGAAAAGGGGAATGCATATTCCCCATTGCTCACAGCTGATTCCCACCATTTATGCAGGCCTCTTCAAGAGGCACTTAATGAGCGAGAAGCAATATCTGCTTCCACTTGCTCACAGGATACCCAGACCAACACGAAGAAAAAACTTTTGTATGCCTCCAGGATCACTCAGTCCTGGAAGCCTGTTTTACCCATACCCAAGAAAATGTTTAGCGCAAATTCTGTTTATCCTGGACGATTCCTCCTCACCTTGTTCATTGCAGCCTTCTTTCACCTCATATTTCCAAATACACTCGGAGCTCAGACCATAGTCCAGAGCTGTGAGTTGACACCTTATGCCAGTAATGATCATGCATTCTGGTTAAATGCCATTCCCGGGGATTCGACCCGAGACTACGTCTTTGATACACAGGGCGGCTTACTCAATTACTGGAGCGATAGTACGCTGCAGATTACTGGCCGAATCGTGAATCAAAGAGACCCCAATCGCTTGTGGGATGTTGATATGTGGTTGATAAATCCTCGTACCTATGCAGAGTGGACCGCTTTAGGGCGAGACCTCAAAAATGGGGGAGGAGTTGATAGCACAGACTGGCAGAATTGGATGTTTTATGAGCTGGACAATAGCCGTTCCCGCATGATCGGAGTAGCTGGATCTGCTTTTGATGGAGATGTAATAAATATCCTGCACAGACCCTCCAATCTGAATTTTGGTTTTCAGATCGGTATAGGAGCCAATGATAAAAATGGGAACTTCGGAATCTCCGGTTGGTTCGATTTTGATGGATCCTATAGTGGGAGAGGCGATATCAATGCGAATATCGAATGTGATACGCTTCCCCCTCCGCCTCCTGTTTGTTCGGTCATGATTGATACTTTTTATGCAAGCTGTAAGAGCGATTCCAGCTTTGAAATGAATATCAGCTTTACTGGAATTGGAAGCAATTTTCAAATCAGTGATGATCAGGGAACGACGGTTGTAGGAGGATTGAGTAGTGGAACCTATACCTTTGGTGAGTACTTCAACAGTACAGATGTAAGGCTTACGGTTTCGGATCCCAACTTTCCGAATTGTACGGAGACTACCTTTCCGGTAACCCTGGATTGTACTCCTGTGCCTGTATGTGATCTGGTAGTTGATAGCATCTATACCCAATGTATGACAGACTCTACCTTTTCGGTAGTAGTAAGTATAAGCGGGACCAGCAACCTCTTTTTGATCATGGATAATCTGGGCAATGATCCTCTGGATAGCCTTTCAGCAGGGACATACACCTATGGAAATTATCCCAATGACTCCCTGGTTTCTATCCTTGTACAGGATTGGGCAGTATTTAACTGTTTTGTCCAGGCCGATTCCCTCACAGATAATTGTAGCAATGACAGTTCGTCTACAGGCATGGCGGTAAGTCCGGACATGCCAGAAGTTTATGTCGATCCCGTATTCCCCAATCCGGTTAGTCAGAACACCCAAATCAGGGTGCGTTCTGAAGAATCTGAGATGCTGACCTTCGCTATCAGGGTGGTTGATGCTATGGGAAGGACACGGCAGGTAAATCAGCGGATGATCCGTGAAGGCCTGCAGGAGTTCAACCTTCCCCTCAATGACCTTCAGCCGGGACTGTATTTTGTCAGTTTTGGTATCGGTGGACAGGTAGTTTCAGCTCAAAGGATCTTAGTTATAGAATAACAGTAGAACATTAGCGATACCTGAGCTTTCTAGCGACACCCAAGACACCGAAAAAACCAAACCCGCCATCCAGGCGGGTTTTTCTTTGGCTGTATGTTACGATTGTTTTCATTTGAGCAACCAATAATTGTCTACTCTCTTAGACTTTTATTATCTCAAATTTTAACAAAGCAAGTGAAAAAGTATTTCATTCTCAGTCTGAGCCTGATTTTTGTCTTATCATTTAGGCAGGATGTCTATGCTCAAAAAGCACCTAAGAAAGGTGAAAAATTGATTTTACATTCCAAGGAAGAAGGGGCTATTCCAAACCAGTACATGGTTATGCTGGAAGATGAATTTTTTACTCCCTTTATTAAAAGCACCACTTTTAAAAGGCTCAAGCGTCGAGAGCAAAAAGCGGAAGCCCTCAAGGCCTACAAGAAAGAGGCAAGGCAGAAACTGCTTCCCTTTCTTCGCGATCAAGAGATTGAACTGAAATCTATTAAAAAGATTTATGCAGGCGCATTTGTCGGATTCACCGCAGTATTGAACGAAGTCCAAATCAAAAAACTCCTGTCTTTGAAGCTTGTCAAATGGATAGAACAGGATGCTCGCATTAAGCTGGAAATAAAAAAAGGATCCATCAGGCCAGCCAAAAGCGTTCAGATTACAGATTGGGGAGTTGAGGCCGTAGGTTCGGGGGAAGCTAGCAATCTCGACAGGATAGCCTTTGTTTTGGATACTGGAATAGATATGGATCATCCAGACTTAAGGGTGAATCAGAGTTTGAGTACTTCCCTGATTGCTTCAGAACCAGACAAAGATGATAGGAATGGGCATGGTACCCATTGCGCAGGTATTATTGGGGCAAAGGACAATGTAATCGGGACCAAAGGAGTAGCAGCTGGTGCAACCTTGGTTGGGGTAAAAGTTCTCAACGAATTTGGCAGTGGAAACTTCTCTGATGTTCTGGACGGAATCTCATACACTTCTTCTGTAGCAAATCCAGGTGATGTTGCGAATCTTAGTTTTGGGGCTAGGGGTTCTCAGTGGTTACTGAGTGTGTTTATCATCGGAGCATTAGGAAATAGAGGCATATATGTAACGCTTGCCGCTGGTAATTCAAATATGCATGCATCAAATTATACGCCAGCCAATACGAATGGAAACAGAATTTTTACCATCTCGAATATGATGGAAAACAAGCATATCGCTCCCACTTCCAATTATGGCAATGCTCCGGTTGACTATGCTGCTCCGGGCACCCAAATTTATTCCACTTTCAAAGATGGAGGTTTTATGACTTTGTCAGGTACTTCTATGGCAGCTCCTCATGTGGCGGGAATTCTTTTGCTAAAAAATGGGGTGATAAAGACTAATGGAACCCTTTTACAGGATAAAGATCCCATAAAGGATAAAATTGCTTCTGCAAATTAAGAGATACAAAATCCGGATATGAGTTCTCTCAAATTTTTGAGAGAACTCATGTTTTTTTTACAAGAAAGTTACGCTTTAAGGCAAACAGGTAACTAAGCAATACATACCGAAAGGGTATGTTAATCCTATCATTAACATTAAACACACACACAGTGAAAAAGTATTTCATTATCAGCCTGGGCTTATTCCTGGCCCTATCCTTTAGCCAAAAACTTAGTGCGCAGAAAGCTCCTAAGAAAGGGGAAAAACTCATTTTGCATTCTAAAGAAGAAGGAGCCATTCCCAACCAATACATGGTCATTCTGGAAGATGAATTTTTTGCTCCCTTTATCAAAAGCGCTGCCTTTAAGCGGATGAAAAAGAGAGAGCAGAAAGCAGAAGCCCTTAAATCCTATACAAATCAGGTTAGGTCAAAACTGGCTCCCTTTCTCCGAGATCAAAAAATCGATCAAAAATCTGTAAAGAAAATTTATGGAGGGGCATTTGTTGGTTTTGTAGCCATTCTGAACGCGGATCAGATCAAGAAACTGACTTCCCTGAAAGTTGTAAAATGGATTGAACAGGATGCCCGATTCAAGATTGTGATCATTCCCGGGACCTTTAAGCCTTTCAAAGTTCAAAAAGTAGATTGGGGGGTCGAATTGGTTGGCTCCGGAAATGGATCCAGTTTAGAAAGAATAGCCTTTGTTGTAGATACGGGTATTGATCAGGACCATCCCGACTTAAGAGTGAACCGTTCTCTGAGTTCCTCTATGATCGTTTCGGAGCCGGGTAAAGATGACAATAATGGTCATGGCACCCATTGTGCCGGGATTATTGCTGCAAAAGACAATCTCATTGGAACCAAAGGAGTGGCTGCAGGAGCCACGGTAGTTGGGGTAAAAGTGCTGGATCGAAATGGAGATGGGACCTGGTCAGATTTACTGGATGGTATTTCTTATACAGCAGCTGTCGCAAACCCGGGGGATGTAGCCAACTTTAGCCTGGGAGCACCCGGTTCTCACTGGTTGGCAAGTTGGAGCATCAGACTATTTCTGGGAGGCCGTGGAATTTTTGTATCGATCGCTGCTGGAAATTCCAATATGCATGCTGGTGGTTATGCACCTGCAAATACCAATGGATCTCGGATATTTACGGTTTCCAATATGATGGAAGATAGACGTATCGCTGCCAGTTCAAACTTTGGCAATGGTCCCGTCGATTATGCAGCTCCCGGAACCGATATTTATTCTACCGATAAAGATGGTGGCTATACCACAAAATCAGGTACCTCTATGGCCGCTCCTCATGTTGCAGGTATTTTACTACTGAGAAATGGGGTAGTGCGTACCAATGGAGTGTTATTGGTTGATAAAGATCCTGTAAGAGATCCGGTAGCTTCTGCAAACTAAGAGCAAATATAGTAGATAGCTTAGATGTATAGTATGCTGAACTCCCATTAGGGAGTTCAGTTGTTTTTTGTCATGGGTGTAGATGAAAAGCAGGACTCAAAATCAAATTCAAGTGCCAGGAACATGAATAAATCTTCCTTGGCTTCGTACGGGATACTAACACTTTATTTTTCTTCTATCTATTCCTTTGAAGGCAGATATGTCTGGTGAAAAATTGAAATAAATACCTCTAAATAGCCCTTTTTGGGGGCTTGCATTCAAATCGGCGAATAAATTGCCAATTGTAGTCATGGTATTCGTGAGTCAGTCCCCAGCTTAAGGCTTCTGTCGGAGATTTTTCCGTATCCAGGGATCTTACCAGGCCAGCAGCGTGGGGGCCACCTTTGATATATGATTTGATTTCGAAATTGATTCCATCCGGCGCCCATTGCAGGGTGTTGCGTTCTGGTCCATCTGTCGTAATCATCGCTGCTATTCCTCCTTGATACGGCCATACGCAGACCTCATGTCCACTATTGCTAATGGGATTATATGGGGATTTGATATAGGGACCTTCAAGTTTGTCCGAAATAGCGACTCCATGTTTGATCTCTCTACCTCCCAAAGTGATTTGTTCACCCATTCTTTCTCCTTTATAATAGAGATGGAATTTATTGTTGAAATAGATGAGGCAGGGATCATGTACTTTATGGCTATCAAAATCTCCTCTTGTTTTGACTTGAAAACGATCATCTTCTTCTCCTAACCACTCTCCATTATCCGCCGGGGAAATGATGGGCGCATCCAGTTTCCGGAAAGGGCCGCCTGGATTTGTCGCAATAGCCATGCCTACCTGATTTTTGACTCGGTTTACATAGGGATGCTTGACGGTTTGATAGGTGAGAACAAACTTATCTTCAAATTGCATGACTTCTGGTGTGAAAACGGATCTGTCATCATAGGCTCCCTCTGGCCCTCTTCCTACTGCAAGTCCCTCCTCTTTCCATGTCCAACCATCTTCTGAAGTTGCATACCATATCTCGGTCAAATCCCAGGGAAAGACTTTATTTGCCGGATCTCCTGTGTGAAAGCCTTTGGTAATCCCGGTAGTCCTTGAATAGTAAACATAGTATTTCCCGTCAATGGATAGGACAGCACTGGGGTCGCGTCGGGTTACTCCCTCTTCGAAAGCAAAATCTCCTTTTAGGTCAAAGCTTTTGCAATTACAAAACCAGTCAGGCCCTTGTGCATAGCCTCTTTCCAGGGCACGTTTACTTGCGGAACTGAGTTTTGCGTCTTTAGGAATGCCCAAAAACTTTTTGTCTTCCTCACTATAGCTGCTAGCGGGAGGAGCAGGAGAGGAGCAGGAATAGAAGCCTGCGCATATCAGAAATATGGCCAGAAATTTAAAATTCTTCATAGTAGCGTTTTTTTGAGAATTCGTGAATTTACTCAATTCAGGAATTAAAATCCGCAAAAGCCAGTATTGACAAAAATCTATCCTTCCTCTGATTTATCTCAATAGAGATGAGGAGGGATGTAGTGAGATTGATGCTATTAGGAAAACCAAAACTTAGAGAAGATGACTAATAGCCAAAGCAATCGAGTTCTGAAAAATATTTCTGAAGAAAGGCGAATCCACCATATACTGGTTCCCATAGATTTTTCAGAGGCAGCACATAATGCATTTGAATACGCCCTTCATATAGCAGAAATGCTGAATGCAAGATTGAGTGTTTTGCATGTTTACCAGGACGTACATGCCAATTTGTCTTATATCCCCGCACAGTTCGTTTCGGCGCTTCGGGAAGAAAAACTGGACAAAGCACATGCTCTGCTGGATAGATATTTAGAGGAAGCCCGATCTGATTTGGGAAAATCTGTACGAGCCTCTTCCAGTTTGCGAAGTGGACATGCAGCCTCTGAGATCGTAAAATTTGCGAAAGAACAAAATACGGATATGATCATCATGGGTACACAGGGTGCAAACAGTCCTTCAGAGCAAATTCTTGGTAGCATAGCTGCACGGGTGATCCAGAGATGCAAGTGCTGTCCGGTTTTGGCTATTCCTTCCACTACCAGCTTTCGACCGATCCGAAAGATTATGTACGCCCTTAGCCTGGAGGACAATGATGCAGAAAGCGTAGAGGAGTTGATCAATTTCTCCAGTGCTATGAAAAGTAGCCTGATCTGTACCACCGTCAAGGCCGAAAATTCTAATTGGGCCATGCTGGAAAAGGGCTTTATCGAACAGCTTGAAAACTGGGAAAATGAAGGCAAGCTGACTTTGTCGATCCAGGAGACACGAGATATAATTGATGGATTGCGAGCTTTTATGGATGCTAATAGAATAGACATTATCGCGATGAAAACGCATTCAGAAAGAGCAAGCTTTCAAGAACGATCTCAAAGCCTTACACGGAAAATACTCATGGATGTCCGCGTCCCTGTTCTGGCCTTTCAAAAAGAAGATTAATCCCAATTACCCAACATATAAAAGATGAAAAACAGCAATCTGAAATCCATATTTCAAGGCCTGGACGAATTAGGTCTATCAAATGCCAAAGGAGTTTTTTGGAACCTGACGGCCGCCGAACTGGTAAGCGAAGCCCTCAAAAATGGGGAGGGTGTTCTGGCTGATACTGGTGCATTTATGTGGGATACGGGCAAGTTCACAGGGCGATCTCCTCAGGATCGATATATCGTGAAGGATGAGATCACTCGCGATAAGGTTTGGTGGGGAGATATCAATATCTCTTTCGATGAAGAAAAATTTGATCAGCTTTATCAGAAAGTAATTCAGAGCATGAATTACAAAAAGCTGTATGTGCGTGATGCATTTGCAGGGGCTGATCCAAGATATAGACTTAAACTCAGGGTCATAGACACACAGGCAGCTCATAATCTCTTTTGCTACAATATGTTTTTGCGCCCTGAGGCAGAAGAGCTGGTCAATTTTGATCCTGATTTTCGTCTCTTGGTTGTTCCTGAATTTAAAGCAGATCCAGAAATTGACGGCACCCGAAATGAGAATTTCGCGATCATTCATTTCAAAAAACGCCTGATTTTGGTTGGTGGAACTGGTTATACTGGAGAAACCAAAAAAGGAGTCTTTAGTGTATTGAACTTTCTGCTTCCAGAAAAGGAGAATGTCCTTTCTATGCATTGTAGTGCCAATATGGGACCAGAAGGAGATACAGCTATTTTCTTTGGGCTATCGGGTACGGGAAAAACGACCTTGAGTGCTGATAAAGGAAGAAGGTTAATCGGAGATGATGAACATGCATGGACCGATGAGGGAGTCTTCAATTTTGAGGGAGGTTGTTATGCGAAAGTGATTGATTTGAGTCCTGAAAACGAACCAGAGATTTACCAGGCCATAAAATTTGGCGCTATACTGGAAAATACCCGCTTTTCCCCGGGAACCAGCACCGTAGACTACAGCAATATAGAAGTTACTCAAAATACCCGGGTGTCCTATCCCATTCACCATATGCCTGATGCGGTTGTGCCTTCTATAGGACCACTACCTCAAAATGTGTTTTTCCTTACCTGTGATGCTTATGGAGTATTACCTCCGATTTCAAAACTGAGTATCAGCCAGGCTATGTATCAATTTATTTCTGGTTATACAGCCAAGGTGGCAGGGACTGAAACCGGGGTTGATGAACCGATGGCTGTTTTTTCGGCATGTTTTGGCGCGCCATTTATGCCCTTGCATCCCAGTAAGTATGCGGAATTATTGGGGGAAAAAATCCGAAAAGACGAGGTCAATATCTGGCTGGTGAATACCGGTTGGACTGGAGGCCCCTATGGAAAAGGAAGCCGGATCAAATTGAAATACACCCGAGCTATGATTCGGGCAGCATTGGAAAAAAAGTTGGATGAAATTCCCTTCGTAAAAGATCCCTATTTCGGACTCGAAGTTCCATCCAGCTGTCCGGGAGTCCCTGACGAACTTCTGCTTCCTCAGGGAACCTGGTCAGATAAGCAGGCTTATGCTGAGTTGGCCGAAAAACTGATTGGACAATTCAGAGAAAACTTCCGTCAATTCGAAGCAGAAAGTTCAGAAGAAATCCTGGCCGGAGCTCCGGGATTCAAAAAAGTAATTTCTCATTAAGTATACGAAAATAGTGAAGACGAAGTCCATATGTTTAAGAGTGATAAGACAATAGTCTTATCGCTCTTTTTTTTAAGATATGGGACATAGATAAAGGGAAAGCTGGGTGAAAATGAAGGCGATAGGGAGTCAAGGCCTTATTCCCTTATTTATCCACCAATTCCAACTGCTTTCGATAGTCGTCAATTCTGGTACTGGAATTACTGTCTACCATCAGGATAACTGCCATCATCGCAATAGTTGTGATACTGATGGCTCTCCAAAGAGGTTTGTCAACGAAAATGATCAAGAGTGCTGCAATTGCAATGATGATTGGAATGGCTTTGAAAACTACGGTCTGAAATTCTCCGACAGTTTTTTCGGCGCGACTTATTTCCGCTTTTACAAATGCAGTCGGATCTGAATTGTAAGCTGTAGCAAAGTTGTTAAGTCTCGACTTATTGGTGAAAAATAACCCCAGGCCTACAGCTAAAACTAAAATGCCTGCCACTAGGGTCGGGTAGATGAATGCTCTGGCGGTTTCGGTTTTTCCAAGTTGCCAAAATCCTATACTTGCAGCCAGAAATACAAGTCCGAAAAGTATGAAGAATTTCGATGAGAAGATTTCATCTTTGGCCCATTCGTTAGCTATTTTTAAGATGTCCATTGCTTTAATTCAGTTTAAATTTTTCGATGTAGTCCGAAGGACTTAGGCCTTCTTTCTTTTTGAATAATCTTGAAAAGTACTGGGGATATTCGAAGCCTAACTCATAGGCTACTTCAGAGATAGTTTTATTAGGTTTCAATAAAATATGCTTGGCTTCATCAATCAAGTATAATTGCAAGTGTTCTGTGGTGGTTTTACCGGTTTCTTTTTTGAGGGTGTCGCTGAGGTAACGTTGAGAAACCGACATCTGCTCCGCTATTTGTTCAATGCTGGGAATGCCTTTTTCCTGTAGCTGTCCCGATTCAAAATATGCTTCCAGTTGTTGGTTAAATTTCTCCAGCAGATCATTCGAGAGCTCTTTCCGATGAAGAAACTGCCTTTCATAAAATCGGTTGGCATATTTTAACAGGGTACTTAATTGAGAGATGATGATGTCTTTACTAAACTCATCCTGGTTGTTGTGATATTCTATATCAATATTTTCTACAATGGATTCTATCTGCCTTTCTTCTTTGGGAGAAAGATGCAGGGCTTCATTTACTGCATAGGAAAAGAATCCATATTTTTTAATCTGATGCGCTAATTCTGTCCCTTTGAGGAAATCTTCGTGAAAATTTATAGAAAAGCCTTTTTGCTCAAAAACCACGCTATTGTCCCACTGCAAGACTTGCCTGGGAGCAAGGAAAATCAAGGCTCCATTCGTGAAGTCATATTTTGTTCGGCCATAGGTTAAGTTTCCTTTGACAATCTTTTTCAGACTGATAGAATAGCAATCATTGGTGATCGGAGGCGAACTCTCTCTTGGGCAAGGAAGAAAATTGTCCCCGCTTGCGAACATGACGCTCAGCATTGGATGCTCTGGCCTAGCTAGTTGCATGTAATCCAGATATGCGGATAGAGTTTTGAAATGCTGCATTTTAACGCTCTTTTTCAAGTTGCCAATGGACGTATTTTCCTTTGAATTTTTGACTTAAATTTTCCATTCGAAATTCGTTGCCTTTTCGGATACCTCCCAAAGCTTTGTTGCAACAGTTTTGTCTTGGGCGTGTGCCTCTAATTTGCATTCGCCTACAGGCCCTGTCCATTGCATTCTACCCGTAGGACCATAATATGCCTTCTGATTCAGGTTCTCTTCGGTAGCACACATCACTTCGGGATATGAACCCTTTTCAGCCGACTGGACCAGGGGGGTCATCGACATCAATCCGAAAAGAATCCTATCTCGTAAACCCCCACTATTTTTGATAAGGGAGGTAGCGGAAGCACCAGGATGGCAGACATAGACTTCCACCTCATTCCTGGCAGCTTTAATTCTGTCTTGCAATTCGTAGGCAAACATGATTTGGGCCAATTTACTATGACAATAGGTATTCATAGGATGGTAATTTTTATCCCAGTTCATGTCAGCGAACTGCATGGTTTTCAGGCCCATTTTATAGCCTTCACTGCCAACGACTACTATGCGTCCTTTGGACTCTTCCACCTTCTCGTAAAGTAATCCGCACAAGAGAAAATGACCATAATGATTTACGCCAAGCTGACTCTCAAATCCGTCCTTTGTGAACTTTTGTGTGGGGACTTGTGCAATAGCAGCATTACAAATCAATGCATCAATCCTGGCTACAGTTGCAATTACCTCTTTTGCGGCATTGCGTACAGAAGCAAGCTCAGCCAAATCCATTTTAATAAATGAAACTTTAGCTGTTGATCCAAATTGCCCTTTCAGGTCTTCAATTGCTTTATTAGATTTTTGTTCATTTCGATTAAGCATGATGACCTCCGCACCTTTGCCCAGAAGTATTTTGCTCGCTTCAAAACCTGCTCCTGTATTCGCTCCAGTGATAAGGTAGGTTTTGCCACTTAAGCTACCTAATCTTTCGGGTGTCCACCCTTGTTTGCCAAATTCTTGCGTATTCATTTTTTATTTATTGAAAAGAATAAGACAAAGATCGATACGAAGCCGCTTTAACTCCTTATACGAAATTTCAAATCCTGTATACTTTTTGGTTAATTCAATAATTGCAGACAATTATCCTTTAACTTAGGTAAGAATTAAACACAGAGTTATATGTGGGAAGAAAAACTCAAAATCTACGATGAATTGGTAGAAAAATGTCCTCGCTTTGATCGAAAAGGCAAGACTATGCCCTATACCTCAGCCAATGGATACATGTTTTCCCTACTCAATAAAGCTGGCGAGTTTGGCATCCGTTTCTCTAAAGAAGTTCAGCAAAAGTATATAGAGGAATTCGGAACAGGGCTTTATAAATCCTATGGGGCAACTATGAAAGGCTATGTTCGTATTCCTGATAAGATGTTGGAGGATTTGGAGAAACTGGCTGAGTACCTCAATGAGAGTTATGATTATGTCATGACTTTGCCTCCGAAATAGAATGTTTAAATGTCGTACCATGAAATTTGCACAGGAAAATACTCCCTTACCCAAAGGATGGTGTTACCTTATGATTACTGTACAAAGAACCGGACAAGTACTATCTCCATCAGGAGGTTGGTTCCTGAACAAAGAAGATGATCTCTATATCCAGTTTGATGAACTCGATGAAGCGAAGGCCTGGGCAAGCGATAAGGCAAAAAGATCCGATGATATTTCTATTTTATTGTACAAAGAAGGAGATGTTTTTGTAGAAGAATTCAATTCTCCTGTACACGCTTACACCTATTCACGACCCAAAGTAGGCTGGAAAACAATCCTCATGAGAATTTTGGGAAAACGAAAATGAAATTCGAGGACATTGAAGGGAAGTTCCCCTTCAATGTGTAATTTCAAGCTCTAAACCGAAGGTATGAATCTGAGAGAAAAAAATCCTGCTTTGCTCCTCATCGACATCCAAAAAGGCATGGACGAAATAGAATATTGGGGAGGCAATCGAAACAATCCGAATGCAGAAGAAAAAGCCCAGGAGATTCTGGCCAAATGGCGCGAACTAAACTTGCCCATTTATCATGTACAGCACTCTTCCCAAAACCCCATTTCCAAATTACATCATACACATCCGGGCTTTGAGCTAAAAGACGGATTCAAACCACAGGAAGGAGAGCCGCTTATTGTCAAAAATGTCAATAGCGCCTTTATTGGAACAGATTTGAAGGAGCAGTTGGAAAAAGCAGGAATCGATACCCTCGTGATCGTAGGCCTGACCACCAATCACTGTGTTTCTACAACTACCCGCATGGCTGGGAATTTTGGCTTCCAAACCTATCTCATTTCTGACGCCACAGCTACTTTTGACCGCATCGGCATCAATGGAGAAAAATATAGTTCTGAGGTAGTACATCTCACTACCCTGGCAAGCCTGAATGAAGAATTTGCAGAGGTAGTGGATACCGAGACTTTGCTGGCAAAGGTATAAGGGATCATTTGACCCCTCCGCGCAGGCCAACTTCCCCTTATTCGCCGAATAATGGGAGGAGCGCAATCCGATTACGTATAATTTTGCTAGCGAATCCTATTTTGATCCAGCCTCCAGTGTCATTGCGAGGTCAAAATTTGACCGAAGCAATCTCCTTGATTCCGATTAGTTTTTTAAGTCAAGGGGATTGCTTCGGCTGTCATACAGCCTCGCAATGACATCTTTGATGAAGGATTAATCTATAAAATACGCTGAACAAGGATTGAAGAACAAGGAACAAGGAACAAGGAATTGAGCAGTAAAAACCCTCAAGAACACGAGAACACTCGAACAACTCTCCCTTTACCCCATTACTTCCTTCAAGGCCTTTCCAAATTTCTCGACATCTTCCATTCTACCTGTACTGATTCTACACCAATCGGTAAGAGGCGGGAAAGGCCTACCGATGATGACATCTTTGGCTCTCATTTCCTGCATAAGTCCGCCAATCTCTCTTCCGGTATGGAAGAACACAAAATTGGTGTGTGAGGGTACGTACCTTAGACCCAAATCATCGAGTACGGAATAAATATGCTTTTTCGCCGCTGTATTCTTCTCCAGACTCATCTTGTAAAAGTCTGGATCCTTCAAGGCTGTCATAGCTCCTATATTCGCCATCATATTGCACTTGGCCATGACGTTTACCCGTACCCGCTCGGCGATATCTGGGCGAGCGATCAGGTATCCTACCCGCAGACCGGCAAGTCCATAAACTTTGGAGAAGGTTCGGGATACAATGACATTTTTCCCTTTTTTCACCATCTCGATCATAGAGGGATAATTCGGCTCGGTTATGAAATCGTAATAAGCCTCGTCTGAGAAAAGGGTGGTTCTGTCGGAAACCGTATTGGCAAAGTCCATCAACTGATCTTTCGGGACCAGGGTTCCAGTAGGATTGTTGGGATTGCAGAGAAATACCAAGGAGGTTTGGTTGTTGATCCTACGCTCCATTTCCTCTAAATCATGTCCCATATCTTTGGTAACGGGAACGCGATTGATATAGGCACCGGATTGCTCGGCATAGGTAAGCAGTGATTTGTATACGGGATCTGCTGTAATGATTTCTCCTCCATGCATACCGAAAGTTAATCCGGTAGCTTTCAGCCCTTCTGTGGAACCTGCAGCCATGACTACATGCGCCCTGCTTACCCCTTCTTTTTTGGCTACCATTTCTGCCAATTCATTCATTTTTCCGTAGGGATAGCGGCATCCCAGGTCAAAGTTGTCAATCATAGCCTGGCGAACCTTTGGAGAAGGCCCAAAGGGATTTTCATTGGCATTGAGTTTGGCGATAGGAGAAGTGGAGGGTCCGGGAACAAATAGGTCTGAGTTTCCGGCAAAAACTTCGGCTGGGGTAAGTACTGCAGCCAGTCCGGCCATTCCCCCCATACGGAACCAGTTTCTGCGATTTATTTTTTTCATAGCAATAGTTTTTAATTTTAGGATAGGAGAAATTACGAAGAAAATAGATATGCCTAAAGCGTTTAGATGTGTTAGGGTATTAGTGTATTAGAGATTCCTAATAGGAATATAGCCAAGGGCTCTGCGATTTTTGACTCCATCTTTTTCTAAAAAAAATGGAAAACAACCCTAAAACCACAATACTTAATGCAATAGAAAAGCCCACATGAATATCAATAAAATTGGAATTGCGCTCATAGGAATACTTGCTCTCTGCATCGGTATATACTTCTACCTGGAACGAGACATGTTGGGATTTCCGGATGGGCATATGAGTTCCCGGGAAGAAAATCTGAATGTGATGTATCTGTCCTATATTGGAGTGGCTGCCGTATTATGTGTCAGGGCATCTTTAATTTTCTTTTTGCCGAAAGGACCTATTGGGAAACGAGAAGTCATGGGCTTGTTGATTCCGTTCATGCTGTTTCTGCTATTTATTTTCCTCTATGATCAATTATATTTGACTATGCCTGATCCGGAAATAGGCTTGGTTTTGAACCTTTCTTTTTAATTAGCGTCCTTCAAGCAAAAGATTTTATATATGGCAACCATAGTAGAACACAAAGAAACCCAAATGCGCTTTGTTTTATTGGGAACGGGATTTGGCATGTATAGGGCTAAGGCTCCTAATATGTTTTTTGGAAATTTGCTGCCTGAAACAGAAAAAGGTTTCGAGCAAGTCATCTGTGCCTGTAAGCCCAATGGTGAAATTCTGTGGTTGAGAGCCAAAGATGTTAAAGTGATTAGCATAGATGGAAAATCTCCGGATCAGGTATTTCATTTCTAATCGCGTAAAATGTTTTTAGAAGAAAAACTGGATCGACTCAAGGAAATCCTTTCTCCGGATGATTTGCGGATTCCTTTCAACGAATTTTATCCTATAAAAAGCAGAATTGAAGCTGCTTTCATGAGTTTTGAAAATCCCAATTTTCACCTCAATGGTTGGAAGGAAAGATTGAAGAACTATGAGCTTCACAACTTCAATAAGGAGACTTTCGATTTTCTTGCAGAAAAATTGCCAGCTGCAGAGCGCTATTGGTGGGTGTTTATGGAAGACCCTCAATATGCCATGAGCCGACATATGCTTTTTGATGCCAGCCAAAAAGGAGGAGAACATTTGTCCTATTTATTTCATGACTCTCCCATATTTATTGTTGATAAAAAATACCGATGGCTGTTGATGATCGATAGGCGAGAGAAGTATTATTGGGAGAAAGAAACGAAGGAAAAATTTCCCCAAATATCCTCAAAGGATTTGATCCTGAATGAAATGAACTTCCTTGATGCCCAGGCCTATTCCGATATCCTATCAGAGCCGGAGACCTGGCATTATCTGACAGAATCAGGACCTGTGGATCTGAAAGCGGCTGAAGAAAAAATTGAACGCAATAGCACGTTTGCCAAAGAGGGCAAGGCATTTTATTGGGCGATTCGGGACCACAGGTATCAGTTTTTAGGATACATAGCTGTCTTTCATCTAAATGAGGAAAGAGCTGCAATCAGTTATGGCATACATCCGGATTTTCGTAGAAAAACTTTTGCCTCTAAAGCCCTGAAATTGATATTGAAGTGGGAGGGCTTGGCAGAAAAAGAACTGGAATTGGCTACTCACCTGGATAATGAAGCTTCCTACCAGCTTCTTACAAAAATGGGCCTTAGCTATCAGGGGATTTTAGCAAGACCTCAGGGCAGTCGACACGTTTTTATCAGAAAGAAAGGATAAATATGGCAAGTAGTTGCATAGAATTTGAGCAAAAGGAATATTGGGTGAGGGATGCTGTGCTTGAAAGCTGGCAAATTGCTTTGGTAGATGAAATCAAGGAAAGAGCTTTGGGAGAAAGCTGGATACTCGCTTTTCAAAAAGAACTAGCTGTTCAGGCAATCCCTATCATAATCGGCGGAATGGATATGTGTCTGGACGAATTCTTAATTAGTCCAGATCGAAAGCAGCAATGCAAGGAATGGATACAGGCCATCATTGAAAAGATGAGAAGGGATGCAGACTATGTAAGCGGAACGCATTTTGAAAAACTCCGTAGGCAGGCTCTTCAATTATTGCGAGATCGGGGCGAAATTAAGCCTGCCACGGAAAAGGAGTTTGAAAAAATGGTTCAAGCTTCTCGATGGGCCGAGTCAAATCTTGTGGGCTATCAGGAAAGATACATTCAGTTTTTTCAGGCTTTGATTGGGATCATTGAACAGCAGGACATGGATTTTCCCTATTGTTACACAGCTAGGAATACATAATATGAAGATTACCCAATTAGGCCTTCCTGCATACGATCTGAATAAAGAGCCGGACTTCAATGTTATTGGTTTGCAGATAGAGGCAAAGATTGGGGAAAGCTTTCCGAAGCAATGCTTAGGCATGCGGGGCATAAGTTTGGCAGACCATCCGGGAAAAAGTGCAGAAGATATGCAGCACTTGATTTTGAAACATGGGACGGATCGCTATGACCCCAATCGCAAAGGGGTACATCATGAGATGGATGAAAAGTTCGGGATAGAACTGCATATAGTCCCAATCAAATATGATGGTGAATTTCTCTGTCCTCATTATCAAGGCAAGGCAAGAGAAGGACTTTCTGTTATAGGTAGTTTTCTGGAGGACTTTTATCTGGGAGCAAAAATAGATCGCGGCTATCCCCTTCGAATCGATCTCTTGCTTTTTTATGAACTGGATAAATTGGAGGTGGTACAGATGAAATGGTTAAAGGGAAGAGCTGTCCATACAAAGTTATACCTGGAGCCAAGGGATAGTAGTTGTTTTCGCTTTAAAGAGCCCGAAAAAAAGCAAGAGGCTCTTGTGGGATTGATTCATCTGGGAAAATAGAACTGGAATAGAAAATTGATTTGTTCAGCCTTGATTTTTTGTGTTAAATTGAAATAACAACCATAGCAAATATATATGAGGACGTATCTCGTTCCCTTTCTCTTCTTTTATCTGATTTTCTTGCCTGTTTGTTTTTCCCAGAAAGTTGAAAATGTTTCTGAGGAAGACATTGCCCTGGCCAAACAATTGAAAGAAAGCTATCCGGAAGAAGATCTGGCTTGCCTCTCTTGCAAATTGGATTTTGAGTTTGATTACAATGAAGAGAAAGGACATATAGGGGTAATGGAAAAAGCCCGGAAATCGCTCATTTCAATTTCCCAGAATACCGAATTCTATTCTACTCATTTCTACAATGAACAATCCCGAATCCCCCAGATTTGGGTTAGGAATAAGGGCGGCAAACTTCAGTCCATAGAAAAAAAGGATGAATACTATCAAAGCTCCGAATACTTTTATTCGGATGCCCGACTCATCTACTTTCAAGTGCCTTTTAGTATATCGGGAAGTATCCGGGAAATAAACTATGAGAAAGAATACTATGATGTAAAATACTTCACCTCTGTGTACTTCCATGAACGCTATCCTACTAAGCAAAAGCTTATCAGTTTTTCCATACCGGACTGGATGGAGGTAGAATTGAGGGAAATGAATTTTGACGGCTTCGATATTCAGAAATCCGTTGAAAAAGATGAGAAGAAAGCCTTGCGTATCTATACCTATGAATTGAAGGATTTGGTAGGAATGGATCAGGAAAGCAATAGTCCGGGTCCCAGTTATGATTATCCCCACATCATCATTCAGGCAAAATCCTATGAGCTGAAGGGCGAAAGGATAAGGCTTTTTGAATCAGTGGATGATCTGTATGCCTGGTACCATAGCCTGACTGAGCTAATAGAGGATAATACGGATTCCTATCAGGCATTGGTACAGGAACTCATAGCGGGAAAAACTTCAGATGTAGAGAAAGCGAAAGCGATTTACTATTGGGTGCAGGATAATATCCGGTATGTAGCCTTTGAAGATGGAATTGCTGGCTTCAAGCCGGATGAATCCCAGCAAGTCTATAGCAAAAGATATGGGGATTGTAAGGGCATGGCTAATCTGACCAAACGAATGTTGAAACTGGCTGGATTTGATGCGAGATTGACCTGGTTGGGAACCCGAAGAATTGCATATGACTATAGTTTCCCAAGCCTGGCGGTAGACAATCATATGATCTGTACCCTCATCCTGGATGGGAAGAAGTATTTTCTTGATCCGACTGAGAAATACAATCCTTTTTTCAACTATGCCGAAAGAATACAGGGAAGAGCGGTTATGATTGAAGATGGAGATGAGTATATCCTTGACAAAATTCCTTCTGCAGCTGCTGCCGAAAATGTCCAAAGTTATCAGAGCGAAGTCAAGCTGGAAGGAGAGCAATTGATCTCTCAGGTGAAAAGGACTTATAAAGGCGAAAGTAAAAGCAGTTTATTATACCAAATCCATAATACAGAACAAGATGCCCTTGATAAGAGTCTCTACTATTATTTGACTCGAGGGGAGAAAAATCTGGACGCAAAAAATATTTCAAACTCTTCTTTTGAAGAAATGGATCCTGACCTGAGCATAGAGTATGAATTGGTCCGGGATAATGCGGTTTCTGATTTTGGAGAAGAGATGTATGTAGAATTGGATTACTATAAACCTTTTAGCGATTTTCAACTAAAGGATCGCAAAACGGATTACCTTTTTCCTCACAAGATCAGAATGGAAAGAGAGGTCGTTCTGCAAATCCCCGAGGGCTTTCAATTAGGAGATCTGGCTCAACCTATAGATAGGTCTTTCTCTGATTTTTCTTTTAAGGTGAAATACAAAAAAGAAGGTAATCAACTCATTTACTCAAATATCATAGAGATCGAAAAAGCGGTCCTGAAAACCGAGGAATTTGAGGAGTGGAACAAGTGCATAAAATCTCTGAATGAGTTTTACCAACAGCCCCTTACCCTGATCAAAAAGTCATAATTAACCCCGCACACCAAAGCCAATATATATGATGATCTTTAAAAGATCCCTGATTTTCTTCCTGTTTATTTCCTTGCTAACAGGTCTTTCTGCTCAGAAAAAGCTGACTCCTGAATATGTAGAGAGCTATTTTTGGGGAAGTGAAGATCCCATGCCCAAGGGCTTGACTGTTCCGGAAAAATGGAAAAACGAATCTGCAGTCATTCTTTTTCAAGAGTATAATTTCAAATTTGAAAACTCTGGCAAAAAGGTAAACCAGGTGGAGGCACTTAGGAGGAGAATCAAATTGCAGGACAAGGCTGCAGTTGACCAATATTCAGAATTCTCTTATCAGGAAAAGTTTGATGTGAGTTCGAATTGGAACAAAAGGGTTGAAAAAGTTTTTGCAGGATTCAAGATCATAAAACCCAATGGAGAAGAGCAAATTGTAGATGTAAATACAGCAGTCAGAATTGAGGGGACGGAAGATTATCAACGGAAAATTGCTATACCGGGCCTGGAAGAAGGAGATATGATTGATTATTATTTTTATTCTTTCAATCCCTCGATTTATCAAAGTATGCATGCTTTTGATCCTGTGTATACTCCTTTGAGTGGAGAATATCCGATCAAGGAACAAAGAATCACCTTTGAAGTAGAACGAAAGTTTTTTGTTGCCTTCAATTCTTATCATGATGCTCCCGAACTCAAGCTTGTGAGTGGACCGAAAGATAAACTGGATAGATACAGTCTGGTCGATAAAGATCGGGACAAGATAGAGACAACCCGATGGTTCTATCCCTATCGGGTCTTACCCAGCATCAAGTTTCAGGTGACTTTTGCTCGCAGCAATTTTGAACTCTACCAGCTGAAAGCAAATCTAAAAGCTGGAGAAACGATAAAGAAAGAGATCGATGGAAAGGAAGTTATGGATGCTTATGAGTATAATTTCGTTCCGGGAAAATTTGAGAACAAAAAACTGGCTGCCTATCTCGCAAAGAAAAATCTATCTCTGGAAAAGGATAAGCTAAAAACACTAGAGGCAGTTTTCAATTATCTACGGACTACTCAACAAGTCTATGCTTCTGAATTGAGAGCTGTGAATCAGGCTGGAGGATTAAAGGCTTCGGATAGTTATGCTATGCAGTATGGAAGTAGCTATTTTAAAATATGTAAGGAGTATGCCAGCTATCTTAAAACCAATAAGATTGATTTTCAATTATTGATCGGGGTTCCTCGGCATTATGGGGAAATTCAGGAAGTCCTCTTTTTTCAGGAGCTTTTCATTTTGCTATACATCCCCGAATTTGAAATGTATGTAGCACCCGTAAGTGAACATGCGCCTTTGGCATCCTATCCCGCTTTTATGGAAGGAGTCGAGACCTATACCATTCCCTTTGCCAGGCGAAAAAGTTCCCTCATAAAAAATCATTTTGTCGTTTTGAGTGGCCATGAGGACAATAGTACTTTTCAGAGATCTGTAATAGAGATTGGAGAGGATATGAATAGTTTATCGATAAAAAGGGTAAACACCAGTTGGGGGCATCTAAAGACCGATGAGCAAAATCGTTATCTCGTCCTTTCGGATATTTTAAGCGAGGATTATGCAGAAATAGGGAAGGCTAAATACCTGGACGAAGTCAAACTGAAAAAAGATCTGAGTAGTCAGGCAAAACTCAAATTCAAAGCCAATGCAGAAGAAGAACTGGAAGCTCAAAAAGAACTATTCAAGGCTACTCTGGAGGATGAATTAGATTTGGAAGTGCCGGATTATCTTAGCTATGAGATTACTTCAACCGGAAGGAAAACAGCTAATGAAGCCTTCTCTTATAAGGAGTCTTTTCTGATCAAGGAAGACCTTATCCAAAAAGCAGGACCCAATCTCATTCTGGAAATAGGGAGATTCATTGGAGGACAGGTAGCACTCGAGAAAGAAGAAATTGATCGGACAGAGGATGTGTATCTGGACCATGCACGTAGTTTTGATAATGAGATCGTCCTGAGCATTCCGGAAGGATATAAGGTAGTCGGGCTGGACAAATTGACCTATAATATTGAAAATGAAAGCGGAGGATTTGTGAGTAGTGCCAAAGTAGAAGGCGGAAAATTATTGATCAATACAAAAAAGTTCTATAAGCATACTTTTGAGGAAGCTAAAGATTGGCCTTTGATGGTGGAGTTTTTGGAAGCTGCTTACAAATTTTCGCAAGAAAAGGTCTTGCTGAAGAAAGCATCCTGATATGGATCTGAAAATCCCTTCATTCTTATCTGAACTGGCCCAAAGTCATGTGGAAGTAGCGGATTGGCTGGGAAAACTCCCTCACTATGTTGCTGAATTGAAGCAAGAATGGGAGCTGGAACTCGGTGAGGCATTCTCAACAGACGCGAGCTGCTCTTTTGTCGCTCCTGCAAAAAGAAAAGACGGATCAAGCGCGATTTTTAAACTGGGATTTCCCCATCTAGAGGCCTTACATGAGATTGATGGTTTGAGTTTTTTGCAGGAGAATGTGAGTGTGAAACTCTATGATTTCGATAAAGAGTATAATGCGCTCTTATTGGAGAAATGTGAGCCAGGAATGCATTTGAGGAATGAGCCGGAGGAAAAACAGGATGAAATTCTTGCTGAAATATTCCCACGACTTTGGAATACCGATTTTTCAGCAGCTATCTTTCGGCCCCTCAAAGAAATGGTCGATCAATGGAATCAGGAAACGAAAGAAGCGCTCGCGACTTTCCCCGACAAAGAATTGGCCCTCAAAGGCTGTAGGCTAAAAGATGAGTTGATCGAATCTACAAAGCGGCATCAGTTACTAGCTACCGATCTCCATGCCGGCAATGTGCTATCTGCCCAAAGAAAGCCCTGGTTGGTCATCGATGTCAAACCCTATGTCGGTGATCCACATTATGACCTTACGCAGCACTTACTCAATTGTATGGATAGGGTAGAGCTAAAAGGAAAAGAAGTAATTCAGAAGTTAGCAAAAGCCTGTAAATTGGAAGAAATCCGATTACAAAAGTGGTTCTATGCGAGACTAATTTCTGAGCAGGAAGGAGTGCATCAGAAACTTGCTCAAGAACTTTTCCCTGAATTTCAGTGATATGCAAACGATCAAAACGGAAAAAAGCTATAAAGACATTGGATACTGGCTGCGAAAAAAGAAATTCGCCCATATCGAATTCAATAGTAAAAGTGAATATATCAGCACCTCCTGGCTCAATCAGCCTGTTACCTTTAAGTTGACAGAAAAAGTAGGCTTCGAGACCTGGTATAAGGAAGCATTTGGAGGCTCCTTGATCGTTTTTGAATTGGCTCTGGAAAATGGGAATATGAAAATGATGGGTTACTGTCCCCTCTTACTTTTTGGATTCTGGCCCTTGAAGTTGAGTTTTAAAAAGAAAGCGGGTTTTATATTTAAATACCGCAAGCAGGGCTACAACATCCAAAAAGAATTTCAGGCCTTTCTCTCAAAATAAACTCCTATGCATTTACTTTTCCCGATGCCAGGTATTTACATCCGGGGTAAACTGAGGATGAGATTTTGTTAAAATCTGAATTTGTTCAAAAGCTCCTGAGACCGGTACAGCTTTGGCTTCACCGGGATAGGTGCTCAGGGTATCAGGAGGGAGCTTGGAAAGCTGTTTTTCCATTACCATAGAACTTCTATCCACCATATAAAAGCTGGGCTTGGCATTGATAGCTTCTAATGAGACAGGTTCCGGCAAATTAAAGGCACCGATATTGGCTTGCTTGTAGGCATCTTTCTGGCAATCGCAAGTGGCAACTGCGCTGGCTCTGAAGATGGCGGAGAACACCACCACCGCAACGCAAATCATGATTAATCGGTCCATATGTAAATGTAAGGTGATTTCATAGTAAATAAAAGGTCAACTTCCTTAGTGGTATTGAATATTTCTTTAAACGGGAATTTTATGTTGTTTTCTGTGGGGTAAATAGGTCTTCTTGTTCTTTTTGTCGACAAAAAGAACCAAAAACCGGCAAGATTTTAAAGCCACGCCACTGTCCGCCCCGACCACCATATCTTGCGGGCCATCGCGCCTGGGTAGAGGGGGAGAAGGGAGAGGTGTTAGGGTGTTTGAGTGTTAGGGTGTTAGTGTACGTTGGATAATAATATTAATCCCAAGAAACTACCCACCCACCATCCAAGCGTGGTGGCCCTGTAGAGCCCATCGGGAGCTGGGGCGGCAAGTGGGGCTGGCTTTGGGCTCTGCGCTTTTTTGCCAAACTTTTTTCTAAAAAAAGTTTGAAGATCAACAAGAACTAAATCAACCAAAGGAAGAAGTCTAAAAAACAAGAGGGCCATCTAATAAGACAGCCCTCTTTCCTAGCTTTAATAGATCCGATCAATCAACATCGGCAATAACCACATTGGCAGTTTTGAGCAGGTCTGTACCTCCTCTACCCACTGCAACCGTCCCTTCTGAATTGGACGCATCACTCAAAGTGAGGGTGATTGTTTTTTCGCCATCAGCAACACCATCTGTCAATAGTTCGACAACTATGGTAGTTCTGTTGGTTTCATTTACCGCGCCGGAATTAGGTCTGATTGTCAGGCTACCACCGGAAGCGCTTGCGCCTTCGATATTGTAATCTGTTCCGAAAACTGCTGAGCCACTGAGGGCATAGTTAACGCTGATATCAGACAAAGTTCCTGTTGGGTTTTCTACGATGACTTCTACTGTGCCGTCATCTTCAGCGGCTTCGAAATCATCCAAAATCGCGTTGTTACCATCTGCATCAAATGCCACATATCCGGGCAACTCTTGCAGATCGAAATATTGAGATACTTCGTAATCAGGATCGCAGGCAGTTAGAAAAGCTGCACTTACGAAAAGGATAACTAAATAATATATTTTCATTTCGGTATAAGCTTAAAGGATTAATTCTCAAACCACATAGGCGTATCGGTAGTCGGATTCGCAGGTGTATTTGGGTTAGAAGCAACCTCATCCGGAGGATAGTTGAATCGCTTCAGGATAGTGCTGATATTGGTTCCAGGAACCGGATCCAGCTCAGGTACTCCCGTACGACGTACCGTATTCCAGGCAACAACCGGACGGATGAAAGACTCTAGATACAATTGAATATGAATATCTTCCATAGTAGGTGCATTAAGAGCATCTACGAAGCTCTGAGCATCTACCGGGTTGATGGTCAATTCTGCACCAGGGATATCTCCTCCCCACCAGGCGATGTTGTTTGAAATACCTCTTCTGTACTGCTGGTCTGCAATGTCCAATTGACCATTGGCCATAGCGATCTCCGCACGATAGAAATTGATCTCTGCAGGCATGAACAACATATGAGGCAGGTCATTTCTAATCACATTGTCTCTTACAGAAGGACAAGGACTTGAAAATGCAAAAGTACCAATGTCACAAGGCTCCAGCGCATCAGGATTGCTGATCAAAACATCCGCTCTGGGATCTCCTTGTAGCAATTCATGAACAACAGGTCCGAATGCATATACTCCCTGAGCTTCATTGGAAACCCCAAAGAAAGCTTCCACCAGGTTGTTGTATCCATTCTGTCCACCAGGAGCGTCTGAGTAACGAATCAAGGCAGACTGATTATTGGACTCAATCATGGGCTCATTCAGAACCGCATTGATTTTGTCATCAACGTTGACCTTGTTGCGAAGGATCATGAGAACTCTCAGTTTGAGAGAGTTTGCATATCTTCTCCAAAGATCCATGTCGCCATCATAAATGATGTCTCCTACAGATACATCGAATATTCCTTCATCAGGAATCGCATCGATCAAAGCGATGGATTCATCCAAAATGCCAACTACGCCATTCAATACATCTTCCTGCTTGTCAAAAGCGGGTTCAGGAAAGTCAACAGCATTCAGGGCTTGTGCAAAAGGTACATCTTCCCAGATACTGGTTAACTCAAAGAAGGTATTCGCCTTCAGAATTTTTGCAATGGCAGCTACATTATTGCTCGAAAGACCTGCAGCTTCTGCATCTTGTTCAACCAAAAGCAGGTTGCCCAATACTTGAGAGTACATCATGGCCCAGGTATTTCCGGTTAGGAAGATAGAGGTATTCCCCTGTCTTGGGCTATTGAAACAAGCAGAAAAGTGCTGAGGTACGTCCATGATACGCGTACCGAGCTCTGTTGTATGACGATTTGAATACTGCGCCAATACGAATGGCAACAATACGTTGGGGTCGGCAGTGGTTGCTGCCAGGGGATTTCTGTTGATATCAAGGGCTTCTTGACAAGAAGGACCGATAAGCCCAAAGATCAACAGGATTGCGATTAATCTTATATTTTTCATTTGAAATTTCTTGTTTAAAAGCTTGACTAGAATGCCAGTTTAAGGTTCACACCAAAGCTTCTGGTAGAAGGTACAGAAGAACGTTCTACACCAAATCCATCAGCACCCGCTCCAAAGAGGTTGTTCTCAGGATCTATATGAGGAACTTTGCTATAAAGCAAGGCCAGGTTTCTTCCTTCTACTCCAAGGCTGATTCCTTTGATAAAAGTATTTTGAAGTACGCCTGCAGGAAGGGTGTAATTAACGGCGATTTCCCTCAACTTCACGAAAGAAGCGTCAAAGATGAATGGCTCAGCGATGCTGTTGTCATCCAATGCCTGCCAGAAGTCAGCGGCACTTGCTAGAGGAATATCATTGTCTCTTACAGTTCCATCTGGATTCTGAACTACTCCTTCGAGGTCGATGAAGGTACCTCCTCTGTTGAGCAAAGTTTCTTCAGTCAAGCCACCTGTTTGAAGGTTTTCTACCGTAGAGGATTTCATTACTCCACCAGATCTCCAGTCAACAGTAGCGGAAATATTGAAGTCTCCCAATCTAAAGTTGTTTACAAATCCCATGGTGAAATCTGGCAATACAGATCCCATAGCTTTTGCTTCTCCAGCAAGACGAGTTCCGTCATTTGGGTTGATCAAAGGTCTTCCAGAAGCGCTATCTCTTCTCCAAGGAATTGCAAAAAGCTCAAATCCGGTACCTACTTCAGCTACAACCTGTACACTACTAAATGCACTAGCTTGCAATACGCGGTCTACATTAGCCGAAAGCTCAACAACTTCTACTTGTGCTCTGGAGAAGTTGACAGTAGTATTCCACTCAAAGTTCTTCGTTTTGATAGGAGTCGCATCGATAGAGAATTCAAATCCGCGAGTATTAACCTGTCCTACATTGGTTCTGAGGAATCCAAATCCAGTAGATTCTGGAATAGGCAATGGAAGGATCTGATCTCTGTTCTCTGTGCGGAAAAACGCCACATCAACTCTTACACGGTAGTTGAAAAGATCCAACTGACCCCCAACTTCATAACTGGTTTGTTGTTCTGGTCTCAAATCTGCAGGAGGAATGGTATTCACTTTCGAGAATGCCAGACGATCGTTGAATGGGAAGTTTACATTTAAGCTATACTGTCCCGTTGCAACTGTTATAGGGTTGAATAGGAAGTCCAATTGGTAAGGACCCGTATCATTACCTACCTGGGCATAACTGGCTCTAACCTTCAGGTAGCTGATGATGTCAGATTTGATATCAAGAGCGTCCGAAAGTACCAAAGCAGTACTTACAGAAGGATAAAAATAAGAGTTGTTCTCGATAGGAAGGGTTGAAGACCAGTCATTTCTACCGGTAACTGTTAAAGTTGCCCATCCATCATAGGTCAAGTCAGCAGAACCATAAGCACCAAAGAGTCTTCTTTCGCTGAAGAATCTGGCAGGAACGGTTTGCTCAGTATTACCAGGAGCGAAGAGCTCTGGAACAAGGAGATTGGAACCGAAGAAACCTTCATCTTCTCTTTTTCTGGAGTTGTAGTTGAATCCACCTACGATATTCAAGTCAAACTTATCTCCGAGGCGACCATTGTAATTGGCCAACACATCAATGTTTTGCTGAATATTGTTGATGTTATCAATACGGTAATCTCCTTGTAGTCTTTGGATGGTTCCTTTTCTATTGGAGAAAAAGCGATTGTCCTGGTCAAAGTCATATCCATAACGAGCAGTTACGGCAAGATTGTCCAGGATATCGAAAGTAGTGGCAATGTTACCAATGATACGCGTGTCTTCGCGATCATTTCTGTTCTCATTTCTGATCCACAGATAGTTGTTTGCCGTAGGGCCTGCAAAATTGACCTGGTTGCCTGCATCATCAATCCATGGATTGAAGTCATCAGGATTCAGGGTGCTACTGAAAGAGCTAAGTCCCACAATGTTGGGGTCGTTTGCTCCGGTTGCGCCTGTACCTTCAGAGCTAGTTCTGGCGAATTGAATACCAAAGCTGGTTTTTAGTCTTTTGTTATGCTGAATACCAGCATTCAAACCGGCATTGAAGCGATCCAGAGAAGCTCCAGGTAGAATACCTGTTTGATTCAATGAACCCAGACTCAAACGATAGTTGAACTTTTCGTCGGCATCTGAAATGGCGATGTTATTGATGAAAGTATTTCCTGTGCGGAAAAATCTGTCAATACCATTGTTTTCATATCCCTGCAAAACACCACTCTCCCCTGAAACAGGTAGATAGTTTACCGTTTGTCCGACCAATTGTGGTCCCCAGTCAAAACCAACGGAAGAAGAATCGTATTTAGCGAAATCTCCCATTCCGTAATCTTGCTGAAATTTTGGTGTGATAAACAGATCATCAACACGGTATGAAGAGCTAACTTCTACACGGGTAGATCCGTCTATATTCGATTTGCCTGATTTGGTGGTTACGATTACAGCACCTGCTGCTGCACGAGAACCATAAAGAGCAGTTGCTGCAGCTCCTTTCAAAATACTGATACTTTCAATGTCGTCAGGATTCAGTACAGATGCACCATTACCGAAGTCTCTGTTTCCGGTAATACGGCTTCCATTAGAAACAAACTGATCATTGTTGATCGGAATACCATCTACAACCCATAGGGGGTTGTTATTGCCACTCAAAGAAGTAGCACCACGAATGATGATTTTGGAAGATCCACCCAGGTTTCCATCGGTATTTCCGATGTTTACCCCGGTAACTTTTCCTTGCAATGAGTTTACAACATTGGTAGATCGGGCTCTTGTTAATTCTTCGGATTCGATTTTATCGACTCCATAGCCCAGCGTTTTGGCTTCTTTTTCAATACCCAGGGCCGTAATAACAACTTCTTCAACGACCAGGTATTCTTCCAGGCTCGCATTGACGGTAGATCTGCCGTTGATAGCTACTTCTTGTGTACCATATCCGGTATAGCGAAAGATCAAGGTATCTGCACCTTGGGGGACATTCAAGGAATAGTATCCTTGTCCATCGGTGAGTGTACCCAGAGTTGTACCCTTTACTATAACACTTCCACCTACAAGTGGTGTCCCATCAGTAGTGGTCATGTTACCCGAGACCTTCTGCTGGGCTAATACTGAAAATCCGGAGAAAATCAGTATCGAAATTAATAGAAAGATGTTCTTCATGTCTCTTAATTTCTAGGTTAGTTACTTTAATGATTAAAAATTACTACAGTGAAAAGAACGTTAGACAGACTTATGCCTTTAGGGGGCACAAATCTCCTCCTTTAGCCTCTTTAGGCTTGCGTAAATTTTTAAGTGCACGAGTGCACCTATCGACTAAAAAGCCGATTCACATTATATAAAAGGGTATATAGATTAGACACTGCTGAAATAGCAGAAGGATAGTTGCCGTAATGACGAGTGTAAGCGACTAAATGCTTATAACATATTGAATAGGAAACTGATAGATGTTAGTCGCCAGTGTGGTTTTTCAACTGTTTGGGGATAGCTTGGCTTTCGAGTTTAACTGATCTAATAACGCGGACTTTTGTCCTTTAGTTGTTTCCGTTGGTGTGTACACCTTATTATTTCCTGCTCTGCGGTGATCCTAAACTAGCGTGCTTTCGGTGCGTCAGATTTTTAATTCTATCAGTTGCGAGTGTATTTTTTCTGAAACGGTTTCGAAATTATAGGTTTTTTACTTCTCCCCAAAATTTCTATGCAATATTTCTGAAAAAATATTTAATCAAAAAATATTATTCTCCTGACACTAAGGCTTTTGGAAAATTATTCTCTATCTAAATAATTTTTATACATAGGATCTTTTATATGTAAAAAGCTAAAAAACAAAAGGCCCACCTTTTTCAAGGGGACCTTGTGAAAAACACCTAAGGAAATTAGGATTATCGTTTTAGGACGATTCTTCCAGCTTTGTGGAATCCATCACCACTTATTTTATACAGATACATGCCTTCTGGCCATCCGGCAGTAGATATATCCATGCGGGATTTTCCCGGTATCATGTTTGGCTTTTCTTTTTGATAGAGTAAACGACCCTGAAGGTCAAATAGCTCGATGGTCAAATCCTGCGGACTTTCCAGTTCAATGTCCAGATTCAATATATCCTGGAATGGATTGGGGAAAGCATTGATCTGGAGTTGTGCAAGTAGTTCTTCTTCCGTTGAAGTAACTCCTCCCGGATAGAATATGGCTTCATCTTCTGAGAGTGTGCAATTGGGGTTGAAGAGGCAGGTCCAACCAATATTATTTGAAACTCCATTCCCATTTGGATAATCATGAATTTCATTGGGAAGATTATCAGAAGGATCCAAAATGGCTACAACTTTGGTGTTGGGGCCGAGGTTGGCAGGAATGTTCCAGGGGATACTGATGATGGACCTGTCAAAACCATTGTCTCTTCCCTGTATCCCTTCCCCCAAAATAACCAGACCTATGCTTTCGAGTGTATCTGTACCATCCGGATCGACATAATAGAAGGCAACATCCAAAGAAGTCGTAGGTATATCTGCGAAACCGTAATTGTGGATACGAGCACTGATGGTGATAGCCTCACCCGGAGTTGGACGTTTGTCAAATATGATGTCTCTGGTTCGGTAGCGATCTGTATTATTGTAGGTTTCCTTTGCTTCAATGTCCTTTTGGGTCTTGTGAGGATCGAGTAATAGGAAAGCAGGGTCATAGGAGTTGTAAAAGTTCTGCCAGAATCCGGTTTTGGTGATATCAACGAGATAATCCAACACCAGGGTTCCATCTTCATTCCAATACACAAGAGGTGTTATGGCATAGGGATAATCTCCCGGTATGCTGCTCCCTTCTCCTGCCCCTAAAAATCCACGCATACTTACTGAGTCCTGGTATTTGGCCGAACGGTTTTGAATGTCTGAGGTGCTATAGGAACCCTCAACTGATACATTTATGCCAAATCCTTTAAATGCTCCACCTACATTGGCTCCTACTGTGGTATTAGTCGAAATTTCGGATTGTACGCCTTCTGCTCTGGCTTCCGTTTGAGATACTGAAAAACTGGCTCCAAAACCCGATCCTTTTTTGATCTCCTGAGATTTGAGCCCTTCATAAACATTGGTGATGGAACCCGGAGGTAAATCTAGTTCATTCAAATTTGTTGGGTAAGAAAATAGATTCCCGAACTGGTGCGTATTTTTATATGTATGTCTGGGGCTTCTGGCACCTGTGAAAGTAGGCCTTACATTTTTAGGCTGAACAACGATCACATGGGTAATAGGAGTTATTTCCCCAAGGCGATAAACCGGGTATTCGAAAATGGAATAATCAACCAGATATGCCAAAAGTTCATCGTCCTGAGTCGCCTTACGCACCTGAGTGATGGTTTTGGAAATAGAACTTGCATTGATCTTGGAAAATCGCTCTCCATAACTGGCGGACATTTTTGCACCTAAATCGAATCCCGCAGCAGAAAATCCCGCTTCAACGCTGGTAGATACGGCCCAGTCTGTGGTAAAATTGCTGGAGAAAGAAAAGCTCTCGTTTACAACCTCTTCATATTCTGAAAAGAAATGATTTACACTAGAGGAGGGAACGGCTTCTCCTGCGGCATAGAGATTACATACATCATAGCTTGTCTGATCAAAAACATCGAAATGAGTAGGAGGTGCATTCAGGATAATACTGGGATTCAGGATTTCTGAAATATTGCTTCTGTTGGGAGTTCCTAAAATTACGCTACCTCCGTCTACATCACCGAAACTGACAGAAAAATTCCTGACTTTCAAACCACTAGTACTTTGGGCTATCATATCTTTCTCAGCTTTTATAACCGGAGTCCAATTGATGGCTCCCTGACTTCCTGATTCATTAAAGCCATATACCGTTAGCTTGAAATGTTGAGAAATGTCATTGTTGATAGGATCTGATATGAGGGGAAAGTTTTTGCCTACCAAAATCTCAGCTCGGAATTCTGAACCGAAATTACCGACAAGGGGATCGATATTTCCAACGGCAATAAAGTTGTCTGCAAATTTGGCCTCACTTCCTATCTGCTGATTTGTATAGGAGCTGGGTATATTAAAAGTAGTCAGTTGATTGAATTCCAGATGTTTATTTCCACTGGGATAGGTTCCGGTAGCTCCATTCAAAACAAAAACCCTGCTGTTTGTTCCTAAAACCACCTCATCATCCAAATCCCCGTCAAGATCTCCGGTAGCCACACTTACAGCTATTTGTTCATCTGAAAAGAGAAAATCTGAATTGGTAAAGTAAAAAGGAGTTCCATCGCACCAGTTTAATTCAATAACTTGTGCTCCCGAATTTGTATAAAAACTACCGATAGGAAATACATATAGTCCCTGATTCAAACCGGCTGATCCCACACCGTTTGTCAAATCAAAATGAGCAGCTAATACCAACTCTTCTCCCGGCAACTCTGGACTCAAATCTCCGGAAGCCAAATCCAGACTTAAACTGGTAAAATTAAAGGAACCCGAACCCGCACATGGCACTAAAGAAGGGTTGAACAGAATACTATTTTGCTTGATAGTAAGGTTTCCTTGCTGATTTAATTCATATACTCTCAGTACAATATTGGACCCTTCCCTATATGCAATGGCCAATTCATCCAGCCCGTCAGTATTCATATCAAACTCTGCAATGCTGAAGTTTTTGAGTAATCTTACATCATTATTTACAGGCGCAAATATGAAGTCTTCCTTAACATTAAGTTGAAAAGTAACATTATTGCCGGATCTGGTAAGGCTGAGATCATATACCTGTAGTCGAAGTTGATCCCCCGGAGCGTTGTATACAATCACCAATTCGTCTTCAAGATCATCATCATAGTTTCCGCTTGTCATCTCCACTCGGGGTATCTGGGAATTGTTGTTGAAGACAGCTGGATTACCTGCCCAAAATATCCCATTAGTAGGAGTCAGACTGGCATGAGTGCCGACCAATCCCTTAAGCAAATCGACCCGAAAATATACACCAGGTAAAGCTCCGTCTTTTCCTATATATGCATGTACAATTCCATCCCCATAATCTTCTCCAAAGAAATTTCCACTTGTGGTCGCTACGATAGCTGGGTTAAGCGTATTACTTCCAGTAGTTTGGCTACTTTGATTTCTGATTTCAGTCAGGCTTGTGCCAGAACCCTTTTTATAAACCAGTCCCTTTAATCTTGTGTCTGCAGGACTGTTGACAGAAATCTCAGAATAGGTTAAGATAACTTCCTGTTCTTTTATCAGATTTCTACTGTTGCGTAAGGGGTCATCTTCATTTATTTGAGCCGAAAGCGGCAGAGAAATAAGTATCATCTGGATTACAAACCAGATAAACATGCTTTTGGAAAATAAGGTGTCTTTCATAACTAAGTAATTAGAGATTAAGTATTGATTGTCGATCTCAAATAGCTCAATGATGAGGGGAAAGGCTGTAAAGGAAGTCGCAATGATTTGTGCTCTGGTTTCATGGACTGCAGAAGGTTTTGCCAGGGACTCAAATCCTGTGACTCAGGTCGCATAGGATGCAAGAGAGGTCGCAAAATGTCTTTTTTGAGCATTTTAGGGCTATTGTGAGGAGGAAATGATAAATCCTTTCATAAGTATTTTTTGCGTGTAGGAGGGGAGAGGAAATTCCTGTCTCATAGCAGCTGTCAACCCTGTTTCCATCCTTCGACTTGATCTTCCTGCTGCTGATCTATGCCTTTGAGAAGGTGCAAGATGAAGCTTGTGCCTTTACCCAACATACGCTCGGTCTTTCCTCTATGAAATGTCAAAATAGAAGAGACCCGACTTCCCAGTCGGGCCTGTGAAAAACACCTAAGGAAATTAGGATTATCGTGTTTAGACGATTCTCTAGCTACATCTAACGCATCCCTATTTTCTAGTAGGTATGCCTTATGGTTTTTGCTGTAGAGAAATTAACTGGGGCTTTTCCTTAGGTTGAATTTCCATGTAGGAAGCTTTGGAGACTTTTCTCCAAAGCTTCTATGCATATTAGTTGCAAGGATCGCCGTCTTCGAGGTTACGTTTTACAACTCCCCAGGAATTGAACTTTGCTTTTCCTTTGATGGTGATTTCCACAAAATCCAATCCTACTTCAGTGATGATACCTCCAAAGAAAGGTGCGGAAAGCTGATCTTTGATTGCCTCTCCTGCTATGGACGCATCGTTCATATTGTTTTTCGCTTTCAAACGGAGACGCTGAACGAAAGGAACGCTGATTTCATCGTAATACTGGATCACATCATAGGCCTTGACACTGGTTCTGGGAGGTACTTCGATGCTTCTTACCGTAGAAATCTTGATGGTCTCAGAACTGGTTTGCGATTGACCCTGAGTAGAGGTCGAAGTAATGTTTTGATTAAGGGTATGGGAAATATTGGCGGTGGCAGTAACTGAACCTCCTACGCCGTAGAACTGACCCGAAGCTGTAACTTCCGCTCCATAGGATTGGGTAAAGCTTTGGCCGGTGAACAACTGAAGGCTTTCTTCCTGAGAAACAGTCATGCTGAAGGTTTGCGAGCGTTCCTGTCCGATTTGAGCGGTAGCTGTTGCATCGCTACAGTTGCGGATCTCTTCAGTGAAGGCAAATTGCATCTTGGCCTTAGGCAATACCGGTGCATTGAATTTAGAACCTAAATCTTCAATTGTCCATTCGATACTGGCTGCAATAGGTTTCCAATGTGCCCGACGATCTTCAGAATTGGTTCCTATGGGATATGCTTTATTGTCTCGTGTTCCTGCGACAACGTATCTGTTATGTCCGGACTTTATATGGATAAAACCATCTGCTCGCTTAACAATAGAGAATCTGTTTTGTGTAGTTGCAGAGGCGGCTCCATCCGGATAGACCGTGAAATCCTGGTAGGCTCCACTTATCGTATGAGCCATGGTTTGCATATCAGGTACATCCTGAAATATCTGGTGATATATTTTGAATGAACTTCCATTTCCGGTATCCCCAAATACAAACTCCTGGACTTCATTATTGGCAAGCACCTCATTGGGATCAAAATCGACCAGATGGTAGGATTCATATATGCCAGGCTCCAGGATAAATCTCAGCACCTGACCCGTTTCTCTATTGACGAGTATGTATCGTACATCAGGGGCAAAATCGAAAGTCTCTCCACTGACAGGTGGTGCTAAATCCTGGTCATTTCCTAACTCTAGTACACGATTGCTGCCGTCAAATATGGCGGTAGATTCTGAACGATCCACGACGATCTGATCATTTTGATCCATTACCAAAATCTGAACGGCAGTTCCATCATTCAACTCTTCTATTTGAGCCGGAGTAAGGCTATCTGCCGGCCAGCTGAAAAGGGTCAAATGCGTCAAAGGATCTATGCTCTGACTTGTCCATAAGTTGTTGAGTAAACCGTCCTGAAATTGGAGTTCAATTCTGCTGGCAGATTGTTGCTTTCGAACGATCTCGCGGGTGTCTATGGTCAGACCTACTTTACCTGAATCCAGGGGAAGATCGATGTCAATATTTCCTATGCGTGTGAGTTCTGTTTCGGTCGGAGCGGGGGGCTCTTCTTCACATGAAGTGGTGATAGCAAGGATGAATATTGGGATCAATATCCAGAATAAGTAGCTCTTGGGAAAAAAGGTGTTTTTCATCACTAAGTAATTTGAGATTAACAATTGATTGTCGATCACAAATAGCTCAATGATGAAAGAAAGAGCTGTAAGGGAGGTCGCAATGATTTGTACTCAAGTTTCAGGATTTATGGAAAGTATTTTTACTCCCAAAATTCCTATAATTCATGTCGCAGATGATGCAACAGAGGTCGCAAAATAGGTTTTTTATGCCTTTTCTGGCCATTGAGAGGGGGAAACACCAAATGCCTCCATAAATATTTTTGAAAAATAAGAAGGGGATGAAATTCCTACTGCATAGCAGACATCCGACATATTTCCATAGCCTTGTTCGAGCAATTGTTTGGCTCTTTGCAAGCGAAATTGTTTGATGAACTCCGTAGGGGATTGCCCCGTCAAGGCTTTGAGTTTTCGATGCAATTGAGAGCGGCTTAGGGCCATTTCATTTGCCACAATTTCCACCGATAATTCTGAATCATCCAGCCTTGCTTCGAGTAGTTCTGTAAGGTCGTTGAGGAACTTGGCTTCCTGCGAACTTACGGCAACTTCTGAAGGCTTGAGAATGACCTCTCCCTGGAAGCGGACCTGCATTTTTTGCTGGCTTCTGACAACGCTGTTTACGACCAGCAAAAGTTCATTGGCATTGAAGGGTTTTGTGAGGAAGGCATGGGCCTCATGTTTCCATCCTTCAAGTCGATCTTCAGCGCTGGCTTTGGCGGTCAGAAAGATCACCGGAATATGGTCAGTACGGCTATCGGCTTTGAGTTCCTGGATGAACGCAAGTCCGTCCATCTTGGGCATCATAATATCCGAAATCACCAGATCTGGGGTCTCCTTTTGGGCCAGCTCAAGGGCCTCCTTTCCATTCGAAGCTATCATCAAACGGAAATGCTGAAAGAGGATATTGTGCAAGTACTCCTGCATGTCTTTTACATCCTCCGCGATCAAGATAAGGGGAAGTGTATTATCCTCGGAGGGAGCTGGGACCGTTCCCAGGCTGGCAAGACTGGCAGCTTTCTCCAGAAAAATCTGATTTTCGTCCAATTCCTTCCTCGAACGTACATAATTGATCTGATCTTCCTGCAGATGTTCTTTGCCTTTGAGAAAATGCAGACTAAAGGCCGTACCTTCTCCGACTTTGCTCTCGATTTCAATCTTTCCTCCATGAAGCTCTACCAACTCTTTACACAAAGCCAAGCCTATTCCTGATCCGGCATCCTCAACCTGACTTGCCGTATCGGCCTGAAAATAGGGATCGAAAATATGCGTCTGCTGTAATGGAGAGATTCCCGGACCATTGTCTTCTACCCGGATGAGAACTTTATCCTGTCGATCCTCAACTTTTACATGGAGTTTGCCCTTTTCCGGAACGAATTTGCATCCATTGGAAAGCAGATTGCCCAGGATCTGCTGGAATTTATCAGCATCCAGGTAGAGTTCTACCTCATCTTCGGGGAGGATAAGTTGGTAGTCGAGCTCTTTTACTTCTGCCTTGGAGGAAAAAGAGGTGAAGATGTATTTGATTAAAGGATTGACTTGCAAGGGAGCGGCCTGTAATTCCAGTTTGCCGGCTTGTATTTTTGAAAGATCCATCACCTGATTGACCAATTGGAGCAGGCGATTGGCATTTCGTTTCATCAGGCTGAGCTTGGAGACATCTTCCGGACCCTTGATGCTTTCCAGGAGTTGGTTAAGGGGGCCTAAAATGAGGGTAAGAGGCGTTCGAAGCTCATGGGACAATTGGGTGAAGAAGCGGGATTTCATGCGATCCAATTCACGTCCTTGCTCCAGCAATTCTTTGCTTTGCTTCGCCCGTATCCTGAAAAAGAAAAATACGCCTAAAGCAAGCAAGGCAAGAAATATCACTCCTCCAATTAGAAAATTTCTTCTCAATTCGTCCTGAAGGGATTCATTTCTCAGTTCCGCAATTTCCCTTTCCTTATTCTCGGTTTCGTATTCCAGTAAGAGTGCCTTATAGGCTTTCTTATTTTCTGCTTCATCCAGGGAATCTTTCATTTGGATGTAGCTATTTTGTATTTCAAAGGCTTCGGTATATTTCTGTTGGGCGAAAGCAATTTCTGACAATAGCTGCTTCATTTCCAGGGTGCTTTCTGTGCTTCCCCTCGATTGGGAAATTTCCATTGCTTTTTCTCCAAATTCTCGAGCCTTATCAAAATTCTTCAATCCTATGTATGCACGCGTCTGAATTATGTGTATGTTTCCCCGTCTCCCTTGATCTATGCGATCTTTATGCAGCACAAAAATTTGCTCGCAATCCTTCAGAGCTTGCTGGTAATTGCCCTGAAAAACCTGCACATTGGCCTGGTTGACGTCTATGGTGAGTTTGTACAATTCATATAAATATTTATCTACTTTCCCTTTAAAATCATTTTCAGCAATGATTCTTTCCCCCTCAGATAGATAAAAACTGGCCGAATCCAACTGATTTTCTTTACGAAAGAGGATGGAGCAATTGATGAGAGAAGGGATTTGGGTAAAAGGATTACTGCTAAGCTTGCCTATAGATATCGCCTTGCGAAAATAAATCAATGCATCTTCTCTTTCTCCCTTTTTCGAAAGCATCAAGGCAATATCTCCAAACGACCTAACTACTTCGGCTGTATCCCGAAGTCCTTCTGAAAGCCTGCTGCTTTTCATATAGGCTTTGAGAGAAAGATCGATTAAGGAGAGTTTGCTAAAATAATCCCCGTCTTTGGCATGAGCTACCGCAACCAGCACGCTATCATTCATTTTCTGGGCCTGCTGACGATAAAGCTCATTATAGAACAAAGAGCTATCGATTTGATTGAGGTAGTAAAAGGTATTGGGGATATAATCATAGCCTCTAAGGATGTGGTCGTCCCAGCCTTCTTCGAGGGCTGAAGCAAGGCCTCTTTTATAGAATGCAACAGCTTGCTCATATTCTCGGTAATAATGATAGAGAGATCCCAGGAGGTAACTGCATTTCATTTTCCCGTATGAGAAATTGAGGGAATCCGCAATCGCATAGCCTTTTGTTACGTATTCTTCGGCCTCTTTTTCCGGAACGTGAAGAGAAGTTCCCAGGTAGATGTAACTATGGACCAATTGAGTATCCCGAACATTGGGGAGTTGTGCCCGAATGCTGTCGATTTGAGCTTCGGTCCAAATTTGAGCCTGGAGGGGCGCAAAGGAAAAGCAGAGGAAAGTACAGAGTAGAGCAAGGGGGAATCTTCTGGTAGACGCAGGTTTTAGGAAATCCATGGTGAAAGATCGAATCGCTGAATTCGGCAATCAGAAAACAGAACCCCAAAAATTTCTGTTCAATGGCTGAATCCTTTAATCAAGCTAGCCCTATGAGAATGATTCGATAGAGCGTTAAAATACTTATCCTGAGGTGAATATACTTTATTATTCTCAGCAGGGAAAATTCTTCACAGCTTGTTCCGAAAGAAACAGCTTCAATGCCTTTTAGTTAATTTTTCCATCTTGAACCAATTCCCTTCTGATTCCTTCCAGTATGTCTTTCTTCTCGATCAGCGTTGAGTTTCTCCCAATAGTTGCAGTGGTGGCATATTTGAGTACCTGAATGATGTCCTCTCTATTTACCTCATATTTGGAAGCAAGCTCTTGAAAATCGATGTCCTTAGCCAATTGGTACTTCTTGTCATCTCCCCCGAAAATACTGGTCCATAAGACTAATCTTTGTCTGCTGTCGGGTTCAGGAAATACTATACTAACGTCTAGCGGGAAGGGAAATTCGATCTCTTCTTTTGATTCGGTAGAAAGGAGGATAATCCCACTATATTCCTCTATTTTCTGTCTTAGGTAAGAGACTTCCTGATTTGCATAGCGAGCATTTGATTCTCTTACGTTTGTCCGTTTTCCAAATAGGGAATCTGCTTCATCAAAGAATAAAATCCAGTCGTTTCTTTCTGCTGTCCTAAAGAAACTATCTATATGATCATTATTTCTTCTGAAATGTCGGGCAAGCAAAAGGCTGGTTTCAACCTCATAAATCTCTCTCTGCGTACTTTTTCCAATCAAGGCTGCTGCCAGATTTTTCCCTGTACCTGAAGGCCCGTGAAAGAGACTTTTGTATCCGGCTTTTATGTGCTGGGATAGTTTCCAGTCATCCATCAGGACTTCTTCATGTTTGATCCAGCTGAGTATTCCCTCCAGTTCCTTTTGAAGCTTGGGATTTAAGCCCAAATCAGACCAATCAAGCTCAGTACTTAATGGCTTTAAGGGAAATTTGCTGCTGTAGGACGGCCTGAACCCTTTGCCTGTGGTCAAGACTTCCAGAAATTCTTCAGATATTCTTAATTGGCCCCGCATCCTGATCCCTCCATTGCCTATTTCGTCGAATTCCAGGATGTGCTGACTAAAGAGGGGATGCTTTTTGCTGAAAATCTCAGCTCCCTTAAATCGCGCTTCAAGATCACCTCCTGACAGCATAAAGAGAGCCGTTTCACCGGTGGGTAAAAACCCTTCACGATCCCCCCTCGAACGACCGCCAAATTCTGTATAGCCTCGATTGGTCGTTGGATTTTGAATGAGGAATATGTCCAATAATTCGGGTTTTACATGCGGGGCGAGGCTTAGGATCAAAACCAGCCTTTCGGATGCATCCAGCTCGAGTTCTTGGACCAATTGAGCGTAGGCGGATGTGTCTTTTGACAGATCGGGTAGGGGAATATCAAAAATGCCTGCTTGCGTCTCCCCTGACTTGAAGTACAATTGTATCCGTTTTTCTAAGACGGATTTCAGCCAATTGAGTTCCTGAGAAAGTGTTTGTGCGTGATTTTCCATGAGATCAGGTTTATGTTTTTTGAAAGAACTGTTTTTGGCTGATTTTCCAGCCATTAGTCTTCCTCTTCTTGGAGTTAAGTCGGGTCGTTTTGCCATAATTATCCTCCTATCATTACGCTGGGGGTACCTAATACAATCACTCCTCCATGGGCTGTTGAGTCGCCCATACGAGCAGCCGGTTTCCCCCCTATCATGACAGAGGCTGATCCTTTTATGATGGTATCCGGTGGGCCTACACAGCTACACATATCACCTAAAACGGCTGCAGGCAATCCGGCGATGAGGACTGTGGGAACTCCTGGCCCTATAATGGGGCCGCCTACATGAGGTACTTGTCCTGTGACCATGGGGCAGTTGTGCTGGTCTGATATTCTTGCTGCTGGAGGCATAGGAGTATGATTAATTGATTTTTACGAGTGAACCCTGAATTATTGCGATTGCGGAGGTCTTCAATTCGGCTCCGGCATTACCGGAAGCAGAAAATTGGGCATTGGCCTTATGACTTACGTTGAGGCCTTGAACATTTACATTCGCATTTGCTTTGAGGCTTATATTGGATTTCGCGTCAAGGTTTATATTACCAGCCGCTTTGAGCTTGATATCAGATTTGCTGTCCAGGATGATGCCTGCTGATGAATCAATGCTCACTTTATTCTTCTTGTCATCTTCTAGTAGGATGCGATCACTGTTCAGGAAAATCCGCTTCCCATCAGAAGTTTTTATTTCAATGCTTTGCTCACCGTCATCAAAAGTCAAGCTATGGCCACTTCTTGTTTTCAGTTGCTTTACCGGATTTTTATCTGAGTATGCTAGCGGAGGACTATGTTTTTGATTATACAGCATACCCACTACTATCGGTGATACCTCTGAAGCTTCTTCAAATCCGATAACAACCTCATCCCCAATTTCCGGAAGGAAAAAGGCACCAGAATTATTACTGGCCGCGAATTGAGAAAGTTTTGCCCAGAGTCCTTCATTTTCCTCCATGCCCGGCAACTGAACGTTTATTCTGTATGCTCCTGCCGGATCATTCTCCAATTTTCGTACACGGGCTCTTTGTAATCCATTCATGGATGGAGAAACGGTCTTGCTTCCAGGCATTTCCTGCCAATGATCGGGCATG
Source organism: Bacteroidia bacterium (assembly GCA_033391075.1). Classification (NCBI taxonomy): domain Bacteria; kingdom Pseudomonadati; phylum Bacteroidota; class Bacteroidia; species Bacteroidia bacterium. The sequence goes on from JAWPMV010000001.1 coordinate 425,236, forward strand.
CCCACCGTCAAATAGGAGATCCATGTTCCTTCCTCGATTCGGTGTTCTACTCCCTGGAGAAAGGCTTTCCCCGAATACATCTTCCCCAGACCTTTTAAGCTAAGCATATCTCCGGGGCTAATCTTTGAGGTGCCATTGATACAAATTCGACCTTTAAGTTGAGCCATTTCCTCCTCTTTTACCTGTATATTTTTCCTGGAGGCCGTAGTTTTTGAACTGGAACTAAGGCCTTTATCAAATTTTCCCAAGCCGCTCCTTTCGGATAATTTCCCTTTTACTAAATCCGTTGCATCATTTTTTGAGACCGAGGCTTTTCCCTGATTTGAGGGAGGACTCAAAGGCTGGGATATCAGGTACTGGTGATCCGTATCCTGTGCTATGTCCATATCCAGAATGGATTTTCCGTAGGTGATTTCCATACTGGGGGTAGTGCCCAATTGGGGGCTGGAAACCTTCAGTTTGTTATCCCCTGAAAATACAAACATGGCATTTTTGGCAGCGAGTCTTAGGATCATTTCCCAATCACTCAACTGGTACTGGAATATTTCTATTTGCTGTTCCTCACTGGCTTCAATCGTATGATTTATGCCGTTATCACTAAGAATTTTTTCGATCGCCTCGCTCTCTTTCATATCTGAGAACAGGCGCGTTTTCTTTTCTTGATTCAGTTTTGAGAACGTGTCAATGCAGCTTAGGCTCAAAGCAGGTACATTTCCATCCAGGATCTGGATCCTTTGGCCTGAAATCAAACCTTTGAATAAGCGGCCAGGAGGGGAGCTGCTTTCTTCTTTGATCTCAATAGATTTCCCCACTGAAAAATCATCTATTTCTGTCCCTCCAAATGCATCTTCTCCGGCATCTAATAAAAGGACTAAGTCAGCCGTAGAAAATTCATTGGCAGCTTTTTCTATCGTAATGGTTTGAATCGAAATGCCTGGGTCAATTTTATTCCCATCGAGGGAGACGGAGATTTGGGTTATATCGTTCTGCATGCTCATAGTTTTTTTAGCTGTTTTCGATTACAATGCCTTCATGATAAAGTTCTAAGCTTTCTATAGCGACTTCATTTTCCACTAATTTTAGGTCAGAGAGGATCATTTTTGCAGGCCAGGCATTAATCAGGGTCCAGGTCATGGTGGGCTTCCCGCTTTCATCCAATAAACCTATGCTAAGCGTTTTCGGCTTGATGGTATTCAGTTGGATTTCCTTATACCAGGCCCAGAGTTGATTGCTTTTTGGAAAGACCGCTTTCTTTAACGTAATGGGACTATACTTTTGCATACCCAGCATTTTCATGGGGAAAAACTCCTTAGAATTTCCGTGCTTATACGTGATGACCTGATTTTCATCATTCAGTCCGGAAACTTCCCGAAATGGGATTTCCTCCTCCTCTATTCTGAGTAGAAAATAGATAGTGGGTAAAGGCCAAAGATTGTTTTGATATGATCCGTCAGCGGGCATGGCTATTATTTCTAAGAGGTCAAAAAGGAAATACTGCTCAACTTTCCAGACCAGAAATACTTGGGATTTCTGTCTGAATGGAATCGCTACCTAAGCTAAGTATACGCACTCTGTATACCAGGGAAGGTAGATAGGGACTTCCCAGCATACTCCACATTTGACTCTGCTCTTCGAAACTCTGATTTACAAGCTCCATACTGATCTTTTCAAGAGCACCATTGCCCAGGTTCGGGCTATTTTGTGGATTGAACAGAGGTTTATTATGGAAAAATCGTACTACTTCTGAAAGGTATTTATAAGCCTTCTCTGAATTCGATAATTCAATGGAGGCGGCAAATAAAAGGTATAGGTTTATAGAAATCGGAGCCTGCTGGAGGCTCTTAGACGGATTCAGGGACGTGGATTTTAGAGATGAATCCTCTTCAATCTTTACCAAACTAAGGATCAGCTTATGCTTTTCCAGGTCCTGTAAAGGACTTCTAACAATCAAGATATCCTCAGCTAGTTGAAAAGCTGTTTTTAGCTGCGTATTGAGTTCCTGTTGGATGGTATGAATAGCGGTTTCTATCATTGTGATTTCTAAAAAATTGATCCTCTTTGGGTTTCAAAGGAGTGTAGCTTCAGGCTTTAGTATGTGGGAGATAAATCTTTGGAAGGAGAATACTAATCTTAGGCTATTCTCATAAGTTAACAGAATTTTTCGAAATATTGGAAGGGGCCAAATGGGAAAAATTCCTTAGGGTCGAATAGGAATCATTGCTGGGCAGGATGAAGTAATGTCAAGCATAGAGCGACGATTACAAGCTCATCGCTACGGATTAAATGGAACAAATTCTTGAGCAAAATCCTCCTTCAGTACCTGGGAGTTTCGATTATTTCTTGGTCAGATTTTTCGGGGGAAAGCCAAATTCTTTGGAGAAGGCTCTGGAGAAATAAGAAGGATCAGAAAATCCCACCTCATAGGCAATTTGAGAAACGGCCTGCTCAGAACCTTGTAGGAGTTCTTTGGCTTTGAATAAGCGAATGGCCCGAATGTATTGGGTGGCAGATCTATTGGTGAGGGCCTTAATCTTCATGTACAATTGGGTGCGACTCAGGCCCAATTTTTCGCAGAGCAGATCAACTCCCAGATCAGGATTCTGCATATTTTCCTCTATCACTGCACGCACTTTTAAGATAAACGTGTCTTCCTGCTTTACCTCAACTTCTTCACTGTCTTCCGGTACTTCCAGATTGAGGTAACGGTCTTGCAGTTTTTGCCGGAGCTTCTGCAATTGTTCCAAACGGATGAGTAGTTCTTTTTTGTTGAAAGGCTTGGTTAGATAAGCATCCGCTCCTCTGCTAAGGCCTGTTAATTTGGAATCATCATCGGCTTTGGCAGTTAACAGGACGATTGGGATGTGACTGGTCCTCTCATCCTCTTTTAGGGTAGCACATACCTCATAACCATCTTTAATCGGCATCATGATATCACTGATGATCAGATCAGGAACTTCTTGTACTGCCAGCTCTATACCTTCTTTACCATCCCGCGCAATAAGAAGTTCGTAGTTGTCCTCTAAGAGGGATTCGAGGTAGGTAACTACATCCGCATTATCTTCAATGAGCAGGAGTTTGATGGGATTTATAGGGAAAGAAGTATTGCTCTTGGCAGCAGTAGCATCCAGTTTTGGCCTGATTGGGAGATTTACCTGAATTTCTGCTTCCGATATTTCCTGGATAGATTCCTCCTGGCTGATAGGAATTGTCAGACTAAAGGTAGAACCTTTATTTAGCCTGCTTTCAGCTCTAATCTCTCCCTCCATGAGTGTTACTAATTCTTTCGTGAGGGCCAGTCCTATTCCCGTTCCTTCTCCTTTCCGGCTTGAGCTGGTATCCACTTGATAAAAACGGTCAAAAATATAGGGAAGCTTATCTTCCGGAATTCCCAAGCCTGTATCTTTAATGGACAACTTCAGATATTCCTTTGAAGGCTGATTGGGATCTGCACTTTTGTCAAGTATCAAATAGATGTTGCCAGCTTCTGGCGTAAACCTGATCGCATTGGACAAGAGGTTGGAAATGACGCGTAACATTTTCTCCCGGTCAAAATCCATCCAAAGTTCCTCCATTTCGCAAAGGAAATGCAGAGCAATATCCTTACTCTCTGCCAGGGATTGGAAGGATTCAAATACATAGCTCAGGTAGAAAACAATATCTCCCTGTTTTTTATTCAGGCTTAGGCTCCCTGACTCCAGTTTTCGCAGGTCCAGAATCTGATTGACGAGGTCCAGCAATTGGGTATTATTTCGCTGAATGAGATTCAAGCCTTTATCTGTCCATTTTTTAGGTTCAGACTTTATTTGATCTACCATACCGCCTATGACCGTAAGAGGGGTCCTAAATTCATGGGAGATATTGGTGAAAAATCGGGATTTGAGAATATCCATCTCCTCCAGCTTTCTTTTTTGCTCACTGACCTCGGTATTCAAGCCAACCAAAATCCTATTGGCTTTTTGCTTCTGATAGTAATACCAGGCAAAAGCCAGAATCACCAGAATGGCAACAATCAAGGCAATCCACATAGCCTTTTGGGCATTCTTTTCCTCATTGAGTTTCTGTTCCTGCTCAAAGGAAAGCTGTTGTTTTTCCTGCTCAAATTTATGTCGGGCTTCCATTTGCGCCAGAGCCCGGGTGTTTTCCTTGTTAAATAGAGAATCCTGCAAATTTTTATGCAATTCCAGATAGGCCAGGGCTTTAGGGCTATTGTCTTTTTTCTTATAGAGGCGATATAAGAATTCTGCTGTTTGGGAATGCAAGTTTTTTACTCCTGCCAAAGATGCGATATTCAAACCTTCCTCAGCATAAGAAATGGCTTGCTCAAAATTTCCTTCTCTTTCGCTGACTTGTGCCAGCGTCAATAGGGTTTCTATATGAGTAGTTTCCGCCCGAAAATTCTCGCAGATGATATGAGCTTTGTCTAAGAAAAAAGTAGCCGAATCCAGTTGGCCTAGATTCAGGTAGCAGCTTCCCATTTTCTGTAAAATATTTGCCGTTACTCTTTGGTCACTGCTTGCCGTTTTCTCTTGAATTCCTAATGCCTGGTGAAAATAAGATAAAGAGTTCCTGAACTTCTCCTGTTTCATATTAATGATTCCCAGGCCAGCCAAATTTGATGCTAATACCCTGACATCCTCTATTTTTTCACTTATTTCAATGGCTCTCCTTAAGTAGGTTTCTGCCATGTCCAGGTTCCCATTTTCTTCATAGAGCCTGGCCAAAAACTTTAAAGCAGAGCAGACTTTTAGGTCGGAATTCATCTCTTCCGATAGTTGAAGATTGTATAAATAGTAATCGAGACTTTGGGCAAATTGTCCATTCATTTTATAGGCAAGAGCCATTTTAACAAGCACGTTCGATTCTTTTTCTTTATCCTGAATCTCACGACTTAATTCAAGCGCCTGCTCATAATAGTACATGGACTTTTCAAGATCATCCTGAAAAGTTGCGGTTAATCCCAGATTGATCAGGATAATGATGATGGTAGGCTTTGCTCCGAGTTCTTTGTGAATCTCAAATCCTTTCAGAAAATATAGCTCAGCTTTCTCGTATTTTTTCTGGTCTAAAAATATGGTTCCGATGTTATTAACTGCCGCTGCCTCACCTTCTATATTTCCCCTTTTCTTTTCTATGGCCAAAGCCCTTTCATAGGCTTCCAAAGCCTTATCTGTATTTTTCAGAGATTTGTATAAAGTAGCCTGATTCATCACTACACTTGCCAGGGTCATCTGGTCATTCAATTCTTCAGCCAGTTTTTCAGCTTTTTCAAAATACCATAGCGCGCTATCCGTCCGATTCGCATAGAAATGAATGATCCCCAATACCCTCAGAATGTTATCGATCTTTTGGTCAAAATGGATCTCCTTGGCAAGTTCGTAGCTCTGATGGCCTACAGCAAGTGCTGAGTCCGGCTTTACCGAGCGCATGATATAGGCCAATTCTCCCAGCATATTGACATGCATGGTATCACCCTGAGCATTCCCCAGGACACGCTTCAGGCTATCTGCACGCGGAGTTTGAGACCATGAAAAAAGGGGAATAAAGCAAAGGAGGAAAATGTGTGCACGAAAAAACTTAATCATTCGCAATAGATCGACAAGGCGGAATTCAAGATTTAAATTACATATAATTTAGACAATATGTTCAGCAAATTGTTTCGTTGACCTTGCTAAAAAGGGCTAAGGGATCGATATCCGTTTCAAGTACCTCAACTTGAATAGTTTTATTCCGACTTTTTGTTATGCTGGCTTGCCTAGCGATCTGGGAAGTTCTTTTTATTCTGGTATTGAGGACTTCTATTTTATCTCCTTTTGCGTAGGCATAAAATTCATCTCGTTGAGAAAAATAAAATCCCTGATTCGACCCTGTAATTCCGATTTGCTTGTGGGAGATGAATTGGCTGTCAACAGCAGGAGCCTCAGAGATTTTGTGGACTTAAAAATATCAAATTTGAAACATTGTGTAGTAAACAACATGCCCTTAGAAATTCATAAAACATCCCATACATTGGAGCAAAAATTCTTTTCCGTTTCTGGAATTTACGAATCTAACATGCAACAAATAATAAGTGGGCTGCCAGATCCTGATATTCATTTTTACCAAAAGCGATATCTGAAGGGCTTTTAGCAAATCTTTGTACTCAAATTTTGTAATAAAAAAAAACCCCTCTATATTAACTAGTAATTGGTAAGCTAATTTCCCCTATGGCTATTTTATTCGAAAACGGATCTGGCAAAATCTTCAAAGAAATTTCCTGGGCAAGACCTTCAGAAAAAATAATTGATCAAATCAGGACCATGATTAGAGAGGGTCAATTGAAACCTGGAGATAAATTGCCTCCAGAGCGGAAATTAGTTGAGCAATTTGGAGTTGGAAGAGGGCATGTTAGAGATGCTCTTAAGAAGTTGGAATTTTATGGAATCCTAAAGACCTTTCCTCAAAACGGGACAGTTGTTGCAGGCTTGGGAGTAAAAGCCCTTGAAGGATTGATTTCGAATGTGCTGCAAATTGAAGATCCCGATTTTCACTCTTTGGTAGAGACACGTCTGATGCTGGAAGTAAAAGCCGTAAGTCTTGCTGCGGAAAGAAGAACGGAGGAAGATTTGACTCAGATCTCAAATGCATTATCAGAGTTTGGTAAAAAGGTAGAAATGGAGGATGCAGGGGTAGAAGAAGACCTGATATTTCACCTGAAAATAGCTGAAGCAAGTAAGAATTCAGTCCTGAGATCACTCTCCATGATCATTTTTCCTGACATGGTAAAATATTCTCAAAAACTCGATATATGTGGAGATGGACGCTTCCGTCAATCCCTTACGGAACACCATGAAATCCTTGAACATATCTATGCAAAGGATCCGGAGAAAGCAGCAAACGCTATGCGTTTACACCTCGATGATATGCTTGACAAGGGTTCTATCTAAATAATTCACCCGAAGGTCCCAAACCCACATTGCGGACTCATATGAATCCTCTCTTTTGAAATTACATTCCTCCTCTCAGAGATATGCTGGAAGGAATAAATTGTTTTTTGCTGAAAATAAATCTGTGGAATTGTAATTAACTCTTCCGATAGAGAGGGGATGCAGATTTAAGTGCCATCTATGAATAATTCATTCTCTGTCCATCACCTATTCACTTTATAAGATTACATTTCCCCAAGATATGGGACTGATGTACTAAAATAAAGTCGAGCTTCTTATCAGGTGGACATTGAATTAAGAACCGGTGTATTTCTTTGGTTTGCCAATAGATGATACAAGCAAGAATCAAGTCTAAGTAAGTGGGGGTGTTTTTCTGTTCAATCCAGTCCCTGGCATTGAATAAGGCACTTTTTGTATATCTGAGCTGATCGAAACAATTGAATTCTGTAGTTTTTCTACGATAAATGGAAAAAATATGGCTTTAATCTTTACTCCATATTTAGCTCCAGATCAGATGACTATCAGCTATATTTAATTGTATAAGAAATAAAAAAAGAAGCAAAAAGTTTGGTTGTTTAATCACTTCAACATAAATTGGTTAACCAATTACCAAATATGGCACTTTAACATGTCTATTTAAAAAAGAATAGTGTGTTATGGTGGGCGTGCAGTACTTACTATACAAGCGTATGAGGTAGTGTCAGCACAATAGAAAGGACAGTGTAGGGGGGCAAAACGTGAAGAATGACTCGTGGATTTAACACTTTGTACATATAGTTCAGATTTTAACCCTATAAATAGGCTCAAATAAAAGCCTATAATAAAATTTCATATTCTTTAAAACTTGGAAAAATAGCAAAAATGAAAAATCTATTAACTAAATTAAATAGGAGCGTCATTCTCATGATGTCCTTGTTTTTGGCACTAGGCTTGAATGTTGCCTGTGAAGGGGAGACTCCCGAACCTGAACCTGATCCATCTACGGTTGTTGCTGCTTTCTCAGCACAGGTTGATGCGGATAATTCTTTGACATATGCCTTCACCAACACCTCTGTTGTAAATGGAATCACGAATAGAACTTTCACTTCTTCCTGGGACTTTGGTGGAAACGGAACTTCTACTGAAGAGAATCCTAGCCATACTTTCACCGAAGAAGGTACGTATGAAGTAAAATTGACTGTTACTGCATCCGACGGAGTAATGGGTACAGCTACTGAAACAATCATGGTTACTGCACCTAAGAACAGGTTTGCTGTAATCACTGACACCAAAGGTGATGATACAGGCGAACTTAGATTAGCTGTTGATTCTATCCAAAATGGGAAGGTGACTTTCATGTATAGAGTAGCTGAGGGTCCAGTAGATATGGATATTCAGGACGCCTTTATCAATGTTACAGGTTCTTCAACTAGCGGTAGAAACTCTATTGTCGAAGTAAGACTAAAAGACAATGCAGAACATGCCTTCCGTGAGGGAGCTTCCGATGCGACCATTGCTGCTGCTAATTTCCCGGACGGAGTAGCTGACACATGGGTAGAGGTTGAGGTAAGCTGGACTTCTGATGGTACCAATACTCCTTTATATACTGTGATAATAGGTGGGCAAACAGTAATTACGGATGCGCCTAGTACAACCAGAGATCCTAACAATGCTGATCAGGTTGCTGAGCACTTAGGAACTGTCATAGACGGTGCTCGTAATTTCCAATGGAAGTATGCTTCAAATTCAGCGGTCAGTGATGGCGTTTATCACGTTGATGATATAAAAGTATATAATGATGGAGTTATAGTTTTTGAAGATGATTTCCAGGGAAGAGTAAAAGGTGATGATCTAAACCCAGATGTTAACCTTGACTCTCCTTATCATCCAAACTCTTCAGATGCTACAGTAGGGGAAGATGAATAATTCCTAATAAGCTACTAAGTAATATGTATATGGAAATTAGGTTTCCATAAACGAAAAAAGGGGTGTCTATTTAGGCGTTCCTTTTTTCGTTTTACATAAATAAATTATGACCGCATCTCGACCCAATACCTAGCGTGTAATCAAGCTTTTTAATGAGCAAGCGACCAATTAGCCTTGATTACGAATGTTACTACTTGCCTGCTGACCAGGTTTATGCAGTTAGATTATGAATGTTCATCGATTATCTTTTCTAATATTCAGCCTTTTTGGAGTCTATTTTACTCATGGACAAAATTCTTCTCAATTGATCTATTTGGATCAAGGTGAATTAACTTACGTTCCATTCGCCATGCAGGGGCAATCAAATGAGGTCAACACGATTCCCGATTTTTCTTATGCTGGTTATATGGGGGGAGGCGTTTCTCTTCCTACAAATATTCCAATTGCAGCTACAGTTAGTCCGGAGGAGGGAGAGGATGCCCGAAGAATTCAGGCCGCTATAGACCTGATTGAAGCGCTCGAACCTGATCAAAATGGATTTCGAGGAGTAGTATTGATTAAAGCTGGGCATTATAGTTTAGAAAACATTCTGACCATTAGAGCCTCTGGAGTTGTATTGAGAGGTGAAGGGCAGGGCTTAAACGGAACAGTTCTTCATTCCAATCCCCGAATTTCTCATAATGTAATCAGCATTTTGGGGGCAGGGGGTGTTAATAAAGATCCTGCATCTGAGCAGGCAATCACAACAGAGTACGTACCGGTTGGATCTTATTCTTTTGAGGTTGCGGATGCCTCGAACTATACGGTTGGAGATAAAATTCTGCTCACTCGAACACCAAACCAGGCCTGGATCGATGAATTAGGTATGGATCAGTCAAGCTTATGTCAAGGATCCAGTGGGTGTAATGGCTGGACACCAGGCAGTTATGTTATTGATCATGAACGAATGATAACAGCGATAGATGGAAATACTATTTCCATAGATATTCCCATAGTTGATGTTATGGAAGTAGCTTATGGTGGTGGGACAATTTCAAAAATTCAGTCATCAAGGCGAATCAGCCAGTGCGGCGTTGAAAACATGAGAATCCAATCTTTTTACAACAGTAATTCGGACGAATCACATGCCTGGACCGCGGTAAGGATAAGCGCCGCGGAACATTCCTGGGTAAAACAAGTAACCGGTCAATACCTTGCATATAGTACGGTCAATATTGATGATGCTAATTTTATAAGCGTTCAGGATTGCGCTTATATTGACCCCAAGTCTCAAGTTACAGGAGGTAGAAGGTATTCTTATGCAATTCAAGAGGGAATAGGCAATTTATTTCAGCGATGTTATGCTATAGATGGGCGACACGATTTTGTGACGGGATCCAGAGTCACAGGGCCAAATGTCTTTTTAGATGGCTTGGCGGAGAGCGCCGAATCGGATATCGGCCCTCATCACAGATGGGCAACTGGAACCCTCTTTGACAACATTCGAGGAGGTTCTACAAGGGTCTGGAATAGGGGGAGTTCAGGCACTGGACATGGATGGTCAGGTGCTCAAACCATGTTTTGGAACATATCATCATACAAGGGAGAGTTTCGGGTAGATAGTCCGCCTGGTTCAATGAACTGGGGCATTGGCTGTATAGGCACGAATCAGACCGGTGCAGGATATTGGGAAAGCTGGGGGACTAATGTACAGCCGAGGAGTCTTTATCTCCAGCAATTGAAGGATCGTTTAGGGGAAAGCGCAGTTGATAATGTTGTGATACCTGAGCAAAAATCCGGGGAAATTTATGATTTGCTGGCGAACTGGGCTGGTCAGGGAAACTTTTCAGATGGAGGCTTTAGTGGGGATATACCCAATGTGAGTTTTATAAATCTCACCAGCGCAATTGATGTGTCAAGCTGGGAGGGAGGTGATATTCAAGTAGCCGCGACAGATCGTGATGGAAGCATTCAAGATGTGAAGCTGCTTATCAATGGCGAACCCATTGGGAAAGACGAGGAAGCACCCTATATATTCACGGATGTAACTACTACGATTCAGAATCTTTCTCATGAAATTCATTACCTGCAGACCATTGCTACAGATAATGATGGTAATACCAATCTTACTCGAGTGGCTATTATAGGAGGAGATCCCCCACCGCCACCACCCATGGAAGAGGAAGAACGCTTGGAAATACGCGTATTTCCAAACCCAACACCCAACAAGGAACTAACTATTGAAATGAAAGAGATGGGATTCTATACCGTCCGTATTTTTGACTTGTCCGGTCGGAAGATAGATCAATTTACGTTTGAAGGAATCGACTATCAGTTCATCGGTAATAATATAGCTGCTGGAATTTATATTCTGGAAATTCAACATCAGGATGAGATCCTCTTTAAAGAGAAGTTAATGATTCGGTAAAAAATAGCCTTCAAAAAATTTGGTAACAGATCGAGTAGATCATAAGTAGGCTGTTTCCAGGGCATCGATATGTACCCTTAGACCTATCCCAAGCCTTCTAATTCTCGATTATTCACCAGTAGAATGCTTAGTAATGGGAAAAGTAGCAAATTTTATTTGCTTATAAATTTGTATCGTTCTAAATTGGTTAACCAATTTATATTTTCTTTGTATTAAGATAATTTGACATCGATTGGGTAAGAGCTGAAACAGGATTAAAAGCTAATGCCTTTTTCGTTTTTTCTTTATCCGAGCTAAGAATTTAAATAAGATTGTTTCAATGAATTAACATGTTAAAGAGGACAAAATTGATTGGACATTATCGAATCGATTGTTTTATAAACTACTATAAATGAATAATCTACTAGAAAATTTTATTGAACCTAGCAAGAAGTTGATGGGACTCTTTGTCCTATTTATAAGCTTGTCTACCCTGAGTGTAAATGCACAGGTCATTACCGGTAAAGTCTCAAATGAAAACGGCGAGGCTTTATTTGCAGCGACAGTTGTTGTTCAGGGAACTACTACTGGTACAACTACCGATGCCAATGGTAATTTTAGAATAGAAGCTTCCTCTGAGGCCGTGTTGCGGATTTCATATGTAGGTTATGAAACGCAAACCATTCCTGTGAATGGGCAAACCAGCTTTAATATCACCATGGTTGAGGAAACAAAAGAATTAGAAGAAGTTGTCGTAATCGGCTACGGAACTGTTCAAAAGAGTGATGTTACGGGAAGTGTATCTTCGGTAAAAGCTGATGAAATTCAAGCTTTCCCATTATTGAATGCTGGCCAGGCACTTCAAGGTCGTGCGGCTGGAGTGGTTGTTCAAACACAAAATGGTGGTGAGCCCGGCGCGGATATTTCTATTCGTGTTCGAGGTAGTTCATCACTTAATGCAAGTAGTGACCCACTTGTTGTGGTCGATGGTTTTGTAGGAGCTTCTTTCCCTCAACAAAATGACATTGAGTCTATAGAGATATTGAAAGATGCTTCTGCCACCGCAATCTATGGATCAAGAGGATCTGGAGGAGTTATCCTGGTAACTACTAAGAAAGGTAAGTCTGGAAAACCGACCTTAGAGTTTAATACCAGTTATTCTTCTCAGGAGACTACCAATAGATTGGACTTACTGGATGCAAACGGATTTGCTCAATATCAAAACATGATCCGTACGAATGCCGGAGATTCTCCATATGCTCAGGGAACTGAAAACACAGACTGGCAAGACGAAATTTACAGAATGGGAAGTACACAAAACTACCAATTGTCAGTTTCGGGAGGCAGTGATAATGTAAACTATTATCTATCTGGTACCTTTTTTAATCAGGAAGGAATTGTTGTTAATTCTGACTTCGAAAAGATCCAGTTTTTAGCAAATATAGATGCAACCGTAGGTAATAGGTTGACAATTGGAATGAATAGTGTTGCTAGTAGAAGTGAGCAAAATGGGGTTTCAACTCAATCGACCGGAAGAGATGCTATTGGTTCTGTTAATGGAGGAGGAGATGATGTAGTCGCTTTGGCTTTTAGATTTGCACCTGACGTTGGGAGATTTAATGATGCAGGAAATTTCTCTCAAAATACAGTAGGAGACGATATAGAAAATCCCTGGGCTGTAGCTACTCAGATTAGGAACCAAACCAAATCAGATAATGTTAGAACTAATATGTATGCTGATTTGGAAATCCTGAAAGGGCTGAACTTTAAAACTACCCTGGGTTACAGAACTCAAAACAGCACAGAAGGTTATTTTAAACCACAGACCTTTGTGCTTTCAGCGGGTGGAGCGTTTTTAGAATCCGTAAAAAGAACACGCCTACTTAATGAAAATTACCTAACCTATACGACACCCATTGGTCAAGGTAATTTAACCGCTACGGCTGGTCATTCTTATCAAAAAAGTACTACCGAAGGGCTAGAAGCCGGCGCAAGAGAATTATTGACAGATGTCTTTTCCTGGTATAACCTGGAAGCCGGTCAGATTGATCAACGCACCATTGATTCACGTTTCTCTGAATCTGAAATAGAATCGGTTTTCGGGCGCGTTAATTTAGACTGGGCAAACAAATACTTGCTTACCGCTACCGTTCGTCGGGATGGTGCGTCAAACTTTGCTGCAAATAATAAATATGCAATTTTCCCTTCTGTTGCAGTTGGATGGAAGATTTCAAACGAAAATTTCTTAGTCAATAACACTAAGCTTTCTAACCTCAAATTAAGAGCGAGTTATGGGTTAACGGGTAATCAAGCCATCGGGCCTTATGAATCACTTGCTATCTTTAATGTTCAGCCACCTAGTGTAGTTGATGGACCATTTGGGGTAGAACTGGCTCGTGAAGCAAACCCGGATTTAAAGTGGGAAACCTCTATTCAAACAAATATTGGAGTGGATATTGGTTTGTTCAATGATAAAATCACGCTTAGCGCAGACTATTATAACATTGACACAGAAGACCTTTTAGCGATAGATAGAGCTTCAAGTTTTTACTTAGGAACAACGGACTTAGATGTCCTGAGGAATGTAGGTTCTATTAATAATAATGGGATTGAGCTTAGCTTAAGTTCAAACAACATTAATAAAAAGGATTTTAGATGGACTACTAACCTCAATTTTGCTAGAAACAGAAATGAAGTAGTAGAGTTATCTGGAGGTACAGAAATTATAGGTAGCGGTGCTCCTGGTTATTTCTCTGGTGCTACCACCTATATTTTACGAGAAGGAGAGGCCCTGGGTCTATTTTGGGGCTTAGATTATCAAGGTGTATATCAGGGAGGCGATATTCCTGCAGGTACAGCCTTGAAAGGAGTGTCTTTCGATGGAAATGGCAACCCAATACCCGGAGAACCCTTGTTTGCTGAAGTAGCCGATGAAGATGGCAACTTTGATGGTGTGATTGACGACAATGACAGACAGATAATCGGTGACCCAAATCCTGATTTCACCTTTGGTATTGCGAATACGTTTACGTACAAAAATTTTGACTTAAATATCTTCTTCCAGGGAGCAGTAGGCGGAGAAATTTTCAACCTGACAGCTGTTCAGTTATATAATGGCGACAGCAATGGCTTAACAGATGTTTTAAATTCCTGGACGCCAGAAAATACAAACACTAATATACCCCGAGCAGTTATAAGAGGGAGAGAGCGTTCCTCTCGTTTCGTAGAAGACGGAAGTTATCTACGACTGAAGAATGTAGCTTTAGGATATAGCTTGCCTACGGGAATGTTGGAAAAAATAGGAATAGGTTCTGTTAGGCTATCTGTTAGTGCTCAAAACATACTTACGTTCACTAATTATTCCGGATTAGATCCAGAGGTAAGTTACTTTGGTAGTGGAGGAGAAAACAGAGGAGATGATAATATTATTGTAGGACATGATTTTGGTAATTATCCTAACCTTAGATCAATTACTGTTGGCCTTAATTTAAAATTCTAAATCAATAAAAATTTTCTCAAGATGAAAATATATAAGATTTTATTTACGTTGATATTTGCCCTTTCAAGTGTGGGATGCTCCAATTTGGAAGAGGATGCAATAAGTCAATTGGAGCCGAGTGAGCGGTCGGTAGATTTGGAAATAGTCGAAACTACTGTTGCGGGTGCTTACGGCCATTTAGATGCGAGAGCATTTCTGTCCAGAGCACTGGGCTTGACTTTAATGTTGCGTTCAGATATGGTAGATATAGGAAATCCTTCTACTAATGCTGAAAGAGTTGAACATGATCAATTTACCTTATCCGCTAGCAATCCTCTGATCTTAAACATATCAAATCCTGAAAGAAGTTTCTGGCCTCGACTTTATCAGATGGTAAGAGGTGCCAATGAAACCCTTCGGGAACTTGAGGTTTTGGATGAACAAGCTCCTGGGGTGAAGGAAGAGATAACTGCTAGAGCACGATTTATAAGAGCATTTGCCTACTATCATTTGGTAAGACTTTTTGGAGATGTTCCCTATTTGGATGAAACAACTACTACCGCAGAAGCATCTGTAGCAGCAAGAACCTCTGCTGATGCCGTTTATGAAAGCATCATTGCCGATTTGGAATATGCCAAGCAATGGCTACAGGATTCAAGAGCCAATAGGGCTATTCCTGCTAAATCAGCTGCTAGTGCTTATCTGGCAAGTGTGTATCTCACCAGAGGAGAATATCAAATGGCATACAATGAAGCTACTGATATTATCTCCAAGGCAGGAACGTATAACCTCGCATTGGAACCAGATTATCGTAACATTTTCCATGCAGAAAATACTGATTTTTCGATAGAACCCATTTTTGTAATAGACTTCGTTGGAACCAATATTAATGATGAATCCAGAGACTATCTGGCTGCATTTACAGGTTTCTTTGGTCAAGGCACCTATTATGCTTCAGGCGGATGGTCTGTAATGGTACCTGCTCAAGCAGTATATGATACCTGGGATGATGGAGACTACAGAAAGTCAGTCAATTTTGATGCTGAGGCAGTTGATAACTCTGGAAATGTAATTCCATTTACCAATTATTCTAGCCTGGACGGTAGAAACGCCAATCGCCCACATATTTCGAAGTACACTGCCATGGCTGGCGATTTGCCACAGGCCAATACTAGCGGAAGGGATTCTCATTCCAATTATCAATTGATGCGTTATGCAGAGGTGCTCTTAATCGCTGCTGAGGCTGCTGCTGAATTGGGTAATACCACAGAAGCTGCTCAGTATGTCAATATGATTAGGGAAAGAGCAAGAAATGGTGATGGTACAGCTGCTCCAAGTGCTGTACCCGCAGACATTGCATCAGCTACTGTTGAAGACGTACTAGAAGAAAGGAGATTAGAGTTGGCCTTTGAGCAGAAAAGATGGTACGACATTGTCAGAAGAAGAATGGGAGATAGCGTATTTGGGCCAAATGGTTTTGAAACTGAGCTCCAGGGCACGCAAAACTTTGATCCATCCAGAGATTACTTGCTACCCATTCCACCTTTAGAAATAGCAAACAATCCTAATTTGACCCAAAATCCTGGCTACTAATTGGGTGAATAATGTTTAGCCGTTCTAGATATTTTCTAGATAAAAAATTGGAACCGATACTTCGTTTGTTTGGTTCAATCACATACTGAAATCAAATACTTTAGCTGTTTCTTCCTTAAGAAACAGCTAAAGTAAAGGTTTCAGAAAAAAATACTCCTCGCTTAATAATAAGGTTTTAGGTTCAGGCGCTAGTTAATCCATTGCTGAATTACGCTTTGCAGAAAAAGCGAGCATTTTGTGCAATATCCCAATTACAAATAAGACCTTTTGACGATTATCTATTTCTTGAAGAATGTCCTTTAAAGGACTAATACCTGATTTTTCGAAGAAAGATGAAGTATGGCACTATTAATTTTTGTATTTTAGTAAAATTGGTAAACCAATCATTGGTTATCCAATTTTGGAATTTGCGGATACTACTCAGCTGTTCATTTTTATAGTAAACTACGCTGTTATTAATCGTTTTTTTATTCAAGTTTTTGATATTATTCTTAGACATTTTTCAAAAAATTTAATTATGAAATTGTCATTTGGCTACCCGGTCGCAGGCTTAAGGAAAATTGAGTTTTCTTATTCTCCTTTTTATGCTCGACTTATATTGCTGCTGTTAGCATTGAATCTGTTTGTCGATTCTTCAATGGCACAAGGATTAGATCCAAGCCTTCCTCCAAGTGGAAATTTTGATCTTTCTTATTGGAAACTTACCCGCCCAAATCAAACAGAAAGGGATGAGAACAGTCTTTCAAATGGCTATTTCGTACCTGGTGAGTTTTACACCGACTCAACCACAGGTGCCATGGTATTTTGGTGTCCCAATGATGGTAGGACGGGTGGCAGCACATATCCCCGGAATGAATTGAGAGAGATGATGCGTAGGGGAAACACCAGCATAGGCACCCAGGGAATAAATAAAAATAACTGGGTTTTTTCTTCATCTACGATGGCGAATCAACAAGCAGCTGGAGGAGTAGATGGCGTTATGACTGCCACGGTAGCTGTGGATCATGTATCATTGACTTCTGACCAGAGTTTTAAGGTCGGTCGCACAATTGTCGGGCAAATACATGCTTCTGATGACGAGCCTTGTAGAATTTATTACCGCAAATTACCAGGGAATACAAAAGGTTCCATTTATTTCGCTCATGAACCTACCACAGGCCCCGAACAATGGTACGAAATGATTGGTAGCCGAAGTGATAATGCGCCTGATCCAGCAGACGGAGTTGCATTAGGTGAGAAGTTCAGCTACGAGATTAAAGCAATTGGCAATACGCTAACTGTAACCATCATGAGAGATGGGAAGGCTGATGTTGTTCAAACAGTGGATATGACTAATAGTGGCTTTGCTGATGATTGGATGTATTTCAAAGCTGGAAACTATAATCAAAACAATGCGGGAAATCCTGGCGAGTACGCGCAAGTATCTTTCTTCGCTTTAGATGTTACGCACTTTGCTCCAGCTCCTCCATCATCTTATGCGGCCCCATCTGACATACCCAGGTTTCAAGCTTTTCTGGCAGACTGCAAGCTTCAGGCTCCTACCAGTTCTACTTTAGCACACCTTGCTACCCTGAATAATGGATATACGCATCCGACATATTTCTATGTAGTTGATGGGGATAAAATACGCTTCAATCAGACTGGTGATAGCAGGCGAACAGAGCTCCGAAACGAAACGAATTGGGACCTTACGCAAGCCGATCGATCGCTACATGGAAGACTTGACATTGTGGAGCAGACCTGTGATCAGGTTACGGTCATGCAAATTCACGATGATGCAAATGCAGGTCCCGGACCAAATAAACCTTTGCTAAGAATTTATAAGCATAATGGAAGAACTCCGACGAATCACATATGGGCAGCAATAAAAACAGATAACATAGGAACTAATACCATGCATGTGGATCTTGGCGAAGACCCGGGAGGATATTTTACCTGTGACATTCGATTGGTGGGAGGAAATATGATCATTGATTATGAAGGGCAGGAAAAGGTGAACATGGATGTCTCCTTCTGGACTTTCCCGAGCTATTGGAAGGCAGGGGTTTACCTTCAGGATAATGGACTGGCAACTGCACATTTTGATGAACTATTTGAAGCAGATGGTAGCCCGCAAAACTATGCTCCTTCTATTAGTGTAAGTGCTCCTTTGGCGGGGACAAATTTTTTGCCAGGTAGTGACATTACGATTGATGTTGACGCTGTAGATTCGGATGGTTCAGTAACAGTTGTAGAATTTTTTGAAGGAGGTAGTAATAAGATTGGGGAAGATTCTGTCGCTCCCTATTCATATACATGGACAAATGTAGCTGAGGGCAACTATACATTAACAGCGAAGGCTACTGATAACGAAGGAAGATCAAAGACAAGCTTAAGTACCAATATAAGTGTTCAGGTTCCGGTGAATGTGACCGGAGTAGATTTGATTGATATCTCAGGCCCTATTGCTGTTACCGGCAGCACTACTTTAGAGGCATCCGTATTTCCTGCTAATGCTACCAATCAAAATTTTGTGTTTGAATCTGATGACTCTAACATTGCTACACTTACCAGTGAGGGCTTATTAACCGCTATTGCTGAGGGTACAGTGAAAGTCAGAGTGACAACAGATGATGGAGGATTTAGCGATTCACTCATGGTTAAAGTAATGACTCCTTCTACGGATTTTAACTGGGCATTGAATCAGTGGGTTGGGGGAAGCGCTACGCCCGATGCAGGCAATGTTGAAGCTAATCTTGTCGATGATGATACCAATACGCGTTGGTCTGTGAATGGCTTTCCGCAGTCAGCTATTGTTGATTTAGAAGGAGACATAAGGATAACTCAGACAGAAGTTACAACTTATCAAGACAGGGCTTATCAATTCATTATTGAAGGTTCTCCCAATCAAAATGGACCCTATTCAATGATCGTAGACCGATCAAATAATAAAATTAAGGGCATTGCTGATGCCCCAATTATCAATGATGTAGATAGCTTAGAAGCTCGCTTTGTGAGAATAACCGTAACGGGTGCAGATGTCTATACGGGTCCTTGGGTAAGTCTTACTGAATTTAGAGTGTTTGGGGAAGGTGAGAGAACCTATACAACGAATGTGAACGATCTTGAAGCAAATAAAATCCTCCTGTCTCCCAATCCTGTTACATCTGTTGTGTCAATAGAAGCTGGTGTAAAATACGATACCGTATCCATTTATGACGTATCAGGTAAAATGCTTATCCAGTCAGAGATCAATCAGGAATTAACACTAGATATTAGTGCCCTTCCAGCTGGGCTTTATATGGTAAAACTTGAAGGCAAGGCTCAGCCACAAGTTGCTAAGTTGATAAAACGTTAAATTTTTGAATTTTCTGAAAGTGGATGGTGTATCTTTTACTCATTAAAAGATACACCATTTGCTTATAGGAATAAGATATTTGCAAATCCTTACTTACAGAATAAACAATGAGACTTCCTCTGTTAATTTCTTTTCTATTCCTTACGGCTCTTCTTAGTGCACAAAGCCGCTACCTTGTGTCCTCAGGTACAGAGTTCAATACCGCCCATCAGCAGGCCAGTGCAGGGGACACGATCGTATGGGAATCGGGTGTCTATTCCGATATACGCATGGACATTGACAAAGACGGCTTAACAGTGACTGCAGAACCCTACGGAAGTGTTTTGTTTAAAGGAGTATCAAGAGCGGTCATAAATGGCGACAATGTTACTTTTTCCGGGATTCAGTACGTGGGAGGTTTTATTAGAAACTTAGATGTAATAAGAGTCTATGGAAGTGATGTCTTGATTACGCATGTGAATATTCAGAATTATACCTGTTACAAATACCTAAGGGTATATGAAGAATCCAGGAGAACGACCATTAGCTATTGTAACTTTGAAAATCGCCTCAACCTGGATGACCAGAATATACTTTCCATATTAGTAGATGATGAACCCGGCTTTCATAGGATTCAACATTGTTCCTTTAAAAATTTCGATGGAATAGGAAATGACCAGGGGATTGAACCCATAAGAATTGGGGTCAGTACACAGGGGCATTTAGACAGCCGTACGCTTGTAGAGTATTGCTACTTTACGAAGTGTAATGGAGATGGGGAAATTATCTCGCATAAGTCCAGGCAAAATGTATATCGCTATAACACTTTTGAAAATAATCCCGTAGCCGAGCTCGTCCTGAGACATGGCGATGAAGGAATCGTTTACGGCAATTTTTTCCTAAACAATATGGGAGGAATTCGAGTGCGGGAAGGTTCCAATCACTTCATTTACAACAACTATTTCGAAGGCTTGAAACGAAGAGCCATATACCTGCAAAATGATCCTTCTGACCCCTTGTCCGAAATTCACATTTATCACAACACCATAATCGATTCAGAGGAAATAATACTGGGAAGTAATGGAAATAATCCGCCGACCAATGTCAACATAGCCAATAATGTCTTTACAAATCCCAAGGATCAACTATTTGTCCAGGCTACGGGAAATGAAACATGGATCGCGAACCTCTCATTTGGTAATCTTGGAATTGATAATCCAGCAACAGGAATTACCTCTATAGACCCTATGCTCATTGAAAATGTGGAGGGCTTTTTTCAGCCTTTGACCAATAGTCCGCTTATTGCCTCAGCTGATATGGGCTATCCGCTCGTTCCCCTTTATCCGGGCATGGATTATGACAATGAGATATCCCTCGATCTAATGAAAGAATCAAGGCCCCTGGCTATAACTGATCGAGCGATTGGGGCTTCTGAATTTTCATCAAGTGTCAATGTCCAACCACATGCCACTGAGATGAATACGGGCCCCTCATACTTATTTGAAAATCCTGTCGATTACGTAGCTGTCAATGCCTTGCAGCTTTTTGTCGATGAAGAAGGTGATACGCAGTCAATTAAGATTTCCAGCAACATAAATTGGACCGTGACGAGTAGTGAGGATTGGATATCTACGGACCTTCGATCTGGATCCGGAGATGCCAAACTCAATATTACGATAGCTGCAAACCCGGATAGTCTGCGTCGATCTGCAAGCCTGACAATAGCCGGAGGGACTGAATCGGCGACTATAGCAATTAACCAGGACCCTGGTGAGGGTCCCACTATTGAGGATAGTGTTATAGTCGGTGAGTTCATGATATTCCCCAACCCAACAGATGGAAAGCTGATATTTAATAATATATCAGAGGAATTTTATAGCGCGACTATAGAATTAATTCAGCTAAACGGAAGCAGGGCTTTCTTGGAGGAGTACATAATACGGGATAATGCAGTAGAGGTTGATCTGGATAAATTGGCACCTGCCATGTATATCATGAAGGTGAAATTCGTGACTCTGGATGGCACTTTTCAGACGGAATTGACGCGTACGCTTGTGAGGAATTAATCCCTTGTCTGGGATTAGCCGAAAATAGTAACACGCAGGATTTATAAGAACTAATCTAGCTATAGCAGATCCGTTCAAGGCTGCAGATTTGTAGTAATATTTCTTGCATCGAGCTAGCCGGAACGGGCACATGCATTAGCAGAAAATCTGGAGCATAGATTCTTGCGAATTATGATTTCTGTGTTGCTCATGTGATTGTATTCATATTGTACCCAAAGTTTATAAAAATTACCCAAAATCGAGCAGAAATCTATTTTCGCTTGAAGAGGAACTTTTGCGTTTATGAGTTAATTTTTGGGTTTAAATGAGTCTGGGAAATATACTTTTTGATAGAAATCTGCTGAAAAAATCGAAGAATTTCTGAATATCCGCGATTTGGAAAAATATAGCCTGGGAAGCTCTTAGGGTACATTCCGTCCTGAAAAAAGCAAGCTTGATGAGAGGGTGAAGGGATAAATTATTAAAGCGTAATTTGTACGCAAATTAAATTTCCCTATATTTGTCCCAAATAAAAAAATCCCCGACAAATTGCCGAGGATCTTCTTAAAATTGTGGGAACTACTGGACTCGAACCAGTGACCCCCTGCTTGTAAGGCAGGTGCTCTGAACCAACTGAGCTAAGCTCCCTTTTTTTTACAGAACGAGGACAAAGGT
This sequence comes from Bacteroidia bacterium, assembly GCA_033391075.1. NCBI lineage: Bacteria > Pseudomonadati > Bacteroidota > Bacteroidia > Bacteroidia bacterium. Next base: position 447,557 of record JAWPMV010000001.1, read on the forward strand.
AACCGCAGAAGGTTTATCCTCCAAATTATTTAGAGAATATTTTTAATGAAAAACCATGTTAAGCAAAAAAGAAGAAATAAAACACGGACGATTCCTGTCCATGGTCCTGAGACATAGACCAGAAGTACTTGATATTCAACTCGATGCCCAGGGATGGGCCGATATCAAGGAATTGCTGGCAAAACTGAAAGACTATGGGCGATCTGTCAGTAGATCTGATCTGGATCAGATCGTAGAGAACAACAACAAAAAAAGATACGTCATTTCGGATGACGGAAAGCGAATAAGAGCCAGCCAGGGGCATTCAATTGATATAGAACTGGAGTACAGCCCTATCGAACCACCCGAAATGCTCTACCACGGCACAGCCGATAAATTTCTCCAATCCATTTTTAGAACGGGTCTCAACAAACGCAAACGCCATCATGTCCATCTTTCCGCCGATCTGGATACTGCCTCTCAGGTAGGGAAACGACATGGAAAACTTGTCATCCTCAAAGTCGCAGCGGCTAAGATGCACAAGGCAGGACACACCTTCTATTGCACCCCCAATGGCGTCTGGCTCACAGAATCTGTACCTGTCGAGTACCTCAGTAACTAAGGAGTTCCAAATAAAGGCGTGCTGGCCATCAAAATTCGGTGTTCGGGGCCGGGTAGTGTGTTGGCTTTAGAATTTTGACGGTTTTTGCCTCCTTTTTGCCGCCAAAAAGGAGGTGGAACTTAAATTCATCAATCCCCCAAAGTATTTAGTCGAACGACATGGATTTTCTAGCAGGAATATCCTAACTTCTATTCTAGTAATCCTCATTCTAACTACTTTAAAAACTACTACGATGAATTCCCGTCGCAATTTCCTCTATCAATTGAGCGGCCTGGCCTCCGGAACTGTATTGGCCCCTTTTATCGATTTTAAACCTTTTCTTGGACGAAAGTTGAAAGTAGCCCTGGTCGGAACCGGCATCCGAGGCAGCAGTTTCTGGGGCAAAAGACTGGTCGACAATTATTCGGATATCCTCGAATTTGTAGGTCTGAGTGATGTCAATCCTGGTCGTATGGCAGGAGTAAAAGAATACATGGGAGTTGGCTGTCCTACTTTTCTGGATTGCGATGAAATGCTCAGGGAGACACAGCCTGATTTATTGATCGTTACCACCAAAGATTCTACTCATCATGAATTTATCATCAAGGGCCTGGATTTTGGCTGTGATGTTCTGACAGAAAAGCCTTTGACTACAGATGAAAGAAAGTGCCAGGCGATTATCGATGCGGAGAGACGTTCGAAGAAGAAACTGATTGTAGGCTTCAACTATCGCTGGAGTCCCTATATGACCAAGATAAAAGAACTATTGGTGGACGGAACCATCGGAGACATTACTTCGGTCGATTTCCACTGGTATCTCAACAATTACCACGGCGCTTCCTATTTCCGGCGTTGGCATGGATTGAGAGAGGCAGGAGGAACGCTTTGGGTTCATAAAGCCACCCACCATTTTGACCTGCTCAATTGGTGGCTGGACAGTGATCCAGAGGAAGTATTTGCTTATGGAGACCTGGAACATTACGGTTCCAATGGGCCTTTCCAGGCGAAGAATTGCCGGACTTGTCCGCATACCAAGGATTGCAAATACTACTGGGACATCACAAAAAGCGAAAGTTCCATGCGCCTCTATGCGGATCATGAACAACACGATGGATACATTAGAGATGCCTGCCTGTATCGCCCGGAAATCAATATTTACGATAAGATGTCTGCTCAGATCAAATATGCCAATAATGCTTTGGTCAATTATTCCCTGACTACTTATTCTCCTTTTGAAGGATGGAGAATTGCTTTCAATGGACGAAAGGGTAGGATAGAGGCCTGGCAGGACATTCCGTACTATGAAGATATGGAAACCTCTCAGGCTGAACTCCATGCAGCTGAGATGGCACAGGGAGGACAGGAAAATATGGTCTTCAATCCCATCATCGTGCACAAGAATTGGGAAAAGCATGAATCGGTGCCCGTAACTTATTCGCGCCGAGGACATGGGGGAGGAGATAAGCGTTTGCAGGATCGCATCTTCAAGAATCCCGCCGAAGCAGACCGCCTCAAGCACTTTGCAGGCATAAGAGATGGTGCAATGTCCATTTTGATTGGAGTGGCTGCAAGAAAGAGTATCGAGGCGGAGGAAGCTATCAAAATTGGAGCACTGACAGATTTGCAACCCAGAGCAAAAAGAATCTAGATTTTATAAAATATCAGTAGGGACAGATTATTATCTGTCCCTACTACCCATATTTTATCCATTAATAAATCAAATTCCCCATAAAATCGGGTATCTTCCCTTCTTTAATCTCTGCAATCCATCCTTCCCTCATCTGATTAGCCATTGGGTTGTTCCAAAATTCCCCACATAATTCAAGGTAACTAAGTACAGCTTGCGCTTCCCCTGCCAACAACAACTTTTTCGCCAATAACATATTAGGACCAAAAGAATTTAATTGAGGTGAGCCTTTTGTTTTACCAGCCTCCAATAACTCTTCTATGGCGAGGGCTGTATTCCCCTTAGCCAAAGCAATTCTCCCTAAGAGTTGGTGTGCATGGTGGAGGATATTACCTCGATCCCAATTATTTTGGTCTTCTTTGCCTGCTTTAGCCAGGTATTTTTGTGCGACTTCTTCTGCTTTTTCCCACAGCTCTGCGGCTATCATACGTTCGATCATTGCCCTGATTTCTTTTGAAGGCATTTGGTCGAAAACGGCATTTACATCTGGAGTTTTCATGTGTTTTCTATTTGTGATGTATTGGTTGTAGAGCAAAGGGAAAACTTACAGCTATAAGCTCTTTTTTCCTTCCACCGTAATTTCAGAACCTTCTGCCAACATGACGGAAACCGGTTCTAACTGATTGATAAAAGAAAATCTTTCTCCGTAGACTTTCCCGAAATCGACATCAATCTTATGGCTCTTTACTTTGTACTGTTCCCAGCGAGGATGTGTTACCTGATATTCAAAGCTTTTGCGGGCATTTACTTTTGTATAGCCCCAATAATGCTCGGTGATAAACTCTGCTTCACTATTTGCTCCTATTTCACTTGGGGCATATTCTGCTATGGTTTCAAATTTTTGCCATTCGCCCTCACTTTTCCATTCATAAACGATCTTTCTTCCGGCTTTGTCCTCTTCCCAAAGATATCGCATGGGCAGGGTCTGATAGTGTTCCTTATATACGGTATTGGCTACGAAAGTCAACATAGGCTTGGGTACAATCTCTTTCACAAAAACAACTCCGCGTTTCCATTGATCTCCATCGAAATGTTTGACATAAAACCGCAAATTCACCTCCTCAAAATGGGTGTGAAAAGGAATGGGTATCCCCAATAAGCGAGTATTGACAAATTTGAATCCTACAAGGCTGACATAGCATTTTCCATCCCATAGATCCAGTTCAGTTTTTGCGGGTACCAAATCCTTTAAAATTTCTGGATCAATGACATAATTTGCCAGGGCCAGTTTGCGCCATTCTGCCTGTAAAAAGCTCATAGAAGTCAATCTGAATATGAGTAGAGAAGTTACGCAAATCTGAGGGGATTCAAATGGGTATTTTGGGTCAAGGGGATTGCTTCGCCCTTAGCAAGGACACGCAATGACATTTGCTATGTACGACCAAAACAATCTGTCATTGTGAGGGAACCGAAGCAATCCCCTTGATAACAGATCGTAAATTTTAGTCAAGCAGATTGCGTCGCTCAACATTTGAGCTCCCAATGACAAGGGTGTTTAAACTTCTTGCTAAGAATTCTGTGAGAATTTCTACTCCTCACGCTTCACCACAGGCTGCCCATTTCCCTGTGGGCCATTTTCTGGCTTTTTCTTGCGTCTGCTACGGTGGCGACGCTTCTTTTTGGGGCCATTCCCATCCTGACTTTCCGAGTTTTGAGAGTTGGAATGACTGGATCCTTCATTATGGGCTTTTTTTCCGGGATTTGGAACCCTGCCCTGAGAAGAGTCCTGGGATTTGAAATTCTTGCGGCTGGGGCGATTTCTTCTTCTCTTGTTTCCTCCTTCGCTTCCTCCTTGTCTATCTGAGGGACCATTATTGCGGCCTCTTCCATATCCACCTCCTTGTCTTCCTCTACCTCCTCCGGAGCGATTTCTTCCTCCTCCATGTCCTCCATGTCGTCCTCTGGGACCACGAGGGCCACGAGGACCTCTACCTTTCCGATATACAGGCCTTTCGCCCAATTCATCAGGAATATCCGGCTGAGGAATCTCTGCTTCAATCAATTCTTCGATTTGTGCAAAGCGATACATGTCCTTGGGATTTACAAAGGTCATGGCCTCGCCGGTAGAACTTGCTCGGGCTGTACGTCCTACACGGTGTACATAATCCTCTGCGTCAGGGGGAGCATCAAAGTTCACCACATGACTGAGGTTGTCGATATCGATTCCTCTGGCAAGTACATCTGTTCCGACCAATATGCGGAACTCTTTATTTTTAAATTTCCGCAGAGTAGCCGTTCTTTCTGATTGATCTTTATCAGAGTGGATGGCTTCTACTTCATATTTTAATCTCTTTAGCTTACGTGAGATGTTGTCGACACTCATCTTGCTCGAAGCAAAAATGATCATGCTATCAACTTCCCTCGTTTTGAGCAAATGCTCAAGTAAAGGAATCTTCTGTTCATCATAGACCATAAAGGCCATTTGATTGATTCCTTCGGCAGGTTTGGCCAGGTTGAGGCTGATCTCTTCTGGCTCAAACATAATCTCTTTTGCCAACTTCCTGATCTTTTTCGGCATAGTCGCTGAAAACATCAGGGTTTGTCTGTTTTCGGGCAAATAGGAAACTATCTTCAGAATGTCGGCATGAAATCCCATATCCAGCATTTTATCTGCTTCATCCAGAATCAGGGTTTCTACATGATCCAGGTCCATATATCCCAAAGCTAAATGCATGAGGAACCTTCCTGGAGTTGCTACCAGAACATCTGCGCCATTCGTGATGGCATATTTTTGTTTGTCAAAGCTATCTGCATCCTTTCCCCCATAAATAGGCACGGAAGAAATACCCGTGAAATAGGAAAGTGCTTCGATATTTTGGTCAATTTGCTGAGCGAGTTCGCGAGTAGGGGCAATGATAAGTGCTCTTGTATTCTCACTTTCATCAAAGGTGAGATTATCAATTGTGGGGATTACGTAGGCACCCGTTTTACCGGTTCCTGTTTGAGCACATGCGATCAGATCCTTTCCTTTGAGAACAATGGGAATCGCCTCTTCCTGGATAGGAGTCATCTCTTCAAATCCGAGGGACTCTATCCCATCGAGCAAATTTGGATCTAAATCTAATTCTGAAAATTTCAATATCCTGTGTTTTTGTAAAGCTTCTTTTTAACTAACTGCCGATTTTAGTTTCGGTTTGAGTGGAAAGGGTGCGGCAATAAAATTGGTAATTGGGGCAAGATGTTGCAAGATACGTAGATATAAGTTGTGGGGCAAATGAGCCGGTATGCGCACTTTTACACGTATCTACATCTCAACAACACGCATGATAATTATAGCGTGTTTTATGTAAATGAAATGGTGAAATTCGAGTATTCATTAGTAATCATGTGCCTATTCACAATTGTTTTACCCTTTATTTAAGCCCAAGATGAGATATAGTATTTTAATCCTAGCATTTTTGTTCTCCTTATCAACAGGAGCAAATGCGAAGATCCATTACACGGGAAGCTTAGATACGGATGCCACCTTCAGCCTGGATAAGAATCTGAAATTTGATGCATACGATCTGACTTTCAGCCCTGATGGAGTTGAGAAGGTAGCTGAACCAAACCATGGGGGTTATGACGATTATTGGGACGAAGATTATGATGATTTTCGTTTTTCACGTCGTTTAAGGCGATTCCACAGACGCAATAGTGTCAGGGATAGCTGGAGTTATTATGATCCTTTCTATACCAGCGATATCTATTTCGTTCTCGGTACACCATACTGGAATCGTTGGAACAGATGGTATGATCCATTTGCTCCTAATGTAAGAGTAGTTAATCGTAGTTGGTTCGGAGGCCTTTGGTCAACCACCCGCGTATATACCAGTGGATGGAATCCTTATGGATACGATCCTTTCTGCTACTATGGCGGAGGTTTCAATGACTTCGGTTATAGTTATAATTATGGTTACGGCAGTGGCTTTGGCTTTGGACTTGGCTGGAATTCCGGCTGGGGCAATAGCTGGGGCTGGGGTAATCGCTACAACCGTGGTTTTAACAGAGGATTCAGAAGAGGATACCGTGCTGGATTCAACAATGGTTTCAATACCGGATTTAATAATGGTTATGGAAATGCATATTGCCCTCCAGGTGGTGGAATTGGAAATAATTACTGGTACAGAAGCAGAGGATATGCCAGCAATGCAAATACTGGCCCTCGTCGACCCAGTACCCGTTACCAAACTCCTCGCAGACCTAGCGGTGGTAGAAATGGTGTAGCAGGTAGTAATGGAAACAGCCCTCGTAGAGCTGGAGTTACTACAGACCGTCGCCGTGGTGTCAGCAATGGTAGAAGCGGAGTCCGTAATACCGATTCACGTGTGATCTCCAGAAATGGAACTCGCACAGGGAGCAGCAGAAGTACCGTTACCAATAGAAACCGGACTTCCACTACAGGAAGAACAACGAGTAGAAATGGCCTGGACCGGAATACTTCCGGAAGAGTTTCTACCAATAGGAATTCAACTTCCTCTAGTAGAGATCGCATCAATTCGAGTAGATCGTCCACAAGGGATCGTGTAAATTCGAGCAGATCTTCCTCAAGGCCTAGCTATAGTCCTAGAAGCAATAGCTCCAGCAGAAGCACTTCTGTAAATAGAAACAGAAGCACTTCTCGCCCAAGCTATACGCCCAATAGGAATTCTAGTTCCAGAAGCAGTAGTGTAGATCGCAACCGCTCAACTTCTCGTCCAAGCTACAGCCCTAATCGCTCTAGCTCAAACAGAAGTACTAGCGTGAACCGTAACAGAAGCACTTCTCCTTCTCGTAGCATGAACCGCAGCTCAAGTTCAAACAGAAGTAGCGTAAATCGCAACAGTTCGTCTTCTCGTCCAAGCTACAGCCCTAATCGCTCTAGCTCAAACAGAAGCTCAAACGCGAACCGTAGCAGAAGTTCTTCTCCTTCTCGCAACATGAACCGCAGCCGTAGTTCTAGTTCAAATAGAAGCAGCATGAACAGAAGTAGCAGCTCTCGTCCGAGCTATTCAGCTCCCAAGCGTAGCAGTTCTCCTTCTCGTAGCGTGAACCGCAGTAGCTCAGGTTCAAAATCTAACGCGAGTCGTTCCTCTTCTTCTTCACGTTCTCGCTCGTCCGCTGGACGTAGCAGCTCAAGAAGCAGCAAGCCTTCTGGAAGAAGAAGACCATAAATTGAAAATGATAAAAGCAGGTATCTACCTGTAGAATCAAAATATTGTCTTTTGGTGGTGTGTTAGGGCCTTTCTCTTTGAAGAAAGGCCCTGCAATTTTTTAGAGCTTGGTCGAGGGATTCCGTATATTGTTTTTCCCTAACCCTCAACTCAAAAGCAATGGCCCAACGTCCCGATCAAAAGCAAATTCTGCCTCAAATCTCTCTCAGTAAAGAACAAATTCTCAAAGATTATAAAACTGCCTGCATGAGTAGAGAACTGAGTGGGCTAGTTAGAAAAGAGGTACTCAATGGTCGGGCAAAGTTTGGCTCAGGTGGTGCCGGCAAAGAAATTCCACAACTTGCCCTGGCACATGCTTTTCGTCTGGGAGATTTTCATTCTCCCTATTATCGTGAACAAACTTTCTTGCTTGCCCGGGGACTGCTAAATCCTCAATCTTACTTCAGTTTTTTATATGGAGATGCCGAAAATGATCCCTTTACCGGAGGCAGGCAGATGAATAATTGCTATAGCAATGCCTTGATAGATGAAAAAGGTAGAGACAATCTCCATCTGCATCAGGACAATATTGCTTCCGTGATTTCTCCGGTTGCAGGACATGTGGGAAGAGCTTTGGGGATAGCCTTAGCCTCAAAAAAATATCGGGAAGCTCCGATCTTTCGACCACACAACATCTACTCACAAAATGGAAATGAAGTGAGCTTTTGCAGCATTGGAGATGCCAGTACCTCGGAAGGCGCCTTTTTCGAAACCCTCAATGCCGCTGCAGTAATGCAAGTTCCGCTGGCTATGTTTGTCTGGGATGATGGCTATGGAATCTCCGTTCCCACCAAATATCAAACCACTAAAGGGAGCATTTCTGAAGCCCTGCAAGGCCTGGGAAAAAATGAAGCTGGCGAGGGCATGGATATTTATCGATTCAAGGCCTGGGATTATCCTGCTTTGGTGGAGGGAATCAAAAAAGGGGTGGAGAAAATTCGCGATAGCCATATGCCGGCTTTATTCCATATACAAGAATGTACCCAGCCTTTTGGGCATTCGACTTCCGGTTCTCATGAGCGTTACAAATCTGCCGAACGTCTGGCGTGGGAAGCTGAGGTGGATGGTATAAAAAGCATGGAAAACTGGATAATCACATCTGGAATCGCTAGTCCTGAAGAATTACAAAAGCTAAATGCTACTGCTCGTGAAGAAGCTGCTGCAGGAAGGGATCTAGCCTGGGATTTGTTTCAGGGAAGGAATGAAGAACATAAAAAAGAACTCTCGGCCATTTATGTAAAATTGGAAGCAGAACATCCCCTGGAAGATACTATCGAAAGAAAAATGCATAGCCTAGATGAGCTGATCAATCCGGTATTAAGCCATTTGCTGGATCATGCTTTGCAGGTAAAATTTGCCGGGATACGTTTGGACAGTGCCGCTATGAAGGCATTGAAAGAGTGGATTTCGGAGAAAGAAGCCTTATTGGCAGAGCGATATCACACCCATTTGTATAGTGAGTCTGGAAAAGCCGCAGTAAAGGTGAAAGCTGTTCCTGTGCGGTATGCTCCTAATGCTCCCGAGCTCAATGGATCTGAAATTCTCAATACGTATTTTGATGGAATTCTGGCCAAATATCCCAACCTCTTTGCTTTTGGAGAAGATGTCGGACATATCGGAGACGTAAATCAGGCCTTCAAAGGTTTGCAGGAAAAATATGGAGAAGAAAGAGTCTTTGATACGGGAATCAGAGAGTGGACCATCGTAGGGCAGGCACAGGGAATGTCCATGCGTGGACTCAGGCCGATAGCAGAACTCCAATACCTGGATTATCTTGTCTATGCTTTCTCTCCTCTGACAGATGACCTGGCTACGCTTCGATATCGCTCCAATGGCCAGCAAATGGCTCCAGCGATTATCCGGACCCGAGGACATAGATTAGAAGGGATTTGGCATTCTGGATCACCCATTGGGATGCTGCTGGGCTCAATGAGAGGGATTCATGTTTTGGTTCCACGAAATATGGTACAGGCAGCTGGCATGTACAATACCCTCCTGGCTTCTGACGATCCCGGCTTGATGATTGAATGCCTAAATGGCTATCGCCTAAAGGAAAAACTACCCGCTAATTTGAGTGAATTTCGAATTCCCTTTGGGCAGGTGGAAATCTTGCAGGAAGGTGAAGACCTTACGCTTGTTACCTATGGTTCCTGTGTTCGTATTGCCCAGGCAGGCATGAAGCTCCTGGAAGAACATGGGATTTCTGTTGAATTGATTGATGCGCAAACGCTTTTGCCTTTTGATCTGGATCATCGCATCCTGGAATCTTTGAAAAAAACCAATCGGATCATATTCATGGACGAAGATGTGCCGGGAGGAGCTACTGCATTTATGATGCAGGAAGTTTTGGAAAAACAAGGTGGCTATCGATACCTGGATTCTCCTCCCAAAACTCTAACAGCTGCGGAGCATCGACCCGCCTTTGGGGATGATGGCAACTATATTTCCAAACCCAATGCGAATGATGTTTTTCGCCTCGTATGGGAAATGATGGAAGAGAGTGGGTTTTGAGATGTGTTTAGGTGTTCTGGAGGGAGAGGTGTTTTTTGTTGTGGTGCAGCAGTCAAGATTCAACTACAACACTACAACACTACAACACGCTTGATTGAAGAACAAGGAACAAGGAATGGAGAAGTAAGAAGTTTCCTTCGACACCAACACACCAACACACCAATACGCCAACACGTTTCGAAAAGCAAAAAGCCCAACTCGAACAGCAGAACACCTCACCCGCTTTTTTTTGCAAACAGCAAAAAAAGCGGGAAGCCCCCTGGCTTCCCGTGTATAAAAGGCTTATAAGCCGGATTCTGTATCTCAGGGGAGATCTTCATCATCTATCTGGGCCATGCCTCACGACAGGGCTCTAGCAGCCTACCCTCCGACATCGAACGAGCAGTTCTCAAGCATCGGTGTATTTGGCCTTGCAGCAGCTGAGGTTTACCTGGCTAATGACATCACTGCCATCACCGGTGGGCTCTTACCCCACCATTTCACCCTTACTCCTGCAAGCAGGAGCGGTATACTTTCTGTTGTACTTGCTGTCATCTGCTATGCAGATGCCTTCCCGTTAGGAAGCAGCTTGCTCTACGCTGTCCGGACTTTCCTCACGCCACCTAAATGACGAGCGATGAAACCACCTTTTATCTTGCAAATATCCATGCTTTTGTTCGAAAAGCAAAAGATCAGGAGGGCGAGACCTATTTAGAATACTTTCTTACATGCGCTTGTCTACTCTGACTGAATTGGCTACTTTTAGAAAAATGGGAATATTATATCGATAAAATTTCCATAAAAACGCAAGGCAATTTTACGCATGAATAAAACCTTTACCCTCCTACTTAGTCTTCTGTTGCTTTTTTCTGTTCAGCTTTGGGCAGGGGGAAAGTATGATAGAGACCTCTTTGCAGATAAGTGGGACATTGAGGTAAAGGTATTTCCCAATCCCAGTACCAGCGGGACTTTTACCCTGCAACTGGATAAACTTCAAGCAGATGAATCGCTTGAAATCGTAGTTTACAACCTGATTGGAAAAAAGATTCAGTCCTTTCGCATACAGACTCAGCAAGGATACTTTCAGCAGGAAGTAAAACTGGGGAATATGGCCAAAGGCATTTATATGCTACAGATTGTCAAAGGAGATCAAAAGATCACCAAGCGCCTATCCTATATCTAGACTTATTTGAAGGGAAGAAATTTGGGTCCATTTCTGTCAAATTGAATGGCGGGCAATGGAATCCTGATAATATTGACTACACTCAGTAATCTTTTCAAGAAACCGGAACGCGTCTGAATATTGTCGAGATCAATATCCAGGCTAAGGTAGAGTTGCCGGTATTCCCGATCGCGCCAGCTTTCATTTGGCAAGTGATAACCTCCTTCCAGTCCTTCCGCCCCGTAGCCAATGGCCAGGTTTAACCAGGGTGGATATATATCTTTAAACTTACTATCGGGCAGAAAACTGTGAACCCTAAGGCTGAGCCAATAGGTTTGTCCATTATAATCTTTGAGAAACCATTCTGGATAGGTGGAGCCAAAGAGTCTGGCAAATTCCGGATCACCTGCATAGGGCGAACGGATGTAGGACATTTTTAGTTGAAGCCGATCTTCGTTCCACAAAAGTTGGTTGCCGGCATACAGACCTGCTCCTGCTAAATTGGCTCCTATGTCGTACCAGGAGAAACCCCAGCTTTCCCCGAAAGCATCAAAAAGCTCTATGCTGCTCATCGCCAAAAAGCCGGATAGGGAACCTTGTAGTATCGCTTTTTTCCTGGGAACACCACTCCATTTCAATAATCCTGTTACGTAACGACTTCCGTGATATCCTCCTAGCATATGCCCGACTTTATCCATTTGTTTCCACTCATGGCTGTCGTCGAAAAAATGGAAAGTTGTCAAATCTTCTCCTGCATACCAGGCTGTTCCAAAATAAAGCCCTAATCCCAAATAAGCGCCTCCCATAATGCGAGTTGCTGCTCGTTTTCTTTTAGGATTGAGTTCAGTCGCATTTTGGTAGAAGGACCCCTGTTCCCGAAAATCATACTGAATATGGAAAGGTCGTATCTGCCTGTTGTCCTGTGCAGGCAAAAGGATGCTGAGACTGAGCAAGTACAGAAGAAGGGCTTTGCGCATGGATGGCTAAGGAACAAAACTAAGACCCACGAATAAAGGCATAATTTGGGTATATTTTACGTTGAGCCTTGAAATTAAGCTCGGAACGCAAAAAGGGAAGATTTCTCTTCCCTTTTCTGCTTTTTTTGCTATTTCCGCTTTAAGAGCCGGAGAACTTTTGTCAGGCGATTGAGATGCCTTCGTTCGAGCTATTTTTTCTTACTTTTTTTCTTAGTCTTGGCTTTCGCCTTTTTTACTTTTAGCTTTTTCGCTTTCGCCTTCTTTTTAGCCTTTTTCTTCTTCAAAGCCTTCTTTTTTGCGACCGCTTTTTTGCGGGATTTTTTTGCTGCGAGCTTTTTTGCTGCAGCTTTTTTCTTATCCTTTTTTGCCGATTTCTTCTTCTTTGCCATAACAATTGGATTACATTTTGTTAACAATAAGGTAATTTTACTGAAATTTATGTTATGGATGAAATCTAAGAAAGCTTTCTCTTCGAATCGAAGATATTCAGCAGGAGTAAAGGCCCTGAACTTTTGATAGTTGAAAGAAATTTTAGGGACACCAGAAATTTTCTTGCTGAAGGTATTGCTACGAAATGATAAGGCTTACTTCATTTCCTTTTTCAAGTTCTGTAGCAATTTGGGGATACATGCTGGCATAAGCTTTTTCACTATACCAAATCTCCCTTTTGCTATCTTCTTGCTCCTCATTGTTAAATTGAGTACCCATCAAAATGCTCCCATTTGCCTCACTACCCAAATTCCCTATGCAGATATAGGGATAAATATCTTCTTTCTCTGCCTGAAGGAAGAGCATTCCTTTATGCATATCTCCAAACTTATACCAATAGCTCGCGTGTCTTCCTCCTTCCTTTCGAAGACTCAGTTTATAAGATCCTGCTTCCAGACAAACAGGCTTCGGACTTTCCATGCTAAAAGCGGCAAATTCCCCATTGATATAAAGTTTGCCAAGGGTATCATGCTTGCCATGGCTCGATCTTTTGAGTTCGAGACTTAGTTCTCCATTGCCAGATGCCTTGTTTTCTTCGGGGGCTTGATTAGTGCCGGTAGATTCCTGGCTTGGAGCTGTATTTTCTGTTGTTGAGGCTTGTTCACCGCCTCCAAAGATCATTCTAAAGAGTTTTTTGAAAAAATCGAGCATGATGTTGGCTTTTTGCAAGTATAGCTATTATTTTTTCGCTTCGCTGAAATTCCGGGTGGAACTTAAAGTCGAAAGCTTCAATATCTTGAAATTTTTTTGAATTTATCCAATATCTATCTGCATAAATGAAAGAAAGAAAGAATATCTCCTCGGGAGCGAAATGGGAAAACATTGTCGGATATTCTCGTGCAGTCAGGGTCGGTAATATAATTGAGGTCTCAGGGACCACTGCAGTTGAAGGAGATGAAGTCATGTTTCCGGGTGATGCTTATGCACAAACGCAGTACATTTTGCTGAAAATAGAGCAAGCCTTGAAAGATGCCGGAGCAAGTCTGTCAGATGTAGTAAGGACCCGTATGTATGTGCTCGATATTAGCAGATGGGAAGCAGTGGGAAAAGCCCATGGAGAAGTGTTCAAGGAAATTAAGCCTGCGGCGACTATGGTCGAAGTTTATTCTCTGATCCAGGAAGGCCTGGTGGTGGAGATAGAAGCGACAGCGGTGGTGCAGGATTAATTGAGAAAAGTCAGTCAAAATAGATCTACATAGAAAGAAAAAGCATTTGATTCTCTGATGGGAATCGAGAATTTCTGTTTACACACACAATTTTTTTCTATGCCCAGACCCAGGAATAAGCAGGAACTTTTAGATCTATCTCAAAAAAATCTTGAAAGTCTATTTCATTTTTTAGATTCCTTACCAGCCGAAAACCTGCAAGAGGAATTTCCCCCTGGCAGCCTCAATAGGAATGTCCGTGATGTGCTGGGACACCTCTATCATTGGCAATTGATGATGCTGGACTGGTACAAGCTAGGTATGTCGGGGAAAAAACCAGATATGCCCGCCAGAGGCTATAGCTGGAAAAGTGTTCCGGATTTAAATCGAAAAATCAATGACTTATATGCTGATGCCCAACTAAACCAGGTACGACTCTGGTTGAATGAAACTCATTTTCAACTCAGAAGTCTGATCATGCAGCATTCCGATGAAGAGCTTTTTACTAAGAAACACTACAAATGGACAGCTTCAACCTCTCTGGGGGCTTATCTGATTTCTGCAACTTCCAGTCATTACGATTGGGCTTTGAAGTTGATTCGGAAACAATTTAAAAAGCTTTCTTCCGAATGAAACTAAGAAGTCTTCTTTTTAAATATATCATTGAACGCAAAGTCAAAACTGAGAATTGCCAGGAGTAAATAAGAAGACCAAAGCAATTCGATAGAATAAATCCGATACCCGAGGCTGAGCCAGAAACCTATTAAAAATGTCCAGCAGAAAGCCAGCTTTAAATAATCACGGTAATCCTTCTCATGCTTGCTAAAGAAATGCAGGCTGTAAAAAACAGCAGGCCCGATCATAGAAAGTCCAAGCAATAGCTGAGCACCTTCCCAGTGAAGAATTTTAAAGAGATTTGCGACAATGAAGATGGCTATAAATCCTTGTAGCACTTTCCTGTTTCGCCCTTTATCTTTAAAACTTCCATTGGCCAATTGGATAAAAAGGAACATGACGATGGCCAGGCGGAAGGCATAGGTGATATAATGCTCTTTGAGCAGGGAAATTCCCTGCCTATTCAGGATGGAAGCTGTGATCCCGATAATCAGAGAAAGACTTGCAAGGCTAAACAGATTCTTATTTGTCATCCAGGACCTAATGAATGGCTTATAATTTCATGTACTCGCCTCTATTTGACAATAGGTGTATCCTCATTTTCTTCTCACAGGAATCATTGCTAAAGAAGGATACAAAGTATCCCAATTGCCCATTGTCCAGGTACAAACGATTATTCGCATAGATTTCCAAATGTAAGTTGGGGTAGCTCGGAGTAGAAAGGAAAACAGAATCATTTTCAATTCTTATATCCAGGCAGTCTGTAGGGCCCAAAGTCAAATAGCTCCCTACATATTCTTTTAAATTCTCGGGATCAGTATGCTGGGCAAAATGATTGGGCAAATCATAGGTTTGTGATATGTGTCCATAAATTCCTCTTCCTTTTGCATAATAAATCTGGAATCGTTTGAGTTGATTTCTGATCGAAAGAACGGTGTACCTGATTACATCGGATTTGTATTCTTTTGAGTGCAGAAAATAGTCGATCAAATCTTCATCTACGATCCCCTCATAGGCCAATTTCCCATAGATCTTCACATCATCCGTAAGGATTCCCTCGATGAAATCGAATATTCGTTCATTCAATGATTTTACTTTCTCATTCATGGAATAGAGACTTTTCAAATCGCTGATCAAGGAATCTTTATAGGTATTGTCAGAAACATTGAGATGAATGAGATTTTGAAAGGCATCATCTTCGAGCACCAGATTGCCAGAATTTATGATTAGACCCGGGAAGTCCAGCGATTTTGTATAATCACTTTTTTCCACAGAGTCTTTCATGAAGAGATGAATCAAAGAATCTTTTACTTGAAGTTTGGAAATAGAAACTTCTGCGAGACTGAGATTTTGCTCTAATTCCTGATAGACCCGATGTATATTTTCATCAATCTTTCGGGTATACTGATAGTCTGAATTAAGTTTGTCGATGTACAAAGCCAACAGAATACCGAGGACTATCAGGAGTATTTCCCCGATTGCATAGACGAGATATCTTTTGGGATTCATGTGCTTGCCAGAGCTAAATCTTATCATATACAGCCGTTTTATTTTGGTTGGAGAACTAGTGGAAATAAATTGCCAAAGCAAACAAAATATTTAGTATGCCTTGGTTAGGTAAAGGGCTAGATCTTCTTAAGCTGCGGCATTCAATGAGTTAGGACATTTGGATATTATTATAGTAAGCCTTTTCCGTTACTTCATACCATTTCGCACTTCGTTTCCTAAAGGCATCATAACTCGCATAGGCCTTTCGGCTCATGGGATCTTTCGAAATCAGTTCTTCTACTGCTTCATCTGTATAGGATCTAAGGGTTTGTAAGACTTCTTTGGGGAAGGTTCTGATCTCGATATCCTCTTCCTTGATGAGTTTATCAAGATAAAGGGCATTCTGTGCATCGAACTCAGCTAATACCCAGGCTTGCGCCCACATAGAAGCAATACTCAAAATCTCTTGTAAGTCCGAAGGCAGGTCCTCGTAAATACTTTTATTGACAAAGAATTCCAGTTGAGTTCCCGCTTCATGCCAGCCTGGGATATAATAGTATTTGGCAATTTTGTGAAAGCCCATTTTGTAGTCGTGATACGGACCGATCCATTCGGTGGCATCAATCACGCCTCTTTCCAAACTGGTATAAATTTCTCCCCCGGCTACCAGCACGGGAGCACCTCCTGCTTTCTCCAATACTTTTCCGGCTATGCCCGGAATCCGCATTTTCAAACCTTTGAGGTCATCGATGCTATTGATCTCTTTATTGAACCAACCCCCCATTTGAACCCCTGTATTTCCTCCCATAAACGGAACCACATTAAATTTCGCATAGACCTCTTTCCACAATTCATATCCGCCACCCGCCATCAACCAGGCCGTAACCTGCTGGGCATTCATCCCAAAAGGAATGGAAGCAAAAAACTGTGCAGCCGGACTTTTTCCTGCCCAATAATAAGCACCTCCGCTTCCCATCTGCACTGTGCCACTTGAAACCGCATCAAAGGCTTCGAGGGCAGGTACCAATTCGCCCCCACCATAAACCCTAATATTGATCCGACCCGCTGACATCTTACGAACATAGTCTGCATAATAATTAGCAGCTTCTCCGAGTACGGGAAAATTAGGTGGCCAGGTTGTAACCATTTTCCAGCGGTACTTTTTGTTAGAAATGATGTTGGGGGCACCTTTTTCATCCGTTTTCACTTCTTCCGCACAACTACTAAGTGCCAAAGGGGCTCCTATGGCTGAAACGATACCGGCTTTTAGAAAATCTTTGCGCTTCATAAAAATATCTTTTAAGGCCTGAGCCTGTATATGCTAGAATATGTAAATGATTTCGGGGAAGGCGATGACCAAACCCAGAAATAGCACTTGAATAATGATAAAAGGAATGATCCCTCTGTATAAATGTTGTGTAGTAACTTCCGGCGGTGCTACACCTTTCAAATAAAAAAGGGAGAAACCAAAGGGAGGTGTCAAAAAGGAGGTCTGTAAATTCATTGCAATCAATACGCCTACCCAGAGCATATCTACCCCGAGTACATCAAAAATAGGCGTAACTACGGGAACGATGATGAAAATGATTTCGATGAAATCTATAAAAAAGCCGGCTATGAATATGACGACCATCACCAAAGCCAGAAATGCCATGGGGGATAGATTAGCTGCTGTAATCAGTTCGATGAGATAATCATCGCCTCCCAAGGTTCTGAAAATCAGAGAAAAGGTCGTAGCACCCAAAAGAATCATAAAGACCATAGCCGTCAGGTGGGTCGTCTGTTGCATGACCTCTTGCAGGATTTTGAGGGAAAATTTCTTTTGGAGAATGGTGAGCAAAGTCGCTCCCAGGGCTCCAACCGCGGCTGCTTCTGTGGGGGAAGCTATACCCGCGAATATCGAACCCAATACGGCTACAATAAGAAAGAGAGGCAATAAAAAGGCTTTCAAGACCCGCATGCCAAAACCTGCTCCTAAAAACTGTGCAACCTCTTCTTTAGGCATGGGCGGGGCATAATCCTTTTTTAAATTTGAGATGATCAGGATATAAATGATGTAGGCCAAAACCAGGAGTAGCCCTGGAATAATCGCTGCAGCAAACATACTTCCCACATCCACATTACTACTTCCTCGAGAACTACTGCCAATAGTATCTGCCAAAAGCACCAGGACAATAGAAGGGGGAATGATCTGCCCCAAAGTTCCGGAAGAGGCAATAACCCCTGTCGCCAATTCTGTTTTATATCCCCGCTTGAGCATGGTCGGCAAACTAATCAGCCCCATCGTAACTACTGTCGCTCCGACTATCCCGGTAGAAGCAGCAAGCATGGCTCCAACGGCAACCACTGATATCGCCAGGCCTCCTCGGATACGTCCGAAAAGTAGGGCCATGGTTTCGAGCATACTTTCGGCCAAACCCGATTTTTCCAACATAATCCCCATAAAAATGAATAGAGGAACTGCGATCAGAATAAAATTCTTGACCGTTCCCATGATTCGGTAGGGGAGGAGGTAAAAATCATTGAAGGAGAAAAAGTCCGGAGCCAGCCAGGTGAGGATGAGTCCGAACAAAACGGAAACTCCTCCCAGCGTAAAGGCAACCGGATATCCTTTGAGGATGAGGATAAAAATGATCAGAAATAATATGACTGCAAGTAATCCCATGTTATGCCTGTTTCTGATCTTTACCCATAAGGGTAAGGATGGAGGTGAGAATAGAGGAAATGCCTTGCAGCAAAAGGAGAATGAAACCTGCTACAATGGAAAATTTAAGGATGTATAAGGCTGGAAGACCACCTACCTGAGGCGAAGATTCTCCGATTTTAAAAGAGAAATAGGCATAGCGGGAGGCAACAATGATAATAATGATCGTCCAGGGAAGCAGAAAGAGTAAACCGCCGATCAAATTGACCCGAGCCTTCCCTTTCTCCGAAAACTTACTATAAAAAAGATCTACCCGTACATGTTTATCATGTTTGAAGGCATAGCCCGATCCCAGCAGGAAACAGAGGGCAAAAAAGTAAATCTCGAGTTCTCCCATCCAGATGAGAGAAAAATTGAAAAGGTAGCGCATGAGGACATCGATGCAAATGAGCCCGACCAGCAAAGCCGTAAACCAGCTGACTGCCTGTCCTACCCGCTCATTGATCTTATCCAGTAGTAGTGAAATTTGTAGCATTAACCTAGGGTTTCAATAGGCAATCTAAGGAAAAAATGGAGGAAGTGTTAAAGTGTTGTAGTGTTAGAGTGCGGAGGTTCTTATTTTGCTCCAGAAATTAACTATAACACGACAACACCCTCGCACGCTAACACTTCCCCATGCCTCTCAACATCGAAATCAAAGCACGTACAGAAAGAACAGATCAGATACGACAGATTCTTCACGACAAAGGCGCGGATGCCAAAGGTACCGACCATCAGACCGATACCTATTTCAATTGTGATAATGGGCGCTTGAAATTGCGGCAGGGAAATATTGAGTACTCCCTCATTCATTATGTGCGGGAAAATCAGGCAGGTCCCAAAGCGTCCAAAGTTTCTCTCTATCGTCCCAAACCTGATCCCAATTTGAAAGAGGTGCTTATTGCTGCCTATGGGATTTGGAAAGAGGTGGTGAAGGCAAGAGAAATCTTTTTCATCGAAAATGTGAAATTCCACCTGGATACAGTAGAAAAACTGGGAACTTTTGTAGAAATAGAAGCCATAGATCGGGATGGGAGTATAGGCGAGGAGAAACTTTTGTTACAATGTGAGCACTATATGGAACTATTTGGTATAAAGGAGGAGGATCTTTTGTCCACTTCCTATAGTGATATGATTTAAGGTCTCAGGAATTTAGAGGAATATGTTAGATAGATCCGTAAAGAGCCTATACAGATATACTTTTTTTCAAAACCTGATGGGTTTGGTAATGACTTGTGGGGCACTTTTTATATCGCGCTTTTTACTAAGACCTAATGCGGAAAAACCGACGTCCACCTTTACAAATATCTGGATAGATTATGGGATTTTATTATTTCTATGCCTGCTAGGCTATGTGTTATTTAAGCGATCCGTTGGGAAGAATCTAATAAAAGCCGAACGAGAGGAGAATCTCATCACAAAAATAGAGCTCTACAGTCCTTTCAGTATCATAAGGGCTGCTATTTTAGGAGGAATATCCATTTCAACTTACCTTTTTTTCATTATTTCTCGATCGGAAAGCCTCTATTACCTGACCTTAGCTTTACTTTTTGCAATGCTTTATTTTTTCCCAACTAAAGCCAGAGTGATAAAAGAACTCAAACTGAAAGGTGGATTAAAAAAGGAATTTCTGGAAAGCTTAAAAAGAAGAAGGAAGAGTTAAGGTATAAAGCCCTTAGGCAACTGCCGCCCTGGCCTAAGTGGATAGGTCTCATGGCTCTAATTGTATTCAAGTTAATTGTTTAGAAAAGAGAAAATGAGACAGCTCAACTTCGCTCGCTGCGATATAATTTATGCATCGGTTTATATACATAATATTGAGTAAGTCCTTAAATTGAAATTAGAAACTAAACGAAATTCTTAGGATGCAATTAAATCCCATCAAAAACACCTATATGAGCATGGCCATTATCAATGCTGCCATGATCGCCGGCCCTACAGTTCTGGCCATAGTTTTCTGGTTTATTGTCAATAATATGGGGGAAGGAGAAACTGCTCCTGCATCAGACATGACCCTGATTTTTCAGATCATTGTGCTTGGAAGCCTTTGTATGTCCTATGTAGTGGGAAAACTGATGGGAGGAAAGCAATTGGAAGCAGCCCGGAAAGCAGAAGGTCTGGAAAAGAAACTGGAACTCTACCGTAGCGTCAATATACTTAAAACAGCCTTGCTCGAAGGTTCTGCCCTGGCCGCTATGGTTTTCTTCTTTGTCTCCCATGATCAAACATTTATCTATTTGGGAGTGCTGGTTATCGGCTATATGCTGGCTACTTTCCCCACACAAAATAAAATCGCCAAGGATCTGGAATTGAGTGATCCGATGCAGCGCGAATTTACCAAAGCCCTACAGGCCTGAAGATGAAAGAAAAGAGGAAATTGGCTTTGGGCAAATAGGGTTTTTTCTCGCTTTTTTGTTATTAGAATGATCCGGCATCAGCCAGGAGAAAATAAGCCAGAGGGCTCTATCGTTTCTCCTATAGATATATTGGTACACAGCCGCATATTCTCTAATTAGATTTACATGAAGTATCTCCCCATCAGCATTTTACTGATTTCCCTCTTATTCTTCACTACCCAGCTAAAAGGCCAGGAATTCTTTGAAGGTAGCCTTACGTTTGAAGTAAAACTGAAAGGTCCCATGGCTGAAATGCTCAATAAAAATGAGCCCAATAATAAAATGACTATGCATGTTCGGGATGCAGACTATATCATCCTGCTAAGTGGAGGTCGTTATCCCAAGACCTTCTTCTTTGTAGCTGACTCCAATATCGAGTACAGTGTAGATATGAGCAAGAGAGAAGCCTATAAGTTTTCTATGCATGGAGACAAAGCCAGAGAAAGCCATAAGTCTGAAAAAAAGAAACCTGTAGAGGCAGCACCTACTGGCAATCAAGTGGAGATTCAGGGAATCCTCTGCGATGAATACAAAATGAGAAAAGATAATAGTTTGTTTACCTTCTACGTCAGCGATGACTATAGAGTAAACCTCGACCTTTATCCTAAAATACCTCGTACCAAAGCCAGTTTCCTGATCAAAGGACTTGATGGCCGCATTCCCCTCAAAACCGTCAAAAGACAAAAAGACCTGCAGGTAATTACAACTGCCGTCAAAATCACTCCGCAAGAATTTGATCCCAAGCAATTTCAATTGCCACCGGGATTTAAGGTGAAGGGGAGGGATTATAGGTGGTAATCCGTATTAGGGTGTTTGTGTGTTAGGGTACGAGTGTTATTTTTATAGTCTGAACGCTAATACCCTAAAACACTAATACGTTAACACTTCCTTATGGCTTCCCACAACGATCTCGGAAAAAAAGGTGAAGACATTGCGGCCGGATTTCTGGAGGCTAAAGGCTATCATATTATGGATAGGAATTACCGCTTTGAGAAAGCAGAGGTGGATATGGTAGCACTCCAACTAGAACCTGCAGAGCTGGTATTTGTGGAGGTAAAGACGCGTTCCAATACAGAATTGAATCATCCGGAAGATGCTGTTTCCGAAAAAAAGAAAGCCCTGATCTTTAAGGCTGCGGATTCTTATATCTACGAAAAGCAGATGTCAACTGTGCCCGTACGCTTTGATGTGATCGCCATAGGCATGGATAATCCCGAGCATCCTATGATTCACCATATAGAAGATGCCTTTCGAATGGAAGGAATGTGGTAATTGGTTTTGCTCTTGAAGTCCCACTCCCTATCTTTACCCAGATTTTTTGTTTACATAAGTTTCACTTAACTATATTCCTGAGCGTCATGACACAAGACCAATTAAAGGATATTCAAGCACGACGTGATGTGCTGGGGAGGTATCTTTGACATTGCTGGAAAGCTGGCAAAAATTGAAGATAAAGAAGCTATAACCCTCCAACCGGATTTCTGGGATCATCCGGACGATGCCCAGAAGGTACTCCGTGAAATTTCCAATATTAAGATTTGGACCGTGGCCTACAAAAAAGTAGAGGAAGCCATCGGTGAGGTCGAGGTATTGTATGAATTTCAGAAAGAAGGCGAAGTAGAAGTTGAAGATGTTAATGAAGCCTATGAGCTGGCGCTCAAGGTTTTGGATGATCTTGAGTTTCAGAAAATGCTGGATAAAGAAGAAGATCGTCTGGATTGTATACTCGAGATCAATAGTGGAGCCGGAGGTACCGAGAGCCAGGATTGGGTAGAGATGCTCAAGCGGATGTACACCATGTATGCCGATAAGCATGACTTTTCCTGGTCATTGCTGGATGAGGTACAGGGCGAGGAAGCAGGGCTCAAAAGTACAGAGCTTGAGATTAAAGGGAGTTTTGCTTATGGATTGTTGAAAGGGGAGAAAGGTGTGCATCGGATGGTGCGTATTAGTCCTTTCAATGCACAGGGGAAACGGCAAACTACTTTCGCTTCAGTAGATGTCCGACCTTTGATAGACGATACAATTGAGATCGAAATTGATTCTAAAGAAATAGAACTGACTACAACTCACTCTAGTGGTAAGGGAGGACAGAATGTGAATAAAGTGGAAACGGCGGTTCGCCTGAAACATATTCCTACTGGCATCACCATTTTTGCCCAGAAAGAGAGAAGTCAGCTTCGTAATAAGGAAAAAGCCATGGAGTTGCTGAAGAGCAAACTCTATGAACTGGAAATTGAAAAGCGTAATGCTGCCCGTTCGGAGTCCGAATCTGAAAAACAAGCCATTGAATGGGGCTCTCAGATTCGCAACTATGTCTTTCATCCCTATAAGCAAGTGAAAGATCTTCGTTCGGAGATCAAAAGCACCAATCTCCAGGGAGTTATGGATGGTGAACTGGACGAGTTTATTAAGGCTTATTTGTTGAGTTAATTTCTTGATTAATTAAAAACAAACTGTGTCAGCCCGAGCCCAGTCGAGGGGCCTAAGGTTTCCCCAACTTCCTTTCCCAAACACAAAGAAATTGTCATCCCGGAATCTATCAGATATCCGGGATCTCTAGCTTCTTCATATTTGCAAGAGATCCCGGCTCTTGGTTTAAGGCCGGGATGACAGATTGTTTCTTTTCTCATACAAATCGTGTCATCCTGAGCATAGCTAAGGACCTAAGCCCTTGCCCTACTTCCTTTCTCTTACTCTTCTTAAAGAATTGGAAAAGAGGTGGCTAAAATAATAAGGTTCCTCGGCTGGGCTCGGAATGACAGGATTTTTATGGTAATGCGCGCACTCCATTGGACAATTTGGTCAAGGGAGTGTGGGCTTGAGGCGGTGGGTTGAAAATTAGCTTCCTCAACGGGGCTCGGGCTGACACAATTGTTTATCATTCATTTCCCATCCACATACCACTCATTATATCGTTCTATAATGCGCTCGGTATCTTCTGGTTTGAAAAGTTCATTTCGAATCGCATCCGCCAATTCGGGGAAGTCGGGAAAAGCATCTGCAATGCGTACCCACTTAAAATTGTAGCTGACTTCATACAAACTACCATCCGGTTTTTTGATAAGGTCTATATATGCCGCTCCTTGTTTGAGGGTAAAGACCGAACGACGAGTATAAAATCGATACAAAGAAGCAGGGCCTTGTACCGTTCTCAAAAGGAAAATGGTAGAATCCGAAAATAGGCCTGCAAAATTTAAAGGAGTAGGCAAGACTTCATAATCCCGATTATCTACTCCAAAAGCCTTGATGCGATCGGGGGTGTATTTTGCCCGTACCCCATAGTCATCTACAAACTTCAATTGGCGTTGATTGAGAAAATCATCCTGTATGCGGATGTAGCCATAGGTAGTATCGCCATGATTGGCTACTATGTAACCTTGTTCGTAGCTGTTTTTGGGTCTTTTGGTTTGTCGTTTTTTCTCACTCTTATCCTGTGCCCATACATCTGAAAACAGGAATCCACTTCCAATTAACAGAGCAAGGAGAACTGAGGTCCGAATATGTTTCATTGCTTTGAAAAGCAGCTTGTTTGGGTTGTAATACTTGAGGAAAAAGCCTGCTTTATTGGAGCAGGGCCTTTATCTCTTCCGCACTGGGAATATCATTGTGATGCCATTTTTCGACGACAACTCCTTCTTTAAGTAACACATAGCCCGGATTTGAACGGACGATGGTCTTCAGTGTTTTTGGATCAAAATAGGTAAAGGGATAGGTCATGCCTGCTTTTGGTTTAACCTCCTCTTCAAAGCTTTTCTTGGAATCACCATTGGCTCCATAGACATTTACCCCACTTCCTTGCAGGCTTTGGTGCAAGGCCTCACTGGCTTTCATGTCGTCCATGTCTGCTTTGAATCCGGTGTAGATCACAACCATCAGATTGTTGCCTTCGAAGATCGGCAACTCACGATCACTATAGAACTGGTCGAAGTCAGCGCATTTTGGAAAATCATCTCCCGGAGCGATATATTCTTTACAGTGCTCAAGGTCTACGCCTACTTTATAAGCCCTATAATCTACTACGGGCAAATGCTCATGGCAGTAATAAGAATAGGCACCTGCCAGAAGGAAACTGGCCAGAACTACCTTCCAGGTTCCACTCTTTCCCAAAATGGGATGGATAGAATGCCTGACGATAAATACTGGGATCAGCATGCCTGTCAGGATGATATCTTTTACAAAAGACTCCCAGGGCTCAATTTTCAGGGCATCTCCAAAACAGCCACAATCTGCTACTGCTCCTGTATAATGAGAATAGCCCGTCAAAATGGTGAAGAAGATCATCATCAGCATGGAAAGCCACATGGTCAGATTCATCCTCCAGCCAACAATAACAGCGACTCCCAGGGCCATTTCAAATACACTGATAAACCAGGCGAGAGGCTTGGAAAGCGGAGTCATAAATTCAAAGAAGCCTTTGAAAAAAGAGAAATCACTCCCAAATACCCCAAAGTATTCTTCCAACTTATAGGCAAAACCGATATAATCATTGGCTTTAACATAGCCTGAGTAGAGAAACAACAATCCTACAAAGATGCGCACTACCCAAACCAGCATATTGGTTTTGGGGAGGTAATCCAAATCCAGGGATTTAACTTTTCGGGATTCAAAAAGCAGACTCAAGCCTGCCAATACTCCGGAAATTGCGAACACCAGGCCGATGATCTGGTAGCTAGTCATATATTCTTAAGGTTTAAGCTGGCTCTTCCATTTTTATCAGGGAAAAGACCGCATAATTCAACATATCTATATAATTGGCATCAGCGCCTTCGGATACCTTTACTTTACCCGCATTATCCTCAATTTGTTTTAGTCTTTCAATCTTCATCAAAATCAAGTCAACGATAGAACTAACCCGTATCTTTCTCCAGGCCTCTCCATAATCGTGATTCTTTTTTTGCATAGTCTTAAAGGCATCATCTACCTTTTTGTCATACAAGTTCTCAACTTTTTTCAAACTATCTATAGCAGCTAAGCGAGCGTCTTCATCCTGTAAATTTATTTCAAGCAGGATCAAAGCAATTATGCAATAGTTAACAATAGCCACAAATTCACCCTCTATGCTTTCACCTACCTTATTTACCTGACTTTCCTGAATGGATCGGATTCTCTCCGCTTTGATCAAAATCTGATCCGTGACTGAAGGCATTCGGAGAATGGACCAGGAAGTGCCATAGTCGCTGGCTTTATTCATAAAGAGTTCTTTACATCCTTTTATGATCTCCTGGTATTGTTGATCGGTTTTACTCATATCATTGATCTGCCCGGGCTTTCCGTGGCAATTCTGCCAAAAAATTCTACCAAAGGTATTAATTGTATCAATCAGGTGAAATTAATTGAAAAATTCTTCCTTTTTTTGTGCCAGTTTATAGCTCCCAACGGAATCAATCCTCTTTTATGAGTTTCTCCCTCAATTGCCGGGGCCACTTGCTCGACCTGAAGCGTCCACAGATCATGGGAATTTTAAATCTCACCCCCGATAGTTTTTCGGATGGGGGGAGCTATGATTCTGATCAGGCCGCTATAGATAGGGTAGGGGAAATGCTGGAATTGGGTGCTCGTATAATAGATGTAGGAGGATATTCTTCCAGACCTTTTGCAGATGAAGTAAGTAACCAGGAAGAGCTGGATCGTATATATAAGGTATGCGAGTCCATTTTGAAGCATTTTCCTGATACTCTCCTTTCAATAGATACCTTTCGTACTTCTGTCGCTAAGCCCCTGCTTGATCTGGGAGCACATATCATCAATGATATATCCGCTGCCAATCTTGATCCGGCGATGATGGAGCTTGTAGCTGCTTATGGGGATGTCCCCTATATTATGATGCACATGCAGGGGGAGCCCCGGAGCATGCAGAAAGACCCCCAATACAAAGACCTGATTCCAGATATTCAGGATTTTTTTGTGGAAAAGATCAGGGCAGCGCGTGAAGCCGGTATCAAGGATTTGGTATTGGATCCGGGATTTGGATTTGGGAAAAGGCAGGAACATAACTATCAGCTTCTGTATGAGCTGGAAAAATTTCAATTATTTGAGCTTCCCTTACTCTGTGGCATCTCTCGAAAATCCATGATGTACAAATTTTTTGATACAGATGCAGGAGACGTACTGGAAATTACAACGGCCCTTCATTTGAAGGCTTTGGAATTGGGCGCAAATATAATTCGCGTTCATGACATCCGAGAAGCCAATCGGATCGTACAATTATTTAGCTATCTTCAGGATCATGGAATTATTTGAAATAGGCTTTGTAAAAGTACGTTTGGTGGACATCATCGATATCTCGGTGGTGAGTTACCTTTTTTACAAACTCTATGAAAGCCTGAGAGGGAGTTTAGCGCTGCGAGTAATTAGTGTAATAATATCAATTTTCCTTCTATGGAAATTAATTGATCTGTTAGAATTTCGACTTTTAGGCTCCATTTTAGATCCCTTCCTCAGCCTGGGAGCCATTGCCGTAGTGATTATTTTCGCCCCGCAAATCCGCCAATTTCTCTCCCAGATTAGTACAAATACCCTGATCGACAGGATCACCCGTCCTTTATCCCGCAGAACAGAAGCCCTGACAACAGAAGTCATACAGGAGGTCATAGAATCTCTGAAAAGTATCAGAGCCACCGGAAATGGAGCATTAATTGTTTTCGTAGGAAATACACCTCTGGACCATATCATGGATGCCGGGGATCAACTGGACGCTATCATTTCTTCCCGCCTTATTTATACAATTTTCCAAAAAGAGAGCCCTCTTCATGATGGTGCTATGTTGTTAGAGGGGAATAAAATACGTTCTGTACGTTGTATTTTACCTATAAGTAAGAGTACGACCCTTGACGCAGAACTGGGACTTCGCCACCGATCTGCGGTCGGACTTACAGAAATAAGTGACGCATTGGTGATAGTTGTATCTGAAGAAAGAAGGGAATTGTCTCTTGCCAATGGAGGGAAATTAGTTCGCTCTGTGGATTATCAAGAAATTGAAGATGCAGTGTCCCGACATTATCAAAGAGTTGGAAAATAATTTCCCCGTAAGATACATATGCATTTAGGGGTGAAAAATCAAAACGAATGGGAGTAATTGCGATAGAAGAGATTGAGCTACATGCTTATCATGGTGTGTACGAAGAAGAGCGGAAAAGAGGCACAAGATTTCAGGTTGACGTTTACATGGAAACCGATACTCGAAATGCAGCAAAAACAGATCAACTCAAAGACACCCTGGATTATTTTTCCATTTATAAGTTGGTGTTAGAGATTCTGGAAGTGCCTTGCAATCTTCTGGAACATCTCTGTGAAAAGATCGGATCTGAAATCCTGAGTGATTTTTCTTCGGTCGAGTCGGTCAAGGTAAGGGTTTCAAAGCTCAAGCCTTTAGCGATGGAAAAGTGTGCGAGGACTTATGTAGAGATGTTTTTTGACAGAAAACATATTTGATCTGGAAAATGAATTTTTTGTTATAATTTTTAACATAAACACAATCCTGGGATGATTTTTGCGTTTAACCATTGCGACAGATAATAATCTCAGGCCGATATTTGAAATACTGAAGAGAAACCTGTAGTTTTGTCGCCTGTCTAAACTAAGCGATCACAATTAGTTTGAAAGGCGACGTGGCCGAGTGGCTAGGCAGAGGTCTGCAAAACCTTGTACAGCGGTTCGAATCCGCTCGTCGCCTCTCTTCCCACCTACTACGAAATAGATCTTACCCTTGATTGCTTGGTTACCATTCCTGTGCATATAAAAACCGTTCACTGATTATTTTCAGCCATTCCCAATTATGAGCTTGAAAGCATGGGGCTTTAGTTCCTTATTTAGAGCTCGAAACTATTGATTGGGCTGAAATATGTATAGGGAGCTTAATAATGGGATCAAGAAAATAGATACTTGATTGTATTATTACGTGCGGTGAATGAAATCAGAAGCGGCTAATGAAAACCCTAAACCCATTGATGCCTATTGAAAATATCTCACTTATTATAGAATGTGAAGCATAAGGTTTCACGCGTTCTCCTAAATTCAACCTTGTTCCAAAATTTTTCTTGAAATCAGAAACAATTCAAATTAACCGGAAGGAAGTATATGAAAAAACTAAGACATCTACTGTTGTTGATGTTCCTCTGCTCTACCATGACTGGCGTATCGCTAGCTCAGGATGATGATAAGTATAATAATGTTCGTAAGAGCGATTATGATCAGAAGGACCAATACGACGATGGTGACTACCTTTTCCCCCCCGAGCCCAAAAACAATTGGTCTATCGGTATTAAAGGAGGATTGGCGTATGTTGCTGGAGATGTAAAAGCTCAGCCAGGTGCTGGTTTTGCTCTCGACGTTCGTAAAGCATTGGGCCACGTATTTTCACTTCGCCTGCAAGGCGGTATAGGTCAGACCGAAGGTTTGAACTATCAACGCACCACTGGATACAGAAACCATGTAAACAACCCATGGAATGATGTATACTATTCAGGAGGAGTAAACCAACTTGATAACTCTACTGTTCCACCCGAAGTTTATTACAACTATCAGATGAGATATGGTGACCTGGCGCTACAAGCTGTGGTTAACCTGAACAATATCAACTTCTACAAGGAGCAGGCTCAGTGGAACGTATACGCAGCTGCTGGTGTAGGTCTTATGGCCTACAATACAAAAGTAGATGCTGGTAGAGGAGCAAATGTTGATCCTTATGACTTTAGTTCTATACCGGGTCTTACCGGAAGTAATTCTATCTTCAATATTGGAGGAAGAAGAGATGTAGTAAATGCCTTGAAAGGCGTATTGGATGGTGAGTTTGAATCTCCAGGGGAAGGCCATATTGATGAGACTGCTATCCAGATTGGTGGAGACAACTATGTTGTTAACCCTGTATTGACAGTTGCAGCTGGTCTGCGCTATCGCTTAGGAAGAAGAGTAGAACTTGAACTCGAGCACAGAATCGCCTGGTCCAATGATGACCTTTTAGATGGTCAGCGTTGGCAGGAAGTAGGCGGAGTATTGACTCCTCTGACTCGTGATTTCGATAGTTATAACCACACGACCCTCGGTATTCACTTCCGTTTGGGTAAAGGAGAAGAATCTCTATGGTGGAGCAATCCACTCACAGAAGTATATAGTAGTGCACAGGAAGCTCGTGAGATCGTTAAGCGTCTTACCGACGATAGCGACAACGATGGTGTACCCGATCTGTATGACAAAGAGCCAGATACTCCGATCGATAGCCCTGTTGATGGACAAGGAAGGACCCTCGACAGCGACCAGGACGGATATCCAGACAACGAAGATGACGAGCCTTTCACTCCTAAAGGATGTGATGTGGACGGAAACGGAGTTGCGCTTGATGCAGATAATGACGGTGTGCCCGACTGCTTTGATAAAGAGCCAAACTCACCTCCCGGCATGTACTATGATGCCAAAGGTGTAGCTATCCAAATGCCGGATGTATCTACAGGTGTTGCTGACGTACCTTGTCTGCTGCCTATCATCCACTTTGATTTGGATAAAGACGCGATCAAGCCAGAATTCTACCCAGAGCTTTATTATATCGCTCAGGTGATGAAAAACGATCCTTCTTTGAGAGTACGTGCTACTGGACACGCAGATGTTCGTAACACAGATGCTTACAATGAAGATCTCTCTATGCGTCGCGTAAATAACGCTGTGGACTTTATCGTAAACTCTTATGGAGTTGATCGTAGCCGCTTCGTTACAAGCTACCAGGGTGAGCAACAAAACCTTATTCAAAACCTACCTGCGAATCACTCAAACCGTAAATTGGAGCCTCTCCACTACGTAAATCGCCGGGTTGAATTTGAATGTGTAAGAGAATAGAGAATAGACCTCAGTTTATTCGCTACAAAACAGGCAATCTCCTTCCGGATTGCCTGTTTTTTTGTTTCAAATTTTTTGCCCCTTATCTTTCTGTAGATGTTATTAGCCGAGCATACTCTTTTCCTGATCAATCCTGGATCAGGAAAGCGCAATGACGCCGATCAGGTAGAAGATCTAATTAAAGAGATTTATCAAAAGGCAGAAAAGGGGGTGAAAACTTTGCGTATCGACTTTAGTCGATTGGACGACCAGCTGGAAGAGGCTATTGCCTCTGGCGTAAAAAATATCTATGCCGTAGGAGGAGATGGTACTGTAAACGCCATTGGCTCCCGTCTGATAGGAAAATCGGTCAATTTTGGCATCATCCCCAATGGCTCCGGCAATGGTTATGCTCGCAATCTGGGCTATTCTATCAAAACCCGACTGGCCATCCAACAATCCCTCAACTCCTGGGCCATTAAGGTAGATACCGGCCTGTTCAATGGTCGGATTTTTCTCAATGTGGCTGGAATTGGACTTGATGGAGAGGTCGCCCGGATTTTTGATGAAGGGGGACAGCGAGGATTTCGTCCCTATGTAAAAAGTTCTGCTGAAGGCTTGCGATCTTTTCAGGCAGAAGATGTCAAAATGATTCTGGATGCTGAGGAATTTGAATTTTCCGAGCTCTATGGGATCGCAATTGCCAATGGCAAACAATGGGGCTATGATGCCAAGGTTTCTCCTCAGTCCAGTATCACAGATGGCTTACTGGATATCCTGGTCGTAAAGAAGTTTCCTTTACTGAAAGCTGGCCTGGTTGTCCGCCGCCTTTTCAATGGTAAATTCGAACGATCTAAATATGTAGAAGTCTTTCAGGGAAAGAATTTGAAAATTATTCGACAGCAAGGAGGTAGTGCCCAAATCGATGGAGAACCCTTTGAAAGCCTGGCTGAAATTGAGGTGAGCGTTCAGGAAAAATCCCTCAATGTACTGCTCCCCGGCACCTTGACCGAACAAAAAGTACAAAGCCTCTAATTTTTTCTCCTCTGCATTGACGTTAGGCTCTCCGATTTTTGGCTCCACATTTTTTAAAAAGGTGGAAATCTCTTTTAAATCATACTTCTTCATTTTGTCGGAAAACCTGGGATCTGTATGTCCCTAAATCCTCTTTTTGAGGATTCTTGAGTATATTTGTTAGGTCAATAAGTATTAAAGAAGGAGATGTTTCTTTAATCATAATCCAAATTTTATGAAACTATTATCACACTTACTTGTCTCATTACTCGTCCTGAGTCTATGGGCTTGCTCTGGAACCAAAACTGAATCAAGCCAGGAGACGGCTGAAGCTGATGAAGCTCCTAAAACAGAAGAGCCTGCAGCAGCAGCTTCAGAGGAAAATATGTCTAGTGACCTTTATTCTCTGAAAGTCCTGAAAGGAGATATTCCCAGCCCGATGAAAGAACTTACTGCCAATTTTGGAGATGCAGAGGTTAAAATCGTCTATGGTAGCCCTTCCGTTAAAGGTCGTGAGCTATATGGCGGACTGGTTCCTTATGGAGATGTTTGGCGTACCGGTGCCAATGAAGCCACTACTTTTGAAACTTCTACAGATGTGGAAGTGGGAGGAAAATCACTTCCTGCTGGAAAATATGGTTTTTTTACCATCCCCGGCGAAAATGAGTGGACCCTGGTATTCAACTCTGTTAGTGAACAGTGGGGAGCTTATGACTATGACGCTTCCAAAGATGTATTACGGGTAACTGCTTCTCCTTCTGCCAGTGACGATATGTCCGAAACCATGGAGTTTCTGCGTACAGATGAAAATACCTTAGCCTATCACTGGGGTAATTTGATGGTTCCTTTTGCGGTTGCTGCTAAATAGGGAGGTGTTATAGTGTTGTGGTGTTATAGGGCGTAGTTAGTTGAAAGATCAGAACTACCAAACTATAACACTACAACACCCTCTTAAACTTCTCTTACTCCACTCTCGCACGTATCCCAGCAAAGACATGCGCGCCTGCGCCGGCTTCATAAAACCTGCCACCAAAAGCATTGATTCGTACATTGCCGGGATATAGCTTATCAAAAATATTGTTTACCCCAAAGAAAGGTTCGATTTCTCCCCAGGAGCTTTTGAAGGTCCAGGCAACTCTCGCATTCAGGAGGGAATAAGGATCAAGTTTTACACTATTTCTGTCATTGGTGTAAATGGAACCTACTGTCTGCAGCCAGCTTTTTGCGTAAAAACCAGAGGGATGCTGATAGCTTAGGGCAATATATCCGGTTTGTGCCGGAATGCCGGGGAGTTTATTCTCGTCAAAAATATCCTCATTTACCTGATAATCTCGGTAGCTAAATTCATTTAGGCTGACACTGGCCATGGCATTCAGGCCTTTTGTCAATTCTGCCTGTAAAAATACTTCTGCTCCCAGCCTGTTTGAGCTTCCTGCATTGCGAAAGAATTCCCGATCCGGAAAAGCAGGTAGTTCAAAAGGAACCAATTCGTCAAATACCCGGATATAGTAGAGAGATAAGGAATATTGAATTTTTGATTCGCTTCCTTTAATCCCAATTTCAATATTCCTGGCTTTTTGGGGAGCTAAATCCGGATTGAATCCACCGCCTCCGTCCGGATTGGCAGAGAGCTCACTCAGGGTAGGTGTTTCAAAGCTGCTGGAGACATTGGCGAAAAGGGATATGTGCTGATTGGGGGCGTACAAAATCCCGAACATGGGATTGAATTGTTGGAAATCCAGTTTACCCGAATCATCTCCATTGCCCAGAAAGCGATCTTCAGCCTCCAGATTGAGAGCATCGAATCGCAAACTCAGGTTTAGATTGAACTGAGGACTGAGATAGAGTTCCTGATAAACATAGGCACCGAAACTGAAAAAACTTTCCAATTGGTCAAAGGTCAAATCGCCAATTTCCCCCTCATTATTAAAGAAGCGTGTCCGATCATCTGCCTGATAGTCCAGATCGGCTCCCGTTTGAAGTCTGTACGCTTTTTCACCCAGACTTCCGGTATAGGTATAAGCAATACCTCCGCCTGTATAAGTCCTGTCTATACTTACCGCTCCTCCAAATCCAAATGGCAGGCGGTTGTCAAAATCTCTGCTCAAATGATAAGCTCTGATATTGAGCCGCTGATTATCGCTGATCCCCTTTTGGAAATTCAAGGCGATTCGCCCTTGCTCTACACTTTCGCCCCCATCAAAATCGACATTACGTTGACGGGCATCTCGAGGATTATCAGTGAAAGCTGTCGAATCTACACCTCCCGGATCATTTGCCAGGGGACTATTTACATAATTGGCGAAAAGGGTCAGAGAGGTCAGGGAATCCCATTCATATCGAAAGCGACCATTCAGAAGGGTGCTTTCCATCTCGCTATGACTTCTATAGCCATCAGTTTGCGTATGACTTCCATAGATCAGGCCGCTGAATTTTCCATACCGAAATCCTGCTTTCGCCTGATACTTCTGAAAATTATAGGAACCTGCTGAAATACGTGCCTCTACAAAGGGCTTTTTTACATCTTCTGTTTGTAGGAGAATGACGCCTCCTGCTGCATTTCCATATATACCGGCTGCTGGTCCGCGTAGGATTTGCATATTCTGGATCAGGCCCATGTCCACATTATCTACTTGCGCCTGTCCATCAGGGGTAGATTCCGGAATACCATCAACAAGGAGTTTCACTCCTCTGATCCCAAAAGCAGCTCTTGCACCAAATCCTCGTATCGAAACCCGTAAATCCTGCGCAAAATTATCTGCATTCAACGCAAAAAGTCCGGGTACGGCCACCAAAGATTCATTGATGCTCAATTGTTGATTTCCTTGCTGAATCGCCTGCTGGTCGATCCTACTCACCGAAAAGGGAGTTCTTTGATCCGGGGTATTGATACGCAAAGCATTGATCTCGATCGTAGGGAGGCTTTTTGCTTTGGTCGTATCTGATTGACCCAAAGAAAACTGGAAGGCCAGGCTGAAAATGACTGCCAATAGAAAGTAGCGATTCATAGGTAAAGATGTATTATCCGTTTGCCGGACGAAATTAGGGGTTTATTTGGAGGGGGGCAAAAGTCGAAGACTTTTTAGGGTATTAGTGTGTTAGGGCGCGAGAGTTAGCGGATAAATGTTTTTCTCCTCCAACCCAAACACACTAACACCCTCACACGCTAATACATGAATTTACATCCCACTCGCTCGTACCACACAATCGCTCCCATAACGATCTTTCAGCGTATCCAATGCCTGATATAAGTCAACCTGTCTCGGGATCGACTCAAACAGCCGAATCTGGGGCTTGCCCGGAACGAGGTGGCTAAATTTTATCCCGACCAGGCGCAATCGTACTCGTCGTTGATATAGGGTGTCAAAAAGACTCAGGGCTTTTTCGATCAGGACTTCATCCGAAGCACAATAGGGGATTTTTGCCTGTCTGCTTACGGTATCAAAATCTGTATAACGGATCTTGACCGTTACGCAAGCCGTGAGTCGATCGGATTGGCGAAGTTTAAATGCCAATTTCTCGGTCATGGAAGTGAGCAAAGCCTTGAGTTTATGGATATCCATGGTGTCCTCAGCAAAAGTGCGTTCGCTGGACATGGATTTTTGCTCCGAATGCTGCACTACGGGTGCATCGTCTTCTCCTCGAGCCCTTCGGTAGAGCATGGTCCCATGTTTCCCAAATGCACACTCCAGCAATTCTCGAGGAATGCCGCGCAAAGTCTTGACCTTTTTTACGCCCATATAAGCCAGATCCAAAGACATCTGCTTTCCGATCAGGGGAATCTTCCGTACGGGCATAGGTCCCAGGAAATTCTGTACCTCCTGATCCTTGACTTCCCGCGCTCCATTGGGTTTTGCTTCTCCTGTGGCCACTTTGGAAACCATCTTATTGACCGAAACCCCGAGCGAAATGGGAAGTCCTGTTTCCCGGATCACGCGCTGCCGTAGGTTTTTGGCCCATTTCGTTCCTCCGAAAAAACGCTCCATACCCGTCATATCGATGTAAAACTCATCGATGGAAGCTTTTTCGTAAATGGGCGACTCCTCTTTGATGATTTCAGTGATCCCCTGCGAATACTGCGTATAGGCATCAAAGTCTCCCTTCATCACGACTCCATGCGGACACAATCTCCGCGCCAGCCGCATCGGCATGCCCGACTGCACCCCAAATTGTCGCGCTTCATAACTACAGGAAGAAACCACTCCTCTCCCTCCAGTACCGCCAACCATGATCGGTCTGTCATTGAGTCGACTGTCTTTCAGCCGCTCGACGGATACAAAGAAGGTATCCAGGTCCATATGTGCAATGGTTCTCATAAACGTTGAAAACGTATAAGGATTTTTGAACGTGTTGGCGTGTTGTTGTGCGGGAGTTGGGGAGGGTAGATGAATGTGTTTTTGGGTAGTATTTGGGTGTTCTTGGGTTCAAGTATTCTCGTAAAGAGCTTCTCTCCAGAACACGAGAACACCTCTTCCATTATTCCATTCCTTGGCTATTAAAATTAGATAAATACCCAATAAAAATAGCAATTTAATTCTTATTGTGCTAAATTTATTATCAAATACTAAGAAAACCTAAGATTGAACTGTGTATCTTAATTGTCACACGCGTTTCAGTCTGCGATACGGAGTACTCTCTGTAGCAGAACTGGTCGAACTTGCTGCTCTTTACGGAATCCCTGCCCTGGCATTAACAGATATACACAATACTTCCGCGGCCTACGACTTTGTGCGTATGTGCCGAGAAAAAGGAATACATCCCGTATTGGGGATGGAGTTTAGAAATGGTGATGACTTGCTTTATGTAGCATTGGCGAAAAACCTGAAAGGCTTTCAGGAAATCAATACTTATTATTCCAAACATGCCCATAAGAAACAGCCCTTTCCGGAGATTGCTCCCTTGTGGTCGGAGGTCTATGTGATCTATCCCTGGCGAAAGCGAGAACGGACCAGTTTGAGTGAACATGAATTTCTGGGAGTACATCCGAGGGAGATTCGACAGGTTTTACGTTCTCGCTACCATCATCGACAGGATAAATTGCTGGTGCATCAACCCCTGACTTTCGTGGATAAACGAGGACATAATATTCATCGACTTCTGCGTTCGGTGGATCACAACATCCTGCTCAGCAAGCTAATGAACCGTATGCAGGCAGGAGAAGGAGAGGCTTTTGTTCCGCCCAATGAACTGCGGGAGATCTATTCCTCTTACCCCAAAATCCTCTACAATACCGAAAAGCTGCTCGAAAACTGCAGTTTCCCTTTCATTTTTGAACAGCCTCGTACCCGACAGACCTTTACCGGAGCTAAGTATGACGATATGATTCTGTTGGAGAAGTTGGCGAAAGAAGGATTGGCGAAACGCTATGGCCCCAATCATGCCGAAGCGCTCAGGCGTATGGAACGAGAACTTGAGATCGTCGAACAGCTGGACTTCAATGCCTATTTTCTCATTACCTGGGACATGGTGCGCTATGGACAGTCGAGAGGATTTTTCCATGTAGGGCGGGGGAGTGGCGCCAATAGTATTACGGCTTATTGTCTGGGGATTACGGATGTGGACCCTATTGAATTGGATCTATACTTCGAACGTTTCCTCAATCCTAAACGAACTTCTCCTCCGGATTTTGATATTGATTTTTCCTGGACGGATCGGGACGATGTGATTGATTATATGATGAAGCGATACCGTTATAGCCATACTTCTTTGTTGGCCACCTACAATCGCTATAAGAATAAGGGAAGTATCCGTGAGTTGGGGAAAGTTTTTGGGTTGCCCAAAGAAGAAATCGATCTACTGGTCGCCAAAAGAGATCAACCTGATCCGGGCCTGAGTAAATTGTCCCGGCAGGTTTTGCACTACTCCAAACTCATTTCCGGTTTCCCCAATCACCTAAGCATACATGCCGGAGGAATTTTGATCTCGGATGATCCCATTCATGCCTTTACTGCTACCGATCTTCCTCCCAAAGGCTTCCCCATTACGCATTTTGATATGTATGTGGCAGAGGAAATCGGCCTGCATAAGTTTGATGTATTGAGTCAACGGGGACTGGGGCATATTCGATCTTGTGTGGAAATTGTAGAGGAAAATCAGGGGAAATCCATCGATGTTCATGCGGTCAATCGATTTAAACAGGATGAGGATGTGAAGGAAATTTTGCGGAAAGGGCAAACGGTCGGTTGTTTTTATGTGGAGTCGCCAGCCATGCGGGGACTTTTGAGCAAACTTCGTTGTGATGATTACCTCACCCTGGTAGCTGCCAGTTCGATCATCCGTCCGGGAGTAGCTCGGTCCGGCATGATGCAAGCCTATATCCGTCGCCACAATGGTGAGTCTTTCCAATACCCTCACTTCCGCCTCCGTGAATTGCTGCACGATACCTATGGCATCATGGTTTATCAGGAGGATGTAATCAAAGTAGTCAATGGATTTGCGGGTTTGAGTTTGTCGGAAGCGGATATGTTGAGACGGGCGATGTCAGGAAAGTCTAGAGAGAAAGGAGAATTTGGCGTAGTCAAAGAGCGCTTTTTAACTGCCTGTCGGGAGAAGGGATACGATGAAGCCATCAGTCAGGAAATCTGGCGGCAAATTGAGAGCTTTGCAGGCTATTCATTTTCCAAGGCTCACTCTGCCAGTTTCGCCGTCGAAAGCTTTCAAAGCCTCTACCTCAAAGCCCATTATCCCCTCGAATTCATGACGGCTGTGGTCAACAATTTTGGTGGCTTTTATGATACGGAAATCTATTTGCATGAGGCACATATGTTGGGGGCAAAGATTCATGCCCCCTGTGTGAATACCAGTACCTGGGAGACCCGGATCATTGGCAAGGATATTTATCTGGGCTTCATTCACCTCAAGGACATGGATCGAAAGATTGCCCAGGCCATCGAGCCGGAGCGGGGATTTCGAGGCAAATTTGAGGATATGGCTGACTTTGTAAGGCGCATTCCTTTGAGTGTGGAGCAGTTGACCATTCTGATTCGGATTGGCGCTTTTCGTTTTACCGGCAAAAGTAAACCCCAGCTTTTATGGGAAATGCGTTTGCACCTCAAACAGAAAGCTGGCAATAAGCAGGCGGAAGTACTCTTTCTCCCGAAACAACATGATTTTGATTTGCCCGACCTGAAAAGTACGCCCCTGGAAGATGCCTATGATGAAATGGAGCTGCTGGGTTATCCGATCTGTTCGCCTTTTGATCTGCTCAAACCTTTGCCCCCCAATG
This sequence comes from Bacteroidia bacterium, assembly GCA_033391075.1. Taxonomy (NCBI): domain Bacteria; kingdom Pseudomonadati; phylum Bacteroidota; class Bacteroidia; species Bacteroidia bacterium. The sequence goes on from JAWPMV010000001.1 coordinate 486,486, forward strand.
CCCAGCACATTTTATACAAAGACTTCCCTAAGTATGTCGGTCGCGTCGTGCGGGTCCTGGGCTACCTTATTTGTACCAAAACGACCGCTACTATTAAGGGGGATCGTATGCAGTTTGCCAACTTCTTTGACATCAAAGGAGAAATGTTTGACGTAACCCGTTTCCCGAATGTGGTGCATAAATATCCCTTTGTTGGGCGAGGGATTTACCTGATTACGGGAAAAGTGGTGGACGAATTTGGCCACTTTTCGATCGAGATGACGGAAATGCGAAAATGGTTGTATCTGCCTGATCCGAGGCAGGAAGATGAGCGAGTGGGGGTGTAGAATTCTAAGACTTTAGAATCAATTCTGCATCAATATTTAATTTGGTATATAAAGCCTTTGCGAGGTCAAAAGTCAGTTTCCGCTTCCCACGGAGGATTTCACTAATACGAGAAGGAGTCGTGCCCAGCATTTCTGCAACATCTTTTTGTTTTAGCTTTCGCTGGTACATGCGGAGTTCAATCATCTCTGTCAGGGTATTAGGCTTAAAAGAATAATTGAGTTCTTCGTATTCTGCAACCATATCAGATAGTTCATCCAGTTCCTGATATTCTTTGGATTGAGGATCAGTATCATTGCCAACGATCTTCAGCAGGTCTTCCATTCTGGCAAGGCCCTTTTCATAACTGACTTTATCCGTAATTTTCTTCATTTCTCTTCTTTAAACTGTGCTGGCATCTTTCAATTTATCATACGCTGCATGAGTCCCAATAAATCTTATATAAACCTTTTGGGAAGCAAAAATGATAATGGCTATTAGCCGAAAGTTATTTCCCCCAATATTGAAAACAAACCGACTGTTCCCAACATAATCAACCGAGTTAAAATCTCGCTTAATATCTGCTAACGTTTTCCAACTAGCCTTTTTGGTGACTTCATACCAAAGCAATAAGGGAATTTTAGCCTGTGCATGTCTATCAGAGTATTCCTTGAGAACTCTTGGGGTAACAACTCTCATACAAAAGTATATACCTCAAAAATAGAATAAAGTTCTATTAAATGGAATTTTGTTCTATTTAATTTGGTTCCGCTTCGGACACTACCTACACATGCTGATCAATCAAAATTACATTTCCATCCGGATCAACAATTGAAAAACTCGCAGGCCCAGTGCTACTTTCATCTACTTCTTTCCCCGGAGCAATTCCTTTGCTTTTTAGCTCTTTTTGAATCTCACGGATATCGTCATAGCTCTCCAATGCCTGAGCACTTTGGTCCCAGCCCGGATTGAAAGTGAGGATGTTGTTTTCAAACATACCCTGGAACAAACCGATGACGGTATCCTCATTTTTCATGATGAGGTAATTTCGCTCGATATCGCCGGCATATACCTGGAAGCCCAGAGACTCATAAAAAGCTTTGGATTTGTGGATGTCTTTTACGCTAAGGCTGACCGAAAATGCTCCTAATTTCATGTTTTTATTTATTGTATTGACTTTTTTAAAAGTCGCAAATAGGTACACGATAAGCAAAGTATATTTTATACGGTTCTTCAGGAACCCCTCCGCGCTAGCAAACCTCCCCTTATTCGACGAATAATGGGAGGTGCTCATTCCAGCTCCATTTACACTGCCGCGTCATTGCGAGGTCAGAATTTGGCCGAAGCAATCTCCTTGGCTCGAATAATCTTTTTAGGTCAAGGGGATTGCTTCTCCTTTGTCAAAGCCTCGCAATGACAGTTTGTTTGGAGTGTTGATGCTATACGTAAATTTAATTCTCCAATTGCCGCATGCGTGTGGTTTCCCTGGACCCCTCCGCACCAGCCAAGCTCCCCTTATCCGCGGAAAAATGGGAGGGGCGCATTCCAGATCCATTTATACAGCCGTGTCATTGCGAGGTCAAAATTTGGCCGAAGCAATCTCCTTGGCTCGAATACTCTTTTTTAGGTCAAGGGGATTGCTTCTCCTTTGTCAAAGCCTCGCAATGACAGTTTGTTTGGAGTGTTGATGCTATACGTAAATTTAATTCTCCAATTGCCGCATGCGTGTGGTTTCCCTGGACCCCTCCGCTCCAGCCAAGCTCCCCTTATCCGCGGAAAAATGGAAGGGGCGCATTCCAGATCCATTTATACAGCCGTGTCATTGCGAGGTCAAAATTTGGCCGAAGCAATCTCCTTGGCTCGAATACTCTTTTTTAGATCAAGGGGATTGCTTCGCCTTTGTCAAAGGCTCGCAATGACAGTTTGTTTGGAGTGTTAATGCTATGGGTAAATTTAATTTCCCAATTGCCTTATGCGCGTGGTTTCCCTTATTCTGCGCAAAAAGGGAAAGGGGGCTTTGCGGGGAAGGGTTTACAACACTTAGCCGTACGCGGCTCGTTTCCTGAAACTCTGTACTCTCAGATTCAAAAACCCGAGACTATGAAAACCTCTTATTACCTACTCAAAAGGCACAGGCTCCAATTCTATCTTCCGATCACTCACATCTTCGCCTGCAAAGAAATCCACGACCAATTGCTGCAATTCTTCTGATAGCATAAAGAGATTGTGTCCGGCATGATCCAGAATGACATGATGACCATTTTTGAAGTTTTTGGCGATTTCTTTTGCCGCAGATACGTAGGTCCGTCCGTCCAGCATGCCACTCACGAGTAAGGCTTTTACCTTATTCTTTTTCTGTACGCGAAATTCATCCGGCAGCATGGGAAAGACGTCTGCATTCATCCAGTCATACATGATAAAACTCAGTGCGGGGCCATAGGTAGTAGTCTCTCGCTCGGCTTTGATTTGGGCATTCCTTTCGGCACTCATCCCGCTACTCATGTCCATGGCAAAGGCCATAGGATTCATACGACTGAGGGCAAATTGCTTGATCTGAAGCATACGAGGAGCGATGCTGCTATAATCACCTTCATACATCTCGGAATAGATGCGTGCATACTTTTTGATGTCCCAGGGATCACGGAGATACATATTAGCCATGAGTACCTGTAGTTCAAAATTGTTGAAACCAACCGTCTGGCTTTTGCCACGTTTGTCTTCGAATGTGAGTATAACAGGCTCCTGTTTTAATTTGTCATGAACATAGTTGATCTTTTCTCTCAGGTTTGGATACTTGGGTTCGAAGCCATAATTGTCTTTCGCCCGTTCGCAGAGCATATTGATAAAGGCTTCGGTATTGGAAGGAAGTTTGATGGTATGGTCAGGACCTTCCATACTCGCAATGACCGCCCGATCAATATTTTCCTCAAACAATCGGATGTACTCAAAACTCAAATGTGAACCATAACTGATGCCCCAAATGGAAATTTTGTCCTCTCCCAGGGCCTTTCTCAGATCATCAATGTCATGGGCATTTTCGGTGGTGTTATAGGCTTCGAGCTTAGCTCCGGCATCTTTGCAGGCGGTCTTCATGGCCTCTATATTGTCCAGAGAGATTTTTACATAGGTTTCTCTATCCATAGGCTTGCTTGCATCCAGAGGCGTCATAGAAACAAAGCTGGGCAAGGAATTGGACCAACCGGTACCTCTTTGGTCGTAGGCAATCACATCGGCGACTTCCCGCAATTTCATAAATAAGTCGAAGCGGGCACTTCTAGCCGTTTGAATTCCAGAGCCTCCGGGGCCTCCCGCCAGGTAGACGATGGGTGAGCCCGGATTGGGATTGGTGCTTTTGAATCGGATGAAAGAGATTTTTATCTCGCGAGAATCGGGATTTGATCTATCCTCAGGAACCATAAAGGTTCCCAATTCTGCCTGAACCGTGTCTTTGCTTCGGGAAACAAATTCGTAGTCCCTGATTTTAAGGTCCTGAGCCGTCATAAGTGTGGGGAGTAAGAGGAAGAAAAAAGTAAAAGCGCGCATGTACAGCTATTAGGTGTTGAATGAAAGAAGTAATTCTAAAGATGGGATAAGATGGGAAGAGTTGGAAAAAACGTATATAAAAAGAGCCCACCTCAATGGCAGGCCCTTGACATTCCCTATATGTACCGTATCAATTCTTTTTCTCTGCGGCGACTTGAGCAGGTGATTGCATACGCATGAGTTCTCCGAAAATATTTCCATCTACATTGGAAGGAAGAACAGCAATCTGAACTTTAGAGGCGAGTTCTTTATTGACCATATAAGAGGCATAGGTCGGATTCTCAGCACAAATTTTGGCGATTTGCAACTCCTTATCGATCCCCACCTGATCAAAGGCTTTTTGCTTTTCTACTTCGATCATCTCCAATTCTCTTTTGTGTTCGGCTTCTGCCTTTTTCAGGGCACGTACTTTTTTTACATCTGCTTCGGCCAGTAATTCTGCTTTTCGGGCTTCTGCATAGGATTGCTTTTCTGTGACCTGTCTTTGCGTTTCTGCTTTGGCGAGTTCTGTCTTACGACGAATCTCTTCTGTGTTTGCCTGAATCTTTTGGAGTTTGCCTTCCATACGGGCGCGCTCTATGGCAATTTCTCCATCGGCAGTGGCTTTTTTGCGATTGGCTTCTGCTGCGGCCAACTCGACTTCATTTCTTTGGCGAATAGCTTCCAGTTCGCGTTCTTTCATGCCGGAAGCTTCGAGGGCAGTTGTATAGGTTTTGGGGAAATAAATCTCGGGGATGATGACTTCTTCTATGGATACTCCGGCTTCTCCCAATTCATTTTGGAAAGCTTCTTTTATATCCAGGATAAACTTTTGCCTCCAGGGGCCAAAAACGGAATCAACAGAAGTATAAGGATTGGCTACCTTATTAGCGAGTTCGCGACTACGAGGAGCCAGGATCAGGGTATCAAAGGAAGTGGGATGCGCAAATTGTGTGTGAAAGGCGACCACATCATCAATGCGCCAACGAATAGAGATATCGAGATCGAGGGGAACTCCATCGCCTAGTCGGACAGATTTTAAGCTGGACTGGAAGAGTTGGTCGCGGAGTTCAAGATTGGTGTTTTCTGTTTGTTGGCAAGCGGAAGCAAAGAGCCATACTAGCAAGATCGAAAGCAAAATTTTTGTGTGCATGATATTGAGGTTAATAGGTTACAAATGATTGACTCAAATCACGCAATCTTCTCGCCTATATATATAGGACTTTGATCAAGTGCGATGCTTTACACAAGAACTGTCCTACTTGATCGAGAATGTGCAGGGATGGCTCTTAGCTTTTTAGGATTTCTTTTTTACCAATACGAGGGGCTTTGTTTCCCGATTGATCATTTTTTGATAAAACTCTCTAAGCGCAGGATAATCCTCGGGAAAAATGTAAGGAGCTTTGATCAGCAAGCGACTTTGAACAGAAATCATCTCACCAATCTGATTTGTCTGGAGGTTATAGGTTAAAGATCGTCCCGATAATGCCAATTGAAAGGGTTTGGGCGCCTGAACCAATTCATAATCTTTCGGAATCTTAAAATTGATCAGTATGTTGAAATCCCGAGTATATTCCATATCGACAGGGAGTCGCCTTTCTCCTGCTTCAAAGGGCATGGAGCTGGAAAAACAGAGTAAGGGGGAGAGGAAGATCGTATCTTTTTTGCGCTCGATATATTTATCTGCCTCCAATTGTTGAGTATAATAGATAGCCAAAGGAAGACTCGGCTCGGCAACACTTTCATATTTTGGCTCAGGGACTTTGCCCTGGCTGGTAGGGCGAAAAGGACTCCCCTTATGAAGGACTGCATTTTTATTTTCCTTTAGCAAATTTCTTCTGTTAAGTGCAGCATAACCACTGTGTGATTCCTTTACCTCAATATCCACATACTGATCTGATATATCTGCCTGAATCATCCACAAGCTTGCAGACTTTGCTCGATTCTGTAGATTGATAAGGTGGGTGGTAGTATCCTTAAGCAAAAGGGCCCGTGCAGTCATAACATCTGTGGGAGGGAGGTCATAGGTTGCCGATTTCTGTGTGGCATCCAAATAAAAGGCATTGCCATCTGCTTCAACCCGACAGATAAGATGATTATACTGATTGAAAAGCGGAGCTTGTGAGGCTGGCCCATTACTTTTGGTACTGACGAAAACCTGCTCCGGCTTGAGCTCTGCCATATCCAGCATATAGAAAAGCAACATATTTATTTCTGCTCCATTGCCTGTTCTGGATTTATAGACTTTGGCAGGATCCTTCTGGACCCATAGTTCATATTTATCGTTCCATTTGACTTGTTCACGAACATGATCATGAACTCTGGCAATTTTTTCTTCTTTTGTAATGGCATCCTTTACCAGATCCTGACTGATAGCATACAAGGCATTTAAGGCTTTTTGATCCGGATCCAGATAGGTGCTGTATTGAAGACGCTCCCGCAATTGTTTCCATTTTTGCTGCTGGTTTGTATTGCCGATGAGTGCCTGGGTGATAAAAAATCGAATTCCTGCACGGTATTGATTGGGATTTCCGGAAAAGGCTTCCTTGGGAAGGGCAGATACATATTTTGCTCTCCAAATTCCTCTTCTTCCGGGAGAAACTTCCGCTCCTATGGGAACAGATTTATAGATATAGGGATCAAAACCGCGCGTCTGGACCTCACTCCAGCGCGTAGGAATCTCTGATTGAAAATACCAGGCTTTGAGTTCGTCGAATGCTTCTGCGACCAAACTGTATCTAAACTCTATGATAGAACCTACTTTAACATCCGGAAAACTAAAACTGCGAATAATATCTCCTCCATCCAGAGAATCGGGAGGAAGTGATTTTAGATCTAATTTACTGGGAATTGCTTTCATTTTGCCAAAGTCCCAATTGAGGGTTTGGGCGCGAAATCCTCCCAGTTTTTCGCCTTGCTGATATCTTATTACCTGCTTGGCGTACTTGAGCCCTTCTTCTTTGAGGATTTTGATACGAGTATGCCTGAAAAGCCGGACTCTGCCTTTCTCCCAGTTTTCTGGTGTCCAGGTACCGTGGTCCCAGAGAATAACTGCCGACGCAGAAGGATCTAGTTTGTAGACCTCCATCGACATGTCCTCGGGAGGAACAATGCCCCATTTTGTTTCGGTTTTGGGAGGTACGGGCAGGTTCTGCCCAAATAAAGAGTTATCAACTATTGCAAATAGTATCCATAATCCCGCTACAGCTTTCAGGTAGTAGTTCATATCTTAAAAATACGATATCAGCAGCTTTTTTCCATACAGACATGAAGTCCTGGCCTTTTGTTGAAGAAATTTAGTTTTCTTTCCACCTTTTTTAATAAAGGTGGGCCAAAAATCGCAGAGCCCAGAACCAGCCCCACATGCCGCCCCTTTTCCCGATGGGCTCTGCAGGGCCCACCCGCCTAAGTAGATTTCTATTCGAAATAGCCTGACTCCAACACTCTAACACCCAAAAACTCCAACACGTCTTTTGATGGAGCCAAAAATCGCAGAGCCCAGATCCACCCCACTTGCCGCCCCTTTTCCTGATGGGCTCTGCAGGGCCATCGCTCTTGGGTGGTGGGAACTTGCAGGTCCAACTAATTTGAAGACTTCCTTCATTTGCGCGCCAGGGCTTTGCTGCTGCATTGGGTGAGGGGGCTGTACTGCGTGTTGGCTTGGATTGCAGCAGCTTGATTTTTGCGATGCCTGTCCTGAATAATTTATGAAGGATTCATCTAAGGAAAAGAAGAAGGATAACTAAAAGCACTGAACTAAAAGCTATCTGTAGCTGTTGCCCCTTTTTCCGATGGACTCTGCAGGGCCATCGCTCTTAGGTAGTGGATTGGCTAAGGCAAGTATTCCACCAACCCAAAGACCCTAGTACGCAAACACGCTAACACGCCTAAAAGGCTCTCTACTTCTTTTTCTTTTTCACACGTTTCAGAATGATCTTTTCTTTATGCTTGGCGATCATGGTATCAAATACCTGTTTTAGGTAGGGATAAGCCTCTTTCTCGTAATAAGGTTCCTGAATCAGGAAATCACAGCGAATCTGGATTTTGTTTCCCGTTTCCTCTGTCAGATAAGTAATGCTGGCCATATCATTGGTCAGTTTTACCTGAACCTGCTCAGGCATACTTTCGACCTGATAACCTTCGGGAATTTTGATCTCAGCGATGTATATACTATTGGTGGGATAATTGAAGTCAATGGGATGTTCGCGACTTTCTTGTGGAAAGGGATTTTTCTCATACGCAAACATAAGGAGAGGAGAAATATAGAGGTTGTCACCGATCTCCTGAACGAACTCATCACTTTCAAAGGAATACTCAAGTTCCAGTAATTCATCTGGCTCTTTGAGATTGCTTACCTTAAAATCCTCGAAATCTATATCCGGGAATATCTCATTGTAGGTCTCTTCATAAATCTCCTCAGGACTCTTGGCTTCCTCTTCTTCATAGACTTGAAAGCTTTTTCGAAGGTCCAGGGCCGAGTATCCACGATAATTTTCTGTTACCTGGATATTCATAGAGCCTTGAGGATCAATTTCGGAGCTTGTTTTTATGTAGCTGATAGATGAATAAAGATTGGGAATCTGAATCCAGCCGTCTCGTTTAGGATTGATCAAACGCCCGTACTGATTGAGGTCATTGGCATCCAGAAGATCATAGGGCCTCATTTTATCCGTAGCATCTAAAAAGAAGAGCTCTTTACCAACCTGAGCCGCACAGATCATATGATTAAATTGACTCATACGTGGGATATCATAGGTATAGGGTTCTGAATCCCGCGTACTAATCAGAACGACATCGCTGAAAATCCCAACATAGTTCAGGAGGTCAGACAAAAAGGCATTGATCTCAGCGCTGCTTCCAGATCGAGTCAATAATAGAGGGGTAGATTTTCTGGAAACCTTGGAAGAGTAGTATCCATTCCATTCGATGCTATCCCGTACATACTCATAAATTTTCTGCATCCACTCCAGGGTATCTTTTGATCCATCAATGATCGGTTCAAAAATACTTTTTGCATAAGGCATCTGATATTTAGGAATACTTCTTACCCTAGGATGTATATCCCTGGCAAGCTCTTTCCAGGATTCATAAAGACTGGGCCTGATCTTCACAAAGGTTCGCCCATAATCGGTATTTACCGCTATGGTTCGTTTGAAATCCTTGAGGTCAAATTTAACTCCAAGTCGGTAGTGGTCCATATTTCCTACGAAAGACTCTACTTTTAAACTCGGGACATCTTTTCTGAGCCAATGATATCGCCCTCTTTTCCCTTCCTTGGACTGTTCTCCTAAAATGTAGTAATCAATATTTCGAGCACAGTCCAAATAGAGCTCACTATGAAGGGTTGGAATCTCTTGCTGAAAATACCAGGGCTCCAGGGTAAATACATTGGGCGTGGTCTTTTTATAAGAATATTCAATGATAGAACCCACTTTTGCTTTGGGAAAGGTAAAGCGTATTTCTGTTATGGCTCCATTTAAATCATTCTCAAAAATTTGAGATTTCTCAAGACTTGTGATCTCAAGTCCATCCTCAAGATTGATCGTTTGGGCGTAAATCTCTGTTAGGCGCTCAGTATCATCTCCAGATATAAAAGGGATGCTTACATCCGCTCGATCCAGGCCATTTTCATTGAGGATTTTGATTCGAATATGTCGATGAAAGACAGCTTTGAAACCAATGCCATTCTTTCCATTTGTTTTCTTGACTTCCCATTCCCCATAATCAAACAATATCAAGGCAGAAGCATTAGGCTCTGCTTCATACTTTGTTAAGTTGCGCTCTTTCTCTGATAATTCTCCCCAAATAAAAGGAGAACCTTTAGGACTTTGAGAAAAGCCTTTTAAAGAAAAGAGCATGAGAATTGAGGAAACAAGAAAATAGTGTTTGAAGGTGTGCATGCTGTGTTAATGAAGGAGAACTGAAATGCTTGAGCTTTCAGTCTCGTTGGTGTGTCAATTAGATAAGTAAATGCAATGAGTGTTTAATTCTAATAGAAAGGACGCAAAAATATTTTTAAAGTCTAAATACTTTTTTGAAAGCTAATTTATACCATTTGCGAAATTTCTTCGTATCTTATATATGTAGGGCCGTCAGAATCATCCCCTGATTCGCGGTCCAACCCCAAACCAAACCCATGAAGAACCTTGCCGCCTTTGCTGGCAAGGTTTTCTCTTTTCTCAATCCCCTCTTTCTATTTGATCAACCTAACGAAGGATTTTTCGTATTTTAGGTAGTACACACACACAGCACAGCCCACCTTATATTAAACAGGTATTAATGGCAGTTACCCCAAAAACAATAGAGAAGGAAATTGTTCCTGTAGATGATTCGCTACATGCACAATTCGAATCTCAATATAAAATGGAATTTCCTTATGGCTCAGTGCTTAGTTTTAATAAGCTGATTGAGCATTGGAAAAAGCTGGTTGATTCAGATAACCTCAACGAAGTCATTCTGGCGAAAGAGGTGATGAGTCGACTGGAAAAGACATCGGATCTTATTGGAGATATTGACGATCCCACTTTACTTGAAAAACATAAAGATGTAGTGGATTTGATGATCTCTGGTTTATTCCCCTCACTTAGACATGAGGACTATATGGGCATCGTAGCATATCCTTTTGGGTATAGCTATGTGCATAAATCAAAGGCGGTGGAAAAGGTGATGCAGATGAAATTTGCACAGGCCAGTTTTGGTGAGAGTATGGAAGAGATGCACCGGCAAAAAATTATCAATGCCGGGATTTGCATTCTCAACGAACACTATGGGCAGAGCATCGAGAATGATATGGTGATGACCTTTAGCATTACCGATGAGGAGACAGGTCTGGTAACCTATTACAAAGGAAAAGTTGATACCACCTATACAAAAGTCCGCGCAAAAGGTCCCCTCAAAAAATTGAGCGATTCCTTGATCCGGAAATTGACCAATAATGTGGAGGATGTTGATTTATGGTTGAATGCGCTTCCTCCGGACAACTTTGAGTTTGTAGGAGTGGTTCAGGTGAAAATGACAGACATCAGTGAAGAGCAGGCCTTCAATAATTTGAAACTTAGCTTGCTGCAACAAAATGCAGTGGTAGATCCTGAAAAACTCAAACTCATCGAACTTCAGATGAGAAATTACTTGAAATCGCCTCTGCTGAAGTTGGGAATTGCTGGTAAAGGAGTCGGACCGGGGGATACCTTTGGGATCAAAAGCGGTCTTTGGAATAGCCTACTTCCCATGAGGGAGGAATATTTTGAAACTGCCAGCGAGAAGGCGCTCTACAAAAGAGTCATGGGAGAAGGGCAAGTCGCAGTGATCGATGATTTAACAAAGATTCCCAATCCCGCTTTGTATGTTCAGGATTTGATCAAAATAGGGATCAGAGGATTGGTCATTGCTCCTATGCTCGATGAAAGTGGAAATCCAGTAGGTGTTCTCGAACTTGGGAGCCCTACGACTTGTGGATTTCATGCGATCAAAACAGCCCGTGTAAAAGAGATTTTACCGGTCTTCACGGTTGCCCTTCAGCGAGCCATCGAGGAGAAAGGTAATCAGGTAGATGTATTGATCAAACAGAAATACACTTCTATTCACCCTAGTGTAGAGTGGCGATTTGTTCAGGCTGCGAATGAGTTAATCAATCGCAGGTTGTTGAACCCGGATCACGATACGCCGGAGCCCATCAGCTTCAAAGATGTATATCCGCTCTACGGGCAATCAGATATTGTAGGCTCTTCAGGAAAAAGAAACAAAGCCATCCAGGAGGACTTGATAGAAAATCTTGAGCTGCTCCAGAAAACGCTTGGGCCCATCGACATGTGTAAAGGCTTTCCTTTGATCGGTGTTTATCAGTATCGCACGCAAAAATTTATTGACAGCCTGAAAAAGAATGTCAATTCAGGGGATGAGGTTCGGGTGACGGAATTTTTGACGGAAGAAATACAACCCTTGTTGGATAATCTCTCAAAGCAAAGTCCTGAGTTTACCAAGATATGCGAGGAATATAAAGAGCATTTGGATCCGGAAATGCGGGTAGTATACACCCATCGGCGGGCGTACGAAAATAGCGTTACGTTCATCAACCAAACCCTCTCAAGGCTGATCAATAATTATCAAGAAGAGGCACAGCGTATCCTGCCCCACTACTTTGAAATGTACAAGACCGATGGGGTAGAGTACAACCTTTACATGGGAGATTCTCTCTTGTATGAGCAGGAATTTGATGAGAAATACATAGAGAATATTCGCCTCTGGCAATTGATGACGATGATTGCGGTTACCCGTAAGGTGGAGGAAATTCAGGATCAATTAGAGCTTCCCTTACGAACCGCAGAACTGATTCTGGCATTCTCCAATAAAATCGCCATCCGATTCAAAACGGAGGAAAAACAATTTGATGTTGACGGAGCTTATAATGTACGATACGAAGTGATTAAAAAACGGATCGACAAGTCCAAGATTAAAGGTACCAATGAGCGCTTGACACAGGCAGGGAAAATTGCCATTGTATTCACCCAGGAGAAAGAAAGACTCGAATACCTTCAGTTCTTTGAGTACTTGAAAGCTCAGGGAATGATCGAAGACGAGGTTGAGGATCTCCTGATTGACGAATTGCAAGGAGTTTCAGGTTTGAGAGCCTTGCGTGTGAAAGTGATTGTATAAGAGAAACCAAACGCATGTCATTGCGATCCCGATCCTCGGGAGAAGCAATCTCCTTGAGCTAAATAAATTTTTGTAGGTCAAGGGGATTGCTTCGTCCTTAATAAGAACTCGCAATGACAGTTTGTTTGAAGTTTATTAATAAATTTGGCTAAGCAGCAAGCAAAAGCCTAACTTAGATATATGCTAGGATTTAGATTTGGAAAATTTATTCCATCTGAGGAGAACAGCGATCCCTTTGAGCGATTGTTGAAGATCTTTATGGAATTGCTGACCCATACTTCCGGAGATGTGGCTGAGGCCCTCAACTGGATGAACCAATTGGATCGGCAATACGGCCTTACCGACAATGAGTACGGCATGGGGGATTTTATCGAGGACCTCAAGCGCAATGGATATATAGAAGAAGATGAGCCCGGTGGCGGGACCTTTAATATAACTGCCAAATCTGAGCAAACCATCCGTCAAAGATCTCTTGAGGAGATTTTTGGAAAACTGAAACGCTCCGGCAGAGGAAATCATCGTACGCCTCAGGTAGGCTTTGGAGATGAACCCCTGAGTGAACTCAAGCAATTCGAGTTTGGAGATTCAGTAGAAAACATCGCTTTCACCGAATCCTTCCGAAATGCCCAAATTAACCACGGCATAGATGACTTCATGATGACGGAAGACGATCTGGCAGTGCGGGAAAAAGAACACAAAACCAATGTGGCGACTGTACTCATGATCGATATTTCGCATTCGATGATTCTTTATGGAGAAGATCGGATTACACCAGCGAAGAAAGTGGCTATGGCCCTTTCAGAGCTTATCATGCGAAAATACCCCAAAGACACCCTGGACATCATCGTATTCGGAAATGATGCCTGGACGATTAGTGTAAAAGATCTGCCCTACCTAAAAGTAGGACCTTATCACACCAATACAGTCGCAGGACTTGAGTTGGCCATGGATATCCTCAGAAGAAGGAAGACCAGCAATAAGCAGATCTTCATGATTACGGATGGAAAACCGACCTGTATTCGGGAAGGGGCACGTTATTATAAAAATAGCTTTGGGCTGGATCGCAAGATTCTGAACAAAACCCTCAATCTGGCTGCACAGGCAAGAAGATTGAAAATTCCCATCACTACTTTTATGATCGCCAAAGATTCCTGGTTAGTAGAATTCGTACAGGAGTTCACCAAAGTAAACAATGGGAGAGCTTTCTATACGAGTTTGGAAGGATTGGGTGAATACATCTTTGAAGACTTTGAGAAGAACCGTCGCAAGAAAATGCGATAGTTCGATTACTGAAATATTGAGAGGGTCAGCTAAGTGTCTGACCCTCTTGCATTTTCGGTCATTGTAAGAATAGCTTTTTTCCTATAACTTGGAAGCCGATCAATGTTTTCATTATGGCAAATTCCTTCGATCTTCAGTGTCCCAGTTGCGGAGGCTCAAATTCTCCTAATACCAAAAGCTGCCAGTACTGCAATAACTACCTGCCCAATCTGACTGACTGGGAAAGGAGAGAGACTCCTTCAAGTGATGATGATAAGACGAGGGATTATAAATACTTTCACTCGCTCTCTAAGCTATATTATGGATCGCTAATCTTCGGGCTTATCCTGATGTTGGGAACCTATGTCTTCTTTTTCAATTCTCTATCGGAAGACGAATTGGTGGCCTGGTCTCCGGTTTGGTTTCTGTTGACCATATTTGGTGCAGGGGGATTTTATGGAGAAAAGGCCATCCATACCATTTTGGATGGAGAGGCCAAAGACTTTAGTGATGGTTTGATTAAGGCTTCTGAATCCATCGGCATCATTCCCAGAATCTTCATTTTCCTTATCTTTTTGCTACCGGGCCTATTTGGCGTTTATAAATTCCTTTCTTCCCCTGTTCTGATTAGCCTTACAGTTACAGTATTCTGGGCGGCTGCGCTCTATATCTTTTTATTTGGGATTTTTCCGGGATTATGAGACAAAGAAATTCTGTGTATGCTGTAACTCAACACAATTCTTATGATCATGCTAAATGAAGTATTTACAACCGATAAAATCATTGTAGCATTGATAGGGATCGTTGCAGGAATCGCGAGTGCTACCGTTTCTTATCTCTGGCAGGTTCGATTTGAAAAAAAGAAAAAGCTTTTGGAGATCGAGACAGAGCGAAAACATCTTTTTAAGAAAGAAATTGCCGAAGCTGTTCAGATCATGATGGCTATGATTCAGGAAATATCCTGGGTTGCCTGGGAAGTAGGCAAAGGGCATTTGACAATCGATCTTGAGTACCTGGAAAAGTACAATACCAAGGCAAAAGAAAACCTCCATAATATCAGCAAGCATTTGGCATACATTGCCGCGACAGATTTGGCGATATATAAGAGCTTGCGGGAAATTTCCCAAAAGGTGTATGATCAGGATGTCAAACTGGCTAACCGATTGATTGACTTTTTGGAAGGCAAAGTCGAAAAAGAATCCTTTCAGGAAATCAAAGATGAGGTGCTAGGTCTGGAAAAAGAACTCCCCCAAAGTTTTGCAGCGCAATTGACCAAAATTGATGAGGCCTAGGAGTAGCAGGAGGAAAGAATTTAACCTATCTATAAGCGTATCAATTAAATAAGAACTCGAGGCAAGCAAGCCTTTGTGAGGAGAGAATAAGTATAATAATTTGCATTTAGTACGTTTCGTATTATATTTATAGTACGAAACGTACCAAATGGAAAATACTGCACATAAATCAACCTTGCTGGACTTTGCCATCCTGGGACTCATACAGGAGGAAGCCTTATCTGGCTATCGGATTCGAAAAACTTTTGAAACGACAGCTCTGGGCGTGTACAGTAGCAGTCCGGGTAGTATTTATCCAGCCTTGAAACGTATGGAGAAAAATGGCTTGCTGGAGAATGTTGTGGTCGAAGGCAGTAAGAAGCAGGCCTACCACATCAGTCCCAAAGGCATTGAGGTCTTAAAAGCCTGGTTGAAAGAGGAGATTACGCAAGAGGATGTAGCAAAAAGGCGGGAGATACTTTTGCTAAAATTCGCTTTTATGGAAATGCAATTGAGCAGGGCTGAAACTCAGGCTTTTCTCCTCTCCTTTCAGAGACAGCTGGAAATTTACATAGAAGAACTGCGTGTGTACCATAAAAACGAAAAGGCAGAAATGCCTTTATTCGGAAGCCTGGCTTTTCAGCATGGGATTGAAAGCTGTCGGGCCACGATTGATTGGTGTAAAAGTTCGCTGGAGGTCTTAAAAAATGAAAGCGGCATATGAAAACATCTATTCCCATTAAAATACCTGGAGCTATCCTGGCACTCAGCCTCCTTTTTTATCTGGCCAATCTTCTATTAGGGATCCCTTTTCCTGAGGGGAGTTTTGTCTGGGGCTTGCTTTCCAATCTGCTGATCGTAGGCTTCTTTTATTTTCTGATGAAAAAGACTACGCTTAGCGGCTATAAGCTGATGGGCTTTCTCTTCTGCATCTACTTTATCATCGGACATTTCAACATCCTCATTGAAGCCTATATTTTCAATGTTACCGATCAAAGCCAAACGCTAAAAGAAATACTGAGAGGCTTTATTGTAGCAGGGCTTTTTGCTCTCATTTTGTTAAAGCTATTTGGACAGGGGAAAGAAGATGTAGACAATCCTTTGAAAAAACGATCTGTCATTTCCTGGAGTTGGCGAATCCTCCTTGCCGATTTTCTCTATATGTTTTGTTATGGGACAGCCGGTTTTATCCTGGTTACCATTTATCCGCAGCTACTTGATTTTTATGAGGGAAAAATTCCGCCTTTTCCTTTGGTACTCAAAACCCAATTATTCCTGCGAGGGCTGGTCTTTGCCGGTATTGCGGTTTTGATGGATCGCTATACCTTGGCAACTCGTTTACACAAAGGCCTCTTGATAGGGGCTTGCTTTTCGATACTCGGAGGTTTGGCACCTCTGATTGCCCCCAATGAGCTCATGCCAGCTTATGTACGCTTTGGACATGCCTTTGAGGTTGGGATCTCGAATTTTCTGTATGGCTTTGTATTGACTTACTTGATAGGCCGAAAACAAGCAGGCTAAGAATAGAATCTCAAGCACATTGAACTATTGATTTTGGGATGCTTTTCGGGCTTTTCTTTTAAGAACTCTCATATTATCGTATTTAATGGGTGTCCTTAAAAACTTAAATTTTGTCTTTTGATAGAAATGCCCAATAAAATATTCGTCATCTTCTCCTTTATATACAGTGGCTTTCCATTTTCCTTTTATAGGAATGCTTCGGCCTAAATCATTCTCAATCTCTATCTTCTTAGAATTTACTTTGTCTGATATATTTGCTATCCTATCCCCCAGAAATACACCTTTCGCAGGGGAAAAAATTGTATCTCGACTTGCCATGTATACAATTTTTTCATCATATACCCCGAAGTAAAAATGATAACCATTAAATAAGGTGTCATACAACTTTAGCTTTCCATCTGTGTCGATCCATGAACCGCTACTTACTTGATTTGGATTTTTAAATTTTGCCCCTAACCTATAGGGGATTTGCTTATTCGGTGAGCAGCTTGAAATAAGGCAAATCAAGGCTATGGAAACTCCAACCAAGATATGGCTGTGTTTATAATTTGGAGAATTAGAAAATTCCTGAAAGATATTTTTTAAATTTAAAATTGCACCTCTTCCTCTACAATCTCTTCTCCTCTTTTTACTTTGACCATCATTTTGGAACCGGGCTCAATCTTTCCGAGGGCATCCATATAGGCATAGACGTCCTTGATTTCAAATTCACCCATCTGCAAAACGATGTCTCCGTCTTTGAGACCGGCTTTGGCCGCGGTGCGTCCCATGATCACTGCATCGATGCGCATGCCTGTTCCATCAAAAACATAATCCGGCATGACACCTAGCGTAACTTTAAAGCTTCTGCTCTGCTTTTGCTCGTCTTTGGTTTTGGTGAAAGCGAGTTTGCCCTTCTTATCCAGCTTTTCAACCAATGCATAGATATAATCCGAAACATCAAGCAGGCCCTCATAATTGATCAGGGGGCTATCATCATCTGGCTTATGGTATTCCTGATGTTGTCCGGTAAAGAAATGTAGGACAGGCAAATCTTTCAGGTAGAAAGAAGTATGATCAGAAGGACCAATGCCCGATTCTGTCATGGAAGTTTTGAGTGCGGGCTTTTTGATTTTGGGTAAAACCTCTTTCCAGAGAGGAGAAGTGCCCACCCCATTCACCGAAATCACTCTTTCCTCCTTTAACCTACCTACCATATCCATATTGAGCATGTAGTTCATTTTACTGGCATCGAAAAAGGCAGAATTGGTGAAAGCCTTTGAACCAAACAATCCAAACTCTTCTCCGGAAAAGGCCAGGAAGAGGTAATTGTTATTGGTAAGTTTTGAGTTTTTCAGTTTTTCGGCCAGGTAGAGTAAAGAAGCCACTCCACTGGCATTATCATCTGCGCCATTGTGTATGGCATCTCCTCCAGTAAATCGAGAACCAAAACCTCCCATGCCGAGGTGATCATAATGCGCTCCGATAATCACAGTAGTCTCTGCTCCATTGTGCAGATATGCCACAACATTGGTTCCTCCTTTGGAACTTCCTTCGCCCGCAGCAGCATGAGGATTGTTGCTATGCTTGAAGTCAAATTTGTGGAAGTAATTTTCCAGTTCTTCCTTTTTCTTATTGATCACCTTTCCATAAGAAGAAAGTCCCATTTCCATAAAGCGACTGGCGATATATTCTGCAGCCATTCTTTCGCCTTCCGTACCGGTTTCTCTTCCTTGTAAATCATCAGAAGCCAGATATACGACATCTACTCTGATATCTCTCAAAAGATCCGAACGTTCCTGGCTAAAGGCGAGGAAGGGTAGGAGGCAGGCAAAAAGGAAAAATGTGATTCTTTTCATAGGTAAAATTTATGCAGCAAAATTAGCCAATACTTTCTGAAAAGTATTAGTGATAAAAGTCAGACCAAAGAAAAATGTTTGACCTTGTCAGGGGGTAATAGTTTCCAGGCTGCTATCCAGGAGGAATTTTCGGGCATCTTCGGCGGTTTCATAAGGAATCTCCTCCATCGGAACATGACCGGCATTTTCATAGATCATCACATCAGCAGCCGGGATATCTTCCAGAAAACTATCTACCATAGTAACTGGAATCCAGGCATCCGTTTTTCCCCACATGATCAAAACGGGAATCTGAAGGAAATTTTCTTTCCATTCGGCCGGCTTGTATTCCTGGTTCATACGAGCAACCAGTGCGTCTCTATTTCCCGGAGCTAGTGAAAGCTCATAATAGCGCATAAGCAGTTCTTCGGTAATCTTGTTGTCATCGTGATAAACTTCTTTGATGCTATTCTCATAGAGGAAGAGAGGGGTAATGCTGCTGATCAGGTTTTTTACGATAGGCGTTCTGCCCAGTTTAAAGGCAAAGGGCAATCCTTTATTGCTTTTAAACCCTCCCGGGTCGACGAGAATGAGTTTTTTTGTCCTATGAGGATATTTCTCGGCAAACTTACGGGCGATCCCTCCTCCCAGAGAGTTTCCCGCAATATAACAGCTGTCTACGCCTCGGCTATCCAGAAACGCTGCGACAAGCTCTGCATAAGTATCCAGACTGTAATCGTGACTTGGATGGGGACCTGTCAGTCCAAAAGCTGGTAAATCCATGCGAAGGATGCGAAGGCTATCCTTCATTTCTTCTGTCCAAACATCCCAGGTGTGCAAAGAGGAAGCGGTTCCATGGATCAAAACCAAAGCCATTCCTTCGCCTTCATCCCTAAAATGAACGTTCATTCCCTTGAGTTCTATAAACTCTGATTCGTCATTGGTATACTTCTCTTTCAAGTTCTCCAGCGGGATGTCAGGAGTATTTAGCGCAAATAGTAAAACGCCAAAGGCAACAATTATAAAAATGATGATGTAAAATAAATATCGCATGCGTTAGGGTTAGGAGCCTGAACTTTGTTTTAGCAATAAGGATCTAAACGGTTGCAGGCAGCGTTTGAACAAACAAATACAGTGAAAGATTGGGGTTTTGATAAAAAGTAACACGCCTGAAATTACGCAAAATAGCTGTTTTTTAGGCAATTACAGTTAAAAATCAATTTTAGGCCATTCATGAGACGAATCGAACTATTTAACAAAAATGATGTTCCGCTCAGCAGAATAATCTAAGCTTTTAGAATATTTTGATTCAACTTGAGATCACCAAACACCGACGAAACCCAGATAATTGAAACACAAACACGATGGAAAAAACACTTGCCTTTATTCTGGTTATACTGCTCTATACCTGTTCTTTTGGACAGGACACTTTTTACACCAGCGGACAAGGAAAAGGAGAATGGAATGATCCGGACTCCTGGATGTTGGACGAAACGGGATCTACTGCAGGAAGAATTCCTACTGCAGAGGCAAACATCATCATCAGACACAGTATTACTCACATTCTCACTGCCTCCTATACCCATAGTGGAAACATAGAAGTGAGAAAAGGATCTACTTTTGAGATCATGGGCGAGGGAGATTATACGTTTACAGGTGATCTCTTCGAATTGAAAGGAAGTCTCATCGCCGGGATCGATCTCTACCACAAATCACATAATGACGATTTCAGCCACTTTGTTATTCGCAATACAGGTCTGGTATATGCACTTGGAGAATTGCATGTAGCTTCAGGTTCTGAAATCCTAAGCGAACAAAATACCTGTGGAGCCTTTTATATCACGGATGCGCTTCATATCCACGGCGAAAATACCCGTATGTTGGGACAAGCCAGCATTATTAGTGGGGGCTTGCGTGCCTGGAAAATGGATGGCGCGGAAATAACTTCAGAAACAGAAAAATTAGAATATGTTTCCCTCACTTTGGGGAATAATATCAAAATATTTAGCTCCGAATATGATTGCGAGTTCGGCAATACCGTAGTAAGCGGAAAAGGCGGTCATGTTCCTGATGTAGACCTCAATGACTTCAAAGCTATACAAAGAGGAGCTTCTGTTCAGATTGCATGGTTAACTTCTTCTCTGGCTATTCTACCAGAATTGAGTTTAGAGCGTGCCTGGGAAGGAGAAGATTTCAGCGAATTGAGAAAAGTAAGTTCTGCAGAGATAAATGAAACCGCAGGATATTATAATGTATCAGACGCAGAAAAACTGGAATCCAAACGCCGATATAGACTGAGCTATACCAATGAACTTGGGGAACAAATTGTCCTGGGGGTAATTGAAGCTGGAGCGGGTCCGCATGTAGAAGCTTATCCCAATCCTTATACAGGAGAATTATTGACCATACAAGCCCAGGGATTTGAGGCGGATCAGGAGCTTTATATTAAGATTCTGGACCTACAGGGAAGAGAACTTTGGAAGGGCTTTTCCAGCAGTAATTCTGAAGGGCATTTGAACTATAAAGCTCAGCCTCAATTAGATCCGGGAACCTATCTCATATCTGTCGAATCTGGCGAGCTTCGACAAAGCCAAAGATTGTTAGTGTTTTAGTTTGTGGAATATTCAGAAATAACGATTAGACCTTAAATTAAACGGGTATAATTTTTTAAGCCTGAGAGCATTTTTGGCAAAGAGATTGCCTAGAAGATGCTTTCAGGCTTCTTCTTTGAGCTCATTGAAAATACCGTAGTCGGAAAAATGTTTGATTTTGTAGTTCAGCTAACTTATGTCAGCTTTCCGAACTTTTATGATTCTGGAATAATTGCCTGTGACTTTATATTTGAGGAGTCAGTCTAGAAGGCAGTTGGAGGAGGTGTGAAATGAGAGTTTTTTGCCAAATTGTTAAAAAAAGAGGAGGTTTTGTTTAACTAGTTTAATAAAACCAACTATTTATTAACAATTTTTTAACATAAAACGTTGTAAAGTAAGTCCGGGAGTTCTAACTTGCGGCCGTTTTGTAAATAACAAGGCGACAAAGATAATTGTTTTAATCATATGACCAAAGATTGGATGACATTATTGCTAAATGCGACTTTATTCGCTCCCCTGGTGGGTATTCCGCTAATATTGCTATTCCATCGTAAGTGGGCAAAGTACCTGGCATTCGGGTTTTCATTGCTCCCTTTTATCGTCGGAATTGTACTACATAGTGTTTATCGTTTCTCCCCTGATCCTTCTGCTCTATACAGTAAGGATTTTGTTTTTTTTAGTGAGAGCCTGTGGTTTACGCTGGACAACATTGACATCAAGTTTATGCTGGGTGTGGATGGGATTTCAGCCTACCTCATACTCCTTACTGCATTGATCTTCCCGACCCTGGTGGTTTACTCCTGGGGCAAGGCTGACAAGCAGGAAAAGTTGTATTATCTCATGCTCCTGGTCCTGGAAACCGGAATCATCGGATTCTTCTTGTCTCTGGACCTATTGTTACTCTACATTTTCTTCGAAATGGTACTGATCCCAACCTGTTTCTTTATAGGAATATGGGGCGGGGCACAGCGGGAAGCTGCTTCTATCAAGTTCTTCCTCTACACCCTGGTAGGATCACTGGTAATGCTTATTGGTATTATCTATCTGGGACTGAATGTCTCTGACGGTTACCTGACGACTGATTACTTTGTAATCCGTGATGCTTTGGCTTCCGGAACCAATCCTGCTTTCTCTATGGAAGCACAGCGTTGGTTGTTCGCTGCTTTTGCTATCGGCTTTGCAATCAAAGTTCCTTTGTTCCCTTTCCACACATGGCAGCCATTTACTTATTCAGAGTCCTCTACAACAGGTTCTGTGATTTTGGCAGCACTCTTGTCAAAAATGGGAGCGTACGGATTTATCAGATTCTGTCTGCCTTTCTTTCCGGAAGTATCTCTGGAGTTTGCACCCTTCATTATGACACTGGCTGTAATCAGCATCGTGTATGGTGGATATCTGGCTATCGTTCAAACCAATATTAAAAAGCTTATTGCTTATGCTTCTTTCTCTCACCTGGGATTCATTATCCTCGGTATCTTCTCCTTTACTCAGGAGGCGATGAGCGGAGCTGTAATCAGCATGGTAGGACACGGTATTGCTACAGCAGGTTTGTTCTTGCTGACAGGAATGCTTTACGAGCGCCACAAAACCAAAGACATCCGTGGATTCCAGGGACTGGCCAAAATCGCTCCTAAGTTTACAGTACTCTTTATGATCACTGTAATGACAGCTTTAGGACTTCCCGGTCTGAGTGGATTCGTAGGAGAATTTATGATCCTGATTGGAGCGTATAGCTCTACCGAGGTTTCCAGCGTATTTGCTATCCTCGCAGCTTTGGGTATCGTAGCCGCTTCTATCTACCTCCTCAACACCTTCCGTGTGATGATGTTTGGTGAGACCAATGAAGAATTGAAGAACAAAATCTTCGATCTCAATCGTCGCGAAGTAGCTGTAGTGCTTCCATTAGTTACGCTGATGATCGTTATGGGACTGTATGCATCTCCTTTCCTCAACCAGATCAACAAAGGATCTGACAGAGTATTGAAGATTGTTGAGTCTCGTGTCGAAGGAAAGTCTTTCACTGACAACACCATCGATAAAGAAGACGAAAAAGTAAAAATCCTGAAAGAAGAAGACATGGATGTTTTCCAGTCTACCAAGTAAGGATCGAAAAATATAGTAAAAAGGGGGCGCATATTATATGCGCCCCCTTTTTTGTTATTCCTCCCGTTGATTTGATAATTTCCGCATTTGTAAGGTTTTTTTGTAAAAGTATTTTAAATCATAGAAGATTTTTGGTCCAACATGCGTTAGAAATTCAAGAGAAACTAATATCTTTAATTTGATACATGAAAGATCAAATAAATCTAAAAACTTCGCCTATGGTAAAATGTAATACTTAGAGGGCTTTACCTTTGATTAATCAGCGGTTTGAGCCCAATTTGCTCATAATTCCCTCAGCTCATACACACTTAATTTAACCTGGATCACCATCTATGCGGACGTTGAGAGTTTCGTTAGTACTTGCATTACTTTGTAATCTTTTTATCTGCTCTTTTGCTCAAGCACCCAGTAAGAAAAACGCAACCCTCGAACAAATAATACAAAAGTTCATATTTCCCTATGGCCTGAGTTCTGATAACCAGTTCAAGCTGGCTGCCTATGCAGAACTTAAAGGACAGTTCTCCAATATGGATCAATCCCTGACCCTCAATTTTGGAGATTTGGGCTATTTCTCATTCTTCAGCAAAAATTGCCTCTTTCGTTCGGGAAAGGGCGTCTATCACCTCAATAAATATGATACGGGTTCTCCTTCTATAGAACTCATCAATCAAAAACTCAACGAGATGTTTGAGCATATTATCTTATTGGGGAATGGAAACGCAGAGCCTGAACATATTGAGTTTGTCGATAAACATTTGGCCAAAAAGAATATCGAACCCTTTGACAAGATTTTTATTCGTCACATCCTCCTTAAGTACGGAGAATATGATCCCCTCATGGGACAGGTAAATTTCAATACCGAAACCCTACCGGATAAAATCTTTGCCAGAGATAAGGATGCCAAAAATCAAAGCTGGCTCAAAAAATACATCAGTCCTTTGAAGATAAGACTGGATGAAAAGATCCTTCGCGGATATTATATCAATTCCGGAGGTACCGTATTTGTTGAGAATGTCGATAGAAAAGTTTTTTATGCTACCGGCGAGCAATATGATGACAATGTCACAGCTTTCAAGGTATTTATCCAAAAACTCTTTGTTCAAAGCGCCCAATACATCGTGCAGAATGAAGCAGATCGACTCAAAAGAATGAGTGAAAAGAAGGATGGCATAGTAACTGAGATGGTCAGCTATGACTCTTCTATAGATAAATCTAAAAAATACGTACCCAGAGGAGGTCGCAGGATCACCAAAGCGCGTGCGGTAAAACCTTTATACGACCACAACTCCTGGGTACCTATGATGATGGGTATGTTGGCCAAACAAAAGATAGATATCACAGATGAGGATGTGCTTTCTTACTTTATTGAAAGGAATGATTTCTACCTCATTTATGAAAGATTGAGTATAGAGGACCAAAGGAAAGTGGATAATTTCGTACTCAAGCGGCAGTAAGCAAACCTTGTGGCATTGCGCGGGAATCAAAGCAATCCCCTTGATCTGGAAAAAGTATTTTGATTCAAGGAGACTGCTTTGCCCCAAATCTCGCCTTGCATTGATGCATGGGATAGAGATTCTTGTGTAGATACCCAACTAAACAAAACAGCTTCAAAATATAAATCAGAGCATAGGAGGCACTTCTTCCCTCTCCATTTCCTCTTCCTTATTTCTCTTTTCTCTTAAAAAAACACCTCCCGATACATTTGATGAGATTTCCGCTTTTGACCTTACATGCCATTTGGAGGACATGATTAAGCCTGAATTCTCTGTTTATTGTCAATCAAACAGGAGTCTTTTTCCAAAAATGCCTGCCTGATAAGTAAAGAGAGCCGAATAATCTGTTTTACTAAGTCCTCCCTCCTCAAATATTTCCCTGAATTTTGATAAAAACCTTACACAAATAATCAAATTAAATACGACCAATCGGACTTTTATTTTAACGGTTCGAGCACTGTCTATAAGATGATTTGAATCAGGCTTATATTTTAGTGTCAAACTTCTACAAGAGTTCTTTAACTCTGGGGTACACAACGATTAGGTGGGTAAGCAACGCCCTATGCTTCCCAAGCAAAATAGCCGATCCACTTTAAGCCGAAACTGTACCCGATTATCGCTTACGTTAAATTATTTGGTACATGTCTTATTCCGAACTCAACAGCCATACTCCGACAGAAGAGGTTAAGAGAGACCCCGCGCTCAAAGCTTTAAATGCCCAATTACCTGCCATTCGTCAAGCCTTCGAATTGATGAAGCAATCTCAGGAAATCGCTGAGAAAGTTAAGATGTCAATGGAAGCACTGGTCCCTGCACTTGAAGTGCAGCTGTACGGTTTGAATTCTGAAATTGAACAACACGTACACAATCAGGAAGAGACGGAAAATGCTTATGCTTCGGTAGTCCGAAAACTGGAAGATCAGCTTCGAGTTGAACGACTTCAGTATGAAGAAAGAGAAAATGCACTCCGCAAAAATTGCCAGGATGAAATCTCTCAGATGAGAACAACCCTGGGCCATATGAATGAAGAATTGAGTAAAGCAATTGAGCTTACCAATATCTATCAGAAGCTGTATCATGATCTGAGAGATCAGCAAAAGTTACAGCAACTTCATACGAAGGTAAATGGCAATGGTAGTCATAGATCAAGCATGAATATGTTTCATGTCTATGATCTGGATAAATAACAGCCAAGATATATCTTATCTTCTTTTGATCTTCAAGACCTGACCGACATTGATCCTGTCTGAACGAAGGTTATTCAGATCTTTGATCTCCTTGACAGGCACATCGTATTGCTTGTAAATCCTGTAAAGAGTTTCACCTCTGCGAACGGTATGCGTGATCCAATCACTATCGTCGTCGGGGAGAAACTCTTCTCCATTATCTCGCCCGCCATTGCTTGCAATATTTTCATCCTTATAGTAAGGGACATTAGGGAGATCTTCACTGAGGGCATCCACCAGGGCATTTAGGTCCCCGATTTTTACCCGGCGGATTTGTCCGGTTTGTTCTACCACAAAGAGGGCGGGTAATCTATTGTGCTGAAAAGCCAATTTTAGAAAATCATAATCATCCTGATCAGAAATCAGAATATGCTCTCCCGGAGGATTGTATCGATTCAATACGCCTTCCCAACTCTGCCTGCGCGTATCAGTAGAGATCATAATAAATCTCACCGGCTTATTTCTGTATCTACGGCTGGACTCGATGATCGATGGGATCAAATAGAGAGATTCTTTATTATAACTAGCCCAAAAACTCACCACCCATACTTCATCCTGAGGGTTGCGGGTAAAATTCCTGCAGTCATTCAGAAAATCTGAATAATTCATAGTGGTGTCCACCTGAGCCTGGGCAGGAAGTAGGCAGCAGAGCAGGAGAATTGTTAAAGAAAGCAATTTTGATGTTTTCATTCCGTCAACCTAATAATTTGTGCAATAGAGAGTAAATGGCCTTATACAATTGATTGGGTTTTAAGGTCCTCCAGTTTAACGCATCTGTTTTGTCACTCCAGTACAAGTACTGTGAGATCCCATAGGCCCTCATCTCTTCCTTTAATTCCTTTCGCAACCTCAGCGCAAAGATCCAACCATCCTCCAGTTCATCTTCTACTGCTCGATAGTAATCATCTTCCTCAAGATAAATATGAAAAACATTTTCGCAAATCAGAATGAATTTATTTATTCCATTATCTATCAGGTAACTCAGGCAATTTTCAGATAAAAGTCTGTAATCATTGTCGAAAAGATCATTCCATTCACCAAATAACTCAATGATTGCGTATCCTTCCTGGTAATTTGCAAATAGTATTTTAACCAACAAACTTTCAGAGCCAATATCATCCCATAGAGGATGTGCAGGAATACTATTTACAGACCGGTCAAAGTAAAAAAGGTTGTGTTCAATCCCATGAAAAGGGGAATTTGGGTCTTTTTCATGACTATAAGCTTCCAACCAACCATAAAATGGCTCAATATCATGCAATTCGCTTGGCATGTATGAAATATATTCTTTATTTAATACGTAAATTTACAAAGCTTACTGTAGAGCAGCAGCAAATGTTTCGTTTTTACCCACGTTCAAAGACATTTGTGAAACCCTCTGCTTGATAATCTCGTTATTATCACTGGCTTTAATGAGCATCTATGTTAGTACGTCATTCCCTAACTCTCACAATGTTAGCTGTGTGGGCTGTATTCCTACCTGCACAGACTTCCCCCAAAATCGACACCCTGGTGACCGATGAAGGAGCAACCAATATGTTGCTCAACATCAAAATCCCCTCAGGTGAGATGTATCTTACCAGTTCAGGCATTTGTGGAAAGTCTCTTTCCAAATTGGCCTCCAACTCAGATGATGCAGAACATAAATACGACCATAATGTCGAAATGAATGGGACAGTCAGTCGATTTATTAATGTCGAGTATCCCAAGAACAAAGCCGCAATCAATAGCAATTCTACTGCGACCCTCAGGCTCGCAAATCCCGTTACCGAAAATTTTCGAAGTGAATACAAGCAGGACCCCAGTCTGGATACAGAATTGAAACTGGATTTGGGATCAGGGGGAGCATGGTTAGACCTTTCTGCTATGAGTGTAAAGAAGGTTCAGATCAATTCTGCCTTCTCCGATGTGGTACTTTCCTATAATAGACCTAATTTTGTACGGATGGACGAAATGGACATCCATGTTGCCAGGGCTAAGATCGTATTGAAAAACCTTGAACAAGCCCGTGCAAAAAAGGTTCATATCAGAAATGAGATGGGAGAAACCAAAATCATCATAGGAGACAAAGGTAGACCCGGGTCAAAAATCCATGTAAAATCAGGTGTAGGAGACTGCATGATTGTTATTGATAAAGACCAGCCTACCAAGATCGTCCTTTCAGGCGGGATGTTTTCAAAGATAGAAGTAGATGATTCCTTCAAAGAACATGGCGAAGGAACTTATGTAAATGCTGCCTATCATTACAACCCTGCCAAGTGCACGACAGTCTTTTGTGAAGTAGACCTTGGAAACATCTCTCTGATGGCCAAGTAAAACTTTCAGGACGTACACACAGAACATGAACGAAAATTTTTTACGAATTGACAATGTAAGCAAAGCCTATGATGACTACCTCGCGGTAAACCAGGTTTCGCTGAATATCCCTAAAGGGAAAATTTATGGCCTCCTCGGCCCAAATGGAGCAGGAAAAACTTCCACCATTAGAATGATCACCCGCATCACTGTACCTGATAGCGGGACTATTTATTTTAATGGAGAAGAACTTGCCGAAAAGCATAGCCGGGATACCGGATATATGCCCGAAGAAAGAGGCCTCTACAAAAAAATGAAAGTCCTGGAGCAGATTACCTATTTGCTCAGCTTGAAAGGACTCCCTACCTCAGAAGCCAAAGCAGCAGGCATCGATTGGCTGGAAAGACTCGGCCTTACGGATTGGAGCAACAATAAAGTTACCGACCTGTCCAAAGGTATGCAGCAAAAGGTGCAGTTCATCTCAACCATTGCGCACAAGCCTCGCCTCCTGATCTTGGATGAACCCTTCTCCGGACTCGACCCGGTCAATACCAAATTGATCGAAAAAGAGATTTTCCGCCTCAAAGATGAAGGAACAACTATCATTTTCTCTACCCACCGCATGGAACAGGTGGAAGAACTCTGTGATTATATCGCTTTGATGAGTCAGGGGAAATTGATGTTGGAAAATGAGATTACACAGGTAAGAAAGGATTTTCAAAAGCAGGTATATCATATCAGCTTTCTGGGAGATAAACAGCATTTGATGGCTGTACCCGGTCTTGAAATCCTTGAGATTACCGACAAACAGGCAAAAGTTGAACTTTCAGGTGGAGAAGGAGATCGCAATGATCTGCTGAGACGTCTGGCTGATTCTCCTTTGGAGATTCTGAGCTTTGCCCTGCATTTGCCCCGCCTCAATGAAATCTTCATTGAATTAGTGGGTGGCAACAAAAGTCTCAACCGCAAGGAGACTGTATAAGCTCCTTTTTCCAAAATTTCTCCATCTCCCCTAAATCAGAACATCACGACATGGACAAAATAGGCATCATATTTAAAAGAGAATATCTCAATATGGTCAGGAAGAAGAGCTTCTTGCTGGCTACCTTTTTAGTACCCCTGGGATTTGCCGCATTGATCGGTATTCAGGTGGCATCGGCGGTTTTTGTCGAAAAAGAAAATTATGATCTACTGATTGTAGAAGACGACACTTATGCGATTACAAGTCGCATAAATAAAGGTGAAAACTTCAAAGTAATTCCCATAAAACCGAAACGTGATTTCATCGCGCAGCGGGATAGTTTGCTTGAGCGGGTAAAGAAAAATGAGAACGAAGTTTACCTCTATTATCCAGCAACTTATCTGGAAAAAGAAAATATTACAGCTACACTTCATAGCTCCAAAAAACTCAGTCAGCAAGTAAGACGTGAAGTTGAGCGCAAACTGGAGCGAGCGATCAAAGACTATAAGACTGAACTCGTTGGAATCAGCAAAGAGCAGTTGGATAAGACCGATTTTGAATTGGATCTCCAGACCAAAAGTGGTGAAACGGAAAATAGTACCAGCGAAATCATGGCTTTGGCTGTCGGTGCAGGTACAGCCATCATCATTTATATGTTGATTGCGATTTATGGCGGAATTTTAATGCAGGGAGTAATAGAGGAGAAAGCCAACAGGATTGTTGAGGTCATTGTTTCCTCTGTAAGACCTTTTCAATTGCTAATGGGGAAAACCCTTGCACTGGCCTCCGTTGCGATCACTCAGCTCATCTTATGGGGCTTGTTATCTATGGTAGTCTATTTAATCATGATACCCTTTATCGCAAGTTCTGGAATTAATCCTTCCGATCTTCAACAGCCGGGTATGGAAATGTCTGCCAGCGAAGCGGAAAATATGCTGATCGAATTGAGAAGTGCCAATTGGAATGTCCTCTGGTTCTTTCCTATCTATTTCCTCGGAGGATTTTTCCTCTATGGATCTTTGATGGCAGCTGCTGGTTCAGCCGTTGATAATATTCAGGATGCACAGCAATTTACCATCCCCATTACCCTTCCTTTGATGTTGCCTTTATTTTTCTATCCCAACATCATCCAGAATCCCAATGGAATGTTTGCATCCATTACCTCGCATATACCCTTTTTCTCACCCATGATTATGCCTATGCGAATAGGCCTGGGCTCCGTCCCCTGGTGGGAAATCGCCTTGTCAATAGTTATCCTTATTCTATCCTTCCTGGCTTGTGTGTGGGTCTCTGCAAAGATTTACCGCACGGGTATTCTCATGTATGGAAAGAAACCGAGCTTCAAGGAGATATTCAAGTGGTTGAGGTACAATTAGCATAGCTAATTGCAAGTGTTGGCGTGTTAGTGTTTTAGGGTATTAGCGATAATTTTTTTAGAATAACGCTAAGCCTCTGATACTCTAACACGCTTCTGCATTTATACATCTATTCATGGAATCGCATAGCCTGTATGTACCCAAAACTTCCTTTCATCCCTGCAAAACCAGAACACGAGAACACCTGAACCCAAGAACCCTAATACTCTAACACGCCTTCACTTCCGCACGTTAAAACAATCCCCCTGCACGCTTATTCATTAGTGCTAAACAGGCCAGCAATCGTGGCGTATGTTTGATTAAACAACAGTCAAACATTTTAAGTCACGATTATGAGCAAGCCCCAACTTTTCAACCTGATCAAACTGTTTAGCCTCAGTATAGCAGCTTCCTTATTTCTATCTTCATGTGTAGTCGACCAGGGACCAATAGGCCCTCCCGGACGAGATGGACGTGATGGAAATGCAGAAGTATTTAGCATCAATTATCTCGCAGAAGAATCCGATTGGTATGATGTAGGTTTTCCTGGTGATCCCGGATATTACATCGCCCTCGATCTGGATGTTCCTGAAATTGACCAGGACATTGTAGAAAATGGAGTTGTACTCGTTTACTATCGCGAGACCCCAACCAACGCCTGGACAACCCTGCCTTATACCTTTATCTCTCACGATCCTGAGTACATCGAAAAACTCGATATGATCTATGCCCTCGAATTCGTAGGAATTCAAAGCATGGCCTCAGACCGCAGCGCAGTTCCTTATACCGGTACCTTCCGCGTCATTGTAGCGCCCGGTATTGGCTTAGGCAAGAGTGCCAGTGGTAAAGTGGATCTTTCCTATGAATCAGTAGCCAAGCAACTCGGTATTACCGAAGACATGCAAAGCTTCCGGTCGATATAGAAGAGTGTTAGCGTACTAGTGTGTTAGGGTTCAAGGGTGATAAATATCCTTCCCTAACACACTAGCACCCTAAAACACAAACACTCATCATTTACCCCTACAACCTTCTAACAACTACAAACATGAAAAGCAAAGCCCTGTTAATTGTAATTATCAGCCTATTCTCATTTTTTACCAGCCAGGCCCAAAGAAATCTCGCTCCCGAATTTGACAGCCGACATAAAAACATCTATGCCGAACTTTTTGGGAGTAATATCATCGCAGGTGTAAACTTTGATATGCGCCTCAATAAAGGCCAGAACGACGGTATCGGATTTCGCGTAGGTGTGGGAGGTCTCAGTGTTTCAGGCGTAGACCAAAACACAGAACTTAGCGTAGGAGTCGTAACCTTTCCTTTGGAAATAAATACCGTAGTCGGCAAGCGTCGTAGCAGCCTGATCGCAGGTGCAGGACTCTTACCCATCTACGCCACTGTTTCTGGTCAGGGAGAACTCACCAATTACGAATATGTATCCGGTGATGGTTTTGGCCTGGCAGGAGGATTCCTTACCCTGGGATACCGACATCAACCCCTCAAAAATGGAATCATGTTTCAATTCAACTGGAACCCTATGATCCTCAGAGGAAGTGGATTCAATGCCGGATGGATCGGTCTGGGAGTGGGAGTGGGTTTCAAGTAAGAGACGTGTTGGTGTGTTAGGGTGTTTGTGTATTAGAGATAAGAGCAATCAAACACTAACACCCTAATACTCACAACCGCTAACACTTAAGTCATATAGTTCAGACCCAAATAAGCAGCGATGCCAGTCCTCCGGGGCTGGCTTTTTGTGTAGGATGTCGGGGCTTTTAGCTATCTTGAAGTAAATCTTTAGGCATGAGGCAAGAGATAGAGAAAATACAGGCGCCGGCACAGATCCAGAAGGTGTTGACGGTGGATGCTAAAGGCATAGAAGAGAGAAATGACCTCCTCGCTGTAGAATCTCCTTTGGAGATCCGATTGGGATACGGGAAGAAAGAAGCGCGTGCTCAAAAGAGCATCAGCATCACTATGCGAACCCCAGGACATGACCTGGAATTGAGCATGGGATTTTTATTTGGGGAAGGGATCATTCGGGCTAAAGAGGATATCCATACGATTCGACATTGTACAGATCAGGGGAAGGAAGAGAGCAAGGGAAATGTGGTTAGGGTGGAACTTGCAGAAAACTGCCAACCTGACTTGAAGAAGCTGGAGCGTCAGTTTTATACGACTTCCAGTTGCGGACTTTGTGGTAAAGCTTCCATTGAGGCGATACGAGATTTGCATTGCGAATTCATTCCCCTGAAAAAAAACTGGATAAAGTCGGATTTGATTCATAGTCTGGGGGAAAAAGTACAAGAAAAACAACAAATTTTTAGCCATACAGGAGGCCTGCATGCAGCAGCCTTTTTCAATGAAGCCGGAGAATTCTTACGCTTGCGAGAAGATGTCGGGAGGCACAATGCCCTGGACAAACTTATCGGAGCAGAATTCTATGAAGGAAAATTACCAGCAGAGGACAAAATTCTTTTTCTTAGTGGAAGGATCAGTTTTGAGCTGGTACAAAAAGCCCTGGCAGCGGGCATAGCTTTGATCGTAGCAGTAGGTGCTCCTTCAAGCCTGGCTGTCGAATTGGCGGAGGAAAGTGGGATCAGTCTGATCGGTTTCGCCCGTCAACATCGATTCAATATTTATACACATTCTCAAAGACTACATCTATAAATGGCAATGGACCCAAAAGCCAATTCCTCAAAAAACAAAAAGACGATTGCCCAACCCCCCGAAAAACTGACGGGAATCAAGATCAAAAATCCCAAAAAAGTAGCAGGTGGGAGAGGGGCAATCAATAGTACGGTAAAGCATGTAGTGGAAGAAATGGGCCTCGCAAGAGGAACCAATGCTTTGCTAAAAATGAATCAGTTTACCGGCTTCGATTGTCCGGGCTGTGCCTGGCCTGATCCGGATGACAAACGTTCGGTTTTGGGAGAGTACTGTGAGAATGGAGCCAAAGCCCTGGCAGAAGAAGCTACCTTGAAACGAGT
Organism: Bacteroidia bacterium; assembly: GCA_033391075.1. NCBI lineage: Bacteria > Pseudomonadati > Bacteroidota > Bacteroidia > Bacteroidia bacterium. Next base: position 519,840 of record JAWPMV010000001.1, read on the forward strand.
GGATCCCATTTTCTTCGCGGAAAATTCCATCGAGGATTTAGGGAAATGGTCAGATTATGAACTGGGGAAAAGTGGTCGCATCACCTATCCCATGTTTTTGGAGAAAGGAGCCACGCATTATCAACCCATCAATTGGTCCAAAGCTTTCCAACTGATTGGAGATAAACTGAAATCTCTGGCTTCCCCTGATGAAGCTATTTTTTATACCTCCGGACGTACGAGTAATGAAGCGGCTTTCCTCTATCAACTCTTTGTCCGCATGTACGGCACCAATAATCTACCCGATTGTTCTAATATGTGCCATGAGTCCAGCGGAGTAGCTTTGGGCGAGACTCTGGGAATCGGAAAAGGTTCGGTAACCCTGGAAGATATCCATGAAGCGGAAGTAATCATGGTCGTAGGGCAGAATCCCGGTACCAATCATCCGCGCATGATGACTGCCTTGCAGAAGTGTAAAAAGAATGGAGGTAAGATCATTACGGTCAATCCCCTTCCAGAAACAGGCTTGATGCGTTTCAAGCATCCTCAGTCTCCGGGAGATTTGCTGGGGAGTGGAACTCAGCTCACGGATGTATTTCTCCAACTAAAAGTAAATGCTGATGTGGCATTGGCAAAAGCCATGATGCTCATGCTCTTCAAAAAAGAAGAGGAGCACTCCGGGGATGTGTTTGACTGGAACTTTATCATTGGGAAAAGTTCGGGTTTTGAAGACTTTAAGAAAGATCTGCATAAGCAGGATTTAGATAAACTGATCGCTGAGACGGGGATAGAGAAAGCAAAGATTGAGGAAGCGGTCGAACTCCTGGCCCACAATAAAAAGATCATTATTTGCTGGGCAATGGGATTGACGCAGCATGAAAATGGGGTCGAAAATATCCGCGAATACGTCAATATTCTTTTGCTGAAAGGAAGCATTGGCAAAAAAGGATCAGGTACTTGCCCGGTCCGTGGACATAGCAATGTACAGGGAGATAGAACTATGGGAATTTGGGAAGCCCCGAAAGAGGCTTTTCTCGATAAACTCAAAGCCCACTTCAATTTCGAACCGCCTCGTCATCACGGTTATGCTGTGGTACCCGCAATCGAAGCCATGCATAAAGGCAAAGCCAAAGTATTCTTTGCTATGGGAGGGAATTTCATTTCCGCTAGCCCTGATACTGAATACACGGCTGAGGCTTTGAAGAAATGCGAGCTTACGGTCCATGTTTCTACCAAACTCAACCGAAGCCACCTCATCCATGGAGAACAGGCCCTGATTCTTCCCTGTATTGCTCGTTCAGAGTTAGACAAGCAGGAAAAAGGCAAACAGTTTGTTACCATAGAGAATTCCATGGGCGTGGTACAGATGTCCAAAGGGAGTTTAGCTCCTGCTTCTGAATCTCTTTTGAGTGAACCTGCCATTGTTGCTGGTTTGGCGAAAGCTACCTTTAAGGAGGAAGGAAAATGGGACGAGTGGGTTGCTAATTATGACAATATCAGAGACCTGATTGAAGCCTGTATTCCAGGATTTGAGAAGTATAATAAACGCGTTCGCAAAAAAGGAGGATTTTACCTACCAAATGGAGCGCGTGAAGGAAAATTCAACACTTCTGACGGCAAGGCCCAATTTTCCGTAAATAAAATCCCTGAGAATAAATTGCAGCAAGGAGAGTACATCATGTTTACCGTCAGGAGCCACGATCAATACAATACCACGATTTATGGCTTAGATGATCGTTATCGTGGCATTTATTCTGAACGGAGAGTGGTCTTGATGAATGTGGAAGATATGAACCATGCCCTTTTGTCAAAAGGGGAAGAGGTCGATCTCATCAATACGCATGGAGGAGTAAGGCGAGTGGCTGAGAAATTTCTGGTTGTACCTTTTGACACGCCCCAAGGCTGCGTAGCTACCTATTTTCCGGAAGCCAATGTGCTGGTACCTATTGATAGCTATGCCCATCGGAGCAAAACACCTGCATCTAAAAAGGTGATTATTCAGATTGAGAAGCGAAAGTAAGAGCTTGTCTTTTCGTGGCGTATTGAAATACAGCATTCCTCAGCGCGATAAGCCCTCTTTCATGTCAATTTCTAAATGAGCAGGCTTGACTCATGCCTCATAATCTTATTTCATGAAAATCCTCCTCGCTCCCGATAAATTTAAAGGTTCTCTATCTGCCGAAGAGGTATGCAGGGCTTTGGAAAAAGGACTCAAAAAAGTCCGACCAGAAGTAGAAATTATCGCTCGTCCCTTAGCCGATGGGGGAGATGGTTCGCTGGATATTCTCAGGCATTATTTTGAATTGCAAAGCCATACTTGCCAAGTTCAGGATCCTTTAGGCCGAACAATTACAGCCGATTATACTATGGCAAAAGGGGTGGCTTATATTGAAATGTCCAAAGCTTCAGGTTTGGTATTGCTTAAACCGGAAGAAAGGACTGCAATGAAAACTTCTTCTTTCGGGACAGGACAGTTGATTTGGGATGCTCTGAAAAAAGGAGCCAAAGAAATCTATTTATTTATCGGTGGAAGTGCGACCAATGATGGAGGGACGGGTATTGCAAAAGCTTTGGGTTATCGTTTCTTGGATAAGGCAGGAGAAGAATTGGATGCACTAGGTGAAAATCTCATTCATATAGATCAGATAGAGGATAATCAGGTTTTAAGGGGATTGAAAGAGGTCTTGGTGAAAGTAATCTGCGACGTTAACAATCCCTTTTCTGGGCCTCAGGGTGCCGCTTATGTGTATGCGGCCCAAAAAGGTGCGAGTTTGGAAGAAATCGATTTTCTGGATAGTGGACTGAAGCATTTAGCGGAAAAGCTGTCTGAACGAGGCTATGTGGATATCAATTCCATCCCTGGTGCTGGAGCTGCCGGAGGTGTGGGAGGAGGAGCGATTGCTTTTCTGGATGCAAAACTCATCTCTGGTATTGAGATGTTTTTGGAGATTAGCGATTTGGAGAAATGGGTGAAAGAAAGTGATCTGATCATAACGGGTGAAGGCAAGATGGACGCGCAGACGGAGCATGGGAAAGTAGTGAGTGGAGTGAGTGAATTAGCGCAGCTTTATGGCAAAGCTATCTTAGGCGTATGCGGAGTCGCAGATGAGGGAGTAGCTGAAAAATTAAAACTGAATCAAGTATATACCATCATAAGTCGCTCCCAGTCTATTGAGGAAGCGATGAATAAGGCTGCCGAAAAATTGGAAGAGATTGGCGAACTGATCCTTAGTAGGTCTGAATAATCCGAATGATTTCCTCTGCCACTTCATTTGTATGGGCTTTCCCGCCTAAATCCCTGGTTAGAACTTTGCCTTCAGCCGTCACTTGTTCGATGGCTTTCAAGACCTGAGCTGCTGCTTCCTTTTCCCCTAAATGATCCAACATCATCACGCCCGTCCAAATGCAGGCGATGGGATTGGCGATCTTCTTCCCGGCTATATCTGGTGCACTGCCGTGTACGGGCTCAAACATGGAAGGAAATTCCCGCTCTGGATTGATATTGGCGCCCGGTGCTATCCCCATTCCTCCAACAACAGCCGGACCCAAATCAGAAAGAATGTCTCCAAAGAGATTGCTGGCTACCACTACATCAAGCCAATCCGGATGCTGGACAAAATGGGCACAAAGAATATCTATATGGTATTGACTCCTTTCCACTTCAGGAAAACTTTGCCCTATATCTGCAAAGCGCTCATCCCAATAAGGCATCGTATGAATGATTCCATTGGATTTCGTTGCACTGGTCAGTCTTTTATTTCTGCTTTGGGCTAAATTGAAGGCAAATTTCATCACCCTGTCAACCCCTACCTTGGTAAAAATACTTTCCTGAATGACGATTTCTCTCTCTGTCCCTTCCTGAAACCTGCCTCCCATAGAGGAATATTCGCCTTCATTATTTTCCCTTACAATATAAAAATCGATTTCCCCGGGGCTTTTAAGGGGAGATTCTACCCCTTTAAGGAGTTTTACCGGACGAAGATTGATGTATTGTTGAAAGCCTCTCCGAATCGGAATCAATAAACCCCAAAGGGAAACATGGTCAGCTACCCCCGGATAACCCACCGCACCTAAGAATATACTATCGCTATCTCTCAATCTGTCTAGGCCATCCTCAGGCATCATCTTGCCATGTTTGAGGAAATGCTCGCAGGAATAATCATAATGGGTGTAAGAAAATGCGAAACCAAACCTGGCAGCTATGGCATCTAATACCTGGGTCGATGCAGGGATTACTTCTTTGCCGATTCCGTCTCCAGGTACTACTGCGATTTTGTAGGTATTCATGTTTTGTATGTTAATCTTTCTGTATGCCTTTCCCTTTTTAGAAAAGTGGGGCAAAAATCGGAACGAGAAGAGCAGCCCAACTCACATTCCGTCCCCTTGGTTCTCCTTCTATCTCCATCTTGCAAATTTGATGGCAATTTATGTCAGCTAAAAAAATCAAGTATGGCTTTCAAAGTCTCCTCAGCTGCTTCTTCAGGCAGATAATGACCGCAAGGAATTCCAAAACCCTGAACGTCATCTGCCCATTTTTCCCATTCTGCTACGACATCATACTTTTGTCCAACAAAACCTTTTTCTCCCCAGAGACAAAGCATCGGACAGTCAATTTTATTTCCCTTGTCTAAATCTATCTGATCATGTTCCAGGTCTATGTTGGCTGAAGCTCGATAATCTTCACAACTTGCATGGATAGTTTCAGGAGTCAGGCATCTCAGGTATTCATTGAGGGCTTCTTCGGTAAATGCTCCAGTATCTCTTCCCCATTGCCCAAATTTCTTTTTAAGAAACCAAACTGGATCAGCTCCTATCATCTTTTCAGGCAAATCATAGGGCTGGATCAGGAAAAACCAATGGTAATAAGCCTGGGCAAATTCCATGTCGGTGGTTTTGTACATGCTATAGGTCGGAGCGATGTCCATCACAATTAGTTTCTCAACTTTGCCGGGATGATCCAAAACCAGTCGGTGGGAAACTCTGCTTCCTCTATCATGCGAGGCCAGCAGAAAAGAGGAAAATCCCAATCTTTCCATCAACTCTACCTGATCCGCGGCCATTTTTCGTTTGGAGTAAGGACTATGCCTCTCGTCTGTTTCAGGTTTTCCACTATCTCCATAACCACGCAGATCACTGACGATGACGGTATATTTTTCTGCTAGCTTCGGAGCAATCTTATGCCACATGACATGGGATTGGGGATAGCCATGCAAGAGGAGGAGTGGAGGTCCCGATCCTTTTTTTACAAAATGAATTGCTGTCTCCTGGAGTTGTATAGTTTCGGCTTGAAATCCTTCGAACATTGATTTAGGATAAACCCTAAATTTCGAAGAATCTATGAGAGTTCAAAAGATTTGTTTAATACTGGCCGGTACGCAGCATAACTAATGTACAGGCAAAATTTACTTCAACTCCCGCTTCCTCCAATTCCCTCGCAAATGCTACATTTTCTGCTCCGGGATTAAAGATTACCCTGCGAGGATTCAGGCTTTTGATCCAGTCTTTGTATTCTTCCTGATTTCGTGCATTCAGGTATAGCGTAATCGTATCCACCTCCTCAGAAGAGATTTTACTTTTGTCTGTCAGGATTTCTACATCCCGTACAAAATCTTCTTTTTTTCCAAGTGCCAGGACTTTTTGCTCGATATCTCTCAGCATATGGATAGCCCTATTAGAATATCGATAAGGATTGGCAGATGCACCGAGTACCAGCGTTTGTTCTTTCATTGGGACGAAATTGCAAAAAAACGAAAAAAAAATTGGACGCTTGGGGGACAATTTTTCCCCAAAAGCGCATATTCCTTACTTCCTCAAGCCTGCTGCCAGGGGAGAGTCAGGTGTTCCCTTTGGTTTTCTGTTTTGAAGTTCAGGCATGGAAAATGTTTCAATTTGAGGGAGTACGTAGTTGGCAAAAAGCTTGCATTCGTCTGCATGGGGATAGCCTGAAAAAATAAAACCACGAATTCCCATATCCATATAGCGATTGATTTTGGCCAATACCTGATCGGGATTCCCAACAATTGCTCCCCCGCAACCAGATCTCGCTCTTCCAATTCCAGTCCAAAGCTGATCTTCAACAAAGCCATCATCATCTGCGATTTCCCTCATGGCAGACTGACGGGAAACGCCATATGACTTTGCATCGAGGGCTCTTTCTCTGATTTCTTTGCCTCGCTCATCATCTACATGACTCATCAGTTTTTTTGCTGCTGCTTTTGCCTCTGCTTCTGTTTCACGAACGATGACATGGATGCGCAAGCCAAAATCAACTTTACGCCCATATCCTGCTGCCTTGCTACTCATATTTTGCATGAGTCCCATAAGTTTTTCTTCCGTTTCCGGCCACATCAGGTACATATCGCAGTGTTCAGCGCAGAGATCAACTGCTGGAGGGGAATAGCCGCCAAAGTAGAGCAGGGGACCTCCATTTTGCTGATAGGTTTTAACAGGAGCCGTATTGTCAAGTTGGATATTGTAAAATTCGCCTTTGAAGTCGATATAATCCTGGGTCCAGCCTTGTTTGAGGATTTCGATTACTTCTCTTGATCGTTGATATCTGGCCTCAGAACTTAAATCTGTCCCGGGGAGGTTGGAGGAAATGATATTGATGGTCAATCTACCTTTGAGGATATGGTCCAAAGTTGCGATGGCCCTCCCTAGCATGGGGGGATGCACTTCTCCACAGCGAATAGCTGTTAGGATATTTATTTGAGAAGTGAGGGGGGCAACTGCTGAGGCAAAGGTCAGGGTATCCTGGCCGACCTGATAGGAGGAAGGACAAAGGATATTTCTATATCCTAGTCGATCTGCTGTCAATAGAACGTTTGAGGTATTGGACCAATCACTTTTGTATCGCAGATCATGTTTTCCGAGAAATTCATCATCGCCATTGCAGAGAGGGGCAAACCAGGCAACTTCGGCGCCTTTTACATTTTGTGAACGAATTTGAAAGGTAGTATTGTCCATTTTGTTTTTTTGATAGTCTTATGAGATTTTGCCAATTTTTACAGAAAAATTGGCGCAAAAACCGGCAAGATGTTAAACCAGCTGCACTTTCTGCCCCGATCACCAAATCTTGCGTGCCAGCGCCCTAAGGAACTTCTTCGCCTCGGGAAGCCTGAAGGAGTTCGTACCAATCTTCTCGACTAAGCTTGAGGTTAGCCGCTTTGGCTGCATGTTGTATGCGTTCAATTTTACTACTGCCTACGATGGGCACAATGCCGGAAGGATGTCTGAATAACCAGGCCAGTAAGATTTGGTCTATGCTGGCTGCATATTTTTCTCCTAGTTGGGCGGCGGTTTTTCTGATTCTTTGTACGCGGGGGTCATCTGTAGCAGAAAAAATGCTTCCCCCACCGAAGGGAGACCAGGCTGTAGGGGCTATGTTATGTTTGATACATTGATCCAGACTCCCATCAACCAGGGCATTGAGGTGGAGCAAGGATACCTCAATCTGGTTGGTTGCGAGGGGTGTGTAGGAATGTAAAAGGTCGAATTGTGAAGGGGTAAAGTTGGAGACCCCAAAGGCTTTAATTTTTCCCGCTTTCTTTAAGTCTTCTACTGCCTCGGCTATTTCCGCCGGATCCATGAGGTAATCAGGACGATGGATGAGGTATAAATCCAGGCAATCTACTCCTAGTTCCCTGAGGGAGTTTTCAGCAGAAGTAATGATATGTGCCTTACTGGAATCATAGGATTTGATCTTATGGGAGGGACGATTGTCAGATAGCATTTTGATCCCGCATTTGGTCGTCAGACGAATTTTTGATTTAAGATCCGGACGTCTTTTGACCACTCTTCCAAAACGCGCTTCTTCTGTGTAATGCCCATAGATATCCGCATGATCAAAATCCTGTAAGCCTAAATCCAAACACTGATCGATATATTTTTCCAAATCATCAGTTGACATATTGACTCCCCACACGCCTAGCCGCATTACGCCGACAATGATGGGAGAAAATTCTATCTGTGTATCTGTTTTTTGCATAAAGAGGAGGGTAGATAGCGATTATTTGAGGCAATAAAGATAAGAAAATACTGAAAATGTAAACGTTTACATTTAAATTGTGGAAAGAAAATATGTAGAGATAAATCTGGGCTATTTAACTTGAAAAAGTTCAAAAAAGCCTTGAGCTAAGGATGGAGACAGAACAGGATCTATAACTAAATGGACTACTCATGATTGACTTGCTAATTGTCATTGTTTATTTCGGAGCGATATTTTATGCGGCTATTTCTGCCAGGGCAGGGGAGGAGGTTACGGTAGAACAGTATTTTCTCAGTTCCCGAAATCTACGCTGGCCTTCGATTGCCTTATCTTCGATTGCAACCAATATCAATGGCTATCAGTTTTTGGGTATGATGGGTTCTGCCTATCTCTATGGGCTTGCGCAGGCAAGCCTGGAGATCAATGCAGTGCAGGGGATATTAATGGCGGCTTTCATTTTTGTGCCGCTCTTTCTTCGGGAGAAAGTGATTACAGTAACTCAGTACATAAAAAAACGGCTGGGAAGAACAGTTGCTCTGGCTTATTCCGCTGCGAACCTGCTCATCTTTTCTACCATTACATTAGGAGCTGCCCTTTTTTGGGGAGCATATGCTGCGGACCTGGTTTTTGCGGAATATTTATCCGTGATCAGCGAGGACAGGATTACGCGTATTTCTGTAATGATCCTAGGTCTGGGCATATTTTCAGCCGTTTATACCTATTTGGGAGGATTAGGGGCAGTGGTAAAAACAGATATCATTCAGTTTAGCATTCTCCTGACGGGAGGCTTTGTAGTACTTTTTGTGTCCATTTATCATTTAGGGGGATGGGGAGAGTTGTATAATAAAACCCCCGAACTCATGCATCTGTATTTACCCGCCGATCATGAAAAACTCCCCTGGATTCATATGTTCGGTCTTTTTCTTCTCAATATCAATTACTGGTGTGCAAATCAGACCATTATGCAGCGTTCATTGGCAGCAAAGAATCTAAGAGAAGCACAAATCGGTTTGATGGTTGGAGGTCTGATGAAATATGTAATGGCAGTCCTGATTGTTGTTCCGGGAATAGCCTTATATGGAATCCTGGGGCCTGAAGGATTGTCAGAACCTGACATGGCTTTCCCCTACCTCGTCAAAACTTATTTACCGATAGGAGTTAAAGGGCTGATCTTATGTGCGCTTTTTGCCTCCCTCATGAGTACGGTAGACTCGACCTTCAATTCTTTGGCGACCCTTTGGTCCATCGATATTTACAAAGAATATATTCGAAAAGACGCGAATGACGCACAAATCGTGAAGGCGGGAAAGCAGACCATCCTCGTCACCCTTATCACAGGCATTACGATGGGTTTGGTTTTGCTGTATGTAAAATTCGAGAATCCTGAAGCAGCTTTCACTCATACCCTCAATGAGCTCAGATATTATATCAATTGTGGAATTGTTGTCCTGATTTGTACGGCTGCCTTTCTGGCATTTCCCAATCATAAAGTTACCCTTGCGGCCTTTTTCTCTACGATTCCTTTACACATCATCCTGATCAATGTCTACCCAGATATGAATTATTTCGTCAGAGCTATGTGGGTGATCCTGATTGCCTTTGCGATATCTGTTGCAGGTGCTTTGTTCAATGGAGGGTTCCGAGATTGGAAAGAATTGATTCAATACGATTCTCCTGAAATAGCCAAAGTTGGGCTGGGCTTATTGCTTTCATTGGTGTCTTTACACATTATTTTCGCCTAAATCATTGTGGCTAATCTCAAAGACATAGCAAAAGCATGCGGCCTATCTGTAGCTACCGTATCGAGGGTATTTAATGAACCTCAGAAGGTAAGCCCCAAGACCAGAGCCCTGGTTTTGGAAACGGCTGAAAAACTCAATTTTAGCCTGAATCAAGTAGCCTCAGCCCTGAGGAGTGGAAAAAGCAAGAGTATTGGCGTACTGCTTCCTTTTATCAATAATCATGTTTTCGCTTCTGCAATTAAGGCTATGGAGGAAGTCTTTCGTGCGGCAGCTTATAGTCTCATCATTTCTCAGTCTCATGAGTCCTTAGAAAAGGAGGAAGAGGCCCTTGAGAATTTCAGAAGATTGCAATTGGATGGTGTATTGCTTTCCATTTCCAAAGAACGAGAACGAATGGGGAAATGGGATACACTGAAAAACTTCCCCGCTCCCTTATTGCTTTTTGATCGAAACATTGCCAATGATGAAATTCCAAGTGTTCATATTGATAATATTCTGGCTGCCTATACGGCGACTATGCACCTAATTGAACAAGGATGTACTTCTTTGTTGCATTTGGGGGGCAATGAATCTCTGACGATTTTTCAGGAAAGATTAGAGGGCTTCGAAAAAGCAGTCCAGTCAGAAAAAAATGTCAAAGGATCATTGATCAGAGACTTTGATCCCAGAAGTGAAGAAAGCAATAGGGTTTTCAGGAAATTGCTAGGTCGAAATTCCGGCATAGATGCTATTCTTGCCCATGGAGATATTGCTGCTTTACATGCGATTCAGCTTTTACAGGAACTGGGGAAAAAAATTCCGGAAGATGTGGCAGTAGTCGGTTTTGGGAACAGTCGGTTTTGCTCTTATATCAGTCCGGGCCTGAGTTCAGTCGATCAGGCAAATGAGGCGCTTGGAAAATTGGCAGCTCAGAAACTGCTGGCCCAGTTAGAGGGGAGGACAGAACGAATGGATTCTCATGTTCTGACTGCCGAATTGGTCGTGAGGGGGTCGTCTTTGCGGGAATCCTACCGCCACTAGCCTCGTTTCTCTCAAGAAGGAAACGGTGGGCATCTGGCATTCTATCACTCCTTGCTTTGCGGTTTTAGCCAGACCTTAGGTCATGTATTATTTGTTTCAATCAAAAGAGAAGATCCCTCGGCGCGCAGGAGCCTTAGCACATCCAATCCTCGTGATGACACGGTAGTTTATGGCTTTGTGGGCACTCCATTGTTCCGCAGGTCAAGAGAGTGTGGGCCTGAGGCGGAGGGTACAAAAAAAAGCCAGTAGCTATGCTACCGGCCTTTCTCATCGAGATTAAATCTCTGTATCTATTCTTCTGATTCCTCAGAAGCTTTTTCTTCGGCAGCTTTCTTGCTGCTTGATTTCTTCTTCTTGGTATTCACCAGGATTTTATCATCCTTTTCATTGTAGTCAACGAAGAGGGTATCTCCTTCATTGGTACGACCTTCAAGGATCTCATCAGCGATAGGATCTTCCAGATACTTCTGGAGAGCACGCTGTAGGGGACGAGCACCAAACTGCTTATCAAAGCCTTTGTGGGCGATGAATTTCTTGGCTTCGTCGCTGAGTGAAATCTTGTATCCTCTCTCCTCGATGCGACGGAATACACGGGTCAACTGCAGGTCGATGATCTGCATGATGTGATCCATCTCAAGCGAACGGAATACGATGATATCATCCAGGCGGTTGATGAATTCGAGTCGGAACTTCTTGGCGATAGCCTTGGCGAAGTTTCCTTCGATTTCCTCATACGTTTGCTTCTGCTTGCGGCTGGCAGTGATACTCACTCTTCCACTCGCATCATAGGCATTCTCTTTGGAACCTTCATTGGTGGTCATGATGATGACAGTGTTTTTGAAGTCGATTTTACGACCCAAACCATCAGTCAAGATACCATCATCCAATACCTGGAGAAGGATGTTCTGAATATCAGGGTGAGCTTTTTCCATCTCGTCCAGCAATACTACGGAGTAAGGCTTACGACGAACACGCTCAGTCAATTGACCCCCTTCTTCATATCCCACGTATCCGGGAGGCGCTCCGATCAAGCGAGAAACAGTAAATTTCTCCATGTATTCACTCATATCCAGACGGATGAGTGCTTCCTCAGAGTCGAACATAGCGCGAGCCAGAGCTTTTGCCAATTCTGTTTTACCAACACCCGTCTGTCCAGCAAAGATGAAGGAACCGATCGGCTTATTAGGATCTTTCAATCCCAGACGAGAGCGGCGAATCGCTTTGGTAAGCTTTTCGATTGCTTCGTCCTGACCAATGATCACATTTTTGAGATCTGGCTCCATGAGCTTGAGTTTTTCCAACTCTCCGGCTGCTACTTTAGTAACAGGTACACCGGTCATCATGGAAACTACAGAAGCTACATCTTCCTCAGCTACGGTATATCTTTTATTTTTCGTCTCTTCTTCCCATTCGATTTTTGCATGCTCCAATTCTTCGAGCAGGCGTTTCTCCTGATCTCTCAATTGAGCAGCTTCTTCGTATCGCTGGCTTTTGACGACTTTATTTTTGGTTTCTTTCACCTCCTCAATTCTTGCTTCCAAATCCAGGATGCTTTGAGGTACGTGAATATTGGTGATGTGAACGCGGCTACCTGCTTCATCCAAAACGTCAATCGCTTTGTCTGGGAAGAAACGGTCAGATATATATCTGTCGCTCAACTTCACACAAGCCTGAATAGCTTCTTCTGTATAGTTCACATTGTGGTGATCTTCATACTTGGACTTGATGTTGTCCAGAATGATGAGGGTTTCGTCTACAGAAGTAGGTTCAACGATCACCTTTTGGAAACGACGCTCCAAGGCACCATCTTTTTCAATGTGCTGGCGATACTCATCCAGCGTAGTTGCTCCGATACATTGAATCTCTCCCCTTGCAAGTGCAGGTTTGAAGATATTGGAAGCATCCAGAGAGCCAGAAGCACCACCTGCTCCCACTATGGTATGCAACTCATCAATGAAAAGAATGACATCCGGAGATTTTTCCAGCTCAGCCATAACGGCTTTCATTCTTTCTTCAAACTGGCCTCTATATTTGGTACCTGCAACGAGGGAGGCAATATCCAGGGTAACTACGCGCTTGTTATAAAGTACGCGACTTACTTTGCGTTGGATGATCCTCAGTGCGAGTCCTTCAGCTATAGCTGTTTTACCTACACCGGGCTCACCGATCAGCACGGGATTATTTTTCTTACGGCGACTCAGAATCTGAGCAACACGTTCTATTTCTTTTTCACGACCTACAATAGGGTCGAGTTTGTTGTCTTCTGCTGCTTTGGTCAGGTCTCTGCCAAAGTTGTCAAGAACAGGGGTTTTTGATTTGCTTGTTTTACGAGGCCGATCTCCGGGTGTACTCATTTCAGACGATTCAGGTGGTTCAGATGAAATTGACATATGCGGACTTTGTCCTTCTTCCTTTTGCTCCAATTCGCCCCTAACGATATCGTAGGAAACTCCAAATCGGGAAAGGATTTGTGCGGCAACATTATTTTCTTCCCGCAAAATTGATAATAAAAGATGCTCGGTACCGATTAGGGCACTCTTGAGCAATTTCGCTTCGAGTCGCGTAATTTTAAGAACTTTCTCCGCTTGTCTGGTTAAAGGTAGATTCTTTAAGTCGATAGCAGTGATGGTTCCTTTTACGGCATTTTCGATCGAGCGTTTAAGTTGGGATAGGTCTACACCCAGACTCACCAATATTTTGATAGCGAGTCCTTCTCCTTCACGGACCAGGCCTAATAGAAGATGTTCGGGTCCGATATAATCGTGCCCAAGACGTATAGCCTCCTCCCTGCTATAGGATATTACATCCTTTACTCTATCTGAGAAATTTGATTCCATAAATAATTTAAGCTCCTTTCAGAAGTCTCATTCCGAATAATAACAAAGCTGTATTCGTGCCAAGATCAGATTGTCTGTCAATCTGTCAGCAGGGTACTAACATAAACGCAAGGGACAATGTTCAGGTTGCACCTGAATCAACTTGCGAAGTACTTCACATAAATTGCCGATCCAGCGGCGATAAACATGAGGTTAATCAGTGCAAGGGGAAGGAATTTTTTCCAACCGATATCCATGAGCTGATTGTATTTAAAGCGAGGGAGTGTCCATCTTACCCATACAAAGACAAATACGAAGAAGACGGTTTTTGAAGCAAACCATAATGAGCCCCAACCTAACTGGTAAATCGGATCCCATTCGGCTACACCGAGCAGACCTTCAAATGGTCCAAGGTAACCTCCTACAAATAGGGTGGTGATCAGCATGGAAGCAACGATCACGTGTAGGTACTCTGCTACAAAGAACAGAGCAAATTTCATCGAACTGTATTCTGTATGGAAACCACCGACCAATTCTTGTTCTGCTTCAACCAGATCAAAAGGTGCACGGTTGGCTTCTGCGAATGCACATACTACGAAAAGTAAAAAACCGAGAGGATTTCTAAAGATGTTCCAAATCCCTCTTTGAGCTTCTACTATTGCTCCTGGTTTCAGGAATTCAGTGCCATCATAGCTAACGTTTGTCAGGATGATTACACTCACTACTGAAAGTCCCATGGCCAGTTCATAGCTAACCATCTGGGCTGATGCTCTCAATCCTCCTAATAAGGCGTATTTACTATTTGAGGCCCATCCAGCTAGTGTAACTCCATATACGGCAATCGAAGCAATAGCGAGAATATAGAGAATCCCAATATTTACATCTGCAATTACCAGGAAGCCATTGGTTCCTTCGGTGAATTCTGTTTGCCCATAAGCAAAAGGAATTACTGCCATCGTGATCAGGGCAATTACTACTGAGATCACAGGTGCCAGGAAGTGAATCAATTTGTCTGCACTGTCAGGAACAATGTCCTCTTTGAGAAGGAGCTTGATCACATCGGCAAGTGGCTGGAGGAGTCCTAGTGGACCTACTCGATTAGGGCCTACCCTTTGCTGAATCCAGGAAGCTACCTTTCGTTCCAGATAAACAGTGTAGGCGGCGGCCGTCAATAAAATAAAGAGGGCCAGGCCTATTAACATTAGTGAGTAAATAACAAACGAGGAGTCCATTCAGCTAAGATATATTATCTTGCTAAAATAAGGAAGTCTTTGAGAGCGTCAAATTTAATTTTGTTTACTTATCATGTACCAGACCGCTGTGGTAACAAAATTTCGCAGAAATGGGATCTTTTCCAGTAATTTTGCCTGTTTGCGCGGTTTCAATCCAAATTTATAGCGGTAGATCGGATTGAAAAGATAGAAACGGGATTGCTCTATCCTAAACTCAGTTTTTCGAATGATTCGTTCAAACCGTTCAATAGATATTCCGGTTGATTTGATATCCATGAGTTCATCGAAAACTACTTGGGGTTCTCCAAAGAGTTTCAATACTCCTTTATATAAAGGACGGGGGAGCAAATGGTACCAGGGAAGAAATCCCAGAATCTTACTTTTACAAATTTGCTGATGACCTCCAAAGGGCATATACCAGGGAGGGAAACCAAAAAATATCTGGCCATTCTCTGTAAGGAATTGTCGGAGGTAAGGGATGAATTTTTCCTGCTCGGGAATATGCTCTATGGTATCCTTAAGCAAAATGAGGTCAAAGCTGTTTTGGTACTTTTCTCTAAAGCTGTCATCATAGACATTTTGAGCAATAAAGTCAGCTTTCCCTGCCAGGATTTCCGATTCCATAAATTGCTTTGCCCGTTTGACTCGACTTTCACTCAAATCCACCCCTAGACAAAAAGCTCCTTTCTCACAAAATGGCCGGAGTACGCCCCCTTCTCCACAACCGATTTCCATCACTCGCATTCCGTCTGAGATCTTCAGGCTTTCCTCTACAAAAGGAAGCACATAGGTACGTGCATTTTCTACCTGTTGATCGAAACGTGCCTGGAGATTGGAATGCTGAACGAGTGCCATAAATGTCTAGCTATTTTCAGATGGGCGGCAATTTACAAAAATAAGTTGCTCTAAAAGTTCAGGCCCGACAATTTTTATATTGTCGGGCCTGAGTTTTCTTTACTCAAGAAAATTATCTTTGGACTCTGATTCCTTCCGGAATAAAGGAGATCTCATAAAATTTGTCCAGCAAGGCATTGTTGCGGATGAATTTCTTGTGATTAGCTCTCCAGCCTACCAATTGTGGAAGCTCCTGCGTATAAGCTCTGTTTTGATAGAGTCTTTTTGCGCGATTAGGATTGGCAGCCATCCAGCGGAGGTTTTTGTGCAATGCCAGCATCACGACAGGATTTTTCTGCATCCAAAAACCATCTTTCAATAGTTTCTCTACCATTTCTTCTTCTTCATACATCCATACGAGGTTTTCAAATAGTTGAACTACCAGTTGAGGATTTCTTTTTAGAAAGGCCAGATCAGCTCTGGGAAGAATGGGATATTGTTGCATGAGGCCGCGCAATTGACGACGCTCTGTATTGTATCTAAAGAGGTATTCAGATTTCCTTCTGCTAAACATTTCGCTGAAGCTCAATAGACCGTCCTGATTGGCATCACTCAATTGATAGTATCTATCATTGAGGAAATACACGAATTCAGAGCCAAATGTTTTCATCTCTTTTTTATCCAGCAAAGCATCATCATTCTTGTCGGCAAGAATGAAGCGTTGCTCAAGAAACCAGTTGTCGATCTTTTCATTGATCTGCCGTTCCTGTGCGAAAGATATGTTAAGGGTGAAAACCGTTGCCAGCAAGGAGAGTAAGCAGTTGCAAATTTGTTTTTTCATTTACTACAGATTGCTATAAAGGCGAAATTGACAATTCCTGTTTAAAGAATAAATCCAGTTGTATACAATTTCTTGCATAGTTTAGGAGACATATAAGGAACGGGGGGGAAACAGGATTTGCATCTTTGCGCTTTTGTTTATCTAATGAGCAGAAAACTTAGTATTTGTACTTTATTTCATCTTACTAACGCTGAAATTAGTCGAATATGTAGATTGGAGGGCTTAATATTTTCCCAACGGTGAATAATCATGTTTTAATAGATGGAAAGAAGTCCTAAATGCCCAGAAATTTGGGGTGAAATGGAAAGCTGCATGCTTGGAAGGGCTTTTTTGATGAAAGGAAAAAGAGAAATAAATCCAGAATTGGAATAAACTATTTCTCTAACACTTTGATTATTAGGATTATCCGCAATTTATCCCCTATCCGAATACTTGTATGTTTGTACGACTATTTAGTTTCCTTTCCTGAAGGAAAATATGCTATTTGTTTTCATCAAACAGCCCACCACCCAAATTACAGTTTCATAAATCGTAAAAGATAAACTGTAATTATATATGATTAAATTCTTTTCCCTTTCTTACAGGGAAGCCAAGTCAAGCAAAGGAATTGGTATTGTTTTGCCTGTACTTTTGCTGACTCTATTTAGCTTTTCTTTTCAAACCACAGTTCTTGCTCAAAATGTACCCGTTTACGCCTATTACCAACCAGCAGAATTCGGAGATGGCGATGAAATCTCCATTCATGTAAAGTTAGGCAGTACCAACAATCAGGTCTTTTTCGCCCAGGCCCTTCAATTCAAAATCTCCTACGATCTTTTTGAAATCAGTCCTGAATCCGAAATGGTGCAGGAAGCAGGATTTCTATCCTGGTTTGGGGGAGATGGGTATTATAGTGGAACCCAGTATGTAGATCATGCCAATAAGCAGATCGTCGTGAATATGTTCAGGACGAATGGTCAGCCGATGTCTGGATTTGGCTATACAACGCGATTGAGTGGGATCATCGTAGAAATGGAAGAGATCATGGGCAAAACCAATCTCCAGCCGGGCGCTATTGAAGTAGCGATTATGGAGGATGTGAAAACTCGCCTGGGCATCAATTGGTCATTTTCAAGTGAAAACGATCAGATTTTATTGAGAAACTCTGGTGAGTCAGTGATCGAGGAGGTGAAAGTTTTCAATCTTGCCGGTCAGCTGGTTGCTGGAGGACAGGGCTCATTTGAACAAATTTCAACTTCATCTTTGAGTCCTCAGGCTTATGTCCTGCATGTCAGAACTAATCAGGGAAGTTTCTCTGAGAAGATTCTGCTCAAATAAACAAATAGATAGTCTTTATTATAAAAGTGGCACACAGAATTTTGTGTGCCACTTTATTTTATGTTCTTCTTATAATTTTCTCAATTCCTTTTTAAGGATCTTACCGGTTGCAGACATCGGTAAGGCGTCGATAAATTCGATCACTCTTGGATATTTGTATGCAGCGATATTGGCTTTGGTAAAAGCCATGAGTTCCTCTTCAGAAATAGAGGCTCCTTCCTTTAATACTACATAGGCCTTGATTTCTTCCCCCATTTCATCATGCGGAATGCCGATCACGGCACATAGAGACACCGCCTCATTCTTCATCATTACCTCTTCAACTTCTCTTGGATATACATTCAAGCCTCCCCGGATGATCATATCTTTGGTACGATCCACGATGTAGTAGAATCCGTCCTCGTCTTTAATAGCTACATCTCCTGAGTGCAACCATCCACCAGCCAGCGTTTTTGCATTGGCTTCGGGCTTTTTATAATAGCCTTTCATGACATTGTGCCCCCGGTAAAGCAGCTCTCCTTTTTCGCCTAATGGCACCTCCTTTCCATCATCATCTACCAACTTTACTTCAACCCCCCAAACCGGAGTACCTATAGACCCTGGTTTACGGCCAATATTGAGATGGTTAAAAGTTACCACGGGTGAACCTTCAGACATGCCGTAGCCTTCTATGATGGGCACATCCATACGCGCTTCGAAGTCTTCCAGGACCTGTACGGGCAGAGAGGCTCCCCCAGAAGCACAAATCCGGAGCTTCTCGGAGATTTTCTTATAGTCGAACTTAGGTTCAGTATAATTGAGAAGTCCCCAATACATAGTCGGCACACCTGCAAAAATGGAAATTTCATGTTTTTGCATCAGGCCAAAGACTGCCTCAGCATCAAACCGTGGCAGGAGTACCATACTGGCACCTTTATATATACCTGCATTCATCAATACCGTCATCGCAAAAATGTGAAAGAGCGGCAAGACGATCAGGACATTGTCATCATTGTGAATATCTACCAGATCAGCTGATAGAATGCCATTGAGCATGAGGTTGGAGTGAGTAAGCTCAGCCCCTTTGGGTCTGCCAGTGGTACCGGAAGTATAGATAATTACAGCGGTATCTTCAGCACTGGTTTCTACGGTTTCAAAAGTTGGAGGCTGATTGGCCATGAGCATACCCATGGTTTGAGTGCCTTCTATGGGAGAAGGATCAGTGGGTTTGGGGGTGATCATGAAAAAATGCTCGCATTGAGGAGCTTCCTGAAAACCTGCATATCCCATTTCTCCCATGGGCAAATCTGCTGTACCTACAAAACAGAAATATGCTTTTGCATCACTATCACTCAGGTGATAAGCTATTTCATCCTTTTTAAGCAATACACTTAGGGGAACTACTGCGGCGCCAGCCTTTAGTATACCAAAGTAAATGATCGGAAAATAGGGCAAGTTAAAACAGCTTAGGGCAACTTTATCACCCTTTTTGATGCCTTTCGCTTTTAACCCATTGGCTACCTGATTCGCTGCTCCATTTATTTGAGCATAGTTCATCGTGGTATCCATAAAGGTGAAGGCATCTTTAGAAGCATAGCGACTCGCACTATCTTCAAGAATCACAGAGAGATTTAGCATAATTATTCGCTTTTGTCAGTAGTCTTTTGATTTGCTCTAAAATAAACATCTGTCTTTGCATTTCAAGATTTTCTGAAAACATATTCAAAATTTATGTCATGGGACATTTTGGAGATTATTTCCGTTCTTTGAATAAGCAATTCATATCCATGCAAAACAGATATACTCTATTAATCCTACTTTTCTGCATTTTGTTTTCGGGGAATGCAGCTTCACTTTATGCTCATGCAGCATTTAAGCCCGGATATTATGTCAAAACTGCCCAGGACACCGTTTGGGGCCTTGTAAAAGTTAGCTCCCGGGAAGAGTTTGAGAAAACATGCTCATTTAAAGGCAGTCTTTCTGATGCTGTTCAGGTTCTCAGTCCGGAAGATATCAGTGCATATGGCATCACGGGTACAAAAATCTTCAGAAGTCAAAAGGTCAATGACTCGACCGATTATCGCGTCTTTATGGAGTTATTGCAGAATGGACGGGTGAACCTCTATCGCTATACGGATCGTTTCTTCCTTGAATACGATCAAAATCAAAAATTTGAAGAACTCAAATCAACGGAGCTTACCTATAATAGGGGCTATCGAGTGTATAAAGAAACCAAGCACGAATATGCCGATGTCCTGAAGGAAGCTATGGCAGACTGTCCCAATGTCGCCTATCCTATTTCCAGTGGCAGGAGGCGCTTGTTGATTCGAGAGAGAGATTTGATGAAAGTGGTAGAAGACTATCACAATTGTTTTAGAGAAAGGGCCAAACGACCCGATCCCCGTGAAAGCTCAGAATTGAGGGTGGGTTTTATGGTAGGTTTCAATGTAAGCCGTATTAATTTTTCTCCCAGATCTCCCTTCAATTCGGTCAATGAGTTTGATGATAATAGTATTTACTCTCTCGTAAATACTGATTATGAGTCTTCTATGGCTCCGGCTTTTGGATTTAGCCTGGACCTGGAGTTCCCAAGGAATAGATCCGGGATCGGATTTCGGGGAGAATTCATGTACTATCCTACACGCTTCAATGGTAATAATGAGTTTTTTATTCCTTTCAATACCCAAAGCAATATTCGCGATGAACTGGAAATACGCCTGCATAGAATCTCTTTTCCATTAGGGCTGAAAAAGCGACTGGGAAATGAAAGCAGTCCTTTTTATATGATAGTGGGTATTTCGCCACTATTTAATGTCGGTCGAAATTTTGTAATCTTTCGGGAAACAGAGCCGCTCAACAATCCCAGTGGATTTAATACCACAAACAACATATGGAGTACCAATGACTTTGAGTTGACTATGTGGGGAAAATTTGGTTTTACTTTATGGGGAGGACAGGGCAATGAAAAAATGAATTTTGAGCTCCGTCTGGAACATGCCAGCCGCAACGATAATCTTTTCGGAGGTTTTGCCTCCGTGAGTCGAAATCGATATCAGACTCAGAGCCTCTCGGCCATGTTCAATTATCTTTTCTGATTAAAGATTCAGCCAATAGGTCAATTTTGCGACGATCCCACGATTTCTTACACTAAACTGACTGAATGGGTCGGTCAGGTAGTTGTCGGTATACACCAGAAAGAAATCTGAGACAGGTGCAAATCTCCACTGAAATCTGGCATTGATGTTCAGGTTGTCGATCTGATTGTTGTATTGGATGAAAGTGGTCAGGAAGAGGTTTTTGGAGAATGTCAGATCAATTCTGGGGCCGACCAACCAAAGATCTTTTGCCACAAAAGGAGCTGCCAGGTCAATATGGTTATAGGAAAATGCCAGAGCTACAGAACCATAGGGCTGAAAACGAACCCCCATTTGTCCATCCAGACCTGCCCTGAAGCCATTAAAAAATTGTCCCACGGTCGGCTGGATCTGGTAATTGAAAACCTTTCGCTGATCGGAGGTATAGCTGGCAGATATGGCAAAGTAATCATAAGTGTTACCTGCCGGAAGGAAAATTCCATCTTCCTGAAGCCGTGTCGGATCAAAATCATTGAATAGGAAAACCCGGTCGTAAGAAAGTTCTACCGCTCCTCGGGCTGTATTTTTAAAATTCAATTCCCAACTCACTTCTGAACCGCGATCTGCCAGGGTCCAGGGCGCAAGCAAGGTATCTCCGTCATTGCCTACTTTGATGATCTCCCGATAATCCACATTGATGCTATGATTGCTCAATGGGCCTGTAGCTGGATAGAAGAACAATTCAAATTCCGGGCTCCAGAGGAAATAGTCTCTACGAGGAACAAAGCCTACCTCTGCTTCATATCCTTCTCCCACATAGCTAAATGCTGCCTCCAATCGATAATCTCTTCTCAGGTACTCAACCTGAGTGAAGTGCATAAATTTATCTTTCTTATCACCCGGAGTAAAGGCCTGATGCTGGGCTACTTTTCCACTCCATCGATTATTGGCAGATCCTATTCTGTATTCTAAACCGGCAACGCGATTGTAATTATTGAAACTGCCTCCTGCTTCGGAAGGATTAACCGCATCTTTATTGACAAAAATAAAGGAGAGGTTAGATCGGTTAAAGACCTGTTGTTGTAAAGCAGCTACCGTATAGTTAAATCCCGGCAAACCACTGGCTTCCTGGCTGGCGGTCTGCATATTGAGAACTCCAATTCTGAGTTTATCATTTACTGCACCGCTTAAACGGGCTCCATAAAGAATTGGGTTCTGAAAATTCTGTCCGGTAGCAGTGTCGATCCCAACTCCAATTCTTCGGGAGAAGAATGGATTTACTCTCCGGTTGCCAAAGCTGCTGAAGAGGTCCGCATTCTCCAGAAAAAACTGTCGTCTCTCGGGAAAAAATATCTCAAAACGATCGAGATTGGTAACCTGTTGATCGACCTCCACTTGTGAAAAGTCCGGATTGATTGTCAGGTCAAGATTGAGGGCAGAGGTTACACCTATCTTTGCATCTCCTCCAAAATTACCGGTAAAATCAGCACCATCCTGCTCTATATCTGTAAAATCCCGGGAAGCTCCTCCAATCAGGTAGGGAATCAAGCTGATGTTGGGTCCTGATTTCTTCAGGGGTTGATCCCATTTCATCTTGCCCATAAAGCCCAGGTCCATAATGATCTGGTTTCTGGGGATACGTGTCCAGGTTGAAATTTCCCCGTCATGCGTGTCAAATCGGTAGCTATTGAAACGCCACTCATCAGAGCCTTCTTTGAAACGCAGGGTTTTGAAAGGAATGGCCATTTCAGCTACCCAGTAGCCTTCATGAATTTTAGATTCACCAAACCATTTGTTGTCCCAGGATTCGAGAAAATCCCCAAATTGTCTACCTCCATTTGAAATGATGGCTTCTCTTCTTACTCCATATGGATTTATCCCAAAAAGGAAGGCATTGGTTCTGTCGCTATAGGTATCAAAAAGTACGCTGATATTATCAGTCCCAAAGAAGTCAAAATCTCTTTTCAGGGAGTTGATGATATGATTATCTGCTTTCGCATAGCACTTGATTCCTACATAGAGGTTTTCCTCATCATAGACCATATAGATCTCTGTAGGTGCCTGTGCGCCGGAAGTATCAGCTGGAAATTGTTGGAAAAAATTGCGGGCAGGAACTCCTTGTCTCCAGGAGGCTTCATTGAGATTCCCATCCAGTACAATTTCGTCCTGGGCTTCTACTACTTTTATCTCAGGCTGGATCAGATTTAACCTGGATTGTGGGGATTGGGCAGAAAGAAAATATAGCCCCAGTAATAGGATCGATAGCGTTAGAAGAGCCTTCTTTTTCATAATGTGTGCAAAGATAATATTGAACTGATAGAGCGAAAAGTTGTTTGCCCGACAGAAAGTATCGGCTGTCGATTAGATAATGCCTTTGTCGATTAGCGTTTCTTACTTTCTTGCTGGGTGGAAAATTCTATTATCTTGTATTTAGCCTTTAACCCAAAGACTATGTATAAAACCTTAACCTTCTCTCTCGTATTCTTCCTGTTTTTTTCTTCAGCTATGATAGGCCAGGAAGAAAAAAGCGATCCGGACCTCGCCACATTTGAACTCTCTGACATGCTGAAGAAGCTGGATGAAAGTGGTAGACCCTGGACGCCCGTTATGCAAGGGCAAAATGTGCTCACGGGAGTCTATCGCCTCAAAGCCGGTACTGAAGACAAACAAAGCCCGCATGCTACGGATGAAGTCTATTATGCCGTATCCGGCAAAGCAAAATTTCGAGTAGGTGAAGAAGTGGTGGAGGTAAAAGCGGGAAGTATCCTATTTGTCAAAGCAGAGGCGAGCCATCAATTCTTTGATATCGAAGAGGATTTGGTGTTAGTGGTTTTCTTTGATAAATAAAACAAAATGTGCGCTCGTGTTCTGGTTACTTTCTAAGAAAGTAAACCCGAACACCAGAACACATGAACACTGCGTTAAAACCCTTCTTCAAAATCTCCTCCCTCATTGCCTCCGCTACGTCCGCGGCGACGATCTTTTTTCTGATTGAGGCGGTAGGAGAAGGTGAAATACATCTGACGACGCGCTCTCCACTGTCCTTCATTGTAGATATAAAAGTTATCCCCGAAGGATTCGGATTTGTAGCGCATGGTATTGAAGAGGTCGCTCATGCGGAAGCTGATGGTAGCTTTTTTCTCCAGAATATCCTTATTGATACCAAAATCAGTGAAGAGGATGGCTTTCCTTTGCCCCTGAGCGGTATTTTGAGGTCCGCGGTAGTTCACCATGAACTGGATATTGAGATCTCTTTTCAAAGAGAAGCGGGTATTGAATCTGCTACTGTAGGAAAAGAAGGTATTGTTTGCATCAAATCCCAAATTGCCTCCATTAAGGGTTGCATAGAAAGCATTGGCATTCCAGGTGATGTCCACCCATTTAGCGGGACGATAGGTCCAGGAAACTTCTGCTCCCCAATCATCACGACTATTCAGGTTTTGTGGACGAGAGATATTTACTCCATCATCAGTGAGGGTATTGATTCGGCTGATAACTCCTTCTGAATGTCTATAGTAAAGGCTGCTGCTCAGGGTGCTTTTTTTCCAATACTTGATGTTTCCAATCTCAAAGGCATCTGCAAATTCCGGATCCAGATCGGGATTTCCACTTCTCACACTAAGGGGATTGCTGAAGGTGAAAAATGGATTGAGGTAGCGGAAACGAGGTCTTCTCAATCTCCGGCTGTAGCTGATCTGAATATTGTTGCCTTCTGCCAATTCATAGCTCAGGAAGGCAGAGGGAAAGAAGTTGCCATAATTCTTTTCATTCTTCTCATTGGTATCTCTGAGTAGGGTGCCAATGTCAGTATATTCATACCGCATACCTCCCTGATAACTGAATTTGCCCAACTTATCTCCTATGGTTGCATAGACGGCATGGATGGCCTCGTCGTAGACAAAGTCATTGCTGAGATTTTCTAGCAGTTCCCAACTTTGGCTCTCATTGTCAAATTCCTCTACCTGGTAGTCATTTTCTATCTTACGAATGCTGCCTCTATAGCCGAGTTCTATTTTTCCCTCCTTTTTGAAAGGCTGGGTATAGTCAATTCGTAATGAACCATCTTTTTGAGCTTCCTCATTACCGATTAGCTGCTCAAGGATGGTTTGAGGAATGATTTCACCCAATGGATCATAGTCCTCCTGGATAGCATCCATGTTTTCAGCTTCTACCTCATCTTCATAGACAAAATCGATGGTCAGTTTTTGGCCCTCTCTTGCAAATTTTTGTTCGAAAGTAAGGTTGTAGTCAATGCTCGTGTCGTCCTCAGCTTCTTCATTTAGCCTTAAAGTAGACCCGATAAGAGAGGAAGTATTATCAAAGCGTGTATAATCTATATTGCTGCTATTAAAGCCGTCCCCCTTTCTCAAAACTACCGAACCGGTCAAGGTAGCATTGGGATTCAGGTTGTAATCCATCCCGAATCTCAGGTTACCCGAATAGCCTCCACGGAAACTCTTCTGATTCTGATTTAACTGGCTGGATAATTCACCGAAATCATCATAAAGGATTCTTCTCTCCAGAGAGGTTCGTGGGGTGTTTCTGTATCTTCCACCCAGACTTCCAAAGAAATTTACTTTTTCTCTTCGGTGGTTGAGGTTGATAGAAAGGTTGTGGGCATCCGGAATTCCATATGTTCCATTAAAGGAACCATTCCAGCCGTTTCTACGATCTTTCTTTAAAATAATATTCAGGATACCCGATGAACCTTCTGCTTGATACCGTGCTGATGGATTGGTAATGATTTCTACTTTTTCTATCATGTCTGCGCTCAACTGCTTTAGCGCATCAGGGCCAGCTAAACTGGAGGGTTTGCCATTTACCAGAATTCGTACTCCTTCATTTCCTCTAAGACTCACATTTCCATCTATATCAACTGAGACGGAAGGAATATTATCCAGGAGATCAGATGCAGAGCCTCCCAGGTTTGCCAGGTCTTTTCCAACATTGAAAATCTTTTTATCCAGGGCAAACTCCATATTGCTCTTTTCCACTACGATATCTATTTCATCGAGGGTAGTGGTTTTTACCGCTAGTTGGATGATGGGGATTTTTTGGAACGGTCTATCTTCACTCAGAATGATATTGGGGATGTAAACCGTTTCAAATCCAATAAAACTGGCTTTGAGGATGTATTCTCCCGGACCTGCAGTCAGTTCGAAACTGCCTTTAGCATTAGTTACGGTTCCACTTACTTGGCTGGAGTCTTTGGATTGTAACAACAGAAGAGTAACATATTCCATTTGCTGAGTTGTTTCAGCATGGATGACTTTCCCTACAATTTTGAGACTCGGAGATTTGGGAGCTCCACTTCTTCCCCCTCTTTGGGCAAAGAGAGATTGAGAAAAAAGTAGGCTTCCCAACAAAAGGATGCTTAAAGAGTGTCTTAGGGGCAGCTTGATAAATCTCATAAGGGTGAGATGATGACGTGTGTTATTTATTCTTTCTATCTAAGGCAAGATTGCCTTGTTTTCTTATAGAAATTAGACCGCAAATACCGTCATTTCATTCCACTAATTAAGTTGAATCATCTAGAGAATCCTGCATTTGGAAGATAATAAATAAGAGGTGGTTATTTCATGGCTTTCCTTCTTATTCCTCAATATCTTTTTTCTCGTGTAAATCTTTAGGTATGCTAAAGAAAAATTTACTGCCTTTGCCTTGCGTAGATTCCACCCAGATTTTGCCTTGATGCTGTTCAACAATCTTTTTCACCATGGCCAGACCTATACCAGTACCTTCATAATCGGTATCTCCATGCAATCGTTGGAAGAGCATGAAAATCTTGGATTTGTATTTATCGTTTATACCGATTCCATTATCCTTGACCATAAAGATCCAGGCTTTCTCCTCCTCTGTTACAGAGATCATAATGCGAGGAGCCTTATCTGGCTTTGAGAATTTCAGGGCATTGGTAATGAGGTTTTGCAGGAGCCTTCTGAATTTGGGGCTGTCTGCTATAATTACTTCTGGTATGTTTTTAAGTTGGAAACGCGCTTTCTTTTCCTGAATAGTTGAGGAAAGTTCATTGATAACCTCTCTGATAAGTGGTTTTACCACCAGAGGTCTTGGGTCGAGCTTTTTGGTATTTACCCGAGAATATTCAAGTAGATCATTGATGAGGCGTTCCATGTTTTTGGAGGCGCCTATGACAAAATTCAGAAGTTCTGTTTCCTGGGGCTTGAGTTTGGCTCTCACCCGCTTTTCAAATAGCTGACTAAAGCTAATAATTGTCCGCAGAGGTGCTTTCAAATCATGAGAAGCCAGGTAGGCGAAGTTCTCAAGACTCATATTGGATTCGATGTATTTTTCCAATTCCTCATTCTTTTGATTGAGGTCAATGATCTGGCGATTGATCAATTGTCTCTGCTTATTCTTTTCGGTTACATTCAGGCCGAGCATAATTGCACCAATAATTTTATTGTGCTTGTCTCGTACGGGCGTACCGGATATTTCGTAGTGTACTTCTCCAAATTGAGAGTCCAATAAATCAAAGCCACTATAGCTATTGCCAGAGAGGACATCTTGTATGACGCCTGCGTACTTTCTCGAAAATTCCCGGGGAAGGGTACGTTGGAGATAATCCATGATCTCTTCCTTATAAGCAATAGAGCCTATGTCGGCCATATTGTAAAATTCTTTGTTAAAGATTATGGGTTTCATATTGGCATCGATAACAAAGATGGGATCGGGGATAGAACTAATGATGGCATTGAGGGTAGCTTCCCGTTGGATTCGTTCCCGCTCAGCTACTTTCAAATCTGTAATATCTGTTGCGACTCCCAGCATACCCGTTATCTCCCAATTTTCATTGTAGATGGGTTTCTTGATGGTCTGGAAATACCGTCTTTCTCCTTTAGCATTTACAAGAAGCTCCTCTTTTCTGTCTATGGTTTTTCCTTCCTTTAGCACAGAAATATCGTCCTCATAGCTTTGTCGGTTTTCCTCTGTATAAAAGATATGTTCATCATATTTCCCGATGAGCTCCTCCGAACTTCGTCCCATGTTTTGGGCCATTGCCCGATTTGCGAGGGTAAACTTTCCTTCTTCATCCTTGGCAAAAATATAGTGAGGATTCAGATCGGTGATTTGCCTGAGGAAATCATTGCTTTTCCACAAAGCCTGTTTAAAGTCCAGGGTACCTTTGTTTATATAAATAACCACCAGGAATATGGCACAAATGGAGATAAAGCCGACCAACAATGAATAACCAAAGACATCCTCCGTAAGGGGATTGGGTTGAACTTTGGACAAGAGAGAATAAACCCCATAGGTGAGCGGAAAGAGAACATAATTTAGCAATCGTTGTCTGCTATTCTCTGCCTGATAATAAGCATTTAGAAATACAGCTACAATGGATGCAAATGCAGTATCAATGGGCCCCAGATAAAGAGGAAGAAGCGCAATTGAAAAATAAAAACAAACCGATAACCAATACATCGGAAATTCTATTCCCTTTGAATGAGAGAAACGAATAAATATAATTAAGCATAAAAGCGTACCGTGGATGATAGCGGGTAATGGTCCTGACCAAATATACTGGTGGATAATGATGGGAGGATAGAAAATGAATATCAGGGTAAACAACTGTTTCTTATACATATTTACCTGATCCCTTTCCAGCTTCGAGAAACTCAAAATTCGATCTGTTTCTTTATCTCTAACCCTTTTATATAAGACGATCAATACCAAAAGAAGAATAAGGGAGAAGGTCATCATCCCAAATCCAAGGACTTTATTTCTGGAGAAGAAATCCTGAACCTCATTGACTTTGGCTAAGGAAGCTCTGTTTTCCTCTTTCTGTTTTTTTAGTTCCTCCCTGAGTTTTTCAATCAGATCGTTTCGAATTTCTCTTTTTGTTTCAAATTCTGATTTTCTTAGAGAGTGTAATTTCTGGTATTTATAAGCTTGTTTATAATCTTCTTTCGCATAATATATCTCTGCCAATTGCTGTAAAGCCTCAAGTTCTTCTTCAAAAATATGGGCATTTTTGGCTAGTTCCCGTATCTGAAAACCGAGCTGAACGGCCTGATCAAATTTGTTCTCGTCCTTCAGGGTAAGCATTTTGGTCAGATAAGCAGATGCCAGGATCATCTGATTCTTGGATTCCTCAGCCAGTTTTATCGCCTGGGAAGAAGCTTGTAAAGACTTTTTATTGTCTTTTTGGGCAAAATAGATCTGCGCCAGACCATTATATGCAGAGGCTCCAATATATGGGAAGAGTTGTTTTTTGGTGGATAAAATGACCGATTTCCTCAGATAATGAATAGCCGAATCATAGGCCATCTCTTCTTTATATACTACTCCTAGATCGGTATAAGCGAAAGCTTTGATTCGACTGATATTATTCTTTTCAGCAAGCTTCAATGCCTTGATAAGATATGGTTTGGCATCCTTGAAGTCTTTATTTCTTATGTAAACACTGGAAATATTTCCCAAGCCCAGGGTGGCTATCAAGGGGTTCTGCAAACTATCCCCCAGCCTAATTACCTTCTCATAATTGAGAATAGCATGATAACTATCGCCCATCGATTCGAAGGCATTTCCCATTCCATTGAGGGCGAAGGCATAGGTGGTATCCTTTAAGGCTTCTCCTGCCGCCAATGATCGATCAAAGGCTTCAATGGCAGCCTGATGCTTTCCTTTCAAAAACTTACCGGTCCCATTCATAAAGGACAAGTAAGCAATAGAGGAAGCCTCATCGATCCTCCTCGCAACCAGTAATCCCTGATTGGAGTAGTCGATCATCTTGTTCGCATCTTTATAGCGGACAAGCTGTACAAGGTCCAGATAAACTTTGAGTCTTTCTGAATCGGAATCTGTGTTTTTCAGTTGAATGAGAAGGTGGTTTTCCAGCTCTTTATTCAAACTGTCCGGACCCTGGGCGTTTAAAAAAATTGAATTACAAAGGAGCAGAAGGTAAAGGCATAGCTTACGCTTAACAGATGAGGGCATACTTATTCATTCTGACAATAATGAGGGTAAGTACAAGAATGAAATTGGACTTAGTTTAGCATGGTAAAAGGTAAGAACGACTTGTGTTTTCTGAAAGATATTTGGGTTGAAAGGTAAAAATATCGTTATGTTGTCAAAAAAATTAAGGATTAAAATCTTTTTAAAAAAATATTTTCTGCAGGAAATAATAAATTTCGGACAGGAATCAAAATTTTACCTGCCTCCCGACCAGTCCCATTCGGATTCCTACATAAGCAGAAATTGATCTTCTGGGCAAAGGCTGATCTTCTAAAACTTCCCTTCTATACCTTAGCGATCCTTCCAGATAATTGTCAGACTGCCCCAATTGATAACTGATCTGGCCATAGGCCATCGTAACTGCGAGCTGATTTCCCTGTCCAACCTCATTTCCAAATTCAGCAGGCCAATTGATAAAGGGACGATTTACCTCTCCTCCATAATTGAAATCATCTGTGGAAGGGTCCAATCCTTTTTGCAAATAGGAATAAACAAATTGAAGGCTCCATTTGGGATATGGGCGGTATCTGAAAATGAGGTGATAGTCATAAAGATTGGCTCCGGCAGCATGTCCGAGATGCTGCGCAAAGTGGGCATAATTCGAACTGCTATTAAAGTGCTGATAGGTGAAGGGCCTCATGCGATTGTATTCTGCTTGAAAATCAAGGCCTTTAATCCCCGCCACATCTATGTATTTCAGGCCCAATTGATAGCCCCATTTATTTCCAATAAATCCACTCCCTTCATCCCTTCGCCCAAAATTGAAATCATCCAGCAATAATTGACTATAGAATTGAAAACGCCGGAGGAAATTGTATTTCAGGTGCATACCCAGAAAGGAATTATCCGGGCTTCCCAGGCTTTGTTCCGCTGATCTATAAAATATAAGTGGGTTCAGATAGCTCAATTCAAATCCGCGTCTTCCATTTGCCAGCCAGGGATTGTAAATAATGGATTCAAAAAGACCTATGCTGAAGCGTGAATTGGGATGGTATTGGAGCGTATGGTAAACCCCGTACTTTTTGGGGTAAATGCCTTCGGTATCATTTCTGTTACGGATAAAATCAGTCATTTGGGTAAAATGATTGATATACTCCAGTTTCCAGATTTTTGTATGCAAAGTCAGGAAGAAATAATCCGCTGCATAATCCGATAATTGTAAGCTTTGGTAACCATCACCCCAGAAGGCGCGGTCTTTTCCCAATTTTACGCGGATAGCAGAAATAGGGCGAAAGGTGATGTAGCCTCTTGAACTCAAATAATCCAGGCCATTTTCATTTCCAAATCTTTTCACCAAAGCCTCTCCATATAAGACCTGGCTTTCCTGATAGCGATCAAAAATGAATTGCGGCATACGGGCAATGTTGTCAAAAACTTCGGTATAAAAGCCGATTTTGCCCATTATTGAACCTCTGATCGAGAGCCCTCGTGAATTATAATAAATGGGAAGGTTCTCAAATTCCCCATTTGTATAGTTGTGATTATCGACACCTCCCTGAACAAAGAGGGAAGGATTGATGAAGAGCTGGAGGTCTTTGCCCGAATAGCTGTAAAGATCTCTCCCATTTTTATAAAAAGTGTTCCAAATGCCTTTGTTCTTTCGCTGAGAGATGGGTCTATCATCAGCAAGTACCCTCATTTGCTGCAACCATTGCACTTCCAGTTTGCTCCAGCCTTCAAACTTCACCCTATCCAAATAGGCAGTTATCATATCCCTTCCATAGGGTTTGTGGAAACTGGAAAGACTGGTATCTGCCAGGCCTTTTATATCCAGGCGATCCAGGTAAGGATAGAGCTCGTGGTTGAGTAAAATGTCTGTGTCTTGTGCAGGTCCTTTTATGCCTGCGAAAGCCAGTAGCAGGAGTACTGCCAGAATTCTCTTCATAGCGGAATAACGGGAAAAATTATGTATAGGCAAAGGCTTTTGTATCTTTGCCGCCAATCAGGCTATGAGAAAGAAGCGAATCATTATTTCCGTAATTAATGACCTGGTAGGCGACCAGCGGATCATTCGTATTGCCTCTGCTCTTCAAGCCCATGATTTCGAAGTGGAGGTAGTAGGACGAAAGCTGCCGGATTCTCTGGAAGTTGGGAAACTGCCTTACAAGACACATCGAATGCGTCTATTCTTTCAGAAGGGAAAATTCTTTTACCTGGAGTACAATATTCGCCTCTTTTTCCTATTGCTATTTCGGAAAGTAGACATCCTCAATTCAAATGACCTCGATACCCTTCTGGCCAATTTTCTCATTTCCCGACTGAGGGGAAAGAAGCTGGTCTATGATAGCCACGAATATTTTACGGAAGTACCCGAATTGATCCATCGGCCGACTACCCGCAAAGCATGGCTTAGGCTAGAGCAATGGATTTTTCCCAAATTACAGAATGTCTATACCGTGAATGCCTCTATCGCAGGCATGTATAAGGAAAAATATGGAGTCAAGGTGGATGTCGTAAGAAATCTGCCTACCCATAAAGAAGTCGGGGAAAAAGGCGATAAACGCATCCTTATTTATCAGGGAGCACTCAATGTTGCACGAGGCATCGAACTGATGATCGATAGCATGGAGTATCTTCCGGAATACGAGCTTTGGATCGTGGGAAAAGGAGATATCGAAGAAGAGTTGAAAGCGAGGGCTAAAGCATTGGATAAAGGCGGGAAGGTTAAATTTAAAGGCTTTGTCCGGCCAGATGAACTGGGAACACTCACCCGACAAGCCGGTCTGGGCTTGAGTCTGGAGGAAGATCGGGGCCTTAGTTATCGTTACTCCTCACCCAATAAGATCTATGACTACCTTCAGGCATCCTTGCCAGTACTCGTTTCTGATTTGCCGGAAATGGCAGCTTTGGTGCGAAACTATGGAGTAGGGGAAGTTTTGGAGAAAGAAGAAAGGAAAGTAAAAAAGCTAGCAGAACGGATTAGAGGGATATGCGAAGGAGATACCTATGACAGCTATCGGGAAAAGAGCATAGCAGCCGCCCGGGAATTGAACTGGGAGAAAGAACAAATTCATTTGATCAACCATTACAAAAAAGAGATATGATCCTCGTAACAGGTGCCGCCGGATTTATTGGGAGCTATGTTGCCTCAGGCCTATATAAAGCAGGATATCGCGAGCTGATATTGTCGGATGACTTTAGCAGAGAGGCTCAGAAAGCCAATTATGCTTCTCTATCGGATCAGCTATTTATAGACAGAAAGGATTTGATTGGGAAATTGGATGAGCTGGGGAATAAAATCAGCTATGTGATTCATCTGGGGGCAAGAACAGATACGGCAGAACAGGATTGGGGTATTTTTCAGGAATTGAACCTTAGCTTCTCAAAAGCAATTTGGGATTTCTGCGTAAAAAATGATATTCCTCTTATCTATGCTTCTAGTGCTGCGACCTATGGAGATGGAAGTTTGGGTTTTTCTGATCAGCTTGATCTCATTCCCCAACTAAAACCCCTCAATCCCTATGGCCAAAGTAAACAGGATTTTGATCTTTGGGCCTTGAATCAGGAGGAGAAGCCCCCACGTTGGGCCGGACTGAAATTTTTCAATGTCTATGGTCCCAATGAATACCACAAAGGCAGAATGGCAAGCGTGATCCTGCATGCCCACAAGCAAATCCTTGAGACCGGAAAACTCAGGTTGTTTCGTTCCCATAAAGAAGGATATGCTGATGGGGAACAAAAACGGGACTTTATCTATGTGAAGGATATACTCGATGTGATTCTCTTCTTGATGAAGCAAGAGCAGCTTGCTGATATATTTAATCTGGGATGTGGTCAAGCCCGAACCTTCAATGACCTGGCTTCCGCAATTTTTCGCGCCATGGAAAAAGAAAGACTTCTGGAATATTTTGACACGCCTATAGATATCCGGGATTCTTATCAATATTTTACCCAGGCCGATATGAGCAAACTGAAAAAAGCTGGATATGATAAAGCCTTCACCAGGCTAGAAGAGGGCGTTTTTGATTATGTCAGGTACTTTTTGACGGAAAAAAACTACTTCTGATCGATGATAATTTCCTATTGGTATATTTCATGGGACAAACCGCGTGAATAATCCAACCGTCTGTACAACAAATCTTTTGAATATTGCGTTGATATAAGTAACTTGGATACCCTAAAATTACCTATATTATAAGTATGGATTTTCTCAAGCTGCTTCTAAATTTCAGCCTCATGCTGTCGCTTTTGGTAGCTCCATGCTTCGTTCTTATGGCATTCTGGTACCGGAAAAGATTATCCGATACGATTATGCTCTGGAGAAAACCTGAGATGGTAATCATTACTATCGTCTTTTCGGTTGCCTCTCTTATCCTGTTTCTGGTAGGCATCTCAAGTGTCTTTACCTATTTCGATCTCAACCTTTTCGACAATGTGCATAATAGTACACCGGAAAGTAAAGAGAAGTTTAAACAGCTAAGTTTGATCTGCGGTTTGCTGTTACTGGCACTGCTGGCAACATACGTTTCCATACGTATGCTCCTGGTCCGCGTGGTCACACAGAAAGGCATCGTGAAGAATGATCGTTTTTTCCGGATCCCCGATTTCAGGAATATTGTCCCCTGGGAGAATATCTCTGATTATTATCTGGTTTCTGACTACCCGAATGTGATCTTTACGCTCATCATTCAGGAAAATGCGATGAAATATTCACGCATCTCTATTCCCGTGCCTGTTTATGTGCGGGAGGAGTTCGAGGAGTTGCTGGAAGGGAAGATGAATGACAACAAAGATCTGGAAGAAGCGGATATCAGTCCTCATCGCTTTTCTGAAAATTAAACCCCTGCGTCTCCTACATCTAGGTCTGTGCTTCAGTTAGATTCTGGAGCAGAATTAGTATATTTGAGGGAATGCATGAATCACCTTTTAAAAAAGGATTATTCTGGCTAATCCTAGGCTTGCTCTTTTTACTGTTCGGTACAGCACTCTATCTGTACGATCAGGACCACACAGATTATAAGATCCTTTCTGAAGTTGAAACCCAGCTTCAGCGGGACTTTAATTCCTGTCTGGCCTACTTCTCTGGTGATTCTATTGAAGGAAGAGATAGTAAAGAATTTTGTCCCTCCTGTGAGCTCATTTATGATGAAACAGGAAAACTTTATTCCTGGAGCAATTACAAAATGCTCCCCGCCCAGAGTTTTATCAATCGCATCAAAGACTTTCCTAAAGATCCGATTCTGAATCTCGGATCACGCCGATATTTCCAAACACAAAGAAATCTGGGAGATAGTACAGAAGTACTCTTTTTCCCTTTACATATTCCCTATCGGGTTTTCAACTCTAATCTGGTTCCCTATTTCTTTCTAGGTAGTTACAAAAGCTATTTCTATGGAAATGGAAATGAGAAATACCTCAAAGATCTGATCATCAATTTTGGGAATGAAGATTTGGGCGCAGACATCCGAATCCGAGATCCGGAAGGAAATATCATCTATACGCTGAGCAATGTGCCAACCATTGTCTTTCGTTCATTCATTCGGTATTCGGTCCTGGCGCTTATCATTCTCGGAGCCATATTTCTGGCCGTTTATCTGCGAATTTATGCCCTGAATCGAAATCATTATCGATATTTTATCAATGTATCCCTTTTCGTAGGGATCATCCTGATTCGGGCACTGATGTTCTTCCTGGGCTTGCCGGGAGATTACTGGGACCTCGATCTCTTCTCACCGGATATCCTGGCATTTGATCCTTTCTTTGCACCCTCACTGGGGGAACTTACGATCAATATCTTCACGATATTTGCCCTGGCCTGGATTCTATATGTGCATCTGTTTCGCCTCTCCAATCTCCTGTACCGAAAAATAGTACAGCGTCATGTACTGGCATGGGTGTGTATGCTCTGTACACTCTTCCTGAGTTCGTATATCCTGTATGAATACATCTCTCTCTTCTCGACCCTGAACACCAACTCACAGGTCGAGATTGACTTTACCAATCTGCTGCAAGCCAACATCTTTTCTTTCCTCATTCTATTGAATGTGGGGATTCTCTTGTTGTCAGGAGGCTTGATGATCATCGTTTTGCTAAAGTTAAATGTCTTTTATGGCAGGAGATATGGCTTCAATGTTTTTTACATAGCCATTCACCTGCTGGCGATCATAGTATTTAATCTATACCTCCACCAGAATACAGAATGGGGATGGGGAATAGCCCTGTCAGCTTCCTTGCTTATCATAGTCCTGGGGATTACGGTCATCCGGAAACCTTTCGACGAATTTCTTCACCAGGATGTACAAAACTACCTCCTGGTTACCCTTGCATTTACAGTCCTGGTTTCGCACAACGTATTTCTTGGACAGAATGATAATCGCGATAATAAAGCCAGTCGCATTGCACAGGAATTCAATAGCCGAAGGGTATCAACCATTGCGACATTTTCTCAGCTAAAGAGTAATACCGAAGAAACGACGGAATGGATACTCTCCAATTGGAATAAACAATACTCTGATGTAAGTAGCTTTAAGAGCTGGTTCCTGAGTGAGTATTTGAGGAATAAATTCAAAGACTTCGAACAAAATCTTTACCTCTTTGACGAAAACGGGAGACAATTTGATCCTGAGAAAGGCAAAGAGCCGATTACCAATCCTTTTCTGGGAGTGCCTATCGAAGACCTGGGGGATAGCATAGCAGAAGACCTGTTTCAGATTCCGAACTCTGAAAATCGATATATAGACATTTATGTAGGGAGATTGGAGATGCTGTTGGGGAAAGACTCTGCCAGTTTGCAGCCTGTTGTATTCTCCATTGAATTGATCCCAACCCAGCGAGAAACAGATGGTCTGTATCCTTCCCTTACCCTGGATGAGGAAGCCTATGAGGAAATCCAGATGATCAATTCCTATGATCATGCCATCTATCGGGATGAGTATTTACATTATAAAAGAGGGCAATCTGCCTTTCCCGTCAATTTCAGTAAGAAAAGTTCTGAATTGGAAGAGCCTGAGCTAATTTCCTCAGGACAAATGGAATTGATAAAAGATGTAGGGCCAAACAAATTTGTCGTAATCCGATACAAGGACCTGGATCTTTTTGAGATGACCTCCATTTTCTCCTTTATCTTTTATTTTTACATCCTAGCAGCTTTATTGCTGATTTCTATACCTACAGTTGTTCTTAGGTCTTTGCATTCTCCTCAACTGAGGAAGAAGCCGCCTTTAAGATCAAAAATCCGCTATGGACTTTTTGTGATCAGCTTGTTGCCCATGCTGATCATTATGTTGCTGCTTTCAAGCTTTATCCGGGATCGATACTACGATGATGCCAGAGAAGAGTTGAGACGAGAAGCAGAAAGAGTAGCCAATTCTCTAAAGGATGAATATACCATTCTGAATGAGGATCCATATCGGAGGATCACCTTGCTAAGGTCATTTAGTGATCAGGTGAAGGCTATGGGGGAGGTGAGTGAAAATGATATCACCGTTTACGATAATGATGGAAAGAGTGTAGCGACTACCCAGCCGCTTATCTTTAACTCCAACATCAATACGGACTTGATGAATGATGTGGCGCTTCGAAGGCTATCGGCGGGGAAAGAGTCAGATCTGGTAGTAGAAGAAGAAATCGGTACGCTAAGTTACCTTTCCGCGTATTGGCCCATCCTGCAAAACAATGAGGTTCCGATTGGATACATCAATGTACCTTATCTAGCAAATCAGGCTCAACTGGACGAACAGGTCTTTAGTTTCCTGGCATATCTTGCAAATATTTACCTCCTGGTATTCCTCCTGATCAATGTGGTATCTGTGATTGTCTCAAGTACGATCACCAAGCCTCTGGCTATGGTACAACAGCGTTTGTCCAATACAAACCTGGGAGCAGAAAACGAATTGATTGACTGGGAATCAGACGATGAGATCGGTGAGATTGTGCGCGCTTACAATCAGATGGTATCTCAATTGGAGGAATCGGAAGAAAAGCTGACCCAATCAGAACGGGAATTGGCCTGGAGACAGATGGCGCGTCAGGTGGCACATGAGATTAAGAATCCCCTGACTCCGATGAAGCTGAATATTCAGCATTTGAATCGGGCCTTTGATGAAAGAGGGCCTCGCCTTCAAAAAATGTTCCCCAAGGTCATGAAGACCTTGTTGGCTCAAATCGACTCATTGGTACGTATTGCAAATTCATTCTCAGAATTTGCCAAAATGCCCGAACCCGTAAATTCCCGCATCCTCGTCAATGATGTATTGCATGAGGTAGTCGATCTATATACGCAATCCGAAGAAGCCATTTGGCTCATAGACATACCACAGGACGACTTTTGGTCCTTTGCCGACCGCGAACAGTTATCCCGCTGCTTCACTAATATTATCAAAAATGCCCTGCAGGCAGTAAACGAAAACGGGATTATCCACGTTTCCATGAAGATCAATGGTGATCACGCCTTGATTGAGATTAAGGATAATGGAAAAGGAATGACCGAGGAAGTACAAAAACGCATCTTCGAACCCAGCTTCTCAACCAAGTCCTCCGGGATGGGATTGGGACTGGCTATCGTGAAGCGTATCATTGAAAGTGCCAATGGTACCATCACCTTTGAAAGCGAAGAAAGCGTAGGAACTACCTTCCGCATTATACTGCCTGAAGTTCGCATTGAAAACATGGTTACCATTACAGAAGGTGCTGCTTAGAAATTAGGCGGGATTGTTTTTGAATTGCTGGCAAAAAGAAGGAAAATCCCTTACCCAATAATTCCGCTCAGAAGCACGTTGAATAGCAGAAGGATATCGCATGGGTGGATTAAAAGAACTGACAACCCACATGCTGGCTCATTCTAATAGATGCAAAAGTCTTTTCCTGAGCATCTTATTGATTCTTTGTGCCCAAAGTGGATTGCAAGCTCAAACTCAATGGCAGCGCGATACCTTACAACTCACTCCCGGAGATACCACCTTTCTTAGCCAGAAATTTCTTGTCCCTTTCTCCCAATCTCTCCTTCGAATTTCCGGCGATACCCTTAGTACAGAGACCTATCAAATCGAATATGCGGGTGGCTGGATCAGGCTGGCACTGGACCAGAATGCCGGAACTTATATCCTGGCCTATCGCTATTTTTCCAAAGGCCTAAGGCCTAGTATTTCATTCAGGAATATTCGCATCACCCAGGATACAAGTAAGGAAGATGAGATGGTGGATGCTTTTTTTGAAGAAGAGGTAGAAAGCAATAATATATTTTGGGAGACGGATCGCATTCGAAAGAGTGGAAGTCTTTCTCGAGGATTGACCGTAGGAAATAATCGAGGTCTCTCCGTCAATTCCGGCTTGCGTTTGCAATTGGAAGGAGACCTGGGAGATGGACTCAAAATCGTAGGAGCCATTACAGATGAAAATCTGCCTATACAACCCGATGGGACAACCCAGCAGATCTCGGATTTCGACAGGGTTTTTGTGAAGCTGATGAAAGATGGAGCTTCGGCCACTATCGGAGATTATGAGGTGGATAGGAGAAATACCCGTTTCGCCAATGTCTATAGAAATTCTTTGGGAATGCAATTGGCTTTTGAAGGAGAAAAGACCAAAGCCCGCATAAGTGGGGCAGTCGCAAAAGGCAAGTTCCACACCAATAGTTTTATGGGAATAGATGGGGTTTCAGGACCTTATCGTTTGACAGGCCAAAATGGAGAACGCTTCTTCATTGTCCTTGCGGGTAGTGAACGTGTATACCTCAATGGGAAGTTGATGAAGCGGGGAAGTAGCCTGGACTACATAATAAATTATAATACGGCTGAGGTAACCTTTATGCCGCGCCATGTGATTACCAATATCACCAGGATCGTCATTGATTTTGAATACAATGACCAATACTATAATCGATCTCTGGTAGTAGCGGATGTAGAGCAAAAATTGGCGAAAGATCGAATAAACCTACGCTTTTCCTACAGCCGGGACGCAGATAATCCCAATGCTCCATTTAACAATACTCCGGCCTATGACAGGGCTCGCAGAACCCTGGCCCAGCTGGGAGATGCAGAAGGACAAGCCTTTACTAATGGAGTAGATTCGGTAGGCTTTGATACGGTGGGTATTCGATATGTTCGGCGGGATACGATGATCCGGGGAATTAATTATGAACGATATATCCGAACCACCAATGCACAGGATACCGTATATCGCCTGAGTGGAAGTTTTGTAGGCCAGGGCAATGGTTTCTATATCCGTGACAATCGCGTCGCAGGAGGAGCCAATGTGTATATCTGGCAGCCTCCGGATAGCCTGGGAAATCCTACAGGTGATTTTGACCTACTACGGACCTGGGTCTTGCCTCGAAGCTTGCAAGTATTTGATGTGGGCCTGGATGTGAAATTGACAGATAAACTGAAGCTTTATTCTGAAATGGCCATCAGCCAGGAAGACAAAAATAGGCTTTCGTTTCTGGATGATGAGGACAATACCGATATCGCCAATAAGACAGGCATTTTATGGGAAGGAATCAAGCTAAGTGATTCTCTGAGCCTCGACATTGATCTGAGTCATCAATATATAGGGGAAAGATATAATAATCTTGATCGGCTCTATCAGGCTGAGTACGGCCGAATTTGGGATTTGGAATTGAATGAGCTAAGGGAGGAGAATGAGCAAATTCTGGCTTCCAGCATCCGTTTCAATTGTCAACGGAAGTGGGAGTTTCGAGCGGAGAATGGATTGAGAAATGCAGGAGCGGGAAATCAGACGCTCAGACAGGTCTACGAGATCCAGAGTTTTATGCCCAAATTTCTGCAGGGCAATTACAAATTCACCCTGATCGAAAATAACAATAGCAGGCTCAATAGAGATTCGCGTTGGATGCGGCAGGAGGGAAATATCTATGCTCCCTTAGGAAAGATTCAGCCTGGGGTGGAAATATGGATAGAGGATAAAGAAAGAACTGTATCGGATAGCCTGAATCAGAATTCATTCTCCTTTGTAGACTTGAAGCCTTATCTCCGAACCTTCAACAGCAAGAAGTTCGATATGCTGACTTCTTTCAACTATCGAAAGGATCGGGGATATGCTAAAGGAGGCATCATGGATAAATCTTTGGCCTATACCTATTTCCTTCAGGCCAATTACCGACCCAGTACTGCTTTTAGCCTAAGTACGATTAGTTCCTATAGAACTTTGGAAGTCCTGGATTCGGTCTTTCTTGCTCCAGGTCTGGAAAATTCTCAGGTTTTGAGTACCAAACTGGAAGGAAATATCTCTCCACTCAATCGACTTCTCAGCAGCAATTTTGTCTATGAGGTTAGTTCAGAGAGATTAGCGCAACGGGAAGTGCGATATATAGAAGTGGTTCCCGGTCAGGGGCAATATGTCTGGCTGGATTCTTTATTCAATAATGATGGAATACAGGATTTTGAGGAATTTCAGTTAGCCAATAATCCCCTGGTCGCTGACTTTATCCGGGTAATCGTTCCCACAAGAGAATTGTTTCCGACTACCCGCCTCAGTTTCAATGGAAATATGATCTGGTCCTTTAAAAAGGTCATAGATAAATCTGCTACAGGCCTGGGGAATTTAATCCGAAATACCCGCCTGCTTACCAATTTCCGCATCACCCAGAGCAAATCACGCAATATGGACTTTGCTTCTTACCTCATTGATTTTTTTGATCCATTTTCTGATACTTCTTTGTTGGATGCAAACTATAATTTGAGACAAGACATCAGTTTTTATCAAAACAATCCGGTCGGCGATCTTCGTTTCTCCTATTTCGATACGCGGGCGAAGCTTTTCCTCAGTACAGGCGATGAGTTTAGAGGCTTTCGTTATGGTCGGGCCGCGCAACGCCTGAATTTGGGAGAAGCCAAGAGTTTGGAAGTGGATAGTAGATTGGGGATTAAATTTGTGGAGGCCGAATCCTTCCCTTCGCGTAATTATGATATCTATTTCTGGGAAACAAATCCCAAGGTGAATTTCCAACTCAATAGAAAGTATCGTTTATCTGCGGGCTATGCCTATCGATTTGGTCGAAATACCAATTTGAATCAGGAAGTGGATGCGCAGGTCAATATCCATAAGCTGATCTTTGATGCGAAACTCAACCTCAAAGACCGAAACAATATCCTGACGAAACTGGAACTGGTGAGTATGGGAGAAACGGGAAATCCGGGTTTTTCGGCTCAATATGAATTGCGAGAAGGCTTGCAACCGGGACTCAATGCCATTTGGCAGGTCTTTACCACCTACTACATCCTCAACAATGTAGAGCTAAGTATTACCTACGACGGTCGTGCTTCTACCACTGTTCCCATCATCCACACAGGCCGGGTACAGGTGAGGGCTTTCTTTTAGTAGAGCATCATTTCTCAACAAATGTTGATGAAAATGTAAAACAATTCTGTTTGCTTTATGAGCAAATATTAATGGCTGATCTTATGGAAGAACACTATAAACTCTCCGATTCTGAATTTCTCCAACAATTTAAAGATTGCAGTTTAGCTCCGGCTGTCTTTAGTCATGAGGCCCATTTGCGATTGGCCTGGTTAAACATTTATCAGGAAGGCATGGAAAAGGCAGAGAAAGGCATTCAGGATCAAATTGAGAATTTTGTGGCCCATGTCGGAGCCAAAGATAAGTATCACAAGACCCTGACAATAGTTGCTATCAAAGCAGTTGGGCATTTTATGGAAAAATCTGCCACAGATAATTTCTCAGATTTTCTGGCAGAAAATCTCCAATTGAAGAAAGATTTCAAATCCCTTATCAACAGCCATTACAGTTTTGACATTTTCAGTTCGAAAGAAGCGAAGACAAGCTATATCAAACCGGATCTTGTGCCCTTTGATGTATAAAATTCTTAAGTGCCAATAGCTATGAGTCCCGTTTTAGGTCATTTCGAGGCTTGGATAGGGGAGGGATTATGACGAAAGAGAGCTCAATAGACGTTCTCTCAGTGCTGCAAGCCAGGCGCGATTCAAGCTTCGAGATGAGCGGAGGCCAAGCTTTAATCCAGGCTAAAATCAAGAAATAAAAAATGGAGAAGTGTCAATGCTTACAAAAGCTACACTTCTCCATTCCTTGTTCTTTGCTCTTACATCTGCCTTCCCACTAATTCGTCCTGCCGGGATAGACCTCCAGCGCCTTTTTCAAAGCAGCGACTGCTTTTACCAGATCAGATTCTTGCAAGACATAAGCCATACGAACCTCGTCTTTTCCTCTACCTGCTGTTGAATAAAAGCCAGAACCCGGAGCCATCATAACTGTAGCGCCCTCGTGGCTAAATTCCTCTAACATCCACTGGCAAAATTTCTCAGAATCATCTATGGGCAAACGAACCATCGCATAAAAAGCACCATTTACCTCAGGCACATAAACGCCTTCGATTTTTCTCAAGTGCTCAAGCAGGGTATTTCTTCTGGCTACATATTCTACTACCACTTCCTCATAAAAGCTGGGAGGCAGGTCGTACATGGCTGCAGCACCTATTTGCCCTAAGGCAGGTGAGCACAGACGGGCCTGACAAAATTTCAAGGCTGCATTTCTAAAGCTTTTGTTTCGAGACACAATGCATCCAATACGAGCACCACATGCAGAGAAACGCTTGGAAACGGAATCTGTAACGATGGCATTTTCTTCCAGACCTTCAAGACCCAAAATAGAGTGATGCTTTAGATTGTCGTAAGCAAATTCACGATAAACCTCATCTGCAATCAGGTAGAGATTGTGCTTTTTGACAATTTCTCCCAATTTTTCCAGAGATTCTTTGGGATACATCACGCCGGTAGGATTTCCGGGATTGCAGATCAGGATGCCTTTGGTTCTTTCTGTAATCAGGGCTTCAAAAGCTTCCATAGGAGGAAGCGAAAAATTGTCTTCTATATCCGTTTGAATCGGGACTATATTGATATCCGAGAAAACAGAGAAGCCATTATAATTGGCATAGAAAGGCTCTGGCACAATCAATTCATCACCGGGATTGAAGCAGGTGCTGAATACAAAACTCAGGGCTTCCGAAGCTCCCGTGGTAACTAAAACCTCTTGATCATTGATCGGATAGCCCAATCGGCTATAATAGCTGGCAATTTTCTCCCTGAGGGGCAGAATGCCTTCCGAATGAGTATAGGCAAGTACTTCTGGATTGGCTTGCTCTATGGCTTCGAAAAAGGAACGCGGAGTTTTTATGTCCGGCTGTCCAATATTCAAATGATAAACGTGGGTGCCTCTGCTTTTGGCTGCATCAGCATAAGGTACAAGCTTCCGGATGGGAGAAGCTGGAATTTCTTTGGCTCGGGTGGAAAGTTGGGGCATTTTATTCAAATTTTTTTGATCCGAATTTTGCCGCCAAAGGTACGAAAACCCCCTAGGTTAAAAAGCGATTGGATAGATTTTTTTAGCCTGTAAAACGCTTTCCTATTTTACCAGAGTCTCGAAAGTCTCCAGGATACGGTCCAAATCTGAGAGCATGGAATGGCTATAAATCCTACCTTTAGGCATCGTTTTTATAGAAACTCCCT
Source organism: Bacteroidia bacterium (assembly GCA_033391075.1). NCBI lineage: Bacteria > Pseudomonadati > Bacteroidota > Bacteroidia > Bacteroidia bacterium. The sequence goes on from JAWPMV010000001.1 coordinate 564,072, forward strand.
CTTTACAATTGGAGAGACAAGCAGATTGCTTGGCAATTACACTTTGATCCAGTCCCCGCTTTTTCAGCTCTGATTGAATTTCAGCAAGTAATTCATCTCCACCTTTGTCGCTGCAACAGCCACCACCACACATCTTAGCCTTATGGCTAGTGCATACTAAAATATAATTTTTCACTTAGTCTCTTTGATATATATGAAATTCAATATATAAACTTTCATCCAATAATTTTGTTTTATATTTAAGATGAAAAATTGCAATTCCTGTAATTTTTCTGTGATACAACAGGAAGAATGAAAAAATACCTTTCTCTCATAAAGTTTGCACATACCATTTTTGCGCTCCCATTTGCCCTATTGGGGCTTTTTCTGGGCTTTCAATTTATGCAGGCCAATAATATGGAACCAGATAAACCTTACTGGCAATCTCTTTTACTGGTGGTATTATGTATGATTTTCGCCAGAAGTGCTGCAATGGCTTTCAATCGTTATTCGGACAGAGACATAGATGCCAAGAATGATCGTACCCAAACCCGTGAGATTCCGGCAGGGATCATAACCCCGCAGAATGCACTTTTGTTTGTGGGATTGAATTCGATTTTTTTCGTCCTTACTACCTGGTTTATCAATCCTCTTTGTTTCTATCTCTCTCCAGTAGCCTTGATGGTTGTTTTGGGCTATTCCATGACGAAGAGATTTACAGCGCTTTGCCACTTGATTTTAGGCCTGGGACTTGCATTGGCACCTGTGGGAGCCTTTTTAGCAGTAACGGCTCAATTTCAATGGGAACCCATCATTTTGGGAATAGCGGTGCTGAGCTGGGTAAGTGGATTTGATATCATTTATGCTTTGCAGGATGAAGAATTTGACCGTCAGCATGCGCTCAATAGCATACCCGCCTGGCTAGGTAAGAATAAAGCACTCCTGGTGAGTACTTTTCTGCATTTCTTCTGTGCTTCGATGATCATACTTTTTGGCATTATGACTAGTGCAGGATGGTTGTTCTGGGTGGGCGCCCTTGCCTTTCTTTTTCTCCTCGGCTATCAGCACCATTTGGTCAAACCCAATGACCTTTCTAAAGTGGATTTAGCCTTTTTTACTACCAATGGGATCGCTTCTGTGATCTTTGCAAGTTTTGCCATAGGGGAACTTCTGATTCGCTAAAAGCGTCATTAATTAGACCTTTTTCGGAGAAAGTAGCATATTTATTTAGTCTGGTTTGAGATTTGTACCCAAATCTTGCGTATACCTAAAATATATGCGCAATTGGCTTTTTTCTTTTGCGTGATTAAGTGTATTTTGGAAATAGATAATAAATTATATTCTGGCTGTATTATCCAGATTGAGCAATAAATTCTTTTGATCCTATGTTCGGGAATGTGAGTCGCCTTTTATGTTGTTTGATCTTCCTTTGTGTGTGTATTTCTGCGGGGGGAAATCCTGATGCCGAATCAGGGGTAGAAGATTGGGTGGAGACAAAACTCTCCGATATGACGCTGGAAGAGAAAATCGGCCAGCTTTTCATGGTTACCACCTATTCCAATCAGGACGAAAAAGATTATAAATATATCGAGTCTCTGATCTTGCGCCATAAAATTGGTGGCCTGATCTTCATGCAAGGGAGTCCGGATAAACAGGTAGAGTTGATCAATCGCTATCAATCCCTGTCAGACATTCCTTTGATGATTTCGATGGATGCCGAATGGGGCCTTTCCATGCGTCTAAAACAAACCCGCGCATATCCCCGCAACATGACCCTGGGAGCAATCAAGAATGATTCTTTACTCTACCTGATGGGAAAGCAAATGGCCAAGGAAATGCGTAGGGTAGGGGTGCATGTAAACTTTGCTCCGGTAGTAGATGTAAATAATAATGCCAATAATCCGGTTATCAATTTCCGATCCTTTGGAGAGAATCGTTATCGGGTGGCAAGGAAGGGCATCATGATTTCAAATGGGATGCAGGATGAAGGCGTAATTGCCTGTGCGAAACATTTTCCCGGGCATGGAGATACAGAAGTGGACTCCCATTATGATTTACCTATCATCAATCATAGCCTCCAAAGACTGGATTCTATAGAGTTATACCCTTTCAGTAAATTGATCAATTCCGGAGTGAAATCAGTCATGGTTTCTCATTTGTATATACCCAGTCTTGATACGAGCAAAAATGTAGGAGCTTCCCTTTCGCCCAAAATCATCAAAGGCCTGCTCAGAGAGAAAATGGGCTATGATGGTCTGGTCTTTACAGACGCCCTGAATATGAAAGGGGTTACCAAATATTATCCTACGGGAGAGGTTTCTCTGAAAGCCTTAATGGCAGGAAATGATTTTTTACTTTCACCTGTGGATGTTCCTAAAGCCATTCGGACCATTGGGATAGCAGTGAGCAGTGGAAAAATTACGGAAGCGGAGTTGGATGTACATGTCGCTCGAATTCTCAAAGCAAAAAAAGAGTTGGGACTGACTCAGGCGAAACCTATTTCCCGAAAAAACCTGATCGATGATCTCAATACTTCTGAAGCAAAAATTCTCAGAAAGAAATTATATGAAGCTGCGATTACCATTGCCAGAAATGAAGGTGGGGTATTGCCATTGCAAAGATTAGAAGGAAAAAAGATTGCATACGTACAGATTGGAGGAAAGCGTGGAAACTCCTTTGACAATGGTCTGAAAAAATATGCAGAAATCAGTCCTTTTTATATTTCCGCTGCCGCAAGTTCTGCCGAGCAGCAACGTTTGATGAATGTATTGGAGGAATTCAATACCGTGATCATTGGTGTGCGGAATATGAGTCAGCGAGCTTCTCGCAATTTTGGGGTAAGTCGGGGCGCGCAAGATTTGGTAAGAGAAATCTCAAACTCAGGAAAGACCAGTATCGTTACCGTTTTTGGCAATCCTTATGCACTCAAAAACTTCGGAAGTGAAAATGCTACCGTTGTCGCCTATGAACAAAGCAGTGAAACAGGCCAGGCAGCAGCTGCAGCTATTTTCGGGGGAATAAAAGTAAGCGGACGATTGCCGGTTACGGCATCCAATCGTTTTAAAGAAGGTCAGGGGTTTGAAATCAAAAATCCTACCCGCTTTGGTTTTTCCAGCCCGGAGGAACAGGGAATGGATAGCAGATACTTCCCCAAAATAGATTCTATCGCTCAGCACTATATTAAAAGAGGAGCCATGCCGGGTTGTGCGATTCTGGTAATGCGAGGTTCAGATGTGGTATATGAAAAAGCCTTTGGGAGAATGGAATATGGTAGTCGCTCCGAGACAATAGATCCCTATCTCCATACCTATGATTTAGCCTCAGTTACAAAAATTGCAGCGACGACCTTGAGTATCATGAAATTGGTTGAGCAAGGGAAACTGGATTTGGATAAACCTATTGTACAGTATTTACCTGATTTGAAAGGCTCCAATAAGGAAAAACTCACCATTCGAAGACTTTTACAGCATAATGCAGGTTTACCGAGTTGGGCTCCTTTATATAAAGAGACTTTTTCCAATCCTGCAAAGAAAACCCTGGACCGGAAATTCTATACTTCAGTTCCTCCCAGATCAGGAGGAAGTCAGATATCTACTCGTCTGTATGCTACCGATTTTCTTGCTCCCTGGCTCTGGAAAAAACTGGAGGACCTGGAGGTGAGAAATACACGCTCGGTTCGCTATAGCGATATTGGATTGATTTATTTGGCAAAAATTGTCGAGAAGGTTAGTGGGAAAAGCCTGGATCAGTTTGCTGCGCAAGAATTTTATGAGCCATTGGGGATGAATAAAACCCTCTTCAATCCCGGTAGCCAACACAAGGGATCCTATTGTCCACCAACCGAAATCGATAATTATTTCCGGAATTCCTTGATCAAGGGCCATGTGCACGATCCTACTGCAGCTATGATGGGAGGAGTAGCCGGTCATGCAGGTCTTTTTTCAAATGTATATGATATGGGCAAGCTGATGTTGATGATGAAAAATGGAGGAGTTTATGGAGGTCAGCAATTTCTGAGGAAAGGCACCATATCTGAGTTTACCAAAAAACAACTGAATTATAGTCGTAAGGGCCTGGGTTGGGATAAACCCGAAATGCGCCCAAATCGAACCAATCCTGTTTCAGAAAATACTTCGGAAAGATCCTTTGGGCATACCGGCTTTACAGGCACAAGTGTTTGGGTTGATCCACGCTACGATCTGGTATTTGTCTTCCTTTCCAATAGAACTTATCCCTACGCCCATCAACGGAAACTTTTGATGCGGGACAATGTAAGGGTAATAATTATGGACCAGCTGTACGAATCCATTTTTGCATATAAAGCAGAAAAAGGAAGCCGACCCCTCTTTTTCATAGGGCCGGCTACACTCAATTAATGTTTATATTTTTTATCTACGCGCTCTCATAAAAATGGAGAGGTAGTAGATTAAATAGGCCAATTGTGTCAAAGCGGCAACAACATAGGTCATAGCAGCCCACCTCAGGCCCTGTACGGCCTTCTCATGTTCTTCTCCCTGTGTCAATCCAGTATCTTCCAACCAGGCCAGCGCTCTTTTGCTGGCATCAAATTCTACAGGCAGGGTAATAAGGCTGAATAGGGTAGAGGCTGCAAAGAGCACCAAACCTACTGTTGCCACTAATCCCCCTATCTGCATGGCTCCCTGCATCATTCCGATTCCTATAGCAATTGCCAAAGGACCAAAGCGGGAAGAAATGCTCACTACAGGTACAATCGCAGAACGGAATTTGAGGAAAGTATAAGAGGTAGCATGTTGAACCGCATGTCCAACCTCATGGGCGGCTACTGCTGCGGCAGTTACATTTCTTTCATCATAAACGGCCTGGCTAAGGTTGACGGTTTTATTAGCAGGATTGTAATGGTCTGTCAACATGCCTCGGGTAGAAATCACCTGCACATCATGGATCCCATTATCTCGCAACATTCGTTCGGCAATTTCTTTTCCAGATAATCCTGATCGGGTTTGTACCCGCGAAATCTTTTTCATGACCGATTGGAATCTTTGCCTTACCAGCCAGCTGATCAGCGTAACCAATCCGCCTATAAGTATGAATGAATTCATTTGCTATGTTTTTTCTTTTTGATCCCAATCAATTTACAAAGTCACCTTCTTTTAGCCATAAATAAGTCGAATAATTCCCAATCCCGGATCATTGTAGGCAGGAAGATGGGGAATTTAGGATTTGGCAAAAATGAAGGAGTGTGCTAAAGTATAGTAATTTGTATATTCGTATTTATTGGGCCTTTTTGCTTTCAAATTTTCATTTTTTTGCAAACATTTGAGTTAAATAAGAAATATTTAAGTTTTTCGTAAAAAAATTGAAAGACTTCTTAATTAATATTTTTGTTTATTTTGTTTAACATATGTATTGATATAGGAAGTTTTTATTAAACAAAACAAATTTTTTGTTTAATTTTTTGGAATTTTAAATGAAATGCGGGATTTAGGATTATTTTGCTAAATTAGGCCACGAATATTTGATACTACTTAACGCAGCTTCTTCAAGTATGGCTCGAAATATCTTTGGATCCACCAAAGTTGCCTCTCAAGGCAACCTGTACCACTACTACCTCCCGAAAGGAATTGTTAATCTACAAATTACTCACTCTCCTACTGGATTTTCTGTAGAATTGGCGAGTCCCTCTGTTGACTTACTTCCTGATCCGGATCACAATTACTTTCTCCGCTACACACCCAATGCATTTACACATGATGAAATCCAGGTGAGCTTTAGCCCTCAGGGTTTCCTCAAACATGTAAAAACAAGTATTGAGGATCAAAGAGGAGAATTTATATCTAAAGTCACGGATTTGGCTAGTTCTATAGCCCAGGTAGCAGTTGCACCTGTGAGTACGAGGTCTGTAGATACGATAATTTTGCATAGTGGTCCCTTTGATCCCTTTAATGAGGCTGAGGTAAAGGAGCTACAAGCAAAAATGAAGGAAGTAGACAAGAGTTCCAGTTTCGAGATCAAGGAATTGGGAGCTGTTGAGCAAGGACCTCAGGATGGTGGACAGAGCGCAGAAGGAGGTTTGGGTATTTATTATCGTCCCCTCAGCACCTTTAGTATGACACTGAATGGGAGCAAAGGAAATAGCAGAACTTTATTACGGCTGCCGCATCCTCATAGGGTACATTTTATAGAGATTCCTATTGCTGCCTGGGTGAAAACAGATTTTGAGATCCAGTTTGAAGAAGGAGGCTATCCCTCAAATATTCACATATCTAAACCGAGTACAGCCCTGGCGATGATCCAGGTTCCTATAAATATAGTGGCAGCGATACTTCGCTTGCCAGGAGAACTTTTCAAATTCCGTATTGATCTTAATTCCGCCAAACAAAATTCCCTGATCAGAGAGCAGGAGTTGCGGGAACAAATGGTAGAATTAGAAAAGAGGCAGGATCAATTTGCTGCAGCACAAAGAGTTGAGGCGGGAACCGCAAGCCGAGGACTTTTTGACTGGGTATTTAGAAAGAAAGAAAGTGCAGCTCCAGCTCCTGCGGCACCATCCGGAAATGTAAGCCTGCCTTCTGATCTGGATGATCAAATGAAGAAAATGAGACAAGATATAGATGTGATTCGCCGCAGGGTGAATAGCATGGATAAATAGCCTTTTAAAGGTGCTAGTTCTTTAACAAAAAAATCCTTCCCGAAACAGGAAGGATCTCTTTGGAAAATGCTGTAGGGGAAGGATTCGAACCTTCACGAGGAGGTTAGTCTACCGAAGCAGATTTATTCCAAGTCCCCACCCCCGAGACAAGAGGGCATGGCTGCCAATTTCATCACCCTACAGTATGTGATTTTTGCAAAATCTGGAAAAGAACTGTCTTTTATTCCTTTGCTTAATGGTACACTACAAAGGTAAAGGACCTTAAATAAAAATCAAAATTTTTTAACAAAAACTTATTATTTTTGTAAATATTTAAAAATTTGATCCAATTTTTTAACAAAACATTAAAATCGATAGATAAAAATGCCCGCGAATTTAGAAATTGATAAACTTGACTTGCAGATTTTATCCATTTTGATGCAGAATGCGCAGACACCTTATACAGAAATTGCAAATCGCCTGGCTGTTTCTGGAGGAACCGTGCATGTCCGCATGAAAAAATTACTGAAAGAGGGCATCGTAAAAGGTTCACACCTGGAAATAGATGCCAGTAAACTGGGGTATGACATTTGTGCCTTTGTTGGGATGTTTCTGGAGAAAGGTTCCTTATATAATCGTATCGTCAAACAGCTACAGGAAATCCCGGAAATAACGGAGATTCACTATACGACAGGTCGCTACGGTATTTTCCTGAAAATCGTAAGTCAGAATACCCGGGAACTCCGCAGTATTCTCAATGATAAGGTGCAGCCCATAGAAGGGATCCAGCGTACCGAAACCTTTATCTCCCTGGAAGAAAGTATGAAGAGGCCAATCAAGATCTTTAGAGAGGACGAAGCCTGATCCTTTATTTCTCCCTGATCTTATGTAATTTTGGCCCTTTATTTAGTCCGCCTTTAAGCAGGCTAAGCTAAGCATTGATCTTTCTTTCCAAATTATCATGCGCATAGATATTATTTCTTGTGTTCCTCAGTTGTTGACGAGTCCCTTATCGCATAGCATTTTGCAAAGGGCTCAGGATAAGGGATTGTTGGAAGTACATGTACACGATCTGCGGGATTATTCAGAAAATAAGCATAGGCAGGTAGATGACTATCCGTTTGGAGGGGGCGCGGGCATGGTATTGCAGGTGGAGCCAGTCGCCAATTGTATTAGAGCCTTGCAGAAAGAACGTAGGTATGATGAGGTAATATTTCTCACGCCAGATGGGGAAACCTTTAAGCAGACACATGCCAACCAACTCTCAATGAAAGAGAATCTCATACTCTTGGCTGGCCATTATAAAGGATTGGATCAGCGAGCAAGGGACCTTTTTGTTAGCCGGGAAATCTCTATTGGAGACTATGTGTTGTCAGGAGGAGAGCTTCCGGCACTGGTTTTGACAGATGCAATAGGACGATTATTGCCAGGAGTATTAGGGGATGAATGTTCGGCTTTGTCCGACTCATTTCAGGATGATATACTGGATGCGCCCGTCTACACCCGGCCTGCCAGCTTCGAAGGACATGAGGTACCAGAAATTTTGCGTTCTGGGCATCGGGCAAAAATCGCCGAATGGAGAGAAGAACAGGCCTATTTAAAGACAAAAAAGCGGAGACCAGATTTACTTGAATAAAAAAGTGGAAAGATGTTTGGTCGAATGAGAATAAAGTTCTAATTTTGCCCTCCGTCAAAATAAAAAAGACATGGAAGAGCTTATTAGCCTCGTGCAGGCCCCACATAAGAAAGAAGATATTCCTGAGTTCAAATCAGGTGATACATTAAGTGTATACGTACGGATTCGTGAAGGGGATAAAGAGCGTGTTCAGCTCTTTAAAGGAGTATGTATCCAGAGAAAAGGAGAAGGTGCTACTGAAACCTTTACTGTCAGAAAAATTTCTGGTGGAATTGGAGTAGAGAGAATCTTCCCGGTTCATTCTCCGAGTCTCGACAGGATCGAAGTACTTAGAAGAGGAAAGGTTCGTAGAGCCAGACTTTTCTACTTAAGAGATAAGATCGGTAAGCGCGCCAGGATCAAGGAGTTGAAGAAGTAAATTCTTCGCTCGGAATGAGCCTTTCGCAGGTATTTTTCAGGGATAAAAAACTTTGAAAAAATATTCGCCCAAGGCTTTGTATTCTGTGCTTACTTTTCTACCTTTGCAAGACTTTTTTGCGAAGGTCGTTTTTTGAAGAAAAATTTGCCGGTATAGCTCAGTTGGCCAGAGCAGCTGATTTGTAATCAGCGGGTCGGCGGTTCGAATCCGTCTACCGGCTCAGATAAAATCGAAATTATCTGGCTATCAATGAGTTAGCGCTGGTTTTGATTTCTGGGGAGATACCGAAGCGGTCAAACGGGGCAGACTGTAAATCTGTTGGCTCAGCCTTCGTAGGTTCGAATCCTGCTCTCCCCACCGGTTCTTTACATATTAAGATTTTTAGAGAGTGGTTCTTTTTCGGAAGAACTTACCTCTGAGAACTAATCAAATTAAGCGGGAGTAGCTCAGTTGGTAGAGCATTAGCCTTCCAAGCTAAGGGTCGCGGGTTCGAATCTCGTCTCCCGCTCAATGTAAGTTCGATTACTGGATGGAACTGTCAAAGAGCATAACGCTTATTTATCCAAAACGAACTTCTTTGCCAATGTAGCTCAGCTGGTAGAGCACTTCCATGGTAAGGAAGGGGTCACCGGTTCGAGTCCGGTCATTGGCTCACTCTATTATTTATTACGAGACAAATATTTTTAGAAACATTTAAAGATGGCAAAGGAAACATTCCAACGTACCAAGCCGCACGTGAACATTGGCACAATCGGGCACGTGGATCACGGCAAAACCACGCTCACCGCTGCTATTACCACCGTGCTTGCAAAAGCCGGTAATGTTGAGGTGAAAAGCTTTGACGAGATTGACAACGCTCCTGAAGAAAAAGAGCGTGGTATTACTATTAATACCTCTCACGTAGAGTATGAGACTGTAAATCGTCACTATGCGCACGTTGACTGTCCTGGTCACGCCGACTATGTGAAAAACATGGTAACTGGTGCTGCTCAGATGGACGGTGCGATATTGGTTGTTGCCGCGACGGATGGTCCTATGCCTCAAACTCGTGAGCACATCCTGCTTGCTCGTCAGGTTGGTGTACCTCAGCTGGTTGTATTCATGAACAAAGTTGACCTCGTTGACGACGAAGAGTTGTTGGAGCTGGTTGAACTTGAGATTCGTGATCTCTTGAGCGCTTACGATTTCGCAGGTGATGATATTCCTGTAATTCAGGGTTCTGCTTTGGGTGGTCTTGACGGACAGCCTGAGTGGGAAGCTAAAATCCTTGAGTTGATGGAAAATGTTGATAGCTTTATCCCAACTCCTAAAAGGGATACTGAAAAAGACTTCCTGATGCCTGTAGAGGACGTGTTCTCTATCACAGGTCGTGGTACTGTTGCAACGGGTCGTATCGAAACCGGTGTAATCAACAGTGGTGATCCTGTAGACATCATTGGTCTTGATGCAGAGAAGCTTTCTTCTACTGTTACTGGTGTGGAGATGTTCCGTAAGATCCTCGACAGAGGAGAAGCTGGTGATAACGTAGGATTGTTGCTTCGTGGTATTGAGAAAACTTCCATCAAGCGTGGAATGGTTATCATTAAGCCTGGTTCTGTAACTCCTCATAGCAAGTTCAAAGCTGAGGTTTACGTACTGAGCAAAGACGAAGGTGGTCGCCACACTCCATTCTTTACCAACTACCGTCCTCAGTTCTACTTCCGTACAACTGACGTAACTGGAGTAGTTTCTCTTGGTGATGGAGTTGATATGGTAATGCCTGGTGATAACACTACAGTAACTGTAGAGCTTATCTACCCAGTTGCAATGACTAAAGGTCTTCGTTTCGCGATTCGTGAAGGTGGTCGTACCATCGGTGCGGGTCAGGTTACTGAGATCCTCGAATAAGATAAATTCATTTCCGGACTCCCTTTTGGGGAGTTCGGAAAATACTTTATATAAATCACACATTGATTCGCAAATTCATTTGCGATATATGTGTTTAAAAACGGGTGTAGCTCAATTGGTAGAGCGACGGTCTCCAAAACCGTAGGCTGAGGGTTCAAGTCCTTCCGCCCGTGCAAATAAACTGTTATGGAAAGATTAAGGGAAGGGTTTAAAGAGTATTTAGATGAACTGCTGTATAAAGTGCAGTGGCCTTCTTTAGACGAATTGCAAAGTAGTACCGTTACTGTACTCATTACCTCTCTTCTGATTGCATTGGCGATCTTCATTATGGATTTGGCCTTTCAGAATGGTATGTCCATCGTTTATAGTTTTTCTAACTAAAAAACCAAAGAAGAGATGGCAAAAGAGTGGTATGTACTGCGCGCAATAAGCGGTAAAGAAAAAAAGGTAAAGCAATACCTGGAAAGTGAAATTGATCGCCTGGAACTAGGCGAAGTCATTCCTCAGGTGCTTATCCCTACTGAAAAAGTTTTCGAGATGCGCAACGGAAAGAAGAAACTCCGTGAGCGCACTTTTTTGCCAGGGTATATCCTGTTGGAATGTGATCTCTCAGCAGAAATCATTTCAATGATGAAGGAAATACCCAATGTTATTGGCTTCCTTGGAGGCAGAAAAGGGGGAGATCCTGAACCCTTGAGGGTTGAAGAAGTGAACAAGATTCTGGGTAAGGTGGATGAGATGAATGAGAAAGGAGAAGTGCCCGAGGAACCATTCATCAAAGGTGAACCTGTGAAAGTAATGGCTGGTCCATTCAACGGATTTACAGGCGTCATTGATGAGATTTATGAAGATAAGAAGAAACTGAAAGTGGTTGTAAAGATCTTTGGTCGTAACACACCTATAGAGCTAAACTACTTCCAGGTAGAAAAAGAATATTAATGGTTGAATTCTTGAATTCTTGAATGACCGTAAGGTTGCTTCCCATTCTTATACAATTCCTGAATTCGATAAACTCAACTTTCAATCATTTAATTAGATGGCTAAGCAGATAGAGACCTATGTGAAGCTGCAGGTAAGGGGTGGCCAAGCCAGCCCGGCTCCTCCCATTGGTCCAGCACTTGGTTCAAAAGGATTGAACATCATGGAGTTCTGTAAGCGTTTCAACGCTGTATCGCAGGACAAAATGGGTCAGGTCCTTCCAGTGGTGATCACTGTTTACGTAGATAAGTCATTTGATTTTGTAGTAAAAACACCTCCAGCGGCTGTATTGTTGTTGGAAGCTGCAAAACTCAAAAAAGGTTCACCTGAACCCAACCGTAACAAGGTGGGTAAGGTTAGCTGGGATGACTGTAAACGGATCGCAGAAACCAAAATGCAGGATTTGAATGCCTTTACTATTGAATCAGGCATGAGGATGATAGCAGGAACAGCAAGAAGCATGGGTCTAACCGTCCAGGGAACACCACCCTGGGAAGAAAATCAGGAATAATCATGGCGCTTACAAAAAATCATAAAAAAGCACTCGAGGCTGTAGATGCTGAAAAGTATTACAACCTTGAAGAAGCTGCCGATCTCGTGAAGAAGGTAGCTTATGCTAAATTTGACGAGTCCGTCGAGCTGCACTGTCGTTTAGGGGTTGACCCCAGACAGGCAAATCAGATGGTTCGGGGCGTCGCGACCCTGCCACATGGAACCGGTAAGGAAGTAACTGTATTGGTACTGACTACCCCTGACAAAGAGGCTGAGGCCACTGAAGCAGGAGCTGACTTTGTAGGTTTGGATGAATACATCCAAAAAATTCAAGGAGGCTGGACAGATGTGGATGTAATCATTTGTTCTCCGGACGTTATGGCCAAAGTTGGTAGACTCGGACGTGTATTGGGACCTAGAGGATTGATGCCTAACCCCAAAAGCGGTACCGTAACACCAAATGTTGGCAATGCAGTGAAAGAAGTGAAAGCTGGTAAAATTGACTTCAAAGTTGATAAGACCGGAATTATTCACGTGTCAGTAGGTAAAGTTTCCTTTACTCCTGAGCAGATATATCAAAATACGCTGGAAATGCTCCAGACTCTTGAGCGTCTGAAACCATCAGGAATCAAAGGGATTTACTTCAAATCCATTAGCATGGCTTCTACGATGGGGCCAGGTGTGAAAATTGATAAGTCTAGTGTGCCCGGAATTTAATGTATCATGACGAAAGAACAGAAAATTCAATTAGTTAAAGACCTCACGGAGAAGTTTCAGGAGTATCCTAACTTCTACATCACTGAGGCAGGCGGGCTCACAGTATCAGAGACAAATCAACTTAGAGCCTTGTGCTATGAGAAGGGAATTCCCCTTCAGATGGTAAAGAATACCTTGGTAAAGAAAGCACTCGAAAATCTTGAAGGAGACTATTCTGAAGTCTTTGATGTACTGAAAGAACCTTCTTCTATCTTTTTCGCAGGTGTAGAGAATCCAAGCGTACCGGCAAAATTGATCAATGAGTTTAGAAAGAAAAATGAGAAGCCTCTTCTAAAAGCAGCAGTTATTGATACTTCTGTCTTCAAAGGAGATGATCAACTCAAAGCACTTGCTGAACTCAAGTCTAAGGACGAACTGATCGGAGAAGTTATCGGATTGCTACAAAGCCCAGCGAAAAATGTTATCTCTGCGCTTAAGTCTAGCGGCGGTACTCTTGCAGGACTCCTCAAGACCCTTTCCGAAAGGGAAGAGTAAGATTTATACGCCGTGGCTAAGCTTCCATCGGATTACCGAATTGCCCGGCACATTATTTTGAAGTTATTTTTTTTGACATAAGACATTTACACTAAACGGCATTTTAAAAATGGCAGATTTGAAAGCATTCGCAGAGCAGCTGGTTAACCTGACGGTAAAAGAAGTTAACGAACTAGCTGACATATTAAAAGAAGAATACGGCATTGAGCCTGCAGCTGCTGCAGTTGCAGTAGCTGGACCCGCAGGAGGTGGAGAAGGTGGAGAAGAAGGCGGTGGCCAAACTGAGTTTGATGTAATGCTCATCAGCCCAGGTGGCGCTAAGCTCAACGTTGTAAAAGCAGTTAAAGCTATTACAGGTCTAGGCCTGAAAGAAGCTAAAGGAGTAGTTGATTCAGCTCCTACTGCTGTTAAGGAGAAAGTTTCTAAAGAAGAAGCTGAATCCGTTAAAGCTCAATTAGAAGAAGCTGGTGCTGAGGTAGAGCTGAAGTAAATAAACCATTTGATGGGTTATTTAAGTTCTACCCATAGAATAGACCTGATTCTTGTAGTCAGGTCTATTTCTCCATGTTTTTATATGATATGACCATGATTCGCAATATCCAAGCAGTAAAATTTGTGTCTTCAACCCACTAAACCGATAGCAATTTGAGTAGCACAAAGCAGCCGAAACGGATTTCCTTCTCCCAGATAAACAAGGTGATCGACTATCCGGATTTTCTTGAAGTACAACTCCGTTCATTTCAAGAATTTTTGCAAGTTGATACCCCACCAGACAAAAGAAGAGAAGAAGGACTGTTCAAGGTATTTAAAGAAAATTTCCCGATTACCGATGCGCGGGAAAACTTTGTTCTTGAGTTTTTGGACTATTACATTGATCCTCCCAGATATTCTTTATCAGAATGTAAGGCGAGAGGTCTTACTCATTCCGTAGCACTCAAAGCAAAGCTCTTTCTCTACTGTACAGACCCTGAGAATGAAGACTTTGAACCGGTTACCCAGGAAGTTTACTTAGGTAATATTCCTTATATGACCGGAAAAGGTACCTTCATTATCAATGGGGCTGAAAGAGTAGTAGTAAGTCAGCTGCATCGTTCCCCCGGTGTGTTCTTTGGCCAGTCATTCCATGCAAATGGTACAAAGTTGTACTCTGCCCGTATCATTCCTTTCAAAGGATCATGGGTAGAATTCTCAACTGATGTAAATAATGTCATGTACGCATACATCGACCGTAAGAAGAAATTCCCGGTCACAACTCTGATGCGTGCAATCGGATATAGCTCCGATAAAGACATCCTTGAGATTTTCGGCCTCGCAGAAGAGGTGAAGATCAATAAGGCGAGTGTAAAGAAAAGTATCGGAAGAAAGTTAGCCGCCAGGATCTTGAGAACCTGGACGGAAGACTTTGTTGATGAAGATACAGGTGAAGTAGTATCTATTACCAGAAATGAAGTACTCTTCGAAAGGGATCATGTGATCGCTAAAGAAGATTATGAAGACATTCTTGATTCTGGGGTAGCTTCTATGATCCTGGTTGCAAGTGATGCTAGTGCCGCTGAGTACTCCATCATTTACAACACCCTCCAAAAAGATAATTCTAACTCCATGTCTGAGGCAGTTGACCTCATCTATCGCCAGCTGAGAAATGCTGAGCCGCCAGATGAAGAAACGGCTCGTGGAGTAATTGATAAATTGTTCTTTAGCGATAAGCGTTATGACCTCGGAGAAGTAGGTCGCTATCGTTTGAACAAAAAATTGCACGGAGTATTTGAAGAAGACAGTCAGGTACTGACCAAGCAGGACATCATCAAAATTGTTGAATTCCTGGTTGAGCTTCAAAACAGTAAAATGAATGTGGACGACATTGACCACTTGAGCAATCGTCGTATCCGTACTGTTGGGGAGCAATTGTACTCTCAGTTTAGTGTAGGTCTCGCTCGTATGGCGCGTACCATTCGTGAAAGAATGAACATTCGCGACAATGAGATCTTTACTCCGGCAGACCTGATCAATGCAAGGACACTTTCCAGTGTTATTAACTCCTTCTTTGGAACCAACCAGTTGAGCCAGTTTCTGGATCAAACGAACCCACTCTCTGAGCTTACTCACAAAAGAAGAGTATCAGCTTTGGGACCAGGGGGACTTTCTCGTGAAAGAGCCGGTTTCGAAGTAAGGGACGTTCACTATACTCACTACGGGCGTCTTTGTCCGATTGAGACTCCGGAAGGTCCAAACATTGGATTGATCTCTTCTCTTTGTACCTATGCCAAAATCAACGATATGGGATTCATAGAAACCCCATATAGAAAAGTTGAAGAAGGGGTAGTTTCGCCTAATGCGACTTACCTGAGTGCAGAAGAAGAAGACCAAATCATTATCGCACAGTCAAATGCGCCGATTACAGAGGATGGGAAATTCATGAATCCCAAAGTCAAAGCCCGTAAAATGGGTGACTTCCCGGTAGTTGAGCCTAATGACGTAGCATATATGGACGTTGCGCCCAACCAAATCGTGAGTGTGGCTGCATCTCTGATTCCATTTCTGGAAAATGATGATGCAAACCGTGCCTTGATGGGATCAAACATGCAACGTCAGGCAGTACCTCTCCTCAAACCGGAAGCACCTATTGTAGGTACAGGTATTGAGGAAAAAGTAGCCCTGGACTCTCGCTCCATGATGAAAGCAGAGGGCAAAGGGGTTATCGAGTATGTGGATGGAAGTAAAATTGTTATTAACTATGATCGCTCTGCTATTGACGATCTTGTTAGCTTCAATTCTAATGTAGTTACCTACATGCTTCCCAAATTCTCCAGAACCAACCAAAACACTTGTATCAACCTTCGTCCGGTTGTAAAAGTGGGAGATAAGGTTGAAGCTGGAGATGTGGTTGCAGATGGATACGCAACAGAAGATGGCGAATTGGCACTCGGTAAGAACCTCCTGGTGGCCTTCATGCCCTGGCAGGGATATAACTTTGAGGATGCCATCGTAATTTCTGAGCGTGTAGTTGCTGAGGATGTTTATACATCTCTACACATCGAGGAGTTTGAATTGCAGGTTAGAGATACCAAGCGAGGGGAAGAAGAACTTACCCGTGAGATTCCTAACGTAAGTGAAGATGCGATCAAACATTTGGATGAAAATGGATTGATCCGTGTTGGAGCTGAAGTAAATCCTGGCGACATCCTGATTGGTAAGATTACTCCTAAGGGAGAATCTGATCCTACTCCAGAAGAAAAACTGCTGCGTGCAATCTTTGGAGACAAAGCGGGAGACGTAAAAGATGCATCTCTCCGTGTACCTCCTTCTATTGCTGGGGTAGTTATTGATAAAAAACTTTTCTCTAAAGAAAAGAAAGAAAGCAAAGCGAAAGCTCGTGATAAGAAGCTCCTTCAAGGATTGGAAGAGCGCTACAATAACGAGCTCATGGAGTTGAATAACACCATGGTTTCCAAGCTTCTCGGACTCTTAGGAGATCATAAATCAAAAGGAGTTAAGAATAAGTTCAACGAAGAAGTTATTCCTAGTGGAAAGAAATTCACGGAAAAAGGACTTTCTTCTCTCATCTTCCTGGATATCGTCCCAACCGGATGGACAGGAGATGATGATCTTAACAAGAATATCGAGCACCTCTTCAGAAATCATAAGCGTCGTTATGACCTGATTGAAGGTAGCTTCAGAAGAGAAGAGTATCAGATCCGTGTTGGAGATGAGCTTCCTTCCGGTATTTTGAAACTCGCCAAGGTTTATGTTGCCAAAAAACGTAAACTGAAAGTAGGTGATAAAATGGCTGGGCGCCACGGAAACAAAGGGGTAGTATCTCGTATTGTTCCTGTGGAAGATATGCCATTCTTGCCAGATGGAACTCCAGTTGATATCGTACTCAACCCGCTTGGTGTACCTTCCCGTATGAACCTGGGACAGGTATATGAAACCATTTTGGGATGGGCCGGTAAAAAACTAGGCGTAAAATTTGCTACACCTATCTTTGATGGTGCGAGTGTCGAAGATGTTAACAAGTATATCAAAAAGGCAAAATTACCCGATTATGGGGTTGCTCAGCTGATCAATGGTCAGACTGGAGAGGACTTCAGTGAGAAAACTACCGTGGGTATTATCTACATGCTGAAACTGATTCACTTGGTTGACGATAAGATGCACTCCCGTTCCATCGGACCATACTCGCTCATTACGCAGCAGCCTCTGGGTGGTAAAGCTCAGTTTGGTGGTCAGCGTTTTGGTGAGATGGAAGTATGGGCCCTGGAGGCCTTTGGTGCAGCTCACATCTTGAGAGAGATGCTGACTGTCAAGTCGGATGATGTGATAGGTCGTGCGAAAGTGTACGAATCTATCGTGAAAGGTGATGTATTGCCTTACCCGGGTATCCCTGAATCATTCAACGTATTGATTCATGAGCTTCGTGGTCTGGCTCTAGAGGTAACATTAGACTAATTGTTTGAAAATTAATTATTGGAGGTAACATATGCCCATCGCTAAGAATACCAAAATAAGCAGTGATTTCAAGCGTATCACCGTGAGTCTCGCTTCGCCGGAGGCTATCCTTAACCGCTCCAATGGTGAGGTCTTAAAACCTGAGACCATCAACTATAGGACTTATAAGCCGGAAAAGGATGGATTGTTCTGCGAACGTATATTCGGTCCTGTAAAGGACTATGAATGTCACTGTGGTAAGTATAAGCGTATTCGATATAAAGGCATCATTTGTGATCGTTGTGGTGTAGAGGTAACTGAGAAGAAGGTGCGACGTGAAAGAATGGGCCATATCCAATTGGTGGTACCGGTAGCTCATATCTGGTACTTCCGTACACTTCCTTCCAAGATTGGCTACTTGCTCGGTCTTACAGGGAAGAAACTTGACCAGATTATTTATTACGAACGCTATGTCGTTATAAATCCTGGTATCATGGAGAAAGAAGGCATTGCAAGGATGGACTTCCTTACCGAGGAAGAATACCTGAATATGCTGGAAACAGTTCCCAAAGAAAACCAGATGCTTCCAGATGATGATCCGGAAAAATTCCTGGCTAAAATGGGAGCAGAAGCCCTTGAGGCAATTCTTTCTACCATTGATCTGGATGATCTTTCTTATACTCTTCGTCAGAAAGCAGCTACTGAAACTTCTCAGCAAAGAAAGAATGACGCACTTAAGCGTCTGAAAATTGTTGAGGCCTTCCGTGCAGCTAACCGTCGTATAGAGAACCGCCCTGAGTGGATGGTTGTCAGAATTGTACCCGTCATTCCTCCCGAATTGAGACCCCTAGTCCCGCTGGAAGGTGGACGTTTCGCAACTTCTGACTTGAATGATCTTTACCGTAGGGTAATCATTCGTAATAATAGACTTAAGCGTCTGATTGAGATCAAAGCACCAGAAGTAATCCTTCGTAATGAGAAAAGGATGCTTCAGGAAGCAGTTGACTCTCTCTTCGACAATACCAGAAAAGTTAATGCAGTTCGCTCTGACTCCAACAGAGCCCTCAAATCTTTGAGTGATATGCTCAAAGGTAAGCAGGGTCGTTTCCGTCAGAACCTGCTTGGAAAACGTGTAGATTACTCCGGTCGTTCTGTGATCGTAGTAGGACCTACGCTGAAGCTTCACGAATGTGGACTTCCCAAGTCTATGGCTGCTGAGCTTTTCAAACCATTCGTTATCAGAAAGCTGATCGAAAGGGGAATTGTTAAGACAGTAAAAAGTGCGAAGAAACTCGTAGATCGTCGTGATCCGGTGATCTGGGATATTCTGGAAAATATTCTGAAAGGACACCCGGTTCTGCTAAACCGTGCTCCAACCCTTCACCGTTTGGGTATTCAGGCATTTATGCCTCGCCTGGTGGAAGGAAAAGCGATCAACCTGCACCCCTTGGTATGTACAGGTTTCAACGCTGACTTTGACGGAGACCAGATGGCGGTTCACGTTCCTTTGAGCAATGAAGCTTGTCTGGAAGCTATCGTTTTGATGCTTGCCAGTCATAACATTCTTCACCCTGCAAACGGTTCTCCGATTACCCTGCCTACTCAGGATATGGTATTGGGAGTATACTACCTCACCAAAGGTAGACCCAAGCAAAAAGGAGAAGGACTCCTCTTCGGTGGTTCTGAAGAAGTTGAAATCGCTTACAATGAAGGAGTTGTTGCAAAACACGCCATCATTAAAGTACGATTGAGAAAGCAGGATGAGAATGGTGAATATATCCTGAATGAAAATGGTGAGGAAGAAACTGAATATATCGAAACCACAGTTGGAAGAGTCTTGTTTAACAAGATTGTACCGAAAAAAGCGGGTTACGTAAATATTCTGCTTTCCAAGAAAACCATGCGTACCGTTATCGGTGATATCTTCCGTAAGGCAGGATTGGTTGATACGGTTAAATTCCTGGATGATCTCAAAGACCTCGGGTTTAGAGAAGCATTTACAGGAGGACTTTCATTCGCCTTGGATGAGGTGATTATTCCAAAGGCAAAGGATTCTTTGATCAAAGAGGCAGAAGCCAAGATCGAAGAAGTTGCGATGAACTATGGAATGGGTCTCATCACGGAAAACGAACGTTACAACCAGGTAATTGATATCTGGACACATACCAATACTTCTCTTACGGAGACGCTAATGAAGCAGCTTGCTACCGATAAGGATGGATTCAATAACATCTACATGATGTTCCATTCTGGTGCAAGGGGTTCCAAAGAGCAGATTCGTCAGCTTGGAGGTATGAGGGGATTGATGGCCAAACCGCAAAAAACCCTCAAGGGATCTGCCGGTGAGATCATTGAAAACCCGATTCTGGCAAACTTTAAAGAAGGACTCTCAGTACTTGAGTACTTTATCTCTACCCACGGTGCACGTAAAGGTCTTGCAGATACCGCCCTTAAAACAGCGGATGCAGGTTACCTGACTCGTCGTCTTGTGGACGTAGCACAGGATGTGATCATTACAGAGCACGATTGTGGTACACTGAGAGGATTGACTACTTCTGCCTTGAAAGAGAACGAGGACGTGATTCAGCCTTTGGGTGAGCGTATCCTCGGTCGTGTTTCTCTGGACGATGTGTTTGATCCACTTGATCCTGAGAGAAAGATTGTGGAAGCAGGCGAAGAAATAACTGAAGCTATTGCCGCAGAGATTGAAGATTCTACCATTGAAAGTGTAGAGATTCGCTCTGTATTGACGTGTGAATCTCGTCAGGGAGTATGTGCAAAATGCTACGGACGTAACCTCGCTACTGGAAAACTGGTGCAAACCGGAGAAGCAGTAGGAGTAGTAGCTGCTCAGTCTATTGGTGAGCCAGGAACTCAGCTTACGCTGCGTACCTTCCACGTGGGTGGTATCGCTCAGCGTGTTGCCTCTGGTAGCCAGTTGATCTCTAAATTCGAAGGAAAGATCGCGCTCGAAAATGTGAAAGTTGTTGAGCGTGAAGAGGATGGAGACACCATCAAAGTTGTTATCAGTAGAGCTGGTAAACTGAAGATTCTTGATGACCAATCTCGTATACTCTTCTCGAATAAAGTTCCTTACGGATCCAGAGTCTATGTAAAAGACAAGCAAAAGATCAAGAAAGGTGTTCTCATGTGTAACTGGGATCCCTATAACTCCGTGATCATCTCCGAGTTCAACGGTAAAGTTGAAATGGAAGATGTGAAAGATGGGGTAACCTTCCTGGAGGACACTGATGATCAAACTGGACACAAAGAGAAAGTTATCATAGATAGCCGTGATAAGACCATCAACCCAACCATCCACGTTGTAAACGAGGCGGGTGAAGAACTTCGTTCATACAACCTGCCTGTAGGTGCTCACCTGGTGGTAGATGATATGGAGAAAGTTACTGCGGGTAAGGTAATGGTTAAGATTCCTCGCTCTGGTGGGGGAACAGCGGATATTACGGGTGGTCTTCCTCGTGTTACCGAGCTTTTCGAAGCCCGTAACCCTTCTAACCCTGCAGTAGTAACAGCTATTGAAGGTATCGTTAGACTGGGAGGTATCAAACGTGGTAACAGAGAGGTATTCATCACAGCTCCCGATGAGTCTGATGAGAAGAAATACATGGTTTCTCTGAAGAAACACATTCTCGTTCACGATGGAGACTATGTGATGTCAGGAGAATTATTATCTGATGGTGCAACCGCTCCTAAGGATATCCTGGCAATCAAAGGTCCTAGTGCCGTACAGGCTTATATCGTAAATGAGATTCAGGAGGTTTACCGTATGCAGGGGGTACCGATTAACGATAAACATATCGAGGTAATCGTACGTCAGATGATGCAGAAAGTAGAAATCGTGGATGCGGGTGATACTATCTTCCTTGAAAAAGAAGTAGTAAACAGACTGGACTTCCAGGAAGAAAATGACTGGATCTTCGATAAATTGGTTGTTGATGACCCCGGTGAATCAAACGTACTGAAAACAGGGCAGATCATTTCTCAGCGTAAGCTGCGTGATGAGAACTCTTACCTCCGCAGAAATGACATGAAACTTGCCGTGGCTCGCGAAGTAAGACCTGCAGTATGTAAGCCAGTGTTGATGGGTATTACCCGTTCTTCACTCGGAACTAAGAGCTGGTTGTCAGCTGCTTCCTTCCAGGAAACTACCAAAGTACTCAGTGAAGCTTCGATCACAGCGAAAATCGACCATTTGCTTGGTTTGAAAGAAAACGTGATCGTTGGACACCTTGTACCAGCAGGTACTGGTCTTCGCAAGTACCAGGACATTATTGTAGGTTCCAAAGAAGAACACGAAGCCCGGATGGAGCGGAACTCAGGTCCTCGCTACCGTGCCTACGCAGACTAATACTTGATTTAGTATACAAAAGAAAGGGACTTCGGTCCCTTTCTTTGTTTTATCAGCTATCTATTTCGTTAATTGCATTTCTTAAATCAGCACTATGACGGCAGATAAAGTACAAATTCTGGATGAAGCCGCTATCCTTGCGAGATTGAAGCGGATGGCTTATGAGATATATGAAGCTAATTTTAGTGCGAAAAAGCTGGTTCTCATAGGGATTGATGAAAGAGGCGGATACCTTGCCGATCTATTAGAGGGATTTCTGAAGGAGATTTGTCCTCATAAAATCGAACTCATCGATGCCGAATTAGATCGGGAAGCCGAAGAAGGCATTGGAATCACATTATCCGGAGATCTCGATAAACTCGCCAATCAGCATATCATTGTTGTAGATGATGTCCTGTATAGTGGCACGACCATGCTCAATGTCGTAGCTATTCTGTTGCAGGTCAAACCCCAGAGTATTCAAACTGCTGTATTGATTGATAGAGGCCACCGGGCGATGCCAGTATCTTCCGATTTCATTGGGCTGGAACTGGCTACCACCATTCAGCAGCATGTGTACTTTGAAAAAGGAAAAGGTAAAAAGAAAATGAATGCCTTTATCATGTAATTATCTACAGAAATTTGGGATATTCTTCACCAAATAAGCCGTAAATTTATCCTCTGTTTAAACAAAAATTCAGCAAATATATGTCTCACATTCCTAATACACCTCTAACTAAAACTGTGGATCCTATATTCGACATCATTGCAAGAGAAGAAAAGCGCCAAAAAGAAGGAATCGAACTGATCGCCTCTGAGAATTTTGTAAGCCCTGAGGTAATGGCTGCTGCCGGAAGTTGTTTGACCAATAAATATGCAGAAGGACTTCCCGGAAAAAGATATTATGGAGGATGCGAAGTGGTTGATGAAGCAGAAGAGCTTGCCAGAGAAAGAATCAAAGAACTCTTTGGAGCCGAATGGGTGAATGTGCAACCGCATTCAGGAGCCCAGGCAAATGCAGCTGTTTTTCTTGCAGTCTTAAAGGCAGGTGATACCATTTTAGGATTCAATCTGGCCCATGGAGGACACTTGACTCATGGTTCCCCTGTAAATTTCTCTGGTAAACTATACAGACCTACCTTTTACGGAGTTAGCCAGGAAACAGGAAGGGTTGATTTGAATGAAGTCCGAGATACCGCTCGTAAAGAGAAACCTAAAATGATCATCATGGGAGCCAGTAGTTATTCCAGAGACTGGGATTACAAGGCATTCCGGGAAATAGCGGATGAAGTGGGTGCAGTCTTGATGGCAGATATTTCTCATCCTGCGGGATTGATAGCTAAAGGACTATTGGATAATCCGCTTGACTATTGTGATATCGTTACCACGACTACCCATAAGACCCTGAGAGGAACCAGAGGAGGCTTGATTATGGTAGGGAAGAATGGTCCTAATCCCATGGGAATCACTACCAGAAAAGGAACCGTAAGAAGAATTGGTTCTGTACTCGATAGTGCTGTATTTCCCGGAACACAGGGAGGTCCTTTGATGCACATCATTGCTGCCAAAGCCATCGCTTTTGGGGAAGCACTGAGACCTGAATTTAAAACCTATGGAGAGCAGGTGATTCGCAATGCGCAAGCACTAGCCAAAGCCATGGTGGATAAAGGTTATGGAGTGATTTCGGGAGGAACAGACAATCACTCTATGTTGATCGATTTGAGAAATAAGGGTGTTACGGGGAAAGTTGCCGAGGAGTCTCTGGTAAAAGCCGATATCACCATTAATAAAAATATGGTTCCTTTCGACACAGAAAGTCCGATGGTAACCAGTGGAATGAGATTGGGAACACCTGCTTTGACTACCCGCGGATTGAAAGAAGCGGATATGGAGAAAGTAGCTGGCCTGATCGACAAGGTACTTAGTGATCCAGATAATGAAAGTAGCCTGAAAGAGGTGAAAGCAGAGGTAAATACCTTTATGGAAGCTTTCCCTATGTTTCAGTGGTAAACACTTTATAAAAAAATTTTATAATCCCGGCCTTCAAAGCAAGGTCGGGATTTTTTTAAGGTGCTTGTACAAAGGATTTCTAATGGAATTTGTCCCTAGAAACTGTACATCATTTACTCCAAACCCCTTATCATTGTGAACAAAAGCTAGCAATCTGCTCAAGTCCGAAAAATTACAGGAATAAAAATGTATTGTTTCCTTATCCTGTGCAGGATATACCTGGCTTTTTTCCTCAAACTCTTAAGCTCGATTTTTTTGCGTAATTACCTAATGCAATTCTGCAAGCTTAACCTTCTAATTCGGTATATTTGTATATAAATTTTCGATTAGCTCATTAAAGGAAGAAGATTGTGGGACTAGTTTCTAAATTCAAAGAATTCAGGCAAGGCAATAAGAAGAAAGAGGCCGATGATCCAATTGAAGAGGGTGAAATGTCATTTCTCGACCATTTGGAAGAATTGCGATGGCATTTGATGCGTGCATTGATAGCTATTCTGGCATTCGGGATTTACTTTTTTATATACAGAAAATGGTTTGTCGAGGAGATCATCATGGTTCCCTTTACCAGTGATGCACCTATCAATCAGTTTCTCTGTCAAATTGGATTTTGTGGAGAGGAAGTTGTCATTGACTACCAGGTGTTACATCCCACGGAGCTATTCCTGAAATCCATCATGATTTCTTTTGTGGGAGGTTTGGTACTCTCTTTTCCCTACATTCTGTGGGAAATGTGGCGTTTTATCAAACCGGGCCTTCATGAGCATGAGCGAAAAGGCACCCGCTGGATTGTCTTCGTGATGAGCCTACTTTTCTTTGCCGGTATAGCCTTCTCCTATTTCATCATATTACCTTTCTCCATTCGATTCCTGGCCACCTTTGAGTTGTTTGGGGAAATCAGCATTGCCTGGCGAATAGGCTATGTACTTTCATTCTTCGCCCAGATTATTCTTGCCGGAGGTATCCTCTTTGAGATGCCAATTCTTGCCTACTTCCTGGCCAAAATCGGGGTGATTACCCCTCAGTTTTTGGTGAGTTATCGAAGGCATGCCATCGTTGTTTTACTCTTAATCTCTGCGATTATTACTCCTCCGGATGTACTTTCTCAAGTACTCATATTTATCCCGCTATTGCTTCTTTATCAAGTCAGTATCCGGGTAGTTCGGGTTGTTCACAGAAATAAAGAAAAAGCACTCGCCAAGGAAAAGGAAGAAGAGGAGAAAATGAGAGAATCTGCCCTTAGCAAGCAACCCCCATCTAATGGATCAGAGTCTTGAACAACTGATAACGGAAATTAAGGGCTGTACGGCTTGTAAAGATCTCCCTTTAGGTCCAAGGCCTGTTTTGACAGGAAAGGTTGCAGCCAGGATTGTATTGACAGGCCAGGCACCCGGCACCAAAGTACATGCTACTGGCATCCCCTGGGATGATCCCAGTGGCGACCGATTACGGATGTGGCTGGATATGGAGAAAGAGATCTTCTACAATGAAAATTATCTGGCTGTCATACCTATGGGCTTCTGTTATCCCGGCAAGGGTGAAAGGGGCGATTTGCCTCCGCGTCCCTTATGTGCCGAGCTTTGGCAGGATAAGTTGAAGGCTAAACTCCCAAATGTAAAACTCAAGCTTCTCATCGGCCAGTATGCCATCAAATACTATTTAGGGAAAAGACGAAAAAAGACACTCACCGAAACCGTCAAGCATTGGAGAGAATACCGCGATGATGGTTTTATCCCTTTGGTACATCCCTCTCCCCGCAACATCATGTGGCGCCGACGCAATCCCTGGTTTGAAGCAGAAGTCGTTCCTCAAATCAGGCAGGAGGTTTGGAAGGTAATAGGCGAGTGACGCTTTAGTATTTAGTATAATTATTAATGTTCTCTTCTTCTTTTCCTTAGATAGATCCGTCATAAATTATTCAGGGCGGGCATCGCAAAAATCAAGCTGCTGCCAATCCATCGCAAAGTCCGACCCCCGCACACGATGCAGCAGCGCGGCCCCGTCGAGCAAGGAAGAACGTGTTAGTGTTTTTGAGTCTTAGGGTGTTGGCGTTTGATGCGCATATAAATTACTCCATCCAGTCTAACACCCTAACATACTAATACCCAAACGCCTTTCCCCCCACCCAGACGCGATGGCCCTGCAGAGCCCATCGGGGGTCGGGGCGGCAAGTGAGGCTGGCTTTGGGCGCTGCGATTTTTGGCTCCACCTTTACTAAAAAAGGTGGAAAAACGCTCATAAAGTGAAATCCATAAAATAAAAGGAAGATTCTTTACCAGGGAGACATGATTTTTCAATACAAAAGCTATTGATTCAGAAATTATTTCCCTACCTTTGCAATCCAAATTTTTAATCAATAGAACACTATCATGCCAAAAATGAAGTCTAATTCAGGGGCCTCTAAGCGTTTTAAAAGAACCGCCTCTGGGAAGCTTAAGAGAAAGCATGCTTTCAAAAACCACATTCTGACCAAGAAGTCCAAGAAGCGTAAGCTGAAACTGAGACATTTTGCCGTAGTAGATGCATCGGACGAAAAACGTATCAATGCAATGCTCAACGACTAGGGTCAAACCTATTTTAATTTATCCATTAACAATTAAAAGAAAAGCAAAATGCCACGTTCAGTAAATGTAGTAGCAGCAAGGGCCCGTCGCAAGAAAATGATGAAACATGCGAAAGGCTACTTCGGTCGTAAAAAGAATGTTTGGACCGTTGCAAAAAACCAAATCGAAAAAAGCTGGCTATACGCCTACAGAGACCGTAAGAATCGCAAGCGCGAATTCCGCAAGCTCTGGATACAGCGTATCAATGCCGGAGTACGCCTCCACGGAATGAACTATTCTACCTTCATGGGGAAAGTTCTCAAAGCCGATGTTGGCCTCAACCGTAAAGTACTCGCTGATTTGGCCATGAATCATCCAGACGCTTTCAAAGCGGTGGTTGATACGGTTAAAAAATAAATTAGCTTACAAACTTAAAAAAAGCCCTTCATATGAAGGGCTTTTTTGTTTTTATATGAATGCTCTTCATCTCGAGGCTTGGTATAGCTCTGGCATGCCGCGCTGAGAGATCGTGTATTTAAGCTCGATCATACCTACAGGTTTTCTCGCCAAACTATCGGCACCCCAGCTTCGAACTGACAAGAAATGCAAAAGCCTCCACCAAAGGCAGAGGCTTTATGCTATATTTTTAGGTCCTTGTAAAACTGCTTAATTCACTCGCTTCACTCCATCTGCAGTATACTGACCGATATTCACAGACTGATTGCTTTGGGTAGAACCAAAGTGATAGTCGATATGCAAGCCTTTCACAACAGGAGTAACACGAAGGAAGGTTTCCAAACCTACGCCCATGCTGGGATCGTAACTATCCATCAGACTTATCAGAAACTTCGCAAGGTCATAGCCCTGGATAGAATTGTCTGAAGGAGGCATTTTATACCGTTTTAAATACTCGATGTATACCCTTTTGTAATCTTCGTCTTCTTTGGTCTCCAGATGAGTTGTGCTGAAGAGAATTTGGAAATCCTCTTTTACATCAATCGGAAGAGTTGTGTAGCGCGAACGGAAATGAGGGGAGCCCATTACTCTAACGGCTTTTTCTTCTTTTTTCAAAAGATTCACGATTAGAGAAGCTGCTTCTTCATTGCCCATAAGAGGAATATAAACTCCTGTACTATCTTTTACTTGATCAATCAAGTCTGGAATTTCTTCCAGGGCCTCTTCTTTAAAATCACGTCCAAAGTATAGCGTATCTACGGTTCCTCCCAGCATATTGAATCTTTCGGTAAACCCATCGGCCAATTCCTGGGTGCCATTAGATTTATCCGAAAAGATGCTTATGTAATTGAGATTGAGCTCATTGAAAGCATAATCAGCCATACGTGCACCATGTGTTCTTACAGATGGATGGGCAAGAAAGGTGAAGCTTTTATTTTCAACCAAGTCCTCAGCCGGACTCATCGGCACAATCTGTGGAATACCTCTTTCCTCAGCATACTCAGATATGATGCGTGAAGTGGCATTATATATTCCTCCTATAATCAATTGAGGTTGTAGATAATCCAGCTCCTTTAACTGAGTGCGAGTCGTTAGGGTATCTCTAAAGGTATCAAATACTCTAAGGTATATCTTTTTACGAGTGGCATTGCCGAGCTCATTCAAGGCCAGTTGCATGCCTTCATAAAATTCCAGCCCCCTTACACTCCTATCCGGAATCTTTCCCCCATAGCCCATACTTTCGCTGCTTGCGTAGACCGGAAGGAATAAAGCAATACGCAAAATCTCAGGCTCAAAAATCTCGATGGGTTCATTTTCTGGCTCTTCAGGGAAAAGCTTTTGAAAGAAAGGACTGTCTTTGCCTTTGTTTTGCAGATACAAAGAATAGCGATTTTTTGCAGCTTCCCGATCCCCTGCCATCAACTCCCTATAGAGCAGTGCTTCCATGACCATTTGTTCGATACTGCCAGGAGCATTGTTGAAATACTTCTTGAGCAGGTTGAGATCTGCATTTTCAAAAAGCTCTCTTTGAAGAGCAGCTTTTGAATCTCTTGCGAGGCGACTATCACGGGATGATCCCAATTCTGCCAAAAGATCCAGGCCCCGCATGCGGTCGGCATCGGTATTGAAGCTCCTGGCATTTAGTATGCCTTTATGATACTTGGCATTATCTGCATATCGGGATTGAGGATAGTTTTGAATAATATCGTCAAACCTTTGTAAAGCAATATCATCATAGTTGAGATAATAAGCAGAAAGGCCTGAGAGGAATATCGCCGTTGTGCTGGCCTGGTTAAATTCCCTTTCCCGAGCCAATTCAAACGCGTCCCATGCTTTGCTGTAATTCTTGCTGGACAAATACCTTTTACCTTGCTGGATCAATTGCTCTGATCGCTGGTCTTGCTTTAAGGTGGTCTGCTTTAAGAGATTACAGGAAGAGAGGGTAAATAATAGAATAAGTATAAATAGCCTATACATATATAGTTTCCAATTTGCTTGTAAGTTCCCAAAAATTCCTGAAAGATTCAGCTAATTAACGGGCTTTCCTACAGATCTGTATGTTTATGCGCAAGTTTCACGCGTTTCATCCAAAAATTCTCTATTGCAAGAAGAATTTTAGGCAGATCATCGTAGTCAAGCGGTTTCTTTATATAGGCGTTTGCGTATGACTGATATGCTAGTTGTATGATCTCAGGGTCGTCATGGCTTGAAAAGATCACAACTGGTATATTTCTCCAGTTTTTACTCTGTTTCAGAATATCAAGTGTTTCCAGCCCTGATTTTACAGGCATTTGCCAATCTAACATAATTAAAGAGGGTAGAGGATATTTCTCCTCATTACCGTCTGATTTTGTCAGATAGTTTAACAAGCTTTCACCATGATTAAAAAACGTGACATCGAAAGAGAAATCATGCTCTTTCAAAGCTTGTTTGAACAATTCTTGTTCGATCTGAGAATCTTCTGCGTATAGAATAAGATTCTCATACGTATTAATACCCATACCCGTGGAACGTATCCCTGTTATAGCATTCTTAGTAGTACTCGTTATGGCGTTTTGGCTGAAAATATTGAGCGTGTATCTTATTAAATACAAGGTCAATCTAAAGGTAGCGAAATTCTTTAGAAAAGAACAAAAATATGAAATTAATTTGATTTCTGTTTAAACCGATTCCGAAATATTTGCAGTTTCGAATTTTTTTCTTCTATGTTTATATAGCCCTCATCTTCCAGTAAATCTAGGTATCCTACCATCATGGCCCATCCAATTACGTTTCTTCCGTACATCTGAGTAAAGATTTCATGGGGATTAAGGATGCCATTATCTATGTGAGATAAGCATTCCAGTTTTCTTCTGTGAATTCGCTTCTCTTGTTGACGAATGGTGTCATGAGCGTGTTCGAAGGCTTCATAATGACCCGGGAATACTTTTTGAATCTCCAGTTTTTTCAGACGTTTATAAGAATCCAACATTTGAAGCAAGCCTTTTACCCGCTCATTGGGATTTTCCAGACTGGGATCAATTACGGGGCTGGGAGTAATGGAAAGCAGCATATCTGAAGAAATCAAATGTTGCGCTTCTGCCTGGTAAAAACAGCATTGATTGATACAATGCCCGGGGGTATATAGGACCTCCCATTTATTCCCGCCCATGTCCAGAAAATCTCCTTCTTCGTAACTCATGAGATATTTTTCCGGAATAGCTTCCCAGGCAGTACCGAATGCCTGAAATATGCGGGCGAAAGTTTGCTGGACAATGGTATCTGGTCCCGCACCATACAAATTGAGATTGTCTTTTATGAGTTTGATCCGACTTTCTCTCATTGCCGACAAATCAAGGGCCCATGGCCAGGCATAGCGTGGGAGATATACCTTCGCTCCACTTTCTTTAGCCAGACTTGCCGCTGCCCCCATATGATCGACATGAGCATGTGTGATGATTATTTTTTGCAAATCCCCAATCTCAAGTCCTTCTTTGGCCAGTCCTTCTCGTATCGCCTGTATATTCTGAGCTGTCTTTTCTCCACAATCAATAAGTACGGGTTCAGGCTCTACAAACAAATAAGCATTGACAGATTTCATCCCGAAGAGGGTGGGAAGCTCAAGACGAATGGGGGGAGTATATGACATCAAAAATTGTTAGAAGACGAGTTTGTCAATTAGTTTGAGTAGTTTCTTGGGTTTGCTAAAGTCCTTGATTACTGGAAGTCCCATTTCCTTAAATGGTCTGGATATGCCGGGCAATACTACGCCAATAAAATGTACATCCGCTTTTTTGGCTGCTTCGTAATCCGGCATGGTATCTCCCCAGAATATCACTTCCGTATCGAATTTCTTTTTTAGCATACTCAATACTTCTGCCTTATTGCTAGTACTATACCAGTCCTGAAGAAAAGGAGTAAGTGTATGCCCGTACAAATGATCTTCTACTTCACTGATATGAGCCGCTGAACAAACAAATTTCAGATTAGAGGTGTTTTGGAAAAATTCCGGTATCCCTGCAACCAGTTTTGCTTCGGCTAGGATGGGCTTATAAATTTTCAGGGATTCTTCTACATAATCTTCTGCCTGCTTACGGGAAGCATTTTTGTCCATCCCTATAATATGTTCAAAGATGTAGGCAAATTTCTCCTTCCTTGGCATTCCGATCGTACTATGTGCATAGGCCCGAACTTCCTCCACTTTCTCTGGAAATTCCCGGGCGATCATCTCCTCATATATCCGAAGCTTGATCGACTCCGTATCCACAATTACTCCATCTTTATCAAAAACAAAAATAGGATCAGGCATGTCTTTTTTTATTAGGGCGGGAAAATAAAACAGGATTGGGAGAATACAAAAAGGAAGTAGGGATCAATTTTTTTTGATTTCGTGCATCCCCGGACCCGCCTTATCCGTCTATTTAGTAGTTTAAGCTAAAAAACACTATTTTCGTTAATTGAAAGATTTACATTTGAGAATAACACAATACTATGCTAAAAGCCGTTATCGTTGAAGATGAAAAGAATAGCCAGGAGTTGCTGAAAGAGCTGATCGGTGAATATTGTGAAGGAGTAGAAGTGGTTGCGATTGCAGGTAATGTTGCAGAAGGACTCGCCGCCTTGAAAGAACATAAACCGAGTTTACTTTTCCTAGATATAGAACTGCCCGATGGGGATGGATTTCAGATTCTTGAAAATGCTGAAAACCTGGACTTTGATGTCATTTTCACAACTGCATACGACCAGTATGCGATGAAGGCATTCAAGTTTTCTGCAACTGACTATCTGTTGAAACCAGTAGATATTGACGAACTACAGAGTGCAGTCGAAAGAGTAACTGAGAAGCAGAAAGAAGAGGATGGTTCTGATAAAAGTGAGCAACTAAGTGCTTTGATAGCCAATGTCCGTAACATGGGCAAGCCTTTCAAACGCATCGTGCTTCCTACTTCCAATGGATTTACCGTTGTTAACCCGGAAGACATCATTCGTTGTGAATCAGACCGAAACTATACCTTCATATTTCTGAATGATAAAAGACGTATCCTGGTTTCCAGAACCATCAAAGAATATGATGAAATGTTGAGAGATTTCAATTTCTTCCGCATCCATCAATCTCACCTGATCAATCTGGCTTATCTGAAAAACTATACCCGAGGTAGAGGAGGTTATGTAGAATTGTCAGACGGTACGACCCTCGATGTTTCTGCCAGAAGAAAATCAGAATTCCTCAAGCGAATGGCTTACGATAGTTGATTTGCGAACATATAACTAAGAAATTCGTTCATCCTTATAGGGAAAGCCCAAAAGCTTTCCCTACATTTTTTTTAATTTGCGACAAGAATTACTCGAACAATATAAATGCTAGATTCACTTACACCCGCCCGGATCGTACAGGAGCTTGACAAATTCATCATTGGTCAGGCAGAAGCGAAGAAGTCCGTAGCTATTGCTCTAAGGAACCGTTGGAGAAGGCTGAAAGCTGCCGAAGAGATCCGCAAGGAGATCATCCCCAACAATATCATGATGATCGGACCTACCGGTGTAGGTAAAACCGAGATTGCCCGAAGGTTGGCTCAATTGGCTCAGGCACCTTTTGTTAAGGTGGAAGCTTCCAAGTTTACAGAAGTGGGCTATGTAGGGCGTGATGTAGAAAGCATGGTCCGCGACCTGGTGGAACAATCCGTCAATTTGGTCAGAGCTGAGCAAAAGGAGAAAGTAAAGGAAGCGGCTTTGGAAAACGCCAATGAAGCTATCCTGGATATATTGATTCCGCCTATTCGCAAGAAAAACAAGAATCCCATTATCCTCTCGGATGATATAAAAGAAGGCATTGGCTTTAATACCAGTTCTGCCTCGGAAGAAGAACTCAATGAGCGGACCCGGGATAAGTTCAGGCAAAAACTCTTGAATGGAGATTTAGAGGAAAGGAAAATCGAACTGGAAGTAACAGTTCCATCTCATAATGTTCAAATCGTTGGGCCTATGGGTATGGACGGTATGGACGGCCTGCAGGATATGTTGAGTGGGATGATGCCTAAGAAGCAGAAGAAGCGAAAAATGACGGTTGCGGAAGCCCGCGAACATTTGATTGAAGAAGAAGCTGCCCGACTGATAGATATGGATAGCGTAACCCGTGAAGCCATTGAAAGAGCGGGCAATAGTGGAATCATTTTCATAGACGAAATCGACAAAGTTGCCGTTTCCAGCGAAGGAGGCAGAGGAGGAGCGGATGTTTCTCGTCAGGGAGTACAAAGAGACCTCTTGCCCATCGTTGAGGGATCAACGGTCAATACCAAGCATGGTGTGATCAAAACAGATCATATCCTCTTTATTGCGGCTGGGGCTTTTCATATTGCCAAGCCCTCGGACCTGATTCCGGAACTTCAGGGACGTTTCCCCATTCGAGTAGAACTCAATTCTCTGACCGAGAATGATTTCGTAAGGATTCTCTCCGAACCTCAAAACGCCTTGACCAGGCAATACAGTGCTTTGTTGGAAAGTGAGAACGTAAAACTGAACTTTGAGGAGAAAGCGATCGCTGTCATGGCTCGTATGGCATTTCAGGTAAATCAGGAAGTGGAGAATATTGGTGCACGTAGATTGCATACCATCATAAGCAATCTGCTGGATGATATTCTTTTCGAAGTACCGGATTTGAATCCTGAGAGTTCCTTTACCATAACTGCTGATTTTGTAGAGGAAAAGTTGGGGAAAATGGTTGATAAAAAAGATCTCAGCCAGTATATCCTGTAAAAAACCTATCTTGAGAGCTTCTCAAAACCATGACTATGGAAAAGAAGGAGTTCAAGATTTCCTATCAGCTATTTTCTGAAAGATCACAACTTCCCCAGGATGAGCAAAATCTTCTGGACAGGGCCTTTCGTTCCTGCAATTTTGCCTATGCGCCATTTAGTCGCTTTCGGGTGGGAGTAGCAGTTTTGCTGGATGGAGGGGATATCGTTTTAGGTAATAATCAGGAAAATAAAGCTTTCCCTTCCGGACTCTGTGCCGAACGGGTTGCCCTCTTTTCCATAGGAGCTTCTGGGAAAGCGACTAAGATTCGCAAAATGGCTATCCGTGCGATTAGTGCTGTAAATAAGGTAGATGCCCCTGCGATGCCCTGTGGAGCTTGCAGGCAGGTCATGCTCGAGTACGAGCAGATGACAGATCACGATATGGTCGTTCTGATGCAGGGAGAAGAAGGAGATATCCTCCGGGTAGAAGGTGTAGCCAAAAGTCTGCTTCCCTTCCACTTTGATACAAAATTCACCTAAATCAAAATGTTAGCCCAAAAAAGCCGCGCTGGGGATGGAACGAAAATGTAGCGGATGGAAATGTGGGTAGGCCTTGGTTTTTTCGTTCCGATTTTGTGCAACTTTTCTAAAAAGTTGCGAAAAGAACCCTATAATATTTATCAAAAACAATGATCGCAAACACACCCGAACCTCCCTATTACGCAGTCATATTCAGCTCTACGAGAACAGAAGGCGATAATGGCTACATCGATATGGCCATTCGCATGGAAGAACTGGCCCGTGAGCAAGCAGGATTTTTAGGCATAGAAAGCGCAAGAAGTGAAGTAGGCATAACGGTCTCCTACTGGAAAGACCTGGAGTCCATCAAAAAATGGAAACAGAATTCCGAACATCTGATCGCCCAACGAAAAGGGAGGTCGGATTGGTACAAAAGCTATAAGACACGCATAGCCAAAGTCGAAAGAGACTACGGTTTTGAGCTGTAGAGATTTTATATGTCCATGCAGCGAAAATTCGTAGAATTTCGATTGGATAGATATACAATAAATTGAATTTATGATCAACAAGCGACTATCAACTATCATACTGTGCATACTTTTTTCCGGATGTTGCATTCGGAGTTCCGCTCCCTGTTTCTGTTCACCTCCCGATCCCGAAATCGAAGCGCAAGCCCTGAGTTGGATCAGTCCCTTTGATGCTTCCACAGATCACATATTTGAAGACGAAAATGGAATCCTGGATACCCTGGAAATCGAAAGAATTCAGGATACGGAATGGACAGGCGGTGAGGAATGTGGAACACAAGGAGATCGGGAAGTTGCAGTTTTACGATCCAAAAGCAATAACGAAAGGCTTTTCAGCCTCTCAGCTAGCCAAAACGTACTCGTAAGTTTTAACTTATATGAAGAACCCACTTCCTTTATTCCCGGATATCTGAATACCCTGGGCGATGAAATCATCGTATTTGAGGAAAACAGCGATGGGGAGCTGGATGAAAATTTTGAGTGGCAAGGGGAAAGCTTAAGGGTTATAAAGATAGCCTGTGAAAGTACGGATACGAGCTGCGACGATTATAAGATGAAAAGTTTTATTGTCTCCGAAAGCCTGGGATTGCTGGAGTACGTTGATATGAATGGATTAAAATGGAGCCGGATCAATTGATCCTGAGAGGGCTTCATCATATTGAAGCAAAGATGAAAACACAAGAAATCGTTTATACCATCGAAGAATTTTACGATTGCCCCCGAGAGGGAATCGCCGAATACCAGGGAACTCCGGTTTACTATACCTGCCTTTTTGATGAAGAAGCAGAGGAATGGTCGTCGATATACGAACTTCGTGAACTGGCAGATGAGAGCCTGAGTAAAATATTCAAACATGAAGGAAATTGGCGGGACTGGAGCTATGTTCCCCAGAAAAAAGTTCTGCAGGCAGCGGGCGAGGGAGCAGAAGTCCAACAAAGCTTTATCTTGAAAGAGGGAGAAAGAATTAGACGGAAGGCGGTATTTATTCGCTTTGCTAAAGGATGTTGGAATGGCTATCTGGTAGAATGGCATCCTATTTAGAAAATGATGAACGATCCTCAGAAAAAAGCCATGGACCTGATTGCCTATCTGTCGGCAAGAAAAGATACAGAATTTATCACTAAAGAACTGCTTGCAGATGCATATGAACTCATTTTTCATTATGAGTGGGGGATCGCATTGGAAAATTTGATGGAGATGCTTTATGAAGAAGAATTCAGCTGGGATAAGGAGGGACTGAGAATCGCTCGGGAAGCCTGGATAGCTGCTGGATTGAACTGGAAGGTTTGGAAGTCTCTTTTAAAAACGGGAAGTTAAAGCCTATGTCCTACGTCCTACATGCAATCGTAGCAAAAGAAGCAGTGTTAGACCGAATGCTATCTGAAATAAAAGCTGCTAAGAAAATAAACCTGGAACAAGGCTTTGCCATGATCCCCGTAAATGGAAAGCTGGCAGATATTATAGATCCTGCTTCAGATTCAGAATGTATTGCAGATTT
Organism: Bacteroidia bacterium; assembly: GCA_033391075.1. NCBI lineage: Bacteria > Pseudomonadati > Bacteroidota > Bacteroidia > Bacteroidia bacterium. Next base: position 600,362 of record JAWPMV010000001.1, read on the forward strand.
TATCATGTTGACTGATGCTTTCGAAGAAAGAGTTCTGGAGATTCTTAAAGAAGAGAAATGGGCCTACCTGGAATCAGAATTCTTCGGCGGAAGGGGTGGACATATGGGTATTGTTTGGGAAGAGGGCAAAAGAAAAATGGAAATCTCAGAAAGCTATACTGGAGCAAATGAGCTCCTTAGGGAAATAGGGGTGAGGCGTACAAGTCATCTGGATGAGTTTGATTGTATGGGGCTGGGAAGGCATAGAAGTGTGGATGACTGGTTGGAAGAAAATCCATAACTTATGGTGTAAATACGACTTCTTAGTCGTTATGCCCTATAGAAAACCACTCAACCCTAAAGCCGATGAAAACGAAAAGCCTGCTTATTCCCATTGTCCTATCCCTGTTTCTGCTAAATTTCCTTTCCTGTACACAGCCCAAAAAACCGGCCCCAAAAGATTATGATTCTCAACTCCTCATCTCCTGGAATGAACTCATTTTCAAAATAGCTGTAGCTGAGGACGGACTTATGACCCTCAAAGGAGTCCGAACAGCAGCCATGATGCACACAGCTATGCATGATGCGATCAATAATAGCCTTAGTATTTATCAAACCCTTGCTTACCACAAAGAAATAATCTGGGTTGAACCAGAGCTAGCTGCTGTTCAGGCAGCTTTTGAAGTTGCTGTATCCCAGTATCCTGATCAGAAAAAGGTCTTCCAAATGGAATTGGATAAAGTGCTTTCAAAAATGGAAGAAGGACCTGGAATGGAACAAGCCATTGCTACAGGCAAAGAGGCTGCGATGGAAATCCTAAAAGTACGAAGTGAAGACCGATGGAATGCAGAGGCAAGCTATGACTTTCATCCTATGGCGCCGGGGGTATATGCAGAATTCAATGAGCATAGTGGAACGCCCGAAGGTTTCATTTTTGGAGCGGGTTGGGCAAATGCAGAAACCTTTCTATTGGATAGTCCCGACCATTTTCGCTCACCGCCTCCACCTGAAATCAAAAGTGAAGCCTACACCAAAGCCTTTGAAGAAGTCAAAAATTATGGATCGCAAGAAAGCGAAGTGCGGACAACTGACCAGGCACATTTGGCCATGTGGTGGAAAGACTTTGTTGAAAACTCTCATAATCGACTAGCAAGAGATTTAGTGGTTAAAGAAAAGCTGAACCTCTGGGAAGGAGCCCGTCTATTTGCCCTGCTAAACCTGACGATCTATGATGCCTATGTGAATGTGTTTGACAATAAATTTCACTACAATCACTGGCGGCCCTATACTGCCATTCGGTGGGCAGAACATGATGAGAATCCCGATACTGAGGCTGATCCCGAATGGAACAATCTTCATAAACATACCTATGCCTTTCCTTCCTATCCTTCTGCCCATGGAACTGCAAGTTCGGCAGCTATGACTGTATTGGCTCATACCCTGGGCAAGGGAAATGATTATATCTTTTCAATGCGGACGGATTCTGTAGATATAGGTGGACCATTTTCTGGCAAAATAGCCATGGATCCTCCAAGTCGATCTTTTGAGAAGTTCTCTGATGCTGGTCTGGAAGCTTCTATGTCTCGCGTCTACCTGGGAATACATTTTCGCTACGATTCAGAGGAAGGACATGCTCTGGGAAATAAGATAGGGACCTACACCAGCGAGAATTATTTGCTCAAAATAAACTAGGAAATCCGGAAAAAAGCTTACTGGAAATTTATGGAATAGATTTGGTGGGTTAATCTAATGATTAAGGACCTATTTCTGCCCGTTAACCATGAGGCCTTTACTCCCACTTAATACACTGACATGAAAACCGTATCAGCTTTTCTCCTTTTATTTACTCTCTCTCTTTTTACTTTCGCCCAAAACAGCATAGAAGACATTGTCAGAGAAGGCATTGGCTACCATGATGCGGGGGAATATGATAAAGCCATAGCAACCTATAAAAAGGCCTTGAAAATCGATTCAAAGTCTACCCTGGTCAATTACGAAATTGCCCTGAGCTGCATGCGGAAGGGAGATTATAAGAATACCGTAAAATATGCCAATAAGGTCTTGAAGCGTAAAGAGGATCATATGACCTCTGCTTATGTGGCTAAAGGTTCTGCCCTGGATATGTTGGGAAAGACCCGTCAATCCATCGATTTATTTGAAAAGGCTATAGCAGAAGGCGATGAGCATTATTTGCTTTATTACAATCTGGCGGTCAATTACCTGAAGATAAACAATCTGGGAAAGGCAGAACCCAATTTGGTGGGAGCCCTTAAAAATAATCCCTCGCATGCAAGTAGCCATTATCAATTGGCTCGCATTCACAATTGGAAAGACAATCCTGTACAATCTCTACTGGCCAGCCACTTTTTCCTCCTCCTGGAACCTGATACAGATCGAGCCATAGAAGTTTATAAAATTATGGAGTATCACTTTGGGGGCAAAGTCAAAAGAGATAAAGAGGATAAAAAGAAGATCACTATTAGTATAGATCCTAATACAGATTCTGCCTTTTCAGCAGCAGAATTGACTCTCTCTCTGCTTTCTATTTCAGATGATCTGGCTACAGAAGCCCTCAAGGAAATTGATGAAGATCTTGAGCTGGAAGGATTGGATGCATTTACAAGAAAGACCCAGTCATTTATTACGGTTTTAGAAGAATCTTCGGAAAAAGGCCGAGATGAGATTTGGTGGAACCTCTATATCCCAACACTACAGGAAATCGCTAAATCCGGTCATCTGGAAGCCTATTGCCACTATATCCGCTTAGGGAATGAGGAAAGTTCTGCAAAATGGCTGGAAGAAAATGAGGATAAACTGGATGCCTTTATCAAATGGATGAATGAAGGCTAAGCCTGTTTTATGGATAATGAAAACCCGCTTAATCTCAGAAAGGCGCCTCTCATCAGGGATCGCTGGCTAATACTTGGCTTTCTTCCCTTATACATCTTATTTGGACCTGTAGCACTCTATGCCGAAGGGAGCGGTTTAGTTTTCCTGATAATTTTGCTTGCAGTTTGTCTTGGGTTCATAGGCTATAGGCGCAGTTGGAAGATAGGGATTGCTGCTTTGCTCAATCCCCTGATAGCCTTACCTGTTTTTTATAGCTTTCAAGCGATATTCAGGTATGCATGGGGACGTCCAACCCTCATTTACTGTAGCTATAAGGAAAAACCTTTGCAGTTTGATGAAAGTAAGGAAGTCTATGTGAAATCCTGGGATGATGACTGTGATTGGGATATGCTTTATAAGCTGAGTTCAGATTTGAACAATTGGATCACTGAAGGATTGATGGAAAATCTGGGAAAACCCGGGATAATACATCTTGTGTTTTTTATCCTGGCTATTTTCTTGACTTTCGCATTCCTTTCCCGGACAAGTTTGGCGCAAAACTTCTTTAGAGCCAGAGCTCTTAAGTCTAAAGGATAAAATTTAGTAATATCCGATGCTCATCTCTGTGCAACAATTCCTGGCATTTTTATCCATCTTGATGTTCAGAAAGCCGTCAATTCCCCTCCAAAACAGAATTGTATCGGGCGATATTGGAGGGATCAATTTCATTCATGATATTGATAAACTCCTGTTTATCGTTAGAGAAAGCTTTTCCAAATACGCCTACCAATTCATTTTGCTTGGCATCTAGGAAAGTTTTGATCAGGATTAAGAGGGGATTTTGTTGATTGAGCCTTTGGAGTTCTTTCAAAGATTCCATAATTGCTCTTCTTCCCTGTGCAGGTTTTGACTCCATGATATCCAGCCCCTGACGATGGTATTTGTATACGATATCATGAAATGATTTGTAGCGACTATTGCTCAGGTTTTCCATCAACCAATAGCGGTTTCTGTTATTCTCATTGGCTCTCCATCCGCTTTCATTGGAAGCAGAGGATGCGAGGTTTACGATTTCCTGGCATTTTTGGAAGAAAGGGCTTCCTCCATTTAATCCAAAGCTATCATAATCAAAAGCCAAAATCAGATAAGCATAAAAATTCAGCAGGGCAGTCAGATTATCCGTATAGGAATTGTCTGTAAATACCATGTTCTGATAGGCTACATAATTGAAATTGAAAGACTGATCGGCAACCTTTAGCAAAACCGTTTCATAGGTAGAGTTATAGGTAGGACGAAAAACCTGCAAGTTCATATTGCAGACAAAGTAATCCGGGGCAGGTCTTTGGATAACTACAATCTGGAGATTGCAGCGGATTCTTTCCTGTGATTCAAATTTATCTCCGCCCCATTGGGTGAAGTTCATGTATTCGGAGATATTTTTCTGCATATCTTCGAATACGGTTCTATCACTTTGTATCCTGCCTGCATCAACAGAAACAGAACAAAGCAATTCCTGAGAAAATCCACTTTGAAAAGCGAGGAGGAAAATGAGGAGAAAGAAAGGCTGTGTTATCCTGTTCATGTTTAGGTATTTCTTGCGGCGAAGAGTTTGATGACTTTCTGCAAAATATCTCCCGCCAGTTCTGCTTTACTTTTAAGGGGAAGGGCCTCCACATTTCCTGCCTGATCCATGATGGTTACTTTATTGGTATCATGTTTAAATCCGGCACCCTTATCCCGCAATGAGTTTAAAACTACGAAATCCATCTTTTTCTTAAAGAGCTTTTTTTGTGCATTGTCTAACTCATTTTCGGTTTCCATAGCAAAACCTACCAATATCTGTCCCTCAGGCTTCTTTTCCCCCAGGGATTTTAAGATGTCTTTGGTCCTTTTCATAGGGATTTGCATATCATCTCCGCTTTTTTTGATCTTTTGTTCCGCTGTAGTCATAGGAGTGTAGTCTGCCACAGCGGCTGCCATGATGATACAATCCTGTCCTGTGGCCTCCTCTGTTACGGCTTCAAACATATCCTGGGCGGAGATTACGCTTTTGAATTTCACCCCTTTAGGAGGACTTAATTGTGTAGGCCCTGAAACCAAACTCACATCGGCTCCCATATACCAGGCGGCTTTAGCTAAAGCATATCCCATTTTTCCGGACGAATGATTGCTGATAAAACGAACGGGATCGAGGGCTTCCTGGGTAGGACCCGCACTTATGAGAAATTTCTTACCTGCAAGCTCAGTGCCCCGGAAATGAGATTCGATGATTTCATAGATTTCTTCCGGCTCCAGCATTCGTCCTACACCTTCCAATCCGCTAGCGAGAAATCCTTCTCCAGTTTCCAATACAATACATCCATCCGCTTCCAGTTCTTTCAGGTTTTTCTGCGTACGACCATGCTTGTACATATCTACATCCATAGCGGGTGCAAGCATGACCGGACAGCGAGCCGCGAGATAAACAGCAGTGAGGGCATTGTCGCAGAGGCCATGGGCAAATTTTGCGAGGGTATTGGCTGTAGCAGGAGCTACAATCATGAGGTCAGCCCACAAACCCAATTCCACATGCTCGGACCAGTTCTCTTCCCAAATGCCACTGAATACGCTTTTGCCTGAAAGGCTACTCAAGGTAAGTTCTCCAAGAAAGGCATTTACAGAAGGGGTGCATACAACTTTTACTTCTGCACCGGCTTTGATGAGAATTCGAAGGAGCAAGACAGACTTATAGGCAGCGATACTACCCGTTATGCCGAGAACAATCTTTTTTCCGCTTAACATAGAATGTGGGGATTAGCGAGAATTAAAGGTATGAAATTATTTTCACTGAGGATTTAGAGAGCATTCTCTAAGCTTCAACAAGCTTGTCATTGCGAGCCTGTGTTACAGGTGTAGCAATCTCCTTGAATCGAATAAGTATTTGTAGCCAAGGGGATTGCTTCGACCTTGATAAGGCCTCGTAATGACAGCAAGGCTGGGTCTTTACACAAAAAAAGCGGGCATTGCCCGCTTTTTTATGCTTTTCGATGCTAGAGGAAAGATCAATTTCCCCTGCAGCTATTAATTTTCAAAATCGTGGGGATCTCTGTAATAGATCTCTTCGGCCAGAAATTCTTCCAGCGCTACCTGAGTGGGCTTAGGTTTGCGCTCATAGAAACGGCTGATCTCGATCTGCTCCTTATTTTCCATCACCTCTTCCAGGTTGTCATAAGCAGGAGCAAACTCGGCAAGTTTTTGGGTCAGCTCATCCTTGATGTCGAGGGTAATCTGATTGGCTCTTTTGCCAACAATGATCAGGGACTTATACAGGTTTCCTGAAAATTCGCCTACCTTCGGTACATCAACTGGGATAAAATCTTTCATATCAGCTTAAATAATTTAGATCGCAAATATCGTAAAAGATAACGAGATTTCTATCAGGGTGTTGCAAAAATTTAAAATTAACTCCCATTTGCCTCACCGGCCAGTACTTTTCCATAGCCTTTCTTGGCTTTTACAAAGGCAGCTTCTGCATCTTTGACGAAAACACTGTTGGGATACTTATCTATAAATCGCTCATAAAGATCCAATGCATCGAGGTAGCGATTCTTCTTTTTGCTGAAAATACTGTTGTCAGCCAGATCTGCCGCTGATTTGAACCAAAGATACTGGGCTTCTTCACGATAGCGAGAATCCGGAAATTCCTGGATCATTACTTCAAATGCTTTGGTGGCAGCACGGAAGTTTTGGATTTTGAAATAAACATTGGCATTCTCAAATGCTTTTTTCGCCAGCCTTTCCCTCAATTCTGTCATCAGCGTATTGGCTTTCTCAGATCTTTCATCTACCGGATAATTGTTGATGAATAACTGGAACTGACTGATCGCTTTCAAGGTAGCAGCCTGATCCAGGTAATATGGGGCAGATTCGAGGTATGCACAGTATCCTACCATATACATACATTCTGGTGCGAGGGGATCATTGGGATACAATTTGGAATACTGCTCAAAGTTGAAGGCAGCCGTCGTATAGTATCCACTTCCATACTTGGAGTATGCATATGCATAGAGCACTTCTTTGGCGCGAGGTTGTCCACGGTAGGCCGTTTGAAGTTCTTCCAATAGGAAGGATGCTTTGTCATAGTCCTTTCTTTCATAAAAGTAAAAAGCAGCAGAGTCTTTCTGTGCTACTGTTCCTTTTCGGGACCATTTACTAAACTTTTTATATTCCTTGCCACAGCCTACAGTCATCAAAGCAATCAGGAGGGCCAGGCCGATTATTCTTATATTTTTTTGCATAGAGCGCAAAATTACAAAATTGTTATGTTTCAAAGAAGTCTAAAGCCAGATGAAGGTTGTATGGCTGATAGATCTTTTCTTTTATTCTATGACTGAGAATTGAAGGAAAAGGTTGTCTCCTGTTTCAGCTCTAAGCACTGTTTCTTAATTTTACGCAGATTTTGAAGAAATATAGAAAAAGCTGGCAACCAAATGAGGCTTTGTCGGCACTTTAACAAAAATTGCGGATAGAGGAATGAATATCCTGGATCGATACATCATTAAACAATATCTCACAGCAAGTTTGTTCATCCTGGGGATGATCATTGCGATTGCCGTGATGATTGATTTGGTGGAAAGGATAGATTTCTTTCTGGACCGGAAACCTCCCTTTAGTGAGATCATCTTTGATTATTACCTCAACTTCATTCCCTTCTGGGCGGATCTCTTGAGTCCGGTCTGTATTTTTCTGGGGGTGATCTTTTTTACTTCCCGGATGGCAGGGCGCTCGGAGGTCATTCCTATGTTGGGTGCGGGAGTAAGTTTTTACCGCATTTTTGTACCCTATCTGATCTGTGCAATCGCATTGGCCGGGGTTTCCTTTTATTTCAAAGGCTATCTCATTCCCCGTGCAACAGAAGAACGGGTAGCCTTTGAATACAAATACTTTAAAAAGAAGACCATACACAGAAAGCGGGATATCCATAAAAAGGTAGCCCCCGATACCTATGTCTACATCGGCTTTTACAATGAAAAGCGGAAAGAGGGGCATACTTTTAACCTGGAACAAACCAAAGACGGGGATATCATCGCCAAGATTGAAGCCAAACGGATCCTCTGGGTAGACTCTACAGAAAACTGGCGACTGATCAATGCGCGACTGCGAAAGATGAAAGGGAAAAAGGAGCGTATGTGGACGACTCCGGAATTGGATACTACCTTCCTTTTGTATCCAGATGATATCTTTATTCGGGAAGAAGCGGAAAAGACGAAAACCTCAGAGGAGCTTGTAGAGTATATAGAGCTGGAGGAAATGCGGGGCTCAGACATCTTGAAGGCCTTGTACATCGAAAGGCATCGACGCTTGTCCGATCCTCTGGCTATGATTATCCTGACCATTATTGGTTATGCTATGGCCTCTCGAAAATCGAGGGGCGGTATCGCCTTACAAATTGGATTGGGACTATTTCTGTGCCTACTATATGTGGGCCTGCTTTTTGGTAGCCAGGCGATGGTCAGTCAGACCTTTCCTGCCCAGCGAGCTGTTTGGGTTCCCAATGCTATTTTCCTTCCTATCGCACTATTCTTAATGCGCATAGTACCGAAATAATGGCCGAATTAGCTGAAACTTCCTATCCCAATGAAGTACCGGAGGGACATCCTTACCGACTACTGGGTATTGGTATTTTGATGGCGGCACTCTATTTCCTGGCCTATGGCTTTCATGGAATGAGTGATACCGATCAGGGATTTCTTTCCGCTTTATCCTATAGAGTGCTACAAGGTGAGGTTCCCTATATAGACTTTATCTATATCAGGCCACCCTTAAGTTTATACCTCCACGCCTTCATTCAATCCCTCTTACCTGCTTCTCTGGAAATCCTGGGAGAACGCTTTGTCTTTTATCTCTTTATGGCACTGAGTGTGTTTTGGACCATTAGAGGACTGCAGCATTTCTTTGATTTCCGAAAGATTGGTATTTCTACCGAACTGTTTCTGGTCATGGCTTTTGCCTGCAGTGTTCACAATTTCCCGCCCATGGCTTGGCATACGATTGATGGCATCTTATTCTCCTCACTGGGAGTCTATATGGTGGCCCGCAGGCAAAAAATTTATTGGCATGTCTTTGCTTTGTTTTGCTTTGTGGCAGCTGCCCTTTGCAAACAGGCATTTTATCCTATGCTGGTTTTTGGGCCGGCTCTACTCTTTCTTCAGTATGGAGCAAAATACGCATGGAAACCAGCGGCTATATTCGGAGGAATATTAATGGCATTTCTGGGCTCTCTGTATCTTAGTTATCCAGAATATTGCGAAGCTTTCCTTGCGCAAAGTACAGGAGAAAGCAGGCTTGCTGATCTAGTGGATGTTGCCATAGTCGAATATGCAAAGCCCTTTCTGCTCATTGTTTTACCTTTATTGATTGTCTGGAGGGCTCATGCGATCTATACCTGGAGGTATTTACCTGCCGGGATATTTGGATTAGCCTTTTGGGGATTGTTGGGTATGCATGTGTACCAAAGTTTAAAATTGGATGCTTATGTAGCTCCTTCCTTTGGATTTGCTCAGGCTTTCTGGTTGATCGCAGCAGGAGTTGCAGTTAAAAGTTTCTGGCTAAATCGAGCTGCATTTTCTTTTCTGCTGAGTCTCTTGAGTATAGGTTGGTGTGCAGGTATAAGCTGGGGCTACGCCAATCCCATGCTTTTCTTTACTCCCATTCTTTTCGCCTTTATTTATGGATTAAATGAAGAATTGGAACTGAGTGTGCCTCGCTATTTTTATGGGGTCGCCTGTATTCTCCTGATATGGGTTTTTGCTTTCCTCTACCAATATCCCTACCGCGATCAGGATAGAGACACTCTGACTGCCAAACCCGGCATGTATGTGGAGAAATTGACAGGCTTGAGAACTGGCGAACCATTTGAAGAAAAGCTCCTGGAATTGAAGGACTTTTTCGAAAAGTATGATCCAAACAAGACGGCCGTTCTTCCCGGCTATCCTATGGCCCATTATCTTTTTGATGCGCAAAATCCATTGCCCGTTGACTGGGCGCATAATGCTGAAATGAATTATGCTCGTTTGGAAGATGAGTTGAAGTTGAAAATTTCGGAAGAAGTGGAATGGGTTCTCCTTGAAAAAGAGGAGATAGATATGTTTGACGAAGAAGATCGTTATGGGTCTATGCTGAGTGGATATGTAAAGGAAAGTTGGCTCCCTGCGGATACAAGTGAGTATTTCTGGCTTATGAAAAACCCGAAACTGGAGCCAGCTTCAGATTAGTAGGGGAGGGTTATTTTTTACAACATGTTTGTCATTGCGAGCACTAATTTAGGGCGAAGCAATCCCCTTGATTCCAGTAGGTGTTTTGTATTCAAGGGGATTGCTTCGCCTGTATTACAGGCTCGCAATGACAAGACTGTTTGCTGAAGCTTTCTCTACCAGGCTTTCTGGTAAATCGCCCGAAAATCTGCCCTGCTCACAGGCTTGGGATTGTTGGGATGGGCGAAATCAGCTATCGCCAAATCGCTCAAAGCTTCTAAATGAGATTCTTCCACGCCTTTCTCCCTGAGTTTGGTAGGTAATCCCAGTCTTTGGTTCAAGGCAAATAGTTCCTCGATCAGGCCTTCTGCTGAAGGATTCTCCATAGAAGTCAGCCGAGCCATTTCTTCAAACTTATCCTCCAGGCCGGTCATATTGAATTCCATTCCATAGGGCAGATTGATTGCATTGGCAAGTCCGTGGTGCATATCCAATAAGGTAGAGAGGGGGTGGGCCAAAGAATGGACAACTCCCAGACCTTTTTGAAATGCAACAGCTCCCATCAAAGAACCCAACATCATTTTTGCTCTGGCTTCAGGAGTTGGGTTGAGGGTGGCGGCTTCAATGGAATCAAAGATGAGTTTCATACCCTGTAAAGCAATCCCATCAGCCATGGGATGGTAGTTTTTGGCGAGGTAAGCTTCCATATTATGGGTAAGGGCATCCATACCGGTTGCGGCTGTAATATGTGCCGGTAATTCATAGGTCAGAGCAGGATCGGCAAAGACCTGTTTCGCCAATAAACTGGGCGCAAAGAGGATACGTTTGCGCTTACTTTCATCCTCAGAAATAATAGCTGATCGTCCAACTTCACTCCCTGTACCAGAAGTAGTAGGCACCGTTACAAAATGCGGAACAGCTTCCGTAACATATTTATCCCCCCCTATCAGGTCATCATAGACAAATAAATCCTGATGGTGATTGATCCGTAAAGCGATGGCTCTTGCTACATCCATGGCAGCCCCTCCGCCTATGCCTATGATCGAATCCCGATTCGAACTTTTATATGCATCTCCTCCGGCGAGCACATCAGACTTGACAGGATTCGCATGCATATCAGAAAATACATCCACACTAAGTCCTTTTGCATGTAGATGGCTCAGGATTTCTTTGAAAAAGCCCAATTCAGCAACATTGGGATCCGTAACTACCAGAGGACGTTCGAGTCCATGTTTTTTTAGGTAGTCCGGCAATTCTTTGATTACTCCCTCACCAAATCTGATATCTGTGGGGAAACTAAAGGAGGTAGGAGAAGTGATGTCCATAATTTGTTCTTGAAGGGATACAAAATAATATACCCAAATGAATCGGACAAGGCTTTCATTTTTTTCTCCAGTTTAAGAGAAGAAAAAAGAAAAAATCTGTAACTAGGGAAGGATTTTTAATAGCTACTCCGGCCCAATTACAAACTGCTATGTATAAGACCTTTATTAGCGCATATGAACTGGCTCAGCATTTAGATAATCCTCAATGGCAAGTCTTTGATTGTCGCCATGAGCTAAAGGACACAGAGGCCGGCCGAAATGCCTATAAAGTAGGACATATTCCAGGAGCTATCTTTGCCCATCTGGATGAAGACCTCTCGGGTCCTATAGATGCTCCCGTGACAGGAAGACATCCTTTGCCCCATCCCGATAAATTTTTGGAAAGTCTTCAAAACTGGGGATTGAATCCCGATACTCAAGTAGTGGTTTATGATGATAAAGGGGGGGGTATTGCTGCCAGACTTTGGTGGATGCTGAAGGCTATGGGGCATGAAGCTGTTGCCGTGTTGGATGGAGGAATCCAGGCCTGGGAAGCTTCTGGCGGAGCTTTATCCACAGACATTCCCCAAGCGTCTAAGGGAACTATAGAAATCCAAATGCAGGAAGGGGTTGCGGTAAATGTAAAAGAAGTGGAAGCACGTTCGCAATCCGGTCAGGGACTCCTGATCGATGCCCGGGCAGGAATTCGGTATCGAGGCGAAAAGGAACCCATAGATCCGATAGCGGGACATATTCCCTCAGCTGTTTCTGCTCCCTGGATGGAGAATTTGGGGGAAGACAAAAAAATCAAATCGAAAGAAGACATTTCCGCCCGTTTTCAGGAAATACTGGGAGATACGCCCATAGAAGAAAGCATCGTCTATTGTGGGTCGGGAGTTACTGCCTGTCATAATCTTTTGGCAATGGAATATGCGGGCTTATCTGGAGCAAGATTATACCCTGGTTCCTGGAGCCACTGGATAACGGATAAAGATCGTGCAATTGAGAAAGAATAAGAATACCTGAGATTGTGGCTAGCTTTGACTCTATAGAACTAAAAGCAGGTAAAGCTGCTTATGAGGCCATCATGGATGGAGGCCTCAAGCCTGAAATGATCAAACTAATGTCTGGTGCAGCTGGAGGTCCTAAATGGATCGTGTTGGGACATTTGGATCGCTACCTTTTTGGAGAATGGTTTAAGGGCCGAAAGGAGGCCCTTCCTATGATCGGCTCATCGATTGGCGCCTGGAGGTTTGCATCATCAATGGCCTTTCCTGATCCTGTAAAAGGATTGGAGTTGTTTAAAGAAGGTTATTTCGGTCAGGCCTATTCTGACAAACCCACACGTGAGGAAATTACTGCTGTCATTCCTCAGGTAACGAAAGAATATATAAACCCGGATACGATTCCTCATATTTTGAATCATCCTTTTGCGCGGCTTTTTGTCATTGCAGTTAAAAGTAAAGGACTACTTGCCAGCGAAAACAAATTGCTGCAAGGTACCGGGCTTATTGCGACAATTATAGGCAATGCGATGAGCCGAAGGAACCTCAATGCCTTCTTTCATCGGGTTCTTTTTCACGATCCCCGGGGAGAAAGCAGTTTTTTGGGGAAAGATGCTTTTCCTACTACAGAAGTCGAACTCCATAAAGATAATTTTGAGGCAGCTCTTTTGGCAACGGGCGCCATTCCTATGGTCATGGAAGGTATTCCCAATGTTCCGGACGCACCTGAAGGAATGTATAGAGATGGAGGTTTGATTGATTACCATTTGACCCTGCCTTATCAATTGGGCGAAGGAGATATCGTATTTCAACCGCATTTCTTTGACCAGGTAAAGCCCAGCTGGTTTGACAAAAAACTCAAAAATCGCAAACCCTCAGAAGCGGAGAAAAATCATGTGCTTTTGCTTCACCCTTCTCAAAAGTTTATCCAAAAACTTCCTGGCGGCTATGTACCGGATCGAAAAGATTTTGAAAATTTTCCCACCAAAGAGCGTCAGGAGCGATGGGAAAAGGCCTTTGATCTCAGCAAAGAAGTCAGAGATGATTTTGCAGAATTAGTTCAAAGTGGAAAAATTCGGGAAAAATTGAAATTATGGGAGTGATGCGTGACTTATCAAATATTTTCCTATCTTATAATTGAAGCCATACTGAAAACTCCCTAGAAGTATTAAAAACGCACATTTTACTAATATTAATACTTTAATTATGGGAAGCTTACTACCGCTTATTATTCAACTTATTTCAGGTGCAGCAGGAGGAAATCTTGCCGGATCACTCATGAAGAATCTTTCATTGGGTACGCTTGGTAATTCTATTGCCGGTATCCTGGGAGGAGGGCTCGGAGGTCAGGTATTGAACATGTTTATGGACATGCCCGCTGGAAGCATGGACGTTGCCGGAATTTTGGGTAGCGTTGCCGGTGGTGGAGTAGGAGGAGGAATCGTGATGGCTGTTATTGGCCTGATTAAAAAAGCGATGGCAGGGGGAAATAGCTAAATCAAGGCATACCCACGCAACATATGACCTTGAGCAGATATATTCCTTGCTCAAAGAAATGCGGAGCCGAAAGGCTCCGCTTATTTTTTGTCATGTGAACAAGGGTAGTGTGAAGCGAATAGTATCCAGGATAATAAGGATGGAGAAAGTTCAAGTGCAAGTATCAAGCTCAAATGCAAAAAGGAAGGTAGTAATCCCCTGAACTTGAAATTTGAATTTGCGCTTGATCTTTCTTTTTACCCATCAATCACCAAAGCTGATTCCGATTCCACGCGCTACCTGAACCAGATAGGAGTTAGGATCAACAAAATTGTAGGTGGAGGTCGCTTCTTCCAGGCTTACGTCTATGATGCTATTGTTGCGATAAGCAGCCATTCGTCCAAACTTTCCTTCCAAAACCATCTCAAAAGCCTTTACTCCATACTGAGTTGCCAAAATGCGGTCAAATGCAGTAGGTGTTCCTCCTCTTTGCAAATGTCCCAGGACCGTAACTCGAAAGTCTCCTGCACAATCCGAAGCTTTCAATTCCTCTACCAAACGATAGCCTGCACCTCCCAATCTCTTATGACCATATCCAGCTTCACCCATATCAGTCGCAACCACAGTTCCGCCTTTGGGCTTGGCTCCTTCTGAAATCACAATATTGGCAAAGCCTCGTCTTTGTTTATAACGCGCATTTATGCGTTTTGAGATTTTCTGGATGTCGTATTCTATCTCCGGAATCAGGCAAACTTCTGCGCCACCAGCTATGGCAGAATGCAAGGCTATCCAGCCCGCATCTCTTCCCATAGTTTCCATAATCATTACCCTCGAATGGCTTTCTGCTGTGGTTACGAGTTTATCAAAACTCTCAGTTGCTACCTGCACTGCTGTTTGAAAACCAAAGGTATAATCCGTAGCGGAAAGGTCATTGTCAATGGTTTTGGGTACCCCGACTATGTTGAGCCCTTTTTCGCAAAACTTCCTGGAAATCTTTTGAGAGCCATCTCCACCGATGCTGATGATAGCATCAAAACCCATTTGCTGGCATTTTTCTATCAATTCATCAGAACGATCTACTTCGGACCAAGTGCCATCTTCATTTTCTACGGGCCAACTAAAAGGATTCCCTCTATTGGTCGTCCCAATGATGGTTCCCCCTTTGACATGGATACCACTTACTGCCTTCTCATCTAATGGAACAATTTCCATAGGATCCAGCAAGAGGCCATTGTAAGCCTCCACGCATCCGTATACTTCCCAGTCTTTTTCTTGCAAGGCGCGTTTAACTGCAGCTCTGATTACTGCATTGAGACCCGGACAGTCGCCACCACCGGTCATGATCAGGAGTTTCTTCATAAAAAATATGCATGGCCTGTGAGTACAGGCGTTTTTCTCTCGGGCAAAGATAGAAGATTGCAGCTATTTTATACGCTTGCCTTCCCATATTCCCGAAGATTTTACTCCCTGAATGGTTTTGGTATAGGCCCATTTCCCTTTAAAATACTTTCCATCAGAAATGGTGATACTAAAATCAGCGGTAGTTCTCCTTCTTCCATCTGTGAGAATTCCTTCCAATCTTTTGTTTCGAGCATCATAGCTTGCTTTATAAATAGAGACTTTGTCTCCCTTGCCGCTTACCTTATTGCTTTTCTGGCTGAATTCGATTTCCCCAAATTCAGCGGTATCCCAGATACCTTCCCATGGGAAATTCTGAAGGCTGGGCATGCGACTGGAAGTTTTGCTACCGGTCCATCTACCTTGAGTTTTTGAATCATTGAAAGACCAACTCCCTCCCATATTTTCCCCAGAAATGGTCCATTTGAAGGTGCCCTCTCTTGTCCCATTGACAAATTCTCCTTTTAAGGTTTGAGAATTTGGGTCATAATAGCCTTCGATGGTTCCCAATTTCCCATAATCACCATATACCCTGTTTCCGGAAGTTTTTAATCTAAGGACGTCAAAAGAAGTTTTCCAGGTTCCTTGCCAGGAACTTGCGGGAGATTTGATCAGCTGATCGACTGGAATTTTACCGGTCTCTACGAGATCTGGGAGTCTTTCCAATAGTTCTGGTTTGATATTTCCGGGATCTAAGGTGAGAGTTCCGCCTGGATTTCTGCTGTCTGGATTATCGGGTTTATCGGGCTCTTTTGTATCTGTAGTCGAATTTCCGGGATTCCGGGGATTAGGATTCTCTGGCTCTTCAGTCGCTTCTTCTACTTGAGTAGTTGCTACTTCTGTCCGCTTTCTTTCTGCTGGAGGTTCATTGAAATTTTTCACGAGAAAATAGCCAAGACCTATAAATGCAAGAAGTCCTGCGCCCATCAAGTAATAGCGGACATTGCTGGTGCGGGTTTGGGGCCTGGCTTGAACGCTTTGCCTTCTTCTTTTTTCTGCCTCTGCTTTTTTTCGAAACTCTTCCTTCTTTTTCCCTTCAATGGCCTGAAGCTCACGGATGAGCCTTTGGGTTTCTTCTTTATATTTTCCGTTGGGATACTTTTGAAAATAATCCTGGTAGCCTTCTATATCATTGGATGCGGAGGCGATAGCCCAGGCTTTTTCTTCAGTTTGTTCGTTGAAATATTTTTCCAGGATGGGATACTCATCATCGAGACTATTGAGAATATCTACCAGGGTTTTGTTGATTCTGGCCATTTGAGTATTGAAATCACCGGCATCAATGAAATCTTGTTCACGCTCATTTACGGCTTTAGAAAAGCGACTTGAAAGGATGATGATTTTTCCCTGCAGGGGTTCAATTTCCTCTTTCAACTCCTTGGTCGATCTGGCTGCCTCATCCAGAGTTTCGATGAGGCTATTCATAACCTCCTTTACTTCATTATTGGCAAGTAGCTTCTTTAATTCCAGGGTATATGCATCCATATCTGAAATGTTTCCATGAGAATATAAGGATTTATTTACTCAAGGCAAGGCTTGAGGCATGGGCATAAAAAAGGCTCGCCTCCTTCAAAAGAACGAGGCGAGCTAATCTTTTACATGAAGTGAATTACTGAGGAATAGCGGTTTTAACCCCATCCTCTTTCACGGTAACTCTTCCTTTCTGTGGCATGGTTCCAAATATCCAGTCCCAAAGAGGAGAAGAAACTCCATAGGCCACGGAATCATCTTTGTAGTGATGGATCGCGTGATGTACCCATAGTTTTTTCAACTTGTTTTTGGGTGGCTGGAATACATGGGTGGCATAATGGATGGACAGATAGCTGGCATATCCAGAAAGGAAACCGGCTCCAAATCCGTATCCAAAGTCTCCCAAACTTGCTCTGAATAACCAAATGAAGAAAAGGGCCAGAGTTGCACTCATTAAAGGAGGCATGATCAAGCGCTTTTTGTCACGTGGATATTCATGGTGGATACCATGAATCAGGTACTGAAACTTTTCAGCAGAGGGAAGGTGTTCTACAATATGAAACACATGTTTGTGCATCATATATTCGAAGAAAGTCCAGAAAAACAGACCAAACCAAAACAATCCGGCTATCAACCAGCCAGACATATGGGTTGTGGTAAGTCCAAAGGTAATAAGACCGATAGAGGCGCCGTAAAACAGGATCAGGGGAACCGAAATATGCGTTACGGTTAGTTTCTCTAGAATCGGGTTATTAAATACAGCTTTGCTTTCTCCTTTTTTGATGCTGAATTTATTTTTCATAGCTAGGTATAAGATTAAAGGAAAATTGTATTTCTAATAATTAGTCATTCCTACTTCAAAAATCCGGATTATTTCTAACCGGTAATGTTGTTATGAGGACAAAGTCCCTAAAAAAATAGTAGAAGGACGAGGGCTTAGTGGAAAGGACAGGATGTGTGAATCTCTTTAAGTGATTATAGTGTATGTATCTACGCACATGTAATGCGATCTGAACAGAACTTAGTTTGTTTGTCAACCTTAGCGGTAGCAAATCTAACCTATATACTCCAATAAATTGAAAAAGTTGCTTTAAATAGTTATTAATTAGCTCATGCTAAGAGTTTCTTGAGGACCTCTCCGGCTGCTTCGGGAACCGGGGTTCCAGGGCCGAAAATACCCCCTACTCCTGCTTCATATAAGAAGTCATAATCCTGTTTTGGGATTACCCCTCCGGCTATGACCATGATGTCATCTCTTCCCAGTTTTTTCAACTCTCCGATGAGTTGTGGAACGAGGGTTTTGTGTCCGGCAGCCAGACTGGAAACCCCTACGACATGCACATCATTTTCGGCAGCTTGCATGGCCACTTCGCTAGGCACCTGAAAGAGTGGACCGATATCTACATCAAATCCAAGGTCAGCAAAACTGGTTGCAATCACTTTCGCTCCTCGATCATGTCCATCCTGTCCCATCTTGGCGACCAGAATCCGAGGACGTCTCCCTTCCAGTCGGGCAAATTCGTCAGCGAGTTTA
This sequence comes from Bacteroidia bacterium, assembly GCA_033391075.1. Lineage (NCBI taxonomy): Bacteria > Pseudomonadati > Bacteroidota > Bacteroidia > Bacteroidia bacterium. The sequence goes on from JAWPMV010000001.1 coordinate 618,588, forward strand.
CGGGTCTCTTCAAAAGATGCATTATCCATAGCTACTTTGGCATAAACGCCACTTACTGATTGAATGGGGGCCTGGTATCGGCCAAAGTGTTCTTCCATCGCTTGAGAAATTTCGCCCAAAGTTGCCCTGGCACGGGCAGCCTCCACGGCCAGGGAAAGAAGATTTCCTTCTCCGCTTTTGGCACTTTCTCTTATTGCGTCCAGGCATGCGTTTAGGTTTGCCTGATCTCTGCCAGCTTTTGTATCATTTAGCCGCTTGATCTGGGCCTCTCGAACTGCTGTATTATCAACTTCCAGTATATCAAAATCCTGTTCGTAATCTGTCTGGTATTGATTGAGTCCTACGATGATATCCTTGCCCGAATCTATACGCGCCTGTTTGCGGGTAGCAGCTTCCTCAATTCTCAATTTTGGGATGCCGGCTTCTATAGCTTTTGCCATGCCTCCATGTGCCTCCACCTCTTCAATCAATTTCCAGGCTTTATCCACCAAATCGCGGGTGAGCCTTTCTACGTAATAAGAACCTGCCCAGGGGTCAACGGCTTTTGTAATCTGAGTTTCCTCCTGAAGGTAAATTTGAGTATCTCGGGCAATTCCCGCTGAGAAGTCGGTAGGCAAGGCTATGGCTTCGTCAAAAGAATTGGTGTGCAGGGATTGGGTATGGCCGAAAGCAGCCGCAAGGGCTTCTATACAAGTTCTTGCAACATTATTTAAGGGATCTTGCTCAGTGAGGCTCCACCCGGAGGTTTGGCAATGGGTTCTTAGAGAAAGGGATTTGGGATTTTGAGGATTAAACTGCTTGATTAGTTTCGCCCACAATAATCTACCCGCTCGCATTTTTGCGATCTCCATAAAGAAGTTCATCCCAATTGCCCAGAAAAATGAGATACGTGGAGCAAACGCGTCTATATCCAGACCTGCCTTTAATCCCCTACGTACATATTCCAATCCATCTGCCAGGGTATAAGCCAACTCCAAATCTGCGCTTGCACCTGCTTCCTGCATGTGGTAGCCACTTACAGAAATCGAATTGAAGCGAGGCATATTTTGGGAGGTATATTCAAAGATATCTCCAATGATGCGCATACTGGGCTCAGGAGGATATATATAGGTGTTCCGAACCATGAATTCCTTCAATACATCATTCTGTATGGTTCCGCTCAATTGTTTCGGCTCAACTCCCTCTTCCTCTGCGGCTACTATATAGAATGCCATGATTGGAATAACGGCTCCATTCATGGTCATGGATACGGACATCTTGTCCAGAGGAATCTGATCAAAAAGAATCTTCATATCCTCCACACTATCTATAGCTACTCCTGCCTTACCTACATCTCCTTCTACACGGGGGTGATCTGAGTCATAGCCTCTATGGGTTGCCAGGTCAAAAGCCACAGAAAGACCTTTCTGCCCGGCAGCCAGGTTTCGTCTGTAAAAGGCATTAGATTCTTCGGCAGTAGAAAAACCAGCATATTGGCGAATGGTCCAGGGACGCACAGCATACATACTGGAATAAGGGCCTCTGAGGAAAGGAGGAAGTCCTGCAGCAAAGTCTAAATGATCCAGACTTTCCACATCATCATCCTTATATAAAGATTTGATCTCAATGTCTTCCGGCGTTTCCCAGTTCAATTGGTTTTCTCCAAAAAGATCATCTTCTGAAAAATGAGCTTTCTGCACAAAGGTATCTCCCTGAAAGTCTTTCCAAACCTTATCGATCAAACGAGTCGTGAGTTCTTCTATATAATAGGCACCTCCAGCCGGATCGAGTACCTGATCAAGGTAGGATTCTTCTCTCAGGAGATGATGAATGTTTCTGCTTAGTCTTTGATTGAGGGCCAGATCGCGATCTTTACCCGGATCAAAATCAGAAAGAATCAGGCCATGAACGCCACCCAGAATGGAAGCGATAGCTGAACTGCTAAGTCTGAGAAGATTGCTATGTTTTTTATTGGGCTCTGTATGCCAAAGAGGGGCATGGGCCATAACGAAAGGAGACTGTAACTCCTTATCGTGAATACCTAAAACTTCCAACATGCGTGCAAAAAGAACCCTAAAGGCACGAAATTTTGCCAATTCCGGGAAAAAGGCAGTATCGACCGGGAAATTGAAAGCCAGGTTCTCTATAATTTCTTTAGTCTCAATTCCTTTGGACTGCATACTCTCGATCAGGTTGAGGCTGCGGATCAGAGCAAAGGTAAGTTGCGCACTGATTTTTACAGGTGGATCCCAGAGCTCTATACTGAGGGTACGGAAATAAGGAGAAGCTTCACTGCTTTTTACCAACTTGATGAGTTCTTCTGTCGAAGTCTCACGAGGCGTTGCATAGGTTCCTGTCAAAAAGCTTAAGTCCTGAGATTTGCTTTCCAGGTATTGTTGTAGCTTTTGAATTAATGTTGGGTCGGCATCCCGAGAGGAGAAATGGAGAGCTGTATCTTTCAGGGAAAAGAAAGGGAGTAATTCCAGAAAATCCTGAGGAGCATCGATATAAAAAGCATGTGCGTCTGCTTCTTCTGCTGTCCGTAGCTGATCCAGGGGATCTCCATAGCGAAAGGACAATTTCTGGATCAATTGCCAGGGCATGCCCGGAAGATTGAAGAGATTGCCGCGTCTAAAGGAGGAGAGCCGATCTTTGATTTTGTCAAGATCCGAGTTTCTATAATATGGGGCGAGTTTTATCCCTTTTTCAAATTCCCAATTCAGGTCTTCAAAACTTCGGCCCTTGAGATCCTTGACTATTTTTTCTTTCCATTCCTGATCGCTGATTGCAGGAAATTCGGAAAATAATGATTGCTCTCGCTTATTATCCATAAATGCCGATTGCGGTACTGAAACTATCGAAAGGTTAGTGTCCTGTTATTTCCAACTAAATGCGTAAATTTACGTTTACAAAGATTGATTAGCAATTTTCATTTAATGACAGAATTAACTCCAACACAAGAATCATCCGTTTCTCTGACTCCTACAGCTATTGAAGCCTTAAAGGAAATTCAGCGTACAGATAATCTACCTGCAGATAAGCCTTTGCGTGTAGGTGTAAAAGGAGGAGGATGCTCCGGCCTGACCTATGTGCTCAGTTTTGATGAAAAGCAGGAGCTGGATGATGAATGGATGATAGATGGAATACGTGTGATCATGGATAAGCGGCATGCCCTCTATGTCTATGGCATGGAAGTGGACTACCAGAGTGGACTCAATGACCGGGGATTTATTTTTAATAATCCCAATGCGAAAGATAGTTGCGGATGCGGGACTTCTTTCTCAACCTGATCAGAATCATGTTTTAATATACACGAAAAGGGCCACCATAGCGGTGGCCCTTTCTTGTTTGTTTGGATTTGGATAATTCTCTATCTCAGATACACCAGGAATCCTGCCTGTGTACCCGTTGCCGCTCTGTATTGTTCCTGAAAGGCTCTCGCCTCTGTTTCTGTTGTAAAAGGACCTACCTGAACTTTGTATAAGGCCTTGCCACTATTTTCTTCTTTGTTGATAAAGACATTCTTGCCGAATGTTTGTTGGAGGTATTCGACATGACTTCTCATGAAGTAACTCTGTTCGAAAGCTCCCGTTTGTATGCCGTAACCGTCAAAGCTGTTTCCATTTTCTTCCTTCATATCGGGAATAACTTCATAGCTACTGGCTTCTTCCTTTTCCTGCCAGTCAGGATTAATCAGTGCTAGCTCTGATACCCGTTCTTTCTCCGCATTAAATTCCTGGATGATATCTTTTCTCTGATGTGGAGCGCCTCCATCTACTTCTTCCTCAAAATCAAAACGCTGACTTACTACCGGATCCAGCTCTAAATAGGTTTCCTCTTTTACAAAATTTGAGGAAGTTGCCTGACTGGAATAAGTCTCCGGCTGAGCTTCTTCTCTTTGCTCCTGTAAATCTTCTATAATGATACCATCGGATTGCGATCCCATAATTCCTTCCCTTGCCGGCTGTGCATTTCCTTCGTAGTTCTGAACCTCAGCTTCTTCAAAAAAGAAGTCACCCAATTCCCTACGAGAGGTGCTGGACTCTCCATCTTCCTGCTGAATCTCTACTCTTCTACTGGCTCCTCTTTCTGGGAGGAAATTTTGTAATTGTTCATAAAGGGTTTCAGGACTTACAAATCCGCTAATCTCAGCTTGCTGCTTGCTGTACTCATCGAAAATGAGAAAGCTTGGCTTATTTACTTCAAAATCTACCGCTTTGTAGCGATCGCTTTTATGGGTCCAACTTTCGTCGATCTCATAAATCAAAAAATGCTGCTGGATCAGTTCTCCGAGTTTGCCATCCTGGAAGGTATAGTTTTCTATACCTTTACAGTCGTCATTTCCTTTAAAGGAAAAATAAAGAATATAAGGGCGGGATTCTTCAAAAGCTTCTTTACGAAGTTGGTCGAAACTTCCTTCATAAAAGGAGAAACTTCTGTAATTTAGGGCATGCGCCGAAATGCATAATGATAAGAGCGTAGGAAGAACGATTGCTGCGTATCTCATATCTGAGCGTGCTTGAGTTCCGACAGACGGAAAGCTCGATGAAAGGGCGAGTCTTTGTCTATCTGTTCACTCAAGTAGAGGAAAAATATTCCATAAACCAAATAATCAAATCTGTGTATCATTTTTGTGTTGTAAGATTTGAAATAGGGAATAACAATTCTCTGTATTAGCTTCCGTGAGATAAATTTATCTGTATCTTTGCTGCCGATGAGACCTTTGTTTGCCTTAAACACTTACATTTGGAAATACAAGTGGCACTTCTTGCTCGGTATTTTCTTCGTTACCTTATCCAATCTTTTTGCGATCTATCCGGCACAAATTATGCGTCGCGCCATTGACATGGTTGAGGACGTTTTGGGATTTTACGATCAGTTTAAAGGCTTTAAAATTACCGAGCACCTGGATGGTATGTTGGGTAGAAGTCTCTTGCTTTTTGCAGGCCTGGTGATCTCGGCGGCCCTTATCCGGGGATTGTTTCTTTTCCTGACCAGACAAACCCTAATCGTGATGTCAAGGCTGATAGAGTATGATTTGCGCAATGATATCTATGAGCACTTTCAGTCTCTTTCCCTTTCTTTTTACCGGAAGAACAGAACCGGTGATTTGATGGCTCGGATTACGGAGGATGTTTCACGTGTGCGGATGTATTTGGGGCCGGGAATTATGTATTCTATCAATACTATTACCCTCTTCGTAGTAGTTACCACTACGATGATCACAGTCAATCCTGAGCTTACATTTTACGCCTTCATTCCTCTTCCCTTTTTGAGTTATCTGATTTACTATGTGACTTCTATTATCCAGAAAAGAAGTGAGCGAATTCAGGAACAACTCTCGCGATTGACCACCATTTCACAAGAAATATTTTCAGGTATACGTGTAGTTAAAGCATATGTACAGGAGTTAGATTCTGCTAAAAAATTCTCGAACGAATCTGAGGTCTATAAGAAAAGATCTATGCATTTGGCGAGACTCGATGCTTTGTTCATGCCTTTGGTAAGTTTCCTTGTAGGCATGAGTGTAGTACTTACTATTTGGGTAGGTGGAGGAAAAGTGATCGGAGGGAGCTTGACGCTTGGCAACATTGCCGAGTTTATCATGTACATCAATCTCATCACCTGGCCGATAATCGCGATAGGATGGGTTACGACTTTGGTGCAAAGGGCAGCTGCCAGTCAAAAGCGGCTGAATGAACTGCTGGAACAACGCTCTGAAATTTTATTCCCCAAAGAAAGCAAAGGAATCGAAAAGGCTGAACTGGAATTTGAAGAAGTTTCCTTTACCTATAAAGAAACAGGCATACACGCACTCAATGATATCAGCTTTAAGTTGAAACCTGGACAGAAACTGGGGATCGTAGGACCTACCGGATCAGGGAAGTCCAGCCTTTGTGCGATGATTCCTCGTCTATTTGACATAGATCATGGCAAAATCATCCTGGATGGACAGGAGCTCCAGAAATACGAAAAGGACAAATTGCGTTCAGCTATCGGATATGCACCTCAGGATGTATTTCTCTTTTCCGACGATATCAGCAATAATGTGGCCTTTGGTAAACCGGATGCCAGTCAGGAGGAAATAGAACAGGCCACCCAATGGGCCTCTGTCTATGAGAATATCAAAGGTTTCCCGGAAGGTTTTAAGACATTGGTTGGGGAAAGAGGAGTAACCCTTTCTGGTGGACAGAAGCAAAGAATATCCATTGCCCGTGCCTGGATCAGACTTCCCAAATTGCTCATCATGGATGATGTGCTTTCGGCAGTTGATACCCGAACGGAAGAAACGGTCCTTCGCCATCTCAAGAACTTTAGAAAAGAACATCCGGAAGTTGCCGTCATTATGGTGGCCCACAGAATCTCCTGTATTCAGGATGCTGATCAGATTCTGGTCCTGGAAGAAGGAAAGATTACAGAGGCTGGAACCCATGATCAATTGCTGGAAAAAGACGGCTACTATGCACGTATATATGAAAAGCAATTGCTGGAATCAGAAAGCCAGCCTAAAGGCCATTGAGACAGATTTTTAACATAAATTCAACATATTCCGAAGAATTTACGTTCTAAAAGAGGTAAATACGTTTGGAAAGGAAACAAAGGGGCCAATCAATATCCAACCTGCACTGAAACCAGGAAATCGATTAGCAATGAAAAATCTTATCACCTCCTTTCTTCTGATCTCCCTCATGCTTCTTGTTGAGGCCTCCTATGGCCAGCGAATGCGCAAGATGCATAATGATACCTTTCGTCCCGGGGAATTTTTGAAATACAGGGTACATTATGGTTTGATTACCGCCGGATATGCGACTGTGAAAGTGGGTAATCGTATGGTCAGAGAAAAAGACCGTCCCTGTTATCATATTGTCGTAGAGAATTATACAACCTCCACCTTTGATGTTTTTTATAAGGTCAGGGATAAATATGAATCCTATTTTGATCAGGATGCTCTGCTCTCTCTGAGGTTCAATCGCTATATAGAAGAAGGCAAGTTTATCAGTTATACAGAAACTCATTTCGACCACCTCTCTCGTAAGGCTCGTTATATCAACAATAAAAAGCAGGTTAGCTATTATTCCATCCCGAACAACATACAGGATGTGATTTCAGCTTTCTACTATGCAAGGACCCGTTATGATAATCAGGAGATGAAAATTGGAGATCGCATTTCTTTGCAAAACTTCATCGACCGTAAGACGGTAGCCCTTCAAGCCGAATTGAAAAAGCGAGAAGTAATCAAAGTAGAAGGAGTAAAATACAAGGCCCTCAAATTTAATTTGTTGATAGAAGAAGCCGGTATGGTTACTGATAACAGCAAGATCGAATTCTGGATCACAGATGACGAGAATAAAATCCCCATCCGCATCAAAAGTGATCTTCCCATAGGTTCGCTCAAGGCAGATCTGGTTGAAAGCAAAAATCTGCTTCATCCTTTGAGTGCCGCTAAAGATTGAGCATCTTTGCCTTCCTTAATTTGGAAGCCTTTTTCACATGCCCCATCTCAAAAGTCAGGTAGATCTTAGCTCATACAATACCTTTGGAATAAAGGCCCATGCCCGCTATTGGATAGAGATCATGAATGAAGTGGAGGCGCGTGAATTTCTGATCGATAATATGCGCAATCCTTCTGAACTCTTTATCCTGGGAGGAGGAAGCAATATTCTGATTCGGGGAGATTTGGATAAAGTGGTTCTGAAGAATAATATTTTGGGAAAGGAACTCATCAGGGAAGAGGGAGATGATATATATGTTCGGTTTGGGGCAGGGGAAAATTGGCACGAATGTGTCATGCATTGTGTTGAGAATGGATGGGCAGGGATTGAAAACCTGAGTCTCATCCCCGGAACTATAGGAGCCGCTCCCATTCAAAATATTGGAGCTTATGGCGTGGAGTTGAAAGATGTCTTTGTTTCTCTCGAAGCTATGGATATTCGAACAGGCATCCTTCGAAGTTTTAACAAGGAGGAATGTAAGTTTGGCTATAGAGATAGCATTTTCAAGGGCTCCGCTAAAGGCAAATACCTGATTACAGGGGTTATACTTAAGCTTTCTCATTCAGCCCGTCTAAACAGTTCCTATGGAGCCCTGGAAGTTGAGCTGAAGCAAATGGGCGTTCAGGATCCCGGGATCAAAGAATTGAGTCAGGCTGTGATCAACATTCGCCAATCCAAACTCCCTGATCCAAAAGAAATCGGAAATGCAGGTAGTTTCTTTAAGAATCCCGTAATCAGTAGAGAAGCCTTTGCCCAAATTCAGCAATCCTATCCTCAGGCTCCTCATTATCCGCAGGAAGAGGGAGTGAAAGTTCCGGCTGGCTGGTTGATCCAAATGTGTGGATGGAAAGGAAAGCGCTTTGGTACCTATGGGGTACATGAAAAGCAGGCCCTGGTTTTGGTAAATTTTGGAGGGGCAGATGGAAATGAGCTTTATGAACTATCCGAAAAAATACTCCAATCCGTACATGAGAAGTTTGGAATCAGCCTGATTCGGGAGGTCAATGTGATTTAAGGAAGAAAGATCAAATCCAGGTATCAAGCTCGCATTCAGATGAAGGGTACATCCTAAAGGAGCTATTAGCTGGAAATTCTACAGATAGGGATGCCAATATCTTTATGCAATCGGATTCCTGGAAAGTCGCTGATAAGCTAAAGGGGCAAGGCCAATCGAAAAATAAAATTGTGGAAAAGAATTTTTGACACATCCCGGCTAAAGCTTACGTAGCAAAAATCTTGGGCAGAACAGAAAAGAAAGCAGGTTTTCTTCTATTTGATTTTTTTCGAAAAATTGGAATGCCTTACAAAGAGAATCGATTACTGCCATAAGTACTTGGTTTTCTGCATTTTTTTCCAGACATTATAAACTAATAACCGCATTTCGGGACCAATTAAAAATCATTCAGAGCTCTTTGTTTTGATGAGGGTATACACGTATTCTTACGTGGACCCGGGACGCTACTAACTCTATTATCCATTCCAAGTCATTATTTAAAAAAAATTATGTAGTTATGACATTAACCTTCAATGAACTTCGCCGCATTAAGGACCGTCTACCTGACGGAAGTATGAAGAAAATTGCAAAAGAATTGAATTTGTCAGTTGAAACTGTACGCAACTACTTTGGCGGCACTCATTACTCTCAAGGAAGACCAACCGGTTTCCACCTTGAGCCCGGACCCGACGGGGGAGTAGTTCTATTAGATGACACCCAGATCTTAGAAATGGCACAGGCAATGCTTGGAGAGACTCCAGCTACTGCTAGTGCCAGCAGTTAAAGACACTCTTAAGAAAATTTTAGAATAACAGGTATGAACAGCTGAATTCATACCTGTTTTTTTATGTGCTTTTTTGAACGTGTTCATGTGTTCATGTGTTCATGTGTTCATGTGTTCATGTGTTCTCGGGTTCAGGAGGGAGAGGTGTTTTTTGTTGTTGTACGGCAGTTAGCATTCAACCACAACACCAAAACACTTTTAGAATTCTGAACAAGGAATGGAGATTAAGAAAGGATTCGTGATTTACTTAGTATCCCTAAAACCCTTTCGGGGCAAGCCCCATTTCGCTTAATGCTTGATTAATGGAAATGTGCGGCAGTCCTTTCACCCTCAGGCTGTGCGGGTGCGAAAAAAGGGAAAAGGGCCAGGAGCGGAAGGGTTCACAAAGCAATACAGCGCAGCTGTCATTGCGAGGTCAAAACCTGACCGAAGCGATCTCCTTCCCCCAGATATATTTTTAGAGGTCAAGGGGATTGCTTTCCCGATGATCGAGATCGTACAGACTTGGGCTGACAAAGGTTTTTGTCAGCCCAAGTATTAATTCTCTCTCCCACTAATTTGCAATCCCGCTTTTTATTTTTCTTTTTCCCGCATGCAAATTCTGCTACTCATTTGTAGTATCTGTTTGCTGCTTTACCTCTGCTTTGTCCTGTGGAGCAGCTGGAATTTCTCTCGCGGACCTATAGCGGAGAAGCCTCCACAACATTTGGAGCCTTTGCTGAGCGTGCTGATCCCTGCCAGAAATGAAGAAGCGCAAATTGAATCCTGCCTGAAAAGTATCCTGGAACAAGTATGTTCGGCCCGCATAGAAGTCTTATTGATAGATGATCATTCTACGGATCGAACACGACTACTTGCTGAGGCAATGAGGCATGAGTATCCTCAGTTAAGAATCCAGAACTCCGAAGGGAATGGAAAGAAAGCTGCATTAGCTAGTGGGATTAAGGCTGCCAAAGGGAGCATTATTTTTCAAATAGATGCCGATTGTCGGGTAGGAAAGAAATGGATGGAAAGTATGTGGGCTTATTTTGAAGCGGGGGCTGATTTTGTCTCAGGCCCGGTCGCTCTGGAATCAGAAACTCCTTTTCAAACTATGCAGGCATTGGAGTCTATGGGACTAGTAGTCTTCGGAGCAGGTTTTCTCATAGGAGGCAGACCGAATATGGCCAATGGAGCAAATATGGCATATCGAAAAGAGGTATTCGAAGAAATACAAGGCTATGAGGGCATTGACCATGTTGCTTCGGGAGATGACGAACTCCTATTGCAAAAGATAAGACTGGCTGGCAAGTATAAGATAAGCTTTTGCAAAAAGCCGGAAGCTATTGTTCGCACTACGGCTCCAAAAAACTGGAAGGACTTCAAGGCTCAGCGCATTCGTTGGGTGAGTAAATCTCGCGCTTATTTACATAAAGGCCCCAATTTGATTCAGGGCATTGCTTATTTGGGCTTCCTGACGTTTCCCCTCTTACTCGTCGCTTCTTTTCAGGATATTCGCTACTTATATCTGGCAAGTCTCTACTTTCTGATCAAGCTGTGTATAGATCTTATAATCATGCTTCAGGCTGCTCGATTTTTTCATAACTTGCACATGTTACGCTGGTTTCTGCCATTGACTTTTCTCTACATACCCTATGTAATCTGGATCGGAATGGCGGGTATCCTGGCAAAAAGCTATAGCTGGAAAGGAAGGAATGTATCATGAACAATGAACTCACAGAGCTACAATTTCAAATTCTGGATTCTGTTTATTTTGTCGAAAGCTTTGACCATATCGTGGAAGAAGCAATGGAGTCTACTGCCGTGGTCAAGGATGAGCTACGGACTATGATTGACCGGGGCCTGATTCAGGTCATGATGTTTGATAAGGGCAAAGGAGATTTTGTAAGAACCAGCATTTTTGATGCTGATAATATGCAGGAATATTCCTTTCTGGCGACCAAGGATGGATTGTTGAAACACAATGGCTTTCGCTAAGTAATGCTTAGATAAAGGAGAACTATGGATAGTCCCCGCCAGCTTGCCTGGAAAAAGTATAAAAAGAATCCTACGGCCCTTTTCGGCCTGGGCTACTTTTTCCTGTGCCTCATTCTGGCAATCTTTGGCTATCTCTTCAGTCCGGATTCTACTCCCTATGCAAATCGCCAAATCCTGGAGCTTGCCAAGAAAGCGCCAGGAACACGAGCCTGGATTCTAAAGCTGCCACAAGAAGAAGGGGAGGAAAGTGGATTGCTGGCTCGCATGTTTGTAGGGGCAAAGGCCAACTACCGGCCAATTGCAATTCAAGGCTTGGAAAGTATATCCTTGGATGGGGATCGATTGAGCTACACCAATTATGGAGGAGGGGAATTTGATCTGGCTTTATCAGAATTTGGATTGGATGCGGCGAGCTTTGACCGAAATAGTTTTCTGGAACAATATGCAGAGGAACTCTTCTTTTTTCTGGGGACGGATGGCTTTGGTCGAGATCTTTGGAGCAGGATTCTGTTGGGAACCCGAATCAGTTTGACGGTAGGGCTGCTGGCAGTGAGTTTAAGCTTGCTGATCGGGATTGTCCTGGGAAGTTTTGCTGGCTACTTTGGGGGCTGGGTAGATCGTGTCATTATGTGGTTGATTTCAGTGATGTGGTCATTACCGACTTTGCTGCTGGCCCTTTTAATTAGTTTTTTATTAGGAAAAGGTTTTTGGCAGGTCTGTATAGCTATCGGTATTTCTATGTGGGTAGAAGTAGCGCGTATTGTTCGGGGGCAAATTCTGAGTGTGAGGGAGCTACAATACACAGAAGCTGCCAGAGCATTAGGATTTAAAGACCTCAGGATTATGTTTCGCCATGTCCTCCCCAATGTGATCAGTCCGATAATTGTGGTTGCTGTCGCTAATTTTGGTTCTGCGGTCTTGATTGAGTCGGGATTGAGTTTCTTGGGGATAGGAGTAGAGGTACCAATTCCCAGTTGGGGGAGCATGATTGCCGAAGGATATACCTATATTGTTTTTTCTACGGGTAAATGGTTAGCTTTCTTCCCGGGAATAGCATTAATATTGCTTGTGGTTAGTATCAATCTGATTGGAATAGGGTTGAGAGATGCTTTAGATGTAAATATATAAGACAATTTGCTTCCAGAAATGTACATGGAGAACGCATATAATACCAATGATCCGAAGAAGCTGCTTGAATTGAAGCGGATGGAATCAGATGCTATGCTGGATGTATTGAGGAGTATCAACAATGATAACCTTAACATCAAACAGCTATGCATGATCGTTAGGAATGTCCTTCGTGCGCAGATAGGAGTAAGGAAAATGGTCTTCTTTTATGAATATGAAGGGCTTTGGAAAGAGGGAATGCGTCTGGGTTTTGATCATTTTGAACAAGATGCGGTAGACGAACTTCTGGATATTGATAAAATTACGGCTATTGATGCGGCCTCCTTCCCTGAATTGTTTAAACATAAAGTTGAATATATCATCCCTTTCATCAATCGGGGAGATACCCATGCTTTTTTTGCGATTGCAGACTTTGCGGATACAGAGGTAGAAGCAGAAGGGGATTTGATCTTTATTGAATCAATGGGAACGATCCTTTCAGTTGCCATTCGAAATAAAGAGCTTTTCAAGGAAAAGATGGAGCAGGAGTTTATCCGGAAAGAACTGGAAGTAGCTGAAACCATTCAGCGGCAGTTGCTGATTTCGGATTTTCATCGCTTCAAAGAGATAAATGTTTTCGGATTAAATATTCCGCATCACGGCATAGGAGGCGACTATTATGACGTGATCAAAAAGCAAAAAGGAACCACCTTTGTTTGTATTGCTGATGTTTCGGGTAAAGGTATAGGAGCTGCTTTATTGATGTCCAATCTACAGGCTAACCTCAGGGCCCTCGTTGCCCAAACAGATGATATCCGGGAAATTGTTGTTGAGCTGAATAAAGTTCTTTTCAATGTGACTACCGGAGAAAAATTTGTAACCCTTTTCCTCGGAAAAATCAACAGCTTTGAAAATACCCTCACCTATATAAATGCTGGTCATAATTACCCCATTTTCATAGGTGCAAAAGAAAATCAGCGACTAGATAAAGGCTGTACAATTCTGGGGATCATGCCTGAACTTGAACCTGAGAGTCATAGCTTCTCCTACGAAAAAAATGATATCTTATTTATGTTTACCGATGGGGTAACTGAACAACATAATCCCCAGGAAGAAATGTTTGGGAGTGAACGTGCAAAAGAACTTGTAAGAAAACATAAGAATAATTCCGCCGGGGAAATAATAGAATCCATGCTAGAAGCGTTGGAAGAGTTTGCAGAGACGCAAGTAACTACCGATGACCTTACCATGTTATGTGTTAAATTTTTGTAAGAATCGTAAATTATTTACAAGTAAAACATGTTTATTTAGGGCTAGTTCTTTCGTAATCCCAGACAAAACTGAATTTTTCCTTATTAACCTTTCATCCCACCCATGAGATTATTCCGCGAAGATTTATTATCAGGCGTACAGGGCCTGGCTACAGAACTCATTGAAAAAATCGGCACAAAAAAGGCCAAAATTGGTATCGTTGGCCTGGGCTATGTAGGTATGCCTATAGCCCTGGAATTTTGCAAAAGAGGCTTTGCATGTAAAGGGGTAGATGTCTCAAAACAAAAAGTTGACAGCCTCAATGAGGGCATAAATTTTATAGAAGATCTCGATGATCAGGAAGTGGCTGAAATGGTGGGAATTGGTCTACTGAGTGCCTCCACAGATTATAATTTTCTGGCTGATACAGATGTGATTTTTATCGCTGTACCAACCCCCTTCAATTTGAACAAAGAGCCCGATATCAGCTATATTATTGCTGCGGGAGAAGGTGTTTCTCAAATCCTGAGACAAGGCCAATTGGTGATCCTGAAAAGTACCACCTTTCCGGGAACCACAGAAGATTATCTTTTACCAGAACTGGAAAAGTCTGGTCTGAATCCTGGCTCTGACTTCTTTCTGGCTTTTAGCCCAGAACGAGTGGATCCCGGAAATAAAGTTTTCCATACAGGCAATACTCCTATTGTTGTAGGAGGTATGGAAGAAACCAGTTCGGTTTTGGCTGGCTTTGTCAACAATCAAATCATCGAAAAGGTGTACCTGGTAGACAATCCTAAAGTTGCCGAACTGGAGAAGTTATTGGAAAATATTTTCAGAAGTGTAAATATAGCCCTTGTCAATGAGCTGGCTTTGCTCTGCGAAAGAATGGGAGGGATCAATGTTTGGGAAGTGATCGAATCAGCTAGTACGAAGCCTTTTGGGTATATGAAATTTACGCCTGGACCTGGGGTAGGGGGGCATTGTATTCCGATCGACCCTTATTATCTGTCCTGGTTGGCGAGAGAATATGATTTTGAAACAAAATTTATTACTCTGGCAGCCAATGTAAATGAAAGCATGCCCTATCATGTGGCGCAGCAGGTTATCCGAGAGATCGCCCGCCAACCGATTGCGCTTGATGAAGCCAAAGTGCTCGTATTGGGGGTTTCCTTTAAGAAAAATGTAAAAGATCTCAGGCATTCACCTTCTGAAGCAATTATCTATCGATTGATCGAAGAAGGTATAGAAAATATAGATATCAGTGATCCCTGGGCTCCTGAATATGAAGTTTCCGGTAAGACCTTTTATTCGGTGGACCTTGATCCCGAAACCCTTGCCTCCTATTCTGTGGTAGTTATGGTGACAGATCACGATGATTTTGATATTCCTTATATCGTCAAGCACTCCCAGGCTGTCATTGATACCCGAAATATGACACGTGATGTAGTTGAAGGAAGAGAAAAAATAAAACTTCTGGGGCATACTCCTCCACGCCCAAAGTTGATCCCCCAGCATTAGATTGATAGGGGGAGAATAGGAGGAAATAAAAGAGACCGATGTTCAGGCAAGGACATCGGTCTCTTTGCTTTAAACAGAAAAGCTATTTTGTTAAAAAAAGAACAAAATCCTCACTTAGGGGTTAAGAGATTTTCTATATTTGCCAGCCACTATGAAGAAATCCACCTTCCTGATGCATTCACACGAATCTCTCAAGAATCTGATAGAATCTCATTTTGCAAATTTTCCCTTTGATTCTCTCAGTCCCCAAAATTTGTATGAACCCATGTCCTATATCCTCAAAATGAAGGGGAAAAGGATACGACCCATATTGACCCTCATGGCCTATAAAGCAGTATCGGGGGATGAGATTGATCGTGCCCTGAATCTGGCAAGCGGAGTAGAGCTTTTTCATAATTTCACCCTGATGCATGACGACATCATGGACAAAGCACCCGTTCGTAGGGGTAAGCCGACAGTTCATAAGGTTTGGAATACGGATATCGCCATCCTGAGTGGAGATGCCATGTTTGCCTATTCTATGGGACTGATTATGCAGGGATTTGAGCAAAGAGCTGCTCAATTGGGATTGGAGTTTTCCAAGGTTGCTATGGAGGTCTGTGAAGGGCAAATGGAAGACATGGATTTCGAGGAAAGAAATGATGTTACCATTCCGGAATATCTGGAGATGATCCGGAAAAAGACAGCTGCCCTGCTTGGGGGTTGTATGAGTCTGGGTGCAATTGCCGGAGGAGCAGATGACCGAATCGTAAAGCTTTTCAGGGCTTTTGGTGAAAGTCTGGGGATCGGATTTCAATTGCAGGACGATCTGATGGATGCTTTTCCTCCCGAAGGTTTTGGGAAACAGGTAGGTGGTGATATTCTGGTAAATAAGAAAACCTTTCTTGTACTTAAAGCCCTTGAATTGGCAGAAGGGAAAGAAAAGACTGAGCTTGAATTTTTACTTTCTACCCCTGAAGATCATCCCGATAAAGTAGAAAAGGTCTTGACTATCTTCCGTAAGCTGGACATAGAAAATCATACCGCTATCCTGATCAAAAAGTACTTTGATGAAGCTCGAACCATGAGTAAAGAATTAGGCGATTTGACTGATTTTGAAGCCTTAAAAGAATATTTGCAGAGTATTTTCAAGCGCAAGCTCTAGTCCTTTATACAGAATATAAGCCTTTATTCCCACCTGATTTTTTGTGATAGGTTTAAATACTTATTGATTTCGGTAATATTACTGGATTGTTTTATTTGATGATTAAAATATTCCAGTAGCTTATGCCATATGAATACATTCTCTATGCTCCAGTTGCCCTGGTCATTTTTATCCTGACCATTGGTCTTAGTATTTGGGCATTATTGAATGAAGATTTTAAGGACAAACTTTTGCTCATTCCCTATGACATGCTCATGTATAAGGAGTACTGGAGGTTGTTGACAAGTGGTTTTATCCATGGAAACCCCCTCCACCTAAGCATGAATATTGTCAGTTTTTATTTCTTTGCTTTCATTCTGGAACATAGAATAGGACATTGGCAGTTTCTTGTGTTATATATCCTGGGAATGCTTATCAGTAATATAGCAACCAGCATTCGCTATAAGAACGATACTTCTTTTGAAGGGAGTTTAGGAGCATCAGGAGCTATTAGTGCCATTATCCTGAGTGCAGTCATCGTTAATCCTTACTTAAATTTTGGCCTACCTATTCTGACTGATCTATTCCCGGTTCTACAACTGCCTGGATATATTATTGCCATTATTTTCCTGATTTACAGTTTGGCCAACAGCTTTAGAACCACTCAAATGCAAATCAATCATGTTGCGCATTTCTGGGGAGCCTTTAGTGGGATTTTCTTGACTTTTATGATTAAACCCAAGGTTGTTGATATTCTCCACGGCTTTATCACCATGATGTAAAAAAGGCGCGGCCGCATCAGAAGATACGGCCGCTGTATATAATAAAACCGGGTAGAATTATTACTCAAGGAATAGTCGCTGAGCAGTCATTACCTCTCCACTATAGAGGTGTACATAGTACAGGCCTCTTCCCCATTTCTCCACATTTAACTGCAGCATACCGGAACGCTC
The DNA here is from genome assembly GCA_033391075.1 of Bacteroidia bacterium. Classification (NCBI taxonomy): domain Bacteria; kingdom Pseudomonadati; phylum Bacteroidota; class Bacteroidia; species Bacteroidia bacterium. The sequence goes on from JAWPMV010000001.1 coordinate 635,767, forward strand.
ATCGGAACCAGGTTTGTGTACATAGATGAGTTGTCCTACGTGATTGAGGATTCTAATCTCATCAACCTGAGAACCGGAGGTCCAGTCAAGGTTTAATTCATTGGCAACAGGATTCGGATATGCATTGAGGTAAACCGCATCAGTATCTTCTACTTTCAGCTCAGCTACCTGACTATATGCATGACTTCCATCTATGTCCACCATTTTGATACGATAGTAAACCGTATTGTACTCAAGGAGGGTAACATTCTCATCCAGATACTGATAAGCTCTTGGAGTGAGGCTGTTTCCTGCTGAAGCACTGATGCCTACTTGCTCGAAAGTTCCACCATCAGCAGAGCGCTCGATTTCGAAATACTTGCTGTTTACTTCCTGGCTGGTTGTCCAGATAAGTTTTGCATCCGGCCCGTTTTGTTCAACGGATAAACTGCTAACCAAATCAGCTGGACGATTAATAGGATTGGTGAATACTGTGATATAAACAGTTGCTCTTGAGCAACCCTGAGGATCACAGGCTTCATATACAAACTTATCCATACCCGTAAATCCAGGTGCAGGTGTATAAGAGAATAGGCCATTCTTCACATTGAAAGAATTCATCATTCCACTGAGAGGTGGTTCAACGAGATTATAAATAGCATTTCCTCCATTCGTATTTACGTCATTTATGGCTACACTCCAACGAACCTCCTGGGTCATACCGGTTACTACAGCATCATCCATAGCAATCGGTTGTCCATTGAGACCTGTATTGCTGGATCTTACATGTAGGATTACTTTGCCGATATCATATTTGGCAGGATTTCCATTGTCGAGGATTTTGTAAGAGAATTCATCTCTTCCTATAAATCCTCTGGCGGGTGTATATGTAACACTTCCATTATCATTGTAAACTACGCTGCCATGTAGCGGAGCCTGATTTGGTTCAGGATTGCTGAGAGGATTGCCGTTTACATCGAAATCATTGTTTGCTACAAAAAGATCGACTGACTTATTTTCCTCTACAGCCATTACATCAGCATTGGCTATCGGAGCAGCATTCTCTGTGAGATTTCCTTCTGCCAGTACTTCAATGAATACAATAGCTTCAGAACAGATAGGAGGACAGAGGTTGATGTTGCAAACTCTGTAAGTAAACTCATCTTCTCCTATGAATCCTGGATTAGGAATATAGGTATAAGAACCATCGGCAGCTATTGTTACTGTTCCATCAGAGGGTCCGTTAACCAGAACTGTATCTACTTCGAGGGTTCCTCCAAATGGGTCAGTATCATTGGTCAGTACATTGCCCGTTACACTGCTGTCTTGAACGACATTGTTGAAGTCATCCAAAGCCAGTGGACCTGGACACTGAGTTACCTGTGCCTGAACACCATTTGTGTTGAGGTCTCCACATACATTCAAGCCGATCAGGGCATCTACATCAGAAATAGTGCTAGTACCAAATATGATTGAACTCAAGTCGACATAGTCGGGGCTTGAAGGATTCGTATCAATCACCATTGAATGCATGGTGTAAACACCAATTTGAGAAGCCTGGAAGCTCGGACTTAAACTACTATCGATGACTACATTGCCAGGCAGGCTAGTCAGGAAGTAAACCACTGTGAATCCAGGAGGAACTACTTCTGTTCCATCCAACTCTGCAGTAATGTTTGCTGCGGTACCTACTATACAAATCTCAAGGCAGGTATCTCTCAATACCAGGTTTCCTGCATTTGCGCTACAATTAAATAAGTAGGTGCCTGCATCCCAGCTCAGGTCAGATACTCCAGAAGTAAAGGTATTCAAGATAGTTTCTCCTGTAGCTGGATCCGGATCAGAATCAATATTGTCATCGCTTCCCTGATCCTGGCGAGAGATTACAAAACCGCTCGGAAGGCTGGAAGAAACAAATCTTATACTATAATCTCCTCCACGAGCTGCAAACTCATAGAGGCCGTTGGGATCTGTTGTTTCTGTAGCGACTACTGCGCCACTGGCATCGAGCAACTCAACGTTTACTCCGGAGATTCCATTCTCTCCAATATCCTGTATGCCATTTCTATTTGCATCTTCAAACACATAGTCTCCAATGATGGCGCAGGCCTGGAAATTGACCTGAGCAGTATCAGAACTGCTACATCCATTGGTAGTATCCGTTACGACGAGGGTATATACACCATTTGCTGAAACAAATGGGCTTTGTGCGTTTGAAGTAAATCCAGCAGGACCTGTCCAGGAGAAACTTACACTATCTGTGGTGGTCGCGCCAATCAGTTGTACTGAATCAGCACAAACTACATTTACAACACTTGCTTCCACATCTTCTGGTATGGCAATGTCTTCCAATACATTGGTAGTTACTACTGTTGAACATCCTGTTGCAGGATTGGTAACTGTCAGGATATAGGTTCCTGCCTGAGTAGCGTTTGGATTCTGAGCGGTTGAAGTAAATCCATTTGGACCTGCCCATGAATATGCTGCATTTGGAGTGGAAGACGATCCTGTGAGCTGTACGCTTTGTACCGCACAGGTCAGCGTTCCACCTGTTGCAGAAGCATCCGGTAGGTTAATATCTTCTGTTACCTGGGCAGTATCGATTGATATACATCCATTCACAGGATTTACAATCGTCAGGATATAAGTTCCGGCTGTATTTACTGTGGGGTTTTGTGCCCTGGAGGTAAATCCGTTTGGCCCTGCCCAGAAGTAACTCACACCAGCTGTCGAAGAATTCCCCTGAAGTTGTACAGTATTTTGGGTACAAGTCAGGGTGGCTCCGGTTGCTTGAGCACCCGGAAGAGCACGGTCTTCGATCACAATCACATCCAGACTGGCAGTACATCCATTTACAGGATTTGTTACCGTAAGGGTATAAGTTCCTGCGGCAGATACTGTCGGATTTTGATCCGTGGAAGTAAATCCATTAGGACCGCTCCAACTGTAGCTTACGCCAGGCGTTGTAGAGTTTCCGCTCAATTGTGCTGTAGGACTGATACAGTTGATTGTGTCCGTAGCTGCACTAATATTGGGAGCGGTAATATCTTCTGTTACGGTCGCAGTTGCTGAAGAGCTACATCCTGTAGCAGGATTTATAACCGTTACAACATAAGCTCCTGCTGCACTTACGACAGGGTTTTGATCTGTTGAAGTAAAACCATTTGGACCTGTCCAGCTAAAGTTAACTCCATTTGTACCTGAACTCGCTCCAATTTGGACGTTTGTCAGAACACAAGTCAATTGTCCACCGTTAACCTGAACGCCGGGAGCAGCCGTGCTATCCAAAACGATTGCCGTGGCAGATGCTGTACAACCATTTGTAGGATTAGTTACTGTCAGCATATATGAGCCAGCAGCATTTACGCTTGGATTTTGCTGCGTTGAGCTAAAACCATTAGGCCCTGTCCAGCTATATGTTACCCCAGCAGTGGTAGAATTCCCACCTAGCTGTACATTAGGATTATCACAAGTGATGGCTCCTCCGGTCGCACTTACATCCGGTACATCCGCATCCTGAATGACCTGTGCTGTTGCAACAGATTCACATCCATTGTTAGGATCAATAACTGTCAGGTTATAAGTCCCCGGGGAATTTACAATTGGGTTCTGTTGTGAAGAACCAAAGCCATTAGGGCCGGTCCATCTAAACAGGACACCTGCAGTACCCGAATTGCCACTGATCTGGATGCTGGGATTATTACAGCTTAGGGTTCCTCCGATAGCAGTCGCACCGGGAGGAGTCAAATTCTCATCAACAGTAGCCGTATCCAAAGAAGTACAACCACTAATAGTATTGGTAACTAATAAGATATAACTACCGGGCAGGCTTACCTGAGGATCTTCATCTGTAGAAGTGAATCCATTAGGTCCTGTCCAACTATAGCTTACGCCAAATACTCCTGCAGAACCGTTCAGAGTAACTGTTGGGAAATCGCAATTGATTGTGCCACCAACAGCTAAAGCACCAGGCTCTGCAGTATCTTCTATAACAATTGCTGTTGCGGTAGAAGTACAGCCGCTAGCCGGATTTGTAACAGTCAATACATAAGTTCCTGAATCTGCAACCAGGGGACTTTGGATACTAGCAGTAAATCCATTAGGTCCTGTCCAGCTAAACTGAACACCTGGAAAAGGAGAATCTCCCATGATTTGAACGGCGCGATTTATACAAGAGGTGATAACATTTCCAATTGCTGTCGCTCCCGGAACGCTTGTATTCATATTTACCGTAGTCGAAGCGGATGAGCTACAACCATTGGCTGGATTTGTAACGATGAGCGTATACGTACCGGCAACACTCACTACTGGATTGGAAATACTGGAGGTAAATCCATTAGGTCCAGTCCAGCTATAGGTAATTCCAGTAGTCTGTGAATTTCCAACTAATTGAACCGTATTATTAATACAGGTGATGTCTCCTCCTGTAACTGTTACACCGGGGAGATTTGCATCTTCATCAACCAGAGCTGTATCCGAGGCAGTACAGATACCGGAAGCATCCGTTACTGTTAAGGTGTAAACCCCTGCGGTAGATACGCTTGGATTTTGTTGTGTGGAAGTGAATCCGCCAGGTCCAGCCCAACTATATGTTACGCCAGCTGCGGTGCTTGAACCACTGAGTTGAACGTTGCTCACTGTACAAGTGATCGTTCCTCCACTAGCTAAGGCATCAACATTTCCTCCCGATCCTTGTACCATGGCTGTATCAGTTGCGGTACATCCACTTTGAGGATTGGTAACAGTCAGGGTATAAGTTCCTGCCAGATTGACGATAGGGTTTTGTTGATTTGAAGTAAACCCATTAGGACCTGTCCAGGAATAGCTAACTCCAGCAGTCGTTGAACTTCCGCTGAGTTGCAAATTGCTTGTTCCACAATTTAGGTTCCCGCCTGTAGCAACAGCAACAGGAAGAGAAGTGTCTTCGCTTACCAGGGCAGTATCAGCACCGGTACAAACTCCTCCTGCCGCAGAGACAGTCAAGGTGTATATACCTGCTACACTTACACTTGGATTCTGTTGGGCAGAAGTGAAGCCATTAGGTCCTGTCCAGCTATAGCTTACTCCGCTGGAAGTACTGCTGCCGGAAAGCTGCACATTTGGACTGCTACAACTAATTGTGCCACCCATGGCAGTTGCATCCACGTTTCCTCCTGTTCCGCTTACCAGAGCGGTATCAGAAGAAGTACATCCATTTTGAGGATTGCTTACGGTCAGGGTATAAACGCCATTCGCAGAAACGCTTGGGTTTTGCTGATTAGAGGTAAAACCATTAGGACCCGTCCAGGAATAACTTACTCCCGCAGTATTAGAAGAGCCGGTAAGTTGAGCTGTTCCAGAAGTACAATTCAAAATGCCTCCACTTGCCATTGCTCCCGGAGGACTCACATCTTCCGAGACCAGGGCTGTATCCGATACGCTACAAAATCCACTTGCATCTGTTACAGTCAGGGTATAAATACCGGCTGTAGAAACTGTGGGGTTCTGCTGAGTAGAGCTAAAACCATTAGGTCCGCTCCAGTTATATCTAAGGCCAGTACCACTAGCTATTCCGTTCAACTGAACATTTGGATTGCTACAAGTAATACTACCACCATTTGCTATTGCTGTGATATTGTTTCCACTTCCACTTACTAAAGCAGTATCTGATGCGGTACATCCATTGGTTGTGTCTGTGATAACCAGGGTATAAATGCCTGGATCTGTTGCTGAAGGACCGGGGGAAGTAGAAGAAAATCCGTTAGGACCTGTCCAGTTATATAAGACAGATGCCGGAGTAACGATTGCTGAAAGATGTGCAGGGCCAGAAGCACAAGATACATGACCTCCATGGGCTTCAACCGTAGGATCTTTCTTTAACTCTAGTACACCAATCTGATCGCTTGATTGGCAACCTGTACGAGGATCGGTTACAGTAAGTACAAAGGTGCCTTCGTGGTAGGTGTAGGGATTTTGCTGATTTGAAGAATAGTTCCAGGGACCTGTCCATGAATAGGTAACGCCCGCAGTTGGGGAGCTTCCCATAAGTTGTACGCTATCCACTACACAGGTAATGATTCCTCCTCCTGATGCTGTGGCGCCAGGTAAAGGATTGACAGTTTTCGTGACTACATTGCTGGAATACCAGCTTGTACAGGTGGATCTTTTCGCCCTCCTTCTATACTCGGTGGTTTCGAGAATAGTACCGGGATTGTACCCCCGATTTATGGCTCCACTTATATCTGTCCATGCTCCTCCAGCAGTTCTGGACTGCCATTGGTACATGATATATCCTCCAGAGCCGCCATAGGCACTATTGGAATTGGAGATCCAGGTAGGATTGTAGCTTCCGCATTTTGTCTGATTCCCGGAAATATATCCTGCGCTACCGATATTGTAGCATTGGGAATAAGAAGCATTTGGAAACATAAACCCAAATAGACCCAGAAAAATAAGGCTTAGCTTGAAGCTGGACCTTATTGGAACGGAACTGGAAATTTGGAGCTTGGTTCTAAATAAACTAGGTAGAGTATAAAAGGTCATGTAAGAACTATTTTAACGCCAAATGATCCGGATGATTAAACCGGAAACAAGTAAACCTGGAGGCACGTATGCCTTCAAGTCATATCAATCGTGTTTGAATGGATTTGGGTTAAAAAAAAGGTGATCAAATACCCCTTCACAAATATTGTCAGATATTTTAGATATATCAAATATTTGAAAGAATTTAATTTCCCTATTATTCACATACATAAAACATGCCTAAATTGCCCCAAAATCAATAAAAATCTGGCTTTTTGTGTGCTTAGCTAAAATTAGTGTTTGAGTGGTGAAGGAAAATTTTTCGAACCAGAAAAGCGAAGTATTAGTTAAGTTTAATGAATACCATACAATTGTGAACCTTGAAGTACAAAAGTCTTAAATCCTGCGTCAATGATCTGGAAAAAAATGGTCACTTGATGCGAATAAAAGAAGAAATCGATCCCTATCTGGAAATGGCAGAAATACAGCGAAGGCTGTATGAAGTTCGTGGACCTGCCGTACTTTTCGAAAATGTAAAAGGAAGTCCTTTCCCTGCAGTCTGTAACTTATTTGGTACAGCTGAGCGATCAAACTTCATTTTTCGATCGACAATTAAACAGGTGAAACGTATCGTTGCAGCAAAAGCAGATCCCAAAAGTCTTCTGGCTTATCCCTGGGCCTTACCGGCTATTGGACTGGCGGCAAGTAAAGCTCTTCCGCTGAAATCCTGGTTCAAGGCTCCGGTGCTGCATGGGCAAACTCAATTGGATAAGTTGCCTCAACTGCATTCCTGGCCAATGGATGGAGGGGCTTATATAACCTTGCCCCAGGTTTATACTGAAGATCCGGATGCTCCTGGTGTTATGAAGTCAAATGTGGGGATGTACAGGATACAGATTTCAGGGAATGAGTTTATCCCGAATGAAGAACTAGGACTTCACTATCAGATTCATCGAGGGATAGGGGTTCATCATAGTCGAGCTGCTGCAAAAGGAGAAAGACTTAAGGTAAGTATATTCGTTGGGGGGCCACCAGCACACAGCTTTGGCGCGGTAATGCCTTTGCCTGAGGGGCTTTCTGAATTGATGTTCTCCGGCATGTTTGCCGGGCGGAATTTTCGCTATACCCGTAGAAATGGACATACTCTGTCTTCAGATGCAGACTTTTGTATAGTAGGGAGTATAGATCCTACAGAAACCAAAGGCGAAGGACCATTTGGAGATCACTTGGGTTACTATAGCCTTAAACATGATTTTCCTTTGATGAAAGTAGAAGCTGTCTATCATAGAAAGGATGCCATTTGGCCATTCACTGTAGTAGGCAGGCCTCCACAAGAAGATACCAGCTTTGGCGCACTTATTCACGAGGTAACTGAAGCCATGGTTCCGGTTTCTGTACCCGGACTCTCTGCTATGCATGCGGTAGATGCAGCAGGAGTGCATCCCTTGCTTCTTGCTATAGGACATGAAAGATATGTGCCTTATAAAAGCCGGGAACCCCAGGAAATCCTGACCGTCGCAAATGCCGTTCTCGGATTTGGTCAGGCTTCTTTAGCTAAATATCTTTTAATAGCAGCTAAGGAAGATAAGCCGAATCTGGACATTCACGATATCCCCGCTTTTCTGCAACATATCCTTGAAAGGATCGATCTGCGAAGAGACCTCCACTTTCAAACCCGAACTACTATGGATACTCTGGATTATTCGGGGATGGGCTTAAATCAAGGTTCGAAATTGGTGATAGCAGCTGCAGGTGAAAAGAAACGGAAACTTGGAAGTAATTTGCCTCAAAACTTTAGCTTACCCTCTTCCTTCTCTGATCCCCGTATCGTTATGCCTGGGATATTAGCTGTGAAAAGTGGAGCTTTTAGCAGCTATGAAGAAGCAGCCGTTGAAATGAAAAAGCTGGAAACCCATTTAGCTAATGTAGGAGAGATAGAGGGCCTTCCGCTGATTGTGGTTGTGGACGATAGCGAATTTACAGCAGCCAAACTCAACAATTTTCTCTGGGTTTGTTTTACCCGCTCCAATCCATCCCACGATATTTATGGAGTCAATCAATCCTTTATCCATAAACATTGGGGCTGTGATAATAACCTTATCATTGATGCTAGAATAAAGCCTCATCACGCTCCCCCTTTGATCGAAGATCCTGAAATCAGCCGAAAAGTAGATCAATTAGCTACTAAGGGAGGTCCATTTGAGGGTATTTTTTAAAGAAAATACCGGTTTTCCATGATTTTTTCAAGAAAAGGGAAAATTCGGAGAAAAGCCTTAAACAGAGTTCCAAAAAATAGGCTACTCGTTTTCTATAGTAGAGCATCTGAAAATCGATGGCTTATCCTCCTTTTTGGCTTTCTTATTCGGTCTTCTGAGTCATTGAGGTGATATTTTTACTTGGAATCCCATTTTTTTTCAATTCTCCGAAAAGAAATTCTTATGCGAAATATCTGGATTTTGTCTTTTTATTTTTCCCTCATTTTTATCCAAACAGCCTTCCAAAATACTTCATTTTTTTTACTTCATTTTTGAGCTATATCGAAAGGAGATATCCATGTTTTTCGAATGTATGCTTCAATGTATAATCTCAAAATGAGGAATATACACATGTGGAATATACCTCTTGTGAGAATGCTCGAATTCAGGGGGGGGGTAGTATCTTGGATAAATATTTATTATACTGATAATCAATGTTTTGTGCGTATTTTTATTTATATCTGTATTCCGTAGGAAGTAGTAGATCATTTTATGAAAAACAGGCCGAAATATTCGATTTTAGAATTAAATATGTGAGATTTTGGCCGGGCTTGTAAATTTCTTCCGCCCTGCGGGCTATTTGAAAATATATAGCGTAAATCGTAATATTGTGTATATCACATTATATAATTTTCGAACCAAATCATTTACTCCTGACTATGGAAAGGCAGGTTAATAAACCAGCATGGAATGCTCCTTCATTTGAGGAAAGTTTGCTTAGACTGAGAACTGTTCACTGGCATCAACAGGACTTTGTACGAAAGAGGTATAAACTTAAACCCGATGAATTCAATATCATCTTGCATTTGTTGAAAAACAAGGAGCAGAGAATGAGAGATCTGGGAGACAGATTTCAAATCAAACTAAGTACACTGACCAGCATGGTTGATAAAATTGAGCAAGCGAGATATGTCAAGAGGCAAAACTCTACCCAGGACCGCAGAGTAGTATATCTTCAATTGACTGAAAAAGGGAAAAGATTGTGCGATAACTATTTTACGTACTTAAAAGAAATCTCCTCCCAAATGAGAAAGGTGTTGAATGAAGATCAGCTCAGTGTATTTATAGAAGGTACCAAACGCCTCGAAGAATCTATCAAGTTATCCGGAGGTTTCTAACAGATAGAAGCCGGTAATCCTAGAAATTAAAAGCCGTGAACGATTATACGCTCGAAAGCAGTTTAAGCCTATTGCATCAAATTTTTAGAAACCGCAAATCCTTCATAGAAAAGAAGTATAAGATCAATGCCTTTGAAATGGACCTGATCATATTTCTGGAGTTTGTTGGGGTAGAGAAAATGAAAGAAATCGCTGAATATTTCAGGATGAAACTTTCTACCCTAACCAATGCGATAGATAAATCAGAACAAAAAGGTATTCTAAAAAGAAACTATTCCAGAACGGACCGCCGGATTGTCAAGCTAAAAGTGACTGCCAAAGGAAGGCGTCTGTATCAACAGTATCAGGAAGATCTTAAATTGATCGCGTCCCGGATGACTGAGAATTGGAGTGATAAAGAAATCGCTGATTTTGAAAGCTGCCTGAAAAGTATGCAAGACCTGGAGTATGAGATTGAGTAAGTGAATTTATCCCTTTTAGGCTATATTTCCTTTCCAAGCTTACCAATACACTTTGTCCCGCTCTCAATAACATGAAGAAAGCATTGAATTGTGATCTCTTGAGCAGTAGGTGTGTTACATAATCACTGCTTCATCGACTAGTTGTATCCTGCGAGTTCTCAATTGTAAGGTCTGGAAAGCAATTCAATATTTCCCCCTCCAGAACCTTAAAAAGATGTTCTTCTTTCCTGGATCAATCCTGATGCTACCTTCGACTTGATTTATTCGGTCCTCAAACTTCGCACAGGATTGATAGATGCTGCTTTAAGGATAGTCATGCTGGTGACGAATAGGCCCAGGAAACAAATGAATAGCGCTGGCAGGAAGACTGAGGAAAACCCAACAGAGATGTGATAGTTAAATGCTGCTGAGAGCATGGTTTCAGTCAGAAATGATCCTCCCAGAGCTCCTAAAATGGCTGAAATGCATAAGATGAGTGCAAATTCACGATTGATTAATGCAAGGATGTTTCCCATACTTGCCCCTAATACTTTTCGAACACCAATTTCCTTTATTCTCCTGGCTACATTAAGGCTGGCTAATGAAAAGATCCCCGATATAGATAAAATGATTCCTAAAAGGGAAAGGAAAAGGAAGATTTTTCCAAAAACTGTATTTCCATACTTAAGATCCTTAAGTATGATGTCATGCTGATACCTGCTTTCAAAAGGTATGTTGGGGAAATGTTTGTGCCAGCTTCTTTTCAATTGCGAATGGACTTCAGTCAGGTCATTAGCTTGTGTCCTGACCACCATCATCTTATAGTCGGCAGGATCTGAAAGGTAAAATATATAAGGCTCATCCATTTTTGCCTCGTCGGGATTCTCAAAGTGGTTATTGATAATCCCTACAATTTGTCTGTTGGTCTCTTGAAACTTTAGGGGTTGAGAAAAAGGATCTTTCATGCCCGTTTTCTCCAAAAAAGCTTCATTAACTAATAATGCCGTTTCTTTATCATATATGCTGTTTGTCTTTAAGCTCCTACCCTTTATCAGCTCAAAACCCATAGTTTCTACAAAATTTTCGCCTACATCCATTACCCGCACATCAAAGGGCTGGCTTCCTATTTCCACATGACTTTGCCAGGAGCTACCTATATTAGAAACAGTAGCTCCTACACTCTCTACCTTGGTAGATGTAATGATATCATTTGCTATGATTTCTAATTGTCTTTCCTCCTGAATAGGGAGGGTGATGATCTGATCTATGGGATACCCATAATCTATGTTTTCCTGAAACTGGATATTCTGAAAGAACATTATGCTTGCAATGAAAAAGATGACAGTTAAAGAAAACTGAGAACTAATTAAAATTCTATTCACCCAATTCGTTCCTTTTAGCTTGATAGAGCCTTTAAGTAAATCGGTGGGATGAAGGCGACTATTGTATAAAGCAGGATAAATTCCGGCTATCAAGGCGGCCAAAAATATGAGGATAATTAAGCTGATGAATAAGTTGAGTCCATTTAGGTCTTCTAATCCATAATTGAGATTCACTAAGCTGATGAATTCGGCTACAATCCAATAGGAAAATATCAGGCCGATGAGCAAGGAAATTATCATCGTTAGCCAGGTTTCAGCCAGAAACTGCCCCAAAATTTGATGTCGCATAGCACCTACGGATTTTCGGACTCCGATTTCCTTAAATCGTTTGCCTGTCATGGCTATAGAGGTATTTGTGAGGTTGAAACACGCGATGAGCAAAATCATCAGGGCCATAATCCCCAGAATGAGTAAGGGTAAGGGTCCATTCCTGAGAACAACATACCCACTACCTATCGCTTCGTCATTAAAGTCTGAATGGAAAGCTTCCAATTGATAAGCTTTAACCTCTACCTCTTTCATCGCTTGATTGCGAACAGCGATATATTTATTCAATTGCTCACTGAGCTGTGGAGCCATGTCATTAGAAACCAATTTTAGAAAAGTAGAGGGCTCCTGCTTGATAGACCAATCATTGGCTTGCAGGTCATATAAATCAAGGTAATTTTCAAAGGCTAGCAAGGCCTCAAAAACAAAGCTGCTATTGTCCGGTATTTTGTCTAAAATACCTCCTACCGTCAAGTCGATTTTTTTATTGTTTTGGAAATGAATGGTCAAGACTTGGCCCATAGCCGATGCATCTCCAAATAATTTCTGAGCAAGTTCATAAGAGAGGAAAATGCTATTTCGATCTTTAAAGTTTTTGGGATTTCCACTCAACAATGGAAAGTCAAATAGATCAAAGAAGCTCCTGTCAGCAAAGCTAATTCTCTCTCTAAAGCTATTGCCTTCTTCCGTCATTATATTTCCTCCGTCAAAAATATATCGGCAATACTGCTCAATTCCTGAAAGCTCTGCTGCTGCCTCGGAGGCCAAAGGGATGGGGGAATTAATGCTTTCTAGTCTGTTAGCTGTTTTAGTCTCAATATGCTTATGGATTTTAAAAACCCGATCCATCTTTTCGACATCATGGAAATCGTCAAATTCGGTATTGTAGGCAAGAAATAAATACGCACAAATACAGCAAGCCAGGGAGATGCCAAGCCCCATGGTATTGATGAAATAAGTGAATTTGTTTTTGGCGAAATGCCGAAACGCGATTTTTAGATAGGTTTTGTACATGGCAATGTGGAGGGGATAAATCTGTTGGACATTAATCAATGCAAATGGCCTGAGATAGAGAATTACCTGATACCAGTAATTGAGTATAGCCTTTGTACGAGTCGAATTTTCTAGCTTATAGCAGAACATTTCGTACAAATCGCCTTCTACCTCTTCGACTAGTTCCTCTTTTAGAAACCAGAGAAGGAATCTTTTCGCATACTTCGGAGGTTCAGCTTGATTTGATTTCGTTTTAGGATCCATGCTTATTCAATTACCCCATTGTAAATTATCGATAGTCAAAGGTGGATACCGTTTCCACAGAGATAATTTGAAATCCCGTGAGAGGATCAAGGCTTCTTGCCCTAAAGCTGTAATCGTATAAACTCTTTTTCTCCTTCCGCCCCTTTTTGCAGTAGCTCCACCTACTTCAGAGTTTAAAAAACCTTTCTTTTCCAATCTATTTAGGGTTGAATGCATAGCTCCAACTGATATGCTTCTTCCCATTTCCTCCTTTAGCTCTTTGACTAGGTTGAATGCATATGCTTCCTGACCAAGAATTCCTACTAGCAGAAGAGCTGTTTCTTCAAATTCTCCTAAACGTTTCATTTCTATTTATTCTATTTTGTAGAACAAATATAAATAGAAATTTTTTGATTTGCCTTATATGCATGTTTGCAAGGCATGAAGAGTGCCTAAGTATCCCCTATTTTGAGCCTTATAAATCGAGTATGCATTTTTCAAATAGATGTACTCTATATTTTAATTTATCTCATAAAAGCTGAGCATAATCCTGATTCAGGGGAGTTCAATTATGCAGCTTTAGGTATCATACAAGCTAAAAAGCCTGAATACTCAAAGTATTCAGGCTTTTTGCATTCAAATGCTGCTCACAAGGGCTTGAAAGTCGCTGATAGCGGAGTATTATCCTGGGCTAAGGAAATATTGTTGATAATACATTTAAGGATAAAAAAATATCAGAATAATTAATCCGTTTTAAGGGATACAAATTTCGGCAATGTATATTTAGAAGAATTTTGGTATATTTATGACGTTGAATTGAATAATTTATTCTTTTTTGAATAAAATATATTACGGAAATATGTAGTATATACGATTTCGTTGAATATTTTAGATTAAATTATTATTCAACAATTTAGTTCATTGATAGACAACTATTTAGAAGGAAACACAAGCTTTCTAGTCAAATTTAAACCGAATAGCGTCTGGCTTTCATAAACTGGTTTTTTATGTTGTGATCTATTTTCATAACATGAATTAGAAATCTGGCTATGCTCAGATTTTTAATGTGAGACATATTACGCTATTTGGGAATGCAAAAGAAAAATAATAGTCCATTAATTGGTATATTATATAAATAGAAATTTACAATTGTTTTGGTAATTAGGAATTTTTGAACGATATTTGTTTTGATAATAGTAAATTCAGCAAACAGTTATATTCTGTGAATGGATAAGTCAACCTAAGTAAAACAACCTAAGAATCACATTTAGTATGAAAACATAAGCTGTAATTGAATAAGTTTAATCCTAATGAATACTGTGAGTAAATTGTTTTCAGAGCCGAGCGCTATCCGATTGGAGCGCACGCTGAAAGAGCTGGTCCTAGCCTTTAACAACCAGCGCCTTGACATTCTTAACCGCTACAAAGTTGGTGAACTCGAAGTCGATATCATTCGTTTTCTGGAGGAGCACGAACAAAAGAAAATGAAAGAAGTCGGAGATTACTTTAAAATCAAACTGAGTACACTGACTAGCACCATCGATAAACTCGAAAAAAATCGACTGGTCAAAAGAAAAAGTTCTAAGGAGGACAGAAGGGTAATTTATATTAAACCTACCCCCAAAGGACAGGCATTGCTAAATGATTTGGTCAATTCCACGCATGATGTCGCAGAACAAGTGATACATGGCATTAAAGGACCAGAGTATGATGCTGCAATAAAAGTGCTTGACAAAACCCTTGATCTTATGAAAAAGTAGGGTTCTCTTTGGCGGATTCTATTCCCCCTTGAGTTTTTAAAAATTTAAGATTTATGCTTGAATGCTTGATCCCAATCTGGATCGGGCATTTTTTTTTATCCTTTATTTCTCCAGAATGAAACATTTAGGGAGTGCCTTGAGAATACCTATATAGGGAACGTAATTATATTTCGGACTTTCCCTTTAATAGAAAAAAAATCTGTAATTTGTTGAAAATTAAGGATAATGGACATTTTGTTATTAAATACAACTACCAACATCCTCTGGGGCTTAGCTGTCATAGCTGGCATAGCTTTATTGGCCCTCCTGTATTTCGTTCCTGTGGGCTTATGGATCACCGCTCAATTCTCTGGAGTACGGATAGGGATTTCCCAGTTGATTGGGATGAGGCTGAGAAGGGTACAACCGAAGGCAATCGTTGATGAACTTATAAAAGCGAATAAAGCCAATCTAAGTGATGTTCGCTTCAATGCTCTGGAGGCCCACTACCTGGCCAAAGGAAATATTAATCTGGTTATTGATGCATTGATATCTGCAAAATTTGCAGGTATTCCACTGACATTTGAACAGGCAACCGCTATTGACCTTGCTGGTCGAGATGTGCTGGAAGCTGTAAAGGATTCGGTAAATCCTAAAGTAATAGATTCGCCTGCGGTAGAGGCTGTGGCAAAAGATGGAATCCAGTTGATTGTTAAAAGCCGGATTACCGTGAGGGCTCAGTTGAATAAACTGGTAGGAGGAGCTGGAGAAGAAACGGTTGTTGCTCGGGTAGGGCAGGGGATTGTTGCAGCCATTGGTTCTGCAGAGTCTCATGAAGATATCCTCGAAGACCCAACCGTGATTTCTGAGTACATCATGAACCAGGGCTTTACCGCTGGTACGGCTTATCAGGTACTCTCTATTGATATCGCAGATATTGACATTGGTCGCAGTATTGGTGCGAAACTGAAGGCAGAAGAAGCTGATGCTGATCTTCAGGTTGCAAGAGCCAAAGCGGAAGAGAAGCGCGCAGATGCTGTGGCAGAGGAACAATATTATAAAGCACGAGTTCAGGAAATGAGAGCTAAACTCATAGAAGCCGAATCGCAGGTGCCTCTTGCAATTGCAGAAGCATTTCGATTAGGAAACCTAGGGGTTATGGACTATTACAAGTTGGAAAACCTGGATGCTGATACCAAAATGAGAAGATCATTCTCCGACCTTGAATCCGAATCTCAAGTAGATCCAAATGATAAGCCGGACACTCCTAAATCCTAGCTTCCTTTACGGATTGATTTTCCCTCTTCTATTCTTGCTACAACCAATAGAGCTACAGGCTCAGGAAATTGGCTACAATGAAGCTAAAATTGTCTTTGGTGATCAGAAGATTCTGAAGTTTAGAAAGTACTCTCTCGAGCTCCTGGATGAAAGTAAAGAAGAGTTACGGCTATTAGCCAAGATGATCAATACTACACCCGGATTGGTGAAAGACAATCTCCTCGTAATTCAAATCTTTAGTTGCGAAAAGGAACTCAATGTAAAACCGTATCTGGGGGTTTGCAGAGGACAGGTGATTGTTGACTATTTGGAACAACAAATTGGTATGCCCCGAAAGAAATGTCTCATTCAGGATGGAGGGCCAAATAGCTATGATAAGGAATGTCTGGCAGGGAGTGGAGCAAATATTTACCTCAAGCCTGGTTGGAAAGGCTAGGGGAGGAGACCTGGTCATTATTCGCTTTTTCTTTTTCCAATTTAATCAGGAATCTTTCTTCCAGCTATTCTTTTTCCCTTTCTGAGACTTTCAGAAAGGTCCCCTTTTCCAGCATCTTCAAGCTGATACTTGCATAATGGGTTGCATCGACCTCTATGACATCTCTTGGGCCCCTGAAATAAGGGTCTATTCATAGATCTCAATAAATAGTAGGAATATTAGCGCATGGCCGCCTTGGAAAAGCTGTAATAATGAAAGTGGCTTCAAAGCTGTTTAGGGCAAGATGTTAGACTTGCTCGCCTGATTGTGATTCTTATAGAATTCTAATTTTCAAAACCACATATTATTTTTATTTAGCGACAAAATGGGCAGGTGGAACCTATAAAAAACATGAGCCCTCTCGAGTATACGAGAGGGCTCATGTCTAAATATCAAATAAATTCGGATTGTATATGTATCCTGAATTTGCTTTTACTCCTGCAGCGCTGATCTTTCAACTCATAAGTTCAGATTCAACCCTAACTAATTTCATCAGGAGCCTGCCTCAGCTTCAGCTTCTTTCTTCTTGGAAGCTTTAGCTTTTTTGGGACTTTCCTCCCTGAGACCTTTAGCAACTAATACTTTGTGCTTGATCTCTTCCATAAGCTCGGGATTATCACCAAGGATATCTTTTACCTTATCCCTGCCTTGTCCAAGCTTGCTTCCATCGTAGCTAAACCAGGAACCTGCTTTTCCTACAATGTCGAGTTCGACAGCAAGGTCAAGCACTTCGCCTTCATGCGAAACTCCTTTACCAAACATGATGTCAAATTCAGCAATACGGAAAGGAGGAGAAACTTTGTTCTTGACAACTTTTACCTTCACACGGTTTCCGATGCTATCTGTACCATCTTTGATCTGAGCGATCCTTCTGATATCCAGTCTAACGGATGAGTAGAATTTGAGTGCATTACCACCGGTAGTGGTTTCGGGATTTCCGAACATAACTCCGATTTTCTCCCTCAACTGGTTAATGAAAATACATACACAGTTAGTTTTGGAGATGGCTGCAGTCAGTTTTCTAAGGGCTTGAGACATCAAACGAGCCTGAAGTCCCATTTTGGATTCTCCCATTTCTCCTTCAATCTCTGCCTTGGGAGTAAGAGCAGCTACTGAGTCAATGACGATAATGTCAATTGCACTGGAGCGAATGAGGTATTCTGTGATCTCTAATGCCTGCTCACCATAATCCGGCTGAGAAACATAGAGGTTTTCTGTATCGATTCCGAGTTTTTCCGCATAAGTACGGTCAAAGGCATGTTCTGCATCTATAAATGCAGCTAATCCTCCATTCTTTTGAGCTTCTGCTATCATGTGCATAGCCAAAGTCGTCTTACCGGAAGATTCTGGTCCGTAGATCTCAACGATACGTCCACGGGGAATTCCGCCTATACCGAGAGCGATATCCAGGTTCAAAGAACCTGTTGAGAGAGCAGCGACATCCACGATTGGGTCATCGCTAAGTTTCATTACTACTCCTTTGCCGTAGGTTTTTTCCAGTTTATCTACGGTCATCTGGAGTGATTTCAGCTTATCTGACATTGCATTTTGCGCCATTGCTTTGCTGTTAAAAGGGTTGAAAACTGATTAGGTTGAAATTGGTTGAAATTTCTTTTGATCTGAGTCTTTTCAGATCTTTGTGTTTCCAGGTAGCAAGGATTTATTAAAAATCCTTTCAGGTGCTTTATATTATGACTGTATTACTAAAGTACTTCAGCCGATAATATTCTGATCGTATCCTTAGGTACATTGTAGGTGCTGGTAGGCATTTTAGAGATATCCATAACGATATCCATTCCTTCAAGTACTTTCCCAAAAAGGGTATAAGTAAAGTCCAGATGAGGTGTTCCTCCCATTTGCATATATAATTGCTTTTGCTTGATGGGATAGGAGAAATCAGTGAAATTCTCTTTTTGGAGAAAATCCTGGAAACTTCCTGAAAAACTACTATCAGCAAGGCTTTGCTGGAATTTCGTATAAAAATTCCCTCTTCTGAATCCCGTTCCCACAGTTTCCATCGTATCAAGAACTGCTGCATTAACTGTTTTTCCTGTAACGATATAAAACTGACTCCCTGCCGACTTTCGCTCTTCATTCTCCTCATCAGATTTCCTCGCAGCGCCTATCATACCTCGGGTGTGTACTAACTCTTCTCTAAATTCAGCATCGAGTTCATAACCGGGGCCTGCTTCCCTGGAAGTATCTATACCTCCATTTCGATAGCGAGGATCACCACTCTGGATCATAAAATCATAAATGATTCTATTAAAACTAAGACTATCAAAGAACCCACTCCTTGCCAGTTTTAAAAAATTGGCCTTATGCCTGGGAGTTTCGTCGAATAGTTTCACATGGATATCCCCGAGATCGGTATGAAGGATGACATCCGCCTTTTCCGTGGGTGCTTTTGTCTCAGGGCTCTTTTCCCCACAGGCAATGAGGCTAAACCCTATCATCAAATAACAAAAGTAGCGGGGACATTTATCCAAAATGCTAACTACTTGTGCAAATAAAGAAATAAAATCCATAATTCCTAGCAAAAATCTGCAATTATGTTATTTTTATTAGTATGTTCTACGTATTTTTTAGCCAGACGCAATTATTTTTAGGAAAAGAGGGATTCGTCGCGCTCTAGCATTAATATCGAGTTTTGGGATACTATATAATACTTTTCCCCTTCATAGACGACTTCATAGGCTCCTTTCTGTAAGAATATCGCAAGATCTCCCTCTTTCGCCTGAAGGGGTATATATTTAGTAGGATCTTCAATCGCTTTCCATGCTTCATCCTCCGTAGGAACAGGAATCGGATAACCCGGCCCAACTTTCATCACGTATCCACTACGAACTTTCTCTTTTTCCAACACCCCCGGAGGTAAATAAAGTCCGGTTTCTGTTTTCTCCTGGGCAGAGCGGGGTTTTATAAGAATGCGATCCCCAATGATCACAAGTTTATTAAGTCCTTTTGATTCTTTATTATTCATTTCTGCTAAGGCAAAGAAAAAATTATCCTTTGACAAAGATAACAAAGCTGAGGACAAAGGAAGAAGAAATCCAATGTTTGGAATTTCTGAAAATGCCAGGCTGAAGAAGGCTATATATGCTTAATTCTATAAGCTCCCCTGTCTAAAGTGTTATGCATGCAGCATATATTTCACGAAATACAAAGAAATGAATGAAAAAACTCTATATTGAGAGTAAGGCATTGATTAACAGTTGATTACAAGGGGTTTTCTTGTCGGATGTTATCGATTTTATTTTGTCCGGCCAACGACAATCCCGCTTTTTTTGGATTTTTTTTAAACCTATAGCCTATGCATTCGTTCTTATAAATGTATAGGAAGTCGGATTGTATTTTGAATAATTATTCAAAATCAACAAAAACTTAGCGTTTTCTATTGCTTTATGACTAATTGTTAATATCTTTAGTCATTAGAAGTTCTTAAATCATACTTTTAGCTACTTGTTTAAATAACTTGAATAAAGTTCTGGCATTTTTAAATACTTGTATTAAATTTGCGTTATAACACAGAGTTTTATTAAATTCGTAGTTAATATAAGTCTTCGGACTTCACCAAATTAAGAAAATACGTCCTTCGGGATTTTAAGATATTGTGTTTTCATGGTTGTGCTGTAGGGACGGCTCTTATTGAGCCGCTCCCTATTCTTTTTTGGTGAAAATCTTACCTTTCAAGCCATATATAATTTTATTAGATCAATTACGTTTTCTTTGGAAAATACGGCCCGATTTTTGATCTTGTGGCTTCTGCCTTTTCAACCTTTCGTATTTCGTACAGAATGCTTTTGTAGTCCTGGACCATTTCTATAGCTGAAATGTACACCAGGATGATTGATCGTAAAAAATTTAGGAAAATCCCTATGATTGGTTTTAACAGAACATTAATTGTTCTGACCATCTTCTGTATGTCCTGGCAGACTTCTCTCCTTGCTCAAGATGCTGACTTAAATGATATTCATACACGTCGGTATCTTGAGGATATAGCTTACCAACAACGTGTGGATCAGATAGAAGCGTTTATTTATCGCAAGAAACTGAGTGGCATGGATGGTGAGAATATATCTGGGCGCGGTGTGTTAACTATACCTGTCGTCGTGCATATTATGCACAAGCCTAGCGACACCGTACCTAATAATTCCAGTTCCAACATTACAGACGACAGGGTAGTTCAGGCCATTGCTGACCTGAACGAGCTCTTTTCGAACTCTTCAACTTTTGGGGGATCTCCCCAATATACTGATGCAGGTATCTCCAGTGTGGATACAGAAATTCAATTCTGTCTGGCGGAATTTGATCCCCAGGGAAATCCTAGCACGGGAATTACGCGCACAGCTACTGACCTAAGTGATCTCAAAAGAGATGATGCTTGTCCCGGTCAGATTATTAATCAGGATGAATGCCTGAAATCTTTGAGCTTCTGGAATTCAAATGATTACCTCAATTTATGGGTAGTCAATAGCATTTGTACAAGTGCTAGCGGACTGAATGCAGAGTGTGGCCTGACTGGTTATTCCTATAGTGCTGCTGCACATGGACAGACCTATGATGGGCCCGTATTGATTTCAAGTGTTATGGGCGCTGCTTCTGAAGATGCTGCCTATGTCGCACATGAAGTTGGGCATTATCTCAATCTGCTGGATACATACTATGACCCTCCAGGTCCCAAACCACCCTGCACCAACAACAACTGTTTGTTGGATGGAGATAAGATTTGTGATACTCCTCCTGATTCAGATCCGGCCGCAGCTTCCTGCTTTGCAAATGAGCGTGTGAACTCCTGTTCGACGGATCTCGATGATCAAAGTGCCAACAATCCTTTTTCAACAGATGTCCAGGATATGTATGAAAATTACATGGACAATGCTGATGCGGGATGTCGCAACACGTTTACAGCCGGACAAAAAGACCGGATGAGGATCACCCTCTTAGGGGTGCGTTCCAGCCTGCTTAGTTCCAATGGTTGTGATCTTAGTATTACAAATGCTGCATTGGTAGCCGTAGAAAACCCGGGCGATATCTCCTGTGAGGCAAATTTGAGTCCTCGCGTAAGAGTAGCTAATACGGGTAGCAATGTGATCGGCTCTATCCTTTTCAGTGCGTTTCTGAACAATAATAATATTGGCTCATACACTTGGACAGGGAATCTCCCTGCAGGTGATACCCTGGGCATTACCCTCAATCCTTCCAGCCCGATAGCCGGAAGAAATGATCTGAGGATTGTAATTGATGAGGTGAATGGAAGTGCAGATCAGGATGAGCGGGATAATTTCTGGATCATGAATTTTATAAACGCCAATCATGGCCCGCTGATTCAGGAATTTCCATACTGTGTAGATTTTGAGGATCCAATTACGATAGAAGATTGGTTACCCGGAGATCTGGACGGAATCATTGGATTTGATTCTTTTGATGGATCAGTCTGTACAAATGCGGGAAACAATAGTTTACGCTACAATACAAATGGCCTCTGGAATAATGGTTCTGGACCGGTTGCTTCAGCAGGAGGGACTCGTGATTTCTTCATTGGGCCTCAGTTTGATTTGACAGGATATGAATCAGCATATATGGAATTTGATGTTGCCTTTAAGGAGTATCGCATAGAGAAAGCTCTGGCGCTGCGAGTTTGGGCGATTGATGATTGTGGGAATGCATATAACCTGATGTATGAAAAAAATCAGCAGGCCCTCCAAACTTCAAGTACTCCTTATGATCCTTTCATCCTTGGATGGGAACCCGCTTCCTGTGCTGACTGGCGAAGAGAGAGTATCTCTCTGGATGCTTTCACAGGAAAGGTGATAAGAATTGTTTTTGATGTGGTTCTGGAATCTGATTTTAGTCAAAACTTCTATCTGGATAATATTTGCCTGGATGCGATAAAAACTCAACGTTTTTGCACACTCCCTGAAAATATTCCTGATACACCTGGAAATTATGTTGCAACAGATGTCTGTACAGATGCTGAAGGATGGGTGCATTTTATCAAAAATGCAGCTGCCCAGCCTCGGACCACAGAAAATCTTTTATTGCTTTCCATCAAAAATCCTGAGGCTCTAGGGGTAGAACTTATCCCGGAACAGGTAAGAGTAAGTATTGCTCCGGAGCACGGAAGCAGTGCATATGATATGAGTGATGCTGATTATGCAGAAAATATGCATGGTTGGTTTGTGGGAAGTCGATATTTCCACATAGATACTAAGCATATACCATCTAGTCCCTTAGAGATAAGAAGCTATTACTCCGGAAAGGATTTTGAAGACCTCAATTTGAGTTTGGATAGCGAACGCAAAATGGAGGACGATCGTCGCTTGTCAATTTTTACCATTGGACCTACGGCTAATGCAAATCCTGAAGAAGGTCATGCTTCTGTAAATAATGATGTATTTAGAGCTTATCGTAAAGGACCAGAGGCTTCGGCTGAGACCTGGAAATGGGTAGACCATGGTAGGTACAGATCCGCCAGCTTCTTAGTGGAAGAACTCGGATTTGGGGGAATTGGTAGTGGAGGCGAAGGCCTTGGCTATGGCCCAGGATATCCGGTCGCTTTCAAGAACTTCTATTTCACCCAAAACCTGGGGAGTGTAGAATTGAAGTGGACCCTGAGTAAAGAAATAAATACAAAATTATTAGAGATATATCGTGCTGATGTGAATGGAAATGAGGAGAAGCTGCAGGAATTTCAGGCAGCAGGTGATAGCGATACGGAAACTAGCTATAACTATACGGATATACCCAATACAGACGAACCTGTGAAATACTACGTCAAAGTAGTTCACAATGACGAACTCGAGATTCTTTCAGAAACGATTACAGCTGGCCTTAACAGAGGCGATTTTGTAAAAGTTTATCCCAATCCTTCCAATGGTAAATTCAGTTTGGATGTGGTTGCTGAGGAAAATGATAAGATAGAGTTTATCGTATTAAATGCCTCCTGGCAGAGGTTGTATCACTTAGCATGGCCTTTCAATGGTTCCAATCCGGAAATCGATATATCCCACCTGCCTCCCGGAGTGTATTTTTATGATGTTTTGATTAGGGAAGAACGTTATATGGGAAAAATAGTATTGATGCCAGGAAAATAGAACTAGTATTGCTTTAACAATTGTTCAAGTTTCTTTCTTGACAATCCTTCTTGCATTCTTACATTTCCAGGGGAACCATTAGCTCTCATTTTTCATGTGGTACGTTATTTCTTATTAATTTGAATGTCGTTTATTTTCTTATTGGAGAAATTATTCATTCAAAGAAGAAAATTACATGTAATTAAATAAGAAATAGGTCTGCGCAGCTAATAAATTAATCTATGCACGGTAACTCTACAGTTCTGTATCGTATCATCCGTACCCTCTCTTTAGGTCTGATTATCCTTTTGATCACGTCCGGTAAGGCACGTGCTACGCACGCAATGGGCTCTGATCTTACATACCGTTGTTTGGGTGGAGATACATATGAAATCACCTTGACTATCTATAGGGACTGTGTAGGGTCTGCCTTGACACCGACCCAAAATATTGAAATTCAATCGGCCAGTTGTGGAGTTCCAAACTTTATTACCAGAGCCAACCGGGTGAGTATTGTAGAACTTTCTCCCCTTTGCCCGGCTCAGCAACCTTTGAGTACCTGTAATGGAGGCCCCCTGCCTGGTGTAGAGGAACATAAATATTCCTTTATTTATACTTTCCCTCAACAATGTACTGACTGGCAGATAAGCTGGCAATTGTGCTGTAGAAACTTTGCGATCACAAACTCTGTGATCAATACCAATACCAGGATGTACATCGAGTCTTTCCTCGATAACTCCAGCGTTACTTGTAATAGTTCTCCTACCTTCACCGTACCTCCCGTACCTTATCTTTGTGATGGAGAATTATTTTTTTACAACAATGGGGCAGTAGATCCAGATGGAGATTCTCTGGCTTTCGAATTGATCGACCCTTATGATTATATCTTTGGCGTTCCAACGATCATTCCATATCAGCCGGGTTTCAGTGCGACAGTACCCATGGCGACAGCCCCTGTCAATAACTTTAACTTCGATACCCAATCCGGCCAGATTTCCTTTACGCCTAATGGCCTGCAACAGGGAATCGTGGCTCTGTTGGTGAAAGAATACCGCAAAGGAATTCTCATTGGAACTACAATGCGGGACCTGCAAATGGTTGTAATTAATTGTTTCAACCAGGCGCCTACCATCACCCCTCCTTTTAATATAACG
This sequence comes from Bacteroidia bacterium, assembly GCA_033391075.1. NCBI lineage: Bacteria > Pseudomonadati > Bacteroidota > Bacteroidia > Bacteroidia bacterium. The sequence continues at coordinate 660,667 of JAWPMV010000001.1, forward strand.
GGAGGACAATACAATGGTAATACCTTTTCTGTTTGTGCAGGGAGTACCCTGGAATTTGACCTGGTTGCGACAGACCCGGATCAATTTAATATCCTGACCTTTACTTCAACCCTGGCTCAGGCTATTCCGGGTGCAACAATAACTGTCGCAGGTACCAACCCTCTGCGAATTAATTTTAGCTGGCCGACCAGCATTGCTGATTTAGGCAACTACTTTTTTACCTCTACGATAGAGGACGATGGATGTCCTATAACAGCAAAATTGGTCATCGGTGCCAATATCATAGTTCAGGAAGGGGAAGTACTTCCTACGCAAGAACGAAAGATTTGTCCGGTAACTACGCAGAATATTCAGCTTACCAGTTCTATTCCCAACAATGGAGGAACTTATAGCTGGTCGCCAACTACGGGTCTTTCCAATCCTAATATCAGAAACCCGATAGCATCTGTAGATAGCTCGGCAACCTATACCGTTACTTATACTCCTGCATTTGGATGTCCGATCATAGAGCCTTTTGAAATTACTTCTGAAGGAACCCTGGAGGTGGATACTGATTCCCTCAGATTATGTCTGGGAGATTCCGCTCAATTGCAGGCTTCATTTAGGTTAAATGGTCCACCTGTTCCCGTTACTTTTTCCTGGGAACCGCTTGGAGCGATCAATGATCCTACTTTGAGAAACCCAACCGTTTCTCCTACTCAGACAACGATGTACTATGTCACAGCTTCTACCTTGACCTGTGATTTTACAGACTCTGTCCTGGTGATTGTAGATTCATTGCCGCAATTGAATCCCATCGCAGATGAAAGCATTTGTGAAGGAGACTCGGTGCAACTTCAGGCGACAGGATCTAATGTAGGACAGGCCGTTTACAGATGGAATCCGGTGATTGGATTGAGTGATCCTAATATCGCAGATCCTATTGCCAGTCCTATATCGACAACTACCTATCGAGTAATTGCAGATAATACCTGTTCTTCGGATACCCAATTTGTTACGGTAACGGTTTTTGATCCTTTATTTGCCACGACTTCTATAGTTGATGTGAGTTGCACTGGAGGATCTGATGGATCGGTTACAGCCGTATTGAATGGGGGAGGAGGTAACCCGACCTTTAACTGGCAACCTGGTGGAGCCAATAGTCAGAGAATTGACAATTTACCCGCAGGAACCTATACCTTGTTTGTATCGGATCAGGCAAATTGTAGAGATACCATTGTAAGCACGGTTGCTGAACCAAGTCCCGTCGTGATCAGTCTGGTAGATTCTATGGACATTGCCTGTACGGGTGATTTTAGTGGGATGATTGAAATTGCCGCAAGCGGAGGAACGCCGGATTATGAATACAGCATCGATGGAACCACCTGGTTCTCATCCGGGGTATTTATGAGTCTGGGTGCTGGGTCTTATACCTTCCAGGCCAGAGATGCCAATGATTGTATTGCGAACTTTGGTCCGGTTGTTTTAACTGAGCCGGCTTTGCCAGTTCTGGGAGTTCTGGTAAATCGAATCAATACGGATTGTATAACCTCGGCAGGGGAAATCACCCTGGGAGGAAGCGGAGGAGTTGGACCTTACACCTTCTCCCTGGATGGAATGATCTATACCGCTGATAGTACCTTTACGGGCTTACCTCCGGGTGCTTACCTGGGATGGGTACAGGACAGTCGGGGATGTACGGATACAATATCTGCAATTATTCAGGACATAGCTGATCCTTTCCTTCAAGTTGACTCGATAAGACAAGTTACTTGCTTCGGTGGAAATGATGGTTTTATAAGTGTGGTCGCCGGTGGAGGGATTCCTGCTTACCAATACGCAATCAATGGTGGCCCATTAGGAAATGCTACAAGCTTTCCCAACCTCGTTGCCGGTATCTATACTATTCGTTTGATTGATGCTAATAATTGTGAGTTCACCATTTCAGTTGAAATTTCCCAACCGGATTCTTTAATTCTTGATTTGGGGCTAAAGGAAGATATCGATTGTAATGGAAATAATAATGGATCTATCCGACTGAATGCTAGTGGAGGAACCATTCCTTATGAATTCAATATTAATGGGGGAACCTTTAATTCATCGGATCTCTTTGAAAACTTAAATGCAGGTACTTATAATCTGACGGTAAGAGATGATAATGCCTGTACAGCTGACCTTTCTGTAGATATTCTCGAGCCATTGCCCCTTCAGTTTGGAGGTCAGGGTAGAGATGTCTTGTGTTTTGGAGAAAGCTCAGGAGAAGTAAACTTGAATGCGAGTGGAGGTACTCAACCCTATCAATTCTCATTTGACAATATCAATTTCATCCAGCAGGACAGTTTTAGGAACCTACCTGCAGGATCATATGACTATTATATCAGAGATGATAATGGTTGTAAAGATAGCTTAAGCATTACCTTGACAGAGCCAACAGAGGTAGTTGCAACTTTGGTTGAAGCCGTGGATTTGCTATGTTTTGATGTGCCTTCCGGTAGCATTGAAATTGCTGCGAGTGGTGGTACGGCTCCCTATACTTATTCGAGAAACGCAGGTCAGACCTATGTAGTCTCTCCCTTATTCACCGAGTTAGGCGTTGGGAACTATACCTTATTAGCCAGGGATAACAATGGCTGTGTGGCAGAAGTGACTGCAGACCTTCAACAACCCCCGGATTTAGCGGGAGATGTAATGAAGCAGGACATTACCTGTTTTGGAGATAGTAATGGTGTGGCGGAAGCACTTGTTCAGGGGGGTACCCTGGGATACTCTTTCGAGTGGTCAACTGGAGCTACAGGTCCTCGTGTTCAGAACCTCGGACCGGGCAACTACATTGTGGCTGTTACTGATATGAATGGTTGCCAGATATCTCTAAGTACAGAGATATTCGAACCCCCTCTTCTGGAGTTTGATACCGCAATGATCGAAGACGTAACCTGCTTCGATGGAACGGATGGACGCCTGGAAGTAAGTGTGACGGGTGGTTTGCCTCCCTATAATTTTGATTGGTCTAATGGAGGTACGGATTCTATTCAAATGAATATCCCGGCAGGAGATTATACCCTGATGGTGTCTGATTCTAATAACTGTACCATCGACACCCTCCTGGTCGTCGCTCAGCCTGAACCGATTGTAATCAATCTGGTTGATGCAGAAGATTCCTTCTGTGATTTACCTAATGGTTCGATTACAATTATTGCTGAAGGAGGTACACCCGAGTATCAATACACCTGGTTGACATCTCCCCCAATACAGGGCAATATGCTGGTAGATGTATACGGAAGTCCTACAGCAGGACCTTATACCATGTTGGTGGTTGACGATAATGGCTGTAGAGATTCTGCAACCTTCGAAATAGATGCCCTCCCTGTTCCTATAGCAGATTTTACGACAGATTTTGCACCCCTGGATAGCATTATCATTCCCGGTACCATGGGAGTTAATTTTATAAACCTTTCTCAAAATGCAACATCCTATCTATGGGACTTTGGTGATGGGGGAGGTTCTACAGAAGAGAATCCCAATCATGTCTACGAATCAGAAGGAACCTATACGGTAACCTTGATTGCATATGATGATAATCTCGCTTGTCCGGATACCGCAAGCCTGACATTTACCCTCTTGCCTCCGGGCGCGATTTATGTCCCCAATGCCTTCTCTCCTAATGATGATGGAATAAATGACAACTTTTTTCCTAAAGGTGTAGGAGTAGTTCGGATGAAAATGGATATTTTTGACCGCTGGGGGAAACACCTGACGACCCTAAACAGTCTGGGAGATAGATGGCCTGGTACCAATGCAAATGGAAATCCTGTACAGGAAGGCGTGTATGTTTGGTATATTGAAGCTACCTTGAACGATGGGACTGTGTTTCGAAGGGCAGGTACAGTGACCCTCTTCAGGTAAGCTGATCATATGAAAAAACCCATAGATGCCTTCAAAAGGCATTATTCATCCAAAGAAGAGTTTGAAAGCTTTGATCGAGATGGGGATCATGGGGACGACAATCTCCATGAACACTATACCCTCATTGCTCAAAGTGGGCAAAAACCTGTTCGTGTAGATAAATTTCTGGCGAACCTTCTGCCCTTTACCTCACGTTCTCGCATCAAGAATGCCTCTCGTGCTGGCTCTATCAGTGTCAATGATCAGGAGGTGAAAGTATCTTATAAAGTAAAGCCCGGAGATACGGTAAAATTGATGTTGCCCTATCCTCCGAATCCCAAATTGGAGCCGGAAAATATTCCTTTGGATATCCGATACGAAGATGATTCCTTTATCATTTTGCATAAACCTCCCAAAATGGTCTGTCATCCCAGCTTTGGCCACCGAACGGGGACTTTGGTACATGGGCTTATCTATTACTTTGAGAACCTTCCGGTTTCGCCTAAAGAAAAAGAACATACCCGACCCGGTCTGGTGCATAGGCTGGATCGGGATACCAGTGGCATCATGGTGATTGCCAAGGAGGAATATGCCATGGCTCACCTTTCCAAACAATTCTTTGACCGCACATCCGATCGAACCTATCAAGCCCTTGTTTGGGGAGACGTGAAAGAAGATGAAGGAAGGATTGAGACCCATATCGGGCGACACCCCAAAAAGAGAAAATTGTGGTTTGCTTTTCCTGATGGAAGCGAAGGGAAACATGCAGTTACTCATTACAAAGTGCTGGAGCGCTATGGCATTGCTACTTTGGTCGAATGCAAACTGGAGACCGGTCGCACCCATCAGATCCGTGTACACATGAAATACCTGGGGCACACCCTTTTCATGGACATAGAATATGGGGGAGATAAAATTCTCAAAGGACCCCAGACCAAAAAGTATCAACAATTTATTCGAAACTGTTTTGATATCCTCTCACGGCAGGGACTCCATGCCAAAACCTTGAGTATTGATCATCCCTATAAAAAAGAGCGGATGCACTTCGAAAGTGAGCTTCCAGAAGACATGCAGGGAGTGATCAATAAACTACGTGCCTGGAGCCAAAACTCAACATTATAGGACGGGCTTCACTGTTTAAACACGAATTTTTAATTTTTTTTGCTACTATTTTTCTACTCGAAATGGTTTACGTAATCGATTTCGCTCTGGAAAGCTTGATTTTCAACTAAATAGCAGCTTGACACGCATTGAAAAATAAGCGAACTTTAAAGCTGTAGTTAGTATTTATATAGCAATTTTTGAGGAAAGTAGAGGTGCACGTGGTATTTTGCCTGTGTACCTCACCTTTTTTTTATTATGAATGTTTTTGCAAGCAAGAAGAGACCCAAGCTTCTCAAAAAATTAGCGAATACTACTTATGATCTGCTGGTGATAGGAGGAGGTGCAACTGGCTCCGGGATCGCTTTGGATGCTGCTTCAAGAGGGCTGAGTACGGCTCTGATTGACAAACAGGATTTTGCCGCAGGTACAAGCAGCCGTTCTACCAAACTCATTCATGGAGGTTTACGCTATCTCAAGCAATTTGAAGTTGCTTTGGTTAGAGAAGTCGGGAGAGAAAGAGCCATTGTACATAAACTGGCCCCTCATCTGGTAGTGTCTGAAAAGATGCTCCTTCCCTTGATCAAAGGTGGGACTTATGGAAAGCTTGCAACTTCTTTGGGCTTGATGGTTTATGATGTATTGGCTGGGGTAGAAAGTGTAGACCAGCGTGTGATGCTGAGCAAGGAAGAAAGCCAGGAATTGGAGCCTTTGTTGAATGAAGAATTGCTGGAAGGTTCCGGTTTTTATGCAGAATACAGAACAGATGATGCACGCCTGAGCCTGGAAGTGTTAAAGACCGCTGCCCTATACGGAGCTCATTCTGCCAACTATGTGGAGGCAAATGATTTCGTCTACGAAGATAAATTGGTTTGCGGTGCCAATTGTACGGATCTGCTTACCGGAGAAAGCTTTGAAATAAAGGCTAAGCAAGTAGTGAATGCAGCCGGGCCCTGGGTGGATGAGCTAAGAGAGAAAAACAATTCTTTGGAAGGCAAACATTTATTCCTCTCAAAAGGGGTGCATATCGTTTTGCCACACGAGAAATTTCCGATAAAAAATTCTATCTATTTTGATGTGCCCGACGGAAGGATGCTATTTGCCATTCCCCGTGGAAAGATCACTTATCTGGGGACGACTGATACTCCTTACAAAGGAAACAAGGAAAACCCTCGTACCTACAAGGAGGATGTAGAATATCTCATCAATGGACTTACCCATGTTTTCCCATCCATTCAGTTGAAAGTGGAGGATGTGATTTCCAGCTGGGCAGGTCTGAGGCCGCTGATCCACGAAGAAGGGAAATCAGCCTCCGAAATTTCGCGTAAGGATGAGATTTTTATTTCCGATTCAAATCTGGTTTCCATAGCTGGAGGAAAACTCACCGGCTATCGGAAAATGGCTGAAAGGGTAGTGGATGAAGTAGCTGATCGCTTGAAAAGGAAGTATAAAATAAAAAGTAAGAAATGTAAAACCCACAAGATCATCATTTCAGGTGGAGGTTATTCCAGTGATGAAGAGGTGAAATCTTATATAGAAAAGATTAGCGATCGTCTGGAATCCTTCAATTTTGATGTGTATGTTGCAGGGTATTTGGTCCACAATTATGGGAAACAAACAGATCGTATAATTGACCACTTTATCGAGCAGGAAAATCATACAGAGTTTGGACTTATTTCTTCAGAATTGTGGTACGGATTGAATTTTGAAATGGTAAACGCTGCTATGGATTTCTTTAGCAGAAGAACTGGAAGACTATATTTTAACATACAAAGCATAAAAGATCATAAAGAAGCACTTCTTGCTATAATGAGAGATCATCTTGGCTGGTCAGAAGAAAGATACCAGCAAGAACTCAAATGGGTTGATCAGGCGGTTGAAGAAGCTTCACATTTCCCCCCCGAACCCCAAACAACCTGAAATTCTCTCTAAAAGTCTTGTCAATTATCAAGAACAATTGGCGAGTGATTTTTAGATAGGATTGATAATTTAGCCCCGAGAATAAAGAAAAAACCGATTCGGTCTTTTTCTCGTTTGGGCATTTTTTTTGTCAGTAAAAAAGAATTCTAGCATACAATCCAAATATGAGTGGTAAATCGGTCGTAAAAAAACCTTCCTATTCTCCCGGCAACCTGATTTCATGGAGCCGTGATCAACAAACGTTTAATTTTTCTTGTGACAAAGGGGTTATTCTGCAGGTAATTGTCCTGGGAGATGATATGATTCGTTTCCGTTTCCAAACCCAGGGTTATATAGAAAAGGATTTTTCCTATGCCATTGATCCGGCTTTTGAACAGAGGCCTACAGAGATCCTGGCGGAGGAAAAGACTCAATATGTCGAATTGAAGACCTCTTTGCTGAAAGTGCAGGTTCACAAATCTGGCCTGAGGCATACTGTCAAAGATAAAAAAGGAAACATCCTCATGGATGACGACAAAGGCTTTCACTGGGAGGAAGATTCTTATGGAAGTGATATCGTAATGATGAGTAAGGTTTCGCACGAAGATGAGTATTATTTTGGCCTGGGAGATAAAAGCTGTGCCCTCAATCTTAGAGGGGAGCGCTTGAACAACTGGGCGACAGACAGTTTTGGCTATGGTCCGGAAACTGATCCGCTATATCGGGCGATTCCCTTTTACTTCAGCCTTTTTGATGGAAGGTCTTATGGAATCTTTTTCGACAATAGCTTTAGGTCCTATTTTGATTTTGCTGCCGAAAGGGAGGACGCTACCAGTTTTTGGGCGCATGGAGGAGAGATGAACTATTATTTCATCTATGGGCCTGAAATGATGCAGGTAGCAGAAAGATATACCGACCTGACAGGAAGACCCGAATTGCCCCCATTGTGGGCTTTAGGCTTTCATCAATGTAAGTGGAGTTATTATCCGGAAGCAGAGGTAAAATCTATTGCAGAAGAGTTTAGAAGCAGAAAAATTCCCTGTGATGCCATCTATCTCGATATCGACTATATGGATGGATATCGATGCTTTACCTGGAATCTGGATCATTTCCCCGATCCCCCCCGCATGATCGCTGAGTTGAAGGAACAGGGATTCGAAACGGTAGTCATGATCGATCCGGGAATCAAAGTTGACCCGGATTACTTTGTATACAAAGAAGGAATAGAAAATGATTATTTCGCCAGACGCATGGACGGTCCTTACCTCAAAGGAAAAGTCTGGCCGGGCGATTGTTATTTCCCGGATTATACTCGTCCGGAAGTGCGGGAATGGTGGGGAGGTCTTTACAAAGATCTGATCCGTAAAGTGGGGATCAGTGGATTCTGGAATGATATGAATGAACCTGCATTCTTTGGGGTGGATAGTAAAACCGCGCCTATGGATGCTCGATTTGATTATGACGGACATCCCGGTAGCCATAGAAAGGCACACAATATTTATGGCATGCAGATGTCTCGTGCTTCTTATGACGGTATCAAAGAACTGAGTTACCCCAAACGTCCTTTTCTGATTACCAGAGCTACCTATTCCGGAGGGCAACGTTTTGCTTCCGTTTGGACGGGTGATAATAATGCTACCTGGGAGCATTTGCAATTAGCCAATACTCAATCTCAGCGAATGAGTATTTCAGGATTCTCATTCATAGGTTCTGATATCGGAGGCTTCAACGGCGTTCCTGATGGAGAACTATTCACTCGCTGGGTACAGGTGGGCATGTTCCATCCTTTATTCCGGGTTCACTCCATCGGCTTCAATGATGTAGGAGATGATGAAATCGATGAAGAGGTTCTTGAGAAAAATAAAGCCAGTGAGCTGAACAGAGATCAGGAACCCTGGTCTTTTGGAGAACCCTATACTGCGGCAGTCAAGAAAGCCATTGAATTGCGCTACAAACTGCTTCCATATCTTTATACAGCATTCTATCAATATAGCAGCAAAGGAACTCCCATTCTGAGACCTGGTTCATTTCTGGATCAACATGATCCCGAAACCCTCGACCGCATGGAAGAATTTTGCTTTGGAGATCATATCCTGGCTTGTCCTATTTCGGAGAAAGGGGCCGAAGGTCGATATCTCTACTTACCCAAAGGTCAGTGGTATTGTTACCGCTCTGAAAAGCCCATTTTGGGAGAGCAGGAGATTTGGACAGATACGGCTTTGGATGAAATTCCGATGTACATTCGGGCAGGTGCAGTCATCCCAACGGCTCCCGTCATGCAGTATAGCAGCGAGAAAAAGATTGAGGTGCTTTCTCTGCATGTATATTATAAGAATGGTAAGGAAAGTAGTCAGCTGTATGCTGATGCAAATGAAGGCTATGATTATCAGGAAGGTGGCTATACCCTTCGAAACTTTCATACCAAGGGAGGCACGCTTTCTTTTGGTTTGAAACAGGAGATTGAAGGGAACTTTAAACCAGACTATGATAAGTTTAAAGTAGTTTTCCATGGCCTTCCGTTCAAAGCTGATAAGTGTATGGTGGATGGAAAGCCTGTAGAAATCAGCTTCACACCATTTACTACGGATGTGATCGTTGACCGCGACTTTACACAAATCGAAATCGCATAAATGAGTAGGGACAGAATATCATCTGTCCCTACCATTAGCTCTATATAAGTTATACAGGGGTCAGCCTTTTAAGCTGACCCATTTTTTATTCATACTTAAGGGCCTTGACCGGATCAGAAACCGCAGCCAAATAGGCTTGATGACTTACCGTAATCAAAGCAATAGTCAAGGCGATCATAGCTGCCATTACAAATGGCATCCAGGGCATATCGATTTGATAGGAGAAACCCGATAGCCAATTTCTCGCCAGTAGGAGAGAAGCAGGCCATGCAATGATATTTGCCAGCAGGACCAATCGGAGAAAGTCGCTGGAAAGCATTTGCATCAATTGTGGGATAGAAGCTCCCAGGACTTTGCGAATCCCAATTTCCTTGGTTCTTTGCTCTGCCGTAAATGCTGCCAATCCATAAAGCCCCATACAGGAAATGATAATAGCGAGAATGGTCAGGTAGAGAAACATGGTCCCAAAGTTTTTTTGCTGTTCAAAGAGTTCTCCAAAATCAGCATTTAGAAATGAATACCTGAAAGGATGAGAGGGCTCAAATTTGCTCCAGGTACTTTCAATATTTGCAATGGTTTCAGACATATTCTCCGGAGCGATCTTTATGGATGCCCAGAAAAGCCTATTGCGGGTAGACAAGACCATGGGCTTAATCTCCATATTGAATCCTTCAATATGAAAATCCTTTACCACACCTATGATCGGACCATAATTATTCTCTCCCGGAAAACCCAATTTTTTATTCAAGGGATCGCTAAGGCCGTATTTCTCTATAGCTGTCTCATTCAGGATATAGCGGGTGATTGAATCTGTATCCAATTCTTTTCTGAATGTCTCACCTTCCACCAATTCCAGGCCTAAGGTTTCTATAAAATTGTAATCCACTTCAAGATTCCATAGGGGCAAATGATCTTCGGTATTTTCGACATTGTACATATTCTGATTGGCACTCTGTCCCGGTAAGTAGGTAGAACGAGCTACATGCAGGACATTTGGTATTTGCTCAAATTCACTTACATAATCATCAAAGCTCGCTTCCATCTTATCTGTTTGAATAGGAGCGATCAGTACCTGATCCCCTTCAAATCCCAGATCTTTGTTTTGCATAAAGGAGATTTGAAGAAAAATAATACTCATGCCGATGATGAGGATGATGGAAGCCGCAAACTGAACAACTACCAGGCTCTTGCGGAAAAGGGCTCCTTCTTTGGTTTTGCTTAAGTCTCCTTTCAGAATCTTTATGGGTTGGAAGCCTGAGAGGAAAAGGGCGGGATAACTACCAGAGAAAAGTCCATAGATCAGGGTGACGATCAATGCAAATCCGAGGGTAGCCATAAAACCATCTCCCAACAGTTCTAAATCCGTATCCATTACCTGGTTGAAACCCGGAAGGAAGAATTCAACCATGATGAAGGCAATAAAAAGAGCCATGATGCTCTGGATGACCGATTCAATTAGAAATTGGGAGATCAACATGCCACGACTGGCACCTGATACTTTTCTAATGCCCACTTCCTTGGCTCTTTTGGAAGATCTAGCAGTGGAAAGGTTCATGAAATTGATGCCCGCAATCAGGAGTACGAGAAAGGCAATTGCTATGAAGGCATATACATAAATTGCATCTCCATTCTGTTCAATTTCCCATTCTCTGGCCGAGTGGAGGTGAATGCTTTCGATAGGGTGCATTTCATATTCGAAACTATTACCCTCCGCCATAAAATCTTCTATGGGCATTTGAATAAATTGCTCAACTTCCGGTCCCATATAGCCCATGAAAGTTTCTGCTGCCTTAGCGAGGAAATCATCAGGATTAGTCCCTTCCTGCAGTTTGACATAGGTATAATTATTATTGCTGGACCATTGATTGCGAATGCCATTATTGGAGATGAAGAAATTGAAATGGAAATGGGATTTTCCATTTGGCTCTTTAACAACTCCCCGGACAATGTAATCCGATCTGTCATCATAGCGAATCACCTTTCCCATAGGATTCTCAGAATCAAAGAATTTTTGTGCGGTTTCTTCCGTAAGTACAATCGCATTATCTTCTTTCAAGGCAGTTTCAGGATCACCATGGACAAATTCATAATTGAAAACCGTAAAGAACAAGGAATCTGCACGTGTTCCTTCTTCGATGTAGATTTTCTTCTCTTGCTCATAGGCCAGTAAAATTTCCTGATCGATGGGGCGAATTCTAGCCGCTGTGATCACTTCCGGAAATTCTGTTCGGAGAGAATTAGCCATAGGACTACAGGATACGGGAGCATCTATATTCATGCCCATCATATTGGCTTTTATCCCAAAACGATAAATCCGCTGGTAGTCATTTACATGCTTTTCGTAGCTGGTCTCATCTTTCACGTACAGAAAAACGATGATACTGACCATCAGTCCCAATGCGAGGCCTATGATATTAATTGCGGAATAGGCTTTATTTTTTAGAAGGGTTCGGAGGGCAACCTTCACATAATTCTTAAACATTGTGGAAGCTATTTAAGGTGAAAAGGTAGAGACAGAATAAAATCTGTCCCTACTGAAATGTGGTGAAATTATTATTCGTATTTCAGGGCTTTAACCGGATCAGATACGGCAGCCAGATAAGCTTGATGACTTACTGTAACCATAGCGATCAGCAAAGCGGCCAATGCTGCCAGGATGAAAGGCAGCCAGGGCATGTCGATTTGATAGGAGAATCCCGATAGCCAATTTCTCGCAAGCAAAAGGGAGGCAGGCCAGGCAATGATATTGGCCAGCAAAACCAGTTTCAAAAAATCACTGGACAGCATCTGCATGAGTTGAGGGATGGAAGCACCCAGAACTTTGCGTATGCCAATCTCCTTGGTCTTTTGTTCAGCAGTAAAAGCCGCCAATCCATAGAGTCCCATGCAGGAAATGATGATGGCCAGGATGGTTAAATAAAGGAACATGGTTCCAAAATTCTCCTGTTGCTCGAAGAGAGAACCAAAGCTTGCATCTAAAAAGGTGTAGCGGAAAGGATGAGAAGGCTCTACTGTCGTCCAGACTTTTTCTACTGAAGCTATCGTCTCACTCATATTTTCAGACTCCAACTTGAAGGAAGTCCACCAAAGATTGGAGCGAGTAGAAAGGATCATAGGTTTGATGTCGGAAGTAAATCCTTCAATGTGAAAATCCTTTACCACTCCTATCACCTTGCCATACTTTTTCTGACCATTGTCGAAAGGATTAACGACTCGTTTTCCTATAGGATTTTCTATGTTAAAACTTCTTACTGCAGCTTCATTAAAGATATAGGTTGTTGTTGAGTCATCTTCCAGTTCTTTTCGGAAGGCTTCCCCATCTGCCATTTCTAGTCCCAGGGTTTCAATAAAACCATAATCCACTTCCATATTCCATAAGGGAAGTTGTTCCTTTCGCCCTTCCAACTCAAACATATTCTGATTGGGGGTATCTCCGGGTAAATAAGAAGATCTCGCAACACCCAAAACCCCAGGAATCTTCTCAAATTGCCCTTTAACATCCTCGAAGGTTTCTGCCACCTTATTCGTCTGTATTGGAACTACCATTACCTGATCTCCTTCAAATCCCAGATTTTTATTATGCATAAAAGAGATTTGGAGGAAAATGACACTCATACCGATGATGAGGATAATGGAAGCAGCAAATTGAACCACAACCAGGGCTTTTCTAAAAAAGGCTCCTTCTTTGGTTTTGGTCATATCACCTTTCAAAATCTTGATTGGCTGAAAGCCGGAAAGAAATAGGGCTGGATAACTACCGGAGAATAATCCATAAATCAAGGTAACCAATAAGGCAAAACCCAGGGTAGTCCCAAAACTTTCGTTTAGTAGCACAAGGTCAGTATTCATCACCTGGTTGAAACCTGGTAAAAAGAATTCGACCATGATAAAAGCCAAAAACAGGGCAATGATGCTTTGGAGGATGGACTCAATCAAAAATTGAATTACCAACATAGCTCTACTGGCTCCGGAGACTTTTCGGATCCCTACTTCTTTCGCTCGTTTTGAAGAACGGGCGGTAGAAAGGTTCATGAAGTTGATACCTGCAATGAGCAAAACCAGAATAGCAACAGCAATAAATACATAGATATACATGATATCACTGTTTTGCTTAAGCTCCCAGTCTCTATGAGAGTGGAGGTGGATACTGGCAATGCTATGCATGTCATATTCAAAGCTATTCCCTCCCTCCAGAAATTCCTCCATGGTGATTTGTAGAAATTGCTCGACATTGGGCTTTATATAGCCCGTGAACTTTTCAGACATTTTATCTCGAAAAGCTATCTGATCAACTTCGGGCCTCAGCTTCACATAGGTATAAAAATTGTTGCTGATCCAGACGGGTTGTAGGTCATTCTGCGGAATGAAAAAGTCGAAATGAAAATGGCTTTTCCCTTCTGGTTCGGCAACTATCCCTGCCACGATGTAATCCTGGCGATCATCATAGCGAATGATCTTACCCATAGGATTTTCGTCCCCAAAGAATTTACGCGCAGTTTCTTCTGTGAGAACCATAGAATTGTCGTCCTTCAGGGCCGCCTCAGGATCTCCATGAAGGAAGGTGTAGTCAAAAATCTGAAAGAAAAAACTATCGGCTCTTGTACCATCCTGGATATAGATTTTCTTGTCTTCATGGGCCAGCATGATCTCCTGGCGCATGGGACGAGTTCGTGTAGCAGTAATAACTTCTGGAAATTCAGTTCGCAAGGAGTTGGCCATGGGATTACAGGATACCGGAGCATCCATATCCAGGCCCATCAGACTTGCTTTGATCCCTATGCGGTAGATTTGATCATAGTCCTTGATATGCTTCTCATAGCTGGTTTCATCTTGTACATAGAGGAAAACGATGATACTCACCATGAGTCCCAGGGCCAGGCCCAGGATATTTATCGCGGAATATGCTTTATTTTTGGTAAGGTTGCGAAAAGCTACCTTAAGATAATTTTTTAGCATGTTTGACTGTTGAAATAATCAGAGTAAAAGTTCAAGTTCAGGTGCAAGGATCAAGTTCAATTGAGCTTTGGAGCTATCAATCAGTTGAACTTGCTCTTGAAATTTGATCTTGCACTTTATATCGCCTGGGCCTTGGTCGCATTGCGCTCAGATACAATCTGGCCATCCAGTAAATTCACAATACGGCTGGAATAACTTGCATCATTGGCGGAGTGTGTAACCATGATGATGGTAGTTCCGGCTTCATTCAATTCGCAGAGGAGCTCCATGACTTCATTACCATTGGAACTATCCAGATTTCCCGTAGGCTCATCCGCCAGGATAACTTCAGGATTGGTTACCAAAGCTCTGGCTACCGCTACTCTTTGTTGCTGACCTCCCGAAAGTTGCTGAGGAAAATGATTGGAACGATGAGCAATACCTATTCTTTCCAAAATCTCATTTACTTTTTCCTTTCTTTCCTTTGCAGAAATCTTGTTGTAAATGAGAGGAAGCTCGACATTTTCAAAAACTGTCAGTTCGTCAATGAGGTTGAAGTTCTGAAAGACAAATCCGAAATGTTTTTTACGGACTTTTGATCTTTCTCTTTCGCTAAGGTTGGCCATTTCTTCACCAAGGAACCCATAGGAGCCTTTTTCTGGCTTGTCCAAAAGTCCAAGGATGTTGAGCATAGTAGATTTTCCACAACCCGAAGGTCCCATTACGGATACAAATTCGCCTTTTGAAATCTCGATACTGATCTCATTGAGGGCAGTAGTTTCGATTTCGTCGGTTCTGTAGATTTTGCTCAGGGCTTTTAAAGTAATCATATCAATGTTGAATTATTGGCTAAGGATGATCTTTTCATATTCTTTATAGGCTTCATAGGAGGAAGTGATTATTTCTTCACCTTCCTCAAGTCCTTCAAGAACCTCATAGTAACTGGGGTTCATGCGTCCGATACGTATTGTTCTTTTATATGCTTCTTTCTTTTGGGGCCCGACGACATATACAAACTGTCCTCCGGAACTATGGAAATAAGCCCCCCGAGGAATTTTGACGGCCATACTGGCTTCAGATAATTCAAGCCTGACCTGTACAGATAGGCCTGTCCGTATGGCTTCAGGTGCTTTTTCTACAAAAAGGAGGTCAATCTCAAAGTTGCCGGCTATCACCTCTGGGAGAACTTTTTTAACTTCTAATTCAACCAGATTTCCATCAAAGGAAAATCGAGCCCTTTGTCCAGGCTTTACCTGACTCAGATAAAATTCATTTACCTGTCCTTTTACTTTATATCCTTTGAGGACATCTATTTTAGCTATGGTTTGATTAGGGGAAAAAGATTCTCCTATGACTGGATCGAAGGAGGAAAGTCTACCACTAACAGGCGCTCTCACTTGCAGACGTTCCATATTTTCATGGATGACTTCCAGGTTTCTTTCCATGAGTACCAATGAACGATTGATTCGTCTGAGCTGCACTTCATTATTCTTACCGGTTACATTTACATTGTCCTGAAGGAAATCTTTTTTCTTCAGGCGGTATTCGTAATCCCCCTGGCTATCGAGAAAGTCATTCTCCGGAATGACGCCTCCCTCAAAAAGCTGAGTGTCTACCTGAAAGTCTCGCTCATCATTTTGGAGTTGATACTGGATATCGATCAGAGATTCCTGCAGGTTCCTCTGATCTTTATCCAAAGCCAGTTTCAGATTTTGGAGATTGTTCATCTGTTCTACAATAGCAGTCTCTTGGGTCATATATCCCAGCATCACAGAAGGATTGGCGAGTTTCAGAAGGGGAGTACCGGCCTTCACGACGACACCGTCCTCAATGAAGACCTTTTCAACGGTACCCCCTTCGGGTGTATTGACCAGGACGGAACTGATCGGTTCTAATGTTCCGTCAATTAATATGATATCTTGAAATTCTGCACGCTCGGCTGTGCGAATCGAGATGCCGGAGGAATCGAGATTTAGCTTATAAACCTTCTCACTCATGGCTGAGTATCCCCAGGCTGAAAGGGCCAGTACCATCAGGCCTCCCAGGAGATAGAAAGTCTTGCGCTGACTCCATTTTTTCTTTTCGATCTTTTTATCCATGTATCAGGTTTGTTTGTCTACTGGCTTGTGCCAATGACAATTAGAAGTACCAAGGACATACCAAAAGATTTTTTTTCGCTAAATGATTGAAATGCAACCATCTGAGGTTTGTATCGTCTTTCCTTTGTGTTCGCTATCGGACAATCGGGTGACCGATACCGGACAATTTGCAGTTTTTTAAGTGCGCTTTTAGATACGTCAAATGAAGAAAACTACTGCCACCATTTTGGTCATCGATGATGATGACGATGTTTTGTTGTCAGCCGAATTATTGCTGAAGCGAAACTACACCCGTATTCTCACGGACTCGCATCCGCGTGACCTTAACCGACTGATTTCCACCGAGAAACCGGATTTGATATTGCTCGATATGAACTATCGTGTCGGCTTTAATGATGGGGAAGAAGGCCTCTATTGGTTGAGCCATATTCATGATATAAATCCTGAAATTCCGGTGATCCTAATGACCGCTTATGGGGAGGTTGAACTGGCTGTTCAGGCTTTGAAAATGGGAGCCAATGATTTCATTTTAAAGCCCTGGAAAAACGAGCAGCTTCTGGAGAAAATTGAGAAAGCTTTGGAACAATCAGCTTCAAATAGTTCTCGATTGAAGAAAAAAAATAAAAATTTTCAGGAGCAAAGCCAGGAAGAATTTCGCTTTGTGATTGGGGAGTCTGATGCTATGAAAGAAGTCATGCAGGTAGTCGGAAAAGTGAGTGCAACTACTGCCAATGTACTGCTTCTCGGAGAGAGCGGAACGGGCAAGCAACACATTGCCCGGAAGATTCATGCGATGTCAGAACGAAAGGATAAAGCCTTTGTCCATGTGGATCTGGGTTCTCTTTCTGAAACCCTCTTTGAAAGCGAATTATTTGGTCATCGAAGAGGAGCTTTCACAGATGCAAAAGAAGATAAAAAAGGCCGCTTTGAAATGGCAGCCGGGGGCACCATATTCCTGGATGAAATTGGGAATTTACCCCTTAACCTCCAGGCAAAATTATTAGGTGTATTGCAGGATCGGAAAGTAAGCAGGATCGGGGAAGGGGAGGAAAGAAAGGTCGATGCGCGATTCATTTTTGCAACCAATGCACCCCTTGCTCAATGGGTCGATGAAGGTAAATTTCGCGAAGACTTGATGTATCGCATCAATACCATAGAAGTATCCCTGCCACCTTTGCGAGAGCGAAAGGATGATATTCGAGAATTCATCAAATACTACGTAAGATTTTATGCTGCCAAATATGATAAAGTAGGCTTGAAAGTAGAGAAAGGCGCTTGTCAATTGCTGAAAACCCATAATTGGCCTGGCAATATCCGTGAGCTGCAACATGCCATCGAAAGAGCAGTAATTATGTCTGAAGGGGATGAGATAAAGGTCAAGGATTTTAAACTGAAAAAAACAGCCTCGGGAAATGGAAGTATGGACTTGGAAAACTTAAACATTCAGGACATTGAAAAACTCCTGATTGATAAAGCCCTTTCCAAACATAGGGGGAATATCAGTAAGGCAGCCAAAGACCTGGGGCTGACACGCGCAGCACTCTACAGGCGCATGGAAAAATACAATCTCTAATTCGCTTTTTGTGATAAAACGATTCTCCATTCAGATCATCATACGGGTCATCATGCTCTTGGCAAGTTGTCTGGTACTGGCCTATTTTTATTCGAGTGGCTATTGGTTTAGCCTGGCAGGTTTGATGATCCTGATCGCTATACAGGTTTACACCCTCAATGATTATGTCAATGATACCAATCATTCCCTTTCCAAATTTCTGGATGCCCTGAAAAGTGAGGATTATTCTGTCTACTTTTCTCCATCTTCCAAAGGGAGTTCTTTCACCGAACTATATCGTGACTTTAACACCATCATTTCCATTTATAAAAAGAATAAAGTAGAGAAGGACGCCCAGCACAAGCATTTCCAGCAAATCCTGGAATACATACGACTCGGAGTGATTTCGATCAATCAGGAAGATCTGGAGGAAGAGCAGAGCATTCATGAGATCCTCTTTTTCAATACAGCTGCGGGCGAAATTTTGGGACAACCCAAGCATAAATACTGGCACAGACTGGAGAGACAAGTACCCTGGTTTGGCAAAGAAATCAGGCAATTGAAGGATGGTGGCAAGAAATTGCTGGACTTGGAAATGGGAGGGGAAAGGAAACAACTTTCCCTCAATGTGATCAAGGTCCGATTTATGGAGAAAGCCAATTTGATTATCAGTTTTCAAGACATCAATTCGGAAATTGAGCAAAAGGAAATAGAAGCCTGGCACAATGTGATCCGGGTATTGGCGCATGAAATGATGAATTCTTTTACTCCCGTAAGCTCTCTGGCCTCTACCATCAAATCCATGACGGAAAATGGCAATGGAAGGCTCATCGAGATGGATCATATCAATGAGGAAGCTATTCGGGATATCAATCTGGCTGCCAGCACAATCAATAAACGCTCAGAAGGCCTGATGGAATTTGTCAATGACTATCGAACCATTTCTCAGGTTCCGGTTCCGCGGATTGAGCCGGTCAATGTAAAAGAATTTCTGAAGGGCATTTATTTCCTGATGAAACCGAGCCTGAAGGAAAAATCCATCACCCTCATTCCTGCCAAAGTGCCCCCCAAAGCAACTTTGTACATAGATGAAAAAATGATCGAGCAGGTTCTGATCAACCTTATCGGGAATAGTATTCATGCCCTTTCCCATAAAGCCGATCGCTGTATCAAATTTAGTTATGAATTGAAACCGGGGCAGAGCATATTGAGCATAGAAGACAATGGGAAAGGAATTCCGGATGAGATCCTCAAGCAGGTATTTATCCCATTTTTTACTACCCGTAAAGATGGATCCGGTATCGGTCTGAGTTTATCCAAGACCATCATGCGCCAACACAAAGGACATTTGTTGATCAATTCTCAGGAAGGCCAGTTTACCCAGATTTCCCTGGTGTTTAATAATCCGGATTTTAGCTAAGCTTTCTCGCCATCATAAAAAAACTGCCATCCCAGCCTTAAACTAAGAGCCAGGATGAAATTTTTAACATAGAGACCAGGATTTATCTAATCCGATACTCAATCAAGCCCTCCAGGACATAGCGTTTTACTCCATCTGAATGGATGAGCACCTTGCCTTTAGCGGTAGTTCCCCACTTTAGTTTCCCATTCTTTTTGAAGTTTTTGAGTTTGGTTTTTTCTTTGATGTCAGGGGTATGGCCAACGAAAGGTCTGACCCAGAGCACCCTTTGTTTGTCTTCAGTAGGTTTGGTGGAAGGGTCATGGACAGAAAGTAAAGTGGCATCCGAATTCTTTAGATCTCCCTTGGTATTCAGGCCATAACCGACCACGGTAACATAGTGTCCGCCCGTTCTGTGGAATTCCTTTTTCTCTGCTTCATATCGTCCCCAAAGAAGAATGCAGATAGATTTAGGGTTGATGACTCGTTTTTTAAAAGCTTCAACATCCAGGGATTCCTGATTTGGCTTATAGGTCAGATAATCCAGATTTTTAAGGGAATTATGATCCGATGTCGCACTTATATGCTCAATGTATGCACCCTCCAATTTATAGCCTTTTTCTTCGATATAGCGCTTCACGGATCTGGTCATATCAAGCATGCTTGTTCCTCCTCCGAAAGCATCCATATAATCCTCACTTCCCAAAAGCTTAACCATCTCAATCTGTGAGTTTTTGTGCGCCAGTTTCGGATAGCCATTTTTGATCAAATACATCATACTATTGGAAACGGCGGTCGGCCCACAAAAGGAATTACTGGCAAACTCCAATTCCTTTTTCTGCTTCTTGGTGAATTTTCGTGAGTTTTTGTATTCCTCGATCTTGGGCATGTGCTGCCATATGTCTTCGGTTTCCTCAAACTTCCCGCTATAAAAATCGGGGGCATGAATGACTCCTTTTTCTGCAGAAATTTCTATATCTACCAATCTAACACCTTCTGTTTTTTTGAGGGCATCTCTTTGGGCCTTGAAACTATACCATACGAGATTACTCCAGAAAGACTCTTTGGGTGATTTACCTCCATTTTTATAGCTTCGGTAAATGGCCATGAAGTACTTTTTCCCTTTGTAGCTATATTTTTCATAGTCCATCATCCGTAGCCCACTTTTCCGCTTTTTTCTCCTATCACTATTGAAACTTTCCCATTTATCATAAGAAACCAATTGGGTAGATTTATCAGCTCCTTTGCTATAAATTGCCAGAAACTGAAACTTCGCATCCCTGGTTTTGAAGGGATCCATATCTGTGAGAAAGGCCTTCTTGTTTTTATATTTTTTTGCCTGACTAAATAAATCTGAGCGATTTTTGAATTTGTGGATGTACTGCTCTCGTTTCCCTTTGGCAAAAAGACCGATGTAGATTCGTTTACCATTTCGGTTGAGCATAGATTCAATATCATCCAGATAGTAGCCTTTCTTTGCTTCTTCTTCGAAGAGCTTGACAAATTCATTCCATCCTGATCTGCTTATGATTTTACTATGGACTTTGGTTTTCATCCAAATGCCCCAAAAGCGACCAGATTTGCCTTTTTTGACATGCTTGCCTTCAAAATCAGTCAATTGATAGCCTTTGGATCGTAGTTCTTTGTGCTTGGCGATAAAACTATCCCAACTGGCATTGTTCCAGTAAGTAACGGGAACGCTTACTTCCCGAAAGACGCCGGAAAAAGAAACTTGTGAAAAGCTGAGGGAAGAGCAAAGGAGGATAAAGAATAAAGAGAGTAAGCTGCGTTTCATGTAAATATTTATCTATTTAAAACTTAGTAAAATTTTTCGTTTGATGTAGATGGACAATTTTGAACCGTCAAAAAAATCACTTGAATTTCCTCTAGGGAAGCAGAAGGCCGTATTTATGCTCAATTCATGGCTTTCAGCTTTGAGCAATTCCCTGTAACTTATCCGGATGTTTAAAGATTTCTTTGCATGGGAAAGATTCTAAAAGAACCACTACTACACTTCCTGATTGTAGGTGCCTGCCTCTTTTTACTATACGAATGCAGCAATAAAAATACATCGGCTAATCGAGCTCAGATTATTCTTACGAATGCTGATCTGGAGCAGATGATTACAGCCTATGAAAATAATTGGAGCCAGGTCCCGGATACTCAGACTCTGAGAGGGCTGGTGGATGAGCATGTGCGGGGGGAAATCATGTATCAGGAAGCCTTACATCTTGGTCTTGAACACAATGATGAGATCATCAAAAGACGACTTCGTCAGAAGTATGAGTTTTTAGTAAAAGACCTGTCCAGTATTCAACAGCCTGAAACAGAAGAACTGGAACGATTTTATGAGGAGCATGCAGAATCCTATCAGTCTGCTCGAAAGATGAGTTTTTCCCACATCTACTTTAGCCCGGACAAAAGAAAAGAACCTCTGCTAGATGCACAGAAGCTATTGAAAGAGGTATCGAATAAAGACGTGAAGCCTGAAGCTTATGGAGATGATTTTCATTTGCAGCAGTTTTATGCTTCTCGCGACTATCGGGAGATTGTTCAGAATTATGGCAAGCAGTTTAGCGATACCCTTTTTAGCCAATCATCCACAGGTTGGCAAAAGCCTATCCTTTCTGGATATGGGGTACATCTTGTACATATTTCTTCCATAGAAGAACCCGAATCTATTCCTTTTCCTGAGGTCAAGAATCTGGTCTTACAGGATTGGAAAGCAGAGCAACTCAAGCGCTTCAATGATGAGCTTTACGAAAGCTTATTAGGCAATTATGAAGTGATTCATCAGCATGATTTCTTTTAATGAGTGTCATTTATTCCTATAAAGATTCAAGTTCAGCTAAGTCTAGCCCCAAAAAAACGAGCTGGGGATGGGACACAAATAAAGCGACTGGAAATGCGGGAGGCCTTGGTTTTTTCGTTCCGATTTTCCGGCACTTTGCTAAAAAGTGGCAAGAGAATTCTATTAGAGTTAAAAAAATAACTGTTTTCCTGATCCTGCTAATAGAGAGTAATCTATTGGTAGCCCACGAAATCAGACCGGCCTATCTAAGAATAGACCAAAAAACAGATTCGACCTACGAATTGACCTGGAAGATACCGACCCTTGAGAATATGGTGCCGATTATTGTACCTGTTTTTGAGGAAGGATTTGTCATGCAGGAGAAAGACTTTGATCGATTGGCTTCGGCTGCAATTCGGAAGTATGAATTGCTAGGGAAAGAAAGCTTAGCCGGAAAGAAGATTCGGATAGATCGTTTGGAGGAAACCCTGATTGATGCTTTGGTACAAATCCAGTTGCTCAATGGAAATAGTTATAGTTTTCTCCTCCAACCGGACAATCCTGAAAAAGTAATTCCGATTGAACCGAGTAGGGGAGAAGTGGCGATTTTGTATTTGACCTTGGGGGTGGAGCATATTTTGATTGGCTACGATCATTTGCTTTTTGTGCTGGGCTTATTGCTGCTTTTGTCTGGCTTTGGTACGCTATTGAAAACTATAACTTCTTTTACCATAGCGCATAGCATTACGCTCGGAATTGCGGCTATGGGTTGGTTTGCTCTGCCACAAGCACCGGTGGAGGCAGTGATTGCTTTGAGTATTCTCTTTTTGGCGAAAGAATATTTGCGCGTATTGAATGGAGAAAAAAGTCTGAGTGCCCAGTATCCCTGGTTGGTAGCTTTTGTTTTTGGACTGTTGCACGGCTTTGGTTTTGCAGGCGCTTTACAGGAAATCGGCTTTCCCCAGCAGGACGTTCCATTAGCGCTCTTTACCTTTAATGTGGGCGTCGAATTGGGGCAGATTCTTTTCGTAGCTTTTGTTTACCTCCTCCTTTTCCTCCTCAAGAAGATGAAGATTGTCTTTGCAAAATGGACCTATAAAGTACCTCCTTATGTGATGGGTTCAGTAGCTGCTTTTTGGCTGATCCAGCGGGTGTTGGGGTTTTGACTCACTGGAACTCTTTCGCGCGGCCCTGTTTCTCTTACAAGAGAACAACCCTCAGGCCGGCTTTCTATAGGAAAGATAAGGAGTCAATTCACCATTGGGCCTTGCGGGCATTCCCATTTTAAGGGGAATGGGGCTTGAGGCGAAGGAGTTCCCAGGGCGCTCTAATGACTCACCAATAACTTCTGCCTGAAAGTTGCCTCTCCTCTTTTCGCCACGACCAGGTAGAGGCCTGAAACCAAGTGAGTTGTAGGAATACCAAGGGAAGGTTCATAAGTATTTTGTGTATGGACAAGCTTTCCCTTTAGGTCATATAATTTTACGGAAGTATAACTTTCTATAGCCTGCTCCAGGAAAATGCTTTCATGGGTAGGATTGGGATATAGGTTTAGGGGAAATTCGCCACATAGCTGTCGAGCTTGCGGCAGAAGATTCTGCACTTCGCAATCATCGAGGCTTTGCAAGACTCTATCTGCCCGAACAGAATTTTGGTTTTCTGAAAAAGGACCATTGAATTTATTGCCTTTCTTTTTTAGGGGAACATTCAGTAAATCAAAAGCCCCGATTTTTACATAAGGACTACGGTATTCTCCGATTACATCCCATTCATTTTCGGCATATTTGATTTTTCTGGCTTCAAATAAAATGATGTCTCCTACCTCTCCCATAAACTCGATTTCGTAATCGAAGAGGGTGCCCGTGCAATTCCAGTCTGCCTGTTCAAACACCTTTACCTGACACCTGCTCTCCTCTCCTCTAAAGACTTCCTCGATTTCGATAAGGTAACCTCGATCAATTTTCTGCAGGATTTTCCCACTGGCAATCAGGTAATGGTTAAATTTTACAGCTTGGCAAAAAGTAGATGGAATTGCCCCGAGCGTACAGGCAATACTGTCAATTCCCAAAGCGAGTATGCATATACTTAGGAGTAAGGCTTTTTTCATGGATGATCAATTTATAAGGAAAAATATTAGCTCAAGATCTTAATGACTCACCAACAATTTCTGCCTGAAGCTAGCATCTCCTACTTCCGCTACAACAATGTAGAGACCTGAGGCCAATTGAGCGGTAGGAATCCCAGCCGAAGGATCGTAGCTGTTTTGGGTATGTACCAGATTTCCATTCAGGTCAAACAATTGCACACGTGTAAAGCTTTCCACGATCTGATCCAAAAAAACCCTCTCGTTGGCTGGATTGGGATATACCTTCAAGGGAAATTCACCGCAAATACGGCGCGGCTGTGGAAGGAGTTCAGGAACCTCGCAATTGTAAAGTTTTTCCCAAACCTTGTCTTCCCTGACGGATTGCTCTCCTTCCGCAAAGAAGCCTTTAAACTTATTACCATTTTTTTTCAGCGGAAGATTGGTGAAATCATAGTCAGCGATCTTTACATAAGGACTTCTGTACTCACCCGCTTCCTCCCAGGCTGTTTCGGCAGTCTCTATAGGAGTCGCGTGAAAAAGAATCACATCACCTACATCCCCCATGAATTCAATCTCATAATCAAAAGGAATCCCGGTACAATTCCAGTCTTCTCTTTCAAAGACCTTAACCTCACATCTTTCCTCTGATCCTCGGTATACCTCATGAATCTCAATGATATAACCGCGGTCGATCTTTTTTATGATCTTTCCACTAGCGATCATGTAGAGTTTATATTCACTTACCTCACAAAATGAGACATCCCTCACCGCCAGTGAGCAGGAGAACGCCTGAATTGTATAGATAAGAATGAGTATGCTGAAAAGTAAAGTTTTCTTCATGGGATTGATCTTTCTCAAGAAACGGAAGCATACCAGGATATGCTGCATAGCGTCTTGAGTGCTTTCAAATTTTTGTGGTCTATCAGCTGAAAACTTCACCTACTTCGGCGAATACCAAATGGGACTGGACCAGGCACGCTCCTGAACAGTCAAAGCTTCGGTATCTGGATAAATTGTACCGTAGCGGATTTTATCCCAAAGGGTATAGCGGGCTGTTGGATTTTCTAATACACGGAGATAATAAAAAGCCTTTTGATTAGGATTAAATTCAGGATCAGTCCATACGATTTTTAATTCTACCGCCCCCTTCTCTTTGTCCCAGGCTCCCGTTTCCATATTCACTGTGGCTGAATTGGGCTGAGTGCTACCATCTGAATTCATAGTCCGACCGTCAGACATAACGACATTGAAAATCTTTTCCTGCACCTCTTCTCCATTATACCAGGCTTTGATCACTTGCACTCTATCCAAATTAGCGCCCTCAGGATCTTTGCTCGCCCAAATGATAAACTGAGGGGACTTCCCATCTCTAGGCGCAATATCGCTGCCCATCGCAACCCCTTTCGCATATCCTTCTTCTACCATTTGATCATAAGAGCCATAACTTTCGTCAAAATCATATCCCCCAAAAAAACGAACTTTTATTCTACCCCCACTGGTCGCATAGGTTTCTCTCCTTTTCATGGCATCGTAGATATCTCCTCGTGTATTAGCTTCGGCCCAAACGGCTACTAATCCTCCCGGATTTACTGCATCATATACTTTTTTACCCGAACCACTCTCCAAAATCCAATCCCTTGTCCTGCGAGTTTCATTACTGACATCCAGTAAAGCATGATTCCCAATAAATTCACTCCATTCGTCGGTATTGCCCGCAGTTCCATTGTGGGTATCAGTACTACCGATCATACCGAACTTAAAAGGATTTACACCAAATTCGGCTTCATAGGCCAGTCCTCTTTTAAGCGCATCTCGTACATAGCTCTTTTCTGAAGGAGGATCGAAGGCGTAGTTTTCGAAATTGGCGAATTCATCATTCTGCCAGAAGCGGGCATGCACTTCCGAATTTCCTTTTGCCTGATGCACTTCGACCAAAGGTTCATATTTGTTTTGAAGTTGGGCGGATTCAGGAGTTTTGTCGAGGAAGGTATGTCCGATCGATAAATTGGAATTATGCGGGATCGCCATTACGGTCGATCCTCCTGCGCTAAACTCTTCCAATGCTGCCCAGAGGGCATTTTCATCTTTGGCTTCGATGGCACTTACCGGATAATCCGGAACTCGCATATCTCTAAAGAAAATATTTCGGTGAATATGCTTTGCCGCAGCGCCCAGGGTCCATTCATAGGCTGCTAAAGTCGTAAACTCACCCGGCTTATAATGTCTCTCTGCAGATTCGAGGATGACTGACCATGCATTTTTGGTGGTTTCAAATCCCTTAAAGAAAGGAAGATGCGTCCTTTTTCCTTCCTGGACACTAGCTGCAGCACGATTGAACATCTCCCGCATCTTGACCGTATCCAGACCGATAGAGCGAAAATATATAGCCATTGCAGCATAATAACCCGGAGCATCTGAATGTTGAACCGAGTATAGTTCTCCCATGAACTCCGAATGATCCGTAACAGCAGCGAAATCCAGGGGTCGCTCAATCTTTACATTCATCCCGTAAATCTCAATTTCCTTTCCCTGAGCAAATTCATATGCCTCATCAGGCGTCGTGCTGGCTCCCCCGATATAGGCATCAAATGACATATTGGTATGTACATGGAGATCTCCCCAATACAGATTTCTTTGAGGATTTCTTTCGATGCTGCTTTCATCCAGATCTTTAGATAAAGTAGCACGATCTCTAACTGGATTATCGACCGGATCGAGTATAGGTCCTGCAGGCACAAGAACCCGATAGATGAAAAATCCAAGAATACCAATAAGTACTAGAAGGGAAAGTCCGATGATTGCTTTTCGGGACATGAGTAGTAGGCTTAAAATAGATGTGGCGTTCAAGGTAAGGAAAAATTTCCAATGCGAAAGAGAAGGAGATTTCATCTTTAAATACCCGAAATGCGTATAAAAAGGGTCTTTTGAGGTGCAAATACCGTAAGTGTACCCTTCTAGCCTCCTATTTTTTGTTGGAGTTTCAGGCAGCAGTTTACTTGCTGTCCAATCAACAAATACATTTATATGAAGCGAAGAAGTTTATTGATCTTATGGTTTATCCTTCCCTTCCTGCCGGTTCAGGCACAGGACCAGGCCAAAACATTTAGTTTCAAAAAAGGAGAAGTGATGGACCTCATTTACCTGAGTTCAAGGCCTGATAGCGAGCAACTTTTTGAGCACTACAAAAAGACCGCCTTTCCGATTGCTTTTGAGTACAGCTATCAACCGCAGAGAGGATTTGCGGTAAAGGAATTGACCCTGGGAATGAATCTGTCCAAAAGTTTGATCGTAGGAAAATGGGCAAACAAAGAAAAACGAGAAGGATTCCTGAATAATATTGTGAAAAGGGTTCCTGACTTTCACCAGCAAAGAAGAAAACTCTTTGAGGAATTTGCCCTGACTTATTATGTGATGCCTGAAGATTTGGAGTTTTCTGTAGAGGGCTCGAACTTTCATGTGGCGACTTCTTTCTGGCAAAAAGACCGGCCTACTTTTACTCGC
This sequence comes from Bacteroidia bacterium, assembly GCA_033391075.1. Taxonomy (NCBI): domain Bacteria; kingdom Pseudomonadati; phylum Bacteroidota; class Bacteroidia; species Bacteroidia bacterium. The sequence continues at coordinate 688,521 of JAWPMV010000001.1, forward strand.
TTTATCCGTACATGGAAAAAGGAAGTCCAAAAGGCCGGAGGGAAATTCTTGCTGGAATTGACAGAAGGGAATTCACCCACCGGTTACTATTTCAATCCAGAGCTATTTCTAATCATTGAGTGGCCTGATCGTGCAGCATTTGATGCATTTGCGAAGGCTCATCCCTTGTCAACGTATGAGGCCTTAAAGCATGTACATCAGGTAGTGATTCAGTAATTTTCCGTCAAAATCCTTTTTATGCAAGTCATCCTGGATCAATTGGTCTATTTCGCATTCTTCCAAAGCCTGCTTTTGCTGGGGATCTATCTTTTTTCTCCCGGAAAAAGGAAGCATATCCACGGAACCATGGCCTTTTTGATTTTGGTGCTCTTTGTAGGACTTTGTGGAAAGGTATTGCATACGGCAGGGGTTTGGGATAGAAATTTTAGGCTCATTCTTTTATCAGAGCTTTCGGCCTTACTTTTTGGTCCTTGCATTTATCTCTTTTCCCGCTTTGTCATTAGTCGAAAGGATTTTGAACAAAAGGATATCGTTCATTATATCCCGGGCATTGCCTATTCATTATTCATCCTGATCTATTTTGTTCTTCCTGGCGATGAGGTCCATAGATCGAGGATAGCAACAGGAGAGACGATGCGGGTGGTATATGCATGTCATGCTTTAGGATTAGTGGTGAATATTACCTATTGGTTTTTGAGCTGGCGAATGCTGCAGGAAGTGCGAATGAAAATGAGGGATGAACTTTCCTTTGAGTTGCATGTTCGCTTTCTCCGAAATTTCCTCTTGCTGATCGGAGCCGTTTTGTTCATCTGGACGATTTTATTCCTGACCAGTTTTATGGGGTTTGATATGCTGGAGCGGAATGCCCGTCCTTATATATGGACCATCCTGAGCCTGATCATTTTATTCATCACCTATTTCGGCATGGTTTCTCCTCAGGTTTTACGCATGCTGCCAGAAGCAGCTTTACCCAAATACAGCCAATCCAAATTGAGTAGAACGGATCTGGATCGCCTGAAAAAGGAGCTGGATGAATTGATGATCCAAAAGAAACCCTATCTGAATAGCAAATTGCTCAAAGCTGAGCTGGCAGAAATGCTGGGACTTAGCAATCCGGAACTTGCCCGCCTTCTCAATGAAAACATCGGCATGAATTTCTTTGAATACGTGAATTACTACCGCATTAAAGAATTCGTCGAGCTCGCAAAAAAGGAAGGATCAGAGCAGTTCACCTTTTTCGGTCTCGCCCAGGAGGCCGGCTTTAATTCCAAAAGCACCTTTAACAAATCTTTTAAAAAACTGATGGGAGTCTCTCCCTCGGTTTATTTCAATCAAGTCAATATCTAATGAAAACCTATATTTCTCTTTTTATCCTGTGCTTGCTTTCACTTATAGCAAGCGCCCAGCTACGCACGCCCAGTCTCAGTCCGGTTTCTACCGTGAAACAAAAGCTCGGATTGACGGAAATCGAAATTCAATACTCTCGACCCAGCGCAAGGGATCGCAGCATTTTCGCCACAGAAGGATTGATTCCTTTTGGAGAATTCTGGCGAGCCGGAGCCAATGCTGCAACGAAAATCAGTTTTTCTTCTGAAGTCAGGCTGGGAGGGGAAAGCCTGGAGGCCGGAAGCTACAGCATACTTATTAAACCCTTTGCTACTTATTGGGAGCTATATTTTTATGTGTATGAAAGCGGGGACTGGAATAGCTATGTGAAAAAGGAAGCGGATCTCATTTTAAAGTCTTCAGTCAATAAAAGCGATTCGTTTATAGAAAGCTTTGAAATTCATATTCAGGATCTGGACCTGCATACTGCCTCTTTGGTTTTTGAATGGGAAAATAGCAGGATAAAGGTTCCGCTGGAAGTAAATGATAAGGAGCGAGTTCTGGCCTCTATAGATAGAACGCTGTCCGGTCCGGGCTCTTTCGACTACTACAATGCAGCGGTTTATCTCCATGCCTCACATACGGATTTGGAAAAAGCCCTGCAATACATTCAGGAAGTTACCTCTTCGGATAAGGCTTTATTCTTTCAGGTGAGTCGGGAGGCGCAAATACTGAAAGACCTGAATCGAAAAGAGGAAGCTTTGCTTTCTGCAAAACGAGCCTTAGCACTCGCCCAAAAAGCCAACAATCAGGATTTCATCAGAATCAATGAACAACTAATTGAAACGCTTGAATAAGGCAGGTAAAAAAACTGTTCTTAATGTCTCTTAACAATGGGAAAACCCCTATTCGGATTTTGTCGAATAGGGGCTTCCTTCTTTTAAATTAGTAACCAAATGTTTGTCATGCCGAGCGAAGTCGAGGCAGCTCATGGGATTTACAGCTACGCATTGAGATCTCTCCCTAAGGTCGGGAAGACAATTTGCTGGATTGTTTAGTAAGCTTTCGCAAACAAAACTCTCTGCGTACTTGGCTTTCCACTATACACACAAACTCCCTCTTCCAAAGGATTGTCAACCGGAATACAACGAATGGTCGCTTTGGTTTCGTCCTGGATCTTTTCCTCTGTTTCTGTGGTCCCGTCCCAATGTGCATAGATGAATCCGGGGATATCATCATGGATGGCTGATTTGAACTCTTCCCAGCTATCAACATTGCGGGTTTTCTCTTCGCGGAAATCTTTGGCTTTGTTGTAAATACTTTCCTGAACGGTATCCAGCAAAGTTTTGATCTCCTGAGAGAAATTATCTGTAAGATCGACTACTTCTTTTGTTTGGGTATCGCGGCGAGCCACTTCGATTTTGTTATTGGCCAAATCGCGTGGTCCGATTGCCAATCTTATGGGTACACCTTTGAGCTCCCATTCGGCAAATTTCCATCCGGGCTTCTTGGTGTCATCATTATCGACTTTTACCCGTATGCCCAAAGATTTGAGAGAAGCCTGGATTTCATCCGCTTTCGTCAGCACCATTTCTTTCTCCTCATCCTTTCTATATATAGGCACGATCACCACCTGAACCGGCGCAAGCACTGGAGGCAATACCAATCCCGCATCATCTGAATGTGTCATAATGAGGGCTCCCATCAAACGGGTACTTACCCCCCAACTGGTGGCCCATACATATTCTTCTTTGTTGTCGCGGGTCGCATATTTTACATCGAAGGCTTTGGCAAAATTTTGTCCCAAAAAGTGAGAAGTCCCGGATTGAAGGGCTTTCCCATCCTGCATCAATGCTTCTATCGTAAAGGTTTCCAAAGCTCCCGCAAATCTTTCTCTTTCTGTCTTCGAACCTCTGATTACTGGAATGGCCAGGGTTTGCTCAGCGAAATCTCCATATACATTGAGCATCAGACGAGCCTCTGCCATGGCTTCTTCTTCTGTCGCATGAGCAGTGTGTCCTTCCTGCCAGAGAAATTCAGCCGTACGCAAGAACATACGTGTCCGCAATTCCCAGCGAACCACATTGGCCCACTGATTGACCAAAATGGGCAGATCTCTATAAGATTGTATCCAGTTTCTATAAGTACTCCAGATAATGGTCTCTGAAGTTGGGCGAACGATCAGCTCTTCTTCCAGTTTCGCTTCTGGATCAACTATTACTCCTTTTCCATCCGGATCGTTTTTTAGTCTGTAATGGGTAACGACCGCACATTCCTTGGCAAATCCTTCTACATGATCGGCCTCTTTACTCAAAAAGCTTTTCGGGATAAATAGCGGGAAATAAGCGTTTACATGCCCGGTCTCCTTGAACATATCGTCCAGGATGCGCTGCATACGTTCCCAAATGGCATAGCCATAAGGTTTGATCACCATACATCCCCTCACATCCGAATTTTCAGCAAGGTCCGCCTTTTTTACGAGCTCATTGTACCATTCAGAATAATTTTCCGCTCTGCTGGTAAGCTTGTTTCCTTTAGCCATTGTTTTGATTGATTTAGGCACAGACAGATCATTTTCTTTGCAGGCTGCCTGTGATGATTCGAGGGGCAAAAATAATCGGAGGGCGTAGCAAAACAAAATTGAGCCTAAATTCCTTAAGATATTAGTAAGCGGACAAGAAAACTAAATGATGGTTTATCACGTTTGCTAAGTAAAGCGACACGCTTTTACAAGATCTTAGGTGAATTTTTGATTTATGCAGTATATTAGGTAAGGATTATTGCATGACCTGCAAGAAAAAATCCGTCCTAATTGTGTATATTTGAGAACACTGATAGAATGAATAGAAATAATTACCTTAATATGAAGCCGATAAAATTCACACTTTTTGCAGCTTTCGCCATCTTGGTTGCAAGTTGTGCCGGGCCTCGTTATGCTTCTACAACTGAGTATGATGATGTCTACTACTCCAAAAGTGATAATACAGAAGCGGTAGTTAAGGAATCTGCACAACCTGCAGAGGACTATACTTATCAAAGAACTACAAGAGTTGATGATTATACGGATGCCTATTATGACGAAGATGACTTTTACTTCTCTCGTCGCCTGAGAAGGTTCAATGAACCTGCAAGAGGAAACTGGCGTTATTATGATCCTTATTTTTCCAATGACCTTTATTTCGTTCTAGGTACTTCTTCATGGAATAGCTGGAATTCTTATGGATGGTATAATTGGAATAACCCAAGGTTTGGAGCATTCTCTCCTTACAATAACTCTTTGGCATTCGGTTATGATCCTTTCTTCAGAGCCAATCCTTTTTACAGAAACTCTTTCAACTATTATAATCCCTGGGTAGGTAGCTACTATGGCTATGGCGCAGGATTTGGTGGTTTCTACGGACGTTCCTTTGGTGGATTTGGTGGAGGATTCGGTGGCTTCGGAGGATTTGGTGGTGCAGGATTTGGTTCCAGTGCTTATTATTGTCCTCCTATAGCAGGAGGTGGATTCTTCAACAGATTTGGAGGAAACAATAGAACAAATACCGTATTTAATACGCGTAGAAGAGGAAGTACTTCTTCAACTACTTCCAATACTTCTTATACTCCGCGTACAAGCAGAAATTCTTCTACAAGAACAACTTCTTCCAGTAATGGTACCGTTCGTCGTCCTGGTCGTAGCACCAGCAGAACGACTGCCAGTTCCAGAACTACAGGAAGTACGGATTACCTGTCTCCTCGTTCAAATACTGCTACAAGCAGAACGAATGGACGTAGTGTAAACAGAAACAGAACTACCACAGGAACCAGAACTTATACAAGTCCTTCTTCCAGAAATGGAGTTAATAATGGCAGAAGAAGCCGTGTTAATACAAACAGAAGCACTAATTCTCGCGACTTCAATCGTTCTACCAGAACTAATAGAACCTACACGAACCCAGGTAGCAGATCTACTTCAAGACCTTCTTACTCTGCTCCAAGAAGTGGTTCAAGAAGCGGTTCTATGAACAGAAGCACGAGCAGACCTTCTTCTTCAGGTAGAAGCGTAAGTCGTCCTTCTTCCAGCAGCAGATCTTCTGGATCTTCTAGCAGCCGCAGAAGGAACAATTAATAAATGAAAAGACACTAATTTTCATTAGGGCGGGTATTTACCTGCCCTATTTTTTATCTTAGACTTATATTTATTGCTGCAAATGCGGATCCTTATTCGGATCCCTAAACATCGACTCTAGCTAAAATGAAGATATTCCGATCCTTGTTTCTAAGCCTTCTAATTACTTCAGGCTTTTATTCTCTCAATGGACAAAATGAAATGGATGCACTTAGGCATTCATATTATGGAATTACCGGTACGGCCCGTTCTCAGGGGATGGGAGGTGCTTTCTCCGCTGTAGGTGCTGATATGAGTGCAGCTACCTTAAATCCGGCGGGACTGGGCCTTTACAGGAGTTCCAGCTTTACCATCTCGCCAGGATTTGCCAGTACACGTACGGAAAGTGATTTTTTCAATCAAACGGCGGATGAAACCCTGACAAGTTTCTATGCTCCTAATATGGGGGTAGTCTTTCATGGGAAAAGCTATTATAATAATGGGAGAAGACGGGAAGAAAAAACCTATGGGCTCAAGTCTTTTGCCTTTGGTTTTGGATTCAATCAATTAGAACGCTACGATCGGAGAATAAATGTGCAGGCTTTCAATACGGAAAGCTCTATCACAGATATGTTTGCAGAACGTGCAAACAGTAGAAATGCAGAGCCTGATTTTTTGCCTGCAGATTCGTATGAAGCCTTAGCTTATGATGCCTTTGCTATTGACCTTTTAGCTAATTCAGCTACGCAGTATTTTCCTGCAGTTAATGGAGGAGATATTCAGCAAACCCTCAACTTTCGCGAAGAAGGTTATCGCAATGAGTGGTTCGTTTCTTTGGCAGGCAATATAGATGACTTTATTTACCTCGGCTTTACGCTGGGTTTCCAGACTGTTCGATATGAACAAAGCCTGTATTTCGAAGAAAATGATGTAGATAATCTGCATGAGTTTTTCGAAAATGATCCCAATTCTAATTTCCCCTTAGAGACTCCTATGAATCAGATTCGTTTTGATGACGAATTTTCCACGCGTGGATCTGGGGTAAATGGACAATTAGGGATTATTATCAGGCCGGCAGATCCATTACGCATAGGGATTTCCGTTAAAAGTCCTACCTACTTCAATTTAAGAGATCAGTTCAGTACGACCATAGGTCAGAACTTTACCATAGAACTAGACAATGGCCAATTGGCTGAGCAGGATGAATCTTTTTCTTCTACGCCTGGTGAGTTCCGTTATTCTCTCAATACACCTTTCCGTGCTACGGCTGGAATTATGTATCTTTTTGGGAAGAATGGCTTTATCAGTGCGGATGTTGATTTTACAGATTATAGTGCTGCTCAACTGGATTCTGATGTGGATGATTTCTTCGTGGAAAATAATCGCATAGAAAACCTTTTCAGACAAACCATCAACTATAGAGTAGGAGGGGAGTATAGAGTGGGGATCTTGCGTGTAAGAGCCGGAGCAGCTCTCTATGGAGATCCTTTGGAGGAAGAGGCAAAACAGTACCTCTCAGCCCAGGATTTTACGACAATAGAGCAAATTTCAGCCGAAAGGAAAATATTTACCCTGGGCCTGGGAATCAGGCAACCGAATTATTTCTTCGACGTTTCTTTTATAAATCAGCTACAAGAGGACAAATTTAATCCCTATACAGTAGCCGCTACAGAAATTTTTTCACCTACTGCAGCGAATTCATTAAATAGAACGTCTGTATTAATGACCCTGGGTTTTAACTTCTAAAGATACTACATGGAGCACGGATACCTTTTTTAGTATTAGTAAGAATGCAATAAAAGAGGAAGCTATGACCAATCCGATTCATCAGATCATTTCTGACGAGCTGTACAGCACGCTCGTCGAGTTAAATCTGTTAAACCAAAAAGTGCTCCGTGATTTTCAAATCAAACGTGCATATCAAAAATTGAGGGACGAGGGTATGCGTTCGGCAGATGCCATTGACGCTATCCTGGAAGAATATCCCTATTTGCAGTTTGATACCATCCGTAAAATCATATATAGTGTCAAACTACCCGAAGAACTCCAGGCCAGTTTTTGTGCCTGATGAGCCTTCTGTATGATTTCCTGCATTTCACTAATTTCCTCCAAATAGTTGGAGGTCAGGGAACTAGTTTTCCCTAAATTTTTGTATCCCCAAGAAATTGAAAAATATTCCTGAAAAGCTTAATGGTAAATTAGGCTAGGGAATATTTTTTTATTAATTTTGATGCCCTTTTGGGAGTTCTCACACATATATATTCAAGCCGAAAAAAATAAATCAAAACTTTTTTTAATTTTTTTCACTTAGGATTTGGATAATAAAAATAAGAGCTCGATATTTGCACTCGCTTTCGGAAAAACGATAGAGGAAAGAGGGAAAAAAGCGGAGAGAAAGCGAGCTAAAAAAGACATTATCTAAGGAGAAGCGGGGTCTTGATATTGAGGGAAAAAGATAGATAAGAGTTATTTGACATGATGTAAAATATAGGACCGCATATAAGCAATTAGGCTTATATACGGTTGGTTTCTTGAATCAGAAGATTTAACTATGGAGAGTTTGATCCTGGCTCAGGACGAACGCTAGCGGCAGGCCTAATACATGCAAGTCGAACGGTAAGGTCTCTTCGGAGATACACGAGTGGCGCACGGGTGCGTAACACGTATGCAACCTACCCTTTAGCGGAGGATAGTCATTGGAAACGATGAATAATACTCCATGTTATCATAATACCGCATGGTATAATGATCAAAGCTCCGGCGCTAAAGGATGGGCATGCGCCCCATTAGCTAGTTGGTGAAGTAATGGTTCACCAAGGCAACGATGGGTAGCTGGTCTGAGAGGATGATCAGCCACACGGGCACTGAGACACGGGCCCGACTCCTACGGGAGGCAGCAGTAAGGAATATTGGTCAATGGGGGCAACCCTGAACCAGCCATGCCGCGTGCAGGACGACGGCCCTCTGGGTTGTAAACTGCTTTTATCTGGGAATAATTCGCTCCTATACGGAGTTTTGTAGGTACCAGAAGAATAAGCACCGGCTAACTACGTGCCAGCAGCCGCGGTAATACGTAGGGTGCAAGCGTTGTCCGGATTTATTGGGTTTAAAGGGTGCGCAGGCGGCTTTTTAAGTTAGTGGTGAAAGCGTCCAGCTTAACTGGATACCCGCCATTGATACTGGAAAGCTTGAGTCCGTCTGAGGAGATTAGAATGCGTGGTGTAGCGGTGAAATGCATAGATATCACGCAGAATACCGATTGCGAAGGCAGATCTCTAAGGCGGAACTGACGCTGAGGCACGAAAGCGTGGGTAGCGAACAGGATTAGATACCCTGGTAGTCCACGCTGTAAACGATGATCACTAGATGTTCGGACTTCGGTCTGAGTGTCCAAGCGAAAGCGATAAGTGATCCACCTGGGGAGTACGTTCGCAAGAATGAAACTCAAAGGAATTGACGGGGGCCCGCACAAGCGGTGGAGCATGTGGTTTAATTCGATGATACGCGAGGAACCTTACCTGGGCTACAATGCCTCTGACAGATTGTGAAAGCAGTTTTTCCTTCGGGACAGAGTGCAAGGTGCTGCATGGTTGTCGTCAGCTCGTGCCGTGAGGTGTTGGGTTAAGTCCCGCAACGAGCGCAACCCCTATCGTTAGTTGCCAGCAGGTTAAGCTGGGGACTCTAACGAGACTGCCTCCGCAAGGAGTGAGGAAGGCGGGGATGACGTCAAATCATCATGGCCCTTACGCCCAGGGCGACACACGTGCTACAATGGACGGTACAACGGGTAGCGAACTTGCGAAAGCCAGCCAATCCCAAAAAGCCGTTCTCAGTTCGGATTGGAGTCTGCAACTCGACTCCATGAAGTCGGAATCGCTAGTAATCGCGGATCAGCCATGCCGCGGTGAATACGTTCCCGGGCCTTGTACACACCGCCCGTCAAGCCATGGAAGCCGGGGGTACCTGAAGTCGATGTCAAAACTCGCCTAGGGTAAAACTGGTAACTGGGGCTAAGTCGTAACAAGGTAGCCGTACCGGAAGGTGCGGCTGGATTACCTCCTTTCTAGAGAGTTTGCATCGAGAGATGCAGATCAAACAAAACGTCAGCGTGTGCTGACACATAAAATTACCTGGTTTAGTTTCTAACCGAGGTTCTATATTTTACTTATGTTATTAAGAGTCAAGAAGGACAAGGATAACACGGGCTTGTAGCTCAGGTGGTTAGAGCGCTACACTGATAATGTAGAGGTCCGTGGTTCGAGTCCACGCAGGCCCACGAATCAGCCGCGGGAAAAGAGGGAATACCAAAGAGAAGAGAGAGCGGTAAGTTATTCGAGGGGGATTAGCTCAGTTGGCTAGAGCACCTGCTTTGCAAGCAGGGGGTCGCCGGTTCGAATCCGGCATTCTCCACAAAAAGACTCTTAATAAAAAGTATCAGCCTATAAGCAAGAGACGACCGGATTTTTGTGTCCCGGCCCTTTTGTAGATGATGCTTAAGCTTGTTAGGAGCGCGAAGATATTTGACATGTTGAAAGGAAGACACAGTAGCGAGAAAAGTAAAAGACGGACTTTATACGTGCGTATAAAAGAAGTCAAATAACAATTTTACTTGCAGCAATTCTTAGGAAGAAAAAAAAGAAGGATACACGGGGAATGCCTAGGCATCTAAAGGCGATGAAGGACGTGGCAAGCTGCGATAAGCTCCGGGTAGAGGCAAGCACTCCAAGATCCGGAGATTTCCGAATGGGGCAACCCAATAATCTCGAAAGAGAGGCTAACCCAGGGAACTGAAACATCTAAGTACCTGGAGGAAGAGAAAACAATAGTGATTCCCTAAGTAGTGGCGAGCGAACGGGGAATAGCCCAAACCATGGCTGTTAAGGCAGCTATGGGGTTGTAGGACCACATAATGAGAATCTGATCGAAGTCGAAGACTGTTGGAAAGCAGCACCGTAGCGGGTGATAGTCCCGTAGGCGTAATTGAAGTAGTATCAGGTGGTATCCTGAGTAGGGCGAGGCCGGTGAAACCTTGTCTGAATCTGGCGGCACCATCCGCCAAGGCTAAATACTCTTAGATGACCGATAGTGAACAAGTACCGTGAGGGAAAGGTGAAAAGTACCCTGCATAAGGGAGTGAAAAAGTACCTGAAACCGTGTATCTACAAACGGTCGGAGCCACTTAGTGTGGTAACGGCGTGCCTTTTGCATAATGAGCCTACGAGTTGCTCCTCAGTAGCAAGGTTAAGGTATTCAGTACCGAAGCCGCAGCGAAAGCGAGTGCGAATAGCGCGTATAGTTACTGGGGGCAGACGCGAAACCCGGTGATCTACCCATGGGCAGGATGAAGTCCCTGTAACAGGGGATGGAGGTCCGAACCAGTTGACGTTGAAAAGTCTTTGGATGACCTGTGGGTAGGGGTGAAAGGCCAATCAAACCGGGAGATAGCTCGTACTCCCCGAAATGTTTTTTGGAACAGCGTCGCGGTGAGTCTTATGGAGGTAGAGCTACTGATAGGGCTAGGGGGAGTCACATCCTACCAAACTCTGATAAACTCCGAATGCCATAAGATATACGCGGCAGTGAGGGCTAGGGTGCTAAGGTCCTGGTCCGAAAGGGAAAGAACCCAGACCATCAGCTAAGGTCCCTAAATGTATGTTAAGTTGAACTAACGAGGTTTGAGCGCTAAGACAGCTAGGATGTTGGCTTGGAAGCAGCCATTCATTTAAAGAGTGCGTAACAGCTCACTAGTCGAGCGCTTGAGCGTGGATAATAATCGGGCATCAAACATACTACCGAAGCTATGGATTTGCAGTTTACTGCAAGTGGTAGGGGAGCATTCTATGTGCGCGGAAGTTGGGGCGTGAGCCCTGGTGGAGCGCATAGAAAAGCAAATGTAGGCATAAGTAACGATAAAAGAGGTGAGAAACCTCTTCACCGAAAGACTAAGGTTTCCTATTCAATGCTAATCAGAATAGGGTTAGTCGGGACCTAAGGCGAACCCGAAAGGGGTAGTCGATGGCAAATCGGTTAATATTCCGATACTCATTTACACTGCGATGGGGTGACGCAGGCTTGAAACCACCGCGTGCTGACGGAATAGCACGTTAAAGGGTGTAGATATAGGGACGGTAGGCAAATCCGCCGACCCTGTCGAACCTGACAGTACTACAAGACTACGGTTGCGTAGAAAGTGTGGGTAAAGACTGCCGAGAAAATCCTCTAAGCTTCAGGTGTAAAAGACCCGTACCGTAAACCGACACAGGTAGTCGGGGTGAGAATCCTAAGGTGCTCGAGTGATCCGTGGCTAAGGAACTAGGCAAATTAGTCCTGTAACTTCGGGAGAAGGGACGCCCCTTTCGGGGGGCCGCAGAGAAATGGCCCAGGCGACTGTTTATCAAAAACACAGGGCTTTGCAAAGTCGAAAGACGCAGTATAAGGCCTGACACCTGCCCGGTGCTGGAAGGTTAAAAGGAGGGGTGCAAGCTCTGAATTGAAGCCCCAGTAAACGGCGGCCGTAACTATAACGGTCCTAAGGTAGCGAAATTCCTTGTCGGGTAAGTTCCGACCTGCACGAATGGTGCAACGATCTGGGCACTGTCTCGGCCACGAGCTCGGTGAAATTGTAGTTCCGGTGAAGATGCCGGATACCCGCTACGGGACGAAAAGACCCCGTGAACCTTTACTACAGCTTCACATTGACAATGGTTAAAGGATGTGTAGGATAGGTGGGAGGCTATGAACCGGGCACGCCAGTGTTCGGGGAGCCGTTGTTGAAATACCACCCTTTCTTTAATAGTTGCCTAACTTCTACGGAAGGACATTGTGTGGTGGGTAGTTTGACTGGGGTGGTCGCCTCCAAAAGTGTAACGGAGGCTTCCAAAGGTACACTCAGTATGGTTGGTAATCATACGTAGAGCGCAATAGCAGAAGTGTGCTTGACTGAGAGACAGACAAGTCGACCAGGAACGAAAGTTGGGTATAGTGATCCGGCGGTTCTGTATGGAAGGGCCGTCGCTCAAAGGATAAAAGGTACTCCGGGGATAACAGGCTGATCTCCCCCAAGAGCTCATATCGACGGGGAGGTTTGGCACCTCGATGTCGGCTCGTCACATCCTGGGGCTGGAGAAGGTCCCAAGGGTTGGGCTGTTCGCCCATTAAAGTGGCACGCGAGCTGGGTTCAGAACGTCGTGAGACAGTTCGGTCTCTATCTGTAGCGGGCGTAGGAAAATTGAATGGAGCTGACTCTAGTACGAGAGGACCGAGTTGGACTGACCGCTAGTGTACCTGTTGTGACGCCAGTTGCATTGCAGGGTAGCTATGTCGGGAAGGGATAAGCGCTGAAAGCATCTAAGCGCGAAGCCCACCATGAGATGAATTTTCCCTTGAGGGTCGTAGAAGATGACTACGTTGATAGGCGGTAAGTGTACGCATGGTAACATGTTCAGCTGAGCCGTACTAATTACCCGATAGATTTTCTTCCAGTGTTCCTACTCTTCGGAGTGGAATACTTCTACAAGATTGCTATTGCTACTGTGTTCTTCCTTCGACAAGTCAATAAGAACCAGACTTGTAAGACTGATGACAAAGGTTCGGGACTGCGAAAGCAGAGGGACTTTGACAAAAGAAGATCGAAAAATCTGAAAACAGCTTACAAGTACAAAGAATTGGTGTCCATAGCGCAGGGGTCCACCTCTTCCCATCCCGAACAGAGAAGTTAAGCCCTGCCACGCCGATGGTACTGCGGTAGAACGCGGAAGAGTAGGTAGACGCCTCCCTTTATAAGATACAAGCCCTCAGTGAAAGCTGAGGGCTTTGTCGTTTTAGAACTTTAGGGAAAAGAAAGAGAGAAATAGAAGATCGTAGCAGTAGGGACAGATTATAATCTGTCCCTACTACTAAATACAAAGGGCAGCTAATAAGCTGCCCTTTTCAATTATATATCAGGTACGATTACAGAATAATATTCAGAAGTACATCCATTCGCTTACCTCACCCACAATTTCCCCATCTCCTGATCAATGAGTGAACGGATAGAATAGAAATACATGCCGGGATTTAATTCTTCAGTATTCAACTCAAATCTATGATCCCCGGTTTTGAGCTCTCCCTTATAAAGTTTTCTCACCAGTTGCCCATTGATATCCATGATATCAATTTGGTACTCAGAACTGCGATACAGAATAAACTCCAGCGTAGTGAGTCCTTCTGAGGGATTGGGATAAGCCCGATGATAGACTTGTTCTTCTTTGCCTATTTCGACTTCTTTGATCGAACTATAAGCGAAAGTACCATCGTGATCGATTTGCTTTAACCTCAGGTAATGAACACCTGGGAAAGCATGACGAACTTTAAAAGAATAAGATTGAACCTCCGTAGAGTTTCCTTTCCCTGCTATAAAACCTAATTTTTGAAAGTCCTTAGCTGAATCTGAACGAATTTCAATTTCAAATCCGCTATTATTGATCTCCTGAGCTGTTGCCCAGTTCAGGGATATCTCCTGATCTTTGGCTTCTACCTGCCAGTCCTGGTAGATGACAGGGAATGAAACCAATTGATCACTCATTCCCGATACCAGGCAAGAAGAACGTGTCAAGGCAAAAGCATTATTACTGGGCTGCGAGTTTCCTATCGATACGCCCATAGGATCCCCATTGTAGTCCTGATCTGGATTGGACCAATAAGGAATCCTACTGCAATAAAAGCCAAAGGCATCACTACAATTATCATTATAGGCCATGACAGTACGCCAACGCTTATTATTGGCTGCCTGGGCATTTTGATTTACATATCCATGATGATGGCTACAGGGGCGAGTTGAACTACTCACATAATAATCGTGATGCAATCCCATATTATGTCCACACTCATGAGCAAGAGTAAGGTTGCCTGTCATGCAGTTTACTCCTGTGATGCTGAAGCCTGAACTCGCATCAAAATAGGTCTTACTGTTTGGGACATAGCCGATTCCGCAATAGCTGGATGAAGAAATCATCGCCACTAGATCTGCCCGGTGGATATAGCGCAATTGATGTACATTATCGCCTTTTCCATCCGTCTGAGACCTCAATGCACCCAGATCGGTACTTGAACTTCCAGATTCGGTGAAGTTTATCTCTTCAGTATGGACTAGGTTGTAATCATGTGGAACGCCACTGTTATCATTCACCGTATTCATTTCGGATACTGCGCTGGCGATGGCAGCTTCGATAGCTGCCTGGCCTCCCATTTCATCCTTGGCAGCGGGCGTATATACAATCAGTATATCTATGGTAGCCGCAGGGCAAGAATAACTTTGTTCGCAAATGCCTTCATCCCCTTCTATTTCATCCGCTGCCTCCAAAATGACCTGATCCTCTTCATCCAGGGGGATATTTGAGGGTTCAATCTCATAAATGGCGTAAACAGAAGAACCTTTGTAAATAAGTTGAAAGCTCCGCATGTCGGCGTCTACTATTTTTCCATAGTAAATTCCTTCCTGTTCTGAGATGATCACATAAGCGGCATCATCACCCGGTACATGCCCCTTCCATGTTTTTCTTTCCTCCCCCAGATCGATTTCCTCTACATAAGAAAGGACCTCAGTATCTGGAAAAAGGGAAAGACTCAACTGGGGACCCATGGTCCAGTCTTTCAGGCTTACATAACGTTTTCTCAGGATTTCGGGTCTGGAATCATCGGAACTCACATCCAAATCATAAGCGGATGGATCTACAGGGTCTCCGATTAATTGGGCTTGGGTTTGGAGGGGGAATAATAGAATACAGGCAAGTACAAGTAAAGAACCTAAATATTTCAAAAGATCGAATGCTTTATTTAGTGAGCATTATTCAGTTTATAACTGATAGGCAAGAAAATAAAAAGCCTGCAATCTAGTGTTGATGCTTTACGTAATCTAGTGTTGATGCTTTACGTAATATTGAAGTATACCTGGCTCGTATTTGCCCAAAGTACTTATAATCATTTGATTAAAAGCGGCTTCCTGCGTATTTTATTTAACACCAACTGGAAAGCATGCGCCCTATAATACTACTAAGCCTACTTCTGCTTCTTCGGAGCCCAAGTCCCGCTCAAACATTTCCTTCGGATAGTTTGAAAGAAGTGCTGATTTCTACCCAAAATGATTCTTTGAAGAGTGATGCTTATCATCGTCTTTTTCAGGCTTCAATGGCACAAAGTTTTGATAGTGCCAGCAAGTATAGCCAGGCTTTTGTAGCATTCGCAGAAGCGCATGCCTACCTTCCTGGAAAATTGACTGCTTACCTGGATTTGGCAACGACCTATGCTATTCGGGGTTCCTTTGATACGGCGATTCATCATTTTCACCGGGCAAGACCACTTGCCATACAACTGGAAAAGAAATCCGAGCTTGCCAAATCTCACATGAGTTTAGGCAACTGTTTTTTGAGGTTGGGCAAACTGGATAGTTCGCTGAACTACTTTCAATTGGCTCGGGAGACTTATGAGGAAATCGAAAATGTGGATGGGCAAGCAGCGGTAAACAACAATATGGGCTTTTTGTACGAAAGCCAGGAAGAGTTTTCTAAAGCATTGGCTCATTATCTCCATTCCCTGTCTCTTCGGAAAACCCACGGCCCGGAAGCTAAACTCTCATTTAATTTCAGCCGAATAGGCAACATCCACTTGCGTCAAGGAAAGCTGGATTCTGCGCTATTTTATTATAGGAAGTACCTCGCCAATGCACAGAAATACGAACAGCAAAAGGAAATCGCAGCTGCAGAAAGTAATTTGGGAAATGTCTACCTGGAGCAAGGAGATTTTGCAAAAGCCCTGAGGCATTACCAATCTTCACTTAAACTATTCGAGGCCTTTGGGGACAAATACCACATTGCTTACCTCCATAATAATCTGGCAAAAGCTTTTGTAAACCTTGGCCAATACGAGCAAGCCCTTTTTCATAGTGAGCGTGCTTTGTCCATGGCAAAAGAACAGGATGTACTTTCCTTGCAAAAGGAGGCGTACGAAACTCGCCTGGCTGTATTTGGAAAGCGCAAGGATTACCGTTCCCAATTGGCTGCTTTGGAGGCTCTTACCCAGGTCAAGGACAGCATGATCCTGAGAGAGAATACCGAAAACCTCTCTGAATTGGAGCTTAAATACGAAACCAAGGAGAAAGAGGCTCAACTTTCGGCTCAGAAACTGGCATTACTGGAAGAGGAATTGCTGAGGAATCGCATATTAATTTTCAGCTCCTTAATCCTTCTGCTTTTTCTGGCTCTCATCGGTTGGCTGATTTTCCGCTATCGAAATCGGAGAAGGAAAATGGAGCACATCATGGAATTGAAGCAAACAGAAAGCGAAAACCTCCGAATTCTCAATCAATTGAAATCTCGCTTTTTCGCAAACATCTCTCACGAATTCAGAACGCCGCTTACCCTGATCATGGGACCTGTTTCGCAATTATTGAAAGAGTATAGAAAAGGGGAATTGGGCCAGGAGCTTTCTCTGGTGCAAAAAAATGCCCGCCGCCTTGAAGTTCTGGTCGGTCAATTGATGGACCTGGCTAAACTTGAGTCAGGGAAGATGGTGCTCAGGCTGCAAAGCGGGGATATTTTTGCCTTTATTCGAGGCATAGCTCATTCCTTTTCGTCCATGGCTGATTTGAAGGAAATTCACTTTGACATCCATGTGCCGGAAGGGGAATGCATTACCGCTTTTGATCCTGACAAATTGCAAAGCATACTGTCAAATTTGCTCAGCAATGCAATTAAATATACCGGCGAAGAAGGCAGGGTGGAAATGGAAGTTCAGCTAAAAGATCCGGACCAATTAGCCATAGAGGTAAAAGACAATGGAATCGGAATAAAAGCTACAGATCTCCCCCAGATATTTGATCGATTTTATCGGGTAGAAGGCTCCGAAATCGAAGGTTCGGGCATTGGACTTGCCCTGACCCGCGAGTTGGTGCATCTGATGGGTGGGGAAATTGAAGTGGAAAGTGAATGGAACCAGGGAAGCAGCTTTAGGGTAGCAATTCCTCTACAAGATGTCGAAGGAGAAATTCCTGTTTACAAATTCCCACAAGAATTCACTGAAGCAGAAGCAAGTATACTTCCGCTCATTCCCCAAACAGCAGCCGAAAGAGCCTCGATTTTACTGGTTGAGGATAATGCTGATGTCAGAAGATTTATTAAGCAGCAATTGGAGCAAGCCTATCAGGTATGGGAGGTCGAAAATGGAGTCGAAGGTCTTGCTTTCCTCGATAAAAAACTCCCCGACCTGATCCTTTCCGATGTCATGATGCCCAGGATGGATGGCATCACCTTTATCCATAAAGTTAAGACCCAGGAAATAAGTAGCCACATCCCGGTCATCATGTTAACTGCCAAAGGAGATCGCAGCAGTAAGTTGGAAGGATTGGAGACCGGAGCGGATGATTACCTGAGCAAACCCTTTGATGCAGATGAATTGAAGTTACGAATCCGCAACCTTATCGAACAAAGGAGAAAGTTAAGGGAACACTTTCAGAAGCCAGGAATTTTGGGCTGGGAAGCGACTAAGGAGAATTCGCTGGACGAAGCATTTTTAAACCGTTTGAGCGCACTCATTGAAGCCGAGATTGGAAATGAGGAACTCTCGATCGAATCCTTGAGTGAAGGCCTGGGAATAAGCCGGGGACATCTGCACAAAAAGCTAAAAGCATTGACAAATATGTCTCCCTCTGTTTTTGTAAGGACCCTGAGGTTGCAAAAGGCAAAGCGGATGTTGGAGCAGGGAGTAGGGACAGCTGCAGAAATTTCCTTTCGATGTGGGTTTTCGAGTCCCGCATACTTTAGCAAATGCTTTAAAGACCAGTACGGCCTTGCCCCCGGAATGGTGAAGCCTAATTCTCTGAGTTGAAAATTCCTGATAATCAGTGTTTTATGCTCAATGATACATAAGTGTAAGCATTGGATACATAGCTGATAGGTAAGAAGAAGTTTGTTTGACGTCTTTTGACAGAGAACATCAAACATTCACTTTTAACCATTATCAATATGTATCATTCACACAAATCACTGGCCATCTTCTGTGTAATTATCTTCAGCTGTTTGCTGGCTTCTGCCCAGATAAAGCTGGAAAAAACACAGATAAAGATTCCTGAAAATTCAGAAGAACTGCAGACGCTTGGGCTGGATTTTATAGGCAAGCTTGTACAAGGGGAGTTGGATCAGGCTGGATCATTAATTTCCGACGAATTCCTGTATTTCAATTCAGATAAACCTCTGGATAAAGATGCTTTTCTGGCACTATGGAAATCCTATCACGCAGATGCAAGTGAGTTGGGAATAAAGGAAGGGGGCATCATGAGCCTTGAGATCGTTGAAGGCTCTGAAAAGGGGCAATATGTGCTCATCTATGGTTTGCAAAGCTGGACGCCCAATAGCACAAAAAAGCCGGTAAATAGCTGGGGACATCTGATGATCAAAATCCAGCAGGAGAAAATCAGCCAGGTATACGAATTTCAAGATAATCTGAGCATCATGATGCAAATGGGATTCAGCCTTAACCCTCCTGCAAATCCATCGGGCGGACGCTAACACAGTTTATTGCGCCTTGTCTGCCTTCCCAAGTCAAGATTATGGAATGCGCTAAGTTGAACTTAATGAGACATTCCCATGAAACTATTTCCCAGGCTTTTAGGCCTGTTCCTTCTGCTCCTGACGCATCAGCTTCTACTGGCAGGACCAGATCGAATTCTGGCAAAGAAAGAAAACTACACGCTCTATCAATCTGAGCTTAGTCGCTATCAGCAAATCCTGAGCTTCATGATCGACAACGGATTGACACAAGCTGAAAAAGAAGAAATCAAAGAAGAAGTAATTCAGGCCTTTCTTAAAAATCCCCGGCAGATAAAGGAAGAATGCTGGGCCCTGAAAGAAACCCTCAATTACCTCCAAATGCATAAGGATGCACCTGCACAAGAAGAGGTTCGCTCAATTCTCTTTGAGACCCTTTTCGAGTTCGAAAAAAAAGGGGGAAAGAATGCTTTTATCAGAATCATTGATCGTCACGGACTCCGTGATCATTAACCTAAGAAACATCCACAAAAATGAAAAAGATCCTAAAATACCTGGGCATAACCCTTGCATCCCTCCTGGGGTTGGTGCTATTGTTAGTTCTATTCATCAATTTCAAGCCCTTACCCAATTATCAACTGGAAGTTCCTCTTGGGAATCTTGAGGTTGAAATAAATCCCGAGCGGGTCTCGAATGGGGCAGAATTGTCTTCGGTCTTATGTAACCATTGCCACGGAAATAAAGGAAGACTGGAAGGAAAGCTCATTGCTGAGGAAGAGGGCTTTGGGAAAATTTATGCACCCAATATTACCCAGGACGAGCAATACGGCATTGGCTCTTATACAGATGCTGAATTGTACCGCTTGCTGAGAACCGGTGTAAAGAAGGATGGAGGCCTTAGTCTTCCCATGATGATGAGGTTTCCTACAGCTGCCGAAAAAGACATTTACAGCATAATTGCATTCCTCCGTTCAAATGAAGCTGCAGTTCAAGCCTCTTCAAACCAGCTAGCTGAATACGAGCCCACTTTTCTGGTTAAGTTGCTGTATACGATTGCTTTTAAGCCCTTGCCACTTCCTCTGGAAGAAATTTCAAAACCCGGGCCTGCAGATAAACACTTTGGACAATACCTGGCCAATAGTTTGTATGCTTGCTATAACTGCCATTCAGCTTCCTTTGAAAGCAACAATTTTATGGAACCTGAGAAGTCGGCGGGTTTTCTGGGAGGAGGAAACCCGATTGCAGTAGGAGATATGAAACCGGTGGAATCTGCCAATATCACCATGCATGAAACGGATGGAATCGGTAGCTGGACCCAGGATGATTTCTTTCAGGCATTGAAATTTGGAAAGCATCCGGAAGGAAGGAAGTTGAGCTATCCCATGCTCCCCTATGCCTTTCTGGATTCAACAGAAATATTCGCCATCCATGATTACCTGAAAACAGTACCTCAACTGGCTGATACCAAAAATCTGGCAAAAATTAATGAGTAGTTTCGCCATAAATGGACTCCGGAAATTTCCGGAGTTTATTTTTTCTGTACCTTTATTATTGAAAACACAATAATAGCAGCGTGCAAGAACACAAACTACACCTTCTGGCGCTCTCGCTAACCAAAGGTCTTGGACCGGTTAGTGTCAGAAATATGATCGCCTTTTGCGGCTCCGCCAAAGCCGTATTCTCCACTCCCAGGTCTAAACTTATGCGAGCTCCCGGTATCGGGGCTCATGCCATTGCGCTCCTGAAAAAGGAACAAAGCATGCAGCGAGCAGAAGAAGAATGGGCCTTTTGTGAAAAAGCGGGCATAGAAATCCTGACTTACCTTGATCCCGCTTATCCTGAACTTTTGAAAAGCATTTATGATGCCCCTTTAATCCTCTATAAAAAAGGGGAACTTAACCTCAATGCGCAGGAAAATCTGGCAATTGTAGGTACGAGGAAGGCTACCGAATATGGGCTGGAACTAAGTGCTGATTTTGCCAGCTTCTATGCCCGACAGGGTATCAATGTAGTCAGCGGTTTGGCTTTCGGGATAGATATAGCTGCGCATAAGGCTGTTTTGCGGGCTAGGGGAAAGACTACAGCTGTATTGGCACATGGACTCCATACGATTTATCCAGCTCTTCACAGAAGGAAGGCGGAAGAGATCACCGAAGCTGGGGCCTTGCTAACAGAATATTTGGGAGGTACAGAACCCGAGGCTCCTTATTTCCCGGCAAGAAATCGCATCATCTCAGGAATTTCGCGTGCTGTATTGGTAGTAGAGGCTGGAAGAAAAGGAGGCGCACTGATTACCGCTCGTTTTGCTTTTGAGCAGAATCGCCTGGTGTATGCGATACCGGGAAGAGTAGGGGATGTCTGGTCGGAGGGCTGTAATCGATTGATTCGTGAGAATATAGCCAAGCTGGTAAGTCACCCTTCTGAAATTCTGGAGGATTTGGATATCCAGTGGCAGCTCCATGAGGATAAAAGCAAGCAATTGGAACTGATGTTAAAAAGGCCGGAAATAAGCCTGAGCCCCAATGAAAAAAAGTTGCTACACTTATTGGATAAAGAAGACTTACTGCTTGATAAACTGAGTCTGTTGAGTGGAATTCCTATTCCCAGCCTGAATCCTCTTATGCTCAATATGGAGTTTAAAGATTTGGTACGGCAATTACCGGGTAAAAAGTATAGAAAAAAATAAGGGGAAACAGCGATTTGTTTCCCCTTCCGTAGTATGTTTTCTAATTATGCCATTGTAGGGATCTTTGGGCCAGCCGCAACGATTTCTTTGCTGGCCTGATCTTCGTATTTTTTAAAGTTTACAATGAAAAGCTCTGCGAGGTTAGCAGCAACTTTATCGTAATCCTCTTCATTTCTCCAGGTATCTCTGGGATTCAGAACGGCATTGGGCACATCCGGGCAGGAAGTTGGAATCTGAAGACCGAAAATTTCTTGTGTACGGTATTCTACTTCATCCAATTCTCCGGTCAGTGCAGCTTTTACCATGGCGCGGGTATAAGAGAGCTCCATTCTACTACCTTCTCCATAAGATCCTCCAGTCCATCCGGTATTTACCAGCCAGACATTGATTTTACCATCTCCACTCTTACTCCCTTTGCGGAGCTTTTTACCGAGCAGATCAGCATAAACAGTGGGATGCAGGGGAAGGAAAGGGGCTCCAAAGCAAGTTGAAAATGTCGCTTCGGGTTCAGTTACTCCCTCTTCTGTACCTGCAATTTTTGCAGTGTATCCAGCAAGGAAGTGATACATGGCCTGTTCAACAGTTAGTTTAGATATAGGAGGTAGTACTCCAAAGGCATCACAGGTAAGAAAGAATATATTTTGTGGAAGATCCCCGCGAGAATTATACATGATGTTGGGGATGTGGTATATCGGATAACTCACACGGGTGTTTTGCGTGATAGAAGAATCCTGATAATCTACGGAATTGCCGTCTTCCTTGAATTTTACATTTTCGAGTAGGGCGCCAAATTTGATGGCATCCCAAATTTGAGGCTCTTTGTTGGGCGAAAGGTCAATGGTCTTTGCATAGCATCCTCCTTCAAAGTTGAAGATACTTTCCTTTGACCATCCATGCTCATCATCTCCGATCAACCGTCTTTCCGGATCATTTGACAAAGTGGTTTTGCCCGTACCAGAAAGTCCAAAGAAAAGAGAGGTGTCTCCATTGCTGCCCACATTTGCGGAACAGTGCATAGGAAGTACATTTCTTTCGGTTGGGAGAATGAAATTCAGGGCTGAGAAAATCCCCTTTTTAATTTCACCCGTATAAGCAGTTCCCCCAATGATGATGGTCTTTTCGCTGAAATTGATGATGGAGAAATTTTCCTGACGAGTCCCATCGACTTTAGGATCAGCACTCAATCCAGGAAAGGAATAAACCGTCCAATCTTCAATGAAAGTACTCAATTCCTTTTCCGTTGGGCGAAGGAACATATTGTAGACAAAGATGTTTTGCCAGGGATATTCTGTATAAACTTTGATTGCCAGTTTATAGTTGGGATTGGCGCAGGCGAAAACTTTGCGAGCATAGATTTCGTCCAGTCCATCCATATAGCCTTTGATCTTGCCAAAGAGCTGAGAGTAACTTTCTTGTGAAATAGGCAGATTGATATCTCCCCAATCCACGCTATTTTCCGTAATGGCATCTTTTACAATGAAGCGATCCTTAGGAGAGCGACCTGTAAATTTGCCCGTTTTTACTACCAGAGCACCTGTGCTGCTGAGATGGCCCTGACCTTTGATAATGGTCTTCTCAACCAAAGCAGCAGGAGTAAGATTGGTACTGATTAACTTAGCCATAGTATTTAGTATAAATTTTTGAGTAAATAACTAGGTATATATATATAAGATTGATAATTGACTTTCTGCTAAGAAATTAAATTGCCGGATGCAAAGAACACGAGCTAAGGAGGGCAAAAAAACAAGTGGAAAGACAATATGAACATATCTAGCAATGCTAAAATATGCTGATTATGAGGTTTTTCAGGATGTATTTCTCCCAAAACCTTTCTCTTTTCCAACTTGTAGTAGTAAGACCCCGTCCTTAAAGTGTGTAAAACTAATAAATAGTCCTTCGATTTCATATCAAAGAAGCCTATTAAAATGGATTAAATCACAGCCGTTAATAAGCTGTTAATGAAGGCCTAAAAAATTTAAAACATTTATAAATAACCCTTAAAACAATTATTAAACATGGAACCCAGAAGTGATAAAAGTTTTCTCCTCACCCTCCTCCTTTGCTTTTTTGTAGGAGCTTTGGGAATACATCGCTTTTATGCGGGAAAACTTCTTACGGGAATACTAATGTTGATCACTGCAGGTGGATTTGGAATTTGGGTATTGATTGACCTGATCATGATTTTACTCGGAAATTTTACCGATAGCGGTGGCAGATATATAAAGAATTAGTCATAGTTTCTTTAGCATACAGAAGGCAGGCCGTTTAGAATTTTTCTAACGGCCTTTTTTATTCTCTCCCGATCTCAAATAATTGCTAACTTGGCCTTCGATCATGGAGAGAAAAACTAATAGAGAACAGTTTTATCAGGCAAGTCTGAGGCTTTTTTTCGAAAAAGGCTATAAGGCAACCTCTATGCGAAATATCGCAGATAAGCTGGATATTCAGGCTCCTACGCTTTACAATTATGTAAAGTCCAAACATGATATCCTCGAAAACATCCTCTTCGATATCGCTGGCAGATTTCATAAAGGGATGAAGGATATTTATGATTCCTCTTATTCTCCTACAGAAAAATTAAAAGCAGTTGTGGCCCTCAATGTGCGCCTTACAACTGACTATCCTTATCATGTCTATTTACTGGTGGCGGAGTGGAAACATCTGAATGAAGACAGGCGGGATGACTTTCTCCAAAATCGTAAAGAATATGAAGGAATGCTTCGAAATATCATTTCTGAGGGCATTGAGAAGGGGGATTTTCGATCCATGAATCTTGAGATCGCTATGGAAGCGATCCTTTCTTCTATTCGTTGGCTCTTTCACTGGTATTCCCGTGATAAGGAAGATGTCCTGAATCCTATTGAGCTGGAAAAACAAATGCTGGATTTTATTCTCTATGGGGTCAGCACTCAAAATTCCTAATCTATATCTATGTTTTCACTTGCTCCTGAATTTCAAATTCTATGGTATGAATGGGCCATGGTTCTTTTTGCAGCTCTTTTGATTGGTTTTTCTAAAGCGGGCATAAAAGGAATTGCAGTTGTATCTGTAACATTGCTGGCACTGGTTTATGGAGCAAAAGCTTCAACAGGGATATTGATGCCCATGCTCATAGCCGCAGATATTTATGCAATTATATATTATAGAAATGATGTAATCTGGAAGCATATATATCGATTGATGCCCTGGATGGTTGCCGGGGTTTTATTGGGTACATGGATAGGTAAAGATTTGCCGGAAGATATATTTCGGCAAGGAATGGCAATAATCATATTACTTACCGTGGGAATGATGTACTGGTGGGATCGACAGAAAGAAGTAAAGGTGCCTGAGGGCTTATGGTTCTCAAGTATTATGGGCTTAGCTGCCGGTTTTACAACGATGATCGGAAATCTGGCAGGTCCTTTTTCCAATCTTTACTTCCTGGCTATGCGGCTTCCTAAAAATGAATTTATCGGTACGGCAGCCTGGCTTTTCTTCTTCATTAATCTTTTCAAATTACCTTTCCACATTTTTGTATGGGAAACCATTAGTCTGGAGTCTTTCAAAGTGAATCTTTTCATTTATCCGGCTCTATTTTTCGGACTTATTATTGGGGTAAAATTGATAAGGATGATTAAAGATGATTTATTCAGAAAAATGGTCATACTCCTTACAGCTATTGGTGCTATTGCGATCTTTTTCAAATAGATTTTTATCCATTTTTCAATAAATCAGGAAGCAACTCCTTTTTCACCCATAAGAAATTGGGTGCTACTTTGAGGGCCTTTTCGTAAGCTTGTTTGGCTTTTTCCCTTTCATCTTCCTCTTCATATGCTTTCCCCAACCAGGCCAAAGCATGTAGGTATTGCCAACTATTTGCCCTGAGAGCTGGCTTTGCTTCATATAGAGATATGGCCTTTTTAAAACATTCGATGGCTTCTTCCATATCTCCTCCAAAAAGACGGGGTGCATGATATTTGAGGTTCCCTTTTTCTACCCAGGCTGTAGGGTTTTGACTGTCCATATCTACAGACTCTGAAATATGACTGCTGCATTTAGGGCCTAAAAACATCATTTGTGCAGGCTTCTGTTCTATTTCCATGGCGATCAAGCCTCCCATTAGCGCTGAGTACTGAGAGCTCTCTCCTTTTTCCTTAACGATTTTCTTCAGGAGTTTTTGAGAATCCTCGATTAGATCTACCAAATCTCCACAGGTATTGGTGGTATTGCAAAAACCGATTTTGCCATATTCAGCAAGCAAATACTCATAAGCCAATTCAAGATTGCCGGGATTATTTTTAAGGGCAGATTTTAGAAGATCAATGCCTTCTGACCATTGACTTTCATTACCAGAAATATAGCCTTGATATGCGCGGGCTTTGCCCATATCCCAGGGCTTTTGTTGAGCATATATAGATAGGCTGAGGAGAAGGGAGATAATTAAACTAAGATAAGTTTTCATACATATATATTCTCCCTTTGAACTAATTTCCCCAAATTAGGTTCAAAGATTATTCAAAAGAGAAGAAAAACTATGTCAAACTTTTCAGGCAAAACTGTATTTATCACCGGTGCCAGTCGAGGAATCGGAAAAGCTATTGCTGTCAAACTGGCTTCTGAAGGCGCAAATATTATTGTAGCTGCCAAAACTGCCAGTCCGCATCCAAAACTAAAAGGAACCATCTATACGGCAGCAGAGGAAATTGAAGCGGCTGGAGGAAAAGCTTTGCCTTTGGTAGTAGACATTCGTCTGGAAGAATTGGTGGATGAAGCGATTCAAAGAGGGATTGAGAAGTTTGGCGGAATAGATATCCTCATCAATAATGCCAGTGCAATCATGCTCAGCGGGACGCTGCAAACTTCGATGAAGCGTTTTGATCTCATGAACAGTGTAAATTATAGAGGTACGTTTATGTGTTCGCAAAAAGCTATACCTCACTTGCAAAAATCGGAAAACCCCCATATCCTCAATCTTTCTCCTCCGCTCAATATTGAGAAGAGATGGTTTGCCCCTCATTTAGCTTACACCTATGCCAAATACGGCATGAGTTTCTGTACCTATGCCATGTCAGAGGAATTCAAAAAAGCGGGTATAGCGGTAAATAGTCTCTGGCCCAGAACTGCGATTGCAACGGCTGCGGTAAACATGCTAGGAGGGGAGCAAATGATGAATGCTTCGAGAAAAGTAGAGATCATGGCGGATGCAGCATATTATATCCTGAAAAGAAACAGTAGAGAATGTACAGGTAACTTTTTCATAGATGATGAGGTCCTTAATGAAGAGGGAATTACCGATATGGAGCAATATGCAGTAAAGCCGGGAACCAAGCTCGCCCCGGATTTCTTTATCTAACATTTGACCATAGCTGAAAGAGATACGAGAGGTATTTTCGGCACGTTATTGTGATACAAATTTTTCCCTAAGTTTGTGCCGAAAATTCCTGTAAATTCACGACGTGAAAAAGATCGCACTAGGTTTATGCATTCTTGCGCTGCTATGTCTGACTGAAGTATCAGCTCAGATTGGAGGTCGGCATGTTTATGATTTCCTGACCTTGAGTCCTTCTGCCCGTGTAGTTTCTCTGGGGGGAGTCAATATTTCTACCCTCGATGATGATGTGAATCTGGCTGCCCAAAACCCGGGCTTGCTAAATGATTCTATGCATCGACAAGCAACTCTGTCCTGGTCAAACTATCTGACCGATATCAAATATGGATATGCTGCCTATGCGCATCATTTTGATAAGATTGGAACGCTTCACATGGGAGTTCAGTTTTTGGACTATGGGACTTTTCAAGGAGCTGATGTCTTTGGCAATCTGACCGGGGAGTTTTCTGCAGGGGAATATGCCGTTTATATCGGAGCAGCAAGGTCCTGGAATCAATTTAGTTATGGGGCCAATCTGAAATTTATCAGCTCAACACTTGGGCCCGGATATACCAGTGCTGGGATCGCCCTGGATTTAGGGGGGAGTTATTATAGCAAAAGCCGACTCTTCTCGGCGGGTCTGGTTGTAAAGAATATTGGCACGCAGCTAAGTACCTATATAGGAAATGCCAACAGAGAACCTCTGCCTTTCGAAATACAGGCCGGGATTTCAAATAAATTGAAATATATGCCTCTGCGCTTTTCTATAACTGCTTCAAACCTGGATCAGTTTGATTTGATTTATGAAGATCCCAATGCGGAACCTGTATTTGATTTGGCTGGTAATGAGATTCCTCCCAAGGATCAGACGATAGATGGTATTTTTCGCCATTTTGTATTTGGAACAGAATTTTTGCTGGGCCGGAATCTTCGCCTAAGAGGCGGCTACAATCATCTGAGAAGGAGAGAGCTGGCCTCTGAAAATAGAGGAGGATTGACGGGTTTTTCCATGGGAATAGGGATACGGGTAAGAAGGATTGCCTTTGATTATGGCTTTAGTAGTTATGGGGTAAATTCTCGTTTTCAGGCACATCAATTCAGTCTGGCTTACAATCTCAAAAAAGCAGAAGAAGGATAAATTGGACTTTAGGGATTTTTAGCCCATTTTTGTGGGACAAAGCATAACCCGATGCTTAATACCTTATTCTTACTGCTAATCGCAGGTCTTGTAATTTTCTTGCTACTGTCTCCGAGAAAGGAAGTTCCCTTTATCGTGCTCCTGCACGCCTCGATCCAGTACATGATGACCCTGATTTATTGGTTGTTTGAAATGAATACCTACTATGCAGGTATTCTTTGGTGTTTTATACTCTTTAGCAGTTTGGTGTTGATTTGGGCGAGAGGGATGAATTATTCTCGAGAGATGCATCGGGTAGAGATGTTTTTTTCCGTAAGTCAATGGGGAATCCTTATCGCAGTTTTGGCATTTATTGGATTAAATTCTCCCTACTACCACATGATCCCTTCCGCTTCCTGGAGTTCTCAGATTCATCCCAGTCCGGTCTCTATTCATCCGGTTGCCAAATTGAGCGGGAATGTTCTGATGTTCACCAGTTTTTTTCAACTAATACTGGGTTGGGGAAGACGCTGGAATTTGCGGAAGTCTGTTGTTGAACTAGGACCTATTATTTTATATTTCGTACTCATGGGTGTTTTACGTGTCTATGAGGACGACGCACAATTGTTCCCCTTTACTTAAAACCTGCAAAACGAAATGAAATCTTCCATCTAAAATGCTTGCTGAAGTATGAAGAAACAGAGAGAATGAGAAGGATACTGATGATATTAAAATCTTGTATTTCAGCTTGTTGGCACTTGAGAAGGAATATTTTGATTAATTTGTACATTTAGCCCGATTATCTTTCAAAGGATAGAATCTTTCAGGCTAACATCTACAAATCAAAAAGTATTTTCCTAGGTTAGTCAAAATCGTTCGGGATATTTCCCCTTCGGTACATTCAATATAGATTGAGGAGTGTTTTGAGCTTACTGCTTAATTCAACCCAAACGACACAGAATTTGGTAGACACTCAGCATAACTCAAGGAAGTAATTTTCAAGGTACATGGGTACCTGTTTGGCCTAAAAACATTGACGCATCAAAATTGAATACATTTATCCATATGCAATTAAAGCAGCTTGTTTTAGCACTGGTTCTCTTTGCATTTCTATTGCCGGAGAATGCCCATGCTCAGCTGACAGCAGATTTTTCTGCTAATAATACGCGGGGCTGTAGCCCATTCTCACTGGTTGCCCAGTTTCAGAATTTATCTACGGGTAACCCTAGCAGTTATTTATGGCGGTTTGGGGATGCTGCAAATACCACCAGTACCCTGGCTACTCCGACTTTTGTTTACCAGGATCCGGGTTGCTATGATGTGACCCTTGTCGTTACAGATGCCGGAGGTGCGCAGGATTCTATTACCCGAAGCTGTTTTATAGAGATCCTTCCGGCACCTGTGGTGGATTTTACAGTTAGCCAAACAGAAGGTTGTGTTCCGCTTGATATATGTTTTACAGATAATTCAACCTCTGCTGGCGGAGCCATTGTGGATTGGGAATGGACGCTGTCTGATGGACAGCCTGGGGTTGGAGCAAACCCTTGTTTCAATTTTACCGCGGCTCCTGATACGATAGGAGTGATTTTAAGGGTAACGGATGCCAATGGGTGTTCTTCTACTCAGATTTTTCAAGATGTAATCGAATTAGCAGAGCCTCCCGTTCTGGATTTTGATGTGGATGTTAATTCGTCCTGTAATCCTCCTCTGACTGTTAATTTCTTGAATAATACCCAGCTAAACGGTGGTGTTAATCCTACCTATACCTGGAACTTTCCCGGAGGTACTACCAATACAGGTGCAAGCACTGCAACAGGTCAAACACCTCCCCCGGTTACCTATAATGCCGATGGCCAGTATGATGCTCAATTGATCGTATCAACTTCAAATGGTTGTGCTGATACCTTGATTAGAAATGCAATCGTAGGGATAGGAGGGGTTACGGCCAGTTTTACAAACAGTGCTACCATCATATGCTTAGGTGATACCATTACTTTTGAAAGTACCTCCATGGGAGGTGTTAGTGATCTTGCATGGAACTTTGGAGAAACTGCCGGGGTAAATTCTACAGATCAGATTGTCCAGTATGTTTATTCTACGCCTGGAACTTATACAGTAACGCTCCAGGCAAATAATCCTGTATGTGGTGATACCATAATCCAGGTTGATTTAATTACAGTAAATCAGAGCCCAACGGCGAGTTTCACTGTAGACCGAATGGAAGATTGTCAACCAGGCATTCCTTTTAATTTTACGGATGGATCTTCTCCGGATGTAACGACCTGGACCTGGGACTTTGGAGATGGAAATACTTCCAATCAGCAAAATCCGAATCACACCTATACAGCCTTTGGCACCTATGTAGTTTGTCTGACTGTCGAAAATGGCCTTTCCTGTCCAGATGTGTTTTGTGATACCCTTACTGTTGCTCCTCCCAATGTAAATTTCCAAAGGAGTATTTCGGAAGGATGTGCACCGCTTACGGTTGACTTTACAGATATTTCTACCTCGATAGATCCAATTGTTTCCTGGGAATGGGATTTTGGAAGTGCGACTAATGCAGTCCCACCTACCTCTACAGACCAAAATCCTGCAGGAGTACAATTTACAGCCACAGGTAACTATACAGTTCAGCTGATTATAACGACGGTGAATGGATGTACGGATACCCTCAATTTTGTTAATGCCATCATGGCTGGGGATGCTCCTATTGTGGACTTCACCGTTGATAAGGATACCATTTGTATCAATGAGGATATTACTTTCCGAAGTTTGAATACAGATCCTGATTGGGAATACTTCTGGGACTTCCAGTATGTTGATCCTGGTAACTTCGTTATGCTGGATGATACAGCGACAACGGTTTATCCTGATTCAGGCACCTTTGATGTTGCCCTGGTAATCAATGATAATGGATGTAGGGATACCCTGGTGCAGGAAGACCTGGTATTTGTTTCTCCACCTAAGGCTCAATTTGCCTTGAGCGATTCTGTGGTATGTACCGTTCCTTCGACGATTCAAATTGCTGACTCTTCTATTGGGCCGGCAGATATCTATACCTGGTTCCTGAATGGAGCATTATATTCCAATCTTCAGGATCCTCCGCCTCTTACTGTTACAACCCCTGGTGCTTATGTATTGACTCAGGCGATCGAAAACAGTCTGACGGGTTGTACAGATACCTTTAGCGCGGTGATCTTTGCTGGTGATCCTGTTGCGGACTTTACCCTGGATGTAAATGATGGTTGTCGGCCACTTACCGTCACGCCTACTCCCAATGTCCAGAATGTCAATGGTCTGCTTTGGTTTTTTGACTATGACACTGGAGGAGGGGTTGTACCTGGATCTGCCCCCCAATTTACGTATGCAGATACAGGGCTTTATTCAGTGGCATTGATAGTAACAGATGCCTTTGGCTGTGCGGATACCATGATTCGAACGGATGATGTTACGGTATATGGAACCTATCCGGTTATAGACATAGATCCTGGTTTGGGATGCCCTCCCTTGGATGTTGACTTTACAGAAAACACGGCAGTTTTCTCCCTCAGCACGCCTACCCTTTACACCTGGGATTTTGGAGATGGAAATACTTCCAATCAGCAAAATCCTACGCACACCTATGTGAATAGAGGATTGTTTGATATAACCCTGGCAGTTACAGAAGATCATGGATGTGTAGATTCGGTAACTATACCGGGAGGAGTCGTAGTGACACAACCTATTCCTGACTTTTCAGTTGTTGATTCCAGTACTTGTGCAGGGGCCATGGTACAATTTACCAACACAACAGGAGGAGTAAATCCTACCTATGTTTGGGATTTTGGAGATGGCAATACCAGCACAGATCCTGATCCTACACATGTGTATGCTGATACGGGTTTTTATGATGTTACCCTTACTGCTACTGACCAGAATGGTTGTAGCGCAACAATTACCCGTACAAATGCAGTTTATATAGAATCATTTGCTGCTGATTTTACCGCTGTTGATACACTGGCTTTCTGTCCAATTTTGACCACCCAGTTTACAGATGCATCTTCTGGCAATGTGAATGGATGGCGCTGGACATTTGGAGATGGCTTTGGTTTCAGTACCCTGCAAAATCCTCAGCATGTGTATTTCCTAGCAGGAGATTTTGATGTCACCCTGATAGCGACCCATGAAGACGGCTGTCAGGATACCACAACAAAAAATAATTTTATTCAAATTGGCGGACCTCTCGCTCAATTTAGTATTGACAAAACAGAAGTTTGTTTGGGAGATACGGTTGAGATTACCGTGATCACCCAGGGAGCTATAGGTATTGTGCCGGTATCCTGGCAGGATGGAGGTGCTGACTTTATTAATAACCTTCCTGGTGGATTTGACACTACGGTTGTCTCACACGTTTACCTGAATTCCGGTGTTTTCTATCCTACTGTCTCCGTTATTGACGGAACCTGTCAGGTCGATCTTCCGGCTCAGGACAGTGTCATTGTACATGCGCCTCCTACAGCTGCGTTATCACCTGTTGATACCCTGGGTTGTGCTCCTTTGAATATCAACTATACCGACCTTTCGACAGAAGGAGATACGGCAATTGCAAGCTGGCAATGGTCTTTCGGGAATGGAGATAGCTCGACTTTGCAAAATCCGCCCTATACCTATCTGGTTAATGGGAACTATGATGTAGATTTAGTTGTTACTGACTTCTTTGGTTGTGTAGATTCTGTAAGTACAACCACCTCAGTACTACCAGGAGTCATTGCAGATTTCACTACACCTGATACTTTGGGTTGTGCGCCTGCAGCGGTTACCTTTACGGACCTATCTACCTTTGGACCTCCTACTTCCTACGTATGGGCATTTGGAGACGGAGATACGCTTTTCGGCAATCCTAATCCTACCCATATTTACCAAAATGATGGAGTATATGATGTAACCTTGATTGTTTCGGATGGATTGGGCTGTGAAGATACCCTGACCAAACCCGCTTACATCCGTTTGCAGCACCCCGATGCAGTAGTTTATTCAGATATTAGCCAGGGATGTAATCCACTGACGGTTACTTTCTTCGCAGATAGTTCCTCCTCTACTTTTCCGATTACCCAGTATGAATGGTGTCTGGTTGAAATCAATACAGGGCAGATAGTTTGTGCAACAACTCCTGCTGGCAGAGATAGTTTGGAGATTCCGTTTTCTGAACCTGGAAACTATATCATGACCGTTGCGATCACAGATTCACTGGGATGTGCAGATACCTCTGCAGCCGTAACGATTGATGTGGATACTCGAATCGTTCCACAACCCGTTGTACTGGAGAATGTCACAGTTGTAGACGATAATACCGTAGATATTACCTGGCTTCCCTATGCAGGAAATGATTTCGTGGCTTATGAAGTTCATAGGATAAATGGTCCGCTTGCAGGGCCTATTGCGACCATTACCGATCAGAATACAACTAACTTCACAGAAACGAATCCGCTCCTGGATGTACGGAACGGTTCTTTCTGCTATAAGATACTTGTACAAAATACCTGTCTGGAATTCTCGGATATAGATGCGACACAGGAACATTGTACCGTTGATCTGGAGACGACTCCTCTCGTAGATGCGATTCAATTGGACTGGTCTTCCTATGTAGGATACATAGTTGGACAATATGAGATTTATAGGGCGATCAATTATGATCCGAATACCCTGGTGTTGGTCGATGTGGTAGCAGGAAATACCTTGACCTATACGGATACTGCACAATTCTGTAGAGATTCTGTGACCTACAGAGTACTTGCGATTGGATTTGGTAATACTAATCAAAGAAGTTTCTCCGACCTGAGTGAAGAGGCTCCTATTCATCCACAACCTACCGAGTCCAGTGATATCATTACTGCTACGGTAGTAGACGATGATTATATAGATATAAGTTGGAATACCTATCTGGGGACACAACCGGGAGATTATGTTTTCCAGCGTTCTACCGATGGGACCAATTACACGACAATAGATACCCTCCCATTTGGTACCACTACCTATCAGGATACCAGCGTTCTGGTCGATGAACAATCCTATTATTATCGAATATTCAATATCGATCAATGTGGGGATCTCTCGGCAGACGGATTATTTGGACGAAGTATTTTACTGGGAGTAAGCTTTGCTGCTAATGGTACAACACCCGTTCTTAATTGGAATAATTATCAGAACTGGGCTGGAGGTGTACTCAACTATGAGATTCAGATTTTTAATACTGTGAATGGTGTTTTTGAAACGGTAGGTATAGTTCCTGGAAACCAAACTACCTTCGAAGACGATCTGTCTGATTTGAATCAGGCAGAATATTGCTACCGAATTGTAGCCTATGAAAGTGGAGGTAATGGAGCAACATCAACTTCCAATGAGGATTGTGTAATTTTTGCTCCTAAAGTTTACGTGCCTAGTGCCTTTACCCCGAACAATGATGGGAACAATGATGTTTTCAGAGCCTTTGTTCCGAATTTGGGGAATGGTGAAATGCTTATCTATGACAGATGGGGGGAACTTCTCTATCGTACCCTTGATCCAAATAATGAAGGATGGGATGGTACCTTCAAAGGCCAAGCGGTTCAGGAAGGAGTATATGTCTTCCTGATTTCCGGGCAAGGTGTTGATGGAACCGACTTTAGAAGATCTGGGACTGTTACCTTATTCAGATAAGTTATCTAAGATAAAAATAAAAGGCCCCGATGATATTTTTCATCGGGGCCTCTTGCTTATAGAGTAATTTTTTGATGAAGCTAATATTAGAAAATCCTTTTCAGCAATTGCCTCCTTTGGGTAGATAGATGTGTAAATCTCAGCGAATGAAATGATGGCTTCTCTTTCAGATTCTAAGGAAATAACGAACCTTAGAATGTAAGGCTAGCTTGACAAATCTGTGAACCATGAGTAAACGGTCTTTCCGCTTGCGAAACTGATTGAGGTCAAACTGGAGGGAGTGTTTTCTCTCAGGATTTGATTGGGAGATACTCCCTTAGTGCTAAGTTTGGGTGAATTTGCCGACGGTGCTATGCATATAGCAAGAAGCAGAGGGACCAACAAGCTTGATGCCTCTGCTTCTTAATTCCTATAGTTAATTATGTTCTGCCTTTTTAGCTTTGACAGCTAAATCAGGTCTTTCTTTTCTTCTTTCTGGCTGCGGGGAAAAGTATATTATTGAGGATCAAACGATATCCTGGAGAACTAGGATGCAAAGAAAGATCGGTGGGATCTTCTCCAACAAAATGTTTATAGTCTTCCGGATCATGTCCTCCATAATAGGTCCACATGCCTTTACCCAAATTTCCATGAATATAACGGGCCTCATTATACGCTTTCAACTCTCCCATAATCAGAACCTCACTTTTCAAGAGCCTCTTGCTGAAGGCGGTGGTCTGTCCCATAAAACCTTTTACCGTACGGGTATGGTTTTGGGTAAGCATGGTCGGAACGGGATCCCATTTTGCTGAGAAATCGAATAGGGTAAAATAATCCATATGCTCAGGCACCCTGCGACCTAAATTCGCATCAATATCTGAAAACTCATACTGATAAGGGCTACGTACCAGGGTGAAATCCTTAAATGCCAGGGCCTTTTCATAATCCAGTTTCTGTTGTGCTGCCGGATCGGCACCGTCCCCATCAAACATAGCCTGACAAATATCAATTCCTTCAGCACTAAGGGCGATGTCATAGGTGTCTGTAGCAGAACACATGGCAAACAGGAAACCACCATCTGTAAGGTATTGCTTGATCCGCTTGGATACTTCCAGCTTCATCTCACTCACTTTGGTATATCCATATATTTTCGCAGTACTCTGTTGAGCTTTAACCTCATCCTGATACCACTTTTGATTCCGATAAGAACCATAAAATTTCCCGAACTGGCCGGTAAAATCTTCATGATGGAGGTGAAGCCAGTCAAAATCACTGAGTTTCCCATCCAGTACATCCGGATCGTATATAACCTCATAAGGAATTTCTGCATAGGTGAGAGCTAAAGTTACAGCATCATCCCAGGGTTGTTTGTTTTTAGGAGAATAAACGGCAATCTCCGGAGCTTTCTCCAACTTAACAGCATCCATATTTACCTGATCCGAGGTAATATAGGCCAGAATTTCGGTATAGCGGCTGTCCCCAATCCTTTCATATGCAATTCCTCTAATCTGAAGTTCCTGTTCAAAAACACTGCTGTGTTTAAAGGCAAAACTTCCTCCTCTGTAGTTAAGTAACCAATCTACTACTACCTGATATTCCAGCACCCAATAAGCAATGCCATAGGCTTTGAGATGTTCAGATTGTGCATAGTCCATAGGAACCAGCAAATAATCTGCTCTGGAGGTAAGGCTTGATAGGCAGAGTAAGGCAATGATCAGAAATTTCTTCATAATATCGGCTTATAAGCAACTAATAAGTCCAGGATAGGACCTTGTGCGGATCTAAGGGTTTCAAAAGCTATTTAACGAAGAGATATAAAAATTACGAAAATTTCGCAGATTATATATGTTCTTTTAACGACAAATATATCTTTGGTGTTCGCAATTTTGTATTTTAGCAAGATATGAATGGACTCCAATTCATCTGGGAAGGTTTTCGTATAGCTATAAATGCTATCGGAGCCAACCGTATGCGCTCCTTTTTGACCATGCTTGGTGTGGCTACAGGGATTTTTGTGATCACAAGTATCCTTACGATGGTCAACACCTTGCAGGAAACCACTACCAAAAGTATTGCAGAACTGGGAAATACAACCATGTTTGTGCATCACTTCCCCTGGGACGAGCGTGGTGAAGATTGGAAGAAATTCTTCAACCGACCCAAAGTAAGCTATAAAGACTATCAATTTCTCAAGAAATCTTTACGTGGGGTAGATGCAATAGCCTACCAGATAACTGCGTCAGGACAAACGATCAAACAAAAAGGACAATCTGCAAATGGAGTAGAAGTTCTTGGTATCACGGAAGATGCCGCAAAGATTGGAAAACTTGAATTGGTAGAGGGAAGGTATTTTTCCGGAGTAGAGTTTTTCTCGGGTACGCCCGTTTGTGTAATTGGGTTTTCGATTGCTGAAAACCTCTTTCCTGATACCAATCCTATTGGGAAATACGTGCAGATAAAGAGCAAAAGGCTGAAAGTGGTTGGTGTATTGGAGAAAAAAGGCAAGGCTATCATTCCCGGCATGGCCAGTGATGATGAACGAGTCCTTGTTCCCTGGCGCATGATGGCCAGCATTTTCAATCTGAATGATCGCCGAATTGATAAAACCATCGTATTACAAGGTTCTGATTATGAGAACTTAGGGGTGGTAGAAAGTGACGCTATTGGTATCCTCCGAGCTGCCAGAGGCCTTAGCCCTAAAATTGAAAATAACTTTGCCATCAATAAACAAGAGATGTTGATGAATCGTTTTGATAACGCATTTGGATATCTCGAAACGGGTGGTTGGATAATTAGTGCATTTTCAATTTTGATTGGTGTATTTAGTATAGGAATGATCATGTATATCTCCGTACGCGAAAGAACCAATGAAATTGGGGTCCAGAAAGCCCTGGGATCCACCCGAAGTTTCATCCTCTATCAATTTGTCATGGAGGCAATTCTGATTTGTCTGATTGGTGGCATGATCGGTTTGGGAATCGTCTTTGGCCTTGGAGCTCTGGTCGAAGTGGGTTTGCAGGCCATGGAATTGGATATTGAAGTTATCACGGCCCAGTCAACCATCATGATCGCTGTATTCCTTTCGGCTGGAATTGGACTTACCGCTGGATTTATTCCCGCCTTGATTGCGGCATTGATGGATCCAGTGGAGGCGATTAGGTTTAATTGAGCCCCCTTAACCCACCGCCACAGACCCCACTCCCTTCTCCTTGCAGGATTAAGGAGTGCGCGCGAAGCCAATTATTGAAAGATTCCATTTTACTCATACTGATGGTGACTTGCAGTTGATAGGTGCTTCCTAACCCACCGCCACAGACCCCACTCCCTTCTCCTTGCAGGATTAAGGAGTGCGCGCGAAGCCGATTATTGAAAGATTCCATTTTACTCATTGATGGTGCCTTGCAGTTGATAGGTGCTTCCTAACCCACCGCCACAGGCCCCACTCCCTTCTCCTTGCAGGATTAAGGAGCGCGCACAAAGCCATTACCATTCTCAATTCCTTATGTGTGCCCTCCTTATATAAGGATGGCTTTACTTTGTGTGGGTGAGTTTTCTTGCATTTTTCCCCTTTTTCTAAGGAGGATTGCTATTATAGGCCAAAACCAGTCCCTGATCTAAAGACTTTCCCTATATTTGCAGCGGATCTTTTGAGTAATCCTTTATGAGACTTATAGAGCACTTAACACAAACCAAAAACCCTTCCGTAAGCATTGAGATCATTCCCCCGAAAAGAGGCCGAGATATTCAGAAATTGCATGATGCTATAGAATCGGTCATCCCTTACAGTCCTCCTTTTATTGATGTTACCAGCCATGCTGCAGAAGTAGCCTGGGAAGAACAGAAAGACGGATCTTTTAAGCGGAAAGTGAAACGGAAAAGTCCGGGGACTTTTGGCTTATGTGCTGCCATAAAATATAAATATAATCTCGAGCCGGTTCCGCATATCCTCTGTGGAGGATTTACGCGAGAAGAAACGGAAGATGCCCTTATAGAGCTTAATTACCTGGGGATTGAAAATATCCTGGCAATCCGTGGTGATAAAACCAATCACCGACCCGTTCCTACAGACCGCAGCACCAATCAGTATGCAGTCGATCTGGTCAAACAAGTTTCAGCCATGAATAAAGGTTGCTATATCGATGACTTAATTGATGCTGCGAAAACCAACTTCTGCATAGGAGTCGCTTGTTATCCCGAAAAGAACTACGAATCCCCTAATAAGGATTTCGATATGCAGATTCTTCTTGACAAGCAGAATAGTGGAGCTCATTATGCGGTTACGCAGATGTTTTATGATACGAAGAAGTTTCTGGATTATGTAGAAGAGGCAAAAGC
The DNA here is from genome assembly GCA_033391075.1 of Bacteroidia bacterium. NCBI lineage: Bacteria > Pseudomonadati > Bacteroidota > Bacteroidia > Bacteroidia bacterium. Next base: position 727,593 of record JAWPMV010000001.1, read on the forward strand.
GGCAGGAGTAAGCATGCCCATCATTCCCGGTATGAAGATCATGACTTCCAAAAAACATCTGACACGTATTCCCAGCATCTTTCACATAGACATCCCTAATGAGCTTTGTGATAAAATGATGGCGGCCAAGAGCCGTGCGGAAGAAATTCAGGTAGGAGTTGACTGGGCTTATAAGCAGTCTATGGAACTTTTGGATGCGGGCCACAATTTCCTGCATTATTACATTATGCAAAACACCAGTCCTTTTCTAAAGCTTATGGATAGGCTGAAGAAGAAGATATAAAGAGGTGCGCGAGTGTTCTAGTATTCTTGGGTTATAGTTTTTTATCTAACTATGACACCATCTCAAACTACTTTAACACGAAAACACCAGAACACGTCCCTATGCCCTGGACTAACTACCATAGTCATAGCCATTTTTGCGATGGAGTGGCCCCTCCCGAGGACCATATCCTGGCTGCCATTGAGAAAGGCTTTTTGGCTTTTGGATGCAGTTCACATGCTTATGTCCCTTTTGAACAATCCTGGTCTATTAAAGAGGAACGTTTGCCTGAATATGCTCCTGAAATTCTGAGACTCAAAGAAAAATATGCGGATCAAATAGAAGTTTACCTATCTCTCGAGGTAGACTATATTCCCGGGATGATTGGTCCAAATGAAACGAAGAAGGAATTTGGGCTGGACTATACGGTAGGTTCTGTACACTTTGCGGATCGTTGGGAAAATGGGATGCCCTGGGGAATAGACGGTACTCGTGAAGAATTTACCTCCGGGATTGAAAAGCTTTTCGACCAAAGTCCTCAAAAAGCAGTTAGTCGATATTATGAAGTAATCCGACAAATGCTGGAAGAAGATTGCCCGGATATTTTGGGGCACATGGATAAGGTGAAAATGCACAATTCGAAGGGGGGCATATTTGAGGAGACAGAAAAATGGTATCGTGAGGCTGTTATGGCGACATTGGAAACCGCAGGATCAACCGACGTAATCATTGAGCTGAATACACGTGGGATTTACAAAAAGAAAAGCTTTGAGCCCTATCCTAGTAGATGGATTCTGGAAGAAATCTACAAAATGGGCATTCCTTTAATGATCAATTCTGATTCCCACCATCCACGTGAAATAGACGAGAATTTTTCTGATTGTGCCAAAATCTTGCGGGAAATCGGATTTCGCGAATTACGAATCTTATTGGACGGAGAATGGCAGGACAGGGCCTTCAATGAAAGAGGTTTTCTCAAATAGTCAGCTTTTTACCTAAAGCTAGTCTTCTGTACCTGGACCTTGTGAATATTATTCAAATTTGTGTAATATGTAGTTCAAGCTTTAAGCAAACACGAGCCCTAATTTATTGACATGAAACTCGCACACTACTTATTTTTGGCCATTCTGTATCTGGTCGGTTCTTTTGATATAGTCCATGCTCAAGAATCTCAGGACACCAAAGTCTCAATCATCGACCCCACTCAACAAAGTGATAGCGATGCTATAGAGCGATTCACCTCGGAGTTTAAGTATTACTATCAAATTCGAAATGATGATACTTCCCAGCTCGATGATATATACATCATTACTTCTCCCTTTATCAGTAACAGCAATGGAGAAAGAGCAGCTATCCATTTACTATCCGAAAAAGAAGTGGAAGCAGGAATGACAAAGAAGAGGGCGGCTACAGATAGTTCGAAAACAGCATCTGTCCCAGATGTCCGGAAAAATTCTCTAAAAGCGAAATATGGCCCCTTTAGCTTAAAAGCCAAGGAACGCATGGGGATTCAGTTAAATGCAGAACTCCTGGAACCGGGCACCTATTTCGGGGAACTTAGCATTTGGACGGATGGAAAAGAGAAAGTTCATGGCCTAAAAGTGATATTAAAAAGTGATAGTTCTAAAGCATTTACTTTATCCGACCCGGCCACTTCTCGTAATACAAATGGGATTTTGTTATCCAATAGCAAACTGAATTTCTCGGTTGAAAACGATTCGAAATTTACCCAGTATATCCAATTACCCACTGTCAAAAATATGGTGAAGGTAATCGCTGAGGATGAAAACATTGATCCCAAGTTTAGTAGCATAATTTTTAAGGGAGAAGATGATAAAGTATTGACTGAAGAGGGCTTTACTTTGGCTCCGGGTCAAAGTAAAAGGATAAAAATGGAAGTAGATGGATTGAAGTCCTCGGGTAAATACACAGGGACTTTAAGACTGAGTTCAAAATTTGGAGCTACAGTAAAGCAAACGACCTTTACACTCCTGGTAAAGCATAGCTGGTTTTTGGCAAGTCTCATGATATTGTTGGGGGTTGTTGCTTCTACCTATTTGAAAAACTATTTATCTAAAATTCGACCTAAACTGGAGGTGAATAGAGGAATAGGAAAGGTGGATAAGTCTTTGAAAGAATTAACCACAAAATTTGGTGGAGAGGAGGCAGATGGGAAAAGCCGAAAGATACTCGCCTTTATGAATACCCAAATGGGAACTGCCAAAGAAGCTGCTGAAAGCTCACAAAATACAGAGGTTCAATCTATTTTGAATGTCCTCAGACGCAAGATTGCCATATTCCCGGAGTGGAAAGAAGGAGTGGCTCTGGCCGCTGATGAACATATCGAGTCTATTGTTCCGGCAGCTACTACTTCCAGCCTTGATGCCGTAGAAAAAATTCTGCTAAAGGATAAACCAGCGAAACTGGACTTTGATAATGCAGAAATATCCTTAAATGAAGTTGAAACAAGTCTCAATAAACTGATCAGCCAGCTTCCTTACCACAATCGATTAGAGAAAGTTGAGCAGGCATTTAAAGATGCCATGAAGGTAGAGGGAATAGATACGACTAAAGTAGAGAGTTTGGAAGTCAGCAATATGACAAGCATAAAGGCTGCGATAGAATCCATGGATTTACAGGCAGCCGCAAAGAAAATGTCTGAAACAGAAAGAGAACTGGCAGCTTTGGTTTTGGCTCCTATGAGTTCCAAAATTGAAGATAGAATCAGGGAGTATAAATCAAATCTTTCAAAAGGAATAAGACCCGATGGTAAAAAAGCGGCAAAAGAGGATCAGGAAACTATGTCCACCACGCTTGCAGAATTAGGGAAAGAATTGAAAAAGGCCAGGCAAACTATCGTTTCCGGTTCCTCTTCAGATGCAGAGGAAATGATGGAAGATATCATGGGGAAGTTGGATAAAATGGAGGGTAAAGCAAATGCACTGGAGTCTACCAGAAGTATTAGCATGAGTAGAGAAGCCATGGTTCTTGGAAATCTGGATGCACCTAAAGCTATGGAAGCGGGTTTGGAAAAACTCATCCTCAAGCCGGGAAATTATGACCTGGAGTCCATAGATCGAAGGATCCGAAATAATGATATTATTGTTTCCGTGATTATTTCGACTGTTGCATTGATTTTTGGACTGAGTTTGTTGTGGGCCAATGACCAAACCTGGGGGAGTGGTATGGATTATATGACAGCTCTTCTCTGGGGATTGGGACTACACCAGGTAGGTAGCGGAGGTGTGTTCGGAGGATTGGGCTCAATCCAAAACCAATTGGTTGGTGGAGGCACCCAAAACAATATTTCCGGGGATAATCCAGAAGATTCTGAAGAAGTTGTTGAAGAGGAATAAACCGATAAACAAAAAGAGCCCAGGTTTTTGACAAAACAAGCGTACTTAAGACAGTTGGCATTGCGAGCCCAAATGTTGGGCGAAGCAATCTCCTTGATTCCAACCAGACTTATTTGAGTCTAGGAGATTGCTTCGCCGAAGGTATCGGCTCGCAATGACAAAGGTGTTTAGAAGTTGGGATTTGTCAAAAACTCAGGTTCCTTTATTTAATTATTCATGGCTGCATATTTGGCAGCGATTTCTTTGAGACTTGCATCCAGCTCTTCTCTTGGCATCCATTTCCCTCTCACCATCACTCCCAGATTGTCTCGTATCGTTGCGGGTTGGTCCAGCGGGTTTGCAGTAGTCAGAATTAGATCGGCAGAAGCCCCTTCCTTTACTACTCCATATTCTCCTTCCTGCTTGAAGTATTTTGCAGGGTTAATCGTACCGGATTTCAAGACTTCATAGGGCGAAATTCCCGCATCAATAATACTTTGGATCTCATGGTGAATAGAGAAACCGGGTACATTGAAAACCTGAGGGGCATCAGAACCAAGCAGAAAGAGGACATCTGCCTCATGCAAACTTTTCAGGATATGATGGCGGACCTCTATATATTTTTCATAACGTTCTTCGCTATAGGCTTCATTTGACAAGACGCCAAACTTCCCTTTTTTCCAGGAATCCATGGTCCGGGGATTCATGTATTTCATTTCGGGCTCAGCCGCCATTTCTTCGGGCGATGCAGGAGATAGCCAGCGGGTAAAAAGAGTTTGGGTAGGAACAACAGCTACATTTTTTTCTGCTGTCAGTTGTGCCAGCTCAGTCATCATACTTTTATCCACCAGTTCAGTAAAGTTGAATCCAAAGAATCCATTTGCATTGGGATTTACTCCCGCAGATGCTGGCACCAAACCTTCCAGATAGCCATCCAAATGATCTACAGAAGCATAATCATTCTTCAAAGCATGGCGTATGCCTACGTCCACTGAAACATGACCAGCATACTTTATTCCAACCTCTTTGGCAGTAGCCACCACTTCATCAAATACTTCCATCTTCAAACCCGGATGTAGTTTTAGGAAATCATAGCCCGCTTCTCTTTGGGCGCGGATATTCTCATCAGCAACTTCTATAGAAGGAACGGTATTTCCATTTACAGAAGTTCCGGAAGTATAAATGCGTGGACTCAAAATCTCATCTGCTGCTACCTGTTCCTTGAGCGTGAGGTGATAGGGATTTCCCAGCATTCCTCTGATCGTAGTGATTCCATTTGCGAGGTAGAGGAAAAGGGTTTCTCTAACCAGAGCATCATCTTCTCCTTTTGCAACCGGAATATGCGCATGCATTTCAGAAATACCTGGCATGAGAAATTTACCTTCGGCCTGTATGACTTTTGCTCCGGCAGGAACCTCCAGGTCTTTGCCAATCTTGTGGATTTTACCTGCTTTTACCCATACATCCTGATCCTTCAATATGGTTTCACTATCCATCGGCAAAACGCTGGCACTTGTGAAAACAATGTCATCACTGCTTCCCTCTGTTGAGCTTGAATTGGCAGAAGTTTTACTCACACTATTGCAGGAGTAGAGCAAAAACAGCACAATAAGAGAGAGCCAAAATTGGGGCTGTAGTAGTTTTTTCATAATTTATTGTAGTAAGATTACACGCTTTTTCAAGATATTAACACGAATACTAATTTCTGCTGTTAATTCTGTAGGGTTTATCTGTTCTTGAATTTAAGTTTTTTCCAATAAGAGAAGCACTTAAGCTATCGAATGATATGCTACCTGCAAGTTCTTTTCTACCAATGATTGGAAGATTGCTTCATTTGGTCATAAGCCCTGGACTATATTTCGGATCAATTTACAAACACGATACCGCATGACTAAAAAATTACCTTTTTCTACAATCGTACTTACAACTTTATTAGTGCTGGGCTGCTTTTCCCAAAGCTTTGCTCAGGATTGGATGTATGACTTCGGCATGAATTATTCCCGCTCTCTCGGAGAATTTAGAGAAGATGGATATAAAGACGGCTTTGGATTTCATACAGGATTGTATTCAAGTCCTATCAGGGCAAACAATGGATTTGTCAACCTAAGACTGGGTATGAGAATGGATTTTGACTTTGCTGGTAAAAGTCAAAATGAACTGATTGCCCAAGCTCCAGAAACAGATTACATCGGCGCTATGCAACTGGAAAATTCTTCTTTAGGTTTGCACGGCGTTTTCCGTATAGAAAGTACGCGCAATTTCCCGGTTCAACTATATGTTGAAGGTTTATTGGGAGCTCGTTCTCTTTCTACAAGCGAAGCCTTCGATGAAAATTCTGATTGGCAAGAAGACCATTGTGAAGATTTTTCCATTGAAAGAGATTGGAGCCTATCCTATGGGGCATCAGCTGGAACCCTAATTCGACTTAATGATCGCACCCGGCTCAATCTAAGAGCTTCTTATATGACAAGTAGACCTTCAACTTTTGTTGCGCTCTCAACCGCTCAGCAAGTAGAAGATAACTTATATACCTATGAGCTTCGTACGGCTCCTGCCACCCAATTTAGAATGGAAGCAGGAATAAGTGTCGATCTCGATATGGAATGTACGCCCTCTCGCTCTTCATTGATGGGAGGACGTCAATAGTAATACCTTTGCTTGGGTTCAAAGCAACTAAAGCATGGTGTTACCTTATTTTTAGCTAATGGATACACGTTATCGAAAACCTTATATACTGGACCGTGAAACACAATACTTTCTGTCGATGGGGAATTCCTCATTGACAGAAAGATTTTTTTTATGCCTCTGGGATACGATTAATTTGCTGAAAAAGAGAGGCTTATGTTAATTTATTGTTAATCAGAATATGCATAGGCAACCTATCTTGTACTTTTGGACGTTCTGATTATGAATTAGACTCAAGGAATAAGATCTATTTAATGCATTATTAAATATTCGCAGACAATCCCCTGCATCACAAATTCGCTACCTGGAGAAGTTCTTAGATTAATGAAATCAATAGAAAAGAAGGAGAGTTCTCCAATTTAACACTAAACGAGAAGGAGAACTGAAAAGAATTTTGCGATAAGATTGAAAACACAATAGAACCCTGATTATTGAGACGATTATTAATCGTCTCTTTTTGTTTTTAAGAATTCTTCGCAGCTTCGGACATGATTAGGAAATCTTTCATTTTTGTACTACTTCTTTTCTTTTTGGGGAATGGAATCCTGGCCCAGGATGTATTTACCCTGGTATCCTGGAACATTCAGCATATGGGTAAGAGCAAGGATGATCGAGAGATAGAGGTGATGGCCCGTAGCCTGAAAGATGCAGACCTGGTAGCAATACAGGAAGTGGTGGCAGGATATGGAGGATCACAAGCCATAGCACGACTCGCAGAAGCCCTCAACCGAAAAGGAGAACGCTGGGATTATAGAATCAGTGATCCTACGAGCAGCACTCCTCAAACCCGTGAGAAATATGCCTTCCTTTGGAAAAGCAGACGCGTAAAATTGCTGGGAAGACCAGGATTGGAAAAGAGTTTTGAAGAAGAGATCAATAGAGAGCCCTATATGGCCCGTTTTCTGGTCCAGGGAGTAGCATTGAGTGTGATCAGTTTTCATGCACGTCCCAAACAAAGCCAACCGGAAAGAGAAATCAAGTATTTTAAGTTCTACCCCAACATATATCCAGAAGCCAATTTGATCTTTTTGGGGGACTTCAATGTGCCCCAGAAGCATACGGTTTTTAATCCCCTGAAAAAGATGGGCTATCTCCCCGCTTTAATCAACCAAAAGACCAGCCTCAAAAGAAAGTTTGCTGAAAATGGACAATACCTCGCCAATCCCCTCGACAATATATTTTTCCACCAGGAGGAATTGGAACTCGTCGAAAGCGGAGTCATAGATTTTACCCGTGGCATGGAGGACTTAAGTACAGCCAATGGAGTTTCTAACCATTTGCCGGTTTTTTTAAGCTTTAGGGTAGTGGAAGAATGAGCCGTCTTGGGGTCTTAGGTTCTGAACGGCTCAAAAAAAAGGGGCCGACAATGTCGACCCCGGTATCCAAATTTCCTGATAAATAGGTTTACCAGAATGTTACATAAAGTAATGTGGTCAAAATTACAATCCCTGTAGCAGCTGCCACAAAGATATTATCCTTTTCTCTTACAATCTCCCCGTGATCAATTCCTTTCGGATGATCTTCTCCTTTACCCTGGATCAAAGAGATCGCAACGATAAGTCCCACAGAAATCAGGAATACTATACCCATCCGATTCATAAATGGAATGGAAGGCAGGAATTCATTGATGCCGAAAGAAAGAGGTACACTCAATAAGGCTGAAGAAAGCGCTGCAACCGGTGTCGACTTCTTCCAGAACAGTCCCATGATAAATACTGCCAGAACTCCCGGACTCACAAGGCCGGTCCAATTCTGGATGCTTTGGAACACCTGATCATCTCCACCAAGTAGGGGATAGGCGGCGACTCCAGCGACTGCCATAGAAGCAAGCGCTACAAGTCTACCCACGTTTACCAATTCCTTTTCTGAAGCATCTTTATTGATAAAGGGTTTGTAAAGGTCCATGGTGAAAATCGTAGAGGTACTATTCATCATGGAAGCCAGGGATGAAACAATGGCTGCTGCCAAAGCTGCAAACGCAAGTCCTTTCAAACCGGTCGGTACAAAGTTGCCCAATAACCAGGGATAAGCTTCATCCGCTTTGGTAATATCTACAGCGGTAGGATCTTCCAATTGCATGGCATAAGCCACGATTCCGGGAATAACCACAATCAGCGGTAGCAAGAGTTTCAGATAACCTGCGAAAGCTACCCCTCTTTGAGCCTCCTTGATGCTTTTTGCGGCAAGTGCTCTCTGAATGATATATTGATTACATCCCCAATAGTAGAGATTGGCGATCCACATACCTCCGATCAAAACACTGAGGCCGGGGAGGAGATTGTAAGCATCTTCGGTTTCGCCTTTATCATTTTGAAATAAAAGTTCTTCTTCGAAAAGGATCATATTGAAACGATCTCCGACATCTCCCATCAATTTGCCAAGGCCTCCATAGGCGTCGAGGGCCAGGTATGTCGTTACCAGCCCTCCTCCGATGAGGAAAACGACTTGCACTACATCAGTCCAGGCCACAGCTTTTAGTCCTCCATAAACGGAATATACGATGGCAAAGATGGCTAGACCCGCCATGCCTATTCCCAGACGAACTCCCATGATATTTTCCATGGCTAGAGCTCCCAGATAAAGTACTGATGTGAGGTTTACAAAAATGAATACTGCCAACCAGAATACTGCCAATAAGGTCCGTACCCGACTGTCATACCTTTCTTCCAGAAACTGAGGCATGGTAAAAATGCCTTTTTGCAGGAAGATGGGTAGGAAAAACCAGGCGACCACCAGGAGGGTGATTGCAGCCATCCATTCATAGGTAGCAATCGCTAGTCCCAGGCGAAAGCCTGAGCCAGACATCCCGATAAATTGCTCGGCAGAAATGTTGGAGGCGATGAGGGAGGCACCAATGGCCCACCAGGGGAGTGATTTACTTGCTAGGAAATAGTCTTTGGAGTCTTTCTCTTTGCCACCTTTTTCGCGGGAAACCCAGAGGCCCACTCCCACAATCAAAAGGGCATACAACCCAAAAACAATATAATCCAGCGTTTCGAATCCGGTATTGTTCATGTAGTAGATTTAGTAGTTCAGGCTTAAAGGTAAAAGGAATTTTTAAAATAGCCCTACTTAATTACTACTCATTTTCCGATAGAAAGAGATGGAGTGCTGCTAATTCGTCTGTATTGATCAAATCTATACCTGCTTCTCGAAGTTGCTCCCAACAAAGTTTACTTTCCGGTGATGCCCAGAGTCTAAGCATTTTGCCTTCCTCATGGCAGGTATTGGCCAGGGCCTGTAAAACAGCAAATTGTTCGGGCGAAATGGGTGATTTGCCATTCCACTTGATGATTTTGGAAAATCGCTGACTGATGACCGGCATAAATGCTGGAGAATAACCTTTTTTCAAATCATCCGGGCGTCCATCTATACCCACCAGAGGATCGGTCTCAACTTTTACTAACTCAATAGGGCGATTGCCGGAAAGAAAAATCAGGAGGGGCGGCTTATCTCCACTGAGGATTGGGCGGTATGCCTGCAGTTTGTCTTTGAGTACTTTATAGGTAGAAGCTGCATCCGATTTGATATCGATCATCAGGAAAAAGGGACGGTCCAGGTTTTCATAGAGGCCGCTTTGCCTTTCTTCGAAAATTTGGGAAAGGGGTTGAAGATAAAGTTCTTCTAAGGTAGGCGTTGCGGAAAGATTCAAGGGCTTGTTGTGCTTCACGTATAGCTCACCTTTGATCAACCATACATCTGCCTCTACACTGCTAAAGCCTTGTTCGAGGGCATCAAACAAAGGTCTTTTATGCTCATAATCATTGTGGGCATGAGCTTCCGGATGTCCCTGATGGGGTATCTTGTTCTGCGCCTTGAGAGCGCTCGAAAGAGAAAAAAATGGGAATAGGAGTATCCCTAAGCAAAGAATTTGCTTTTGAATAAATTGGGAAAAATATATGCAGCTCAATGGGGGATGATTGACTTTACTTCTTAATTCTGAATCTGCCTTTGGTCTTTTTCTTTAATTGAAAGTGTACGGGGATATTCACCCAATACATGGTAGGCTTTCTATTATTGTCGATGGCAGGTGTAAAGACGATCTTGTGAATATTTTTATTCACGGCATCAGATAAAAATCGATGGGGAGTACTTAATATCTTGTGTTTGACGTAGTCTCCTTCTTCATCCACAAGAATTCTAACATGTACAGTTCCATCAATCCCCAATTCCTGGGCCTTTCTGGGATAGCCAATCATGGCTTTTACTTCATCCAGGTTAATCGTTTGGGGAGGGATCATCACAGGGACTACTTCATCGATCAAGGGTGCATTACCCCGGGTATTTTGACCTTGAAGCGGCTGATAAGCCAGTAAAAGTCCCCAAAACATAGTAAGAACGAGTAAGACTCTTTGCATGATTTTAATAGTTTGGGATACTGTGTAGTTTTAGTCCGAAATTTAGAATGCTTACGAAGATAAGGTAAGCCTTCTCTACCAAAGTCCCAAACTATTTTGATGATCTATATTATTTCTGCGTGAATACTCTTCATTTTGCGCAAAATATCAGCTATTCGGTCTTTTTTTATTGATTAAATATGCATGCTAAATACCTGAAAATTAAAGATTTGCAAGGTCGAGAAATTCTTCGTGGCTAAAGCTTAATTCAGGAGAATAGCTATGCGGAATATCGAAATAGAAACAACTTCCAAAGCCAAATTCAGAAGTCAATCCGATCTCTCCTTCATGTTGCTCGACGATCATTTTACAGGTCGCCAAACCGATCCCAAAGCCTTCAATATCTATGTCGCTATGTAAGCGATTGAAGAGAAGGAAAATCTTCTTTTGGTATTCTTCCTTGATGCCGATTCCATTGTCTTTTACCCAAAAACGACTGTAATTCTCCCGTTTTTCTGAATAAATATGGATTTCCGGCTTCACTCCTGCTTTAGAGAATTTGAGGGCATTGCTGATCAGGTTTTGAAATAGCTGACGCATCTTGATCTTATCTGCGACTATGCTTTCTCTGATAGCCCCAATTTCTATAGAAGCCTCTTTTTCCTTTATCACAACCTGCATTTCTTCCAATATACTTCCCAGTAAAGGCCGGAGTTCTACCTGCTCCAGTTTTACTTTGCTGGTATTTACCCTGGAAAAAGAAAGGATATCATTTACCAGCGTCATCATATTCTTGGATGCTCGTATGATAAAATTCATGTATTCAGTTTCCTCGCTACCCAACATGCCATCTGTTCTTCGTTTAAGGAGTTGGGTGAAACTAACCAGTGTCCGAATAGGGGTCCTCAAGTCATGAGATGCCAGATAGGCAAACTGTTCGAGGTGGCTATTGGATTCAATGTATTTTTTTAGCTCGACATTTTTTTCATTGAGGTCCTGCATTTGTTGCTTGATCAGGCGATCCTTAGCCAGCTTTTCTGTCTGATCTCTACCTACAAACAAGATTCCGATCTTATTTTCATCTTTATCTTTAAGGGCAGTTTGATATACATCCAGATCGATTCGTTTACCGTCCAAAGCTTTAAATGCAACTGCCTCATTAAAGGCTTTTCCTTCAAGTAGCATTGGGACCTTGTCTGCCCAATGTGAATTAATATGTTCGGGAAACTGACTGATCCAATTGGGCTGGTCAAAATCCATTTTGCCAAATATCCGATTCATATAGGTCGGAAAGGCTTTGTTGAATATTTGCCACTTATTCTCAATGCCCAGGACAAATACCGGATCTGGCAGGGTATTGATAATGGAATTGAGAATCATCTCCCTTTCTTCCATCGATTTCTTTGCCTTGACTTTCTCCGTTACATCTCCTCCCACCGTGAGTATTCCAATAATCTCATGTTTATCATTATAAATGGGTTTCATGATGACATCGAAATACTTTTCTATTCCATCTGCATTTTTCATAGGGGTAGAACTACTGAAGATGGTTTCGCCTGTTAAGACTTCATCCTTTATTGCATCCCATTTCTCTTTTTCAAGATTCATGGATTCATAGTTCTTGAATTGTTTCCCAATGATCTCTTCTCTTTTCATCCCAAATAGATCCAAAGAATACTGATTCGCATAGGTAATTCTGGAATCAAGGTCCTTGGTGATGAGGATGGCTGGATTTATATCCGATATAGTTTTGAGGAAATCCTGGTTCTTCTGAAGTTCCTCTCTTATAATATGGGCATGTGTATTAGAAAAGTATCTGATGGCTACCACTGCTATAGTACATGCAATCCCGGTTATGGCTTCCAGTCCGATAGAGTTAATGTCCACACTTTTTCCTACCGCTTGCAGGAAATAGAGGTAAACAACGAAGGATATAAAGAGGAGAGAAAGATTGAGTATGTACTGCAAAGGTTTTTCCGCCAGATAATTTAGGGTGAGATAAATGGTAATCAGGGCTAAAAAACCTGTATACAGCGGTCCTACTAAAGGAGGAAATACAATCACCATCAGATAGCCGGTAGAAATAAAAAGCCAGAATACCTGATTTATCCGATCTTTATTGACATACAAACCCAGGCCTCCCAGTAAGCATAAGCAGCAGCTGGCAACAACCATCCCACTGATACTGTTTAACATGAATAAATACAAAATGGTGATGGCCGTAATCAGCACCATCATTAAGGAGGATTGCTTAATAAATTTTACTTTCAACTCTGCTTCAATTTCCCCCAGAGCTTCATCCAGGATTACATTGGTAAAAAGAGGTTTTTGGCGAAAGCTAACCAGTCCTAGAATGATGGTGAGTAAAAGGATAAACAAAATGAAGCCATAGACTTTACTAAGATTTATGATCTCATTCTCCTGGCTGCTCTTTAGCCTTTCTGCTAAATTTTTCGCCTGTTCCTCTTTTATGTTCTGCCTCCCTATTGCTAACTCATCTTTATAATTTTCCAATACCTTATTTGCCTCAATTCCCAGGCTTTGATATTCAAAAGCTTTCTCAAAATTTTTCTTGCTCAAATACAATTCCTGCAATCGCTGATAAGAGGAAACAAGCTTTTCGGGGCTATTTAGATATTTGGCAAGTTTCTGGGTGTTTTCAGCATATTGAATTGCGAGTTCAAATTCGGTGAGTTCCTGATAAATCATACTCAGGCTTTCACTGGCTTCCAATTCAAGAAATTTAGCATTGGTACGATCTGCGAGATCTCTTGCCCGGTTTCCTGCCTTAATAGCTTCCGGATATCTATTTGCCTTGAGTAAAATTCGACTATAGACCACATAAGACTCTCCTGCTATGAAAAAGTATCGATTCCGTTCTTCTGAAATCTCCAGGGCCTTCTTCACATAAAATTCAGCAGAATCCACCTGGTCGAGGAGCAAAAACAAATTGCCTAGATCTTTGCAGATATAGCCGAGTATAGGATCTATATCTACTTTTTTTGTCCGTGTAAAAGCCTCTTTTTTCAGTTCTAAGGCCTCTTCAAATTTTTCCTCTTGAGTATAGACCTTGGCGATCAGGCCCAATACACTCACAGCCATTCTTTCATTGTTGAGGCTATCGCTCAATCTTACCACCTGATTGAATTGATCGTAGGCCTCATCATAGGCATGGAGTTGTTGAAAAGCCAGGCCCATGCTATAATGAAATTTTACGAGGATACTATCACCGCTTTCTATTACATCCGGTAAATGTTTATCAAGGATTCGTATAGCATTGAGATAGTTTCCCGAAAGAATCGCCATGTTTGCCAGGCGTTCGTGAAAGTAGAAACGATCACTTTGGCTTCCCTGCTTTTCCGCAAGCTCAAGTGCTGCCTGATAATGTTTTCTGGCCCGTTCTACATCAAGGAGTTTGTAGGATTCACCGATTTCCAGATTGATCCACATCTTTGAAACAGGATCAGATTCTTGTGCAAGTCTTTCTAATTGCTGTGCATAGGTAGTGGTGTCCTTGTCTAAATAAGGTTGGGCATCGGTGTGTGTGTAGAGTATGATTAAAGCAAAAGCAAGGAGAACGATAGATCGCTTTCCTAAAAGTTTCATGGAGAGTTATTCACGTATTCTTGAATACAGACTCACTTAGGTTTTTGTCGTATTAGCCTAGGATCAACAATTTATAAAATTATTCGGAAAATTTCAGTTGCTGGGATTTAACGGTCATTTTAATACTTAATTCGGATGTAAAATAGCGATGAGTTATTCACCTTTGATTCTCCATGATTGACTTTGTTCCTATATAAATACCACTTTTACCCCTTATTTCATCTCGGGCTCTCCCTCTTCAATCTTCTGAATGCTTGAGAAAGGATGTAATGGAAGGGCATAAATTTGTCATCATTTTTTTTGAGCTAATGCCGCGAGGGATAATCTAACTCCCCATGAATTTCTTTGTGCTTTACTTATCACCCAAAACCCTACGGGCGATTGAATTTTAATTTTCGAATAATTATTCGATTGTCTTATCAGATCTATGGAAATATATTATTTGTTAAAATATAATTTAACTACCTGATCCTTAATCCCTTCTTTATTTCTGGCATCGACTTCTGAGTCAGAGCAGAGCTTAGCCCTTCACCTCTCTTTTTCCGCTTTCTCAGCAAGTTTTGCAATTGGCCACATTTTATTTGGTCAGTCGCCCAATTCAAATATTACACAGGTTGGATTTTATTACTATTGTATTTTATAATTGTCCGCCATATCCCCATATTTGTATTGTAACAAGAAGGAAACGCAGCCACAAAACGAAAAGAAGCAACTGATGAAAACATGAAGAATAGGTTAATTTGGGTTGTGTTTTTGTTTGTGTTTTAGTCCCCTCTCTCGAGGGGACTTTCTTTTTATGGAGTTTTTAAAAAGAAAGGGAATAAAAGCTATTGCTTGCTGAAAATAGTTTTCCCACTATCTCCATAGCTAGTACGCCAGTTTAGCTCAATGCGTCCATCTCCTCGCAAAACTGCCTCTCCGCTAAACTCATCATCAAACTGGTCAATAAAGGAAGGAAATTCGAGTTCGCGGCAATTTTCGATCAGACGAGCTTTCTCAGCCTTGGCGGCCCAGATTTCTTTGAAAACTCCTCCCGTTGCATCGCTGATTTCAAATTCGAAGTCTGAAAGGGCTTTTATTTCGACAGAAGAACTGATGTCGTTAAATTTTCCCCCACCTCCTGGTCCGGAAGTTCCAGAGCTTATGGATACATAGATTCCTGCAAGCCCGGGTTCGGGACATTGAGTCGCTAAGAGAAATTGGGCAGTATGAGGTTCTTCGCCCTGATCAGCTTCTTTCACGAGAAAATTGAGCTTGATACTGCTGCCACGATTCATGTCACCCAGCTCAGTATCTGCTATAGCCTCAACTGCTTCTCGGAGGCTTATGGCAATACGCGCAGGAAACTGGTTGACTTTTTTAAACTCAAAGCTTCTACCATCTTCCAGCGCCACCATAATTTTTACATAATCCACTTTAGTCCCTTCTCTAGGGTTCTCCCGTATTTCTACAAAATATTTGCTGTCATCAGGAGAGAAAAGGAGGAATTCCCCCTGGGGAGCAGGAATGGAAATAAGTTCATCCGGGGAAATATTTTCAGGTCTGCAGGCCATGAGAGAAATAAAGAGGAAGAAGATTCCCCAATTTCTCATACTTATTGATCCGAATAGCTGCATTTGTCCTGTTATATGGGACAAAGATACGATTTTTGAACAAGACCTAAAGCATATCGAACCTAAAGATCATCCATTCACACCTTAGATAGGCTGTGGAAAGCTTTTCTTCTATTATTTTAGAATTTCTGTATCTTTATATAAGGTTTTGGAGTAACTTCGCCCCCTTAAACAAAGAATGACGATTCATGAGTTGGTTTAAAAGAGTCAAGGATAACATTCTCACAAAAACTGAGGATAAGAATAACACGCCTGATGGGCTTTGGACCAAATGTCCAAATTGTAAGAAAGCCCTTCAGTCCAAGACACTGAAGAAACACGCATACGTATGCGAATATTGTGATCACCATCTCCGCATTGGTAGTTTGGAGTATTTTGATCTCATTTTTGATGAGGGGAAATTTACCGAACTGGGGGAAAACATTGTTTCTGCGGATCCTCTTGAATTTACAGATACCAAAAATTATCCTGATCGCGTAAAAGCCAGTCAGGAAAAGACTGGTTTAAAGGATGCCCTACGCACCGGATACGGCGAGATCAATGGAATGCAATTGGTTATCAGCGCTATGGATTTCCGTTTTATCGGAGGATCTATGGGAAGTGTGGTAGGAGAAAAGATCTCTATGGGGATCGATTATGCCTTGAAGAATAAATTACCCTTCCTGATTATCTCCAAAAGTGGAGGTGCCCGTATGATGGAAGGAGCCCTAAGCCTTATGCAAATGGCAAAGATCAGTGCCAAGCTGTCCCTTTTAGGTCAGGCAGGGCTTCCCTTTATTTCTTTTTTAACTGATCCTACTACTGGTGGGGTAACGGCTAGCTTTGCTATGTTGGGGGATCTTAACATTGCAGAACCCAATGCACTTATTGGATTCGCAGGCCCAAGAGTTATCAAAGAGACGATCGGGAGAGATTTGCCAGAAGGCTTCCAACGCTCCGAATTCCTGCTAGAGCACGGATTCCTGGATTTTATCGTACATCGCAAAGATCTGAAGGAAAAACTCTACAGTGTGATTTCCATGTTGAGCCAAAAAGCTCCTCAGGAAGTTAAATAATCTCTTTCCCTAAATACTTTTCCATATAAATAGGAAAAGTCGCTGGCAGCAGTATGCTTACAGCGACTCTCCCCGGACTATGGTATGTCCTTAATTAAGCGTGGGCAGCCATCTTGGCAGCAATCACAGACTTGGGAACCAGTCCAACCTGTCTGTCAACCACTTCTCCTCCTTTGAAGAACAATAGTGTCGGAATGCTCATCACCTTATATTTTTGAGCAACCATCTGATTGTTGTCAACATCAAGTTTTCCAACTACACCATTTTCGCCGAACTCACCAGCCAATTCCTCTATAATAGGAGCAATCGCACGACAAGGTCCGCACCAGGTAGCCCAAAAATCCACTAAAACAGGCTTGTCCGAATTTAATACAAGCTCTTCAAAGTTGGCATCCGTTATTTCAACTGGTTTTGACATATATATTTAGTTAATGTATGATTCAAATTATTCTCAATCTACGCAGATAGATGTAATTCGTTTTCAAAAATACATCTTTCCCTTCTTATTGACAATCTATACAAAGATAGTCACATCTTAAAGCCAGATTTATCGGCTGAAAGACAATCTGAGAGCCTAGGAAAAGCCTGACATTTTCAGCCTAAATGTAACATCCTGGATAATTATCCCCTGATTCCCAAAGCGAGGCACAGGATTTGTTTTATTTCAGTATCAATCAATTTCTTCCCACACTAAAGAGAACTCGTATGAAACCAATTAACAAAAACAATCAGGAGGGAATAAAGGAAAGGGACATTATTATTTGGCCCTTTTAATAAGATTTTATTCCCAATTTACAGGCGCTTGTGCTATCTCGATGGTACAGGCGCCTTTTTTGTTCGGAAATGATCAAAATACTGCAAATTGAGTTTTCAAGATTCGGAAATACAATACTTTAAGGGCTTTCAGACGATTTCATGAATAAATAGTTAGATTGTAGCGAAAATCTAACATATAAAATGCACATGTCTGGCCTAAGAATTCCTGGCAAATATTTCTTTATTTATCTCACAATCCTTATGGGAGGAACTTCAAATCTTTTTGCCCAAAACTCTGTTTTGGGGGATTGGGAAGGTATGCTGGAAGTACCGGGTGCAAAACTCAGGATTGTCTTTCATATCCTTGAGGAAGAAGATCAATTGACAGCTAGTTGGGATAGTCCGGATCAAGGGGCATTTGGATTAAAGGTAGATGAGATCAGCATGCAAGATGGCTTGTTGAAGCTGAGTATGAAATCTGCTTTTGCTTCTTATGAAGGAAGGTATCAGCAAGAAGCTGATATGCTGGAGGGAAAGTTTATGCAAGGGGGGATGAATTTGGACCTGAATCTAAACCGACAAAAGGAAGAAGAGAGAAAGTTGGCAGAAAATCCCAGCACTCCTGTCACGGGAGACTGGTATGGAAAACTGGAGACCCCCAGTGGCAATTTGCGGATTGTCTTTCACATCAATGAATATGAAAATGGCGAACTCTCAGCGAGTCTGGATAGCCCGGATCAGGGTGCCAGAGGACTGGCTGCAAGTTCGATAAATTATGAAGAAGGAGTGCTTAAATTGGAAATGATGGGAGGTGCTGCCAAATATGAAGGCAGTTATATCGCAGATGGAGAAAAGATTGAGGGGACGTTTAAGCAAGGGGGAGGAGAACTTCCCTTACTCATGGAACGAGAGAAACCAGCAGCGCCTCGCAGGCCTCAAACTCCACAGGAACCTTTCCCCTACAAAATAGAGGATGTAAAATACCCCAATGAATCCGCAGCCATTGAATTGGGAGCAACCTTAACATTACCTGAAGGTAAGGGTCCCCATCCCGTAGTCATTATGATCTCAGGTTCTGGAGCGCAAGATCGGGACGAAACGCTCTTGGGACATAAGCCTTTTTGGGTTATCGCAGATTATATGAGCAGGAGAGGACTGGCCGTCCTGAGGTTTGATGATAGGGGAGTAGGGGAATCCGGAGGAGATCCCACAAGCGCAACTTCCAAGGATTTTGCTACTGATGTGGAAGCGGGCCTGAAATACCTGCTTAGCCGTTCAGATATAGATCCTGCAAAGATTGGCCTTATGGGGCATAGCGAAGGAGGCATGATTGCACCTATTCTCGCTTCCCGATCTGAGGAAGTTGCTTTTATTGTGCTGCTTGCCGGGCCTGGAATGAAGGGAGATGAATTATTGAGTTTGCAGCAGGAAGAAATCATGCTGGTACAAGGGCTGTCAAAAGAAACAGTAGGAAAATGGATCAGGGTAAATGAAAATATTTACAATATCCTTGAAAAATATCCAGATTCAGAAGCTTTCAGTGATTTTGTTAAAAAGAATGCGGAAAGTCTATTGCAAGAGCTGACAGAGGAAGAAATGGCTGCTCTGGATGTGAATAAAGAAAACCTATCTAATAAAGTCGCCCTCTTCAGCTCTCCCTGGTTCCGATATTTCCTTTCATACGAACCTGCCGAATTCCTTCAAAAAGTCAGCTGCTCTGTTTTGGCTGTCAATGGAGATAAAGATTTGCAGGTGATCAGTAAAGACAATTTAGAAGGGATAGAGGCTGCCTTAAAAGCAGGGGGAAACAAAGACTATGAAATCAAAGAATTTCCAAACCTCAACCATCTTTTTCAAAAAACAGAAACAGGGAATCCTTCTGAATATGCTCAATTGGAGGAAACCTTTTCTGAAGAGGTTTTAGCCTATGTCCACAAATGGATCATGGAGAGAGTACAGAAATAAATTTCCCTTTTTACAGGATAGCACTAACTTAGCCCTGGATTAATCTAAACTAACTACTACATGACTTTATCAAATCTCGATTGGGCCATCATTGCAGCCTTTTTTGCTGTATCATTGATCACAGGCCTCCTGGTTTCTAAGCGAGCAGGTAGCAGTACAACCGAATTTTTCCTTTCCGGAAGAAATATGCCCTGGTGGTTACTGGGGGTCTCTATGGTTGCGACTACCTTCTCCACCGATACCCCTAATCTCGTGGCAGATTTAGTTCGGCAAAACGGAGTCTCAGGGAACTGGGTCTGGTGGGCCTTTCTATTGACGGGTATGCTGACCGTTTTTGTCTACGCTAAACTCTGGCGACGGTCGCAGGTCATGACAGATATAGAGTTTTATGAACTCAGATATAGTGGCCCTGCAGCCCGCTTTTTACGGGGATTTCGGGCCTTGTATCTCGGTTTGATTTTTAATACGCTCGTTATCGGTTCTGTAGCATTGGCTGCGGTGAAATTTGGTGAGGTAGTATTGGGAATTCCCGGTTGGCAGATTCTTCTGGTTGCGGGTTCAATTACCCTTGTATATAGTGCTATGGGAGGATTAAAGGCCGTAATTATTACTGACTTTATTCTCTTTGTCTTGGCAATGATTGGCTCTGTCTGGGCCGCTATTTATATTCTGAATCTGGATCAGGTAGGGGGACTGGATAACCTCCTCGCACAACCTGCAGTTCAAGCGAAAATGAACATCCTCCCGGATTTTAGTGATCCCTCGGTTTGGATTCCCTTATTATTTGTGCCTTTGGCTGTTCAGTGGTGGGCCTCTTATTATCCTGGAGCTGAGCCCGGTGGGGGAGGATACATCGCCCAGCGTATGTTCTCTGCTAAAAATGAACGCAATGCAATAGGAGCTACTTTACTTTTCAATATTGCCCATTATGCCTTGAGACCCTGGCCCTGGATTTTGATAGCTTTAGCTTCAATCATCGTATTTCCGGAGGTTTCGGATATCCAATCCGCTTTCCCTAGTCTCTCTGCAGATAAATTAGGAAATGATGTAGCCTACCCGGCTATGTTGACCTTTTTGCCTTCTGGATTGTTGGGACTGGTCGCAGCATCTTTGATTGCTGCTTTCATGTCCACCATGTCCACCCAGCTCAATCTCGGAGCCTCTTATCTGGTCAATGATTTTTACAAAAGATTTATAAAACCAGAAGCGAGTGAGAAAGAATTGGTGTGGGCAGGCCGCTTGTTTACCGTTGTCTCTACGGTTCTGGGTCTTGCCTTAGGACTCATGCTGACCAATGCTGCTCAGGCATTTGATCTCTTATTACTATTAGGAGCTGGAACCGGGGCGATCTATTTGCTTCGTTGGTTCTGGTGGAGGATAAATGCTTATACAGAAATTGTGGCAATGATTGCTTCTCTGGTAATCGCAGGTTATTTGACCTTCATCCATGATGATCTGGGGATCTTTGAATTGGCAGGATGGGAAAAAGTAATTTATGGAGCTATCCTGACCACCGCAACCTGGGTAATTGCTACCTATTTTACCCCTCCGGATGATGATGAAACTCTAAGAAGCTTTTATATCAAAATTCGTCCAGGCGGCCCCGGTTGGAATGCTGTAATCGAAAGAGCCGAAGCCGAAGGGGTTTCCATCAAGCGTCATCCCGGTCAGTTGCCTTTGGAAATTCTTTCCATGTTTGTGGGAGTATTTACTGTTTATGCAGCCCTTTTTGCAACAGGATTCTGGATTTATGGGGAAACCAGTAACGGAATTCTCTGTACTTGCTTGACAGTTCTGGGAGGAGCTTTGTTATTTAGAAACTTCAATCGGATCGAGGCCGATACGGAATAGGGGGGACTCTTCCACTGTAAGCCCGTTTCTCTTAACAGAGAAACAACTCTCTGACCAGACCATAAGTCATCTCGAAGTTTGGCTGTGGGTAGGAATGTGGGCTGAGAGATCTTGTATTATGTGAGCGACCGGAATGCAAGATCCCTCTGCGCGCAGGAGCCAAGGCGCATTCAAGCCTCGAGATGACACGGATATGTGAGGGGTAAATGCTTTTTCAACCGCCGCTGTCACCCTGACCGAAGTGGAAGGGTCTAAGCCTTTTCCTCTCACCTTTTCACGCTTCTTTTGAGATAGTGGAAAATTGCTGGTGAGAAGATGTAGGTCCCTCGACAGGGCTCGGGATGACACGATCATCCATAAAAAAAGCTCTGCTAGAAGTAGCGGAGCTTTTTTTTATAGAGTTTAGTTTCACCTACTTTCCTGCCACCTTCGATATATCGAAAGTAAAAAACCAAAGACCAGGATAAAGGTCCCTAACCAAAGCAGGTTGATGAAGGGTTTTTGAATCGCTTTGATCGTTACGTGATCGGAGAAAGGATCGACGTACTTGGCCTGGATGGTCAGTCTGTCATTTTCGGGATCAACTCCCACAAAAGCTAGCTCCAATCCCAATTGCGGAATCTCATCTTCTTTCATATCCGGAATTTTTCCATCAATGAGGAAAACGGGTTGAGCACCGAAGGTATCTTTTTCTGTATAAGCAACCAGATAGGCAGCTGCAGCAACTTCATATTGCTCCATGCCAGGTTGATCACTGACATTTCGCACCTGAGCCAGCAGAAGCTTGATGTCCTCTCCAATCTCTGCTACTTCACCTACCTTCATGGGAAGGGTAAAATACTTGGGTTGCAGAGATTTCGGATCAGGTAAACTGGAAGCATATACGTAAATATCTCTGTCCCAAAAGATTTTTCTACTTGGGTGAGATATGATGCTTTGCATTTCTTCATTGATCTCAGCTTCTGGCCAGAGTTTGAAGGTACTGCTTGTGTCTGGTTCACGATTTTCATCCAGTGGCTTAAATTCTACGCCATACTGGGTTCTGTTATTGATTAGACCTGAATTGAAGGCCTTTAGGTTCTTGTTTAAGGTCTCCTCTACCAGGGCAAGGTCTATTACTCCTTGCATCAAAGGATCATTATTAGAAGCCTCCGTAGGATCTGAAGCGGGATGTATTACTCCATTCTCATCTCTTTTTAGGAAAGGATTTCTGGGTTGTACAGTTGCAAACCTTTCGCCCGTAGCATCATCAAAGCGCAATTTGAAATAGCCCTGCATCTCCTCTATGATCTGTAGATCAGAAACCGGAGCTATAGCTTCTTTCTTTCCTGTATAGGTAACATTGTAGCCCAGAATAGAAGTCTCCATAAATTTGGGAAGCAAAACATTGTCTCGCTTTTCATCCTCACTCATCGGTGCACCCGTAAGATCAGCTACCCGTAGATTTTTAGAAATCACAGAGTCATAACCGGAAGAAAATAGCATGCCCAGCAACATCAAGGCGAAACCTATGTGTACGATGGTTCCTCCCATGATCTTAAGGCCTTTTCTGTTTTTCCTGACGAGAGATAAGAGGATATCCAGATTAGCAAATAGGCCAAAGAGGGCTGTATATAGCATGAGTTCGTCTGCAATAGAAAAGAAGCCATATTTGATATAGCCCATCATCTTCCCAAAGAATCCCGTTCCGGTAACGGCTGGATCCTTATAAGCAGCGAATATTTTATCATAAGCAAATTCCCAGCTTCCGCTCTGACTTCTTGCAAACCAGATAGCGAGTATAACGGCACTACCTGTCAGAACCGCAATCAGAAAGGGCCTGAAAATAGCATCTGCGATGCTTTTCTTTCGACCAATTTTCCACCAAAGAAACTGACCCAATCCGGAGAAAACGCCAAACATAATCGCAAACCAAATGGTCCACTTATAGTAGAATAGCTGCACATTTGGAGGAGGCGCTATGTCGGTGCCGAAAATGGAATTGAATACCGGTATGGAAGTGGCAAGTGTTACCAGCAAGCCGGAGAAGGCGAATACCAGCACACCCATAAAGAGCATGAATTCTGCGGACCATACTTTGCTTTCATCTTCCCTTTGCGGAATCTTTTTCCAACGATAGGCCATCATAGCAGCAACAAAGCCAACATAGGCAAACATCAGGACCAGAAGTTGTCCGGAAAGGCCCAGATCGGTAAAGGTATGGACAGAAGTTTCTCCCAAAATACCACTACGTGTCAGGAAAGTCGAATATAAGACCAGCAGGAAAGTTCCGATGATCATCATCATGGTCAGCTTGAGATAAGCCTTTGACTTGCGATAGATGAGCATGGTATGAAGACCCGCTACCCCGCACAACCAGGGAACCAGGGATGAGTTTTCGACCGGATCCCAGTTCCAGTATCCACCAAAGTTGAGGGTTTCGTATGCCCAGTAGCCTCCCATGATGATACCAACTCCAAGGATCATCACTGCAAAAGTTGTCCAGGGCATAGCAGGCTTGATCCACTCATTGTATTTCCCTTTGATCAAACCAGCCATCACGTAGGCAAAAGGCACTACCGTTGAGGCAAAACCCAGGAAGAGGGTAGGAGGGTGAATAACCATCCAGTAATTCTGAAGCAGTGGATTGAGGCCATTACCATTGCTGGGGACGAAATCAGGACGCGTCAAATATATCTCTGCATCAGGGAAAGTTTCTTTGAGCAGGATAAAGGGACTTGAACCCAGCTTTATCCCGAAGAAATAAGCGCCCAACAACATAGAAACCAGAATCACTTCAACTGAAGCTATAATGGCAATCACAGAATTTCTCCATTCATTTTTCTTCCTCAGCAGGATTCCTCCCAAAATCGAATGCCAGAAGCACCATAGCAGGAAACTTCCCTCTTGTCCTTCCCAGAAACAGGAGATCATATAATAGACGGGAAGTTCATTGGAGGAATGCGACCACACATAGTGATATTCGTATCGGTGGTCATAAATGAGATAGAAAAGGGTGACTATGATGCCGACTATACTAAAGATATGCAGGGCAAAAGAGCCTACGCCCATGCGTTCCCAACTTGCTTTCTCCAATGCCAGTTGTCGGCGCTCCGCCATAAAAAAGCTGATCATGGACACCAATGCACTGGCAAACGCCATACTGGTGAACATTTCTCCAAGCTTACCTGCTGTAAAAAAATCCATAAAAAATCTTTGGCTAAGTAAAGTAGACGTATAATATCTACTTAATCAAAACGACTGTCATCCCGTCTAAAGGGAAGGGGGCGCTAATTCTCCTCATTTTGAGAAGGAGTGAAGTAAGCCCCTTCGACTGCGCTCAGGCTAACAGTACTCATTTTCTTAGAAACAATTCTGCCCAACAGCTTATGCTTGTTTATCGCTAAAAGCAATTCGGCCATTTCAAAGCAGAATCGATAAATTTGCTTAGAGATTCTTCTCTCCGGCAGTAATGTCCGTTTGTTCAAATTTAGAAGGACATTTCATGATGATCTTTTCCGCTACGAAATCCTCATTTTTATATCCTCCTACTACGACTACTTTTTCCGCCTGCTCAAAATTCTGAGGTTTGGGATCCTGGTAGTAGACCAATTCTATATTATCGGTCGTATCCTGCATATAAAATTGGAACATATCCGTGTTGGGATCATAAGAGGTTTGATCTCTGTTCACCCAGGAACCCACTACATGCACAGTCTCATTTGAGGCTTTTGCCGTAGGGAAATCTGAATAGGTACTCGCATTGCTGGAAAGGTTCACTCCCAGAGCGGTAATGAAAATAGCAAGTACGACCAGAATGACGATGGAACTTGTTTTCATAACTTAATTCTTTTCTAGTTCGTCCAGTTGTGCTTCCAATTCTTTTACTTTCTTTCCTGTGAAGTAAAGATAAGCAATTACGCCTCCGAAAATGGTGAGTAAAATCACCAGAAGGGAATTTACTTTATCGCTGACCATCAGCCATTCCTGCTGAATCTCGGTCTGAAGTAAAAAATTGAATATGAATGAAGTATTAAACATTATTTTGATTCTTTTGATAGGAACGTTCGGCCAGTATTTCTTCTATTCTCATGCTTAGGCTGCCTGTTCTATGGCGGAGGTTATACAACCAAATTCCCAGGCAAATGAAACCGATAAGTCCCGGATATAGAATAAGTCTTATTTCAGTAGTTATTCCTCCCTTGAATATAAATGACCCTTTTCCTGCAGTAGGATGCAATCCTTCCAGTACTCTGGGTACTACAAAGAATAAAGGAATCAAAGTGGAGGCGGCAAAAATATTATAAACAGCAGAAACTTTTGCTCTGGACTCATCTTCAGAAAAGGAAGAACGAAGCAAAAAATATGCGGCATAGATCAAGAGGGAAACCAGGGCACAAACCTGTATAGGATCCCATCCCCACCAGGCTGCGAATTCATTTCCGGGGATATTTTCATTCCAGGTTACGCGGGACCAAACGATGCCCGTAAGCAATCCCAGAATATTGAAAAAAACACCCACGCGGGCAGCTTCTTTTGCTTTTATATCCAGATAAAGAGGATTGAGATTCGTTTCGGCATCCGGATCAAGGGCCCGCAATAATCGAACGCTATGCCAGACAGATATACCCATCATGACCAGCATGGCAAACCACATGGGGACATGATAGAAAATAGCCCTTGAGCTTTGGCCCCAGATGGGATTGTAGGGCATTTCAACCAGCATACCGTATATGATCGCATACAATAACAAGCCTATTGCCAGGAACTTATAGCTATTTTTTATTATGGGGTTATTTTTCATACTGAGAAGTGGCAAATTTGCCGCTTTTGTTCTGTTTTATTGAATTAACAAAGGTAGCCATTTTTCTGTTTAGGTTGACTTTGTTTGAGCTTTCTTTTTAGTTGGTTTTTGGTCTTGTTTTCCATCTTTTTCTAAAAAAGATGGAGTCAAAAATCGCAGCGCCAAGAACCAGCCGCACTCGCCGCCCCATTTCCCGATTGGCGCTGCCGAGCCTGCGGACCAAGGAAGTAGTGGGATGGGTAGGTTCAGAATTCTAATCAACTCTAACACCCTAACACCCTAACACGCCAACACTTCCTCTCTATGTGCGCCGGGGCCCCGCTGCTGCATAGGGTGCGGGGGCCGGACTGTGTGTTGGCTTTGCAGCAGCTTGATTTTTGCTTCTTTTCATTTAAGGAAAAGAAGAAGAGATTAAAAGTTCAACTAAGGAAAAAGAAGAAGAACAAAAACAAAAATCATACAGCCTAAACCTAAGCTCGCAAAAGAACATATTAATCTCTCCAAACAAAAGGGAAGAGAATAACAGACAATACCCACAGCACCACACTCATTCCCCCAATCATAATCAATTGATCATAGCTATTTTCAATGAGCAGGCCTCCTTCTTTCCCCTCTACCGCATATCGACTCAATCTGATAAGTATGAGCAAAACGGGTACCAGCAAGGGAAAGCTGAGAACGGCTAAAAGCGTTGCTCGATTTTCTGCTTTGGCTGCTATAGCTGTAACCAGGGTGAGATTGGCGGATAAAGTCGCACATCCCAGGAGGACTATACTGAGCATCAAGGGCCAGTCCGCGATCTTTATTCCACTCAAAAATCCATAAGAATACAGACAGATCAGAGCAACCAGGCATAGCAGGATCATATTATAGACGAGCTTGGCTATGATAATCGCTGCAGGATTGGCAAGTGTATATTGATAAAGCAATTGACCCTGCCTTTCTCCCATGAAACTTTTGGCCACTGCATTGATGGCCACAAAGAGTATAATGATCCAGTAGACGATGTTCCAGGTCAAAGGATTTAGATTTCCTTTGAAGGCCAGAGAAATGACGACTACCATGCAAAGAACATAGAGCAAGAGACCATTGAAAGCATACTTTTGCTTCCATTCTATGAGCAATTCCTTGCGGATAAGATTCCTGATTTCTTGCAGCACGGGACAAAGCTAAGAAAAATCCCTAAGGCTAGCCTACCAATTGTTAAGTCAAAGCTGCCGATTATTCATTTAGCGAGGTTTTTCATCTCAAAATGCCTGAGTTTGGGGTATAACATAGATGTAAAAAGAATCTTATCCTGTTCCCGAGAGGATCTTTAAGCTTGTGTGTGGTCCCAGTGGGGACAGGGTTCTTTTTTATCCTACGGCATAATGCTAATTTTAAACACAATGAAAACTCCTGGAATAATTTTGATATTTCTGTTCGCCCTTCCCCTAGGGGCTTATTCTCAGGCGCTTCCTAATCTTGCTGAATTAAGATTGGGAGATAGTTTTGAGGTCGAAGTATTGATTGAAAATAAAAAGGAGCAACTGGGGAAGGGTATAGATATTTTATATACCCGAACTGAAAAAGAGATTTTCTATTATTTCTTGATGCTTGAAAAGGTCGAGGCTGGTAGTTATCATTTCAGTAGTCAAATCAGAAGATTTCGATCCCGATATGATCTGGTATACACCTCAGAGCGGGACAAAAAAAGGGACGAACACAGAAGTTTTGATTCAGATTTTGATATACCGGGATACCCAGATCGAAAAGAGCTCGATTTTTTAAATCAGTCTTTCACGCTAATCGTTACTCCAGAGAAATTTACCCACCGAATAGTCTTTAAGGAAGAAAATAGAGCTGGGAGAAGCTATGTTTCCACTGTACTCAATCCCATGGGAATCCCTAATCATGTAAATGCCTTATTCTTTGTCAACAGCCAACCGGTCAACGATGGAAATATTTCAGCTAGAATCATTCCTCCAAAGACTTTCCGGAAAGTTTACCTCTCAGGGCAGATTTCACAGCCCCTAAGTCAGAAGCTTCATTTTTCCGCTAATCAGGGCTTTGGAGCGCCGGCTAAACTTTCAGCTTTTGATAAAGAAGTTATGCTGAATGATGAGGGAAAATTTACCGTAGAATACGAGATCAATGAGGCGAGATTTATATACCTGTTTCATTTTGATCAGGAGAATAAAGGCTTTGGGAATGATAAACAAGTTTCCTTTCCAATATATATAGAGCCTGGGGATGAAGTAGAACTTTTCCTGAATACTGTTCAACCGGATAGTCTGTCCTTTAAGGGGCAAAATTCAGCCAAGTACAGGAGCTTTCACCAATTCGCAATGGCATTTTTGGGTACAAATGCGGATTCCTGGCAAAGAATTGTTCCGTTTACCTCTCCGAATTACCGCTTCGATAATATGGGAAGGATAAAAAGCTCTCCCATAGACCTGAATTATGAAACCAGGCGCTACAATGAAATCCTGAGATATCTTGAGGGAGAAAAATCGGCAATGGGAGAATCTTTGTACCAAAGATTAAAAGCAGAAACGGTGTTTTCTTTCGCCAGAAAAAAATTGGCTTCAAAAAACGGCTCTCTACCGGGATTAGAGCTTGATGATCTAAATATCGAAGGCTTAAGTCTTTCGGGAGAAAGGGATCATCACCTCGATAAGTTTGGGCTTGATTTGGCATCTGTGATCAGCTCTCAATCTTATTCAGATTTCTTGAAAGATCATTTATACGCCAATATGCAATTGTTGCATAGCAAAGACATTGTCCAACTTCCAGGAAGGATGCAGTCCTATCACTTTGTACGCTTTGCCTATCGGGACTTCGCTTTGCTTAGTTTAATGAAAAAGATCATTCTGGATGACCTAAAGGTCTATGAAAACTCCCTGGGCTTTTCCTTAAATTCTACCCATACCAATAAGCCTGAACTGGCCTTGATTATACAGGATTTTTTATCCATTTGTAATTATCAACCCTATGTGGATGAGGTGAAAAATGAACTAGGCCGAATTGAAGGATTGCAAAAAGGCAATGAAGCTCCAGATATGCATCTTGACAAGGATAAAAGGCTTTCAGATTATTTGGGAGAAAAAATCATCTTGATATTATTCCGGAAAATGGAGGATCCTGCGATTCAGGAATTTAAAGCTTTACAAAAGCAATATCCAGAATTGAAGTTCATCTTTGTAAATACCAATCCTTTTAAGAAGAAGTTTGAAGACGAAAGGAAGGACAAGGCTTTTCCGACTGAGCTTTATCATTCCCCTGGCTATGGTTATAGTGAGGAAAGGCCCTACCTATACTCGGGATTTAGGAATTTTGTGCACTATATGATTGATCAAGATGGGAAACTCTGGGGATCTGCCTCTTCTATTGTCAATTTTGATGTATTTGAACATGAAATAGGTGCTTTAGACCTTTATCAGCCCAATGGCTTAATTCAATTCTACGAAAGACGAAAAAAGACTCTTATCCAGGCATTCTGGTGGATATCTGGAATTTTCAACTTATACCTGATCTATTTTTTGTTTTACCTTAGGCCCAAACGAAAAAGAGAGATCATGCATAGAGAACGGATCGAAACGGAACTAAGAGCCATTCGATCTCAGATGAATCCCCATTTTCTTTTCAATTCACTCAGCTCTGTCCAAAACCTCATCAATCAGGCAGATCCCGAACGTGCCAATTATTATTTGAGTCGTTTTTCTCAATTGGTTCGGAAAGTACTCAATCATTCTGAGCAGGCCATGGTTCCTTTGGCAGATGAATTGAAAGTGGTGGATCTCTATTGCGAACTGGAAGCCCTACGGTTCAAGTTTGAATACCAAATTGAGACCGATCCCTCGATAGATGTCCAATTGACAGAAGTGCCGAGTATGTTGATCCAGCCTTATGTGGAAAATGCGGTGCGCCATGGAATCGCGATGCAGGGAGGATCCGGAATGATCCGCATTCTTGTGAAAGAGGAAGCTGGATTTATACGAGTTGAAATTGAGGACAATGGAATGGGTATACGCAAGCATATGCAGGAAGTGGCTGGAAAAAAAGAGAAATCTGGTTTTGGTTTACGTTTGTCGGAGGAAAGGATTGAAAAGATCAATGAGCGATATAAATTGAATATCGTAGTAGCCATCTATGACCGGAGAGATGATGCTGAGGTCAGTCATGGAACCCGAGTTGTTATAAAAATCCCTCAAGAAGTATGAGTGCGAGCATTCGATCCATTTTAATAGATGATGAGGCTGGAAATCGTGCCAATCTACGCAGCCTGCTTGAATCTTACTGCCCTCAGGTGGAGGTCATCGGAGAAGCTGATTCTGCCATTGCTGCCATGGATCTCATTCATCAGCTCAAACCTCAACTCATATTTCTGGATATAGAAATGCCCAATGGCAATGGTTTCGATCTCCTCAATAAACTGGATCGCATCGATTTTGAAGTCATATTTGTTACTGCATTTGACCAATATGCCCTCAAAGCCATCAAATTCTGTGCATTGGATTATATCCTGAAGCCCATCGATATCCTCGACCTGAAAGCAGCCGTTCAAAAGGCGGAAACTCGCCTCCTTGAGCATGAACATTCAGAAGCCTGGCAGGTTTTTCAGGAAAACCAGAAAAGCCAAAGTAATCCCAAGATTGCCTTACCTACAGGCAATCAGGTAGACTATGTTCCCATAGCCGAAATCATTCGATGCAGAGGAGAAGGGAATTACACCCATTTCTATATAAAAAATGGGAAGAACCTCATGGTTTCCAAAACCCTCAAAGAATTTGAGGATCTACTCAAAGAGCATCGCTTTCTCCGTGTCCATCAATCTCACCTGATCAATGTCCGATATGTGAAAAGCTATATCAAAAGTGAAGGAGGCTTTTTGAAAATGGAAGATCAATCGGAGATTCCGATATCGAGGCAGAGGAAGGAGTATGTCTTAGGGAAGCTGAAATGAGAGGTGTTCAAGTATTCTGGTATTCTCGTGTTCACGTTTCAACAATTTGAGACCAGAACACAAGAACACCTGAACACAAGAAAACTTGCAGTTAATTATTCTTCCCCCAAAAATGGATACTTATAATCCTTGGCAGGAACGAATGTTTCTTTGATCGTACGAGGAGATACCCAGCGAAGCAAGTTCATATAAGAACCGGCTTTATCATTGGTTCCAGAGGCACGGCCCCCACCGAAAGGCTGCTGTCCTACGACTGCGCCAGTCGGCTTGTCATTGATATAGAAGTTCCCGGCAGTATGTTGAAGCCTGCGGGCAGTTCTGTCAATGGCAATGCGATCTTGCGCAAATATGGCTCCGGTCAGGGCATAAGGACTGGTGGAGTCCAGGATGTCCAGGGTAGCTTCGAAATCAGCATCTTCATACTTATATACCGTAACTACCGGTCCGAAAATCTCCTCACACATGGTCAGGAATTTGGGTTCTTTAGCCAGTACAACTGTAGGTTGGATGAAGTATCCCTTGGATTTGTCATAGCCTCCTCCAATGACGACTTCAGCATCTGGAGAAGCTTTTACCTGATCGATGTATCCGGAGATTTTGTCAAAAGCTCTTTCATCGATAACCGCATTGATGAAGTTGCGGAAATCTTTGGGGTCCCCCATTTTGAAGCTGGACACTTCGGTTTCTACCTTATTGATAATTTGATCATATAAGGAAGCTGGGATATACACACGGGAAGCGGCAGAACATTTTTGTCCCTGGAATTCGAAAGCTCCACGAGAAATGGCAGTAGCAGCTGCTTCTGCATCCGCACTGGGATGGATCATGATATAATCCTTTCCACCGGTTTCTCCTACGATGCGAGGATAGCTTTTATAGGTAGCGATATTCGCACCAATGGTTTTCCAAAGATGCTGAAATACACCTGTGGAACCGGTAAAATGCAGACCTGCAAATTCAGGATGATTGAAAACAACCTCTCCAGCTTCCGGGCCATCGGTGTAGACAAGGTTGATCACTCCATCGGGCAATCCTGCTTCGCGAAACAATTGCATCAGCATGTCGGCAGAATAGATTTGGCTGTCAGCAGGCTTCCAGACACACACATTACCCATCAAAGCAGCAGCTGCGGGGAGGTTGGCGGCAATGGAAGTAAAGTTGAAAGGCGTAATACAGAATACAAAGCCTTCGAGGGCACGGTATTCAAGTCTGTTCCACATGCCAGGATTAGATCCGGGCTGATCAGCATAGATTTGCTGCATGTAGGCCACATTGAAACGGAAAAAATCCGCTAATTCGGCTACAGCATCAATTTCTGCCTGGTAGATATTTTTAGACTGCGCCAACATCGTGGCAGCATTCATTTTCGCTCTGAAAGGGCCACTGAGAAGGTCGGCAGCTTTGAGAAAAACAGAAGCTCTGTGTTCCCAACTGGTATTTTCCCAGTCCTTTTTCGCAGCCAAGGCAGCATCTATGGCTTGCTTTACATGGCTGGCATTTCCTCTCGAATAATGCCCGATAACTTTTTGATGATCATGAGGCGGGCTCAAAGGATGCTTATCATCCGTTCTGACCTCTTTACCTCCGATAAACATAGGGATATCTCTAACCTGTCCGGAAAGTTCTGCCAGGACTTTTTTAACCTCGGCTTTCTCAGGACTGCCTGGAGCATAGCTCAAAACGGGCTCATTCTTGGGAAGGGGGACGTTGAAAAATGCTTTTTGCATGTATTTGGTTTGTAGTCTATTTGAAGAAGTATAGGCTTGTTTCAGCCTGCAAATATACAGGGAAATTTGGGGAAAAACATGTCTTCCCGAAGACTACTTAAACACAGTAGGAATTGAAGCTTATTTAGTTCGAGCTAGCCTGAATCCCAGACCTTCTCCTACATAATCGGCTAAAAAGCCCCTTCTATAAGAGACCCTCGAAGTGGGGGTGCCACTAAAAAATCCTCCCCCTTTGATTACTACTGAACTGCTATCCGGATGTACCCAGACTGAGCCATCTGATGGCGCTCCTTTAAAAGAATAGTGAAAATTATCCTGACAATATTCAAAAACATTGCCGGTCATGTCATACAGCCCAAAACTGTTTGGATTAAATTTCCCCACAGGCGCCAGGCGAGAATAACCATCTTTGTAGCCATTAAAAAAATGCTGATCGGCAAATAGTTTCTCTGTATCTGTTCCGGAAACATTTCCACCATTTTTTCCTTTGGGACCCAGGGATCCCCAACTAAATAAAGTGTGTCTCCTCCCGTTGCCTGCAGCGTATTCCCACTCTGCCTCAGTAGGTAATCGATATTGATAGATTGAGTTTCTATTAAGAAGGGTGATAAATAACTGGACCTCTTCCCAGCTTATATTATCAATCGGGCAGGATAGACAATCCGCAGAAGTTTGGGGAGAGACCTCCATCACTCGCGTCCATAATGCTCGCGTTACCTCATATTTCCCTAAATAAAAATCGGGAACTTCTACCCGATGAGCCGGCAATTCAGCATGATAATAGGGAGTTGAACTGCCCATCATAAAACTACCTCCTTTGATAAAGGCCATTTCTAAGCCTAAAGGATCTGAATAAGAGAGTTCTGCCTCCGGGAGCTTATCGTCCAGGAAAAATGAATGAAACAGGAAATGAATTCCAATCAATAATAGGTGGATGAATTGTGTCAGCATGGAATTATTATAGGAATATTAGCCTCCCGGTCCGGTGATTTTTTGCTCTTCAGTTTTCTTTTTGTCTCGCTTCTCTTTCTTCTTCCTTTCGATTAGGTAAATCTTGAAATCATCGAAAAAATTACCAGGATTTCTTCTGACTTCTCTTAAAAGCGCGTTTACATTTTCGGTGGTGGCCGTAAGGCTATCGTAGAGTTGAGTATCATTGAGTAGCATCCCCAGGGTTCCTGAAGTTGTGTCCAGTTTGGCGATCATGTTTTCGACATGAGCAACTGCAGAACTGGCATCTGTCATCAGGTCCTTTACTTCGCTGGAAGCTGTTACCAGTGAATCTGTGGTACGGGTTACATTCGCGATGATGTTGTTGATATTGTCATTGTTATCTTCAACATTTCCGACAATACTTACCGCATCTCTTGCCACCCGATTGATCTCTTTCGCCAGGCTATCAACTTCATCTGTAATGCTGGTCAGGTTTTCAGAGGTTTCGCGTATGTTGCTGAGGGTGGCTCGTAATGTTGTCTGGCTACTTTTGTCGTCCAGCAATGCTTGCGTCTGAGCTACAATCTCATTGAGTTTTACGGAGAGTTTAGCAACTTCCACCAGAATCTCTGCACCCTGAGAGGTAACCAAATCTTCTGCTTCCGCAAAAATTCCTTTATCCAGAGTTCCTTTGATCAATTGACCATCCTGTACCAGTTCGCTGGTAGGTGCCAAAGAGTCCGGCACCCAGATTTTGATTGCCTTGGAGCCCAATAAGTCAGAACTATAGATCATGGCTTCTGAATTTGCAGGGATTTCAAAATCCTTGTCAAACTCCAGTTTTGCGGTAGCCATACCTGCCTTGACATTGAGATCAAGGGCCGTAATTCTGCCTACCTGAAAACCATTGATGGTTATGGGATTCCCTCTGCTCAAGCCTTCAACATTGGCGTATTTTGCATATAGGGTAAGAGGTGCTCCAAAGTATTTGGATCCGGAAATATACTGCAGGCCAAAAATAACCATGGCCAATGCTCCAACGACAAATATTCCGACCTTAGCCTCGTTACTGAGATTCATAAGCGTTTGCTTGTCTAAACAGGCGCTAAAAATACAGAAAATTATCGAGAAGCAAGGTCTGATAATGATCCGGATTATATCACGCGCTATTCGATGTTAGCTTAACATTCAATTCCGTGGACATAGACCTAAAATTCCAAAAGATCATTGGCCACCTCCTTTAAACGTTCTTTTGGCAAATATTGTATTTCCAGCTGTGGATGAAAAGGAACAGGGGTGTCCAAAGAGGCTACTCTTTTTACCGGACCGTCCAAATGCTCAAAGCAATTTTCGGAAATGCTGGCAGCAATTTCTCCTCCAAATCCACCGGTATAGCTGGCTTCGTACAATACGATGCACTTGCCGGTTTTACGGACGGAAACAAATACAGTTTCCTGATCCCAGGGGATCAATGAGCGAAGATCGACGATTTCGATGGAATCTTCGGAAGCTGCGCTGAACTCTTTGGCCCAGTGAACCCCCATACCATAAGTAATGATGCTTAAGTCTTCACCTTCTTCAACTACAGCAGCTTTTCCTATGGGAGTATGGAAGTATCCTTCCGGCACTTCCTCATTTTGGGAGCGATAGAGAAATTTATGTTCGAAATAGATAACAGGATTGGGTTCGTCTATGGCTGCTAGCAGGAGGCCTTTGGCATCCGTTGGATTGCTGGGATATAGTACTTTCAATCCGGGAACCTGTGTAAACCAGGCTTCATTTGTTTGAGAATGAAAAGGTCCGGCTCCTACACCTCCGCCGGCAGGCATACGAATCACAACATCAGCTGCATGTCCCCAACGGTAATGATTTTTGGCGAGGTTATTTACGATTTGATTAAAGGCACAAGAAACAAAGTCAGCAAACTGCATTTCGACTACACTCTTCTTCCCTTCAATAGACAAACCTAAACCGATGCCTACGATGGCGGATTCACAAATGGGCGTATTGCGTACCCGATGTTTTCCAAAGTGATCGATAAATCCATCTGTTATTTTAAATACCCCTCCATAATCCGCAATATCTTGTCCCATGATGACCATTTCATCATGTTTTTCCATGCCAAGTTTGAGGGCATTGCTGATCGCATCCACAAACCTCATTTCCCGACTGTTAGAAGGGTCGGGAGCTATCCAGTCTATTTTGGCAGGAGCAAATATTTCTTTGGTTTCTTTTTCGAGTTGTATGCTGATATTGCTTTCCTCCATCGCTACCTGCACAGTTTGATTGATCTCCTGCTTGATTTCCTTTTGGATTTCAACTATCTGTGCACCATCTAATACTTCTTGTGTGAGGAGAAAGTCCGCAAAATTGCTGACTGGATCCCGTTTTGCCCAGGCATCCATCATACTTTGGGGAACATATTTGGTACCCGAAGCTTCTTCATGCCCTCTCATGCGAAAGGTTTTGCATTCCAGAATCACAGGTTTTCTGTCTTCTCGCATTTCCTGGGCGATTTTGCGAACGGTGGAATAGACTTCCAGAACATTATTGCCATCAATGGTATATCCTTTTATACCATAGCCTTCTGCTCTTTGTGCCAGTCTTTCACATTTATATTGCTCCCAGGTAGGAGTAGAAAGGCCGTAGCCATTATTTTCGATTACAAAAATCACCGGCAAATCCCAGACAGAAGCGACATTGATAGCTTCGTGAAAATCCCCTTCACTGGTTCCTCCATCTCCTGAGAAAGCAACAGCAATTTGATTCTGTCTATTGAGGTTACTCGCCAATGCCAATCCATCTGCCACAGGAAGCATGGCTCCCAGATGAGAGATCATGCCGATTACTCTATGCTCTAAAGAAGCAAAATGGAAAGAGCGATCTCTGCCTTGTGTAAAGCCGGAAGCTTTTCCCAGCCATTGTCCCAGAAGTCGCTTTAAGGGAATTTTGCGGGTAGTAAAGACACCCAGATTTCTATGTAAAGGAAGAATATAATCTGAACTCTGAAGAGCCTTTGTCAAGCCTACTGCGATTCCTTCCTGTCCAATCCCGGAAAACCATTTGCTAATTTTTCCCTGTCTGAGAAGGATTAACATCTTTTCCTCTACCAAACGAGGATAAAGCAGGTCCCTGTACAGGTCCAGCAGTTGGGTGTTGGTAAGGTCTCCGCGCTGGAAATTCATGGGCTTATCGATATGGGTATTATTCTCATTGGCAAGGGTAGAATCCGGGGATTGAGTTTGCTCCATTTTCAGATGATCAACATTGAGTAAGGGAATGTAACCAAGAAACATTCCAGAATTCCCATTTACTAAAGTTTAGCAAATTAGCGAAAAATAAGCTGGAGAAAGCAAATTTTGCATTATTTGAGCTTTCCTTGTGCTTTGAGCAACATAAGCTTATAAATGGCTGCTACGGTTAGAGAATCAGTGATTTTTCCTGCTTCTACCTCTCCATACACATAGTCCAGACTCATTTTTTCTACGCGGATGTCCTCATCTTCTTCTGGATTAGCTTCCCCCTCCTTCAGTCCCTGCGCCAGATAAACTATGCCCCATTCATCAGTCACTGAATTTGAGATATGCATTTCCAGCAATTTTTCATAGCGATCTGCCCGAAGTCCGGTTTCTTCCTGTAATTCTCTTTTTGCGGTGTCCAGGGGATTCTCGTCCCAAAGTCCGCCTCCTTCGGGAATTTCCCAGCTGTAGATGTCAAGGGGATAGCGATATTGCCCCACCATCCAAATATATCCATCCTCATAAGGAACTACTCCTACAGCCTGATTCTTAAAATGTATCGTTCCATAAATCCCCGGTTTTCCTGAAGGATTGAGTACCTGATCTTCCTGAACTTTTATCCAGGGGTTGTCATAAATGATTTTGCTGGAAAGCGTTTTCCAGGGATTTTTCATAAAGGCTATACGTTAATGGGATGAAAGGGAGCGAGGAAATTACACATAGGCTTCCAGCAATTGCAGGAGATACTGGTCTTTGTGGGAACCGCTTTCTTTGAATCTTCTAAAAGCGATATCTAATGGGCTTTGGTCCTCATCATCTTTGTAAAGGGGATCAGCGTTATAATCCAGCAGAAGCCGGGCCATTTCCGGGCGACTGTTTGCTACTGCGAAATGAAGAGGGTTTCTACTTTGATAAAGGCCGGGTGCGGGTAGATTGGCATCGGCTCCTTTTTCCAATAAATAGGTGAGCAATTCCATATGACCATTATAAACGGCCCAATGCAAGGCACCTAATCCTCCTCCTTCCGGACGGAGGTTGATATCAACTCCTCTGCGGATCAGTTCGTCTATAACTTCAACAGTGCCGTAATAACTGACCAGATGAATGGCCGAACATCCACGGGCATCTCCACTTTTGACTTTGGCATCTACCTGCCCTCCTTGCTGAATCAATTTTATGCTCAATTCCTTCATGCCTTGATCACAGGCGACCAATAAGGGAGTCCAGCCTTGTTCCTGATCCACATGATTGGGATTTGCACCTTGCTTAATTAGCCATTCGGCCACTTCTTCATGGCTCTTATTTAGAGCAAGCATCAAAGGAGTCCAGGTACGAGTAGAAGAAGTGGAGTCAATTTTTGCTCCATACTCCAATAAGAGGTTAGCTACCTCTCTTCTACCGATCATACAAGCAACTTGCATGGGGGTATTTCCAAAATCATCTTCCTCCTCTACATTCGCTCCTGATCTGAGGAGTAAACGCAGGGAATCAATGAGTCCTTCATGTACAGCAAGGTGCAGCAAGGTATGTCCGTACGGATCCCGTGCGTCGGGGTCTCCGCCAGCTTCGAGGTAACGAACGAGCATTTCATAATCTCCGTTGGTTAAACCTTCAAATACCTCCAATAGTGATCTTTCCTGCATGTTTTTGCTTACAAAAGATATGGGAAGATATAAGAGTTGCTGACATTGTGCAAAAGAATCGAGGACTTTTCAGGCCAGATTATTACACAGGCAATTTTAGTATTTATTATTTACGAATATTACTGTGATAATGATGGTTTTTTATGAAAAATAATTCCTCTATCTCCTAATTCTTATCGTCTAAGCGACGAAATGCAAGATTTATGCCTGCTCCCATTTAGGTCTATGTTAAGCTTGTATTAAAACTTTCTGAAAATTCAGCCGAATTTTTTTCATATCTATTTTGCAGAAAAAGAAAATGACGTACATTTGTGCCGGAGGAATGGCAGAGTGGTCGAATGCGGTGGTCTTGAAAACCA
Organism: Bacteroidia bacterium; assembly: GCA_033391075.1. Lineage (NCBI taxonomy): Bacteria > Pseudomonadati > Bacteroidota > Bacteroidia > Bacteroidia bacterium. Next base: position 766,687 of record JAWPMV010000001.1, read on the forward strand.
TTGTACCGCAAGGTACCGGGGGTTCGAATCCCTCTTCCTCCGCAAGGATACAAAAGTCCGAAATCGCAAGATTTCGGACTTTTTTCATTCGGTCCATCGAGCAAAATTTATTTAGGCGAGATGGGTCGAATGCAAAAGCATGAGCGAAGCGAGGGTCTTTCAAAGCTTTGTGTTGAAACTCCCCCTTGCGAATCCGCTTAACGAATCCTCATTCCGTGTTTGAAAAACGAGGATTTAAGCGGGAAAATTGTTGTTTGATTATTGATGGGATATCTGGAAAATTGTAGTTTTGCCTGGAATTTACCCATGATTTAATATTCTCTCTCCTAACTCAAACAGAAGCGGCACATGAACAGAAACATACACTATGGATGTGGGCTATCAGCGCCTGAAAGCTGGGAAAATTATGATGTCTCTCCTTCCCTTCGGCTAAAAAGTATTCCCATACTTGGCAGCCTGGTAAAAGTCGAATGGCAGCCTAATGTAAAGTATGGTAATATCATAAAGGGCATAGCCCCTGATAACTCCGCAGCTTTCGCCTATTGTTCCCATGTATTGGAGCACCTATCCTTAAATGATTGCAGAAAGGCAATTAAGAATACTTATATGATGCTGGGAGAAGCTGGAGTATTCCGATTGGTGGTTCCGGATCTGAAAAGATTGACAGAATTGTATTTAGAATCCGGAGATAGCGTCGCCTTTATTAAAGATACCTTGCTCGGCACAGAAAACCGAATGAGGGGCTTTAAGGGGGTTATTCATCATTTACTTTCCAACAGAAATCACTTGTGGATGTGGGATTATGAAAGCCTGGCAAAAGAGTTGGAATCGGTAGGATTTAAAGAAGTTAGAAGGGCGAGCTTCAATGATTCCAGCCATGAAATATTCAAAGAAGTCGAAGAGGCTTCAAGATTTGAAAATGCGCTTGCCATAGAGGCCATCAAATGATTTCCTGATTTATCCGTTTTCCAATCCGACTGTCAAGTATAAATTTTCCTGGAGCTTCCCTCCATTCCATAAGACCCTTGTCTATTTTTTGTTGAGTTCCGATGAGCAAAAGCTAAGCTGTTAAAGGCTATCTTAATGGGAGATGCATGTCTGAGGCTTGTTCTTGGAAGCTGGCATCGATGCTTTTGACTCTACTTACTCTTCAAGCTATATTTTTTCATGTCTGCGAGTAAAACTATCCTAACTACTATTGCTGTACTCTGCCTGTTTTTTTTGTTGGGGGTAGGGCAAGATTCCAAAGCAGCTAAAGATAGCAGGTCTTCAAAATCTCCCAATGTGATCCTGGTACTGACGGATGATCAGGGTATAGGAGATTTATCTGCTCATGGTAATCCCTGGTTGAAAAATTGGGAGATCACAAACCTGGGGACCTTTACGTGGAGGAAAATATAGCCTCTTTGAAGCCGGTACCCGCGTCCCATTTATCAGCTATTGGAAAGGCAAAATTGAAGCGGGCATCTTTGATGCCATGATTTCTCAATTGGATTTGTTCTTTTCGATTGCTGCTTTAGTGGGTAGTGAAAAAAGAACAGATGATAGCCAGGAATTATTGAAGGTATTGATGGGGGAAAGTAAAGAAGGCAGGGAAGAATTAATCCTGGAAGCCACTAGACGTACGGCTTACCGAAAAGGAAACTGGGCCTACATTCCCCCTTATGCCGGTCCTGCCATAAATAAATTTGTGAACATAGAACTGGGTAACTCCCAGGAGGAGCAGTTGTACGATCTTTCCCAGGATATCGGCCAGCAGAACAATCTCGCGAAAAGTCATCCCGAGAAATTGCAGGAGATGAAAGCCGGATTTGAAAAAATCAGAGGTAAAGGTTTTGGCGAAACCGAGCAATTGGAGTTGAAGTAAGTATTGTCCGACATACGTATTTAGGATAAAAGCAGGCCTTGTTTGAGAGATAAATCCGTATCCCTGATTTTATCCTTATCAAGCAATGCTTTCTCCTTAATATACTTTCTTCCCATCATATAAGCTTTGGGAGAATTGACGGCATCTACCGCTAACAATTGATCGCCTTTGAAATACCATAGGGAAAATTGATGCTCGCCTTCTTTTCGCATGATGGCTTCATCATAGCCATTGAGAAGGCCCGCGGTTTGAAATTTTAACTCATACTGATCAGACCAAAACCAGGGAACTTCTTCATAGGGGCTAGGATTGCCGCAGATTGTCTGAGCTGCGGTCCGTGCCTGAGCAACGGCATTGGGCACGGACTCAATTCTCACATAGCTTTGGTAGATGGGATTAAAGTGGAAACTGTTGTCTCCGATCGCATAGATATCAGGAACCGAAGTCTCCATGTATTCATTCACCTTGATTCCATGCTCAATCTCAATTCCTGCTTCTCTTGCCAATTCAGTATGAACCCTTATTCCTGTCCCAAGAATAATGAAATCTGCTTCGTAATTGCTTCCGTCGGTGCAGGAGATGATGTTTTTTCCTGATTGGGATTCTATATGGGAAACCCCTTTGGAACAAAAGATTTCTACCCCTTTTTCTGTATGGTAATTCTCATAGAAGGCAGAAATTTCCGGGGAACTCACACGAGCCAGGAGCCTTTGCTCTCTTTCCAGCAAAACGACCTCCAGTCCCATTTTTCGTAAAGATGCCGCAACTTCCAGCCCGATAAAACCCCCTCCGATGATGAGCACTTTAGGAGAAACTGCGGATTGAACCCTATTTCTGATATGCTTTACATCAGCCGCCGATCGAAGCACAAAGCAATTATTCGCCTCCGACAGTCCAGAGATTGGAGGTACCATAGCTGCTGCGCCTGTCGCCAATACCAATTTGTCGTAGCGGTATGTTTCTCCCTCCTCACAATGAACCTCTTTTTGGTCCGTATCAATTTTTATGATTTTTTTCCCAAGCTTCAAGTCGATTTGGCTTTTTGAGTAGCTATCTTTGGGCTTGAGAAAGTTGAGCTGCAATTCCTCCTCTACCAAACAGGATTTGGATAAAGGTGGACGATGATAGGGCAATTCCTTTGCTGCTTCAAAGAGCAGAATCTCACCTTCCCATCCTTCCCTTCTTAACTGAAACGCACAATTTACTCCTGCATGGCTAGCACCGATAATTATGCAAGAGGAATCTTTGGATAGATTTTCCGACATGGCTTTTATTTAGCTAGTTCTGATGAAATCTGACTTTCAATGCATGAAAGCCTACTTTTCGCTCAAATTCCCCCCACTCTTCAATATTATCTGTATGATCGAGGATCTCAATCGAAGAAAGCCTTTCCACCAAAACATCCAACAAAGCTAGTAAAATCTGTCTGGTATGTGTAGCTCCCAGGCATCTGTGATGACTGTATCCGAAAGCTAAATGTGGATTTTTCTTCCTGTCCAAAATCACTTCATTCGGATTTTCAAAAATGCTTTCATCCCGATTAGCAGAGGCCCAGCATAAAGAAATTCTACTATCATACTTTATGGCGTGCTCACATACTTCCGTTTCTTCTGTTACCACCCTGCCCATATGCGTCAGGGGAGCAAAATATCGAACCAATTCTTCTACTGCACGTCTTTTGATCTCAGGTTCTTCCTTTATTCTTGTTAAAGCTTCCGGATGCTCAGCAAAATAGGCAATGGTATTCGTAATGGCATTGATTACGGTATCCCGACCGCCTGCGAAGGTGAGGATCATGACTCCTTTGATCTCTTCTTTGGTCAATTTTCTGCCTTGAAATTCTGCAGCAAGGAGGAGGGAATATATATCATCCGTGGGATTTTCCTCTGCTTTGGCAACGGCCTCATCCAGGTAGTCATAAAGAAGATTGGCTTTTGATCCATCCAGCGGATCATCTTCACTCCTAAACACATGGGTTCCCCAGGATATCCAATGTTCGGCTTCTTCATAGGGACAATTCAATAAAAGGGTCAAAGCCCGTGATTGTATGGGGAGAGAAAAATCGTATATAATCTCCACCGAATCCTTCCCCTTCAGTTCGTCGAAACTTTGTCTAATGATTTCCCTGAGCCTTTTTTGATAATCTTCCTGTACGGGTCTTCGAAACCACTGTTCCACCAGGGCCCGATATTCTTTATGAAGCGGAGGATCAACCTCAAAAGGAATCTGTCGTGTATCCCGGATATACACCTCTGAAGGGACGACTATTCTGCCGGGTTTGGCAGCTGACTTAAAGGTTTGCCAATTCATCGCGCATTTCCGTACATCCTCATGCCTGAGGATCATGTTTACCGGATCGTTTTGGTCATCCATTTCCCCAATGCCTTTTTCCTGACGGGCTTGTTTAAAGGGATCTGGGAATTCACTCTTTTTCATCTGGGTATTTTTTATCGATTTCGATCTTTAGGAATGGGGGAGCAGTTGAGATCAAAAAAGCTGAGACTTTCCCATTCAAAAGGAGCATGGGATAGTTCTATGGTACGAAAGCAGCTCATCGCCTTTTTAATCAAAAACGACTACACCTTTAGCATTTTTCCCTTGCAGCAGATCTTCAAATCCCTGTGCCAGTTCCTCCAATTTATATTCTCTGCTGATCATTTCGTCGAGTTTCAAATCTCCTTTTTTATACAAGTTCATCAGTTTGGGGAAATCAATCTGTGGACGGCATTTTCCATATAAGGGATTGATATAAATTTTGTCCCATTCAAAAAGATTCATATCAATGGTCAGGTCTTCTTCTATCCCACTTACCTGAACAGCCGTCCCCGCATTTCTTATCATCTTCAGCGGAGCTGCTCCCAGTGCAGGAATGGCAGTACACTCAAAAGAATAATCTGCCCCTCTTCCTCCAAACATAGCTTTCACCTGATTGGCGACCTGATCTAAACCTGCATCTTCTTTATCAGCCAGGATTAACTCCGTGGCACCAAATTGCTTTGCCAGTTCCAGTTTATTGGGATTTATATCGACAGCGACGATAGAAGAAGCTCCCGAAATTTCAGCTGCCTGTATAACATTTAATCCTACTCCACCGCAACCCAAAACCACTACCGAACTACCCGCACTTACTTTAGCCGAATTCACCACAGAACCATATCCTGTCATTACCCCACAACTCACAATGCTTGCTGCAGAAAAATTCAATTTATCTTGCTCAATTTTTACTACTGCAGAAGATTTCACTAAAGCATATTCACTAAGGGTACCCAGGTTGAAAGATCTTTCAATTGCTTCCCCTTTCCACTTTGATCCTTCGAGATGTGCATGTCCGGGCGTAAATCCATTTCCTCCTGCCACAACCGGAGAATTGTTTTCGCAGATATGTTGATTGCCTTCCTGACATTGAAAACAAGTCATGCAGGGAGTTGCCCAATTCAGAATGACTTTATCTCCTTTGCTTAAGCCTCTGACATTAGCCCCGACTTCTGCTATCACTCCGGCTCCTTCATGTCCCATGATGATGGGTTTTCCCCAGGAAAGAGAATCATAATCGGTATGGCAGAGTCCGGCGGCTTTCATTTTAACGAGCACTTCATCCTCAGCTGGAGGAGCCAGAATAATGGTGTCAATCAAAAAATCACCGGAGCCTGTTGCAATGGCACTTTTGGCGGAAACATTCATGGATATCAATTATTGAGTAGTACAGCTTTCCTTCAAAGAAATTTAAAATTCGAAAGAATTTCTTCTAGGATTTAACCCAATTAGTTCAATATTTTAACATAGTTTCAGGATTTATCTCTTATTTGTATGTTAAATTATTGACTAAGTGAAAGCTGTATTCGAAAAAGTGCCCGAAGATCCGGCTAGCGAGATAACTGCCTTTTTACATGATGAAGTAGATTTTGGGGCTCCCTGGCATTTTCATCCCGAATGTGAACTTACCTATATACTGGAAGGCGAAGGATTGAGATATGTTGGGAATCACATTGCTCCTTTTGCCGCAGGGGAATTGGTTTTGCTGAGAGGTAATTTGCCGCATTGTTGGAAGAATATACAGAAAGCAGGAAGGTCTAAATCTTTGGTCATACAGTGGGAAGAAAGCCTTATTCCTTCGATCATTGATCTCCACAAGATTATGAAATGTCTGGATCAAGCCTCACAGGGCTTGATTTTCTCTCCTTCCATCACCGAGTCTGCATTAGTCCATATAAAAGCCTTGATCCTGGAGGGAGATAATCATTTTATCAAACTTCTTGAGATTCTTCATCTCTTGTCGAAAGATGAAGAGGCAAAGCAATTGAGCAGGGTAGATTATGGAAAGAAAATGTCTCTGGAATCCCAGGACAGAATGGGCTTGATTTTTAACTTTATTTCGGAAAATTTTGGGCGAAAAATCAGCTTGAAAGAAATCACCCATTTATGCCACTTGAGTGAACCCTCATTTTCTCGATTCTTTAGCAGCAATTTTCAGAAGCCCTTTTCCTCCTATCTGAATGAATACCGAATCAGTCAGGCGAGCCGAATGCTGATCGAATCTCATGATCCTATTGCACAAATTGCCTTTAGTTGCGGATACGAAAGTTTATCCCTTTTCTATACCCAATTTCGCAAATACAAAGCTCTTTCTCCCCGAAAGTATCGAAAAGCCTATAAGTTGGATTTCTCTTAAGTTACGTTCTATGCTTCCTTTTACTTTTCCAGATAAGGATTCAGCTTTTCCCAATTGAACTCAACACCTGTTCCAGGAATATCAGGCGCGACAGCTCTACAATTTTCCACTACTAAGGGTCTATGGGTATATTCATCAATAGGGAAACTGTGAACTTCCAGCCAGCCAGCATTTGATTGAGCAGATACCAGGCTTACATGAAGTTCCTGCATGCCATGAGAGCAAACGGGTATATTGTATTTCCGAGAAAGCTCCGCAGCTTGAAGCCAGCCTGTAATTCCACCACAGTTAGAGGCATCGGGCTGGATAAAAGAAAGTTTGGCTTCTTCGAAGGCATATCCAAACTCATGAATGGTATGTAGATTCTCTCCCATAGCCAAAGGCATTCCTGTTGCATCGACTATTTGAGCAAAACCCTTATAATCGTCCGGGATAGTAGGCTCCTCAAACCAGTAGATATTATATGGCCTGAATGCTTTTGCAGCTTCAATGGCCTCTGCTACTGACATAGAGTAGTTGGCATCAACCATAAAAGTAATTTCTGGCCCAATCAATTCCCGAACAGCAGCAATGCGTTCAATATCTTCCTCTAACTTATCTCTTCCTATTTTAATCTTGACCGCATTAAAGCCTTTATCCAAATAGGCCTGAATATTGGAAAGCAGCTTTTCCAGGGGAAAGAGTAGATCTATTCCCCCACAATAGGCTTTGCAACTATTATCGCTTCCACCTGCCATTTTCCAAAGGGGAAGGCCTTCGTGTTTAGCTCGTATATCCCAGAGTGCTATATCTATGGTCGAAGTAGCAAAAGACAGAATTCCCCCACGACCCACATAGTGCATATGCCATTCCAGGGCCTCATAGATTTCTTCTACTTTTGAGCCGTCTTTTCCTATCAAAAAAGGCGCAATATCATGCTCGATCATGGATTTGATCGCATGGCCTCCTCTTCCTCCCGTATAAGTATAACCTATTCCTTCGCTCCCATCTTTCAAGGCTATTGTAGTAGTTACCAATTCAAAATGGGTATGTTCTCCATGCTTGGCATCCGTCAATACCTCTGCGAGTGGAACATTAAACAATCGACAATCCACCGAAGATATGCGTGTATCCATCTTTAGCTAAATTTTACGTAAAAGCTTTTCTTCTCCAGGTATTGCTCGAAGCCGTACTTCCCATCTTCTCCACCGGTTCCACTCAATTTCAATCCATTATGGAATCCCTGATGTTGTTCTCCATGCCCGCGGTTGATATACACCTCTCCGAATTCCAATTCATCCGTAAACTTATAGAGAAATTCAGCCCTTTTACGCAGCGGTAATTTTCGCCAGCTTTTCTGTGAATTTTTTGAAGCTGTCAGGGCTTTCTCAGCTTCTGCTTTGGTTCCTTCCTGTACTTTGCCAATGATTTCTTCAGTGCTGGGATTAAGAATATCATCCAATTTGCCCGAATCGGAGGCTATCCATTGCCCATTGATGTATTGCAAATATGTTGGTATGCTCGTCATCTTATTTTGGTCTAAATTATCTGCCCATCCAGCCTCCGTCGACTAGTACAATCGAGCCATTCATATAATTGGAAGCAGCTGAAGCTAAGAATACGGTAGGTCCTTTGAAGTCATCGGGATCTCCCCATCTGCCTGCAGGAATTCTTGCCAGAATGGAATTGGCTCTTTCAGGATTATTCCTCAAAGCTTCTGTATTATCGGTTGCGATATATCCGGGAGCTATGGCGTTTACATTAATTCCATGCGGTGCCCATTCGTTGGCAAAGGCCATAGTCATTTGCCCTATGGCTCCTTTACTCGCAGCATAACCCGGCACAGTAATTCCTCCCTGAAAGGTCAGTAACGAAGCGGTGAAAATGATTTTACCTGATTTTCGAGCCACCATGTCTTTCCCAAATTCTCGGGTCAGGATGAATTGTGCACTCTGATTGACCTCTACTACTTTGTCCCAATAGTCATCAGGATGGTCCACAGCAGGCATACGAAGAATGGTACCTGCATTATTTACCAAAATATCAATTTCAAAGCCATCAGATTTTACCTTAGTGATAAAGCGATACAGGGCTTCCCGATCAGAAAAATCACATTGGTAGGCTTTGAAACTTCGCCCTTTGGCCAGGACTTCTTTTTCTACAGCACTGCCTGAAGGTTCCAGAGATGCAGAGACTCCAACAATATCTGCTCCTGCCTCTGCCAGACCTATGGCCATAGCTTTTCCTATCCCTCTTTTACAGCCAGTGACCAAAGCTGTCTTTCCATCTAGTTTGAATTGGTTTAAAATGCTCATGTTATTTGGGGCTTACTTCGATTAAATATTTCATGCCCGCCGGGTTTCTGTCGATTTCTTCAAAAACGGATTGAATATCTGTAAGCGGACTTATTTGGGTAATTAATGTATCAAATGGGATGGCTCCGGAAGCCGCAATTTGGATAGCTTCTTCATAGTCTTCCTCTTCATACAAACGCGCACCCAACATCTCAATTTCGGACCAGAAGAATTTGAATAAATCAACTTTCCGTGGGCCTCCTCCATGAATAGCAACCATTACAATTCGGGATCGGACATTGACAAGCTCTGTCATGCTCGCCACCGCAGCCTCAGAACCCGAAACCTCAAAAGCACAATCTATCATAGCTGCATTTGTCAGTTCGCTGATTCTTTCTACCAGATTTTCTTCACCAGGATTAAGGACTGTAAATCCCAACTCTCTCAGCATTTGGATTCGCGTCGCATTTACTTCTGAAATGATGACATTTGCCCCTTTTTCCTGTAGCACATAGGCAATCAGGGTCCCGATAGGTCCTCCTCCCATCACCAGGCAATTTTCGCCAACTTTAACCCGACCGACCTTTACATCATGGCAAGCAACTGATAGTGGCTCAATAAAAGCTCCATGTTTTAAGGAAAGTTGCTCGGGAAGTTTGTGCAAGGTGTAAGCAGGCAAGGTCCAGCTTTGTTGAAAAGCACCGGCACTGTCAATTCCAATAAATTTGAGGTTCTTACCTACATGTTTGTGCCCTTTGTCAAAGGGATGAGGATCTCCAAACCTCAGCGGACGAATAGCTACCCGGTCTCCTACCTTGACATTTTCGACTCCTTCCCCAATTTCCGCAACCACGGCAGAAGCTTCATGTCCTACGATTTGTGGAGGACCAATTCTTTGATCCATGACTCCATGAAATATGTGCACATCTGTCCCACATACCCCACAATAGGCAACTTCCAATCTTACTTCTCCCGCTGCGGGTTTTTTGATTGTACTTTCGCCTAGCTCAAACTTTCCTTTAGAAGAATAAAAGGCTGCTTGCATATGATATATCGATTAATGCTTATAAAGTTTCTTTCTTAAGACTCGGATTTCGATGCCTCCCCTTTAGCCACATGGGTAGTCACCCTATGGCAGTGAAAGCGGCGGATATACTGATAATCATCTGTCATATACTGCTGAGTTATTCCCAAGGCAAGATTGGCGATGGGATTATCTCCTCCTTCCAAGCTACGATTTAATCCGATAGCGTGAGGGGCTTCTTTTATCACGGATTGAATTTCAAAGTTGATTCCATCCGCGGCCCATTGGAGGGTGTTTTTTTCTGGTCCATCCGTAGTAATCAGAGAAACCACTCCTCCCTTGTAGTACAAGTAAAACCTCACATTATGAAACAGAATCGAGGGGTGGTGTCTATTGGGATTATCGCAATCTCCTTTCAAGTCAAATACCTCAAGCTCATAAAACCATTCATTCCCATTCCTCGGCCAGGCCAATGCTCTTTTTGATACGGCACTAAGAAAGTTTGCATGGGTTATCCCCAATCTATCTAAATCTTGATCTGTGAAGGAATTCATAGGAGTTGTTTCGAATTTGAGATCGGACTAAGACATTGCTAAGATTAGGCTTTTTGAATTAAGATGATATTTATTCCACTCAATAATAACTGAACAATCTGGATTTATTCACTTGAACAAAAATCGATCATTGAATTTTGTTGATTTTAACTTTTATGTCAAGTTTAATTGTTTGGCTTCCTCCCATTTTTTCACTTTCCCTTAGCACAATTCACCTCTGGGAAACTAAGTCTAGCACTTATTATACTTGCTAAAGCCATATCATTATGAAATCTACGCTGCGTGTAATTTTAGGTCTGTCTTCTTTCACACGCTTCTTATTCTTTTCATGTGAATCCTCACAGGATATGAACTTGGGTACCAGGTGGACCAAGGATCCCATATGGGATAAGCAAAAACAGGAACTTCTCCTGGATTTTGAAGGAGAGGCTATGCCCGAAATTCTGGAAAATTCCCGTAGCACTTCTGAATTAGTAGAAAGAAAGGGAGTAAATCAGGGAAGGAAGGCCTTAATAGCCACTTTTCAAGGAGATGAGAACGCTCCTTTTGTGCTTGTTAAGCCGGAGAGTCCTATAGATGCAAGTGGGTTTGACAATTTTAGTCTGGTATTCGATCTTACCAATATCACCCCCGAAAAATCTGCGCAATTGTATATAAGGCTTGCTATTGAGCAGGGGCATAATATTAGAAGAGCGGCGGTCATCCCTCAAGGACAGACCAAACCCATGTTCTTCAAACTATCATGGAAATATGTGAACATGGAAACGGCTTTGCGCGATGACCCTCAGCCCTGAAATTCCTCCTCTGTGCAGATGAAAATCCAGGGCCTCAAGAATCCCATTGATTTTTCAAAAATAGCCTCCCTCAACTTTCATATGGAGCATATTTTAGTAAATCGGGAAATCATAATTGATCATGTGCGTCTGGTAGAAAGTATTCCCTTTGATGATGAGTACCTGCTAGGAATTATTGATCAGTATGGACAGCATGCTAAAAAGGAGCCAATAGGGCCCGTGCAAAATCCAATAAGGAGTTTTCATCCAAACAATTATTGGCGGTATTGAAGGTAGCTCCATTTACTTCCAGGTATAAGGAATACTGACCTTTAATTGCATACATGATAACCATATCCAGGAATCCGTTTTCCATGTGTATGTTGGCGAAAGCTTCATCCCCGATATCATTGTATTCAACAAAGTCCGGGTCTGGGCGAGCCATGTCCAACTCACGATCGTATTCCTCTTTAGCATTATCAACACTAAAGTTGTTATAGATGCGGATCGAAATGCGGTCATCGAAGGTATAGCTGCTATTCTGGTCTGCATTGCAGATGTCAAAGAGCAGGTTATTGAAATCAAAATGACTGGTAGTCAAGCCACAAAAATCTGAAAAGGCAACTTCGGCCCAGTAATCAGCGCAATTGAGGCTATCGTCGGGACTTCCTATGGGAGATTCTTCACAGGAAGTGAACAGGATCAAAAGGGAGGTCAAAAGATAAAGATGATGTTTCATGACATATGATTTTGATCAGTGTATCATCAATCTATCTTTATAAGGTACATCTCGCCGAACTTTGTCAGGGAATGGCTGTTTTTTGTCAGGGAAATATCTCTGAAGGCCTTATTTCCCCAATATCTCCTCACTCACACGAACTCCTGTAGTAATGGCTCCATTCATGGTAGCAGTAAGGGTATGCTCCCCGGCAAAATGAACCACGCCCTCTTTCCTGGCTGCATAGGCCTGGAAATTCCTCGCCTGACCAACTCCCATAAAAGAATAACTCGCCTTCACCCAGGGATCCTCATTCCAGTATTTGATGGCAGCTCCTTCCCAGTATTTTCCCGCTCCGGGCCAGGCTTTTTCTACTTCCGCTAAAGCTGTTTTTTGTCGATCTGATTTGGACAAACTACCCAGCTTTTTCGCATCATCACCAGAGGTAAAGGACATCAGTATTCCTCTTGGACCGGCTTGATCAATAGACATATCGTAAACTCTTCTCAAAGCTGTATCCGTAAATACCCTTTGCCCAATACTTCCTTCCCTATTCCAAAAACGTTCTTTGAATTGCATGGCAACTTTCATCACCTGTCCGTAAGCCAACTCACGAATACATTTCATTTTTTCCTCTGAAAACAAAGGCTCAATTTCCAACTCCCGCAAAATAGAGAAGGGGAGAGCTATGACCAGTTTATTTGCTTTGAGGGATTGCAGTTGACCGTTTTCTTCAAACCAGACTTCGGCTCCTTCTTTTGAGTGAGAGATTTTTCTGACGGGCCGCCGATACATGATTTTTCCCGCTAGGGCTTTGGCGAAAGCTTTGGGCAGTTGGTCATTTCCTCCAAATATTCTCCCTTCATCTACTTCTTCATTAAAAAGACTTGCACTCGCATGTTGTTTGAGCAGGCTGAGGGCAGACATTTGATCCGTTCGGGCGGTTTCTTCAGTAGCATTCAGGTAGGTGAAAAGGTCGATGATATCTTGAGGTGTTCCTTGCTGGATCAGCATTTCCGTAATAGACAGATTATCGAACTTCAATATTTCAGGTGGAAGCTTTGCAGGGTCTTTTATTTTGTCCAAAAGGGCGGAAAGGTATTTCTTTTCCTGTCCAAACAAAGCACCGCCTACAGCTCCTTCATAGGGTAAACGCTCTTTGTTTTTCTGAAAGCTATCCATGCGGAAACGGCGATTTCTCACAAAAATCCCATCATACAACTTGGCCGTCATGATCTTTAGCCCAAAATCTTTACAATATTTTCTGGCAAAAGCATCATGACCATCTACATATTCAGCCCCCATTTCTGCATACAATCCATCTGCAAAAGGATCGCGATAGGTTCTCACTCGACCTCCGGGCCGGGACCGTGCTTCCAAAACCCTGACATCATATCCTTCCTTATCCAATTCATAAGCTGCTGCCAATCCTGCCAAACCCGCTCCCAAAACCAGAACGGTTTTCTCACTTCTTTCTTCAAGTGATGTGAAACTGTTTTGAGGGAAGGCTGAGGCTGCTCCTGCGTATAAAATTCCAGAACTGGCAGTTTTGATAAACTCGCGTCGAGGGAGAGAAAATTTTGATGACATATGGATAGATGCTGTAGTAGTAGGAAATGTTTTCTTGAAAAGGAAGATAGACAAATTATGGAGAAGGCCTGTGGCTATGTGAATCAATTTGGGATTAGGTGCTTATGCTTTTTTTGAGTAAAATCATCAGAAAGATGTTTGCCGGATGAAATTTGTAAGTCCCCTCCAGGAAGAAATTTTGATTGCTCAGGTTACTCCTGCAGAAACCTTCTGTTTTGAGCAGGAGCTGGAAGGGAGTATGACGGTCCTTTGGAACACCGGCCCGGATGCACGATTTATCCTCGACAATAAACCGATCGAAATCGAAAAGGATTGCATCAGTTTCTTTACCGAATTCCACAAAGTCAGGAACATAGAATTTAGCCAACTTAATATCATTCAGTTCAATCGGGCCTTCTATTGTGTAGAGTCCCAGGACCATGAAACCGGCTGCAGAGGCATTCTCTTTTACAGTCCCGCCACAGTTCCCAAATTGATCATACCGGAAGAAAGGAGAAAGCAATTTTATGCCCTTTGGGATACCATGCTATTTGAAATGGAGGAGCAGGATGAACTAAAGCTGGATATGCTTCAAAATTTACTCAAGCGCTTTCTCATTCTTTCTTTAAGGGTCTATCGGGCGCAAAGTCACGACTTGCCTGCTGATGATTCCAGCCTTTCTATTGTTCGGGAATTCAATTACCTGGCCTCTATCCATTTTCGGCAATTGAGTCAGGTGAAAGACTATGCGGAAATGCTAAATAAATCTCCTAAAACCCTTTCCAATATCTTCAAGAAGTTCACAGATAAGACTCCCCTTCAGATCATCAATGAATTTCGGTTGCGGGAAGCCAAGCATTTGCTTCGCTATACCGACAAACATATACAGGAAATCTCCGATGAACTCAATTTCAAGGATATCCAGGCCTTTAGCAATTTCTTCAAAAAGAGAGAAAATCAGGCTCCCACACTCTATCGTGCCAGCCTTACTCACTAAATCCTTCTAAATCGGGAATAATTTGCAAACAAGCGGGAAAAATGGATGAATAAATCATCTGCTTTAGGGTTTACCTTTAAGAACAGGTAAACAAGCAATATTATGACAGATCAACATATTAAATACGGAATCGAAGCTTCTCAGGCTCCCGAACTTGCCAAGGATATTGCGTGGATTGATGGGGAGGGAAAAGAACGGCAAGCTCTTCAACTTTCGGATTATAAAGGAAAGTTCAAAGTCCTCTATGGATTTCAGGCATGGTGTCCCGGATGCCATAGTCGAGGCCTACCTGCATTGAAGGAAATGGTAGATGCTTTGCAGGACAATGAGCAGGTAGAATTCTTTGCTATCCAGACGGTTTTTGAAGGAGAAGATGTCAACACCCAGGATAAACTGGCCGATATTCAGGAGAAGTACGATTTGAAGATTCCCTTTGGACATGATGTAGGAAATGCGGAAACCGGCAATCGATCCAGCACCATGTACAATTATCGTTCGGGAGGCACGCCCTGGTTTGTGTTTATTGACCAGCAGGATACAGTAGTTTTTAATGACTTCCACCTCAATGTGGAGAAGGCGATTGAGTATTTGAAAGAGGTGAAATAAATGTAGGTAGGGACAGATGATAATCTGCCCCTACCAGAAATCAAATAAGATTTGAATCATATGCTAAATCAAGTAAAAAGCGATATTACCCACGATACATCCCGAAACAGATTTGTCTTGAATCTGGGCGAGGACGAAGCCTTTATTACGTATAATATGCAGGGCGATACCCTTTATCTTCTGCATTCGGAGGTGCCAGCTCATCTTCGGGGTGGAGGAATTGGAAAACAATTGGTGGATAAAACTTTTATGTATATCCAGGAGCATCAGCTCAAAGCTGTGGCACTTTGTTCTTATATTCAATTGATCCGGGACAGAAATCCTGCCTGGCGAAACCTGATAGGATAAATGAAATTCGATATTCAAGATACTTTTAATAAAGAACTCCCTGCCGATCCAAATCGCAATAATACGAGAAGGCAGGTAAAGGAGGCTTCTTATTCTTTTGTGACTCCCCGAATTCCCGGAGAAGCAAAACTCCTGCATGTTTCTCAGGAGATGGCCAGGGAATTAGGATTAAGTCAGGAAGACATCGATTCAGAGGAGTTTCGAGATATTTTTAGCGGGGCGAAAGTCCTGGAAGGAACAGATCCTTATGCCATGTGTTATGGAGGGCATCAGTTTGGAAATTGGGCAGGGCAATTGGGAGATGGAAGAGCCATCAATTTGATGGAGGTTGTAGTCAACGACAAAAGATGGGCCTTGCAATTGAAAGGTGCTGGCGAAACCCCCTATTCCCGAACAGCAGATGGTTTGGCTGTTCTCAGGTCCTCAATTCGGGAACATTTGGCGAGCGAGGCCATGCATCATTTGGGAGTACCCACTACTCGTTCTCTTTCTTTGAGTTTGTCGGGCGACCAGGTGCTGAGAGATATGCTCTATGATGGAAATGCCGCCTATGAGAAAGGAGCTGTCGTTTGTAGACTTGCGCCTTCGTTCATTCGCTTTGGGAATTTCCAAATCTTCGCCAGTCGCAATGATCATGAAAATTTGAGGAAATTGACCGATTATACCATCCGTCATTTCTTTCCGGAAATAACTTCCACAGGAGCAGAAGCCTATGTGGAATTTTTCAATGCGGTACTGGATAGGACGATGGAGGTGATTGTTCACTGGCAAAGGGTGGGTTTTGTCCACGGAGTCATGAATACCGATAATATGTCCATTCTGGGTTTGAGTATCGACTATGGACCTTACGGCTTTTTGGATAATTATGACCATGACTGGACTCCCAACACAACTGATGCCCAGGGACGGAGGTATCGCTTTGTCAATCAGCCAGGAATAGCCCAGTGGAATCTCTATCAACTCGCCAATGCTTTATTTCCCTTGATTGGGGATCCTCAGCCATTGGAAGCCGCTTTAAAGCGCTATGCAGATGAGTATGCAGATAAATACCTAAGCATGATGCGGAGCAAGCTGGGTTTGCATGTAGAGCTCCAGGACGATATTTCATTAATAGAATCTCTGGAAAAAGCACTGGAATTGACGGAAACGGATATGACGATCTTTTTCCGTTTACTGGGAAAGATTGCCAAGAGCGATACAGCAACACAAGCCATAGAGAAAATCCTGCAAGCTTTTTACAAGCAGGAAGAACTGGAAGGCGAAATCCTGACTAGCTGGGAGACATGGTTTGAATTGTATCTAGAGAGGCTACAAAAAGAAGAGCTTTCGGAGGAAACTCGAAGAGAGAGCATGAATCAAGTCAATCCCAAATACATTCTCCGGAACTATATGGCGCAACTAGCCATAGATGCTGCAAATGATGGGGACTATTCGGTGATCGAGGAATTGTATCAGCTATTGAGAAATCCCTATGCCGAGCAGCCCGAATACCAGAAATGGTTCATCAAAAGACCCGATTGGGCAAGGCATAAAGTGGGCTGTTCGATGCTGTCTTGCAGCTCATGATGGCCCAGCTGTCTTGAGCGGGACAGCAAGCTAAGGAAAGGGCAAATAATTTGAGGGGTACATAATTAGCAAATACATGAAGATTTACGATCTCATTGTGATCGGCGCCGGTTCTGGAGGACTGGTCGCCGCTACCACTGCGCATAGAAAAGGCCTGAAAACTGCCTTGATTGAAAAGAATAAGATTGGAGGAGAATGCACGCATTATGGTTGTGTGCCGAGTAAAGCTTTGATCAATGCGGCGAAGGCTTATCACAGCCTCACACACATGTCCGCACTGGGAATAGAAACTGCTCCTTCAGCCATTGATTTTGGCCAAATCATGGATAAGGTGGATGAAATTGTACAGGGGATTTATGCACATGAAACTCCTGATATTTTTCAGGATATGGGAATAGATACCTATGTTCATACAAGTGGTGCCAAATTCCTCGACCCAAACAGCATTTCCATAGGAGAGGAGGTCTTGCAGGCCAAACATTTCATTATCTGCACAGGTTCAGGGCCACGCATAGCTGAGATTGCTGGAATCGAGAAGGTCCGGATTTTACACAATGAAAACTTCTGGGAGCTGAGAGAGCATCCCGGCAAAATCGTTTTTATCGGGGGAGGAGTAATTTCGGTTGAATTGGGGCAGGCATTGGCCCGCTTAGGATGTGAAGTAACTATTGTAGAAAGGAATCCCAGAGTATTGAAAGTTACGGATCCGGAAATCGGAGAATACCTTTCGAAGAAATTGGAAGCAGAAGGAGTGGAACTGATCCTGAATGCAAATATCCAGGAATTTAGGGAGTCAAATACGCTGCTATATGAGCAAAGGGGGAAACTAGAATCCCTACAGGCAAATTATTTCTTTTTGGCAACAGGCAGAATTCCACATGTAGAGGGCCTGGATTTGGAGAAAGCGGGAGTTGAATATTCCCCTCGCGGCATAAATACCAATGAATACCTGCATACTTCGAATCCCCATATTTATGCATGTGGAGATGTAAGTACCCTCTTTAAGTTTACCCATACAGCCTCCCATCAAGCCAATATTTGTGTCAGCAATATTTTGGAAGCAGAATCGACTCAGAATGATCTGAGCATTTTACCCTGGGCAATCTTCACTGAACCCGAAATAGGACATATAGGATTGAGTGAGAGAGAAGCTGAAATGAAATATGGCAAAGAAAATATTCAGGTATTCAAAGTGGAGGCGAAAATAGATCGATTCATTACGGATAGGAAAACAGGGGGTATGCTAAAGGTGATCTTTGATAAAAAGGATCAGGTCTTGGGAGCAGAAGGAATAGGGGCACATGCAGGAGAATGGATTCAATTGCTCACTTTGGTAATCAAAAACAAGATTTCTGCAGCACAAATGGCAGATACCATATTTGCTTATCCCAGCTATTCGGAAATTGTGAAAAAGCTGTTTAGTCGATATTTAAGGACCAAAGTGCATGCAAGTTCTGCCTAAGATCTCGGCAATTATTGTAGCCCTGAATGAGGAAGAATTGATCCGACAGATAATAAATGAGCTGAGACAACAGGATTATGAAGGAGAGCTTGAAATAATCCTGGCAGATGGAGGAAGTGAAGATAAAACGCTTGCTTTGGCTCAAAAAGAAGGAATCAAAGTTCTCCTTTCGCCTACAAAAGGAAGGGCCTGGCAAATGAATGCGGCAGCGGAAATAGCAAGTGGCGATATCCTTTTCTTTGTACATGCAGATATGCGTTTTCGTGAGAATACCTTATCAGCTTTAGCTAGGAGTATTGCCAAAGGATATGCAGGAGGAGGCTTTGCCAATGAATTTGACACGCACAATGGCCGAATCAAGCAATTAGGTCATTACTTGAATTTTAGGTTTGTAGATAAAAGAGAACAATCAGATAAGGGAATCTTTTATGGTGATAATGGGATTTTTGTATTGACACATGCTTTCAAAAAATTGGAGGGCTTCAGGGAAATTCCCATTATGGAGGATTATGATTTCTCAAGAAGATTGAGAAATGAGTTCAGGACGATAAAAATAAAAAGCCCTCGAATTATTGTTTCTTCCCGAAGACATCTGAAAGCTGGATTTTTACGAACCCGAATTCAATGGATCTTGATTCGAATCTTATTTAAATGGGGCATTTCTCCCCACTTTTTAAGCAAATGCTATAAAAACATCCGATAATCGTAGAGCTATGGACAAAAACAAAAAAGAAGAACTGGCGGCTTTATTTATGCAAGCCGGTAAAGCTCATCATCATGCATATATAGAAACAGATGGAGATGATCCTGAATGGCCCCTTTGGTATTCGGAGCATTTGAAGGAGTCCTTACCTGCCTTACTGGGAGTGGAAATGACCCGCAGTCGGATCATTTATGAACTTATGCATTTGGATGATACGGCAGATACAAGCAAGGAACACTGGACAGAGGTGTATGCCGAAACCCTCCTGGCAAAATATTCCGCTTGAGTCTCCTGGAATTCTTTTAAAACCTAAACATGGAATGGATTAAACATGCCTTTCTGCTGATAGCTGAAGTCATAGATCTTATAGGTATTGCTATTTTGATAGTGGGCTTTGGGAAGTTATTGATTAAATATGTCCGACTGGAATTTTCCAGTCACATTTTTAAACTACCACTGCTTGGACTTCAGAAGATTCGCTGCGAATTGGGGATCTATATACTGCTGGCCCTGGATTTTCTGATCTCTTCTGATATCATCCGGACCATCTTGGATATTTCTAGTGAACAACTCATAGCCCTGACAGCTATGGTGGTATTGAGAACGGGAATTGGATATTTTTTAGGGAATGAGATCGCACAGATACATGAAGAAGCTTAATATAAAGCGTGCCTTATGATTTTGCTTGGCTAGATTTTTTAGATTCTCTCTCAAAGTTTCAGGGGAAAGATTATATTGCTCTTTCTCCCAATTCTATTATTACTAAGCTACAAGAAGAGAGTATCCATGAAGAATCTCGATAGAAGAAATTTCCTCAAAAAGACCTCCATGTCCGGGGCCGCATTAGCGATAGGATCAATGCTTTCTGCCGCTACCGAAGCCTATCCCGAAAGAGAAAGTGGAGCCCAATACATGGGCGGTTTTTCCGCTCCAAAATTACCAACTATCCGTACTGCTTTTATTGGTGTTGGGGCTCGCGGTCCCAGCCATTTGCGCTTCCTTTCTCAGTTAGAAGGCGTAGAGATTGTTGCCATTTCTGATCTATATGAAGATAAAGTTCAGAAGCAGGTGGAGTTCTGTAAGAAAGTAGGTAAAGGGAAAAGACATCAAAATGTAGCGACCTATTTTGGGAGTGAGGATAAATGGAAGCAGATGTTGGATGAAGTAAAGCCCGATGCTGTGTTTATTTGCACCAATTGGTTCAATCATGCACCCATGGCCATAGAAGCTATGGAAAAAGGGGCACATGCATTTGTGGAGGTTCCGATAGCGGTAACGCTGGATGAAATGTGGGACATTGTGATTACTTCCGAGCGTACCCAAAAGCATTGTATGATGATGGAAAATGTCAACTATGACAGAGATGAGTTGATGTTTTTGAATATGTGCCGCCAGGGTGTAATCGGCGAACTATTGCATGCCGAAGCTTCCTATATCCACGAATTGCGTGGGCAGATGTATGAGGTAGAACGAGGGACCGGTTCCTGGCGAACCCATCATTATGCCAATAGAAATGGAAACCTTTATCCCACGCATGGATTAGGGCCAGTCGCGCAATACATGAACCTGGGGCGGGGAGATGATAATTTTAAAAGCATCGTTTCCTTTTCAACTCCTGCTTTTGGAAGGCAGGACTTTGCCAAGAAGAATTTCCCTCCAGACCATAAGTGGAATAAGCTTGACTTTAAAGGAGGAGACATGAATACCTCTATCATCAAAAGTATGATGGGAAGGACGGTGATGGTTCAGTGGGATGAAACCAGTCCAAGGCCTTATTCTCGTTTAAACCTCGTTCAGGGAACAAAAGGAACCCTGGCAGGATTTCCTACCCGGGTTGCCATAGAAGGGGGAGTCGAGGGAGCTACCGATAGCCACCACCAATGGGTACAGGGCGAAAAGCTCCAATTGCTGTATGAGAAATATGATCACCCCTTATATAAAAGGCTGAATCAGGCGACCAAAGATAGTGGGCATGGAGGCATGGATGGAATGATGGCTTATCGTATCGTCGAATGCTTACGAGAAGGTTTGCCTCTGGATCAAAATGTCTATGAGGGTTGTTTCTGGAGTGCCGTTGGTCCTTTGAGTGAACATTCTGTTGCTCAGGGTGGGGCTGTCCAGGCCTTTCCGGACTTCACCCGGGGAAATTGGAAAGAGACTGAAGCTTTAGGAATTATCAGTTAGTATAGAGAAATAGCTGAGACCAGGAGTAGTTTAACTGAAAATACCAGGCTGTAGGCTTTTAGCCTTCATTTTATTTAATTTCGAATCATCCTTCGTCAAGGTATCAGAGGAGTGCTTCACTATTTGTGATACACTATGCTTTCCTGTATATTATGGAAGCATAAACAATTAACAAGCCCCTGATACACAATGAGATGGATTAGTCGTGTTGTAATTTGCTTTTTGCTCTTTCTTCCACATTCCCTACTCGCTCAGCAGAATTTTACATCCGTAGCTAGCTGGCTTAAGGCCCTGGAAAAGGAAAGTAATGAAACCCGATATGGGCTGGTTTATGCCCTTACTGAAGTTCGTGGAAACAAAGTTAAAGCTGCAAAGAAGCTCTACCAGGCGCTCGAGCATTCTGATCCATTTGTTCGGAGATATGCAGCTCTTGCTTTGGGGGAGCATCAACTAGATCCCGAAAATGCCATTCCTCGTTTATGTGATTTGCTAAAAGATGAGGAGCTGGAGGTTCAGCATTATGCCCGAATTTCTCTTACGAAATATGGAAAGCCTGCTATTCCTTTTTTAGTTGAAGTCCTTGAAACAGCTGGCCCTCCTTTCCACATAGAAAATGCTCTGGATGATTTGACGTCAGATGTTAGGCATTCTCTTCCGGCAACTCATGCGACTATGGCTCTTTTGGATATAAAGGAAGGAGTTTTCGATCAAATGCTCCTACAATTAAAGAGGGAAAATGATTATGTAAAGCTGCTTTCGGATTCCTTGAGGAAAATTTTGTATCCAACCTTAAGTCCCTATTATGCTCATCCAGAAAGCTGGATAAAACTCCCACCAGACAGCAGTCATTCTTCCTCCCTTTTGCCCTATAAAAAAGCCTTTCTCTCTATAAAGAATGGAGACAAGGATGAAAAATATATAAGAGAATTGGAGAAGGGCCTTCAATCTTCGCAACTCGACATCGCCAAATATAGCCTCCAATTGTTATGGAATCTATTGGATCCTCAGGCAGATAGTATTATCGCCAGCAATCTAATTAGAAGAGAATTCGCTATTTCCCCCTACCTACTCGAAATACTCATCGACAGATATGACAAATACGGAGAGCCCTATCCCCCGCAAGATGAAGAATATGACTTTATCGGTGGAAAAAGCTGGAAGGAAGCCGAAAGCTTTGCCTTGAAAGATCGTATGAGACTGTCTCCTGTCTTTTTCTATTCTCTAAAAGAATTAGAAGAGGAAGCTGAGCCAAAGACCCGCCTTCAAATATCTCAGCTATTTAAAAAGTACTTTCCGCAGGAACAACACACTTACGATTACCTTTTGGCAAGTTTTTATCAGGAGTCAAACATCAAAAGAAAATGCGAGTATGTGAGCCTGATTTCTCGACTGGCTAATTTGAATAAGCTCAAACTTGATTGGCCTGCCTTGATTGAGCCCATATTGAAAGACGAAAATTTAAGAAAAAGCGATTGGGAAAAGCTCAATTTAGGCTCCGCCAGTATTTCTAATCCCGAGCTCTATTCATATCTCGAAGTTTATATGACCAGGGGAAGCAAACGAGAGCGCTTTTTAGTAAGCCAGACTCTGAGAAATAATCCTGCAAGGGACTCTTCTCAATTGGATAGTTTATTTATTGCCTTACAAAAAGAAAGTGATCCGGATATCTTGCTTGCTTACCTAAGTTCTGTTGAATCTAAAAGGAACCATCTTGACTTTGACAAGGCCTGGTTTGAACTATTTGAAAAACTCAGCCAAAACGAGCATGAAAGCGTTCGGAGAAAGACCTTTTACCTCTTGTACCAAAGATTCAGGTCTCAAGAAGGAGTCTCAGAACTTCTCCTGTCTGTCTATAATGACAAGTCCTTTAACATTCGGTATCAAGCCATTTATTGGCTTAACTCAATTATTCCGGATAAGGAAGAAAGGCTCGCTTTTATCCTACAACAAATTCTCAAGGAAGAAGATCCAAGACTTCAAAACAGATGGATACACAGCCGCCCCAAAGGACTTCAGCCTTTCGCTTTACTACAGCCCCGATTTTATGATCATTTCAAAAAGACACTTTCTGCAAAGGATTCGACCCTAAGAGCCAATTCTGTTGCAAACTGCCTCTCGGCTCATCCTGGAGGAGAAAAATTACAGCCGGAACTTTTGGGCTTTATACAGGATGATGCCTTTACGGTCAGATTAACACTTGTAAGTAATCTATTAACCTACTCCAAAGGAAAAGAACTCCGCTTTCAGAATCGAATTGATTTTGAGGATCCGAGCCTGGAAGAAGCTCTGCTGAACCTTATTCCTAATGAAAGAAAGAGCAGTATCCGAAAAGTAGGGATTGGGCTTCTGGCTGAAACAGGCGTTTGCAAGCATGTCAATTTTTTTCAGACGCAACTGCAAAAAGAAATCAGATGGGATATGGAGAGGAGAAAATCTGATACATATCAATCTCCTCGCCCTGAGGAAGCAGTTATACCAGTTTTGCTTGAAGCTCTGGCAAAATGTCAAAGAGATCCTTTAGCAGGAATTGAAGAAGAAGTACGGCTTCATTATCAGGAAAGTGCATACATTACTCAGGCTCAATACAACCTAAGAGGCATGAGTTTAGAAAGCCTTAAAGCAGCTCTCAGCTTTTCCCAGAAAAGTAAAGAAAGGGTCCTCACAAGGCTACCACAGTTATTAGCTGATGATTTAGAAATTCCCTCTGATACCTTCCTCCTGGAATTGACTCAATTTATCTTAAGTCAGCCCAATTCAACTTCCCCTTCAGAAGAGTCAGGATGGGGGCGACACTTTCTCCCATACTTTAAACAGCATATCTCTGATCAGTACGATGATTGGAAAAAACTTTTCGATACGAGCCAGAATCTGAACCTTAAATCTAATCTCATACCCATTTTGCTGCTTAGGTTTGATCGGTGGGAAGAGGAATTGGAAAGCTTATTTCTGGGTTTGCTCGAAGAGCCCGATCCAAAGGTGAAAAGAGAGGCAATTTATCAATTAACAAAGTGGCTAGAGAACAAAACGGAATTGGGTGAAACAGCTTCCTCAGATGCATTAAAAGCCAGATATTTCTCCCTTTTAGAAGAACCTGACTTTACAGAAAAAAGAGAAATTCTCGATATTCTTCATCTGAAAGGAGAGATTGCTGAGCTGGGTAAAGAACGGACCTTAAAGCTATTTGAAGACGAAGCCCTCTTTTTCAAAGATCAGCTCATAGTGAGAACTTTCGATCTATATGGAAGGGATAGTAGTTACTGGTTTATCCTGCTTTCTTTGCTGGGAAGTGAAGATGATCGGGTATTTTATGAAGCGAGAATCCATCTCAAAAGAGTGTTAGATAATAATCCTCATGCGGCCAAAAGCCTGATGAAAGCTGCATTGAGCATGGAAGAGAATGCCTCTCTGGAGTTTGTGAAACTTTTGTTGGAATCAGAGCCAAAGGATCAAGAACTGCTAGCATTACTGATGCCTTTATTACACAAAAATTATTTCGAAACTGATTTCCAGGAATCAATTGCGCAGCTAAAGAAGAAGTTTATCCTGCACCTTCATGAAGATCCTAGCTTTGAGGTTAAATCTGGAAATTCATCCTTTCTGGATGGGAATGATAAGTCTCCTCAGCTTCCCTGGCCTCCTCCGGCCTACACCAAAAGAAGTATGCTTCCATCCCATCTTTTGGGAAGTGATTCAGATACACTAGGAACTATCCTGAAGAATTTGACGGCTATTCTATATGAATCCGGATACCGGGAAAGACGAATTTATAGAACCAAGCAAGGATTTGCAGTATTGACTCAGCTAGAGCGGATACATG
The DNA here is from genome assembly GCA_033391075.1 of Bacteroidia bacterium. NCBI lineage: Bacteria > Pseudomonadati > Bacteroidota > Bacteroidia > Bacteroidia bacterium. The sequence continues at coordinate 791,817 of JAWPMV010000001.1, forward strand.
AGGATGTTCGACCCTGGGATGGCATCGATCGATGGACGCAGAAGGAACTTCCTCCATTGGATATTGGTGACTACCTAAGCAGGCTTTTCATGGGGAGTACGGGCCACTATCGGGTTTTACTATTTATTGTTACGGAGCTTGAAGATATTCATGGACCTGCAGGGCCGGAAGTTAATGCAAAGCAAATGTCATCCCTGATGAGTGGAGGAAGTCAGACCTTGTCAAAGTCTTATAGATCTCAGGTCTTTAAAGATATGTCAGTCCATTGTCTGATCTACCAATTTGAAAAAAGAAATGGCGGCGAAACTTTACTTATCCGTCAATCTCCCTTCGTAGTAGAGGACCATCTTCAAAAGGCTGGATTTATGGATAAACTCAATCAATTTGCCCGCAAAAGAGAATGAGCAAGGAAAGCACACAAATAAAAGCTGCAGATACCTACATGCTCCGCCTCTGGAAACTATGGGGAGCGGGCATGGGATTTTTACTTGTGCTCATCCTTTTTATGACCATAAGTGGAGCCGGACCTTTTGAGGGAAAGATCAGCTTGACCTGGATGATGACAGGTATTTTGGCTCTGCCGCTTCTCGGCTTGTTTTTCGGGCAAAAACTGTTGGCTGATGGCCGATTTACCTTCAATGAACAGGTCTTTAAGATAAGTTATATAGGTTCGTTGCTCTATATCGTACTTTGTTTGATTGTCTATCTGGGGACTCCATTTTTCAGTACGATGGGACAAATTCCTCCTATACAAGTGATTCAAAATGCCCTTTTAGGACTCCTGCCTTTACAATCCTTGATCTGGTTTTCATTTTGGTTGCTTTTCTATAAAAAGCGAGAGCTCCTCATTAATCAAAAAATTCTCTTTCTCAGTGCAAATCCCAAACAAACGGATCAGCTGCGCATAGGGGAGGAGGTACGAAAAATTAGTACTGGATTGAAGCAGGCCAAATACCGCGAGCAATTTGAGCTCAAACAGGAATGGGCGGTCACGGTAGATACTTTGCAGCAATCTTTATTGGACGAAAAACCGGAATTCGTACACTTTTCAGGGCATGGAGGCAGTCTCGATCAGCAATTGTCCGGAGGATTTCGCTCCCTGGATTTTGGGGATGAAGGAGCTCCTGAAGATGAATCCGGACTTGCCTTAGAGGAAGAGAATGGGAAACTAAAATTTGTAAAAACCCAGGCCCTTAGCAATCTCTTTAAACTATTTTCCGGCGAAGTGAAATGCGTCCTGCTCAATGCATGTTATTCGGAGGTTCAGGCAGAAGCCATCGTTGAACATATTCCTTATGTCATTGGTATGAAAAGTTCGATACCGGATTCTGCTGCTATTGCCTTTTCTGTAGGATTCTATAAAGCCCTGGGAGCAGGTGAATCTATTCCTTTTGCTTTTGACATGGGAAAGAATAGCATACAATTGCAAGACTTAAACGGAGCCGATTTGCCGGTTTTGCTTGAGAAAAATCCTGCCTCAAAATAGACAAATCGTTCTGCCATCCGGGCAAAACGATTTGAATGTGTAAGCGAGAGTTTGCTAGTCTTTCAAAATAAGCTCGATGGCCTTTTCCAGAAGCTCATCCCTGCCTTCTCTGACTCCTTTAATTGTAGGCTTTACTTCTACATCAGGAACGATACCGATCCGTTGAGTTTCAGTCCCATCCGGATAGTAAACCCCGATGCCGGAGATCATGGTACTCATGCCTCCAGGCAGGTTAATATTGGAAACATTACCGTCCGCTGCTGCTGTAGTGCTTCCCACAATGGTGGCATTAGGGGATGCGCGAAAAGCCATGGAGGTATACTCGGCCTGACTCTGACTGATTTCGTTTAGCAGCACTATGACTTTTCCTTTGAAATGCTTTTTACTTGGAGAAATTTTCAGATCCGTACCGAAGCTAAATTCGCCGGGCTTGTTGATGTTGCCGCTTGTAAATTTGACAAAAGGAGCAGATTTCTCCAGGAAATAGCTGCCCAATTTAAAGGGAACAAAAGTGCTGGGATAATTTCGAATATCAATGACGATTCCTTTGCAATCGATGAACTGCTTCTTGATTTCAGGGATGTCTTCATCTTTGATAATTCCGAGCGTGACATATCCGATATTATTATTCAGCATTTTGTAGGATTTCTCTCCTTTCCCCCGAAAGACCATCTGCAGACTCAAATCCTTGCCTTCATAGGTCGGCAGCTTTAGGGTAGTTTCCTTGGAATCACGCAGGTACGTAATTTCTATTTCTTCCTCATTAGAACGCAAAATATCGCGAGCAATATCTCTCAAGCGGGTAGGCTCATTGGAAGCAGGGAAATACTTCCGCATTTCTTCCACCTTTTCTTCTACCTTTTTTCCATTTACCTGTGTAATGATATCTCCCGGCTTAAGTTCGGTCTCTGATGCAAAGTCTGAGTTAAAGAAATCCGCGATCACCAATTTCCCTTCTATGAAACGGGTATAAAGCGGCGCATAACGTTCCCCTTTCCATTCGCGAATCTTATCAGAACCTCCCCAAAGGTTGGCATGTGTATCTTGTATGTCCCCAATGATCTGAACCATAGCGAATTCGTATTCCAATTCGTCCTCGGCCTCTAAAAATGCTGGCAAATAGGCTTTGAGTTGAGGACCCCAGTCTTTATCCATCAAGTGCTTATATGGGAAGAAATAGTGAATAGCATTCCAATACCGAAAAAGCGCCAATAAGCGAAATCCCTGATCAGGATAGGGCATGTCCGCATAGCCATCTTCGTGTCTGAATTGCGGATTTCCGACGCCGGGGGACATGCCGATGTAATAATGATTGCCCTGGTGCCTGTTTTGGAGGATGAATAATAGCTGTTCTTTGAGTTTTGGATTCATCTGGCCGTCCTTTAGCCAGGCATGATCGGCTTGTAGAAAGGCGTCTTCATCGTATTCTTTGCACCTTGCGCAGCTTTGTACTTCTCCCAAACTCTCAATCCATGCAAGCATGAGCACCTCTCTTGCTTCTCTTTGGTCTGCATCGAGGTATTTGGGTAAAAATCGGAAGAGTTCGAAATCCCAATTATAATCTCCCCTGCCAATGGCAGGGTGATGGTATTTCAGGAACCCCCATACTTTCCCCAAAAACTCCAGATCTGTCAAAAGCGCTTTGTCCAGCTTTTCAATGCTTATACCTGAGCCACTACTGAAAGCTGTATCTTTTTCGGCTGCAGACAAACTCTTTTCCGGTGCATCCTCCAGTTTTTTTCCATCGATTCTAATCTCCAGATCGTCCAGCCATACTTTTCCCTTCCCGACCAATAAAGCACCAAAGACAATTTGCCTGGTTTCCTCCTCATCGTATTTCAACTCTATCTCATATTCCTTCCAATCGGTAGTTCCCGTTACGCCTCTGTTGTTCATATTATCAAAAGCCACACGGGGATCCAGCCTCAACCAAAGTCCTGCATAGCCTTCGCTTACATTTTCCGTTTTCAGGAAGCCGGTCAGTTTAATCTTCTTCCCTTTAAATTTTGCCGGAACCGTATAGGCAAATGCTTGAAATCCGATATCATCATTTTTGTTCTCGATGGATGCTGAATACTTTCCTCCATGAAAAACCTCACTGTCGATGGCATTTTCATAGGAGCCATTTCCGAAATTATTCCATTTCAGGGCTTTGCCGTCTTTTACGTTTTCGAAATCCAGGTTATCCTGGGCAAAAATAGAAGTGCTAAAAAAGAGGATGAGTAGTAGGATTGAGGTTCTCATGTGATCGTGTTTTAGGTGAAAATGAGATGGGTGCTAATCTTAGGGCTTTCAAGTTAGGGATAAAGAAGACAAGATACTGCTTTTGCCTATTTGCGAAACATTCTTTCTCCATGAATATATACCACAACAATTGCCTTTTTCGTTCCGAATTAAAGTGCTAAGTTTCGACTCTTAGAAACAAACACAGAAGACGGAAATTACACCCTTGTACATGCGGCTGATCTTTCTCGCCAGGCACTTGCTCTTCTCCCCACGCTTCTTACTCCTAATTTTTGCTTTGGGATTCTTTTCTCAGAGTCAGGCACAAGTGGAGGTGAATGTAAAGCTGGCGCCTGGAAATACTTCTTTGCAGCAATTTTTTCGAAGCGATAAAGGCAATCAAAATCTTGCCAAATCCCTTCCGATTGCTTTGCAGCAAAATTATCCTTTTCTCCAAAATATCAGATCAGCACAAAGCCTCCAATCCTCTGTCGCCAAAAACTTGCAGGGAAATGCAGAAGTAGCTCGACTTTTTACCCTCGAATTTGATGGAAACAGTAGCCTAATCTCTCAACTGCAAGCCAGTGGCGCTTTTGAATTTGTGGAGGAAAACAGGACCATGCAATTGGATTTTGTGCCGGAAGAGATCATACCTACAGATGATTCCCTCAGCGTACAGTGGTACCACCCCTATATAAAATCATTTGCTGCCTGGGAATACACCAAAGGCAGTCCCAACATAAAAATCGGAGTCATTGATACCGGCCTGGATTACGAACATCCGGAATTCGTAGGCAAATACCTTGTCAATAGCCTGGAGGATGCAAATGGAAATGGGACATTTGAGCCCTGGTCTGTGAGTGAAACGAGAGATGGAAAGACCGGAGACTTCGATGGCCTTGACAATGATAATAATGGCTTTGTGGATGATGTGTCTGGCTATGATTTTACCGATCAGCCTCGCAATCCGGTAGGAGGCGATTACCTCTTTCCCGATCCCAATCCCACAGATGACAACAATCACGGAACCATGGTTTCCGGGGTCATCTTCGCCAGGCATGACAATACCTATGGAGGCGCAGGTCTGGCTCCGGATTGTAAACTTCTTCCCATACGTGCATTTGGGCCGACCGGAGCGGGAGAAGATGATGATATCGCACGATCTATTATTTATGCTGCTGATCAGGGTGTGCAAATCCTCAACTTCAGCTTTGGAGATATTTATCCTTCGCTGATGGTGCATGAAGCCATCAAATACGCCTACAGCAAAGGCATTGTTATGGTGAGTTCGGCAGGAAATGCCAGAGGGGACGATTTGCATTATCCCTCCGGTTTCAATGAGGTAATATCCGTTTCTGCTTCTACGGCTGATTTGGAAAGTGGAAGAGAATTTCTTTTTCCCCTGAGTAGCTATGGGGTTACAGTAGACATGACCGCACCAGGAGCCGGAATTTTTGTGCCTGTACCCCTCGATTCTACCAAAAGTATAGACGAGGCTTTTACCCGTACGCAAGGAACCAGCTTTTCAGCGCCAATGGTGGCTGCTGCGGTTGCCTTGCTTTTTGCCAAGGACGGGATAAGAAGCCCTCAGCAGATCCGGGGCATTCTGGCATCTTCTTCAGACGATCTTTCCGATCCGGGATGGGATCATTTTACCGGTGCGGGGAGGTTGAATCTGCTGCGTGCCTTACAAGTGGTAGGCGCTTCTCATGTAGAATTACTTTCGCCCGAAAATGACAGAGGAAGCGATCAGGATGTGGTGCATATTATTGGGACCGTACTGGATCCTGAATTCGAACGCTATCATGTGGAATATCAGGAGGGGACAGAAGATCAGAATCCCTGGGTATCGATTCTGGCAGATCAGATATATCAGACCGATCAGGATACCCTGGCGAGCTGGGATTTGACAGATTTGCCGGAAGGAGAATATACGCTTCGACTTAGGGTCGAAAAATCAAATGGATTCACCAATGAGGATCGCATCCGCTTTATCCGGGATAAAAGTGCCCCTGAAATTGAAATTAAGAGGGCTTCACAGGCCTGGGACAATGATGAAAGGAAAGCTTTGGTTCTCTTTCGCAGTTCTGATCAGGGCTTCCATACCCTCAATTATCGGCTTCAGGGAACGACTGTATACAAACAGGAAACCTTCGACCGAACTACCCGAAACGGAGATTTTTTATTAGGCAATAATGTCCTGACTCCCGGGACCTATGAATTTTTCATCGAGAGTCGTAACCTGGCCGGACTTAGTGGCCAAAGCGAAATGGGAACTTTTACTTTTCAGCCGGAATTCATCAAACAATCCGGCTTCAATGAGCTGGATTATAAATTGCCCAATGGACGCTTTCTCCCGAAAACCTATGATACCGACAATGACCAGCTCAAAGAAGTGGTCATGAATGTGTATGACGAAAGACTTTCCTTTGGGAAGTTGAAAATCTTTGAGTTTACCGGCAATGAATTCGTAGAAAAAGACTCTCTAAGTGATTTTCGGCGGATTCTGATCCCCAAAGGCCTGGAGGATACAGATGGAGATGGCTTATGGGAACTCTTGTGCTCGGTCAATGATTCGACCTATTTATTGGAGCAGGTTTCAGAGGGTGGAAGGTTTGAAACCCAGATGTGGTCCAATGAAGGCCAGCGGAAATTCTCGGCCAATTTTGGTGATACAGATGGGGACGGAAAGCTGGATATCCTCATGCGAAATGCTAAGGATTTCTTTGTATTCAAAGGGGTAGTCGGCAATTTCAATGAAGTAGCTACTCTGGAAAACATTACCCAGGATTTTGAGGGACCTGGATTTACGCAGGCATTGGTAGAGGATTTTGATAAGGATGGAAATACCGAAATACTGTTCGGCGACAATGATGCAGACTTTCTAATCTATGAGCATACGGGAGGGGATAATTATGTGAATGTCCTGGCAGATACCAGTTTGATTGCCAATGAAAATTCTGAAGTATATTTTGAAAAAGGCGATTTTGATAATGATGGTATCGTCGAATTCTTTGTTGGCATCCATACCTCCGATCTCGAAAACATCGACAAGGAATTTGATACCCCGCATTGGGTGCTACGCATCTTCAAAGCCACTGCGAATAATCAATATGATGTGGTTTGGGAGGATGTGATTTACGATATAGATTCCAAGACTTACAATGCACTTACTGTAGGGAATTTGGATACCGACCCTGAATTGGAAATCGTTTTTTCCACTTTCCCCAAAACCTACATCATGGATATCGTAGGAGGGGAGTATAAAATGGATGCCTTCATTTTTGGATCGGTAGGGACCCACCACATCATTGGAGATTTCAATGGAAATGGAATCAATGAATTGGGTATTGGCATTTCGGATTCGACCTTTTTCTTCGAAAAGGATTACCTCTATACAGGACCTGCACCGGTTTTCTCTTTGCAAGGAGAAGTGCTGGGGCCAGATCGAGTTCAGCTCAATTGGCAGGCAGTTCCCGGAGCCAATGCCTATGAATTATGGCGGGTTCCCAATTGGCCTAATAGTTCGGTGGCATCTGTTTTTAGCCCCATCAATACAAATGCAGTTCTGGATCAAAACCTCGATGCGGATGTGCCGGTACTATATGTCCTCCGAAGTATAGGGGCTACAGATACGAGTGGATTTGGTCGGGCCATTCTGTTGACTCCACATGAAAGACCTTTGGTAGATAGTCTGGCGGCTATTGGGGAAAATCAAGTGGCCATTTATTTTTCGCAGCCGGTTACAGATCGAAATGAAGATAAATCCAAATTTCTCCTTAATGGAGACATTGCCCCCATATCGATCACTCATTCCGGCGACAAGGCCAATCGCATCATATTGGGTTTTCGGGATGAATTCAATGAGGGTTTGAATACATTCACTATAGACTCTACCTTTAAAGATCGGGGACAGGCGCGTCTTCAAGGCAATCGAAACCTGAGCTTCCGCTACGAACGGAAAGTTGAGAAAAGCCTCTTTCTCAGCAATTGGGAATCTACCGGAGATAAAACCGCCCTTTTGACCTTTAATCTACCTCCAACAGAAGCATCTGCTCTGGATAGCAGCAATTATCGCATAGAACCTGTAGGAAGTATACAGTCAGTAGAGTGGGGGAATGAGGAGCGAACAGCTGTACTCGTAACCATCTCCGAAGCACGATTTGGAGCCCTGGGATATCCCATCTCTTTGGTGGTCTCTGATATTTGTACAGCCGAAGGCATTTGCAGCAATGAGGAAGGCAATACGGCTACCTTTTCCAGCAATAAGGAAGACCTATCCGAAGTTTTTGTCTACCCCAATCCCGCCCGAAATCATGAGTTTTTTGAAGGTGTCCGTTTCGCCAATCTTACCCAACAGGCCTATATCGAGATCTATACCGTCTCCGGTCGCTTTGTCAATAAACTGGAAGAAACCGATGGAGATGGCGGTATAGAATGGGACCTCCGGGACAAGGGCAAGCAAAGAATCAAGCCGGGCGTTTATGTCTATCGCGTATATACCGAGATTGATGGAGTAGAAGATTTTGTGGGGAAATTGTCGGTTGTGGAGTAAGACGTATTAGGGTGTTTGGGTGTTAGCGTATGCTTACTGAAAACTACTCTAACACCCTAACACCCTAACACCCTAAAACTCTAGAACGCTAACACATTCCCATGTTACATTTTTCTTGAACAAGTATACAAAGACTTGAAGGGCGGAAATTCTTCGCTCCATATTCTCAAGTCAAATATCAAGAATGATGAAACCTATTCAGTTAAGTATTACAATTCTCCTTTCAAGCTTATTCTTCTTTTCCTCTTTTTCTGCCAAAGCTCAGGTAGATCCTTCTGCCTATGCCAATGGATTTATGGCAGAACTGCTTATGGAAGGACCCAATAAAGTCGTAGATATCAGACCTGCACCCAGTGGGATTTTTAATGATACGATCCTGCTAAAGAAGCATTTTATTGTCGCGATGCAGATACGTGGGGAGGCGGTAATGATGAAGCCCGTTGGAAGAAAAGGGCCAAAACGTCTAATTTTTGGAAAAGGGGTGATGATTTCAAAGAAATCTTTGCGCATTCCTCCAAAATTCTGGAAATATTCACAGCCTACTTTCAAACTCAAAGCGGGTCCGGCAATTTATATGCCTCGGGTAAAGGGATATAAGGTTTTGCCAGCTGGATGAGCCAGAGATATATAAAAGAAAAGCCCGGATCTGCATTCAGACCCGGGCTTTTTGTATAAAGTCTTTGCTTAAAGATTGTCCAAAACTGCAACTACATTACGTACAGCTGCTTCAGATTGCTTCAAGAGTTCTTTTTCGGCTTCATTGAGATCAAGTTCGATGATCTTCTCGATTCCTTTTCTTCCCAGGACAACGGGTACACCCAGATAGAGATCATTTACTCCATACTCACCTGTGAGGTAAGAACAAACCGGGAAGATTCTTTTGGAGTCCTTCATGATGGCTTCTACCATTTGAGCAGCAGCAGCACCAGGAGCATACCAACCAGAAGTTCCGAGCAGTTTAACGATCTCTCCTCCTCCTTTTTTGGTTCTTTCGATGATCGCATTGATTCTTTCTTCAGAAACCAATTCAGTAACAGGGATACCAGCTACCGTAGTGTAGCGAGGTAGTGGAACCATGGTATCACCATGCCCACCCATGAGTACTGCCTGAATATCTTTAGGAGAAACGTTCAATTCCAGGGCGAGGAAAGAACGGTAACGAGCCGTATCAAGTACACCTGCCATACCCATCACACGATGAGAGGGGAAGTTGGCAGTCAGATAAGCCTGATATGTCATCACATCCAAAGGATTGGAAACAACGATGATGATACAATCAGGAGAATGCTTGATTACGTTTTCAGTAACTGTTTTTACAATTCCGGCATTGGTTGCAATCAGGTCATCGCGGCTCATACCGGGACGACGAGGGATACCAGAAGTGATCACGACTACATCAGAACCGGCTGTTTTGCTGTAATCATTGGTTGAGCCCGTAATGCGGGTATCGAAATAATTTACAGGAGAAGTCTCCCATTGGTCGAGGGCTTTACCTTCGGCAAAGTTCTCTTTGATGTCCAGCATGACAACTTCGTTGCATACTTCGGCTCTTGCGACGCATTCCGCGCAGGTTGCTCCTACGTTTCCAGCACCGACGACAGTAACTTTTGACATGAGATTATTGTTTTTCTGAGGATATCTAATGTTGAAATTTGGCCCGCAAGCTACAACATATCAGGGACATAGACCAATTACGCAGCAGCATTTTGCTTTGCAAAAAAGTTACAAGTTTGCCCAATTCCCTACATGGAGCAGATCGGAGCAAAATGTGTAGTCTCTTTTATACAATTCAGGCATGGGATTTGTGTAAGAATTGGGACAGCTATTGGGGAAACTATGCGCTTTCTGATTAATAATTTAACCTGAATCAGAATATTCTTACCCTCAATTTCGTTCTTTAGTCTAAGTGTAGTTTTCTAATAGAAAGCTTTTATTTAGATTTATTTATCGTCATACCCAAGATACATAGATGAGAATGAGGTATTTAATTCAATATATTCCTGTAATTGTTTTGCTCTTTTGCCTCCCTGCCTTAGCCACTGGTCAAATCTCTAAAGAAGAGAAAAAGTTTTGGGCCGAAAAGGCAAAGATGTACAAAAAGAACCCTATTGCCTTAAAAGCGGAGTTCGACAATTACCAGGAGCAGATCAAGGATCTGAAGAAAAGAAACAAAGAAATGCAAACCCAGATCTCCGATGGTGGAGGTTCTGAACTGGTTGACAGCCTTCGTTGGGCCCTGATCCAAATGGAAGGAGAAATGCAATCTTTGCGTAAAAGAAATGAGCAACTGCTCGCTGAGTACAAATCGCAGAAGACTGTGATCAGCGAAGGCATCACTACCGGTCTTGTCTATCGGGTTCAAATCGGAGCCTATGTTTTCCATGAGATGAAAGCGGCACCGGTAGATGGCAATGACTTTGTAGCGGAAAGAGCTGATGGATTCAACAAATACATGATCGGTATGTTCCGTACCTATGATGAGTGTAATGAATTCAAAGGTGAATTGGTAACCCTCGGGATAGAAAATCCCTGGATTGTGCCCTATATAGACGGAGTACGTGTTACCATCGACGAAGCCAATACCTACCTTCGCGAGCAAGGCTCAACAGCCAACTTTATGAATAACTGATCCGAATAGGATAAATCATATATAGGTTCGCGGTTTCATTAATTTGAAACCGCGATTTTTTTCGTTGGACAAGGAGTGGAATTTGCGTATATTTAAGTAAGGCTACAGAAAATACCCAGAAATTTGTATTCAAACTACAAAAAGCCCGATAGGGTAGCGTTTGAATCATTTGTAAAAAGAAAGCGATACATTATCTAATTATTTAGTACGTTAAGTTTTTCACTCATGCCATTCATTAAACTCGATAGCAATTTCCAGGGAGTAAGCCTGGGAGCTTGGAGGATTGAGGAGGACGAAATGTTCTTTCTTGAGCGGGTGAAGCTGTACGAAAATGAATGGAAACGTTTATCTGGGATTTCCCATGCTGAGAAGCGCCTTGAATGGCTCTCCAGCCGCTTGTGCATGAAGGAATTGTTGAAAATCGCGAACGATCAACGAATCGAATCCCTCAACAATCACTATGGCAAGCCCTATCTTTCCAATGATAAACACCACATTAGCTACAGCCACTCTTCCAAATATGCAGCTGCAATTGCATCCCTTGACTCTGAAGTAGGTATTGATATAGAGTACAGAAAGCGTAAAAAGCCCAGAAACTTACGTACACGTTTCCTTTTTATGAATGAGGCAGAATTGTCCTTTTACGAGGAGAATTCCAGTATGGAGCTTTTTTTGCTTATCTGGAGTACCAAGGAGACCATTTATAAGATGCACGGGCAAGGGGTTGCTTTTAAAGACAACATATTCCTCGATTTTGGCGATTTTTCCCAAAAAGATAACGGAATCCTACCAGTCATCGTAAAAAAGGACAACTGGACCAAAAGCTATGAGATTAGCTACGACATATATGATGAGTTTATCCTTACTTATACTCGCGAACGCCTGTACGAAGGAGTTCAGCCATGAGATAAGTTATTTAAACGGGGAAGAACTGAAAGAATTGGTAGAGGAATCGGATAAACCATATGTTTTGTTGAATTTCTACAATACCGCATGTAGACCCTGCGTTAAAGAGATTCCGGATTTGGCTCAATTGCTCAATCATCCTCACAAGCATCTGAATGTACATTTTGTCGCCTTAGATGAGGAAAATGATGCAAAGAAAGAATTGAAGCATTTCTGGCAACAATTGGCAATAGAAACCCCCATATATTGTGTAAACAACGAATCATTAAATCAGTTTTTACAAGAACACAGGCTTTCTTCCACAACAAGTACGCCCCCAATGAGCCTGATTCTGTCCCGCGACGGACGTCTTATCGAACGTATTAGTACAGTGACGGACGCCAAAGAAGTCAGTCTAATAATACATAAGGACGAAAGTTTCGGGAACTAATGTTCAACCAAACCATTTTTTTATGACTAAACTTGTTTATACTACCTTTCTGGCATTTTTGCTTAGCACAGTGCTGCTTTCAGTACCTGCGCTTGCTCAGAAGGTAGACTCCGTAACCGAGTTTGCGCTTACGGATGGAGAAAAGGTAGTCAAGCTCTCTGATTTTAGTAATCAGAAACTGGTCGCTGTTGTGTTTACCAGCTCTCATTGTAGCTGGGCCAAAAAATACGAGGAGCGCCTCAAAGAACTCCACAATAGCTATGCTGATAAGGGGCTGGCCATCATTGCTGTAAACAGCAATAATGCTGCAATGAACGAAATGGACGATCCCAGTGTGATGCGGACCGTTACCGTTTTCCCTTTTCCTTATTTGAAAGATGAGGATCAGTCCGTAGCAAAGATGTTTCAGGCGAAAAAGAACCCTGAGGTATTTCTGCTCAGACCTGTCGGATCGGGTTTTAAGGTTGTATATAGCGGGAAAATCGACGACAATCCCCTTGACGCCAAACTCGTAAAGCAGAACTTTCTAAATGACGCCATTGATAGTTTGCTACAAGGATCAAGTCCTGCGGTCAAGCACAGCCCGGCTAGTGGCTGCCTGATCAAGAGCATGGATGCGACTCCCAGCAGATAGATCATCTGACATATAAGCTCTTTTGAGCAACATTATACTGCGCCTGCAAAGATTCTTTGCAGGCGCTTTAGCTTTAGCACCACCCGCTTTGTCCTCCCGGGGCTAGATTTTAGAAGGGCTCCTGCGCGCCGAGGGACCTTGGATTAAAGCGTACTCAAAATACATGATCTCTCAGCCCACAAGCCAGCTCACAGTCAAACTTCGAGATGACGCAACTTTTAAGAAACAATACCCTTGTCATCCTGGAATCTATCAGATATCCGGGATCTCTAGCTAAGGATGAACAAGCAAGAGATCCCGGCTCTAGTATGTAGGCCGGGATGACAACTCCTCTAAATTATTCTCTGTCATCTCGAAGCTTGGATGAGAATAGGTTCCTGTGCGCTCAGGGACCTTTTACTTCGAAGAGTGAAAAAGAATCCACGGTCTCTCAGCCCTCCAAGTTATCCGCAAACCAAACTTCCCGCTAGCATAGCTTTATTACTCAATCATGAATTTTCCCCTGATTTGGCGTTTTGACTATCTTTTTATGTAATTTCAATCCGTGAAACCCACTAATTTTGAAAACAATTACACACGAATAAAATGAAAGTAACAATCTCAAGGCTGTTGATGGCAGCTTTACTCGTATTTTTCTATGCATGTGGTGGTAGCGACTCAGATAGTCACACACATGAAGATGGAACTACTCACGAAAACCATGCAGAAGGACATGATGAGGCAGGAGAAGAAGGAAAAGGCGAAGCCGGAGAAGAAGGAATGAGCGAGAGTAGGGCCATGGTAAAAGGGGATATCAAAGTTACTCCTTTGAGTGGTTCTCCTGATTTTCCCAAAGCCAAACTGAGCCTCAAAGGAAAGGTAGAAGCTGGAGATGATGGAACTCATACCTTCAATTTCGATGTTAAAGACTATGATCTGGGAGCGCAAACACAAAAGCCAGCTCCTTTAGCCAATTCTGGTAAAGGGCAGCATATCCATTTCATCGTTGACAATGGACCTTATTCTGCTCACTATGATCCCATGGTAACTACTGAGAAACTTCAGCAGCCCGGCAATCATGTAGTATTGGCTTTTCTTTCCCGCTCGTATCATGAGAGTGTGAAGAATAAAAAATCTTTTGTAGTAACTCAGGTTCAGACAGGAGATACAGAGGCGGCAGAAGCTGACCTTTCAGCTATGCACATGTTCTACAGCCGTCCTAAAGGAACGTATAAAGGAGAAGATACCAAGCAGCTTCTTTTGGACTTCTTCCTGCTAAACGTAGATGAAGGCCTCTCAGAAGAAGGCTATAAGGTGCATACCTTTATCAATGGAGAAGAATTCCTGCTTACTTCCTGGGAGCCATATATAATCGAAGGCTTGCCTATGGGAGAAGTTGAGATCAAAATGACCCTGGTTGATGGAAAGGGAGACATGGTTCCCGGACCTTTCAATACCGTTACCAGAAAAGTAACTCTGGCACCAGCTGATCCTTCGTAAACACGAAACATTTTATATAATCAACCGGATTTGTACCTTTGGTGCAAATCCGGATTTTTTATGTACAAATCTCTGCTGCGACCGATCTTTTTCTCTCTGGATGCTGAAAAAGCCCACCACCTTACTTTTAGCCTCTTAAAATTCTCTTTATCGCTTCCATTGGTTCGAGACCTTTTTCGAATCAATACCGAACTCAGTCTCAAAAGTCTGGAAGTCAAACAATTTGGCCTGACTTTTAAAAATCCGGTAGGATTGGCGGCGGGTTTTGATAAAGATGCCTATATCGGCGATAAATGGAAGTATATGGGCTTTGGCTTTGTAGAGTTTGGCACCGTTACCCCCAGATCCCAGGCGGGTAATCCCAAACCTCGCCTCTTTCGCTTGCTGAGGGATCGTGCGGTCATCAATCGTATGGGCTTCAATAATGCAGGAGCTGATGCCATGCTGAAAAAGCTCAAAAGGATGAAGAAAGGTGACATGGTCGTTGGTATGAACATTGGCAAAAACAAGGATACCCCCAATGAAAAAGCGGTCGATGATTATGTATACTGCTTCGAATTGCTCTTTGATTATGTGGACTACTTTGTTGTGAATGTGAGTTCGCCCAATACCCCCGGATTGAGAAGTTTGCAGGAGAAAGAACCCCTGACCCAGTTATTGCTGAGGCTTCAGGATCTTAACCAGAAAAAAGAGAGTCCCAAGCCTTTACTCCTGAAGATTGCTCCAGACCTCACAGAATCGCAATTGGACGATATCGTAGAAGTTGCAGAAAAGGCTCAGTTATCGGGTCTGATTGCCACCAATACTACTATATCACGAGCAGATCTTGACACTCCAGAGGCTGAGGTAGAGGCGCTGGGAGCCGGAGGTTTGAGTGGATTGCCCTTGACGCATACTTCCTGGGAGATCATGAATTATATCCACAAAAAGACGGATGGAAAATTGCCTCTGATCGGAGTGGGAGGAATTATGGAGCCTTTGGATGCTAAAATGCGCATGCAGGGCGGGGCTTCTTTGGTGCAGGTGTATAGTGGCTATGTATATGAAGGGCCTGGCTTTGTCAAGCGGATTTTAAAGGCGCTGGCATTTCCGAAGTAGGTTCCCTCCTGAAACTGGCGAAAGGAAGTATCTTTAATTCTCTCCTGGACTCGGCAGCACAAATGCTACTTCCTTACTTTGAGAAAGTATGGAGTGCCTGCAAGCCAAAGAATAGCTTTGCAGGCTGCTTTTTTTTTTCGATCTTGAGTAAGACCTGAAACGCAATACCTTCCTTGAAAAAAAACATCATTTATTTTCGTGTAAACGGCACCTGCTTGAGTTTCGGGTTAGCAGAATAAATCGGCTCTGAGAGCCTGGGAAAGCGGTATAATAAGAGATAAACGAAATAACTTCGTATACACTAATGTTATGCTCAAATAAAAAAGGGGAAATATACAAATGGTAAAAATCTTTCTTATAATAATTTCACTTCTTTTCAACAGCCAAGCTTTTGGGCAAAAAAATGAAACTCCCCAAGAGCTTGGAAAAATTGTTTTTGAAGCTTTAACAAAGAAAGATTCAGCTTTATTTGAGAAAGCTAAAACGAATGAGGCAGATTTAATATTTGCAATTCAAAGAATGATGAAGAAAGTGGACAAAGAGATTGAGGATGAAAAAATAAAAGAAACATATACAATGTATTCTACAAATTTTATGCTCAGTTTTTTAGAAACAATAAAGCAAGGAGAAAATGAAGGAATTGAATGGTCTAAAATAACTTACTCAAAAACATATTTTAATGAAAGGCCAGATTCTGATCCAGAACATATAGAAATTGGAAGAACATATTTGGAGTTCAAATACCAAGACAAATTTTATGTCATCAAGATTGGAGATAGCATCAAAATAAAAGGCAATTGGACGATTGAAGATAAGATTAACTGGATAGGGAAAAGGGATAAAGATGATTCGTGGAAATCAAACAATTGAATAAAAGAAAACTAAGAGCATAACAAAACCTATCCCCAATTCTCCGCTGACGCTACGAACTAGGGATAGCTAATCGTTGTACAAAATGAAAAAATAGATAATGAATTTTCTAGGATTCATAAGGCGGAAGAAATCTAAAATGGTTCATGTAATTAAATACCCAGACGAATTCCTTATAGAGACTGTTAATTCTTCTAATACAGGTACATGGTTACGTTCAAAATTCGTATCCCTTAAACCGGCAACTATTGGGATCATTGAATTAGGAAAAATCATTTCTTTTCATCTTGAGAAGTCTGAAAAAGTCGATTATGAGAAATATGATTTGAAGGAAACAAATGAGAATTATAAAAAAGTATCTAAAAGAAAAACAATTAAAGAGCAAATGATGAACGCTAAGCTTGTTTCAGTACATAGCGAGAATAATACTATAACATTAACTCCTCATATAAATGGAAGGATAAAAGGTAACTCAAGAGGGTATGAGGGTATTGAAGAAGATGAACTAATCCTTAAAAATACTGGAGATATGACTGAAATAACTAAAGCTGTAATTAGGCTACTAGAGAAGTGTAAATAAAAACCTGTACAACAGAACCTAAACTCCATACTCCGCTAACGCTTTGTACGAGAGTTTAGCTAGTCGTTATCGAGAATATATAAAATGAAGAAAACAAACAGGGCTTTATTGGTAATAGGCATAATTGTATTTGGAGCATGTAGTTCTGATACAGAGGCAGATGGCAAAATGAAAGAGCCAGGTGATCCCAAGTTTAATCAGGTCATATTTTCAGAGGAAACCCAATCATTTAGTTTTATGGCTCTAGGGCCGGATGCAAATGTGTTTCCTATAATGGATAAATTGGGACGCTTATGGGGAGAACCAAGTATATATCCAGCTCAGTTAAGAAGAAATAAATTTGCTGACTATTTTGTTGGCGATGATCATCTGAGTAATTCATCAAGTCGCTCAAAAATTGCTACTCAAGTTTACAGTTATCTATATTGTTGGTACGAAACCAAATTTCCTAATTACGCTGGAGCAAACAATTCCATTTCTGTTTATATAAACCCTGTCGTAATCTCAAGCCCACTTTGGGAAAATATGTATCCTGAAGAATGGGACTCTTTTTTGTCATTTAGGGCGCTTGAAATAACCAAAGTAGAAATTCGGATTTCTCCTGATAATATTTCTGGCCTAGAATTATACGAGAGTGAAATAGAGGTCATGAAAAAAGTTATTCAACCCTTGATAGATGAAGAACTTGGTCCTCCGATGGAGTTAATACCTCCTAAACAACATTTTGTCGATTTTCTGGAATTATACAAAAAAAAGGAAGATATAAAGAAACGTTTTCCTCCCGAAATGCAAGAAGGATATTTTCCCGTTGTAGGTATTCCAAGGGATAGAAATGAAATCGATTTAAGGTTGTCATATTCTTATCCAATATCTAAATCAGTAGAATACCAAATCAAAATAACTGACTCGTTAAACAACAGCTTAGATCATGTATTGTATGTATCAAATAAATGGGAGAAAAGGGAGTTAGATAAACTAATTATTCCTAAATCTGATGCAAGTAGATCTGCAATTGATACCTATATATATCATATTCGAATTAATCAGCCTGAACTTGTGAATAAAATCTCTTTGAAGAGAAATAATGATAAAGAGTACCTTATTTATAAAAAAGGGGATCAAACCTGTTCCGGGTTTTTAATGAAGGATGTAAGTTCAATAAGTCAGGAAAAATAAAAATCGATAACAAAAACTATGTCGCCAGTCTCCGGCTAAAGCCTCCGACCGTCGCATAGTTCGCCGTTGTGCTCCATCAAGAAAAAAACAAAAAATCGTAAAGAGATTAAGCTCCCTCAATCATAATGGCTTTACCGTCAAAAGAAGTATTGGTTAGACAATCCACAAAAAACTTAGCAACGTCAGAACGAGAAATGAATTTTGGAAAGAAAATAGTCGGTTTATCAATAATTTGATATTTTCCTTTCCCCATTTTATCAGTAAGTCCAGCAGGTCTGATAGCAATAAACGGAACACCTTTTTCTTCAAGTACTCTCTTTTCAGCTTTCTCAAAATCGTTAAATCCTTCTTTTCCACCTATGCGTTGAAGTAAAAATTTAACAAACCAAGACGAACCACCGACACCAATACTTGAAATCATTAAACAACGTGGAGGATTAGGTTGGTCGGATGCAGCCAACATAATATTGTCATAGGCTTCTTCCATTATGAAGATTTTCTTTTTTGGTGGATTGCCTAAACAACTAACAACAATATCAACTCCTGACACAGCCTTTTCTACATCATCATAATTTGTTGCATCTCCTTTAAATACTTCAACATTGGCATTATCTGAAAGACTATATTTTTCAGGGGTTCTTACAAAGGCTCTGATTTTATACCCAGCATCCAAAGCTTGATTGACAAAATGACTGCCTAAATTGCCATTTGCACCAAAAACTAAAACTATGTTACTCATTTTAAATACTTTGTCTTATGAAATAGAATGTAGCAACAAGTACAAGAACAACAATAGGTCCGACCATTGCAGCAAAAGGTTCACTTGCTTTATATTGCAGAATTAATTCAACTACTTTCAGAACAACAAGAACCAAACAAGCCCAAGGAACAAGTTTGTCATTGAAACCACCTTTGCTAAAAAGACTGAATAGAATAACACCAGCCGCTCCCACTTCTAATCCTCCGAATGCGCTCATTAATGGTTTGGAAATTTCCAATTTATTCATCCAATCCATAGCCATTTTACCACCCAATTGTTTTCCAATTCCCGCTGCCATTTCAAAGGCAACTAATCCAAGACTTACAATCCAAAATAATATTTTCATTTTTTTGCTTTTTGAAAATTAACGATGACGCAAAACTATGGAACATTTACTATACATTATATAGCACTATACCAAAGTATAGTGTATCTTTGCAAAAACGGATAGCAATGGATAAGGCATTAAAAGATAAAATTGAAGAGTTTAAGAGTTACAGAATAGACAAACCTCCTTTAGAAATAATCGAACATTATCGAAAGGAATTACAAGCTATTCAAGATACAATGGAGATTGTGCAAGGAAGGTGGAAAATGCCGATAATTGCATTACTCTGTAATGGAGAGTTTAGATATTCTGAATTGGAGAAAGGGATACCGAAAATTACTCCAAGAATGTTATCAAAAGAATTGAAAGATTTAGAGATAAATGAATTGGTAAAAAGAAAAGTGTACGATACCATTCCAGTAAAAGTAACTTATAAACTTACGGATTATGGATATACACTCGTACCTTTAATAATAGAATTGACAAATTGGGGAAAGCAACATCGAGAATATTTAATGAAAGAAAAAAGACGAGAGCACAACAAAGGCTAAAACGGCAATAGCTCCCATACGGTCGCTACTGCGTTTAGCCAGACCGTTATCAGCTATATTTTCACTTATGACTGACTGGAAAAAAGATACTGCCTGGGAAGAATTCACCGCAACAACGAATGAAATCGAAAAGATAGATACTTATGTAGATGCTTTAGATATGGAGGTCAGTTATAATCATTTTTCTGATGGTGGATATGCCTCTTTAGCTATCAAATTAAAAGATCATAAAAAAGCTGGAATAGATTTAAGCCCTTATCTAATTCCAATCGGAAATATCCTAACAATCAATTTAGAGAATAAATTTAAAGGTCCTAGATATTCAAAAAATCCCTATTGGTACGAAAGCCTTGGGGTAGAAAATGAAGAGATCCAGTTTGGATCAATTCTCCAGTTTATCGAATACCGAAAAGCAATAATGTTTTTTGATTTTTCTCTAGCAGAAAAGATTTTAAAGACAAATGAGCCCAATCAGATTCTTAACCTATCCCAAAGTATAGAAAGATTTTCGCCCAATACCTGGATGCATAAATGCATAGAAATTTGTTGGGAAGCCTTTGACTTAATAAGCAAACAGTCTAAGGCCTGGAGAAAGGAATTGTTATCGAAAAGAGGAAGGCTATTTGTTGAAAAGAATGAGATCCTATTTTGGGGGACTAAAGAAAATGAATATGATATTAACAATGCATTGAACCTATCATTATGGCCAAAACATAATGTATATGGAATCCTATTAGCATTATACTCAATTGAAAACGAAATTAGCTGATAACAATCTCTACGCCGCTACCTCTCCACTGACGGTTCGATGAGAGCGTGTAGAGCGGCGTTCTCAAGCATAATAAATATATCCCAATTAGGAGCACAAAAAGCTAATATTTTCGTAAATTGGAGTATGGAAAGAGTGGTAAAAATAGTTGGACTTCACGATGAGCAATCAGATTTAAAATTCTGGTTGAATAAAACTCCTGCAGAACGCCTTGCCGCCATTGAAATCCTTCGCCAGCAATATGTCAGATTCAAACGTATTCAGCCCAGACTTCAAAGAATTTGTCGAATTGCTAAATCGCCATGAAGTTAATTACATGGTAACGGGAGGATATGCAGTAGGTGTATACGGATATCCTCGCTATACAGGAGATATTGACTTTTGGGTAAGTGCCTCCTTAGAAAATGGGAATAGACTTGTCCAAGTATTTGAAGACTTTGGACTTAAATCTTTTGGTTTAACCCCAGAAGACTTTGCAAAGCCAGAACAGGTTATACAGATCGGCTATCCTCCTTTTAGAATAGATGTGTTAACAAGTATTGATGGAGTAGATTTTGTAGATGCCTATCCTAATAGGAGTACTTTTGAAATTGATGGAATCTCAGTGAATTTTATTGGATTGGAAGACTTGAAAATAAATAAAAAAGCATCAGGTAGAGGGAAAGATATAGAGGACTTGAAGAACTTGGGGGAATAAAAAATAACGTTTGAGAACAAAACCTAAACTCCATACTAGGCTGTTGCTGCGTACGACCTTTAGCTGTTTGTTGTAGTGCATTGTGGATATGAAAGGAAGAATAATGCGAAATATTACCCGATTAAGTCTTCACGATTCTCACATTGAAAAAATTGAGATCATTAAGAATAAGCTAATCTTGAATATAGATTGGGCTAAATTAGAGAACTATCTAGAAAAAGACATTGATGAAGGATTAATTCTTGGGAAATGTAAACTAGTTTTTGACGGAATCAATGAAGAGAGATTAAGGTTAGATTTTTCTGGAATACTGGGAAAGGAAAACATTGAACCGAAAGAAATTCAGTTTGATATTGATTTATTCAAGGATTGGTTGATTCTTGAAAACAAAGCCATCTCAAAAAACAAGTATTGTATAAGTGGTTTAATTGATCTTGATGATAGTTCTGCTTGGTTAGATTGGAGTTTTTCATTTTCTAACTTTATGTTGACATGGAGCAATTCAATTACTTGGATAGAATGGCGAAATGGAAAATTAGTAACGGAATAAAAACGACACTACAACACGGAGTATAATGCATACCCTTCGGGATACGCATCATACACAGACCGTTATGCTCAATATAATGAATACATGAAAAAATTAATCTTTCTCTTTATATCCTATCTATTGCTATTTAGTTGTGAAAAAAAGGAGTACTCTTTGGTGCCTAAAGTTTTTATTTTGTTAGATACGGCTAAACAGGACATAGAAATTAATAATGACAGATTATACCACGTGAATAATCTTATTGAAGCATGTAATAATGAAGGGATTTTTAGTAAAGTGGTATACGGCAGGAAACTCATGCCTGAGTTAAGTGGCTTTGAAAATGAAATTGATTTAGATGATCAAGGATCGTTTGCTATGATAGTTCAAAATAAGGAAGGAAGAATTTACATAGAAAAGACTTTTGGGACCGATATAGACCTAATGTTAATAATTAAGAATTTCTTTGAAGCAGGAATAAACCAGAACTTAAAAAACTAAATCAATAAAATAGGAATTAAATAAAGTTGAGACACCAAAAATAAAATAAGCACAACAAAACCTAAGCTCCATACTCCGCTGAGGCTGCCTAGGAAGCTTGGATAATCCTTCTCTGCTAGCATAAAAAATCAAGATCACATTAAACCTTCACATACTTTCATAGTCTGAATGAGAACAAATAAGCTGATATAACAATAAAACAGACTGATGGTGAATGTTAAATATTTCATACTCTCAATTGCGCTATTCCAATTCACATTAGTTTTTGGACAAACTGATGTCCAAAGCAAAGCGCCTTCTTCAAGTCCACTTGCTGAACAAAAGCAATCACTCTTGGAGGCTCATAGTAACCTTATCAGAAAAAACGATTCCTTTGTCACAGATAAGCGTGAAAAGATATTCAGTCAAGAGTTAGCGCACTTTACCTTAATAATTGATTCTTTGGAGCAAAGCGTGCAGAAGCTTGTCAGGAAATCCGAAGGAAATTTTGAAGAAATAGATGCTCAAATAATTGATAGCCTATTGACGGAAACAAAATTCAAGTATAGACGATATCGATTGTTGTATCCACAAAACTATCATCGCTTCTCGGGTTTTAATAAAAAAGCAAGCGTTTCCAGTGAGTATTTTGAAAAGGTAATGAAGGGAAGTTTTGATAAGCCATCCTTATTGCAGTTTAAAGAATATCGAAGATGTATGAATTTCTATTTTGATATTCTTTCTGCTGGAGAATACAAGTTTTCACACCTTGAATATGTTCCTGTAAAGCGTTTGGACAAGCGTTATGATGCCATAGCTGACTTGGACGCTCATCAGAGCCTGAAAGATTTTTTTATCAAGGAGCATTTTACTTCAAATATTTGGACCTATCGTGTCGAGGCTTTTGATTATGCTTTCGCGAAAGTTTTGAAAGATGTCAAAAATCAAGCGTATATAAAGGAGATTAAGGATACCTACAAAATGGGTAAAGACAGAAGGAATGATGCTAGTGAAATAAAAATGTACAGAACTGTAAATGGCATCACCCTTAATGCTCATATTTTTTATCCGGAAAATCACGATAAAAGTCAGGCAAAACCTGCACATTTGTTTTTTCATGGTGGCGGTTGGGCGATTGGATTACCTGAATGGAGTTATGGCGCATGTCAGGCTGCCTCAGAAGAAGGAAGAGTTGCTATCGCCTTCGATATTCGTCTTAGGAATATCCACGCTACAGATGTAAAAGCTTCGGTTAGTGATGCGCTAAGTGCAATAGCCTGGGTTAGGGAACATGCGAAGGAATTAGGCATTGACCCAAACAAGATTTTGGCAGATGGTTTTTCTTCAGGTGCACATTTAGCCTTGGTTTCGGCTATGATTGAAAAGCCTGAAGATTTTGGGGTGAAGTCAACATATAGTTCAAAACCTGACGCCATAATTTTGGGTTCCTGCCCATACGACATTGCAGGCAGAGATGTTTACAACATCAATTACGATACACGAACAATCTCACCCCTTTATCTTATTAAGGATAATCTCCCTCCCATACTCGCCTTCCACGGTGAGGACGATCGTATGGTCAAATTCTCTGAATTTGAAAAATTCAAGGACGCCATTCAAAAAACCAATAATAGTTTCACTTCACGTTCATATGCTGGTGCAGGACATTTTTATTTTAGAGGAAGTTCTCAAAAGGATTCGGATGAAAGAAGAAGACTTACTGAAGAATTTTTGCTAAAAAATGGTTTTAAAATAAAATAAGACCTGTAGAGAACAATGTGTATAAGTAATAGCGGTCTGAATGATAAAACGAAAGAGAAAATACAAAACAAAGCTTCGTGCATAGCCAAAAGATTGGGGAATAGAAATCCACTACTTCTCATACACTAGACCCTTGTGTCTCATCCTGAAAACATTTAAGTGTGAACTAATTAAATGAAAAGAAATATACAGGAACTCTTGTCTATAAAATTTGGAGATCTTTATGGCTCAGCCAAAGTAATTAGTGCTGAGAATAGGTCAATCAAAAAGAGTGATGAAATATTGTTATTGAATTTAGAATTGAGTGCCCCTTTTCAAGATATGTTTACAGAAATGAGAATTCGGTGTTTTAAAGGGGTTGCAACCCATTTAATGTTCAATTCTTATGTGGCTCCAAAAGCAAAATTATATCCACTGATTAACTGCTTTGTGGATGAATATGGCCCTGATCAAAATGGATTTACGACAGAAGACTGGAAAGGGAATAGCCATTATTCTTTAGGTTGGGGCTTTAGCAACGAATTGCATGAACCTGCATACGATAATTCAGACTATAAAGGAAATTGCTTCTATTCATTTTCGATATCAAAACCTGGGGATGGTACGATTGAATTGTCTATTTTAGATTACAAAAAATTAGATAGTTTGTTTGTGGGATTAAACGATGAAATCATTCAAAGAGCTAAAGCACATCTAAAGCAAATAATTTAAATAAGGAGAAACTTAACTATAAAGGCGCAAAAAATGACGAATACATGACAAAACCTAAACTCCATACTCCGCTGACGCTACGCATGAGAGTTTAGCAAGCAACTAACGAAAACCATAAAACGATAGCCTCTTGTATTAAAACAAATTAATATGTACAAATTATTAATATTAGCATTTACAATTCTAATTTGTTTTGGCTGTGATGAAGATCAACCAACAACCATAGATATACCCAATGATATAGAACTTGACTTAGACCAAGATGGGGTCTCTGATTTTGTTATCGCTTATTCACTGCGAACAGAGGGAGACCCAGTGGGAAACTACCAGGCAGTAAGGATGAATATTGAATCTTTGGATGAGGATCAAGTACTAAAGAATGAGGATCAATATCAGCTTATTTTTCTTAAGGAAACCAATGTAATAAAAACAGAAGCTGAATCTCCTTTTTTCTGGGAAACAACTAATCCATCCTCAAACATCAGCACTCCAATTGCAAGAATTAGAACTGACTACGATGAAACAACTTGGAATGATAAATGGAAAGTCTTTAGCTTGGAAGAGAATGAAACATACCTAATTGGGTTTAAACTACTCGATGATAACAACTCTCAAATAGGCTTCATTGAGTTTTCAGTAGATACTCAAACGGGCCAATTCAATCTTTTGAAAACAGAGTTTTTATAAGGTCAGAGTGAATTAAAAAAGCCTATGCCTAATAAAGCATAAAACGTCAATATGGCCTAAATGGCCATACTGTGTTTATGGAAAACGTCAGAGGAAGTGTATAAAATGGAAAAGGAGATAAAACTAGAACTATTTGCTGACTATTTTCAGTTTTATCTTCAAGACGAAGAAACTGCGGAAGAAATTGAAGATGCTTGGAACAAAGCAGACCTGGATCGAAAACTCGTAGTAGATAAGGATCAAGTAATTATTGGAACGGCCAGAAATATGACAGTCCAAGTTTTACTAAAAATCTATTATGATCCACCTCCAATGAGCATAAACAGTCAGCACTCTATAGATAAAATAAATGAATGCGATATCGAAACTGCTTCCGGAAATTTAGTAATAGCTGGATGTACTGACTATTATCCCGAAGCTAGAAGAATAAGATTAGAAAAAGATATTTACCGATTGAGGATATACTATTATAACCTGAGTAAGCTAAGTGAAGATGGATTAGAAGGAGAAGATTTTTACGAAATCCATTTATGGAGAACGAATAAAGCTTCAGGATTGAAAATCATTAAATAAGAAATCCTCTAACTCAGTTGAGCAGCAGCCAGCATCTATAGGAACTTTCAGAAGTCTAATTAACCCTTAGTGCTAATTAAACACTTAGCCAATTTTCAATTGTAACATCTTTAAATGGCTATCGTCTTGCAATAAATTATTCTTTGCAAATGAACTCTTTAAAGATTTTCTCATTCCTTGCTATACTCTTTTTCTGTAGCAATCCAATTTTTTGTCAGCTTGATAGTGACAATTTCGAATTCGAATACAACGATATTAAGTACAAGGGATCCATTGAATTGCCCAATCAAAAAGCCCGAGGACTGATAGTTCTTATCCCAGGCCATGGCCCTACGGATTTTGTGGAGGGAGCAGAATACAGTGAACTAAGGGACTTCTTTAACGAAAGTGGATTTACTGTTTGTTTTTGGGACAAAGCGGGTTGTGGGCAAAGCGAAGGAATTTATGATCATAATCAATCCATTGAAAGTAGTGCCGAAGAGGCCATTGCGGCCCTATCTAAACTCAAAAGTTTAAATGTTCCAGGTTCCAGGCAAATTGGTCTTTGGGGCATTAGTAGAGCTGGTTGGATATGTCCTTTAATAATAGAAAAAGACTCTTCCATCGCCTTTTGGATTTCGGTCAGCGGGACTGATCAGTTTGAGAACTCACGATATATGTTGGAAGCCAATCTAAGGGCGGAAGGTAGAAGTGAACCAGAAATTGATTTACTCATGAACGAATGGGATCACTATCAAAAAATTCTGGTCAGAGGTGGGGAATCACTCGAAAATTTCCTCAATGCTATACCCAACCTTATGAAAGATCCCTATTTTAATCCAAATAACTTTCAATTCTCAGAAGAAGTATTTAACTCTATACAATATGCCTACCAAAATAATGGTGTAAGCTATGATGATTCAACCAACCTGGCAATTATGGTTAAGGATTTTGAGAATAAGTTAAAAAGACTGGATATTCCGGTTCTGGCAATCTTTGGGGAAAGAGACACTCAGATTGACTGGAAAAAGACGCAAATCATTTACGAAAAAACAATAGGAAGTAATTCCAAAGCTGATTTAACGATAAGTACTTTTTCAAATTGTAATCATACCATCCAAAATTGCGAAAGTGGAGGGATAAATGAAAATTTGGAAAAATTCGGATATGCAGTTTGCGATGGCTACTACGATACTATGCTCATGTGGTTAAATAAACTAGCACTAACACAAAATAAACGCCATTAAAACGGGCGTTTATTCAAAAGCTTGTGTGCCATAAAAGATTATGATAATAAAACATCAACAATTCAAATTATTAGAAAAGATTGTGCTGGAACGAGTGGTTTTCAGACCACCGCTTAAAGGAAATATCAACATGCAGGAAGAAGCCTGTTTTCTGCATGTTTTAAGGGGAAAGTCAACTTTGTATTTTCCCAATAGCAAGAAAAGTGTGCAAGGTCTTGACAGTGTATTAATGAAATGTGGAAGTTATATACAGGATTGGCACAAAAATGAAGATGGTAGTGATAATGAAGCCGTTCTCATACATTTTTATCCCGATGTCGTTCAATTGGTTTTTGATAATAAAATACCCGATTTGCTTGCCAAAAAAGGTATTAAGAAAGCACCTGAGACGATGAGCGTCCAATACGAGCAGGTGATTAAGTCCTATATAAACAGTCTTTTGATTTACTTTGATACGCCCTCCCTGATTGATGAGGAAATTATTAAACTAAAAGTCAGGGAATTGATTATGCTTATCATTAGAAGCAGTCCGGGAGAAGAACTAGACAATATGCTTGGCGGTCTTTTTGACCAAAACAAGTATTCGTTTAACAAAATAATTGATACCCACCTCTATGAAGACCTGAGCTTACAGGATTTAGCCATATTGACCAACCTCAGCTTATCTTCTTTCAAACGAAAATTTACCTCTATTTATAGTGCCAGTCCTGCCAAGTACCTAAAAGAGAAAAAGCTGGAAAAAGCGAAAACACTTCTTGAAAACACTACTTTAAGAATGACTGAAATAGCCTTCGAGTGTGGGCTGCCCGATACAAAAAACTTCTCCAGATTGTTCTCCTCTGTCTATGGTCTTTCCCCTTCCGAATACAAAAAAAGCATCTTGACCCGAAAAGAGGAATAGTTGAGCTTTTTTGAACCCTTTTCATCCTTAAACCATCTTTTCTTTGCAGTAACATTTACTTCAAAATTAAATGAAGTATGATCAACAATTCAGTTACTAAAAAATTAGAAAAATGCAAGTAATTAAAAGAATAGAGATTAATAAACCAATAGACGAAGTTTGGAAAGTATGGGCTGAAGAATTTGATAAAGCAGGAGTCTGGATGGCTCAGGTAAACCACACCATTCAGAAGTCTACAGGAACCAAGTTGGAAGAGGCTCCCATGATTGGAAGGGTATGTAATTTTACCCCTAATCCGGATGGCGCAAAAGCCATAGAAGATATTGTCTTATACGATGATGTTAATTATCGATTGAATCTTGAAATAGTTCCCGAAAATGTACCGATACCCTTGGAAAGAAATATCTTTAAATCCTCCTTGAAGAAACTAGCTGACAATAAAACGGAACTTGTTGTAGAAGCCAATATAGAACTTAAATGGAAAGGATATTTTCTTTATCCAATTATTAAAAATGGCTTCAATAAAAGCTATGGCGAATTATTGGAGGAATTGAAATATTTTATTGAAGAAGGGGACGTACATCCTCGAAAACAACGGAAAAATAAAACTGCTCAAAAGGAAGTGCTGCACCTTCATAACTAACAATTATCTAATTATAAAATTATGATACGATTTGCTCAAATTCTTTCGGCACTTTTTGTGCTCGTTCTGGGGGCTTCTGCACTGACAACCATCTTTTCCCCCATGTCCATTAATGAGCCAAGTGGGTTTAATGCGGTAACAAATTACGGCATTACCAATTTACGAACCCTGGGAGCTCCTACCCTAAGTTTGGCTGTAATTACGGCTATAGGTGCTTTGAAAAAAGAATGGCTTTTAATCCTGCCTGCTTCACTTTATTTCCTCTTTAATGGTTCGGCAAGGCTTATTTCCGTTTTTGTTGAAGGGTATGAACCCATTATGTTACGTGGTTTGATTTTAACATTTACGCTTTTTGCCCTCTCGCAAGTAGCCTTACATATGTTCAAACGAAGAGACAAAATTGGAATTGCTTAGATTAGTTTTAGAGGAAGGATTGAAAAGTACTTTTGAACCCAAAACTTAAACGAAAGTGAAAGCTGAAAACTTTAGAACATTTGAAAGAAGTTACTGGAATTCTTGAAAACTTTGTAACTTAAAAACAGCACACAACAAAGTATAAAACGACAATAGCCCCTAAACGGGGCTACTGTGTTTATATGAAAACGTTTTGCGTCATTAAGGAAAAACAGTATGGAGACAAATTTTGAAATAGAAGAAAACTATGCAGTTCAATTAAACGGAATACATATCGACCTTCACAATAACTTTGAATTTAAAAATGTCTCATATGAATACTTTGAAGACGGAAAAGTAATTCGGATCGGTTGCGATAAGATTAAATTAGCTGCAGAAAAATAAGTAGAAAAATGGAAAAACAAGTTGGACAAACTAAAGATGTCGGTTTTCAATTTGGGTTGAGAAAAACCTTTTCCGTCTCAAAAGAAGAAATGTGGGAATTCCTTTTTTCCAAAAACGGATTAAGAATTTGGCTAGGGGAATTAAAAACGGAATTTGAGCTAAAAAAGCATTATGAAACTGAAAGTGGTATTACCGGATTTGTTCGGATTTTCAATCCATACTCACACATCCGAATTAATTGGAAAAAAAAGGATTGGAATAATCTATCAACTGTTCAAATCCGAGTAATAAGCAATAAAGAAAAATCCACTTTTATCATTCACCAGGAAAAATTATTGGACTCAGGACAAAGAGCAGAAATGAAAGAATACTGGAATGTCATTATGAACAATGTTTTCCATGAAATAAGTAAAGCCAGCAGCTAAGCATGTATATCAGGTTCATCGCTGCTAAAAGCAGCCAGGCCACATGACATAAGACCCTTGGCAGGAATTCGGTACGAAAAAGAGATTTGCAACTGCTAATTCAACAATTAACTTAAGGAGCAAATTTCGAGAAGTATGTTATTAGTTAAATTTTGGCTGAACTATAATTAAGAAAATGCAAACAACAACATTTCTGACATTTGTAGGTGATCAATGCGGAAAAGCAGAAGAAGCGATAAATTTCTACACTTCTATCTTTCCGAACTCGGAAATCAAAAGCATAACCAAATACTCAGAAGGTGAGGCTGGAGGAACACCAGAGCTTATCAAATATGGAGTATTTACAATAAATGGGGTAGAGTACCTGGTCTCCGAAAGTAATTATAATCACCCTTGGTCATTTACACCAGGAGTATCCCTCTTCATTTCCTCCAAATCTGAAGATGAGATACAAACTTTATTCGAAAAACTATCTTCAAATGGAGGCCAGATTATGGTTCCTCTGGACAACTACAAAGGTGTAGGTGATTACGGATTTGGTAAAAAATTCGGATGGTGTGAAGACAAGTATGGTATTTCATGGCAATTTAATCTTTCAGAATAACTTCAAATTGTAAGATAAGTGGCTCTATTTGATGGGATAGGTAAAATGGAAAAATAACAAGTGCCAGCATGGTGTTTTCCCAGGAGGTGGTACTGCAGACCGGTATCTTGAACAGGAAAATACTTAACAAGTATAATGAAATGAAAATTCTTGCCTCAATAATTATCTCTTTATCAATCCTGAATTCTCTGGATGCCAAATCCAAAATAATTTACGGGATTGTTTATAACGATTTAGGTGAAAAACTTCATGAGGTTAGCATATCCTTAAATGGTAATGAAACCTCTACTATTACAGACTGTAATGGAAAATTTCAAATTAGAGCAGAAAAAGGAGATACCTTAATTGTGTCAAAAGATGGATACCTAATCGAGAAAAGAAAAGTCAAGGTGCTTGGAAGAAATAAAATAAGACTTTGCTTTGATTATACAGGATTCAAAGAAAAAATGGAAGGATATTCATCCATTTTCCTTCCTGGAAGTCAACCCTTATTTATTCTTGATGGGAGTCCCCCTCAAAGTAGCTACTATTTGGCTGTAGCAGAGAATGCTCAGGAAGAAGATTTTTTGCCAGTAATAGTATTAAAAGGAAAAGCAGCTACTGATCTTTTTGGAGAATGTGCCCGAAATGGCGCTATTTGGTTAAGAACAAAATGTGGGCTATTTAATCAAAAGGGTGAAAGAGTGCATTTCATAGAGCCATAAAAACAAAAGGACTGGCTAAAAAACATTGATCAATACACCATCACCCTTCCAGCCAATAGCTAAAGTGGCTGTCTATGAGTATAGCTTACCCTTACAGCTAAAAAAAAAGAGATGAAAACTTTTACTACTCTCCTTTTACTGTTTTTAATAAGTATTCCATTAAAAGCTCAAGAAAAAGGAAAACCAATTATTGATATGCATCAGCATGCCAGATTTAAGGTATGGCTGGATGAAACTGGAAATCCCTATCCAAGATTATGTTTCCCTTATCCATGTGATGCCGAAGCAGCAAAAGCAATAAAAGATGAAGACATTCAACATCTTACGTTGGAGGAGATGGCTAAATACAATATTGTGAAAGCAGTAGTCTCGGATGAAAATTTAGATGATGTCTACAAATGGAAATCTTCTGATCCAGAAAAATTTATTGCAGGATGCGCCTTTTTTTCTATTAAAGCTGCCGACTCTTTAAGATTTAGACAGGAACTCGAAAATGGAAATCTTCAAATCATGGGAGAAATTGGTGTCCAATATGATGGAATGGCTCCCAATAATAAAGCACTTGAACCATATTTTTCTCTGGCTGAAGAATTTGACGTCCCCGTTCTAATTCACTGTGAAGGAATTGGCGGGGGAGATCATAGATTTAATTTGTCTTCTGGAAATCCCTTGCTTCTACAAGAAGTATTAGTTCGACATCCAAACTTGCGAATTTATATTGAAAATGCTGCCTGGCCATTTTTGGAAGAGATTACTTCATTAATGTATAGGTATCCAAATGTATATGTGGATTTTTCAACAATAGTATGGTTAGCCCCGGAGACAAGTGTATATAAATATTTAAAAGGCCTAATTGAAAATGGATTGGGGAAAAGGATAATGTATGGTTCAGATCAAATGGAATGGCCAGAATCTATTGGAATTGGAATCGAAAGGATAAGGAAAGCAGATTTTTTAACGGAAGAACAAAAAAGAGATATATTTTATAACAATGCTGCTCGATTTTTAAAATTAAGCGATGAAGAAATCAAGAAGCACCATGAATAAAAAAGCATCTGCCTGAAACAGGGGCCACTCGCTATCTCTCCCTTAGGCTTCGAGACTGTTGAGTAGACTTAGCTAGGGTGTCAGCAAAAAAATAAATAGATAGAATAAATGAAGAAGATATTTGTATTCTTATTTGAGGGATTTTCGGATTGGGAAATAGCTTTTCTGACACCTGAAGTAAAAAAAAGTGAAAAATTTGACTTGATTTACTTTTCAGAAAAAGGAAACCCGATTTCGTCAATGGGTGGTTTGCAAATAAGGCCAGATAGGGCTTTGAAAGAGATTACTCCTGAATCCATAGATCTATTAATTCTACCAGGTGGAACTGCTTGGGAAAAAGGAGAAAATGAAGGGATTCAACAGTTAACGAAAACTGTTTTCGAATCAGGTAAAACTGTTGCAGCAATTTGTGCAGCTACGACCTATCTTGGCCAATTAGGAATTCTGGATAATTCAAGGCACACAAGCAATGATTTGAACTATTTAAAGGCAATCGCTCCCAATTACCGTGGGGAAAAAAATTACGAGAACACATTAGCTACAAGGGATAAAAATCTTATTACAGCTAATGGAATTGCTCCCATTGAATTTGCCAAAGAGATATTTACGAACATAAAACTCTATGATTCAGATCATATTGAAAAGTGGTTTCAATTGTTTAAAAACGGAATTTGGGAAGAGTAAAGTCGAATTCATAAGAATACCGATCCGGCATCCTGTGCTTCACTACGGCCCTTCGGATAGTTAGTCAATGGATGCCATGAGAATGAAAAATTGAAGAAAGTTCGAATAATTGATAAGCTGAGAATTCAAAGCTGGCTATGACTTTATCAAATGATTTTTTTGAATTTGTTCAAGACCAATTATCTCCCTGGTGCAAGATCGATAAAAAACGAATGTTCGGTGTCTTAGGGCTTTATCGAGAGGGTTTAATGTTTGGCATTATTGCCAAGGATATTGTCTATCTGAAAGTAGATGATTCGAATAAAGATAAATACCTGGATGCGGGTTCGACCCCCCTAAAAGTCTTTAAAAATAATTCTGTAGTACCTTCTTATTATAAACTTCCTGTAGATGTCCTGGAGAATGCTGAAGAATTTATTGAATGGGCAAAAGAATCCTATGCAATTCAAGTAAACAAAAACTTCAATTAGTTCTTCTAACTTCTGATAGCGATGCCCTTAGCCACAATTATGAGAAGAAGGATTACATTCCTGGCTTTCATTTTCATGTGCAATTTGACCTCTTACGGGCAGATTACGCTCATTCGATAAAATCCGATGATAAAAGAACAGGAGCGAATGGGGCTTTATGAGGGCCATGTGCCCTCACCCTATTTTGAATCAGCTATGAGTTTTCTATATGCTGGATTTGGAGTGAGTGAATGTAGACTTTGTGGTAAAGCGAAAAAAAGCTGAAACCAGCTAGCCTCCAGCCAGCAGCTGAGCAAGACAAGTTTTATCAAAAGGCATGGATCCTAATTTATAAGCTAATGATACGAATCATATACAGTTGGAAAGTAGCACCAGAAAAACGGGATCTTTTCATTGAAACCTGGAAAAAGACCACCAACCACATCCATGAAGAGGTCAAAGGAGCGAGAGGCAGTTTTATGTTGCAAGGGGAAGAGGATAGGGGAGAAATAAAAACAATCGCCAGATGGGATTCTCTCCAGGACTGGGAGAAGTTCTGGAAGGATAGCAAGCCTGATCAAATGCAATCAATGCATGAGTTAGGGGAGCGAACCTCCGTTGAAATATTTCGGGAAGTTGAGGATTTTACCCGCTGAAAGGAAAGGGATTATAGATGTGAATTAGTTGTTTGGTAAGCTAAGGTGGGAACATAGATTTCACTAGATTGCAAATAAGCACTTGCAGCACTTTCCAAGATGAACAACAAAAACAAAAATTTCAACTTTTGGCAAAAATGCCTGACCTATGCGAATCTTATCACCATAGGAGTAGGCCTTTTGGTAGCCTTTGCCGGGGATTCCATCTTTTTTGAATTACACAATCAGTACACAAAAGAAGTCTTTTTTGCTGGGCAGGAATTTGGACCTGATGTATTGATCTTCAAGAAATGGCTATTCGGAATAATTGGGGGAACGATTGTAGGCTTTCATTTACTCATGGTGATGATTTCTGAGAATGCTTTCAAAAAGAAAGAAGTCTGGGCCTATAAAGCCATGTGGGGGGGACTCTTGTCCTGGTTTATGATTGATAGTGGACTTTCCCTGTATTATGGAGCCATTCACAATCTTGTACTCATAAATATTGTGGCTTTGGTTTTGATTGGGATTCCCTTAATAATGACACGAAAAGAATTTTCTGTGCAGGCCGCCAACTGATTTAAAGCCTGTACGTTTAAAAGACTCAAATTGCCTCCAAAAACAAATAATATTTAGCAAGCATTGAAGACAGCAGCTGAAAGTAAGTAAGCAAGGAAATTTTGATGGGATTGTCAGGTGAATACAAATGGAAGAAGCAAATAGATCTTTCCATCCAATATGATGATAGTAAGGGTCTAATTTCACTCTATTTCACGAATGGAGAGGAATACAAGCTTATTCCCATTCATGGTGATGAGATGGACTTTGTTAATCCAAATACCGGAGTGAAAGTTTCATTCATTAATAAGGATGACTTTCGTTCATTTACTCTTTATGGGCAAACGGCTGGCAAGTTGAAATCTCAGACGGAAATCTCGTTGCAGACCCGAGTATTCTGGCTCGAGCTTTAGGAGCCCCTGCTATAAAAAAGCAAGTCCTTCTTTATCTGAGTATGGATGCCCGCCTGAATCACCCTTCCATTGAAACCTATGGGAAAGGATATTTTTTGCCCCACCCCCTGATACAATGGTTGGCGGACCCGTATAAAAGAAAAGATGAAGATATTCTCGATCCTCTGATGTCTCCTTTATTTACAGAGGATGTATCACAGCTGCCTCCTGTTTTTGTTTGTATGGCAGAAAAGATCCGCAAAAGAGGACGGTGGGGCTTATGCGAAAAGGATGTAGGAAGCAGATAATCAGGTCAACTTTAAGGAATACCCGTAGGTTATACATGGCTTTTTCAATATGCCGAAAATCTCTAGGGTAACTTTGGTAGCGCATGCGGATGTTCGATCCTTTTTGAACCAGGATAACCTTAAGGTAAAAGTGAAAAAAGAGGCTAAGCTTTCACCTAGCCTCTTGAAATT
Organism: Bacteroidia bacterium; assembly: GCA_033391075.1. Classification (NCBI taxonomy): domain Bacteria; kingdom Pseudomonadati; phylum Bacteroidota; class Bacteroidia; species Bacteroidia bacterium. The sequence continues at coordinate 827,274 of JAWPMV010000001.1, forward strand.
TTTATAAGTTTGGTACTAATAAAAATCCCTGTCAGATCTTATTCGCTCGATTTGACAAACTTTTTCGCATGAACTACTTCTCCAAGACTAAACTTGAGGAAATAAATACCATCTGGTAATTTATCCATATTTAAACGAAGGCTTTGTGGGCCTTTGTTTACTTCAATTTTCTGAATCCTCACCAATTTGCCGGTAGCATCCAGGATATGAATATCTAGCATTTCATTCGATGAGGATACCAGGTCTACGATTAATTGCTTATTCGTCGGATTAGGATGGAGTTTTACTTCGGTTTCAGCAAAACTTCCTGCTCTTTCTGAAGTATTGATTACGGTAAAATTCAGTTTTACAGGATTACCCATTGCACCGCCTCTATTAATCTTTTCATAGGCTGTGACGCTGAGGGAGTACGCTCCTGGTTCGAGTACTAAGGCTTCGAGGTTTGTACCTGTGTTTCCTGCAATCGCGTAAATCGGGTCGTTTTCAGTATGTTCATAGAAGCCTTCATTCAGGTTGAAATGGAAACTTGCGACCTGATCGAATTCAGCTACATTTGCAACAATGCTGATTTTATCCGTTCCGATAGATGCGAGGTCAATCACATCTCCATCATTCAACTGACCAATGGCCTGGTTATTTGAGGCATTGAATAAGGTCAGGCTGTTAATTTTCGGGACAGAGTTGATAATTTCAAAAGCTACACTAGACGGACCCATAGCTGAACCTGATTTATTGTTGCCCGAATAAGGATAAGCCCGAACGATATGTTTGCCGGGCCCCAGATCATCTACTGAAGCATAGTTTCCTCCAGCATAGGCTCCCAGGGTAAATGGAGTTGAATTAGTGGCATGATTTTCCCCTGCTCCAACCATCAATACACTTCCAATAGCAGCATTACCTATAGATTCTGCTCGTATATTAAAGTTAGCAGTTCCTAAAGCATTCATGTCTAAAACATCTCCATCCGATAGAATGCCGATGTCCTGATTTGTTTTTGCATCGACCAGAACAAATTGCATGTTACTTTCACATCCGGGCGGCATATCAAAGGCTTCTACGCCATCAAGCCTATCAAATGAGCTTCCCTGGCTAGCACTATAACCCAAGCCACGGTCGGCAAAAGCTTTCCAGATCAGGCATTGATTTGCTCCATTATTATTGATCTGATCAGCTAGAAGGATTGCATCACGACCATCAACGAAGCCTGGATTACAGGCTTGCAATTTCATACCATCCATGACTAATTGCAAGGCTATGTTGTTTCCTCCATTGCCGTCGTAAAAATCTTTATCAAAGCCATATACATCCACAAAAGCCCATGTCATATCCCAGAGCATTTGGGCCCAAATGGAGCCTATTCCATGAGGCTGACTGTAAGTGGAAAAGTCAGCTACACCTCCATAAGTAGAAGGATTAATGTTGAAATCTGTAGAATAAGGGAAAGGGCGAATGCCATTTCCTTCAGGAGTTTGTCCCAAAGCGAAAGTCCCGATGCCTCTATGGTCTTCTCCTGCATCATTATTTTGCATGGTTAGAACCAGGCCTAAGTAATCACTCCACCCTTCACCCATCTGCTCAGCATTGAATAAACAGAAGGTATTCAAGGCCCCCCCCGTAAGTCGTATAGAAACTCCATGACCGTATTCGTGCACGATGATCCCATTGTCCAGATCGCCATCCAGGAATACTCTGTCCCCCTGAATCCTTACATTTACAGTACCATTTTGCATGGCGTTCTTAAGTTCCAATCCGGTTTCGTAGCTGACCATGATGGAGGGAATGTTAATTCCAAATCCAAAGCCTCCCATCGAAAAAGGCTCTGCTCCAGGAATATTATTTACCACGATTACAGCTTCTGCACCTGTAGCTTGAGCATTGAGTACTTTGGTTGAAAATCCACATCCACCCCGGTCTATCAGAACAATTTTATTGCTATAATCTGGAACATCGAAAACAGAAACATCGTCGATGACTAAAATATATTTATCAACTGATATATTTCTGAATGCAACATATACCGTCTGATTATTGAAGCCCAAAGCGCTCAGATCGAGCGACCTGTTTGTGAAAAAGGGATTTTCTCCGTTTACAGTCAACAAGGGCGGATTAGCCATGAAATCGGCTATGGTATTACCCGTGGTTGAAATCCTTACTTCGTAGTCGTCACTGAAGTTCTGGTCAAGTGATATAGCTCTCCAACTAAGCTGATTATTCCCTCCAAGATTTATGGCAGGTGTAATCATCCAGTCATCCGCTTGCCCGGGAGTATCAAACCAGGAAGTACTTGCGGATATGGGGTCCCCACTTAGAAAGGCACCTAGCCAAGGGGTTCCAGGAGGTGCCCATAAGCCTTGAAGCCCTAAGTTAGCATTGTTTCCATCAACATCTATATTGCCAAGTGAAGGCGGAAGATTGGGAAAGCTGAGCAAGTTGAAATTCTCAGAATATATTTGACCTAATGGGGAGCAAGCATCTGTAGTTGGAGCTACTCCGTCATCTACCAGGACCAGGTCTCCACTTACTCCTGCGCTAGGAGCAGGACCGAAAGAAGCCAATTTTGCAGGATAATTGCCAGCGATAGCCTTAGGATCATTCACGGTAAAAAGATCATCGGGCGCAGGGCCTGTCCAATTAAACATTTGCATGCGAGGGCGGGAACCATCGGGAGGAGTAAAGAAATTTGCATTGTTAAAGCCTCCTCCGTCTTGCCCTTCAGCTCGTACATCATCCCCTCCAATGCCTCCATTTCCGTAGTTATTTACCTGAAAGTTTCCAGCAGCTTCGTCAAAACCGTATTTGTAGAAAATGTCGTGTGAAACATTGTTCCAGTAAAACAGATTGGTAATTGAGGCATCTTCGTACACAGCCGGATCAACCTGAGCGGCAGGATCGAGCGGAAATCTGAAGTCTAGCTTCGAGCCTCCATCCGGACTATATCCAGGAGCATTAATTCCAGCTCTGTCTTCGTAAGCATGTACATTGTTACCCTGAGTTGTAGTGTATTCCGCTCCAGTCGCACCATCAATATCATGCCAGCCAAAAGGCGAAGCTACAGGATCAGCAGGATTTACTTCCAGCTTCCTCCCATCGAGGGGATAAGGGTTTGTCGCATGAATCGGGCTTTCGACCGGGACCTGATACACTTTGTATTTATTGGGATGAGGAGGAGGTGCAAAAATCATAGGTCTGGGAGAATGGTCGTAAAAGGAGACCGGCGTTTCCACATTTTCTTTATGCTCAGCTGTCCTACTTGGCGCTTCCCAGTGGTCGTGGGTAATGAGGTCTCGTTTTACCAGGCTTTCACCATTAGATGCATCTACCTGAATCAGCCAGTAATGTTGCTGATCTTTGCTCTCAAACATAAGTTCATAAGCAAGTTTCAGTTTCCCATTTTCTGTCAGATGATATACCAATTTGACAGGGAACGGTTGATTTGAAATATTTTCATCCACAATCATCTCTTCTACCCCTTTTTCTGCATCAAGTAATACAGCTTCCTTTTCTGCCGAAATCCCTCGTTTTTTCATAGGGATTTTTTGACCATTATTATCCAGGAAATACATTTCCTGAGCTTGGTAGGGCCGCTCGTCGCTATTCGAAATGGCAGGACTTTGTGAGCCCGGTTTCAAAGATTCCTGGTAGGCAAACTGAGCAGCAGTTCTTCTGCTCAAAGAAGGCTGATCTGCACTGATTCGGTTTTTTATATCTGTTACAAATCGATTCCCTAGGTTCAGAATTCTGCCGTGTTTATCAATATTTACGTTGATCACAGCTCCTGAAATGGGTATACCCTTATAAGTCTGATTAAGGTATACATGAGTAATCCCATTATGCTTGCTGCTGTATTCATTTGTAATAATAAGCCCTTCAATATCTGAATCGGTCAGATTGAGATCACTCATATGTGATTTTAGGTACTGTTGGACCAAGTCCAGATTAGATTGGGCTGAACTAATTGAGTAACTAAAAAGGCCTAAAAAAAGTAAAAGAAATAGAGCTTTGTGAGAAAAAAATAAAGGCGTGTGATTAGGACCTGAAAAAGAATCAGGCCACGAAGTAGTGGGTCTCATAAAAAATAAATTAATGAGAGAATTAGATAAATCTTTATTAAATACAATTGATGGAAAGAAAATGAACTTTCCTCCGGGGGCGTAATAAATGGCTAATTAGGCTTCAAGCCAACTGAATATTCAATGGCTTTGCACTAGTCGTGTGTGAAAAATTAGTATGTGTGGTTTTTAATAATTGAGGTACGGGCGTCTTATGTTATTTAGGTTATATAGAAATTCAAGAGGACTATTTCATTTTTCGTATTCTATATTAACTAAATATTTAATTAATTCAAATATGCATTAATGGAATATAAAATGAATTTGTGTCAGGAGGGCTTTTTGCCTCCAGCCCAAATTTCAAGTCTTTTCCTTTTAACAATTTATTATTGCAAAAAAATGCTGCTTTTTTTCTACGGCTTATTTATGGATATCGACATTTTAGCTAAAAATGGTGTCAATCCCACAAATCCCCGAAAAGCCTATCTTGAAGACTATGCCTTGAAGATTGGAACTCGTGCTTCATTGATTCCTGCTAAAGGAGAAAGGGCTTATGGTTTGTTGATGAGTTTGGAAAAGGAGGCGGTAACAAAGCTTTATGCCGAGGCCAGCGTATCTGACTACCTAGCTGAAGAGGTGGAGGTTGTAATAGAAAACCAGGAATCCCGGAATGCAATATGTTACAATCTCCCGCAGGAAGCTTTGAGCGGTACAAATGCGTCCTATGCAAAAGCCCTGTATGCATTAGCCCGGCAATTGGATTTTCCCGAAGATTACCTGGCAAAGATTAAAAAGATGACAAGCTCAGAGGCATAAGGCAAATTCTGGAGGCAAAAGAGGGATTCCTCTCAAAATATCCCCTATTTTACCAGGAATAAGAAACCTACTACGAATACACTACTGCTATGCAAGTCTCAAAAAAAAGCTTTGATGAAGGATTACAATCTTTTGTCTTCAGCGGTAATATGTTAGCTGCTTTGATCTCCCGAAAATGGGGGGTAAATCTCTTTCATTCGCTAACGAAAATGCTAAAAGGGAAAAATATAAAAGGGCTTCATTGTGAAGAACGTTACATCCCAAGTAGAAGTGGAGGCGATGATATCCGGGTGAGAATTTTTAAGCCTGAAAATTTTGAAGGAGAACTACCAGGCAAGCTTTACAATCATGGAGGAGGCTATATGCTCGGAGTGCCGGAAGTATCGCTGGAATTGCTTGAACAATATATCAAAACCAGAGCATGTGTAATTGTCGCACCCGATTATCGTAAATCTGTAAAACAACCCTTCCCCGCCGGTTTTAATGATTGCTATGATACCTTATTATGGATGAAGGAAAATGCAAGTTCTCTCGGAATTCGGCCCTCAAAATTTATCATAGCGGGGCATAGTGCAGGAGGTGGTTTGACCGCGGCTGTGAGCCTGAAAGCCAGAGATACGGGAGACGCGGATATTGCCTTTCAAATGCCTATATATCCTATGATTGACCATCGGCAGGAGACAGAATCGGCTAAAGCTTTTACTACTGTGCCTGTTTGGAATGGAATTACCAATAAACTGGCCTGGGATTTTTATTTGCAAGATCAGCAAGGCAAAGTGCCGGTATATGCTTCCCCTTCCTTAAATAAAGACTACAAAGATTTCCCACCGACCATCAGCTTTGTAGGAGATATGGAACCTTTCAAAGACGAAACCATCGAGTATATTGATATGCTCAAAAAATTTAATGTGCCGACCAAATTTGAATTGTATAAGGGCGCCTTCCATGGATTTGAGTCAGTGGTCAAAAATGCTCCGATCTCCAAACAGGCAAACAAATTTCAGTTCGAAGCATATGCTGAATTTTACGATAAATATGCTCCTTGATTTTTGATTTATATGGGAAAACCTTTTCCACACAAAAAAAGGCCTTATGCGCAGTAAGGGAAATAGGGTCTGTGGCGAAAGGCTTCCTTTAGCAAATTTATCCTAAAATTAAGGAGCAGTTATTAGACATCTGAATCTTAATCAATCAGCGAAAACGTGGTATTAATGTCCACCCTGAAATTCCTGCTCTGTATCATCGGGCTTGTCATAATGATGACGTATTTATTCAATGGGGTCTTTGGCAAAGATGAAAATGGAATTATCAAAGCGATAAAGGCCCTTTTTGTGACTGGAGGGCTACTCCTTGCGATCACAGGAATTGAGTTTTTGGTTGTGTTTTATGCTTGATATATGAGCTTTTTCTCCAAAATATTCAAAAACAAATCCAAAGGAGCGCCCCTGGTTCTGGATGCGAATGGACTCCATAGGCTAGGAGGTAAAGCCCCTAAAGAATTTACGATGCCAGAACTGGAAAGCAGTCCCATGATCTATCTGGGTTTTATCAGTAAGCATGACCCGGGACTGGAACTGGTTGATTTTGATTTGCACTTGGTCTTCCCCTATTCATTGACCGGCAAAATCCTGTGTTTTTCGACTATTCAAGCCCCAATCGTCCAACGCTGATCAGGGGAAATTTTGCCAAGTATGCGGGCTGTTAAAGAATTATACAAAAGCCTGGGATTTGTAGAAATAGAGGCCTATCGCTTTAATCCCATCCCTGGCACCATGTTTTTTGAGAAGAAGTTGAATGCTGAGCTGTGAATTCCTTCTTTTCGAAAAGCAAGAAATTACCATAATTGAAAATTGAATTCTATTTTATACCTTGATGGTAGATTTTTATCTATAAAACTGCCTTTCTCCAAAAGATCTATCTGTTTCCTGGATAAAAGGTAGTAACAGCTTCTATATGCTCGATATCAAGAACAGCCATCTTAGAAGGAGAAGGTCTATTCCTTATACATTCCGAAGTAATTACCTGCAATATTTGCTATCGGCTATCTTGCTCGTATGGCTAAGCAGTCTCCAAGGACAGAATAAGCTTGAGCAGCAAATTAAGAGGTTTACGGAAAGAGATGGATTGAATACGGTAATATTCACGGGGATTGTGCAAGACAGCTATGGTTTTATTTGGCTTTCGACTGATTTAGGGATTTATAGGTTTGACGGTCAAAATTTTGTTCAATACTCCGTTTTTCCCGCAAGTGATGGAACAAAAGGAGGCCTGATTCATTTAAATGCTGCCAGTCTCTTTTGTGATTCTCGTGACAGAATATGGACGAGTTTATTTTGGGGAGGAGTAAGTCGACTCGATAGAAATACGGATCGTTTCATTTCTTATGAATCCTATTGGGATGATGAAGTTGAATATCCCATTAAAACCTCCCACAGGTTTATGGAACTGCCTACAGGAGAAGTCCTTTTAGAATCAGCGGGAACCATATTATACTTTGAGGAGGAGGAGAATACATTTAGGAAATGGAATGCCGGAGATTTTGGTATAGATTCCAAACCACTAGTATTTGGCTTTGAAGGGAATGGTACCTCCTGGTGGCAAACAGAGCGGCATCTAACTACTTCCTTCGATCAAAAAAAATCCCAAATTCAGCTGGCTGAAAATATTCGCCGAATCAAGTATCTCACGATTTCCAAAAAGGGCATCTGGGTTCTTTCCTCCCAGGCTCAACTTCACTTTTATGATCTGCAGGCTAAAAGGTGGAAAAATGTGGAGAGCAGAAATGTGCAATTAAATCGTTACAAAATTTTTGATCTGCACCAGGACCGTTCCGGACGTATTTGGCTTACCCTCGAAAAGGGGATTGTATATGGGAAAATAATTAAAGAAAACGCGGAGCAGCTTGAGCTTACATTTGAGGAATTGGTTGTTGAAGAAAAGGCCCATACCTTGATCAACTTAAATCATACGCTGGAGGATAAAGAGGGGCGCTTATGGTTTGCAAGCCGGGGACTAGGATTAATGATGCTGGATGAGAACAAAATTCAATTTCTTTTGGGCGAAAAATCAGAAATAGAACTCGATAATCTGGGCTTTTCTTTAAGAAATAATGAAAGGGCGATCCCATTTGTTCCAGCACATAAAAAAGAAGCAGCATTGGCCCGGGTGCGAACCCTCTACGAAGATGAAGATTATTCTTTGTATGAACATGGTAGAGATGGAATGAGCTTTGTGGATCATACTGCAATTAATCCGGTTCAGTATTACTACGAGGAAAATATTCCCTTTGTCGGTCAGATTGTTCGAGACAGGAATGGGGATCTATGGTGGAGCATGGATAGAGGTATCTATAAAAGTTCAGGCAAAGTATTGAACCCTAAAGCAGAGAATCTGGAAGCTGTTTTTCCAAACTACGTAGGCCGGAAAATTGAAATTGACCTAAGGGAAAATGTATGGATAGGTAGTTGGGCTGATGGAATAGTACGAATAAACCCGCAGACAAATCATGTCGAGCATTACAATCCTGATAAGGGTACGGGAAAAGGATTAAGGGGAATAAACGCACATCGCGTCTTGAGTTTAGCGGATAGCAGCGTTTGGGTACAAACCTCAAAAGGCTTACATAAATACACCTATGCATCTGATTCCTTTGAATTTTTTGGCCCCCGGGAAAGTTTTCCGATTCATCAAGCCAGCCTTATGATCAAAGATTATGAGGATAAGCTTTGGTTTGTGATTCCACATGGCTTCATGCGTTGGGATCCTATTCGTTTTGAGGCTCAAATTTTTGATAAGAGTTATGGGCTTCCTGCTCTGGTGTATTGGGGGCTTAATATTTCTGAGAAAGGTATCCTCTCCGCAACAACTGGCGAAGGACCGTTTTCTATGGACTTGAATTCTTTCTCCCGTCCTTCTGCTCCCCCCAAATTAAAATTCGTTTCTGTGAAGGTACAGACTGATTCTGTGATTCGATACATCAATCTTTTGGGCAAAAAACAACTGGAATTATCCCATAATGATGAACAGGCAGAATTTGAATTTACCGGCTTTGAGTTTGGCCAAAACGGAGAAATTGAATACGAATATCGTATAGGCGAAAGAAGCAACTGGATTAAAATAGGCTCAACGGAAAAGCTAAGAATTATAGATCCTGAGTATGGGCGACAAGCATTGGAAATTCGAAGCAGGAATGCATCATCAAATCTCTACAGCACTCCTGCGATTATGGATTTATATGTCCAGGCACCCTGGTGGGCGAGAGATTGGGCCTTTCCTGTATACGCCTTGATTTTACTCAGCTTTATCTTTTTAAGCACAAGATGGCGAACACGTTCTCTTCTCAAAAACAAGGAAAAACTGGAAGCAACCGTTAAAGAACGAACGAAGCAAATTGCAAAGGAAAAAGACAGATCTGAGCAATTATTGCTAAATATTCTTCCAAAAGAAATCGCTGGAGAACTTAAAAAAGAAGGGCGATCACAAGCTCAATTCATGGAAGAAGTTACAGTAATCTTTACTGACTTTAGAGATTTTACCAAAATATCAGAGAAGCTGAGTCCGAAAGAATTAGTCGCTGATTTAAATGCGTATTTTTCCTCTTTCGACCTGATTATGGAAAAATACGGGATTGAAAAGATTAAAACCATCGGTGATTCCTACATGGCTGCCGGAGGCTTGCCTACGCCAAATTCCAGGCATGCTCAGGATGTCCTGCGAGCTGCTTTTGAAGTGCGTGATTACATCCGAGAAGAGAAAAGGAAGAAAAAGCTGGCAGAACATCCCTACTTTGAGATTCGAATCGGGATTCATAGTGGTCCGGTTGTCGCGGGAATTGTGGGTGTGAAAAAATTTCAATACGATATATGGGGAGATACCGTGAACACAGCCAGCAGAATGGAAAGCAGCGGAGAAATAGATCGAATAAATATCAGTGCCAGCACCTATGACCTTTTGAAAGAAGAAAAAGATTTCAACTTTCTGTCCAGAGGAAAAGTCTTTGCCAAGGGAAAAGGAGAAATGGAGATGTTTTTTGTTGAAAGAAGATCCTGAATCCGCCCTTTGCACTTTCACAGGTATTGATACTATCTTTCGGTAGAATAACTAACACAACATGAAGACACAAAGCACCTGCCTTTTTCTCATCTGTCCACTATTCATTTTGGTTTTTGCCTGTAACGATCCGGGACCTGATTACCGGGACAATGATCTATCATTTGTCTATACAGCCGAATACGTTGATAATTTCATTGGTCGGGCAAACCTCTTTCTGGAGGATTCCGTTTCCTACAAACAATGGTTCTCGGAGAAGCCGGAAATGTGGAGTTATTATATGCTTCTCAATCAGGAATGGCCCTCTCGCATTTTTGAAAACAGAATCGAGATTAAGCACGATAAAACAATTGAAGAGTTGACAGCCGGGGATATACAAAGGAAAATTGAGGCTGTAAGAAGTGGAAATCCGGAGGCTGGCCACTACCTTACCTACCTGGATACTTTCGATACGCAAAGCATTCATATACATACCAAAGTCAGAGAATGGAAAGACGGCAAATCCGAAGCGGTGGTAAAGTCCTCAGAGAGAATAGATTTTCAAAAAAGAAAAATCGGAGATGCATACGCCTGGATACCCATCCTGATAAATCAGAAACTCTTCAAAAGATCAGATTACTCCTGGGTTTCCTCTTATCCCAATCAGATGTACCTCAATCCAAACACACATCTACCGGAAGGGGAAATAAAGATATACTATGCAGTGGCTCAGTGCCTGAACATGAATTATTGTGAGATTAGCAGCAGGCTGAACATGTATCCCAATGGTGTCCAATATTTTTCTGGAGCAAAAATAGGAGGCCCGCTCACGATTGGAGACATTCGAATGAAAGCGGGTGAAATAGAATTTGGGCTTATGGGCTCAAGAGTGGCTACAACTGAAAATGAATTACTACAGGGGACAAATTGGAGGGGAGTGCTTTATTGGAACAATAGCGGAAATGGAATTGATAGCCTTACCTATGCATGGGAAATGCGTTTGGATACCGCAGCTAAGCCATTTACTACCGCTCCGATTTCTCCTCTCATTAAGGATGAAGAATAAAACTCTCTAAAGAAATAAGTTCCAAAAGCATATGAATCAAAACAAAATCACAGACATACCCTCGGAATTCCCCAAATTGGAAGCCAAATGCAAAGAGATCGGCTTTACGATGCCTTCGGACATCTATATAGGGACTCTGTTAAAAAGCCTGATTGCTTCAAAAACTCAGGCAAATATCCTCGAATTAGGAACGGGAATCGGCCTTTCCCTGGCCTGGATGATTGAGGGCCTGGATGAGTCTTCCAAACTGACCAGCATCGACAATGATCCGCAATTGACAGATATTGCCCTGGATTTTTTTGGAAAGGATGCCCGTGTGCAAATACTGTGTGAAGATGGCAGTCAATGGATCAAAAATTATAAAGGGGAAAAGTTTGACCTGATCTTTGCGGATGCCTGGCCGGGAAAATATAGCGAACTGGTAGAGGTCCTCGAATTGATCCAGCCTGGAGGATTCTATGTCATTGATGATATGAACCCTCAAGCCAATTGGCCGGATGGACATCAGGAGAAAGCAGAGGCTTTGGTCGCCTATTTAGAGACACGCAAAGATTTCAGCCTGACGAAAATGAACTGGTCAACAGGGGTAATCCTGATGACAAAAAAGGGATAGGGTTTTGCTTCCGAAAAAGGAATGATTCTTGGGTTAATTGAAAGGGATTTATTACCTGAAGGTAGGATAATACTCAAGTCATCCTAATGTCTCAGTACAAGAATCACAGCTCAAATGGAAGACAGACAAAAGATCGAACTCCTGCAAGCGGAGTACCTGCATATCCAGCGGACCCTGGAAGAATATGATAGTAAGGCCCTGAACCTAAAGATCTGGGCGACTTCTGTTACGATTGTCCTTTTAGGCTTCGCTTTCTTTGCTCAAAATGAAATTCTTTTTATTCTTCCCCCACTTACTGCGGCGATTTTCTGGCTTATCGAAATTCAGTGGAAAAACTTTCAATATGCCCACTATGAACGGGCTGGCAAGATTGAATCATATTTCGCAGGAAATCTAAGCGATATTCAAGCCATGCAAATCGGAGAAGATTGGTACAAAAGCTGGAAAAAGGGGGGAATCAGTCGCTTCCTGAAAACTGCCTTACGCTCTCATGTGATTTTGCCACATGCTTTGCTTTTGCTGATTGGAATTCTTCCTTTCATACTCGGACTGGAATTATAAACTTCAAGGCCAAGAGGAATTGAAAGTGAGTATACCTGAATTGATCTTCCTTAAGAGAATGATTTCTTAAGATCACAAACCTAAATTTAAAACATACAAGATCAGAAATGTCAAGCCTTAACATGCAGGAAGTCGGGCCGGAAGAACTGGATGATTTCCTTCGCTATTTAGACGAACACCTAAGAGAGAATGGAAGAGAGGGACCCTTATTTATGCCCCTTTCTGCTTCTCAACTTCAGGATGGAAGTATTCTGAGAAGTAAATTTGAAGGAAACCTGGGCAAGAAAGTAGGATTGAAAGGCTGGCGAAAGCTCTGGCTAGCCAGAAAGGATGGAGGAAGGATCGCAGGACATATAGATATCAGGGGTCGGATGGAGGTCAATGCAGAACATCGGGTCTTATTAGGCATGGGAGTAGATAAGGCTTATCGACGAATGAACATAGGCCAGGACATGCTACTCTTTGTCATTGACTATTGCCAGAAGCATCCGGATATCGCATGGCTGGATTTAGAAGTCTTAGCCGAAAATATTCCTGCAAAACGACTCTATCAAAAACTCAATTTTCAGGAAGTGGGAACAGTGGAGGATATGTTTAGGATAGGGGGGGAATCTTATGGATATACCTCCATGACTTTGAAGGTTGAATCAATCTGAAATTAGGAGAAAGCACTTTTTAAATTTCCCAATTGTAACAGTCTGCGTGCTTTTGTGTCTAAGTCGCAAAAATTATGATGAAACCATTCCCTTCAATTTTTGTGACACTCTGGCTGATGCTATTTACAAGCTTTATCCAGGCCCAACAATCCACAAACATGCAAATAGAGCAAGAACAAGCAGCTGTCCTGAAGGCAGTAAAACAAATGACCCATGCCTTTCACCAAAAGGACCTGAAAGCCGTGATGAATAGTTATGAGGACCAGGCCCTGGTGGTCTTTGAACCCGAATCGCCAATAACTGATAAAGCCCTTTTGGAACAAATGTTTCAGGGAGCTTTTAGCCTCAATCCAAAATTTACGTACAGTGGGCATGAAGTATTTGTCAATGGAGATATAGCTGTCCATATCGCTCCCTGGACCATGAAGGGTAAAGCTCCTGATGGAAGCAAGGTCGAGCAAAGCGGATTGTCAATTGCAGTCCTGCGAAAACAAAAAGATGGCAAATGGCTGATGGTCTTTGACGATCCCCATGGGCAATTCCTCATGACGCAATAAGGAAGTGTCTTTTGACATTCGCCTGATAGATGAATAAATTGTCTATCAGGCGATTCCATTTATATACCCTCAGAGAGATGAATAAACTTAGTGTTTCCATCGGTATCATCTTACTTTTATCCTTAAATTCTTGTGAAGAAACAGGAGCCGGAGAGATACAACCTGACTTTGGTGAAGTGAATGTTGAAGTCATGGCAAGTGGCTTTCAAATTCCCTGGAGCATTGAAGTCATTGGGGAAAATGAATTCCTTTTTACCGAGCGCCTGGGAAAATTATACCAGTACAAGGAGGGAACAACAAGTCTCATCAATTTACTCCCTATATCCGCTACGGTACGATTTGATGGATTGACTTATGGAGGTTTTATGGATGTGAGCTTGCATCCCCGTTATGCAGATAATGGATGGGTGTACCTCGCCTATGTAAATACGGATTATCGGCTTTCGGTAGTCAGGTTTCAGGTGGAAGAGGGTTCGGCCAAAGTGAAAGAATTCATTTTTGAATCCAATGCCTTTTCTATCGGATCACGTATCGTTTGGCAGGATGAGAGGCATTTCTTTTTGACCCAGGGATTAGGAGGAAACCCATTGCCTGAACCGGGACCTCAGGATCTGACAAATGATGGAGGGAAGATTCATCGCCTGTTGGAGGACGGACAGATTCCTCCAGACAATCCCATTTTTCCCAATGCCTCCGCGCCTACAACCGTATGGAGCTATGGACATAGAGATCCGCAAGGACTTTTTTATGATGAAAATGCCGAGATCCTCTATTCTCACGAACATGGACCTCTGGGCGGAGACGAACTAAATATCATTACCAAAGGCGACAATTTTGGTTGGCCCCTCTTTTCCTATGGCCTGAATTATGATGAGACTCCCGTTTCTAATCTTAGCGAACAGGATGCTGCAAGCAGTACCATTTTGCCTATCAAATACTGGGGAACGGATTTCCGTCTGGCACCTTCCGGCTTGCTAAAACTGGACAACAGCAATTTTACGGATTGGAATGGTTCTTTCCTGATCGGTTCGCTGGGATTGCAAGGGCTTTTCTCTTACAATGTGCTGAGAGATGAAAGTCGTATGTTACTTGAAGGCATTGGTAGGGTCAGAGATGTTGTTCAGCTACCCAGTGGGAATTTATTGATTTCGATAGATGCTGCTAGTCCCAGGGCTGCTGATGAAGGAAGAATCCTTAAACTTTCCCCGAAATAAAGCATTGAATATTTAGATTTCCTTATCCTATCTTTCGCAAAAATTAATTCTGCCGGAAGCAGACCTGATATCTGCTATATCCTGGCAAAACGATTACTATAATCTAGGGATTAACTGTTATAGAGATTTAAAGATTTTTGGGTAAATGACAAAGAGAATAGACTATCAGGCCATACTTGAAGACGTATTTGAAACGGTCAGTAAAGGAGAAAATCGAGGAAAAGTAGCACAATACATTCCGGACTTAGCGAAAATTGATCCAGGCAAATTTGGGGTGTGCTTGCTCAGCCTTGAGCAAAAAGCGTATGGAGTAGGGGATTGGCAGGAAAAATTCTCGATTCAGAGTATAGCCAAAGTACTTTCTTTGAGCCTGGCCTATAAAATGTTGGGAGATGATATTTGGGGAAGAGTAGGCGTAGAACCCTCTGGAAATCCCTTCAATTCTCTGGTTCAATTAGAGACAGATAATGGCATACCCAGAAATCCTTTTATCAATGCAGGAGCTATGGTGATTTGTGATCTGCTCATCAGTAATTTAAAGGACCCTCAAGCAGATTTTTTGGAATTTATCAGAAGCATCTGTTCAAGCCGAGAAATTAATTATTCACTAGATATCGCCAGCTCTGAGAAATCCATCGGTTACCGAAATATAGCTCTATGCAATTTCATCAAATCATTTGGCAACCTTAAAAATGACCCTGATGAAGTCCTGGATTTTTACTTTAAGATGTGTTCATTGGAAATGAATTGCCAGGAATTGAGCCGAACCTTCATGTTCCTGGCCGATGATAATTTCAGAACGATTGATAAGGAGCGAATCCTGAGTATCAGCCAGGCAAAAAGAATAAATGCGATCATGCAAACCTGTGGATTTTATGACGAATCCGGAGAATTCTCCTTTAAAGTTGGGCTCCCGGGAAAAAGTGGAGTAGGGGGAGGAATCCTGGCCCTTCATCCAGATAAATACTGTATTGCGGTTTGGAGCCCCAGACTAAATGAAAAAGGAAATTCCTATAGAGGAATGAAGTTGCTGGAACTATTTACGACAAAGACAGAGTCTTCTATTTTTTGAAAATTTTTGGAGGATATCAAGTCTTTTTATTTAAACTTTCTCCTGCAAAATGAGGTCTTTATGATAGAAGATAAATAAGATAGAAGTTGCTGAAATTGCAGCGGGAATCCGTGCATTGCCACAAGCACTTTTTTACACTTTATGACCATGGAAAACACAATTATCGTTCGAGGCGGTGCTTACAGAGAGGTAAAGAGAGCTTTGCAAGCATGGATCAATCTGTATGCAGATAATCTCCTGAAAGATATCTGTTTTGAAATGTACCGAAACGGAAGAGGGAATCATGTGATAAAAGCAGACAAGCGCCTGAGGAATCAAAACTTTTTCTTCCTGGTCAACTACCTGACTCATCCTATGAATATTGAGTACAAAGCTCAGGTCACAGGATATACCCGGGGAGATGATCAAAGCGATTGGACGGGACAGAATTTGATGGTCTATATCTCGGATACAGATAAGGAGGGGGATAATGTTTTTCTCCTAACCGAAGACAATAGAACTTATAAAGTTCCCTTTGGATTGGGAGCTGAAATAGAAGAAGTAACAGATAAGAGAAGTTATCGATCACCACAGCTTTCGAACCTTATCCTTCCGGATATACTGAGTATTCAGTCCGAGGAGATCCGTGAACTGGAAAGAGCAACTCCTGTAGAAATTGGGAAAAGAAGATTGGATATAGGGATGCAAATCTGTGCATTTGCCTTAAGTCTAGCTTTTCTTTTGGCCTATTTAATTCCTGATCCCAAACTCTATGAGCCTATAGCTGTTTTTCTGATTCTGGGCTCAGTTATTTTATTTTTCATTTTCCATGAATTGCTTCAACATAAGGAGATTTACTTGAGGTCTCTTGTTTTTGCAGGCGGAGTAGCTGCCTTTTCATATTTCCTGCACATCTGGTTTCGGCCAAAGCTTTCTGAATTTGTATTTGTTTGGGGCACATTTCCCTTACTCTTTTTATTGATCCAATGGCCATTACGAAGGTTATATTTACTCATTTTTAAAAAAGAGCCGAGTTTGGATAAAACAGGCAAGCTGGGCGATTTTCTCTATTCTATGCTCTTATACATTACTCTTATTTGGGTTTTGCTGCTTTTTGGTAAACTTGTGACTTGAATTTTGCAGAGATGAATGAGCATAGATATGTGATGAGCTTGCTTCCCTACCACCTGGCCCTCAAGGATTTCGATTATGATGCAGTAGTCGATTGGGCAACAGATGTAGTAGGGCAAGGGAAAGAATCTGAAAGTATCCTGATCCTGGCTACTTTTTCAAAACCGGTATCAAGCTATGATATAAAGCCTTACATCAGAACCTATCTCCAGGAACAGGGCCTTGAAGAAGCAGAAGGGGAGCCTGTATATTGGGCAGTGATTCGCTATTATATGCAGGAAATCATCGATGGGCGGGAAGTCCGAAAAGTGATCAAAGGTCTCTATAATTTGTATTTTGAGCAGGAGCGTTTTGGGCAGGGTAAAGATTTCGGTCTTAGCGATTTTTACCTCTTGCAGCATGCCTGGGATGACTTGAAGTATAATAATGTTACCTACTATTATGAAAATGCAACTTTAGGTAATATAAAGGATCTGTGTAAAGTAAAAGCACAGGAATGGTTGGGGAAATACGGGGAAAGGAGATAATTATACTTTTGCCCGCACCTATTGAAGGAAATCATGAAAAAAATACTATTTATGCTGAGTCTGCTAGTTGCCAGCAACGCACTGTTTTCTCAATCGGAGCTCTATCAGGTTATCGCGAAAAATGGACTGATTGTAAGAGAGGCACCAGAAAGAACTGCAAAGCAAATTGGCAAGCTTTCCTTTCAATCAATTGTGAACATAACGGAAAAAACAGATCGAGGTGCCGAGATTGAGGATGAGGGAGTCTTAAAAAAAGGGATCTGGGTCAAAGTGGCTCTTAAACTCTCGGGAGATGGTTCCTTGGAAGGTTATGTTTTTGATGCCTATTTGAAGCCCTATGATGCATTTATCTATGCATATCCAGATACAGCCAGTCTGAAACGAGCTGTTTTGGATGGGAATTATACGGAAAGTCTGGCTTATCTGTATTTAAAGGCAAATTACGAGCAATCTTCCAGAAAAGAGCCTCTGGAATATGCTGAATGGGATTCTGGATCAGTTTGTGCATTTCAACAGAAATTTAATCCAGATATTCAATACTATTATTGGGAATGTAAAGAGGCTAAAGGAAGCACAGAAAGTCTGGTTTTACCTAAAATGGAGCTTCCTAAAGCTCGGCAATTTGTAGAAACCTTGTTTTACAACAAGGATAATAGCTGGACCAGTGATTTTAATTATGAAGCAGATGGGGTAGGCTGCTATTATGAAATCGTACAAACTGCAACTGATACGCGTATAGAAATTTTCTGTGGGTGTTGATTCCGTATTTTTGGTAAAAACAAACTCCCATGAATGAGAAACTCTACACCTACAGCCTTCTGGCAGTCTGTCTGCTATTCACCGCTTTCTTTATCATTGTCGTCATCCCGCCTCTTATAGAAAACCCGGACATCATCGCTGCTTTCTCCGCCGGTTTTGTCAATCCCTATTCCAGTGGCTATTCTGCTGATGTACTCTCTTGCTGGTTGATCCTCCTCATTTGGGTGATCTATGAATCTCCTAAAATCAAATACGGCTGGATTTGTCTTATGCTGGGCATTGTGCCGGGAGTTGCCGTAGGTTTCGCTTTGTATTTAATATTGAGAAGTCGCCAGTTGGCTTCCGATTGAGAAAGTAGATCCGCTATTCAGAGATTAAAGCAGGATATTTGTTATTTCCCTTCTTTTTCCCATACTGTAGCTTGAATCTATTGAAACGATCGTATGAATGTTCCCGTGATTATTCTTTCCCTCCTGAATGCCCTTTGGTTTGCTATGGGTTTCAGGCTCTTTTTTCTCAATTCCAGACAAGCAGCCAAATTGCTTCTTGCACCAGACAAAAGAGAAGAACCCTATTTCTCGGTATTGGCCGAAGCCTGCAAATTTTTAGGCGGGATGAATTTGGCTCTTTCTATGCTGTCAATTTTTTGCATATACTTCCTGGATAGTCTGCTGAGTCTTCCGCTTGCTTCGGGGATTTTTATAGCATTAGGCCTGGCTCACTTCAGCCAGTTTTGGGTAAACCTGCCTCATGCCCTTAAAGAACGAAAAGGACAGCAAGCCATATGGCCTGTCCTTCGAAAAACGATGCGATTCATTTTTGTGGTGGATTTCCTATTGGCGATGGCCAATCTGTTGATGGCGCTTGTATTGGGACTGAGTATGCCCGGCTAGACTCATCCAGAACAAAGACAATCTATCCGAAAATTCCGGCTGGGATTTTTGAGAGAAGCAAGGATTTCGGAAATTGATGGACAGAAGAGGCATATGGATACAATGAAAGACTTACAACTTACAACAAACCCGGCCGTCGAAGCAGTCTTCGACAAATATCCCCAGGCAGTCCGCCCAAAAATTGAAAAACTCCGCCGCTTGATTCTTGAATCAGCCGAGGAATTAGAAAGTGTCAATAAACTGGAAGAAACCCTCAAATGGGGAGAACCGAGCTACCTGACCAAAACGGGCAGTACCATTCGCATTGATTGGAAAGAAAAAACCCCCGATCAATATGCGATCTATTTCAAATGCACCAGCAAATTGGTTCCCAGTTTCCGAACCGCCTATGAAGAAGTCTTTTCTTTCGAAGGCAATCGAGCCATCGTCTTTCAGATGGAAGAAAAACTGCCCGAAAAAGAGCTGAAGGATTGCATCAAGGCCGGCCTGATGTATCACAAAGTGAAGCATCTACCCTTACTCGGCCTTTAGCATATACAGAAAAGCATGAACCGAAAACACATCTTGCTGTTGGGCATCCTGATTGGGCTTTTCACACTGATTGCTGCCTTTAGTTTTCAATCCATCCAGGAGCGAAAAAAGGAGATTGATAAAGAGCAGACATTACTTAAGGAAAAGAAATCTGTGGAAGAACCCAAAAAACTCATGGACCAAGTTTTTGGTAAGAAGCTTTACAAAGATAATTGTGAATCATGTCATATTAGTAAGAGACATGGGCATTATAAGTTAGACCAGATGCATGAGAAATTGGGGAATGAGTATTTTAGTTTATTTGTTACGAAAGAAGATTCTTTACTGGCTGCATCGGATGAACAGACGATTCATATCAATGAATCATATGGTGGGAATATATACATTCATAGTTTTGCTTTTTCGGCTCTGGAAATGCAGCAACTTATGACTTACATTCGAGACACTTTTCGGTATAAATAAATTAGCCTTTATCCCTGCATCTAAATCTTCTCATGGTAAATTCAAAGGTCGAAATTCTTTGACTTCATTCGCCCAAAAACTACAAAGACTATCTCTTGGATTTTGGAAATATGACTATCAGTATCCTGTGAGAAAATCTGAATCGAAGGTTTAGAAAATTATTGCTGAAATAAAAGGGCTCTTAGCATCTGGTTTTCATCAGAGATTCTGGGAAGAATGCTAGAAATCATATCTAAATTTAAGTGAATTTTACTGCTACGAATCGCCTCTGGCTTTATGGAGTTAAGACGAGAATTAACCATCATCGACTCAGAACGCACGCTATTGTTCAAAAAGAAGATGGAAATGAGGTCTTGAGGCGAAGGGGCCGAAAGAAGTCAACAAAATACTATCTTTAGTATTCCAGCTTCACGATTATGAATGAACTACGTCAATACCTCAGCTGTTTATTCAGCTTCCTTTTTATGCTTATTTCAACTCCCCTGCTTGCCCAGGAAGCACTGGATGATCTGATTAGAGCCAATAGTTTCCCCCTGGAAATATCCGACACGGGCATAAGCGGTCCCGGATCTGACTCCTTACTCAAAGCAGCTAAAGAAACTGAACTTTTTCTTTTCGGGGAAAACCACGGAATTGTCCAAATTGCGAATTTCTCTCATATCCTGTATAAGGAGCTTTCTAAAGAGAATCCTCGATACTTTGTAACAGAAATCGGACCTGCTACAGCATCCAAAGTGGAGGAGCAAATCAGAAATGAGTCCTATGAAAGCTATATGGATGAAGGGGTAAATCTGCATGCAGTCCCATTTTTCTTTCTCAAAGAAGAAGTTCCCATACTCAAAACCCTCACCCAAAACTTTCCCAATACCTCTCCCGTCCTTTGGGGACTGGACCAGGAGTTTGTAGCTGGTGCGCCAGTCGTTTTTGATCAGTTGGAAAGTGTGCTTGAAACAGAAGCCGAAAAAGAAGCCCTGGAAGCAGCCAGACGTTCTGCTTTTTTCAATCCTTTCCTGATTGGTATGGGAGAAGGAAAAGCTTTGGAAGAACTTCATCAAACCATGCTTACTGCTGGGAATGAAAAAGCCAGCAAAATCACTGGCCAATTGGTCCTTTCCCACAAGATTTATATCGAACAAATGGGAGGGGATAGTAAATGGTCCAATACGCGTCGTGAAGACCTTATGATGGAAAATTTCCTGGACTATGTAGAGGCTTCAGACGATAGTTCGGCTACTTATTTTTTCAAATTTGGCGCCTATCATTTGCATAGGGGAAAGTCGCCGACCGTTGAAAGGGCTTTGGGATTGCAATTGGATGAATGGGCTCAAAATCAGGGGATGTCCACGAGCAATATTTTCGTTGATGCCATCAAAGGAGAGACCCTGGATGCCCTTTTGGGAGGAACGACTGAGATTTCGACTACAGCTTTATGGATGAAATCTCCTTTTGGTGCTTTTGTTGAAGATAAACCCATGCTTTTTTCATTGGCAGCCTTAAGAGGCCATCCAGAATTGGAAGAAACCAATTATAGAATGCGTCTATTGGTCGAAGGCTATGATTATCTCTTGCTCCTGCCAGAGGGCTCTGCCTCCGAATTTCTGGAAGGGACCCTGGTGACACATGCCTATGGAGCTGTGATATTGGTGTTGGGAATCCTTTTGCTGGTCGCCCTGATTTATGGAGTAGTTAAATTGATTAAGCGGATCAGAAAGAGGCGAAGGGCAGGTGTATAATATCGAATGCAGCAGGTCTTTACTTCTTTGCGTCATGCTGGTATATAGCTTAAAACCATAGCCATGAAAAAAATCATCTCTCTACTCAGCTTGCTTAGCTTTTTGCTCTTCTTCGCTTGCGAGCAAGAATTTCAGCCATCCGAAACTGAAAATTCGCTCATAGGTAGCTGGCAACTATCAGAAAGCTTTATGAGCATAGGAGGAGCGGGAAGTTGGCAGAAAGTAGAAGATGGCATGACTTATACATTTGAAAACAATGGGATTTTTCGTGTTACTAAATTCGAAGATTGCTCGAGCGGCAGCTATATCGTAGAAGGGAATAAGATCAGAATGAAATATGATTGTGTAAATCCCCTGGCAGACTTTGAAAATGCAGCAGGCGAATTAGTGGAGCAGTTTAAGTTTGTTGGCAAATACCTCTACATAAATCCTACTTACATATTCTGTACAGAGCCTTGTGATAATCGATACCTGAGGATCGAATAGCTTTCATCGCCCCCAAATCCCGATCAGGGAATTTGACTGAAGGAAAAGTCTCTTTTGAGGAAAATAATTTCGGTTATGCTCAATTCAATTTGAACGGCAAGATGTATCTTCGAATTTTAATTCTGCTACATGAAGCCTGTTTATTTACTCCTTCTTTGTTTTCTCCTCCTTTCAAGTTCCTCTTTTAGCCAAACAGATAGCATCCGTCTCTTTGTTTTTGGACATAGCCTGATTGATCACAGACCTCCGGCTATCCCGACTCCCAGCGACGAAACCAGCATTCTACATTGGATGCAGGAAATTGCAGAAGAAGCTGGCTATGGCTTTGCTGCAGGCGGACAATACGGCTTTCTACCTCAACACGACAATCTGCCTCCCATTTCTCAATGGGGCTATGATCAGGTGCCGGGCGTTTGGGATATGGATGTCGAAGCTTTTTCGGCAGCGGAAATCAATACGATTATGCTTACCGCCGCAAATTTCATCCAATACCAGCCAGCCCATCTTGCTCATCCCATAGACAATAGTACTAGCGTCCTCCAATCCACCGAGACCATTTTTGACTGGGTAGACCAGGAGGAAGACAGTGTCCGCTTCTATATTTATGCAAACTGGCCGGAAATGGACCTTCAAAATGCCTTTCCTCCCAATCTGCCTCAAACCTCCGAAATTCTGGATTTCCATAACCAGACCACGGGCAGCTTTTTGGATTGGTGGGTCGAATATCAGGACAGTATGCTGCTTTCACGTCCTCAATTTCAGGTTCGACTGATTCCGGTTGGTCCTATTATTTCTAAAATTTTAAGAGATCGCTTACCCGGACAAATCCCTTTTAACGAACTCTATGAGGATTCTGACCCACATGGAAGGGCAAGTTTGTATTTTCTGGCAGGCATGATCACCTATATGGCAATCTATGAAGAAGAAATTCCCGCTACTTATATGCCCGGAACCATCGTTCATCAGGTGATCCGAGATAGTCTGCTTAGTATTCGGGAATTTATGTGGAATGAGCTCAACGCTTTCCAGAATGCAAATGGAGAAAGTCGGGTCTTCTATGGAGAAACGGCTACCAGTGTTAAGAGAAATGCATTCCCTGAGAATCAGATTCGTATGTTTCCCAATCCGGCTTCTCACTCTCTTCGTCTGGAAGGGCTTTGGCAGGGCTTGGAACTAGAAATTCTGGATAATCGGGGGAGAAATATCAGGAAGCAAAAATTGGAAGCTGGAACGCTTGAATTAGATATTCAGGAAATTCCTTCTGGCATATATTTGATTCGTTTTTACGATCCTGTTAGCCAGACTTTTCTTAGCAAAAAGTGGGTGAAATATTAGGGGATAATCCCTATAGATGCCTTTTTGCTCCAAAGCTTTTATCTTAAGGTTCATAATCACAACATCATGGAGCAAAATGGAGCGAAACCCGGCCTGCTGACAAAGCTTATTCTCTTAGTTGTAATCATTTGGGGCCTTTCTGCCTTTGCCATTATGCTTGGGCTTGGTAATTGGTCAGATCGAGGAACTTTTGGAGATCTATTTGGAGCCGTAAATGCCCTCTTTTCGGGACTGGCCTTCGCAGGCTTGATTTATACCATCATTCAGCAAAAAGAAGATTTAGAGTTGCAAAGGAAGGAGATCGCTGAAAATAAGTCCGAGTTAAAGAAGTCTGCACGGGCACAGGAACGTTCCCAAAAAGCATTGAAAGAGCAGGTAGAGCAAATGAAAATCGCGGCTCGACTCAATTCCCTAAAAACCCTGATCGACTACTACAACATCCAAATTGCCAATCCCAATAATTCAGAAGAGATCGTTAGTAAGGCGAAAGAAAGGCGCAAGGAAACCATACGCGAAATTGATCAACTCATCAACCGCATCAGCGATGATGATTTGGAATAGAGTACCTCTATTTCTGTTTGAGAAAGCTGCAATCAGCCTAAATGTATCTGGAATTGGTAAATTAGGTAAAACCACGTTCACCCCTTTCTGATGAAAATATATTGTTACATCATTCTGGCTATCCTGCTGCTATCCTGTTCCACCAAAGTTCCTCAACTTCCGGATAAAACTTTGCCTAAGGTAGAGCGCATGAAAAAATACCTGCAGGATTTTGAGCAAGCGGGCTTTTCAGGAAGTGTTTTGGTGGCTGAAAAAGGAGAGATTCTTTTGCGGAAAGGATATGGAGAAAGTGATCGGGCGAAAGGTATCTCGAATAAACCAGAGACCATTTTTGATATGGGTTCGATAAGTAAACAGTATACTGCTGCTGCCATCCTTAAGTTGGAAATGCAGGGAAAATTGAAGGTAGAAGAAAAGGCTTCGAAATATTTGCCGGAATTGGAAGGGCAAAGAAAAGACATCAGCATTCATCAATTATTGACCCACACGGCGGGACTTCCTCAAGCAATCGGATCGGATGAAGAACTGATTCCTCGCTCAGATTATTTTCAACGGCTCAATAATCGCCCGCTTTTACAAGCCCCGGGAGTGAAGCATGTATATTCAAATGTGGGCTATACTTTATTGACCCTGATTATTGAAAAACAGAGTGGTCTGAGATACGAAGACTTTCTCCGAAAAGAGCTCTTTTTGCCTTCAAGAATGGAACAAACGGGTTATATCCTTCCTGAGTGGAAAGTAGATGAAATGGCGCATGGCTACCGTAATAATACCGATAAAGGCCTACCAACCGAACAGAATTGGGATGAAAATGGGCCCGGCTTACACCTTATGGGAAATGGGGGCTTATTATCGACTGTAGATGATATGTACAAATGGCATCAGGCCTTATTGGGGGAAAAAATCCTTTCAACAGAAGCAAAGGAAAAATATTATGCCCGACATACCCCAGAGGAAGGCGGACGAACATTCTATGGTTATGGTTGGGCCATTTTTCCTACCTCTTGGGAATCTACCCTCATCACCCACAATGGAGGCAATGGAATATTCTTCGCAGACTTCCTGAGATTTATCGAAGAAGATGTCTGCATCATGTTTTTTACAAATGCAGTCAATCGGGACGTAGAAAGAATTGCCTTTCGTCTGGCAAGGATAATGTTTGAAGAGAAATATTAGTCGGCTATGCCCAGGTCTGTAATCCGTAAAGCATTGTGGCCTTCATTGTCTTCCTTAATAGTTACGCTATGCCCACCTCCTTCTCCACGATAGTAATAGGAGATCTCGGTGATTTTACCCTTTTCTCTTTTTACAGATAGTTCATCGCTCCAGGCATATTCGGCTTTCTCCGGATTTTCAAACTTTTCCTCATCCTTATCGCTGGCAGGAGGAAAGTATAGTTTTTGTGGAATTCTGCACAATTGTTTGGCTACTAAAAATCCTTCTTGCCATGAGTAGTCGAAAAGGAGAATACTTTCCTCATACTGGAAATAGCCATCATAATCCCTCTCGGTTTTTTCATAATAAACTACATGCCCATCTTTCCGTAATTCATCCACGTATTTCCTGATTTCCATATTCAGGGAAGGAGCCTGATATTTGCTCATATATCCATCAAAAGCATAACCGGTAAAACCTCCATAGGAAACTTTCGCCATGCCCCCTTTTAAACCATCTACTACCAATTCTTTTTTGCCTGGAGGGCTGATTAATTCAACTTTTGCCCCATACGGGATTTTCGTCAATTTATTGTGGCTTACTTCAGGGCCTTCTCGCATGTTCAATCCATTGGGAGCAAACACATAGAGATGTATTGGGTCTTCGGAGATTACTATTTTTAGGGAACTTAGCTGATTATCAGGGCTAAAGCTGCACAAAAAAAGGAGCAAGAATAAGGAAATAGCCGGAAGTCTCATGAAAGAAAATTTTTACGGATTTATGCAAAGGGAAATAGCAGAATAAAAAGCGCATTTAAAAATACTCCTTCACTTTCTCGAAGTACAATAAAAAGGAATCGAAGAAGTTTAATAAAAAGCTGAAAAGATGCAGCTATCATGAACAAAACCGATCTTTTGTATATGAAACCAATTCTATTTTCGCGTATTCTACTAGCGGTAGTAGGCTTTTCCCTATCGATTTCCGCTCAAGCCCAATGTGTTATTGATTCTACCGTGCTTGACAGTTTGCCAGGCATTTATCCAGCCACTCCTCCAGAAGCAGTCGGCTGTAATTTTTATGACACGGATGTAACCTTCGTTTTTCCTTCAGATACCATTGTTGACGTATTTGGAGTACCTCAAAGATTACCTTTTCTATCTTTTGAAATACTTGATATCGCAGGCCTTCCCCAAGGCATAGACTGGAAATGTAACATTGATTCCTGTTTCTATGACTTCAGGCCCAGCAATCCCGATCCGGATACAGCCGGATGCGTTCGCTTATTTGGTACACCCACCATTCCCGGTGTTTATCCCCTAAGCGTATTGGTACGGGCAGAAGTTCTCTTCCTGGGAAGCTCTACTTTCCAAAATACCACCTTTGATTATACCCTGACAGTCGGAGCCTGCCAATTCAATGCTCCCTGTTACAACTATACCGTTAGTTCCAACTGTTTGCCCGCGAGCCTGGACATCAGCAATAACATTCCCTCAAATGGAAATGCGGGATATTCCTACCAGTGGGACCTTGAAGGCCCTAATGGACCGATTTACAGTACCACAGATGAAAATCCATTCAGTCAAATGCTTCCTGATCCGGGACAATATGTGCTTTCCTATCAGGCAGAGATTGATACCGTGGGATTCATACTGGACAGCGTGGTAGTGGATTCTTTGGTGTGCAGCGACTTGCTGGATGCTCCTGATTTATATTGGATTTTGTTTGCTCCTGACGGTTCGGAAGTAGTAAACACCAGCGCTAATCCTGCCAGTAATTCGGGCAATAACCTTCCCTACAACCTAAGCATCAATAACCTTAGGCTGGACACCGGCACCTATGAATTGCAGGTATGGGACCAGGATGATGTCCTGGGTGATCAGGGATGTGCAACCAATGATCGAGGTTCAGGTGCCTCTGTATTTTTCACAGTACCTACTTTCAATACCGGCCCACAACAGATTATTCAGGGAGGTCTTGCTGTAACGATAAGCATTAGAAATCCCGTTCAGCAGATTGCATGCAGCGATACCTTTGAGGTTTCTGCTTTACCCAATGTGCCGGATATTATAGGTGATACCAGCCGCATTTGCTCTGGAGATACCTTATTCCTGAGTACGGTCAGCACCGATTCCATTCAGTGGTTCCTGGACGGTTTTCCGATCCCCAATGCCAATGACTCGGTCTATGCAGCTACCCAGGAAGGAGATTATACTGTAGTAATCACCAATAGAAATACCCTCTGTAGCTCAGAATCGATCCCCTTCCCATTGGAACTATTCGAAGTGCAGGTGCCTAGCATTGCCTTTGATGGCAACCGAACCCTGACTGTGGCCTCCCCGAATCCGGCCTATCGCTACGATTGGGTAAGGCAAAACCATGGGGTAGTTGGTAGTGGAACCCCCTTCATGATCCCCAATTCAGGAGATTATACGGCCATAGCAGTTGATACGGTAACTGGCTGTCAATCGGGACCTTCTGCCACTATAGGTATCATTTTGACTTCTTTAGCAGATTTGGATGAGGTCGCCCGGGAGGTGAAACTCTATCCCAATCCCAATGAGGGACAATTTGTACTCTCATTAGAATTACTAAAAAATAAAGACATAAGCTTTGTGATCCGAGATGCCCTCGGAAGAGAAATCCTGGGCAGAGACCTTGGCAATCGCATTGGATATACGGAATCAGCTGTCAATCTATCTCACCTTCCTGCAGGCTTTTACACCCTGAGTCTGAAACTGGATGTGCTGGTTGTGCATAAAAAATTCCTCAAAAAATAAACCCACCATCAAAAGAAAGGGTCTATAGGTCAGATGGCTTATAGGCCCTTTTGCTTTTTTCTACATTCCATCCACATTTTCCCAAATACTTTTTGGGTATGAAAAAAAAGTTGTATCTTCGACTTAGGAATGTAACTATCTCTAGTTCAGTCTGTTTTAGGCTTTGAGTTAGAGTAATGCATTAAGTGAGACAGAAATAATCAGAAATTTCGTGGCGAAAAATACATCCACACGACGCAAACGAAGCAGTAGCCGCAAAAAGAAGACAACCGGACCCATCACTAGTATGAGTCAATGGTTGGGCTCTTTTCAAGACCCTGCCAGACGTCACCAAAACTGGTCCTTGTTTACCTGGATTGTAGTTCTTGTAAGTGCTGCCGCCCTGATCGCCTGTATTTCCTACTTTTTTACAGGCAATGCAGATCAATCTGAGACAGAAGTAGGAGTTGCCCAGGCCCATAAGGTCAATAATATTCTGGGCCCTATTGGTGCATGGATGGCTGATATGCTGATCCGTAAAGGATTCGGCCTATTTGGTATTCTTATTCCCATTTTTGGGCTATTCATGGGCTTGCTCATGTTTGAGGATGATCCTGAGTATTATGGTTGGGCACGCAAACTATTCAAATACGTCGCATTCATTCTTTTCTTTGGAACCGTATTTTTCTCCTATATAGAATTGCTAATTGATCCAGCCAAAGTCTTTTGGGGTGGAGGCATAGGAGTTGCCATCAATCTGTGGCTTTTTCAATATATAGCCAAAGTAGGAGTAGCCTTCCTCCTCATTTCTTTCATTATCGTATTCATAGTCCTCAATTTCAATGTGGAGGTTAGAACCTCTTCCTTGGTAGAAAGGCTGAAAGAAAGTATGCCGGGAGCTGAAGCAAGAGGAGGGAATCATCCTGTGCGCTATAAGAAGACATTTAAGGAACGTTTAGCTTCCATGCTGGGAGTTGAGGCGGTTCCTCAAAATAAACCCATTAAATCGACTGCGAAAAAGAAAAGCACCACAGTTAAAGCTGAAAAGACAAAAGAGCCTGAAGTCAAATCTGCGAATCCAGTAACTCTGGAACTAAGTCAGCCGGGAATAGAAGAGGCTAAAAAGCAGGCAGAAAGTAATCCGGATGGCCAATTGGAGTTGACGATCGTGGAAACGGCAGATGAGCCTACGATGGAAATTGTGACTCCTCCAGTAGAAACTCCCCTCGTTCACAAAGAACTGGAACAGATTGGGGAGGATAATATTGGACTGGTAAAAGGTGCAGAAGGAAAAGTCGAAAAGATCGTTCCTAAAGAAGATCAGGAATTGGAAAATGCAGAAGAGATTTTTGCGGATGAAGATTTCGATCCTACCCTGGAACTGAGTGATTATCAGAAACCTCACCTGGAATTATTGGAAGATCATGGTTCTGGTCAGGGGCGAGAAGTTAATCGTCAGGAATTGGAAGACAATAAGAACAAGATCCTGCAAACCCTGGGGGATTATGGTATTGAAATAAAATCCATTAAGGCCACGATTGGACCTACAGTTACCCTTTATGAGATTGTTCCAGCTGCAGGGGTACGTATTTCCAAGATCAGAAACCTGGAAGATGATATCGCACTTGGCTTGGCGGCTTTAGGGATTCGTATCATTGCTCCTATGCCGGGTAAAGGTACGATCGGGATAGAGGTGCCAAATTCCAAACCGGAAACTGTATCTCTCAGAGGGGTAATGTCCACGGAGAAATTTTTGGGCACAAAGGCAGAACTTCCCATTGCTATTGGTAGAACTATTTCCAATGAAGTTTTTGTAGGGGACCTCAATAAAATGCCTCACTTGCTGATTGCAGGTGCGACAGGCCAGGGTAAGTCGGTCGGATTGAATACAGTCATTGCTTCAATTCTGTATAAAAAGCATCCGGCAGAAGTAAAATTTATCCTGATTGACCCCAAAAAGGTCGAGATGACTCTCTATCAATCTCTTTCTCATCACTTTCTCGCTCAGCTTCCCAATCAGGGAGATGAGCCGATTGTTACGGATGTAAGGGATGCCGTCAATGTACTGAAGAGTCTATGTATTGAGATGGATAACCGCTATGACCTGCTGAAAAAAGCCAGAGTCCGTAACCTCAAAGAATACAACCTTAAATTTAAAAACCGCAAGCTCAATCCACGCAAAGGCCACAAATTCCTGCCTTACATTGTGCTTGTGATAGATGAATTGGCGGATATGATGATGGTAGCGGGCAAAGAAGTGGAAATGCCGATTGCTCGTTTGGCCCAGCTTGCCCGTGCAGTAGGTATCCATCTGGTTGTCGCTACGCAGCGTCCGTCGGTAAACGTTATTACCGGTATCATCAAAGCCAACTTCCCGGCTCGGATGTCCTATCGCGTTATCTCAAAAGTAGATAGCCGCACCATCCTTGACGCCAATGGAGCAGATCAACTTGTAGGTAGGGGAGACCTCCTGCTTTCGACTGGAAGTGATCTGATCCGTATTCAAAATGCCTTTATCGATACGCCTGAAGTAGAGCGTATTGTAGATCATATTCAGAAACAAAGAGGGTACCCAGAACCCTATTTCCTTCCTGAGATTCCGACCGAAGGAGAAGAAGACGGAGGCCTAGACGAACCCTTTGAAAGAGACAGCCGATTTGATGAAGCCGCACGCATGATTGTGCGCTACCAAATGGGCTCCGCCTCATTAATTCAAAGAAAAATGAAACTTGGATACAACAGAGCGGGTAGAATAATAGACCAGCTTGAGCGCGCAGGTATCGTCGGCCCACATTCCGGAAGTAAGGCGAGAGACGTTTTGATCCAGGATGATGCGGAGTTGGAACGGTATTTGAGCACCTTGCCGTAGTGTTAGAATCTATTTAAGAAAAAGGAATGAAAAATGTGATAAAACATGGCCTCCTGTGGAGTGTCGTGCTTATGCTTCTCTCTGGATTCCAGATTTTAGATGAAAAGTCCGAAAAGATTCTTAGTGAATCGAGAACAAAAATGGAGTCTCTCAAAGACTTTTCTGCAAACCTCAGATACGAAATTAAAAACAAGAGTACCCGTCTCGCACCAGTAGCTAGAACCGGCAAGGTAAAATATAAGAAAGGAAACAAGTATGTTTTATCAATGGCCGATCAGGAAATTTATTGCGATGGTGAGACCCTGTGGCTTTACCTTCCAGAAGATAAGGAAGTAACCATCCTGAACTATGACCCTAGTGAAGAGGGAATGTCCCTCGAATCCATTTTGGGAGTCTATCAGGCCAGTGCCAGTTCACGATATGAGGGCACTGAAGTAATACACGGAAAGAAATGTCATAAGATATATCTGGCAGTTAAGGACCAAAACCTTGAATATAATCAGGCCAATATCTGGATAAACATTTCAAGCAAGATGTTAGAAAAAGTAAGTTTGATCGACAGAAAGCAGACGGTTACGACTTATGAATTCTCTTCCATCTCAACGAATAAAGGTCTTTCAGATAAAGATTTTCAATTCGACATCAACAAGCATTCAGATGTTGATGTTTATGATGAACGGGAAGGCTAGAAAAAATATCATTAAAAGGCTCCCCTAGATGGGGAGCTTTTTTTTTGTCTGAACTTTTGCAAATTTGACCTCTTGCTCTAGGAGATTTATATTTATAGTAATGAACAAAAACACCATTCCGCTGATGCTATTAGTTTTTCTGATATCTTCAGGATTTTTAATTCATCAGGGAAGCCCCTCACTTCAGGACAAAAAAGCTGAAGAAATCATTCAGGCATCCCAGGATTTCTATTTTAATCTTGAGGATATGGAAATTGATTTTTCCTATCTGGTGAAGGGGATTTCTAGTAGGCAACGCATTCAAAGGGGGTCTATCCAGATCAAGCAGGCCAAGTACGTCATGAAAATGCGGGAACAAGAGACTTTTTGTGATGGTAAAAGGATTTGGGTATACCTGCCCGGTGTAAATGAATATATGGTATTTAGCATGGGGGAGTGGACCTATGGAAATATTATGCAATTGATTTACAGTATGTATTTCAGCCCCTCAAAGAAAGATTATCAAGGCATCGAATTGCTGGATGATGGGACCAGAACTCATAAGATCCGCTTCTTGATGAAATCTTCTGACCTCAATTATTCCACGGCTTACGCCTGGTATGATGAAGAGACAAAACTTCTGGCTAAGGTTACCTTCCTTGATAGACAAAGACGACAAAGGACTTTTTCTTTTTCAAATTTGAGATATAATATGGGGGTTCCGAATGAAACCTTTGTTTTCCGCCCGCAAAACTACCCGGGCATTGAATTGCGCAGATAGGATATGAGGAAAGGACTATCAATTTTCTTGTCGTACTTCTTACTCTTTGCCTGTACTACTCCTGAAACACAGGTACAGGAAGTTGTATGGTCACGAGAATTGATCGCTGAGGAAGTAGCAGAAAGAATCGCTCGCTCAGATACCCTCCCCCGGCTTCCACAAGACCTACAGGAGGTGCTGCCCGAAAAATGGGAACCCTTTATTTCCACAGAAGAAAAAACGAATATCCCTCTATCAGGTCATATGTCCTGGACTGAAGCCCGAAAAGTATATTTTCAGGCTGATAGAAGTTTTGTGGAGATATTTTTGATGGACTATGCCGCTGACCGAAGAGCCGTTATGCGACTTTATGAGAAATATGAAGATGCACAGCGATCTGAGGGTAATAAGCCTAAGGTCTGGCCAGAAGAGAAATCCAGCGTATTCGCCTGGAATTGGTTTGATCAGAGAAATGAGTTACACTATGTAGAAGCTGCTGTGTCTTCACGCTTCCATATTTTGATACGAACCAACCTCCCCGAATCTCGACAGGTCCTGGAAAGTACCTGGTCGAAATTGGCTTGGAAAAAGCTGGAGGAGATGGGAGCTTTGAACTAAAAGCCTGAGTCATCTCATTTTTATTAAATCTTTTTAACGGATGACTTAAACATTTTGGCTTTCTTTGCAGTCCAAATAGTATGCATGCATAATATATTTATATAGACTATGAATTTACACTTGACGGAAGAACATAATTTGATTCGCGATATGGCCCGTGAGTTTGCCGAAACTGTTTTAAAGCCAGGGGTGATTGAGCGCGACAATGAGCAGCACTTTCCTGCTGAACTGGTAAATCAAATGGCAGAACTGGGATTCATGGGAATGCAGGTTGACCCCAATTATGGTGGAGGAGGAATGGATACGATTTCTTATGTAATAGCGATTGAAGAATTGTCCAGATGGGATGCCTCTGCTTCAGTGATCATTTCTGTAAATAATTCGCTGGTTTGTTGGGGTCTAAATGAATTTGCAACCCATGAGCAAAAGGAAAAATACCTCAAACCTCTTGCTCTGGGAGAAACTGTGGGAGCCTTCTGCCTTTCAGAACCCGAAGCGGGAAGTGATGCAACACAACAAAGGACTACCGCTATAGATATGGGAGATCATTATTTGGTGAATGGAACCAAAAACTGGATCACAAATGGAGGGCGTGCCGATACTTATCTGGTCATGGCGCACACAGATAGAGAAAAGAAACACAAAGGGATCAACTGCCTGATTGTCGAAAAAGGTATGGAAGGCTTTGAGGTGGGGCCTAAAGAGGATAAACTTGGAATCAGAGGTTCTGATACCCATTCCTTGAACTTTAACGATGTGAAAGTCCCCAAGGAGAATCGGGTAGGAGAGGATGGCTTTGGTTTTAAATTCGCCATGAAGACCCTCAACGGAGGTCGAATCGGTATTGCTGCTCAAGCCCTAGGTATTGCAGCAGGCGCTTTTGATTTAGCTTTAGCGTATTCCAAAATCCGCAAGGCTTTTGGGACCGAGATATTCAATCACCAGGCGATACAGTTTAAATTAGCCGATATGAAGATGGAACTGGAAGCTTCCAGAGCACTTGTCTATCGTGCTGCCTGGGAAAAGGATCAGGGAATGGATTATGCAGCATCCGCAGCTATGGCAAAACTCCATGCTTCAAAGACGGCTATGTTTTGTGCCAATGAAGCCATCCAGATCCATGGTGGAAATGGATATGTGAAAGAGTATCATGTAGAAAGGTTTCTTCGTGATGCCAAAATCACTGAAATCTATGAAGGTACCAGTGAGATCCAAAGAATGACCATCGCAAGAGACTTGCGCTAAGGATATCATGTATAACATAAAAAACCTGCCTTTGTCGGAAGGCAGGTTTTTTTTCGCTCAAATTGATGCGTACGCACCAAAACATTATGAATCTCAGGGCTTAGTCTGAGAAAGTATAAGCGTATTTCCCATTGAGATAAATATGAAGTTTATCTTCTGTATCCCAAAGGGCCGTTAATTTACAGTTTTGTCCAATCTGCAGATATGCTCTTTCTGCCGCAAAGGCCCGTATAGGTAAAATAGCTTCAGCCCCGGAACCTTGGGAGAGATACAAACCCTTTGCATCAGGATAGTGCTCTCCTTCCAGCCACACATTGAAGCTGAAATCATTGCTAAGGCTCAGACTTGCATATTTTTTGCTTTTGGAAAGACCTCCTTCCCAGGGACTCATCAGAATTTCTTCCAATCCCATGATGTCTGGATTTCCATGAACTCTGGAAACAAAAGGTGCTTCATCTGCCATTCCTGCAAGCAGGATTTTATGGTTGTCCTGGATGGTGAAATCATAAAGTTTTTCACGTCCCAGTTTGAAATTCTCATTGGTTAATTGGCCATCAGTACCAAAAGATTTATCCAGTTTGCCGTGCTCATTGATACGAACTACGGTTACTTTGTGGTTACTGGTTCCCATCAGGAGGAGATTCCCATCTTGTTGGATATGCATACCTGTCGCATATTCAGTGCCTCCCAAATCGATATAGGAGATTCCACTCCCCTCGTCTCCATAGCCTCTGTCAAGCATGCCATTTGGGAAAAGCTTGATGACTACGAAATCAAATCCACGGGCATATTGGTTGCGACGGGTATGGCCCATGAGGAGAATATTTTGGTCTTTATCCAAAGCCATTCCTTCACAAAAGCCATTTTCAACACCAATATCCATGATCTTGATCCCATCCCCGTCAAATCGTGGATCAGGATTTCCATCTGTATCCAAACGGAAGATCGCA
This sequence comes from Bacteroidia bacterium, assembly GCA_033391075.1. Lineage (NCBI taxonomy): Bacteria > Pseudomonadati > Bacteroidota > Bacteroidia > Bacteroidia bacterium. Next base: position 862,324 of record JAWPMV010000001.1, read on the forward strand.
AACTTGGTAAATCTTTCTGGCTTGGTATATCCGCAGACGAGTATCTTTCCGTCTTCCTGTACAAGAAGATCCTGAAAAGAATCGTATTTGCCTACATCAATTCTTTTGATTCCTCCATTGCCAAATCCCCAGTCGATTGTACCATTGGGTTCAAGACGAACGATGGCAAAATCTCTTTGGATCCAGCTTTGAGCATAAGTATTACCTGCCAATAGCAGTTTCCCATCTTCCTGAAAGGTCAAGGAGCTTGCCTCGTCTGTACCGCCCAGGTTTAGAATCTTTCTTCCCTGACTGGCAAAGTCTTTATCAATGCTTCCGTCATTATTCAGTCGGATAAGGAGAAAATCTTTGTCTTTTTTACTGGTAGTGATATATCCGGTAAGATATATGTGGCTTAGATTTGGAGCCTGGATGTCACGAATCTCACCTTCGATACCAAGGTCTACCCGACCATTGTATCCAAACTCGAGATCAACAGATCCATCTTCAAATAGGCGACTGATGAAAAGGCTTTCCTTATCATCTTTGTAAGCCTTGCCGGCAATCAGAATTTTCCCATCTGCCTGTGTTCCCAGGCAATGGGGGTCTTCGGGAGAAGCATCCTCATTCAAGCTCACAAATCCTTTCTCTCCGAACGCATGATCTACATGACCGACCAACTGGCCGAACATATTAAAGGGACTCCAAAGGAGATAACAAGAGAAGGTCAGGCATAGGTATAAAAGCTTCACAAGGAATGGATTTTTGAAGACAACATTATGAACCCCATTTTGCTTTCTTGCCAAAAGGCGCGTTCCTCAGTACAAAAGTAATTTTTAAGACACCAAATTACCTTTTACTACGGCTGAACGGCAAGAATTGCTGTATTAATGGATTTCGTAAATTGTCAACAGTAAAATATTACCATATTTTGGCATTTTTTAGCGACTGATAGAAAGTCTCGAGGTCAATATTGGAACCACAAATTAGGACGCCAACCCGCTTCCCTGAAAGATCATTTTTCAATTTCTCTAACAAGGCCGCCATAGAGGCGGCGCCTGCAGGCTCAACGACCTGCTTCAATTCGCGAAATATCAACTCCATGCTGCTTTTTATCATGTCGTCATCAATCAAGACAACCTTTTCCAGATTTTGCATGCAAAGCTCCATACTATATGGCATAGTAAAGGGAGCTCCCAGACTATCTGCAATGGTTCTGACCTTATCCAATCGTTCCGTGTTGCCTGATTGAAAGCTTCTGTACATGGTATCAGCCCCTACTGGTTCAACCCCATAAATCTTGATATCCGGATTTGCCAGTTTCAAGCCTGTGGACATCCCCGCTGCCAAACCCCCACCGCCAATAGGAATGATACAGGCATCCAGTTTGGGGACTTGTTGCTGAAATTCATAACCCAGGGTCGCGGTTCCTGTAGCGGTAAGCTGCCCTTCGAAAGGATGAATAAACTTTCTGCCTTCTTTTTCCTGAATTTCCTCAACCATACGAAATGCCTCCGTAACATCCGGAACCAGAATTACCTCAGCTCCCAATTCTTTGCACTTTTTAATTCTTGCAGGATTAGCATTGTCAGGCATCACGACCTTTGCATGACTATTCATGAGACGGGCTGCGTAGGAAGTAGCTATTGCATGATTTCCCGCACTTACGGCAGTAACTCCTCGTTTTAATTCTTCTTCGGATAAATCTGCCATATTGATCAGAGCTCCCCGAGTCTTGAAACTCCCTCCATGTTGCAGGAGTTCCATTTTGACATAGACTTCTGTATCCTTGCCTGCCAATCGATCTTTCACCTGCCCTTCCCATTTATGAACAGGGGTTTTTACTGTCAGATTTTCCAGAAAGGAAATGGCTTTTTGTACGCTTTGGAGATCGGGAGCAATAGCAGTTGTCATATCTTAATGAATTTTGGTAGGAATCGTAAATATGGATAAGGAGAAAGATTAAAAAAAATAAATTTCTCTTCCGATTCAGAATTAATCGGGAGAATTATTTGATCCGTTTAGACATAAGATATCAGGGCTGAGTTGTAGGCCAAATTCAGCAAGACAGATCAGGAAAGGAAAATTTATTATAGGCCTGTATAAGCTCAGTTTAAGCAGTGATACGTGCCCATAAGTTTTTGGGCAGCGTCTTGAGTGCAAATAGAAGTTGTTTCCCCAGAGAAGCATAGCCTACCTCATCTATTAAATGCGCTGTCGCCTGATTGTAGGGGGGAGTAATGGCGTCAAAGGTGCCGCCTTTACCTTTTACAAAATATCCTCTGGGATTTGAGAATGCCCGGAAGGCTTCGACTCCATGATGATGTCCCATTCCACTTTCCCCAACTCCCCCAAAAGGCAGAGCGGGTTGTGCGGCTTGAAGGGCTGCGATATTGACCGCTACTCCACCTGATTGAGTGTGGGTACTGATGGTATCTATGAAAGTCTGATTTTTTGAGAAAATATATAATCCCAGAGGCTTATCTCCTGCATTGATATAGTCAATGGCGTCCTGTGTACTTTTGTAAGGAATGATGGGCAGGATAGGACCAAATATTTCTTCCTGCATTATCCGCAATTCCTGAGGAGGATTCACGATGATATAAAATGGCATATTTCTATTACTGCCATCCAAATCTGAACCTATCTGAACCACTTTGGCCCCTGAGGTTTTGGCTTCATCAACCAATTCCTGCAAACGCTTCAGATGTCTGTCGGTGATGATTCCGCAGGCATTGGCACTACAATTGTCTTCGGCAAAGTTCAGCTGGAAATGATGGATCATTCGCTGGGAGAAATCTTCCAACTGATTCTCAGGAACCAGGCAATAATCCGTTGTAACGCACATCTGACCTCGCTTGACAACCTTTACTCCGGCAATATCAGCTATGCTTTCCTCCGAAATCCCGCTTTCATCCAGTATTACCGGACTTTTCCCTCCAAGCTCCAGCGTAACCGGAACCAGGTTTTTTGCAGCAGCTTCCATCACTTTTCGGCCCACAACTCCACTCCCTGTATAAATGAGGTGGTCCCATTTCAGGCTGGGGAAATGAATGGCCAGATCAAGGCCTCCATTTACCACTGCTAGCTGATCCTCTTCAAATGTATCAGCAATGATTTCTTCCAAAACCTTTCCACAAGCCGGAGACAGATCAGAAGGTTTGATGATTATCCGGTTTCCTGCTGCCAATAAATCCAGGGTCGGACCCAGGCCAATGTCAAAAGGGAAATTCCAGGAAACCATATTGCCGACAACTCCTTTGGGATGATATTTCAGATAAGCTTTAGAGCTACCCAATGTAATCGGATTGACTTCCTTGCGAATGGGTTTCATCCATTTTTTTACCTGAGCGATATTGTATTTCGCCCGATCAAACATCCCCAGTATTTCGATCAAATCTCCTTGTTGTCGGGAGTGTCCCTGAAAATCTTCTTCCAGTGCATTTAAAATTTTCTCCCTATGCTTCTTCAACATTCGCGGGATTCTTTCCATGAGCTCGATACGTTCCTGAGCACTTGGATAGGGATTTTGCTGAAAGGCTTTTTGTTGAAGTTCAAAAATGCGATGGAGGCGTTCAATGACGGCCTGATCCTTGGTGGGATGGGAGGTAGTAGTGGGCATCTCAATTACATTTATTTACAAAAGATACATATGTATCTCCAATCAAGTATAAGTTAGGAATATTATCAGAAATTTTTTGTGAAGAGCTGTTTTGAAAAGAAAGAGAGGAATGGAAACTTTTATGTTCCATTCCTCTCTTTTTTAGATCAAATCTCTTTGCCTCATTTAATTTTCTGCTTTCAGCAAACGGATAACTTTATGCTTTCCAGGAGAAAATACTTTTATAAAGTATAAACCAGGACTCCATTCCTCTCCTGGTATTTTTACATATTTCTGCTTAGCAATTAGCTTATTCTGGTAAATGACATGGCCGAGCATATCATAAACTTGAATTTCTATAGGAGTAGGATCGTTTATCGGAAGTGATACTATAAATTCCTCCCTAAATGGATTTGGATAAGCTTTTATATCCTCCCATTCATCTGGATTAGCGAAACGGTTAGAACTGGAGGTTTGGCAGGAACTAATGGCCGATAAAGAGATACTTATATTGGGGGCATCACCGTCATAAATATCACGGAGATTAACAGTGATCTGACTTACGGCCCCATTTATATCTATATTGGCTGAATTTTGATTGCTTCCTGAAAAAGGCCCCAGGTTCACCAAAGTGCCTGTGCCATCTAGGTAGCTAATGGAAACCTCTTCAATATACCGACTGTCAGATTTCCCTTTTGTTTTGGAGCCAATACCTGAAATGCTAAAAGAAATATTTTCCTGATTTGCGAGATTAATGCTTGTACTGCTACTTCCTGTCCCACTATGCGATAAGTTCGAATTAGGAAAACTATTTGAGACATCCTGACAGTCATCACATCCATCCGGGATACCGTCTCCATCTGCATCTTGTAAATCATCTGATCCCGGACAAACATCATTGCCGTCGCATACTCCATCATTATCAGCATCTGAACAGGGTTCCCCATTCCCCTGGCAATAACTAACATTTGATAGGCTTATGCTCATTTGCGTGCTACCTGTATTACCGTCAAGTTCGTCTTCGAGGCTAAGGCTGATGGATTGTACCTGCCCTGGAATATCAATATTTACATCGGAAACATTGCTCGCACTATAACTTCCATAGGATATTGTAGAACCGGATCCATTCACATATGATACTTTGACTAATTCACTGTAATGCTTTGAGGAAGGCCCGTTTGTCCTACTGTTGATGCCAGTAATTGTAAAGTTGATATTCTCGCTATTTGCTGGCAAACTCACATGAGTTGAATTTGCTCCAGTCCCTGCATGGGTAAGAGGGTTAGGAGAAAATGAACTACTAAGACCACAATTATTGGATACAATCTCCTCAACTGAAAAATCGGCAAAGAGTACTACCTCATCTCTCAATTGTGCACTATTATTCAGGCTGCGGTAAATCCCCCATTTAGGTCGTTGAAATTCTGCTCCGGTTTTCCACATTCTAATCGCAGGATCCTGGTAATAAAACAAGCTTGCATTATCACTAATTCTATTGAGAGAAAGTTCATAAGAACCAGTTTCCCCATAGGTAATTGTCTCTGTGGCTTCCACCCATACTCCTTTGAAATCCGATAAAGGAGCTGTAGCAAGGGTAAGCTGAGTATTACTTTCTGCATACCTCAATTCGAGATTTTCAGGACTCCCTGCTCTTGCAGTTAGGGTGATTTGTGGCATGCTGGATTCTGAACCTCCAACTGCTTTGATCTGATGTAAGTGAGTGAAACTACTAGATGGTTGAAATCCTGCATCCAATTTGAATTTCCAGGAGTAAATTACCGTTTCACCTTCTATTCCAAGAAGATTGTCAGGGGATTGATCATAAGACTTGATCTCATTCCTTTGGCGGTCAAAATTTATGCAACGATCATCATCCTGGTCCCTATGAATAAAGAACCTGAATACATTGCTTTGGAGTTCATTGTCGAATACTTCGTCAATATGCCTTCCAAAAGTGCCATGTGAACAATCTGGAACTTCAATTGGATTATAACCAGGAGCTAAAACGCTTTCAATCAACTCATAGGTATTCCCCGGGCCATCAGCGGAAAGAAGGGTTTGGGAAATAAGCTCTTGAGTGAAAAGGGAGAAAGATACAAGTAATAGTACTTTGGAAAAGCATGATGCCAGTAGTCGCATAGTAGTGTGGTATGTTAATAAAGGGTAAATAAATAGGGAGTAGATAGATCTATATAAATAAGTCGCCCCCCAATGATTCTGCTAAAGGTAAAAAAGAATTTAAAAATAAGGGAATCTCAAAGCATGCGAAAATCCAATTACCTTATCTCTCTTTTCCTTATCTTCGTTCCTGTGTTTGGAAAGCCATCAGATAAAAGTTATTCGGTCAGTGAACTGACGCACTATCTCAAGCATTTGCTGGAAGAAGATAGTATTCTGCGCAATGTGCAGGTAAGTGGAGAGGTGAGCAATTTGACCTATCACCGATCGGGCCATGTGTACTTCAGCCTGAAAGATCGCGATTCTCAGCTCAATTGCGTGATGTTTAAGAGTTATGCTCAATTGGCTCCTCGAATAGCCGCAGGAGACAAAATACTGGCCAATGGAGGGATTTCTGTCTATGCTCCCAGGGGTAACTATCAGTTGATGGTGCGATCTGTGAGAAAGCAAGGCATGGGAGATCTGTATCAGCGATTTCTCCTTTTAAAGCAAAATTTACAGGAAGAAGGCCTTTTTAATCCTGCTATCAAAAGACCTATCCCTCAATTCCCGGAAGAGATTGCCCTTATTACTTCACCTACGGGAGCAGCTGTAAAAGATATGCTGAGAACGATTGCCCGACGATATGATCGGGTAAAAGTAGTTTTATATCCGACCGTAGTTCAGGGGGAAAGAGGAGTCTCATCCATCGTCAATAGTTTGAAATTGGCGCAGGAAAGCAAGGCAGATGTGATTCTACTGGCTCGAGGAGGAGGTTCGCTGGAAGACTTGTGGAATTTCAACGAAGAAGCTGTGGCCCGAGCCATCAGAAAGGGAGATATCCCCATTATCTGTGGGGTAGGACATGAGACTGATATTACCATTGCGGATTTTGCTTCAGACCTTCGCGCATCCACTCCTACAGCTGCTGCAGAGCATGCCGTTCCGGAAAAGGATGCATTTCTATATACCCTAGATCAATACGAACTCCAAATCCAGCGAGGCTTACAGTATTTCATAGACTTTAAGCGCCAGGTTCTGGATGATTATGAATATCGTTTACAGGAAAATCTCAATAAAAATCTGAGAGAAAAACGTCATGCCCTGGATTTGCTGGAAACTCAGCTCAAGGGTCTGGATATGACCAAATTGCTGGAAAGAGGCTATTCCCTGACCCTAAAAGATGGAGAAATTCAAAGATCTGCGGAAAATATCAAGGCTGGAGACCAAATAGAGACGATATTTACAGATGGGCGAAAAAAATCCCGTGTAGAAGAATCATAGAATATCATGGACACTTCTTATCAATTGGATCCGGAAGAATTCGGCGTTTTGGCTGACCGTGACTTTATGCCACTCAAACAAAAGGTTTGGGTTAAGCTGGAAGGAATTCTATCGATGTTAGCCGATCGTGAATTGCAGTTATTGGATGAATACCAGGGGCTCCTGGATATTGATCTCTCTATGCCTTTCCCCAAGACCTCCCGCGGAGAGAATTATAAGTCTTATTCTTATCGGGTGTTGGATTTCCCTCGCTTACTGGAAAAGGAAGATATTTTCCTTTTTCGCTGCATGATCCTTTGGGGACATCCGATTGGCTTTCATCTCATTTTGAGTGGGAAATACCAAAGAGCTTATTCCGAAAAATTATTGTCCGCCCGTAAGCATTTGCCTTTTCCGGCCTACTATGCTGCTCAGGAATCTCCCTGGATTTGGGAATCAGATGCAGAAGGTTTACTCGCCTTGAGTTCCAATTCGCACATTGATCATACACTCAGAGATTTTTGCAAACTTAGCAGTTTTATTCCTTTGGGGGATTATCGCAAAATTCCAGATAAAGGGGAAGACATCTTTCGGACCTGGCTCAGGTTGATTAGTTCTTGAGAGTGCAGAAATTTCAAGTAGGTCATCTCGAGGCTTGACTAAGCGATGGATGCTGCGCCGAGAGACCTTGTTTTTAAGGATTATAGATAATACATGATCTCTCAGCACGCAGGCCTTCCCGCTACCAAACTTCGAGATGACCTATGGAAATATTGAAAAACATGCTCCAGCTCAAAAATATCCATCACATAGCCATCATTTGTTCAGATTATCAGCGTTCCAAAAGCTTTTATACAGAAGTAATGGGTTTGCGGATTCTCAAAGAAACCTATAGAGAAACACGGGATTCCTACAAATTGGATTTGGCTATAGGAGAGAACTATGTAATAGAACTATTTTCTTTCCCTAATCCCCCGCCAAGAGTTTCCCGCCCCGAAGCCCAGGGACTCAGGCATTTGGCTTTTGCAGTAGAGGATGTAGCCAAAGAAAGAGACGCCTTGCTTGCCCAAGGGATTGAGGTGGAAGAGATTCGACCGGATGAGTTGACCGGCAAAAAGTTTACTTTCTTTGCTGATCCGGATGATTTGCCCCTGGAATTGTATGAAATTTGAGGAAGCACCCTTGCCAGAAGAAAAACCGTAAAAGGAAGGATACCTTAGAAATATGCAGAAATATACGCCTCGTCCGTATGCAAATTCAGACTACGACCGGGAATTTAACCTACTCTATATTTATGTAAGTCCCACCGAGAAACAAAAATCTGGAATTGTAAAATCCCGCGTAGATGAGAACACCTTGCTCACTACCAATTTAGGCATCTATGATATTGGCAAAGATCATTTGAGCCACTTCTTTGATATAGGAACTGATAAGCTCATACGGAACGTTTATTATGAAAATTCCTACGATACAGAAAAAAAGAGGATGGTATTCAATGTAGAAGATGGCAACATTTTCAACAACCACGAGATTGAAAAAAGAGAAAAATTTGACGTCCTTTTTGTGTTGGCCTGGGATCGAAAACAGGAAGTATTCGAATTCTGGCGATCCTCTCGTCTGGGGGAAGATAAAATTCTACTTCAAAGCTTTTCGGAAGATGAAAAAGTCATTTCCAAGATTGATGTCTTCAATAAGAAAGTCCTCTTTATCAAGAAGCTTGAGAATAAAGTAGAGGTGGAAGCATTTGATTGGAAATAAGCTTATTTATGGTAGGTAAGGACAAAATCTTCAATCCACTTTTGAACGCTATCTCTCTGTGCCGCAGTTGCCCCAATAAAACCATGATCGCTGCCTTCCAGTTTGTGAATCTCATTTACAATACCCAGTGAATCTGCTTTTGCTTGTAAAAGGACAGATTGTTGATAGGGAACTACGCGATCTATATCTCCATGTATTATGAGGAGTGGAGGCGCATCGGATTCAAAATAGCTAATGGGCGAATGTTTGCCAGCAAAGGCCCATGCTTTCGTCGTATCGCTTTGAGGATCAAAGCCAAACAGATATTGAGAAAGATCCAGGCCCTTTTTTATGGGAGCCGGAAAGTTTTCAATTCTGGCTGTTAATTCTTTTCTGATTTCGGAATCTACATACAAAGCTCTGAGATCAACAGGGCCATAAACATCAACCAGATAATTGATGGGATAGGAGTAGGAAATGCCAAATTCTTTTCCGTTTGCATAAGCTGCCATCATGGCTAAATGTGCACCTGCGGATTCCCCCATTAAGCCAACATTCTGTAAATCCAGGCTATATTCCTCTGCATGTTCTTCTACCCATTTCATCACATCCAGGGCATCTTCTACACATTTTGGGAAAGGCGATTTTCCACTTTCGGCCAGGGTATAGTTAGGGGAAATGACTACAAATCCTTTTGCTCTCAGGGCATTAATGGCTCCATGAAATCTGGCATTATTGATTGCTTCTTTCGTCCCCCCAATCCAGGCTCCTCCATGAAAATGAACGAGAACCGGCCTGAGCTCATATAGATTCTGGGTAGGTTCATAAAGGTCCAGGGCCAGGCCTTCTTTATAGCTCAATTGGTATTCGATTTCGCCCTGGGTAATGGGTGCCTCTCTACTGTAGAGGAAATAAATCAGAGAACTTCCAGCCAATAGCAGGAAGAGTCCAATGATCAGGAAAGTTTTCTTGAGCTTTTTCATCAAGGGCAAAAATACAACAGAGAAGAAAATCCTCAAAAAGCACAATCATCCGGCAAAGGAGCGGTACTTTCCAATCCTGCTGCATAGCTTTTCTCCAGACTATCCAGGACAAAGCCATCCTTCACGCTTCCCTTAAATATCTGTCTGCCATAACCCAGATTATTCATATGGCCTCGAATAAAGACAATTTCATCTTCTTGTATGTCGGCAGGGCCTCCGCTGCGACTAAAGGGTTGCTCATTGACGTGGCTATGGGCCAGAATTCGTCTATACACCAAACTACTATCTGCCCGAAAGACCTCCCACCAATCCGCATACTGATCGCAACCCGTATCCGGACTGGAAAGCGTAACGCTAAAGGTATAACTGCCGGGAGAACCTGCTGCTTCGACTTTGGTAACGGATACTTCTTCAGAGGAATTTCCGGGATCCATGGGGTTTTCATTGGGGCCGGTCGGATCTGATTCACAAGCGAAGAAAAAAAGGCTGAGGAAGATGAAGAGTATATTCATGTGCCCGTACATAATGAGTATGCTTAAAATGAATAAGGATTTCGATTTCTCAGCTGAAAAATAAAAAAATTCAGGCGAGATGTAACTTTCTGTAATTCCTTATGTCTACCTTCTTGTAAATCATTTCCAAGCATTGACTGACGAAAAACTCATCCAAAGAATCCAAAGCGGGCAAACAGAGGCCTGTGGAATTTTGTATGAGCGCTACAAGAAAGTCTTATGGAGCTTTTTCTACAATGCTTCGGGAGAAAGAGAGAAGAGTGAAGACCTGGTCCAACTTACCTTTGAGAAAGTCTTGAGGTATAGCAGAAATTTTTCGGCCAAAGGGAGTGTGAAATCCTGGCTCTTTAGTATCGCAAGGAATGTGTTGAAAGACGAATGGAAGCAAAAGGAAAAACACAAAGCCAGCTCTTTGGAACAAAAAGAAGTAGCAATACAATACCAGGCTCCAGTAGCGGAAGTATGGGTGGAGAAAAAAGAAAAAGAAGAATTGTTACAAAAAGCCCTTGATCAACTCGGTCCAGAAAAGCGTGAATTGCTGGCACTGGTCAAGATACATGGGAAAAAGTATAGAGAATTGGCAGAGATATACGGTCTTGGAGAATCTGCTTTGAAAGTAAAGGTCTTTCGCATTATGCAGGAACTCAAGTCATTTGTAGCAGAGGTTCAGGCGCGTTCGGATTATTAGCGGATCCATTTATGAAAGAGAAAGATAAACTCATACGATCCTATCAGACTTCACGCTTATCAGCTGAAGATCAAAAGCGGATGGAATATCTCATCGAATCAGGTGAAATCCAGTTGGATGAACTTGGCCCTTTTTCAGATATCATGGCTCATTTAAAATCTGAGTCTGATATGGGCGATAGTACAGAAATGGATAAAGCTTTTTATACGATGCTGGAAAATGAGCCAGAAAAGTCCGCCAGGAATGCTGTTATCTCTTTCAAGCTTTCTCCCCTTTATTCAGTAGCCGCTGCAATCCTCCTCTTTCTGATTGCTTTCTGGTTGGGGGGCTTGAATCGTGAAAATCAATCAAAAAGCAAGCCGGCCGACTTTCTGACAAGTTTGATAGAGACGGATGAAATCAGTGAACGAATTCACCTGATCGCCAATAGTCATTCAGAAGAGCAATGGGATGAGACTGGCATAGATGCCCTTTTATTTTTACTCATTCATGACGAAAGTAGCAATGTCAGATTGGCTTGTCTGGATGTGCTCGGTGAATATCATAGCAGAGAAAAGGTGCGCGAAGGTTTGATTCGGGCCATTCCTTATCAGGAATCCAGTATTGTATTGATCGAATTGGCGCAAAGCATAGCTACAAGTGGAAAGGCAATGGATGAGGATGAATTTCTGGATAGATTGAATAAGGATTTTCCGGAAGCTTTGAAAGGCCCTCTGAAGCAACAATTGATTCAATTATAATTCGAAAAAATGTATACAAAACATCTCATAAGCTTCTTACTTCTCCTTTCACTATGCTTTTCTGCAAAAGCACAGGAGAAAGAAGTCTTAATTCCTTTTGATGAACAAGGAGCTAAAAAGGAGATCAACATCTGGATTTATCAGGGGGATATCCAGGTTTTGGGCAAAGATCGCAAGGATGTACTGCTAAAATATGAAGCCAAAGAAAGTAAGCTCCATGGGGATTTTGAAAGCTTTGGAGATGAAAAAGCGAAAGGGCTGAAGAAGATTTCTCACAATAATGCAGACCTGGATATCAGTTCGTCTGGAAATGTCGTTCTGATCAAATCGAAAGAATGGAAGAAAGACCTGAAGTTTTATGTGGAGGTTCCCCGGGAAATAGATCTATTTATTCATTATGGATTTGGGGGTTTGGTTGAAGTCGAAGGCTTGCTGGGAAATGTAAATGTCGAAAGTAATTCAGGAGATATTTTTGCCAAAAACATCAAAGGGCTTGTAAATGCCAGTACCAATGATGGAGACATTACGGTAAGCTTTGCGGGAATTCCAGATGCCAAAAGTATGATCTTGAGCAATGTAAGTGGGGATATAGATGTGAGCCTTCCCGCAGAGTACAAAAGTTTGCTGAAGTTGAAAACGATTTTGGGCTCTATTTATAGTGGCTTTGATCTGAATTTTTACGAAAAAGAAGAAAGCAGCTCCGATGCGGGAAAGGTGGAAGAGCTGTTTCAACTTTCCCCAGCCAATAAATGGTCCTACGCAAAGTTGAATGGAGGAGGACCTGTATTAACTATTCAAACAAAAGGAGGCAATATTTATCTGAGAAAAGCAGACTAGTATTTCTTAAGACCTCTTTACCCTGACATTTCTGAACAAAACCTAAAGTCCCTTTGGGACCTGGGGAATCTATATCCTCTCTCAAAAGAGGAGCATCCATTACACCTAATTTTTACAAAACATGAAAGGCAAAATGCTTATTTACTTATTGTTGTTGAGCTTGAGTTTTGGGATACAGCAAAACCTTATTGCCCAAAAACAAAAATCGACAGCCGAAATAGACAACTACCTGGAGAAAGTTCTGAAGCGCTCCGAAATTCCCGGCCTTGCAGTTGCCATCCTGAAAAAAGACCAACTCATCTATGAGGGCTATTTCGGATATGCAAATTTGGAGCATAAAGTGAAGGTAGACAATCGGAGCATCTTTCGGGTGTATTCGCTGACGAAACCTATCGTTGCAACGGCGGCTTTTCATATGATGGAGAAAGGCAAATTTTCTCTGGAGGATCCGATAAGCAAATACCTGAAGGGCTTGCCGAATGCCTGGAAGAAAGTCAAAATCAAGCATTTGCTTAGCCATTCATCCGGACTGCCAGAATTAGGAGGGATAGAATCTCCGGATGAGGACGAAGTTTTGGCGACTACCTTCAAAAAAGAGATCTACTTTCCGGCAGGCAATCGTTTCCGCTATACCCAAACCAACTTTCTCCTGCTAAAACAGATCATGGAGAAGCAAAGCGATAAAAGCTTTGAGGAGATCATTTACGATCAACAATTTTTAGGGCAGCAGCCAAATGTACTCTTTTCTTCCAATTCACAGGAAGTGATACCTCATAGAGCCCAGCGCTATCAATTGAATTATCAGCGCAATACCTGGGAAAAAATCGATTATGTGAATCCACCTTTTGCCCATAGCGGCAATGGACTCAATCTTTCTCTGCCTGCGATGATTCGTTGGGATCGATTGTTGAATCAGGGCAAAGTTTTGAGTGAAAATGGCAAAGCAAAGATGTGGAGTGAATTTAGGTTCGATACGCCTGACCGCTTTGCGCATGGTTGGGGTTTTTATCAGGTAAATGGAAGAAATTCACTTGGCTTTACCGGTGGGGGAGTTGCTGGTTTTCGCAAGTTTCGGGAAGAGAATATCAGCATCATTTTTCTTAGCAATGGAGCGAAATACCGAGTCAGCATAGATGGAATTATCAATCACCTGGCAGGAATGGTCGATAAAGACCTGGAAGACAAAGGAGCTTTGGCAGAGGATGCTTTATGGGATGCTTTTGTTGGGGAAAATATACAGCAAGCTTTTGAGGAACATCAGCGATTGAAAAAAGAAAATCCGCAAAAGAGTTTCGAAGGAGTACTCAACTCAATTGGCTATGATTTGTTGGGCAGAAGCAGACATGAGGATGCCCTGGAAGTTTTTAAGCTAAATGTAAAGGAGCATCCGGATGCCTGGAATGTGTATGATAGCCTGGGAGAAGGCTACGAAGAAATAGGGGAAATCGATTTAGCCCTCAAATACTATCGAAAGTCTGTCCAACTCAATCCCGATAACCAACATGGAGTGGAAAAGATAAAAGAATTAACTACTCACTAATTTTTCTTAGTATGATTGTAAATCGATGGTTAACTCTCCTCCTTTTAATGGCATCTTACCAAATCGGTACTGCTCAGCAGAGTCAAATATCTCTGGAGGCCCGTGATAGCATAGTACAGAATACAGCGAGTTTATTCGAAAGGCATTATGTCTTTCCTGAGAAGGGAAGACTCATTTCCGAGCATTTACATCAGGAGTGGAAAAAGGGGCGTTTTGCTCAATATTCGAATCCCTTAAGGTTCAGAAAAGCTTTGCAGCTTTCTATCCGTGAAGTGGTGAACGATCCTCATATCATTCTTATTTATATCGGTGGGGAAAAAGAAAATCCGGAGCCGACTCCCGCTTCTTATTTGCAAAGAGAATATGAGAAAAGAAGAGCCATGAATTTTGGAATCCCTGAGGCCAGATTTCTGGAAGGAAATATTGCCTATCTGAAGATTACTAAGTTTACTTCCCCCGAACTTTTTGCTCCAGTAATTGAGTCTGCTTCAAATTTCCTGGCTGAATCTGACGCTATGATTTTAGATCTGCGAAGTCGGGGAGGAGGAAATTCCTATACCGTCCGTTTATTGCTGAGTTATTTTCTGCCTGCAAAAACTCATCTCTTCAATTGGTACTATCGGGAAGTTTCGGAGGAAATAGAGGAAACATGGACCTTGCCATTTGTAGCGGGTAAGCAATTTCTCGATATCCCACTTGTTGTTTTGACAAGTGAAAAGACTTTCTCAGGCAGTGAAGCCTTTGCCTTTGCCTTGCAAATGGAGAAGCGAGCGCAAATCATAGGAGAGACCAGCCGGGGAGGTGCACATACCTATAAAGAGATGTTCCCCGCGGAGGATTTTTTGCTACTTGTTCCCATAGGCCAAGCCCTACATCCCCAAAGCCAGGAAAACTGGGAAGGAAAAGGAGTAATCCCCGATATTTCCGTTCCGGCAGACCAGGCCCTGGAGTTTGCATTGAAGGAACTAAAAGAAGTTCTTAAGCTGCATGATTGATGAGCAAATTCGGACAGCTATTATTCTACGGGTTGTCCTTTTGCAAAATCGAATAGTGTGTCCGCTCGCAAGCGTGCAAGAGCTACCCAGAAATTGCGGAGATTGTTGACATGCTGAAGCCGTGCTCGATCTCTTTCGTCCTGAGCGATAAATAAATCCTGAATGCTGACCTTACCGATCAGGTATCGATTTTTGGTGATGGTATACCGCTTTCTGGCAATAGTATCAGAACGGGCAGAAATATCCAGTTGGGTGCGGAGTTGATCCAGGGTAAGGACTCGATAGCGGATATCATCTCCAAAATTGAGTTCTGCCTGCTCCTGACTCATGATGATTGCTTTTTGACGAGCAAGGCGGGCATCTACTTCAGCCTTTCCACTTCCCCACTGAAAAATGGGAAGATTCAGGCCTACACTAAAGCTTTGCTGATTGATGGGATTTTTGTAGGCTTCGGATAAATCGCTACCGGTTTGGTTCAATCCAAAACTGGCCGTGATATCTGCATTGAAGCGGTTATCTGCTCGGGCTTCTTTGACCTGTTGGGCTGCATTGAGTGCATTGACTTTGCCACTTTGTACCAAACGACTGTATTTCATAGCCTGGGCTACTGCGAAGTCCGGATCAACATTTACAGGCGGCAAATTCTCTGGCACAACCAATTCTAAAGCCTGATCTTCTCCCATTCCCAGCAGTCTCCGCAATTGCTGAAGAGATTGCTCATATTGGAGTTCTGCGCGCTGTTTATCTGCTCGGGCATTCATCAAACTGAGTTCACTCTGCAGTAATTCATTCTCGGCTATTTTCCCCACACTAAATCTTCCTTCGGATATTTTGAAAATGGTATCATTGTTCCGCACATTGATCTCCGCCTGTTGCAATTCACTGAGGGAGGTAATGGCATCGAAATAGATGAGGGTTAAATCCACAGCGGCCTGCTCGATGTCCTGCAGTTTGCTCACCTGGGCCAATTGATATTGAGCTTTGACATTATCCAGGCCAAATTTGATTCTATTGGGCTGAAAAAGAGGTTGGGAATAACTGATCGAAATAGGAGAGGTTCGCCATAAACTCAATTCATTATCCTCCAGCAATTGAAAGTTAGATAAGCCTGAGAAGAGGGTAATGCGTCCTCCTGTGAATGGCAAAGCCTGACTAAAACCAAGATTCGCACTTGAAAAAAGCTGACTTTGAGGTTGGAACAGGGTTGAACCATCATCCTGGGTAATCCCGGTGATCGATCTGGTAAGTCCCGGAAGATTAGCAAAGAGGGTTAGTTGAGGTAAAAGCCCATATTGATAGGCCTGGTAGTTGTTTTCTGCTTCTTCAAAATTGAACTGTGCAATTTCTGCATTCGGACTTTCGCTACGAATGATTAGCAGGCATTCTTCCAGGCTGAGGGTTCGTGTTTGTTGTGCGAAAAGCTGAGAGAGTGACAAGCTCAGCAAGAGTATGAAAATAAGACGCATAGCGTGTAGGTTTTTTTAGTGTTCTGGTGTTCTGGTGTTCGTGGAAAGAAGTGTTGTGGTGTTATAGGGTTGTGGTTTTTCTGTAGAAGGGATAAACAACAACACTATAACACTTCCGAACGACAACACTTTAGTTGGATCTCAATGAAACAACCGGATCCTGAATCGCTGCTTTCTGAGCTGGATAGATCCCAAAGATCAATCCGACAATGAGGGCTACGAAAAAGGATAAGAAAATGGACCAACCGGAAACGATGGCTTCTGTATCGGTAAATTGATTGATAATGAAGCTAAAGCTGACGCCGAGGAAGATGCCGAGGATTCCTCCGGTGATGCTAATAGCAACTGCTTCGCCCATAAATTGGTAGACGATGTCTTGTTTGGTCGCTCCCAGAGAGAGTCTCAATCCAATTTCCTTGATACGCTCAAGGACTGAGGCTAGCATAATGTTCATGATGCCGATTCCTCCAACTAGAAGGGAGATAGAAGCAATTGCTCCCAAAACGAAATTAAATCGTCGGGTTGTCTCTCGCTTTTGCTGGAGCAGGAGTTCCGGAACGATGATTTCATAGTCCACAACATTGTTGTGGCGACGATACAGCATTCGGTGGCTGATTTCAGCTATTTGGTGCATATAGCGGGTATCCTTTACCCGAATCACAAGCTTATCCAGTTGATGATAATTTTTAGGAGGAGCATCTTCGTCATCATCATTATTGTCCCACTGAGCGCGGGTCAGGGCTGTACGGGTCACCAGAGAGCGGTTCTTATAGCGGAGGAGCATGGTTTGGACAGGAATGTAGATATCGAGATCATAATTCCGGATGCCCAATTCATCTCGAATATTTTTGGAGATATTTCTTCCTCCCAAAACCCCCACAATGGTCAACCAGTTCTTTCCACATTTGATCTGCTTTCCTACGGCTTCTTCTGTGGGAAAGAATTTGACTTTGATATCATTTCCGATGATACAAACCGGATAGCCTCTTTTTAATTGTTCTTTGCTGAATTTGTTTCCGCTTTGCAATTCAAACCCAAGGTCTCCGAAATAACTGTTTCGGACGCCGACGAGTTTGGTACTTCTTTTCCTCCCTTCCCTGACTGCGAGTACATCCATAACAATTTCAGGACTGACATGATCTATATGTGGGAGTTCCTCCATACTGAGCACATCCATCATAGTCAGGCCGGGCGTAAAGCGAACAGGTTGTCGATCATCCTCTTCTTCCTCGACTTCTCCTTCTTCTTGTTCTACTACCGGATTGATAATGAGATTATTCACCCCAAGGGCTTCCATTTGTTCAAGGACTGCGAGTTCTGCCCCTCGCCCAATGGCAAGCATGGCGATTACTGAGGCAACCCCGAAAATGATTCCCAGAGAAGTGAGAATTGCACGTAGTTTATTCTGTGAAATGGCATCTATGCCAATCAGAAAGTTGTAGCTGAGTTTTCTAAGCATGCTGAAAGATTAGAGCGTGTGGAATAAATGTGGTCGAAAGCGAGCTTAGTTGCCTGCTATCTTATTTGGCTCTATCCTCAGCAAAGAAAGTCCGCTGGTATCTCCGGGCATGGAAAGATAAACTTTATGCTCTGTACTCAGGCCTTTCAGAATCTCTACATCATTTTCATTGATCAGGCCTGCTTGGATCTCTTGACGAGCAATATTGCCTCCCTGATCTACGAATACATAACTGATGCTGTCCTGGGCATGTAGGCATTCCAGGGGAATAAAGAGAGATTCCTCTTTGGCAGCAACCAATATTTCATTACTGGTGGTCATCGCAGGACGAAGGGTACTGTCTTTATCTGCGATTTCTATGATTACTTCAAATACTTTGGAGTCAGAATTGGGCCTTTGTTCTCCAATATTGGCCAGGCTGCTTACTTTACCTGTAAGAGATTTTTCAGCCATCGCATCCAATCTTACTGTTACTTCCTGGTCCTTTTTAATTTTTTGAATGTCGATCTCATTAATATAAGTGATGGATTGCATTTTGCTGAGATCGGGTAGGGTGGCAATAACAGGATTCCATCTTTCCCACATAGAACCGGCGGCAATCTTTTTGCCATTCCAGTGTCTTTTATAGATGATCATACCATCTTCTGGGGCCATGATGGTAAACTCAGCTTTGAGTGCGAGAAAATCATTGTATTTCCGTTGTTGCTTGATAAGTTCTGTTTCAGACTCTTTGACTTTGGCTACCGATTGGGCGATCCTTTTCTGGTAATTGTCAATTTCCTGATCATAGGCCAATTGTGCCCGCTCAAATTCCAGCTTTACTCGCTGTTTGGTTGCTGGCGCTTCATAAGCTGACTGTTCGATCTCAGCCAACTTTTCTTCCATGCTAAATTTGAGGTTGACAATCTTGTTTCTTGCCTCTGACAGACTGAGTGCTGTGTCGAGTTTGGCCTGCGTAAATTGGGATTCTGCTTTTTGTAAAGCTATCTGAGCATCCATGATCTTGGTAGTAAGATCACTATCGTCTACTCTTGCCACATATTCTCCCTTTTTAACTTTTGTTCCTTCTGGAAGCAGGTCGCTGATTTTTGCCTGGTAAATATTGGCTTTAGAAGCACTTTGCGGTCCAAAGATGCTGACAGAATTTGTGGCTTGAAGTTCTCCGGTAGCCGTTACTTTGACTTCGAATTTTCCAAGTCTGGGGCTAATCAGGATCTCTGTGCCTCCTTCTGATCCGCTATTACAGGAACTAAGTGCTAGAAAAAATGTGATAAGAATTAGTGAAATGGCCTTTAGGAAATGGTCCATGGTGTGGAATTGTTAGGTGTATAAGTGGCAAGAAAAAAAGCAATCCCGCTTAGCAGGGATTGCTTTAGAATACGTAGGTTTTGTGCCTTTAGTTAGGCAGTTCGTAGACTCTTTCCTTATACATATGGAAAAATAGATCCTGCATAGACCGCAGCATCTCCTAATTCTTCCTCTATTCTAAGGAGCTGATTGTATTTGGCAATTCTGTCACTTCGTGATGCAGATCCGGTTTTGATCTGCCCGGAGTTGAGTGCTACTGCCAGGTCAGCAATGGTCGTATCTTCTGTTTCTCCACTTCTGTGAGAAATGATATTTGTATAGCTGTTTTTGGTAGCCAATTGAACCGCTTCAATGGTTTCTGTCAGCGAACCGATTTGATTTACTTTAACCAAAATAGAATTGGCTACTCCCATATCAATTCCTTTGCTCAGGAAGTCAACATTTGTAACAAAGAGGTCATCTCCTACGAGCTGAACCTTATCGCCCAAAGCATCGGTGAGCTTTTTCCATCCGTCCCAGTCATTTTCATCCAATCCATCCTCAATAGATACGATCGGATATCGCTTGCACCAGTCAGCATAAAATTCTACCATTTCTTCAGAAGTCTTTTCAGATCCATCAGAATGGCTAAATACATATTTGTTTTTCTCTTTGTCGTAAAACTCAGAGCTGGCGCAGTCAAGTGCGAAATAGATATCCTCTCCCGGCTTATATCCTGCAGCTTCGATCGCCTGCATGATGGTTTGTAGCGCTTCTTCATTGGATGCCAGGTTAGGAGCAAATCCACCTTCATCACCTACATTGGTGCTCAGGCCTTTTTTCTTCAATACCTTTTTGAGGTTGTGAAATACTTCCGCACCCATTCTCAATGCTTCCTTGAAAGTAGGAGCTTTCAAAGGCATGATCATGAATTCCTGAATATCTACGGAATTGTCAGCATGACTTCCTCCATTGAGGATATTCATAAGAGGTACAGGAAGGTATCTTCCATTTACTCCTCCAACATATCTATATAGTGGCATGCCCGCAGATTCAGCAGCTGCTCTGGCACAAGCCAAAGAAGCACCAAGAATTGCATTGGCACCAAGTTTACTTTTGTTTGCAGTACCATCCAGCTCAATGAGCATTCTGTCGATATCAGCCTGATCTGAAACAAGCATCCCTTCCAATTCCGGAGCGATGATCTCATTTACATTGGCAACAGCTTTTTCTACGCCTTTGCCCATGTAACGATTTCCCCCATCTCTCAACTCAACAGCTTCGTGCATTCCGGTACTTGCACCGGAAGGAACAGCGGCTCTTCCAGTAAGTCCTTCTGCAGTTAAAACTTCTACTTCTACCGTAGGATTTCCGCGGGAATCGAGGATCTCTCTTCCATGTACAGCTATAATATGACTCATGACTTTTTTAGTATGGTTTGTTAAATGAGGCTGTGAAGTTAAAAATTAAATTGAGATATTAGCATATTTACGGAAGAAAGTACTTATATTTCCATTTGTCATAATATAGTCTTCATCCATTAAGAATATTGCAGCTGCATGGCCAACAAGACGCTGAAGGTTATCGGCCTACAACTTGATCTAATCTGGCAAAATCCTGAAGCTAACCGAAAGCACATTGATGGGATCCTCAATGGCTATCAGGAACACGCAGATATTATCGTCCTTCCGGAGATGTTTACTACCGGCTTTACCATGGATGCAGCCTCAAATTTTGAGGAACTGCAGGGAGCCACGCTTTTCTGGATGAAACAGCTTGCCGAAAGGAGAGATGCCCTTATTTGTGGAAGTGTGATCATCAGAGAAGATGGTGATTTTTTCAATCGTTTTCTGATGGTTAGTCCGGATGGATTGATTGGCGAATATAACAAGAGACATCTCTTTCGGATGGCTGACGAACATCACCATTATTTGTCAGGAGAAGAATGGGTTCGGGCAGAGTATAAAGGATGGCGAATTTTGCCTCAGGTTTGTTATGACTTGCGCTTCCCTGTATTTAGTAGAAACCGCCTGGATGCAGAAGGAAAACTCAGCTATGACTTGCTGATCTATGTGGCCAACTGGCCCAGACCTAGAGTCAATCACTGGGAAACCCTTTTACAGGCTAGAGCCATAGAGAATCAGGCCTTTGTGATCGGAGTAAATCGAGTAGGAGTAGATGGGGTAGATGTTCCTTATTCAGGATCTTCCATGATTCTGGATCCGAAAGGAAAGCGACTTGCCTTTGAAACGGAGAAGGAAGCTATACTCGAAGCCAGCCTCGATCCAGAGCCGATGAATGCTTATCGGGAGAAATTTCCTATCTGGAAAGATGCCGATGTGTTCGAACTTTATATGTAATCGGCTTTTTTTAACGTTATGAGTATAAGCTTATACTCTATCAGATTTTTTGAGACCTCTACTAAAGTTGATCTATCGTGCCTTTGCTGCTTTCGGGGACTTCTTCCTCGGAAAGACAAACGATATTCCCCAATTCAAAGAAAGAGGCCCCAGCAATATCTACAGGCGTATTGAATACCTCCAACAGGAACATCCCCTCGATCCGGATGTTCAGGATTTTTGCCTGGAAATCTCTGAAATTCTCAGTATTCTCGCTTCCCAAAATGAATTTGATGCAGGAGCTTTCCTGAATTTCTGCGACAGAATCTTTGACTGGCATATCGATATGTATGAGGTCGAAAGTATGCTTTGGGAGGTCAATCAGCGACATAGTCATCCAGATACAGTAAATCGCAAAGGCTATGAACGCACTCAATTCTTTAATCTCCTGGAAAAACGGGTAAATACCTTTAATCCTCTTGACCATGAGAGTAAAGTGGTCAGAAGTGTGATAGAGAAATTATCGAGATTGCAACTGAAAGATGAACATGAGCAGACCCAGTTTTTCTGTACAGATACCCTGGACCTTTTTCCCCGACTGAACAATAATGAAAAAATCCCGGCAGAAGCCTTGCGGGAGTTTATGCTGAAACATGCGCCTTTCTCCAGCTTTTATTATGAAATGGAGGTTTTGCTCAATGCACCTGATCCCAAAGCCTTGCGAGCTCTGGATGCTTTCCCGCGTATTTTCTTCGTCAGAAAACTCCTGGAGAGATTGTTGGCTGATTGGTACATAAAGGATCGGATAGAAATGAACGCCCTATTCCCCAAAAGTATGCCCGAGGTTGAAGAAGGGAAAGAGTTGCAGAAAGCAGATGTGGAGGAAATGCTCAATCAGATAAAAAAAGCCAATGACCAGAAAGCGATGAAATACATGATTGGCTTTTGTCATGATAGGCCTCATTTGCTCAAAGAAGCCCGCCTGATGTATGCCTGCAACCTCAAATTGAATCGGGAAGATTTATCTGGGGTAAGTTCCCGCTCTCGTATCAATAAACTTCGATGGCTTTGGTCTTCCTGGTATATAGACTTTCTCAGTAAAGTAGAAGAAGAATTTGGAGTCGAAAAACAGGATCAATGATCCTTGATTAAAGGAAGCCGCAAAATCACCCGCGTACCTGCTGAATCACCTGCCTGATCCTGCAGATCTACAATTTCAATTGACTTTCCCCAGTCCGCTCCTTTACTCAAAATATCCAGCCTCTCCTGTGTAACTAATAAGGCAGTAGACTTATGTTTGTGAGCACGCTGACTCTTGATTGCAGCAGCTTTCTTCCTCCCAACGCCATTGTCTGTAATGTAGCATTCTATTCGCTTGTGAATCTTGCGGAATTCAACTTCTATCCGTCCTTTTTCCTGTAAATGTGCCACTCCATGAATAATGGAATTTTCAATAAACGGCTGAATCATCATGGGAGGAATCAAAATTTCTTCGGGATCGATTTCCTCATCGCAATGGATGCTGTATTCAAATTTTTCTCCACTGCTAAATTTCTCCACGGTCAGATAATGTTCCAGGGTTTCTATTTCATCTTCCAATGGAATCATACTTTCCCTTGAATTTTCTAAGACGAGACGCATGAGTTTGGAAAACTTCGCCAAATAGTATCGGGCCTTTTTGCTGTCTTCTTTGGCAATAAGTCCCTGGATAGAGTTGAGGGCATTGAAAAGGAAGTGAGGATTCATCTGTAAACGGAGTGCTTTTTGTTCCAGCTGAATAAGGTCCTTTTCGATTTGAAGTTTTTCCTGATCTATGCGGGCTATTTTTCTGACTTGATTGAGTCTGATGCGAAAGATGAGGTAGATGAATAAAGCCAGTAGGCCTATTGAAGAAAGGATAAACCAGGGCCTCATATAAATCGGCGTGGCAATTTGGATCGGGATCTCCAGAATTTCACTTTCCTGTCCATCTCCATTTACGGCTTTCACCTGAAAACTATAGTTGCCGGATGGCAGATTGGGATAAGCTGCATCATTTCTCTCTTGCAGTGGAGACCATTTCTTTTCCAGCTTGTCCATGCGGTACTGGTAGCGAAGGGTGCCGCCTGAATTGAGATCTATGCCATTGAATTGAAAGCTGAGGTTGTTTTCATCTGGCTCAAATTGGAGTTCTCCCTGTACATTTCCCCAGGGACCCATTCTATGAGCATGTGCAGCGAGGCTTTGCAGGGGTTCGTAAAAGAGCCTCAGCTGTTCGAGATAAATGCGAGGACCTGAACTTTCTGTAGGAGAGGACTGTGCCTGGTAAATACTAAAGCCTGTATTCGCCCCCAACCATAAACGGCCTTCATGAAGAAAGGCAGCATGTTGATTGATCTCTACATCTTCCAGCCCTTCCTTTCGCCCAAAGTGTCTTTGCTCGGTGAAATTTCTTTCAAAATCGAGGTTTACCCGATCAAGGCCTGACTCAGTACCGATCCACAAGGCATCATTTCCATCTGCCAGAATGAAATTTATATCATCAGAACTCAGGGCTTTGCGGTTGTTCTTTAGGTTGAATTTCTTGTCATAGAGGTACATATGGTAAATGCCCTGATTAGCTGTTCCTAACCAGAGGTAGCCTTTATTATCCTCTGCCAGGACTTTTATGTGGGTATTGGCTAAAATCTCTTTCGGCAATTTTCCATACAAACTGTCTTTTTCGATAAAGCCTAATCCTTTATCCGCAGTTGCATACCAGATTCGTTTCCTATTATCGATGTGGAGGTCCTCAATGCGATTGCTCAATAAGCCCTCCTCTTGTTGAAAGGCTTTGATCTCCAATTGGATGCCCGTACTATCAGTATAGGGCCTGATTCGATAAATCCCATTGTATTTGGAAGCGATCCAGAGATTTCCTTTGCTATCCTGAGCAATGTCCTGGATGATATTTGCACGAAAACCATTTTTATTAGAGAAAAATCTAATCAGGCTATCTGAGTAAAGGGCCAGGCCCCGATTGAGGGTGCCGAGCCACATTCGATCCTCTTTATCTCGAAAAATCTTCTTTACTCCTACATTCTGAAATCCACTTTGGGCATCGAAATGGGTAAACCAGCGCTCATCCATGATGTAAAAGCCCCGCTCTGCGGAACCGAGCCAAATCCGATCCTTTGCATCCATTTCAAAGGAAATGATGTCGCTGGAACGCAGGCCATTTTCCTTGCCGTAATGAATGAATTTTCGGTTGCTGAATTTACTGATCCCTCCTCCCAGACTAGCTGCCCATATATTTCCCCAGGAGTCATCGATGACCTGGCTGATATGATTGGAGGCCAGTCCCTGTTTTCGGTCGTAAAATTCAAGACTTCCTTTTTGGATGTTGCAGCGAGCCATACCTTCATCCTGACTCGCTACCCAAAGATTTCCTTCCCGATCAAAATGAATATCCGTGATAAATCCTTCGTGAACAGGAGTCTCGATGAATTGTGGGACAAATTTTCGCCCATCAAATCTGTGAATACCCCCTAAAAAGCTTCCAATCCAGATATTGCCTTCGGGATCGGTATCAATGGCCCGTATATTTCTGCTATTTAATCCCTCTTTTGGAGTGTATTCCTTGATCTCATTTCCCAGGATTCGCAACAATCCTCGACTATGCCCCAGCCAGATCGCGCCATTTTTATCTTTTTGGAAGCTACTTACCTCCGCTATTCTATGCTTGTTTTCCGGATCTACTTTTTCCCATTCTCCTTCTGCATATAGGTATGCGCCCCGATCTGTTCCAATCCACATCCTCGATTTTTCATCCTGCCATATTTGGTGGATCTTCCTCTTTTCATCTCCTTTGATTTGTAAATTTTTGAATTCTCTCCCATCGTAAAGACTGATGCCCGCTATGGTTCCGATCCAGAGAATGCCTTCTTTATCTTCAAATAGATGGAGGATATGATTGTTGATCAGACCATCCTGGCTATTGTAGTTGATAAACTGCTTCCCATCGAAACGAGAGATTCCCCCACTCTGTGTACCGATCCATAAAGCTCCTCGGCTATCTTCCAGGACGGTATTGATCTTGGATTGGGGAAGGCCATCTTTAAGGGAATAGGAACTAAATCCTTTTTGCTGTGCAAAGAGGAAAGTGCTTAAAAACAGGCTGGAAATCAGAAAAAGAAGTATGCGTGAATAGCCCTGCATAAAACAAAGATAAAAAATGGCAGCAAGATCCTGCCATTTTAAGAAATCTTAAGAGAAAACGAAGCTACTGACTAGAAATTTGGATTATAAGAAGTATTTTTAAAAGAAGAGTAATGCTTGGACTATGAAACTTAGATGTACTCATAATAGTGTCAGGATTCGCTTGAAGAAATCAGACCTGGCCACACTTGCTGAAAAGGGCAGAGTAGAGGAGGTGATCCATTTTAGCCCTAAGTCCCGATTGGTGTTTGAATTGATAGTGGGTAAAAGTTATATGGAGGTTAAGGGGGAATTTATCAGTGGTCGCCTGACAGTCATCTTGCCGGAAGAGCAAGCTCATGCATGGATAAAATCAACTGCAGTGGGAATAGAAGCTAATCAAGCACTTAATGGTGAAGAAAAGCTACATATCCTGATTGAAAAAGACTTTCCCTGTAATGACAGGGAAGATGAAGATAAGTCCGATACTTTTTGGGAATTGGCGGAGGATAAGCCGGAGAGCTGTTGAGAAAATACAGTTTTGTAGTGTTATCGTGCGGGAGTTACAAAAAACCTCAAACGATAACACTACAATACCTTCCCTCCTAACTCGGATCCACGACTCCCCGAATATTCCAATTGATATTGGCCTCATTGTTTGAGCGGCGGAGCAATCTGTCCCAATTGCCATCGGCATTTTCGAAGAGCCAGTCTCCATTTTGATCTGCCGGACCCGGATCACAGCCTATGATCTGATCTTGCTGCCCCGTTTGAAAGCGGATGGCGATCCAGATGTCTTCCTGGGTGATGTCAATGGGGCTATCCAGAATATGGTGATTCCAACTATTGGTTTCCATACTGGAAGTAACTCCTTTAGAATAAATCAACTCAATAGGAAAACCCTGATCGGTCCCTCTGTAGATTTTTACCGTTGCAGAACTAGGCGTATTGAGCAGGTAAAAATAGACCTCTGTCAATTGGCCATTTTGCATATTGGCAGTTTCATCGCTGGTAAATATGGCCGCAGCTTCATAAGTACCCGCAGATAAATTGGGGGCAGTCAAATTGGAAGCATCATAGTTGAGAAAGACTAATGGGGCCTCTATAACCGGATCAGAATTATTATTGCCTTCTTCACATGCGAAAAGGAAAAAAAGGCTTAAAAAAATCGGGAAAATGTATCTCATGATTTTCTATATGAATTATTTCTAATGATTTTCAGTTTTTGAATCTATCAATCCTTTCTCAAAAGCCAAAGTAAGGCTTAATATTCGTGCCGCCTGAGTAAAGATTCGTATATTATACGCTTCGCAAAATTATCGCGATAAGAACCCCTACATAATAACCTAATATGCGCAGTTTATTAACTACTCTACTACTGAGCCTGTTTAGTTTGGGCTTGGCACAAAGTGAAAAGAAAGCTTTAAGTAATGACGTATTTGACAGTTGGAACGTCCTGAGGAGTTCAACGATTTCTCCGGATGGAAAATGGGTTTCCTATGAAATCAATCAACAATTGGGAGATGGAATTTTGCATGTCCAGGCCTCGGATGCGAGTGCTGATATGGCCATTCCCAGAGGAAGTGGAATCCGCTTTCATCCACAAAATTCCTTTGCAGCCTTCATGATCAAGGCTCATTACGATAGCACCCGCAAAGCAAAATTGAAGAAAACCAAAAAGGATAAGATGCCTAAAGATTCATTAGGTATTTGGATCAATGGGCAGTCTGAACTAGTGAAAGTGCCTCGTGTGAAATCCTTTAAGATGGCAAGTAGCCGCGAAGGTATATCAACTAACTGGATTGCTTATCAGCTAGAAAAGGCTTTACCCCCTCCTAAAGACACTACCCAAAAAGACAGCACGGAGAAAAAGGCAGAAAAGCCTAAGAAAGCGGCTAAAAAGGGGAAAAAAGGAGGCGATAAGAAAGCCACCATGCTGGTTTTACATAATGTACTGAGCGGTGACACCCTCCAGATTCCCAAAGTAAGTAGTTATACAAGTTCAGAGGATGGCAGATACTTTGCCATGACTCGGGTGTATGGAGATTCGATTGACTCGGTACGGATTGTTCTTTTTGACAGTGAAAGCAAGGAGTTTTCCGATCTCTATGATGATCAGGGCAAAGCTCAAGTGCCTGTATTTAGTAAAGACAGCAAGCAGCTGGCATTTTTGGCAAGTACAGATACAGCAAAAGTGAAAGTTTATCAGCTTTTCCATAGAAATATGGATCAGACAATGAATACTGTAGTAGTCAATCAATCAAGTGCGGCTATGCCTGACAATTGGGCACCAAGTGAGCATGGAAGATTGAGTTTCTCCGAAAAGGGAAATCGCTTGTTTTTGGGTACAGCTCAAATTCCAGAACCCGAAGCCAAGGATACCCTGATTGATGATGAGAAATACCATGTGGATGTATGGAACTGGAAGGATAAGCGACTTCAGCCTATGCAAAAGCTTAATGTACAAAGAGACAAGAAGCGCAGCTATCAGGCAATGTATGATATCGCAAATGCTACATTTATCCAATTAGCCAGTGAAGATTTGCAGCGGGTAAATATGACTTCCAAAGGGGAAGGGAAATGGGCATTGGGCTATGATGGATTGCCTTACCAAAGGGAATCTTCCTGGTCTTTTCCTCGCAAGCAGGATGTTTATCTGATAAATATGGAAAGCGGCGAAAAGGAACTCCTCATGGAAGGAAGTCAGTATACCTACAGCATTTCTCCCAATGGTACATACCTGCTTTGGTACAACTTGGAAGATAGAAACTGGTACGGGATGTCAGTGGCCGACAGAAAATCCATAAATCTGACGGAAGGACTTGAAGTGAATTTCTATGATGAAAAATTTGACATTCCTTCAGAGCCCTATCCTTATGGTATTGCTGGATGGTCGGAGAATGATGAATATGTATTCATTGAGGATCGATATGATTTATGGAAAATAGATCCGAGTGGAAAAAAGAAAGTGAAAAATTTCACCAAAGGATTTGGCAGAGAGAATAAGATCCGCTTTTCCGTCATGCGAATGGACAGAGATCAATTGCACCTGGATGAGTTTCCCCTTTTGAAAGGATTTAATGAAAAGACCAAAGAGGACGGATTCTATTTGTCTACGAAGAAAGGGACCCCTGAAGCTTTGTTGGTATCAGATCACAGATACGGCTTCCCGCAAAAAGCAACGATTGCTGATCAGCTGGTTTGGACTCGCCAAACCTTTGAAGAGTTTCCTGACCTTTGGACCAGCGGAACAGATTTTACAGCTGGGAAAAAACTTTCGAATGCCAACCCTCAGCAAGAAGAATACCTCTGGGGAAGTGTAGAACTGGTGTATTGGAAAGCCTATGATGGTAAAGAGTTGGAAGGGATGCTCTATAAGCCGGAGAATTTCGATCCTAACAAGAAATATCCCATGTTGGTGTATTTCTATGAGCGTTCTTCTGATCGCCTACATAGTTACTCCATGCCCATGCCGTCTCGCTCGATCATTTATCCCAGCTATTATGCGAGTAATGGATACCTCGTATTTATCCCTAATATTGAATACGAAACAGGGCAGCCGGGTCCTGACGCCTATAATGCGGTTGTCAGTGGTACAGAGCATTTGGTGAAAACGCATTCCTTTATAGACAAAGATCGCATGGGATTGCAGGGCCAAAGCTGGGGAGGGTATCAGACTGCTTACATCATTACCCAAACCGATATGTATACAGCTGCTATGGCTGGTGCACCGGTAAGTAATATGACCTCCGCATATGGAGGGATTCGCTGGGGAAGTGGAATGAGCCGGATGTTCCAGTATGAGCGTACCCAAAGCCGTTTGGGCGTAACTCTCTGGGAAGACCGAGAACGTTATTTAAAGAACTCTCCATTGTTCTATGCACCCAATATCACCACGCCTTTGCTCATGATGCACAATGACGCAGACGGGGCTGTACCCTGGTATCAAGGCATAGAATTCTTTGTTGCGCTACGGAGACTCAATAAGCCGGTTTGGCTGCTGGTCTATAACAATGAGGCGCACAACCTCAGACGTTGGGCCAATCGTAAGGACCTGGATATTCGGATGAAACAATTCTTCGATCATTATCTGCAGGGAGCTGCTGCTCCGGTTTGGATGGAAGAAGGAGTTCCTGCCGTTGATAAAGGAAAGAGAAGTGGCTATGAACTGATGGAGATGAGCAAAAGAAAATAAGGCCTCAAAGCCTAAAAAGAGTAGCAGGGTCTTTTTTGAAAGATCCTGCTATTTTTATATCTGTCAAAAATTTTACGGAATTGTACAAATTGCTAAAATGGACCTTGTTTGACCTTTACATTTTAATCAGAAAGGCTTTATTTACAGCAAGGCAAAAATTGCGACAATTATCTGAATATACATGAGAACCGTCCATATAAAGGGGGCTGAAATTCCTGTCATTGGTATGGGAACCTATACAATCAAGGGTTCAGGCGCAGCAGAGCTTATTGCACAAGCTTTGGAAATGGGCTATACCTATTTGGATAGTGCTCAGATGTATGGAAATGAATCAGACATTAGCAAGGGCATCAAATTGGCGGGTGCAGAGCGTGAAGATGTATTTGTCCTGACCAAGGTTCATCCCGAGAATACCTATCCCGACAAATTTCTTGAATCCGTTGAAGAAAGCTTGAGAAATCTGGACCTGGACTATGTGGACCTTTTGCTTATTCATTGGCCCAATCCCAAGGTGCCCGTACAACATGCCATCGCCGAATTGATGAAAGCTCAGGAAAAGGGCTATGCAAAATTTATCGGAGTCAGCAATTTCAATATCTCTATGATTAAAACGGCTTTGGAAATGGGGGCGGAAATCGTAACCAATCAGGTCGAATATCACTGTTTCCTTAATCAGGATAAACTCAAACACTTTTTGCAGGAAAAGGGGATTTCTCTCACTGCATATTCTCCTCTGGGGCAAGGTATGGTCATAGGAAATCCGGTCTTGAAGGAAATTGGTGAGAAGTACTCCAAAACCGAGGCACAGGTAGCTTTGCGTTGGTTGATTGAGCAGGATCAGGTACTGGCGATCCCGCGCAGTTCCAGCAAGGAACGTTTGGCGTCTAATCTGGAAGTATTTGATTTCTGGTTATCGGAAGAAGATCGAAAAGCCATAGATAAACTTCGCTTCACAAATCGCAGGATGGTTGACTGGCAATACTCACCGGATTGGGATTGAGTAGAACTCTTTTCCACAGGCCTTATTTCCCTTAATCTTTTTTAATGTAAATGCGCGTGCAGGCCATTCTGGACATCGAATGTTTTCTGTACTCAAAAGCTGTCATCACGGCCAAAAGTCGGGACCTCTGGCAAAAACCTATTAAAGCAAGAAATCCCGGACACCTGATAGGTTCCGGGATGTACTGTAGTAAAAGTCAAATAAAATTGGGATTAAATTGAGTTCTATTTTTAGCTACAGCAAAAGCCTGCCTTAAGAGTTTATGAGCAACGGCGACTCTAATGACTTTATGATGTTTACCCTTTTGTTTCATATTTTCTACCATAGATTGACAAAGAGGATTTACTTTCATCGCGGAAAAGGCTCCCATATAGAGATACTTTCTTGCCAAGGCCTGCCCCATTTTTACGATCCTCTCTTTTCCCTTTACAGAGCTACCCGATGTGAAAATACGAGGACATAATCCCAAATAAGCGACCAATTGTTTGGCAGACTCAAATCGGCTAAAGTCATGGGTAATACAGATCAACAAACAAGCGGTCTTAGGTCCTATACCTGGGATGCTCATAAGCGACTGATAGCTTTGTGAACAATGCTCTTTACTAAGGCTGAGCATCTGTTGCTCCAGCCGCTTGATCGAAGCTTGTAGTTGTTCAATCAGATAAAGCTGCTGACTTCTTACCAAAGGATCCACTATGGGAACTTGATCCATAGCCTCGAACTGATTACGAAGCATCTGGAGCTGTTTTTGAAATAGGTTAATGCTAGTCAAAAACTGCTGTAAGCGGAGAAAAATAGCCGCTGGAGGCTGCCAGGGCTTAATAAAGCTTCGGTGATCCCGTCCATATTGAGCAATTAAGCGCGCGTCTTGCTGATCGGTCTTGGTTCGCCTTAATTGCATCTGACTGTAGCGGCGAATGACCAGGGGATTAACTACACTTAGTTTAATCCCATGCTGATGTAAACTAAAGGCCAGGGATAAATAATAGGGACCACTTGCTTCCATGACACAGAGATCTCCTTGAGAGAGGACTTCGATAAATTTACAATGGCCCGAAGCAGTATTGGAATAGCTTTTTACCCAGCTTTTCCCACTATCATTAAGACAGACTACTTCAAAGCTTTTTTTGGCAATGTCGATTCCATATACGTTATTATCCATAATCCTATATTTGAGCAGCTCTGATTCGAACTTATCAATCCTACATTCTGGCTCTTAGCCTACTGTACTGTTCTAGTTTTGAATCAGAGGGAGAGGGAAACCAACATCCCGGACGGTTTTTTAAACCAATGACACTTAACGGATTTATCCCCTCTCCTTTTGCTGCTTATTCAAATACCACAAACTAAGAATTCTTTTCTTCCCTAGCTCTTAGGCAAGTATAGGATGACAAATTTTTTGTTGGTATCTCAATAATAAGACCAAAAGGCTTAGCCAATAAAAGAGACCTGATATCATGTCCTAAGACATGTATAAAAAGGAATTGGGATTTCTGCGGCAGACCTCTACTTCCCAAACATCTTTCCCCAGACACTATTAAGTCTGTCGTAAAGTTTCTCCGCATTTTCATGGTAAGGGTGTCCTTCTTCGGTTGCCAGGAGGCTCAATTCGTGCATGCATTGATCCTTTTCCTCCAGATCAAAGCAGGCCAGTATTTTGATCCATCTTCCCGCTTCGCCATGCTTAACCGAATCCGCAGAACGCTCAAGATAGGGGAGTGCTTCTTTTGAATTGCCAGAAGCATATAGGCTGATGCCGAGATAATGGATAGCGTCAATATTATCCGGACTTTCATTCAGGATTTCCTGAAGGCTTTTGCTTGCCCTTTCAAAATTCCCGGAATTATAAGCTTGCATAGCCTGGGAAAAAGGACTGTCCTCATTCCCTCTACTCGTAAATGGATCGGCCTGATATTCGGCAAAGGCCTGTTGGATCAATTGATCCTTGTTATAGCTATTGCTCATCCATAGGTAGCCTGTGCCGAGAAGGAGCAAGACTACAGCAGCAACTTGAAACCAGATCTCTCTCCAGAGCGGCTTTTTGAAAGAAACTACCTTCGCCTCGGATTCAATTTCCTGGTCTATACGCTTAAGTTTTTCTTTAACTGCCAGTTGAGCACTTAGCTTCAATAGGCTATGGGTATCCTTTTGCAGGATATATTCTTCCTTCAGCTCGGGGTTGGTCTGCAATTCATTCTCAAATTGCATACGCTCATCTTCTGGAAGTATGCCTTCCAAATAAGCCTCAATTCGTTCAAACATTTGTTCTGCCATGAATCCTTTCTTTATGTCAGCAATTCTCCAATTAAATTTCTCACTTCAGGATTTTTCCTGACGAGTTCCTTTAGTTCTTTCAGGCAGTGATTTTTTTTGTTTCTCACTACCTGTTCATTGCTGTATCCTAAAGCCGCCGCGATCTCCTTCATGCTATACTTCTGTGCCCACATGGTCAATACCTCTCTACATTTATCTTTCAGGCTGACCATCAGGCCTTGCAGTTGTGCCTCAGTGTCTTGATCTACCATAAGGTATTCAGGATCGCCCAGTTCAATCTCATCTTTATTTAAAGATGCTTTATACTCATCTGCAGTGATACTTCTTCTGAATCTTCTGTACCAGAGATTCTTGCTGATTGCGTGCAGATAGGTACTCAGGCTACTCTTCCCTTCAAACTTCCCTTCTTGTATACTCATCAAAAGACTGAGTACAGCATCCTGAAATATATCCTTCGCTTCTTCTCTGCTCCCATTTCTGGCCATGATAAAGGAAAGAACCGCATCCAGATGTTTCCGGTAAATCCAGGCGATTGCCTGGTCACATGCGTTTCCTCCTGCTTTAATGGAAGAAATGAGCTGAGCGTCTGTATAATTGCCCTTATTCAATTGCTTGGTTTCTTAAGTAAGACCAAATGTAACGTATTTCTATAAAAATAATTGTCGAGGGCCTAATCTTGAAATTTTTTCTCTGCCATTGTTACGTTTTTCAAAGTAGTCGATACCAAAGCATGAACACACACAGTCGTGGTGTTTTTCAAAAACACTTTAATCTTTAATACTCTTATGAAACGCAACATTCTCGTCAAATCCCTAATCCTGGGAATGATTTTTATCATGTCGTCTTTTTCTCTCAAAGCTCAAACTCCTAAATGTAGTTCCGCTGCCGCAGCTGTAGCTGAGATGTGGAATTCTTATGGTGTATGGAGCCCAAGTGTATCTGCACAAGTTTATGCTTCTCTGGTAAGGGATGCCGTTAGAAAGTGGAATCAGAGAGCAGGAAATAGTTGGGCTAGTATTGGACCGCGCCATATGACCTTGAACAATCGTCAGGCTACAGGAACAATTCTGGGACAAACCAATCGTACCTTTATTACGGAACCTGCTCATGGAAACAGCGTACGTATCACCCTTAAAAAAACAGATGGTAAAGCCAAAACAGGGGTTACCATTTGCACACAGACTAAAAATGGCACAAGAAGAACGGTGCATTCCTATACTTTCAATAATGGGAACTATACCAGAACCAAAACCTTTGTGGTTCCTAATGCCAGAGGGAAAGTCATCAGTGTAAACATGAGAAATTACTCTGTCGGAAATAAATTTAAATATACCATCAGAGCTAATGACTAAGTAAAGAGCCGATTTCCAGGAAATCGGTACGTATCACCCGCATTACTTTAAAGCAAGACCTTAATGGTAGTATTATTGGTAGTTGTTTCTAGTCGGGTGAATTCTCCTGGCTGGGGCAACTACTTTACTGCTTAAAATATCTGAAATAAAGTATCTTAATAATAATTCCTATATTCCATCCACATACCTAAGAAATCATTATGAGACAGTATTTTATCACAATCGGCCTCGTCCTGTGTATGGTCTTGAGTGTGCAGCACCTACAAGCGCAAAAGATCTTTGGGAAATCTCCCTCACAGGTAAGCATAACTACGGTTATGGAAAATGCCAATAAAGCCGTTTATCGTTTTAAAGCAGGCACTCAAAAGGCCCAACTTAGCTTGCAGAAGAGCGGAGCCAAGATTTCTATTAAAGTAGAAAATCAGGCGTGTACACTCGGTACCGGCACCGTTACCCATAGCAATGGAGGCTTTAATCTTGATGCCAAAAACCTGCATAAAGGAACCCTCGGAATTTGGGTTTTTGCAGCTGACCGGATAACAGAACAGGCAGGGCAAGTCGCCTTGTCACCCAGACAAAAAGCGGCACAAAAATGTAAGGACTATTGCAAGGATAAGTATAGCCAACCAGTAGTCGCAGCTTTGGCACTGATCGCTATAGGGCATGGTCGTGAAGATCCTCCCGTTTGTGTACCTATGATGCTTCAGGCGGAACCCGCTTTCGAAACGGACTGGGAGAAATACAAAAATTGCTATGACAGCTGTATGAAAAAAGCTGAAGAAGCTTACAAAAACAGAAAAAAGAAATAAATAGCTACATCGCTTTTCATCTCTACATCATGTTCAGGCCTTTCTCTAGAACAGTTGTTTTTAAAAAGGCATTTTTACTCGCCTTATTTACCCTGGAAATTCTATGGAGTTTTCAGGGTAAAGGGCTTTTTGGACAAAATGAGTTGGAAAGAGCTATTCAGCAAAAAGAAGACATTGCCTACGCCAAAGCCCTGGATAGTTTTCGAAAGTTGAGGCAATCCCCAACATATCAGGAATTTGACTTTGCCCTCCAGCTGGAGAATGAAATGCTGGAAATATTTCTGATGCTGGCTGAATTTGATTCTGCACAATTTCACCTAAACTATCCTAAAAACTGGGAGGCCAGGAAGGTGGAGGATGCAACAGAAGCTTTGTGCAATCGATATCATCTGCGCGCACAATTTTTCCTGCTGAAAAAAGAATATAAAAAAGGGCAGCTGTATCTTGAGGAAGTTGACTCCTTATTTCAGCTCTATAAACCAGAACAGATAGCAAAAATTCAACTCAGGAAAGTTCGACTAGATATCGCAACAGGAAAATTTGGATCTGCAGGGGAGCGATTGAAAGAACTTGAGTTAGGTCTCGAAACCTACCATCCCTTATTAAAGGCTGATTTTCACTTTGAAAAAGGCTTTTATCATCAGCTTTACAAACGCTTTGATATTTCGGTAAAGGAGTTAGGCAAAGCTTTGGATCTGTATGGAGAAAATTTATCCCCCCTACATCCGAAAATTGGATTAACCCATACTTTTTTATCCTACACCTACAGAGGGAAATATGAATTAAAAAAATCACTTCAAAGCATACGGGCAGCTTTAAAAATTCAGGAGCAGGTGCTGGGCTTTAAGCATCCTCATTTGGCAACTACCTATTATTATTATGCTACCAGCCTGAATATGATTGGAGATTATCCCAGTTCTGCCAAATACAATACAGAAGCTATCCGTGTGTATAAACAAGCGATGGGAGATGCGGGCAATTCTCTGGGCAATTATTATGCAAGCTTAGGATATGCCAAAAGAGGAATGAATCAAATGGAGGAAGCTGAAGATGCTTATCGTAGAGCCCTCGATTACTATCTCGCCCCTCCTGTTTTCAGGCAGATAGATATGCCTTATTATAACTATAGTATTACCCTCCTGAAGAATAAGAAATTTGCCCAGGCACTCGATTATCTAAATAAGGCCTTCGAAGTCAGAAAGGAAAGACATGGAGAAAACAGCCCTTTACTCCTCAATATTTATGAGGAATATGGAGCTGCCTATATGGGCTCAGATAAATGGGAAGAAGCGAGGCGCTACTATGAAAAGTGCCTGGAAATTGAAGAGGTCAATCCGCAAAAACTGGAAACGAGAATTGCAGCATATAAAAACTCTATCGGTGAAATTGAACGCATCCTGGAGCATCCACGTACTGCTTTGATCTATCAAGAGGAAGCACTCGCACATCTGGGATATGATATGAGTGCAGAATCTATGGACGAACTGGATATCATCGGAACGGGTCGACCGGATTTGGTCTCAGATATTTTCCTTGAGATTGCCCAGCTGCTCAGGGAGCTAGCTGAGAAAGATAAGGAGGAAGGCTTGAAAGAACAGGCATTGCAAATCTATAAGCAATGCGATTATTTTATCGACCAAAGAAGATTATCCTTTTTCTCCGAAGAGGCAAAATTGAGCCTGGCAGGGAAAGCTCGGGAGATTTTTGAAAAAGGTATTTCTCTCGCTTATGAGCTTTATGAAGAAACAGGAGAAAAAGAATACCTGGAAACAGCCTTGTATTTTTCGGGTAAAAGCAAGTCTCTCCTTCTTCTCCTGGGCTTAAAAGAATCATTTGCCCTTCAAAGTTCCGGGATACCAGAGCATCTAACCCAAAGAGAGTGGGAACTGGAATTGGAGTTGGCAAATTTGAAAACAGAACGCTATGAATTAAACCAGAGCAGGGACGAAAATCGAGAGAAGTTAGAGGAAATCGAACAAAAACTCTTTCAAGCAGAGCGAGCCAGAGATTCTCTTATCAACACCCTGGAAAAGAACTTCCCGGATTATCATGCACTAAAATATGAATTGGCTCTGCCATCGGTAGCAGAAATTCAGACTCGTATCCCAGCCAATATGAAGGTCCTGGATTATTTTTGGGGAGAGGGAGGCATGTATATTTTTTCTTTGGACCAGAAAGAACTCAATGGATACAAACTTGAAGTGAAGGATAGCAGCCTCCTGGATAAAATCAATGAATTTCGGATGCGGGTTTTCAATCCTTTTATGGGGGAACATGATGCTGACTTTATACGGGAGAGAAATGAATTTGCAGCTTTATCCTATGGATTAAGAAGGGAATTATTACCGGAGGAATTGATCAATGATCTGGCAGGATTTAATCGACTCAAAGTTATTCCGGATGGAGCCCTGGGGTATTTAAATTATGGTTTATTGCTGAAAGAGGATACGCGCAAAGGGACCAGTTATCGGGACATGCCCTATTTGTTCAATGATCAGGGCCTTTCTTATGCTTTTTCTATCGGACAGTGGTGGCATTTATTGCTGAAAGGACCGATCAAATTAAAAGGGAAGGATGATCTGCTTGCTTTTCGTCCCAGCTATCCGGAAACAGGAGAAACATTCGAACTGGAACTTGCCATGCGTAAAGGCTTTGGCCCTCTCTACTACAGCAAACAGGAAATCGAGCAAATCAGCCAGTACTTTGATACCCAAATATTTGAAGAGGAAGAGGCCACTGAAAAATCCTTCTATCAATGGGCCGCAGAATTTCCCCTGATACAAATTTCTGGTCATGCGATGATTCCAGATAGTGCTCCAAGTGCTGCCTTTATCGCTTTTACCGATGTCAATTCTTCTCAATATGATGATTCCCTGATGTTGGAGGAACTCTATGCACAAAGACTGCATGCAGAAATGGTTGTTTTGAGTGCCTGTGAAACCGGAATAGGGGAGTTGTACCGGGGAGAAGGAATCATGAGCCTTGGACGAGGATTTACCTATGCGGGCGCCAGAAGTCTGGTCTCAAGTCTGTGGGAAGTGAATGACCGATCTACGGCTATGATTATGAAGTCTTTCTATCAATACCTTTCTGAGGGTATGGAGAAAGACCTGGCACTCCGACAGGCAAAAAAAGATTATCTGAGTAAAAGTGATCAATTTCAGTCTCATCCCTATTTCTGGGCAGCTTTTGTCGCTAATGGAGATATGAAAGCCCTCGAAATGGAAGAAAAGACCTATGCGTGGGTGTGGGCCCTTGGCTTTATTATCGTAGCATTGCTTGGGCTTGCTGTCTTCAAATTCAAAAGAGAGCCAGTCTAAGACTCAATTACTCTTTCCCTTGATTTCTGAAAAACCTAGATATACAAACTAGCCCAAAAGATAAACAGGCCTTGTATCGGTAATCGAATGAGGGTCGGAATGACGTGTTTCCCTTTTTCTCTTGCTTTTTGATGGTGGTAGACGTTTGCAGGGAAAACAGCAACCAATAGAGCTATGATTCCCCAGGCAGCTAAAGATTGGGTGGCAGGAATCATAAGGGCTATTCCTAATAGAATTTCGACTAGCCCTACGAATATATTTACCTGCTCAGGATAAGGAACCCATTTTGGAGTGATTTTAAGAAAGAATTTTGGGACACGAAAATGGCTGATGCCAGCATAGATAAAGAATGCAGCGAAAAGCCCTTTAAAGATCGTTCCTAATGTAAAGTAGTCGGCAATAGATTCCATGCGGCAAGTTAAATTTTTTTTGAAAACATCTGGCTGCTGATGAAATTAGCGACTCAGTCTCAGATTATCTATTATAACCTACATTATGAAATACATTAGCGCTCTGCTAATACTGGGAGCTTTGCTTACCGGTTTTATCTTACCCAATTTCCCCACCCAAACGACAACTTCATTCATGGTCGGTGATATAGTCATCAACGAATTCATGGCCTCAAATGACTCTTCCGTTGCGGATACTGCCGGAGAGTATGATGATTGGATTGAGTTGTATAATAAAGGATCCGTTCCGGTAGACCTCACAGGCTTTTACCTCAGCGACAAATTTGACAACCAAAGCAAATGGCAGATTGATACCACTTTTGTTCTCCAGGCAGATAGCTATCTGATTATTTGGGCGGATGAAAATGGAAGCCAGGGACCTTTTCACGCCAACTTCAAATTGTCTGCTGCAGGAGAATCTATTTATTTATCGGATTCTACTGGCAGTTTGCTGGACTCTGTAAATTTTAGCCAGCAAACGACAGATATGAGCATGGCACGCAACCCCAATGGTACCGGCAATTTTTCTATAGGTGCCCCAACTTTCAATGCAAACAATGATGCTACCTCCCGCCAGCCGGATATCGCAGAAGAAGACTTTCTGGTTTTCCCAAATCCTGCCAGAGATCGACTTCGGATTGAAATCGAAGCTAGTGAATTAAGGGACGAATTGATCATCCTAAATATGCAGGGACAGGAAATCCTGAAAAGAAAAATGCTGCAAAGCAATATGGATATAAATACCGATGACTGGCCCCGGGGATTCTACTTTTTGCAGTACAAAGGTTTGACCCGAAAAATACAATTGATGCCTTAGTAGGCTAAATTATATTTTGAAAATCAAAATTTACGTTATTAATTAGCGCTCGCTTGTTGAGACAAGCTAATCACAAAAGATTTGAAACTGACAAAGAAATATATCAAGATTATGGCCAAGCGCACGAAGAAGACGCTTGCGATGAAACCTTGATGCATTCTTTTCGAATAAAAATATAAAGCAGGTGCATCTAATGTACCTGCTTTTTGTTTTTAGCTAAACAGAGAGCTAAGTATTTAATAATTCGAATTATTTTAATCATCTTTGTGTTTTGATAAGACTTTTTTAATTTTTTATACCTTTTAATGCAAATTTTATCATGAGAGTAGCAGTCGTAGGAGCCACTGGCCTGGTAGGTACTGAAATGCTCCGCAAATTGGAAGAAAGCAACTTCCCCATTTCTGAACTGATCCCTGTAGCATCTGCAAGATCTGTAGGTAAACAAGTGACCTATAAGGGTAAACAGTACACGGTAGTAGGAATGGAAGAGGGAATTGCCGCCAAAGCAGACATTGCACTTTTCTCAGCCGGAGGAAGTACGAGTAAAACCTTCGCACCGAAATTTGTAGAAGCAGGGACGATTGTTGTAGACAATTCTTCCGCATGGAGAATGGCTGAACATGTACCGTTGGTTGTGCCTGAGGTAAACATGGATGCCATCGGAGATGCCAAGCTGATCGCAAACCCCAACTGTTCAACTATCCAAATGGTAGTTGCCCTGGGACCACTTCATAGAAAATATGGGATCAAAAGACTGGTGATTTCCACCTATCAATCTGTAACAGGAACAGGAAAGGCAGCTGTTGATCAGTTGTTTGGAGAAAGGGAAAACAAAGACTTTGAGGCTGTTTATCCTACTCAAATCGACCTGAACTGTATCCCACATTGCGATATCTTCCTGGAAAATGACTACACCAAGGAAGAAATGAAGTTGGTACATGAAACCCGCAAGATCCTCAATGATCCCAGCATCCGCATTACAGCTACTGCTGTACGGGTTCCCGTTATCGGCGGACACTCTGAGGCGGTTAATATAGAATTTGAAAGAGCTTTCGAAGTCGAAGATATCAAGCAATTGATGGCAGAGACAGAAGGAGTAATTCTTCAGGATGATGTCGCTAATCTGGTTTATCCAACTCCGCAGGCCGCTCATGGAAGAGATGAGGTATTTGTGGGTCGAATTCGCAGAGACGATTCCATCGAAAACGGTCTCAATATGTGGATTGTATCAGACAACCTCCGCAAAGGAGCTGCTACCAATGCTGTGCAAATTGCACAGAGACTGGTAGAAAGCCAGGTGGTGGGAGCATAAGAATTGTGTTATAGTGTTTTAGTGTTGTAGGTTGCGTATCTGAAAATTCGAACTACAACTCTAAAACACCACAACACATCAAAACCTTCCTATGGAATTATACACCCTTTCCCAGCTAGCCTTGCGAAACGGAACGGACAGAGAAGAAATTTGGGTAGCCTTTAAAGGGACGATCTATGATGTAAGCGATAGCCGGCATTGGCCCAAAGGCATACATTATGGGCACTGGGCGGGACAGGACCTTACCGATGAACTGAAAGATGCCCCGCATGGGGATTATGTGTTTAAGAGAATGAAAGCGGTGGGGAAATTAACTTAGGACTGATTTTTCTCGCTGGCTGCTATCAGTCTTTGCGGATCGATGAAAACTACCCCTACTTCCTCACACACCAGCCCACCAGCCAGATTGGCAAAATAAACGGCATCTTCGAGAGGAAGACCGCAAGCAAGTCCCAAACTCACCACACTAATTACTGTATCTCCTGCGCCAGAAACATCGGCTATGGAACGCTCATGAGCAGGAAAGTGAGTAGTTTCTCCCTCTTCATCCATCAGAAACATACCATTACTTCCCAGGGTAATCAGGGTATTCCTATGTGGCATTTGTTCCCGCAATTGCTCTACTGCAGCTTTTATCCCGCCTAAGTCATCTCCTTTCAAGCGGAGATTCAATCCCTGATTCAATTCTTTGAGATTGGGTTTGAAAAGACTACTGTGTTTAAAAGAGAAAAAATGCTTGAATTTTGGATCTACCGCTACAGGTATGGCAAACTCCCTGGCTTTCGTAAGTATCCAGCTGATCAAGTTTGGTACCAATAGTCCTTTGTCATAATCCTGTAGAAGAATTACATCGCATTTGCCAATCTGATCATCCAGTTTTTGTTTGATACTATCCAGTTCCTTTTCACTCAAATCAAACTTATCCTCCTTATCTACCCGCAGGATTTGTTGCTGATTGCCGATGATCCGAACTTTTACGGTCGTTCTTCTTTCAGTAGAAAGCTGAATCAATTCAGTAGGGAATCCATGACGATGGACCAAACGGATCAATTCTGCTCCTCTTTCGTCTTCTCCTACATAACCCGCCAAAATAGGAATGGCTCCCATCGCATGTAGATTAAGGGCGACATTTGCAGCTCCTCCCAGCCGACTTTCTTCTTCATAAATGTCTGCAATAGGCACAGGAGCCTCAGGAGAAATGCGGTTCACTTTGCCCCATAAGTAGCGATCCAGCATAAGATCGCCGATTACAAGCACCCTTTTTCCTTGTGCTGCTTTGAGAAAATTATGGATAGAAGTTTCGATAAGGATGAATTTAGCGGCCCGAAAGGTATAATCTTTGAAGGAAATATTAAAACAAAGGTCAGCTATCAGCAGATTTTCCGGCAAGAGCGGTATAAATTAAGGCCGTAAGAGGGGATCACAATTTCTCTATCTCTGTTAGCTTCTTTATTTTATATTTGCACGAATGAATCGACGCTATAAAATTTTCAGCCTTGTCCTGCTATTTTTGTTAGGGATGGCCGAAAGCCTGTCTGCACAAAGCTCGACGGTAAGAGGAAAGGTGGTTGACCCTAATAATGAGGAGATCGCTGATGTGGCTATACGCGTACTGAATAGCGATGTTGAGAGCAGAACGGATGCTACAGGAGCCTATTTTCTGCGCCTTCCAGCGGGCAAAGTTTATAGAATTCAGTTTAAACATGTTGCTTTTCAGACTTCCATTTTAGAAATCAGACTTCAGGATGGGGTGAATTATGATCGGAAGATCAAGATGCTTCCCCTGCAAAGTGATGATGTAAATATTTATGGAGAAAAATCTGCAACCA
This sequence comes from Bacteroidia bacterium, assembly GCA_033391075.1. Classification (NCBI taxonomy): domain Bacteria; kingdom Pseudomonadati; phylum Bacteroidota; class Bacteroidia; species Bacteroidia bacterium. Next base: position 905,419 of record JAWPMV010000001.1, read on the forward strand.
GCATAGATGATAGAAATGCCATGCTGGTTTCGCCCCTTAAACTCGATAAGGTAATAGAAATGCCTATTGCAGCCCCGAGTTTGGAATATTATACCAAATTTCAGCCCGGAGTAGCTACGACCAGTGAGTTTTCATCTCAGTATCAGGTAAGGGGAGGGAATTTTGATGAAAATCTGGTTTATGTAAATGGGATCGAAATATATCGACCCTTTCTGGCCCGTTCAGGTCAACAGGAAGGACTGGGTTTTTCTAACTCGGCCATGGCCCAGGGGCTCAATTTCAGTACGGGAGGATTTGGTGCGCAGTATGGAGACAAACTTTCCTCTGTACTTGATATCACTTATCGCCAGCCTCGTGAATTCCGAGCTACTATAGAAGCAGGTATTCTTTCCACCAATCTGCATGTCGAAGGCGTAAGTAAGAATAAAGAAAATCCCAATCAAGCCGGTAAATTCACCTATCTCATGGGTGCCCGTCGCTTCGCTTTGTCCTACCTCTTAAATAGCCTGGATACGCGAGGCGATTATCAACCTTTGTTTCTCGACTATCAGGGGATGTTCACCTATACGCCCAAATCCCAAAATTATCCCGTCAAGATCAGAGAAAGAAAAGATGGGACGCAAGACACGGTTTATTATGCGAATGAAAAATTGAAGTTCACTTCTTTTGTGGCTCTTTCGCGAAACAGATACCTCCTGGAGCCCGAAGGCCGCGTAAGTACTTTTGGAACCATTCAACAAGCCTTTCGTGTAAGTGTAGCCTTTGAGGGAAGGGAAATCAGTTCTTATAACACAGGCCTTGGAGCCCTCATGCTTACCCATAAACCCAATACGCGTCTCCAATTTGATTACATCCTGACTGGTTTTAAAACCCAGGAAACCGAATTGTTTGATGTGGAGGGAGGATACCTGCTTGGTCAGGTAAATACCAATTTTGGGAGTGACGAATTCAATGAGTCTGATTTTGACCTGGGGATTGGTACCCAGTTTCAGCATGGACGAAACTACCTCAATGCTACAGTGGTTAGTGGTCAGGTGAAAGGTCGCTGGACCCTCGATAATGAGACCCGACATAAATTTCTCTTTGGGGTGAAGGCTCAAAGACAGGTCATCGATGACGATTTAAAAGAATATGCTGCCCTGGATTCTGCAGGATTCCTGGTTGATTCGATCGGGCGTTTTGGATTAGACGAATACATCAGAGGAAAAATTCAATTGAATGGAGATGTGTTCAAAGGCTATCTCCAGCATGAATGGCAGATCAATAATAATCTTCTTCTCTTTACAGGTGGTCGAGTCTTGTACTATGACTATCGAAATGATGGGCAGCAAAAAACCAATTTACTATTCTCGCCTCGTGTGCAGTTGTTGATTAAGGCAAAGGAAGGCTTTGATGGAGAAACCAGTTTGCGATTTAGACTGGCCGGAGGACTTTATCAGCAACCTCCTTTCTATCGCGAAATGAGGCGATTTAACGGAACCCTCAATCTGGATATCGAGGCACAGGAATCTTTACATTTGATAGCAGGTATGGATTATCGTTTCAGGGCCTGGGGAAGACCTTTTCGTCTTTTCAGCGAGGCTTATTACAAGAGACTCGATAATCTCATCCCCTATGAGGTGCAAAATGTACGTCTTCGATACTATCCGGATGAAGTGGCCAAAGGTTTTGCTTATGGAGTTGATGCCCGCATCAATGGAGAATTTATCAAGGGGATAGATTCATGGGTGAGTATGGGCTTCCTGAAAACTTCTGAGGACCTGCAGGGAGATGAAGAAGGCTACGTATCCCGTCCTACAGACCAGCGTTTTACCTTCGCTATGTTCTTTCAGGATGAGTTACCTGCCAATCCAACCTTCAAAGTGCATGTAACCTATGTCTATGGCAGTGGAATGCGCTTTGGCCCTCCGCGTGATTTGGAGGATCGTACGGCTTTTAATTTTCCTTCTTACCAAAGAGCTGATATAGGATTCAGTAAATTGATCTCTTTTCGTACACGGGCAGAGACCAATCTAAAGAGAGGAGTAGAAAGCCTCTGGGCCACCCTGGAAATCTTCAATTTATTCCAGCGACAAAATACAGTTTCCCACTACTGGATCAAGGATTTACAAAACAATCAATTCGCTGTCCCCAATTTCCTCTCTGCCCGTTTGCTGAATGTTAGACTGGTCATGAAGTTCAGATAAGGCGGAATTATTTTCTTCTTATAAACTAAATAGTCACTTTATTTAAAATTCGGAATAGGGTAGAATTTATTTTACCTTGGGAAAATATCCGAATTTATAGGGATAAGAAAGTGTTGCGCTACTTTTGTTGGAATTTTTTTTCCTGATCTTTTTAGATTGAAATAACAATAGCACAACAAGAAATGATGAATTCAATTAGCAGTATTAGGGAAAAGCTGAAAATGAATATTCTCCTCATAGAAGATCATCCCGGGGATATTATGCTCACCCAGGAAGCATTGAAAGATCCGCAGATTCCTCAATGTGATTTATTCATTGTAAGTGATGGAGAAGAAGCCCTGGATTATCTTAACCGTAGTGGAAGCTTCCAGGATGCAATCCTACCTGATTTGATTATCATGGACCTCAATATTCCTAAAAAGGATGGCCAGGAGGTTCTGACCTTTATCAAGACACATGAGAAATTGAAAACCATTCCCGTGGTGATATTTTCTACTTCCGATTCTGGTTCAGATGTAAATAAAAGTTATCAGCTTCGGGCCAATTGTTATGTGACAAAACCTGTGGATTATGATGAGTTCGTGACCGCCCTTTCGGGAATTGTCAATTTCTGGCAATTGGCAGAAAGACCTCCCAGACCCTAAAATGACCCTTTTGGGTGTAAGATTTTTCAACTTTCTGCACTTTTTTTAGAGATCGATTTCTCCTTCGATTGATTATTGTTCCCTCATGGACTAATTTGGGTTTTTGACCCAGTCAGATTTAAGTTATGCTCATCGTAAATGGAAAAGTAATAGAGGAAGGCTCTTCTGATAGTAGTCTCTTGAACCGTGCCTTCAAGTTTGGTGATGCCATTTTTATTGAGATGAGGGTTTATCGACGCAAAGTTTTGTTTCTAGAAGCTCAACTGAGTCTATTGATGGATGGGATGAAAGCTTTGAAATTGGAATTTCATCCTGAAGACTGGGAAAAGAAAATAAAAAAATCAATCAATAAAAGTCTGGAAATCAATGGGATAAAGGATAATGGCCGGCTTCGCCTTCAGGTTTTTAGGGCAGGGACGGGTGCTTTTGCTCCCCTAAGCCACAAACCCTCTTTTTTACTGGAGGCATATGCGCTAAAAGATAATTACTTTGAATCCAAGGTCTTTACCAGTCTCATCGACTATAAAGAAATGAGCCTGGCCCCCGGAAGTTTGTCTAGATTCAATTCGGGTAATAGCCTGACATTTACCCTCGCATCGATACATGCCCAGGCAGCCGGTTTTGAAGCAGCCCTCCTATATGGCCCCAAGGGCATTGCAATGGCTAGTAATGGTAACCTTTTTCTGGTCAAACAGAAGAAGCTTATAAGTCCTCCTCTGGATTCTGCCTGTACCGATTCTGTGATGCGCTCAAAGCTTATACAGTTAGCGAAAGGATTGAAGGTACCCTTTAGTGAGAAAAATCTTAGTCCTAAAGACCTGATGAAAGCAGATGAAATCTTTGTTTGTAATGATCTAAGGGGTATCCTGCCTGTCAGTCAATACAGAGAATTTGATTTGCAGCCCAAAACCTATGTATTGACTCCTTTTCTGAAACAGTGCCTACAGCAATATATAGACGAATTGTTTTAGGTTTAGTCTACAAAAAGAGGCGTAATATTTCCCATGCTAAATGTGAAAATGTCTGCGCTTTCGATCAAATAATTGTTGCTAATGTGGCAATACTATGGCATTTCGGGCGAAATGCAAGATTCGTAATTTGCCAAATCCCATGTAAGATTATGGGAGAAAAAGTTAGCTGAATTTGCAAGGAAAATACCCAATCTTGTTTCGAATATTCTAGAAAAATCCTTCTATTTGAGACAGACAAAAACATTTCTCTTGTTCAGGGCAACTTTGGGGTTAATCTGAGCGTTATTTTAAGAAAGATTGAAATATTATTATTCGATAAACATTTGTCAAAATCTATAACAAAAAACCAAGCAAATACAGGCACTTAAATGAACAAAATTCTTGTCCCTATCCACCCCCACGATAACTACACTCATACCTTAAGCTACGCGAATTTTATAGCGGCCAAATCAGGCGCTGGAATTCATGTATGTTTTCTGGGAAAGAGAAGGGAGCTGAAAAAGCAGACCAACTATAATTTCGGCAATGATGTCGAGGCTGTTTTGGAGGCCTGCAAACATGAAAACTTCAAAAAAGAAATCCTTTCTCTGAGTGAAGACGCACAAACCAAAAACCTTAGTTTACATTTCAATTTCCTTCCTGGACGTTCTGTCAATGAAGTTATTCGCGAGACTTTTCGCAATAGCTATGACATGATTGTGGTTGGAAATAGAGAGTACAGAGGTATTTGGACCCTTCTGAGTGAAGCCCGCGTCTCTAAAATCATCGGCCAGGTGAGCATCCCGGTTTTCGCAGTTCCTATGGAGCAGGACTTCCGCGGCATTGACCATATCACTTATGCAGTTGATTTGACAGACTACGATCCGAGTATCATTAAGCAGGTAAAATCAATCGCCAGAATCTTTGATGCGCGATTGAGCATTACCCATGTGAATCGAGAAACAGAGATCGAAAAAGAAAAATATATGCTGGCTTTGGAGAAGACGATCAGTGATACCCTGGATTATCCCAAGGTATACTACAAATTCTTCGACCATGCGGATCCCCTCAAAGGTATCCTCAACTTTATGAAGTTGAACAACAGTAGCATGCTAGCCATGATCAGCAGAACGAAATTTAGCTGGCGACAATTGCTTTCTCCCAAAAGCATGACCCGGCTCATGTCCAGAGAAGTATCGGTTCCGATACTCGCCTTTGGAAAAGCACGATCTTAGTTATTTATAGTGAGTAGTAAAAGGAGGACAGAATTTGTTCTCCTTTTGTTCTTTTAGGAGAGGAGCAAATTTTTAAGCTCGCTATCATCTTCCCGTATTGCTACATAATTACTGCCGAGGAAGTTCTCGTATTTAAATTCATATTTCCGGAACTCTACAGATTTGGGGAAAATCTTTCCGATGATGTAACCCCTTTGCTTGAAAAATCGATAGAAATCCAGCAAGAGAATCTTGGTGGTAATATTGATATAGCCATATTCAAACTGGATCATACGAATTTTTCCAGTATTGATCATTTCCTCAAATCCAATCATGGCCTCGTATTCTGCACCTTCTATGTCCATTTTGATAAAATCTATTTCCTCTATCTCATAGTTAGCTGTGAATTCTTCTCCTTTGATGAGTTGAATGTTCTCTTTATTCTCAAATTTTTGATTCAGGCCTTGTATATCGACCAGGGAGGAATGGGTATCAGAATTGAAAATATTGATCTCTTTCTTGCAGGATTCACTAAACAGACCTTGTTGAATGCATTCGACATGAGAATAGGCTGATAATCCTTCTTTCAGGATCTCAAAGGTGCTTTCCACAGGTTCGAAAGCGTAAATCTGTGCGTCCGGGCAATGCTCTGCAAGATATCTGGCGTACATGCCCTTATTGGCTCCTGCATCTATGATCACCTTCGGTTTTAGTTGGCCTAGTTTCTTGATGAGCTCCAACTCCCCATTATAATGCATATTATGCTCACTGTTTTCATACATGCGATTGATCGATCGACCAAATCCAGCCAGGTATTTAAACAGTAGATTGTGAGTATTTCTTTTGAATAGTCGCTTCAACATTATCGAAGGGCATTTTAGCCGGGACGCAAAATTTCCCAAAAGGGATGCCTTGAGTGATCGGGGATTTTCGTTTTGATAGATCTTTCTACAAGCTATGCAGATTGGATGCCCAAGATAAAACTAAATATATGGGAAGCAAGAAATAAGAGAATATTTGTGCGGAAAGCCGAAAAATCCTCTTTTTTGGAATTCTTTTTGGGCTTTTCTATAAAACTGGATACTATGTCAATGAATTTATTTTGCTAAAAAAATAAGTTTTAATTGTATAATTACTAATAATATTAGTATAATTGGATATGAATAGTAATTATAACATCAGAAAATCTGTCTTAATATGGGAAAGGATTCATGCTAAAAATGAATTCGACAAGTATAATGCTAGGTATGTTGAAATCGGCAAAATATTAACGGACCCCAATATTAAATTATCGAAAGAAGCCAGGAAAAAATTGAAGCATGAACAAACTTTAATGTCTGCATATGGCTTGTGCTCCAAAGGATTTCGAGGATTAAGCCTTGACAGTTGAGTATAATCTAGCGCCGGCTGGAAGTTCGGTCGAATTTCATAGCCGAAAAGGCATACATCTTTATACCTGAAAATTGTAAGATAAGGCTAGATCGATTATTTACTCCGGATAGCTAAAGCCTTCAGGAGGAGGCATGTTTTCTTTATAGTTCCAGGGCTCAATGATGTCATAAGGAGAGGACTCTGGCTCGTCTTCCCAGCTGTATTTCTTCTTGGGAGGTCCGGCTTTTCGGTAATAAAAAGCCAGCGCGATACCGGTAATAGCTCCAAATAAATGGCCTTCCCATGATATACCTTCTTTTCCGGGAAATACCCCCCAAATCATGCTGCCATACCAAAAAGCCACTAGCAAGCTCAGGGTCATGGAGCGTACATCCTTGCGAAATATCCCACTAAAAAAGACGAAAAAGGCGAGCGAATAAATAACCCCACTAATCCCAATATGAAAGGAAGGACGGGCTGCAATCCAGGTCGCGAAACCCGGACTGATCCAGGAGACAATTAATACTTGCCAGGAAATGTTTCGGAAAAAATAGAAGATACCGGCGCCTAAAATCAGAACAGGAAGTGAATTGTTGATCAAATGCTCCCAACTCCCATGAATCAGGGGCCCTGTAAGTATACCAATCAGGCCGGAGGTCTCTCTGGGGAAAACTCCCAGGAAACTCCATTGCCAGCCTCTAAGGGCCTGGACACTATGGATCAACCAGAGGAAGCCGAGCAGGTAAGCAGGAAAGCGGATGCTTTGAATTAATTGTTGTTTTTCCTTCGCCAATGTCTCATCTTTATTCCTTATACTAAACGAACAAAAGCAATTTACGTTATCCTTTCAGATGGAGCCACAGGAAATTTTAAAGATTAGTTCTCTTAGGACTGCATTTAAGGTGGACAAAGCCTGGAATCAGGTCGTAAAAGGACTGGACTTTAGCCTGAAAAAAGGAAAGACCCTGGGTATAGTAGGAGAGTCGGGAAGTGGAAAGTCCATTACATCCTTATCCATCATGGGACTTTTGCCGGCAGGAGGCAAGATAGAGGATGGCGAAATTTTCTTTAGGTCTGCTCAGCAAGGACAGGTCAATCTCCTGAATTTGAAAGGAGAAGATATGAGGAGGATCAGGGGCAAAGAAATCGCTATGATCTTTCAGGAACCTATGAGTTCCCTCAATCCGGTTATTAAATGCGGCAAGCAGATTGTAGAAGCGCTCAGGCTGCATTTACAGATGTCCAAAGAAGAAGCCAGAGCCAAAACCCTGGATCTTTTTCGACAAGTAGAATTGCCCCGTGTAGAGGATATGTTCGAGTCCTATCCCCACCAGCTATCCGGAGGACAGTTACAGCGGGTGATGATAGCGATGGCTATCAGTTGTGAACCGAAAGTCTTGATTGCAGACGAACCAACTACTGCGCTTGATGTAACCGTTCAGAAAAGCATCTTGAGTTTGTTGGAGGATTTGCAGGCGAAAAATCAGATGTCTATCATTTTCATTACCCATGACCTGGGAGTGGTAGCTGAAATTGCCGATGATGTGTTGGTAATGAAAGGAGGGAGGAAAATGGAGTATGGCTCAGTTACGCAAATTTTTGAAGATCCGCAGTCACCTTATACCAAAGGACTACTGGCTTGTCGCCCTCAGATGGATCAGTTGATGAAGCGTCTTCCAACTTTGGAAGAGTATGAAGCAGGGGATTTTGATCCTGCGACTTATGAGTCTACGAAGGAGGTTTTTTACGAAAGGCAGCAAGATTTGCAACAGGCTGATCCGATCCTGAAAGTTGAAGGCCTTAAGAAGTATTATGGAAAAAAGGCAAAATCCTGGTTTTCCAAAAGCAAAGAGGAAGTAAAAGCCGTTGATGAAGTGTCATTTGAGGTGTTTCCGGGAGAAACCCTGGGATTGGTAGGAGAGTCGGGTTGTGGAAAGACCAGCCTTGGCAGAACTATTTTGAAATTGCTGGAGCCTACAGCTGGTAAGATTCAGTATGACGGAAGAGAAATTCAGGACCTCACAGAGAAAGATCTTCGTCCCCTTCGCAAAGAAATACAAATCATTTTTCAGGATCCCTATAGCTCTCTAAACCCTCGTATTCCTATTGGTAGGGCTATTCAGGAACCTATGAAAGTTCATGGAATCGGTAGCAGTGATGCAGATAGGAAAGAAAGAGTCATGTTACTCCTGGAAAAAGTGGGTCTGAATCGAGAGCATTACAATCGATATCCACACGCTTTTTCCGGCGGACAAAGACAAAGAATTTGCATAGCGAGAACCCTGGCGGTCTCTCCTAAATTTGTGATTTGCGATGAATCTGTTTCAGCTTTGGATGTATCCATTCAAGCACAAGTATTGAATCTCCTTAAAGACTTGCAGGAAGAAATGGGCTTGACCTATATTTTCATTTCGCATGACCTGAGTGTGGTGAAGTTTATGAGTGATCGGATTTTGGTGATGAAAGAAGGGAAAATCGTAGAAGCAGAAGATGCTGAGAAACTGTATAGCGATCCTCAAACCGAATATACCCGAAGCTTGATTGAAGCCGTGCCCGAGGGGAGTATGGATAGTTTAAAGGCAGCCCTTCAAAGACGTGAGACAAAACGGGAGAAAATGGAAGCAAATTGATTTCCATTTTGCTAAATTTTCATTCATCTACTAAACTCTTTCTCAATATCTACCGTAAGAAAATTTGGAAATACTAAATCCTTAGCTATTTTTGTTTCCACTAAGACAAATACAAATCCATGGGATGTTGTAGGAGTCTATGAAGAAGAGGCGAGAGAACTGGCTCTATGACCCTCTGGCAACCTCGAAAGAGAAGGTGCCCCGTCCAGCCCATTTAGGGAAAGATACACTTAACAACAAAATGGATTACCTATGACTCATCAATCTGTATTTGTCCAAGACTCCACATCAATAGTGTCAATAAAGTTCTGTTGTTGTTGCTAAGGCAACTTCGCAGAGAAGCATTTTTATAATTCTGTAAACCTATCAGCAGGTCCTAAAGCCATGGATTTGCCAACAAACAACCTATATAATATTTGCTATGAGTAATTATCGTTTTGAAACTCTCCAATTGCATGCCGGACAGGAAGAAGTAGAAGCTACTACCCGATCCAGAGCTGTGCCCATTTACCAAACTACCTCTTATACCTTTAGAGATAGTGATCATGCCGCCAAACTCTTTGCATTGCAGGAATTTGGAAACATTTATACCCGTATCATGAACCCGACTACGGATGTATTTGAAAAAAGAATCGCTGCCCTTGAAGGAGGAGTCATGGCTGTAGCTACTGCGTCCGGCCAATCTGCCCAATTCCTTGCCCTGAATAATATCGTTGAAGCCGGTCAGAATTTTGTCAGCAGTTCTCACCTTTATGGTGGTTCATACAATCAATTCAAAGTTGCTTTCAAGAGACTCGGTATTGATGTTCGTTTCGCAGATGGGGTAAATGTAGCCAGCTACGAACCCCTGATTGATGAAAATACACGTGCTATCTATCTGGAAACAATCGGTAATCCCGAGTTTAGTGTGCCCGATTTCGAGGCTTTTGCTGCTTTGGGACAAAAGCATGGCATTCCGGTAGTAGTTGATAATACTTTTGGAGCAGGTGGCTACCTCTGCAATCCCATCAAACATGGAGTAAATGTCGTAACCCATTCTGCTACCAAGTGGATCGGAGGGCATGGAACCAGTATCGGTGGAGTTATCGTTGATGGAGGAAACTTTGATTATGGCAGTGGAAAATTCAAGCAATTTACCGAGCCCTCTGAAGGCTATCATGGCATGGTCTTCAATGATGTATTCGGTCCTGGCAATCCATTGGGACTTCCCAATGTCGCTTATGCGATCCGCGCCAGGGTAGAAGGTCTGAGAGACTTTGGTGCAGCCCTTTCACCCTTCAATTCTTTCTTGCTGCTTCAAGGATTAGAGACCCTTTCTTTGAGAGTGCAAAGAACGGTTGACAATGCCCTTGAACTGGCGAAATGGTTTGATGCGCATCCCAAAGTAAAATCTGTAAAATATGCGGGACTGGAATCTCATGGCAGTCATGCGGCAGCCCAAAAATACCTGAATAATGGTTTCGGAGGGGTGTTTTCTGTAGAACTGGAAGGTAACCGTGAAACAACCGTTGATTTTGTCAACAGCCTGAAACTGGTGAGCCATTTGGCCAATGTAGGGGACGCAAAAACCCTGATCATTCATCCAGCTTCAACTACGCACCAGCAATTGTCTGATGCCGAGCAATTGGCATCCGGAGTTTCTCCAACAGGATTGAGAATTTCAGCGGGGATTGAGCATGTAGAAGATCTGAAAGAAGACTTCCAGCAAGCTTTTGCTTCAATTGGAGCTCCTCAGGCAGTTTAAGATGGATTTCTAGGAAAAAATCCTGAGATTTATTGAATATTTATGGGCAGATGCTTGGCATCTGCCCAATTTAATGCCCCTGAACCTTGGAAGTATACCATTCCACAGAAAAACTAATCCTCGAGAGTGGCGAAAGCCTGGCTGAAATTGAGTTGACCTGGCAAAGCTGGGGTACGCTCAATGAAACCAAAGACAATGTGATTTGGATATGCCATGCCCTGACTGGCAATTCAGATGCGGAGGATTGGTGGCCCGATCTGATTGGCGAAGGCTTGATATTCGATCCTGCCAGGCATTTTATCATTTGTGCCAATATGCTGGGTTCCTGCTATGGATCTACGGGCCCACTTTCTACCAATCCTGAAAGCCAAAAGCCATATTTTCATACCTTCCCTGCCCTCAGCAATCGAGATATCGTTCAGGCATTCGATAGGCTGAGAAAACATTTGGGCATAGTGCAGATCGAGATGATCATCGGAGGATCATTGGGCGGGCAACAAGTGCTGGAGTGGGGCATATCACATCCTGATCTTTTTCGTCATCTGGTCCCCGTCGCTACCAATGCTTTTCATTCTCCCTGGGGCATAGCCTTCAATGAGTCACAACGGATGGCCATAGCTGCTGATCCTTCGTGGAAAGAGGAAGATCCGGCTGCCGGTTCGGAAGGCTTACGCGCTGCCCGGGCCATTGCTTTGCTTTCTTATAGAAGTTATGAAATCTACAATCGTTCGCAGGAAGAAAGCGATCTCTCTTTGACAGATAATTATAAAGCCTCCAGCTATCAGCAATACCAGGGAACCAAGCTTCTCAATCGTTTCAATGCATTTAGTTACTGGACCCTGAGTAAAGCCATGGATTCCCAGCAATTGGGGCGGGGCAGGGGAGGCCTGGAAAAAGCCCTTTCCCGCATACAAGCCAAAACTCTTTGCATAGGCATCAGCTCAGATGTCCTGTTCCCACCACAAGAACAAAGATTCATTGCTGAAAATATTCCCACTGCCGAATTCAGGGAGATCAATTCCCCTTATGGGCATGATGGCTTTTTGGTAGAGACCGCCCAACTTGCTACTATCCTAAAAGACTGGTGGTAGGATTAATTTTGAGAAAGCTGGGCACTTGAATTGAGAAAAAATTATTTCTCTTTTGATTAGAATTTTAGAAAATCCACGTCCTATCTGGTTGTATTGGATCGAGCAAGCCAAAATGGTTTTTGCTCCTACCTTATCTTATTAACCATTCAACACAATCAACATGAAAAATCTCATTTCATTCCTACTCCTTTCCTTTCTATTTAGCTGTACTTCGATAACGGAAGAAGAAAGAATTATTCCCATTGAAAATTCTGTAAAGGAAGCTGCCGAAAGTCAAACTGAACTTGATCCCAATGAGTTTGAAAAAACTAACAAATCTTGTCGCTGCACTTTTAGAACAGAAGTTAGTCCAAACTTGCTGGGAGAAGAATGGGATGTGACTTTTAGGGTAGTAGAAAATGGGCAGACTGAGCTAATCGAGATTGATGGAGATGGTGTTCCCATGCCTTCCAATTCTACTATCTTTAGTCGTCATAGCCTGACTAAGTTTCAGGTGATTCCTGTTTTTATGCGTATGCTATATGGTGATCCGGAAGAGGCCTTAGAAGAAGAAGGCTGGATAAAAGTCAGAATTTCTTGCCAGGAAAAACCATCTGTGAGTTATACCTTGACTGTACCCACCTATGATGTATCTGGTTCAGTTTATACAGAAAAATTTACTCAGCTAACTTCTGGTTGCGGCACAGTAGAAGTTACCAAAGAATAGATATTCCTTTCGTTTATAAATGGGTTTTATCCTTCGGGATGAAACCCATTTATCTTTATACTAAGCCCCCAATTCCTGAGAAGCGAATTTGATTGAGCTTGCAATTTTTTGGCTGACTTATATTTTCCTTCTCCATAAGGATCGGATAAAATTCAGCATAAATAATCCACAAAGCTGTCACGCAGACTGGAGGGGAAGGCATTTATTCTTTCTTCCCCAAATCAATGCGTTTGCTGCCGGAAATAGGTTTGCCATCTGCGGACATCCCTTCTGCTTTTATCGAAATGCTCTGGGTATTTTCATGTAGTGGGACCTTGATTTTGGCTTTACCTTCCGCATCAAATTTTACCTCTGCTTCCCAGTGAATGGCATGTGATCTTTTTGTAGGAGAAGTGGAGTTTTTGGCCAATGGGGAGAATTGCTTTTCTCCTTCATGAAATCCCGGATGGAAAAAGGATTTTATCCCTTGTTTTAGCAATTTTTCCATGCTACGCGGTCCGTTACGCCTACTCTGTACCACAATAACAGGCCCATAGATACCTATATAATCTATGAGGTCCGCGCTCAAGGCCTGAAAACTTAGGAACTTAGTTACCATTCCATTAATGAGGAAAGTTACCTTCATCCTTTGAGGTAAGCCTCGATCCCAGTATAGGTAATACATTTCATTCTCGATGCGATCTACCTCATATCGGCTGCCCGGTTTCAGCATAGAAAGCAGACTTAGTCCCCTCATATCCTGCGGCACAAAATCCAGCTCATTCAGGTTGAAGGCATCATATAGTCGTGAATCAGGCCCTCTTCTTGCCTCAATTTCTACCGTGTCCAGCAACAAGTCCATTGCTGCTTGTGCTGCAAGGGCATTTTCTCTCGCATATTCTTCCCATAAACTATTTCTCTGCTTCAGCTTTTTTGTTTGGGGCAACTTGATTTCCGGCCTGGCCTCAGAAAGGAATTCGATTTCTACATCTCTTCTTCCATCAAGTTTCACTTTATCTGATTCTGTTTTTTGATTGCCTTTTCTTGCCTGAACAATAAAAAGGGTGGAGTCCAGAAATAAAGGAGCTTCAAACTCAAAGTAGCCGGATTCATCAGATTGAGATTCTTCCAGGAAAAGAGATTCACTCAGGGTATTGACCATAAGGGAACTTGCGATCTTCTTTTTAGGATTGGCTCCATCCAGGGTATAGCCCTTAATCTTGATTCCCGTTTCTGGTGAATAGGCCAAGGATTCTTTTTCTGATAGGATTTCATTCCAATCATATAACTTCCCTTGCCAACTCATCAGAAAGAGATCCAGGGATTTTCGATTCGCTTTATTCAGGGGAAAAAAATGAGCCATACTACCCGGCATCATACCCAGATCTGATTCTAATAATAGATAGGGAGCAATGGAACTTCCCTCTTGTAAATCAAATAGCGTCTCAGTAACTGAAAGAGACAATTGGGTTTCTCCTGGAGTTTTTAAGCTATCACTCAGATTCAATCCTATCTCAATCTCACCACCCGAAAGAGATTGCCCTTCATTGCTTATCTCCAGTATTTCTTGTGCAAGACCTGACTCATTGAAAGCGAGTCTTTGAGCTTTTAATTCACCATCAGCATCGAAAAGACTGAATTCTACCAAACCTGTGATGAGGGTGTTTTTGGGAATGTTGATGATTTGGCCTGGCTCTATATCATCTATAAATAAACTCAAGGCTCCCCTTACATGAGCCAGTAGGAAAGCATCCTCCAGCGCATCCTCTTCACTATGTGCAATTTTTATCCGAAAGAAATCTTCATCATTGTTTATCACCCGCAACCTGAAACCAGCTTCCTGAATGGGAGGAAGATCGGAGTAGGTGCCTCTCCCATTTTCTTTGAGGTAGGCTTTATAAGACTTGCCTTTCTCTGGTAAGAATGAGAAGCTGCCAAAACCCTTGTGATCAAGGCTGGCCGAACTGATGAAGTTTCTGTTTTCATCTTCTACAACTACTTCTGTACTTCTGGAATTGGTAGATAATCCTGTCAGGCTAAAGGCCAGAATATTTTCCTGCCCCTCAATTAATTTCCCTCCTTCCGGGAAAAAACTGAGCCGACTTCGGCCTGCATCCATGGTCTGTTTTTCTGTCAGGCTGGAAGGCAAAGTTATACTTTCCTCTTCCTCCTCTTTGCCCCAGATATCAATATATTCCTGGAAAAAATAAGACTGAGGTCGATTTTTCATGTAATGGGTGTAGGCCCGGATCAGGTATTGACCGGAAGCAATACCTGGTTTGAGAGAAAATTTCCCCCAATTTGCCTTAACGCTATGAAAACTCAGAGAGTCGATCAGTTTACCTTTTGGATCTATGAGTTCGACATGATAGACCTGGCTGGGACTCTGAAGGCTATGATTCATCGCATCCATGAGATAGGCCCGAAACCAAATCTCTTCTCCACTGAAGAAATTGTATTTATTGAGATGTACGAATAACTTTTCCCTGGGCCTTATTTCCTGATAGGCCTTAAGACTATCAATCAATCTATAAGAAGGTTCCAAGCTCTTGGGACCGGGATTGTAATCCAGAGGAAGAAGTTCTGCTACCCTGAGTTTTGTCCAGGAACCGTATTCTTCGATATCTTCCGGATTCAGGAGATTTCCACTCTTGGAGACCAGATAATAACCGCTCAGGGATCGGATGATAGATATGGGATGTTTGTTCTCACCCCTAAAGGCCGACCAGGAATTTTTTTCTCCTTTATCAACAATGCCGAGCTGACCATCCAAAAATAAGGTGTCTACATCTCTTCCTCTGCGGATATCTAATTCAGAAAAGCTAATGGGCTGGAAATAGGCACTTTCCCCCTCTGCTCTTGGAGGATTGTATTTAACCTCATACTCACTGTTTTTCAATTCATCCAGAAAAAGAGTTGAGAAAAAATGTTTGGGGGAAATTCTAAAGGATTTCTTTCTCTTTTTGAGGGCTTTTTTTAGATTTTTATCCTCCAATAACAGCTCTTCAAAGAAAACTTCTCCTTTATAGCTCAGGTCTTGATTTTTATTTAGTTGAAAGTCTTTAAGAAAGAATTGAATTTGATAGCCAAGGGCTTCATTTCGAACCTCTAGAGCAGCAAGGCTTTCAGCAAAAATGGTATCCTTTTGTTCTCGAAGAACGAGGACTTCCGGATTCAGGATTTTCGTCTTTTTTTGATTGGGGGATTGACCTAGAAATGCCCGTTTAAATTTCCTGAGCAATCTTTTTCTGTTTGCAGCATATTTTTCAGTGATCTCTACTTCTTTGAGCTTCTTTTCTATTCGGTTGAGGTAAATTACTGCTGGAAGATCAGCGGGAGATTTCAGTTTCAGACTAAGCAATTCATATCCCAGGTGTGAAACGACCAGATCCACCTCTCGCAATCCCGACATATTTAAGCTGAAATTTCCACGGGTATCAGAGGTCGTTCCTATAGAAGTTTTAGAAAAGAAAACAGATGCGTATGCGATCGGCTCTGAACTTTCCCGATCAATCAGCTGGGAGGATAAGCTTTGAGCGGAAACTTTTAGCTTGAAGCATAGAGATAGTAATAGGAAGAAGTAGAGGATTCTTTTCATGATGTTATGCTAGTAGATACTTAAGTAACTGCCTTTTCCTTACTATGTTTTGCAATGATTCCTGCTGCGATTTGCCTCTTTATCAGCCAACTAAGGCTCATAAGTAAAATAATGAATATCCAAAAAGCATCATAGCCAAATTCATCTATAAAACTCAATCCCACGCCCGGCCCAATAATGCTACAGGCAGACCAGGACATCCAATACCAGGACATATATTCTCCTCTTCGACTTTCAGGACTCATATTTATGGGAAGCGAATTGTTGAAAGGGAAGAAAAATATTTCTCCGAAGGTAAAGAACAAGGTTGCCAGACAGAAGAAGTAAAGAGAAGCAGGCAATAGAAATGGGAGAAAGGATATTCCCAATAAAACCAGTCCGCCTAATAGGGAGACTTTTAGCTTCCCTGCCTTTTCTATCTGGTCAACAAAAGGCATTTCTAATAGAACGATCAAAATCCCATTGAGGGTCATCATCATCCCTATATATCTTTCATCGAAGCCCCACTCTGTTTTTATAAAAACAGGAATAGAATGGAACCACTGGATAAATCCCAGGCCCACCAGGAAAGAGGAGAGCAAGAACAGGAGAAAACTTTTGTCCTTATAAGGGGGAGGAGTGTTGACCGAAGAAATGTTTTCCTTTTCGAGATTTTCAGCCCTATGTTTATGGGTTTGTTTCCAGCTGCTAGAGACAATAAAGAAATAGATAGCTGAGAGCATGCAGGTACTTCCATCAATCCAGAATAGCCAATTGTAGCCGAGGGTTGCAGCTATGAATCCACCTACACCTGAGGCCGCACTCCAGCCTAAATTGATCGCGATCCTGATAAAAGACATACTTCTTCCTGTCTCATTTTTGGGAACGTGTAGCCCAACGGCTGTTGACATAGCGGGTCGATAGGCATCTCCAATTAAAGCTGTGAGGAGAATAAGGAAGAAGAATTGGTTGAAGGTCTCCGCGAACTGTAAAATTATAAGGCAAATACCACTGAAAAAGAGGCTGCCAGTCATAACCGGATTCGGACCTATCTTGTCACTGAGTTTCCCTCCGAGAAAAGTGCCTCCCAAAGAACCGATGCCAAAAGCAGTAATAAGAAAACCCGCTTCTTTAAGGGAAAATCCTTTGACGGTGTTGAGATAGACGGTCAGAAAAGGGACTACCATAGTCCCGAGGCGATTGATAAAGGTAAATATACCAATGGCCCAGATTTCTTTCGGGTGGCCGGAATAGGAATCTATGTAAATCCGTAGCGTTTTGCGTAGCAAGGTTTTCATGTGTGTGTGAAGTAAGCCTTATTCTACGAAAGCTTATTTAGAAAGTTGGGAGGTATTTTCGGTAGAAAAATAAGGCATGTGTACCCCTGTTTTCGATGGAGTCCTTCGCTATTTTAAGGTAGGAAGTATAGTGGCCACTCGTGTATAATTGATTTCCGGAATGCTTCATGATTCGGATATCAGTATTTGGACCGTGGGAAGGGAGAATTCGCTTAGAGCTTCTTCTATCTTGATCCAGGCCAATAAGAAAAGCCTGATAACCCGGACTTCGTATGGTATCTCCCAGCAAGCTGAAATTACCCATACCTTTACCCGATATCCAAAGTTCCCCATTGTCTGACTGACTCATCCGAAAAATTTGTCCTTTCACCTGGCTGGTACTGATGACTTCTTCCTGGCGTATTTCTCCTGTATCAGATATAGAGAAAAGGCCAATATCACTTAGAAATCGATCCCCCATTTTGTCCTGGGTATCTGGATTGTCCTCCTTTATGAGTGCCAGCATCTTATTATTAGCTCCCAAAGTCAAATCGCTAATGCCTTCATTGCTGCGATATCCATATCTAAGGAATCCTTTATATCCGATCTGTTTGGACCAAATTTCCTCTTCGCTGATTTTCGTTAGGAAAGCATCCTGATCGAAAGGACTGCTGGTTTGGAATCTATCCTTCTCGAAGGAAAATTCTTCTGTGAAATCTCCTCCGACCCAAAAGCTTCCATTTTCATCGCTACTCATGCATTGCACATTTCCTTGTATGGGTTTGCCCCATTTTGAGTTTCCTTCCCGATCCAGAAGAAGTAGCATATTTTGCCTTTCTCCTTGTCCGCTAAATTCCATCCCACCTAAACGGGCTCTCTTTCCTATTTGTGCTGCCATTAACATTTCTCCCTGCAAATTTGTATGAAGGTTGAAAGCAGTGATTTCTCCTCTTGGTTTTTCCAGGTATTCGGTCTTACCGTTTTGGTCTATCCTGGCCCAAAACATGGCTGATGTTGTACTTTCGATCTTATGACCGTCCCAGTTTAAGCTTCCTTGAAAAAATCCACAAACCCAGAGCTTCCCTTCTGGGTTTTTGTTTATGGCTAATGCCCTGCCAGTACTCATTTGCCCTTTCTCCCAAATGATTTTACCCAGTGGAGATATTTTTAAGATTAAGATGCGATCCAGTGCCCCTTCTTTTTGCTGAAAAGAGGCCAAATACATATTGCCTTCCTCGTCTGTTACAAAGTCGGAAAATAAGTTGCTACTGATCCGGGAAGTAGTCCTGAGGTGATATAGGCCATCTTTTTTGAGAGGATCTGGGGGGAGGGAATCTGTAGCTTTTCGTTTGCCTTCACAAGAAAACAGCAAAAATAAAACGATCAGTACATCCAGTCTTAACTTCATATTAATGAATCTACTCAAAAAATAGAGGAGGAGAAAAAATGAAAACAAGGAAGAAGAAAGAGAGAGCTATAAAGGTTTCTCCTTTGCATAGTCCACTTGTTCTTTCAATTTTCCGGAACACAAGAACTCCTTCAATCTTTCGCTTCCTCATAGGGAAACTTTACTCCGTGAAACCAGCACAAGGGTCCCAACATGGCATATACGATACCAGGCAATGCATAGAACAGGCCTATTTTAAAGGAAGCCAGTAGCATCGAGACTATTCCCATAAAGACAAAAATCCCAAAATGCCGCATGTAAAACAGAAGCTTTTTTCTAGGAACAGCTTCCTGTGTTTTGAGACCCGCCCTTCCATACATGAGCGTGATACATAGAAACATCAGGGAGAATCCCAGGCTGTATAATTGGAAAAGGGTGGAGAAGTCATCTATGCTTATGGCTTTTCCCATGAAAGGTAAATTTGCCAGAAACTTGAGGGGATAAACAAAATAAAGGACCACAAATAGCAAGAACATATTGAAGGCGATCACCCAATTGTCCACATAGTCAGTTCGGCGAAAGAAATTGTAATGCACTTTCCAAATCAGAATGAGGGCAAAAAAACTGATTCCAAAACTCAGAAATCCACTCAATTGCGCCTTGAGTAATTTAAAACTGGAAGGCACTTCCAGCGAAACCACGAGTAGCGTAGCAGCGAATGCGAATACGGCATCGCTTATGCCTTCAAGACGGCTTTTGGAATGCAGGAAAGTCATAGGATGTGTTTTAGTGTTGTCTTTCGGTAGTTCAGTTTTCAATATAAGTGCAAATTAGATACTTCAACACTTTAACAGCAGAACAGCTCCCAATTCCTACCCCAAAATGCTTACCTTCGCGCATGGAATTATTTGTAGATATAGTTGGGTGGATCGGATCAATAGCACTGACTATTGCTTATGTCATGATCAGCAGGGGCAAACTTACGGCTCAAACCTATTTGTACCAGGGATTGAATCTCCTGGGGAGCATTTGCCTGATAATTAATTCAACCTATTATGGAGCATATCCTTCTACCGCACTCAATATTGTGTGGGTAGGCATTGGTGTTTTTGCCCTGTATAATATCGCCAAAATAAGCAGAAAAGAAGCGGAGGCTCTGGAACAGGTTTCAACTATTGGAAAGGATGAAGAAGTACCAGGATCTAAGTCATAATATTCGGGATGGGCTTATCTCCTACAAAGGTTTGCCTGCTCCTTTGGTTTGTGATTTTCTGAGTCGGGAAGAAAGCCGAAAAACGTATCAGCATGGAGAGACTTTCCATATTGCAAAAATCGAGATGGTCGCCAATACCGGAACCTATATCGATTGCCCCTTTCATCGATACGAAGAAGGAGAAGGTTTTGGAAGTATTGAAATAGCCAGGATGTCAGACCTGGAGGGGATCATGATTTCCGTTTCGCATAAAGATCGCCTGGCTATAGAGAAATCAGATTTTGAAGGACTGGACCTAAAAGGCAAAGCCGTTTTGGTGCATACCGATTGGGATCAGTATTGGGAACAGGATCAATACTTTGAAAATCACCCTTTTCTAACAGAAGCTGCAGCAGTATACCTCAAAGAACAAGAGATTTCCTTGTTGGGAATAGATGCGTTAAACGTAGATGATACAAGTGAAAATGCCAGGTCAGTTCACAGTATCTTATTGGGAGCGGGAATTTTGATCGTTGAACATCTCTGTGAATTGAGCAAAATCAAAGACAAAGAATTTCTCTTTTCAGCTTTACCTCCCAAGTTTGAAGGTGTCGGCAGTTTTCCTGTCCGAGCCTATGCTGAAATTCTTAGCTAAAATAAATAGGCAATTGCTGATCTTTTTGGGTAGCTTTGCGTAAATTATTGGCAAATGTACCCCAATTTCCAAATTTATTGGAGGCTTAGCTAAAAATGGAAGAATTTCCCGATTATTTAAAAGGAAGAGGAGCACAGATCAATACGCCAAATCCCTACCTTAAGCAGGAGTATGAAACTCAGGCTGAGGATGGATTAGATGAGGCTTTGGTACCAAATGCAAAGACCCAGATTTTTTACGAGCATCCCAAGAAAATTCTCAATAAAGTTACGAGTCCGGATGTGCCAGCGGATTATTCCATCAATCCTTATCAGGGATGTGAGCATGGTTGTGTATACTGCTATGCGAGAAATGCCCATCAATATTGGGGCTTCTCAGCGGGGCTGGACTTCGAGCAAAAGATCATTGTAAAAGAAAATGCAGCTGAGCTCCTCAGAAAGGAACTCAATCACAAAAAATGGAAGCCCAGTCCGGTAATGTTTTCTGGTAATACAGATTGCTATCAGCCACTTGAACGAAAAACTAAAATTACCCGCGCTTGTCTGGAAGTTTTTCGGGAGTTTCATCATCCAGTGGGATTGATAAGTAAGAATAGTTTGGTACTCCGGGATTTAGATATCCTCAAGGATATGGCCCGGGAAAATCTCGTTCATGTTTTTATTACAGTTACTACTTTGGACGAAAATCTTCGGCGTGCGATGGAACCTCGTACCGCATCTGCAAAACGAAGATTGGAAACCATCCGACAGCTTAATGAAAATGGCATCCCTGCCGGAGCTATGTTGGGACCAATTATCCCAGGTTTAAATAGCCATGAAGTTCCCGAACTGGTGAAGGCGGTGGCGGATGCAGGAGCCCAGGCTGTAGGCTATACCTTTGTGCGATTGAATGGGGCGATCGGCTTGATCTTCGAGGATTGGATCCGAAAAAACTATCCAGATCGTGCAGATAAGGTATTGCATCAGATCAGCGAAGCCCATGGAGGAAAATTGAATGATTCGCGCTTTGGCAAACGCATGAGTGGAGAAGGGCCTATAGCAAAAGGAATCTCGGATTTGTTTAAGCTAGCCAAAAAGCAACATATGGAAGGTCGGGAATTACCCAAGTATAATCTGGATGCTTATAGAAGGCCTGGAGATGGGCAGCTAAGTTTGTTTTAAAGAGAAGGGATCGACAAGGGTGAACAAGGGATCGCAGATGGACCCTTTTGCTGCAAGCCCCATTTCCCTTAATCGATGATTAATGGAAATGCGCACACAAGGCCTAAGACTATATGAGGATGTAAGGAAGGGATCATCCAGATCTGAGTAAAGCTTTGATTCCTACTATACAGCTAGCGTGGATCATGTTTTTGGAGCTTTTCAAACCCTTTCGCTGCAAGCCCCATTTCCCTTTATCGATGATTAATGGAAATGCGCGCGCAAGGCCTAAGACTATATGGGAGGGTGGGTTGTTTCCATTATTTATTAAATAAGGGAAACGGGGTCTGCGGGGAAGGGTTCTCTAATTGTAGAGCGGGATCTCCGCATGCTCAACAGAGTCTATAGGAAACACCTGGGGATTGATCGCTGCCGAGCTCCTGGCGTTCAGAATTTCATAACCAAACGTAAAGTCAATCCACAGGATCAATAAAAATCCGATTAGGAGAAGAAAGGTCAATCGGATGGCGATTGCCTTTGGAGAAAGGGCCCATGTGTTTGTGTTGTAAAGCATGTGCGATTCTTTTAATCGTAACGGTTCATTTTAGGTTTTTACACTGCTTTTTTATGGATTATCAATAGCAATTTTTTGTATCTCATAAGCGGTTGGAAACATTTTCTTCATTCGTATATCTATATCCAACACACTCACGATTCCATCTTTATTCATATCCAATCCCGAGTTTTGTCTGTATCTGCGGGAAGGTTTACTAAATAATTTATAGTCTAAACTTCTACCGATCGCTTTGGGGTAAAGTACTGCCAGGTATAAATCTGTCAGGCTGTTAAACTCTCCCCGCCTTTTGCGAACGGTTTCTAAGTAATTTTCTACCAGTTCCAGTTGCTCTACCGCAGACATATTTTGGATGTCTTTCATATAGAGCCTTTTCCCCATCCTCATATTGATCTCTCTTACAGTTGGAACCATAAACTGGATCAATCCCACTGCTCCACTTCCTCTATGATTTTCAACAGCTGGATTGAAACGCGACTCCATATACATGACAGCCATGAGCCATTCGGGCGCTATGTCCAGCTTCCTGGCTACGTCCTTTACCCCAGCTTCGAAAAGCTCTTTATTTTCTACATATGCCGAAGCCTCTTCAATCAGATATAATTCTTCGACGACTTCCGGCTCCGGTAAGGTATAAGCCAAATATACCTCATGCAGGAAATTCGCCGAAATCAGAAATGCCACAAATCCAACAGCTATGAGAAGCCATTTCTTCGAGAAACTAAAAGAACTTTTGGGACGAAGTACATACTTCTCCAATTGCTTTTTTCGGTCAAAGGATTTGGCTTTTGGACTGCTTTTTTTCAAGACAGCCAATTGAGATTCCTTCTTTCCTGTACGAAACGGAATTTGAATCCAATATACTAAAAAAAATAGTAAAATGGAAGGGATCCAGAGGATTTTGCGAAAAATTTTACTAAAAAAATCTTTCATTCTAATATTTTTGGCTAATGTAGCTCTTTTTCTCCTTTAATGACACCATGAGATGTCCTTAAGACGGGAAATTCATGAAAAGTGCACGAAAATTATTCCAATTTTTTTTAGCCTTAGCGATCCACAAAACTCTTGAAGCTTGATTTTGTCTCTTTTCCCCAAACCTTGATATTGTCGACCCTGCCTGTATCATCAAAAGAACCAAAGCCGATCTTGCCGAAATCAAAGTGGCGATCTTCGGCTTCCATGATAGGAGCGCTCATATCATCAAAATAGACCTTGATCATACCATCAGCCAGGGTACGTTCAATACGGATCTTGTGGGGCTCATTTGTTTCTCCCCAATTGATCCCTGGACTGGTCTTGCTGGAAATCTTGGTGCGGGGTTCATCATTGACAATAAATATATTGTGCGCATTATCATCTGTCTTGCTGGCAAAGTGGACATAGTAGAAATTGCTCGGATCTTTTACCCCAAAAAATACACACATATCACGATGCCCATACTCCTTTCCAGTCTGAACCAGTTCGGCTTCCAGAATAAAGTCTCCGACTATGAGATCATCAATCAAGGCAATATTGAAGGGTGATCTTACACGGGTCTTATATTTACTTTGCTGAAAAAGTTCGAGGCTGTTGTTTTTGCGAGTCTCATGTAGTCGCCAGGCATTGGCATCTGTCATGGAAAAAGCAGCCGTATTGTCGGTATGTTCAAAATCTTCGGAATAGAGAAGCTTATATCCTTCAGGTAATGTTTGGGCCTGTGAAAATGAAAACAGACCTATAAGCAGGAAAAAATAGTAGTAGCGTAGCATAAGATTGAGTTTGTGTTTCCTAAATATACAAAAGCTCTAAAATTCTTCGCCCTTTTTTCTATAGCCTAAGGGATTTCCTATTTTGTATAAAATTATTTCTGACGCATGAAGCCATCTATTCCTACTACACTGAAAGTCTTTCTATTCATTTTTCTTTTCAGTCTCAACGATCTCTCTGCTCAGGTAGATGAAAGTATCTATTCGGCAATGGAGTATCGATTTGCTGGCCCATATCGGGGAGGCCGAGTAACAGCAGTTACGGGCATCCCGGATCAGAAGCATACTTTCTTTATGGGAACGACAGGAGGAGGAGTCTGGAAAACAGAAGATGGGGGAGGAAGTTGGCAAAATATTTCTGACAAATACATCAAATGTGGCTCTATCGGTTCCGTAGAAGTCGCTCCATCTGATCCTCAAATCATGTATGTGGGAACAGGTTCTGCCAGTCCTCGTGGAAATATCTCTGCAGGTATCGGCATGTTTCGTTCGGAAGATGGGGGCGAAAGTTGGCGATCTATTGGTTTGAAAGATGCAGGCCAGATCGGAAAGATACAGGTTCATCCTAAAGATCCGGAATTGGTTTATGCGGCTGTATTGGGAAATATCTTTGGGAAGAATGAGATGCGGGGAGTGTATCGGTCTAAAGATGGCGGAGCCTTCTGGGAACAAATACTTTTCCATAGTGATAGTGTAGGTGCTATCGATTTAGTGATGGATCCCAACAATCCCAGGATTCTTTATGCAGGAATGTGGAGGGCTGAAAGGAAACCCTGGACCATGATCGATGGATCGGAAGAAGGGGGCTTGTATAAATCTATCGACGGAGGAGATAATTGGGCCAAGTTGAAGGGTGGATTGCCTGAAGGAGTCGGAGGTCGGATTGGAGTTGCTGTTTCGCCTGCCAATGCTAAACGGGTCTGGATGATCCGCGAAATGAAGGAAGAAAGTAAGGGAGGGGTTTTCCGCTCAGATAATGGAGGTAGAAGCTGGACCAAAATAAACCGTGAACATAAACTTAGACAAAGAGCCTGGTACTACTCACGAATTTTCGCTGATCCCAAAGATGAGAATACGGTTTATGTGCTCAATACCAGCATGTACAAATCCATTGATGGCGGCAAGACATTCTCTCGCATCTCTACTCCTCATGGCGACAATCATTGCCTTTGGATCAACCCCTACGACACAGACATCATGATAGAATCCAATGATGGAGGGGCAAATGTGAGCTATAATGGAGGAAAGAGCTGGTCCAGCCAATACAATCAACCCACTTCGGAATTTTACCGACTGACCATTGACAATCAATTCCCTTATCGACTTTATGCCGCTCAGCAAGATAATTCGACCATTTCTGTTCCTTCTAACAGTCCCGGGGGCATCACACCTCTTCAGCATTGGAAAGGAGTAGGGGGCGGAGAAAGTGGACATATAGCCGTCGATCCTCGAGATCCCAATCTTATTTATGCTGGAAACTATATCGGAAGGATTGACCGGACGGATTTAAGTAAAGGCTTTAGTCGCAACATTACTCATTATCCACAAATGCATGATGGACAAGCAGGACGGGATATCAAATACCGATTTCAATGGAATGCTCCTATTCGCCTTTCTCCGCATAATCCTGACAAACTTTATCACTGCTCTCAGTATGTGCATGTATCTACTGATGGAGGAAAAAGTTGGAAAGTGATCAGCCCGGATTTAACAAGCAATAAAGATGAGTGGCAAAATATCCCCGGAGGTCCTGTTCAGCATGACCATACAGGCGTAGAACTATATACCACCATTTTTGCTTTCGAAGAATCTCCCCAGAATGAAGGGGAGCTCTGGGCAGGAACAGATGATGGGCGGGTACATTTAAGTGTGGATGCAGGCGAAAGTTGGGAAGAGATCACGCCCGACAATATGCCGGCTTTTGCTACAGTTAATATGATTGATCTTTCCCCTCATGAGAATGGAAGGGCTTTTATGGCTGTTTATCGATATAGAGACAATGATTTCATGCCCTATATATATAAGACTGAGGATTATGGCGAAAGCTGGGACTTGCTGACCGATGGAAGTAATGGGATTCCTGAAACTCATTTTGTGCGTGTGGTAAGAGAGGATCCTATTAGAAAAGGCTTGCTCTATGCCGGTACGGAATATGGCATGTATATATCCTTTGATGAGGGTATGAACTGGCAGCCCTTTCAACTAAACCTGCCTACAACGCCCATCACGGATATGCAGATCAAAAACAATGATCTGGTGCTCGCTACACAGGGACGAGCCTTTTGGATCATGGATGATCTGAGTCCTTTGCAGCAATTTGATTCTTCGGTTGAAGATAAAATTGCTCATCTCTATGTTCCTCGTGCGGCATACAGGAGTCAAATCAGAGGATTTCGTGGAGGAAATGCTCCCAAATCCGCTCCCAATGGTGCTGTTTTTTACCTCAATCTTATCAGCAAGCCCGGAAAGAAAGATACAGTGGCTTTATCAGTGCTGAATAAATTTGGCGAAGTCATGAGCAGGATGTCCACCCATCCGAAAAAAGGAGAAAGCCGATTGAATTTGAAGAAGGGACTGAATCGCATCGTCTATAATTTGAGGGGGGAAAGACCTGATTTGATCAAAGGCTCTTTTATGTCTCTGGCCGATACCCGTGGACCTAAATTGCCTCCGGATACCTATCAGGTAGTGCTAAAGGCAATGGGAGAAAGTGAAAGTCAAAGTTTTCAGATTAAAAAGGACCCGAGATGGGAGTCTTCAGATAGCGATTTGAAAGAGCAATATGATTTGGCGCTCGAAGTTCGCTCCCTCTTGAATTCGGCGCATCATGCTATCCGCAAGATTCGAAGTATCCGTGAGCAAAGCATGGAATTGGCAGTGAGGGCTGAAACGGCAGGCTTTAGTTCGGAATTGATGAGCGATGCAAAATATATGGGAGAGAAATTGACCACTTTAGAAAATAAGCTCATTCAAACCAAAAATGAGAGCGGGCAGGACCCCATCAATTATCCTTCTCAGATTGATGACCAGATCGCTTATCTATACAGTGTGGTAAATGCTCAGGATGCCTCTCCGACTCTGGGTTGCTATGAGCGCTTTGAAGATTTGAAAAAAGATCTGCAGCCCTATTTAGATGAGCTTCAGGAAATCATCGATAATGAGTTGAAGTTCTTTACCGAAAAAGTAGATCGCATGGATTTGCCCTGGATTGTATTGCCGAAGGAGTAGGGGGAATCCTATTCTCATTGGAATCTGCAGGATACTCAGCACAAGCTACCGTTTCCTCAAAGGCCGAGCATCTATTATTGAGCTCTGCTAGCTTGAGGGAAAGTTTATAATCATGAAAAGAACAATTTTATTCCTCATCTCCCTGATTCTTTTGTCCAGTGAAATCCTGGCAACCCAAATACCTGAGAATATGCAGGGCTTTTGGCAAACGGAAGACGTAAAGATATTTTTCTATCCGAATGGGCTTAAGGTTAATGCAACTGATCCCACAAGTGTGGCTTTCGATATAAAGACCATTCCCGATGGCAATTATTGGCAGTTGGAAAGTATGAGGACAAAAGGGGACACGGTAACGATAAGGTTCCTTCGAAAAAGCAGTTGGTCTAAGTTACATGTGAAATATGTGTACCAATCTGAGCAAGAAGCCATGTTTCGATTCGACGATTCTAAATGGATTCGATTTGAAAAAGTGCTTGGCCAGCCAGTAAATTATTCTTCTTTATTCAATTTTGAAATAACCTTGGATAAAGAGATCTGGACTGAAGATTTTTTTAATGAAAACTATTCGGAGGGCTTTAAACTGATCCATTCACTTCCAAAAGAATTACAAGGGTATTGGGCTGATCATAAGCATATGCAAGCCATTTATCCTACTCAAATTAATCATTGGTTTCATATCTATAAATTAACAAAGATCTACCAAAAGGGGGACTTTTTCCAAATAGAAGCAGATGAGGAAGGAAGTAGCAATAAGATGCTGATCATAATGAAAAAGGATGGGGAACAATTGCACATACAAAAATATTCTTTCGCCATAATGAACAGGCAACTTTCTTTCATTTCTTCCCTAAAAAAGCTGAATAGTGAAGGAATGCGGATGGGAGAAGTAGAAAGAAATTTCTTTAAGACCTATTACCTCCCTGTCCTTTATGATCGCTTACATAATTTTAATAAAACTGCTCGTCTCAGCCCAGAGGGTAGCTTCGAAATTTTTGGTAAGAGCTGGAAAGTTACGGACATGTATGAAAGTCCTGAGGAGCTGACCCAAAATAAATACTACAGCCTCTTTGTAGAAATTGAAGAACCGGTAAATCATAGCCGGAAGATCGTAATGATCCAAACATTCAATGAGGAGACCACTATTGATATAGAGCTTGGTCGAGAGTCTTATCGCTTTGAATCATTTTGGTCCGTATTTGGATTAATGATCGGCCAGGCTGCTGTTTTTCTGCTCATTTTTCTCTTAGCCCTCATTGTTTTTTACCGACTATTTCTCCTCCCCCGCAAACTCAAACAGCGACTTTCTCAGGTACAATTAGAAGGCATCAAATCACAACTCAATCCCCATTTTCTATTTAACAGCATTTCCTCCATTCAAAGCCTGATGAATCAAGGGAAAACCGATGAGGCCAATACCTATTTAAATGATTTCTCGGATTTATTGAGGTATCATTTGGATGAAGGGGCCGAGGATTTGGTATTGCTTTCGGAAGAATTGGCCGCCCTGCAGCACTACTGTCAATTGGAGCAGTTACGAAGCCCTTTTCAATTATCCCTTGAAGTGGATACACAATTGAATGCGGAGCAAATAGAATTGCCCAATCAAATTCTACAAATAATAGTTGAAAATGCCATTAAGCATGGCTTGAGACTGGTGGGTAATCCTGTATTAAACATCCGTCTTCAGAAAATTAATCATCACCTGAGAATTAGCATTGTCGATAATGGTCCCGGGATTCATGCTCAGGAAGTTGAGAATAGGTCCTTAATTAGCCGGAGGAAAACCCATAAAGGCCTGGAACTGATTCGCGAGAAGATTAAACTTCTCAAAAAGAAAGGGATCAACTTAAAACTGGAGATCAAGGATCGACAGCTTGAATTGGGGGAAGATGAGAGTGGTACCCGAGTAAATTTGGATGTGCCCCTAACTTATTAAGCGCTTATGAGCATTCGTGCCCTTTTAATTGATGACGAGCAGCCCAATTTGGAAAACCTGCGGATATTGTTGGAAAAACACTGTCCGCAGGTAGAGATTTTGGGGACGGCCATGAATAAAGCTTCAGCCCTTGAAGCCTTTGCCATGCATCAACCCAATGTGCTGTTTCTGGATGTTGAAATGCCCGCTCATAATGGCTTCGAAATATTGGAGGCAATGGGTGCTGAACGGGATTTTGAAGTAATTTTCGTTACGGCCTTTCATCAATATGCCATTGATGCCATTCGCTTTTCGGCCCTGGATTATTTGCTTAAGCCTATTCGCGTGGAGGAGTTGGTCAAAGCCATTGAAAAATTGAGTGAGAAGCAGGAGGAAAGCCAGCGAAAAGAGCAGATGGAAAATATGATCGCCAATCTAAAGCGTGATCATCAGGAGAAGAAGATCGCTATCACCAGTTCAGACAGAATTGATTTTATAAAACTATCGGAAATACTGTATTGTAAGAGTGATAATAATTACACCATTTTTTTTCTGAAGAATGAACGGAAAATCATCGCTTCTCAGACCCTGAAAACCTACGAACGACTGCTTAGGGAGCTGGATTTCTTTCGCGTGCATCAATCCTATCTTATCAATACCCAATACATCCAATCTATCCTCAGAAAAGAAGGAGGGCAGGTACTTATGCAAAATGGAGCGGCGCTGCCTATAAGTCGCATGAAGAAAGACTCGCTGATGGAATTGCTCAGTTGATGTTTATGACAATCCCCATTTGAGCTGGTAATAATAATTTAGCTATTGTAGCAATGATTTTTTTGTCCGGTTTACTTTCCATTTTCTTCTTTGGACCTCTTTCAATAATTCGAGTCTTTAGAATGTCCCTTCAAAGGATTACCTTTGCCGGAACGTTTTCTTAAGATCGGTCCTTAAAAACGCACAACAGATACATAACCTCCATGCTTAAGCGTCTCAGTCACTTTTTTACGGATGATAAGATCGTTTTTGTTGTCATCTTACTAAATGCTGTCCTCCTTTGTGCTCTGGCCTTTGATCTGGACATCCAAACCGTGCACACCCTCGAATGGTTGGACTTCGGATTCATTATCTATTTCTTATTAGAGGCTTTATTTAAAATACGGGAAAGTGGCTGGAAGGACTACATCAAAATGGGCTGGAACCGCTTTGATTTTGTGATCCTGGTACTAAGTATGCCAACTATCTTTGCCCTACTGTATGGCAATATTCAGGAATCAGACTTTTCTCTCATTTTCCTTTTCCGTATCGTCAGGGTAGTTCGCTTCTTTAAGTTCCTCAAATTCATCCCTAATATGGAGGAATTGTTAGCAGGGATAAGAAGAGCTTTTAAAGCCTCAGTATTTGTCGTGCTTGCTTTCGTAATCTTTGGCTTTGTGATTTCGATGATCAGCAATAAGATATTTGGGGAGGTAGCCCCGGAAATGTTTGGCGATCCGGTAATCTCTTTCTATAATATTTTTAAGGTCTTTACCATAGAGGGATGGTTTGATGTACCAGAGAAGATTATCGAAAGTGGAGGTTGGACAGGACAGGAAGCCTTTTGGACAAAAGTTTACTTTATCATCATAGTTGTCACAGGGGGATTATTCGGTTTGTCTATTGTAAATGCAATCTTCGTTGAGGAAATGGTACGGGATAATAATGATGACCTGATCCTGAAAATTGAAGAGATGGATAAAAAGCTGGATACGCTACTTCAGAGGGATTCTTCTTCGCAGTAAGATCAAATCATCAAGCTTGTGTTAAGGCAGTATTAAAATCATAAAATCTCCTAAAAATTGTTTGCTTAAAACTTCCATCCCTCTATCTTTGCAGCGGGTTTTAGGGAGTACTCCTTTTACATGAAATCCTATACAGATAAAGCAGTTTTGAATGCTGCTTAGAGGTTTATGAAAGGTTCGAATCCTTTCTCTGTAACTACGCGAGTAGTAGTAGTCCTTTATAATCGGTCCCCGGAATATCCGGGGATTTTTTTTATTTCGCTGTAACCTCTTTTTAAAATATTCGTTGATATATTCGTAATTATTCAATGTTATTTTGAATATTTTAAAAAATATCAGATTTATTTTAATAATATTTGAATTATCAATATAAAATCCTATCTTTACTAAAGAATCAAGGAGATATTTGAAAAACATTACAGAATGTAAAGGCAATTGCCACAGATTGCCAGGGAAAGTCTAAAAAATTCAGATGCTTTGTTGAAGGGCTTTGAATTGAAAGACTGAAGGTTCGAATCCTTCTTCTGTAACACACGAGTAGTAGTAGTCCTTTTTAATTGGTCCCCGACATCCCTTGTCGGGGTTTTTCCTTTTTACAGGTGTGGTATTTAGATTATTGTAAAATTTGAGCTTTTTTTTATAAAAAGTTAAATAAATGCAATATTTTTTAGAAATATTTGAATCGTAAATAAAATATACTACCTTTGATATAAGAAAGTCATCGAGGCTTTCAGTTCTCTGCAGGATGATGAAAATGGAAGACATACCCCTTTGTCTCGGGGGCGAGGGTTAGGGACAAAGCCCCCCTTAATTGGGGGGCCTAACCGCCTCAAGAAGGTTCGATTCCTTCTCCTGCAGCACGCGAGTAGTAGTAGTCTATTAAAATCGGTCCCCGGTCTAGCCGGGGATTTTTTTTTGGACCCTTCCGCTGCAAGCCGAGTTTCCCTTCAGTAGAAAGGAAGCAGCGCGCATATGGCAGGTAGGATTTAGGTTTATAAGCTATCTTTAAAATGGATCTGTACGCACTCCATAGTTTGCAAAACAAGGGAGTGAGGCTAGTGGCGGTGGGTCTGGAAGGCCTCCGCTGCAATCCGCAGCAGTATAGATTTAATCAGTAAGCTTTCTATACACAAAACACACTACACAAAATGGATCTGCGCGCACTCCTTTAGTTTGCAAAACAAGGGAATGAGGCTAGTGGCGGTGGGTCCCCCTGACTTCTTTTAAAAAAAGATGATTCATCGGATTCCCAAGCATGCCTGTTATTCCTTTTTGAAGGATGCGGAAACTTTTATCATAATAGAGGGGAATGATCGGAGCATCCTTCATGGCAATCTGATCCATTTGCTGATAGAGTTCAAATCTCAGAGAGTCATTGGGAATCTCCAGGGCTTCGCTATATAGGCGGTCAAAGTCCTCATTTTTATAATGAGTTCGGTTTGGTCCGTTGGGAGCAAAGTTTTTCCCATACAGCAATCCTAAATAATTTTCAGGATCGGGATAATCGGCAATCCAACTTGCCCGCCAGAAGTTCAAGCGCGAAGAAATCGACTCTGAACGCAAAGCACCGCCTTCCATATTCTGCACATCGAGTGTGATTCCGATATTTTCACAAGCTTTCTGAACAAACTCTGAGATATGGGCATACTTGGACGTTGAGTTCAATGTGATAGGGCTCAATCCCTTGCCATTGGGATAACCTGCTTCCGCTAAAAGAGCTTTTGCCTTCCCTAAGTCATACGAATATCCGATTACCTTTTCGCTAAAACCCGGCATTCCTCGGGGAACTATGCCTGCATGAGCAGGATAGCCCATACCATTCAGGAGATATTTTACCAGTTTCTCTCGATCAATCGCATAGTTGATCGCCTGCCGTATTTTTGGATTTGCCAGTGGATGGCCCTGATAAGCTTCGGCTTCCGGATCAACGAGAAAGCATAGAAATTCGATGTTTAGTTGTGGGGCAAGGATCAATTGATATTTTTCTCCATACTCCTCTTTCACCCTGCCATCCGGATATAATACCTCATCTTTGTAGGAATTGTCCAGATCTCCAATGAAATCCAGATTTCCTTGTACAAATTCAATAAAAGCAGAAAGGCGACTATTGATAAAACTGACATCAACTGCATCGAGGTAGGGAAGTTTTGTTCCCTGGGCTGAATATTCGAAGTAGTTAGGATTTTTGTGAAGAATGAGTCTTTGTCCTTCTTGCCAACGATAAAATTGGAAAGCTCCGGTACCTATAGGATGGGAGGAGAAGTCTTTGCCATAATGCTCGGCGACTTCTTTAGGAACTACATACGCAAAAGGCATTGCCAGGAGGCTGAGAAAAGCAGGGAAAGCTTTGCTCAATCGTATTTCAAGGGTGTGTGCATCCAATGCTCGAAAGCCTTCTATATGATCGGCTTTTCCATCTCTAAATGCTTCAACTCCTAAAATTTTGTCGCGGAATATCCAGGAACCTGAGGAGCCCAGTTCCGGATCGCAGATTCGACTGAAACTGTACACAAAGTCATCGGCTACTACCCTTCTGCTACTGTCCTTTCCAAAGAGGGGATCTTTATGAAAAAACACCTCTTTTTTCAGGTAGAAGGTATAAGTCTTTTTATCCTCTGAAATACTTAGAGAATCGGAAATGGCAGGCTGGATATTTAATACAGAATCTAATGTTACGAGTCCGTTGAATATCTGGGAGGTCATCCATATTTTGGTCCTGGCGCTGGCAAAAGCTGGATCGAGGGAATTGAGCGTTTCCGAAAGATTCATCCGAAAAACGTCTTTATCCACAGGCTTATCCACCGTCTGTCCACAACTTATCCACAAGAGTGGAAAAAATAAGAGACTTATGCACATTAAGTTTTGAAATCTGTGGCACAGCATGTCTTTCAAAATCGTATATTTGTGCAAACAAAGATAACAGAATATGGGTAAGATCATTTGTCTCGCCAATCAAAAAGGAGGTGTGGGAAAAACCACAACAGCTATAAACCTGGCTGCGAGTTTGGCAGCTTTGGAATACAAAACCCTCCTGGTAGATACAGATCCACAAGGAAATGCGACTGTGGGCTTGGGTGTAGAGCTTGAAACTGCTGAGTACAGCATTTATTCCGCCATGATTGATGAAGATTTAAGTGTGGAGAAGGTAGTCATGGAGACAGAATTTCCGAATCTTCATGTAATAGCCTCCCACGATAATCTGGCAGGTGCTGAAGTTGAGATTGTCGAAGAGGAAAACCGCGAGTTTATGATGAAAGAAGCACTCGAGCGCTTTCGTGATCATTATGATTTCATCATCCTGGACTGCTCGCCTTCCCTTGGCTTGATTACAATCAATGCCCTTACAGCTACGGATTCTGTCCTGATTCCTGTTCAGTGTGAATATTTTGCATTGGAAGGATTGGCAAAACTTCTAAATACGATTAGAATCGTTCAAAGCGGATTGAATAAAAATCTGGCCATTGAGGGGATTCTCCTGACTATGTATGATCAACGATTGAAAATCGGTTCTCAGGTCATAGATGAAGTTAGAAAGCATTTTCAACATCTTGTTTTCCAAACAATAGTTCATCGAAACACTCGTCTTAGTGAAGCTCCTTCCTATGGACAACCGGTGCTGGCCTTTGATGCCAAATGTAAAGGAGCCTTGAACTATATGAATCTGGCAAAAGAAATACTTGTCAAGAATGAACTGTCTTTAAATAAACAGGCGGCTATGGCCCGATAATTCTTGATATAGATAATATACACTCCCTCTGTCTTCGGACAGGGGGATTTTTTTTGCCCATACCTTACCTTCCTGCTTTCATGTAATATATCTTTTCAAGGAACTTTTTTTGTCCGGCATAGAATATATTATTTTAAATCGTAAAATATTCATAGTGTAAATTATTGGAGGGCTGCTTTCGGGTATTAGGGCAGATTTACTCTTCATGCTGAGCAAGAAGAATTTCCATGAAAAATTCTCGGAAAGGAAAAATCCAACTTAGTCAGAAACAGAAACTCCAGTGGGCTGGGGCAGGTCTCCTTATACTTGCTGCGGTCTTGATGACAACGACCAATAGCAATTATGTGAACAATGACCTCATGAAGATCAATGAGAATGAGATTTTCTTTATGGGCAGTGATTTTGAAAACCAGGAAGCCGGGGATTTTATAAATGAAGGAACGCTTGTCTTCACAGGACATATCAATACGATTGGAAAATTCAGTTGTGGAACCTGCCTCTCTGGGAGCAACTATGTGAGGAGTGATTGGGGGAATTTCCAGACCATATCTGGAGAAGGCATTGTACAGATGCAGGATGTGATCATCGAAAATGAAGGCGGAATCGATCTGGAGATCGAATGGCAGGTCACAAACAGTATGGATTTTGTAAAGGGTATCATTCGTACCGACAGGGATCAGGGAGGAACAGCTTTTGTGCATTTTCAGCCCGGATCTATTGTAGTAAGTGCAAATGATGAAGAACACATTGACGGCTATGTCGCAAAAACGGGTAAGGGAGATTTTATCCTCCCGACAGGAGATGGGAGCAGACTCATGCCCGTGATGATTACGGGTAGTGGACAAAGCTCATTTTTCAAAGCGGCATATTACCATTCCAATCCTAATGATGGTTCGATATATGCGGGGGGACCTTTTTATACCAAAGACTATGAAGTTACAGAGGTCTCCTATGTTCATGATGAAGAGTTCTGGCATATCGAGGGAAATAGTCCCACTCAAATCGTTTTACCCTGGGACCAGGTGAGCAATATCCAATCCTGGGCTGGCTCAAGGGATTCAGTCATAATAGTAGGATGGAAGGATAATAAATGGATGAATCTGGGGAATCTGTATAAGGAGGGAAATCTGATGGAAGGAAAGCTTACTTCTCGTTCGGTTGTCCCGAATGACTATGAAGCTTTTGCTTTGGGGAAAATGAATCCTGCATATAAACCGGTAGTTTATCTGAGTTTTGATGCTGTACAGAAGGGAGATGATGGCTATCTGACCTGGTCCACCACAAAAGAAATCAATAGCTTTTATTTTGATGTAGAAAGATCCATCGATGCAGTAATTTTTGAAAAGTTTGGTCAGGTACAGGCTGGAGGAAATACAGCTACTATTCAGAATTATGATTTTTGGGACGAAGAGATTGCCCTAAAGGATTTGAAACGGGTTTTCTATCGAATCAGACAAGTGGACCTGGACGGTCGCTTTGTTTATTCTCATGTAGAGGAACTTGTTTTTGGGGCAGTTGAAGAAGAAATCGATCTCGTCATTTATCCCAATCCCGTGATCGACTTATTACGGGTACGGTATACGGGCCGTGCTGCTCTCAACGCCCGTTTGAAAATAGTCAATATGTTGGGGCAGAGCGTCCATGAAGAAGCGCTCCGGGGATCTTCCGATTTAGAAATAAATGTTACCAATCTGGCCGTTGGGCACTATGTAGTGATTGCCGGAAATCAGGATGTTCAGGTCAGCAAGCGACTCATTATTGCTCGTTAACCTTATTGTCCTCTCATTATAAGTCCCTGGGGAAATGATACTACACTTTCATTTCCATCTTTTCCTACCGTAGCGACCCCAAAGAAGTAATTGTCAATCACAATATTTTTTAAGGTATGCCGAGTCTTATTTCCTACAAAAACAGAATGGGTCCACTGGGCATCTGTGGTAAGTCTCCAGTAAACCTTATATCCCAGAATATTGGGGTCATCCTGCTCTTCCCAACTTAAGACAGTAGAAGCCTTTACAATCCCTCCAATTCTTACCCTTTTGGGTTGAGGTGGAGCCCATGCAAGTCCAGCAAGTACAATGGCATTTACGGCCGTCAGTTTTGCACAATAAGGGAAATTAACTCCTTCTATAACATCTCCGTATTTGATTCCATTTTCAGTCCGTAAATCCTGATGCTGTCGATTGTAGTTCTCATGTGTTTCCATAATCCTCACACCGGGAAACCCCTGCTCATTGAAAGGACGATGGTGGCCACCCCTTCCAAATCGATCCAAACGATAGATCATCATGGCATCCAGGTTGGGAATGTATTGATCCGTCATCCGATCCACATAGCGAGCCAGTTGGCGAGAAAGGCCATCTACTTCTCCACCATAAAATCGAGTTCTCCAGGCCCTGTTTTCATTTTCCTGAGGAGAACGAATCTCCGAGAAAACCCGAAAGGAATTATTCTGAATCACTCCATCAATTCCTTCTATATTTCCGATCATATCATTATTGAGAACCCCAACGATATTCCAGCCTTTATCTTTGGCCACTTGCGCCATATGCTTTCCACCAAACAATCCCTGCTCTTCCCCGGACAAACCTACGAATATGACAGAGGTAGGGAATTTGTATTGGGAAAGGACGCGAGCCGCTTCCAACACTCCTGCCATGCCTGTTGCATTGTCATTGGCTCCGGGAGATTCATCTGTGGCATTCAAGGGGTCAGAAACCCGTGAGTCGATGTCTCCACTCATGATTACATAGCGATTGGGATAACGACTGCCTGTGAGGGTAGCCAATACATTTACTACTACTGCATCTTCTTTAATTCTGCTTTTGGGATTCCCTTCGACATGGTAAAACTGATAAGAGACCTTTAAACAGCCCCCGCAATCCGCAGAAATTTTCTCAAACTCAGATTTTATCCATCGTCTTGCTGCTCCAATTCCTCGGGTTGTGGAAACCGTATCCGAAAGCGTATGACGAGTCCCAAAGCTTACCAACTTACGGATATCCTGTTCGATTCTTTCTTCCGAAACTGCATCCACGATATCGAAAATTCGGGAATCACTATTTGGCGGAGCACTCTCTTGTGCATGTAGTTGAAAAGAAAAAAATATCAACAGAAAGAAGAAGTAGTAATTTCTCATGTCAGATGTATTTATTGAGGAATAAATTTAAGGCAAATTTTCCTAGCATGTACTAACTTGCGCATCTATTTGATTGTTTGAATTATGTCTGCAGATCCAGGGCGTGTTATCGGCTCATATGAAGAGGGAAAATCAGGAAGCCTATTGGTCTTTCTGGCTGGCATCCATGGGAATGAACCCGCCGGTGTGAAGGCCCTTGAAAGAGTCTTTAGTAAACTGGATACACTCACTCCTGAGTTTAAGGGAAAAATACTGGGCCTTTGCGGTAATTGTAGAGCTATGGCAGAGGGACGCCGGTATATCGATCAGGACCTCAATAGGTTGTGGGGACATATGGATATTGCCCGGATTCGCCTGAAAGATGAGGCCCAATTGAACAATGAAGAACGAGAATTGCTTGATCTACTGGCTCATTTTGAATTAGCGATAAGCAGCCAGGCAGAAAGGATCATCTTTATTGACTTGCATACTACCTCTGGAGTTGGGGGATTTTTTACCATCATTACGCAGAAAAAGGAGAATCGGGTATTGGCTGAGTATCTACAGGCACCGATTATTTTCAACCTGGTTGATGAATTGCAGGTTACGACCAGCAACTATTTCGACCGTAAAGGGATCACCAATCTCACCTTTGAGGCAGGGCAGCACAATGATCCCCAATCCATAGACCTTCATGAAGCAGCTATTTGGGTATTGCTTGAGGCATGCGGATGTCTAAGCAAGGAGGAGATTCCTGGTCAATATGAAACGTATATGTCCATCCTTAAAGCCAATGCATCCAAATTACCGACCTATCTCGATTTCAGGTATAGGCATAATATAGGAGCCAAGGATGAGTTCATAATGAATCCCGGTTATCGCAACTTTTCTCGTATAGAAGAAGGAGAAGCACTTGCCCATGATAAAAACGGTACTATATATGCACCTTTGGGAGGGATCATGTTGATGCCTTTATACCAGCAACAGGGAGCCGATGGCTTTTTCATTACACAAGAACTAACTCAAGCACCCATATAATCATGTTTTCACAAATTCATCAAAGAGAGATCATCCTAAGTCAGCAAGGAAAATCCATGCAAAGGATCTCTGACTTTGCCCCAATAGAAGAAGCTCTGCTCAATTTGGATGGAGATCTGCATGCGCGTGTTCTTCTTTCTGATGATGATGGAAATTATGTAAGAGTGCTTGGAAGAAAAGATTTATTGGCTATTTGTCATGGAAGAAGTATTGATAACCAGCTCAGTCATTATATGCTAAGTCTTTCAAAACGAGACGAAGAGGAAATGACTTTTAGTTTTGGGACAGTAACTACGCAAATCCAGAAAAATGACCTTATGGCCCTGGAAGATGCTCTTCTGCTGGCTCAATATTTTTTTGAGCAAAAGGATTTCCCCCCTGCATATAATATGAGAGAAATCGAGAAGCCTCTTTTCTAAATGACAAAAGCCCTACACAAATGGCAGGGCTTTTTTTGATAGAAATTCTTTCTTACTCTTCCTCCGCTTTATCTACTACGATTCGATCTTGGCGGTTGGCCAGCTCCCATGCAGTATGGTACACCAGCTTCGTGATCTTAGCTGTTTTGTCGTAGCGAATTTTGTGGGCGTCATCTCCGGGTTTGTGGTAGTCTACATGAACTCCGGTAAAGTAGAAGATGACGGGAATATTGTTTTTGGCGAAATTGTAGTGATCACTTCTATAGTAAAAGCGATTCGGATCATTTTCGTCATTATAGGTGTAATCTAGGGTAAGGCCGGAATGGCTTGTATTGGCTTCTTCACCGATATTGTGAAGATCCGTGCTCAATTTATCCGAGCCGATGATATAAACATAATTGGTCGAATCTTCTCTCTCCTCATATTTCTTGTCGATTCTTCCGATCATATCTATGTTGAGATTTGCAACCGTATTAGCCAATGGATACAAAGGATAATCTGTATAAAAACGAGAACCCAGGAGGCCCTTTTCTTCTCCGGATACAGTCATGAAAATCATACTCCTACGAGGGGGATTTCCATTTTTAGCAGCCATGGCAAAGGCTTCTGCGAGTTCGAGGATCGCTGAGGTTCCAGAACCGTCATCATCAGCTCCATTGTTAATTTCTCCATTTCTGCTAATGCCGATATGGTCATAGTGAGCGGTCAAAATAACTACTTCGTCTTTCTTATCTGTTCCTTCCAGGTAGCCCAAAACATTGGAGGCAGCTGTGGAGGTGAAATCAACATCAGAGCTTAGACTGAAATCGCTTACTTTATCCAGTTTTAACTTGGGAGGAGTTGCATTTTCTGCCAAAGCCTCTTGCAGCTTATTCAATTTCCCTTTCGCCAACTTCAAAAGATCTGAACCCATAGCTGAACCCATAAAGATTTCCGGCATTCCAGTTTCTGAGGAAGCGGAAATTTCAAAACTACGTTTGCGGGCATATCTGCGAATGGTTTTGTCCATGTCTGAGGGCAAGATCATGATCATAGCTTTTGCGCCTTTTGCTTCGATAGCTTTCTGGCGAGTCGCCCAACTTCTTACTCTTTCAATTCTGCTTTGCTCTTTTTCGGCTTCATTATTAGGCGATCCCCCTAGAACTACAGCAATCTTTCCTTCCAAATCCAGCCCTTCCAAATTGTCATATTCATCATTGCTGATACCATATCCGGCAAATACAAGCTCTCCTGCGAGGCTGTCTGGAAATCCTCTTCTATAGTTGAAGAACTCCTTGGTGTATTCATAAGATTTTCCTCCGAAACTGATAGAGGCTGATTTGATTTCAGAACGATTGAGGTAATAGTATTGGAAATAGGTACCATCGGGATTGCCCGGTGCGAGGCCTATTCTTTGGAAATGAGTTTTGATGTAGGCTGCAGCCAGTCTTTGGCCACGAGTTCCGGTTTCTCTTCCCTCCAGAAGATCATCTGCCAGGAAACCGATATGTGCCTTAAGATCGTGAGCACTAATGGTTTCTGCATAAACCTTCTCCACATCTTCTACACTATTCTGGGCGAAACTAAAACTGCTAACGAAAAGAAATATGAAAAAACTGATATATTTTCTCATTGGACTTGAGTATAATATGTATGGTTATAGGTAAGTATTGAATAGGACGCAAGTTATTTAAAAATCAAGTTTCCCAAAAGCAACAAAACACCCGTATGCAGGATTTCTATAAGGGTTTGTCTAAAGATGGGTCTAATTGTAAATGGATAGGCGATGCATTGAGACAGAAGAGAAGGATTTGTATCCCTGTTCAACTCATATTTCAGAGCTGAAGGCTTTGTTGGAAATGCGTCTAATTTATTTGAAATTAGTATTATATGTATTTTGAATAGGGGTAAACTCGAATCCCAGGCTTGCAAATACCTGAATCGCATTATGTTCAGAATCATCTCCTGTTTTATTTCTCTGTTTGTTTGTGCGGCAGCCATAGGACAGGGACACGAATCCCTGATGAATTTTGATCACCTGACGATTGAAGATAGACTTTCACACAATTCTGTTTATTGCCTGATACAGGACCAAAACGGATACATTTGGGCAGGTACACAAGATGGCTTAAATAAATATGATGGCTATACTTTTGAAATCTATCGAACCAATCAGTCTGCCAAAGTAAATAAAGGGTTTGTTGGAAAAACGATCAGCTCTTTGCTGGAAGATCGGGCCGGTAATATTTGGGTAGGAACCCGTAAGCATGGAATCAATTTTCTCCCTTCTCATCATGATCAATTTGTCAACTTAAGTGCTGATCCAGCATTTGAGTCAATAGCGGGTTTTGCTATTTCTGCTCTTTATGAAGATCAGAAAGGGAATATCTGGATTGCTACTGTTGGTGCTGGTTTGTTGAGCTTCGACCCGCAAAGCCGTACCTCAACTTTATATAATGTCGAAAATAGTGGCCTTTCCAGCAATTTGGTATTTGATATTGTTGAGGATGCTAAAGGAAATATATGGGTAGCCGCAAGTGGACTTAGCTTAAATTTTTTAGAAAAAAGGGGGCAATTTTCCCAACTACCTCAGGAGACCTGGGATCAAGCCAATATGGCGGGTTATCGGAAGACATTATTGCTCGATGGAGACGAACTTTGGTTTGGGACCGAAGGAAGCGGTTTGTACAAAGTAAATATCGAAGATAAAAGCTATGTGCATTTTGCTCATGAGTCAGGACGCCACAAATTGAGTTCCAATGGAATCCGCGACCTGCAACTTTCGAAAGATGGTCTCCTATTGATAGCTACAGATGGTGGCGGTTTGAATGTCTATGATGAAAAGGCAGATACGCTATATTCCTATACCTCTCAACCTAGAGAAGTCAATTCTCTGAACAGCAATGCCTTGCAATGTATCATCGAAGATCGGGCAGGCAATATCTGGCTAGGGACTTTCAATGGAGGTATCAACCTGTATAAAGCTGATAAAACCTGGTTTGAATTCTTATTTCCTGAATTTCCTCAGCAAGAGGAGATTAAAAGACGTTCGGTCCTGGGCTTGACTCAGGGGACGGATGGACAAATCTGGGTCGGAACAGATGGAGGAGGATTGTTTTTACTCAATCCACAGGATAATCACTTTTCTCGTTTGAGGCTAAAAAACAATTCCGAATTAGAACAAAAGTTGCAGGAATTAGTGGTAAAAACCATTTTCGAAGATAGTCAGGGAAGGTTTTGGTTCGGAACCTTTAGAGAAGGCTTATTGCGCTACGATCCTAAAAGGCAAACGACCCATTGGTATAGGCACGAATATGGAAATCCTCATAGCCTTGGAGGCAACAACGTTTGGTCAATCGCAGAAGGAAAAGACGGACGACTTTGGATAGGAACCATAGGAGGAGGACTTAGCATTTATGATCCTGGAAGAGATGATTTTCGGGTTTTTATGCCGAATGAAGATCAAGAGGGAAGCATTGCCGACAATCATATTATGATGGTTTTTATTGATAAAGAGGAACAAATATGGGTAGGAACCGGAGATCATGGACTGGATCGATGGAATGAAGAAAGGGAAGAGTTTGAACACTTTGTCTTTAATCCTGAAGATTCACTTTCTATAAGCAACGATGAAATCAGAACCATTTTTCAAGATAGTAGGGGAGAATTATGGATAGGTACAGAAGGTGGCGGCTTGAATCGCTGGCTGGGAGATGGACAGTTTGAGCGCTTGAATAAACAAAGCGGACTGATCGGTGATAATGTAATGGACATTAGCGAAGACCTTGAAGCTAATCTCTGGATCTCAGCTTTTGAGGGCATTAGCGTGTTTAATCCTGAAAACAGAGCAATTCGAAATTTTGACTTCAGAGGAGGAGTAAATAGCAATCAGTTCAACCAGCTTGCTAGTATTTGTGCCTCTGATGGCCGTCTATACTTCGGTGGGATTCGAGGGATTAACACCATTTTGCCCGAACAGGTGAAAAGCCTTGAGACAGATCTGGAAATTATTTTTACTGATTTCAAGGTTTTTAACCAAAGTGTGGCTGTTGGAAGATTATCTGATGGAAGAATCATCCTGGAGAACCCCATTGAGCAAGTAGAAGAGATTCACCTCGACTATACGGATAACTCTTTCTCACTCTTTTTTGCCACCACGGATTTTGTACATCCGGCGGAGAATCAGTTTCAATATAAAATGGATGGATTTGACCCAAATTGGCAAAATACTTCTTTGGGGCAAAACAGTGTAACCTATACCAATCTGACTCCTGGTACCTATACCTTCTTTCTGCGTTATCATGACAAAGAACTCAGCAAGAAGATTCGAATTCAACCTCCTTTCTGGCAAACAATCTGGTTTAGGGCCTTGCTATTCTTTACAATCATTGCCTTGATTGCTGGAGTATTTATATTCATCATCCAAAGGCGAGAGGCCCTTTTGAAGCAACAAATGCTGGAAGCAAATAGTGAAATCCTTCAACTCCGTAATGAAAAACTCGCGAGTGATCTGGAAGGCAAGAACGCTAAACTGATGTTTTCGGCTGTGCAGATGGCTCACAAAAATGAAATTCTCTCAAAAGTTAAAAAGGAAATCAAGGCCCTGGATGTTACCACTCAGTCCCAAGTACGCCAAATGCTTAGGCGACTGGATCGGGAATTAAAAAGTGAAGATTATTGGAGTGAGTTCAATCTCTACTTCAATGAGGTTGATAAAGATTTTCTTCAAGCCTTGAAAGCCGCTCATCCTGAGCTTACTCAAAATGACCTCCGGGTTTGCTCACTTATACGGATTAACCTGACTACAAAAGAAATCGCCTCACTCCTGAATATTACGGTCCGAGGGGTAGAACAAAGCCGCTATCGCTTGAAAAAACGTTTGGGTTTGGAAAGCGAGGATAATCTGGCCGACTACATAACCCATTTTAAAGGAAAAGAGTAAGTCCTGAAGGTAATTCCCATTCTGAATACTTGAGATGTAGGGGATTGATTTGGAAATTCTTGGCAATCCTGTTCACAAATCCTGTTTTATACAGCTGGTTCTAAATCAGCTCACTTACTGGGGTTGTACTCGCTGAATGATAGTTGTAGTACAATTGTCGTAGTGTTTATATATAAGGAATTCCCTATGTTTGCTAGTCAAAACATAGATTTATAAACCGAGTCACCTGTTCTTTACGGTCAATCATGACCTCGTTCAAATTGCTGAAAAAGTTACAGTTGAAAGGTCGACATTTCTGTTTGCAAGTTTTCTTTGCTTAGCTGCATTTCAGGCAAAGGCTCAGCTTAGGATGCTGCAAAGCTCTGGGAATGACAAATCCCTGAACCCATATGAGAGAAATGCTT
The DNA here is from genome assembly GCA_033391075.1 of Bacteroidia bacterium. NCBI lineage: Bacteria > Pseudomonadati > Bacteroidota > Bacteroidia > Bacteroidia bacterium. Next base: position 950,028 of record JAWPMV010000001.1, read on the forward strand.
CTATAACTGAACTTTCGTTAGATAAGCTCAATAATCAAATAATTACTACTCAATGCATTATTTTATTTACCTGATTTTTAGTCTGGTGCTACTCATACCTACCCATTCTATTATTGCCCAGGACTATCTTCACGTTCAAGGTTTGGAGATTGTTGATGGAAACGATAATCCGGTACTGCTTCGGGGCATGGGCCTGGGAGGTTGGATGCTACAGGAAGGCTATATGATGCAAACCGCATCCTTTGCAAATGCACAATACCAGATCAGGGAAAAGATTGAAGAAGTAATAGGGGTTTCTGCCACAAATACTTTTTATGATGCCTGGCTGGAGAATTATGTCCAGAAGCGAGATGTAGATTCTATGAAGGCCTGGGGCTTTAATTCAATCAGACTCCCCATGCACTACAATCTGTACACCCTTCCCATAGAAGATGAGCCCGTGGCAGGCGAACAAACTTGGTTGACCAAAGGCTTTGAACTTACAGATAGTCTGCTGGCCTGGTGCTCAGCTAATCAGATGTACCTTATTTTGGATCTGCACGCAGCTCCTGGAGGACAAGGAATGGAAGCAGGAATTTCTGATTATGATCCTACTAAACCTTCTCTCTGGGAATCGGTGGAAAACCGAAATAAAACTGTCGCTTTGTGGAAAAAACTAGCAGAACGTTATGCCAATGAACCCTGGATGGGTGGTTATGACCTCATCAACGAAACCAATTGGCAGTTGCCCAATAATGCCATGCTACGAAATATCTATGTTGAGATTACCGATAGCATTCGTACTGTCGATACCAATCACATCATTTTCATAGAAGGAAACTGGTTTGCCAATGATTTCACTAACCTGGACAATCCCTGGGATTCTAATATGGTTTACAGTCCGCATAAATACTGGAATTTCAATGATGATGAGGGGGTTCAGTGGATGCGTGACATAGGAAATAGAAACAATCGCCCGGTTTGGATGGGAGAGTCTGGAGAAAATTCCAATACCTGGTTTACAGATGCTATTAAAAAGATGGAAGGAATCAATATTGGTTGGGCATGGTGGCCCTGGAAAAAGATTGATGCAATCGCCGGTACGATCTCTGTCCCTAAGAATCAAGGCTATCAGGACTTGCTGGATTATTGGAGTGGAAATGGACCGAAACCTTCAGCAGGTGCTGCTACAGCCGCTTTGATGCAGATGGCTGATTGGCTAAAAATCGAGAATGCGGATATCCGGAGAGATGTGGTTGATGCCATGTTCCGTCAAATCAATTCCAGTGATACGAAACCTTATGTAAATAATGTCGCACCGGGAGTAGTCTATGGGGTTGATTATGATCTGGGACCCAATGGAAGTGCGTATTTTGATCTGGATGTAGCAACTTATCATGTATCTACAGGCGCTTATACGGCATGGAATGCAGGTTGGAACTATAGAAATGATGGGGTAGACATCGAAATCTGTGAAGACAATATCAATACCAATGGATATAATATAGGCTTTATCGGTAGTGGGGAATGGCTTCAATATGAAGTGGATGTTCAAACAGGAGGAGTATATGATGTCATGCTCAGGGTAGCTTCTCTCAATGGAGGTGGGCCTTTGCATTTGATGATTGAGGATGCTGACTTAAGTAGTAGAAAGACCGTTCCGGGAACAGGAAGCTGGCAAGGATGGACGAGCATTACTTTCAATGATGTAGTGCTGGATCAGGGACCACAGAAAGTCCGGGTATTTGCAGACAGTGAAGGTTTTAACTTTAGCAGTTTAGAATTTCTCTATCAGGGAGCAAGTACGAGCGTTTCCACTCGCTACCTTACCGCCAAAACCCTTGACAAATCTGAAATAGTCCTCACCCTGAATAAAGAATTGCAAAGTTCTTCAGCTTCTTTGAATTCCTTATTTACCTTAACTGCAAATGGAAATCCCCTGTCGATTACCAACGTCAGCCAGGATCCCAATAATCCGCGCAACTTATTCTTTACGATCAATGAAGAATTGATCTTCTCTGATCTGGTGAAAATATCCTATTCCGGCTCAGCTTTGACAGCTACGGATGGGACAAATCTGCAGAATTTCAGCAATCAAGAGGTGCAAAATCAGATTCCCCAGATTCACGAACTTCCGGGAAAAATTCAAGCGGAGGCTTATTTCAATCAGGTAGGTATCCAGACAGAATCAACCACAGATACGGGTGGCGGTCTGAACATTGGATATACCGATGTAGGAGACTACATGGATTATAGTATTGACATCACAACAGCAGGAGAATACCTGGTTGATTATCGGGTGGCTGCTGAAAGTGAGAACGGAGGAGTTGAATTGCACTTGAGAGATGATTCCGGTTGGGATAGCGTACTCCATAGAGCAGATTTTCAAGCAACTGGAGGTTGGCAGACCTGGCAGACCTTTAGTCAGCCGGTTGATTTGCCCAAAGGGAAATATACCTTGCGGGTGGTAATAACCAGGTCTTTATTCAACATGAACTGGTTTGAGTTTACTTTGGTAAATGCGACTTCCATTGAGGATGAATTGGCCATTGACCTCAATTTGTATCCGAATCCTAATCAGGGAGTATTTACCCTTAAGGGTGAAATGGAGAGAGTAGGAGCCTTACGACTAGAGGTATTTGATATGATGGGCCAAAGCATCTACGAAAAAGAATTAGCTCTTTCTACTTTGGTAGATGAAAAGATCGATATACAAAATGCGCCCCGTGGGACCTATTTCCTTCGATTGATAGATGGAAGTGGAAAGAGTATCAGCAGAAAAATCTGGAAGGAGTAATTAGTCTTCAAAGACATCTTCTAGCTCAATAATACAATCAGAGAAAATCCCTACGGGGATTTTCTCGCTTTTGGAGAAAGGTTTAGCTCGGTTTGCCTGGTATTTTCCGTTTTTATCCAGGTAATAGGTGTGCACCGTGTGATCTTTAGGAGAAACAATCCAGTATTCTTTTACCCCAGCATGTTGATAAAGCTCAAATTTCTCATTGAGATCTTTGTCTGCAGTAGCTTTAGAGAGAATTTCGATGATCCAATCCGGTGAGCCTTTACAGCCTTTTTCATCTAATTTCTCCAAATCGCAAATCACACAAATATCAGGTTGAACTACCGTATCAATCTTGTTTTCACTTTGATGTTCGGGGGGAAGCGGTAATCTGACATCAAAAGGGGCAGCAAAGGCCTTACAAGATTTGCCTTTTAGATAATTGAAAATCTGATTGAATAAACTCCCGGAAATCCATTGATGTGAGGTGCCGGGAGCCGGAGACATCCGAAATACCTTTCCTTTAATCAGTTCCACCATTTCCTCAAACTGCCAATTGAGGTAATCGGCATAGGTGTATTTTTTCCCAAAATCGAGATCGTTGATATCTGTTATCACTTTCTTCACATATTAAAGATACAAAAATAGCATCAGAGCCTCCTTGATTAACTCAAAAAGGCTCTGCTATTATATTAGTCCCCAAAAAGAGGAGCTATGTCAACATGTGAATGGGAAATCTACAAAGCTTTGAGAATTTCCGTGAAATCGCGGGATTTCAAACTTGCACCTCCAACGAGTCCTCCATCAATATCTGCTTGAGCAAAGAGGTCATTGGCATTGGCAGGCTTTACACTTCCACCATAAAGGATCGTAGTTCCGTCTGCTACCTCTGCTCCATATTTATCCGTAATCAGCTTCCTGATAAAGGCATGGACTTCTTGCGCTTGCTCGGGGCTGGCAGTTTTACCCGTACCAATCGCCCAAACCGGCTCATAAGCCAGAATACATTTTGAGAAACTCGCCGCATCAAGGTGAAAAGAACCTTCACTTACTTGTTCCTCGATAACTCGAAGGGTATTTCCTCCCTCTCTTTCTTCCAGTTTTTCTCCAAAGCAGTAAATAGGTACTAATCCATTCTCTAGTGCTTTGTCAATTTTATCAGCCAGGAGGTCGTTGTTTTCTCCCTGGTACTCTCTTCTTTCAGAGTGGCCAATAATCACATGAGTAACTCCGATAGAAGTCAACATGGTCGCAGAAACTTCTCCCGTATAGGCACCTTTGTCTGCCTGGTGGAGGTTCTGCGCTGCAAGGTGCATATTCGGATGATCCTTGGTAATATGATGAACGAGGGATAGGTAAGGATGTGGAACGCCGAAGATCACTTCTGCATCTCCTTTATACTCATCTTTCGCCATATTTACGACCTCGCTGGCCAGGCTTTGAGCTTCCTGAGCGCTAAGGTTCATTTTCCAGTTGCCGGCAGCAATTTGTTTACGCATTGTATGTGATGTATTGGTTAATAATGGGCGTAGCAGTATCCTCGCAATCGAAGCGCCTAACTTAATACGAATTATTTATCTCTGAAAATATTGAGGGAATTTTTCAAACCTTTTCCATTTCCCACCTTCTGTAGGGAGCACTTAGTTCAAAAACCTTGTTAAGAATCTGCTTGTCCGTATCTCCAAAGTTTAATTTTCGGCGCGCCATTACCTTTTCCGCAACTTCGAAAGCCTTACGGGTTTGATAGGTACTAAAACCATGCGCACCTCCCCAGGAAAAAGAGGGGATAAAATTGCGAGGGAAACCAGAACCAAAAATATTGGCAAATACTCCTACAACAGTACCGGTATTGAACATGGTATTGATGGCTGTTTTGCTGTGGTCTCCCATGATGAGGCCACAAAATTGCAAACCGGTATCTGCGAATCTCTCCTCCTGGTAGTTCCAGATTCTGACATTCGCATAATTGTTCTTGAGATTTGAGCTATTGGTATCGGCTCCTATGTTGCACCAGAAACCCATCACCGAATTGCCCAGATATCCTTCATGGGCTTTGCTGGAATATCCCATGATGACCGAATTGCCTATTTCTCCGCCTGCCTTACTATATGGCCCAACCGTCGTATCTCCCCTTAATTTGGCTCCTACGCTGATTTGGGCATAATCACAGATAGCATGTGAACGTCTGATAATACAGCCTTCCTGAAGATTTGCCCCTTTTCCGATGTACATGGGACCATCTTCTGCATTGATGATGGCTGCTTTAACACTGACACCTTCTTCTACAAATAGATTATCAGCCCCATAGATGCGCGTATAGGGATCCCTGATCTTTTGAGAAGTTCTGCTTCGGGTGATCAATTCGAAGTCATAAGCGATCAATTTTTCATTGTTGAGAAACATATCAGGAGCCTGCCTGATCGCTAAAGAATCATTAGATGTATTGATTTCCTTGAGTCCCAGGGCATCCAGAAGTTCTTTGCCTAAGATGCCTGAAAACTCTCCGGGAAGCATACTCAGAGGGAATTGAGCGGCGATTACTTCTCCTTTTTCATTGCTTAGGAAGCTGGATGGGCCCAGATCCTCAATTTCCTTCAATAGCTCTTCGTCTGGAATAAATTTCCCATTGATCCATATGCAGGGCTCATTATGTGTGGGGAATTTATTGAAGGCCGCTCCCAGATAATCGTAGGCATAGGCATACATTTCCTCACCATAGATATGGCTCCATCTTTCTTTACATGTAAATATACCGGCTCTCAATTCAAATAATGGCCGGGTGAAGGTAAGAGGAAGGAGATTGAAATGACTATTGTCTTCGAAAAGAATCTTTTCCATATAAAAGCCTGAGATGCTATTAAATAGAGGTAGAATTCAATAGATAAAGGAAACTTTATCTTTTTTAATTAACTCCCACAAAAAAAGCAGTTCCAAAGAACTGCTCCAATTGTTTTTTTATGTAATTCAGACAAGGATAGTCTGACTATTTTCCTTTGTTTCCGTAGCGCTTGTAGAATCTGTCGACACGTCCGGCAGTATCCACAAGTTTCTGCTTACCTGTGAAGAAAGGGTGAGAATCACTAGAAATCTCTAGTTTCACCAACGGATAATCATTTCCATCTTCCCAAGTAATCGTGTCTTTAGTCTGGATCGTAGAACGCGTTTTGAATGCGTAATCAGTTGAAATGTCTTTGAAGATTACTTCTCTATATTCCGGATGAATTCCTTCTTTCATGATTTTAATATTTTGGAGTGCAAATATACAGCAAAATATCCTTTTCGCAAACAAGTCTTTAAGGAATTTATCAGGAAGTTAAATTGTCTTCCTCAAAATTAAACATAAAGCTAAAGTTAAGGTTAAGCAGGCTGTGGGTAATTTAGATTACCTTTGGACTTAATATAGATTTTGATATTTTTGTTCTCACCTGGAATTTATATGTTAAAGCGCATCCTGACATATCTTATTTTTGCTGCCGCACTCAGCATAGTTCCTCAAAAGATCCAGGCTCAAACGGTTCTTTTGAACTATTTCAATCTGAAAGTAGATGGAGCTCAAATCCTGCTGGAGTGGGAACTGCAATCTGAGATTGGGGTAAAAGAATTTCGGGTGTTTCGGAGATTTAATGATGAACCTAGTCTGGCCCATCTGGTGACCATGCCGGTAAAAGGCCTTATGAAGTACAATTACCTGGATGATGATATGTTCAAAACCCAGGGAAGAGTCGTTCATTATGAGTTGCATATAGTTACAGATAAGAAAACTTTCAAGTTTTTCGCCAGCCAATCTCACAATCCTACCTCCATACAGCGAACCTGGGGAAGCATAAAATCGATGTTTCGTTAGGGCAATTTTTTAGCATTTCTCGCATTTGGATTACATCGTAAGGAACTCCCCCTAAGTTCCTGAATTTTCTTTTTTCGGTCTTATAAATTCATGCCATGATCCTCTAAGGATCCATTAGGCTAAGTGCCTATAGCCAGATTTAGAGCTTTATGGCGAAACAACACAGACCGAATACGTCCACCAATCAGACTTCCCGTTTATCAAATCGAAGAATGGGAATTGCTGCTGCCCTGCTTGCCTCTTGCCTCCTCATTATAGGAACTTTTAGTTTGAAAGATCAATCTCCTGCATTAAACCAAAAGGAGAAAGAGCCCATAGCTGAAGGCGAAATAAAAAAGGAAGAAAAGAAAGCAGCGCCAACAGAAAGCAATCAGGAGGAGAAATCAACACGTGTAATTCCTTCCAGCCCCCCGAAAAGAGAGAATAAGGAAACTCCCCCCGCAGCCAAAAAGGTCTCAAAAGCCCGGAAAGCAGAAAGTCCTGCCCCTTCTTCCATTAGTTGGGCGAATATGAGTCTTGAAATTGAAGCCAATCAGCCTGTATTGAACTGGTCTACCTTTGCAGAAAGTAATACCGCCTATTTTGAAATTGAACGCTCAATTGACCGGGAGAAGTTTAAGCGAATTGGAAAATTGCCGGGAGGAGGGGCAGGAGATTTCCAGCATCAGGAGTACAATTTTGTAGATCCGGGTTTAGCCATGATTGGATTTCCCCGGATTTACTATCGGATCAAACAGATTGGATTGGATAAAAAGGTGTCCCAAAGTCAGATTTATGAACATAGTTTTGATTTGAATCTGGGATTATACATCAAAGTTGATACCATCGAAGGAGGGATTATTACCCTGGCCTATGTGGCTGATGAAGCCTGTGAAGCTTTGTTTCAGGTCCTGACCAAGGAGGGGAAAGTTCTCTATGAAGAAAAGATAGATGTAGGCTTTAAGGCAAGGCGAAGAAAACTGGATGCAAGTATATGGGGAGAAGGAGACTATTTGATGGTGCTTTCTAATGATAATACCCGCGTAAGCGAATGGTTGCAGATTAGAAATGATAAAGAAGAAGAGGTAGAAGAATAGACCGAATTCTTATAGCTAATAAATATTTAAGCTGGATTTAGTCCAAAAATTGGAAAGAATTCAGGTAGATGCGTTTTCTAGGGAATTTTGTGTAATTTTATGCGGGGAACGCATCATGAAGAACCTACTGAACTACGCAACTATTCTCCTATTTTTCCTGGGCTACCTATGGTCCGGCTTATTTGCGCAGACTAAATTAGAGGCGCTTGAACAGCAACTCGAACAAAATCTCTCCTCCGAAGAACGCATCAGCGTCTTAAATGAGTTGGCTGAAAACCTTAAGCGTAATTACCCCAAATCAGCTTTTCGATATAGTAAACAAGCCTATGAGCTTGCACAAATCAAAAAGGTCCCGGAAGGGATTGCATCTTCCCTTCTTATTATGGGAGATAGCAAATGGAACCAGGGGTATTATAAAGAAGCATATACCTTTTATGAGGAAGGAAAGACTGCTTATGAAGCACTTGGGGACAGCATGGGAATTGCTTCTGTCCGACATGGTTTTGCGATTGTTGACTGGAGGTTTGGAAACTTTCCCAAAGCTTTGGAACATGAATTCAAAGCCCTGATGATCCGTGAGAGAAATGGGGATAGCCTCTTGATGGCAGATTCTTATTATTGGTTAGGCATTTTCCATACAGACCTGATTCATTTTGAAGAAGCCATTGATTTCCTCAATCGCTCATTAAGAATAGCCAAGTCTTATGAGGATAAGCAAAGGACCGCTAATTCGCTCAACTTTATTGGGAGAGCCTGGCGCAAGCAGGAAGAATATGGAAGGGCGCTGGAAGCCCACAACGAATCTCTGGGCTATTACCGGGATCTGGGGGATAGTCTGGGGGTCTCTGATTATTTCAATAATGTAGGAAGCATTTACAGGCGTGAAGAAAACTACGAAGAGGCCTTGAAGTATTTTTTCCGGGCACTGGAAATACAGGAGAAACTCAATGATCAGGAAGGAATTGCGGATGGGTATAATGACATAGGCACAACCTATATGCAGAAAGGTGCTTTCAATGAGTCCATTACTTATTTGAACAAGGCCCTGGATATTTCCAGAAGGACGGGATTGAAGGATGATGTGAGATATGCCTATGCCAGTTTGTCGGCTGTATATGATTCGGTAGGAGACTATGAAAATGCTTATTTCTACCATCGAAAGTTGATGGAAGTTAAGGATTCCATTCTGGATCAAAAGAAAAACCAAACCATCGCCGAACTGGTAAAAGATCATGAAGAGGAAACCCGTGCACAGAAATTGAAATTGCTGGAACTGGATTCTTCCCGCAATCAATTATTGGGTTTTTTACTTCTCGCTGCCTTATTGCTTTCCCTGGTTTTTTTGATTTGGATGATTAGCCGTTCGCGCTTGCAATCAAAGTTGAATAAGGAGCTTTCGCGGAAAAATCGAATCATCGAAATAGAAAAACATCGCTCCGAAGAACTCCTGCTCAATATCCTTCCGAAAGAAACGGCGGATGAATTGATGATGCATGGAAAAGCCAAAGCAAGGAGCCATGAAGAAGTATCTGTACTTTTCTCCGATTTTGTAGGCTTTACCAAGCTTAGTGAACAATTAACTCCCCATGAGCTTGTGACAGAGCTTCACCACTGTTTTGAGGCCTTTGATAGGATTATAGAGAAATATGGCATAGAAAAGATAAAAACCATCGGAGATGCCTATATGTGTGTATCGGGCCTTCCAGCGGACAGTACCCAGCATGCAGTTAATATGGTCAAAGCAGGTCTGGAAATGCAGGAATTCCTGACGATTTATAAGAAGCAGCGAAAAGAGCAAGGCATTCCTTTCTTTGAAGCGCGCATAGGTATACATTCTGGTCCTGTGGTTGCCGGCATTGTTGGTATCCGAAAATTCTCCTACGATGTTTGGGGGGATACGGTAAATATGGCTTCTCGTATGGAAGACCATGGCGCAGTAGGTAAGGTCAATATTTCACAAGCCACCTATGAGATCGTTCAAAACGATTTTCTCTGCAAACATCGTGGACAACTTGATGTCAAGCACAAAGGGAAAATGGATATGTACTTTGTGGAGTGGGAGATTTAGGCAAGTATTGAGGTGAAATTGTTCGATAGATGACTAAATGCTCCTCGAAAGGAAGGCTTGAAAAAATTCCCCATCAATTACTCTACTCAAACTACAACACTACAACACCTCCTCCTAGTATTCCACAAGTGAATGAATCTGCTCCGCATAAGGCTTCAATTTCTCCTGCCCATTGAGAAACGTCAGATCGATAATAAAACTAAAGCCTAATACTTCTGCTCCTAACTTTTTGGCCAGTTCGGCAGTTGCTGCCGCTGTACCTCCTGTAGCCAGCAAGTCATCATGTATGACAATTTTATCGCCGGGTTGCAGGGCTTCCTTTACAGCTTCAAGCGTAGCTTCTCCATATTCAAGGGCATAGCTCATTTCAATTGTCTCTGGAGGCAGTTTCCCTTTTTTGCGGATCATTACAAAACCTGCATCCAGTTCCTCAGCCATTTGAGGTCCAAAGAGAAAGCCACGGCTGTCTATTCCCAGGATTTTATTCACACCCGAATCCCTCCAGCGGTTTGCCAATTCCATTTTACATTCCCGCATTAGCTCGGGAGAGAGGAAAATAGGGGAGATGTCTTTGAAAAGTACACCGGGTATCGGAAAGTCAGGTACCTCTCGGATGTGCGCATGGATTTTCTCTGCTAAACTCATGCAGTGAAGGTATGAAAATGTAGATGATATTGCGAGTGGATAGCGAGGAGAAGTAAGAACAAGAAATAAGAACTAAAGAAGTAAGAATTTTTGTTTGAGGCCAATACGCTAAGCCATCCTTTGCATTTCCCTAAATCTCAAAATAGATGCGAAGCTTTTTCAGTATTTCCGAACTCAATCCCGGAACCGCCAATACTTCTTCCCAGTTTTTGAAATGCCCTAAAGCCTTGCGTTCATTAATGATGGCTTCTGCTATTACTTTATCTATAAAGGGATAGAAAGCCAGATTCCTTGCAAAAACAATATTGAGGTCTTTCCTCGGATATTTGTCTACACCTTCCACTTTCAGATAAGGAGAAATACGTGCAAAGGTAGCGGGTGATAAGCCGTAAACCTGTTTGAGTTGATCTACGGAATAGAAGAATCCCAGCAATTTTCTGTATTTCAAAATCCGTAAGACCAATTTGCTTTCTAACTCAGGTAATAGGGAAAGACTGGAAGAGTCTGCTTTATTCAGGTCTATGATGGGGAGTTGGCTTGCTGCAGCAGGCGCTTTGATGGCAGGAGCTATTTTCTTGGGTTTCTCTGCTCCCCGACTTGGACCACTGAGGGACTGAGGCTTGACTTCATTTGCTTCTGCAAAGAACTTTTTCAACTCCTCTTCCTCTTTACTTTCTTCTTCCGCAAAAATAGAAGCCGGTACATCCAAAAATAGATAAGGCTTTATCTGACTAAAAGTCTCTGGTTCCAGATAATAAACACGCTTGAGTTGATCTATGTTGGAAAAGCCTCCCAGGGTATTTCTGTACTTTACTATCCGCTTGGACAAAGTTTTGCCAATACCTGGTAAAGTTTCAAATTCTTCAGCCGTAGCTGTATTGATATCCAGCTTTGGATAAGATTTCTTCTGTGTTCTCGTGATGGTCTTTCTGGGAGAAGGAGGCGCACTAAAGCGATTGTAGTAAAGGTTAGACTCTATGGCAGAAAAAAGCTCAGGGCTAATCCCATAGACTTTAGACACTTGCTCAACATTCCTAAATCCGCCTATAGAATTTCTGTATCGGATAATACGTTGGCTAAGCCCTGGACCTATCCCTTTAAGCTGGGTCCATTGCAAACTGTCCGCGAGATTTATATCAAGTCGGAGGGTTGAGTCTTGTACAGTAACAGGTTGGGCGAAGTTTTGGGCCATCACCGGCTGGTCATAGGGGCGTTGAGCAATGAAGTGTTTAAAGACAAATAGGGCGCTCATAGCCACCAGCAGTATCAGAACCAAAAGTAGAATGCCCTTTTTTTGAGAATGAGTAAAGGTGAATTCTGCTTTATCTAGCATATAGCTGGTTTAGCAATCCAAAGATCGACTGAAACAAGTTCTTCGAAAATAACCTTTTTTGGATTTTAACGCAAGATTCCGTCAATTAGTACAAAAATGCTGGATAATGTAGCCTCATTTCTTTCAGCCTGCATGGTGCTGTGGGAGACTAAAAGAAATGGTCGTTCCTTCCCCTAATTCAGAATTTAACTCACAACTTCCCTCCAATCTAGAGATCGAATTCTTCACAATGTATAGCCCTAAACCTGAGCCTTTAGATTGGGTATTGCCTCGATAAAACATCTCGAATACCTTCTTCTGCAAACGCTCTGGTATGCCTTGGCCATTATCTTCTACTTTGAACTGAACTTTTTCAGCCTGTTCCTGAACCGAAACTTTCACAAAGGGTTGCTGGTGATCCAGGTTGTGGTAGTTGATGCTGTTAACGATGAGGTTTTGGAGAATGGAACTCAGGAGTTTTCTATCTGATATAAAACCATTGCTGAGCTTGATTTCTGTCTGAAATTCTATATTTCGGGATTTCGGTAAATGCTTTAAACTTCCGATAATATCTTCCAGTAAGTTGTTGACATTGAGCGGTTCAAGCTTTACTGTAGCATTATTTACCCGTGTTGCCTCTATCAATTCAGAGAGGGTCAAATCCAGCCTTTCGGTACTTTTGGAGATCATGTCGAAATACCGCAGGGCTCCGGGATCATTTACCTCGTCTCGAGCTATATTGGTTACTCCTATGATACTGGTCAGCGGCCCTTTCAGGTCATGAGAAGCCCGATAAACAAAGGCATCCAGTTCGTCATTTTTCTCCTGCAGTTTGATTTCAGCAATTTTACGGGTAGTAATGTCGGTCAGGATGGCGATGGTGCCAATCGTATCTCCATTGCTATCTACATAGGGCGAACCCGCAACCAGCAACCAAAGGTCATCTCCATTTTTATGTTGGAGATACAGCTCATATTGATCCGATATTCCCTTTCTCCGTAATGCTGACTTTTCTTTGATAATCTTACTGCTATCCTCACCCCCCAAAGCTTCATAGGAACGCTTGCCGATAAGTTCTGTCTTATCTCTTCTCAGGATGCTACAGGCGGAACCATTGACAAACAGGATAGTTTCCTCATTGTCGGTCATGAGCAGGCCTTCATTCATTTTCTCGACCAGCGTTCGATACTTCTGTTCGCTTTGGTGAAGGGCATTTTGTTGATAAAGGCGCTCAGTGATATCCCGCGCAACTCCTACCAAATAGGCATGTGAATCGGATTTTATATAGCCCAGATTCACCTCAACCGGAAGATAGTTTCCTGAACGACCCGGATATTTATCAGTATAAATGGCAGAGCCTGTTCTCTTGACTTCTTCCATGACAGGAGAAGGAATATTATCGAAAAGCAGGTGTTTTCCTCCTTCCTGGGTTGACTTCTGAGCCAATTTAGAATCATTTTGCAGAATCTGATAGGTCTGGCTGTTTGCGTCAACCAATTCACCGCTTTCTGAATCCAAAAGGAAAATGGCATCGCCGGACTGATTGATGAGTCGGTTGAATAAACCCAGCCTTTGCTCAGATACTTTTCTTTGACTTACATCCGAAATGTGGAGGATCATCCGCTTCTCTCCATCCAGTTCAAATGAACTGGATCGAATTTCTACAGGTATTTCCAGCCCATCTCCACTGAGTATTGCACTTTCAGAGTAAGTCAATTGACCCATCGTCATAGCTGCATAAACTCCTTCGGTCATTTCTCTTTGCTTTGAAGGGATTAGCTGATGAAAGCCGGTACCGATCAAAGCTTTTCTTTCCTTTTTAAATAATTCGCAGGCAGCTGGATTGGCATCCAATACCTCTCCCTTAAGGTTGTGGACCAATATAGGTTCCGGAGAACTATTGAAAAGGTCTTTAAATTTTTGCTCACTGCGTTTCAGTTCAGTGATTCTGTCCTGTTCTGCACTGATGTCTCGATTCAGGAGAACGATTCGGGGGGATTCATCTTTTATGGGAGGAATAAGGGTAAAAGAGGAACGTACCCGGACGGCCTTATTATTTTTATGTTGCTGCTCAAGTTCTCCTTTCCAGGATCCTTGTTCAAATAATTCTTTGTGTGCTCTTTCTTGTGAAGAACCTAAGACCTTGGTAGGAAGCAAGTCGAAGAGTTTCTTTCCAATGCTCTCTTTATTATTCCAGCCATAAATTTTTTCAGCAGCAGGATTCCAGCTAAGAATGCGAAAGTCAGTATCGGTAGAAATAATAGCTTCAGAAACGGTATTGACGAGAAGAGCCTGGGACTGAACCTCTCGCAGAAATTTGGTCCTCTCTTCAATATCAATAAGGCTGATCAATAAACGGAATTCTCCCCCCAATATCACCAGCTTTCCAGCAATTTCAACCAGGACTTCATTTCCATCTTTGGCGATCAGGATACATTCCAATCTGTTCTGTACACCCTGGGTAGCCGCTTTGAGAAAACGCATGAAGTCTTCAGGATCAGGATCCTTACTCATCGACTCAAGCGGTAGGCCTGCTTTATCCTGCTTGGAATAGCCCAAAAGTTTGCTGGCAGCTTCATTGAGATCAATGAGTTCCAGATTTTCAGGATGAAGGATGAGAATCCCTTCTCCAACACTATCAAATATCTCTCGGTAATTTCTTTCTGATTGCTCGAGGTGTAAGGCGGTTTCTCTTTCTTCTGATATGTCGCGAATGATGGCCAGTATTTCACCTGAATTGGATAAGGGAGTAAAGCGAAGGTCAAAGTGCCGACTTTCATTTGCCATAGCAGACAAAAACTCCAATTGCAAGACCTTGCCTGATTCACGTGTCTTTTGAAGGAGTAAAGAGGCTTCATCCTGCTTACTGGCTGTCATAATCTGTGAAGCCATAACTTCAAAGGTTTCGCCAATATATTGTTCCAAACTGGGCAAATTAGCATTCCGCTTATCCATTCTTACGGATCTGATTTCGCCAGCTGCGTCTATGACTACCAAAGAATCCGGAAAAGCTTGCATCAGGGAATCATTGAGTGCAACACTTCTTTCCAGACTTCTTTCCTGCTGCTTATTGATGCTGATATCTCGCGCCTTTATGAAAAAAGCATCTCCCAGATTGCTGTGAACTTTCCCCATTTTTAGTTCCAACTCCATGGGTTTCCCAGGATTGTCTTTTATCGTATAAGTTGAAGGAAGGAGCTCATTGTAGGAAAGTTTATCATACATGCCCTGAGCTACTTTTTTATCTACTCCAAAGAAGGATAAAATCTCTTCTACATTTTTGTTGGAACCCCCACCTAATCCCATGAGCATTTGCTTTGCCTGCTGATTGGTATAAATCAATTCGTCTTTGGGAAGATCGATCAGGAAGATCGAATAAGAAGAATTGTCCAGCATATTGGCCAGCATTTCGCCCCCTTCCATCATATCTACATCTCTATGCTCTCTCAGCCAGACATAAATGCCGGCCAGAAGACTGATTGCACAAATGATAGATAAAAATAAGAGGGGAGAGATGGCGAGATTCGGGCGAAAGAAGGTACAAATAGAAAAGAAGATCAGGCTGGCCACTGCAAAAATGGTGTATTCGGTCATGGTTCTAAAAGAGACCGAAAACAGGATGTGGACAGCGACAAGCGCCAGGGAAAAGCCAATATGGAGATTGTTGGAATAGGCGAGGAATATCACAAAGAGGTACATCCCTACATAAATCCAGAATGCATATTCGTAGAGGTATTTACGAATATGAGGCAATACTCCTTCAAGTACGCCCAGCCAAATAGATGCTATCCCCAGAGAAAAATAAATTCCTTTGGGACAGACAAAAGTTGGAAACAAGACATTGAGCAAGAGTCCTATTCCGATAAAACTGGCACCTCCCAGGATTAATAACCATTTCAGCACACCTGGATCGCTGGAAATGAAAAACTGAGAGAATATGCCTTTCGAGGCTGAACTCATTCCTGCTTAGCTTGGCGAATTAAGATCCTCATTTCCCCGAAACTAACAAACCGGGGAAAATATTAAAAGAATTGGATTATTTTTTCAAGCAAAGCTTAAGCTTGAAAGAACATTAATTACAAGATTTGAGGAAGTATTCTACTTCTTAAACGCTTCTATAGTCCTTTGAATTATATTACAGCATTCATCCAATTGTTCTTCCGTCATAACGAGGGGAGGAGCAAAGCGAATGATGTTGCCATGCGTAGGCTTGGCAAGCAATCCATTGTCGCGCAATTTCAGGCAAATCTCCCAGGCTGTACTGCTATCCTCGGTATCATTGATCACAATCGCATTCAATAATCCTTTTCCGCGAACCAATACCAGAAGATCAGGATTGGCATCAACCACTTCTTGCATACGTGCACGGAAAATATTTCCCAGCTTCTCAGCTCTTTCGGAGAGATTTTCATCTACCAGTACCTGTAATGCTGCCATCGCAACAGCACAAGCTACCGGATTTCCTCCATAAGTAGACCCATGTTCACCGGGTTTAATGCTCAACATAATTTCATCATCACATAGGATCGCTGATACTGGCATTACTCCACCAGAAAGCGCTTTCCCAAGAATGAGGATATCCGGACGTACATTTTCATGATCACAGGCCAGCATTTTACCTGTCCTTGCCAGACCGGTTTGCACCTCGTCTGCAATGAAAAGTACCTGTTTCTCTTTACACATGGCCGCAGCTTTTGCCAAATATCCTTCATCGGGCACAACTACTCCTGCTTCTCCCTGAATCGGCTCAACCATGAAACCGGCGACATTGGGATCTTCCAATGCTTTAGCCAAAGCATCAAGGTCATTGTATTCGATCAATTCAAAGCCGGGCATATAGGGCCCAAAACCTGCATAACTGCTTGGATCTGTAGAACTAGAAACGGCAGCCAGGGTTCTTCCCCAGAAGTTTCCATTGGCAAATAGAATCTTTGCCTGATTTTCGGGAACTCCTTTTACAGAATAGGCCCATTTACGACAGAGCTTCAAGGCAGTTTCTCCACCTTCCACTCCTGTATTCATAGGAAGTACCTTATCATAGCCTAAGAGCTCTGTGATATACTTCTCATATGGTCCAAGGACATCATTATAAAAGGCACGGGAAGTCAGGGTGAGTTTCGCGGCCTGATCATACAGTGCCTGAAGAATTTTTGGATGACAATGTCCCTGATTCACTGCACTATAAGCAGACAAGAAATCATAATAGCGATTTCCTTCAGGATCGTATAGAAATACGCCTTCTCCTTTGGATAGTACAACTGGAAGGGGATGGTAATTGTGGGCCCCATGACGATCTTCCAACTGCATGGCCTGCTCAGAGCTGATTTGTGAATGGGTTTTGATCATATGCTTTTCTTCTATTTAGTTAGTTGAGAATACATTAGCACTTACAAAGATAAGAAATTTATGCCTGCTAATCAGGCTTTCTTCAAGGTTCGAAAGGTGTAGGCATATTCATGCTTATCATCTGCCTGTCTCGCATCTACTTCAACAATCTTCCACTCCCGCGGATTGGCAAGTTTGAAATAGGTGTCTCCTTCTATTTCAGCATGCACCAGGGTTTCGTAAATCAGGTTGACGTAGCCCTCATTGATGGCTTTTTCATAAACTCCGGCTCCTCCTGTAATGCATACTTCTGCTTCTTCTTTACAGGCTGCTAGCGCTTCCTCCAGGCTTTGGTAAACTTCTATTCCCTTTGCATGAAAGTCTTTATTGCGAGTCAGAACTATATTTCTTCTTTTGGGCAAAGCTTTTCCGATAGACTCGAAAGACTTCCTCCCCATGATTATGGGTTTGCCGATGGTTTTCGATTTGAAGAATTTCAGGTCATTGGGCAAACGCCAGGGGAGATCATTATCGACTCCAATAACCCCATTTTCAGAAACTGCGTATATGGCAGATATGATTTGATCCATAGAAAGATTTCCTGATCTGTAAGCTATACATGAATTCCGGCAAAATTAAGGCGGAAGGAGCAAGGCTCCAACATATTTGTATACAACCCTTCGGACTTTTGATGTATCTTTGCATAAATAAGCGTTTAAGCTGATATGAAAGCTTTTTTCCGACATATGATTCTTTTTTGTCTGCTGGCTACACTCGTCCTGCCTGCCTGCAAGAAAAAGGAAGCACCTTATCTTTCTGAGGAGAGGATGCTGGAAATCCTGCGAGAATTGCATATGGCAGATGTTCTGGCGGAGGCACATGGAAAAAGCCTGGGATATCGAAAGGAGTTGAGAAATGAAAGTTATGATGAAATCCTGGAGGTGTTTGATATAAGCCGAGCAGATTTTTTCCGCAGCTATACCTATTACCTCAATGAGCCGGAAATCATGGATTCTATTTATATCCGGATGATCAAGGATATAGAGAAAAGAATGGAAGTCGCCAGAGACATTGACTACGAGACCAAGAAAGACAAAGACAAGTGGGATAAGAATAAGAAGGAGAATAAAAAGAAAGAAGTAGAAAAGAAATTACAGCAGAAAGAGGAAGCCGTACGCACGGTAGGAACGGGATCATGAAATGCAAGCATCCAAATACGTATGAAAAGCTGGGATTTGATCAGGTCCTCGAAGATCTGAAATCTCGCATATTGCACCCGGAGGCAAAAGAACGGGTGGATAAACTGAGTCCTATCTCAGATTTTGAGCAACTTTTACCTGAATTGAAAAAGGTAGAGGAGTATGTGGCCCTGGAAGAAGGTGATTCCAGATTTCCCAATGGAGGTCATGTCCGCATAAAACCTCTGATGGAAAAATTGAGGGTGAAGGGAAACTGGTTGAGCCTGGAAGAAATCTGGAATCTCCATAACTGGATGAGTTTTGTAGATGAGGCCAGGAAGTTTATCAAGAAAAAAGAAGAAGAAGCCCCTTTATTATATGCTCTCCTCCATGAGGAAGATTTTGATACCCGCCTGATCAAGGATATTGAGAAGGTCGTGAATGAAAGGGGACAATTGAAGGATGATGCCTCGCCGGAACTGGCGCGTATTCGAAGAGAGATGAAGAAAGCTTCCTCCGGTTTGAGAAATGCACTTTATCGTATTCTCAAGACAGCCAAAGAACAAAAATGGAATGGGGGAGAGGAGATTACCATGCGAAATGATCGTTTGGTGATTCCAGTGAAAACAGATTTTAAAGGGAAAGTCCCGGGCTTTGTTCAGGATATTTCTCAAAGTGGAGGGACGGTCTTTGTCGAACCAGCAGAGGTGCTTCCCTTGAATAATAAAGTACGGGAACTGCAGATCTCGGAACACAATGAGATCGTACGGATATTGCAGAACCTGAGTTTGAAGATAAGAGAGGCGATACCCAGCTTAACAGGATTCAGAAGTCGGATCATTGACCTGGCCCTTATCAAGGCTAAAGCTATGCAAGCCATTAGCCTGGAAGCTGTTTTGCCTTCAATTGAAAAGGAAGGGCGAAGCATGAAGATCATGCAAGGATATTATCCTCCCCTTCAACTCAAATCTAAACAGGAAGAAATAGAGGTCGTGCCTTTGGACATCTCTCTCAATAAGAATAAACGGATCATCATCATTTCCGGTCCCAATGCTGGAGGAAAGTCTGTCGCCTTAAAAGCCGTAGGTTTACTTCAGCTGATGTTGCAGTCCGGGATGTTAATTCCTGTCCATCCGGATTCGCGCTTCATTCTCTTTAAAGAGTTATACCTCGATATCGGAGATGAGCAGTCCGTGGACAATGACCTGAGTACCTATACCTCTCATTTGTATCAGTGGAGGCGCATGGGGGATCAGATGAAACATACTTCTCTCTTTTTGGTAGATGAGTTTGGCAGTGGAACAGATCCCCGCCAGGGAGCAGCCATCGCAGAATCCTTTTTGGAAAGATTTGTGAGGGTAGGGGCTTATGGAATAATTACCACCCATTATGGCAATTTGAAGGACTTCGCAGAGGTAAATCCCGGCACAGCCAATGCAGCCATGCAATTCGATACCCGCGAATTGAAACCTACCTATCGATTGATAGAGGGAATGCCAGGACGTAGCTATGCTTTTGAGATGGCCAATAGAGTAGGGGTTCATAAGGTCATTATCCGCAATGCCAAGGAGAAGATGGGTGGCGATGAAATGGATTCTGAGAAATTGCTCAAGGAGCTGGAACGCAAGAATACCCGTCTCAATCGCCTCTTGCAGGAAAACGAAAAGAAGGAAAAGAACCTCAATCGATTGCTCAAAGAGAATGACATTCTTCAAAGCGGCCTTAGCAAGAACAAGAAGCAAATCATTCGAGATGCAAAGCGGGAAGCAGAAGCCATTATAGATCGAGCAAATAAAGATATAGAGCGAACCATACGGGAGATCCAGGAAGCCAAGGCCGATAAGCAGAAGACCAAAAAATTGCGCAAGGCACTTGAGGAATCGAAGCCGAAATTGGCAAAAAAGGAGTTGATAGAGGAAGAAGAGGCCAAATTAGCCGAAAAAATCTCTAAAGAAGATCAGGTGAAAGTCCTGCATGGGGAAGAAGCCAAGCCCGGAGATTGGGTGATCATTAAAAGTTCCCAAACGAAAGGCATACTGGCTGAGAAAAAAGGCAAACATGCCGTGGTTGAGGTTGGAGAGCTGAGGATGACTTTGAAAAGCGATCAGATAACGAAGTTATTCGTTCCCAAAAGCAAGAAAAAGAAGCAGATAAAAAGCTCCCTGCTCACCAGTGGGAGTAAGCATGCCAAAACCGAGATAGACATGATGGGTATGCGGGTGGAGGAAGCCCTTCCGCTATTGGATAAGGTGGTGGATGATGCTCGTTATGCAGGATTGAATCAGATCCGGATATTGCATGGGAAAGGAACAGGGGTTCTTCGTGAGGTAATCAGAAAACGCCTGCTTGATCTCAATTTTGTAGCCAGTGTAAAGGATGCACCCATAGAATTTGGAGGCTCCGGCTGGACCATTTGTGAGTTCAAGTCCTAAAAAACAAAAGCCCCGGCAGATGCCGGGACCTTCTCATATGAACATAAAAATCCATTAGTCTATTTACTGAGGATCACTTTGCTAAGCTCGCGCTGATTGGCGCCTTGAGCTTCCAGCATATAAATACCATTAGGCAATCCTCCTATATTGAATCCCATTTTATGGCTACCTGCATGCATACTTCCTGCGTGTAGGCTTTTTATCAGTTTCCCATTCACATCCAGTAGCTTGACATTGACATTTTGTTCCTTATTGGTAGTCAAAACTATGTTTAGCATGCCTTTGCTGGGATTGGGATAGGTATACAGTCCCATACCATCAGATAAAATATGTGTATTGATACGGGGACCGTACGTATAGTTTCCATTTTTTTCGAGCTTTTTGATCCTGAACACATAATTGTCAGGGACAAGTTCTTCTAATTGGTAAACATAAGCTTGCTCATGGCCAGCAATGCCACTTTCAGCAATAAAAGCTATATCCTGAAAGAGGGCAGCACTCCCATCACGAGCTTGCATCATCTGAATAACAAAACCCTGCGACTCTTCTGTAAAAGCACTGTTCCAGCTCAGTTGAACATCTTTATTTTGAACCTCTGCCCGAAAAGCATTGATCGGAACACTGAGGCCTCTGGTTTTTTCTTCGGTAGCCCTGATCTCAAGTGCATTGAGTTTAGGACTTTCAGTACCATCATAAAAAACGATGTCAAGATTTCCATCTCCATTCAACTGAATGGGATAGCAAAGGGTAATGGCTTTTTGAGCAGCTCCTTTTTCCAACTGAGTAAAAGAGGTGTTTACCTTTTCGCCTTCCACCCAAATTTCGAAAGCTTCCTGATCAGTTGGATTCAGTAGATACAGACAGAGCTGGTACAATCCATTTCCGCTTTTACTCAGGGGAAAAGACCATTTCATTTCTTTCCCTGTACTTTTTCTCCCTCTCTCAAATAATTCGGGAGGAGTCAGACCGGGAACGGAAGGATCATAGGATAGATTGGCAACAGCACTTCCTCCTGTGATCGTCTCACCCCCTCTTTTGAGGTAGGGCATATCCACCTGGCCTTCATCTGCCATCCAGTCCAGAGCACCATCCGTAGCGGGAATTTCAGTTCCTCCTACATTTACCCGATACAAAACTTCGGAGAAGGTTGCCCCGATTCCCTTAAGGGGAATTTCAATGGCTTTGGAGGAGCAGCTGGTAAAGATCTCCAATACTGCCTCTTTTGCTCCACTACTGCTGGGTTGAAAATTGATCTGTAAGTTTGCCTCTTTTTGGGTGTTTAAGTCGGCGAAACTTCTCTTGTCAATGCTAAAAACCTCTGCATCTTTTCCTGTGATTTGTACATGGCTTACATCCATGTCAAACATCAGCGGGTTACGTAAATTGAGGGTGTAGCTTTTGTTTGTGTTCTCTGAAATTGCCTGAAAATTTATTTCTGTTTCCCGGATGCTCAGGGCGCAACTTTGGCGATCCCCATAAATCTCGAGAAAATCATACTGTGCAGAAAATGCGGGTGCCGATCCGCTCTCCGTCATCAAACCAACCGCCATAGAAGAAGGAACTCCTTCAATTTTGTAGCTGCAATTCATTGCTGATAACAACTTTCCACTAACTCTGATACTAGGACCAATTGGAATGAGTTCTGTTGAGGGTCCAGCAGAGAAATAAGCCTGTGCTGTATTTTCAAAGGGATCTATTTCCCAAAAAAGATCAATTTGTGTTTCGGCCAAAATGAGATCAACCGGATAGAAAGTTGCTACTCCTTCTCCTTCTGATTCTTCCAGTATACTGAATCCACCGCCTCCCTGTCCATCACCATTCAAACCGAGGAAGAGAAAATTGTCCTGATCTCCCGTTCCGAGGTACATGCCCTGAAGGTAGTCTTTTGCACTTCCCCCATTAAAGAAAGGCCCTTGAATACGACTTCTTACCCATACGATCTCATTAGCTCCACATAAATTGAGACCTGTCTGATAGGAATTTTGGTCGCTATTGTTTTGGCCTAAAGCACTTCCCTGATTGGATTCGATGATGAATGCATTGCTTCTCCCTTTTCCATCCAACAATTGAGCTTCAGCCTTAATGCTCTGATAATCGAGTTTTCCATTTGACATGATACCTGTCAGGCCCGACTGAAAAGGATCTTTTGCGCGATTTCCTTCTTTAAAAGAAAGATGCAAAGGGAATTTATTATTAACCTGGCCATTTGAGGCATCCCAGGCAAAAGCATCCTGTGTATCTGGAATTCCATCATCGTCATCATCAGGATCGTTCCAGTCAGAAACTTTAAAGCCATTGATAAGGCTGCCATCGCTGTCTATAGGCATACTTTCTGCCGAACAGGGATCTGTATCATTTCTCGGATCCATCTCATCGGCATTGGAATAGCCATCCCCGTCATCGTCGAGATCGAAGGCATTTTTTCCGCTACATCCAGAAGTGCTCCTTCCAACTTTCTTATAGTCTGCCGGTTCCAGGATGGTGATTTTATTTTCGTGGTAAATGAGTGCCCAGATGGTTCCGGGAAATACTTCCTCATCTCCCAGAGCTACCAAGTCAATGGCTCCATTACCCAGGCCAGAAATCAGGGTAGTACCCGGATATCCTTTTCCATCATTTGGAGATGGACTTATTTTCTGAATTTTTCCGGCCTGATCAAAAGTACTAACCAGGATATCTCCCTGTAATGCTTTCTGGAAGTTGCTGGCCGTATATTCCGTAATGCCTTTCAATTCGACAGGCATTTGAAACAGTACGCCACTTTCCTTGCTTTCTCCTCTTCGGTAATTAGCCTCTGAAGGATTGGCCAAGGATAGATCTACAGGTGGCCATCCTTTAGGTTTACTATCTTCTGACATGCGTCTAAAGGAGCCTTCAAGATATAGGCCGGCCCCAGAGGGATTGGCTCTAATAGGATTGGGATGTCCACCGAAATAACCTGGACTGACCAGGTGTAAACTATTTTCTGTATCGAGGATATCATTTGTTGATACCCTTGCAGTATTTGATGCATTATTATCTGTAACAGATGCAGGAGCCAATTGATTGCTGATATTGGAGCTCAGTCTGTGTCCATCGAAATCAGGTTTGCCAGCGCCTATCGGATATCCCCCTTGATTGAGTTTCGCTCCATTGTCAGTGGTGTACATAAATCCTTTTGAACTGATAAGGATATCATAAGGATCTCTGAATCCGGGGGCATACACCTGAACGGGCCCACCCAATATCAGGCGCGATTGATTCAGTCCGTCTAAGCCTCCCCAGGGAGCTTTGCTGCTACTGATATCTCCACCTCCCATCAAATCGATATGTTTTACAGTAGGGAGGTCGTATTTATAACGTTGGCCTTCCTCATCCCTTTTGGTAGGAAGGTTTTCTATCATTCTAAGATCCAGGGAGAGGATACCTGCTGATAAGGCATATTCAGAGCTGAGAGCAAATGCTTGTGAAGGAGCGCCTGCATTGGTATGACCGGCCTGTGCTACATAGAGGTATTTGCCATCGAGAGAAAGAGAAAGTCCATTGCTCCCGTGTTTTTCTTTTCCGCGGGGTAGTCCCCGAACGAGATGGAGAATTTCCCATTTCTCTCCGGTCCAGCTAAGTTTGGAGATGATACCTGAATTGGTATCCAGGTTCATGTCTCCATTTCCGCTTACTCCGTCTCTTGGATCATAAGAACTCACATAGATTACTGGCTTTTCAGGACTGCCAGAGAGGATGAGTCCATTGACTTTTCTATTGTTGATCTCTGGTGCAGGACTTCCATCTTCATGATGATTGGGAATCTCCTGAACCAGGTGGATATTGGTAATATGTTTTACTGAATAATCATTGGCTGATGATCGTTCGATCTCAAGTGCATAGATTTGGCCGTCCTCTACTGCTACGTATAGCTTGCCGTCGGGCCCAAAATCAAGACTGGTGGGATGCGTTAAGGATGCACCTTTCAGATCCAGCCTGCTCAGTCCAAAACTTTGTCCTTGAACCCTCTGAATAGACAAAAGGCCGGTAAAGGATATAAGTAAGGAAAGAATTGTTCTCGTCGCTATATAGGACAAATGCTTACTCATGTGCATATAGATTCTCTTTAGGATAGTGCACTATCCGTTGCTGGTATGCGAAAAATGATTGTAAAGCAGATTCTCATGGTATTCTGATAGCCTTAGCTAATCAGAATTGGTAACCTTGTTTGAGTCTTGTGCAAAAGCAAAGGCAAATTGTATGCCTGAATGGAGTATTTTGAAAGGAAATCTTTTAGGGCTATTGTAAGAATCGGTAGATTAGACCTGTATTTAAGGATGGGATTTTCTGCTAAAAGCCTGTCAATGAATCCTTTTCCCCTTTTTGACGAATCCCGGCAGGCATTTATTGCGTCTATGGTAAAATGAATGGCTGAAAGTTTTTGAGAAATAATTACCCAAAAGCAGTAGCGGACGATTCAAGAGGTTATTTTATCCGTTCACTTTTTAAATTCTACATAAGCAAGGAATTTATTTACTTTGCGTGCGAATAATGATACCTCTTTGGTATTTTTCAGCCGCCTGAATTGAGCAATACAATCATATGCATACAATCCTAAGGGAGGTGCATTTGTACTAATTAGGCTAAATTTCGTTCTTTACCGGCTGATTTTATTTGCCACCCTAAGCTTTCACCCTCGTAAGATTTATTTATAAACGGAATTCTCCATAATGGTAGAAAACATACATCCAATTTTTGACCAGATCATTTCACGGGAAGAAAAGGAAAGTTTCCTTAAACAAAAATCCGTAGTGTTGTGGTTAACCGGCCTTTCTGGTTCGGGGAAATCTACCCTTGCTAAAGCACTGGAACGCAAATTGCAGGATGCTGGTTTCTTCAGCAAACTTCTCGACGGAGATAATATCCGCAGCGGGCTAAACAACAATCTGGGATTTTCCCTGGAAGATAGAAAAGAAAACATCCGAAGAATATCGGAGGCGGCTAAGCTTTTTTTGGACGGAGGAATGGTGACGATTTGTTCCTTTGTAAGTCCGACCAGAGAGATCCGCGATATGGCTCGAGAGATTATTGGAGATCAGGATTTTCTGGAGGTTTATGTGAATGCACCTCTTGAGGTTTGTGAAGCAAGAGATGTAAAGGGCCTATATAAAAAGGCGAGGGCTGGAGAAATCAAAGGTTTTACGGGGATAGACTCTCCTTTCGAAGCACCTGAAAATCCTTTTGCGGAGATCAGGACGCATGAAGAAGAATTGGAAATCTCAGCCGAGAAACTATTTACACTCGTTAAGGAAAAAGTCAACTTTCAATAAGGATATAAAAATACATCCGAAAATTTTTTTGTAATGGATTATAGACTTAGTCATCTAAAACAGCTTGAATCCGAAGCAATTTACATCATCAGGGAAACGGCTGCTCAGTTTGAGCGACCTTGTTTGTTGTTTTCCGGGGGTAAGGACTCTATCACCATGGCCTGGCTTGCTCGAAAGGCATTTTTTCCGGGAAAACTTCCTTTCCCCATGATGCATGTCGACACCGGTCATAATTTCGATGAAACAATTTCATTCAGAGATAAATTCATTTCTGATATGGGCGCACGTCTGATCGTGGCTTCTGTTCAGGAATCTATAGATAAAGGAAGAGCGGTAGAGGAAAAAGGCCCCAATCCAAGTAGGAACTCCTTGCAGAGTATCACGCTTTTGGATGCCATCGAAGAGAATAAATTTGATGCATGTCTGGGCGGAGCGAGAAGAGATGAGGAAAAGGCTCGTGCAAAAGAGCGTTTCTTTTCTCATAGAGACGAATTTGGGCAATGGGAGCCAAAAAATCAGCGTCCTGAATTGTGGGACCTTTTTAATGGATATAAGCATCCGGGAGAAAACTTCCGCGTTTTCCCAATTTCGAACTGGACAGAACTGGACGTTTGGATGTACCTGCAGGAAGAAAAAGTTCCTCTTCCAAATCTTTACTTTGCCCACAAACGCAAAGTGGTTAAAAGAGATGGAGTTTATCTGGCTGATACTCCTTTTATCACCCTGATGGATGGAGAGCAGTTTGAAGAGAAAATGGTAAGATTCCGTACCATCGGAGATGCTACCTGTACAGGAGCTGTTTTGTCTGATGCGGATTCCATCCCAGCTATAATTGATGAAATTGCCACTACCCGTACCACCGAACGTGGAGGTAGATCCGATGACAAACGCTCTGACAGTGCTATGGAAGACCGCAAAAAGCAGGGTTATTTCTAGCAAACATCTTTTTAATACTTCTAAATCAATTTCATAAGATATACATGGACTTATTAAGATTTTCCACAGCCGGTAGCGTAGATGACGGGAAAAGTACCTTGATCGGAAGGCTGTTGTACGATACAAAATCCATTTTTCAGGACCAGCTTGAGTCTATCGAAAGGACAAGTGAGCAAAGAGGGGATGATTATCTGGACCTGGCCTTGTTAACAGATGGTTTGAAAGCGGAGCGTGAGCAGGGCATCACCATTGATGTAGCTTATCGCTACTTCGCAACTCCCAGAAGGAAGTTTATCCTGGCAGATACGCCCGGACATATCCAGTATACCCGTAATATGGTGACAGGAGCTTCTACTGTAAACCTCGCGATCATCCTGGTAGATGCTCGTCATGGGGTAGTGGAGCAAACTCGTCGTCATTCTTTCATTGCTTCTCTCCTTCAGATCAAACACGTCATTGTGGCCATCAATAAGATGGACCTGGTTGACTATTCTGAAGAAGCTTATAATAAAGTGAGAGAACAGTATGAAAAATTCTCTTCCAAGCTGAACATCCCGGATATCCGTTATATTCCTCTCAGTGCTTTGAAAGGAGATAATGTGGTGGATAGAGGAGAAAATATGCCCTGGTACAAGGGATCTCCACTGTTGTATACCCTGGAGACAGTACATGTCGGTAATGACCACAATCATGTAGACAGCCGATTCCCGGTGCAATACGTAATCCGCCCTCATTCTGATGAATATCCAGACTATAGAGGATATGCAGGTAGAGTTGCAGGAGGCGTATTTAAGCCCGGCGACGATGTTGTCGTTTTACCCTCCGGTTTTACGTCAAAAGTTAAATCAATCGATACCTACGATGGTCCGGTTGAAGAAGCTTTTGCACCGATGTCTGTGACCATTACCCTCGAAGATGATATTGATATCAGCCGGGGAGATATGATTGCAAAACCTGAAAATCAGGCAGACGTGAGCCAGGATATTGAGCTGATGCTTTGCTGGATGAATGAAAAACCTCTTCAGGAAAGAGGAAAATATAAACTTAGACATACCTCGCGTGATGCAAGATGCATCGTGAAAGACGTTAAGTATAAAGTTGATGTAAATAGCCTTCACAGAGTGGAAGATGATAAATCTTTAGGATTGAACGATATCGGACGGGTGCTAATTCGTACCACCGTGCCGCTCATGAAGGATGCTTACAACAGAAATCGTAATACAGGAAGTGTGATTCTCATCGATGAGTTCACCAATGAAACTGTAGCTGCAGGTATGATCCTGTAGAGAAAGAATTTGAACAAAAAGGGGCTAAATCCCCCTTTTTGTTCGTTAAATTCTTAACAAACAAAATTCCAAACATCTCACACCCGGTTCTTCGAAGAATAGTTCTTTCGCGTTTCAGATATTTCCAGGCTCCGTTAAGGAGATAATATTTACGGTTCGGCGCATTGCAAAATCTCAGGTAAGGTTTTTGCCTAAATTGCTTCGATAAAGGGGTTTGGTACATCACTTTTTATTGCACCAAATTATTCAAACCATGCACTGTAATTCTTTGTCACAAAAGAAAAGATCGACCTTGTTGAACATGTCAAAACAAGTATTAACAATGTTGTTAGGCGTTTTATGCCTGACATTCACCTCTTGCATCTCAAACAAGAAAACACTTCTGCTTCAAGGAGGCGGTTTTAGTAAATCCGAGGTTACCTCAGTACCTAATAAGGCACCTGAGTATAAACTCCAACCAAATGATGTTCTTTCAGTTAAAATCAAAACGCTGAATGCTGATCAAGCCAAGTATTTGGAGCTTTCGGATAATACTTTTAATGTAAACCAGCTTAGTACATTCCTGGGAGGATATTCAGTCTCGGATTCTGGTTACATTAATATCCCAGCTATTGGAGAGGTGAAAGTTGGAGGGTTGACAGTCAACAAAGCGCGCGAGCGTGTCCAAACAATGATCCGTGCATCTGCACTTAAAGATGCTTCGGTCTTTGTAAACCTGGTAAGTTTCCGGGTATCTGTACTGGGTGAAGTAGCAGCTCCCAGCCAGTTTTTTGTCTACAACAATCAGGTAACTATCATGGAAGCCATTGCTCGTGTAGGAGGCTTCGATGAATTCGCTGATCGAAGCGAGGTTCACTTGATCCGTCAGACTCCCAGGGGAGAAGATGTCATCAAGATTGATATGATGAACTCTGATTTTCTTACTTCCCCCTATTATTATCTGTTACCCAATGACGTTTTATATGTCCCAACTCTAGAAGAGAAGAACCAACGTTCTAATCTCTCTACTTTGGTGATCGTAAATACGGTCGTTAGTACAGTGAGTGCAACTATTGCCATCCTGACGCTTATAGACCGTAGGAGAGCAGCTGAAGAAGAATAAGGAATTTTAACGAAGAACCATTACAACAAATAGGATAGATGTTTCAGACAAATAGAGGCCTTAGCAACCATTACGGGGACGACACGATTGATGTGAAAAGTATCTTGCGCCGGTTTACCAGCCGCTGGTACTATTTCCTGATTGGTGTTTTCCTTTTTGGATCTCTGGGCTATCTTTTTCTGCAGTTTTCCCCGAATATTTATCGGGTGCAGTCCAAGGTAATCCTGGACAACCAAAATGCAAAAGACCTTGCTTCTGAACAGTTCATGAAAGAACTGGGCATGCTATACGACAAGTCAACGGTTGAAGACAAAGCACAGGTTTTGTCTTCTTTCAACCTCATCCGTTCAACCATAAAGCAACTTCCTTTAGAGGTTTTCTATTACTCAAAAGATGGACTCAAGGTAAGGCAGGCATATAAAGATGCTCCTTTCTATGTCCAGTTAGATACTACCCACAACCAATTGGTTAATCTGGAAATCTATATCGAAAAACTGAGTGATAGTGAGTATGGAATAAAGGCGGAAGGGACCAAAATCCAGTTATACAGCAGAAGAGGGAATGAGATCGTCCGTGAATTGGATGAGATCAATATTGATGAGAAAATAGCAATTGGGACAGGCTATGAGAGTAGCTTGCTTAAGTTTGATGTCTTCTTCAGAGAAGATTATGATACTTATACCAAGGATGCTTATTTCTTCAAAGTCAATACCCTGGATGGATTAGCAGAAAATTTTCAGGGAGGTCTTGAAATCGCCGCGAGCGGTACCTCCAATATCCTGGATATCACTTCTGAAGGACCGGTAGTTGAGATCGAAAAAAGTTTCATCAACAAACTACTCGAAACCTATAAGAGGAAGGAATTGAGAGAAATGCGGGATTTGGGATATACAACAGTAAGTTATCTTGATTCTATGCTAGCCGATGTTACAAATCGTCTTGAAAGAGGAAGGAATAAACTTCAGGCATCCAGAGTTAAAGGAGGTGCTATTGATGTAAACCTTAAAGAAACTACTGTTCAGAGAGAAATTGGAGAGCTGGAAAGAGAAAGGCTAAGGGCCAATAATGCTTTTGAGTATTATAAAGGTGCTGCTGACAATCTCAACAAAACGCCTCCCGATATTCGCTTGGAATTGCCCGCACCTGCTGCCCTGGGAATACAGGATCAGGTATTGACAAATGCAATCACCAAATTGTCCGAGTTATATGATGAGCGTGAAAAGATGTCTTATACTGTGCTGGAAGGTGCTCCTGAAATGGAAGTAAACCGCCTGGCCATTGAGAACAATCGCCGTGATATAATTATGAATGTCAATAGTAGCCTGAAAGCTACCGAGACAGAGTTGAGGGGAATTGAAACCAGATTGAAGGGCTTGAAGGCTGATGCGAAAAATTTGCCTCTTGCATCCGCAAGGAATGAGCGCTATTCAAACGAGATTGAACTTACTCAGGAAGAGTATACCAAACTCACCCAGAAACGTACAGAGGCCATGATCGCTGTTACTTCTGTGAATAGTGTAGATATCGAGGTGATTGAAAGTGCTCGTTTGGAGGATAATAAACCGATTTCTCCGAAAAAACCTTTGATCATGTTGGTAGCCCTATTCCTCGGAATGGCATTGCCCGTTGGATTGATCCTCGTTCAGGACTTCTTCCATGACAAAATTGTCGGAAGAGCCGATATCGAAAGCAGTACCAATATTCCGGTACTTGGTTTTGTAGCACGTCATGACAGAAATAGTAATTACATCGTTCCGAAAGATTCCCGGACCGCTCTTGCAGAGTCTTTCCGCTCTATTCGGATCAAGATGCAATACCTCAATGATAATGTGCATCAGCAGGTAGTAGGTTTGACTTCCTCCTCTTCTGGAGAAGGTAAGACCTTCTGTTCTACCAACCTGGCAGCCATCATGGCCCAGGCCGGGAAGAGAACCCTCCTGATCGACGTGGACCTGAGACGTCCTCGTGTAACTCGTTACTTTGAGAATGGAGACGGTAGTGGATTATCCTCATACCTCGCAGGAGATATTGATGATTATCGCTATATCGTTCACCAGACGCATATCGAAAATCTGGATGTTATACACTCTGGTCCGGTTTGTACAAACCCGCTGGACTTGATCTCTACGGATAAAATGACAGCTCTGATGGAAACCTTCCGTCAGGAGTATGACCATATCGTACTGGATACGCCTCCAGTAGGGCTGGTATCTGACTACCTCATCATTATGAAGTTGACAGATTTCAATGTCTATGTCGTGAGAGATAGTACAACCAGCATTGACTCCCTCAAGTGGATCAATGAGTTGTATGACAATGATAAAATCAAGAATATCGCCATGGTCATCAATGATGTTAAGTCAGTTGCGGCCTATGGATATATCAATAATCACTATGGATATGGTGATTAGTCTTTGGAAATAGATAACTTGCGGCAAGAAAGAATGATCCTTTTCTTTCTTGTCGCAATACATCCTTCTGTTTCACCTCCCTTGTTTCTTTTTATAGCTTTGTAAGCTATCCCTAGTAATTTATGTTCTTCTTTTTAAGAAAGAACATAATTTAAATGAAGCGTTTATTTACTTATTAATTCACATATGAAAACAGCATTTATTACAGGAATCACTGGTCAGGATGGCTCTTTTCTGGCAGAGTTCCTTATAGAGAAAGGCTATGAGGTTCATGGGATCATCCGTCGTGCTAGTACGTTTAATACCAGCCGCATTGATCACCTTATGGGACATGAGCATTTGAATTTGCATCATGGAGACCTTTCTGACAGTGCCAACCTGAATAAACTTCTCCGTCAGATCAAGCCTGACGAAATTTATAACCTGGGTGCCCAATCTCATGTTAAAGTATCTTTCGATGTACCTGAATATACTGCTCAGGTTGATGCCGTAGGTACCTTGAGGATTTTGGATGCGATGATCAATCAGTGTCCGGAAGCACGTTTTTACCAGGCTTCTACTTCAGAGCTTTATGGAAAAGTACAGGAGATTCCACAAACGGAAACCACTCCTTTCTACCCAAGAAGTCCTTATGGAGTAGCTAAACTGTATGGATTCTGGATCACCAAAAACTTCCGTGAGTCTTATGGACTTTATGCTTGTAACGGTATCCTGTTCAACCATGAGTCTGAAAGAAGAGGTAAAACCTTCGTTACCCGCAAGATCACAACCAATTTGGCAGAAATCGCTGTTGGATTGAGAGATGTATTGAGACTGGGTAATATGGATGCTCAGCGTGACTGGGGATATGCAAAAGAATATGTGGAAATGATGTGGCTTATGCTGCAGCAGGAAGAAGCAGAGGACTTTGTAGTAGCAACTGGTAAAATGTATACAGTACGTGAATTCGTTGAAAAAGCAGCTACCCATGCTGGTTTTGAGATCGTATGGAAAGGAGAAGGAGTAGACGAAAAAGGTTATGATGCCAAAACAGGCAAATTGATCGTTGAAGTTGATCCTAAATACTTCCGTCCGGCAGAAGTAGAATTGCTGATAGGTGATCCTACCAAAGCCAAAGAAAAACTCGGCTGGGTTCCTAAAGTCGAAATCGACGAACTGGTTGAGATCATGATGAATAACGATTTAAAAGAAGCTAAAGCAAAAGTTTTGCATGGACAAAACAGCTAAAATTTACATAGCCGGCCATCGAGGAATGGTTGGATCTGCTATAGTTCGTAAGCTGATTAAAGAAGGCTACGAAAACCTTGTTACGCGTACCTCAAAAGAGCTTGATTTGAGAGATCAGGCTGCTGTAGCAGATTTTTTTGCTACTGAAAAACCAGAATATGTATACCTCGCTGCTGCTAAAGTAGGAGGGATCGTTGCCAATAATACCTATCGCGCCGAATTTCTGCACGATAACCTGGCAATAGAATTGAATATCATCCATCAATCCTATGTCCACGGAGTAAAAAAATTGCTGTTTCTGGGTAGCTCATGTATCTATCCAAAATTTGCTCCGCAACCTATGACAGAGGATGATTTGCTGACCGGTAGCCTGGAGCCCACCAATGAGCCCTATGCGATTGCAAAAATTGCCGGCATCAAATTGTGTGAAGCCTATCGCGATCAGTACGGATGTAATTTTATTTCTGGTATGCCTACCAATTTGTATGGCCCTAATGACAATTATGACCTGCAAAAATCTCACGTATTGCCCGCTTTGATCCGCAAATTTCACGAAGCCAAAGTAGAAGGGAAGCCAAGTGTACCCATCTGGGGAGACGGAAGTCCCAAAAGAGAATTCATGCATGTGGATGATCTCGCCGAGGCTTGCCTCTATCTGATGGAAAGCTATGACGGAAAGCAGTTCGTCAACATCGGAGTAGGAAATGACATCAGCATCAAAGATTTGGCTTTACTAGTCAAAGATGTGGTGGGCTTTGAAGGAGAATTGGAGTTTGATACTTCCAAGCCTTCAGGAACTCCCCGCAAGCTCATGAATGTCGGTCGTTTGAACGAAGCAGGATTTACTGCAAAGATCGAATTGAGAGACGGAATCGAGCACGTGTATCAGGATTTCCTCGATAATCAGGATAAGTATGTCGCGGGTATTCGCGTGGTTCATACTTAGTCTGTGTATAAGCTTATGCTATACATGTACCACGGGTGAAGCCGGGGTACTCAACCATATATACCCACCGGGTTCAGACAATATTCGTCTGAATCAGGTGGGTTTTTATCCTTCCGGCCCCAAGCATGCAGTTGTATTGGATAGCCTGGGGGATAATTTTGTGGTATTCAATGCTGACAATGATAAAGAGGTCTTTAGCGGGAGCCTGGGAGAAGCTCAGTATTGGGAGTATTCGGGCGAAAGGCTTCGGCTGGCCGATTTTTCTCCCCTGAAAAAGAAAGGTACCTACTATTTGAAAGTGGG
The DNA here is from genome assembly GCA_033391075.1 of Bacteroidia bacterium. Classification (NCBI taxonomy): domain Bacteria; kingdom Pseudomonadati; phylum Bacteroidota; class Bacteroidia; species Bacteroidia bacterium. Next base: position 984,168 of record JAWPMV010000001.1, read on the forward strand.
CGAAACAGAACGCTCCCATTATTTCGAAATCAAAGATAAGGTACTCGAAGGGGTACACAGCTCCAGCCTGAAATCCTTTTACTACCAGAGAGCCTCTCTGGAACTCGATAAATCCATAGCTGGTATTTGGGCAAGAGATCTGGGACATCCGGATAAACAGGTGAAAATTCATAATTCCGTCGAAAGTCCTGGCCGTAAAGCGGGAAGTATCGTTTCTGCTCCCGGAGGATGGTATGATGCCGGAGATTATGGAAAGTATACAGCCAATGCAGCCTATGCCAGCTGGATCATGCTGCATTTCTACGAACAATTTCCCCAGCAACTCAAAAAACTCAATTATCAGATACCAGAGTCTTCCAATAAAATTCCGGATATCCTGGATGAGGCTTTGTACAGCCTTCGCTGGATCATGAGTATGCAAGATCCTGAAACAGGCAAGGTGTATCATAAACTCACTGGTCTTAAACATCCCCCGAATAAGATGCCGGAAGATGATCTGGATGAGCGCTATATGATAGGCGAAAGTACAGGCACGACTTATGCCTTCGCTGCGGTAATGGCTAAGGCGCATAGAGTATTCAAAAACTTTGAGCAAGAATTGCCCGGACTGGCTGATTCCTGTTTGACTGCTTCTCAGGCTGCCTGGGAGTGGGCGGAGGCAAATCCTGAGATCTATTACCAAAATCCCCCGGACATCCATACAGGACAGTACAAGGATGGGAATTATGGAGATGAGTATGTGTGGGCGAAAACAGAATTATATCTTTCTCAAGAGGATGTTAAGTTTGAGCCCGCTAAGAAAGAAATTCTCAAATACCAGGATAAAGCGCCGGGTTGGAATTCAACCCTTCCACTGGCCTGGATGAGCATAGGTCTGGCTCAGAACCCCAAAGGACTCATTGTTACAGATATTAATGAGCATTTCCTCCGGATTGCAGATGCCTATATAAAAGAAAGAAAAGGCAATCCTTATCAATTCATTCTCGGACGGGATAAATATGATTTCATTTGGGGCAGCAATGGTATCGCTGCCAGTGCGGGCATGTGTTTGATCCATGCCTATACAATTACAAAAAAAGAGAGCTACAAAGATGCCGCTCAGGATGTCATAGATTACTTACTGGGCAGGAATGCTACGGCTTACTCTTTTCTAACAGGAGTCGGGACTATTCGTCCTATGAATATTCACCATCGCCCCTCAAATGCGGATGGAATTGCCGAGCCGGTACCCGGATTCCTGGTGGGCGGACCTCAGGGAGAGAAAAATTACGACGGCTGTAGCTATCCCAGCAGCTTCCCGGCTGCCTTTTATGTGGATGAATGGTGCTCTTACTCTACAAATGAGGTGTGTTTGAACTGGAATGCACCTTTTGTCTACCTCTCCGGAGCCCTCGAATTTCTTCAATAGGGCCTTTTCAAGCTATTTAGATTAAATTTTCAGTAGAAAAACTGTGCTTCCTATGTAAAAAATAGGGATGTTTTTCGCATTTATTAAACTTTTGCTAATCCTTTCCCCTAAAATAGACATACAATCTCTTACACTTTGGCCTTATTTCTATCATTCGGGAAAAGTAAATAGGAAGAATTATTGTCAAAAAATAATACCAAAAATCGTAACAAATGCCTAAATTGCGCAAAATTGAGTGTGAAATGCTATAAAATGCGCGGGTTTTGATCAAAAACGAAACAAATTGTTTTCGAATATTTGTTACAATTTGTCGGAAAAACTTACACAAATTGAGGCTGCTTATATTTTGGGAATTTGAAAATGTAAATGTGAATCCCATATATTTGAAACATCAAAAGTTCAGAAATGGAAATAAACCACTCAAATACTTTTGATTCCCTCACTCTTGTAAATTCATTGATTAACACCCTTGTTCTAAAGCGAATATGCGTTGGACACATTTTTAGTGGATAACACATAAAGCATTGAAAAAGGTTTGGGGTTAAAAATCATATTGATTCCTTTTTCATTTTTTTAATAATCCGAACAAACTGATTGGTAGACCCAAACAGTGGTAAGAAATTTTGACCCAAGCGGTTGATTAAAGTGAATCGATCATTCTTTACAAAACCTGGTGTCTAAACTGTTAGAAAGCAACACCATCAAGATCGACACTTTACCAAGCCTTGAACTCTTGTAATCAAAATTAATTACCGTTCGAATTCAGCATTTTTTTTTTGGGGTATCAATACTTCATGGTAAAGGTTATAACAATGCTAATGCAGACGACACATTTGCTCACTAAGCGGATTTCCCTATTACTTGTTCTTTTATCATTTGTCCTTACGGGATGGTCGCAAACACAACTTGCAAAGACCAGTTTTCCCGCCAGTGCCACATTGAACAGTAAGGATGAATGGCGTCATTTTTGGGACGATTACGGTCTCGGACGCCTAAACAACAGTGGCGCACAATACACCAGCAAACCCATCACCTCTAATAATGGTATTCTTACCATTCCTTTCTCAGTAGGAGACTGGGGGGGAGCGGGATGGCAAAACTCAGGTGCTATTATTTATTCCTCACAACCACGTCATACGGGATCATCGATCTACGTTGAATTTGAGATTAAATTCAGCAGCAATTTTGACTGGGGATATGAGGGAGAACAATACAGAGGAGGTAAGTTTGGAGGGGGCTTTAAATCAGGAAGCATTCCCGTAGGTGCCAAGCCTGCACCTGGAAATTTTTCAATAACTACGATGTGGAGAAGTGGAGGTACATTGGATGCCTACATATATCATGCGGGTCAGACTTCAAACTGGCCTGATCGACAAATTTATGCTACGATTGAAAAAGGTCGCTGGTATAAATTTGGCGTGCAAATTACCCTCAATGATCCTGGCCAGAATAATGGGAAGGTACAGATTTGGATTGATGAGCAATTATCATACAATCGCCAGGACTTCCGATTCTCAGATACAGGATCCTCTACCTTTGAGACAACTTTTGGTAACTTTTTCGGGGGGAACTCTGATGCCTGGAGATCCAGAACCAATGGTGATATCCAGTACAAATATGTTGAGGTCTGGGATCGTAAACCAGGAGGAGGAGCTCCTTCAAACTCAAGCCCTATAGCCAGAGGTTCCTCAAATGTAACTTCGGGTCAGGCTCCTTTGGCAGTTGAGTTCAATGGTGCAGATTCTTATGACCCGGACGGAACAATTGCTTCTTATAGCTGGGATTTCGGAGACGGAAACCAGTCAACGGCTGTTAATCCCGTACATACTTATACAACTCCCGGTAACTACACAGCCAGTCTGACAGTTATAGATAATGAGGGAGCTAGTACCACCGACAACATGGTGATCCAGGTGAATGGAAACGATCCTGGAAATGCGTGTGGGGATTTGGAGAGCGGATGGTTCAGTACCGATATCGGTAATGTTGGATATGTAGGCGAAGCTTGCTTTGATGATGTAACCAACACTTATTCTGTAACTGCCTCCGGAGAAGATATTTGGGGAACGGCTGATGCATTTCACTATCTCTATCAACCTTTGACAGGAGATGCAGAGATCGTTACCCGTGTACTTAATATAGAGAATACAGATACCTATGCTAAAGGTGGGCTCATGATCCGCGAGGATCTGGGAGAATCAAGCAGATACGCAATGATCGCGGTAAATCAAAACAACTATGCCTTTGAATACCGAACTGATCCCAATGTATTTGCTCAATCAACTACCGGTAGCTGGATCTATGACAATATCGATCATCCAACCTATTTGAAACTGAGTCGTTCAGGTAGCAGATTGACCGGATACATTTCTGAGGATGGAACCAACTGGACCGAAGTAGATGGAATTGATCTGTCTCTGCAAGCCAGTGTATATATCGGAGTAGCTCTGACAGCACACGATAATATCCAGTCCAATACTTCCAGTTTTGACAACCTGGCCGTAACATCTGGCAACACCGGCGGTGGTGGTGGCGGAGGAGGGGGGGGAAATCCCGGATTCTGTAGCCTTCCTAATGGATGGAATAGCCAGGACATTGGAAATGTTGGTTTGCCTGGAGCCTCCTGCTACGATGATTCAACTGAAACTTTTGCGATTGCGGCTTCTGGAGAAGACATCTGGGGAAATGAAGACAGTTTCCACTACCTATATCAGGAATTGGATGGAAATGGAGTAATCATTGCCAAAATCGACGATATCGAGCAAACCCATCAATTTGCCAAAGGAGGAGTGATGATCCGCGAAAAACTCGATGCCGGTTCACGCCACGCTATGCTGGTTCTGAACCAAAATCAGAGAGCCTTCCAGTATCGTATGGAAGAAAACGGAATCACCGGTCCCGAATCAGGCAGTTGGTTAGGAGAAAACATTGATCATCCCTACTGGGTAAAGCTGGAGCGTACCGGCAATGACTTTGCAGGATATATTTCTCCAGACGGTAATGACTGGACTTTAGTTGGGGCAGTTACCATGGAGCTGGCAGATATAATCTATGTAGGATTGGCGCTAACCAGCCACGATAATTCTGCCTTGAATATCGGAGCCTTCAAGGAAATTGATATCACAGCAGCTTCTAATACCAATTTCCCGGTTGAATTGCTGGATTTCAAAGGAGTGCTTACGGGTAGAGGAACTAATCTCGAATGGAGTACTGCCAGAGAAAGCAATAATCATATGTACACCATCGAACGTTCAATAGATGGAAGCGCTTTCCAGAAGATCGGTGAAATGATGGGTGCAGGTACTACCACGAGGAGAAGCGATTATGCATTCCTGGATACTGATCCTGTATTGGGTACCATGACCTACCGCTTGAAGCAAACAGACTTTGACGGTACGTATGAATACCTCGGTCAGATAGAAATCCTCAATAAAGGAAACTTTACAGCGGAGATGGAGATTTATCCTAATCCCCTGAAAGATGGAAATCTTAGTATAGAAATTAGTGGACTTCCGGTTGAGGAAGTAGATGAAATCTCTATCATAGATATGACCGGAAAGCTGGTATATGCTTACAAGCCTACGGAGACGGTGAGTACGATAAGCATACCAAATAATCTCAACAGCGGTTTATACTTTGTTCAGCTCAAATCTTTTGACGCAACACTGGGCAAAAGATTGCTGATCCAATAATAGAAGTCAAGGCTACTTATTGAAATAGATCATCCCTCACCGCAAGGTGGGGGATTTTGATTTTGGCAAGGATTGTATACTAAATCTTCTCAAAGAGAGAAACAGAATAAATTTCAAGTGCAAGTCTCAAGTGCAAATTCAATGAAGGTTTCCTATACCCTTGAACTTGACACCTGGATTTGAACTTATCTTTTCCCTGACTAAAAGACTTAAAATTCAAAGCACAAAAAAAGCCTTTCATTTAGGATGAAAGGCTTTCTCTTATATCTTTTCTTGCTTATTGTCTTACTGTGAGGACTGTATCATATAGTTCCCGATAGCGTTTTGCTTGCAGGTCCTCATGGTAGCGAGTATGCGCATCTTTTACGATCCAATCTCTGTCAAATCTATCCCCCAGGCTTAGAAACTCATCCATCGCATCAGCAAGACAGGCTCCTGAAACATCTGAACAGATCAGGCCATTTTGTTCATGCTGGATCATATCAGGTACCCCTCCTATCTCATATCCAATTACTGGCGTTCCGGTACAAATACTTTCCAAAACCGTATTAGGAAGATTATCCTCGATAGATGGGATCACAAACACATCGGCTGCAGCATAGGCCATAGCCATTTTTTCCTGGTCCTTGATCGTACCCAGGTGGTAGAAATTAGGGATATCATGCAAAGCATGCCCTTCTTCCACTTTCCCCACCGCACAAAGATAGAAGTCATCTCTTTTTAGAATCTCCAAAGCTTCCAGGAGTAAGTGAAATCCCTTCCTACGATTGGTGATTACTTCTGAAACAAAGAGAATGGCTTTTTTATCACTAGGTATTCCAAAAGCCTGCTTGGCTTCCAGGGGATCGTATTTCTTGAAAATTTGGGTGTCTAGTCCGTAAGGAATATTATGATGGGGAAATTGTCCCAGCACCTCACTGTTTTTGGAGCATTCCATCAACCATTTCGAGGGCCCAACAATATGCATGTTTTGTCCCTGTACAGCTTTTTTCTTGAGGGCTAATTGATCTTTGAGGAGATCAGCATAAGAATCAAAAAGAAATTCTTTTTCATAGTGATTTCCTCCTCCGAAGGGCTCCATATCATGAAGCGTCCAAACAATAGGCTTTTTATTCTTTTTGAAGAAGCTGCTATAGTCTAGAAAACGAGCCACCCAATGGAAATTGATGAGGTCGGCTTCTTTATACAAACGGCTATTGCTTATATCGCAGAATTGTCTGGAAAAATTGAAGGGTTGGAAATTACTCGCTCGCCCTTTAAGCTTGAGTTGATTTCTCTTATTGTGCGCCCGTTCCATCACATCGATGGTTTTTCGCTTCAATCCTGTCCCATAGGTATCCGCATAGAACTCATAGCTCTCGGGAATTTGCGGATTTTGCTGCCGCATGACAAGGAGCTTGGAGTCTACCTTTTGTTTGAGCAATCCCATATGGAGACGGATACCGGCATTGGCGGCCCCTCCCCAGTCAAGGGTGGATACGTGAAGAATTTTCATACAGTGAAAACTTGTCTTTCTGATAATAATCTTTTAGAAAAAGTACGCGCTGCTTTAGCCAACGCAAATTTGATCGAATGACATTTTTGGTAGAAAAGTCATTCTGGTACTTGTAAAAATGGGCGAGCGCTTTACGAGCACCTTCATGTTCCTCAATCGATTTGGGAACCTCTATTTTCAGGCTGTTTGCCAGTTCTTCAACCAGCATGGGATCTTTTTTATTGTTTTCTGAGTTGTAATGTGTACCACTTCCATCAAATCCTATATTTTGGATAAGGGACTGTCTGGGCGAAAGGCAGAGTCCCTGATTGAAGTAGATGCTGCTAAACCATTTGATGGCCCAGGAATTATGAGTTCCATTCAGGTTGCCTTTTAAATAGTTGTGAAATTTGATCGAGCCTCCCAGATTGAAATCTTCGAGGGCTTTTTCATCCAGCAATTTCTGCAGCAGATATAAAGAGTCCGAGACATATTTTTCCCAGGAAGATTTCCAGGTGCCCCATCCCCAACAGCTCATGAACTTCAGGAAAAAAGTATCCGGAAGTCCCTGGCGATCTATGTCTGGCATGTAGGCCGAAATATGCATGACCTTTTCTATTGATTCATATTTATTGAGCGCTTCGTTCATATAGGCTAAAAATCCTGGGGAAGCTACAATGTCATCTTCTAATACGATGATTTTTCCATGTACATCCAAAACCTCTCCAACTCCTTTAACTATAGATTTTGCCAGTCCCCGATTCGCATCGGATTCTCTGATGACAACTTCTTTACACCACTGCTCTGAACGTATCGCTTCCCGCAACTCCCGAATCTTCTCCAACTCTTTTTGTGACGCACTTTCTCTTGGGCCGTCAGCATATATATAAAGCACAGATGAACTAGCTTCAGGATTCTCTTTGAGTGCCCGTAGCGTCGCCAAACTGTGTTCGGGTCTATTGTAGACAAATAAAACAATTGGTGCGAATTCTTCCATAAGAAATTGCCTTAGCAGCTTAAAAATGCGGCTAAACAGGATGATACGATAGATAGAGGAGCTTGGGGAAATAGATGTTGTAGACGAATATCTTAAGCATTAAGTCAGGGAACAAGATTAAAATAGCAAATATTCTGCCGAATTTAAAGGAGACTGAAATGAAGCAGAGGAAAGAAAAATTCAGGCATATGCAAAGTTTTCAATTCTTATAGATAAAGGGCTTGATTATTTTCATCACCTAAAATAAAGGCATTCTGAACAAAAGACTGAATACGCACTGTATGACCTATTCAGGATGTATTTTTGTCCGTTCAACTGTCATATATTAAGCCTGTTAGCTTTTTGAATAATTTGCGAATGGAAAAAGTAGATTTAGCTCTACTTTTTGGATAAGAAACAATCGGTCTTTTGGACCGAAAATTGATATTAGGTAGGAATTAGAAGTAATCCTTTTAGAAAAATTCAAATAACAGAGATTTTCATCCTTTATGTGTGGAATACTAGGCGCAATCCCTAAACAAGACGAAACCACTTTTCTTCATGCTCTGAATTTAATGGAACACAGGGGACCAGATGGTTTTGGGACCTGGCACGATGAATCCAATCAGGTAAGTTTGGGCCATAGACGTCTGTCCATCCTTGACCTCTCGGAAAATGGGAAACAACCCATGTTTTATGATCGCTTTGTGATCACCTTCAATGGAGAGGTATTCAACTTTACAGAAATAAAGATCGAACTGGAAAGCAAAGGCTACCAGTTTCGCTCTGATTCAGATACAGAGGTAATTCTGGCTGCCTACATGGAGTGGGGAGCAGATTGTCAGCAAAAGTTCAACGGTATGTGGGCTTTTGCGATCTGGGATAGAGAAAGAAGAGAACTTTTCCTTTCCAGAGACAGATTCGGGATCAAACCTCTTTATTATGCAATTATAGGACAGCAATTGGTATTTGCTTCCGAAATGAAATCGATTTTTCCTTTTCTTCCTCAATTGCGGGTATCAAAGGACTTTGAATTCTGTAAGAGCAATATGTTTGATTATGAAACCACGGATAAATGCCTGGTAGAAGGAATCAAACGCTTCCCTGCAGGACACTTTGCAAAAGTTTCTTTGGACAATGTGAGTTCATTGGAGCCGGTGCGTTGGTGGAATACCCTGGATAGTATTTATGAAGTAGGGGATAATTATGAAGAGCACGTAGAGCGCTTTAGAGAACTTTTCTTTGACGCGATAAAAATACGGATGCGTTCTGATGTACGTATTGGTACAGCTTTGAGTGGAGGAGTAGATTCCAGCGCTGTGATCTGTGCGATGGCCAATATCAATCGTGCCGGAGATAGCCGGGTTGCCAATGATTGGCAGAATGCATTTTGCGCCACTTTCCCCAATACCATGCTGGATGAAAGTCGCTATGCCAAAATGGTAACCGATCACCTGGGGATCAATGCCGTTTTCAAGGAAATCAATCCAGTGAAAGGTCTCGACAATCTGGAAGAATATCTATGGTTGTTTGAAGAAATGTACCTCACCAGCCCGATTCCCATGATCGAGATCTATAAGACGATCAAGGAAAATGGCGTAACGGTAAGTATCGATGGACATGGGGCGGATGAATTGATCGCTGGATATGGAGGAAATATGTTTGATGCGGTGATGGATTCGCCTTTCAATTTCTCCAAGATCCAGAATCTGGTCAATACCTTTGTGGATTACATGGATTTCGAAGAAGAAGGAACCCTGTCCAAAAAAATGGAATTGTATCAGCGAGGCTATAAGCAAGTCGCTGTAAGATATAGAAACCTCTTCCTGAGAGATGGAAATAAAAGTGGAGATCCTCAAAGAGATAAGTTGGGTCATTTCAACAAGTATCTCTATGCTGAATTTCACGAAAAAGTATTACCTACTCTCCTGAGAAACTATGACCGCTACTCTATGGCGGCAAGTGTTGAGATTCGTATGCCATTTATGGATCACAGACTCGTTAGCTACTGTTTCTCATTGCCCTGGCATAGCAAGCTAAAAGGAGGATATACGAAATCTGTTCTTCGTCAGGCCATGGATCCATATGTGCCTCAGGAGGTCATTTGGAGAAAGAGCAAGATTGGTTTCAATACACCTTTCGCCGAATGGATGAAAGGATCATGGAAGGAATATCTGCTCGATATGGTTGCTTCTTCAGATTTTAGCAATTCTGATGTTGTGGATTCTGCAGCTGTAAGAAAGCAAATCGAAGGAGTTATCCTCGGAAATGCAGTACAATATAATGCAGGCAAGGACGCTTGGGTCTCCTTGATGCCTTACCTCTGGGAAAAATCGGTATTGAAAGCATATCGTAAGCCAGCCGTTCTTTAGCAACATACCTACCTGTTTTTGGGGTATAAAGGTAATGATGCTACATCATTTGAATTTGTGTGGATTGTATGAATAAGCGGAAAATGTCTTGGCTAAGTTAATCGGAGAATTAAACAAGTTTGTAAGCTCAGAAGGCTTCAAACGGTATTTTAGGAACACTTCCTGGCTCTTTTGGGGAAAGATCATCCAAATGGGAATGACCTTTCTCATAACAGCCTATGTGGCCAGATATCTGGAGGATGATGGCTTTGGTCTACTCAATTATGCTGAGAGACTGGGGACTTTCTTTGTCATGTTTGCGGCACTAGGTATGCAAAGTATTCTTGTCCGTAATCTGGTCAAGGATAAGGAGAAAAAAGGGAAAATTATCGGAACGGCTATCATCATGCGGATGATAGCTTCTTCGGTAGGCATAGTGGGGTATTTCCTCGCATTACCCTGGATTCCCCACGATTACCAAACCAATGTACTGGTCATCCTCGTCATAACTGGAACGATCTTCCAGTCATTTGATGTCTTTGACTATTATTATCAAAGTGAAGTAAAATCTCAGTATACCGTTCAGGTTCGAATCGCCTCTGTCCTTTGTATGGCGGCCTTTCAATTGGTCCTGATTTATATGGAAGCTCCCCTCTTATGGTTTGGAGTTGCGATTTTGCTGAGAACTACCTTGATGGGTATTGGGCTTGCAGGTATCTACTTCGCACAATTTGGTAGCCTCAAGGATTTGAGTGTTGATCCCAAATATGCCCTCGGTTTATTGAAAGATTCCTGGCCACTGATCTTCTCGGATTTGGTAGTGATCTTGTATATGACCGTGGATACCATCATGTTGAAATTCATGTTGGGAGATTCTGCAGTAGGGCAATATTCTGCTGCGCTGCGCTTTTCCTCTGTATGGTACTTCATTGGTCCCATTTTGACGGGTTCCTTATTCCCTGCCATCATCAATGCGCAGAAGAAGGATCCGGAATTATATAAGAATCGACTTCAAAACTATTATAATCTGATGGTTTGGGCCGCTTTGGCCATCACCATCCCGATGGTGATTTTTGGACCCTGGGTACTTACCCTTCCCTTCTTATTTGGGGAGAAGTATGCTGAGGCAGGACCCGTTCTGGTGATTCATATCTGGACCCTGGTATTTGTATTTCTGGGAACGGCCAGTAGCCGACACCTGGTAGCAGAGAACCAGCAAAGAATGGAACTTAATCGTACCTTGGTAGGGGCTGGGTTTAATGTCATTGCCAACTATTTTTTAATACCCAGATACGGGATCATAGGAGCTGCTTATGCAACTCTGGCTTCACAAGCAGTGGCCTCTTATCTGGCGTATATGTTCTTTCCAAAATTTTGGTATGTGTTCCGTATGCAAACTCGGGCCATATTATTAGTTGATATTTTTAAGAAGCTCAAAAGATAGACCCGAACAACATGCAGGAAACTGCGTCATATACACCTGCTTTGGTGATTGTAGCTTATGATCGCCCCAGATCCCTGGAAAGACTTCTGGGATCCGTTAGTCGTGCTTTCTATGAAGGAGAAGTACCGATGGTGATAAGTATTGACAATGGAGGAGATCCGGAGGTACTGGCTATCGCTGAGCAATTTCAGTGGGAACATGGTCCCAAAGAAGTCATTTATCGCGAGGAAAACCTTGGACTGAAAAATCACATACGTACCTGTGGAGATTTGAGTGAAAAATTCGGTTCCATCATCATGTTGGAGGACGATCTATTTGTTTCTCCCTGGTATTATGAATTTAGTCGTAAGGCCTTAAATTTTTACGGAGAAAGTGAGCATGTTGCAGGTATAGCCCTGTACAAAGCTCGTTTGAATAATAATGCACAGAAACTTCCCTTCTTCAGTCTGCAAGATGGAAATGATGTGTATTTCAGCCGCATGGTTTGCTCCTGGGGACAGGCGTGGACTGCGGAGATGTGGAAGGGTTTCAGAGCCTGGGATAAGCATTATACAGGTGTCCGGACAGACCTTCCTTTGCCCCAGAGCATCATCAATTGGAAAGATTCTTCCTGGGTGAAAATCTTTACCCAATACCTCATTGAGACCAATAAGTTCTTTGTATATCCTCAGCTTTCCTATACAACCAATTTTGGAGAAGCCGGGGAAAACTTCACGCAACTAGAGACCTATTTTCAGGTGAATATGCAAATGGGCCGCATTGAGCCCAGATTCTGCACATTTGAAGACTCTCTGAGCGTGTACGATATATTTTATGATATTCTACCCGACCGATTGAAGCGCATGGCGCCCCAATTGGATCAATATGATTTTGTGGTGGATCTGTATGGAATCAAACCTTTGGAACAATACTCCTCGGACTATGTCCTCACACAGGTTCCTGTAGAAAATCCCATCATGAGTTTTGGCAGGAGCCTGGTCCCCTTTGAAATGAATGTGGTGCATCAGGTAGCAGGTAGAGATATCCACTTGGCTAAGAGAACAGATGTCATGCAAATGGCAGGGAGCTGGGATCCTATTTACAATTTCTATTATTCCCATATTCCCCTGAAACCTCTTACCAAACTTGCCAGTCAAAAGCTGAAAGAGAAAAAACCTTTTAATCTGATTTTCGACTAAGATTATCCAATAGGCCCTATGGTTTATGTTTTAATATATTTCTTTCTGATCAATCTGAGGCCTCTTGTAGGTGCCAGTGGGACAGGGGTAATACTGAAATTCCTGCCCAATGCCATCCTGCTGTATGGTGCTTTAAGGTATTTTGTGATCGGGAAAGGAAAACTCTTTTTCCCTAAAGTATTCAAAGAATCGCATTTTCATTCCTGGATGCTGTTCCTTACCATTTTTGTGATAAGCTTACTCCGAACAGCTTATCCCTCAGCAACGGCTATAGGAACCTTCAATGACTTCGTATCCATCTTTCTGATCAACCTGTTGGTCTTTGGATATGTGGGGAGTCAGGTGCGGAAAACGGGAGATTTTGAGAAAGTATTGAATTCAACGGCCATATGGATCATTGCGATACCTGCTTCGGTCATATTATGGTATGTAATCATCTATGCCATAGGCTACAATCATCCTTCTGCCATGCTGCAAAGAGGGGGTGAATTGGCAGTAGTATTAAAGTTGGTAGGAATAAAATTTATCAAAAAGGCGGTTCCCTATACCTGGGGGATGCACCCCAATACCATAGGTATTTTTGCCGGAGCCACCTTTACTATGGGAGCGGTACTCTTTTATCTGACCAAACAGAAAGGGAAAACTCGTACCCTGGTTATTGCAATTATTCTTGTTTGTTTGGCTTTTATGCTGGTCGCTGACTCACGGGGTACCTTTCTGATGGTTTTCTTTGGGGGAGCGTTTTCGGTCATGGCCTATCATTTCAAAATGACAGGATTCCTGCGAGCTTTCGTCTTAACCGTTCCCTTATTACCCTTCGCTTTTGTTAGCTTGATGGGAGTAGTAGGAACTTCGGATGCTGCTGCCGAAATGTCCCGTACTGGTAATGCGGATAATGTGGCAACTATGTCTGCACGGACCCTTATCTGGGATGAATGTATGAAAGAGGTTGCAAAGCCTAAACCGGTACACCTGGTAGGTTGGGGTGAACATGGGGAATCTCCCTCAGGGGTTGCAGCGCGTTACGCACCTATTTTTGGATCGGGATATCCGGAAGGCTATACCCTGATCGTTACCCATAATCTATTTTTCCAGTGTTTCTTTGATATTGGATATCTGGGGATTATTATTTTCCTGGGCTCCCTTTTATTAGCTATGAACAATGGTTTATTCCTCTATAAACGAGGCTATAAGGTAGGCCTGGTCTTTGTCTCCCTCATCCTCTATTACGTATTGTCGGGGATTCTGGAATCCAATTTCGGCAACCACAACCGATCCTATAATGAGGTCATGATGATAACGGTAATGGCTGTTATTGCATTGAAAAACGAATACATCAGGCTTCAAAGAATCTATGAAATAGAACAGGAAGAATTCTTCTTGTAAAAATAGTTCAAATGAAAAGCCGGGGCTTGATTCAATCAGGTCCCGGCTTTTTGTATGAACAAAGGTCGGCCAGATGGCCGACCCTCTATGCGAAATTCAGATGTTTATATACTTATTTCATGAATTTGCGGTACTGAAGCATGCCATTTGTACTGTTCAATCTGATCAAATACATGCCCGCAGACAAATGACTAAGCGAGATTTGTAAATTTTCGCTTGCTAAGCCTGGAGTTCCTGCCTGAAAGAAAAGCTGCTGACCATTGAGAGACAGAATTTCCATACTATAGGCTGTGTTCTCAGGGTTTGAGATTGATATCCTCAGCTGATCTTCCCGGGGAAAATACTGACTGCTGAATGTCAACATGCCATCAGCTTCAAAACTGATCTCTACGGTTTGGAAGATTTCAAAAGCTCCATTAAAATCGACCTGACGAAGTCGGTAAAAGTTGCTCCCTTCCAGAGGATTTTCGTCAATAAACTGATAATCGAGCCTATTGCTGCTATTTCCTGCTCCGGATATCTGACCGATGGGTAGAAATGATAAGTCAGACCCGGCTCTTTCGATCTGGAAATAGTCATTGTTTATTTCCGTGTCAGTAGTCCAATCCAGGATTGCATTTCCTCCCTGGAGGCTCACGCTGAAATGACTCAACTCAACGGGAAATACAGTTACTGAAAAAGAGGAAATACTGGCAGTATACCTGGGGTTGTTTCTCCCAGTCCAATTTGCTTGATTTCCAATGGCCGCCAATATCGTAGATTTCGCTCCAGAAGTGGTAGAGAAATCAAAGCTAATGTTGTCGTATTCATCCTCATTTCCACTTCCTGAGCCAAAGGCAATGGCATGTGTGCCATTGGTTAGACCCGAAGGCAGTCCTGAACGATTGGGATCATTTGCTGCCCCACCCGTCTGCCAGACCGTACTGTTTGTTTGTGCAGCATAAATGAAGTCAGGATTGGTATCGAGTCCCTGATATACAAGTACCTGATCACCATTTCCAGCAAGAGCCATGCCCGTATCAAATACACTTATGCTACCTGGACTTCCTGATCCATCACCCAAGGTTACAACCCAAGTGTCTGTGCCCGTTCTGGTAAAACTTAAAACAGTTCCAGCTGCATATGGCCCATCATCTGCTGTCCAGGAGAAAGAACCTTCTCCAGACCGCAACATTGAAGTGTTGGGTAACCAACCTCGATCAGTAAAATTTATTATCGTATTGAGTTCAATTGCCGTCAGCAAGACAATCGTGAATTCGTCATTATTGTCCGTGTTGATTCTGACTACAGCAACATCTCCGGCAGTAAGCGCGGTTTGGGCAAAAATAGAATTGCTAAGGTTTGAAAGTAAGCTAAAGATGAGCAATAAAAATACTAGGTAAAGTTTTTTCATGCGTTAGATAAGTAAGTAAAGTGTTTCTAAATATAGTAAATTATTTTATTTGTATAATAATGTTTATGTATTAAATGTGCTTATTTTAGTAATAATCCAGCGAAAACAGGCCTATACTTATTTAAAGGACTAATTTTTCCCTGATATTTTGTATGTTAGTCAAGCGAACCATAAGACCTTAGATTTTTACGCTTTAATACTGACACCACATGTCTACTAATTCTCGCAGAGCTTTCCTGAAAAAAGCAGGAACAGGTTTAGCTGCGGCTACCTTTATTCCATCTACATTTACCATCCTCAAAGCCAAACCTCAATTGTCAGAGGAGATCATCGGCCATGGTAAATACCGATACCGGGTTCACAAAGCCTGGGGAGATCTGAATCCCTCCAATACTCCGGTAAATAATTGCCACGAAATGGTCATGGACTCCAAGGGAAGGTTGATCATGGTTACGGATGAAACCAAGAACAATATTTTGGTCTATGATAAATCCGGAAAACTTCTGGATTCCTGGGGACATGAATATCCGGGAGGACATGGATTGACTCTTTGGGATGAAGGAGGCGAAGATCGTCTCTTTATTTGTGATCCGGGTCTGGACAAGGTGTTTAAGACCAGCATCGATGGAAAAGTGCTCCTGACCATTGAACATCCCAAAACCATCGGAGAGTACGAAGATGATTGGGCCTTCAGCCCGACAGAGACAGCGATTGGTCCCAATGGAGATATATATGTTGCTGATGGATATGGCTCCCAGTACATCCTTCAATACAACAGCAAGGGAGAATTTATCCGCAAGTTTGGGGGTAGGGGAGATAAGGATGAGCAATTTGCCACGGCCCATGGCGTTACCCTGGATACCCGCGATTCTAATAATCCGACCCTTCTGTGCACCTCACGGGCTCATAATGCATTCAAAAGATTTAGCCTGGATGGAAAATATCTCAGCACAATCTTCCTGCCCGGAGCTTTTGTATGTCGCGCCGTGATCGACGATGACAATCTCTATGCAGGAGTTTGCTGGTCGAGAAAGAGATATTATAACCGGACACCTGATAGTGGATTTGTCACCATCCTGAATGGGGAGAATAAAGTAATTTCAAATCCCGGAGGTAGCAAGCCCAAGTATCGTAAAGGTGAGCTACAGATGATGGTTCAGGAACAAAATATTTTCAATCACTGCCATGATGTTTGTATCGATGAGGATAAAAACATTTATGTATGTCAGTGGAATGCAAATAAGACCTATCCCATCAAATTGGAAAGAGTATAAGGTGATTGTAAAGAGTTTGAGTACCCTAAGCTCAGCTCCCTGTTTATATGGATAGAACTATAGCAATAAGTGAGTTCCCGGAATTGATGCAATTCGGGGATACCGGCCCTTTTGAATTATCAATCAATAAAAGGGAAGAAGAAAAGGACCTTCTCATTTACAGCATTTCTTTAAAAACGGATAGGAAAAGTTCCCCACAGCCCATTACACTCAGGTGGAAATTGCCCTCCAGGCACGTAAATGGTGTTTGGAAACCCGGGGGATTGCATGATAAACGTTTGCAATATGACTGGGAGTTGGAGCATGTCAAATCCCGTATTTCGGTAAATGCGCCGGTAGTATCTGTTTTTGGGCATGATGATCGCAATGTGATCACATTCGCTTGCTCGGATGCTATCAATCTTTTGGAAATGAATGCGCTGCTGAGAGAAGAAGATCAGCATTTATATTGTCATCTGGCTTTGTTTACAGAAAGGCATCCCGAGATATTCGAGTATTCTGCAGAGTTGCGAATAGATGTCAGGGAGCAAAGCTTCCATCAGAGTTTGAAAGATTGCTCACAATGGTGGGAAAGTTTTGAAGCTTCACGACCTGCTCCTGTACCTCCTCTTGCTAAACTTCCTCTTTATTCTACCTGGTATAACTTTCATCAGGATTTGGAAGAAGAGATTTTGTTGGAAGAGTGCCGGATCGCCAAAGAGATGGGCTATGATTTGATCATCCTGGACGATGGATGGCAAACCATGGATACCAATCGTGGATATGACTATACCGGAGACTGGCAGCCAGATCGTTTTCCGGATATGGCAAGTTTTGTGGAAAAGGTCCATGAAACAGGCATGAAAATCGGGATTTGGTATTCGGTTCCTTTTTGTGGAAAGAAGTCAAAAGCTTATCAAAAGTTCAAAGGTAAATTTCTAACTGAAAATCACCGCTGGGCTCCCGTTTTTGATCCTCGCTATCCCGAGGTCCGGGAGCACCTGATCGGCTTATATACCCATGCGGTAAAACATTGGAAGCTGGATGCATTGAAACTGGATTTTATTGATGATTTCCAGGTATATCCGGAAACCGTATTGACTTCAGAGGATGGTAGGGATTATGCCAATGTAAATGAAGGAGTGGATCGCCTGCTGGAAGATGCCATAAAAGCCCTTACAGAAATACGGCCGGATATAGCCATAGAATTTCGTCAGCAATATATAGGGCCTGTTATGCGAAAGTTTGGCAATATGTTTCGCGCATTTGATTGTCCCATAGATCCAGTCTCCAATCGGATCAGAATCACAGATGTCAAACTGCTTTGTGGAGATTCTGCTGTTCATTCAGATATGCTTATCTGGCATCCGGAGGAGGAAGTTGAAGTAGCAGCCCTTCAGTTGCTCAATGCTTTTTTTGGAGTACCTCAAATGTCTGTTCATCTCAGGAATACCTCTGAGCAGTATTTACAAATGATCCGTCACTACACTTCATTTTGGAAACAGCATGCTGATCTGATTATGCATGGGAATTTTATCCCACACAATCCTCTGGGTAACTATCCTTTGCTGGAAGTTGAGAAAGACGGCCATCGCATCATTGGGGTATATGATGAAATGCTTGCCCCTATAGGCGATGCTAGGATCAATGATCTGCTCAATGCAAAGAGCTCAGCGAATCTTGCCATCCGATATGATGGACCGGAAAGTATATTTTTAGTCCGAAGCTGGGATTGTAAAGGGCATCTAAAGTTGAGTAAGGAATTGAATTTGGGGAAAGGCCTCTTCGAATTGAGTGTTCCGCCAGCCGGAAGGCTTCGTCTGGAGAAAGTACAACAAAGCATGTAATCATATGATTTATAGGAGCTTTTCTGGAGATTAGGATTTGTCAATACTTATTGTCATTTTTACCATTAGTCTCTTGAAATCTTTTTTTGATGAAAGCTCAAACTACCCTACTACTAATGGTTCTGCTATCAGCATGGATAGCAGGATGTTCCCCCAAAGTCACTGAATCCCGAGAGGTCCTTCCCCAAGGAATGGATGATTTCTATGCCGAGGACTTCCATATTGGTGCGGCAATCAATCGTGCCCAGATCTTGCAGACTGATAGCATGGCTGCTCAATTATTGAAGCAGGAGTTTAACAGCATTACACCGGAGAATATCATGAAATGGATGTATATCCATCCCGGTCCCGATAGTTTCAATTTCGACATGGCAGATCGCTTTATCAACTTAGGGGAGTCCCAGGATAAGTTTATAGTGGGACACACCCTTGTCTGGCACAGTCAATTGGCTCCCTGGGTCGAAAGTATTATAGATGATAAAATATTCGAAGCTTCTTTCGACACACATATCCAGGAAATTGCGGGTCGATATGCCGGGAAGATTGATGCCTGGGATGTTGTGAATGAGGCTTTGAATGAAGACGGAAGTCTACGGAAGTCGATCTTTCTGGAAAAGATGGGAGAGGATTATTTAAGCCGGGCTTTTAAGCAGGCTGCAGGAGCAGACCCCAATGCGGAACTTTATTACAATGACTATAATCTTTGTCAGGAGAAGAAGCGGGCTGGAGCGATAGCCTTGATTAAGCAATTGCAGGAAGATGGCTGTAAAGTTGATGGAGTTGGCATTCAGGCTCATTGGAGCCTTTTAGGACCTTCTATTGAGGAGATAGAGGAAAGTATTCTTGAATATTCTGCCCTGGGAATAAAAGTTATGTTTACTGAACTGGATGTTACGGTGCTTCCGAATCCCTGGGATTTGCAGGGAGCGGAGGTCAGTCAGAATTATGAAGGCAGCCCTTTTATGAATCCCTATCCGGAAGCATTGCCGGATTCTGTTCAGGAAGCATTGGCAAAGAGATATGAAGATATCTTTATGTTATTCCTGAAACATAAGGATAAAATAAGCCGGGTGACTTTCTGGGGCGTACATGATGGCCAATCCTGGCTCAATGGATGGCCGATAAAAGGTCGTACAAATTATCCCTTGATCTTTGATCGGAATTATCAGCCCAAAAAAGCGTATGAAATTCTCAGAATATTAAAAATACCCTCCTGATCAGTATATAATCTTATTACTTCTACTATGGAAGCGACTACTTCTATCTCGCACAAACTTTCAGTTAAGGAGAAGATTGGATATGCGCTGGGCGATCTCTCAGCCAATTTGATTTTCCAAACCCTGATGACTTTCCTGGCATTCTTTTATACAGATGTATATAAGATTCCCTCTGAAACGGCAGGTGTTATCATCTTTCTGGGTGGATTTGTAGGAGCCTTTTTCAATGTGATTATGGGAGCGATTGCCGATCGAACCCATACGCGTTGGGGGAAATTCCGACCCTGGATTTTATGGACAGCTGTACCCTTTGGGGTGATCGCTATGTTGGCCTTTAGTACACCTGATTTTGGTCCAAATGGAAAGGTGGTTTATGCTCTCATCACGTATTTCTTATTGGTTATTGTTTATTCCGCCAATAATCTTCCTTACTCTGCCTTGAGTGGTGTACTGACAGGAGATATGGCTGAACGAAATAGTCTTTCCTCCTACCGCTTTGTTGCGGTAATGGTTGCACAATTTATTATTCAGGTGCTCCTGCTTCCTCTGGTATTGATCCTTGGAGATGGAGATCAGGCCGCAGGTTTTAAAGATACCATGACCATTTTTGCAGTTGTCGGAGTTATCTTTCTTCTCATCACTTTCCTTACTACCAAAGAACGGATCATTCCTGCACCCGAGCAAAAGTCCAGCATTTTGCAAGACCTGAAAGACCTCAGCAAAAATAAACCCTGGGTAGCCATGCTGGTAATGACCATATTGATATTCATTACCCTGGCACTCAAAGGGGGAATGTACATTTATTATTTTCAGAACTACCTAAGCGAAGCTCACATGCTCAGTTTTCTGGCTGACATCGGCTTTAACGGCTTCATCGATAGTTTAAACGGACTGCTAAACAGCATGGGTCTGAGCAACTTTCAATGGCCAGAAGATGCTCCTACTTCCGCCTTCAGTTTATTCAATGCTGGTGGGATCATTTTTATGATTGTTGGAATCATGTTTTCCAAGCCTTTGGCAGATAAATATGGAAAAAGGGACGTTTTTGGGATCGGCCTTTTATTTTCCGCACTTTTTCTCATTCTCTTTTATTTCTACTCACCTAGCTCTATTGGACTGGTTTTTATAACGCAAATTCTGCACGGATTTGCCTATGGAATCACGATCCCTTTACTCTGGGCTATGATAGCAGATGTAGCAGACTACTCTGAATGGAAGAATGATCGCCGCGCCACAGCGATCATCTTTTCTGCCATGATCTTCGGACTGAAAGCAGGTTTAAGTATTGGGGGAAGTTTGGTCGCCTGGTTATTGGCAGGATATGGATATGAAGTAGAAGCAGCCACTCAAAGTGCCAGTGCCATAAATGGGATAAACCTTTCTATCAGCATTTATCCAGGCCTCATCTTTATCATGGCGGTAGCTTGCCTTTTCTTTTATGAAATCAACAAAAAGATGGAACTCCAGATAGAGGAAGAACTGAAAAAACGTAGAACGTAATTTCTTTTTATATGCCAGAAGATAGCATAGACCATATTGATTTTGATGAACTGGATCGCAAAGCGATATCAGCCCCTTTGGTTGACCACCTTTTTACAGCCGATCCCTCTGCCCATGTATTTCAGGGGCGGATTTATATTTATCCTTCTCATGATATAGATGCGGGAATCCCATTCAATGATAATGGAGATCACTTTGGGATGCGGGACTATCACGTATTTTCTATGGATAGCCCAGGCTCCGGTCTTATTGATCATGGAGTTGCCCTGGATGTACAAGATGTTCCCTGGGCAGAAAGACAAATGTGGGCGCCGGATGCAGCTGAGAAGGGCGGCAAGTACTATCTCTATTTCCCTGCAAAAAGAGCCGATGGCATTTTTCAAATTGGAGTGGCCATAGCTGATCACCCGGCTGGTCCTTTTATAGCAGAAGCAGAGGCTATAAAGGGTAGTTATTCGATAGATCCTGCGGTTTTTGAGGATGAAGGGAGTTACTACCTTTATTTTGGCGGAATTTGGGGAGGACAGCTTCAAAAATATCGGAACAATCGCTATGAGGAGGATAATGAGGAGCCTAAGCCCCATGAAGCTGCTTTAGGACCTATTATGGCCCGACTAAGGGCTGATATGAAAGAAATGGTAGAAGAGCCTCGAGAGTTGCAAATTCTGGATGAAGATGGAGAGCCTTTATTAGCCGGAGACAATGATCGGAGATTCTTTGAAGCTCCCTGGGTCCATAAATATAAAGGGAAGTACTATTTTTCCTATTCTACGGGAGATACCCATTTTATTTGTTATGCCATTGGAGATAATCCTTATGGACCCTTTACCTATGCTGGCAGGATTTTAAACCCGGTAGTCGGATGGACCAGTCATCATTCAATTTGCGAAGTGGAAGGCAAATGGTACCTCTTTTATCACGACTCCAGTCTGTCGAAAGGAATAACTCATTTACGCTCCATGAAGATGACTGAGATTCACTATGATGATCAGGGCTATATCCAGACGATTGATCCCTATGTAGAGTAATTAAAGGTAGAAGGAGGAATAAGAAATGTAGAAATGAGGAATCCTCCTCGACCCCCAATATCTAAAACCCAAATTTCCCAATACTTTACTCCTGAACCCATAATTTTTTGAACTCCTGTCCGTCAAACTGTAACAGATAAATGCCCGCTTCTTCTGGACCAGGGAAGGTTCTGACTGTTGTCAGACTTTCATAAATCAATTTTGCCCGTAGATCATAGATGCGGACATAAGCTTCTTTATTTATGCGAATTTGCTGATTTATCTGAACAGGATTAGGGCCAAATAAGATGCGATCCGATGGCTGACTTCTCATAGTCCTGCTACCGCTATAGGTGATTTGTCCATTTTGATCTATCATCTTTAGGCGAAAGAAGAGTTCCTCCGCTGGCCATTCTTTTTCTTCGTAGACATCCAAAGCTTTTTTATCAAAAAAATATATCTCCTGTACTTCTTCGAATGCCTGATTGTCTAGAGAGCGTTCGAGGAAAGCCCGTTCATTGTCAAATTCAGAGATGAGGTTCCAATAGATCTTATTTCCCCTCACTTCAAAATTCAGAATTTCGATAGGAAAGATTAGATCCAAGCCCTCCCACCAGCTCACAGCCAGACTTCTCCCATTGCCATACACATTGGCGATGGGGTAGTAAGGAGTCCCATTGGTTTTAAAAACCTGCTGACCAACAAAAATGATGTCATCCGGCCTAGAGTTAAAGTTAAGGCGGATTTCATTTCCATTATGCAAGCTTACCTGGTTGGCAACGATGATCGTACCATTACTGGTTCTCCCATAAAAAGCTCGATTGGGTGTACCTTTTCTAAATACAACAACATCGCTGAGGGTGAGCCTTGCCTGACTTTGGATGGCATCCCAACTGATAGATTGAATTCGGATGGGTTCAAGTAAAGTTGACTGCCCAAGATAATGGGCGCGGAGGCTTTGGCCTAGTCTGGGAGCAAAATCCAGAATAGCTTCACTTTCCCAATGCCTGAGGTCATCCTGCATTTTTCCCAATTGTGTAGAACTGATGTATTTAGCCTTTGGACCTTTTTGAGCAGGGAGTTCTTCGATGATTTTGGCATTGAGGGCCACCCAATCAATATTCTGCATACCCAGCTCCTGTTCTCCAGCTGGAAAATTATCTGCAAAGTAGAGCTGATCGGCTTCCGGAAAAGCCGAAAGAATATGATCATACAACATACTGTAATCGCTACTCATTTCAGTCTCCAATTGTGCCCGGGTCTTATTGCCAATCGCTACAGCTATATCATTCCCTCCTGTCCATACCATGATCCAGCTTGGAGAAAAATTGGGGATAGCTGCTAATTGATTGATTTGTCCTACGCAATCTTGTATTAAACTAGAGGAAACTGCCTTATTATTAAGCAGGATATTGGCATTTAGCGAATCGGCCGCTGCTATAGCCAGAAGAAGACCCGTCCCTCCAATGTAACCGGGAGCAGAAGAATTATTCGCTTGAGCAGGAACATAAGTCCAATTACCCAGATTATTTAAATGAGAGACCCATACTTTATCCTGA
This sequence comes from Bacteroidia bacterium, assembly GCA_033391075.1. Classification (NCBI taxonomy): domain Bacteria; kingdom Pseudomonadati; phylum Bacteroidota; class Bacteroidia; species Bacteroidia bacterium. The sequence continues at coordinate 1,007,853 of JAWPMV010000001.1, forward strand.
ACTATGCTGGTATCATTTCCTGCACCTGCCATCAGAGAGTGTCCCACTGCTCCCAGATGAATACCAACACTCAGATTGTCTATTTCAATTTCCTCTGTAGGAGTTTTTACCTTGAGTGAATAAGTCGCATAGGGATTTGCCATAAACTGGGGAATCTCCACTTCCAAATCATGAATACCTGTGGAAATACTATGAAAAGTAGTATCCTGATAGCCATTACCCGATATAATCATCTCAATGCTGACGAGATTGCTGGTCTGATTGTCTATCCTGCTTTCGCCTACTCCATAGCGAACACTTCCCAAATCTGAATCAATAGGAAAAATGTAACCTTCCGTAGGTGCACTCAGGATATTTACCTGATTTTGGGCAAAAAGTTGAGGAGATGATAAACAGAGAAAAAGACCTAGGTAAAGGCGTATCATAGAGGTCTGAGCAAGCATGAGCGGTTTGTGTTAAGTCTGAGCTAAATTTTGTTACTCTGTCCGGAAACGGCAAAAATCAAAACTCGATCTGGATAGAATTTATAGACTTCTATCCTTGCTATTCGATGTGTTGGAATTAGTATTCTTAAGTAGAGAAATGAGTTCCGAAGGAAACCTGAACAAAGCTAAAATTGAAAGAATACCTGAATAAAAGCAAAGCTTGAATTAAAATCAATTTTTGTCTGCTTGATTTTACCAAAAGCTGAAATTTTACCATTTGCGAAGGAGATATTGCGGAACAATTGCTTATTTCTACCAAATATGCCTTGACTATTTCTATCTATTGATTTACTTCCTAATTTCGTATTACTATTGCCTCCCAATATTGCTATCCTCTACTAATTCATAGACATTTTTTAAGGGTCTGAGTGAATCGAGTATTTATCCTTAGGGCTCGAATTCAATTTCAGACTGATGAGACACAGTATACAGTAAAATATTTTATCAGCAATCTCATTATTGATTCAGGAGGGGAGTCTTTCGGGGCTCAACTCCTGGATTTTTTGCACGACAATTTCTGAATCTGTAAAAATGGTTCCCAGGATTCCGCCCAATTTGTAGTTGTCAAAACCAACGAAATACAATCCTTGATGAAAGCTATCTGAAATGGCTTGTTTCGGGCAGCCATATTTATCCAGAAGCTCAGCCCCTTTTTCTACAAAATCTTCCACATTCGCCGAATAGCCTGTAGCGAGAATGACAGCATCAAAATCATGATACTCCCCCTTTTTGAACTGAAGGCCTGTTGATGTAAAATGATCAATTTCTCCTAAGACCTTGATTTTTCCCTCCTTGATAGCCTGAATCGTCCCGATATCTACTACCGGAGTTTTACCTGTTTCACGTAGCTGGACAGCCGGATGCATTTTGGAGGATTCCAGATTGTATTTACTGAGATTGCCGAAATAGATTTTTCTAATCTGGGTTCCCAACCAATCACCAAAGCCAAAAGGCAACTTGGCCAATTGCTTGGAGGTAACTTGTACGGGCCGGCCGTTGAGGTCGCGAGGAACTACCGAAATAGGACTGCGAACTGATATATAGGTTTCTACTTCATGTTCAGCGAGATCCAGGGCAATTTCGGCTCCTGTATTTCCCATACCAACCACCAAAACCTTTTTTCCCAGAAATGGCTGAGGATTTTTATAAACTTTGCTATGGCTAATCTCTCCCTGGAATGATTCCTGTCCTTCCCATTTCGGTACATTGGGTACGCGATTGACACCTGTAGCGACGATCACATGTTTGGTCTGAAAACTTTGACCACTTTGAGTCTGTACTTCCCATAGCCCTTCGCCAGCTTTATTGATGGATCGTACTTCCTGCCCGAACTGAGGCTTGATCTCAAACTTTCGGGCATATTGTTCAAAATAATCCAGCAGTTTTTGTCGGGAAACATATCGAGGATAGTCCTCCGGAAATTCCAAATGGGGTAAATGAGAAAGTTCCTTTACGGTATGCAGATGCAGTCTGTCATAGTGATTGTGCCAGGCATGGCCGAGTTGATCACTTTTCTCCAGGAGGGTATAAGGGATTCCAGCCTTCGAAAGCCTTCCTGCACAGGCCAGTCCTGCCGGACCTGCTCCAATGATGATAGTACTAGTAGTCAAAATCTTAATTTTTCTGAGCTTAATTTAAGGAAAAACTTTGCCCTTTAGCTTATCCAGGTTTAAGGAACGTGTCTGTCAATGAAATTATCGGAAGTCTGGTTCCAGCGTTTGATCAGGATGCTCCTTTCTTTATTCAGAAAATCATTGGTAGAGTTGAATTCGTTGACCGCCGCATTGTATTCTGCTACAGCTTTATTGTAGGTGTTCACATCTTCTTCGGTCCGTTCTCCCTGCTTTTTCCCATCGATCACCTTTTTTATGCGCTGAAAACTGTCTTTTTTTAAGTAAAAATCCGTCACGACAGGAAGTTTCTCTTTTGCTTCTATCACATAGAACTGAAGCATTTGTCTTGAGATTTCGATCATGCTTTTATCTGCATTATACAGGCGAAAAGTATCCAGCTTGTTCAGGCCTTCTTCAGAATACTTCAGAAGGGCATTTTGGCTTTGAACGAGAGCATTGAGGTCATTGCTTTTAATAGCCTCCATGACATAACTCTCCTGAATATTGCTTTTAAAGAAAATCAGATAGATTTCATTATAGTATTGATAGACTTCTCCAGCGGTAGCCAGGTTTTGATCCGTTTTCGCATTCTTTCCCCTGACCAGATTTACCCGATGATTCTGGGCAAATACATCCTGTTGTTCGGAAAGCATTTTTGAAGCAATGTCCATTTTGTTATTTGCAGCCTCTTTGGTCAAAATATAAGCTTCCATAAGGTCATAGGACTGTTCGGCAATTTCTTCCATGTCCACGATTTTGGCATAATCATCATTGAGTACATGATAAATCAGACTTAAGTAAGAAGAGGCAGAATCTCGCAAACTGGCATCTCCCTCAAAATCTGGCATAGTCTGGATTCTTTTCTGGACAATGCGGGTGGTTCCCAGAAGTGTCTTTCTTTTGCTTTCAATTACTTTGGCATTTCTTCCATGGGCACTGGCTTTTATATAGTTCCAAAGTTCTTTATTGAAAGAAGCATATTGTTCTGAGATATGGGTCATATAAGCCCCGGCATGCTCGAAGGTTTGTGCTTCGACTGAGGGGGGATTCATGAAAAAAAGGGTGAAGCTTATTAGCGCATACAGGTAGTAGATTTTCTTCATGGTAAAGATGATTAAGGTTTTTCTTTTTGAATCAGATCACTGAGGATGAAATAGGCTTCTTCGATGTACATATCCCGGTGGATCTTATCTTTTTGTTCCTTGTTTAAGTTGATTTTATCCGGCTCCAATTTAAGCAAGGATTCAACAAATCGATTATTCCGGACAACAAAGGCCTCTGTTTTTTTCTGGGGACTGTTACTTAGCAATTGAAAGACCTCCATTTGTTGGGTCCATGCTTTTTTAAATTCTTGGGGAGCGAGGATGAAAGACAGGCCTTTATCCTGATAGGCGCGTAGTTTGTCCAGTAAGTTATTGAGTGATCGGAACCCTTCATGGTCGTCAATCCGACTTTCACTTTGTCCTTCAAGATAGGCGTAGGGGAGGGAACCTGATTTTTCGTAGAAGGTTTTTTTCTCGATTTTTTTATGGGTTAATGGACTGAGATAGTCGCGCTCCTTTTGTCCCAATACCTGATCGATAGTAGGTAATACTACATCCGGGGCTACTCCATTTAGTTGATAGCTCTCCCCATTGATTCGGTAGTATTTCTGAATACTCACTTTGGCCATGCCCAAACCTGAACCTACTACAGGAAGCATGATTTGTCCGGAAGATTTACCAAAACTCTGACTGCCGACTATGACAGCTCGTTCGTAATCCTGCAGAGCTGAGGCCAGAATTTCAGAAGCAGAAGCACTATGCCCATTGATCAAAACCACCAGGGGACCTTCATAAAAACTTCCCCGATTCATGTCTCTGAGTAAGGTGGCATCCTCCTCTCTGGACTCAAAAATTGCCATAGGCCCTCGATCGATAAAAATTCCGGCCAGGTCTATGGCCTCTTTCATCGAACCCCCTCCATTGAATCTCAGGTCCAGAATCAGGCCGGAAATTCCTTCCGCCTGAAGTCGCAGGAGCTCTCGGGCAACATCCTCCGCGCAGCCTTTGGAAATCTCATCTTCGGAATCCATATAAAAGGCTGGTAAATAAATATAGCCTAGCTTCTTATCGCCATCCAGCAAAAAGCTGTTGATGATATTTTCCTCCAGTTGGAGTATTTCTTTCTGTAAGCTCAATTTTCTGATCTCTCCGTTTTGCTTCTTGATCTTCAAGGCCATCGAGCGAGAACGAGAGTCTTTGAGTTGTTTGGCAATCTGAGATATGCTCAGGCAATTCAGGTCTAATGGACTGCCTTTGGGATATTCCAATTCGAGAATCTCATCTCCTTTATGTAGGAGTTGGGATTTCCAGGCTGGTCCCCCAGGGTTTAGTTTGGATACCTGGAGTTGCCCTTGCCGACTTTTCTCGAACTCCAACCCAAAACTGAAGGATTCGGTAGAAAGGGCAAGGTCCCAAAGTTCTTTTTCGCTTAGAGAAAAATAGGCACTATGAGGATCATAAGAAGCACTTATGGCATCCATAAATTTCCCCAGAAAATAGGCCTCAAATCCATTCTCACTTTCCTGAATCTGTTCTATTTCACAACGGGCTCTGCGGATTTCTCTGACCTGGAGTTCAAAATGGTCTTGTCTGAAATCCAGGGAGCGACTTCCCATTTCTGATTCCGCGATACTAAAGAGGACCAGGTATTTGAGCCGGTTTTGCCAGGCCAATTTGAGGGAAGTAAAATCAAAGGGGCGATAAGCTTTTTCTCCGGGCACCCAACTGATGGTATCTTTTGAGCTGTATACAAAGGCTTTCTTTTCCCATTCCTGCATACTCTCATTCAATGCTGTGAGCCGTTGATTGAAGAGTCCTTTAAGTTCCTCCAGATAATTGCAGCTATTGTTCTCAATGTCCAGGATCAGAACCTTATTTAGCTTCCTGATTTTCTGTTCATCTTTCTGGCTCAGGTAAAGGGATCTCGGATCAAGGCCTTCGATAAGGAGCGCACTCAATCTATCCGCCCAGGCCAAATTTTTTTCCGGGGGATCGACGTGATTTTTATCCAGAATTTCCAGGAACTCATAGACGATCTGGCAATCACTTTCTGAAACAGGTTCAGGTAAAGGGGAAGCAGAAAGGCTGATATTCAATAAGAATACCTGCCAGATTAAGAATAAGCAACGCATAGAGAATTATGTGTTGTGGAGCAGCTATTTACAAAATACGGATTTTCGCTACTCTACACAATTGCTGGGGATGCCATTTAGCAATTGGGACCACCATTGTGAATAGGACTTGCTGAGTAATTTCCCTACTTCAGATCTATCAGCGTAAAGGTCGAAATATTTGGCATTGGTGGTGGATTTTTGCGCATCGAAGCAAACTTCTGTCTGGGTCATTTTTCCCTCATTTTCCAGATCGATCACTCCGATATTGAAAGAAAGCATCATGATGGGGATGTATTCGGTATACATCTTATTGCTGCGGATATAGACCGAACGGTGTTTCCGCATGTCGATGTCAAAGGAATTCAGAACGTAAATCTTTTTCAGTCCATCCAGATCAGGAGAGGCATTTGAATATCTCAGGCTCTCAAAATTATAGGAATCGAGGAAGGCGCGTCCCAATGCAGGTTCCGCATTGAGGAAAAATAAAGTGTCAGCCTTTTGAAGTTTCTGTATTTGTTCCTGTAGCATCCATCCCATGCGAATGATGAATTCCTGTTTCATTTGACCTACCCAGGATCTATCATCATCTATGGTAAGAAATTGGCTGATCTCTTTATAGAATTCCTCCGAATAGCTGAAATTCTTACTACTGATAAATAAGCCATAATTACTTTTGCTTTTGTCTATTTCCTGGGCATTGACTTTTGAAATACCTATGCTCAAAAAGACTACTAGCAAACATAGTATAGATCGGTACATACAGAAGGGATTAAATGATAGCGAACAATATTCACATTATGCTTTCCTGTAAAGAAACGTCAATTGTGAGGGAAAAGGAACCCTTCCAGGAAAAAAAATTAATTATGCTCGACAATCTCTTCCAGGTAAACACGGCTTTCATCCGGATTGAATTCCTCTCCCGGAGGGCCATCATTTACAATGGTATTGATGTATTTTTTGATCAGGCCGACATTGGGAGCATAAATCTCATACTTGAGAGACTTTCGAATTAGGCCATCCACATTTTCCTGCATGACCATTACACAATTTTCGAAGGTTTTTCCCTGAACACTTACTGTGGTATCCACATTGGCATAATAATATTCCTCTGTGCCTTCAGTATTGAACTGGTTTCCATTCCAACTTATATTGGTGAAGACGGGAAATTTCAGTACAAGGATGCGTTGGTTCTCTTCTATTCTTTCTGCAAAAAAACTGTCTTCTTCTTCGGCAGGAGTATATTGGAACCAAACCCTGGTAGGTGCAAAATCAAAATCGGTTCCTCTATCGAAATCCGATCTTTCCACCTGCAAAAGGGTTACTTCCCGTCCAAGTAGATCCTCCTCTTTCTTGCCATTGATTTCCTTTTTATAATAAGCCTCTGTTGAAGGATTGTTGATCCCTGCCGTGGTAAAAGTTGTATCATAGATCACACTGATCCTGAATTTTCCTTCTTCCAGGGGGAAAATAAGTTCTGTATGAGGCAGTATATTTTCTTTGACCCTTTCACATTGAAGGAAAAAGAGCGCAGAAAAGATTAAGAGCAGGTAAGAAAAACGGATTGATTTCAAATCAGCACAATTAAAAGAATTGTGATTACAAGTTTGGGACATTCCTCTGAAATCACAAATCAAAAACCACAATTATTCTATGTGGTAAGTCGGGACAGAAAAAGAATTATTTTCATTTTCCCAAACTCAATATATAAACGTAAAAGAAGGGAAATTCGTGCCTAAGAGGCCATGATAAATAAGGGTAAAAATTTAGGGACAATACAAACCCCTTTTTCGCAGCTGCCATTGCGAGTCCTTATTAAGGACGAAGCAATCTCCTTCGCTCCAGAAACTATTTGAATCAAGGGGATTGCTTCGGTTCCCTCGCAATGACAAGGGACTCTTGGATATACAAACCGTGTCATTGCGTGCCCTAACTTCGGTTGAAGAAATGACTACGATTTGAATGATTTAATTTTACAGGCAAAAAGCATTGCTGAAAAGGGGGAGATGCTTCCTATATTTGCAGGCATGATCCAGCCCATTGGAAGACATTTGATCGTGGAGTATTATGCCTGTCCGGGAGAAATTCTTGATGATACCCAACTGATAGAAGAATTGATGAAGCAGGCCGCCCTTGCATCCGGAGCTCACATCCGTTCCAGTAATTTTCACAAATTTGATCCTATCGGCGTTTCCGGAGTGATCATCATACAGGAAAGCCATTTGACCATCCATACCTGGCCGGATCAGGGCTATGCTGCGGTAGATATCTTTACCTGTGGAGATGGGGTAGACCCCTGGAAGGCCTATGAATCCTTAAAGCTAAGTCTGAAGTGTACAGATTCCCGTACGAAGGAAATGTTTAGAGGGGCAGAAATTCAACAATGAATTACCGGAAGACCGTTATAAAATCTGTGTAAATGGAATTATCCGGATTGTCGGTAATTGGGGTTGCCAAATTTCCTTCACGGTCCCACATTTTGATCTGAAAACGGATGTCTTCTTCCTGGGCGAGAGGATCCACTACAATGGTAAACGGAATATTTACAGTGATTTCTCCCTGAATAGAAGGTTTTCTAGCATCGGGAGTAAGGTTGGGAATGCTATATCTTGAAATGGCCTTGTCAGGTGTAAGGCTACTATTTATTCTGGAATCAATGATTTCGAGATTGATATCTGTTGAGTCGAGGGCACCCAGATTACCATCTCCGTCCTGAAATCGGAACGTAATTTGTATAGGTTGGTCTAAATCAAGAGATTGTACTCGTTTGGGTGTGATGTCAACAAACTCGATTTGAGGCTCAATAGGAAAAACCGGTTCATTATCGCATCCTGCAAAACTGATCAGGATCAATGCGGAGAGCAGGTATGTGAAAATCTTAGACATCGCCATATTCTTCTATTAACATAAATTACTCACATCTGTTTTAAATCACAACCCAATCTCAAACAAATCCCTCTGTAGGTAAGGAATTGATAAAAGCTACAATTCTTTTTCGTCGGCATATTCGGAAATTAGAAAAACAGACTGATACAGACGTTTTTTGGTCAATTTGCACCCTATGACCCTTACTAAGTATATATTACTAATATTTCTTGTTTTAGTTTATTCCCTAAGGGCAATTGCACAAATAAAGCCTCCAGGTAATACTACTAATTCGGAAAAGCTGGGTATGTCAGAAAGGGTACAAATTGATAAAATTAAGGCGCAAAGGCCATTCCTAAAGAGAAAAGGTAGCCGTCCTATGCCTCCAAATCCAGAACTTTTTAAAAGAGGAGAAATCGATTTGGACTTAAATGAAGTAGCAGTGCAAAGTCCGGAAGCAGTAGAAGAAGCCAGAAATCTGGTATCCAGTTGGCGAGTGTTGACCCTGGGATTTACGGCTACGGGATATGTTGGCGATCTTAATTTTGACCGTACATCTGGAGGAAGCGTCACCCAATTCGCTTTACACCCCGGATTTGACCTGAGTTTTCGAAAGGATGCTTCTAAACCTCTTTTGCCGGTCTTTCGATTGGGCTATGGGAAATATTCTGCCCAGAGTGATGGCATTGATCCGGTGTCCTATGAATACGAGGGGAATCTGAGTGTCATTACCCCAAATTCTTATGCAGAAAGCGTACTGATATATGGAGAGATTGGATTGCGATTTTCTCCTTTTCCTAAAAGTTTACGGCTAAAACCTTTTCTGGAAGCCGGAATCGGAGGCCAAAGTTTTTTCCCGCGCGCTCAGGACGGAATACTCCTTTTTAGAAAAAGATCTACCCGAGCGCCAGATGAACTGGAGTACGGTTCTTTTATGCTATACTTTCCCTTGTCGGGAGGGATTGATTTCCAATTGAGTACCTCCATCAATCTGCAAATAAGCTATACCCTCAAAACCCTGGGTACGGATTATCTCGATAATATTGGAAATCTGGGTACCAAAATTGGTAATGACCAGCTGCATGTATTCCGAATTGGCCTTGGTTTTCGCTTCGAAGATTACAAAAAGGGACGTAAGGCTTATCAATAATCCTCTTGCAAGCTTTTCAAGATATTTGCGAACTTGGTTTTTACCTTGATCGACGAATTATTACATTCGCGGCTGAACCAACCTAACATATGCAATCATGCCCGCTCAAATCAGAAAATTCACCAAGATTTTAGTAGCTAACCGAGGAGAGATTGCTATTCGCGTACTAAGAGCTCTCTCAGAGCTGAGAATTCAGACTGTTGCGATTTACTCCTATGAGGATCGCTATTCACTACACCGTTATAAGGCGGATGAAGCCTATATGATCGGCGGCAAGGATGAACCCTTGAAGCCTTATCTGGATATTGATGTTATCATCAATATTGCAAAACGAAAGGGAGTGGAGGCTATTCACCCCGGCTATGGCTTTTTATCGGAAAACGTAGAGTTTGCCCGTAAATGTGCAGAAAATGGGATTGTTTTTATTGGTCCCAGACCTGAGGCTATGGATGCTCTCGGTGATAAGGTAGCTGCAAAAGAAGTTGCCGATGCTGTAGATGTACCCCTTATTCCAGACAGCGATGTAAATCTGGACAAACTTTCTCAGGCTGTTACAGAAGCGGATCGGATCGGATACCCCATCATGCTCAAAGCTGCTTTTGGAGGTGGAGGAAGAGGGATGCGTGTAGTAAGATCTGAAGAAGAACTCAGCAAAGCCTTTTTCGAAGCAAAAAATGAAGCCCTGACAGCATTTGGCAATGATACGGTCTTCATTGAGAAGTTTATTGCCAATCCCAAGCACATCGAAGTACAGATTCTTGGGGACAATTATGGCAATATCGTTCACTTGTATGAGCGAGATTGTTCGGTCCAAAGGCGCTTCCAGAAGGTGGTCGAAATGGCACCTTCCACTTTGCCACAGGAAACCCGGGAAAAACTCTACAAATATGCCCTGGCGATAGCCAGGCATGTCAACTACAACAATGCTGGTACTGTAGAGTTCCTGGTGGATGACGATGGCTCAATCTATTTCATAGAGGTCAACCCTCGTGTGCAGGTTGAGCATACGGTTACGGAGGAGGTTACGGGCATTGATATTGTCCGTTCGCAAATCCTGATCGCCGCCGGAGCGAAACTGACAGATCCGCAAATCTATATCCACAAACAGGAAGATGTAAAAGTCAATGGATTTGCAGTGCAGTGTCGAATTACGACAGAAGATCCGGAAGCAGGATTTAAACCGGATTATGGAGAGATTATTGCCTATCGTAGTGCTTCTGGCTTTGGGATAAGGCTGGATGCAGGTAATGCCTATGTCGGCTCTCAAATTTCGCCATTTTTCGACTCCATGCTGGTAAAGATTACCGGTTGGGGCAGGACTTTGAAAGGAGCAACCCAGCGGATAGACAGGGCTTTGCGGGAATTTCGGGTTAGAGGAGTGAAGACAAATATTGCCTTTCTCCAAAATGTAGTCAGACACCCCAGTTTCCAGGCAGGAGAAGTTACGGTCAACTTTATCAAAGACAATCCTGACCTTCTGCAAACCTCAACCGGGCTGGACCGGGGTACCAAAACAGTCAAATACCTCGCAAACGTCCTGGTAAATGGAAATCCGGATGTCAAGTATATAGACAAGCGTAAACTTTTCCGCGAGCCGATAGTCCCTTCCTTTGACCGGAGAGTGCCTTATCCTAAAGGGAGTAAGGACCTTCTGAACGAAATGGGCAGGGAAAAATTCACTACCTGGCTGAAAGGACAGAAAAGTATACAATACACAGATACGACTTTCCGCGATGCCCATCAATCTTTGATGGCCACTCGTATGCGGACCATCGATATGTTTGCGGTAGCAGAATCTTTCGCCCGCAATCATCCCAATCTCTTTTCTATGGAAGTATGGGGAGGAGCAACTTTTGATGTGTGCATGCGCTTCCTCAAAGAAAGTCCCTGGGAAAGACTCAGACTTTTTCGCCAGAAAATCCCCAATATTCTGCTTCAAATGCTATTGAGGGGATCAAATGCCGTAGGCTATAAAGCTTATCCGGACAATCTGGTAGAGAAATTTATTGAGAAAGCCTGGGAAACGGGTATCGATGTATTTCGAATTTTCGACTCCCTCAATTGGCTGGAAGCCATGAAGGTGAGTATCAATACGGTAAGAGAAAGAACCGAAGCTTTGGCTGAGGTATGTATATGCTATACCGGTGATATCAGCAATCCGAACCTCAAGAAGTATGATCTCCAATATTATCTGGACCTCGCAAGGAGTCTGGAGGACGCTGGAGCCCATATCCTGGCCATCAAGGATATGGCAGGCCTTCTCAAACCGAGAGCAGCTGAAATCTTGATTACGGAGCTTAAAAAGGCGGTGGATATTCCCATTCATCTGCATACACATGATACTTCTTCCAACCAGTTGACCACTTATTTCAAAGCTGTAGAAGCGGGAATAGATGTAATTGATCTGGCTATGGCTTCTATGTCGGGACTGACCTCGCAGCCCAATTTCAATTCTTTCGTCGCAATGATGGAAGGACATAAGCGAGAATTACCGATTGATCTTGAAAGCCTGAATTCCTACTCAACCTATTGGGAGATCATGAGGGAGTATTACTATCCGTTCGAATCCGAATTGCGCGCAGGTACCGCTGAGGTATATAAGCACGAAATTCCCGGAGGGCAGTATTCAAATCTTCTGCCGCAAGCCAGATCTTTGGGACTGGAAGATAAATTTGAATTGATCAAAGACAATTATACCAAGGTCAATCATATGTTTGGAAATATTGTCAAGGTTACGCCTTCTTCCAAAGTTGTGGGAGATATGGCCTTGTTCATGACCTCCAATGATTTGAGTCCAGAGGATGTATTGGAAAGAGGAGAAGACCTTGCTTTCCCTGAATCGGTAAAAAGCTTTTTCAGAGGAGATTTGGGACAGCCATATAAAGGTTTCCCTGAGCGTCTTCAAAAAATTATTCTGGGAGCAGAAGTCCCTTATACCGATAGACCTAATGCTCATTTAGCACCCGTGGACTTTGAGCGGGAGTTTGAGCAGTTTAAAAAGGAGTATCCGGATGAACGCATGGACTTCCTGGATTTCATTTCTTCCAAACTTTATCCCAAAGTTTTTGACTCTTATTATACCCATTTGCAGACCTACGATGAGGTCATGAAGATTCCGACATCGGCATTCTTCTATCCGATGGAGTCTAATGAGGAAATCCTGGTTCGAATTGCACCCGGAAAGAAACTGCTGATTCAGTATATGTACAAATCAGAGGCAGATGAGGATGGAAATCGACTGGTTTATTTCAAGATCAACGGTCAAACTCGATCGATTCTGATCCGAGATAAATCCATAAAAGTGGATAAAGTCGTTCACCAAAAAGCGGAGTCCGAAAATGAGATTGGATGTCCACTTCAGGGTCGTCTTACCAAAATCAAAGTGGCAGAGGGAGATGAGATCAAAAAGAATCAGCCTCTATTTGTGATTGAAGCGATGAAGATGGAATCAACCGTTACCTCACCTGTAGAAGGAAAGGTAAAACGCATCCACCTCAAGGAAGGCGTGATGGTTGAACAGGATGATTTGGTAGTGGAGATGGAATAAGCCGAAAGCTTAACATGGTGTTCAGGTGTTCTAGTATTCTGGCTTATTTTTCCAGAACACTAGAACACGTGAACACCTGAACACCTGAACACGTCTTTTCTACTCAAAATTCACAATCAGCGTCAATACCTGACTATGCAAAGTTGAAATGGCATTGGCATGTGAGGTGTAGAGGGGCTCATACACATTGAAAAAGCCAGCGGTGTATTTGAGCTCAGGAGAGAGTTTTACCCTTTCTCCATAAATATTCAGGCCTACCCCAAGCACAAGACTTACGTCCTGAGAAGTAATCTTGAGGAGGTTTTTATCATCTCTTACTTTTTTACTGGGATTCAGGTTGATTCCTGCTTGTACACCCGTAAGAATATACAAACGGGTTCGCTTCCAATATTTGGTTTTCCACTGCAGCATGAGCGGGACATTGAAATAGGAAGATTCAATTTTCCGCTGAACGAGGGAATCCCCTTCCAGACCTGCAAAATTGTAGTTGAAATCTCTTTGTTCCAATGATACGCCAGGTACGGCTCGCAAACTCAGAAAATCTGCCAAACGAAGATTGGCGATCATGCCCAATCTTAAGCCCAGTTTGGGGATCACCTCAATATTATTCACACAGGAACCATCTTCACAGATGTTTATCTGTTCCTTGAGATTATACATATTGTAGTTTAGTCCGATTTGGAAACCGAGATTGAATGGTTTCTTTTTCGAATCAAATGGATGTATGCCGTACTTTTGAGCAAAGACGGAACTCATACAAAAAGAGGAGATCAAACAAAATAAAGCGAAAACTTTGAATTGATTCAGAGACATAGATCGATCCTACCTTAGATAATTTAATTAACCCTAGATTTTTGGATAAGCTATTTAATAAAGTAATTCGAATTAAATAACTCAATATCTTTCAATTCTAAACATAAATAGATTTTCCCTATTCAGGAGAGAAAAATACATCTCCTGGGTCGGCATGATCATTACGTAAAGAGGTAGAATTTTTTCAGAGTATATTATTTTTCTAAAAGGTATAAGGAACAAATTCCAAATGTCAGTGGCTTATATAATACTTTCTTGAAGCCAACTTCCCTACAAATATCAGTAAATTCTTTTCCATTTGGAAAGGCTTTTACACTTTCGGGCAAATAGGTATAGGCAGCATTGTCTCCAGAGATCAGTTTGCCTATAAAAGGAGTTATATAACGAAAATGAATATGGAATAATTGCTTGAGGGGGAAACGAGTGGGGTAGGAGGGTTCAAGAATGGCTACGGCTCCTCCTGGGCGAAGAATTCTCAGGATTTCTCCCAGACCTTTTTTGAGGTTTTCAAAGTTTCTGACCCCAAATCCCACTGTAACAGCATCTATACAGCCTGTGTCGATGTCAAGCGCTTCAGAATCGCCTACACGCATCTCAATTAGTTCGTCCAGGCCTTTCTTTTTCATCTTTTCCCTACCGACTTCCAGCATTTTCGGCGAAATATCGATTCCGATGATTTTATTGGGCTCGAGTTTTGAAGCTTCAACCGCAAAGTCACCTGTCCCGGTAGCAATATCAACTACGGTTTTAGGATTGTACTCTCCGAGCATTTTGACGGCCTTTCTCCTCCAAAGGATATCAATACCCAGAGAGAGCGAATGGTTTAGCAGATCATACTTTGGAGCGATGTTGTCAAACATCTCCGTAACCTGTGCCTTTTTTGAGGCTTCTTTGTCCTGATAAGGAGTTATGTGATCGTGCAATGAATCGGTTTTAAGTGAGAATTCCGTAATTTCGCCCTCAAACTTACATTTTTCTTTTCTTACCTATGCAAATTAATACGGCTGAATTTGTCAAAAGCAGTCATACAATGGCTCAACTACCTCCTGATAACTATCCGGAGTATGCTTTTGTTGGACGGTCCAATGTAGGTAAGTCCTCTTTGATCAATAAACTCTGTGGGAGAAAGAGTTTGGCCAAAACCAGTTCCACTCCCGGAAAAACACAATTGATCAATCATTTTCTAATAAATGAGTCCTGGTATTTGGTAGACCTTCCCGGTTATGGCTATGCTTCTGTTTCCAAAAAGAAAAGAGCCAATTTCGGAGATATGATCTTTGATTATCTCATGACCCGTCGGAATATGATGTGCGTCTTTGTACTTATCGATAGTCGGATCAAACCTCAGGCCAATGATTTAGAGTTTCTGGAGTTTCTCGGAGTAAAGGGTATCCCATTTAGCATCCTCTTTACCAAAATCGATAAACTCAATCAAAAGGAGTTTTCCCGTAACCTCAAAAACTACAAGCATGTTTTGTTGGAGACCTGGGAAGAATTGCCCCACACTATCTATACCTCAGCAGTAAATGGTAGAGGGATGAAAGAACTGGGAAACTACATCGAAGGAATCAATCCTCTATTTAAGCAGCCGACTTAAGTAGGTTGCCTGATCCTAATCCGATAGCTTGTCACCCTGACCAGAGTTGCCTGTATTCTTCTAAGATTAATAATTGAGGTCCCTCGGCAGAGCTCGGGATGACAATTATTTTAGCCCGAATGTCAGCTTTTTTTAGCCTTCTTTCCCCTAGTCCAAATTCATCCCAATGCTAAAGCCGGGTTGGAAACCAAAGGCGATGTTACTTAACTCCAGTCCTCTGGGGGTAGGATCCAAACGTCCAAAAGGATAGAGCCCAAAAGTAACAAAATAGGAGCCTCTGTAAGGTTGGTAGCGGTAGGCAAGCCCTGTGTTGATTTTGATGGTAATGTCTGAACGGCTTCTGTCCCAAAAACGGATTCCATCCGAGCGGAGGGTAATGCCTGTACTCAGTTCAAAGAAATGAGAACGGCTTCCTTTGAGGAAAATAATACCGGCAGGAACGATCAATCGATTTTCCTCTATTGCTGCTCCAATCCTGAGATAGGATTTGGAATTGTGATTATCTGAGAGTTGAAGCCCCAGGTTTGCAGAATAGGATTTACTAAATCCTCCCAACTCCAGAAAGAGTTGATGCTGGGCAGATAAACTATTTACGAATAAAGAGGACAACAAAAACAAGCCAAGATACAGGAGGGTTCTAAGAACGCTTGCTTGAAACATGTACCGAAATTAGAGAAAATTCGATTTTTGAAAGAGTTTTTTTGCCTCAGCTGTCAGATAATAAGACTGACCAGTCACCTTTCAAGCTTGGTTCTTTTAGCCCCTCTTCCAATTGCTTGAGGAATAGCTCGCGGGGGATATGTTGAGCTCCCAGGCTTTCCAAATGTGGAGTATGAACCTGACAATCGATCAATTCAAAGCCCTTTTCCTCCAATTTCCTGATTAGACTTATAAATCCTGTTTTGGAGGCATTGCTGGCTTTACTAAACATGGATTCTCCGAAAAAACACCGTCCCAGGGAAATTCCATAGAGTCCTCCAACCAGCTGATCTTCCTGCCAGACTTCTACTGAATGAGCAAGTCCCAATTCATGTAAGTGACAATATGCATCCATCATCTCTCCGGTGATCCAGGTTCCATCCTGACCGGGCCTGAAGATCTTTTGACAGTTTGATACCACTTCAGAGAATGCCTCATCAAAACTGACCCGAAAACGCTTGCCATTTACATAAGGCCGCATGCTTTTTGAAACACGGAGGTCAGAAGGGTAGAGAACAAAGCGGGGATCCGGGGACCACCAGATAATAGGTTCATCAGGAGAATACCAGGGGAAAATACCCATCTCATATGCCAGCAGAAGTCTTTCAGGGCGAAGATCGCCTCCTACAGCCAATATCCCATCCGGATTTGCCAGATAAGGAGGCGGAAAAAAAATCTCTTCATTTAAGGCAAAAATAGGCATGTCCCAGCGGATACGGGAAATAGAATGTTGCCTGAAATAGGCAATAATTATAAAGGATTAGTTTAAACCTTCTCTTCAACAGTTGCTCCAATCCCTCTGTCTACCAGGGCCTGACGCATATGGTTGATTTTTTTCTTGGGACCATGCTTGACCGCATACTTCCCTTTGGTGTGGATGATCCAGGCACATTGCTCGGCCTGGTCATGTTTATGCTCGCAAATCTCAACCAGAGATTGAATGACCCACTCGAAGGTGTTTACATTATCATTCCAGACAACTAGTACGGATGGTTTGTCTGTGTCTATGTTTTCTTTGACAAGCTCGGCTTCCTTGATTAGAATATTATTCCAAATCAACTCTTTCATGAGTCTTTTACTTGTTTGTATTATTGAGTGCAAATATAAGAAAATCTCGGGAGAGCTGTATTAAGAATGTTTAATCGTCATAATTATTGCCTGTTTGGAGAAAAACTTGCGAGTCGTTTAAAGCTGAAATTTATGCTGCAGAATTGCTTTTGGCCAATCGATGAACTCCTACAACGCTTAGCAAATATAGCCCGCATAAATAGCCGAATGTTGCATTCGTGTTCAAAACAGCTGCCCCAATGAGCCCTGCTATAATCCAGATAACCAATGCGGTGGGGGATTTTCCGTAGAGGAAAAAGCTGAAAACCCCCGTAAAAAATGCGATACAAAAAATGATGGTGGAAAGTGCTTCGCTTTTATCCAGCGGACTTGCATGGTATAAGGGATCTGCGGCCAGGATTCCCAACACAAAAATGCCGATCAGGAATAGAAGGGTGAAGAGTAGTTTGTTTCTCATGTTTCTTTTATTGAAAATATAAGGTATAACAGCATGCTGCCTACTTGAAGAAGAACTTCACTATCATGGGACGCAATTGTTTCGCTAATCTAAATTTTTTAGAATTGGGTGGGGAAAGGATACTCAAATTTGATTTTCTCCGTTAAAAAAATGAAGCAATTTTCTGCCGTAATTCTGAAGATACATGAAAAGGTTCTTACCACTTTTCCTCCTCCTGATCTTTCTCCCGCAAACCTTTGTTTTTTCCTGGGGCTTTTGGGCACATCAGCGGATCAATCGATTGGCTGTTTTTACCTTGCCCGAAGAAATGTTGGTTTTATATAAAACCCATTTAGACTTCATCACAGAGCATGCGGTTGACCCGGATAAGCGGAGATATGCGGTAGATGGAGAAGCTGCCAGGCATTTCATTGATATCGATCATTTTGGGGAATTGCCTTTTTCTAATGTACCCCGCAGATGGCAAACAGCAGTAGAAAAATTTGGGAAGGATACCTTGATGGCTTATGGCAATCTGCCCTATCATCTTCCGGAGGATATTTTTCGACTGAAAAAGGCATTTGAAGATCAAAACCTCCTCCAAATTCTGAAAATCTCTTCTGATATCGGGCATTATGTGGGAGACGCACATGTACCTCTACATACAACAGAGAATTACAATGGCCAGATGACGGGGCAAAAGGGCATACATGGATTTTGGGAATCGCGTTTGCCGGAACTTTTTGCCAGGGAGTATGATTTTCTGGTGGGAAGGGCCTATTTCATTGAGGATATTTTGCAAGAGGGCTGGGATGCCGTTCTGGAAAGTCATACAGCTCTTGATTCCGTCTTGAATTTTGAAGCCTCTTTAAATGACAAATTTCCCAGCGATAAAAAATATGGCTACGAAAGCAGGAACGATATCGTAATCCGGGCATATTCCCGTGAATATTCAAAAGCTTATCATCTGATGTTGGATGGTATGGTGGAAAGGCGGATGAAAAAATCCATTTTACGGACAGGAGCCTATTGGTATACTGCCTGGAAACTGGCGGGCTCTCCTGATCTGAGTCCCCTTTTGAAACAGAGCCTTAAGTACAAACGCCCAAAATCCTATGAGAAGCTGTTGAAGATAATCGATCGGGAAGCGGGAGGTTTGGGCTTCCTATTACCAGTTCAGGAGGATCATTCGGACAAAATGTGTTTGCACCATTCCGGGCAGCCTGAGTGGATCCCCTTTTTAAGTTTGCCCTCGAAAAATGACTCGGAAGATTATCTCCCAAAAATCTTTTCAAGCTTTGGAAGCTAGATAATCAGCCTGTTTCCTGACTAATGGGACGTAAAAGGACTATCTATGCATTTTTAATGGCAGCTAGAGAAAGCTTCCTGCTGAGATAAGTTTGTTTTCATATTTAGGAAATAGTCTTAAATTTGCCCTCTGGTGAATGAAGATGCATGAGTACCAGAGCGTAAAAGCAAAAAGTTCTTTATCATATTTGTCTATATCCTTTTTCACTCTGGATAATCTACTCTGCCTCAAACCACTACTTACAACTAAAAACTAAGAGTTTGGATATTTTTGACAAAATCGACCGCAACATGCAGACTGACCTTGGACAGTTTGCTGCAATTGGCCACGGATATGTAGCTTTCCCTAAATTGGAAGGAGACGTTGGCCCATGGATGAAGTATCGTGGAAAAGACGTACTCGTGTGGTCCCTGAATTCCTACCTTGGACTCGCTAATCATCCGGAGATTAGAGAAATTGATCGTCAGGCAGCTGGCGATTATGGACTGGCCTATCCTATGGGCTCCCGGATGCTCACCGGTAACTCTGATAATCACGAACATTTTGAAGCTCAAGCGGCTGAATTCATGCAAAAGGAGGATTCCTTCTTGATGAATTTCGGTTACCAGGGCTGTGTATCTATTGTGCAAACCCTCACGGACAGGAGAGATGTGATCGTTTATGATCAATTGTCTCATGCCTGTATCATGGATGGTATGAACCTGAGTCTTGCAAAAAGATTGGTTTACAAGCACAATGATATGGAGCAGCTCGAAGCTCGTTTGAAGAGAGCTAAGAAAATGGTTGAGAAAAGCGGAGGAGGAATCCTGATCATCACAGAAGGAGTATTCGGTATGACCGGAACCCTTGGAAAACTGGATGAAGTCTGTGCTTTGAAAGAAAAGTATGGTGCAAGATTGTTTGTTGATGATGCGCATGGCTTCGGTGTTATGGGAGCTACGGGTATCGGAACCGGCGAACATTTTGGTGTACAGGATAAAATTGATGTACTCTTCAATACCTTTGCCAAGTCAATGGCTGGATTTGGAGCTTTTGTATGTGGAGATGAAAAGGTGATTACCTATCTCAAGTATAATATGAGAAGCCAGATCTATGCAAAATCTCTTTGCATGCCGATGACAGTTGGTGCAATCAAGCGTCTTGAGATGCTGCGTACAATGCCTGAACTTAGGAGCAATTTGTGGAAGATTGTCAATGCGCTGCAAAACGGCTTGAAAGAAAGAGGATTTAGTATCGGAAATACCCAATCTCCCGTTACGCCTGTATATCTTTCAGGAGAACCTCAGGAAGCTATCGGAATCATGGTAGACCTTCGCGAGAATCATAAGATTTTTGCATCAGGAGTTGCCTATCCGGTTGTGGAAAGAGGAGTCGTTTTATTGCGCCTGATCCCAACAGCAGCTCACCGTATGGAAGATGTTGAGTATACCCTGGAGGCTTTCGAAAAAATCCGTGAAAATTTGGATAGAGGAGCCTACAGAGACGTGACTCCTTATGCTGCGCAGATGCGATAAAATGCTTTTGAATGCGTTAAAATGGGCTTTCTTGTTGACAATGAACGTTTTTTGTTGTAACATTGCCTCTATATTCAAAAAGTAAACAAAATGGATAAATACGCAAAACTAAAAAGCCTTGTCATCGGAATCGAAGATGATTTCTCAAAGTTTTATGACAAAGGCAACAAGGCTGCCGGAACCCGCGCTCGCAAAGCAATGCAGGAACTGAAAGTTCTCGCGCAGGAGATTCGGAAGGATATTCAGGCTTCTAAGACCTGATAAACCCAGACCAAGAAATAATTAAAGCCGATACCTTAGGGTGTCGGCTTTAATTTTTTGTATACATTTCTGTGCTTTAGCTAAGGGGAATTCAGACCTAATAGAAAAGATTCACAAATTACTTATGATTATTTTTTGGTAAATATTCCCCCTATCTGTTTGTAATTCAAGTAGATACAAACCATTTGCTAATTTAGGAAGTGATAAATAATTCAATCCTCTGTCTGGTTTTTGCCTAAGAACTAAGCTTCCTCTTGCATTGCGCAAGCTCAAAAACCAGCTTTCCTCCCCTGGAAAAGTCATTCCTGTCAGATCGACAAAGAAGTAACTATCCGCTGGATTTGGATAAACTTTGAAATCGGAGGCCCAGGCTGGCATTTCTCTTAAATTTGTCAAACACGAAAGAGGGCCACCGCTGCTGTCAAGTTGGACCTTCAATTCATACCTCAGTTGAGGGTTTTCTTCTAACGCATAGACCCTGACATAATAAATTCCTCTCTCACAAACTTCCGTGTCCATCTGAAGGTCCTGTCCGAACAGACCATTTTTGAAGTTTATTTCAGAGAAGCTTGAATCATATAATTTTAGGCGAATCAGTACATCTTCAGGGACATTATTTACCTGGATGCTAACTAAGCCTTTTTGGGTTAGTGGGATTTGGTAATAATCATCATCATTATTGGGAAAGAGCAGGCCCTGTATAGTACTGTCAAGCGACAAAGAATCTGCCGACGAAAAGGAATTATTTGGCTCAGATTCTAGTAATACCTGTGCGTTAAGAGAAAAAGGATAAAAGAGGCATAGGAATACCAAAGGCTTCAATTGAATATACTGCATAAAACATTAATCTAATTGAGCTAATTTCCTTTATTCTCAGGGTATTCGATTAGAATATCAGGCCAAATATTGGGAATATTTGGCCAATGTTAAGCTGGAATCTGGAAGTAAATGCTATTATGCAGGACTTAGTTCAGCCTGCATCTTGTTGACTAGATCTTGCGTAGCTTTAACCAGAGGCAATCTCACATCAGACTTACAAACGCCCAGTAAATTCATCAGAGATTTGACTCCTACAGGGTTTCCTTCGGCAAAATTTAGTTTGGTCAGGGGCAGCATTTCAAAATGAAGCTTTCTCGCAAAATCCCA
Organism: Bacteroidia bacterium; assembly: GCA_033391075.1. Lineage (NCBI taxonomy): Bacteria > Pseudomonadati > Bacteroidota > Bacteroidia > Bacteroidia bacterium. The sequence continues at coordinate 1,029,510 of JAWPMV010000001.1, forward strand.
ATTTCCCGAAAGAGACGCTCTTACCATTTCACTAAATTTAGCAGGGAAAGCATTAGCGGTAACCGAGATAATTCCATCGCCTCCCAATGAAACATAGGGTAGGACCAAATGGTCATCTCCGGAGAGTAGGCTGAAACCTTCCGGTCTTCCGGCTATGATTTTCATTACCTGATCAATGTCTCCCGAGGCTTCTTTCATCGCTACCACATTTTCAATATCATGAGCCAATCTCAGACAAGTTTCGGCACTGACATTGGAGGCTGTTCTTCCCGGTACATTATAAAGAATAATGGATGCATCTGTTGAGGATGCGAGGGCTTTATAGTGCTGGTATATTCCTTCTTGTGAGGGTTTATTATAGTAAGGGCTGACCGAAAGGACAGCCGAGGGTTTATATTGTTTACTCCATGCTTCTGCCTTTTTACAGACAGCAGCAGTATTGTTTCCTCCTATACCTAAAACGATGGGCAATTCGCCATCATTTTCTTCCAGGATTGTTTCAATAACGAGCTTTTGTTCTTCTGCGGTCAAGGTGGCAGACTCACCGGTTGTACCCAAAATAACCAGGGAATCTATATTCCCTTGAATCATATTTCGGGTAATGCGACGAAGAGCAGGTATATCTACCTGTAAATCTTCTGTAAAAGGAGTTATAAGGGCAACTCCCGTACCACTAAAAGGATTCATGATGCTTAGAGCTTGGTTTTATGCCTTAACTTTTTGGCCATTATCGATCATATTCAAGAAGTAATCAAACTCCTTGATAAGTCCCTTCATGCCGGATTCTTCATCGTGATAGATCATAAGTTCATAACAACTTTCATAACCTTCATGATGTACACCGGTACGTGTTTTTGCTTTGGCCATGCTACACACATATTTGGAAGTCATTCTACTGGAATAGTCAAAGTCCATCAGAATATCCAATTCGTGTTGGCGGATCTCATTTTCGATCGCGGGGGTAGGGTAGTCCAACCAGTTGAGTTTGGTGGGACTGATAAAAATATGATTGGTATAAGAAGTAAAATGCGGAACTTCCTTTTTGTTAAAGTTAAGTTCGATGATAAGAATCTTCTTATTTCTTCTTTTCAGTGTTTCAAGGTATTCGGTAACAAGAGCAAGATCTTTCCCCTCCAGGTGATTCATATTGACGATCACCCCGATTTTATTCGCACTTTCTATATCGACAAAGTCACGGATGTACTCTTTGCTACGATCCAGATTGCGAATACGGCGCTTACTAAATTTTTCTTTTAGGTCGTTAAGCCACTCCATTAATCATTTGCATAAATTCAGCTTCTGAAATGATTGACACGTTGAGCTTTTCTGCTTTTGTCAATTTTGAGGGTCCTGCGTTGTCTCCAGCCAACAAAAATGTGGTTTTGCTTGACACCGAGCTTTTTACGTCTCCGCCGCAGTCCTCGATCAATTGTTTCAATTCATCTCGGCTCATGTTAGAAAACACCCCTGAAATTACGAAACTTTTTCCATTAAGTATATCCAGACGGGTGCTTTTTTCTGCTACTTCAAGCTGTAATCCTGACTGTTTGAGGCTATCAACCAGCTCCTGATTGTCCGAATTTCTGAAAAATTCATGAACAGACTCAGCAATTCTGGTTCCAATATCCGGAACATTTACCAGGCTTTCTTCATCAGCTTCTGATAGTGCATCAATGCTTTCAAAGTGTCTGGCCAGTTTCTTCGCTACTGTCGCTCCTACAAATCTGATCCCTAAACCGAACAAAACCCGCTCAAATGGGATCTCTTTGCTGTTTTCTATTCCCTGAAGTAAATTTTGTACAGATAAATCTGCGAATCTCTCCAGCTTTATCAAAGCTCCATAGGTCAATTTGTAAAGATCGGCATAGGTCCGAATCAAGCCTTCATCTACCAATTGGTTTACAATTTCCGTTCCTAATCCGTCGATGTCCATTGCCTTTCTTGAAGCAAAGTGGATGATTCGGCCTTTTACCTGCGGAGGGCAGGATATTTCATTGGGACAATAATGGTTTGCATCCCCTTCGGTTCTGACCAAAGGCGTATCACAAGCCGGACAATTATGTAAGAAATGTATAGCTTCTGCCTCTTTTGCCCGCTCATCCATCACAACCGAAGTGATTTTGGGTATGATTTCACCACCTTTTTCGATCGTAACCGTATCTCCTTCATGCAAATCCAGTCGTTCTATTTCGTCTGCATTGTGGATTGATGCCCTTTTTACAGTGGTTCCCGCCAATAATACAGGCGTCAGATTAGCTACCGGTGTGATTTTTCCTGTTCTGCCGACCTGGAAAGATACCGATTCCAATGTGGTGCGAGTTTCTTCTGCTTTGTATTTATAGGCAATGGCCCAACGGGGAGCTTTAGAGGTAAATCCTATCTCTTCCCGCAATTGCAACTCATTTACTTTGATTACAATCCCGTCGATTTCATAATTCAGGGCCTTACGTTTCGCTTCCCATTCATCGAGATAATTGAATAATTCGCTTTTATCGGGTACAACCCGATGGGTTCCACTTACTTTAAATCCATGTTTTATGAGCCAATCCATGTTTTCTCCCTCGGTTTGGAAGTTGAAACCATCACCGGCCAGATAAAAAGCAAAAAATACCAATCCTCGTTCCGCTACTATAGCTGAGTCCTGATTCTTTAAGGTCCCGGAAGTAGTATTTCTGGGATTTGCCCGTAATTCCAGGCCTTCGGCAGCTCTCTTTTCATTGAGTCGCTGAAAAGCATCCAGGGGCATTATTACTTCACCTCTAACTTCCAATTGTGGAGGGAAATCATCTCCTCTGAGCCTCAAAGGAATAGATCGAATGGTTTTTACATTGGCAGTAATATCATCTCCACTTACCCCATCTCCCCGGGTTACCCCTCGCACAAGCAGTCCATTTTCATAATGAAGACTGAGGGAAACACCATCAAATTTATGTTCGAGTAAATAGGTATAAGCTTTTCCTCCTGCCAATTTATCTACCTGTTCATCGAAGTCTCCGATTTCCTCCTGCGAATAGCTATTATTTAAGCTCAACATAGGACGGATATGCTGAAAACTCTCAAAATTTTTGGTGATTTCTCCTCCTACACGTAAAGTAGGAGAGTCTGCTTGTTGAAATTGAGGAAATTTCTCCTCCAGCTCTTCCAACTCCTTGAGTTTCATGTCAAACTCATAGTCGGAGATACTCGGTTTGTCGAGAACGTAGTAATTGTAATTATGGAGGGCAAGTTCTTTACTCAGGGCCTTTATCCTTTCCTCGGGGCTCATATATTTTTTCTATCGTGTTAATCTCTCTTGTATATCCCTATCTTTTGATCAGGTCTGAAACAAATATGAATTCTTCCAATGCTTTATTTTTGGAATAAAGAATCTCTTTATTGGTTCCTTCCCATTCTTTCTTTCCATGGTACAAGAACATAATCTTATCGCCAATATTCATGACAGAATTCATGTCATGCGATACAACGATGGTCGTCATTTCAAATTCTACCGTCAACTCCTGGATCAATTTATCAACGACAGATGCTGTCAGAGGATCCAAACCGGAATTGGGTTCATCCACAAAAAGATATTTAGGATTCAGCGCGATGGCTCTTGCAATACCTACCCTTTTTTGCATCCCGCCCGAAAGTTCTGAAGGATAAAGTTGGTTGGAATCTACCAGATTGACCCTTTCCAGGCAAAAATTTACGCGCTCTTTGATCTCTTCAGGAGATTGGGAGGTAAACATTTTCAGGGGAAAGCTTACGTTTTCCTCTACATTCATGGAGTCAAATAAGGCTGAGCTTTGGAAGAGCATGCCGATATTTTTCCGGATATCTTTTTGGTCTTTGGGATTTTTGCTGTGGAAATCCTGGTCGTCATAGAGTACCAGGCCTTCATCAGGTTTGTGGAGTCCTACGATGGATTTGAGCATGACACTCTTCCCACTTCCACTCGCTCCTATGATCATATTAACTTTCCCCTGCTCAAACTCAAAGCTGACCCCTTTCAATACTTGCTTCTCTCCGAAAGCCTTCTTGATATCGCGTATTTCTATACCCATTTCTCTGCCTGATTAAGAGGAAATCTTAGGTTCGTCCTGAAATATAACTCTTGTAAAAGCGGGAATATTATACAGGATTTTTGAATGCACCTGAAAATACGGAAATGAATCTATCCAACAAAACAGAGCTTGTTGAGCTTCATTTTTTTCTCAATGATGCCCGCATTGAGCAAAGCTTCCTGGGTCTTTAATAAAGACTGAGTCGGGATGGAAAGATCTGTACTCCATTTGGTCAAGTCAAACCAGATAGCTACCTGTTCTGGCTCGAGATCATAGCGACTTGCAATAGTTTTTACGGCATCAGGATCTCTCATCAATTCTTTACATTTTCGATTGATGACATCCAGCAATTTTTGCAAGTCTTTCGACCGTTTTTCATAAACTTCTTCTCGTACAGCGATCATAAATGACGGCCAGGGAGTGGGGATTTCCCCTATCCTGCGAAAGATTCCATCATCCACAAAGGGCTGGGTAGAAAATCTTTCCCATAGGAAAACATCAGCTTTATTGTCGGGGAGGGCTTCTATCGCACCCTCAAGGTTACCTACTTTTTCGAAAAGTAGATGCTCATAATCCCATCCTCTTTGCATGGCATCAACGATTGCCATAAGGTGAGAACCCGATCCAAAGCGACTGATAGCAAAGCGTTTGCCTTCCATATCCTCTTCTTCCTGAAGCTTTCCATTGGCTGCTACATGAATGCCCCAGATCAAGGGAGAGTCTATATAACTTTTGATGATGCGAGATGGATTTCCCTGATGGATGGCAGAAATTATTCCTTCTGTAAGCACTATGGCCAGATCAAGCTCTCCGGATGCCAGGGCCCTCGACATCGCTCCGGTGCCTCCCGGGTAGTCCTTGTATTCTACGGATACTCCTGCCTGTTCAAAGTCCCCGTCTTCTCCTGCCAAATGCCAGGGAAGATTAAAATGCTCAGGAACTCCTCCAACCTTAAAAACCGATCTGCTTTCCATAAGGACTTTTGTTAATGACACAGGGATAAGGAGTGATGAGTCCTTATCCCTGTTATAATAGATCTGATTTATCTACTTATTCTGCGTATTTCTTGAAAATAGCAATTGCATTATGTCCTCCAAAGCCAAAAGTATTTGACATGGCAATATTTACTTCGGCTTTGATACTCTTATTTGGGGTAAGATTCAGCCTTTTACTGATTCTCTCATCCCTGTCTTCGAGATTGATGGTTGGAGGAATAATTCCTTTGTTAATCGCAAGTAAAGCTGCGATAGATTCAATGGCTCCAGCAGCACCCAGGAGGTGTCCGGTCATGGATTTAGTAGCACTGATATGGAGATTGTCCACATGCTCTCCGAAAAACTCCTCAATAGCTTTGGCTTCACTTATATCTCCTACCGGAGTGGATGTCGCATGAACATTGAGGTAGTCAATGTCTTCTTTATTTAAACCGGCATCTTCCAGCGCATTTTGCATCGCCAGCATAGCTCCCAATCCTTCAGGATGAGTAGCTGTGATATGGTGAGCATCAGCAGCCAGACCAGATCCTACCACTTCTCCATAGATTTTGGCGCCTCTTGCTTTTGCATGCTCCAATTCTTCCAACATCAAAGCTCCTGCTCCTTCTCCTAATACAAATCCATCACGATTTGCATCAAAAGGCCTAGAAGCCCCACTTGCATTCTCATTATTTTGAGATAAGGCTTTCATGGCATTGAATCCTCCAACACCTGAATGCGTGATACTTGCTTCAGAGCCACCGGTCAGGATCATATTGGCTTTACCCAGTCTGAGGTAGTTGAAAGCATCAGCGATTGCATTGGTTGAAGAAGCACAGGCAGATACGGTTGCAAAGTTAGGACCTCTGAAACCATATTTTATAGAGATGTGCCCTGCAGCGATATCTGCAATCATTTTGGGAATGAAAAAGGGATTGAATCTGGGAACCTGATTATTTTCGGAGAAATTAATCACCTCGGCCTCAAGGCTACCAAGGCCCCCTATACCGGATGCCCAGATAACTCCAATGCGATTTTTATCTACAGATTCTAAATCAATACCCGTATCTCCAATACATTCTTCTACACAAGACATTGCCATTTGTGCAAAGCGGTCCATCTTACGGGCTTCTTTTCTGCCGAAGATCTCCTGAGCATCAAAACCTTTTACTTCACAGGCAAACTGCGTTTTATGATGAGTAGCATCGAATAAAGAAATGGGACCTGCTCCACTTTTTCCCTCTTCCAGACCTTTCCAGTACTCTTCGAGGGTATTTCCAATGGGGGTAAGGGCTCCCAATCCAGTGATAACAACACGTTTTAGTTCTTTCATAGGATGAAATTTGGGCACAAGATTACGAAAAAAATCTGGCGTGAAAAAAAATTGTGGGGAAAGCTGGACATGCTTTCCCCACAAGGATTCTTATAAGCTTATTTTTCTAGGAAAAATAGAACATTACATATGCAACGATTGTAACTACAAAGAGAGAGGCTGCAACGTCCCACATGTTGAAGCTCTGGCGATTCAATATTTTTTGTTCTTCTGATACGGTATCAAGGGTAAGGCCTTGAATATCTTCCTCTGCCTGGGCAGGAGTAAGTAAAGAAACTACTACGGTGATAAGTACTGCAAAGACGAAAAACCAGGTGGAGAAAATGAGGAAGTTGGTGTCTCCCAGCATATGCAAAAAGCTTCCGGTTTCAAAGCTGTCTTTCGTAAGCTCTAAAATTATTCTGATAGCGGCGATAACTATACCTGAAGCCAAAGCAGCCATTGCTCCTCTTGAATTGATGCGCTTGGAGAAAATTCCGAGCAAGAATATTGCAGTAATTGGAGGGGCAATATATGACTGGACAGATTGGAGGTATTCATATAATACGGTAGAGATGTTCTGCATGATCGGAATCCAGGCGATACCGGCTAATACAATGATTCCTGTGGCAAATCTTCCGATTCGCAGCAATTCTGCTTCACTTTTATTTGGATTCAGCTTTTGATAGATGTCAACGGTGAAGAGGGTTGAACAGGAATTAAAGACGGAGGCTAAAGAGGACATCAAAGCAGCCAGCAGACCTGCAGCTACCAGACCTCTCAGTCCAGGAGGTAATACATGGCTCAACAAAGCCGGGAAGGCCTGATCCGGACTATCCCATTCCAATTGACCCTTCATTTTCAGCGCCAAAGCTATTACGCCTGGGATCAGGAAGATAAATACAGGAAGCAGTTTGAGGAATCCCCCCCAAATAGCTCCTCTACGTCCTTCCTGGACGTTCTTAGCGGTCAATACCCTTTGAACGATATATTGATCCGTACACCAATACCATATCCCTACAATCGTACTGGAAATGACAAGGAAGGTCCAGGGGAAATCGGGATCTGAATTGGGACGCCACATATTCATATACTCCGGACCTACAGTGCTTTGAAGTTCAGTCCATCCTCCCACTGCATCCAGTCCAAAAACGGTGAGAAAAATTGCTCCAAGGATGAGGACAACCGTTTGCAAGGCTTCTGTATAAACTACTGCTCGCATGCCTCCCAAAATTGTGTAGACACCAGTTAATATGACTGTGGCAAGGGCGCCCGTCCAGAATTCTATATTCAGGAGGGTTGAAATTACTATTCCCCCCGCATAAACTGTCACAGAAACTTTCGTCAGAACATAGGCAATCAGAGAAAAAATAGATAAAAACCAACGAGCACTTGGACTAAACCTTTTTTCCAAAAACTCTGGAGTGGTAAAGACCCCGGCTCTATGGTAGAAAGGAAGAAATAACCAACCCAACATCAAGACAATCCAGGCATGCAATTCATAAATCAAGAGCGGAAATTTGTCTGAAGCTCCTGAACCCGCCAGGCCCACTACATGTTCGGAACCGATATTTGAGGCAAAAATGGAGGCACCTACGATAAACCAGCCCATATTTCGTCCGGCCAAAAAGTAGTCTTCCGTATTTTTTTGTTTTTGTCGGATCACCCATCCAGCGATTCCTGCTAAAATCAGGAAATATATGCTGACTATGACCCAATCGAGGGTAGCAAATTCGTTCATAGTAGTTTCGTTTCAATTGTAGTCCGTATCTCTGTTTTGCCCGTTTGGATAGCTTTTTTGGTCAGAGATAAAGTTTTTGGCTAAATTCCCCCGCATGTTAGCAAATAATCTTTCAATGAAAAAATTACTACTACCTATAATTATGGTTTTTTTGACCATAAGTGCTTGCCAGGAAGAAAAAAAGGAGCAAAAAGCAGATTCTTCTTCTGCTCTCGATAAAATAAGCTTACCGGCAAAGGCTGATTTTCAGGCAGAAATGGATGGGAAAAAGGTCGAACTCTATCATCTACGCTCAGCTGGAATACGAGCTGCTATCACCAATTACGGAGGAAGGCTCGTCAGCCTTTGGGTAGAAGATTCTACGGCTAAGCCTGTTGATATTGTATTGGGATTTAATACACTGACGGAGTACAGCGATGGTAGCAATGAGAAATATCATGGAGCTACGATCGGAAGATATGCCAATAGAATCGCCAAAGGGAAATTTAGCCTGAATGGAGAAGACTATACCCTGGCTGTCAATAATGATCCTAACCATTTGCATGGGGGAGATAAGGGATTTGAATCTGTGGTTTGGGATGCTGTGCAGGAAAATGATTCAACCCTAAAACTGAGTTATTTATCCAAAGATGGAGAAGAGGGTTATCCGGGAAATTTGGAGGTAGTCCAATATTATAAGATGAGCGGGAATCAAATGGAAATCAGCTTCGAAGCGAAAACTGACAAAGCTACTCCCGTAAATCTCTGCAATCACGCTTTCTTTAACCTAAATGGAGAGGGGAGTGGTACTGTTCACAAACATTGGATTACGATAGCGGCAGATAATTTTACGCCCGTTGATGAGAGCCTGATTCCGACGGGCGAAATAAAAGCGGTGGACGAAAGCGTATTTGATTTTCGTGAGCCTGCTCGTATTCATGACAGGATTGAAGCACTGGATGAGCAATTGCTGACCGGAAATGGATACGACCACAACTTCGTGCTGGCCATGGAACCCAAAGCATCTCCGGAATTTATGGCAAGAGTAAAAGGAGATCGAAGTGGAATCATTATGGAAATGCATTCTACCGAGCCAGGGGTACAGTTTTATGGCGGAAACTTTATGAATGGATCAAATATCGGGAAAACAGGCAATGCCTATCATTATCGAACGGCCTTCTGCCTCGAACCCCAGCATTTCCCGGATTCACCCAATAAAGACAATTTCCCCAGCAGTATTCTTCAGCCTGAGGATATCTATCAAACCAAGACCCTCTACTCCTTTTCGAAGGCTAAATAAGCACCCGGGAATTTCACAGCAGATCATTAGCGTAAACCAATATGTTGAACTCAAAGGAAGCAATTATACAGGGAGCGAAGGCCGGTTTGATTCAGGTGGAGGAGTGGATATATGCCCAGGATGATGAAAAGTTTAATATGGGACCCAAAGGCAAGTGGACCACTGCCCAACATCTCGATCATTTGATCATTGTAAATAAGCAGCTGAAAAAAGGATTGGGGATTCCTAAAGTATTTCTCCGATACAAATTTGGTAAGCCAAATAGACCAGCAAGGGCTTATGATACGATTGTAAGTAAGTATAAGGAAAAACTCGCCGCACTGCCAGCAGACTTTACAAATCCGAGCACTGAACTCAGCAATCTGGCCGCAAATAAACAGGAATACTTGCAATCTTATAAGAAATCATCTGAAACTTTCCTGAAAAAACTGTCGAAGTGGAAAGACAAAGATTTGGATCGCTACCTCTTGCCCCATCCTTTAATGGGTAGAATGTTGGTTCGTGAATTTATGCTTTGGTCTGTATACCATACCCAGCATCATCTTAAGAATCTGAAAGAGAATTATTGAAATTTGTTAGCTTTTTGAGCTGCATTTACCCTTGGAATTGGGTTAAGATAAGTTCAAGTGCAAGTACAGATTTAGGGTTTGTATTTGCTTTTGAGTGTTAGGAAACTGCGACACCAAGCGTGTCATTGCGAGCCTGTATGACAGGCGAAGCAATCTCCTTGATACTAAATAGCAATCAGAAGCCCAGGAGATTGCTGCGCTCAACATTTGAGCTCGCAATGACAGTCTGCCTGGCTTATCTCTTCACCGAAAAAATAAAGCCCTTTCCATGCACATTTTCGATTTTGATGGAAGCATCTGCGGAAAGGTATTTTCTGAGATGAGAAACGAAAACATCCATACTCTTTCGACTAAACTCATCCGTCTCTCCCCAAATTTCCTGTAGGGCTTTTTTTCTGTCTAAAAGCCGGCCTTCATGCTCGCAAAACATCTGCAAGAGCTCATTCTCTCTTTGCGTGAGTTTTTGGACATGATCTTCTCGTTTCAATTGAAAAAGATCCGGATGAAAGCTATAGCTGCCCAATTCGTAGCTCGAAGGCGTATTTAACTTTGAGGTCTGTCCGATCAGGGCCCGTATTTTGGCCACTAGCAATTCTTCATCTACCGGCTTTGTGATATAATCATAAGCGCCCAGTTTAAAGCCTTTCAACTGATCTATGCGGAGAGATTTGGCACTGAGGAAAATGAAAGGAATGTCTTTGTGTTGCTTTTTGATATGACCTGCGATCTCAAAGCCATCGATTCCGGGAAGCATGATATCCAGAATAACAAGCTGATAGCTGTTTCGCTGCAACTTTTCCAGGGCTTCTTCCCCTGACTTTACCCACTCCACCTGAAAATCATGCATAGTCAGATACTCGGAAAGTATGTAGCCGAAACTCTGGTCATCTTCTGTCAGGAGGATTCTGTTCATGCTCATAGTTTGATGATAAATTCGCAGCCCTCTTTGTAGGCTTTGTTTAAGCGAATATTGCCTTTATGGGCTTCAATGATACTCTTTACATAACTTAGCCCTATCCCAAAGCCTTGTCCTTTATATTGATTATTATTTTGGGCGCGGAAAAAGCGATCAAAAATCTGATCCTGATACTCGTCTTTTATCCCCGGACCATTGTCTTTCACCCGGATAAAGACTTGCTTGCCATCTTGCAAGGTGGAAATTTCTACTTCGACTCCTTGTTGTGAATATTTTAGACTATTCTCCACCAAATTACAGAAGCTATTAGAAAGGTGGGTCGCATCTCCTTTTACGAAAGCCAGACTTTCATCCAGATTTACTTTCAAATGGGCCTTTTTCTCCTCTATCAGAACTTTGAGTCGTGCAGGTATTTCCCGAATCAATTGGTTTAGATCGATTTCCTGGTATTCAAATTCCAGTTCTTTATTATCCAGAAGGGAGAATTCCAGAAGTTTATCGATTTGCTGTTCCAAAAGCAGGCTTTCCTTTTCGATCAACTGGTGATAGGTCTTGTTTTTTTCCGGATCTTTGCTTTGCTGCAATACTTTCGAAGCCAAACGAATAGAACTAAGGGGTGTTTTGAATTCATGTGAGACATTGTTGAAAAAGTCATTCTTTACCTGGCTCAATTTTTTGTGTCGGGAAAGGGAGCGAAGTACATAGAAGAAGAGTCCCAGAAGGCAAAGCAGGAGCAGTAGGCTGAGGAGGAATATGTAAATCAGGGATTTTATTGCGGCGGAAAACTCATGGGGAGCATATAAGGCAAGCCAGAGTACATCATCCTCCGCCGATTTCAGGGAATTGATCGGGCTGTAATATTGAAATTCGGATCGATCAAATAGCTGCTCTCGATACTCTTCTTCCTCTAGACTTCCCAAACCATTGGTGTCTTTCACCACAGAAAAGGATACAATGCAGGACATACAGGAGCGAATATCAGAATCCACTAAGTCTGCCTGTTTCGCCGGCATATTGCTCAAAAATATCCCATCTGGGGTTTCCTGGTAAAAGGCGAAATGAATATCCTGATCAATGTCATTCTCTTCCAATATCTTATCGATTCGATACTCTACTTCCAATAAATCCAGTCCTGTCAGATCAAGGAGGGTATCGTGGAAAAGGGAATGATCTATACGATTTATGTCGAGTGCTATATCAGGGATCAGTTTTTGCAATCGGGCATGGGTTTGCTCTCGCTGAAGATTTACCGCCCTACTCAACCAACTTATTTGAATGAGTATAAGCAGGATCAGCAGGAGAAAAGCCAAGATGCTCAGCCGCTGATAAAAGCTCGAAGATGCATTTGTCGAATTTTTCACAAGTCCAAGATAAGGCGGATTTGGCGATGGATAAGGCTTTTTAAGTTTTCCTTAAGCTTTTTCGTTTTTGCTTAGGGCTTATTCGTTTTTGGATGGATAAATGGATGAAAATAAGGCTGCTACTTGTGATCAAAACAAATAATCAATCTTTAATTCGAAAATTATGAAGACTTTTGATCACCTCTACCATAGCCTCATTGCCTACCTGATTGGCCAGTTTTTTATCCTGGGTTCGCTCATCGGTCAGGATTTTCAATTGAAAAAAGAAGTGAGTGAAGATGAAATTGCCTACTTGCAGGAAGTTATCCAGGAGATGTCTGAAACTGATCAGCAGTATCGAAACTACATCGCTAATGAAACCATGGACGATAAGATCATTGAACAAATGAATGCGGTCTATGATAAGGACGGGATCGAGGCTTACATGAAATACACCAAATCCCTGAATCTTTCCATGGATAAAGACTTAAAGGATTCCCTTTGGGTTCTCCAACACCAAATCGATATCAAAAATCATCTGACCTTAAGGGGGATATTCGATACCTATGGATTTTTGCCGGAAGCGCTTTTGGGGAAAAATACCTACGTCCAATTACTTTTGCTTATGCATCCTCCCAAAGATTGGGACCCTGCGGAATATCTGGAGGAGTATACCGTCATTTTTAAAGAGGAAGTTAAGGCCGAAAGAATGCCTCCCGAGACTTTCGCCAAATTTTACGACAACATCAAAGCCAAGATTCTCCGCGAACCCCAACTCTACGGCACCAATCAGCAGTTTGATATGAAAACCAATAAAGTGCTGCCTCCCATCATTGAGGATGTGAATAAGAGTAACAAAGCCAGAAAAGCCATTGGATTACCCTTGTTGGCAGAAGGTGAATACCGACTTTGGGGAGATCAATAAAGAAATTGTTTAGATGGGATTTTGTAGGGGCAGCTCATGAGCTGCCCCTACTGCAATTTCGTCCAAATCGTTACCACCGGATCGGTGATGAAACTGTACTGAGGATCTTCCTCGATTTCTTTCAAGCCTGCGATAAAGGCTTCTGTTTTATCTGGAGAAATTAGCTCTTTTTCGACCATATTATCCAAAATCCCTTCTGCAGTCATCCTTGTCAGCTTTTTGGATACTCCTTCTTGATGCCTGTGCATGAGAAAGGTGTCGCAGCGAACCTTAGGGATGGGCAATTCGCAAGCTTCAAAAAGGTGCGGCAATTTTCGTCCCATCTGAGGCTCTTCATAAAGTCGATGATAAGCATCAACCAGAAGATCGTATGCCCAGTGGGTGGGATATAGCCCTCCGCTTGTCGCCATATCTGGTTCCTGTGCTAAAATGATCCCTCCTTTTTTGCAGACCCTTTTCATTTCCTTCAATACGGCTAGAGGATCTGGAACATGCATGAGTAGAAATCGCGTGAAGACCAAATCAAAGTAATCATCTGGAAAGGGGAGGGCAGTAGCATCGGCTTGTTGAAAGGCTATTCCTTGATCTCCGAGTTCTTTGGCATAATTCAGGAGTTTTTCATCCATATCCACTCCGACTATTTCAGCCTGTGGGAAAAGCCCTTTGTGCATCCGACTGGTTTCGCCTAAACCACAAGCTAGGTCTAATACCTTATGAATATTTTCCTGAGGGAATTTCTTGAGGTATTTTTTTGAAATGCCGTTGAGGGCTACGGAAAGGAGTTGTTGCCTTTCGAGGTTTTTTTCACTGATTTGATAGGACATGGCAATATGCGATGAGTGAGGGGAAGATGGGGAAAAAGTGGATCAATGTAAAACCCCAAATAGAAAAAGCCTATCCCTAAGGACAGGCTTTCTATTTATGCGTTTGATAATAATATCCGAGATCCTAGTAACGATAGTGTTCAGGCTTATATGGGCCTTCAACCGTTACGCCGATATAGTCAGCCTGATCAGGACGAAGCTCTTCAAGTACCACTCCAATTTTGGCGAGGTGTAAGCGAGCAACTTTTTCATCCAGATGCTTAGGCAATGTGTATACCTGATTTTCGTAGTTATCACCATTGGTGTACAACTCGATTTGAGCCAATACCTGGTTAGTGAAAGAGTTTGACATTACGAAGGATGGGTGTCCGGTAGCACAGCCGAGGTTCACCAAACGGCCTTCAGCTAAGATGATTACATCTTTGCCATCAATGGTGTAAAGGTCAACTTGTGGTTTGATGGTAACTTTGGTATCTCCATAGTTATTGTTCAACCAGGCAATGTCGATCTCATTGTCAAAGTGGCCAATGTTACAAACGATGGCCTTGTCCTTCATATTTTTGAAGTGCTCACCCTGGATGATGTCTTTGTTACCAGTAGCAGTTACTACAATATCTGCTTCTTTAACGGCATCAGCCATTTTCTTCACTTCAAATCCGTCCATAGCTGCCTGAAGGGCACAGATCGGATCAATTTCTGTAACGATCACTCTCGCTCCAGCTCCTCTCAAAGAAGCAACAGAACCTTTACCTACGTCTCCGTATCCGGCTACTACTGCTACTTTACCAGCGATCATCACATCCGTTGCACGACGAATAGCATCAACCAAAGACTCTTTACATCCATATTTGTTATCAAATTTAGATTTGGTAACGGAGTCATTTACATTGATGGCCGGCATAGGAAGGGTACCGTTTTTCATACGCTCGTACAAGCGGTGAACACCGGTAGTTGTTTCTTCACTTAGCCCTCCAATGGCTTCTACTAACTCAGGGTATTTATCCAATACCATATTGGTGAGGTCTCCTCCATCATCGAGGATCATGTTCAGCGGTTGGCGATCTTCACCGAAGAAAAGGGTCTGCTCGATACACCAATCAAATTCTTCTTCATTCATTCCCTTCCATGCATAAACAGGAATACCAGCCTCAGCAATCGCTGCAGCTGCATGATCCTGTGTAGAGAAAATGTTACAGGAAGACCAGGTCACTTCAGCTCCTAATTCAACGAGAGTTTCGATCAGTACTGCCGTTTGAATAGTCATATGCAGACATCCGGCGATACGGGAACCTTTCAATGGCTTTTCTTTTCCGTACTCTTCACGAATTGACATAAGACCTGGCATTTCTGCCTCGGCAAGCTCTATCTCTTTTCTTCCCCATGCAGCAAGAGAGATGTCCTTTACTTTGTAAGGAAGGTATTGAGTTGTTACTTCTGACATGAATTATTTTTGGTTAAATATATATTGCCCACAAAAATAGGCATATTGACAAAATATTGGAAACGGTAAATACAAGGGATTTAACCGACCGGGACGCAATTTGGTTTAGATATCCCGAATTTTCACAACATTCTCGCAAGATTTCTTATTTCAGCTTACGAATTAAGTCGGGCAGCTTACGAATAGCCGCAATTTCTCTCAATTTTTGTCGAGCTTCTACGGCGACCATTCCCAAATAGGTTTTTCCGCCTTCCAGGTCTGACATTACGCCGGTTTTTCCATACAATTGAGCACCCTTTCCGATGGTCAGGTCCTTGTTTACCCCCACTTGTCCCCAAAGAACCACCTCATCTTCAACTGTAACCACTCCTGCTATCCCTACCTGGGAGGCGATCAGACATTTTTTCCCTACCTGGGTGTCATGTCCGATTTGGATTAAATTGTCCAGCTTGGTCCATGCGCCTATACGTGTATCTCCGCTTACTCCCCGATCTATAGTACAATTAGCACCTATGTCTACATGGTCCTCAATAACGACCCTTCCTTTGGTCAACATTTTATCCCGGCCATAAGGACGAGCTTTAAAATAAAAAGCTTCCCCCCCAATGACAGTGCCCGAATTGATGCATACCTCTTTTCCTATTTCACAATTATCGTAGATGGTAACATTGGCATGGATCAGGCTGCCCGCACCGATCCTGACATGAGAGCCTATTACGCAATTGTGTCCGATCTCTACTCCTTCCTCAAGGATGACCCCTTCTCCAAAAACGACATGGGTGCCGATTTTGACACCTGCTCCTTTTTGCGGTTCCCCTTTCGTGTCCAATGGTTTTCTGGCTTGAAAATGTTCGGTCAGGATATTGTAATCTCTGAAGGGATCTTCACTGATCAAGAGGCCTTTACCGGCGGGTGCTTCTACTTTCTTATTGATCAGGATAGTAGTCGCAGCGCTATTCAAGGCCTTATCGTAGTATTTTTCTACATCAACAAAAGTAAGATCACCGGTTTCAACCATGTGAATCTCATTTATACCCAGAACTTTATGATTTTCGGGACCTACAAATTCGATTCCGAGGAGTTCTGCTAAAGATTTAAGGCTTTTTGCCTCTTTAAGTTTCATGCTTTGGTTTGTATTTACAGTCTTAAAGGCTAAATTTGCACACTTTATCAATAAATAGAGTTATAGACTCAATCGCAACTTTACAAAAATTACATGGAATCATTAGTTTATTTCTTGCCAATTGCGGGTGTCCTGGGCCTGCTCTATACGTTTATACGTTCATCCTGGGTCTCCAAACAAGAAGTAGGTGATGAAAAGATGGCTACTATTGCAAAAAACATTGCCGATGGAGCAATGGCTTTCCTCAAAGCAGAGTACAGGGTTTTGGCCTTCTTTGTGGCAGGGGTAGCTGTGTTGCTGGCTATAAAAGGATCCAATGAAGCGGGTTCTAACTGGTGGGTAGCAGTTTCTTTCATCATCGGTGCTATTTGTTCAGCATTGGCTGGTTTTATCGGTATGCGTGTAGCTACCAAAGCCAACGTTCGTACTACAAACGCTGCCAGAAGCTCACTGGGCAAAGCACTTGAAGTTGCTTTCGCTGGTGGATCTGTAATGGGATTAGGTGTTGTAGGACTGGGGGTTCTTGGTCTCAGCATACTGTTTATTGCTTATCAGAGCATGGGTTTCCAGGCTGCTGATAACTCTGTTAATTCAATCACGATTGTACTGAATGTACTTTCCGGTTTCTCTCTGGGTGCTTCTTCTATTGCACTTTTCGCTCGTGTGGGTGGAGGTATTTATACCAAAGCTGCTGACGTAGGTGCTGACCTTGTAGGTAAAGTAGAAGCGGGTATTCCTGAAGACCATCCCCTGAACCCTGCTACTATCGCAGATAATGTTGGAGACAATGTGGGTGATGTTGCTGGTATGGGTGCTGACCTTTTTGAGTCTTATGTAGGTTCAATCATAGGTACAATGGTTTTAGGTAGTGCCTTTATCGCAGTACCAGAATTTGCCAGTCAGTTCGGCGGATTAGGAGCTATCTTGCTTCCTTTGACTCTGGCTGCTGTAGGGATCGTAGTATCTATCATCGGTACTTTCTTTGTTAGAGTAAGTGAAGGAGGAAGTCCTCATAAAGCCCTCAACACGGGTGAGTTTCTTTCTGGTGGTTTGATGCTTTTAGCTTCTTACATCATCATTGTTAATATGCTTCCTGAGAGTTGGTCTCACAATGGAACCGAGTATTCGGCTATGGGAGTATTCATTGCAGTTATTACCGGACTTCTTTCTGGATTGGCTGTAGGAAAAGTTACTGAGTATTATACAGGAACCGGTACCAAGCCGGTTAATAGCATTGTTAAACAATCTCTGACGGGATCTGCAACCAATATCATTGCTGGATTAGGAGTAGGGATGATGTCCACAGCTATTCCGATCTTATTGATCGCAGCTGCCATCATGATCTCTCACCACTTTGCAGGCTTGTACGGAATTGCAATTGCTGCTGTAGGAATGTTGGCCAATACAGGTATCCAACTTGCAGTTGATGCATACGGACCTATTTCTGATAATGCCGGAGGTATCGCGGAAATGGCTGAGCTTCCAAAAGAAGTTCGTCAACGCACAGACAAACTGGATGCAGTAGGAAATACCACTGCGGCTATCGGAAAAGGATTTGCGATTGCTTCTGCAGCATTGACTGCTCTCGCACTTTTCGCTGCCTTTATGCAACAAGCAGGAATTACCACTATCGATATCGCTCAGCCTAAAGTAATGTCCGGTCTTTTGATTGGTGCTATGCTTCCTTTTGTTTTCTCTGCTTTGGCAATGAATGCAGTAGGTCGCGCAGCTATGGCCATGATTCAGGAAGTAAGACGTCAGTTTGACGCGATCCCTGAATTGAGAGCAGCATTGGATATTATGAAGAAATATGATTCCGACCTTACGAATGCTACTCCAGAAGACAGAGCTATTTTTGATGCTGCTGATGGAAAAGCTGAATATTCTAAGTGTGTGGAAATCTCAACTGCTGCTTCTATTAAAGAAATGGTTGTTCCTGGTGTATTGGCGATCGTAGTACCAGTACTTGTTGGATTTGCAGGTGGAGCTGAAATGTTAGGGGGTCTTCTGGCAGGGGTAACTTCTGCCGGGGTATTGATGGCGATCTTCCAGTCAAATGCTGGTGGTGCCTGGGACAATGCTAAAAAGATGTTTGAAGAAGGAGTTGATATCAATGGTGAAAAATACTACAAAGGTTCTGAGCCACATAAGGCTGCTGTTGTAGGTGATACCGTTGGTGATCCTTTCAAAGATACTTCTGGTCCTTCTCTCAATATCCTGCTAAAACTTATGTCTGTAGTTGCATTGGTAATTGCACCTACCCTAGCAAGTATGAATGGAGATGCAGAAGCTGAATTGATTCCTGCTAATAAAGTAGAAATTGTATTGCCAGCTGAAGCTGAGGAAGTGAGTGAAGAGGTGGTTTTAGAGAGCACTGAAGAAGGAAGAACTTTTGAAATTACTCAAGCTGTTCTTTCTAATCTCAATCTTATCGAAGAAAAGAATCTGAATACCAGCGACTGCTAGTATAGGATTTTAGAAATATTGAAAAGGGCCTTCCAATTTGGAAGGCCCTTTTTGCTTAAGTAAGCAGAAAGGGGAAAATAGACTGGAAAAAGAGGATCTTTCTTTTATTTCAAGCAAAAAGGGGAAGATTATTTATCCATTGCGCAATACTTGTTTATTGACGCATGTAAGAGAAATTCAGGAGCAAGTAAGCAGTGAAAAAGGGGACTACGTACTTTTAATGGCCTGCAATTTGGGGTAAGTCAGGAACATCTGCGAATGCAATTTTATCTAAAAGGCTTAGGAGAGGCTTTGCTTCTATTCCTATTTTTTTTACACGAACAAAACATTAAACAGTAGTCCTATGCTTCGTTTCAGCATTACCTTCTCTCTCCTTATCTCTGCCCATTTTCTCCTGGCTCAAGGGATTGAAGGAGAAGCTAATGACGGTCCTGCCCTGAGGGTTTTTACCAATCTTATTTCACGCTATGCTCCCCCATTGATTCTTGCACATAATGAATCTTCCGATACCTTGGATTTCGTCCTGAGAAATGAGAATAAAAGTACCTATGCTATTTATTTGCCCAATGGAGGAAGTACGCAATTGGAGGAGATTCGGGGATTCAATAATACGATCCGCTGGTACAATCCCCGAAACAGGGAAATGGGAGAAGAGGGCCTCTTAAAAGAAAATACCCTGCACGCACCAGACAAGAATGACTGGCTGGCAATAGTGAAAGTAGGAGTTAGCATTTTCCATATTGAATGGTTGGAGCTGGGACTTGAGCAAACGGGTCGGCATAAGGTTCGCCTGGATTGGGCAACTACTTTTGAATTGAACAATGCATATTTCGAAATAGAACGGAGTACTGATGGATTGACTTTTGAAAAAATTGCCCAAATACCTGGAGCTGGTAATAGCGATAATCCGAGGCATTATACCTATATCGATGCCGGAGCTCGAGAAGAATTTTTCTATTACAGGCTCAGTCAAAAAGATTTGAAGGGAAATTATGTCCATTCTGACTTATTGTCACTTAATCTGGATAAAAGCCTCTCCCCAGAAATTCAATTATATCCCAGCCCTGTCCGAGACCTTGTGCATATCAGCCTGGATGAAGAAAAGGGGAAGATGTTTCAACTTACAGTCATGGATTTGCAAGGCAGTACGATATTTAGTCAGGAGTTTGAAATAAAAGCCCAGGATACTACCCTATATACGGGCAGTTTAACTCCCGGACAATATATGATGACCTTAAAAGACCAAAATAGAGAATACCAGATTTCTAAGGCCTTTCAAAAGGAATAGTATTCCCAAATGGGCTTTTTCGCCGACCTTTCTCTATATTCAAGCATGAAAAGCCGGCACATACAAACAGGGATCAGTCTCCTGATCCTTTTGTTTATCCTCATGCTGGCGTATAACTTTTTCCTAAAGCCCAGATCAGCAGCTGAGGAGGATTACTCAAGCATTGACACCCTTCTTCCAGATAAAGAATTCCTGAAACAAATCCCTGAATCTCTGGTTTTTGTCCAGGGAGGTCGCTATAAAATGGGGGGTATGGGAAGAGAAACTGAATACGATGAATTTCCCATACATCCGGTGATCCTCAATAATTTCCTTATGGGGAAACAAGAAGTAACATTTGAGGAATACGACCAATTTTGTGAGGAGAACTCCCTTCCAAAAGTAAGAGATGCAGGATGGGGGAGGGGCAAGCATCCTGTGATTAATGTGAGCTGGTTTGATGCTATTCGCTACTGCAATTGGTTTAGTAAGAAAGAAGGTCTGGAAAGCGTTTATATAATGGGAGAAGGATATGGAGGAACCAATTTTCAGGCAAATGGATACCGACTTCCTACTGAGGCAGAATGGGAGTATGCGGCGAGTGAAGGTAAATTGGGGAAAAAGCAATTGTATTCCGGCTCTAAGCTTATGGCAGAAGTGGGATGGTATGATATCAATTCAGGTAATACTACCAAAGAAGTCGCTCAGCTGAAGCCCAATAAGTTGGGAATCTACGATATGTCAGGAAATGTGCGTGAATGGTGTCATGATTGGTACAAAGTCGATTATTATAAAGAATCTTCGCTCATAAACCCCAAAGGCAGCGATCTTTATAACAGTCGGATAATGCGAGGAGGTTCATGGATGGATAAAGAAAGCGATTGTCGCCTGACCAATAGAGACTATATGGATCCCAAGGTCGGGACTATAGTTGCGGGCTTTAGAATCCTAAGGAGATTATGAGCAGGATCACTAACATGACTTTTTCCCCATGTTTTCGTCTCAAAAGAAATGCCTAGAAAATCTGTTTGCTTTGAGTATTTTTAGGCTTCATTAACAGAACAGCGCCCATACTATGGATAATTTTCGTGCACTGACTACTCGGGAAAAAGCACTCAAGATCAATTTGAACCCTCATTGGTATGGTTCATTTGCCGAGATAGGTGCAGGACAGGAGACCGCTGCCCACTTTTTTAAAGCTGGCGGGGCTTCTGGAACCATCGCAAAAACCATGTCTGCCTATGATATGAAGTTTAGCGATGCCATTTATGGGAAATCCAAGAGATATGTCAGTCGTACCCGTATGGAAAGCATGCTGGAGCATGAGTTCAGTTTGTTGGAAGAACGCCTGACAGAAATTGGAGATACCACCTGTTTCTTTGCCATGGCCAATACCATCGAAGCCCTGAATTATAAAAAGACCAATCAGGGCCATGGTTGGATTGGTGTTCGCTTTCAGTTGAGTCCCGAGACGCCTCCCAATAATGTGATCATGCATGTGGTGATGCGGGATAGCGAGACCCTTTGGCAGCAGGAAGCCGTTGGTATCATTGGAGTCAATCTTATCTACGCCTGCTACCATTATCCCCATGATACGGATGCTTTCCTGAGATGCCTGATGGAAGGCCTTTCTCCAGATCGTATTGATGTCGATATGTTCAGTCTGACTGGTCCTAATTTTGACTGGGTGGATAATCGTCTTCTTAGCCTGAAACTGGTGAAGAATAATATGACCAGAGCAGCGATGTTTGGAGCTGATGGGAACGTACTGCATGTGGCAGATGTCCTCTACAAAAAGAATATTCTTGTGCTGCGCGGGCGATTCAGACCGGCTACTCTGGTCAATCTGGATATGCTAAAATCTGCCAAGGCCCAGTTTCTAGAGGAAGAGGACGTAAAAGAAGAAGATACCCTTATCATCGCAGAACTAACCCTCAATAATCTCACGGCAGAAGGGAAAATCGATGATGATGATTTCCTGGATCGAGTAGATATGCTGCGTTCTATGGGCATAATGGTCATGGTTTCCAGTTATCATGCGTATTACAAACTGGTTTCCTATTTCACCCAATATACCCGCAAGAAGAAGATTGGAATTGCACTCGGTGTCTACAATCTCGAGCAGGTATTTGATGAGCATTACTACAGCAATCTGAAAGGGGGAATCCTCGAATCATTTGGAACCCTATTCGGAGCAAATATCAAAATGTATGTCTATCCAGCACTGGCCGATTACTCACAGGAGCTTTATACCTGTAAGAATTTTAAGTTGCCGAAAGAGGAATTGCATTACCTTTTCCAGTACATTTTCTCCAGCAATAAAGTAGAAGACATACGGGGAGTTGATCCCGACCTGCTACACATCACTTCTGATGCCGTCCTTTCCATGATCAAACAAGGAGAAGAAGGCTGGGAAAAAATGGTTCCTCCTGAAGTAGAAAGAGCCATTAAGGCAGAAGGACTATTCGGATACCAAAGCCCCGCAGGAGCCAAAAGCAGAGCCTTAAAATAAAGTCTATACTTCTCTTCGCAATACCTCCAGCGGAGACTTACTCATGATTCCCTGGATATTCAGCATGCCTATACCTACGGTTAGGACAATGATGCCTATCAGGATACCCACTGCTGGACCCAAATCGGGTGCATATTCGATCTCAAAACTGAACTTCGCCAATGCCCAACTAGCAGCCAAAGCCAACAAGATACCGGTAAGGGCAGCCAGAAATCCCAAAAAGATATATTCCCAGGCATTGATCATGAGAATTTTCCGCCGGCTTCCTCCCAGTGTCCTCAATAGCACAGACTCTCTGATCCGCTGGTATTTACTATTGATCACCGATCCTATCAGGACCAGCAAGCCAATGCTGATACTAAAGAATCCCATAAACTGAATTACGAAGGAAACTTTCTCC
This sequence comes from Bacteroidia bacterium, assembly GCA_033391075.1. NCBI lineage: Bacteria > Pseudomonadati > Bacteroidota > Bacteroidia > Bacteroidia bacterium. Next base: position 1,052,642 of record JAWPMV010000001.1, read on the forward strand.
AATATCTCTTTCCCCACTTTCAGAATCAGGGCCAAATCAATAACTGATACATCCGGATAATTCTCGGCTAGTGCACGTTGAAATTTAGCCGAATTTTCATTCGAATTGGTTTTGGTAATAAGGACCCTGAATTGAGGGGCTTCCTCCAAAACTCCCTTTGGAAAGAGAACTATGAAATTGGTTTGTACTCGTTGGAAATCAACTTTGCGGAAACTTCCTATATAAGTCTTTAATTTTAGACCACTGACATCAAATACTACCTCATCTCCTATATCGACTTTGAGGGATCTTTGAGCAAAACCTTCCTCAACCGAGATAAATATGCTGTCCCCGGGATTTTTTATTTCGCCTATCCATTTGCCTTTAACTACTTCCTCCGAGTCAATGATGCTATCTCTGAAGGTTACGCGATATTCTCTATTCAGGGTTCCACCTCTGGGAACTGTACGCGTAGTATCTTTCAATAATTCTCTCCTGCTTCTCCCTTTCCACTCTGCCAGCTGCATCGTCACTAAAGGAACATCCTGTACCACAGGAAAATCATAGGTCTCCATCAGCTTTGTAATCTCGGCTACATCTTCCGGACCTACATCATAAACAACCATATCCGGTCTTTGTCCCTGATCACTTAAGGCAATATTTTTGACCAGCATTCCCTGCATGAAAAAGAGGGTGGTGATCAAGGCAGTACCCATTCCGATAGCCACTACCATGATGAGGGTTTGGTTATTGGGGCGGAAAAGATTGGCAATACTTTGGCGGAAAACAAAACTCCAGTTTCTGGGGAAGAATCGCTTGAGCAAGAACATCACTGCATAAGCTGCTCCCGCGAGAATAAGAAAGCCCAAAGCCATAGCACCGACAAAAACCAGGGATTCCTGAATTTCGCCGATCTGCAAATATGCAAATCCCCAAATGAAAAGACCGATTCCCAAAATTACCAACCAGTTCCAAATATCTCTTTTTCCAGAGCCGGAATCGCTGGAAGCTCGCAATGTCATCAAGGGAGAAACCCTTCTGATTGCTAGCAGAGGTAGCAGAGCAAAAAGTACCGCAATGCCCATACCCACGGCAATTCCTTCTCCCATAGCCGGAAGGGAAATATTACTGCTGGCACTAATAGGCAGGAATTCTCGCAGAATCATAGGGAGAATTACCTGCAAGGCACTTCCCAGTAAGGCTCCAAGTACAGAACCCACCAATCCCATAAAGAGTATTTGAATGAGGTACATGCTAAAAGTAGAGCCTCCTTCTGCACCCAAACATCTGAGGATAGCAACCGTGGAAAGTTTATCTTTTATATATACATGTACAGAATTCGCGACGCCAACACATCCCAAAAGCAGAGCTGCAAAGGCAACCAGATTTAAGAATCGAGTCAGACCTTCGAATGCATCTCCAAAGTCCTCCCTTCTTTCTTCGACCGTATCATATCGTAATCGCAGTTCCCGAAATCTGGGACGCATCTCATTCAGGGCTTCTTCGCTCGGGGTATTTCCCCCTAAAGAAAAATAGCGCTTATAGGTAACTCTACTTCCTTTTTTGATCAAAGAAGTCTTGTCGAGGTATTGCATAGGGATGTAGACAGGAGCATATACCATGCTCATCATCTGCACCTGCCCCGGCACCTGCAACAGTTTGCCTGCGATTTCGAAGACTACATTTCCAATCTTGATCGAATCCCCGACTTTGGCATTGTATTGCATCATCAGGGTTTGATCTACCAGGGCTTTCTTTTCCTCTCGGAACTCCTGACCTGCAGACTCTGGTACCGTTTCAAATTTTCCGAAAAAGGGGAAACCGTCTTCTATGGCTCTGACCTGAACGGCACGTGTATCTCCGGTTTTGGGAAAGAGTACCATCGAACTGAAGGCGTATTCATCAGAACTCGGTCCTTCAAAATCCTCTAGGAGAATATTGGCGGAATCCGTAAAGGCCTGATTGCTTTGAATTACCAGATCAGCTCCAAGAAGTTCTTTGGATTGCTCATTGATATCTTTTCGAAGATTATCTCCAAAAGTATTGATGGCAACCAGAGCTGCTACTCCGAGAATAATCGAACCGGTAAAAAGAATAAGTCGGGACCGACTTCTGCGGCTGTCCCGATAGGCCATCTTGAAGGCCCATGCGAGGCTATTTCTTTTGTTTTGTTGAGGAGAAAGATCGCTCATGTTTTGGGATAAAATTTGGGGCCGGATTTAAGCTACACTATCTGAAACGATCTCTCCGCCTTTCAAACGGATGATGCGGTCGGTTTTTTCTGCTAATTCGGGATCATGGGTAACAATGATGAGGGTTGTACCGGCTTCCTGATTGAGTTCAAACATCAGGGCTTCTACCTGTGCAGAGGTTTCATCATCGAGATTTCCTGTAGGTTCATCTGCAAAAAGGATGCGGGGCCGATTGGAAAAAGCTCTGGCAAGAGCTACTCTTTGTTGCTCACCACCCGAAAGCTGGCTGGGATAATGATGGTATCGATCCCCCAGACCTACCCGGGTCAATAATTCTCTTGCGACTTCTTCTGCTCCACTCTTCCCTTGCAATTCAAGTGGGACCATCACATTTTCCAAAGCAGTCAGGGTAGGAATTAGCTGAAAATTTTGGAAAATGAAGCCTACATATTCATTCCGGATAGCTGCTCGCTGATCCTCATTCAAACTTGCCAAAGAGGAGCCGTGCAATTGAATGTCGCCGGTACTTGCCTTATCGAGACCGGCACAGAGACCCAATAAAGTCGTTTTACCACTTCCAGAGGGCCCAACAATAGCCATTTTGCTACCGGGAGCTACGTCAAAATGAATGTTTTTTAGAACGGTTAGGAGTGAATCACCACTGGGATAGGATTTACTTAGGTTTTCTACGCGTAAAATTGAATCCATGAAACGATCGGATTATGTCTTTTAAATGGGATTAGTGTGAAGCATTAGAAGATAGACATCGGTATGAGGAAATTTATTCCAAATTAGTTCTATTTCTCTGATACTTAAACTGAAGGAATTCTTATAAGTTTCGTTTACCTTTGAAAAAAAGCAGATAAGATGAAAAAATACGTCTTTTTTCCCATTTTAGTCCTAATCATGTGGGCTTGTGCCGGAAGTACAGACAATTCTCAAGCAAAAGAAGAGGAAACAGAAGATCAGACGATACGCATGAAGGAATCTCAATCTACTCAAGAGGCTTCCGAGCAGGATGCAAAAAAGAAAATCCTCATTTTTGGCAATAGTTTGACCGCTGGATATGGCCTGGACAATCCTATGGACGGATTCGCTGGCCTGATCCAGAGGAAGTTGGAAGAATTAGAATTGCCCTATGAGGTGATCAATGGAGGAATCAGTGGAGAAACCAGTTCAGATGGAAAAGGCCGGATAAAATGGATGATGCGGCAACCCGTGGATATATTTGTGCTCGAACTGGGGGCAAATGATGGTTTGCGGGGGATCAATCCTGGAGCTACTCACGATAACCTTCAAATCATTCTTGAGACTGTAAGAGAGAGCTATCCGGATGTGAAATTGTTGGTGACGGGCATGGAAGCACCTCCTAATATGGGAGAAGCCTATACCGAGGATTTTCGTTCGATCTATCCCAAATTGGCTGAGGATAATGATGCGGTTCTTATGCCATTTTTACTTGAGGGAGTTGCCGGCGAAGCAGAATTGAATCAGTCTGATGCCATTCATCCAACAGAAGAAGGCCACCAAATTGTTGCAGAAAATCTTTGGGCAATTTTGAAGGATATGATAGAGGAAGTAAATTAGGCCTTCCAAGCCAATACCTGAGAATACAGACAATGGAGGATTTATGAAGGGTGCTTTTACCAAATCGACTCATAAATCACTATTATTGCATCATAAACACATCTAACATGAAACCCTTCAAGACTTTACTAATTTTTACCCTTTCCAGCTGCTTGTTTTTTCTTGCCTGTGATGATAAAGCGTCCACTTCCAGTGCAGAAGCCGGGACGGAATCAACAGTCGGTTCTACTGAAACCAGCACAGAAAGTAGCAGGGAGGTTCCGGCAGCTAATGAAATTCAATTGGGAATTTGTTTGTGGCCACAAGCGGGTTTGCGTTCTATGCCAGGTAGGGGAAAGGATGCCAAATGGTTGGCAGGTATGAGTTTTGGAGAGGTAGTAACTTTGACAGGAAAGGCTGAGGAAGCAGGAGACAGGAATTATCTCGAGATGGAACTTTCAGATGGGAAAGTTGGATGGTCTTATGACTATCTCTTTGCGGTAAATGCACAAAGAGCAGCTGCAACGGGTACGGTAGATGTTTATTCTCGTCCAGACCTTACGACATTCGATGGAAAGCAGTTTGAGCGCGGAGAGATTTTCGCTGTTGTTAATGATTCCGAAACGGAAGGTTGGATGGAAGTTTTTGGACAGGAAAAGAAGAAGAAAGGCTGGATTAAAGAAAATACGAATTTCAGTACAGATGAGGTGGATGTAAATGTTGCGATCATGTTTTCGCGTGCCTTATTAGAAAAGAATCCTATCACTCAGGCAGAAAAACTGGAAAACCTGAGCAAGAATACCCTTTTTGGAGAATCTCCTTTGATGAGTATTGTCAACAATAAACTAGAAGAAGTAAAGCAGATGACGGCTTTACCTGCTAATCAGTTGATGGTTACAACGGACAACCTCAATGTCCGCAGTGAGGCAGATTCTGAAGCTGACAATATTCTATTTAAACTTCAGTCCGGGGATATTTGCAATATCCTTGAGAGAGGGGCGCGTACCGAAATCAGAAATATGAATGATTACTGGTACCTGGTGGAGAAGGATGGACAAGAAGGTTGGATCTATGGCTATTTCACTTCCAAGAAGTTGGAAGAAGCAGTACAATAATTGAAAGAATTACGAATGAAAAAGGCGGCGATATTTTCGTCGCCTTTTTTGTTTTTGGACTGGAGCCTTAACAGCAACTAGCTGTCATTGTGAGCCGGAATCTCCGGCGAAGCAATCTCCTTGAGTCAGCGTAAACAATTTAGTGTAAGGAGATTGACTCAGTTTGTTCGCAATGCCAAGGCTGTTTAGGTTGAACTATTGGAGTCAGCCTGAGTCCCGTCGAAGGGTCTAAGCCTTTCCCCTCCGTCTTTCCTCAACGCTCATGAAGGCCATGGAAAAGAAGTGTCTGAATAGAATTAGGCGTTTCGCTTTTGCTCAGGGGATACGTCTTCCTTTCACCCTACTACAAAAAAAAGACCCCACCAAAGGCAGGGCCAGTCTATCTTTATCTTAAGGGATTTTACTTCCCCGTAAAGTTCGCTTTTCTTTTTTCGAGGAAAGCAGCTACTCCTTCCTTTCCATCATCCGAAACCATGGCTTTGCCAAAACTTTCGGCTTCTACCTCATATCCATTTTTGCTGCTGTAGCCATTTCTCGCATTATAGCCTGCGTTTAGGGCTCCCATCGCTAACTCTATGGCCTTTGGAGATTGTTTATAGGCTTTTTCCAGGATCTCTTCACATTTTTCCCTCAGCTCGCCACGTGTCGTAACATAATTGACCAGGCCTAATCTGTAGGCAGTATCTGCGGAGATCATATCGCCAGTGATCATAAGCTCAATGGCTTTTCCTTTGCCGATAAGTTGTGCCAAGCGTTGCGTACCTCCATATCCGGGTAGAAGTCCCAGCTTTACCTCAGGAAGACCGAATTTAGCATTCCTGGATCCTACACGCATATGACAGGCCATTGCCAACTCACAACCACCTCCCAGGGCAAATCCATTCACCGCTGCGATGATAGGTTTGGGGCATTGCTCTATGTCAAAAAAGATTTTCTGTCCTCGGCGGGAGAGTTCAGATGCCTCTTCGCTACTAAGGGTCGTAAATTCTCCTATATCTGCACCTGCAACAAAGGCTTTGTCACCTTCTCCAGTGATATAGGCCCCTTTCAATTCGGGATCGTTTTTTAAGGTTGAAATGGCATCAGAAAGCTCGGTAAAGACTTCTGAGTTTAAAGAATTGAGCACCTTAGGCCGATTTATTGTAATAATAAAGGTATGGCCTTTTTTTTCAGTGTGGAGGGTGTTGTACATAGGGTTTGCTAGACCTTAAAATGCTAGAAATAACGTTGAGTCAATAGGCTAGCAAGATACTAAGAAATAAAAGGAAAGGCCTAGCTTGTGGGTAATTATTCTGTAAGGGAATCTCCAAATTCCTTATTACTGCTTCCCAGATCAAAATCATCTACAACACCCGGATAGAATTCTGATTGCATCAGGTTTTCTATTTCCTCCATGGTCTGTTGGGTTTGCTCAGTTTCGAAGAGGAGATTTTCGATCATTACATCCTCTCGCTCTGTATTCTGAACGGAGATGGGCTGATCTTTGATGTACTCAACCATTTCTTCAATGGTCTGTAATTGCTCTTCGATTACCTCTTTGTTTTCCTGGAGTTTGTAATAGTTGTCCATACGTTTTTCCAGAATCTTGAGGCGCTGCTCTTTGATTTTTCTCAGGCGGCTACCTGCATTTTTAAGTTCCTGATTGAGCTTGTCAATCTCAGTAACCGTTTCATGCATGGCATCTTCATTGGAGATTTCAGGAAATCGATCCTTGAAATACAGAAGACGAGCATATGAAAGCTCGATCGCATTGAGTTTGCGAATAAAATTCTCTATAACGGAAGGGATGGTGGTGTTCATTTTCTTGAAACCTTTTCTCACTTCCTTCACACGATTTCTCAGTTTGTCAAACCTTTGTTGAGATTCGCGGCTTAGTTCATTGTAATAATCAACCAGGGTTTTTGTTTTCTTAAAGGCATCGATATCCTTTTGGTACTTCGCATTGATCGCCCGGATGAAACGGGGATTGCGGCTAATTGCACTCAGGATACTCAATTCCAGTCCTCCAGCCATCAATATGATAGAAGAAACTGCGAGCCCCTCATTGAATGGAAATAACTGTGGTACCAGAAATATGCCCAGTGCAGCAAGTGTAGTAATTACTGCCAACGAGGCGAGGTGCGCGGGAAAGAAAAACGCTTCCCGTGTATAGTTGATAAATTTTTGAATCCTAGACTTCTTCTTTGCCAAAGCGTTATAAATGTTTTTGCATGTATAAACCTCTCAATATTCCTACTCAATCTGCTGCACGGAAGTTACAAAATACAGATAAATATTATAAAATTATGCACCCAGCTTTTCAATTGCAGCATCTATTCTGCTGAAAGTTTCAGCTTTTCCTAATAAAGCTGCAATTTCAAATGCATCTGGACCTCCGGGCACTCCGGTGAGTGCCAGTCTCAGTGGAGCAAGAATCCTGCCTTTTCCCAGTTCCTTTTCCTCCGCCAAAGATTCAAAGCCCTCATAGAGTGCATCTCTGTTCCAACTTGCGGCCGCATCAAATTTCTCTTTCAAAGCCTGCATGATTTCCGGCGTATTCTCTTTCCATTGTTTTCGCGCCATTTTCTCATTGTACTCAATTGGCGCATGGAAAAAATAGCTCCCTTCTGTTGCAAATGCTGAAATCTTGGAAACCCTTTCTTTCATCAATCCAATAAAACGCTGCAAATACACATCATCTTTTTGTGGGAGATCTCTGTGGGAAAGGTCTTCTTTGAGTAATTTGAGTAGCTTTTCTTCACTAAAGACTTCCCGGATATAGCTTTGGTTGAACCAATTCAGTTTATTTAAGTCAAAATTACTGGCGCTGCGGTTGATTCTTTCCAGGCTGAAGAGCTCGATCAAACGATCTTTGGACATGATCTCTTCATCATTTCCCGGATTCCAGCCTTGTAGTGCCAGAAAATTTATCATTGCTTCAGGCAAATAGCCGTCTTCACGGAAACCGGAAGCATGTTGTCCTGTTTCCGGATTTGTCCATTCAATAGGAAATACAGAAAAGCCGAGTTTGTCTCCTTGCCTTTTACTCATCTTCCCTTTTCCATTGGGATTGAGTATGAGTGGAGGGTGGACGAAAACCGGAATTTTATCTTCCCAACCCAGGGCTTTATAAAGACAGATGTGTAGAGGAGTTGAGGAAACCCATTCTTCTCCCCGTATGATATGACTGACGCCCATATGGTAGTCGTCTACCACAACTGCCAGGTGATAAGTTGGCATGCCGTCTCCTTTCAGCAGGATCTTGTCATCCAGTTGGCTGCTGTTGAAGCTAACTTCCCCTCTGACCATATCGGTAAACCTAATGTCCCGATTCTCGGGCATTTTCATCCGAACTACATAGCGTTCACCAGCCTCCAGCCTTCTCTCAACTTCTTCCTTAGATAAAGTCAGGCTATTTTTCATCTCGCCACGGGTAGCTGCATTGTATTGTTGCACACTGCTTCCGGCTTCTTTTAGCCTGGCACGCATAGCATCCAGTTCTTCCGAAGTATCAAAAGCATAATATGCATTTCCCTCAGCCAGGAGTTTGTCTGCAAACTTTTTATATAAACCGGATGCTGCACGTTCACTTTGTCTGTAAGGCCCAAATTCTCCTCCGATGCCTGGTCCTTCGTCCGGTTCTACTCCTATCCAGGAAAGTCCTCCTTTGATATGCTCTTCTGCTCCGGGCACAAAACGTGTACGATCCGTGTCCTCAATACGAAGGATAAACCTTCCGCCTTGCTGTTTGGCGAGCAAATAACAATAGAGAGCCGTTCTGACTCCTCCAATATGTAAAGGTCCGGTTGGACTAGGTGCAAATCTTACTACTACACTCATGGTCTAATGATTTATGGGGCGCAAGTTAGCAATTCGGGGCAAAGGCTTCAAAAGCAATAGCTGATTATTTCGCACTCGACAAAAATCCTGTAACTTGGATGAAAAAGAAGATGAAAAAATATACTCTTTTCGCCCTTTTTTTGCTGTTCTTCCAATTCTCAGCCTTAGGACAAAAGCTTTCTGCAAAAGATGAAGCGGCTATCCGTTCGGTTTTCAAAGCCCAGGAAGATTGCTGGAACAAAGGAGATATCGATTGTTTTATGGAAGGCTATGTGAAATCGGAGGAATTACTCTTTATCGGCAGTTCCGGAGTTCAGAATGGCTGGCAGGAAACCATTGAGCGATATAGACGCTCCTATCCAAATAAGGAAGCCATGGGTTTTCTGACTTTTACGATGATAGAATTTAGGAAACTGGGGCCAAAGTCAGCCTGGGTGCTGGGCAAATTTCACCTCAAAAGAGATATCGGAGATCTCAGCGGCCATTTTACCCTGGTTTGGAGAAAAGAAAAAGGAAAATGGTTGATTTTGAGTGACCATACGAGTGGATAGCTTCTTCCTATCTTTGGGGGAAAATTAATAAGGCATGCCTATTTAGTTTTCTAAACTGAAGATCATCGAGGGCCTCAACTCCCTTGATATTTACTACAAAAGGGAAAATCCCCACAATCGCTGAAATGATGGGAATAGTAACTGAGAGTGGGAGATCGGAAAAAATAGGTATTCGAGGGCCTTCGTCATTTGGGACCACATTGTAAGGATCAAAACCACTATTGCCATTGATGGATGGGTTGATAATGAGATCTCCCAGCAATCCCACACCCACTCCTATGCCCAGACTTAGGAGAAAACGATCTTGTTTCTTTAAAGAAATTCTTTCAATCTGATTTACAGAAATCTCTTTGAATTCACGATTCTCCCAATCAATGTCTGATTTTCTGTTAAGGTCCGGTAAGTAAAGAATGCTTTCCCTGCTTACAGAAAACAGAATGCCTCGTTTGATCTCACCATTCTTGAGGACAATCTTAGCTTTGCTGGCTCTTTTTCGGAATTTCTGTTCTGAATCCTGAGCGTTAATACTTCCAAACAGGAACAGACATATCAGGAGGAGAGAAAAGTGTTTCATGATACCTGCTTTAATTCATATTAGGAATAAATATACAAAGCAGATGATGAAATTCAATTGCTGGATAGACTTATCACAGGAACTGATTGATTTGTATCCTCTTTATTTATGGGCGAAATGAGTTGTTGTTTTTGAAGCTTTTTGAGATGTCGATCTCTAAAATAAGGAGTTCCTTTTTGTTTGATATCATTGGGGACGAGGGCAATGATAAGCCCTGTTAAACCTCCTAAAAAGCCAAAAGGGACGGAGCTAAATACACCATAGCCGTTTTCCTCTCCATAGATCGTTCCTCCAACTGCCCCTATCGCAATACCACTAAACAATAAAACTTCCATCTCCTGCCTGGATATCAACTTGATTTTATGGATGTTTCTGGCTGGAATTTCAATCAAGTTTTTTTCTTCCAGTTTCAATGCTTTTACTTTCTTCAATCCTTCCCAAACCCAGATACTGCTATCATTTGCAGCATAGAGGATACCCTCGACTTTTACTCCCTCTACCATTTTGACTATGATCCTTGAAGCATGTTTACGGAATATAGGTTCCTGGGCGAAAGAGGAGGCAAGGAGAGAAATAGAGAATAGAAATAATACGATAGAGGTACGCATGATGGAAGCTGTTGGAATGTTTTTTCAAGTATAACTTCAGATGCAGCTTCTCCACATGAGATTTATCAGTTCGTATTATGACTTTATGCCTAATAAAGGAATTTCAAGACTTTCTGTAGCCTCGGCCCAATCTTTCCAATCACATGCTCCAGAAAAGCGGCCTTTGCGTCATTGGTGGCTGTAGGGTAGGGGTGAATAGTTCCCATGATATTGAGAAAGCCTTTCCCTTGATTTTGGGTCATGATAAATTCCTGGACCATTTCACCTGCATGAGGGGCTACAATAGTTCCTCCCAGGAGTTTTTCGCCCAGGATGGTTTTTCCTTTCTCCAAATAGATCAAGATTTTCCCATATCGAAAATCGCTCACGGTTGCCCGATCTCCGTGCATATCGTGTTCAATGATTTGGTATTTCTTTCCCATCTTCTTCAATTCATCCTCCCTATATCCAAATGTCGCAACTTCAGGCTCGGTATAGGTTACTGCCGGAATTGGTTTACGTCCGCTTTTCGCTTTTTTGAAAGGAATGAAAAAATTGGAAAGGATGATAGAGGCTTGTTCGGCGGCCAAATGAGAAAATTGACCTTTGCCGGCTACATCCCCACAAGCATAGATATGTTTGACATTTGTTTGTAAAGTATCACTAAGGACCAAGCGCTCTTTTTCACCCAGCAATATCCCTGCTTTTTCTACGGATAAAGATGAAATGCTGGCTATTCTACCAATCCCGACCATCAAGGCATCAAAATCAAGTTCTCTTACTTCTCCATTCTTTTTTTTGATTAATGCCCGTGTATTACTGACAAACGCTGAGACTTCCGCCTCATTTATGATCTCTATTCCTTCCAACCGAAGCCTTTCCTCCATCAGTGAACTTACTTTTGGATGTTCCCTGCCTAATATTCGATCTCCGCGGTTTACAATGATTACCTCAGATCCCAATCGATGAAAGGCCTGACCCAGTTCGCAATTGATCGGTCCTGCACCTACGAAAAGAAATCGTTTGGGTAGGAAGTCGATTTTGAAGATGTTCTCATTTGTAAAGGAATGTTCGACTTGCTCGATCCCTTTAGTATTGAGTTTTCGGGGAACAGAGCCTGTTGCAATAACGATGCGCTTTGCTCTATACCGTTCTCCGGACACTTCGACTGTATGCGAATCCACAAACTTTGCCCATCCTAAAGCAAGTTCGACTCCTTCCTTTTCCAAATATTCCGGGCTTTCATGCTCCCGAACCAATTCCTGTTTTTCAAAAATGTAGTCCGTTACTTTTTTGATATCTACCTTTCCGCTTGTCTTGATTCCAAAGGACTCAGTCTTTTTCGATGCATGCACCAAACGACTCACATGAATCAGGGCTTTACTTGGCACACATCCATAATTAAGGCAATCCCCTCCAATGCTCCTTGCATCCTTGTCGATCCCCAAAACCTTGAAGCCTGCTTTGGCCATAGAGATGCTGAGTGTGAGACCGGCAGAACCCAGGCCGATGATGATGAGGTCGTAGTTTTTCATAAGGAATGATGTGTTCTAGTGTTCTGGTGTCCACCTGTTCTTGAATGAAGCCGTCTCACACAAATATGCACAAGAATACGAGAACAGCTGAACACAAGAACACCCAAACAGCTGCTTTCAGCTGTCCTACCTATGACATTCGCCTGAATTTTTCTCTGATTTGTCTGAAATAGAAACTTCCTAGCAGAAACAGCAGATTTAGAATAATCTTTATTTCTATTTTAGCTCTCCTAAACTAATTCAACAGAATCACTATGAAGCGACTTAGCGCTATTTTCCTGATACTTGCATGGGTGACTTCCGCCTTTGCACAGGAAGTGCCCAATACCAATCAAAATAAATTCCGCCAGATGGGGCAGGATCTCCCTACTCCCAACTCTTACCGCACAGCTTCCGGAGCACCGGGAAATGAGTACTGGCAAAATGAGGCCGATTATGTTATGGATATCGCCCTCGACGATGCAAAGCAAACCATTTCTGGTACAGAGACGATAACCTACCATAACTATTCCCCGGATCGCCTGTCTTACCTTTGGGTCCAGCTGGATCAAAATATGCGGGCCAAGGATTCTGATTCTTATAAGATCAGAACAGGTGAGATGAATAGCCGCATGTCTTTTGGTGGCTACAATCGGATGGAGAATAATTTCGACGGAGGTTTTAAACTGGAATATGTGCAGGATATCAATGGAAAGCCGCTAAAGCATGTGGTAAATAAGACCATGATGCGCATTGACCTTCCTCAAGCGCTCGAATCAGGAGCTTCCGTTTCTTTCAAAATCAAGTGGTGGTACAACATCAATGACCGCATGAAGATCGGAGGACGTTCTGGAATGGAGTACTTCGAAGAAGATGATAACTACCTATATACGATTGCACAGTTCTTCCCACGTATGTGTGTTTACAATGAAGTGGAAGGATGGCAAAACAAGCAATTTCTAGGAAGAGGAGAGTTTACCCTTCCATTTGGAGATTATAAAGTAAAACTGACTGTTCCTGCTGATCATGTCGTGGGAGCAACCGGAGTATTACAGAATCCTAAATCTGTGATGAATTCAGCGGAGAGAAGCCGCTGGAAGAAAGCTCAGAGTTCTGATGAGCCTATCATCATTGTCACAGAGGAGGAAGCACGTGAAAAAGAGAAAAGCAAAGTCCTGGATAAGACCAAGACCTGGGAATTCCATGCTGAGAATGTACGCGACTTTGCTTTCTGTTCTTCCCGTAAGTTTATCTGGGATGCCATGAGCGTGAAGTTTGGCGATAGAAATGTCATGGCGATGTCTTACTATCCAAAAGAAGGAAATCCTCTTTGGGAAAAGTATTCGACTCGTGTGGTAGCTCATACGCTTAAAACCTATTCTAAATTCACTTTCGACTATCCATATCCTGCTGCGATCTCCGTACATGCTGCTCGTATTGGTATGGAGTATCCGATGATCTGTTTCAATTTTGGTCGTCCGGAGAAAGATGGAACTTATTCAGAGCGCACCAAATATGGAATGATCGGTGTTATTATTCATGAGGTTGGACACAACTTCTTCCCCATGATTGTAAATTCTGATGAGAGACAGTGGACCTGGATGGATGAAGGCCTCAATACTTTCCTCCAGTACCTGACCGAGCAAGAGTGGGAAAGGGATTATCCTTCCCGAAGAGGACCTGCGTATAAGATTACGGATTACATGAAAGGAGACAAACGTTTCATTTCTCCGATCATGACCAATTCTGAGTCAATCTATCAGTTCGGAAATAATGCCTATGCTAAACCTGCTACGGCCCTGAATATTCTGAGAGAAACCGTTTTGGGAAGAGAACTATTTGATTATGCTTTCAAAGAGTATTCTCAAAGATGGAAGTTCAAGCATCCTAGTCCTGCCGATTTCTTCCGTACCATGGAAGATGCTTCAGCGGTTGATTTGGACTGGTTCTGGAGAGGATGGTTCTATACAAATGACCATGTAGATATTTCCCTGGATGAAGTACAGTGGTTCCAATTGGATACCAAAAATCCGGATATCGAAAAACCCATTGCAAAATCCGGTGCTGAAAATCGTTTCATTGGAGATACCCGCAATAAAGAAGACATCAAGGAGACCGTTACTGAGCGTCTGCCGAATATGAATGACTTCTATAATGAATATGATCCCTATGAGGTAACTATTCTGGATCGCCAGGAATATGAGCGTTATATGGCGGGCTTGAGTGATGAGGAAAAGAAAGTGCTGGAATCCGGCCAAAACTTCTATCAACTCAAATTCAGCAATAAAGGTGGATTGGTTACTCCAGTAATCATGGAGTTTACTTATACAGATGGAACTACAGAAGTAATCCGCATTCCTGCCGAGCTTTGGAAACTAAACTCTGGTGGAGTTACCAAAGTATTCAAAACTGAAAAAGAGATAGCCTCTATCGAATTGGATCCCTTCCTGGAGACAGCCGATACGGATCTTTCCAATAACCACTGGCCTCCAAAGCCACAACCTACCCGCTTCGAACTCTTCAAACAACGTCAGCGTAGAGGGGGACAAAACCCTATGCAACGTGATCGTATGATCAAGAAAATGGAAGACGAGAAGTCGAAGAGTGGGAAGAAATAGTTGAGGTCTTAAAGTATTAGGGTGTTAATGTGTTAGAGAGATTTATTTCATCGCTAACACATTAACACCCTAACACCCTAACACCCTTGCACTTAAAACGTTCTTAACGTTTTAATACCTTCCTATTCACACTCCTCCCTTCAATCTCCATCCGAAGGATATACATCCCCGCAGGATGCTCCCGAGCTTTCCATTCAAATCTATGCTCTCCAGGATTTAGCAAGCCCCTGTGGAGGATTTCCAGTTTTTGTCCCTGTAAATTGTAAATACTGATCTCTGCTTCGAAAGCCTTTTGCAATTGGAAGCTGATCTCTGTTCGTGACTCAAAGGGGTTCGGGACAGTTTTGAGCTCGGCCAAAATACCGGACAATTCGTCTCGGGATATACTGGTAGGATTGATGACTTCAGTAAGTGCTGCATAGGCATCCACTTTTCCATATCCCCAGGTCGGATTGGGAACGGCTCCGGTGAAATTATCAGCTCGGGCGGTGCGTTGCAGGATGTCCTTTATCTGAGAAGCATCCAGGCTGGAATCAGCTTCCAGCATCAAGGCAATTATGCCTGTAAGTACTGGCGCTGCTCCACTTACTGCGCCCAGGGTTCCATAGGGATCATTCCCGCCCTGAATGACATTGAAGCGAAGGGTATTGAAATAGGAGCGTACTCCATAGGCCCCAATATTGGTGTTGCCAGGAACGCTTACTGTGGTACCTAATCGGCCATCATAGGTAGGACCTATGCTGCTGCCAGTCCACAGGCTTCCAAAGCCCCCTTGATTTCCAGGAAAAGTTCTGCTGAATCCATCGATATCTGTCCAGTTTTGACGGACTACATAGGAATTGGGGGCGATGTTGTATTGAGCTGTAGCCCCATACCAGATAGAAGAACCCGCTTCTACGAAAGTGGTGAATTTATTAGGACTGGCGCCAAATATATTGGCGGGATTGAGGGATGCATCGAAAGAACCATCATTAATGGTAGCTCCCGTAACTCTTATGGTATAATTAGCAGCAGGCCCTGTAAAGTCTATGAGTATTTCTCTTTTTGCACTGGTGGCTCTGAAGAAGTCTACATCTCTACCATTATGGTAATAGGTAAAATTAGTACCCGTTCGAGTATCACGGCTTGAATTATTAGGGGCCGTATAGCTTCCCAGGCTGCCATTGGGACCGATAATTTCGATATCAAAAAGATCCTGATCCGAGTACCAAAGACTAAAACGAAGAAAACCTGCAGCTGCCTTTGTAATATCGAGATCGATGCTTTGCCCTTGTGTGATCGTACTAGCTGCATGATTATCTGCTCCTCCATCATCACCGGTTCCATTTACAAAAACAACTCCCGGTTTACCTGGCCCAAAACGAGCATCTATGGCTCTGGCAAAATCACTGCTCCCATCCGTCGGTCCACCTATACTTCCAAAATTGGCCAGTAAGACTACAGGCTTGTTTTCCTCCCCGGCTTTATCCAATACAAAATCCATGGCTTTTGCAATGTCTGCTACGGGCTGCCCAGCTTCTGCGGCTTCATTGCCATGCGCAGGAGCCCCTTCTGTTACCATTTTCACGATGATAAATTGGGCATTGGGAGCTACTCCCTGATAAAGTCCATTGCTGGCCCGGCCATTTCCTCCTGCTATACCTGCAGTTGGGGTTCCATGGCCTACTGCATCGCGTGTGGGAAGCCTGTTTCCTGAAGTGAGGGCTGTATTAATATCTGCCTCAGAGAAGATAGTTCCGACACCATAGATGTTTCCGGCTGCGTTT
Organism: Bacteroidia bacterium; assembly: GCA_033391075.1. Taxonomy (NCBI): domain Bacteria; kingdom Pseudomonadati; phylum Bacteroidota; class Bacteroidia; species Bacteroidia bacterium. The sequence goes on from JAWPMV010000001.1 coordinate 1,068,923, forward strand.
GCTCCTGTTGGGTCATACATATCATAGATGTATAGGATACGGGTACTCCCATCCGGATTTCGAAAATCCATGTGTTCGTAGTCTATCCCACGATCCAAAATGGCGATTATAACCCCGTCTCCACTGAGGCCATATTCATCCCAGACCTGATCCACACGTGTTTCCTGCATAACCAGTGTATCGGCATAGGAGGAAGAGAGAATCAAGGGAAAGGAGAGTATTAATAATAGGACTTTGGATAGTCCGGACAAATCAATTCGAGTAAATAGATAATTCATAGGTCTCCTGCATTAAATTTTTGGCTTTATACCTAGATCGGGTTTATTAGGTAAATGTCATCAAGAAAAATTGATGTAAATTGAAATTGTAAGCAACATAAAGTGGAAATTGTGATTATATGTTATAAATACCTGCGTCTTATCCACTTAGAAGAATACTATTGAAATGAAGGAAGCACAAGAAGATAAACAAGCAGAAATTCTCCCGCCTTCCGGGATCTCGGGCTGGTTGAGAAAATTGGCGGATGAAAGCTGGCAAGCAGAACTGATCATCTCCGGTATCGCTATTGTAGGCTCTCTGAGTTTACCCCAACTCATCACCCAGCTCAGCAATTGGTGCCTTACGACCTTTGCAGAAGATAAATTTTTCCTAATAGGCATGATCCTGATGTATCTCTATATCATGGCCGGAGGACTGATTGTCGCATTTCTCGGACATTTCTTTATCCGGGTTCTGTGGATAGGGATGCTGGGATTGAGCTCTGTATATCCTGAAGGGATCAAGCCCATAGAATCATACAGTGATACTTTCAATGAAAATATGCTCAAGGAGTTTCCCGATATTGAAGCTTTCAGCCATAAGCTGGATCAGCGGGGGAGTCTGATCTTTAGCATTGCTTCGGCCATGTGCATGGTGGTTTTCGCTTCCATTATGCTATTGGTAGTGATCATTGCAGTGGCTAGTGGAATACATTTTATCCTGCCTGATATTCCCTTTGGATGGGCAGCTGGAGTTCTATTTCTATTTGTACTGATTCCTTCTCTGGCTGGAGGGATTTTTCATCTCAAACAATTGAGGGATAAAGAATGGGTGAAGAAGAATCACTTCCGTATTTTTTTATTTTCTAGCAAAGCGATTTATACCATCTTTTTCAAACCTTTCAGCTACATCATTTACACCCTGATCTCCAATGGAAAAAATCAGCAAAATATGGGGCAAATGTTGGTCGCAGCCATCTTTATGGGCTTTTTTGCAGCTGCAGCAACTTCCCAAAGTGATGTAAAATACTTTCTGGCAGCAGATGCTTTTCGTCGGCATGGGCATCCCTATTATGGCATGCAAGAATCTTTTTACGAGGACCAACGATCGAAGGGACAATTGATCCTCTATGCGAATATGGAATCTGATATAATCTCCGGAAAGTTCGTAAAGGTGTTTGTACCTATCATGGGAAGAGAATCGGAAGTCAGAGATAAGCTTTGTGGAGAATTTGGGGATGCAAAATCAGACGGTAAAAAGATCGCCAAGCAAGCATTCGAGAATGAATGTCTCAAGAGCTACCTGAGCGTCTATATAAATGAAAGCAAACTGGACGACTTTAGTCTTTTTAAATACGACCATCCGGAAACCGGACAATTTGGGGTGAATCTGTATTTGTCCTGTGAAACTTGTACAATCGGAGAAAATGAAATTCGCATTTCCCGACCTTTTCCTATGGGTGCTGACAAACCTTTTGATGTGTTTTTGCCTTTTATGTATGAGGGAGAATGATTGAGTGCTTCATTTAAAAAAGCTGATGCTACTTTCAGAAACCTACATCTATGAACACAAATCCAAATCCTGACCCAGGCAGTTGGCAAAGTTGGCTGAATCAATTAAGAAACAATAGTTGGAACCTTGAGCTTCTTGTGTCCGGTTTCTCTATCATACTCATTGCAAGAGGGCAAGAAAGCCTGGAAGAAAATATTAATTTCTTTGATTTAAACAGATTTGACAGTACCTGGGCTGAGCTCTTGTACAATATAAACTCCATCATCTACCTGATCCTGGAAATTATGTTGGTGAGTCTGGTAATCAATGTACTCTTGCGAGGTTTGTGGATTGGGGCGGTAGGATTAAGTTCGGTAAAGGATAAGGAGCTTAACATTTACGATAAATTTGCCCCCCGTTTTCAGTTCCTGAAATATTCTATCGATCATTGGGATGACTATATCGAGCGACTGGATAAACTTTGTAGTGCGATTTTCTCCTTTACCTTCCTATCTGTATTCATATTTATCTCCTTTTCGCTGGTAAGTCTGGTTTATTTTCCTTTACTGAATAAGTTGTTTTTTGAATATTTGGTGGAGGCTGTTGGGGAATGGATAGAGCCTGTAGGAACTGTGCTGCTTTATGGATTTCTCCTGATTTCTTTTATCTATTTTATTGACTTTCTCAGCTTGGGCTGGGTAAAGCGATTGAAGGGCTTTGATAAGATCTACTATCCCCTCTATCGCTTCATGGGCTACATTACTTTTGCTTTTCTTTACCGGGATTTATACTACCACCTGATCATCAAGAAGTACACCCGTAGATTTGGTCTGTTATTATTTCCCTTTGTCTTTTTTTGTACCTATTCCATCAACTTTTACCTGGAATTTTCCCCCTACCATACGGGTGTTACAACCTTGTACCACGCTTTGGATAAAGAGAAACCTGCGCTTATTTCTAATAATTTTTATGATGATGAGCGAGATGAAGATACCTTTGTCTACCGGGCGAGTATCCCTTCTAAAATCATAAAGGAAGATTATCTGGAGCTCTTTATTTCCTACCGCAGCCGATTTAATGATGATTTTGAGGAATTGTGTAAAGATTTGAAAATTTCACGTTCTGAGGGTTTGAATAATAACACCATTCAACTTTTTGAAAGTCCAGAAGCAGATATTCCGGAAAAGTTTGTAGAGTGTGTGGAAGCTTATTTTCAATTGAGCCTAAATGATAGCCTGGAGGTAAGTAGTCCCTTTATGTTCTACATCCATCCCAGAAAAAAAGAAGAAGGTTATCTGAATATAATTGATATCAAGGATCTTCCCAGAGGAAAGCATCATTTGACGATCATGCGCAACAGAGCTGAAAAAGAAGAGCCTTCGCATTACGCAGATATTTATTTTTGGAAGTAAGGGAAGTAGAAGCTCCTGAACGGAATTCTCCCTATCAGTCTTTTTGTAACCAAGGGAGAAAGCTGTATTATGATCTAAAACACAATATGTCCAGATCTATACTCACAATCATCCTCTCTTTTGTATTCACACTATCTTTTGGTCAGGAGCTAAAAATTTCCAATGGAAAACGGGAGAAGGCTTTCCCTAGCTCTACGGTATTTAAGATGATTATATCGGCGGGGGAAAATTATGAGGCCCAAAAATGTTGCAATTACCAGGAAATCGTAGGGCAGATTCAGTCAATAGGCAAAGACAGCATCAGGATGAAGCTCGATGAAGTATGGAGTCAACGAAATGTAGAGAAATTTGACTATGGAGAATTCCTGGAATCTCCTTCAGGAAATATTGATTTCAGCTTTCACCGTGATAGCATACGATTTCTATATGGATATCGGAGTCTAAAGGCAAAAAATAGAAAATCCATTCCCGAGGCGATAGGGGGCGTACTGATAGTTACAGGACTGGTTAGTGGATTAAATTCACTGATGGTCCTTGATCAGGAAAGTAAAAACAGACTTCGCATATCTGGCGCTTTTGAAGTGGGATTGGGATTGCTAACTATCTTTTTGTTCCAAAAGAAATCCTATAGTTTTATTCATCCTTCTAAACCCTGGAAGGTCATAAACTAAAGTAGGTGCCGATCAAGATCGACACCTACGATAATTGGAATACCAGATTCCGTTTGACTATACAACAATATTCACGATCCGTCCGGGAACTACAATCACCTTTTTGGGTGATTTCCCTTCCAACCATTGCTGTACGGTCTCATTTCCTAAGGCGATCTCCTCAACTGCTGCCTTGTCAGCATCGGCAGCTGCATCAATTTTTGTCCGTACTTTTCCATTGATCTGAACGGGATAATTGATGGTGGATTCTACCAAATATTTTTCTTCCCACTGAGGATAAGTGGAAAATAAGATACTCTCTTTGTGTCCGATTTTCTCCCACAATTCTTCGCAGAAGTGAGGAGCAAATGGAGATAATACCCTCAAGAAAGGCTCTAAAATCTCACGCTTGTGGCACTTCAAACGTCCCATTTCCTTTACAAAGACCATAAAGGCAGGAACACAGGTATTGAAAGCCAAACGTTCAATGTCTTCTTCTACTTTCTTGATACATTGGTGCAAGTATTTCAATTCTTCATCACTAGCTTTATCATCTGTTAAAATGACTTCTTCTTGCTCATTGATGAATAAATTGAAGGCACGCTTCAAGAAGTTATGTACTCCTGAAATTCCATCTGTATTCCAGGGTTTAGCCATTTCCAAAGGCCCCAAAAACATCTCATACAAGCGCAAGGTATCCGCTCCATAGTCTCTACAGATGTCTACCGGGTCTACCGTATTATAGTAGGACTTGGACATCTTCTCGGCTCTGGGAACCGTTTTGAACTCTCCATCGGCATTGGTGATGAATTCATACTTCCCCTCCAACATCGGATCCTTCTTGAATTCCTCCAAATCCAATGTCTGGGCCTGTACCATATTTACCTCGACATGTATCTCGGCATAGTCTGCTCTTTCGGCATCAGCAACCATGTCCGCAGAAACGAATTTCTGAACCCCATCTTCCACTTTCCGCAAGACCAATTGAGACGTACCCTGTATTTTACCCTGATTGACCAATTTGGTGAAAGGCTCTTCTACAGAAACCTCTCCCATATCATGCAAAAACATAGTCCAGAAGCGAGAGTACATCAAGTGCCCTACGGCATGCTCTGTTCCTCCTACATATAAATCAACCGGCATCCAGTAATCCACGATCTTTCTATCCGCAAATACTTTGTCATTCTTTGCATCCGGATAGCGCATGAAATACCAACTGGAGCCTGCCAAGCCGGGCATGGTATTCAAATCTACCAAGCCTCCATCCGGACGTTCTTTCCAGTTTTTGGCTCGACTCAAAGGAGGTTCACCACTTTCGGAAGGCTTATATTGATCTACTTCTGGCAAAGTCAAAGGCAATTCAGATTCATCCATGGGGTAGGCGATGCCATTCTTGAAATAGATAGGCGTTGGCTCTCCCCAATAGCGTTGTCTGGACCAAATCACATCACGTTGACGATAGGTAACTTCTTTGTCACCTATGCCCATCTCCACCAATTTGTCGATCATGACTCCGATGGCATCTTTGGCCACCATTCCATTCAAAAAGTCAGAATTGATGATAATTCCGTCTTTAGGTTGGTAAGGCTCATCCTCATTATCTCCTCCTTCGACTACCTTGACGATATCCAAGCCATATTTTTTGGCGAAATCCCAGTCGCGCTGGTCTCCACTAGGTACGGCCATGATGGCTCCGGTACCATACGTTATGACTACATAGTCCGCAATCCAGATTGGCAATTTCTCGCCTGTCAAAGGATGGATGGCATGACCTCCGGTAAATACTCCTGTTTTGGTCGTGTCAGCAATTCTGTCTTTCTCCGAACGGTTTCCTGCCCAGCTTACATATTCTTCTACCTCTTTCTGCTGTTCGGGAGTAGTGATTTTTGCAACCAAATCATGTTCAGGTGCTAAAACCATGAATGTATTTCCATATAAGGTGTCAGGACGGGTCGTAAATACAGTAATTGTATCTTCCACCCCATCTACATCATAGGTGATATTGGCACCTTCCGAGCGACCGATCCAGTGGCTCTGCATATTTTTCATGGAATCCGACCAATCCAAGTTGTCCAAATTGTACAACAAACGATCGGCATAGGCCGTGATCCGCAACATCCACTGACGCATTTGCTTGCGCTCTACGGGATGACCTCCTCTTTCGGATTTCCCATCCTTGATTTCCTCATTGGCCAATACCGTTCCCAAAGCCGGGCACCAGTTTACATTGGCAAAGGCATTATAGGCCAAACGATAATTCATCAAAATGTCTGCCTGGGCCTTTTCATCCATCGCCTTCCAATCCTCTGCACTAAAGCGCTCTTTTTGAGAAGTCGCTGCAGTTATGTTTGCATTTCCTTCCTTTTCAAAAATCGCAATCAAGTCTTCGATAGGTTGGGCTTTTTCGCTTTCCTTGTTGTACCAATGCTTGAACAACTTCAAAAAGATCCACTGAGTCCATCTGTAATAATCCTCATCAGAGGTAGACAAGACAGCATCTGGATCATAATGAAAACCCAAAGCTTCCATTTGTTCCAAATAGCGGGAGATATTCTTTTCGGTGGTTTCTGCAGGGTGGATACCTGTGCGGATTGCATATTGCTCGGCGGGCAAACCAAAAGAGTCAAAACCCATCGGGTGCAATACATTGAATCCCTTCAATCTTTTAAAGCGAGTGATGATATCAGTCGCGATATATCCCAGTGGGTGCCCTACATGGAGACCTTTTCCGGAAGGATAAGGAAACATGTCAAGAGCATAGTATTTTGGCTTCTCAGATAATTTCTCGGCTACGAAGGTTCGATTATCCTTCCAGTAGCTTTGCCATTTTTTTTCAATTTTTTGAAAGTCGTAACTTCCCATGGGTTAAGAATGAAATTTAAGTAAAAGTGAAAGCAGCAGGGGCCTGATCTCGATCTATAGCATAGCAAAAATGCCTCCCTTCTCATGCCTTTTGCTTTCGGCTTGCGAAGTTAATTCAAATTGCTGGCTTTCGCCAATTTAGACTAAGGGGATCAGGTCAGAAAAGATTCGTTAAACAAATCCTTTCCTGTGCTGTTTAGAAAAATATAAAAGAGGTGTGCTTACATCTTACGGCAAAAGGTCCATTTGGTTAAATGCACAATTTTTTTCCTTATAAAAGCCCTCTTGCTATCTATCAGAAGCTGGCCTGAGCTGTGGACAAAATATCCCATTCCTCCTGATCTATGGCATAAGGTTTGACTAAGTAACAATAGCTGTTAAAAGTGGTAAGTAATATTTAGAGAAAAATGTAACTTGGCCGCTACAATAAACGGGTATAATGATTCCTAAAGAAGTTTCGTCTTTGCTAAGACCTGTCGTCTTGAGCTTGCTATATATAATTAGTATCTCAGTAGCTCAAGCTGTACCCGTCCAATCCAGTATCAATATTGATTTTTTGGTCCCTCAAGCCGGGCAGGAAGAAATAAATATCCTGCAAACTTCTAATGGATTGATTTCTCACAGGAGAAACCTTGAGGCCGTTTATATTTCCCAGAAGTACGATATTCCTATTCAAAATGCTTATCCATTCCTGACCTTTACACCGGTCGGAGAGGTAGACAATTATCGCAAAGAAGGCTTTCATTTTAATGTCCGCTTTTCTTCGGATGGTAATAACTGGTCTAACTGGGAAGAAATTGGTCTCTTTCATGAAATTGATCCGGATGATACCCGCTATATCGGAGAGATGCTCTACCTCGATGGCAGTCAGCGCTTTTTCGAGTTTATGATTGTTTTGAGTAATGATGCGATTACGCTTCCTCCTATAAGGCTTCGAAGTCTTAAGCTTGATTTTTTCAATCCAAATGTGGGAAGTGCTCCGGGCGATTTTCAAAAGCCGGATGATGCGGGAAATCCATTGGCGAAGTTTAATGAAAGTGAGTGTGATTGTGCGCAGCCAGATTTTTCTGATAGGGTCGCCTGGAATTGCCCGGATGGGAATACCTTTTCAGGATCAGGTTCTCCGGTTATGACGGATGTAACGCATATGATCGTTCATCACTCTGCCGGACCTAATAATAGCAGTGATTGGGGAGCGGCAGTATTGGCCATCTGGAATTTGCATAAAAATACCAATGGCTGGGATGATATCGGTTATAACTGGCTGATCGATCCGAATGGAGTGATCTATGAAGGAAGAGGAGGTGGAAATAATGTCCGAGGGGCACATTTTTGTGGAAAAAATACGGGTACGATGGGCATTTGCTTCCTGGGAAATTTTGAAACAGCTACGCCAAGTCCTGAAGCTTTGGCAAGTTTGGAAGCTTTATTAGCCTGGAAAAGTTGTGATTCAGGCCTCGATCCTAAAGGCTCAGCTTTGCATGCTTCCAGTGGACTTACCTTACAAACGATATCTGGTCATAGAGATGGATGCAATACCCTTTGTCCGGGTGCCAATCTTTACCCTATGTTGGCCGCTCAGGTTCGAGATAATGCAGACTCTATTTTGACAGCCTGCACCATGGTTACTTCTGTAAATGACTTGGACCAAATTTCCGAACTAAACGTTTATCCCAATCCTAGCGAAGGAGACATCAATGTCAGCTGGACAGCTATACAAGCTGGTGAAGTCATGATGGAGGTTCTTAATTACCAGGGACAGGTATTCCTTCAGCGCGAATTGGATTTATTTCTCGGCAGCCAAAGTCTTCAACTGGATCTGCCCGAGCTGAGTTCAGGCATTTACCTTCTGCGATTCCGCAATAAAAAAGGAACGCTTACGCGCAAAATACTATTGCTGTAAGCGTCCGAGATTCTCTGTTTTAATTTTTGGAAGTCAGATAGAGGGATTACTCCTTCTTATCAGTATCTGTTTTCTTTTTAGGAGCAGCTTTTTTCCGGGCAGTTGTTTTCTTGGCTGCTGGTTTTTTTGCTGCCGGCTTTTTAGGAGCTGCTTTTTGGGGCTCCTTTGCTGCTTCTTTAAATTCTCCTTTGATCTGCTTTTTCATCGCAGCGAATTCCTGTGCGGAGATTACGCCTTTTTCCTTTAACTCACCCAATTCCTTGAGTTTTTGTAAAGCTACGGATTGATCATCCTTAGGAGCTGTAGCTGCTTCAGCAGCTTGTTTTATCTCAATCTCTACTTCTTTAACCTCATTTTCCATTTCCTCTTTCCACTCACTGGCTTTTTTCTTGCCCTCTTCATATCGCTCTTCATAGTATTTTTTCAAAACTTCCATATCGAGGTCCTGGAAATTGCCTCCTTCTGTGGCATGGCGATGGAAAACATCTCCCAATGCATAGGTTGCTGCACCAGAAAGAACTACCTGGCTGATGCCTCCTAAAATGGTACCGATGCCTGGAATGGCTTTAAAGAGCGATGAACCGATTCTGATCATCATATTTCCAGTCAAAGCTCCAACAAGAGCTTTACCTGAGCTTTCTGAATAATCTAGTTCATGAAGGTTTGCCAACTGCTTGAGCATATCTAATTGGATAGCGGTTACAGCAGCAAGGTCTAGTAGAGGAATAGGAATCACACTTCCTCCCATGGCATATAGCACGTGATTGCGGATGATTTCCTCAGCAAGTACGCTTTGAGGTATTTCTTCTTTAGTCGATTTATCGCTCATAATGTTCTTTTATAATTCTGATTGTTTAGAACCCATAGTATTCTTTCGATAAACAAAGGGCTTGGGTTACATTTTTGTCTGTTTAATGACACAATGTTTAGCAGGAGAGTTGGAAGAAAGGGACGATAAATCTTAAAAATAAATCCTGTTTATTTTCTGTAAAGGAGTTTTTTAAAAACACTGACATTGAAATAAAAGCCTTCTGCATCTATGTCATTAGGGGCTACATATAAATAATCAAAAGGCTGATCCTGGCTATTTTTTTTCCCTGTCACCCTCAGACCCATTAGGCGCATGAAATCATATTCATGAGGAACTGAAATTACGTGGATCGCATTTTCTTTACTCTGCCCATTTCCACTACTCATCAATACTTCCTGAATGAGCTTAATCCGAAATCCACATATGTATGACTTCCGAGGTCTATGGAGTTGTCGATAGATTTTTTCCTGATAAAGGAGCGCAGTTAAATCAAATGGATCTTTTGCCAAAGCAGAATCCGCATAGAGGAGAATTTTATTAAGCATCTTTTTGCTATAGTTCTGTTGTTTGGGAAGTTTATACAGGCTGTCAAGGTATTTTGATTGTTTATAAGGAGCATAGTTCTTATGCAGGGTATACCCATAGTAAAGGCATCTTTTCTCTTCCAGGCTCATTTTATTATCCGCATACTCATAGCGATCCATAAGTCTTGGATAATAAAATTTGCTAGCAGTATCAGCAATTTGTGCTTCGATTTTTTTATAGTCAGGAGAATTGAACATGCTTTCCTGGCCCTGAGCTACATAATCGGAAAGAAGAAGAGTGAGTAACAGGATAGTTGTTGATAATCTTTTGAGCAATATCATAGTCTTTGGGTTTAGTTCTTGAGTAGGAGTAAATGAAATGGCTAAATCCGAAAACTGATAATTGATTTCCCGCTAGTGAAGGAGGGAAATGGGACAAATCCGTAAATGTTTCTTTTTCAGAATTTTGATTGGTGTTCTGTGCAAATACTCCTTTAAAAACTTCATACTTGATCTCGAAAGTTTTTCTTAAACCCTTTTCCCTTTGTAGCGTTTTCCTAATTATGAAGTCCTTTATTCTTTCTATTGCCTTATTACTATTACTTCCAGCTTCTCATGAAATAGTTCCAGAGGATCGTATCAATGGAGTCAATTTTGTCGCTCCTTCCCGGGTGGTACATACAAATCCTATGGAACCTGTAGTTGATCTGGGAGCAGGTTGGATTTCCGTTATGCCCTATGCTTATAGCAACCGAAGGTCTCCGGGTGTCAGGCACAATACGCCTTGGCAATGGTGGGGAGAAAAAACAAGCGGAACGATTGCCACTATCAAGTTTGCTCAGGAGAAGGGTTTGAAGGTGATGCTCAAACCTCATATATGGGTAAGTGGTGAAGGTTGGGCCGGAGATTTTTACCTGGAAAGTGAAGCTGAATGGCAGGAATGGGAAAAGGAATATGAGGAGTACATTCTGCCCTTAGCAATCGAAGCAGAAAAGTTGGGTGTCGAAATGATCTGTATTGCTACAGAGTATCGCCAGATCGTGAGAAAACGTCCAACGTATTTCCCAAAACTCATTAAAAAGATCAGAAAGGTATATTCTGGTGAACTGACTTATGCAGCTAATTGGGATAATTTTGATCGGGTTACATTTTGGGATCAACTCGACTACATCGGGATCGATGCTTACTTCCCCCTTTCTGAGACAAAGAATGCCAGCCAGGATGTCCTCTGTCAGTCCTGGGCACCTCATAAAAAGCAAATTAAGGATGTGCAGAAAAAATATAAAAAGCCTGTGCTGTTTACTGAATATGGATACTGCTCAGTAGCCTATGGAGCCCGTCGTCCCTGGGAAGAAGGAGATTTGGGAGGACTAAGTATGGAAGCTCAATCAGAGGCCTATAAAGCGATTTATGAAACCTTCTGGCATGAAAGCTGGTTTGCGGGAGGATTTCTCTGGAAATGGTATGATTACCATGATAGAGTAGGAGGGGAGGGGAACCGAGACTTTACTCCTCAGAATAAACCGGTGATGGAGGTGATTAAGAAGTGGTTTAAGTAAAAGAGTGAAAGTGCAGACCTTAAGATCAGGGAGCAAGAATAAAAAAATGTCATCCTGGAATCTTTTAGATATCCGGGATGACATGTCTTTGTGAAGAAATTTACTCAGCTACTTTCGCTCCTTCAGGCATCTCAAACCTACTGTCCAAATGAGGCTCTTTGCTCAACTTCAAGTCTGTAAAATTGACCGTATTTCTTGGCTCCATTAGTTTTCCTTCTTCAACTTTAAACCAGCTGATGCTTTGGGGAAGCAGGATATCGCCTACTTTCGTCCAATTGTGGTAGCGGATTTTATTAAAATTTTTCTTACGCGCTTTTGAATAATAAGTAGCCGTATATCCCAACCAGGCCATTTGATAGGTCTCCGGATCATAGTATAAAATATATTCATCCAGATCACTTGCTCCAACTCCCTGATTATAGCTGATCTTTACGCCCGGATAAGACTTTCCTTCATACTCGAGGGCCTCGGCTTCTGAATAATTGATCCCTTCATCCCCCAATACAAAGGGCATGGCATAAAAGTAAAACATGAGATTATGGTAGAAGGTGGCATTTCCTTTATAATCTTCTCCGGCTTTCAACCAAATCTGCTCTCCGTCATAACCCATACTGAAATTCTTGCCATCTATACGGTCCTTTCTGTCCCAGAGATTGACATAATTCATTTCAATTTCATCTTCTTTTTCTATCCCAAAAGTCAGGGCTCCGTAGGACTTCCATGCGTCTATGCCTCCGTGTGCATCAAAAACCATTTGTAGTGCTTTTGGATACTCAGCCTGCCGGCTGTTTGTTTGCTTCATGGCCACACCTGTGAATAATAAGATAATCAGGCTGGCTAAAGAGATCTCTTTCATTGTCTAATGTTTTCTAAGTAAGTATTTATACTAGCTAAAATTCCTGTCCAAATCTCGGATAAAATTTGTTCTGCTCTCAAGGTTTCGGACAAATTCTGAAAATTCTTCGGCAAATTTCTTTGGGAAGCTTATCTTGAAATGACAGCAGGCAGACATTCCTGCTTTTACCTAAGCTCAATACATGGAAAGGAAAATCGCACTCATTACCGGATCAAATAGAGGGATCGGCCTGGAAATTCTCCGACAATTATGTGAAAAAGGCTACCATTGTATGCTGACAAGTCGTAAAGAAGAAGATGGGCGAAAGGCATTAGAAAGTCTGGGAGCCCTTGTCGAACACATTTCCTTTCAGCTTTTGGATGTAAATCAGGATGCAAGTGTGGCTAAAATGAAAGCTTTTGTCGAGGAAAAATTTGGGCGACTCGATGTCCTGGTCAACAATGCCGGCTGGAACTATGATGAAGGAAAGCTCGCCTCAACAGTGGACTTGCAATCTGTAATCGATACCCTCAATACCAATTTGATGGGACCCTGGCGCATGTGTCAGGCTTTTATTCCTCTTATGAAAAAAATGGGATACGGAAGGATTGTCAATGTTTCCAGTGGTTCTGGTTCCATCGATGAAATGAACAGCAATACGCCGGCATATGGAGTTTCGAAAACGGCCTTAAATGTGCTCACAATCAAACTGGCAGATGAGCTGAAGGGAAGTGGGATACTTGTCAATTCAGTTTGTCCGGGCTGGGTAAGAACAGAAATGGGCGGCATGAATGCTCCCAGAAGTGTAACCGAGGGTGCTGAAGGGATTGTATGGCTCGCAACTTTAGCTAAAGATGGTCCTAATGGGGGATTTTTCAGAGACAGACAACCGATTGCCTGGTAATACAGTCTTATTCTTTTAGCTTCTAATCTAATTCTCCATGAAATACCTGCTACTCATTACCATCCTCTTTTCTTTTGCCCTCTCTCAGGCCCAACAGAAGGTCGAAATCCTGACCGATGATCTGGATAATTTTTGGGTGGCTTATGATAAACTTCCGGATTGTGAGACGAAGGCAGATAGTATCAAAGCCTTTCAGGAACACTACATAGATAAAGGAACCGAAGGCCTGGTGGCTTTTATAAAAGTTCGTGATTTTACAGCTTCTGAATACTATCAGGTTGTAAAGAAGTTCCCAAAGTTTTGGGCGAGTGTGAGACCTCGTACAGAGGAGGTCAAAAAAATGAGGCCAGAGATCGAAAGGATTTACCAACAATATGCAGAGACCTATCCGGGCCATAAGGCACCAAAGATTTGTTTTGCGATAGGAACTCTTCGTACAGGAGGAACTACCTCCAAAGAATTTATGTTGATCGGAACGGAGATAGTCGCTTCGGATAAATATGTCGATAAATCAGAGCTGAACAATTGGCTACAGTCTGTGATGAAAGAAGAATCGGAAATCCTCGGCATCGTTTCCCATGAGTATGTCCACACCCAACAGCGCATCAATTTTGGCACCATCTGGGCAGGTTTAAACCACCGACTTCTTCTCATGTCTCTCATGGAAGGCAGCTGTGATTTTCTGGCTAAACACATTACCGGGGTCAGTATCAATCAGCATATCATAGATTATGGTGAGGCGCATGAGGCAGAGCTTTGGGAGGAATTTCAAAAGGAGATGTACACCAATAAGTTCGACAATTGGCTGTATCAGGGAAATAAAACTCCTAAAGGAGTGCCTGCAGATTTGGGCTATTATATGGGTTATAAAATTGCCCAGGCTTATTATGAACAGGCTGATAATAAAGAAAAGGCCCTCAAGGATATTTTACGTATCAAAGGCTATAAACGCCTCTTGAAAAAGAGTGGGTATGCAGATAAGGCGAAAAATTCTGGTTAATTGCCTCCTTTCATTTTAGGCACAGAGCTATCTGCTTTGTAATTTAGTGCGCAAATTTTTGTGCATGAATAGATACCTGCTTATCCTGAGTTTTTTACTGTTGCTGGCTTGTAAAAGTAGTGGCGACGCCAAGCCTACAACAATGAATAGCCGGGGCATGGAAGCTGCGGCCAAAGAGTTTGTTGTGGCTTATTATAATGTCGAAAATCTTTTCGATACAGATGATAATCCTGACAAGATTGATGAAGATTTTACGCCCGGAGGTAAATATGAGTGGGACCAAAAGAAATATGATCGCAAACTCTTCCAGATTGCAAAAGCCATTAGAAGCATCGGACCCAATGGACCCGATCTTTTGGGACTGGGAGAAGTAGAGAATGCGAAAGTGATTGAAGATTTGTTAAAGCAGGAACAACTTGCTGGCCGAAACTATAAATATGTTCATTATGAATCTCCGGACATGCGGGGAATAGATGTAGCTTTTGTATATGACAGCAAGTTATTTAAACTGTCAGATGATGAGGCCTATGAGATCTATTTCAAGCAAGAGCCAGATTATACTTCTCGAAAAGTCCTGCATGTTGAAGGCAAACTTAAAAACCAAAAGCTTCATGTAATAGTTAATCATTGGCCGTCAAGAAGAGGCGGACAGGAAGAATCGGAGTTCAGACGTCTGGCAGTGGCGGAGGAAGTACGAGGAGTGATTGACGATATTTATGCAAAGGACGAAGATTCACATGTGATTGTTATGGGAGATATGAATGATGATCCCTTCAATAAAAGCATTATAGAAACTTTGGGAGCAGTTGGGGAAATGGGTGAATTGGCAGAAAACGGCCTCTTTAATCCCATGAAAAATCTACACAATGCAGATAGCTATGGTAGCCTGACCTATAGAGGAAAATGGAACCTTTTCGACCAGATCATAATGAGTGAAGACTTATTGGATGAAAAAGGAAAATTGAAGTATGTGGAGGGATCGGCTAAGGTACATAATGTAGAATTGCTACAAGTAGGATTTGGAAGAGGCGCAAAATATCCCAGAAGAGCGATCTTCAGAGGAAAATTTGAGGGGGAAGGATATAGCGATCACTTCCCGGTTTACGTTAAATTGAAAATGAATTAAAGATTCGATAGATATGATCCTGATTATTTCTCCAGCCAAAAAGCTGGATTTCTCAGAGGAAACCCGATATACGCAAAACTATTCCATGCCTGCTCATTTAGAGGAGAGCCAGAAGCTTATCAACTCCCTGTCTCGAATGAGTAGGAAGAAGATCGGCCAACTCATGGATATCAGTCCGGCATTATCCGAACTGAACTTTGACCGCTATCAGAATTATCATACTCCCTTTACCCCAGACAATGCAAAGCAGGCATTGCTCAGTTTTAAGGGAGAAGTATACCTGAATATGGAGGTGGATAGCTACGAGGAGGCAGAATACGAGTATGCTCAAAAACATCTGCGAATCTTGAGTGGACTCTATGGTTTACTCAAGCCATTGGATTTGATTCAGCCTTACCGTTTGGAAATGGGCACCAAATTGAAAATCCGCAGGAAGAATAATCTTTATGAGTTCTGGGGAGAGAAGATTTTGGATGCGGTAAAAGAAGCTTTGGAAGAATCTGGCTCAAATATCCTCATCAATCTTGCCTCCAATGAATACTTCAAATCTGTAAAGGCAAAAGACCTGGATGCCCACATCATTACGCCTGTCTTCAAGGATAATAAAAACGGCCAATACAAAACCCTCTTCCTTTACGCCAAGCAAGCTCGCGGACAGATGAGCGACTTCGCCATCAAAGAAAAGGTGAGTGATCCCGAAGCTTTGAAAGACTTCAAAAGCATGGGCTATTCCTACAATGAGGAATTGACAGAGGGAGATACCTGGGTGTTTACGCGCTAGAGAAGTGTTCTCGTATTCTGGTGTCCTCGTGTTCTGGAGATAGTTAGGATGTGTTTTAGTGTTGTAGTACGGTAATTCTTTCAACCACAACACTAAAACACGATAACACCTCTTTTACCTTCCCATCAAGTAAAAGGAGTAGCCTAACTGTAACTGGCGAAAGCCTGTATTCCAATAGCCTTGTTGCCAGTTCCAGCGGTAACGGAAGAAAAGACGGCCATTTCCAGAAGAAGGAGGTTCATAGAAAGCGAGAAACTCAATTCTATGAAAAGGAATAGCTGCACGTTTACTTTGTCCATCAAGTGCAAATATTTCAAGATTCTGTACTTGTTGGAAAGCATTAGTACGTGCAAAAATACTTGTTGGCTGATAGCTCGTAATCAGTCTTAAACGTTCATCTACTCGTACTTCCCAGCTAAAACGCAGGAATGTTTCAAAAGTGTTAATACTAATATCATTGAATCGATCGCTGGCGACCGGAATTCCATTTGCTAATGTATAAATAGAATCTCGTACTGGGGTGATTCCGTAACGAAATCCTGCGTCTGTATAAACCGTGGATTTGAACGCTGGTGCATCAAAAACGAATAGATTAAGGTTTAATCCAGTTTCAAATATTTGGTATTGCTTTATATTTAAGGTGGACTGGTAAAGGAGGGGCCTATATTCTCCATTAACAATTCGGTCCCGACGGGCCAATTGTAAAAACCTCTCAGTTTCTTCAAATTTGGCAATAACAGCACTAGGCTCAACATATTGGAAAAGCCCAAAATTATGCTCTCTTCGAACCCCTTGATTTTCTTTGTCGTATTTTGGGAGTGGTTTTCTATAGGTAACTAATGGAAGTCTGCGAGCAAATTCTAACTGAATCAGGCCATTAGGTTCGCCTGCACTTAAGCCCGCGAAATCACTGAATGCATTTGCTTCGAATAGCTTATAAGTTGCACTTTTCTTCAACTCATAGCAGTTATCGTCCTTGAATGTTATTACCTGGTTTGCAGGACTATAATCTCTTCTATCCACTTCCAGTTTGGGTCGATACAGATTTAAGAAATCTTTAATGTAAATTTCATAATTCGGCACATCAAAATTCTGAGACCTTGAATACAGTTTCCTGCTTTTGAGATGATTGTAGTCTATTTTCCGAGAAAATCCGATAGGAGAAAGATTCTCTAATTTTAATTCCTTTGGATCTTTTGTACCGTTCTTGTCAACGATATGTCCATACACCTGAATGTTTTCGATATAGCCATCATTAAATTCAATTTCTGCATAGTCTATTTTTAAGCGCTGGTTTACCAAGTTTTTTTGAGCTTTTTTGACCCGATCATCCGCTTTTTCTATAGAGAGCGCTATTTTTTGCAAATTGAGTCTTAAGTTATCACACTTTCTCCTTAGAGATTCTGAATCCTCTATTTCGGCATTTTCCGAGTTTTCCAAACTCTCTTTTCTAATATTTGGATGCTCTCGATCTATTTGGAGTTCTAATCCACCTAGTGTGTCATCTAAATCATTCCATCTTTGATTTATTATATGATATTTATCGTATATAGATTTTGCTTTTCCTAGTAGATCAATTTGCGATTTAAGGTCTTTAAGCAAGTTCTCAGATGAGTCTTTCTTTTGTTGAACTTTGATTTGGTTACTTGTTATTTCTTCTTTTACACTTTCATCCTCCTCAGCTTTAAGCAAAGCATTGATTTTATCTAATTCTGTTTTCAGGGAATCATTTACAAATTCAGCTTGGGATTCTTTTTTTTCAAGAGAATCCTCGGTATCATTTATTTTTTCCTCTAAATCACTATCATCAAGCGGGAATTTATCTCCTCCTGTTGTATAGCTTATATTTAATAAATCAAACCTTATTTCTTTTCCTGGATTTTTTCCCTGGGTTGGCGATTTTTCGTCATTTTTTTTAACCAATAAGAAAAATTGATATGTCAAATATTCAAGACTATCTAAGCGTTGATCATTTTTCGAAGCTAATGCCTGAAATTGTTCTTTCTTTCTTGCATATTCAATGGCCTCTTCTAACTCATCAATTTTCCTTTGTTGTTTAATTTGCTTCTGTCTGAAGAAGGCTAGCTTCGATTTTTCATCAATTAAGATTCTATCTGCATCAGCCTCTTCTTTATTCTGCCTTTTTTCTTCCAAGCCTTTCATTATAGCACCCTTTCCGGATAAAGATCTTCCGTCTAGGGTATAAATCATGTTGTTTTTATTTATCCAGACTCCCTTTTTGAAGCTTGACTCTTTTGAAAGGTAGACCTTCAATACGGAATCCTTTAAAACCGCTGAGTCAATACTCTTGCCTTGGTTTTGGTCTAAAATTTCTTTTTCCAACAGTAACATGATTTGTTTCTTACCAATTGCTTTTTCATCCCTATATTCGTAGCGGAGTTTCCAATCCTTCTTTAAATCCTTGAATTCTCTTTTTAAGCTTCGTTTTACCAATTTTGATTTTGAAGAAGCAATGGTTCTCTGAATATCTATTTCTGATGTAAAGCATAAATCTCCTGCTTTAGGCTCCAGGGAAATAAATTGTACGGTACGTATGCTGCCAATAAAATAATTGTAAATCCTGTTTGCCTCTTGGAAAAATCTGTTCTCTATTTCTTGCTTTTGGGTGTCAAGGTTTTGTGCATCTTGAAAGTTCTTCTTTGTATCCAATTTGTCGCCTTTATAATTATCCAGGCGATCGTCTGAAATATCCTTAATCAATTCCTTGAAATTATGCTTGAAAGCAGAATAAAAACTCTCATGGGTTAGGGGTCTGAGTATAAATTTTTTCTCTTTTGTCTGATTATTTTGGGTGTTGTACAATTTAAATTCGTACGTGTTCCCACCTGATCCTGATTGAATAGCATCTATATATAGATATTCGATATCAAAAATATTCGTTGGAGGAAGTCGCTTTTGTGTTAATTTCTGTTTTTGACCTTCTGCCAGACTAATGCTTGCATTGTTATCCTGCGACCAAAGTGATAATGGCAGTATCATTAAGCATATATAAATAAATGATTTCATGAGTTTCGATTTAGGGCTGTGTGGGAATAAGGTGGAAAGACAGACGTATGGTAGAATCAAGGTTGCTGAGAATTTCTTTCGGGATGAAGAACAGTTCCAGACTGTCTTGTCTTTTAATGACTTTGTTTTTGGGAATATTATCAAAGCTCAGGCTGTCTCCTAAATTCTCTACTTTGGCCTTGGCACTAAGTTGACCACCTTCATTTATAAAGCCTGAAATGTGATTAAGGGGACTTCCGGAAATAGCGTTGAACGAAAATCTGCCTGCCCAATTTATGTATCCTTTTACAGTTCCAAAGCCGACTTTACTGGTATCACCTTTTGAAATCCCTTCCAGAAAATATTCTCCCCGGTAGGTACCTCCAAGTGAAATACTAGAGATTCCCTCAGCCTTCAATAGCTGTACTTCTATCTGATTCTTTCTCAACACCTCAAATATGTTTTGTGTCAGAAACAATGAGTCTGAAACGGCTCCCTTGTCTAAATTTGGTAGTGTTTCCCTATTTTCTATTAGTAGATTTGAGGGCTTGAAATTGGAATCTGAGTAAATGTTGATGAAGAATTGAATATTTGCTAAATCTGCACCACTAAGATTGCTGAGTTTTACTGAGCTGGTTGCTTCATCGGCACTTAATGTATTGTTAGGGATGATGCTTTGCCTGAAAATAAATTCAAGCTTTCCGGGTATACTCTTCCGGATTTCAATCGGGGAAGGATCAGATACTTCATATAGGTTTTCCGCACCATCCGTACATGCGAAGAGGATTACACCCAATAAAATTGGGAGAACCAAAAAGCGTTTCATAGACGTTTTTTAATGTTTGTGAAAAATTACATCCAAATAGTGGGAAGGAGGACGGATTGTCCTGAGCTTTTGTGGAGAGTAATTCGAATCTATATAAAAGAGAATAAAATTGCTAACATATCCTGGATTTTATTCGTCTTTCTATTTTTTTTTAGATGTGCTAACATTACCATTTTTGAAAAGTTTCCATAAATAAGTTCATTGTCATTCGCACCTTTACCACATGAAAACACAATTACACGCTCCTCTTTTGGGTCTGGGGATCTTTTTTGTCATAGGCATAGCCCTGGAGCATTCCTTTCCTCAACTGACATTCTCTCTACTTATCATATGTAGCCTTCTTATTTGTTGCGCCTATTTATTAAAGCGTGATAAGCTGGGACCTACAGTAGAACGCTATAAAAGTGTACTCATCCTGGGAGTATTTGTACTGTTGGGATACGGGCGTGGGAAAGTAGAAAGAATCAATTATTATGAGAAAAATGTAGCAGAAGTAGAATGTCGGGAATCCTGGATTAGGGGTGCCTTGGTGGCAGATATCAGGAAAACTAAATTTGCTTATCAATCTGAGCTTCAATTGGAGGCGCTTCAATTCGATTCTGTCTGGCATAGAGTAGGGGAGAAGGTCCAATTACAATTTAATGAAGCGCCTGATGCAAGGATTCAGAAAGGGGATGAAGTTTTGTTGCGTGTGTATATCAAGCCCTTATTGGACACCGATAATGGATATTATCAATTCCTCGCAAAAAAAGGCATTCTTCATAAGGCCTATGTAAAGGAGTGTGAACTAACAAAGACTTCCAATTCAATCTTTGCGATTGTAGGGAATTTTAGAAAAAGCCTGGAGGGCAGAATTGAGGAATTATTGGAGGATAAAACATTGGTGCCATTAGCCAAAGCTATGTTTCTGGGAAATAAAGCAGACTTGTCGAAAGAAGTTCGAGCTTCTTTTTCTCAAGCCGGTCTGAGCCATATTCTTGCTATTTCGGGTCTGCATGTGGGAATTGTCTTCCTTTGTTTTAACCTGATCTTATATCCCTTGAACCTGATTTTGTATGGTCGGAAAATCAGATTGTGCATTTTACTGCTATTCCTTCTTTTTTATATGCTACTGACTGGAGCTTCTCCAGCAGTGGTGAGAGCCGTTTGTATGTTGGCTACGGTCCTCGGTTTAAGACTTTTCAATCTCAGATATTCTGCCATAAATGTCATGTCCTTTTCAGCCTGGATTCAATTGATTTATGATCCTGCTATTCTTTTTCAGCCCGGCTTTCAATTATCCTATGCGGCTGTGTTTGGGCTTTTACTTTTCTACCCCCTCAGTCAGGCTTTAATGAAAGGCCCCTTTCTTTTGCTCAATACCCTGAACGGCTGGATTGTGATCAGTTTGCTCGCCTCGATTTTTACGGCTCCTTTTATTCTATATTATTTTGGTGAATTCCCGGTTTATTTTCTGTTGGCGAATGTATTGGCGAGTGCCTTGAGTTTTTTCTTGGTCTTAGGTGGTTGCCTCTGGATGCTTTTATCAGAAGTTTCCCTCATAAGTGAACTTCTGGCAAATGTATGCGAAAGTATGCTTTCTCTTTTGCAGTTGATTGCGGTGGAAATAGCTAGGCTTCCTTATGCCATACTTAAGATTCCAAACCTCCAAACAGAAGCTATTCTGATTCTTTTGATTCAAGTATTGATAGCAGCGAGTCTTTTTCTCCTTCCTCCTGTTCTTTTTAAAGAGCAATACAAAACTTATAAGCAATTATCATGAAGCACTCCCTTTATTTACCTGAAGCCAGAAGCCGAACCTGGATACATGTGATCTGGACTACCCTGGATGCCATGCCAAGAATCCCTGTCCGCAAAAGGCAAAAATTCCTTCTATTCCTCCTTAAGTATTGTCAGGATGAAGAAATCTATCTGGATGTAGCCAATGCGCTTGAGGATCATGTCCATCTTTTATTGATGTTGAACCCCAAACAGAGTTTGTCAGCTGTGGTTCGGAATATAAAAGAAGCTGCGGAACAGTATTTGAGGGAGGAGATGCTATGGGAAAAGGATTATCGGGCCTATTCATTGAGTCCCGCTAAGATTCCTTACCTAAGGCGGCGAATAAGAAGGCAGGAAAAAATCCATCGGCTCATAAGTCTGAAGCAAGAACTCTGGGAACTGGAACCTTTGGGAAGAGGAAATGAATGTTTGCCGATTGCCTGGGTGAAAGGGATAGGGTAATCCTTTCAAAGGGAAACAAGTAGATGTAAGATTCCATAAAATTCCTGCTTACACACGGCTTGTCGCTCATTTAAAATTAACCTAGCTTCGGGAAACGATTGCATGAAACTTTACCAGCACTTAGAATACCTCGTTCAGGATCGCGTTGCCTATATCAGTTTGAACCGACCGGAGGAAGGGAACGTCCTCAGTGATATCACAGCCGTCGAGCTCAAGGACGCTATCCTCAAAGCCGAGCAAGACGGAAGTGCCAAACTCATCGTTTTACGAGCAAATGGGGAGGACTTTTGCCGTGGATATGATAATGAGTATCTGCGAAAAATTGCAGGATATTCTCTGGATCAAAATCGCGCTGATGCACAAGGTTTGGCCGAGATGTATTTCAGCCTCTATCGTGCGACCAAGGTGATCATTGCGGAAGTTAAAGGTCAGGCCATCGGATGTGGATGCGCCTTGCTGGCAGTGGTAGATTTTATTTTTGCTTCCGAAGATGCCAGCTTCGCTTTTCCCGAAGTGAAGATGGGATTGTCTCCGGCCATGTCAATGGCCTATTTGATCCGTCGATTGGGAGAAACTCGCACCCGCTCTCTTTTATTGAGTGGTAGAACGATAAATGCAGAAAAAGCTGCTGAATATCGACTCATCACAGAGGCTATGCCCCGAGACGAACTTTCGCCCTTCATCAATAAGTTTGCACAAGAGCTTTGTCAAAACACTTCTCCAGCGGCATTACAACTCGCTAAAAAGATGATCTCCGACATGCAGGACTTTCCCCTGGAAAATGCCCTCAAATTCGGAATCCGCATGGATGCATTCGCTCGGGTTACCGAGGATGCTCGTCGAGGAATTGCCCTGATGCTTGAGTCAAAGGATTTGGAGTGGTAGGGACGTGTTCACGGATTCTGGTGTTCTGGAAATTGTAACAAGAACACGAGAATATATGAGCGTATGAGTGCTTCCCTAAATCAACAAAACTTTTAATAGAAACACATATTCCATGGCTACTTCCCGATAGGGCTCAAATCGCCCTGAAGCCCCACTGTGGCCCGCTTCCATATTGGTGTGGAGCAGCAATAGATTAGTATCGGTTTTGTATTCTCGTAGCTTAGCGACCCATTTGGTGGGCTCCCAATACTGAACCTGCGAATCATGAAGACCACTGATGACCAAAATATGGGGATATGCTTTGGCTTCTACATTATCATAGGGAGAATAGGAAAGGATATAGTCGTAATACTCTTTCTCATTGGGATTGCCCCATTCGTCGTACTCGCCTGTGGTAAGCGGTATATCCGGATCGAGCATAGTGGTAACTACATCTACGAAAGGTACATTGGCAATGACGCCTTTGAAGAGTTCCGGACGCATATTGAGGATAGCTCCCATCAAAAGACCTCCCGCACTACCTCCAGAAGCAAATAGCTTTTCTTTTGTCGTATATCCTTCTTTCACCAAATGATCCCCACAAGCGATAAAGTCTGTAAAGGTATTTTTCTTCTTGAGCATTTTACCCGTATCATACCAGTACCTTCCCATTTCTGATCCGCCTCGTATATGGGCTATAGCAAAGACAAATCCCCGATTGAGCAAACTTAGTCGAGCCAGACTAAAACTTGGGTCCATGCTGTAGCCATAAGAACCATAAGCATACAACAATAGAGGCCTTTCGTTTTTGCCGAATTCCCTTTTGTATACCAGAGAAATGGGAACCTGCGTACCATCAGAGGCAGTAGCAAAGAGCCTTTCTGAAGCATATTGATCAGAAGAAAAATCGCCCAGTACAGGAGTTTGCTTTATAAGTTTTTGCGCTTTGCTGTCCATATCCATTTCATAGACAGAAGCTGGAGTCGTCATGGATTGATAGCCGTATCTCAGTGTCTGGGAGTTTGCTTCCGGATTGAAACCCAGATAGGAAGTATAAGTGGGGTCATTGAATTCAAGGTAATAGGCTTTTTCTTCCTCATGAGCTGGCATAACTCTGATTTGGGTAAGTCCCCCCTTCCTTTCTTCCAGGACTAGATATTCATTAAATACCTCAATATCCTCCAGCAAAACATCGCTTCGGTGCGGAATCAATTCCACCCAATTCTCTTTCCCCAACTGATCTTCTTTGCAAGTCAACAAGCGAAAATTCTCTGCCTGATCATTGCTAAGGATATAAAAAGTATCATCAACATGATCAATGCTGTATTCGTGTTTGGCTTCTCTCGGATGAAAACAGCGAAATTCGCCTAAA
Source organism: Bacteroidia bacterium (assembly GCA_033391075.1). NCBI lineage: Bacteria > Pseudomonadati > Bacteroidota > Bacteroidia > Bacteroidia bacterium. The sequence continues at coordinate 1,093,330 of JAWPMV010000001.1, forward strand.
GGATCTTTGGACTCCAGGATGTGTGTTTCAGTTACAAGGGTGCTGTTTGAGCTAATTTGAAGAAATTTCTTTGACTTACTTTTGCTGATATAGCAATTGAAGGTGTCGTCTTTTTCTTCATAGATCAGTGCATCTTCTGCTGGATCTGTATGGAGTTTATGACGAAAAATGCGATCAGAACGCAGGGTTTCTTTGTCCTGTAAGCTATAAAACAAATACTCATTATCATCGGCCCAAACCATATTGCCGGTTGTCCCTTCTATCTCATCTTCGAAATACTCCCGAGTCTCAAGATTGAGGATGCGGATTTTATATATGCGCCTTCCTTGTGTGTCAATTCCATAAGCCAAAAGATTGTGATCTTTGCTCAGCGCCATTCCCCCAATCTGGCAATAGGATTCCCCTTCTGCCAATTCATTGACATTCAAAAGGATCTCTTCCTCAGATTCCATGCTCCCTCTTCTTCTACAGAAGAAAGGATATTCTTTGCCTTTTTCAAATCGATGGTAATAGTAAAAGCCTTTTAACAAATAAGGTGCGGATTGATCGTCAGGCTTGAAGCGGGCTTTTATTTCTTCAAAAATCTCTTCCTTCAATGCGTCCTGATCTTCAAGCGCTTTTTCTTTAAAGGTATTTTCGGCTTCCAAATGAGCCAGTAAGTCGGGATTTTCCCGATCTCTCATCCAATAATAATTGTCAATTCTATCATGACCATGGATGCTATGTGTATGAGAAATTTTCTTTGCTTTGGGTGGCTGCATATGTTCGTTTCGCGATTTGATTTCCTTGAATTGTGAAGCTAGGAAAGAAGGGGGAGAAGTCAGAGAAAACAGCCGAAATTATTCTTTAAAATAGAGAAAGGACAATTCTCTTATGAATCATCCTTTCTACTTTACTTAGGTCAATCTTCTATTTTTTTAGGATCGCAATCGCTCTTTCCAACATGATATCTCTACCTGCCTCAATATCTGCCTGACTATTTTCAATCTGAATGTCGGCTTCAACCCCTACCTCAATAGAATTCCCTGCTTTATCCAGAAAATCACTCACGGAAACTGCCAATAGCCAGGAATTGGAGAGTTGATGGCCGTAATTTCCTCCTCCGCCCCCTCCGGTAACTTGCCCCAGGAGCTGGACATTGTCTATGCCTTTAAACATAGCTGCCATATAGGAACTTGCACTATAAGATTTCCTGTTGATCATAAGAACAGTAGGTTTGTCGAAATGGAAATCTGCCGAAGGATGGGCATAAACCGGAATGGGATCGGTTTTGTTCTGATGGCCCGGCCCACTTTTCTCCTGATAGCTTCCCAGGTAGGTTCTTTCCGTAACAAAATCCCCTAACAGATCAGGGATACCATTGCTATCTCCTCCGCCATTGTGTCTGATGTCTATGATCAATCCTTCGACACCCTCTTCATGCATCTTGCGGATGGTTTTTTGAAGCGCATTGTTATGACGCATTTGCCGGATATAGATGTAGCCTATATTGTCTACGATTTCATGGTAAAGGGCATCATAGGTCTCGAGATTGCCTCCCATGTAATTGTCATTTACTACTTTGATAGAGAAGTGAACCTCATAATCCTCCCAGAATTTGTAGATGTCTGCGGTATCAAAATCAGAGACCAGTCGATTGTGGGTGTCTTTCAATTCGAGTAGAGAAGCTTCCATGGCATCGAATAGGCCTTGCTCTGTAGATAGTTTGTCAGGATCAGCCAGGTATCTGGATTTTACCTCCTCCCAATCGACTCCTTTTTCCTCGAAGTACATATAGTGCTCATCTACATAGGTCCAGAATTCCTTATAGACTTCCTCTCCTCGCATAGAAACTTCTATTTGGGGGCTGCAAGCATTTAAGAGAAAGAGAGATAGGAGGAGGATATTGAAATATTTCATTGTTATTGAGTTTTGTTGATTAGTAGAGATAGGTGGCTGAAAGGCCGAGGTCATGATTCATGGTATGAGAACTATGTATACCTTCATCCCTTTGGAAATAGAATTCGTAGTTCAGGCCTATTTTATATCGGCTTTGGATTTGGTAGAAAAGGCCTAAAGAGAATCGAATCATCTGGTATTTATGGGGTAATTTTAGTTTGCCACTTTTGAGTAAAGGGCCAGCCATTCCTCTTCGTGTGGGACTGAAATGCTCTTCTGTGAGGTATTCATCCGGATAGGGATGTCCATAGGCCGGGCGAATGACATAATTGAGTAAACCCATTTGGAGACTTGGAATGGTGTATAATTTATTGTCATCCGTCTCATTGAGTACAAATTCTGAGCTGATCATGGGGCCTATGCTCTTGCTTATGGTATAGCTGATGGGATTGTTGTTGAAAATTCCGGCAGCTGCCTGAGGAAATTTTAACAAGGAGTAAGAATCGATAAATCCTCCTACCCATAGATTGCCTACTTTTCTTTGGTGGCTGTACTGAACCTGAGGACTGATGAGTTTTATTCTCAAGAGTCCTTTAGGGTCTTCAGTTACTGCACTGGAGTAGGTGAAAATGAGGGCTTCCCTTTTCTTATCAGTTTCTTTTCTATAGATGGTACCGAAACTCCAGGTACCTGCCTGAAATTTCCTGGCTGATAGGCGGGTATCTTTAAACTGTGTAATGCGCCAGTTAAGGTGAAGGCCAATTTCCTCTTGTTTGAAATTGGCAGCATCTTGTGCACTCAGCTCCTGAGTACAAAAACTGAGGCTTATTATGCAAATGATTGTTGTGAAGATTTTCATAATTCCTGCGATTGATTGGATCAAAACTGCAAGGAATTATGATGCGAAACCGAAAGGAGTGGTTAGGGGAAGGCTTTTGGGGTGAATGACAAATATCCATTGCCCCCTAAATGCTTGCATGTTGCCCCTATAGTACTGTATATCAGGCGACTATGCGGATTTTTTGATACTGTCGTAAAAACTTCTGCTCAGGGGTATCGGCTTGTCAATACCCGAGATTTTGAGCTTTGCTTTACTTTTATTACCCTTGATCTCTTCAATTTTTGAACGGTTGACTACATAGGAACGGTGTACTTTGGGAAAAGCATCATTGCCTAATTGTTGTTGGAGATCTTTGAGGGTGCTTCGGAGAATATGACGCTGCACTTTATCCTCATGCTTCAAATAGAGCATCACATAATTGTCATGCGCCTGGAGGTAGAGGATATCTTGAAGGTCCGTTTCAACTCTATCATCCTTATTTTCCCCTGTCAACAGGATCTGCCTGCTTTGATTTTTCTGTGGGCTTGTTTTCTCCAAAATGGATCTGTAGCTATCCTTCCAGTTGAAGTAGAGAAATACCAGGTAAATCAAAACCGGGAGCAGCGCCACACTAGCTGCCCGGGATAAAAATCCCCCCATACTTAGAAAAGAAATTGGCCAGGAAAAGACCCAGGATGCGTAGAAATAACAGGCCAATAAGGAGAAGAGAATAGCAATGAAAATATCCAGCACCTCTTTTAGAATCGTCCAGTTTGCAAGCCTCCGTTTATTAAAAAATCGAAGACTCAGGAAATAATAAGCTCCGAGACTCAGGAAAATCACGATGGGATAGCCACTGAGGATGAGGTTCTTATTGGGGTGAGTAAAGCTACTCGTACCAAAGGGTTGAAAGACAAAAAGGATGAAAAAGACGCTGAGTGCTATTGAAAGAGAAATCAATAGATAGGTCCTCAAATGGGGCCTGGGAAAAGGGATGTTGATAAGTGAATTCAAGTTCTGCTCAACGAGATTAAAAAGGTAAAATCAGGAGAAATTTGCGGCTTTGCAAATAGACAGAACTTCCTGCTAGCGATTTAACCATTCCTTAAACAGGCGGGTTTTTTCCATACTTACGATGGCTTCGATATCGCCCGGAGGATCCAATTCAACTTTGATCCGACTTTTAGAATGTGCGTACATGGCCTTTATCGCATCGTATTTGATGAGGTATTGGCGATTGATGCGGAAAAACTGTTTGGGATCTACTACATTCTCGAGTTTGCCCAGGGTAGTGTCAATGATATGTCGACGCTTATCTTCGGTGATGAGGAAAGCATATTTTTGCTGCCCAAAGAAATATGAAACCTCCTCAACCGGTACGGATTTAATTTTATCCCCGCTACTGACCAGGAAGCGTTTTTGAAATTCTGGTTCCTGTTTTTGCTGAAAGGCCTGGGTAAGAGCCGCCAGATCAATAGGGGCAGCTTTCGATTGCTGCTCTTTAAACTTTTTTAAGGCATGCTCAAGTTCTTCTTTTTCTATAGGCTTGAGTAAATAATGGATGCTATTTAGTCGAAATGCCTGCAAAGCATACTGATCATAAGCTGTGCAAAAGATGATGGGGCTTTTCGGTTGGACCTCATCAAAAATGGAAAAGCTATTGCCATCGGCCAGATGGATATCGAGAAAAATAAGCTCTGCTTCCTGTTTAGATAGCCATTCTACTGAAGCTTTTACAGAATCCAGTACGTCCAGAATTTCTATACTATTATCAAGCTGCCCTAACAGGCGAGTCAATCTTTTTGCTGCTAATGGTTCGTCTTCTATAATGAGGACTTTTGGCATATTGAGTAAATGTGTTGTTGTGTTGTAGTGTTAAAATTTTGGAGTTGTACATGGATAACTACAAAACTGCAGAACTAAAACACTTCCTATATATATACTTCCCCCTCAAAAACAAAAGTGGCCGGTCCGGAAAGAATCACTTTTTCCTGCCCATCTTTTTCTAGTATCCTAACGGATAAATTTCCCCCCTCAGTTTGTATATCGATCTTCTGCAAATCAGGTGCCTGTTCCAATTTATAGATATATGCACAGGCAGTAACTCCTGTTCCGCAGCTCAAAGTTTCATCTTCCACCCCACGCTCATAGGTACGGACTCGTAGTCGGCCAGGTTCGAGTACATTGACGAAGTTTACATTGGTACCACCTCCTTCAACATAGGCCTCATCATATCTGATGGCTTTCCCCTGAGCATAGACATCCAGCTCCGAAAGGGAATTTTCTTCAAAGCCTACATAATGGGGCGAACCGGTATTGATCCAGCTACTCTTGCCATTGAGTTTTCGGTAGGAGTGAGGGGCAATCATTTCTAGGTCAACGATTCCTTCTTTCAGACTGGCATGATGCAAACCATCTATAGCTTCAAATTCGTAAGTTTCTTTCACGATTCCTCTAAAATGAGCAAAAGCTACCAGGCATCTTCCACCATTTCCACACATAGTACTTTCTCCTCCATCAGCATTATAATAGATCATCTTGAAATCATTTTCCTGTGAATCACTCAACAAAATTAATCCATCCGCTCCTATACCCATGCGACGATCACAAAGGAAGGCTACTTGCTTATTGCTTAGTTGATCTTCGAGCTTTTGACCTCGATTGTCGATCATGACAAAATCATTTCCTGTGCCCTGATATTTCCAGAATCTTAGATTCATTCTAAATTGATCAATGTTTAAACATTATTTTGGTGCTGCAATTATATTTATAGCGTTTCTGATTTAAACAAAAAAATATAACTCATCATGGCAGAACCAAAAATTCCTCAAAAAGCTCCTTTCGCAGTAGATTGTGAAGCCGGTACCTATTACTGGTGTTCTTGCGGTCAAAGTTCCAAACAACCCTTTTGCGATGGCTCGCACAAAGGTACGGAGTTTACGCCAATCAAAACGGAAATAGCAGAAGCAAAAAAAGTCTATTTCTGTGGATGTAAAAATAGTGCAAATGGAGCTTTCTGTGATGGATCACATAAAGCGCTTTAAGATTCTCCCCAAGAATCAACATCTATTTATAAGACGGCCTGTGGACTTATTCCTGAAAACAGGCCGTCATTTTTTTGTCCAAATTAGAAGTATCAAAAAACGATTTGAGACGTCTCAATCATCTTTGAGGCGATCCTGAAGCTGTTTCTCCTGAATTTGAGCTCATCATTCAATCATCAAATTCATATACAATGAGACAGTTTAGTTTATTTATCCTCCTTTTTATCCCCCATCTTTTTTTCGGCCAAAGTTTTACAACTGCTGAATTTGAACTCATCGGAATTGAAGAAGTTGAGGTTCACCTGGATGCGCCTATTGAAATTGAGTGCTCAGGGAAAGAGCTTCTAAGGATTGAAGCTAGCCAGCCTATGCAGGAGCAAATCGAAGTCCATATAAGAAACAATCGATTGATACTTTCTGCTCGGGGGAATATACGTAAAGAGCAGATTTTAGCTATCAAACTGAATGCTCCCAATCTTCGCTTCATTCAAGTAAATGCAGCAACTGATATTGAGGTTAAGCAAATCCAAAGGGAAGAATTTTCTGCTATGGCTCTCAACGGCAACATCCAGCTTTCCGGCCAAACCCCATTGCTGAATGCCAATGGAGAGCTAGGAAGCATAGACGCTCGCCAACTGGATGTGAAAGAAGTGAAGTTTAATCTTTGGGGAGAAACAAGGGTTTATCTCGCATCTCCGGAGAAAGTAAGAGGCAAGACCCATAAATCTGCAAAAGTGTTTTATGAGAAAGAACCCCTGGCGAAGCTTGATACTTATAAAGATGCTGAGCTTCGATCTTCCAAAGAAAGAGGCCATAGTGGCAAAGTCCGTAATCCTGATGCTCGCTTTATCAAATTTGCCATCAAGAATAATTCTTTAAAAAGAATACAGTGCTATGTAAAAGGCCCCAAACCTGATGGAAGCTCTTTTAGTTATGGTTTCCCTATGAATCCTGGCCAGATGAGGGATAAGGATTGGAGTGTGGGTAGCAGGGTATATCAGGTAAATAAAATGGGCCTGAAAAAACTCCTGGTCGAGATTAAGGCGGATGATGAAGGTCAGATGGTAAAAATGTTTGAATAAGGGAACTTCCAGAATCAGAACTCATGGACAATATTTTGAAAATATCCCGATTCATCAGCCAACCTGTATTACAGGCAAGCTGGATAGCTGATCTTTTTCTCGCCCTCCCTCGTTTTATCTGCGGATTTCTTCTGGCTAGTAGTTTTGGAGCCGATAAATTTGGGATGCCCTGGTCTCCAGTACATAAAAATCTGGGCCTTTTTGAAGTTGCTTACTGGTTTCCCCAGGATGTAGCTGAATATGGAGGCATTTTCTCCCTCTTTCCTGTCTTCTTTGCCTGGATGGGAGCCTTTAGTGAGGCGGTAGGGGGCATCTTCCTCGCTCTGGGTTTCAAAACCCGTATTGCAGCTTTTCTGATCATTTGTACAATGCTGACGGCCATCTTTATGCAGAAGATGGGGCAGGGCATGTGGGGCATGTTACCTGCAGCTGGTTTTCTTTGGGTCGGCATGTACAGCCTTATCCTCGGTTCGGGTCGTTTCGGACTGGACAATTACTATATCAAACTCATTTCACAAAAAGACCCTTCCTAAACCTATGAAAACGATCCATATTTACTGCGGGCTTTTTCTCTTATGCTTTGCCTGCGTTCAGCCTACTATCGAGCATAAAATCGAAGTAGAATTAGATATGAGAAAGCTAGGGGATATTCAAGCTGTAGGTATCCGCGGAGAATACCCTCCTTTGAGTTGGAATACAGATTTGCCATTAACTGATCCGGATGGAGATGGCATTTATACCGGGAACTTCATCATGGACATACCGTATGATTCTTTTCAGTACAAATTTGTACTTAATGGAAGTGAGTTTGAACTACCGGGACAAGACAATCGGGTGCTGAATTTTGAGGGAAAAACAAGCCTTAAGTTGCAAGCGGCATTCGACCAACCCTGATTTTCATCTTTTGTGGGAAAGTGTATCTTTGAGCACCTATCGATGAGGAATTCATCAGGGCACCTGCTTACAATTGAAAACCATTAATAATTGTAATCTATGCCTAGAACTATTCTCTTTCTTTCCCTCAATTTTTCCCTTGTTTTCTCAATCGCTCAAAGTCTTAGTCCCCAAGAGTTGGGTTGGGATGTCCATAAGATTTTACATGAAGAATTAGGTGAATTGAACTACTATTTGAGTTCTGATAAGTCGCTTAAGCCCAAGCCTTTGCTCATTTACCTCGATGGATCGGGTCCCGACCCATTATTCATGGAGACTGAGCGAGGGCTTTCTTCTTCAATAGCTTTTGACTACCAAAGTTTGAGCAAAAATTATCGAATTTTGCTGATAAGTAAGCCGGGCGTAGCTTTTATGGGAAAGCGAATAAAAAATGAGCCCAAAGTAAAACCGATCATTTATACTAAAACCTTATCCCTTGAATGGCGGGTGAATTCGGCAGATGTGATTTTGCGAAAACTAATTGAGGAGGAGCGCATTGATCCCAAAAGGGTAGTGGTGGTAGGATTTTCTGAAGGGGCACAGGTCGGACCCTTTTTAGCAGAAAAAAATCCTGCAGTAAGTCATTTGGTATTGTTTGGGGGAAATGGGCTCAATCAGTTTTTTGATCCAATGATTTCTGCGCGGATGCAAGCCTTTAGTGGGAAGATTTCAGAAGAAGAAGCTCAACGGCAAGTCGATTCGCTATTTCAGGTTGCGGAAAAGATTTATGCAGAACCCCAATCGACAGATAAAAAATGGTGGGGCCATAGCTATAAACGCTGGGCATCTTTTACCGCGAGAGATCCCTTAACTGTAATGGGGGATCTTGATATTCCCATCTATTTTGCCAATGGAAGCAAGGATAAATATTCTGTATTGAGTGCCGATTATATCAAATTAGAATTTATCAGGCGGGGAAAGCAAAATCTTTTTTATAAGACCTACCCCAATTATGATCATCAATTTTTTGAACTGATTTTTGAGAAAGGGGAATTTACAGATGCTATTCCCAGAATAGATCAGGCAATGAAGGATGCGATGAAGTGGTTGGAAAGAAACTAATTCCTCAACTTAAAGCGAAAGCGAACATTAGCATTGGCATTAGAGGGATTGCCATAGGTGCTGTTATCTCCAATGTCTAACCAGAGGCCCAGAGGCAGGTCTTTTTCTATTTGGAGTTCAAGACGGCAGAGGTAGGTATATCCGGTAGGGTTCTTTCGGGCAAACTCAGGAATGAAGGCAGAACTAACCCCAATGACGTTTTTCTTAGGCCTTTTCTCATAAAGGATATCTTGATACTTGTCTTTCTGGATATCCAGGGCTTCTGTCAATTTGGAAAAGTCTTCTTCCAGATAGCTTTCCAGGCGAAGATCCTGCGCAGAGAGGGAAGCAAAAGCTCCCAGAAAAAGCATACATATGAATCCTTTCAGTTTCATACCCTAAATATACAAAAAAAGAAAAGCTGCCAGGTGTCAAAAACCTGACAGCTTTTAATTTTATCAAAATCGCTTACTGCCAACCAGCAATAAGGTCTTTGTTGATTTTTACGTAATCGCCATTGTTTGCTTCTTCAGCTAGTTTCATAGCTTTTTTAGAAGTAGCGATTGCATCTTCTTTTTTACCCATTTTTCCGAGGATACGAGCTTTCCAGGTAACAATCCAGAATCTGTCACCCCCTTCGAGAGCTTTGTTGATCCAGGTAAGGGCTTTGTCCATGTCTTTGTCAGCATTGTAATAATATACAGCTGCTGCATAATAATCATTTCCAGAAGGTCCGGCCATCACACGATCGATACTAGCCAATACTTTCGACTCAACTTCTGCTTTGATAGGCATGCTGATCATTTGATCTTCCCAAATCAAGCTCATATTTGCTTGGTCGTCAGTTAGATCGCCAAACATAATGGTCAAAGTTTCAACTTTGAAAGGCATAGTTACAGGTTCAACCATGAAGCGAGTCAATTCGTCAGCTTCATTGTAGCGTCCTACAGCACCGCCCAATTTAGTATCCTTGTAGATCATAACTGTCCAGCTTGACTTGCCAGGCTTTGTGTAAAGGGTATAAGTTCCCGCAGGTACTTCTTTACCACCAACAGTTACATTTTCAGAAAAGCTTACCTGAGTTCCAGAGTTAGCACCAGTACGCCAGATTTTGTCAAAAGGTACAAGTCCGCCGTAGATATCACGTCCTTTCATGCTGGGACGGAAGTATTCTACAGTTACAGTTCCCAAACCTACAGCCTGTTCGATTTTTGAATAAGGACTGGGAGCGGGGGTATTGATCTGAGCCTGAAGGCTAGTGAGGCCAAAAGCCAAAACCATCAGGATTGAGAGGGATAGAGATTTCATTAGTTTCATTGTTTTTTTGGTAATCACTGTTAAATGATGTGCGAACATAGAAAATCGTGAAGAATTCAACAAATGACAATTTCTGTATATGCAGAACATTTTTATGGGTTGGCATAAAAAAAGAGACAGATAATTATCTGTCTCTCACCTATCTATTGATTTTTTTAACTCCCTGATAATTAGGGAGAAATATCTTCATTATTTACTAAAATGCTGAAATTCTCTTAGCTTTTCTCCATATTTTTGAATCATTTCAGCAACTTCCGTTTGTTTAAATGGCTTTCTCACATAATCATCCATTCCCGCTTCCAGGCACATTTCCCGGTCTCCTTTCATGGCATTGGCTGTCATTGCAATGATGATAGGTTGATCTTTGGGTGCTAATTCGTTTCGGATATTTCTACTTGCATCCAGACCATTCATAACAGGCATTTGGACATCCATAAAGATCAGGTCGAAAGAACTTTCCTGGCTTCTTTGGAGAGCGAGTTCCCCATTTTCTACAATCTCAATCTCATAGCCCATTTTCTTTAAAACTTTACGAATGAGTTTTTGATTGACCAAATTATCCTCTGCCACCATGATCTTGAATGGATATTGGCTAGCTAATAAAGATTTTTCCTCTTTGCTCAGAACTACTGCCTTATTTTGCTTTTCAGTAGCCAATTGTTTGCAAATTTCTCGCAACAAAACCTGTTGTCTCACCGGCTTATTTAAAATAGCTGCAAACAAGTCTTTATCCTCTATTTCTTTTTCGATGAATGCTTGAGAACTCAAGAGAATAATAGGGATTCCTTTAGCCTTTGCTTGCTGTTTGATTTCCAGCGCAAACATTAAACCGTCTATTTCCGGCATCATATAATCGGTGAGGATTAAATCCGGCCATCCATCAGAAGCCAGACGAGCGATGGCGTCTTTGGCAGAATCTTCTGAGGTGCACACCATGCCTTTCTTTGTAAGTTGGAGACTTAAAATTTCTCTATTGGTGAAATTGTCATCCACGATCAGGACTTTTTTCCCTTTCAGGCTCTCCAGATCAAAAAGGACGCCTTCTTCTTCTTTATAGTTTAAGGCTTCCTGAACTTTTATGCTAAAGGTAAAAGTTGCTCCTTCTCCGGGAATGCTATGGACAGAAATATCTCCTCCCATGAGTTGGCTTAACTTTTGGGAGATGGCTAATCCCAATCCTGTTCCGCCAAATTTGCGTGTGGTAGATGCATCAGCCTGAGTGAATGCTTCAAATAATTTCTCCTGCTTTTCAGGCGGAATACCAATACCTGTATCTTTTACAGAAAAGGCCAGATCAAAAAATGTTTGATCCTCCGCGGCATCCTCCTGCTTGTTTATTTGTATCAAAATTTCTCCTTTTTGGGTAAACTTGATCGCATTGCTCACAAGATTGACCAGGATTTGCCGCACACGAATTTTATCACCTTCTATATATCTGGGAACTCCATCTGCTATCAGGTAAACGAGTTCCAGTTCTTTCTGATTAGCTTTTGTCCCCAACATTTCCAAAACTTCTTCTACACAAAGCCTCAGATTAAAGGGATGCATCTCTATATCCAATTTACCAGATTCTATTTTGGAGAAATCCAGGATGTCGTTGATTATGGATAATAGACTATCGCTGCTCGACCTGATGGTATCTACATAATCGTTCTGCTCATCTGTTAGGCGTGTGTCTGATAGCAAATCTGCCATCCCCATAACTCCATTCATAGGTGTTCTGATTTCATGGCTCATATTTGCCAGAAATCTGGATTTAGCTTTATTCGCTGCTTCTGCACGCAGGCTTTCATGTTTGAGTTTATCGGTCCTTTCTTTCACCAGAGATTCCAGGTACAACTGATTTTTCCTGCTCCTTTGTGAACTTATTCTAATTGCAACAAATACGAGTAAACCTAAAAGGAAGGCATACAAAATCCCTGCTGAAGGCCTTGCATACCACATCGGAATTACGCTGAATTCCATATTCCTTATATCGCTCCATTCATAGCCCCCTGGTTTTCTTGCCCTAAGCTGCAGGGTATAATTCCCGGTATGAAGTTTCCTGATATTAAGGCCGGCTTTCATACTGGGGATAGACCATTCTTCATGGTGGCCAATGATACGGTGTTGATATTCTACTTCATATGCAGGATAGCTTGTAGAGTGAAAAGTCAGCGTTAGAGAATCCTTCAAATTGATTTCAAAAGCTTCTTTCAGAAGCTCTGCAAAAGACTGCTGTCCGGAATTTTCTATGGTAATATAAGGGATGGGGCTTTTTTGTGGATGAGGATGTGGAGACTGGGAGGGATTCAGACCTTCATTATTTGCGGCCCATAGGTAGCCATTCGGTCCGAATATCAACCCTCGGTATTGCATGATCTCATCGGGTAATCCACTACTTTCATCAAAAAAGCTCAATCTATCCTGATCATAATGGATTACTCCATATTTTTCGCTTGACAGCCATAGATCTTCATTAGGTCCCAGCGCAATAGCCCGAATTTCATACTTCTCCGGGAGATCCTTCATAGGAAGCTTTTCAATTTTTCCTTTCTCCTGTTTTAGCAAACCATAGGTACTCGCCATCCAAATGGTGCCCGACTTAGTGATAGCGAGATCATGGATTTCGAAATCGTAGTCAGCGCGAAAGTTTAGTGGCAAACTTAAATTCTCAAAACGATCTTCCGCCTCTATATATTTATAGAGATAGGATTCTCGACCAATTCCCGCCAAATAAATATTTCCATCATTGCCTTCCCGGGTAACAAGAATCCGATTCGTAAATCCATGTTTTGGTCCATATTCTGTAACCCGCATATTGGTGTCAACCCGGGTAATCCCTATCAAGGGTTTCACATTTGGGGCCTGACTGACCCAAAGCCGATCTTTCTTATCTGAGAAAAGGTAGTAAATGGTTCCGCCTTTATTCCCTAAATCAAGCACCTTTAATGAATCTTTATAAGGTTTATAGAATAGATTTCCATTGTGATTGCCTGCCCAGATTCCTTTCGTTCCGACTCCTACTGTGCTTACCTGCCCTTTGATCCCCAGGTCCAACTCTGTTGCCAAAAATTCTTTGGAGGAGGGCTGAATCTTATAAATAGATCCAGCACTGCAATAGATATTTCCCATAGAATCACTATCCAGCCCATTGATATTGAACCTCGGCAAATTTGAAATAGAAGAGAAAAAGGCCTTTTCCATTAAGCCTAAACCTGACTCATCCAATACCCAGATAGATTGATGAGGGCCGGGATATAAATTTTTGATATTTGTAAAGGGAAAGCCTTCTACTTTATGGGGATCAAGGAAGTTGAATATCTCACGGATGCTCCAAAGTGAATCCTGGCTTGCACTAAATATTCTCCCGCCTTCTGTAGCTAGCAATAGCTTGGCATCCTCTGTATAATACATGGCTTGAATTGCCGGACCTTTCCACGGAAGTTTATTGACCTTGATTCCATCAGATTCGGTACTATCCAGTTTTATTTCAAAAAGGCTTCTTTTTCCCACAAGAACACCTCCGGATGGGTTTGCAATCATACGTGATTGCTTGGCAAAGCGTAAAGCCAGTTTCCTAAACTCTTTGCCTTCGGAGTCTAAGAGATACAAGCCCTTTTCCTCACTTAGTGCCCAACTGTTTCCTTCTATGTCTTCATGGAGATCTTTAAGTTTTTCTCCTTTGAATGAAAATGCCTCTGCTTGCTGAGATTCTATCCGGATAAGTTCTGACTGATTATTTACCCATATTTTGTCTTTGATACCTATTATTCTTCCCTTTTCTGCTTGTTGAGAAGTGGGAAGTATTTGATTTTTTTGAAAACTTATGGGCCTGTTTTTTCCTGAAGAGTGAAGAATTGTATCAGCCTGCCTAAGATATATCCCATTATTCCCGGCACTTATTCCACTGATTAATCCCAGTTCAGGGAAGGAGGTAAAACTATGACCGTCGTATTGGTACAAAATTCCCTCGAGCTGCATCCAAAGTCTTCCTTCAGCATCAATTGCGAGATTTTGCAGCTCTTTTTGCTGTATTTCCGATTCCTGCCCAAAAACTTTGACCCGATATTGTTGAGAGAAAAGTAAACAGGGAATGAAAAAGAGTGATAGAATAGAAAATTTCCTCATAGTAAAGATCAATAAGGCTATTCTAAACAGATTGGAAGCAGAGATGAACCCAATCAGACTTCTTTGGTTACACATGTAAGGCAGGAAATAAAAATCAGCCCTTGTGGAGAGCTGAAAATGCCTTAGATTTGAAGAAAAATTGCCATGGCAGAAGACTTTTCACACCTGGATGCATCTGGAAATCCCTCAATGGTTGACGTAAGTCCCAAGCAAATTAGTTTTCGGGAAGCCCATGCACGTACTACTGTATGGCTGGGTGAGGAAATCATGTCCCATTTTTCTGGAGGCGAAATTCAGACAAAAAAAGGGCCTGTTTTTCAAACTGCAATTATTGCAGGGACCATGGCCGCCAAGAAGACGCATGATCTCATTCCTTTATGCCATCCCCTCCAACTGGAAAAGATCAAAGTTCTCATCGAAGTGCTGGATGGAGAGTCTCTGCAAATCGATTGCAAGGTCGGTTTAAGTGGAAAGACAGGAGTAGAAATGGAAGCCCTGACCGGAGCCTCTGTCGCAGCACTGACTATCTATGATATGTGCAAAGCCTTTTCGCATGATATCCGTATCCTCGAAACTCAGCTGATTGCTAAGAGTGGGGGGAAGAGGGATTTCCAAAGGAATTAAAGAGTGTTCAGGTCTTCTCGAAAACTATAACACCAAAACACTACAACACTTTTCCATACATCATTTTTTACATGAGCACAAGAACACAAGAGCACAAGAGCACCAGAACACGTTTTCGTCTTCCTACAAATTCAACCAATAATTCAACTTCAGCACCAGTGCCCGGTTTTTAGGCCCCCAGAACTCCACCGCATAATTGTCAGTATAGACGATGAACAGATCGGACATCGGCTGGAATCTCCATTGGAGACGGCTGTTGATGTTGAAGTTGTCATTTTGGGTGTTGAACTGGAAAAAGGTTGTCCAGAATACATTGCGAGAGAAATTGATCTCGATTCGCGGACTGATCAGCCATAATTGGGTATTTCCATACGGGTCTGGAAAAACGAGATCATTTCTTGCAAGGGTAAGGTCAAAGTTGCCCCAGGGTTGAACTCTGTATCGGGCGGTAAGTGCAAATCCCGTTCTTGTTCCATTGTAAAAGCCACCGTAGTTAACAGCCGCTTCATAGGAGAGGACCTTGCGGTTGTCAGAGGAATAACTCGCCTCAAAACTATTGGCGCTGTAAGTACCTACTGGAAGGGGAGTGTTTTCACTTCCGGTAAATGAGAAAGGATAAAGCAGGGCAATGTTTTCATTGCTGTATTCGACTTGAAAGCTGCTACTATTGGTCCAGCGTAAATTATAACTTAGAGAGGGATTGGCTTGAATAAAGCGTCCATCTGTAGCGATATCTCCTACAAAATCGGTCGCAAAAGTTTGGGAGATGATATTGGGGTTCTCTTCAAAATAATGGGTATATGATGCTCGGGTATAGTTATGGTGAAAACCTACCCGTAAGGTAGTATCTCTCTCAGCATCATAATGAGTGAGAAGGGGAATAAATCCCATATCCACAAAGTAATTGGTACCCGCTCCCGCGAAATTGATGTAATAACTAAAGTTTCGTCCATCATAGCCTGAACCGATGTTATAAAACAAATTTTCATCGGAATGACCTTCACTAAGTCCTACTCCCCCACCTCCAAAAGCTCTGAACTTACCATCCTGGGAGGAATAGTTGAACTCAAGTCCTACATTTCTGTTAAAATCCCCTTTTAAGGTCTCTCCTTCATAGGTAGCCTGACGATTGAGGAAATAGCCTTTTATGGTGGATCGTTTCAGGACCCGCTGATTAAAGGCAGCAGCTGTATAATTCTGTGCGGCAAATTCTTCTGTAGCGCCTGTTTGCAGATTCATGATACCTATCCGGAAATCCTTATTGATATTTCCACTCAATCTGGCTCCATAATTTATCGGAATAGGTTGGGCATCTTCGTCCAATCCTATTCGACGTGAAAAGAAAGGCCGCATGGGAGGAATGCCGAAATCACTGAAGATGTCGCTATTTTCCAGGAAAAATAACCTTCTCTCTGGAAAGCGAATGTTGAAACGGGTAAGGTTGGTTACCTGTTGGTCTACTTCTACTTGTGAGAAATCCGGATTTACCGTTAGATCAAGATTCAGGGAAGAGGTAACGGCAATTTTTGCATCCATCCCAATTTTTCTTTTATAAACTGCATCCTCATTTTCTTCCAGGTTTTGGTTATAAGAACCCAGCATATAGGGAATCAAAGAGATATTATTGTTCGTCTTTTTGGGGGCTTTATCCCAAATCAGTGCACCTGTATATCCCAAATCAACACTCCTGAATTGCACCGGTACCGGGGACCAGGTATGGTAACTATTATTCCTTCGTTCAGATCGAACGAAATTGATACCCCAGACTCTGTTCTTATCTTTAAATCTCAGGGTTTTAAAAGGAATGGCAATTTCTATGGTATATCTATCAGGATAGGTCTTTACGTTGGAAAACCATTTATTGTCCCAGGCGGCATTTATTCCACTTCTTCCCTGCGAACCTCTACGGCCGGTATCGCCACTCAATAAGGATTCTGTTTGCACACCTGCCGGATTCACCCCAAAGGTAAAGCCCGTAGCCTTTTGATTAAGTGGATCGATGATAACTGCAAATCCATCTCCCCGCCAAAAGGTTCGGCTGTCTCTTTTTAGGGTTTGGATCACATAATCATCCGTATCATAGCAAGTAGCTGCAATGTAAATGTATTGATCATTATAGGTGAGTCTTACTTCGGTTCGGGTGTCTTCCGAGGCACGTCTGTCATCTGTAGGGAAACTCCACCAAAAATCTGTCGCTACATCTGCGTCTTCCCAGACAGCTTCAGTTAGATCCCCATCTATGGTGATTTTTTCCTTTGTCTTCTTAATCCGTACCTGATACTCCTCTTGCAGCGGAGAGCCTAGATTTTGTCCTGTTAGATCAAAGCAAAAGAAGGAAATAACAGTTAGGAGCGATAGAATAGATTTCGTGTGCATATAGGATAGATTGTAGAGCCTGATCATTAAGGCGGCAAATTCGCAAATAGAAACATCCCGAGTATATTTAAATCTGCGAAAAGCCTAATTTTATGGACTTTCGATTCTATTAGACAACAAATCAACTTTTTTTATTCTCTCTGGTTCAATTTTTCATGCAGACTGAGTGTAAATATCCCGGATTGATCGGCCTTGTATTGGCGGGGGGAAAGAGTAAACGTATGCAGGAAGATAAAGGATTGATCAAATATCATGGCAAAGCGCAGCGAGAGCATTGCTTTGAATTGTTGATGAAACTTGGGCTGGAAAAGGTGCTGACCTCTTGTAGAAAGGATCAGATGGAAGAGTTGAAGGATTATTTCCCCATAGCAGATAAAGAGGGTAGGGCAGGACCTATGTTTATATTGGATCATGTTATGGAATTGTATCCCGCAAAGGGATTTTTAGTGTTTCCCTGTGATGTTCCTTTGATGGATATAGCAAGTTTTGAGTACCTCCTGGAGCAAAGGGATTCTTCAAAAATTGCAACGGCTTTTCTGTCTCCATTCGATGGGAAACCGGAACCTTTACTTGCCATTTGGGAAGCCGAAAGTCATGCCCTTATCCGGGAGCATATAGCCCATGATAATATCAGTCCCAGGAGATTGTTGATGGTAGAGGATGCAAGACTCGTAGAGGCCCCTTCGCCCGAAAAATTACAGAATGCGAATACCCCGGAGGAGCAGGCTCGCATACGGGCTTATATTCAACAAAGGAAAAACTAGGCCTTCATCTCGGGATAGCAGAGGTAATATTTCACAACCGGAGTCGAAAGGGTATGGATATTCTGTATATCTGAAGCGCTGGCCAAATCTTTCAATCCACTCTTTTTAAACCAAATCAGAATGGGCTCGCGATTGTTTTCCAGATAGGCTTGATTGGCTACTGTGCCTGTGAATACATAATATTTGAGGGCTTCTTCAGGAAGTTTGTTTTGTTCCAGAAAGGCTTGCTGCTTTGCTTCGAGGTCTGCTTTACTTACTTCCTCATCCTGTATGTGGATCTTGAGGAGTCTTCGGGTTAAAATTCGGGTGCAAAGATCAGACAATATCGGATCGGAATGATGTTGCCATTGCTTGATGGCGTATTCTATATCTGAATCATCCAATTGAATAAAACGCTCCAGTACTTCCTCATTCAGATCGGAACTTGTGATCTGATGTTTGAAAAAGAAATTCAGATTCTCGCCCAGTCCTAAATCACTCCCCTCCTGATAAAGGTCCCTTGCCCGTTTCAGAATATTGACCATGGTGACTTCTGCGGAAAGAGCTGCTTTATGTAAGTACACCTGCCAATACATCAGACGACGGGCCACAATAAATTTCTCGATAGAGTAAATCCCTTTATCCTCAACTACCAATTGATTGTCCAGTACATTGAGCACTTTGATGATCCGATCCGTTCCGATAACCCCCTCAACGACTCCGGTAAAAAAACTATCCCGAGTCAGGTAATCCAGGCGATCCATATCCAGCTGACTGGATACCAACTGATGCAGGAAATGGCGCTCATATTTTCCCTCAAAAATCTCGATAGCCAGGCTGAGCTTTCCTTTCATTTTTTTGTTGAGGTAGTGCATGAGGGCCAGACTCATTTCCTCATGATGCATACCGGGGATAATCACATGCTCCAGGGCATGAGAAAAGGGACCATGACCGATATCGTGCATAAGGATGGCTATGAGGGCCGCCCGATATTCCTGCTTATCTATTTTTACTTTTTTTCGCTTTAATACATCCAGCGCCATGCGCATCAGATGCATGGCTCCCAGGGCATGATTGAAGCGAGTATGCTGGGCTCCGGGGTAAACAAGGGCACTCATTCCCAACTGTTTTATGCGGCGGAGTCTCTGAAAGGCTGCGGTATCGATCAGACTCAGAATCGTCCCTCTTGGGATTTCAATAAATCCATGTACTGGATCATTGATGATTTTGGAAAGTTTTAGGCTATTTTCCAAGGATAATGTATTTTGGGGGATCAAGTTAAGAAAATAAGCTCAACCTTAAGTTTTAGATTATTGAAAGCTTACCTCCGTCGGCTGGACAACCCATTGATTCTCTCTTTCTTGCTTCTTTTTACGATCTCTGTTTCCGCTCAGGAGCTGGAGATACGGGAGCTGGATGCCGATAATTATCCGGAGGTAAAGCTCATAATTTCAGGCCCTTCAGATCTTAGGATGATGATGGAAGAACAAAGCCTGATTATCCTGGAAAATAAGGTTGAAGCACAGGCTCACTACATCCGTCACGGCCATCCCCTGGCTTTCGGTTTACGGATTTTCTCCAGCCCTAAATTTATTGGAAATACCCTGGGCGACTCGACCGTAGAAGATCTTCTGATCAATTATCTCAACTCCAATTTCGCGGATATAGATTATTTCTTTCGAAAAGACATTCCTCAGCATGGCCTCTATGATGCTCTGCAGGTAAATCTAGAACGTTTTGGGCGGAGAAAATATCGCAAAAGGTGGTTTACGCTTTTGGTACTGGATGAAGGCGATACAGGTTCCAGTACTCCTTTCGAAACCATTATGGGAACCATAGATTTTATGCATTCTCCCATTTACATTCTATTTCAGGGGAAAGAAGCTGACAAGGAACTAAGCCAATTGGCAGAAAAAAGTGGAGGGGGGTTATTCTTGTTTGACGGCTCTGAAGAAATGTTGGATAAGCTTAAAGAACTGAATCGTTTGTGGCGGTGGGGAACTGAAATTAGATACAATTCTCCACAGAAGAGTAAGACGGATTTGAGGACAGTAAGCATGAGCTTGAAGGACAAACCGGAATTAGGACAAATTCTGGTAGAATCTTACGAGCAAAAAAGCGACCTCAAAGGCGGGATTGATTGGGACAATTGGCCGACCATGGTATTGGCAGTTTTGTTGAGCATAGGGGCAGTTGTACTCTTTTTTGTCTGGAGAAGCAGGCGGGCTGATGCCAATCATATTTATCCGGCTATTACCTATGTTGCCCCACAACCGAAAAAAGGCAAACTGAAAGTGCGCTTTAACTCACCCAATAAAGAAATGGGCTCTCGAATAACGATTGCTACAGCTGGAGGGAAACCTGTAAAGGATTTTCAATTTAGCGGTACTCGTAGGCGGGCCAGGATACAGGTAGGCGAACTCTCGGAGGGCTTTTATACCTGTATGTTATCCAATGCAGGCCTTAATTCGGAGAAAGTAGAATTTGAAATAAAAGGGACCTAAAGAGGAAATTCTGAAGGAAAGTCCGGAAGCTTACATTGATGCTCAGCAAAGCATGGCTTTTTGCTCTCCTTTTCTGAACCAATGCATACTGAATACGTAGGTATGAGTTCACGCCTTTTCAAGATCATCAATCAATTTATAGCGAAGCAACTCTACCCGATCCATCCTAAATCACTCGAATTCGAACGGCAAGCTTTTTGCCGCTACTGAGTGTAGTTTGGATTTGAATCTTGAGTTTTATAAATACATACCTATCGGGCTTTAAATTTATATAATATGACCAATGCAAAAATACTCTGGGTAGATGATGAAATCGACCACCTGAAAGGACATATGATGTTCTTGCGGCAGAAAAACTTTGATGTAGATTCTGCCAGTAATGGGATCGATGCCTTAGAGATGATACAGGAAGCTACCTATGATATAGTATTTTTGGACGAACAAATGCCCGGAATGGATGGCCTCGCGGTTTTAGCCGAGATCCAGCAGATCAAACCCAATCTGCCGGTGATTATGGTGACCAAGTCGGAAGAGGAACATATCATGGAAGATGCTCTCGGCGCTCAGATTACAGATTATCTGATCAAGCCGGTCAAGCCTACCCAGATTTGGTTGGCCTGCAAGAAAGTACTGGAAAATAAAAAACTGATCACTGCCAAGGTAAATTCTGGCTATCAGCAGGATTTTAGAAATATCGCCATGCAGTTTTTCGAAGATAATGACTTTGAAGACTGGAAAGATATCTATAAGAAATTGATGTACTGGGAAGGGAAGATGGAAGAAAATGAGGACAAAAGTATGGAAGAGGTCCTCTCAACCCAGTTAAATGAAGCAAATGCCAACTTTGGGCGTTTTGTTGCTCGCAATTACCTGGATTGGTTGCATACTTCTGATCCCAATCAAAAGCCCCTGCTTTCTCCGGATGTAATCCCTCAATCAGTATTTCCACATTTAGATGGGAATTATGAAAGCGTATTCTTCCTTCTGGTAGATTGTTTGCGTTTTGACCAGTGGAAAGCTTTTGAAAGCCTCGTTTCGGAATTGTTCTATGTAGAAAATGAGCAATCCTATTACGGGATTTTGCCTACCGCGACTCAATATTCAAGAAATTCGATTTTCTCCGGTCTTATGCCCCTGGAGATTTCCAAAAGATATCCCAAATACTGGTTGAATGATGATCAGGAAGGGGGGAAGAATAAATTCGAAGGAGAATTTTTGCAAGAATTAATTTCCCGTCATAAGCTGAATATCAAACACAGCTATACCAAAGTCATTAGAAATGAAGATGGGAAAAATCTGGCAGACAATATTCTCAATCTGATGAACAATGACCTCAATGTCATTGTCTACAACTTTATTGATCTGCTGTCACATTCGCGTACCGAAATGAATATCATACGCGAATTGGCCCCGAATGAAGCTGCTTACCGCTCCATCTCTCGTTCCTGGCTGGAATTCTCTCCTCTTTTGAGCGTGTTGAAAACCCTCAGCCAGCGCAATGTCAAAGTGATCCTTACTACGGATCACGGAACCGTCAGGGTTAAGAGGCCTAGCCGGATCATCGGGGATAAAAAGACGACCACCAATCTCAGATATAAGCAGGGAAGAAACCTCAATTATGATGAGAAATCGCGTTATCTGTTTACCGTTCGTAAACCTTCAGATGCCTTTCTCCCTCAATCCAATGTAAGTTCGACCTATGTCTTTGCCATGGAGGACTATTTCTTCGCTTATCCCAACAATTATAATTACTATGTGAATTATTATCGGGATACCTTTCAGCATGGAGGAATAAGCCTGGAAGAAATGATCATTCCATTGATAGAACTTTCTCCCAAGAATAGATAAGCTTTTAGGAGCGATAAAAAATACAAAGTGCGGGTCTGGATTTCCAGGCCCGCATCTCTTTATGCCAGTATTTGGAAAATCCTTTTGCAAGTGGCTTATTTGCGATGCAAACTTTACACCGTGCTGCAAAAAAGCTTTCTAAGTCAATCAGAATCAGACAACCCGGCGATCGCTGAAAAGATTCTGCATGCTTGTAAAAATGTGAGAGTTTTTGCATTTTACGGAGAGCTGGGAGCCGGGAAAACCACCATTATCAAGGCTTTTTGTAGGTTCCTGGGCGTTAAAGAAGCGGTAAGCAGTCCTACCTTTAGTCTGATCCATGAGTATTGGACCGAAGATTCAGCCGTTTATCATTTGGATCTTTATCGGATTAAATCTGAGCAAGAAGCATTTGATATAGGTTGTGAGGAATACTTTTATTCAGGTTCTTACGTCTTTATCGAATGGCCCCAAAGAATACCAAATTTACTCCCTTCAGAAGCTGCTCTACTGGAGATTAGCATTATTTCAGAAAACAAGAGAAAGATTGATTTAAGTTATCAGGCAAATGGGGAAGATTGATATGTCCATAGATCGCGGCTTTTTTTCGGGTGTGTATTCCGGATACAGGGCAGTTCCTGAAGAACTGGCAGTAAGGAAGCACCAAAGCAAAAAGAGTTTGCGTATAGGGGTCCCTAAAGAGCTTCTATTTCAGGAAAATCGTGTAGCAATTACCCCCATGACAGTGGGAGTTCTGGTTGCCAATGGACATCAAGTCTATATTGAGCAAGGTGCAGGCGAAGGTGCCAGATATACTGATAAAGACTATTCGGAAGCTGGAGCAGTTGTTTGTTATAAAGTGGAGGATGTTTTTAAGCAGGCCGATTTTATCCTGAAGGTTTCTCCTTTGTCCTCTGATGAGGCATTACTGCTGCGCGATAATCAAACCCTCATATCTGCTGTCAATCTGGGCAGTTTTTCTCCGGAAATCTTAAATGAACTTATAAAAAAGAATATCACAGCCCTGGGCTTTGAATTCTACAGGAGTGGCGATGGCTCTTTGCCTTTGGTACAGATGATGTCCGAAATTGCCGGTGTTTCCTCTATACATATTGCATCTGAACTATTGACAGGCAATAATGATGGGCAGGGGATGTTGTTAGGAGGTATTACAGGCATCCCTCCCGCAGAGGTCTCTATTATTGGCGCAGGTACCGTGGGATTCAATGCTGCCCAAACGGCTATGGGCATGGGAGCAAGGGTGCGGATTATCGATGAAGAGATCTACAAACTCCGACGGATTGAAAAAGAACTAGGAATCAATATCTACACCTCTGTAGCCCAGGGTAATTATATTCGAGAAGCTGTGGTTTCTTCAGATGTGGTAATTGGTGCCGCATTCAAAGAAGGAGGACGTGCCCCTCTGGTGGTGACCGAGGATATGGTGCAGGAAATGAAAGAAGGCTCTGTGATCATTGATGTTTCCATCGACCAGGGCGGCTGTGTCGAAACCAGTCGGCCTACTACCCATGATCAACCCACCTTCATCAAACATGGAGTAATACATTATTGTGTGCCTAATATTGCTTCCCGGGTAGCCAGAACAGCTTCCATAGCGATTAGCAATATAATTGGACCTCTCATCGTCAACATCGGCGAAAGCGGAGGAATAGATAACCTCGTTAAATACAATGAAGGCCTCAAGCGAGGAATCTACATCTATCGTAGACATCTCACCAAAAAGAGCATGGCCAGTATTTTCGGGATGAATATGAATTATCGAGACATAGATTTGCTCATTGCATCTATGTAATTTTATATTACGGAATTGGGGAATAATTTTTTATCTTTCCTTCTGTAAACCCATCCCGGATCCACCATCGTTGTAAACTGCTGTACCTGTACAAAATCCATCTTTCTGTAATGAAAAGATGTGACCCCTATATTCGCAAAGGGTCTAAAAGGTATCATACTAATTTGATTGATTATGAAAATGCTTAAATCCCTTACACTTATCAGTGCCCTGCTGATTCTTACTACTGCCTTGATGGCTCAGGTATCAGAAGGCGTACAGGCTTATGCCAAAAAAGAATCTGGTAATGCCCTTACCATCACCCTGGAAGGCCAGCCAAAAAATGTAGCAGAAGTACTCAATAGAAAATTTAAAGCAGAAACGAATAGCAAAGGTAAGGCTATGCGAGGCATTAAAAGCCTGAGTGGTGGGATGAAAACCTTTACGGGAGTGCGCTATAGTGCGATTTCAGGCTCCACCATGGATTATACATATAGAGTAGAGAAAGCCAAAGGAACCAAAGATCATTCTGTTGTCCATATTTGGATGTCTACTGGTAATAATAACTTCATTGATTCCGGATCTTATCCTGATGAAATTGATTATGCAATGGACATGATGGAAGGTCTACAGCATGAAGTATCGGTTTATGAATTCGAATTGATGATTGAGGAGCAGGAAAAAGTAGCGAGTAATGCAGTTAAGACTCATGATAGACTGGTAAAAGATTCTATCAAACTGGAAGATCAGCTGGCAAAGCTGTTGGATCAGATTGAACAAAATAAAGCAGACCGCGCTGCACAGCTGATTGCCATTTCTCAGGAAGAGCAGAAGCTGGCTGATTTCAGGGTAGATTTTGAAGAATTGAGAACGGGTATCAGACCTGAAGAGTCGATCAATATTGATGAAGTAGCGAGAAAGGATGAGATGGAGCGTACCACAGATGAGGTAGAAGAGATGAAAGAGGAGAAAACAAAGAAAGTTGAATCCAATAAAGAGAAGAATAAAGAAGATAATTCCAGAGAGCTTTACAGAAGCCAGGAGAGTTTCGAAGTCATGTTGTTGGACGCTGGAGATTCTAAATTTAATGTGATAAAAGAAATAAAATCGATTACGGGCATGAGTATGGGAGAAGCCAAGAAAATGGTAGATGGATTGGAAGATGGACCTGTAACGATAAAGAAAGGTATTAGCGCTGATGAGGCCGAAGTTCTGAAAGAAATTTTGGAAGAGGCTGGTGCCAAGGTAGAAATAAATTAATCAGGGAAAATCAGAGCTCTAAACCTTCAGAGCTTGAGGTAATGAACCGCCAGTAGAAGCCTATGCTTCTGCTGGCTTTTTTTATAGGTTATCTAGTAATTCGGCCGGATCTTCAAAAGGCCCCTTACAATTTCTCCCTTTGCATATATAATAGCCCTCTCTGCCTCCGTCTCTCTCATAACGATAGCCATCAGGAAAGTCCTCCCTGAATAGAAGGTTGGGCACATAATAGTGTTCCAGCTCTTTCCGCAATTGCTGCTTATCTTCCGAACGCAATACGATGAGATGGTTCGATTCTTCCATGAGGATATAAGGCTTCAACCAGCTTTGATACTGAAGTGGGTTTTCGAGTAAGAGAGGGGCGGCATGCATCAACATATCTTCAGCCGTACGCAAGTAAACCGCTTTATCCATGATCAGTCCCAATTTGTAAAGGGCTTCGCACATGAGGGCATTACCATTGCGCATGATTCCATCTTCCATTTCCACAAAAGGAACCCGACTTAGATCTTCTCCGCCATAGGAATAATAGAACAATTGGCGGGTGGAAGAATAAAAGCGACTCAGGGAATGGGTACTCAATTCTACTGCCTTCCTCAAATAGCGTTCGTCAAAGCTGACTTGATGAAGGTCGATATAAGCCAGAATCATTTGGGCATAATCCTCCAGAAATTCCTCGTTCTGCTCTTGCTTATTGATGTGATTCAAGCGAGGAAATTCAGCATAGTTCTGCTCTTCCAAAGCCCCGATCATGCGTTTGGCATAGGATAATATCTTTTCATCACCAGTGCTCTTGTAGGCCTTTATATAGGCTTGTATGAGTCTGGCATTCCAACTACAAATTTGTTTAGGGTCCCGATCCGGTTTTACCCGCTTTTGACGAGCATCCAGCATCTTCTCCCTCAGGGTCTCAAGTTCAGATTGAAATTCAAGGGTCCTGATTCGATACCCATAGGCCAGTTGAGCATCCTTAAGTTTGCGGAAGAGCACATTTTCCCGTTCCTTCCAATTGCCTTGCCGACTCACATTATAGGTCCTTTTGAAAAGCTCAGTTTCTACTCCCAATTCGGCGTCTATCTCGATATGAGACCACAAATAATAACGTCCCTCTTCCCCTTCACTATATGAATCCCAACTGCTGAGATAGGAACCATTGTCCATTTTAAAATCCCGCTCTATGCTTTCGATACTTTCATACATGATTTGCTCATAATGGCGCTTGCGGGTCAGATGAAAAGCATTGGCATATAGTTCAAGTTTGCGGGCATTATCTATCAGGAGTTTCTCAAAATCAGGAAAATAGGAATTGGGATCTTTGCTCCTGAGAAAAAATCCTCCGCCGAGATGATCATAGGTTCCGCCCATGGCCCATTTATCCAATTGTTCTTCCAACAAACGAGCAGGTTCCAGACGTGTATCCAAAGTCGTATAGGTCGCCAGGAAGTTTAATAAATCGGGGTTTACATTGACGGCCTTGGCGTCATTGAGGAATCTTTGTTGATATATCTCATTCCGGAGACTTTGGAAAGTCTCATAGAGGGAGATGCGAGGCATACGGGCATTTGCTCGATAATTTTCCGGATGATAGAAGTCAAACATCTTATCATCGAGGGTTCTTCCCAGTTCCAGGGCTTCTTCTCTTTCCAAGTCATACAAACTACTGTATCGGGATGCTATGTCCGTCCAGATTTCCGGCCGCAGGGATGAGGCTGCAAATAAAGGTTTTCTATCCGGTAGGAGGATTATATTCAGGGGGAAAGAACAGCTCTTTTCATTAAAAAATTCGCAAAATCTGCTGAAATATGCAGCAATGTCAGGCCGTTCATCGCGATCCACTAGAATGGGGATCATATTGTCATTGAGGGTTTGCACAAATACAGAGTCGCGGAAGGTCTCTTTCTCCATATTATGAGAAAGTTGGCTGCCAAAGTATCCGATGCTCAGGAAGATCAATTTATTCGATGAGCGTGCATCCTCAAGGATTTCATCTGACCAGGGATTCCAGTTTACAGGATTTTGCGCATATTGCCGGAGAAAATGGCTATTTTCTTGTATGAGGGAGTTAAAATTATCCTCTTCCGCAACATTCTTGTTTCGAAGTTGCTGGGCTGTGCAGGACAGGAGGCTAATTAATATGATCCACGAAACTTTCTTTTTAAGAAAGGAAGCATTGATCAGATTTGATTTTCCCCCCAAACGTGCATTCCAATGCTGATTATTTCTCCTTGAAAAATGAAACATGAATAAGCGCACAGAAATGTATCAGATATAAAAGTACAGAAAAAGTGACATCCTGCCCTTATTTTTCGTCTATGAAATATTAACAATGGTCGCTAATCCTAAATTCCTTATGAAAAGAATCATCATATTAAGTCTAAGTTTAAGCCTTTTCGTCTTCACTTCCTGTAAAGAATTATTGCAAGTGGTTGAGACAGTGGCTGCCTCTACTGAACCAAGTTTGGGAGAAATGAGTTCCGGTTTGAAAGAAGCCCTCACCAAAGGTGCTGGTTTCGCCGTTCAAACCCTCAATAAAGATGGCGGATATTTCAATGATCCCCTGGTAAAAATCCCTTTTCCTCAGGAAGCCCAATTTGCTGCCAATGCCCTGAGAGATATTGGTCTGGGAAATGTCGTGGACAACTTCGAAAAGAAGCTCAATGAAGGAGCTGAAAAAGGAGCCGCTTTAGCTCTTCCCATTTTCAAAAATGCCATACGGGAGATGAGCTTTGCTGATGTGAAGAACATTCTGCTAGGGGGAGAAAATGCAGCTACTAATTATTTCCGGGATAAAACGCTTACGCAATTGTCAAGTGCTTTCTCTCCACATGTAAAAAAGTCATTGGATGAGGTAAATGCCACCCAGTTGTGGACGGATCTCACGACCCGCTACAATCGGATTCCTTTGGTGCGTAAGAAAGTTGAAACCGATATTGTAAAGTATGCTACAGGTAAAGCCCTGGATGGACTTTTCCTCAAATTGGCTGATGAGGAGAAAAAGATCAGAGAAAATCCCATTGCCAGAACTTCTGATTTGTTGAAAAAGGTATTTGGATATGCCGAGCAGCAGAAAAGTGGAAATGGATGATAAAAGGTTTGAAAATTAGGAGTTCAGTAACACTGATTATCTCCAAATAACCTAAAGACGGGAAGGTGCTTTTGAACCTTCCCGTTTTTGTTTTCTTAAGGTGTCTGAGAACAAATATGCCTCCTTCATTTGTATCTCTATTTTTCCATATGCTCAAAATATTCCCCAATCTAATGGAATTTGAAATATTACATATGACACTTTTGTGTTAGTGTAAATATTTTCTGGTTTGTAGATTGGAATTAAAATATCTGTCCTAAGTGCCTCTTTATTAGGCCTATATGCTTGTTTTGGAATTGGTAAAAACGTAATCCCTAAAATTGAGGTTCTGATTCTAAAGAATGTTCTGCATGCCCGTCCTATAGCGATATCTTAATTTCGCGATTCAAGCGAAAGTTTGTCAATAAGACAGTTTCAACTGTAATTATTACTGGTAATTAGCCTTTCCTGCTTAGTCCCTTAGTATGATTTCAATCCTGATGATTGAAATGAGGGATTCCTTTTTTCCATTTTTTATTTCAATCAACATTTAACACATGTCAAAGAAATCAGATCAGAAACCGAATTCTCCGAATTGGCCATCAAATGCTCTGGCTATTCATGGAATCGAACGTCAAATCCAATTAGGAGAATTGGGGGAAATTAAACTTCCGGAATTGTTCCCGATAGCATCCCCCAGGTATTTGGTGACTTACATGAACTCTCAAACCGGAGGAAGGATTCGTTCATCTACCGTTGTTTCTGTAACCAATCAATCTGCTTTTAGAAATTTTGTTCGAGTCGCTTTCTATTGGGGACTTGGAAATCAGGTGGCAGGTTCTTGTAACTACTTGATCCCTTCGGGTTATACAATTGACTTCGGCTCTCGCCAAATTCCTGGTGAAATCACAAGTTTGAATTGTGTTTCCAGCCCTGAGCTCCACTTTCATGAGGGCCGTGTGGTTGTAAGTTCTAGCTACCCTCAAATTGCTGTTAGTAGCCGAGTAATTTATACAGAAGGGGAAAAGGACTCACAAATGCTTTCGATTACCGACTCGAAGATCGTTACCTATGGTAAGGGTAATAATCAGGCTCCTGGTGCAGAAGTATAATGAGTGGGTAGTGGTATCTGGATGGCAAAAGCAAGAAAAGAGCATAAGCATTTAAATTATGTGCCGTAGAAATGCTCTTTTGATTGTTCCTTTCCAGAGAAGCGAAATATGCTAAAAATAGGCTGCCTCAATATCAGAGGCAGCCTTTTGTATAGTTTCAAAAATGATTCAGATCCAGGGGGTTCTCATCTTTGGTCTGATGGGATGACTCAAGTTGTTTTTAGGGGATATAGTCTACCGAAAAATAATCTATTGTGATTTCTCTGCTACCCTCCCCATCAAAAGGAAGAAAAGCAATGCGATCCCCACTAAAGGGATAGTAATCATTTACATAAAAGAATTCTTCATTTAGGAAATAGTATAATCGGTCTCCTTCTCTACGAATAGTCATTAGGACAAATTCCTTTATATCAAAAGCCCGCAAAGGCTTGAGTACATATTGATGGAGATATGGACTTATTTCAGGATCAGCTCGGAAAATATAGCCGTAATTATTGCCATCTGTTAAATACTGTCCATTGGCAAAGCCATAATTGTCCTGAAAACTGAAAAATTGGGAACTGCTGTTTTCATTTGAGCCAAACAACAGAAATGCTCCCAGCCGGGAAGCTTTGATGCGGATTTCAATTTGAAAATTTCTGGCTGGATCTATTGATAGCTGACGAGAGGGGAAAAATGAATTGGATTTGCTGGTGAAAGTGTAAAGCCCATTCTCGATTTTCCCCTGATGTTGGTCAGTGGAATCTACATACCATTCATTGTCGTTATTGTCGAAATCCTCAAAAAAGAGATTGTCTTTGTCCATGCTGTCCAGGTCAGCATATGCCAGGCGAGTATCTGCCCAGAACGGACGGGATGTATTTCCATCGAATAACTCATCCAGATAATAATCCTTGCGGAAGCCAGAATAGTTAATAAAGCGATTTCTGACAGAAAAAAATTGTGATTGACTTCCACTTCCCTGCATGATGCTGAGAAATTCTCTATCATCTGTCAGGCCATTTTTGTGACTACGATTCAGGATACAGTGCCCCAATTCGTGGAAGAGAAGTCTTTCTCTATCCCTTTCAGTAACATTATCCCAAAAGTTTCGCTGAATGGTAATTTGATGAGTAGTCTGATCTTTATCACAGTATCCTGCATAGAGATATGTTGTAGAATCCACCAGGAGTATTTCTATTCCTTCTTCAGAGAAATCGATATTGATTCCTCTCGCAGCTGCCTCTTCTTCAAAGCGATCCACATAGTCAGTAAATAGGGATTCAATATTTACGATTGGCGCTTCGCATGAGCAGAGAAAAATGACAAATAAGAAGAGACTAACTTTTTGAATAGTAGTGTTTTTCATAAGCTATAGGCTTTTGTATTTCCCGAATATGCAAAAGCCAAAGATCTCTTTACAAAACTTCTTAGCAAGAGTGTCAATAAATTGAAAATTCGTAAAAGAAGTAGGGGCAGACCATATTGAAGCTGCCCCTTTATTCTTTATTCCCATATTTCTTCCAGCAAATCATCTCGGAGCAAATTCCCT
This sequence comes from Bacteroidia bacterium, assembly GCA_033391075.1. Classification (NCBI taxonomy): domain Bacteria; kingdom Pseudomonadati; phylum Bacteroidota; class Bacteroidia; species Bacteroidia bacterium. Next base: position 1,124,388 of record JAWPMV010000001.1, read on the forward strand.
CGATCATCTACCTCCAGCCGCCAGATGTATTTGTGGCAATTATCAAATTGATGGTTATCGCAGATCTGTTTAGTTGCCAGGACCTCATAGGCTCCATTTTCTAATTGTTTGGCTGTAAGGCCGTATTCATTGTATTCGTCTCCGAAATACCTTTCCCATTTCTTCTTACCCTCTGAATCAGTCTTGATAAGGTAAACTTCATAATTTCCCTTGCCATAGGAAGAGGTAGAGCCTACGATCAAATACCCATTGTCTTTCGTTCTGATAAATGAACTCGCTTGCTCATAACTTGTCCCTCCAAAAGTTTTGAACCAATCTTCATTTCCATCTGCTCCACTTTTGCTGAGTAAAATGTCTCCTTTGCCTTTTCCATATGATTCGGAAGTGGTTGCTATGATAATTTCTCCGCCATCATCTGTCTTTAGTGTTCGGGGAAATTTAGCTTTATGCTTTCTGGTATAGCGGATGTTTTTATTACGGCCATAATCCAGCAGGATTTCTGTTACCCGTCCAAATCTATCATATCCCGGACTAAAACGATAACTGTTTGCTGCCAAATGATCTTTGAAAAGTATGGATGCGGAGATGGTATCTCCATCAATGATCAGGCTAAAGCCTTCTTCCGCACTTAGCTGTATTGTTAGATCAGTTTTGAGCTCTTTACTGACATATCTTCCTTCAAGAGCTGCAACATAAGTCTCAGGAATACTTTCCTCTTCTATCATGCTGTAGGTTACTACATCGTTTCCGGGATAATAGATATCCAAATAGCTGTTTTGCTGGTCTTTTCTGAAATGAATTTTATTTCGAATATCTCTTTCCCAATCATACAAATCTCCCCCTACAGAAAGGAGCCTTACAGGATTAGAATTATAACGCTTCCACATAAGATCATTTCCTTCCATGCGGACTTCCACATAGGAACCACTTTCAGAAGTATATTTTCCTTGAATTTCTTGTGCCTTAAGTACAGATTCCTTTTCTGTATCGGGATAAAAATCCTGTGTAGCCGCGGTTTCACTTTCCAGATCCAACATAATGTCAGCTACTTCTCTGGCCACTCCATAGCTCCAGAAATTACCATTATTGCTCATCATAAATACACTGATCTTCTGCTCAGGAAAGCGGAGGACCTGAGAATTGTAAGAGCCGGTAGCTCCTTCGTGTGCGCGCATTTTTAAGCCTTTATAGCTTTCCAGTTCCAATCCGTATCCATAGCTCTTTATCTCACTGGAAGGGACGGTTTCCTGGCTTAAGCTGGCCAGGGGATTTTCAGCCTCTGTTTGCAGGAATGTTTCCCAGGCTAATTGATCTTTTAAGGTTGTGAAAAGGAAACCATCACCATTTAGATCAACCACCATAGGATATTGTTGCCATTTCCCATTTCCCCAATCATTGTATGGGAGGCTCTTATGTGGAATTACTGCCATATAATTATCACAATATTGGCTATGGGGCATGCCGAGTTTCTCGAAAAGCTCACTGGAGTATTCAAGGAAACTTTTGCCACTTAACTTTGCTACTATTTCACTCAGTAGGGTATAATTGGAATTGCTGTAAGAGTAATCCTTACCCGGCTCAAAGTTTAGCTCTTTTTGAGCCTTCAAGAGCTGAAGCACTTCTTTATTCCCGTATCCAACTCGCTTCCACCAGGGATCACCTTCTACACTCAGCAGGTCAGAATAATCTCTGATTCCACTACTATGGGTAAGCATAGAGGCAATGGTGATCGGATGCTCTATATCTTCATAAAATCCAGGTAAATATTTGCGGAAATCATCTTCCAGGTCCAGTTTCCCATCCAATTTAAGTTGGAGGATACAAAGGGCTGTGAATTGCTTTGCTGTAGAAGCAATATTAAATCGTGTGTTTGCGTCTACTGGAATTTGATGCTCCAAATTGGCATATCCCAGGTATCTCTCATAGATGATCTTGCCATCTTTGACGATTCCCAAAGCAGCTCCGGGAACTTCTCCCTGGATCTTGTTCTTAAATACTTCTTCGATTTTATCCAGCTTCTCACTCTGTGCGGAGAGGAAGAAAGGCAGGAGGAAAATAAGTAAAAAGATGTTTAGCGGTCTTGACATGTTTGTAAGTATCAGAATTAATTTTGGGTGAAATTCAGCCATTTATGGCCTTTTTTCGCTTCAAATCCTGATTTGGCACTTATTTGTCCTCTAATTTTTGCAAAAATTCGCGAGGAGTAAGTCCGCTATGCTTTTTAAAGGCCCGATTGAAGGTAGACTTTGAATTAAACCCAACCTCTAAAGCCAAACTAAGCAGGGTTTGTTTTTGATGATCGCCATTTTGGAGCTTTTGAATCAATGCTTCTGTTCGAAATTGATTCACGAAGTCATTGAAATTTTTTTGGAAGCCCTGATTTACAATCTGAGAAACTTGCTTGGGAGTCGTATCGAGTTTGGCGGAAATGTCAATGAGGGATAAGCGCGGATTTTCATAGAGGTTTCCTCTTATCATCAAGTCTTCAAGCTTTTGCTTCCATTCCCTTAAATCCTCTATCCCCGATTTAGCGTCTTCGGTTGCGGGCAGAGACTTGATCTCATGCTTTTCTTTTTCATCCAGGAGCATTACTTTCTCATTATGCAGAAAGGAGGTTTGGAAAGAAAGGGAACTCTTGATGGTACTGGAATAGCCGTTGATGGCTATATAATAGAATAGGAGAGAGAAGCAGATGTAGTACCAATACTTATTCCCAAACTGTCCCCACTCAGGATTTAGAATGAAGAACAGAATACGGAGGATCAAAATGAGGAGAAAGGCCAGGAGAAACCTTTGTAGCCATTGGAAAAGGATGGCATCTGCATAACTGGTTACCTGATAGGCGAGATTTCTATAAGTCCTGTAATACCTGAGGGAAAGGATCAGATAAAAGAGCATGGAAAAAAGTCCTGCCCATTGGTACCAGGGATCCAGGTCCATATCTCGCCCATCCGCGTAGAAATAATATTCATCCAGAATCAATTTATCCGTAACGAATACAATGAGACTGAAAATCAGGTAAAGGATAGCTGGAAGGAAATGGAGAAAATCCTTTCCTGCAGGTTTGAATGATTTATTTAAGAGGCTTTGGGTATAGAAATAAAAAATAGGTCCGATCAGAAAGAGCTGCTGAAAAGGAACGAAAAACATAATATCAGGATGCCCTCTCGTCGAATACCAACCCGCATATCCCAACATAAAGGGACATATGTAGAGTACACACAACAATAAAAAGGTTCCCAGGTACTTACTGGGCGTATTCTGATCATCAAAACCTTTCTTTAGCAAGAGAAAAGCATAGACCAGTCCATGAACAAAGAAGATCAGGAGGGTTGAACTTTTCGGGCTGAAACTAAAGAGCATAAATGAAGCGTGTATGCATGAGTTGATTAGGGAATATAGTCCACACGAAGATAATCTACCCAGATCTCCTTCACAAAATCAGCATCACCTCTTCGAGAGGCCGCCAGAAATCCGAGCATACTTCCTCTGAATGTTTCATAATCATTTACGTACAAAAATTCTTCATTGGCAAAGAAGTAGAGCAAGTCTCCCTGCCTTCTAACCGTAAGGGTATGAAATTCATCGGCCTCCAAATCAAGGCCAGGAACGGGCTGGGTGGCAAAGCCTTTATTTTCAAAATCGGGAGCCGTATTCAATCCTTCTTGAAAGAGGGAGAAATAGGTGAAGTTGTCGCTAAGGTAAAAGCCTCCTGCAGTTCCATAAAAATCAGAGAGAATAAAATTGTAGGCATCCAGGCGCCTTTCTCCTCCAAAAACCAAATTCACTCCCCTTTGGATATTCTTGATCCGAATTTCTATTTCAAAATTTCTACTTTGATCAATGTTTTGATCTATTTCCGGGAAAAAGGAATCGTCCAGAGCTCTGAAGTAGTAAATCCCATTTTCAATTTTGCCTTCATAAAACTCCGTAGAATCAACAAACCATCCATTTTGGTTGTCATCAAACTCCTCCAGAAAAAGGGATTCTTTTTGAGCGGCTTCAACATCTTCGTAGCTGATTTCAGTTTGATTCCAAAAGGGCAGGGGAGTATCTGGATCAAAAAGCTCATCGAGGTAATACTCCCAACGAAATCCCCAGATATTGAAAACCCGATTAACCAGGTTTATATCTGAAGCGGGAATTCCTTGTCCATGGATGATACTCAAAAATTCATGATCTTGGCTCAATGTTTCCCGATCGCTACGATTGAGCACGCACCTTCCCAATTGCTCAAAAATCAGTCGATGCCGTTCTCGCTCCCCACTTGCATTCCAATATGCTTCCTGAATTCGGATCAATGCGGGTTTTTCATTAGGCTCACAACTGGCGATAAGATTCCCACTTATAGCAGTAACCAATCTTAGTTCTACTCCTTCCTCTTCCAGGTCAATAGTTACCCCCCTTTCTGCACCCGCTTCCACAAAAGCAGTGACATAGGTATCAAATTCTGCGGGGATTATAGTTATGGGTTCGCAGGAAAGAAAAAATAGGCTTAATAGCAGTAAAAAATGAATTGATTTCATAGAGATAATTGTATTCGAGGGTTCTCGGAAGAATGGTGGGTATCTCTATAACGATATTTTGAGGGAGGACGTTCGAAAGAATTAAAAGCAATTTTTTTGGATTGAATTCCAACTATTCATAAAAAATTACGTCATTTATGAATAACAGCCTCATGATCACACATTTGATATCACACTTACACAAAAAACAAGTTAATACAAGCTAATGAACAACTCCTCACCTCTTAAGTCACTTCTGGCCTATCTTGCTGTAATCGGAATCATCGGATACGGTGTTTACAGCTTTGCCAGCGATACCATCCTTAAGGACCATGACGAAGATCATGTAGTCGTTCATGTTGACTCTGATCATCATGAGGATGTAGAAGTAAAGATTGAATACAGCAATAGCAATGACCCTACTTTTGTAGAGACTTTTAATATGAGCTCAGGTGATCTGGATGTACTTACTTCCGGTGGGGGTATCACTGTAGAGGGGTACGATGGAAACAAAGTTGAAGTACAGGCTTTTGTTAAAAAGAATGGAAAAGTAATGGCTGCTTCTGATGATGCTATGAAGTCTCTCGAAGATGGTTTCGATATGCGCATAGAAAAAAGCGGTTCTACTGTCTATGCTCATGCAAAGAGAAAAGGAAATACAATGCCCTGGAAAAGAATGAGCATTTCTTTTCATGTGAAAGCTCCCCACGATATAGCAAGTAAACTCAGAACCAGTGGTGGAAGTATCAAAATTTCTGACCTCAATGGAGACCAAAGCTTGCACACCAGTGGAGGAAGCATACACATAGATGATATTGACGGAGACGTTGAAGCCAAAACTTCTGGTGGTAGCATCAATGTGGAAGACGTAGATGGAGAATTGCAGGCACATACCAGTGGAGGAAGCATCAATATCGAAGGAGCAGTAGGAAATGTAGAGGGACGTACCTCTGGTGGACGGATCAATCTTGAGAATGTAGAAGGTCAAAGAATAGATGTAAAAACCAGTGGAGGAAGCATTCACATTGATGGTTCTGCTAAATTCCTCAAAGCCAGCACCAGCGGAGGTTCTATCGAAGCTGATGTAAATGGTTTAAGCGAAGAGCTTCACCTTTCTACCAGCGGTGGAAGCATTCGTGCGAAAGTACCTTCAAATATGGGTATGGATCTGGATTTGAAAGCCAATCGTGTAAATGCTGAATTGAAAAATTTCTCTGGTACAGCCAAGAAGGATTATGTGCAGGGAGAAATGAATGGAGGAGGTATGCCAGTAGTAATGCGTACTTCTGGTGGAAGTATCAATATCGATTTCGAATAAGATTCGCTAAGAAATATACAATCGCCCTTAAAGTTTCAACTTTAAGGGCATTTTTTTTAGACCCATAAGCAATGGAAATTATACTATTTTTTGTCCTTATTCTCTTCCTGATTGCACTCGAGCGGGATATAATAAGAGCCCGAAGATCGACGATTAGACCTATTTTTGTCTTGAGAACAGAAAATGAGTCAAGGAGCTATATCAATGATGGGAATGGACCGGCTTTTAGGTTTAAGCTATATAGAGAAGAGGGACAGGAAAAAGAGATCATGATGCAAGCAGAATCGGTCTTGAAAAAAGAAACTCTTGACTTCTCCAAACTTGAAAAGGGTACTTACATGATCCGCTATGAAGACGCAAACACCTATGTTTATCGGGATGAAATTTTAATTGAATAGACGCAACCTTTATAGGGGTTTTTGCAGTCTATTCTTCCAAAAACACCACATGACAAGAATCCTACTATTTAGCCTTTTGTTTGCCCTCATGGGCTGCTCCACTTCCAAAAAACTTTCCACTTTCCAGCATAAAAGTCACAACTTTAGCTACCTGGTCGATTTAAAGAACATTAAGAATGATCAGGTGAAAGTAGTATTCCTGGTACAAGGAATTTCTGAGGATAAAATGGAGTTCTGCCTTCCTAAAATTGTCCCTGGTATTTATGGTGCTATGGACTTTGGTCAGTATATCTCGAATCTTAAGGCCTATGATGCATCGGGGAAAGAGATCAGGAGTTCCAAAGAAGGGACAAACTGTTGGAGTCTGGAAGGAGCCCGAAATCTGGCAAAGATTGAATACTGGGTAGATGACACCTGGGATGTATTTGATATGACGATGGAGGAAAATTTCTATCGCTCTGCGGGTAGCTCCTTTAGCCCGGATCATTATGTCCTCAACAACAATTGCCTGTTAGGATACCTGAAAGGCCACGAAAACAAAGCGGCTCAACTCAGCATCCAACGTCCTGCCGAAATGTATGGTGCAACTAGTCTGCAAGCTAGGTCCGGCAACAAATTAGTTGATGTCTTTGAAGCCAAATCCTATCACGAACTGGTTGATAGTCCTATTCTTTATGCAAAAGCAGATACCAGCATATTGAAATTCCCGGATATAGAAGTCGAAATTGCTGTTTATTCCAGTTCTGGTACTAAGCTGGCGAAAGAACTGGCAGAGCATATCCGTCCCTTGATTGAAAATCAAAGAAAATACCTGGGAGGAAAATTGCCGGTAAAGAATTACTCCTTCCTTCTTTTCCACAACCTCAATCCTGACAAATACAGCTACCTGGGAGATGGCCTGGAACATCAGCAATCTACTTTGATCCTCTTGTATATGCCTTTGGATCTAAACGTTATCAAAGGCAATGTATATGGGATCGCCAGCCATGAATTTATCCATACCATTATGCCGCTGGGGATACATTCCGAAGAGATTGCCAATTACAATTACAATGATCCTAAATTCTCCCGGCATATCTGGCTATATGAGGGCATGACCGAATACTTCACCATCCACATGCCGATCAAAAATAAAGTTCAGCAGCTGCCAGATTTCTTTCGGGTATTACAGCGAAAAATCAAAGAGAGCAAGCAGTTTGATAAAGACCTTTCCCTGACGGAACTCAGCCTGAGTCCAATGGACAAACAAGACCAGTATTACAACGTCTACCTGAAAGGGACCCTTACCAATATGTGCCTGGACATAGAATTGAGGGATTATTCTAAGGGAGAGTATGGCGTACAGGATATGGTCGCTCAATTATTGGCAAAATATGGCCCTGATCGAGCCTTTAAGGATGATGAATTCTTTGAGGAAATCATTGCTTTGACCAAATGGCCGGGTATGAGAAATTTCATTGAGCAATACATCGAGGGGACAACTCCTTTGCCCCTTAAAGATTATTTCGAAAGAGTAGGCTTCAAGTATAATGAAGGGACCTTGATTTTGTCAGAGAATGAAGCGGCAAGCGCTGAGCAGCTTCAATTGAGGAAGTATTGGATCGATCAATAAGACTTTCAAATACTCTTTGTCATCCTATACTTGCCTAAGAGCTAGGGAAGAAAAGAATTCTTAGTTTGTGGTATTTGAATAAGCAGCAAAAGGAGAGGGGATAAATCCGTTAAGTGTCATTGGTTTAAAAAACCGTCCGGGATGTTGGTTTCCCTCTCCCTCTGATTCAAAACTAGAACAGTACAGTAGGCTAAGAGCCAGAATGTAGGATTGATAAGTTCGAATCAGAGCTGCTCAAATATAGGATTATGGATAATAACGTATATGGAATCGACATTGCCAAAAAAAGCTTTGAAGTAGTCTGTCTTAATGATAGTGGGAAAAGCTGGGTAAAAAGCTATTCCAATACTGCTTCGGGCCATTGTAAATTTATCGAAGTCCTCTCTCAAGGAGATCTCTGTGTCATGGAAGCAAGTGGTCCCTATTATTTATCCCTGGCCTTTAGTTTACATCAGCATGGGATTAAACTAAGTGTAGTTAATCCCCTGGTCATTCGCCGCTACAGTCAGATGCAATTAAGGCGAACCAAGACCGATCAGCAAGACGCGCGCTTAATTGCTCAATATGGACGGGATCACCGAAGCTTTATTAAGCCCTGGCAGCCTCCAGCGGCTATTTTTCTCCGCTTACAGCAGTTTTTGACTAGCATTAACCTATTTCAAAAACAGCTCCAGATGCTTCGTAATCAGTTCGAGGCTATGGATCAAGTTCCCATAGTGGATCCTTTGGTAAGAAGTCAGCAGCTTTATCTGATTGAACAACTACAAGCTTCGATCAAGCGGCTGGAGCAACAGATGCTCAGCCTTAGTAAAGAGCATTGTTCACAAAGCTATCAGTCGCTTATGAGCATCCCAGGTATAGGACCTAAGACCGCTTGTTTGTTGATCTGTATTACCCATGACTTTAGCCGATTTGAGTCTGCCAAACAATTGGTCGCTTATTTGGGATTATGTCCTCGTATTTTCACATCGGGTAGCTCTGTAAAGGGAAAAGAGAGGATCGTAAAAATGGGGCAGGCCTTGGCAAGAAAGTATCTCTATATGGGAGCCTTTTCCGCGATGAAAGTAAATCCTCTTTGTCAATCTATGGTAGAAAATATGAAACAAAAGGGTAAACATCATAAAGTCATTAGAGTCGCCGTTGCTCATAAACTCTTAAGGCAGGCTTTTGCTGTAGCTAAAAATAGAACTCAATTTAATCCCAATTTTATTTGACTTTTACTACAGTACATCCCGGCCTAAATACTAGAGTTGGGGTGACAGGAAGTTTGTAGGAAGGTGAAAAAGGGGGGCCTAAGAATTTAGGTCCTTCGCCTTAGCTCAGGAAGATACCTTTTGGTTTGCCTTTCCAAATCTTACCCGCCGCATAAAAAAACAAAAAGGCAGGCCTATGGCCTGCCTTACACACATATAGCGATTCCTTAGGCTGAAGGAATATGTATTTTGGGATTCCAAATCCCTGTCGCAGCTGTTTCTGTAACGTAGGTCGAAAAATCTTTGGGCTTTCGTCCCAATACCTTTTCAATATCATGGCTAATCTCTGAAACAGCAGGATCACCGATCACCTCTGCAAAGAGGTAGTTGACCAGCCAAACATAATCTGCTGGTACTCCTGCTTCCTCTAACATCTTTCGATAGGCTTCCAGACTGACAGGGGTAAAAGCAATTTCTCTTCCAGTCACCTCCGCAATTTCTGCTACAACTTCTTTAAAGCTCAAGCTGCGAGCGCCAGTTAATTCATAAAGTTGTCCGTCATGTGCTGAACTGAGCAGAACTTCCAAAGCCACATCAGAAATATCATCTGTATCCACAAAAGGTATCTGAGCATCAGCCTGGGCAGTTGCTACATGACCTGCCTGGATGGGTTCAAGAAAAAAGCTCTCGCTGAAATTCTGGCTAAACCAGCTCGCTCGAATGATGGTATAGGCTATGCCTGAGTTGATCACAATCTGTTCGCAAAGTTCTGCTTCTCTCTCGCCTTTCCCGGAAAGTAAAACAAGCTTTTTGATTCCAGCTTTCTGTGATTCCTTTACCAATTGTTCTATTGCTTCTTTCGCACCGGGAACTGCCAGGTCAGGTTGAAAAGTGATATATACTTTATCCATTTCTGCCAGTGCTGCCGCCCATCCTTGCGGTTTTTGCCAATCAAAAGAAGGACTTGCACTTCTCGAACCGATTCGGACTTCGATTCCCTTATTTTGTAGTTTTTTAACTACTTTTCTTCCGGTTTTACCCGTTCCGCCGATGACTAATATCTTGTCTTTCATAATCTTATGGTTTGAATGTTATAGGTGAATCTTGAATGTTTTATAGTTGAAGACTGTGTTCTTTGTCCGTGAAAGCAGCCAATAGGCTTAAGAGTAGGGCCAGGAGAGAAAAATAGGTGCGGATGCTGTGCAAACGGTTCCATTGTAGCTCGTAGGAATGCCTGATCTCATGAAGCGCTTCTTTGCTCAATTCTTCTATCTGTAGGATATCCAGTCCATCGTTTAGGGGAACATTACCAAAAGCGGTTACGCCAAAGGTTCCGATAAGGTAGGATAATGTTGCGCCCAGGATCAGGTAAAATGCCAGGCCCATACCGGATTGAAGTTGTGCATAGGTGTTGAGCAGGAGGAAAATCAGGCTACCAAAAAAGATGGCATAAAAGGCCGGGTTCAGGATTGCTCGATTGATGGATTGCATGCTTTCAACATAGGCATGGTCATCAATGCGTTTGGTTCCAGGGATCACTGAGACTTCCCATGCATAGAATAGACCTGCAGAAAGTCCCGTCAGGAGGATGGCAACAAACAGAGAGCTGCCTTTTAAGGTGAATTCCATTTTATTTCTGTATAAATGATTGTGAATTGATCCAGTTTTGGAGGGTATCGTATTCGGCTTGAGTCAGCTTGATTTTTCTGCCTCTGGGCATGCGCTTTTTGACGAAGACCTGTTTGTAAATCCTGGGAGCCAGTTCTTCCATATTCTCCAGGCTAAAAACCCTTCTAGGATTCTGCTTTTGATGGCAGACATTGCATTTTGCCTTAAGAATTTCGAATGCAGCTTGTTTGAGTTCTTCCGGAGGCAGGCTTTCGGAACCCGGTCCCCAAACGATAAAGGAAGGAAGCATAAATAGTCCCCAGATTAGGACCAGACTTCGACTTAGATTTTGTGTTATTTGTTTCATCTTTCTGTGTACTAATTGTTTGATGAAACAAAGTTGGGGCCTTCACAAAGAAGTCATTGGTCCCAAAAGGAGTATGATTTGTTCGAAAAGGATAATTGGGGTGGGAAGTGCAAATAAGAGACTGGAAATGAAAAACTCAGCAGCTATTTCTAAGCTTTTACCTTCTCCGTTTCTTAATATTCATTTATTTCTTATATCCGGATTTCACTAGGCCTATATCCATACTTCTTAGCAAAAGCATTGGAAAAGGAGCTGAGACTATCGTAGCCTACCTGCCAGGCCGCTTCTTGCACACTGAATTCCTGCTTTCTCAATAAGTCATGAGCTTTTGAGAGTCGTTCGTTTTGCAAGTATTTGAAAACCGGAACTCCGAATACTTCTTTAAAGTTCTTTTTTAACTTGAAACTGTTCAGGCCAATCAGTCGAGATAGTTCAGATAGAGAGGGAGGAGTTTCCAGATTATTGGCGAGAATTTCTTTGGCTTCGAAAATCTTTTGCCTTTCATCCGACTTGATTCTCTTTTCTTTCAACACTGCCAATTCTCCAAAAAAATGAGAAAGTAAGGCAGTTATCTGACTTCGAAAGAACATCATTCTCGTCTTTCCCTCAAAGCGACAATTAAAAAGCTGATCTAGAATATTATGCATCTCAGGACTCATGAAAAAAACAGGTCCCTCTACATAATGATCTGTGGGATGTGTCAATTGATAGAGGAATTCGGAAAATAATTCGCCCTCCTGATTGGGGAGTTTTTCCAGATTTTTCAGAGAGGTAACGATAACAATGGAATTCAGGACTTTCTCTGCTGAAACCGTATGCACAAATTCAACCTGATCATCGGCATAAAAGGAAAGAGCCATACCTTTGGTATGTGTAAAATCTTTATGCTTATCGCCATACTTTACCCGAAGGTCTACATTTCCTTCTCCATAAAAAGCTACAGCAACAACTTCTTCATCAAAGGTACAGGCATCGGTGGTAACCTCAATTGCCTGAGATTCTTCGACAAGAATGGTGAAATCATTGATATCGATTATATCTCGGGTCATAAACAATGATACATAAAATCAGGAATATTTACTTTCTGTATACGGAAATTAAAAAATCGGTTTGGAGGCAGGAAAAATAATCAGCTTCTTATTTGAAAAATCGCGGGATGCTTCGCTTGCTAGAAAATATTGGGAGACATATTGAGTTGGATGAAAGAGAAGAAGCTTTTGTCCTTTCCTTGCTCAAAAAAAAGCGTCTGAAAAGAAAAGACTTCCTTCAAAGACAGGGAGAACTATGCAGGTCTATCTATTTTGTGAACAAAGGGAGTCTGCGCTGCTATTATGAGGGGCCTGATCAAAAGGAAAGCACTATTATGTTTGCTTTTGCAGATTGGTGGATCACAGATATGCGCTGCTTCATCCATCAACTTCCTGCTGATACCCATATTCAAGCCCTGGAGGAAAGCGAGGTAGGGGAGATTTCAAAAGCCAGTTTTGATCAACTTTTTGAAGAGATTCCAAAATTTGAACGCCTTTTTCGCATCCTCATGCAAAATGCCTACATCCGTGAACAGACGCGTATGCTTGAACATTTGACCTGTTCAGCTGAAGCGCGCTACCAAAAATACATTAGCAAATATCCCCGCATAGAACAATTGGTCTCTCAAAAACATATCGCTTCTTATCTGGGTATCACGCCCGAATTCCTCAGCTTTACCAAAAAGAAGGCCCAGCAAAAGAATTCTTAAGTTAGCTTAAGATTTTTCTCCTACTCATCAACCATCTTTATAAAAAAAGACCTATGATGATTATGATTTCTGGTCCCTATCGTAGTGGGACCAATGATGAACCTTCGCTCATTAAAGCAAACCTCGACAAATTGGAAGCTCCTGCTTTGGCAATTTTTGAAAAAGGGCATGTACCTGTAATTGGTGAATGGTTTGCATTGCCGTTAATGAAATTGGCGGGATCAAAAGAAGTGGGAGATGAAATTTATGACAAGATCTCTTATCCTATTGCACACCGCATTTTGAGGAGTTGTGATGCTATTTTACGGATTGAAGGTGCTTCAAATGGTGCGGATATGGATGTAGAAGTCGGAAAGAAACTCGGTTTGCAGATTTTCTATAACTTAGCTGATATACCTGATGAATCTGATCAATAGAATCGGTTCATGATCATTTCAGCACACATTTTATGTCAGCCGGATATTCTCAAACTCCCCTTGCAAAGAAGCTGGGTATCAAGCCTGGATTTAGTATGCTGCTTCATCAGGCCCCTGATCACTATTTTGAACTTTTTGCAGATTTGCCTCAAGATCTACAAATCTTGGAAGTAGGCCTGGAAGAAGGAGTAGATTTTATTCACCTTTTTTGTACAGAGATGAGCGATTTGGAGGCGAAAGCAGAACTACATAAATCTTACTTGAAAAAGACAGGATTGATGTGGGTGAGTTGGCCGAAAGGGAAGTCTAAAATACCGACTGATCTCAAGCGCGAACCTATTAGGGATCACCTTCTGAGTATAGGTCTGGTAGATGTGAAAGTTGCAGCTATTGATGAGGATTGGAGTGGACTGAAGTTTGTGTATCGGGTGAAAGACCGCTAATCCCGGATCCTAAAATTCGTGTCAAAAATTCTTATTGGTATATTAGGGTAATATAAACGCTACTATTACCCTACAAATGAAATTCTTTACTTTTCTCGGAATTGCATTATGCATCCTGGGCTGCTCTGCAACAGGAGAAAATTCCACTAGTGATTCGCAGGAATCAGCCTCCCAAGAACTCCCCAATATCATATATATTCTGGCTGATGATTTGGGTTATGGAGATTTGAGCGTCTATGGACAGACAAATTTCTCTACCCCTAATATTGATAAACTGGCTGCCGAGGGTATGTTGTTTACGCAGCATTATTCGGGAAGTACGGTTTGTGCACCTTCTCGTTCTGCCCTCATGACCGGCTTACATACGGGGCATACTTTTATTCGGGGAAATAAGGAAGTTCGTCCGGAAGGACAGCATCCATTGCCCGATAGCATTTTAACGATGGCAGAAGTGCTAAAAGATGCGGGATATGCAACTGGAGCTTTTGGGAAATGGGGGCTGGGATTTCCCGCATCTGAAGGAGATCCCAATAATCAAGGATTTGATACTTTTTATGGCTATAACTGCCAACGTCTAGGCCACCATTATTATCCCTACTATTTATGGGACAATCAGACAAAAGTGGATTTGCCTAATAATGCAGGCAAGGCGAAAGGAAGCTATGGGCCTGAACTCATCCATGAACAAACGCTGGCATTTATAGAAGATCACCAGAAAGATCCCTTTTTCCTTTTCGTCCCCAACATCATCCCCCATGCAGAATTGATTGCTCCAGAAAAATACATGGAAAAGTATAGAGGAAAATTTCCTCCTGAAAAAGAGTATAAAGGAACGGATGATGGGGAAAATTATCGACAAGGCCCTTATGAATCCCAGCAAGAATCTCATGCGGCTTTTGTAGCCATGATTGACCTACTCGATCAACAAGTAGGGGAGATCATCTCCAAGGTCGATGAATTAGGATTGCGAGAAAATACCCTCATCATTTTTACCTCTGATAATGGTCCCCATAGAGAAGGAGGAGCCGATCCCGAGTATTTTGATAGCAATGGAAAACTTAAAGGATTTAAAAGGGATTTGTATGAAGGAGGTATCCGCGTGCCCATGATCGCGAGTTGGCCGGGCAAAATTGCTGCAGGAACTTCCAGTGATCATATCTCTGCCTTCTGGGATGTTTTTCCGACGGTAGCCGAACTTGCAGGACTGGAAATCCCAGTAGCAGTCGATGGCTTATCATTCGTTCCTACTTTGTTGGGGGAGAAGGAGAAACAGCAATCTCATGAATATCTCTACTGGGAATTTCACGAAAGAGGAGGAAGGCAGGCAGTTAGAAAAGGAAATTGGAAAGGCGTTCGATACAATGTGCTGAAAAATCCTGATGGTCCGTTGGAGTTATATGATCTTTCTGTAGATATAGGCGAAGAAAATAATCTGGCTGAGCAGCATCCCGATATCGTCCAGGAAATGGAGGAGATATTGAAGTCTGCAAGGACACCTTCAGAGGTTTTTACCTTTGGGCAGGGGACGTATTTAGGGAAGAATTAAGGTGCTCTTGTGTTCATATGTTCTGGAAAATTTAACCCGAGGACAAGAACACCAGAACACGCCCCTGTGAACCTTCGGTGCAATCGTTGAGACAGCAGGATTCGAACCTGCACTTGGAGTGTCAAAGACTCCTGTACTACCCTTATACCATGTCTCAATGTGAAGGCTTGGAACGATTCGAACGCTCATCTCCTGATTCGTACTCAGGGGTTCTTTCCAATTGAACTACAAGCCCTTTTGGGTGCTGGCGGGGATTCGAACCCCATCACCTGATTCACAGTCAGGCTGCTTACCATTAGCATAACCACACCATATGCAGTGCGCATGTGTTCAAGTGTTCTTGTGTTCCCGTTTCGTACTGGCACTTGATACTTGAATTTGCGCTTGCACTTTCTCTTTTCTTGTTTTTCATGCCAGCTCCCCCAGAAGGGGAGCCAGCAGATTTGTCTCGTACTCCGTAGGGGAATCGAACCCCTATTTCCTGGTAGAAAGCCAGGTGTACTAAGCCATTATACGAACGGAGCTTAGGTGCTTCTTTCCTTATGGAAAGGTGCTGGTCAGGGAAACAGGATTCGAACCTGCGACCTCCCGCGTCCAAGGCGGGCAAACAACCAACCGTTCTCTTCCCTGATAGATGCAGTACGCGAGTATTCTCCTTTCGCACTACTGCTAGATTCTTTCGCAACGCCGACGGGACTTGAACCCGCATCCTCCCGGGAGACAGCCGGGCGCTCTAGCCAATTGAGCCACGGCGCTGTGAAGGGGGAAGTGTTAGCGTGTTTGGGTGTAAGAGTATTAGGGTTAAATTATGTGTTCTCACTAACACCCTAAAACTCAAATACACTAACACTTCCCTTCGTGGAGCAGACAGGATTCGAACCTGTGTCTTCAGGATTTCACCCTGATGTATTTAACCGCTTTACCACTGCTCCTAAAAATTTGAGCACAAAAAAAGCATCTCTTGGAAAGGAGATGCCGGCATATCAATCTATGGATGTGATAGACTAATCCGGATAATTATCCTCCTCTCTTTTTGCAATTTGAAAGCCGGGTCGATCCTGAAACTGTTCATGTACAGTCTGCGGATGCATAGAACCTTCATATATGTGATCAAAATTTATCATGAGATTTAAAATGTTTGTCTGATTAGACGATGCAAAGCACAGGAATGTTTCACAAAAATGCAAGAAAAATTTAAATTAAATTATTGATAATCAATGTTTTATGTAATGTTTTGGGCAAGGGGTATCCCTTCGTTTTTCAACGTTTTCGTCATGATTGTACAATTGTCTGTCTCTCAATTGTTTGTCGGTTCATGCGCTAAGTCTATCTATTTTTCGGGTCGAAACATTTTTTTTGAATTTTTTGCATAAAAAAAGCGTCCAAATTTCTTTGGACGCTAAATATCTTTAGTAGAAAGAGAGGTTTATCATATATAACAAACAGATATAAGGCGTCCTTTTCGGTCTTTCGGTTCATGGCGAAAGTCGATAAAGTCGCTAGACTGCTTGTTCAAATATGAATTTATCTTTTTCATTTTTTTAGATTCACTATTTTCTATACGATTAGATAATGCGCAAAGGTTGCTTTTGCACTTTATTTATACAAAAACAAGTAGCGCAAATCTTATCTTTTTCTTTCTATAATCGTCTATCCTGCCATCGATAGTCCCGAAATCTTTAAAAAAGAAACTAAGCTCTATGCATATTTATAATTCAAATGTACTGCCAGGAAATCCCTTTCACCTAATTAGAATAGGTAAAAAAGCAGGAAAATCTAGCTGAAATCTTAGCTTAATTTTCATTTTCCTGTGACTCCCGCTAAAGAATACTCTCCATATAAAAGAGGAAGTCAATTTTATTGTCGATACAATCTGCTTACTTTAAATGCCTTTTCATATGAGTTAAAGATCTATCTACCTCTTGTATAACAAAAGCCTCCTAAGAATGTAACATTATCCGGACACTTGGATATTAATTTTGATAGAAAATATTGAAATTGATGAATTAGGTCGAAAAACTGATAAGAAAAGCATAATGGCCTTATAGCATGAGAATATTTATCGTTGAGGATGATCCATTTTTCGCAAATCTGATTGAATTCGTTCTGGAACAGAATCCTGATAATGAAGTCAGGAAATTTGAAACAGGGCAAGCGGTTCTGGATCAATTGCACCTCCATCCTGATGTGATTTCCCTTGATTATTCTTTACCGGATATGAATGGTAGAGATTTATTGGCGAAAGTTAAAGCAAGAAGCCCGGAAAGCAGGGTAGTAATTATTTCTTCCCAGCAAGATGTTGGGACTGCCATTGCTATGCTGAAAGAAGGAGCCTATGATTATATCGTAAAGGACGATGACATCAAGGACCGAATATGGAACACCTTTCGCCATCTGAAGGGGGAGAACAAGCTAAAGAAAGAAGTCGAGGTACTAAGGGAAAAAGTTCAGGAGAAATATGATTTTTCTCAGAGCATAATTGGAGAAAGTGAGGCGATAAAAAAATCTTTCCGCAAAATATCCAAAGCCGCCAAAACCAGTATCAATGTCACAATAAGTGGGGAAACGGGTACAGGTAAAGAAGTAGTGGCAAATGCCATACATTTCAATTCTGCGAGAAAGAAGGAAAAATTTGTAGCCGTTAACATGGCTGCCATTCCACGTGAGCTTATAGAATCAGAACTTTTCGGACATGAAAAAGGAGCCTTTACCGGCGCCATGAATACGCGAATAGGAAGATTTGAAGAAGCCCATGGAGGAAGCATTTTTTTGGATGAGATAGGAGAGCTGGATTTGAATGTGCAGGCTAAACTCCTACGCGTTCTGCAGGAAAGAAAGGTGATAAGGGTTGGGGGAAATAAAGCAATCGAAGTAGATGTCCGAATTATCTCTGCTACTCATAAAAATCTTGCAGAGGAAGTAAAAAATGGAAGTTTTCGACAAGACTTGTATTATCGATTACTGGGACTACCAGTTGAGCTTCCTCCATTAAGGGATCGAGGGAAAGATATATTACTCTTGGCCAAAGTATTTTTAGAAAGCTTTTCCAAAGGAAATCAAACCCCCATTTTGCTTAGCCGAGAGGCTAAAAATAAATTGATGAGTTATCACTATCCCGGTAATGTTCGGGAATTGAAATCTGTAGTTGAGTTGGCAGCTGTAATGGCAGAAGGAGAGCAAATAGAGGTCGAAGACATCACCTTCAATCAATTGGATGGGATGGGTGATTTATTGATGGAAGCAGATACCCTAAGAGGATATACCCGCAAGATCATCCAGCATTACCTGGATAAATATGAGTACAATGTGATGAAGGTTGCCGATAAACTGGAAATTGGCAAATCGAAAATTTATCAAATGATAAAAGACGAGGAATTAAGCATTAAATAAGGATCCGAATTATGAAAGGAATAGTATTTACCGAGTTTCTTGATTTTGTAGAAGAACATCATGGAATACTTACGGTCGATAAAATCATTGAGAATAGTAATCTTGATTCTGGAGGTATCTACACAACAGTGGGTACCTATAGCCATTTTGAAATGGTTTCTCTGGTAACCCAATTGAGCAAAGAGCTTGAGGTAGAAATAACAGATTTACTAAGAATTTACGGAGAGCATTTTTTCTCTGTACTGCTAAAATCCTATCCTGCCTTCTTTGAGAATCAGAACGATTGTTTTGAATTTCTCAGCAGCCTGGATTCTTATATTCATCCTGAGGTGTTGAAACTATATCCAGATGCAGAATTACCAAGTTTCGATACCATTTCTCGAAGCGAGGATCATCTCCGGATGCTTTATACCAGCAATCGAGCCCTTTACAGCTTTGCAGAAGGATTGATAAAAGGAACCTTCAATTTCTTCCAATTTCAGGGAGAACTAAAAGTGGAATCTGTGATAGAAGATGGCAAAAAGGTCCAATTTGTCATAAATAAAAACTGATGAAAGAAGAGCTAGAGGCTTTAAGGCGGGCGCTTAACCGAGAGAGGCAAGCGAGAAAGATTGCAGAAAAGATTCTGGAAGAGAAGGCTGCCCAATTGTATGAGGTCAATCAAAGATTGATCGAGAGCAATGAGTCTCTGGAAGAAATTGTACTAGAAAGAACCCGGGAGATCGAGCGTATTGCAAGGATTCCCGAAGAAAGTCCTTCTCCATTTTTACGGATTAATAACTCTGGAGAGATTTCTTATAGCAATAGAAAAAGTAAAGAGCTTTTTGGGGAAAAGCTGGAAAGGATCGATCCACATTTCTCTGAAATGGCAAAACTGGCACTTGAGCATGCAGAGCAGATCGAAGAAGATTATGAGTTGGATGAACGAGTGTATGCTGTCTGGGCGGTTCCTGTATTAGAAGCTGAATACGCTAATATTTACTTTAAAGATGAAACCCTGGAGAAAAAAGCCAAACAGCGGCTATTGGAAAGCGAAGAGAAGTACCGAAAAACCGTTGAAGAATCCATTGATGGCATTATTAAATTGAATATGGATGGCATAGTTACCTATGTCAATCCCGCAGGAGAAAATTTCTTTAGTACCAGGAAGGAAGAATTAATCGGCAGGTCATATACAGAATTTATTTCTGGGGATAGCGAGGAAAAGTTCACAGAACTTTTCAAGATCGTCTCAGAGCAAGGGATTTTGCCTCAAAGACGACAAGAACTGACCGTGGCAACTTCTCAAATGGACCTCAGATTTATCAGCGCAAATTTTAATCTGAATGTAGAGAACAATGTTCCATCTCTAACTGTCGTCGCGAGAGACATTACCGCGCGTAAAAAATCAGAAGCTGAATTGATCAAGGCTCGATTGAAAGCGGAAGAATCTGCGAATGCAAAAGAACAGTTTTTGAAAAATATGAGCCATGAGATACGAACACCTATGAATGCCATTATCGGCATGAGTGATCTCCTTCTCAAGACCCGGCTCACACCCAAGCAGCAGGAAATGTTGGAGGTAGTTTCTGTTTCATCCCGAAATCTCCTGGTTGTCATCAATGATGTCCTGGACCTTTCGAAGGTAAATGCAGATAAAATAGTTCTCGAAAAAATAGGATTCAAACCTCGGGAAATCATTAAACATATTCTTGACACGAATCGAATCAAGGCTGATAACCGAAATGTCCTTCTGGACTTTCAAATAGCTAAGGAAGTCAAAGAGATATACATCGGTGATCCCTTTCGGCTAAATCAAATTCTCTTAAATCTCGTCAGCAATTCCATAAAATTTACTGAGAGTGGATCCGTGAAAATTTGCCTTCATGCCGAGGAAATAGATTCAGATTCTCAGCGCCTGATATTTGCAATAAAGGATACAGGTAAAGGTATACATCCGGATAAACTGCTTAAGATTTTTGAGGCTTTCGAGCAAGAAGACAGCAGCATTTCTCGCAATTATGGAGGTACAGGCCTGGGATTGTCCATTTCTCAAAAACTGCTTGAGCTTCATGGTGGAGAGATGCAAATCAAGAGTGTCCTGGGAGAGGGCAGTACTTTTTCCTTTGGTATCGTTTATAAAAAAGGATCAGAAGAGGATATCCCGAACCTTGAGCTGCCAGAAAATGATTTGAGCTTGCTGGAAGGCCTGAGGGTTCTCCTAGCAGAAGATAATCGCTATAATCAGACCCTGATTGAGACACTTTTCCAGGACCTCAAGATTAAGCTCAAAATCTGCAACAATGGGGAAGAAGCCCTGGAAGCTTTAGAGAAAGAAAGTTTTGATCTGGTGCTCATGGATATACTAATGCCTAAAATGGATGGTGTCAGAGCTACATCCATCATCAGATCCAGAGAATTATGGCAAGAGCTTCCTATTCTCGCGCTCACCGCCAATGCCTTCGAAGATGAGGTACAGCGATATTTGGAATTGGGAATGAATGATGTCATGTCGAAACCCTTCGAGCCCGAAGTACTTTTTGCAAAAATGATCCGATTGACCAACAGAAGGAATTTATTGGATGAATACTCGCAGGAAAAAACGGTCTCTATTCCCCCCTCAAAAGATGCCTTTCCTCTTTATTCCCTGGAGAAATTGGAAAAGATGTTTTCAAATAACCAGGATTTCGTCCGGAAAATGGTAAATACTTTCCTGGAAACCACACCGGAAATTTTGGAAGATCTTCAGGAGGCATCAGAAGCAAAAGATTGGAAAAGGGTGTCGGACATTTGCCATAGATTGAAAAGTTCCCTCAATACCCTGGCAGTCGACAGCCTGAAAGGGGATCTCCTGATTCTTGAAAAAGAATACCAGGACCACTCTGATCAGGAAAGATTGGATATGGTAAAAGGAATCCTGTCTATCAGTAAGAAAGTACTGGATGCGCTTGCTTGCCATTGATTCCAAAATCTGGAAAGCCTTCCACATTTCAATCCCTTTCATTTCTAAAATAAGGCACTAAAAGCCCGAATAGCTGTTTTTTCGCTTGGCATGACTATGGAATACCCATAGAAAGCCTCAGATTATGGAAAACAGCAAAAAGATATTCATCATTGAAGATGACCCCTTCTACAGCGCCTTATTGCACTCCTTCCTAAAGCTTAAGGGCTATCGGGACATTCATGTATTCTCGAAAGGGACCGAAGCTCTGCAACAACTGGAAGAGCAGCCTGACCTTATATTGATTGATTTTGATTTGGGTGACTCTGCCTATCCAGGCAAGAGAGTCCTGCAGGAAATTAGGAGGATCAATGAGCAAATCCCTGTCATTTTTATTTCCGGGCAGAAATCCATCCATGAAGCCATCCAAACCCTCAAATTCGGAGCCATGGACTATATCCAGAAAAGCGACCACACCCTGGAAAGACTGGATCGAAAAATAAATGAGTTATTCCATCCAACTTCAGTCTTGACAAGTATGGACATACAAAAGAAAAATAAACGACACAAATTCTTCATGGGTGGAATATTTTTCATTCTGGCCCTGGGCATTTCAATTTCCTATATGTAAAGCAATCCTATGTACCAAATTAGCTATCTGTATCTATTGGGAATGCTGGTCCTGACATCCTGCGCACGTCAGAACTTTTATAGCATGAGCAGTCCAAATTCTTATCAGTCCTTATTGTTAAGCGTAGAAGAACAAACTCCCAGGATAAGGCCTCACGACAAAATCAGTGTGAGTATTTGGGGGCATGAAGATCTGAGCATAGGCTCAGTCTATGGCATCTACAACTCAAACGAAGTCTTTGGTAAATGGATTCTGGTAGACAAGCAGGGCCATGTACAATTACCCAAATTAGGTGCGACCAGACTCGGGGGACTAAGTATTCAGGAAGCAAGGGAAAAACTGGAACGTCAGTATGAAGCTTTCGTTGTAGAACCTATTATAGATGTCAAGGTCCATAGCCACGAAGTTTCAATTATCGGTCAGGTAATCTCTCCAGGAAATTACCCGCTTTATGAGGGGAAAAATACCATTTCTTATTTCATAGCTGCTGCCGGTGGAACTGATTTTCACGCCAAACTAACGGAAGTCAAACTCAGCAGGCAAAATACTACCTATGAACTAGACCTTACCCGACTTAGCCCTGATGTTCTGAACAACATTGCCCTCTTACCGGGAGATGTTATCTACATTCCTACCCGACAGGCAAAACTGCTGGAAAAAAAATCTCCGGTATTGCTTGCGCTGGCCAGTGTGGCAACTACTGTTTTTTTATTTCTAAGCCGATAAGATGATGGAGCAAAGAGATTTGCTTGGGCTCATCCGTCCTTTGAAAAAGGGATGGCTGTTTATTGTGAGTATGGTATTGATAGCTGTATTCATCGCCCATAATATATATATCTATCAATTGCCCGTTTATGAGTCGCAATGCCTGATAAAACTGGATGATACCTATTCGGGTTTTTCCGATAATAACCTCTATCAGGATCTTGATATTTTTGCTGAGAACAATGATATCGCAACGGAGGTAGAAGTCCTCAAATCAGACACCATTCTGAAAAAAGCAGTGGACAAACTGGATCCGATCGAATACCATCGCATTGGCAGTCTGATAAAGCAGGATATTTACAAGGATCATCCTTTTTCTCTTCGCTTTGATTCCCTTTCTTTTAGGGATTACGACCAGCTCTTTTTTGTAGACGTGCTGGATGCAAAAAGTTTTAGACTGGAAAGAAAAGGCAAATTCCAATCAGGTAATTTTGGGCAAGCCCTAGTATTTGAGGGGAATGAATTGACATTGGAGCTATCCGAAGATTGGGTAAAAGAACATAGCAGCATCCATCTTCCCGGGCGCTATTCTTTCAGGCTCTGTAGTCCTGAGTACCTTTTGCAAAATTTTGTAAAAGGAAATTTGCTGGTGAAAGAGGTTAAGGAACATGTGCGTGTGATCCGTATTTATTTTGAAGGACGAAATGCCGAACGTGTCGCAGATTTTACCAATGCCATAGCCAACTCCTACCTCGAAGATCATATTGCCCACAAAATGACAGCAGCGAATCTGACGGAGGACTTTTTAGATAATCGGATTCGGGAGAGTTTGGATAAACTCAATAGGGCAGAAAGGGCACTTGAAAGCTTTCGCCTAAACAATAAAGTCCTGAACCTGGGGCAGGAAACGGAAACAGATCTGAGAAAAATCGCTCAATTGGAAATTCAGGAAACCAACCTCAATATGAAATTGGTGGTTCTGGATAGCCTGAACAAATATGTCCAGCTGGATTTGGAGAAATTTTTACAATTGGCACCTAGTTATGAAAGCTATGGAGGCCTGCTCTTTACGGAACTGGTAAAGCAGTTGAAAAGCCTGGAGGAAGAAAAAATCGAATTGGAGAGAAAGTATGCAAAAGGCAGTGATGAACTTTTGTCAGTGGATCAGAAGATTCGCAATCTGGTTAGCTATATCAAAGAAAATATCCACAATCATAGAAAAAATAGCTATGCCCAATTAGACAAAATTGAAAAGGATATCAATGGAGAAAAGAAAGCTCTAGAGTCTATCCCGACTGTAGAAAAGAATCTCAAGCGACTCGAGCGGGACTTCAACAATTATCAGGAGCTATATAATTTCCTGACGAAAAAACAGCTGGAAGCCGGAATTGCAAAACGAGCAAAACTATACTTTCACCGAATTCTAAACCGGGCGAAAGTAGCTGTAGCTCCAACAAATCCAGGTAAATGGTTTCTCAGGCTATTGGCGATCTTCATAGCATTGCTGCTTTCGGTGTTTGTCCTTTACCTCCATGATTTTCTATCAGGGAAAATATGGGAAGTTGAGCTGCTGAAAGAGAATTCCCCCCCCTCAACTTTTATCCTGGAAGAAAGCAGAAGCAAAAAATTAAAAGAAGATTTTGGACTAACACTGATCAGCCAGCTCAAACGTCAAGAGAATTCTTCTGCTTTCCTCGCCTTTTGTCCTTCCAATCCTCAGGTTCAATATGCAATACAACTTAAACAAAGCCTGGAGGCTTTATCCCTTTCCGGAGAAAAAATTCTGTGTTTGCACTGGGAAGAAGGAAGGGTAGGACCTGAATCAGCAAAAAGCAGCTTGATACGGTCTTATCTGGATGCTGAGATTGATAGCAATAAGTTGAAATCTTCCTTGAATACGCGGGAAACTCTATATGAAGAAATGGATATTAGGTCTGACTTGAGCCGACTGCTGGACGAAAATTTCAACAAGCGCTTCAAAAGTCTGGACAAATATTTTGATAGGATCGTGCTGGTATTGCCAGCTCCCGAGGAGGCTTCACTGGTTGAAATGCTGGAACCTCTCTATGATCGATTGTTCATTGTATTTCAGAAAGGAGTATCCAGAAAAAAAGAACTCGCATATTTCTCAGATTCTGCCACTGATTCATTGGCAAAGAAGGCTGCAATTCTCCTGGATGAAAGAAGTAGAACCTTTTTCCCCTTTAGTAGCTGGATAAAAAAACAGCGACCCTTAGTTCGTAAATGGAATCTCCAGAAAAGTTTAAGTGCTTAATTAAAATCATGAGACCGATCATTCATATCGTTTTGGGGAGGGCCAATCCCAACAGGCTTAATGGCGTAAATCGGGTAGTTCACAATCTGGCAGAAGAACAACATGCGCTGGGCTGGGAGGTTTCCGTATGGGGGATTACCGCTTCCTACCAAAAAACAGAAACCCAAAAGCGAAACTATCATAGCTGTTGGTTTCCGGACAAGGGCTATATGCGGATTTCTACAGAACTGAAAGCAGCACTTAGCGCATCTTCTGCAGATACCGTATTTCATTTTCATGGAGGCTTTATCCCACATTTTATCCTCATTTCTCGGTATCTCAGGAAAATAAATAGAAACTATGTCCTGACTCCTCATGGGACCTTCACCCAAGGGGCTATGGAGAAGAACAAATGGCTGAAAAAACTCTACTTCAGATGTTTAGAAAATCTTTTGATAAAAGGGGCAAAAGCAGTTCAGTGTTTAGGCCATGCAGAGCAAAGTGATTTACAGGCTTTGAGTGGATGTCCCTCCATAATATTGATCCCTAACGGGCAGAACTTCGCTGAACTAAGATATGATCATTCAATTCCTCCTTCTACAGAATTTATAATAGGCTATTGCGGGAGAGTTGAGGAACGGCAGAAAGGACTTGATGTATTGTTAAAAAGTTTTCGGTTTTACAGGGAACAGTTGGAAGGCAAAGGGAGCCTGCATTTGGTAGGCGATGGGCCATATTTAGAGGAAATGAAAAGGCTCTCTTCAGAATTGGAGCTTGATAGCTATATCCATTTTTGGGGAAGGAGGTTCGGACAGGAGAAAGTGCAAATCCTATCACAAATGAAACTCTTTGTCCATAGCTCACGAAACGAGGGTCTCCCTACAGCAGTCATCGAGGCTTTATCTCTGGGCATTCCCTGTCTGGTCAGTAAAGCTACCAGTATGGATACTTATGTAAAAATGGCAGAGGCAGGTTGGACCTATGAGGAAATAGATATTCCCAGGATCGCTCGATTGCTAAGAGAAGCAGAAAAAGAATACGAAGAGGGAAGACTTAAGGAACGTGCAGAAAGAGCTGCAGAAATGGCTCGCCGAGAATTTTCCTGGAAAAAAGTAGCCGAACAAACGCAATTGCTTTATCAATGAGTTTCCGGAAAATACATCTCCCTGGGATTCTCTTTTGGATCAGACTCATCCTCTTTTTCAAGATCTTTGGTTTCCTGGCACTTTTTGAAAGTGGGGCCTTGAATAAAATCATCAAGATTGGTCTGGGTACTTCTATGACCATTGCGATCCTGCTGCTGAGCAACTTTTTACTAAGACGGGGAATTTCCTTAAGAATACAGCTTAGAAACAGTCTGGCTTTCTGGGCCTACTGTGCGTATTTCGTACTGGCTGCTATTTCTATTTCCTGGGCTTTTGATCAAAGCTTTGCCTTGATCCAGCTGTTTCGGGATTTAGATTTATTGATCTTCTCCTTTCTTCTGATCAGATTGTTGAAATCTTTGGAATCTGCCTTCCCGGACCAAAGTTTCGGGCTTGCTCGCATCCTGTATATTCCCGTGAGTTTAAATGCAGCTTATTTTTTGATGGGCTATTTTCTGGCACCGGAAAGCTTCATTCGGCTGACCCACGGGGGGGATATTGCACGTTTGGGAGGACTTATTATGAATCCAAATGAACTTGGGATGCTCTGTAGTTTTGGAGCCGCCTGCATCCTCCTCCAATTCTCTTCCAATAAGAGATACATTCTCCCGACTCTCCTGCTACTTATTTGTCTCTCTGTGATGTACCTCACGGGTTCCCGATCCAGCCTGATAGGATTTTCTCTCTTACTGGGTCTTTTGCTCTTGAGATCCAGAGGATGGTGGCCCAAAATACTTTTGATAGGATCGATCTTATTTCTGCTACCCTTTGCTGCGCAAAAGATCATTTTCAATGAGGAGAAAGGAGGGGCAGAAGAAGTTTTAAGTATGACCGGCCGGATTCCCTTTTGGCATGCCTTGCTGACGGAGGCTTTACCTCAGGAACCTTTGCTGGGCTTTGGCTTCATGAATATCTATTATACCAAGTACTTTCAAGGGAAAAATACTTATCCAGCCACCATGACTCACAATACCTTTGTGCAGGTATTGCTGAATTTGGGTTTTCTGGGTGCTAGTATTGTCCTGATTCAA
Source organism: Bacteroidia bacterium (assembly GCA_033391075.1). Classification (NCBI taxonomy): domain Bacteria; kingdom Pseudomonadati; phylum Bacteroidota; class Bacteroidia; species Bacteroidia bacterium. Next base: position 1,151,608 of record JAWPMV010000001.1, read on the forward strand.
ATGGGGACCAGCATTCGAGCAGTTATTAGGGAAAGCCTTAGCCGGAAAAGGAGGGAGTTTTGGATTCTATTCATTCCCCTTTTCATCAACAGCCTGACTGAATTTGGGATATGGGGTGAAACAAATTATGGCATTCTCTTTTATCAACTTCTTTTCCTGTCTTTTGTGCTTCATGCCAAGCCCTCCAAGCAAGAACAACTTTTCCAAATACCGCAGTCTTTTCCAAAAAATGGAAAAGCTTCAACTGAGAATAGGCTTGTATGTTGATCCTGGCCCTTTTTTTCTCCTGGCACATGATTAGGATTGTCTTCTGTGTGCGCAATAAATTCTCCAGGCAAGAATCTTTAAGCAATGCCTTCTAACAGCTACCAAGTAATTAAAAATCCTGATGGAAGTCCTCGTTGGATTGTTCCGGAAGAAGACCGAGAGGCTCTCTTTCTGAAATTCTATCCGGCCTTTAACAAAAGAAATAGAAGACTTAGAAAAATCCTTCGCTTAGCATTTAAATATGGACTACAGAATGTATGCTCAAAGCGATTATCAGACAAAGATCTATCAAAATTATTGGGCTATTCGCCTTCGGAACTAAGCCATGAAAAACAATTCGCGCTCTTTACAGGAACTCCGGGCCCTAACCGAAAGATCCTGCTGTATGAGCGAACAAAAAACGATAAGGCCTATTTCTCCAAAATTGCCTATGGTGAAAACGCTCCAAAGCTGATTGAAAATGAGTTTCGGGTTTTAGAGATGTTAAATCAAAAATGCCCCAAACATTTTTGGTTTCCGAAACTCTTTTCTTTCACCCACAAAATCTTAAAAACCCATGAGCTTAAGATCACAGAAAGCAGCCATCAATGGAGCCCAGCGCATAGTCGTTTTCTTCAGGAAATCTATTCCTGGGGAATTGAAGAAGTTGAATCGCAATCCCTTATACCTGAAAAGATATTGAATGTTGATTGTGAAGACCCTGAGGCCCAAAAGCCTCTGGAACAACTACACAATACCCTTGCTGTCAGTCATGAGCTAATTGAAAAACAAGCGTTCATGCTTAAAACAGCCTTTGGTCATGGAGACTTTTGCCCCTGGAATACAGCCGTGAAGGGGGCAAAACTCCAGGTTCTGGACTGGGAACTGGCAGGAGATTATCCAATGCTGTATGATTTATTCCATTTTGTTGTGCAGCATGAAATATTGAATACAGGTAGCTCAGCCCGGGCGATCTTCCAGAAAGTGCGAGAATTAGTGAGGAGTGAAGACGTCCGGGTTCTTTTATCTGCCTATAAACTGGATTGGAAGCATCAGTTTATGGCCTATCTCATAAAACTTAGCAGCTATTATTCCCAGATATATGCCCGTCAATCTCAGCTTCATTCCCAGGCTTTCAAACTCATGGAAATTTGGACACAGCTGCTAGAATTGGGAAATGCATATTTGAAGAAGGATAGCTTTCGCAAGCAATTTATTCGATTGATTTTTGAGGAAATTAAAGAAACTGACTATGCATTGATGAAGTTTTTCGAGGGAGATATAGAATTATTGAAAGAAGAAAGTGATCTGGATATTTTTATACAAAAAGCAGACTACTCTAAGATCAATAAACTGATTTCAAGCTCCCCTCTGGTTTCTCATAGTCGAATCAGAAGATACTCCTACATGCAAAGCCTGGAGCTCTTCTTTCTGGACGGCAGTTTTCTTTCGATAGATCTCATTTCTCAACTCAAAAGGCGATCACTTGAATATTTTCGCATCGAGAAGGTTTTGGAAGATGCTGAGATCAATGATTGTGGTATCAAACTTCCGCGTGCCGAAGATAATTTTGCCTACATAGCTTATTTCTATACCCTGAATGGAGCTGATATTCCGGAACACTATAAAGTGAATTACTGGCATTATGCTAATGCATTTTCATCTGAAAAAGTCAGCAAAAAATTATGGCAGGCCAATTTCTCTGAAGGGCTGTCGGCGAAAAAGCAGGAAGAATTGTTGGAGAACGTTCAAAAGCGACCAGAGAATCAGGGGTTTTCCTCGCTTAAAAATCAGCTATCGTACCTGGCTGATAGCATACGGAAAGTAATCCGGAGAGATTCTTTGACCCTTACGCTTAGTGGAGTCGATGGAGCTGGAAAATCGACATTAATTGCCCGCTTAAAGCAAAGATTGGAAAAGAAATACCGCAAAGAAGTAGTTATCCTTAGGCATCGTCCTTCTCTTCTGCCAATCTTGAGTTCATTCATTTTGGGGAAAGCAAAGGCGGAACAAAAAGCATCTGAGACCTTGCCAAGGCAAGGGAAAAACAGGAGCTATCTATTCTCCTATCTGCGTTTTTTCTACTACCTCCTTGATTACTTTCTGGGAGAAATTTTTATCTGGTATCGGCATAAAAGCAGGGGGAAAGTGATCCTTTACGATCGCTATTATTTTGATTTCATCAGTGATCCAAGAAGGAGCAACCTGAGCTTACATAAGGGCTTTACTAAACGTATGTACAGATGGATTAATAAAGCTGAAGTAAACATCTTTTTATATGCTCCTGTAGAAGAAATCCTTTCCCGAAAACAGGAATTACCAGCTAAAGAGATTGAAAGTTTATGCCATTCCTACAAGGAACTCTTCGAGGAATTTGAGCGAAAATATGCGCAGAGTTATGTCAACCTGAACAATCTCGATTTGGAAGAAAGTCTGGATTTCATCGAAACTTTATTTGCGAAGGCTGCCTGATATGATTAGAAAATTACTGGAACGCTTAATTCGCAAACGCAATCCCGCTTTTGCATTCGATTCTCAGATAGGGAGTTCTTTGCTCCTGTCCCTGATTTTAAAAAAGGGGATAATGTTTTTGCGATCAATAATTTATCAGTCTCTACATATTCGGAAACCCGGCTTGCAGTTTTTCGGTAAGAGGGTTTCCATTTTTAATATTGCTCAGGTCAAATTAGGTAAGTGGGTCGTGATTCATGAGGGCGTTTATTTGTCTGCTTTAGGAAAAGGGACACTTTCTATTGGAAATAATTCTGGTATCGGAGCCTATAGCCGAGTAGAGATTTCTCAATCTTTTCATGATTTGGGGGAATTTATCCGGATTGGGAAGAATGTAGGAATTGGCCCATTTGCTTCCTTGGGTGGAGCCGGATCGCTTGAAATAGGGGATGATTGCATTGTCGGACCTTATTTCAGTTGTCATCCGGAAAATCATGTTTTCGACCATATTCAGATGCCGATTAGGCTTCAGGGGGTAGAAAGAAAAGGAATAAAGATCGGAGCCAATTGTTGGATAGGGGCAAAGGTTGCTATCCTGGATGGAGTCGAAGTAGGGGAAGGTTCAGTGATTGCAGCCGGTGCGATCCTAACCCAATCTTTTCCTCCCTATAGCATAATTGGAGGAGTCCCGGCAAGAGTCCTGCGGTCTCGATTAGGAGATAATGAAGCAACTGAAATCTTAAGTAAAATATGAGAATTTGGGCCTTTCATCTGTTTAATGACTACTCAGGTAGCCCCTTGATGCTGAAAAATGCACTCAAGGCGATGGAGTCTGCCGCAGAAATTCATCTTTGGACCTCGAAAAGCGAGGGTTTCCTTTCGGACGCCAAAGTCCATCAATTTCATCCGAACTCTTATCGTTGGAAATCTGGGAAATTGGGTTTACTGTTCAATTTGATTAGGGCCCAGTGGGAGGCATTTATGCTGGTTTATAAGAACAGGAAAAGTATAGATGCTCTTTACCTCAATACCCTCTTGCCAGCAGGTGCAGCTTTAGCAGGTAAATTCTGCGGCATCCCTGTCATTTACCATCTCCATGAACCTCAACTTAATAATAGGCTACTGTTTCATCTCCTTAAAGCCACTGCAATTTGGACTGCGGATAAAGCCATTTTCGTTTCCAGCTATTTGCAAAGTTGTTTTCCAGAGCTCGCGGATAAAGGAGAAGTGATCCCTAATGTCTTGAGTGAGAGTTTTCTGCAGGCGATCAAGCATTCAGAAAAAAGGCAAAGAGAAGGTACCCTCATGCTTTGCTCATATAAGGCCTATAAAGGAATCGAAAACTTTGCAAGTCTGGCAGAAAATGACGGGGAGCGTTCTTATACCCTGATCCTAAACTCCTCCGAGGACCAAATTGCTGAGTTCCGAGAAAAACATAAAGCGCTGAAAAATCTATATATCCAGAGTTCTCCTGCTGATTTGCATCCATATTACCAAAAGGCTGCGCTTCTCCTCAATCTGTCTCATCCTGATAAATGGATCGAAAGTTTTGGGATGACGGCCTTGGAAGCTATGTCTTATGGGCTTCCCTGCATCGTACCGGAGGTCGGCGGCATCGCGGACCTGGTTACAGAAGAATGTGGATTTAAAACCTCTGTGTATAAGCCTGAGAAAATTTCCAGGCAAATTGATTTCCTCTTTTCGGATGAAAGGATTTATGCTGAATATTCCCTTTCAGCTTTGCAAAGAAGTAGGGACTATAGTTTTCAAGCATTTAAAGAAAAGCTATGCGCTTTCCTTGGCCTTCCTCAATCCCAGGCAATTCTCTCTTAAGAGATAGGCTTTTCCAATTTTTGGAATTCTCTCCTTCCTTCGAACTTTTCCAAAATCAAAATCTAGTCTGATTGCCTGTTTTCGCCCATTTTTATACTGGCACAAGCTTTAGATATACATAAGTAGACAAAGCTATCTTGTATGAAAAAACTGGCTATAATCGGAACCGTAGGCTTGCCTGCCAAGTACGGAGGATTTGAAACCCTTACTCATCACCTAATCCTGAACTGGAAAAATTGTTTTAGTACTAGGGTTTACTGTTCCTCCTGTTCCTATCCTGAAAAAGTTAAACCCAAAAGTTGGAAGGGAGCTCAATTGATTTACCTTCCCTTTAAAGCAAATGGTTGGCAAAGCATTATTTACGATATGATTGCCATTTTCCATGCGCTCCTTTATGCGGAGGTAATATTGATTCTCGGGGTTTCTGGTGCCGCTGTTTTGCCGCTGGTCCGGGTTTTTAGTAAAAAACGAATCATCATCAATATTGATGGCCAGGAGTGGAAGAGGCCCAAGTGGAATCGTTTGGCAAAAGCCTTTCTGAAGTTCAGTGAAAAACTCGCTGTCAGATATAGTGATGAAGTCATCACTGACAATACTGCTTTACAGCGATATGTAATCGAGGAATATGGCAAGGAAAGCATGCTGATAACTTATGGAGGGGACCATGTGATCCATCAGGCATGGGGGAAAGAGGAGAAAGATGCCTACCCCTTTCAAGCAAAAGAATATGCCTTTAAAGTTGCTCGGATAGAGCCTGAGAACAATATCCATTTGATTCTGGAAGCTTTTTCCCGCATTCCTGACTTCCAGTTGGTCATAGTAGGCAACTGGGAACATAGCAAATACGGGCTGGATCTTAGAAAAGAGTATAAGCATTTCAGTCATTTATTTCTGCTGGATCCTATTTACGATCAGAAAGCCCTGGATGCCTTACGGTCAAATTGTAAGCTTTACCTTCATGGACACCAAGCTGGAGGAACGAATCCTTCCCTGGTAGAGGCGATGAATCTGGGCCTTCCTATTCTCGCCTATGATGTGTCTTTTAATCGGGAAAGTATGAAACATCAGGGCATGTATTTTTCAAATGAACATGAATTGCTGGTCAGGGTGCTGAATCTGGAAGAGGCCAATCTCAGGCTGCATGCTGCAAGGATGCGTGAGCTTGCTTTGACACATTACAATTGGCGTTTGATTGCAAAGCAATATGAGGAGCTGATTTTTGGAGAAGAAAGCACAGCTCTCACTGAAAGGAATAAGATAATTTCGAAGAAGAATAAACAAAGACCCAATAGCTCAATTTCCCTTCCCCATTATCATAATTAAGCTACCGAAACAAACAATATGGATTTTACATTGCTCTCAACAGATTCCGTGATCATTCTTTTGCCTTATGGCTTCCTATCTTTTCTCATTTGCTATTTTTGTATACCGCTCATTATTCGCCATGCAGAAAAGCATCACCTCATTGATTCTCCCAATCATCGGAGTTCTCATAGCATTCCTACTCCTTCTATGGGAGGAATTGCTATTGTGATTGCAATCATGCTCTCTCTCTTAAGTGCCTATTTTATATCGAATTTCCAGGTAGAAATAATTGTACCATTTGCTCTACTGGCTTTCATGTTGCTCGGCTACTTTGATGACCGACTTGATCTGAGTGCCATGCTGAAACTTGCTTTTCAGATCACTTTTGCCCTGGGACTGTATATATCCGGAATTCGACTGGATCCGGTCTTCCTCCTTCTGGGCTGGTCAAATGTTCCTCTTTTGCTGGCTTTGCCTTTGCATCTGGGGCTTGTGGTTCTTTTAATCAATGCTTATAACCTCATCGATGGGATAGATGGATTATCCGGAGGGATATTGGCCATCAATTTCGCATTCTTTGGACTTGTTTTCTGGGATGCAGGCCAAATGTCATTTGCGTTCATTTGCGCAACTGCTTTTACTGCTGTGATTGCCTTTCTGATTTTCAATATTCATCCCGCACGTATTTTTATGGGAGATACTGGCACATTACCATTAGGGGCACTCATGGCCATTTTGAGCCTCCAGCTGCTCTCTCTTATTCCGGCGGACAGCACAGCTATTCAGGGATGGTATTGGATAGTAGGAGCCGTTTTTGCATTAAACGCGATACCTGTTTTAGATACACTTCGGGTCTTTGGCTTGAGAATTTCGAAACGACAATCTCCTTTTCATCCGGATAAAAATCATCTCCATCACTTATATCTAAAAAATCAGTTTGACCATGGGAAAAGTGCCTTATTGATCCATGTTTCTCATGTTCTCTTGATTTTACTTGCTGTATATCTTTCTTTTTTCCTGGAGTTATCGCTTTTGCTACCTCTATTGATTCTAGCCTCTCTTATATTTTTTGAGCTCAATACCTATTTCAGGATCAGGCTACAGAAAAAGAGAGAAGAAGAATTGGCTATCAATGAGCATGCATTGTTGAAAGAAAATCAGTTTCTACAGATGACGAGCCAGAGATTGCCTGAGGAAGGAAAGAACTATAAAATTGCCCTGGTTGATGATGACCCTATGGTCCATCATATGCTTGCCTACCAGCTGAGTCATGAAGAAAATGCACAGCTCCGCTGCTTCGAAACAGGAGAAGCCCTGATTGATCAGATCCATACCTATCAGCCGGATTTACTCATCCTGGACTATCATTTGAACTCCCGTGATCCTGAGGCTATCAGTGGAGGCGAACTTGTATCTCGTCTGCATATGCAAGGCTTTCAATTACCTACCATTTTCGCTTCTGCTCAGGAAGACATGGACAAGGCCCTCGAATTATTGGGAAATAAAGCCCTGGATTATATAGAAAAAGGAGAGGGGTTCACTAGCCGAATAGCAGAATCTGTAAGTAGGATTCGTGAGATGACCGAGCTAAAAACGGATAAAGATCAGGCTAGTCTGATCTTGCGGAAAGATAATAGTCATCTGCGAAATATTGCTCTGTTCAGCCTGGTGGGGATGGGCCTGATTTTTTTATTCCATTATCTCTTTATTTAAGCTTGCGAGTCGCTAAATCAATGCCCAGGTATTTTCGATTGCATATGGATATCCCTATTTTCATAGAAATACGGAGACCATGGAAAAGCGACACATACTTTGGCTGACAATAGGAATACTCATAGCAGTTGTCAATTATTATTCGGTAAGAGGAGAACGCCCGGGAGAAGATAATGAACGAATTTTGAGTTATGTGCTGGATCCTGCTCAGCAGGATCTGGACTTCTACTGGAAAGATAGCCAGGGAGAGATTTACGGGAATTTTGAAAACCTAAAAAAAGAACTTGAGAAGGAAGGGAAGAAACTGACTTTTGCTATGAATGGAGGCATGTACCTCAAAGACCAAACACCCCAGGGGCTTTTCATAGAAAAAGGCTTAGTCCAAAAGAAACTGGATGACAAACAAGAAGGATACGGCAACTTCTATCTACAGCCGAATGGGGTTTTTTACCTGGACCAAGACAATAAGGCCGGGATTGTTAGATCCTCTTCATTTAAGCATAAGCATCCTGTCAAGTATGCTACTCAATCCGGGCCGATGCTTGTGATTGAAGGGGCCCTTCATCCCGCTTTTCGAGAAGGCTCCGAAAATCTCCATATCAGAAATGGGGTAGGCCTACTTGAAGATGGGAAGCTTTTATTTGCCATATCGAAAAATCGGATCAATTTTTTTGATTTCGCCAGCTTCTTCAAAGAGCAAGGCTGTAGGCAAGCCCTTTATCTAGATGGATTTGTTTCACGAATGTATTTGCCCGAAAAAGGATATGAACAAATGGATGGCGCCTTTGGGGTAATAATAGCCGAAAGCCAGCCTGCTCGTCAATAATCAATCCGAATCGAAAATTGACCATTCAACACTTGATTATTCCTACATAACCAGCGCTTTTAGGTTTTCGTAATATTTTTGATATTTTTAAAAAAGTGAATAGCACAATAAAGGAATAAATAAATTTTGGGCTACAAATAATTGAGATCGAGATACCCTCGGCTTAGAATCTGTACGTCCGGAAACAGGATACTATAACAGCTAACATTGAAACGGCCGGGCGATTTACGTCCTAAATATCGATCTATCTAAATGCCCCATTCAAAGCAACTCAATTTTTGCCTGGTACTACTTATGTCCTTTTTTTTCAGTACCTCTTCCCAGGCACAATCTACTGCCAGCTTCCAGCTGATGAGTCCCAGTCACAAGTCCTGTGACCATATTTCTGTTGCCGTAGGTGATTTTTTTGCACGAAATGCCCTAAACAGCATTGAGGCAAATCTATTTGTGGAAAAATTTCTTCCCATTGCACGTGAACAAGCCTGTCCTTCCTTAGCCGACATTCTCAACTTAAAAGGCTTTCAGCTCTACCAAAAGAATGAATTGGGTATGGCTAAAGAAGTGCTATTCGAAGCTGAAAAAATCCTGCTGAAGAAAGAACGTGTAACAGATGCATTTACAGTTAACCAACGTTTTCTGGGACTCATCTATATCCTGGAGCACAACTATGATATGGCCATTTTGCATCTAAAACACAGCAAATTTGAGGCTCAGGCCTTAAAAGATCATCCGGGAATGGTACATGCAGGTTTGAATATTGGTTTGGCCTACATGAAAAAAAAGGATTTGTCCAAAGCTTTTGAAAGCCTAAAATCTGTTCTCAAAGAAGCCCGCTTGATTTGTGATCTGGAAAGTGAATCTTATGCCTTGCAGAATCTTGCAAGGGTTCAGCTGGACAGAGGGGAATATAAGGATGCCCTAATATTGGCAGAGAATGCGGAAGAATTATGGAAGGCTCAAAACCATCAACAAGGTCAAGTCTATATCAATTATACGCTCTCGGATATCCATAGAGAATTGAATGATTTAGACAAACAAATCGACCATCTAGAGGAAGCGATCAGGATTAGCCGTGAAATAGATTTGAAGATCAATCTTCATCAGGGATACTATAGCCTGGGATTGGCCTTTCAAAAAACAAATAGGTTGGACGAGGCAGAGAAAATGTATGTACAGGCTTTGAAAATGGGAGATGGATTTGATGAAGCAGGAATTAAAAATGTAATCAATCAGCTCATAGAACTCTACCAGGAAACGCGACAGGAGCAAAAAATCAAGAATTTATACAAAGACCTCCTTGAGATATATAAGATTCAGAAGGGAAAGCAAGAGGTAGAGATTCGCAATAAGCTTGATAAAGAACTGGCCCTGTACAAACAGAAATTTGCCAACCAAAAGCTACAGGAAGAAAATAATGAGAAGCAAAGAGAGTTACAGGCGCAATATCAGGTTTTTGGTATCCTGTCTTTCCTCATTTTATTGATCCTGATAGTAGCCTTTCTGTACTATCGGGCAAATAAAATCAGGGCGGGATTGATTGATAAAATTAAAGCCCAAAACAAGCGACTGGAGCAAAAGAATGAGGACTTGAAAAATTTTGCCTATGTAGCCTCCCACGACCTTAAATCACCCGCAAGGAGTATTTTAAATTCCGCTCAGATACTTGAAAAGCAAATGGGCAAGGAGTTGAGCGAGAAGTATAAACTGTATCTGGATTTTATCAAAAAGAGCAGTAGGGAAATGCATGCCCTGACTTCTGATTTACTGGATTATGCTAAACTAGAGAGCCTGGGTTTGAATCTACAGCTTCTGGATATGAATAGCTTATTGGGGGATATTGTAGCTAATTCTCGGGAAAAAATAGAGGAAGATGGAGGGGAAATTGAAATAGAGGAGATTCCGGGGAAAATACTCGCTGACGAGAGCAAGATCAGGCAAGTATTCACCAACCTTATCAATAACGCCTGCAAATTTAGAAAGGAGGAAGAGGCGATCAATATTAAAATCTCTTATCGCGCTGACGAAAATTTTCATTTTTTTACCGTCCGAGACAATGGGATTGGCATTGATCCGGAATTTCATGAGCGTGTCTTTCAAATGTTTGAAAGGCTACATGCTCAGGAAAGTGTCGAAGGGACAGGAATTGGTTTGGCCATTTGTAGTAAGGTCGCTAAACTTCATGGGGGAGATATAAAACTGATCTCAGAAGAAGGAGAGGGAGCCTCATTCATTTTAAAACTACCTAAAAACCCTGCGATGTATTCCTGATTTACTACGAAACATATTTTTTCTTGTTAATAAGATCGGGGCCTTTAAGAAGAGAAATACGAATTGATGAAAAATTCGAACATAATTTCTTTATCTTGATTGCATGCATCCCGAAGATATAATAGGACTGAAAATTAAGGATATGCGTTTCCATTACCTTCGGGAAAATGCACAAGGCCTGCAAGAATTCTTTTGCTATCTCAAACTTTCAAATGATAAAATTATAGATATTCCCGTTTGGCCAGGCGGTCCCCAATTGGAACAGGAAAGCCTGAAGGTGTTGACTTTTGATACAGCCCTTGAGTTCCAGGCAAGCATTCTCAGGAAAGTACTGGATGCGGAAATAGAGGATCTTCTTTTCCGGGATACTGCTGATTTTTTCTCCAATCCGGCAATTTTGAAATTGAGTAGTGGCTTTTATTTATCGGAACAAAATTATGCCTCAGAGGGTCAGATAGCCGGACTTTGTTTGTGGAGCCAACAAAATCTGGATCATGAAAAACAGAAATGGAAAGGCATAAAGTCTTATTTAAAAGATATCCGTAAATAAAAAGCCCGACCATTTGGCCGGGCTATTTATTATATGATCTAAATGGTGCTTTTAGAAGTATCCTGTTTAAATCTTTGGAGTTTTTGATGGAGAACTGCGGGCTCGAAAGGTTTGCCGACCCAATCATCCATTCCTGCTTCGAGTATCCTGGATACTTCATCCGGTATTACCCCTGCAGTAAAGCCAATAATGGGAATATGAACTCCTGTCTTGGTTTCCATTTTGCGGATCAATTGTGAGGCTTCCGTTCCCTTCATGATAGGCATCTGGATATCCATAAGGATTAGATCGAAAGATTTATTTTGCCAGGCATCGATGGCTTCTTTTCCATTTTCTGCTATATCTACCTCAATCTCCCATTTTTCAAGAAACTTCTGGGCAACTATTTGATTGGTTTTGTTATCCTCGGCCAGGAGAATTTTCATACCTTTTAAGCTACCAAAGTTGAGTTTGCTATCTCCCTTTTTCAGCCTTTGTGATTTGTTGAGTTGTGCCTCCGCTAGATTTACTTCAAAAAAGAACATGCTCCCTTCCCCTTCTGTACTTACCAATTGGAGTTTCGATCCCATTAGACTGACCAGTTTTTTGGAAATACTGAGTCCTAAACCAGTTCCTCCAAATTTGCGTGTGGTATCTTCTGAAGATTGGGTAAAGGGTTCGAAAATGCTCTTTTGACGGTCATCGGGAATTCCGATACCGCTATCAATTACACTAAAACAAATCCTTCCATGGCTGGCAGGAGTTACCCGTAGCTCGACAAAGCCTTGCTGTGTGAATTTGATGGCATTGCTCATCAAATTACTCAGAACTTGTGCGATGCGTACAGAATCTCCAACGAAAAATTCAGGTAGATTGGGATCATAGGTACATCTCGCTTCCAGACCTTTATCAATGGCTCTTCCTTTCAGGCTAGAGCAGAGACTGTTGACAAGGTCTTTCAGGTCGAAGCTGATTTTTTCCAATTGCAATTTCCCAGCTTCAATTTTGCTGAAGTCAAGGATATCGTTTACAATGGCTAACAGGTTATTTCCAGAAAACTGCAAGGTTTTGAGGTGCTCCTCCTGATCTTTGCGAGGAGTCTCATCCAATAATAAATGGGTCATACCTAATACAGCATTAATGGGTGTTCTAATTTCATGACTCATGACGGATAGGAAGTCTGCCTTGGCCTGAGCAGCCTTTTCAGCAATAGATTTTGCCCGCATCAGCTTATCCGACTGAATGAGTAATTGTTTATTTTTTGTACGGAGGGTTTTTAAGAGTCTGAATACATAAAAAAGAAGTCCTGCACTCCCTAAGAGGAAAATAATGATCCAGAAAAAAGTGAATTTTTGTTGCTTAACCACATCTTTCATGAGTTCCAATTCCTTTAGTTGAGCATCTGCTTCCAGGGCCAAACGTTTGTTTTCCTCGTCTTTCTCGAGTAACTCAATTTTGGACTCGAATTGGTCAAGAGCTGCGAGACTCTTTTCCGAATACAAACTATCTGTAATCCGGAGTTCTGTCTCCTTCATAGTCAGAGCCTCTTCATAATTCCCCAGGTTTTTGTGGGCATCACTGAGGATTGAGTAGATGTCCGGTAAGGAAGCTTTCCTATTATTTTTTGTTGCGATGGCGAGGGCTTTTTGCCCATTGCGGAGGGCAAGGTCGAAATCTCCCAATTTTATGTTCAAATCAGATAGATAGGCAAAATTATGGCCCATCATTTTTTCCCCCAGCTTTTTCTTGACTGCCAGGGCATATTGATATGCTTCCATGGCTGCTTTATATTCTTCCTTTTCAAAAAGGATAAAGGAAAGGCAGGCGCGAGCCTGGCGTTGTACCAGCAAATCTTCTTGTAACTTCCCTACTGAATCTGCCTGTAAATAAAATTTTTCAGCTAACTCCAGTTTACCTGCGCTCCAATGTATCTCCGCAATATCCAGAAGCATATTGCTTTTGATTTCCGGTTTTGAAGAATTTTTAGCAGCCTCTATGGCTTCTTTTAGATAATACTCTCCCTCTTCTTTATTACCAATCTGAAAGTAAAGATTTGAAAGATTACTATAGGTATAGGCGATGTATTCAAAATCATCTTTTACTTGCAGCGCTTTTTTATAGTAGCTGATGGACTTTGGAAAGTCTCCAAGATTGGAGTAACTAATCCCAAGATCATTACTCGCTCCTCCAATGAGTTCTTTATCCTGAATTTTCTCCGCCAACTCCAAAGCTTCCAAATTGAATAAAATCGATTCCTCACTTTTACCCACTTCTGCAAGAGCTATAGCTTTGAGATTTTTTGCCCTTGACAGTCCCTGAAAATAATGCAGCTTCTCACTCAAATCTAACGCGAGTTCTGAAAGAGAATCCAGTTTGTTTACATCTGTTTTATATAATTCCCAGGCGAGATTATTCAATAAATTTACTTTTGCTGTATCATCGGGATGGCCTTGTAGAAGGGATATAAGGCTATCTGCATGCTTTGTTTGGGCATGAAGCGTGCTTGAAAAGGATATAAACAGGTATAAAAGAAAAGAAAGTGCCTTGCAAGTGAATCTAGGTATAGCAGGGACCATTAGTATCAGTATTCTTATACAATATCTTTTTTGCTATCTGAGGAAAAAAGCAAAAATCGAATCATTCATAACAGGGAGATTTGGTATAAATTGAATATTTCGGAAATGGATAAAACTGGCAGAAGGAGAATTTGTGCTTTTTTCAATATCTTGATGTCATCTAATAAAGCGTATAAGAAGAAATGCCAATAATCGACAAAATAGCCTGGATAGAATTGAAAGAGGGCAAAGTTTTAAGTGCTCGTTCTAAAGGAAAAGATCGATTTTTTTTACCAGGGGGAAAAAGAGAAGCAGGAGAATCTGATGAAGAAACGCTGATTAGAGAGATACGAGAAGAACTCAGTGTAGAGATAGATACCGCAAGTATTGAATGGGTAGGGGAGTTTTCGGATCAGGCTTATGGGCATGCCGAAGGAATAGAGGTAGTGATGCGATGCTATAAGGCCACTTTTAGTGGAGAACTTAAAGAAAGTCATGAAATTGAAGAAATTGCCTGGCTAAACAGTTGGGATACCGACAAAATTTCGCACGTAGATAAAAAAATCTTCAAATTTCTACATGAAAGAGGAGAACTCGAATAACTTAGATTCGTACCTAACATTAAGTTTGTTTACTGGGGTACGAATAAGGTATGAAAAAGAAAAGCCGTAAGATGATCCTCCTGCTCTTGCTGCTTCCCATATTTTTATTTGGGGTAGCCAATCTCTGGATAGAGCAATATGCTTCCGGCAAGACCTTTAACAGTACCTCTAAAATCACTAAGAATAAAGTCGGCTTGGTTCTGGGTACCTCTCCCTGGCGGGTGGATGGTAGCAAAAATCTGTTTTTTCAATACCGCATTCAGGCTGCTGCCAATCTTTATTTCAGCAATAAAGTAGAATACCTCCTGGTCAGTGGAGACAATGGGAGTAAATACTATGACGAGCCTACAGCTATCAAGAAAGCCCTGATGGAAAAAGGAGTTCCCGAAGATCGGATTTATATGGACTATGCCGGATTCCGCACCCTGGACTCTGTGGTCAGGGCCAAAGAGGTTTTTGGTCAAAGCAGTTTTACGGTTGTCTCTCAACAATTTCACAACGAAAGAGCCATATTTCTCGCAAAGAGCAAAGGCATAGAGGCTATTGGCTTCAATGCAAAGGACGTAAAAGGTAAGAATGGACTGAAAGTAAAGCTTCGCGAATCCCTCGCCAGAGCCAAAGTCTTTTTCGACATCATCTTTCAGGTTCAGCCTAAATTCCTGGGAGATGAAATCAGCATTCCTTAAGTAGCGCGCACCTAAATAATCCCCAATAGTTTTCCAACCTTCAGGACTGTTAGGAGTCCTTATAATAAATAAGATCAGAAAAATGACCATGAAAAATTATGAGCCTCATTTGGCTCCCTGAATTGTAATATTCACAGCGAAACTCCGAATGATAGCACAGGCTGGATGACGCTTTTTGTTCACGCTTTTAATTATTCGATCATGAAAACACAAAGAAATGGGAACGCACGTATCCTTGAGACCATCAATGGTTTGCACATCAGTATTCCATCCAAAAAAGTAGGCTTTGTCATCATAGCTGCCAGTATCTGGCTCATAGGGTGGATTTTGGGCCTGAACTTTGCCCTGGAAATCAGTCAGTGGCAAAATGGTATAGCTGAAATAGACAGTTTTATTTTGATCTGGATCCTGTTTTGGATCGTAGGTGGGGGAGGAGTTTTTGTAAGCGTTTTATGGGGATTGTTTGGGAAAGAGGAATTATTTCTTCCAAAGAGTGGTAGTGATGCTTATTTCAAAAAAAGCATCCTGGGTCTGGGAATAAAAAGACGCCTTGACAAAAGCCAAATTCTGAATTTTCGCTTCAATGAAGTGCCCGCGAACCTTGAATTTACGGCAAGAAGGGGCCTATCTGTCTGGGGTTGGGGACCGGGTAAAATCAAATTTGATTACGGAATGAAAATCTATTCGCTCGGATTAGGCCTTGATGATGCAGAAGCCAATTATCTGGTATACCTGCTAGGAGAAAAAACAAACTAAGGCGGAGTATGCAAGGAAAGGTTCACTCCAGGTGGCCTTTCCTTTATTTTTTGCTTTCTTTGGTAAAAATAGTCCTTCATGGAACAAGAAGATCCTAAACAAGAAATTCAGGAAGAATTAGATAAGCTTAAAGCGCTGGAATTTTTCGATGCAAACTATAAGCGTAAAAAACTCATTACCTACGCAATTAGGACTCTGGTTGCAATCCTGCTCTTTGGGTCCTTTTGGGACTCTGAGTGGGTTCGCTGGATTGCTATTGCATATATCCCGGTAAACCTGATCGGTTTAGGTATGATCCTTTTTCCTCAAGTCTTTATGGCAAGGTCCTTGAACAAGCTTTCTCAAAAAATGGAAGAGCTGGAAAACGAAAATGAGGACATATCAGAAAGCGAATGATCCTGGAGTCAAGATTCAATTATCTCAACTTGCATCTAACTATTCTCGCCAGTTTTCTTGCGCTTAACTTTATCCCTTTTTTACTTTTTACCCTCTCATCTTCTATCTACCAGGCTGAGGGATTTGCCCTAAAAGTAATTGTCATGATTATAGTTGCGAGCCTGCTAATGGGGCTGGCTTTCTATACGTGCATCCAGTGGATTGGGAAAGTTCCTAAGATAGAGATAACAGATGGCAAGATTCGTTTTAAAGTTTTTATGCTGGAAAAGACCTATTATCTACGAGATTTAGAAGATATCTGGCCGGATGGGAAAGTCCCTTTGAAAATTCTGGTCACGAAGAAAAAAGAAGGTGCGAAACTTCAATTTAGAAATGGAGATGTCTGGTACATTTATGATGAATATTACCGCAATGGCTGGCAAATAAAATGCTGGATTGAGGATGTTTTGATAAAGCAAGGTCGGCTAAGAGAGTTTTCGGATTCCCAGGCCGAATCCCTGCCGGAAATGAATAAGCTCATTAAGGTTTCGAATCTGGGCCTGCTTAATAATTGGTCAATCTTAATTCTGGGACTTGCTGTTTTTCTATTGTTCATTCTTTTTTCCAGTCTAAGTGTTAGCTTCGGAAAGCTGATTTTCGCTTCGGGTGCATTGCTGATGCTTTTATTCCTCCATCGATTTTTTTATACCAGCTTTCATATAGGGGAAAAGCATTTATTCATAAAAAGACATCCACAGCTTTCTCGACCAGATTTCATCCCCTACAAACAAATCAAGGAGGCAAAGCTTGAATTATTTCAGCATCGGCAAATAGGAAGTCAGGCTGCTGTCCATAGACCTGCAGCTTTGAGGATCATCGATCAGAATCATAAAAATTATTTCTATTTCAGTTCTGCCATGAAAGAAAAACATTGGAAAGAATTGCGGCAGAAGCTGCAAAGAAAAGGGGTGAAAGTTCGTTGGCACGATAAGCTTTGAGTTTTATTAAAATAAATTTCTTTAGATCAAGAGTCAGCTACCTAAATTCATCCCGGATATTTTGCCACAATTCCAACCTTTTAGGAAACTCCTTATCTTTAAAGTATGAAGATCAGAGAAGCACAGGGTTTTTTTCGCGGACTCCTGATTGAGACAGAGAAAAAATCCCATCGAAAGACCTACAATATTTTTCTGGGAGTATTACGTTCTCTTGAAGAAAAGGATTTGCCTGAGGCAGATCAATTTTTGATTGAGGATGAATTGTATAGACTAAACATTACAGCCATCCCGGAAGGAAACCAGCATTCCTACCTCAAACAGAGGCTCAAAGAATTTAAAAAGTTTCTCAATGAGCGCTTTGGTTTTATAGCAGAAGGGCATTATCAGGAAGAATATATGTCTAAAGGTATGGTCTTTGGAATGCTAGGCGGGATTGTTCTGGGCGTTGTCAGTATGCCCGTTGGCCTTGCGATCGGATTAGCGATAGGCGTAGGTCTTGGACAAAAGAAGGACAAAGAAGTGGAAGCAGAAGGCTTGGTACTAAAAACCAAAACAACCAAAGGTGCAGATTTCCAAACCAATTAAGTTAGAAACACACACATATACTATTAAATAGATTCTAAAAGGGGCAGCCGAATTGAGCTGCCCCCTTTTTTTTAGATTCTGATGAAAAAGCACAGTCTATGACTGTGTTCTTGTTTGAAAGCTGCGTCCTAAAGAAGGCTTATTAGAGCATATGAAAGAAATTACCTTTCGACTTCTCATAAGTTCAAGTTCAAGGAAATAATTTTTTGAGTATGAACTGGATACTTGCATTTGAACTTTTACTTCAGCCTTATAAAAATGAATTTCCTCTTTTAGAGGCGATTCTATTTTATTTGGAGTATCGAGCGATTGGCTAAGCCTCCCATTTGTCATTGAATGCTATTTTTGCATCATATGTGTTTTGATTAAAGTTGTCTGGGTAATTAATTTTATTATATTAAAATATTTTAGCATTAGTTGTAAATAGTAAATAAAATAACCATGAGCTTCTCCAGTGTTTGGAAAAAGATTAAGCAAAGCAAGTCTTTTAAGCCATCTAGGATAATCATTCCGCCTGAAAACATTTCTCCTGAACTAACGAACAATAATCCATTTCAGAGGCACCAGCAATACTTTAGTATAAGTATAAATGAGTTATACTTGGTTAATGGACGAGAATGGTTTACAACTTGGGAACCTTTTGTTTTTATAGCTTCACAATTTCTGTATAAAAATAAAATGCATACTGTTCCATATTTTGTTGGACGCAAAATGTTGGAAGGTAAAGTCGAATCTGTGCCTGAGGGAATGATATTTGAAAATACTAAAGTTGCAGGCTTGCACCCTTATCGTGGTGGAGACTTTTCAGTCTCAGTTGTTTTGGGTAGAGCAAAAAATAATGATTACTTAAAGAAAACACTTAAAATAATGGAAAATGCAGCTAAGACGTATATAGATGGATTCGGAACAGCTGTCCTTCCTTATTTGAAAGTAGCCAATATTGTGGTAGATGCATATGAAGAATTGCTGGATTCTAATGATATTGAACCCCTCATTGGACATAGTATGATGTTCCAGCCAGATACACAAGGGGGCTTGCATCCGGGTTACTTTGCATTGATCAATGAAGCAGAAGATAAAATTGATCCCTCAAGATTTTTTATCATTGATGGGAAACTATACAAAGGCAAGACCAAGGAAAAGGCAAAATTATATAGAGAAAAGGATTTTGTTCTATACAGCATTCTGGCAAGTAAGCATAGAAGCGATGTGGAATTATTACCTTATTACGAAGAATTTATCAAAATTCAGGAATTTATTGCCGGGATGGGATTCAGCATTGAAAATGAGAACATGAAAAAGATAAATGCAAAGTTATTTGCTTTATTAGATAGGGTTTATATGAGCCCAGATTTAATTAGAAGTCAAGTAGAAGAACAGATGCAGGAGTTCAGATCATCCTTAAAGAAGATGATAGACCAAAGAAGGCCGCTTGCTGGAAGAAACCCAACCGAAACCAAGCCAGATGAACGCGATGAATGGGAAAAGAAAATGGATGCTGAACTTATGGATATTCTGAATTTTTAATGTACTAAGATGAACTATGCCATTGAAAGAGCCCCGGAAACTAAGAATAAGATTCTCGAGTGATAAGATTTCCTTTACTAAATCTGATACCTCGAGTGATACCGCGGAGTTTGATAGTGATAAAAGCTATATTGAGCTCACAGTCAGTCGTATTTTCCACAAAGCTTTAAATAAGTCTCGGGTAGAAGGCTTATTTGAAAAAGATGATTTTGAGGTATTAGGAAAGATCCTTTTCAAACTCCTTTGTCCGAACGACCAATCAGAAGCCAGAACATTTGTGTACAATGAATTGAAATATATTCTACGTGCGGAAGAAGAAAGGGGACGGATATTCCTACAGTTTGATAAATATGCTAACGATCGTGCATATTTGCCCTGGGAGTATTTGAAAATAGATGAGAATCTGCATGAAAATGTCCATTCTTTTTATTTAGGAGCAAATGCGAAACAAAAGTTTGACCTGATCCGACTGGTAGATAAAAAAGCCATAAATGTAAACCCGACAAGTAAAATCCAGAGAAAGTTGGTGATTGCGGTTATGGTTTGCACCCCCGATGGACATTCATCATTCGAATTGAATGAATTTGGAAATATTTTTGACAAACTTAAAGATAAATATAATCAAGACGATAAAAATCCCCGATTTATAATTTGGGAAATAAAGAAAACCAGTCTGGATATGCTGGAGGATGAATTTCGGGAACTCGATGGCTTGGTAGGTGAGCAGGAAGATTATATTTTACATATCTACGGACATGCTCGAATGAGGCAGGACGAAAGGCAAGAGATAGCTGAAATAGGTTTGGCCCAGGATGGTGAAACGCAATGGGTTGGCAAGGATTTTTTTGCGAGTTTCTTTAATGCGGACAAAAACTATAAAAGGCCGCTAATTTGTGTCTTTCAGGCCTGTGAAAGTGGACAACTTACCCGTAATGGGGAAGGCTTTGCCCTGAGTTTAATTGAGAACCAGATCCCTCATGTCCTGGCGATGCAAAACGAAATAACCACGAGGAGTTCAAACGCCTTTTTTTACAAATTTTATGAATCTCTTTTGAACGGAGAGGATTTCTTTACAGCTGTTACGATTGGAAGGATATTTTTAGGTTGTGAATTTGAAAAGGAGTCTCCTCAAAATCCCAAAGAGCATTTTAATAATAACACTTTCGGAAGTCCTGTAGTTTTTAGCTCAACGATGATTCCTGCAAGATTTTTTGATAAGGAAATACAGCAGAAAGAGGAACATGATCAAAGAATACTTATTTGCCCTGAATGCAATGTGGAGTATGCATATAGTCCTAATAGGGATAGTTGTAGTACGTTCAGATGTAGTGGCATACCGATCTTAAAATTAACAGAAGTGAGATACCAGGAAAACCTGAAAGAAATAGATGAACCACAAGGGATTCCTTCTACGAGAAGTAGTCAAGCTAGTTCCGGGGGGAATTTGACTACTTCTAAAAGTCCAAATAATCCCAAATAATTTTTCAGGGATGTTTGATTGATTTAATCGATTGTTAGAAAGATATATCTATGAATCTCAAAGACAAACAGATTAGACCATTATTGGCATCTATTTACTCAAAAGCTTGCTTTGATATAGAAATCAATATGGTTGATTTGGCAAAATTATTAGAATATTTTGCCGAATGCTTTAGGTCTGGCAATCCTCATGCTGTCTGGAAGCAGATCCGAATTGACCGGAGTATATACGACAAAAAGGTATATATAAAATATCTGGTTGAATTATATAAAAACTATTTTATAGTCCTCGGAGATTATATATGTCAAGAATTAACAAAATCTTTTGAATCAAAGGATTTGGATACTGCATTTAATGACTGGTGGATTCAATATGTCGAGGCTTTGTCAAATTGGGATAGTTTGGTTTATTCAAAACTTTGCAATTATGATTTCCCATTTGGTAAATACCAGGAACAGGTAGATAAATATATAACCCTAAATAAACATATACTTCAAGCGCGTTGGCCACAGGTAGTAGATGATTTCCTGACTTTTGCAAAAGACAAGAATCTTTCAGATGAAATTCGTAGCTCTTTTTGGGCATATAGTGCTCAAATTGAATTTTACCATATTTTACCAGACTTTGATAAGTCTCAGGAATACTTGCAAAAAAGTAAAGAGCTAAATAATAGCGCACTTGTACAACGAACCATAGGGGAATACCATTTTTGTAAAAAAGAATTCAAAGAGTCCCGGGACTATTTTTTAAAGGCTATTGAAATGGCTCCTAATGAACTCGATAGCTATCTTTACATGGGGGATAGTTATAGAGAAGAATTTAAAGAAGTACCTGCGGAACAATGGTATAATGACGCTTTCAATATCAACTTTTTTCAATCTGATAGTTATAGAAGAAAGATTATTCTCTATCAATCTTTTGAGGAAGATGAAAAAGAAAAAAAGGACTTGGATAGCCTTATCCAGAAAATATGTGATCTATGTCCTGATAACCCCGACATGAACCTCCTTTACAATGCATTCAGGGACATAGCATATAGTTATGTTGTGGTCAAGAACTATGGAGAAGCGGCGACTTATTATGAAAAAGCTATTGAAAATAAACCCCAACTTATTTTGGCTCATGTGGACATGGCTTATATTTATACCTACGAAAAGAAATACAAAGAAGCTGAAGATAAATTCCACCACATATTAAGCCTGGCACTGGATAATATAGAGACTTACTGGGGCTTAGCCTATCTGTATAAACAAAGTAAGCAAACCGAAAAAGTCATCCCGGCATATGAAAAATGTTTGGAACTCAGGCCTTCCCAAAAAGCAAAAATTCATTATTTCATAGCCTTGCACTATGAAGATCTGAAAAAGCCTGAAGAGACTATCGCTCATTTTCAAGAGGCAATTACAGCAAATCCGAAAAACAGAACCTATGTAAATGGCTTAAGGAAAATTTGGGAATCGGAAGGTGAGACTGAAAAAATCAGACAATTACTGGAAAAGGTTATCAAGGAGGTACCTGATGAGCCCCTTTATTACAATGACCTGGGTTTGTTAGAATTAAATCTCAAGGAGTATGATGCTGCGAAAGAGAATTTTAGCAAATCTTGCGAACTCAATCCTGATGAACCAGTTTATTTCGAAAACCTTGGACTTGCCTACAAAGGTAAATCTGCCTTCGAAATGGCTGAAAAAATGTACAGAAAAGCCATAGAAGTACAACCAAACAGAGCTGCGAGTTATAATACGATTGGAGTTTTTCTAAATGAACAGGACCGAGATGATGAATCTCTCGAATTCTACCAGCAAGCAGTTGAAAAAGATCCCAAAAAAGCATTATATCATACAAATCTGGGAATTGCTTACAGTAAAATCAATGAATGGGTAGAATCAGGAAAGGCTTTTCAGGAATCCTTAAAGTTAAAGCCGGATGAATTTACTCCCAATTGTGAACTTGGATTGGCTTTAATCTGGCAAAAAAGATATGACGAAGCAGAAAAATATCTTAAAAAGGCAGTTGAATTGAAACCAGATTCTGTCCGAGCCTTGGAATTTCTAGGGTATGTATATCAATCTCTTGGAAATTATAGTGAGGCAGGTAAACATTACCTGAAAGGACTCTCTGTTGAGCCCAATCACGAAATTTTGACATCCCGTTTGGGAAATTTGTTTTTCTTGCAAAAAGACTATGAAAATGCATTGAAGTACTTGACCGAGGTAAAGGAAAGACATCCTGAAAATCCTATCTATTACGATGACCTATCAAAGGTTTATTTGGAGATGGGAGACTACGAAATGACTGAACAAGTGCTTATAGATGGATTAAAAATTGCACCGGAAGATCATGCCCTGAATAATAAATTGGGGGTTATCAGGTATAAGCAGAGAAACTATTCAGAAGCAATATCATCCTATAAAAAAGCCATTGAAAATTATCCACAGAGTTCTATTTATTATGAGAATATTGGCTTAGCATACCGGGATTCATTTCAAACTGAGGAAGCAAAAACCGCCTTTCAAAAAGGCATAGAAATAGATCCTTCAAATGCTTTGATACACAATAACCTGGGGGTGCTTATGTATCAGCAAGCAATTTTTGATAAAGCAATTGAACATTATCAAATTGCAATAGAGAATAAACCTTATGACCCTGTACTACACGAAAATTTGGGCTTAGCCTATTACAGACTTAATGATTTCTCAAATGCCACTCCTGCATTTGAGAAAAGTGTGGAATTAAACCCACTTTCAGATGGAGCCTATAATGGTCTTGGGTTAGTAAATTATGGGCAAGGGAAGGATGAAGCTGCTATCAAATATTATAAGAAAGCTATAGAAATTAATCCTCTGAATCCCGTATATCATGAAAACATTACCCTGGTTTATCAGGCTATATTTGATCTGCCTGAAGCGGAAAAACATATTTCCAAAGCAATAGAACTAAGTCCCCATAATGAATATTATCATAACACAATGGGCCTGATTCAATTTGATAATAAAAATTATATAGAAGCAATAAAATACTATTCTAAAGCGATTGAATTGAATTCAACTGTTTCAACATTTTTTAGAAATTTAGGGCTTGCATACAATGATATCAATGAAACGGAACTGGCAAATGAAGCATTTGAAGAAGCACTTCGTTTATCTTAGAAATTCTTATTCTTCTCGTCATTCCTATTGTCAAGACTATCGGGTTTATTATTAGGAGAACCTAAATCTAAATATCCCTAATCGCTTCCATTCATGGATTCCCTCCTCATTCTCAAAATGTAATTTTGGAATGATTCGGAAATCCCCAATGTCCTCGCTTCTGCTCGGATTTTGTTTTGCGGAGGAGGTAGGATTCGAACCCACACCTCTTGCGAGCGAACGGTTTTCAAGACCGTGTCCGGTACCCAGCAATCTTTCGGAGAACTCCTCCAGGTATAGATGAAGTAAGAACAAGGAACAAGGAATGGAAAAGGGAGAAGGAGTTATTTGAGCAAGTCCAAACTTCTCAAATCTTTGTTCCTTGTTCTGCATGCTTACTTCTTCTGTGGGGATGGCAGGATTCGAACCTGCTAGGTCCCGAAGGACTCCAGATTTACAGTCTGGCCCGACCCTCCAACTTCGGCGCAGCCCCAATTTTCCGCGGGGGAAGCTTATATGCTCCCCTCTCTTTGAGAACAGGACGGGATTCGAACCCGCAAATAATAGATTTGCAGTCTATCGCCTGTCCAATTTGGCTTCCTGTTCTTATGCGGAGAGCAAAGGAATCGAACCTTCAGTTCCTTGCGGAACGCTTGCTTAGCAGGCAAGTGCAGCTAACCAGTATCTGCCTACTCTCCGGATGTATGTATGCCCACCGGGATTCGAACCCGGAAAACCCAAATTTTAAGTTTGGTGCGTATGCCTGTTCCGCCATGGGCATAAGTCTTCCATAAGCTGAGATTTTCAGCTTTGTACGGAAGGAAGGATTCGAACCTTCAAACTCCTGGGTCTAAACCAGGTGGCTTTGCCATTTTGCCCACTTCCGCTTGATAGATATTCGAGAGGGATTGATTGTGTTTTCTGGTGTAAACAAAAAAAGCCTCCCGAAATTCGAGAGGCTTACATATATCTAATAAATTAATCTTCTATCTAAGATCATCATATAGAGAGCCTCTCAGTATTCCGATGGAATAACTCGATAAACAGAGACTCAATATGTTGTTCTTGATGATCATTTTATCTAAATGTTTCTTATCCGTTTTAAAGGATAGTAGCTATACGCCTTTCGTCAGTTTAGGGTTTTGAAAAATGTAAAATTTCTTGTTTGACGACTTCTCAATTTAGTCGTAAATTTATCCTATGCAGTTCAAATCAAGTATAAAAAACTCCTTGTCCCATATTCAGAAAAGCCTTTCCAATCTTTCTGAATCTTTGACGGGCTTTGTATTTGTCATCATTCTTGCCTGCACAGAAGTAGATACTGCTCGAGCTCGAATCATAGGAGGATGCATAAGAAATGCACCCAGAGAAGTCAGGCATAGAAAGCTTGGTTATATGGAAGACCTGATCCTGAAGCCCGCTCCCGAAGACCTGCCCCTTAGCCCTCGGAAAAGATTTGACATCCCACATTTGAATGCGGCCTTTTTACCGAAAGGAGAGGAAAGAGTGATCGTGTTGAATTAGCTCGTTTTGAGGGAAATTTGCTGGCGAAATCTTACCCATAATTGAAAGAAATTCAGTATTTTAGAGATTGAATTTCTTGGGGAAATATATTGATGGTAAAGCCTCCATGCTGCATATAAATAAA
Organism: Bacteroidia bacterium; assembly: GCA_033391075.1. NCBI lineage: Bacteria > Pseudomonadati > Bacteroidota > Bacteroidia > Bacteroidia bacterium. Next base: position 1,177,119 of record JAWPMV010000001.1, read on the forward strand.
CTCACCTTCCTGCTCCTATTCTTCACCATAGTTTGCAATCTGAATAGCCATGCTCAGACACCTAAAAAGTTTCTGGTTTGTGGCCTTGATCCCATTACCGGTACCAAAACAGCAGCCCTGAAAATACCGGGTTTATATAAGGGAAGATTCTTTTATGAAAAAGAAAAAGCACCCATAAATGAAAAACATAGCTGGCTCCTTTATTTAGAAGATGATAAAGGCAAATTCATGGAGGGAGCTCAAATCCATGTTGATGGAATAAATTATGATGCGGGAAGAGGTTTTGCTTCTCCGCCTACCATTACCGAATATCTGGGCAATGGTCATTATAGAGTAGATGGCATCAATTTCTCAGTTGACGGAATCTGGACCATGCGTTTCCAGGTTATATTTGGAGGCATAGCAGATGTCTTATCCTTCGAAATAGAAGTCTAATTGTCCCACCGCATAAAATGAGAATTCCCTTGTGGCTTAAGGAAGTTGTGCCACAAGGGAATTATTTCGTCTCCAGAATAGATTCAAATCCAGGGCATTGATATTGCCGTCCAGATTGAAATCTGATTTCGTTGTGCCGTATTGATAAACGCCTCCATTTTCAGGCAACCAAAACAGATTCCTGTCTATCGCATCTACTCTTCCGCTTCCATTGGCATCTCCTGCCCAACAAAGCATCGTCCCTCCTATATCTCTTCTCGCAACTCCTCCGAAGCTATATACGACAGTCGAACTTTCCGCAAAATCAATAAAGGGATCTGTAGAAAGGTCCACGCTGGCAGCAGTCATTATTCCCAAATGATTGCTATGAACAATGGCGATATGGTATTCTGAAGTGCTCAAACTGGCAAAGGAAAGGCTCTCTGCGCCTTGTGGATCTACCACAGTCCCATCTTTCAATAGGAGAGCAGCTTCTTCTAACACAATTGTGACAGGATCATCTTTATCCCTGAACTGAATTTTTATCCAGTCAACAGGGGCATCATTTCCCGTACGATTTAACAGGCTGGCATCCATACTTGCTCCCAATCCATATGGATCAGTCGTGCCCAAAAGACCTTTGGATCGAAGTTCATCCAGCATAAGTCCACTTCCCGAATCAAAAGGGCCTTCCAGCATGACTTCCATTGTAAAGCTATTCAAATCATTGATCTGGATTCTTTGGACCATTTGCTGGCTACTGTGTAATGCGCCTGTAGGGCTGCTATCTTCCAGTTTCAAGACGACATCATATGATCCCGGAGAATTGTAGGTATGGCTGGGAGAAATACCAGTGCCACTATTACCATCTCCAAAATCCCAATCATAGCTGACTGCATTTCCCGTAGGATTGTAACTCTCTGAAGCATCGAAGGTGAAATTGGCTGGAATAGCATCGGGTTGTTGACGACTATAGCTAAAAGAAGCTATGATTCTTTCTTCTTTATCAAATATCCCATTGCTATTTCGGTCAATTCCCAATCGCTCATCAGCTTGTTTATGAACCAGCATCCAGGTCAGTGGCCCTTCTGCCTGTGCTTCGGCAAGTAATTGAGCATGAGTTAGGCTTTGTCCACTGCTATCAGATTGGTAGCTATTGCTTCCTGTATATTTAAACCCCCTCATTTCTCCTTGATACCATCCTTTGACAATCAAGCCCAATTCTGAAGCCTGCTGGACACCTGTCATGGTAATCGGATTGTCTGCAAGGCTTTGCAAACTATCAACGGCAGCAAGTGTACCGACACTATTGCTTAAGGTCGCCTGAAGTCCTATAGAAAAATGAGCATCCTGGCTTTCGTGAGGAGTAGAGGTAAATCCTAAATTGCTAAAGGTCGGCCCTCCTCCTGCGAATCCCAGAACTATAGCATGATAATCAACAAAGTAGCCATCTTTGGTGCCGGCTGCCTTGAAAAACTCTGTATCTACTACTCCGTCAGACATCATTCCAAAACCGACGGTGCTCTGATCAGAGTCATAATAGAAGCCTAATTTTTTATAGGTCGATCTGAGGTCTGCTGACATATTTTCATTTCCTCCATACTGAACGGCTCCAAATGAACTTCCCGAAAGTCCTCTTCCTGTATGATTTACATGACAGCCGCCACAGTCCTCATGCCATTCTCCGATGGCATTTGTTCCCGTCTGATTGCTCATTGTAAAACTTTGGAATGTCGTTCCTGCTCCCCTGATTTTTCCATTGAGGTCCAGAGGATTGTTGAGGGTAGTGGCACGATAAGGATTAGGGGAATGATAGGTCGTTTTCAAGAAATCCTCAAATTCATCCATACCTGGAGTATCTAATGGAGCTCCCAATCCTTGAAGTACATTGAAAGCAGAAGCAAAATCGATAAAAGCTTCTCGATCTCCTCGCCAATGAAGCAAACCTTCTCCCTTTTCGATAATGTCAATAAGTGATTGGGTTACTTTTAAGCCTTTAAGCGGATGAAAGTCAATACCATCTATCGTCTCTATATTCCCGGAAGGATCACCGAGATCCCAGGCAAGTCGATCCCATTTTCCGTCTACATGACAGGATGCACAGGCAATCGTCCCATTTCCCGAGCCCAAATGTGTATCGTACAAATGCTTTCTTCCCGTTTTGATGACGCTGGGAGTTGGATCAAAGAAAGGAGTACGAGACGTTTCCAGATCCGTAGCTATAGATACGGTTGAAATGCTGGCTTCAAATTTATTTAAAACATACACCTGGCCTCGGTTCTCATCAATGACTACTCCCGTAGGTCCTTCTCCAACAGGAATTGGGTCAGGCGTAGCCCTGCTACCATTTTGCTCGATGATGATTACATTATTAGAGCCCATACCCGTTACATAGGCAAAATTACCATCTTCTGTCCAGGCAATTCCCCGGGGATCTCCGATAGATTTATCTCTATCTGTAGCAGGTACCGAGGGACTGGCATAGCCCAAATGCGCATTTAGGTCAATGATGTCCGAATTTGTATTTCCTGCAATAAACTGAGAAACATTTACACGCAAAAAGGTGCCATTGATATTGGGGGTAAAGCGGATGTGATTCATGGCATCCGTTCCCACGACATGGATTTTAGCAGAAACGGGATTGACTGCCATGGCCATCAGGATATTTCCCAGGCTGGAGTGATAACTCAAGCTCAGGCTATTTGCGTTGAGGATAGCTACGTCTCGATCCTGGAGATCCCATCCATTGATTCTTTCACCTGCACCACCAGTGACTATATTGGTCCAGTCTCCTCCATTGTCATCCAACCATTGACCGGAAGCATTCTTTTTGACGACCAGACTTTGTGTATTGGTTTTGGGGGGTAAGACAGGGTTTAAGGCAGGATTAAAACCCGTACCATTATTGGGTACAGGGATTGCACCTCCATAGGGTCCCAGGGGATTAATTACGTCATTGGGTACAGTTGTCGAACCAGAACCCGCAGCTTCGAGACCTCCTGCAGCTATAAATTCGTTGCCATTGATAACAGTCGTTTGATTTCCAGATTCAAAAAATGCAGTATAGACTGTATTTCCATCGGGACTTACTGCCATTGCTCTTGGTTGTTCACCTATGAGGACAACTTCATTGGGACTGGCATCTAGATCAGAGAGGTCATAAATGAGAATACTCTCCCGTTCTGCACAACTCACAAAGGCTTTCAGAGGACTTCCTGCAAAAACGATGTCTGAGGGCTCATTTTCAGTATTCAAAGTTCGGACAACCACCTCTTTATCAAGATCGACGATGCTGACATTATCAGAAATGACATTTGCCACCCAGGCTTCGCTATTATTTCTCACACGCACGGAAACTGGATCAGTACCTACCGGAATGCTTGCCGTATTTACAGGCCCATTTTCAGTTAGGCTAAAGACCTCAAGGGTATTCGCGGCTGTATTGACTGCCAGGAGCTTTGTCCCATCTGGCGTCATATCGAGGGGATGAACATGAGCGGACTCGAAATTGATGAAATCACTCACGGGAACAGGTTCATGTCCGGCTAAAGTTTTGGCAATTTCAAGGGTCTTAAATGCCGTTATGAAAAGAAAAGCAAGGATAGGGGTTATATACCACCGTAGTTTCCGAAAACTAAAAAGTTGAGAACTCATAAATCCTAAGCTGTTTTTCTATGTTCTTTTTCCCCAATTCCATTCGTTTTTGTGATTTTAGATGGGGAGATATTCTCGTCAATAATTGAGTTGTGTTTTTGCGTGTTAAAATTGATCGTTTACTCTTTAACAGTCCTGTCATTGCGAGCTCAAATGTTGTGCGAAGCAATCTCCTTGAATGCGAATAATATTTTTTGGGTCAAGGGGATTGCTTCGCCTGTTGTACAGGCTCGCAATGACAGCTTTGCTGGTTTTTATATTTTTTTCTGTTGCATTTTCTAGAAATTCATTTTTTCTAAAAAGCCTAATCCAGCAGACATTTTGCCGCTGGATTAAGCCCATCTTTTATTCGATCAGCACCCGGACAATTTTATTTTTGTCCTTGTCTGAAAGTCTGATGAAGTAGATTCCCTGCGCATATTCAGAGACATCCATTCTGATCATTCCATCGGTCTGATCAGCATCTATCTGATTTGTATAAATGCTTTGTCCCAAACTATTCATCATCGTCAGCTTGAGTGCCTGTCCGGAAGCATTGTCAAATTCCAGATTCAATTTGTCTGTGGCTGGATTTGGATAGACGGTGAAATTGAAGAGTAATTCATCGCTTCCAACTTTCAAGACTCCTCTTCGAGTTTCTCTTGTTACTCCATCTTGATCTTTAATTCGGAGTCGATAGAAGACTGCATTAACACCAAATTGTCTAATCTGAGGATCTGTATGACTGTTTAGCAATTGATCTACGATGATCTCATCACTTTCCAATGCCTCATAGCTAACCCCATCGATTGATCTTTCCAGGACATAAGTGTCTTTGAACTCTTCAAAGAAGTTACCCCAATTGATCTCGCCATTTCCTCCACTCTCTTTTATAGAAAAACTCTTATTGTTGCTTGCGAAGCCATTGCTAGTCGTGCACTCCACCTGGCTACTTGCTGCAGGTCCTTGTCCAGAAGGAACACCTGGCTGGATTTTCATGACGATTTTATCAATTTCCACTCCATCTTCCCGCATCCAGATATTGAAGGTATGTTCTCCTGTACTTGGAACAAGGATTTCTACGAAATTGTCCTCATTGGCAAAGTCCGCCCATCCCCAACTTCCGGTCCATCCCATGCCGTATCCGTTTGTGGTAGAAACAGAAGAACCATTCAAGCCAATGTGATAAGAATCATCCTGATTTGTCGGGCCCTGAGTTCGGATGTATACCCGATAGGTGCCGGCTGTTTGAAAGCGCACTTTGTAATCCAGTCTTGGACCATTGAGGTTAAGGCCTGTCCAGGTTCCATTATTGGGTACAGCTCTTACTCCTTCGCTGTTAGAGGCATTGATATCGGTAAATTTCTGCCAGTTATTGGAAGAGGCATTTCCTGATCCTGCAGTGGTAGAGCTAAAATTCTCTGCTTCGATTACCACAGATCCATTTTTCTCTTCGAAACACAGCGGACCATTTGCAGGCGGGGTAGCTCTGATGGTTCGGCTACTTGAATTACTGAGTCCCTGATCGTCGGTTACTGTCAGGCGTAGGGTATAGGTGCCAACTGAAGTATAAGTATGACTAGTTGTTTGACCGGAAGCCTGAGTGCCATCTCCAAAGTCCCAGGCATAGCTTGAAATACTGCCATCTGGATCAGTAGAAGTGCTTGCATCTACATTCACTTGCAGAGGAGCTGTTCCAGAACTCGGGCTAGCAGTAAAACTCGCCAAAGGTGCCTGATTTGCAGTTCCTCCACAAGGACTTTTTGGACTGGCATTTGGCCCCTTGCCGGAAGGAGCTCCATTGGCTTTTTTAATAACAATTTTATCAATTTGCACCCCATCTTCTCTCACCCAGATATTCAGGGTATGTTTTCCGGCAGATTGGATGTTAAGCTGCATTTGCTCATCATCATTGGCGAGGTTTTGCCAGGCCCAGGGACCTGAGCCTCCCATTCCGTAGGCACTTATGTTGGATAAACCACCACCATTCAATCCAATGTGGTAAGAATCATCATTGGCAGTTGGCCCTTGAGAACGAACGTAGACAAAATAAAGACCTGTTTTTGTAAAATCAATGTCGTATTCAACACTTGGTCCATTGAGATTGAGTCCTGTCCAAAGTCCTTGATTTGGCCCTGCCTGAATAGCTTTCCCTGCAGATGCATTTGTCTCCGCAATTTCTGTCCAGCTGGTAGAAGCAGCATTTCCTGTTCCGGGATTTGCACGGCTAAAGTCCTCGGCTTCTATTGAAACCTCATCAGCATTATTTAGCACGAAACATTCTCCATTGGGAGGAGGATTATTACAATCTTCAAGGATCGTTTTGCTCCCCAGCTCTACGGGACATTGATTATTACCCCATCTTACAAATAGGGGATAGGTGCCAGCATCAACTTCATAAGTGACTGAGCCGCTGTTGTCATTTACCTGCGCCTTATAAGTATTTCCTCCATCCAGGCTAAATTCTATCCCTGTTCGTGAAGCTACGTCATCAAATTCGAAAGTAATTTTACCTTTGCCTGTAGCACAGTTTACTTCTTCAGTCAGAATATTCGTCACTATTGGTGCGGGTGCGGCTTCTACTGTTTTTTGTCCCAGGCTGCTTGGGCAGCTATTGTCTCCCCAACGTACGAATACATCATAAGTTCCGGGAGCAAGGGTATAACTAATACTACCACTATTATCAGCTACCTGAGCTTTGTAGGTGTTCCCTCCATCCAGACTGAATTCAAGATGAGTCCGTCCGGGCTGATCATTGAAAGTAAAAGTCATTTTTCCCTGATCATCCCCACAATTTTCTGGCTCCGTTGTGATATTTGTTACTGCAGAAGCTACTGTACATTTATTTCCATAAGCCCTTACTTCAGCAATAGAAAGTATTTTATTATTTCCTGGCAGGTACAACATTATATATCGACCCATAGCTGACAGATTTGTCAATCTTTGGGTTTTCGCTGCTGTCAGAACTCCTACCTCCGTATAATCTGCCGGATTATTACTGGGAGTATCTCCAACTAATACTTTTGTGCCTGCCAACCTATCCTCACAACAATCTGTACGATTAGAAATCTCTATTTTGTTGAGTTGATAACTGTCCTCCAAATCAACCCTCCACCAGGGATTGGCTGTAGTTGCTGTATGGGTGACAGATCCTGCTGTATAGAGACCATTAGAAAAACCATCGACGGCCCGTGAAGCCTCTCCACTATAAGCTGTTGAAGATTGACTTGCAGGACGGAGATACGCCAGGTTTTCCACTGGATCATCGCATACACCTTCTTCTGATACTTTTACATTCCTGAAGTAAGCATTCCCATTTTTAGCTCCTCCATCATGATCCATAATAAAGAATATCCGGTTCATATCTCCCTGGTAGTACTGGCCAATAGGAATCGTATAAGTTTGAAAGGCATTGGGAGTATAGTCTTCAAAATCAGTATTGATGGCTGCATCTGCCTGTGTACCATATAATTTAAAAGCCCTTTCCGGCGACCAGTTATTGTCATTATCCATACCTATAGCTGAGATTTCTCCTTCTACCGTACTTTTGAATTCAAAAGAAAGGACGGTATTTGCGGTGATCTTATAGGAGAAATCCATGTATTTCCAGGCATTATTTCTCAATAGGACATCCTTGCCTCCATTTTGTACAGTTGCAGTCCCGAAATCCTGATTGCTACTATAGCTTTTGAAAGCAGCTTGAGTAAGGCTTTGAGGGCTACAATCGGATTGAGAATGAACCCGAACAAGTTTGGCAACGCTAGGCGTTCCGTTTGCATTGACTGCAAAGAGCATGTATTGCCCGGGGATAGCTACGTTATGATCTGGTAATTGAACTTCGTATCGATTGTTGCCCAGAGCGGTTGCATCAAGCTTGATTCTTCTTTGTTCGTTATTTGTACTGTGGGTTACCGAACTGTAGCGAATGAGGCTGAAATAAGATACCGCAGAATTTGTGGTGATAAGCTCCTGGCTCTCCGTGAGCATATTATCGCTATTTCCAGAAATAACAGGTCTGCTAGCCAGGCTGCCATCTGCATTAAACAAATATGGAGGACTAAAGATTTCTGCATCCGGATGATTGACGGTACAAGTGTTACAGAGTCCACCTCCACCGGCGAAGATCCGTCCATCCATCATGAGTAGGGCAATGCTGTGATAGTTCCTGGGAACTGTCATAGGAGCAAGGCTTCTCCAGCTTTCTGTTTGTGGATCCCAAAGTTCAGGTATCAATTTAGAATCCTCATCACTGAATGATTTGTTTACTCCTAAGCCACCTACAGCTAATACTTCTCCCGTAGGTAAGACTACTGAATTGTGCCTGGTTCTTTTGTGTCGCAAGCTTTGGACTTGCTTTACTACTGCCTGATTGGTATTTATATCAATGATGTAAGTACTTCCGACTACGGTTGTTCCACTACTGGTGATTGAAGCTCCTCCGACTTTCAGGATCTTTCCTTCTTCATACATGACGGTAGTACCACTATTGATAAAACCATCTGTCCCTCTTAGTCCTGCAGAAGTAAAACTGCCATTACCATTTACATCCAGCCAATGCATATTATTATTGGGACCGGCATGGAATATTTTACCGTTTGGAGCCGGCCATAACCAGGTATGGCTATCCTTCAGCCAATGGGAATTGATGGCAACTGCATCTTTGTAGAGGAGATTTCCGGGTAGGCCATTATAGAGGCTCCATGAATTATTCTTGTATACTTCTGCTTGCTTAATGCCCCTTTGGCTCGCATTTCCACTCCAGGAACCTCCGATAGTGAAAACGCCTCCATCTGCCATTGTTACCATCGCATGATAACCTCTGGGAATATTCATGGGGGCAGCTGCAGTCCATTGATTACTTGCAGGGTCGTAAATACTTGTTTTGTTGCTGGAGCTTCCTCCGGTTACGATCACTCTTCCGTCTGGCAAATTACTTGTGCCCGGACAAAACATATCATGCTGTGTATTTGAGATCAGCATTTCCTGGGAGGAATTGGTAGCAGGGTCAAATATGATCGTATAGGTTTTCCCGCGATTGCCTCCAAAGCGAAATCTATCAAAGGCGGACCAGGCAACAATCTTTCCATCGGGCAGGTTTGCAGCTGCTACCGGTACAATAGAGAGGGGAATGACATTACTCCATTGGCCACTCCCATTAGCGCCTCCTATCTGCGATTTAGCAGTAGGAACTAGTCCAATTAAAAGAAATGGCAAGAGCCAAAAAGTAGAAAATTTCATTTATCCTTGAGTTCAAATGTAGGTTAAAAATGGGGTGAAAATCGGGCTTTCAAGCTGAATTCTAGGTTTTGCTATTTACAGGATAAGTATCCTCTATTTCTTATATAAATAAGTGGGAATTCCAGGCATTACGATTCTTCGTAAAACCCGGAATTCCTTATGGTCATTACTTATTCGACCAGTACCCGTACGATCTGACTCTTATCATTATCAGAGAGTCTCACAAAGTAGATCCCTTGTGCATAGTCAGATACATCGAGTTTGATCATGCCATCGGTTTGATCCCCTTCAATCTGATCCGTATAAATACTTTGTCCCAAACTGTTCATCACAGTTAAGTTGAGTGCTTTTCCAGAAGTATTGTCAAATTCCAGATTCAACTTATCAGTTGCGGGGTTTGGATAAAGCTTGAAATTGAAGAGTAATTCTTCGCTTCCGACTTTCAATACCCCTCTTCTGGTTTCACGGGTTATCCCTCTATGATCTCTAATTCTGAGTCTGTAGAATACTGCACCCACTCCAAATTGTCTGATCTGAGGATCTGTATGGCTGTTTTGCAATTGATCCACAATGATTTCGTCGCTTTCCAGAGATTCATACGTAACTCCATCAATGGATCTTTCGAGTATATAATTGTCTTTAAATTCTTCAAAGAAATTGCCCCAGTTGATCTGGCCATTTCCACCACTTTCCTTCATGGAGAAGCTCTTATTATTGCTGGCGAAACCATTGCTACTGGCACATGCTAGCTGGCCACTGGCTACAGGGCCCTGTCCAGAGGGAGTTCCCGGCTGAATTTTCAGCACGATTTTATCAATCTCAACTCCATCTTCTCGCATCCAGATATTGAAGGTGTGCTCCCCGGTATTAGGAACCACTACTTCAACAAAGTTGTCATCATTCGCAAAATCTGCCCATCCCCAATTTCCAGTCCAGCCCATGCCGTATCCCGAAGTCGTTGAAACAGCCGATCCATTTAATCCAATGTGGTAGGAGTCGTCCTGATTGCTGGGCCCTTGTGTACGAATATATACTCTATAGGTACCTGCAGTTTGGAAGAGGATTTTGTAGTCCAATCTGGGCCCATTGATATTCAGGCCTGTCCAGGTCCCATTATTGGGTATAGCTTTAACGCCTTCGCTATTAGAAGCATTGATATCAGTAAACTTCTGCCAGCTATTGGAAGAGGCATTGCCAGATCCGGGACTGGTAGAACTGAAGTTCTCCGCTTCAATAACTACTGAGCCATTTTTCTCTTCAAAACAAAGAGGCCCATTTGCGGGAGGTGTCGCATTGATGGTACGTGTACTTGAATTGGTCAGGCCTTCATTGTCAGTTACTGTCAAACGGAGTGTATAAGTTCCCACGGAAGTATAAGTATGACTGGCTGTTTGACCAGAAGCCTGACTACCATCTCCAAAGTCCCAGGCATAGCTGGAAATGCTACCATCTGGATCAGTTGAAGTTGTTGCATCTGCATTGACTTGCAAAGGAGCTGCTCCTGTACTTGGAGTAGCTGTGAAGCTGGCTACAGGAGCCTGGTTTGCATTGCCTCCACAAGGACTTTGCTGACTAGCTGCTGGTCCCTGACCCAATGGATTGCCACTGACTTTCTTGATGACTATTTTATCGATTTGAACCCCATCTTCTCTTACCCAGATATTGAACGTTTGCTTACCAACGGATTGGATGTTAAGCTGCATGACTTCATCATCATTGGCGATGCTTTGCCATGCCCAGGGGCCGGAACCTCCCATGCCAAAAGCACTGAGATTACTAATGCCACTTCCATTGAGTCCGATATGGTAGGAATCATCATTTCCTGTGGGTCCTTTAGAGCGTATGTAGACGAAATAAATCCCGGTTTCTGAGAACTCAATGTCATAGTCCAATCTGGGACCATTTAAGTTAAGGCCTGTCCAGAGTCCAGTATTAGGTCCTGCTTCAACTGCAGATGCACCAGAAGCATCACTCTCACCTATAACAGCCCAGCTGGTTCCAGCAGCATTGCCACTTCCGGGATTAACTCTGCTGAAGTCTTCGGCTTCAATTACTACCTGTCCATTTAGCTCCGCAAAACAATTTCCATTATTCGCGCTTTGTACAAGAATATTTTGGGTAGTGCTATTAGTCAGCCCTTCCTGATCAGAAACAGTCAAAGCGGCTACATATTGGCCGGGATTGGTATAGCTGTGGCTGGTATTTACTCCATTGCCGAGACTCCCATCTCCAAAATCCCAACTGTAAGAAGTGATGCCATTATCATCCGTCGATGCTGAAGCATCAAAGTTAACGGCTAATGGAGCTGTGCCAGAAGTTGGGCTTGCACTAAAGCTGGCGGTCGGAGCGGAGTTGACAGGACTTACATTATCGCAATCAGCTGTGCTACTTTCCGAAGCACCTGCACCGGCCGGAGCAGCTCCACCTGAAGGCAGAATATGAATTTTATCCATAGCCACTCCATCTTCCCTCATCCAAAGATTGAGGGTATATTTTCCTGCAGAAGGGATATTCAACACTATCGCCTGCGCATCATTGGCTTCATTTGTCCAGGTCCAGGCAGTCGGGACAATCATTCCCCATCCAGCTGTATTGGTTAGCGGACTTCCATTTAGTCCGGCATGGAAGCTATCATCACTTCCACTAAGTCCCTGTCCGCGCACATATACGGTATAGGAACCAGGCTGAGAGAAATAGACATGATAATCGACCCTGGGTCCGTTGACATCGAGGCCGGTATAAACTCCACTATTAGGCTCAGCTCTAAGCGCTTTAGCCCTGGAAACGGCCGGATCATTAAAAACAACCCAATTGCTGGCGGCAGCATTCCCACTACCAGCTACTTGTGCATGGAAGTTTTCAGCTTCTATCCATACTTCCTGGCTTCCACTGACGACAAAACATTCATCCCCACTTGGTGGATCAACCACTTCAGTTACTACGATATTTACACTGGCATTATCAGTTAAACCGCCTTGATCTGTAACTGTCAAAGTAGCTGTATAGGTGCCGGCTAAGGCATAGGTATGGGAAGTTGAAACTCCTGTCCCGGTATTTCCATCTCCGAAATCCCAGCTATAACTTTGGATTCCGGTATTATCTGTAGATGCACTTGCATCAAAAGCTACAGGCAAAGGGGCTTCTCCATTAGTTGGAGTTGCCGTGAAAGAAGCATTGGGAGGAATAGGCGCCTCACTTACGACTATGTTAATGCTTTCATCATCCGTATTTCCCCCCTGATCAGTAACCGTCAAATTAACAGTAAAAGTACCTGCCTGGGTGAAGGTATGAGAAGCCGTAGCCCCGCTTGCTGTTGTTCCATCTCCGAAATCCCATGCATAGGATGCAATTGTGCCATCAGGATCAGCAGAGGCAGAAGCATCAAAACTGACCACCAAAGGAGCTGTTCCACTTGTAGGATTTGCTGTTAAACTCGCTACAGGAGTTTGGGGAGTATATAAGGAACCATCAGGGAACAAATAGTCTTTAGCTATGATTTGTTTATTGATAAAAGGACCTGACCAACGGAGAAGAGCTACAGCAGCGCCTCCATTTTCAAAGTATTCCATTTTGATACTTACTTGCTCTCCTTCATTCAGATTGATAGAAGCAGAATGCTCAGTACTTCCCTGATTGACCCATTTGTCTATTATGATTTGTCCATTTACCCATAAGCGAACTCCATCATCTGTTTCAGTAAAGAAGGTATAGCTACCCGTGTAAGGCGCTACAATTCCCCCTTCCCATCTTACTGAGAAGGTGTTGGCGTCCATAGACGGATCAGGAGAAGCCGTTCCCCAATTGAAATTGATTATCGGATCGACTCTGCTTAGAGCAGGAGCGGTAAAATTCATTGTATTAAAGTAGTTGGCCGTCAGGCCGCTTCCTCCGGGATTTAAGGGTGGAGTGCCTACTTCTATATTTTGAGTAGCAGTGTCTTTATTCCCGCCCTGATCTGTAACAATGAGTTGTGAAATAAAGCTTCCTGTTTGTGTATAGGTATGAGAAACAGTTACTCCTGTTGCTGTATTACCATCTCCAAAATCCCATGCATAGGATGCGATTGATCCATCCGGGTCAGAAGATGTGCTGGCATCAAAAGCTACAGCTAAGGGCTGTACTCCTGAGGTAGGAGTTGCTGTGAAATTTGCAGAAGGCTTTTGAGGAGTATATACGCTACCTCTAGGTAGCAAATAATCTTTAGGAATGATTTGCTTAGTCGTATTTGGACCCGCCCAGCGGAGTCTTGCTACAGCCCCACCTCCTTCTTCATAGTATTCCATTTTTATGCTGGTCTGTTGACCGGCAACAAGATTTATACTTCCTGACCACTCTGTAGGCCCCTGTGGAATCCATTTATCAATAATAAGTTGTCCATTTACCCAAAGTCTGACTCCATCATCTGTTTCTGTAAAGAAATTGAAAGTGCCTGTATAGGGAGCTACTACACTTCCTTCCCATCTTACAGAATAGGTGTCGGCACCCATAGAAGAAGCCGGAGAACCCGTCCCCCAATTGAAGTTGATCACCTGATCTACCCGATTGAAAACAGGAGCGGTGAAGTCTTTATTGTTGAAATAATTAGCTGTCAGTCCACTGCCTCCCGGATTGACCGGTGGGGCAGGAGCATTGAATACCTGAATAACCTTTGCTACACTCGGTGTACCATTTGCATTCATAGCAAAGAGCATATAATAGCCGGGAGGGAGGGTATTCACATCTGGAATATTTAACTCATAACGGTTATTCCCTAAAGCAGTAGAGGAAATACCTACTCTTCTTTGATCATTGTTGGTACTATGAGTAGCAACATTATATCTGATCAATGAGAAAGAGCTCACCGCAGAATTGGTCGTTACGATCTCTGTATTGCTATTGGCAAATTGAGAAGGATTATTGGTGATTGTCGGACGGCTAGCTAGAGTTCCATTTGCGTTGAACAAATAGGGAGGGCTGAAAATCTCTACATCCGGGTGATTAACGGTGCATCCTCCGCAAAGTCCACCTCCACCGGCCATGACACGACCGTCAGGAAGCAATAAGGCTATACTATGGTAATTTCTGGGAACCTGCATAGGAGCAAGGCTTCTCCAACTCTTGGTCGAAGGATTGAAAATCTCTGGAATCAGACGCGACTGTTGATCAGAAAACTCTCTGGCTACGCCCAAACCTCCAATTGCTAATATCTCACCATTCGGCAATACAACTGTATTATGCTTATTTCTGGGATAAGCAAGGTTTTGAACTTTCTCAACCTGAGCTTGATTGCCTGTAATATCAATGATATAGGTAGTTCCCGAGGCAGCTCTTCCATCTCCATAACTGGCTGCACCTCCTGTTTTTAGGATTTTTCCAGCGTCATACATGACCGTTGTACCTGCATAGGCGAATGCATCATCTCCACGAGCTCCAGCATTGCTATAAGAACCATTTCCTTTTGCATCTATCCAGTGCATCTTTTCACTAGGACCTGCATGGAAGATTTTTCCATTCGGAGCAGGCCATAGCCAGGGGAAATTGTCGTTTTTTACTACGCCGGCAGGATCTGTAGCTCCATCCAGAATCACATTTACAGGTACTCCATTAAGCAATCTCCAGGAACCATTTTCATAAATTTCCCCATGCTTATTTCCCGCACCTCCACTCCATGATCCACCAATCGTAAAGACGCTTCCATTACTCAAAGTAACCATAGAGTGATAACCTCTGGGTTTTACCATGGCCGCTCCGGATACCCATTGCTGGGTAAAGGGATCGTAAATACTGGTTTTATTGCTGGAACTACCACCGGTTACGATAATCTTGCCATCAGGAAGGGTACTAGTTCCCGGACAAAACATATCATGTTGAGTATTGGAAACCAGCAACTCTTGAGAAGTATTTGTTGCCGGATCAAATATGGCTGTATATGTTTTTCCTCGATTACCACCAAAGGCAAAACGGTCGTAGGCTGACCAGGTCAATACTTTTCCATCTGGTAAGTTGGCTGCAGCAACTGGGACAATGGGCATCTGTATGATACCACTCCACTGTCCACTTCCATTGGGACCTCCAATTTGCGCAGAGGCCTTTGACATATAGCCAAATAGCAATAGTGAGAAAATGAACAAGTGAGTCACTTTCATTTTCAAAATGAAATTCATGAATAGATTCTGATAGGGGGTTAGAGAATGTATGATCGGAGAAGACATAGGCTTTCCCTTCCAGGGAATTTTCCTGCTTCTTATTCCTTGAGTAGCAAGTTTAAAGGAGAATGGGAGATTCGACAAAACGTAAAAAAGACCTATAGTAAAAAATCATTATTCTGTGATAGCTTGAATTCTTGTCAACTAACAATCATCAATAGTACACAGAGGTTATAGCTTAATGAGAATATTTCATACCTATCATGAGAAGCCATTCGTAATATTTCCTTGATTACATAGGCCTATAATACACATGTCTTCAGCGACAAAAATTTTGCAGCTGAATAAATCAAAGCGGTCCGTACAGGTGATGGGTTAATTATTCACAAGTATCACCAAAGACCCTGAGTCTTTTGCACGGTATCAATAAATTTGTTGGGTTTGACAGAATTTTTAGTAGAAAAAATCGAAATGTATTACGATCTATTTAATTCTGATTTTCGAATTTAAAGCTTTCTCTTTGGTTTTACAAATTGTGCAAGGAGAGTATTTCTACATAACAAATCTAGAGGCCTAATAATCAGCCTCCTAATTTTGATAAATTCTGAAAAAAAAAGTAGTTATTGAGAGTAGGCTAAATCAACTAAGTCTTTTTTTTACCGTAAAATCAGAGAAATATTTCCCATGAAAAAAATTCTTAGCCAGCATATTCAGGAACAAAAAGAAGGTGGAAGTCGAAAGAAAGCAGGATTCTTTTCAAGCTTATTTTTTCTCCTTGCAATGTCTTGTGCCAGTTTAGATAATTATCGTTGGGATTGTTGTCCGGGATTTTGTGGCCTTTACTATTGGAGTATGACTTATGATTCTACCTTTAGCACAGACTTTATCCATACTTCTGATATTCGAGATTTACTTCAGGAATTTAATCAGCCGGATACTGCTCATTCCAGAAATGAACCGTATGGATGGGATAATTATTCCTATTTCATAAACCGGCATTTACAATTTGATCCTTCCCCCAAAAAAGAAAAAAAGCAGAAAAATCATTTTCCCTTCAACTGTTATCCGGATACTTCTGGCTTAAAAGAAGAAGAAATCGTCCTGGATAAATTTCACCCATTGAGAGTAGCCTAGCTCAACTGAGCTAAATCAAAAGATTCTCTTTTTCTCTTAAACATCTGCTTTTCTCCAGGGTTATTAATTCATCTACAGAATTAAAACTAAGCAGAGAGAATTGACAGCTCCGGCACTCGATAAACAATCCTTTAGCACAAAACTGGATGATATTCTTGATCAGGTAGAAAGCATCGATCCTGTAAAGTATGGTAAGAGCCGCAATTTTGAGGATGGATCTGTAACACGCCTTTCGCCCTATATTTCCAGGGGTGTCATTTCCACCAAATATGTCTTTGATAGCCTGATGCAAAGGGGCTATAATCCCTGGGACATTGAGAAAATGGTCCAGGAGTTGGCCTGGAGGGATTATTGGCAGCAGGTATGGATAGAAAGAGGGGAGGAGATCAATGATGATCTTAGGCACGCACAGACAGAAGTAGAGAATTATCAAATTCCAGTAGCTCTCCTAAAAGCAAGTACAGGAATCCAGGCAGTCGATATGGCCATAGAGGACTTTTATCATAAAGGCTATCTCCACAACCATATGCGCATGTATATAGCTGCTATCAGCTGTAATATGGGACATAGCCACTGGAAAGTACCGGCTCAGTGGATGTACTATCATTTATTGGATGGAGATTGGGCGAGCAATGCTTTAAGTTGGCAATGGGTCGCCGGCTCGAATAGCAATAAGAAATACCTAGCCAATCAGGAAAACATCAATAAATACTGGAAGAGCAATCAAAAGGGAACTTTTCTGGATATCGCTTATGAGGAGTTTCAGTTTATGGAAACGCCTGAGGTATTAGCGGATACCTTGATTCCAGAATTGATCACTCCTTTACCCCATCAAAAGAAAATCGATATTGATCCCTCACTCCCCAACCTGATTTATAATTGGTATAACCTGGACCCTTTCTGGAAAAAGGACCTGGCAACCAATCGTATTTTGTTGTTGGAGCCCTCCCATTTCGAAAGCTATCCCATATCGACCAAAAGCATAGACTTTATGTTGAAATTGGGAGAAAATATTCCCGCTCTGCAAATCTATGTCGGAGAGTTCGGGGAATTGCTGAGAGACTATGGATTAGCCAATATCTACTATAAAGAGCATCCCCTTAATTGCCATTATAAGGGGACAGAAGAAAGTAGAGACTGGATGTTTGAAGTAAAAGGCTACTACCGCTCTTTCTTTGGATTTTGGAAGCGATGCAAGAAAGAATTAAAGCATCGATGAAGCAAACCCTCAACATAGTCTGGCTCAAACGGGACCTTCGTACGCAGGACCATGCTCCATTATTGGCTGCAGAAAAAGCTCTGGAAGATTATGTGATTCTCTTTTTATTTGAACCTCATTTGCTTGACTATCCTGATACTTCTCTGAGGCATGTTCAATTCACCTACCATTCCATTGAAGAGATGAATAAGTCTTTGGCTGCCAAAGGGAGAAAAGTCATTCGTTTGTATGCTGAAGCCATAGAGGTATTTGAAGTATTGTGTGCGGCCTTTGAGATAAAAAAGGTTTTTAGTTATCAGGAATCGGGAATAAAATTGAGCTGGGAGCGAGATAAAGCGGTGAAAAAACTGCTTGATGGGCAGGGAGTAATTTGGGAAGAATGTGAGAAAGATGGGGTACAGCGGGGAATCAAAAATCGCAAAGGCTGGGATAGGAATTGGGTTGTAAATATGCTGAGCAAACCCATCGAAAATACCTTCAATAAGCCTGTATCTATTCATTGGGAGAATCCCTTCCCTCTTCCTTCACAATTTGAAGAAGAGATGAACCCCTATCCGGACTCCTTTCAGCAAGCAGGGGAGAGCTATGCTTGGAAGTATCTGAATTCTTTTATGAAAGGGCGGGGGAAAAACTATATGCGCTATATTTCCAAACCCGCTGATAGCCGGATGTCTTGTGGCCGGATTTCCCCTTATCTGGCCTGGGGAAATATCAGTGTAAAGCAAGCCTGGCATTTCACCATCAGCCATCCCCATTTCAAACAACACAATAAAGCCTACAGTTCCTTTTTGGAACGCATGAAATGGAGGAGCCACTTTATGCAGAAGTTTGAGGTGGAGTGTGAGTACGAAACCCATTGCATCAATCGAGGCTATGAATCGCTGGAACATGAGAAAAATGAGACGCTTATCGATGCCTGGAAATCCGGACAGACAGGATTTCCTATGGTGGACGCTTGTATGAGATGTGTGAATGAAACTGGCTGGATAAACTTTCGAATGAGGGCCATGTTGGTTTCTGTTTTCTGCCATCACTTTGATCAGGATTGGCGTGCGGGTGTTTATCATTTATCTCAACAGTTTCTCGACTATGAACCGGGCATTCATTATCCGCAATTTCAAATGCAGGCAGGAACTACCGGAGTGAATACGGTGAGAATGTACAATCCCATCAAGCAATCTAAGGATCACGATCCGGAGGGGGTGTTTATCAAAAAATGGGTACCTGAACTCAGCAAACTTCCCAAAGAGCATATTCATGAGCCCTGGAAAATGACTGCCATGGAGCAAGATTTCTATCAGTTTTATCTGGGGAAAGACTATCCCATTCCCTTGATTGATTTAGAAGAAAGTGGAAAGAAAGCTAGGGAAAAAATCTGGGGACATAGAGACAATCCTTTGGTACAAAAGGAAATGAATAGAATCCTTCTGACCCATACCCGAAATGACGCAAGCCGGAAAGCATGAAGAAACGAGACTTACCCACCAAAATATGTCCCATTTGTGGCCGCCCTTTTAGCTGGCGAAAGAAATGGGAAAAAGTATGGGATGAAGTAAAGTATTGCAGCAAAAGATGTCGGGGCAATAAACACAAGGCAATTACAAGATAGTGAAGCCAGAACGTAAGAAATGAAAGAAGTAAACCTAATATTTCCCCACCAGCTTTTTGAAGAGAGTCCCTTACCGCTCAATCAGCATCCCGTTTATATAGTAGAGGAATACCTCTTTTTTAAGCAGTATGCATTCCATAAGCAAAAAATTGCCTTCCATCGGGCAAGTATGAAAAAATATGCAGCCTTTTTGGAAGCAAAAGGAGTGAAGCTGCACTATATCCATGCGCAGGAAGAAATCTCAGATGTTCGGGAGTTGATTCCCGCCCTGGCTGAGTTAGGTATATCTCATATACATTTCATCGATCCTACGGATAATTGGCTGGAGAAGCATATAAAAACGGCTGCTGCGGCAAGCGGGACTACATATAGTATATATACCAATCCACTTTTTCTCAATAGCTCTGAAGAACTACAGGACTTTTTTAAGCCGGGTAAAAAGAAATATTTCCAAACAAAATTCTACATAGCGCAAAGAAAAAAAGGGGGCATACTTCTTACAGAAGAGAGAGGACCAGAAGGAGGGAAATGGAGCTATGATGCGGATAATCGAAAAAAGTATCCCAAAAAGAAGGTGGCACCGGAGATAGCGTTTCCGCCTATTGATACCTACTATGAAGAGGCTGTAAATTATGTGGAAAGGCAGTTTGCGGAGAATCCAGGTGAACTGGCAGAGGTGCCCCTTTATCCTACAGACTTTGCATCCTCCCAAAAATGGCTGAGAGACTTTTTAGAGCAAAGATTTGAGGAATTTGGGCCTTATGAAGATGCCATTGTTGCTACAGAAAGTATCCTTCACCATAGTGTGCTGACTCCTATGCTGAATGTGGGTTTGCTAAAGCCGGGAGAAATCGTAGAGGCAGTTTTAGAATATGCTGAAAAGAAGGACATTCCCCTCAATACTACAGAAGGATTTATTCGCCAGATAATTGGCTGGCGTGAGTTTATTCGAGGAGTATATGAAGCCAGGGGTTCGGATGAAAGGACCAGGAATTTTTGGGGCTTTAAGCGGAAGATTCCTCTCTCCTTTTATGAGGGGACAACAGGGATTGCTCCCATTGATATCACGATCAAAAAAGTACTGAAAACGGCTTATTGCCATCACATTGAGAGATTGATGGTCTTAGGGAACTTTATGGTGCTCTGCGAATTTGATCCGGATGAAGTCTATCGCTGGTTTATGGAACTTTTTATCGATGCTTATGATTGGGTAATGGTGCCCAATGTATATGGCATGAGTCAGTTTGCCGATGGGGGACTTATGTCAACCAAACCCTATATCTCCGGTAGCAATTACCTGAAGAAAATGAGTGATTATGGCAAAGGTGATTGGCAACAAATCTGGGATGCCCTTTTCTGGCGTTTTATGCATGTGCATCGGGATTTTTTTGCGAAGAATCCGCGGCTGGGGATGTTGATCCGGAATTTGGATAAGATGGAAGACGAAAAGCGTCAGAACTTGATTATACAGGCAGAGGATTTTCTCAGCAAATTGGAGGGTAAAAAGAGGACTTAGATTTTCGCCCGGATCATTGCAACTTTAGGCAGATTCTTATCTCTTTGGAATAAGCTATCACTTCTACCAATACTGGCATGATCCGAAAACTCAGCAAAGGAGAGTATTATGGCGAGCATGAACAAGTACATTCACTTGGGCCGCTCAATCTCTCTGATACCACCTATACCCATGAAAAAGTAGATTGGCATTATCATGAGCAGGCCTATTTCACTTTTTTGCTGAAAGGAAAACTTTTCGAAGCCAATAAAAAAGAGTCTTATGTCCTGGATGCGGGATCGCTGGTCTTTCACAATAGCCAGGACAGCCACTATAATTTAAAGGATGCAAGTCATACACGAGGATTTCATGTAGAATTAAGTGCGAAGTGGTTTCATACCTACGAACTCTCAGCTTGCTCCTCAGAAGGAAGTAAACAGCTCCATGATCCCCGGATTCGTCAGCTGTTTTATCGCATGTACCTCGAATCCAAAATCCAGGATACCTATAGTTCCCTGAGTATCGATCAACATTTAGTAGAGGTTTTTGGTCGAATGCAACTAAAAGAAGAGAATAAAGGCAAGGCTAAAGAATGGCTCAAAAAGTTGGAGGAGATAATAGAAGATGAGGAATCTTTACCTGGCGACCTGAGTACCTTGGCCAGGAGTCTTAATGTCCACCCTGTGCATCTTTCCCGAACCTTTTCTAAGTATTATCAAATGAGTTTGGGGGAATATTTTCGGATTAAAAAACTCAACCAGGCGAGTCAGCTTCTATTTTCGTCCTCGAGTTCCCTGACTGAGATCGCATACAGTTGTGGATTTTATGATCAAAGCCATTTCATCAGCCAATTTAAACGATACTATTCCCTGACTCCTTCTGCCTATCGGAAAAAAATGCGAGAATGTTAACTGCTTACAATTTTCCTCAGATTCCAGCTTTTAGTTTTGATAAAAAAACATGAAATACCTTTTTAGCATTTTGCTGATTTTCACAGCACTCCTACAAATCAGCTCAGCACAATCAGAGTTCTCTGTCAATTGGCAAGGAGAAGTCAAAGAGGCAGATGCCTTTAGCTTTAAGCTAAAACTCAGCCTTTCCTCAGAAGCTCAGCTACACATCTCCAATGCCTACTGGAGCAAAGTTGCCCGGCTGAAAGAAATAGAGCATGGCCGTTTAAAAGCAGATTTTGGAGAGGGACTATATGCTGAAGTAAAGAAATCAAAACAGGGCTATCGTCTTTTTATCAAGTCAGGTGTCCTTTTTTATCACATTCCCCTGAAAAAAGAGGAAAAAGACCGCTATTCCGGAAAATGGGATATCTGGATGACTTCACTTTTAAGTCCCATGCAAACTTATTTGGTGTATGAGCAAGGAGAAAATGATAAAGCTCTTTATCCCTTTTTCCAGGATGGAAGATTTACGGGAACCTGGGCTGCAAACTATCGCTGGGAAGGGAACAAGGTTTCCTTTCAGGATATGAAGACTGGCCTCTCCTTTCGCGGAGAAATTCAAAAAGAGAACATCCATCTTGAATTTCATCTTGCAGGAGAGAAACTCACGGAGATTGATTACCGTCCGATGGCAGAATCCTTTACAACAGGCAATAGAGCAGATCAAAAGCCTGGCAAGCCGCTATATAAAGATCATTGGGGAGAGAAGGAAAGCGCAATTTCTTCGGGACATCTGGACAAAATGGAAAATGAAATATATGCGGGGGAGTTGCCGAATACACATGCGGTTCTCATGGCGCAAGAGGGAAAGCTGTTGTATGAAAACTATTTCTACGGCCACAATGCCGATATCTTTCACGACCAGCGTTCGGCTTCCAAAAGTTTGACTTCTGCTATGATCGGGATAGCGATTAAAGAGGGCTTGCTACAAGGAGTTGAACAAAAACTCTATGATTTTGTCCCTGAGGAGTATCAATATACCCGCACAGATGCAAAAGGTGAGATTGATATCCACGCCCTTCTCTCTATGGCCTCCGGGCTTGATGCCATTGATTTTGGGATAGATCGTAATTCAGCTGCTTCTGAAGGGACTTATCAGAATTCTCCCAATTGGATAAAAACGGTATTAGAAGCGCCTATGATCAATGCGTCCGGAGCCAAAGCATATTATGGAACCGCAAATCCTTATTTGTTGGGAATCATTTTAGAACAGCTTGTGGACTTGCCGCTGGAATGGTATATGGACGAAAAACTCTTCGAGCCTTTAGGAATCTCTCAGTACGTCATTCAATCAGATGAAAGAGGTATTCCCTATTTTGGGGGTGGGGTATATTTGCGGCCCAGGGATATGCTGAGTTTTGGCCAACTCTATTTGAATGAGGGAAAATGGGGCAATACGGAAATCCTGCCAGAAGGATGGACTGAGCGCTCCTTTCAAAAATATGGCCCACTCTTGAATGCCAATAACAAAAATCAATATGGCTATCTCTTTTGGCATCGGGAATATGAGGTAGGGGGAAAGTCTTATGCTTCTATTGAAGCCCGGGGAGCTGGAGGGCAATACATAGCGGTTATTCCTCAATTAGAAGTGGTGATTGCTATCGCTTCCGGAAATTATAGAAACGGCCGTTTTATGTTGCCAGAACAAATCATTGAGGACTATCTTTTACCAGCCGTTTTGGAGCAAATGAAGGACTGAAAATCTGATCATTTGGAGGAGGGAAGGTTTCACCAACTTAAATAAGTGACAAAATTTAGAGATTTTATTTTAGATAAAAATTAGGAGGCTCTCTCAAAATAGGGGGTGCAAATCCTATTGCTGAAATAGGGAAAAGATCCTGACTAAGTAACTCAGTATGAGGCGCTTTCTCAGGATCTTTTTTGTTTTGTTGTGATATAATCAATTGAAAATCAATATATTATGATTTTCGTTCTATCCTGTTTTCCAATTTTCCCAAATCAAAATCGGGTGACTCTGCTTCCTGGCCGGGCTCAAAAGTATACCATGACGTCCTGATTCGACTCAAATCTACCAAATCAAAAAACTAGAAAATGGACGTTACAAAAACCATGACGAACTTTATGGAGCAGATCGGTGAACTCCTTCCCGGAGTTCTGGGTGCTCTGATCGTACTTCTCATTGGCTGGTTCATCGCCAGAGGAGTTAGAAAATTGACCCATAGACTGATAAGTCGCTCGGGCCTGGATGAACGAATCAATCGAAACAACAGCAAGGAATTCAAAGCTGCTGGCATGATTTCCAAATTGGTGTACTATGTACTACTTACCGTAGTTTTGATGGTGGTTCTGGAAATGCTGGGAGTCAGCCAGGTCCTGGATCCCCTCAAGCAAATGGTAGCTGAATTTGTGGGTTTTATTCCCAATCTGGTTGCTGCCCTTATTATCGGTTTTGCTGGTTATGTAATTGCTAGCATTGCTTCAGAGCTGGTAAATTTGGCAGCTAACTTTCTGGAAAATCTTTCTGCCAAAGCCGGTTTCTCTGCTAGTATTGACTTATCTACTATTGCTAAAAGAATTGTATTTCTGCTGGTCTTCATCCCGGTTTTGATTGTATCTCTGGATGCTCTTCAAATTAAGACCATTTCGGAACCAGCCAAAGAGATGCTCTCTACTTTCATCAATGCTATCCCCAATATCCTGGCAGCAGCCCTTACAATTGGAGTCTTTTACATCGGTGGCAGGTTCGTGACCGGCTGGCTCCGGGATTTGTTATCCAGCTTAGGGGCTAATCAGTTGCCGGAAAGATTGGGCTTAACTACGCTTATAGGAGAAAAACAGAAAATGTCCGGCCTAATCTCACAGGCAGTATTTTTCTTCCTCATGTTTGGAGGAATCATTGCCGCGGTCAACCACCTTGAAATGCCTGAATTTGCAGCTATGCTGGAAAATCTACTTGCCATGGTCAGTAAGATATTCTTCGGACTGCTGGTATTGGTCATAGGAAACTTTGTAAGTAAGCTAGCTGCCAAATCCCTGGATAATGGGGGAGACAATTTTCTGGCTTCTATAGCAAGAATTGCCATTCTCGGTCTCTTTTTAGCCATTTCACTGCGTACGATGGGCATAGCCAATGAAATAGTTACCCTTGCTTTTGGTCTTACTTTAGGTTCTGTAGCGGTAGCCATTGCCCTGGCCTTTGGTTTGGGAGGACGGGAAGCTGGGGGCCGTCAGATGGAATATATCCTCAGCAAATTTCGGGATGGAAAATCCTCTTCAAATGGAAAGAGCAAACAGTTTACTGTAGATAGTAAAGTGGAAACCCGATAAATGCTTAATCAGGAGTATTCTATTTCGCCTAAACGCTTGTAAAGATAAAGTCATCCTTTTGGGGTGGCTTTATTTTTTATAATTTCCTTTAGCTAATAAACAAGACCTATGCTGAAGAAAATCATCTTTCTCCTTCTCCTAAGTTTACCCTATATATTGATGGCCCAAAAACTGAAAGTAAGTGAAAACAAGCGCTTTCTGGTGACAGAGGACGGCAAGCCTTTTTTCTGGTTAGCGGATACCGCCTGGGAATTATTTCACAGATGTTCGAAAGAGGAGGCTGAAATGTATTTGAGGAAAAGAGCTGAGCAGGGTTTCAATGTGATTCAGGCAGTAGCACTCGCAGAACTAGATGGTTTGAATGTCCCCAATACCGAGGGAGAACTCCCTTTGTTTAATAATGATCCTACTACTCCCAATTCTGCTTATTTCAATCATGTTGATGATATTATTAAACTGGCGGATGAATTAGGAATGTATATCGCATTGTTACCGAGCTGGGGAGATAAAGTCTTTACAAACAATTGGGGAAAAGGTCCTGAAGTTTTTAATCCAAAAAATGCTGAAGTCTTTGGAACATGGATCGGGAAGCGATATAAGGATTACGACAATATCATTTGGGTCATAGGAGGAGACCGAAATCCCAGAGAAGGCTCCCAGGATGTAGCGATTTGGAATGCTATGGCAGAAGCCATAGCGGAGGCAGCTGGAGGATATGAGGAAACCCTCATGAGTTTTCATCCACAACCCAATAAATATGGAGGTTCCTCCACCTGGTTTCATCAGGAGAAGTGGCTGGATTTCAATATGCATCAAAGCGGGCATTGTGCCAATCAGGGGACCTATAAAAATATCGATCATGATTATCAGCTGGAACTCGTCAAACCTGTGTTGGATGCTGAACCCTTGTATGAAGAGCATCCCAATTGCTTTCAGGCAAAGAAACTAGGGTATAGTGTAGCTGGAGATATACGTCGGATCATGTACTGGAATGTTTTTGCAGGGGGATTTGGTCAAAGCTATGGCTGTCATGATGTGTGGCAAATGTATAAAGAGGGTAGGGAAGGGATAAACGGTCCTTTACGGCCCTGGCCACTGGCTTTGGATCTTCCCATGGCTCATCAGGTAAAGCATTTGAAAAACCTGATGCTTTCTCGTCCTTTTTTATCTCGAATTCCTGATAAACTTATGGTCGCAATAGGCCAACCGGAAACCGATGATTATGTGATCGCCAGCCGGGATACAGATTGTACCTATGCCATGATCTACATTCCTACCGGCAAGGAAACTGCAATTGATCTTCGGGCATTTGGCGCAAAGCCTTTGAAAAGCTGGTGGTATGATACACGAACGGGTATATCCTTTGAAGGACCGACCATTACAGAAGCGCGGAGATTTTCGGTCCAGCCTCCCAGCAGTGGCAAAGGACAGGACTGGGTATTGGTTATAGATGAAATTGCCAAAAACTACCCTCGGCCTGGAATGCCTTTATAAGCTGCCAGCTTGGCATTGAAAGCGACGAATGGTTTTGTAGCACGGGCTTACTTTCGTAATTTCGTCCAAAATACATGAGTGGCTGCATATGCGCATTCTCCTAAATATCTATCAATCTATTGACGCCATTCGTGCGAATCTCTTTCGCACGGGCTTAACCATCTTCATCATTGCACTGGGCATCACTGCCCTGGTGGTAGTAATGACGACTATCGAAGGGATCAAATCCGGGATGTCTGATAGCTTCGCCTCTCTGGGAAGTAATACTTTTCAAATCGCCAATCGATCCAAGAGTATTCAGTTTGGGAGAAGGGGAGCCCGTAAAAGGGATTACCATCCCAATATTACCTTTCGGCAGGCTGCGGCCTTTCAGGAAGACTTCAGCAATGTTGGCATTGTCAGCATGAGTGTACGTGCCAGCCGTGGGACGACAGCGAAATACAGAAATGAAAAAACCAATGGCAATGTAGTGGTTGTAGGCACAGATCAGAATTATCTGCTGACTTCTCAATACGAATTGGAGGAAGGAAGAAATCTTTCGGAGGAAGATTTTCTGATGGGTAGAAATGTGGTGGTTATAGGTAATGAGGTAAAGGAACGCTTATATCCCTTTTCTACTCCGGTAGGCAAAATGATCAATCTTAACAATAACCTCTACAAGGTGATAGGTTATTTCAAGAAACAGGGAACCATGGGCATGATGGGAGGAGACCGTACTTGTATAGCGCCCCTTACCGCCATTCGTAAACATTACCCCAATCATGGCTCCATTGTATTGAGCGTATTTGCTGATAATGCCAGAGATATGGATGCACTCAAATCTGAGGCCACCGGTATATTCCGGACTGTCAGGAAATTGAAAGTGCGGGAAAAAAATGATTTCGATTTATCCAGTAGTGATGAGTTTATCAATCAATTATTTCAACAACTCTCTACCATAACCATCACAGCACAAATAATCGCCTTGATTACCCTGCTTGGAGCAGCCGTTGCCCTCTTGAATGTAATGTTGGTGTCAGTGACGGAAAGGACGCGGGAAATTGGTCTGCGGAAATCCCTTGGGGCGACTCGAATGAATATAAAATTGCAATTTCTTTTTGAAGCTGTGATGATCTGCCAAATCGGAGCAATACTCGGAATCCTGCTAGGGATACTCGGGGGAAATTTTGTGAGTAGCTTCCTTTTTGAAGGAACCTTTGTGATTCCCTGGACCTGGGTATTTATTGGTCTGACGGCATGTTTTGTGGTTGGGATAGCGTCTGGTTACTATCCGGCTGCGAAAGCGGCTCAGGTTGATCCGATTGAATCCCTTCGTTTTGAATAGGGTTTTCCATTTCTTCGAAAGAATGGATAATGCGCATGATGTCGGCCTGGTAAACAGGGCGTTCTTCTGCTGAGGTCCAAAGAACCAATTGGTAGAGATAGCTTTCACCAGCGATGATGCCAATATCAAAAATCAATCTGTCTCCTTTAAAATTTCCAGTAAGTGTGCCCAGGAAAGCAGGCAATCCATTGATGCTGATAGAATCTGGTCCTGGAGCATCGATCTTTTCCAGATCGGCTTTCAACTGCTCAATGCTCACATCATAATAATCTTCCAGAACAAAATCTGCTCTCCTCTTCCTAAGCTCATTCCAATCATTTTTTCTTACAATGAGGCAAAGGTCTTTTCCTGAGTTTTGGAGTTGGAGCTCGGCCTCTTGATTGAGGACATCTGTAGCATCAAAATAATCGGGCAAATCGAGTTTAAAGAGTTCGGAAACCTCTCTTTCTCTAAACTCCACTTTCGTCCAGCTATTGCAGGCAGAAAAGCACAATCCGCATAGAGCCATCAGGGGAAAAACAAGCCGTAATCTGCGCATGGCGACAAATTACGGCTTAGATATATGGGGATCAAGTAGGATAGGTTAAGCGACTGAATTTTCCCCTCAAGGGTTTTCCTATCGGATCAAACTGACACTCCCATTATTTTGGACAAATTTTCCTCTTTTTCCATAACCTGTAACTGAATAGAGGTAGACACCTTCTGGAGCTAATTGTCCACTCTGAAGTCGACCGTCCCAGGATACTTGTGGATTATCAGTTCTGAAGACCACTTTTCCCCAACGGTTGTAGATGGTCAATTGATATGAATCCACGAAGGAGACCGTGACTTTAAAGACATCATTGATCCCGTCTCCATTAGGGGTAAAGCCGGTAGCAGTGAACATGATAGGATCTAGTCCTACACAATTGCTATTTGAAACAGAAACCATACGATTCCCTTCAAGTTCTATTGCGATGACTCTATAACAATTGAGGCTATTCCCCCCCAAAGGACTAAGATCTTCAAACTCCGTAATACCTCCCATGATTTCCTGAATCTCTATATAAGATTGGCTAGCATCATCAAATCTTTGGACCTTATAGGATTCTACGCCATTTTCCCATCCTTCATATGCATTCCAACTGAGGCGAATGCTGTTTCCTGCCTGGCTGGCACTGGCATGTACACTTTTTGCTGTCTGACCGACTGCAGTCTTTGTCCCACAAGAGTCTGCAGTAAATGCCCGATAGGTATAAGGCTTATTGTGCACATCAGCCTTTTGATCCTGGAACTTTCCTGTTTGCCCTGTTATGGGTTCTGAAGCGATTTCCGTAAACCCATTCCCTTCATCTCTTTCAATGATAAATGATGAGGCATTCTTTATGTCTGCCACGCTAAACTCGAGACTGATGAATTCATCATTTTCAACTGTGGCATTAATTACCTTAGATACATCTGTCAAAGCTCCAGGACTAGCGAAAGCTATTGTTGTGTCTGAATAAGAGATATAACCTCCTGGTCCAATGGCTTCTATGCGATAACTGAAAGCTCCTTCACAGAGATTGCTACTGTCTATATAAGCTGTATCACTACTCGATAGGGAGGCGATTAATTGAGCGTCATTCATGCCGTATCCGGAAACCCGGTACAGATTATAGCTATCCAGTAAAGGCCAGCCTTGATAAGGATTCCAACTAATGTTGATTTGATCTCCTGCGCTTTGACTCTTTATATCTATCGAACAGTGCTGCTCCGCATCTGAGAGGAGGCTGGTATTGAGGCACTGATTCTTGATTACTACTTTATAACAATAGACATTCTGAAGGGTATTCAATCCCTGATCGGTAAAATCGAGCTGATTGAGGTTTTCTACCGAGTCAATCAGGCTAAAGTTACCAATCGCATCTTCTCTATAAATCAGGTAAGCTTTGAAATCCTTTTTGGTATTATTATACAATTCGTACTTGATTTCCACTTCTGAATCTGAACTTACGCTGACATGAGTTATAGCTACCCCTTCTGGTAAAGAATCGCTTATTACCGTAACTGCATTGGGGATGGACAAGCTATCCGAACATCCATTTATATCAGTGATGATCAGGCTAATGTCATATACGCCGCTCTGACTATAGGTATGCAAAGGATCACTCAGGCTACTGCTATTGCCATCTCCAAAGTCCCATTGCCAGGAATTGATGGTGAAATTGCCGTAACTCTCATCTTCAAAATAAACACTTCCTCCTGTACATATGGCCGTTTCACTCATATTGAAATCTGAGATGGGATGACTTAGCATGATCAGCTCATCTTTCGTCAAAATACTTTGACATCCATATATGTTCGTTGCCGTAAGGCTGACGGTATACACACCATCTACGGCATAGGTATGCACAGGATTGGCAGAGGTATCAGTAGTTCCATCACCAAAATCCCATAACCAGGCCTGGATCGGATCGCTACTAATGAAATTGAAACTGCTCACAAATGGCGCACAACCTTCAAATGCATCCACCGTGAAATCAAAGCTGGGATAGCCATATACATTTACAGTGTCCTGAGTAGTAGCTACACAGCCATTATTATCAACTACATCCAGATTTATGATAAAGCTACCCGTATCATTGAAGGTATGGCTTCCTATTTGTCCCAGAAACTGATTTCCATCTCCCAAATCCCAGCTCCAGTCATTGATCTGACCAGGATAGGGTTTAAAGTTCCCTTCAAAATTAACTATCAAGGGTGCACAACCTTCCACTTTATCAAGCACAATCCCAGGAGAAGGACTGGAAACAACCTGGATGAAATTGCTCATGGTCAGGCTATCAATACATCCTTCATTGCTTTCGACAATCAAGGTGACATCATAGCTTCCCAATCCCTGATAAAGGTGAAGCGGATCTTTTTGATCAGAGCTGTCTCCATCTCCGAAATACCATTTCCAGCTTCGAATAATAGAATTAGGAACTGAACTCAAATCCTGGAATTGGACACTTCCTGCATCACACAAAATTTGATTATCTGCATTGAAATTGATGGAAGGGGGGCTGTAAATTTCTATGGGATCGCTATTAGCTGTGAATACTTCGCAGCCCAGGGTGTCTTTTGCTACCAGTATCGGGAAATACATCCCTGGAGTAGCATAGGTATACCTTACTGTATCAAGGGTAGATTGATTCCCATCCCCAAAGAGCCATTCATAGGAGATGTCCTGTTTTACGGTATCGACGGTAAACAAAATTTCAGTGCCCAAACAACCATCGAGGGGGGTGTAGGAGAAGGAACTAACAGGTCCCTGTATATTGACCATGTTCTCGAGGATCATGGTATCTATACATCCTTCCGGACTTTCGAGGATCAAAGAAACATCATAAGATCCGGGGCTATTATATATATGGGTAGGAAATACCTCAGAAGAGGTCGCCCCATCTCCAAAATCCCAACGCCACTTTACTCCAATATGAGGAAAGCTATTATCTGCGCGGAAGTTTACGGTTAGGGGAGGACAAGGGGCAGCTAAGGTATCTGCCCAGAAATTGGCTACCAATTCTCTAATTTCAACAAAATTGGGTTTCGTAATAGAGCTATCACAGCCGTTTACATCAACCACGTGTAAGGTAATATCATAGAATCCAGTATCTGCATAGTTGTGGAAGGTGTTTGCCAAATGAGAAGTATTCCCATCTCCAAAATCCCAGGTGTAAAACAAGCCAGAGCCTGATGCAATGCTAATGAACGTACTATTTACATCCAGGCAATTGGTAGGAGGGTTTACCGCAAAATTGGGAATGGGTTGGGTAATAAAAGCTACATCCGATTTGCGAACAGAATCCTGACAGCCATCGGCATCCGTTACTATAAGAGATATCGTAAAGAGGTCTGGGGAAGCATACGTATGTATCGGATTTTGCAGATTAGAATTCATCCCATCTCCAAAGTCCCAATCCCAGCCCGTAATCGTATTGGTTCCCGTAGACATATCCTCTACGCTTAGATCAAAAGGAACGCAGCCAGTTGTTCCGCTCGTAATCTGGAAGTCCGCATCCGGCCCCAAAGCTTGAATATTGGGATATATTAAGGTGTCCCTACAGAGGAAACTGTTTTTTACAACCAGCATGACATTATAGTTGCCAGCTTCAGTATAGGTATACGTCGGATTTTGTAGGCTGGAGGAATCCCCATTGCCAAAGTACCATTTCCATTCTATAGCATTAATGGAGCTATCAGAAAAACTTACGGTAAAGGGAACACAGCCAGCCGTGAGATCGGGAATAAAGCGTGATTTAATATCATTGGCGACTACGGAATCCTGGGCTGTAACGACACATCCCGTAGAGTCATTCCCTGCGGTTAGGTAGAAATATTGTTTACCGTCTTCATAAAAGGTATATCTGCTAATGAGATCGGTGGAGGTTGAACTATCAGGGAAGGTCCAGTAGGACCAGTCTGCTTGCTCAGATAGATTATAAAGGGTCACACTATCCGGAAGAAAACATAGCCTAGCGGCATTCTTTGCAATTACAGGTAACGGAGCCTTTACATGTACAAAGGCAGTTTTTGTAAGGGTGTCTGCACAACCCCGATCACTTGCGACCAGGGTAACGTCCATATCTCCCAATGCGAGAAATCCATGCATAGGATTTTCTGCTTGTGAGGTATCTCCATCACCGAAGAACCAGACAAAGTCCTGAGCACCCTGTGTCAGGTTTGTAAACTGAATCTCTGTCAGGGCACAGGTTGAATCTGTCGTGACAGTGAAGTCCATATTAGGGAAAGATCCTGCCTTTATATATTCATCTACGAGGAGGGTGTCTTTACAGCCTTTTGTATTTGTAGTTATGAGGCTTACGTTAAATTCGCCGGTATTCGGATAGGTGTTATTTGTTGTATATCCATTGCCTGTATTTCCATTTCCAAAATCCCATTGCCAGTCAATAATAGGGTAGGGAGAATGGGTAGTATCCTGAAAGACTACATCCAGTGGAGCACATCCTTGTCTGGGTTCAGCAAAAAAACCAGCCTCTACTTCCTGTATTTTAATAAAGTCTTTGGGATGGATCTGAGCCCTGCAACCCGTAGGCCCCGTTGCTATTAAAGTTACGGTGAAACTATCTACTTCTGTATAAGTATGACTGGGATTCTCGAGGGTTGACAGGTTCCCATCTCCAAAGGTCCAGAAGTAGTCTACAGCTCCAACGGTATTATTTACGAAGTCTACCTGGAATGGAACACTACAACCAAGGGTAGTATCAGCTACTGTAAAGGAGACATTAGGATAAGCAGAAACTTCAACCACAACAGCGAAATTATAATTACATCCACTGGCATCTGAAACTACCGCGGTGACATTATAGGTGCCGGGAGAAGTATATCTTACGGCAGGATTAGCAACAGAATCAAGCTGTCCATTTCCAAAATCCCATAAGATGTTACTATTGCTGGGGGCATTCGAAACAAAGAATGCTGTATCATTTACACAGATAGAAGAATCTACAACAGATGCCATAAGGGTATTCACTCCTATACCGACATAATTGTCTTTTCTAAGCGTGTCAACACAAGCATCCAAATCTGTGATGATATGGCTGACTGAAAAACTTCCATCTGAGGTATATGTATGGATGGGATTAACATCCGTACTCGTATTCCCATCTCCAAACAACCACAAATGGCTACCCGTAGTATCGCCTTCTGAATAGAATTCTACAGTATGAGGGGCTCCACATGCCAATAAGTTACTACCAGAAAAACTTACATCTGGTGCATTGACATTGATCAGGGAAGGTCGGATAACATTATCAGTACAACCGTATTCATTACTCACCAATAAAGAAACCGGAAAACTGCCGGCCTCCGGATAGGAAACCGAAGGATTTTGATCGTTGCTTGTTTTTCCATTTCCAAAATCCCAGGTCCAGGATGTCAATTGGCCAGAGTTTGCATTTGAGAGATCTGTGAACTGGACAATATCATTGGCACATATGGTCGATTGATCCACACTAAAATCTGCTGTGGGGAATTCATAGACCGAAATATAATTTTCCTTAATGAGGGTATCTGTGTTTCCATTGATGTCGGTTACGATTAGCCTTACATCATAGGTTCCGGGTAAGGAGAAAAAGGCACTTGGATTTTGTACGGTCGAACTACCTACTGAGTAATCCCATGTCCAACTCACTGCATCTGTACTAAGATCTGAAAAACTTACCACCAATGGTCGGCAACCAGCAATCTGGTCAGCTGTGAAGTCTGCATTGAGTTGTGCGTGTGTTAAAGATGTCGAAGAGAGCGTGAGTGAAAAAAGACTTAACAATAAGTAGGTGTACTTTTTCATGCGTTAAAAATACACACTGGATAAATTTCGAACTACCGTCGTGTAAGGCTGCTTCCTGATTTGTAAGCCATTGAAGATGGCAAGGGCTCAAATGGCAATTGTAAATAGGAGGGGCGTTACATACAGAAAGAAATCTAATTTATTTAGATGTAATGATCCTGATGGAAAATGAAGCTCCGAGTCTGATTTTTGAGGGATCTCTCTCTGAAAAATAACATTTGGGATTAAAATCGCTCCGTCAACAGCTAAAAACAGAGGAAATTTGATCAAAGGCGTATGCCCTTTCTCATTTTGAGAATGATTTTCTCTCTTTGGGAAAAAAATGGAATTGGCACGATTTGTAAATGGCTTGATATCAGGCTTTTATGATTTTTGTGCCAATTGGTACATGCTTTGAACCTAGAGAAATGTATTTGATTTAGAAATTGATCATGAAGAATTTAAAAGTAATACTCCCGGTTTTAATCTTAACGGCCCTCTTTGCAGGAGCATGTAACCAGGGTAAGATAGATGACCTCCAGCGTAAGAATAAAGCGCTTCAGGAGTCTACCCAGGCACAAGATTCGATGCTGTCCGAGTTCATGAATGCTTTTAACACTTTCGAAGACAACTTGGCTTCCATCAGAAATAGAGAAAATCTGATTGCGATGAACAATGATGATCCGGAATTGAGAGTTGACGGAAAAGAGCAAATCATCGAAGACATTCAGGCAATCAACGAACTATTGGATCAAAACCGCCAAATCATAGATGATCTCAATGAGCGCATCCAAAAGGCCGAAGGCCGTGCTCCTGAGTACAGAAGAATGGTAGGGGTCCTTAAGAAACAATTAGAAGAAAAAGATACTCAAATTGCCTCCCTCAAAGAAGATCTGAGCAACATGAGCTTTACGGTAGCTTCTTTGAACAGCAAGATCGATACCCTGAATCTTGTAGCCAGCAATCTGAGAATTGATAGCCGCGCACAAACTGATCGTATCAGTAGTCAGGACTCCCTGATCAGTATACAGAAAGATAGAATAGACGGACAAATCTCCGACTTGAACACTGCCTACTACATCAAGGGAAGTTATAAGGAGCTGAAGAACAAGAATATCCTTACCAAGACAGGTGGATTTATCGGAATCGGCAAGATCAAGCAACTGATCCCTGACTTTGATGAAAGCGGCTTCACTAAAATTGATATCACTGAAATAAACAGTATACCCGTAGACGACTCCCGTAAAGTTGAGATCATGACAAGTCATCCTTCTGACTCATACATGCTCGCTGAGGAGGACAAAAGGGTAGAAAGAATAGAGATTACCGATCCAAGTAAGTTCTGGAAGTCCAGCAAGTATCTGGTAATCGTTACGAATTAAATGGGGGAATCAAGGGATCGGGCCGCTCTAGGAGTGGTTTCGGTCCCTGACTTTTTTCACCCGCAAAAAGATAGTAGTAGTAGTTTAGGTTAGTATTAAAGGCAAACAAACACATAGAATTATATCATTCGAAGTATCATATTTGCCTTAATGAGAGCCTGCCGGATCGGGGCAGGCTTTTTCTATTTTCCCTCCCTGATGAAATCATGTCCTTCCTGATTTTGACTTTCAATTCCCACAAATTCTCGTAAATTTTGTCACATCTGCTGCCTGCAAGTTTCTAAATGAAAAAGCAAGGGAGTATGAGCACTGCCCTGATCTTTTTTCATCACATGTTTCACTATGGTTATTAAGAGAGAGTCATTCGACCTTCGGTCAAAAGTAGCTTTGGGACGAATTCAGTTTAAGCCTCCCTTCAAGGCCAATTCTTCTATGCAGGATGAAGCCCGATTTGTCTATGTGAAAAATGGAAAATCAAGGCTCAATGCTCCACAGGCCAGATATGAACTTTCGACCGGTGATTGCTTGTTGATGAGTTGCGATCAATTTGTCAATACCTGGCTGGAAAATGAAGATGATTCGGCTAATGAACTGACCATTTTTCATTTCTATCCGGATATCCTGAAATATGTGTACAATGATCAATTGCCGGATTTTTTCGATAAGAAAGGAGGACAGCAACTCAATCGAGTAGAAAAGTTTCCCAGCAATGAGATGATCCTTCATTTCATCCACAGCCTGGATTACTACTTTAACAACTCCAGCTATATAACCGAAGAACTACTCAAAGTAAAAATTCAGGAACTGGTCCTCATTCTTATCAATACAGATAGCAGTGGCCGCATGCAGTCTATCCTTAGTGGCCTTTTTCGCTCACCGGAATATGAATTCAAGGAAATCATCAATTCCAATTTATATGAAGACCTCAACCTTGAGGATCTTGCTTTTTTTGCAGGCCTTAGCCTTTCTTCTTTTAAGCGAAAATTTAAAAGCATATATGGTACGAGTCCCAATCGCTACATAAAGGGCAAGCGGTTGGAAAAGGCAAAAAGTCTGCTGGAGAAAGAGGAGCTGAGAATCTCGGAAATTGCCTATGACTGTGGCTTCAATGACATCGGCTATTTTTCTAAATCTTTTCATACCATGTACGCCTGTAGTCCCAGTGATTACCGCAAATCCATACTAAGTTCCTGATACTGGTACTATTGGGTCAATCAGCTATAAAAAGCGCTTGTTTACCCCCAAATTCAGGGGCTTGTACCTTTCTTTGAACTTTTATTCCAAATCTTTGGCCTTTTATTCCCAATCAATTAGCGGCCTTTGCCCGACCTTCGTATCAATAAGAATTAGAATTACGAAACGCTGAATTATGACTATGCAAAATTCGAAAGTCCTCAAGATTATACTGGGACTTTGTGGTTTATTGATGTTGATCCCTGGCATCATGGCTTTGGTGAATCCAACGGGATTCGTTTCCAGAAATGGGGCAGATATAGCGGAAAACCTGGTACTATTAAATGACTACAGAGGTACAGGAGGTATCATGATCGCAAGTGCGATTGTTATGCTCCTGGGAATCCTTCATTCCCGTATGGCTTTTACTTCTGTAGTTGTAGCTATAGCGGCTCATTTTAGCATTGCCTTTGGACGCCTGATTTCTCTTGGGATGGATGGTATGCCAGTAAAAGGGCAGATAGCCGCGATGGTGGTTGAATTTGTTCTGGCGGGACTCGCCATTTTTGCCCTCACA
The DNA here is from genome assembly GCA_033391075.1 of Bacteroidia bacterium. Taxonomy (NCBI): domain Bacteria; kingdom Pseudomonadati; phylum Bacteroidota; class Bacteroidia; species Bacteroidia bacterium. The sequence goes on from JAWPMV010000001.1 coordinate 1,214,469, forward strand.
AAATACCGCGAAAAAGTATAGAAGCTGCTTCTTTTAGGAAGTAATTAAGACAAACACATTTTTTTATGAGTAAAGTCATTTCATCTGACTTTCCTTTCGAATCCAAATATCTGGAAGTGAAAGGAAGCAAGATTCACTATGTCGAAGAAGGAAGCGGAGATCCTATTTTATTCCTTCATGGCAATCCTACTTCTTCTTATCTCTGGAGAAATATCATCCCATACCTTTCGACTAAAGGAAGGTGTATTGCGCCTGATCTCATTGGTATGGGGAAATCAGACAAACCAGATCTTAATTATGGTTTTTTTGATACCTATGAATACGTTGAGGCATTTATAGAGAAAATGGGCTTACGAAATATTACCCTGGTAATTCATGATTGGGGTTCAGCCTGTGGCTTTCATTATGCCAATACACACAGAGACAATATCAAGGGAATAGTTTTTATGGAAAGTGTGTTGGATGCCTTTGAGTGGAAACAGGTTCCCCTGGATGTACGGATTTCCTTTCGCATAATGCGCACAGCAGGCATTGGTTGGCTTTTTGTAAATCTGGCCAATCTTTTCATCAAAAAGATGCTTCCTGACCTGATCAAAAGGGAACTTAGTCCTGAGGAGAAAGCCTATTATGCAGCTCCTTATAAAAGTATATCCAGCAGAAAACCGCTGCGTAGATGGCCGGAAGATGTACCCTTAGGTGGAAGGCCGCGAGATGTTCATGCCATTGTGAAGCGATACAATGAATGGTTGCAACAAAGTGAATTGCCAAAGCTTTTCTTTTATGCCAGTCCCGGAACAGCCAATAAAACTGAAACAGTTAAATGGGTGCAAGAGCATCTACCGAATACGCAGACCATTTATCTCGGAGAAGGATTCCATTTTGTGCAGGAAGATCATCCACACAAAATAGGGGAGGAGACGGCTAATTGGTATGACTCTCTTTAAGAAAAAAAACATGTCACATACGATCAAAATTCCCAATTGGATATTAGTGCTCAGCTTTCTCTTCTTTTTGTCAAATTTATTTGTCTTTGGAGGCTTGAGTATGTTTTTCCCACAAATTGCTTTTCCTGATGCAGGAGAATCTGCAACTTTCCCTATAGAATTTTTTGCTATCCGGCATATAGCTTTAGCTTTCCCTTTACTGTATGGAGTAGTAAAGAAAGATGCAAAGGTTCTGTGGACTTGTTTCAGCGTATTTCTGGTGATGACTATTCTGGATGTTATCTTACTATTCTTAAAGGCTTATTATATACCCGTTATTGGAGAAGTTCCCATGATCCTGAAGATTATAATGGCCTTTGGCGTTTTTATCGGTCCTGTCTCCTTGAGTTGGTGGAAATTAAACCAGATTTTACATGCCCAACAGAATTAGAATACCTCATGCAAAGCCCTAGAGAAATATCAGCTGCCTTTCCTTTCGAATCTAAATACCTGGAAGTAAAGGGGAGTAAAATTCATTATATAGAGGAAGGGGAAGGAGATCCCATTCTCTTTCTTCATGGAAATCCAACTTCTTCTTATTTATGGCGAAATATTATCCCATACCTGACTAAGCAAGGGAGGTGCATTGCTCCTGATTTGATTGGAATGGGGAAATCTGATAAACCTGAATTAGACTATGGATTTCGGGATACCTATTCCTATCTCGAAGCATTTATTCAGAAAATGGGGCTCAAAAATATTAGCCTGGTCATCCATGATTGGGGATCAGGTCTGGGTTTCCATTATGCACATCAACATCCCAATAATATCAAAGCAATAGTTTTCATGGAAGCAGTTTATCGAACGGTGGACATGGCGGCTATGCCAGCGCGGATTCAAAGGGCATTCAAACTCATGAGAAATCCTTTTTTCAATTGGTTGATGTTGGGGGTGGCGAATTTCTTTTTGAAAAAGATGATTCCCAATGCCATTCTGAGAAAGATTAGCAAGGAAGAACATGACTATTATAAAAGTCCCTTTCCGACAATCAAAAGTCGTAAAGCTGTCAGGATATGGCCGACCGAGATAGCGATCGATGGTAGTCCCAAACATACCCACGACATCATTTCTGCTTATCACGAATGGCTAAAGGAAAGTTCCATTCCCAAGCTCTGTTTATATGCAGAACCAGGTATGCTTATTCCGGAGAAAGAAATTCCCTGGATTGTAGAAAATTTCCCTAATACAGAAGCCGTAAAGATTGGAAAAGGCTTGCATTTCATTCAGGAAGACGAACCTCACAATATTGGCGCGGCTATTTCTGATTGGTACAAATCCCTTTAATACAAGCAAAAAATGAAATACCTTATAATTATAAGTATCCTCCTGACTCAATCCTGCACTCAACTGCATTCGCAAAAGCAGGAAGAAAAAACTCCTATGACACATCCTGCAGAAAATCAATGGCTGATTGAAGACCTCATCAAAAAGTGGGAAAACAATAAGCAATATTCCATAGAAGTATTGACAGCTATGCCTGAGGAATTTTATGACTTTTCACCAGCTAAAGGAATGAAAAGCTTTAGAGAACAGGCATCCCATATCGCTACGGGTTTCAATTTTCAGCTAAAGAAAAGTGGGCTTCCCTCATTGCCAGCTGTGAAAAACAAATCCAAAGCATCTATGATCGCTTCCTATACAGAAATCTTCGATGCCCTTATCCAGAATCTGAAAAACTATCCGGCTGCTGAGCTGGGTGAGGAAGCGTCTATGTGGTACGGCAGCTCGACTAAGCTCCGTATGCTCAATTTGATGGATAATCACCTGGCACACCATCGAGGTCAAATGATTGTGTACCTCCGCTTGAAAGGAATCAAGGCTCCTTCTTATATCGGATGGTAAGTCTGAGCTTATTCTCCCAATCTTTGGCCTTTTCCTCCCAAGGATAAAATGCCCTTCTGCTGATCTTTGTATTGTTCAGATAAACCAATAAAAAACAATACAATGAAGTCAATACTTAAGAACGGATTCGTCCTCCTCCTGATGATAGCAGGCTTACAGGCTATGGCTCAGAAAAAAGCCCAAAGTTTTACCGTAAGTCGGGATATTCCTGCGGAAGCCTCAGCTGTTTGGGCAGTAGTCGGGGAAGATTATGGCGCAGTAGCAAATTCTCATCCCAAGATCGTCAGTTCCAGTTATATCAATGGCTCTTTGAAGGGAGGAGAAGGAGCAGAGCGTGTCTGCAATTTTAATGAAAAGGGGACCAAATTTACCCACGAGAAGCAGATAGAATACGATGCCGAAAACTATCGCTTCAAGGCTCAGGTTTTTGCTGCAGAGGGGCTTTACATGGATCCGGATTATTCCTATGCTATTTACAAAGTGCTACCCTTGGGCGATAATAAAAGCCGCCTTGAAATCAAGATGAACTTTCGGACAAAACCTGCATTTATGGGAACTATAGCCAAAGGGAAATTTATGGCTACTATTGAGGATTATGCTTTAGCTGTAGAGCATCATGTGAAGACAGGAGAAAAGGTAACCAAAGACAATTTCAAAGGCATTAAAGAACAATATACTGATTAGGCTCGAAAGCAATTGAACCAATTGAAAATTGTGTGAAACCTATGTGAGTTTATGGCGCCTGCTGAGGACCTGGATTGTATACCTTCTTTTAAATGACTCTTCAGCCAGGCTGCCATTTCTACTTCAAGAAAAAATTTTGATCATTAGCCACCAACATATCGAACTTGCCGGAAAAATTGTTTTTGAGCGCCTGGTATTTCAGCCTCCTGTAAAAAGCAATTCGAGCATGAAAGAGGAAGCCTGCTTTATGCATGTGCTGCAGGGGAGTTCGCGGCTCTATTTACCTGGCGAGCATATAAATGTACAGTCGCGGGATAGTTTACTGATGAAATGCGGGAGATACCTCAATGATTGGTTTGCGAATGAGGAGGGAGAAATCAATGAAGCAGTATTGGTGCATTTTTATCCGGATATTCTTGAAATAGTATTTGAAGAAGAACTTCCTTCCTTTCTTCAGAGAAAAGGAAATGAAAATTCCTCACAGGCACTCAAACTCAGAAGCGATGAAATGATCAAAAACTATATTCAAAGCTTACTATACTGTTTCGATCAAACTGATTTGCTTTCAGAAGCCTGGATAAAATTAAAGCTTAAAGAGATTATTTTCATGTTGGCCAATAGTCCTTATTCTGCCGGAATCCAGGATATACTTTCTGACCTATTTAATGAAAACCAGCATTCGTTCAAGGAAATAATTCAAAGTCACCTCTACGATGATCTGAATTCTCAGGACCTGGCAATGATCGCAGGTTATAGTCTGTCTACTTTCAAGCGAAAGTTCAAACAAGTCTTTGGGACCAGCCCCAATAGATATATCCGATGTCAAAGGCTTCAGAAAGCCCAAAAATTGTTAACGCATAGCAATCAGCGAATCTCAGAAATCGCCTATGACTGCGGCTTCAATGATCTGGGATATTTCTCCCGAAGCTTTTCGACTTTTTATGAACTTTCTCCTTCTGATTATCGAAAGTTGCATGCACATGACTAAAGATTGATTCCATATCCGACATTGATCCTTTGAGTAGGTTCCATGATCAATGAAGCAGGCCCGGCTTTGTCGGGCCTACGCTTTTGTCTAGGATTTTGTATTTTTGTGTTCCATGAAACACAGCATCCATGATTAAATTTATTCTTGATTCCGTCTTTTTTGGCTTTGGACTATGGAGCTTACTTTTTATCTTTTTAAAGAAAAATGATAAACCATTGGGTTCCTTTTCAATCAAAGAGCTCGACCGATCAGCCGCTTTCTTACTTTTCTTCGCCGGTATCACCTATTTCGTACTCCTCCCATTGATAGAGGGCGGAGCGATGAACCTCTACCTGGGAGAAAGCAGTTCCGGATTTTCCATTAGCTGGTTTGTGATCGGGCAATTGATTTATCTTTTTATTTCTGTCTTACTACTGTATAAACCCATTCGGGAAAACCGGATTTTTCGCTTTTTTTCCGGGCTTCTTTTCCTGGTCTCTATAGAATGGCTCCTTATATTTCTAATTTCATCGTATCAGGATTATCTTCCCTCTGCGATTCCAATTAGTTTTGAAATGTTCCTTTTCCTACCCTTGAAAGGGCTCGTGTTTTCTCTCTTATTGCTTTTGCTCCATCGGTCGCTTCACTATAAATCCTGATCAGAAATTACTTTGAAATTTTGCGGGTTTTCAGGCCCTGACTGGTAATAAGCATTCATAATCCTTCACTCCATTAGACTCAAACTGATGAGAATTATTTTCCTTTTAGGTTTATTCCTGTCTCTTATTCAACTCCAGGCCCAGGAGCGATTTAGCTATTCTATTCCTGATCTTCAGATGGAAACCACTTCGGTTTGGCAGACGATAAGAGATATAAAATTCTTTGAGGGGCATGGCTATCAAGTCAATTTGCCCAAGGGGGAACTGATACAGGATATGATTAAGAAATCCAAAGCTGGTGAATTTGGAAATGATGACTATCCGATCCTTTATCAGTTTATGGAAGATAGTGTGTATCGCGAATCTGATTATCATAAAGGGATTGCAAATTTAAAAGCGCGAATTTCCTTCCTGGAAGCATTGGTCGGCGAACTCTCTCAGGCAAATTGGAATTGGGGATTTATGACATTTGAGACCTACCAGATACATCTGACTTTGTATGGCTCGGGAGGGAGCTATAATCCTGAGAATGCATCTATCTTACTGTTTACAAATACAGAGGGAGGCTTTAAGAATTATGCAGATCCTGCCTATGTACTCATTCATGAGATAGTCCATTTGGGGATAGAGGCTTCTTTGATTCAGAAGTATGAAGTGCCTCATGCGATGAAAGAGCGAGTGGTTGATACAATCGTCTTTCATTTTTTCGGGGAAAAGCTGCCCGATTACAGAAGGCAAGAAATGGGAGACAATCGATTGGATGCTTACACAAAAAGCAAGGAGGATCTAGGGGCCATCGATCAGTCATTAGTAAAAATCCTTCAAGAGGAATAAATCTGATTTTGTATATTCCTCTATGCTTGAACTTAGACCCTCATGTGAAAACTGCGATAAGCCCTTGCCCAATCATAGCAATGAAGCCATGATCTGCACCTATGAATGCACCTTCTGCAAGGACTGCGTCGATAACATTCTTCATAATGTCTGCCCCAATTGTGGAGGCGGCTTTGAGAAAAGACCTAGCCGGCCAAAAGGACAATTAGAAAGAAATCCTCCCAGTACAAAAAAGGTCTATAAGCCTATAGATATGGAGGCTTTTAAAAAGAAGCTTGCCAAAAATCGAGAAATTCCACCCAGGGAGAGATAAGCTGCATAAAATAAAAGAAACTGTCACCCTGAGCAATGTCGAAGGGGCTACTTCCTCCCGCTATATTCAAGCAAGTTCATTTTAAAAGGGGAATGAGAAAGCTTGACTTTACTTGCTGTGATGAATTCAATTAAACATGAAACACACACATTGGCTACTTATTGCACTTGTTTTATATTGTATATCCTGTTCGCGAATAAGGAGAATGGGCTTTTATGACCGAGAAGAATATTTGCGTTACCAGCAATTTCCTGAGAAGCGTTGCGAGCAGGTCAACGATTTCTTTGACAGCCTGGAAGTTCAACACTGGAAAAATGATCGTCTAGGGGAATTAGGAGATAGAAAAAAGATCCTGGAAAGAAAGGCCGAAGCCATAAAAAAGGGGGTCCTAAATGGTATCTCTCTTTCTTGTCTTAGGTCGCTTTTGGGGCAAGCCAATAAAAGTTATTGGGATTTGCCCGAGGATACGGTTTTCCAGTACCATATCTATCAGAATAAGGATACCAGTATCAGCCTTCACTTTTCTTATGATTTTGTCTTTGAAAAGCTGATAGATACCCGGCTTTATTACCATTATTCAAGGCCACCTTTTACACAAGCTCCCTGTTCTCAGGCATTTATTGAGCGGATAGATAATGCCATAGCAGAAATTGAATACAAAAGATTGCCCAGCAGCCCAGATTTATCAAAATCAGAAGCTTTTATGCAAGTTTTTACCAAGAACAAATCCCTGGTTATTGGAGAATCTATGGCCTGTCTTAGGCGATATCTGGGAGAGGCGGATGATTATAGCTTGTTTTTTGAAAACGGGATTTGGGGTGAAGAAACAGATTACACAGCCCACTATGATAAGATTTCCTTCTATGATTATACCTTCATTCTGTCAAGGAATGATTCTCGTATTGTTTCTTTTAAGGAAGAGCCAGGAGCCATACCCTGACAAAAGAGAATTCCTTTAGGGGATAAATAGAATTTCCGGGTCTATATGTAAACAAAGGGAGAAAATTTTCTTCTGGACTTGCTGAGATAACTTTGCCTATTTTAGCGAAGCTTAATTGAAAACTTTTACTATGAATCACTCTTTACTTTTCTTCTTAAAAAGCTTTTTCCTAGTTTTTTTAATTTTTGCCTTCCTTAGCTGTGAATCCGACACTCCAGGCTCTGACTACACGCCTCCCGACGGTAGCTTTGGCCTTGTCTATAGCAAAATATTCACTACCTCCTGTGCCTTGAGTGGCTGTCATAATGGAGAAGCCCGAGAACCCGCTTTGACCGGCGAGGATACCTATGACAATATTTTCGGCAAAACTCCCGCCAATCAAAATGCAGCCAATGCTATGCTGGAATACATCATGGCTTCGTCCCCGGATAGCAGTTTTCTATATCAAAAAATCGCCTACGACTCCAGTCAATTTCAATTTGGTTCTGCCATGCCTCTGGGAGGAATCAGTTTGACCGCTGATCAGATCACTTTTGTCAGACAATGGATAGTCGCCGGAGCTCCAAAAAGTGGGCATGTGGCTGACCGTAGTCTTGTTGAATAAATTTGTACCTTTATCTAGCTAAAAAGCACGATTAATGAGAAATCTATTTGTCTACTGTTCCTTTCTTCTCGGTCTGGCTTTACTTTCTTCATGTGAAAAGACCTTCCAGTACGATTCCGATAACATTCCGCCATTTGAAGGCCTGACCCCTCCCGAGCCCGGTAAGGGTTATCAAATTCATGTGCCTCCTTTTCCTGTTCCTGCACAGTATGAACGGGAAATTTATATCCGAATGGACGTAGGGAATGAAGAGGATATTTATGTGAATACTTTCAATGTCCTGTGTCGTCCGGGTACGCATCACATGATCGCATATGGGTATAGAAATGAAAACGATCCGGAGCATCCGGCAATCGGGGTAATGCGAGATCAGAATTTGCCAGACGGTCGAGCAAACTTCAACCTGACCATGGGAAGTGGGGCCATGTATTGTGGGGCACAGGAACCTAGATTTGATCTGGATTTGCCTCCGGGTATTGCGATGAAGATACCTGCAGGAGCTACTATAGATATCAATTCCCATTACTTCAATGTAACCGACGAGGTCCTTTTTGGGGAAGTCTTCCTCAATATGATTACCATTCCGGAAGATAGTGTTAAGGAGATCCTGAAAATCGATGATATCAACAATGATGAACACCTATTCCTCCCAGCCCAGGAGGCCACTACTATAGTTGATGAAAAAACTTTTGGAAGGGATACACAGATTCGTCAGATGTTTGCCCATATGCATAAGCGGGGTTATAAGTTTGAAGTATTTAAGAAAGGGGGAGATAGGGACGGAGATTTGCTCTATGTTTCCTTTGATTATCAGCATCCACCCTATCAGTTCTTCGATCCTCCCCTTGAAATCAAAAGAGGAGAAAGCCTGATTACCAAAGTCTACTATAACAATGAGACGGATCGGGATATCAGTTATGGGGTAACCTCTGAAGATGAAATGGGTATTCTTTTTTACTCAAAAGTACTGGAATAGATATGAAGACTTGCTATAAATTTGTCTTGCTTCTCCTGCTAATTGGGGGAATGACTCATGATCTATTCAGCCAAAAAGAAAGGAAAACGGATCGCTGGAATGTCCAACTGAACCTCCAGCACAAAGACATATCCGTGCTGAGTGAACTCTATATAGGTCAGCTACAAGTATCGCATGATGTCTGGATCAGACCTTTCTATTCTCTGGATGTCCAACGTTCCTTTTTCAAAAATCCTGGTTTCAAATTCTTTTTTACCGGGCAAGTCGGATACTACGCCAATCTCTATAGCGATCATTGGACGAGTTGGGATGTCGGTTTAGGTCTGGAGAAAAGAATATTCGAGAAGTTCTTCATAAGTCTGAGATACAAAATTGGACGGGCCAGTTGGCAAGCGCGGGATGTACAATACATCTACGAAGGCGGGGAATGGGTACGATCTCCCAATCCCGCCAATCCCGAAGCACATAATTTACAGGTGTTCCGTCTGGACCTGGGATATCGACTACGAGAGGGAAATCATCCCATTGACATCATCGGCAATACTCAATTGAGTATCCTCCAGCACAATGATTATGGTCCTATTCCGTATGCTGCGGCAGGAATAGGACTGAGGTATGGCTTGTAAAATAAATTACACTATACGGCTGTCATCCCGGCCTTAATCTATGAGCCGGGATCTATGGCAAGTTCAAGAGAATTCGGATAAACTTTGGCAGCTAGCTTTCAAAATTTTCAGAGAAGGCAATCTTCTATTGAACCCAATTTTAAGGCTAACTGTCCTTTCTGGATTGATAGTCCTAAATCTTGGAATACACGACCTGCCCTTTTATCAATCAATCTTTAATGAAGTATTATCTTTTGTCTTATTCAGTTACGCTAGATGAAATAGGTTTTTATCCGCCCACCAAGGGAGTTCCATCGGGTTATAACTATGACTGGCTTAAAGGGACTCGCTCCATGACCAAACTTAATAACCGCGAATTTCCTGATTTTAAGCCGGAGCTTCTATTTGAATTAGAGAAGAATGCGAAGCTTACAGATGCAATTAATCCTTCTAATATTTCAGCAAATGGATTGATAGTAAATCATAAACTAAGGCAGATATTTGAAGGCTCCATTATGAAAAGTCATAATTTCTATGAGGCAAGAGTGATATACAAATCTGTTTCTTACGATTACTTTTGGCTACATTTTGTGAAGTCGGATTTTCAGGGGATAGACCTAAACAGGTCTATCTTTTATTCTACATTAATGGGAGTATATGAAATTGAAGAGGTGTCATTTAAGAATCTAGAAGAAGCAAAACAGATCATGCGGGAGAAATCTTGTTTGATTAAACCGAAGAAACTGGTTCTTGATCAAGAAGGGGCTATAAATCTAAAAGAGGTGTTTTACCTTCCATATATTCGCGAAATAGTAGTTTCCGAAAGGATATACAACCAGATGAAAGATGAGAAAATTACGGGGCTGGAGTTTAAAGAGTTGCTATGATATACTTATCACTCCATCTCAATCACCTCATCCTCAGCCAACACAAATACCCGATCCCCCTCGCTAAGCTCTACATAGCCATTGCCTGTAAATTTGCCGAAAGCGGGCAGCAAGCCCTGCCATTCTCCAAAATAAAAACAGGATAAACTCATGCTTTGTCGCCCTTCTCCGCTGAGGCGTACAGCAGGATGAATATGCCCTGCCAGGTTGTACTTTCCTTCTATCGCTTCTTTGAGGGGAATATGACTTAAAGCAAAATCTCCCACTATATAAGGTTCCTCTTCCACCTCTAGTCCAAGCGCTTCATAGGCTTCTTTTTGGTGAAAGTCGTGATTGCCAGGAATCAAGATAGCTTCCATGTCCGGATGAGTAGCAAGCCAGTCTTTGAACTGATCCCAGGCATAATTTCGACTACTATGGAAAAGGTCTCCCAGGATGAGCAAACGTTCGGGATTAAATGTTAAGGCAAGAGATTCGAGGATTTCAATGTTTTTCTCGGAAACAGCTATAGGAACTGCCAAACCTGCCCTTCGAAAATGCCGAGCTTTGCCCAAATGCAGATCTGCCAGCAAGAGGCTGTTTTCTTCCTCCCAGTAAATGGCCCTATGTGGGTGTAGCTGGAAAGTTTGTCCCCGAAATGAAAATGGTAGCGAGTTCATCTTTGCAGCTTCAATTTCATTCTTCTGATCCGGTCTTGCAACTTTTCAGAGCTCAATCGTTCTCGAAGTCGGTCGGTGATGATGGGAAAGGAGAATGGTGTAGGTCTATCGGTCATGGCGAGGCGAATTTCCTGTTCATTGATTCGCTCAAGGGCTTTTCGTAAGCGACTTTCTTCTAACTGAAAATTCATCACCTCATCGTAGGCTTGTCGGAGCAAAAGGTTGTTGGGCTCATAATCGGTGAAGACCTGAAAGAAGAGCTGAGAAGAAGATTGCAGGTGTTTGCTTTTCATTTCTTTTCCGGGGAAACCCCTGAAGATCAAACCCGAAATGCTGGCAATGTCTCTGAATCGCCTTTTCGCCATTTCAACCGAATTCACACTGGCCTGTATATCCTTACTCAAATTATCCAGACTCAAAACCCCTTCATCCAAAGCCTCATTGATGGGAATCTCTTTATCAGACAACAATTCAAAACCATAGTCATTCATGGCAATGGAAAAACTGAGCGATTTGATCTGAGAAATCCTCCAGGCAATCAATGCACTCATACCTTCATGTACATAGCGACCTTCGAAAGGATACATGAGCAAATGATAGCCTTCGCGATCCTGAAAATACTCTATGAGGAATTCATTTTCGGAAGGAACCAGAGATTCATAATGCTGCAAGTCGAGCAGGGGACGCAAAGCATTGATTTCCGGATCGGAATAATCCTGATCGGCATAAACTTGCATCTTTTCCCTCAACATATCCGAGAGTTCAGAAGTAAAAGAAAGTCTTCCTCCCAGCCATGCAGGAACCTTGCCTGTCTTCTTTTTGCTCTTCCTTACTTGAGCCGTCATTTCTCTTACTCTCACCAATTCCAAAGCCCTGCCCGCAAACCAGAAAGTATCGCCTGGACTCAGTTGAGAGATGAAGTATTCTTCTATGGTTCCGATCCTGCCTCCTCGAACAAATTTTACCGTGATCGCAACATCACTTACGATGGTACCCATAGAAAGTCTATGTCTGCGCGCGATGCCTTTATCCGTAACGATAAATTTTCCCCCTTCTTCTACCTCCACTTTTTTATACTCATCATAGGCATAGAGGGCATTTCCTCCAGTTGTGATGAAATCGAGCAGCCAAATCCATTCTTCGTCTCTGATGTATTTGTAGGCGAAAGTTTCTTTGATTTCGGGATAAATTTCGTCTGGATAAAAGCCTTCGGAAATAGCCAGGGTAACCAAATATTGAATGAGTACATCGAAAGAGAGAATATAGGGAATGCGAGATTCTATGGTTCTTCTTTCTACAGAAGTCCGGAGTGCAGCTCCTTCGATAATTTCTAAGGAATGGGTCGGCACAAAATGAATCTTACTTACCGCTCCCGGTTGATGGCCACTACGTCCAGCCCGCTGCATAAAACGAGCGACTCCTTTGGGACTACCGATCTGGACAATGGTTTCAACCGGACGAAAATCTACGCCCAAATCCAGGCTCGATGTACAAACTACGGCTTTCAATCTCCCATCATGCAAAGCTTCTTCCACCCAGTCCCGCAAGTCTCTGCTTATGGAACTGTGGTGCATAGCCATAATTCCTGCAAGATCAGGTTCGACTTCCAGCAATTTTTGATACCAGATTTCACATTGGGCACGGGTATTTGTGAAAATAAGTGTGCTTTGGCTCTTTTTGATCAGGGGAACTACTTTATCCAGCAAAGCAATCCCTAAATGTCCGGACCAGGGATAGGTTTCGATTTCGTCAGGGAAAATGGTTTCTACCTCTATCTTCTTATTGTCGGCCGAACGAATGATTTCATATTTTCCGACTTCAAAACTACTTCCTAATAGTGCCTCAATAGCCTGATCCATATTTCCTATGGTCGCAGATATTCCCCAGACCTTGAGTTGTGGATTCAATCCTTTTAATCGGGATAAGCCCAATTCCATTTGCACCCCTCTTTTGGAGCCCATCAGTTCATGCCATTCATCGACTACGATAGTCTTGAGCTGGCTAAAAAAATCCGGATACTTTTTCCTCGCCAGTAATACATGCAAGCTTTCGGGAGTCGTAATCAGAACTTCCGGGGGACTTCTGAACTGACGACTTTTCACAGAAGAAGACGTATCCCCCGTTCGTATCTCAACCTTCCAATCCAGCCCCATGCCATCCACAGCTCTTTGGCCGGCTATCTGTATCTCTTTGGCCAAAGCTCGCAAAGGAGTGATCCAAATGGCTTTCAATCCCTTTTTGGGTTTCTTTTTGTTTTGATCAGCTTCCCGCAGATGATCCAGCAAAAGGGGTACAAAAAGAGAATAGGTTTTCCCACTTCCGGTAGGCGCATTGACCAGGCCATGTTTCCCCTCTAGCATGGCTTCCCAGGCTTGCAATTGAAAGGGAAAGGCTTTCCATCCTTTCTCCTTAAACCAGGCTTTTCCCTTCTTTATGTATTTCTCATTGGCCATAAAGCTCCAGCAGTTGGTTTAGATCTTCCAGGCTATTGGCTTCTTCTTTGGGTTTGTCCTGCCTCCAACGATGGATGCGAGGGAAGCGTAATGCCACTCCCGATTTATGTCTTGTGGAACGATTGATTCCTTCAAAGGCAATTTCAAATACCAGTTCGGCTTTTACACTTCTGACTGGCCCGAATCTTTCGAGGGTATTGGCTTTGACGAAACGATCAACTTCTTGGATTTCTTTATCGGTAAGCCCAGAATAAGCTTTGGTAAAAGGAATGAGATCTTCTCCCTTCCAAACGGCAAAAGTATAATCTGTATAAAGATTGGCCCTGCGTCCGTGACCTCTTTGCGCATATATCATGACTGCATCTATGGTCAGAGGATCGACCTTCCACTTCCACCAATCTCCTCTTTTTCGCCCGGCTTGATAAGGCGACGACTTCCTTTTGAGCATAATGCCCTCGCTAAAGTGCTTGCGGGAATCTTCTCGTATTTCAGCTAAATCTTCCCAGGCATCAAAATCCAAAAGCGGAGAAAGATGCAGCACACTCTCAGGATCGCAATTCGCATGTATAGCCTCCAATTTCTTCCTCCTTTCTGCCAGGGGTAATTCTCGTATGTCTACTCCATTTTCTTCAAGCAGATCATAAGCCATCAAAATTAGCGGAGCCTTTTCTAGTGTCTTTTTGCCTGGTTTTTTTCTTCCAATACGTGTTTGCAGAAGTTGAAAGGGGAGGGGACTACCTTCTTTAAAAGGAAGTACCTCACCATCGATCACCGTTCCATCCGGCAATTCATCCAATAAAGCATAATACTCAGGAAATCGATCTGTCACCAATTCTTCTCCCCGGGACCAAACGAACAGCTCTCCCTCTCTTTTGATGAGCTGAGCGCGTATACCATCCCATTTTCTTTCCGCTTGCCATTCCTCTGGCTGCCCCAAACTTTGGGGTTCATCATCCAGGGCATGAGCAAGGTAAAAGGGATAGGGTTTGCTAAGGTCATCCAGAGGATTCTCATTAAGGATGAGGTCCCCAAAAGTAGTTGTATCTGGCGTCCAATTTCCCATCAATCGATGTGCCAGCGAACTATTATCTATGCCAGTATATTTTGCGAGGGCTTTCGTCATATTTCGCTGAGATACTCCCATGCGAAATCCACCGGTTATTAGTTTGTTGAACACAAATCTTTCCGTAGCCTCCATGCTATTCCAGGCTTCCAAGACCAAAGCCTTCTTTTCCTCTTCTTCCAACTTAGCCAGACTTTTGATAAAGTCGATCCAGTCGCTCAGGCTTTTATCTATTTGTTCTTTGGGAGCGGGTAAAAGCAAAGCAATGGTTTCGGCTAAATCTCCTACGATGTGATAGGTTTCTTCAAAGAGCCATTGAGGTATGCCGGATTTTTCTGCCGCCCATTCTCTGAGTAAAGTGGTTTTTACCGTTCTGCGTGGACGGCGGTGAGAAAGTATGGCTACGGTCCAGAGTTTATCCCGATCAGAAGCTTGCTGGAAGTACTCAGCCAGGGCTTTGATCTTGGCATTAGTGCCAGTTGTTTGGTCCAATTGCTGGAAGAGAAAAGCAAAGTCTTTCATGATTCCTGCCCCTCCTCAGCATTAGATTCATTGATTTCCTGAAGCTCTCCCTCAAACTGGGTTTTTACTTCGGCCGCTTCTATGCCTCTTTCATTCAGCCAACGAGAGAAGATGGCACTGTATCCATGTGTAGCATATACTCTTTCTGCTCCTGTTTCTCTAATAGCTGTGTTCAATCCTTCCCAATCTGCATGATCCGAAAGCACAAAACCTCTGTCAGCACTCCTTCTTCTTCGGGCTCCTCTGATCATCATCCAACCCGAAGCTATAGCATCTGAAAAAGGGCTGAATTTTTTGGTCCAGCTACTTCCCATGGCTGAAGGCGGAGCTATGACTAAGTTGCCTTTGAAGTCTTTTTTTGGAATTTCTTCCGTAACCAAAGTCGTAGGGTTTAGCGCTACTCCCTGATCTCTGATGACCTGGTTTACATTTTCTACGGCTCCATGTGTATAAATGGTGCCAATGGAAGGATCAAGTCCTTGTAACAGCCTTTGAGCTTTTCCCAAAGAATATCCACTCAAGAGACTTACTTTTCCTTCCTCTTTGTTCTTTTTCCACCATTGATTGATGTCAGCGAAAATCTTCTCTTGCGGACGCCAGGAATAAATCGGCAGACCAAAAGTAGTTTCTGTAATAAAGGTATGGCATTTGACCGGCTCAAAGGTTTCGGCCAATCCATCATCCTCTATTTTATAGTCTCCGGAAACCACCCAGATTTCTCCTTTGTATTCCACTCGAATTTGAGCCGAACCCAGAATATGGCCAGCAGGGTGAAAAGAAAAACTCACTCCATTGATCTTTTTGAGCTCACCAAATCCGATGGAGGAAATTCGCATTTCTGCTCCCAATCTGTATCGTATAACCGGTTTGGCACTATGGGTACATAGATAGGCTTTGTGTCCCCATCGACTGTGATCTGCATGGCCATGAGTGATCAGGGCTTTGGGCACACGCTTCCAGGGATCGATGTAGACATCTGCCCGGGGACAATAAATACCTTCTGTACGAAATTCCAGTAGCGCCATGGTTTAAATAACCTAAAAGTCTGTATCAAGTTTCAGAATTTTTATCATAATTCATTACAATATGTTTTTTCTTTAGTTCAATATTGACTTCTTCTTTTCCTTAGATGAAAAGAAGCAAAAATCAAGCTGCTGCAAGGAGGAGGTGTTGGCGTGTTAGTGTGTTTAAGTGTTGGAGTTAGTAGAATACTTGAGTACAACTTGCCTCTGCTCTGGCGCTGCGATTTTTGGCTCCACCTTTATTAAAAAAGGTGGAAATAACTTTTATTAACCTACTAAACAGAAAGATTAAAAAAACAAAGGGCTTTAAGCATCCAAACTTCTTGCTAGAATCTGAGTCCTTAGGAAAAAATACACAAACGATTATGAAGCGGAAAAAGATATGGAAAGTAATTAGGATTATTTGGATTAGTTCAGGCCTTCTTTCCATGATTTGGTTGTGGTCAAATTTCTGGCCCAGAGATATAGAGGATAAGGTGTTTCAAAGCGATGAGAAAGTTCTTGTGCAGGAGACGGAATCTATGTTGAGTTTCCTGAGTACGGAGGCTTCGGATACAGAAGTGATTTTTTATCCGGGCGGTATGGTAAATCCCATTTCCTATGCGCCGCTGGCAAGAAAACTTGCTGAATCTGGCTATAGTGTTCACATTATCCGCATGCCCTGGAGAATGGCAACAAAAGGCTATAAGCAGATTCTTGATCTTTTTGATCTGAATGATCCTGAAAAGAAGTATGTGCTTGGAGGACATTCTCAGGGAGCAAAAATGGCTGCGCAATTTGTCTATGAACATCCCAGCCTGATGAAGGGCTTGTATTTACTGGGGACTTCGCATCCAAGAGATATTGATATGTCGGAAATAGAAATTCCTTGTGTGAAGCTTTATGCGGAACTTGATGGACAGGCAAGTGTAGGGGAGGTGATGCAGAATAAGGAGCTAATGCCCAAAGGTTCAGAAATGATTATGATAGCAGGTGGCAATCATTCTCAGTTTGGAAATATGGGGAAATTGTTCATGGATGATAGTCCGAAAATAGATCGTATCGAACAACAGGAAATCGTTCGAGAGCATTTGCTTGAGTTCTTAAATAAACTGGAGGTAGACGTAGTGAAAACAAAATAAGCAAGGAACTAATGTTCCTTGCTCTTTCACGATTCTGCTAATGACGATTAACAGTTCTTCATTGTAATTCGCTAGAATATTTCCCGTTTTGACTCAAGGTCAAATGAATATCTCTATTACCTAGTTAATCATCTTGTCAATGAAAGGAAAGAATTAGGGAGACTCTGTTCTGAATGGTAGGGAATATGTTCTGAATGGTAATTATTCCAGAATTTTGAACGGTATATATGTTAAAAAAAGGCCCGAATGCAGCTGCATTCGGGCCTTAATTTTACTGAGAGGAAACCCTCAGTTATGAATAATTTTATCTAGAGATCTTATTGCTTGATAAACTTGTTGGTGAAATTGATATCTCCAACTTGCATTTTTATATAGTAAGCACCTTCAGATAAGGAACTGATGTCCAATCTCAGAATTTGTTTGCCAAGAGATACTTCCACAGGCTGGACTTTTACAAGCTTGCCTCTGAGGTCATAAATAGAGAGCGTCGTATGTTCCGATATGGAAGATTCAAAATCTACAATCAGTTTGTTCTGGGCAGGATTCGGATATAGATTCATGGAAGCAGAAGCATAAGCTACCCGATTACCATCGGCACATAATGCTCTTCTCGGTGAACCTTGATATCCGCGGGTATTTCCACCTGGCTGATTTTGAGCGGCCAACCACGCGTCCAGAGCACTGATAGAAATACACTTCTCTTTTTCCTGTCCGGTACAAACATCACCTACGACCAGGGTCACAGTTACTTTAGTTGCTCCGTTTCCATTTCCACACTCCTGACAATCAGGTGTTCCGTTTCCATTGTCATCAGCTTCGATTGGATCATCTTCACAAAGATCACATTTGTCTCCTTTACCGTCACCATCAGAATCAAGTTGGCTAGAGTTTGAGTAGGTAGGACAGTTGTCACAAGCATCTCCAACACCATCACCATCGGCATCAGCCTGGTCAGCATTGGCAGTTACTGGGCAATTATCTACATCGTCATTTACGCCATCTCCGTCATCATCCGGATCACAAACATCTCCTTGTCCGTCTCCATCAAGGTCTGCCTGATCGGGATTTGGCGTATCGGGACAATTATCTACATCATCATTAACGCCATCGCCATCGCTATCGCTAATTATAAAAGTTCCTGAGTTATTTTCGATTTCTTCAGGCGTCAACACGAAATCGTTAATACTTATTTTTCTGACAGCACCCGTACTGGTTTCCCCTGAAAATACAAAGTCATCAATAAAGAAATTTAATACATTACTTGCATCTTGAACTCCCAAATCGGAATTATCCGAAAATGTCAAAACAGCATTTCCTAAATTATCATATACTATATATTCTTTGGTAGTAGCGTCTCTTGTTACAGCTAAGTAGGAATATTCGCCTTCAACAAATTGTAGGCCTGCTGCTGTTAAAGGATAAAATTGTATTTGACGAAGATAATCGTACAGCCCCGCATCTGCAGATCTGTTCTTATAATCAAGTATTTTTCGCCAACTAGCTTGGTAGTTCTCAAATCTAAAGTACAATTCTATGGTATAATCCTGATTTAAATCTACCCCTGCCGCATTAAGATCAAAGGTCAGACCGTGATCAGTTGAAAATTCATATACAGTACTATTTGAAAGAAGCGGGTCGTTGACAAAATTCCCTGATCCTGTTCCAATGGTAGTCAATGCTGGACCTAAGCCAGATTCTTCATTCAAATTTCCATTGAATTCATAGATAAATGGTTGAGAAAATGCAAAATTAAATGTAAACAAAAATATTAGGAGCAAGCATTGTTTTACACATTCTTTTTGAAGGGATTCTGAGCAACTTAAATTGATTTCCTTCCTGGCATTCTGCCATTCAGACTTATTAAGCTTGTCGATGTTTTTCATAATTATTTTATAATAGTTGAGAGTGCATTACGGTTCCTATTTTTCTCCTAAATCTATGTTTAGGATAAATACTAGATTAGTTCATCATAGGAGGTATGATGAGTATTGTAGGTCGAGAAAATTTAAGGTGTAAAAGTAAAATGGCCTATTATCCCCAATGAGCAATATTCTTCTTCTCTTACATTTTCAGTATCCCTTAGTTTTGATCTTAATTAGTTGTATGAATAGTTGCTTAAAGTTTAAACAACATAATCAATGGAAGTAGAAAAACCAAAAATATGGCAGGAATTGTTCTGAAAGGTAGTTATATTACGAAAATGGTATTTTGGGAAAATCGAAATAAATAAATTTTTTTTAGAAAAAGGCCCGATGCACCAGCATTCGGGCCTTAATTTTACTGATAGCTAGCCCTAATCCATGAAAAAGAATATCCAGGGACCTTGTCGCTTGATAAACTTATTAGTGTAATTGATTTCACCTACTTGCATCTTGAGGTAGTAAACACCTTGAGGCAAGTTGCTTACATCCAATCTCATGATCTGCTTACCGATAGAAACTTCCATAGGCTGAATTTTTACAATTTTGCCTTGCAAGTCGTAGATGTAAATCTGTGTATTCTCGCTTTTAGGAGCTTCTAAGTCCAGGATCAACAAGTCTTGAGTTGGGTTTGTATGTGGGTTCATTTCAGGAGCAGCATAAGCTACCCGATTTTCATCAGCATAAAGTGCTTTTCTTGGAGAACCCTGCTGAACTCTGGAATTTCCTCCTGGCTCATTATGAGCAGCCAGCCATGAATCGAGGGCATTGATGGAAATACATTTCTCTTTTCCTCTCCGCTACATACCTCACCGATTACGAGGGTAAGGCTTACTTTGGTAGCACCACTGCCGTTTCCACATTCCTGACAATCAGGTGTACCATTACCAATGTTGTCTGCTTCGATCGGATCGTCTCCACAAAGCTCACATTTGTCTCTTTTACCATCGCCCTCAATGAAATTCTAAATTCTCGGACTATAAAATGTATAAATACTTTTGTTCTGAATGGTAAGGGAATCAATTTTTAAGGCGCTTAAGCAAATCTTTTTTCTTTGATCTGGAAATAGGTATCTCATAATCCTGCATATACAATTGTTTACTATTCCAACTATCTACCTGATTGATATTTACGATATAGCTGCGATGGCATTGGAGGAAATTTTCGGATAAGATTTTCGATTTCATACTTCTCAGAGATTTGCGTATGAGTTCTTTCCTTCCATCCGTACAAATAATTTCTATATAGACATGGGAAGCCTTTATAAAAAGAATATCCGAAAATGGAATCTTTATATGTTTAGTCTTTGTTGAAAACTCGAAGTATTGCTTCTGCTCTTTGCTTTTAAGCATCTGTTGAAAAGAATTTTTGATATCCCCTACCAAATGCTGGCTTAGGTTTCGGTTGGTTTTAAAAGCAAGGCTACGTCTGAGATGAATGTAAGAGTTCATGTAGTGATTAAAGCTTAGGGTTATTGCTGTTTAGCATTACTCAAAGTTGCCCAGGCTTCAATCGAAATATCAGGGTATAAAGGGTCCTTTTGAAGAATTGAGTATTTCTTCGTTCAAAGCAGGTAGAAATACCTGTTTTAGAAAAATTTGTAGGGGGATTTGGTAAAAAAAGCCGGCCCGCACCTGGATTTTCCCTGTTTAGCTTTTCCCTAACTTAAACAGGGAGGTTGTATTTTTCCGGCCAGGTAACGGGCACAGCTCTACGTGATTTCATGGCCAACAATAGATCTAATCTTAAGTAAGTCCAGATTGAGGGAAAGATGAAATTTTTGAAGGAGAGTGTTCTGAATGGTAGGGAATATGTTCTGAATGGTAGGCTAAGGAGTATTTTGGAAATAGATTTCGTCCATTTCCACTTTAGAAAAAAGAAAATCAGCTCTTCCTCAAAATGAATGAAGAAGAGCTGATCTACGGCTAATTCGATTATTTAGAAAACTTTCAAGTATTCGAAGATATCTTTTTTGCGAGATCTGCTTATGGGAATCAACTGCTCATCTATGTAGAGGTGTTGTTTGTCCCAACGGGTCACCTGGTCGAGGTTGATCACAAAACTTCGATGGGTTTGCACAAATAGATTCGTAGGGAGTTGATCCATCAGGTCTCGCAGGGTACAGCGTTGTAAAATCGGCTTTTTATCCCCGACCTGCACCTTTACGTATACATGATCTGCCTGCAGGTATTTGATTTCACTGTACCTGATCCTAAAATGCCTGCTTCCATCCGAAAGTTCGAGCATACCTTCTTCATGGGATTTGTTGATCCCATAATTATGAAGGGCAATCTCAATGGTGGTATACAAACTTTCTTTGTGGACAGGTTTGGACAGATAACCTGCCGGATAGGTCCTTTTGGCCCGGTCGATACTTCTCGAATCTAGTTGAGAGGTCAGAAAAATAAAGGGGCTTTTGATTTCATGATCCAGGATGTATTGTGCAAAATCGATCCCGGTTCGCTTTCCATTCAATCGTATATCCAATAGATATAGATCTGGAACTGACTTCTCTGTCAGTTCAACGGCTTCTTCATAGGAGCAGGCAATCCCGCTGACTTCATAGCCTTGCTGCTCCAAATACAGTTTGAGGGTTTCTGCAATGATGATCTCATCCTCAACGATCATGATTTTGAAGATTGACATAGGTTTAGCGATTGTTTTTTTCCTGAAAGAATAATTCGAATACAGCACCGTTTTCGTTTTTGCTAGCCATTGTTCCTTGTAGTTGCTTTGTCATGCTTTTGAGTAGGTATGATCCAAGTCCTCCTTCTCTTGCAGCCAAAGAGCCTTCCGGGAATCCCGGACCATTGTCTGCATAGATAAGTTTGAATCCCTCCAATTGCTCCTCTATTTTGATTTTTACTTCCAGCTGTTCCGTATATCCACTTGCGTATTTAAGGCTATTCGTTAGTAGCTCATTCAGGATAATTCCCAGTGGCATGAGTGTTTCTATATTGAATATGTGTTCTCCTTCTGAAATATTGAACTTCGTTAGTTTTGTGTATCCAGACATTTCCTGGAAATGTTTACAAAGCTTGCTGGCGTATTCTTCAAATCGAATAAGTTCTGAGCCCAATTGTTGGTACAGTAAATCATGGATAGCTGCCATGCTGAAAATTCGATTGGACATGGCTTCCATATTTTGCAGCGCCTGTGGGTTCTTGATCTCCCCTTTTTGCAATTCGAGTAATCCTATGATCAGCTGTAGATTGTTTTTTACTCGATGGTGCACTTCTCCCTGTAGATCGATCTGGTGTTGCAAGGCATTAGAGAGATCTTTGTTTACCCGACGAATATCAGCGGCCTGTAGCTTCATCTTTTTATTGGCTTTTTTGAGGCTGAGGTAGTAATAGGTAATTACTCCCAGACAAAACAGTCCGAAAATGATGAGGCGAATCAGGATTTCTTTTCTCTCTTTTTCATGCGTTAACAGATTCTCCTGCTCTTTTAGTTCTTGTGTTTTCTTTTCATAATTGTAGCGAGCATCTATCTCAATGATCTTTTGATGATTGGAATGCTTCAGATTTGCTAACTCAAGTGCATGGCCCTTCTGTGAATAGTAAAAAGCAGAATCATATTGCCCTTGCATTTCAAATATCTTGGCTCGATCAAGAAGGGTAAGGAAATACATTTGTTTCTCTGCGCTTCCATTATCAGCTGCCAATCCGGCTACATAAAGAGAGCTATCATTGTAGACGAGCGCTTCTTTTGCCATTCCCTTTTTTAAATAAAGACGGGAAAGGTTACTCATCACTGCCTGGTAACCTGAATAATCTTCAATCTTTCTCCATTGTCTTCCGGCTGCCTGGAAATAGGTTACCGTTTTTTGGAAATTGTTATCCCAAAGTAAAAGTCCCATCAAGAGATTCCCAACTGCCAGATCCTCAAAAAGTCCGGCCATAGGTGCAGTGCGTATGACTTCTTTTGCAAAAAAGATGGCAGAATCCCGCTTTCCAAAAATCCGATAATAGGAAGATTGTCTAATGCAAAGCCGGGGATAGATATTGGCAAGTTTATGCAGTTTTATAAAACGTGCAGCACGTTTTAGTGCCTCATGGCAAGGTTTCATTCGCTCCATTTTCTCGTGAAGGCGGGCAAGAGAGAGATGGGCATTGCTAAGTACATCCCATTGGCGTTGGGACTTGGCATCTTCAACTAATAGCAATAATTTATTGATAGCTTTTTCATCCTGATGGCTCTTTTCAAGAGCTTCAGCATCTCTCAAACGAACCTGGAGTGCAAAGGGACTATTTAGTTGACCATTTTGAGAAAGCTCATCCAGAATACCACACAATACCTGGTGGGCGCTATCGTTTTTGAATGCGTTTAGCAACTTCATGGCATACTGGAAATCACGCTCCATTGACATGTTTCCGCTAAATCCATGACCCATCGAGAAAATGGGAAATAGAAAAGCCAAAAGGCATAATGAAATAGGTATCCTTAGGAGTTGGAAGTACATATAGGGCAAAGCTTATTGAATCTGACTCGCAAAATAGAGATCAAACATTCCAGCAAATGCTGAATGGCTACCAAGATAGGCGGACGAGATCTAAAGGAAGAGCTGTGCTATTCCCAGAGGCGTTTATTTGGATTTGGAAAGGTGTATCAATCCCTATAGATTGGACCAATAATGCCGAGGAAACCCCTTGATAACAACAAGGGATAGATGATTCTTAGGGTTGACATTTTGCAATTGAGGAAGGCGTTGGCCTGTCTTATGTAAGACTATTGATCGGAAATTCATATGTGACGCCTAAAGAGTTAGAAAAAGGGAAATGGGTACTAGAAATCTGTCTAATTGAGTGTTTGCAATTATGATTACGATGTAATCAGCAAATTATTATGGGGCTTTTTTGTTTCGTAGCATATCCTTGAGATTTTGTGTGATAAATTTCTAAAAGAATATAAGTTTTAACCTGACCTTATATTCTATATTACGAAGAAAATAACAATTGTTTCAAGTTTATGTTGGTAGCTTGCGATTATTTCGATTTTCGAATTAAATAGTTTGGAAGCTATATGCTTATTATTGAGTACATTAGCTTTAGACACTTTGAATATTTGCTCAGAAAAAATAATTCTAAAATTCCAAGTAAATGAGTGTAATATTCCTGCAATTCCCTGATTATCCACGATTTGAGCATTTCCTTTTCTGAATGATTTGAAAAAAGTATAGTCACATTTACTTAATAATTTAATAATATTCGCTACATTTACTTAACCGGTTAAGTAAATGTATGGAAAAGGATTTTTTGAAAGAATTGGAATACCTGGGAATCACTGCTCGACTCAAAAGATTGAGTGATGCCATGTCATATAGTATCAAGAATCTCTATAAGGAGGAAGGGCTTGATATTGAGCCTAGTTGGCATTTGATACTCCTGTATTTAAAGGAGCATTCCTCCGCTTCTATGTCTGAAGTTGCAGAAGCCTTTAACTATTCTCAACCAGCAATCACAAAAATGATCCGAAAAATCGTTCAACGAGGATATCTGTTATTGAAATCTGATCCGCAGGATTCACGCAAAAAGCTTATAAGGCTTTCAGAAAAAGCGCATGCTGAACTGCCCAGGTTTGAAAGAGTTTGGGAAGCCGGGCAAAACGCAATCAGAAAAATGCTGGTGGAAAATGAAGATTTTCTTTTAGCCCTGGACCAACTCGAAAGAGAACATCAAAAAGCCAGCTTTCAGGAAAGAGTTTATCAGGAACTTAAAGAGTAAAAAATCAAAGAAGGACATATGAGTGCAATTGGAAATACCCCATTGATTCAGCTGAAAAATATGACGGATGCTGATATGGCGGAAATTTATGTGAAATATGAAGGTGCCAATCCAACTGGAAGTATGAAAGACAGGATGGCCCTTTCTATGATTATGGGAGCAGAAGCTCGGGGAGAATTGAAAGCGGGAGGAAGAGTCGTCGAATATACAGGAGGAAGCACGGGTAGCTCATTGGCTATGGTTTGCGCGATGAGGGGCTATCAGGCCCATTTTGTTTCCTCCAATGCCTTTGCGGAGGAAAAATTGCAGACAATGCGCGCTTTTGGAGCAACGGTTGAGATCATTGAAGCAGAGGGAGGGATTCTGACAGCCGAGATTATAAACCGGATGATTGCAAGAGCTAAAGAAATTATTGAAGAAAGCGGAGCTTTTTGGCCGGACCAAATCAACAATCCCGACAACAAAAGAGGCTATCATGGCATGGCCAGGGAAATTATGGGAATTCTTGCTAGCGATATCGATGAATTTGTGATGGCAGTAGGAGGGGGAGGTTGTTTTTCGGGTAATTCGGAAATATTGAAGGAGGCTATTCCTAATTTGAGGTGTACAGCCGTAGAACCTTTACATGTGCAAAATGTATCCGGAGGAGATACCAGTGGAACGCATAAACTGGAAGGTATTGGCCTTTCTTTTGTGCCGTCTATTCTTAGAACTGATTTGATTGATGAGGTAATCCCAGTCTCAGATGAAGATGCTTACCATACGGCGAATCTATTGGCAAGGCGAGAGGGGATTTTTGGCGGAGCAACTTCGGGAGCAAATGTTTGGGCTGCTATGAAACGCGCAAAAGATTTAGGCCCGGGGAAAAAGATAGTTACCGTAATTTGTGATTCCGGATTGCGCTATTTGAATGGAGATTTATTCAGATAGTCTGTTAATTTGCGTTTCAAAACCTAATACATCCATGAAGCAGCACACAATTACTAGCGTATTCTTATTACTGGTATTTCACTTATGCGGTTTTTCTCAGAACCTCATCATTGAGCGGATCGAAAATTGTCCAAACAATATTCCCATTGATCCCGGCAAAGTATCCTTTCTGTATTTTTTGGAAGAGGGAAAACAGTCCCCATATCTGGATTGGGCTGAGGGATATCAAATTCCCGGCGACTCTTTGAAAAACTGGTCCTGCCGCTATAGAACCTTCAAAAATTCAGGCTTCCTGGAAGATGAGGGTACTGTATATGTGAAATTTGCCGAAAATGATGCAAGCCACGATTCTATTTATATAGATCGCATGTATGTAGAAATACGGGAAGATAATAGCCTGGATGTGAAATTTGCCTTTCGTTTCGTCCTTTATAACAATCAAATTGTGAGGCTGAGTTGCTCGGACTCTGCACCCCTGGATCTGGCTGTTTTGACCTTGAAGTTTCAATACCGAAAAAGCTTTAGTGAGATAGATAAAATGTCTCCTTTGCCACCTCCACCTCCATTTGATGTGAATAAGCAAGAAGAAGAGCGCCATAAATTGGCTATAGAGAAAATGAGTTGTCCCGAAACCATTCGTTCATTTTCCTACAAAATCAAATTTAAAAGTCGCTTCAACCCCATCGAAGTCCACTATGGAGAACCATTTAGTATTCCTTTCCCTGGGCCTGATGAAGAAGGGAAATTTGCCCTTAATTTGATTGATGAGGAGCATGGGACTTCCCTGATTATCCAAGTAGAAGATGATCCGGGAACAGCTTTAGTTAGTGATGAAGCTTATGGAGAAAAATTGATAGCCCAAATCTCGGCTGCATATGAAGGAAATACTTTTTTGGGGCAAGATGAAGTCGATAATATTGGGGGATTAAATTTCAAACGCTATCGTTTCAAAATATTTTCTGGAAAATGGGGACCCAGGATTCAGGAATTTTTGATTTTCAGGAATGGAGATGTCTTTTTGAAACTCATCTGCCTGTATAAAGAAAATGGGCCCTATCGGGCACAAATTTTGGAATTGGAACAAGGCCTAAAGCTGGCTTTTCCCTAACTTGAAGCAAATCGATAGTCAATATGCCCAAAACTTTCCTCATCCATCTCCTTTGGATAGTTTTTCCATTTTTCTCCTGCAGTTCGACCCAGAGCCAGGAAGCTTCAATCGAAAACGCAGAACCAGATTTAAGTTCCTTTACCCAATCCTTTCTCAAATATGAGTATAATAAAATAGCGATAGTTCATGTAGATGTGATTGACGGTTCAGGCGGAGAAATTAAAAGGGACCAAACAGTACTCATTGAGGGCGATAAAATCTACAAATTAGGACAAGCCTCTGCTCTACAGCTGCCTGAAGATTACTTTGTTGTGGATGGTAAAGGGCAGAGCCTGATCCCCGGCATTATAGGGGTACACAATCATATGCGCTTTCCTGCAGGCGCCTTGCTGGCGACTTCTCCTCGTTTACATTTGGCAGCTGGAGTAACGACGATTCAGACTTGTGGAACCGGAAATCCGGAAGAAGAAATCTCAATCGGGAAGGCCATAAAAACAGGAAAGATACCCGGCCCGCAGATCGTTAATTCAGGACCCTATTTTACAGGTTCGGAGGGGAAAAGCAATTTTATCCAGGTCAGGGATACAGCTATGATAGGTGATACGATTGCTTATTGGGCAGATAGGGGCGTGGAATGGTTTAAAGTATATAGAAATACCCGGCCTGAGGATCTAAGATTGATCGTGGATGAGGCACATAAGCATGGGGCAAAAGTTACGGGCCACCTTTGTGCGACTACCTATCAGGAAGCAGCTGAAATCGGCATTGATGCGATTGAACACGGCTTTATCCATAGTTATGATCATGCAAAGGGAAAAGAAGTAGATAAATGTAATGGCAGTCGTGATTTTAGAAATGAATTGAATATAGAAAGTGAGGAAGTAAGGGCCGTACATCAGAAACTGATTGAAGCGGGTACAGCTTTGACGAGTACCCTGGCCATATTTGAAACACAGGCCAGAGGAGTTGCAGATGAAAGGAGTTTAGAACTCCTAAGTCCTTTTTATGTGGAAGCCTATGAGAATAGGAGAAAGCGAATGGAAGAACAAGGAGAGGCATGGTATTTCAAGAAGGCATGGCTGAAAAAGTCCATGGCTTATGATCTAGCCTTCTATCGTGCAGGTGGTTTGCTCTGTGCTGGTCCTGATCCGGGCTTACACAATTTGCCCGGCTTTGGAGATCAAAAGAATTACGAGCTTTTTATAGAAGCAGGATTCAAAGCGGAAGAGGCGATACAGGTTATGACGGCGAATGCTGCTCAATTATTAGAAAGAGAAAAGTTGGGGCAAATCAAAGAAGGCTATTATGCAGATTTGGTCTTACTGGACGGGGACTTGGAGAAGGATGCAAAAGTTATTCAAAAAGTGCGCACTGTATTCCGAAGAGGAAAAGCTTATGATCCTAAAAAATTACTAGAGGGCCTTGAAGGAAAAGTCGGCTCAGCTCGGGACAATGATATGCTGTATTTTGGTTTGGAAGCTCCTCTGGACGTTCCGGAAAAGCTGGCACCGAACTTCATCAGCTTGCCAGGTCGATATGAGTTTGGCTCAGTCTTTAGTAAAAAAGGTGATGAATTTTATTTTGGAGTGGACGAAAATGGACTTCCCAAGATCCTTTATTCAAAACTGGAAAATGGCGTGTGGACAGAAGCTGAAACCCTGATTTCAAACGACAGTATTGGGTATAATGATCCTATGCTTTCTCCTGATGAAAGTCGTTTATACTTTATTTCCAATCATCCCAAAAATCCAGGAGAAAAGCCGGCAGATATAGACATCTGGTATATAGAAAAGGATGGAGCGGGATGGTCAAAACCTATCAATGCGGGACCTGCGATCAACTCCTCATCCAATGAGTATTTTATTTCCTTTACCGCAAAAGGAGATATGTATTTTTCTTCGAATAAAGCGGCTGAACAAGATCATCGAAACAATTACGACATCTATCGTTCCGAGCTAAAAGAGGGCGAATTTCAGGAAGCTAAGGTATTAGGGGCAGGGGTTAATAGCCTGCATTATGAAGCGGATGTTTATGTAGCTCCCGACGAGTCTTATCTGATATTTTGTGGCATGAGGCCCGAAGGATACGGACAGGGTGATCTTTATATCAGTTTTAAGCAAAAAGACGGGAGCTGGTCTAAATCAGAAAATATGGGAGAAAAAATCAATGATGAAGGCCACCAGCTATGTCCCTTTGTGACTGCAGACGGTAAGTATTTTCTCTTCACCTCAAACAGAGACATATACTGGATACAGGCGGATTTTCTCCAAAACTATCGCTAAGTCAATAGGGGCTGTACCTCAAAAAAATGGGGGTAAACCTTCAATCAAAACCTAAAGTCATCAGGTACTTTTGGCTTATTACCAATCGAAATAGGCCAGTATGGCGAAGTCTTTTTTTGATTTTCGTAATAATTAACGTCTGGAAATTATTAGATTAGAGCTTAACCCTATGCCGTTTCCCCAAATACCGTGATGATGAAAGGGATTATTTCCACATGTTTCTGCTTACTTTTTCTTTCTCATTCTCTTAGTGCCCAAAGTAATTATGTAGATAGCCTTACGCAATTGCTGGAGGTAAATCAGCCAGACAGCAATCGTCTCGGTGTTCTGCTACGCCTGACAGAAAAATTCTACATGGAAGATACGAAGAAGGCCTTCCCCTATGCTGAAGAGGCAAAAAGTCTTTCGCTCCAATTGAACGATTTGTCAAATCTGGCGGAGGTTCAGTATTACCTAAGCTACCTTTACTATTTTGACTACAAAGACGAAGAAGCCCTTATAGCTGCTGATTCCTGTAAGCAACTCTACATATTAATCAATACCCCCAAATATTCCTGTGACTGTTTGTACATCCAGGGAGCTATTTATATGGGCTTAGGAAAAAAAGAAGAAGGACGAAAATCCTATGAAGAAGGACTGGAGATGGGGAAAAAATATGAATACCTGAGAGCCATCATTAACAATAGCAAAGGCCTGGGAGATATAGCCGAAACAGATGGAGATTATGAGAAAGCCCTGGAGTATTACCAATTATCCATGGAAGGAGAGGAAAAAGAGGATAATGCGCATGGTCAAGGAGTTGCTTACAATGATTTAGGCAGAATTTATGATTCTATGGGGCAGTATGAAAAGGGATTGTCCAAGTACTTAGAAGGATTGGCCTGGGCGGAGAAGTATAATCTAAACAGACTTCAGGCTACTTTTCTTTCTAACATAGCAGGCATTCATTTTCGGCAGAAGAATTATTCCAAGGCCGAAGAATTTGCAGAAAAAGGCCTTGAGAAATTCAGGGAAAACAGCGATCGGAGGGGGGAAGCAAAATCGATTCAAACCCTGGGGAATTGTGCATTCAATCAGGGGGAATTTCAATTGGCATTAGACTATTTTATGAAAGCAAGAGATATTCAAGAAGAGATTAAATACAAGCGGGGACTTACTTTTGCCTATTTCAATATGGGGAAATCCTACCATAAGTTGGGGCAAAAAAAGGAAGCCATAAAATTTCATGAAAAAAGCCTGGAATTGAGGGAGGAATTGGGTTTCAAAAGCGGTCAGGCAGGATCTCATAAGGCCCTGGGACAATTGTGGACCCAGGAAGGCAATTACAAAAAAGCATTGTTTCACTTGAAGAAAGGAGAACAAATCGCGGGAGAAAAAGAGCTCATCGAAGAGCAGGAAGGTATCTATAAAAATCTGGCCCAATATTATGAAGCTCGAGGAAATTTCAAGCAAGCCTTTTCCTATTTTGAGCAATATGCCCAGACGCGTGATAGCCTGCTAAATAAAGACCGCAATAAACAAATCGCAGATATGCAGACCCGCTATGAGACCAGTCAGAAAGAGCAAGAGATCCTGCGACAGGAAAAAGAAATTGCAGAGCTCGATGCCCAAAAAAGTGGAGCGATCATACAGAGGAATGCCTTCATAAGCGGTGGGCTCATCCTGAGTATTCTGGCTTTTCTGGGGCTGAGAATAAATCGCATCCAGCGAGAAAGAAATGACAAAAAAGCCTTAGCAGAAGCCTTGCTTTTTACCCAGGAAGAAGAAAGAAAAAGGATTGCCAGAGACCTGCATGACGGTATCGGCCAATCCTTACTCCTGATCAAAAAACAATTGCTGAATAATGCATCCATCAGCGCAGAGAATCAGCATATGATCTCCGAAACCCTGGAGGAAGTTCGTTCGGTATCCCGAGACCTGCATCCATTTCAATTGGAGAAGTTTGGCTTGAAAGCAGCTCTGGAGGAAGCCATTTTGAAGGTCGAAAGATCTAGCGATCTCTTCATAAGCAAGGAGCTGATCGAGCTCGATCAATACCTCCCGCAAGCTGCGCATATCCATGTATTCCGGACTGTACAGGAAGCCCTAAGCAATATCATTAAACATGCCGAAGCAACTGCAGCGAAAGTAAGTGCTGAATTGAAGGATAATGAGGTGCTCATCCAAATCCGGGACAATGGGAAAGGCTTTGATCATGAATTGGAGATTGTGACCTCCAAAAGTCTGGGATTGCGAACGATGTTTGAACGAATTTCAGCCATTGGAGGAAAGTTGAAGATAGAGAAAGGAAATAATGGGAAAGGAAGCAATTTGAGCATAAGCATTCCCATCCAGAATATGTAAGCCGAATCAAACCTATTACTGAAGTCATGAGTATTACAGTTTTCAATGCGGATGATCATCCGATTCTGAGGAAAGGAGTTACGGATCTCCTCAATGAACAGGAAGGATTAGAGTGGGTGGGTAGTGCCGAAAATGGAGAAGAGGCATTGGCAAAAATACGCTTGCTGAAACCAGATGTGGCCATCCTGGATATAGAGATGCCACGAATGACAGGCCTGGAAGTCGCAAAGCTCCTGATTGAAGAGGGGAGTACAACAGAATTTTGTTTGCTGACTTTATTTAAGGATGAAAGTTTTTTTCATCATGCGATAGAGGCAGGGATAAAAGGCTATTTACTAAAGGAAAGCTCGGAGCAGGAGATTATAGCTTGTGTGCATTCTCTAAGTAAAGGCAGGCCTTATGTAAATCCCAGCCTTACCCACTACCTGATCAAACCCAAAAATGCAAAAACCGATCTTTTATCGCGTTTATCCAATCATGAAATCAACATCCTGAAACTGATCTCCAAGCAAAAAACGACGGCCGAGATCGCTGATATGCTATTCATTAGCCCTAAAACGGTCGGTAACCATCGCAGCAACATCGGGAAAAAACTGGAATTGAGCGGGGAGCAAAACGGCCTGCTCAGGTGGGCTTTGGAAAACAAGGAATTATTGCAGTAAAGAAATACAGCTACGATTTACTAACTTAGGGCTCTTAAGCCCTGATTATGAAACTACGACTGACCCAACTACTATCATGGATCTTTTTGATCTCCTTTCTCTCCTGTGAGAACAGCGCACCAACAGAAAAAACCTATCCCAAATCAGAGAAATACGAAGAGCTTGTTCAACTTTTTAAAGACTGGCGCGAATTCGAAAAACCTCCCATGCGGGAAGGAGCTCCCGATTATACAGCTGCTACTTTTGATAAAAGATGGCCAGAATTTAAAGACCTACAGGCCAAACATCAGGCAATCGATCCTTCTTCCTGGCCGGTAGATCAGCAAGTAGACTGGCATATCGTCCGGGCGGAAATGAATGGCTATGACTTCAACCATCGCATCCTCAAACCCTGGCAAAGAGATCCCGCTTATTATAAAAGTCTTTGGATGTATCGCTCCGATGTCCCTGCTCATGAAGGACCTACCCATCATGCAACCACAGAAATATGGACCTATGACTTCCCGCTAAGTGAAGAATCCAAAACAGATTTACTCGCTGATCTTGGCGTTATTCCCCCCCTCAATGAACAGGCCAAACTGAATCTGACCGGCAATGCAAAAGATCTCTGGATCACAGGTATCCGAGACATCAAAAACCAGAGTAGAGGACTGGAGCATATCAAAGGATGGGAGGGAATAAAGGAACATAAGGATGTAGTTGCTGCCCTTGATGTAGCTATAGCTTCGACCAATGAGTTGGCTGATTGGTTAGAGGGAGAAGCAGATAAAAAAACCGGGCCTTCCGGAATAGGGAAAGAGAATTATAGCTGGTACCTGCAAAATGTCCACCTTGTTCCCCTGAGTTGGGAAGATGAGGTCATGA
Source organism: Bacteroidia bacterium (assembly GCA_033391075.1). Classification (NCBI taxonomy): domain Bacteria; kingdom Pseudomonadati; phylum Bacteroidota; class Bacteroidia; species Bacteroidia bacterium. Next base: position 1,247,437 of record JAWPMV010000001.1, read on the forward strand.
TTCTCAAACGTGAACTCAATCGTGCCTGGTCCTCCCTCAAGCTCGAAGAACATAGAAATCGCAATGTGCCGGAACTTACAGATGCAGATTCTCCTGAGGCATATGAGGCCCTGGCAGAGCGTTCTGCTAAAAGCCTGATGAATTTTCTGGAGAATGAGGATATCGTTACGGTCAAAGATTATTTTGAGCCTGCTCTTCGGGAGCATCTGGGCGCTTTTGTCCCAAAAGAAAGCCGAAACTTCTTTTGGATTGGCGCTCATTATGATCCTCGCCCACTTTACTCACATTTTTATCACTGGTTTGAATTGGCGAGAATGGATACAGAACCCCACAAAAGCGAGATCAGAAAAGGACCTTTGCTCTACAATATCTTTGATTCTCGCAATGAAGGAACTGCGACTGCCGTAGAAGAAATGTTTATGGGTGCTGGTCTCTATGATGATGATCCAAGGGTACGAGAAATTGTCTATATCATGATTGCCCAAAGAGCTGCCAGAGGACTAGGATCCCTTTATGCCCACGCCAATGAAATGAGTATGGAAGAAGCGGGAGGTATTCATTCCGAATTTACCCCCAGAGGCTGGATGAAAACCGAGAAGGAACTCCTCATTTTCGAGCAACACCTCTACCTGCGTCAGCCCGGTTATGGAACCAGCTATATCACAGGTAAGTATCTGCTTGAAGCTGCCATGGCGGACTATGCACGTATCAAAGAGGGAAAAGGAGAAAGCTTTGAGTTAAAGGCTTTCTTCGATGAGCTAAACTCCATAGGTAATATTCCTATCGCGCTTGGGCATTGGCAAATGACAGGTGTTGATGAACATTTAAAAAGTTCCGGACTTATAAAATAAGCTCAACCTCAAATAAATCAGAATCATGAACACAAATTTCCGGAATGGAGACAGATTGATGAGTATTGCTGCCATTATAGTAAGTGTCGGCACGCTAGTCGTTTTTAGCTATCAAACCAATCTTATCCGTAAACAGCAATTCATGTCTGTGTATCCCCATTTGGACATTGGTCATTATGGGAGCAATGGACTCAATTATAAATACCTACTTAAAAATGAAGGCATCGGTCCTGCGATGATCAAATCAGTGAAAATTACTGATAAGGCTGGGAAAAGCTATGATAAGCTGCTTGAATACCTGGAAGATCATATCTACATGGAGGATTCGATTTTTTATTATCATTCAGATATTTTTGAAGGGCGATTTATTCCTGCCGGAGAAGAGATTCCGCTGATAGGACTTCTTGACAACGAAAGCCTCAAAGTTTATGGAGACATTCGCAATACGCTCGAAGGATCTATGAAGTTGAAAAATGCGCTCTCCGGTGATAGCCTGGATTTTGAAATTGTCTATGAATCTATCTATGAGGAAAGCTGGACGATTAACAATGAGGCTTATATGCCTGAGAAAAACTAGAATGTTTTAAAGAACCCTATGAAAACTTGGCTTGCAAGTCTGTTAATATGCCTGATCCTGATTCCCTCGCACGCACAGGAAAGGCAATACTTTCGATTAAAGAAAAAAAGCAAGAAACGGCATGTCGTGATAACTCCAGACCTCAATGGAAGCATCATTATGTTGAGGATTTCGGGCTATTTTGATAAGGCTAAACAGATCAGTTATCTGGATACATTGAGTGGTTATCAAATTTCGGTACCTGATTACCTGGAAATGTGGGACTCGGATAAATACAATATGCTCAATGCTTTGTTTCCGGAAATTGAAGGGATTAGAAATGCAGTGTCCATAACTTCCTATCGAAAAGATGCTTTTGATGGCTTCCAGGGGTTTAAGAATTATATCATTGAAGATAGTACCTATGGGCTAGGTGTGAAGCCTCCCTGGTCGGGGGGACAAAGCTTTCTTGAGATCGAAAGAAAAAACTACAAGACTATGGAGGGCTTTGTCGTCGATCAGGTATTTCGAGGAGGTGTTTACCGGGCATTTTATTATTTGATAGAAACTCCCAAAGCCTACCTCTGGGCCAATTTCGTGGCAACTCCTGAAACCTATGAACTCAATATTGATCGATTTTATCAATTTATAAGTCGCTTGAAATTTATAGAAGGACAGAATTAATGCAGGCTGTCACATTTCCCTTTCGCAGGTGTTTCCACTTAAAGACCCTATGAAAGAAGAAATTCTCGCCAAAGAAGAAGAACTAAGACAGGCCATGTTAGAGTCAGATATTTCCCACCTGGAAACGCTGATCCACGACAAACTGATTTTTCATATTCCTGGAGGAATGATAGTTAGTAAGAAAATGGATCTGGAAAATTACCGCAGGAGGAAGATGCGTGTTAACAAGCTCAAATTCCTGACTCAGAAAGTTGAGGTTTATGGGGATGCCGCTGTAGTGAGTGTGGAGGTGGAAATGAAAGGGAATTTTGATGCGCATGATTTCGAAGGGCGTTTCCGTTTCCTGAGAGTATGGAAGCAAGAGGAAGGAAACTGGAAGGTAGTCGCAGGTGCAAGTTCCCCGCTTTCTTCTTAATATTGCTGGCTAAAGATCAAGAAACACATGAAAACCTACAAAATTAGCGATAGCGGTCTCGATCTACTGAAAAGGAAATCCATCATTCGTAGTCTGCCTTTTTTTCTCATAGCTATAGGGATCTCAATTCTACTTACCCAATACGGTCCAAATGCTGAAACCCAAAGCACAGAAGGAAATGAATTTATTTATCCAATCATGACGTTGCTTCTTGGAGCAGCTATCGTCATGGCTTACAGGCGAAATGGAAAACTACTGGAAAGTTTTGAGATAGCGATCGATGATGAAGGGATTAAAAGGACACAAGACAAGACCCCGGAGATTTATTTGAGTAAGGAAGATATTCAGGCGGCCTATGCTCTGAAGGAAGGAGGCATAAAGCTCCAGGGAAAATCTAAAACAAGCTTTATCCTAATCCCTCCCCTGATGGAAGAGAAAGAAGAGCTAAGTCAAAAAATTCAGGAATGGATGGCATTGGAACCTTTGCCGGAAAGTAGCCTTCGGCAGAAGTTATCTCGCCTCCTAGCAATTCCCTTTATCGGGAGTATGTTGCTAGTATTTCTGGTAGACAATAAATTGCTAGTAGGCATATCCGGAGCATTTTTTGTCGGCTTTGCCATTTGGTCTATGGTGGAAATTCGCAAGAGCCAGCATATGGATAAACGAGTAAAAAAGGCTGCCTGGTGGATGCTACTGCTAATCTTTTCTGTCCTTTTTGTCGTAATATCAAAAATAAGCGCATAAATACTCCTCAGGTAATACTGCTATGGAAGCTGCCCAATCATTCCTCAAAAAACTCAAAGACAAAAGAGTAGATCAGTTACTGTTAGAAAAAGGAATCAAGTCCTCTCAAATTTTCTATAGTCCCATTCTTATCTGGTTTGTCTTTCTCTTTTTGGTGCCGGGTATTATTGGACTGAGTCTTCTGGGCTATTTCTTATTTGTCGGTGGACCAAATGTTTATTTGGCTGGCCTGTTTTTACTTACCTCCTACCTTATCGCCGCCTACCTGAATAACAGTTTTGCTATAAATGGGGATAAGTTTTATGTGATCAATCCCAATTTTCCCTTTCAAAAGCTCCTTGAGTTTGAACTGACAAAAATCCATGTAGTCAGAATAGATAAGGCTAAGTGGGGGATTTTATTCTACCTCTTTGGTTTCTTTGGAAGGAACTATGTAGAAGTTGAAACAGCAAAAGGGAGATTCAGGTTTTTCTGTTCGGGTCTGGAGCTGGATCTATTTGAAGAAAACCTGACAGACCTGACGCTGGATGATCTCTGGCTTAGTTTAGAAGAAAAAGAAATACCAGTAGAATGTAAGTTGGGCTAACCCCCATTCCATGTCTATATGCTGAAACCTGACAAAAACAAGATTGCTGTAGAGGCCTTCGATAATGCTGCAGAAGGATATGCAGCGAAATTTATGGATCAGAGTCTTTATCAGGATTCCTTTGATATATTTTGTGAAGCTCTCCCTTTTCCCTCTTCTCGCATACTGGACATAGCTTGTGGACCGGGCAATATCAGTAAATATCTGCTGTCTAAACTTCCTGGACTCCAGCTTATGGGAATAGATCTGGCTCCCCGTATGATAGAATTGGCAAAAGCACATAATCCGAATGCTGAATTTTTGGTCTGGGACAGTCGGAAAATCAAAGAGCTGAATCGAAAATTCGAGGCCATTATGTGTGGTTTTTGTTTGCCTTACCTCAGCAAAGAGGAGGCACTGGATATGCTGAGTCAATCAGCTGATATCCTCACAGAAAATGGAGTCCTTTACCTGAGCACTATGGAAGGCTCCTATGAAGATTCCGGCTGGGAAGGCCCGAGTTCTGGCGAAGGCCCCAAAATTTATATGCATTACCATGAGTCTGCTTATTTGCTTCCAGCATTAGAGAAACTGGGATTTGAAATACGCTTTCACCATCGACAGGATTTCGATAAGTATGAACACAAGAAATTTACGGACTTGATCCTCATTGCCAAAAAATTGTAAAGGTATTTAGCTTAAGGTAGGGTAAACTATTTCCCCAGACATTTACAATTAGAAATACAAAACACAAACCTAATCAACACATGAAGAACACAATGATCCTTTGGGGCAAATGGGCCCTATCTCTCACCTTCATTTTTTCCGTTTATAGCCCTCTTTCCGCCCAAGAATTAAAGGCAGAAGTTTCCTTAAATCTTGCAGACTTCAATACAGACTCTGCTCAGGAAAAATTTCAAATTCTAAGTGAGAATCTCAATGTTATTCAAAAACAGATTGAGCGGCTTTATACGAATGTAGAGTTTGATGCAAACCCAGACGGTAAAAAACCGATAAGTATGGAAGCATTGACTGAGATCATGCAAAAGACCGGTCAAAAATTCTTGGCTCAGAATCCCAACTTTATAAAGAATCCCATCAAGCATTTTATTGAAAATTATACCCTGGCCGAGCTCAGAGAACTCTCCCAATTTTATCAGTCTGAGCTTGGACAAAAACTATTAATTAGTGAGACATATCTGTTCAATGAACTCATGGACGCCCGGCGGGAATTAGAAGAAGTCAAAGCAAGTATCTACGAAGGGGAGAAGGGGGGGAAGAAAAAGAAGAAGAAACGCAAGTGATTCCTTTTTCAACTTACAAACCTACAGCATTACCATGATTACACAAGACCGTAAGCCCCCCATCCTCCTTCAAATCGTCGCATGGCTCTTTATAATTGAGGGCATTTTCGCAATCCTGGAAATGATCATTTCTCCTTTTTATGGCAGACTTTTTTTTGACTTCGGTCTCTTTTGTTTGCCTATCGGAAAGCGAATGCTGAAAGGTGATCCCAAATCCAGAGAATGGGCATTACTATTTATCTATCTGGGATTTATCCTCGTACCCATTATATCCTGGGTCCTAATGGATGCTTCAGGACCTTTTTACTTGAAAGTGTTTGGAATCAGGATTCAGGAAATTGATGCTTCCATATTCTTATTATTTGCAATAGGGTCCATGCTATTGACCTTATTCGAATTGTACGTTATGTACAGAGCTGATACGAAGCAATTTTTTAGCGTGGATTTACCATCAGAAGAGGAAGAGGTTGGGAAATAAAAACAAACCCCTTTTACAAATCTGCTTAGCCCCTTTATCCATTTAGGAGTAGGGGCTTTATTTTTTTAGGGTGGAAATCAAATTTTTATGAAATGGATTGCCCGTTTTTGATTATTTTGCATACCGAAAGGCCCTTTGTTTTGGCCTGATTTTATGAAAACACAAAGCCCGCCTGTTATAATTTTTCAACCGCTTATTTAGCACCTATCATGCATCACAAAATATTGCTGTTAATTGGCCTTTCTATTTTTGGCTTTATTGACCCATCTTTCTCCCAGGAAATAAAGATACCGGAAGACTACCAAAACTTTTTAGACGCACATGATCAGAAGAGTTTTGACTTGTTTTTTCGCATTGATACCTGGACTTTTTGGGATAAAAAGAAGCTTGGAGAGAAGAGCCTGGAATTTACAAATAAGGGCTGGATCAAAAGTGGAGATGTACCGATTGCCATCAATGCCGATGAACAAATCCTCTATTACCCCGCTAAATTTCTACAAGACCATCATATTTATCTGGTGGATTCAGATCTGGAACCCATGTTTTATGCTATGGGGACCTGCCAGTTTGAGCTTTTTGAAAAGACGACAAGCTTTATCAAAGGCATCGAAAATGAAGGATATAAAAAACAAGACTTAGCTCTGATTGCCAATTGTCCGGGGAGTATGTTCGCATATGCCTTTGCCCTAAACACCTCTGAATATGATGATAATTTTTCTGAGGAGAGAAATACCCAGGCTCGCCTGATGTTTGAAAAGCTTGCCCTGGAGGGACATCCCGAAGCTGCAAATGAAATGGGAGACTACCATTATTTTCAGGCAGAAGTAGATACCGAAAAGCTGATTTACTGGAGAGAAAAAGCGATTGAACTAGGTTCTGAAGAAGATGCCTATGAATTGGCAGACTTTATTATAGATGAAGCACCAGATCAAATTGAGAAAGCGATTTCTGCCCTCAAATCACTCTTCAATAGCAAGCGGTACAGAGAGCGTGCGCAACTGAAATTGGCCAGGCTTTACATGAGAGGGAGTGGAGGCAAAAAGGATTATGCTAAAGGCCTGGAGCTAAGCCAGAAACTGGCAGAAGAGGGAAATCATAACGCAATGGCCGACCTAGCTTTTTACCAATATAGGGGTATGGGGATGGAAAAGGATGTGAAAAAAGCCCTGGATTTGCTGCGAAAAGCTGAAGCTCTTTCGATAAAGAAGACGGGAAGAGGCAATTGGGAAGATTTTATCAAGGATTTGGAGCAAGAGCTAGGAGAGACTAACTAATTCATTTAACGCATGAAACCTGTCTTTGCTAAGAAAAATCGCCCCCATCTTTTGATAGGTTTTTATGCTCTAGGGGCATTAGGCTACCTGCTGGTCCGCAATTTTTTTGAGCAAACCTATGGCCATTATGCAAGTAATTCCCTCTTGGTAATTTTAATGGTTCTGGGCATTGGAGTACTCTGGCTGTTTTTGTCAGGATTATTTTTTTTGCTCCATCGAGAAGCTCATGCGAGAAAACAATTTCTTATTAATTTGCTGTGCTTACCTTCATTTATTCTTCTGGTAGCTATGTTCGAATTTTGAATGAAGGAGAAGAATGAATTTTATACAAAATGAGAACTTAATCAAATGAAAAGATACACCTGGAGAGTCGTAGGAGAAGAAGAAGTCCTTGTAAGTTCATTCGAAAGAAATGAACAGGATAAAACAGAAACTGAAATACTTTACAAGCCTGGAGGAATTGAAGAAATGACCATCAAAACCTTCAATGATCTGGGCCTTCAAGTGGCAGAGCAATTGTTTGAAAATGATCAACTCCTGGAAGAATCTACAAGTACCTACGATGGGCAGGGGCGGCCTCTTGAGGAGTCTTTACTTTTCGAAGGAGAAGTTTACCAGAAAGTTGTATTTAGCTATGCGGCCAATGGGAACACGAAAACGGTTTACGTAGAGGAGGAAGAAACGGAAAAACAAGTTCACCAGGATTTTGAACTGGGCTATAGCAAAGAGTTTTTCCAGCACGGGGAATTGGTCCAAAAACTTCATTGCCAGAAGAGTCCGGATCAAAGGATTTTTGACATTGAAATCCAGGACGTCGAAGGCAATGTAGTAGAAAAGGAGCGGCATGAATTCGATCCTAAAGCTAAATTGCTGAAAGAATCTACCTTCAGTCCTGAAGGAGCATTACTTGAAGAAAATCAATACATATACCGAAATGAACTCCTGATAAAAATAGAAAGTCGGGGAGCTTCTCAGCAGGTGCTAAGTGAAACGACTTTTGAGTATAATCGACTGGGAAAACAGACAAAAATGGAGACGAGAAACTCTAGTGGGGATCTGCTAGCATTTAATGTTAAAGATTATGATGAAAAAGGGCGAGAAATAGAACAAAGGGCCTTTAGTGCGGCTAACTCATATTCCAATACCTCAGAAGTACATTTCGTTTTTACCTATGAAGATGAGTAAAGGGGGAGATTCAAGTTCAAGTTTCAAGCTCAGGTTTTATTTTTTGCATTTGCCCGTATTCAAATTTTAGAAAAACATCACATGAATAGCCGATTAACATATATTTTGACCCTTGCCTCTTTTGGCTTGCTTTCAAGCTCTCTTTTTGCCCAAAGCCTCATTCCCCTTGATTTAGGCAATCAGTGGGTCTACCATCGCGAACTCCTCAAAGATGGGGAAGTGATAGAAAGAGATACGGTCAGAAACTGGATTGATATTTCCTTTGACATAGCAGGAAAGGAATATTACAGCTTACATGAGTTTGGGGATGTATTCGTGGTTCGCAATAGCCGTAAAGGGCAGTTCGAGATTGATACCCTGAGTAGGGGAGAGGATGGGAAATTTTTGGAAGTCATGATGTTTCGCAAACCCCATAAAAAGAAAGTAATCGAGTACCAGACTTTTGGAGAGGATCGGGTGAAAGTTTATCCTACAAAGGAACGTATCCAAAGTATAGCCGGAGATTTCGACTGCATCAAATATGAAATCCTGCCCGGCAATAATCCGGATCGAAAAATTGAGACCTATGTGGCTCCGGGCATCGGTATAGTCTTTCAGAAATGGAAGCAGGGAGATAAGGAGGTGGTACATCGCATGATTGCTTTTAGGCTGCGCTAAGAAGCATCTTTAGCTGAATTCCTTTACATATGTAAATGACACACTGATCTGAAAACTCCAATTTTGTCTGAAATCAAACAGAAAAAAATCAGACATGATCGGAGCATATCTTCTTATACTATCTACGGGCATACTGGGAATCTTCCTCGGCGCCCAAATCACGGAAGCCGTTTTATTTGTTCCCTATTGGAAGTCCTTAGATCCAGATGATTTCTTTGAGCTGCATAAAACCTATGGAAAGAAAATCCATCAGTTTTTCGCTCCTTTAACCATTGCAGCTACTTTAATCCCACTGGCTACGGTGGGCTACCAAATGATTAAACAAGATGATCATCTGCTATTATGGGGAGTGATGGGCTTGGCTACCGTAGCCTTTTTCTCGACCTATTTCCTGTATTTCAAAAAGGCCAATCAAAGCTTTGCTGACCGAAGCCTGTCAAATGAAGCTCTCCCCCGGGAATTGAATAAATGGGGCAATTGGCATTGGGGTAGGATTTTCTTTGAGATTCTGGCCTTGCTTTCTGCTTTAGCTTTGCTGCTGTAGCAAAAGCCAGGATTTGAGACTAAATTGGCTGAATGAGTGAAGCGAAATTTGGGAAACTTGCAGAATTTATGGAGCGTGTACCTGCAGTAAGCAAAGGCATAGCGAGTGGAACTTCTGAAGACGGAAATTGGTGGGTAAAATTCTGGATAGATATCAAGCATCAATATGCCTGGCATGCGGTACAAGAATTTGCCTGCGTAGTCAATTACCTTTCCCTCAATGAACGCCTTCCTAGCCGCTTTTATCCCGTATCTCCTGCACCTTACCTCAATGGAGGCCCTGATGACTTTCTTTCATGGATCATCGAAAGTACCGATCCCGACTTTAGCCCGGATTTAATGAAAGACTGGTTAAAGTCTCGACTCCCTAATCCGGTGGATGATCTTTCAGAATGGGAGATGGAGTGATTATCGGTGCTGGGTTGGGATTGGATTTGAGTAAATAAAAGGCCCCCATCGCGAGGATGGAGGCTTTTTAGCTAGATGGTTTCTGCCTTAAAAGATTTACCTTCTGTATCCAGCTGTTTGACTTCCATCCCAATCAATCGTTTCAAAATATGAACGTTCTGCATCAAAGCTTAGTAGCATTTTCTGAGCATGCCCCGGAACAAAAAGTTCAACTTGATTTGCATTGATTTCTTTCCATTTAACAGAATTCCATTGTTCAAGTAATTCAATGTTTCCATTCGTTCCGAATCGGATATTGAAATAATTTCCTTGATAGTAATATTGCCAGGTACTGCCTGCAAGATTTGAAGCCAGGCTTTGCGTATTTGTTGAATTTTGCTCGCTTTTTCGCGCATAGTAGCCGTTTCCAAAGTAAAAACCTTCTACCTGCCCATTTGAAAGCTTAAAGGTAAATGTTCTATGCCCTGTATCGTAGTAGGGATTCCTGCGATCAGTTTGATATACTATTTCTCTATCAGAAACCCTGATAGCTTGCTTTTCAAGTCCCCAGGTTGCACCCGCTTCATTGGTCCATGTCAAGTTCCCTCCATCAAAACGTCCTTGATGCCAACCGTTTTGGTAGGGCTCTACCCGATAGGTACCTGAAAGTTGGCTCTGAGAAACACTCATCTTATTCCCTGAAGGATTAGTGGAGCCTTGCTGATTAGTATTTGTAGCTGTTTGAGATGGAGTATTTGATTCTTTTTTAGTTTGAGGAACAAAATCCGTGAAGTGCGCGAATTTTGTACTCATTTCCCAGGTGTCAATTACTTCACCGCTTCCTCTTTTTAATTTGTAAATATGGGATAAGGTGTAGAGGGCTCCTGCGCCGTTTCCTGGTACTGTGAATTCCTTGCTAAGCGTTCTTTCTGTCATATCCTCGGTGGAATAAGTATTTGTTTGGTCCAAAGCATATCCAACGGTAACGGAAACATTAACTCCATAGAATCCGGTTTCGACGGTTGCAGATGTCTCAAAGGTTTCACTGATAGACTTCTCGTGCGATTTTGTCATACCGGTAGTATAGGAAAAAGACATCGTTCCGTCTGCATCACTGTATGAAGTGTTAAAATCCTGCAATTTGTAATAATCATACCTTTCCAGGGTGTAAATGGGGGTCTCTCTTACTTGTCGTTGAAGATTGTTGGCAAATACACGGTCATTGATAGAAATACAAGGGAGGTAAGCAACTGTGGCTAACTTCATTTGCGTTTTCTCTACAGGTTTTGAAAGACCATTAAGTCTGGGTTTCTCCAATCGTATATTCTTGTTTTGGGAGGGCATCTTTACTTTTATTGCATAGGCTACTTCTGAGCTGTTAAGAGTTCCATAAGAACCGTGGCCACAGAAAGAACCGGAGGTGATGAAAGATTCCTTATTGTCCTGAGAATTGCGAGGGGGATTGATTTGCCAAAGAGAAACATCACGGTCTCCTCCAGATCCTCCGTCATTCCATATAAATTTTCCAACTGAGGCATAAGTTGTTAGATCGTTTCTCACGCACACAACTTCATTCAAGGCTGGCTTCCCGTGGGATCGCATAGTTACAGTTCCCAGTGCTCGGTAGCCGGGAGGAGGAATGGGTTGCCAAAAAGAACCGTCCATATCTCCTCCCGTTCCACCATCATTGTAAATAAATTTATAATCTGTAGGGAAAGCCAGAGCAGTAGGATCAATAGCTCTTACTGCAAGCATGACGGTTTGTGGAGCTCCATATCCCGATTTTGCATAGTGGCCAAGTGCTGAAAAGCCAGGAGGCAAAGTGGCTTTCCAGGTTGATAGATCTCTGTCTGCTCCTGTGCCGTGATCTGCATAGACATTGGTAAAGTTGGTTACAAACATCAATTCTAATGCATCGGTTTTGATGGTTCTTTGTTGAGCAAAAAAAGCATTGGGCATCCAGGTAAAGGCTATGGATAGGACCCATATAAGTGAATTATTAAATAATTTCATGATTAAGGAAAATTTGTGAGTGATTCAGAAGAAATGACTATCAGGAGGCTTAATACAGTTTGAGGCCGTAGCAAATGGGAGCACTCCGAGGTTTTGAATAATTGGCATGAGCAAAGAAGGTGTTGGGTACAATCATTTCTGAATTCATCCCCACTTTAATTTGCCAGAGAGACACATCCATATCCCCGCCTGAGCCTCTATCGTGCCAAATCAGGTCGCCGATTTCTGCTGGTGCTACCAGATCGTTTCTTACGCAGACAACCTCAGACAAAGAAGGTTTTGAATAAGAATTCATTACCACCATTCCGAGTGCTACGTAACCCGCGGGTGGAATGGGTTCCCAAAAAGAAGCATCTTGATCACCACCAGTGCCACTATCTATATAAATTCTTCTATAATCAATGGGATGACGCAAGGCATCGGGGTCTATCGGTTTTACCAGAACCATCTCTGATGTGGGTTTTGAGTAGCCTTGTTTAGCCATATGACCGAGGGAATAAAAACCGGGATTTGTGATGGGCCGCCAGGTAGATAGATCCATATCTGCACCCGTACCATGGTCTGCGTAAATGGGAGAATAGCTATTGGAGAATATGATTTCTAATGCGTTGTTCTTAAATGTATTTTGGGCATTCGATACATGTGGAAGGCAAAAAAGAAAAAGTAAAATTGCCGGGAGTAATTGCTTGATTGAGATGTACATTGTTGTTGATATTAATAGATTGAATACATCAACAAAGGTATCTTGGGTGGGGGTAGGTAGTCATGAGGTGCTGAGAGGATATTACTAGGGCCAAGACCCTAATGATTCAAAAGTTTCCAGGAAAAATTTGATACCTATTTTATATCATTCCGTACATATAGAAAAGCCTAATCCAAGCTACTTATGGAAGAAAACTACCTCGCAAATGCACGCAAACAATTTCTGTATTACAAAACTCTGGGAGATCGCAGTTTTGCTCAGTTGGCCGATGAAGACCTCTTCTGGCAATACAATCCCCAAAGCAATTCTGTAGCCATTACCGTCAACCATATGTGGGGAAATATGCTCTCTCGCTGGACGGATTTTTTGACCTCAGACGGAGAAAAGACCTGGCGCCAACGGGACCTGGAATTTGAAGATGTTATCAAAACACGAGAAGAGCTGGATCAGAAATGGGAAGAAGGATGGGCCTGTTTGTTCAAGGCACTGGACTCTATCAATCCTGATAACTTTCACCAAAAAGTATACATCCGCAACCAGGCTCATACTATCGTCGAAGCCGTAGATCGACAACTGGCCCACTATGCGTATCATGTCGGACAAATCGTTTACATCGGTCGCATGCTCAAAGGCGCTGATTGGCAAAGCCTTTCCATCCCCAAAGGAAAGAGCAAAGACTTCAATAAGAAAAAATTCGCCAAAAAAGATGAGCGTGGACACTTTACCGATGAGTTTGTAGATAAAGAATAATCTGAGATACTGAAAGCCAATGAAGATTTTCTTAATTTTTATACATAGAATTCCTATATATATTTATGTAAGAAACATCTAACATGAAAACTTTCCCTGTTCTTTTGATCAGCCTCCTGTCAATCATTTGTGCCTGTAATCCTTTACCCGAAAAAAAGCTATATCAGTTTTCTCTGGATACTGATTATAAGCTGGAAGGAGATAGCCTGAAAGTTAACATATCCAATATCCTGGCCTGCCCATTGCGCCTCAATGCCTGGAGTAAAGTAGATACGATCGATAAGGTGCTAAGGCAGGATTTTCCTACCATCTTTCCCGCTTTCACTGATAGTTCCTTTAGCTATTATGTTGGGGCTGGGGCTGGGGTTGAGGACTTTGAGATTCGTTTTTCTTCGACTTTTGGGGATACGGCCCAGGAAATAATACCACAAGCATTTGCTTTCCCTTTCCCTAAAGGACAAACGCTCAAAATTATTCAAGGCTATAAAGGAAAATACTCTCACAATTCTGATTACTCGAAATACGCCCTGGATTTCAATCTTTCCGTCGGAGATACCATTACGGCAGTAGCCGATGCCTGGGTGATAGGGATTATAGAAGATTATAAATATGGAGGAAAGGACAGAAAATGGAGACCTTATGCCAACTTTATTACCCTTTATCATCCGGAAAGTCATATCTATACACAGTATGTTCACCTCGATCATAAAGGAAGCCTGGTGGAGCTGGGGAATTTTGTGAGGAAAGGCCAGGCTATTGGGATTTCAGGTCTTACCGGATTTACCAGTGGCCCACATTTGCACTTCAATGCATTGGTTCCTGCTAAAAAAGGAATGAACTCAGTAAAAATTTCCTTTGAAAACGGAATCAAAGGAGAGGATTTGAAGAAGGGAATGAAGGTAAGCCATTAGAAAAATCATAACCTGCTAAACTTCCTGTTCGTAGAGCTAGGAAGAGGACTTTGTCCTCGATTTATTAATTATGCACATCATGAAAACACTGATCTACCTATTTGCCATTCTATTCCTCATTTCCTGTTCCAAAGCCGAGATCCAAATCGAAGAGAGAAGCCGCTTCGGCTCAGAGGCTCAAACGGAATTACTAGGTCCCTTAACTGAAGCTCCCCAAAGCTTTAAGATTGATCTCCGTCAAGCCGCCTTGATCAAAGGAAAAGCAGGCACAAATATATCCATTCCCAAAGGAGCTTTTGTCAATAAAAGGGGAGAAGTAATAACAGAAAATATAGAGATAGAATTGGTAGAAGCCTTTAGCATGAAAGATTTCTTCGCCAATGACCTGTCTAGCCTTTCAGGAGATCGTATCCTTCAATCTGCGGGTATGATTTATATCGATGCACAAGTGAATGGAGAAGCTCTGGCTTTGCAAGAGGATATGAATATAGATGTTGAGATTCCATACAGTGATGGCAAATCAGGCTATCGAATGTTTAGCGGTGTCCGGGATGAGAGAGGCAAGATGGACTGGGAGTTGGAGGAAGATAGTCGAGAAGAATTGATTCCTTTGCCACTCGATAGTCTATACTTAAAAGCCTACAACAAATATCGCTTCAACAGGACGAAAAGAATCCGTGTGTTTGAAGACTCTTTAAATCTAAATGATTCAAAGTTTGCAGGGACTTTTATTGCGACCGAGGCCTTTGAAGATAGATTCTGGATGATCCTGGATCGCTTTAATTATTTGTATGGCTACTGGTATCATCCTGATTATTGGGAGGAATCTACTTCTTATTATGATTTCCAAATTCAAAATGGAGATACGATATATCTTCAGGATTGGTCTTTGCTAAATATATACCTGGATAATTTAGATCAAGAATTGTCTACGGTTGATTCTATGGTTTTTCCGCTTTTGAAGGAAAGGCTGGAGAAAGAGCGCAAAATGTTCTCTAAAATGGAGCGATATGACCAGAACTGGTTTGACTGGAACTACAAGTATATCATGGAATATTTTGAAAACGCCCTTCAGGCTAATCTGGGGAGAGTAGCGGAGTATGATCCACGTGGAGTAGATATGGATGCCGAAAATACAGAATCCTTACTTATCGCTAGTGGCTATACTGAGCAGGAGGCTTATGAACAAATGAGAATACACAGACGAAGAAGTATGATTCTGCAAAACCGGCAAATGAGAATGAGAGTGGAAGGCATGGCGGATTCTACTATGCAGGAATATGAAAAGAACCTGACAAGAGCCTTTAAAATAAATCAACTAGGTTGGGCAAATTGTGACAGATTTTACAATGATCCTCATGCAAAAGAGGTAGAGCTTTATGTAAAGCTGGATCAGGATAACTTCAAAAATAAATTCCTGATTCTAATGCTCCCGAAATTAAATATTGCTATTCCAGCATCAGGTATCAGTGAAAAAGGATATTATTTCTCTTTTGAATCCAATGAAGGAATAAGATTACCCCTTGGGAAAAAAGCAGCTGTCATTGCGATGGATAAAAATACGGATGGGCCTCTATTTGCGATGGAATCTTTTGAGATCGAAGAGGTACATAATTTTGAACTCAAACTGAAACCCGCCTCCTATGATATTATCGAGAAGCGATTGAGTGCGTTAAAGTAAGCCTGAATCCTCTTTTTTGCTTGTTCATTTTACCATTCAGAACAAATACACAACCACTCAGAACATTGAGCTTTCGAAGTTTTCAATTTTTGGAAGTGATTCTGTTATTACTGCAGTTGCACGCATAACAGTAGCAAGAAGGAGGAAGCCGAAAATCCTGTATTAGAGTAGGCGACAGGTATAGGGGCTAGCTATTCCCCAAAAGTAAAGAGGACCCGGACCACATCCATTTTCAACCTCTTACAGCTTTGTAACATACTCAATTTACCTAAGATGAAAAGAAATTATTTATCACTGATTCTGGTCAGTCTTTTTGCAGTTTTTAGCCTGACCACTGCCTGCGAAGATCCCTGCGAAGCTGTAAATTGTTTGAATGGGGGAACCTGCGTTGAAGGCGACTGTAATTGTCCAGAGGGATATAGCGGAGATAATTGTGGAACGGTTGACCTTACTAAAATTCAATTTCTATTGGATCAAGGAACTTCTCCCAAAGCGCTATTCGATGCGGGAGTACCCTTGGATGAATTGTATGGGAAAACCTATGCCGGCGGCTTGATTTTCTTTGTGAATACAGAGCCTGCAAATTATCCATTCTTTACGGGAGAAGGCCTTGTGACTACGCCTACGGATTATGGTAATTTTGATGAATGGGGCTGTTTCATAGAGACAGGAGCAACAGGCAGAGAAGTAGGGCAAGGGAAAAGCAATACAGAAACCATCCTGGCTGCTGCTTGTGGAAGCAGGCCTTCCAAATCAGCCAAAATATGTGATGACCTGGTCCTGGAAGGCTTTGATGACTGGTGGCTTCCTTCTATTGAAGAAGTAAACCTGATTTACAATAACCTTCATCTGAAAGGCCATAGTAATTTTCTCGGCAATATTCGACGCTATCAAAGCTCTACAGAACATGATGCCAACAATTTTGTTTTGCGTTTATTCTGGAAAGATACAATTGTGAATATTAGCAAGATCAGCGGAGACGATATAAGGCCTACGAGATCGTTCTAATATTTTTCCTGAAAGAATAAAGAAAGCCGGGGCAAAATTTTGCCTCGGCTTTTTTTTGTTTACATCCATTTTTTCCCCTGCATCTTTTCAAGAAGGAAATTCATGTCCTCCCTGGAACCCATTGTCACCCTTGCCCATTTGGGTTTAGTGGGCCATCCACCGGTTAGGAGAATTTTATGCTCCCACATCAGGCTTTTATAGGCGTTAAATTTCTCCACATGGAAGTAGACGAAATTGGCAGAACTTTTTAGGTAAGGGATATCCAACTCATCCAGAGATTGGTAGAATTCTACTTTCCGCTTTTCATTGAATATTTTTGATTTTTTTACAAATTCTTCATCCTCAAGTGAGGCCATCGCAGCTGCTACGCTTAGAGAGTTGGGCATATTTCCCGGAAAGCCCAGGGTATATGTTGATTCCATTTCAGCAATAAAATCAGCGGGCCCCAATAAATACCCAATCCTTAGACCGGCCATTCCATATATTTTAGAAAAGGTTCGGGCTACCAGTACATTTTTTCCTTCGGCTATGAGCGGAGCCATCGTATGATCTCTCCAGGAATTCAGGTAATGGATATAGGCTTCATCCAGCAGGACAAAGGCCTTGTCCGAAACTGACCTGCAAAAAGATTTCAATTGCTCCGGATCACAATTCGTTCCTGTGGGATTATTGGGATTGCAAATCGTAAGGAGCTTTGTCTTTGGGCTTAGCCGAGCTGCCATTTCGCCTAAATTCATCCTGAAATCCTCATCGACCTCTACAGCTTTGACATCTGCTCCTATCTTTCGCCCGAAATTCCCTACTACATCAAAGCTGGGACTGGGCACGATGATCTCGCCGCCATGACTCCCAAAATGGGTAGCGACCATAATGAGGGGCTCAAAGGAACCATGGCCCAGCAGTACATTTTCGGCTTTAAGACCTTCCTGCCTGGCGATTAGCTCCTTCAAGGCCAAAAAATCATACTTGTAAAAAGTAGCATATTTGCTTGCTCTCGGGAGAGTCTCTGAAATGATCTCCCTGACTTTTTTGCTGGGACCCAAAGGATTTTCATTAAATAATAGCCGCTTTACCTTTGGATCAGCTGCTTGTTGAATTTCATCAGATGAGATTTCCCCAAAAACATCTATCCCTTCTAAGAAACCCAAGGCGGAAGTAGAGGCGAGCAAGGAAGTCTTAAGCCATTCTCGCCGTTTAATCATTGAATTCATAATCTTTTAGGCCAAAGGGACATAAATCCTGCCCGGCAATCCTATGAATTCATGAATGTTGAAATGAAATAGGGACGAATTTCTACTTTTTTCTAAACTGGGAAGGTGTGAGGCCGGTACTGACTTTAAAGGCTTTATTGAAGGTGCTGAGGTTGTTAAAGCCTGCCTCAAAGGCAATGGCAATCAATTTCTTTGTGGAGTCTTCCTCAATAAGTCGCTTAGCCTCCTCTATTCGATAGGCATTTATGAATTGGGCAAAATTACAATCTCCATAATGATTGACGATATAGGAAATATCTCGTTCCAGGAGGTTCATTTTTTTTGCTAAAAATGAGAGGGAAAGATCTGCATGTGTGTAGAGTTGCTCTGAATCCAGTAAGCTTTTGAGTTGGGCAAAATAACGCCGGCCGGCTTCATCATTTATCCTCGTATTTACAGATTTTGATTTCTTTCGCCCCAAAAATATCGGATAGTGGTTTAGGGCAACGTAAAGCAGGACGAAAATAGAAATGGAGAATGTGAGGGGGCCTAGAAAGTATACAGGAATAATGCTCAAAAATATCAGGGCGTAAACCAGCCACATTACTGTAAGGCTGGTGATAAGGGCTATTAGCCATTGGGTTTCTGTGCTTCTGGGCTTTTGGATTTTTTCTGCTAAAAGAGAAGCAGATAGAAATACATAGATGAAAGACTGGATAAGTATAAATGAGTAAGATATCATCCAGAAACTGCTATCTCCTCCATTGGGGAGAATCGGAGAAAGAAGAAGATAGAGGAGAGAGGGGATAAAGTGAGCAGCTTCTTCTGTTTTTAATTGTTTTTTCTTTTGGAGAAAGCTGCTGACATACAGAAATAGTAATGGCCCTACCGCAAGATTGGCTGCCAGGCCTATATTTTTGATGATGAGGGGAAGTTCGAGATGAATGTAAAAGATGGATTTTGTGATTCTGAGCGACAAGGCAATCAACAGCCAGGCCAGCAATCTATTTTCCAGCTTATTGTTTCTGAGAAGAAATACCCCAAAAAAGGAACTAAGACCTAATCCTATACTGCTTAGAACTGAAGTGATGAGAATGCCTTCCATATCTTAAAGATAAAGAGGATTTATATCTTGCCCTCCTTCATTCGCCTGGAATTTTGTAGGAATTGGCTTTTTGAAATAAATAAAGCCGAGGCAAACCCTTGCCTCGGCTTATTTTTGAATAAGCAGGTATAATTTCCTCCTTTATTCGCCGCCTTCTAATTTGTCAGCCGCATCCTCTGCTGCGTCCTCAACTGCATCGGCAGCATCTTCCGCTACTTCTTCTGCTGTATCAGCAGCGCCTTCTACAGCATCAGTGGCTTTATCTTTCAGATCACTGGCAGCATCTTTGGCTTTGTCAGCCAGATCGCCAGCCATCTCTTTGCCTTTCTCAACTACATCTCCTGCTTTATCGGCAAGATTGCTACCCATTTCTTTTGCCTTTTCTGCAGCATCACCCGCAAGCTCTTTGCCTTTTTCTATAGCTTTATCCGCTTCATCGGCAATGTTTCCCGCAACTACTTTTCCTTTCTCCATTACGTCTCCCGCTACTTCCTGAGTCTTCTCCCAGGTTTCTTCTGCTTTATCGGCCAGTTTGCTTCCTACTTCTTTGCTTTTTTCGTAGAGTTCAGCACTGGTATCTACAACAGATTCAGCTACGTCCTCTGCAACATCTTTTGCTTTTTCGGCTACATCTTCAACAACTTCTGAAGCGCTGCCAAACATTTTTTTGATGGAATTCCAAATACTCATGATGTTCTAGTTATGTGTTTATAATTTCTTTTGTTAAGATTCACTCTCTTGCTTTGGGTCACTTACTAAGTTCAAATTCAGCCATTTGATTCCCGATTCGGACTTCAAACTCTCCTGGCTCCACGATCCATCTATTGTCTCGCCCTACAAATGCGAGTTCACGTATATCGAGTTCAAAATTGACAGTTTTGCTTTCCCCGGCATCTAATTCTATCTTTTCAAAGCTCCTCAATCGCTTTACAGCTGGTGTAATGCTGGCTACCTTATCTGTAATATATAACTGAACTACCTCTTTTCCATAACGTGGGCCTGTATTTTTCACTTCTACTGAAATACTTAATTTCTCTTTCATATTGACTTTAGTTGGGACACTAAGGTTGGAATAGGTGAAAGTGGTATAGCTGAGACCATGTCCAAATTCAAATTGTGGATTGAAGGCATTGGTACTAAAATCTGTTTTGATTTTGTCTGTTCCTTTGTGGTCATAAGTAAGCAGGGTGTTTTCAAAACGAGGATAGGTATAGGGCAATTTTCCAGATGGATTGACATCTCCAAAAAGAATGTCCGCGATCGCTCTGCCTCCTTCATCTCCGGGTAAATAGGCATGTACAATGGCATCTGCCAGATCCGCAATCTCGCTGATGATCCTCGGACGACCTTCTACCAATACCAGTACGATGGGGGTTCTGGTTTTCGAGATAGCTTTCACCAGATCAATCTGGGCTTGCTCTAAACTAAGTTGATCTATGTCTCCGGGTTTTTCATTATAGGGATGCTCGCCAATACAAACTACAGCAACTTTTGCGGATCGAGCTTCTCGCACAGCTGATTTGATGCCCATACGTTTTGTGTCAGGCACACCATTAATGTAGCGCAATGTCCCGCCTTCCAATTCTTCTTTGATGGCACTGACTATCGTCTTCTTTCCGGGGGTATCATATCGGCTATCATTTCCCTGCCAGGTTCTGCTCCATCCTCCATTCATATCTATCATAGAAGCAGCAGTCGGACCAGTTACCAGGGTTCTGTCATTTTTGCTGAGGGGTAATAATCCATTTTCGTTTTTGAGTAGGGTGATGGATTCTGCTGCCACTTGATAGGCGGCTTCGGCATGTTCCGCTGAAGCAAATTTCGGGTATTGATCTTTGGGGGGAATGGCTTGTTCAAACAAACCCAGTTGAAATTTGAGTCTAAGAACCCTTCGGACGGCTTCATCAATTCGACTCATGGGTACTTCTCCTTCTTCTATCAATTCTCTGAGTAAAACTGGGAATTCCAGGTCAACCGGAACCATAGCCATGTCTATACCTGCATTGATCGACATTTTGATGGATTCTTTGTAATCCCTGGATACTCGATGTCTCGTATGCAAAAATGGAAGGTCTTCCCAATCCGAAACAGCAAGTCCGGTATATCCTAGTTCATCTCTTAGAAGATCAGTCAGGATTTTTTTATCTGAATGAACCGGAATTCCGTTCATTTCTCCAGAGCAAATCATGATCGTAGCAGCATTGGCTTCAATCGCTTTTTCAAAGCTGGGCAGGAAATACTCTCGCATTTGCCTCTCGGGTATCCAGGCCTGTGTGCGATCCTTTCCCGTAATAGGCATACTATAACCCAGGAAATGCTTCATAGAAGCTGCAACACTATAGAGATCGCTAATATCCTCTCCCTGATTTCCCATTATACTTGCGGTTCCCATTGCTGAAACGAGATGTACATCTTCTCCAAATCCTTCCCAAATCCGTGACCAGCGAACATCTCTACCTACATCCAGCATGGGAGTAAAATTCCAGGGAATCCCTGAGGCCCTGGTTTCATAAGCCGTAATTCTTCCCATTTTCCTGGCCAAATCCAGGTTCCAGGTAGAAGCTAATCCGATGGGTTGAGGAAAGAGGGTAGAGTTCATAGTGAAATTGGTGCCATGAATAGCATCTATCCCATATAAAACAGGAATCCCCGTTTCTTTTTCTTCCCTTGCTATCCGCTGAATGACTTCCAGTATTTCATGCCAGTGATCTTTTGTATAGGCATGTCCGCTAATATTCAAAATCGAACCGACACGAAGGTCTACCAAAACTTTCCTCAGCTTGGCTGAGTCCAGTTGATGAGGATCTTTCAAAGCATAGGGATCACCCACAGAGATCATATCTATCGCCAATTGGGTCATTTCCCCCACTTTATCGAGGGTATCCATCCTGGCCATAAGCTCCGTGATCTTGCTCTCTATCTGAGGATTAAGGGGAGGATGTAATTCTTTTTTAGGGCCAGTGTCCGATGGTTTGCAGGCAGCCAGGAAATAAAATCCTAGCATAGCGACAACAATGCCCTTGATTATTCGTCTAATAGTCATTTGTAGAAAGTAGTTTCAAATCCGGGCTGAAGTTAGTGAAAAGTAGGGAAGTGTTATAGTGCGGGAGTGTTGTAGAAGGAAGTGATCTTGTATTCAGGTGTCTTCGTGTTCATGTGGATACCTTTTTTAACTACAACACTAAAACACTACAACACCTAAACCCAAGAACACGTGAACACTTAAATATTTTTCCGTAGTTTCGGCCTAAAATTGGAGATAGCCTATGGCACGTATTTTAACAGGCATACAGAGTACCGGAGTTCCCCATTTGGGAAACTTGCTGGGAGCCATTCTTCCGGCAATTGAGTTGGCTAATGATCCGGCCAATGATTCCTTTCTGTTTATGGCAGATATGCATACCCTTACCAGCATCAAGGATGCTTCGGTTATTCGTGAGAACACCTATGCGACTGCTGCTGCCTGGCTTGCTTGTGGACTTGATACGGATCAATCGGTTTTCTATCGTCAGTCTGATATTCCGGAAGTAACTGAACTTACCTGGTATCTAAACTGCTTCATGCCCTATAGTCGTCTGCAATTGGCTCATTCCTTTAAGGATAAGGCTGATCGTATGAAACTGGTTAGTGCTGGCCTTTTTACCTATCCGGTATTGATGGCTGCTGATATCTTATTGTACGATACGGATATAGTACCGGTAGGGAAGGATCAGAAGCAGCATTTGGAGTACACCCGAAACCTGGCACAGGCTATAAATCGAGAATACAAAAAGGATATACTTGTAGTACCTGATGTGCAGATCGATGAAAAGGTCATGGTGATCCCGGGAACGGATGGTCATAAAATGAGTAAGTCTCGTGATAATACCCTGGTGATCTTTATGCCGGATAAAAAATTGCGGAAAAAGGTCATGAAGATTGTTACAGATACCAAGTCAGTCGAAGAACCCAAAGATCCTGATAGCTGCAATGTTTTCAGGCTCTACGAACTCCTGGCGGATGAAGGGCAGATTGAGGAGATGCGCAAAAACTATCTCGCAGGTAATTTTGGCTATGGTACAGCCAAGCAGGCCCTTTTTGAATTGATCATTGAGAAGTTCAAAGATGAAAGAGAGCGCTATAACCATTATATAGAGAACCTGGAAGAGGTAGATAAGAAGCTGGCGGAAGGTGCTGATAAGGCCCGTGAAGTAGCTTTAGGGGTTCTTCAGAGGGTAAGGGAAACATTGGGTTACAAAAAAGAGGTGAAAAACCTATATTTGTAATATATGCATATCTGCGTTGCAGGAAATATCGGAGCTGGAAAAACAACCTTGACCTATTTACTTTCAAAGTACTTTGGCTTTGAATCATTGTTTGAGGAGAATGAGCAGAATCCATACCTCATGGATTTCTACTCTGATATGCAACGTTGGTCCTTCAATTTGCAGGTCTCCTTCCTGCAATCTCGTCTGAAAAAACTCATGCAAATCCGCCGGGATGCCAAGAATGTCATCCAGGATCGGACTATCTATGAGGATGCCCAGATATTTGCGCCAAACCTTCATGCTATGGGCCTGATGTCTACCCGGGACTATGAGACCTATAAAGAACTCTTTGAGACGATTGCAGATCTTGTCCAGCCTCCTGATTTACTTATATACCTGAGGGGGAGTATCCCTCGATTGGTTGAGCAAATTCAGGATAGAGGTAGAAATTATGAGGATGCCATTCGCCTGGACTACCTCAAAAGGTTGAATGAGCGCTATGAAGCCTGGTTTGAAGCCTATAGCTATGGGAAAAAGATCGACGTAGATATTGCAGAACTCAATTTTAGAGACAATCCCGAGCATTTGGGCATCATCATCAATAAGGTGAAAGGTGAGTTGTATGGTTTATTTTCTAAATAATCCATACAAATAATTATTTTTAAATTATTTATTACCAAATATCCAACAAAAATAACCGTTGGTAAGCGCTCGCTTTCAATTGAGCAAAGGGAGAGTGACCTTTAGGGCCCATTATCTATCTCAAGTATATATAATGGAAAAGGTTTAACCCAAAGCTAATGCGATACCTGGCTTATGCAACTACCTTTACCTCATTCTTCTTTTTTTACTTTTTAGCCTTCTCTCAAGATCCTGTTCCTGGTGCCTGCGGCATAGTAGGGCCTAATCTACTCTCAAATGCAGAGTTTGATGCGGGGAATACAGGATTTACCAGTGATTACAATTTTTTTCCCAATAAGATCTGCAACTTTGGAGACTATACCGTCACCTCAGGAGTATTTTATGATCCCATAGATAATTGTTTCGGGGATCCTACCTTCAATCTGCAGACTATTTGGGCCGTTGAGGACAGAAACAGTCCGGGTGTTGGCAATTTTATGATTGTTGATCCCGCTGCTGCCAATGGGGTTACAGACCGCATCTGGGAGCAGGATGTAATTGTTTGTCCCAATACGGAATATGTTTTTTCCATCTTCGCCAAGAACGTCTACTTTCTGGAGGCGGCTTCTTACAGCGGGGTTGATCCTACCTTCAACTTCACCATAAATGGAGTGGAAATTACGGATCTGTATGTGGATGGAGTGTTTACCGGTTCTTCCGTTGTTGACTTACCCCGTCAGGCTCAGGCCGAGGCAGGTGTTTGGAAACAGATATCCGGCAGATGGAGCTCCGGTTCGGCGACAAGTGCTCTTATTACCATGAATAATCTGGTGGGCGTAGAGCAAGGCAATGACCTGGCTATAGATGGTGCCTTTTTCGGAAGATGTGGCAAAGCCAATGAAGTTGAAATTTCTGCTGGTGCTCTTTCTCAATGTGTAGCTGAAGGTACCGTCGAACCTATCACCCTGGTTGCGACACCTGAAACCAATAGTTCAAACTGGGCTTACCATGAATGGTTGAAAAATGGAGTAGTGGCTCAGGCCGACAATTCCAATCCTATTCCTCCATATACACCGGCAGCTAATGGGGATGGAACCTATTTTGCCGACTATGAATTGCGGGTATATGATGATCCATTAGGTCTGACTTGTGCAAGTATTAGTGAAACCCTCAGTTTTCAGGAAGATTGTCAAACCATCTTTCCGGTCGAATGGCTGAGTTTTGAGGCGAAGGTTCAGGGCCAGGGCGTAATGCTGAGCTGGACGACAGGAAGTGAATTGAACAATCAGGGATTTGAAGTAGAAGTTTCTGTAGATGGTCAACTATTTAGAAAAATCGGATGGGTACATGGTTTTGGAAATAGTTCTGAAGCCAAATCCTATAATTTCCTGGCAGATAAGTTGTTGAGAGGTGATAGTTATTTTCGCCTAAAACAAGTGGACTATGACGGAGCTTTCGAGTATAGCTCTACGGTTCAAGCCAGCTTTGTTTCAGATTTGGCCTATACCCTAAGTATAGCTCCCAATCCTATGCAGGAAGTCTCTTATTTCCGCGTGGAGTTGGATCAGGATGTTGAGGATATTCGCATGGATATATTTGACAGCTCTGGCAGAAGAGTAAGGGCATACTATCAGGGACCCTTAGAGGGCCAAAGGCTCTATCAATTTCCTTTCAAAAAGGAAGATTTGTTACCGGGACTGTATTTCCTGAGAATTCAGCACAATCAGTTTATCGGAGCAAAATCCTTCTTGATTAGTAATTAATCTGAGATTCTTCTGAGCAAAGCCACATTCTCGACATGAGCGGTTTGTGGGAACATATCTACGGGCTGTATTTTTAACAGCTCGTAGTTTTCTTTTAATAAGGCTATGTCTCTGGCTTGTGTGGAGGCTTTGCAACTCACATATATGATATGCTCTGGAGCCATCTCCAGGATTCGATTTACGACTTTCGGATCCATGCCAGCTCTCGGAGGATCTGCAATGAGAATCTCTGGCTTGCCGTGCTCCTGGATAAATTCCTGGTTCAGGATCTTTTTCATGTCTCCCGCATAGAAGCTGAATTTATCTTCGAGTTGATTGAGTTTCACATTCTCTTTAGCGTCTTCTATAGCTTCATTCACATATTCAATCCCTACTACCTTTTCTGCATATTCTGATACAAAAATACCGATACTGCCCGTTCCGGAATAGAGGTCATAGAGTAACTTTACTTTTTTCTTTTCGCCCAAACTTTCCACTAAAAACTCCCTAACCACTTCATAAAGAGCTTCTGCTTGTTTAGGATTGGTCTGGAAAAAGGAATTCGCCCGAATTTGGAAAGCATACTTTCCCAGTTTTTCCGTGATATATGATTTCCCTTTCCATACCTGAAAGTCCAAATCTGTATAAGAACTGTTTTTCTTAGGATTGTGGATCCAAAGGAAATCTGTGATCTGCGGAAACTTCTTTTCTAAATGAGTAAATACCGCATCTGCTTTCTGCTCATCTCCATCTGCCAAAATCAGGATCACCATCAATTCTCCTGTAGCGAGGGAAGAACGAAAAACCAGACTCCTCAGACTACCTGTATGTTCTCTATGGTCATAAAATGCGATACTATGTTCACGGGCAAAATCGCGAACCTCATTCCTGATTTCATTTACAATCGGCAATTGTAGCTGGCAGCTTTCGATATTGACGATTTTGTAAAAGACACGGGGTACATGAAAACCTAAGACTCTTTGATCTAAATCTTCAACTGGTCCTTCATCTCCTGTCAACCATTGATCTTTACTAGCGGTAAATTCTAGTTTATTTCGGTAGAAAAGGTCTTTTTCACAGGCCAGTATGGGCAATTTCTCCTGAGGTTCAACCTTCCCAATCCTGATAATGGCATTCTCTACATGCTTTTGTTTGTATTCCAATTGAGCCTCATAGCTCATATGCTGCCATTTGCAACCACCGCAGACCCCAAAATGCTCACAACGAGGACTGATCCGATGCGGGGAAGCTTCGAGGATCTCCTCAATGCGTGCTACCAAAGCCTTTTTTTCTTTGCGAAAAATGTGCGCACGGACTTTATCACCCGGAACGGCCTTTTCGACAAAGACAATTCTTTCCTCATGTTTAGCGATACCTCTTCCATCTACAGCAGTATCAACTACTTCCAGTTCCGTATCGAAAGGTTTTATTCTTCTTCCCATGCCGCAAAAATAAGGAGCCTTTTTTCCCCATCCCAACTCCCGGATTATTTCCTGGATAAGCCAGGCTTAATACAGGAAGAGAAAATTTTCAGAATAAATAAACAAAGAAGGAATTTCCTAAAATGAAATCCTGGCTCTGGCGTTATAGAATTGAATTTGCTCGACTTTAGCTTAACTTGTTTGCATAAATAGAAACACATGAATCAATTTTTATCTGGGATCATTGGGGTGATCCTATGTCTCCTACCCATTTGTTTATCAGCACAACTTAGCGAGGATTTTACCGACAGAGATATTACAAATAATCCGACCTGGATCGGAGATGATTCCTTATTTAGCGTTACGGCAAATGAGGAATTGCAAAGCCAGGGAAATCCTCTGACAGAGACCATTTATTTGGCTACCGCCCAAAATCAGCTTAATGATATAGAGTGGAGGATCGATCTGAGATATGCATTTGGTCCTAGTGGAAGCAATGCGATTCGGATCTATTTGATGGCCGATCAATCCAATATGCGAGCAGCTTTGCAGGGATACTTTTTACAAATAGGGGAAAGTGGTTCTAATGATAGTTATGACCTTTATCGTCAGGATGGAACAACGATTACCAAAATCATAGATGGGGTGGATGGAAGAGCAGGCTCCGGAGTTGATGTTCGCATACGTGTTAGCCGAACTTTAGCAGGTGTTTGGGAACTTTATTCAGATCCTAGCAAAACAGATAATTTTCAATTGGAAGGAAGCGCAACAGACAATACCTATAACAGTACGGCCTGGTTTGGCATTTCTGTAACGCATACTTCTTCACGTGCCAATTCCTTCTTCTTTGACAATATATATGTAGGACCGGAAGTACAGGATACAATGGCTCCTGATCTTTTGAGTGTAAATGTACTTTCTGCAACAAGTCTGGAATTGCATTTCTCAGAGGCTATGGAAAGTAGTTCGGCCGGATCAGCCGCTAATTATCGTTTGCAGCCAGATGATGTCGCTCCTGCAAATGCTCAACTTGATCCGACAAATGCAGCAAAGGTGATCTTGACCCTGGCAAACCCCCTGGTAAGTGGCAATAGCTATAGTATAGAAGTTTCTGGCTTGAGTGATCTTGCGGGGAATCTCATGCAAGGGACCCAAAGTCAGACTTTTGATTATTTGGAAATCGAATCTGCCCTGGCTTTTGATGTAGTGATCAATGAAATATTTGCGGACCCGACCCCTAGTCAGGGATTGCCGGAAGCAGAATTTCTGGAACTTTTCAATAGAAGTAATAAAGTCCTGGATTTACAAAACTGGAGCATTTCTAATGGCTCTACCGTAGGGCTTTTACCTGCACATGTTATGGGTCCGGGAGAACTTTTGATTTTGACCAGAGATACAGATGCCGGGAGATATAGCCCATTAGGTACAACCATAAGCCCGACGAATTGGACAACTCTGGTCAATAGTGGAGATAACCTGGGCCTTAGAAGTGCTGATGGAGTCTTGATAGACACGGTAGACTACGAACCTGAATGGTTCAGAGATGAGTTTAAGGCAGGAGGTGGCTTTTCTCTTGAACGCATCAATCCCGATAATCTGGATTGTCCTTCCAAAGCCAATTGGGCTTCAACCGTAAACGCACAAGGAGGAACGCCCGGAGCTTTCAATAGCATCTTTAATCCCAATCCTGAAAATGATCCTCCTGCACTGGCAAGTGTAGCAGTTTTGGATCCTCAGAATCTGGAACTATGCTTTGATGAGCCTATGGATGCCGCTTCGCTGAATAACTTAGGCATTTATACTCTCACAGGAATAGGCGCTCCCTTAAGTGCCGAAGCTCAAGGTCCGGATTTTGAATGTGTTCGCCTCAGCTTTTCAACGGCTTTACAACTAGGGCAAATTTATCAACTGGAAGTGGATGCTGCCGTTGTGGATTGTAGTGGAAATGCAATGGGAAGCATGTCCTCTTTACCAGTAGTGCTGGCTCGTCCAGCTCAGGCCCATGAGGTTGTATTTACAGAACTCTTTCCAGACTTCAGCCCTTCTGAAGGATTGCCGGATGCAGAATTTGTGGAGATATACAATCGGACTGCTGAGGTTCTGGACTTGAGTGGATCTGTATTGACTGATGGAGGCGGATTTGCCCTGATCAATAATTTGCAGATTTTCCCCAATGAATATGTGATACTTTGCAAACTGGATGATGCAGAGGAGTTTGAATCTTTTGGAAAAACAGTAGGACTGGATGGCTTTCCTTCCCTCGGTAATGCGACAGATTCTTTGACCTTTTTCGCAGTGTCCGGAGATGTATTAGACTTCGTGTATTATTCTGATGATTGGTATGGAGATCCGGATAAGGCGAGTGGAGGATTTAGTCTTGAGAAAATCGATCCGAATTATCTCGATTGTAATCAGCCTGATAATTGGCGGGCGTCAGAAGCCCTTGATGGGGGAACACCCGGCAGCGAGAATAGTATCAATGGGAGTTATACAGATACAGAGCTTCCTTTAATCAGTGGCATTCGGATATTAGGGAGTAATGGCCTGGAGCTGATTTTTTCCGAACAAATGGATCCTGCCAGCCTGGAGATGCTTAGTAATTATGTAGCAGGCCAAGGCATTGGTACTCCCATTTTAGCTATGGCTACAGCCCCTCATTATACAAGCGTTCGCCTTAGCTTCGACCAGGACTTTCAGGAAAATATACTTTATACCCTGGATGTAGCGGGCTTGTTGGATTGTGCCTCCAATGAACTGGAAGGAAGTTTCAGTTTTGGTTTGCCCTTACCCGCGCAAATTGGAGATGTCTTAATCAATGAAATTCTCTTTAATCCCCGAAGTGGAGGAGCCGACTATGTAGAAATCGCCAATGTTTCCGAGAAAATTTTGGATCTAAAGAGTTTGAGAATAGGCGAAATCTTTCCTGAGACAGATTCCATTTTCAATTCAGATCCCCTTACTACAACTTCAGTTTTATTCTTCCCGGGCCAATTGATTTGCTTGACTGCGGATGCGGGTTTTCAGATTCAACAATACCAACCGATTGCTGCCGCCAATTTTCTGGAGATGGAATCTTTTCCCAGCTATGATGATGGCAGTGGGGAATGCGTGATATTTTCTGATTCGGGTGCGGTATTGGATCGATTCTATTATGAAGATGATTTTCACTACCCAACCCTCATAGATGATGATGGAGTTTCTTTGGAAAGGATTTCTTTGAGTGTTCCCGCTTCGGAGGCCTCAAATTGGCATTCAGCAGCTTCTACCCTTCGTTTTGGCACTCCGGGCTATCCTAATAGTCAAGAGATAGATCAGAATTCAATGATTTCAGAAGTTCGTCTGGACAGAGAGAGTTTTACCCCTGATTTGGATGGAGTAGGGGATGTAGTAGCTATTGAATATGACTTCGATTTTAATGGAGCCAATGCTCGGGTAAGTGTATTGGATAGCCAGGGGAGACCAATCAAAATCCTTCAACAAAACACCTTGCTGGGAACAGAAGCCGGTTCTTTCTTTTGGGATGGAACAGATGCTAAAGGTACGAAAGCCGATCTTGGAATCTACATCATTCTATTTGAACTCACCCAGGCAGAAAATGGTCAAAGACAGGTCTATAAATTACCTGTAGTTCTGGCAGCGAAATTCTAGCTTTTTCTTATTAAATATCCCCTTTCCTATGTAAGTAGCTCTATTATCTTGCTATTTTATTTACTCTGATAATATGTAATTTAATATAATTGTAATATTGGAGTAGGTTAATAGATTGTACATGGATAATAAAAAGCGTAGCAAGCTTTCTCTTGGAAAAAGGTTAAAAGACCAACTTAAACTGCAGCGCAAGAGGACATGGTTCTTGTTTGCTGGCTTGATTCTGATCAGTTCCGGCGGATACTATGAGGCGAACCGGGAGAGAAACGCGAATCTTAATTTTGCTGAGCTCGCTTATGAAGAGTTTATAGACGAACTGGATGGCAATTATAAGAAAGGCCTGATCTTTTTCCATACAGACTATTGCTATCCCTGTCAGCGTATCAATGAAGTCTTTATGGGAGATGTAGCGGCTATTGAATTAGTGCAAAGCAATTTTCTCCCCTACAAGCTGGATGCATTTGAAAAAGAGCCGGGAATGATGTTGGCGGAGAAATATAAGGTAGACAAATACCCCACCTTTTTGATTATAGATGATGATGGAACAGAGATCGGAAGAAGTAGTTTTGAGGGAGATAAAGAAAAATTTCTAGCTGAAATACGATCTTTTGTTGGAGAAAAAGGGAAGGCTAAAAAATCAGAGCTTCAATACAAAAAGAAGGAAACCCGCTATGCTTTAGCCCTCAGTTCCTATGAGAAATACACAGAAGCAAGAAATAATGCTATGTTGAAAAGGGAGATTTGGGATAAAGAGATTTGGATCGAAGATACAGACGGCCAAAGCTATGAACTTCTCCTGGGCAAATTTGACAATAAAAATGATGCCCGTCTGGCCAAAAAATACCTCAATTCATGGGAAGGTATTGATAGTGAAATTCGCCCCCTCAAGGCCCATGCGCAATCTTATCAATAAATTTCCTCATAAAATCATCTATATTTCTATATTTACCTTTCTTTAAGCATTCCTCCTGCGCCCGGAACCAAAGAGGTTTCTTTGCTCTGCTGTGACAAACAGGAGATGAATTGACCAAATGCGAATTATTTCGAAAGCGGAATAATGTTTGCATTTTTGTTGAAACTGTATTTCAAACGGAATATAAGCGTTCTCATTTATGTTGAAGAAAGGTGCGATTATCGTATTGACGATAATAGTTACTTCCTTGCTTTTTGATGCAACTCCCCCACAAAGTCAAGCAGGTATAATGACAGCCATCGAAGATGATCCCCATAAACTCGGGACCTATCTTAGGATAATGAAAGCGCCTGGCATTGACAAAATTTTCACCCACTTACACCACAAAAAACGATTTAACGGATCCGTCCTGGTTATGCAGGAAGGGGAGACTTTGTATAAGAAAAGTTTTGGTTATGCCAATATGCGTACAAAGGAAAATCTGGATGAGCATTCTGCTTTCCAGTTGGCATCGGTTTCCAAAATATTTACAGCTTATGCTGTAGTGCTCCTTCAGCAGGAAGGGAAGCTGAATATAGAGGATAAAGTTGCCGATCATATCAAAGGCTGGCCGTATGATAATATGAGCATAAAAAACCTGCTCAACCATCGTTCGGGAATGTCGCGGTATATGGCAGTAGCGAGTTGGTATTGGAAGAACTGGAGAAAGGACATGAGCAATGATGATGTATTGAAACAGTTCATTCGTCATAAGCCTCCGATCTTCTTTCGCCCGGATCGCAATTTCAATTATTGCAATACCAATTATGTGATCCTGGCTTCTTTGGTAGAGGAAGTTTCGGGCATGCCCTTTGAGGAGTTTATGCAGGAGAGAATCTTTACTCCTTTGGAAATGAAGGATGCGATGATTTTTGGAAGAGGGCAGGGGATGGAGATTCCCCATGAGGCGGAAGGCTATAAAGCAGGACGAAGAGGGTATTATAAAGCCCCCAATGACTACATCGATGGTGTATGGGGAGATAAGAATATGTTTGCCAGTATTTCTGATCTTGAAAAATTTGACGAAGGACTGAGAAAATATAAACTCCTGGATGAAGAGCACACAGCTTTGCTTTTTGAGCCAGGATCAAAATGGCGTAAATACAATTATGGTTTAGGTTGGAGACTCAAAAGAGGAGAGGAAAATCTGATCTATCATTTCGGCTGGTGGCGTGGATACAGAACCTGTTACATTAAAGATCCCACGAACGACCTGACCCTGATCATTCTTACAAACCGTGACCACCCAGGTCTGAATGTAGATTATTGGAAAGTCTATAAACAGATCCTCGACACCTGAGACTACATACAAACCCTTTGTATACTTCCATTTTGTTGCGATCGCACAGTCTTTGACTGTGCGATATGCTTTTAGGGATTTGTGTAAAAAGAAATGGCTCCATCTGGGGATAGATGGAGCACATTGAGTTTGGGGTATTAGGTAGGTTAATAGGGAAAATCAAAATGAAATCTATCATTTGATCTTCAACACTAAGATAGAAAAAAAATGTACTTGCACAAAGTAATAGTCTGAGACCCGAACTATATGTGGCGTAAAAAAATCAAGCCTTTCTATCATTTTTGATCAAGATATTGACGCTTCCCGCAAAATACTTACATGAAAAGATGGAGCTGGATGTGAAAGGTAAATTTTCTATATTTCTCCGCTATTTATTTGCTATTAGAGAAAATAAAGGCCAATACGGCCAGGCAGGCCGCAACGGAAGCAAGGACATATATAGAGGCCAGAAGCATTTTCCCTTCCTCCAACAGACGGAAAGTTTCCAGGCTAAAGGTAGAAAAGGTTGAGAAGCCTCCGCAAAAGCCTACAAGGACAAGTAGCTTTAGTCCTTCGTCCAAATTGAGATGTTTCTCGACGTACACCCAGGCCAAAGCCAGCACTACACAACTGAGGATATTCGCAGCAAAAGTAGCGCTGGGAAAACCAGAACTGTGCTTGCCAAGCCAGAGGGATAATGCATAGCGAAGAATACTTCCCAATCCTCCCCCAATAAATACGGCTAAAAATGGGTTCATGAGCCTGCCAGTTTTGCTTCTACGATGCTTTTGAATGATTCATTGAGCCAGGGGACTTCATTATGAATTTTCAGTCTGTGAGAACTGTAAAGACCACTTTCATCGAAATATACCTGTATTCTCACATCGAGATTGTACAACCAGCTTTCCATATGACTACGGGATTCAAAGTAGCTGAATCGTTCTCCCACTCTCACCAGCTTTTGTTCTTGCAACTGGATGCTGCTGGCATACTCGGGCAATACTTGTGCGATCAGGGTATCTCCTGATTCATCTTGAGTGAAATAATCTGTTAATCCTTCCTGATCGAAATATTCCTCATAGGCATAGACCAGATCCCTGATCAGCGGACAGTTTAGACTGGCCTGATCCGAACTGAGTTGATAAACAGAATCTTCTCGGCTTTGAGGAGTTACATTCAGATTATAAACCTCCTTTTGATATGCACGAGCCGTCGCACAACTTTCTTCCAGTTGAGCATACAATCCCTTTAATCCATCTGCTACTTTTCGCTCCGGCTCACGAGAACAGGAGATCAGGGCTGGAAGCAGGAGGAAGAAAAGTATATGCCTGATTTTAGCTTGATTTTGCATCATGTGTAAGGGCTAAATCTAACATG
Organism: Bacteroidia bacterium; assembly: GCA_033391075.1. Classification (NCBI taxonomy): domain Bacteria; kingdom Pseudomonadati; phylum Bacteroidota; class Bacteroidia; species Bacteroidia bacterium. The sequence continues at coordinate 1,281,728 of JAWPMV010000001.1, forward strand.
AGAAGATAATGTTGCTTTTTGGATTTATTTGCCACGAGAATCTGACATTTTTTTAAAGGAATCAGGATTCTATCAGGATATCTCCCGACATTTCTTCCGGTATACTTAGTCCCATGAGCGTGAGGATGCTGGGAGCCAGGTCTCCTAGTTTACCCGTAGCAGGCTTAAGTCGATAGGTATTTTCCGGATCAAATAGAATAAGAGGTACCAAAGCAGTTGTATGGGCTGTATGAGGGCTCCCATCTGAATTCTGCATTTTATCAGAATTGCCATGATCGGAAGTAAGGAGGACTTTGTAGCCTTGCTCCATCGCAACCTTTACGATAGCTTCAGAACAGGCATCAACGGTCTCGCAGGCCTTTACAGCAGCCTCAAAAACCCCTGTATGCCCTACCATATCAGGATTGGCGAAGTTTAGGCATACGAAATCAACCTCTCCTTTCTCAATCTCCGGAATGATCTTGTCCCGGATATCATAGGCACTCATTTCCGGTTTAAGGTCATAGGTGGCTACTTTGGGAGAAGGACAGATCATGTATGCTTCTCCGGGCATTTGCTCTTCTCTTCCTCCATTAAAGAAAAAGGTAACATGAGGATATTTTTCAGTTTCTGCTATCCGGATCTGTTTTTTCCCCTGATTAGAAAGGTATTCTCCCAGGCCATTCTTTATCTGGTCCTTTTCATATAAAACATGTAATCCCTGAAACTTCTCATCGTAGCGGGTCATGGTTGCATAATGAAGGTCTAAAGTCTTCATTCCAGCATCGGGCATATCTTCCTGCGTGAGTACATGAGTCAATTGTCTTCCTCGATCCGTACGAAAGTTGTAAAAGAGGAGGGCATCTCCATCGGCAATCTTTGAGACAGGAACACCATCTTTTACTATAACTGATGCTTCAACAAATTCATCTGTAATCTCAGCATCATAAGAAGCCTGGATCGCATCGGCCGCAGAAGTAAAGGCTTTTCCCTTACCTTCAATCAAAAGATCATAAGCCAGTTTCACTCTTTCCCAGCGCTTATCTCTATCCATGGCATAGTATCTTCCTATAATCGTGGCGATCTCTCCACAGCCTTCTTTTTTCATATGGGCTTCCAAATCGGCTATATAAGATTTTCCTCCATCGGGTGCAGTATCTCTTCCATCTGTAAAGACATGAATGTAGACTCCTGCAAGATTTTCTTTGGCAAGGAAACTTATGATCCCCTTTAAATGATCGATACTACTATGAACGCCACCGTCACTTAATAACCCAAGTAGGTGAAGGGGCTTATTTTTGTCTTTACAATAGGAAAGCAATTCCTGAAAAGACTGGTTTTTTGCGAATTCTCCCGATTTTATTTCATGGTTAATTCGCACCAAATCCTGATAAACGATCCTCCCGGCACCAATATTCATATGACCCACTTCTGAGTTGCCCATTTGACCCTCCGGAAGGCCGACAGCATTGCCTGAGGCCTCAAGTTTACAGCTTGATTGCTCTTTGAGGGCTTTGTCATAAAAGGTCGTTTTCGCGGATTGAATGGCGCTAACTGCAGGATTATCTGCAATTCCCCAACCGTCTTGGATGATTAAAATTACTTTTCCAGAATTCATGGGGCAAAGGTATAATTTATTGGCTAGTGCTGGCAACATTTTTGCTATTTCTAGCCTATAAAGCCCAGATATTTATTAGCTGGATTTAAAAAAAGACAATTTTATAGTACTGAAATTCGTGAAAAACTTTCCACCCCATTGTATTGGCACGGTTATGGTACTACTTACATCCGAAAGCAAATGATTGATTTCACAGTTCCGAAAGTATGAGATTTTTCTTAACCATAACTTTGCTTTTCATCACGATGATGGTGAGTCTAGAGCTTGTAAGCGCACAGCCTTCAGGCCGCACCTTCAACACGGTCACGGAGAGTTTAGTCGAAGGAAAAGCAGACCAACTAGCAGATTATTTCGCACAGCGTGTCGAGATTTCCATTAACGGTACGACTCGCGTATATAATAGATCGCAGGCCAGACACGTGATGAGAGACTTTTTCCAGAAATACCCCCCTGATGGTTTCAGCCTGAGACACAAAGGAGATACCGGTGATACGACATTCCTTATAGGTCGTTACCGAAGCCGAAGCGGTTCGTTTGATGTGAACATCTTTATGAACAATCGAAATGATGAGGTAGTAGAAATAAGGTTTGAATGATATAATTGAGAATTTAAGCACAAGCTTTATTATTGAAATCTTTTCAAAAAAATTACCTAGCGGTTCTCAGACGAGAACCGCTTTTTATTTTTGCAAATTAATCAGGACTTTTACGGCCTAATAAAGCAATCATATCTATGCCTGATTTTCTCAATGACCCTCGCACCGATCAAATCATAGCAGCCGCTCTTCAGGAAGACATTGGTCCTGGTGATTATACCAGCCTTTCTACTATACCTGAAGGCCTGCATGCCAAAGCCAGATGCCTGATCAAGGATGAGGGGATTTTGGCGGGTATGGAAATTGCCAGAAGAATCTTTGAAAAAGTAGATCCGAAATTGGAGATGGAAGATCTTCTCAAGGAAGGTACATCAGTAAAATATGGAGATGAGGCCTTTTATGTAAGTGGAGATCCCCGATCCATTTTACAGGCAGAGCGTTTGGTATTAAATATCATGCAGCGCATGAGTGGAATCGCAACCTACACCCATAAAGTAAGTAAGGAGTTGGAAGGCCTGAAATGTAAGGTGCTGGATACCCGTAAAACGACTCCCCTGATCCGTCATCTCGAAAAATGGGCCGTTCATATTGGAGGAGGAGTAAATCACCGTTTCGGGCTGTATGATATGGTGATGATCAAGGACAACCATATTGATTATGCGGGCGGTATCCCACAGGCTATTCAGGCCTGTAAAGCGTATCTGAAAGCTCACAATCTTGATCTTAATATAGAAGTCGAAACCCGCAATCTTGAAGAAGTAAAGATAGCCCTGGATGAGGGAGGAGTCTATCGCATTATGCTAGACAATATGTCTTTGGAAATGATGAAAGAAGCTGTCGAATTGATCGACGGTAGAACTCAAACCGAAGCTTCAGGGGGAATTACAGTAGAAAGAGTGAAAGCAGTAGGAGAAACCGGAGTCGATTATATATCTATGGGAGCGTTGACTCATTCTGTGAAGAGTATGGATATTAGTCTGAAGGCGGTGAAATAAGGGTTTTATTCTTTTTTCTTTAGATAAGGTTAGTTTCTTCTTCTTTTCCTTAGATGAAAAGAAGCAAAAATCAAGCTGCTGCAAAGCCGGCACACATTCCGGCCCCCGCACCCGATGCAGCAGCGAGGCCCCGGCAGCGCCAATCGGGAAAAGGGGCGGCTAAGTGCGGCTGGTTCTTGGCGCTGCGATTTTGGCTCCACCTTTTCTAAAAAGGTGGAAATAAACCCAAATAAAAAAGATGGAAACAAGCCCCAAAATCACCACCCAAACAAAAAGGGAAAAACAAAAAAAGAAGGAACCAGTACTGTGAGAACACTATCTATAGACTATCGACTTCCTATAAATGAAGAACATTCTCTCTGGTCCCTTTATTTAAGATCTGGTTATATTTTTAGACTAGATGTATTTAGTTTCCTGATAGGCTTTTAGCTTGCTTGATCCATTCATTTCTTTCTATCATACTCACATTTATCTCTAAAGCCTTTGCTAAGGTGGGCACATCAGTAGCACTTAGGTTTCCTATTTGGGCGTATTGAAAAATGCCAATGGCATTCAATTTCTTTTCGGTGGCTGGACCTACTCCTTTGATCCGTTTGAGGTTCTCTTTGCTAGCAGAATCACCTGATCCCCAGGGAAAAGCTTCGCTTTTAGGCTTAGGAGATACAGGAGATGAAGGCTTTTTGCTGCTCCCCCCTTTTTTAGGATCTTTTTCCTTTGGGTCTTTGGAAACCTTAGGGGATTTTTTGCTTTTAGGAGCTTTCTTTTTTTCCGCCTTTAACAAATCTTCATGAGCTTCTGTTAAGGCTTTATATTTTTTAGATAGCTTGCTTAGCTTTGCTTCAAGCTTATTTACTTTTCGGTTAAGTTTTCGCTCAGATTTGAAGCTTTCTTTCAAAGATTTTTTTAAATCCTTGCTGGACTTCTTGCATGCTTTGAGCTTTTTTTCGGCTTTTCCCACAGAGTCTTACTAAAATTAAGAAATTGTTAAGTAGTGTTAATTTAAAGTTAAGTCATTTTCTACTCTGGACAAAATTCCTTAAAAAATAAAAGCCCGAATCCGGAGAGGATATCGGGCATTAGTACTAGATAGGGAATAAATAATTCTTTCGAGTGATCTTGAGGCTCCCTATTAACATTAACTCATAAAACCTTATATATCCTTAGACGCGACTTCCAGAAGAATCCTTCGCATCAGCTTTATTTTTTTTGAATAATTGTTTCATAAGCAGACCCGAAAGGAAATCCCCGACCTTAATTTGTATCTTTCGGGCTACCAAGACTTATTAGTATATGCGCCTTTTCTTCCTTTGCTCATTTCTTTTCCTCTCCCTTTATATAGTGAAAGGGCAGGATTCCTTTCCTTTCCCCGATGACATACAAATAGTAGAGCAGCCCATTTATCCGATTCCCGATCAGGCTATCATCAACAGTGGAAAGGTACTTTTGATTCAGATGGCTTATGCCCGGGATCAGATCCTCAATATGGAAGATGTACAGAATGCACTCTGGGATCAGGTGTATAGTGTAGATTTGGTTTTTACCAAATATCCGGAGGACACGAGTAAATGGAGGACCAATTATGATGTGCTGATGAGAGGGAGGTTGGCTTCATTACACAGATTGGATAGCAGCTTATTTCACAAAACAGGGGTCAAATGGCGCTATGTGCTTCAAACCGAATGTAAGACTGAACCAGAAGCCATGCAATACTTTCATGGCTTTGTACTAAGGCTGGAACCGGGAAGACCGCTGGAAGATGTGCCGGAAGAAATTGTAAAGGAAGTGAAAGTTAAGGTGAAGCCCCAAAGGCCTCGATATATTCAACCCAGTGATTCTCTGCCTGATTTCCTAAAACAGCATCCGGAAATGGGTGAAATTGCCTCTATCATTTACGGGAAAGTAGGGAAATTGAAGGACTCCAGTGTATTTCGAATCATGCGCCGGCATCCGGAATGGAAAGATATGCTGGTAGTTATGGATTGGACAGCTAGTATGTATGTAAATCGGGCAACGGTCCTTAATTGGTATAGAAGACAAACGGATCAGGACCGGATCAAGCATTTGGTATTTTTTAATGATGGAAACTGGACCCCGCATGGCGGCAAGAAAATTGGGAAAACCGGGGGCATTTACCATTCAAGACCTTATGATTTTGATAAGATTTTACGCCTTATGTATAAGGTGAGGAAAAATGGCCTGGGGGGAGATCCCGCTGAAAATGACATTGAGGCTTTATTGGTGGCTTCACGAAGTTTATCTGACTACCAGGACATTATTTTTCTCCCGGATCGAAATACTTCTATCCGAGACCTGAAATTATTACTTCGCCTGAAGAAACCCATTCGTATCCTGCTTTTCAGAAATAAAAAAGTCAAGCAAAGAGGAGTAGGGCGGAATAGTGGAAAGTTGGTAGCCAATAATTACATTCATCCCCACTACCTGACCCTCGCAAGTTTTACCGGCGGCTCCATCCATACAGATACACGTGACTTATATCATTTGGACGAACTAAAAGCCGGGGAGACCGTACGTTTTGGCAGATATGAATACAAGAAGCAGCCAAATGGTACGTTTAGGGTTATTAGTAGGTGAGTTGGAAGGGGAGTTTGAGACATACAGCATAGGCTGTCATTGCGAGCTCATATTATGAGCGAAGCAATCCCCTGAACCATCAATTGTTAATTGTATTCAAGGAAATTGCTTCGCCGGAGCTTAGGGCTCGCAAAGACAAGGGAGATTGAAAGTAAAACCAATACCAAGTCGAAATTCCATTTAGGAATATTATGGAATTATTCGAAAAATACTATCTTATCAATGAGCTTGAATATCAGGGGTATAAACTAAAAAACATGAAGCCTTGCCTCTGACACAAAACTGATTCCCTATTTGAATTTCACAGCCACATCGCAGCAACAACAAACAATCCCTTTACAATGAAATTCCGCATCACGACTTTTTGTAGTATACTTTTATTTTTTTTCCACTCATCCATTTTGGCACAAAACATAAACTATTCTGACTCCTGGAAAAGAGTCGACTCCTTGCTAAATAAGGGCCTGACACGTAGTGCGCTAGATCTCGTAACTGAAATTCGCACACAGGCTATAACGGAGGAAAATTCTCAACAAAATATCAAGGCACTGGCCGAACAGATCAAACTGGAAAGTATTATCCAGGAAAAATCAGATTCTCTGGCGATTCGTATGCTGGAGGCTGAGATCGCTAAAGCCAAAAGTCCTGATAAACAAATATTGAGTTCTCTGCTGGCGACTGCCTACTGGAATTATTATCAAAACAATCGCTACCAGATCCTCAATCGTACACAATTGGCCGAAGCCAGTACGGATTTTCAAACCTGGGATGCACGGACTTTCCAGGGAGAGATCATCTGTTTGTATGAAGAATCTCTCAAAGAGAAAGAAGCTTTGCAAAAACTTCCGGTTCGCGATTTTGAGGCTATCATTGTCAAGGCCAAAGATTCTGAGCTTTATCGCCCGACTTTGTACGACCTATTGGCCCACAAGGCCCTGGATTATTTGGTTACTCGGCAATATGGAATCATTGATCCTATCGAGACCTTTGATTTCAATTTTGAGCCGCTTATGGTCTCATCTGATGAGTTCCAAAAATTGAGCTGGGACAAACCAGAAAAGCTCGCAAGAGAAATCAGAACCTTCAAGCTCTTTCAGGAATTGATTGCAGAGCATAAAGGAAAAAATGATAAGGCATTTATAGATGTCGAACTCAAGCGCCTGAAATACATCAAGAATCACGCTACGGGAGAAGATGTAGAGAAAGAAGCAGCTTTTAAGACAGAGCTGGAAAGGCTGGCAAAAGTAGCTCCTAAAGAACCTATTAGCGGGGAAGTCCTATTTGAAATAGCTTCTTTGAAAGCGAATGCTGGTTCAAAATACAATGCAGAAGAAGGGGAAGATCATCGTTGGGAGAAAAAAGAGGCATTGGAGCTTTGTGAAAAGATCATCCGGGATTATCCAGAGACCTTCGGAGCCAGTCAAGCAGAGAATCTCAAGATTAGCATAGAAAGACCCAGCCTTGAACTTAGCATGGAAGAGGTTTATCCTCCCAATGCGCCTATCCTGGCCAAAATCAGTTATAAAAATCCTGAGTCTGTTTGCTTCCGTATCGTAGAACTTAGCGAAAAGCTGAGCAATACCCGTAATCAGAACAACTATTACAAGAAGCTCCTAAAAGAAGGCCGTTCGGTCAGGAACTGGTCCATCGATCTTAAAAATGAAAAGGATTATCAGGGACATAGCACAGAGATTGCGATGGATGAATTGAAAAATGGGCGCTATGTTTTACTGGCTTCTTTTAATGATAAATTTGAATTGGATAAGGACCTGATTCAGCACCAGGAATTTCAGGTGAGTGGGATCGCTTTTTTCCTCCAAAGCGGAATTTCGTCTGGAAAGCAAGGCATGTATATCCGCGATCGGGAAACAGGAGCCGCTCTATCCGGTGCAAAATTGCAAGTGTTTGAAGAGAGTCGGCGAGCAGAGAAAATGAAAAAGCAGGGTTCTACCCTCACTGCCAATAAAGAAGGCTTTATTGCCTTCGATTATCAGGAGCAATATGGAAGGGCACAGTACATCATCAAGCATAAAAAAGATGTTCTGTATTCGAGCAAAGCCTATCGTTATCGGGGACGTCCTTATGGCGAAGCAAGAGTACGTGAGGTAGTTCACTTTTTCACCGACAGAAAAATATACCGTCCTGGCCAGACCATATACTTCAAGGGGATTGCCATGGAATCCATGCAAAATAGCCATACGCTCAAAAAGAGTCAGGAATTGGAGATTCGTTTCAATGATGTGAATGGCCAGGAAATCAAAAAACTTAAGCTAAGAACCAATGATTATGGTTCGGTACAGGGTAGTTTTACTGCGCCCGATAATGGATTGACCGGCCGTATGTCCATCAGTACAGATGGAGGCTACACAGATTTGAGCGTAGAAGAATACAAACGCCCTAAATTTGAGGTAGCCTTTGATCCGGTTGAAGGAGAATATAGCCTGAATGATAAGGTAGTAGTAAAAGGCTTTGCGAAAGCCTTTGCCGGTTCCAATATAGATGGAGCCAAAGTTAGCTACCGCGTAGTCAGAGGAGCAAATTTCCCCTATTGGTATGGGGGATGGAGAGGACGGAGAATATATCCCCGTTTTGGAGGCGAAAAGGAAATCACCAATGGAGAGACAGAAACAGATGTAGAAGGAAAATTCAGCATTAGCTTTACGGCTGAACCTGACAAGAAAATCGATAAAAAGTTCCTGCCGGTATTCTATTATAGAGTATATGCGGATGTTGTGGATATCAGTGGTGAAACCCATTCTGCTCAAGCCTATGTACAGGTGGCTTATACCAGCCTTGATTTGAGCATGACAGTTTCGGATATCGTTTGGCAAGGGAAAGCTGATAGCCTGAAAATCAATACGGTCAATCACAATGGTAGTCCTTTGACTGCAAAAGGAACCTTGACCATCAATCAACTAGAAGCACCCAAGCAGATTTTTCGTGCAAGAAAATGGCCAGCTCCGGATCAGCCAATAATGAGCAAAGAGGAATTCACTAAGAAATTCCCCAGCATTGTTTATAAAGATGAAGACCAGGTTCAAAATTGGCCCAAAACTGAATTGAAAACCAAAGAGCTGGATCTGGACGGGATGACCAAAGTTGGCATTGATGACTTATTGCAAGGAGCCAAAAATGGGAAATATGAAGTGATCCTGACGGTCAAAGATCCTTCCGGTGAAGACTTGAAATTGCAGAAATTCTTCAGTTATGAAGATCCCGGAGACAAGAGCCCATCGGTTCCTGTAGTGTTGGAGGCAAATATAGAAAGCAAAGCCTATGAGCCAGGCCAAACAGCCGTCTTGAGTATTCAAAGCTCAGCCAAACGTCTCTGGGTATTATATGAAGTTAGTCAGGGAGGAAAGGTCCTGCAAAGTGATTATATCCGCCTCAAAGGAAAGAAGGGGGAAAAGATCAATATCCCTATCAGAGAAGAACATAGAGGCGGCTTGGGAGTCGGGGTGTATACTATTTATAATAATGAGTTCAAATCTGAACGCAAAAATATCAGCATCCCCTGGACCAATAAGCAATTAAAGCTGAGTTGGTCTACCTTCAGAAGCAAATTGAGTCCTGGACAGGAAGAAGAGTGGCGCTTGAAAATCAGTGGACCCAAAGGAGAAAAAGTAGCTGCCGAAATGGTCGCCAGCCTTTATGATGAGTCTTTGGATGAATTTCGCAGCAATTACTTCGGCATGAGTCTATACGGCAGCAATTATTCAAGTGCTGTCTGGAATGCAGACTACGGCTTTGGCTGGAACAACTCCTACCGGATATCTGATTTGCCTTATCCTCCTCGCAAATATTATAATGCCCGAGATTACGATCGCCTGATCGCTATTTCTGCCTATGGATATGGTGGAAGAGAGATGATGATGAAGTCTCAGGCTGTAGGGGCAAGGAGTGTTAGAAGCAGAGCTTCAAGACCTGGTGCTCCTATGGAGTCTGCACCTGCGCCTATGGCGGATGAGGTGGTAGCAGGCCAGGCCAACTATATGTCTTTGGAAGAGTCAGATAATGACGGAGTCCCGGATCTTTATGATAAAGAGGTGGGGGATTCTATTTCTACAGCTGAAGATGCTCCAGAAAAGCCCACTTCCGAAGTACCCATCCGAACCAATCTGCAGGAAACCGCTTTCTTCTTTCCCCAACTGGAAACCAATGAAGAAGGAGAAGTCGTCCTGAGTTTCAAAATACCCGAGGCCCTTACCCGATGGAAATTCCTCGGTTTGGCCCATACCCAGGACCTCAAAGTAGGTACGATAGGAGGAAATACAGTTACCCAAAAGGAACTGATGGTTTTCCCCAATATGCCACGCTTCCTGAGAGAAGGTGATAAACTGGCCTTTACCGCTAAAATCTCCAACCTGAGTGAAAAAGCTTTAAGTGGAAAGGCAGAAGTTCGTCTGCTGGATGCTTTGACTATGCAGCCCGTTGAGAATTATTTCGCACTCAATAATAAGGAGCAGAAGTTTGAGGTAAAAGAAGGCCAGAGTACGGTCGTGAGTTGGGAAATAGAAGTGCCGGAAAATGTACAGGCAGTAGTTACCCAGGTAATTGCTTCTGCCGGCGAATTTTCAGATGGGGAGGAAAATGTCTTGCCGATCCTGAAAAACAGCATGTTGGTTACAGAGTCTTTGCCTTTAGCCGTTCGAGGAGAAGAGCAAAAAACCTTCACCTTTAAAAAGCTGGCAAATTCAGGTGATTCTGAAACCCTCAAACATCACAATCTGACTTTGGAGTTTAGTTCCAATCCTGCCTGGTATGCAGTTCAGTCATTGCCTTACCTGATGGAATATCCCCATGAGTGTACCGAGCAGATCTTCAGCCGTTTTTATGCAAATGCTTTGGCCACACATGTCGCCAATTCATCTCCACGTGTGCAGCAGATTTTCAATCAATGGAAACTGGATGCACAAAAACTGAGCAAAGATCAGGGAGCCCTGCTTTCTAATCTGGAAAAGAATCAGGAACTCAAAGCTGTCTTGTTGGAAGAAACTCCCTGGGTACTCAATGCCCGTTCGGAGTCTGAGCGTAAAAGACGAATCGGTCTCCTATTCGACCTGAATCGCATGCAGTCAGAATTCGCCAAAGCGAATAAGCAATTGGAAGAGCGTCAGAATGGTAATGGAGCTTTCTCCTGGTTCCCGGGCATGAGAGACAGTCGATATATCACCCAACTGATCGTTACGGGTATTGGACACATGGATAAGCTGGGAGTAAATAGCGGCAATCCAGAGATCAATGGAATTGGAGCAAGAGGACTGACTTATTTGGACGACCAGATCAGAAAGGATTACCAGAACCTCAAAAAATACAAAGCCAATCTGGAAGAAGATCATCTGGGATACACACAGATTCAATATTTGTATGCACGTTCCTTCTATCCCAATGTTCCTGTAGCTCCTAAAAATGTGGAGGCCTATAATTACTATGCGGGACAGTCGAAAAAATTCTGGTTGAGCAAGAGCAAATACATGCAGGGCATGTTGGCACTTTTTAATCATAGATCAGGTGATCCCAAGGTATCTGCTGATATCCTGAAATCTCTGAAGGAAAATGCGGTATTCAATGAGGAGTTGGGCATGTATTGGAAAGATGTGAATAGTGGATGGTATTGGTACCAGGCTCCTATCGAGCGTCATTCCTTATTGCTCGAGGCATTTCAGGAAGCAGGCAAGGATGAAGAAGCGGTTGAAGAATTGAAAATCTGGTTGCTCAAGAATAAGCAGACCAATGACTGGAAGACAACCCGTGCGACTGTAGCGGCTATCAATGCTTTGCTTTCCAGCGGTACAGACTGGCTGGAGTCCAGTGAATTGGTAGAGATAGTGGTTGGGGGCGAAAGCATAGATCCCAAAACTCGTCCAGATGCGCAAGTAGAAGCAGGGACGGGGTATTTCAAAACCTCATGGGCCGCGAAGGAAATCACGCCTGAAAAAGCGACGATTAGCCTGAATAAAAAAGACAAGGGCATTGCCTGGGGAGCTATGTACTGGCAGTATTTCGAGCAATTGGATAAGATCACTTTTGCCGAAACACCTTTATCCCTGAAAAAGCAACTCTTCCTTAAGAAGAATAGCCCGGAAGGTCCCAAGCTAATCGCTATCACAGATAGCAGCCAGATCGAAAGAGGCGATAAGGTAACAGTACGAGTAGAACTCAGGGTAGATAGAGCCATGGAGTATGTTCACATGAAAGACATGCGAGCAGCAGCTTTTGAGCCTACAGAAACCCTTTCCCGCTATAAGTATAAGGCAGGATTGGGTTGGTATCAAAGTACACGAGATGTGGCTACGCACTTCTTCTTTGATTACCTGCCCAAAGGAACCCATGTATTTGAGTACGACCTGGTAGCTACTCAGACCGGAGATTTCTCCAACGGCATCACCAGCATTCAATCCATGTATGCACCGGAATTTACCTCGCATTCAGAGGGAATTCGTGTACAGGTGAAATAGGATATATTTATTATGTATATGGTAGGGGCAGCTCATGAGCTGCCCCTGCCCCTACATGTTTTTCACAAACCCCTTGTCATTCCGATTCTAGTGGAGGGACCTAAATCCTTTCCCTAAATCGAAGGAGTAAGGCTTCCCAGTTCAAGGGAGATGCTTCGACTTCGCTCAGCTTGACAGGAATTAAGGTTTATTACCGCCTCTTTTCATACCGAATCCCCAAAAGCATCACGCCCAGGTATACCAGCATAAAAAGGGTATTAGGCAAAGCATCCCGCAAAAGCTCTCCATTTCGAAAGAAAGCCATTCCCAGAAAAATCAGATATCGTCCTGCATTGATACCGACAACTAAGGCAACCAAAGGAATAGTGGCTTGCCGATTTCTATAAACAGTCATGATAAACAAGCCAATAGCAGAAACGATAGAGGTCGAAGTCGACAGATGCCAACTCATAAAATTAGAATCCTGCCCAAATCGATCCAGGTTCGAGACTTCCAATTGGGGAAGGACCAACTGATGGGTATAAATCGCATGTCCCAGGGCAGCAAGTATGGAAAGTACAGCAGCAGCCAGGTAATAATAATTGTGAACTTTAAGGCTATTCATAGGTAAACTTATTTTCTAGTACAATTGTACTAGAAAATATTGATTTGTACAAGTGTACTAATTTTTTATTTTTGGGAAGTGAAGACGAAAGAGAAAATTTTGTACACAGCTCTTCAATTGTTCAATGAACAGGGCTTTAGGACGGTTACAGTAGAGAATATCTGTGAAAAGCTGGAAATCAGTAAGGGTAATTTCAATTACCACTTTAGAAAGAAAGAGAGTTTGATAGAGCTTTTGTATGATTCCATGGTGGAGGAAGTACATAAGTTGATTTCTGAAATTCCTTTTGAGGATGCGAAAGTCAGTTATTTCCTCGAAACCCATCAGGCTTTGTTTCACATCCAGGCCAAATACCGCTTCTTCTTTCTTAATCTTTTTGAGATTCTCAGTCATTACCCCAGCATAAAAGAAAAGTACCTGCAACGCTACGAATTGGAAAAATCTTTCGCCTTTCAGTCCCTGAAAATCTATATGGAGAAAGGAGTATTGCGGAAGGACATTCGTGAAGAGGAGTTGGATCGAATCATAGAGGTAGGTTATGTGCTCAATAATTCCTGGGCAGTGGATGCAGAAATTCATTTTCAAGGCAATGAGCAGCAGAAAATGATTCATTATTTACAGTTGTGCTGCGGCAGACTGGAACCTTATTTAAGTTCCGCCGCAAGAAAAGAGTATTTAGCCTACTTTGATCGTCTTCAAAAAGAAATGCCTGTATGAAAATAGAAACGGCTATCGGACTGATCTCTGACTTGGAAATAAAAGGCGATAATCCTCAATTCTGGTTGGATTTGGGTGCAGGAGAGGGAACCTTTACAAAGGCCCTTGCCCATGTTCTGCCTGAAAATAGTGAGATACTTGCCATCGATCAATCGGCCAGTTCTTTGAGAAATATTCCTGCCAAGCTAGCTTCAACGCATATCAAGACCCAGGCAGGGGACTTCAGCCAAATTCCAGATGGTTTAGCTCAACTTGACGGAATTATGATGGCCAATGCTATTCATTATGTTCAGGACAAAGCCTCTTTCCTGCAAACCTGGATAGATAAATTCGAAGCATCCTTTCTGATCATAGAATACGATACGGATAGAAGTAATAGCTGGGTGCCTTATCCCATCAAACCACAGGCCCTGGAAGAGCTTTTTGCAGAGCTGGGATATCATCAATTTGAAAAACTGGGAGAAATCCCTTCTCTTTATCATAATAAAATCTACGCTGCTCACATAAGACCTTAATTATGCATGCCGGACAAAAATTTAGTTTAAAGGAAGTCATCACCTGGACAAGGAGAGAGATTTTCATCTTTTTCGTATTAGCAGCTATCCCTGTAATCTTATATGAGATAGTGGGGATGAGCTGGATCGCCATTACCTGGTTGCCTATCGCATTATTGGGTACGGCTGTAGCCTTCCTCATAGGTTTTAAAAACAATGCCTCCTATGATCGACTCTGGGAAGCACGTAAAATCTGGGGAGCTATCGTAAACTCCAGCAGGACCTGGGGAATCATGGCCCGGGACTTTGTTTCCAATACCCATGCTGAACATAGAGCTTCAGAAAGTGATTTGCATGAGGCCCATAGAAGGTTGATATACAGACATATTGGATGGCTTACAGCTTTGCGCTTCCAACTCAGGCAGCCCAAAGCCTGGGAAAACATGAATAAAAAAGCCAATGAAGAATACCGGGAAATATATAAAGTGCCGGAATGGGAGAATAAGTTAGAGGAGGAGTTGAATCCATTTATTAATCCTGATGACAAAGCTTATGTGTTGGGGAAAAAGAATCGAGCGACTCAGTTGCTGAGTTTGCAATCCCGGGATTTAGCTGAACTGAGAGATAGAGGCCTGATCGATGATTTCAGACATGTTGAGATGGAAAATATGCTCAAGGACTTCTTTACCCAACAAGGTAAGTGTGAACGGATCAAAAATTTCCCCTATCCCCGTCAGTTCGCTACAATCAACCTCTATTTTGTCTGGATATTTATTCTCTTCGTGCCCTTTGGACTCTTGAGTCCCTTTGCAGAGCTTTCTTCGGATATAGATGGTTTTTTCCAGGGAATGACCGTCTGGTTGACGATTCCTTTCAGTACCCTGGTCTGTTGGGTGTTTCATACGATGGAGAAGATTGGAACTTCTACGGAAAATCCCTTTGAAGGAGGAGCCAATGATATCCCTATGACAGCTTTGAGTCGGACCATTGAGATAGATTTAAGAGAAATGCTGGAGGAAAGTGATTTGCCTAAACCTGTCCAGGCTCACAATCATATTTTGATGTAGGTATTTTAGCTAGAGATCGCTGATTTTGGATTGGTAGTAAGCCTCTCAGCCCGACCAAAGTGGAAGGGTCTGAACCCCTTAAGCCTGGCACAGCCGATGCTCATTCAATAGGTGATTTTTACCTCACTGTAGAGGTCACTCGACTTCGCTTGGGATGACATTTAATAAACTCAAAATCCCATGAGAATTACACAATAAATAGTACCTTTGGCCTTATTTCTCAGCATAAATAGAGACACAGACAGGGCCCAGCTACATGCGTACATTCCTCCAACAGATTATAGCAGAACTCAAAAGCGACTACGGAAAAGGAATTTCTGAACTATGCATTGTAGTTCCTACGCGTCGGGCTGTTGAATTTCTGCGTGAAGCCATTCGTGAAGAATATCGGGAAAGTATCTGGGCACCTAAAATGCTTTCTATTCAGGACTTTGTAAGAGGGATCAGTGGACGTGAATTTCCCGAAACCATGCCATTGGTATTCGAGCTATACAAAGTTTACCTGGACCGGATGCGGGAGGATAATCCCAGCTTTTATGAATCCCTGGAATCTTTTTATGCCTGGGGGGAAATGCTGGTGAAGGATTTTGACGAAATCGATAAGTATCTCGTCAATGCAGGAGATCTTTTTCGCAATATCCGGGAGCTAAAGGAGATCGATGAATTTTTCCATTTAGATGAACTGGACCTGGAGCCGATTCGCCGTTTTTGGGAAACATTGCAAGGGAAAGGAAAAGACCTGACGGAAGTGCAGGAACAATTCCTCAAGATTTGGCAGGTATTGCATGATATCTATAAAGGCTTTCGTGAGAAACTAAATAGCGAGAGTTATTCTTATGATGGAATGGCCTACCGCAATATCATCGGCCTCCTGGAAGAAGGAAAATTAGAACTGCCTTATCCCCAAATCATCTTTGTAGGTTTCAATGCTTTATCAAGAGCGGAAGAAAAATTGATGGAACTTCTCCTCAAAGAGAAACGCGCACGCGTGTACTGGGATGTAGATCAAGCCTATTTTACCCTGAAAAAAGAGGCCCTGATGACGGGAGAGGAACCTGGAAAATTTATTCAGGAATATCATAAGAAATGGAAGGATATCGGTAGCCATCTGATTGTCCATGATATGATGAATGAGGAGAAGAATGTGTATCATACCGGAGTGCCCTTGGAAGTCGGTCAAGCGCAGTACCTCGGCAATCTTTTACGAGACAATAAGATAGCAGAAGAAGATTTTCGGAAAACTGCCCTGGTATTGGCAGACGAAAAGCTCTTATTCCCCGTACTCTATGCCCTTCCTTCCCATATCGACAAGCTGAACATCACCATGGGTTTTCCCTTGCGGCAAACCAATGTATTCAACCTTCTGATGAGTGTGATGCGGCTGCTGAGAAATATGCGAAGGGAGAAAAATGAGCTTTCCTTTTCGCATAAAGACGTCAGCGAGATCCTCAATAATCCTTATGTCAAATCTGCTCAGACGGAACTGAGTGAGGAGATTCAGTTTGCGATCAACAAGCACAATTGGGTGTATATCTCAGGCAAAGAGTTGAAAAAGCGGGAGTTGGATGATTTGCTCAAGCATATCTTTTCCCCACCTGACTTTACGACTCGGAAAGTCGATCTCAAAAAACTGCTGGACTATTGCAAAGGAGTATTCGATTATCTTCTGACCGATGCACAGGTCAGACAGAATTATCTGGAAACAGAGTATATATTCAAATTCAGCCTGTCCTTCAACCAGCTACAGGATGTTTTACTAAAATATAAGCCAGATTTGAGTATGCTGGGTTTTACCCGCTTATTCCGAGAGGTTGTCCAGAAGCTTCGAATTCCGTTTGAAGGGGAACCTTTGGAAGGGGTGCAATTGATGGGATTTTTGGAAACCCGTGTTCTGGATTTCGAAAAAGTCTATATACTGGCTGCGAATGAAGGCAATCTTCCGGATACCAGTTCGGGAAATAGCTTCATCCCATATAATCTACGGAAAGGATTTGGCCTGCCAACCTATGAGGAAAAGGATGCGATCTATGCCTACCATTTTTACCGTCTGCTTCAAAGAACGAAAGAAGTTCACCTGATCTACAATTCCGTAGTGAGTGATTCGACGGGAAGTGCCAAAGAGCTCAGTCGATTTATCCGCCAGATCCGACATTTCTTTCGCCAGCAAAACAATTTCCATATCCATGAAGGACTCGTAAGTACGGCTGCTCCCTTTTCGGAACAAGCCAGCATAGAGATTGCCTCTGATATCGATACCAAACGATTGTTTCGAGGGCGTTTTTCAGGAGGAGGAAGAAACTACCTTTCTGCAACCGCTTTAAATACCTGGATTAGTTGTTCCCTGAAATTCTATTTTAAATACCTGGCTCGGATCAAGGAAGCAGATGAGGTAGAGGAAAGTATGCAGGCAAATACGCTGGGAACGGTACTGCACGAAGCTATGGAGGAGCTGTACAAACCTCATGCAGGAAAAGAAGTAGATGAAAAACTGATCGACAATCTCCTGAAATCTGTGGATAGGGTAGTGGCGGATAAGTTTGTTGAGAATGGATTGGGGAAAGTAGAGGATTTGCAGGGAAAAAACCTGCTTTTGCACCGGGTAATCATGCGGCTATGTAGCCGCATGTTGAAACAAGATAAAGAGAGTCAGGCTTTTCAGGTGATCGGTCTGGAAGCTGATGAGTTTGAACAGAAACTGGAAGTAGCAGGACAGCACTTTGCCATCAATGGTAGTCTGGATCGCGTAGATCAGTTGAGTGAAACAAAAAGCGTTCGAATACTGGATTATAAGACAGGTAAAGTTGCCTTGAATAATAGAGCTGATCTGGACAAGATTTTCAGCGATTCGAAAAACAAGGAGATGTTCCAGGGATATTTATATGCCTGGTTATATCGGCGAAAGTTTCCGGATGCCCGGGTAAAGGTAGGCTACTACACGGCTCGGCATTTGAGTGATGGAATACAGTTTTTGCGGCAAGGTGCTGAGATCGGAGATATGGAACTGCAGGCCTTTGAATCAAAGCTTTTCGTGCTCATAGAAAGGATGTACACGGAGAACTACACGCAAACGGAGGATGAGTCCAAGTGTAGTTATTGTCCGTATAATGCGATTTGTAATCGCAGAACCAATTAGGGAAACGATATAAAATTGAAGGGGATATTTACCCAAAAGAAAAAATCCTGCTGCTCCGAAAAGCGACAGGATTTTTTCCTTGAGAAAATGCCTTATTATCTTCTCAAATCTACCTGGTAAAAGTTCCAGGCACCATTTCTCTGGTTCTTTCCTTCTACAATATTGATGAAACCGATATTGTCATCGATTCTTTCAAATTCGAGGGTAAAGTATTGATAACCGTTGGGCTTGAGTTCAGTTGTATTGGGATAGAAAGCCATGTCTTTTACAGCTCTCAGCTTATAAGTTTTATGGCGATTACTTCCCCTCCCAACAATTTTGAAGGCCTCAGAAGATGATTTTGGAGCTAAACTTACCCAATGAGAATCTCTGCTGGCATTGCTTACTTTAATACGAACAAAGGTCGAGCGATCTGTAATTACCACTCTTTCTATGTCCAGATAGTTTTGAGAGGCTCCCAAAAATTCAGGATTTCTGTAAGTCTTTCCTCTTTTATTCACTTTCCTTTTGATGAAAACTTTGGGTTTTAGCAAGCGATCAAAGATATTCTCATCCTTGGGATCATCATCATCCATTTCATCTCTGGCAACTTCTTCTTCACGAGCTTCTCGGACATCAATCATCATTGAGTAGGCATCACGGTCGCTAGTTTCCCAAAGAGATACGGGTCTGCGGTTAAATTCATTCTCATATCCTTGCTTTGCCTTATCTGATTGGCTATCTCTTCCGCCTCTTTTACGCTTATTGATGGTAGCTTCGTCTACAATTTGAAGTTCATTTGAACGATCATAATCAGCACTGCGCTCATTGTCGCGAATGACTTCTGAATCCGGGTCATAGTTTCTGGCTGTTTCAAAAGCTTTTTCGGCTGCTGTTCTTTTCCCCATTTTAAATCGGGTAACTGCCAGATTATTGTAAAGTCTTGCATAGCGCTGATTCAAATCTTCATCGCCATTGGGATCGAGGAGGACAAAATCATCTCCCACCCTGCGACTGGAACCTCTGTCTGGCTTGGGCAAAAGTTCAAGAGCTTCCAGGTAGTCCAGCTCTGCTTCGCGATATTCTCCCAATTTGAAAAATGCATTCCCCCTAAGCTCATAGAGGTCTTTATAGTAGGCATCTATTTGAGCAACTTCTTCGAAATAAGAAACTGCGCGTTCGTAATCTCTATCAAAATAAGCCTCTTTCCCTCTTTCCATAAATCGCTCTGACTCATTTTGTGCAATAGCAGGACTTAGCATCAAAAAGCTAAGGAGGCCAAACAAATAAATTCTTAATGATTTCATTGTGTTGTATAGTCTGTTGTTTAAGCTATAACTAATTGCGACTCAATTCAATATCGTACATATTCCATGCACCGGGCTTGGTAGTTTTCCCTTCCAACAAGTGGAAAAACCATACATTGTCATCCAGTCTTTCAAATTCAGCAATGAAAACTTTCGTTCCACGGGCTTTGAGGTTGTAGGAATTTCCCTGTGCCCATCCATCAAGACTTTTGATGGCTTTGAGTCTGTAGGTTTTTCCAAAAGATCTGTCCGTTATGTACCAGGCGCCACTTTTATTTTGCTTTGCCAGTTTTACAGGGAAAGATTTATCACTCAGATTTTTCAAGCTAAAGCTCAGCATGGTAGAGTTCTTGGTAATCCAAACCTGATCCAGTTTTAACTGTATATCAGTTCTGGGGCCCACACTGATCATAGAACTGGTGTATTTATAATCTCTTTTGCTGTTTCGAGTTTCATTGTTGAAGCGATCCAAATCCTGGTTTTTGTTATCTCCGGGACGGGTAGGATTGTATTTGCTTGGACGGGTACTGCTACTACTTGAAGAATTCCGATCATCGTCGCTATCTCGGCTATCCCAGGGGCGATCACGATCTCGGTCCCTGTCGCGTCCGGAATCTCCATAGCCACTTCCGTAGGTCCCATTATAAATATCATCCTCATCTCGCCAGTTCCTGGGCCGTTTGGGCTCTTCATAGGCAATGCCTTCATCATTTAGTAGCCTTCTGGCTTCCAGATAGTTATCATTAGCATCTTTATTATTGGGATCTATCTGAACGGCTTCAAAGAAATAGTTGGCAGCTGCCCGAAACATATTCATATCTCCAGCAGCAACACCGGCATTATTCCAAAGATTGGCATTGTCAGGGTCCTGGTCTATGGCTTCTTCGTAGTCACTCAAAGCCTGTTCGAATTTTTCTAATTGATAGTAGGCATCTCCACGTGCTTCATAAACATTGGGATGCTTGTCATTCAATTCCACAACTTTGTCAAAGGTCTCAATCGCATCATAGAATTGTCTGTTTTTGAATTGTTGTAGACCTTCCAGATACAATTTTTCGGCGCGAAAAGACCGGATGGTTGGATTTCGATCTTGCGCATTAATCCAAAGAGGAAAGAGAATGAGCGCTGAAAGCAAAAGATTTCGAGTCATTTTCTTAGGATTTAGCTTTTTCCGAAAAAGGAAGAAGTTTTTTGTTAAATTTTCACTTTAAGTGCAAAGGGTTAAATTGCTCATTGTTAAGGTGTTTCACTCCTAATTCAGGATGAAGGTAGGAAACAATTATTAATTACACAAAATTGAATGGAAAGAAATTTGCTACCATTCGCGTTTTCGTTTGAGTTTCAAAGCAGAATTATCCCGCCTTTTTGATAAGACGGGATAATTCATGATTTTCCATATAAGCCCTAAAGCTTATTGAATTTTTTATATGTCGGGATAAACTAGCCTAGGGAAGTATATGGAAGCTTTTACTGGATGAAATTCCTTTTTGAGTTCGTAGAATAAGAAAATAAAGTCCTGAATTCCAGTCATTTAAATTAATGACTTTTGTTTGAATATCTGCCGCCCCTCGTAGGGATTCTTCTAATATTTTTCTCCCTTGTACATCTACAATTTCCAGTTTCGCTTGTTTATGTAGGGGAATAAAATACTCAAGCTTAGCTTGATCTTTGGCAGGATTGGGGTAAAGAGAATTGATAAAATATCGGTCTGCAGGGGCTTGTTTCAGTTCCAAAACTTCTGAATAAGAAAATGCTCCATTTTGGTCAACTTGCTTGAGACGATAGTAATTTTTAAGAGGGAAAGGTGAGGGGTCAGTGAAGGTATAGTCCTGGATATTTGTGCTATTTCCAGCTCCCGCTACTTTCCCGATTTTTTCAAAAGCTCCTCCCTGACTCCTTTGAATTTCAAAATATGCATTATTGTTTTCTAGAGCAGTAGCCCAATATAAATGGGCCTTATTTTCCTCTATTTTACCCGTGAATTCCAACCATTCGACCGGAAATCCTCCCATAGCAGCGCTAAGGGCATCAAAAGCATTGAGTCTGCCATAACCTGTTGAATCATTTAAACCTGGACTTCCCATATCAATAGCTGTGCTGGTCAGGATACTTTTTACAGCAACATCCGTAAGGTTTGAATCCACGGAAATGATCAATGCAGCGATTCCGGAAGCAAATCCACAAGCACTTGAGGTTCCTCCGGCTTCGTCTACATAATTTCCCGTTGTAAAACCCAAGGCACCCATGCGGTCTATAGTTCTGATATCTGACTGGTCATCGCTTACGGGTACACAGACATCAACTTCCGGCCCAAATGGACAATAGGGGGGAAGATCCCCGGTTTTTGTTATGGAGTTTACCGTGAAAACAATGGGATTATTTCCGGGAAAGTTTACACATGTTCTGCCAGGATCATTTTTGCCAGAAGCAAAAATAACGATGGCTCCTTTTCCATTTCTCCCTAAAGTCTGGGCATTGTCAATTGCGCTGATAATGGCCGGGAACAAATTGGGGTCGCAAGAAGGATATCCCCATGAATTATTGATGATATGTGCCTTTCCCTGGTTCCAAATCCATTCCATTCCGGTGGCTACATAACCCAGGAGGGTAGAAGGGTCTGCTTCGACATAAACCGGAAGAATCCGGGAATTGGGAGCCAAACCTGCTGCTCCCAGGTTATTATGGGTAGAGGCGATAACTCCTGAAATAGAGACGCCATGACCTTCATATGAAAATTGAGGTTCTCCGTTTCCGGTACCTGCTGGCGAAAACCCACTGAGAACCCGGTCTGAATTATCGCTGGGATCTTTCATATCTTCATGAGGCTCTGCTCCTTCATCTACCATTCCTACGATTACCCAGTCATCTCCCAAAGTAATATCCCAGGCCTCTACGGCATCAATATCCATATCAACAGTTCCGGTTTGTCCGTCTACGGTTTGTCCGGTATTATGCAGGGTATACTGTTCCGAGAATTTGGGATCGCTTGGGGTATGATACAATACCGGTTTAGCCATAAAGTTGGGATGAGCCCAATTCACCATACCGGATTCAAAGAGTTCATTGGCCAAATCCAGGCTATGCATAAGTTTGGAAACCTCTATAAAATAAAGGCCGACTTCGTCCTGTCCTATTTTTGCATCTGTATACTTGTCCAGGATTTCCTTTACACGTATATCCTCCCAACTATCACCCGGTTCAAAGAGAATTTGCTCTGATAACCATACGGGCAAATATTCATTGATTTCAAAGCCCCAGGAAGCATCTTTTACCATCTCGGGATTTGGGAAGAATTCCTGGATCAGTTTTTCCAGACTTTGCTCTGAAGGTTCTTTAAGGCGAATAATAATTCGTGGAGTGGCTCCTTGCTTCTTACCATGGACTTCCTCAATCAGGGGATGCGAAGTATTCATGATCTTTTGCCAGGAATAAGCTCCCTGAAAGTAAACGGAGAGAGAACTTCTGGTCTCATATATAGGCTTTTTCTCCTCGAAAGTATAATAGCCGAGGGTTTGTGCCTGAGATAATGATAGAAGCAGAGGAAATAAAAGAAAAATTCTAAAGTACCGAGACATACAGGCTTTCAATTCTAATTTGATCGAGACGAAACTATTTAATTGAATGGCTAAAAACAGGCAAATTGTGCTCAATCGCAGGAATAGATGCACAAGTGGAGAAAAGAGACTATTAAATTATCCCGGCATTTCTTTCCTCAAAAATAAAAAGGTCTTTCTACCCCTGGCAGAAAGACCTTCCCTATCGTTAAAAAATATCTTTATCGGCTGATTATGAATCTTTTACTCCGAATATTTCCTTTGCTGCTTTTCATGACAAGGGTATACATACCTGGACTCAGCTCAGTTACCGAAAGTTCCAGACTTCGGATTCCTTCTCCTGCCTCCAAAGTATGCTGTGCCAGCACTCTTCCCTGAATATCTACTATTTGATAATTCGCAGAAATACCTCTTGGAAGGGCATAGTCGAGATTGATCTGATCTACCGTAGGATTAGGATAAACGTTTGTCATACTCAGGCTATTGACACGATCTCTGGAAAGTTCGATGACAGCCGAGTAGCTGAATGCCCCATTTTGATCAACCTGTTTGATTCGATAGTAATTGGTTCCAAGAACAGGATCGCTGTCTGTATAATTGTAGGTGCTCAATTCGGTAGTTGAACCTGCACCCGCTAAGGAACCCAGATCAACAAATTCACCTCCCACGCTTCTTTGGATATCGAAACGTGCATTGTTTTGCTCACTTGCCGTAATCCATTCGAGCCTTACTACATCATTTATCAGTTCTGCTTTAAAGTCAAGCCATTCGACCGGAAACCCACCCATTGCAAGGCTTACGGCTGCATCGGCACGCAAAAGACCATTTCCAGTACTGTCATTGAATCCTGGTGAACCCAAACTCATAGCTGTTGTATTCATGATGATTTCTACATCCAGGCAAGTCAGATTAGGATCTTCTGAGAGGATCAAGGCTGCTACTCCGGAAGCAACTGCACAAGAGGTTGAGGTCCCACCAAAAAAGTCTACATAATTACCCAGGTCGAGTCCTTTGCGATTTGCGGCTACCGTTGCCGTATCTTGGCGATCTATTGATCTCACATTAGAGTTGCTTCCTGCACTGGGAACTACTACATCCATAGCTGGTCCAAAGGGAGAATAAAAAGGCACATCTCCATTGCCATCCACAGCTCCAACAGTAATTACATTTGGTCTATTTCCAGGGAAATTGATACAAGTGGTACCCACATCATTTTCACCCGAAGCATAAATCACAACACAACCCTTACCATCTCTTCCCTTGATTTGTGCAGAGTCAATAACGTCTACGAATGCGGGATAGAGGTTTTGGTCGCAGGATTTAAATCCATAAGAGTTGTTGATGATGTCAACCTGGGCAACTTTCCACAACCACTGCATACCATTTACTGCATCCGAAACTACAGTTGCGGGATTAGCTTCGATATAGGCAGAAATCATCATACTATTTGGCGCTACACCTGCAATTCCCAGATTATTATGACTTGCGCCAATCAAACCCGCTACAGATTGGCCATGACCTTCATATGGTAATTGAGATTCGCCTGTACCCACTCCTCCGGGAGCATAACCGGATAGTAGTCGGGTATTTCCTCCATCGTCTTCCAAATCTTCATGATCTTCTACCCCCTCATCCAGAATCCCAACTAAAATCGAGCTGCTGCCCATACTCAGATCCCATGCTTCCGGTGCATTAATATCGATATCTGCTGTTCCGCTTACTCCATCTATTGACTGGCCTGTATTTTCGAATGAATATTGTTTGTCAAACTTGGGATCCATCGGATGGTTTAACGTCAAGCCGCCCATAAAGTCAGGCTGGGCCCAATTTACCATCCCAGCTTCAACCAGGGCATTCCCCAGTTCAATACTGTGGATAAGCTTGCCAACCTGAATAGAAAATAAACCCAATTCATTTTTCTGAAGTCTGGCTTCAGGATACTTAAGGAGAATTGCATCTACGGTTTTCTGATTCCAGTTAGGGGAGGGATTGTAAAGGAGTTTGTCTGTAAGCCAAACATCCAAACGAGGATTTATGCTAAATCCCCAACTCATATCTTTAACAAAAGATGGGTTGAGAATTAGCTCCTGCACCCACTCTTCAAGACTTTTATCGCTTTTCCCATTGAGTTCAAATACGACGTTTTTACTCGGTCTACTCTTTATCCCATGGACTGCTTTTAGGTCCGGATGATTGCTAACTACAAACTTCTCCCAGGCGACTGCCTGTTTAAATACAATCGAGAAAGAACTTGAATTGATTTTCAAGGGCTTTTTCTTGTCAAAAGTATAGTAGAAATTGTCTTGAGCTGATACATCAAGAAGCAGAAGGGGAAGCAAAAAAATGAGAAAGTAAATCTTTTTCATACCTACATTGTGTTTCCTACGACGATAGAAACTAATGCGAAGATAGGTCAAAGCTTACTATATGGGAATAGCTTTATTCCCAATGGACAGTATTGCTGTTTTAACTGTCTATCAGATTTCTTAAGTGAAAATTATGAGATTTCGAATTAGTGCTTTACTGTGAAGTATCCAAGGCGTAAACCACTGAAATATTCTCGTATTCCCCGTTTTCGTGGATTTCAAAAATGAAGTTTGCAGTACCTTTTTGTAAGCTTTCTTCTGCAAAAAGACCCACTTCAACCAATTTGCTTTCTCCGGGTGCTAAATCACCAATTTCTTGTTTTTCTGGTAGCTCCAGACCGGGAACTCCACTAAGTTCCTTCGGGAATACAGCTACATTCAGGGCGGGATACTTACCTACATTTTTGATTGTGAAGCTAATCAACCCTCCTTCACCGGGATCAATGATATTATTGTCATTTTGATCCTGAAACTGAATATCGTCCTCTACCTGCAATTCCGGAAAGCCAAAATTCAGGCGAATAGATTTACTGCTGTCTTTGATGATTTGAGCCGACAAGCTTTGAAATCCCATAGAAAGGCAAAGGACAAAAAAGAGGGATCTGATCATGTTGAAGGATTTAGCGATATTTTAGAAGGGAATGGATGAGAAATTGGGAGCGTTGTAAGCTACAACGCTCCCGTTTTATCCTTAGTCTAATTTTTGAATATTAAAGGTTCTTAATATGGCGCCATCTTTATTTTTAAGGGCGAGCATATAATAGCCTTCCGGTACGCGTTCGAGGTCAAATTTGGTTTCCCATAGACCTGCGACTTTTTGCCGCTGAACGGGTATTGGCGTTTCCTGACCCAGAAGATTATAAATCGCCAGCTCGAGTTCGATAGGTTGATCTGTACTCAATCGGATATTTACATATCGTTTAAAAGGGTTAGGAGCAATTGTATAGTCTAAAATGATTTTGAGGTCATCGTCTATGTCCAACAGGATGTCATCGTGCTGTTGAAAACCCTGGGTCAGAATGAGGCTACCATTTAAGCTGGTTACGGTTGTAATAGCAGCCAATTCACCCACGGTGTAGGAGATATTTAGGCTACCTACAGTCGTATCATTTCCAGAGGCCGCAATGACATAGCGGTCGAGTTTCAATTGTGCATGAAGAAGCTGTGGAATACACAGGCCACTGATGCTGATTAGGATGACTAGAAAATTTCTATACATGACTTATTGCTTATTTTCAAGTTTGCTCAAACGCGCCTCTAATTCCTCGATCATTCTTTGTTGCTTATCCAATTTAGCTTTTTGTTCGGAGATTTGCCCTTGTTGTTCCTGAATACCTTTGATCAGTACAGGAATAAGGTCAGAATAAAATACTCCGTATGCATCAAGCTCTTCCTGGAAGGTTTCGCCGGTTTCAGGATTAACGCGTGATCCGTGAGTTTTTACAACTTCATTGATCACAGGTAAAATTTCCTGTGCAATCAGGCCTAATTTGCGTGATCCTTCCTGCTGATTTTTCCAGGCGAAAGATACCGGACGCAGCTTCATAATCTCTTCCAATCCATAGCCTATTTCCTCAATGTCTTCTTTCATTCTCAAGTCAGAGGTATTGATCGTA
The DNA here is from genome assembly GCA_033391075.1 of Bacteroidia bacterium. Taxonomy (NCBI): domain Bacteria; kingdom Pseudomonadati; phylum Bacteroidota; class Bacteroidia; species Bacteroidia bacterium. The sequence goes on from JAWPMV010000001.1 coordinate 1,308,803, forward strand.
CCATTAGTAGCAAATACTTCTGTGAATTTAAAGCTGGCATTACCCAGGCTATAGGTATTATCGGTATCTGGAATAATATTGCTATCTATGGTCAGGTCAGAGGTTGTTAGTGCTTTTCCTTCCCAATCAGTACCGTCATAATGCAATACTTGTCCGGATGTAGGTGCGTTTGCTGAAACCGCAGTTCCTTGCAATCCATCAACCGTAAGCGTCGGGAAAGTACCACTTACATCTCCTGCACCAATTGTAGCTGTGGTTATATCATCAGAAGCATTGGTATCACCTGTATTCTCAACCACATTCCCGCCGGTAATATTGATGCCTGTACCTGCGGTATAGGTCGTATTATTATCGGTAATAGTGGTATTGGTAACACCTGTAATACGTCCTTGTGCATCTACTGTAAATGCGGGAACCTGTGTAGCTGATCCATACGAACCTGCTGTTACAGCAGTATTATCAAGGTTGAACTCAGTTGTTGAGAGAGTCAAGCCTGTTCCTGCAGTATAAGTTGTGTTATTATCAGTAATGGTGGTATTGGTAACACCGGTAATAATTCCCTGGGCATCTACTGTCAATACGGGAACTTCTGTAGCAGAACCATAGGTGTTCGCTGTAACTCCTGAAGTTGGTAAGCTAAATTCGGTTCCTGTTAAGTCAAGACCCGTTCCCGCCGTATAGGTAGTATTATTATCAGTAATTGTGGTATTGGTAACACCTGTAATACGTCCCTGAGCATCTACGGTAAATGCGGGAACTTCTGTAGCGGAACCATAGGATCCTGCTGTTACAGCTGTATTGTCCAGGTTGAAGGTGTTGCCACCCGTAAGTGTCAGACCCGTACCTGCCAGGTAAATACCGCCGCCGCCTGAAACAGTTGTATTGGTTACGCCTGTGATTCTACCCTGCGCATCCACAGTAAATACAGGAATTTCAGTTGCTGATCCATAAGAACCCGCAGTTACAGCCGTATTATCAAGGTTAAATTCTGTTCCTGCCAGGCTTAATGCAGTACCGGCAGTATAGGTTGTATTATTATCAGTAACAGTGGTATTGGTAACACTACTGATTCTACCCTGAGCATCTACCGTGAAGACAGGTACCTCCGTAGCAGAACCATAGGTACTGGCAGTAACGCCTGTATTGGTCATGTTGAAGGTCGTTCCGGAAAGATCCATTCCGGTTCCTGCTGTGTAGGTCGTATTGTTATCAGTTATTGTTGTATTGCTAACTCCTGTGATACGACCTTGTGCATCTACAGAAAGGACAGGAACTTCTGTTGCAGAACCATAACTACCCGCAGAAACGGCAGTATTTGCCAGATTGAAGGTGGTTCCTGAAAGATCCAATCCTGTACCGGCAGTATAAGTAGTATTATTATCTGTTATGGTGGTATTGGTAACACTGCTAATTCTACCTTGTGCATCAACACTGAAAACAGGTACTTCTGTTGTTGAACCGTAGCTGCCTGCAGAAACTCCTGTATTCTCAAGGTTAAAGGTGGTTCCAGCAAGACCAAGTCCTGTACCTGCGGTATAGGTGGTATTATTATCGGTGATAGTCGTATTGGTAACTCCTGTTATACGTCCTTGTGCATCTACAGTCAGAACAGGAACTTCTGTATTGGATCCATAACTTCCGGCTGTAACTGCAGTGTTTGCCAGGCTAAAAGTAGTACCCGAAAGGTCCATGCCTGTACCGGCAGTATAGGTCGTATTATTATCGGTAATGGTGGTATTGGTTACCGCTGTGATTCTCCCCTGGGCATCTACTGTTAAAGCAGGTACCTGAGTAGCAGAACCATAACTACCGGCAGAAACGGCTGTATTGGCAAGACTGAACTCACTTGCGCTCAGGTTGAGGCCTGTTCCAGCAGTATATTCTGTATTTGCATCTGTAGAGGGAGTCCAAACTCCTCCAACATACTTCAGAACATCATTGGTAGAAGGAGTTCCTGATGAGACATTCTCTCCCTGGATTTTCGTAACAGTTAGGGCAGAAAAGGTTCCTGTTACATCACCGCCAGCAGTTGATGCGGTAGTGATATCATCAGAAGCATCTGTATCACCCGTATTTGTAATCTGATTAGTTACATCTATGTCAATCCCGGGTCCAGCGGTATAGTTCACATTTCCAGAAATGGTCGTATTGCTTACTCCTGTAATTCTACCCTGAGCATCTACGGTGAAAACAGGCACTTCTGTATCAGATCCGTAAGAACCTGCGGAAACAGAAGTATTTTCAATGCTAAAGGTTGTACCTGTCAGGTCAAGTCCTGTACCTGCTGTATAGGTAGTATTGTTATCTGTAATAGGAATTTCACTTACTCCTGTCAAACGACCCTGAGCATCTACAGTGAAAGCCGGTACTGCAGTTGCAGAACCATAAGTTCCACCCGTTACAGAAGTGTTGTCAAGATTCAGGGTGCTACCTGCGAAACTCAGGCCTGTGCCTGCAGTGATATTTACTGTATCATCAGCGGCTGGAGCCCACTGACTACCATTCCATTTCAACACCTGATCTGTAGTAGGTGCTGTGGAGGCAACTGGATTACCCTGAAGGCCATCTACCGTTGGATTAGGATAGGTTCCATCCAAATCCCCATTTGCAGCACTTCCATTCGTAATATCATCAGAAGCATCTGTATCACCAGAGTTCGTGATAGTCGTTCCAGAAACTGTTATTCCAGTTCCACCGGTGTACGGCAGAGCAACAGAACTACCGCCATTTGAAAGACTGATAGTTGTTCCGGAAATACTTAGGGTTTGAATCTCATTTGAAGCATCATTATCGGCGTCATTGGTGTCATCAGTTGAAGGTGCCCACTGGGTCCCGTTCCACTTCAAAACTTGTCCCGATGTAGGAGCTGTATTGGCAACAGCATTTCCATTCAGACCCGTAACTGTAAGGGTAGGGAAGGTGCCATCAACATCCCCTGCCGCTGCAGTTGAAGTTGTGATGTCATCAGAAGCATCCGTATCCCCTGTATTGCTTACTATATTGCTCGCAATGGAGATTCCCGTTCCGGCAGTATAGGTATTATCATTATCTGCACTGGCTTCCCACTGAGTTCCATTCCACTTGAGAACTTCACCTGAGGTAGGAGCTGTGTTGGCTACTGCATTTCCATTTAAGGCTGTTACGGTAAGGGTAGGGAATGTACCGCTTACATCTCCGGCAGCAGCTGTTGAAGTTGTGATATCATCTGAAGCATCTGTATCCCCATCATTGTTGATTACATTAGCTCCCGTAACTGTAATTCCTGTTCCTCCTGTATAGGTATTACCCCCGTCGGCTCCAGGTGCCCATTGGGTACCGTTCCACTTAAGAACTTCACCCGTAGCAGGAGCCGTATTGGCTACTGCATTTCCGTTTAAACCTGTTACACTCAAGGTTGGGAAGTTCCCGCTTACATCACCTGCAGCGGCAGTAGCTGTGGTGATATCATCAGAAGCATCTGTATCTCCTGTGTTCTCGATTACATTGGCACCGGTAATATTTACCCCTGTACCTGCTGTGTATATGGTTCCTTGGTCAAGGCCGGGTTCCCACTCTGTCCCATTCCATTTCAATACTTGTCCGGAAGAAGGAGCAGTTGCTGAAACTGAGGAGCCCTGTAGACCGGTTACGGTCAAAGAAGAGTATAGACCGGTTGCATCACCTCCTGCTGTACTACTGGTCGTAAGGTCATCACTTGGGTTGGTATCACCTGTGTTTTCGATGATATTACCTGCAGCAATGTTGATGCCTGTACCTGCACTGTAGATTTCACCTACGTCAGAACCCAGGGTCCACTGTGTACCATTCCACTTAAGGATTTGACCGCTAGTGGTAGGAGCCGTATTCGTAATAGGAGATCCCTGAAGACTATTTACATTCAGGTTCCCAAATGTCCCATCAACATCTCCTCCTGCTGAAGAAGAAGTCGTAATGTCATCCGAAGGATCTGTATCCCCCGTATTTGTAACAATATTGTTAGTTATATCAATGGCTGTACCTGCTGTATATACAGGTAAGCTTACGGTATTTCCATCTGTGATAGAAAGGTCGCTTCCTGATACGGAAAGTGTTTGGAACTCATTGGTTGGGTCAGAGTCAGCATCCACTCCCAAATCACTCGAAGGTTCCCAGGAAGTTCCATTCCATTTTAGTACCTGACCTGAAGTAGGTGCAGTTGTAGAAATGGCAGATCCCTGTATGCTGTTCACATTCAGATTTGCAAAGGTACCATCAACATCTCCACCTGCTGTAGAACCGGTAGTGATATCATCAGAAGCATCGGTATCTCCCGTATTATTGATGGTAGTATTAGGTGCACTTCCTGAAAGAGAAATACCTGTACCAGCAGAATAAATCGGTAGGTCAACTGAGTTTGAAGAAGAAATAGAAACCGTAGTACCTGTAATACTCAGGTTCTGAATTTCATTGGTAACATCTGCATCATCATCTATATCATCATCTATAGAAGGTACCCATTGTGAACCGTTCCATTTTAGGATTTGTCCTGCAGTAGGAGCATTATTAGCTACGCTATTGCCTTGAATCTGCGTAACAATCGGATTGGGATAAGTTCCTCCCAAATCTCCACCTGCGGCAGAACCGCTAGTGATATCATCAGAAGCATCCGTATCTCCTGTATTGACAATAGTTGTATTTGGAGCGCTACCTGTTAGGGTAATCCCTGTTCCGGCAGAATAAATCGGTAAGTCGATAGAGTTACCTGCGGAAATAGAAACAGTTGTTCCAGTGATGCTCAGATCCTGATTCTCATTATCTGGATCGGAATCATCATCCACGTCATCATCTATAGAAGGGGTCCATTGTGTACCATTCCATTTCAGAATCTGACCAGTTGTAGGAGCTGTATTGGATACAGGCGAACCCTGAATTCCAGCTACAGTTGGAGAAGGATAGGTTCCATCCAAATCTCCGGTAGCAGGAGTTCCGATATTGATGTCGTCTCCTCCATTGGTATCCCCTGTATTGTTGATTATGGTATTAGGGGCGCTTCCTGATAAAGAGATTCCTGTACCTGCAGAGTAAATGGGCAGGTTTACTGTATTACCGGCAGAAATGCCGAGGGTATTCCCTACGATGCTCAAGTCCTGGTTTTCATTATCAGGATCAGAGTCATCATCGACATCATCATCTGTAGAAGGAATCCATTGGGTTCCATTCCATTTCAAAATCTGTCCAGCATTTGGAGCAGTATTAGAAACCGGTGATCCCTGAATTTGGGTTACGCTTGGATTTGGATAGGTACCTCCTAGGTCTCCACCAGCAGCAGATCCCTGGGTAATATCATCCAGCGCATTGGTATCTCCGGTATTGTTAATCACAGTGTTTGGTGCACTACCTGACATGGAGATTCCTGTTCCTGCAGTATAAATAGGAAGGTTTACGGTATTGCTTCCACTAATTCCCAGCGTTATACCACTCAGACTAAGTGCCTGAATCTCATTGGTAGAATTGGTGTCGTCATCTTCGTCGTCATCGTCTTCTGGGGACCATTGTGAGCCATTCCATTTGAGGATTTGGCCGAATCCGGGTGTTGTATTGGATACTTTTAAGCCCTGAATTTTATCTACGGTCGGGTTAGGATAAGTTCCAGTGAGGTCGCCACCAGCCAGAGAGCCAATGGTGATATCATCCAGTCCATCAAGGTCACCGGTATTCGAAATTACCGTTCCGTTAATGGAGATCCCGGCACCCGCAGTATATTCGGGCGGATCAGGTAAAGTAACAGTGCCTCCTCCATTTGAAAGAGAAAGGACACTTCCGTTAAGGGTTAGAAATTGTATCTCGTTTGTTGGATTGGGGTCAGCATCATCATTGGTGCCTGGGGTCCACTGGTTTCCATTCCATGACAGGACTTCTCCTGTGTTTGGGATGGCTGTAGAAATGGGATTACCCTGAATTGCATTGATTGTTAGGTTGCTGAATATCCCGTTTGCATCTCCGCCTGCAAGGCTGGAGGTAGTTATATCATCATTAGGATTGGTATCTCCGGTATTGGTGATTTGGGTAATGTCCGGATTAGAGGTGCCAGAAAGTGAAATCCCAACACCTGCAGAATAGGTAGGAATCGTAATCGTTCCTCCTCCATTGGATAGGATGAGGCTATTACCTGTTCTGCTCAGGGTTTGAATCTCATTGGTTGGGTCCGCATCCGGGTCCGTAGTTTCATCAACTGCGGGTTCCCACTGACCATTATTGAATTTCAAAATCTCGCCATTGGCAGGAGGAGTAAGCGAAATTCCATTTCCTCTAAGTCTGACTACACTTAAAGTTGGATAGGTGCCTGAAACATCTCCTGATGCGAGGGTATTTACGGTAATATCATCATTAGGGTCTGTGTCTCCGGTATTTGAGATTACACTTCCTACTATGCTAATGCCTTGTCCGGGTATATAGTTTACAAATGGCAGGTTTACTGAGCCCCCACCATTGGATAGGGTTAAAATGGTACCAGCAATGGAAAGCTGTTGCGTATTTATATCATCATTAGCAGGAGACCAACTAAATCCATCCCACTTGAGTACCTGACCGATACCGGCACCTTGCTGGGCGATATCGAGTTCATTTCCTATTCCGCCATCACCTGTAAGACGTGCAGTAACATTTACTCCACCACCTGAAGTTACATTATCCGGTGAAGGTCTCCATTCTGTACCTGTCCATTTCAGGACATCACCTGAAGCAGGATTGAGGTTGGCAATAGAGCGCCCCTGAATACTCAGGATTTCCGGATTGGGATAGGCTCCTCCAAGGTCTCCTCCTGCAGCTGTCCCGATGATGATATCATCCGAAGCATCTGCATCCCCGCTATTGTATATGGTATCATTGGAAATGGTAATCCCGGTACCTGCGATGGAACCACCACCGCCACCATCTGGAACTGAGATCCACATAGTTCCGTCCCATTTCAATACATCTCCTACATTGGGCGCGGGCGCCACAACATCTGAAATGCTCCCGATACCTCCGGCCAGGCTTTGCGCCTCTTCCGCATATAAACTATAAGGGACACTTTCCAAAGGAGTAGTACCCATGTTTACAAATCCCTGTCCGTTGTCAAGCTCAACCTGAAGGTTGTGAGTCTGAGAACCCCAATCAATGTTGTTAAATTGGCCAAGATTAGGAAGTCCCCCACCGATTACAGCTGTAAAAAGACCATATTCATTGGTCTGTACGGTGTGGATTTCCTGATAGACCACATTTCCTCCTTGCAATATGCTGAATCGCACATTGAAAGTTTGGTTGGTAAGCAGGGTTTGGTTGTCCCTTGCAACAGCTTGATAAGGTATACCCTGTGGTACTACCTGGGCACTAAGATCGCCCAATAAGAGTGCAAAGAAGCAGAAGGTGAGCAGCAAAATTCTCGCATTCATATTCCTGAAGCTTTTGATGTTAGCAAATGAGTAGGAGTGATTAGATGATAATTTTTGCATAAAGTAGTTAGTCAGTATAATGGATCTACTTTTATTTAAACGTGAGTTATGTTCCGACCCAAAGGGCCGGAATAACCATATTTACTCACATGAATGAACGTTTATAAATGAAGCCTAATCCTAAAAAGGTCAGGCCTACTAAGCTACCTATTTCAGGATCAGTTTCTGTACCTGTATATCTTGATTCCCAAACTCTGACACAGTCAGACGATAAATATACAAACCAGCGGGCAATCTTCTGCCAGAATTGTTAGTTCCATCCCAAATTATTTCATGGAATCCCCCCTCAATGCTATCTTTTGTCCATTCTGCAACCAATTGTCCTTTCTGATCAAGTACTTCCATTTTTATATCAAAGAAGTTTCCATTTTCCGGTAGGCTGTAGGGCAAATGCACTTCATTAACTGCCGGATTTGGATAGGCCAATCCCAGGAAGACTTTGTCTGCCTGAATTTGTTCTTCTATGAATGAGGCTGATCCAAACAGGATTTTGAATTTTCTTGTATTTTCTTCGCTCAGAGAACGATAGGAACTAACCATGGCCATATCCACAAACTTCTGTCTCTCTACATCAAATAGATACAGTTGAAGTCCACTCGTTCCAAAAGATTCATTGTTCCAGGAAAGCTCTACATAAGGATCAGCGAGATTGCTGTTTACTGAGAATTCCCAAATGAAGTTCTTCTGAGTCGGTACGATATCACGGGTAAAGTTCTTGATGCTATCTGCCTCACGACTAAAGTTCAGTTCAAGATACTGACTCGGTCTTGGGGCGACATACCAGTCTTCTTTGTCCAGGCCTTCTTTCGCCTCCGGACTCATACCGATGGCTGCCAAACGAGAGGTCAGTCCTCCGCTTTTCATATGTATCCCTAATTTCCATTCTGCAGAATGAATGTTGGGAGACGGTAGGTCAGCTTCGAATAGGAAACCTGTACGGTTGATGCTGTTGTTTTTGATCACTGGAATCTTAAGGCTCATTGTCTGATTTGCTCTGACAAAGACTCCTCTATATTCACTTACGGTCGTTACAGCTTGATATCCAGCAGAAGAATAACCCAATGGAGATCCCTGAATTTTATCCGCATCCGGTAAGTTGGCCTGGAGTATATCGTTCCAGGATAAGTTGAATGCGTAGGGATTACCGATCTGATTCCATCCCGGACTCAGTGTAATGCTGAAGGGATCTGATTTCTTAACCTGGGTAGTATGTCCGGCTCCCGTATTGAAGCTTTGGCTTTCTTTCGTAATCAACCAGTAACCAAGACCGGTTTCAATATTGTCCAGCCCTTCTGTATACTCCACACTTCCTCCTGTCTGATAGTGCCAGAACCTCCATTTGAAGATGTCGTATTCTCCAAATTCTTCCAGGGTCGCTGAAATGGCATTATTGCTCAACACCAAAGGAATAGAGATGATATTGTAATCTGTTACATCCTTTCCAAAGGCCATATCAGTAAACTCATAAGGCATACCGGAAGGATAGTTGATATAGGTGTACCCAGTATCTGAATATGCATTAAAGCCTGCAGTTGTACCTAGTACTTCGAAATAGTATTCAACTCCTATTTCGTCTACCAAATCCGTACTAATATCAAAAATATAAGGATTGCTTGGAGCAGTCAGTACCATACGGGTAAAGGCTGAAGAATCAGAAATTCCTCTATAGTAGATGGCTACCTCTGCAACAATATTCAAGTCATCAATGATGATGCTACTTTCCACATCATTTCCTCCCCAATCGATAAAATCAGCAAAATCTTCCTGAACGATGAGGGGTTGAGGATTGTTGAAGTTGAGGGTTTCTTCGGGAGCGAAAGCAGAACCCTCAAAGCCCTGGTCAACGGTTTGTACACTCCATACATAAGTACCATCCGGCAGATTATTGATTCGCCAATTGAAATTGCCCTGAGTATTTCCTCTTACATGGATTTTCCTATACCCATTTGTCAGGTCCGCATGAGCAGATTGGATATGTTCTTTATCACTGGCTGGGCCAAAGTAGAGATTGTAACTCAAGCCATCTACCGTTGCCGCGTCAAATCCCGCAGGAGCTTCCCATTCAAGGACCAAAGTAGCGCCTACTACTCTATGTTCCAGAGAATCAGGAACGGGTGGCTGTACACTGGCTATTGTATCAATATTATGGAAGATGGATAAGACTTCGTTATTATTTACATCCAGGCCTGTCATGATCAGGTCCAGTTGCCCATCATTATCATAGTCAATCCAGTCTGCACTTCCCTGAGCCATATCCCTCAGGTTTTGCGAGCTGAACAAATCCTGGGTAAAACCACCTAAGCCGTCATTTCTGAATAGAAGACTGCTTTTGTCGGCAGGATTAATACCTGTCTGTCCATTTACTACAAAATCCGGCCAGTTATCATTGTTGAAGTCTCCCCAGAGGATATTTCCATTTGTCATGCTAACAGAACCAAGGCTGATTGGATTGAAGACGTCATTTGCCGCATCATAGCTATAGCCTACAGTAATAGGAGCAAAGCTGGGTCCGACGCTGTTATCTCCACTGATCAATACATCCAGGTAGCCATCATTATTGAAATCTGCCCAGTCTGCATCACTGTTTTTTGCAGTTCCGAGAGAACTGTTTGTGAAGAGGCTGAAACTGAATGGTCCATCATTGGTGAATAGCTGAATGGTAGCTCCATTAGAAAGAGATTCACCTGTAATCAGTACATCCATATCTCCATCACGGTCGTAGTCAGCAGCTTTGATGCTACCATTTCTCACGTCTGCAAAAGGAGAACTTACGGGATCGAATACCCCATCTTCATTTTCATAGAGGTCTGTTTGAGGAACTCCATTGGCATCATTTCCACTTATGATCAGGTCGAGGTCGCCGTCATTGTCAAAGTCTGCCATTTCCATGTCTCCATCACTCAATGCAACAAGGTCACTTACTGCATTGGCATCTGCTGTAAACCTTCCGCCATCATTGTTATAGACAAATACTACATGATTACCAGGGTTGGCATTGTCGATACCACTGATGATCAGGTCGGCATCACCATCATTGTCATAATCGCCCCAAATGGCAGATGCATTTTGGATGTCATTCAGGTCAAGAGAAGCGTCTGGGTCTCTGACGAATCTACCTCCAGTACCGGAATTATATTCATTTCGGATGATGTCTGTTTTTCCTGCACCTGCTGATTCTCCTACCATGAGGAAATCTATGTCTCCGTCCTGGTCGTAATCCGCACTGGCAACAACACCATTGGAAAGACCTCCGGGTACTCCATTGGGGAATACATTGTTGGTGACTTCTTCAAATCCAGGAGGATTGAAGGTAAAGGCACCTGTGGCCCATTCTGATCCTTCAAAGTCAGGACGAATAGCCTGTACCCTCCAGGTATATTGGCGACCTGATACCAGACCTCCGACTCTCCATTCCAGGTTTTGACCTACATTTCCTTTCGCCACAACTCTTCTCCATCCCTGATTTCCGGATGAAAGTTCTGCCATCCCTGCTTTTACAAATTCATCGTTTGCTGTAATACCAATAGAGACATTGTAGGTGTATCCTTCTGCATTATCTGGGGCTATCCAGCTCAGTTTTACTTTACTACCATCCACTTCTTCGTTTCGAATTTCTGGTGGATCTAGTGGTGAATTCTGGGTGCGATCAATATTTCTATAGATGGTAAATGCATTGGCTACGCCTTCACCGCTCAGGGCAAGGTCCAGTTTCCCATCATTGTCATAATCTCCCCAGGCAATATCTCCCGTAATTAGGTTTTCAAGATTTGCACTTGCATTGGCATCTTGAGAATAATTGCCATTGGTGGCTTGTTTAAACACCAGGGTTTGGCCGATATTGCTGGCATTTTCGCCCGAAAGAATGATATCTACACGATCATCGTTGGTATAATCTCCAAAAATTGCCTCACCACCTGCAAGAGCCGTAAGTCCGGCAGTACTGGCTGAGAAAGCTCCATTACCATCATTCAGGAAGATATCGGTAAAAGGAATCGTGCCGGAGTATCCGCTTATCAAAAGATCCGTATTTCCATCTCTGTCTACATCGGCGCAATCAAAACTTAGCTGAGTAAGAGATGGAATTGAGCTAAGCGTATTAGCTGAGCCATAAGTAGCATTTCCGGTATTTAACAATAGCTGGAATCCTCCATCACCCCCACTAAGGATGTCCAGGAAGCCGTCATTATTTACGTCTACAAACCTGACCTGAGCATTATCATTTGCGGGAACAACTACTGCCGGGATGGGAGAACTATAGCCATCCACCCCATCATTTCTTATTACCCTGATTTCATCTGCCGTTCCATTATTTCCACTAATCATGATATCCAGATCCCCATCATTGTCATAATCTCCAAAATTCATTTGGCTATCACTAAGGTCAGGAAGGACCGGGAAGGAATTTTCAGTGAAATCTCCTCCGTTTTCATTTGTATAAATTCTGCTGATAGCACCACTGGCACCCAGACCTGAAAGTGCAATGTCCAGCCAGGTATCCTCATCCAGGTCCACCCATTTTACAGTCCCGTTTCGGATATCAGCGAGTTTATTTGATAGAGTGGTATTTAATTGAAGGGTTCTGCCGTCGAGGTTTTCATACAAATAGGTTCCAAAGGCCGCAGAAGCGGATTCTCCTGCAATCAAGAGGTCCAAATCACCATCTTTATCAAAATCTCCCCAATTCAGGCTACTATTTTTCAACCCTTCAGGTATACCATTCGGGAATACCAATTGGTTCATGTTGACAAACACAGGTGGGCTATACACAAAGGTATCAGCCGGAGAGCTAAAGCCAGAGCCTTCAAAATCCGGTCCGATTGCCTGCACGGCCCACTCATAGGTTCCTGCGGCTAATCCTCTGATGCTCCATTGGGTGAGATTTCCTTGTCCGCCATTTGCAGCGATTTCGCGCAAACCTGTAGTCATATCCGCCATAGGGGAGAGGAAGTAGGTTGTACCTCCAGGATTCCTCAGGCGAATTTGATAAGAATGTGCGGGCAATAAAGCTGCAGGGATATTAGCAGGCGGTGTCCAGGTAAAAGTAACTGAGTCTGAGCTAATGATAGCCGGAGAAAGAACAGGTGCATCCGGCGTAACATTGGGGTTAGGGTCTATGTTTCTGTATATAGTAAATCCTCTTCGGGGTGATGCATCTGCATACTGACCCGTTAGAATGAGATCTAGTTTTTGGTCTCCATCTATATCTCCAAATACAGGACTTGAGCCTTCATTGGAACCAAAAAGATAATTGCTGGTAATAACATCTTTGGTAAAGGTCAGGGTACCTGCTCCATCATTGGTGTAGAGAGAGGTGGTACGATTTCCTTGAGAAACGCCATCCTGGCCACTGACGATAAAGTCGGCATAGCCATCGTCATTGTAATCTCCCCAAATGCCTTTTCCATTTTTTACTCCATCAAATATTTGTCCCGTGGAAACAAAGGCTCCATTGGCAGGATTGTATCTGTAAACACGGGTAATGGGGACTACCTGATTGACCGTAGATTCTCCTGTAATTAGAAGGTCCTGATAGCCATCAGAATTGAAGTCCATCCAATCAATACTTCCTTGCTGTACACCATCCAGGGGTGCATCTGCTCCCATATCGGTGAATCCTCCCAGAGGTCCGTTATTGCGGTAAACTTTTGCATGCAAAACGCCTCCTTCTCTCCCGACAATAGCAAGATCGGCATATCCGTCCCGGTTAAAGTCTCCCCAGGCAATACTACTTTCGTTTACCTGAACCAGATTGATACTAGAATTTACGATGAAGGTATCCAGTTCTCGGATATTCTCATAGATTGCCGAGAAAGGATCACCAGAAGCATTTGCCCCTGTCAAAGCGAGGTCAAGGTCGCCATCATGGTCATAATCTGCCCAGTCGGCCTCTCCATTCTCTACATTTTCCAGGATAGCTGAAAGTCTGATGTTGAGTGAGAAAGAACCTGCTCCCAGGTTATCATAAATACGGGTAGCCAGGTTTCCATTACCAACATTTCCCAGTACGATAGCATCCAGGTCTCCATCATTGTCATAGTCTGCCCAATCGGTATCGCTATTGAATACATTGAGGAATTGATTGGAAACTCCATTATCAAAGGAGAATACTCCATTTTTGTTTTTCAGGATGGCTGTGGATCCCAATCCACTTTCGTCCAAACCGGAAATGATAAGGTCGAGATCATTGTCTCCATCATAATCTCCCAGGGCAATATCACCATTTGTGTATCCCGTTGGAGGAGTACCCGTAATCCGGGTAGCATTTTCATTTCTGAATGCTGGGGGTTGATAGGTAAAGGATCTTTCAGTAGTCCATAGTCCTCCTTCAAAATCCTGATCTACAGCCTGAACTTTCCAATAATATGTTCCGGCCGGAAGTCCTACAACTCTCCAGCTTTTATTATTACCTGTGTTACCCATCGTCGCAACTTTGCGGTAAGCAGAAGTTACATCAGCCATTGGGCTTTGTACCTGCGTCGAATTAGGGGCCGTACCCAGGTAGAAATTATAGGTGAAACCATCGTCGATATCTGTATATCCAGGTGGTTGATTCCACTGAAGCACTATCGTATCTCCGAAAACCGTATCAATAAGGCTCACTGGAGCATCCAATCGATAGGGAGTGGAAGTATCTATGTTCTCATAAATTTTCAGGCTTTGTCCACTCAAGCTTTCCCCCAAGAGGGCCATATCCAATTTGCCATCATTATTGTAGTCTCCCCATGCAAGGGCAGCTCCATCACCTACTTGTTGTAGAGGTAGGGCTCCAATGTCCATGGACACAAAAGTTTCAGCGACACTATCGTATCTGAATACTTTGGCTACGTTGGCCGAACTTCCGGTTCCAACAACTACCAAATCGAGGTATCCGTCATTGTCATAATCTCCCCAGACCACAGATCCATTTTCTGCTCCAATCAGAACAGCCTCGGGAGCAAAAGTACCTGCTCCATTGTTTTTGTATAGTCTACAGGTTGGGCCACTGCCATTATTTCCACACATGATCAGATCAGGGAATCCGTCATTGTTATAATCTCCCCAGTCTATCTCTGCTCGGTCCATCGCCGCAAATACAGAAGTAGTGAAACCTGAGAAGGAACCATTTCCATTATTTTTAAGGAAATAAACCGTCCTAATGGCTCCATCCGTACCTGTTGCAAAGATATCGTGATAGCCATCTCTGTCCACGTCAACAAAAGCTACATCTCCTGAGCTTATGCCCGGCAGTCCGATAATCTGTGGGGTAAGACCATTGCCATCATTACGATAAATTTCAAAATGTCTACTTCCAGAACCTTCCTCACCCATAAGTACGAGGTCCAGGTCTCCATCATTATCATAATCTGCCCAATCTGCTGCTCCATCAAATACGCCAGTTGGACTAGCCCATACTGTTGGGAAGCCGCCAGATCCATTGCTAAGATAGACTCTACTTAAGCCAGAACCATTAGCCTGCTTTCCACTAATAAAGATGTCAAGATTATTGTCCTGATTTACATCCACCCATTGGACATGAGATTCTACCAGGTTAGGAAGGTTTATTCCGGAATTAATGAAACTACCTCCATTGATGTTTTGCAGTACCTGGCTTATTCCTGTACCTGACCTTTCTCCACTGATGAGAAGGTCTTTGTCTCCATCATTGTCAAAGTCTCCCCAGGCAAGGTCTCCTTTGTCAAGTCCTGCTGGTTGGGTCCCGAAGAGGGAAACGGTTTGATCTTTGAATACGGGAGGGGAATAAATAAACGTTTGGGCATTTGCCGTAAATGGCCCTCCTTCAAAATCGGCATCTATAGCCTGAACCGACCAGAAATAGTTTCCGGGAGTCAGGTTTTTGAGGCGGAAAGTGGTGGTATCGTTTACCTGGCCCACTTTCACCAGTTTTCTTTTTCCGGTATTCAGCTCTGAATGAGCTGCTCTACTGTTTTGGGAGTTATTTGCTGTGCCGAGATAAATGCTATAAGATAATCCTCTTGAGTTAGGAACATTGTTGACTGCTTGCCAACTGAGGAGAACCTCAAAGCCTATAACAGTGTCTTGCAAATTGGTAGGAGCGGCCGGTTGGGTAACAGGATTCTGGTCAATATTTCTGTAAATATTGAAGCTTGGACCCGTTCCATTTTCTCCAACTATCGCAAGATCCAATTTCCCATCACTGTCATAATCTCCCCAGGCAGCATCACTCAAAGCTCCCACATTTTCAAAGGTACTACTAGCTACGTCTTCAAAAACGAAGTTTTGAGAACCCGGATTATAGCGATACAATTTTGCACTTTTTGCAGTAGTACCTCCATTTTGGCCTACTACCATGATATCCTTATAACCATCATTGTTGTAGTCTCCCATTACGATGCTACCATCGCTGACTGCTTCAACAATACTTGAGGTCGGTGTAAAGGTTCCGTTTCGGTTGTTTTTCAGGATACGGGTCAGTCTTGTTCCTCCTGATAAAGCGCCTATCTGGACAATATCCAGAAAACCATCTGCATCAAAATCAGCAAATTCCAGATCACCCGTAACGACAGGTGCCAGCCCTCCGCTTCCTGATATCCATCCTCCATTCTGATTGTTTTCATAGAGGAATCCTGATCCGGCGCCTCCTATCGTTTCCCCACTGATTATAAAATCGAGATATCCATCATTATTATAATCTCCCCAATCGAGAGAAGCATGTTCAATCCCATTTCCAATGTTGGAAGGGTTGAAGTTACCTTGACTGTCTTGTGTATATATGCGGGTTACCGGCCCTCCATTTGAACGTTCGCCCGAAACGATGAAGTCTAGCCTTCCGTCATTATTATGGTCTGCAAATTCTGCGGCACTGTGTTGTACTCCGAGAAATTGCAGGGTATCAACAGAGGTAAATCCCCCTCCGATATTGTTAAATATTCTGGTGATAGGAGTGGAACCATCGTTTCCTGTAATCAGGAGGTCGAGGTCTCCATCATTATCATAATCTCCCCAATCTACGCTTCCATTTTTGACATCAATAAGGGCATCACTATTGGCCCCTCCATCAACAAAGAATCCATTGTCAAATTCATAGAGATTGGTCGCTGGATTTCCATTATCATCTGTTCCACAAACAACCAGATCGAGATTGCCATCACCGGTATAATCTCCCCAGGCAATATTTGCTTCGTCCAGCAAAACGGGTGGGATACTGGTAAACAGGCTATCTGTCCGATTTATAAAAGTAGGAAGCTCATAAACAAAGGATTTTGTAGGCGCAAAACTGGAACCTTCAAAATCCTGATCTATGGTTTGTACGCTCCAATTATAAGAACCTGGACGGAGGTTCTTCAGGACAAAGCTGGTATTGGTACCTGCTTCTCCCATATGTACAACTGAGCGAATTCCAGTATTTATGTTAGAATTAGGAGAGCGGACATCTACGGTACCACTTCCTCCGGTGGTATCAACAAAAATGGAATAGGTTAAACCTCCTACACTATTTGCCGGATGATTGGTCGGTGGATCCCAGGAAAATTCAACGTCAAAACCAGATAGTCTCTGATCCAGATTGGTCGGGGCATTCGGGATATTATTGGCATCCGTATTTCTATTTCTGTAAAGGCGGGTAATATAGGTAGAGCTACCATTAAGCGCTCCAGCTATTGCTACATCCAGCTTCTTGTCATTGTCATAATCTGCCCAGGCGATAGAACTTCCTGCACTCACATCTGCCAGATTGGATGAGGCATTCAGGTCTTCGGTAAAATTCCCCAGTCCATCACCTGAATTTAAGAGGACTTTGGTACGAGCGATTCCATTAAAATCGATCCCACTAACGATGAGGTCTGAATAACCATCATCATTATAGTCTCCAAATTCGATGTCTCCATTTTCTAATCTTGCATCCGGTGGGAAACTTCCTCCGGTTGAGTAGATAGACGGAAAAGGGGGCGGAAGGGGAACATACTGATAGACTTCGGCTACAGGTTGTGTGCCATCATTACCCATTACGGCAAGATCGAGGAATCCATCATTATTTATGTCGCCAAAGGCAATGGAAGACTGATCTACAGCTGTAATTGAGCTAATGCCGGAACTGAAGTCCGAGAAGGTGCCATCTCCATTATTTTCGTACATGGCTCTCACTTTCCCTATATCTCTTCCCGTTACGAAGAAATCCAGCCATCCATCTTTATTAAAGTCTCCGAAAAGTGCTTCGCCGAATTCAACTCCCACAAAGTTGCCGGAAGGAAGAATATCGGATGAGGCATTGGAGTCGTAAGTGAAGCTACGGATTCCACTTCCTACATTATAATCATTTCTGTATAGGCGGGTAATAGGTCCCAAAAAGGTTGCACCATTAAAGCCTCTGCCACTTAATAGAATGTCAATATCACCGTCATTATCATAATCTCCCCAGTCAACACTCCCTGAATATACTCCCGCAATTTGTCCGGAGAGCGTAACATTCTCTACCAGGGTTCCGCCGATATTTTCAAACAAGCGGCTAATTCCAAAAGAAGAAATTTGCCCACTGACGAGCAAGTCAAGGTCTCCATCATTATCATAATCTCCCCAGGCTGCATCCGAAAGATCCATATTGGCATTTAAACCAAGCTGAGACTGTGTGAAATTATTTCCACCTATATTCTGCCAAACCTGAACCACACCATTATTTTGCCCCGGTGCATTTCCTCCTACAATGAGCAGGTCAAGATCGCCATCCCCATCATAATCTCCCCATTCCAAATCACCATCTCTTACTCCTTCCTGGGTACTTGCTGGAAAGACAATGGCAGAACGGTCTTCAAAAACGGTAGGAGGGGAGCTTGGAGGAGTGTAATTAATGCTATTCGTGGCTGAGAATTGTCCTCCTTCAAAATCCTGATCAACTGCCTGGACACTCACAAAGTAAGTTCCTGCAGGTAGCCCACTTATCGTCCAGCTAGTTCCCTGAATGTTTCCCTGATGGAAATATCTCCTGATTCCTGTGCTTGGATCTGCATGAGCAGCCTCTATGTCATCATCATTGGCATTGGTGCCAATAAATATATTGTAACTGTATCCATCTATTTCATTCGCTGGTGCTCCGGGAGGAGCATTCCAACTAATATTGATGGAAGAGCCCGCGGGCGTCAAAACAGGTGGAGAACTAATCTGAAGAGGAGTAGTATTATTGGTAGGATTAATATTGTCGTAGAGTTTGTGGCTAAATACTGCCGGGAATGTTTTTCTTCCCAATACGGCCAAATCAGGCTTTTTATCAGTATCTATATAGCCCATTGCTATCGCTGCACCATCATCTACTCCTTCAAAATCGGGAACACTTATCTGGTTAAAGCTTCCTGTTTGGGTGTTAAAATAGAGTTCCAGGGTTCTGTCAGCATTGGTACTGCCACTTTTTCCTGCCAGCACTATATCCAACCATCCGTCTGTATTATAATCCATCCAAATCGCTTCCCCATCTCTAATTCCCGTAAAACTGGTAGAGATCGCCTCAAAAACACTATTGCCTTTATTTTGCAGAACCTGTGTCACAAGATTACTCCCGTCATCACCTGCGAGGAGAATATCCAAATCTCCATCATTGTCATAATCTCCCCAGGATACACTACCTGCACCGAGGTTTTGAAGATTGGCTACTGGAGTGAAAATCAGATTTCCGTTTCCTACATTCTGGAAGATCCGTGTAGAAGGAGTATTATTAGAAGGACCATTCATACCGGTCATGATGAGGTCCAAATCTCCATCAGCATCATAATCTCCCCAATCCAGTTCGCCATCTTTCATGGCTGTCAGGTTGACGCTAAGGTCCTGGATAAAAGAATTATTGTCGTTTTCATATACTCTGGCGATCAGACCTGAAGATTGGGTCTCTCCCATGATGGCGAGGTCCAAATCTCCATCATTGTCATAATCTCCCCATTTTATGCTGCCGCCATCAACCCCTGCTCCGCTCAGACTAATAGGGGCGGTACCTCCATATGTTCCGGTCGCTAGTCCATTTCCTCTATAAATAAGGGTATGACGGACATTACTTCCATCTACTCCACATATGGCCAAATCCAAATCACCATCTCTGTCATAATCCCCAAAGTCAGCACTCACATCGCGCAATTGAAGAATATTACTCCCATTGCTGATATAAGAGTTTCCGACTTTTCTAAAAATATCCGTGAAAGGAAGAGAGGTATTGGTTTTTCCGGCGGTCAGTATTTCCGGAATATTGCTGGCGTCATTATCTACATTGGCAAAAATAACTTCGGCTTCCGAAAGGTCTGGCGCTCCCCAGGTGCTTGTGGAGTTTTCAAAACCTTGAGCCCCTGCTTCTAAAGATGAAAAGCAGAGGATCGCTATAAAACCAAAACTAATAAGCTTTCCGGCAGATAGGCCGTTGCAGCAAGTATATGAGCGAAATGCATTTTTTATTTGCATAAGTAGTATAGCAGTGAATTAATTACTAACTATTAAAAAATCGTGTCTCGGTTGTGGCTTCTATTTATTCCTCTAGTCCTCCGTCATCCGGTGGAGGTAAAGGATTTCTACCCCAGATCAAATAGGAGACCGTTCCGACAACTACGGCGCCTATCGGAGCCAAAATGGCCCAAAGAGGTGTATTATTCTTTATAACAAAGTTATTACTGAATGCTTCTATTTCTGTAATGGGAGTACCGATGAATTTCATGCGATATCCCTCTCCCGGCTTGATTGATTTGTCCTTGGGGACTTGCCAGGTATATTGTGAGCTTTCTGATACCAGAGTTATGGTATCTATGGGGGTGTCATATTGATAAAGTTCCAGGGTAAGGGTATCCAGATAGCTGTTTCCTCCAAACCATTGAAAGGTAATAGGTCCCCCTAATTT
The DNA here is from genome assembly GCA_033391075.1 of Bacteroidia bacterium. Taxonomy (NCBI): domain Bacteria; kingdom Pseudomonadati; phylum Bacteroidota; class Bacteroidia; species Bacteroidia bacterium. Next base: position 1,329,074 of record JAWPMV010000001.1, read on the forward strand.
TACTCTTTCTCCTTCTATGGGTGAGTCTACAAAAAAGCTGGGAACAGCAGTTATATAAAAACTGACGTCCGCCTGCAATCTTTGAAACTCGTTGAGGGCATCCCATTTAATCTCATAGGATCCGGGAGCGATCTGGTCTCCGAAACCTGTGCCACTTAGCTGCTTGAGTGCGATAGTATCTGATTCTAGTAGTAAAAAGAGTCTAACCGTGTAAGTTCTTTCGGCAGTTTCATCTAATAGATCATAACGCACAACAACACTATCCCCTCGGGGTTCCAGATCGGTAATTTTGATGTTTTGTGCAAGGCATGGGAATATGATTCCCATAAAGAGAAGACAATGAAGTATCCGTTTAGCCATAGATATGCATTCTGTCAAATAATACACCAAACTTAGCCATTGAAACATAATTTTTTACAATTTATACACGAAAGCGCATACTAAAGCTTCAATGGCTATTAAATAACCTCTATTTCACAGCTCTCTTACATGAACTGAAAAAATCTAACATTCCTTTTCAAACGAATAATGCAGGTTGATATTATGACGGACCTTTACCCCAAAGGTCTTGACATGTGTTCAGATCTGTGGACAATCTTTATCCACAAATTTATTTCCCCTGTAAAATTAATCAAACTATTTTAGAAGAGAGCGGTAATTCAAAGTATCTATTTGCAAGATAAGTTGAGTAGGCAAAAAGCCTTATTTTCTTAAAATGAATGGTAAAATACCCTGTTTAAACCGCTTGGATGTCTGTATGTTCCGTTCTGACGTAATTCCTTGGCTTTTGGCTATTTATCCTGCAAAAAAATGAAAAGCTTGGAATATTATCTGTAACTTGGATTCTCTTTGGTAGGAGCTGCCATTTCCCTGGAAATAACAAATGCGGGCCTAAAAGTGAACACGATCGTAGAAGTCATACTCCCCCTTCCGGTAAAATCCAATTTTCATTACAAAGTTCCTGAAATCTTACGCGATCAGGCGAGCCCTGGAAAGCGGGTTTTGGTCAGTTTTGGTAAAAGGAAAATCTATACCGGACTCATCAGAAAAGTAGAAGAACTCTCGGCAGAAGAAGAAGGGACAAAGCTCAAATATCTGGAAGAAATACTTGATCCGGAGCCTTCATTCAAAGAAGCTCAATTAGCGCTTTTTGACTGGATTGCCTATTACTATTCCTGCACAGCAGGCGAAGTTTTTAAAGCTGCCCTTCCCCTTGGACTCAAGCCTGAAAGTGCACTTAAAGTTGAAATGGCGCCCGGACTGAACTGGACGGATTTTCAGTTAAATGATAAGGAGTTTCTCCTGATGGAAGCCCTTGACATACAGCCTGTACTCAATTTTAAGGAAGTATCCGAAATCTGGTCTGTTGCCAATCCCAATCCTCGTTTGAAAACCATGGAAGCCCGTGGCCTGATCAAGGTTTTTCAGGAGGTAGAAGATACCTATAAACCCAAATACAAAAGCTATTTGCGTTTGGCGGATGCCTACACAGAAGAACATAAAATGCATGAAGCCCTGGATTCTATAACTCGATCAGAATCTCAGGAAAATCTGCTGATGCGCATTATTGCTGCTTATCACAAAGGAAATCTGGTTCCCAAAACGGATATCCAGAAAGAATTGGAGATCGGTTCTCATGTTGCCACTGCTTTGATAAAGAAAGGCTTTGTGTTGGAAGAAAAGGTGCTGGTCGATAGGCTGGAACTTTATGGATATTCTCCCAAACCTTCTGATATCGTCCTGAATCCGGATCAGAATCGTGCCCTGGGAGAAATCAAAGGCTATCTCGAGGAAACGCCCTTGAAACCCGTACTGCTGCATGGAGTTACCGGAAGTGGGAAAACGCATATTTATATTGAGTTGATCAAAGAAGCCCTGGAAGAGGGGAAACAGGTGCTTTACCTCTTGCCAGAGATTACCCTGACCAAGCAGATTATTGACCGATTGAAAAGTGAGTTTGGAGAAAATGTAGGGGTGTACCATAGCCGCTTCAATGATCATGAACGCGTAGAGATCTGGCAGAAAGTAAGGAAACGGGAATACCAATTGGTGATTGGGGTGAGATCTGCGATTTTTCTGCCTTTTCAGGATTTAGGACTGATAGTAGTGGATGAAGAACATGATACTTCTTTCAAACAATATGAACCGGCCCCCCGATATAATGCCCGGGATGTTTCTGTTTATTATGCCTTTGCGAATAAATGCCCGGTTATTCTGGGCTCGGCAACTCCTGCATTTGAAAGTTATCACAATGCGCTAGAGGGGAAATATCATTTGGTAGAATTGAAAAAACGCGCAGTCGCCCGTTTTATGCCCGAAATCGAAATTGTGGATATGCGGGTGCAAAGAAAAAAGAAACTTACCAATGGAATCTTTTCCTCTGTTTTAGAAAGAATGATTGGGGAAACCCTGGCCAGAGATGAGCAAGTGATCCTCTTTCAGAATCGTCGTGGGTATTCTCCTTATCTGGTCTGTGAAACCTGTGGGCATGTGCCCCAGTGCATCAATTGCGATATCAGCATGACCTTTCATAAGGAACGCAAGCATCTGCGTTGCCACTATTGTGGGCATACTGACCTCAATACCCAAAAATGTGAGAACTGCGGGAACTACACCCTCAAAAGAGCGGGGATCGGTACCGAAAAAATCAAGGAATCCGTGGAGGAGGTGTTTCCCAATCATGTAGTGGAACGCATGGACCTGGATACAACACGGACGAAGACGGGCTATCGCAACCTGATCAATAAATTTGAAAATCGGCAAATCGATATTCTGGTTGGAACACAGATGGTGTCGAAGGGGCTCGATTTTGACAATGTGACCCTGGTGGGAGTGATCCTTGCAGACAATCTATTGACCTTTCCGGACTTTCGGGCATATGAGCATGCCTACCAATTGTTGACACAAGTGAGTGGGCGAGCTGGAAGGAGTACTAAAAAAGGGCATGTGATCGTACAGAGTTTTATGCCAGATAATCTGGTCTTGGGAGCGATAGAAAATGAGTATGAGAAATTTTACAATCAGGAAATCATTGGTCGCCAACAAATGGGCTATCCGCCTTTCTCTCGCATTATACGGATAGAGATTCGCCACAAGGATATGCGATTTGTAGAAAGGGAAAGTTTGAGATTGCACGGATTGCTTAAACCCTTTTTTGGCGTGAATCTTCTTGGTCCTGACTTTGCCCTGGTACCCAGAGTCAGAAATACCTACCGTATGCAGTTCATGATCAAGGTGTCTAAAAAACTGGGGACTAAACAATTGAGAGATATCTTATTCAAGACCATAGATACCTATTACCAAATGGCGCCAGCCAAGAGTCTACGAATCATTGTGGATGTTGATCCAGCTTAACCTTATATACTTTTGAGAAATCCGATAAGCGCCTGGTTGAAGGCTGCAGGATCATCCAGACTGGGAATATGGCCTGTATTGGGAATTAGTTGGTGAGCGTTGGGATAATTATCTCCCATGAGTTCAAGCATATCTTGTATAGCTTTTTTCCCATTTCTGCCTTCTGTCATGAAATCAAATTCTCCCTCAATCAGGAGAATGGGAAGAGTTGATTCCCGAATGGCTTCCGTATAATCGACAGAATCTACCAGAGATTTAAAGTTCTTGAGCATTTTAAAATCACTACCGTAAAAGATTTCGTCCCTGACAAAAGAAATCGTTTGCTCATTAGCAGAAACAAATTTGGCAGCTATATTAGCCAACTGCTTTTGTTTCATCATCCGGGAAGTCAATCCATTTACTTTGGAGTTGATTTTGTTCAGTTCTTTAAGAGAACCATTGCTTACGGGCGCACTAATGCTGGTAAGACTCAGCAGGGTATCAGGATCTTGCTTGAGAATTTCATATCCCAGGATAGCACCTAGTCCATGCCCCACTAAATGAAAACGCTGAACTTCCAGGTTCCAGGTGATCTCAATTACATCCTGAACCAGGGAAGATAAGCTATATGCATCGGCATTGCCTGATTTGGGCTTGTCCGACAAACCATGACCGCGTAAAGAAATAGCTACAACCAGATAATCTTCTGCCAGTGCATCAATGTTGGGTAGGAATACCCGACAATCCATGCCCAAATTGTGAAGCATGACAATAGCATCTCCATCCTGATTACCTTTTATCCGGTATTCATAGTTTACTCCTTGTGATCCCAGGAAGTAATGACTTTTGGCATTGCTCAGTTGTCGTATCAGTGGCTTCATCTATAGCTTTATTTTTCCCACGCTAATATGTCAAAAACTTTTCAGTGGACAAATCCATTTCCTTGAGAAACATATACACCTCTTGCTCAGAAACAGTATATAAGTTTCTGCAAGCCTCTATTTCCATTCCATTTTTAGCCTGATTCTAAGGCTTGCAAATAATAATATGAAAAAATATCAAGGTAACTTTTAGAGTAGGTTTGGCCGCTATGGTAACGAAAAAAGCTAAAAAGAACATATAATAGTAGGAAAGGTGCTTTATCTGCTGCTTTTGCTACTTAAATGATCTTTTTGTTCACTTTTGAGGAATTTTTTAGGTGAAAAAAGCTGATTCTATAGGAATTGCTACAGTGTTTTGATCCCTTTGACCATAGAAAAGGAGTTTTTATAAAAAATAGGAAAATGACCGATGGAGTGTATATACGTCCCTATTATATGGCTGAAAGGCAAATAGTCCAAGGGAGCTTAGGGACACCTTTCTTCATATTTTGAACTATATTGCTGTACCTATCAAAATTAATAATCTATGAAACCCATTGTTCTACTTTTAGTCTGTATGTCCTTTTTTTCTTTCTTTTCCTGTAAATCTTCCTACCAACCTGATGTTTATAAAAAAGAGCAAATTCGCTTTGGCAGCGGGGGAGGTTTTACTGGTGCTGTAACAGAATACTGTCTGTTATCTTCCGGCCATCTTTTTTTGAAAGAACATGGAGATACAACTTTCACCCAAATCAATAAGATCTCGAAAGGCGATGCAAAAGCGCTCTTTACGGAAGCCATTGAAAAGGACATCCCTACTTATAAGATGAAGGAGCCTTACAATATGTACAAATTCATCCACTACATGAATGAAGAAGGAAGCAATGAATTGGTTTGGGGAGTGGACGATACGAGCAAAAACGGCGGTGGAGAAATCGCGGGTTTTCATATGAAGCTGATGCAGCTAATTAATCCTGCAGAATAAACAAGGAAATTTCCTTGTCTAATGATAGTCTGCACTGATTTCAGTCAGACGATTCCCTCCATGTTTATATAACAAACCTACATTTTACCAAACAAGCTCAAGACCTATGAGAAAATTCTATGTCTTATTTCTGTTGAGTGGATTTCTGTTTTTGAATCATCTGCTCACTGCACAAACACATCCTTTTTCAAAAAAAATGAAAAGCCAGCAGGCAGAGGCTCCGATTGTACGTAGCCCTCAACGTCTGAATGGACCCGCTATTCCGGTAAATATCGGTCGGTTTCCTCAACAATCTTATACCTATAAAAGTATTCCAGGTTCTCCGGGATTGAAAGTTGATAGAAGCTGGTTGAACAATCAAAGCAAAACTCAGGTTTTATCCTGGGGGGATCATGGATTGCCGATTCATATATATAGCAAGGTACAGGGAAGCCATGCCAAAGCGATTGCAGCTTCGGATCAGCTCTTGTTTCAACAAAGTATCGCTCACCTAAATAGTATTCAGGCGATTTTAGGTTTGAAGGATCCTTCCCGAGAACTACAATTAAAAGATATAGAAAGAGACAATCTGGGATTTGCTCATATAAAACTATCTCAGGTTTATCAGGGAATACCACTCTATGCCTCAGAAATGAGTCTGCATTATAGCCCCGATAATGAAATCATCATGACCGGGCGTTATCAACCTACTCCAAGCCTAACGGACATACATCCGAACCTGGATGTAGATGCTGCTATTCAGGTAGCGATGAATGAACTTGCCAATGAAGTTCATGTGAGAGAATTGACAGAAGCTGAGCAGGAACTCCTGAACTATGTGGCTCCTCAAACTCAATTGGTGATTTATGAAACTTCAGGATTTCTACGCCAACAAAAGCTTGCCTGGCATTTGGTGATCCGTCCCAATCTCCTACATCGCTGGGAATACATAATAGATGCCAAAACGGGGGAAATCCTCAATGAGTTCGATCATACCTGTACCATTGGCCCGGTTAGCGGATCAGGTCAGGATTTGAATGGTCAGAATCAGACGCTCAGGTTGTATGAATTTGGTACGAATCAATATACCATGATCAACAGCCAAACCTCTATGTATAAATTTCCCAATGATCCCAATCGTCAACCCAATGGAGGAGATGGAGTTATTGTTACACTTGACTGGCAAAACAATCGGGTCAATAACAATAATTTTGTGGAGGTTACTTCTAATAATATAAATAACTGGAGCAACGTAAGTGTATCTGCCCATAATAATGCCGCTGTCGTTTACGAATACTTTGAAAATACTTTTGGCCGTCAGTCTTATGATGGACAGGGAGGAGATTTGATTTCATTTATTAATGTAGCAGATGATGATGGAGGGGGTTTTGACAATGCTTTCTGGAATGGTGCTGCTATGTTTTATGGGAATGGACGTCAGGCCTTTTCTCCTTTGGCGGGCGCACTGGATGTTGCTGCACATGAGATTGCACATGGGGTAGTCCAGGAAACGGCCAACCTGGTTTATCAGGATGAACCCGGAGCTTTGAATGAATCTTTTGCAGATGTATTTGGGGTTTTGGTGGACAGGGATGATTTTGGATTGGGAGAAGATATTATTCCCAATACAAACATCTTCCCAACTGGTCTCCTGAGAGATGTAAGTAATCCTAATAATGGATTCCCCGCGGGCTCAAATCCTTTACAAACTAATGGCTATCAACCCGCCAATGTAAGTGAGCAATTCAGAGGTACGCAGGACAATGGAGGGGTACATATCAATAGTGGTATCCCTAATAAGGCCTTCCACAACTTTGCTACCTCAACCTCCAAAGCAATTGCGGAGCAGGTTTATTACCGGGCTTTGACTCAATACATGACACGTTCGTCCAAATTCATTGACTGTCGTATCGCTGTGATTCAGGCTGCTTCTGATTTACATGGAGCCAATTCTTCTCAGGTAACTGCCGCCAGAGCTGCCTTCGACGCAGTAGGTATAACAGATGGATCAGGGACCAATACCAATCCAACCGTTCCGGTCAATCCCGGTAATGAATCAATCGTCAGTTCTGATGTGAATGCGGGAGACCCCAATACTTTGTACGTATCAACTAGTACGGGTACCGATTTTATGCCTTTAAGCCAATCTACCCACAGAAAGAAAATCTCTGTAACGGATGATGGAAGCACAGGTTATTTTGCAGACAGTACGGGGAGCATCCACCAGATCAGCATGAATCCGAATAGTCCCAGCGACCAGATTTTATTTGCGAATCAGGGATGGCCGGCATTTGATAATGTGGCAGTATCTAAAGATGGGTCGAAATTGGCCATGTTGACAACCTTGGTAGATACGAGTATGTACATCGTTTCTTTTACCCGAAATGAATTCCTGATTTATAAACTCTTCAATCCTACCACTGCACAGGGAGTAAGTACGGGAGATGTTCTTTTTGCTGATGTGATTTCCTGGGATTTAAGTGGAGAAAATGTTCTATATGATGGATTCAATATCATTCGAAGCCCTAATAGCGCCGATATCGAATACTGGGATTTAGGCTTGATCAGGGTTTGGGACAACTCCACTGGAAATTTTGGAGACGGACAGGTATTTAAGCTCTTCTCAGGTTTACAGCCTGGAGAAAGTGTGGGGAATGCAGTTTTCTCTAAAAACTCTCCCAATGTGATAGCCTTCGATTTCTTTAATAATACTACAAATGAAAACCTGGTTATGGCCGCCAACATTGAGACAGGAGCTTTAGGGACTATTTTCCAAAATTCACAACTGGGCTATCCAACCTATTCTGTAAATGATGGACAATTGCTATTTGATACACCTGTTACTTCTCAAGGCCAAACTGTACCCGGTATAGCAGTGATTGACCTGGCAGCTGATAAAATCAATCCTGCAGGTAATGCCGCATCGGCTCTGATAGCTCAGGGACGTTGGGCTGAGTGGTATGCAGACGGACAACGTGATACCAATACAGGATTAGAAGAATATGTGGAGGAATCCAGCTTATCTTTATTCCCCAATCCGACTACAAACTTCCTGAGAGTGGAATATGAGCTGAAGGAAACTGCCGAAGTACAAATTGAGGTATTGGATATGCTTGGGAATAGAGTATCAAGTCAGAATGCAAATACCCGAGGAATAGGTATCAATACGGAAGAGATTTCTGTGGCTGATTTGCCTGCAGGAATTTATCTGCTTCAACTGCAGGTAGAGGACGGGAGCCAAACGCTGAAATTTGTGAAGCAGTAATGAAATGAAGAGCAAGGAAGAAGAAATTTCAAAGCCTAAGCTCTCATTATGGGAAACAGCAGTCTGAGTTAAATGGACTATTTCCTTCTTCCTTGTTTTTACTTCATAAAAAAGGCCCTGATTCCAGGGCCTTTTTTAATGATGGCTTTCTTTGCCGTATTTCTTTAAAGCAGTTTCTACCTCCAAAATGGGTACACGCATCTTTCCATTGCCCAGTTCTTCCTTTTCATACATATCCAGGTTGTAGATATCATATTGCTTCCCATTCAGATCCAGCATGATTACATCAAAGGTAAATGCCTGATCAGTATTTGCTACAAACCAGTGGACATTGTCCCGTTCATCTGATATAGTAGAGCAATCGCCTCTTTTAATGTGTTGATCTGAACTGGGAGAAATGATCATATGATTTTCCTCTTGTCCATGATTGTTATAATTCCTCAGTTGCATTTCTCCCTTTAGAATCAAATGAGCAGAACTCATATTGGCATGTCCGTGAGGAATGATGGCTCTCCCTTTTTTCATCCCAAAGATTTTTTTGGTAAAGGCCGTCCGGCTGGGAAGCCCTTCTAATTTGGGAAACTTGACATAGCGTGTCGCGACTCCAAGGTCGGGATATTCAAAACCCTTGATGAGTTCCTCAAATTTGATAAAACGCAATAATTCCTCCAGTTCAATCTTTTGGTAGAGGGCCTCTATCTTGTTCTGCCATTCTGAGGGACTAATTCCTGCTTTTCTCAGGTCCTTACAATAGCTTTCGAGGTCCAATGCCCAATGCTCGATAATGGGCTTTACCTGATAGCTAAAAGCCTCTGTAAGAAAGAGAGAATCGAATAGTGCATAGCTTGTTACACTTTTTATCAGATGTTGACTGAAGTCTCTCCGTTTCATGATCTATAAATTTAGAGTTTGACGAATTCGAGTTTTTTCGGAGGAAATCGATTTTGGGTAAATCTTGAAACAAGGAGGATCGATACCAGTCCACTCAACATGGCAAGGCTTCGGAAAGGAAATAGGACGGTCCCTTCTTCTACCATAGGATAGGGGATAAGAACGGGAATGCCGAGTATAGGCTCCCCTCCGCCAAAACGTAGAATAGCAGCTACAAAAAAGCCAGCTATAGCACCTGCTTTATTAGCTTTTGGGTCAAAGAGTGCGCAAACAAGAGCTGGGAAAAGCAAGCAGTACACAAAGTCGCTACAGAGGTACCAAAGGGCATATACACTTTCGACTTTTAAAGAAAGGAAAGTAGCAGTTATGCCAATGATGTAAACAAAGCGTTTGATCATTTTGCTCAATTCCTCATCTTTCAAATCGGGTTTGATAAGGGGACGATAAACGTTCCAGGCAGATAAGGAGGAGGCCGAAAGGATAGAAGAATCTATAGAGGACATCACTGCTGCTGCCAGACTTGCGAGGCCAAGTAAAGCGACCCAGGGATGGGTGAGATGTTTAAAAACATAAGGAAGGATATGAGCAGCTGTTTCTGGACCTTCCAATCCCATAGTTCCCCACTCTGTAACCCCGCCAACCATACCAATCATGGCGGCAGGAGTCGCAACGAGTATGCATATTACCCCTGCAGCTATAGATAACCACATGGCAGTCTTTTCATTTTTGGCGGCAAGTACTCGCTGGAAATACACCTGCCAGGGAATTCCGCCCAGCATGAGTAAAAGGGCAAAATCCCACCAGTTCCAAAAATAATCGCCCATGCTTTCATAGTCGGGTAGGAGGGAAGCGGCACTTCCATGCTTTTCTACATAAAGGGGCCATACTTCATTCATGCCTCCAACAGCACTCAGAACAATAGGCAATACCAGAAAAAGTCCCAGGATCAGCAATCCCAATTGTACGATATCTGTATAGGCTACAGATTTTAGTCCACCAATCCCTGTATAAACAATAGCTACCAAAGCGGATATAATAATGGCGCTATCTGTATTGATCCCCAGGATAATCGAAAAGGTCGTTCCCAAAGCAGTAAGGATGGCTGCAATCCAGAATATTTCGCCCATCACAGCTGGAATGAAAAAGAGACCTGTACTCTTGTCTCCAAATCTTTGTTCGAGGGGATCCAGCATAGTTCGGAACTGGTAGCGTCTCATTTTTCTTGCGAAAAACAGACCCCCTATGATAAGGCTTACTGCATATCCCCAGGGAGCCTGAACCCAGAGTAGACCACTGGATGCAGCAACTTCTGCAGTCCCGTTTATGAAACCACCACCAATCCAGGTAGCGGCCATCGTAAAGACCGAAATCCAAAGGGGAAGCTTTCGTCCAGCTAGCAGGAAGTTGTCGGTTTTGTTTTCCTCTGACTTATCTCCTGCCCAAATTCCTATAGCAAAAATGAGGTAATAAAAGAGTACGACTACGATCAATCCAGCCAGGTCCAGTTCAAAAACCCACCTTCCTATGACGATCAATATGGCAGCAATAAGCAAGCTTAAGGCTGCAAAAATTCGGGGCTTTTTGTCTGGCTTAATCAATTTGGATTCCTTTTAGTATTTTGCGCAAATTAATTGTGAAACAGGAGTTTGCCTAAACTATCAGATAAAATCGCCGCCTGGGGCGTCCACATCTTCACCTCGCTTGGACTTTTTACAGGTTTCCTTGCCATCATTGCTATTACTGAAAAGTCATGGCCTCTAGCTTTCTTTTGGCTATTTATCAGCTTTATCATAGATGGAGTTGATGGAAGCCTTGCACGGAAATTTAAGGTAAAAGAGGTACTTCCTTATATGGATGGCAAAAACATCGATTATGTGATTGATTTTGCCAATTATGCCATCATACCTGTCTTTTTCTTCTATGAGGCGCAGATGGTCCCGGAAATATGGATGTACCCTTGTTTGGCTGTTATGCTACTTTCCTCTGCCCTTTATTATGGAAAAGAAGGCATGGTAGCAGATAATGAATACTTCGTAGGATTTCCGGTTTTATGGAATTTGGTTGTTTTCTTCGGCTTCTTTGTTTTTCATAATATCCCTGAACTCAATATTTTCCTGACCTTCTTTTTCGGCATACTTCATTTCATTCCGATCAAATATGCCTACCCCAGCCATTCCAAGAAATACTTCTGGCTACATCTGGTAGCTACTATAGCCTTTTTCTTTCTGGCAGCTGCACTTCTCTACTATTATCCTCAGGAAATATTAGCCCTGGAAATCGCTTTGGTCCTTATTGTAGTTTACTTTGGTGCCGTAGCTGTTTTAGACACCTGGTTCAATAATTAATCGAAGGCATCCAGGTCATCTGAAGTAGGCGTATCATTTTTATTCTCTTCGAAGATGACGGCCTTACAATTGAAATTCAGATCACCCATGTTTTCAGGTCGCGCAAAATTGTCCGTTGGCAAGCCAATTCGGGCATCTGCATAAACCTGTTTCATATAGAGGGCAAAGATGGGAAGAGACATATTGGCTCCCTGGCCATATTTGATGGATCGGAAATGGATTCTTCGGTCAGAAGCGCCTACCCAAACACCTGTTACCAGATTAGGAGTTACACCCATGAACCAACCGTCAGACTGATTCTGAGTAGTACCGGTTTTCCCTCCGATCTCATTGGTAAATTTGTATTTGAAACGAAGTCTTTGACCCGTACCGCTATTGACAACCCCTTTCAGGAGTTCGAGAATCTTATAGGCATCTTCTGCATTCATGGTTTCAACCGGCTTCTGCGAAAATTCGGCCAGAACTTTGCCAGATTTATCTTCGATGCGGGTAATCAGAATGGGCTCATTTCTCACTCCGTAATTGGCGAAAGTAGAATAGGCTGAAGTCAGCTCCATTACGCTGAGGTCTGTAGTACCCAAAGCCAGAGAGTGAACCTCATCCAGTTTTGATTTGATTCCCATTCTGCGGGCGAAATCAGCTACAGCTGCAGGAGAAACTTCTGAAATCAGGCGAGCAGTTACTACATTGAGAGAGTTTGCCAAGGCATGTTTCAGGGTAACTTTCCCGCCAACTTCTCCTCCAGAGTTTTTTGGCTCCCAATAGCCCCCTTCAGGTAGGGGGATGGCCACGGGTTGGTTGAGGACTCTATCACAAGGACTAAATCCTGACTCAATGGCTTTTCCATATACAAAAGGTTTGAAGGTAGAACCCACCTGCCTTTTGCCTTCGGCTACGTGATCGTATTTGAAATGCTTGTAATCTATTCCTCCTACCCAGGCTTTCACATGGCCATTGCTGGGATCAATAGATACCATGCCTGTTTCCAGATAGCGAGCGTAATGACGAAGTGAATCCAGGGGACTCATCGTTGTGTCAATTTCTCCATCCCAGCTAAAAATTGTCATGGGCACTTTCACCCGAAATTCTTTATCTATTTCTGCATCTGATTTTTTAGCTCGTTTGGCAGCGATATATCGGTAAGACTGGCGTTTCAGGGCAATCAGAATTGAGGGATCCTCACTGAGTATCTTTTTCCCTTTTCTCTCCACCCGGTCAAAGTCCTTCTGAAGGCTTTTCATATGCGCCCTGACTGCTTCTTCTGCATGCGCCTGCATACGGCTGTCAAGGGTGGTATGAACCCTTAAACCATCCGTGTAGAGGTTGTATCCATTTTCTTTACACCAGGCATTAAGTTGCTTTCTTACTCTTTCACGGAAATAAGGAGCCAGTCCTTTCACATGGCTATATTCCTGAGATGTCAGAGAAGCATTGAGCGGAATCGCTTTGATGCTATCAACATTGACCTTCTCTGCATTGAGGACTCCATAGCGCACCATCTGTTCGATGATGGTATTTCGGCGATCCTTGGTTCTCTCCGGATGTCGAAAAGGATTGTAAACCCCCTGACCTTTTAGCATACCTACAATGAGGGCCGCTTCTTCTACAGTCAAGTCTTTTGCGCTTTTATCAAAAAGGCGATTAGCTGTTGTTTCTATACCGAAAGAAGTACCATAGATATTGACCGTATTGAGGTAGGCCTCCATGATCTCCTGTTTGGTGAATTTTCGTTCTATATATGCAGAAACCAGGTATTCTTTTACCTTACGGATGATAGTAGGTTCTTTTCCGACTTCATCATATAGGTTACGGGAAAGCTGCATGGTGATGGTACTTCCCCCACGTATTTCATCCCCTGTAATCAAACTCCAGAGTATAGAGAAAAAGGATTTGGGGTCTATACCTGAGTGTCCGTAAAAGCGAACATCTTCTGTAGATACCAGGGCATTGATAACATGCTCTGACATTTGGTTCAGTTTTACATTTACCCGATTTTCCCTCGAATAATATTTCATCAAAACTTCCCCATCTGCTGAAATCAACTGAGTCGAAAGATCCGAATCAGGATTTTCGATCAGGGTCATCGGAGGAAGATCTGTACTGATGTATAAAGTAAAGGCAAGACCACAGAGAACCAGCAGGCCAATAAATCCAAAAAACAGTTTCCGGGGAAGCTTAAAAGCCGGATCCAGTATTTTGAAACTTTTGGAAGTAGGAGCTTGACTCTCTTCTTTGGTAAATGGCATAAATTTTTCTTTTGCAGGGACCTCTTCTATTCTGTTATTATCCTCAAGTATCGGTCCACTCATTTGTTTCGCCGGGACTTCTCTTTCACGAGTATTATCCTCAATAATAGGGCCTTTCATCTCAGCGACTTCTTCCACTTTCGGAGTGGCTTCCTCACTTAAGGTGACTTCTTCAACAACTGGTGGAGTCTCTTCTGTCTTGGATTTTTCCTCAGCAAATTTCTGGAGCTCCTGGTCAATTATGTCCTCGAGATCAAAGGAGTCTTTATTTGGGTCTTGCATAATTCTTCTTTAAAACAGCTTCCAGCCGTTAAATTACATTATTTTGGCTCAAAATGCATTCCATTTTGACGTATGCAAAAAAAGAAAAAGGGGATGGGTTTTTAGCTCATCCTATTATTCGCAGGATTTGCTTGAGAGTTTGGCTTTATACAGCTTTTATTTGCCTTTTCGTCCCAAATTTTCCTTTTCGCTATTTTTTGAGCTTAAAATGAGCCCATAGCTCCCGGTTTTCTCAAATCTGAAATCAAAAATGGGGCATTTTTCTTCCCTCCTCTTAATTATTTACGAAACTATATTTCTTAATATTTTATCTATCCCCTTCATTATCAGTGATTTCTTGTTACCATTTGCCGAAATATCTGTATCGCCAACTTTTACAGAATATTTTTCAGAATGAGAGAAAAGATTAAATTAGCGACTGCGTGAAATACGAAGGGTCCCGGATGTTTCGTTTTTTCATACATTAGCGTCAATTAAATTTTTGCTCCAACCAATATGATTATGAAATTGATAAACAAAATTGCTCTGCAGGTATTGACCTTCGCTTTGCTTTTGAGTTCTGGCCAACTTATCGCACAGGACAATGCGGATGATCGCAAAGTGCTGGAAGATATGTTGTACGAATTTGCAGAAGCATATGGTAGCCTTCCCCAAACAAAAAATGTAGAAAGTGTATTACAGTTTTTCAGCAAAGACGCCACTTCCAACATATTTGTATTTAATATCTCCGGTAAGTCTCGAGTTCAAAACTATAAGACTACGGTAGGATTTGAAGCTTATATGAATAAGATCATCGCCTCTGAAGGCATCACATTCAAATATGATGTTACAGATGTTGTTGATGTGACTGTAGGAAATGGGATTGCAAGTGTAGTTTACAAAGTAGACTATGAAATCAAAGAAACTGACGGACTTTGGGTGAAAGGGAAAGAGACAGTTACTCTTGCACTTGAGAAGAAAAAAGGAGACTGGCTCATCGAACACTATACTTTCGTCCAAATGGAGGACGAGAAACTAAAAGGAACCTGTCTGGTTGAGATGTATGTAGGCGATACAAATGCCGAATCCATTGTTACCCGCACCGTTGTTCCTAATGGTCGTTCTTACGAATCCAAATTTGACAACTTTGAATTCCGCTCTATAGAAGGAGATTGGGTAATCAAAGTTCAGGACAATCTTTACAAGCGTCTGAAAACCGGACCTCTCTATCAGATTTCTGAGGACGGTGAAGAAGAAATTGGAGCACCTACAAGTAAAAAGGCTACGATCATGATGATCATCGAAGACTCGCTTTATGAGGACAGCTGCGCCAGACTAAAAGTAAAATAGAGATTCTATCTAAAGAAATTTAAAAGAGCCGCATAAGAATATGCGGCTCTTTTTTTTTATGATATTTTACCAAAACTAGTGTCATTGTGAGCCTGTAATACAGGTGAAACAATCTCCTTGACTTCGATAAATTATTTGGAAAGAAGGGGATTGCTTCGGTCCCCTCGCAATGACAGGATTGTTGAAAACGCTAAGAAAAAACGTGTTGGCGTATTGGTGTATTTGAGTTGCAGATAAGCTTGTTCCCCCCAACAAGAACACAGGCGCTCAAGAACACCAGAACACTCCCTTTCTCCCTTCTCCAATCCTTGTTCCTTGTTCTTACTTCTAAATACTCCCCGCCATTTCCTTCATCTGTCTGTCCACATGAGCCAGACCCTGAGCCAAACTATGGGGCTTGTAATCCAAATCCAGTTGGGCTTTGGTAATAATGAAACCTGTTACAGGAGGACGCTTGGCGGCCTGATTTAGAGAGAGACTATCCGTTTCCGCAATCAGGGATTTATCCAGTTTCCAAAAGTCAGCTACTTTGTAAGCAATGTCAATAATAGACATCATCTCTGCTCCTGAAATATGGTATATGCCACTAGCTTCTTTCATTACAGCAGCTACGGAAGCTACAGCCAGGTCTTCAACCAGGGTAGGGCAGCGAAACTGATCCGAAACGACCTTGATGTTTTTTCCTTTCTCCAATGAATCTTTGACCCATAACACAATATTGCTGCGAGACATGGCAGGCGTTATTCCATAAAGCAGCTGGGTTCTCAATATCGCATGATCACATCCGCTGGCTTCGACCACCTGCTCCGCCCTTAGCTTTGAATTCCCATAATAACTCAAAGGAGCTGGACTATCTGATTCTTTATAAGGACCTGAACTTCCGTCAAACACAAAATCTGTTGAGATATGGATCAGGCGAGCTCCCAGCTCTTTGCAAAGCTTGGCCAGATTGTCTACCGCATCTACATTGATATTGTCGCACATTTCATGTTCTGTTTCACATAGGTCCACCTGTGTGACAGCGGCTGTATGTATGACATGTGTGGGTTTGAATTCCTCAAAGGCTTTGGCTACTCTTGCATGATCACAGATATCAAGTTCTTTGTACTGATATCCTTCTCGGACAGGATGTCGGTTTACGCCTCGGGAAGTAGCAAGTAAGGAAGTGTTGACACGATCCTGGAGGATATGAATAATCTTTTGACCAAGAAGGCCATTACTTCCTGTGAGCAGAATTCTTTTTTGCATGGGTAGTTCCGTGTGTAAAAGAGAGAATCAAATTCCCAATTGGTAGAGATCACCATTTCGCACACTGCAATAGATCAAGCGTGCATCGGGAAATTCTTTTATAGCTTCAACAAAAGCCGAATTGGCTTTTTCTTCATCTTCATAGAATCGGTAAGTAACCGCATATTTATCCGTGCCATCTCCTCTGCGAATCTTCAAATGGTGAGGCACATCTTCACCAGCTCCCAAATGACTGCGAACCCTCATTTGAGCCATTTGTTTGTTCTCTGCCCATTCAATGACAACCACATAGATGTTTTCTGGTTTTTCTGTAATCTCAGAGGGACTTTCGAGAATACGAGCCAAAGCTTTTTTGTATTTGGAATCCTGATCACTGGCTACAAATTCCTTCGCTGTTTCCAACTCTGCCAGATAGGGATAAGGGTCAGTACTGGTACCATGCACCATCGCTACGCCCACTTGTCGAGTTCCGGGATTTGAGACAAAATGTACATCCGTAAAGGATTCTAAGGCAGACTGGAAATCTTCATCTATGCGCTTTTTATAAGCTTCATTATTCCCCTCCATGATGATTTCTCCATACAAAACCATGTCGCGAAAGGGTTTCATATTCTGGAAAGGATATTCACCATTTCTGGATTCGGTCCGGGCATTCATGAATTTCACATAAGCCTGAAATTCCTTTGAGCCCAGTTCTGCAATTTTATCTTCAAGGAAAGGTGCAGAACCTATGGAGGTAAACATGCCCTCTGCCGCTGTCATTGTCATGCCCAAGCGGTTCAATTCTTCCTGGAATTCTCCCCAATTTTTATCCAGACTCTCTGGATCCATATTTTCAAATAAGGGAGTGATAAAAGTGATCAGAGAAGAATCTCTTTGCTCCATCAAAGCTAAAATCTCTGCTTCAGAGCTTATGTTTTTCGATAAAACTTTTTCAGCATAAGCCTTCAATTCAGGCAATAGCTGATCAGGATCGTCTTTTACCAATCCATAAAGAAGAGGAAATTCTTCCTCAAATGATCCGTTGGCAACACGCGCATTTGCCATGTCAAGGCCTCGGCTTTGTTGAGCAGAGTTTTCTCCTGCATCACTTAAGCTTCCGGCTATGCCTTCCTGCTCTGTGCCGGCAAATCCTGAGTCACTTCTTTCTGTAGAAGCGTTTTTTCCGGATTCTGTGCCTTCACAGGAAAAAAACATAAATCCTGCAAGGATAAGTACAAGAAATTGTGGGGGAAACTTGGAGGACTTGGTGAAAAAAATCATGGGATTGTGTTAAACCTCTAAACAAATATACGCCTTTGGGAGTGATAAAGTATGATTATCCTGTAAAAGAATATGTCTGGTGATGATATTGACCCCTCTGGCATACATTTGGCTGCGTTAGATTAAACGGAAAAGAAAAGGAATGTTTCAAATAACATTCGTAAATTTTCATTCAGGGTATTAATTCTAAATCTGTTTGGGCTAAACGAATCTAATTATGTATTTTTCACGTTAGAGTGAGTAAGTCTCCCAAATTAGCACATCACAAATCTAAACCGGAGCCCGCAAGGGCTAAATATTGACTCAGATTTATAACAATCTTATGAAGTTTAAATTTCTTGGTTTTAGTTCCATCTTAGCGGCACTATTAGTTTTTAGTTCTTACACTATTTATGAAGGTGGCGAGGAAAAATCGAAAGCTCTCTTAAAAACTATCAAGCGAAGCATGAGTCGCTTCCATTATCAACCTCAGGATATCAATGATGAGTTCTCCGAAAAGGTATTTAATCACTACCTGGAGTCGCTTGATCCTTCCAAAAGATTCCTGATGGCTTCCGATGTAGAACAGTTGAGACAGTTTACATATAAAGTCGATGACGAACTGGAATCAGAAACTTTCCAGTTGTTTGATCTTTCTGTTTCTCTATTTGAAAAGAGAAGAGAAGAGACCAAAGCATTCTATCAAGAAATACTGGAAGAACCTTTCGACTTTAATATAGAAGAAAGTCTGGAAGGAGATCCGGAAAAGATGCCTTATGCTTCTTCGGGTGAAGAACTGAAAGAGCGCTGGCGCAAATCCCTTAAACTCCAAACCCTTTCCCGCCTGGTTACCGATATGAATAAGCAGGAAAAAAAGAAGCAAAAGGATAGTGGAGAAGAAGCCATGGAGATTAAACCCATGGAACTTTTGGAAGAAAATGCTCGTGCAAGAGTTTTGAAATCTCACAATGAGTGGTTCAAACGCATGGAGCAGGAAACCCTCAAAGATAAAAGAGCTGATTATATCAATGCGATCACGACTACCTATGATCCGCATACAGAATACCTTCCTCCCAAAGACAAGCAAGCCTTTGATATCCGTATTTCAGGTAAACTGGAAGGAATCGGAGCCCAGCTGAATGAAGAGGATGGGATGATAAAAGTTGTACGCATTGTACATGGTAGTCCTTCTTTCCTTCAGGGAGATTTGGAAGTAAATGACAAAATCCTAAAAGTTGGACAGGGAGAAGAAGAACCGATTGATGTAGTAAGCATGAATCTGGATGATGCCATCCAATTGATTCGTGGGAAAAAAGGAACAGAAGTTCGCCTGACCGTACAAAAGCTGGACGGAAATGTGATTACTATTCCTTTGATCAGAGACGTGATCATCATCGATGAGACCTACGCAAAATCAGCCATCCTTAAAGCAGATAACAATAAAAAGAGTGTAGGATACATTCATCTTCCCAAATTCTATTTCGATCTGAATGACCGCTATGGTCGTCGCGCTGCTACGGATGTTTCAGCCGAGATCGCAAAACTAAAAGAGCAAAAGGTAGATGGAATCATCCTCGATCTGAGAAATAATGGAGGTGGTTCTTTGGCTGATGTAGTCGAAATGGCTGGACTCTTTATCGAAGAAGGGCCTATCGTTCAGGTAAAATCTCGTGAAGGTAAGCCTTACATCCTGAGAGACCGCGACCCACAGGTACAATACGAAGGTAAATTGGTGGTTTTGGTAAATGAATTCAGTGCTTCAGCATCTGAAATCATGGCCGCTGCCATCCAGGACTATAAAAGAGGAATCGTTGTTGGAACCACCACTTATGGTAAAGGTACCGTTCAAAGATTTGTTGATTTGGATGACCTGATCAGAGGTTCGTATGAAATCAAACCTTTAGGTGATCTGAAAATGACAACTCAGAAATTTTACCGCATCAATGGTGGTGCTACCCAATTGAGAGGAGTTGTACCAGATATTCAGCTTCCGGATGAGTATAGCTTGCTGGATATTGGTGAAAGAGAAAATGAGCACTCTATGGCCTGGGATGAAATAGAAGCAGTTCCTTTTGCAATAGAAAGAAATGCTTTCGGCAATCTATCTCAGATCAAAAGCAAAAGCGAAGGAAGGATAGCTTCAAATCCTACTTTCCAATTGATTCAACAAAATGCAGAGCGCCTCAAGCGTCGCCAGGAATCTGAAGACTATCCCTTGAGCCTTGAAGCTTATCGTGCACAGCGCAAAAGACTCAATGAAGAATCAGAGAAATACAAAGATATTTCCAAAGATATCGATGGTTTCGATGTATCTCTTCTCCAGATTGATCTGGATGCTGCCTCAGAAGACGAAGGCCGTCTTGCCCGTATGGAAAAATGGCAAAAAGACCTGGGCAAAGATCCTTATGTATATGAAGCTGTTCAGATCATCAAAAGCATGAAATGATCAGTTAATTAGATAAAAGAAAAGAGCTGGCTTTAATGAGCCAGCTCTTTTTGCTATATTTTGGTATCAATCAATACAGCTGTTAACCCAATGCAACGCCTGCTACTTATATTCATACTAGCTTTTCTGTCTCAATCCTGTATGCTTCAGGGGACACCAAAAACCGGGGACCAAAAGCCGGGCAAGGCAGATATGTACGAAAGCTTCAACAAGCATCGAAGTTTACTGATCGTATATGGAAGCGGAGCAGAAAAGGAAACGGAAAAGTATCGTCAATTAGCCAACTCTCTAAAAGAAAGGATGGGAGGTGGTAGGAGGCCCCTTGAGATAATGATCCAATCCGATCAGGAATATGCCATGGAACAATGGAAAGAAATTCCTGGTTTTCTCATAGGAACTCCTGCATCAAATAGTCTCCTGGCAAGACTAAATCCCTTCTTGCCTTTTCAGCAAAGTGATAGCAGTTTCTATATTAACGGGCAAAACTTTGAAGAAAAGGAGCAAGCCTACCAACTTAGTTTTTTCCCAAATCCAGATAGTCAATGGACACCTATAACGGTTGTTTCCGGGAATTCTGAGCAAGCTGTATTGAATTTGCTGGATCGATTGACTTCAGGCCGAAGATTTAGAATTTGGGGCTCTTTACCTTATCAGGTTTATGAGGACGGAAAGCGAATTGCGATGGGGGATTTTGATGAAGATTGGAAAGTGGATACAGAACTGAGTTGGTATTTTGACCCTCAGCCTCACCCACGATTTGAATCCGCAGGTATCGAGATTTATGAACATTCAACAGGTCTTGAGCAAGAAGAGTTAGAGAGGATAGGAAAGAAGGTTCTGGACGAAATAGAAATAGTTAAGAGCTTTTGGGATACAGAGAAGGAGTTAGATAAAATCTCCCTCAATCTGTATGGAAGCCCTGAAATCATGGGAATGATGAAGGGAGAAATGAAAGCCTGTTATCAGGATTTGGATAAAAATGATGTTCACATTCTCGCCCATGAATATTTTCCCGGCTTAAGCAAAGAGTCTCAGTATCTTTGGATTCTGAGGGAAATTACTGGAGGGGAAGCCAATCCCGTTCTGCAAAGGGGCCTGGCTGTATATTTCTCTGAAGACTGGCAACGGAAAGGACATCGTTATTGGACTGCCAAACTCTTCCGTTCCGGCGACTGGCAGAATATCGATGAGCTTTTGGCGAACCATAGCAATGAATATGCATCCCTCATTACGCAGGGAGCACTTTCTGCCACCTTGGTTGAATTTCTTCTGGAAGAATGGGGCAAAGAGATTTTTCTGGAAAATTACACCAGTTGGAGCCCGGCAAAAAAGGAATTAAAAAACCTGAATAAAAAATGGATCAACTACCTCAGCGATCTTTCCAATAGCATCACCGATGAGCAAAGGGAAATAGAACTTCCGCCTTATCTGAAAGGGATGACTTTTGCCCATGAAGGCTATGCTGTTTACAACGGCTATGGATCAACTTTGGCAAGAAAATCTCTGGAAGAAATCAAAGCCCATAATGTGAATACCATTTCCATTGTACCATATTCAGGATTAAGAGAAACCAATAAACCCAATCCTGTTCGATTCAGCAGGGGATCAGGAGGAGAAAATGATATCTCAGTCGTTTATGCCAGTCGGGCCGCACAGAATTTGGGCATCAAGACCATGATGAAGCCTCAAATCTGGTTTGGGAGATCTTGGCCGGGGGATCTGGAAATGCAAAATCAGGAGGACTGGGATCAGTTCTTTAGTTACTATCGGACCTGGATTCTGCATTATGCACTTCTGGCAGAGATACATGAATTCGATCTGCTTTGTATTGGGGTCGAATTTGTCAAAGCTAGCACACAGCAACCCAAAGCCTGGGCACAATTGGCTAGAGATTTGAAAAAGATTTTCTCCGGAAAAATCACCTATGCCGCAAACTGGGGGGAAGAGATTGAAAAACTATCTCCAGAGCTATCAGCTGAACTCGATTTCCTGGGAGTCGATTGTTACTATCCCCTAAGCGATAAGACCTGGGCCAGTGATGAAGACCTGAAAGAAGGGTTTAAGAAAACCATGAAAAAGCTGTCAAAAATCAGCAAGAAACATGGCAAACCCCTCGTATTTACAGAAGTCGGTTTCCGAAGTATTCCCGAGGCATGGAAAGAACCTCATGCTGAAGCCAAAGATGATAAGGCCCTGGAAGAAGACCAGGCCCGATGTTATCAGGTAGTTCTTGAAGCCATGCGGGACGAGGATTGGCAGAGAGGCATGATCTGGTGGAAATGGCCCTCCTATATGAATTATGGCAATCGCTCGCCACAAAGCTTCTCTCCGGCCGGCAAAATGGCGGCTCAGGTGCTGAAAGAGTATTATGGGAAGAATGAGATTTGGGAGTAGGGAAGTGCGCAGGTGCTTTGTTGTTCATGTGTTTTCGTTTTTTTCCCCAGAACACCAGAACACCAGAACACATGTTCAGCCCCACTCCCTCCCTGCATTTAGCTCTTCTTTATCCCGATAGGCCTGCTCCAGGTCTATCTCAAAGCGATTGGCTAGTTCCAGCAGATAGCTCAGTACATCCGCCATTTCCCCTTCTATTCCATCCTTCTTATGGGATTTTCCCTCTTCCAAAAAGAGTTTTTTTCGTTTTCGGATGGCTTTCGCTAATTCTCCGATCTCTTCTGTGAAGAGAAGAAAGGTTTCCAGATCATTGCTGCTGTCCCATCCGCGTTCTTTACAAATTTCTGCCTGATACGCTTGCAATTGTGGGAGACTGGGAGATGTCGGAATTTGTGCCATAGGATTTCCTTTGGGAGTCTTGAAGGGAAATCGAAAATATTTACTTTTTTTGTGGAAATAAAAGAAACAAATGGAAACATCTATTTTTGGAGACCTGATGACCCTGGCAATGCTACTGCTGCTGCAAATGGTTTTGGGTTTCGACAATCTACTCTACATTTCACTCGAGTCTAAAAATGCACCACCTGAAAAACAGGCTTATGTTCGCAAAGTGGGAATCGGACTGGCAATTGTTCTGCGAATTGTTCTCCTGTTTATCCTGCTATCTGTTATTCAGTATTTCCAGGATCCCATCCTCGAATTTCATGATGGCTGGTTTGAAGGGAGCTTCAATATTCACAGCCTGATTGTTTTGCTGGGAGGAGGTTTCATCATTTATACAGCGATGAAAGAAATCTGGCATATGATCTCATTGGAGGATCATGCCGAACATGCGGCAAAGAAAAGCAAATCTGTGGGCCAGGTGATCTTTATGATCATTGTTATGAACCTGGTTTTTTCCTTTGATTCTATCCTGAGTGCCATGGCGCTTACTGATGTATTTTGGGTAATGGCCACAGCAATTGTTTTGGGTGGACTTATGATGATCTGGTTAGCGGATAGAATCTCTTCCTTTCTCCAAAAGAACAAAATGTACGAGGTATTGGGCCTCTTTATTCTCTTCCTCGTAGGCATTATGCTTACCTCTGAAGGCGGTCACCTGGCTCATATCAAAATCTTTGGAAACGAGATTACAGCTATGAGTAAGACAACTTTCTATTTCGTTCTGGTCATTCTGGTTATTACAGATGTGGTGCAGGGCCGATATCAAAGAAAACTTACCGCCCAACAGGCAGCAAAAAAGCCTTTGAGCTAAAATAGAGTGTTCAAGTGTTCTCGTGTTCTTGTATTCATGTTTCGGGCTAAATCATCCGGAACCCCAGAATACGAGAACAACAGAACACACTAAGACCTGCCCAACTATTTACAACATCCCCAAAAAACTCCTCAATACGGGATTGGGATTGTCCTTTTTCCAAATCACAGACAACTCAGCTTTCTGAGGGATATCGGGTATGCGCAAAAACTTCACCTTGAAGTCAAAACCGTGTTGAAGAGAAGTCGGGACAATGGCTATTCCCATTTTGCTTTCGACCAATTTGAAGATGGTATTGGCGTGGATGGATTTATGTGTGCTTTTAGGTGTAAAGCCCTGGTCTTCACAGATACTCAGGATTTTCTTGTAGTAATAATTGCTGTAATCGGTAGAAAAGAAAATGAAATTCTCGGATTGCAGCTGTTTCATATTGTGGAAGCCAGTCTCTTCCAGAGGATGAGTCTCCGGTAATACGACTGAAAAACTATCGACAAAGATCAACTTCTTTTCCAACTCTTCCGGGACCTTATCAATGCGGACAAATCCAATGTCCAGTTTTTCCCGCAGCACTTGCTCCAATTGAATATGTACAGACAATTCCTCCAGGACGCTACCTATTTTAGGGAAGGTATTATTTAGTTTTAGCAATAAGTCAGGGATTACATTCTGCATAGCCGAACCTACAAAGCCGATGCGCAATTCCCCTTCTTCTCCTATTTCGATACGCTTTAGCTGGGCCTCTATGCTCTCAAGTCTGTCAAAGATCAAATTAGCTTCCTGCTGGAAATACCGCCCCGCCGCAGTCAACTTAACCTTGCGTTGATTTCGTTCAAAAAGTTGTACCCCCAGGACTTCCTCCAATTGCCGTACCTGGCGACTTAATCCCGGCTGAGAAATGAAGAGACGCTCTGCTGCCTTTCTAAAATGTAATTCTTCTGCTACCGTCAAAAAGTACCTGAGATGTCTCAATTCATATTGATAACCCATGGTTATTAGTTGTTGACTTAAATGGTCTTGGTAAGTATCAATGATACGAATAATTTTATAAAATCGATCACCCGTTTATCTCAGATTCTAAATGGAAAAGAATGCTTTTCATTATGGTGAAGACCATTTAACTGTTGAACTTGGCCTGAGCCTCTTGAATGGACGTATCCGGGGACAGCTTTCTGAGCCTGTCCGGACCTCTATTCAGAATTGTAGTAAAATCGTGCATGATATCGCTGAAGGGGAAGACGCTGTCTATGGCATCAATACCGGTTTCGGCCCGCTTTGTACGGTTGCGGTTTCCTCAGAAGAAACCAGAGCGCTACAGGAAAAATTACTCAAAAGCCATGCAGTTGGGGTAGGAACGCCCATTTCTCCCGATATCTCCCGACTCATGCTGATTCTTAAAGTTCATGCATTGGCTAAAGGGCATTCAGGAATTCGGATGGAAACCATGAAGCGAATTCTGTGGATGATTGATGAAGAAATTTCTCCCTGGGTTCCAAGTCAGGGTTCAGTGGGAGCCTCAGGTGATTTGGCACCTTTGGCCCATCTGTTTTTGCCTTTGATTGGTTTGGGAAAGCTTTGGTGGAAAGGAGAGCTCTATAAGAGTTCGGACCTCTTGCAAAAATTTAAGCTAGAGAAAATCGAACTGGGTCCAAAGGAAGGCCTGGCCTTGATAAATGGAACTCAATTTATAGCTGCGCATGCAGTCATGGTGCATGAGAAATTCAGGAGCTGTTTGGAACATGCTGATCTCATTGGTGCCATGATGCTGGAAGGATTGCAGGGCTCTGGGAAACCTTTTTCTCCGGAGCTTCACGAACTTAGGCCCTATAAGGGAAGCCTCCATGTCGCTCAGAGAATTTCATTTTATCTCCAGGGCTCTGAAATTCTGGATTCGCATGCTGATTGTGATAGGGTCCAGGACCCTTATTCTCTTCGTTGCATGCCACAGGTTCACGGAGCCTCTCGCAATGCTTATATACACCTCAATGAGATGCTGGAGGTCGAAATGAATTCTGTAACAGACAATCCCCTCATCTTTGAGGATGGGCACAGCATCAGTGGAGGGAATTTCCACGGACAACCTTTGGCTTTGCCCTTGGACTATGCATGCCTCGCAGCAGCTGAACTAGGCAATATTTCCGACAGAAGAAGCTATCTTTCTTTGACAGGTGTATATCCTCCTGTTCCCAAACTATTGATGAAGAATACCGGCTCCAATTCCGGTTTTATGATTCACCAATATACTTCTGCTGCTTTGGTGAGCGAAAATAAATCTCTTTGCTTTCCAGCCAGTGCAGATAGTGTACCCACCTCTTTGGGACAGGAAGATCATGTCAGTATGGGATCGATCAGTGGACGTAAGACTTTGCAAGTCCTCGAAAATGTAGAGAAAATACTAGCTATAGAATTGCTCCTGGCAGCACAAGCAGTCGATTACCAGAGACCCAGAAAGTCCAGTCCGGTGCTAGAAGAGGTTCATTCTTTTGTGCGAGGCAAAATTGACCATAGCGAAGAAGATAAAGTCTATACAGGTGATATCGAAGCAGCTATACAACTCATCAAAGATCAATCTTTAATCAAAATATCCCATGAATATATCCACAGATCAGAAACGGATGACTTATTCCGAATTCATTGATACCTACGCCAATCACCCCAATTATAAATCACCACAAGGCCCTCAACTTCATGCCAAATCCTGGCAGACAGAAGCAGCCTTACGCATGTTCCTGAATAACCTGGACCATGAAGTAGCCGAGGACCCGAGTAAGTTGGTGGTTTATGGAGGAACCGGGCAAGCAGCCAGGAATCCTGAGGCCGCTCTTCAGATTATCAAATGCTTGCTAGAGCTGGACAATGATCACAGTTTGCTGGTACAATCTGGTAAGCCCGTGGGTATCGTAAGGACACATCCGGAAGCTCCCCGAGTATTGATTGCTAATAGTAATCTGGTTCCGGCCTGGGCAAACTGGGAGCATTTCGAAGACCTCAAGGAAAAGGGCCTGATGATGTACGGACAGATGACTGCGGGAAGCTGGATTTATATCGGTACGCAGGGGATCCTTCAGGGAACCTATGAAACCTTCGTTGCCTGTGGACAAAAGCATTTCAATGGAGACCTCAGGCATCGTTTGTTAGTGACGGGAGGACTAGGAGGAATGGGGGGCGCTCAACCTTTGGCTGCAACCCTGGCTGGTGCGACATTCCTGGGAGTAGATGTCGATCCAGAACGCATCCAGAAACGCATAGATACGCGCTATATCGATAAAATGACCCATGACTATGAAGAAGCTGTAAAATGGGTGCTGGAAGCGAAAGAAAAAGGAGAAAACCTGTCTGTAGGTTTGGTAGGAGATATTGGAGATGTCTTGGAAAAATTGATCGCTGACGGGATTACTCCCGATATTCTCACGGATCAAACCTCCGCCCATGATCCCTTGCATGGATATGTGCCTCATGGAATGAGCCTGAAAGAGGCAGAACGCCTGAGATCAGATGATCCGGAAACCTATCAGGAAAAAAGCCTCAAGAGCATGGCGCGTCATGTGAGTTTCATGTTGGAGATGAAGAAAAGAGGCAGCATTGTTTTCGATTATGGTAACAATCTACGCGAATTTGCTGTTCAGGGTGGAGAGAAAAATGCATTTGATTTCAAGGGCTTTGTCCCGGAGTATATTCGACCCTTATTTTGCGAAGGAAAAGGCCCTTTCCGATGGGCAGCCTTATCGGGGGATCCCGAAGATATTCGTGTTACGGATGATGCCTTGATCGCCGCTTTTCCCGAAAACCACCACATGATTAACTGGCTCAAGGAAGCTCGCGAAAAAGTAGCTTTTCAGGGTTTGCCTTGTCGGATTTGCTGGTTAGGGATGGGAGAAAGAGAAAAAGCTGGTTTGATCTTCAATGAACTTGTAAGAACGGGCAAAGTGAAAGCTCCGATTGTGATTGGTCGAGATCATTTGGATTGTGGTTCTGTTGCTTCTCCTAATCGGGAGACAGAAGCCATGAAAGATGGAAGTGATGCCGTATCAGACTGGCCTTTACTCAACCTCATGTCCAATGCATCGGGAGGAGCCACCTGGATTTCCTTTCACCATGGAGGAGGAGTTGGAATGGGATTCTCCCAGCATGCAGGTATGGTGATATTGGCTGATGGAACGGAAAGGGCTGAAAAATGTATCAAACGTGTCCTCCACAATGACCCAGCTCTGGGAATCTTTCGACATGCCGACGCTGGCTACGAAATCGCTCAGAATACCTCCGATCAATTTGATTTAGGCATTTAATTATGGAAATACTTATAGGTCCCTTCGCTGAATTGCTGAGCTTTGAAGGTCTCGGTCTCAAAGGTGCCATCAGCGATGAGGAACTCTTGATCCAAAAGGAGGCAGGGGTATGGGTTAAAGATGGAAGGGTTCTGAAGACAGGACCTTTCCATGACTTAAGAATAGAAGCCAATACCCAAAATGTAAGGATAAGTCATTTGGATAGCCCAATGGTAGCCTTGCCTGGCTTTGTGGATGCTCATACCCACATTTGTTTTGGGGGAAGTAGAGCCAGGGACTACGCTATGAGAAATGCGGGTAAATCCTATCTGGAAATCGCCAGAAGTGGAGGCGGAATCTGGGACAGTGTACAACAAACCCGTAATGCTTCAAAAGCAGACTTGATTAGCGGAATAAAAAACCGAGCTGCCCGACATCTGAAAGACGGAATCACCACGATAGAGGTGAAAAGTGGATACGGATTGAATCTGGAACAAGAACTTAAGATGCTGGAAGCCATT
Source organism: Bacteroidia bacterium (assembly GCA_033391075.1). Taxonomy (NCBI): domain Bacteria; kingdom Pseudomonadati; phylum Bacteroidota; class Bacteroidia; species Bacteroidia bacterium. The sequence goes on from JAWPMV010000001.1 coordinate 1,357,957, forward strand.
CGGGAGGCGAATTTGGAAACAGAAGCCGAGCTGATCCCCACTTGTCTGGCTGCTCATATCTGTCCCAAAGATTTTGATGGGGAAAAAGAAGCCTATCTTGCTTATATCCTATCGGATATTTTACCTGAATTGAAAAATCGCAAGCTCACAAATCGAGTAGATATATTTATTGAGGATACAGCCTTTGAGGTGGGGATGTCTAAAGATTTTTTGCTGAATGCAAAAGCTCAGGGTTTCGATTTAACAGTACACGCAGACCAATTTCATTCAGGAGGAAGCAAAATTGCTGTAGAGGTGGAAGCCAGGAGTGCAGATCACCTGGAAGCAAGCGGAGAAAAGGAGGTAGAAATACTGGCGAAAAGCAATACCGTTGCTGTAGTCCTGCCCGGAGCCTCGATGGGATTGGGAGAACCCTTTGGGCCAGCCAGAAAACTCCTGGATGGTGGAGCTTCTCTGGCAATTGCATCTGACTGGAATCCTGGTTCGGCGCCTATGGGAAACCTATTGACCCAGGCGGCTGTTTTAGGTACCTATGAGAAACTCAGTACAGCAGAAACCCTTTCTGCATTGACTTTCAGGGCAGCGGCAGCTTTGGGTCTGGAAGATAGAGGAAGATTGTTAGGGGGGATGCGGGCAGATATAGTCGCCTTCCCCGTGTCAGATCATCGGGAAATCCTCTACCATCAAGGCTCCCTAAAACCAAATATGGTTTGGAAAGCCGGTAAATTGTGCTGATCCTGTTCCCTTAAATGATTCATATCTATGTCAGAGGTTTTTCAGATTATTGAGCCGAAGTCTTCTTTTGTTCCCGTTTTGTTGAGCATCCCTCATCTGGGAACAGAATTTCCGGAGGAAGTCCGAAATCACTATGTGGAGGAACTGGCTGCAATTCCGGATGATACTGATTTCTACCTGGATCAACTGTATGATTTTGCCTCAGAAATAGGTATTACCATCATTCAGGCTCGCTACTCTCGTTGGTTGATTGACCTCAATCGTGATCCCCAAAATGTCTCATTATACAAAGACGGTCGAATGATCACAGGTCTTTGTCCAAGGGTAGATTTTAAGGGAAATGCGATATACAAAAGCACGGAGCTGGAGCCAGATGAGGAAGAGTTAAATAGACGAAAGGATGCCTATTATTTCCCCTATCACAAAAAAATCAGCGAAATTCTCCAAGGCTGGCGCAAAGAACATACTCATGTTTTACTCTGGGATGCACACTCTATCCGAGCCTATGTGAAGTCCATCCAGCAGGAAAAATTCCCCCAACTCATCCTGGGAAATAATGACAGGAAAAGTGCGGATGGAAAACTCATCGATCTGGCCTTACGGGAGTTGGGATCTCTTGGGCATGAATTGACGCATAATCATCCGTTCAAAGGAGGCTATATTACCCGGAGCAAAGGCGATCCTGAAAATGGGATTCATGCCTTACAACTGGAAATGATCAAAACCCTCTACATGGATGATGCAGAAATTTTGTATCATGAAGAAAGGGCAGGAAAACTAAAACCCCTGCTTAAAAACACCCTATTATCACTTTCTCAGTTACTCAAAAGCCTTTAATTCGAAATGAAGACTTATAAGTTTAAGGGATTACTGACGAAAAATGGCTGGTTGGAATCTGCCTATGTTCAGGTGGATGATCAGGGAATCATACAAGAGATTGGCCAGAAAAGAGTTTCTGATTTTGAATCGGTAGATGCCTATGCATTGCCGGGCTTCCAGAATGCCCATTCGCATGCCTTTCAGTATGCAATGGCAGGTTTGGCGGAAAGGCATAAAGCTTCAGCTATGGCAGATGATTTCTGGTCATGGAGGGAAGCCATGTATCAGCTGGCCCTGAGTATGAACCCGGATCAAATGGAAGCAATCGCTTCTATGTTATATGCTGAGATGTTGCGGCAGGGCTATACAGAAGTTGCAGAATTTCATTACCTCCATCATGACAAAGATGGGAAGCCCTATGGAAATCTGGCTGAAATGGGCGAAAGGCTACTGGCCGCAGCTCAAAAAACAGGAATAAAAATTAGCTTGATTCCCGTTTTCTACCGCTATGGAGGTTTTGGGAAAGCTGCCAATGAACGGCAAAGGCGATTTCTGAGTCAGGACCTTGAAGCTTATCTCAAATTATTTGATGAAAGCCGGTCTGCAAGCAGGAATTATCAACATGCCAGGGTTGGATACGCGGCGCATTCTATGAGGGCGGTTGCTACTTCAGACCTGAAAATGCTCTGTCAGGTACGCCAGCCTGAATTTCCCCTGCATATGCACATAGCAGAGCAGAAGCAAGAGATCAAGGAATGTATACAGACCCTAAAAGCTCGCCCGGTAGAATGGATACTCGATAACCTGAATCTTGGTCCCAATTTTCATTTGGTGCATTCGACGCATATGAGTCGTGATGAGTCTCGAGCCCTGGGAGAAAGTGGTGCCCATGTGGTTCTTTGTCCGAGTACCGAAGGCAATCTGGGAGATGGACTTTTTCCTTTACATAGCTTTCAGGAACATGGGGGGAAATGGAGTATTGGCACGGATAGTCATATTGGGCTAAATCCATTTGAAGAACTTCGCATCCTGGATTACGGACAAAGAATACATAGCCATAATCGCAATAGTTTTATTGGTACAGAAGCAGGGGACAATGGAGAAAAAGCCCTTGAGATGGCTTTCTTTGCCGGGAAAAAAGCTATGGGAAAGGAAGTGGAAGATTTCTTTGAAGTAGGGGAGGCCCTGGATGCATTGCTCATTGATCCTGATGCTCCCCTCATTGCTAGTAGTAGCCTCGAAAACCTGACCTCAAGCATTGTTTATACCTCTGATGCCTCTATGCATAAAGGTACGCTACTGAATGGCGAATGGAAGGTACGTGATGGGAAGCATATTGATCATTCCTCAATTACCAAAGATTTTGCTAAGGCGATAAAGGCACTGGGAAATCGCTGATCAGGCGATCGCTCTCAGAATTTGTTCCTGGAATACTTCGATGCTGAAATCTTTGGCTCTCTGACTGGCCATTTGAGATAGGCTTTGCATAATCTCCGGGCTATGTTTTAACTCCTGAATCTTGGCTTCTATCTTTTCTAATTCTCGCATATCGAGGTGAAATCCATCTTGTCCTTCCCGGATGATTTCTAAAGGCGCACCTACAGGAGGAACGATAGAAGGAATCCCATAACTCATGCCTTCCAGCAAGGTCATACCGAAAGTTTCCGGCCATTCAATTGGATGAGATAGGCTTAAGAGGAGATCGGTTTTAGCATAATACGGATGAACGTTTTCTTTAACCTCCTCCAGACTTAGATTTTGAGGGATAGAGGTTTCTCCCAAAAACTGCAGGATTTGTTGCTTTTTCTGGCTGATAATGAGCGTGAAATGAATTTCAGGGAGCTTTTTGGCTAATTCGATATACTCAAAAATTCCTTTTGCCTTTTTCAAGGAACACATCATCAATACCTCAAATGTATCTGTTGATCCTTGCTGCTTTTCCTGGGGCGCATATTCTTTAATCATTTCCATAAATTCCCTGGGTAAAGCATTATAAACTACCTCTTGGGGAATGTGTGGGAAATCATGGTATTCCTGTAAATATTTTGATACAAAGATCAGTTTGTTGGCACTCAATCGTATTACAGTCAGGAGTAGTTTCGTAAATAAAGGAGGCTGAAATTCAGTCTCATGCACATGATAAATCACTTTTTTCCCCATAAGCCATCCCGCCAAGCCTGCTCCAAAAGGCAAAATTGTATTGGCATAAATGCATACATCCTTTCGCCAGTATCTCAATAAACTGAAAAATAAAAATACTTGACTGAGGCTGAAATGGATGAGGCGAATGTATTTATTGGGATGCCATTTATACCAGGCATGAAAGCGATTGATACCTCTGAGGCCATCTAAAAATCCAGGGCCTTTGTTGGTAAAAAGATCCACTTCTATTCCTGCGGAACTCAGCGCGTTTACCACATCTGCCAGAACCTTCGGACTCCCGGTGAAATTATTGTACAAATGAGCAATAACGATCCGCTTCCTGTTCATGTGTTTCCTGATTAATGGGTATAATCAATAATCTTTTCCTGTTTGAGAATTTTTCTGTAAATCTCATTCACCATTTTCCCTTTAGCTTCCCAGGCAAACCAGCTCTCAAATCTGTTTCTTGCTCCTTTTGAGAGAACCTTTCGGTAAGCTGGATCCGCTGCCAGACGATGTATGGCATGTGCCAGTAAATCCAGGCTTTCTTCATAGTCGATAAAAGGAACCTTGATTCCTGAATTTTCATCTATGGATTCGCCGGGACCCGAATTGTCCAGACATATGACAGGGATGCTATGCACAAAGGCTTCTGGTACGACCATACCGGCACCTTCATGGGAAGGAAAAAGAAAAATATCGCTCTTCTTGTATATCTCCTCCAGTTTATGCTTCTCTATCCAATCAATGAATCGGATTTGTTCTGATACCTTCAATTCTTTCGCCAGGCGAATCAGGTAATTTTTATAGGGACCTTTGCCGACGATTGTAAGGCGGACCCCATCTTTGCGGAGAGGATTAAGTTCATGGTAAAATTTTGCAAAAGATCTGATTGTGAGATCAAAAGCCTTTAAAGGAACAAAGCGACCGATTGATAATAGTTCCAATACAGGATGTTCTTCTTTCTCATCTGCCTCTTGCCAGGGAGCACCTATTGCCGGCATATGGATGATGCGTTTGCTATTCCCTGGTATGCGGTTTTTTACATCATGGTTTACAGCCAAAATAACTTCTGATGCTTCGATTCCCTTCTTAAGATTAGGACTCAGCACCCAGAAGGCTAATTTGATCCACCATCTGATGCGATCTTTCAGGTATTCTACAACTCCATAGTGGGGAAGAATGTAGTCTTTGCGAATCTTGGTATGATGACCAATTGGCCCCCAAACCGTTGGCATGCCCAGTTTCCAAAGAAAGTTGGGAATCCAGTCATTATGGAAATTTAGGTTGTGGGCGATATCGAAATCAAGGTCCATTTCCCGGACGAAATTGGGAACTGTCCTTTGCCACAGGTAGAAATAGGGGAGGGCCCCAAATGAACCTCGTTTCCAAAACCTTTGATACTTGGGAAGGTCGTATCCAAAGAATCTCATATTGGATTCCTGACTCAATTCCTGCTCTTCCAGGTAACGCTCAATATGCGGCAGGTTATTCTCGCGGGTAATAACAATGACCTGGTTGTATTTGGCCAGTTCTTTTACCCAATTCCAGCCAGTTCCATCTTCGGAGCCTTTGTAGGGATTTATTGCATATGCTGTAATGAGGATCGTTCGCATAAATGCTATTAAGCAGGTTGAAGGTCCTTTAGTTCAACTTTGGGGAGATGAATCTGCTTGATAACTTTCGCAGGTACTCCCCCAATGATTGTATTGGCGGGGAATGATTTGGTAACTACTGCTCCGGCGGCTACAATACAATTATCTCCGATACTCACGCCATCTAGGACGGTAACTTTCGCCCCAATCCAGCAATTTCTTCCAATCTTTATCCCCTTTCTACTGACTCCCTGAAGTCGGATAGGTAACTCAGGGATATCATATTTATGGTTTTCGGGATGGCAACTCAGGTAAGCTCCTATGATACAATCCTGGCCAATCTCCAATCCGCCAGCTCCTCCTAAATGCGCAAAATCGCCCAGACCCACATTATCACCTATTCTTATAAAGGCTCCAAGCTCATGAAATGTTTGGGAAATAACCAGTCGGCTATATGCTCCAATGTTTACATTATTCCCCAGTTCCAGGGCTTCCTTGCCTAATGCACTTAGGTATGCTCCTTCATGTATCTGGACAAATTTACCGAATTTCATATTTCGGAGATTGAAAAACCGAACCCCTCTGCCTAAAAAAAGCAAAGAAGGAATTTTCCCCCTGAAAAGGAGTTTAAATGAGCGTATAAAACAGATGAGTCTTTGGAAAGCGAGGGAAAGAATGATATGATCTCTTACCCCATCATCCAGGACAAAATCCGGATTTTTCCTTCGAGCAAAGCTTATCAGTATTTTCTTAATCATGCTTTTCTGATTCTTCCCCAGCAATTTCCAGGTATGCATTTTCTATGCTTTCCAGGCTTTCTTCCAGCACTACATTATTGAGTAAGAGGTAGGTGGATGCTTTGTGTTTCCTATCAAATTCGCCAAATAAGGCTTTAAAATCAGTAGTTAATTTGCGGATATCTTCCGCACTCAATTCCTGCTTTCTGGCCAAAATAAGCTCAGGATCCGCATAAAGTAACACATTGAGATCTGGCTTGAAGACAAAGCGATAAAGGGCTTTGATAAAGGCCGGTGGCAGGACTATGTTTGCTCTTTTGCTATCTACGATATAATCGAAATAGTAGCGATCATAGAGAATGATATGCCCTTTGAGACTATGCTTGAGGTAAACATAAAATTGACCCAGCACATAATCGCAGTAATAGTACATGAAACGAACAAAAGAAGAAATCTTGCTCTTATTGGTCCCTGTTCTGGGTAAAGTATTGGCAGCCTTTTGCTCTGCCTCCTGTTTCCCATATTTATAGGAACTGAGAATTGGCAAAATAGAGGGCCTTTGCCTTAGCAACACAATTTCCTTGCGATATTTTTCTGCGAGGATTTTGCGGGTTTCTTCCAGAATGGTTGATTTACCGGCTCCATCAACTCCACTAAAGGTGATCACCATGCCGGGATCTTTTAGTCTATCTCTGAAACTGGAGGCCTTCAACAATAAACCGGTCCATCCCTGGTTGTCGGAAAAATTTTGAATTCTGGCAATGAGCTTTTTGCGATGGGGCAGCAAATCAAAGATATTATCTCCCAACTCCTCCAATTGGTATTTGGTCTGAATGTACTGCCTGACTTCTGCTTTTTTCTGTCCGTCCAATTGATGATAAAAGTCGATATACTTCTGCGGAATCTCAGAGGAATTGAGCGTATAAAAGAGGCTTAGATAGGCGAAAGAATGCTGCAAACTGGCAATTTTGATTCCTTCCAGGTTCAAATTGCTGAATTCCAGAATTTCCTCTGTTTGAAGAAAGACATTGAATTTCCATTTACAGGCATGAATCAAATCCATTTCCAGAAAACTCCCATCCTCAAAGAATATCTCTGCGTAGAGCGCAAATGATTTCTCCCGAAACCGCACCCGTTTCACATAATTTGAGTCCTGGATCAATCTTTTCCATTCCCGGATCTCCTTTTTGTCGATGATCAGGTCAATATCACTTTTTTCGGGTATGTGATACTGAGTAGGATAAAAATATTTGAGGTAAGCATATCTCAGCTTCCTGCTTCCTTTAAAAAGTTCCTGTATAAATTCCTGACGCTTTCCTAACTTGATTGTCTGCATAATTCTTTTGTTTTCCTCAATGGGTGTGTTGCAAGGCCTGATCCCAAATATCCATTAGCCAGTGTACCTGCATGTGAACAGATTCTTCATCCATATAAATGCGGAGGTAATAGCTAATGATGTATAAGAGGTAAAGCTTGTGGTAGTACTGGAGATCCAGGCCATATTGCTTGCAGAGTCGTTTGCTGTGGGGCAAGCGAAAGCTGCGACTGATTTCCCTTAAAATCTGATCATAATTCTGGCGAAGTAAGAGGACGCCTGACTGATACATATAGTGGTAGAGGTCGAAAAACAAAGGCAAGCCCTTCCGCGACAATTCCCAATCATAGAGGTGTACATAGTTGTCAGAGAGGTACATATTCCAGGGAGTGAAGTCGCCATGCGCGAGAGAGGTCTGGAAAAACTTCGCAGGACTCAGGCTTTTGGTGAGCTTGATCAAATTATCAATGATCCGATTCAGGACCGGATTGTTGATGGCAGGATCAAGCACTTCCCGGGTACAAATCCTGCTTAAGTTCTCATGTATCTCTCTGTAAAAGGTGGAAGAAGCCATAATCTCTTCCTTGGCGGTAAATTTGTAAATCTCACTGAGAACTTCGATGTGCATGTCTTCCAGTCGCGCTACTTCGCGTGCAGGAGTCGGTTTTATATTGCTGAGGATAAGGCAGCCCTCTTTGGAGTCCGGATGAACCCGGGGATGATCCAGCCTAAAGAAAGGAAGATCACTCAGGTATTTGAGCATTTTCTCCTCATTTGATAGAATTTCTTTCGCTTTATCAGAATGGGATAGCTTGACAAAATGGGAAACAGACTTATTTCGGTAAATGGCCGCTACACTCTTTCGGTTTTCTCCGACGGTGCCGGTAAAAACAGCATAGGTTTCTGCGTCCAGGGTTTTTAGCAAATCCTGAAAAGGAAGCTTGCTGGTTTTAATACTAAAACTCCCGCTAAACAACTTCTTTTGAAGATTCAGGGAAAAAGCGGCATGGGTACACAATTTATACACCCGAGCTTTCAGGTGTGCAGAATTGTAGAGAGAAAGATATGCGGGATATTGGGTATCTGATGGGAAAAACCATCGGATTGTTCCCGTAGGATTCAGAATATAACTGAAATTGTAGGCTTGCTGATCCCCTTCACTGCTTTTCCAGGAGTGTTCCCAATCTTCGACCAGTACAGAATGATTGGAGTCTAAAGGAGTATTAGAGCCATAACCCAGGATCTTGCGAACCAAAGCTGCTTCAGTTTCTAAGTGCTTGTTTTCCATAAATGGGGGTATATCTTTCTGGTTTGGGCGCTTCTGCCGAGATCACATAGACCATGATGATGAATAACCACCACATGATCCCATAATTCGCATCTCCAAAGATCCCGAACTCTGTGAGCGAATTGATGAAAATCCCGATAAAAATGCCTACACCTGTATGTTTTATAATGCTTTTCTTTTCTCTGAACCAGGCCTTGAATACAAAGACCATATTGAAAAAGGTTGCCAGAGCTCCTGCAATACCCAGATTGAGTAATACCTGCAAAAAGGTATTATGTGTCATGGAGCCTGGATAAGAATGGATGCTGGGGAAATTGTGGAAATGGTGAATCCGCATAAATCCAAAGCCGAATAGAGGCTTTTCCGTAAATCCATAGGTCAGCAAATCTCCCCAAAAAGGAATCCTGCCCGTCATACTCATTACTTCTCCTACATCACCTTCTTTTACAAATATTTTAAAGAATACAATGGGTGCTACCAATGCCCCGGTTACCAGGGTGGGTATGATCAATTTTGCCTTGCCCGAAGACATGACGAAGTACATCGTCGTCAGGAAGAAACTAATCATAGATGATCGTGATTGGGTCAGGACCAGAGCCAACACAATCATAAGCCATCCCAGAACTTTCCAAATGCTGATATTCGTGCGGACGATATTGGTATATAGCATGCCTGCCCCTACGGTCATCAACATGCCCATTTCATTGGGATTGATGATCCAACCCCCCAATCTTTGAACTTCCCCTCCATGCGTACCCCGAAAAAAGAGATCGGGATTGACGATGGCGCCAATCAAAAAACTGATGGCTACCCACACAATTGAAACCCACAGGATATAATCCAGGGTAATGGTATGTGTCCATCTAGGTTGTTCATTGAAAATCAGAAAGGCTTTCCAATACCATATCACAAATACTATGCACTCAATATCCATGGCGATCTGCAAAGCTGACCATGCCTGATCCGACGACCAGAGAATGGATGCAAATCCAATAAAAAGATACATGAGATAGAAAAAGAGGGCAAGGATATTTTTATAAACAAAGCGGGTCGGTCTTTTAGGGTCGTTCCAAAGCATGACCAGGAGGATAGATGTACCTGTCAGAAGGCATCTCAATCCTGTCTTAAAAACCCGTGTGATAGTTGCGTTTTCTGAGATCATGAAGTAGCTGTTGATCCGGAGGATCATCAGAACGATTAGCAATACTGCTATCGCTTGTCCCGTTTTAGCTACTTTTTGACTCATATTTTATAGGCCTTTTTCAAGACCTGGTTGGCTATATTTTCCCAGTTAAATTCATCTTCGATTATGGTTCTTGCAGTCTTTCCCATTTGCTTTAGGCGGGAAAGGCTCTTCAAATCCTCAGCTTCCTTGAGTGCAGCTGCAACAGCGTCTGCATCATTGACCTCTATATGGATCCCGGCTTTTCGATCTGCGAAAAATGCTCCCAGATTTGTAGGTGTACTCAGGATGACTGGCAATCCGATTCCAGCTGCTTCCAGCACGCTGGTTGGAAGACCTTCATAGCGGGAAGTATGGATAAATGCATCACTTTGATAAAGGAGTCTCAATTTTTCTTCTCCAAACCAGGGTCCCCAGAATTTGATGAGTTTTCTTACCCCCAACATCTGAGCCTGAGCCTTGAGTGAGTTCATATCTTTTCCATCACCTATCAGCCAAAGCTTACCTTTGCCTCCTCCCTCCCGGTAACGGGTAAATCCTTCAATCAGAATATCCAGACCCTTATGTCTTCGATCCAAACGTCCGCAGTAGCTGAAAATCGGATAAGCAAACTGTTTTCTTGCTTCCGCTTGAAAATCCAGTTCCTCTAGATTCTGTCCATTGGGGATTAGTACTTTATTGTCTAGCTTAATTAGTTTGTCGATATAGTCATACTGGGTTTGTCCCAGAAACTGCACGGCTTGAGCATTTTTGATAATGCGAGATTCAAAAAAGCGGAAATAGATGCGCTTTCTCCAGGCACTTTTCTGTAAAGCACCCGGACTGAGTGATCCATGAGGACAATAGGTATAGGGAATAGACTTCTTCAACAGAAGTCTTGAGAGCCAGTAAAACTCCGTGATAAAACTCCCATGAATGTGGAAGTGAGAGGAAGATGCCTCCATGGCTTCGAGATAGCGAACCAATTCCTCATCCAGCCTGAATTTATTTTTATTGGCTTGAAAGAGTCGGAGGATGTAAGGCCTGTCCGGAGGTCTCTCTCCCGGACTGGGGGTGATACCCCATATTTCTACATCATGTCCGCTTTTCAATTGCTGCAAGGCCAGATTATGAGCCACTTTATTGATCCCATTCATGCGATCAATACGGGCTTTCCCCAATATGACATGGATAATTTTCACATGGGAAATTTCTTAATATCAGCAGGTTTTTAAAAATCCATAAATATTAAATTCCAACATATAAAATATTGTAAAATTCCCTGTATTTCAGTTGTAAGTAAGCTCCCTTTAGCGGCATAAAAACAAAAAAGCCCTGACAATTTGCCAGAGCTTTTTTGCTATATTTTAAAGCTTCTATAGATAAGAAGCACGATTTCTCCCTTTCGGATGGGCAATGAAATAATAGTTGAGGTGATTGTTGAACTGATCGAGGAAATCAGATTCAGAAAAAGGAGCTTCAGCTGCCAACCAGCCTTTCATCGTATTTAATTCCAATCCACAACTTGTCAGGAAATCAAAAATCATCTCGGGAGTAGTCCCGTAGTGATTTGTTCCTCCAATTCCTGATTCAAATACAACGATTGGACTTGATCTCCGGATGAGGTTTTGCCCCCCATTAAAAACACCCATTTCCCCACCTTCTACATCGATCTTGAGGAAATCGACCGTATAATCTGGCCCGACGAGGGTATCCAGACGATAGGTAGGAACACGAATGGTTTCATCCTTTTCATTAGGTCTGTCGTAGCTTCGTTTCACTAGCCCACTATAGGCAGGATTGCTGATTACATAATTAAATTCAGCTTCTCCATCCTCTGCAGCCAGGGCACAGTGATGCACGGTTACATTTGAAATGTGGTTGAATTTTCTGTCTAGAGCATTGAATTTTGGAGGAATGGGTTCAAAGGCGTGGTGTTTTCCTCTTGGACAAAACTTGATCATCTGCTCAAGCATTTCTCCTTCAAAACACCCAACATCCAGACAATTTGAATCAGGACGTAAAACGGTCCTCATAATTCGGCTTGTTTGAATGTCGTACTTTTGATTTTGTGTTATACCCAGCCCAAACTTTTTCATTTGACGACTGATCAATTGTGTAGCTTTCATAAATAAAGATGTTAATGCAACAGCTTGTCGTGGAGACTTCTGGGCTCCCCTTCTGAGAAGTTAAATCAAAAAACCCCAATAATATTGCGCGAGTTACTTAGATAGATTTATAAAGATCGACTGCTTTAATTAAATTAGTGAAAATCAGCGCAATAGGTCTTTTCCCTTGTTTCAATGGTTAAAATTCGTGTTTGAATGAGTAAAAATTTACGTCTTCTCCTGAAATGTACGAACTAGCCTCCTAAATGCCCTTTAACTATTTGTTAATTTGCGTATTATCAGGGACTTGTAGCTTGAATAGCTATGAAAATCAGACTAGGCCTGCAATGTTCTTTTTTGAAATTTTCTCAAACTCAGAAGATATACACTTTGCATGAGGATTTGGGTGAGGATAAGTCCTGCCACGACGCCTGTCAATTCCCAACGTTTTACCATTGGAAAGGCAAGTAATAAACTGAAAGCAGTACTGAGGACATATGAGATAAAAATAGGGCGAGTGTGTTCTATACTTCTGAGTGCATACCTCAATGGATAGCCGGGAAACAGACTCAGGTAAAAAAGGCAATATCCCATAAGTAGGTAAGCATAGCTTTCATATTCTGCTCCATAAACCAGACCTAATACCATTTTTGCACTTAGGGCAAGAAGTAGTAAAATTCCCAAAACGACCATTCCAGATCGTAAGCTCAGTTTCATGAGGTATTTTTTCATGGCCGTAAATCCTTCTTTCGCATAGCTTTCTGCAGCCTTTACCGGTACTACATTTTCCATCGCCTGAAACAAAACATGGGTCAAACCCAAGAGATTCTGAGCAATACGGAGTGCTCCTAATGCCAGAGGGCCTAAAAGAGCAGCAGCAGCAAGCAGGAAGTAATTGCTAGAGAAAAATTGAAGGAGTGCGGTCCCTAATAGCCAGGAAGCATAATCCCAGTGTTCCTTGAGTATCGAGGAGAAGCCTGCGATCCCTTCTTTCAAAGAGAGCTTTGCCAGGAAAAATCCCAGAATCGCTGCAGTTCCAAAGCTGACTAAAATGACCAGATATATATGGATACTATTGAGTTGATCCTGAAAATATAAAATCAATATTCCCGCAAGCATCCCCAGATAAGAGATTCCATCTATGATAAGGGCATAAAGCGCTTGAGAGTTAATAAAGAAATAGCGTCTGTAATATTCCTGCATGAGATAAGCCAGGATCGCCAAAGGAAGAATAGGATATAGCTCACTAACTTTCCATTTGGGCAAAAGAAGATCAGCCTTGGCTATCAGGGGACTTATCAGAAGGAAAATTGCCGTGGAAAAACAGATTTGAAGAAATTGGCTATGCTGAAAATAGCTCTTCCGATCTTCAGGAGATTTCTTGGGACCCAGACTCATCATCGGTGCCTGAATAAAAGCTTGCTGCAAGCTACTCATCAATAAAAGCCCCATCCAGGCAAGTGCAAAGAAACCGTATTCCTCCAGGCCTGCCAATCGTGTGATGAGGATAGCTGTCAGGAAATTTGATCCACTCACCACGGCCTGATCCAAAAGGGTCAGCTGTGTAGCAGGATTCATTCGAGCTACCTTTTGTATAAGCTGACTAATCTTCTGCATGACGCGCAAATAGTTTTGAATTATCCATTACATCCTTCAAGCGGATCTTTATTTTTTGTCGAGTACTGATGTTTCCTTTTTCCAGGATGATAATTTCTGTTTTGCCGATCTCATTCTCATCCAGGTATTTCTGAACTTTTTTCAAATGACTAAGCTTACTCTTATATAGACTGGCAACATAGAGATTTAGGTCACTTTTTAGCATAAAGGGCAGGGTATCCCGCGAGTCTTTGAGGCTATTCACCAAAAATATTACAAAATCATATTGTTCCGTAAAACGCTGCAAGGTGTGCTCCCAATTTTTATGATGAATGATCTGGGCAGGAAAACTATTTTCTCCTTTTCCCACTTGCAAAACATCTAGCTTGGGATGCTTGATTTGGACCTGCTTATCCCAGATCGAATCTATCTCTGTTTGTAAAATCAGGGTTCGTTTATCCAGCTCTGCCAGTATAAATCCCAATTGCCAGGCACACTGAAGTTTGTCTGGATTATGTTTGTAATCCAAAAAGGTAAGTATGCTAACCTTATTATCCAGCACCAAATCTGTAGCCAGATTGATTATCCCTTGTGAAACCGGGCTATGGGGGAAATTGTGCAAAACAGCCTCAGCACGAATTGGTAAGTGGATATCATCTTCCAATTCTTCTGCATGGGTAATCAAGCCTTTGAGAGATTTAAATAGGAAAATGAGAAAGACGGCATAAAGGCTATACATAAGGCTGTTTACTCCCATTTTGATTCGTAGAAGAGGTTTTATGGGCTTTTCTGGAGGCAATTCATGCTCGAGTATGCGATGAAAGGTGAAATCGGACATCGAACTGATATAGGCATCTATCCGCTTGATATTGAGTGAATCCAGGCTACGTTGGCGAAATCCAACTTTTCTTTCCAGTAAACCCAGGTTTTGCTCAACAGCGGGAAGACGGAGAATCTGTCCTTTGGATTCTTCCAATTGGGCTTGAAGATTTTCATGGACCTGGCGATAGGTTAGGAGGGTTCTACTTACACGAGTTACCAGATCCTGAATAATGCTATTGAGTTCTCTTTTTCGGGTTTGTATCAAGGGATGTTCCGGAGTAAGATTCAGGCTTCTTTTTTCTATCTCTTTCTGTAAGGAAACAATTTGCTCCAGGGCATCCAAATACCCCTGGTCCCGGATACTTTCGTAATTGACTTCAGCATGCTGGTTTTTTTGCAATTGATCCAGGATCTGAACCAGATTTTCCAGATCCTTTATTTTGAGGCTGGCATTGAGTTTTCGGGTTTCTGCTTCGGTAAGTATATCCAAATGCAGCTTTCGGAAGCTACCGACTTCCCAGATTTTGACTTTGTCCCGATAATCAAAAAGTTGCGCTTCCGCTTCCTGTAATTTCAATTCAGCCATCGATATTTGGAGCTCCAGAGTACCTAAAGCTCTGCCTGCCAGTTCTTTTTTCCGTTCGATAAAGTCTTCAATGTAGGTGCTTGCCAAAGCATTTACAAAGTCTGTGGCTATCCCGGGGTGTTGATGCCAGTAATAGATGTTGATCAAAGCGACATGTTCATCCTGCAGCCTGACCAAAAGATTACTCAGGTCATAGAAAATCGCCATCAGACTTTCCTCACTTCTAATGACCACCTTATACCGATCTGGCTGGATATCTTTCTTTTTTTCGAAAGGGAGGAGTTCCAGTTTCAGGTCTTTATAGGTAAATATTTCTCCTTTTTTTAGTTGAATGGAGGCTTTCTCTCCCGATAAATCCTCAAAGCTTAGCTGCCAGTTTTCCTCTGCATCTACTTCAATCAAAAACTCCCGATCCAGCCAACTGCTATCTGTAAAACTATGTTTGAGTTCAAATGGGAGGACTTTATATAGTTGTTTCCAACCTTTAGGATGACTTTGAAAATAAGCGGTTTTTATGGATAACTTCTTTAAGGCTTTGCGAATGAGAAAACTGGAGCGAATCATCTCCATTTCCAGTAAGAACTCCCCAACTACAGAAAAGGCTTCGAAATTCTCTAGAAATTCAGATCCCGAACTATGTTTATCATTTACCTGTATGGTAGCCCTTGCCTCAAAAGAAGGATTTTCTGAACGAAAGCCCTGATAACCCAGATATGCTCCTAATCCTGCCATGAAGAGGATAAACCACCAGGCCCTTATCAAGGGTCTGAATGTTCGCCTGATTTCACCGGAATCATTGAGGAGTCGCATGGATAGCTAAAGGGGGCAATTAGTTATTATTGTTGTTTTTGGTAAGGGAATAAACGAGTGCAAGACTACCCAGAATTCCTACGATTGGAACTACTTTACCTGTTACTACTGATTCGATTTCCTTGGACCTTCTTTCTGGAACATAGATGATATCGCGACTTCTTAAAGCAAGATCCTGTCTATACAGGGTCTCTATTTCCGTAAGGTCGACTTTGATCTCTTCGAGCCTTCCTTCAGGATCTTTTCTCAGAATTTTTATGCGCTGTTTGTTGGCGTATTTAGAGAAACCTCCAGCATCCCCGATAAGCTCAAGCAGGGATTTTTGCTGTTTATCTATCAGATAATTTCCGGGGGCATTTACCTCTCCCAGGACTGTTACACTATGACTGAGCACCCGGAGATAAACAATGGGATTCTTTACATATTTAGAATAAAGTTGTCGGATGTATAGATCGGCTTCACGGGCGGTTAGTCCCTCCAACTTTACTTTACCAATAAGTGGCAGGGTTATTTCTCCGCTTTTATCTATGCTGATGAATTTTCCCTGCTCAAGGGTTGAGCTATACACACTAAAGGATGAACCTACTCCCAACTCATCATGTCCCCATACGCTGATGGTGATTTTGTCATCCATTTGAATGATGTGCTCATGATCTTCTGAAGCCATTATCTGCTTTTGGAGATCCACGCCGGTTTTCTGTTGGAATAACCATTGCGGGGTACAGGCATTTTGACTAAGAGCAAGGAAAAGCCCTGCGAAAAGTATGCTTATCCTTCTTTTCATCATCGTTTGAATATTTTTTTCAGTGCAGAGAAGAGGAATTCTCTTCTGACTCCTCTCCCGGCTTTAGGTATAGGGAGCAAAACTCCATTGGGGGACTGTTTGAATAAAACGACCCGTAAAATATCTCGAAGCAATTTTCTCCGGCCACCTTTACCCATAGGAGGTAAAGGGGTATCGATCAAGGTATAAACAGACTTGACTCCCTGTGTTTCTCCTTTTACCAGTATGGCATATAGGTCTTCTATCTGGAACCTTCTTAGGAGGGATTCCATTTTTTTGAGATGAAGGGTCCTCGTTTTATCAGCCATTGTGACAAGCAAAGAGAGATCACAATACCTCAAAATCGGAATACTATCTCTGACCTCATTGAGAAAAGGAGTTCTCAGAACAATGCGGTCGTATTTATTCTGAAGCTCTTCTAAGACTTCCTTTAGCCTTGGATTGAGTACAACAGATGTCGGTATAGATGCAATTTGTTCTCCGGCAGGCAATAAGTCCAGATTGGGAATAGGACTTTTCTGAATGCATGATTTCAGGCTGAGTTTATTCGAGACCAATTGATTTAGTCCTTTTTTGTGATTGATTTCAAATAGACCTTCGAGGACGGGATGGTACAGATCGATGTCAATAAAAAGGGTTTTGTACCCTATAGCGGCCAATGCTTGCGCCAGATAAAGGCTTACCCTGTTTTTCCCTTCCTTTGGACCATAAGCACTCAATCCAATCACAGAAGCATCCTTGATTAAATGCAGCTGAGTAGCCAGGTTGATAAAATCCTGGTTAGTGTCCTGCATACTTCTTGGGATATTGTGGATCATTCCAACTAAAGGAATGCTGGTTCCCATCTCAATATCTCCCGGATAGTAAACCGTAGCACGCATATAGGTATATAAGAATACCAGCAAAACCGCTATAATCAATCCCACAAAACCGGAAAGTCCCAGTACCAGACTCTTCTGAGGAGTGATGGATTGTTTGGGTATAGGCGCTCGTTCCAGGATTTTGTGGAAAGAGATCGTGGATGCTGCACCTATGGCTGCCTCGGCTCGTTTTTCCAATAAAAAGGCGTAAACCTGTTCCTGGGTCATAAATCTCCTTTTGAGCATCATCATGTCTTTCTCTATACCCGGAAGTTTTGAGAAATTACCATTAACCCGGTCGATGCTTCCATTGAGAGAAGCGATCTTGGCCTGATTGGTGGCCAGGGTATTTTGGACACTATTTACCAGAAAAGAACGAGTCCTTTCCAGCTCATCATTGACCTTTAAAATGTCTGGATGCTCAGAAGTATATAATTGGAGTAATTCTTTCTTACTGCTTTTGAAAGTATTGAGTTTTAAGATGGCATCAGTGAAAGCCGGATCCTCAATAGACTCATAATTGGGATTGAGGTCATAACTCAGAGAATCGGTATTGAGATAAGTGAGGAGGTCCTGGAGTTCTGTTTGTTCTAGTTCCAGCGTAAGTTTTCGGATCTCCAATTCTCCGATCCTCTTCAACTTGGCATCCGTTTCCATAGCCAAATCAACTACCCGCGTTTTAACTTTGTATTTGGCAAGGGTATCTTCCGCAAATCGCAATTTTGTTTCAACCACTTCTATTTGCTCATCGATAAAATTGAGGGCTTTCGAAGCGGTACCACTCTTGTTTTCTACAAAGTCTTCTATATAGGTTTCTGCCAGGGTATTGACGAAATCCGCCGCTAATTCAGGCACTTCACTCGTAAAATACAGCTTGACAATAGAAACATTTTCGTCGGGCAGAGATACTACCAGATCTTTATTGCTGTACATATCTACCAGACTTCTTTTGCTATGCACAGTAAAGCCATAATGATCTGGTCGAAATGCATCCTTATGGATTTTTAGAAATTCTTCATCTGGGAGGATCTTTATCTTAAAACCTTCACCTTCAATCCTTTCTCCAATCTTCCCTGCATGTTTGATTTCATTTTCCTGTACGTCATGATAGGAAAGTATGAAGTGATCATCCTTTTGTACATGAAATTCAAATTGCCGATTGTATAAAAGGCTGTCGCTAAAACTATATTCAACTTTGAAGGGAGATTTCTTATATAGATTCCTTTTCTTGGACCTCACATATCGATAATGCGAAGTCTGTATATCCATCTTCTCCAGGGTTTTGTGGATCAGATATTTGGATCGTAAAACCTCAACCTCAGTCAGCAGTTGCCCGATGACAGAAAAGGTCTCAAATTTCTTGAGGAAAGTAGAAGCGCCACTTTCTTTATCATTGATCTGGAGAATGGAAAAGGTTTGATAGGTAGGGACCGCATAATAGATGTGGACAAAACCCAGACTGATACCCCCGATCATAAATAAAATAATCAAAGGCCATGCCTTGAGGAAGGGCCGTATAATCCGCATGATATTACCTGAGTCGTTCATGATTCAATTTGGGTTCTCGCTATGTGTGCAGGATCAGGTTGTTTTGTTTTTGTGAATAATCAAAAGCATAAATACTCCAATAAATGTTTTATTCCTAAGCATAGTCGTCTCAAACCTATCAGGCTATTTTTGGGCAGGAGGGAATTGATTGCAGGAAAAAGGGCTGGGAATTGGGATAAAAAATGCTGAATTTTTCTATTGAATTTTTTTTTTACTTCCGATTAAACCTTTTTCTTTTTCTATAGTCCAATACTCACCATGCTAGCAGTAGACGAAAGGGAACTCCTGGTACAATTGAAAGATGTCGAAGGCAAAGAAATTGCTTTTGCAAAACTCATACGTCTGTACCAAAAGAGTCTGTACTTTCATATCCGGCGGATTGTGATTAGCCATGATGATGCGGATGATGTTTTGCAGAATACCTTGATGAAGGCCTGGAGGAATTTGGCGAAGTTCCGGGCGGAAGCCAGTATAAAAACCTGGCTATACCGGATAGCGACCAATGAGTCTCTGACTTTTCTCAAGCAAAAGCAGAAACGGGCATTCCAGGATATCGAGGACTTGCAAAATGATTTAAGGCATAGTTTGAGTAGTGGGCCTTATATCGATGGAGATGAAATACAGATGAAATTACAGGAAGCCATATTGACCTTGCCGGAAAGACAACGTTTGGTGTTTAATATGCGCTATTTTGAAGAATTGAAGTATGATGAGATTTCCCAGATACTGGAAGTCTCTGTAGGTTCTTTAAAAGCGAGTTATCACCATGCAGTAAAGAAGATTGAACAGAAACTAAAAGGAAATGCATAAAAGCTGATAAAGGAAAACAAACACGGAACACACATTAAACCTTTATCAACTTTCGTAGTCAAAAGATAAAGATGAAAGACCGTCGAGAACATAAAGAGGAATTGAACGATGCGCCGGAACTGCGCAAACTGAAAGGGGAAAATCCTTTTCAGGTACCTGATTCCTATTTTGAAAATATGGAATCCCGTTTTCAGGAAAAAGTGGAGGAAGAGGAAGAATCGGGCCCTTTACTCAGGACACTGGAGAAGAAAAATATTTTCCAGGTACCGGAAAATTATTTCAAGGGGGTCTTAGACAAATTCGAGACAGCCCGAGATGAGGCTAGGGATAAAAAAACTGTTTCTACTCCTATCATTTCCCTACGGGCCAGCTATGTCATGTTGGCTGTGGCGGCAGTTTTTGCGCTGCTTTTTCTCATTTTCCGACCACAAGAGGATAGCATTCAATTGCAGGATGAACTAGCCTTAAGTGAATTTCCCCTGGAAGACCTTTTGGCAGAGGTTGATCCTGCATCTCTAAGCGAGGAGATGTTGCTTTCGACTTTTGAGGGAGAAGAATTTACAGCATGGGTGGAAGAGGCAGAAATTGATGAGGCGGAAGAGGAAATTATGTTGATAGAAGATGAAAGCATAGATGAGCTTATTGAAGAAATGGATGTTTATTCATTAGAGGAAGAGTTGGATGCTTTGGATCTGGAAGGATTAGAATAAATATCTGATTCGACCCAGTCAGAAGCTATTTGTTCTTTAACATAGCTTAGAAAAGAGATCACACACATCAAGTATTGATTTATAGAAAGAAATGATTACCAAGAATTTGTATATGTATCAGCATATTATCATACAGGGCTTGCTATGCTTTGCCCTGCTTTTTGGCTCCTCCGATCTATTTGCACAAAACCCAGACAATCCGGAAATACAAGCTTTCCGAGTGGGTTTTTATACCAAAAGATTACAGTTGACGCCGGATGAGGCCAAAGGATTCTGGCCACTTCATGATGCTTATTCGTCAGAATTAAGAGCTGCCCAGAAGGCTTCCCGGCAGAAGTTAAATGAAATCACCCAAGGGGTTCAGGCTTTATCTGATGAGCAACTTTCAAAGAAAGGAGATGAATTTCTCGTTCTCAAACAGAAAGAACTGGATATCGTGAAAAAATACCATGAGGAGTTTAAAAAGGTCCTTCCGATACGGAAAGTAACTCTTCTATATGTAGTCGAGAGTAATTACAAAAAGAAATTACTGGAGGAGATCAGGAAGCGAAGGCAGGAACGTGTCCAAAACAGAAGGAACAATCGGAATTAGTAAATGAAATGACTTAGCATAGATAAAGCAAAAGCCACACATAAATCATGTGTGGCTTTTTTATAAACTCTGGTTTTTTTGCTTTTATTCTTTGTCTTCCGCCGGAGCATCTTCTGCTTTGGCTTCTTCAGCCGGAGCTTCTTCTTCTGCTTTTGGTGTCTCTTCTGAAGCTGCTTCTTCAGCGGGCGTTTCTTCCGCTTTAACTTCTTCAGTTGGAGCTTCCTCTTCAGCTTTCGGAGCCTCTTCTGAGCTTGCTTCTTCAGCAGGGGTTTCTTCTGCCTTAGCTTCTTCAGCGGGAGCTTCCGGACTTGCTTCTGCTTCCGTTGCACTTTCCGCAGGAACATCTGCCTGTTCAGCAGCTTCGGCCTCAGGAGCCTGGCTCTCTTCAGCAGCAGGAGTACTTTCCTCTACTTTTGCTTCAGCTGCTGGTGCTTCAGCTACAGGTTTAGGTTTCTTCATCGCCTCATTCAAAACCTTGATTTGGTTTTTCCATTCTGCGATCATCTTCTTCTCTTTTTCAATATCATCCTCGATACGCTTTCTGAGGGTATCTCCGGACTTGCCTTTGGCGATATATTGAACATTGATCGAATACTGATCTACCTTTTCCTGCGACTGTGCAATCTTTCTTCTTAATCGTGCAATCTTTCCTCTGCCACTTCTATTTCTGTCATCATCATTAGAGATGTTTTCGATAGAAGTTTTCAATTTCAGTTCACGCAGTTCTCCTCTTTTCAGAGACAGTCCATCAAAGAATGCATCGATGGCTCCTCTAAATTCTTCCCAGATCTTATCTTTTTCCTTATAAGGAACCTTTCCAATGGTTTTCCACTTGGCTTGAAGGGCTTTGATCTGATCGATAGAAGCATTGATGTTGTTTTCGTCAACTTCCAATTTGTTTACTTCTTCAACTAGGGCCTTCTTAGCCTCCAGGTTTCCTTTCTCATCGCTGCTTTGGCTCTGGTATTTTTCTCTTCTTTTCGCAAAGAATTCATCACAGGCCGAGCGAAAGCGATTCCAGATTTTATTAGAATGGCGCTCAGGTACCGGACCTATGCTCTTCCATTCACGCTGGAGTTTCTTTATTTCATTTGCGGTTTTCTCGATCTCGGTAGAATCTTTAATCGCTTCTACCTTTTCTACTAATTCCCGCTTTTTAGCCAGATTTTCTGCACGGATGCCATCCAGCTTTTTGAAGAATTCAGATTTCTTGGAGAAAAAGGAATTACAGATGTCCCGGTATTTGCTCCAAAGCTCACCATTGATACTTTGTGGAGCTTGTCCCAGACCATTCCAGGCTTCCTGATGTTCTCTCAGGGTACGAGTGGCATCATTCCAATCGCGAGGCTTTTCTGAATGGAAGGTTTTGAAGGCTTCCATTTGAGTCAGGATAGCCTGCTTCTTTTCTCCAAACTCAGATCTCAATTGATCCTGAATTTCCATAAAGCCTTGTCTCACCTCAAAGAATCGATCAACAACAGCTCTATACTCATTGTTGATGCGTTCCATGTCTTCGCGGGGTACATGACCAATCGCTTTCCACTGCTGCCTCAATTCGGCAAGCATATCCATTTTCTCTTTCCAGACGTCAAGTTTTTCTCTATCCTCTTCCGCTGGAATGAGGTTTTCTGCTTCTTTTATCAGCTTCTCTTTTTCCTGCAAATTGATTTTTCGATCATAATCGAGTAATTCAAAGTGCATTTCCCTCAACTTGTAAAATTTATCAAGTTGGTGGCGATAAGCTTTGTATAAAGGTTCGATATCCTCTCTCAGCACATGACCGATTCCTTTCCATTCTTCCTGGATATCACGAACTTCTTGTATGCGATTTGGATCCTCAGCGCTTACAACCTCCTGAAGTTTTTGGAGCAGTTCCTTTTTGCGTTTCGAGTTCCCTCTCTTTTCCCCTTCTGCTGATGCCTGATGAGCATTTCGCTTTTTATTGAATTGAGCCAGGGCGTAGTGGAAGCGATCCTGTATCTCTTTGGGAGGATTTTCCTGATATTTGCGTGCATCGTAGCTGCGCTTTATCAGACCTACCCGAGAAATAAAATTGGATACTTTTTCTTCCTTCGCATAGCCTTCCATGAGTTGGAGCAGGTCGCTGATGGTTGCGTCGACAAGGATTTGGCCTCTCTTCTCCCGATCTTTAACCAATTCTTCAATTTTGGGAAGAAGTTCCTGGTTTAAAGGGGGAAGTTCAATAGTAGCTATTGGGGCATTATCATCTTCATCAGATGCTTCTTCCTCTGTTTCCTCAGCAGGAGTTTCCTCAGTTCCTTCAGCAGGAGTTTCCGCAGCATTTTCTTCAGCTGAAGATACTTCAGGTTCAGGTACAGGGGTTTCTTCCTCTTTTGATTCGGGAGCTTCGCTTTCAGGAGTTGGAGTTTCAGCTACAGTTTCCTGTGCTTCTTGCTCTTCTGGCGCTGCTTCTTCAGAAGGGGTGGCAGATTCAGGAGTATTCTCTTCTTCTGCAGGGTTTTGCTCTTCTGTAACAGGGGTTTCAGTTTGTTCAGGTGTACTTTCCTGGTTTTCCGGTGTTGGGTTTTCCGTTTCTACCTGAGTTACTTCTTCTTCCTGCTTTTCCGGCAAATCCGGGTTCGCATTTTCTGGTAACATGTTGTTCCTTATCTAAAATTGCTAATCAGCTAAGTCTGATCAACGGGATCCATATCCATTGCAATTAAAACAAATATTTGCAAAAAACAGCAAATACGCGTGTATCCAAATCCTTAATTCAATTTAAGGATTTTGTTCATAAGTTCCTATTGGGGAAAATCGGCCCTAGTTGAGCCAGGAAGCTACTTCTTCTCTACTTGGATTTTTGAGGCCTAGCTTCATTTTTTTATTCAATCCACAAAGATCCTGATGGAGTTTGTTAGGATTGATTTCTTTTAAAGCTTCAATCGTCAAAATCCCTTTTTTGTAAAGCAGAGGTACGAAATCCACGGGTACTCCCAATTCCTGAAATTCTGCCTCAGATGCTACTTCCTGCTTTTTTTCAGGCTTCATTTGTGGGAAGAAGAGAACATCCTGGATGGAATCTGAATTGGTCATGATCATAGAAAGCCTGTCAATCCCAATTCCCAGTCCGGCTGTAGGAGGCATGCCGTATTCCAGGGCGCGAAGGTAATCTTCGTCCAGTACCATGGCTTCATCATCTCCTCTTTTACCCAGTTCTACCTGAGCTTCAAAACGCTCTCTTTGATCCAGGGGATCATTCAACTCAGAGAAAGCATTACAAATTTCTTTGCAATTACAGATGGCTTCAAATCTTTCTACTAGACCGGCTTTGCTTCTGTGCTTTTTGGCAAGAGGACTCATTTCGATAGGGTAGTCCGTGATGAAGGTCGGCTGAATAAGCAAGTGCTCCACTTTTTCACCGAAAATTTCATCAATAAGTTTCCCTTTACCCATAGTTTCATCTATAGGCACATTGAGTTCCGTGGCAGTTTTTCTCAAAGAATCCTCATCCATTTCTGAAATATCAACTCCAGTGTATTCCTGGATGGCTTCATACATGGAAAACCTTTTCCAGGGTCTTTTGAAGTCTATGAGGTTTTCGCCTACCTGAACTTTTGTATCTCCGTGCAGCGCAATGGCAATTGATTCTACCATTTCTTCTACCAGATTCATCATCCACTCATAATCTTTATAAGCTACATAGAGCTCCATTTGAGTGAATTCCGGATTGTGGTAGCGAGACATGCCTTCATTACGGAAGTCTTTGCTAAACTCATACACACCATCAAAGCCACCTACGATCAATCTTTTCAGATACAACTCATTAGCGATCCTCAAATAGAGGGTCATATCCAGGGTGTTGTGATGGGTTTTGAAGGGGCGGGCAGCCGCACCTCCATATATGGGTTGCAGAATAGGGGTTTCTACTTCCAGGTATCCTTTTTCATTGAGGAAATCCCGCATGGTTTGAACCAATAGGGTTCTTTTGCGGAAGGTTTCCCGAACTTCAGGATGTAGAATCATGTCGAGATAACGCATGCGGTAGCGTTGCTCGGTATCGGTCAGGGTGTCATAAAGTTTCTCATCCGTTTCTTTGGCGAAAGGAATGGGACGCAAAACCTTTGAAAGAATCTTGAATTCTGTGACTTTGACGGTTTTTTCTCCCGTTTGGGTAAGGAATGCTTCTCCTTTGATGCCAATGATATCTCCTAAGGAAGTCAATTTTTTGAAGACATCATTGTACATGCTTTTATCTTCACCCGGACAAATTTCATCCCGGTTGAAGTATAGCTGGATACTTCCACTTTCATCTTTCAATTCTGCGAAAGATGCTTTTCCCATGATCCGTTTATTGGACAGACGGCCGGCCATAGAAAGTTTGTCAAAACCTTCCTTGCCTTCTTCAAAATCATTTGTAATCTGAGCAGCGGTATGGCTGATCTCATAAAGATCCGCCGGATAAGGGTTGATACCCATATCGAGCAAGCGCTTCAATTCATCTCTTCTTTGAAGTTCCTGATCTGAAAGAAAAAGTCTGTCCATTGTTGGATTAAGCTAAAAATATGTGAAGACTTCTGTACGAATTTCCCCACATAGGGTTCTTGTGAATTTGAGGCTGCAAAATTAGGGAAAATAGGGTAGGGAAGCAATGTTTATGCATTAGAGGGGAAATCCTTCAATAAGAAAGGACTTCCGACCTGGATTTTAGCTTGTCAGAAATAAAAGAAAGCGCCGGAATCCAACCGGCGCTCAGACGAAGCTCGAAGCTTCATGTTCATAATGCAGACCTCACTAAGTTTCTTTATCTATTGACCAGGAGCTTGGTCCTGCCAAGCTTCACACCTTCCCCGAGAGTATTGGCTGAGCCGCTAACTTCGACTACATACACCCCGGGATGTAGATGGGTCAGAGAAATTTCTTTTTGATTTACGCCCGGACGAATCGGGAAGGAGGTCTCGATCACTTTTTGTCCATTCAAAGAATAAACGGTGATCAATCCACTGATTCGTTCAGATGCACTGAGCGTAACCGATACTTTATCTGTTGCAGGATTTGGATAGGCTTCCATACGGGTCTTGAAAGGATCGCTTTCTTCCAAATTTATCTGGATGATCCCATGATAGGTATAGGTGCCATCAAAATCGGTTTGTTTCAAACGGTAATAGGAAATTCCGGGCAAGGGCTGTTCGTCTAGTACATCGTATCGTAGTTCCTGCTCACTATTTCCCGCTCCTTCTACTCTTGCTATAGGTTGAAAAACAAAAGCATCCACAGAGCGCTCTATTTCAAAATGGGAATTGTTGATCTCATTTCCAGTAGCCCAATCCAGCAAGACGGTATTATCGTCCTGGGCATTGGCATGGAAATATAAAAGCCCAACCGGGAAGGTACTTGCCGCATCATAACAAGTGGGATCAACGACAAAGTCCAGGGTATTGCCCTGTCCATCATCATAATTGCTATTGACGAGATCCAGCTTTTGTCCAATGAAATCCTGGAACTCAACCGATTGCAAACCGGCATCACTCAGGCCTAACCAGTCCTGTAGGAGTGTGGTAAATACTTGCCTGTAGTCGTATTGAAAACTGGTGAAATTGTTCCGGTCTATATCGCTGAAATTAGGGCTGGTTCCGGTAATGCCGGGATTTACTCCTCTTCCAATGACAAACATAGGAGCCAGCGTTCCATGGTCTGTACCATGGTTCCCATTTTCGCCTACCTGCCTCCCAAATTCAGAAAAAGTAACTGTCATAACCCGCTCAGCGATCCCAAGAGCCGTCAGATCATCCTGAAAGGCTTTCATTGCGGAAGAGAGATTGTAGAGAAGTTCCGCATGATTACCTATGGTAGGATCAGAACTGTCCACTTGATCTGTATGGGTATCAAAGCCAGTAATTCTTACCAGGAATATTTTGGTACGACATCCCCCACTCAGGAGGCGAGCTACCGTACGCAACTGTCCAGCAAGCGTATTCCACTTTCCATCTGTGCCGTATCGCTCAGGATAGGTGACCATATTGGTGCCCAAATTGTAAACATCATTCAGGCGCTGGCCATATTTATCACTGCTTCTTTGTCTGTCGATCAGGTATTGCATTTCTGCCCCATATCGGGTGATCGGAATTTGGGCTGGATATGCCCCTCCGATGCCACTGATCATTTCATAAAAGGAAGTAGGATCATTGCTCAAGGCCAGACCCGCTGGAACTCCACTTTCCCGATGAAAACCCAGAGAAATAGTACGGCTTCCGAATTCAAGCCCAATGGGATCTTGCATGCGGGAATTGGGATATCCGATAGGGAAATTTGGATAGGTATGATCCAGATATCTTCCAAACCAACCGGAACTTTTGTCCTGGCCTTCAGTAGTTGAATCTCCCCCTGTGAGCCAGATGTTGCGGCCTTTGAAATGAGATTTATTGCTATTGTCATAATTTACTCCCTGCACAACATTGACCATGCCACTATCATATAGATCCCGCATGAGGTTCATTTGGGGATGCAGTGCCAATTGATCCGCAACATTTATGCTTTGGTCCAGGGAAGTAATATTGGGTATGCCTATGTTAGGCCTGAGGTTCATATATTCTGCATGCTGTTCAACCGGAATGGTCATATTGATTCCATCGTTTCCTCCATGCATCTGTATCAGTACAAGCGCCCGATCTGTAATCTCCTCACAGGAAAACATGGGAGAAAACATTGTATCAGCCATGGCTCGGACCGGCATTCCATTTACCATCAGAGGCGTCATGCCCATAGGGGCAAGGGTTTTGATAAAGTTTCTTCTTTTCATCTTCAGTGTTTCTTTGCTTAGGCGAGTTGAAATTCTGGTGATTGTAGAATGCCCTGAATAAATAGTTCCAGTTGTGGGCGAATATTGCTGTCATCTCCGGTGGCTTCGAATTCCATCCATTCGTTTCTCCAATTGATGAGCGAAAGGTTGCCCAACAAAAGATCGTTGAGGAAATAGTCGAATCTTTCCTGTGCCGGAGGATCAGGGAAGGCATAATCTGTGATGCATCTCACAATATGATCCGCAAATCTTCCTCCTGTATAAGTGCCCACAATTCCATCCAAGGGATCGGGACCTGTAAAGTCTGGGATGATACTTTGATCGGTTACCATTTGGATTACATCAATATTCATATGCAAATCGCCTCCCCGTGTCACCTTTTTTCCCTTGGTAAACATTTCCGCCATAGTGTATCGGAATGGCAGGGTGTTGGAACTGATCCAGAGTCTCGCATATTCAGGTTCCTCATGATAGGGCTGATAGCCTGCCACTGTAGGAGGTTGGAAGAGGAGCATGCCGGATTCGTTGAACATGAAGTTCATGACCGTATCTCTCATCCAAACCCGGTAGTAATCGTCTAAATCTCCATTTGGATCTGGTAATTGTGCCTTGAAAAAGCGGATGACTCCTAAAACAAGTTCTACAGGAGTTTTTATGATTGCCCCAATGTGATGCTCTTCGGGAATCGTGCCATCTTCATCAAAGAAATGTTCACTTTTCAGCAGCGTCTCTATGGTCATCCCTAGATTATAATCATTGCTTTTGAGGGTATTGGCCAGGGGGACAATGATGTCTGTTTCTACTTCTTCAGTAATATCGTAGTGAACAAAGAAACGGTACATTTTGCGGCAGATGTTGAGTGCTGTTGCATCCTGTTCAAAAATCATATGGATCAGGGTATCTAGTTCACGCAGCATATCAGCTTCCGTTTCTCCCCCCACTATAGTTACCGGAGAAGGAAAATCAGGACTAACAAAAGCATCTGAAAATACCTTGTCATCGGTGTCATGGGAATCAGGTTTTAATATGCCGGTAGGTAAGCCTGTATCCGGATCATGCAGATTCGTATCCCACCAATCGCTATTTTGACGAAAACCCGTGAGGACTCTTGCAGCAGCCCTAATATCATCTTCTGTATAGGTGGTATAGTTTTCAAATCCGATTTGAGGTCCTTTTCCTATGGTAAAAAGTTCGAGGAGCTCTCGGGGATAATTTTCATTGGGATTAAATTTATTGCTGGAACGGAGGTCCAGGTATTCCATCATTCCTCCATCAAGGCTTACTTTTCTTGCGAAGGTTTTATAACTCCCATAGGCATAATGCCTGAAAAGCCTAAGGAGATAATAATTATCTTCTGAATCCAGGTTATCGAAATTGGTTGAGAAACAGGTATGCAGGAAGAAAATCATTTTGGGGAGAAGGACCGTCTGATTGGGGTCCATCGCTTCTACCATCCACCAGCCTGCTACATAATCACTAAGGCGTGAATCTCCAGAATTTACTCCATCTTCTCTACCATTGATAACCCAGGTAGCACCCGTTTCCGGATCGATGGGAGGAGCTGGCAAGGGAGGAACTTGCATCAGGTTTGTGAGTGCCTGATCCACAGTCAAGTCAGAGAAAGTGTCTATTTCAGCTTTGGTTGGACCAAAGCCGGTTCTTCGGAGGAGATGGGCAGCGTTTCTTCTACCCAAAACCCCAGATTTAGGAGTTAAAGATGCCATCGGAAAAACGTTTGATTACGAATTATCCGGGCGATAGATCGAATGAGAAAGACTGGATGCAAAGGTCAAGTAAAGAATAAATTCTAATCTCGGGTAAACGGAGATTCAGGCAAAATAGATTAAGGTCCTATCTCATAGGCAATAGATACTTATTCCGAAAAAATTTAGAGGTGTTTGATTGAGAAAGCTCCTTGAAACCCCAAAATGCGGCTTTCTTCAAAGGGAGATGTGAATAATATAAAGCATTATGCTTTTTCCTTTCACATAACAAAGTAGGGCATTTTTTTTGGGATGAGCATTGATTTAATACGAATGATCGATGCAAAAAGCCTGCTTTCCTTACATTTCGCCAAAAATCTTACAGCTTAAACCCAAAATGTAAATCCAATAATTGTTTAGCTAATTCAGGCATTTTTATATCAGCCCCTTAGCTGAATATTGGCCAGACAAATTATTTCCAAAGCCCAATCGGGAAAATCGCAGTTTAAACAGTGATTTCGTGATGCATCAAAAACTTGTCAACTTGTAGATTAAAAATAGCACTTCTGCGTATTTCCTTACATTGCTGGAGCCGCATTAAGGAAAAGAAAGGAGGTTTCTAACAGGAGAACACCCCCAGGACCAGAGGTGAAAGTAATGTATCTGTCTTTTGAAAAAAGCACCGGAAAATTTTCCGAATTATGCGAATACTTGGATACCCATATATTATATCAAGTATGTTTAATATGATAGGAAATCGCATTTTATCTCCCCTTAGGTATTGGTAAATTTGATTAACAAAAAATGCAAACACAATCTACCTAAGTAATAACCTAATTGTATCTAAGTGAATGCTGTAATCAAATTTCCCTTGTAAATTTTAAGCAATCCAGTGATTAAGCCAATAGGCGAATAGCCGCATTCTTTTTTTAATCTGTTTTGAGGATCCGATATACTTCATAGCTTTTCCAAAACTGTTCCAGGTGTATCGGATAGGTGTAGAGGTGAATTTATGTAAGGTTTGACAATAAATCTGCATAAAAATAGCCTCAGAGGGTACTAAGTAAAATCACCATTAACCTAATGAAAATGGAAACTGGAAAAGTCGTCTTTATAGAAGATAACATTCATGATGCTGAACTGATCCGACTCTCATTTAAACAAACAAACTTCAAAGGGGAACTAATCAGGTTTGAGTCAGGACCAGAATTCTTTGCTTATTTAGAAAATGAAGAAAAAGAGGATATCCTGTTTTTAATGTTGGATATGGAAATGCCCAGAATGACGGGTATCCAGATATTAGAAAGACTAGTGCAAAAAGGGCTACAGGACTTTCCTGTCGTTTTCTTCAGTGCTTCCCGCAATGAACGTAATATTCAATACACCCAGGAATTAGGCGCCAATGCTTATATATATAAGCCTCTGGATTTTGATGCCTTTCAAAAAGCGGTTATGGATATTTGGAGATTCTTTGGGGAACTGAATGTCTATAGCAACCGAAAGGCTCGGATTTCAGCCTGATTTTTTAGCCTGAGCTTTCCTATCTTGTATATATGAAGAGCTCAGATAGTTTTGCCAGGACTCAAGAAAGATTTGAGGAGGCCCTAGGAATCCTGCTGGAAAAACTTCAGGAAGACAGGAATGTGCTTGCCGTGATAGTCGCCGGGAGTTTGTCCTATGATGTAGTTTGGGAAAAATCTGATATAGACTTAATGATCATCATTCGTGATGGTAAACTAAAAGGACAGGACAAAGATATTGCCCTGACGGAATATGATGTGAATATCCATGCCTGGGCGATGGAAAGAAGTCGTTTCCGAAAAATCATGGAAGGAAGTCTCAGAAACTCCTTTATCCATTCCTATTTCAGTAAATCCAGCCTTTTATTTACCCGGGATGAAAGCATTCGGGATATGTATGAAGGGGTAGAAAAATTGGGAAGTCGTGATAAACAGTCCCAACTCCTTTCTATTGCCAGCTCGTTTATGCCCCTGATCTCCAAGGTGGAGAAATTCCTTTATAGTAAAAATGATCCCCAATATGCCTTTATCTGGATCACCTATATGTATTCAGGTTTAGCGAGGATAGAATTGAATTTGGCAGGGGAAATTGCCAGCCGGGAAGTAGTACATCAGGCGATCAAACTCAATCCCGATTTTTTCAAAGCTATTTATACAGAGCTTATCGATGCTCCCAAAGATAAAGCAGCTATAGAAAACGCCCTCCAGCTTATCGATACTTTTCTGGTGGAAAGGTGTAAAGATATCTTCCAGCCCCTCCTGGATTTTCTTTCAGAAGAAGGCCGTATTAAAAGTGCGACCGAGATTGATACCTGGGCGCAACAATACATGAATATTCAAGGGCTAGTGGGAGCTTGTGAATGGCTGGCAGATAAAGAGATTATTCATCGCACTTCCCTCCCGCATAGATTGACTCAGACCAGCCTGGAAGAGGTGGAGGAGTTGGCATTTTATTATGGAGTATTGTAGTGTTATAGATTTGCAGGAGAAGGCGCTTAGCTACGTTTTATGAATGAATAACAATGAGTATCTTTAAGTACCAAATGCTCCAATTCTGAACGGCCGCACTACAACACAACAAAACCTCAATACTTCCTAATGAAAAGAAGCCACATTGAAGTGCAGGGAGCACGTGTACACAATTTGAAAAATGTATCTATCAAGATTCCACGAGAAAAATTGATCGTGGTTACCGGCCTTTCGGGTTCGGGGAAATCTTCTCTCGCCTTTGATACCATTTATGCTGAAGGCCAGAGGCGTTATATGGAATCTCTATCTACCTATGCCAAACGATTTATTTCGCAGATCAATAAACCGGATGTAGATTTTGTCTATGGCCTTTCTCCCGTTATTTCGATCGAACAGAAAACCATTCAGAGAAATCCTCGCTCTACGGTTGGGACCATGACGGATATCGCCAGCTATTTGAATCTGCTGTATGCGACTATATCCGAGGGCATGGATCCCTGGAAAGAAGAATTATTAGCGATTAAGTCTGCTCCTGTCATACTGGATGCATTGATGTCGCTGAAAGAAGGAACTCAAGTCGAATTACGTGCTCCGATCTATCCGGTTTATGGAGAGGATTTTGCTTTTTTATTCACGGAAATTCGTAAGAAAGGCTATCGAAAGCTATATATCGATGGAAAGCTTTATGACTTGCAGGAAGATTTTGATATAGATGAAAGCCGGGACTATCAGATGGAAGTACTCATCGATAGCTTTCCACTACGAAAAGAGGCAGATAAGGAAATTCTGACCAGTATCAATAATGCCATCCTCATAGGCGATCCTTACCTTCGAATTCGATTACCTAAAGATAAATCAGGGGAAGAGCGACTTTACAAAAAGCTACAAACATCCGAAAGTGGCATCCTGAGTGCTGCCTTGAATCCCAATTTTTTTATGTTCAATGAGCCAGGTTCTGCCTGTCGAACCTGTCTGGGTTTGGG
The DNA here is from genome assembly GCA_033391075.1 of Bacteroidia bacterium. Lineage (NCBI taxonomy): Bacteria > Pseudomonadati > Bacteroidota > Bacteroidia > Bacteroidia bacterium. Next base: position 1,390,911 of record JAWPMV010000001.1, read on the forward strand.
AACTTATATGCGGGTTCATGTCGATTTATTGGTGCCGGATTCTTCAAGGAGTATAGCTGAGGGTTGTTTTATTGAGGAAGCTGCCAAATTTAATCCGGACAATTGGCATGGACGACATATGCATAGTATGTCTCAGCATTATGGATTCAGTTTGGACACTCCCTATAAAGAGCTTCCTGCCAATATCCAGGAGATGCTGTTGTATGGGACAAAAGGAGAAAAATATACCTTGATCTTGCCTCCGGGAGCCAAAGCCGAGAAAGACCCGAGAGCGCGAGGTGCCTGGTATCGGATGATAGGTGATCAGATTGGATATGGAGGAGTCGCGGGAAATATCGAAAGAAATTATAAATGGTACCGGCAACGGCAGGTAGCAAATTCGGGCATGGAGGAATGGCTAAAAAAAGTGATGGTCGAACATAAATGCCCGGATTGTGAGGGAGCCAGATTAAAAAATTCCCGGCAGCGATTTCGAATTGAGGGCAAAAATATCTTTGAATTAGGAGAACTGAGCTTTCAGGAAATGAAGTCTTTTCTGCTAAAGGTGAAGCCAGTCAGAGATAAGGAGGCAGGCCATCAAATCCTAAAAGAAATTGTGGGTCGATTGGATCTCTTATTGGGGATTGGTCTGGACTATCTCAATCTCAATCGAAGGTCTGGGACCCTTTCTGGAGGTGAGGCTCAAAGAATTCGCCTGTCAACCCAAATCGGTTCCGGTTTGATGGGTATGCTATATGTGCTTGACGAACCCAGTATTGGCTTACATCCCAAGGACAATGTCCGCATGATTGCTACCCTCAATCGCTTGCGAGATCTGGGAAATACAGTCATAGTTGTTGAGCATGATGAAGAAACGATTCGAGCGGCAGATTATATCGTGGAAATGGGCCCCGGTCCCGGAATTCATGGAGGAAAGGTTGTGGTAGAAGGGGAAATCGGAAAAGTCATCAAAAGCAAAGACTCTCCAACCGGGCAGTTTTTATCCGGAAAAAGGAAGATCGCCATACCTGAAGTGAGGAGAAATGGCAATGGGCATCATTTACTCATCAAAGGAGCTAAGGAGAATAATCTGAAGAATATTGATGTGGATATCCCGCTGGGGAAATTTGTCTGTGTCACGGGTGCATCTGGTTCTGGGAAAAGTAGTTTAATCCATGAGATTCTGTATAAAGCCCTTTCTAAAAAGATTTATGATAGCCGGATTATCACAGGCGATCACGACTCAATCGAAGGGATGGAGCATGTTCAAAAACTCACCCATATAGATCAATCTCCCATTGGAAGATCCTCGCGCTCCAATCCCGCTACTTATACAGGCTTTTACGATGATATCCGGAAGATTTTTGCATCCACTGAATTATCAAAGGAAAGAGACTACAAAGCCGGGAGATTTAGTTTTAATGTAAAAACAGGCCGCTGTCCTGAATGCATGGGAGAGGGTACGATCAAAACCCAATTGTATTTCATGCCAGACGTGGAGCGTATGTGTGAAACCTGTAAAGGGGCTCGTTTCAATCCGGAGACTCTGCAGGTTAGCTACAAAGGCAAAACCATTGCGGATGTGCTAAATATGTCCCTGGAAGAAGGAGAGGAATTTTTCAAAGAACATAAAAAGATTCACCTTCGAATCAAGCTACTCAATGAATTGGGCTTAGGTTATCTGACCCTGGGACAGTCGAGTACGACTCTTTCCGGAGGAGAAGCTCAAAGGGTGAAACTGGCTTCTGAATTGAGTAAGCTTAGGAGAGGAGCTCATGTTTTATATATTCTAGACGAACCCACTACCGGCTTACATTTAGCGGACATTTCCCGCCTGCTGGAAAGCTTGAATCGCTTAGTTGAAGCGGGACATAGCGTTATCGTTATTGAGCATCACCTGGACGTCATAAAAACAGCTGACTGGATCATTGATTTAGGGCCTGAAGGGGGGCAAGGAGGAGGAGAAGTTTTGGTTGCCGGAACTCCTGAAGAAGTCTCCCAGTTTGAGCGTAGCCATACAGGTCGCTTTCTGAAAGAAAGCCTCTCGTAAAGTCCTTTTTTAGTGATTGTATTGTAATATTTGCAGTCTTTTTGAGACTTTTCATGATCTCTTAAAGTCCTTTTTTGCTTTTCTGGACAGCTAATTCGTGCAACTGTGAGAGGGGAGGGGCGTAGGTGGAAACAAATTCCACATTATGAAAACGAATACTAGCTGCCCCAATTGCGGAAATGAAAATAGCCTACAGGCCTGCTCGCATTGTGGTACTCCTTTGCTCGCAGCCCTGGCAAAGCTTCAACCTCTTCGAGATGAAATTCTTCATGTAAAGTTTTCTACGAACCATAAAAGTCGGGAACTCCTTTCCCGTATCGAACGTTTGGAAAACGAACTTTTAGCCTATCAAAAACCCGAACTAGAAGAAGAATCCAGGCAAGAAGAAATTAGCCCTGAAATCAAAGCCCCTGAACCCAAAGCCCCCGAAGTCAAAGAATCACCCATTGAAAAAGAGAAAGTAATTCCTGCAGCATTAACTGCAGCCGTTTCCTACAGCACAAACCCAAAGAAAAGCAGTCCTAAAACTCAAGCTCCTCCCGTACGAAAACAAATTAAAAAAGAGCCAGTCGAACTTCCGATATGGCTACAGGTGATTCTGGCTCCCCTCTTACAAATGATCGCTTATGTAAAAGGAGTTCATAAGCATTACAAAGAAGAAGGTCGATTGCCTGTCTTCTTTTTGTCTTTGGGAGGCATCGTTGCCATTCTCTTTGGGGTAGCTTATCTCATGCAGCTTGGTCTGAGTTATTTTATGGATATCCTTTCGCCTAAATTGCTGGAAGGAATAAAGATAAGCTTCGCACTTTCCGGGGCAGCAAGTCTTTTGCTCCTTGGATATCGATTCAATAAAAAAGACAAGAAGTACAAAGACTTTGCTTCTGCCTTGTTAGGACTTGGCATCGCAACTTTTTACCTGATCTTCTACTTCTTACCCCAAAACGAATTCTTCCCGGTATTTCAAAATCCGTATTTGAGTCTTATCCTGGTGGCAGCTACTGCTGCTTTGGGGATCTATTCCTCTTTTCGATTCGAAGCCCGGGTTTTGAGTGTTGTCAGTTATCTCGGAGCTTCCCTTATCCCATTGGTGCTGGATGCTCAGGTTCTTGGAGAGCTTTATTTGGGCTTTCTCTTTGTTCTGACAGTTGCTCAAATATATTTGGGGCGAAAGATTGATTGGCAACCCTTAAAACTGATCAGTTTGATTATGGTGGTAGGCGTCATTGAATGGATGATGTTCCTGGGCCCGGATCAGTTGTCTCTATTTAGCCAATTGTTCTTTTTGCATGCTTTCTCCTACCTTTTTATCCTGAGTACGATATGGAAAAAGGAAGGCTGGGTAAAGAATTTTCACAGTGGAAATATCCTCTACCTTTCTTCCTCTCTGAGTATCCTCATTATCAATTCTCTTGGGCTTGCTGCTCAGTTTGAAAAAGCGACTTTGATAGGCTGGATATTTTTGGCCAATGCAGTTCTCTGGGGAGCCATAGTTGCGATCTCTTTTCAAAAAATCAGTGATTCCTTTAAATGGGTGTGTAGCCTCGTTTTGGGAGCCTTCCTGACTTTGTCCATCGTTCTTTTGCTCGATAAAAATTTACTGGCTATAGGATTAGGGGTTGAGGCCTTACTGTTGATGAGTTTTGGATTCCGATTTGCGCTGCCGAGGGTACGGATGGAAGCCTGGTTACTCTTGGGCATTGTAGCTATACGCTCCTTAGTCGGAATGGAGAATTTATTGTTGGAATGGGAAGCAGGAAGCTGGGGAATTGCATTCATGCACCTGATGGTTCTAGGCCTGGCATTCGGAGGAGTATTCGTATTATACAAATGGGCGGATGAGAATATTTCCAATTGGGAAAAATCGATAGGCTATGGCTTGCGTGAATTCCTGACAATCTGGTCGATGGGGAGTTTGATCTTTGTCCTTTCCAGTTACCTGGGAATTTATACCTACAATTTAGCCCTTCTTCCTATGCTTTTCATGATCTATTGGGGCATCAAGCAGCAGCTGCAGATTACGGAAATAGTAGGTTGGGGATTGAGTCTGTCATTCCTACTCGGATATTTCGCTTCGGTCAATGTAGTTGGAAGCATGCATTTTCATGAACAAACCCTGGCCGGAAAAGCCTCAATCCTGGAACTGGGAGCTTTGCTCTGGGGATTGAAATATTTCTACGAAAAGTGGGATCCGGATTCCATGTTTTTCCCCCTTACCGATAGCCTCCGGAAGTTATTCTTCATGATCCTACCCGTGGCCTTTTTGCCGGGGGTAGCACGAAGGTTTCCCGATTTTCTCCCACATGCTGTCTGGCTTTCTGTAGCCATTTCCTACGGCCTGGCCAAATTTAGAAATAGATGGGAGCTCAAGATTGAAACCCATGTACTCGTTCTCCTTGCTAGCATCATGATGTTTTTGCCATTGCAGGAAAGTGGGGTTGCTATGGGAGTAGGAATTTTGAGTCTGATCTTCTTTGGAGAAAAAGCGCATGAGCTCAAATCTTTTAAACTAAGTCCTTTCAAACTTATCCACCAGTATTCTTTTTGGTTCCTTTCTTTAGTCATGTTGCTGGCCATATTAAGGATTGAATGGGATTTAGTTCCGCTGGTGCCCGCCATTTTAAGTATCTATTTCCTATTCCTTTATGATAAAAGGAAGCTATTTGCTCCACTCAGAAATAAAGGCAGACTCCTCTACATTTCATATGCCATAGGCTTGCTTTTCTGTCTGATAAATTTGATCAATATCCTCAGTTATGAGATGTGGGATTCTTTTCACGCACTATCCTTGCTCTTAACAGTATTTCTGCTGGTAATTGATCTGGGAACCTGGCACAAGAAACATGAGCTACTGGGAGCCTGGAAGAAATATGCAAGCGAATTGCGCATCCATTTTTTCTTCATGCAACTCATGATTGTGTTTAGCTATTTGAGCATTTGGACCCTGGCTGCGAGCAATGCTTTCGGAATGGGATTGACCATAAGTCTCTTCATCCATGCGATCCTGCTTCTTTTTTATGCAAGCAAAAAAGAGAGAAGTTGGCTGCAAAGACTGGCATTTGCCATGTTAGCACTTGGGTTCGCAAAATTGATCCTCTTTGATTTCCGAAACTTTGACCTGATATATAAAGTGGGAGTAAGTATCCTCTCGGGTATTTTGATGTTGACGGGAGCAAGGATGTATCTGAAAAGGGGAAAGGTTTAGGAGATAAATAAAGGGAATAAGAATGAGGAAAGTCAGATATAGAAAGCCCGATACATGAAGCTGATGGAATCATCGTATTTAGCAATATCAAACATCCCCCTATACCAGAAGGCTATAGGGGGATGTACATATTTTGCTGTGTTTTATAGGTGATTTATATCCTATTGAACAGTTTTGCGATATCAATCTGCTAGCGCAATACGACTTTCTGTGTCACGCGCAATCCATTTTCGTTTTCCAAACTCAGGAAATAGATTCCAGCACTTAGATTTCCTCTTTCAATTTTCAATTCATTGGCTGTAGTGAAATTTTGATTCAATACTTTTTGGCCATTGATATGAATTAAGCTCAAATTGAGATTTTCCAGTCGAGGGTTTTCAAAACTGATTTGGAAGGAAGCAGAAGATGGATTTGGAAAGACTTTTAACTGTAGTGCATTACGGAAATTTTCATCAATACTTGTAATCATAGCTTCTGACATATCGCAGCTATTAAAAACAAATGCAATGACCGTGTCTATGTCCGATGGAGCGTTCGTGAGATCCAGAGAACGGTTGAAATTTCCGAAGCCGTCGTCTACCCCACAATCAGCACTAAGGCCTGAACCTTCATCATTGCCATTATCAAAACTGTTGTCATTGATAAATTTGTACTGATACATGTCTTTGGGAAGGCGAAGCCTGATTGACCAAATACCTGATTGATTCACGGTATCCGTTGATTCCGTTAAGGCTGTACATCCGGCATCCCATTCCGAACATGTAGTTCCTGCAAAATTATCCTGGAAATTTCCAGCAACGTGGACACCAGGAGCATTTATAGTTACAGCAGACATGTCTACTGCCAGAATTACATTGACACTATCCTGTGCATGCAGTTGTGGCAATAGGACAAGAAAAAAAAGACTAATAATGTAAAAGTTCTTCACATTCATAAAGCTGGTTTTATAGGTTAAGGTTATTGTTAGAATATTTTAATTTATCGGAAATTATATTTTTGTGTCGTAATAATTTCTTCCGAAATATTGTTGTGAGCCGAATTATGCTAATTTTGATGAGCAGTTCAAATCCTCAGAAAAACGTAAACGATTACGAAGTAAACGTAAACGTTTTCGTAAGAAAAGATAATTTGGCAGATGAGCTATTTTCTCAAATTTTCCAGCAAAATCTGTATTTGGAGTCTGGTATTTCTCCTATTCAAGCCGGCTGATATTTTCCCACAGCAATTAAAATTTCAGGAGCAAAGTTTAGCGGCTGGAATCGATCATCTCTACCAGGGGCTGGGATATATGGGATCGGGAGCTGTTTTCTTTGATGCAAATGGAGACAATTTTGAGGACCTGTTTTTGACAGGAGGATTTGCCCCCGACAGATTATTCATAAACAAGGGGGATGGAACATTTAGAGATGCCAATGCAGGATCAGGCATCGGCAAAAATCGAAGTGCGAATACCATTGGAGTAGTTGCAGGTGATCTGGATAATGATGGCTTTCGAGACTTAATCATAAGCACGCGAAATGAAGGCTGTTTGATCTTTCAAAACCTGGGCAATGAGACTTTTCGCGATATCACCCAAAGTTCTGGGATCAGAATATTGGCTGATGGATCACAAGAGAATAAGCAGGGCTTTTCTATTTCTTTGGGAGATGTAAATCTGGATGGCTATCTGGATATCTATGTAGTCAATTGGGTGGATAGTTTGGGCTATCTCTATGATTCTTCCGGGAAATTATCCGGTTTTGAGCATAGCGGGGGAAGAAATCGACTGTTTCTGAATCAGCAAGACCTGAGTTTTCGGGAAGTCGCTCAATCTTATGGCGTGGATGATGCAGGAAGTGGATTGGCATCTGTATTTAGCGATTTTGACCAGGACGGGGATTTAGATCTTTTGATCGCCAATGATTTCGGAGAATGGCTGATCCCTAATGCGCTCTACCGCAATCTTTATCCAGAACCTTCATTTGAAAACATCAGTCAGTCTTCCGCTTTTGATATACCCATGTATGGGATGGGACTTGCGGTAGGGGATTATGATCAGGACATGGATTTGGATTATTATATCACCAATATTGGCAGGAATTCCCTCCTGCAAAATCGAGGCAATGAGCGTTTTGAAGAGGTGAGTGAGACAGCAGAAGTAACAGATACCTATATCTATGATATAGCCCCTTATTTATCTATTGGCTGGGGAGCAGGATTTGTGGATCTCGATCTGGATACAGACCTGGATTTGCTTGTGGCTAATGGCAGGATTGGCTCCACTGAATTTTTCCCTTCTCTGGACTCCATGCCAGACAAAGTCTATCTAAATGAGGGGAATGGCAAGTTCAAAGATTTTAGCATAGAAAGCGATTTCATTCAGTACGGTTTGTCGAGAGGTTTGTCCTATGGGGATTATGACAATGATGGAGATATTGATGTCCTTCTGAGCTGTGTGCCGCATATATATCTGGGTTTGCAGGGAAAAGCAGTCTTATTTAAAAATGAGCAAACATCCGACAATCATTGGCTAAAAGTAAAATTGGAAGGAGTGCTGAATAATCGGGATGCCCTCGGAGCTCAATTGCTCATTTATTCAGGAGAAAAGAGCTGGATACATGAAATCAATAGTGGAGGACAGGGACATAATTCCATGCATTCTACGGTAGCTCATATTGGGTTAGGGGAAAGGAACTCTCTCGACTCCTTGATTGTACGCTGGCCTGGGAGATTGAGCCCCGATCAACATTTCTATAACATCCCGGCAGATCAATTTTTGCTGATTCGGGAAGGCGAAAACAAACTTCAGGAAATAGAAGCTCACATAAACAGCGGAAATGGTGAGCTTTTTCAACTCCATAAACTGCCCAATCCGGTAGAAAAAGAACTGGTGTTGAGCTATTCTTTAGGCTCCCCTATGCATATTCGAATAAGCCTTCTTGACCTTCTGGGGAAAGAAGTTTTAGTATTGCTAGATGAGATCCAGGAAGCCAATCGATTTACTATGGTAAAAAGACTCAACCCTCAATGGACCGAAGGTCTCTATCTAATGAGGATTGAATATGAAGAGCCTGAACAAGGGAAAGTCTTCGAAACGAAAAAACTCTGGCTAAGGCCTTAGGTCTATATCTTCTCAGCATTCATCACCTGAGCCTCTCCTGTCAGATAGGCTTTTCCATCTTCTACACCGACGATCCTGGTTTCAATCTGTGCAATATGCCGATTAGCGTTGGCCATGGTAACGGTGAGAATAGCTTTGTAGGAAACCTCTACATACATAGGCCTCCGGAAAGCCATACTTTGTTTGAGGTAAACCGTTCCTTCTCCGGGAAATTTGGTTCCAATCAATCGACTGAATACACTGCCTGCCAAAAATCCATGCATTATGGGCTTGTTAAAAGAAGTTGCGGCTGCATAGTCCTCATCAAGGTGGATGGGATTATCATCCCCACTTACTTTGGCAAATTGATTTACTTCTTCCTGACTGAAGGAAAATTCTTCTTCGTATACCTGACCTTCCTGTATTTTCATCTTAAATGAGCGTTATCTTCTGAATAAACTGAAAATGGGAATATCTACTGCCAGATTCAGCCCTATCCGAAAAGCATCAATTTCTCTGATGTCTGTTCCTGTACTTGTGATAGAGCGAAGCTTGGGTACATATTGTCCACCCAAAGAAAGGGAAATCGGTTTATTTTTCATACCCCATACAGCATAAAGACCAGGCGAGAGAATTTGTTGCCAACTGATTTCATCGGGAAATCCGACATCATTTCCATTGGTCCAACGATAACTAAAAGGAGCAGCTATGTCGATTACCGAAAAAAATAAAGAAAATGAATGTCCACTATAAGTCGAGCCGGTCAGTTTTGAGTTCTTAAAATTGCGATCGCTGGCAGCCGGATCAAAGGGATCTATGCTTTTCCTGATGGGCCAACTTACACTGATCCCGACAGGAGCTGATACTCCTGCAACCCAACCATCGCCCTGCTCTCCATTATCCTGAATCACCAGTTCCCGACCTACATACAGATTGGGATAGGCTCCCAGTTCCAGGCTGATTTTACTCTTCCGCTTGATTCTGTAAGAGCCGGCGGGTAAGGCATATTTGTACAGTAGGCCTTTGATCTCCGGAGCAGATTTAGCATAAAAAACGTCCAGCATAAATCCGCCATAGAAAGCCAAATACTTGCTGCTATTCTCTAATTGAGATTGGCGCTTGAGGCTTTGCTGAATTTGCTTTGTCAGGCTGGTTATTTCCGTGGTATCCAGCTTTTGGGTTCGCAAGCGATGATTCCAGGATTTGATTTGCTTATTTTCCCGATTGGCTGCGAGTTGAAAAAGTGGTTGCAAGGCTTGTAAACTATGAACAAATATCTTGCTGGGACTTCTGGATTCAACGGCAGGAAGGAGCTGACTGGCAGCATAAACCAACTGACTTTTTCCTTGGTATGATTTATCCATCAATATAGCTTCCGGATTGTCTGGATATTTCAGCTTATAAGCAATTCGCTGGATATTGTTGATCCCATCTGCTGCCAATCTGAGGCTGCTTTCTTTTTGATAAAGGTAGTCTGAGAAAGTGAGGAGTTGGGCTTCCCGATTCAGGCTATCCCCTTTAGGATTTTGAGGAATGTCAAGATCGCTTAGGGACTCATCCATTTGCCTGATCTCGGCAATGATCTCCTGTTCCATCTGGAAAATGCTATTTGGCATTTCTTTCATCTGATGTGCATAGCTTTTTCCATTCCCTACATAAAAAGCCTCATAATAAGCAGGCGATTTCTGGTACTGGAGAGCAATAAAGAGTTCTTCTCCCCGATTATTTAGTTCGTAGCCAAAATCTGGATTATACCAGCTTCTTGAATTGTTTATTGAGGTGCGAAAATCATGAAGATTATTCTTTACTACTGCCAGTGCCGAATCCATATAGGCGCCTTTGTTCAATTCTTCCATTTTCAGGAATTGGGAAAGAATGTAATTGCTAGGCCTTTCACTCTTTTCAAACCAATCCGTAAAATGCAGGGCCATAAGAAAGACCCGGTAATCACTCCGCTGTTTTAGAAACAGGAATTTTGGACTCTCATTGATCATACGTTCCATGCTCAGTGGCAAGTCTCGAATGTCTCTTACAAAAGCTGTTTTCCAGGATTTCCCCAAAGTCGGAATATGGAAAAATTCACGGTTTTGTAGCAAGGAATAGGTATTGGTGAATAGATAGCGCAGTTCGGGTACACTGTCGATTCTGCGTTGAAATTGATCAAAGAAACTTAAGATCAGCTCCTCCCGAGTTCTTTCTACTAAAAATTGAGCAGTCGCATCTATCAATTGGGTGCTTGGGAAGATTCCCGTTCCCTGACTTAGAGGCCCAAAGCCTTTAGCCGGAGGAATGACTGGAGGGGGAGGGGGCATTGAAGTAGCAGGGGCATTTGTTTCCGCTACTTCTTCCTCAATACTGTCATCTCCGAGTCCTCGGTCTTTATCATCTGAGGTTGCTTTCTTCCAGGCTGCTCCTACTTTTCTTCTTTCTTGAGAGGGAATCCGTCGAAGAAAACAATTGGCAGTCTCCTGATCTATAACAATACTATCTTCTGCCAGGAAAGCGCTGAAATCATTAGGATAGTCATTTCGACATCTCCGTAATTCCCTATAATACCTTTCAGATACATGAGACTTTAATTCCTGATTGATCGCAATTTCGTCTTTCAATTCCTGGAAACTATTCATAATGTTTTCATCAGGAATCTGCAGGCTATCTCTATCCCCTTGAAATGCCTGATGCAATTCTTGAAGTCGATCGAAGAGTTCCTGTGTAAATATTTTATTCTCTATAAAAATCTGGGGAATCCGTCTCTCAAATATTTCATTGACAGAATCCCGCAAAGATTCAAACCTCATACAAAGGAGCATTTCATCATTGAGCAGGATCAATTCATTGTCCAGAAAAAGCTCATAATCTTCGGGGAAGTCAGGCTCACAAATCAATAAAAAGGGATACTGGGAAGAAGGAACCTTCTGCTGCTTATCCATTCGATTTAGCTGAAACTGATACTGTAAGTCTGCAACAGCCTGAAGGTTTGGGATGAAATTGGTATCGAAAGGGGCTTGATAAAATCGATAGGTATTGAGGATCGATAGGGTATCCACTTCATATCCGGCTTGCAGGTAATCTTGAAAAAGTCCGCTTTCTACATAATCCTTAACCACAGCTTCATTCTTTTGTAAAGAATAAGCCCGGTCAAACAGGACCGTATCTTGAACAGGCTGAGCTTTGAGGTTTTTAAATTTTCTGGCTGCCTCGTTTTCTGAATGTTGAGCGAAAAGTGAATGAGAAAGTATAAACAGGTTAAGCAGGAGTAGGTTCTTTAAACTGCCTTTCATTGTGTGTATCTAATCTGAGACCAATATATGGGAATTTTTTCTTTCCCCCTCTCTACAACGTAATATTCATCTCCAATTGCATAAAGGGTCGAAAAAAAAGACTGGTCTTTCTGAGGTCTTCTTCTCTAAAATTCCTGCCCAGCGTAGAAAATTGTTCCAGTTCGAAAAACTTGAAATTCTGTACCTGGAACTGCCACCAGACATTGAGGTCAAGGCTGGCGGGTTTTCGATGAATAAATCTGATTCCCGTTTGGGGGCCTGTTTGGTGGTAGCGTATGTGAAGGTTTATGGGAGTAAGGATATTGCTGAAATTAGTCATCGAGGTATTCTGAAACCGGAATTGCGAGAAGTGTTTATAGCCTACGTTAAGGAAGAGTCGAGAATTTTCCCATTTGGTAGGTACAAGCAAGCGATTATTGTGATCTAAGAGATAGGTGGTAGTTGTATCCAGGGTAGTTTCAGTAAATGCCTCCCAATTCAGGTAGGAAACATGAATCTCTTTGCGATACAGTTTAGTCTGACTTTCCCATTTATTGTTTGGGCGATATCGAAAGTCGAGTCGGGACTCCAGATTTCGTGTAGATCTATCAGTCAAATTCCTGTCATTGAAGTCTTTTACATTATAGGTGACATAAACATATTGCTCTCCACTCAGGCTGAGTTTGTCGGTCATTTGCCAGCGATAATCAAACTCCATCCGGAGGGTTCTTTGGGTATAATTGTCCTGGCTTCTTTCGGCAAATAGGAAGGCATATTTCCTGACCAGTCCCAGAATCTTGTAGCGGGTTGAGAATTTCCGAGACCAGGTTCCTCGCCATTCAGCGGTAAGGGCATAATTGAGTTCGTCGTGGTCATCGAAGTTCTCCTCTGCCGGGGTATCATATTGAAGGTACCGATTAGAGCCAGTGAGGGAAAGGGTGTGTTTGGTATTTACCGGATATTTGAGGTAGAGTTCTATATTGGTGAGGCGGCGAAAATAATCTTTCTGGCGTTCCCGCAATACCAGTCGATCAAATTCTCTATCCACCAATTGTTGAGAATTCTCCAATTCATAGCTACGGGTGAGGTAGAGGTATTCGTATTTGAAGAAGCCGCTCAATTTTTGAGCAGCCAGGGAGATTTTTTGCTGGGAAAAGATATTGACTTGATTGAATCGAAGGTCATTAAATTCTGCTTCAGGAGCTGTGAATTTTTCATAATCAAACTCCCGGCGGGTAAGCGTCAAGGTATTATTAGATTCCCAGTAAACCCCATCCAATAACTTATAGCTCAGCCCTAATTGCCCACTAACAGTATCAGATTTGATCTTTTCGATGGATTGTAATTTGTAATCATCCAGTTCATTTCCTCCTACCCTCAATCCAAAAGAAAGGGCCGAAAATTCGTTGAAGTTGCGTGAGTAAAAACTGGAGAGCATGATATTTCTCTGGTGTCGGGGACGGATGTACTTGGCTCTTGCCATGCCCCTGATCTGGAGGAAGCTCCCATCTTCAAATCGTTTTTCTGATTCGATGAAAATTGCCGGACTGAGGCCTTTATCCAAAATACCCGAACGCTGATCCCAACTATAGCCGATCAAAGGTTTGATTTCCAGAAAGGGATAGGGTTTAAACTGGACTCCACCATATGCACTATATCTGAAGCTATTGCTATTGAAAAATTGATCACTTTCTATCCAGGAAGTCAACTCCCATTTGGGTTTTAGTTGATAGTATTGCCAGATGTGATTTCGGATGTACAGTTGGACTACGGGATCATCTAGTCTGCTATTGAGAAGATTGTCCAAATACAGTCGCCATTCCAGTCTGTATTTGCCCTTTTTGTAGCGGTGGAAAGACTCCAGGCGGGTGGAAAAAGTGAAATTATTTACTCTACTAAAATTCAGGCGCAAAGATGGCTCGCTCTCCAGAATCTGGGATTGAGAAAAGAGCTGATCTGTCATGCAGAAACAGATCAAGAAACAGTAGATATAAGCTATTCGCAGTGTCAATATGCTCAGGTTTCCTTTGCACCTGACAAAATACCAAGAAAGCCAGAATTTCTAAGGGTTATTTTTGGGTAGGGGAGTTGAATGTCAGCGCAAAGCAATTATTTACATAAACCGCCTGTCCTTGCGAAGGAAGTGAAGCAATCTCCTTCACTTCAAATAGGCTTTTTTGTAGTTAAGGGGATTGCTTTGCCCATTGTACAGGCTCGTAATGACAGGAATGTTTGAGTTAATTAAATTGTCATTCCGAACGAAGTGGAGGAAACTGATGTTTGTTTCTGACTTAAATGGTGGAAAGGCAGAGGGTAAGGTTTAGGCCCCTCAACGGGGCTCGGGGTGACATAGTTGGTTAGGGTTTATTTTACTCCGGACGGAAATCGGGATTGCTGAGGAAATTGGGATCGCTGAAGGTTTTGAGGAAGGCTATCAAATCCTTTTTTCCTTCTTCATCAATCAAAATATTGAGCATGAGGGGATCGCGATTTACATGCGGCTGTCCACCACTTGCGTAGTGGTCAACTACTTCTTCCAGTGTTTGGAATCTGCCGTCATGCATATAGGGAGCTGTATGTTCTATGTTCCGCAAAGTAGGAACTTTAAATTTGCCTACATCTCTGGGGTTCCGGGTGATTTCTCCCAGGCCACGGTCTTCGTAAAACTCATCCAGGGCATTATTTCTGAAGGAACCATTTGCCCTGTCGTCCAGATTAAAGCCTCCATGACAATGGAAGCATTCAGCATGACGAGCATTTGATCTTTCAGCAAAAAACAACTCAAAACCTCTCCGTTCCTGAGCGCTAAAGATCGAGGTATCCTGAGTTGCCAAAAACTGATCATATTTGCTCTCAGAGCTGATAAGGGTTCTTTCAAAAGAAGCCAGGGCTCTTCCTATATGAATAATCGTTGCTGTATCGCCAAAGGCTCTCTTAAAGAGCTTTTGGTACTTATCGCTGGCATTTAATCTCCTCAGGACTTCTTCCTCTGTATTATCCATTTCCAGGGCATCAAATATAGGCCGCGTAGCCTGATCTTCGAGGCTTGGGCTCCGACCATCCCAGAAAAAGCTATTGGCATAGTAGAGATTGACTAAGGCCATAGAATGCCTAAGCGTTTGATTCCCATCAATGCCGGTACTCAGAATCTTGGGATCGGCGAAACTAAGCTCTGGTGGATGACAAGTCGCACAGGAAACGCTTTGATCTCTTGAGAGCAAGGGATCGAAAAAGAGGGCTTTCCCCAAATCAATTTTTGCCTGCGTAAGCGGGTTAGTCGAAGGAATTTCAGGGCTCCGAAAATGATCCGGCACCTCAAGAATGACAGGAGTGGTGTCTACCTCATCCTCCGGAGGTGGTGGAGGCGGAGGATCGGGTTCGCAGGCAATAAGGGAAAAGGCCAATAATATGGCCCCCAGTTTAAAGAGGATATGTAGTTGGCCTTTTCTCAAGTAGTTTATTCTTTTTTACTGAGGGCATTGTTAATGAAATTCTCGGTAATCGCTTTGGCCACGGAGAAAAAATCACCGGTATGGGTGATATTGTCATTGATCATGTCGACAGACTCATTGGCATTGTAAAACATTTTGGTGGGATCAAGATCGAAACCATAGGTATATGTTGCACCATTCTTTACCTCAAATCCATCTGTTGCTCCTTTAAACTCCAGACTACTATAAAGCGTGTCCATTCCGCAGTGATACAAAAATCCCAGATCCATAGGGCCATCCTTGGTATCAGAATCGTCAATAAATCCATCAGCCATGATAAATCTGTATCCGGCATTCCAGGTCCAGTGTTTTCCTCTAAACTCACTTAAAGGATGCTCGGCAGGATAATTAGTGGGGTCAGAGTGGTTAGCAACTTCAGGAACACCAATTCCAAATGAAATCCCCGTATATGTTCCAGCAGGTACATTGAAATTTTGAAAGAGCCTATCACCTTCATTATCGGTTCTCACATCTACCCAGTCATAAAGAATAAACTCAGAGCTATCTGATTCCCGGATGAGTTTCATACTTTCTCCATTTTCCTTAAAAAGGGTTATTTCTGAAACGTAGAAGCTGAAATTTTCAAAATAAAACTTCCTTCCTTCATTATTTTCGAAAACCGGAAAGCCATCTACAGCTTCTCCTGTATCTCCATTTCTGGAAAATGAAAGGGAGAAAATACCGTCTTCTTCGGGTGGATTTTCTTCACAAGCAATAAATGAAAAGGAGAGGGCTAAAATGAGTATGACTATATGTTTTACTTTCATTGTGTTAGTTGAAGGTTAAAAGAATAACTATGTTTTCCCTGTATATGTTAGTGTATTGATTTTATTTTTTACCTAAGCCTTTCTAGCTTCGCGGAGGAGAATATGTAGGGTAAAAAAATATCCCCATCAAAACATCTACAATTTATCAAAATTACCACAATGACTGAAGAACAAAAGTCATTTCAAAGACTAAATGAAATCGTTTTTGAATTGCGGGAGAAATGTCCCTGGGACCGTAAACAGACCAAGGAAAGTCTACGACATTTAACTATAGAGGAGACCTATGAATTAGCTGATGCAATCATTCAGGGAGATTATGAGGAGATCAAAGTAGAATTGGGGGATTTGATGCTCCATTTGTTGTTCTATGCGAGTTTGGCTCAGGATAAAGGGAAGTTCAATATTCATGAAGTTCTGGAAAGTCAGATTGAAAAACTGATCCGACGCCATCCGCATGTCTATGGCGATATGGTAGGGGCATCGGAGGAGCAGATCAAGAAAAACTGGGAAGCGATAAAAGCACAGGAACGAGCCGAATCTGGAAAAGAACGTTTTCAATCGGTTCTGGATGGTGTTCCGGATAGCATGCCATCTTTAATCAAAGCCCATCGTATGCAAGAGAAAGCTGCACAAATGGGATTTGACTGGCCGGATATCGATCAGGTGATGGACAAAGTGCGGGAGGAATTGGAGGAGTTTGCCAGGGCCGAAAGTCCTGCAGAGCGTGCAGACGAGATGGGAGATATCCTCTTTTCCCTTGTGAATTATTGTCGTCATGCAGGAATCAATGCCGAAGATGCCCTGGCCGGTACCAATCAGAAATTTAAAGATCGCTTTCAATTCATGGAAAAGAAAGTGAAAGCGAGTGATCTGAAGTTGCCAGAATTGAGTTTAGAGGAAATGGACAAATATTGGGAAGAGGCAAAGAAAGCTTTAAAAGCCTAGACTATTTTAGCCTCTTCCAATTCAAGGGTCAATCTATTTCGAGTCTCCTCATAGGCTGTTTTTGCTTCTATATAGTCAGCAGCTTTTGAGTTATGTTCAGCAGCATGGGCCAAAAAGGCCAACGTGATGATAAAACCTCCAATAAAGACGATCATTTCTGACAAGTGGCTTGCCCACCCAATTGATGCACACAGGCTTATCAGACCTAAGATACTGTAGAGCTCAGCACTTCTCGAACTAGGTTCCTTGACCTTAGCATTGTTTTTAAGAATGACCAAGGGTTCTTTTGTGATCTCCCACTCTTTCTCCAATTTATATAGCTCATTTTGAAGTTTGTGGATAAGACTTTCCTGATCCAAAGGCTTGGGAGGAGCAACTTTTATAGAGGACGCACAATATGCGCAAGTTAGAAATTGCTTATGGCCTTCAAGTTTAACTGAAGCACCACAATTGTTGCAGGAAACGATAATGGTTTTCATGTGTTGAAACTTTTCTTAAAGACTCATTTTTAGAGAAAAGGTCCAAATTTCGCGCATGAGAGCCTTTACTTATTCTATAGATGCTCTCGCCTTTTCAAGTGCTTCGGTCAATTCCTTTTTTGCTCCCTCATAGTTCGATTTTGCATCTTCATATTTTTCTGCCTTGGAAGTATGATTGCTAGCAAGTGCAAAAAGGATCAGAGAGAAAAACAAGCCGAAGACAAAGAGCATTGCCATCTCAGCCTTGTATGCCCAGATTCCAAAACCCAATAAGACGACCAAACCCAAAAATCCTGTGATCTGTCCTGTTAGGGTAGAAGGTACTTCCAGGCGATTTTCACCGTCCTTGATCATTAGTTCTGCTTCTTGCTTCTCCCATTCTCTTTCCAGGATTTCCAGGTCATTTTGAATTCGAATAATCCGGGTGTCCTGAGCAATCTGGCTAGTTTTTTCATCTATCCCTTCCAAAACCTCCGTAAAGGTGCTTCCGCTGCTTCGAATCACCTTGAGCGAAGAGCCGCAATAATTACAATTCAGGAAGTTGGTTTGAGTTGCCAGATGTATAGAAGCTCCACAATTGTTACAGGGAACACTGATTGTTTTCATGTATTTATACTTGAACTAATGATCTTTTATAGGGTTCAGGGTCGAAAAATCCGATTTAATTTCTCAATCATTTAAATTAAACATAGGTGCCAGAATAAATATAATCATCAAGATGAAAGGGATGGCAAGTTCCCCTCCTGTAGCTCCTTGAGAAGCAAATAGGACAAGGCCAGCGAAGGAGATAGCTGCTAAAATGGAGAAGGGAGAAGAAAAAGAGCCGGATGAATGCTTGTTTTTATATAAATCATTCCTCATTCGCTCAAATTCAATCTCTTCATGATGAAGCCTATCCATCTCACGGTGATGATTGAAATGTTCTTCTATTTCTCTTTGATGATCGAAGTGCTGATCATCATGATCATGAAAATCGTGCATAAGGCTGTGCGTTTTTTAGTAAAGACCTATAGGTCGAGGAGAAGTTTAAATAGTAGCGTTTTTTAGCTGATATTTTCCTAATGCTGTATTTGCTGAAAATTATTGTAAGCATCAATCTTTTATGAGTTTGTATTTGACACTTGCACCTGAACTTTTCTAAGCCTCAATCAACTTGATGCAAAAGGAAAATTTGTATTATATGGCCCCTGGCTACTTTTTCAAAAACTCCCGTATATCTTTTGCTAATTGTTCAAAGTCTGGTTGATGGTTATACATCATGTGCCCCCCTTCATAATAGGTGAGTTTGACCTGATCTGTGGGGATGCCATTTCTTGAGAAAGTATATTCTGCATCAAAAAAAGGGGTGATCAAATCATAATATCCACAAGCCACCAAGACCTTCATCGCCGGATTTCTGCGCATCGCTTTTGAAAGGCTACGGCTGGTTTTTACATAAGAAGGTTCCCAATAGGCTCCATCCGGAACAGTTCTCCATCGCCATTTACTGCCCAATTTGCCATTGCTTGTTAAATAAGGCCGGTCCATTTCGACTTTGAGGTCCTTTGCGAAATAGTGATTGAGGGCGGCTGTGTAAGCTGAAGAGATTTGATAGGAGGAAGCATCCCCCAAGGTGGGCCTTTCGGCTACATCATCATCCTCATCTCCAAAATAACGACCATCGAGACGTCCTATCGCCATACCGTCCTCTCGCAGGAGCTCTTTTTGAAATCTACCCATGAGGATGCGTAGTTTCGAACGTATGATATAGGATTTATCTAAACCTGTGAAGTAGGCGAGCTTATCCGCAATTTCATCTTTCTCCTGCTCCGAAAGTAATGCTCCCTTGTATAAAGCGGGTGTATAATGATTGTAAGTGAACTGACGACTTTCCTCTACAAATTCTTCCAGACTTTTTCCCTGACCTGCTTTTTTATGGTACCAGGCAGTAGCGGCCATGCTGGGAAGGTAAGTTACATAAGAAGTTATGTTATCATGTGTGGAGGTTGAGCCGGCATAGTCCAGGGCCTGTGAAATGAGAATCAGGCCATTGAGTGCCATGTTTTGTCCGCCTCCTTCCAAAACTTCTGAAACAGCTGCTGCACGCGTGGTGCCAAAACTCTCTCCTGCAATGTATTTGGGAGATTGCCAGCGCTTATGCTTGGTGATCCATTTTCGCATAAACTCGGCTACCGAAGTAGCATCTTCCTTTAATCCCCAATAATCCTTTTCCTTTCCTTTACCTATCACCCTGCTATATCCCGTCCCAATCGGATCGACAAAGACCATATCTGTCAGGTCCAGTAAAGAATGTGCATTGTCAACAACCTTGAAGGGAGCTGCGCCATCATCCATTTTTGCATCGCTGTCTGTCTGAACCACTTTGGGGCCAAAGAATCCCATATGTAACCAAACCGAAGCTGAGCCTGGACCCCCATTAAAAATGAACATGACAGGCCTTTGACTGTAATCATTAACGTCAGTTTTGAGATAGCTTACAGACCAAAAGGAAGCCAGGGCTTCTTCTTTCGCATTGTATAAATAGGTCTCATTTGCTAAGACTTTATATTCAATCGATTGCCCCTGTATGTTGATCTTGTGTTTACTTTCAAATTTTTTGGCAGGGCCAATAGGCAAAGGTTTTTCTTCCTTCTTTTCCTGACTAAAGATCTGACTGGAAACCAGGAGGAGAAAACAGAGAAGTAGGGAGTAGCTCTTTTTCATAGATTTGGGAATTTAGAGCAATATAATTCTTGTTTTACTCAATTCCCCAAAGCAGCTAAGTTGGCAAAGCTGATAAATTTGAAAAGAAAAGGAGGGCTCTGCGAACTGCAAAGCTCTCCATTGGAAATAAGGGCATTTAATTTCTAATATCGAGTGATCTCGGCTTTTGGTTTAAGGTTTTTGATTGCTTTCCCTTATTAAAACGGAGGTGCTGATTGGCAGTTATCACAAGAGGATAAAGCTTTTCTAACAATTTGTTAAAGAGACTGATGATAGGATAGGAGAGAGCACTTTATGGACTAAAGTGCTATGGGCCTGTGGATTTTCCTGCCAAAATACTTGCCACTAAGGGATCGAATTAGCTATTTTTGCCCACCTAAAGGTGTTTTAGTATGCCCCTGTAGTTCAATGGATAGAATAGGAGTTTCCTAAACTCTAGATCCAAGTTCGATTCTTGGCGGGGGTACGAAAAAAGAGACAGATAAGTATCTGTCTCTTTTGTTTTAGGAATCGATCTTTCCCTTCAAAGCGTCTATCCTTCAATCTGTATTTTGCCACTCTTAAGCTCAGAAAAGTCTGCAGAGTAAATCAAATACCTGGGTGACCGAGTGCTATAACAGTAGGTATAGGATTGATTGCGATTGGCTGAGTCGCTGAAAATGCCCATGATTTTTTCAGCCTAGGCAGTTTTCTTCATGCCTCTATTTCTGTATTTTGAGCCTTATGAAACTACTACTCAAAGTCCTGGGCATTGCCTTATTGGGACTTGTCGCGGGTTTTCTGTTTAGCTTTTTTCGCATTCAATCCGGCAGTGGAATTGATGAGGTTTTTCAGAAAAATGGACCCTGGCGCTTCGCTCCCAAAATGGATCTGGCAGAAAATCAATACCAAAGAGCCCTGATCGCAAGAGTCGGTCTTTTTGCCCTTCTTGAATCAGAAGTCCTTTACTATGCCCTAACCGAAGATGAAAATGGCGATCCTTTATCATCGGATCATATTTATGAATTGACAGGTGAATCATTTGATGCTCGATACTGGAGCTTTACCCTTTATGGAGAAGATGATTTTCTCATTCCCAATGAAGAAAAACGCTTCACCCTCAATGAGGTAAATATGGTCTTTGAAGATAGCCTGAAGAATAGCTATCAATTCTATTTGTCCCAGGAAGCCTATGGCAAAAACTGGATTCCTTCGGGGGATGCAGTGGAGATGAGCCTTTTGCTTCGGCTATACAATCCTTCTCCAGATATTTATGAACGGGCAGGAGAGATTTCTTTACCCCAAATCAAAAAAATCCGATGAAAAAGAATCTATTATACCTGGGGCTTTTCCTGTTGTGTTTTTACCTCGGTTCTCAATTGACGCTCAGCTACTATTCTTATATACTCTACCAGGGAGCCAAAAAGAAACTGGAGGGAACAGAAAATGTGCTTAGGTATGGACAATTGCCGGATGAATATTCTCGACAGGTAGTAAAGCCTAATCCGGATTTTCTTTATGTGATTGGCTTTTATGATCTCTCAGAAGGACCCATTCGTATTTCAGGAAATATGCCGGATTCTACTTATTGGTCCATATCATTTTTTGAACCCAGCACCGTTAACTATTTTGTGAAGAATGATCTGGAGTTTGGGACTTCAAAACTGGATATTACCCTAAGTAGGCAAAAACTTAATACCAAAGCTGATAAGGAACAGATAATATCTCCCAGAGAAAAAGGACTGATGTTGTTCAGAATTTTGGTACCTGATCCCAGTCCGGAAAAATTGGCGGTATACAAAACTCTTCAGGAGAGTATAAAGATGCAGTTAATGAAGATTGAAAGCTGAAAAGCGATATTCGACCACACAAAAACACTTATACAATGCGAAGTACTTCCTATTTTATTGAGTTAATGATCGCAGGAGCGGGAGCTACAATCTGGCTGGCCATTATTGTTGTCAGTTTCTATGGCTATGACTGGATTCCCTGGGAGTATTTGAAAGAAGCCGGAATTATCATTGTCTTATCTCCTTTTGTATATGTACTGGGAGTGATCTTTGATCGTTTCGTAGATAATTTCTTTGATTTCTACTTCAAGGAAAACTATAAGAACCCTCAATTTTTGCCGAAAGAAGAATACTATCGAGCCAGGACCAAGGTATATATGGCTTCGGATCATTTGAGAGATTTGATGGAGTATGGGAAAATGCGAATTCGCATTTGTAGAGCCTGGTCATTCAATAGTTTTATGATTGCCTTTTTTGGATCACTCTATGTGATCGCCAGCCCTTATACTCCATTTGATAGTTTGGGCGAGCAACTCAAGTCAGGGGGGATGATTTTGCTGGTATTTGGGCTCCTGGGCTTTCTCTCATTTCGAGCCTGGAGAATCCTGAGTTTAAAGGAAGCCGGCTTTTTAAGAGACCAAAGTCGTATCCTAAAGGAAATGAAGGAAAATAAATAGGAGAAATGTGAATCAGGGGTTGCAAAGCCATCTTAGATTCCCTACTTTTGTATCCGTTTTCAGAAAAAGCTAGAAATCATGGCAAAGAAATTCACAAGAAAGAAACTGAGATTGCGTGCAAGAGCACAAGCTCGTCGCCACAACCTCAAAGTAGCTCCAACTGCTAAAGGTGTAAAAGAAACACTTGAGCAGAAAAACATGCCTGTGATTGCTTCTCTTGAAGCTAAAGTGAAAGCAGCACAAAGCTAAGAAACTCAGAGGCCATTGGCCCAGAAAATAAAATAGCGATAAGTCCTTTGGGGTTTATCGCTTTTTCTGTTTGCATTGATCAATGACTTTTGAGCCAGCCCCGATCAGGTGGTGCGATCAGGCGTGCATTCTGATACGCCCAGTCCAAAGGTAAGACCGTATTGGCTCGATAGATTTCATGTTCTTTTGCAACCACCAGAGCCAAATCCACTTTGCTTGGTATCTCTAAAGATAAAGGCAGTAACAACTGTATCTTTCCTTCATAGTATTGAGGTACAGCCGTTTTATAGTTTCTGTGAACCATACGCTCTGCCAGGTGGATCGCATTCCTCAAACGGGAAATCAGCTCTTCCTTACTGAGTTTTGAAAAGTGCTTGGGAAAACGCTCAGAGCGATCTTCAACTATATGCTCATAATCCGGAATCAACCTTCTACTGGTATCGTAGATCAGGTCTTCGGGTGAGGCATAATAGTTAGCCAATTTGGGACTCCGTTTGAAATAGCTCATCAATCGATGACTTTCGCGTCCAAATTCTTTGAACTGCCATTCCGGTTGGCGTATATAACTATTGGGTTGAGCCCTGCGGTGGTTCTCGCTGAAGTAAGCAAAAAGCTCCTCCTGTTTATCTGTAACCAGTCCTGTATTAAAGGCTGCGTAGGTATTATTCTCCTGATCTCGGGTATAGGAAATCTTGTCTTCTTGCTGAAGGCGTCTGAAAGTCTGTAAAAGATAATTGGAGAGGACCGTCAGGCGACCATTTTTCTTGCCATAGTCCCAATCTTCTTTTTGAGCCATTTGCGCCAATTTCAGGAGATGGCGTTCAAAATTCTGAAGGTTGGCAAATTTCTCAAGGGGATATCGGGTGTCACTGATGATCACCTCTTTGGCCTGCAATCCCCGCTCTGTTTCAAAAGGACTGAACTCTACCTCAAAGTCAACTTCTATCTTTTTAAATCCTTGCCCTTTTACATCTGTATGGTGGAGGAAAAACCGCTTTCCACTCTTGCTTTCTTCAACATATCCATAGCCATTATGAAACTCCATAATCTTGCCCGTCAGCCGCTCTGTAATGCGACTAACCAGCTCCGCTTTCGGGCCTTTACGCGTTTCTTTGATCTTGAATTGAACCAGTTCGTTTTCAACAAGGATTCTTGCCTCTCCCTGAACATCTGTAAAGTGTACGAATACCCCTTCTGGTTTTTCTGGTGTCTTGATCCTACCGAAACCGCGCTCGATATTGAAAAAACTCACAATTCCTATCTCCATTCTGCGGTAATTTGTTCGAAGATATAAATCGGCTATTAGCTCGCCAACGAAGCTTCGCTGAACGGACAGATACGGCCCCTATTCGGTTAGAAAATTTGGGGTAAATATTCCTGGGAAGATTGTGAAGTAAAGCTGAAAATTTTAGCATACATGAATTCAGAATATAAGAATTACTTGTTTCGAGCATTAATTGACAGAATGGGAATTCTAGCTAAATCGGGCTTTCTTTGCGTGAACGGCTGATTTTGAGCTGTATGTTTTTTTATATGAAAGATTTTCGAGTGAAATTATTTTTTATGGCAAAATTATCCTTCTGGAAGAGCTCATAGAGACTTAGTGCGGGCTTAAAGTCTTTCTTGTCCAATTGCGAATCCCTCCCATTGTCCAATTTCTTTCGTGTTATTTTTTGTATTGGATTATTTAAAAAATCAGACAAAATGCGAAAGACCTGCTTGATTTGTATGTATGAAAGGACAAAGATTCTGTACGAAGTGCTGAGAATAGCCCGAATAGAGAAACTATAGGTATAGGCGGGTTGAAAATATAGCATGTCAGATTCCCTTCGAATCCTTCAAATTAATCCAGAATTTTCGCGGGATTATCCTACATACTTTTTTTTATCGCTTCAAAGAAAGGATTCGTAATTAATCAAGCTGTTATATTTCCGGACTTGCGATACCTTTATCCTACCAAATGCACCAATTGTAATCTGCCCATGAGTTCTTTAAATAGGTTTAAGAACCCTAGTACGGAACCCTTTCTCAGTCTTCAGAAAAATTCGATCATAAGGAACCTGTCAACTGCTTATGGTCGAGAAACAGAGGTAAAACCTCATCTATACAAGAAACCTTCTGCCATCTGTCAAACAACTGCTGAAAGTCTTCCCTTGATCTGGAAAGATCCGATTCAGTTTGCAGAAGACTGGATGGCTCAAATTCAAACCCGAGTAGAAGCTTTGGGATTGAAGTTGAAACATATGGAGGATGCCGATACGCCCTACATACGCGAATTTCTCCTGAGAAGGTATAATGAGCGTATGGCAAATGAAATCTGTGCCTTTGATCTTTTTCGCTTCCGGAATTTCGGTCATGGAATCCTTTTAACAGATGAAAGCGGAAAGGTACAGGGGACGATCTTCGAAATTGCCTATGATACGGAAGAAAAGACTTCCTATACCATTCGCCTGGCCATAGCCGAAGAATGGAAAGGAAAGAATCTGGGCGCCCACCTGATGAGGTATTCATCTCTGAAGGCTTTGGAACAGGGATCAAGGGTAAAAAGAGGCGTCATTCAAGTCGATAATTTGGCCAGCCTTCATATCAACCTGAATAAGGTTGGATGGATCTGTGATAAATTTGAAGGCGAAATCAATGGCCTCGGATCTTTCTTTCATATAGCATTGCCTCTGGACCTTCAGGGCTTGACAGGCAATATCATCGATTTTGACGCTTGCCAATCATTTGTAGAAGAACATGTGGAAGGCCTTCATTACCGACTGGTCGATTGCGAGAAACAGGAAGAGATTGCAGAGATGTACCAGAAAACTTCCTTCAAGATTTGCGCATTGATGAAAGCCGGACTGCTTTCACCCAAAGCTCAATTTCTCGCTATACCCGCAGAAGATTTAGGAATGAGCTAAAAAATACATTCTATAAAAATTCGTTTTTTGCCCTGATGATCTCACCCATGATACTCAGGGCAATTTCTTTGGGGGTCTTGGCTTTGATGTCCATTCCTATAGGTGCGTGGATACGAGCAATTTCCTCCGCTGAAAAACCAGCCTCTGACAGACGTGCAGTTCTCTTTGCATGCGTCTTTCTACTTCCTAAGGCACCAATATAAGCGGCATCGGATCTCAGGAGAATGTGTAAGGCATTATCGTCTATTTTTGGATCGTGAGATAGGACAACCGCAAACGTATAAGGATCGAGCTCATAATCGGGCAGAACTTCCGCCGGATATTTTTCATATATCTTGTCCGGAGCAATAGGAAATTGAGTCTTATTGGAAAAAGCTCCTCGGGGATCAATCACAATGGTTTCGAAATCAAAATTTTGTGCCATACCTACCAGATCAACCGTAATATGAGCTGCTCCTATGATGAGCATTTGGCTCCTTCTGGGATATACCTGGGCGAAATAGGTCTCTTCTCCTTCTTCTAGCAATTTGTGTTTGCGTTCCTGAAAAGCACTTTTTGCCTCATTGAGCAGATGTTCGGAAGCCTGATGTCCCAGTAGGCTGCCATCAGGTAGGACGAGACTGTGATGAGGGATTCCATCAGCAATCTTGCTGATCAGGATGGCCGATTGATCATTATTGAGCCTTTTCCCCAACTCTGACCATATCTCTTTTTCTTCTTTTCTCTCATCAAATGCTAGGAAAGGTTCCACAAAGACCTGAATGCTGCCCCCACAGCTTAAACCTACTGCCCATGCATCTTCATCCGTAACTCCATAAGCTATGCGCTTGCTTTCGCCAGACTCCATCAAAGCCATAGCCTCACGGACAACCGCCCCTTCTACACAGCCCCCACTCACAGAACCTGCCATTTCCATCTCTTCAGAAATTAGCATCGTGGAGCCGACAGGACGGGGAGAAGAACCCCAGGTTTTGATAACAGTTGCGACTGCAAATCGTTTATTAGTGGAAACCCATGATGATAGGGTAGGTAAAAGCTCTTTCATTATGCTAATTTGTAGATGATTTCTAATTTTCGGAAATTTTGGAAGAGGAATTAACTTAAGCGTCTTTTCCTCTATTTGAGACGATCTTATGCCAAAAATAAATTTCACTTCTGCCCTCAAACGCTTCTTTCCCGATCTGGAAGCAGAACAGATAGAAGGGGCAAATGTTTCGGAAGTTCTGCAAAATCTGGAGAAAATACATCCCGGTATTTGCGATTATATTGTTGACGAACAAGGAGAGTTGAGAAAACACGTCAATATCTTTGTGGACGGGGAGTTGATTCAGGACAGAGAAAAGCTCCAGGATGCAGTAGGGGAAAAAGATGAGCTCTTCATCTTTCAGGCCCTTTCGGGAGGATGAGCAGGAATAAGAAAAGGACTTCATGAAATTACTTGTTGGGACTACCAAAGGCTTAGTGGTATTTGAAGAAATGAATGGGAAATGGTCTGTTAAGGATCACCATTTCCTGGGCATGCCGGTAAGTACGATTTATGTGGACGAAAGGAATAATACCTGCTGGGCCAGTTTGGCGCATCGTCATTGGGGACAGAAACTTCACTATTCGGAAGATGAGGGAAAAACCTGGCCTCCAGTAGCTCCCCCTAGCTATCCGGCAGGAAGCTTATTAGCTTCAGGAAAAGCAGCAAAACTTAAAAAAATATGGTCCATTCAGGCTGATGGGAAAGCGGGCGGAAAAGGGATCTTTGTAGGAACAGAGCCGGGAGGGCTATTTTATAAGCCGGATCTTTTGACTCCTTTTAGCTTGGTCGAAAGTTTGTGGAACCATCCTAGCCGATCAGATCACAATCAGTGGTTTGGAGCAGGAAGGGACCATCCTTTTTTGCATTCCATAGAGATACATCCAGACAATCCCGATCATATCTATATCGCGGTCAGTTGTGCAGGAGTATTTGAAAGTAAGGATGGAGGTAAAAGTTGGGAACCTAAAAACCGGGGACTTATCGCTGCATATCTACCGAATCCTGATGTCGAGGTTGGCCATGATCCTCACATGATGCACATTTGCCGATCCCAGCCCGAGGTGATCTGGCAACAAAATCACTGTGGCATTTTTCGCACGACAGATGGAGGAGATAATTGGAAGTTGCTAAGTGATCCCAAAGGCATCCCGCATTATGGATTTGCTTTGGCAATAGATCATGAGAATCCTGATAGGGCTTTTGTTATCCCTGCTTTGAGCGATGAGATGCGTATCGCACCGGATTTGGCTCTCAGGGTATATCGTACAGAGGATGGAGGCGAAAGTTGGCAAAGCTTGAGTGAAGGACTTCCTCAGGAAAATTGCTTCGACATTATTTTTAGACATTCGTTCGATATAAAGGGCCAAAGGCTGGCTTTTGGAAGTAGTACCGGCAATCTATATTTATCCTCCAATGGAGGGGAAAGTTGGGAATGTCTTTCATCCTCTCTGGCTCGCATCGATTCCCTTTGCTTCATTCCATAAAAAAAGGGACCAAATGCAAAGCTTCGGTCCCCTTCATCTCCATCTTATTAATCTAATTTGTGCCTGCTTCGGCTGTGGCAGCTTCCATGGCAGCTCTTACCTGATCAGCAGTCCCTTGAATAAAGGCCTTGATCTTCGGTATGTCTTCTTCTGTTAACTTTCCAGTGAAATTAGGCATTCCCTTTTCTGCAAGGGCATTTGTGAGTACAAATTCAGCCAGATTATCTATAACGGCTTTATCAGAATACCCCAGATTCGGAATAGATCCTCCTGTAGCGACAGCTGGAACGCCATGGCAGAATACACAACCATTTATGTAAAGTTTGGCGCCCATAGCAATATCATTGGGATCATATTCAACCCCGGATACCAGGGGTTTTTGTGGGACAGCTGCAAATTCAGGCATTTGTCCAGTACCACCAATTTTGAAGGTGTAGACTTTGCCCGAAGTCTGGGTCTCGGAATGAGCCGCTGCAAGGCCATATACTCCTCCCCAGCCCACTGCAATACTTAGGTATTGTTCTCCATCCACTTCATAAGTAGAAGGGGCTGCAATAACACCCGTTCCGGTAGGTGTTTCCCATAGTTTATCACCAGTCTCGGCATTGTAAGCAACAAAGCGGCCATCAGCCGTTCCCTGAAATACCAGATTCCCGGCTGTAGTCAATACTCCTCCATTCCAGGGGGATATATGATCGACTTTCCATTTGGCTTCTTGCTTTACAGGATCCCAGGCTACCAGATGTCCGAAAGCCGGGCCTTTTGGGGGGACAGCCGAAGCCAAAACACCCAAATTCCACCCAAGGAGGTTGTGAGGCCCTCCGCCAGCAGTTCCATTGGCTACCCAGTCATCATTGGTTTCAATGACAATAGGTACACCCTGAGCCGGAATATAGGTAAGTCCTGTCTGGGGATTAAAGGCCATTGGGTGCCAGTTATGTGCTCCATAGGGACCAGGGATCGCTTCATAAGCCCCATCTTTGTATTCCGCCTCTGTAATCTCTATAGGTCTGCCATCCTCATCATATCCTTCAGCCCAGTTTACCGCGACAAAATTTTTGGCAGAAATAAATGCTCCATCTGTACGGTCGATAACAAAGTAGAATCCATTTTTAGGAGCTTGCATAATGACCTTGCGATCCGTTCCATCTATATTCAAATCTGCAAGAATCAAGTGCTGAGTTGCAGTATAGTCCCAATGATCGCCGGGTGTGGTCTGATAGTGCCAGACATATTCTCCATTGTCTGCATTGAGGGCTACGATAGACGAAAGAAAGAGATTATCTCCTCCTCCGGGACTACGAAGCCTTCTATTCCAGGGAGAACCATTGCCTACCCCTACATACATGAGGTTTAGGTCTGGATCATAAGCCATCGCATCCCACATAGTACCTCCGCCTCCAACTTCCCAGTATTTACCTGCCGGATCCCAGGTATCTGCGGCCATCTTCATGGCCTCATTTTCAAAGGGCTCTTCGGGATTTCCAGGTACAGAATAGAACCTCCATGCCTCTTCTCCGGTTTCGGCCTCATAAGCCGTGATATACCCTCTTACTCCATACTCTGCTCCTCCATTTCCTATGACAACCCGACCTTTGATAATACGGGGTGCACCTGTGATGGTATAATTTTTAGTCTGATCGAGTGTTACGACTTCCCATTTCATGTCTCCACTTGCAGCATCCAGGGCAATCAATCTACCATCCAGAGCAGCAACAAATACTTTGCCTTTATATACCGCTACTCCCCGGTTTACTACATCACAACAGGCCTTTTGTGCCGTGTGTTTAGGGACTTTTGGATCGAAGGTCCAAATCTGCTTTCCTGTACGTACATTGACAGCATGTACGATGCTCCAGGGGCCTGTTACGTACATAATTCCATCTACTACAACAGGCGTAGATTCAACTCCTCGGATGGAGCCCAATTCATAGGACCAGACCAATCCAAGGTCTTTTACATTTTCTGTATTGATGGCTTTGAGTGAACTGAAACGATTTTCCTCATTGTTAAGGCCATAGTTTAACCAGTTTTTGGAATCTCCACTGTTGAGTCTTGCATCATCAATTGCATTTGTAACAGCTTTGATATGACCAGGACTCCCCTTAGGTGGGCTAGGAGGCTTACATGCTGAAAAAAAATAGCATATAGCCAGCATCAGAAATCCTGTGCGCAGGAATTTGAATAGTAGCATAGCAGAATTGTAGTTTTTAGTATGAAAGAGTAAAGATCCTTGTAAACGGGAGAATGCTTCGGCTTCGTAGACATTATAATGTATGAAAATTTTTGAGAATTTGCAAGGTGTCAGAGACCTCATGAGAAAGGGATAGCCCCTTCATTTACAAGGATCTGCCGGATGCCAAGGAGTATATAAACTAAAAATCCCTGCTCATCCTTAGGATAAGCAGGGAAAAATATGTGTTAATAAGAACTTCTTTTCTATTTCAACTTAAAGCCCTGAAGAGAACTATTATTTCTACTTACGATGAAATGAGTCTCTCCATTAAGCATTTGTACTTTAATCAGATCCTTTGCATTCCCATCGATATGCAGGCCACTTTTTTCAGGGCTAACGGAGGTATAATTGCCAGATTGGTCAGAGAGCAAAATGAGTCCGCTTCCTGCATCAAGGCGAGGCGTTTCTACTTCTGTATTGTATATGTTTCCTGTCAGCATCAAGTCCTCATATCCATCCTTATTATAGTCCAGTTTTTCGCTGGAGAAAATGGGGAACAATTGGGCTTCTTTGGGCAATTGCTGAATCTTGAACTTTCCCCCTCCCTGATTGACCAAGATAATGGATGCAAAGGTCGTGACCTCATATTCGAAGGCATCTTTAAGTTCATCTCCATAGATGTCATCCAGAGTAGCTTTGGCGAAAGCATTGTAGGTAGGGAATTTCTCCGCTACGAAGGGCATTTGCTGACTGGAACACTCTCGTCCACGAACTGGTAGATAATCTCCCTCAGCTTCATTTTTATAACTCAAAACGATATCCAGGGTACCATTGGAATCGAAATCATTGGCAAAGACTTTGAATGGCTTTTCATGGCTGGTTTTGAACTTTGAGTTTAGGCCTACATTTCCTATGAGGTAATCAGGCTTGCCGTCTTTATTTACATCCGTTTCAGTTATGCTAAACCACCAACCTTTTTGGGCGGCTAGTTCGGTGTTTTCGGATATATTAACAAAAGAACCTTTGTTGTTTTTCAGCAAGTGGATAGCTGTCCATTCCCCTGCCAAAATAAGATCTTCCCATCCATCTCCATCAAAGTCCGTAGCAAGCACCTGATTGATAATGCCCAAATCACTGAGCATTGGCGCAATTTCCAGACTCGCATCTACAAATTTTCCTCCTTCATTTTTATACAGCTTTGAAGGGGCTGCCTGTGGGTACCTTTGGGGATTTATGCGATTGCCAACAACTATATCCATATCACCATCTTTGTCAAAATCGATGGCGGCGAGTGCTTTTCCACTATACTTTTCCTCGTCAAAATCATGTCCCAAACTCCTCTTGAAATTTCCCTTCCCATCATTGAGGTACAATCTGTCCGCATAGGCCTCACTGGAAGCTTCTTCAGCATTTCCCCCACTTACAACAAACAGATCCAGATCTCCATCTCCGTCAAAATCCTCGAAAAGGGATTCCATATCTTCAAAATGAGCATCCTGGGCAAAACTCCCCTGATCACTCATTTCAAAGCCTTCAGCTCCCTGTAAATAAAGAGCAGCACTTTGTCCCATAGCACCTCCGATATATAAATCATCCAGTTTATCTCCATTTACATCGGCTTTGGACATATAGGGTCCCAGGGTAGATTGACCATAGGGAAGAAGAATCTCTTTCGCAAAGTCATCATAGGCATTTTCCCTGTGCTTGAAATTCAGCCCTATTTCTGAAAGCTTGGTTTTTTCCATCCGGCCAGATGCGGCATAATCAGCCCGACCTTCTGGCTGCCGCGCTTCAGCTTCTGAAAATGTAATTTTACTATTAGCCTTTACCCGATATCTTTCCTCAAATTTACCAGAGGGCCATTCGATTCGCAGGGTATCGATAAGCCTGGCATTTCCCAGCCCAAAATGAGCGATGGGAGGCACTGCAGAGAGATAGCCTCTTACTCGATTGGTTTCGACTACCAGAGTTTGTCCTTTTACTTTTGCATAGACCCTGGCAAATGGCTCAGAGTTTTTAGCTTCGGCATGGGTTTCAACAGAAAGAAAATTGCCGTGTTTTTTCTCGCGACTGATATTTTTATAGAGGAAAGCCTGCCCGTCAATATTATTCACCACCAATTCCAAATCTCCATCATTATCCAAATCGGCATAGGCCGCTCCATTTGAATAAGCGGGATCTGAAACTCCCCAGTCTTTGGCTACATCTTCGAAATGAAGTTTGTGGTCATTTCGATACAGGAAATTGCTAAGTTTCTCTGTAGGCATTTGCTGGTAGAGTTCCTTCTTGATCGATAGTGGAACATCTCCATTGTAGTTTACCTTAGCTTGATAAACTTTGCTCTGAAAATCATTGTCCAGGGCATACCGTCTATAGCCATTGGTTACATAAATATCCTTATAGCCATCATTGTCATAGTCAGCCATCAAACCTGCCCAGCTCCAGTCTGTTTTGGCGGTACCTGCAAAATGATTGATGTTTTGGTATTTGCCATTGCCGAGGTTCAACTGTAGGCTGTTGAACATATACTGATAGGGGAGGTCAAGTTCATCGACCAGTAAACGAAAATTATCTACGCTCATCGAACGCATCAGGGTCTTGGAACGAAAATGATCACTGGAAGCCATATCCAGTACAAAAATTTCCTGATGCCCATCATTGTTGAGGTCGGCAATGTCAACACCCATCCCATAGAATGAGCTATGATTCAAGCGGTCTTTATTCTCATCTTTGAAGGTGCCATCTTGCTGGTTGATAAAGACAAAATCCGGCACATAGTAGTCATTGCTGATATACAGATCTATCCAACCATCCTGATTGAGATCAGAAGCTATGACTCCCAGGGCATAACTCCCGCGTAAGAGTCCCGCTTCTTTTGTGATATCCGTGAATTTCCCCCCATCATTTCTGTAGAGGTGAGAAGAACTTTTGCGGAGAAGTTCAGGTCTTTGTTCGAGCAGGCGTTTGAATGAAACCGGATCGGTTCCAAATAGCCAGTTCTCATTTCCTACAAAGCAGTCAAGGTCTCCATCTTTATCAAAATCAAAGAAAACACTTTGGGTGCTGATTCCTTCATCTGCCAGACCATACTCCAGGGCTTGCTCGACAAAAGTCATGTCTCCCTGGTTGATGTAGAGGAGGTTCCTTCTTTCTATTCCATTATTAACATCCCCTTTTGGTCCTCCCTGACACACATAAATGTCCAGAAAGCCGTCCTGATTCACATCGGCAAAACTGACCCCATTTGACCAGGATTTATTGTCATTGATGCCGGCAGAGGTACTGATGTCTTCAAATTTGAGTTTGCCTCTATTGAGGTAAAGGGCATTATCCTTTTGGTTGGCGGCAAAGAAGATATCCTGCAGGCCATCATTGTTGAGGTCTGCAATTCCTAATCCTGCACCATTGTAAAAGAAATCGAAATCAAATAGATTTTCCTTCGTAGCTACATCAGCTATAACCCGATTATTGAATGTGATGCCGCTCTCGCTGGCAGGGATTTTTTCAAAAACAGGCCCTTTCGTCAGATTGGGAAAGGAGAACTGAGGAGTGGTAAAGATGAATCCAAGGCTCAGGCTTCCGAGAAGAAGTGCCCAAATTGTAACCTGAATGCTGCGCTTCATATGATAGAGCTTGGAGTTTTTCGATTAGATCTGTTTAGGGCAGTAAAATTACAAAAAAATGAGGCTTCCGGGAAAAAGGAAGCTTTTTTGGCTGCTTTCTACCCAAAATAACGCTGATTTTGTCTGCAAGTTGTCAGAGGGGGAGAAGTTTTCTCGTGTTATGGTGTTCTGGAAATGAAAGTCAACACCAGAACACTCACCAATGCTTATCAATCAGTGCTTGTAGCTCAGGATACTTCTCATCTGTATCTCCCCATTCTTCTCTTAGCGTTAAAAGTCTCTGCTTCAATTCGGCTATTTTCTCCTGATAAGCGGGGTCGTCGAAAGCGTTTCGGTTTTCTCCAGGATCAGCTATGAGGTCATAAAATTCCCAGGCTGGGGGAGTGGGTTTTTGGATAGCGCCTGTCATATCAAGTGCTTGTCCATAGAAAAAGGCCAGTTTATAATTTTCTGTGCGTAGACCGAAATGTGCAGGGCGTTCTTCCCGATGCAGCCAATAGCGATAGTACATATCCTTTCTCCAGTCATCCACTTGTTTTCCCTGGAGATTTTTTCTAAAGCTTCTTCCTTTTATACTTTCAGCTTTTGGGATACCTGCATAATCCGCAAAAAGAGCTGGAAAATCTATATTCAGAATGATATCATCGACAGTAGTTCCGGCAGGGATTTCTTTAGGATAACGGATGACGAAGGGCATTTGCAGAGCTTCTTCGTAAATCATTCGTTTGTCAAAAAAGCCATGTTCCCCCATAAAATATCCCTGATCAGCCGTATAGATCACAACGGTATTTTCTGCCAAACCACTTTCTGCTAAATAATCCAGCAGTTTACCTATATTATCATCAATAGCCGCTCCCGATTTGAGGAAATCCCCCACAAACTTTTGATAAATCTTTTTTCTTGCGGCCAATGAATCCAGGCCTTCCAGGCTGAAGGGCATACCCGGATATCGTTGTTTATCCGCAGCTTTCCTCGAATCATTTTCCCATCTTTCGCCTAAAATCCAGAGTTTTTGTCCGATAAAAGATCTTCCATTAGTTGTAGGACTAAAATCATAGAGAGAGGGAGGTTCAGGAAATTCTACGTCATTATATAAGTCTTTGTATCGTTCCGGATAGTCAAAGGGTTCGTGGGTAGCTTTGAAATGGGTCATCAACATGAACGGCTTTTCGGATTTTCTATTTTTCAACCATTCAATAGAAAGGTCTCCGATTACATCCGAAGAGAAACCCTCATAGACTTTGCCTCCTTCTTCCCAATCTGTTTCTTCTTTTAAAATAGGATTGTGGTACCTTCCCTGGCCGGGTAAGACACTAAAGTGATCAAAACCTGAGGGTTTCTTTTTCAAATGCCATTTTCCTATGATAGCTGTTTCATAACCTGAGGATTTGAGGTTTTTGGCAATATTATCCTGTGCTGGATCGAGGGCATCAGAGAGGGTATAAATTCCATTTTGATGACTGTATTGTCCGCTTAGTATACTTCCTCTACTGGGTACACAAATGGAATTGGTACAATAGACCCGATTGAGTAATGCACCCTCTTTGACCAATCTTTTGATATGATCATTTTTTACATATTCATCCAGAATTCCTCCATAAACTCCCCATGCCTGAGAAGTATGGTCATCGGACATGATAAAGAGGATATTGGGCCTGAAATCCTTTTGCGCATCTTCTTTCTGAGTACAGGCAAAAAGGAAGACTAAGGTGAATAGTAGCCAGTTCTTTTTCATAAAGGAAAGGTAGGTAAAAAGAAGGCTAGAGGAAAATGTTACGGACGCCCACGAGCCAGGCTCGCGGACATCCATCGCTAAACATAATTCTTAGGTTATTTCTTTTTTGTGGTCTGGATTGACGATGAAAATGTTTGTTGTGTAGGCAATCCAGGAAGCATTGGGTTGGGCATCTGGAGCTTTTTTAAATTTAAACTTTCTGTGCCCGGACTCATACGGAGTAGGAAGTGCGTTCTGCTCTACATCATTCAAGTCAAAAGGATCCAGGGATGCCACCAGGAGGATATGCTCCTGGCTACCGGCCCATTTATCCAGATAAACAAACTTCTGCAATGACATGCCAATTATGGCCCCTTCTCCAACATGGTAGTTTCCTCCAGATGGGATTAATATACTTTGTGCACCAAGCATATTTGAGATCCCGAATGATCTGGTCAAATAGGTAAGACTTACGTATAAGTCTTTAGAGCTTCTATTATAGAGTGTCATTTGCACATCAAGAAATCGGTCATAGCCTTCTCCCTGATTTAAATTAAATATATACTCTTCTCCCTCCTCTTCTAACTTCTGGCTATTTCCTAAAGAGTCATAGCTGGTAATAAGCAATTCTATAGGTTTACCTTGCCATTTAGGATCAAGACCTTGCTGTAAATTTGTCTTTGGATTGTTGATTTGTTTTACAAATTCCCAGTTTGCTATTCTACTTAATAAGAAGAGCAAATAATTGGCTGATACGGATTGTCTAATAGTGGTGGGAAGTACAAGATCTTTTTGGTCGAAGGGTAAACAGATTTTGTATTCTTTCTCCGAAAATCTGACGCTGTATTTTGCCGCCGATTCTTCGCTAACAAATTCTATATAATCCGAACCAAGGATATCTTTCATTTCTTCCTTGACCTCCATTATTATCTTTTCAGCTTGCTCTTTATGGGTGTCAAGAAAGACCGGTAGGGGATTGATCTCAATTTTCACCTCACATGGATAGGATTGGTCTTGATTAAGTTCCCATTCATTTTTTACCTTAATCACAGAATGTGCGGGGAAAACTTTGCTCAAATGGGTGCTAAGTTTTTCTTTCTTTTCTTCTCCGACGTAAATATTGCAGGGCACAGCTCTTGCTAAAGTGTCGATCCCGTGAATAGATC
This sequence comes from Bacteroidia bacterium, assembly GCA_033391075.1. Classification (NCBI taxonomy): domain Bacteria; kingdom Pseudomonadati; phylum Bacteroidota; class Bacteroidia; species Bacteroidia bacterium. Next base: position 1,427,657 of record JAWPMV010000001.1, read on the forward strand.
CCATACCAATCACCCAGCCTTCACTTGGATTATAGGTAATTTGACTTTGATAAGGTTCTGGCTCTATCTCTGCCCCTAAAAAGCCTCTGTGTTTTTTGCCAGAATCTTCACTATTAATGAAAAACTGAGGGGTTTGCTTTTTATTTTCCCATGACCGCAAGTAATTTCTGATCTGTGATTGCAGAGACTTGATACTAATGTTTGGGCCGGATTCTTTTAGAATTCTTAGAAGAGATATACTAAATAGGCCACCGCTTTCTCCTTCTTTGTCTTTGGCTTCCCAGGCAACTTCAACATTCCTGCATGCTGACATATGAACAATTCTGGGGAGAGGAATTACCTCTGGTAAAGCTTTGCTCTGAAGGTCCTCAATATTTAGCTTGTCGTGAAAAATAAAACCTTTCCAATCTCTTGCTTTTATGGCATCACTTCCGAACTTCCTGACACGATCAACTCCTGAAAATCTTGTGCTTTCTCCGGAATGACAACAATCCGTAATAAAGTAAATGTCTGAACCTTTTTGATTAAGCTCCTGGATCAGGTATCGCACCTCTTTATCTGCCAAACAAGTATATGAAGCTTCCTGACTCCTTTCCGGATCAGAATTATAGCAAAGGAAAGTTTGTAAATTTTTAGTGTTGCTTGCTTGTTGAAAAGCTTTAATCTCTGTAGCCTCCTCAACTCCATGCCCGGCAAAATAAAAGAGACTTATATCCTCTGGGCCTGCCTTTCCTAAATGTGTCTGGATACCGTTGACAATATTGTCTTTGCTTGCCTCTTCATTTCTCAGACAAAGGATCTCGGAATTGAGATCTTCCCGTCCTTTTAGATAAGCCTCCATATTGCTAATGTCATTAACACATCCTTTCAGATCAGAGGCATAGGGATATTCATCAATCCCAACTAAAAGAGCAAAGAGTTTACGGGCCATGGATTTTTGTGTTAAGCGGGCATTTAAATAAGAGTGAAAATAATATGCACGGATAAAAAATCCGTGCATATAACTCCTAACAATAAGCTTTTCCCAAATGGGATTTTTAATAAAGAACGCTGAGCGTAGACTCAAAGAATAAACTTTGTCTTTGTCTTAACTCAGGTACAAATTGTGAATTAATCCCAGGAGATGCCCTACACGTATTCCGTTTAAGATTCTAAGGGTTTTCCGTAGGTTTTTAAACTATGCGTGTACGTTTTGTGGCAATTTTACCTAGAGAGTAACCATTCAGCTTTAATATAACATAATTTCCGTAAATTAAAATAGTAGGGGATTGTGAAATAAGTCAAATTTTTCCAGGAAAAATCTGAGCCATTTAAAATGGAAATTCCCCGACTGTATTGGATGTACAGACGGGGAAGCATTGAAGTGTGGTGTATCTATATCATGTTGTACTGGTAAGCTAAGGCAATCATATGAGGTGCATTACGAGCATTGAGTTTGCGCATGATGTTTCTACGATGGGCTTCAACACCATCTTCACCCTTACCTCTTTTATCCGCAATTTCTTTGGTAGTTAGTCCTTCTGAAATCAATTGAAGTATCTCTTTTTCGGTAGGAGTAAGCTTGGGGATTTCAATAATACCTGTATGCTCATAGGAAAACTGATCCCATGCTTCGGCTATTTCCCCCCGGAAATATCTGCGTTTTCCAATACAGATACCTTCAATCGCTTCAAAAAGGATATGAGAATCCGCATCTTTAGCCAAATACCCATGAACCCCCATTTTATGAGCCAGGTCGATCAGATATCCATCTACCAATTGGGTCATGATCAGAATTTTTATTTCGTTCACCCCTTTCATATATATTTCTTTCAGAATCCTCCGGGCCGTAGTAAGGCCGGCTGGTTCTTCCGTATCCGCCTCCTCCATGCGAAGGTCCATGATAACAAGGTCTATATCCTGACTGCTTTCTCTCAGGTATTTCAAGGCATCTCTTCCGCTGGTTGAGATCGCTTTGACATCCATATTTTCGCGTTCATTTATTAGTCTACTCAGAGACTCTGCCAGGATCTTATGATCATCTACAATCATGATCCCTAAGTTTTGTACTGTGTTGGTCATCGATTCTTTATTGTATTAGCCTGGGATTGAAATTTCCATAAATAAGGTGCTACCTCTTCCCGGTGCAGTATCCAGGGTAAAGGTTCCATTGAGTTCTTCTGTCCTTGAGCGCATTGAGTCGAGGCCAACTCCGTGCTGTATCTTTTTGGGATCGAAACCTTTACCATTGTCCTCGACGGTTATGCTGAGGATACGATCAGCCCAGTCCAATTGCAATTGGATGTCCGTCGCCTGCGCATGCTTGATGATATTGGTGATAGCTTCCTGGATAATGCGGAAAATATGAAGTTCATGTTTTGCTGGAAGTTTGACACCTTCAAGCCGATAGGTATTGAGTTCTATGTTGGGTGAGTTTTCGATGCGATTGATGTTTTTGCAGAGTTCTCGCAAAGAAGGGATGAGTTGTTCTTCGAGGGAAAGTTTATCTGGAGATTTAGAGATCTTTCGCAGGTCGCGTATGGCTTTGTCGATCATCCCATACGAATGCTCAAATTGACTCTCTGCCTTATTGGGAATTTCTACTAGGTTATTTCTGAGGTTTTCCAATTCTCGTTTGGCTGCAGACAACATAGAACCAATGCTGTCATGCAGTTCCTTACCGATGGAAGTCAGGAGCATCTGTTGTTTGGCACTTTGATCTGCGAGGATTTGTTGTTCTGCCTCTTCCAATTGAGAAAGGAGGTGTTGCATGTGATTGGCTTCCTGGTTTTCAATGATGATCGCCTGATATTTTTGTTTTTGATAGGAATTGTAGAGAATCATTGAAAGCAGAGCACTAATCAGGACTCCTCCAATAAGGATTCCGAGGGAGAGTCTTTTTTGGTATTTGTTTTCAAGTAGTTTCTCTTGAACGGTAGATTCCAATTTGTACATCTCATTATCATCTTCCAATTGGGCTTTATTGGTTTCCAGATAAATTACCGTATTGAGTTGGGTCCTTTCTTTCAGGTAGAAATTGGCTTCCGAATTTTTACCCAATGCCTCATAAGCTAAGATCAGGTTGTCATAGAGGTTGAGAAGTTGGCGTTTATCTGAATTGGCTGCGGATTTTAATTTTTCTGCTTTTTTGAAATTTGCCAATGCTGCCTGAAAGTCTTCTCGGTCAATTGCATTATCTCCCATATTGATAAAGGCGATAAAGGAGTTTAATGAATCAAAAGCTATTTGATTTAACTCAATAGCTTTTAGGTGATAATCAGTGGCTTCATGAACTTTCCCTGACTCTGAATATATCAAGCCTTTTCGGGTATAAATATCTGCCAGCTCCCGTAAATATTTTGTCGAATCGCTGGCACTAGAATTTTCAAGCTGGGCCAAATTAATTTTTTCAGCTTCATTAATGGCGGAAATTGCTTGATCGTATTCTCCCAGGGCCCTATAGACTGAGGAGATCATCATGGACGCATCGGCATATCGCTTGGGATTTTCTAATTTGCTCCGGTCCATGGATTCTTGATAGTGGAAAATAGATTCTTGGAAATCACGTTTCGCCGAATCAAGATTGAAAACACTTTGTTTCCTCAAGGCAAGGTTTTTATAGGCAATTCCCAAATCGATATGAGCTTCATAAATCCATTGATTTACCTCTATTTCTTTGCGGATTTTTAGTGCATCAGTTAAATGAATGATCGCACGGGCATACAAATTCTTGTCTTTATAGGTGTTTCCAATACGCGTGTAAATTCCGGCAATGCCACTTTTTGACAGTCCTGAAGCTTTTCGAATTTCAAGGCTTTTTTCAAAAAAATGGATGGCTGAATCGAGTCTTCCCTGATTTCTGGATACTATGGCCAAACGAGTGAGGGCAAGGGCTTTACCTTTCGGGTATGAAATAAGGTCTGACTCTGCCAGTACTTCCTTTGCAAGAAGTACGGCAGAGTCAGGTTTTTCTTCCACCATATCGAATGCCTTTCTATTGAGCGCATCTATTCTTTCTGTTTGCGCTGTAGTTTGTGTCCAAGCACTTTGCAAAAAGAAACTCAGAAAAAAGCCTAATATGAAGAAATGTTTTTTCATGAATTATTCATCATCTGGTGGATTGCTTTCCTTGTCTTTATCAGTTCCATCCCGATCGTCATCTCCTTCTTCTACTCCCTGTGTACATAAAACAGTTTTACCAAGTAAAAGAGGACTTGTAGTCAGGTCTGAAATCAATTCCTGGAAATCTGGCGGTAATTCATGTGAAGGAATATTCGTTTGGACAACAATTTCAATCACATGTCCAGCAGGAACATCATCTACATAGATAAGATAATCTTTTGCAGCAGCATGTACTTTACCTCCTAAAGATATTAAATTGAACGTAAGCCGGGTGATGTTTTCGGCGGAAATGTCTTGTCTGTTTCCTTGAACCAGTTCGTATTCATCAGGTATAAGTACACTTAGGCTGAGTCGGAAATCATCTGTTCCGATTTTTGTGAGGTGCCCGTAGGGCTTAAATAAAATCATGATCTAGAGCTTTGGGTTTTTTGATTCTGTAAGTGCAAATTAGCTTAAAAGTCTTAGGCCTAGTCTACGGTTTTTAGGCCCATAAACTAAGGGTTTTCCGTAGGCTTTCTGAATATACCACAATTTTGAATATTGTGGATTGTCATACTTTTAGAGATTTCTTTTTTCCTGATGGAAAAGAAGCCCTCTATAATTCTTGACAAAGTGAATTATAGAAGGAATCCAGCTAAAACTTGCTAATAAAGATATGAATTGAGTATCGGAACTAAATAATAAGCTAAGCCAGGAAGAGCAAATGTTCAGTTTGCAAAGCATTTCCACACTTCTTAGCTTACCGTTCCTCAAGCTTATATACTATGCGATACTACTTTTACTTTTTCTGCCTTCTCCCACTATTTTCTTGTCAGAAAGCGACTACAGAGAGTCCAAAAGAAATCGAGAAAGAGCTTTTTCAGGCTAGCGATCTTACCGCAGATAGCTTGTTTACCTCAGGAATAGAAGGGCCTGCAACGGACAAAGCCGGCAATATTTATATAGTAAATTTTAATGAACAAGGGACGATAGGAAAAGTCTCTCCAAAAGGAGAGGCAGAATTGTTTGTTCGCTTGCCAGAGGGAAGTACGGGAAACGGGATTAGAATAAATCCAGAGGGAAATCTTTGGGTCGCTGATTATACGGGACATAATGTTCTGGAAGTAGATGTCTCTACGAAAGCCATCAGCATCCATGCCCATAACGATGAGATGAATCAACCCAATGATCTCGCCATCATGAAAAAAGGAATCCTTTTTTGCAGCGATCCCAAATGGGGGGATTCGACGGGTCAATTGTGGCGAGTAGATACAGATGGGACGCTAAGCTTGCTGGAAGAAAATATGGGTACCACCAATGGAGTTGAAGTGAGTCCTGATGAAAAAACACTATATGTGAATGAAAGCATCCAGCTAAATGTCTGGGCCTATGATCTTTCTGTAGAGGGGGAGATAAGCAATAAAAGACTCTTCCATAAATTTGAAGATCATGGTATGGACGGTATGCGCTGTGATGAACAGGGCAATCTATACGTGACGCGTTATGGCAAGGGAACGATTGCTATTCTAAATCCCCAGGGGGAATTGCTTCGGGAAGTACAGATGAAAGGAAAGAAAACCTCAAATATAGCTTTCGGAGGTCCGGAAGGGAAGACCGCCTATGTAACCCTGCAGGATAGAGGAAGTGTAGAAAGCTTTGAAACAGAGCTTGCGGGGCGTGAATGGTCTTGGAGGCAAAAATAAAATGGCTATTAAATGGGTAATCCTGTAAATTATACCTAATAAGATATTGCTACCACATGAGAAAACTACTACTAACTACCCTTTGGGTCCTGGCAGGTATGGCCTACCTAAATGCCCAGGATTATGACCTTTTACTAAAAGGAGGCCACATCATCGATCCAAAAAACCAAATCAGTCAGAAAATGGACCTGGCAATTTTGGATGGGAAAGTGGCTAAACTTGCGGAGAATATTCCCGTTTCCTCAGCCAAAAAAGTGATTGATGCCTCAGATTTATATGTTGTTCCAGGCGTCCTTGATATTCATTCCCACAATTTTTGGGGGACCAAAGATGATGCCTATTTGGCGGACAGCTATACGGCATTGCCTCCTGATGGATTTTCTTTCCGAGCAGGAGTCACCACCCTGGTAGATGTAGGGGGAGCAGGTTGGCGAAACTTTAAAACCTTTAAAAAACAAACGATAGATAAATCCAAAACCCGGGTATTGAGTTTCCTCAATATCGTTGGCTCGGGTATGGCTGGTGGAGCGACAGAGCAAAACCTCGTCGATATGAGTGCCAAATTGACGGCTATGGAAGCCAAAGCTTTTCCAGACCATATAGTAGGGGTGAAGGTAGCCCACTATTATGGACCGGAGTGGACTCCAGTAGAAAGAGCCGTGGAGGCCGGAAGGCAAGCGGGCATTCCTGTGATGGTAGATTTTGGGGGTACCGATCCTCCTCATTCTATTGAAACCTTATTTATGGAAAAACTCCGACCTGGAGATATTTTCACACATGCCTTTGCTCATGTAAAAGGGCGTGAACCTATTGTCGATGAAAATGGAAAGTTAAAACCCTTTGTTGTCGAGGCCCAAAAGAATGGGATCATATTTGATGTAGGCCATGGGGGTGGAAGTTTCCTTTGGGCGCAGGCAATTCCTGCTTCAAAACAAGGCTTCAAACCTAACTCCATCAGTACTGACCTTCATACAGGTTCTATGAATACCGGTATGAAAGACATGTCAAATGTGATGTCTAAATTTCTCAACCTGGGAATGAGTCTGGAAGAGGTAATCGAAAGAAGTACCTGGAATCCTGCTCAAATCATTCAAAAAGAAGAACTGGGACATTTGAGTGAAGGAGTTGGAGCTGATATTGCGGTTTTTCGATTGGTAAAAGGAGATTTTGGATTTATTGATACACAGGGCTATAAAATGAAAGGAGATCAGAAACTGATCTGCGAACTCACCCTTAGAGATGGGCAAATTGTCTGGGACCTAAATGGGATCGCCGCTCCTGAAACTACCGCAAAATGATTCTTAAATAGGATGCAAGCACTTCATAAATATTTACTGGGAGCTGCTGGTATTGGCTTTTTGACCTCTTTACTCATGTTCTTTATGGGGATGGGGAATGAGATCGGCTTCATATTGGTCATCAGTCTTCTATTACTGGCAATATCCCTGAGAGGACACCCCTTTTTCAAAGGCTTTTCATTTACGGTCTTGATTTTTTCATCCGTAACGGCTGCCCTGTTTTATCCTGCTCTATTTACTAATTGGGGAGGATTTGATTTGAAGCTTCTCATAGTTCCTTTATTACAAGTCATCATGTTTGGTATGGGAACGGCCATGAGTTTCAAGGATTTTGTCGGGGTGGTGAAAATGCCAAAAGCAGTAGGAATTGGCCTGATCTGTCAGTTTACAATTATGCCGATTGTAGGATTTAGCCTGGCTAATATATTCGGTTTCGAACCAGAAATTGCTGCAGGTATTATTCTCATTGGATCAACGCCATCTGGCCTGGCTTCCAATGTGATGTCCTATCTGGCAAAAGCTAATTTGGCTTTATCCGTAACGCTAACAGCATGTGCAACTTTACTCGCTCCGCTCATGACACCCTTCCTCATGAAAACCTTTGCCGGGCAATTGGTACCCATAGAGTTTTGGGCTATGATGTGGAGCATTATCAAAATCGTCATCCTGCCTATAGCAGGCGGTTTGCTCTTCAATCATTTCTTTCAAGGCAAATTTTCCTGGTTGGATAAAGCCATGCCTCTCCTGTCCATGGGAGGAATTGCTTTCATTATTACCATTATCACAGCTGCAGGTAGAGATAGCTTATTGAGCATAGGTCTACTCCTCATTCTCGCTTCCATTATACACAACTTAATGGGTTATGGATTGGGATATTGGGCATGCAAACTATTTCGTATGCCGGAAAATGACTGTCGAACCATCGCCCTGGAAGTAGGTATGCAAAATGGAGGCTTGGCATCAGGCCTGGCATTGGAAATGGGGAAGGTAGCTACAGTCGGATTAGCTCCTGCAGTTTTCGGGCCCTGGATGAATATATCCGGTTCTTCGCTTGCCACCTGGTGGAGAGAAAATCCTCCCGGAAAGGAAAAAGAACTCAAAGAAGAAGAAGCCTTTTTTTAACCCAAGAATCTCAAATTCATGAAACTCAAAACAAGCCTTATTCTCATATTTTCTCTTGCGTGTTTGCTGCCCGCAGGCTTTACTCAAACCATCAGTAAAGAGTATCTCATTTTCCTCACCTCCAAATGGGAAGGAGAGAGGTTTCCTGATGGTAGACCCAAAGTCAGCGATGATATCCTCGAGCGGATGAAATCTGTAACGATAGAAGAAGCCTGGGGAGTTTTGAGGGGAGAAGGTTATCACAATCAGTTTGAAGGAAACTGGGAACCCTTGCATGAAGATGTAGCCGTTGTAGGAAGAGCTCTGACTGCCTTGTATATGCCCAATAGACCGGATGTTTCTGATCAAATCAAAGACAAAGGAGAAAAAGACGGTCGCATTGGAAGTCCCAACTCCTGGCCCATTGATATGCTGAGTCAGGGAGACGTATATGTGGCAGATGCCTTTGGGAAAATTAAGGATGGTACCTTGATCGGAGATAATCTTGGCAATGCCATCTATGCAAAATCCGGCAATGGGGTTGTTTTCAATGCTTCTAGCAGAGATATGGAAGGCTTGTCAGAAATAGAAGGTTTCAATGCCTTTGTACGGGGATGGGATCCTTCCTTCTTAACTGAGGTAATGCTAACGGGTTTGAATGTTCCCATTCGGATGGGGCAAGCTACCGTCATGCCAGGTGATATTGTCCTGGCAAAGAGGGAAGGAATCATGTTCATTCCTGCTCATTTGGCTGAGAAAGTCGTGCTAACCTCAGAGATTGTTCGACTTCGCGATTTATTTGGAATTACCCGATTGAAAGAAGGAAAATATTCCCCCGGCCAGATTGATAGCAGATGGACAGATGTGATTGAAAAAGATTTCTCTCAATGGCTGAGAGACCATATAGATGAGCTTCCTGTATCCAAAGAACAAATACAGGAACTCCTGAAAAACAGAACCTGGTAATTCTATACTGCTTTAATACTATCTACTATGCGAAACTCAAACAACCGAAGATCAGTCCTCAAGAAATTTTCAGCCTTTCTGGCTGCAGGACTGGGCATCACAGCCGTACAGGCAAAGAGTCCTGAAAAGGGAGATGACCCAAGTCAAAAAACTGCCTATGATGTAGTCAAAGATGAACAGGAAGTTCCACTTTTCTCCGGTGCTGTAAAGCATGGAGGCCTGCTGTATATAGCGGGCAAAGGGGCGCACTTTGATGGAGATATAAAAGCACATACCGATCATGTCCTCAAAGAATTGGAAAAGGCGCTGAAGAAACATGGCTCTTCAATGGAAAAAGTGCTGAAAGTGAATGTGTATTTGGCCGACCTGGCTGATTACCATAAAATGAATGAAGTTTTTCGCGGACGATTTGGGGATAGCCCTCCGGTTCGGACAACGGTTGCCACCTACGGAGGCGTACCTGGAAATTCACTAGTTGAAATGGATTGTATAGCTGCTGTTTAACCCCAATTATCATGGCACTTAAAAGACGAGAACTCCTCAAACGACTTTCCGCCCTTCCTGTAATGGGAGGCTTATTTGGTACTGCATGGCTCCATGCTGAGACAAATGAAAAGCAGCCTGTACGCGATTATTATAAAGAACTGGGCTTGCGAACCTTCATAAATGCTGCAGGAACCTATACAGCTCTTACGGGTTGTTTACTGCGGGAAGAAGCCGTAGGTGCATATAATTATGCGAGCAAGCAATACGTGGCTCTGGACGAACTACAGGATGCTGTAGGCCAAAGATTGGCCGAATTGATCGGTTGTGAGGCTGCTACGGTAACTGCCGGAGCTGCTTCTGCCATCACCCTGGGTACAGCAGGGGTATTGGCCATGGGCGATTCCAAGAAAGCCAGTCGCATTCCAACAGATTTAAGTGGAATGAAAACCGAAGTGATTATGCAGAAATCCCATGTGATCGGTTATGCACATGCGATCAAGAATTGCGGAGTAAAAATCATTGAAGTTGAAAGTCTGCAGGAACTGGAAGCAGCTATTAATGAAAATACGGCTATGCTTTGGTTCCTCAATACCGCTAATTTTAACGGAAAAATCCAATACAAAGAATTCATAGCCACTGGAAAGAAACATGGGATTCCTACCATGAATGACTGTGCAGCTGATGTACCTCCGGTTGAGAACTTGTGGAAGTATACCGATATGGGCTTCGATCTTGTTTGTTTTTCAGGAGGTAAAGGCCTGAGAGGTCCACAAAGTTGCGGTTTGCTCCTGGGTAGAAAGGATTTGATTGCTTCGGCTCGATTGAGTGCCCCTCCCAGAGGAGATACAGTCGGTCGGGGAATGAAGGTGAATAAAGAAGAAATTCTGGCTATGCTTATTGCAGTTGAAAACTATATCAACAGAGATCATAAGGCAGATTGGGCCTTATGGGAAAAGCAGATTCAGTTGATCCATGATGCGGCAGCTTCTGTAGAGGGAGTAAAACCGGAAATCCATGTTCCAAAAATTGCCAATCATGTGCCCTCACTCAGAATACGCTGGGATGAAAAGAAGCTGGGGAAGAGCCCTAATGAGGTGAGAGAAGCCTTGAGAAACGGACATCCTTCCATAGAGACAGTTGGCGGAAAGGAATCTGTGGACATCACAACCTGGATGATGAATCCGGGCGAGGAGCGCATCGTCGCTCGACGTATTAAAGAAATTCTTTTAGCATGAGAATAATTAGCATCCTTAGTATTGTTTTATTGTTAAGCGCCTGCGGCCTGGGGGGAGCATTTGAAGAAAAAGTGGTAGAAGGCCGACAGGTAATATTTAATGGAAAGGACACAAGAGGCTGGGAGGAAGTCGGGGAGCTAGAAGTAGAAATTGAAAATGATGCCATGTTCCTGACCAACGAGAGCGATGAACTCGCTTTCCTCTATAGTGACAAATCCTATGGAGATTTTATCATCTATGCAGAATTCCTGGCTCCTTTTATCAATAGTGGGATTGCCATTCGCCTGGAAAATGAAGAAACAGAAGATCTTGCTTCATCGGCTTACCTGATAAACATTGATTGGGAAGAAGAGCAACAACATCCCCTCGGCTCTATAGTTGGAGTGGCCAGGGCTAAAGTGTCAGATAGCTTAAAGGCAGGTGAATGGCATAAGATTCAGATAGAAGCTATTGGAGATCATCTCCGGGTTTTGGTGGATGATCAGTTGCTGAGTGAAAGTCATGATCGGAAAAGGAAAGTTGGTAAAATTGCCTTAATGGCCCCAACAGAAAGTGGGCAAACCATTGGTTTTAGAGAACTTTTGTTGGAAGAAGTTGAGGCCCCCAATGTGCCAGATGTCATGATGGAACATGCATTCCGAAGAAATACGGAAGTTCCCCTGGAGCCGATGTTCCCGGACGATAGTTTCGAAGGCTGGAATCCCATAGGAGATGGGAGCTGGAGGATTAGCAATGGGGTAGTTCATGGATACTCAGGGAGAGAAGGGGGCTATTTGGTCAGTGAGGAAGTCTACAAAAATTTCTATCTCAAATTCTCCTTCAAAATTAAAAAGGAGGACAACAGTGGAGTCTTTATTAGAAAAAGTCCGGATCGCGAAGATGTTAGTCTGGAAGATGCCCTGGAGTGCAACATCTATGATCATAATGGTTTTAGTCATCCCTATTCTACGGGATCTATTGTAAATCATGTCCGGGCCTGGTACGGTATGATCGACTATGAGAACTGGAACCAAATGGAAATTTTTGCAAAGGAAGATCATATTGTCATGTATGTCAATGGAGAAAAATCTTCTGACACCCATGTACCAGATATGTTCAATAAGAGAGGGAATATCTGTCTACAAGCAGGAATTCAGGTATTTTCAGAAAGTAAAGGTCCTTCTGATATTTATTTTAAGGATGTAATGATTAAAAATATGGATCAATGAGAAAGGGATAGAATAAGAATAGGGAACAAAAATTGGGAAATTCAGGAGGTCATAAACTTCTCAGGTCTCCATTTCTTATTCCTGTTTTTTTGGATGTCTTCTTTCCACCAAAAAGGTACATACTCACACCAATCAACTATTTCAAAACTACATACGCATGAAACAAGTACTAGCATTTTTCCTCATAGTCTCCCTTTTCGCTTGCCAAAGTCCCAAGAAAAGCGAAAAAGTATCAGAAGCCGGAATTACACAAAGTTCAGATTATGATCCGGAAGCCAATCTGGCTGCAGCGGGAATAGAATTGAGGACGCCCTCCAAACCTGTAGCCAATTATGTAAATGCCGTAAGAACAGGAAATCTCATATTTCTAGCGGGCAAAGGTCCCATGCAGGCCAATGGAGAAAATATTACCGGAAAAGTTGGAGCAGACCTGAGCATCGAGGAAGGCTATAATGCTGCCAGAGAGACAGGGATCAACCAATTGTCGGTTCTAAAAGCTGAATTGGGGAACCTGAACAAGGTGAAAAGGATCGTCAAGGTGCTCGGTATGGTGAATTGTAGTTCTGATTTTACCGATCAGCCCAAAGTAGTCAATGGCTATTCGGACTTGATGGTTGAGATCTTTGGGGATAGAGGAAAGCATGCACGTGCAGCTGTGGGAATGAATGCTTTGCCGGGAAATATCGCCGTAGAGATAGAAATGATCGTCGAAGTAGAAGATTAAAAAAGAATCCTCTGATAATTTTACTACTAAATTGAATCTAATCTATTTTTATGAAACGAATCCTTCTTCTCAGTTTACTATTGCTTTCTGCCTCAGTCCTTCTCTTTGCCCAGGAAAAAGAAACTAAGCCCGGGCCTATTCCGGCTGCTGAAGTTTCTGAAACCCCTCAAAGAGTGGTTATAAATGGTAGCAGTATTAGCCTTACTGCTCAAGCAGGTACATTTAAGCTAAGAGATGAAAACAATGAGCCAATTGCACTTTTTGGTTTTACTTTCTACAAAAAGAATAATGCCTCAAGCAAGCGGCCCATCGTCTTTGCCTACAATGGAGGACCAGGTTCCTCTTCCTTTTGGTTACATATGGGAGTACTGGGGCCGAAAAGGATCGTTGTGAATGATCCGGATTTCACAAAAGCAGCTCCTTATGAATTGGCCAATAATGATTTCTCTATTCTGGATGTAGCAGATTTGGTCATGATGGATCCCATTGGTACAGGATTGAGTGTGCCCATTGGTAAAGCCAAATTTGAGGACTTTTGGGGAGTAGACCAGGATATCAGAAGTATCAGTCTTTTCATCACTCAATTTCTGATAGAACATGGCCGCTTGAATTCTCCTAAATATCTTTTGGGCGAAAGCTATGGAACTTTCAGAAATGCAGGGGTGATGAATCGTCTGTTGAGTCAGGGAATTGCGATGAACGGAGTCATTATGGTTTCAGCTGTTTTTGACTTGAGAACCCTCATGTTCCCGCCTGATGATGATATGCCTTATATCGTTCATTTACCTACCTACGCAGCAACTGCCTGGTACCATGATAAAATTGCCAATAAGGGGGACAATCTCGAAGCCTTTATTGCGGGAGTTCGGGCATTTACCGAAAATGAATATGTACCGGCTCTTTTTAAAGGGGATCGTTTGAGCAATGAGGATAAACAGGCCATGGCAAAGAAACTGGTGTCAATTGCTGGTTTAACGGAAGACTATTGGATGAAAGCCAATCTTAGGGTAAAGGCCAATGAATTCTTTGCGGAGCTCTTGAGAGAGGAAGGACAGACAGTAGGTCGATTGGACTCTCGTTTTAGCGGGATCAATCAGGACTTACTCGCTCAGGGAGCCAATTATGACCCTCAAAGTCTGGCCATTTCACCTGCTTACATCACTCGTTTTCTCGATTATTTCCACAATGATCTCAAAGTGAATAAATCCCAGATGTATAGCATCACTGCTGGTAGAAGAGCTGGCTTCAAATGGGATTGGAAGCACCAGGGCAACTTTGGTTGGGGAACTTCAACTGCCATCAATACCGGTCCGGATATGGCTCAGGCTATGTCTCGTGATCCAAATATGAAAGTCCTTATCCTGAACGGATATTATGATATAGCCACGGTATTTTATGGAGTAGAGTACAGCATAGATCATCTGGGACTTACTCCTGAGATCAAGGACAATATCATCATGAAATATTATGAAGCGGGCCACATGATGTACACGCATCAGCCTTCTTTGGAGAAATTTAAAAAAGACGTTTCAGAATTTATTCAGGCTACTTCTAAATAAATTCTTCTATAACATATGACATCCCGGCCTTAAATTAAGGGCCGGGATCTCTCGTTAATCCCTATTCTTTTTCCCATTCCAAGCCTTTGTCCTATGCAAGATATGCTCGTTAAATTATACGACCTTCCAGACCTCACTCCTTTGAACCAAAGGATGGCAGAGGAAGAAATCTTTGTTCGGGTAGCTCTAGCTGCTGAAAAATCAATCGTCGTGGAATGGGTACGGGAACGCTTCGATGATGGCTGGGCGAGCGAAGCGGAAGTTTGCTTCTCCTATCAGCCAGTTAGTTGTTTTATCGCTATTCACAAAGGGCAAATAGTGGGTTTTGCTGCCTATGATGCAGCTTATCGCAATTTCTTTGGTCCTACTGGAGTTGAGAAATCATTTCGAGGAAAAGGAATCGGAAAAATTCTCCTCTTGAGATGTCTGATAGCCATGAGAGAGCAAGGTTATGCCTATGCAATCATTGGCGGAATAGGGCCTGCACGTTTTTATGAAAAAGCGGTAGGAGCTAGCTTGATCGAAGGATCAAATCCCGGAATTTATCAGCACCTCCTGAGTGATATTCCAGATGAGGCGCATTAGGCCAGAAAGAAGATACGCTAGGATATTTAATGGTCTGGAGGATTATTTTTTCTTGGCACGAGCCATTTCAACCAACAATTCACATACAATCTCCAGGGCTTGGTCTACGCTTGGTAAATTATCAGGATCCTCCTGCAAAGCAGAGTCGATTTTCGTCTCAGAAGAAATGAGGGAATTCCCGGATACTACCAGACTATCAATATGCATTTGCGAAACATTGTCAATTTCAGGTGAATCTTCTGGTAACTCTATGTTGAATCGATAATAACGCCTGGTAGTTGAGCTAGGATCTTCGGGGTCCTGGTATTTTGGAAGTAGGTGTTCCATTTGAAAATGAACAGACTCAGATACGCCTTGCATCAAAATATCAAAAAGAGGCTTGATCCATTGAGATTTCCACAACCTTCTGGTCTTCTTGTAAGCATAGGGTTTTCGAGTCTTCCCGGTACCGATAGAAATAAGCAAAAATGGCACATCAAAATTGTCCGAACCAACCTTGCCAACTGTACCTTTATCCCCCAGCACCTTTTCCAGGGCAAGGGTTCTGATTTTGTATTCTTTACTTTTCTTCCATTTCTCACGTTCCAGGACATACGCTAGCACGGATGGATTATTGGCAAAAACACCTCCGTCTACCAGGGCAAGGTGCTTACCATTTGCTACTTGAGTATCCTTTATTTCATTATCTAGCTCAGGTATCCGATGTGGAGGGAAATAGGTTGGTGCCGCAGAGGTAGAGCGAGCGATATCTTTTAATTCAAAATTTTCGTTCACTTCATCCTCTTGTGCATGAGGTGTATAAAAATAGAAAGGCTTTTTTAAGGCCGTATCATAAGAGGTAATCAGGATATCTGTGAAAGTTTCTTTCAACTCAAAATTACCCAGTTTTTCTTCTAAAACTTTCTTTATTCCCTTATCTCTGAACTTGCTCCCAAACCACCATCCATCCAGAGAAAACCATCCCAGTTTTTTCTTGAAAATAACTTTTCTTTCTTCTCCTTTGTAAATGTTCAGAAGGTCCGTAGCTGAATATTTGGGCAGTTGTGTTTCCTGGTCTTTTACCGTTAGTCCACAAGCCAGAATCCCTCCGGTAGAGGTGCCTGCTATCAGGTCAAAAACTTCTGCGATTCGGGTGAATTCATCTCCGCTGATCTCACTGATTCGCTTCTCCATTTCTACCAGGACTTTGGCAGGGATAACGCCCCTGATTCCTCCACCATCTATACTCAAAATGGCTCGGGTGTGTGTAAATTGACTCATAGTATATCGTAGTTTTTACAGAAAGTTGCCTTCAATGATGAAGGCAGCGAAAAGCTTTTAACTTAAATTAAGGAGAAATTTAATTTTTTCGTAAATTATAATCTGAAAAAGCAAAATATGCCTTAAATTACACAGCGCCCATGTCCCACCTTCACGCCCTGCTGATTGGAATCGATACGTACGCAGCAAGTAATGAAATGGATCAATTGAAGGATCTATCTGCTTGTGTTAATGATGTAAATAATTTTGCAAATTATTTGTCATTGAGTCTTCCCCGAGAAAGACTAATTGTCGAAAAACTGATCAATCAAGATGCTACCAAACAAGGAATTGAGGATAAAATTCGGGAATTTTTTCTTAGCGATAATCGCCAGATATCAGATGAGGATACTCTTTTATTTTATTACTCGGGCCATGGTTGTCAGGAGGAAGCAGATCCTGGCTGGAAGGAGAAAGACAATCAGCTGGAAGCCCTGGTCTGTCATGATACCTATGTGAATGGTACCCCTCCCTTTTCCGACAAAGAATTGCGCTATTTGTTTCATTTGATTTCCCTTCGAACAAAGGCAAGAATAGTTCTGATTACCGATGCTTGCAACTCCGGGGGGTTGAGTCGGGATCTTTCACAACTGACCAATCGTTTGGGTCCACAGGCAGGAGTAAGACCCTGGGATCAATTTCTTTTTAGCACGGGAGAACATGAGCCCACGGTGAGTAAAGCTGTATTGACGGACACCAATTTGCTTGAAACATCCCTTCCTGAATCTATCCATATCCACATGGGAGCTTGTGAGAGTTATCAATCTGCATTTGAGGTTCCTGGCCAACAAGGGGTTTTTTCCAAAAATTTGCTACATATTCTGGAGCAGACTCAGGATTCCATAAGTTTTCGGGACCTTCATGCAAGGGTCAGGTACCGAGTCAGGCAAAAATACAGTCAATTTCCCACCCTGTATGCGAAGGGATTGAAAAAAGATCAAATTATTGTTCATGATTTGCTTGATGGGACATTTTTGACGGGTCTGGAATCTCAACGCAAAGTTTTGGCAAATGTTTTCAAACAACATGGGAAGTGGAGATTGGACAAAGGAGCTATACATGGAATCCCTCCAAAACAGGCAGTACAAAAGCTAAACATTCAGATCCTGGACGATACTGATGAAACCTTTTCTCTGGGTAAATTGAAAGAAGTAAAGCCTGCTTTTAGTGTTATTGATTCTGTAAATCCTGAAAACCTACAAGTAAGAAAGCGATTAGGTACGGGTCCAAAGAAAGAATACCAAGCCAGAATCAGTGGATTGTATAATGATCCATTAGTTATTTATATAGGCGGAACGGATAGGTTGATTGCCGACCTCAAAAGCCTCCTTGATGAAGCTAGCATCCAAGTGCAACTTCAGGAGCTGAATATCGAATGGGTAGATGACCCTATGGAGGCTAGCTATCAATTACTAGCATCAGAAGAAGGATACACCCTAACTCATGCAGGCGAAACTCTGGCCAAGAAGGAAGATTTTCCTCTGTTAGACCCAATTCGCAGAAATACGGCAAATCTTGCCGAACAACTATTGCGCTACCTTTCCCATATTGCCCATTGGAATTTTGTGAGAGCTCTTCATAATCCCAAACCTAAAACTAATCTGAAAGAGGTTTTAAAATGGGAATTGATTTGGCAGCCTGCTTTGGGAGATCACACCAAGGATATAGCGATGCAAGAATACCTGGAGGAAATCACCTTCAACCCAGATAAAGAGGCAGAAGAAGCAAAATTGCCAGATCCTTTTGAGTATCCAGACTGGGAAATTGAATTAGCAAAGCCCCGCTTGGATGAAGAAGCCTTTGGATACTTGCGTCTGTGGATTCAAAACTTGTCAGAAAAGCCTTTGTACATAAGCTTACTCTACATGGGGCATCTTTTTCAGGTGAATTCAAGAACTATGCCTAGACAAAAAGAGGTTGTAAGACTAGGCGGGAAGGAAAAAATTTGGGGCTTGGGCAATGAAAGCATAGGCTCTCCTGTGTATTTTCGTCCATATGAAAGGGATAAGCGTAACCGGGGGCAAATGTTTTACCTTAAATTAATTGTCAGTAATAGCCCTTTTGAATTGTCTGGAAGTCTCAACCAAACCCGATTGCCGTTTCCCGGGGAAAATCTAGCCAAAGACGGAATAAAGCAAGAACAAGGGCCTGTTCAAGGCTATCCAGACGGTGCTTTTTGGCTAACAAAAATACTGAGGATACGTGTGCTTAATCCCGACTACCAAGCTAGCCCTTAGCCGGAGAAGAAACCTTAACCTAAAACTTTTTCTATTCTATGGATATATTTACGGCAGATCAACGGAGTGGTATAGACAAAAAGCCCATACTTGACCAATGGGCCGTAGTCATTGGTATATCTACATACAAAGATTCCAAAAGGCCCCCAAAAGGAAAAGATCAGGAGGCGGTAGGGCTCTCTCCAGCATTTAATAGGACCATTAATCCCTTGGAATTCGCACATACTGACGCCCGTTCATTTAAGGAACAATTGGAATCAGGAAGATGTGGCTCCTTTAAAGATATCAGATACCTCGTCAATGAAGACGCTACTACCCGAAACATCCTATCAGCCCTCCGGACCTTTCTTAAACAACCCAAGGCTGAGGATCTTGTCATCATTTATTTTTCAGGACATGGGGTTCCGGATGAAGCCCGCCCTAGCAACAACTACTTTCTGACCTATGATACAGAAGCCGAAGATATTCCAGGGACTGCTTTGCACATGAGTGAGATAAAGCAATGCATAGACGATACCCTGCTTGCCGAACGGATATTGGTTATTATCGACTCATGTTATAGCGGAGCTGTGATAGATACCTCCGGAAGGGCCGCGATCGTAACCCAAAAAGTGAAGAGTGGAGCTTCCTCAGGAAGCGGGAACAATGAATTACTGGGGAAAATGATTATTGAGAGCAAACCAGGAATTACCTGGCTTGCCTCTTCTCAATCCGGTCAAAAATCTTTGGAGGATGCAAAGTGGGGCGCAAAAGGGGAGGATGGTAAACCCATAGGTGGTGGAGCTTTTACACATGCGCTAATTGAAGGAATCAATGGGGCTGCCGATGGATATCTGGGAGGAGGTAATTATGGAAAAAAAGACGGTATAGTATCTGTAGGAGAACTGAGCATATACGTTAGAGACAAGGTGGTCGAATTGACCAACACCCAGCAAGAGCCAACGACCATAAGTGGTACCCACGACATGCCCATTTCCTACACAGGAGGGCTAGACACTCAACTGCATTTTAAACTGGGAAAATTACTTATGGAAGTAGGTAATAGAAGCCGCGACCTCGAACGGTACCTATCTGCATATTGGCATTTCCGGAAAGCTGTTCAGTTGTATAAAGGCAAGAAGGAAGAATCGCAACTACAAAAAGAACAATACCTGTTATGGCAGGCACGTGCATTGAGTGCTGCGGGTAAGTGGGAAGAAGCAGAACAAATCTTTGCAAAAATCTATTTGGACCGAAAATCGGCAGATGTCTTATTCCTAAAAGGCTGTATGCAATTGCTCCAAGGCAAGAGAGATGAGAAAAAATTGCTGGAAGCAGCTGAAACACTTAAACAATTTGGCAATCAATATCCTGAACATGAGAAATATGCCTTTGCGAAGGTTTTAGGAGAGGTCCTGGTTAAAAAAGCGCAGCGAGGGAAAATTTATGCCTTCCTGCTGGGGGTTGACAGCTATAAACATTTTGGCAATTTAAAGGGACCTTTGAATGATGTGGAGATTATGAAAGAAGCACTTAGTACTTTTTGGGAGGATGTAGAGATCGAAGTGCTTCTAGGGGAAAAGGCAAACACACATTCTCTGAAAGAGAAGCTTACTTCCTACGCCCGATCACTAAGCATAGAGGATACCTTTATTTACTATCATACGGGAAGAGCCTTTCATGAGCCTTTCCTGCTAGACGATTACAATTCCGCTCCTGATGCACCGTATATCCCATTATTTGCATCTAAAATTGATAGCCATCCTAAAACAGGTGAAAAAGTATTTGAAGAAATTGTATATGCCCGTCAATTTCATGAATACATCAAAGGAATTCCGGCTAAATCAAAAATTCTTATTTTGGATCATTGTCATTCTCCAGCTTTTCTGGAACTGGTAGAAAGCGAAGGGGATTATTCGGTCTGGTCAGCAGCAATAGAGGGACAATTTGCTAATGAGAAAATTCTTGAAGGAAAACTAAATGGGGTATTTTCCTATTCTGTGTCTAAAACCTTAAAAAGGTTTAAAGGGAAAGAACAAGAAGATTCTTTTAAAGAAGCATTTTCCCGAGAAGTCGAAAAAATTGTGAAAAAGGAGACTTCAAATCAGGATCCCCAGTTTATTTGGGCTCCTGGATCCTTCCCTTCAGAAAGTCCACTAGATAATATCTATGACCTGGTAAATTTTACCTATGGTGCCAATACCTATTATTCTTTTTCCAAACTTCAAACTTTCTCTAGTTTACTGCCTGATACACCTGTTCTGGATGTCTACAAAAAGCTGATACAATCCTACATGGATCAAGATCCCCTAAAGGCTATGCGATTGGCATCAGAATTAGAAGCGATAGGTTTATTGGATGATGAACTTCATTTGAATTTGGTTTTGCTCAATCACGGCAAATTTAATTTTTCTAAGGCAAAGGAGCATTTGGACATCTATCTTCAAACTAATGATGGAAGCCATACCGCTGAGCAAGCCCTGGCAAAATTGTATAAAGAAAGGCATGAAGTCAAAAAACGAGCCTTATTGGTAGGCGTAGACTGCTTCGAAACTAAAGAAGGGGAAGAGGCAATCGGTGAAGATCTAACAAATACTATTGATTACCCCAGAAGGTATAGCGGTCAGGATGAAATCCTTCGGGATGTAGATATATGGAAAAAATTGTTGGAAGAATTTGGCTTTAAAGTCAAGGTCTTGAAAAATAAAGCTGCGAGTCGAAATGAGATTGAGACGGAATTTAAGAAATTGGTGGAACACGCTGAGCATGGTCCGGCTGTTTTCTTCTATGCAGGATATTGTTCCCATGAAGTGAGACGAAAAAGCATGACGAGGTCTACCGATAAGAAATTTAAGTTCAATAACGATCACAAAGTTAAAGGGAGTATTCTGAGCTACGATGTTTTTTTAGATCATGTCCAGGATATCAGCTTCTTGGAACTGGCACATATGGCCAAGTCAGCCAATCATTTAACCACGATCATTGAAGCTGGTCTTATAAAGGGTTCAAGAAGATATATAGACCCCGATGTGATTACTGGTACTTCCCAAAGTAAGGGTTTGATGTTCGAAGAGGATGAATCTGACCTGGAGGATCGTATAATAAGGAAGTTCCAGGGAAGTTCATTGCGCCTTCGCAATAATTGGCTTAAATTTCTCCAAATTGGCAACGTAAGTGTTTTTTCGGGCGGGACTATCTCAAAAGCTTATTCCGCTAATTCTGGACTCTGGATTGAACTCGTAGGCCATGAGATACAAGATGAGCAAGAACCCTTTCCCGAGAATCGAGGAGGAGGGATTATGACAGCTTTTCTCCAGAAGATTTTAAGCCAGGAAGGTCAAAAAGGATCAAGGGAACCCTTATCCTTGGAAACGCTTAGTAGACAGGTGAAGAGATTGAAAAAGCAAATTCCAAATTCCCTGGACAATCAGAAATATAAGTATTTCTCCCCCATTATTTTGGGGCCTAAGAAGGCGGCTTTTGCGGGATTTGTGGACTTAGGAGTTGATGAGATATTTGAAATCAAAAACAAAAGCCTGAGGTTGGCCAAAGATGAACTGTCAAAACTCATAGCAAAATTAGAGTCCAATGAAAGACTTTCAGTTACCCAAATCGATTTAGGAGTCGTTCATCACTTATTGGGGGAGCGTTACCAGCTGGCTGATAAGCATGAAGAAGCAAAACTACAATTTGAGAAAGCAGAAATAGCGTTTAAGAAAGCCATCGCCAATGAGGATGAAAAAGCCAACTTTCCCATGGGAAGATTATTGGTGGATGCTTTCAAAACATTCAAATATACTTGGACTCAATCCCTTAGTTTTTTACGAAAGGCGAATAAATTAGAACCTTCCAATCCTTCTATCAAATACTATTTGGCTACTGCCATGAAAGGAGAAATAGAAGAAGAACGTGAAACGGAATTGATTACAGCTTTTGAGTCCTATTTAAAGGCAGGCGCACCTATGGGAAATCGGGATCGGGTAGTGGAAAGTTTGAATGAACTTGATCCCAAAAGGAAAAAGATAGCATTGATAGAAAAGGGAAAGAAGAGCTTGGAATCCGGGAAGCATAAAGACCTGAAAGAAGGTATTAAAGCCTTTGAAGAAGCTATCGAGTTGGGAGATGAAAGCTCTTTCGTTTTTCTGGGGCAGGCATACGAAAAACAAAAGGACTATGTTCGAGCGGTTCAGGCCTATAGTCAAATGAAAGAAGTAGACCGTAAAAAACCGGAACACAAAAAACGCATGGGTTTCGCCATCCAGCAACTCTTTCATGATAAATCGCTCCTCTTGGAAGGAATTTCTTATTTGAATATCCACGAGCTCGATGCTGAAGAGAAAAGCATTAGGAGAAGATTGTTGGATTCTTATCAATTGTTGACCAGCGTGGAGGGAGTTAAAACCTATGATTTCTTAGCGAAACACTTTGAGAACAGAGCAACAAGTTACCTGAAGGCCCTGGGCTCAGATTTCCCCCCAAGAACAATGAATGAGCCAAGTATCAAGGCATTTGGGGATTTCCTGAAAAAGTATCAAAATGTAGAAACTCTGGTAGAAAAGCGAGTAAACTTGATCCTAAAAGGGCAAACTTCTCCTGCGCTTCCGGAATTTGATACCTTCGAAGACCCACGAGTAAAACCTGGCTCCGAGAGCTCGGAAAAATACCGTACACTTGTTCTCAATGGGCTGATATGGATGGCAGAAGATATGAATTATGAAACAGAAGAGGGATCCTGGTTAGTTGAAAATGAGTACGGTTCATACAGCAGGCTCTATACTTGGGAAACGGCTATGAAAGTATGCCCACAAGGATGGCGTCTTCCCAGCGACGAAGAATGGAAAAGTTTGGCCGAATCTTTTGGCGAAAAAATGGATGGAGGATGGGAAGAACCTTATGCTCAACTAATCGACGGGGGATTGACGGGTTTCAATGTTAAACATGCGGGTTGGATGGAAGAAGAGGGCATCCATAAAGGAATTCAAACCGAGGAGGAACATGCCAAATACTGGACAAGTACGGACTTCAAGGAAGATACAAGCCAAGCAATGGCTTACGTATTTAAGAAAATAAATGGGAAAATGTACAGAGGCAAAGACTCAAAAACCAAGGGTTTTGCATGTCGATATGTGACAAACATAGCTCAAATCACCCTTCGGTAAATCAGGGTACCTCTTCGCCTGCATCCTCAAGGGCCTCATCGGTTTGATCGGAAGTTTCATCTTCGTTTGTTTGGGGTTCATCACTACTCAAACCGCCCTCGGTATGAGCTGAAGGATCTTTCTTAACTTCTTCTGAATCCTTTTTCTTTTCCTCTGTTTTTGCATTCTCCGGTATACTAATCATACTGTCCTCTTCTTCTGTATCTAAGAAATCCTGGTAGAATTTAATGCTCTCGGAGATCGTTCTTTCTACATTCCCCAAAAATGCTTTCAGGGCATCTTTATGAGTCTGGAATTCTTTGTATTGATTGGTAAGGCTTAAGAATGCAAAGCCTTCCTGTTTGATAAGGTGAGACTGTTGACGATAGAAAGCCCAGCGTTTCCGGTAATTGATCAATTGGTTAAGACCAGCAGCTAAAGCCGCCAGAACGCCCAAAATTGATACAATAATGTCCTGGGCAATTTCATTCAATAACGTATTATTAAGATTCGTGATAAAGGGAATCAGAAGACTCGCAACGAGGGCAGTGAGGTAATACCACCTAAATCGGTCTACGTCTCGCTTGGCTTTCTTTTCATAATCATCAATGGTATCCAGCCATCTAATTTTCAGAAGTTCTTTTTGAGAAGGCTCCAAGTCGAGTTGACTGACGTAGTTCCTGATTTCTTTGATTCTTGCGGGAGTGAGATCCATAATGTTTAAAATAGTTTGGGCTAAAGGCTATACCAGAAATATTTCGAATGCAAACCAAGACTTAAAAGAGGTTTGAATGCATACAGGAAATATGAAAACTATTTGCTAGGAATATATAGAGCAATAAAAAAGCAGTAGTCTATTTGAATATACTCAATATAATCAAATGTTTCAACGGATGGAAATATACGCCTTTGCATGCACTATTTTTGCCTGCTTTGGCCCTTTTTTGAAGAGGCTTAGGTAAGGAATGCACAGAAAGCCCTAAAAAAGCCACTAAGCAAAATGGAAATAAATTTCTTTTTCTCGAATAATATTAGTAACTAAAACATTCAACGGGTGATTCGGCTGTCTCAAGTCAATATCATCATTATGCTAACTAGTTACTCCTGATAGCTATTCTTTTCTTTCCCAGGATTTTGGGAAATGGGGTTTTCTTTTCTTAATCACTACAATTCAAAATGAATTGCTTAGTAGATATACAGAATGGCAAATAAGATTTATTTGGCATTTATGTCTGCTACTTTTCATCATTTAGAAAACTCAAACTAATAAACATGTCTATATTGTATATCGGTCATCACGACCAAGACAGCAATGTCCGTGATAAAAAAGCCTACCTTAAGCCCTTCCATAATGTGGGAGACATCTTGCGAACAGCCATATCATTTAGGGATGATGATAGAAGCAAATGGCGCAAGTTTAAAAGAATAAAAGGGAGTAAGGTAAGAGAACTCCAGACTTTCCTGTTCGATGCTGGGTTTATGCCCCGTAGTGCAAAAGATGGCATCTTTGGATACGTAACGCAAGCTTCTGTGAGACTTTTTCAAGAATACATGAGAACCGTTGAGGGCCAGAATATGAAACCAGACGGTTTTGTGGGCTCAGGAACATGGGGGGCTATTAATTCCTGGCCAAAAGGAAAAAAGTGCGAATGGGCCCTTGCTAGGGAGAAGCCTACAGAAGAATACAACATGTGGTTGAACTTGCTGGGAAACGCAAAAAAACATTATTCTGGCATAGACGATCCCACCTTGAAACAAATCAAGGCCTTCGACGGCAACACAGATACCTTAAAACCAACGGACTGGAAGTTCAACAAATCGGATATACATTTGATTGGGATTCGAATTGGAGAATCGGATAAAGTAAATCGAAGGAAAAATGATGATATCTTCATTCTTCTGATAAATGGCCTGGTCTTCAAGTTCTGGGGATCAACAGATCCCAGTCAATCGATGGCCTTTAATGCCAAAACCAAGAAAGGTCGATTTGATGAAGCCTTTTTAGTAGAGGGGCAGCATAAATACAGATTTGCCTGGCACAAAATTTCGAGTGATAAAAAGATCTATCGAGCCTTAAGGCCTTACAAGTATGGGGTGCTGGTATTTAGAGATAGAGATAATGATGATGCCTTAACCCTTAAAGATATTAAGAAAGGCTTGGATAAAAATACCAATCAAACCATAAATATTCATTGGTCGGGCATAGGGAAGGCCAATTTTTCAGCTGGTTGTCAGGTGATTGCGGGGAAGAGTTATATCAACCATAGTGGCAAAGTCGTGGATTGCTCTGGCTTTGCGGCCAAAAGTTATGGGGATTTAACTGATTCCAGGAAAAAGACAAAAGGGGCCTATAATATGTTTACCGATTTGATTCTCGCCTATGCACCTCAAGGAGTTGAATATTTGTACTATACTTTAGGGAGAGATGAATCTTTAAATATTTCGGGAAGTTTAAGCGAATCCTACGCAAGCAATACGCTAGCATCTATGAAGAATATCTAAATGAAGAAGAATCCAGCAGGGCTCGTCAAAATACTGTTGGATTCTTCCTATGAACACTTCTGCCTCTTACCACTCCTTCAAACCCAACAATTTCTCTCCAAGCTCCGTCAGCTCCGCCTTTCCATACTTCGTTTGCTCCCAGTTTCTGGGGTCCCCTGGAAAGGCATAGCCTTCAGGCGCGATGCGATCTTTCCAGGAATTGATCCGCCAGGTTCGGAGCTCTTCATTCTCGTTTTGAGCAGGGGTCATAGCCACGTATTGAGCGAGGCGAGGCTTATGCGAATGATTGGGTCGGATGCCATGTGCGAGCATACTATCCCAGATCACCAGATCTCCTTTTTCCAATGCCACCTTCTCTATCTCAAATCCACTTACATCTGGCATAAATGGGTTTCGATCTGCAGGCTGTGTTTTTACCCATTCGTCAAAATCCCGGTATAATTGAGGGATACACTGGAAGCCGCCCATATTGAGATCGGTTTGATCATTAAGGGCCAGGACGCCTTGTACATTGACAGGTTTAGGATCTAAAGAAGTGTCGATATCCCAATGGATAAAGCCTTTGTATTCCTGCCCGGGCCGCATAGGAAGGTTGAGGTTGGCTCGGTCAATGGAAACCCAGAGTTCTTCCTGTCCCCAGATGTCGGCAAATATGTCATGGATTTTGGGATGCTGGCGATTGTTCCAAAGGGCTGAATGATTATAAACTTCCACCATACCTGTATTTTTCAATTCAGTCATGCGGATATCATTTTTGGTTCCTTTATCTATATACCAACTCTCCGGATCATTGGGGTCTTTTTCTTCAAACTCCCAAAGCATAGCCGCCGCTTCATCAATCAAAGATTCCGGAGCCGCTTGTTTTATCACTACATATCCATTCCTTTTCCAAAAGGCCCATTCCTCTTCCGTCATAATCCTTAGGGGATCATTATTCTCTCTTTGATTGAGCGCTATTTTCTGGGTATATGAAACAGTGGCATTTCCCGGCTGTTCTTTATCATTGAGTTTTGGAGTTTCACGCATTGGAGTAGTATTTAGTCTAAATGATCCAATCAAAATAGGAAATCTAGTTAATAATTGGAATAGGAATCTTGTGATAAATTCCTGCGGACTTCTTCCCAAACTCCCAATAAATTGAGTAGCTATATGTAACTTGCCATCCAAACAATTTTCAAATACCCATACGTGAATTTTAGTCCTCAAATCCTCAGGGGTACAGGCGTTTTAGCCGAGATTTCCCCTAAACTGGAAAACTATGTGGTTTTTATCTCTGAACTGGAATGGGACTCCTTTCAACAGTTTTTAGAAAAGGAACCCTTTGATTTGATTCAGCTTAGTAATCTGGAAGAATCTCAATTGGAAGTATTTGCTGATAACATCGAGGATAGTGAGTATGTCCTGGGAGTCGGAGGAAGTATGGGAATAGAGGCCGCAAAATTTGTCGCTTTTCAAAAAGGTCGTAAGCTCATCACAATACCGGGAAGTCTGGCAAGTAGCGAATATGCAAATCCACGGGTAAGGGCTTTCAATTATGAACAGGAACAGATTTTTGGGGAAATAAGTCCTGAAGTTCTGGTCCTGGATTTTCAGCTGCTCGGAGAAATCCCTCCAGATATTCATGCTGAGGGCCTCACAGAACTTTTGGCTATGCATACGGCTGTTTTTGATTGGGAACATGCCAAAGCCCAGGGGAAATCAAAAGATCATTTTTCTCATAAAGCCATAGATGAGGCAAAACAGATTCTCTCTGATCTGGAGGTGAGGGTAGGAGAAATCTCCATGGGGACAGAAAGGGGGCTGGAAGCTTTGGTAGATGCTCAACTTAAACAAAGGGAAATCTGCCTGGAAGTAGAAAACGAGAGAGTGAAAAGAGGCTCAGAACATGTATTTAAACAGTTTCTGGAAGAACAATCCCAACAAAGTTATGAACCAGCGGGCCTACTGGCTTTATGCACCCTGCTGATGGCCCGCCTCCAAAACAACCAGGCCGACAGCCTATACCAACAACTCAAAGAATCTGGTATCTTTTTTCAGCCAGCTCATCTTGGTCTTCAACCTCCCCAGCTCGCGAGAAGTTTACAGGACCTGCGATATTATGTAGAAAGAAGACAAGGACTTCCCTATACCTGTCTCAATGATGCCTACATCGATGAAGAATGGGTATTTGAGATGATACAGGATTTGGATTTCTAGGAGGTGGTGTTGTAGTGTTTTAGTGTTGTAGTTCGTGGGTTATTTTTAAATAATTAACTATAGCACTACAACACTACCGAACCTCTTTAATAATCCGTCGGAATATCCTTATTAAAAGGTAAGCCCAATTGGTATTTAATATTTCTGTCTTTGCTGTCATCAGCGACATCCAGGCCGTACTGAATTTTCTGTGGATCTTCGTATACAAAAGTGCCGAACATACGATCCCAGAAAGAGAATATATTACCAAAATTTGTGTCGGTCCAGGGACGTTCAAAATGATGGTGGAACTTATGGATATCAGGAGTGATGAATACATAGCTCAGACCCTTGTCCAACCATTTGGGCAAAGAAATATTTGCATGTGTTATGTACGTAAATAGCACAGTAGTAATCCGGTAGAAAATATAATAAGAGATTGGCATACCACTGACTACTATAGCTACTAAGGCATAGCATTCGCGGAGGGCATAGTCTCCGGGATGGTGGCGTGTTCCGGTTGTCGCATCTACCATGGTATCACTATGGTGTACCATGTGCATTTTCCACATCCATTTAAATTTATGGAGGAAATAATGTGCCACCCACTGAGCCAGAAAATCCAGGAATAGAACTGCCAACAACAATTCCAACCAAACCGGCCAATCTACCAAATACAAAAGGCCAAACTCATTCTCCATTGTCCAAGCAAAAATCCCTACAGTTGCCAAAGTGAAAAGGACATTGAGTACCATACTCATTGAGAGGAAAATTAAATTGGTCCCTACATGCTTCCATTTTTGATATTCCTTTGTAAAAAGAGGAATACTCCCTTCCAGGATCCATGATAGGGATAGACATATAAGAATCCAGACAAATTTTTGCCAGTTCGGCATTGCTTCGAAAAAATCAAGAAAAGCTTCCATATGAGTTATAGTAGTCTTTAGCTGTAATTCATAACCGATAAGGGTTCGGCTTGGTTCAATAAATATAGGAAAAGCTAAGGATAAGTTTAGAGCCTCGCTTATGTGTAAGAAGCCTTATTAAACCAGGATAATAGCTCTTTTTCATTGTCTAGCCTCCATTTTATCCCTAAATTCCTTAAAAATACTAGTACTACATGCGCAAAATTTACTACGTGGGAGACTGGGCTGTTTTGACCGGGCCGGTTTTTGCCGAAACACCTTTTCACTTTTCCCATAAAGGGCTCGATATCTTCAATTATGGAAAGTGGCTCAAAGATGGGCTGGAAGAAAGTGGAGAATATGAAGTCAATTCTGTCTCAGCCTGGGACTTTTACAACAAATTGGGCCCAGGAGATTATGAGAAGATTCTGGATGAGTATGATGCATTTATCTTCAGTGATGTAGATGCCAAATTATTCCAATTGGCTCCCAGCTTTTTCGACAGAAATAAGTTCGGAAAGGAAGTGCTGACCTTTCCTGATCGAATCCGATTGACGGTAGAAGCAGCAAATGCCGGAAAGCATTTTATGTTTTTGGGTGGCTGGTATTCTTTTACTGGAGAATTGGGCAAAGGAGGCTGGGGGAGAACTCGTTTGAGAGAATTGCTTCCGGTAAAGTGTCTGGATATTGAAGACTTGGTCGAGAGTACAGAGGGCTATAGCCCGATTTATACAGAAGCTGGAGCAAAAGCATTTGGAGGCATGGAATTAAGTAGCTGTCCTCCCATTTTAGGCTATAATCAAACTCTTGAAATCCCGGAAGGAGAAGTCTTGATGCGATTTAAAGAAACGGGAGATCCTGCTTTAATTATTCGGGATAAAGGAAAGGGCAAAGTCTTGGCTTATACCTCTGATCCCGCGCCGCATTGGGGAGCTAATTTTGTGTATTGGAAAGATTATGGCCGATTTTGGAGAAATTGTGCGGATTTACTTTTTGCTTAAAATTGAGAGTATGAAAAATATGGTAAAGGTCTTGGAGTATTGGCGTCTTGGCGTTCATGGTCGATTCTATCTCAACACCAACACCCCAACACAGCAATACGTTCTGTTCCTTCTTTTTATCTGCCTCTTTTCAGCCTGTAAGGCTCCTGAAACAGAAGCTTCTTTTCCCATCGCCCAAATCAAAACACCCAAAGGTGAAATGCTGCTTTGGCTTTATGATGAAACTCCTATCCATAAAGCCAGCTTTTTGAAAATGGCCCGTGGAGGCTATTGGGATACACTGAGTTTCAATCGAGTCATTGAAGATTTCGTGATCCAGGGAGGATGCCCGGATACGCCTGAAGGCTTTGCGGATTCTCCTTATCTACTCGAACCCGAATTTAGAGATAGCCTCAAACATGTCTATGGTGCATTGGGAGCGGGAAGAGATGGGAATGCGGAGAAATTATCTGCAGGCTGCCAGTTTTATATTGTTGATCGGGAAGAAGGGATTCCTCGTTTAGATGGAGATTATACCATTTTTGGTCAGATCATAAAGGGCATGGAGGTACTGGAAGCTATTGCTACAAGCCCAACGGATAGCCTGGATCAACCCCTGGATGAGGTGGGCCTGGAGGTAAATATCCTGATGCTAACGGAAGCGGAGATTCGGAAACATGGATACCAGGGAAAGCTGTAAAGAAGAACTTTTCATGATCCCTGGCAGAGGTGAGATTTCCCTTGCCTTGTGGAAAATATATGAGGAAAATTTGCAGAAAAAAGGAGATGTGTTTCTTACGCATGGGACTTTCTCAGACAAGCGTGTTTGTAGAGGTATAGCTACTTTTCTGGCAAATAAGGGATATCACGCCTGGATACTTGAATGGCGGGAACACGGAAGCAGTGGTGGAAATGATCGTCCCTTTAATTTTGAAAGCATAGGACTGGAAGACATCCCTGCTGCTTTAGACTATCTGAAAGAAGTCGAAAAGCTTGAAAATATAGATGCTGTAACCCATAGTGGAGGTGGGATTTGTCTAACTATGGCTCTGGTCAAATATCCCGATTACAGAACTTTTATAAAAAGCATGACGATTTTTGGCTGTCAGGCATTTGGTGCTGCCAATTCCAGCAGTAATTATCTGAAAATCCTCTTTGGCAAATACCTGGGGATCTTATTGGGGACCTTTCACGGGCGAAAGATGGGAAGAGCCCATGATGAAAGTTATTATACCATGAAACAATGGTATGAGTGGAATTTAGAAAGAAAGTTTCTGGGGGAGGATGGAAGAAATTATAGAGCTGCTATGTCTTCTATCGAAATTCCTGTTTTTTCCATTGCTGCGAAAGGAGATACCCTCATAGCTCCTGCTGAGGGATGTAAATTGTTTTTGGATGCTTTTCAAAATCCAGCCAATCGGTTTTGGTTATTATCCCAGGAAGCCGGAAATCTGGAAGACTATGATCATGGAAGAATCATGCATTCGAGTAGTGCGAGTAAAGAGATTTGGCCGGAGGTGTTAGGCTGGATGGAAAAGAACGTCTAAACAAAAATCCCAGGACTCAAGAATTTTGAAGGCTTAAAAACTACGACCATTTGGGGTGAAAGGATTTGCTATAAAACTGTAGAAAATACACCTCCAAAAATTATAACTTGCCGACAAAATAACACCATAGAATGAAAATCTTAGCTGAGTATCAGAACCCAAACGAATCTAACAAAACTATGAGACAAGATCTGTTCCGAGAATTTTTAAATTTCTTTTGGCTCAGACCAGAAAACGCTTTACTACTGGCTTTAAGAGCTGAAGTTTATCGATCAACCTTTGACAAATTTGGAGACGGTAGTGGCACCCTGGATGTGTCCTGTGGAGATGGAGTCTTTTCCTTTATAGCACTGGGAGGAAAGCTGACGAAAGAGACAGATATGTTCAGAGCACTCAACCTTACCAAAAAACGAGAAGATACCTTCGATGTATTTGATGCTTTTAGCGAAGAGTACTTTGTGGGAGTTGCTCAGGCTGCCGAAAGAGCATATGAATATGGATCAGATTGGAAGGAAAATCTGCTTGCAAAAGCAAAACAACTCGATTTTTACAAAAATCTTCTTCACCACGATAATAATTTTCCTCTTCCTCTGGAAGATGGCCAGATAAATTATGCTTACTCAAATAGTGCATACTGGGTCAATAATTTCGAAGGACATTTAGCGGATCTTGCTCGGGTAACGGCTTCTGGAGGACGGATTGTTTTGGAAATGAAAACCTCCGAAATTACCCGTTTCACGGCTCAGAATTACCTGCCCGATATGGGACCCAAATTCCATGACATCATTGATGCAGGTCGTATGGGAACCTGGAAAGGACTCCGTTCGAAGGATGAAATTCTAAAGATAATAGAGCAAATTCCTAATACTCGTATCGAATCAGTTAAGCCAATTTATGGAGATATAATGGCTATGATTTGGGATGTGGGTTTGAGACCTCTCTTCTATCCGCTTTCCAAAATGGCTAATAATTTAACATTGGAACAAAGGGTTCATATCAAGGACGAATGGTGTCAGATTTTTATGGATTTGTTCAGTGATTTATTAGCAGGTTATGAGGCAACAGACAAGGATGCCATTGAATATTGCATCATTCTTGAGAAAGAATAGTGTGAAGACCAGGATCGGCATTAGCTACCGAACTCTCTAGCAAAAAAAGTAGAACAGTTTGTGGATGACCGCAAACTGTTTTGCTTTTTAGTCCGTTAGTTTGTTGATGTTCCATGAAAAACATAGGTATGAAGTGGATTTTATTGTTAAGCCTTCTTTTTCTCGCAAATTTGGAGAAAAAACATCTCCAGGAAACGCCTCCTTATCCCATTCATGCTGAGATTTCTATTCTAAATAAGGTAGTAAGCGCTCAGGAGGAATTGAAACTTAAACTAACTCTCACCAACACCGGCAGAGAAACCATTCAGTTTTGCCTTCCCAGACGTAGCTTATTAAGTAAACAGAAAACCCCTTATGTATTCGTAGTCTTGAAAAGCACAAATCAGCTTTGTGGTCAAAGTCTTTACACCCGTTTTTCTGAATTATGGATACCAAAGAATAAGGATAGGATAACATTAAGAGCAGGACAGAAGCATAAGCTTATATTCAATCCACTAGAAATTCTGGTAGATTGCGAATTGGAATTTGGGGATGGTCTTAAGCCTGGAAAATATAAGATCCAGATTAGCGCAGCCGTCAATCAGGGCTGTTTAGAAGCTTCAGATGATTTAGGGGAGAAGGATGGAAAGTTTCAGTATTTATTTAAGACTGAGGAGTTAACATTTGAGGTTTGAGAGTCCTGATAAAAACTTAATTGCCAGATACATGAAAATCCTCATATTCGGAGCATCTGGCTCAGGAACTACAACTTTGGGAAAACTTCTTTCCTCAAAAATGGGCTATACCTTTCTGGATGCGGATGATTTTTACTGGGAGAAAACCGATCCTCCTTTCACCGAAAAAGTCCCCCTAGCCTTACGAAGTAAAAATTTGCAAGCTGCTTTGGAAGCCGAAAAGCGAGCCATAATATCGGGATCCCTGGTAACATGGGGAGACTATTGGTTGACTGCCTTTGATCTGGCTATCTTTTTACACCTTTCTCCGCATATACGACTCCAAAGATTGGGAGATAGAGAGCTTAAACGATATGGAGATAAACTGCAACATGATCCAGATCGTAGAGCGAATTCAAAAGCCTTTTTAGCATGGGCGGCAAAGTATGATGATCCTGAATTTGAGGGTCGGAGTATTCGCCAGCATGAAGACTGGATCAAGAAACTCAGTTCTGCCATCTTGAGAATTGAAGGAGACCTTGATTTAGAGGAAAAAGTGCGGTTTGTTGAAAAATTCTTGAATGAGAATTTAGTATAGAATGTCTATCTTGGACAGGAGAAGCATATACATGAAAACATGAAAAAGGGACTTCTTCATTTTTTCTTAATTCTTAGCCTGTTTTCCTGCCAATCATTGAAAGACGGTAGGGAGCAAAAGCAATTATCCTCTTCAATTATGGAAGAATACTGGTCCAGAATAGACAACTGGATTCAAAAAGAAGCACCTGCTCTGGCTGCTGAAATCAATGGACCTGCCACTGCCAATGAAATTAAAGACCTTGAAGAATATCTGGGAGTTGAGTTTCCTGGATCCTTCAAAGAATTTTACAGGATACATGATGCGCAAAAGGCACATTCGGATGGTATCATGAATGCGGAAGAGTTTTTATCATTAGAACGCATCAAGGATGAATGGACCGTTTGGAATGATTTGCTAAAGGGGGGTGATTTTGAAGGAATTACCTCTACTCCGGTAAAAGGGATCAAAAATGACTGGTGGAATGCAAAATGGATCCCGATCACCTACGATGGAGGGGGGAATCACATTTGCCTGGACCTGGATCCGGCAGAGGGAGGAAATTATGGGCAGATGATCCGGATGTGGCATGATGATGATACCCGCGAAATGATTGCTCCCTCTTTCGAAGCATGGATCAAAACCTATGTAGAAGATTTGGAGAAAGGAGAATATGTGTATTCCGATGACTATGGAGGCTTGATTCGGAAAGATGAGCTTTGATTTTTAACGGCAGCTGGGAAGGGTAAATGTACTTTGCAATACATACACCATAGAAAGCCGAACTTCCTGCCTCCCAGCTTCACCTTAACTCTATATACATGAAAACCTTCGCAAGTTTCGCTTTCCTGATTTTGTATTCTCTCAGCCTTAATTTCCTGATTGGCCAGGAGGAACAGTACTTCGAACACAAAATCACTTCTTCCCATTTCGAGGCAGAAAGAAAAGTAAAAGTCTTTCTGCCGGATCGCTACCTTAGAGATACGACGGGGCAGTTTGCAATCATCTTTGTTCTGGATGCACAATACGAACCCTTTTGGCAAATGGCTAAAGGCAACATTTCCTATATGGTGACAAGCTATGTCATGCTTCCGTCAATAATTGTAGGTATTCACTCGGATGACAGAGGTTCTGACTTTACACCTCCTGCCAGAGACTTGCGAAAGCATATAAAAGAAGAAGTTATCCCACTTATTAAAGAGAAGTATCGGGTAAATGATTTCCGGGCAGTCATAGGGCATTCCTGGGGAGGAGCTTTTGTCGGTAGTACCTTGTTTAGCGAGGACAGGGATCTGTTTAGCGCATATATTGGAATTAGTCCATCTTTTGACGCAAATGATTATACAATTATTGAAGCAGGTTCAAGCTTGCTGAAAGAAGGGAAGCCTCTCAATAAATATCTTTATGCTTCAGCAGGAGACCTGGGATTTCGGGAAGCTGAATCAGCTGAGGGACTTCATCATATGGATTCCTTGCTCAATGCTCACAAAACGCCTGGCGTAGTATATGATCAACAAATTTTCAAAGGATTAGGACATTGGGGATGTGTTATTCCCTCCCTTTCTGATGGGCTAGTAAGAATGAGCCGTGAAGTATTTGCGGATCAGGGGTTACTTGAAGAAATGCTTAGAAAGAAAGACACAGATGTATTTGAGCAATTAGAGGCTTTTCATAAAAAAGCTCAGGATACCTACGATTTTTATTTTGAACCCAGTCCCTCTTATTATCAATCTTTTGCGAATGACCTCAGAGAACAGGGGCAATTGTCAGATGCTGTGATCTTTTATAAGAAGGCCCTGGAAATGGATCCGGAGCATGCACGTGCGACCGTAAATCTGGCGGATGCCTATGATAAATTGAAGATGCCGAAGGAGGCAAAAGCAGCTTTTGAACGCACCTTGGTACTCCTGGAAGAACAAAAGGATAGCCTCCCTGAATCCTTTTACACCAATGTGAAGAAATGGGCCAAAGAGAAAGTAGATAGCTATAAATGAGGAAAGAGCCATTGATGCATAATGGTTTGAAATTCAGGATGAGCCTATGTATAATGAGCCTCATTTGATTAATAAGCAATAAGATGACATACCTCAGCAGTGATCCTCCTATTGTCGTAGAAGAGGTCTATGACGTAAGTATATATGATCTATGGACGGCCCTTACAGATCCCAAAGAGATGGTGCTATGGTTTTTCGACAATATCCCCGATTTCAAAGCAGAGCCGGGCTTTCAAACCCAATTTCTAATTGAGAATGAAGGAAGGAAATTCACCCACACCTGGTTGGTTCAGGAGGTAGAAGAGGGGAAAAGAATAAAATACGGTTGGACCTTTCCAGAGTATCCCGGAGATTCTTATACAGATTTTGTCTTGAGTGAAGCAGAGGGAAAAGCAAAACTCAGACTTACCGTAATGGTCGTAGAGGATTTTCCCACAGATATTCCTGAGTTTCAAAGAGAAAGCGGGATAGCTGGATGGAATTATTTTCTGAAGGAAAGATTGAAATCCTATCTCGAAGGGAAATAATATGAGGCGGTATCGGATATGGATCATATTGAATTGGGTTGTACTGATCTTATTCTTGATTATTCTAACGATTCAAATTCTATCCTGGATAGAATTAAATAGTATGCTAAATGGCCCTCTTTTTGAAGACAATCAGGATGAGAAATTTCATGCTTTAGTCAATAGCATGAAAGCCCAAAGCCAGGCTGTGATTGTTAAATATGGAGCATTTAGTGCCATTTCTGCGATCAGTTTATGGGTTTTATATTTATTGAAAAGGAAGCGTCCCAATACTGAAACAGAAGAATCTCTGATTGACCAAATAGGGGAGTAGGGATTTGAAATCCTAATAAGCTTTCGGAAGAGTAAATGAAAACACTTACAAAAGAAGCGGCCATCCAAAGAGGGAATCAATATTTCAACGACTTGTATAACGCAAGAGCATGTTCAGATCAGTTCTATGTACTGGAAAATACGGTTCATGAACATGATCTCTGTTTTTCTATGGCCTGGCATTTGGTAAAAGAAAAACATCTCCCTTCCAGCCGCTGGAGTTCGATTGTTGGAGGGGGGCCTCTATTCATCTCCAAAATATCTAGTCACATAGGATTAGCGGGTTCAGGCTTATACTATGATGGCGTGGGAGATTTTGAGTTATGAATACAGGGATTGGAGGCTTATTCGGTCTTGGTCATTAAGTTCGAGAAAAAGAAACTCAGTGCTTTGAAGACTTTGCTGAAAATGAATACTCCACAGTTAATGAAGAAAGTAAATGAGGATCAGGAAATCCTTCTGGAAGGACCGGATTACGAGCTTAAAGAAATGATGAGCTATGTGGAAAAAGCCGGAATAATTTGCAAGTTTGAGCGGAGGAGCCGGGAAAGTAAGAGAGAAACCTGGCCCTAAATCGATCAAAACTATGAAACTTAAGGCAGTCAGTTCAGATGCCACGTCTGATCTTCAATCCATTTGCAAAGAGGTTTACAGCATAAATTTTGGTAATCATTGGAAAGAAGGCGGGTTGGAGATTTATCTCCATGAACAATTCGGTGACGCACGCATGGCAAACGATTTGGCAGACCCGGATGTGCTTTATTTTTTTATCGAGGAGGAAGGGGAAAATATTGGGTTTGCCAAGGCCAAATTAAATGTTGAATTGGAAGGCTATGCTTCTTCCGGGATGGCAGAGCTTGAAAAGATTTACATTCTCCCTCAGCATAAAGGAAAAGGCATAGGTCGCACTGCCATGACCCAAATCATGGATATTTGTAAGTCCCGATCAATGGAGCATTTATTCCTTTGTGTGATTGATACCAATTTTGCTGCCCAGGCTTTCTACGAAAAGCTGGGTTTTTACTTTCATTCCAAAATACGTCTGGATGCCCCAAATTTTAAAGAAGAGTTGAGGGGACTAAATAGGATGCTTAAAGTTCTTTAATCTTTATTTTTTACTTTTTTTACGGAAAAATGTAGTGTAAAAAATTCAAGATTTTAAAACTGCTGCACGGACGGCCTCAAGCAGCAAATCTTACTTGCTCTTGCAGCTGTAGAGAGGCTACTGCCTGTGTTGATTTAATATTAACTGCGAACAAATTGGCGCGCTGGAGATGGAACGAGAATTTAGGGGATGGAAATGTGGGCAGGCAGGCTCTTCTCGTTCCGACTTTTTGCTCCACTTTTTGAGAGAAAAAGTGGAAAAGAAATTAAAAGAAACTAGAAAGAAAAAGCCCAAACTGGGCAATCCCCTCCCTGGCAATAGCAAACTGAGAAATCGCATAAGTTGCAATCGCAAACTGCCCAACAGAAAACATGGAAAGGGAGAACTGTGCAATGCTGAATAGGCCCACACCAAACTGGCCGATATTAACTACTCCCACCGCATATTGTCCAATCGCTATAATCCCTTTTGCAGGAACTGGCTTTTTTCGGCCCTCATACTTGAAAGAAATGTGGAGCAGAGGAATCCCCCAGAGATGAGCATTGGATTTATATTCATATCCACAGGGAAATGTTTTTGAATTGCAACACCCAATTAGGGCGGGTTTTGTAGCTGAACTTCCTGTAGAATTCATTGATCTGGCCGTTAGGAGATTTTAAATAACTCTACCTTAAAGATGAAAATGAGCCGGGAATAGTTGGAAGCCCGGCTCATTTTTCTACATTTTCTATCGTGAGAGCTTATCCTCCAGCACCAGATTCTCAATGAAAAACTCCATCATGCGTTCGTAATCCATGGCCGTATGGCCTCTATCAGGGCCTATTTGCACCTCGAAGCTCTTTCTGGCTCTCTGTAAGGCCTGTATAAGCTGCAAGGAGTTGGAAGGGTGAACATTGTTGTCATTGGTTCCATAATAGATCATCAGGCGTCCTTGAAGATCCTGCGCATAATTCATAAGACTGGACGCCTCATAACCTTCTTCATTATTTTCCAGAAGATTCATGTAGCGCTCGGTATAGATATTATCATAGTTTCTCCAATCCGTTACCGCTGAATTTGCAACTGCTACATGGAAAACCTCTGGATGTCTGAGCAAACAGGTCGCTGCAGTTGTTCCTCCATAAGAAGTGCCATAAACCCCTACACGATCTTTGTCAAAATAGGGCCGATCGTAGAGTGATTTTACGCCTTCTGCAAAGTCATCCATTTCCACTATTCCCAGATTTCCATAGAGCGCATCCAGAAAATGCTTGCCTCTGCCTCCGGTATTTCTACCATCAATATCTGCAACCAAAAATCCGTATTCCGTAAGGGGATTGGGATAAGCAAAATTTTCTCTAAACTCATTGGTACCGGGCCCTCCATAATTTGCTAGAAGAAGGGGATACTTTTTATTGGGATCAAAATTGGAGGGGAAATGCAGCATACCATGAAGTTTGGTTTTCCCGTCTGCAGAAGTGAAGGTAAATACTTCAACTTTCTTCAACCCCAATTCCTTAAACGTGCTCTCATCGCTTTGTGCCAGCTCTGCGATTACTTTTCCCTTTGCATTCACCAATTGGGTGAAAGGAGGGATGTCATGCGTTTGAGCTACATCAACAAAATACTTTCCATCAGGAGATATAGTTACCAAATGGTTGAAAGCAGGATCTGTTAGGCGCACATCATTTTCTCCGTTCAAGTCCACCCGATGAAGCTGTTGCTTCATGTGATTATCTCCGGAACGAGCCATATAAAACAATTGACCAGCTTCTTCATCAACTTTCACGATGCGTCCTACTTCAAACTCATGCTCACTTAAAGGGTTGATCAGTCCGTCGGCAAAAGAATAGAGGTAGTAGTTTTTAAAACCGCTTCTCTCAGATGCCCAGATAAATCGCTTGCCATCTTCAAGGATATGCATCTCTGGAGTATTTTTCGTAAAGCTTTTGAGCCACTCCTCTCTAACAACTATGCGGGATTTTCCAGTTGTTGGATCTGCCGCACAATACTCCATGATATCCTGTTTTCTATTAGTCCTGTGATAGAGCAATTCCTTTCCATCCGGAGACCATTCAATTCCATAGAGATAGGTTCCGGGATGATCATCACTAAATGCTTTGCCCTCACGCGTATCCAATAAAACCGTTTCTTTGCTTTCCAGATCATAGACCATCAGGTCCACAGGAAGATTTTGAGCTCCTACTTTTGGATAAGCTTCTATCTCTACAGAATCCTGGATTTTGGTTTGGTGATAGAGGACATAGTATTTTTTAGATCCTTTTTCATTGAAGCGATAAAAGGCAATCTTCTTTCCATCCGGCGACCACCACATGGCCGTGTTTTGGCTCAATTCCTCTCCATACACCCAGGTCGCAATTCCATACTTCAACTGATTATCCATATTGCCATCTGTAGTGATTGCATAGGATTCGCTTCCATCAGCCTTGCTTATATACATATTGCGTTCATGCGTATAGGCTTTGAGGCTGCCATCCGGAGATTTGGCAGAACTATATTGTCTTCCTCTGGCAGGGCCGTTCCATCGTCTTCTTCCCTGTCTGGCTTTGGCTTTGCCTATATCTGTGGCTTTTTTCTTTTTGACATCATAACTCCACTGTCTTCCGTCTTTTGCATATTCAAATGATTTGCCATCTTCACTCCATTCCACACTCAGTCTTCCCATTTTTACAGAAGAATAAATTTGAGGAGCAACTTGCTTGTATTGCTCATAACCGGGCATTTTTTTTAGTCTATCCTGTGCCTGGATTTGAAAAGGAAGGAAAAACAATATGCCTATTAAGTAGATGAGTCCTTTATGATTCATGTCTAATGCTTAGCGTTAGTATTGATAAAAATGAAAGAACTAAACTACGCAATTTCATTGAATTTGAAATTTTACTAATCTCAGGGAAAGGATATATTTGCACACTAAGCCTCATAACATATGTCCCAAAGTCCCTACAAATCTTTTGAAACAGATCGCCTTATCCTTAGGCCCACAGAGGAATCTGATGCCGCCTACATTCTGGAGGTGATGAATACGCCCAAATGGATCAAAAATATTGGAGATCGAAAGGTTCATTCAAGGGAAGATGCAATCAAATATATCCGCGAGCGGATGCTCCCTCAGTTGGAGCGTTTGGGTTATTCCAATTATACAGTCATTCGCAAATCAGATGGAGTCAAAATGGGTTCATGCGGATTATATGATCGAGAAGGACTGGAAGGAATAGACATTGGATTTGCCTTTCTTCCGGCCTATGAAAAAAAGGGATATGCCTATGAAGCCTCTTCGCGTATCATGGAAGCCGCTATTGAGGATTTTGGGATTGAATTGATCAAGGCGATTACCATTCCCAGCAATACAGCTTCTCAAAAGTTATTGGAAAAATTGGGCCTGGAATTTCAGAAGCGTTTCTATATGGAAGGTGATTCGGAGGAACTGATGCTCTATCAATGGGAAGCAAAATCGGATTAAGTTAGGCCGTATTGATTATACCATTATTATCTGACGACGATAAATATCATCTCCATAAAAAAATCAGGGAAGCCCGAAGACCTCCCCGATGAGTTTGGATGTAAAATCCTTTAGACAAAATTCTCCATGTACTTATAGATCGTTCCGGTGTTGAGAAGCACAACACACATATCTTTTGTGATCCAGCGATCTGCCAGGAGGTTTTGATAAGCTTTATACACGGCTGCACCTTCCGGTGAAAGCAGTATTCCATATTTCTGTGCAAACTGATGGATGGATGACTCTATATCCTGCTCTGGGATTTTGACTGCCTTCCCATTGCTTTTGTATAAGATATTGAGGATCAATTCATCTCCGAATGCAGTTGGAACCCTCAGTCCATTGGCAAGACTTAGTCCCGGGTCCTCAAATCGTTTTGCCTGTGATTCTCCTGCCTCAAAGGCTTTAACAATGGGGTAGCAGGCTTCACTTTGCACTGCCACCATGCGAGGCATTTCACCTGCTACCCATCCTAGCTGCATCATTTCCTCAAAGGCTTTCCAAATTCCGATTAAACCCGTGCCGCCACCTGTTGGATACACGATTACATCTGGTATTTTCCAATTGAGCTGTTCGGCGATTTCATAGCCCATGGTCTTTTTTCCCTCCAATCGATAGGGCTCTTTGAGGGTAGATACATCGAAACAATCTTCTAAGCCATCCGCTTTTATTTGAGCGGCACAATCGCCAATGTTTCCATCGATCAGTTTTACCTTCGCCCCGAAAAACTCACACTCTTTCGCAAAAGTTTTGGGGGTTTCGCGTGGCATATAAACATTTGCTTCCATACCTGCTTTCGCACAATAGGCACTCATCGCTCCCCCCGCATTTCCGGCAGTAGGAATCACACATTTCGTGATCCCCAGTTCCTTCGCTTTAGAAATAGCCATCGAGAGTCCCCGTGCTTTAAAGGAACCTGTGGGATTCGCGGCTTCATCTTTAAGGAAAAGTTCTTTTTCAAGGGGAATCAAAGGGCTTCCCCCTTCTCCCAGACTGACAATGTTTTCGTCCCATTCTACCGGCAGCAATTTTCGGTAGCGCCACATACCTTCATAAGAACTATCCAGCAGATCCATGATCGGGTATTCTTCCAATTCATAGCAAGCCCAAAGCGGTTTATCTGCATTCGAATAGGTTTGGACTTTATCCTTTGCGTAAAAATCGCCGTATTTAGAACACCTCAAGTGCGAAAATAACGTTCTTATAATTGTAGGATGCTGCATGAATGTTGTGGGTTAATGCTTGGCTCAAGTTCCTCATTCTTGTTCTCCCTCACATCCTCTATCTTGACTTTGCGCTATATAATCTTGCTATATGTCGACTGTCGATACATCCCAAACAAAACAGAAACAACACTCTTTTCGAGTGGAGTTGAGGGAACATCCTGTGCAACATAAAGGGATGCATTTCCATCCAGAATTTCAGATCAGTCTTATTCTTAGGGGAAAAGGCTATGTGAAAATTTCTAATATGGATCACCCAATCCAAAAGGGTGATATTCTCATGATTGGTCCTGATCTTCCACATGAAATCGGGCAGAAGAATCAAATACAGGAAGAAGAACTTCATTTGATTAGTATTTACTTTTTACCCGCAGTCTTTGGCAAACATTTTTTCAGCCTTCCTGAAATGAGTGAGATTGAGGAAATGCTGGATGAAAGTGTACGAGGACTATTCTGGGAAGTAAAGCATACCAAAGGTCTCAATCATTTGTTCTTTTCCCTCAGAAGAACTCATGCTGCAAACCGTATCATTCAATTATTGGCTTTGTTGAATAAACTGGGAGGAAGAAAGGAAAGACAGCTGCTGAATCCACATAATTTGGTAAAGGAAAAGCAGTATGCAGATAGCACTTATAGCAAGATCATGAATTATATCTACCAGAATTTCGATAAGCCTATCAGTCTGGAAGAAATGGCCGATTTGGTCAACCTGAATAAATATTCCTTTTGTCGATACTTTAAGCGCATGACCCAAATGTCATTCGTGAGTTATCTCAATGAGTTTCGCATTAGCAAGGCCTGTAGTTTTTTGAGTTCCGACACCTACAACATCAGCCAGATCGGTTATCTGGTCGGCTTCAATACCTTATCCAATTTCTATCGTCAATTTCAAAAGGTGATGAATTGTACGCCAACAGAGTATCGACAGGAAATGGGATAATTCCCAGCTTTAATTTATACACACATGATCCTTGAAATCGAATTGGCTCCTAAATCCGATAGACCCGTTCTCCGGCAGTTGATGGAATTGTATTGCTATGATTTCAGTGAATTTGATGATTTGGAGGTAAATGCACATGGCTATTATAGCTATTCCTATTTGGATTATTACTGGACGGGAGAAGACCGCTATCCCTACCTGATCAAGGTCAATGGCAATCTGGCAGGTTTTGTCCTGGTGAATCAGCATTTTGTCAAACTGCAAGCGCCCGGTCATAGCATTGCGGAGTTTTTCATCATGAGAAAATATCGAAAACAAGGATTGGGGAAACGTGTGGCTTTCGAAATCTTCGATAAATATGGGGGCGCC
Organism: Bacteroidia bacterium; assembly: GCA_033391075.1. Classification (NCBI taxonomy): domain Bacteria; kingdom Pseudomonadati; phylum Bacteroidota; class Bacteroidia; species Bacteroidia bacterium. The sequence continues at coordinate 1,471,672 of JAWPMV010000001.1, forward strand.
TGGGAGGTTTCCCAGCAATTATCTAACAAAGCTTCACTCATTTTTTGGGAGAAAGTCATTGCTGCCTATGTGGGAGATTGGAGTAAGGTAGAGGTCCATCAATTGGAGAAAAAACAAGTTTTAGTATTTGAGGGGAAGGGGGATTAAAATCTTTCCTATTTATGGAATTCATATATTCTTACCCTCTTTTGGGAAAGACCTGAAAACCATGAATCCGATTCGCTTACTTACTACCGTACTACTATTTCTTATTGGCTTTTTTCCAGAATCTTCGAAAGCACAGAATCTATTAAAAAGTAGAAAAACTTCTCCCTATACCTATTATTATAAAATTACGGATGATGAAGCCCGTGAAATTTATAAAAAAGACCTATGTGTAGTCGATAGTTCCTTTTTTCATACACGTGTCGATTCCAGCCTGACTGATAGCAGCTTTGTGCCTGATCTGCCGCATGGACATTATTTGAGGACCTATGCGAAGGAGCACCTCCAGAAATTTGAGATCACCAGTGTCAATCCCTTCGACATCATTGTCCTTAATAATACTTCTGATCTTTCTCTAAGGGTTTATAATAAGGAAGGGGAGCTTTTGAAGGATGCAAAGCTTATGCTTAAGGGATCTCGAATTGCTTTCGATGAAGAGACGCAATCCTTTGTCAAGAAAAAGAATAATCGGAAAGGACTTATAGAAGTCGAGTACGAAGGTTTTTCTGCTTTTTTTCAGCTTGATAGAGCCTATAAAAATTCCGCCAGCCGGCGATTTTTTAGAAAAGTATTTGTGCGAAGTCCCATTCGATATGTATGGTACCCCATTTACTTTGTGGGTCGATTACCTCTGGATGGATTCCGATCAATTAAATCCCGATATCCACAGGGGAGCATAAGAGGGCTTGTCAATTTTGTGCGACGAAGCTTTGATCGGCTTGCCTGTATGTTTGATGAATACTACTGTGATGACTTGTCCTACAAGTTTTCAGAAAAATACACGGGCTACTTCATTTTTAACAAACCCAAATATAGACCGGGAGATACGGTAAAGCTTAAAGCATTCATCAGCCATAAAAATGGAAAAGCCGTCAATAAAGAACTGGGGCTGTATCTGTACAACAAGAAAGACATCAAACTCGGGACCATTAGTCCTTACAGCAAAGGCGGCTATGTCTTTGAATTTCCTCTGCATGATTCCCTGGAGTTGACCCTGGATAGAGATTATCTACTGGAAATAAGGAATAAAGAGCATCAGGTTTATATAGGGGAGAGATTTCGATACGAAGATTACGAGCTCCAGGAAAGCCAGTTAGCTATCCGTCTGAGCGGGGAGGAACAGTTTGCTGGAGAAAGCTTATCCGCCTATGTAAAAGCTACTGATGCTAATGGGCTTCAGATTCAGGATGGAAGATTGGAAGTAATTGCCCTACGATCAGGAGTTAGTGAATTTAAAGATGATCATGTCTTTATTTCGGATACCCTCTTTAAAAAGGAGTTGGACTTAGAGAAGAAGGGCGAAACCGAGATTGTGGTTCCGGATTCGATTCTGCCCAGAGCCAATTTCCAATACCTCCTCTACGTCCTGCTCAAACGAACGGATAACGAATGGAAGGAGGAAAGCAAGACGATCAGCTATTTCTACCATCGGGAAAAAATCCAGTGGGAGTTGGCAGAGGATTCCCTGAAGATTTCGAAACTGGAGAATAAAGAAGAGGTAAAAGCCCAGGCTGTGGTTTTAGGCCAGTACAAAGGAGGAAAAAGCAAAGAAGTTTATCGAGGAGAGCTGCCTGCGAAATTGGTGATGAATCCCATTTTTATTTCTTATCAGGTACAGACAGATGGATACCTGGAAAATTATAAGATCAAAAATGAATCAAGTGGGATCTCCTGTGAAAGCCAAAGAACTTCAGATTCCTTATTTCTCAGTATTAGCAATCCACGAAAGCTGTTGTTTTCCTATCACTTATACGCCCACAATCGGGAAATTGAAAGGGGCTACTCGGAGGAGTTTGAGTTGAAGATGAAGGCTCATCCTGCGAAAAACTACTACCTCTCCATTCAATACCTTTGGGGAGGGAGTTCCGAGGAAAAGAATTATCGCTTTCCTTTTGATAATAAGGCATTGAAACTAGAGGTCAATCATCCGAAATTGATCGTGCCGGGTCAGAAAGCTGAGATTGAATTACTTGTGAAGGATGTAGATGGAAATGCAGTTTCGGGTGTGGACATAGCGGCTTTTGGGCTAACAAAAAAGTTTGATTATCAGGCTCCTATACTGCCGGATTTTAAGAAAAAAGAAAAGCAAAAAGAGCAGATCAACCTTTTCCATCTCAATGATTTTAGAAAAGCCTCCGGCCAAATTACGCTCAAGAAAGCTGAATTACGTGAGATGCTAGGAGTAGATAGTATTCCTTATTTTTCATTTCTGTTTCCAGACTATAAAATCTTTCGCTTTGAATACGAGGGTAGCTCGCAGGAAACTCAGTTTGCTCCCTTTGTCCTGAAGAATGGAGAATTTCAGGACATTCATGTCATCTATATCGACTCCCGCCCCGTCTACTTTAGCTGGTCAGACAATTATCGCCCCTATTCATTCAGGCTTTCCCCGGGCTATCACGATATCAGTTTACGAACCAGCTATGATGAGATATATTTAGACAGTGTTTTCATCCCAAGAGGAAAGAAACTCATTCTGAGCCTGGATCTCGCAAAATTGGCACCCGGACTCAGAAGATCTGAGCGGATTCCTTTTTTGTTTCCCAATGAAAAACGGACACTTTATCCCTATATTTTCCCTTTCAGATATACCTTTGGGGATGATTTTACCTACCTGAAAAATAAAGAATCTTTTCAGCTGCTAAGTATCCCTTCATCAACATCAGCTAAACCTTCCATGATAGGCCCTGTGAGAGGAGAACTTGAATTGTATCGCGAAGGAGATAAAGTAGCACAATTCAGGCATGAAGACTATTTCGAATACGATATGCGAGAAGGCCTGGTCAAAATGCGCCACTTTAAGCATGAGAACAAGTACCCCAATTCCTTGCAGGATTATCATTCTTCTCGTAGCCTGGAAGATTTGGCCTTTAATCCTGCCATGCTTAGAACTATGCTTTTTGAAATTTGGAAAAAGCAAAGGATACGGGAAAAACGTTATGCCTATCCTACAAGCACCAATCCAGGAAATGGACAGCTGCAAGTAGGATTTGGAAGTGCTTCAAAGAAACCGCAGGAGCCCCCCTTAAATGTTCTGGTATCAGGAATAGAAAATGTTGAATTCTTTCGGGTTTATCCAGGTTCTATGCGCGTGTTTCATGATCTGCCTCCCGCTTATTATCGCCTGAGTTTGATTTTTACGGAAGGAAAATACCAGACTTTTGATTCCCTGAAGATAGAGGCAAATGGCTTGAATTATTACAGCCTTATCCAGGGAGACAGCCTTAAGTCTGATGTTTTTGGGAAGGAATTAAATGAAATCCTGAGAAAACACTATTCATCTCCTATAAAGACAAAGGAACAGGAAATCGAAGAACTGCAGGAAATTAATCGCAATTACATCGATAAATACAGCTATCAAGGGCCTGTGAAAAAGGTATTTGGCTATGTGAAAGATGATTATGATGGATCGCCTTTAATTGGAGCTACAGTTCGTGTTAAAAATACAGTCATGGGTACGATCACGGATATAAATGGATACTTTGAGCTGGAGGTGCCGCTTTCGAAAAAACAAATCATCATCAGTTACATCGGTTACCAAAATTTGACTACATCTGTATCGAATGAAAGTTATTTCGACATTGAACTCAAACAAGATCATAGCTCCCTGGAAGAGGTAGTTGTTGTCGGCTACGGCAGCATCAAAAACAATAAAGCTTTGGGATATAGTGTTTCTACCATTACTTCCGAATCTCTGGATAATTATACAGAATATGAAATAGCAACTATGCTGCGCGGAAAAGCTAGCGGTGTTGAAATTGTACAAACATCAGGCTTGGCAGGAGGAGGGCATAAAATACTCATCAGAGGCTATTCTTTATTGGCAGAATCCAAGAATCCGCTGATCATCATCGATGGCATTCCTTATTCAGGTAATCTGGAGGAATTGGATGAAGGGATCATCCAAAAGATGGAAGTTTTGAAATCTGAGACTGCGGCTTCAATCTATGGTTCTATGGCAAGTGGTGGGGCAATCCTTATCTCTACCAAATCCGGGGAATTTTCACTTCCTTCTGATTTGGAAAAGGGAGCTCTATTTGAAGATGAATTTATCCAGGCTGCCGAACAAAGCTCCGGCTTGCGCTCCAATTTCTCTGACTATGCTTTTTGGCAACCTGCATTGACCACCGACAAAGAGGGGAAAGCCGTATTTGAAGTGGAATTTCCTGATGACATCAGCAGCTGGGATACGCACTTTATAGCCGTAGGTTCATCCGGCCGGGCTACTGCCCATTCGGGCAATATAAAGTCTTATAAGCCTTTACTTGCTCGCCTTTCAACGCCTCGATTTTTGGTGGAGGGAGATAGTACCAATCTCATTGGACAGGCAGTAAATTACCTGCCGGATTCCGTAAAAATTCAAACACAGTTTGTACTGGGTAGCGATACCCTGGTAACCAAAGACAATTGGCTGAAAGATGTATTCATCGATAGCCTCGCCTTAATTGCCGGCAAAGACAGCATAACAACTTCCTTTATCCTGAATAGTAGCAAGATGAAGGATGGAGAACGAAGGATTATCCCCACATTCCGAAGAGGCATAGCTGAGACCATCGGGAAATTTGCCATACTTGAGGGAGATAGCAGTCTTGAAATGAGCTTTGATCCACAATACGGGGAAGTTAGGCTCTATGCGAAAGCAGATGCCCTGGATATTATGAAAGAAGAACTGAAAAACCTGATCCGCTACCCTTACAATTGTAATGAACAGATGGCCTCTCGATTGAAGGCGCTGGTTCTTGAACAAAGAATCGCTGACAGTTTAGCGATCAAAGTCAGTTCTTCGAAACAGATCAAAAGGCTTATCGGGAAATTGGTCAAGAATCAAAATGATGCAGGATTATGGGGATGGTGGGGAAAGTCGACAGAAAATTTCTGGGTCAGTGCTCATGTCCTCGATGCTTTGTTATTGGCAAAGAAGGATGGTTTTAAGATTCCCAATATATTTGGAGTGGATCTGAAAAGAAATTTACGATTGCAGTATGAAGCAAGCTCAGATGTAAGTAGAAAAATACAGCTTCTGGAGCTCCTCAGTAAAATAGGGGCAAGTGGCAACTTTTATACAGAAATCGGAGAGTTGGAGAAAAAAGGCGGCTTGACAAAACGGCAGAAACTCTCTCTATTCAAGCTACGGAAAGAAAATTTTCTCCCAATACCAGTGGATTCTATCATTCAGCAATTAGATACGACCCTCCTGGGAGGAATCTATTTTCCCCGAGATAAAATGGGGCATAGATTGTGGCAAAGTGAAATCCAAAATAGTTTGTTGGCCTACCAGATTCTTGAGGGAAATGAACGGGTAGATAAGGGCGTTTTGACAGGGATGCGAAACTACTTTCTGGCGAATCGAAAAAACTATGGTTGGCGCAATACCTATGAATCCATCCGCATAGTAGAAACAATCTTGCCATCGCTACTTCAAGGGAAAAAAGAAATAACAGCTCCCGTACTTCAGCTAGCTGGTGCCACGGACAGCCTGATCAGTAATTTCCCAGCTGAGATGACCCTAAATCCTTCAGAAAATCTAAAGCTGGTCAAAACAGGGTCTTTTCCCCTATACCTTTCCCTTAGCCAGACGCGATGGGAAGCAAATCCAGAGGCGGTAGAAAATGACTTTGTCGTCAAGAGCAGCTTTGATTCGGGTGCTATTTCCCAATTGACTGCCGGGGAAAAGGAAACTCTGCGGCTAAAACTGGAAGTGAAAAAACGGGCTGAATATGTGATGATCAGCGTTCCCATTCCGGCATCTTGTTCCTACGCACAGAAGCCACAGCGTTTTCCAAAAGAAGTCCATCGAGAATACTTCAAAGATCGGGTAGCTATTTTCTGTGAAAAACTGGAGCCCGGAAGCTATGAATTTCTGGTAGAATTGATGCCTCGCTATACAGGTCGCTTTAGCTTAAATCCAGCCAAAGTGGAATTGATGTACTTTCCAACTTTTTCAGCCAATAATGTGATAAAGGAGATTCGGGTAAAGTAGCTAAAGAGAGAGGAGCAAGCATGGCAAATTTTTGGCCTTCCCTACTTAGGGAAAATTCCTCAACTTATGGGAACACACTTAGCTAAAAATCATGCGAACTCAATTTTTCTTCTCACTCCTTCTCAGTATTTGCTTCATATCCTCCCTTTTTGCCCAGAAAGCCGGAGATATCGAGTGGACTTCTTCCTTCCTTTCTGAAGAGGATAAAGTCTATGGAGAAGATATGAAGTTTGGCTACCTCTATGTACCGGAGGATTATGAAAAAGAAGGAAGTCGCCTTTGGAAGATGGCCTTTATTCGGATAAAGGCTAAGAGGACCATCTCAGAAAATATTGCCAGTTTGTATTTCATGGGCGGTTGGGGAGCAAGAGGAATTAAAAACCTGGGTTTCTATCAAAATCATTTCCTGGCCTATCATGGAGATCTGATCATTTTTGATTATCGGGGCAGCGGTTATTCAGAACCCAAATTCTGCCAGGATATGCCGGCTAAAATCTATGATGCAGTTGCCGCAGATATGAGCTATAAGGATTTTGAGCTAAAACAAAAGGGATTGCTGAATGGATGTTTGGATGAAATGGAAAGCAGGGGAATTGATTTTAATCAATTTGGGACAAATACAAAGGCAAGAGATGCCATCTTACTGGCAGAAAAACTGGGCTATGATAACTATAATCTCTTTGGGGTTTCTTATGGTACCAAGACCATTCTTCAATACCTCAGGCAGAGCACTCAAGATATCCGATCGGTCATTCTGGACTCAAATTGCCCCCTCGATTATCCCATCAATAGTGCTATGGCTTCTGACTTTGCCCGAAGCCTGAACTTGATTTTGGAGGATTGTGTATCGGATAATAAATGCAGAAGCAAGTATCCTCGCTTGAAAGAAAAATACCTGCAAATGCTGGCTTCTTTGGACGAAAAACCCCTGAAGGTGAATCTCCCTAAAGATGAAGTCCTGTACCTCAATCGGCAGGAGATGAATGCCCTTCTTCATCAGCTTTTGTATGATGAGAACTACTATGCCTATGTCCCGAAGATTATCAAGAAATTTTCAAATAGGAATAAACTTTACCTGAACCGTCTTTTGAGAGGTATGGAAGAATTGCTGAAAGATAATTACAATGGATTAGGCCTATGCAATTACCTCTATGACCATAAATCCATGCAGCTGGAGTCCCGACAGATTCGGGCAGATGCATGGGAAAGCGCTGCAGATTTTGATCTATTTGATGGCTATAGGAAATTCTTTGAAGAGGACGTACGCTTTGAGGCAAATGAGGAACAAACTAAACTGGGAGAAATCAATATCCCCACCTTAATTCTCGCAGGAGAATACGACCCCATTACTCCTCCTTATTACTCAGAGTCTATTAGAAAATACTTCCCTCAACATACTTATTTCGAATTTCCAAAAACAGGACATGGGGTAACGGATAATTATTGCGGTCGTCAGCTGGCTGGAGCTTTCCTCAAAAATCCAAAAAATCTTCAGCTCCCGCAATGCCTGGAATGGATCAAGGAGGAGAAGATTAGATTTAAGTAAGGCAGCCATGCAATTTTTCATTGTGAACATAATGAAGCAATCTCCTTGAATCAAATAATCTTTATAGGTGAAGGAGATTGCTTCGCCGGAGATTCCGACTCGCAATGACAGGCTGACTTCTCTCCAACAGGCAGTGTCATTGCGAATGAAATGAAGCAATCTCCTTGAATGAGATAATCTATGTAGGCGAAGGAGATTGCTTCGCCGGAGATTCCGTCTCGCAATGACAGGCTGTCTTCTCTCCAACAGGCAGTGTCATTGCGAATGAAATGAAGCAATCTCCTTGAATCAAATAATCTTTATAGGTGAAGGAGATTGCTTCGCCGGAGATTCCGTCTCGCAATGACAGGCTGTCTTCTCTCCAACAGGCAATATCATTGCGAATGAAATGAAGCAATCTCCTTGAATCAAATAATCTTTATAGGTGAAGGAGATTGCTTCGCCGGAGATTCCGTCTCGCAATGACAGGCTGTCTTCTCTCCAACAGGCAGTGTCATTGCGAATGAAATGAAGCAATCTCCTTGAATCAAATAATCTATGTAGGCGAAGGAGATTGCTTCGCCGGAGATTCCGACTCGCAATGACAGGCTGCCTTCTCTCCAACAGGCAATATCATTGCGAATGAAATGAAGCAATCCCCTTGAATCAGATAATTTATGTAGGTGAAGGAGATTGCTTGGCCGGAGATTCCGACTCGCAATGAAAGGCGCGTTTAGGGCTTCTCCCTTTATTTATCCTTAAATCGACAAATCCAATCTCCTAATAGTCCAATCGTATATCTTGGAAGCAGCTTTCTCCTATATTTGGGGAAATTATACCCACATGCCACTACTTCACAGATTCTCGCTGCTAGTATTTCTACTACTCTTTTCCTGCAAAAGCAATGCGCCCATTGTTGAGCAGGTCCCCAATAAAGCAGTTCAGGATAAAATGGATTTTTTGCTGCAGGAAAATGACCTCCCAGGGATGAACTTTGCCTGGATAGAGCCAAATGGTAGAATGAATAGTTATAGCTCTGGCCTGGAGGATCGGGAAAAAGGAAGCCCGCTCAATGATAAACATGTATTGTTTTCCGGCAGTATAGGCAAAACTTATGCGGTTGCTCTCCTGATGCAATTGGTGGAGGCAGGTGAAGTAGATTTGCAAGCGAAATGGAAATCTTATTTTCCAGACATTGACTGGTTGGATCGATTGCCAAATATGGAGGAAATAACGGTCGAATATCTCCTTCAGCACAGGAGTGGTTTGCCCCGCTATGTGATGAAAAGGGAAGCCTGGGATGCTTTGGCTGCTGATCCCAATAAAGTCTGGAGTTATGAAGATCGCTTGTCTCTCATATTTGATGATGATGCGGTACATGAAGCAGGGAAAGGCTGGGCTTATTCAGATACCAATTACATCTTGATTGGTATGCTGATAGAAAGAGTAAGTGGGAAACCCTATTATGAACTAGTCAGGACAAAACTGTTGGATGAGTTTGGGCTAAAAGAAACCCATCCCGGAATTCGCCGGGATATTTCCAATTTGGCAATGGCTTATTCTAAGCTTCCTGCAGCCTTTAGCATACCCGAAAAAGTAGTAGAAAACGGCCTCTATGTTTTCAATCCTCAACTAGAATGGACCGGTGGAGGCATGGCTTCCAGTACGCCTGATCTCGCTCGTTGGGCCAAAGTATATTATGAGGCGAAAGCCTTTTCTCCTGAAAGCCTGAAAAAGATTACAACGGTAAATCCTGATGGTGAAGGAGTAGACGCTGGAGATTCTTATGGCATGGGCTCTTTCATCTACAAAAGCAAAATGGGTGAAGCCTTTGGGCATTCAGGTTTTATGCCGGGCTTTAATTCGCTCTTTGTTTACTTACCTGAACAGAAAGTAGCAGCTGCCTTGCAAATCAATTGTGACTATGCCAGTCAAAAAATGGGCCTCACCAGCTATATGGAAATTTTACTTGATATCGCTTTAACAGGAAACTCTAAATGATCCTGGAAAACTTAAAAGCCTTCGAGGGCAAGCATTGCGAAACTACGGCCACAGGAACACTGCTGAAACAGATTGGTATTGAACTATCCGAACCGTTGATGTTCGGAATAGGTGAGGGGCTGAGCTATATTTTCTGGAATATGAAGATCATGGATTATCCCTTTATTGGTGGTCGGGTGAAACCAGATGCTTTAACGGAAAATTTGTGCAGGAATCTGGGCTTGGACTTGGAAGTGAGAGAAACGACTTCAAAGAAAAAAGCCTGGATGCAAGTCAAGGAGGAGATTGATAAGGGAAATGCAGTGGGATTAAAACTGGATTGCTACCATTTAGAATACTTTGGGGTAAAACATCATTTCGCCGGCCATTATGTCGCTATGTATGGCTATGATGAAAAGGAAGCTTATTTGGTGGATACGGAGCAACAGGGAGGTCGATATGTGAAAACCAGCCTGGAGAGTCTGGCATTGGCCAGAAGTGAAAAGGGACCTATGTCATCCAGAAATTTGAGTTATCTGATCCGAAATAAAACTTCGAAAATTGAGCTTGAAAAAGCTATCAAAACTGCCATCAGGAACAATAGCTCTGAATTTCTCAATCCTCCCATCACTAATATTGCCTATAAAGGCATCCTTAAAACCAGCAAAGAGATCAAAAAATGGTTTAGCCGGAGTACAGATCGGCAAAGAGATTTTCAAACGACCGCAATGCTTATGGAAAGAGCAGGTACGGGCGGCTCCATTTTTAGGAATTTATATAGGGATTTCCTGGGCGAAAGTTATGACATATTGAAAATGGATGAACTCAAAGCCGGAGAAGAAGCCTATCGGAAAATTGCCCTTGACTGGAAAGAAGTGATTGACTGTTTTGATAAAGCCGGAGAAACAGAAGATGTACAATTCATCAATCAGGCTTCAGAAATCCTTGTCCAACTTTCAGAGAAAGAAAGACTGGCCATGGAAAAGCTCCAGAAGGCTTTCGCCTAATCAAGAGGTTGCTCATATTTCTGACTTAAAACAAAGGCATCAAATTCAAAACCGTCCTCTCGCATGGAAAACATTACTTCATGCCAACCAGGAGTTTCAACCTCTATGAAAATCTTCTGAGCTTCCCCACAATGATTGGCTTCAGTTCTTTGCTTGCTTTCCCAGGTCCATTTTTGCTTGCCTTCACACCATTGCATACGTTGACCGCTTTCTGGCCAATTTCCATCCAAACCGACATGAATGCCATTATCTTCCGTTCCTGTCGAATAAGCTTTTACCCAAACAAAATATTTCCCTGGATTTTTAAACTTAATGCGATAGCTAAGGATAGCCATTTGTCCAGCCTCATTGGAAAAGCTTTCACCTACCACCAGAGGATCATCATGCGTCCGGCGAGTATCAGGTAGAATCTCAAGGTAAGCCTGTGAACTAGCAGTGGAATAATGAGCATCATCAGGATCAGGCTTGGGAAGAGATAAGGAATTCGCCTTTACCACATACCACCTTCGCTTATCTGTTTGGACTTGGCTGTTGAAGTGTTCGGCTTCAACCCTCACAAAACCTTTTTTCTCCTTTGATTTGAATTTGGAGGATTTTTGGGCGAATAGGCTGTTGGACTCCAGAAAAAATAATAAAAGATACCCACAGCAAAGAAGGAGTTTGCAGTTCATGTATATAGCAATTTGAGTTTACACAAGAGATTCCTTTCGGATTCTTCTATAAACTTCGTAGATGATGAGGATGATTGCAAATATACATAGCATTCCTGCTGCTCCGCTGACTTCGGGTGTGGCTGTTTGTTTGGCGGATATTCCAAAGGCTGCCCAGGCAATGACTCCCAGATAGGCAATGTCTCTTCTCCTAAGTCCTACGATAGCTGCAGCTGCTCCGGCTATTCCCAATTTGATCTGGGTCCAGGTAATGGCATCTAACCAAAGATTGTCCCAGCCATTGCCTGTTTGAAGCGCGCTTAAATTAGCAATAAAGGCCACTGTAATCCAGCCGGTATATATGCTAAAGGGAATACGCATTAGCAAACTGGGAGCCGCTGAGAAGGAATTGCGGGCATTATTGAGTTTTTTATAAATGAGGATCAGACTTACCCAAATGCCGATCATCAAAAAGAGAGAGAGGAAAATAAGATTGTAATGCCAGGCAAAAATCCAACTTGCATTGAACGCACAGGAGATTTGAAAAATGCGACTGATTCCGGCTATTTCTGAATCTTCTCTCTTTGCTGGCAAAGCCTGATAAATTACAAAGCCTAACAAGCCTAAATAGATTATGCCCCAAATGGAAAAGGTAAATCCAGCTGGCGTAAAAAGGGAAGGATAAGTAGCGGAAATTTCTCCGGTAGTTTGGCCCCCAATCGGAAGGGCAGTGGCTAGATAGTTGATGAGGATGACGAGGGTGAAGGCTATGATATTTAGCCCCCAATCTGAAAAGCTACGACGCATAATGGTTTTGTATGTTATGTTAAAACTGTTTGCTGGCTATTTTGTTGGGCTTGTTTTTCCACCTTTTTAGAAAAGGTGGAGCCAAAATCGCAGAGCCCAAAGCCAGCCGCACATGCCGCCCCGGCTCCCGATGGGCTCTGCAGGGCCAGCGCACTTGGGTAAGGGGAGGGAAAGGTGTTTGGGTATTTGTGTGTTAGCGATTGTAATTACCTGGTCCCACTTCAACACCAACACTTCCCTTTGCGCGCCGGGGCCTCGCTGCTGCATAGGGCGTGGGGGCAGGAATGTGCGGCAGGTTTGCAGCAGCTTGATTTTTTGTTTCTTTTTCATCTAAGGAAAAAGAAAAAGAAACCTAAATAATGATAGAAAAATAAGAACGAATCAAATTCCTTTAATCTCCCCAATAAATACTATTTTAAAAATCATTTAACCTTAAGACTCATGATCGATCCCATTCAAAGAAGAAAATTCCTAAAACAGAGTTTACAGGCAGGAAGCTTATTATCCATAGGTGCTCCACTCCTAAGCGAATGGGCCATAGAGAATCAAAGAGAGTCAAACAAAAGTCTCGATATCCTGATCTTGGGGGGAACCTCCTTTCTGGGGCCTCATCAGATTGCCTATGCATTAGGGCGAGGACATAAGATCAGTACCTTCACGCGAGGAAAAACCGAACCAACGGTTCATAAAAAATTGTTTGCTCAGGTCGAATCCCTGACTGGCGACAGATCCAATAATCTCGAATCTCTCAAAGGCAAAAAATGGGATGTCGTAATTGATAATTCCGGACATCGACTTCAATGGGCCATTGATAGTGCCAATTTGCTCAAGGATCAGGCAGAGATCTACCTCTACACTTCTTCGACAGGGGTTTACTATCCTTATTTGGGAAATGATATCAAGGAAGGGACGAAATTGCTGATGAAGGAGCCAGAGGAATTGGAGAATGAAGATGAGAAAATGGAATACTGGTATGGAGTGATGAAAGCCAATTCTGAAATGGAAGCCCAAAAGGCCTTTGGGAAAGAGAGAACTATTATTGTAAGACCTACTTATATGGTTGGGCCCGCAGACAAATTGGATCGCTTTATACATTGGCCAGTACGATTGAGCAGAGGAGGAGAAGTTTTGGTTCCGGGAAATGGAAATGATCCGGTACAACTCATGGATGTACGAGATGTAGCTCAATGGATGATCCGTTTGGCAGAGCAAAAAGCTGCCGGAGTCTATAATGCAGTAGGACCTGCTTCACCTATGGGCATGCATGCTTTTGTCTATGGAGCTCATGCTGCTTTCAATACTCCGGTTTCCTGGCAGATGATTGATGATTATGAATTCCTGAAAAAACAGGGCGTACACTATATCGTTCCCTGGATTATGCCGGAAGGGAAAAATTGGGGCAGTGCACGAGTCAATAATGAACATTGTGTCAAAAACGGACTGATCTACACTCCTCTGGCAAAAACGGTGAGAGATACCTATGAGTGGTGGTATTCAGCTGCTTTAACAGATGAACGTAGGGCAAAATTCGAAGAAAATGCGAAGTCTGTTTTAGTCAGAGAAGCTGAGATCATCAAGGCCTGGAAAAATCGATAAAGTCTATTCACTTTTTGCTGTACCCATCTTGCCTAATTCCTGATTGGGTCTCAGGCTCTGGGGATTGATTGTATTTGTCTTCATATCCAGAATTCTCATCTCATGGATAAAACCTTCTTTCTGAAGATTAGATTCGACAGCTAATCGTGAAGGGAGAAGAATGCCCTGATAATCTTTGTAGTCTTTAAAGAGAGCAGCTCCCGTAAGGAAGCCATATAGTTCCCGGATGGTATACTCCATTTTTACTATGCGCTTACTTTCTTTATCTATCCATATCTGGTATTGATCAATGTCTTTTTGTGGCTCGGGACTTTTCCAGGAGGCCAAAACTCCTTCGCAGCTAATCCCTTCGATTTCCTTTTCCCCCGCATAAACAAAAACATCAGCCTCCAATATCCTTTTGGGAAATTCAACAAAATACTGATAGGTGGGAATCCAAAACTTGATGTCCTTATCATCTTTGAAAATCGCTTTTCCTGCCTCATCTAAGGTATAGGTTTGCCAGGACTGAATTCCCCAGCTTTTGCCTGCTCTTTTTCCAGAAACAAATTTCAACTGCCCATCGAAACTCCCGGGAATATAAGACAGGATCATTTCGGTTTTTTTTTGCTTAAAGGGGCTTCCGCTTTTACCTACAAAGCTCAAAAATTCATCCTCGAAATTTACCTGATAAGCATTGACACTATCCCAATTGTCTACTCCATGAGCTATAGCCATTTCCTGGAGCAAACCAATAGCCTTCTCAGCATCCTGGCCGGACTTGGCTTTTTCTGTCCTCAAATCAGCGGTTCCAAAGAACAAACTGCATCCGCCCACCAGCCCAATCAGCAAAAGACCTAGCAGAATTATTTTTATCCAGGAGTTTTTCATTCTATTTTATTTAGTTAATTTTATAAATCTAGTTACTTTTAGTAACCAAATCTAAAGCCTTTACTTCCAATAGTCAATAAGTTTCGATGAGCACCGCTAGTAACCCAAAAGAAACCCACATTGATTCTCAGTTACTTGAGACGAAAAAAAGAATGGAAAAACTTTTTGGAGGTCTTGATCCTGACAATCCGCCAGAGATTTGCCCGATTCGGGATATTTTATCTTCGGTTACTGATAAATGGAGTATCCTGATTGTAATTTTCCTGGGGGCCAGAGATGTACTGCGCTTCAATGAATTGAAACGGCTGATTTATGGGATTTCCGCAAAAGTCCTAACGGAACGCTTGAAGCGACTGGAAAGAGATGCCTATGTTTCACGCAAAGTTTATCCGGAAGTTCCGGTTCGGGTAGAATATCGATTGACTGACTTTGGCTATTCCTATCTGGAACAATTACTCAATCTCACAGAATGGATAGATATCGCTATGCCGGAGATTGTGAAGCAGCGTCATCGTTTTGATGAGGTTGTGAAGAAAAGGGAGAAAGGGAAAGTTTAAATTATTGTTGCCGAGCCTGGCTGGCATTATTTAGGTCTCTTCGCAATGAGCAGTATGCTGAGTATTTGCAAGTGCTCGGGATCAAGGGTCAGGATGAACAATCGATTTTTAATCTCATGTTACTTTTTCCCCGATCTATCATACAAACTGCTACATGAAGACTTACATTTATCTTACAGCTGTCCTTTTACTTTTTGCTAGCTGCAAAAAAACAGTTGTTACCGAAAGTACTATGGGGAAAATACCAAAAAGAGCCGATCAGAAATCTGGAGATAATCGAGTGATCATTTCAGCTGAAATCGTAGAAAAGACCTTTGTAAACAAAGCTGGAAAAGTAACAGATAAAAAGGAATTTTATATACGTAGGTCCATCCAGGATTACTTTATCAAATTTTGTGAAAGTGGAGTGAGCAGGGATGAATTAAGAACTGCCTGGGAAAAAGAAAGTGGATTTATCAAAACTCTTAGGATGGAAGTTGAGTTTAGAAAAGGAAAGTGGGACGATTGCGGGGAAGAAGAAGTTGAACTTCAAAGTCGGCTAGGGGAGTATGCGGTCCTCCATAGGATTTTCTAAACATGTTGATACTTAAATCTTTTAGTCTACTCTTTTTCCTATTCTCTTTTCTGATTTCACATGCGCAAGGGCTTGCTGATTACCGCTGGGAATCCCGAATGGTATTATTGATTGTGGAAGATGAAGAGCTTCCTGTATTTAAAAAAGAGCTAATGGAATTGATGGAGGATGAAAAGGGATTAGCTGAAAGGAAACTCATGATCATTCAAATCACGCCTAAGCAAAGCCGTATATTATTTTCTGCGGGAGAAAAACGAGAAATAAATCCTTCCCTTTATCGACAATTCAAACCTACAGAAAACCCATTCAGTTTCATCCTCGTGGGATTGGACGGAGGAGTCAAACTCAGAACAGATGAATTCGTAAGCAGAAAGTATCTCTAT
Source organism: Bacteroidia bacterium (assembly GCA_033391075.1). Taxonomy (NCBI): domain Bacteria; kingdom Pseudomonadati; phylum Bacteroidota; class Bacteroidia; species Bacteroidia bacterium. Next base: position 1,487,805 of record JAWPMV010000001.1, read on the forward strand.
GCACTCATTGATGGCATGCCCATGAGGCAAGCCGAAATGAGGGAGAAAAAGAATAAAAATTAGCACATGGACCTGAAACGCAATAGAATTCTCTATTTAGCACTCATCATCTTTACCATTGGGATAGGCCTTATGTCCCGAACTTCATTTGTCCCACAATCTGTCTTACCATACTTAGGGGATATTCTATACACCCTGATGTTTTATTTCATCTTTGGCTTTCTATTTCCTGAGATGCCACGAGCTAAAGTTGCTATGATTAGCATCGGCCTCTGCTTTCTCATCGAAATCAGCCAGTTATACCAGGCCGACTGGATCAATGAGCTGCGTGCTAACCGACTGGGAGGTTTGATTCTGGGCTTTGGTTTTCGTTGGAGTGATCTGCTCTGCTATACCATGGGTGGGCTTTGGGGATACGGATTGGAAACTTACGGTCCTCTGGCAAAAAGCATAAGGAAATAAGAGAGCTCCCTTGCTGAGAAGGCTTTATAAAAATGACGATTTTGGCGACAAAGTTTTCAATGCACCTAAAACAATAGGTCCGAATCCCTATGCGAGGATCCGGACACTCAAATTGCAATCAAACAATCGCCATAGCTTGTTTGCCTATTGATTCTTCTTAGCCGTAGTTTGGCTGATATTCATAAAATCCTGAGGAAGTCCCCACAAGGGAATACCTGTCGGATTGATCATCAATTTGGTATTAGGAGAAGAGGCAAGCTTCGTAAAGGCCTCAATCGCCCGATAGCGTAAAACTTCTTCTGAAAGAGAGGCTCCCAACAATTGATTGGCTTTGGCTTCTGCTTCTGCCTGTAATCGAGTCGCATTTGCATGGGCTTCTGCCCTAAGCGTCAGGGTTTGTTTTTCTGCCTCTGCTTCCAGGATTTTTACTTCCCGTTCTCCCTTGGCCTCGATAATTCTTCTCTCAGCATCGGCCGTTTGTTGCTGCTTTACAAATTGCATGCGCTGAGCCTCTTGTTCAGCTTCCAGCTTTTCTTCAATAGCACGGGTAAGCCCGGCTGGGAGTTTGATACTTTTCAGAAGCACATTGTCAATGATGATCCCGTATTTCTCCAGGATTGAATTCATACGGTTTTTTATCTCGGATTCTATATTTGCCCTTTGCCCTGAGTGCATATCCTTGGCAAAGAATCGAGCCGAAACATCTGAAGTTGTGGATCGGAAAACCGGCATGATCAACTGACCCTGATAATTCAGCCCGACTTCCTTCAGTAAAGAAGCAGCCGATGCTGCAGAAACATGGTACTGGATAGATATTTCAGATTGTATCGTCAATCCTTCTTTAGAAGGTAAAGGGAGTTCAACCCGCACATTCACGATTTGGGTAGGGATTCTAAAAACGGTGGTATTGAAAGGATTGATATTCACCCGGCCCTCATATAAGACCTGAGGATCAATAACTCCCCGCACACGTTTGACTCCAACCATTCCCTGATTGATGGTTACACAGGAGTTGAATAAGGATAAAATAAAGATCGCCAATAGAAGATTTCGCATTACATTCATTGTTTAAATGGTAAAGGTGGAAATTGTCTATCGGTATGTGCAGGATAAAATTAGGGAGATTCTCTGGATTACTATGACACGCTTGTTCAGGCAAATGACATACTTATACATTCTCAACATTTTCATTCCTATCTTTGAGCTCAATTCTAGCTTTTCATGAACTTATCTCTTCTCAAAAGAAAGATTCTTAACCGGGGTGCGTACTATATTTCCCTATGGAAATTGAGACCCTTGCTAGCTGATTTAAATGAGGATTCTCTCGTCCTGGATTGTGGAGCGAATATAGGCGAGATCAGCCAGCAATTTTTGCAAACTGGGGCTGAGGTGATTGCCTTCGAACCGGATCCCACAGCATTCGCCTTATTGGAAAAAAGATTTAAGGGAAAAAAAGGGATTCAACTGATCAATAAAGCGGTATGGATAGAAAATACCCGGCTTAGCTTCTATTTACATGAAGACCGGGAGGAAGACCATGCAGAGCTGACCGTAAGTTCTTCTGTCTATGGAAATAAGAAAAATGTGAGCCAGGAGCATAAACTGGAAGTCGAGGCTATAGATCTTATTGAATTCATAGAGAAATTGGATAGAAGAGTGAGTTTGATTAAAATAGATATTGAGGGGGCCGAAACGGATATTTTATACAAAATGGTTGAGGCCGGTACATACGAAAAATTTGACCTGGCAGTGGTTGAAACGCATGAAAGCAAAATACCCGGCCAGGACAAGGAAATCGAAAAGATAAAGGCCTTATTCGAAGAAAAAGACATCGACAATATAAAACTCAACTGGATCTAAAACTGATGAAGAAACTTGCTATTCTACTACCTACTATCCTTTTGCTTTGGGCCTGTTCTGAAGTGAAAAAGACTTCCCCTATGGAAGCGCCACTGAAAGCCCCTTTCGAAAATATCGACACCCTTGCCACCAATGATTGGTGGAACCGAGGCCCAAATGAAATCATAGATCTCAAGGTCGATAGAAAAGAGGTGATTGCATTTGGGATGTATACAGTGGCCAATCAAACCTTAAAATTGAGTGCCCAACTCTTTCCTCTGTATCCTGATGAGACAAGAGAAGTCAAACTGGAAATAAAGCAAGGTGAAAAGTGGGAAGAAGTTCAGACTCAGAAAGTGAATGATCTGGGATGGTCAGCTTTGTTTCGCGTGGAGAACTGGGATACTTCTCAAGATATCGCTTATAGACTGAGGCATGGAAAAGAGGCAAGTTTTGAAGGCTTAATTCGTAAAGATCCCAAAGACAAATCCGAGATTGTACTGGCTGCTTTCTCCTGCAACAGCAATAAGGATAGAGGAGATAGAGCAAACTATGTTCGCAATGTAAATCATCATGACCCTGATCTGCTATTCTTTGCTGGAGATCAATCTTACGATCATAAAGAGCATACAGCCGCCTGGCTGAAATTTGGGATGCAGTTTAGAGAATTATTTAGAGAAAGGCCCTGTATTACCATTCCGGATGATCATGATATCGGGCAAGGAAATATTTGGGGAGAATATGGCAAGAAAGCCTCCTCTTCTGCAGGTCCGGATGGCGGCTATTTTTATCATCATGAGTATGTGAAGATGGTGGAAAGGTGCCAAACAGCTCATTTACCTGATCCTTTCGACCCCAAACCGGTTGAACAGGGAATAGGAGTGTACTTCACCAATCTAATCGTAGGAGGAGTTGATTTTGCCATCATTGAAGACCGGAAGTTCAAGTCAGGTCCGGAAGGGAAAATTCCTCAACAAGGCCCTCGACCCGATCATATCCGCAATCCGGATTATGATCCTAAAAGTGTAGATGTGGAGGGACTTGAATTATTGGGACAAAGACAATTGGACTTTCTGGATAGCTGGGGAGAAAACAAAGAGAATAATGTAATGAAGGCAGTACTTTCTCAAACCGGTTTTTGTGGAGGCGCTCACTTGCATGGGAAAAAAGAAAATCGCCTGCATGCAGATATGGATTCAAATGGTTGGCCTCAAACGGGCCGAAATAAAGCGATCAAGGCTATCCAAAAAGCCAATGCCGTACATATAGCAGGAGATCAACACCTGGCAACTATAATCCATCACGGAAGCGATGAATGGGAAGATGGTCCCTGGGCCTTTGTTGTGCCTGCTATCGTGAACAATTACTATAGTCGCTGGTGGTGGCCGGAAGATGAAAAAGCCGGAGAAAATGGCAATGACGTTTTGCCCTGGACCGGACGCTACCTGGATGGCTTTGCGAATAAAATCACCATGCAGGCCTATGTAAATCCAGATAGCCACTCCAGTGGTGCGGGTTATGGTCTGATTCGCTTTGATAAAACTGAAAATGAAGTAACTTTTGAATGTTGGCCGCGTAGCGTGGATGTAACCCAGCCCGATGCTCAGCAATTCAAAGGCTGGCCCTTTACTGTTAATATGGACTAAAATGAAAGTACTTAAATTTCTCCTTTTATTAAGTATGGTTTCCTGGGGATGCACTGCTTGTGAAGATCCGGGGCCTCCCATTGCGGAGATAGGAGAAAAACTGGACCCTCCTTTTTCCGGAACCATTTTTCTGGATGGAGATATCATCACCTCAGCAGATCCTACGACTTTTACAGGCCTGGTAGACGCGGGGAAAGAAGCCAGAACCATGTACGACCGCCGTGCCAATGATTGGGTACAATTGGAGCCCTGGCTCTTTAATGCAAGTTATGACGATGGCCTGAGTATAGAGATGCAGGTAAACCCTGAGTTTGGTACACAGGATCAGGCAAGAGTGGAAGCTGAAAAATATGCAGAAGTTATCGGCCGCCTTCCCACTTCCTTGAGAAAGGATGTGGAAACCTCCTGGATTCATAAAGGCGTAAATCCCTTTGGAGGAGGAAATAGAAATCTCCTCATTCATGTAGGCCAGGCAGATCTGTATGTCAATGATGGCATCCTGGAAGAAACCCTGGTGCATGAAGCCAGTCATACCTCTCTGGATGCAGAGCATGCGAGCTCAGCTGGATGGAAAGCGGCTCAGGAAGCAGATCCGGCATTCATTTCCACCTATGCAAGAGACAATCCCGAAAGAGAAGATATAGCCGAGAGTTATTTGCTCCATTTGGCCCTTAGACATAGAGGAGATAGGATTTCCCAGGAATTGAAGGATGCCATCACCCAACATATTCCAAGCCGATTAACTTATTTTGATTCCCTCAACCTGGACATGTACCCCATTGACTAAGAGATATGAAATCGAATCTATTGTATTCTGCTCTATTAATGCTTGGAATTGCTTTCGCCTGTAAAAGTACTGATCCCCTAACAACTGCAGGAAAAAGCTATCAAATGAAGCAGGATTATATTTCCTTGAAAACAGTTATGGAAGGACTTGAAACTGGAGTAGATAAGAGCCGTTTGCAAGAATTATTGGGAGAACCCATTGATATGGGTTTTGATTATCGATACCTATTGGATTCTACAGGACCGGAAGGTTGTGTGGTAGGTGCAGTATTTCACCTGGATAGTGAAGGAAAAGTGGACGATAAATGGATAGGGGAAATATGTGAGTAATTAGCAGTGGCAATCATACCATTGATGCACGATGCGGGCAAGCTCATCTAAATGTGAAAGAATTGCCTCTTCCCCTACATAAACCTCTTCTCCATCTTTAAGCGAAATCTCCTCTTCCTGCTCAGAAGGAAGCAACTTTTTCGCCAAAGATAATTCTTCCAGTTTCTCAACAATGCTTTGATAAGCAGTTGATGTGGGTGAAGCAGTTAAGACAAGCATATGTTCTAATTTATTAGGTTCAAAATTAGGGATAAATCCCAAACTTATGGCTGGTGAAATCATTTTCGAAACCTCAAGGCTCCGGATACGCGAATATTTGTTTTCTGATCTCAACGCTATTCATGAATACGCCTCCAAAGCTGAAGTTGTTCAGTATCAGAACTGGGGACCCAATCGTTTGGAAGATAGCCGACAATTTTTAGCTGAGGTCATGAACTGGCCAAAACAAAATCCGCGCATGAGTTATGGTTTTTGTATTGCTTCGAAACCAGACAATCATTGTATGGGGGGATGTGGGATTTATTTGAATAAAGAGGGCCTGGATAAAGCCAAGATCGGCTATATCTTGAATCCAAAATTCTGGAAGCAGGGCTATACAACAGAAGCTACTCAAGAACTTGCTCGTTATGCCAGCGAAGAGCTGAAGATTGGGCTTGTTGAAGCAACCTGTGATGTGAGAAATATTGCTTCAAAGCGTGTCCTGGAAAAATCCGGATTTGAGCTGGATCGTTTGCTTGAGAAACACTATCTCCAAAAAGGAATTATGCGGGACAGCTATCTGTATCGCTATCTTGGTTCAGCTAGCACATAATGTATTTCTGCTATACGAAAACAAAAAACTAATCTCTGCGGTTCCATGAGCAAAACACCATCGATGAACCTTAGATACCTGTTGGGATCACTCATTTCCCTCCCACTTCTTCCGCTAATTTATATTCAGTCTCTCAGAATCCGCGCAAAGGTGCCTCAATTACCAGAAGCAGAAGAGAGCCGAGGCATGCAGATCAAAAAATCAGGCTCAGGGCAACGTATTCTATTTTTAGGGGAAAGTACAGTTGCTGGTATAGGAATAAAAAAACATGAAGACGGGATCGCAGGGACCTTTGCCCGAGAATATTCTGATTATACGGGAGAAAATGTATCCTGGAGGGTGTATGCAAAAAGTGGGTATACGGCTGAAGAGGTCTATAATCAGATCCTTCCGAATATAGAAGAATCGAAGGTTGACCTTTTTGTCATTGGTTTAGGAGGAAATGATGCCTTTACCCTAAATTCTCCGGGAAACTGGATCAAGAATATCGAAAAGATCATCAATCACCTACAGAAAAAATATCCCGATACAGCTATTGCTTTCCTCAATATGCCTCCCATCAAATTATTTCCAGCCTTTACGCCGCAAATCAAGTTCGTCCTGGGAAACCTGGTAGAAATTCTGGGGGATGAATTGGAAGCTTATGTAGCTAAGCGCGAAAATGTGTATTATTATGCAAAGCGGGTGAGTGCAGAAGACTGGAGTGAAAGATTAGGAGTAGAGGCGAGTGCAGAGGATTTGTTTAGCGATGGCGTGCACCCCGCAAAGATCACCTATCAACTCTGGGCGCAAGATATGCTCAGGTATTTGGTAGAAGAAACAGACTTCGAAAGCAGGATCAGAGTGATAGCTTGATGGCTAATTCCTGATTATGCGTTTCTTATATTTATTCATTTTAGTATCCCTTTTTTCCTGTTCCCCCAAGCCTCAAATCTATGAGATTGCCGAGGAGAAAGACATGATCCCAGAAGGGATTGCCATTGATCCTAAAAGTGGGAAAATCTATCTGAGTAGCGTTCATAAAAAGAAAATAGGGGTCTTTGATCCCGAAACAAGCTCATTCAAAGATTTTATTACCTCAGGTCAATACGGATTCAAAAGAGGAGTGGGGATGAAAGTATTTGATCAAATGCTTTTCGCCCTGGGAAGTGATGAGGAAAGTGGAAAAGGAGCTTCTATCTTATTGGTGTTGGAGCTCGAAAGTGGAAATCTGATAGATTCCTTTAGCCTGGAAGATTCAACTTCTCACTTTTTAAATGACCTTGTAATTGATGGGCAAGGCAAGATTTATCTGACTGACACAGAGGGGCATGGGATTTATGCATTGAACTATCCAGAGGGGGAGATAGAACTGTTTTTTCAGGATGAAAGCATTCGCTATCCAAACGGAATTGCTCTTTCTGAAGATGCATCAAAGCTATTCATTGATTCCTGGTCTGATGGGATTCGGATTCTGGATCTGGAAAGCAAAGAGATACTTAATGACCAACATACACCAACTTCCGAGTTTGGAATTGATGGTTTGTCCTATCATGCCGGATCTTTGTACGCCATTCATAATTCAGGTGAGGATCATAGCAAATATGGTCTCTACAGAATTCCGCTATTGGAGAATGAAAAAGTGCTGGGAGATCCAGAAGCTGTGCTTATTGGACATCCTAAAATGAATGTCCCAACTACGCTGAGTATTCTGGAGGGAACTGCCTATATCCTGGCGAACAGTCAATTGGATAATCTGGATCAGGAGAAGAACCAGATTTTGTCTTATGAGCAATTAAGTCCTACATTTATTATTAGACTAAAGCTTGATACCAATTAGGATAATGGATATACAAGAAATTCAAAAGCTCATATCTCAAGGCAGGATTCAGAAAGCCCTGGATGCCATTGACAAGCATATCGAGAAAGAAGATCCTCGAAAAAAAGACTTTATCCTAATATCGTCTCAATTCAATATGCTGAAAAGAGATGAAATGATGGGATTAGTGATGCATGAGGAAGTTCAACAATCCCAAAAGAAGATCCTTCAATCTCTTCTTGATTTATTTATGTGATTTTTACGCAAAAAACTTCTCAATAGCCCAACCTTCGAGACCGATAGCCGTATCTATAGTATATTTGCGTAAAAAATACACATAAATACCATGCTAGGATTTAAACACATAAAATTTGATTCCATGACCTATGTTCTCCATTTCAAAAATGGAGAAATAAAAAGAGAAGGGAGAGGGCTTTCCTTCTTTTATTTTGCTCCCAGTAGCTCAATAGTTGCTATCCCTATGGGCAGCAATGATCTTCCCTTCTTTTTTCAGGAATCCACCCGTGATTATCAGCAAGTGAGTATTCAGGGCCAAATCAGCTATAAGATTAACAGTCCTCGGATCCTCGCTGACGTTTTGGACTTTACGGTCAATGAGGATGGAAAGTATAAGAAGAATGATGTCGAAAAGCTCAATCAGCGCATCATCAATGAGGCCCAGACTTCGACTTCCGCTTTTATACACGGGATAAGCCTAAAGGATGCTATTCGTTCGGCTCAGGACATTGAAAGCCGTATCCTTCAAGGCTTACAGGAATCTGCTGTGATAAATATGCTGGGAATAGAAATATTAGGGGCCAATATTCTGGCAGTAAAGGCCAGTCCTGAAATGGCAAGGGCCCTGGAAACAGAGACACGAGAAAAGCTTCAACAGGAAGCGGATGAAGCCATTTATGAGCGACGAAATTTTGCCGTAGAACAGGAGCGAAAAATCAAAGAATCAGAATTGAATACGGAGATTGCAGTCGAAGAAAAGCGCAAGCAGATTTCTGAGAAAAAAATGGAGGCATCGGTCCAGCAAGCAGAAAATGACCGGAAGTTGAGAGAAATGCGAGTCGATGCAGATATTTCAGTAGAAAATCAGCGAAAATCCCTGATTCAACTTCGTACCGCCAATGAGAAAAAACAAGCAGAGACCAAGGGTTTTGTGCTGGAAGCAACACTCAAACCCTATAAAGATCTGGATTGGAAAACCTTGATGGCTTTGGGGAATAATGCAGATCCCAAGCTAAATATAGCATTGGCTTTCCGTGAACTGGCTGAGAATGCAGACAAAATTGGCAATCTCAATATTAGTCCTGAATTGCTGGAAAGTATATTGCAATCCGGTGGGAGAGGAGGGCGGAAATGAGCATAGAATATGGAATCCTCGTCAAGACCAAAACGCGGCTTGAATCTTTGATCGAAAGATTCAATACGGCTGCTCAGGCAAAATTTTACCTGGAAAGAATGGGGGGAGATTTTGAGGCCTATGAAGAAGAAGATGCGATCTATAAAGAATCTCTCCTTAAAGTCCAGCGAATCTTTTCTCGTATCCTCAAAAACAAAATCATAGAACGAGCTTTTCTTCCTTCTTACATTTTCACAAAGAAGAATCTCATTCTTGTGTTGGGGCCAGATGGTTTACTTGCCAATACAGCCAAGTATGCCCAGGGAGTACCGATCATTGGCATCAATCCGGACCCTGAACGCAATGATGGAGTATTACTTCCTTTTCAAGCCGATAACTTTGGAGAAGCAGTTGTAAAGACAATCAAGGGGCAAGCACGTATAGAAAATAGAAGCTTTGCAGAGGCAAAGCTAAACGACGGCCAAAGACTTTTGGCATTCAATGATCTCTTTATTGGGGCAGCCTCTCATGTTTCGGCTAGATATCGAATCAATTTTGAAGAAAGGAGTGAAAATCATTCCTCCTCAGGATTGATTGTTTCCACACGCACAGGCTCTACTGGCTGGTTGAGTTCTATCTTCAATATGGCATACGGAATTGTAAAGACGTTTGACCAGGAAATTTCCCAATCACAACCCCAAATGGCGGAAAACGAATTATTGTTTGCTGTGCGGGAGCCATTCAAAAGCCTACGATCTCAAACGGATATTTGCATGGGATTCATAAATGCTCAAAAATCCCTTCAATTAGAATCACATATGCCTTCCGGTGGGCTTATTTTTAGTGATGGTATAGAAGAAGATTTCCTGCATTTCAATAGTGGTTCCATTGCGAGTATAGGACTAGCAAAAGAAAAAGCACGTTTGGTGCAGGCTTGACTCTTTCGCCTTAGTTCCGTTTCCCTTAAAAAGGAAACGCCCACATTTGGTATTCTTTATTTCGATATTGAATCCGCCCTGGGTTCCCAAATTTTTCCTTATTTAGCACAAATCTTCAAAATCAATGCCCCATCCTCGAAATAAGCATCAGACTACGTATGATCTCCCAGCATTGATAGGAGCTTTGCCTGAACTAAAGGAATATGTGAAACCCAATAAATACGGCAAGCAAAGCATTGACTTCTTTAATCCAAAAGCGGTAAAAGCCCTGAATAAAGCCATACTCATCCACCAATATGGACTCAAGGATTGGGATATACCTGATGGCCAGCTTTGTCCCCCTATTCCAGGTAGAGCCGATTACTTGCATTATGCGGCAGACCTTTTGGCAGAAGGAAACAAAGGAAAGCTTCCCCAGGGCCATAAAATAACATGCCTGGATATTGGGACCGGAGCTAACTGTATTTATCCTTTGCTGGGAAGTAGTATTTATAATTGGAAATTTATAGGAACAGACTCACAAGAAAGTTCGCTTACTATTGCTCAGAAAAACCTGAATTCAAATCCACAATTGATTGAGTACATAGAGCTGAGGCGGCAGAAAAACAAAGAGAAGATATTCTCTGGAATCTGGGAAGAAGGAGAATTTATCGATCTGGTGATAACTAACCCTCCCTTTCACGCATCAGAAAAAGAGGCCCGAAAAGCGCAATTGAGAAAGCTTAAGAATCTGAAGCACAATAAGCAGCCGAAATTCAAATTGAATTTCGGAGGAAATGCAGAGGAACTATGGTGTGAAGGGGGAGAAATAGGCTTCATAAGCCGTATGATTAAGGAAAGTAAGAGCAGAGGAACTTCCTGTTTTTGGTTTACTAGCCTGCTTGCCCGTGAAAAACATATTCCCCCACTTCAAAAAATCCTAAAAAAAGAGGAAGCTCTTCAAGTGAAGATCATTCCGATGGGGCAGGGCAATAAAATAAGCCGACTTATTTGTTGGTCTTTTTTGAGTAAGGATCAGCAGACTAAATGGGCAAAAGCAAAATGGTAGAAAAGATTTTGATGATAAAAGCCTTTTCTTCTGATGTATTAAAAAATACATACAATGTGGATACTCAAAATAGACGTTCATCCCTAAGTTGAGCCTCCCTATTATGACAATGAGCAGGTCTATTTCAACTGGATCACAGAGGCATATGGATATACCCATGTCAACCTGGATCATAGTAGGGCACAAGGAGTAGAAGCTGGTGATATCTTCCAATGCATCTACAGACATAAGGTGACCAATGGGAATGCTGAAAAATTTGGAGAAAGAATTGAGAAGGATTATAAGCTGATAGGTCGCTTTATTCCCTGTGTTGTCGGACACGAAGATGAATTGGCAGCAAAGAGTTCACAGGCTTTTTCAATCGGTTTTTATAAAGCTATTGCCTCCGGGAGGGAACTGGATTTTGCTTTTAAGTTGGGGCAAAACGCCATACGTCTGGAAAATCCCGATGAAAAGGGCCAGCCTTTCTTGCTGATTAGGTGAATAAAAAGGAAATTGTTGCTAGGAAAATGAGCCTAAAGCCGCATGGATATAACTCTTTCTGACGGTCGAAATTTAGCCTATGAAATCTACGGCCCCACGGATGGATTTCCCATTCTGGGATTTCATGGGACCCCCGGTTCCCGACTTTGGTTTGTCGAAGATGATCCCCTTCTTTTTGAGCTCAATATAAAACTCATTACCATAGATCGTCCGGGTTTTGGAGATTCTGATTCACTTCCCAATAGATCCATTTCTGAATTCAATACAGATGTAAAGGAATTGATAGATCAACTTGATCTGTCTGGATTTTCTCTATTCGGAATTTCAGGAGGAGGAGCTTATGCAGCGGCTTTCGCAGCTCAGGGGCATATCGGCCTTCAAAAAGTGGGTTTGGTCGCAAGTATAGGGCAGTTTAAAAGAGGCAAAGCCCCTAAAGAAATGTGCAGACCTAATAGAGTGGCATTTCGTTTGGCTCGAACATTCCCTTTCCTCATCCGCTTCATCTATCAACAACAAAAATCCCTGATAGACCATAAACCGGAGTCCTATAAAAAATCCTCCAGGCTAGGTATATCTCATCTATGCCCCTCAGATCAGGAAGTAATGCAAAAGACAGAAGTATTAGATGCGATGCTTTTGCAGATGAAAGAAGCCTTTAAGCAGGGGGTAAAGGAAGTTCCTATTGAGTTGAAACTCCTTGCCAGCCCCTGGGATTTTGAACTTCAGGAGATCAAAGTGCCTACTTTTATTTGGCACGGAACTGCGGATACCCTTTCTCCCATTTCATCAGCAATAGACCTGGCCCAAAAAATCCCCAATGCTCAAACTTTTTTTCAGGAAGGGAAAGGGCATTTTCTGGATGAAGATCCTAAGGTATGGAGACATATCCTTCAAAATCTTAGTGCCGGCTAAGATGCGAACCCATGGTCTGTTTTCCTTTCTGCTTATTTATCATTTTTCGCCCATTATAGTACAAACTGGGATAGAATATTATATTTTTTGGAGCACCCAGTAGTCTCTTTATGGGAAAGATTTAATGGAACTTTTGTAAGAAATGGATTGAAGTATAATTATTTGCATTTTTTCAACATTATTGCGAAATAGGGTATTTTGGTGCAGATTAACGTAAATCTGATAAGGCATGAATAAAGCCTGCCCGGTCCTGCTCCGGCATAAAGGGAAATACACGCAAATTCTTGCTTTCCGGCATCCGCGGGCTGGTATTCAATTGGTCAAGGGAAGCATTGAGGCCTGGGAAAACCTTCCCAGGGCCTGCGAACGCGAATTGTGGGAGGAATCTGGCATCAAGGCCGAAGCAAAAACCTTCCTGGGAGTTTGGGAGGCTGATTTTGAAGAACAAATCTGGGGCTTTTACCTGATGGATTATGAACGGGAAATTCCCGAGAGTTGGGAACACTATTGTGAAGATGGAGGAGGACATGTCTTTGAATTTTTCTGGCAGGATATCGGGGCTCCTTTGACAGGAGATTGGCATCCTTTGTTTCAGGGAGCCATAAGATTTTTGAGAAATAGGTGTTAAGCTTTTCCTATCTTGCTCCCGCAAAAGACTGAAGCGGTGAGAAAAACCATTGGACTAATTTCAGATACACATGGCTTGCTGAGACCCGAAGCAGTAGAGGCCCTGAAAGGCAGTGATATAATTATTCATGCAGGTGATATTGGGAAAGCTGAAATCCTGGAGGAATTGGCTAAAATAGCACCGGTATACAGTATCCGTGGAAATATCGATAAAGCCGATTGGTGTCAAGAATATCCGGAGACCGAAGTGGTCGAATACGAAGGCCTTTTCTGTTACGTGATCCATGACCTCAATGATTTAGACCTCGATCCCAAAGCTGCCGGTTTTCAAGTCGTTATCTCTGGTCATTCACACAAACCCAAAGAATTTATCAAGGAAGATGTCCTCTATATAAATCCCGGAAGCGCAGGCAAAAGGCGTTTCAAACTGCCCATTACCTGCGCTAAATTATATTGGGATGGAGAAGTGTTGGAAAGTGAAAGATTCGAATTAATTCAAATTCCTTCTTAGGCTTGCTCCGACTGAATTTCTTTCGCAATCTTCTGGCACTCATCTAGCACCCGCAATAGATTTCCACTCCATAATTGGGAAATTTCTTCTTCTGAATATCCTCGCCTTACCAGTTCCAGGGTAACATTAAAGGTCTCGCTGGCATCACTCCATCCGTCTATTCCACCGCCCCCGTCAAAATCCGAACTGATGCCTACATGGGCCAAGCCCATTTTCTTGACCAGATAATCAATATGATCCACAAAATCCTTGACATCTACCGGGTCGGCTTTGGCTTTTACTTCATCCATGCGAGGCTTGGCAAGCTCGCGGATTTTCATATACATCTCAAAGTATTTGCTTCTTTCCTCCGCATTCATCTTTCTGATCTCGCTTCTTTCTACCATCTCAAATCCTTGCTCCTCTGCAATCTCTTTATACAATTCATTGCGCTTTTCATTGAAAGCATTGTGTTTATCAGTATTGAGGTAGCTGCTGAAGGCAACGGTTTGAACTACTCCACCATTTTGCTTCAGTAGCTCCAATTGCTCATCATCCAGGTTTCGACTATGGTTGCAAAGTGCCCTTGCCGAACTATGAGAAGCAATGATAGGTGCTTTTGACAGTTCGATCATGTCTATCATGGACTTTTTAGAAGGATGAGAAACGTCTATCATCATCCCATATCTGTTCATCTCCTTGATGACTTCCTTCCCCAATTCACTAACTCCATTATGTAACCAAACACTATCGGCTTCTCCTGTATTGGAATCGCACAATTGACTATGTCCATTGTGAGAAAGAGACATGTATCGTGCACCGAGATCGTAAAACTTCTTCACATTTGAGATATCTGTTCCAATGGGATATCCATTTTCAATGCCGATCATGGCAACCTTTTTTCCAGCTTTGCTGATTCTCCTCACATCCTCCGAATTATAAGCCAATTCTATTCTGTCTGGAGCCATTTTTTCAGCCAACCAATGGATGGAGGTAAATTTATCCATGGCATTTTTGTAGGCTGCTGCGTATCCTTCTTCGTCCAACTCTCCCTGTCCGGTATAAACAATAAACCAGGCTACATCCAGCCCCCCTTCTTCCATTTTTGGAAGGGTTATCTGTGTGCTGAGGTCCTGGGTATAATTCTTTTCTTCGGTAAAATTGGAAACATTGATATCATCATGCGTATCCAGTGTGATCACTCTTTCGTGAACTCCCTGTGCATATGCGACCAATTCCTCTTCAGACATATCCGCGACATTGATCGCTTGCTCCTTTACGCCTCCCCCGCAGGAAGCCAGAAAAAGAAAGAGAGAGGATAGTAAAAAGTAAGTAAATAGTAAGCGTTTCATAATAGATCGAAATTTTGCGTGTAGAAACCCAAGTAAGTAAAATCAGGCTGCAATTCCGATCCATATCTGCAATATGATCGATTTAGGCGGCAATTCCTTTCTGATTTATTTTCTTTACCCATCAACTATCCTGAATTTAATCTGTCCTTCTTAAAAATAGCGAAGATGAAAAAACACTACTGCCTCATCCTATGCCTCATGATTCTTAGTTGTGAACCGACAGATATGATTCAGACCCTTACTAAACGGCAGCATAATTCCCGGGAACTTAGTTTGCAAATTCAAAAGATCCTGGAGAAGGCAGAGGTCGCAGGCCTTTCTGTTCAAATTTTCAATAATCATCAACGTGTCTATGAACAAGCCTTTGGTTTTGCAGATTTGGAAAAAGGGGATCGCCTGACTAATCAACATGGTTTTTATGGAGCTTCCTTCAGTAAGGCTGTTTTTGGATACATAGTGGCTGATTTGGTGGTGAATGGAGTTCTGGATTTGGACAAACCTTTACAATCCTATGTAGGACAGGCCTTTCCGGATATCCCTTTTGAGAAAGACTGGAAAGGATATGCAAACCTAAAAGGCGATTTGCGGTATGAAAAAATCACAGCCCGTATGTGCATGAATCACAGTACAGGTTTTCCCAATTGGAGATGGATTAGCAAGGAAGGAGAGTTTGACCGTGAAGGAAAAATTCAACTCCTTTTTGATCCCGGAAGCAGATATAGTTATTCGGGGGAAGGCATACATCTCCTGCAATTTGTGATCGAAAAGATTACAGGCAAAGGCTTGGAAGAAATTGCCCAGGAAAAGGTATTCAATCCCCTGAATATGAGCATGAGCAGTTATCTCTGGCAGGAGCGTTTTGAAGGGAAATTCTGCTTGGGGCATAAATCAGATGGCAGTACCTATCCCAAAGATAAAGAAGATGAAGCAGGGGCTGCAGGTTCTATGGAAACAACTCCTGAAGACTATGCCAAATTCTTTGAACATATCCTTCAATTGTACAAGGCAGATGATACTCGGGTAGAGCTCATGTTTACTCCAAGTATTAAAATTCACTCTGAGAAACAATTTGGTCCCCAATCCTGGATAGATTCAGGCAGGCATGATAATATTGAGCTGGGCTATGGAATCGGCTGGGGCCTTTTACAGAGCCCACATGGCATAGGAGCCTTTAAAGAAGGGCATAGCGATGGCTTTCAGCATTATAGCATTATGTTTCCGGAGAAGGGCATAGGGATTATACTCATGTCCAATAGCGATCGGGGAGAGAGTACATTTAAGGAATTGTTGGAACTGACGATAGGAGATACTTATACGCCATGGGAATGGGAATTTTACATTCCCTATGATCAGGAATAAGTGCAAATTCACGTATCAAGTTTGACTGCAAAGCCAGGACAAACGCATACTCAAACTGTCATCCCGGAATCTACCAGATGTCCGGGACCTCTAGCTACTTCCCCTTTACTAGAGATCCCGGCACTTTTAATAAGGCCGGGATGACATGCTTCTTTTAGGAAAACAATTAGAATTTGTATAGTTAGGAATCCTTACTATATTTGGTGCGTGCTTTCAAGAAGGAAGCATTTCTTTTAATCATTAAAAGTTAGGAATCCTAACATAAAATTTAAATCAAATGAAGAAATACTGTATTATCATTAGTTTATTTCTGGCCACTGCTTGCACGGCAGCAGCCTGTCCCGATTGCCCTGCGTATAAAAATGAGGATTTTCAGATCAGGTCCACCCGTATCATCCACAAAGCCGATTTGGGCTTGACAGTCTGGGAAATAGAGGTAGAAGGAAGGGCAGGGGAAACCACACCTACGCCAGTCGGGCAATTGGATGGAGCTCCTGTTTTAGGCTATGTTTTCCCCACTTCTTTGAAGTCTACGGATGTTGGATTTGGGGAAACGGAAGGAATAGTAGCATTGGCATTGACTTCACATCCTGATTTTGATGATACCCCATTATGGGATGAAAATGCGGATCGTGTTTTTGACAATGACGGCATTATCTGGCATCCACATTGGGTCGTGTTGACCCAGGATGATCGAGTAGCAGGCGGTCTCTCTGTCAAGCAATTTGACAAGGCCAATGATGCCGTTGTGCTGCCACCCACCAATCCAGGTATGCCTATGTACATGGATTCTCCTGGCTTTCCGGTACGGACTCAGGGCAATACCATACGAGTTGTAGTGCCTGAGTATCGAATGAATGGGAAAACAGATTTCAGCTTTGATGCGGTTAGTTGTTATATGCAAGTCAATACCAGTAAGGCAGATAAACCCATGTTGGGAGTTTATGAGGTATATGGAGTAGCGAGTGGTGATTTGTCTTTGCCTTATAAAGTCGAGAACCAAGAATAGGTTTTACCTCTACCGAAGGATGTGTAACTTGCCTGTCTGGATTTCCAGGCAGGCAATTCATGGATATGAGCAAAAGCAGTTTTGATATACGCTTTCAAGAGAAAAATACAGCAGCCAAGATTGTTGCTGGTTTGGAGAGAATTGCAGAAGCTTTTCGAGTTCTGATTTGGGAGCGGGCGAAAAAACTGGGACTTAGTCCTATACAAATACAGTTGTTGATATTTATCGCTCACCACGAACAGAAACTCTGTAATGTCAGCCACCTGGCACAGGAATTTAACCTGACCAAACCTACAATTAGTGATGCAATCCGGGTACTGGCTAAAAAAGGCCTGATTAAAAAAGAAGCATCAGCGGTAGATAAAAGAGCTTACTTCATTCTTTTAAGTGAGGAGGGGAAAAAAATTGTGGGTCAGACAGAAGGATTTGCACATTCAATCTATGAGGGAGTAGAAATGATGGAAGAAACGGTCCAGGAAAGCCTTTTTGGCCAAATCAGTGAGTTGATCCAAAAACTCAATCAACAAGGAATTCTCAGTGTACAGCGCAATTGCCAGAGTTGCAGGTTTTATAGCAAAAAAGCAGAAGGACATTATTGTCAATTGCTTAGCCTCGATTTGGCTGACACAGACCTTCGGATTGATTGTGCTGAACATGAATTATTTAAAGCAGAATAAATAAACAGACTAAATTTTCTTCTATGGGCGGAGATTGGAAAGAAATGTTGTTAGCAGCAGAAAAGGGCGATTTGGATCTGCTGACCTATCACATCAAAATGGGAGCCGATCCCAATTACCAGCATCCGGAGTTTTTGACTACTCCTTTGATTGAGAGCATCCGTTTTGGTCATCTGGATTGCGCCAAATATTTACTCGACAATGGAGCCGATCCCACGATTAAAGAGGCTTTTGGGCCACATACTCCCCTGGCACTTGCAAAATTTTTGAAAAATAAGGAAGCCGTCAAATTAGTTACTGACTATCTTCCTTAAACCTAATTCTCCTGGGATAGTTTGAAGTATAGTAGGGGATAAAATTTGGATGAATGAATGCGTCCAAAAATATTTATCTTTAATCCCCGGCATCTTTGAACACCTACAATATGAAAATACAATATTTGCTCTCCTGCTTCCTGGTCATTTGCCTGATGTTGGGTCTACTGTCTTGTGAAGAAGAGGTCCCCACAGCTGAAATCAGCTTTGACACATTACCAGCTATATTCGAAAACCTTGATGCCAACTATGCTGCGGATCTTTCCTACGGAGCTTTCCCTGAAAACACCTTCGACATTTTTTTGCCTAAGGTATCAGGACCTACTCCTCTGATCGTATTTATCCATGGAGGAGGCTTTACGGGAGGAGATAAAGATATCGTCTACAATGCAGCCTCTGCAAATGCAGCCAGAAATTTGCCTGAAGAAATCAGAAAGTACATTGATGCGGGTATCGCCTTTGCAACGATCAATTATCGATTGTTAGATGACAGAGATCAGGAGGGGGTCTTGAAACCCCTGGGGGATAGTCGAAGATGCCTTCAGTATATCAGATCGATTGCAGCTAGCCTCAATATTGACAAAGAAAAAATTGCCCTGACAGGGAATTCTGCGGGCGCAGGTACAGCTTTATGGCTTAGCTTTCATGATGACATGAAGGAAACAGGAAGCGATGATCCTGTTTTACGAGAATCTACTCGTGTTTTGGGAGCTGCTGTAACAGAAACCCAGGCAAGCTATGACCTCAAAAGCTGGGAAACCCATGTTTTTTCAGATTATGATCTGCAATTGGAGCCCCTCGTGAATTTCGACCAGGAATTGGAGCAAAGATTTAATTCTTTTTATGGGATTAGCGATTTCGCCGATTTTGAGTCTCCGGAAACCCAGGCTTACCGGGAAGAAGTAGATATGCTGGCTTGGATGACGGCAGATGATCCGGAATTTTGGGTGAGTAATACGCTACAGCCTCTGGATACACCCATAGATTTGGGACAGCTTCTTCATCATCCCTATCACGCTCGCGAACTCCTTCGCAAAGGCAATTCGATAGGCCTCCTAAGTTATGTTACCTACGGACCATTTGCTGATCCGGGAAGGGAATCCCTCTCTGATTACCTGATACGCATTTGCAGGGAGTAAAGTAATTTATGCTCATATATTCAGGTTAAGGGAATTATTCCTATCTTGAAAATATCATGGCAAAGAGCTTAGGCACAACTCAACCCGACGTTATCGTCGATGTCCTTTATGAAAAAGGCCTGCTTTACTTTGTCATTATCAATAACTCTGACCTGGTAGCGCGCAATGTCCGGGTTAAATTTGACAGGAAGATTGTTGGAGTGCAGGGGCGCGTCGTAATTTCAGACTTAAACATTTTTGATGCTTTGGATTTCCTTGCACCACGCAAGGAGATACGCGTATTTATTGATGTAGCTCATGGCTATTTTGCCCGTAAAGGAGCAGAGAAAATCAGGTTGGGCCTGGAATGGAGAAATGAAGGAAGAAAAAGATTTAGCAAGACGATATATCATAACCTTAGCATTTATAAGGATATGGGGTATCTGGGAAATATTGAATAATTTAATACTTAAGATATGGCACGTAATTATCCAATGGCAGGCTCGCACTTTCAAGTGGATTGGGGTGGAACATCGATTAGCTTTCAAAAAATATCTGGTTTGCGGATTACTCATGAAGTAGTTGAATATCGAGGGGGGGCAAGTCCTGAATACTCCAATATCAAAATGCCTATCGCTACAAAATATTCAGATATCACTCTGAAAAGAGGAATTTGTCAAGGAGATAATGAGTTTTTTGATTGGATGAATACCGTTGCTCTGAACACTATTGAAAGACGTGATATCACCATTAGTCTTTTAAATGAAAGTCACGTACCTGTGGTGGTATGGAAGGTGAAAAATGCATTTCCCAGGGAAGTTGCATATGGAGATCTTGATGCGATGAATGCCAACTTTGCTATAGAAGAATTGGTGATAAGCCATGAAGGGATGACTGTTCAGAATGATTAATTAAAAATGAAGCTTAGCTACACCCTTTCTGAAGAAGATTTTCTCCAACATCAATTATACCTCGCATCCAATTCCCAGCGCATCCGAAAAAAAGAACAGAGGGCCTGGAAGTTGATTTCTTTTATTTTTTCACTCATAGGAGTTATCCTTTATCTTACAGATACGGCCTTCCCCCTTGGCCCCTTTGCTATTTTATTTGGATTTATTACGGTCCTTTTCTACCCCCTTTATGTTAAAAAACACTATAAGGATCATTACAAAAACTTTATCCAGGAAAACTATCAAAATCGTATCGGATTCCCGACCGAGGTAGCTTTACATGAGGCCTTCCTTTTTATGAAAGATAAAAGCGGGGAAGGAAAAATCGACCTCTCTGAACTGGAATATCTGATCGAAATTCAACAAAACTTTTTCCTCAGATTAAAAAGCGGGCATTCCCTGATTTTCCCTAAAGCTCAAATACAGGATCTGCCGGCTTTTCGGAAAAGCTTTCAGGATATTGATGTACAAGTGGAGCCCGATTTAGATTGGGAAAGAAAGTTTTTGGGCCTCCCAAATTTATTCACCAAAGCCTCTCCAAAAATCCCGGTTTAGGTATTTATTCTCTGTTTGATCCACTATTCCTAAGGGGAGTTTTCCCTAATAATTTTTGCTTACTGTTGATTTGCCTTCATGATTCCCGACTAAGAGGATGTAGCAATTATATGGCTAGACGCGAAGCACAATGAAATAGATTATTATTCTTAGTATGAAAATGAATAATACCCAAAGCCCTGTTTTTTCTATGCACGTTCATCGCGATTGGAGGGAATTTATTCCTGCATCCTTATGCCGGAAAATAAAAACAGCACGAGATCATTTCGTATCAAAAAAATTGGCTAAGGTTCATCAATAGCATAATTTTAAGCTAATTGTTATTTCCCGGGATTCCCCTTTATGGGGAATCCTTTTCTTTTAACTTATCTCCTGAATTTTTGTATCTTTATTTCAGATCAGCGTAACCAGACACGACACCTCTTTTATACTCAACATTCATACATAATGCTGGTAAACCTAAATCAGGTCCTGCTTTGGGACCTGGAAAGCTATATGTTAGCATGAGAATCGTATCAAAATTTCATGACTATTATGACAGTGTCCAGGCAAGTGGTCAGGACCAAAGTTGTGTGTATGTAAGGAAGGAGGATAAAAGTCTGGTCCACAATACGGACACTCATTACCACAAAATATCCCAGTTGAAAAATCTGGGAGAAGCTGCATTGTTTAGTAAAGAAAGAGGTCCTGAGCATCAATCCATTCTTTTCTTTCGTGAATTAACCCTGGGCTATTGCGGGAAACTTTATCCCATATTTCAGTTTGTACATTTCGAAGGCAATAAGGCAAAGAAACTGCATCATTTCTATAAGCCTGAAGATGCGGAAGCCTATTTCCAGACGGTCATCGATGACTATCCCTATGATGGTCATTATTTGAATTATTGGGGGAATGGGAAGAAACTGGGACTTGATCATGCCTACAGCTATGAGAGTCGCTACGATATTGAAGTAGACGATCTCTTCCACTATTTCCAGGTTCCTCTTTTTATGTTACCTGATATGCCCTATGATTTTTCGGCTTTGGAGGAAGTTTGGGGCTATAATCACTTTCGCAGAGGGAAAGATGTAGTGAATATCCTGCTAAATCCTTGTTTACGCAGGCTTGAATTTTTTCGTATAAAAGATCCTTACAGCTGTTTTCAGGACATTTACCAATACATAAATGGGGTACTGGGAAATACAGAGAATATCGAAACCAAAATGAGCGATCAGGATAAAATTCAGCAACATGGCTTTGATCAGAAATACGGTTTCCGCAAAAGACCGGGTAATAAAAAACGCAGAAAAAATAAGAAATAAAGGCTAGGCTTTTTTACCCTTAATCTTATTCCTAACAGAACATGAATCTCAAACATATTTTTTCGAAAGGCCCTAAAAGCCCTGAAGATAAAGCAGAACGGTTTTGGAAATGGTTCGCAAAGAATCAGCAACAATTTCTCTTTATTACCTCAGTATCTGTAGAAGAAAAAGACCGTATGCTCAATGAGTTTCTGGAAGAACTTCACAAGTATGATGAGAATTTATACTTCGAAATGGGAGGGCATCCTGACGACCAAAAAGTAGAGCTTATTATTACGGCTGAAGGCAATATTGAGGCATTCCCTTCGGTAGAACTCCTGGTGGGAAAAGCGCCATCTTTTGAGTCCTGGGAAGTGATTGCATTTAAACCACCTATGGGTACAGGCTTTACTACCGAATATGGAGGCTACTCCTTTGATCCTGAAAAAATCCTGTTTATACCCTTGAAAAACCCTGATAATCCACAGGCCATAGGGCTAAAAGTGTGCTATCCGGATTACAGAGAAGAAGATAGAAATATCTTTATAAATGGAAGCTTTATCATGTTGGATGTGATATTGGGCGAAAAATCCTGTGTAGAGGATATCGACTATCTTGATGCTGCCCAAACACCTGAAAATATTGTTGATTACCCTTTTCGAAGCTTAAGTAACATCAAAAGCTACATTGACGAAGTGAAAGCTCGATAATCATCTGGTACATGTCTTTGAAGGGACAAGTAGGTTTTTAGGAATTCCTTTATTTTAGGCTCATCCTCAGAAGATATTGCGTTCTAAGTATTATGAAATGATTGCACCCACTATTCCGGATAATGAGGTTGACCGATTGGCTGCTCTTTATGCCCTAAATTTAAAAGAGCAGAGCAAAGAAGATCGTTTTGACAAAATGGTCAATCTGGCTTCAAGCTGTTTGAAAGTTCCTATAGCCTATGTCGCGACCGTTGATAAGAATCATCAATTGATCCATGCTTCCTGCGGATTGAATTTCGTTTCATCAGATCGAACGACTTCCTTCTGCGGCCATGCCATCCTTCAGGACGCCCCGCTCATCATTCCTGATACTCATGCAGACGATCGCTTTCATGACAATCCCCTGGTCGTCAATGATCCCTTTATTCGATTCTATGCAGGCTATCCCTTGACAAGTCCGGATGGATTTAAAATCGGAACCTTATGCATAGCAGATCATCAGCCTCGAGTTCTTACAAAAGCAGAACTGGAGATGTTCATGGATTTGGGCTTTATGCTAGAGCAGCAATTGCAATTGTTGCAATTAGGAGAAATCCAGCTACAATTGGTTCAGAGTCGAAATGAAACCTTGCGGATCAATAAGGAGCTTGACAATCACAATCAATTTTTTCAGCAAATCTTTGGGAGATATATGAGTCAGGAACTTCTTTCCTCGATTCTCAGCAATGAAAAAAACCTGGAACTAGGAGGGGAAGAGCGAGAAGCCACGGTAATGATGAGTGATTTGAGAGGATTTACCCCTATGGCTAAACGTTATGGCGCTCAACGGACCGTAGAAATCCTCAATATGTATTTGGAAGAAATGATTGATATTATCCAGCAACATGGAGGTTTTATCAATGAAATTTTGGGCGATGGGATATTGGTTGTCTTTGGAGTTCCACATTATAGAGATAATCCTTGTTACAGTGCCGTGATGTGTGCCAAAGCTATGCATGATGGCCTGGAGCGTGTAAATGAAAAATTGAAAGCCAAAGGTTACCAGCATTTGGAAATGGGAATAGGGATCAATTCTGGGAACTTAATAGCCGGCAATATTGGCTCCAGTCAACGGATGAAATATGGGGTAATCGGAGATACCGTGAATCTGGCTGCCAGAATAGAGTCCTTTACCGTAGGAGGGCAAACCCTTGTATCTGAACGAACCTATGAAAATGTGCAGGATAAGATAGAGGCAGAAGGAAATTTACGTGTCAAGATCAAAGGCTATAAGCAGGTCTTCAAAATCTTTGATCTGTCTAGTGCTAAATCAGCAACTCCCAGCAAGTAATTCTACAAGCTGAATTCGAAAAGAAAAATGAAGGTCTATACCTAACTTGCCTGCATGCAGGAAGAAATCTATGAACCTGGTTTCGTCGAGAAACTCTTTGACCAGATGAGCGATTCCTACGCTCGGATGAATTATATCACTTCTTTTGGTTTCAGTGAACGTTGGAGAAAGCAATGTGTAAAAGTCTTAGCCATAGAAAAGGGCGCCAAAGTTTATGACCTGATGACGGGTATGGGAGAATGTTGGAGTCAAATTCTGGAAAACACCGGAGCCGAAGGGGAATTGCATGCCCTGGATATCTCTACCAATATGCTGGCCAGAGCACACAAACGAAAACAAAAATTCAAGGATCATCAGATACGGATTTTAAAAGAAAATGTATTTGAAAACAGTTTTCCGGATGGGGAGGCAGATTTTATTGTATCAGGATTTGGAATAAAAACCTTTAATCCAGAACAGTTGGAAATTTTGGCGAAAGAGATGTTTCGACTCCTCAAGCCAGGAGGCAAACTTTCGCTGATAGAAGTGTCCATTCCACCCAATAGGCTCCTAAGGATATTTTATATGTTTTACCTCAAACAAATCATTCCTATTCTGGGCTGGATGTTTCTGGGGAGTCCGGAAACGTATAAAATGCTGGGTGTCTACACCGAGAAATTTGAAAATGCCAAAGACCTGGAACCTATTTTCAGGCAAGCAGGATTTCGCGTAACTTATGTAAGCTATTTCTTTGGCTGTGCAAGTGGGATTATTGCGGAGAAATCCTAAAGCGAAAGACTGTAAATGACCGAACTAGAAGCTTATATTCATTCCTATTTTGGAATTCAAGACACGCATATGACTGCTCTGGCAGAGTTGTTCAGGGAGACAGCTTTGAAAAAAGGGGAATATTTCACCCGAATTGATACGCAATGCCAGAAATTGAGTTTTATACGGTCGGGACATCTCCGTGTATTTGCCTATAAGGAGGATAAAGATATCACCCAATGGATTTCCTCTCAGGGGGAATTTGTTACGGATCTGGCAAGCATGGTCTTTAAGACACCTTCTCGTTGGAATATTCAGGCCCTTACGGATTGTGAACTCTATAGCATCAGTAAAGAAAAATACGATGAGATCGGCAAAATTATCCCTCAATGGGATCAATTGGAAAAGCTATTTCTCGCCAAGTGTTTCCTGACCCTGGAGGATCGTGTCTATTCTTTCCTCTCCATGAGCGCCGAGCAAAGATATCTCCAATTGTTCGAGAAGAAACAGGACCTTTTCAATGAAACCCCTTTGCACTATCTGGCCTCTATGTTGGGGATGACGCCCGAAACCCTGAGCCGAATCAGGAAGGCACAAAGCCTGGAGAAAAATTCTTGATATAGATCAAGACAAGGAATAGGAGTACTAACGAGATTTGTAAAAACAAGAAACATAGATGTTTAAACAACTCTCAATCCTTAGTATCATCACCTTAATTTCCTCAACTCTCATGGCACTTGAATTAAAAACCACCATCCGCATTGAAGCTTCTCCTGAAGTAGTATGGCAAATCCTGACAGACTTTGACGCCTATCCCGCGTGGAACCCTTTCATCAAAAAGCTTGAAGGAGAAGTATCGCTTGGTGAAAAAATCCGGGTCGAGATTACGGATATGAAATTCAAACCCAAAATTCTGGCCTTTGATCCCCGTAAAAAACTGGAGTGGATTGGTCGTTTTCTTATGCCCGGAATAGTAGATGGTCGGCACTACTTTATTCTGGAAGACAATGGGGATGGAAGTACCAGTTTTATACATGGAGAATATTTCAAAGGGCTTTTGGTACCTTTTCTCAAGAAGAAACTGATGGGAGAAACTCGCGCGGGTTTTGAAGCCATGAATCAGGCATTAAAGAAACGAGCAGAAGCCATGCTTTCTTCCTGAAAATTGCCTTCCCGACTTTCAGCAACTATTTTTAACAGATGAAATCGGCGATAAAGGAAAAGGTCCTGAAAATATTTCAGCAGCATAGACAGAATCCCAATCTGTCTTTTGAAGAGGAATATTTTCTGGACTTTCTTTTTGCCAAAAAGATCAAACAAGGAAGTATCAGAAACAGCTTTC
The DNA here is from genome assembly GCA_033391075.1 of Bacteroidia bacterium. Taxonomy (NCBI): domain Bacteria; kingdom Pseudomonadati; phylum Bacteroidota; class Bacteroidia; species Bacteroidia bacterium. The sequence goes on from JAWPMV010000001.1 coordinate 1,514,069, forward strand.
GAGGCCTCGCGCTTTACAATCGCTTTATGGAGGCCATCCAATTGGAGTTTGGAGTCTGCTTCAGACTGGCGGATAAGCAGAAAAACTATAGCCTTGATGAATTGGTAGAACAAGTGGAGCAAAGTTTAGGGAATCCCAAATCTTCTAAAGCTGCCATGCGATACTTGCTTAGACAGCCTTTTGAATGGAAACTTATTCTGTTTCTAAATGTCTTTTTAGGCTTGATTACTGCTTCTTCTTATCGCCTGACTTTCGTATTTATCTTTTTTCTCATCTTATGGATAGGGGTGAATGGAATATTGATCAATATCTATTATCGAGATAAAGGCTTTGCAAAGAAATTGGCAGAGAAAGTTCTGGGAGAATAAATCTAACAAATACTGTCATTTTGAGCCCCAGCGAAGGACCTAAGCCTTCCCCTCATTTCTTTCTATATTTCTGATGGATGTTACAAGCACCTGATGGAGATTTCTCGACTCCGCTCTGAATGACACAGATAGCTTAACACCCAAACACCCAAACACCCAAACACCCAATCCCCAGATTTTCTCTATTTTTACTCCATGAACTCACTACTACAAAAGGCCTGGATTTGGGCGCTTTTATTTCTCTTCATTCTTGTATTGGAAAGCTTGCCCATTTGGCAAGACTGGAGCCTGGATCTGTCTTTTCTGGGATTTCCTCCCTGGCTGTGGTTTCTCATGGGCGTACACCTATTGCTCATCGCTTTCCTCTTTCTTTTTAGCAAGCACTACCTAAAGGATAATTCATGATCTATTTTATCCTGATCGCTTATATCGCGATTACCTTTTGGGGAAGTCTCATTGGGGTCGGCAAACAGGAGTCAACACCCGAGTCTTATTTCCTGGCAAACCGGAACCTCAAAACCCTGGGCTTATTTTTTACCATCCTGGCTACCAATTTCAGCGCCTTTTACTTTTTGGGTTTTGCTGCAGAAGGCTATAAGATTGGATATACCCATTATATTATTATGGCCACCGGAACGGCTTTGGCGGCTGTTCCTTTCCTCCTTATTGGTACCAAAGCCTGGAAACTGGGTAAAGAACATGGATACATAACCCCGGCAGAAATGATATACGGGCAAACGGGATCAAGGGCGCTGGCTATGCTCTTTTCAGGAGTCATGGTCGTATTTACCTTGCCTTATCTATCGCTGCAAATCGTTGGAGGAGGTTACATTCTGGAAAACCTGACAGGAGGAGAAATTTCTTATCAGCTTGCCATCATTCTCCTGACCATCCTGACTATTGTGTATGTAATCCTGGGAGGGATGCAAAGTGTCGCCAAAACAGATTTGAAACAGGGGCTGATAGTGATCCTCTTTATGAGTTTGGCAGTAATCCTGATCAGTCGAGAACTGGGGGGAATGACCAAAGCCAATGAAATGGCTTCAAGTTTGATACCTGACCTCTTCTCTCCTTCGGGTGCAAATGGACATTATACTTGGAAGAAGTGGATCAGTTTCCTGCTTTTTTGGCCCTTTTGTATTCCGATGTTCCCGCAATTATTCATGCGCTTTTATATCGCCAAAGACCTACCCACGCTCAAAACATCAGCGATCTTATATGCATTGATTCCGGTATTGATTTCAATTTTGCCGGTGATGATAGGGGTTTGGGGGCATGTTGACTTTCCGGGACTTGAAGGTAAGGCTGTAGATCAAATATTGCCGATGATGCTTAAGGAATATAGCAACGAATGGTTTGGAGCTCTGGTTATGACAGGAGCCGTGGCAGCCTTTATGTCAACCCTGGATTCGCAATTGTTGGCGATCAGTACGATGGTCACCCGAGATTTTTATCTCCCTTTCCGTAAAACTCCCTTGGACTTCAAACAAGAGGTCTTTACTGGAAGAGTTTTGGTGGGAATATTTGCCCTAATAGGCTTATTGATTGCTTTTAATCCCTTTGATACCATTTTCGATATGGGGAAGATGGCCTTTTCTGGTTTGGCTGTGTTATTTCCTACAGCCTTGTTCTGTAGTCGCTACCGGATTGAGAAACCCCTTTTTCCCATACTTGGAATTGCCATTGCATTGTCAGGACTCTTTGGCTTTTATTACTCCTGGATTCCTCATAGTTGGGCAGGAGGATTTGAGCCTTTCATGTTGTTGATTGTTGTTAGTTTTGGCATCAGCGCCCTTGGGGCTTCTTTTGGTAAAACCTAAGCTTAAAGGGAGGTCTTTATATGATTTGGGCTGTTTTTCTAGCATTTTTAGAAAAGCTGGAGTTAAATATCGTAGAGTCCAAAGTCAAGCGCAGCTGCCGGCACATGTTCCGATGGGCTCTTTAGGACCAGTGCATCAGGTTGTTTTCGATTTGGAGTGATCTATGCTAATAATGTACGACCTTAAAAATGATTGGCAGGACTATTACGATTTCGCCATTTTGGATGCCTGATGTTTCATTTTGTCAAAAAGAAGCCTAATTCCCGAATGAATAATAAGGATATTTAGTAGAATTATTCGGGTTTTAGGGTAGTAAAGCCTTTTATTTAAAAGCACTCAGAAATTGAGCTGCAAAATGCAATTGCATGAAAAAAACCATCATAGTTCTTTGTTTCTTCCTTCCTCTATGTTCAATGGCTAGCCTGATCAATATGGTAGCCCTGGAGAAATCCGCAATTCCGGATAAAGGGAAACTGGCACTCCTGCTACAGGAAGATTGGGGCCTTGAAATTGACAGTACGGATATTGAAGGTTCAGATAAAAGTCTGGCTTTTAATCTTCAGGGAGAAACCATTGGCTTTATGCTGATGGATTTTGCGATCCCCTGGCAGGAAATAGAAGGCCCTTGTCAATATTCTCCTACCTGGGACGAGGCAAGTGTCGAAATGAAGAAACATAAATCTCACCTGATCATTACCGTCATATCTCAAAAGAGTTCCCTGATTGAAAGAGAGTTATTGCTCAATAAACTGGTTGCCTCCAGTCTGAAACTCACCGAAGCCATCGGCGTGTATATTGCGCGAGCCCAATTGGTCCGTTCGAAAGGAGAATTCCTGAATGAATCCAATCGCATAAAAGCCCGCAGTTTGCCTGTGGGTAATTGGTTGTTTTTTGGGATCGCTGAGACCAAGAAGGGCAATGCCGGATTTACGGTAGGACTGGAAAATTTTGGCTATCGCGAAATGGAAATTCTGGAATCTGAGAAATCCCTGGGCGATATCTATGTTTTGTTCTACAATACCTCCCATTATGTGCTTACGGAAGAGGTTGTGTTTAGGAATAAAGCGACCCTTGGGTACACTAAAACACAAAAACTGCCCATTCGCATCAAGAAGTCTACAGTGGCAAAAGGAAAAAAGGTAGTTTTAATTGACTATTGACGAAAGCTCTTGATCCAAACATAAGGTTAACCATGAAATTATTACCCTTTCGGCAGTTTATCATGCTGAGCAATATGGATAAACGCGATGTGATTTCGCATTTGTCCCGAAACCTCCAATCCCGAGAAAAAGTAGAAATCGGTGATGTAGCCCCTCCGGGTAGAGAAAAGAAATACGAAGGCTTTATCCTGGGAGATACTTTCTCCATCAGCCCCATAGAATTGAAAGACAACTTCTTTAAGCCTGTCCTCGAAGGTTTTTTCTGGGGGAATAAGCGATATACAGAAATAGAGGTAAGTATGGTATTTCCATTGGGAATAGCCGCATGTATTTCACTTTTCGCTGCCTTGCTGGGCTTTTTTCTGATTTTCTTTTTATTGGAAGAAGGGCAAAGAGCCCAGATTGACTTCCTGGTCTTATTGATCCCTATACTTTCACTTGCCTGCTTATATTTAAGTTGTCTCCTGCATTTTAAACGCTATTCCAAAAAAATGAGAACCTTTTTTAAAGAGGTGTATGAGTTTGAAAAGCTATATGAACGGATATAATTCTGATATTTCTTATTTATCCTATCATAAATTTCAGTAGGTGATATGCAGCATTTTGAAGATAGACTGAAAGGCGGACATCCCAACTCTTTGGGAAATACACTTGAAGTAGTCGAAGAAGTTCTTGCAGAAGGAAGTCGGTTTGATGAACTCTTCAACTGCTATTTCAGCGAAGATGAAGTCGTAAGGCTTCGGGTTTCAAATGCCATGAAGCGAGTGGTCAAAGTAAGGAAGGATTTGTTGTTGCCTTATATCAATCGCTTTCTAAGTGAAATCGCTGAAATAGATCAGGCTTCCACCCAATGGACCCTGGCCAGCCTTTTCGATAGCCTTTCCCGGGATCTGAATGATGAGCAATACCTGATGGCTCAAAAAATCATGCAAAAGAATCTCGCCCATCATCAGGATTGGATTGTGCTGAATACAACAATGGCTACCCTCGCCAAATGGGCCAAAAAGGATGAAAGCTTACGAAAATGGATGATTCCTCATTTGGAAAGACTGGCTTTGGATGAAAGGAAATCAGTAAAAGGGCGTTCTCAAAAACTTCTCAAACAGCTCGTTTGATTTTGTGAAACAAACAATTGTGATATATTTGCGTATATTTAACACAAATAAAAATAATCACATTTCTTAATCACTAGTATGTTTGGAGCCATCGCAGGTGATGTTATCGGATCACGTTTCGAAAAGAACAACATCAAAACCAAAGACTTTCAGTTATTTCACAAGGATTGCAGTTTTACTGATGATACGGTTTTGACGGTAGCCATTGCCGATGCTATCCTTGGAGAAAAAGATTATGCGGAGAATATCCGTACATATGCCCTTAAGTATCCATTTGCGGGATATGGGGGAACCTTCAAGAAATGGATGGCAGGTATTATCAAAGGTCCTTACAATTCCTGGGGAAATGGTTCAGCTATGCGGGTGAGTCCCATCGCCTGGGCCTGGGACAATTGGAAGAAAGCCCTGGAAGAAGCAAAGAAAAGTGCAGCGGTTACTCATAATCATCCGGAAGGCATAAAAGGAGCTCAGGCGATTACCATGGCTATTGCGATGGCAAGGCAGGGGAGAACCAAAGCTCAAATCAAAAAGATCGTCAATCAATATTTTCCCTATGAGCTGGAGCGGAGCATAGAGAGCATTCGTCCTACTTATAGTTTTGATGTAAGTTGCCAGGGATCTGTACCTGAGGCAATCATTGCTTTTTCTGAATCCGAAAATTTTGAAGATGCTATACGAACAGCCATAAGTATTGGGGGAGACAGTGATACCATAGCCTGTATGGCAGCAGCTATAGCAGAGGCTCATTATGGGCTCCCCTCAGAAGAATTTCGGGAAAAAGTGTATGCCTACTTACCACAGTCTTTTATAGATACGATAAGAGCTTTTCACAAAGCCTATCCTGTAAGGAAGTAGGACCACTTCAGAAGAAGTGATCCTACATATTACATTAGCAACACAATAGATATTTTCAAGCATTGTTCACTTTACAGGAACTAATGCCAAAGATTGCATAGAGAGGACAGAAGCTCACCGCACTGGTAAGCAGGAATATACCGGCTACAACTCCCAAAATGATGGCGAGGGTTCCGCCGATTACATTTGTAAAGTACAGTCCCGCAACCGCCAGTACGATGAGTGAACGAATGATGCGGTCCATATTTCCCATGTTCTTTTTCATTTGCTTTTTCTTTAGGGTTAGATATGATTTAGTATCCCTAAATAAAGCAGTAGCCAGGAGCTTGTCAGTGATTATAGTCACACAACTCGATGCTTTTTCTCGATAAGATGATCTTTCCCTCCAATTCCAGCTTTTTGAGGATACGAGAGATCACCTCTCTGGCGGTGCCCATTTCATAGGCGATTTCCTGATGACTCAATTGAATCACAGGCTTCTCAGTACCTTTAACTTTTTTGGCTAAATAATGTAGAAGCCGTCCTTCCATATTGCCAAAGAGAATATGATCCAGGGACTCTAAGAGATCTGTATAGCGGAGGTTGTAAATATTGAACATATAGGCATTGATACTGGGATACTTGCGCATCCAGCTCTTCAATTTTTCAGTGGGAATCAACAATGCTTCCGTTTCTCCTTCTGAAACAGCATAAACCTGGCTATTTTTCTGAGATATGCAAGCCTGAAAAGACATGGCGCAACTTTCGCCAGATCGGATATAGTAGAGCAAAAGCTCTTTGTCTTCCTTTCTCCGAAACACCTTTATCCTACCCGAAACAACAATAGGAATACCCGCAACTCCTCCTCCTTCTGTCAGGATGGTTTGTCCATCAGTAAAAGTCGAAACCTTTAAAATATCCTCCCATTCCTCCAATAATTCGGCTTCTATAAAAGGAATATGGGCTTTTAGAAAGCTTTTCATGATTTTTAAGTTTGGGAAAATCTGTGAAATTATTGGTAACCCCAGTTACATTTTTAACAAATCTCCTTCTGGCCTAGCCCCAGATTCCGTATATTTGATAGGTATCCACAACCATAACAACACATAAAATGAGTGAGGAAGAAAAGAGTGAATCAGGGAGTCCCGTCTTTAGACACGAAGCCAAAGAAGAAGGCTTTGTTCCTGCCCATGGCGATGAGGCCAATATCCAGGCCATCAGTGATCATATAGAAAAGCATATCGGTCCCATAGAATCGGTCTTTCATGAGATTTTATCTCACCTGGTACATATTGATGTTCATTGGGTGAAAGCGACTAAGGAGAGACCCTATCATGCCTTTATAACTTCGGGTATGAGTGATATTCCCATGCACGTACCCGAAGGCCTGGAAGATCAGGCTTTTGCAGAGGTTTTGATTTTGCTTCCTGCAGATTGGGGAATTGAAGGAGGAGTAGGTAAAACGATGGATGAGGCCTTTGAAGATGAGTTGAATTACTGGCCTATCGGATGGTTAAAAAGTATCGCTCGCTTTCCGCATGAATATGAGACCTATATGGGCTGGGGACATTCAGTGCCCAATGGAGAGCATGCAGAAGCCTTTGCTCCTAATACTGAAATGGGATGTATGCTGCTACTCCCTGCTATAGACTTGCCCGTAGACTTTTTTGAGCTTAAGATTCATGAGGGAAAGACCATACGTTTTTATGGCTTGTATCCTATTTATAAAGAAGAAATGGAGTTTAAGTTGAAGAAAGGAACGGATGCCCTTGTGAGGAAGTTTGACAAATATGAGGTATCTGGGATTCTGAATCCTACTCGAGTAAATACCTGCAAAAAGAAAGGATTTCTGGGCCTCTGGTAATTCCAATGTTATGCAACATGATCAGGACGTGTACAATCAGGGATTTAGATCAAATAAAAGCTGAAATTGAAGATTTTTGGGGACATACCAGAACCCGGGAGATGCATCACCCTATTTTTGTTCATCAATTTGGGGATACCTCAGCAGTGATAGAAGAAAAAGAGAAAATTCTGGCCTATGCCCTGGGCTTCTATTCTCAGTTGGGAGAAGAATTGTATATTCATCTTGCAGCCGTAAGAGGAGCGCATCAAGCTCAGGGCTTGGGACAAAAATTGTACAATCATCTGATTGAAAAAGCCAGATTAGCCGGGAAAAAATCACTCAAGGCTATCACCTCAGCAGGCAATCGAGCATCGATTAAATTCCACACAGAAAAAATGGGGATGAAATGTCTGGGAGACCGAATGGAAAATGGAATTCTGGTATTTTCTGATTATTCGGGCGAAGGAATAGACCGTATCGTATTTGAAAAAGTCTTTTAGAAATAAAGCGATTATTTGACATACACTATGCACAGATCGATAAACACAATTTTTCTCTTGTTCCTGACCAGCCTTTTAATAGCTCAAAGTAAAAAAAACAGCTATGAGGAGATTTGGGCGGATATCAGCAAGAATAACTTTAAAAAAGCCCAGCTCAAAGTAGATCAACTCCTGGACAAAAACCCTAAAGATTTCCAGGCATATTTGCTGAAAGGGGAAATTTTCATAGGGCAATCAGACATAAGATCGGCAAGAGCCCATTACGAAGCAGGGCTTGCCAAATTTCCCCGAAACCCTGGTTTTTTTAATGAAAGAGCAAATTTCTATAAAAAAATCCTTGAATTTGATCATGCAATCCGGGACCTGGATCGAGCCATGGAACTGGCATCAACAGATACACTTCGGAACCATTACCTGACAAATCGAGGGGTAGCAAAAATAGAGAAACGGGACTTTCACGGAGCCTATGAAGATCTCATGATCTCCTATGCTTTTGATTCTACAAACATTGTAACTCTCACCAATCTCGGGGCACTTGTAGATGAAATTGGACGAGAAGACGAGACCTTTTTTTATCTGGAAAAAGTAATTGAAATCCGTCCTGATTTTGCTCCGGCTTATGGAAATATAGGATTTCGATATCAAACGATTGGGAAACATGAAGAGGCCATCAAGTACTTTGATAAAGTCCTGGAGCTTAAGCCCAATGATCCCCTGGGCTTTAATAACAGGAGTTATAGCAAAATGAAATTGGGGGATTTGAAAGGAGCGATGAGAGATGTCCAAAAATCTTTAGAGATTTATCCTGGCAATGCCTACGCCTATAGGAACCGGGCTTTGATCTATTTGGAATTGAAAAAGAAGGAAAAAGCTTGCGATGATTTGCACCGGGCGGAGCAGCTGGGCTTCACTACCAAGTATGGCGATGAACTCAAATTGTTGATTATTGTAAACTGTTTATAGAATTTTTTTTAAATAAAAGATAAATATGCACCGATTGATAAGCACAATACTTTTGCTCTTTTTCTCTCTTCTTTTATTTGGCCAGGAAGATACAGATACCTATGACAAAGTGGCTCTGGAATTAAGACAGAGGAATTTCAAAAAAGCCGATGAATTAATCAAAGACCTTATAGCGGAAGATCCGAATGACATACGCGCCTTTGGCTTTAGAACCCAGTATTTTATTTTGACTTCGGACATCACAGGAGCAGAAGAACATTTGGAAGATGGCCTCAGACGTTTTTCTAAAAACCCTTATTTCTATGAAAGTCGATCTTATTATTATTACTCCATATTGCAATTTGATCATGCTATCAGGGATTTAAGTAGAGCAATGAAATTGGCAGCTGATGCGGATAAAAAGAATTACTTTTTGATCAGTCGAGCCATAGCCAAATCAGGAAAAATGGATCATGAAGGGGCCTATGCAGATTATATGATTGCATATAAATTTGATTCGACCAATATTCATGTGCTGAACAATCTGGGCGCCATAGCAGATAATTTAGGCAAAGTCGATGATGCCCTGGAATACCTGCAAAGAGTAATTGACCTTCAACCGGATTTTGCTCCGGCTTATATCAACAAGGGATATCAACTTCAGAAGATGGAAAAACACGAGGAAGCCCTGACTTATTTCGATAAAGGAGTAGAACTATCTCCAGATAGTCCACTTGCCTATAGCAATCGGAGTTTTAGTCGGCTGAATACCGGAGACTTGAAAGGCGCGATGAAAGATGTTGAAAAGTCCCTTAAACTTTATCCTGGAAACTCCTATGCCTATCGAAACCGGGCACATATTTATCTGGAAATGGGTAAAAATGATAAAGCCTGCGAAGATTTGTATGAAGCCGAAAAGCAGGGCTTTAGTAAAATGTATGGGCAGGAGGTTCAAAGACTCATTATCATCAACTGCTATAATTACGAATCAAAGTAATCCTAGATTTCTCTATGAAGAAAGTCATTATCCAGGGGAGTTCCCGTTCAGGAGGAAATACGCATAGCCTTATAAAATTCCTGCAAAGTCGGGGAAAGTTTGATGTCATTGACCTCAAAAATTATGAGATTTCCCCCTATGATTATGAACATAAAAATCGGGAAGATGATTTTCTCCCCTTGATGAGGAAGCTACTAGGGTATGATCTCCTCGTATTCGCTACGCCTATATATTGGTATAGCATGAGTGGGATCATGAAAAACTTTGTAGACAGATTTACTGATTGTCTGAAGATAGAAAAAGAACTGGGACGAAAACTCAGGGGGAAATCAATGGCGGCCTTTTGTTGTGGATCTGATCCGGATGAAATAGAAAGTTTTTTTCTCCCATTTGAACTCACAGCTGGCTATCTAGGCATGCAATATCTGGGACAGCTTCATGCCTGGATAGAGGAGGAAGAGATAGAGGAGCTCGTAAAAGAAAAATTAATTCAATTTATGAATTCCTTTGAGGATGTATAATACTGTCAAACTTATAGTTTTTGCTTTGTTAATGGGTCCCATATTCTTGTTTGGACAAGAAGCCTTCTGGCTGAAGAAAAATCTGGGAAATGGGGAGGAGGTCTTTCAGTTTAGGCTCAAGGATAAACTCGATTTGGATCAATTGAAAACTCAATTTCCCATTCGTTTAGAAATCGAATGGAGCTTTATCCTTGATAATCATGCAGAAGGACTTAGCTCCTCTGAATTGAAAAAAATTGGCCAATTCGAAGAGCTCTTCCTGAAAGAATTAGCAGAGAGAAAACTGGGGATTTTTATTGGGGGATTTGATTCTACTAAAAGAAAAAGATGGATATGTTATGTGAAAGAGGAAGCAGCAAGCTATAAATTACTAACTGAACTCAAACAAAAATTGCCCAATGGAAAAATGCTGGAAGTTTTTGAAGAAGAGGATATAAATTGGAAAGAGTATAGACAACTAAAAGAACTTATCTTAGGAGTCTGAAGCGAAATATCAGAATTCTGATTTCCTATTCGTCTATAGCTACTTTACAGATTACCTATGAAAAAAACTGTATTCAGTCTGTTTTGTATCCTCTTGCTTTGTCTGGGGGTAAATGCGCAGCAAAGTTTTCCTGAAAGGTGCGAAGGCCTGTGGGAAGGAACTATGTATATCAGTTCTAAAGGACAACTTCGAGATAGTGTAGGAATCATTTTTACGGTGGAGAAAATGCAGGAGGAAAATGCATGGGTTTGGCGAACGAAATATATCTCTGAGAAGTTTCCCATGACCAAGGACTATATCCTCAGATTACAGGATGATAAGAACCAGGTATACCTGACAGATGAAGGAGATGGGATTGTCCTTTATGATTATCTTTTTGGCGATAAATTGTACAGTGTGTTTGAAACGGGCGGGATATTATTAACAGCTTCTTATGAGTTGAGAGGAGAAGAGCTGATTTTTGAAGTTACTTCGGGAAAAGTTCAGGAGGAAAAAGTAAAAGACATCAGCAATTACAGCGTCAATAATGTGCAAAGAGTGGTTTTGAGGCGGAAAGAGACCAAATAAGGAAAAGAAGAAGAATTGGCTAAGTGGAAAAGGAGAGCAAGCTCAGGACTTTTAAACCAGCTTCTTGGGGATTTCTACAAAAAATCGACTGCCCTCATTTTCCTGGCTTTTTACATAAATCCTTCCGTGGTGCTTTTCGAGGATTTTCTCACATAAACTCAGGCCAATTCCTGTACCCTCAAAGTCTTCTTTATTGTGAAGGCGTTTAAAGAGTTTGAAGATCGTCTGTTGATCTTCTTCCTTTATTCCAATTCCATTATCCTCTACGATAAAAAGATGTTTCTCTTCTTTGCTTTCATAGCTTATCTGAACCTCAGCTTGTTTTTCGGCAGGAACGAATTTGATCGCATTGGATAGAAGGTTCTGAAAGAGCAGTCGGAGCAGGCTGGCGTCTCCTTGAATACCCGCCGGCATAGACCCTATAGATATCTTCGCCTGCTTTTCTTCAATCTCTTTCTTAAGATCCATCTGAATATCTGAAAGTATCTGTTCGATATCCTGAGTCCTTATTAGCAGGTTTTCATTATTGATTCTCGAGAATTCCAGGAGATCATTGGTAGTATCTTTGAGCCGGATGGCTGATTCCAGGATAAATCCTAAATACTCTTTTTCCTTTTCATCTTCCCTTTCCTTGAACATCTTTTTGAGAACCTTGCTAAAGTTTATGATGTTTTGGGCTGGAGAGCGGAGATCATGAGCTGCGAGGTAGGCATAATCTTCCAGCATACGATTACTACTCAGCAATTCCCGATTTTTACTCCTCAATTCTGTATCTATTCGCTTAAATACATAGGTTATTTCATAGTAGATCAGAATTAATGACATACAGGCAAAAACAATCTCCATAATGATCACAAAATTTAGTTTGCGATCCGAAGATATTTGCAGACTTTGGACGGTTTTATCCATGTATTCGAGGAAAGAATCCTGGTTTGCCCTTAAGTCCAGAATAGGAGGAGAATTTCCTTTCTCAAGTTCAAGAATGTAGGCATTGACTTCTTTGAAAAATGGATTAAGAGAGGATAATTGTTGATATATTTTTCTATCGGTCCAGGTCCAGAATTGTTCTTTCTGGGTTTCGAGAAGGAATTGATGTGCACTATCCCATTCTATATAATAGGCGCGTATATTTATAGGACTTCTTGAATCTTTAAGCTGTAAAGCATAAGCCTCTGCAAGGATTCTTTGGCTTAACATTCTTTGCCTACCTGCCAAATTGATTATGCTGGCATCCTGCTGTTTTTGGAATAACCAATACTGGATAAAGACCTGATTCATAAGGATCAGGCCGATGGCGGCAAGGGTAGCAAAAAAATAGACTTTATTTCTTTGCATCCTGAAAAGCAATAAGTAATGCCTGAAGATTTTCTTTGCTCAAGGGTTTTTCTATGTAGGAATGTACCAAAGGGTGTGCATCACTTAAGGCTTTATCTTTATGATAATTAGAAGAACTCAGGATCACAATCCAGGGATATTTCTTCAACTCCATCTCTTCAAATCGATCCAAAAACTCCCAACCTGTCATTTGAGGCATATTTATGTCCAGGAAAATAATTTCAGGAAAGATCTCATTTTGATCCTCCAATTCCTGAAAGTATGCCAGGGCTTTTAGAGGTGACAGAAATGACTTGGCTTCTTTCCCCAGCCCGGACTCCTCCATTATGAGTTCATGGAAAACATTATTTGGACGATCATCGTCTATGAAAACCAATAGGTCAAACTTATGCATGTTTGATATTAAAAGGCATTACAGTACTCTATGAGGGCGTATTTAACCAGGACTATGCCCTAAATTAAGTCCGTCAGCTGTGCCTTCAAATTAAAATTTAGTTAATTTTTTACATTCTGGCTTGTTCAAAAAGGAGGAAAAAGCTCCTTCGCCAAAATTACGACTTGTGGTTTTTGGCAATTTGCCATTTTCGCTGCAACCTATCCAGAAAATATTTGTTCTTTTTTGGAAAAGGAGTATGCACAAAACATCTACCCTACTATTGATCATTCTGCTGTGCGTGTTTTGCTGTAAACACTTACAGGCTCAGCCAGCGGAACAAGCCCTTACGGATTTGCTGACTGCCCAGTTAAACATGAAGGGCAAGAGACCAGTTCCCAATTTTATGGTATATGCCTTGAATCGGAAAAAAGGGCTTGAAGTTCATCTCGGTCTTGGAATAAAAGGTCGAAATGAAGATGCTATAGAGAAAGATTATCAGTTTCGGATTGCAAGTATTACAAAAACCTTTGTTTCCACCATTATTCTTCAGTTGAAAGAGGAAGGTAAGCTTCGGTTGGAAGATAAAGTTTCGACCTATCTTTCGGCTGTTGATTCAATTCGATATGATGACTTTCATTTTTTCGAAGGAAGTCCCTATGCAGCGGATATAGATATAGAGATGTTATTGCAGCACCGATCTGGCATTGCCGATATTTTCACAGATGCAGAGACACGTTTCAATTTAAGTGTTCTCACACATAAAAAGCGGCACTTTAGCCCCAAAAAAGTGGTGGATTTATTCTTCAAGTATAAACTTCATAAAAAGGCACTCTTTAAGCCAGGTGAAGGCAATCACTACTCAGATATGAACTATATGCTTCTGGGCTTTATCATTGAGCAAATAGAAGGTATGCCCTTGCATGAGGCTTACCGCAAACGTATTCTTGATCCCCTGGCTATGAAGAATACTTACCATGAGTACCTGGAAGCTCCCCGGGGGACTTTGAAGCAGATTGATGCATATTTAAACCGAATAAATCTAACCCAAAAAGTAAATACCTCTTATGAATGGGCTGGGGGAGGGCTGATTTCAAGTACACGAGACTTGGGAATTTTTATCCAGGCAATTTTTGACCTGAAACTATTCAAGGAAAAATCTACCCTTATGGAAATGATCTCCTTGGAGAAGAATCAAAAGTTTGACAAAGAAGCGGGTATGGGGATCTTTCATTATGAACTGGGAGGCATGGATTTTTACGGACATGGAGGATACTATGGATCACTTCTGATTTTCAATCCCAAAGAAGAAATACTTTTGTCCATAAATGTTGGTCAGGCAAATGCCCCCTTCGATGCTGAACAGTTGGTAAGCAAGATGGTGGAAATCATGGCAGATCCGATTTCTGAGAAGAAGGATTAGGCTTTTATTCCGACAAATCTAAAGTACTTCCATAAGCCCAGATAAGCTCCTGATATTTCCTCAAATTCGGTTTGAAACAGCTCCTTCAATACGGGTACAATGTGAGCATCCATACGCACATGATTATTGCCCATATGACTTTTGAACCAGCCGAGAGGAGAATCATGGAAATCGACTACTGCAATGATTCCTCCAGGTCTTAGATCTTTATGAGCTTGCTCCAGAAGTTCTTTCCAGAAAGGATTGATCATAGAGAGGGAGTAGCTGAACAGAATCATATCCAGTTTGCCCGTCCAGCTAAAGTTTCCACGCTCATAGGCCTGTTCCTCCAAAACCAGCTGGGCCTGATAAGGTTCTGTATTCTCCCGAGCTTTTTCGAGCATTTGGGCAGATACATCCAGTCCGATAATTTTTGCTTTGGTGAAATGCTGGGCCAATAAAGAAAGATTGTGTCCTGTTCCACATCCGACTTCCAGAATCGAACGACATTCTGGATTAGCATCCAGGGCATGTTTGATAATAGCCTCTCTGCCAAACAGAAAGGACCAACGAGTCAAATCATAGATTTTCGCATGGAACTGATAGTATTTTTGCATTCTCTCCACTTGATGGAGGTCCTGAGGAATGCCAGCCTGCGCTTTTGCCATGGTAAAAAGTAAATTGAGCCTTGATTATTTAACCTGCGCCAGATAAGTACTGGCATAGGTGCCGACCCTATCCAGTTTGTGTTCCTGACTTGTTTTTTTTGCCTCAAAAACTATGCGATCTTTTACAAAGTCCGGGAAAAAATCTACTTCTTTTGCCGCTGATCTCAATAATATTTTGCTGCCGGCTCGGCTGTTTTCTAAAATAAGCCTCCATTCCTCTTCCAATGCCTCTTTATTATTTTCAGCCAACCAGTCCTGATGATCCAGTAAAACAAAATGAGAATATGCAGCGGGATTTTGAAGTAAAAACTCAGAAAGGGTGCTCGTATGGCTGATAATTCGGTCGCTTCTTTTCCGGATGATCTCATGCTTATCTTCCTTCAGGTATGCCGGACAACACGCTTTTGAATAGGCTCCTTCTATATAAACCCGATAGAAATAATTGTCTTGAATCGGCAATTGCGTAAACACATGTCTGAGCCTTTCCTGGATAAATCCCATTGCACCTCGACGGTATTCATGGATAAAGAGCTCCTGTTGGCTTCTCGGTACTCCCAGCAGGCACATGCTCAGATGTCGGTTTACCACAAACTCCATCAGACGATTCAGTATTTTGTCCTCAATCCGGAAATAAATCTCCTTTTGCTCCGACAAAGTTTTGGCATTTAACAATGCACTGAGTTCTGTCTTCAGTTTTTTCCGGGACTTCATATAAACAAAAAACAACCAAACCAGGGTACCCGCTGTTCCATAATGGTAGAAATTTTTCCGCAGCCCTTTTTCTGAAAAGTACTTGATATGCTTGTCCCAGAAAATCTGATCATCCCCAGATAAATCCTCTCGCAGGCTTTCTTTGTAGACCGTATCATACTGCGGATGCATTCCCTGACCAAAAAATTGGAATAAAGTCTCATGATTACAATTCCTGAAGAGTGCCAGCTTCAATTCCAATAAGGAATTTTGACGGGGATTCATGTCAATGCAATGAATAGCCTGAGGATCATCGAGCAAATACGCCAGGGCATTGCAGCCGGCACTGGTGATCATGACGATTTCACTATCTTCTTTGAACTCCATCAGGTTTCGATCACAGCGAGGATCTTCCCAGCAGGTATTGTAAACGAGATTATTGACATGAACTTTGTGGAATACCCAGTTTCGAATTCTGTCAGCTACTAGCATATTTTGTGTTTATATCAGCTTCCCAAGGTATTTATTTGCCAATACCTTAGGGTTATGCCGAGGTTAAAAATCATTGAAATAGAGGTTAAGGAAATGCTCCTTACTGGAACTGTACTGCCCATGCGCTACGGGGGTTCGTGCGGCTTTTTGTGAAAAAGGACTTTTTAGAAAGTAGATAATCAGCGGGTAATCAGTTTAGCTGATATAAGGATATTTAGGCTGTATCTGCCTAAATATGTCCATAGCTCGCAGATATGCTTAGGAGAGCCTGGAACTCCTTGAATACATCTTCGTAATTTATGAATGTAACGGCTTTCGGGAAAGGATATCCGAAAGCCTTTAGCTTTACACCATGTACGAACTATACATTGCAGGAATCTCTATTACGGTCTTTAGTTTACTCTTCATCTTAAAGAGGGAAAAAAAGAACCTGGCCCTATATTTTGCCTGCCTGATATTGGCAGTATGGGGATGCCGTTTTCTCCTCTACTTTATCAAAGGTCAAATCGATCTGATAAATGCACCTCTACTGATCGTTTTGGATCAAAATCTGTTTTTTCTGGATGGCCCATTATTGTATTTCTTAACTCGCTCAATCAATCAGGAGAAATTTATATGGCGAAAGGATGTATTTCATTTCTTCCCTTTTTTACTGGCACTTGGACATGCTATTAGTACTTATTACGCTATCCCTGCAGAAGAACTCATAAGGCATTATCAGGAAATTGCTAGAGAACAAGCAGAGAACAGTTTTTCTCCCCATTGGAAGGAGATAGTTTTCATATCAGCAATCCTGGTTCACAACCTGATCTATGTGATTCTGAGTTTCAAAAAGACCGATAGTTACAAAAAAGGCATTAGGTCTTTGTACTCTACCCTCGATAATATCGAGCTGGATTGGCTAGATCTCATTCTGAAAATCTGGTTAGGACTTATGTTCTTTCCCTTGTTTATCTTTTTCCTCAATTATACCATGGGCTTTATCAGGGCGGGGATTACAGAAATGATCTTTACCGCGTCTTTATTAGCCTGCATTGTTCTGTATTGCTATAACCTGCTTTCTCACAATTTTGCAGATGTTCCGGGTTTAGGTGCTGCTAAGGAGAAAAAGCCTAAACATAGCCCCGAAGAGGAGAAACAATTTGAAGGCTTACTTGCCTATATGGAACATGAGCAACCCTTTTTAGAGGTAGATTTAAGTTTGGCCTTATTAGCCAACCAAGTCGATATGCACCCCAATACCTTATCTCATCTCATCAATACCTATAGTGGAGGAAATTTTTTTGAGTTTGTGAATACCTATCGGGTGGAAGAAGTAAAAAAAGAACTGGAAGCCAGCCATGAGCACATCATGATCATTGCCTATAATAATGGCTTTAAATCCAAGTCCAGTTTCAATGATGTCTTTAAACGCAAGACAGGCCTGACCCCTAGTCAATACCGAAAAAAAATGAGGCATTAATTCGTCCGGATATGTAAATCCGTACGCCCGAGGAGCTGTTTTTCATGAAGTTAGGCTAACATTAAATTTTTATATCAATGAAAAAGATCCTTATCATTATGCTAAGTCTGGGGTGTGCAGGCCTGATTACTATGGCTTTCAACTCTCCTTTAGTCCTTATGCAAGAGTATTCACAGGTAGAGGCAGTAAGTATTCCTTTTAAAAGAGCTTCCGGATTGATCTTCGTGAAAGCTAAAATCAATGGGAAAAAGGAAAACTTTATCCTGGATACCGGTGCCCCTTCTCTGATCCTTAATTCGGCCTACTTTGAGGAAGGTGAAGAATCAGAATCCCTAAAAGGAGTTTCAGGCCATATTTCTACCTCAATGGTAGAGGTACAGAAATTTGACTGGGCGGGAATAGCAGCAAAAGATTTTGAGGTAATCAGCATGGACCTCAGCCATCTGGAAGATGCTACAGGTGAGAAATTTGCTGGGCTTATCGGCTATGACCTGGTCAAAGATTATGAACTTCTTATCGATTATGAACAATCTGAACTGATGCTATTCAAAGATGGGAAAAGCGAATACCATCAGGAAGTCCATCCCTATGATGAAATCTCATTTGAATATATGGCGCATATCCCGAGTCTGAAATGTAAAATTGGGACAAAGGATTTTGTGTTGGGATTGGATACAGGAGCTGCTAATAACCTAGTCAACCAACATAGTTATCCCAGAATCGAGGAATCCCAAATATCTATTTTAGGGAACGAGGAACTTAGGGGAGCGAATAAGGGCGTGGCAGAGGTTGTTTCCTTTTCCGTTTCAGATTTCAAAATCTCGGAGCAAAGCTATGAAGGAATGTCATTCGTCAAAGCAAATATCTCACATTTGCAAGGGGACAAAGAGCATATTGATGGCCTGATCGGATTTCCGGTGCTTTCCAGGCAAATCACCTCCATCAATTTCCCCAAGCGAAAGATGTACTTCTGGAATTAGTTACTTTAATGCATAGGTCACGCATTACGTAGGATCTAATCCCGGGATCTTCTCTTTTATAGATGAGATTTTCGGG
Organism: Bacteroidia bacterium; assembly: GCA_033391075.1. Lineage (NCBI taxonomy): Bacteria > Pseudomonadati > Bacteroidota > Bacteroidia > Bacteroidia bacterium. Next base: position 1,532,701 of record JAWPMV010000001.1, read on the forward strand.
ATTTCCCTTTTTATATTTTTTGAGGAAAGAGGCAACCCTGAGGTTTTTATTTGCGTAATAAATACGTAAATAAAAACAGCACACTCATGAAGTATTCTCGTCAATGGCTTATCAATCAATTATCAGATGGGCAATCATTTAAATTTCTCTTTTTCTGGGGGCATCGTCCCACAAGAGATGGGAGCATCAGCCAAAGCGTTTTTAGCCAATGGTGGGAGGGCCATGCTTTTGAAGAAAATGGGAGTAGTTATGCAACTGCCGAGCATTATATGATGGCCGGAAAAGCCCGATTGTTTCAGGATGAAGAAATTCTGGAAAAAATTCTACAAATAGAGAGTCCGGCTGAAGCAAAAAAATTAGGCCGACAGGTCAGGAATTTTGATGCCAACTTATGGGATCGACATAGCCAGGATATTGTCGTTCAGGGAAATTATCTCAAATTTTCTCAGCATCCTGAATTGCAGGAATTTCTCTTGAATACCCAAAATCGTATTATCGTAGAAGCTAGCCCCAGAGATCGAATTTGGGGAATAGGCATGGGCAAAGACAATCCCGCAGCTTCTTATCCGGATCAATGGAGAGGAAGAAACTATCTGGGCTTTTGTCTCATGGAAGTACGAGATAAGTTGAGGGAAGACAAAGTGGGTTAGCAATGAAAATTTAAAAAAAAGACAGACTTGTCTGTTTTTAAATTTTTCCCTAGCTTTGAAACATGAAACATTCTTTGGTCCGTGAAACTATCGTCAAAACCGCTTCCCGTCTCTTTTATGAGCAGGGGTATAATTTGACGGGGATCAATGAGATCATCAAAGAAGCAGGTATAGCAAAAGCTACTCTTTATAGTCATTTTCGTTCGAAAGAAGACCTCTGTGTAGCTTATCTGAAATATCGCAATGAAACTTTTTTGGTCGATATAGAGAACTTTTGTCTGAAAGAGGCGAGGGGAGAGGCTCAGATGCTGGGCTTATTCGGTTTTTTAGAAGAGTTTTATGATGATAAGGGATTCAATGGCTGTTGGTGTATGAATACAGTCTCCGAATTGCCCCGAGATAATGGCAAAGTCCGACAGGAAATTCAGAAACAGAAAAATGACTTTCTGAAACTTATCCAAAAACTTTTGAGGGATAATTATCCTAAACTGGGAGAAAAGAAGCAGGATCTCCTGGCCAAACAAATTTACCTTATCTATGAAGGGGCAATTTCAGAAAGCCACTTACATCTAAGTTCCTGGCCAATCAAATCAGCCAAAGAACTTTGTCAACAAATTTTGGCGTAGATTTTTTTTACACATAAACAGACAGACCGGTCTGTATTTAATTTTGATATAATGAACGAATTCAACAAAAAAAGGGCCCTGATCATTGGAGGAACCAGTGGCATTGGCCGAGCGAGCAGTCAGGCTTTACTCGAGGCTGGAGCAGAGGTTCACATTGTCGGGAGAAATCCGGGCAAAGTAGCAGATCATGCTCGTCTTATCAAACATCAGGTGGATATCACCAGGAGGGCAGATATTGATAAATTGATCGCGAGTATTGAAGGTCTGGATTCCCTGGATTATCTCGTCAATTCTTCGGGTATTTTTGGTCCCAAACCTTTTCTGGATCATTCACAAGAAGATTACGATTCTTATCTGGACCTGAATAGAGGTTTTTTCTTCATCAGCCAGGCTGCTGCAAGGAAAATGAAAGAAAGTGGAGGAGGTTCTATTGTAAATGTTGGTTCAATGTGGGCGAAACAAGCGGTCAAGTCGACTCCTTCTTCAGCCTATTCTATGCAAAAGGCTGGCTTGCATTCTCTAACCCAGCATCTCGCTATGGAATTAGCAGATCATAATATCCGCGTCAATGCAGTTTCACCTGCTGTAGTTGATACCCCTGTGTATCATGGAGTTTTTGGTGGGGAAGCTGAAGCTGCAGAAGCATTAAAAGGATTTCACAACTTCCACCCCATCGGAAGAAATGGCCAGCCCCAGGAAATCGCACATGTAATTACTTTTTTGCTATCTGATAAAGCTTCCTGGGTAACCGGAGCCGTTTGGGATACCGATGGAGGAGTGAGAGCCGGGAGAAACTAGTCTTTGACAACATGTATCCAAGCCACAAACACCGACTATTGTCGGTGTTTTTCTTTTATGTTAATTTCCCTTTCAAAGCAGAAAATATGCTCAATCACTCCAGCCTTCATTACTACATCCTGAGCTACATCCTGGAAAAGGGACATGCTCCGGAATTGGATCAGCTATCCAGCCACTTTTCGGTAAGCGAAGATCAGATGACGGAGGCCCTTCATGCTTTAGAGGAATATCATGGAGTCGTCCTTCATCCCAATCAGCCGAAAGTATGGGTGATCCATCCTTTCTCTTTAGCTCCTACTAATTTTCTCCTAGCATCCGCTCGGGGAAGCTGGTGGGGAAATTGCGCCTGGTGTTCTTTGGGAGTAGCGGCCTTGTTGAAAGAGGATGTTGAGATCAAAACCTCCAGTGGAGCATATGGTGAGCCCCTTAGCCTGCATATTCAAAATGGAAAGCTTGTGGAAAAAGACCTTTGGGTACATTTTCCTATCCCTATGCGCAAAGCCTGGGACAATGTAATATATACCTGTAGCACCATGCTTCTTTTCCGAGACAAAGATGAAATCGATCATTGGTCCCAAAGACATAATATTTCTAAAGGAGATGTTCAGCCGGCAGAGAAGATTTGGGAGTTTTCGAAAAAGTGGTATGGAAACCACCTCAATCCCGCATGGGAAAAGTGGACGGGAGCAGAAGCAAAATCTTTATTTGAGGAATTTGAATTGAACCATCCCGTCTGGGATTTGGAAGGAGGCAAAGAGCGCTTTTAAAGTAATTCCAGTACTTCCTTTTCACAGTATTCCATTTTTCAGGAACAGTTACAAAAATTTTCGACACACATACCAATTTCCCCTAATCCTGCGAAATTCCCTGCCTATATTTGGGTGCTGATTGTTCGTAAAGAGACTTGAGATTACCTTTTATCATCCTTAACATACCAAAGGGAACACAATTTCTTATGCTAAAATCAAGTCACTATCTCTCCTTACTCATCTTTTCTTTATTTTTTTCATCTTCTTTATTCGCACAGATCCCCAAAATTGAGTGGGGATCAAGCACAAATATTTCTAATGACCCTCGAATTTTCTCTCTCATAGGAAACGATAATCTGGGCTACTTTGCTCTGGAGTATTTCCCCAATGAAATGAAGGCAAATATTCTGGGTGGAATGGCCTCCAAGAATCCTTATTTGAATAAGAATACCTTGTCGATGAACCTCATTCATTATGGCAAGGATCTTCAGCAGATAAATAGTAAAACCCTTGATTTAGGGGGAAAAGGAAAAAAGAGAATGCTGAAACGTATGCTCTTATCTCAAGGGAAGCTTTTTGTTTTCTCCTCACTTTTGGATGTGAAGGCAAGAAAACATGGCCTTTATCTACAGGAAATTGATCCCTCAAGTCTGGAAAATAAACGTCCTGCTCGTCTGATCAGCGAAATATCTTTCCCCACTACCAAGCCGACAGTTATGGGGGGATTTTCCTACAAATTGAAACCCTCCCAATCGCTTATTGGCAGCTTTGATATTAGTTGGAATAATGATTCGAGCAAAGTGCTGGTCTCTGCCTTTCCTGCAGCCAAGGATAAACAAGCCAAAACCTATCGATATGGAGATGGCGAATTCATTTTATTAGACGGGCAAATGGAGGAAGTTTGGAGGGATGAAATGAGTATTTTCCCGGAAAAGGCCTATGCTTCTATTCCTCGTCCCCTGGTCGATTCGGAGGGCAATCTATATTTATTCTCCAATAATATGACCCAGGAAGAATACCAGACCTTCCGAAAGCAGAAAGAGAAAAGCTATTCCTATAGATTTTTTGCTTACAAACAGCAGAAAAAGCAAATGCAGCTTCTGGGAAAGGTATTTGAGACAGGAAATAAAGGAATTCAGGATCGCAGCCTCACGCTAAATTCAAAAGGAGAACTCATCTGTACAGGTGTATATAGTTGCCAAAAATATGAATCGGGCTTTAGCAATGCTTTTGGAGGTACTTTTTTCCTCAGATTGGACCCTAATTCCGGCAACATACTTTCAGAATCATTTGAGGAGTTTGACCTGGATTTTATTGCTAAAGGAACGGGATGGTCAAAGAAGGATTTATTGAAGGAGAAAAGTAAAGGGAAAGTGGTTGAACTGGATGAACATACCTATTCTCTAAGTGCAATCATCAACAGGAAAGATGGGGGAATTACCCAGATATATGAATCCAATTCTGTAGGACCAAGTTCCAGTGGAGGATATACCGTTTTCCGCTCCAATAATATCATGCTTATATCGATCAATCCTGAGGGCAAATTGGTGTGGACAAAGTTTATCAATAAATACCAGCGCATGCCGGAGGGGATGGAAATCTATAATTCCCACCTGTTATTTCTGCAAGGAAGCCAGTTATGCTTTCTCTTCAATGACAGCGAAAAAAATAGTTCCCTGAAGAATATTCAATATCCGGATACCTTCAAAAATCCCAAGAAATCTCGATTGGTTCTTGTTAAAATAAATGAGGATGGTACCTTCAAAAAACAATTATTAAATAAATTTGAAGACTCTCAAGTGGCTTTAATGCCTGCTTCTCTCATCCAAAATCATGCGGGAGGAGTGCTATTTCTGGGCCAGTTTTCAAAGAAAAGAAGGCTGGGAAGAATAGAGCTCAAGTAATCAAGGCAAAGGGGAAATTGGGTAAACTGAAAGCCCCCTGAGTTTGCTCTTTCCCAAAAAAAGCGTTTCCAGAAAATTGTTTAAAGAGAAAGAAGGCTTAATTTTGTACTTTCACAATCATAAGAAACACTAATAAAATGAACAAAATCAAGTACTTAGCCTTCCTTCTCTTTTTCGCTTTCCAAAATTTGCAGGGACAAGATGCAGGAAATTATCAGCTGATCATCGATGGAGATACCCTGAATATAAACCTGGACGAAGCGATTGAATATAAAGGAGCCAAAGGGAAAAAAATGAACATCCTGCTACGGGAGTCAGACATCAAAACCTATATAGATGATATGGTCTCCTTTCAATACGAAAAGGGAAATGGAGTTTCCAATACAGTTATAGAGGAGGGCATCGAACAATGTATGATCATGAAATCCACGGGAAGTGGCTTTATGGTTCAGAAATACCAGACCTTTGATCCCAGTGCTTTAACTCGTTTTATGTTAAGCGAGATCACCAAGGAGAGTGTTAGCTATGGGTATGAGAAGACAGAAGAAGATTTTAAACACACCCTGAAGAGTGGAGAAACCCTTACTGGAGTGACAGCAACCCTCACCTACAAAGGGGAGAAAGAAATCTATACCGTAGCCTCTTATGGAGAAAAAGACAGGGGCATAATGGTTGTTACTATGTTATTGGTAGATGATTTCGCAGAAAGTGATAAACCTATGCTTGATCTCTTTCTAAAAACGCTTCGGATTTTGTAGGAAAATAGAACTCAAATTTAGTGGTTTTGTCATAAAAATGGCAAAATGATTGGATTGCAATTTGGAATTTGCGATATTTATTAAGGCTCAGGCTATTCTATTTGCCTATTTCTTGCTTTAATACCCAAATTTATGCCCTATCATCCAGACCATGAGCTCTGTTTGGTCATTTTTGACCAACAAGAAGAAGTGCCCAGATACAAAAAAGGAGGATTCTGGGATGAATTATTCAAAAAAGGTGAAAGGCTAATTTCCTGGGAAAACTATAAAGAAGTTGTCCATAGAAATGAGATTCGCCTTTATGAAGCAAGAACGGCAGTTGGTCAGGCAAAAGCGGAAAGGTATATGCCTGTCTATAGTATTTTTCAAAAAGGAGAATACACCATTCTGGCAATAAGAGGAGGAAAAAGTTCCTGGAGGAGATTTGCCGCTGAGAAAGTTGCCCAGGGACCCTATACCGATAAGATCCGGGCTGCTGTATCCAATGTGGTTGGGAAGAAAAATAACCCCAAAGAAATCACTTCCTGGCGGGCGGTTTTAAAACTTGCCAGTGAAGCCAAAACAGGAAATCAACAGAGAAATCAACAGAGAAATCAACAGAGAAATCGACAAGGAAACCGTCAGGGGAATCGAAATTCCTATAATACCAGAAGAAATCAGGAGAGAAATGCCTCAGCTGAGCAAGGAGAACAAAAGCCTGAAGAGCAAGAAAAAAAAGGATGATGAATTCTTGGGATAGAATATGAGGAAATGGAATAGAGGAGATTTGGGATATTTTGTATAAACCTAAAGTTAATTTTTTCGTATAAAACACTTTACTTAGCCTTATTCGCACATAAACCATGATCGGTACTTACATCCCCCAGGACCTTCCGGGTAGGCATTTTGTCGTATCTGACATACATGGCTGCCTCCGAACTTTCAAATCGCTCTTATTTGAGAAAATACAATTGAAAAAAGAGGATCAACTCTTTTTATTGGGTGACTATGTTCATCGCGGACCTGACTCCAAAGGAGTCCTTGATCTTATTATGGATCTTCAGAAAAAAGGGTATGCTGTATATCCCCTTAAAGGAAATCATGAACTCATGTACTTGAATGAAAAAGCCGCCTGGCTTCCTCAGAAGTACATCGACTTTATTAACGACTTACCCTATTTTATCGAAACGAGAGATTTTTACTTTGTCCACGCCGGCTTCAATTTTGCGGCTCCCAATCCTCTGGAAGACACACGATCCATGATTTGGGGTCCTTATTTTCGTTCAGAACCCGATATGCATCTGCTAAGACATAAGAAAGTCATTCATGGCCATACCAAACATAGCCTGAGTGATATCTTTCATGCAGTTGTCAATAAGGAAACCATTATTCCTCTTGATAATGGTTGTTATGAAGGGCAAAGAGGGGAGATGATGGAAAGAGGGAATCTCTGTGCCATAGACCTTGATAAATTTGAAGTTATTGTTCAGGAGAATATAGATGTAAAGGTCTTGAAATAAAGCTTTCCATTTCCCGGAGTATAAAAAGTAGGTAGATAAGATGTTGATTCATTCTATCCGCAACTTTGCATATTTATAGCTTCAGGAAACACAAAAAATGCCGTTTGAACGTTTATTACCTTCCCTGAAATCTTAACAATTGAGAAAGAAAAAAGGAAAGATCAAACACCTGAAATGTCCTAGCTGTAAAGCTGAAATTTCTGCAAAAGCAGCAAAAGCCTGTTTGGAGAAAGATATCCCTTATGGAAATATCTTTTATCGCATTTCCGGTCCCTCTCTCCAAAACCACAAACGTCCCATATGGGCCTGTGATGAATGCTTGCAAGTAGGGAAAGCTATAATTGCAGATATTTCAAAACAAGTCTACCTGGATTATGATCCTTATGTGGCTTACGTAGATCGTTCTAAAATCTGCAAGACATGTGGAGATCATTTTGTTTTTAGCAAAACCGAGCAAAAATTCTGGTATGAAGACCTCCAATTCTGGGTACAGGTTCAGCCCAATAATTGCCTTCCTTGTAGGAAGGAAATTCGTCATCAAAAAAATCTGAATTCGGAACTCTCCTTTCTCCTGAAAGAAAAAGACGATTGGATACTGGCAGAATTGGAGCGGATCGTCGAGATTTATATAGAACTTGAGAAGTTTGAGAAAGCTAAATTCTATCAGAGTAAGATTGATAAAGTGGAGCGGAGAAAAAGGAAATAAAGAGTATTTCTGCTTTCGAACCTTTTTTGAGCATTAAGGTCTTTAGCATATAATGTTCTTCAATTTCAGCTTGAATGAATAAGGCAGATAGCTATGAGTAGTATTGATTTAGGCTTACAAATTTTTTCCTGGATATTTTTCTTTCTTATTCTGGCCTATGTGATATACAAACATTACTGGACGAGAAAACTATTTGGGGATCTGGACGGGATTCCGCTAAAACAACTTCCTCTGTCAATAGAAATTCAGAAAGCGGGTTCAAAAACTGAAGTACGAACGAAAGTTGACTATTCCGGTGAACTGTATGAGATAGACAGGAATGCGTATAGTCGCTTTATTATCCTTAAGAAATCAACTTTATCATTTCTTACACACAAATTGGAGGCGCATGCTGAGCTCACGGGTACAGATGAAATGGAGGAGCACATATTTCTGATGGCTGAAAGGAGAGAATTGCAAATTCTCAAGCTAGCTGATACCCTTTCTTTAAACAGGTACCATGACTTTGCCTCCTGGTTTATGTTTGCTGAAAATAAGGAGGATATACCTGAAATTTGCGTAGGTATTGCCTTTCATTTCTCAGACAGGAGTTTGGATTATTGCTTTTGGAAAGATTTGAATAAGCCTTCCGCTGATACCTTGATTGGGAGATTTCGAAATGGGAATTCTTTTTTTATTTATTTGCCTGAAGAGGATCAGGGTAAAGGGACAATAAGACTCCAGGAAGACTTGAATCCCGAAATCCAAACCTATGAACAAGAACTTGCCTACTTCAAGTTTGATAAAGCTAAATTGGATTCCCTGGATTATAAGCGAAGTAATATTATGATGAACCCATACTAAACTTTCCCTCAAATACGCATAGGTTTATTCAAAAAAATGGAGGAATCATACATTATCAGTTTTATCCTCTGAATAAGCAGCTTTAGCTTTTGAAATTTGGACCCTTTTCTTCATCTGGAGTCTTTAGTATATTAAATGAAGACACATGAAAAAGTATATTTCTATCCTTTTGCTCAGCCTGCTTTTTTATTCCTGCGAAAGTTTTTTGGTAGAAACCACCTATTGGCCTAATGGAAACATAGAGTCAAAAAGCAGCTATTTGGAGGAGGAAGAGCATGGGAAAAAACTCTATGCGTATCAAAGATATTATGAAAATGGAGCCATTCAAGCGGAGGGATTCCTGCTTGGAAAAGTATACCATGGAGAATGGAAAGAGTATTACCTCAATGGACAGCTGCTGAGAAATGGCCACTATCATGAAGGCCTAGCTCGAGCAAACTTTACAGAATACCATGCGAATGGTCAATTGAGAGCTAAATACCGATACAATAAGGCTTCTCAATTGCAAGGAAAATATCAGGTCTTTGATCTGAAAGGGGATGCACTTATTGACGGCCAGTATCATGAAGGAGAAAAGCATGGAAAATGGATGTATCAGTATAATAAATGGGAACTCATCAAGATGGGAGAAGAGGATAGCTCAGAAGGATTAGGACTCACTTCTTTACATAGAACTCCTGATCCCATTGAAAAGAAATTGGTCTCTTATTGGTCTTACTATATAGGTGAGCAGGGGTATATCGGAATTGTAAATTCAAAGCCCCCACAGATACCTGCGCATCTGGATCATAAAGCCTTGGCCCATAAGTTCAATAAAAACCGCTTGAAGAAAGGCCCGGAGTTCTTAGGGCCTGTCAAAAAAGAAACGGACTTGCAAAGCTCAAAGAAGATTGTTGAATACGGAGACTTGGGAGCGCAATTACATGCTTATTGGGAAAATGGTGAAGAGATTATAAAAGAGGGGAGTGGAGTCATTAGGCGAAAGGCCCTCCTTGAGAGTGGGCCGTATCATGTTTTGCGTGAAATTTCCTATGATTATATAGGAGGATATCCACTGGGTAGCAGATATCATGATCTTGAGTATTATTCTCAATAAAACAAAGGTCTATAGCTAGGCAGAAAGAATAGCTTCTTTTTTATCTCTTTGTTCTTCATTTGATCTGTAGGAATGTTTCCCCTTAAGGAATTCCCCAAAGCGTTCCTTTCCAAAGGTCGGAGTGAATCTGCCCCGTTCCCAGGCCAGCTTTCCATTGATCATCACATATTCTACTACCTCATCATTTCGATTGACAAGCCGATCACATCCCTCCAGGAAAGGAGCATTGTGGTACTCATGTACTCTATCGTCTAACTTCTCTGGATCAATGATCGTAATATCTGCTCGTTTCCCTTCAGCCAAATGGCCAGCATCCAAATTGAAGAAATCTGCATTCTCCTTGGTTAACCGCCAAATGGTTTTTTCATAGGACATCAAAGGATCGCCTGCTTCATGCGAAGCTTTTACATATTGAAGAACCCGAAGGGGATTATTGTAGAAAGCCATATTGTTGATATGGGCACCTGAATCAGCAAAGCCGAGTACCCCATTTTCATCATTGTAAAGCTTTTTGTAGCGACTGGGATCATGATTTCCCAGGGTCGTTTCCCAAAGGATATCTTTGTCCATTTCGACAACCAGATCCAGAAAAGCATCCACGGGATCTTGCCCTCTTTCCTCTGCTATATCTACAAAGGATTTTCCGATCATGCTTTTATCTGGCGATTCGAGTACATAAGCATCCCCGAAATCCTTTTGCCAAACTTTAGGCTTGAGTTTATCCCGATAGTTCTTTTTGAAGAGCTTGCGATAAGCTGGATCATTGAGAGTCGTATTCCTTTTCTGGAGGTCTTTGGATAAATGTCGGGCCAATTCGCCCGCTGGAAACTCCTCAAATATGACCAGCTCCATTCCTTCCGCCAGAACGCGAAATGGAACAGGAAAAGTCTGCATGCGAAAATCTGCTCCCAACACTTTATTGAAAAAGGAACATAGGCCACTCAGAATCGGACGAATGAAAGGATCACCTTTCAGGTCCATCATGGCGACCATGGAAGTTCGTAATTTCTTTCGCCAAAGAAAGCCTGCACTCAAAGCCATATACCAAAGTGCGCCTACTCGATTTACCAGATTGGGAACCCCCTGCAGATGGGCTCCTCTTCGTCGGACTATTTTGGTGAGCTCATGCCGCTCTGAGGCCTTTGCATAAGCGGCAGGAAGCAATTTCGACCAATGCCTTCCGTCCATTTTGTCCCAGGGATTGTGTTGCATAGAAATACCCACAAAACCTTCATCCAAAGCTTCTTCCAGCATATCGCTCATTTCCTCGATTTGGGCTTTAGTAGGCCTTTTTCCTTCAGTCAATGAATCATCTATGCCCATGACTGCCGCTCGTATATCCGAATGCCCGATAAAGGAAGCCAGATTAGGTCCTACCGGCAAACTATTGATATGATCTATCCATTCTTTGGGACTAGACCAGGACTTTTCATCTCTGAGTATGGGAAAAAGAATTTCTCGGGGAAAAGCCTCTACGCGGGTAAACATATCACAGCAATCTTCCACATCAGCATAAATGAAAGAAAGCGAACAGCCTCCCAGCATCACGGTCGTGACTCCATGTCGTACCGATTCGCCCAAACCTGGAGATACCAAAACTTCTCCGTCATAATGGGTATGATTATCAATAAAACCCGGCATGACCCACTTTGCCTGTGCATCAATTACTTGATCGGCAGCAAACTCAATTTCTGATTCGCTGATCTTTTTTATGATGCCATTCTGGACGAGAATGTGTGCGATTTTGGAAGGATTTTGGGTTCCGTCAAATACACGGCCGTTTTTTATTAGCGTAGTAGTCATGATGGATGAAGCTGGAATTATTTACAATCAAGTGGCAAGTTTAAGTGAAGACTTTGTCTCCCTGGGATTTGATCTTTCTTTCATCTAAATCGCCTGTTTTATAAATTACTGGTATATTTTCTTAACTCAAAGCACTGATGTATTTAGTAAACTGGTTTAATTCCTTCCCTGTTTACCCTCTTTTGATTTCCCTCTTATTTCTTTTCTCCTGTACTGTAGAAAATACTAATCGGGAAGAAAGCGATTCATTTGAAAAGATTATTGAAAGGGTCGATGGTCCGGCAAATTTTCGAGATAAGGTCAACGGAAAACTTCTTTTTGAATTTTACGATGGTGTGGAGGTTCAGGCAACGAAATTTAGGGCTGATTGGTGTGAGGCAGCGACCTATGTGACCTTAACCAAAGAAGAGTATGATAAGGAGACGATCCTTTCAGGAAGTAAAATCCTTGGTCCTGATGGGCAGGAAATTGGGCAGGCAAAAACAGATATTCTCGTAGACTTGCTAGAGGAAAATGGAGGAAAGTATAGCGGTTTTCTTTACGGCTATACCCATAAAAACAACATCAAACCAGAGTCATTGATAGAGAATAAACTGCTAAATGTCCTGGAATCCAATGAACACAAACTGGAAGCGCATTTGGCGTTTATAAAGAAGCACAGATTTGAGCCCTTTTCAGAATTTGAGGGGATCGAAGGATATTTCGTATACGAAAATTGGATTACGGATCCTTCGCCCGGTTTTCGCTTGCTTTTGTGCTACAAAGAAGGACTTTTGTTTTCAATTGTACATAGTCGACCTCTTCCCTTCGAGGATTTTTTTCACAGCGGAACCCAAACCGGTTACACAATAAGTTTTACAAAAAACTTTCCCAATACTGAGTGGAAAGACTTCCTCAAAGAATTTGATGAAAAATTAGGGATGGCAGATTAGCTAAGTATTCCCTTTGCATTTCAACAAGCTTTAGCTGCAATTCAAAAATTTTCTTTTGATTTCGGTAGGCATTCCTTCCATCTTGAAGAAAATGGAATACTATGAAGTCCCTTCGCTACTTTTTTCTGATTGTTGACATCGGTTTTATTCTATATTGGCTCATTACTGCCTTTTCTCTGATTCCTCCCGAGTATCTATTCAATGATTATCAAAATGAGATCCTGCTAAATTGGAATTGGTCCTTCTTGCCACTTGATCTTTTTGTTTCAGCCAGTGGTTTGTACAGCCTCTATCTCTTTAGGCGAAAGGATGAAAGATGGTCTTTGTATGCCCTGATATCTCTGGTCCTGACCAGTGCATCAGGATTACAAGCTATCTCTTATTGGGTCCTGGCAGAAGACTACAATATATCCTGGTGGATACCCAATCTCTTTTTATTGATATATCCTTTCTTTTTTCTTCCTAACTTTCTGAAAGCAAGAAAGCCTTATGAACTCAAAAATTCTTAAAACGATTGGCTGGATCATTTTTGCCATCTTTCCCCTATTTATCGGTTTATATCCTTTGAGGTATCTTTTGGCGGATGGGGTAGTAGGATTATTGAATACCAAAAATCCGGAGCTGCTTTCAAACCTGGTTTGGAAGGTCTCTTTCAATGTTCATATCCTTTTTGGAGGCATTGCCCTGATGATTGGTTGGATACAATTTCATAAAGGCTTTCGGACGAAACGGATGAAGATTCATCGAGGGATAGGCAAGGTCTATGTGATTGCGGGCCTCTTGAGTGCCCTGGGGGGAGTCTGGGCTGGATATTATGCCACAGGCGGACCTATTGCTCAGATTGGGTTTATGTGTTTGGGAGTTGGATGGTTTGGGACGACCTTAAAAGCCTATTTAGACATTCGCCAAAGAAAACTACAGGATCATCAGCAGATGATGATTTATAGTTATTCGCTTTGCTTCGCTGCTGTGACTCTCCGTTTATGGTTAACTCCCCTTCAGAGTATGACGGGTGATTTTATCAGCGCCTATCAAATCGTAGCCTGGTTGTGTTGGGTGCCGAATCTTTTGGTGGCATTCATCATTATCCGAAGGACAAATAGGAAAGTTTCAAAGCCACAATTAGCTTAACTGAAATGTGTAAATTGTTGCCATGAAGACCGCAACAATTCGAGAAATTAAAACTGAACTAGGCTTTAAAGACGAACAGGAACTGATTGAACTTTGTCTGTCTCTCGCAAAATTTAAAAAAGAGAATAAAGAATTGCTGAGCTATCTTTTATATGAAGCCTCAGATGAAGATCGTTTTATTGAGGGTGTGAATGAGGAGGTATCAGAACTTTTTTCCGAAATCAATCGCTCCAGTTTTTATTTCGTTAAGAAAAGCCTCCGCAAAATCCTGCGTTTGGTCAAAAAATACATACGCTATTCCAAAAAGAAAGAAACAGAAGTTCGTCTACTCATTCATTTCTGTAGAGAATTCAAAAAAGTCCTCAATATCTTCAGCCGGAGTCCTATGATGATCGGTCTATACCAAAGGCAATTAAAAGCGATCAGCAAAGCCATGTCCTATCTTCATGAAGATCTACAATTTGATTATAAACAGGATTTGGAGGAATTGGCCATAGAAACCGATGGCTATTGGTACGATATAAATTGATCCTAAATAGCCTAAGATCCCATGCTCGCCTGATAATATATATTGGCAGCATGAAGGGCGTATAAAACCAGCTCCTCAAGCTCAACCCCGGGCATCCCTATAGCCAATTTTTCTACTTTGAATTGATGTTTACTCTGATACCATTTGCTGGTCCTTCTGAGACGAAAAAGCTCTTTATCCAAATCCAGGCTATGAAAAATAAAGATATTGGAATTCCAGGTTTTGGCCTTTAGCTGGTAGCTGCGCAAACGGTTCATGGCATCTTTCACATGAACTTCCAGGCTTCCATTCCATTTCCACTTAATCCAGCCAACTTCTTTACCGTCCTTCAAGATTTCGTGACGGCTTTTGTACCATTTTCTGGGCTTCATTTGGATATGTTGATCCTGAAAACTGGCCGTAGCATGATAATTCCATTTTCCGTATTCCAGATGAAATACAGACTTTCCCTCCTTATGCAACTGAAATTTTTTGTTCCAATCTTTAGATGTGATTTGCATAGCTTATTCCTTTAGGTTTCCTACTAAAGTCTTCCTCTAAAAGAGACAAATAAGCTGAAAAGGTTGGAATCATAGACTTATTAGCAAATTGTATTGCAGCGGGGTTTTAATAGCCAGGTGCTTCTTCCTCTGGGGCATTTTCGTCCCTGCCAATACCGTATTTCTCTTTGGCTGCTTCCAGCATAGCAACGGTTGCAGTAGCTCCTACGCGTGTTACGCCCAAGGCTTTCACTGCCAATAAATCTTCTAGTGTACGAACTCCGCCAGCAGCTTTGACCTGAACTTCGTCAGCTGCATGTTTGCGCATCAATTTGAGGTCAGGATGGGTAGCTCCCTGATATCCGTATTTTCCATCGGCTCCTTTGACCATGCCATAGCCAGTTGAAGTTTTGACGAAATCAACTTTCAGTTCAGAGCAGATTTCGCAAAGCTTGATTTTGTATTTGTCTTCGGGGAGAAAATCATTCTCAAAAATCACTTTGAGAATGGCTCCATGATCATGAGTCGCTTTGCAGATGGCATTTATTTCTTCTTTGATATAGTACCAGTCTTCCTGTAATACCTTCCCAATATTGACCACCATATCAATCTCAGTAGCTCCATCTTTACAAGCCTGAATACATTCAGCTACTTTGATGTCTATTCGAGAATTGCCTTGCGGAAAGCCAATTACCGTTCCCACCAGCACATCAGAACCCTGGAGTTCTTCTACTGCCAGTTTGATCGCATAGGGCTTGATACAAACGGAAGCAACATCATAGACTTTGGCTATCGCACATCCTTTTCTCAAATCCTCATCAGTCATCGTAGGGTGAAGCAGAGAGTGGTCGATCATTTTGGCAAGTTCCTGGATGGGGTTCATAGTTCGGGTCTTATAGTGTTAGGGTGGTGTCATGTTATAGCTGTGCTATGTAGCGGTAGAACTTTTGTACTAAATCACTACCGAACTACAACACTTCTTATCCCCCAAAATATCCCAATAATTCCAAGGATTGCCAAGAACCAGAGCCAGCTATTTGAAGATTTTTCGGGTAAAGGTTGCATATCCCCACTGGCCAGGAAAGCCGCCCAGAAATAAGGTTGAGATTCCAACTGATCGCTTTTCTCAATATAGGCCAGTTTTGCTTTTCGTAAAGCAGTAGATTTCTGATCGCCTTCAGCCAAATGCTTGTAAAAGCTGGTCATGATTTCGGCCGTGCTTTCATCATTTACTTCCCAAAGTGACATGATCAGACTTCTGGCTCCTGCATAGGTAAAAGCCCGACCTAAACTCAGGACACCTTCTCCTTCTGCCAATTCTCCTAAAGCGGTTTCACAGGCACTTAGTACGACCATTTCTGCTTTGAGTCTCTGGGTATAAAGTTCTTCTATCATAAGAGAATCATCATATTCCCCGTTTTCCGATTGACTCAAAGCAATGAAGGCATCTCTTTGCTTTTTTTCAGGAACCATGGCGTGACTGCTGATGTGGATGATGGGATATTCATGGGCCATTTCGTAGAAATTGGCTTCATTGGCCTGACTGCCGGAAAGGATCTCCCCTGCATAGAAATCGCTGATCCCCTTCACTTCTGCCTCACTAAATTTCAAAGGTCCAAAACCGGCTCTTCTTTCTGCGAATAATCCTTCTTCCATCTCTGTATTGGGATAGCTGGGTTGAAAGGCCAAAAGCCTGGGTTCAGGTCTTTTAATTGGACGAGTTTCTTCCAGATACATCCATAGCCCCATAGAATAGAGATAGGAAAATTCATAGTCGCGGATGGCCCAGGGATAGCTTCTGATTTTGCCGATATCAGGAGGCATTTTACTTAGAAGCAAATCCATACTTAGCATACTCAATACTCCATCGGGAATGATTTTTAGGGTTTCGATTCCTGAAAAGTCTTCTTTGGCAGGAAGCAATAACTCATATAGCCTATGTGCCTCTGTTACAAATTTGCCCTGCATTTCCACAAAATCATCATCCGTTTTTGAAGATAATGGGGCATAAATCAATTGCCGAAAATCTCTAATACGACCTGAAAAATCTTCATTGAGCTCTTTTCTTGTGAAATCCACCTTATCCTTCCGAATGTCAAATCTATACACAAAGGCATCATCCAGAAAATAGACAAGCGCAGCCTCCTTTTCTTGAAGAAGTTGATTTTGAATTTCACTCAATTGAGGAATATGGGGATCGTATTTAATTCGGAAATATTGAGGATAATTGAGTTCTAATTCTTCAATCAAAGAATCCCGACTTGCGTTGAGTGCGAAGAGAATTTTTGATATACTATCCGTTTCTGCAAGTTGATCACGCGTATATCTGCTTTTAAGGCTTTTGGTACTCATGATCTTTCGCTCAAGTTCCTGCTCTTTTTCCAAAACGGACTCAGGAATCTCCGAGCTTTGCAAGGCTTGCACATGCTTGAGACTCAACAAAAGGAGAAGGGCTTTACTTTTTTCACTTAGACGAAAGGCATTGTTGAGATACATCTGATCACCACTCTCCTGATATAATTCAAAAGCCAGTTCAATTCCCAATTCATAGAGTTTTCGAGAATTACTGGCCAGTTCAAGTTTACTGGATTCAGTTAGATATTCACTCCGAGTCGAATCGACAAGCATTTCGGCTGCCAAAATCAATTCAAAAGCTTTCTTGCGGTCTTGTTTTTTACTTTCCGCCTGAAGACAAAGACTGTAGCCATGACAAATCCCAAGCATAACGGTGGGTTGTTCACGGCTAAGCTGATTGAGCGGATATTGGTTTCCCTGAGTCCAACCTTCCAGATCCATGGAAGTGATTGCCTGTTCGTAAAACTCCAATGCTTTTTGAGGATTTTTAAGGTAGTTGAAATAAACAGCTCCCTGTTTTGATTTGAAGTGAGCAATTCGACTGGATTTAGGTCCACTTCTGGCAGCTTCTACCTGAGCGGCTTTTTCCCAGTACTCCAGAGATTTTTGATAGGCTTTTTTCTCTTCATAGAGTTTTGCATAGGCCGTAAAACGCGTAACCATACTGGGATGCGTCTCAGGAAATTTTTCGAGCGCGAGCTTCATCGATTTGTCGAGATAGCTCTGAGCATTTTCAAGATCCCTTTTATCAAAATAGGTCATCCCAATGTTTGCATAAAGTTGATCCATAAAGGGATGTTGATTGGGAAGACTTTCGAAGAAATCCACTGCTTTTTGATTGGCTTCCAATGATCGGTCAAAATCATTGATGCCTTTATAAGCAGCTCCAAGACTCATATAGAAGTTTGCTTTTCGGGGACTCATTTGAGGGCCAGAATGGATGTCATCTATTCGAATAGCTTCCTGAAAAGCTGCAAGACCTTTTTCGGCCTCCTGCATATTATTATAAATCCCTCCGAGGTAGTAATAAATGATCGCGAGTTCTGGATGATCAGGAGGAAAGAACTTCTGTTGCAATCGCAGCGCTTCTTCGCAATATTTTCTGCCGGAATACAGTTTCCCAATTACTCCACTGATATATCCCAAATAAGAAAGGCCATTGATCATATCTGGATGTTCATCTGTGCCATAATGCTCCTCAAATATATTCATGGCGGTTTCTAAAGAAGCATGAGCTTCCGGATGTCTTCGCATGAAAATGAGGCTGATGCCATAATCATTGTGTGTGCGGGCCAATAGGTGTTTGCTGATTTCTTCTTTCCGATCAATGAGAGACTCAAAGATTTGAATTGCGCCGGGGAAATTCCCTTTTTTCATAAACAGATTCGCCTTGAGGTGCTGTGTTTTTCCTAGCATTTCAGGATCATGGATTTCCCGAATCTTCCGTGATTCTTCCAAATAGATTTCAATTTGTGGATTTCCAGGATTTTGGCTGATACTGCTAAAGGCCAGATCATACATTAGGCTTGCATACAAGGGCAGTTGATTCAGGGAATCTTTTTTTAACAGCTGCCTGGCTTCCTGCAAATACTGAACGGAACTATCCTTCTGACCAATTTTGGTTAAGAGATAGGCTCTTTGTTTAATCAATTTGACCCGATCCAGGGTATCCAGTATTGGAAAATTCTGTTCAATCTTTCGATTTGATTTCAGGCTCTCTTCATAATTTCCGCTTTCCAATAAAGCATCAGAATCTTTCAGGGCTTTGGAGAAAGAAGTATTCTGGCTATAGAGAGGAAGAGACTCAAATAATAGGAAAAGAAAGAGGAAAAAGTAAAAGCAAGGAGATTTCACTAACAGCATTCTTGGCATGGTGTAATTGTAGCTCAGATCCTAAAGCACACAATAAATCTACTAAATAATTGACAATATTGCGGCCCTATGTTTTCGAAACAGGACTTTGATAAAGGATTGAAAATATGGAGAATGGATTATGCGCCTAATTGAATTAGTCTGGTTCATTTAGGAAAAATCTTGCCCCAATTGACTGAATTTTAGTATATTAGATTTAGCGATACACATTTACTCTAAAACTACTACTATGAAAAATCTTTTGATTGCATCTGCTGTTGGCTCTGTAATTATCTTTATGTGGCAGTTCCTGTCATGGGCTCCTTTAGGGATACATGAGGGTCAAATGGCACATACTGATAAGCAAGATGCCGTTTTGCAAGCGTTGGCAGATAGTGATTTGGCAGAAGGTGCATATTTCCTTCCGCGTCTTCCTGCCACTGCATCTAATGATGAAATGACGGCTTTTCAGAACGAAATGACGGGAAAACCCTGGGCAAGGGTTAGTTATCACAAATCCTTCAACTCAAACATGGGTTTGAATATGTTCAGAGGATGGTTGATCAGTTTCGTTTCTGTATTCCTCCTTTCCTGGCTGCTTTCGAAAATGGCGGGTCTAAGTATGCAAACGGCCATTATCTCAGCACTTTCTGTGGGATTGATAGGCTGGATGACAGTCACCTACCAGGAGAGTATATGGTTTGAAACCGATTCCTTACCACAACTGCTGGATGTAGTTGTACAATGGGGCTTGACTGGAGCCTGGTTGGGATGGTTCCTGCCAAGCCGAATCAATAGCTAGTCCTGCTCTAATTAAATACAAATCGTCGGTTGCTCAAAAGAGTAGCCGGCGATTTTTTTAAATGACCGATGAGGATTGCTTCTCATTGACTATATTGCCGGCCAAATAATAATACTACTAAGTGTAGCTTAACATGCGTTTCAATAATTGGGTACAAAAACTAGCTTACCTTTCAATTCTTTCCGTATTCATGACTGTTTCCTGCAAAGAACCTACTCCAAAAGATTTGGGAAATGAAGCTTTGATTCCTAAACCAGTAAGTCTTCAGGCAACGGGCAGTTCTTTTGCGATTGAAAAGAACACCCGCATTTATGTCCAGGGAAATGATGAGGATTTGATGAAAACCGCCAATTATCTGGCGGAGGTTCTAAGACCTGCAACTGGATATCCGCTGGAAGTAAGTGCTACTGATGCCTGGCCTTCAGCTGGCAACATTTTCTTAAGTCTGGAGACTTCGGATGCTGAACTTGGCAGAGAAGGCTATCAATTGGACATTACAGAAGATTTGGTTGTGTTTAAAGCCAATGCAGCCAGCGGAGTTTTCCGAGGAATTCAAACCCTGAGACAATTACTTCCTGCAAGTATCGAAGCCAAAGATAAACAATCAGGTCCCTGGGAAATTGGAACAGGTACGATCAAAGACTATCCTCGATTTGGATATAGAGGGGCTATGTTGGATGTAGCCAGACACTTCTTTACAGTAGATGAGGTAAAGACGTTTATTGATTATATCGCATCCTATAAACTAAATACCCTGCATCTTCACCTTTCTGATGATCAGGGCTGGCGAATTGAGATTAAGTCCTGGCCAAAATTGACGGAAATAGGCGGAAGTTCAGAAGTAGGTGGAGGAGAAGGAGGATTCTTTACTCAGGAAGAATATAAGGATATCGTAGCCTATGCTGCCGATCGTTTCATAACGGTAATCCCTGAGATCGATATGCCCGGCCACACCAATGCGATTTTGGCTTCTTACCCGGAATTGTATTGCACTGGAAAGAAACCCGAAATATATACGGGAATTGAAGTAGGCTTTTCAACCCTGTGTACGTCAAATGAAGAAACTTACGTATTCATTGAAGATGTGATCCGTGAACTCGTAGCCATTACACCTGGAGAGTATATCCATATTGGGGGAGATGAAACCCATGCCACTAAACTGAAAGATTACATACCCTTTGTAAATCGTGTACAGGATATCGTTCATAAGCATGGCAAATTGGTGATGGGCTGGGATGAGATTGCTCAGGCAACTTTGAAGAAGAATACCATCGCTCAGTATTGGGATAGTGCGGAAAATGCTGAGAAGGCCCTCAAGCAAAATGCAAAGATCCTGGCCTCTCCTGCAAAGAAAACCTATCTGGATATGTCCTATGATACTACCAGTAAATATGGTTTGCATTGGGCAGCTTATATTGAAATTGACAGTAGTTATCAGTGGGATCCCGAAGAATTGGTAGAGGGAATGACTGCTGAGAATATCCTGGGAGTTGAGTCGCCACTTTGGTCAGAAACCGTAAGCAATATTACAGAAGCAGAATGGCTGATCTTTCCTCGCCTACCTGGACATGCCGAAATTGGTTGGTCACCGAGAGATAATAGAAGTTGGGATGAATACAGGATCAGGTTAGGAAGGCAGAAAGCTCGCTTCGATGTGCTGGGTATAAATTATTATCCCTCCAAGCAAGTGCCCTGGGCGGAATAAATATAGAACCCCATGAAAAGCTTAATTTCCCCAGATGGCCATATCCTGATTTGGTCAGTACTACTCGCCGTATCCCTCTTAGGGATGTATGGGGAACGTGTAGGTTGGTTCAGTAAAATATCTGGTGCGCTTGTGACCATTCTGGCAGCCGCTATTCTGACGACTGTAGGTATATTACCTCCGGCAGCCGATCCTGAGCTTTCTGTTGAAATCTACGGCTGGGTCTTTACTTATTTTATTCCTTTTGCTATCCCGCTTCTTCTATTCAATGTACAGTTGAAAAGAATCCTCAATGATACAGGACGCCTGTTATTGCCCTTTTTGATTGGTGCAGCAGGGGTAGCTATTGGGGCTATAGTTGCAGGATCTTTTTTAGAATTTGGGGAGGAAACCCACAAAGTAATGGGAGCCTTTATAGGGACTTATACGGGAGGGAGTGTCAATTTTATGGCGGTATCAACGGCTTTAGACTTCCTTGAAAGTGACTACTTCGTTTCCACTATTACCGTAGACAATGTCTTCACCAATGTATACATTGTATTGATCTTTTTGCTACCAGGTATAAAATGGGTGGCGGATTATTTTGCCCCTTATGTGGCGGATGAAAGTAAAGAGCTGGAGGAAAGTAAGGCTTCCTTTGAATTTGGCGTCTTGATGGAACATATTACCCTTTGCCTTTTCATCAGTGCGGGGATCTTTGTCTGTGCGGAATTTCTGGCACCACTTTTAGCTTCTTTATTAGGGACAGAAATAGACCTGGAGGTCCTGATCATCACAACTGCCATTATAGCCCTGGTAAATATTTTTCCGAAATTCTTTCTTAAATATCAGGAAGTAGCCTTCAATATCGGGATGTTTCTGATGTATGTTTTCCTTGCAGTTATTGGTGCCTCCTCCAATCTGAATCAACTGTGGAACTCCATTCCCGGCATCATTCTATTCGCAACGATTATCCTTGTCGTTCATTTGATTGTCGTTCTCGTAGCAGGTAAACTTTTGAAAGTAAGTCTGAAAGAAATTATGATTGCCTCTGCGGCAAATATCGCCGGACCTTCAGTAGCAGCACCTATGGCGGTATCCTTTGGGATGCCAAAGGCCATAACCCCGGGTATCCTGATTGGACTTCTGGGATATGTTATTGGAACTTTTCTGGGAATTGGAGTCGGAGCGGCTATGGGTTAGATTTTGCCCGAACAGCAGCTACTTCTTCTGGACTGATAGTGCTTGCATCATTCCCAAAATTCTTTCTGATATAACTTAAGACTGTTGCCAGTTTATCATCAGTTAGGAAACTGTGTTGAGGCATGACATTATTATAGTTTTGCCCATTCACCATCATAGGCCCTTCCCGCCCATTCATGACGATGTCAATCAGTCTTTCTTTATTCCCCGTTACCCAATCTGTACCAGCAAGGGGAGGAAAACGTTCTCCGGAACCCTTTCCATTAGACTGATGACAAATCCCACAGTAGGTAAAGTATAGGTAATCTCCTCCAGTCAATTTCTCTTTCTGTAAATTGTCTTCCTCTTCCTTTGGAGTGCGAACATTGGAGGCTTCTCTTTCTCCTTCCATAGAAGCCAGTTGGGAGCTTCCAAATTTCTCCCGCTCAGCTGTGAACATTACTCTCCAGATTTTGCCTTTTTCCGTTTCTGTAAGATATAAAGATCCATCCGGTCCTTCAGCAATTCCCATGGGACGGTAGACGGCATCATTTACATTGACAATGGGATCTACGCCTGCAAATCCATTGGCAAAGACTTCCCATGATCCACTGGGTTTCCCATCCTTGAAGGGAACAAAGGCCACAAAATAGCCGGACTGAGGATACGGGGCTCGGATAGTTGATCCATGCATGGCTATGAATGCCCCATGTTTATAGCGGGCAGGAAATTGATCCCCCTGATAAAAGTACAGATCATTGGGAGCCCAATGTCCGGGAAAGCCAATGAGTGGCTTTTCGTAGTCTCCGCATCTTCCTACCATTTCTCCATCTCCCCCATACTCCGGGGCCTGAACTTTTCTGCTGATCATTTGATCATAATAGCAATACGGCCATCCGAAATTATCTCCTTCCTGAACTCTGACAAACTCCTCAGAGGGAAGCATAGCACTTTCCCAGGGAGAATATAGTTCGGGGAATAATCGAACCAGATCATCTCGTCCATGGATAACCACATACAGATTTTCATCCTGTTTGTTCCAATCCATAGCTACCACAGAGCGAATGCCACTTGCGAACCTGCTTCCATCCTTTTGGGTTTGCCCCGGAGTTTCAGCGTCAAACTTCCAGATCCCCGCATGATCCTCCAATTGGGGACAGGGATCAAGCCCGGGCTGACCCGGTGTGCGTTTGGGCTCCTGACAGGCATTGGAAGGAGCTCCAAAGGGTACGTACATATTGCCATCATTGTCAAAAGAAACCGGTTTGGCTATATGCTCGTGCTCCTTATGTGCATGATCATCGATGACCATGATTTCCTTTGTAGTATCAGGAAGCAGTTGGCCAGGAATGAGTTTACTCCGGTAAACCGCCAATTCTGAACTATAATAAAGGTAGTCTTTGTAAATTCTGCTGGCAGATCCAAAGCCCCATTTCTTGCGATAATGTCCAAATGCTTTGAAGATATCTGCTTTACCGTCTCCATCTGTATCACGGAGCGCTATATTGCCCCCTTCAGGGGTCCTCTTTCGCATATTTACATAGATATCCCCATTTTTCCGTATGGCTAAATGCCGGGCCTGTCCGGGCAATTCTTCTGCAACAACCACCGCAGAAAATCCATCGGGAAGCCGTAAACCTCCGTTATCCGGATCAGCTGGAGGCAGCTCATAGGAAAGAGGGCTTTCACATTGTAAAAGGAATAAAGGCAGCAAAACTGCCGCAACGTAGTAGTAGTTAGTAAAACGCATGGTGTTAAAACATTAGGAAGTGGCCAGCATGCAAGGCTCATTATAAATTACCAGAGTTTTTAGTTCGGACAAAGTATTTCTGTAATTATTCTCTCTACAGGGATTTTTAAATTTCCTCAGGAATTAGAAATTGAAAGATTATATTGAACTTATCTACTGAAATTACTACAAAATATGCGATACGGATACCTGCTTATGCTGGCGTTCATGCTTTTCGCCTGCCAGCAAAAACAAGACCCCAAGCCTTCTATGCCCAATATCCTCTTTATCCTGACTGATGATCAGGGCTGGGGAGATTTGAGCATCAACGGCAATACCAATTTATCCACCCCGAATATAGATCAGCTCGCAAGGGATGGTGCTATGTTTGACCGCTTCTACGTGAGTCCGGTTTGCTCCCCAACGCGAGCAGAAATTCTGACGGGCCGCTATCATGTTCGAAGCGGGGTGTACGCAACTTCCGCAGGGGGGGAACGCATGGATCTGGATGAGACGACCATTGCCGAAATCTTTCAAAAAGCGGGATATCGAACGGCAGCCTATGGGAAATGGCATAATGGAATGCAATATCCTTATCATCCCAATGCCCGAGGCTTTGAAGAGTTTTATGGGTTCTGCTCCGGACATTGGGGCAATTATTTTAGTCCTATGCTGGAGCATAATGGGAAAATTATCAAAGGGAATGGCTTTGTAATAGATGATTTTACAGAACAGGCCATGACTTTTATGGAAGAGAATAAAGAGCAGCCATTCTTTGTCTACCTTCCTTACAACACTCCACATAGTCCTATGCAGGTCCCGGATGAATACTGGGAGAGGTTTAAGGATAAGGAACTGAAGATGCATAATCGGGAACCCGATAGAGAAAACCCGGATCACATAAAAGCTGCTTTGGCTATGTGTGAGAATATTGACTGGAATGTGGGCCGCCTTGTCTCGAAACTTCAGGAATTGAAGTTGGAGGAAAATACCATTATTGTTTACCTCTCAGATAATGGTCCCAATGGCGTTCGTTGGAATGATGGGATGAAAGGTCGAAAGGGATCAACAGACGAAGGAGGAGTTCGATCTCCATTGATTATGCAGTGGAAAGGAAAGATTAAGCCGGGAATAAATATTCCCCAAATTGCCAGTGCTATTGATTTTCTGCCGACCCTAACGGAAATGTCCGGGGTCGAATTTACAAGTGAGAAAAAGCTGGATGGGAAAAGTCTAGTCCCGCTCTTAATGGGCGAAAGTAAGGCATGGGAAGACCGCTATATTGTCAACCATTGGAGAGGGCGAACAAGTATACGCACGCAAAACTTTCGATTGGGATTTGAAGATCAATTGTTTGATATGCTCAATGATCCAGGTCAAACCCAGGATATTGCCGAAGAAAAAGAGGATACCTATACCGACCTGTTTGAATTCCGAGAAGAGTGGAGGAGGAATGTTTTCTCGGAGCTACCAGAAGAGGACAATCGTGCTTTTGTGGTAGGACATCCGGATTTTAAATACAATCAATTGCCAGCCCGCGATGCCCGGGTCACAGGAGAAATCCAAAGAAGCAATCGCTATCCCAATTGTTCCTTTTACACCAACTGGACCAGCACAGAGGAGAAAATATACTTCCCTATGGAAGTCTTGGAATCCGGCGAATTTGAAGCTATTCTCTATTATACCTGCTCAGAAGAAAATGTGGGATCGAAAATCAGACTGAGTTTTGGTAAGAGTCAGCTTGAGGGGCAAATTACGGAGGCCCATGATCCTCCTCTTTTCGGTATGGAAGAAGACAGAGATGAACGAATAGAGTCTTATGTGAAAGACTTTAAACCTATTTCATTGGGAAATATTTATCTGGAAAAAGGCGAAGGGGAACTTGCATTGGAAGCCCTTGAGATTTCTGGCAAAGAAGTACTCGATTTTCGCCTACTCATGCTTAATCGAACTGATTTATAGAAGATGGGAAAATATCAAGCGATTATAGATAAACTTCAGCAAGCGAGTCATTCACAATCCTGGGAAGATATGCTTGAGGCTGCCTCGGCTATTGACGAGGTTGATGAACTCAGTATAGATTTTCAGTTTGTCAAAGCCTTGGAGGAAGTTGGGGAATTATTTCCAGAGGAAAGGCTATCAAAAGGAAGTAGGAAACTCCGACATGCGATCTACCTGCTTAAAGAGGAACTAAAAGAGCCTGCATTCGAAGATCTTTCTCAATGCGTGGCTCGGCATGCAAAGGATCGCCCCGATACCCTCGCCATCAAAGACGATCGAACAGAGCTCACTTGGGCTAGCTTTGATACGCATGCTACCCAGGTGGCAAATGCCTTGTTGGCGCTGGAGATGAACAGCAATCAGAGAGTTGGGGTAATCGGCCATACCTGTCATGAATTCCTGGAGCTTTTTATTGGAACCTTGCGTGCAGCTCATTGTATAGTTCCCCTTTCGACTTTGGCCAGTCCGGGGACCCTGAAACTAATGGGAGATGATGCTGGTATTCATATCTGGTTTGTTTCAGAGCGTTACAAACATTTAGTAGAGCCATTTAAAGCGGAACTGAAACATAAAATTGCCCTGGATTTTGAAGAAGAGGGGTGGGAATCTTATGAAAGTTGGAGAGGTGGGGCTTCAAAGGAGGAAGTTCAAATAGCCTACGATCCAAATGCTGAATTCGATATCATGTATTCTTCGGGTACTACAGGCATTCCCAAAGGAATTGTTCACTCTCGAAGAGGCCGGCATAGCAGATATTCCAAAGGCCATAAATTGGGCTTTTGGACCGAAAGTATCAGTTTGATTTCGACTCCCCTTTACTCAAATACCACCATGGTCTCTGTACTGAGAACCCTGGCTCATGGAGGGCAATTCGTCCTGATGAAGAAGTTTCGGGAAAAAGAACTGTTGGCGCTCGCCGAAAGGGAAAAAACTACCCATGCGGTTTTGGTTCCTGTCCAATTACAGCGTCTCCTGGCTCATCCAGATTTCGATTCCTATGATCTGAGAAATTTCGAATTGGTGATGACGACCAGCGCGCCCTTGAGTGTTTCGATCAAGCAAGATATGGTCAGGCGTTGGCCGGGCAAGTTTATAGAGATTTATGGTTTGACGGAAGGAGGCCCGATCACGGTACTTGTTACCAATGATCATCCTGATAAATTGCATACAGTTGGCCAAACGGCTGATAATTCTGAGATCCTGGTAGTCGACGAAGAAGGGAAAGAAGTCCCCCGAGGAAGCATAGGAGAACTCATAGGTATTTCTGATAATCTGATGGATGGATACCACAATCGGCCCGATGCAAATAAAGAAGCTTTTGGCATTCAATTGCACGGCAGAACCTGGTTTAGAAGCGGAGATTATGGAGCCATGGATGAAGACGGCTTTATCACTTTGCATGGTAGGAAAAAGGAAACCATCATTTCTGGGGGATTCAATATTTATGCTGTTGATTTAGAGGAAATGCTCAAGCGGCATGAAGCTGTAAAAGAAGCCGCTGTATTTGGGATAGCGAGTGAAAGATGGGGCGAAACGCCGATGGCCCTGGTGGAAGTCATAAAGGGGAAAGAGGCTGATCCAGAAGAAATCCTTGCCTGGGCCAATGAACGACTAGGCAAAGCCCAGCGCATTTCCGGCCTTGAGATTCGAGAGGAACTGCCTAGAAGTCCTATTGGAAAGGTGCTGAAGAAGGTCTTGAAAGCTGAATTTGGGTAGGGAGATAAAGGGTGTTCACCTATTCTCGTGTTCTGGTGTTCGCGTATTCAGCTTTTGCAGAGTTCAAGAACACCCGAGCACCAGAACACTTCCCTAATCCGGCGCCTGTGCTAAATCCTCTTCCAAATACCTCGAACTGAGGTATAAAAAGATAGAAGCTATCAGGCTAAATCCTATCCCCAGACTCAATGCCCAACGGATACCTTCTGTACCCATATCGGCAGTGAAAAGATCACTGATAAACCCAAAAAATGTTGGACCTAATCCCAGACCAATAAAGTTGAGTACAAGGAATAGGACGGCAGAAGAAAGGGCTCGCATCCTAAGGCCCACCATGCCATGTGCCATAGCAATACAAGGGGCCAGATACATGGACCATAGGGCTTTGACTACAAAGTTTGTACTTACGACTACCAGCTTATTGGCAGAGAAAAGGACAATGAGGGTTAGCGGTATAGAGATCAATATGGCGATTGAAGGAATTAGCATATACCAGCTCTTTTTCACTTGCCCAAACTTATCTCCCAAATACCCTCCTAACCATACTCCTAAAGCCCCGCCGCCTCCTGATCCAATGGCTAGCCAGGTGCCAATTTCTCCTTTCCCCATTTCATGAATTCGGCTCAAAAAAGAAGGAAGGAAATTGCCCACTCCATAAACGACAAAAGCATTGATTCCTGCTGCAAGTGCAAGGAAGATGAAGGCCTTTCGATTCAGAAGCAATTTGAAGACATCCATCATGCTGTGTTCTTCGCCCGCTTCTCTTTTCCTTTTTTCAGAATAACCTCTGATCGGTTCTTTTACGGTGAAGTAGAAAAAAATCGCATAGAGGATGCCCGGTAATCCCAAGATGAGGAGAGAATTTCGCCAGCCGATATATTCATCCAACCAACCTCCGAATAAATAGCCAAAGAGAATCCCTATATAAATCCCCATCGAATAAACAGATAGAGCTGTAGCTCGCTTCTCTTCCGGATAATAATCGGATATCATAGAATGCGCGGGAGGACTTCCTCCAGCTTCACCAATACCAACCCCCATCCTTGCCAGGAGAAGCTGGATAAAATTTTGGGCCATGCCAGATAAAGCGGTCATGGCACTCCAAATTGTAAGAGAAATGGCGATGATGTTTTTTCTATTGGCCTTGTCGGCAAAGCGGGCGATAGGAAGTCCCAGGGTTACATAAAAGACCGCAAAAGCAAAACCTGTCAACAAACCCAATTGAAGATCGCTCAATCCCAGATCAGCTTTTATGCTTTCCTGGAGGATTACCAGAATCTGTCGATCAATAAAATTGAATATATAAACTCCGGTCAGGGCCAGGAGTACATAAGTTCGGTAGGAAGGACTGATCTGTTGATCAGCCACTGGTGCTTCGGGCTCTTTCATCCTTCAGAGTAGTAGTTTTCAATAAGATACAGCTTCACAGCTAAAAGCCCAATTTCGTTTGGCCTTGCTGTTTGTTTTATCATTTCTGCCAGATTCTATATAGCCGTAGGGTTTTCCTATTCAAAAGCCTACTATGAATTCCGATCGCAATTTTAAAAAGAGTATTAGACATAATGTAGACCAAATTTGAGTGGGATCTCCTACAAAGCTGCTGCTTTCCAT
Source organism: Bacteroidia bacterium (assembly GCA_033391075.1). Taxonomy (NCBI): domain Bacteria; kingdom Pseudomonadati; phylum Bacteroidota; class Bacteroidia; species Bacteroidia bacterium. The sequence goes on from JAWPMV010000001.1 coordinate 1,562,135, forward strand.
TATCCCGGGCAAAAGCTATTCGAATGATTGAATTCAAAGTGAATAATTCAATTTCTGATAAACGATATGTCTAAAACTGATTACCTTAACTTGTTTAAATTTTTGAAAACTTTCCTGCTCCTCTTTCTCTCAATCCTTCTTTTCGTTCCCTCGGTTCTTGCTCATGGCACCGTTATTTCTCCACCCAGCCGGGTTTGGAATTGCTATCGGGAAAATCCGGAAAACCCTTCTTCTGCAGCCTGTATCTCAGCCGTTGCTTCACATGGTACTCAGCCCCTCTATGATTGGAATGAAATCAATCAGGCCAATGCAGATGGAAATCATAGTCAATTTGTGCCGGATGGAAAATTAGCGAGTGGGGGCAGGCAAAAATATGGAGGCATGGATCAGGTCAGGTCGGATTGGGTGGCGACTCCGGTTACTGCTGGACCAACAGCTATCATATGGAAAAATACAGCTCCCCATGCTACAGCCTATTATGATGTTTATATTACAAAAGAAAGCTGGCAACCCGATCAGGCCCTGCATTGGGACGATTTGGAATTGCTCGTCAGAACGGCTCCCAGTCCTGCTGAAAGTGAGGTGAGTATTCCGGTTACGCTTCCTCCCAGAGTTGGAAGACATGTGATCTACAGCCTTTGGCAGCGCTCAGATAGTCCCGAGGCATTTTACTCTACCAGTGATGTCGATTTTGGTGGAGGAACAACTTCTGTTCATCCCGAAGCCAGCCTCTACTTTGAGCTGGAGCAATGTTTTCCCAATCCCTTTAAATCTGCCTGTAAAATCATGTATCAATTGAAAAAGAGTGAATCCGTCAGTCTGAGGGTTTTTGATGTTGCAGGACAGGAAGTAGCAATTCTGGTAAATGAATTTCAGACTCCAGGAACGTATGACCTGGAATTTGATGGGTCAAATTTGCCTGGAGGTATATATTTCTATCGATTGCAGGTAGGAGATATGCTTGAAACTAAGCGGATGATTTTGGAGAAGTAAGGGAGTGATGTTTTCCTTTCCCTTTTTTTCTAAACGACAGTCTTGGCGAGCCGGAATCTTTGGCAAAGCAATCTCCTGGATACAAGCATTCATGTTAATCAAGGAGATTGCTTAGCTTGTCATTCAAGCTCGTAATAACAATTCTGTTGGAAGCTTTTTATATGCCTTACATCCCCAAGCGCTCTTGCAGCATATCCCGGATTATTTGCTCCTCTTTTTCCAAATTCCAGAGAAAGCCATTTACCAGAACGTAGGTGATTTTTCCTCCTTTTTTGAATAAAAGACTGGGTTCATAGCCTAAAGCTATCGGGGCCCTTTGACTAAATGGACCAGAAATATGTAGGGGTAAAGCTGCCGTAATCCAGGGATCGAGACTTTCTTTTAGCTTAATGCTGGTATAGCCTTCTTTCAGAAGTTCAATCGGATCCAGTTTGCTTAGTTTCTTCTGTTTCTTGATGAGTTTGGGGTAGCTCTTTCCCATTTCGACTTCATATCCTTCTGCATTAAATTCCTCATAGGCATGTGAAGTAGAAAGATCGCCGATATCTTGTATGCTGCTCCTCAAAAAGTATTTAGAGTTTCGATCATAATCTACTTCGAAGCGTCTAATCCCTAAATCCAAGGTATATGTTTTGCCATCTTTGGGTACGGCTACTTTGCGAAGGATGAGGTCATGAAGATGATTGTAGCTATTAAAAGGGATGCTTTCGTACACCCGTAATGGCATATCCCGATAGCTTCCTTCTGAAATGGAAGAAAAGGACTCCAATAATATGAGGAAATTCATTTTGCGCAGGACCTGTTTCTCCGGATCATTGGGATAGCCTCCGCTTTCGATCAGAATGGTTCTCGTTCCCCATTTCTGGATATTATCTCCAAACGCCCGGGGCTCAAAATCGTCATTGTATCGACCGATTCGATTGGGAATATGTGCTTGCAATACTTCATGCATGATTCCAATCAGCTGCATGGCATTGGCTCGATTTCCATTGATGTCTTTATTGTAATTGAAAGCAGGGGCAAGTACAGAGATCGAGGCCGTATAGGGACTTGGGCCAGCTGCATAGTATTTTCCCTGATCATGGAGGTTGAATCCCCAATCTGCATCCAAGCTATCTCTTACATCCTTGAGAATTTGAGCTTCCGGGTTTTGCAATCGAAGGGCATCTCGGTTCAAGTCCACTCCATTGGCGTTCCTTCTTTGAAATCGCTCCGCCCCATCTGGGTTTAGCATCGGTATAAAATGCAAAGTCAACTCCTGCTTTATGCGGGCTTTCACCTCCTCAAAATCATTCTCCTGACGAAAGAAATTAAAGATGTCCATGATCGCCATACTTGCGGTAGGCTCATTTCCATGCATTTGGGACCAAAGCAGAACCGAGGTTTCTCCACTGCCAATCGAGACCATAGAAATAGACCGCCCTTCAATAGATTCTCCCAGTTTCTTTACCCGAAATCCTTCTTCTCCTTTCACCTGCTCAATCAAGGGCTGTAAATCCTGATGTTTAAATCTTCTATGCCTAATGCTGCTTTCTTTAAACTGCTCATAGTTTTCAGAAAGACGCTCATGTAAAGGTGCCGACATATCCTGGGCCATAAGTGAGAATGAGAAAATACATAAGAAAGAAAGAGTAATAGTAGTGCGCATGGGGACAAATTAAGGGGAAATCGGATTATTTTCGTAATTGTAATTCTGGAATGAAGCTTTCGCAAACCAAACCGACATATTTGATGAAAAAGACTACCAAACTACTAATTCTATTAGGTTTATCTAGCATTATCTTTTCCTGTAAAGCTCCAGATCCCCTCCTGGAATTGGAAAGGGATATCAAAGAAGAGTTTTCGAATGGGACTGGTGATTTCGCCCTGGCTTTTAAAGACCTAAACGTGGGAACCGAGCTACTGATAGATGCTGGTGAAAAATTCCATGCAGCCAGTACGATGAAAACTCCTGTGATGATTGAAGTATATAAGCAGTCGAAAGAAGGATTATTTGAATTGGATGATTCTTTAGAGGTGAAAAACATCTTTTACAGCATTGTCGATAGTAGCCGCTACAGCTTGAATTCGGAGGACGATAGTGAACATGAACTCTATCAGGGCGTAGGCGAAAAACGGAGCATCCGGGATCTGGTGTATGATATGATCATTGTGAGTAGCAATCTGGCAACCAATATCGTGATTGATTTGGTGGATGCGCGGAAAGTTACCCAAAGTATGCGTGAGCTGGGAGCTATGGATATCGAAGTACTAAGAGGGGTAGAGGATATCAAGGCTTATCGGGCAGGTTTAAGCAATTCGACTACCGCCAAAGATTTGATGATCATTTTTGAAAAGTTGGCTAAAGGTGAAACGGTTGACCAAAGAGCTTCTTCAGAAATGATCGAAACCCTCCTGGATCAGAAATTCAATGACATCATTCCTGTCCATTTACCGGATGAAGTCAAGGTGGCACATAAAACGGGGAGCATCACAGCCTTACATCATGATTCCGGAATCGTCTTTCTTCCCGATGGTAGAAATTATGTATTGGTATTGTTGTCAAAAAATCTTGAAGACTTCGAAAAAGGGACCCAGACGCTGGCGAGGGTTTCTAAATTGATCTATGAATACATGACAAGAGAGCTAGAATAATATCAAGCAAAATTCGACTCCCTGACTTCCTGTTTTTTTATTTATTGCTCAAACTCTCAAATGGCTTGGCATCGCTGCGCTTGCCAGAAGTTTGGGATGACACATACCACTTGGCACCCAAATCCTTTCCCAAATAATTCCTATTTTGATCAAATGATCCTCGATAGAAGAAAATTCATGCTGGAAGAAGTTCCGGCTCTCCTTTCCAAGCTCACTCCAGATACCGAAGCCCGTTTTGGACTAATGACTGCTCAGCATATGGTAGAACATATCCTAAACGATGGCAACTATATGTACCATCGTTTGGGAGAAGTCCTAAGTCCTCCAACAGAGAAACAATTGGGCTTTCAGAAGTTTATTGACAATGGGGTGCAGATGAAACATCGACCCAGCGATAAGACCAAAGCAGATCTTCCGGAACTGAAATTTGATAGCCTGGAAGCTGCAGTTGCTGAAGTCGCTGCACTGACCCAAAATTTTTACGCCCATTTCGATGAGAATCCGGATTTTAAGGTCTACAATAAATTCATGGGAGAATTAGGCTTTGAAAAAGTCGAACTATTCTTCAGCCAGCATTGGCGATATCATCTTTGGCAATTCAAACTCCTCGATCAGTTTTCCTGATAAAAAAAAACCTGCTCAAATGTACCGCACACTTTTCATTTCACTTAGCCTGCTGTTCCTTTTATCCTGTCAATCGGAAAAAAAGGAAAAAGCCCGTCCCAATGTCTTATTCATCTTGGCGGATGATTATGGGTTTCACGATTCGGGTGTGATGGGCAGTACCTATTACGATACTCCCAATATAGATGCGATAGCCCTGAATGGGATGATCTTCGAAAATGGCTATGCCGCCTGCCAGGTATGTAGTCCTTCCCGGGCAGCTATCATGACGGGTAAAGCTCCGGCAAGATTGCGGATTACAGACTGGATAGGTGCAAGAACAGGAGAAGAATGGCGGACCCTCAATCGCCATAATAAATTGCTTCCAGCAGCAAATAGAGATCAACTCTCATTTGAAGATTTGAGTTTAGCTGAAGCCATGAAAGAGGAAGGTTATAAGACCTTTTTTGCTGGCAAGTGGCACCTGGGTTCAAAAGGTAGTTGGCCTACAGATCATGGTTTCGATATCAATAAAGGAGGATGGGAGAAAGGTAGTCCTATGGGAGGCTTTTATGCTCCCTGGGATAACCCCAATCTGGAAGCAAAATACGAGGGGGAAAGCCTTCCCATTAGGTTAGGAGAGGAAACTGCTGATTTCATCCGCAGTCATAAGGACACCAATTTCTTCGCCTTCCTTTCCTTTTATGCCGTCCACGGTCCCATTCAAACCACAGAAGAAAAATGGAAGAAATATAGAGATCGAGCAGAAGAACAGGGAATCGCTGAGAAGGGATTTATGATGGAAAGGCGTTTGCCAATTAGACAAGTTCAGGACAATCCGGTCTATGCAGGTTTGGTGGAAAGTATGGACGATGCCATAGGAATTGTGTTAAATACCCTCAAAGAATTGGGCCTCGATAAAAATACCATAGTTGTTTTCACTTCTGATAATGGAGGAGTAGCTTCTGGAGATGCTTATTCTACTTCCAATCTTCCCTTGCGAGGAGGGAAAGGCTATCAATGGGAGGGGGGAATCAGAGAACCCTATTTTATTTCTGTGCCCTGGTTGAGTCATAAAGGAACAAGAACTTCTGTTCCCGCGATAGGAATGGATTTCTATCCAACCATCCTGGACCTCATTGGAGCAGAAGCAAGGCCAGAGCAGCACATGGATGGGACAAGTCTTTTGCCCGTTTTGATGGGCAATGAAATAGAAGAAAGATCACTTTTCTGGCATTATCCTCATTATGGAAACCAGGGGGGAGATCCTTCTAGCATAATTCGTGCGGGTGCCTGGAAAATGATTCATTATTATGAAGATGGAGTAAAAGAGCTTTACAATTTGAGGGACGATCCAACAGAAAGTAATGATCTGGCGTCCCAAAATCCAGAGGTCTTAGCAGTATTGGCAGCCGAAATGGAAGCCTGGTTGAAGGAGGTGAATGCCGACTTCCCACAAAATGATCCTCAATTCAAGGAAAAACTTTGGAGAGAAAGGCAGGCAAAAATAGTGTCGGAACTATTACCCCGATTGGAACAAAGAAGGACAGACTATTTATCTAAAGACTTTGACCCTGAAAATAATTGGTGGGACAGTGGATTAAGAGATTAGGTGTATGCAAGAACAAGAAAACACAGAAAAGAGTGAACTGGATTTGACCATTGAACTCACTAAAAAAGCCGAAGAGTTTTTGGCCCTTGCCAGTAAATGGGCCAGAATCATCGCTATTATAAGTTTCATCTTTATTGCTAGCTATTTGTTATTTGCACTCATAGGAACACTCAGTACTTTCGGGGGAAATGAAGGAAGTGAAAGAGGGGGCTTCTTGCTATTGGTGGCGATAATTCTGGGAGGAATTTATGTTATCCCAAGTCTCTATCTCTTCCGCTTTGCCAGATCAAGCAAATCAGCCCTCGAAGCAAAAGATGAAATAGATTTAGAGAAAAGTCTACATGCACTAGGGATCAGTTTTCGGTTACTTGGATTCATATTGATCCTCTTCGCTATCCTTTATGTAGCAGGAATGCTAATTGTCATAAATGATATTAGCATGATCCTTAGATAGGCTTATTCAGAAAAAAATCTTTCCCGATTCTGTATATTTAGGTCAATAACCTAACTATTCTTTATCCTATGAATAAGCTTTTCCCTATACTCATATCTATCGTTTTATTGACAAATCTTTCCGGTATTGCCCAAGATGTCCCGCCTATAGATTGGGCAGAAGTAAACCGAACCCAAGCCTTTAAGGCAACAGAAGTTTGGGAACCCGTTCCCAGGAAAGTAACTCCAGCACCTTCTTTTTCCGTACCAGCACCTTCAGACGCTATCGTTCTTTTTGATGGCTCTGACCTTTCTGGATGGCACACCCCCAAGTATGGCTATGGTGCCCGTATGGATAATGTTGAAGATATTATCAGGGTAAAGAAAGAAAATCCTTCCTTCTCTGATGCAAAATGGCTAGTGAAAGATGGCTATATGGAAGTAAAGCCCGGTTCTGGTGCCATTGAAACCAAGCAAGCTTTCGGAGACATCCAATTGCATATCGAATGGCTTAGTCCTGTGATGCCGGGCAAAGCAGATCAGGGATACGGAAATAGTGGCGTTTTTCTTATGGGCCTTTATGAAATTCAGGTCTTGAATTCCTATGAAAACATGACCTATCCTAATGGACAGGCAGGAGCCTTATACAAGCAAAGCATTCCTATGGTAAATGCCTCTCGCCCTCCGGGTGAATGGCAATCCTATGACATCGTTTTCAATGCGCCTCGTTTTGACGATGAAAACGAATTGATTCGCCCCGCAACAGTCACTGTCTTCCACAATGGCTTACTGATTCAGAATAATTTCCAATTGGAGGGACCTTGTATCTTTTTGGGTAAGCCCTATTATACGCCCCATGATAATAAGCTGCCGATCCTGCTACAGGATCATGGAGATAAGGTTCGTTTTCGAAACATTTGGGTGAGAGAGCTTTAGTAAGCCTTGCACTTGCTTTTGATACTTACATTTGAACTTTTATGGGATTGAATCCAGGATCAAAACAAGTTCAAGTGCACGTATCATATTCAAACACAAAACATTTGTCATCCAGACCTTTGTGGAGGGGCCTAAATTCCCTTTATCAAAAAAAATGTCATCCCCGACTTACCCATGGATCAGGGCTCTCTCGCTTAGTTAGGGGTCAGCAGGTAAAGCGGACAACAGATATAATCCAGAATAACATTTCCGATTCAGAAAAAATGCTGAAATTGGATAAGCATTTATCCAGAAGCTATATGAATCGCATACTACTACTACTTATCCCCATCCTTCTTTACTCCTGTCAGGAAAAAGAAACCGAAAAAGCCTCCTCTCCCAACATCATCCTCTTCTTTGTTGATGACATGGGTTGGCAGGATACTTCTGTTCCTTTTTGGACGGAAGAAACCCCTTTCAATAAGCGCTATCATACCCCGAACATGGAACGCCTAGCTAGTGAGGGGATGAAGTTTACCCAGGCCTATGCAACGGCAGTTTGTTCACCCACTCGCGTAAGCCTACTATCGGGTATGAATGCAGCCAAACATCGGGTAACCAATTGGACCCTGAGGCCTGACAAGATTCAACCTATGGAAAGCAATCATGAGCATCTTAGCTTTCCCTTCTGGAATGTCAATGGTTTAAGTCCGGATACCAATACAGCTCATGCGGTTCATGTTACCCCCTTTCCACAGATCCTCAAAGATCATGGCTACCGAACCATCCATGCAGGCAAAGCCCATTTTGGAGCCATAGGAACTCCGGGTTCTGATCCGCTAAATCTGGGATTTGAGGTAAATATTGCAGGGCATGCAGCAGGAGCGCCTAAAAGCTATTTGGGTATTGAAAACTTTGGCAATACGCCTAAATTCGAGGGAACTCCCTGGCCCGTTCCTGGCCTTGAGAAATACCATGGAGAAGACATCTTTCTGACAGAAGCATTAACCCGAGAAGCCAAAAGCGCAATCGAAACAAGCCTGAATGAGGAGAAGCCTTTCTTTCTCTACATGGCCCTATACGGTATTCACACCCCCATCATGCCCGACAATCGTTTTGTTCAGAAATATTATGATGCAGGTCTGGATACGGTGGAGGCTAAATATGCTTCGATGATTGAGGCTATGGATAAGAGTTTGGGAGATTTGATGGATTTGTTGGAAGCAAGGAAGGTAGATGAAGAAACCATCATTTTATTCATGTCGGACAATGGAGGACTTAGTGCTCATACGAGGGCAGGGGAGAAGCATATCCACAATCGCCCTTTGTCAAGCGGAAAAGGATCGAGCCATGAAGGAGGAATAAGAGAACCCATGATTGTAAAATGGTCAGGAAAAGTACAGGCTGGATCGATGAATCCCAATTACCTAATCATTGAAGATTTTTATCCGACCATATTGGAGATGGCCGGAATAGGAGAATTTGAAAGTTTACAGAAAATAGATGGGAAGAGTTTTGTCGTAGAATTGGAAGCCCCAGCTTCCGGAACACAAGAGCGAGCCCTTTACTGGCATTATCCCAATGAATGGGGCCCAAGTGGTCCGGGCATAGGTGCTTTTTCTTCTATCCGCAAAGGGGATTTTAAACTTATTTATTATCATCTGGACCAAAGTTTTGAACTCTTCAATATCAGAGAGGATATAGGGGAAAGTAGAAACCTCTATCCTGATGATCATCAAAGCTTCGGACAGCTGGCGAAAGAGTTGGGAAACTATCTCCGGGAAAGCGAAGCCCAGATGCCCTCACTAAAAAGTACGGGCATCCAGGTTCCCTATCCGGATGAACTATTGTAGCGCATGCTGATTTACTATTGAAGACAAGACAAACTTTGTCAGAGTGAGAGAAGTCGAGCTGTCTCTTACCCTTTTTCTAATCAATCTGCTGTACTGATTGCAAAGGTTCAATTTTGTCTTTTCTCTTAAATCTTAAATGCATCTAATGTGTATTTACTTACTCTCAGGAACCGCTTCCATCAATAATTTAAGCGCTACATTGAGATCTTCTCCACTCTTCTCACTCCCACTATAGTGACTCAACTTCACCACCACCAAATCATGAGATGGAACTATGATGGTAAATTGACCTCCGGCTCCAGCCATGAAATATGCATCTTTGGGAACCGCAAAATCTCCTTCTCCATTGATCCAGAAAAAGCCTCCATAAATCGGCCGCTCATCCGCTTTCCAGGCAGGAGCCAAATGACTAGCGAAATCAACAAAGCCTTCTGCTAAAATGCGTTCTCCATTCCATACACCATCTTGTAAATAGAGCATGCCGAGACGATTCCAGTCTCTAGCGGTACCAAACTCATATCCCTGCAAGAGAAAATTTCCGTAAGGGTCCGTTTCCATAACCATATGCCTTACGCCAATTTTATCAAATAAAGCTCGCTGTGGATAGGATAGATAATCTTCACCCATGCCTTCAACTCCCAGTCTTACCAGATAATTGGCCAGTACGGGATCAGAATTTCTATAGCGCCCGATGGTATTGGGAGGCCACTGTTGAGGACGAGTAGCTGCATAGTGAAATGAATTGACTCCTCCTGTATATACATATAGGTGATCGGGATAGCCCATATCGGGATCAAAGTCAGGGTCCTGGGGAGCCCGGAATCGCAAGCCGCTGGACATGCGTAGAATATCGGATATGCGAATTTCTGCACGAGGATCATTCCCTTCCTGCCACTCCGGTACGGGAGCTTTTTGGTCCAACTCATAAACTCCTTTCTGGATTAAGCTTGCCATGAGGGTAGCTGTCAAGCTTTTGCCCATCGACCAACTTTCCAATTGGGTATTCATATTTAATCCTTCGCGATACTTTTCCGCTATAATCCTTCCTTTCCAACTCACCACGAAAGCTGCAGTAAGGCCTTCTGGAGTTGCAAAGGCAGCAGCTTCAGCTGCTTTAATTTTTTCAACATCCAATTCATCGGGCAAGGGCTTATCTTCAAGTAGGTCTCCCATAGGCCAGGGCAAACTGTCTGCGGGAGGAAGAGATGAAGAGATTGCTTTCGGCTGATAATGCAATTGATCCTCTCCTTCTCCAAGGCAAATACATCCCTGATCACCCACATATATAGCTTTGCGTTTTACGCCATTTGGCAATTCTACCGTTACAGATTTTTCCTCCTCATTCAGACTTCGGCTGCTAAACTTTTTCCTTTCCTCATAAGGAGCGGAGAAATATCCGATATGTTCAGCTGCAAAATCAAAATCAAGGCCAGTGATAAAAACAGCCGAACATAGAATTTTTGCAAAGCCCGAGGCATGATGGGACAAGGCATCTCCCGGAGGTGGAACATAAGGAGTATCCAGTTCGAATTCTTGCGCCCGCTTACTTAGATGAGATTCCTTTTCTTTACAGGCAAAAAGGAATACAAATATCAGGATAAACCCGATTTGCTGCTTCTGAGTAGTAATAGTCATCGTGTGTTTTTTATAGAAACTAAGAAATACCTGGGATAAATGAAATTGAAGGCAAATCACTATATTTCCTTTCTTTTGAAATCTGTTCTCAGGAAAAACAGAAGATGCGCGTATTATTGTCTCTACCCCCAAAGCTCTCACATGATTTTCATCAGATAGAAAATAAGTCTCAGGAAGACTATTTTTGTGCGCATGATCCGCTGGGAGCGAAATTAGGCTCTGCAGGGGCAACCGTTCATATCATGGAATCAGCCTGGAGAGATAGCGGGCGGACTGAGAACTTGAGTAGCTGGTTACCTTCCCAAAAAAGAATCATCATTCATGCAGGCGGTCAGAGTCGAAGATTGCCCGCTTATGCACCTTCCGGAAAAATCCTGACTCCTATGCCTTTGCTTTCCTGGGCACGGGGACAAAAATATGGCCAACACCTGCTTGATCTTCAATTGCCTTTACTGGAGGCATTAATGAAGAAAGCACCTCCCAAACTCAATACCTTGATTGCTTGTGGAGATGCCTTGATTCGAAATTCCGGAAAATTGCCTCATCTACCAGAAGTGGATGTTTTATGTTTGGGATTGTGGGCCAAACCAGAAGTTGCTAGTCGGCATGGGGTTTTTTTTACTCCGAGAAACAATCCCAATGAATGGGCTTTTAGCCTGCAAAAACCTAAGCAAGCGGAAATTCTCGATCTGATAGATGAATACCATTATTTAATTGATCTGGGAATCTGGCTCCTTAGCGATAAAGCCGTAAAACTTCTTTTTAAAAAATGTGGATGGGAGGGGAAAAGCCAGGAGTTTAAACAGGTACACCCGAATTACTATGACCTATACGGAGAATTTGGTTTGTATTTAGGAAATGAACCCCAACTCAAAGATCCAGAAATACAAGAGCTTTCCTGTGCAGTAGTCAGGCTTTCTGAAGGGGAGTTTTATCATTTTGGGCGAACGGATGAACTGATTCATTCTTCCATTGCCTTGCGCAACCTTCATCCGGTTCCGGATAAAGAAAAAATCAAATCCATCAAGAATCCTCGTGTCTTTACCCAAAATTCTCGGATTGATATTCCCCTGAATAGCTTTCAGGATAATATTTGGATAGAGAATAGCCATGTTTCTGAAGGATGGAAACTGGGGCGACGGCATATGATAAGTGGAATTCCTGAAAATGAATGGACCCTGCACTTTCAGGACGATGTTTGTCTGGACATTGTGCCCATAGGAGAAAATCAGTTCTGTTTGAGGCCCTATGGATTTTCAGATCTCTTTAAAGCTCGAATAAAAGAGGCGAATTGGATGGGAAATAGTCTTTGGTACTGGTTGAAAAAAAGAAGCATTGATAAAAACCAGCTGGATTGGGATTTGGAAAGGGACATCCAAAAAACGGCCCTTTTTCCTTTGATAGAAAGAAGTGAAATGGATGCTGACTTCATTCAATGGATGATTGATCCTGAACCCAAGGTAAATGATGCATTTACCGCATTATGGTTAAGAGAACGATTGACGGCTGAGGATTTGAGCAATCAGGCAAATTTAACGCGCCTGTACAATCAGCGGGATTTGTTCAAAAAGGAAAACCTCGAACAACTACTGAAAAAAACTTCAATCCGCTGGATCAGTCGATTGGATTTGGCGGCATTGGCAGAAGAATACAAAAGATTGGGGATAGTGCCTGATGGGACGGAGGCTTTACCCAAAAAAGCGGGCATGGATAAGATTCATACCGCTATGTTCATGTATCAATATCTCAGGGATAAAAACGAAGATCAGGCCAGACTTTGGGAAGCAGAAGCTTTTGCTGCTTTAAGAGGCTTGATTAAAGGCAAGCACAAGAAGAATCGGCAAAACCCTAAAAGAAAATTGCTGGAAGATCAGCTCATCATTACTCGTGCTCCCTTACGCATGGATTTGGCAGGAGGATGGAGTGATACTCCCCCTTATTGCCTGAATTATGGAGGGCAAGTACTGAATGTAGCCATCAATATCAATGGGCAAGCTCCTATTGAAGTGATCGTAAAAGCAAGTGGAAAAGACCACTTTAAGCTCAATAGTATTGATCAGGGTTTGCAGGAAGAAGTGGATTCATTTGACTCCTTGAGCAAATACGATCAATTGGGAGAAGCATTCGCTATTCCCAAAGCTGCCCTTGCGCTGGCTGGATTTCTTCCTGCATATGCCAAACATCCCGAAGAGAATCTCGCTTCACAAATCCAGCGGGCAGGAGGAGGGCTTGAGATCAATTTACTTGCTGCTGTACCCAAAGGCTCAGGGCTGGGGACCAGTAGCATTCTGGCTACAGCAGTTCTTGCGGGTATTTCTGAAGCCTACAAACTGGGATGGTCGAAAATGGAAATTGGGAACAAAGTTCTCATCCTGGAGCAGATGCTAACAAGCGGAGGCGGCTGGCAAGATCAATATGGAGGCTTATTCCCGGGAGTAAAATACCTGGAAACCAGACCTGGAAAAAATCAGAGCCCGGAAATTCATTATGTTGAAGGGAGTAAGTGGGAAGAGGCTGAATACTCGGATCGTTTACTGCTTTATTATACCGGCATTACCCGAATTGCACATAATATCCTGGGAGAGATCGTAAGAGGCATGTTTTTGAACTCCGAAGAACACCTACAGCATCTTCACCGGATTTTTCAACATGGGAGAGAAACCTATGAACTGGCGATTCATGGCAATTATGAAAGATTTGCGAAAATGGTCGCTAAATCCTGGGAATTAAATAAAGCCCTGGATTCCGGAACCAATCCTCCTCAGGTTGAGCAGATTATGAAACAGATTGAGCCTCATATCTATGGAGCAAAACTCCTGGGAGCAGGTGGCGGAGGCTTTTTATTTATCATGGCAAAGGGAAAAGAGGAAGCTGACAAGGTCAAAGAAACACTCCAAAAATCTCCTCCTAATAAACAGGCGAGGTTCGTAGATTTCTCCGTTTCCAAAAAGGGATTGCAGATAATCAGAACTTAATTACAGAATAGCTGCAAGAAGGCTTTCCTTTTATCCTTCAAATTGATAATTTCCCTGAGAAGACTACTACTATGATTCAATTTCTCAGCTTTCTGGCATTTACAGCCTTCGTTGCTGCATATGCTACCTGGAAATTGCGCAAGGATCCGCTTAATACCCGAGATGGCTATTTTCTGGGAGGAAGAAGTTTGACGGGCATTGTTATCGCTGGATCCATGTTGCTGACCAACATTTCTACTGAGCACCTCATCGGTATGAATGGTTCCTCTTATAAAAATGGTGCAATAATCATTTCCTGGGAAGTTACTTCTACTCTGGCTTTGATTGTGACGGCCCTTTATTTTGCCCCTCGCTATTTGAAGATGGGGCTCACTACTATTCCAGAGTTTCTGGAGAAACGCTTTGATGGAGTAACCCGTACCCTGATCGCCTTATTACTGATTATATCTTTTGTATGTACCCTGCTCCCCATCGTTTTATATACGGGAGCTATAAATATTGAAAGTATTTTCGAGCTCTCAGACCTTCTGGAAATTAGTAAAAGCCAGGGGCTTTGGGTAACGGTTTTAGTCGTAGGAACCATCGGAGCCATTTACGCCATTTTCGGTGGCCTGAAAATGGTCGCATATACCGATACCTTAAATGGATATGGATTATTGATTGCGGGACTTGCAGTACCCTTTATTGCCCTTTGGAACATTGGGGAAGGAAGCATACTGGAAGGTTTGTCAAAGGTCTATAATCATGCCCCCGAAAAATTCAATGTAATTAGCAATGAAGTTTCAGTTGGCGAAGGCTCTAGGGATTCAATCCTCCCTTTTGAGGTATTATTCACCGGTCTTATCATCAACCAATTGTATTTCTGGTGTATGAATCAGACCCTGGTTCAGCGAGTGTTTGGAGCAGTTAGTTTAAAAGAAGCCCAAAAAGGGCTCTTGTATACAGGAATTCTCAAAATTTTGATCCCGCTTGTGATTGTATTGCCTGGCATCATCGGATATTATTATTTCGGAGATACCTATTACGGTGATCAGGATAGTATTTATCCCTTATTGGTAAAAAAGGTCTTACCGCTTTGGGCGACAGGATTTTTCGTGGCAGTTATTGTCGGGGCAATCCTGAGTACCTTCAATAGTGCCCTCAATAGTGCGGCCACGATTTTTAGTCTGGATCTGTATAAGAAGTATGTTCAACCAGATGCCTCCGAAAGTCGCATCGTTTGGATAGGAAAAGCTACCTCTGCTGTATTGGCCATATTTGCTATCGGGATTGCCCCTTTAGTTGCCAATGCCCCGGAAGGATTATATCAACTTCTCCAACAATTGAATGGCATATTCTTTATCCCGATGGCCAGTGTTATTTTGGCAGGATTTTTCTTCAAAAGAGTATCTGCAGGTGGGGCTAAAGCGGGCCTGATATTCGGCCTGACTTTCTATGTAATGATGTATTATGTCTTTGAGGTAAACATGCATTTTATCCATATCTGGGGGATAGAGTTTTTGTTGAATGTGCTGGTTATGCATCTCTTCTCCCTCATTTATCCTCGTCAAAACAATTTTGTGATTACAGATATAGGAGTGGTGGATATTGCAGAATGGAAATATGCCAAAATCGTAAGTGCAGTATTGGTGGTAATTACCCTATTGATTTATGTCTTACTCGGTACCAATGTCTAAAGAGGATTTATATGAAAACAGAAAGACTCACTGTTGCCCAGGCTACCATAAAATTTCTTCATCAGCAATATGTGGAAAGAGATGGAATGTCAGAGAAATTTTTTGCAGGATGCTTTGGTATTTTTGGACATGGAAATGTGGCAGGTTTAGGGCAAGCCCTTCAGCAATATCCTGAATTTCCCTACTACCAGTGCCGAAATGAACAGTCCATGGTTCATTCAGCCGCAGCCTATGCCAAGGTGAAAAACCGTCTTTCCACTTTCGCCTGCACCTCATCTATAGGTCCGGGAGCCACCAATATGCTGACCGGAGCTGCATTAGCTACGGTAAATCGCCTGCCGGTTTTACTCCTGCCCGGAGATATTTTCGCCCGCAGAAATGTAGCGCCCGTCCTGCAACAAATTGAATCCGCACTTTCACAGGATCACTCAGCCAATGATTGTTTTAAGCCCGTGTCCAAATACTGGGACCGCATCAACCGAGCAGAACAATTGATCACTGCATTACCGGAAGCTTTGAGAGTGCTTACTTCTCAGGCAGAAACAGGAACAGTTACTCTGGCTATGCCGCAGGATGTTCAGGCAGAAGCTTTTGATTTTCCAAAGGAACTTTTCGAAAGGAGAACCTGGCACATCAGCCGTCCCAGACCGGATATTGCCATGCTTCAAAAAGCCGCTGCCTGGATTAAATCGAGTAAAAAACCCCTCATCATTGCAGGAGGAGGAGTAATCTATTCAGGAGCTGATCAGGTTTTACAGGAGTTGGTGAATAGAACGGGAATTCCTGTAGCCGAAACATTTGCGGGCAAAGGATCCTTATCTTATGATAATCCTCAAAATTTAGGAGCTATAGGAGTAACAGGAACTCCCGGAGGCGTAGAAATCCCGGCTGAAGCAGATATTATCATCGGAATTGGAACCAGATACAGCGATTTTACTACCTCTTCCAAATCTCTTTTCCGAAACCCTGATCTGAAGTTCATCAATATCAACATTGCTGACTTTGATGCCCATAAGCATGCTGCGCTTCCATTGGTTGCAGATGCCCGGGTATGTTTGGAGGAATTGATGCAGCTTTTACAAGGATACGAAGTAGAATCTGCCTATAGGTCGAAAGTCCGGAAATTCAACTCATCCTGGGATGCCAAAGTGGATGAGATTTATAATCTCAACCATCCGGGCATAAGCCAGGGAGAAGTGATAGGCAGGGTAAATGAACTTTCCGATCCAGGAGCCATCATGATTTGTGCTGCGGGTAGTATGCCGGGAGATTTGCACAAAGCCTGGAGAGCGAGGCACACAAAAAACTTTCATCTGGAGTATGGATACTCCTGTATGGGATATGAGATTGCAGGAGGTCTGGGAGCAAAAATGGCAGCACCCGAAAGGGAAGTCTATGTGATGGTAGGAGATGGAAGTTATCTGATGTTGGCACAGGAAATCATTACCTCCATACAAGAAGGTATGAAGCTTATCCTCGTCCTGATCAATAATCATGGATTTGCCAGCATAGGCGGATTGTCGCGCTCATTGGGAACCGAAGGCTTTGGTACCCGCTATTTATATCGTGATCAGGAGAAAGACAGGATCGCTGGAGATGAGATCAGTCAGGAGGAGGCCAGGGGACAATATCTTCCGGTCGATCTCGCAAAAAATGCTGAGTCTCTAGGCGCCATTGTCTTGCGAGCAAAAGATATTCAGGAATTCGAGGCACGAATGAAAGAAGCTAAAACTACCAACCGAACTACGGTCATTTATGTGGAGGTAGATCGATATCAGGGAATGGAGGGCTACAGTTGGTGGGAAGTTCCGGTCTCAGAGGTCTCGGAAAGAAAGGGAGTGCAAGAGGCCTATGAGGAATATGAAAATCAAAGAAAAAATCAAAGATATTACCTAAAACCGCCCATTGATGCTGAATCCTGGGCTGATTGAATACTATGGATGTAAACAAAATCAGGATAGGAGCTGCCCCCATTATCTGGACCAATGATGATATGCCGGAATTGGGAGGTGAAATCCCTTTTGAACAATGCCTAAGTGAAATGGCCCTGGCAGGCTATGAAGGCTGTGAAGTGGGCAATAAATATCCCCGGGATACCAATGTGCTTAGAGAAGCACTTGACTTGCGTGGCTTAAGAATATGCAATCAATGGTTTAGTTATGAATTGACTACAAAATCTCTGGAGGAAAACAAACGAAATTTCTCTTCTCTACTCGATTTTCTACAATCCATGGGAGCTAAAATAATTGGAGGAGGAGAGACAGGAAATAGTTGCCAGGGGCAATTGGATGTGCCGGTATTTGAAGGCAAAGGAATGTTGGAGGGAGCAGATGCCTGGAAAGACTATTGTAGTAAAATGAATGAGTTGGGAAAAATGGCGCATGATCGTGGGATGAAGCTTGCCTTTCATCACCACATGGGTACAGCTATACAGAGCATGGAGGAAACGGATCGTTTTCTGGATGGAACCGATCCTCAATATGTTTGGCTCAATTACGATTGTGGTCATTTTACTTTTGCAGGAGAAGATCCGGTAAAGGCCCTGGAAAAATACTTGCCTCGCACGGCTCACATCCATCTCAAAGACGTTCGGCCAGGGATTCTTCAACAAGTAAAAGATGAAAAGTGGAGCTTTCTGAAAGCGGTCAAACATGGAGTTTTTACTGTGCCCGGCGATCCCGAAGGATGCATCGATTATGATGCCTTATTTTCAGTATTGAATAAAAGCGATTATGAAGGCTGGATTGTAATAGAAGCCGAGCAGGACCCGGCCAAAGCCAATCCGCTGAAATATGCAAAAATGGCAAGGGAGTTTTTGAGGAGCAGGATTGGAAAATAAAGGTCCTGGTGTATTGGTGTTTATTCAAAATCAATTCCAAGATGTCAGCACGCCAACACAGCAATACGTTTAATATGAACAAAATCAACATAGGCATAGTCGGTCTGGGACGTTTAGGAAAATCCTATGCGGAAAATATCGCATTCAAAATTAGGAATGCGGAACTGCTGGCTGCCTGTAGTTTGAATAAAGAGGAATTGAAGTGGGCGAGAGAGGAAATGGGAGTAAGGCATACTTTTGAGCAGTATGAGGATATGCTCAGGCTCGATCAATTGGATGCCATTTTTGTGATCAGCTCAACCAATATGCATGCACAGCATATGATCAAAGCTTTGGAAGCAGGCTTTCATGTTTTTAGTGAAAAACCATTGGCCATAAGTATAGAAGATTGCCAGCGGGTGGAAACAATTGCTGCCAGGTATCCGAAACAAAAAGCGGTGGTTGGCTTTGTGAGAAGGTTTGACAAGAGTTATCGATATGCCTGGGAGAAAGTAAAGTCCGGCGCTATAGGAGAGGTATTTATGGTTCGGTCTCAGACGGTAGATAAAGATACCCTGGCCGGTTTCCAATTGGAATATGCCGGAAGTAGTGGGGGCCTTTTTCATGATTATAATGTCCATGATGTGGATTTGGCTCGCTGGTATTTACAGGACAATGTAAGCGAAGTTTGGGCTCTGGGTGGTGCCTATAAATATCCCGGCTTTGCAGAAATTGGTGATGCGGATAATGTGAGCAGTACCTGCCGCTTTACAAATGGGGGGATGGCCATTCTTCATGCTTCCCGAACAGCCATGCACGGACATGATACATATACTGAAATTACGGGGACAGAGGGAAGTTTGAGAATAGGAAGGCCTGCAGGAATAAACCGGGTAGAAATATACGATAAACATGGAGCCCGGAAAGAATGTGTAGAGACCTTCTGGGATCGATTCGAAGAAGCTTTTTTACTCATGGCTCAGGATTTCATAGATTGTTTGCAGAACGGAAGAGAACCAGAATTGAAAATTTCGGATGCAACAGAAGCCACGCGAACTACTACTGCCATGACCAACTCATATCATTCCAATCAAGTAGAAAAAATCATCAGATAAATTTGCCATGACCCGATCAGAAAAAAGCCCCCTGCTTGCCAAAGCCCAAATGGATAATTCCAAAGGGATTTACCAGGACCTCCGGAAAGAAGAAGCCGATTGGGAGTTCCTCAATTTTCAGGCAAGGAAAATGAAAAAAGGAGAAAAGTGGAGACATGAAACCGAGGACAATGAATATGCAATCATCTTATTGGGGGGAAACTTCTCAGTAAGCTCGGATAAAGGAAACTGGTCCACCAAAAATGGGAGAAAAGATGTATTTAGTGGAATAGCACATAGTCTTTACCTACCAAGAAATACTACCTTCACCCTTACTGCGGATAGTGATGAACTCGATATAGCCATAGGATGGTGCGAAACAGATCAGGATCATCCGGCTTATCTGAAACGCCCGGAAGAATGTGCCATCGAAATTCGGGGAGGCGATAATGCCAATCGTCAGATCAATAGTCTGCTGGAACCCGGTTTTGATTGCCACCGCTTGGTATGTGTGGAGGTTTACACCCCCTCGGGAAACTGGAGTTCATTTCCTGCACATAAACACGATGAACGTATTTTGGATGAAGAAGGAAATGTGCTGGAAGCTCGATTGGAAGAAGTGTATTTCTATAAAATAGATAAACCTCAGGGCTATGCCATTCAGCAAGTATATACCTATGACCGAAGCCTGGATGAAATGGTGAGGGCCAGAGACAATGATATAGTCCTCGTACCCAAAGGTTATCATCCGGTAGTTGCTGGCCATGGCTACAATGTCTATTACTTAAATTTCCTTACCGGTAGCGATCAATCTCTGGCGAATACGGACGATCCGGATCACAAATGGATATATGGAAGCTGGAAAGGCCAGGATCCTCGCTTGCCTATAGTAACTGCAAAAATGAATAAACCCTCCTGATATGCCTAGAGCCTATGACGTACTCACATTTGGCCGCTCCTCCATCGATCTATATTCCAATGATCTGGGAGCTGCATTCGAGGAGATCTCCTCTTTTGGAGCCTTTGTGGGTGGCTCATCGACTAATATAGCCGTGAGTTGCAGTCGACTAGGATTGAAAACGGCGCTTCTTACAGGATTTGGAGATGATCAGGTAGGAAAATTCATCAAAAACTTTCTCGATAAGGAAAAGGTGGATACCCGATTCATTCCTGTCATTCCGGGCACGAGAAGTTCAGCTGTTATTCTCGGGATAGAACCCCCGGATAAATTCCCCCTGGTTTTCTATCGAAATAATGCGGCCGATTTATCGGTCAATATAGATCATGTTCAGGCGATTGATTTTACACAATTCCGAGCCATCGTTCTCTCAGGAAATGCCTTGAGTTTCGATCCAAGTAAAACCGCAACCTTCTTTGCAGCTGAGCAGGCTGAGGCGGCAGGAACGAGAATATTTCTCGATCTGGATTTTCGGGCTGATCAATGGTTTGATACCCGGGCTTATGGAGTGATGTTACGGGCATTATTATCCAAAGTGGAAATTGCCATCGGGACGGAGGAAGAGGTACTTGCGGCCAGCCTTGAAGATGCCTCGCAAGTAGAAATCAAGCATCAACAGGTATCGGCCCCGGAGATCAAAGGAAATCTGGATAAAGCCATTCAAAGAATTTTGGACTTGGGGGTGAAAACGTTGATTGTTAAAAGAGGGGCAGAGGGTGCTTCGATTTTTGAGCGCGGGAAAGCTGAAGTGCGGGTACCAGGCTTTCCGGTTGAAATACTCAATATTTTAGGAGCTGGGGATGCCTTTGCAGGAGGATTTGTATATGGCTGTATGCAAGACTGGGATTTATACAAGGCGGTACGTATGGGCAATGCCTGTGGAGCCATTCTGGTCACTCAACATGGTTGTGCCAATTTTATGCCTCGTCTGAAGGAAGCCTTGGATTTTGCTAATGAAAAAGGGGGCTTATGAATATGATAAAGATTGCCAATCAGAAACACCCAGCTTAGCTATCATTGCGAGCCGGCGATTCCGGCGAAGCAATCCCCTTGAAAATGAGAAATTATTTCAGCTAAGGAGATTGCTTCGCTCTTTCCAAGAGCTCCCAATGACCATGTTGTTTAGGAATAATTTATTAAAATTAAGGATGCGACAGCACCCATTATTAGAAAACCATCAAGCTAATGAAAAAAATAAAAATAGGTCTTACAGGCCTGGGTAGAATTGGAAAAGTACATTTGGAAAGTCTGGTTTTCCGTCTGCCGGAAGCTGAGGTCCTGGCCGTATCAGATCCCAATTCAGAAACCCGTGCTGTGGCAGAATCTTATGGCGTGGATAGCTTTTACCAAAGCTATGAAGAACTGCTTGCGCATCCGGGAATCGAAGCGGTAGTGATTTGTTCTCCAACCGGAACCCACAAAGAATACATTGAAAAAGCAGCAGCAGCCGGGAAACACATTTTTTGTGAAAAACCCCTGGAAATGACGGTAGATAAGATTCAATCTATCGATGAAACAGTCAAAAAAGCGGGCATCAAATTGCAAGTGGGATTTAACCGACGCTTTGATGCTGATTTCGCTGCGGTTAAGGAGCAGGTACTCGCAGGGAATATAGGGGAGCCGCATATTTTGCGGATTACCAGTCGCGATCCCGGACCTCCTCCGGTATCCTATATCGAAGGTTCTGGAGGCTTGTTTATGGACATGACCATTCACGATTTTGATATGGCTCGATACATTGTTGGTTCAGAGGTGAAAGAAGTATATGCGAAGGGAGCTGTGCGGGTCGATCCTGCCATCGGAATAGCTGGTGATGTGGATACCGCTACCATTCAATTGACTTTCGAAGATGGAACCTTGGCCTGTATTGATAATAGTCGAAAAGCTGTTTATGGCTATGATCAGCGGATGGAGATCTTTGGTTCGAAAGGTATGTCCCAGATCAAAAATGAATATGCCAATACTCAATATTTCTATGATGAAAAAGGCAGTCACGGCCCTCCGGCATTGAATTTTTTCATGGAGAGATATACCCAGGCTTACTATGTGGAAATGCGGGAATTTATCCTGGCTATTTGGGAGGATAAAGCCGTTCCCTGTGATGCTTATGATGCGCTAATGGCAACAAAGATTGCAGTAGCAGCCAAGCGTTCAATGGACGAAAACAGACCTGTTTTACTTTCGGAGCTTTAACCTCTTTTACATGAAATTCCTCAAACTACTGTTGCTATGCTGTTTCCTCCCACTCTATAGTTGGTGCCAGGACAAACCCAATATTCTTTGGCTGGTTTCAGAGGATAATTCCATCCACTACCTGGATATGTATACGAAAGGAGCTGCTAAAATGCCTCACATAGAAAATCTGGCAAAAAAGGGCTTGACCTTTACCCATGCATTTTCTCAGGGACCCGTATGTTCTGTGGCGAGAAGTACTTTGATCTCTTCTTGTTACGCTCCTCGAATCGGGGTACAATATCATAGGAGGACCCAGAAAGCTCCTATGCCTGAAGGGATTCAGATGTTTCCCTATTATCTACGACAGGCTGGCTATTATACAAGCAATAATGCGAAGGAAGATTATAACATCATAAAAAGCGAAGGGGTTTGGGATGAATCCTCTCGTAAAGCGACCTATAAAAACCGAAAGGAAGGCCAGCCATTCTTTCACGTACAGAATTTTGGAACGACCCATGAAGGAAGACTCCATTTTAGTCGGGAAGAAATGGCGGCTAATCCCACAGAAAAAAATCCTGATGACATCACGCCATTCCCCTACCATCCCAATACAGAAATCAGTAGATATACCTATGCCAAATACCATGACTTGCATGCAAAGGTAGATCAACAAATTGGTGCCTTCCTCAATCAATTGGAAGAAGATGACCTAATGGATAATACCATCATTTTCTACTATGGAGATCATGGAGGAGTACTGCCCAGAAGCAAAGGATACATTTATGAAAGTGGATTGCATGTGCCCTTGGTAGTCTATATTCCCGAAAAATGGAAAACCCTGGCACCCGCAGATATGGGAAGCAAAGTCGATCCTTTTGTGAATTTTATGGATTTTGGACCTACGGTACTCAATTTGGCTGGCGCTGAAATTCCGGAAGGCATAGATGGTAAGCCTTTTTTGGGAAATGGAGTGAGTAAGGAAGACTGGGAAAGAAGAGATTATGTATTCGGCTATGCAGATCGTTTTGACGAGAAATATGATTTCGTCCGCAGCTATCGCAAAGGCAATCTCAAGTACATCCGTAATTATCAACCATTCAATTATGATGGTTTGCACAATTTCTATCGCTATCGAATGCTTCTCTATCAGGAATGGAGAGAGCTTTACCAGGCAGACCAACTCGATAAAGTCCAAAGACAATTCTTTGAGCCCCGTCCTGCTGAACAGCTATTTGATCTCAGTAAGGATCCGCATGAGGTAAACGATCTCTCCAATGATCCTGAATATAAAGATGAATTAATAGCTATTAGGCAGGCCTTTACGAAGCATATGGATCAAATGATTGATCTTAGTTTTATCCCGGAACCATATTTTATTGAGCAGGGCATTGGAAATCCCGTCGCTTTCGGGCAGCAAAACAAAGAATTGATTCAGGAGCTTCGGGAGATTGCCGATTTGCAATTAGTTCCATTCAAAAAAGCCAAAAAGCGACTCAAGGAAATCTTCCGTTCGTCTAATCCCTGGAAAAGATTCTGGGCGAGCATAGTCCTGAGTTCTCATGGGAAGTCCGCCAAATATTATTATTCTTTGGCCAAATTTCTGGCTGTGGCAGATGAAAATAATCTGGTAAGACTGAGGGCTACCGAATTTCTTGCCCTGACCGATGAACAAGACCCGGAAAAAAATATCCTGCAAATATTAGAAGCTGCTAAAACAAAAACAGAAGCCAATCTCATATTGAATACAGTAACCCTTCTGATGGATGCTAAAGCCTATTCTTTTGATTTGAGAAGATTGAAATTTAATGCCAAATGGCTGACAGAAGGAGACGCATTGGTGATGAGAAGATTGGAATACCTACTGGATAAATAAGATCGAAATGAGAAGACTAGTTCTGCTTTTTCTCCTGATTCCCGCTATTCTGAATGGCTTGTTAGGGCAAGATATTCATGCGATACAGTATCAAAAGATTAGACCTGTTTTGCTTGGCAAAGAGCATAATGTGATTCTCTATCTGGAGCTGGAAAATAAGGATGCAGAAAAGCCTTTCGTGCTGGAAGAAATTTATTTAAGCAATTCCGGGACAACTGCGCCTGAAAAGATTCAAAGCATGCGTATTTATTATAGCAAGGATACGCTTTTGCCTGCCTCCCAAGAGCAATTCTCTTTTACTCGCTCAGGAAAAGAATCTATGGTATTTGAAGGTAGTCTGAAATTGGGGAAAGGAAAGCATTATTTATGGATGAGTGTTGCCCTGGATAATGAGTATCCTTTGGATGGGTGGCTTAAATATTCTTGCCTCTCTTTGGGTTTTGATCATGAAATACTTTCTGATATTAAAGAAAAAACTCCCCTTCAGAGACTAAGCGTTGGACAGCTAATTCGAAAGCAAGGACAAGAAGGAGTAGATACCTACCGTATACCTGGACTCGCGACTACCAAGAAGGGAACTCTGATTGCTGTCTATGATACCCGGCGGAATAGTTCGACCGATCTTCAGGAAGACGTGGATGTAGGTATGTCCCGTTCTATGGATGGAGGAAAGACGTGGGAGCCTATGAAGATCATCATGGACATGAAAAGATGGGGAGGAAAGCCGGAAATTGAAAATGGAATCGGTGATCCCTCCGTTTTGGTAGATCGGGAAAAAGGGGTGATTTGGGTTGCAGCAATTTGGGCGCATGGACATCCCGGCAAGAGAAACTGGTGGGCTTCAAAGCCTGGAATGGAACCCACAGAAACCAGTCAATTTGTCCTGGTGAAAAGTGAGGACGATGGAAAAAGCTGGTCAGAGCCTATCAACATCACTTCTCAGATTAAGGATCCTTCCTGGTATCTTTTACTGCAAGGACCGGGAAAGGGCATCCAGTTGAAAGATGGAACCCTGGTTTTTCCCGCACAGTTTAAAAATAAAGATCAGATTCCCCATTCGACTTTGATTTATAGCAAAGATCATGGAAAGACCTGGATAATCGGAACTGGAGCCAAATCCAAAACTACGGAATCACAAATCGTGGAATTGAGCAATGGCGACCTTATGCTGAATATGAGAGATGATCGGGGCAGGGAGAACCCTCAGGGAGGATTTCGTTCAGTGGCGATCACCCGCGATTTAGGCAAAAGCTGGGAAGAACATAGCAGTTCAGGAAACGCCTTACCTGAACCTGTCTGTATGGGCAGCCTCATTAGCACAACTTATAAAGGAGAGGAACTCCTGCTTTTTTCTAATCCAGCAGTCTCCAAAGGCCCCAGAAGACGGATGACCCTCAAAGTCAGTAGAGATCAGGGGAAATCCTGGCCGACTAAGTATCATCTCTTGCTTAATGAAGACAATTCATATGGCTATTCTTGTTTGACGATGATAGATGAGGAAACTATTGGCATTCTTTATGAAGGCCAGAAAGAGATGTTTTTCCAACGGATTTCTTTAGCAGACTTAATTTCAGAATAAGATGGACTGGATGGATGAAAGTCAAAGTATGATTGGAGCCTATGGAGAATGGGCTGCTGGTCTTTATGGTGATGCTGTTCCGGAATTATCATTTCGCAATGATCGATTTACGGATTTAGGAGCATGGAAGAAAAATGCGAAGGCTAAGGTTCTGGAATTACTCAGAATTCCGGAGATGGATTCCTATAGGGATCTGAAAATAGAATCAAGCCATACATTTGAAGGCCTCCATATCGAAGAACTTTCCTGGCAATTGCCTTATGGCCCCCGAACAAAAGCGACCTTTCTGAGACCCATCAATTATTCGGGGAAACTTAGAGGTGTATTAGGCTTGCATGACCATAGCGGAATCAAATATTTTGGTAGGAGGAAGATCATACGCACGAAAGAGGGTTTGCATCCCATGATGAAGGAATTGCAGGATCGATCCTATGGAGGTAAAGCCTGGGCAAATGAACTGGCACAAAGAGGCTATGCAGTATTGGTGCCGGATGTGTATAGTTTTGGAAGTAGGAGGATTTTCCTGAAAGATGTGCCCGAGAGGATCAGAGGCAAAATATCAGATCCGGAAGAAAGCGATTTAGCAGGAATCAAAGCCTATAACAGCTGGGCGGGCAATCACGAAAGCATCAATGCAAAATCTCTGTTCTCCGCAGGGACTTCCTGGCCCGGCCTGACATTCTACGAGGACCAACAAGCTCTCCATGTATTGGCTAATAGGGTAGAGGTAGATGAAGATCGATTGGGATGCGGCGGCCTTTCGGGAGGAGGACTTCGAACAGTTCTTCTTTCGGGTTTGGATGAACGCATAAAATCTGCGGTATCTGTGGGTTTTATGACTAGCTGGAAGGACTTTCTCCTACATAAAGCTTATACCCATACCTGGATGATCTATATTCCGGGCCTTGCACGCTTTTTGGACTTCCCGGAAATCATGGCCTTGCGTACGCCCTTAGCCTCTTTGGTTTTGAGTAATACTGAAGATCCTTTGTTTAGTTTGAGAGAAATGGAAGAGGCTGACCAAATCATGAAAGATGTCTATGCTAAGGCAAAGGCTGCGGATCGATATCGGGCTTCTTTCTATCCGGGTGGGCATAAGTTCGATCAGTCCATGCAGGTGGAGGCTTTTGAATTTTTTGATCGCTTTCTTTAACTCATGATAATCCTTAGCTCTGCTTATTTGATCGTTTGGGCACTGGGAATCTTTTTAGAGAAAATGGTTATTTCATTAGGAGTCTGTTTTTTGACTTTTCACAGCTTCTTTACGGAAAAATCTGCCCAAAAACCGGCAAGATTTTAAACCAGCCCGACAAGCCGCCCCGACCACCATATCTTGCGGCCCTGCGCACCTGGGTAGTGGCAGGTAAGGTAAGTGAGACGTCTTTTGCGTTTGAGTTTTATCATGTTGGGTAAGTCGTATACTTTAATTGACTCAAGCCTACCCAAGCGCGGTGGCCTTGCAGAGCCCATCGGGAGAAGGGGTGGCGTGCAGGAATGGTTCTGGGCTCTGCGATTTTTGCCCCCCTTTTTCTAAAAAGGGGGGAAATGAAACAAATAATAGAAAAGGAATTTATACTAAATAAGAATAGATGTTTGAAAGCCTGAAGATCGAAATAAGCGGAAAAATCGCTCATTTAATTCTCAATCGCCCCCAGGCCCTGAATGCCTTAAACAAGCAAGTATTAAAGGAATTGGTAGAAGCCTGTGAGTACCTGAATAAGCAAAAGGAAGTAAGAGCAGTCATCATCAAAGGAGAAGGTAAATGCTTTTCGGCAGGAGCAGATCTAAACGAAAGTATGGATACAAAGCCTGAGCAAAGCGATTGGCTGGAAAGGCGTGAGCAGGGGCAATTGGGCTATCGGATGTGTGAGGCAGTCCAGAATCTCAAAGCAGTGAGTATCGCGCAGGTACATGGATTCGCCATAGGAGGAGCTTTTCTTTTGATGCTGGCTTGTGATTTTCGATTGGTGGAGGAAAGTACTTTCTTCTCGATTCCGGAAGTTGATCTGGGCATACCCCTGACCTGGGGAGGGATTCCGAAATTGATCTCAGAAATAGGTCCCTTGAAAACAAAGGAGCTGGTCATGACTTGCAGGCGATTTGATGCGAAAGAGGCCATGAAACTGGGGCTCTTAAATCATATTTTCCCCAAAGAAATGCTGGAGGAGGAAAGTCTGAATTTAGCCCAAAGCCTTTCAGAAAAACCTGCCTTAGCCTTGCTCATGACTAAAGAACAGATCCATGCACACGCCAGCCAGATGACTCAATCCTATCTGGGCAGCGCAGAAGGAGATATGTTGATGTCTGTATTAAAAGATCCGGAGTCTAAAGCAGCTGCTTTATCCTTTCTGAGCCGTCTTAAGGAAAAAGATAAATAATCGGGAGGACAGTCTTTGACATACCCTCCCGATTTTATATTGAACTTTCTATCGATTCAACTTTACTGCATAAATCGTAGAATTGACTTTGGTAGGAAAGATCATGCTGGAAGTTGGTTTCTGAGATTCAATTCCCCCAAAAAACCATCCAATGGTAGTAGAGCCAGCAGGTACTTTTGAAAGATCAATGGAATTTCCTTCATAAATGTACTGTTGATCCGCAAAGAAAATAGCATTTGAGCCTAGGAGTTCGGGCAGTTGAGGCTCGTTTGGAGGCATTTGTACTTTTTGAGTCAACTGATTGTTCTGCCAACTCATTTGGGTAATGCTTTTTACAAATGGAAGTTTGGCTCCATTATCTCCCTTTTCCCATTTCCAAACTCCGGAAGAATCAACCAATTGGCTTTCTCCTATCCCTCCCAGGATCACATGGGTATTGCTAGCCGAAGCCTGATCAACCACGGATACAAGGGGAGCTGTATATTGGTTACTGATTTGTTGTAAACTATTTTCAGCATAGGTAAAGGCCCCATTATTAGCCATCATACTTACAGGAGTTACATATCCTCCATCATTGGGAGTAAATACCCCTCCATATGCTACGATATTTGCGCCTGACTGCAGGTGCAGTTCTGTAACATTGATATCTCTTCTTCTAAATACCTGATTAGAATAGCTGCTCGTATCATAAACCAGATGCTCTCCAAATTTAAACACTCGGGTAGCCCCTGTATATTTTCCCGTTTTTCCGGGCACATACACGCCATCATAGTTCTGACCAAACATGAGGTAAAAATACTCCCCGTTTCTCTGCAATTCTCCTCCGGATACCTGAACAAAAGGAGTATTATCAGCAATCTTCATTAAAGACTTGAAAGGGTTGACGCCTTGTTCTACCTTTTCAATCATGGTAGATACCTGCAAGGATAGCATGCGAGGAATGGTAACATTGCTTTGAATATCCTGGGCCAGATTTCTTCCATAGCCACCCGCGAGAAAAAGGGTATCTCCATCCTGAAGAAAGGCCATATTGCTGGAAGAGAACTGGAGATACATGGGGTTATTCCACTGGATATCATAGCTACTTAAGCTGTACGTATCTAAATCGATAACGTGGATTCCTGAATTAGCCTTGCTACTTTTAAAAACAGTATCTCTTTGAGAGAGTCCATGAAATCCATTGGTTCTTCCTCCGATCAATAACATTTTATTGCCTTGCCTCGCCCAGGCAAAAGAGTGAAAGCCCGGGATTGGAGCCGGAGGATTAACCGGCTCAATACTGATGGTGAAATTGGGTACGGCTGCTAAATCTTCGATTTCTACTTCCGGTTCTGTACTACCGGATGTGGATTGATCAGAACTGGGACCACATGAGATCCCTATCCAGCTCATGAAGAAAAGGTATATGCATATTTTAAAGAATCTCATAACTAAGTTTGATTAGAGTTTGGATTATTATTGATGTACTTAACCCAGGCTTCCAGGAGCCTTCTTTGGGAATCACTTAGCTCTCTTGATTTGGGCATATAGAGCACATCGTTCCATATATCAAGGCTGGTTCTCTGCAAAACCAAGCCTGCCATAGTGCCATTTTGCCAAACCTCTTTAGTAAAAGGATGAATAGACGCCATAACAGGATAAACGACATCATAAAGCTTGAATATTTCCTCATAAACAATGTCGAAAGTTACGGGTAAGCTTCCATTCTCGTACTGACTATAATCCTTGAATTCATGTACTCTCAGACAGACAAAACCCCCGGTATCCATAATGGTATATCCTCCTGATGCATTGGTATAGGGAGGAATTTGATTATTGGGATATTGGCCCTCATACACAAAATAGTAGGACGCATTATCTGTTAACTGTACCGGGCCATTTACCAGATTTACGATATCATTATCCTTCAATTGAAGGGTAACAGTGCTGGCATTTTCACCATAAGGTGTCATGGGATCATTCGCCGCTTCCGGGGCCCTGAATTTCGCTACAATTACATTTATAGGCTCTGTAACTGGGAATCCTTTTTGCATGATTCGTAGCCTACAAGGTATTCTTTCCTTGTCATAAACCCGATAACCCAAAGAGGCATCATCATTTTCATTCGTATATAAACCCTTAGTATCCGAAATCATCATATATTCGGATTCAAGAAGCACACTTTTATTTTCAGAACCAGTATTGAGGCTTACCTGTATAAGATTTTGCTGAATCTGATTGATTAATTGGTCTCCTTGTATCAGAAAATCAAAGACACAGCCTTTGGCGAAAACATCCAATCGCGGATTTGCGGATTCATTCACCTCTATTGACGCAAAGATATTGCTGGGCTGATCTTTGGGATGAAAGTTAAGCATCCCCAATTCCCATGTATGAAAATTTGCCTCCCCTCTATAAATGGGCCAGGTATTATCTTCTGGCCAGGGTAAGTTTTTGTCAATGGCCTCTGGCCAGGTATTCCCCATATCAATTGAAAACAGAGCTGTATCTGCATCCAGTCTTTTTAAGCGAGATATGGCCGGAGCCAAAGGAACTGAGCTGACCTGAGAGTTTGGACCGGTTCGTGTAAAGCTCTCCTGGCCCAGAGATATGAGATTCCTTCCCAGTACTCCTGTCTTCATATCCCCTTCGTACCAGGGGGTAATATTTCCCACTGTTCTGGCTGTTGCAGGATTTTGGGGAAATTTAACTCCTTTTGCTTGTTCTTCGAGGTACCAGCTTTGGTTGATCCGGTTTTCAAAAATTTCGAAGGTAGTAAAACTCACAAACACGCCTTTTATCGGGCGAGGGTCATCCTTGTTTGCATTAAAGAAAGCCAGCAATTGCGATTGCTCCTGATCCGGTATTTCTTCCAGGGGTATAGAGGATACCCAGCGAGCAGAGCCCGCCATAGGAGGAAACCAGTTTACCGTACGCCAATTGGCATAGAGTAGGGCTGAGAAACGGAAAGGCTTACCAGAGAGGAATACATTGTCCGGGTTTTGAGTTTCAAATAGATTCGCCTGGCTACAGAATATATTGGCATACACGGATTGGTTGGAGATCGTTTCGACCATAGATGCCGTAGATATTCCACTGCCCGGAACAGTATCCAGATCAAAAGAAGCTCCCAAAAATGGTTTGACATCTGGAGGTGCGTTGGTAATATCTGAAGGTTGCCAGGTTACCGGTGGCTTATTGCTTTCAGGATCGAAAGTTGTTACTCCTGATACATGGACTTGACTCATTCGCACACTCATATCCCCCCACATATTCCAATAGCCTGTTACATCTCCTTGAAAAGGAGGTCGGGGACCACCTGCCAGGTCATTTTTTGAAGCCTCATAAAAAGGGAAATAGCCTGCATCAGGAGAATTATTATCTTGGCCTACAGGGGTAATACACCATTGTCGCAGCTTCTCTATGGTATCAATAGATTTAATTTCAATAAACCATAGCGGTAGATTTGTAGAACTATCTATCAGATATGGATCCGCTTGAGGATCCGGGTCAAATGGAACCGAGACTGCATCTATTTTTTCTTTAGTTGTAAAATAGAGTCTGGGGGGAAAGAAGGGTCTGGATCGTGTTGCATCATACAACGTAAGCGGAAAGGTGTAAGCATTGTTTATAGTCGGAACATGGATGTCAACATTTCCATGAAAATTAATCCGGGGGAGATCAAAGAGTCCCATAATTGTTTGTGTTAAGTAATAGAGTGTCTTCCCATTTTATTGGAATGGGCTTATCGTTTGGAGTATGTGTGGAAAAAGTTCTTAGAACGGGATTTATTGCTAAATCGCTAACTTTTCATGTTTAGTTTTCAAATTGCTTAATAGGTACTTCAATTTTCATTTCAGTACCTTCTCCTGGCTGGCTGCTAACGAGGATTTTTCCTTTATGATTCTCGATGATACCATAACTAATGGATAAGCCAAGTCCGGTTCCTTCTCCCACATCCTTGGTAGTAAAGAAGGGTTCAAATATTCTTGATTGGATTTCTTCTTTAATGCCAATTCCATCATCCTTGATCTTGATCCAGGCATTCTTAGCATCTGTCCCGGTTGTAATTCGAATATTGCCTTTATCTCCTATGGCTGTAATCGAATTGTCCAGGATATTCATAAATACCTGATTGAGTTTGCCAGGGATACTCTCGACCAAAGGGAAATTGGGATCGTATTCCTTGATGATGGTGATATTGTTCAGTTTATTATCGAGCAAGGCAAGGGTAGAATCCAGTCCTTTGTGAAGATCAATTTCTTTAAACCCATCTTCATCAAGACGAGAGAAATTCTTTAGACCAGAAACAATATCCCGAGTCCTCTTGGAACCTTCTTCTATTCCTTCTACCAATCCCTGCATTTCTACAAAGAGGAAATTGAGGTCCATTTCTTTAGCATAATCTGAGGCTTCTTTTAGCTCATTTACAATCTCACCCTCTGATTTAATGGCCTGGTATTTTTCGACAACCTGCTTGACTTCCGAAAGATCCAGTTTCAAAGAATCTATATTAGAGATGATGAAATTTACAGGATTATTGATTTCATGGGCGATCCCTGCGGTAAGTTGTCCGAGGGAGGCCATTTTTTCAGACTCTACCAATTGGGTTTGAGCCGTTTTCAATTTCATCAGGGTCTCCTGAATTTCCTCTTTTTGTCTGACAACTTCTTTCGTACGTTCAACTACTTTTCCTTCCAACTCCTGATTGGCCCTAAGTTGGATGGTCTCATTTTCTTTTAATTGGAAAATGATCTCTTCCTGTTTTCTGGCATTCTCTTCTTTTAGCACATTGATTCTGTCCGCCAGGGCAAAGGAAAGAAGGATAACTTCTGTCATGTGGCCAATGTATATGCCACTACTTGTAAAGGAATTACTAGGAATTGCTCCTCCAATACTTAATATAAAAATGATTACAAGAATCAGGAATAAGGTCCATGCGATCAGGAAAAACTTGGCGGACCTGTCTCCTCTTATCCATCCCCTTATCCCCAAACCAATATAAAAAGTACAGGAAAGGGTGCTGAACAATTGTGCTAATTGATCAGCCGCTGCATGATTTCCACTCAAATTTACTCCGGCCAGTACAATGAACAATCCAATAAAGCCTATGCCAATCCGGTAAGGAATTTTATCTTCAGAACTAATATTCAAAAACCTGAAGGTGAACAACATCACCGGAATATTGGTGAGACAAATGATCATCGGTAAATAGAAGTTCATCCCTGGATTATTGGGCCAAAGGAGTTTGAACGAACTTCCCTGCAATCCCAAATAAAAGATGGTGGAACCCAGAATATAAATAATGTAGTATAGGTAGGTCCTTTCTCGGGTCGAAAAGAAGATGAAAAAGTTGTAGAGGAAGGCAAAGATCATGATACCTATATACAAACCCCAGAAGACATTTTCCTGTGTTTTACTACTGGCAAAGGCTCGCGCTTCAGATACATTTATTGGCATCAGGAAAGGATAACCTGTTCTTGCCTTGAGATAGTAACTTCTGCTTTCTCCTTGTTTCAGTTCGAGATTGAAGGTCCAATTCTCGGCCAATATGGGTCGATGGTCAAAGACATTGCCTATTCCACCGCTGTATAATAGGCTTTCTGTACTATCCCCGATTTCATAAACCTCTATCTCTTCCAATAAGGGGCTACCTATCTCAAGGAAGAGAGAAGAATTACTTTCGTTGATTAGGCTAAATCTTACCCAAACGGGATAAGGGATGCTTGCCAAATTCAGCACTCCGCTTTGTAAATCCTGAAATTCAGCTCCTTTCAGGCTGCTAAGATCAGCGGTAGAGCTGGAATCGACATAAAATTCTAGCCCTTTTCCAAAGCTGTAGGATTGCCCTGACTTGATCGCTATGGGAGATTGGGCAATTGAAACATTACAGAAAACTGCAAGTCCAATCAGACAAAAAATCTTAATAGGGTTCATACACAATTTTGGTTTCTTTGAAGAGAATTTTTTGATCCTTCATCTCCTTCATTTCGGCATCCGGTCCAATGGATTGTTGGTAGCGAAAGAAATTGTCAGGATCGTACTTATTCTTAATAGTAACCAGTTGTGTGTAATAATTGCCCCAGTAGGCCCATCTGTAATCTCGCTGATTTCTGTTGGGATAATTTTGATAGGAATGTCCATTTCCATATTGAGCGAGGAAATTGAAAAATCCTTCCAGCCAGATCTTATTGGCTTCTCTGTCGTTAGTGATTGAATTATAGAGTGCGTCGCAAAAGAAGTCCATTTGGACATTACGGTGTATAAAAGCAGAGTTTTCAATCGGGAATTCATTTATTCTTCCTCCATAGAATTCCAGATCAATCATGGTATAATCGTTGGGAGCGGTTTTCATGAAATAAGAAAGAATTGCCTCCCAGTCGCTGGTGCCTAATTGATGATCTATATACATGCTTCGTGTGAAAGCATTTGTTTGCACGGTATGTGGAATATTGGGAACTCCTTCTAATAACCATCCATTGATGGTGGAGTATTTGCCATTTTTTATTTGAATATCACTCGCCCCATTCAAAGAGGTCAGAGGTTGTATTGCCGCCTCAAGACTTGCCTGATCTCCAACCCATGTGCCTCTGAACATAACTTTTCTATGCCTATCCGTATCCATTGTAATCGGAATTTGCATACCAAAGTTTGGGTATTTATCCTGCGTAAGTAACTCATTTTGCATGGTGTAAAGAGCTCTTGCAGCATCAGGTAAATTATCGTTTATATCCCAGTCAATCTTTACTCCAAATATGTTTCCTAATTCGTAAACCCGATAGGTAATATTCAGTAATACCCCAAAGTTTCCTCCGGTTCCTCCTCGGATCGCCCAGTACATGTCTTCATTCTGAGATTCATTGGCAACCACTATGCCTCCATTTGCAAGCATAACTGTTACTGCAAGCACATTGTCGCAGTTCATGCCAAATGTCCGGGAGGTTAATCCATATCCTCCCCCCATCATATAACCAGCTACGGCAACAGTTGGACAACCTCCTCCTGGTAGATGAAGTCCGTAAGATTCCAAATGACCATTTAAGTTTCCAAAGAGAACCGCTGAATCGACCGTTACGGTTTTATTATTATAATCTACATATATGCTATTCAGATTTCGAAGATCTATCACCAGTCCATCACAAACAGAGTAGTCCGCAAGGCTATGCCCTCCGGATCGAATAACGGTCCAGAGATCTATCGAATTGGCAAAACTCAGGAGTTCGCGAATGTCATTGTAATTTTCTACCAGTGCAATGATTTGAGGATCTGTTGGATAGGTATTGCTAAAATCGTTTTTGTATTGATTGTAATCCGGAGACCAGGGAAAGATCAGTCTACCCTGAATTTTCAGTTCGAGTTTTTTGAGTTTAGTTCTGGAAATCTTGCTCTTGGAAGGGATTAGAGATCTGCTACTTTTTTTCTTCAGTAAAGAGATAGATTCTTCTTTGAGTAATTGAGTGGGGGTTTTGCGGTGGCTCATGAGGGTCTTAGGTTATAAAATGTAAACTGAATATAAGGTCAATTTATTTTATTTCAATACATAATAATGTCAAATATCCCCAATAATACAAAAGGAGTATTTAGTTTCTGTGTGGAATTAAATTACGTTCAGGATTAAGCCTTTTTGTCAGGAGATGGGTAGGTAGGTATCAATATAATGATTTCCTGCAAAAAATTTATATATCCTGTCGTTTTTATGAGAAATGATTTGAAAGGAGTTGCTGTAGCTGGGGGTCATTGTAGTTTTTTATGTAGAACAGGATATTGGAGAAATGTTCAAATTCTTCCTCTTGATGGGTAGTTGTAACAACCACAACTTTTGCTCCTGCATTCAGGGCAGTTTCTACTCCCGTCAGGCTATCTTCAAATACCAGGCAATCTTTGGCTTGAAGTCCCATACTGCCTGCTGCCATTTCGAATATCTCTGGATCTGGTTTGCCTTTTTTAACACTACGAGAATGGAATATGCCCTTGAAGTAAGGCGCAAGCTGTAAATTATCCACTACAAATTCTACATTTCCGGGAGGTGCTGCTGTTCCCACTGCCATCGGAATTTCCCTGGCTACTAATTTGTCGAGACACTCAGCCAATCCCTCTATTAATTTGAGTTGCGGCAAAAAGATTTTTCTATACTCCGCCTCTTTCTCGGCACTGATTTTTTTTCTTTCCTCCGGCGTAAAGCGATCTCCAAATAGTCGGGCAATGATCTCCTCATTGATCCCATGTACTTTTTCCATGATTTCCTCCAGACTCATTTCGAGACCCAGACTGGATAGCTTTCTTTTCCAGGCGTGATGATGAACCATCATATTGTCGATCATCGTGCCATCCATATCGAAGATTATGCCTTTGAATTGCTTGCTCATACATTTACTATTTGCGATTTCCTTTGTCTATTGGCGCAAAAGTCAAAGAAAATCTCCTCAACTTCAAGTTTGCTTCAGTTTTGTGTCTGACTTTTTCAAGAAAACTCAAATACTTTAATCTGTTGTAAAATGAGAAAGAATTTTTTTCTCTTTTTTCTTGTTCTTGTTTTTTCCCCCTTCTTCGAAATTTCAGTTCTACTTGCCCAAAACAATGGCCCCGGAAGTGGTCGCAGAGACGGGCGGGTAAATGGACGGAGAGTTCGAATACAAACCCGTAATATCGTCGATACAAGCCAATGTGCTCGCATGGAATTCCGTACGATAGATGGTACTTGTAATAATCTGAGAAGTGCTGAAAGTATGGAATTTGGTGCCCGTGATATTGTATTGCGGAGATCCCTACCTCCAGCATATGGACTGACAGACCCTTTCAATGCTATGGGAGGTGATAATCGCTTCTCAGCCCGTGCTATTTCAAATATTGTTTCTGCCCAGACGGGCCAGGAGCCAAGCAATCAAAACCTCAGTGCCTTTGTGTTCAGCTGGGGGCAATTTCTGGATCATGATATCAGCCTTACTCCGGAAGCTCATAACGAATTTGAACCCATCTCTTTGCCCGCAAATGAGCCTCTTTTTACCCAGGAAATCCCCTTCTTTCGCTCAGAAATTTTTGCTAATACCGGCCAAGTAGAAGCTCGGGAACAATTGAACCTGATCACAGCCTGGATAGATGCTTCCATGGTCTACGGATCAGAACCCTTGCGTGCCGATTGGTTGAGGACTCATCAAAATGGAAAATTGAAAGTTTCCAGTGGAAATCTATTGCCCTTTAATACGCTCGACGGAGAATATGGAAGCCCAATTGATACAGCCGCTCCCAGTATGGCGGGGGTAGATGCGAATGGAAGAATGTGGGTAGCTGGAGATATTCGTGCGGGGGAACAAACAGGCTTGACTTGCTTGCATACCCTTTTTGTTCGGGAGCATAATCGGCTTTGTGATGAGTTGATCGGGCAGGGTTTACAGGATGATGAAGAAATTTATCAGAAAGCCCGTGAACAGATCATCGCACAGATACAAAAGATCAGCTATGATGAATTTTTACCAGCTATGGGAGTATCTCTGGATAGATATGAAGGATATGATAGTCGAGTTCGACCCGATATCAGCAATGAATTTGCTACGGGGGCCTATCGTTTGGGGCACACAATGGTTACCGGAGGAGTACGCCTGGTAGATGCAAATTGTCAGCCGATGCCTGACTCTTTGGTGAGCCTGATAGAAGCTTTTTTCAATCCCTCTATTATTCAGAATAATGGGATAGATCCCTATTTGAAAGGATTGAGTCTTGAGGTCCAGTCGGAGGTTGATTTATTGATTGTCGATGAGCTCAGAAATTTCCTCTTCAGTGATCCTAATAGCTCTCCAATCGTAGCAGGTTTTGATCTGGCGGCCTTGAATATTCAAAGAGGTAGAGATCATGGCTTGGCGGACTATAATAGTGCAAGGCAGCGTTTCCGGGGACGAACTGCACGAGACTTCTCAGATATCAGTCGAGACTCATTGACAGCAGCTCGCTTATCCGCAGCTTATCAGGGAGATATCAACAATATTGACCTTTGGGTTGGACTCCTGGCTGAGGATAAGGTAAATGGGACTTCTTTAGGACCCACGCTCTTAGCCATGCTCAAAGATCAGTTTGAACGATTGAGGGACGGGGATCGCTTCTATTTTGAGAATTCACTGGGCCGAAATGCGCTTTCAAATATCGATAATACAAGCCTTTCTGATATCATCCAGAGAAATACCCAATTGAGTGATCTTCCCTCAAATATCATGTTTGCTTCTACTTGCAATGGAAATGTGCAAAACAACAATCGACTTGCCAGCCAACTGGATATTTTCCCTAATCCCTCCGAAGGAGAAATCAGGATCAAAAGAAGTCGAAAAGATATTCGAATAGAGGCCTTTAGCGTCATTGACCTAAGGGGTATGACCCTTATCAATCGAAGGGCCTATGAGCGCAGAATAGATCTCTCATTTTTACAGCCCGGCACCTATTTTATACAAATTTTCACCAACAAAGGAATGGCAACAAAAAGCCTGGTAATGGAGTAAGATGTGATTTTCTAATCGAAAAAATTATGGATACCTAAAGAAGGAATGCATGTAACAGCAACGTCTAAGGCTTAAACAATGTCCATAGAACGGGTCCAAAGGCCAAAGTTTCCAGAGATTAAATGGGAATTTGAAGCTTTTCAATCAGTGGTTCGATACCGGCTTGCGGATCCGTTCGTTTTACACAAACAAACAGTCTTTGACATGAAACTTCTGTTGGTGTCAAGTGAAGAGAAATTGGCAAACATGCTTCAGACACAGCCTGAGGAATATTTCTTCAGTTTTGAAGTCTCTTCAACTTATACAGATGCAAAAGAGCGACTAAGCTCTTCTGCCTTTGATGTATTGATTCTCGATGCTTATCAGGCCAAAAACTGTCCTGTTAAATTTCTATCTGTGCTTCGTTTAAACAATGAGCTGCTTCCTATCCTTTTCGTACAATCCCATGAAAATCTGGAAGAAATGCTCCGTGTTTTTGATGCAGGGGCTGATGATTGCCTCAGTCGGCCTTTTCATCCCGATGAATTTTATGCCCGTATTCGAGCACTTTATCGAAGATATCGATTTCACGGACAGGAAGAGTTGAATTTCGAAGAAATATACCTGGATTTGGGAAGTCGGGAAGTCAGAATTTCAAGCCAATTGCTCAAACTTACCCGAATGGAAT
Organism: Bacteroidia bacterium; assembly: GCA_033391075.1. NCBI lineage: Bacteria > Pseudomonadati > Bacteroidota > Bacteroidia > Bacteroidia bacterium. The sequence continues at coordinate 1,601,468 of JAWPMV010000001.1, forward strand.
ATGAGTTATTGCTTTATTTCCTTTCAAACAAAAACAGGGTGTTGGGAAAAGAAAAAATTGCAGAATATCTCTGGGAAGATCAGACAGACTCCCTGATAGATTTTGATTTTGTATACCAACACATCAAAAACCTGAGAAAAAAGATGAAAGCCCTTGGGGCCAAACCTTATATTCAGACCGTTTATGGGCTCGGATATCGTTTTAATTCAAGGATTTAAGTCGCTAAATGAGATAAAATGATATCATTTCTAAGATGCGTTTACAAAGATTTTTATTCTAGGTATCCAGGCCCTATTTGGTATACAATCCCCTGGCAGTTGGAATTTGTCAAATTTAGTTGACTTTCTTACCTCCATTCAAAAACTGCGATTCTGAACCCTTTGAAGCTATTTGTACCTTTGCAGCTCCAAATGAAGACCATCGTTCTTTTGCGGAAATCACGCCTTGCGTAAAGCGAAGTTTTATTTTTCCAACAGAAATCCAATTCGCTTAAAGCATTTCCCCAGCTTTTTGTTTAGGTAAATGAGTCGGCCCGAGTCAGAATTTCGATTTTATGGGGCCGACTCAATCTATTTTTACAAAATTATCCGACTTAGCCCTGGCTACGTTTCAAGACCTCTCCGGCAGGAAGAATTTCCAAATAATCTATAGTTGTAAGTCTCTTAAGCTCTTTCTTCAAAAAGTTCGTGCTAATTGGTCCCCATCCTTCTGTATCCAGGCCGTGAAGATTTAGCACCAGCCAGCCTCCCTCTTCTTTGGCCAAAAAGTCATCAATCTGCTTTTTTACCCAGCTGTCAATAATATTTGGTCCATTTGAGGAACAGGAAATGAGGACAGGGCTTCCATCTTTGGGGATAGGATTTATGGCTCCTTTCCCAAATGTTCGGATACCTTTCACCCGACTAAGCGTAAATTTTTCCAGTTCTGGAGTAGAGGAATTGAACGGGAAATTGAATACCGCATAAGCGGGATCATAACCTTCGAGATATTCTTCAAAATAATCCAGACACTTAGCGATCAGGCGTTTGGATTTGCTCAGGGGTTGGCGAGCGAGGTTTAAGTGCTTCCAGCTATGGGGCATGACTTCATGACCTCTTTTAATCAGCTTATTCCAGTCCTCAAAATCACCCATCAGATCAGGTAATATCCAATCATCTACTTGCTTAAACCTACGAAGATGCCCGGAAGCAATTACATTTAGACATGCCTGCAATCCATAGCCCTCATAAATATCAGCGATCTTGTGAAAAGAATCCCGAAACCCATCATCGAAACTCAGGGTCAGAATATGACTTTTGCCTTCAGACCATGGCCATTGTCCGGCAGCGGTAGCCAGAGAGGCCATGAATGCATTTTTGCTAAATTTTCTTCGGTTCATCAGCGTGTATTTGTGGATGGTAAAGGGGAAAATGCATTAGTATTCTCCACACAAAAAACTATAAGAAATCAAGGGAAATACTTCACTTCATTTGTAATGAGCGCTTGTTTTACACAGCTCTTGCTCCATTCCGAGGGAACAGATGCAATCTCTTCGAGATCGGAATGCCTATTTCGTAGTACTTAAACGGGGCCTAAGACTTAGCCATATCAATATAAGAAAAAGGCTTCACATCGAATTGTAAAGCCTTTTCTATTTTGTTTGTACTAATTGTTTCTTTCTGGTATATCCCGTTCAAAGTACAGGTAGAAATAGACTGCTGCGCCAAAGTCGGTAGCATCTGTAGAAACTAGCCGCCAACCTCTTGAAGCGTATTCATCTAGTTTGGCTTGAATATCTTTGCCAGAAGACTTGATGATATGTTCGCGGTCCTTGGTTAATTTGGAATAGTAGATGAGCGACTCAAGTTTGTATTCTTTCATAGGGAATATTATAGGAGCTTATTACTTTCTTTTGAATGTCTGGATAACTTTCTGGGCATCTTCCCAGGCTTTTTCTTCAGAAGCTAAATAGGTAGCAAATATGAGAAAATAGCCTACCTCTTCATCAAATAAAAGAAGCTGATAAGCCTTCTCAGTCTCATCATCCCGATTATCTGCTTTAAGCCCATAACCCCTAATCCCATCCAACTCAACTTCCTGGATTCCATAATCCAAATCCAATTGATAATCATCCGGATAGTTTTTTAGTCGTTTCAAGCAGAAAAGTTTGGGATCCGGGATTTCCGTATTCTGAAAGGATTTATCAATGATCAGACTCAATTTGTCTTCACTTTCTGTCGGAGCTTTGCCATCTCTATTGAGAATGACGGCATTTCCCATTACCCTAAAGACCTGTAAGCCTCCAACTTCCGGATCAATATTAAAAGAGAGAGCGGCGATGGGATCAATTTTCATCTCTTTATTGACGAAAATACTACGGACGCTTTCTCTGATGCTATTACCCAGCTTCACGGAATCTTTCAAATAGACTCCATTGATCATGATGCTGGTGTTTTCATCTCCATATACCAGGGTGTATTTGGCAAAGGTATATCCATTTGCTTCCTGCTCAATTTCCAGTTCTAAACCCTCATCTTCCTGGACCTTTATCTTATGAATAGAGAGCACTTTCATCCCTTGTGATTCAAATTTCTCAGGGCTGAGTTCAGAGGAGATTTTCTCTATTGGTCCCGGGATTTCCATCAGCATGATCATGGAAGTCGGATCGCCAGGATTGCTGAAGCCTTTCATACTTGAACTCACTTCAAAGTTTTGAGGCGGGATCAAATAGACAGGAGTTCCTTTGATTTGAATATGCCCATCGGTTGGTTCCTGGAATTCGTTGATCTCCTGTGCTTTTATACTAAAGCAGCTTAGGAGTATACCGCCAAAGAGTAGTAATTTCTGGAGTTGTTTCATTGCTATTGTTTTGTGTGCTTAATGCGTAAATGAGCTATCGGATCATAGTCATGGTCTTGGGAAGTTTCTCTTTAAAAAGTGCCTTTAATTCTTTTTTGTACGCATCATCCATAGCCGTATTCATCAAAAGCACTTCTTTTAGCTTAGTCAAGCCAAAAATCTCTTCGGGAACAGCAGTAATCGGGCTTCCGGAGAAACTGATTTCTTTTAAGTTTTTGAGCTGACCTATTTCAGAAGGGATAGTGGTAAACTCATGATCCGTCAGGTATAGGATTTCCAGATTTACCAATTCTCCAATACTAGGCGGAACTTCCTCAAGCGACTCATGCATATAAGCATTGATCTTAAGTGTTTTTACTTTGGCAGGTTCTTTTAAGGCTTCTTCCAGGGAATTGCAGTCAACGCACTGTGCATACAAAGAAGAGCTAAATAAAAGGATGAGTGAGAAAATAAATGATTTCATGGTAATAGATTTTGATAGTAAATGAAAGATCCCAGAGGGGACCTGATTAAAAAATTCTTTATTAGGGAATCAAGTATAAGGTGGGCTGGTTTTCATGTCGTGTTTCTAAAAGTAAATATGGGGAAAATAGAGAAAATTGCAAAAAGGAATCTTTTCAAGTGGGTGGGCTTTGGATTCTGGTATTCCTGACTTAAGCTTTATGAAGGAAGATGGTAAATATTTTTTCATGTGTTTGAAAAACGGACGTTCAAAGTTTGATATACCAGGCCGCGACCATCCAATAGCTTTGACGAAAACCGGGAGTAGAAAATCTGTCAAGTCGATAATCGATTCCTATTTCAAGTTTATTAGTATCGGTGAAATTAATACCAAGTACGGGCAAGAGTCGTATTTCCATGCTTCCTACAGCAGCCTGCAATTTGGACAGGTATTCATTTCCAATTTTTAGGTAAAGCTCTCCACGATCTACTTGTTGTCCCCTAATGGGGAATTCTGCATTGATCCGGTACCTGAATCTAAAAGCAGGGCTAGCTCCCTCTACAAAGGTCTGATCAAAACCAAATCTATGACCGAGTCTGAACACAGGATACTTTTGAACAACTGAAAATTGCTGGATGATGCGATAAAACCACTCGTCATTTCTCCTCCTGATTTGCATGCCGCCTGCAAAGGAATTCCTGATGCCTGATTTATTTGACAAAAGGGCAGCAAAGTCTGTTAGGCTATAGGCGTATTGCCAGTCATTCTCTTCGCCAAAAATTCCCGATCGGAGAATTTGACGGGATTCCAGTTTGAGGTTTAGGTTAAACCCTTGGGAAAGGCCTTTATTGAGATTGAATTTAGGCAAAAGACCTAGCTGATACATATTTTGTGAATGAGCGGGGTAGGCCAACAGGAATATGAGCCATACACAAACGTATCTTTTCATCATCAAAAATCCATATTATCTGTATTCCGGGTTTTGATCTTCGCGATACGCTCTATTTTTAGTTGTTCATCAAATAGAATCTCATAAAGCGCATGGCTCTTTTCTTTTTTTCCCTTGACGATCAATTCATATTTTCGGGTTTTTCTTAAAACAATATTCTCATTGCGGATAAGATATAGCAAACTCTTTCTGCTGCCTGTCCATTGGACCTGAATTCGTTGAATGCGGTACTTCTTGAAAATCTTTTCTAACTCTTCTTCGAACGCTTTTCGAGTATTCGGATCTATTTTCTGGAGTTTTATGTCCACTTCAACATCCTGAATTTCTCCCCCTGTCCCGAACTCAATACTAAAAAGTATTCCCGCTTCACGAACCTTTGCTTCTACAGAATTACCTGCTTCACTTTCTTCTTTATACCATTTTATTTTGGAGGAAAATTTGCAGGAATCCACAAAACTTCTGGCCATCGGAGGCACTTCCGATAGGTTCAATTTATATTCTCGTTCATACTTGATTTGAGCATGAACGGGAATGCCCTCAAATAGAAATCCCCAAGCAAGGAGGATAAAAAGTTTTTGCCTCATTTTTTCTTTACCTGAGCATTGAACTCAAGGGCTTTTGAAATCCAGAAATCCATATCTTCATCTAAATCATAGCCTTCAGGATCAATAAAAACAAAGCCACGCATGACTGTGCCCGTGAAATCCATTTCCCGCACACCCTTTTCCTCTAAGGCAGCTGCATATGCTTCTTTGCCTATTCGGGCCATAAGTCGATCTTTTTGGGTTTTCTTATCAATATCTACGCCTACACACATCTTTCCATTAACCATAAATATGAGACCGCCCATCATTTTTTTTTCTTCTACTTCTATTTGACTACTCAGACCTTGTCTGACTCTGTCTGCTAAGTGTTCGCTATATGCCATAATCAGTTATGTTGATTCCTTATTTATCCTTATGACGAAGGTAGCTCAGTAAATGGGTACAATTCCAGACATTTACTAAAGATTTTCGAGCATAAAAAAACAGAGACCCAGGAAGGGGCCTCCGTTTTATCGTATACTTTCGCATTTACATTTTCCGAGTGGCAGTTACGGGAAATTCGTAACCTGCTACAGAAATATTGCCTTTGTAGGTGTCCCCTTCAAAGGTTCCTTTCATTTCAATATCATATCCCTGAACAGAGAAAGTAGCAGTAAGGACATTGTCTTCAATAACGAGGTCTTCCAGGTCAGTTTCCCCTGCATCACTTGCAATGGATCCACTCATTCCATCAGTCGTCTCCATAATGGTCATAGTACCACTCTGATCTCCATCAGGTATACCTGTAATCATGTACTCCCAGGTACCTGCGGGAGTATATTTTTTGGCCTTTGAGGCAGTAGCTTTTGTGCTTTTGCAGGAGGAAAATGCAACTGCAAAGAGTAGAATCAGAAATAGATTTAAATAGTAGTTTTTCATTTTGGTAGAGAATTAGCTTTTGTTTACTCTGCTTAAAATCAATGTGAGTACACTCAATATAAGGAGAATGAATAAATCCATCCTTATTCCGAGTAAATTTGAAGGGACAATTTTGAATTGAGAAGCCACGAATAAAAGGATGCCTATCATGGTGATTATAGGCAGGATTTTTAGAGAAGAAGCTTTTTTGTGGAAGATGCCGGCAAATATCATGGGAGCGAGTAAAGAAGTTCCCGCAAAACTTGTTCTGGCCAGTGCTACTAATTCATCACTTGTCAGCAAGGCAAAAATCAAGGCGATGATCGCAAAAGCCATAATTGACAAGCGGGCAATCTTAACCATATCCTCATCCTTCCCATTGAGAATCGACCTCATTTCTGCTCCTAAGGCAAAGATTTGGGAATCAGAGGTTGAAATTGCTGCTGCTAACAAACCTACCATCACTATCGCCCCAATAATATTTGCCTGGTCCTTGATAAACATCAGATTGAGGTATTCGGGGGTTGATGCATCGGGATAAAGCATGGCTCCATACATCCCCATAAAGGCTGTAGGAAGGATGACCAAAATGGCAAAAAAGCCTATACCTACTGCCATACGATGCAGGGATTTTACATCCTTCATGATTACTACCCGGGTAGAGATTTGGGGTTGGGTATAGGGCAATAATGCGATGGCAAACATCGATCCCAGCAGAAACTGAAAATCAAATAGACCTTTGGGGCCAGGAGTTGAAAGCAGAGCTTCATTTTTCTCGGCTACCTGTTCAAACATCTTACTCATACCTCCGAAATGTTCCAGACAATTATAGCCAACGATCCAAATAGCGATCAGGAGAAGGATTCCCTGCAAGACATCACTATACATGATAGCCTTTAATCCTCCAACCTCACTGTATATGATCATGATAACTACCATGATCACCGCCCAAGCCCACATTGGCAAGGCTTCGGGAAAAGCAGCATGAAAGAAAGTTGCTACTCCCCTGATCTGTATAGCCACATAGGGTACAAGGAAAATGAAAGCTCCTCCAAATGCGACTATTCCCGCCCATTTGGATTGATAGGCCTCCTTGAGAAAGCCGGCCATGCCGAGGTACTCCTTTTCTCTGGCTCGCTTTCTCAGTTCATATCCCAACCAAATGATCCCAAATACCATGACTGCATCCGAGATCATGAGAAATATCCAGGCCCCCACTCCGTGTTGCCTGAAAAAATCCGGCATACCCAATAAGGTAAAGGTGCTGAATAAGGTGGCTGCGAAGGTGAAGAATCCTAAAACAGCTCCTATGCTTGAACCTCCCATCAAGTATTGCTTGGAGCTTTTTTCCTGGCTGCGACTCCTGATGGCAAGGAAGGCTAGAATTCCGATATAAATGGCACCAATGATGCCTAGTGTTAGTAGCATGAGTTCAAGTTTTGAGGCTTAATTTTTATTGCTGGGATGCAAATGGGTACCCAACCAGGTCAATCCGACCAATACGAGAGATTGTAGAATGCCGGTCCATAAGGTATAAGGCATACCCATCCAGCTCGGTTCCCAAATTCCCTTTGGGGTGATTAGGGGAGTAAAAGTCAGTAGGGCTACAATGAGCGCAGCAGCGCAGCACAGCCTCCAGCCAAGTGTTTTATTCATGAGTAGTAGTATTTCTGTTCAAATGTGTTTTAGTGTTGTTGTGTTGTAGCTCTCTATCTTTAAATTACAGCAGAACTATAACACTTCCGAGCGACAAGCCCCTTTAATTCCTCAAAGCCTCCCCATCGCCAATCCTCCATCCACCATGATGACCTGGCCGGTAGAGTAGGGGAAGTTACCTTCAAGTAGAGAAGCCACTGCTTTTCCTACATCCTCGGGATAGCCCCATCTTCCCTGAACCGCAAGCCCTTCTTCGATGAGTAGTTTGTCGTATTTTTCTTTGACCGCAGCAGTCATATCAGTCTTTATAACGCCCGGTCGAAGCTCATAGACCTGAATGTTTTCGCTCGCCAATCGAGCAGCATAAAGCTGAGTCATCATAGCCATCCCGGCTTTTGAGATACAATATTGTCCTCGATTTACAGAAACCAGGGTAGCAGAAACAGAAGACATATTGATGATATATCGAGGGGCTTCTTTGCCCGCTTTGATCATTTCCTTTGCTGCCAGTTGGGACAAAAAGAAAGAGCCCTTAAGGTTGATGCTAATCACGCGATCAAAACTCTCCTCGCTCATGTCAAGCAAATCTTTTCTCTCTCTGGGAGCAACCCCGGCATTGTTGATTAGGGCATCGAGCTGGCCATAATGATCGAGGCATGTCTTGAGGATTTGAATGCGCCCTTCCTTTTCGCCTATATTTCCCTGACAATAGATCACCTCTACCTCCTGAGCTCTCAATTTTTCAAGGGTCTCTGTTACGGAAGCTTCCTCGCGCATTCCATTGATTGCAAGATGCCAGCCTGCTTCAGCCAAAGACATTGCTATGCCCAGACCAATTCCTCTGCTTCCTCCGGTTATGAGTGCTACCTTTTTCATGCGTTTAAATCTTCGAGATCTACCCAGGCTCTTTTTTCCCAACTTTCAATGCCTTTTTCAGCCAACTGAATGCCTTTTGCTCCTTCTAATAAATCATTGGGAAAATGGCCTCCCTGATGCACATATTTCAGGAAGAGTTCCCATTGAACTTTGAAGGCATTATCATAGGCTTCCTGCTGAGGTATTTTGCTCCAGTCTTCATAAAAATTTATGGGCTGGGGTACATCCGGATTCCAAACAGGTTTTGGAGTATTTCCATAGTGCTGGATGTAGCAATCGCGAAGACCTGCTACGGCTGATCCTTTGGTCCCATCAACCTGTAGGGTCAATAAATCATCTCTCCTTACCCGCACCGTCCAGGAAGAATTGAAATGAGCGATAATGCCTCCTTCCAGTTCGAAAGTTGCATAGGCTGCATCATCAGCAGTGGCTTTGTAGGTATTTCCGGATTCATCAATACGCTCATGAATATGAGTAGCTCCCATACAGGAAACCGATTTTACCTTGCCAAAGATGTTATCCAGAACATATCTCCAATGGCAGAGCATATCGACGATGATTCCTCCATCATCTTCTTTGCGATAATTCCAGGAAGGTCGATTAGCCGGAATGCTATCCCCTTCAAATACCCAGTAGCCAAATTCTCCTCTAATAGACATGATTCTTCCAAAGAAACCATTCTGAATAAGCCTTTGGATTTTCAATAAACCGGGCAACCATAACTTATCCTGAACAACTCCATGCTTTACTCCTTTCGCCTCCGCCAGTCGATACAACTCCAGACCTTCTTCCAGGCTCGCCCCTGAAGGTTTCTCGCAATAGATATGTTTCCCGGCTTCAATGGCCTTTTTCACCGCAGCAAATCTTCTCCCGGTGATCTGGGCATCAAAATAGATCTGGTAAGCATCTTCTTTCAAAACGGCATCCAGGTCTGTACTCCATGAATCCATACCTGAGAGTTCGCACAGATGTTTCAGCTTGTTCTCATTTCTGCCCACCAGAATGGCATAAGGCATGATGCATTCATTGGCATTCAGCTTTACGCCCCCTTGCTCACGGATCGCAACAATAGACCTGAGCAAATGTTGATTGGTTCCCATGCGGCCCGTAACCCCGTTCATGATGATCCCTAGTTCGTGTACTTTCATATTACTTAGCTAATATTCAGGAGTTGTTTTTATACGTGTGTATGATTTTTTTGAGATATTCTGTTTGATCCATAGCCCAGTATTTATGGCTGAACACTTCCACTTCATGGAAGCCTCTAAAGCCTGCTTCCTCTACCCAGCTTCTGATTTTTTGTAGAGGAATACAGCCATCTCCCATCAGCCCACGATCATTCAGCATATCTTCTGGTGGATATTTCCAGTCGCAAATGTGGTAGGCAAATAAATTGCCCATTCTACCTGCTCTCAATATTTCCGCTTTCAGATTTTCCTCCCACCAGAGATGATAGACATCTGCGACCACGCCCACATATTCATTATCCAGCCTTTCTGCTATATCATTTCCCTGTTTTAAAGTGTTGATTGCTGATCGGGTATCGGCATACATGGGATGGAGAGGTTCTATCCCGAGTTTAACCTTATGTTCCTGGGCGAAAGGCAGGAGATTTTCAATCCCGGATTCAATTTGTGCGCGGGATTCTTCCAGACTTTGCTGAGGTTCTGCCCCACAGACCAGGACCAGCAAGGGAGCTCCAATTTCTGCAGCTTCCTCTATCATTTGTTTATTATGGGAAAGGGCTGCTTCTCTTTTTTCTTTGCTGCTGGATGGAAAAAAACCACCCCTTACATAAGAAACAACTTCAATGTCATAACTGCTCAATAGAGCTCCTGCTTTCTGAGCTCCCATTTTTTCTATGGCATTTTGCCAAACACTGATTCCTTTTACGCCATGAGAAAGATATTGATCAAGGGCTTCTTCCAAAGACCAGCTTTTGGTTGTAATAGTATGAACACAGAGTTTTTGAAGATCAGGACTTTGCATGAAGGATTATTCTTGGATACAGCGGAAAAAAGTATAATAAGGTTCATCCTTGATGATCCTTTGAAGGTAGAGGGCTAATTCGCGCAAATGATAATCTCCCCACATGCAAGACTCTCCATGTGGAATCTTATGGCCGGTAGGAATATAATCCCACCCATTCGGATGGTGATAAATACTGTGAAGGAGCAAGCCATGATGTTCCGGGTCCATGCTCAAATAAGGCTCTGAAAACAGACTTTTACTCACCGTCAAACCTGCTTGCCAATATTTCTTTGCAGCTTCAGGATCTGAGTTTTGTAAAAATTTCCCCAGCCTCAAAAGGCCCTGAGCTCCTATAGCTGCAGCAGAGCTATCAATGGGTTCGTGTTCATTATAAGGATCGCTGGGACGATTTAAATAATCTCCCATTTTATGCAAATTTGGAGCGCCTGTATCCCAATATGGAATTCCATCAGTTGGAGTATTGTCGATGAAGAAATCGCAGCTAGCTTTTGCTGCTTTCAGATAGATAGCCTCAACACTCTTTCTGCCTCCAAATGCTTCTAGCTCTTCATCCGTTCGGCTTTGTAGGTATTCCAGTTGCTCTGGAAATCCTGCCATGGCCCAGGCAAGTCCCCGGGTCCAGGTACTGAAACCTGTATAACCTTGTTGGGAATTGGGGCAACGGAAGTTCCCATCATTAGTATTGAAAACACTTTCATGAGCTGCCCTTCCCCAAACGTCATAAGAATCTCTGCCTTCTCCGTAATAAATCGAATATTCGGCTGTAGCTATGGCATGCTGGATGGCACGACCCAAAAGATTTATTCGAGTATCATGTTCATCTGATATGGCAAATCCCAAAGAGTGACTGACTACCAAGGCCCGAACAGATCTGATGGTATCTACAAATAGGCTATGGGGGCCGTTAAAGGAATAGATAAATCCTTTATTCTCGCCGGTTTTGGTCCATCTTTTTGCCTGGACAGATCCGGAAATCTTTAGAGCTAATTCATAAAAATGTTGCTCCCAGTCATTTTGGGGTATTTTTCCTTCTTTCATCAAGCGAAGGAGATTTCCATAAGTGCTGACATTATTGAAGCCGTGATCATGTACTCCAAAGTGGCCAACATGGGGAGCCATTTTCTCTACAGTGGCATTCCTCCCATATGCTAAAAAAGATTGATCGCCCTGCGCATCAAATTGTAAGACGGCAGAACCATATTGAAAGCCCTGTGTCCACTCAGTCCAGCCTCTGGTACTGTATTTTCCTGCCATTGTAAATACAGGAGCACCTTTATCGGTGTCATACTCTTTTTCGATTCTGCGAATTTTTTCTCCGGAGATATCCCAACATTTCTCTATTTCAGATTGGAGGTCCTTCGCCTGGATAGTAGAATTGATCTTCATATAGTTAGACTTTCTTGCTTAGTAAGCTGTTAATTTACGGTATGGAATTGGCTAAATCTAATAGAAAAAACCGCATATAATTAAGCATTCAATCTACTCAGGGAGCCAAATGGCCATTCATGTAGAATTCCGCATTTTCCCTTACAATGATATCTATCGGAATATCAATATTAAGTTCGGTTTGATCTTGAGAAGTAAGAAATTTATATAAGCCCTTGACTGCTGCGTAGCCCTGATATTCTGGTTTTTGATTTATCAGGAATTGAATTTTCCCCGCATTCAGGTAAGCCAGATTTTGTTCGTTTAAGTCAAAGCCTACCAAATAGAGTTCAGGATCATCATAATTTGCCAGTAAGTCCAACAACCTGAATGAACGGGCATTCGTGACAAAAATGCCTTTAGGTTCTTGACGTTCAATAAGTTTAGGAATTACTTCTTGCAGGTCGACATGATCATCAAAGGGGAGATTGATGGTGTAAATTTCATCCTGACTATGCCTGGATTTTTTTTCGAAATAAGCTCGAAATCCCTGCTCCCTTTGCAGATTGTTTACCTGGATTCCTCTTTCATTCAATATATTGATGACGAAATAAAGTCCCTTTCCCTTTAACAAACCTTCTAACAATCTGCCTGCGACTTGGCCCGCTTTAAAAGAATCCTGGTTTATATAATTGGCCTTGAAATTTAACTCCTGCCTACTATCCAAAAAAACCACAGCTATCTCGAATTCTTCCAGTTTTTGTAAAAAGAGATCACTTTCACTTTTGAAAAATGGGACACTGATAATGGCATCATATTCCCTCTTCAAGATTTCATTGGACTGCTCCTCAAAACTGCTGGGGTCAAAGGAATTGAAATAATAATAACTGACGGAGATTCCCTGCTCCTTTAGCTCCTCAACGGCTTTATTTATGCCATACTGGGGAAGTTTCCAGTAGCTAAACTCATCTTTTATCTCAGGAATCAGGCAAGCGATTTGGATCTTACGGGTAGCTGCCAATTTAAGCCTGCTGGCCAAAATATTTTTCTTATAACCCGTCTTTTGAATGATTTTAAGAACCTTCTGTTTTGTTTTTTCTGATACCCCCGGTCTGTTATGAAGAACCCGATCAATAGTCCCTATAGATACACCAGCAAGTTTGGCGATCTCTTTGATTCCGGGGCTATTTTTATTTTTCAAATCGGGAAATTAAAATTTCTAAAAAAAAGTAAATTAAATAAAAATAATCTTTATCTTATTAATCGTTAACGTTAACGAAGAGCTTTTGGATGTTTTTACTCCCGGATATATGGAGGGTCAAAACATCAATTATTTTTGATACCGGACTGATTTTTAGCGGGATAGACTTCTACGGATAAGAAGCACATGAAAAGTCTGGAAAATGATCCTGGGGTATGAAATTTTGGATTCATACTTCAATGCAAGAGAACACAACGCACATTTCACTTGCTTTTGAATTTTACACGCTTACACGCAGCCAAACAAAAACTACTCAAAAGAAATCAAGCTATGGAAAGTACTACTACACTCCACTGGATTTCCTTACCTATTTTCTCGGACTGCCTCTACTAGGTCACGTCTGTCGTTTCGGACAGACATAGACTTCCAGGCAGCATAATTCCGGGAACTCCAAAACTAAATGATGCTTCGTCACGCCTATGTTTGGCTGACGAATGCACATGGCTTATGCTTTGGAAATTTTGCGTCCAATTATAAAGGACTCAGATATAATTCTCAATATCTAATTATTAACTACTATGAAGTACTTATTTAAGCCAAGATCCATATGGAAAAGCCTTATGATGCTTTGCACCTTGGCATTTTTCATGTGTACCGGATATACGGTCCATGCGCAATCCAGAACAGTCACAGGAACTGTAAGTGATGAAGCTGGAAACGGATTACAAGGGGCATCAGTAGCAGTACAGGGAACTACCGTTGGAACCTTAACTAATGCTGACGGAAATTTTAGCCTGGAAGTACCTGGCAATGATGCTGTATTGTTGATCTCTTATGTAGGCTACGCCCAACAACAGATTACAGTAGGTAGCACCAACAATTTCTCCATCTCTATGAAGGAAGATGTTACCCAACTTGACGAAGTTGTGGTAGTAGGTTACGGAACCCAAAAGAAAAGGGATGTAACAGGAGCTATTTCTACCATAGATGGGGAAAAGATTGGAAAAATCCCTGTAGCATCCAGTGTTCAATCCATGCAAGGGCAAGTAGCCGGTGTGGATATTCAGAGTGCTGGAGGACGTCCCGGACAGGCACCAACCATCAGGATAAGGGGACGTAGGTCTATTTCAGCTTCTAACGACCCATTATTTGTGATAGATGGTATTCCTCAAACCAGTGGTACTTTTGCCATAGTAGATATCAATCCTCAAGACATAGAATCAATGGAGGTATTGAAGGATGCCGCGGCAACTGCGATTTATGGGTCCAGAGGGGCAAATGGGGTAGTAATCATTACGACAAAAAGAGGCTATGTAGGAAAAACCACTGTCTCATATGATGGCTATGTGGGCATGACAGAAGCCATTACCAATATTGATATGATGAATGCGGATCAATGGTCAGCCATGAGAAGAGAAGCATTCAGAAATGGATTTGATGGTCAAATTCCTCCGGATAATGAAGTCTTTGATGTAATTCATGAGGAGGCTCGTGCAAATGGAGTTGATGTAGATTGGCAAGACCTGGTATTAGAAGATGGATGGCAAACAAACCATCAGATTGGAGTACGTGGTGGATCTGCAACTACCCAATTCAATCTATCCGTAGGTTATTTTAATGAAGATGGAATTATTGATGGAATGGATTACGAACGGGTAACTGGTCGTTTGAATCTGGATCATAAAATCAATGATATTTTCAAAGCAGGTGTTTCTTTTACCGTTTCTAGCTCTACTCAAAACTGGGGTTCAAGCGCAGTAATGGGAGAAGCTCTGGGTAATGTACCTTTAGCAATCGTTTATCAGGAAGATGGTGTAACTCCTCGTTTCCTGCCTACAAATGATGGTATTCGTACAAATCCATTGAATGAAATTCTTCCTAATGCTTATGTAGATGAAAGAAAAGCCACTCGTATCTTTTCTCCCGTTTACTTGCAAGTATCACCATTTGAAGGATTTACCTTTACTTCTACTTTTGGGCCGGACATCCGCTTCCGTCAGAGAGGAGAATTTAGAGGAAGCTTGACCAATGATAACAGAGGGGGTCCTGCTGATGCTGAGATTGAAAATAATATGGACGTAGGGTTTACTTTGGAAAACCTTGTCAACTATAAAAAAGATATAGGCAATAGTATCCTTGGTGTTACTTTCCTGCAAAGTATCCAGACCTTCCGGGCAGAAGATCATTATTCTTCAGTAGCTAACCTACCTTATGAGTCTCAGTTGTTCTACAATCTGGGAACTGGTGCTGTGAAAGGAAATATAGCATCTGATCTTACCGAATGGTCTCTGGCTTCTTTTATGGGCCGTGTAAATTATGACATTGCGGGTAAATACAATATCCAAGCTACTTTGAGGGCTGATGGTTCTTCCAGGCTTTCAGGAGACAAATGGCGTTACTTCCCCGGCCTTTCTGTAGGATGGCAAATCGGAGATGATCTCTTTAGTGGAGTTGATGCATTGAGCTCACTCAAACTGAGAGCTTCTTATGGAGAGGTAGGTAATACTTCCGTATCTCCTTATCAGACTGCAGGACGTTTGGCACGTACCGTTTATTCCTTCGGAGGATCAAATGCTTTTGGATTTGGACTTAATGAAATTCCGAATGCTGACCTGGACTGGGAGGTTTCTAAAACCATAGATGTAGGGCTTGACTATGACTTCATGAATGGTAGATTTAGAGGATCTTTGGATTGGTACAGAACCAATACAGAGGACATCCTCCTTGCACGTAACCTGCCACCAACTTCTGGATATAATAGCATTCTCCAGAATATCGGTTCTACCCGTTCTACAGGATTAGAATTTGCTTTGAGTGCGAATATTATTGAATCTCGCGACTTCAGCTGGTCGATTGACTGGAATATTTCTGGTTATAGAGAAGAAATTACGGAATTGGCCCTTACAGATGCAGATGGAAACCCAACGGATGATATCGGTAACAGATGGTTTATTGGTGAACCTATCAGAGTATGGTTCGACTATAATAATATAGGAATCTATGGTACCGCTGAAGCTGATTTAGCTGCTTCTGCCGAGCAAAAACTTCCCGGAGAAATTAAACTGGAAGACATTGATGGAGATGGAATTATTACTGCAAATGACCGTACGATCATAGGTACAGATGTACCTGACTTTTTAGGAGGTGTGACTACCAACTTTAGCTACAAAGGCTTTGATCTAAGTGCATTCTTCTTCTATCGTCAAGGTCAAACAATCTATTCAAATTTCCATGTGGGTAATAACTCTCTCTTTGCCCGTTATAACAACTTGAATGTTGATTATTGGACCGTTGACAACCAAAGTGGTACCTATCCAAGACCTAATCAGAACCAGGAAAGACCTAGAAATAATACCACTATGGGATATTTCGATGGTTCATACGTGAAACTGAGAAATGTTACACTGGGATACACCTTCCCATCAGCTGTAACAGAAAAACTTGCGATGAGTGGATTGAGAATCTATGTATCAGGTCAGAACCTATGGTTCATTACCAACTTCGATACCTTCGATCCAGAAGTTGATAACCCAACTACTAGTAGCAATCCTTCTTTGGGCTCAGGTACAACTCCGAGTTCTCGCTTGATCCTGGCCGGTCTTAAAATTGACTTTTAATTCTTACTGAAATGAAAAATAAATTATATATCATCCTGTTTTTTGTGCTGGCTATGGGAAGCCAGTCTTGTCAGGACTTCCTGACTGAAGAATTGGTGTCTGACGTTTCTGCTTCTTCTTACTATACCACAGCAGCTGGATTTGAAGATGCGGTAAAAGCCACCTATTGGTGGAATAAAAGGTTCTTTGGACCGGAGCGTGGATTTACCATGTCTGTTTTTGGTACCGATACCTATACCGAAGGTGCTGATGGTGGCCATAAAGTATTGAATCGATATGACGGGGGATTGAATCCTCAACAAGGTTTTGTCAGGCTTACCTGGAATGAATTCTATAGAGGAATCAATCAGGCCAATGCGGTGATAAATCGTTCTGAAGGCCTGGATATAGACGCAGGCCTCAAAACCCAACGCATTGCTGAGGTTCGTTTTCTTCGCGCCATGTTTTACTATATGTTGACCTCTCATTATGGAGATGTTCATTTGACATTGGAAGAAACGGAAGGGGTAGAAATTGAAGCCAATAGAACAGATATTGAGGAAGTATATAACCAGGCAATTATTCCTGACCTTGATTTCGCTATTGCTAACTTACCCGATTCAGATAGTGATTTTGGCCGTGCTATTAAGCCTGCTGCAGAATTTCTCAAAGCTAAAGTCATGCTGAGAAGAGCGCATCGCACCAATTCTACTGCAGATGCAGCTACTGCTGAAGGCCTATTGAACAATGTGATCAACAATTACGGCTATGCCCTTTTGGATGATTTTGCTGATCTATGGGAAATTGGTAATGAGGAGAACTCGGAAATCGTTTGGTCGATCCAAAACAGCAAATCTCAGGTGGATGAAGGACTTGATCCGGAAGGACACCGTGGACACCTCTACTTCCTCTTTGAATATGATGTACGTCCTGGCATGACCCGTGATATCAACAACGGTCGCCCATGGAAACGTTTCCGCCCAACGGACTTTCTCTTGAACCTCTGGGATGTAAGCGTTGATGCTCGTTATGACAAATCCTATAAGCATGCCTGGATTTCAAATAATCCTGGAACAATACCTACCTGGACTGCTGCAGATGCAGCTGCTGGGCGTGGGATTGAAGGAGAACCCAAATATGCATTGGGAGATACGGCTCTTCGTATGATTCATCCACAGAGAGAAGATGAGTGGACAGATGAAAGAATTGCTGATACTCGTTATGTGGTTTATACGCAAAGAAATGACTATTGCTTTAGTTGTGTAACTCACTTACGTGTATTCCCTTCTATGAATAAGTGGATCGATGATACTCGTCCGGATCGTCAAAAAACCCAGGGTCAAAGAGATTATGTTTTCATGCGTTTAGGAGATGCCTATCTTCTGAGAGCGGAAGCTCGACATCTGCAAGGAGATGACCAGGGGGCTGCCGATGACATCAATGTCATTCGTGAAAGAGGAGCCTATGATGGGCAGGAAGCTGCTATGGTAATTACAGCTGGTGATATTGATATCGATTTTATTCTGGATGAAAGAGCTCGTGAATTGGTCGGAGAAGGTCATCGCTGGATGGACTTAACCCGGACAGGAAAACTCGTAGAAAGAGTTCGCCTTCACAATCCGGTAGGAGGACCTAATATCCAGGATTTCCATACCTTGAGACCTATCCCACAGGATCAGATTGACCGTACACAAGGCGGTTATCCACAAAATCCGGGATACAACTAAGACCTGAAATCTCTATATATATTCAATAATTGCTGAGTGATGGCCGACTGCTTTTGCGGTTGGTCATCACTTCTTTAAAAGCTGTTCATAATAAGGGGAAGCTTGGAAAATTCCTCCGCTTTGGGAATAATACTCCTGATTTGTATGAAAAACGCCTTCCTTCGCCTGAATCCAATTCGCTTCTTTATCAGGCAGTTTTTCTCTCATTTTCTCCCAGTTCTTATAGTTTTGCCAGCCATTGCATTCCTGAAGACCCAGGCCAGGCATTTCCGGAAAAGCAGGTAAGCGAGCAGCAACCGCTTTATTCCATTCAATCAAAATAGGATTTACTGTAAGGTCCGCACAAAAACAGGGAACCTTATGTTCATAGGCTACTTTCGCTATTTTGAGGGTCATACTCAGGGTTTTTGCTACCGCTTTTACTGCGATGGAATTATAGCCTTGTTGGATTCTACTTAATGCATCCGCATCTGTATGGGCACTTTCATCTGCAGCTATTCGGGGCCCTCTTTCTGCCAATTCACTTACATCTTCCTGATTTCTTTCCCCAAAAGGCTCTTCTATCACGGCAATCTGAGCTAGTGCTCCTATCTCCTCTGCATAATCCATAAATCGGAGAAGTGTTTCTTTCTTTTCATATCGGCCATTCGCATCAAAGTAATAAGGGAGTTTTCCATCTTTGCTATGTGCTGTTTCTCTCTGCCCTATAGTTTGGTGGATATGCTTGAGGAATTCTTTATCTTTTTCCAACATTTCTTCCTGACTTCCCGGCGCACCAATCTTGATTTTAAGGATGAAAAATCCCTGATCTACCAAGGCTTGAATTTCATTCATACTGCTGCCATAACCCAGTGCGGGAATACTCACGACTTTGCGGTGTCTGGCCGAAAGCCCATCTCTGAAATCTTCAGGTATCAATTCGTCAAAATTTTTGATCCCATTTTGTTTTGCATAAAGGAGCCAGGCTGCATTATCCAGGGCCACCAGTGCATTCAATGCAAAGGTTTTCCGTAAATCCGGATTGGCTGTAATCTTTTTGCCATAAGACCAAACCTCCGGTAGAAGTTCAGACAACAATTGGATGGGATTTCCGAAAGAATTGCCATTGACTATTTGGAGGGCTCTTTCTCCCATAGCATACATAAGCGCATTTCCTCCATTTTCAGAATGCTGAGCAAAAACCTTCGAATCAGACCATAGCACATTTTGAGTACCCAAGCCTATACTGTATTGATCCCTGTCGTTTTGCAAAAATGCCATCGTTTGCCATACCTCAGTCATGGCACTTCCCTTAAATCCAAATGGCTTTTTAAGGACTTCCCGTTCAAAATTATGATTGACTTTTTTTATGTGAATAGGGCTTTTGCGGATACTCATAGACAAGGGATTAGGGTATGACAAACTGGAGCCAAGGCTTGCAGATGCCCAGGCCGTTTTTTGAAGGAAATCTCTTCTTTTCATGTGGATAAAGGATCAAAAGTACAGGCTATAGTCAAAAGAAGTAGTAGCTCGGTATAATTTGTTCATAATCAGCCAAAAATCCTTGGAAAATCTTCTGCAAATTCCTTGAAAATACATGCCATTTTAGGGAATTTGATGGTACCGTTTTGTATCTTTATTTGCTCGAATATAAAACTACTATGAACAGGAATCGAATGCACAGAAGGGGCTTTTTGAAAACCCTGGGAGTTGGCGCTGCGATTGGTGCTACTTCCCAACAGGAAATCCAGGCAAAATCCAAAGCTGCTGAAAAAAAAATCTCTCCTAATGACAAAGTTAGAATTGCCTCCATTGGGATGGGAATCATCGCCTTTGAAAATATGGGCGTACTGGCCCGTATGCCTGAGGCCGAATTTGTAGCAGCTGCTGATTGTTATACGGGTCGATTGCAAAGGACAAAAGAGGTCTTTGGGAAAGAGATTGCTACTACCCAGAATTATAAAGAGCTCCTCGAAAGAAAAGATATAGATGCTGTCGTTATCAATACCCCGGATCACTGGCATGGACAGATTGCTGTAGACGCTATGAAGGCGGGGAAAGCCGTTTACATTGAAAAACCGGTGATCCAGAAAATCGAAGATGGACACAGGATTATAAAGGTTGAGAAGGAAACCGGCCAGCCAACCATCGTCGGTTCCAAACAATTTCGCCAACCGCTTTACCAGAAAGCGCGAGAACTTATTGCCAAAGGAGAAATCGGGCAACTTACCGCAGTCGAAGCAGTAGTTAGCCGAAACAGTGGGATTGGTGCCTGGCAATATTCTATTCCAACAGACGCCAGCGAAAAAACCATTGACTGGAAGATGTTTTTAGGATCAGCTCCAGATCGACCCTTTGATGCAGATCGTTTCTTCCGCTGGAGGAAATACTGGGATTACGGGACAGGTGTTTCAGGTGATATGTTTGTGCACAGACTTTCAGCACTCCACTATATCCTCGACAGCAAAGGACCCACCCAAATCTCTGCGATGGGAGGCGTCCGATACTGGAATGACAATCGAGAAGCTCCGGATATACTGATGGCATTATTGGATTATCCGGCTACCACTTCACATCCTTCATTTACCCTGATTCTGAAAGCCAATTTTGCAGATGCCAGTGGGGGAGGACCTGGATATAGATTTATCGGGAGTGAGGGTGTCATGGAAATTGGCTGGAGAAGTTTGACGGTGAAAAGAAATCCAAGAGGAAAATCGACAGAACAACAAATCGTAGAAGGTTATAATTCTGTCAGAACTTTCTCCAAAGAACAACAAGACGAATTTGTAAAAGAATATCGCAAGTATAAGTCTCAATCCAAGATGGGAACCGAAACGCGAAACACCTATGAAATGGAGCACAAAGGACCTGAAGATTATGATTCCGGAACGGACCATTTCGGTAGATTCCTGGCTGCCGTAAAAGGAAATAATGATATTATTCAGGATGCGACCTATGGACTACGTGCAGCTGCTCCTTCCATTATCCCTAACTACTGCATGCGAGAAGGGAAAGTATATAATTGGGATCCTTATGCAATGAAAATCCTATAGCTTCTGAATTATGAAAAAATATCTGGGCATAGCGAGTCTTGGGCTCCTTCTGATTGTAGCGCTTTTCTGGATGATCTCTGCGCAAGAAGTCCCTGTAGATTTCAATGCAGAGGTGAGGCCCATTTTCAACAACAATTGTATCAGTTGTCATGGAGGGGTAAAGAAAAATGGGGATTTTAGCCTGCTTTTTCGTCATGAAGCCTTGGAGCCCGCAGAATCCGGACTTCGAGCTATCGTTCCCGGCCAACCGGATAGTAGTGAGTTGCTGCGGAGATTGACTCATCCTGATCCAGAGACTCGTATGCCATTGGATGCCGATCCTTTGGGCGAAGAGGAAATTGCCATCTTGAGGAAGTGGATCAAACAGGGAGCAAAATGGGAAGAACACTGGGCCTATATTCCTCCGAATCCTCAATTAGAAGCGCCCAAAATAAATGACTCCTGGGTGAAAAATGATATCGATCGTTTTGTGTTGGAGAAATTAGAAGAAAGGGAGTTGAAACCTTCAGAACAGGCAGAAAAGGAAGTTCTGTTGAGAAGAGCGAGTCTTGATTTGATCGGGATACCTCCGGATTTAGAAATGCTGGATGAGTTTTTAGCTGATGAAAGTCCGGATGCCTTTGAAAAAGTATTGGATCAGTTATTGGCCTCTCCTCATTTTGGGGAAAGATGGGCCACTATGTGGTTGGACCTGGCTCGTTATGGAGATTCTCAGGGCTACCAAAAGGATAAATTCAGAGATATCTGGAGATTTAGAGATTGGGTGATAGATGCATTTAATCAGGATATGCCATTCGATCAGTTTACCATCGAACAGCTAGCTGGGGATCTTTTACCAAAACCCGATACCCAACAATTATTAGCTACAGCCTTCCATCGAAATACCATGGCCAATGATGAAGGGGGGACCGATGATGAGGAATTTCGCGTGACAGCTGTCATAGATCGGGTGAATACAACCTTCGAGGTATGGCAGGGAGTAAGTATTGCCTGTGTGCAATGCCATTCGCATCCCTATGATCCTTTTTTACATAAAGAATTTTACCAGGCCTATGCTTTTTTCAACAATACAGCCGATCACGACAGATACGATGACTTTCCCCGCATTAAATTAAAATCCGCAGCTCAGGAACGAGAAATCGCAGAACTAAAATCCTGGTTATATGCACATGAGGGGGATAGCGATTATGAAGAAAAGTTGGCCGAATTGGAAAGCATCCGTGCAGGAAATACACCTGTCATGCAGGAATTACAAGGAGAAGAAAGACGAATTACCAGACTCTTTGAAAGAGGAAACTGGTTAGTGCATGGAGATACGGTCGAAGCTGCTGTTCCTTCCATTTTAAATGAAATGCCAGAAGCAGCTCCTGCCAATCGTTTAGGTCTAGCTCAATGGCTGGTAGATGCGAATAATCCCCTTACTGCCCGGGTGATTGTCAACCGATTTTGGGAACAAATTTTTGGGATAGGTCTGGTTGAAACCCTCGAAGATTTCGGTTCACAAGGTGCCAAGCCCTCCAATCAAAAATTGTTGGATCATTTGGCTTTGAGATTTATGCATGAGCATAAATGGAGTGTGAAAGCTTTGCTAAAAGAGATTTTGATGTCAGCGAGCTATCAGCAAAGTTCAAAAGTTAGTCCTGAACTACTGGAAATAGATCCTGCCAATCGATATCTCGCTCGCGGGCCTCGAATTAGGCTTTCTGCAGAACAAATTCGGGATCAGGCTTTGGCTGTGAGTGGATTGTTGAGCAAGAAAATGTTCGGCCCCAGTGTTATGCCTCCTCAACCGGAGGGTGTTTGGCAGGTCATTCGTAATGTCTTAAGATGGGTGCCGAGTGAAGGAGAAAATCGCTACCGTCGGGGCCTTTACACCTTTTGGAGGAGATCCAGTCCCTATCCCTCATTGATTGCATTTGATAGTCCGAGTAAAGAGTATTGTGTATCCCGAAGAATAAGAACCAATACCCCCATACAAGCCCTGGTTACCCTCAACGATTCTACATATCTCGAATCAGCCCTTGCTTTGGCCGAACAAATGATAGAATTGAATGAGGTAGAAACAAAGGAAAAACTTGCCTTCGGTTATAGAAGAGCCAGTATGAAATATGCAGATAAGGGAATCCTGAACAGCCTCAACGCATTCTATGAGGAATCAGAAACCTACTACGATCAGCATCCAGAAGAGCTTCGAAAATTTCTTCCCAAAGAAGAAGATCCGAAACCAGAAAAAGCCGCTTTAGTCCATGTTGCAAATGTGATCCTGAATTTGGACGAAATAATTACCAAGGAATGAAACTTTTCAAAGAAGCCCACGAGAAACATCAATCTTTACTCAAAAGAAGACAGTTCCTGAAAACCGCAGGGCTGGGATTGGGTTCACTAGCCTTTGGATCCATGATGGCTTGTGAACATCCGATGGCCAAAGGAGCCATAGATATGAGTAATCCCTTGCTTGCCAAGGCTTCCCATTTTGCACCAAAAGCAAAACGGATCATTTTCCTCCATATGGCAGGCGCTCCTTCTCAATTAGAGCTTTTCGACTACAAACCTCTTCTACATCAATTGGATGGGAAACCTTGTCCGGATTCTTTGTTACAGGGGAAAAGGTTTGCATTCATACAAGGTGTCCCGAATATGTTGGGACCGCAGGTTTCTTTCGGCCAACATGGACAATCTGGTGCCTGGGTATCTGAACTGTTTCCTCATTTTCAATCGGTAGTAGATGAGGTGGCATTTCTAAAGGCCGTCGAAACGGATGAATTTAATCATGCCCCGGCACAATTATTCATGCATACGGGTAGTCCTCGTCAGGGGAGACCAAGTATGGGTTCATGGGTTACCTATGGATTGGGTTCTGAAAATCAAAACTTACCAGGATTTGTCGTTCTCGTATCAGGTCAATCAGCACCCAGTGCAGGTAAAAGTGTTTGGGGATCAGGTTTCATCCCATCCGTTTATCAGGGAGTGCAATTGAGATCAAAAGGTGATCCTGTATTGTATGTTTCTGATCCGGAAGGCGTTCCCCGCGATCTGAGAAAGCAGGCAATAAATACCATCAATGATATCAATCGCCAACAGTATGAAGACTATGGCGATCCGGAAATTCTTTCTCGTATTTCTCAATACGAAATGGCTTTTAAAATGCAGATGACTGTTCCTGAAGCCATGGATATCAGCAAAGAATCAGCGGCTACTCATGAGATGTATGGAACCGAACCTGGCAAGACTTCCTTCGCCAATAATTGCCTCCTGGCAAGAAGATTAGCTGAAAGAGATGTCCGATTCATCCAACTTTTTCACCGAGGATGGGATTCTCATGGTAGCAATGAGTTTGAAGCCCTCGAAGGCGGTTTTTTGAAAAGATGCGAAGAAGTTGATCAGGCGATGACAGCCCTGATTACTGACCTGAAACAGAGAGGACTTTTGGAAGAAACCCTGGTTATTTGGGGAGGGGAATTCGGGCGAACGCCCATGAGAGAAAATCGCGGAGGAAAAATTGCCCCTTTTAATGGTCGTGATCACCATAGCGATGCCTTCACCATGTGGATGGCTGGTGGTGGGATAAAGCCGGGTATCACTTATGGAGAGACCGATGAAATTGGATACTATGGAGTTCGGGATCGGGTGCATGTCCACGATTTACAAGCGACAATCCTTCATACCCTGGGAATGGACCATGAAGCCTTGACTTATCGGTTTCAGGGACGAGATTTTCGTTTGACGGATGTGCATGGGCATGTGGTGCATGATATTTTGACTTAATCTTTTTTTATTTTTTGATTGTCTTTGTAAGGGTGTTTCCATCTTTTTTAGAAAAAGATGGAGTCAAAAATTGCAGAGCCCAAAGCCAGCCTCACAGGCCGCCCCGGCTCCCGATGGGCGCTGCAGGGCCATCGCGCTTGAGTAGGGACAGGAGCTTGCAGCAGCTTGATTTTTCATCTAAGGAAAAGAAAACAAGACTCAAATAAGAAATGACAAGAAAAAGGATTTACCACGCCACCATCGCATCCTGAAACAAAGCCGTCAAATCCTCGGCATCAGCCGGACGGGGAGAAAGTTTCGTAACCCTGTGTTGAGGTAATGTCCCCTCTACCAAAGCAGGTATATCTTCCGCGGTAAAACCGATAGCTGAAAGTCCGTTGGGTACGTCGAGATCCTTCATAATCTTGACAATCTCATTCGCCAACAATGGGCCTGCTTCTTCACGAGCATTCTTGACCTTACTGATATCTCCTCCCATAATCTCCACAGCTTTCAAATGCCTTTCCGGACATGCTTGCCCCGTAAAACGAAATACTGCCGGAGCATTCAAAACCACAGACATTCCATGCGGGATAATTGGATGTGGTGTATTGAGACCTTCAGGTATATATTCTCGAACCATGCCCGAAACGGGATAAGACATGCCATGACAGAGATGAACTCCTGCATTCCCAAAACCCATACCTGCCATACTTGAGGCTAGAATCATATTTGAACGGGCTTCCATATCGTCGGGATTTCGGTAGGCGCGAACGATGTATTTAGAAACGAGATCGACTGCCTTAAGAGACCAAATATCACTGATCGGATTATTGCCTTGATAAGCCGGACGCAATATGGGTCTGGCGGGAAGTGGTCTTTGGTTAAAATCCAGTGCGGTATAGGATTCCAGGGCATGACATAGTACATCCAGCCCAGAAGAGGCAGCTATTACCGGGGGCATGTCCCGAGTATTTTCTGGATCAACCAAAGCCAATGTTGGCTTGAGGTATCTATGAGCAATTCCGGTTTTTACGTGCCGATCACTAAGGTCAAAGATTGCGACTCCGGTTGTCTCGCTTCCGGTTCCTGCAGTGGTTGGTACAGCAATTAAGGGCTTCACCGGGCCGGGTATTGGTTTCCCTGCGCCGATGGGGGCATTTATATAAGCAAAGAAATCATCCGGATAGGTGGCATAAAGGTTAGCAGCTTTTGCCGTATCTATGGTTGAACCTCCTCCTACCGCCAAAAATGCCTCATATTTTCCTTCCTGAGCCACCTTTACTGCTTGTTTAAAAGATATATCAGTAGGTTCTACCCGAACTTCATCAAAAACATCATATTCTATCCCTTCAGATTCCAGGGCTTCCTTTGCTGTTTGAACCGGATAAGCCTCTTTGAGGTTTTGATCTGTGATAAGCAGGACACGTTTAATGCCCATATCTTTGAAGTCCATTCCTACTTCTCGGGTAACTCCGGGTCCGTACCTGAGATTGGAACTCCCCATTTGAATCGCGTAGTCTTTTTGCATTTGCTTTATCTAAAAATGATCTTTCCAAATTTTGTGGGCTGGTGAAAGCTTCCTTGAGTAGGGGACCAGGCCATGTACTTCATCTCACTTGCATCATCATTGATGCGGTAAAAATTGATGTCCCATTCGTAGCCTGATAGTTTGTCCGGGTGATAGTCTTCTACCAGTTCTTTTAAGGGAAGCGCAATCTCTACTGTCCAATACTGATCTTCATCTTTGCGCTTGTTGACAGTGCCGGCGACATGGACAGCTGTTTTGATACCCTTCATATTGTACTTGAGGGTTTCGTCTACATCAATATTTACCGGATCAACAATGTAGCTGTCGTAAATTACATTTCGAGCTGAAACTTCAAACTCAAAATAATCATTGGGGCTTTCATCCACATCAATAAATACTTCGACAGCTTCCTCTTTCCACAAATACTCATCTCTTTTACTGAAACTACTGTGAATATCTTTGTCCATACACTTGAAGCCGATATACAGGTATTCTTCATCATGAAAAACAGTCGCAGAACTAATATAATCCTGATCCAGATTTACCTTTCTATCCATGCTGTTTTTTAGGTAAACTTCATTGCCAGATTGATAAATCTTTTCGTCCAATCTACCATCAACAACTATAGACTCATCCACCTTTTCTGCTACAATTACCGGATTCGGATTGCCCAGCATAGGAAACATCATTTTTAACTCTTGTTCGGACGGTTGTTTGCCGTATTCGCAAACCTGGAAGGTTTCGGCATTTTCTATGCCCTTTGCTACTTCCTCTCCATACCATTTTGCCAGAGAAAGTTTTGTCGCATCATTCACGGATCTCCTCCAAACCTTTTGAAGCCAAAGTTTGCGCTCCTTTTTATCCTTGGGAACCTGATCGAATGCTTGATTGGTCCAGGGAAGCCACTCATAAAATTGAGATTCATGGGCATCCAAAGCATTGTATTTTTTCTCAATGACAGGATCAATATTCACAGCAATTTGTGGTTCGAAAGGATTGGGCTTTTGGAAACGATCCTGGCAGTATAGGAAGACTGGATTTTTCTCCAATGGAGGTGTGTCCGAGGCAACATTTGGAACGATCACCATATAGGCTGCATCTTGAACCACCAATCCACAATTTCTATGATCGGGATGGTAATCATTGGGGCGAGGGATGATGACGATATCAGCATTCCAACGTCTGATCCTACGGATTACCTGCAGACGTACATCGAGGCTAGGGAAAAGTTCTCCATCATGGTTGTCGAGCACTTCATATTCGACTATTCCCAGCCGCCTTGCCGATTCCTTTGCTTCTGCTCTTCTTCTTTTTGCCAAGGCTCCTCCTCCCATACTTTGATGTCCGGCATCTCCATTTGTCAGGGAAAGAAATTTTACCCTATGTCCCATACTAGCCCATTGAGCGGCTGTACCTCCCGCACAAAGATCAGCATCATCGGGATGAGCACCGATTACGATTACATTTAGTGGCTTAATTTGACTTAGGCCCAGAGAATGAAATATGAAAAAGGATAGCAAAAGGATGAATCCTTTTTTGAGGATAGTGTAGTAGTAATTCATAAGATTATCTTAGCATTTTCTACCCTAAGATACGATACTCTAAGAATGTTTTAAATTATTCCCAATTCCCCTAATCATTTTGTATTTTATTTAAGAGTCCTACTACTACCATAGATAAAAACAGACTCTCAATAATTGCTCGTTTTTTACACGCTAATACACTACAATGTCAGCACTTGCATCTAAAACTGCCATCGTCACCGGAGGAGCTGGTGTCCTGGGAGGAGCCATGGCCAACGGACTTGCCCTTGCTGGGGCTAAAGTCGGAATTCTGGGAAGAAATATTGAAAAAATTCAGGCTAAAGTTGGAGAGATTGAATCACTCGGAGGAAAAGCTTTAGGATTGAAAGCGGATGTACTGGATAGGAAGGAATTGGAGCAGGCGAGGGATAAGTTGCTCGATCATTGGGGTGGGGTAGATATTTTGGTAAATGCTGCGGGGGGAAATATGAAAGGAGCGACTATTATGCCTGAACAGGATATTTTCGACCTCTCAATGGATGACTTTAGCAGAGTTACAGACCTGAATTTAAAAGGAACACTCCTGCCGAGTTTAGTATTTGGGAAAAGTATGGCTGAAAAGAAAGCCGGTAGTATCGTAAACATCTCATCCATGGCTGCTCAACAAGCCTTGACCCGAGTTGTAGGATACTCTGCCTCCAAAGCAGCGATTGACAATTTGACCAAATGGATGGCTGTGGAAATGGCCCATAAGTTTGGCCCCAAACTCCGGGTAAATGCTATCGCACCAGGCTTTTTTATAGGGGAACAGAACCGAAAACTTTTATTGCAAGAAGATGGGAGCCTTACAGCCCGAGGAAAAAACATTATAGAGCAGACTCCTATGAGGCGATTTGGCGAGCCGGAAGAATTGATCAGTACCCTGGTTTGGTTATGTGATGATGCAACTTCTTTTGTGTCGGGAATTATCGTTCCGGTAGATGGGGGCTTTAGTGCCTTTTCCGGAGTCTAAAAAGTGAAATCCAAAAAGAATTTTTCCTTATAAATGGATTCATAAACGATTTCAACTTCGACCCCTTTATGCTTAAAATCTCGTACCCCCAGAATAAGCTTATTAGCACCGGGAGAAACCACACTGTTTTTTGAATAATTATAGCTGGCAGATATATCTTTCAATTGACCCATATCTTTAAGTAGATCATAGGCCCGGCCAAAGGATTTTCCGTCCTTGGAAAAGTTCATTTTTTTTATAATTGCTGGCCCCAGGCCTTCATTAGAAAAACTTATACTCCTTATGCTGTCATTTGTATAGATGTGAAAATCTAGTAGGGGTCTGACACTGAGCTTGTTATGTTCTTCCAAAGAACTCATTTGCCATACGGAAACAATGAGTGCTGAAAGTGCGATAATTACCACCCCATAATGGGACATTTTCTCAATTCTGCTTAGGGCCATTTTGCTATAATTTATCTTGAAAGTAAAAAAAGAATTTAGGGATTGAAGGCAGCGAAATTAATTCCTCTATTTTTGGTCAAATTTAAGCGAAAATATTTGAGTTTTAGGAGATTCAGCCTTAGTTTAAGTTAACGAAAATGAGCCTCAAAAATGCAATTCTATCCTATAAATAAGAGGATAGGTTCCGGACTAGTTTTGTGCCGACTTATACCATCCGCTTCTCGTCATTTTTTCGAGCTCCTTTCCTTTCTGGTGATCAGTGTACGATTGCCCAAACTATAGCTCGATAAAAAGCTAGGTCTCTAATCTAAGAATCAGAAGATGGCCAGATTCTCAAAACTACATTTGCTACAAGTTGCCCAAAATCAGGGCATGTTTCCCTTGTTTTATCATCCGGTTTCGCTCTATGGGCCGGGCTTTGTCAAAGCAATCATAGGTCCCCAGCCCAGGATACAGATTATACCCATGGGAGGAGTATCTCCAGACAGAGTAAACTTCAGTGCCTGGTTTGAAGCCAAACTAAGCTGTATGGGCATGGGCTCAAAACTTATCACCAAAAAAATTGTGAAAAACAGAGACTTTAGCCTTTTGGAAAAAAATACCCAAAGAACCCTGAACCTTATACAGGAAATCAGAAATGGCCGCTAGTAAACAAACCCATTTAGAAACCGCTCAAAGATTGGATCATGCATAAGATCAAACCTTTCCTCGACGAGAATTTTCTGCTGGAGAATGCAACAGCGGAGATTTTATATCACGAATTTGCCAAAGATCAACCCATCATTGATTATCACAATCATCTACCTCCGGGAGAGATTTTGCATAACAAAAGCTTTTCTACCTTGACAGAGGTTTGGTTAAAAGGAGATCATTATAAATGGCGAGCGATGCGGGCCAATGGAATCGGGGAGGAGTTCATCACCGGATCTATCTCTGATCGGGAAAAGTTCAGAAAGTGGGCAGAAACTGTGCCTTTTACCATGCGAAACCCCCTGTACCACTGGACGCATTTAGAACTCAAGCGATACTTCGGGATACATAGCTTACTCAATGCTAGCACGGCAGATGAGGTGTATGATCAGGCTACAGAACTATTACAGCAAGATGCTTTCTCAAGTAGAGGCTTACTTGAAAAAATGAATGTGAGCTTACTTTGCAGTACCGATGATCCGACTGACGATCTCAAATCGCATCAAGCCCTTAAAAAAGAAGGCTGGAAAATTCGACTGCTGCCAGGTTTCAGGCCGGACAAGTTTATCATGATCCAGACAACTGCTTTTCCGGATATGCTGGCAAAACTGGAGGCCTGCACGGCTAAGAACATAGAAACCTTTAGCAGCCTCATGGAAGCTCTTGAAGAAAGGATGGATTACTTCCATGGATTGGGATGTCGGCTTTCGGATCATGGATTGGAAAAGTTGTATGCAGAAGCCTATAAAGAGAAAGAAATCGAAGATATTTTCCGCAAAAGAATAGAAGGGAAAGACATTAGTTGCCTGGAAGCTCGAAAGTATCAGTCAGCTATTTTGTATCGTCTGGCACTCCTTTATCATAAAAAAAACTGGACCATGCAGTTTCATCTGGGAGCTATCAGGAATAATAATGATCGATTGATGAGGAGACTGGGGGCAGATGTGGGAGCGGATTCTATTGGTGATTTTGAACAGGCACGAGCGCTTTCAAGCTTTTTGAATCGATTGGACCGGGAGGAAAAACTGGCGCAAACAATCCTGTATAATCTCAATCCGGGAGACAATGAAGTCTTTGCGACTATGGCAGGGAATTACAATGATGGGAGTGTTCCGGGCAAAATACAATGGGGCTCAGCCTGGTGGTTCCTGGATCAAAAGGATGGGATGGAAAAGCAAATAGACGCTCTATCCAATATGGGTATGTTGTCGAGATTCATCGGCATGCTGACCGATAGCAGGAGCTTCCTTTCTTTCCCCCGCCATGAATATTTCCGAAGAATCCTCTGTAATCTGATCGGCAAAGATGTCCACAAAGGAGAACTCCCTCATGACATCCCCTGGTTGGGTAAGATGGTTGCAGATATTTGCTATGGAAATGCCAAACGCTATTTTGATTTCTAAGCTAAAAACCTAACTTAAAAGTTAACGCCCAAAACCATTGAAATTTCTACTCTTACAGGCGGCTATGTCTCTCAAAATTTGGCCTATGGGGCTGGAAAGAGATAGAACTTAGAGATTTGACGGTTTTTGTGCTGCTTTTTGCTGCCAGAAAGTAGCCAGGGACTAAAACTACTACAATGAAAAAACTCCTCTCAATTGCCATTCTCCTGTCTATCCTGAGCTGCTCAGAGATCAGTGGAGTTAAAAACCTCAAACTTGGGCATGGTCTCGATGTAAGTCATCCGGTTCATAAGGCCCTGGAATTTCTGGCAGAACGGGTCCAGGAAAAATCTGGCGGTAGCCTGGAAATCGAAATTTATCCCAGCCAACAATTAGGTACCGAAAGGCAATGCCTCGAATTATTGCAAATTGGGAGTTTAGCTATGACCAAAGTTTCCGGAGCCGTAATGGAAAGCTTTGCCCCCAATACCAAAGTGCTGAGTTTGCCCTATATATTCAGAGGAAAAGAGCATGCACATCAGGTTTTTGATTCTAAATTGGGAAAAGACCTCTTAATTCAAGGGGAAAGGTATTGGCTCAGAGGCCTTGCTTATCTCGATGCCGGTCAACGTTCCTTTTATACCAAAGAAAGACCAGTCAAATCACCCGCCGATCTGGAAGGCTTGAAAATACGTGTACAGGAAAGTGTATCTGCCATGAACCTGGTTCGTTCTCTGGGTGGTTCACCTACTCCCATTTCCTGGGGAGAATTATATACTGCTTTGCAGCAAGGAGTAGTAGATGGAGCCGAAAATAATCCTCCTTCCTTTTATACCTCAAGACATTATGAAGTC
Organism: Bacteroidia bacterium; assembly: GCA_033391075.1. Lineage (NCBI taxonomy): Bacteria > Pseudomonadati > Bacteroidota > Bacteroidia > Bacteroidia bacterium. Next base: position 1,633,763 of record JAWPMV010000001.1, read on the forward strand.
TGCAAGTATTACTCCCTCAATGAGCATACGGCAGTTCCTGATATCCTGGTCATAAGTACGGTATTTTGGAATCGACTTTCTGAGCAAGAACAAGCATGGTTGCAGGAAGCTTCCGATGAAGCCATCGTTTATCAAAGAGAACTTTGGGCCAAAGCGGAACAAGAGGCCTTAGATGCTGTTCAAAAAGCCGGAGTAGAAGTGATTCGTCCCAGCAAAGATGCTTTTATGGAGAAAACTAAAGGACTACTGGATGCTTTTCAAGAAGAACCTGAAGTGTATAAACTCATTCAGGATATCCAGCAAATAGGCCTAAAAGATGAGCAAATTGAAAATGCCGGATAATCCAGCCTGATGCGATTTCTTTCAATAGCTATTTCTCTGATTTTTCTTTTTTCCTGTTCTATGGGAAAGAAAGAAGTCAATACTTCCTTTCCTCAAAAACCAAATATCATCCTCATCATGGTGGATGATTTGGGCTGGGGCGATGTCGGTTTTAATGGAAATCAAAAAATAAAAACCCCAAATCTGGATAAGCTGGCTTCTAAAGGATTTCGCTTGTCTCGTTTCTATTCAGCAGCACCGGTTTGTTCGCCTACAAGAGCCTCCTGCCTCACAGGTCGCAACCCCAATCGCATGGGCATTCCCGGAGCCAATACGGGACATATGCTGAAAGAGGAAATCGGACTTGCTGAAGTCTTAAAAGCTATGGGGTATAGAACCGGCCATTTTGGGAAGTGGCATTTGGGTACCCTGACAACTCAAATGAAGGATGCTAATCGAGGCAAAGCGGGAGATTCGACACATTATTCTATCCCAAGTATGCATGGCTATGATGCCTATTTCTGTACGGAATCTAAAGTTCCGACTTATGATCCTCTCATTAAACCACTGGAATTTGATACTGCGAAGGGAGAATCTCTTCGATATGGTTGGGCAGCTGCGATTGAAGCGAAAAAGGAGGTTGAAGAATATGGTACCTGGTATTGGTCTGGAATTGAAGAAAGAGTGCTCAAAGAAATGGAGGGTGAGAATACCCGGATAATCATGGATCAAGTCCTCCAATTTTTAAAGAGAAATCAAAAAACTCCTTTTTTTACGACCATTTGGCCACATACTCCCCATTTACCCGTAGTAGCTGCTAAAAAGTACAGAGATATGTATGCAGGCCTTTCCCATGAAGAGCAATTGTATTACGGAAGTATTACTGCAATGGATGAGCAAATTGGTAGGCTATGGAACTATTTAGCGGAAAATGGGATAGCGGAAAATACCATGATCTGGTTTTGTAGTGATAATGGGCCTGAAAACCGCACTCCTGGTTCTGCTGCTCATTTCAGGGGGAGAAAGAGGAGTTTGTATGAAGGAGGGTTACGGGTTCCTGCATTTATGCTTTGGCCCGAAAAATTTGATCAGGGAAAAGAACTGGATTTCCCCATGTACACCAGTGATTACCTGCCTACGATTTTGGACTTCCTGGAGGTAGAGGAAAAAATTCATGACTATCCCCTTGATGGGATTAGTCTACGCGATGTTTTTGAAGGCAAAAAGAATAAGCGCCAGGCAGGAATGGGCTTTATGCACAGGAATGGGGCGAAATCCTGGGTACATCAGCAGTATAAATTGATTTCGCCTAAGAAAGATGCTGCTTTTGAACTCTATGATCTCCTTACTGATCCTTCAGAGGAAAATAATCTGGCCAGTCAATATCCCGCTATTTTATCTGAATTGAAAAGAGAGTTGGAGGAATGGTCAGCTTCTGTTGAAAGGAGTAATGAGGGAGCGGATTATCCCTAAAGCTATGGAAATACTCAGAAGAAATACAGCAGCCTTAAAACAGCAAAGACCCATTCGCGTCATGCAATTTGGAGCCGGGAATTTTCTCCGGGCTTTCAGTGATTGGATGATTGATATTCTCAATGAAAAGACCAATTTTGACGGAGATGTTTTGCTTGTAAAGCCCACAGAAAAAGGGGACTATGAAGAATTGAGAGCACAAGAGGGTTTATACCATGTCTTGCTCAATGGAGTAGAAAATGGAGAACTTAAGGAAGCCACGAGGCTTATTACTTGTGTTAGGCACATCATTCATCCCTATAAAGAATGGAGCGCCTATCTTGCTTCTGCCCAAAAGCCTGATCTCCGTTTCATCATTTCTAATACCACAGAATCGGGCATCGTCTATACTTCTGGAGAACCTAAAGCAGTAGATAATTGTCCCAAAGAATTCCCAGCCAAGCTTTGCTATTGGCTCTGGGCCCGCTACGAGCACTTTAAGGGGGCAGCTGATAAAGGATGTATTATTCTTCCGCTAGAACTGATAGAGGATAATGGAGCCAAATTAAAGGCAGCCATTTTATCCTATGCTAAAGATTGGGGGCTGGGACAGGATTTTGAAGCCTGGATTGATCAACACAATACCTTTTGCAATACCCTGGTTGACAGGATAGTTTCTGGATACCCCGAAAAGAAAGCCGCTGAAATACAGACCCATCTTCAGAAGGATGATAAGCTGCTGGTTGCGGGGGAAATTTACCATAGCTGGATCATAGAAGGGCCTGAATTTGTTCGGAATGAGCTCCCTTTTGATCAAACAGATCTCAATATTCAGTTGGTGAAAGAGCTGAATATTCATCGCCAGATAAAAGTTCGCATCCTCAATGGAGCACATACTTCGATTGTACCTATAGGTTTATTGGCGGGAGTGGAACTGGTTTCTGAAGCCATAGCACATCCTTTATTATCCCTTTACCTTCAAGCTCTATTAGAAAAAGAGGTGATTCCCAATATCGAATATGATAAGGCCTATTTAGAAGCTTTTGCCTCCGATGTAAAGGATCGTTTCAAAAACCCCCATATCAGACATCAATTGATCAGTATAGCCCTCAATTCCAGTTCGAAATTTGTCAGCCGTTTATTGCCGACTTTTAAAGACTATCTGAGAAAGAGGGAGGCTTTGCCCGTTCATATTTGTTTTGCCTGGGCAGCTTTGATTTGTTTGTATAAAGGGGAATGGAAAGGCAAACATTTCGCTCTGAAAGATGATGAAGAGAGGCTTGCTTTTTTTAAATCTTCCTGGGACAGGAATCCTAGGGCTTATGCTGAATTAGTTAGAACCATCCTCGCAAAAGAGGATATTTGGGGAGAGGACATGACAAATGTTCCGGAATTGAGCTCAGCTATTGCTGGATTTGTAGAACTCATAGATAGGCATGGGATGGAAGAAGCCCTGACCTACCTTTTACATGATATTTCCTGATAAATATGAAAAATACCTTCCTCAAAATACACCCTAAGGACAATCTCATAGTAGCTCTCCAGACCTTGACAAAGGGGACAAAAGTAGAGTTAGATGAAGGAATTCTGGAACTCCAGGAAGAAATTCCAGTCAAGCATAAATTTTCACAGGAGGATTTGCAAGAAGGAGAGGCTGTCTATATGTATGGAGTTTTGGTAGGGAGAGCGAGCAAGCCCATCAAAAAAGGGGGGCTGATCAATACGGAAAATCTTGTCCACGACACGGATGCCTATTCTACAGATCGGGCAAAACTGGATTGGACAGCTCCGGATATTTCGCGCTTTGAAGGCCGAAGTTGGCAAGGTTACCATCGTTCGGATGGGAGGGTCGGGACCGCAAATTACTGGCTGGTAATTCCCCTGGTATTTTGTGAGAATCGCAATGTTCGTGTGATGCAGGAATCATTGGTTGAAGCCCTGGGATATTCGACAGATAAGAGCCATAAAGTAGATATTGGCCCTCTCCTGGAAGCCTATAAAAACGGGGCTGATGCTGAAGGTTTGTTGGAACAAAAAATCCATCGGAGCCAGGAGGAAATTAGGCAGAGTAGACCCTTCTCCAATATTGACGGGATCAAATTTCTGACCCATGAAGGAGGTTGCGGAGGTACAAGAGAAGATTCTGAAACCCTTTGTAGGCTCTTTGCCAGCTATATCAATCATCCCAATGTCGGAGGAGCTACTGTCTTGAGTTTGGGATGCCAAAATGCTCAGATCAGGGTTCTACAAGAAGCTTTAGAAAGGGAAAACCCGAATTTCGACAAACCTCTTTATATCCTGGAACAACAAAAAAGCAAATCGGAACCGGACTTCCTCGAAGATGCGATAAAGCAGACTTTTGTTGGTTTGACTATTGCCAATCAGGTGAAAAGACAGGAAGCATCTTTGGATAAAATAAGCCTGGGACTGGAATGCGGGGGTTCGGATGGTTTCTCTGGTATTTCTGCCAACCCAGCTTTGGGCTATGCCTCTGATTTGCTGGTCGCCCTAAAAGGCCAGACTATTCTGGCTGAGTTCCCAGAACTTAATGGAGTGGAACAAGAGCTGATCAATCGTTGCGAAAACTCAGATATCGCTGAGAAGTTTTCTTATCTGATGAAGACCTATGCAGAAAGGGCCGAAGCTGTAGGTTCAGGTTTTGAAAACAATCCTTCTCCCGGAAATATAAAAGATGGCCTGATTACTGATGCTATTAAATCTGCAGGAGCAGCAAAAAAAGGGGGAACTTCACCTGTGAGGGATGTGCTCGATTATACCGAAATTGCACGAAAGCCGGGACTTCATCTTTTGTGTACCCCCGGAGGAGATGTTGAAAGCACTACAGGCCTGGCGAGTGCTGGCGCCAATGTAATTGTCTTTACCACTGGTTTGGGTACTCCTACAGGCAATCCTATAAGTCCTGTCCTCAAAATGTCCACCAATAATGCCCTCTATCAACGCATGCGTGATATCATCGACATCAATGCCGGAACCATCATCACAGGAGAGGACAGCATCCAAAGCAAAGGTGAAGAACTTCTTGAGCTCATCATTCAGGTAGCCAGTGGAGAATATGAAGCAGCAGCCGTCCGGCTCGGACAGGATGATTTTATTCCGTGGAAGCGCGGCGTGTCTCTTTGATACGTCCTCTATTTCTGTCCCAGAGACTCTACGCCTGTTAAGCGACTATCGGATAAAAATTGAGGCGAGAACAATACATAAAAAGAAGCTGTATACCGGGGATAGGATAGGCTTTTAAGTTATCCGCTTTAAAAATGAAGAAGTTCTTTCTGATATCTCCTCAGTTCGTATATATTTGGAATACTGGATCTAAGACTACAACAAAAGCAAAACTACCTCCTGCGATTCACCTCAAAGAGTCCGGGGGACTATATTCTAAATAACTCAACATGCGCTACCTAACTACTACTTTTATTTATCTGTTGATCGCTTTCTCACTCAAGGCTCAGGCTCCCAATGTTCTGCTCATTATCATTGATGATCAGGGCTATGGAGACTTATCTTGTCATGGGAATCCAGATCTTCCAACCCCTAATCTTGACGAATTACACCGAGTAAGTACTCGCCTGACCGATTTTCATGTGAGTCCCACCTGTTCTCCTACGCGAGCAGCTCTAATGACCGGGCATGTCAGCAATCGAACGGGGGTTTGGCATACCATAGCCGGTCGATCTTTATTGTATGAGGATGAAACTACACTTGCAGATGTATTTTCTATCAATGGGTATGCAAGTGGTATGTTTGGTAAATGGCACCTTGGGGATAATCACCCCTTCAGACCCATGGACAATGGTTTTGAACACGCGGTTTATCACGGAGGAGGAGGAGTTTTTCAAGGGCCTGATATTTGGGGCAATGATTATTTCGACGATAAATATTTTGTGAATGGAAAGGAAGAGGCTTTCTCTGGATACTGTACGGATGTGTGGTTTACGGAGGCGATGGATTTTATGGAGAAGAAGAGAAGAGAAGACAAGCCTTTCTTTACTTATCTGGCTACCAATTCTCCTCACGGACCCTTTTGGGTAGATCATCAATACAGTGCTCCCTTTGCCAATAATCCTCGTGTTCCTAATGCCAATTTTCACGGAATGATCTCAAATCTGGATGAAAATATGGGGCGGATGATGGCTTATCTGGACCGCTCCGGTTTGCGGGAAAACACGATTGTGATATTCATGACTGATAATGGAACGGCTCGTGGAGCTGAATTGGATAAAGTAAGCGGATTGGCGACCAAAGGATTCAATGCAGGTATGAGAGGTTTGAAAAATAGCCGATATGAAGGAGGGCATAGAGTACCATTCTTTATCAGTTGGCCAAAAGGAGGGATAGCTGAAGGTCGCAATATCGATGAACTGACAGCTCATGTAGATGTCTTGCCGACTTTGATTGATATGCTCGATCTAAAAGGTGCTGAAGGCTTGAATTTTGATGGAACAAGCCTCAAGGAAATTCTTTTAAATAAAGAGGCACATTTGGCAAAAAGAACCTTGATTACAGATACTCAGCGTCAGGAAAAGCTCGAAAAATGGCGCATGTGTGCCGTTATGCAGGATAAGTGGAGGTTGATCAATGGAGAGGAATTATATGATTTGAAAACAGATCCCGGACAACAAAAAGATATTGCTAAAAAGCATCCCCAGATTGTTTCAGAGCTAAGGGCAGAATATGAGAAATGGTGGGCAAGTCTGGAGGAAAGCGCCAATAAAATGGCGACTATTAGCCTTTGTTATGAAGGCGAACCTAATTTGATCTATGTCCATGATATGCATATGGACAAGGGCTATAATTCTGTTGCCTGGAATCAACGGATGATCCGTGCTGGTTTCAAAAGTGAAGGTTGGTTTGCGGTAGAGGCTCTGGAGACCGGCCGTTATAAATTCAGCCTGTATCGCTGGATTCCGGAACTAAATGTTCCGATAAAAGAAGGAATTCCCCCTCAACCTGGAGTGAAAGGAACCAGTGTGATTACCCTGGATGCTGGCAAAGCCCTTCCGATTCAAAAAGCGGGGATTTCTATTGGCGGGCAGAAAATGGAAAGTGAAGTTAGTGCAAATGATGTTGCTAAAAGCTTTGAAGTGGATTTGGAAAAAGGCAAACATCAGCTTCGCACCTGGTTTCAGGAAGCCGAAGGCAAAGCCTATGGTGCCTTTTACGTAAAGGTAGAGAAGCTGTAGGAGTTGTTGAACTCCAGGTTTGATTTGACAGATAAGAGAAAGGCTATGAGTTCCCTCCGCTTTGGTAACTATGCGTCAATCTTATCTCAGCCCCCTGCTTTTCTGAATCTCTCCACTATACGCCCATCTTCTAGCAATCCTCTTGCTCGAAATCCATCCCTGACTTGTTGGAAAACTTCCTCCGGCATCTCAGGGGTGTATTTTGTGACAGAAGGCTCAAACTGACTGACGTGAGCTGCACAGGCTTTGGCTTTCTGTTCATAAACATCCGTGATATCCACCTCATAATTGGGGGTTTGGGAATAATAGTAATACACTTCCTTTACTCCGAAAGCCTCCAATCCCTCGTCCAAATAATGCTGCGGATAGTATAAATGCCATTCCGCGGCAATAAAGGCATCCTGTGTAATATTTGCCGCCATCCGATGATCCGTTTTATGCCATTGGACATACTCTGTTCCCGGATCAGGACTTAATACGATATCAGGTTTATAAATTTTGATCAAACGAGCCACTTTCCCCCGTAAAACCCTGGGATCAGCATATTCCAAATCTCCATCTTCATAGCCGAGCCAATGAATATGTTCTTTCGGAATCCCCAAAATCTCACATGCTTTTTCTTCTTCTGCTCGTCTGATTCTGGCAAGCCTTTCCCGTGTCATCTCCAGGTCTTTGGAGCCTTTATTATCATTTGTGTAAATGACGATATGAATCGTATTTCCATTCTTTTGCAATTTGGCTAAGGTACCTGCGGAGGAAAAAGTTTCATCATCCGGGTGAGGCGTAAATACCAAAATGCTTTTATTGCGCTGATTTTCCAGACGATCCTCATCGGCAAGCTCTATCGGATCTGCCAATGGTTTTATCATAGGTTGTCCGAAAGCTGTAAAGCTGGAAGAAATAAAAACTCCAAGAGCTAAAAGGAAGTGAGTAGTAGTAGTCATGATTTCAATTGTTCAATGAAATCAATTTACATACTTAATCAATTTTGCCCTAATGCATAATCGATCTCCGACCTCTTCATTGCTACGATCCATCCACATATCATAAAAAATGATGGCATCTCCGCCTTTTCGTTTTCCAATATAGATCATCTCGGACTGAATTCGTTCTGCCGAATAGTTCAGGAATTTGTCGTGAACCATTTGGCCCATGGTCCGAAAATTTCGCTTTACATCAGCTTCATCATAAAATACTTCCAGGCTATCCACAGCTTCCCGACTTTCCCCCAGATATTCAACATTAGGAACATTGAAGTATATGCCCTTGCAGGAGCTGAAGCTGAGAGATAGAAGCAAGAATAAGGCAAGAGAGAATTGGGTAAAGATTCTTTTTGTCATGGTCTGAAATATTGAGGTTCGAAAAATGTGCTTCCTCTTTGGAAATTCAGACCCAGTCCCGATTTTTTAATGCTTAATCTGATGAAAGATTCTTAGAATTATCTTAATTTCAAAAGAAACTACTAGCTACTTATCATGCGTGTCAAATCCCGAGTTTTTGATCCCCAAAAAGATGACCAGAACTGGCAGGAATTATTCATTACTCACTTTCAGAATCTCCAATCATTAGGAGCCATATCCAGTACCTGGATCATGGGTTTTTCTAAGTTGGGCCTGGATAATAGCCAGAGACCTACAGCAACATACCTAACGGAAATTTCCCAGCGGTATACCGGCTATACCTTTATCCAGACAAGAGAGAATATCATTCTGCCACAGATTGACTGGTACACACATATCGCGAACTTTGAAATGCCCCTGACCAGTTTCGTTCGCAAACCAGAAGAACTGGACTATTGCGATGAGCCGGACATCTGGCATGATATCATGGGACATATTCCCTTCATGATGGAGGAAGACTATTCTGCCATGTATCAATTGCTGGCTCGCACCTATATTCGTGCATGGCATGATCAAAATGAACTGGTTTTGCAGAAGCTGGATTTCATCGGAGGAATGCTGATCGAGTTAGGGCTAATCCGAGAACCCTCAGGTATTAAAGCTTTTGGATCAACCTTTTATTCCTCTGGGGAAGTTTTCGAAGCCTACAAGCCCGAAAACCAAATTGACTTTAGCCCTGAAGCTCTTTTGTCCGGTGAATCTTATGACAGACATAGCTTTCAAGGGAAATATTACATTTTTGATTCCCTACAACAATTGACGGATATTATTTTGGGGATATCGGAGGAGATATAGAAGAATTGTGTTTTTGTGTTGTAGTTCAGGAGCTCTTTGCAATCTAAACTATAACACTACAAAACTACAACACTCCCACTTTTCAACACGTTCAAACCCATCACTATGCATCGACGAGAATTTATCAAAAACAGCAGCCTTGCCTTTTCAGCATTACCCTTATTGCCTGCACTCGGCAGAACTAAAAAATACCGCCTGGCCTTGATTGGATGTGGCTGGTGGGGAATGAACATTCTCAGGGAAGCGATGGCACATGGAGATTGTAAAGTAGTTGGGCTTTGTGATGTCGATCAGAATGCCTTGAATGCTGCTGCTAAGGATGTCAAGGATTTGGCGGGAGATAATCCGAAACTTTATAAAGATTATCGAGAACTATTAGCTGCTGAAGAAGTCGAGATTGCAATTATCGGAACGCCGGATCACTGGCATGCGCTGCCTACGATAGCAGCCATCAAAAAGGGGGCACATGTGTACCTGGAAAAACCTATCGGGCATACCATAGGAGAAGGGAAAGCCATCCTGAACGCTGCTCGAGAATATGATCGGATTGTGCAGGTAGGAACCCATAGGCGAGTTTCTCCACATAATATTTCAGGAATGAAGTTTCTCAAGGCGGGCAAAGCAGGTAAAATCAGTCAGGTGAAATGCTTTGTTAATTATGGGCAGGGAGCGGGCCAAGAAAGCAAGGACCTTGCTCCGCCGGATAGCCTGGATTGGGATATGTATGTTGGTCCTGCAGCTGAGACGGCTTTCAATCCGCGTATTCACCCAAAAGGCTTTAGAAATTTCCTCAATTTCGCCAATGGAACCATCGCGGACTGGGGCATTCACTGGTTCGATCAGGTGCTTTGGTGGACGGAAGAAAGGCATCCTAAAACGGTTTATTCTACAGGAGGGCGCTTTGTGAAGGAAGATAATACAGATGCGCCCGACACCCAATTGGCGGTGTATGAATTTGAAGATTTTACCCTCAATTGGGAACATAAACTCTGCGCACCCAATGCCTACAATAGCCACAATGTCGGCTGCTATTTCTATGGTTCAGAAGGAACCTTCCATATGGGTTGGCGAGATGGTTGGACATTTTATCCCAAAAACAAGAACAAAGAAATCATCAAAGTAGCTCCTCAACTACATGATCCTGATCATCAGAATATCAAGGAATTGTGGAAAGACTTTATGACTTCCATCGAGACCGATCTCAGACCGGTTTGCGACATCGAGCATGGATACTTGGCCACCAATATCAGCCTCCTAGGTATGCTGTCTTATAAACTAGGTCGAAGTGTGAAATGGGATGGTGAAAATTGTCGTATCCTCGATGATCCCGAGGCACAAGCGATGCTAAAGAGAGAGTATAGAGGAGAGTGGGAGTATCCTGAATTTTAGATCTGTTCTGGTGTTCATGTGTTCTGGAAGAAATTCAACTCTAGAACACGAGAATACATGAACACAAGAACACCTCATTCCCCTCTCAATATTCCCCAAACCAGCTCTTTACTCATGGGCTGGCCATTGGCTTTGGCTTTTACCTCGTCGAAGCTGACCCGAAAATCGCAGCCTGCTTTCCAGTTGCTGCAGCCAAAGGCAGATTTTCCTTTGAGGACGCTTCCTTTTTTGCATTTGGGGCAAGTGAGGGTGTCTGCTGCCTCTTTTTTGGAAGCTTTGGGTTCGAGCTGGAGGATAAATTCCTTGTCGAAGTTTAGCTTTCCGTTTATGCTACTTCCATTTTCTTTAAAGCCTTTGAGTTGGATGGTTGAGCCCTTTTCAATCAGACGAATGATCTGGCTTTCGGGTAGCTTTTTGTCTTTGTGAATAAATGGGATTCTGAAGTTGCAACCGTTTTTATAATTGCTGCAACCATAAGCAGATTTTCCTTTTAATAAGTTGCCGGATTTACATTTGGGGCAAGTGAGTTCAGTAGGTGAATTTGCTTTGTTCTTATTTCTACTTCTGCTGCGCTTCTTTTTGGGGGCTTCAGTTTCTTCTGTTGTATGGGAAAGGCGCACATAGCTTTGACTCATACGAACCTCATCCACCAAATGGCTCACCATTTTTTTCATACCTTTTACAAAAGCTCCTGCACTTACACTTCCTGCTTCGATGTCTCGTAGATGCTTTTCCCATTGCCCGGTCAGTTCTGGTGATTTGAGGAGTTCGTTTTGGATGATATCGATCAATTGAACTCCGATTTCCGTAGGATGGATTTGTTTTTTCTTTCGGCGAATGTATTTCCGTTTAAATAAGGTCTCAATGATATTCGCTCGAGTAGAAGGTCTTCCAATTCCATTGGCTTTCATCAAATCTCTCAACTCATCATCATCTACACTTTTTCCCGCTGTCTCCATGGCCCTTAGCAAAGTTGCTTCTGTATAGTATTTAGGGGGCTTGGTATGTTTTTCGATTAAGGAAGGATCATGAGGACCGGATTCACCGATTGTGAATGCAGGAAGGATTTTCTCCTCATTCTCTTTCTTTTCATCCTCTGATTTCTCTTCTTTTTTCTTTTTGGGGAATAAGACTCTCCATCCCAGATCTAGAATTTCCTTACCCGTAGCTTTAAATTTAATACCCGCAGATTCCCCGATTACTGTTGTATTGGCTACCAGACAATCCGGATAAAAGGCTGCAATGAATTGACGCGCTATTGCATCATAGACCTTTTGTTCATCCGGTGGCAATCCTCGTTCAACCCCTGTTGGGATGATCGCATGGTGATCGGTTACTTTTTTATCATTGAAAACTTTAGCCGATTTTCTAATCTTTTTCCCTAACAATGGCTGAACAAAAGGCGTGTATTGCGTTAGTTTTTCCAGAATACCCGGCACCTTTGGATAGAGATCATTGGGGAGGTAAGTCGTATCTACTCTGGGATAAGTGATCAGTTTTTGCTCGTATAATTTTTGAGCGATATTCAGACTCTTTTCCGCAGAAAAGCCAAATTTCTTATTGTTGTGGACCTGTAAGCTAGTAAGGTCAAAGAGGCGTGGAGGGAGTTCCTTGCCTTCTTTCTTTTCGGAGGAAATGATGGTGAAGGGCTGGCCATCAACCTGCTTGAGAATATCTTCTCCTTTTTCCTTTTCCTCAAATTTCCCTTTCTGACAATTGAATACAACCTCTCTATACAAGGTCTGCAATTCCCAATAGGTTTTGGGTACAAAATTCAGAATCTCATAGTGTCTTTGTACCAACATTGCCAGGGTAGGAGTTTGCACCCGACCGACAGAAAGTACCTGCTTGTAGCCTCCATATTTCAAGGTGTAGAGGCGAGTCGCATTCATTCCCAATAACCAATCTCCTATGGCCCTGGAGAAGCCGGCATGATAAAGCTTGTCAAATTCATTCCCTTCTTTCAGGTTTTCAAAACCTTCCCTAATCGCCTCGGCAGTCAAAGAAGAAATCCAAAGCCTTTGTACAGGACCTTTATATTTAGCTTCCTTCATCACCCATCTTTGGATGAGTTCTCCCTCCTGGCCCGCATCCCCGCAGTTGATGACCAACTCAGCTCCTTTGAAGAGTTCCTTGATGATCTTGAACTGTTTTTTTACTCCACTATTGCCGATCAACTTTGTTTCGAAAGTCGGAGGCAGCATAGGCAGGGTATTCAAATCCCATCTTTTCCAATGAGCTTGATAATCATCGGGCGTTTTGAGGGTGCAAAAATGCCCAAAGGTCCAGGTTACCTGATAGCCATTGCCTTCGAAATAGCCGTCCATGCGCTTTGTCGCTCCTATGATAGAAGCGATTTCACGTGCGACACTGGGTTTCTCGGCTATACAGACTTTCATCTTATCGTGCAAGTATATATTGGCAATTTACAATAAGATGTGAAATCTGAAAGAGCTATGAAAACAGGAATGCCGGGAAGCTTAAAAGTCTTTCCTCAGAGCCAGATGTCTGATTCCCCAGGCTGGGAGTATTACCCAAAGGCCCAGAACACTTATAGAAGCAAGTATTCCCCATCCATTTCCAAAGAATTTTTGAAATACAGCTCCCGTGTAGCCCATTAAAGCAGAGATGTCCAATTCCAATAATAAGAGTATTCTTGAGAGATCTATGGGATTAAAAAGGCTGGCAGCAATTGAAAATCCTTCGAGAGGATAATCTTCAAAAAGCAATAAGGAGAGCAAAAATATCCCATCATATACTACTGCAAAAAATAGCCAGATGCCTATGCTGATCGCAAAACCTTTGATTCGATTCTCATTTTTTAGGCCAATAAAAAAAGCCAAAGCAGAAAAAATGAAGGTGAGGAATACGGAAATGCTTAAGAGGGTGAAAAAACTTTTGGCTAAGGCTAGATCAAATACACTTGCAAAGAAAAACGGGATGCAGATACCGAGCAAAAGGCTTAAAGAAAGAGATAAAGCAAGGCCTAAATATTGTCCCCAGAATATATGGATCCGCTTTATGGGCTGAGCCAAAAGGAGGTTCGCAAAATCCTTTGAATTATAGTAATACATAATCCCAAATATGCTGGCAATCAGTGGACTCAGGATGAGGACAATATTCATCAAGGATAGAATAACCTTGGAAGGATTGGGATTGAGCAGTAATAGGGCAAAGGTGAATACAAAATAGAACCCAAAATAGGCATATATCCATTTGCTCCTCAGAAGCTCAAAAAAGGTATATTTTAGAATTTTTTTCATGCTAAATTTTCTAAGGGTTCAATTTTCTCAAGGAGCTTTTGGGATTGATTTCTTTTTAGGATGCAGGCAATCGCTTCTTCTGTACTTTGGGCCTGATGTTGTTTCTTCAGATTCTCTGTTTTTCCCTGGAAAAAGATTTCACCATCCAGAATAAATGCCACTTCATCAGCCAACTCATCCACCAAACTCATAATGTGAGTAGTAAAGAGGATAATCTTTCCTTTTTGTTTTTCCATCTGAATCAATTTCTTGAGAATTTGGATAGCTAAAGGATCCAAACCAGCTGTGGGTTCATCCAGTATCAGGATAGGGCTGTCATACATAAAGGCAAGGACCAGATTTACTTTTTGTCGTGTCCCTCCGGATAGATGCTTCAGTTTTTTGGAGAGAAAAGCTTCTAAATCAAATAGCTTAATTAATCGTTTGTCCTCCGCTTCTTTTTTTCGCAGATCTTTGATCATCGAGATCAATTCCTCTACCTTCAGGTTTTCCGGGAAACGGGCAATTTGTGGTAGATAGTTAAGCTGGTCTCTATAGGCCCATTGGTGTTTGATGTTTTGTCCCTCGATTTCGATTCTTCCTTTATCTGCCAGGACCATTCCGAGGATACTTTTAATCAGGGTAGTCTTACCTGATCCATTTGGGCCGAGTATGGCGGTGATATTGCCCGAGAGAAAGGAAACATCTATTCCTTTCAATACGATGTTTTTCCCAAAGGATTTATGAAGTCCAATAATGTTGATCATGATGAATGAATTTTATCCTAAAGCTTTCTTTTTAGATAGCGCATAGAAGGAGATTGGTCTTTGATAGCTTCCGGGGTAAAAGCCGGACTTACTTTTTCGGAAAAATTGATTAACTCAATAAAAAAGCTCCGCAAGAGGACCAGGGTTTCGGGACTTCGATTTACCAGGTAATTGTAAAGCTTTACCGGCCGGTAGGGGATATCTCCAATGCCATTCTTGTCGAGATCATAGCCATTGTAATCACTCCAGTAATTTCCATCAAAAGAGTTGCTCCCCGCTGCACTTTGCATTGAAAGGTCAAAGGTGTTGGCCAGGAAATTGTTTTGATTGATTCTATTGTCCAGACATCCTCCAGAAATCTTTATCGCCCAACCATTCTGGATAAAATCGTTTTTGAGGTAATTGACGCGGGTAGAGCCTTCCACGTAAATGCCAATGCTATTTTCCGTAAAAGAATTGTTCTGGATTTCGGCATCATAAATCTCTTTCAATAAAAGGCCATAGGATGCTCTTCCCCAATTGTGGTCAAACTCATTTTCCCACATATTGATGAACTTGGAAAACATCACAGCAACTCCGGCTCCATTTCTCCTGAACTGATTTTTGTAATAGTCATCCCGATTGGAAAACATGAAATGCAAGCCATAGCGAATATTGTCCTCGCTTATGTTGTACTTGATCTGACTATCATCTACAAATTCGAAATAGATTCCATCTCTGTGATGGCTGACCTGATTGTTCTCTACAAGGATTTTATTGCAATACCAAAGGTGAATAGCATTTCCGGATGACATTTCATTTTTTGCCTCGCCAACTATTTCATTGCAAGAGATTTCTCCTTCATCAGCATGTTCGAGATAAATACCAAAGAAGCAGTTCTTCAATACATTGTTGCGAATGAGAAAATGCCTGGATTTTTTTACGCGTATCCCTGCCCAATCACTGAGATAACTTGTGCCCACATTCTGGAGTTGGAAACCTTCAAAGGTGACGCTATCTGATATGATGGTTATAATTTCCCCTTCTCCCCTGGCATCAATAATTGGAAGACCTCTGCCTTTTAAGTGAACAGGCTTATCTATGATGATTTGTGATTCATAATAAATGCCTGCGCCTACCCATATTTCATCTCCAGCCTGGCTATGATTCAGGGCTTGTTTGATGCTCATGAACGCACAGTCCTGACAAACTTCTATTGTCTTGGCTGAAAGAGAAGTTGTTAGGATCAGCAGGAGGATTATATTTATTTTCTTTGCCATAATTTTGGAAGAAGGGGATGATGAATTACTGTTCAGGAGGTAAGAGAACTTTGTCTACGACATGTACGACTCCATTAGAGGCCTGTATGGTGGCCAGGATATTTGCACCTTCTATGGATACCTCCTCCTTGTTTTTGTTGACCTGGACATAGTGCCCACTGGCCTGAAAAAGCCGCATGCCATCCCGAAACAAATCCCCTTCATACTTTCCGGGAGATGCGTGGAATTTGATGATTTTAGCCAGGGTCTTTTTGTTCTCAGGTTTCAGGAGATCTTCGACAGTTCCTGGGGGCAATGCATCAAAAGCTGCATTGGTTGGAGCAAAGACAGTCAAGGGACCAGCATTGACAAGTACATTTTCCAATTCTGCTGCAGCAACGGCTGCTGCCAGGGTCGTATGATCTGCAGAAGAGGCCGCGATTTGAAGGATGTTTTTCGCTGAAAGCTCATCTACGACTGCGGCCTGACCTTTTTGAGAATTGTTTTCCGTTTCTGAGTATTGCGCTCTGCTTCTGGAGCTTTGTTCTTCTTCCTGACAGGAACTCAAAAATATAAGGCTGCAGCTGATTAAGATTATTTGAATTGTTCTATACATATTTCCGGGTGTTAATTCTTGGAGACAAATTGATCTGATTCATTTTTGATTCGATACATAATTCTTCAGTTCCTCCCAATCCATCAGCTCTCCTCCCTTGAGGCTTTTTTGCTGATTGGCGGCCTTTTCATCTACATAGGCTGAAAGGAATCCACCCATAGGACTAGGAATAGATTTGCTAAAGAGATAGTAGCTATTTCTTGCGTCGAGCATGTGCTCAGGATGTTGATAATTGGCAACTTGTAGGAAGGCATAGGAGCTGTGAGAATCTTTGTCCAGGTATCTGCCTAAACACTCAATCGCATCAAATTTGAAGACCTTGCCTTTATCCGTTACAGCTTCTGCTGCAAAGCGGGCGTCAACAATAGTCATCAGGCAGGAGACACATTTATCCTCCCCATATATGATTTCTTTGGGCTTGACGGTGCAAGCACAGAAGAAAGCGATTAACAAGATGAAGGAGATATTTCTATGCATGCTCTGTTCTTTTAAATACAAAGGCCAATGAACCGAAGAGAATGGAAGCTCCTACAAAATATCCTCCAATATGTGGGTAGGATTTTGCGAGAAAATTCAAGAGATATTGCTCTCCAAAAAGGGGCGGTTGGTATACCATGCCCGGGATTTTTATAGGAGCAGTATCACTGAGATTATGCCCATAATCATATTCCCATAAATAGAAATCATATAGGCCTGCAGCACAAAGAGCTACTAAAAGCAAGGTCCATAAGAGGTAGCCAGTTGCCTTTCCTCTAAGCGCCAGAACAATCCCAAGCGCTACCATTGACAAAACTATATAGGGGAAATACTGAAGTTCGGGTATGGTTTCCGGCTCTATGTATTTCATGCCGATATAATGGTTGAGAATATTGATATTCTGCAAAGTGCTGGGTGTATCTCCTCCAATTTTGTTGATCCAGATGTGCATATTGACACCATTTGGATATTGGGGAGCGATGAGGGTTATGCGCCACATGGGAAAGATGAACAGAGCCATCAGACCCAATGCGGCCATAAGCATGATCAGTTTATGATATTTCTTCATGAGAAGGTGTTCGGCTTAAGAAAAGCTTAAATAGCTTCTTCATCTTCTCCCAATCTCCAACTGAGTTTTATGTCTGAATTTCGAGGGGAAACTCGTATGTATCCCTGCATCTCCTGGTGTAGTGCAGAACAAAAATCTGTACAATAGAAAGGATATACCCCTTCCTCTTTGGGTTCCCAAAGCAGGGTTTCTGTCTGACCTCCCATTACCAGCAATTCTGCATTGTTTGCTCCCATAACAGCCAGACCGTGTGGTACATCCCAGTCCTGTTCAAGATTGGTAAGGTGGATATATACTTTATCACCTACTTTTACTCCTTCTATATTATCGGGCGCAAAGTGGCTACGGATGGAAGTCATATAGATATGCACATCCTTACCCGATCTTTCCACTCTGGAATCTTTCTCTCCGAGGGTACGATACGGATGCTTATTCTCCTCAATAGGGTAAAACTTTTTCACCCTTGGTAGAACCTTAGCAGCAGAAATTCCCTGCGCATAATGCGGCTCTCCCATGGTAGGAAAGTCTAAAAGGAGCTTCATCTTATCTCCTGAGATATCATATAATTGAGCGGAATGACAAAGTTCTGGGCCTGTCGGTAAGTACCTGTCTTTGGTGATTTTATTTAAGGCGACCAGGTATTTTCCTTCCGGTTTTTTGGAATCTCCTCCAGGTATCATCAAGTGTCCAATAGAATAGAAGGTTGAAGCTTTATCCAGTACTTCCCAGCTTCCTACTTTCCATTTTACTACTTCAGAAGTAATGAAAAAGGAAGTATAGGCATTTCCCTGACCATCAAATTCGGTGTGGAGGGGACCCAATCCCGCATCTTCAACTACTCCTCCTACTACTTCTTCAAACTTCAAGACGGGAATTCCGGCAATTTCTTTTTCAAAAGAACCCCTTTCAATCGCATCTATCATTTTTGTGAAAGAATGCACCGTTAGGTTCGCAGATAATTTGCCATTTCCTACGATATATTCTCCCGTAGGATCAACATCAACGCCATGTGGAGATTTCGGGGTAGGTAAGAAATAAACCAGACCCGGGCATTCGGATGGGATCAATACGCGGACTTTGTCTTTCATGGTAGAAGTAGCCATATGCGTATGTTCATCATAAACATTGTGGGCATATCTGGCAGGCATCTCTCTGAATTTTCCCTGAGCAATATATTCTTCCGCCTTTTTCCAATTGATAGCTGCTATAAAATCCTTGTCATTTTGAGAGGCAGCTACCTCTAGCATCGTTGTTTTTTGCTCAGTATTGTAAGTGGTAAAAAATGTCCAGCCATGAGATTTGCCTTTGCCGGAATGGGCGAGGTCATAATCAAAAGCAGGAAGTAATACCTGAAAGGCTACATCCATTTCCCCTTCTTCTCCTACGCTGATAAATGAAAGCGTTCCTTTGAAGTTTTCTTCATAGCTACTTATAGCTACATCTTGCTGGGGATAGGGTACACCAAAACGGGTACCTGCTACTACATACTCAGTATTTTCTGTCGCAAAAGGAGAACTGTGATTGCCCCCACTGTTTGGGATTTCTATGATCTCTGCTGTTTCAAATGTAGATAAATCGATTCGGGCAATACGCGGGGTATTGTTCCCATTGATAAATATCCATCTGCCGTCTGTCTCTCCATCGGTTTGAGAGAGTTCGGGGTGGTGGGCGTCATCCCAGGGTACAAAACCCTGTGAGGTATTTAGCATAGGCTTGGTTTCTTCATTGAATCCATAGCCTTTTTCGCCATCAACAGAAAAGACGGGAATAATTTTTAACAAACGACCGGAAGGTAATCCATGAACCCCTATTTGTCCGCTAAATCCGCCTGACATAAAGGCATAAAATTCATCGTATTCTCCCGGTCCTACATATACCTGAGAAGCAGCATTGTCTGCCAAAGCACCTCCTTGATTTTCCTCTACCGCATTAGATAGTTTGCCACATGCCGGTAGAAGAAGCAGTGCAATCAGCGACAGTAACATAGTGTGAATGTGTTTGAACTCGAATCTCTGATTCATATCATGAGTTTTTGGAGGTTAATAGAACCCCTTTTAGCCTGAAACAAAGAACGATCTTGAAAAATGGGCGAGGGTAAAAAGGGCGTGAACCCCAATGAATCAATTAAGCAGCATTGCATGAATGAGCATAGTCATCTCTTTGATTGATATAGCTCATGTATTGAGATAATAGAAGACAGGATATTGTGATTGCCTGATAGGGGCTGATAGTGAGGCGCTTAAGGAATGAGTTTTCCTAAGAAAAGGATTCCTAATTCTCCTAAAATCCAATATTATGAAACAATTACTCGTGATTTGTTATTTGTTTGTCTTTACACTTGCATGTAGCAATAGCACAAACAAGGAAGCTTCAAATGAAGCTGCTATGGATCAAAACAAAGTAGAGGAAGCTGTTAGTGAAAAAGGGGTAGGGGAGGTAAAAGAAGTGAAGCTAAATGATCCGCTAAATACAGAGATGATAGCATCGGGCAAAGGAATTTATGAGTTGAAGTGTGCAGCTTGTCATAAGCTAAGTGATAAAAGAGTAGTCGGACCAGGTTGGGCTGGAATCACAGAAAGAAGAACACCAGAATGGATCATGAATATGACCTTGAATGTAGAGGAAATGCTGGAGAAAGATCCGGCTGCCAGAGAAATGCTCAAGGAATGCCTGGTCAAGATGCCCAATCAGAATTTAAGCAGGGCTGATGCCAGAGATGTTTTGGAGTTTATGTATGAAAATGATGCGAAAGAATAAGAGGCTAGCTATCCCTGAGTAATGCAAAAACGTTTCTTTCTGATAAGCATCTTAAATTTCCTGTTTGCAGCAAGTCTGGGAGCTCTCCTTAGGTACGCCTTTGTCGGAAACCTGGATTGGATAGAATACAGGAATGTACTTCATGGCCACTCTCATGTGGCCATGTTGGGCTGGATTTATGTAGCTCTGTATATCTTATTGATCCAATATTTCTTGCCCGCAAGATCCCGTCAATCCGATACATTTTATACCTATTTGTTTTACTTGACCCAGCTGTCTGTCATAGGGATGATGATAGCTTTTCCTTTGGAGGGATATGGGCCATGGGCGATCAGCTTTTCAAGCTTACATGCCCTGTGCAGCTATGCATTTGCATATAGATTTTTGAAGGACCTCAAACAAGAAGATACAGCTGGTAAAGTGGCAATTCGTTTTGCCAAAATTTCTATTTATTTCATGCTGTTCTCCACGCTGGCATTATGGCTCATGCCTCCCCTTATGATTTTCCAGATGAAGGCAAGTGTGCTTTATTACTCAAATATCCAGTTTTACCTGCATTTTCAATTCAATGGATGGTTCATTTTCGCTTGTCAGGCTTTGTTCTTTAAACTCCTTGAGAGGAAAAATATCGAGTTTGATGAAGGAAATGCTATTCGTTTCATGAAGCTACTTGGGATTTCCTGTTTATTGAATTATAGCCTTCCCCTGATCTGGGCTAATCCTACGAACAGTTTATTCGCAATAAATGGAATAAGTGTGGTGCTCCAGTTAGGGGCCTTGATATTTTTTATCAGGCTGGTGAAAAATACCTATCCCGGATTGATCCATTCTGTAAGTCCTATAGTTTTATTCTTATTAAAAGTTGCCTTCACAAGTTTCTTATTAAAGGTGTTCATCCAAAGCATCACCCTTATTCCCGATATAGCAATTATGGCATTTAGTATCCGGAATTATGTGATAGGTTTTATGCATTTGCTAATGTTGGGAGCTATAAGCCACTTCTTGTTTGTAGCGGCTCATGAAGAAGGCTGTATTGAACTGGATAAAGAAAAAGGGAAATTCGGTATTTATATCCTAAGCTTTGGCTTTATCATTAGTGAGTTTCTCCTCTTTTTGCAGGGAAGTTTACTCTGGGCAAAATTAGGCTTCCTTCCCCGTTATCATGAACTCTTATTTTTTAGCTCTGTCCTTATTCCGTTGGGACTTCTACTTTTATTCATAAGTCTCCTGAGGGTAGCAGAAAAGGAAATTTTGAAGGTGGAGCAGCAATAAAAAATCTGCCCCAGATTCCGGTTTCTCTGTTAAGGATCTGTTCCTTAATTTGTAGGTAAAGCTAAAACTACTACTATGAGAGTTCATACCTACCTGCTTCTCATGCTACTGCTAAGCCTTTTCTGTTTTGCATGTAGTCCGCAACTAAAACAGAAAGAAGCTCCCAAAAAGCCCAATATTGTCCTTATTATGGGAGATGATATCGGTTATTCAGACATAGGAGCTTATGGTTCTGAAATCAAAACTCCAAATCTGGATCGTTTGGCCTATGGGGGAATACGCTTCAAGCAGTTTTACAATATGGCTAAATGCAATCCTACCCGATCCTCTTTGATGACAGGTTTGTACAAGGGAAATGAGCGGGCTATCTCCTTCGTTCCTCTTTTACGGGATGCTGGCTATTCGGCAGTGATTAGTGGCAAAGAGCATTTTGATAAATGGGTGCCTGAAGATGTTTATTTCGCCAATACCTTTGAAAAATCCTTAACCTTCTGGGCTACAACAGAATATTTTGTGCCTCCAGATGGGAGCTTTGAACGCCCATTTTATCTGCAAGGCAATGAAGTTGGAGCAGATGAATTAGAGGCTGAAATTTTGCCCAAATACAAGACTGATTTTATCACGGATTATGGATTGAAGTGGTTGGATGAAATGCTGGATAAAGAGGATCCCTTTTTCCTCTTTTTGCCTTATCATGTAGCCCATTATCCTTTGCAAGCCCGGCCGGAAGATATAGTCAAATACAGAGGTACCTATAAAATGGGCTGGGATGAATTGAGAAAAGAACGCTTTGCCCGAATGAAGGAAATGGGGTTGCTGGATGAAGAAACCAGGCTTTCTCACCCTGAAGGGAATAGCAATAAATTTCGGGGGCATCCTGCAAAATTCCCGGAGATTCGCAAAAAATTCCCGACCTATTATCCCTGGGATTCCATGACAGAAGAGGAACAGGATAAAAAGGACCTTGAAATGGCCGTCTTTGCCGCCATGATAGATCGAATGGACCAAAACATCGGCCGGGTGCTTGATAGATTGGAAGCAGCTGGTGAATTGGACAATACCCTGATTCTTTTCTTTACGGATAATGGTTCCTGTCCCTTCGATAGTAATAAAGATTTCAATGTGCCTCCGGGACCGACTGAGGGATATCGTTGCCTTTCTCCTGTTTGGGGGAATGTGGGGAATACACCCTTTCGCCTATACAAACAAAACGGACATGAAGGGGGAGCCAATACCCATTTTATTGCTCATTGGCCCGAGAGAATAAAAGCCGGACAAATAACTGATCAGGTGGGTCATGTAGTTGATCTTTTTCCTACTTTTTTGGATGTGGCAGGAATAGATTATCCCAGGCAATATGGTCAAAAGAAAACCCTGAATTTACATGGTAGTTCCTTATTGCCGGTTTTAGAGGGGAAAGAACGTGTGGAACCTGAATTTTTTATGTCTGGTTTTACGGAGCGTTTCCGCATGTTTCGATCGGGCGATTGGAAGATCGTGAGGGAGAATGGAGAAGATTGGGAGTTGTATAATATCCGGGAAGATCGGACTGAGTTGGATGATTTGGCGAAAGAAAAGCCGGAGGTTTTGAATGAGTTGGTGGAGAAATATGAGGCTTTTCAGGCGAAAGAACAGGAGATTTTAAAATAGCTTGATTCAAGTTTATTCCAATACTTTTATATTTCAAGATGATTAATCTACTCCTGAATATATTTAATGACATTCGTTTAATGAGCAAAACATGGAAAATCCTATAAAAGCAACAGTAGCAGGAATAATAACTAAAATGGAGTGTGGTAAAGAATGGGTTCTTTTAACAAAAAGGTCATCAGAAATGAAACTTTATAAAGATACTTGGTGTTTGCCTGGAGGCCACATTGATAGGAATGAATCTGCTGAAGATGCAATTATAAGAGAAATAAAAGAAGAAACAGGACTAAGTTTTACCGGAATATTTTTTAATTATTTTGATGAAATAATTCCTAACAAGAATATTCATTCCGCAGTTTTGGTATTCACAGGTTCAGCTATCGGTAAGCTTAAACATGACGAAAAGGAAGTTTCTGCGTGTGAATGGATCCCAATTGAAAAAGCAATGAAAAAAAAACTTGCTTTTAGACATGAAGAGGTTCTTGAAGCCTATATAAAGATGCCAAAACAAATCAAAAACCAAGAGGCCTACTTAACGGAATATGTTCAGTTGAGAAATGAAATCTTGAAACATATTGAGATTCGGAATAAAATTCTGCATTATTCCATGATATTGTTTGCGGGTTTTTTGGGGCTTGCTGAATTCTTTTCAGCTAATGAGGAGTATCTAATTATTTTACTATACTATCCAATTATAGCTACTTTTCTATCAGCTCATTGGACACATAGTGATTTAAGAATACATGACATTGCCGAGTATATCCGAGACAATATTGAATGCCATTTTCCAGGTTTGAATTGGGAAAGTAACTTGAGAAATACGTGGCGAAATAAAATTAATTCGACTACTTTTTTAGAAATTTCAATTCTCGGATTTTTCACTATCTCACAGATTGTCTCTCTTTTCTTAGTTTTAATTTCAAGATTAAATGGAGAAATTCTGACTATTTCTACTTTAATAAAGGATGAATTCTTGGTTTCACTTTTTGTTATAGATTCTGCCTGTATTATTCTAACGGGATATTGGTTAATGAAAAGGAGGAATAAATACAAAAAATAACTATGTCTAATTTAGGAATTATTTGATTTTGCCCTTTTTAGCGCGAAATAAGCTGCACCCATGCTGCCTGCCTTATTGCCTAGTTTTGCTGCCTCGATCTTTACTCCTCGACTACAGTCATCCATGGCATAGTGGAAAGCGGCACTTTGTACCAGCTCAATATATTCGGGGCCGGACTCAGATATACCTCCTCCGATAATGATCTTTTCGGGATTGAATATATTGATGAAGCCTGATATTCCATATCCGATGAGTCGGCAATGCTCAACGAAAATGCTTGTTGCCAGGGCTTCTCCTTTTTTGTACTGATCTAGGATGAATTTTCCATTTACCTCATGCGCAGCATGTGGGACATCTTCTTTCTCTAAATACTGCCTTACCATAGCTGAAGTTGAGGCAAAATCTTCCCAATATCCCTCTTTTCCCTCATAGTTCATCATAACAGCTCCCAGTTCATTCCCTGCGTGATTGAAACCTCTGTATAAATCGCCATCGATAAATATGGCTCCTCCTATACCTGTACCAATTGTAAAAAAGAGGAGCCTTCCTGCATCGGCACTTTCACCAAATGCATATTCCCCAAAGCCCATCAAATTTGCATCATTATCAACATAAACCGGAAGGTTCAGGGCGGAAGATAGTTCACTCGCGAGAGGAACCTGAACCCATTCGGCCAGATTATCAGCACCTCCCAGTACTATCCCCAGTTTGGTATTGACCAATCCGGGAGTTCCTACTCCAAGGGCTTGAATCTCTATGCCTGATTGAGCAGCTTTTTCTTGTGCCTCCTGCGCCGCTTCAATCAAATTCTGGATGATTTCCTGCTTACTGCTTTTTGCTTTACTGGCTCTTTTTCCTTCCCAAATCAATTCGCCATCTGAACGCATCAGTGCATATTTCAGAGAGCTTCCTCCCAGGTCTAATCCAATCGCAAAAGACTTTCCTTCCTGACTCATATTATTCGGAGTTTTTTGTATGCTTTATACAACTTATCTTTAGTCCAAACTACTACTAATCGCCTGGAAATGAAAAACCGCCATTTCATCCTTGGACTCATCCTCCTCATCTTTTTTGTCATCTCTTTCCTGACCAATATTCTGGGACCCTTGATTCCGGATATCATTGACAGCTTTGATCTCAGTTTGGGATT
This sequence comes from Bacteroidia bacterium, assembly GCA_033391075.1. Classification (NCBI taxonomy): domain Bacteria; kingdom Pseudomonadati; phylum Bacteroidota; class Bacteroidia; species Bacteroidia bacterium. The sequence continues at coordinate 1,659,118 of JAWPMV010000001.1, forward strand.
GGCTGGCTTTCTTCCATTTGCCTTTTTTGTGGCTTATGGAGTAATGTCTATTCCCTCAGGAATGCTGATTGAAAAGTATCGGGAGAAAAAGGTAATGCTTGCTGCTTTTGGATTAGCAGCTATAGGGGCTTTTCTTTTTGGGATTCTTCCAACTTTCCCGGTCGCAATGGTTTCCCTTTTTCTGATAGGCTCTGGCATGGCTATGCTTCAGGTTGCTATCAATCCTTTGTTAAGAGAAGCTGGTGGAGAGGAGCATTTCGCTTTTAATTCGGTCCTGGGACAATTGGCCTTTGGTTTAGCCTCATTTGTAAGTCCCATGATCTACACCTATTTGGTCTCCAATATGTTTAAGCGGGGGAACCCCAATAGCCTGATTTCTATGATGGAAGGATTGGTGCCTGAGGGACTTTCCTGGGTTTCTTTATACTGGGTCTTTGCGATCGTTTCTCTGCTTATGGTAGCGGTTATTTACTTTTCCAAATTACCAGAGGTAGAACTGAAAGAAGAGGAACGCGCAGGTTCCTGGCAAATACACAAAGAGCTCTTTAAGAATAAGACCGTCCTCTTATTTTTCTTTGGAATTTTCTGTTATGTAGGGCTAGAACAAGGCGTTGCTAACTGGATGTCTCAATACCTCTTTGAAACACATGGCTATGATCCTCAAAGCAGTGGCGCCAGTGCCGTTTCCTGGTTTTGGGGATTATTGACCCTGGGTTGTTTTTTGGGATTGGCCTTGCTGAAAATTATGGATGCACAAAAGGTTCTGATGTATTTTACATCTGCGGCAGCCCTTGCCCTAAGTATCGGATTATTTGGTCCACGTGAATGGGCATACTGGGGCTTTCCAATGGTAGGCTTTTTCGCATCTGTAATGTGGTCAGTTATTTTCTCTCTCGCCCTAAACTCTGTTAAAGAGCATCATGGCTCTTTTTCAGGTATCCTCTGCACGGGCATCATAGGCGGAGCCATTATGCCTTTGGTCGTAGGAACCCTTGGAGATCTTATTGGCTTAAGAGGAGGAATGGGCTTTCTGTATTTTCCCCTTGGATTTATTTTTAGTATCGGTATCTGGGCCGAACCTTTAGTCAAAAATAAGACGATTCATAATTGATTTTAAACCTTCATCCATTTGCTGTCATTTCAAGGAAATCGAATCATTCTCCTTGATCCTAAAACTTTTTCCATTCAAGGGGATTATTTCGGCTGAGATTTTGACTTAGGATGAGAAAGGGACTGATGCAAAAAAGGCACAGCATTATCGCTGCACCTTTTAAAAAACCTGTATCCCTACAAATCATCTACCGCTAAACCACTTGGAACTTTTTGAGGTGCTTTGGTGATCTGTTTTCTTGCACTTTCTTCAGTTAAAGCCTGCATAAAAGCCAGGAGGTCTCTAATTTCTTTTTCGTTTGCTTTCATTCTTGCATCAATTAATAAAGGGTCGATGCTTCCCTTGATCCTTTTCATTACTCCTTCATCATCCTGAAAGCTGATTTGTAATTCTGCCGGTAGACTTTGAACAGGATAGGTATCCAATGCTTTAGCGGGTTCCAGATGATGTCGGATGACTGCTTCCAGATCATCATAAGCTCCATTATGCATCCAGGGGCCTGTTAGTTCTACATTTCTCAATGGTGGAGTTCTAAAAGCGAAGAGATCTTCTTCTTTTCCACTCTCTACAATCTGCCCATAATCCAGGGGAACGTCTATATCCTTACCCGGACCAAATTGTGGGATCCCCAGATTGTGAGCCTTTTGATCGGTCATCAAATTTCCACTATGACAGCTTACACATGATCCTTCTTTATAGAAAAACATAGCGCCTCTTTTCTGTGATTCTGTCAGGGCACTTTCCTCACCAGCTAGATAATTATCCCAGGGACTATCCAGAAATGTAAAGGCTGATATCTCATAGGCTGCAATTGCATTCGCTGCCTGAACAAAGCTCAACTCTTCTGTAGGAATATCAGGAAAAGCCTGGGCAAAGAGTTCGACATACTCCGGGATGGAAATCAATCTTTGCATAAGCGTAAACCATATAGATTGAGGCATGGCAGGGCTGATAAGTGCGAGTTCATTTACTTCTCCATGAATATCCGTATCTCCAATTTCTCCTCGCATTTCATCTCTGGAAGTTACCGGGAACATAGCCTGAACGGCCAGAATATTGTCAAAGCCTTCCTGGGGAAACTTTTCATCTGCCGGTGTATACCATCCCTTTTTGCCTCTGTCCTGAACCCTGCTATCCCAAAACATAGTATGCCATTCGCTGGAACCTCTGTTGAAAATCTCAGGAGAATTTCTGGGAATGCGTTCTCTGTCTTCTCCCATAATTCTGGCTTTCCCCAATCCTTCCCCTCCGACACCAATAGATAGGGCAATCGCATCCCCACTATTTAATTTTGGATGATGACAAGAGGCACAAGAGATATCCTTATTGCCACTGAGAATCTTGTCATAAAAAAGCATGCGGCCCAGTTCGACTTTGGCAGGATCAAGCGCTACTTTTTCGGTATTCGCTTGAAGCTTATTTTTTATCAGGGATTGACGCAGTTGCTGGTCCAGGCTCAAATGTACAAAGCCAAAAAGCATACAGATAGTCAATAATAAGATCAGGCGTTTCATTTGTTTGTTGTTTGTTGTAAGGCGGTAAAAGGGAAGGCCTGAATTGACCTCCCACTTTCACCTATTAAATCCCAATTAGATCAATGCTTATGTTTTTCTTAGTTGTCTCCGCTGACTTCTTTTATCGGCTTAGCTGCATCGGGAAGGACTGCGAAAATCTGAACATGTGTTCCTAAACCAAAGGGACCTGGATCAGCATTGTAGGTCTTGTTATCGCTATGATAAGCAATGGCCACCAGGCTCATCAATTGTACTTCACCCAATTGGAGGCAGCGCTCGAATTTCTTTTCAATAATGGCGTTTCCATTTTCGTCGGTCATGAAGACGGAAGTTTCGCCATTTGGATCACCTAAAGGGAGGTCTATAGTACCTGCGAAAGGCTTGGTAGCGGTCTTTGCCATGAAGGCATGCCAAAGGGTGTATTTCGCATTAGGAACGAGGTTCTGGAAAGAAGCGTTAAAGGTTCCCCATCCTCCTTCGCATTGATAAGATGCTGTTCCTTTAGCTTCGAGCCATTCTCTCAGCGTCATTCCCATTTCTTCTCCTTTTTCAAAGGGGCCTGCGGTTGAGGGATCAAATGGATCGTGTTTGATTTTCTTGGTGCTCTTGTAAAGTGGAGCATCCATGTACTTTTGTTTTTCGGTAGGCAGGATGCGATAAACTTCATTGCTTCCAGCTTCTTTCTCTACAAAAATGTCTTGTTCAATAAGTCCGGCAGTCAGGTGATCAACAAATACCAATTGGATGTCCTGGGCCAATACCTGGGTGAGTGAAAACAAGCTTAATGCGATAGCGATGCTTGCTGCTTTCAAGATGCTTGTGTGATTGCTGTTAATGTTCATCTGTTTGTTGTTTTGATAAATAATGTTTCTGTGTCTGCAAGCAAGTAGCATCATAGCTCTGGATTTATTTCAGGCTTTTGAGTAGTTGGTAGGTCTTTATTAGTTTTTGGGGACTTGAGTTTAGTTGAGGAAAATTTATTGCTCCATTCTTTTGATCTATACACAGTAATTTCTTAATAAAGAGATTCAATTATCTCTCTTTTCTTTTTCCTTAGATGAAAAAGAAACAAAAAATCAAGCTGCTGCAAAGCCGCCCACAGTCCGGCCCCCGCACCCGATGCAGCAGCGTGGCCCCGTCGCTCAAAGGGGTGATTCCTTCGTTTTCTGCAATAATTACTAGCTCAGCGGCTTGGCCCTGCAGAGCCCATTGGGAAAAGGGGCGGCAATGCGAGGCTGGCTTTGGGCTCTGCGATTTTTGGCTCCACCTTTATTAAAAAAGGTGGAAAAGCTTCAAAAAGGACATGATGGATTTGGGATCAGTTAAGTATTGCTGGAAGAATCTCAATTCCTTTCTTAATTTGTATTAAACAAAAAAGAAACGATGAATACTGCTACTAAACTTGGAATCCTCATAATGCTGCTAAGCTTGGCTTCCTGCAACAATCCCAAAAGTTCCAATCAACAAGAATCAAAATCAGAAGAAATGAATGCTCGTACCACCTGGGCCGAAAAATTGGGCTATCCTTCCGATAAGCTTGTATTGATTTTGCATGCGGATGATATAGGTATGTGCCCGGAGGCAAATATTTCAGCTAAAAACTACCTGGAAAAAGGAGAGATCCAATCTGCGGCTGTTATGATGCCTTGTCCCAATGCAGAGGAATTCATTCTCTGGGCAAAAGATCACCCTGAAATGGACATAGGCCTTCATTTAACCCTAACCAGTGAATGGAAAACCTATCGTTGGCCATCGGTAACAGATCCTGCTGAGGTGCCTGGCTTGATAGATGATGAGGGAAACCTATATCATGAAGTAGTTCAGGTGGTTCAAAACGCAAGTGCGGAGGAAGTAGAAAAAGAGATACGTGCCCAAATCGAGAAATCCATTGCCTTGGGGCATCGCCCGGATCATATCGATACGCATATGGGAACGCTTTACGGTTCACCTGCATATACCGCCGCTTATACAAAGGTGGCGATGGAATACAATATCCCGGCCATGGTGCTAGACGTAGAAAATCCCTTGGTCATTGAGACATTTCGTTCTCAAGGCTATCCTATGGATGAAAATATGATCCAGACGATGAAGGATTACACACTTCCTAAATTGGACTTCTTCAGTTCTGCTCCCAATGGAAATACCTATGAAGAGAAGTGCGAGAACTTCTTTAAGTTGATCGAGTCCATACCTCCCGGTCTTACAGAAATCATTTTTCATCCTTCAGAACATACAGAGAACCTTAAAACGATTACCAATAGTTGGCAGCAGAGAAACTGGGAGGCTGAAATGTTTAAGGATGAAAAGGTGAAAAATTTCCTTTCGGAGAAAGGAGTGGTCTTTACCAATTGGCAGGAAATAATGGAGCGTTTTGAGAAAATGAATAAGTAAGTCTTATAATTTTCTGTCTTTCACAAAGCGAGATTCTTCTGTTTGGATAGTATCTGATTTCAATTCACGCCAAAGGTGGCGTTGAGAGAATCGGTGTATTTTTCCTTCAGCTATATCTGCGGTCATTTCCCCCAAAAGAGGAGCCATTTTCATTGCATGGCCACTTCCTCCAGAACTGACCGAAAAGCCCTTGATCTCAGGATGTCGATCTATCCAGAAATGTCCATCAAGTGTATCTGTATAAAGGCATCGGCGGGTATAGACCAAAGGAGCATCTACAAGCTGAGGGATCGAAGTTCTTAGAAAGTTTCGGCAGGCTTCAACCTCCTGATCAGTAATCCTTCTGTCATCTTTTTCAGGATGAAGATGGAGTCCTTCCTGGTGCCTGCCAATTTTAATGACTCCTTGTTTGGGATGCAAGGGGAATCCATACCAGCCTGTATTTGATATGTCTGCCATGAAAACACCAAGCTTGTCAGCTTGAAAAGGCTCTGGATCAATCGGCTTTAAATGAAAAACGGGATGGCCACTCGCTTTCATATAAGGCTGTAATTCCGGAACTAATAATGGAGTATGGCTACCTGCAGCAACTATGCAATGTCCAGCCGAAAAGTTGTCTCCTTCCCGAGTCTTTAAGGAAATGAATGTGTTTTTCTTGATAGTAAAAGTTTCGGCTGTCTGTCCCAGATGGATGTCTACCCCAAGTTCCTGTGCATATTCAGCAAGTGTTTTTAGAACTTCTGATGCTTCTACATAGCCAGCTGTCGGATTGAAATGAACTTCTTTGTAGCTGTCACGCTTGATTACGGGAAAGCGCTGAGGCATTTCCTCATAGCTGATCTCTTCTACTGGATAATTCTTCTCTAACAGATGATTGTAACTCTTTCTTTCATATTCCTGATTTCCACTTTTGAGTCTATCTCTACAAAGCATCAGCATTCCAACTTCATGGTACAGTTGCTTACCGAAGAAATCATTCCACTCTTTCCACCTTTGCATACAGATTTCAGCCATGTCAAAATACTCCCTGTCCGAACCGTATTCCATGCGAACAATCTTGCTGATATCTGTAGAGGCTGCTAATGGATGAGGAATTACATCTGGATTGAGGATGGCCACTGAATACTGTCTTTTCTTTAACTCAATAGCGCTTGTAAGGCCAAAAATACCTGCTCCGATGATCAAGAAATCGTAATTCTGCATGAAAGTGAAGAGAAAAGCTTATGCTTGATTGAGCAATCTTAGGTCAAATTCAAATTCAGGTAAAACTTCCTCTTCAGAAAGTTTATGGTTAAAACCTGCTAAGGTTTCAACTTCTTTTCCTGAACGATAAATATGAACCATCAATTCTAATGGATCGATCAACCACGCCAACTTAGATCCATTTTGAATCCATGCCTGCATTTTATTTTGTAGAATCGCTAATCTATCGGTCTTAGATCGGACTTCTACAACAAATTCAGGACAAAGAGGAAGAAACTTGGTTTTATCACTGTCCTTAAGGTTTTCCCATTTTTCTTTGCTTAAAAAAGCAACATCAGGGGCTCGCATGCTTCCATCCTCAAGAAGAAAACCGCCAGAAGAATCAAAGAGCTCTCCCAGCTTATTTTTTTTATTCCATATATACAATTCCCCATGAACGATAGAATTGCACTTACTACTAAATCCTCCAGATGGCGACATAAGAATGATATATCCCTTTTCATCCCGCTCTATCTTAAGCCCTTTATTGGCAGCGCAGAATTCAAAGAGCTCATCATTTGACCATGAGCGTGAGGAAGGAATATCGAGGGTGATTATGTCCATAACTCTAATATACGCTAAAATGGATAGATAGGCTAAGGAATCAAGGGGGTAAAAAATTGTGTTTTCAATAGGATTTCTAATTATTTGATCCTTCCTATTTGCTTAGACACGGATTTTATTCTCTATGTCAACATCTGAGTTCTAATTCTCCTGATTTTCTACTTTAATCCATAAATGTCTTCTAATCGGGTGAGTTCTCCTGCTTCATTTTCAATTTCAAGCTGGTATCGGATTTCTATGGGAGTTCCGATACGACTGTAAAAGTAGATGATCCATGCATCTCCTTCGCGGGTGCCAATACATCCATGAGAGTAAGCTTTCCCCAAAGTATTGGGATTGGTGGTAGGATGAATGAGTTGTCCATGGCAAATCCCATTTATCTCCGGTTCGAGAGTGGGGATCAAAGGCATCCTTGTTGTTTTTCCATCATCTCTTCGCGTGAATTCATAAACTTCTCCTGTATTAAAATTGGTGTATTCTGGAGTCAGGATAATATCAGCTATCTCGCCTTTGCCAATTTTAGTACGAAGGTCAAAATCCCTTCCTTCTGATTTGAGGAATTTTGTTCTATTCTGTCCTACTCGGACCAAAAAGTCGAATAACTCTACATTAGCTGATAATATTCGGAGCTTGAATTCTGGTAAGTTTATATCAATTCTGATACTTGCCAGAAAAGCTTCTATTTCTTCCGCTTCTTTTTTAGTTGGAATCCGTAAGCTGCTCCCTTTTTCGATGATTATCTGTTTCCGTTGATCGTATTGAAAATTGCCAGCTTCTTCCTGGAGATAATAATCGGAATTTCTAAATGCATCGATGATCCAGGGATTGTGATGTATCAACACTTTTGGTTTCAATTCATAGCCCAAAGCCTGCGTACTATCTTGGCTATAAAAAGCGCAAAGAGATGTTATCCAGGAGAAGTAAGACTCTATACTTATCTCATTCATCACCTCATGAATCTTTTCTGTGTTTTGCTCTTCTATATGTAGCTCTTCATTAACTTCTTCTTCCAGCATTTGAAGCTCTGGTTTGTGCTGGCAACTTTGAAGTAACAGCAAGCAAAAGAATAAGCTTTGAAGCGGAGGAAATGCTCGTATAGATTTCATACCCTAATTAGAAATCATATGCTGAATGGAAAGATGAGAAATATCATTCTTCCGAAAAGCTTATTTCATAAGAAGTATGAAAATGCCAGTCTTTGCTTCTTTCTCTCCAGAAAAGAAAAAGCTTATATTTGAGTATCCTGAACCTAAGCCTTTAGGGAAATGAAAACTCACTACTTACTACTACAAGGGATTGGTATCCTTTTGGGAGCTTGTAATTCTTCCTATTCGGACTACTCCCAACTCCCAGATAAAATAGATTTCAACTTTCATGTAAAGCCGATACTTTCTGATCGCTGTTATGCCTGTCATGGGCCGGATGCTCAGAAGCGAGAAGCGGATTTACGGCTGGATGAATATGAAAGTGCTTTTGCTTCTTTGAAAAGCGGAGCTGGTTTTGCGATTGTGGCCGGAGATGTGGATGAAAGTCAGCTAAGTCATCGCATCCTTTCTACTGATCCGGAATTTATGATGCCTCCTCCTGAGTCAAATCTGAGCTTGACTGAGAAAGAAAAGGCCATTATTCTGAAATGGATCGATCAGGGGGCGGAGTACAAAGATCACTGGGCATTTGCAAAGCCTGTAAAAACAGAAATTCCCGAAACAGCAAATGGCTGGGCAATCAATGAAATTGACCATTTTGTTGCGAACAAACTTGAGGCCCTGAATATCGAACCAGCCCCAGAAGCTGATAGAGAACAATTGATTCGCCGGGCTTTCTTTGATTTGACAGGTTTGCCTCCTCGTTTGGACGATTTGGATAAATGGATGGGGGATAGTCGTGAGGATTATTATGAACGTATGTTGGATAGTCTTTTGAGTTTGCCTGCTTTCGGGGAAAGGATGACTGCTCATTGGCTGGATGTGTCTCGCTTTGCAGATTCGGAAGGCTATCTGGATGATTTTCATCATACCTTTTGGCCCTATAGAGATTGGGTGATTGAGGCCTATAATAAAAACCTATCCTATGACAAATTTATCCTCTGGCAGGTCGGAGGAGACCAAATTCCGAATGCAAATAAAGAGCAGGTGCTTGCAACCGCTTTCAACCGAAACCACAAACAAAATTCCGAAGGCGGTATCATCCCCGAAGAATTTCGGGTCGATTATGTAGCAGACCGAACCAATACAGTCGGTGCTGCTTTTTTGGGACTTACTTTAGGATGCGCACGTTGCCATGATCATAAATATGATCCAATCAGCCAGAAGAACTATTATGAGTTATTTGGCTTTTTTAACTCAGTCAATGAAAGAGGTGATGGGATTTTTGCTTTAAATGGTCTGGAGTATGGTCAGGAAGTATCGAATTATTACTCGATGAATGCTGGACCTGTTCTTCCTTTAGCAGATGAAAAAGTAGCAGATATCCATAAATATTTGGTCAAGGAGGTGGAGGGGAAAAGAGAAACACTTTTAACAGGATACCTAAATAATCAAGATAGATTTGAAGCATGGCGAAAAAGACAAAAGAATGAGCAAGCCCTTACAAATGCCTTGAGCAAAACAACCTTAAGCTGGTTTGATTTTGATCGGGCGGGAAACGGAAAGGTGCCGGGTAAAACCCCAAGAACAGGAAATGCTACTTACAATGGGGAATTAAAAATAACGGAAGGGAAAAGTGGTAAAGGCCTGATGGCAGGAGCTCAGGGCTTTTTCCTTGCTGAAGGGGAACACATTGCTTTTGAGCGCTCAGACCCTTTTACCATTAGTTTCTGGATCAAAACCCCCAAGGAGTTTGAGGAGGCCCACATTCTCTATAATGGAAATGACAGAATTCAAGGGTATAGAGGTTGGGACATTATGTTGGATAGCACCCGTATTCATTTTCGTTTGAATCATGCACATCCTTATCAGTCGGTTGATATTCGGATTCCCGAAAAACTACCCTTGGACGAATGGGTACATTTCGTATGGAGTCATGATGGCTCGGGAAAAGCAAGAGGGATGAAGGTCTATCGGAACGGTGAACTAAGGGAGTCTGAAGTCATGAGAGACTATCTGTACCGTTCTACCAAACCCTACTTAAAAAGCGAAGCCGAGGCAACTATATATAGACCGTATAGAGGGATGATTGTTGGGAATCGGCATTATGATCAAGACTTTACGGGAGGAGTCCTGGATGATCTGCGGATTCTCAATAAACAATCCGGTGCCTTGATGGCTTTGGCCTTATATGATAAAGAGAAAGCTGGGCAAGTTTTCCGTGAAGGACTTTCTGAGAAAGAAGCTGAGCTTCATGAATTTTATAATCTGCATATAGATGAGGAACTTGAGTTGGAAAGAGAAGATCTTCGTCAGCTAAGAATGAAAGAAATCCAAACCATAGATACCGTACAGGAAATCATGGTGATGGGAGATCGGGAAAATGAAAGAGTAACCTATGTGTTGGATCGAGGGGTTTATGATGCACATGGTGAGGTAGTAGAAAAAAATGTCCCTGAGAGTTTGCTTCCCTGGCCGGAGGATTTACCCAAAAATCGATACGGATTGGGACAATGGTTGGTACATCCAGACCATCCCCTGACGGCCCGCGTCGCAGTAAATCAATTTTGGTACCTGATGTTCGGAAAAGGTATCGTAGAAACGGTTGAAGATTTTGGAAACCAGGGAGCTCTTCCGACGCATCCTGCTTTGCTGGATTATTTGGCCGTAGATTTTATAGAAAATGGCTGGGATGTAAAAGCTCTTTTGAAGAAGATGCTTCTTTCCGCTACTTATCGTCAATCTTCAAAAATTCGACCCGAGCTAATTGACATAGATCCAGAGAATGAGTTGCTGGCAAGAGGGCACAGATACAGAAGGTCAGCAGAAATGGTTCGGGATAATATCCTGGCTGCGAGTAATCTACTAGATCCATCAATCGGAGGCCCCTCGACTTTCCCCTATCAACCGGGAGGACTTTGGAAAGAGGTAATGACCCATCCCTTTTTTCCGGCTTATACAGTGGATTATGAACATGGGATTTATCGCAGAAGCATTTATACTTTCTGGAAACGCCTGATGCCACCCCCGGGCATGCTCATTTTTGATGCTGCCAGCCGCGTGGAATGCCAGGTGAGGCGTCAAAGAAGTAGTACTCCTCTACAGGCATTGATGCTGCTTAATGATGAACAAATGATAGAAGGGTGTCGGGCAATAGCCAGCAATATGTGGAAGGCATACCCATCGGATGTCAAAGCACTTACAAGGCAGACATTCAGGCTGCTTACGAGTCGTGAACCCAATGAAAAAGAACATGCAATCCTTCAGAAACAGTACCAGGAGGAACTGGCATATTTTGCGGATGATGAAAATCGCGCCAATGAATACCTTGAAATAGGTAAAATGAGATTGTCTGAGGAATTGCCAGCGGATGAATTGGCAGCATTGACACGTGTAACCAACACCATATTGAATACAACAGAGGCCTTTTATAAGAATTAATCCCTTTACAAAGATCAGATGTATCATAAAAACGATATAGAAAAAGCTTCTTACCTCAAAACCCGCAGGGAGTTTCTGAGAAAGACCACCAAAGGAATAGGAGCAATGGCCCTTGGATCATTATTGGTTCCAGATAGTCTTTCAGCCCAGTCACAAGGGCCTATGATGACAGACGATCTGATGATCCCCGGGAGTCGAGGAGGCATTCTAAATGCCTTACACCATGCCCCAAAAGCCAAACGAGTAATCTATCTGTTTCAAAGTGGAGGCCCCAGCCAGATTGAACTTTATGATTACAAACCAGAATTGCTCAAGCGTTGGGGGGAAGAGATTCCAGATAGTGTAAGAGGAGAGCAAAGGTTGACTGGAATGCTCGCGGCTCAATCTAGCTTTCCGCTTGTAGGGTCAAAGTTTGAGTTTATCCAGCACCCCAAGACCGGAGGCTATTTTAGTAGCCTTCTCCCTCATATTTCCTCTGTAGCGGAAGACATCTGTGTGATCAATTCTATGCAAACGGACGCTATAAATCATGAACCAGCTGTTGTATTTTTTCAAACCGGTTCACAGCAGGTAGGGCGTCCCAGTATTGGCTCCTGGATGAGTTATGGCCTGGGGAGTACCAACAAAAATATGCCGGCCTTCATCGTATTGTTGTCCAAGGCACTTCCCAATACTCAAAATATCAATCTGCAAGCTTGGGGAAGCGGCTTTTTGCCCTCCCACCATCAAGGAGTACAATTCCGATCAGGCTATGATCCTGTACTCTATCTATCTAACCCAAATGGGATAGACCGAAAGAGTCGGAGGCGAGAACTGGATTATTTGAGTGAGTTGGAGAAAGAACAAAAAGCGGTTTGGGGAGATAGCGAGATTGATTCCAAGATCAGCCAATATGAAATGGCTTTTCGCATGCAAACCAGTGTACCTGAAGTAACGGATCTTTCAGATGAGCCGGATTACATCTTTGATCTCTATGGAGAGGAGGCGCGCAAGCCTGGAACATTTGCCGCCAACTGCTTACTGGCAAGAAGACTGGCTGAAAGAGATGTGCCTTTCATTCAGCTCTACCATATGGGTTGGGATATGCATGGAAACCTTCCGAATGAAATACCCAAACTCACCCGATCTGCAGATCAGGCTTCAGCAGCTTTAGTTAAGGACCTTAAACAAAGAGGACTTCTGGATGATACCCTGGTCATTTGGGGTGGAGAATTTGGAAGGTCGAGTTTCTCACAGGGAATCCTGACGAAGGATAATTATGGACGCGATCACCATCCTCGCTGCTTTAGTATCTGGATGGCAGGTGCAGGCATTAAGCCTGGAACCACCTACGGAAGGACCGATGATTTTAGCTACAACATTGCAGAGAATCCGGTGCATGTTCATGATTTTCAAGCCACCTTGTTACACTTGCTAGGCGTAGATCATGAGCGCCTGACCTTTAAGCATCAGGGACGGAGATATCGCCTTACGGATGTTCATGGGAAAGTGGTTAAGGGCTTGTTAGCTTAAAGAAATATATAGAATATGTCATCCTGGGATCTCTAGCTCTCATTATGTAAGCAAGAGATCCCGGCTCTTGTTTAAGGACGGGATGACAGCATATTTTTGGAGGTCAGCTTCATCTTTAAAATCAATTCTGTGAAAAATTACTACTACTTAATCTTCCTTCTTCTCTCTGGCTGTTTCGCGGCCAATCCCCATCAGGATGATCCTTTGGTACTCGAAAGAAGTGGAGCAAAAGAAAACCCCATGAATGTGATCTTCATTTTGAGTGATGATCATCGATTTGATTTCATGGGCTTTACGGGCAAAGTTCCCTGGCTGGAAACCCCTAATATGGATCGCATGGCTAGGGAGGGAGCTCATGTGAAAAATGCTTTTGTCACTACCTCTCTTTGTTCTCCGAGTCGTGCCTCTATTTTGACGGGCCTTTTTTCCCACACTCATGGTATTATCGATAATCAGGCGCCGGATCCGGGAGATCTTACCTTCTTTCCCCAATACCTACAAAAGGCCGGATATCAAACCGGATTTTTTGGCAAATGGCATATGGGTTCAAATAAAGATGATCCTCGTCCTGGCTTTGATCATTGGGTAAGCTTCAAAGGGCAGGGAGTATACTATAATCCGACGTTGAATATCAATGGAGAAAAAGTCATCTATAAGGATTCTACCTATATCAGCGAACTCCTGACAGATCTGAATTTGGATTGGCTGGAAAAAAGGGACAAGGATAAACCTTTTTTCGCCTACCTCTCCCATAAAGCGGTACATGCCGGATTTAAACCTGCCAGAAAAGACCTCAGTGACTACGAGGAAGAGGAACTGATTTTTCCTCCCTCTTATAATATGACTAAGGATGATACCTATAAGAAACATGGGCTTCCAGAATGGGTAAAGCAGCAACGGTATAGTTGGCATGGTGTGGACTATATGTATCACGGAGGGCATAATTTTGAAACATTTTTTAAAGCCTATTGTGAAACCCTAAAGGGAATCGATGAAAGTATCGGTCGGGTGCTGGAGTATCTGGAGAATGAAGGACTCGCCGACAATACCATGGTCATTTACATGGGAGATAATGGTTTCTCATTTGGGGAACATGGATTGATAGATAAGCGACATGCCTATGAGGAATCGATGAAAGTACCTTTCCTCGTTTGGGCTCCGGGTATAATGAAGGAGAAAAGGGTAGTGGAGGCTATGGTGCAGAATATTGACGTAGCTCCTACAGTGCTAGAGATGGCGGGTTTAAAAGCTCCAGAGCATTTTCAGGGGAAATCATTTCTTCCTTTGTTGAAAGGGGAAGTTCCGGATGACTGGCGAAAGCGCATTTACTATGAGTACTATTGGGAATATACCTATCCGCAGACGCCTACTGTGCATGCAGTAAGAACTGATAAATATAAATACATCCGATATCATGGAGTTTGGGATAGCAATGAACTTTATGATATGATAAATGATCCCTACGAAATGAATAACCTGATTCGTGAGCCTGAACATCAGAATATGATCAAAGAATTACGTTCGGATATTGATAGCTGGCTGGAGGAAAGCGAAGGGATGTCAATTCCTTTAAAGCGCATGTACTATCCGAGAAGAGATCATAAGAACAAAGGATTATTTTAATCAGAAAAGCTCGCTATCCATCGATAGCGAGCTTATTCCAATAGGCTTCCAAATGATCATTTAGCTGCTTCTTTTAAGCGGGCTTAATTATCCCATTCCCATTCGATGCCCTCATCCAAATTATCTATAATCCGGTTGTATATAGCAGTATTATTATTGGGATCAATGAGGATGAGTCCATTCGCATCAACCGTAGCAGTTGCCAATTCCTGAATAGTCAGGCTTAGAAACCAGGCTGCGGGATTGATGGTGAAAGTAGCGCCAAAACTCATGGTGCTATCTACCTGGAAGTTTTCAAATTCCAGTTCGAGGTTGAATTGTTCCTGCACATCCAATTCTACATTGAAGGTGTTTTGAGCCGAATCACTAAGACTTCCTTTTAGAAAAAATACGGTTCCTCCGTCATCTGCTCCTTCAACATCAATCTCAAATTCTTCATAGAGACCTGCAGGAATCTGGACATTGGGAAGGGCTGGATTGGCTGTACCTGTCAAAAGATCCAAAACTGTTTCAATGGACGATTCGACTTCTATTTCCTGATCATTGGCCAATTCGCCTTCAAATTCGATCTCACTGATACGCATATACGCTTCATCGATCTGGATGTTTAAGGCGGAGTTGCTTGTAGAGTCGAGACGAACAGAAATACCCATACCATTGGGATCGATCTGTACATCCTCGCAGGACATAAAAAACAGGAGGGGAATACTTATCGCAATTAGAATTTTTTGGAACATAATATTGGTTTTTGTGGGTTTTTCCACAAAGATCATTCCCTGCCTGAAATCTTTCTTTTAGCTTATTATTCGCATGCTTTTCGTAAAAAATCATCCCAAATCAAGAAGACAATTCTCAATTTGGGATGGATTTTCGTCAATGGTATGTACTTAATCCAGAATTTTCAATCTGATATCTTTGTAGTGGGTCTCACTCTTGGGATCATGAGCTTGTAAACCAACCGTCCCTTCACCTATTCTTCGTTTCTTGCTCCAGTCCTCAGGCTGAGTCCAGTCAACGGTCGTCTCACCATTAACCTTGATTATGATGCGGTTATCCTTAACAAGGATGTGGTAATCAAACCATTCTTTATCAGTAGAAGGGGCCGCATCCTGGTAGACAAACACTTCCCGGTTTTTTCCCACTTTCACTACATAAGGCTCAACGTCTTTGGGTGCAAACATATTTACAACTCCATACAAGCTTCCGGTTTTGCGAGGATCAGAATGGGTAGAATTTACCTGTGCTTCAAAGCCCAGATCCGGCCATCCTTTTTTCTGGTATTTGGTATGGAAATATACCCCTGAATTTGAATTGGCAGTTGTCATGACTTTGAGCTTGAGTTCAAAGTTTTTGAAAGAGGTTTCTTCTCCATCGGGAGTATAGAAAATATGGGCACGGCCTCCTTTGCATATAAGGCTTCCGTCCTTTACCATAAATGAGCCATTGTTCTCTGTACTCGCGGTCCAGTTGTGAGTGGATTCTCCATTAAAGATAGAGATAAAGCCATCCTCCTCCTGTGCAGAGAGAAATAGTAGAGGGAATAGCAGAAATGAAAAAATTAGTAGTCGTTTCATATAGATCAATTTTTGAGTGTAAATAGACCGATTCAAGCCCAGGGCTTATTTCGGCTAATCATCTACAAATAAGAGAAAAATATTTCTACATGACGGGTTGACGGTCAAATTCTTCCATAAATTTCTCCACCTTAAATTCTTCTGATGCAATTGACTTGATTTTATCTTCCAATTGGCTAATCCGACTTTTCATTTCTCCTTTTTGGAACTCCCGGATCTGACTTTGGTCTTCAATCTCTTGTAGAGTCTCCGAATAGCGAGCCATGACTCTTTGCTCATATTCTCCACTGGAAGAAAGCATCTTCGAAACGATAGGCAAGGATTCTATACTGAGGAAAATGAATAGGATAAACCAGGAGGTATATTTTCTTTGGGGGTGTTCTTCATTATAGATATAGTCATCCAGACTATCAAGCTTACCGAAAAGATCATTGATAGATCGTTCGATAGTGGCTTTATTTTCCTGAGATTGTCGATTGATTTGCTGGATTTCCCGATCCTTTTTCCTCTCGCTTCGCTCTATGTTGTTTTCAACTTTATCCAGTTCATCATGCATCTCATCCAGAGAAAGGAAGATCAGTTCCTCTTCTGTAATTCCTTCGGCCAACAATTCTCTACGCATACGGGTCGTATCATTGCGGGCTTCTCGATTTCCATTTTCATAGGCCTGAATTCTGGATCGTCCTTGTTTGTTGAGCGATTTTCTAGGAGGGGAATAAGAAGAATCTACGCGGATGTAGCGTGTGTCAGAAAGGCTTTTGATTCGTGAGATCGCCTTATTATTAGCAGAAATCCGCCAAAGCTGCTTTTTCCTGGCTTGTTTGTATCGATCTATTTTTGCTGCCTTATCCAGTTCCAGTAATACTGCTTCTTTTTTTACCGAGTCTTTTCCCAATTGTTCATCCAGATAAGAAAGCTGTGAGGTTTCAATCAAACCTTCCTGAGATTTTTTCAATTCTTCTACGGCTGTGGTCATTCCTTCTTTAGCTATCTGGTCCTGAAAGAGCCAAAGCTCGAAAGGTTTGGTGATGATAAGCGAAATGAGGAGCGCTATTCCCAGCCTGAGGAGGATAAAAGAAAAGGACTTCATCTTTCGACTCAGAAATCCTGTTTTAGCGGCCGTTGCTGAACGATCTTCCTGCTGTTTTTTGATCCTGTTTTTTCGCTCGCTGGCAATAGAGGCAATCAAGAGCCGATCTATCGTAATGATAAGAAAGGCCCACACAATGCCTGCACCCAGGGGAAGCATCCAGCTATTCGGTCCTGCTTCAGGGCCGTTCATGATCAGCTTGGCAGTGAAGCTCCCCGTGATGAAAGCAAAAATTCCCGTAATCAAAACGAAAGTTCCGATGATGGAGTGCCAGATTCTTTCTGTTTTATCCTCAACTTCCTGGAGGACTTTTGAATCTGAGGTGGCTAAAAACCAAAGAAATTTCATGGGGCTATAGGTTAAGCAGTTTTACCGTAACATTTATCCAATTCTTCTATCAGACTCAATCCCAATTTGCATTTGGCGATAATGGATACTACCTGATCTGTTTCTCGAATTTTGAGGGCTTTGTTAAACTCTTGTAAGGCCAGGTCAAATCGATTTTCCCGGTATAGTTCCAGGCCCGTAGATACAGCGAGTTTAAATGCGACCCTTTCCTCTATTTCGCCTTCATAAGCATAGGTTTCCGGTGCATGTGTATGTGCAGGAGCTGGATTGGGAACTCTATGCGATGACTCAGTTGTTTCTTGCGAAAAATCTGGATAGGAGATCTCTCCTTCTTCAGCAAGGATTTTTCTGATCTGTAGCATTTGTGCCTGCATAAAGGCTCTCGCCTTATCCTTTATTTTGGGATTTTTGGGATAACGTTCGTAGGCACTACTTGCATTTTTGAGAAACTTCAGGCCCATTTCTTTATTCCCTTTGCCCAGCAGTTTCTTCCCTTCCAGTTGAAAATGAAGGAAAAGACTAAAATAAATTCGCTTGTCGGCTTCCATGATTTCTTCCGGCGTATGGCTGAGATCTTTGGCCGCCTCAAAAAAGGAAATAGCATGTGCAAGCTCTTTACTCGCATAAGCCAATTCTCCTCCTTTGAAATAGCTTGCTCTCAGCTTATTCCGTTCCCATAAACTATTGGGAATACTTCCCTTTAATTGACTAAGGGCTCGATCAAATGATTTGATCTGTAGGAAGTGTTCCGCTTTGTCTAGTGCCTGTTGAAAATTCATAAGCTTTTCTTCTATTTGAGATCTTTATCCTGATTGACCAATCCTACCAACATCTGGTAGGGAATACTGATACTTCTACTATTTCCTTTTCTCCGAATCTTGAGTTCGAATCCATAAACATCATCATCATAGGCAAGTTGCATATCCAGGTTTTCGCTCAGGAAGTCCTTGAATTTTCCTAAGTCCGGATAGGGATCTGCTGTCATCTTATTGAAGCAAGGGAGGTTGAAAGCAGATCTGGAGCTGTTTTCGTCCTCATCCAGATACACCCGCAAATAGCCCCAATGTGAACTCGTATCAATTTTGATAGAAGGATTCTTTATCTGACTTTTTTGAAGAAGTCTGAGATAGTAATCATACTTGATCTCACCATATTGCCGCTCATTCAGGACAGAGTCCTTTTTAATAGCTTGTTGGCTGAAACTATGATTGGAATTATGAGTTGGAACTGGATTTAACATAAAACCAAAGAGAGCTAGAGCAATAAGGATCAGAATGAAAAAAATGAGATCCTTTTTGAGTTCCTTGTGTATTTTTAGTCTTTGCTGCATGTTTTCTATTTAATGTGTTGCATTTGGTACCTGAATACCCCTGATTTTTCTACTGCACGAATCAGCTTTTGATTCAGGGCCGCATTATTTCCCCGACTATTGAAATAGGAAATATAGATCACAAAGAGAGGCTGGCTATCAGCATCTTCTATCTCGCGATAGGGATCATTGAGGTCTTCTTTGCTAATGATGAGCATGAGATGTCGATCATCAAATTTTGTTTTTTCTCCTTTGATAGTTCCCGTTTTTGCATAATAGTATAAGCGTTCCTGGCCTTTCTTCCTTTTGGTCAGCTGCTTGTAAGCCCGTGCCGTACCAGAGAGTAATACTTCCTCCAGACCCTGCATGGTATTGTCAGCATGGAAGCGGAGGTATTTGTCAAAATTCTCCCAGCTTTCCTGATCGTAATTGATTGCCTGGAAACTAAGGGTACCTGCAGTATCAAGCGTTGCGTTTATATTTCGGTTTAAACTGGCCATACGTGCGCCCATTTCTGCCATCTTCAAAGGCGTAACTTCTATCGGGAAGCCTCCTACCGTACTTTGCCTGATTCCATTGATGTCAAAGAGGTCTCCGCTTCTGTCAATCTGGTAAAAGTGAGACATCTCGGGATAGGACCAGATTTGATAGGAGGAACGGGAGTTTAATAGCTCTTCCTGTTGGATCATTTGAGGAGAAAAATTTGCATCCTTCATCCTCGACTGATCTATAGGCTTCTGGACCTGAAAATCGAAATTCTCGGAAAGGCCATTAGAAAGGACAGAATTCAAATCACTCATTATGCCACCGGAAGATGCTTGTGGCCAGTATTGTTTGTCTGGATTGAAAACATATTCGCGGCCATTTTTCCCAAATTTTATGCGGGGGAAATTATGCTCCAATTCGGGACTGATTGGTAAAAGGATATGGCCCAGTTTGCCAGGCTTGATTTGGGATTTGCCCCTTAATGCCATGAGATCATCCTTGCGATAAGATCCCAGGAACATAATGAGCGAATGATAAAGATTGCTGGACTTGCTTAGGTAACTGATGTTGTTATAGCTTTTATCCAAATCCTGAGGCCCCAGTCTCCATCGGCCTTGCATGCGATGGCCAGCATAGCGCTTGACATAAGGGGATTTTAGGTTCGCTTCTAACTCGTCTTTGCGATTGGGCCAGACAAATTCCATGGATTCCCAGGGATTGATATTTACCCCCGAAGTAACGGCCGTATACATGATGGGCTTGATGCTGGATCCAGGACCATTGTCCAGTCTCTGCAGGCATCGGTTTCCAAATATGGTTCGCTCACTTCCTCTATCACTTTCCAGATAAAACTTCTGAAAGAGTTCAGAGTATTCACGTGTATTATTTGGATTAAAGCGACTATCAGGATCTTTTTTGTAGTCTATCATAGAGCGAATCCTGCCCCGATGATCCATGGTAACCATACTCATATCCGTGTCTCCATGTTTCTGCATATAAGCTTCAACGATTTCATAAAGCTCTTCACTAAGAGAATAGTCAATGGAAACGTGGACGCTACTATCTCTGAGCTTTTCATCCCGGGATAAAGTCTGGGATAAAAGATTCGCATAATTGTACGACCATATTGATTTACTACCCAAGGGAAAGAGAAGCTCCTGTTTCCCATTTAACCAAAGGTTTTTTGCCAGATATCTGTTCTCCGAACTCACCATTTTGAGCTGAACAGGATTTTCCTGATGATCATATAGATTGATATAATCCTTTGATTCCAATCTATAAGCAAAGGAACGAGAAGGGTTATTTTTGCTGCTGATCCGGAACTGATCGTTGACAATAGAAAAGTTTCCTTTGTTCGAATTGAGGTCTCCCGATTCGATGCTAATGAGAACCAAAGGTTTGCCATCAAAGGTCCAGCTAGCCGGAAAAGAGGCAATGCTGATATTGTTGATGTCTTCATTAAGATAAGAAAGGTCGCTATCAGAATCTCTCAGGCCAGCTTTTTGGAATATGTTGTTCCTCAAGTTTCGGTTATCGACCTGAACAGAAGGCCTATCTGTTTGATTTCTGTAGATGATCTCATGCGTGTTACCGGTATTTCCAGAGAGCAATGATCCCTTCCATCTTTTTTCCAATTCTTCCGGAGCCCTTAGGAGGTAATAGTTATTGTTGACGGCGAACTCATAGTATTGAGATTCCGGTCTGCGCAAATGAAGGATTTGCTGAGGATCGTCCAGTTTGTCTTTGGCGGATTGCTGCACAAAATGATCCCAGACAGAGAGGGTAAATTCATCATCTCCTTGTCTGTTCTTTACTTCTGCATAAGAAGGAATTCCCTTTTCACTGGCCCATATTTCAAATGCCTTTATCAGAGAATCAGGTGCTTGAATATTGGCTCTTCTTTGGAATGTCTGGAAATCTACATTGAGCTTATTCATTTTCGACTGGGTATTCTCAAGGGTTTTCCCCAGCGTAAAACGATGTATATTTTCATCTCCTTTATTGCGCTTTCCTCCCTTGGCCAAAACAGGGGCGATGCAAATAAATATTAGAAGCAGCAGCCAGTTTTTAACCCGTAAGAAATTCTCATTCGGTCTTTTGGAGGCAAATCTTCCTGCACTTTCCTCTTTCAAAAAGAAAATAAGGGTAAGCAAGAGACTGAGGGTGAAAAACAGGGTCATCCGACTTTGCATACTGATGAGGGGAAAATCCTGCCCGAAGAAAGCAAAGCGATTACTTACGGTCATCCAGATAAAGAAACCTTGAATGCCCAATAGTAAAGGGATACCTGCCAGAGCGAGATTACTACCTGAGAAGATATTGTATCGGTAAATGATTCCGGCAAAAAGAAACCCAAATAAGAGCACCAATCCCAAAACAGTCAATTGGGAATGCTCAGCAATGATATAGCGGAGGATCACCAGATCCGTTGTTTGCGAGATATAAGAGGCACCTTTATTGAAGTGAGGTCGGAGGGTGAAGTATTTATCTGAATCCTTTTGAAGGAGTTGATCGATAAACCACTGGTTTTGTGAGGCTTCCAGCAATTTTCGACTTTGATAACTCTCGAAAGAAATCTCACTGGATATTTCCTCCAGACTCTTGTTGTGAATAGATGCCCGGTATTTGATATAGGTATATTCCTCAGAAACCTTTTTTCCCGGATTCTCCATAATCCCACTAGCTACCAGGCTTCCCAAGGCAAGTAAGCAAGTGCTTAGGGCTATCAGGCTGATTCCAGCGATTTTACTGCTTTGTGGATACTTTACCCTAAATCCATAGGCTTTATATCCCAGATAAGAGAGAAAAAGTAAAGCCGTGAAGATACCTATCCAAAAACTGATGGCCGCCTTGTCGATCAGGATGTCTATGAGATAAGTTGAGTAAAATATGGACAGCCCAATGCTAAAAAATACCAGGAGGGTAGCTATTCCCCTTTTCCAGGAAACTCGATTTCCTTTTACCGCACTTATCCCTAAACCAAATCCCAGACTTAAGGCTCCAAATAAAAGGAATACGATGGAAAAGCCTGCATCTTTCATGAGCAGCCAAATCCAGGTGCTACTTCCATTGAGGAGGCCTAACCAGAAAAGATTGTTCTCTAGCAGAGATGCCTGGTTTTGTCCTTTATTTTCTGTCCAGTATTTGAACAAAGGAATGCTCAATAGGAAGAATCCCAAAACCGGAAAAGCAATATTGGTAAATCGTTCCAATCTTTCCGGGAAAAAAAGCTCCGTACAAAAAATGAAGGTCCAGTTTGCTGCAAAAGCAATTAGCCAGACTTTATATTTTTCCCACCAAATTCGCAGCGGTGCTTCTTCTTCTAAGGGAGCATGCTGAAAGAAAGAGAAATTTTTTATTTTCTGTGCCAGGGGAATCCTTTCTACCCAGGTCTGAAAAATGAGGTATTGAGTGATAATGGCTACAAAGAAAAATCCTATGGCCATATAGGTATCTCGAAAATATACGGGTGAACGGAGCTTGCTAAATATTTTCAGGTCTATGTCTTCCAAGGGAAGAAAAGTGGCACTTCGCCAGAGCAAAAGCATGCGAACGGTCATGAAGCCCATAAGGAGTCCGTAGATGAGAATTTCCGCCTTACTAATCTCCTGTTCTTTTTTGATCAGGATGAGGATAAAGCTGAGCAAGGCGATCCAAAAGACCATGCCGAAGATGTGCGAAGTTTGAATGGGATTGCTGGCCCTCAGATCATTGAATCTGAACATCCATTGTGGAGTTTTTACGCTAATCTCCGGACTTAGCGAAGAAGAGGTACGCAAAACTTTGAGGGCAATGGAATCGGTTTCTCCCATAGAAGTCCGGAGATAGCGATATCCTTTTTCCTCTTTCAAATCAATGGCAGTTCTTTTTTCGCCAGCTTTGTTATAAGAAAACTCCCGAAAGCCTGTTGTGCTAAGGTATATGGTGTCTCCTGCCAAATAAGTATCCGGCAGAGGTTCGATGGTGTTTCTGAATTGATCAAGCACTGAAAAGGACAGGGAGTCATCCGCTTCCCCCAGAAAATACTTGAATACTCCATTGAAGTGGAGGAAATGCTCATCAGCTTCGAACTTTGGAAAATGATAGCCCGCATCATAATCGTTCTGCAGGATTTCCAGGGTTGAGGAAGAAATGAATAGGTGCTGCTCACTATCCCGAGGGCCATCCGATCTCAATTTTCGTCTTAGAGGAAATTCATGAAAAAGACTGATGCGAGCCCCTTCACGCGAAACTTTATAGGCATCTGTAGCTCTTGTACCACCTAGCCCCAGGAAAAAATGTTGGCTTTCTCCTAAGCGTATGAAATGACTTTGCTGAAAATCTTCACTCAGTAATTTGTTCCCTTCGAAGTCTTTGAAATAAAGACCGGGAGTTTGGCTCATATTCTCTCCAGGGAAGAGTCTTAAGGGAGAAAGATTGACCTCTTTGCGGTCGCGATAAAAACTGTTTCTCAGCAAATAGCTATCCTCTATGAGGCTAAGCAAAGTATCAGATAGATCGACCCGATAGGTGTTTCTGAGAATGCTTCGAAGCTCAAGTCCTATATTGAGTCTACGAGAGAAACGACTGTTATAAACCAGGCTATCAGATTCCCTGAAATAGGTGATCCTGTACGTACAACTATCCCGCAGACCTGGCTTGCTTTTCCCCAGGAGGCCCTTCATTTTATTTCCCCATTCAGCCTGAGAGCTTTGCTTTTCTTTGATTTCCAGTTTGAGCCAGGGTACTTCGATATTCAGAGAATCATTCCAAATTCCTAATTCAAATCCTTTGGAAATATCCAATCCAATTCCCGTATTGCCTAAATCAAAGGCCCCTGCCTGATGGCTACTTTCTGTGAAAATGGGCTCATGGAAATTGTAGGTTCTTAGCTCAAGCTTCTTTGCACTATCAGGATGTCTCCTTAGGATAAGTTGGCCTTTTTTACTATTGAGCATGGCCATTTCGGGGAAATACTCATTGGCCAGATAGAGAGAATCTTCAAACTGTATTCCCAATGCTTGCAAATTGTGGTAATCTGCATTGCTATAGATTTCAAAGTCAGGATTAACATAACGGCTGATGGTCCAGCAAGAAAGAATTCCTATGAGGCCAAGGGCGCACATATAGATTCGTTTCGAT
The DNA here is from genome assembly GCA_033391075.1 of Bacteroidia bacterium. Taxonomy (NCBI): domain Bacteria; kingdom Pseudomonadati; phylum Bacteroidota; class Bacteroidia; species Bacteroidia bacterium. Next base: position 1,683,529 of record JAWPMV010000001.1, read on the forward strand.
TTTTCTGCTTTGAGGAGAAAAGCCGATATGATAAGTATGGCAAATAATAGTGTGCTAAGGGTCATGAGGGGTTTTTTAGTTCAAATTCAAGTGCCAAGTGTAAATTCCTTTTGATTGAAAATTGATCTTTGACTCTATGATTGGGTTTTGTTGCAATTTTTTAGAAAAGTTGCAGATCCTTCGCTTCGCTCTGGATTGAAGAGTCGGAACGGACAAACCAAGGCCAACTCCTCCATCCATTTGCCCAGGTGCGTTCCATCTCCAACGCGCCTTTTTTGAGTCCATAAGGCTATTATTTAAGTACATCGGGACTGAGGTAAACGCCGTTTACGAGTACGCCATCCAACTCTTTAATGCCCAATTCTGTTGCGAGCTTGCGAATCACTTTGCTTGCCTGGGAAATATCAGGGGCAAAAGAAAATGCTTTATAAGATTTGGGATCAAGGTCTTTGACCGTCTGAGTTTTGCGAATGAGATGTACATTGAGCCTTTCTTCATGTATTTCAATAGAAGGCAAGGAACGATATCTCAAGTAATCGCAGCTGTGAAGGCCCAGATGAAAGAGCTCTGTATAAAAATCCACCTTTTCTTCTTCGCTGAGATGTAAGGGGTCCAGACGATCCAGTTTTTTGAGCATTTGCCCATAGCCTTTGTAGAGATTTTTGATATAATCTGCATCCAGATCGTTCTGCCCCTTGGACTGAATCACCTGTTTGTAGATGTCTATCATGGTCCCGAATTTTGCGACCCTTTCTGGTCCAATCCGATACTCAGACAAAGCCTTTTCTGTATTCAAACCCGGGATCAATTCGGTCAATACTTTATCCAGTTCTTCCAAACTGTTTTGGCTCTCTTCGCTGATGGCCAGGCGTATTTGTTGGTAGATCAGGCCATTGATGAGAGGTTTGACTACTTCTGGTCTGAAATTGAGCTTGTGAAGCCCGGATTCCTGATAAATACTTAGGTCTGTCAACAAAGCCAGCACCTGATCAACCAGAGAAATGAAGGCTAGTTTGACATCTTTGTCTTGCTTAAGGGATGTGCTGATTTTGTCAATTGTAATTTTCGTTGGCTGCGTCGCCTGCTCTATCAGCTGCGCATTTTTGAGATGCTTCTGAATTTCTCCTTTGCTATTCTTATCCAGCACCAGGATATGGATCAGTTTTTCCAGCTCTTGTATTTTATCCGAACCCTTATTCAGGTGTTTGCAGATATCTATCAGTTTTCCCAATGCTAGCTTGCTTTCCCCCTTGAGCTGAAGTTCGAAAGATTCATGGAGGCTCAGCTTATCTGATAATTTCGCCCAGGATTTTTGAAGCTCTGTTTTATGGTGGCTGTCCATATAGGAGACGAAACTCCCAATCACCTTACGGATATCAGCTCGAATATCGACTATGTCGAGTATACTTTGATCTACTCCATTTACCTGATCCAGCTTTTCTCCCAAAGGCTTTAATTCTTTTTCCGGGAGATTTAGGATTTCTCCTGAGTTCAGAAGGAAGCTCTTTAAATCATCTAATAGATTATCTATTTCGCTTCGGCTTATGATCAGGCATAGTTGACTAATAAAATTCTCATAACTAGTGAGTCTTTCTCCTCTAAGTTTCGATTCCTGATCCAAACCCAATTTTTCACCGAGTAAAGCCGAATACTTTTGATTAAGTAATTGGTAGGTCTTTTCCAATTCAAAACTTTTCTCCCGTTCGGTTTCCAATTGCTTATAGAGGAATTCTTCCTGTTTGTTGAATTGGGTTTGGAGAAAGTTTTTATAATCAGAACCCTGTCGTTCCAGTTCATGGCTCAATTTGCTTATCTCAGTATAGAGGCCGTTTTGGCCTTCTTTCTGTTGGAGCTTATCGAGAATTTCGTTGAGAATGCCCAACTGCTCTCCATTCGTTTCAGAAGAAGCTATTTGTGGAATTTGAACTTCTATTTTCTCTACCTGTCCATGGGTATGACTACTTCCATTGGGAAGCGCTAATTGAAATTTTTCAATCTTCTGTTGGAGAATTTGGCTTACTTCTTTGATCTCATGGGCGGCGACACGGCTATTTTCAGTAAGGATGAAACTTAGCTCTTTGCTATCTTTTGCACTCTCGATTTCGTGGACAAAAATTCGGGTGCGGTCGCCCAGTTTTCTGCTTCCGTTTGTTGAAGAGATTTGTACTTTCTCTATAGGTTTGGCTGTATCACCAATGGGGGTATTGGCTTTTTCCTTTGGTTCTTTTTTCTTTCTCAGTCTAAAAAAACTCAGACCAAGTGGAACGAACATCAAAGCTGAAAATAGGGGAAAGAACCAGGCTTGCCAGGGATTGCTTTGGCTTGGTACGTAGGTAGATGGAGTTTGAATTTCTGCCCGAAGGTTCTTATTCATATGGGCAAGCAATAAATCATTCGGGTTTTCCAGAGATTTTGTCTCCGCTACATCCTGAAATTCCCCTCCTTCCAGGTAAATTTCTTCTTTTTCTTTCAATAGAAAGGCAAGGGAGTTGATGATTACCTCCTGATAACTTGGCTTTTGTCTGGCATTGAGGAGGTTTTCCAATTCCGCTTCATCCGAAATTCCTAACTGATTCAAGATGAGGGCTATTTTTTGTTCCTTGCTGTTCCCGATTATGAAATCCGGTTTTGCTTCTGCAAGCATATCCTCATAATTCCTGAAAGAAGGAAAGATTACTTCATTGAAACTCCTTAAAAAAACTTTGTCCAGTTTGTCTTTGTTTTCCTGGGAAAAGCGATAATAGTCCAGATTAGAGGTCGCGGAAATCGGCCCTTTCTGAAGCGGAATATAGAGGCTCCCACTAGGGTAAGCGAAATAGAGGCTGTCCTTGCCTGGAGACATGTAAATCCGAACTACCCGACTTTGTTTAATCTGTATGAGTTTATTCCCCTGAATAAATCCATGTTTTTCTCCTGCTGGATTCTTTAATTGAAGGGCCTTCGCTCGCAGCTTTTCCAGGGTTTGGGCGGCTGGATCTTTTTGTGGATTTTCTCTGAATTCCAGTGAGGGAAAGAGAAAAATAAGCGAAAAGAATAAACCCAAGCCCAATAACAAAGCCATGATGCTATAGGAATAGAGGGGATCTCTCTTGATATGTTGATTCATTTTTTCCATTGTGTGGGTAGCTAAGGATTAAATACCGAGGATATCGCTGAGGTCATCTGGCTTATTCTTTTTCAATTTTTGAGGATCTCTAATCAAACCGATGCCGTCTCCTAAGCTTTCTTCTTCCTCATTTTCTTCTTCCTTGTGTTCTGTCCCATTTAGGGGAAGTATTTCCTCTGCTTTTTCTCCATTTATTCGCTTGCCAGTTTCATGATCCAGTCCCAATTGCTCGAAACTTTCTACGGGCACCAATTCAAGACTCTCCTCTTTGATTTCTTCATCAGGTCCTTCCAACTCCTCTGAAATCAGAATCGGATCTGCGGAGAATATGTCATCCATATTGGGCAATTCGGTATGTGCTCCCAGGTATTTTTCTGCCAGCTCACGGGCCAATTTATCGTGCTCTTCTTTTGCTTTTAGCGCCTGATGATCTATCACGGATATGGGTAACTTCGATCCTCCTAATTCGATGAAAGGGAAGACTGATTTGATGAGGAGGCCATCCTTCTGAGAAGTATCCTCCAATTGAAGACCGATTTTTCGGGTCTCCTTTATCCTGCCATCCTCATCCAGAATCCTGCAATAGAAATCTTCTCCTCCATAAAACAATTTGAAGTCATGTCCCTGCATCCATTTTTCAATATTGACCTTGTCGCCATTGATGAATACAGTGGAGCCACGAGGGATGATGTTGGAGCCAGAAAGGAAGAAATTGATGTCGACTTCTGAGATGTTACGGTTGTGCCATAGGCTGCTTCCCCTGCTCAAATGCACCACAAAATTTCTTTTAAACCAATCTCCAACGGGCTTCAACTGGTTCTGGAATTTGTTCAGGGCTTTTTTTCCATTCTGAAGCTTTGAAGTTGGCTCTGTAGATTCTCCATTAAGTTTTCCTTCTTTCTTTTCTCCATTGATATGGGGCCTGTTCTCTTCTATTTGATTTACGAATGGAATGCCTATTAAAGAAGAAAGATGATTGATCTCTTGTTGACCCAGGGCCCCATGCAGACAGACTTTTTTAGGATTGTTGGCCATGGTCATGAAATTGCTATCGGCCAGGCCTTCTGTTTCCCATACGAAATCACTCAGTTTCTCCTTCATTTTTTTGAGTAAATCCTGAAAGAGAAAGGACCTGCCTGCAAAAAGGATTTTTTTGAATTTCAGTCTTTTGCCATCCACTTTGAGAGAGGATAAATTTTGACAAAAGGTTTCGGCCATTTCTTCTACCTGCTGCTCAATGAATCCAAAGTCATCCTGAATTGAAAAGGAACGCTGAAAAGAATTTCTATCGTAGTTTTCAATTTTGAAGATGTTGATGATCCATTTATTCAGGGTTGCGAGTGGAGAATTGGATTCGTTCTTATCTACATAGTCTGTAAGAGAAATTTCTTCTCCATCTTCTCGCATATTGGATCGATAGGCTGGATCCAATACATATGCTTCTTTGATACGGGTCCTTATTTCATCTGCTTTGAGTTTCTGAGTTGCTGGATCATTAAAGGAAATTTTCAATTGCTCGATCAAGCTTAAAAATTCGATAATCTCATTTAGATTTGCGTCAGAAGAGTGGGAGAGGAGATAGGTTTCCATAAACTCTCGACGCTTGTTGGCATCTTCTGAATAAAAAATGGCTAATACAGTTTCTATAAAAGAATAACTGATGAGATTTCCTGCGCCAATAAAGCCATCTCGATAAATACTCGAATAGCTTTTGATGTCTCCTTCTTCATTCTCTTTGTCTACCCGAATAATGGAGATATCGGTTGTCCCCTTTCCTCCGTCAATGATTAGAAACTGATCCTGGTATTGAGGATCGAGCTCATTGAGCATCCCGAGAAAAGTCGCATCACTTTCAGATAAAATCTGGATCTCCAGACCAGCAAACTGATAACTTTCATATAAGTCTTTCTGCCAGTCTTTTAGCAAGCCTTCGATCAATTCATGGATCAGGGATTGACGATATACATTGGGTACCAGAAGCGTCAGGTGGACATAGGGAGAAATCCGCTCCCGTGTCGCTTTCCGGATGACTTTGAAAAGGGTATGTAAAAACTTATTGAGCGCTATGCGGTAAATCAGGTGGTTGAGTTGGGAAAAACTCACATCTTTGGAACCCATGGGATCGGGATTGTCCGCTTCTTTTTCAAACTGAATACGCTTATTGAAAAAATCTTTTAGTGCAGCGAGTTTGAGATTGGGGGCCAAAAATCTGTGTTTTGCCCATAAGTCCTCGATTTGTTTGCTGGTAAGAACGTTTACCAATTCTTCAGAATCCTCAACTCTTTGTGTCAGACTGAATCCTAATTCGGGATCAGAACCCGGCTGTCCCGGAGGATCATTGGGGCCTGATTTTCCGTGCTTATTTTTGATGAAGATATCTGATTTGAACAAGCTTTCATCTTCCAATTCCTGGTAGAACATTTTTCGCCCGTCCTTCCTGCGCAATTCCCCTTCCTTATATCCATAAAAATCTTCAGCGATGCGTGAAAGTATATCCACATCATCCTTTTTCCCGTGGGGATTGATAATCCGCATCTGCAGAGAATCAGAACCGAAATCAATGATTCCTCGATAAAGCGGATTTTGACGGTCCTTTTCTGTTATGATATGTATAATCAGGGTGCAGAGATAGCTTGGGCCTTTATGAGGTGCCTGAAATTCTATTTCCAGATAAATCCGATCCAGGTGTTTTTTGGGATCTTTAGCTTTATCTTTTTTCAGGATGAGTGAGCTTTGGCCAGCTACTGAAAAAAACAATTGATCGTCGGCCATTTTTAGGCTTTTACTCCCATTTTGCTCGCCTTTTTTTAAGAGGAGCCCGGAACCTGAATTGAGTTCGGGTTCGAACTTCAGTTTGATGAATGCCTGCTGTAAATCTGAGTTACCCGGAAGAATCCGATCTTTAGGGAAATCCTTTTGTTCACTGATCGTACAGATCGCTTTTTGTAAACTAAAATCAGCGGTACCGTTGAGGCTGACGAAATTTGTATCATCAAAAATCTTGAGGATTTCCTGATTGCCCTGGGATTCCTGAACGAAGAACTGATGAAAAGGGTCAGAACCTTCGTAGTATGATTTTTTCAGGTTGCATACGTGCATCCGTCTCCCATATAGTCTAAGGGGAAAAGCGTACATATCTATTGAATTTATGAGCTTTGTTTTTCGCTAGAATAAGGTGTAAATGATCGAGATTAATGATCTCTATGTGTGTTTACCATTAGGTAAAGCCATACCGGTCCATGCAACAAAAAGTTGCGCGAAATAACTTAAATATGTTATGTGAGGATTTTTATGTTAGTAAGCTGCTAAACCATAATTGATGTTTTGTTCTTGATGAGCCTTTATGTATCCATCAAAATCTCCAGCTTTCCCATTTATCTTCAGGTTCGGGTTCCGTTTGTTGAACTCTTTTTCTAAAGACTGCAAAAATTTCTCATCGTTTAAAGTTTTGCGAAAAAAGACGACATTTCTCCAATAGTGTCGATAGTTATATGCACCTGCATAGTGCTTGATAGCTACCTGGATATCGGTTTCGTCAGCTTTCCTCCTTCGCTTTCTAAAACAGCTCAACATGCGTCCGACTGCATCGAGGTTCAGAATGGGGTGAAAGCGATCATCGTGTTGTATGAGTTTCTTTCTATCATAATTATTCTTTTCAATCAGGTTTCTCAGCATTCTGCCGTGGGTCTTGGATTTCAGTAGATTAAAGCCTTTGTACGTCTTCAATCCAAAGTCTGAGGCTGTACTTCCCTGCATATGACAAATGCCAATTCCTCCATCATCCAGGCAATTGGGTAGCATATCTGCTCCTCCTGTTTCCTGTATGACCATAGCCAAAACCAGGTTTTTAGGGAGATCGTATTTCTTTTCTACTTTCTCCGAAATATTTTGAAATCTCAAGGCTCGCAATACACGGCCCATGTTTTTTGTCTTGGAATCTACGGCATCAACGCCGCAACGGCTGACCTTGCCGATCATACGCAGATTTTCCATGACGGGTTCCTTATGAATAACTTTGTAGGAGAAATTCTTACCAGGCTTGCTTTTTTTGCAAGTATTATTGGTAAGTCCCTGGACGGGAGCCTTCCTCTGAACAGCTAATTTGTTAACAGAGATCGGTCCGCTAATTAAGAACAGGATTAATGAGTAAGTAAGTACGCTATGCATTCTTTCTATCACTTAATAAGTTCAGATATCGGTATATCCGGATCGAACGAGTATTAAGAAAATTTTGATAGTTACTGTAGCACAGCTCCTGATGGGGAGGCCTTCTTCTACGTTTGTTATTTCTACAAGTATCACTCCTGATACCCTAAATTCTATCAAACAATTTGAAATTTTCTTAAAAATCAGTAAGCAGGTGTCATATCTATACACTTCTGAACGATCGCAGATGTATAATAGACCGTTGTTTTTTCCGAGGGTTGCAGGCATTCTTTTGACCCTTCCGCTGCGGCCCCGTTTCTCTCAGGAGAGAAAGAACGCGCATATGGCAGTTTGGGATGAAGAAAGATATAAGTACGATTGCAGGATATGTGGTCACTCCTTTGGATCGTAGAGTCAAGGGAGTGTGGGCCTGAGGTGGTGGGTTCTCTTTAAATCTGCAATCATGCAGCAAATTATTGGCATTAAATAGCTACTGCCATCTGGATTTCAGATGAATTACGGAAATTCACCAAAGCCAAAATTAGACGATTGGGGGTTTTGCGCTTTACCGTAAAAACTTAGAATGCCTTCTAAAAATCCGTTCCGAATCCTTGAACGATTGATGTTTGTTTGTAATACTACTCACATTAACACATCAAGATCATGCATTCTACCTCCTCCCTTAGATGCTTTATCAAGCAAAACCGCTCAGCCCTTTATTGCTTTTTCTTAAGTGGTCTTTTCTTTTTCCTTGCTTCATTGGATATGCAAGGCAGCAATTCAGGAAAACTTGTTTCCATCAGTCCGTTAATCGGACCGGAGATTGACCATGATGAATACTTTCGATACCGTTTTCAGGAAATCGAAGATGTTCATAAGAGAGATTTTCTTTCTGCCCGAGTTTTTCAATTGAAAGAAAACCTCTTCCTGTTGCAAATAGAATTAAAAGGCGGTAAAGAGCGCATAAAATCCTTCAAGAAGGATATCCTCACTCTTTTCCGTTTGAATGTTCAACGATATGGTAAAAAATTGCTGAGAAGTTATGATAGACTCGAATCTGAAATGGATGAAGGGCAACATCCTATTGTTCGGATTGAATTGACCAATGATATCAATATGATTGGGCAAGTGATATCTCTCGGAACAGATACTCTCAGCCTGAAGAGCAGCATCGGGGAATTTAAATTCTCTTTAGAGACAGTCAGGCTTATCACATTCGAGGAGCAGATCGATTCGAAAGATGGTATTGCCTTTGCCAAATAATAGGTGGGGCCTAAATAAGAGCTTACAAATTATGAGCGCTCCTTATGGGAAAAGCGCGATTGGAGCATCCTCGTCTGGGGGTGCTTCCTGTGCCTCAGGCAAACTCTGAAAATATTCTTTGCTGAAGGTCGTATTGGATTGCTGCCTGTCTTTCGATCATTTCTCGGGGAATATGGCAACTCAGACTTCTGGAAAATAATTCATCATTAAAATAGGGATCAAAAAGACTGATATAGTCTCTTTCGTATTGGGTGATACTTTCCCATTTCAGATTCAAGGCCAAAAAATGAACAGCATCGAAGGCTTTATTGGATTGATGAAAATTGCAGCGCGCCTGTATTCCTTTCATCGTAGCACCTACATAAACAACTGCTCCTTTAAGGGTAAGAAAATAGACTCCCTGCCTACGATTTTTAAAGGGACTGAGTCGCTTTGAAAAGTATTTGATCTTGCCCGGCCGGTAGATAGGAAAATGTATAGACGCATCAAAGAGAGCAATAAGCTCAGCCTGGGTGAATAGCGCATACAAGCCTTTGGCCTTGTTGGGAGTCATTTTTGCTTACGTATGGGTAATAGGCAAAGTAGAAAAAAATCAAGTTCGATTCAAGGTTTTGTATAAAGCATGGGTTCAAAATATTTGAACAGGTAGATTTTATGTGGGCCTGGTAGATTCCGAGGAATTGCTTTTAATAGGCAGTATTTTTGCTTTTTTGCCTATAAGAAGACAATTTATTTCATGGGAAATCGAGAAACTATTAACTCGTATTTTCCCTTCGAAAGCAACATCAAATTTATGCATCCCCCAAAAAGGATACTACCTATCATTGTAGGTGCTCAATTTCTTTGTACGTCTTTATGGTTTGCCGGAAATGCTGTAATGGAGGCCTTAATTGAAGATTTTGAGCTGGCCGAAACAGCCCTTAGCTATCTGACTTCTTCTGTCCAATTTGGATTTATCTGTGGAACGCTAGTCTTTGCTTTCCTGGCGATTGCTGATCGCTTTTCCCCATCTAGGGTTTTCTTTCTTAGTGCAATCTTGGGTGCGACTTTCAATTTAGGAACCATCTGGGAGGCAAACAGCTTATTGAGTTTGGTGTTTTTTCGATTTATGACGGGTTTCTTTCTGGCTGGTATTTATCCGGTAGGAATGAAAATAGCTGCTGATTATTTTAAAAAAGGGCTGGGCAAATCCCTGGGTTTTCTGGTAGGTGCTCTGGTATTTGGTACAGCTTTCCCTCACATCCTATCCGGTTTTTTTTCTACCGAAAACTGGACGCAGATTATCACTATTACTTCTTCTTTGGCAGTATTAGGAGGGGGCTTGATTTTCTTTTTGGTTCCCGATGGACCCCATAGAGTCCCAGGGAAAAAACTGGAATTGAAAGCCGCTGCGAACATTTTTCAATCCCGAGGATTCAGATCAGCTGCTTTTGGGTATTTCGGTCATATGTGGGAACTCTATGCTTTCTGGGCTTTTGTTCCTTTTATGCTCATTTATTTCCAATCGATTCATCCTTCATCATCTTTTGATATTTCACTCTGGTCATTTCTGATTATCGGGATTGGAGGATTGGCCTGTATGTTGGGAGGATATATAGCAAAAAAACAGGGTACAAAACTAACAGCTGCCAGGGCCTTATTGCTCTCATTGCTTTGTTGTATCCTCTGTATCTTCATGTTCAGGCTTTCTTCTCCCTACTTATTTCTGGCCTTCCTTCTTTTTTGGGGGGCGGTTGTTGTCGCAGATTCTCCCCTGTTTTCTACACTCGTAGCAGATAATGCCAATCCTGAATTAAAAGGTAGTGCATTGACTATCGTGAATTGCATCGGTTTTGCTATCAGTATTTTGAGTATTCAGTTGATAGGTTTTTTGGTGAATGTCATTCCAGTGGAATATGCCTTTATATTTTTGGCTATAGGCCCCCTTCTAGGGCTGATTGCGCTGAAAGACTCTTAGGTCCGCAGAGATCCAAGAGTTAATTCGCTTAGCTGAAAATCCATGCATTTTCTTGTAAATTGCAGCCATAGCGAATCAGCTAGCTAATTATTTGAAAGCAATTGACATGATAAAACGGAATCCAGGCGTATTTTTTCTACTCCTTATTATTTCTTTAAGCGCCTGCAAAACTACTACTACACAAGCCCCTAAGATATTATCTCCGGCGGCTTATTATGGCAGCGAACTTTACCACGATATTCAGCTTGCCCATTTGTATCCAGATAGCAAGACTTTTTCAGATGCAGTTCCCAAAAGAGCCCTCTCAGAAATTATCGATGCCTATGCATTGGTAAAAGATTCTGAGGGATTTGCTTTGAAAAGCTTTGTAGAAGCCAATTTTGAATTGCCCGGAGCTTTTCAGGAATCCTTTAAATCAGACCTTAACCGTAGCATGGAAGAGCATATAGCCGCTCTATGGTCCGAACTTACTCGAAATCCTGATCAGTTCAATCCCCATGCTTCCCTGCTCCCCTTACCCAAAAGATATATAGTGCCTGGAGGAAGATTTCGTGAGATCTATTATTGGGATAGCTATTTTACGATTGAAGGCTTACTCTTGCATGATCCTGTTTTGGCAGAGGAAATGCTTGATAACTTTGCCTTCCTGATTGATTCTTTAGGCTTTATTCCCAATGGAAATAGAAACTATTATCTGACTCGTTCCCAGCCTCCTTTCTTTGCCCTGATGGTAGGAGCTATCTCAAGGGAAAATGATGATAAGTTGCTGAAGTATGTTCCCCAATTACAAAAGGAATATGACTATTGGATGCTGGATAATAAAAAGGTGAATGTGAAGGGAATGACTTTGAATAAATACCATGACACAGGTATTACTCCTCGACCTGAAAGTTATAGAGAGGATTTCGAATTGGCAGAGGAATTGAACTCCGATGAAGCCAGACAAAAATTATATAGCAATCTGAGAAGCGGCGCCATGAGTGGTTGGGATTATAGTACGAGATGGTTTGCTGACAATCAAAATCTGGCAAGTATAGAGATCAATGATATTCTTCCGGTAGATCTGAATTGTCTCTTATATTATTTGGAAGATTTATTAGCTCAGGGATATGATTTGGCTGGAAATGAAGAAAAGCAATTATTCTTTGAAAAAGCTGCAAAACAACGCAAAGAAAATATCCAGCAATTGTTCTGGAATGAGGAAAGCGAATATTTTGAGGACTATCATGTTCTCAACGAAAAACATACCGGACGTAGAACGCTTGCAGGAGCCTTTCCAATCTTTATGAAAATAGCCAGTGAAGAGCAGGCTTCTGGAGTTAAAAACACCCTGGAATCTGAATTCCTGAAGCCCGGAGGATTTGTTACGTCCCTTCAAAATTCCGGTCAGCAATGGGACGCTCCCAACGGCTGGGCTCCCTTGCAATGGATCAGCATCAATGGCCTGAAAAACTATGGATATGAGGCTGTAGCTAATGAAGCGGCAAATCGATGGATAAATATCAATCGAAAAGTTTATCGGAATACGGGTAAAATGATGGAAAAATACAATGTAATGGATACTACTTTGACCGCAGGAGGAGGAGAATATCCCAATCAGGACGGTTTTGGGTGGACAAATGGAGTAGTTACAGCCTTACTGGATCAACAGAAATAAGGAGCGATTCTGATCGCTTTAAGTAAAAGCTGAACATTATCGATCGCTTTTGCGATTAATCATACTTTTTTAAAAAAGGCCTGATTAGGGGATATTGCTCTGATCAGGCTTTCAGTTTAGATGCCTGAAAATCATTCGGGTATGTGAAATGGGGATAAGATTTCGTATTTTGTTTATTATTGCCTAGGAAACCATTGTTAATTGCTTCACACCCGTATGCGTACCCTCGCAGCCATAATGTTTACTGACATTGCAGGTTATACTGCATTGATGCAGGAGGACGAGGAAAATGCCAGAGAAATTCGGAACGCTCATCGTTCGATCTTCAATCGGCACAGCAATACTTATCAGGGGCAAATTTTACAATATTATGGAGATGGGACCCTGAGTACCTTTAAATCTGTTTACCAGGCGGTTCGTTGCGGAATTGAATTGCAACAATCTTTCCAAGCGGAAGGAATACCCGTCAGGATCGGAATCCACCTGGGAGAGATCATATTTGATCAGGAAGAAATTATCGGAGATGCCGTAAATGTAGCCTCTCGAATAGAATCTTTGGCTGCAGTTGGAAGTGTATTGCTTTCCGGGAAAATTCAAGCTGAGTTAAGCAATCGTTCTGATATTGATCTTAGGTATTTAGGGGAATTTCAGTTTAAAAATGTCTCTCAGTCAATTGAGGTATTTGCAGTAGAAGCTGAGGGGCTTTATGTACCCCTTTCTCAGGACTTAGGTGGGAAGCTCGAGAACAAAAACAGGATTTTAGAATTACCTGCTTATTCAAATTCATTTATCGGAAGGAATCATCAAGTAAAATCCTTATGTGATTTACTGGATGATGAAAAAACTCGATTGATTACAATCCTGGGTCCGGGTGGGATGGGCAAAACTCGCCTGGCGAGTCGAGTAGGTGAGTTGAAAGCAGAAGATTTTAGTCATGGGGTATGCTTTGTCCCGCTTGACAGCCTAAATGATCCCACACAAGTACCCCTTCACATTGGCAATCAGTTGGGATTAAAAGAAAGTTTCCATGGGACCTGGTTGGAAGTGGTAATTGAGTTTCTACAAAACAAGCAGCTATTATTGATCCTGGATAATTTGGAGCAAATTCTGCAAGCAGGGCTTGCCATACAAAACATCGTACAAAGCTGCCCCGGAGTAAAAGTTCTTGTTACCAGTCGTGAAATCCTGGCTTTGTCAGAGGAAATTGAATTTACGCTGGGCAGTCTAAATCGCCCCAATCCCTTACTTTTTCCCGGTCCAAATGAATTACTTCAATTTGAAGCGATTCATCTATTTGTACAGCAAGCGCAACTTTCTGTTCCAAATTTTCAACTTACTCAAGAAAATGCCGAAGCAGTCGTCAAGATTTGCCATTTCCTAGAAGGACTTCCATTACCCATAGTGTTGGCCTCTGCTCGGCTAAAACTTTTTTCTCCCAGGGTAATATTTATGAAGCTGGAAGGTGACAATGCCCTTTTAAAAACCAAAACAAAAAATGTAAGTCCACGGCACCAAACCATAAAAAATACCGTCAGATGGAGCTATGATCTCTTAGATGCAGAGGAACAACTTATTTTCCAAAGGCTTTCTCTCTTTCAAGGAGGATTTACCCTTGATTCTCTGGAGGCTGTTTGTCCAGATGTCGATTCATTGGAGGTAGTCGAATCTTTTATCAATAAGAGTCTGATTGTAAAAGGAAAGGAAGTGGATCTTGTTCCTCGTTTTCGCATGCTAAAACTTATACGCGATTATGGATTGGAGCAATTAGAGACAAATCCTGAGGCGGCAAGCTATCAGAATGATTTTGCAAACTATTTCATGAAATTTACGGAGGAAGCTATCCAAAAGCTGGGAACAGAGCAGCAAATAAAGTGGACTTCTCTCATGGATGCCGAATATCAGAATCTCTCTGCAGCTCTGGAATGGCTGATCAAGCATCTACCTCTCGCAGCGGCACAAATGGGGGCTCAGCTTTGGCCCTTTCATATAAACAGGGGATACCTAAGAGAGGGCTTGAATATGGTTGAAGCTCTAATGTCTCTGGAAGTGGAAGAAGAAGCTACCAGGGCGAAGCTGCTTCAGGGAGCAGGTTCTCTTTCTCATAATCTGGGAGACTATTTGAAGGCGAAGGAATACTTTGAGCTCTCTCTCGAATTGACCCAAAGTTTGGGGAATAAAGAAGAGATTGCACGTGCAATGAATCATGTAGCCTGGGCTGGATGGAGAGTGGGGAATTATGCATCTACCCTCTCTTATGCAGAATCAGCAAATAAGATATTTGAAGAGCTCGGAGATGAGCTCGGACAGGCGGTTTCCCAAAATAATATCTCATGGATATCTCATTACCGAGGCTTTTTTGAAGAAGCAGAAAAAGGCCAAAGAAAAGTACTCGAAATACAAAAAAAGTATGACAACCGAAGAGGAGAAGCCTTTGCCAATGTTTGTTTAGCGAGGGTATGTCTGAAATTGGGGAAATACTTTGAGGCTGAAAATTTGATTGAACAAAGTATAGGGCTTTTTCAAGAACTTAAGAGCCAACAACTATTAGCCTTTACCCATTTAATAAAAGCTGAGCTTGCCCTTGAACAAAAGGAATATCGACAAGCAAGGAGTATCCTTATTGAGCATTGCCTGACACAATTCGAAAAGATTGGAGATGTATGGGGAGTAGCAAGCAGTAATCATTATTTAGGAAAGAGGAGTATAGCTTCGAAAGAATACAAGGAGGCTAATAATTATTTGAATCGAGGATTGGAACTCTTCCGCAAAGCCTCTGATAAATTTGGGGAAGCAAGCATTTACATTAGCCTGAGTCAATTGAACCAGGAGATCAATAAGGTGTCTGCTGTCATGGGATACTTGGATACCGCAATAGAACTGGCCAGACATATGCAAGCGCATGAATTGCTTATGCAGGCTTATCTGTGCAAAAGCCATCAATGTCTGAAAGAAGCCCCTGAAAAATCTCTGCAATATTTACTTCTGGCAGATTTTTATGCGGGAAAACTGGGCGAATTTCAATTCCAAAGCTTTCAATCTTCTATAGAATCCCATTTGCTGGAAATAAGCGGAGTTTTACCTGCAAAAATGGATAAGTCTGCCAGAGATCTTTGGGAGGAACATGAGTTTGAAGATTTATTCGGAGCTGCACATATAAACTCTAGATTGGAAAATTGGCTGCGAAAGCAATCCGAGGAACAAAAGCCAAGAGAAGATGCCTCTCCAATACTTCAGGAAGTAGGAAATGAAGAAGCTGAAGACTCCTTCGTGAAAAAGATTCGTCAGCTTGTCGAAGATAGATTGGTAGACCCTGACTTTTCTGTATCTGAACTCTGCAAAGATGCGGGCTATAGCCACTCTCAATTACACCGAAAACTCCACTCGGCATCTGGCAAATCAATCAGCAGCTTTATCCGTGATATCCGTTTAGCAAAAGCAAAACAACTACTCAAAGATCCACAATTGACGGTTGCTGCTGTTGCCTATGACAGCGGATTTAAGGATCCAGATTACTTCTATCGGGTCTTCAAGAAGAACTTTAAGATGACCCCTCGTGAATATCAAAAGCAGATGGGATATATCTCTTGAAGAAATCTTCTCTGAATGCCTGAGAAATGTGCCCTTCGCCTGGAAACTGGACAAATTCATCATTTTACTGGACGAGTATTGCAATTACTGGACGGGGATTGCATGTCCCTTGACCTATGTATCAGAAGTGGCAATATTGGGCCCAAGCTCGAGAAAAATGAAGCTTAAGGGCCAATGCCCACTTTTTATAAACTGTAATTATCACACCTATGGACATGCCAATCGAAATTAAAACACCCGGGGTACATCACGTTGCCATTAGAGTAAGTGATATGGCTCAATCAAAAAACTTTTACCTGAAAAAGCTGGGCTTTAAAGCTGCCCTGGATCAGCCTGAGTTGGTCATATTTTTTGCAGGAAATACAGCGATTGCTTTAAAAGGACCTGAAGGCAAGGTGGCGAAAGATGATTCTTTCAATCCTTTTCGGGTAGGTCTGGATCATATAGCGCTCGCTTGTGATGATCGGGATGAACTGGAAAGGGTTGCCCAGGCCCTCAAAGAGCATAGCATCGAGAATACAGGTATCAAACTCGATGAAACTCTTCAAAAAGATTATATCGCCTTCAAAGATCCGGATCGTATCTCCTGGGAATTTTATTCAATCTAGTACAAAAGGAGATTCCTAAATCTCAAACAAGGATTATTCAACTTACATAAGACCAGGCCCAATCCCACAAAGAGAAGCTCTTTGTAGCAGGGAATACTTATGCCAAATTTTTAGAAAATAATTTCAAAATCAAATGAACAAATTCATCATATTTTTAGCCCTCAGCCTTTGTTTCCAAATGGCCTGTACGCCTGTAGAAAAGATGGAAGCTCGCACAGATTCCCTCCCTTCAGTCGATTATGAAAACGAAAAAGCCGCAATATTAAAAGTTATCAATGAAGAATCTGCAGGATTCTGGGATAAGGATTTTGACCGATATGCCGACTGCTGGGTAAAGGGTTCTCATGTACGAACCATGGGCTGGTGGGAAGATGGAGGCGTAACAGTGGTAGAAGGCTGGGAAGAACGTGCCCAAAGAACCAAAGCTCATATGGTAGCAAGTCCGGAACCTAATCCAACAGCTACCGATGTCATCAGAAAGAACATGAACATTAGAATATTCAATGAAGTTGCCTGGCTTACTTTCGACCAATACGGAGAAGATACAGGCGATGAAAGTATGGATATGCCTGGCTTAAGCCGCGAAACGAGGATACTGGAGAAGGTCGACGGAAAGTGGAAGATTGCCTATGTCGGCTGGCTCCTTGAGGGGTAGGGAAAAGCTAAATAAATTGTTAGGAATAAGTTCCTAATTTTGACAGGCCTTATGCAATTGCATAAAGCCTGTTTTTTCTGGAACATTTTGGACCCAAGATAAACTCCTTAAATGAAAGCATTGATCCTACAAATGAGAGGGACAGATGATCCTAGTAGAGAGGTGGAGCGTGCTCAGTACCTGACTTATACGGGATTGAGTGAATCCGAAGTAGATTTCGTGGATTTGTATGAACATGCGGACCTTGATCCTTTGAGTTTGCTCAATTATGATGTGCTCTTCATAGGTGGGATTTCTAAAGATGAACCAGAGGAACTGAGTTGGCCAAAAGAAAAATTTCCTTTCATCCAGAACCTGCGAGCCAGCATGCAATTAGCTATCGATAAAAAGATACCTGCATTCTTGTCTTGTGGAGGCTTTGTCATTGCTGGTGATATGCTGGGGGGAGAAACCCTGGCTAAATTGGATAATCATGAATTGGGAGTAATTGGTATCCAAAAAGCTCCAGCAGCAGAGAAGGATATTTTGCTGGCACCCATTTCTTCGACTTTGCCTATCGTCTGTGGCCATATCAAATATTTTGAACAGCCTCCTCCGGGAACAGAACTTTTGTATTTCTCCGATACTTATGAAGCAGGTATTCCGCTGCAGGCCTTTAAGGTTAAGGGGGCACCTTTTTATGCCTTTCAGGGCCATCCGGAAATCTCCAGTTCAGATCTTTTCGATCGAATCAAACCCATGATGTATAGAAAGCACTACTTCCCGAAACGGAAAGGGCATCCGGAGGATGAAAAATACGGTTACAATCATCAGGCCTTCCTTGATGCATCAAGTATTAGAAATGATACCACAGAAGCCCAAAATTTGCTAAAGCGCTTTGTAGACTTGGTGCGGGTAGGAGCTTTTTCAAATGAAGACTAAGTCTTCAATTTTTTGACCTCTTTCAGCATATTTTTATCAGCGAAAAATTCGGTATAGCTATGCCCCTTGAATTCAACCGGAATTCGGGAATCAGCAAAGCGTTTTTTTATATAGGCTTCCAACCTCCCATAGGATTCTTTTTCGAAAACGACTTTGCTTCTTGCCGCCCTCTCTTCTCCAAAGTGATGCTTAATTACGGCTTTCAATTCCTGAAGGCGCTCCTTGGCTGTACGTGTAGTAATGCCAATCTTCCAGGCCGCTGTATCCTTCTTTTTTGACGGAATATGGATGCAGTACAAGCGGGCAGTAAGAAGCCTTGATTTGATGTTCTCAAAAACTTTCAGTCGTATAATATCAATAGCTTCTTTTCCTGTGCGGAGGAAATACTCGAAATCTTTGAGCTTTTGGGCCTGTAAGTCTGAAAACTCATTTACCGATAATAAACCCAATCCAATTTTGGCTTGCTGAGTAAAACGATGCCAATTTCCCCAGGCTTCCAGATGCCGGCTTTCAACTAATCGCTCCCATACCTTGTGAAGATTCAGTATGTCGTTTTGGAATAGCAGGTGAAAGGCAGAGTTTTTCTGCCCTTTGCGATGAAAAGGCTCTAAGGCAAATTGATCGTATAGGATTCTCAGGGCTCTCTTTTCTGTGTCACTAAGTGGGCTGGCATAAAAATCTGTGTAAAAGGGAATAGCAGGAACAATTTCATCCAGACCTCCTTTTTCAATGCTTTTGCATGTATGTCCTGTATGTGCGAAATGATGGGTCAGGATCTCTCCCTTTTTTGCAATGAGTTTGGCCTGACAAAAGGGACAAGACAAAAGAGAGCTGCCGCTTTCTACCTGAGAGATGTGAACGATTTGGTCATTATCATCCAGTCCGTAGGGGAGAAAAACTTCTGTTGCCATCTGACTTGTGTTTTAAAAGGAGTTTTTATTCAATTCCCCCCCAGCACATGTATTTCATGTTCACAAATTCATCAATGCCGTATTTAGAACCTTCTCTTCCGATGCCGCTTTCCTTTATTCCTCCGAAAGGGGCTACGGTCGTAGAAATCATACCTGTATTGATGCCAACCATACCGTATTCCAGGGCTTCTGCAACTCGCCAGATTCTTGCGTAATCTCTTCCATAAAAATAAGAAGCCAGGCCATATTGGGTATCATTGGCAAGTTTGATGACTTCTTCTTCTGTATCGAATGAAAAAACGGGAGCAATCGGACCAAAAATCTCCTCATTGAAGAGCATCATATCTTTCGATGGATGAGTAATGAGCGTAGGTTCGTAGAGGAGAGAATTATGGGGAGAGACTTTTCCTCCCGTCATAATGTTGGCTCCTCCGCTTTTGGCATCTTTTACGATCTTATCTACAAAATCCACAGCTTTATAGGTAATCATTGGTCCAATATTTACTCCTTCATCCAGTCCATTTCCCATCTTGAGTTTTGAGATAGCGGTGGATAGTTTTAGAATAAATTCATCGTAAATGCCAGCCTGGGCGAAGATCCGATTAGAACAAACGCAGGTCTGTCCGGCATTTCTGAATTTAGAAGCAATCGCACCTTCTACCGCTGCATCAATATCCGCATCCTCAAAGACAATGAAAGGAGCATTTCCTCCCAACTCCAGAGAGACCTTTTTTACAAAGTCGGCAGATTGTTTTAGAAGGATTTTCCCCACAGCTGTCGAGCCGGTAAAGGAGATTTTTTTGACTTTGGGATTGCTGGTCAATTCCTCCCCAATAGCAGGAGCGTCCAGGGTCGTAATGATATTCAAAACACCTGGAGGGAAACCTGCCTGTTCTCCTAATTCTGCCAAAGCAAGAGCCGATAGAGGGGTGAGCTCAGAAGGCTTTATCACCACCGTACAAGCTGCTGCCAAAGCCGGAGCGACTTTACGTGTGATCATGGCATTGGGGAAATTCCAGGGAGTAATAGCTCCCACTACCCCTACAGGCTGCTTGATAACAGTAATTCGCTTATCTCGGCCATGGCCCGGAATCACATCACCATAGATTCTTCTTGCTTCCTCAGCATACCATTCCACAAAGCTGGCCCCATAACGAATTTCACCTTTGGCTTCCGCTAGTGGTTTGCCCTGCTCAATGGTAAGGAGTTTTGCCAGATCATCCAGATTTTCCATTTGTAACTCATACCATCTTCTCAAAATTTGGGCTCGTTCTCCGGCTGCATATTCTTTCCAGACCTCAAAGGCCTTGTATGCAGCATCAATGGCTTGTTTACACTCGATCACTCCCAAATCCGGGACTTTCGCAATCAATTGTTGATCAAAGGGATTTGCTACCCCAAAAGTTCGACCCTTTCTGGCATTTACCCATTTTCCATCTATATAAGCCTGATTCTTAAAAAGGGAGTAATTTCTGAGTTCTAGCATAATGAGTTTGGAAATAGAATTAGTAGGTAAACCTCTTTGTAGGGTATGAATGCAGAACCAAAATAATGGATTTTGTCTTTAGTCTTGAGAAAATGTTAAATCCTCAATTGAAAAGTTGAATCACATAATAAATCCCAAAGCCAGACATAGCGGCTAATCCCACATAAGCCAGGACCATAAGCCATTGAGGAGCTTTATGAGAATCAGGAACTTCTTTGCTTTGAATGGCACGCAGGTTAAGAAAGGCTATTAGAGGAGCGGTGAGAAAGGATAGGGTAGTAGCAGCTTCCAAAATCGCGATCATGCCTCCCTGAAAAAGGGTAAATAATAGAAATCCTCCTAATCCTATCAGGATGATGAAAAAATTGTACATGCGGCTAATAAAGGCCTCGCCTTCTTCATCAGAAATCGGCTGCAAAATGCCCTCCGTTTCTTCAAACTTCAATTCATACTTGAAAGCTCGAAGTCCACGAGCAAAACTACGGGCGAAAGAATCCCAGGCTGTGATTAGGGTTCCATAGATGGTTCCAAATGCCGCAATAGCCATAATCGGATAGGCCCAATCTCCCAAATTTGCTGTAAAAACTGCCAATAATTGATTGGAGAACTGTGTAGAATTCCCTTCCAGCAATTGCCCGCTGCCATAAACGCTGAAGGCCCCAATCGTCAGGAACATCAAGGCAAGAATTACGGTGAACCCATAGCCCAGATTGAAATCGAAGAGAGCTTCTTTCAGGCTAGGTCGATAATTGGTGCTTCTGCTTTTATCCACCACCCAAATGCTGTTCATGGCTGAGGTTTCCATACCCGATGGCATCCAACCAATGAGACTCACCATCAAAAGGAGAGCTGCTCCTTCGAAGATGTGATTATTGGGCGTGAAATCCGGCGCTTTCTCTATGGGCCCCTTGAAAACTACGGCCAGAAATGCAGTTACTACGGTTACGAAAAGGACAATGGATACCAGCTTAATGAAATTATCAAGTGCAGTGTATCTTCCGATAAGCAGGAGAGCAGCGGTAAACACAAATATGCTCCCCATCAAAGCGGGGAGAGGAATCCCGGACATGCCATACATGGTACTCAAAATCCCTGCACTTACAGCTCCGACTGCACCTACAACCGCAAACATGCTCACGAATATCATTGCGAGGAAGATTAACACCGCCCATTTTCCCTGATCTTTATATCCTTTGAGTAAACTATAACCTGTTGCATTGGCATAGCGAGGACCAAATTCATAGAAAGGATATTTGAGGATAAGAGCAGCCAGAATGATCCAAATAAATATCAGACCATGATGAGCTCCTGCCCGTGTGGATAGAACTAAATGAGAAGTTCCAATGGCGGTACTGGCAAAAAGGAGACCGGGGCCCAGGCTTTTGAGGCGATTTTTCCAGTTGTTTTGAGTATCGTTCACGTTATTTAGCTTTTGTAGGTACGGATACTGAAAGGCAATATCTTCTTTTGGAAATTAAGTTGAAAGCTTTTGGAAAGCCTCCAGTTCCTTAATTTCATCCAGATCATCCCTGCTCCAAAGATATTTATACATATTCACCTGGACTTTCCGGCTGTCGATATCTACAATAGAGAATCCGTTTTCCTCGACATTCTCAAAGTCTTCTTCCATGTGGATCGAATTTGGGGTGGAGGCTTTGATTTTTCGGAAGGTAGAGGGAAAGACGGTACAACCTAAAGCGCCTGCAATAAGGGCGTGTATGGGATTGCTTTCGAAGTCAAGATCTCCATTTCTGTACATTCTGCCAGATGCGAAAGTGTGCAGATCCCCACTGATCGTTACGGGGCTTCTGAATTTGGCTTCATGCATAGCTGAAAGTATGCGATTGTGCTGATTCTGCCATCCTCTTTTCCACATAAATTTGGGTAAATCATCATGAAGAACTCCATCCTGCCCAAGTATATCCGGATACCATTCCAGCCATTTTCCTGCTGACCATCCATAGGGTGTGGAAGGCACATGTATGCAATGTTTGATGTCCTGGGATTGGGTTCTTTTGATTAGCCAGTTTTCTGCAGCTTCGGGAATGAAAATAGCTTTTGTTCCGTTTAGGTCTACAAATCTTCGGCAATCATACATCAAGAGTTCTGCCAGTTTTCCATATCGGAGGGTTCCAAAAGCTTCTGAACTCGCTTCCACGCGATCTTTGGCTCCTGAACCCGGCAAGTCCAAGGGACGATTTTCATCCGGCAAAAACTCGGGGAAATACATTTGCTGAACCATCCTTCCAAGGGCCAATTGGAAAGCTTTTGGAGGAAAAGTTATGATGGCATCATTGGCTTCATCATTTTCAAAATAATCGTGATCATCATTGAAAATAAATATAGGCGTAGATCGGCAAGCCGTTCCATAAAGATCAATGATTTGGGGACTAACTACTTTTTTCAATACCTCCTCATTCTCCGTTCCCAGGATTGGAAGGCTCTCATCAAATTTGCCCGCAAGCTCAATGGCTCTTGGGTCCTGCATAGTGCCTAATCGTTTCTTTCCATTGCCATTCAAATCCCAATAGACGGTATCTCCAATAATGATCAGGGCATCCGGTTTCAAACTCAGGCCTCGATGGAGGAGTTCGACTCTTTTTCGGGCGAAATGATCGGGAGATTCCTTTTCCTCATCAGGAACCGGAAGCATATCCTGAACTTTGGGATGGCCTCCAGCACAGGAATAGATCATCAATCGCAAGTGATCTGGATCGGCATCTGTTTTGGGAAAGGTTTTCAAGGGCCAACTATCACAAAGGGCCAGCCCCTGTTCGAATATCTGTAACTCATAAGTCCTTTCTGCTTCCAGTCCCTGACAATCAAAGGCCCAAAACAGGCCTTTGCTATCCCTCATTTGACCTTCGAATGACATATTTCCGACCTTCAATATGGGGGTCTTTACTACTCTCTTGAAAGAGGTAGAGATAAGCATTCGATTGTGGTTGAGGGTAGGGAGAATGTGCGCAAGATCTCCCGCATGCCAATTGCTTTCACCTGGGCCTGTATAGCTCTCCTCATTCAGGCAACCGATCAGGGAAATTCCTGTTCCTAGGACGAAGCTGGATTTGATAAAAGTGCTTCTCTTCATTTCAATTAATAAATAGCATGTGCTTTTGCAATGAGTCTGACGAGTTCTTTTTTTAGCTCTTCTATAAGAGGCCCTTTATCCTTCTGCTTTACAAGATTTTCTAATTCAAACGGATCATCTGCCAGATTGTAGAGCTCATTTTTCTCTGGATGCCGTATCCAGTGAATATATTTATAATCTCCCGAGCGTATGACCTTATAATCAGTATTGATCAGCCAGGGCATAGGATTCTCATAGCTATAGTATTCAACCAGAAAGGATGTTCTCCAATTTGCTTCATTTGGCTTTTGAAAAAGGGGAAGGAGAGATTTTCCCTGGATAGAAGCTTTTGCAGGCAGACCTGCCAGTTCTATAAAACTGGCTGCATAATCAATCGAAAGGACAAATTCATCGATGATGCTTCCCGCTTGAATGAGTTTGGGATAGCTTATGAGTAAAGGCGTCCGAATGGCCTCTTCATAGGGTAATCTTCGCTCGACGCTCAATCCATGTTCTCCATAAAAATATCCATTATCACTGGTAAATACCAGGAAGGTGTTTTCATAAAGATCATGATCCTTGAGGTATGTCAGGATTTTACCGAGGCCATCATCCACTGCCAGGAGCATTTCTGAACGTGCCTGGATTGTCGATTGTCTCGTAAAATCGTCCATCAAATTATCCCCTCTTCCAATGCGATTTTCGGCTTTTGTCTTTTGGACCAGCGTTCCACCTATTACCGTTTGACTATCAATGGCTGCATAATCATTTAAGGCATTTTTTCGCTTTTCAAAATTTTTACCTGCGTATTTCCCTTCATGTCTCGGAGCGGGAATAAACCTTGCCGGATAATTTGGGTCGGCTTTGCCATTGTCGAGCTGCCTCAAATCGGGATGTATAGCTTTGTGGCCGATGTACAAAAAGAAGGGATTTTCCTTATGATTGTCTATAAAGGAAAGGGCCTTATCTGTCATTACATCTGTGACATATCCACTTATCGTATCAAATGCCCCATTTTCATAAAAAATGGGATTCAGTGTTCTGCCCTGACCTGGAAGGCAGGACCAATAATCATATCCCGGTCTGGCAGTCGGATCATTTCCCATATGCCACTTTCCTATATGACCGGTGGTATATCCTGCCTTTTGTAAATCTTTAGCAAATAAGTTGAGTTGGTGACTTGCCTTGTTTCGGGCCACGTTGTCTATGATCCCATGGGTGGAGGGATATTGTCCGCTAAGCATACTCGCCCGATTGGGGGAGCATAAAGGTGAAACGTGATAGGCATGGGTAAATCTTGCGCCTTCTTTAGCTAGTTTGTCAATGTGAGGGGTTTGCAGATAGGGATGGCCGGCAGCCGAAAATTCATCCCATCGCATATCATCTACCACGATGAAAATAAAATTCGGCTTTTGCTCTTCGGATAGTTGGTTCTGACCCAGCAGTGAGCTATGAAAAATGAAAAAGCTCAGGACAAGGAAAAGACAAAGCTTAGCAAATGAAGAGGTATTCATTGTTTCGCAGTAGTAGAGTAGTATGTAGAGATCAGAAGATAAGCAATGTAGCTTCCTTTGACCAAAAAATGTGAAAAGATTGCCTCAATTCAAGGCATATTTATCTGCTTCTACCTTAAAAATCCCAAGGACAAGGCTACTTAAAACTGTATACATACATTTTTGGGTTCGGTGAAAAATCGGAGGGCTTCAAATCCTCCTTCGCGACCTATACCAGAATTCTTTACTCCCCCAAAGGGAGTCCTCAAGTCCCGCAGCAGCCAGCAATTGATCCAGACGATACCGGCATGTATGTTTTTGGCAATGCGATGAGCTCGGCTGAGATTTTCTGTCCAGATGGTACAGGATAAGCCATATTCTGTGCTATTGGCATAAAGCAGGGCTTCTTCTTCGGTCTCGAAAGGCATGATAGTAACTACCGGTCCAAAAATTTCTTCCTGATTCGTACGGCAATCCTGGGGCAATCCTTCGATGATAGTCGGGGAAATATACCATCCCTTTTCATAAGCTTCCGGGAAGACTGCTTCTCCTCCGGCCAAAATTTTTCCTCCTTCTTCCTTGGCCAGCCGAATGTACGAAAGCACTTTCTCATAATGTACTTTTGATACAAGGGCTCCTAAATTAGAAGAATCATCCGAGGGATGTCCCACTTTCAGTGCTTTAGTGCGTTCGACAAAATCCTTTTTGAATCTTTCGTATATCGACTTTTCAACCAGTATCCTCGATCCACACAGACAAATCTGCCCCTGATTGGCAAAAGAAGATCGAATAGTCGTATCCAGCATCTTTTCATAATTACAATCAGCAAAAATGAGGTTGGGGTTCTTTCC
Organism: Bacteroidia bacterium; assembly: GCA_033391075.1. Taxonomy (NCBI): domain Bacteria; kingdom Pseudomonadati; phylum Bacteroidota; class Bacteroidia; species Bacteroidia bacterium. Next base: position 1,709,241 of record JAWPMV010000001.1, read on the forward strand.
TCCCATTTCGAGTGAGACCTTCTTAAAAGCCGGAGCACATACTTTCGCAATTTCTGCTCCTACAGCTGTACTACCGGTAAAGGAAATGGCTTTGATCCTGGGATGTTTGCTGAGTTCTGCGCCTACACGGGGGCCGTCTCCATGCACGATATTGAGCACTCCTTTTGGGAGACCGGCTTCTATGCAAATTTCAGAGAGCAAATAAGCAGACATGGGAGTTACCTCTGAAGGTTTAGCAATCACAGTATTTCCTGCTGCCAGAGCCGGCGCTATTTTCCAGGTAAAGAGATAGAGGGGTAAATTCCAGGGAGATATGGTAGCAACTACTCCCAACGCCTGACGCAGGGTATAGTTGATGGCATCGCTCATTTCATGGGAATGAGTGGAAAACTGCGTGATGGCCTGGGCGAAGAAACGGAAGTTAGAGGAGGCACGAGGAATGTCCACTTTCTTTGCAAGCCAGATGGGTTTTCCATTGTCTAATGATTCTGCTTTTGCCAGTTGGTCAAGCTTTTCCTCAATCAGTTCAGCAATTCTGTAGAGGACTCGACTTCTTTCATCATTTGAACTTCCTGACCAGGCTGGGAAAGCTGCTTCAGCAGCTTCTAGGGCTTTCTCTACATCGGATATATCTGAATTTGGAACCCGGGCATATACCTCTCCACAAGAAGGATCGAAAAGATCCAGGTATTTTCCTTGTATGGGAGAAATTAGTTCTCCGTTTATGTAGTTACTGATTGATTTCATAAGGGTATTTTATTCTATTTCTGAAGGATTGTTTTCTTTTACCTTAGATGAGATCCTTCATTGATAATTCAGGACAGTCAGCACAAAAAATCAAGCTGCTGCAAAGCGCGCCATCCCGCTTTCCTGCCCCTCAGCCTGTGCAGCAGTGAGGCCCTGTCGCTCCAGGAGCTTACATTTTATTTCATGCAGCAGCAAAGTCCTGTCGCCACTTGGGTATATTTTTCAAAGCCTGCTGTCAGCCTGAGCGAAGAGGAAGGGTCTCAATTCTGTATCTTAGGTTCTCCTTTGAGTTGAGAAGAAAAGATGGGAAGAAATTGAGGTCCCTCAACGGGGCTCGGGATGACATTTTCTGTTGGATTTACTTCCCCGGATTCCAGATTACGTTTTGGTTCGAAGGCAAATATGCAACTGCCTTTATTTCAATCAGTAGATTGGGGTGGGGGAGCTGGTGAACGGCTACAGTAGTTCTTGCCGGGCCTGTCTCATGATCGAAGAAGCTTCCATACACTTCATTATAGCCTTTGAAATCTTCCATATCGACCAGGAAACTGGTTATATCTATAAGATGGCTTAGATCGGCTCCTTCGCTTTTGAGTACCTCTCCGATGTTTTCTATCACAGCTTTGGTTTGGGCGCGTATGTCCAATTGCCAATTCCCAGCTTCATCTTGCACGGCGCCAACATGGGTATTGTCTTTGCGGCGGCTACTGGTTCCAGATACATAGAGGAAGTCTCCTACACGTTTTACATGAGGATAATTGCCTAAGGGCTGGGCTTTGTCTTTGAGTACTTTTCCACTCATGGTATTTAGGGTTTGCTTAGCGGAAATTAGGACTTCTTATTGAGTTTGTAAAGGACGGGTTTGCTTGGAGCTGCATCCAGGGGCATGGATGGAAATTGCAGGTTTAGCAGATAGAGCCCATCTTCGATTTCATCCGGAACATAGATCAGTTCTGTAATGGTACAATCTGCCCGTGAATCGTCCAGGGCCTCGCGATGAAATACTTTCCAAAATACATGATGAGACAAGAGTTTGCCCTCATCACTTTCTCTATCTACAGAAGGAAGATCAATCAATAAATGTTTGACTTTATTTTCCACCAAAAACTTCATGGCTTCGTGGTGCAAATACGGAGGATTTTTGCCCGAATAATTTTTGTTCAGTTTTTCCTCAGAATTGGGCAAGGTTCTGATGATAATGGCTTCCTCTATTCTTTCAGGCAAAGCCGCCTGAAGCTTCTCTTTCGTAATTACTCGATCTCCCCCTTCTTTTTCTTCAAGGGAAATGCTGAGCACATTCGCAAAGAAATGAAATTGTTTCAGTTGGTCATTGAGGGATTGATGCTTGAGCGTAATGTGGCCGAGACATTCGGTATGTGTCCCATTTCCATGAGGATTCATTTCCACATCGAAAAAGTTTACCGGAGATCCCATTTTTACCGAACCCACAAAATCAATCGCCATAACCGGACTGATTTTAAAATCGTCAGCAAAAAAACATTTTACTTGCCCTAATGGAATCGAGATATCCAGGGGCTGATTAAGATCAGCCTCATAATTTTCGCCTGCATGTGTCAATTGAATTCTCATCCGTTAATACTCATTAGTTTTCGGTGGTAAACTTCGAGAGGAATTTGGTCGAAATCGTCTTGGCTACACAAATCCAATAAAAGTTGATCCTGCTTCCTCCCACGTATCATTGCCTTTTCATAAGGCAGCTCGGGTTGGAATGTTACCAGGGAATATTTGGAATAGTAATCCGGAAATTCCTGCTCTAATTGCATTTCGATCTTCCGCTTTCTCATGAAATTCAAATCATCTACATGATCTCTCATTTCATAGAAATTGTCAATGGCCAAATCTGCAATAGCATCGGTATTCTTTTTTCGTTTGTCCTGGAAAGTCGTGAATACTTTTTCCCAGTTTGCCCCCTCTTTCTCCAAAATTTCATCAAACACCCGCACATCTTCCAAAGATGCATTCATCCCCTGACCATAAAAGGGAACAATGGCATGAGAAGCATCTCCCATGATCAAGCCTTTGCCAAATGCCTGCCAGGGATAGCATTTGATGGTTCCAAGGGTTCCCACCGGATTCTCGGCAAACTCTTCCTGATAGTGGGGAATGTAGGGGAGTAAGCTTGGATAATATTCATGAAAGAAGGCTTCCAGTTTTTCGCTTGTATCTAATCCGTTAAATCCGATTTCAGTATCAAAAGGATGAAACATGGTCAGGGTAAAGCTGCCGTCGAGATTTGGCAAAGCAATGATCATGAAACTTCCTCTAGGCCAGATATGAAGGGCTTCTTTCTCAATCTTCCAGCTTCCACTGGCATCGGGATGGATGCTCAATTCCTTGTATCCATGTCTGAGAAAATCCTGTGAATAATTGAATAGCAATTCGGTAGTATGTCCCATCATGCTTCTTCTGACGATAGAACCCGCACCATCTGTCCCAATCACAATGGCTCCCTGATCTTCTTTTGTTCCTTCTGCACTCCGATAGGAAATGCGAGCTTCTCTCAAGTCTATGTTGAGTACTTTGGCGTCAAAATGAAGTTCTATATTTTCATAGCCTTCTGCTTCATTGAGCAAGGCAATATTTAAACCTGGACGAGATACCGAATTGATATAATCAGCCGATCTTCCACTATAGGGCGAAAGAAAAGGTGCTCCCTCTACGGGATGAATCATTCGTCCTTTCATAGGGATGCAGGTCTCGAGGATGCTTTCCTTTAAATTAGCTGAATCCAGGGCCATCAGACCGCGATTAGACAAGGCCAGATTTATGGACCTGCCGGCATCCAGCACCTCTCCCCGCATATCCGTTCTTTTCTCATAAAGGGCGACTTTATACCCTCTTTGTGCCATTCTTATGGCTAGTAAACTTCCACAGAGCCCTGCTCCAACTATGATGATTTTTTCTTTATTCATAAGTTCAATTACAAACGCTCAGCAATTGCAGATTTTAATATCGTATAAAAATGATGTACATCCTCATAAGAATTGTACATAGCCGTAGGAGCCACACGAATCACATCCGGCTCTCTCCAGTCAGCAATAACTCCCTTTTCACTGATTATGTTAAAGAGATCTTTGGTAGCATTTTTTACGCGAATAGAAAGTTGTGATCCCCTTTGGGTAGGATCTGCGGGAGTAATGATTTCCACGACATCCTCTCCCAAAGATTTTACCAGGTATTCCAGATATCCCGTAAGCTGAATGGCTTTTTTCCGCAAGCGATCCATGCCCACTTCCTCAAAGAGTTTCAAAGAAGACCAAACGGCAGCCATTGCCATGATAGGAGGATTGCTCAACTGCCAGGCTTCTGTGCTGGGAATGGGTTCAAAGGCATCTCTCATTTTGAAACGAGTATCCTTATTGTGTCCCCACCATCCTTCAAAGCGAGGAAGAGAATTGTTGTGATGATGTCGTTCATGCACAAAAACGCCCCCCATACCTCCGGGACCCGAATTGAGGTATTTATAATTGCACCAGACAGCAAAATCGCAGCCGGAATTATGGAGATCCAGAGGAAGATTGCCTGCTCCATGCGCACAGTCAAAGCCAACATAGCAACCCTGCGCATGTCCCCATTCGCTGATCTTTTTCATGTCGAAATACTGACCGGTATAGTAATTACTATTGCCCAGCATGATGAGAGAAATTTCTTCTCCCTGTTCCTGAATCAGAGCTTGAATATCCTCTTCTCTCAGGCAGTATTCTCCTTCTCGGGGTTTGAGTTCAATCAAACATTCTTTAGGCTCAAGTCCACGAAATCGAATTTGAGATTCGACGGCATATTTATCTGAGGGAAAAGCATCTGATTCTATGACTACTTTTCTCCGCTTTCCTTTGACCTGATAAAAGGAAACCATCATCAAGTGGAGGTTGACTGTAAGGGTATTCATGACCACCACTTCTTTGGGCTTTGCGCCTACAACTTTAGCCATGGCTGCAGTCAGGAATTCATGGTAGGGCATCCATGGGTTTTTTGCATGAAAATGCCCTTCGACTCCTAATTTCTTCCAATCCTTGAGCTCCTGCTGGAGAGCTTCTTCTGTCGATTTGGCCTGGAGGCCCAGAGAGTTTCCGCAGAAATAGATGTATTCCTCGCCATTTTCCTGAAGAGGCAAATGAAAGTGCGATCTATAGGACCTTAATTCGTCCTGCTCATCCAGTTTGCGCGCATAAGCAAGCTCTAATTGATGCGTCTTTACGGTCATTTAGCTTTGTAATGTATTCTGTGAAACCCTTTGTAAAAACTGATCTTTTTCATCTCCACATAGCCAACGAACTACATTGTCATACCATATTTCATGGTGCTGTTCCTGGGTGATCACTCCTTCTTCTACTGCCAGATCCAGCAATTTGCCCGGATAGGAAGATTGAGCTTCACTTTCCATTTCCCCTAAAGGATAAGGATCATCCAAACCTAGAATGATCTGGTCCGTACCTTTTTGCCGTCTAACCATGAGATCCAAAGAGAAGGTATCATGAACCAGGGTGTCGAAATAAATATTGGGATGTCCGATTGCTTTTCGGGGTCTTACCTGACCTTCAAACAAATCTGGACGTCCATCAAATCCCTGCGTCCTTCTTCCAATATTGAGGTGATTCAACTGACCTCCATGGGCGAAACATACCCGAATATTGGGATACTTATCATAAAGTCCGTCCAGGGTATAAAAGTGATAGGCATCTGCACATTGAGCAATCATCCAAATCAGGTGGAATCGCCAGGCTTTATTTTGGAGCTGGATGAACTTTTCTCCATCATAAGGATGAATTTCTATGGCAAGTTTGTATTTGTTTGCCAATTCCAGAATAGGAGCTGTTTCCTTATCAAAAATGCCTCTCCAGGTTCCAATCGAGTCCATATAATGGGTGGGCAAGCAAAGGACTTTTAATCCCAGTTCCTCTACACATCGCTCAATTTCCCAGCAAGCACCATCTATGAAACCTGCATGAACAACAAAACCACAAGTGAATTTTGTGGGATGGTCATGCTGGACCTGAGCGTTGAAATCATTCTGAAAGCGCAGGGCATATTTCATATCGCGAATGCGAAGCCCATTTCCGTACAATTGGGAAAGGTTCAGGACGACCGCATGGTCTATGCGGTTTTTTTCCATCCATTCCAGTTTTTCATTGAGAAAGAAACTGGAATCCGTTACCGGACGTTTCCAGCCTTTTTGAAGCATATATTCTCTGTCCTCGTCAATCCAGAAAATCTCTTTTTCCTTCAAATAGGAAGGGATTTGTTCCGGATAAGGCAGGAGATGGGAGTGACCATTGATGCGTAATTTGTTCATCGCTATTGGCTTGGAGGGGGCTAAGGTGAAAATTCTATTTGGGCGGTTCCATTTTTGCACCGCATGAATCACAGGTTCGCAAACCTTCATTGGAGTAATACTTGTCAAATAAGACAGGCATATCCGTCTCAATATTTTTTAGCATAAAGGGTTCCTCGTAGAGTTTGTTGTGGCAGTTTTCACAAAACCATGCAAGGCCATCTTCCATATCTTCTTCTCTTTTTTGCTCTATTACCAGCCCTACTGTATTGGGACCTCTTTGTGGAGAGTGAGGGATATTGGGGGGTAAATAAAAGACTTCTCCTTCGCGGATATGAATATCTCTGGCTTCTCCTTCTTCAATAACCTTTAGAATAATATCTCCTTCTACCTGGTAAAAGAACTCAGGCGTTTGATTCAGGTGATAGTCTTTGCGAGAATTGGGACCACCGACTACCATCACAATGTAATCTTCATTGTAGATGGCTTTGTTTCCAACGGGTGGTTTGAGAAGATGTCTGTTATCCTCTATCCAAGCTTTGAAATTGATTGCCGGAGCTAATTTTGCCATAGTTTTTTAAGGATTAAAGGTGAAAGAAAGCTGATGATTTATTTTGTGTTGAAATGGAAGTTCAGTTGTGCTAAAATCTCTTTGGGCAAAGCGGGTAATTCAGATCGAGGGATCAATAAGGTTGAGATGTTGTGAAAATCTGAAAAGATCTGATGTTCCTGGGCCGTTTTTGCCAGATATTCATGCCCGGATGAGCCTCCGGTTCCGATTTTATTTCCAATCATTCGCAATACCATTTGGGCATGACGAAATCTCCAGCTGGTCATTTGATTGTCGATATCAATGAGGCAACTGATAAATTGAAAAGGGAGTTGTAAAATGGGCTCATCGCGATAGAGATTGATGAAAAGCGCTCCTATAGTTGCCTCATAAGAGAGGCGTTTTTTTCCCTCCTTTAACAATTTTTCGTGTGTTTCTCTTTCTAGAATGGCTTGAAAGTAGGTGTCCATACTCCCCGTCATTTTCTTCCGCATCTCTTTCTCTTTATCCGTCAGGTATTCGGAAGAAAGGATTGCCTGGCTTTCTTTTTCCAGCATCTGATTTACTGACTGTTTGTAAATAGAAAGGAAATCAAAGCCATTTAAGTTTAGGAAAGGAACCCTTCCGAGCCAATCGTTAACCTTTTCCAATAAGGTGCCTCCCTCATATATGGAATCCAGTTGCGCTTGTTGTTCTTCTGGAAAAACAGAACTATATCTATGACCGTGATAGGTCATTCTTTGTTTTTCCGGCAAACCCAGTAAGCACTCGACGGCTCTGAATTGAAAACTTTGAAAGCCTGAGGCCGGAAAGAGATAATTTCTGAAATCCAGGAAATCCAAAGGCGTCATGCTTTCCATGATGGCGATTTGTTCGACTAGCAATTTCAGGATGCTTTCCACCCTTCTCATTCTTCCTATCGCTATACTCAGGTCGCGATCTTTTACTTCCTGCCCAGCAAACAATTCCAGAACAGAATTCAGTTCATGAATGATCTGCTTGAACCAGAGTTCATATACCTGATGCACAATGATGAAAAGCATTTCTTCATGGGCTGGTTCTTCCAGTTTAGCACTTCTCAAATCCTGGGCATTCAGAAGTTTGCCGAGTTGCAAGTACTCCTGGTAATGTATGGTCGTATATTTACCTTCTTTTGTTTTCATTCTTTAGGGTTTAAAATATCCGATTCTGTTTCGGATGGCGTCAGCCCCATTTTTCAGAGTAGCTACATAATCCGAGACCTTCTCTTCTTCGAATCTGTTGGATGGGCCTGAAGCACTCAGGCTGGCGACTACTTCATTTTTTTGATTGAAAATGGGAACAGCTACACAGATCAATCCTATTTCAAATTCTTCTCGATCAATCGCAAAGCCATTTCGCCTGATTTGTTTCAATTCTTTTAATAGAAGATCTTGTCGGGTAATTGTGTTTTGGGTAAAAGCTATAGGGCCTTTTCCGTTCATGATGGCTTTTATGCTTTGCTTCTGCAAATCTTCCTCTTGAAAAGCCAGAAGCATCTTTCCTAAAGAAGTAGCATAAGCCGGATTATAGCTTCCGATATGACTGCTGATTTTCAGGCCCTGAGGGCTCTCCACTTTGTCCACATAAAAAACCTGGTGATTTTTCAAGACAGCTATGTGCACGGTTTCTGTGATGCTGCCAGCAACTTTGATCAGCTCCGGATGGGTATTGTCCACAAAGGCTGTTTGCAAGTGGACCCGATTTCCCAATTCGAATAGTTTTAGACCTAAACTGTATTTCTCAGTGGAAGGATCTTTGTATAAAATTCCCAACTTGCCCATATCAGAAAGAAATCGATAAACAGTACTCTTGTTTGAACCGATAGCTTCTGCCAATTCCGTAACTCCCCACTCCGGTTTTTGAACCGTGAAGTACTCGAGGATTGCGAAGGTCTTTTGTACTGAACTCTTGAGCTCTTTCATGGGTAAAGAAAGATTTTGAGATCTTGGTCTTTGAATATAGTCGTTTTATATAATGAAACAGCGTTTTACTTAATGATTAAATATAAATCATATTCATGTGAAGTAAAAATTTGGGGGGTAAAAACTGGGTCCATCTCCGCTTTTTAAATGTTCTCCTTGAAGTCCTCCGTTTTGGTCAAGCTCCCTTTTTTTTTGCTCAGAAAAAGGGAGTGAGGGCATAATGCGGGGCGTACATAGCGAAAAAAAACCTCAAGTACCTACCAGCACCTGAGGTTTTTTCTTATTTGGAAAGATAGACTAAGACAGTTTCATGGGTAAATCAGTCAGCCGCTTTCCTGTGATCCTTTTCACTGCATTGGCAATGGCGGCTGCAATGGGGCCGAGTGGAGGTTCACCGACCGGTAGAGGCACATCTGCACCCTGGATCAAGTGAACATCAATCTCTTTAGGCGCATTACGCATGAGGGCCATATCATAGGGGCCATAAATGGTCGGGAAGAGTTTTCCGTCCTTCAATCCCATTTTTTCATGCATAGAGGCACTCATACCCATGATAATGGAACCTTCACACTGAGCCCTTACCTGATCGGGATTTACAGCAATTCCACAATCAAAGGCACAGACAACTTTGTGAACCTTGATTTGATTGTTTTCTACGGAAACCTCTACAACCTGAGCGCAGGGAGCATTCGCATCTATAGAGGCCGCAATGCCCATCGCACGATTCCCATTCGCAGTATCCTGGTAATTTCCTTTCTCAGCAGCCAGTTCGATTACCTTCTTGATCCGAAGAGCATTCCCATCATTTCCTAACATAGCCAGACGAAAATCAACCGGACTTTTACCTGCTTTTATCGCCATCTCGTCAATGAAACTTTCGATGGCAAAGGTATTGGCTAATAAGCCCAAACTTCTCCACCAACTCGTAGCAAAAGGGAGATCGCTATGCCATTGTACAGCTCTTCTGCTATCCAGATTGTCGTACATGATATTTCCTCCTCTCAGAGCACCTGCGTCTGCTCCCAAAACGGTGTGAAGGGCTGCTGGCATGATCACTGAATTGTAGGCCACGTCCCCACTTGCATAATGGTGTTCAAGGGACTTCATATTGCCATTCTCTGTCAGAGATCCACGCATGATATGATTCGTCGGGGGTCTGAATGTATCATGTTGAAATTCTTCTTTTCGGGTAAAGAAATATTTAACCGGCTTGCCAACTTCTTTGGACATGAGTGCAGCACGTACTGCATGTATGGTATTCAACCTTCGCCCAAATCCTCCTCCCAGATAAGTTCCAATTACATTCACATTTTCAAGCTCTAGCCCTAATGCCTCTGCGACTTGTTGTTGGGTAATACCAATGACCTGAGTGGATAGAATAACGCTAGCCTTTCCATCTGCTACAGAAGCTACGGCTCCATTGGGTTCTATTTGGGCATGGGCACCTATAGGACTATTAAATTCCATGGATAATGTGTTCTCGTCTTCAACATCGAGAGCTCCTCCATGTTTTTGGGTGATCATTTTATCTCCATTCCCCACTTTGATAACTGCTCTGAGATCTTCTTCAGTCCATTTCTTAGGAATGTCCCATTCGACTTTTAGCTTTCTTTTGGCTGCCAATGCCTGAGGATAGGACTCTGCTATTACTCCTACCCAGTCATCCTTACGGATAACTTTCACCACTCCCGGCATTTTTTCTGCCGCACTTGTGTCCACACTTTTCATGCTGGCCCCTACATGCTCAGGTCTGACCACAGCTGCATGAAGCATGTTTTCCATTTGGGCATCCATTCCGAAAATGGGTTCGCCCATGATTTTGGCTTTTAGGTCAATACGAGCTACAGGTTTTCCCACATATTTATAATCCTTCAAAGGTCTTAGTTCCGGTGTGTCTGGCAAGCTCCAATCGCTAACATCCGCTACTGCCTCTGCATAGGTCATGGTTTTTCCACCGCCTGAGACGATCCCTTCAGCTGTACTTAAAGCAGAGACTGATGTCCCCAGTTTAGCTGCCGCTTCCAGTTTGATTTTTTCCCTCATAGTTGCAGCCATTTCACGCAGGGGTTGGAAGAGTTGAGCAACAGATAAACTTCCTCCCGTACTCAGGCCATCTATGATCCCGGAAGCTGTTTCTGCAGCTTTTACAGTGATCTGGCTAATATTTACATCCAATTCATCCGCAAGTATCTGGGCGAAACTGGTGAAAGAGCCCTGGCCCATTTCTACTTTTGGAGAACGGAGAGTAATACTATTATCGCTTCCCACTTCAATCCAGAGATTCGCTTCTGTTCCGCTTCCTGTATAAGGAGCTACCAGGGTTTCTGATAATTCAATGATGCTTCTTCTTAGGGAATTTCTGAAAACATAGGTTCCCAGGGCAAGAACTCCCAGGGTTCCTAATCCTCCCCTAACGAGAAACTTCCTGCGTGAAGTCTTTTTTGATTTCTTTGTTTCTGACATGATTTAGGTATTTAGGATTAGGAATTAGCATTTTTCAATTCAGCGGCTTTGTGAATAGCTTTACGCATCCGGTAATAAGTCGCGCAACGGCAGACATTGACGATATTGGCATCTATGTCCTCATCTGTTGGATTTGGAATGCGTTCCAACATGGCAGCGGTAGCCATGATAAATCCTGGTTGACAATAGCCACATTGAGGAACTACTTCGTCTGCCCAGGCCTGCTGTGCAGGGTGTAAATTATCTCCATCACTTAGCCCCTCGATCGTGGTAACTTCCTTGCCGGCCACAGCTTGAATGGGGTAGGAGCAAGAACGAATGGCCTCGCCATTTACGTGCAGGGTACAAGCCCCACAGGCGGCCTTTCCACAGCCAAATTTTGTCCCTTTCAAATCCAGGACATCCCGAACTACCCAGAGTAGGGGAGTATGCCCATCTACCTCGACGGTTTGCGGGCTTCCATTTATGGTGAATGAAATCTTCATTGTATTCGAATTTATTAGATAGTGCGTTTGATTATTCTTCAGGAATGATGGCTCCTTGTGCAGCCCAATCTTTTACCGCTTTGATATAATCTTCTTTTGAAACTGGCGGCAATTCTCTGGGATTTCCTTCCGCATCCACGCCTGGTTCCCAGGCCCAAAGGACCAGTTCATGTTCGGTAAGGTGCTTTACGATTTCAGCCAGACTTCTATTCCCATTATTTGCACGGTCCATCATAGATTGGGCGATTTCTACCCGGCTTAATCCTTCCCACTGCATAGCCAAAGGAGCGAGGCTCCACTCAGGTGCTCCGGGTACGCCTGAAAAATCATTGTTTTCATGTTGGTGGCAACCTTCACAACGTAAGGCTGCTACTCCATGATTATCCGGACCCCTTTGCACGCCAAAGTTATGGGGGTGGCTATCCTCTCCCTGTCGGGGACGATCTCCAGAAGGGTGACAATTGACACAGCGTTTGTGAGTGAGGACTTTCATCATCAGGTCAAAAGGAGTGTCATCAGCCGCTTCTAGTATAGTAGTGCTAAGTGGATGGTTATCAGGTGTCTTTTCCTCGCTCAGGCTCGTAAAGCCTACGGTAGCCACTGCTATTAGGAAAAATAATAGAAAATAAAGATGAGTTTTTGTGGGCATAATGTATGTGATTAACTCAAATAATGAGTAAGTAATTACTTACAAATTAGGCAAAAAAATCATTCAAATCCATATTTCTTCAAAAGAAGATGCTTCATTCCCTCTTTATCCTGCAATGCCCCTCTAACAGCTGCGGCTGCCAGGCCATCCATCAAATGGATAATATAATCAGCTTCTAATTCCGGATTATTTTCCCCTAGTTCCTTAAAAGCATTCTCTAAGGCTATTCTTAGGGGTTTCATTTTTTCGTATGTGTCAACCTCTAGTTCCCATTTAAGCTTGAACTGCAATCTCCAAAAATCGAATTCAGTCTCTGGTATATTGAAATTCATTTCCAGGGTTTTTCTGATCAATTCTCTCGGATCGGTCTCCATGATTACGTCCATGTAGATCTTTTTTGCTTTATTCTCTCCATCTTTGAGAACTGCCTCTAATAAGCCCTCTTTATTACTAAAATGCCTAAAAATCAATGCTTCTGATACCTCAGCATTCTCTGCGATCTCCCTTGTGGAAGTCGAATGGTACCCTTTTTCGGCAAATAATTTAAGTGCGGACTGCAAGATCTTTCCCTGCTTTTCTGTCATGAGAGGATGCGGTAAGCAATATTAATGAGGACTTACTCACAAATATAGAGATAAAATTGGATTTGTGTATGACATACAAAAACCCCTTCACAGAGTGAAGGGGTAATGAACATAGACCTGATTAGCCAACATCTTTTGAGCATGTGGCCGTGGAATCGTATTCTCGCTAGAAATAAAATTGTAATCCAATGGAGAGGTCAATCTGATTGGTTCGGGTTTCTGTCGAAGAACTTATACCAGCTTCGGTGGTATTGAAATTACTTCTGGCATAATTGTACTTGGCTAAGGCCTCAATACCTAAAGATTGGGTAGAGAAAACCGTGATTCCAGGTCCAAAGCCTACCGCAAAAATATTGGACTTTACACTTCTACTTATTCCCGCTATTTCCTGGGTGTCAGAAGAACTTCCGAAGCCAAAATCTGATTGAAAAAAAAAGGCGATATTATTTTGAACCGGAAGATAGTAACGGAAAAATGGGCCAAAAAGCAGGTCACTGTCATTTACCTCATCTTCATTGGGTTCTTTCACCGAATTGAAGGTGTAATCAAGCCCGCCTCCCACTACAAAATTGTCAGCAATGAAATAGCCCACATTTGGAGCGATATTGATCTGGATGGCAGAAGGACCATCTCCTTCTTCATTCAAATCGGTACTTTCAACTTTTACCTTTGAGTCTGCTGTTGAAAATCCCAGGGTAGAACCGACAAGAAAATTTCCTTTACTGATGGATTGGGCAGATAGGTTTCCTAAAATAAAAACGACTGAGACCAGACTTACTAATAGCTTTTTCATAATTCATGTGTTTTGGGGACAATGTTTCTGTGTTTGTAAATAGGCTTGTCCCTTGTTTGACCTAATGTTTGTCTCTGGCAAGTAAAGGCCGCATTGTTTATAAAAAGCTGAGACAAGTAGGTCTATGAGTTGATTTTGGGCAGGAAGTGTGTTATCAGAATTTATCTATGATGCTGTCAAAAATCCTTGGAGTGTTTTTTTTTGGCCATCCATCCGAAATGATATTGCTGGTATGGGAACGAAGCTTAAGCTAAGTAGCTTCGCGTATTCCTAATCTAATGGAGAGTTCTCGACATCGGGCAATTTTTGATAAATTGAGAATTGTTGGGCTTCGAACTCCCTTTATTTTTCACCTACTTCAACCTACTACATGACTGCTACAACTACTCAAGAGAAAGAAACTGATTACCTCATTATCGGAGCTGGGGCTATGGGAATTGCTTTTGCCGACGAAATATTTAGTAGAAAGCCTCAGCTGAAAATCACCATCATTGACCGTAGGGAGAAGGCAGGTGGGCATTGGAATGATGCCTATCCCTTTGTTCGTTTACATCAACCCGCTGCCTTTTATGGGGTTAATTCTCTTGTCCTGGGAAATGGGAGTAATGATCTTTCCTCCAAAACAGAATTGCTTGCCTATTATGATAAGATAATGGAGAAGTTTTTGGCTAGTGGAAGGGTAGAATTTTTAGCGGAACATGATTACCTGGGAGATGGGAAGGTAGTGAGTCTCAAAAATCCAGCACAACGGTATACCTATAAGATCAACAAAAGCCTGGTGGATGGGACTTATATGAAAGTAGAAGTTCCTTCAACCCATGCTCCTAAATATAAGGTAGGTGCAGGGGTGCATTTGCTGCCGGTAAATGAACTGCTACATAGCCATGACAAATGGGAGAAATTTTATGTTGTGGGTAGTGGGAAAACCGGAATGGATGCTATTCTTTTTCTTCTTGATAAGGAGGTTCCTGTTGAAAATATTTTTTGGATCAGTCCTAATGATTCCTGGCTTTTCAATCGGGCGTTTATCCAAGAGGGTTCAGTCGCGGAAGAAGTGCTAAAACATGGGGATTGCATGAAAGTAGCTCAGAAGTCAGAGGAGATCTTTTTAGAAATGGAAAAGAAAGGAGGAATCCTGCGTTTGGATAAAAAAATATCTCCTGGCAAATGGCGCTGTGCTACCGTGAGCCCAGAGGAATTGGAAAAATTGCAGACAATCAGGCAGGTAATCCGTTTAGGTCGGGTAAAAAGTATAAGCCCTACAGATATTGAATTTGAAGAAGGAAAGTTGGCTTATTCGGGCAAAGCGCTTTTTGTACATTGCTCAGCCAATGGGTTAGCCAAACGGAAAAAGGTCCCGATTTTTTCTGACGGGAAAATCACTTTACAATCTATTCTATTTTGTCAGCAGGTGTTTAGCGCGGCCACTATTGCTCGCTTATCTTTGGCAAACATAAGTGAAAAGCGAAAAAATCAATTGACTCCGGTTCCACATCCGGAGTATAAAGAGGATTGGCCAAAGGCTTATTCTACCAGCATAAATAATTTACTATTGGTTCATAAGGTATTCCCGTTATGGATGTTTAGGTCCCGCCTGAATTTTATGAGCCATGAACCCATGCTTACCTATTTTGCTTATGCAGCTAAAGCCATGTTAATGGCTCCAGCATTAGAAAAAGCTGCCAAAAGAATGCCCGCCCTTCATTGATTGTTGATGTATTGCAATCAAGCGGATTTTCGGAACTCTTTTTCCTGGATTTACAAAAAACCTATTAAAACAGATACTACTATGACTATTACTACTGATCAAAGACGGATGGTCCAGAACGGTCTGGGCGTAATCCTGCTCGGTCTTATTGGAGGATTCTTCCTGGGCTGGAATGTAATCGGATTCATTTCTTTTCCTCCGCTACCGATTTCAATAGATTATCAGGTTCCGGGAACTACGGCTGCCTGGCGAGCTGTTCATACTGGAAATATTATGAATGGGATTATGGCTTTGGTCTTTGCCCTGGCTTTTAATTGGTGTGATTTGAGTAAAAAATTGTCCAAAAGAATTTCCTGGGCAGTGGTGGTGATTATCTGGGGAAATGCCATTTTTTACGTAGCTGCAGCTTTTGCCCCCAATCATGGTTTGTCATTCGGAGATAATGCCGCTGGAGCAGGAAATCTGGCCGGTATTATTGCTTATGTGCCTGCAATTGTTGCCGCCTATGCTTTGATTGTTGTGGTGATTATTTTGTTGAGAAATGTGAAAACGGCTACGGAATAAAAGATTTATGATTGCCTCAGCATGCTACATTTTTACTAAGTTGCCTGAGTTGGGAAAGAGGGAGTATTGATTACTGATTGCTGCTACTCATGAATTCTATTTACGCGACCTGTATTTTTCTTCTCCTCTTTAGCTTCAGGGCTTTTGCTCAACCTGGACCTTTTAAGATTTACAGGTGTTTCGATGATTTCTCTTATTTGTTGGGGAATGATACGCTGGAGAAAAAATACTATGAGCATTTGAAATACATGCCTCTTAGCAAAGACAAGCAGGCATCGATCTCTATCGGAGGGGAGCTAAGAGAGCAATATCAATTATTCAGAAATATCAATTTTGGGGATTTGCGGCCCGGGGTGGAAGAGGATAAAAACGGACATCTTTGGCATCGGTTTATGTTACATGCGGATGTACGTTTGGGAGAGCAATGGCGGCTTTTTACCCAGATCAATTCTACTTTCGCTTTCAATAAACCCGATCTTACTCCTCAAATTGATGAAGATCCCCTGGCCTTGCATCAGGCATTCATTCAGTGGAGGCCCAAAGGAACATCTGGCTTTTTTGCTCAACTCGGCAGGCAGGAAATTAGTTTTGCTTCCCCCTATATTGTTGCTGTTCGTGAGGTGCCTAACAATAGACTAAACTTTGATGCGATCATGTTGGGCCTGGAAAAAAAATCCTATAAGCTCTACTCTTTTTTGGCAACTCCCATTATTTCTCAGAATGGAGTGTTGGACAATAGCCGCATTCCGGAATATATCTGGTCTCTTTATGGGGTTTTTCCTTTAGGGAAAAGAACGCTGGACGCTTATTATGTGGGATTCTATTCAGAGAATAATGCTTATAATTTTCAGAGGGGCATAGAGAATCGCCAAACCCTTGGCATGCGAATGTATCAAAGAGCGAGAGAAGGCCTTGTTTATGATATGCTGGCTATGTATCAGTTTGGGAATTTTAATAGTGCTTCTATTTCTGCCTACTATTTGTCGGCGGATGCGGCTTTCCGAATTCCCCTGAAGGGCCATAGTTTTATACCCGGCTTTAGTCTCAAATATATAAGCGGAGATAAGTCTCCTACGGACAATGTCCTGAATACCTACAATATGTTGTTTTCGAAACCTTCTTTCGGTCTATCTATTCCGATAGGAGCCACGAATCTGGTCGATCTTGGCCCTTCTTTCGAATACAATCCTCCCGCTAATTTTCGGATCATCATGAGTAGCCATTTTATGTGGCGGCAAAATGAGAATGATGGTATTTATACCCCCGGTCGAGTTCAAACCCGCCCAAATGTAGCCCAGCTTTTTCAGTCAGATCAGAAGGATATTGGGCAAAAACTGAGTATGGAGCTTTGGTATCTGCCAGATTATACCTGGAATTTGTACTTCGAGCTTACTCATATATTGCCTGGAATGTTTGTGAAAGAAACAGGTCAGGGCCAGGCTATCTCCTATTTTTCCGGTAAATTCACCTTTAAGTTTTGAGTTGAATTATTATCAGACTACAGTAATCAATAGGCATGGTTAAAGCAGGTGAAACTGCATCAATAATTTCAGGATTAGAGGTTAATTTCTTTTTGCTTCAATTTTTGGGCATAAGCTTGTTCATAAGGCTATTTGCCTCGACTTCAAATGAATAAAAGTCTAATAATTACTTCCGGAGGCTTTTATTTTTTATATTGATCCATGTGAATGTCCATAATTCTGACAAGAAAACGACATCTATTGTAGCAGCTTGCAATCCCCTTTTAAATTTCTATCTACAGTACTTCCGGTAAGCCTAACCTATGCAAACAACTAGCTTAAATAAGATAGAGATAAACCAGCTTCTTTCCGCTGGAAAGTTTTGGCAAGTCTTGAAGAAATTAGAAGAATCTGAACATGCTAATTTATTCGAAGATCGTCTGAAGGGAGTTCAAGAAGATCTTTCTGCTTTTGATCAGGGGAAAAAGTCCCCTAATAAATTCCAAGAACAGCCTACACAAAACCAGCTATGTGATACCTTCAGAGCATTGATAAAGGATTTATGTAAGCCTGGAGAACATCAACTCAAAACTCTACCTATGAGGACAAAAAGGAAAAATATTCCATTAGAGTTTTTGAATTCTAGTCAGCAAAAATAGATTCTTTTCTTGCCCTTGTAAGTTTATCCAAATTACCTCCCTGCCGCAATTAATATCTTTTTGGCGTACTAATTGCGCATAAAGTCTTATACCTAAGAACTGTGAAAAGAAGTATTCTCATATTACTTCTCCTATTTACTTTAGCCGGAGAATTCATGGGGCAGAACCATTCCAGCCTAAAGGGATATGTTTCGGCCGATGGGATTCCAGAGATAAGTTACGCTAAGGTTCATCTCTACCTGATAGAAGATAGTAGTATCGTTGCCAGGACCTTAACAGATGAACAAGGGGAATTTTGGTTTAAAGCCTTAGCTGCGGATAACTATCAATTGAAAATCAGCTTCCCAGGATTCCTGCCTTTTGTATCGGGAGTTGTTTCTTTGGGAGCTGATGAACATCTGGACTCACTCAATATAGAGTTAGTAAAGGAGGCAGAATTCCTCGATAAAATCGATATAACTGCGCGCAGGAAGACAATAATTCTAAAGGCTGACAGAACTATATTCAATATATCCGGAACCATACATGATAATGGGCTCAACAGCCTGGAATTATTAAAGAAAGCACCTGGAGTCGTAGTTAATAGCCGAGAAGAAATCAGCCTTGCCGGCCTCCCCAATGTCCAGGTTCAGGTAAATGGTAAACAAGTCCCTTTATCTGGTTCTGATTTAGCAGCATTTTTAAAAACTATTCCTTCTTCAGAGGTCGAAAAAATTGAACTTATCAATAATCCTTCTGCAAGTTATGATGCTTCGGGAAGTGGGGGAATTATCAACATAATACTTAAGAAAAATAAATTACACGGTTCTAAAACCATCCTCAACCTTGGTTATTCCAAAGCTAGGGCTCCCTGGTATAACGGTGGAGTGAATTCCTATATTCGAAACAAAAAACTTAGTCTTTTTGGGAGCTATAACATTAATTCTGGGACCAACCTGAGCGAAGGAAGCAGTCTTCGTATTCAGGATGCATTTTCTATCAGTCAGGAGAATGAGATTCAGAGTAATTGGGATACCCATAGTTTTCGGACTGGGCTGGATATATTCCTTAACGAAAAATCAAGTTTGGGTTTTCAATTCCGGAAATTCAATACCCGTTATGAAAGGGAGGAGAATTCAGATGCTCCCATTTTCGGAAGTAGTCTGGAAAGAATAGATAGCATATTGATATCTACTTTCAGGAACCAGGGTAGGCGTAGTAATTTAACGGCCAACCTTAATTTTCGATCTCGTTTTTCCCGGGACCATAGCTTTTCAATTGATGCCGATTTTGGAAGCCTGCTAAATCCAAACTTTAGCCAGCAGCCCAATACTTACCTAAATGCTAACAGGTCGAGAAGCCTGAGTGAATTTAACTTTGAGAGTGAAAAGGAAACAGCCATTGATCTCTGGGTACTCAGGTCAGATATGGAACTGAATTTTGGCAAGAGTAAAATTCAGACAGGTGTAAAAGAAACTTATTCTAAAACTACCAATTCCTTTGATTTTTTTAATGTTAACCCTTTTAGGGTACTTGATTTTCAAAGAAGCCAGGATTTCGAGTACAGGGAGTTAATCTCTGCTCTATACGCAGATTTTCAACATTCATCTGAGAAGGTTAATGTTCAGGCTGGAGTCAGAGCCGAATATACTCAACTAGAAGGTGTTCTGCAGGCCATTCAAAATTCAGGCCCGGATACCTTTAAAAGATCCTATCTTGACCTTTTTCCGAGTGCAGGTATTTCTGTAAACCTGAATGACAAAAATAGCTTTCAGCTAAATTACAGTCGAAGAATAAATCGACCTTCCTATACGCATTTAAATCCTTTTCTCAACCAACTGGATGAGTTAAGCTTTGAGGAGGGGAATCCATCATTACTTCCTGAATATAGCAATCGCTTTCAGCTAACTCATGGTTTGAACTACCAGATTTTTACCAGCATAAGTTATAGTCACACACGAAATAAAATTGTTAGGGTCCGGGAAAGCAAGGGTATTTCATCCACGATATTTCGCTATAAAAATCTGGCCGAACAATTTAACCTGAGTATTTCTACCAGCATGAATTTTCAACTTGCTTCCTGGTGGAATATGTATAACAATTTTATGTTCTACCATTTGCGGAATCGTGCGGATTTTGGAACGGGGAAAATAGTAAATGATCAGGTATCGTCCTTTTATGTGTACAGTCAACAAAGCATTAGTCTTCCTGCTAACTTCAACTTTGAGCTATATGGTTGGTACAATTCTCCCGCTCTGTCTGGAGCAAATATGCGGGCTTCTTCGGTATGGAGCCTGGATGCAGGCATTAGCAAGAAGCTTTTGAATGAAAGAGCGAAATTAAACCTCACCATAAGTGATATCTTTTTCACCAATCGCTGGCAAAGTCAAGGGGTTTTCGACAACATAGAAATCTATTCACAGGGTTCTTGGGATAGCCGAAGGATCAACCTGTATTTTTCACTTGCACTTGGGAAGACCAGTGTGGGAGAATTAAAATTAAAGGATGGGCTAAAAGCCGAAGGCAATCGAATCGATTTGGAGCAGGAAGGGAAAAAATGGTGATGTTTTAGAGAGCAATGGCTCCGGTATGAACTCATAGAAAAGAACTTATTTTTTCTCAGATAGATCAGTATCCACAAATCCCCAGTATTTTTTGAAGTACTTTTTCTGCATGAAAATATTCAAAGGCTATTTCTTTGGCTGCCATTGCATGAATATGGGGATCTTTTTTTAGCATATTGAATGCATCCGCAGCTTCTCGAACGTCATTTACAGCCAATAAACCTTTACCGATAGGTAAATGGGATGAAAATCCTGTATCCTGGTGAATCACGGGCTTACCTGCCTGGAGGTAATAGGCCATTCGATCTCCTGTCCATGCATCCCAAAGTTGGGAATGGATCTGCTTGGCCACAGAGAATTCCCCCGCTGAGTTGGCCAGGTAGTTGAGGTAGGAATTCACACTTCGAGATACGTGATTTGCATCACGGATTTCCCATCCCTGGTTTTTGAGTTTTTTGGAAGGAATATCTTTTCCTGAAACCGCCATTTCCAGTTTTGCGTCTGTCCGGGAAGGAAGGTCGATAAATTTATAAAATGCCTCTGCTTTTTGTCCATAAACCTGGCCTTCGTACTCAAGGACTTTATTCGCCCGCCAATTCATCACGGTTGTAAAAGCTGCATCAGGATTTGAGTTAATCGGAATTCCTTCGAAAACACCCTGCAAAACTGGTGGAAAAAAGGGCTTCCAGTCGATGCCATCATCGGGGGCCAGGCTGGCAGCTGTACGAATATTCAGACCTGTGGTAATGTAGTGGTCAAATGATGGGATTTCCAAGGCCATTTCCCGCATTCTTTTGAAATTGATCTGAGACCATCCCGGTTCCCCATCTACGTAAATGCGCTTGCTGGGAAGCTGAGATTCTTCCTCCCATTCTCTCCATTCCAATTCAAAAAAAATATCAGCACTTTTAAACACGGATTCAATTTCAGCTTTGCTATGCCCATGATAATTTCCATGTACATCTACAAAACACCAGTTGTCTGAATTGATGCCGTACTTTTGAAAAAGCTCTTTTAAAACTTTAATCCCATAGCCTGGATCATTGGTCCAGCTGTCTTTTTCGAGGTCATGGCAACCGTATTCCCAATTCAGTTTTTCAACATAAAACACCTCATGACCCAGGCGTACCAGTCCCGCCAGAAAACTTAAGAAATATAGGCTCATCCCCCCCATAGGATAGCGGACCATTCTTCCATTCAGAATTATGCGTAATTTATTTTTCATAGGATGTACTTAGAATCCGTAATTGGAGAGCAGTTTTTTCATAAGCTTTTTTGCATCAAAATATTCGTGAGCTATTTCTTTGGCTGCTTTGGAATGATGACGATAATCCTTTCTGAGCCTGCTAATGGCATCTGCCGCTTCTTCAGCTGTCTTTACTGCCATCAGCCCCAATCCAGTAGGAAGATGGGCAGAAAACCCCGTATCCTGCTGTACGACGGGTTTTCCTAGCTGAAGGTAATAGGCCATTCTATCTCCTGTCCACCCTGTCCACAATTGGGAGTGGAATTGCTTGGCCACGGTAAACTCACCGAAGGAAGCTGCTATATACCGGAGGTAGGAATCAATGCTGGTAGCGATATCGTCTGCATTTCTGACCTGCCATTTATGAGATAATAATCTCTCTCTCGGTACATTTTTCCCTGAAACGGCTACTTCCATATTCGCCTCTGTCAATTCAGGTAATCGAATAAAGGTTTCAAATGCTTCTCCTTTTTGTCCATAGGTGATGCCTTTATGGTTGAGAATTTTGTTTGATCTCCAGTTCATAATGGTGGTAAAAGGAGCATTTTTCGTTGTATTCACCTCTATGTCATCGAAGACATCTAATAAGACAGGAGGCATGATGATGTCCCACTTGATACCGATATCCGGACTTTTGGTAGTTCGAAATCCGATATTTTGCCCCACGGTTACGTAATGATCAAAATGAGGAATGGTCATTTGGGCATCCCGCATTTTTTCCAGTTTGATTTGGAACCATCCCGGTTCACCATCAATAAATATTCTTTTAGGGACCATTTGGGATTCTTCTTCCCATTCGCCCCATTCCATTTCAATAAAAAGGTCTGCTGTTTTAAAAATCTCTTCAATAACAGTTTTATCAAGGCCCCAATATTGTCCCGCAACATCAACAAAGCACCATTTATCGGCCATTCCATATTCAGTAAGGACTTGCTGTATTATCCCTAAGCCATACGTAGGATCATCGCTCATAGAACGCTTGGCGACATCATAGCATCCGTATTCGTAATCGCATTTTTCTACAAAATAGACTTCATGTCCCAGGCTCATTAAGCCTTTTAGCCAGCTTAAATGCCATAAGGTCATCCCTCCAAGCGGATATTTAACGATCGTACCATTTACAATTATTCTAGCCATGACTTAAGGATTTAGCTTGATTTTCCATGCCTGTTCATCTTTTAGTTCCCATTCCCAGTCGGTATCTTTTCCATTAATTGAAACTTGAAGTCCCTTAAGTTTATCCAGCTTCCTGTCTATTATGGAAAGCCTGAAGGGAAGTTGCGGAAGTAGGTCCTTTCCTGATTGAAGCTTTATTTCTAATATTTCTTTTTTCGTTTCGGCTTCTATTTTTAACTGAAGGCGGGCAAGTAACTCCTGAAAATCTATGAATTCTCTACTGCCCGCTAGTTCCCAGCTTTGGAGAGAGCTTTCCAACCAAGGTATTCCCTCATTGATTAGATCGAAATCATGGAAGTATGCCACCACTGGCCAGGAACCCTTGAAAAAATCAGCATGAGCTTCGTCCAAATAGGGGGATTGTATCTGCTGACACCAACAAATACGGTTATCGATTCTTATACCCAGGTAATAACTGGCAATCAATTGATAACCTGCAGCAAGCACCCACATTTGGGCAAGTTCTGTAAAGACTTCTCCCGGGAATACAAAAGTCAAGGGAGGGGAATCAAAATACTCATTGATCAGGGCCGATGCTTTGTATTCGGGACGTTCATGTGCTGGGGACTTTTCCAAAATCCTACAGGCATCCTTGCTGTATTCTCTGTACCAGTTTACATTTTCATGCTTATCAGTAGCGGCATGCCAGGCCTTGAGGTCTGGATAGAGATGAGTATACCCATGAGCAGCTATGGACAAAAGCTCTTGGTCTTTCAAATGTTTCAATCCTCTAAATTCAGAGGGAGATTGAAGCGGTGAATGGTTAATTCCCGCTGAATCATCAACCCAGGCTGAAACATAAGCAATGCTCATACGTGCAGTTTTTTGGTCCAGAATTTCTCCCAGTTGCATCCATTCTTTTTCCTGCAGTTTTTTTGCCAGGTATTGATTGTGATGAAAGGGTTCAGAACTGCCTGGATCGTCCATACGCAATACCGTACTTCCCTGCCAATCCAAATGTATTTGAGGCCCCTTTAGGTGCTGACAAATTAACTTCCGGACTTGATCTGCGTAGGCTGGGTTTTCCGCTTGTTTATGCATCGGAGAAAAGGGAAATTCAAGCAATGTTCCGGATTTATAAATGCTGGCTGCAACTTGTTCTGCCTCTTCATTCCAGACAAGCAAACATCTTTCTACATGTTGTAGCCAGGACAAGAATAGCTTTTGTTGCTCCTTGGGATATTGCCCCCATTTCCCGCATAGGACTAACAGCCTGGGAGATTGGGCTTGTTTTGATTTATTTAGGAACCGAGTAGGACTTTGTATTTCTACTTCCCAACCCATAAAATGAAAAAACATAAAGTAATCCAGGCTTTCTCTTTCTTTAGCATCTATCCATCCCCCATGTCCCCACAGGGAGTGGCTGGGATTTACCAGCTGCTCCTCGCTCAGGATGCATACTTTCATCCCCTTAGCGTTTCGATATGGAGAATTAGGGTTTTTCATTTTCTTCTCAGATAGTTGGGAAATAGATTTTTGTGGGATAATACTTCTTCAAAACCCTTTGTCAGAGCCTTTCCTACAGCCTGAATGGAAAACTTGTCTTCGGCGATCTCCCGGACGAATGCTGACATTTTTCTTGCAGTATGAGGATTCTGTGCTTGTTCCTTCATTGCTAGATAAAGCGACTGGTCATCTCCTGCTTCAAAAATCCACCCGCTTTTTCCCGGAAGGACCAGTTCTCCAATTCCACCTACACTTGAGGAAATGACCGGGATGCCACAGGAAAAGGCTTCTCCAATTACCCCCGGAACTCCTTCCCTTGCCGAAGCCATAATAAGAACTTCCGAAGCGTTCAGGTAGTGGCATTTATCCTGATCCCCAGCGACCCATCCCAGAAAGTGGATTCTGTCTCCGGCTTCTTCTTTTGCCAAATACTTCAGATCAGATTCATCTTGCCCTTTACCCAAAACAAGCAGATCAATTTCATCGTATTCTTTGGTTATTTTGCCAAAAGCTTTGATTATGGATCCCAATCTTTTGAAGCGCTCGTTGAGTCTCCCGATGTATATGAAATACCTTCGATTTGGATCGAGTCCTGTTCGTCTGCAAGCTTCTTCTCGATCCATAGAGCGGTAGATGTCTGTATCGATGGGAGGGCGAATAATACTCATTTTACTCCTTGAGATCCTGTACCGCTGGTTTAGCATAGCCATTTCAGAATCTGCGGAGGGGAAAACCCAATCAGCTCTGGGCAGGGTAAATTTCCGGATCGACTTTCCTAAATATCCTTCTGGTGTACTCCCTGTGTGATAAGCCAGGAGAGGGATTCTCAAAACTCTGCTTAAGAGCCAGCATATGTCGTATTTCCCACTGCAATAGTCCTGAACCAAAATAGCATCCGGTTTTAGGCTGATGAGTTTTCTGAAAAATTGAAAACTCCAGGGGAGCAGATAAGATGAAATACCTGCATAAGCCCGGTAGTGGGCTTGCCATCTCCAGGCAAAGGAAGGAAGGTAAAAGGCTTTCCAAAGTAGGCGATGAAGGAAGGATGATTTAAGCATGATGACTTCTCCTCCTATGTATTGATGCCTATCCTCATTTAATTCTGGTTTTAGGGTGAATGCCATCCATTTTATCATCCCTACCTTTTCTTGAATGATTCGTAACCAGGCATGGCTACCTGTATTGTGCCAGCTGGTCGCAAAATCCTTTTGGTTAACTCCATAATGGGGATAAAAGTCTTCAAATACGTCGGGGTAGTCGAAGAAGGCAATCGTGGGTCTACGGAGCTTATTTTTAGCCATGTTTCATGCATCTTTCGAGTAAAGAGTCCAGAACTTTATCTGAATCAAAGTAGGTTTCAGCTATTGATCTTGCAGCATCAGCATGTCTATCAATATTAGAAGCAGTTTCTTCCAGGGCTTCAATTGCTTCTTCAGGATTGGAGAAACATAGCAGACCTTCTCCTGTTTTCATGTAATTTGAAAATCCTGTATCCTGGAGTATCACCGGCCTACCACTGGCCAGGTAACAGGCGCTCCTTTCACTAAACCAGCCGGACCAGCTTTTGACATACCCATCTTTGGCTACACTAAATTCTCCCAGAGAGTCTTGCAGAAAGGATTGATAATCCCATGGATATAGCGCTACTTCCAGGGGATTGGTGATTGTCCAACCCGCCTGTCGTAATTCCTTTCGTGGGGCCTTGGGACTGCCCATTGCTATCTTAAATTCCTGTTTGCATTTTTCTGGGATTTGGAAATAGGCTTGAAAGCTTTCTCTTTTCATGCCATAATGGACTCCTTTGTATTGCAAGTCCTTGTAGCTTCTCCATTGCATGATGGTTGTGAAGCTGCTGTTTTTATCTGGTTGCGAAGGTTTCCAGTTTGAAATGACTATGGGCTGCTTGCTTATTTGCCAGCTAAATCCATCATCAGGAATGCTGCAACCGCTAAGGTTTATATTGCCACCAAAGCTAAAGAAACGATTGTGTTGGGCACAGAGTTCTTTTCTTTTGGGCTCTGTAAGGTTTCTTATTTGGGTGAAAAGAGGGTCAGTGTCTATGAAAGCTCGATGAGGTATTTGCAGCCAAAAATCCCTCAAGACATTGGCACCTGATAAATTGAGAAGGAGATCAAATTCTCTGGTTTGATTTTTCAATTTTTCTCCCTGCGGACCGTAAAAAGTATCCGTCAGCCCATCATAATAGGCCCAGATTTCTTCCAGTTGAAAGCGTTTAAAGACTTTCGTCAAATACTTGATTCCGTAAGAAGGGTCCTGATTATTTTCACCACTAATGGGATTATAACAGGCATATTCGCTATCTCCACTGTCTTCAAAATAGTATACTTCATGCCCCAGCTTTTTTAGGCCCAATACGTATTGCAGGTGATGCCAGAACATTCCTCCCATGGGCCCCCTCAGAAGATAGCCCATCACCAGGATTTTTAAACCCTTTTTGTATTTAGGAGATCCCGAGTTCATGGCAAAATTCTTTGAGTACCCATTTTGCATCCAGAAGATCGCAGGCTATCTCTCGAGCTTTTTTAGAATGCTTAGCGTGATTTCCCCGGATTTCATCAATCGCAGTCAAAGCTTCATCTGAAGTAGTAAATGCGAACAAACCTTCTCCTACGGGTAAAAAATCTGAATAACCCGTATCCTGTAAGATTACAGGTCTTCCACTTGCTAGATAAGCGCTACTTCTGTCGCTGAACCAGCCCGTACGATTGGCTACAAAAACCTGTTTACAAACTGTCAGTTCTGCATAAGAATCCAGGATGTACCTTTTGAAGCGCTCATAGGAAAGGGTCATGGCTCTTCCGTCTTCGATTTGCCAGCCAAAACTTTTTAGGAGTTCCAGGGGAAGCTTTTTACCTGATACTGCTATTTCCAGAGGTGCGGAAGTTTGATTTGGGAGCTCAATTATTTTTTCGAACTCCAGGTCTTTTTGGCCAAAAGTTTTGCCTTTGTATTGGATAGGAGCATGGGAACGCCAATTCATGACCGTTGAGAAAGCCGCATTTTTCGGTGGAGGTTGTACTTCAAATAAGCCGGCATTGACGGGATGTAAGACATGCTTCCAG
This sequence comes from Bacteroidia bacterium, assembly GCA_033391075.1. Classification (NCBI taxonomy): domain Bacteria; kingdom Pseudomonadati; phylum Bacteroidota; class Bacteroidia; species Bacteroidia bacterium. The sequence continues at coordinate 1,736,633 of JAWPMV010000001.1, forward strand.
TTTTTAGATGCAGTAGGAGATGAACTTGCATCTGTACCCACAAGCATTCCGTTGGTAAAATAGTGATCATAGCCAGATAATTGTTCACCTGCTTCCAGTCTGTGGCTCATTTTGATCTGGGTAAAAGCAGGTTCTCCATCTATCAATACCCTCATTTGACAGCCTTCGGATTCTTCTGCCCAGCTACCATGAGATCCCATGTCAATGAAAAGGTCTGCAGTACGAAAAATTTCCTCAACTTTCGTTTTGCTTAGGCCGTGGTACAAATCTCCGTACTGTACAAAACACCAATTATTCTCTAATCCAAAGGGCTTCAATAATTCTTTCAGAACCTGTAGTCCATACGCGCAATCATTGCTCATTTCTTCTTTTATGGGATGATAACAGGCATTTTCGTATCCAAACTTTTCTACAAAGTAGATTTCATGCCCCAGTTTTTGAAAGCCTATGATGTATTGCAAAACCCAGGACAACATACCCCCTAATGGATATCGGACCATATATGAACCCAGAACTATCCGTGCCATAATTTTTCAGATAATAGGTAGCCTTGCAATTCCCCTTTCAGAGACTTTATTTTTTCTTTTGCATTTTTGCTAATCGTTTGGCTAAGTTTTCTGGTATTGCTTTCCAGACATTGGTCAAATGCCTGAGAAAGCCTCAGCGGGTCTATCTGGTCGGCATGAAATAGAATGGGCCATCCCAGTTCCATTACTTGTCGACTAATTTTGGCTCCTCCCCGAATTGGATCAATGGGTATGGGAGGCACCCCATTTTTCAAGCTTAAAACTGTGCCATGAAGTCGAGTCGTTAGGACCAGGTCCATACGCGCGATCAAATTCTCTACTTCTGCCGGAGTACGAAGGCCACCCGCATTATTTTCCAAAGCCGTGTCTATAGGGACAACCGCCATTTCACGTGACTGAATGAGTTTCTCGAAAGCTGAATTGGCGAATTCATGCAGGGCATTCTCTCCGTATTCTTTTTGCTTATGGGCTAAGATCAATCCTACCACGGGAACTTGTTGGATAGATGCCGCCAGAGTAAAATCGGGATTGGCCATACGAGAACTGTCTCGTTCCAACAAAAAATCAAATGGATTCCACTCGTCAAGAGATTGGAGCATCGTAAGGTTAAGACCAATGTGTTTGCATGCCTTGAATTTCTCGAGAAATTCGGTGATCGGCCATCCATTCCCATACGGACCACAAACAAATATCACATGAGAGTATTTCTCTGGGCTTGCTTCCTCCCATAAAATACCTTCACCAAAACTGGGTAGGCAGGCAAATTCGAATGGGATGTGTTTTTCATCCAACCAGCTACCCACCAAATCTCTCGCTATGAGATCACCTGCAGTTGCTCCCATTCCCTCGAAACTGAACCAACCACTAATCAGTACATTCAAATTGCTCATGGGTTTGAGATTAAGGTTGATTCGATGAGATGTTGTAAGACTTTGTTTGCATCGAAATAGCTCTGAGCAATATCCCGAGCTGTACGTGAATGTAACTCATACTTGCCTTCAACTTCTCGTATAGAAGCTTCGGCGGATTCCATATTGCTAAAACTAAGTACGCCCTCTCCGGTAGGAATAACGGCAGGAAATCCGGTATCCTGAACAACTACGGGTTTACCTGCTGCAAGGTAGCAAGCGGATCTGCAACTGAACCAGGCAGTAGGAGTATGGACATAGCCTCCTTTGGCAACACTCCATTCTGCTCTCGAGCTTTCAATGTACTTTCTGTACTGCCCAAAGTCCCTGCAGTGCAGCATGGGGTTCTTTAGTTTCCATCCGTGATTTTTTAACAATTCTCTGGGGCTTATTTCAGGTAAATTATCAGTCTGCAAACCTTCCAATTGGTGACTTTGCCAATTGCTATGAATCATTTCAGGCATTGCGATTTCAAGTGAGACTTCAGGCAACTTTTGGGGCAAGGCCAAATAGTGAAGTAATTCTACATCTTTCTGTCCCAGCTTGTATTTCCCAAAATGAATAGGAGGATAGCTAGTCCAGTTCATGATGGTGGTATAGGAAGAATGCGAAGGCTTACCTACTTCCCATTCTTCCATGCAGATAGGTGTCCGGGTAGGCTGCCAATAGAAAGGTTGGTTTTGAAACTCTTCCGACATCCTTTCACCAAAACTGAAGTGATGATCATGGACCTTTAATCGATCAGTGAATTCTTGTTCGCCTTTCAGGATTTTTACCTGGGTAAATGCCGGATCACTATCAATGTAGATCATTTGCTTTACCGATCGATAATGTTCCGGATGCATGAGGGTTCCGGAAACGTTTATAAGTAAGTCCGCGGATCGTATGACTTCGGTTCGTTTTCCTTCACTTAATCCATACCAACGATTTTGGGTTGGAAAATGATAGGCCCAGCGATCTGCCAGGTCATAAGCGGAAAAAAGCTGATTGAGGTGATCAATATTTGCCTTGCAATCTTTAGCTACCCAGTCATTTCCCGAAACTCCTCCGTCAAGCGTATAGGGCCATTCTCCTGAATCTTCAATGTAATACACTTCATGTCCCATGCGATGAAGTCCTAGCACATATTGCAGGTAATCCCAGCTAACGCCACCTAAATGATGGTGTTGAGCAATAAGGCCCGTAGTTATGATTCGCAAAGATGAATTCATGAATTTTCCTTATTGGTCAAGGCCTTTTTTGCCTCGAGTACATTGCCTTCCAGTTCCGTATTGAGCCTATGAAGTTGTCCATCTTTTAAATGGAGCAATACATCGCAATCTTTCAAGGTATCCAGTCGATGTGTGATTAGGAAGGTCGTCCGACCTTTCATTAGGTTTTCTACCACCTCCATAATTGCTGCTTCTGTTCCGATATCAACCGAGCTAGTTGGTTCATCAAGGATGAGAATCGGGGCATTCCTGATAAAGGCTCTCGCAAGAGAAATACGTTGTCTTTCACCTCCTGATAACTGCATCCCCCTTTCTCCAACCTGTGCATCATAAGCTTCCTTGTCCTGCATAATAAAGTCATGGGCCCTGGCCGCTTTGGCTGCCGCTATAATTTCTTCCCGGCTGGCATCTGGATTTCCATACGCTATATTTTCAGCGATGCTTGTAGAGAATAAAACAGGCTCCTGCAATACGATGGCAAATTGGCGACGATAATCTTCTAAAGCATATTCCCGAATGTCCATTCCATCAAGGGCAATTTTACCAGATTGAGGTTCATACAAACGTGTCAACAAACTGAGTAGGGTTGATTTGCCAGCTCCTGTAGTTCCTAATATGCCGACCTTTTGTCCTGCCTGGATTTGGATATTGATGTCTTGCAAAACAGGAGTATCTTCTTTATATCCGAAAGCCATTTTTTCAAATAAGATGTTTCCTTTTGCACGTTTCAATGAGACGGGATTTTCCGATTCTTTAACTTCCCGTTCCATATCAAGTAAGTCAAATACTCTTTGCGAACTTGCCAAAGAAGATTGTAGGCTGTTTATGTTTTTGCTGATGGTTTCCATAGGACCAAACATCTGGGCGAGGTAGGCCATGATTACGGTAAGGTCCCCCAAACTGATCGAGCCCTGGTTTACAAATAAAGCTCCCATGTAGAGAACAGAGGCCGTTGCAAGAGCCATGAGCATGCCCAGTAATAGGTCATAGATGCCTCCCATCCAGGCTACCTTCATTTGGCTTCGAATGGCAGCCCAGGATCGGTCTTTGAACCTTTGTGCTTCCTGGTCTTCTCTTCCAAATGCCTTGACAACCCGTAGGGCTCCCAGCGTCTCATGTACAACAGCCATGGCTGAGCTTTCTGATTTTTTCACCTTATCCCAATAAGTCCTGAGTCGGGTTGATGAATAGCGTGTCAGAAAGAATAGCAGAGGAACGAGGGTAAGAGCGACCAGAGTAAATTGCCATTGCATACTGGTCATTACATACAGCATACCCAGAAGGGTAAGACTGGCAGTAATAAAGGGGAAGAGATTGTTGATTAACAAGCCTCGCAAAGAATAAGCATCGTATTGAATCCTGTACAAAGATTCTGAGCTCCCTTTTTGGTCATGGTACTGGAGCGAGAGTCTCTGGACCTGGTTGAACATAAGGGTTCGAAGGTCAAGTACCAGTTTTTCCCCCGTCCAGGACTGCAATAGCCAGCTCCCCATTCCCTGAGAATACCTAAGCACAGCTGTCCCAATAATCAAGAGGGCTGCAAACATGGACACTCCTTCCCAGCTTTCCCAGCTTTCGGGCAACATTAAATCCAGCCAGGCAGGAATAGGCTCGCTCCCAAAGGCATAATCCAATACCAATTTTATGGGTATGGGATTTAGTAAGGCCAGGGGCATAGATATGAGGTTGAGAATAAATATTCCCAAGAGGTGCAGCCAATAAGGTTTGGCTATCTGGATTACACGTCTGGTGAGTTTCATCTAGGAGGCAAAGGTTAATGAGAAAACTCAATGGATTCGAGTTCGCTCTGGGCTTGTGCATGCGTAGAGCAACTATAAGCTGCAGACGCACATTCATTTAAGCTTCTTATCAGAACGGTTAGGAAAAGGCCTCCGAAGATTGCAAAAAATATCCACTCCTTTTCCCACACAGCCAAAGAAGCTAAACTCCCAAAAATGAATATGAGGATTTTTGAAAACTTAGTGAAAACGGCCTTTGATCGAAAACGAAGGTATTGTTTTCCTCCGGTATGATCTTCTCCTGCCATGATCATGAATGTTTTGCCAAAGTTTCCGCCCTGTATTTCTACATCCCATTCGTCCCAGTCACCTCCATTGTGAACGATAAAATTATCTGCTTTCATACCCTCAACAATGGCTCGCAAACGGAGGTCAAGACTTATCCAGGATTCGCACCATACAGATTGTGTTTTTTGGATGTTTAGTCTATAGTTTCTTTTTCCAAAACGGCGCCAGGGAGTGAGGTCAAAACGTATTCGTCCATGGAGGCGCGCCAATGGTTGCATGAGTCTTAGAACGAAAACTCGAAAGCGAAATTTCCAGCGGGAGATTCTGCCTTTGGCAAATCGTCTGGGCACCTGGATTTTGCTGACAGAACTTCCAATATGGATAAATAATAAAGAAAGGAAAAAAGCCAGAAGAGGTATGCTAAACAGTAAGCTTGACCAGCCAATAGATATTATTGCTAAAATAGCCAATCCTGCAAGTACCAGGTAAAATTCTGGCATACTGAGGATGGAGAAATATGGGTTGCCGGCTGTTTCATAAATTGATTGAAAAGGCGCTAGCCCCCAGGTTCCGTGATAAACTCTCCAGGATCGCATCCAGTTTTTGAGCAAATTTCCATTACCATAAATCCTACCTGACCAACTATGGTGTCCCAGGGAATTATATTTTTGTGGCCATTTCTTTTCAAGCATCGCTTCAGACCTGCCATATCCGGACTGTTGCCTCCAGAATTTGGATGCACTTGGCCTTCGATGATGCCAAACGATTGCCGAGGGGCTATAACCTATTTTGAATCCGCGTTCCTGCAACCTCCAACATACATCTACATCATCACCTGCAGTTACAAATTGCTCATCGAAACCACCAATTTCCTGCAAAAGCTCTTTTCGGAAAGCCATATTACACCCGGGGATGTGTTCAGCCAGTCGATCGGACAGCAGGATATGGGTGGGATTACCTGGAACATAGTCAATGCAAGTCTCCATAAAAGGAGCATTTTGCGGGACAAGATTAGGTCCCCCAAAGGCGCTAAAGTTTTTATCCTTAAATGACAGCGCTAAATAGTGCAGCCAGTCTTTTTCCGGAAATGCGTCATCATCCAGATAAACTACGATTTCTCCTTTAGCAAGGAATAGGCCGGTATTTCTGGCTTTTGAAAGGCCACTACTTTTTATGTTTATAAGTTTAACGGGATAGCTTGCAGCAATTTCTGCAGTTCTATCTGTTGAACCATCATTTATAACTAAAATCTCGTAGTTGGGATAGTTCAGATTTGTGAGGCCATCCAGGGCTTGTGAAATGGTTTTTTCACCATTGTAACTACAAAGAACTACTGACATCATAGGCCAATGATGTTCCTTTGGAAAAGGATATTTTTGAAAACTCGCCTGAACTTTCGCAAGCGAAGGTTTGGGGCTACGATCTTTCCTTGTCAAACCAAATTCCCAATCATGCACTTCCTCACCTCCTCTAAACCATTCATCTGTCCAGGAAAAAATAAATAATCCTACACACCCTGAATTGAAGGTGCTTTCTATTTGCCACTGGAGGAAATCTGCCTGTTTCTCTTCCCCATTTCGCATCGCGTCCAATCCCACCTCTCCCATAAGTAAGGGCCGGTCTCCGGCAAGATTTTGAAGCCTGCTGAGATAAATTTCAAAATCTTCTTTCTTTTCCAGATAAACGTTGAAACATAACATATCCAGAAAAGGAAGATCGATGTATTCGGTTGTTGGGTAATTTACATAGGTAACGATAGCATCAGGTGCTTCTTCTTTCACCCAGGTGTAGGCCTGTTTGAGGTAGGATTCTATTTTCTTTTTCCCGATCCATCGGGCCATAGAAGCAGGAATTTCATTTCCCAAACCAAAGCAAAGCAAAGCGGGATGATCTTTAAGGCTTCTAACTTTAGACTTAAACATCCCCTCCAGATCAGGGGCTTTGTGGTTGTCAATCAGGTATCCGACATATTGCTCCGCTGATAAACCTGCCATTACCCACAGTCCTTCCTCATAGGCTATATCCAGCAAATGAGGAGGTGGATTGGTATGGGGAATACGGACAGTATTGATGCCAGACGCTGCCATCTGTCGAAAATCCTGTCTTAGTTTATTTTTGTCCTGATATTCATTCCCTTCCTTATCAGGTTCGAAAGCCCCATAAGAAACTCCCTTTATGTAGAGTTTTTCATCTCCTACATAAATGAATTTGGAATAAATAAATGGCCTTGAGCGTGCATTGGAAGGGCGTAATACAGAATTAACCCCTTCGATTTTTGATTTTTTTTCCTCTAGAGAGAGGGATGCCATATCCATTAGTGAAAATTAGTGTGGTCATGTTGTGGGAAAAGCTTTATTCTTAGGATAGTAGACTATTATTCTTAAGTTAATTTTTTTTTTGAAATATTAAAATAATTCGATTTTTGAAAAGTTCGAAAATGAAAATTCCATTGGTTGATGAAAAAATGTGTGGGGGAGGGGTATTGGGGACTGTTAATGCTATTTACTAAAAAAATTTAATTAATAGAATACTTAGTTAAAGTTTAATATTGACTTTAACAGCTTGCTGAGCACAAATTTTGTTAATGTACTAAATCGCCAAGTCATCCCAGTTATCGGTATCCCGAGAAAGTTTAGTTGTTTAAATTTCTTTTTTTGTAGAAACTTCTTAGTGCTTAGTGGCAATTTTTAGTTTGATAGCATGCTTTCTCTGCTTTATTGCACATATAAAGACTATGTTTTTCAATAAATAATATTTAGTTCCTGTTAATTTCTATTTTCTCACTAAAACTTCCGGCGCTGGCATTGAGCAATAGACGTGAACTACTATCGGGAGTATTGGGGTTGCCAACCAGACTTACGCCCGCGACTGCTATATCAATATCTCCGTCTTCATCTACGTCTTCAGCATCGATGGCATTGCTACAATCATCGGCAAGGATGACTTCATTAAAACTGAGGTTTCTGTTTCCTGAATTAAAATAGATACGCAAGGTTTTTCCCTATTTCTTCTCCCTACAACAGTTATGTCTTTCCATCCATTGTCATCAAAGTAAGCCAGAGCTGCCATAATCGCGTCTTATCCGGAAAGAATGAGATGCTTAACATAGCTGCCATCATGTTACTGTTCAAACAGGCCAGTTCTCCAGCACCTGCAGCATTATCCGTAAGACGAATCAGATAGTCCTGGAGGAGCGAGGCCGCTGCTTTAAAGGCTTCCTCGTTTAATATTTGAGTTTGGTCTGTGCAAGATAGCTAGAGGCATACAGACTTATGCTGATAAGTAGAAGTAGGGGTTTTATCATGTTTTTGTGCTTGGCTTATGGCCTATTAAACATTTTTTCCTAAATATGATTTACGAAGGATGTCTACATCGCAAAACAAAAACATTCCCGATCCACTCAGATGAAGAAAATCAACTTTCTCAGTCCTTTTCAAAATTTTGTCAAAATCGAGAGTTTCAGTGGAATTCTCCTGTTTTCCGCTACCATCATCGCCTTGATTTGGGCAAATTCCCCTTTCGCCTATTTATATGAATCTCTCTGGCAATACAAAATAGGATTTCATATCGCTGATTTTGCTCTGGATAAACCCCTCCTATTGTGGGTAAATGATGGATTGATGGCCATATTTTTCTTCCTGATCGGACTCGAAATCAAACGAGAACTCTTGATTGGGGAGTTGAATACTGTCCGAAAGGCGGCTTTGCCTTTTTTTGCTGCGGTCGGAGGCATGATAGTTCCGGTATTATTTTTTCTGATGCTAAATTCAGATCCTAAGGCGACTATAGGCTGGGGGATTCCCATGGCGACCGATATTGCCTTTTCCCTGGCAATTTTGAAGCTGCTTGGAAAAAGGGTGCCTTTAAGTTTGAAAGTGTTCCTGACCGCCTTTGCCATAGTAGATGATTTGGGTGCCGTGATGATTATCGGGATTTTTTATAGTTCCGGTTTGAACTGGGGGCTACTTGCATGCGGACTGGTAATACTGGCCATATTTTACTGGCTGGCTTTTCGACAGATTTACCTCAAATACCTCTTGTTTATTGGGGCTGCTGTTGTTTGGGTTCTTTTCCTCAAGGCAGGACTTCATCCTACCCTTGCAGGTGTCTTGGCAGCCTTTGCGGTTCCCATTCGGCAAAAAATTGACAGCGCAACCTATTTAGGTATGTTGGATCAAATTGTCGATGCCTTTCGAAGTTCTCCCAATGCCTCCAAAGTCATATTATCCAAAGAGCAGCTTCAACAGCTCGATTACCTGGAAGATTGGACGGAACAAGTACAATCTCCTCTTCAAAACCTGGAACATAAGCTTCATAGTGTAGTGGCTTATTTTATCATGCCGGTTTTTGCTTTGGCCAATACCGGGATAGCCTTTGGAGGAGGGAGTGTGATTGAACAAGGATTGGTAATCACCCTTAGTTTGAGTCTGCTTTTCGGTAAATCCATTGGCGTAGTCCTGTTTACCTTTTTGGGAACCGGATTAAAGCTGGCAGAATTACCCGAGTCGGTGGGTAAATGGCAAATCCTGGGAGTTGGCTTATTGTCGGGGGTAGGATTTACTATGGCTATTTTTATTGCTACTCTTGCCTTCGATGGAATGCCGGAAATGGTTGATTCCGCGAAAATCGGGATATTGTTGGGTTCCTTACTCTCAGGTATTGCAGGCTATTTGGTTTTGCGCTTTAATTCACAAAAATCTGTAGCATAAGAAATAACAATTCCATCATTTTCGTAGATCTGACGTCCCTATAAAAACATAGGTTGAATCATTGGATTTGTTTAAAGATGAAAAAAAAATGGATGTAGTTCAGTCAAATAATTTTTATGTTCGCGCTGAGAAATGGAAATCCCGGAAGGCTTTTAGTCTTTGAAAGTAGTATAAAAAAGATTTGAACTCTTTCTTTTCCTCTTAGCCAATCAGAAAACGCACAATTAAAAATCACATGGCAGAATCAAATATTTCCATTGGACGCCTTTGGCAATACATTCGAATATTCCTGAAAGAGAGATTTGACCTGAATGAAGGAGAAGCCTCTGAAAAGCAAACCATAGAGGAGATAAAGAAAGGCGTCATTTTCAAAGGAGCTAATCTTTGGATCCTCATCTTTGCTATTATGGTCGCTTCGGTGGGTCTCAATATCAATAGTACTGCAGTCATTATCGGTGCGATGTTGATCTCTCCCCTTATGGGGCCGATCATGGGGATAGGATTGGGATTTGGGATTAATGACTTTGAGCTGATTGTGCGGGCTCTCAAAAACCTCGGAATTGCCGTTGCCATCAGTGTATTTACCTCTGCCCTCTATTTCTGGATTTCTCCTTTGAATGATGCTCAATCTGAATTACTGGCTCGTACTTCTCCAACCCTTATGGATGTATTTATTGGGCTCTTTGGAGGATTGGCAGGTATTGTAGCGGGTTCGAGAAAAGAAAAAAGTAATGCCATACCAGGAGTAGCTATTGCGACCGCCCTAATGCCTCCTTTGTGTACGGCTGGCTATGGTTTGGCGACCGCTCAGTGGAGCTATTTTTTCGGAGCCTTTTACCTCTTTTTCATTAATAGCGTCTTCATCAGCTTATCCACTTACCTCATAGTTCGAGCTTTAAGATATTCGCCTAAAGAATTTATGGACGAAGCCCGGGAACGGAAAGTAAAGCGTTACATCGCCCTACTGGCCATCCTTACGATCATCCCCAGTGTCTTTACGGGTTGGAACATGGTGAGACAAAGTATTTTCAAGCGGAATGCAAATGAGTTCATAAGCCAGGAATTGAATTTTGAAGGCTGCCAGATTATTTTCAGAAAACTGGATTTTGACCCGGACAGTTCCAGTATCGAAGTTACCCTTTATGGTAATCCAGTTTCAGAGGAGGAAATCGATGAAGCGGTGGATCGAATGCCGCAATATAATCTGGCCTATGCGAATCTCTATGTCAGGCAAGGATATATCGAAAATGATTCCATTGACAAGAATGAAATCGAATTGATGAATGAGCGTTTGCGTACAGGCATCATCGAAGATATTTACAAAAAGAATGAAGATCTTCTTAAGACCAAGGATGCGCAAATTCAACTTCTGGAAAATGAAATCTTGAAATTCAAAGCTGCTGAATTGCCCCTGAAGGACCTCGCTCAGGAGATCAAAGCAATCAATGCGAATGTAACCGCACTTTCAGTTTCTCCTACCTTGATGACCACTACAGATAGCCTTAAACAGGATACTGTCTTTCTGGCCTACGCAGGCTTTAGAAAACGTCCAACAAGAGCTGAGTTGAGGAAGTTGGATAAATGGTTGAAGGTTCGGGTAAAGACTGATAAGATTAAGTTGTTGACCCGATAGCAAGCTTATATTTTGTAGACTCAGGATGCGGGAAAGATGGAAGGAAACTGTAGCTTGGGCAGTAATAGCCTGGAACCCTAAATTTTGTGGAAGCATATGAAAGTAGCTGTATTTAGTACCAAATCCTTTGATCGAGAATACTTCAATCAATTCAATACAAGTGGCAAACATGAGCTGACCTATTTTGAAGCACCTTTAAACCAAAACACCACCAATCTGAGCCTGGGTTTTGATGCAGTTTGCGTATTTGTGAATGATAAACTTGATGCTACCGTCATTGAGCAATTGAAGGGGAATGGAGTTGGATTAATCGCTTTACGCTGTGCGGGTTTCAATAATGTGGACCTGGAAGCGGCCAAGGAACATGATATCAAAGTAGTACGGGTGCCGTCCTATTCGCCTCAGGCAGTGGCTGAGCATGCTGTTGCGCTTATTCTGACCCTCAATCGCAAAACGCATAAAGCCTACAACCGCATCCGGGAAAACAATTTTTCTTTAGAAAGGCTGACGGGATTTGATATTTATGGAAAAACAGTAGGTGTAATCGGGACCGGGCAAATTGGTCGGATTTTCGCCCGAATTATGCTAGGCTTTGGTTGTAAAGTGTTGGCTTTTGATCTGCAGCCCTCTGAAGATTTGATAAAAGCAGGTGTCATCTATGCCAGCTTTGAGGACTTGCTGACTGATTCTGATATTGTTTCCCTGCATTGTCCCCTAAATCCTAATACTCGCCATCTATTGGGGGAAAAAGAGTTTGAGAAAATGAAATCCGGTTCGATGCTCATCAATACCAGCAGGGGAGGTCTTATCAATACCACTGCTGCCATCCATGCCCTCAAGCACGGACAATTGGGGTATTTGGGGATTGATGTCTACGAACAGGAAGAGCACCTCTTTTTCCGTGATTTGTCGGAGAGCATCATTCAGGACGATGAAATTGCTCGTTTAATGACTTTCCCCAATGTCTTGATAACCGCGCATCAGGGTTTCTTTACACGGGAAGCTTTAGAGGAAATTACCCAAACCACCTTGCAGAACCTCAACGATTTTGAAGCGGGGAAAGAACTGCTAAATGCGGTCTAGCTCAAAAGGGAGGATAATAATTAGTAGGCGGTGGACTAAGCTTATATTCGGATTGGAGGAAAGTAACGATATCCACCAATTCCTGCACGCTCATCACTTCATTGTAAATCCGCATTTTTGAATTGCCGGCTTCGTCTGCTGTTGTTTCCTGGTAGCGTTTGGCAATTTTATGCGAAGGATTGATTACAGACGTAACAAGCTCTCCATAGGTCATTGCTGTTGGAGTTTCTCCTCCTAGGGAGATGTGCATATTTTCATCATTGCCTCCCCACTTGATCTCTCCTACGCTATGACATTCATTGCATGCCAGGCGAATAAATGTGGAATTGCCACTTTCTATGTCTCCCTGAGGCAAGGCAAAACCCTGGCCTTGCTGATTGCAAGCCGAGGTAAACATCAGCATAGCTAGGAACAAGCCTAAAGGGATCAAGCGTTGTTTTGGACGGATAGGTGTGGTCATAACAATTTAATTTTTACGGTCTAATCATTAACTAGCTACTCTTTATTTTCAATGCTTTTTCATCTGCAGGAATCGATAAAACCGGAACTTTCAGGGTTTCACTCACCATTTCGGCATTAGAGCCGGTAAGCATTCTTTGAAGCCTCTGGGGCATTTCGAACCCATTACCACCAAATCAATTTTATATTCCTCTATTAATTCCTCCGTATTTTGAAGCAAGTCTCCATCGGAATGTAAAGGATTTATCTGGATGCCAGCATCCGGAAAGCTGGTAAGCATATCTTCAAATTGCCCCTTCAATTCCTTGTCTCTTTTTTTTAGCGAGGGTATTGAAGCGTTTTTGTTCATCTGTTGCGGCATCCCAATTGGGGGGTAGATTGCTGCGATGGTAGAGGTATATCTGCCCCTTTATTTTTTGAGTGAATGTTACGGCCGCTTTTAAGGTCTGTCTCGAATTGTCAGAGAAATCCGTGGGGACAAGTATGTTTTTAAGCTTATAGGACATAAGCGAAAAATTAAAATGTGTGGAGTTAAGCCATCGGGTAAAACAATCTTCTAGCAGGGGAATTTCAGCCAATTCCTGCTAAGGCAAGACCTTTTCCTTCACTCCGTGATGAAAGACCAGTAAGGGCTTTTGCGTGATATATGCTTGCTGTTTGCTTGTACTTTTATTGAGCATTCGCTCCAGCCAAGTCTTCTCATGCATCGCCATTACTACCAAATCCGTTTGATTCAGTTTTACATAATTATTTATTCCCTCGTGGACACTTTTTTTGTTGAAAACCCTAAAGGAAATCTCCAGATTGGCAAGCCTTTCTTTCACTGCTTTTTTATACCAATCGTATACCTCTAAATCTGCTTTCGCCTCCTCATTGGAGATGTGAAGGATTTCAATTTTGGCACCAAAGAGAGCTGCAATTTTTGCTAACTGATCCAGGATGAATGAATTCGCTTTTTGGTAATCGGTAGCAAAAACGATTGAGTTTATGCCCTTAAATTCAGCTCCCTCTGGAATCGCAAATACGGGGCATTTAGCCTTTTCTATGACAGAAGCTGTGTTGGACCCCATGATGTACTTTTTAAGTCCACTGGCTCCCTGGGTTCCCATGAAGATCGCCTCGACATCCTCTTTTTCCGATAACTTCAAGAGGTTATTTACAAATGGTCCTCCGGAAGCTACGTACTCGCTGGATATGTCTGGATCCTTTTCAAGAATCATCTTCTGCCATATTCTGAGTTGGTCCTCGGCTTTCTTTTTTAGCTCCCGATTCATTTTAGGCAAATTGGTAGCTGGAGCCTCTACAAATGGGCGGGCATATTCGAAAGCATGGAATAGGATCAAATGTCCCTGGAGCTTTTTTACTAGCGGCAAGGTATAAGCAAAAGCGTTGAGGGAATTTTGGGAGAAATCGGTTGCAAAAATAAACTTCTTCATTGTGGGATTAATTAGGTGCATGATTAATCTCCCTGTTTTGTACTTGATATTTGATAAGAAAAATCAAGGCCTTGTATGATTTAACTCCATCTCTGCAAGAACAAAACGAATATTTCCTCGATAGACCTTACTACCCAATCAAGCCCAAATACCTTCCCATCCAATAGGGGAGTAGCCAAATATCGCCTGCGCTATATTCCCGATTCCCATTACCTCTTTCTCGGTCCAGATTGAAGGTGTTACCGTTATGTTTTTGGATGGGACGTTCGTAAGGAGAAAGGACCTCTTCAATGGGCTGGCCCCTGAAATTGTTGGGGAGAAATGCCAGATCTTTGCGATGGGAGTTTTTTATGTCCCAGTTGATCAGGTCCAGCGGATATTCTTGTAAATACCAGACTGCTTCTTCCAAATCATAATTTTCCCCGCCTAGCAGATGAGTCATGATATTCCATAGGGCCTCCTTTTCAGGTCTTTCTATTTCCCAATGCTCGATTATTGCTGCACGATACAGCTTTTTCAGGGAATCATTGAACGCATACCGATAAAGTCCCCAATAGCCCAGAAAATACATCTCATCATCCGAATGGTTCCAGCTTTCAGACAGCATTTTGCTCCAATCATCAGCTTTTTCAGGAGCTGGACCAATCTCCTTCATAGGACGCAGGAGGTTTTCCAGGTAGCCATGCTCTTCCATCAACTCAAAGGCTTTTTCTCGGTATTTTTCTTTTTGGGTGAAATGATATGCTGTTTGTAACATGCTGATGATATTGGAAGAATTGAGTTTCCGATCTCCGACCATGACAGGTCTCGCATTTACGTATTCGGGATTCCAGCGCCCCCAGGTAGTGGGTTTGCCATCATGATCGACCAGGTAGAGATCATTTTTCACAATATGGGACATAAGCGTATCCATCAATTGGATCGAAAGCTCTTTTATTTGTTGGTCAGGAATAAGTTCAGCTAAAACCCCAAATGCAAACATATGACCGATAGCTTCATCACTGCTAGTGGTAGATTTCCAGTCCCAGATCGAATCTCCTACAGCTAACCAGCGTTTTTTGTCCGAAAGTTTATTCATGTATCCGCTCCTCTCGAAAGAACGGGAAGGAAATCCCGGAACAGGATTGATGGTGTACAGACGCTCTAAAGCTGCCAAGGATTCGCGACAATTCTGCAAGGCTTCTTCCGATTGATCAACAGAGTATCTAAATGCCTGAGAGGCCAAATACATGCTCGTCCAGAGTCCATCATTGTCGGAATCTTTGAGCCTGCCACTTGATGGATTCCCTTTCTTCAAATCGACTCTTTCTGCATTAAAACCAAAACGAATATGTCTTTGGCGGACCTGTTTTTCAAAATAATCGGCTTTTTGAGTAAGGGTAAAGGGTTTGTAAATCAATTGAGCTAATCCTGTCTCTGAGAGGATAAGAATTGAGCTATCCGGCCCCTGACTAATATGCTTGACCTTATTATCTGCCAGCCAACGATTGCCATAATAATAATCAAAGCTCCCATCTTCCTTTAGCATAAATACTCCTCCCTCAGTGCCAAACCAATAATGTCCATGGATGAAAGATGCTGTTAAAATGGGACTGGAAGGAATAGCAGTAAAGGTTTCTGAGACCTCACCCTTCTCTACAAAAAAGAACTTATCAGATTGAGCAATAAGCAATTTCTCTCCCTGATTGCACATGCTGACAAAATTTCCCTTAAGGGAAAGCATGTTAAGCTTTTGACTTGCTGGTTTGAAGGTGTATATCCCAGAGGCTGTAAGAATATCGAAGAAGGCATCTGAGGGCTTGAAATGGAGCTCCAATACTTCCTGATCCAATTCTGTTTCCCAGAGGAGCGCTTCCCCCTTAAAAAAATAGAGCCTTTTCCCTTCAGCCAGTAATAGTGAATCCGCATTCCCAATGGAAAATTGCTCGGCATCGGGGATTGAGTTCATAAAATAATAGCTCCCTGCCTGATTATTGCTCGAAATTTCATCTTTCCCCAGAAAATAGAATTCCTGCTCCTTAACCAGGATATCACTAAGCCCGGCATCCTGGAAGTGTAAGTAGGATTGATCGAGATGAAGTTTGCCGGGGTATAACAATTGTCCCTCTGCAGCAGCCATCAGTCCTTCTGAGGATAAGACCTTAATGTTTCCATTTCGATTAGCATAAGCTTTCTGCAGACTTATTCCTTCTTCTGCATAAAACTTGATGCTATACCTTTGGACAAAGGGAGTATCTGTATGTTTGATTTTTTCCTGTGGCTGGCAAGCTATAAGGAATAAGTTTGATACTATAGAAAGGAGGCAGATGGAAAAGAGGAAAGAGCATTTCATAGGGCTTTGAATAAATCAAGGGATTCTGTTTATCCTAATCTAGCATTTCTTCCTTTGCCGAGTAGGGTAAATTTTAGCCTGGCTTAATGTGAAGGAAAATATCGAAGTCGGATATAGGTATGATTAAAATCAGTCCAAGGACTGAACTCACGTCATGAAAAAGGATGGATAAGCTGTTTGTTTAGAAGTGCGAGTAAAGGGATTCTTAACAAGCTGCAAGGATGGAACTCTATCAATCAAAAATAATTGCCCCACCTTCCAAACTAGAGAAGGTTATTGAAATCGCTCAGCTGAAAAAGGCCTTTGGAAGGAATGAAGTCCTTAAGGGCTTTGATATGGAATTGAATAAAGCCGAAAACCTGGTCATTCTGGGAAGGTCAGGCTCGGGGAAAACCGTTCTGACCAAATGCATTGTAGGATTACTCAGGCCTGATTCCGGGAAATTGGTAGTGCTGGGGAATGACATTTTCAGCCTTTCGACCCGAGAACTTGATCTACTTAGAAGGAAGATAGGATTTTTGTTCCAGGGAAGTGCTTTATACGATTCGATGACAGTAAGGGAAAACCTGGAGTTTCCGTTGAGGCATGTTCATCGCCAGATATCGGAAAGCGAAGTTGAGGAATTGGTGGAGGAAATGCTGGAAAGTGTAGGATTAAGTCAGGCCATAGATTTAATGCCTTCCGAATTGTCTGGAGGAATGAAGAAGAGGATCGCTCTTGCAAGAACCCTGATTTTGAAACCCGAGATTATCATTTACGATGAGCCTACAGGTGGATTGGATCCTATCACGACTAAAGAAATCAGTTATTTAATCCTCGAAATGCAGGAAAAGTATCAGACATCTTCGCTAATTATCTCCCACGATCTGGTTTGCACCGAAATTATAGCCAATAAAATAATCGTCCTCATAGATGGGATCAATTATGCATCCGGGACCTATCAGGAATTGTTTGCCCATGAAGATCCCATGGTGCGGGCCTTTTTTCATTGAGATTGCAGATTTCACCGATTTTCATTTTACTGTTATAGTGGGCTTGTGAATCACCTTGTCAAACAGGATGATAAATCTATTGGAATCGTGGTGGGGCATAGATAAGATTTACCGTTGGACAATTTTGTGCTGGAAGGAAATTTGGAGTCTGGAGTAATAGAAATTCAACTTTCCAAATAATCCTTGCACAACTTTATGGCTTGCTGTAAACTCAGGTTAAGGCTTTCATTTTTTGCTAATTGAAAAGCCTCACTGCCCAGCATTTCACTTAGATTACTTTGTAATTTTGCTCCAATTTCTTTTTCACTGTTGGGCACAGGCATATGTATAGAGCGCCTGAAAGCTTGAGCAATGTGGAACAATGTTGCGGCTAGAGAAAAATCCTTTCTGACTTCGGCAAGGCGGGCAGTAAACTCAAGGGCAAGACATGCTGTTAGGTAGGAGCTTTGGCTTTTATCGAGTTTAAGCAGCCTTAAAGTATAGAATTTAAGTTCCTCATATTTACCCAGGGCAAAGGATATATGGCATTTGGTCCTGTAGGTATTTATCTGCCACATTAACGGAAGGTCCTTTTTAGAAAAAACGGGAAGGTATTCCTCAATAATGGCTTCAGCTTCATCCGGAAGATTTTTGGATAGAGCTAATCGAGCACGTATATCTGAGAGGATAATAAGGGTTACCTCTGAGGGACTTAGTTGGTTCCACTCATGTGCCTCATCTACCAATTCCTGGCATTTTTCATATTCCCCCAATTCGAAATACGCCTGGCAAGACTGATTGATGGCGTGTTGAAGAACGGTCAATTCCCTGGCTTCTCTATGCCTTTTCAGAGAAAACTTTAAGAGATCTATGGCTTTCTGGTATTCCGCTTTGTAAATCAAGGGAAGGGACATATTGGAATAGTTATATCCCATCCATCTTTCATTGCCAAGTTCTTTTGCCATGGGAACAATCTTTTCAAAGGTAGTTACAGCCTGATCCAGTTCTCCCTTTAAAAAATGGAGAAAGCCCAGGTTGTTGTGAACTCCTATAGAAAATGGGTGAGTTCCCATGGTTTTGAGTGGAGCTTTCAGTCTCTCAAAGCTCTTTTCTGCTTGGGTCAAATTCCCGCTGTTGACCTGGACAAAAAAGAGATGATTCAGGGCCTCCAGACTTTTTTTATCATTTCCTTCTTTCGTAAAAAAGTCGAGGCAATCTTTGAAAATATCTTCCAGGCCCTTCATGTCAGCCAGATAGAAGCACATAACTCCAAAGGAGAGTTTTGCCTCGATTTGGTCTTTTTTGATTTCCTCGCTAACGGGAATAGCCAGGATTTTACTCAAGATCTGTATGCCTTCTTTGACGGAACCTTGATTGCTCCAAAAAGGCCGCATTGCCTGACCCAGGCGATAGGCTTTTTTCATTTCTCCCAACTCAATGGCATACTCTATGGCTGCTTTTAAATTGGTAAGTTCCAGATCCAGAATTGATGTCCACTTTTGGGCTTCTTCATGGCCGGAGCTCAGTTTTTTGGAAGCATTTTCAGCTAATTGCAGGTAATAGTCAATATGAGCCAGCTTATATATTTCGTCTTTAACGGCTAGTTTTAATTGATCTGAAGCAAATTCTCTAATGGTTTCTAACATATAGAAACGAGAGGCCCTTTCTTCTATTTTGATGAGGCTTTTATCTAGCAGATCTTCTATGCCTTCCTCAAAATCCCAGTCTGCCAGTCCGTTTTGAATACATACCGCATGAATGGCCTCAAAATCGGAGCCTCCCACAAAAACCGATAGACGATTCAATAACTCTTGTTCTTCCTTATCCAGGAGCTTGTAGCTCCAATTTATGGTCTGCCTCAAGGTCTGATGCCTTTCAGGCATCTGCACATCTCTGGTTTTCAGTACATCCAGGCTTTGCCCGAGTCGTTCGAGTAAAGTTTCTGGGGAAAATATTTTAGTTCTTGCAGCAGCCAGCTCAAGGGCTAAGGGCAATCCATCGAGACGTGTGCATATTTCAGCGATATAGCTGGAATTCTTGCTACTTAATTCAAAACTTCGCCTGGCTTGCTTAGCGCGTTGGCAAAAAAGGTCAATGGCTGGATTTGCCCTCAAAACATCCAGATCATTTATCTGTGAAGGTTTAGGCAAAGGAAGAGGTTCTACGGGGAACTCTACCTCGCCGGCAATATTCAAAATGATCCTACTGGTTACTATTATTTTTATTTCCGGACAATTAATGAGCAATTCGGCGAGCCATTGACTGGCAGATACAATTTGTTCAAAATTGTCCAGGATCAGGAGCATCTGTTTGCCTGCCAGGTACTGCATGAGATGGTCCGTCGCGTCGCGAATCCCGGGTTTCAAGCCCAGACTTTCTGTAATTGCAAAAGCCAGCATATCAGGATCCGTAATGGCAGCAAGAGAAATCCATCTTACGCCTTCTCGAAAATCGAATTGGATACTTTCAGCAACTTTTAGGGATAATCTGGTCTTTCCTGATCCTCCGGGCCCTGTTAAGGTTAGCAGAGGGTTGTTTCTGACCAATAACGCTATTTCCTCCTGTTCTCGTTCTCTTCCTACAAAACTGGTGAGAGATCTGGGGAGTTTGAAGGTATTTTCTTTTCGCCTCCCTTTTCCACTTAATTCATCGGGCGCAGGTACGATTATTCCCTCATGCTGGACAGCAAACAATTCCTTCGCTTTCTGGACATTCTTAAATTGGAAGGCACCCATTGAACGAAAGGAAAATTGTTGTTGATTTTTGACCTGCTCCACAATTTCGCCTGATACCAAAATACTCCCTGTCGCTGCGAAAGATTCAACGCGTGAAGCTACGTTTACTGCATCCCCGATTAGTTGGTCATTTTCAATCACTACATCCCCCAAATGTATGCCTATCCGGAGTGGTACTTCTATGGGTTCTTTCAATCGAAGTTGCATGTCAACGGCACATTGAATAGCCTCGACCACACTGGGGAAAATGCTTAGAGTACCGTCTCCAAAATACTGAATGATCTGACCATGAAATTCCTGATGAAGGTGATTGAATACTTCTCTATGGCGCTCTCGCTTTTTCCTTGCCAAGGCCTCATCTTGCTGCATCAGTGCTGTATATCCTACCATATCGGTAAACATAATGGCAGCTAGCATTCGCCGGGAGTTTTTTGGCGTCATGGAATTTTTCTTTGCGGTAGATTCCGAAAATAGCCAATTCTACTTCTAAACCAAAGAAAGCTCCTTCAGCCATCTGGCTTAATAAAATTCAAAATAGAATTAGTGTTATTCTTTCTCTTCATTCCGCCAACTTCATCTCAAACTCAGCTCCTGCTTGCGCAAAGCGCATTTTTTTCTCCGCAGGAATGAAGGTGATCAATAAGCCAATTTCCTCATTTGAGAATACATGATCTCCTTCAGCTGTAAGGGGAAAAGAAGGTTGACCGGTGCCCTGAGCGATAAGTTGGCCTGCCTCTTTGCGAAAGGTTATGTCCAGCGGTAATTGATCGGAGGTATAGGTTCCCAAATATTGATCGAGATCGACCTTCGAGGGTTTAGGAGAGCTAGCTGCTTGAGTAGCTTGTTTCATACTCAACTCAAAGGCCATTCCTTGTTGCTCAAAGTGCATCATTTTTTCCTCGGGAATGAATTTGATTTTGACCCCGTATTTCAAAATGGAAAATTTGTGATCTCCTTCCGCCTTGAGGACATCTGAGGCTTGTCCGGGAATCCCCAGGGAAAGGGTATTTCCCTCCTTGCTGACGGTCAAATCCATGGGGAGCTTATCGGACTCATAGGTTCCCACGTACTGGTCTAAATCCTCACTGCTCAATTCGATAAAATCGAAGGATGGCAATTCATAAGGCTTGTCAAAAACTTCTCTCAAGACCGCTATTGCGACATCATGACTTCCGTAGTTGGAGCCGTTGCAGATAAGGGCTATGGAGACATCACTTTCTTCAAAGTAAGTCAAACTTGAACTATATGCGTCGATAGCGCCAGTGTGCCCCCATCCTGTCATTTCATCAATCTTTGTTTCTTCAATACCAAATCCATAGGAAGCATCCGTTAGAGGTTTCATTTGTGCTAAACTTTGGGCGGAAATCAGCTTGCCATTAAATAGAGCTTTTGCAAAGCGACACAAATCTGTAGGTGTTGAAATAATGCCTCCTGCTCCTTGAGGAATGGACATATCTTCTTCGGAACTTAAGGTCCATGCATCCTTCATCCGATATGAACGCGCTTCACCTTTCGAAGAATTGATTTTCCCTCCATAAGTGGTATTTTCCAAAGCTAAAGGCTCTATGATGTATTGCTCAAGGATGTCTGAGTAGGATTTATCAAAGGTCCTTTCCAGCAGGAAGCTTAATAATACATAGTTTGAATTGCTGTAGACATGCTTAGCATCTGCTTCGAAGCCAATACCCTTACTAACAATGGTATCTAGCAGAGCAGCTTTCGTTATAGGTTCTAAGTGCCATGAGAAAAAACTCTTGTCTGTAAATG
Source organism: Bacteroidia bacterium (assembly GCA_033391075.1). Lineage (NCBI taxonomy): Bacteria > Pseudomonadati > Bacteroidota > Bacteroidia > Bacteroidia bacterium. Next base: position 1,758,431 of record JAWPMV010000001.1, read on the forward strand.
TGTTTATCCCGCTACGATGATTGAGTAGGTGGCGAATGGAGATTTTGTCAGCATTTTTGATTCTGGGGAAATACTTCTCAATGGTATCATCTAAATCAATTTTCCCCATTTCTACCGCTTTCATAATAAGTGTGGCAGTGAATGTTTTGCTGATGGATCCAATTCTGAATTTGGTTTCGCTTGTGTTAGGGATCTTTTTTTCTAAATCGGCATATCCGATTGCTTTCGTATAAATGATTTCGCCCCCCCGAGAAACAGCGACACTTCCAAAATATCGGTCATTCTCTTCTAGTGTGGTAAAGAATTTATCCAGTTTGGAAAATTGAGTGTTTTGTCCTAATCCAATTATAGAGACAAAAAGGCATGCGATAGTTGTGATAATATATTTCATGAATCTAGTATTAATGATTAGTTGATCTTCTGTTACAATCCCAATCTAGATCGATGAATCCGTCAAAAAATATATTAGTGATCTACCCTAAGCGAGCTGTGACCAGATAAGAAATAGCTGTGATTAAAGGCGTACGTCACAAAAAATAGAAAGGGCGGATATTCTTTCTTAGCTTTTGCTATGATTCGGTTTTTACAAAAACGATGGGTATATCATAGCTTAATTTGGACAAGCGCTTATTTTGCCCTGATACTGGTTAACTTTTATGAGGAAGGGGAAATCGAAAGCTTTTTCTTATTCATTAAAGAGCCGATCCTTTTTTTAATTCCCATTATCCTGACCACCTATTTGGCCTTTTGGGCAAAGGAGAAACTCTTCGACAGTCGCAGCTATTTACTCTACTTTCTGGCTGCAGCAGGAATTGTGTTTATTGGAGTCGCACTTAATGAATTTCTACAAGGCTTTGATCCAGTTATACATATAACTCGTTCTCAAAACATTGCCAATTTTATTTTTATACAGATCTTCGTTTTAGGACTTCAATATTTCAAGCGAGGGATTATCAATCAATACCAACTCCAGGAACTCAGATTCAAGACGGCCATGGCTGAGCTCAAAGCCCTCAAAGCGCAAATCAATCCGCACTTCCTCTTCAATACCTTGAATAACATCTATGGCATAAATCAACTCAATCCTGAACAGGGCTCTGAAATGATTATGGAATTATCAGATGTGATGCGCTATCATCTGGAGTTCTCCAAAGAAGCCAAGGTAAAACTGCAGGATGAAGTGGAGCTATTACAATCCTACATAAAGTTAGAACAGCTGAGGTTGAGAGAAACCTGCGAGCTGAAGATAGATTTTGAAGAGGCAGATAAAAGTCTCATGATTTCCCCTTTACTTTTCATCCCTTTTGTAGAAAATGCCTTTAAACATGGAACCCACCCCACAAAAGATTGCTTTGTCCATATCAATCTCAGTACAAATCCGGATGGCCTTCTCTTCAGGGTAAAGAATAGCCTCATTCCTAACCAGAAAGTGGTCAAAACGAATATTGGACTTCAGAATACCAAGAGAAGATTGGAATTGCTATTTCCTGAAAAACATAAGTTGGACATCATCAAAAAGGACAATTATCATCTCGTGGAATTACAGATTGAGCTATGACACACATAAAAATACTCATTGTAGATGATGAACCCCTTGCACATAAGGTGCTGGAAAATTATTGTCAGAATATTGATTATGTAGAAGTAGTCGGGCATTGTTATGATGGCATTTCTACCCTGAATTTTCTCAATAAAGAAGAGGTAGATGTAGTTCTATTGGACATTCAAATGCCGGAATTAACGGGCCTGGAATTGCTAGATACCCTGAAAAACAATGCACCCAAAATCATATTTACCACTGCCTATACAGAATATGCGATGCAGAGTTTTGACTATGATCAGGTCGTTGATTATTTACACAAACCTATACGTCTTACAAGATTTATTAAGGCCTTAGAAAGACTGAAGAGGGTTCTGTTGCTGGAAAGGGAATTTAAAGCTCAACCATCAGTACAAGAGAAAGAAAACACCCAGGTTTCGGAGGCAGATTTCATTAGCCTGAAAGACAATAAGATCATTTACCGAATCCCTTATGCCGACATTAATTACATTCAATCCTGGGGAAATTACCTCAAGTTTTTTTTGAAAGATCAGCAGATTAAACTGATACGCAAGACCATTAAAGCTCTCGAATCAGAACTCTCTTCCCGGCATTTTTTAAGGATCCATAAATCCTACATAGTCAATATCAATTGCGTGAAATCTATAGAAGGCAATCAGGTAAAACTGGAAGATCTCTACTTGCCTATTGGGAAAAGTTATTCGGTGAATGTGAAGAAGACTCTTGCGGGTTGAAAAGATTGCCTAACCTCAGTAAAATTGAGTTTTTGCCTTAGCTTTTTAGCCAGGAATATCTATGCTGAGGATCGGCTTAGTCCAATTTTTGAATTATATTTAGCATCCGTCCTGTATATGTGTTAAGAATCTGGACGGACTTATCATCTAAACTTGCGTCCTGTGAAATACACCCTCTTAGCCTGTTTATTGCTTCCCTTGAGTCTAGGTGCTCAAATCTCAGAAAAACTCATTACTAAAGCAGAAAAGACCTCCTACAAAGAAACTTCTTCCTCCCAGGAGGTTGTGGACTTTGTGGAAGCTGTGAAAGCAGAAAGTGAGCTTGTCCATGTCGAGTCCATGTTTAGCAGTAAAGGAGGAAAGACTTCGCCTGTGGTTGTCATGGCAAATCCAAAAATTAATAGCCCCCAAGCCGCAAAGGAAAGTGGAAAAATACTTGTCTACATACAGGGAAATATTCACGGAGGAGAGGTGGAAGGTAAAGAGGCCTTGCAAATCCTGATGCGAGAGATCCTTTTTGGAGAAAAACAGCATTTGCTTGATAATCAAATTCTCATATTTGCCCCTAATTACAATGTGGATGGGAACGATAAACTGGGCGAAAATCGACCTTCTCAAGATGGAAGTCCCATATTGACAGGTGAGCGAAGAAGTGGGGAAGATTTTGACTTGAATAGAGATGGAATGAAAATGGAAGCCATAGAAAGCCAGGGACTTTTTGCTAATGTAATCTTAAGATGGGATCCAGATGTTTTTGTGGATCTTCACACCACCAATGGTACCTGGCATGGCAATCAATTGACCTATGCACATTCTTATTTGTCTGCAGGGGATCCAGCTACCTCTACCTATACTGAAAATACCATGCTTCCAGCCATCAAAGAGAAGGTGCTCGAGGAATACGGCTTACATTTCGACATTTATGGTGGATACAGCTTGCGGCAAGCTTGGCCTCCCAAAAATCTCTATACCTACAACCACCATCCAAGATATTTGGTCAATCAGTTTGGGCTGAGAAATCGAATTGCGATTTTAAGTGAAACCTTTGCGCATTTAAAATTTTACGACAGAATCCATGCTGCACATACCTTTGCTACAGAGATTCTGGAATATACGCATACACATTCAGCTGAAATCCAGGCCATCAATAAAAAAAGTGAAGAGGCCAGTATACATCTCGTGAAAGAGCAAGGCGGGAAGGTGCAAAAAGGGGTGAGGTTTCAAATGGTTCCTACAGGAAAGCCCTTTACGCTAAGAACCTATGACCACTATTCCTATACAGATGAGGAAGGCAAAACGAAATATGTACGTAAACCCAATATCATAAACGTACCCAATGTCAATAATTACAGTGCATTCAAAGCAACTACTGAAGCGACTTTGCCCAAAGGATATTTGATTCCGGCTGAGTTCGTTGCTGTTGTTGAAAAACTGCGTGCACATGGGGTTAAAATAGAGCAACTGGAAAAGGCGCAAAGATTCAATGGGGAAGTGTTTATGATTGAAGAATATCAGCTATCCAAGCGACGCTTTGAGCATCATTATATGGCAACAGCCGTGGGGGAGTTTAAAGAAGAAAAGAAGCGTTTTCCCGCGGGTACCTACCATATAGACCTGGCTCAACCCCTTGCAAATCTCATTTTCTATTTATTGGAACCTCAGTCTGATGATGGACTTCTTAGCTGGAACTTTTTCGACGATTTTATGGGAAAGAGCGGAAAGCTGGAGCAAGCAGTTGCCTATCCCATATTTAAGTATTGGTAAGAGGAAGTGAAGCTAAGTAAAATAGATCATGGAGTTTACATTAAGGATAAAAGAAGGGGAGGTAATCTATATTAGCTTTTGGAAGATGCAAGGGAAGTTGGTGCTTAGTGTCTCTGGTGAAAATATTTACAGTGCTTTTTATGCACAGGAAGAAAACAGCAAGAAAGCTGTAAATAGGTAAAACAAAATCTTTTCTCATGTTTAGCAGCAAATTTAAATTACTGTCCGCATTATGCTTAGTCGGAATCTCGCTTTTTATTGGATGTCAGCTGGAAGAGAAAGGGAGCAAACCCCAGACTTCTGAATCACTTTATAATCGGGTACACGGTATTCTCAAGGATTCGGTCCTGCTGCTAGCTGAGGAAAATGTACTACGTAGTCCGCAGACCGTAACAGCATTTATTAGTCCGCGAAGTGCTGGGGGAAAACACGATTATTTTTCAGAAGGAGATTATTGGTGGCCCGATCCGGAAAATCCCGAAGGTCCCTACATGCGAAAAGACGGGAAAAGCAATCCCGACAATTTCAACTACCATCGCATGGCTTTGATCAGCTTTGGGGAAATTGTAGGTAATTTAACGTCTGCTTATTTGATCACAGAGGATAAGCGATATCTGGATGCCGCTCTCAAACATTGTCGAGCCTGGTTCATAGATGATTCTACCAAAATGAATCCTAACTTTTTGTATGCGCAGGCAATCCAGGGCAGGTATACGGGAAGGGGGATTGGAATTATTGATGCCATTCATTTTATGGAAATCGCTCAATCCCTATCTATCCTGGAAAAGCAGGGGCAGATTGATGCTGAAACTTTGGACGGAGCGAAGACATGGTTCAATGATTTTCTGAATTGGTTAACCCAACACCCTTACGGCCTTAAAGAAAAGATCCACCCTAATAATCATGGCAGCTGGTATAATGCACAGGTAGCTATGTTTGCCAAATTTGTAGCTAATGATAGTATACGGGCGGATTGTAAATCCAACTTTCTACAAAATCTCCTCCCCAATCAAATGGATGAAGATGGCAGCTTTCCCTTAGAACAGGAACGGACAAAACCCTATAGTTATTCCTTGTTTAATTTGGATGCGATGCTCATGAATGCTTTTCTGCTAGCCGAACCGCAAGAGGCAATTTGGGGGCATGAGGCTAATATTAGCCCCAACATTTATCAGGGCTTGAAATACATGCGTCCGTATGTGGAGGATAAGAAGACTTGGCCGCTGGGGCCTGATTTAATGTACTGGGAAGAATGGCCGGTCGCCCATATTTCTTTTTTGCTGGGGGCAGCAATTTTTGAAAAGGAAGAGTACTTCCAACTTTGGGCCAGGAATAAGCATTTTTTGGAAAATGAGGTAGATGAAGTAAGGCGGACCATTCCTATCAAAAATCCTCTTTTATGGATCTCTAAAGAATAGTTAATTCTTGCTATTTCTAAGGGAGCTGGCTCTGATCATTAACTCTGGCCTGAGCGTGATGAAAGAAGACTTTGGTGCTTTGCCAGTAAGCTTTTGGAAAAGTAGCAGGATGGTCTTTTCTCCCATTTTCAGCCTAAACTGTCCAACTGAAATAATTCCCGGAAGTTCGGTAAAAAATGCATTTGCAAAACCTACATTCAGATGTCTTCCGGACAGCGAAATCTCTTTTCCTTGGAAGGGGATGTGATTTTTTCTCAATTTGATCTTGGCAAAGCGTATTTCTCGACAACCACAATTTTTCAGAATTAAGCAAAAAAACAAAACCCCCTCAGATATTTCTGAGAGGGTTTCTTCGCTATTTTTTCAGTTTTTTGCGGTCCGGACGGGACTCGAACCCGCGGCCCCATGCGTGACAGGCATGTATTCTAACCAACTGAACTACCGGACCTGATTACCAATAGCGGATGCAAAGTTATGAGCTTTTTTTTAATATGCAACTATGGACAAAGGTTTTTGTAAAAAAAATGTAAACTTATTTTCACGCTCAATTTCCCGCCTTTATATCCAGCTTTCGTGGCCCAATTTCGCCTTCTAATCCGCCAAAATTTCCTGTCAATATAAATAGGTGTTTTTGGTGCCTGCGCTTGTCCTGGAGAGTGTATGAAGCCCAAATATATCTTTAGGGTAGTTTTGTGAATTTTACTTGAAATGGAAGGGCAGCTGCACCACAATCATTGTACATATCTAATTCCAGATTTAGATAAAACACTGAATCACTCGTCAGGTCAATTTCCGCTAAATCCTGCTGGCCCTGACCAATAAATATCGCCTCCCTACACCGCAAATTAGTATGAGAAGGAATACCATAAGACTTTCCACACCTAAATTCCAGATCTAAATCCATATGACAAGATGTAAGCTCACAAAGAACGGGTATGCCATAAATTCTTCTGACTGTTGGTTGATTTTCTACAGGGGAAAGCTCTATTTCCAAAGGAAGTGTCTGGGTAAATGGAGTACCGCCAAATAAGAAGGGAGGATCTCCTACATAGTCTATCGTATAGAGACCTGAATAGAATTCCGCAGATATGGGACAAAAAATTTTCGCATGGAAATCAAAAAAGTTCTTGAATGCAGAAGCTCGAAGGCTAATACTAGAGTTCTCTGAGGAGAATATTCGCCCATCTTTCAATATTATCTGACTCCTAAAATAGACTCCATCTGGCTGATTGATCTCTTCCAACTCCAGATTTAATACCTTAATAATTTCTGTCAATTCTAGGGACAATTCAAGTCCCCAATTTCCACTTTCCTGAATACTAAACTCACGCTTCCCAACTTGCTTGAGAAATTGAAAATCCTTGCTCTGATCTCTGTTTTGAGGACTTTGGTCCCTAAAGGCTACTTCAAGCCTATACTGCTCTACTAAGTTTCCCCTTTCACTATCTACAAATTCAAAACGAGGCTTGAGAATGGGAATTTCCGGCTGCTTAATGTCAAAATAGTCTTGTCCAAAATCGATTAAGCGTACATAGGCTCCTTTCTCCAGTTTCTCATAATCCCATAAAGCTTCCTGCTCTTTGTCCTTACAGGCAAAAAACAGGAGAATTAGGAATAGGATAGAGGGTGCCAGAGCTTTCATGATTCCTAGCGCTGAAAAATATTTCCATCATTTGTATCCCAAAAAACAGGAGTTGAAAGTGCTTTTTGATTCGCATTTTCATTCCGATTTACATGTACGGAGGGATAAAGAAGAGTCCTGGGGAATTCTCCAGCTGGAGGTGAAATAGCCGGTTGAATATTTAAAGGGAGCCCCGTTCTTCTATATAGATTGTAGGCATCGAGGGCATTGCCCCAAAGAGCGATAAGGTATTCTTTTGAAATAATATCAAGACGTTGTTCTTTATTAGTAGCAGCTTCAAAGCTTGTTTTTACGGCTTCAATATATGCTAATTGGGTTTCTGCATAGTTTGGAAAAAAAACCTCTCTCAGGGTCGCCCATATTTGGATCAAAGGGTTGTAATAATATTGCGAGGTGTCCAATTGGGCAATGAAAGGGTCCAGTTTCTGAAATGAATGTTCAATAGCCATTTCAAGCTGATTCCAGGCTGATTGGATGTCCTGCTTTTCTACAGCGAATTCAGCTAACTGAAAATAGGTAAAAGAGGAATTGTAAATAGGTGCTATCCCAGCCCCAAAGAGTCCCGGATCGGAGTTAAAAGCCAGAGACTCATATAAGCTTTTGTCGAAAGCTCCTCCTCCCGGATACATACCATACCCACTTCTAATATTTTCATCAGGAGGTATAGCAGAACCATTCATATGATCTCGCCCATAGTATCCGTATTGACTCGCAACACAATAAGGAAGATTTGAATCAATTTCTCTATAATGTCCGGGATAGGAATTGGCATCCGGAGGGCCGCTATTATAAACACAGCTATAAATGTTGGGATCAGCATTAAGGCTATTGGATTTTTGGCGGTAAAAGTAAAAACGAGTACGGGGATCCTGGATACCTTTTTCAGCCGCTACTAACCACATAAAATAGTTGCTCATATAAGGCAAATCATCCCGTCCATAAGTACTGGAGTAAAAGGGATGTTGGGTGTTCGGATTTTGTGAGTTATTTCCGTATCGGAAATTGAAGTCCTCAGCTTCTTCATCTATGATATCTCCTTCATCCAGGATTTCCTGAATTTTCTGCTTCGCACCTTCATCAACCCTAAACGTATTTAGGTAAGCGCGTAATTTCAAGGTCTTTGCGAGGGTGATCCACTTCATTTGGTCTCCCTGGTAAAAATTGTCTACACTTATTGCGATTGTACCCTCTTTCTCTAGAACAGTAATCGCCTCCTCTAATAAATCAATCGCTTTCTGGTAAATGATTTCTCCCTTTTCTGATGAAGGGGAAATAATATCCGTTCCCAATCCCGCATCTTTAAAGGGAACATCTCCAAAGATATCCACCAGGGCAAACATCGCATAGGCTTTCATCACTTGCGAAGAACCCAATTCAAAATAGGTTTCTTTCGAAACCGTCAAAGCTTCGATGGCATCTACATCCGGAAATAGACCGCTGTAGGCGAGCTTCCAGATTTGATCTCCAATTTGAGCAGGAAAAGCTTCCTCATACCTGAAATAAGAAGTATGTCCCATCCTGGATAGGGGAGCTAACTTCCAGCTTTCTTCAAAAATATCTTTAAAGGTTAGCTGGATGTTGTTGTAGAGAAATTTGACTTCTGCATCATTGGGTTGAGCTGCATTGGGGTTGTCATAAAGGTCCAATTCAGTATACTCGCAGGACGAAGCCAGGAGGAGAGTAGTAAGTAGTAGGAATAAATATCTTTTCATGGGAAAGGCTTTTAGCGGTTAAAGATAGATCCATCATTTGTATCCTGGAAAATGGGAGTATCGTCTGCTTTTTGACTCACATTAAATTGGAACTCAGTATTCCCGAGCATTGGGCCAACATGATCTGGGCCAGGCTTGGTGTTTTCGCAGGAAAGAATACTGACTAGTAATAGCAGTCCCATCAGATGGGAAAGAGTGTTCATGGTAATTAGATTAGACGTAGTTGTTAGATACGTGAATAGAGAACGTGTGTATAATGTCTAATCTAATAACGTGAGTATCAGTGAATAGGAGGGCTATATATAGGAGCGGATATAAAAAAACGGCTGCCTCTGATGAGGCAGCCGCTCTTAGTCTTATTTTTCAATCAAATGACTGAAAGATTATTGCTTTGTAAGCTTAACTGTGAACGGTACAGCACCAGCACCACAGTCATTTGTTACATCTAACTCCAGGTTCAAGGTGAACTCAGTGTCATCATCAAAGTTGAAAGCACCTACTGGAGCTGCTCCCTGAGAGATGAAGATGTTATCAACACAGCGTAGACCACCGTCAGATTCAAGAGCTACTGTTGCAGTACAAAGTAGGTCAAAGTTCTGAGTCATAGGTCCGTTACCAATTCCGAGGTCTCCAAGAAGAGTCATTCCTGCGAAAGTTCTTCTAGTTTGAGATCCGGAAATAGCAGCAACTTCAACTGTTATTGGCAGATCACCATAAGGCTTACCACCGAAGAGAGTAGGAGGAGTTCCTACATATTCTAGTGTATAAGTACCTACGAAACGATCTGTTGGAACAGGACAAGTTACGTTAGCGTTGAAGTTGAAGAATCCCTGGAAAGCAGAACCGTTTACAGCTGAAGAAGAATTCGCAGCTGTGAAAACCTGTCCGTCGTCCAAAGTAACACTTCCAGTGAATTTGAAAACATCAAGTGCTTTGATGTCATCAATATTCAAACCAAGTGCGCTAGCAACATCAGAAAGACCAATTGATATGCTCAATCCAACTTTACCATTTACACTAGTTCCGAAATCACTTTTTCCAAAGCTTAGGTATTGAGTAACACCTACACTGTTATCACCATTGTCGGCATTATTGTCTTCATACTCTACGTTGATAGAGTAGTTGTTTACCAATGCACCATTTTCCAGGTCAATAAACTCTGCATCAAATGCAAAAGCTGTTGATCCAGGTTGATTCAAGTCAAAAATGTCGTTTTTCAAATCAACCAAACGTACATAGGCACCTTTACCAGCCTTATCAAAGGTAATGATAGGACTTAGATCTTCGTCAGCACAGGAGCTCATCGCGAATCCAACCAGTGCTAAGACTACTATTTTAAGATATTTATTCATTTTTGGTTCTATTTAAGAATTATGCGAAATGAATTCGGCTTTCTTAACGGTTAAACTTACTAGGATCCTGAGTTGACCAGAATGGCAGCTCATCAGTAGTTTTCTGAGTTACGTTAGCATTTCTGTTAACGTGGTCAGATGGGTACAATAGCGTCTGGATGAAGTTTCCAGAAGAAGGATCGATAGTAGGCTGAATGTTTGTTGGCATTGCAGTTCTTCTATACAGGTTGTATCCTTCCATTCCATTACCCCATAGGGCAATCATGTACTCTTTTACAATGATGTCCAAGCGAGCGTTGTCATCAGGAGCAGTATCATAGTTCAACAGAACCAAATCAACGTAATCTTCAGTAGCCTGATCCAGTGGATCAAGAAGAGCTTCTCCAAGCAGGATCGGAGTTCCATCAGGAAGAGAACCGATTTGCTTGTTGCGGTCTAGCTGAGCTTCGTAAGAACGAACCTTAGCAATAGACTGACGGATACCTTCTTCTAGAAGAGCTTTAGCATCTCCACCAGTTCCAGCCATCAGAGCAGCTTCTGCCAATACAAAGTGAGTCCAAGAAGACAACCATACTGGGTTGATACCTTGTCCAAGAAGACCATCGGTACCATTGTTTTGAGTAAACTCAAACTGAGAGTCGTCAAAGTTACCACCTGCAGGATAGATACCGTATACAGAACGTACAGGACCGTCTGGAGGAATACCAGAACCGTTACCATGATCACGTCCATAATATCCATCATCTGTAGCTACACAGTAAGGTAGATTTGGATCTACTGCAGCATAGTGTGCAGGATAGAAAGCCACATCTGGAGCACCTTCATTGTAGATACAAGAATATGCGTTTGGATCAGCAGTCAAAGAGTTAGATCTCTGACGGTAGAAATAGAAGCGAGTACGAGGGTCGCGGATACCTTTTTCTTCAGCCAATAACCACATGAAGTAGTTAGGGATGTAAGCAGCATCACTTTGCTCGTATGCGTTGTTGTACCAAGGGTGGCGAGAGTTAGGGTTGTTTCTTTGGTTACCATACTTGAAAGTAAAGTCCTCGGAAGCAACGTCAATGATATCACCAGCAGAAACGATAGCGCTTATTTGGCTAGCAGCGTTGGCATCAACCATACGAGTGTTAGCATAAGCTCTCAGTTTCAAAGTGTTCGCCAATGTGATCCACTTGGTAGGATCTCCATCATAGAAAATATCAGTAGCAGGAGCACCAGCATTGGTACCTTCCAGGTTAGCAATACCTTCGTCCAAAAGAGCGATAGCAGCTTGATAAACACTAGCAGCATCATCAGCTTTAGGAGAAATGATGTCAGTACCTTGTCCAGCCTCTGAAAGAGGAACATTACCAAAAAGGTCAACAAGGGTGAACATTGCATAAGCCTTCATGATCTTGGCAGAACCAAGCTCAATGTCAGAACCTGCAGCTTCAGCAATTGGAATCAATGCATCGATGTCTGGAAGAAGTCCTGCATAGAAGCTAGACCATAGTCCATTTCCACGAGTCGCGGGTGCGGAGTTGTTATAGGTAAAGTTACCCATGTTGTTACCTCCGCGGTAGTAGCCGGAAAATCCGACTGTACCTCTCTGGAAACCATTGAAAGAAAGCTGGATGTTGTTATACAAGAACTCCAGTTCTGCTTGCTCTGGTCCAGGAGCGTTAGGGTTTTGCTGAAGATCCAGCTCAGTGAATTCACAGGAAGTAACTGTGAGTCCAGCTGCCAGGATAACAGCAAGTATTCTATTGAAAAATTTCATGATAATTCAGATGTAGTTCGTTTTAGAAAGTCAGGTTAAGAGTAGCACTATACCTTTTTGAAGTAGGTCCAGTGGTGAAGTCAAATCCTCTACCATTACCTACACCAAGACTCAATACTTCTGGGTCATAGTTTACACCTTCTGGGAAGTTGTAAGCTTTGTACCAAAGGTTCTCACCTGCAAGGATCAAAGAAATAGAACCAAGAGGAGTTTTGTCTAACCAAGCTTTAGGTACATCATAAGAAAGAGAAACCTCTCTTAGACGCAAGGTAGTTCCGTCAAAAACGGTTCCTTCATCAGCGAAGAAGTAAGAGCGGAAGAAGAAGTCTCCAATATATCCCTGGATATTGTTAGGAGTACTTTCGTCAGACGCCAAAACACCAGGCTGGATGATAGGCAAGAAACGATCAACATCAGTATCAACTGTATTACCACGAGCAAGCATAGTTGCTGTAGATACAGAGTAGATATCACCACCATCAACATAAGCCAACTGACCTCTTAAAGAGAATCCTTTGAAGCTGAAGTTAGTGATCAAGTTTGCTTGATAGTTCGGGTTAGGATTACCAATTGGAGCGATATCCTGTCCAGGTACGTAGTTACCATCAGCACCTACGAGCAATACACCATCGTCATTTCTTTGGAAAGGAATACCCTGCATGATTCCGTAGAATTCTCCAGGAATAGCGAAGTTACCCAAGTTAGAGAAACCAGCGATAGCAATTTGGTCAACACCGTCAGCAATCTTCAATACTTTGTTTCTGTTAACAGTGATGTTTGCATCAATACTCCAAGTGAAAGCACCCTGGAAAGGAACAAGGTTAATACCTGCCTCAATACCACGGTTTTCAACAGAAGCCGCGTTAACAGTAGTGTTTGTAAATCCAGTAGCTGGGTCAAGATCCAATCCGATGATCAGGTCATTAGACTCTTTGTCATACAAAGATACGTCAATACCGATACGGTTTTGGAAGAAACGACCTTCAATACCAACTTCAAGCTCAGTAATTGTTTCTGGCTCAAGGTTTCTGTTACCCAATACATTAGAAACAGAGTTTACGTTCAATACAGATCCGTCATCAGTTACGAAAGTGTTAGTTCCAGAAGAAAGTACACTTCTTGTCTGATAAGGAGCAGGATAACCAGCAGATGTTCCGTATCCGAAACGAAGTTTCAGGTAGTTAACAGTCTGGTTGTTCTGCAATCCAGCGATAGCCTCTGTAGGAATGAAAGAAACAGAAGCAGAAGGATAGAAGATAGAACGGTTTTCTTGTTCCAGTGTAGAAGTCCAGTCATTACGACCCTGGAAGTTTACATACAGGAAGCTTCTGTAAGAAAGAGTAGCTGTACCATAAGCACCAATAGTGTTCTCATCAGATAGGAAAGAATCACCTACGTGCTCCTGGAAGTTACCATGATCAAACAGATCGAAGATAAACTGCTGAGTAGAAGAAAGACTTGAGAATTGGAACTCATTTCTTCTGAGGTTCAAACCAACGATTCCGTCAAGAGCGAAATCTTCAGTCAATTTGAAGTCATAAGTAAGAGTAGCAACCTGGTCAGTAATACTGTTCTGACGCTCAGTAGTTCTCATTGCACCATCAGGAGAAGTAGATCCACCTTTGTTGATAGTACGGGTGTTACGCTGGTTGTACTGGTCAATACCGATACGGTAGTTGAAAGACAACCAATCAGTGAACTCATATCCTACGTTGAAGTTACCGAAGAAACGACGGATAGCTTCATTCTCGTTAGTGTGCTTAGAGGTCCAACGTGGGTTCTCAATCGCAGCACCACGACGATAGTATACCATAGAACCGTCTTTTGGAGATTCAAAAGGAAGGTTCATCAAGTCAATACTACGTGGAGTAAAGAATACATAACCGAAAAGGTTAGGGTTACCAGAACCACCACCAGGTCCAGAACCGAAAGCAGCACCTGTAGGAGGAGCGTCGCGGTCAGAATCAACAAAGTTGAAAGTAGACTGGATTGTGATACCATTTGCAAGCTGAGTACGTGCACCCAAACCTAAGTTGCTTCTTTCGTAAGTGTTAGACTTATCTGGCAAGAAACCACCATCATTCAGGTAAGAGTAGTTTGCACTAACAGAAGTTGTAGCATTGATGTTAGACTCGATGCTTACAGAAGTGTTTGTTAGCAAACCTTTTTCAAAGAAGTTCTCAACACCATCATAAGCTCTGTATGGATAGCGCTGACCGATGAATTCTGGGAAGTCATCATTGAACTGAGGCTGGTCATAAGGGTGAGCGATAGTACCGTTTTCGTCGATACCGTTACTTCCTCTTACGTTAAAGTTAGGACCCCAGTTAGAGAAGAACCATCCAAAGTTTCCGGAGAAACCATTACCGAAAGAGTTCTGGTAATTAGGAAGGTTGGAAATCTCAGTAATACCAACTTGCTGGCTTACTCTTACTTCCATCTTCTTGTTGATGTTGTTACCAACATTACCGTTTTTGGTTGTGATCAATACAACACCATTACGTCCGGCCTCACCATAAAGTACTGTCGCAGACAGACCTTTAAGGATAGATACCTCAGCAATGTTGTTAGGATCAAGATCCAAGAAACGGCTGGAAGCAGTAGCACCACCACCGTTGAATCCTCTGTCATTGTTAGTAGCGGTGTTAAAAGGTACACCGTCAACTACAAACAAAGGCTGGTTGTCACCTGTGATAGAAGAGTATCCACGGATAATTACGTTGGTACCACTACCTGCAAGACCTGAAGTCTGTGTGATATCCACACCAGTAGCTTTACCACGAAGAATCCTTGCGATGTCCGCTTCTGAGCGGTTTTCAATCGCAGAAGAAGAGATAGTTGATACCCCGTAGCCCAGGGCCTTTTTCTCCTTCTTGATACCCAGACCAGTCACAACCACCTCATCAAGGGTGAGGTCAGACTTAGCAAGGGTAATAGACATGCTGCCACCAGAGATGGGCACTTCTTGCTTTCTGAAACCAACATAAGTGATTACCAGAACGCTACCTCCTTCAGGAACTGAAAGAGAGAAAGCACCTTCACTATTGGTGAACATACCTGTCGTAGTTCCTTTTACGAGAACGCTAGCACCTTCCAAAGGCTCTCCCTCTGGACCGGTTACTGTCCCTCGCACGGTTTGCTGTGCCATCACCATAGATAGCGACATCAAACCTACTGCTAATAGTAAAAAGAGTTTTTTCATCAAAAAAGCGTTAGATTAGAATAATAAGACAGTAAGATGTAGATTATACAATTTGAAAATTGCCGAAATTAATTTGTGAAAAGAATGTATAGGGTATAAGGTGGGTATAACCAAAATTCTGATAGTTATTATTAAGTTAGATCAGTTTAGTTCCGTTAACATTTGCCCTTTTTGGCCTGGAATCTCACACTGGGATTCCCATCAATCGTCAAATATAAAGCATTTTACACTTTTTCAAAACATTCTTGCGAAGTTTTCGTATGTCGCTTTTCCTTATGCACTAAATAACGTCTAGCTCCAAAGAAGCGTTGTTTTGCCAGCTCTCGAAATATGTAGGTTGTGATATATCTGGCTGATTATCAGAGAAATTAGATGTCAGATTTTTTACATTTTTTTAATAAGTATTTAATCTCCCTCTAATTTATAGCACTTATTTAAGGAAATTTAAGCTATATCCGTTCACTAAATACTTTGTAATAAGTAAAAGATAGATACTATTTTTGGGGCGTGAAGATATTAGAAGCTATAAAAGCCCCGATCTTTGGGGTGCTTGCAGAGCAAAGTGAGCAGTTGGGGCTTCCCGCCTATGTGATTGGGGGCTATGTACGGGATCATTTCCTTAAACGGAATTCTAAGGATGTTGATATTGTTGTCGAAGGACGCGGGATTGAACTGGCAAGAGCTTTCGCCAGGGTGAGTAGATGCAGGGATGTAGTGGTGTACGAAAATTATGGTACAGCCATGGTAAGGCATCCGGATATGGAAGTTGAGTTCGTCGGGGCAAGGAAAGAGTCTTATCAAAGAAATTCTCGCAAACCTCTTGTAGAATCAGGAAGTCTGCACGATGACCAGCTCCGTAGAGACTTTAGTATAAATGCCATGTCCATATCTCTTAATAAAGAGAACTATGGAGAGCTGATAGATCCCTTTGGAGGAATTGATGATCTGGAGAAAAAAATCATACGCACCCCTACAGATCCCAATGTTACTTTTTCGGATGATCCCCTGCGGATGATGCGGGCCATTCGATTTGCAACCCAATTGGGTTTCTTTATAGAAGAGCAAACCTTTCAGGCAATAAAAAGAAATAGAAAGCGCATTGAGATTATTTCGAAAGAGAGGATCAAAGACGAACTAAATAAAATCATTCTTTCCCAAACTCCTTCTCGTGGATTTATCTTGCTGGATAAATGCGGCTTGCTGGACTTGATCTTTCCGGAACTGGCAGCAATGAAAGGAGTAGACTATGTAGATGGAAGGGGGCATAAGGACAATTTTTACCATACCTTAAAGGTACTGGACAACATCAGCGAGAAAAACAATGATCTTTGGATTAGATGGGTGGCTATTCTTCATGATATTGCTAAACCTCTAACCAAAAGATATTCTCCCAAAGGAGGCTGGACCTTCCACGGACATGAAGATAGAGGAGCGAGAATGGTTCCCAAAATCTTTCGGAGAATGAAGCTCCCCCTGAATGATAGAATGAATTATGTTCAGAAACTTGTCAAACTTCATCAAAGACCTATAGCACTGGTCAATGAAGAGGTGACAGATAGTGCGATTCGTCGCATAGTCGTAGATGCAGGAGACGATCTCAATGACCTCCTGGATTTCTGCCGGGCGGATATTACCTCAAAGAATGAAAATAAGGTCAAACGTTTCCTTAGAAATTATACGGAGCTTGAGAAACGTATCCATGAAGTGGAAGAGCGCGATAATTTGAGGAATTGGCAGCCTCCGGTGGGTGGAGATTTGATAATGAAGACATTCAATATAAAGCCCGGACGGATTGTAGGGCAGATCAAGAATGACATTCGGGAAGCAATCCTCGATGGAGTCATTCCCAATGATAAAGAAGCTGCAATCGCGTATATGAAAGAAATTGCCCCTAAATACATAGAGGAAAATCCCTGAGAATCTTTTATTGAAAGCTCTTAGTCCTGAGTTCCGGCCCAACAAATAAAAAAGAATGATCAAAAAGAGTTGCCTTTATATCCTGTTTCTCTTATCCCTTTCAGGATTGTTTGCCCAAAATGGCGTGGGATTTCGTTTTGCTACCAACATCAACACCTTTCCCAGATCACAGGAATACAGATTAGTGGAAAAGGGTTTCACAACTGGAGTATTTGGTATCTTCTATAGCTCCTATAAAGAGAAACATGGATTTGAATTGGGAGCCAACATCGTATATAAGGATAATGATGGCAAAGGATTTCCAAATTTGCCAGTAGTAATGAGAGATTTTGGGGATGATGTGCAGAATGTCGGCCTAACCAGTGTTGAAATAGATTTGAAAGTCGGACCTCGCTTTAAAGCCCTCAATCCCAAAATTGGATACATCCTTGGTTATCGCCTGCAGCAATCGGGTTTTCAAGTCGATGGGAGAGATGATCCTATCAATCCCTGGTACCTCATGCTGCCCTTTGGACTCTCTGTAAACCTTCCGACCAACTATGGATCAGTAGGTTTTGGAGGTTATTATAATGTAGGCATTTTCAATGTCCTGAAAAATCCGAACCCAGGCCAGGGAGGAGGACTCTTCGATGGTGGGCGACAGCGCTACCTTAACTTTGAGATTATGGTCAGTTTTGGGAACTAAAAGCTGAACAATAAAAGAATGCCTGGACTCAAAAAAAGTTCAGGCATCCTTTTATACTTTTTCATTATTTTTTTCTGATTAACTATCTCCTATTTCCTGCTAAAAGAAGCTGTAGCTCTTTGACCTAATTCCTTTGATATTCCAGAAATAATTCCAGGTATTTTTCTATAACTCTATTTTTATATCGATGTTTTTTTTGACGAAAGCAACCAGATGTGAATTGTAGTAGTTTGGTGTCGTGAAATTTATAACTCTTGGATTTAAAGAAGGGGATTCTGTTGGTTTAAATATTTTTTATAAATACGTATTGTTTTGAGGGGGAGAGCTTATTGAAAGAATAAAACATGTAATTCTGGGCTGCAGGCGACTTTTTTTGCATTTTTGCATAAAAATTGATTCTGCGAGCATGAACTTGAAAGGTCTTGAATATGGACTTGGGAATAGTTTGATGTTTTTATTGGAGAAATTTTCCTTTATTCGAAATAGCGGGTAAAATTGAGGCAGATAATTTTGTGTATTCATAATTATTTTGAATTTTTCATGGAAAATTTATTTTCATAAAACAAAAAGGACTGATCTTCGAAAAGATCAGTCCTGATACACGCAATGAATTCTTACTTATTTTTTTGCGGTGAATTGAACTCTGGTCCATCCTGGTACGATCCCGGTTGAAGGATTTCCGTAACGCAGGTAGCTGTAAGTTCCACGAATTTGTCCATTTACTACTGTACCAGTAATGGTGTAAACGCTCTTACTTCCATTTACCAAAACGGCGACAAAACGCTTGGCTCCTCCCTGACCTGACATGCGATTTGCAGACCACAAACCCTGACCAGAATCTCCCATAGTAACGGTAATGTCATTGCCGGTTTGAGTGATTTCAAGGGTAGAAGAACCACTTACCTGACGTACGGTTTGTGAGGAATTAGAGGATACTTGCTTTCCTTTGTATTCCAGCTTATAACTTCCTGCCAGATTCTGAGCTGACAGTCCTGTGATGCTGAAAACGAGGACCAGAAAAAATACCTGTAAACTTTTCATTTTAAAGTTTGTGTGTTATAAAAGTGAATGAAAATGAGCCCGATTGCTCATACATTCCTTAGTAAATCCTCCAACACAAAACGTAATATGAAAAGAAAAAAAAATCAGGCAAGCTTCTGCATGCTCTTCAGTCCAATCTGTATAGCTTGATGGATAGTTGCTTGATAATCAATAACATCCGCACTGCTGTTTGGGTTGCTAATGATTGGACAAATAGTTCCGGAAAAATATCCCAATTGTCTGCAAATATGAAAAAGTATGCTGGATTCCATCTCCATATTGATGATTCTCAATTCCCCCAGTTTCAGCTGGGCCAACTTCTGCTTTATCTGAGGAATGCTATTATTAAGGCCCTGAAGATATCGAGCAGAAGGACCATAAAATCCCGGCGTGCTCGCAGTAATTCCCCTTACAAAAGAAGCCCCTTCTTCTTCACAAGCCTCTATAAGCGCCTCTTCAACAATTTTGGAAGCCTTGGAAACATAGGGAAATATCTTCCCCTTAAATCGTGCTTGTTGTGTAAATCCCTGATTGATAATTTCTTGAGTTGCTTTTTCTATGTGCAAAGACTGCTCGTCCGCAATCGGATGATCATAATACAGGCCCGTATTATCCAGTCCCAATCCGTAAGAGGTAATTCCCATAGTTCCCACCGGTATATCTGCTTGCACCCCTCCGGAAGTTCCGATTCTGATGATAACTAAAGGAGAAAGCCCTGTTTCTCTTTCCATAGTTTGAGGATCAAACTCATAGAGACCATATAATTCTGCAAGGGCGATCTCAATATTATCTGTGCCCATGCCCGTCCCTATGACACTGAGCCTCTGCCCATTTCGTTTGCCAGTCAGGGTTACATATTCTCTATGTTTGATCTCAGATTCTATTTCATCGAAATATTCTGCCACGATATAAGCTCGGGCAGGATCTCCAACGAGGATGATATGACGGGCCATTTCTTCTCTTGAAAGTCCTAAATGATATACGCGAGTATCTCTAAAAACAAATTCCGATCTTTTCATCTGAGCTTAATTGATTTTGCCCTTTTGGGCCTTTACCGAAGATATTAGCTCTCTTTGGCAATGTCAAAGCTATTTCCAGAAGGAAGATCAAAAGCCAGTCCCCTTTATAGGACCGGCTTAGGCTCATAAAAAGCAGGAACACACATTTTTCTTGATTATTCCTGCTAACACACACAATTACTGTCAGTCTCCAAATACCTCATCCCAGCAAGAGACATAGAGATCACACAATTCCTCATCACTATTGACAGTCTGGGTAGATCCATCATTGAGGGTTACGGTGATCGGGAACACAAATTCCGGCCAGTCTTCACTGTTAGGATTGTTCTGGATCCAGGCTTCGATAGCTGCTTCTACTTCGTTTTCTGAATTCATGGATTGGGTGCTGCCATTCGGGAATCGAACATCCACAGGATAATCGATCTCAAAACACTCCAGCTCTTCTTCATCTTCCCAGTCAAAATCATCTCCTATGTCAAAGAATCCTTGACCATCAAAAGCTTCATCCAGACAATCGAATATGATCGCATAGAGTTCCTCATCTTCTGTGATGCTGAGGGTAGCAGAATCTGTTGTTACCTGGATGGGGTAGACGAAAGAAGGCCCTACCTCTGCATCAGGATTGTTATTCCACCAATCTTCACAGGCCTGCGCCAATTCCTGATTTGAGTTTACGGTACGAGTTGTGCTATCCGGAAATACAACATCTATCGGATAGACCAGATCAAAACATCCGAGGGAATCCAGGATAAAACCAAACTCTTCAAGGATGAAAAGACTGCCTAGTTCACTATATTCTTCTCCATAGCATTCGATGTGTAAATCACATAGTTCCTCATCATCGGCTACACTAATAATTGATCCATCTTCCAGGGTGACATTGATTGGAAAGGCAATTTCAGGCCAATCATTGCTATTGGGATTATTGTCAATCCAAAGATCGATAGCTGCTTCGAGTGCATCTTCTGTATTAAATGTTTGACTGCTGCCATCGGGAAAGTTTACATCGATAGGAAAATTGATCTCAAAACATTCTATTCCGTCTTCGCTTAAGCTGTCTTCCAGGGTGTTTTGGAGATCAAAAAATCCATTGGAATTATTCTGAATCTCATCTATTGCATGAGATTGAGGAGAGATTACTCCTTCCTCACATGCCTGAAAGGCAGGCGCCAGAAATGCGAGGGCCAAAAAGAAATAAAGCAATTTTCTGTAGGTCTTCATTTTACTTAGTTTGAATGTTATTTTTTATCGAATGTCTTTTTCCTCTGGCCAGATTAGAAAAATTTATTCAAGCTTGAACTAAAGACAGTAGCTATGGACTTATCCCCTATGCCTAGTTAAAAAATATTGTAAATAGCTGATTGTGAGAAAATTGTGATTGCTCTATTCCTTCTTCCGTATAGCTGATTTTGATTTTGATTTTGATTTTTCTTCCAACTAAGGAAAAAGGGAGTGTGTAAATCCCAAATTTTCCTGGCAGGCTATATTCCCAAACTGGCTTTGAACACGCTATAGTTCGGAGGAACAAAGGAGGGCGGGAATATGCTTAAAACTTCACAGTATAGGATAGAGAGGGGAGGAGGGGCAAAGAGTAAATAGGATTGCCTTCCCGAATGGAATTTTGAGAAAAAATCAATTCGTAATAGGCAACATTGTTTTGATTCAGCCCATTATAAAGCCCGGCTTTAAAGGCGTGATTGAATCTGCCGGTATTGAACTGATAAGAAGCTTGTATATCCAATCTACTATAGCTTTCCCCTCGGAAAAAGTTTTTCTTTCCGGCAGGATTTAAGTCTATTCCACGTAAGCCTTCTCCTCCGGGAGAAAATAGCAGATTGAGCCTGGGGCTGGGGGAGAAATACAGGAAGTCCACACTGAAATTCAGGTTTTTTCCGATTTTTTGGTAGGCGAAAAGTTTGAACTGATGTCGCGCATCGTATTCATGCGGATAACTCAAGCCCAGATTCTGATCATTGTACTGGCGTCTACTTCTTCCCAGGGTATAGGAAATCATTCCTCCTCGTTTAGCTTCTTCATAGCTTAGCATAAGTTCTATACCAAAAGCATTGCCTTTTCCCCATACCACGAAATCTTCCGGACTTCGATTGTCAAGGCTCTCAAGGAAACTGAATCCTTCAGGATAAGCATACAGATTATTCATATCCTTATAATAGATATCTGCTGAAAATCTGAGTTTATCATTCCAGACATAGCGCATACTTATTTCGCTTTGCCAGGATTCCTGAGGTTGAATATTTGCCGTAGAAGGTATCCAGAGATCTGTTGGTACTCGAATGGCTGAGTTGCTAATCAAATGCAGATACTGGATCATGCGATTGATGGATGCAGAAAACTGCAGTTTATCTGAATACTGATAACTTCCTCTCAATCGGGGTTCCAGTCTATAATGGGACCATCCATTGGTCCAGAATGCACTGCCTCGCAGGCCAGCCCTAAACTTCAACTTTGAATTCACCTGCCAGTCATCCTCAGCATAAAAATATCCCTCTCCGGTACTGTAAGTATTGCTATTAACCAGACTTTGCAGGATTTCTATACTTACGGAGTCCAATTCCTCAAATGCAACATATTGTTCATCAAAATAGGTCAGATCAGGGACGAACTCCCGGCTCGACAACCCAAATCCGAATCTGATATTATGTCTGAGGTTTGGGAGATAATCAAAATCCGTTTTGATTCCCCAGTCCCGATTGGTCGAAATGCTGTTGATGAAATTTAATTCCTCAAACTCTCCAAAATTAGTATCCGAGGAGGTAAATACCTGTTCAAGGCTGCTATAATCAAATCCATAACTACTACCAGTTATGGTCGTATTGGCAAAGAGTTTTGAATTGAAAAGGTGATTCCATCGGAGTGCCATAACCGAATTATGCCAGCCTGAATTTACTTCCGTGAACAAAATCGAATCCGGCAAGAATCCGGGTGATTTATGGAAATAATCAGAACCCGTAAATAAACTCAGATAGATCCTGTCCTTTTTGGAAAGCTTATAGTTAAACTTCAGATTTAAATCTCCGAAATAGGAACTGAAGTAGTCTTCTTCCGTTTGAAAATAGATCCTTTGTAAAGGAGCACTCAGTAGCTCTGCATTATGAGTAATGCGTCCACTCACCAGTAAAGATCCCTTACCCTTATTGATGGGGCCTTCTGCTAAAACTTTGGCAGTCAGTAAATTGCCTGATACTTCTGCCATCCATTTATTTCGGTTTCCTTCCCGCGTTCGTACATCAAAATAGGCTCCCAGGCGCCCTCCATATCGAGCAGAGAAATTTCCCTTTAGCAGCTTTGCTGATCGAATGGTGCTGTTGTTATAAATGGAATATGCTCCCAGCAAATGAAAAGGGATATACACTGGAACACCATCCAACATCATGAGGTTGTGTCCACTTTCTCCCCCCCGCACAAAAGTACCTCCCAGTCCATCCACGCCTCCCTGAACTCCGGGCAAAAGATGGGCAGCTCGTACCGGATCAGCTTCTCCTACCAGAGCAGGACTGATATTGATAAAGCCTCTGCCTAATTCCAGGCTTTGGTCTGGATTCTCATTTGCCAGAGAGCTGCTTGTGTAGGCCGGAGAAATAATTTGCTCCGGCAAACTGAGATTCGAACTAAGTTCCAGCCTTAAACGCTGATTTTTGTTGAGGTTTATCCGTCTTTTTTCAAGCTTGTAGCCTACATAATGAAATTCGAGATCGTAATTCCCTTCTTCCAGGCTCATGCTGAAGAAGCCATATTCATTACTATAAGTTCCAGCTTTTAGTTGGGGACAATAAATTCGGGCGGATATGAGTCGTTCCCGATTTTCTGCATCTTCCAGATATCCACTGATGCTGTATTTTTTTGCTTTTCTCCGGTGTAAAAGGATTTTGTTGCGACCTTCTTTGAACACAAGAGATGTTGGGGAAAGAATTTGGCTTAATACCTCTCTCAAGGGGACGTTTTTGAGTTCGAGGCTGATGCGCTCATCTTTGGGTAGATGATCAGGGCTATAAGAAATACGAATACCCTCTTCCTGCCTAAGCTGGATAAGGGCTTCATGCAAACTGAGTTCTTTGGCTGAAAAATCTATCTGTTTATCCAGTAGTTTTTGTCCGAAAGCATATTCAGTAAGCAGCAAACATATTCCCAATAGGAAAATTATTCGCATGGACCTCCTTTCAATGTATAGCTGGTTTCTGATACCTTTTCAAAGCTGATATCAAATATTTCTGAGATGCTTTCCAGTATATCCTGGATACTTTCATCCTCAAAACTTGCGGTCAGAGAACACTCGATGTCCTCAATTTCCGCTATGATTTCAATCCCATAATGATCCGAGATAATATCAAAAACATCTGAGAGTTTTGTGTCTTCAAACAAGAACTTTGCAGTTGCCCAACTCATTTCATTGGGATTGCTTGCTGATATCTCTTCGAAACTCTTTTCACTTTTGTCGAAAATACCTTTTTCACCAGCTTCTAAAATGAGCTTTCCCTCAACTCCATTGGCTTCAAAAGATACTTTACCACTTTCAACCTGAACAATGCTTTCTGTAGATCCGGGTAAGGCTTGCACCCTAAATTTTGTCCCCAAAACTTGTACTTTTTCACCCGGAGTACGGATAATAAAAGGACGACTTGCATTGTGCTCTACTTCGAAAAAAGCCTCTCCTTCCAATTGTACTTCTCTCAAATCTTCGGAAAATTGAGTAGGGTGTTTGAGCTTGCTATTCGGGCGAAGGGTGATTTGACTCCCATCTTCCAATTCTAGCTCCATATCGCTGTCTCGACTATTGACAATTTCTTTAAACTCCACGGTGGGGCTAAGGAAATCACTCAAAAGGAAAGCAGCTGCCAGTAAAAAGGTAATTGCCGCAGCTATTTGCATCCAACGGGATCTCATAGCGAGCTTCTTGCTTTTTCCCATTATGGGAATAGGAGCATCCATTTTGCTTTCCAATTCGAGGAAAGCCTGATCAAGGTCTACTTGGGGCTTTGCAGCCAAAGCGGGACTTTCTTCCCATGCAATGCGAATCTGCTCAGCGATAAGCTTATTTTCGGAAGATGCAGTTATCCACTTTTCCAGCTCATCAGCTTCTTCCGGCTCAATCTCTCCGCTCAGCTTTTTATAAAGTAATGATATGTAAAAGTCTTCCTTCATATAATGTTTTGTCCGTTCTGGTGGTGTTATTTCTGGATGATGACACAAGAAATTTCATATTCCCCTATGAGCTTTCCTGATTTTTGACAAAAGGTGCTATCCTCTTCTTGAGGGACTTCAGAGCTTTGGTCATTTGATTTTCAACAGTTTTAGGGGAAATATTCAACTTCTCGGCGATTTCTTTCTGCGAAAAGCCCTCCATACGTTTCATAACAAATATCAGCCTGCATCTTTCGGGCAGACTATTTAGACCGGCTTGAAGGGCAGCATGCAGGTCATCATGTTCCAATAGTTCCTGAGCGCTGCTTTGGCTGGAAGCAGTATCTTTTAATTCGTTTTCATCGATAAAATTCTTTTTGGAACGAATCCGATTGAGGGAGCGATTGATAGTAGATCGTTTCAAATAGGCTTCCAAAGAAGATTTAATCTCCAGATTTTCTCTGTTTTTCCAGATTTGCAAAAATACCTCCTGCACCACATCCTTTGCTGCATCTGGATCCTTGAGCATATTTATGCCTGTCCCCAGTAATAGCGAATAATGTCGATCAAAAATTTCCCTGAAGGCTTGTCTGTTACCTTTTTTGCTTTGATCCCAGAGTTGCTTATCGGTATGCTTTTTCCAACTATCCAAGTAAA
Organism: Bacteroidia bacterium; assembly: GCA_033391075.1. Lineage (NCBI taxonomy): Bacteria > Pseudomonadati > Bacteroidota > Bacteroidia > Bacteroidia bacterium. Next base: position 1,784,036 of record JAWPMV010000001.1, read on the forward strand.
AATATGTGTGTGATTTGTTTTCCTTAATACCCGAGCAAATGTACATCTTCCTAATCGGGTGCACAATATGAAAATGCCCCAAAGCTGATTTACCCTTCCACCTACGTCCATATTTTTACAAAAAAGCAGAAAAAATTAGGAGTTAAAAAAGGTAAAAAAATAGACCAATCGCGTAGTAGAAGCCCTCTGCTAAACCATAAAAACTAACAACTGGTGATAGGATTTCTACGGTTTGCTTGACTATTGGGAAATTATTGACAAATACTTTCAATCTTTGTTCAACTTCTCATCGAATGAGTCGCATCATACTCAAGGAAGCTCATTCATTTTTTACTCCACGACATTTCGGTATTGAAGCATTTGTTCATTTCGGACTTTTGAGCCTGCTCTACTTAACTGATTTCCAATGATTTCAGAGTAGTATTTAACGCGCAAAATAATAGTCCTATGTACCGACATTTATTCATCTTAATTGCCATCCTTCCCATTTTTGTAAGCAATGTATTTGCACAAAGAGCCGCTTTTTGTGGAATCACTACTGAAAATCCTGATGAAATTGCCATCGTTATGTTGGATGATTTCAAAGCAGGTGAAGTGATTTATATCAGCGATGAGGCATACAATGCATCTTTTAATGCTTTTTTCGGAGCAGTCCATGGATATGTAGTCCCCCTGGGAGGATTGGCCAAAGGAGAGGTAATCCGCATTACAGAACCCACAAACAATAATTTCACGCTATACCGGTCCAACAATGCAACGCCAGTAGGAACTTTCAACGCAAACATTACCGGAGGAGATGGACGCTTTAGCATCCACTCCGGAGAAAGTTTTTCCATATTCTCCGCCTCCGACCCAAGCAGCCCTGGGTCTTCTGTTACAGAAATATATATGCATCTGACCTTCAATGGGCAGCAAGATGGTGGAGACGAGCCCAGCACGGATCCCAATGCCCCTTTGAGCAGTGGATTTATTCGTCTGGACTTTAATGATGATGACATCCAGAGTGTAGAGTTTCGTCCTAATCAAAGAAACAATACTAGCATGGCTGATTTCATCAATACTGGAAAATGGACGGAGAGTGAAGTAGGGATCAATCAAAGTACAGTCCCATTCACAAACCTTCAGTTTGGAGGACCCGGTATATTTCCCGTAGAATGGCTCTCATTTAGCGGTAAGGAAATTGAAACGACGATCTCTCTTGAGTGGAGTACTGCAAATGAAGTAAACAATGATCACTTTATCATTGAGAAAAGTACAGATGGAAGCTTCTTCAATAAAATCGGAGAAGTAGATGCTGTCGGCAACAGTCAGGAAATCCAAAATTATCAATTCTCAGACCTCAGCCCTGGTCAGGGAATCCTATATTATCGCCTTAAACAAGTTGACATTGATGGTGCTTTCTCTTACTCAACTGTATTGGAATTGAGTGTAGAGGGAGCCCAGCAGGTCAGTCTTTATCCCAATCCTGTTTCGGACCGATTAGAGGTGCGAGGCAGTGGAAAGGAACTCATCGTCTACAGTATTTTGGGCCAAAAGCTAAAATATCAAAAACTACAGTCTGAGTTCGAACTCATAGACCTGAGTGATCTTCAGAAAGGTACCTATTTGATTCAGGTACTGGGAGAAAACCAGGAAATTCTGGAAGCAAAGAGAATTATGAAAATATAATTATTCCATTCTAAATCGATGCCTGGCTTAGCACATTGGCCAGGCATTTTCTTCCCTTGATTCTACCCAAACGCTATTGTAGGCGAGGTCAAATGGGCTCGCCTACATGTTTTTTATTGGATCGATCGTAAGCACAAACGTATCTCAAACTCCCTCGGCGCACAGGAGCCGAGTGTATTCCAGCATGGTCATCTCGAAGTTGGTGTATGTGCGGGCTTGAGTGTTGAGAGATCTTGTATTATAGTGACGAAAAAATACAAGTTCCCTCGGAGCGCAGGAGCCGAGCGCATCCAAGCCTATGGATGACACAGCTTAAGCACAGCTGACACCCTGACCGAAGTGGAAGGGCCTCCGATTCCCTAAACTAAAACTCCCTCTTCAATCGAATCATATGCTTGCATTGAATGCCATTTTCCCAGATCGGTTCGGCATAATTGAGCAAGAAATGATCCCTTCGAATTTCAGCCATCTCAAATCCCATCTTCTGATACAGAGCCAGCTGACCAATACTTGAATTACCAGTAGCTATCCATAGACTCTTTGCCTTCCTTTTCTTCGCCTCCTCAATCCCAAAGTTTAGCAGCACTTTCCCCCAACCTTTGCCTTGCTGCTTTTCTTCTATGGCTATGTTCATGATTTCTAGTTCATCATCCTTCAATTCTTTTAGCACCAAAACTCCCAGAATCTTTGCGGCTTCCTCCAAAACAAACAGCTTTGAATCAATTAAATAACTCTCCAATACCGCTTGATCCGGATCGGCGAGTCGAAGAAGGTCGAAGGGATAGTCTTCTCCTTCACCCAAAGCTTTGATGGTGAAAGTTGGTTTCATAAAAAAGGCTCCACCTGAAAACAGATGGAGCACAAATTCTTACTTGATCGTTCTACTGTCCAGCTGCTGCTGCGGCTGCTTCGAAGCGCATCAACAAGGAGAGTTGTGCACAATCCCTCAGAGCTTCCATGTCTGTAGAATTGATTTCTTCGTACTTCGTAGTCGCATCTGGACCAACGAAAGAAATCATAACTGCACCATCTGTTTTAGAAATGGCATCAAAGATACCTTTGTCTCTGTATTTGGTGTAGGAGTTGATTTCCCATCTTTGACCGCCTTTATCATTTACTTTTCTATGCTCGGTCTCATTTTTACGGTCAATGCCTTCGGTACTCATAGTCTTTCCGTCTATTTTGACATTAACTTTACTATGATTTAAACCGGCTCCGTAGTAGTTGCTAACCAGGCAATAGTATCCTGTTTTGTTTACGTCTGCTGTCAGCGTACGACGCTTTGGAGTTGTTTTGTTCCAGGCTTTGTGGGAGTAAAATCCACTGGCCTCGTCAAAGAAAAATTTGTCCTTCAATGCAGCTTTTTCTTCATCTGTAAAGCTGATACCTCCGGATTTTTTTTCAGTTGCCTCTTCTTTAGCAGGTTCTTCTTTAGTGGCAGCGGTTGAACCGGATCCGGAAGATCCACCGCAACTCATAAGTGTGAACATCACAAGTATCGCCATGAAAGAAGTAACTTGTGAAAATAGATTTCTCATAATTGGTAATGTTTTTTAGCCATCTTAACGTATCCAAATATACAAATAGATGGAATTTCTTTTCGCTTGGCAATTTACTACGAAAGCTATTTGAAGGCAATACTTGGGCCAAAGGAAGTTTTTCTATGCTTTTTTTGCTCCTTCTATCAATTTAAGGTACTTATTCAGTTCTCCTTTTACCTGGGGAAAGAGAAATAAAAGGCCGATCATATTCGGAAAAACAAGAGCCAGGATCATAGCATCCGAAAATTTAATGACAGCATCCAGGGTGACTGCAGAGCCCAGAACAGTGAAAAGCAGAAAGATACTTTTATAAACGAGATCTGCTCTTTTTCCCCGACCAAAAAGAAAAGCCCATGCCTGCGATCCATAGTAGGCCCAGGATAAAATGGTTGAAAAAGCAAAAAGAACTACGGCAAATGCCAGCACATAGGAAAATCCAGGGATGGCAGCGTCAAAGGCCATTGAGGTTAAATTTACTCCTCCTATTCTTTCTCCTGTTTCAATAAGAGCTGCCTGATTGTTTACGACATCTCCATAAACAAAAGCCGAATCCATATTGAAGATAATGATGACCAAAGCTGTCATGGTACAGATGATGACCGTATCGATAAAGGGTTCCAATAAGGCTACTAATCCTTCTGAAGCAGGATAATGGGTTTGTACAGCTGAGTGAGCAATGGCAGCAGAACCTGCTCCTGCTTCATTGGAAAAGGCTGCTCTGCGAAAGCCCTGCAGGATAACTCCGATAAATCCCCCCGTTATCGTAGCTTGGGGTGTGAAAGCCTCCTGAATGATCAGGGCAAAGGCATCATCCACCAAACTTGCATTGACAATGAGAACGAAAAGCGCAGCGAGCACATAGAGGGCGGCCATAAAAGGCACTACTTTCTCCGTAACTTTGGCTATACGTTTGATCCCTCCAATGATTACAATTCCCACCAAAATGGCGAATATGATACCGATAAGTGTACCTATAGCTTCTCCCCCCAAATCAAATCTTTGAATCAATTGAGCGGCTGCCTGATTGGTCTGAAAAGCATTTCCCCCACCAAAAGATGCGCCTACACATAAAAGCGCAAAAAGCACCGATAGGACTTTGCCCACTCCGGCTCTTCCCTGCGCTTTCAAACCTCTGGATAGATAATACATAGGTCCACCATAGACTTTCCCCTCTTTATCAATGTCTCGGTATTTGACACCCAGCGTACACTCTACAAATTTCGAAGACATGCCTAGCAATCCTGCCAGAATCATCCAAAAAGTGGCTCCCGGACCTCCGATGGAAATGGCTACAGCTACCATAGCGATATTTCCTAAACCAACTGTGCCGGATACAGCAGTTGTTAAGGCCTGAAAATGGTTGACCTCACCAGCTTCTGATTCTTTCTCAGGATGTTCCGGATCTACTCTTTCTATTTCATCATACTTTCCTCTTACCACACGCAGCGCCAGGGGAAATAGTCGGAGATTGGCAAAAGAGAAATAGACGGTAAAGAGACAAGCCCCAAATACCAGCAAAATGAGAACGATAGGAATGGAAAAGGGTCCGATGGGAATGGGTGTAAAAATGAAGGCTTCCCAGGATAGGGCAAATGGCATAAATGCATCATTGATGATTTCATCCAGGCCTTTGTCCTGTGCGGAAAGAGTCAGGGGAAGGAGCAGGATCAACCCAATCAAAGGAAGAATACGCCTGGATTTCCAGAGAAAATGCGTTTTGGGATTCATAGATATTTGCTTTTAGGCTGCAAGACATTTTGCAGAGGGGTCAAGCTGACCAAAAGCTATTTTTCATCTGTGAAAAGTCGGAAGAGATCTGAAAAAATCAGTAGGAAGACTTACAGACAAGATGGCTGGGAATGAGTGTCTGTAAATCTAAGTGGCTATAAATTAAGGGATTGTGGTTCCGCTCAGGCTGATATTTGGAGAGGGAAGCTTCAAGCGTATCTTTCGTTCCCGCTTCTCTGACATTTCAAACAAGGCCATTCGCAGAGGAGTTTCATGCAGGTTTTTCGTCCAGTTTCCCTTCCCAAATAGTCCATCCAGCAGCGCAATGATCAATCGTTTGATCTCATTATGGTCCTGGATATCATAGGCTTTCTCAGAACGGCTATCTGCTTTCGGTTTTATTTCCAGCCATTCTTTGCCTTCCTGTTTTCTTTGGGCGAAAAGAAGAAGGAGTTTATACAAAGTGGGGCTCAGTGGAATGACTTTTTCCGCTGAATTTCCTATTCCTTCCAACTTGACATGGAAATTGATTTTATCGGCCGAAAGGCGATCCTTGTAAAAAGAAAGGAACAGTCGATCGGAATCAGGGATGACATTCTCCGAAAGCTCCTTCACCCAACTCAAAGCCAAAGCAAAGAAGATCATCGTAAGGGAGGTTTTGAAGATGGCAGAGTACAGGGTCAAATCGAGACTGGACGAACTGAGTTTATAGAGCTGAGCCACAAATGTGATCAGGATACATATCAAGGAAAGCCAGGCGAGGATGATGAGCCTTCTTTTGGCGAAAGACTCCCAAAAGACATAGCCCAGAAATCCCAGGGTCAGGGTCGAATAATAAACATCCAGTTCGCTTACCAGACTGATGGATGAACCCGACAACATTTTGCTAATGGTGGGCAAAAGGGAAAAGAGGAATGGAAGCCCCACAATGAAGATCCAATAGTTGGATTTAATGATGGGTTCCAGTCGTTTGGGGAGATAGCGAAACCAGGGGAGAGCTAGCAGGATGAAAAGGCTGTTCAGCAGAGAGAGGATACTTCGCCATCCATCGAGTTTATAGGCATTAGCTTCCTGATAGGCTTTTACCTCTGCATAGGTGGAGGAAATAAGCTGAGAAGCATCAGCAGGAGCATGGCCTTCCAATTGTAAGGCTGTGAGTTCGTATAAAGGCTGTATCTGATCCAGATATTTTTGGGAGAAATACAGTTCGACACCACCTGAGAGGCTCCAGCAAAGGACAGATAAAGCCAGCCAAACCTGTCCGGTATCTTCATTTTTCCGCCCTATATGCCACCAAATCGCCATCAGGGCCAGAAAGGCGAAGGTGCAAATCGCCAATTGCCACCAGGCATAAAAGGAAAGTACCTGCGGTTCGAATAAGGCTTCTAATGTAGGGTTTGGCTTCATCGGGAGCAGCTTCAAAAGCTAAATATATGGGATTTTGGGGATATGTTATTTGGATGGATGATTTGCATTTTGGTTTTATAGCAGAAACATTCTTGACTTCATATTTTTCCTGATTTCAGAAAAGTAATCATTAGGCTTAATGTAATTAGGAGTTTTTATGGTCACTTTCTTCTTTTCCTTAGATGAAATCCTTCAGTATAATTCAGGACAGGCATCGCAAAAAATCAAGCTGCTGCAAATCCTAGGCGCAGGAAAAGGTGTTAGCGTATTGGGGTGTTAGAGTGTTAGAGTGTTAGGGTGTTAGCGTTGGAATGCTATGGTCTAGTCCTTAATCGCTTCTTATTGCCGTAATCGTTAATTGTTATCAACGGTCATGAAATCCTGAATCTACCCAGGCGCATAGGCCCTGCAGAGCCCATCGGGAAAAGGGGCGGCATGCGGGGCAGGTTCTGGGCTCTGCGATTTTTGACTCCATCTTTTTCTAAAAAAGATGGATATAATCCCTTACAAAAAGATGGATATAATCCCTTACAAAAAGTTGGAAATAAACCCTAAAACAACCAAGATCAATAAAAAATCTCATACACAGGCAAACCCGCACTTGTCATGGTCAAGGTGTCTTTGAATTCCTTTTCATACAAAGGATTTATCCAATCTCCTTCCGCATAGGCGATGATTCTATAGCTGATTTCTACCGCTAAATTGAGGGGTAAGCAAAATATGTTCCCTGTACCGTCAAAAAGTTCTAATTCAAAAGGAGTCCAACGCGTATAAAAATCTGGCTGATTCAATTCCCTTGCTTCAATTGTTCCCACAATGTTTTCGCTTCTCGGGCTGTTTGCTGTATCTCGAAATACAAATTGAAATACCTCACTTTCGTGCAAATTGAAATCCCATGTATCTGCTATGGGCAAAGCAGGAAAATCGGCCCTTCTATATTGAGGTAAAGCAGGATCGATGCTAAAATATTGGCATTCAGAGCTTCCACTTCCGGCATTGATACTTACTGAAATTTCGTCCTGCGCCAGGAGCGTATCTGCATCTGCTTCACTCATACCTCCATCAATGAAATATTGCCGCAAATCTTCTATTTCAAAACTGAATTTTCCTTGAGCGTCCGTTCTGATCTGACTTCGGACATTTCTACCCATCAAGGTATTTAAGACAATTCCACTTAGAGGACTTTGATCGCTAACATTTATGATGCTGCCTCTAATGCTAACATCCGGAGCAGGTTCCGGCATAGGCGCTTCTTCACAGCAAATAAGACTGAGCAATAGAAGGGAGATAAGTGATTTGAATATGTATTTCATGCTAGCTTGAAGAGGCTGTGAGAAAATGACTATTTCTTCTTAGCCCTAAGGGCAGCTTCATATGATTTTCTCGCCCATGCAGCCAATTGATCCCGATTTTCTATGACATCCTGAGGCACTTCCCAATAAGGCATACCCTTCTTTTTTCCTCCCATGCTAAAAGGCTTCATACCGCGTGCCTCATAATCCGCTTGATTGTATTCATCTACTTTGAGGCGTAAAACCAGGTCGCGATTGACCATAGCGATCATGTGGCCTTCGTGAAAGATGCCAGCTCCGCCAAACATTCGTTTGATGGTAATGGGGCCAAAAGCATCAAATTGTCCAGCAAGAAAGTCGAGATGTTCCTGAGGTATCCCCATTTTTATAAATGTTGAAATGAAGCCAAATTACCTAAACTGCCATCATCACTTGTTTGGCAGCTCGGCTACCGGCACTACTTTCATGTTTATATCCGCAAACTTCCAGGGCCGATTCTATAGCACCTACAGTAGCCAGGAGGTCATTTTGATTGACCGCTCCCATATGACCAACTCTGAAATATTCAGACTTTATTTCGCCCAACAATCCTCCAGCTACAATTACTCCTGCCTGAACGATGGCTGCACGAAATTTAGCTCCATCTACTCCTTCCGGATAGTAAGCAGCAGTCAGTGAATTTGCTGCAATTTCTGGTCTGATGGCAAGGGGTTTAATATTCAAGGCTTGCATTGCAGCTCTGAAGGCATCTGCTATTTTTTGGTGCCTGTCAAATCGTGCATCCATACCTTCTGCCAGAATTTGTTTCAGGCTTACTTCGAGTGCGATCACAAGGTTTACAGCCGGTGTACCAAAGTAGGAGGGCTTCCGGGCTTCATAGGCCTGCATAATAGGGAGCCAATTCGCCCAGTCCGCATAATAGTTGCTCACGGGGGTTTTTCTATTTTTCCAAACCTCCATAGCTCTTTGAGAAGCTACCAACAAGGCCAAACCCGGAGGTACAGCCACGGCCTTCTGCGAAGCGGTAAGAACTATGTCCAGCCCCCATTCCTCTTGCCTGATTTCTTCTGCAGCTACGGAACACACTCCATCAAGTACTGTCAGGGTATTATATTTTACGCCTAAAGCTCCTATCGCTTTCGGATCAATTCTCACCCCTGTAGAGGTATCTACATGGGTGAAAGTGAGTAATTTATAATCTTTGCTTGAAATAGCATTTTCTATGCGTTCCATAGAGACCACTTCTCCAGTGGTGGCTTCCAGCATATCTACCTCTGCTCCATATCTTTTGAGAAGATTGGCAAAGCGATCTCCAAAATATCCGCTGGAAATCACCAGGGCTTTATCTCCGGCTTCGATGAGATTGCAACCAGCCATGTCCATAGCCAAAGTACCGGTACCGGCAATGATAAATGGCTGACCGCCAGGACTGAGCCAAACCTCTCTGAGCATTTCGAGAGACCGACCAAAGGATTCGATAAAATTAGGGGCAACGTGGCTGGGAGTAGGTACACTCATCGCTGCCAAAACTTCCGGCTCAAATTCGATAGGACCGGGGATCATGAGTAGCTTTCTTCCTTTCATTGGGCTGAATGGTTTATCAATAGATTTGGTGAGACAAGTTAAAACCTTATCCCGATATTCTTATAACATTCGCTGAATAAAGCAGCCTCACTCGACCAGTTGGTAGTTTCCTTCGGCGCTAATCTGAAATTCGCTCAATTGTTTTTTGGATTCAAAGTCTTGATAGAGGGGAATGAGATTTTCCCAAAAGGCAGTATGTTGGGGAAATTGTTCGAATAGCTGCTGAGTAGTAGCTGATTCCATTTTCGCGGGAAAGATGTGAACCGAAATCCGTCTTTGCCCTTGTAGACTGGCTTGTTCAGCCAGGACAAAGAGTTCTTCTATACCCGGATCACCCAAAGGAATGCAGCCAATGGTAACACATTTTCCATGAATAAAAATATCGCTGCCGGGTTCCTGTGGATCTCCTTTGATGCGGTCTGATTTATTGGGATAGTTGAGGCCTAAAGAAAGGTGGAATTGGCTTTTGGGATTGAATCGATCGATGTGATACAGTCCTTCGGGGATTTGTTTATCTCCTTCCTTTCGCTTGGGCCCCAGACTTCCGGAACTTGTACAAAAATCATAGCTTTTGAGCAGGCGAAAACTTTCCTCCGAAAGCGATTTTATATATACCTCCAAAATCTCCTCCTGCTTGAATGCACGTATAAAGATTTCGTATCCTTTCTCAGCATCCAGGCCAAAGTCTTTCAGGTCGGATTTCCATTGCTCCCGAACCTCCTCATATACAAAGCGATCTGATTTCTCATTAGGAGAAGTACAATTGATCATTATGAGGGGCAGAAGCATAAATATGAGAAGTCTAATTTGTGTTTTCATCGGAACGTAAATCGGCTACTTGTTCAGAAGTCAGGCCATAGATCGGCGGACTTTCTATGCCTAACATAGCCAGATATACGTAAATCTGACCTCTATGGTGAATTTCATGTTCAAGCATGGCCCGTAACCACTTCCAAAGGGTAATTTCGATTCCGGCTGGGGTCTTGCATTTTTTGTGAAGGTCTTCTTCACTCAATTGTGAAAAAATAGCATAAGATTCTTCCTGCATCTTTTTATAGTAGGCAATTACAGCCTCATAGCCTTCTGCGAGTTCCGGTCCGCAACCATTATAACGACTAGGTCTGAAGCGAGCATTTTCCGCATACATATCTCTTTCTATACTGGCCAGATGTCGGATAAGATCACCAAAACTAAAACTCTTTTCTCCCCATTTCCATTCGATTTTGTCTGGAGGGATGTAGGGGAATAAACGGGAGGTCCGTCCTTTTACTCTCTGGTAGTATTTCAAAAATGTGTCCAGATCTGTGATTTGCATAGTTTCTTCTTTAAGGACTTAGATATCCATTATCATTTCATATTGATTGATATAGTTCTCAAATCCCAATTCTGCAAGGGTATCAATCAGTTTTACTCTTGAGGCATCTACATTCACCAAGCGGATGTTCTCACATAGCGGAGAGAGCTTGGAGATAAGTCCGGCAAATGCATCCTCGGGAAGCTCATAATGTACCAGCATTTTTGCCTCAGGCTTAACTATATAGTAGGAATTATCATATTGATCTAAAAGGTAACATTGAAAGCTAGTTTCATTTTTGGAAATTGCTTCATACGTAAAATCCCAGGAATAAAATTGCTCTTTTTGGCGAATAAGATCTTCGATGGAGGATAACTTTACTTCTTTCTGGCTAAGTGAAGATTCTCCAATTTTACAGTCTCCTCGAAAAGACAGCAGTGACTTAATTTTGCGAAAGCCAATCCTTTCATATACTCGAATGGCTCTGTCATTGGCTTGGATAACTTCCAATCTACAATTCTGAACGCCCCTTTCTGCCAAGTGTGGAAGTGCTTCTTGGTATATGCGATCTACAACTTTCTGACTTCTATAGGCCGGAATTACTCCTGTGCCTGTATTAAAGGCAGTTAGGGCTCCTTCTTGTGTATCGATGCCATTCATAATAAATCCTACTAATCGTTCCTCATCGAACATCCCAAAGGAAAGCTCATACTCAACCCTTGCCCCTCGAAACCTCTCCTCCCAATAGTCAATACTCTCTGGCATTTTGACAAAATATCCTTCAAAAGCTTCCAATAAACATGCGACTATATCGCTCAAATTTGTATCTGCAAGTGATTTGATTTTCATAGCCAAAATCTATCCTTTTTTAGGGAAAGCCTTTTCATTTTTCTGCAGGAAAGGAGGAATTTTCTCCCAAAAGTGAATTTTCTTAGGGAATTTCCTAGCTTGATAAGGACAACAGAGCTGCGGAGTGGGCCTTTAGGATGTGAAACCAGATTAAAACTACTATCATGGAAAGAAGAACTTTCCTTCAATCAACATCCGTCATAGTCGCCGGATCCTTATTTACCACCTTATTTGCCTGCAAAGACAAGATTATGGAAGAAGTTGCTGCGGCCCGGACCAATTGGGCTGGGAATCTGACCTATAGCACTGACAAACTGTATGAACCTTCAAATGAAGCTGAATTGCTGGAGCATTTGAAAAAAGTGGACCATAGCAAAGCTCTGGGTAGCTGCCACTCATTCAATAAAGTAGCGGATAGCAGGTACAGCCAAATTTCCCTGGAGAAGATGGGAAAAGTCATGGAGATCAATGCGGCTGAAAGTACTGTAAGAGTTTCTGCCGGAATTCGATATGGAGAATTGGCCAAACACCTGCATGAAAATGGCTTTGCCTTACACAATCTTGCTTCTCTACCGCATATTTCCATTGCGGGTGCCTGTGCTACGGCTACACATGGCTCAGGTGATTCCAATGGCAATCTCCCAAGTATCGTTCGTGAAGTTGAACTCATCAATGCTGCCGGAGAGAAAGTGATCCTGAAAAAAGGAATTGATCCCGATTTCGAAGGAGCAGTTGTGGGATTAGGTGCCCTGGGATTGATAACTCATCTGAAACTTGAGATTCAACCTGATTTTGAGGTAAGACAAGACATTTACCTGGATTTGCCGATTGCTAGCATGGAGGAGCATTTTGATGAGATTTATGCGATGGGATATAGTGTGAGTTTGTTTACAGATTGGGTAAATGGGACCGTAAATCAGGTCTGGCTCAAGAATCGAGTAGGGGATGGAGAGCTGAATCTACCGGATGATCTCTTTGGTGCAAAAGCCGCTGATCGGAATGTTCATCCGATTTTAGAGATTTCTCCTGAGAATTGTACGGATCAGATGGGAGTTGCAGGACCCTGGCATGAGCGTTTGCCTCATTTTAAAATGGATTTTACCCCGAGTAAGGGAGACGAACTACAGTCCGAGTTTTTTGTGCCAAGAATGTATGCGGTGGAGGCATTGAAGGCTGTTTATGCAATGGGAGAAAAGATATACCCTGTCTTGCTAATCTCAGAAATCAGGAGCATAGCAGCGGATGATCTTTGGATGAGTCCTTGCTACCAGGAGGCCTGCATAGCGCTCCATTTTACCTGGAAGCCTCAGACAAAAGAAGTCATGGAACTCCTGCCTCAGCTTGAAGATGCTTTGCGACCCTATCGGGTGCGACCACATTGGGGCAAATTGTTTACGGTTTCTAAAGAGTATCTGGAAGGTATTTATACTAAAATGCGGGACTTCCGTGCGCTTATTGATAAACATGATCCGGATCGGAAATTCAGCAATGAGTTTTTGGAGAAGTATGTGTATGGGAGAGAGGTTTAAAATAAACTGACAATTATCAATTGTCATCCAGACCCAAGTGGAGGGACCTCTATCATGCGCCTCTAATTCCCATTTAATAAGATAAGCGAAAAGCTAAGGAAAGTATTTTAGGCCCCTCGACGGCGCTCGTGCTGCCACTTGTAGTTTAAGGATTATCCTAAAAATAAGTCATCATTTCCTCCAAATATTTCTGATCCACTTCAGAAAAATCATCATATTCATCGCTATCTACGTCCAGAATGAGGGTGGTTTTTCCATCCACCACTTTAGGTACTACAATTTCTGACTTGGAAAGGCTGCTACAGGCAATATGACCCGGGAAAGCATTTACATCTGGTACAATGAGGGTTTTCTGTTGGGATGCGCAGGCTCCACAAACTCCTTTGCTCAGAGGAATACGGGTACAGGCTAAAGGTCCCTGAAAAGGCCCTAATACCAATTCTCCTTCCTGCATACGATAAAAGCCTACCCAAAAGAAATCAAAGGCTTCCTTTAGCATAGCACTCGCATTGGCCATATTGGCAATGGGATCACTTTCTACTTCAACTACAGCTTTGATTTGAGGGAGCAATTCCTGGTAACGTTCTTCACGCGTGAGGTTGGGAGTAAGGAGGATTGATTCTGCCATAAGCTGATTTAACGAAAGTGTCTTTTTTTAGTTGGGAGAGGATAGGGGAAAAGCTTGAATTGCAAGCTCGCCGACATCCATCACTTCCAGCTCGAATTACAAATTTGAGTTTTTCCTTTCTACTATCAAAACCAAAAGAATCCCCAGGGTATAGGCCACCATATCCCCCCAACTGAAGGCATGTCCAAGAATAAGTTTGGCTGCCAGGCTTTCCTCCATTCCCAGCCAGCTAATCAGGCCGAGGGCTTGACTGAATTCTAGCAAGTAGGAGAAGATAAGCGTGCCAAATGCGGCTTGTTTAACAGATAAGCTTGTGAAGCTTTTTAAGAAGGTATAAATGAGAATGACGGCCAAAAAGTCTCCTACATAGGGGCGAATAAAAGGATCGTTTAGAAAGGCGGCTATCAGTGCTTCTATGAGGAAAAGGAAACAAAAGGCAAGGAAATATTTCTTGTTGAATGATAGGGACATAAAAAAGGGGAAATCTGCGTTCCCTTTCCTAATTGCATATTTTATTTAAAAGCCCCAAATCATGATTCGCTTATCTCCTAAAGCCAATGCAAAGGTTTTCTGTCTTTCCTGCACACTGGATTTAATCCAGGAAATTTTTCCGTAAAAAATCCTGAAAAGCAGCTTGATACTGTTTGCTGACAGGAATGTAAATACTTCCCTCAAAAACGATGCGGTTTCGCTCAATGGTTTGTATCTGATCCTTTCGTACTATGTAAGACCTGTGAACCCGCATAAACTCATCAGCTGGGAGTTTCTCTTCCAGCTTCTTCATGGACATAAGAGACATGATAGCTTTACCTTCTCTTAGATGAAAACGGAGGTATTCTCGCATTCCCTCTACATAACGGATATCAGCATAATTGACCCTGATGATTTTGTATTCAGATTTGATGAGTAAGAAATTATCTCCCTGTGTTGAAGCTGAATTCTTTTGCTGCTTTAAACTAATAATGGAATTAGCCTTGCTAGCAGCTTTTAGAAACCCAGAATAGCTAATCGGTTTCAATAAATAGTCAAGGGCGTCCACTTTAAATCCTTCAATCGCATATTCACTATAAGCAGTAGTGAATATGACTTCTGGTCTTTGGGTCAGGGATTTTACAAAGTCCATTCCACTGAGGTCTGGCATATTTATATCCACAAACATCAAATCGACTTCCTTATCCTGTAGGTAATTGGCCGCATCAATTGCACTTTCGAAGCTTGCATCCAATTGAAGAAAGGAGGTTTTCTCAATATATGCTTCCATCTGCCTGAGCGCCAGAGGTTCATCGTCTATGGTAATACAGTGGATCATATGGGGATCAATAGATTTACGGTATAAATATCTTCATGATCATGTACATCCAGGATGTAATGCTTCGCATACAAAAGTTCGAGCCTTTTGCGTGTATTTTGTAAACCTATTCCCGAATAGTTTTCTTCTTGCGATTCCCGATGGTTGCTATTGCTAATCTCAAAGCTGAGGCTATTGGAGGTCCACTCCAGGCTAATGGAGATAAAGGAAGGATTTGAATAACTGATGCCGTATTTGAAGGCATTTTCAAGCATAGAGGTGAAAAGCAATGGAGGGATTTGTTTATCAGGGATTAGGTCTGGAATTTCAAGGAGGATATCCACTTTGCTGGGATAGCGAAGCTTCATCAGTTCCACATAGCTTTCGATAAATTCTACTTCCTTTCTAAGCGGTAAGAATTCCGCTTCAGAATCATAGAGCAAATGCCTCATCAGCCTGGATAATCGAATGATGGATTCCTTGGCTTCAGTCGTATCAATATCTATAAGGGCATGAATATTATTAAGGGTATTCATGAAGAAGTGTGGACTTACCTGATTCCTGAGAAAAGCCAGCTGATTACTCACATTTTCTCGTTTTAATAAAGAATGCTCGCGTTCTTCGCGGGAAAGTTTAATGAAGGAATTCAGTCCGGTATCTACCCCAATAATTAGTAAACACAAAAAGGAGGAGATTAGGTAACTAGGGAAGGGGCGATTGGGTCTTCCTGTTTGAAGAGGATTCCCAGGACCTTGTAATGGAGGAGGCCCAGGAGGACGTTCATTTATCGTTTCAAATGGAGGGGGATTTAAATGTGCAGAAGGGCTTAAGAGGGATGTACCAAATGCAATCAATACCACCAGCCCCAAAACAGCCAAAACATAAGACCATCTTCTTTGCTTAAAAAACAGTTTAGGCAAAAGAAGGAATCGATTGACCAGAAAGGCCAGAAAGAGCGAAATATTGGGCTTTGAAAGGGAAAGGGCTCTTTCCCAGCTAAGCCCCTCTTGAAAATCTGAAAATATAAAGGGCATAGAAAATATCCCTATCCAAAAAATAGCGATAATAACATTCTCAATGTACTGGAGTCTATGTAGTTTAAACAAAGCCATGCCTGCAAGCTAATATACGACTTCTAGCAGTCCGCGAAGTTTCCTGAGATGAGTATTGGGAAAATAGACAAAGACTTAGGACTCTTTTTTCAAAGTCTTTATATCAGCAATGAGCTGACGAAGAGAGGTCTTACTTAATCCATTGTAAATACCTCGAATGTATCTTTGCTTGTCAATAAGAACAAAGTTTTCTGTATGCAGGAACTCATGTTCGTCTTTTTGAATACCTAAATTTTCCTCTACAAAATATTCCTTTCTCCCCAGCCGGTATATTTCTTCTCGTTTCCCTGTAGCCAAATGCCATTTTTTAGAAAGTATTCCTTTTTCCTCTGCATATGCTTTAAGCACTTTAACGGAATCCTTCTCGGGAGTCACGGAATGAGAGAGTAATAAGATTTCATCATCATTGATAAAGGCTTCTTGAAGAAGAGACATATGGTTAGTCATTTTGGGACAAATGCCCGGACAAGTGGTAAAAAAGAAATCCGTTACATATATTTTTCCTTCAAAGGTCTTTTCGCTGATAGTTTCACCTTCCTGGTTGATAAGTTCAAAAGGAGAAATTTTGTGAAAAGTATCCAGCTTAGAGGATGCTGATAACAACCAGTGAGGTTGGTAAGTCGCCTCCTTATAATAGGGTAAAAAATCAACCCTGCTCGACAAAATTGAGCTGTGATCTTTCTTCACATTTTGTTTACATCCTCCCATAGCCATTAGGAAAAGGAAAAAGGGGAGAAAATTAATTGCCTTCATAATAGCTGATTTTTTCATCTTCCAATCTATAGCATAACATGGCGCGTTTCAGGCCAAAAGATCTTCCATTTCTCGCTTCGTAATTCGCGTATAGGGATCCATTTTCATTATAAGCCTTTTGCAACCCTACTTCCTTGCCCAAATCGTAGTTCATGTGCTTGAAAAGCTGACCGCTTTTATACCATTTTTTATAGGAACCATGAGGCTTGCCCAGGTAATAATTTCGGATAGCCAGCGGGGGATGTCCCTGATTGCCAAACCAATTATGAACCCTTCCATGTACAAGATTTTTATGATAAGGGGTAATGTGTTTCAAATGACCATCCGGATAATAGGCCCAGGATTTTCCTTGCTTTTTCCCTTGATAAAATCCAGTTTTCTTCTCCAACTTTCCATCAGGAAAGCGTTTGATTGAATAGCCTGAATAGGGAATTCCATGTAAACTCCAGCTTCCTGTACTCCGATTTAGTACCAAATCCTCTTCGGCTGTTTCTATTGCTGGTATTTCATAGGTGGGAAGCTCGGTAAGACCTGCTTTAGGCTGAGATGAAATTTGGATTCCAGCAGACCGATCACAAGCCCATACAGATAACAGGATAAGCAGGAAGTAGATTCTCATATTTTTAATGTTGGAGGGGAATATCTGCCATAAGCCATTCTTATGGCAGATATGTGGGTTTCGCTTAAAAATTTCCTTGAAGATTAACAGAGAAAAGTGCGATATAATCAGCGACCAAAAAATCATTTATGATGTGATAGTGATAAAAATTCTCTGCATCACTATGTTGGGTCGTACTTGTATGTCCGCCCGAGCTATCAAGGTCAGAAGGATAATCTCCCGTAGAATTGCATTTTCTTCCATATAGGAGGAATCCATCTATCATAATCCCTGCAAGCTTTTCATCATCAAAAGAAAGACCTAAATCTGAACTTCTGGCTTCTGTATGATAGTGGTATCCCGTAGGTCCTCCATGACCACCCCCACAATCAAGGGTATTAGATAGTAATTCATCCAGGGCCATATTGTTGCCTTCCCGGTCATTGTAGATAGGAGCTCCTGAAGTACAAAGACCAATGGTTCCGAGGCCTGTTTCTGTAGGACTGGCTGCTAAAGTAGGTGCTGCATCCACCGTAAAGGAAAAACTCATGGTCTCATCATCGATCGTATGAGGAGTCGGCATTGTAGAGGTCATACAAGCATCGTCTCCATTGTAAAGGGGATTGGTCGAGGCAAAGTAATAAGACTCATGATTGGGGTAGCCATTAGACTCAATCGAGATGGTGCTTCCATTAAAGGAAATGCTCACATTATCCGTATCAAACTCATCAAATGCGGAAGTAGGTGTCTCAGCTGCTCCGGATGTATTTCCGCTATCATCGGTATCCGAATTATCAGCTACATAGCCATCGGGTTGTTCACAGGCACTTTGGCTAACTCCTGGGTTTCCCAATCCATCGCCATCCGCATCCTCATACCAGCTGGTTTCGAGGCAGCTACTTTCTTCGCAAGCAGAAAATGCTACAAACAGCCCTAAAAGTATGGGCAAGGAAAATTTTAAATGCTTCATTGTTACTAAATTTTGTGTTTGAAATTTTGTTGAATAGAGTTCAAAGATTGGAAGTGCTACTGACAAGTCAGATCGCTCCAGTTTAGGCGATATACAGAGGCTAGACCATTTAGGGCTCCTTGAGAATCAGCGATGTATACATATTCCTGATTGCTATCAAGGTAAATTCCGTCCGCTTGTTGGATATCTACCTCATCCCCAATGGTTATGGTACAGATGAGGCTGCCATCGGTAGAATATTTGTAAATGTTTTGATTGACATTTCCCCCACCAAAAGCTACCATATAAAGACTACCATCACTCCCGCCAAACAAACCTGAGGGAGAACTGGCTACCTCAAAAGAGGATAAGCTTTCGACTTTTTGGAAATCCGCTTGATTTTCTTCGGTTGCTGATAGGTGGAGGTCAAGCTGATATATTCTCCTTTCTTCCTGAATACCTGCGAAAAAATATCCATCGTAATAAGTAAGAGCCTCTATTCCTCGATCAGCGCTTGTGCTAATACCTATGTCTGCTAAATTCCATTCGCGGCTCACAAGACCTGAAGTAAGGTCAAGTTCATAGATATAATTGTACTCATCACCGATATATAGCTTGTCTCCATCTTCTGCAAAACAAAGGGCTTCCATATCTACCTGCCGTCCGAGCGTCGAGGCATCAAAGGACCAGGCAGCAATAATTTCATCTGTAGCTAAGGATGCCTGAACGATGGATTTGGGATAATAAGACTCATAATCTCCCATATTTACAGGATGTACACCATTTACGGCAAAATAGGATTGAGAAGACTCATCAATAACCAGTCCACTGATCCTAAAAGAATTATCAATGCCGTTTCCGTCCCCCGCATCGATCTGATCTGCTAATGCATCTCCATAGGTTTGTACGCTACTACTTCCTGCATCATCTGTATCATTAGAATTGGAAACAAAGCCATCTGGCTGTTCACAAGCACTGATGCTATTATCTGGATTTCCCAGGCCGTCTCCATCCGCGTCTTCATACCAGTTGCTTTCCATACAAACACTTTCTCCTTCGCATGCAGCGAGGAGGGTGAATAAGGCCAGGAGTAATGGCAAGAAATACTTCATCATTGATTGATTTTTGGTTTAGTTGATCTTATCTGAATTCAAACTTATGGCAGATAAAGGCCTTCAAAAACAAAAATCAACGGAATACATAATTGTCTCAACAAATGGATAGAGTCTGTCAATGAATGGACTTCTATCCAGAAAAAACCAGAAAGCTGTAAACGAGAAAAGAGCCATTTCCAGTTATAGAAATGGCTCTTTCCTAGCAAATAAGTTGTTTACAACTCCCAAATCCTGATTCGCTTATCAGCTGAAGCCAATGCAAGCGTCTTTTCATCCGGCGACCAGGACAGGCCGTAATTTCCTTTGGCTTCGCTTGTCAGAAGCTGCTTTTCTTCCAGGCTTTCAGCATCCAGGATTATGACCGCTTTATCCGCAGTGATGGCGAGTTCGTTTCTAGTAGGAGCATAACACATACCCATGACTCCTTTGCGATTCAGCCGGTATTGCTTTTTTAGCTCCCAACTCTGGGCATCCACTTGAAATACTTCTCCACTATAGTCCAATATCCAAAGTTGATTTTTTGTTTCTATGACTCGGTTTATGGCTACTTGACCGATCTCCATTTCCTTGAGCAGATCAAAATCCGGCAGGGAAAATTTCCTGATTTTATTTCCAACTCCGGCGATGAGTATATAGCTATTATCTGGACTAATCACTTTGACACTTTGATGGCGGGCGTCGGCTTTCAATTCATTCAGGATTTCGCCTTCTGCATTTCTCAAAACCGCCATGCGTTTTTCGCCATAACTCAGGATAAACTGCTCATCATCACTCAACTTCAATCCATTGATCCCTTTTTTATGATCTTCATAGGTCTTGATCAGTTTCCCGCTTTCTTTTTCATACACATTGAGTTTCCCATCCAGAGCTCCACTCATAAGGCTATTTTCCAGTTCAAGCAATCCGTTTACGCTTTTGCTATGTCCATTCAAGTCTTGTAGATGACTCCAGTCGCTGCTGTTCCAAACTTTAAGTTCTCCTGAGAATCCAAAGGAATACAGTTTGCTGCCATCCTTGCTAAATGTTACTCCATTTACATGAGAGCTATGTCCGAGGATTATGTAATCTGCTTTCATGCCAATTTGCTTTCCAGGTTCTGTACCTTTTTGTTTTGGAGAATGAGAGAGGAGATAACTGTGATGATAAATCCAATCAGGAATACAGTCATAAACATGGTTACTGTTTGGCCCTCTACCGTCATCCAGAATCCATAGGCTTCTTTCATTTGGGCAACTTGTTCTGCCATTTCGGGACTCCCTGCTTCCAGGCCACTAGAGTAGGCCAGGTATTTTTCGGTGAAATCCGGATCAATAACCAAAACATAAAGAAGATTGTATAATCCAAATGCCAGACCTCCAAGAGCCGCTATAGCCGTTCCGATTTTCATCCCTTCTCCAAAACTCAATAGCCCTCCATTTTCTTCCTCTTTAAATGAACGGATAGCGAAGAAGATCAGGGCCATGGCAATTATTATGGTTGAATATCCTATTACCTCTCCGATTTGAAATGTTTCGGGTCCGGTTCCCATAAAGAAGATGCTCAGGAAAGGGATACCTACCATCAGGGCTGATCCTATTGCTGCGGTTTTTAAGATTCTTTTTTTCATGTCTATATATTTTTGTTGAACATGATCCCAAGGACAGGATTTAATCGCTAAGGGCATTCATACTTTCGTACCATTCTGCATAATCATACGAAAGTACTACTGCTTTATGCTATGATATTCAGCTCTTTAGCTTTTGAGACAGCTTGTGTTCTTCGCTTTACATTCAACTTCACAAAGAGGTTTGAAACATGGGTTTTGATGGTGCTTTCAGAAATAAAAAGTTTTTCAGCTATTTCCTGATTAGATAATCCTTCAGCTATTAAGGCCAAAACCTCCATCTCCCGCTTACTTACATCCAGTTTGCTGATCATCTCCAGGTCAATTTCCTGTCTGGCAGGAGCGGTTTGTACCACTTTGACGGGAGCCTTTTTAGAAAGCCAACCCAAATATCCGCCTAATCCCAGCAAAAGGAGGGCACCGAGAGACAAGATTAATTCTCCGGAAATTTCAGGTACAAAGGCAGAAGCTTTACTCAATTGAAAGAGGATGAGTAAAGCCAGAATGATCAGCGAGAATCGAAGTATAGTCTTTATCAAGGCTTAGGTATTGCAAAAGAATGAATTTAGAACTTTCAGGTTGTATCTGGCAATAAATATGGCAAAAAATAAAGGCTCGAAAGCTTTAAAAAGATTTCGAGCCTTTATTCTTATCTGGATGTTTACTTGCCTGAGAACTTGATAGGCAGGTTATAATAAACCGCTACCTCTTCTCCATTGTGCTTGCCGGGGATCCATTTGGGCATGCTTTTTACCAAAGATAAAGCCGCTTCATCACATCCATGGCCTAATCCTTTTGCAATCCGGGGACTTTGGATACTGCCATTTACTTCCACGATGAATTGGACTTGAACCGTTCCTTCCACCTTTTTGGCTTCCTCAGGCACACGTAAACTTTTCTTGATATATTTTTTCAGAGCTGAATAGCCACCCGGAAATTTGGGCATTTTTTCTGCTGAGAATAAAATGCTGGCGGAAGAAAGTTCGGGGTTCTTTTTCATCCCTGTCCTGTCAGAAACTTTCTCAGCCATCGGCCCGCGAGCGATATCATATTGAGATTCTGTAATTTCCTGAATGGGATTTCCCTGGATAGCTGCCTCTAACTCATTTAAGTTTATGGGATCTTCTCCTTCCTCAGCTTGCTTTGAGGTACCCATATCTTCGACTTGAACTTCTATGGGAAGCGTGTTAGAGTCCAGGATGGCAGGAATTTTCTCCTCCTTTTTGTTTTCGGTATTCTCTTCTGCTACCATTACAGAGCTTTCCTCTAGCTCATTTTTTTCTGCTTCAGGACCATTTCCGGATTCTCCTCCCAGATAGATAGGAAAAGAGTCTGGAATGGAATTACTCACTCCAAAAATGGAAAAATATACACTGACAAGTACCACAGAGCTGGCAGCTGCGATCAGCAATCTCTTCTTAAGGCGTTTGTTGCGCTCCGCCTTGAACTGCCGCAGATATTCTTCATGGTCAGATTTGTTCAGGTAGGGTCTTACCATATATTAGCTTTTAGCTTCTATTTATGAGCATGTATTATTCTAAAATACAGCTTCAACTGAATAAGAACTTTCTTTATATCTGTTAATTGTAAGGTAGTAAGGAATTCCTCAATTTTGTTTGATAAATTCTGAAAGAGCCTTCGCACAGCGCATACCATCAAGTGCTGCGGACATGATTCCTCCTGCATAACCGGCGCCTTCACCGCAGGGATATAAAGCATTGATTTGGGGATGCATCAGGCTTTGCTTGTCCCTGGGAATGCGTACCGGTGAGGAAGTTCTTGATTCTACTCCGAGGATGATGGCTTCATTGCTGAGGTAGCCTTTCATTTTCCTACCGAAAGAACGAAATGCTTCTTGTAATCTTTTAGATACAAATTGAGGTAAAATGTCTCTCAAATCGGCACTATTTGTTCCAGGTAGGTAAGAGCAATCGGGTAAATTTTGGGAAAACTTACCCTTGACGAAATCTCCCAATCTCTGAGAAGGAGCTACTTGTTTGCCTCCTCCTGCTGCAAAAGCACGTTGTTCTATGCTTTTCTGAAATTCAACCGCTGCTAAAGGACTTTGGTTGGGGAGGTCAGATAGAGATACTTCGACTACCATGCCCGAATTGGCAAAAAAGCCGTCGCGCTTTGAGGGAGACCATCCATTTACGACCAGTTCTCCTTCAGCTGTACTGGCAGGACAGATGATTCCTCCCGGGCACATGCAGAATGAATAAACGCCTTTTCCCTGTACCTGCTGAACCAGGCTATAAGCAGCCGCAGGAAGTTCAGGGTGACGCTTGTCTTCGCATCGGTATTGAATTTTATCAATGAGGGCTTGTGGGTGTTCTACCCGTACGCCCATGGCAAATGATTTTGCTTCGAAGCTGATTTTATGGCGATCCAATAAATGAAAGATATCACGCGCAGAATGACCCGTAGCGAGGATAAGTGCATGTATGGCGATCCATTCTGCATCATTTATCTGAATATGGGAAATTTTCCCTTCGCTGATCCGTAAATCTGTCAAGCGGGAGTCAAACTGGATTTCTCCTCCGCATTCTATGATGGATTCACGAATCTGCTGGATGATTTTCGGGAGTTTATTGGTACCAATATGAGGATGTGCATTGACGAGGATATCCGGATTAGCTCCGTACTCTACCAATATTTCGAGTACTTCTTTTATATGCCCTCTTTTCTTGGCCCGTGTATAAAGCTTGCCATCTGAAAAAGTTCCTGCTCCTCCTTCTCCAAAGCAATAATTACTTTCTGGATTGACCAGTCCTTCTTTATTCAGTTTTGCAAGATCTCTTCTCCTTTCCCTTACGGCTTTCCCTCTTTCAATAATGACCGGTTTGATTCCTTGCCTGATGAGTTCTAATGCTGCAAACATACCCGCAGGTCCCATGCCTATGATATGAGCCTCTTGTGCATGGGTTACATTTTGCAGGGGAAATTCCGGAAAGAGAGTCTCGGGCATTTCCTGATCTATAGCTACCTGCAGTTTTAAGACAAATTTTGGCTTGCCTTTGCGGGAATCAATAGACCTCCTCAGTATCTCCCATCCACTGATTTGAGCAGCTGGAACCCTCAGTTCCCGGGCCGCGATTTTTCTGATGCCGTCCTCTTTAGATAGGGCTTCCGGACTTATTTGTATAGTACATTCTCTGAGCACGCTGCGAAATTACGCTTTATTCCCTAAATAATCCCCACTGCTCTGATAATGCTAAGAAGTGCTGTTTTCAATCCTATGCCAGGCAAGTTTTCCATATCCTGGCCTTTTCTTACCTTTCTGCTATGGAAGAAAGAAAAACGATCGCATTGGTGGCTCATGACAATCGCAAGCGCGACCTCATGGACTGGGTAGGATACAATTGGGAGAAATTGATCAAACATAAAATTGTAGCCACAGGTACTACTGGTAGAATGCTTGAAGGAGTACTGCTATCTAAAAGTATGGATGAAAAGCAGGAAATAGAAGTACTGAAATTGAGATCGGGACCTTTAGGGGGAGACCAACAATTAGGAGCGCTGATCGCAGAAGGCAAGATCGATATGTTTATTTTTTTATGGGACACAATGCAGGCTCAGCCTCATGATGTGGATGTAAAAGCTTTGCTGCGCATAGCGACTATGTACAACATCCCAACAGCTACCAATCGTGCAACTGCTGATTTTATGATTTCTTCCCCTTTGTTTGAAACCGATTATCAGGCGGCCAGGCCTGACTTTTCCGCCTAGCAAAACCGAAAGCTTTGATTTTTACCACTAAAAATCTTCTACCGATTACTCAACTAAGTCCTCCAACCACTAGGAAAGCCTGCAATTAGTATAACTGTCGAATAGATTTGTCGCTATAACAAGCAGCAATTCTATCATTATGACAAAGAACACAGCAATCAATCATTTCATCCTCTACCGCGATCTGGTAGATCAATTGGGAGAGGCTTTTGAGAAAAGAGCTCGCTCCTATGACGAACAAGCCTTATTTGTAGATCAAAATTATAAGGAGTTAAAAAAGTATCGCTTCTTTTCCCTACTGGTTCCCCGTGAATTGGGAGGTCCGGGTCTGGCCTTCGAAGAGGTATCTTTGCTTCTGAGAAAAATGGCAGGCTATTGTCCCTCTACTGCTCTGGCTTTGTCAATGCATCAACACCTGATTGCCGCCAATGTATGGAAATACAAACAAGGCAAAGGAGGAGAAGAAATCCTGAGAAGGGTAGGGGAAGATCAGCTCATTTTGGTAAGTACAGGTGCAAAAGACTGGCTGGATTCCAATGGGAAATTGGAGAAAGTAGAAGGTGGGTATCTCATGAGTGGAAGTAAATATTTTGCAAGCCAATCAGCGGTAGGAGATATGCTGGTTACTTCGGCTCCTTTTGAAGATGAAAATCTGGGAACACAAGTATATCACTTTGCCATTCCATTTGCTTCCGAAGGCCTGAGTTTGCTCGATGATTGGGATACTCTGGGTATGCGTGGGACGGGATCTCAAACGGTAAAGCTGGATAAGGTCTTCATCCCGGAAGCGGCGATCAAATTGAGAAGAAAGCAGGGGGAATTTCATCCCGTGTGGAATGTAGTATTAGGTGTAGCCATGCCCTTGATCATGTCTGTCTACACGGGTATAGCAGAAAAGGCATTTAAGACCAGTTTGGAATTGGTAAAAAATGCTCCTCGTAGCAAGGCCTATACTTCTTCTTCCATCGGGGAAATGAGCAATCAATTGAGCCAGGTACAGATCATGTTGGAAGATATGCTTCGCATCAATAACAATTTTGATTTCCAACCCAATGATGAAATTGCTCACAAGATTCTAAGTAGAAAGACCTTGTTGGCAGAAGGAGCCATAGAATTGTTAAGACAAAGCATGGAAGTATGTGGAGGCCTGGCCTACCGTAAATCACTTGGCCTGGAACGCTTGTTTAGAGATGTACAGGCAGCGCGATATCATCCCCTTTCAAAAAGAGATCAGCATGCTTTCTCGGGAAGTTATTTGCTGAGGAAATAAAGAATTTGGACTTATGGTAAAGGCATTTCATTGAACAGTATATCACATTACATTTCAGTAGTGTGGGAACTTCATAATGTAGAGCATTCTTTTGCCATAAGTCTTTTATCTATCAGCATAATTCTCTGAGATTAGCCCTATTAGGAATTCTATAGCCTTTCCAATAGATTTAGTAAATGGAGGAGTGGAAAGACATAGAATTGTTTTCGGCAATTAAGGGTGGGGATAAAAAGGCATTATCTGTACTTTTTTTGAGACATTACGATTTTCTTAAGCATTATGGATTACGAATTTCTCCTTCTCCTGAAGTAGTTGAAGAATGCGTACAAGAGTTGTTTCTCTATATTTTCGAAGCCCATGATCGTTTGGGTGATGTAAAACAGCTAAAAGCCTATTTATTTAGTTCCCTCAGACGGCGAATACTTGAAAAACTGAGCAAGGAAAGAAAGCAGAAAGATGCAGGCCTGGAATTACCTGTTCTTACAGCTATTCAGTTTTCAGCGGATGACCTCCGTATGCAGGAAGCAAGCCAACAACATATTCAAGAAGCATTAACTCAAGCTTTGAATGAGTTACCCTGGCGTCAAAGAGAAGCCATATATTTGCGTTATTACAATGGCCTGCGTACCAAAGAAATTGCCGAAATCATGGGGGTAGCAAATCAGACCATCTTGAATACGCTCTACCAAGCCTTGAAAAAAATTCGAAAGAACAAGCAGCTAAAAAAATTCTTTGGGATCACCTCCTCATTATTAGTGATTCTGGGCCTGTCCTAGACGAATTTTCCCCACTCGATTAGTTTTCTCATTTTTTTTCCAAAAAACAATAGTATAAAAAGGGACCAAGTCCTTCTTATTAAATAACCCGTCTATCTAACACGGCGGGAATGACTATTGGCTGGATTAAAAAACATGAATTTAAACGAGGAGCAAAAAGTACTACTGGAACAATGGCTTGAAGACCAAAGCTTCATCAATTGGGCTTTGCAAAGAGACGAAAAAGACGCTTCAATGTGGGAACACTATTTCAATGATCATCCGCATCACTGGGAACTGGCAAAGGAAGGTAGAACCTTGGTATTGGGTATTCCTTTTAAAGACATTCAGGTTGATCCAAGCTCAGGTCAAGAAGCTTTGAACCGCTTAATAAATCGAATAGAAGATAGCCCTTCTGCACATATACAGCCTCTTAAACCCCAAACTGTCAGCTTATGGAAACCCTGGACATTGGTGGCCTCAATCAGCATTTTTATGCTTTTTTCTGGCCTTGCCTATTTCCAGTTTTTCCATCACACAGAAATCATGTTGGCTACGACATACGGCCAGCAATTGGAAACATACCTTCCTGATGGATCTAAGGTTACCCTTAATGCCAATTCCAGCCTGAGATACAATACGCGAAATCCCCGAAGAGTATGGTTGGAGGGAGAAGCCTTTTTTGAAGTAAAAAAAATTCCGGAAACCGATGAAGATTTTCAGGTACTGACAGAGGATTTGACCGTGAATGTGTTAGGAACTTCCTTTAATGTTAATACCCGAAATGACCAAACCAAAGTATTTCTAGAAGAAGGAAAGGTAAGGCTGAAAGTTGAGAATCCTGCTACAGATTTCATTGAAATGGATCCGGGTGATCTCATTGCCTATTCCAAGAAGCAAAATAAGCTCAAGGAGAACCAAAAAAATGCTTCTGTGCTTGAAAACGCTTACTGGAAGGAAGGTACGTTGATTTTCAATGATACGCCTTTACCCCATGCCTTATTCGAAATAGAAGACATATATGGAATCCAGTTTGTGTGGCAGTCTGAGGAGCTCAAAAAAGAGATTATTTCCGGAGGGGTTCCCATCAAAGATTTGGACGTAACTCTGCAAACCTTGAGTGAAGTCTATGGGATCAGGATAAGATCGGAAGGGAAAAGATATTTCATCGACAAAAAAGCTGAATAATACTTTTACGACTACTATTAAATAACACCTAGACGTATGGAGAAAAAACTACTACATCGGCGATTTTTTAAAAAATCATGGTTATTAGTATTCCTGTTTTGGATGTTAATGGTCCCCCTAGATGCCAAAACCATCAGGGCTCAGCTACAACCCTTAAGTGAAGTAATAGATCAGATCAGCGAAAAATACCAGGTGATCATAACGTATGATTCCAGGTTATTGTCCAAAATCAACATTCACTTTGAGTTTAGAGAGGGAGAAGAAATAGAGTCAGCTGTCAATCGCTCTTTAGAAAAAACAGGATTGAAGTACAAACAACTTACGGATAAATATTATATCGTCTTTAAAGAGGATCAAACAAGCCAGAAGAAAATAAGGAAAATAGCACGCAAATTTGAGCAAATCCAGAAAATCGAGGAGAGCGAGTCTCTTATTGTACAGAAAAGTACCAAAGATTCTATAGCTTATCTGAGTAAGGTAATTCTTCCAGCGAAAAAACAGGTTTCTGCGCGGACAATCTTTGGGGCAGTTAGCGCAGAATTGGGCAATATTACAGGAAGCGTTGTTGACAAAGTTTCCGGGGAAAATATTTCATTTGCAAATGTTCGATTGGAGGGAACAAGTCTTGGAGCATCTACGGATGTTGAAGGTGCATTCATTATTCAACGGGTTCCTGCTGGAGATTATAATTTGATTACCACATATATTGGTTATATAGATCAAAAAACACCCGTTACTGTTGTTGCAGGTACCCCACTAAAAATTAAGGTAGAATTAGAGTATGCCGGTGTTCAAACTGAAGAAGTTGAAATATCTGCCCAGGTTTCAGGCCAGATGAATGCTATCAACGAACAGTTGTCCTCAAATACGATCAAAAATGTGGTGTCATCAGATCGAATACGAGATGTTCCAGATCAGAATGCTGCAGAATCAGTATCAAGGTTGCCCGGATTATCTTTGATCAGAAATGGGGGAGAGGGCCAAAAGGTTGCCGTTCGGGGTATATCTCCCCAATATAATGTGACGATGGTAAATGGGGTGCGTATGCAGTCAACTGACCGCAATGATCGCAGTGTGGATTTGAATATGATCGCTCCCAATGTGCTTAGTGGGATTGAAGTTACCAAAGCCTTGACTGCGGATATGGATGCAGATGCAGTGGGGGGAACAGTTAACCTAAAAATTGCAAAAGCCAGAGATGGGGCACAAGGTAATATTTCTGTGCAAGCTGGCTATGGCTCGACGGGAGATACCTATGGGAATTATAGAGTAAGTGGTTTCCTAAGTAATCGATTTTTCAAGAAGAAATTTGGGATTCAGGTTAATGGTTATTTGGATAATTCCAATAGAAATTCAGATAACCTAAATGTCGGATATGCAATAAATGAAGAAGATTCCTTGGAAGCAGGTTTTATTCCGATCGACCTTAATCGAGTGAGCATAAGCGACCGCGTTACGGATAGACAAAGATTAGGAGGGGGATTGATTCTTGACTACCAATTTAAAAATGGCTCACTCCTTATGAATAATTTCATAAGCAATCTTTCTCAAGATCAGGTAGAACAATCAAATTCTCTTTCACTCATCGGTAATCAGTGGTCTGGATTTGCAGCAGTAAGAGAATTTAGCAATACGATGCTTAGCAATGCGATTCAGGGGGAATTTAAGTTTGCAAAGTTTAGCATGGATTTTTCTGTCTCAAATTCTATTTCCAAACAATATACGCCGGGTGATCTGCGCATGAATATTGGCATAGCTCAGAACGAAGCTGGATTTACAACTCCTTCATTGACTGATCCGCTTAAGGCATCACCCGGTGAGTTGCTAAATGCCGCTGTGATTATACCAGAACCTAATGCGAAGCGTGTGACCCGTTTTTACACCCTGGAACGGGATGTGGTTGAATCCGCTCAGGAAGCCGTTCTAAATTTCCAGGTTCCTTTTAGCTTTTCAAAAGCAGTTTCTGGTACATTAAAATTTGGGGGAAAGTATGTCCGCAACTCCAGAGACAATGATGAGACACAAAATTTTAGTCAGCCAGACAGGAACTTCCTGGGGGAAGAATTTGTACGAGTATTGAAAGATTCTCTTTGGACGGATTTGGGGCTTACAAATCTTGATCAGAACCTGGGCATCAGGGCCTTTTTGTTTGAACAACCCAGCTATGATGTTGGGGATTTTCTTTCTGGAAATGAGGGAATTAATAACTTCTTTTACAAAGCTGATATCCAGAAGATGAAGCGATATGAAGAATTAGCCATTTATAGTGGTTACTATCCCATTGACGGAAAAGAGTCCGCGCAGTATGATTATCTTTATGAAAGAGATTTGTTGGCATTTTATGGGATGGCAGAGATTAAAGTTGGTAAATATGTCACGCTTTTTCCCGGTATACGGTATGAAGATTTTGCCTTCCTTTACAATTCATTCTTTACAGAAAGGTTTGGCCCTAATCCAGAAGATTTTAGCAATGAAGCCTTAGAATCAAATGATATTAATGGCCAAAACTGGTTTCCGCAGCTTCATGTCCGTGTAAAACCTACAGATTGGCTGGATATCCGTTTGGCCAGGACCAAAAGTATTATATATCCAGATTACCGGGCCATTTCCCCTTATATATATTTTGATTCCTTCAGCAGCCCTGCCCTGGAATTAGGAAATCCTGAACTTGTACCGGCCCTATCACAAAATTATGATATTTATGCTTCGGTTTATAAAAATAAAATTGGATTATTTACAGCCGGATTTTTTTACAAGGAAATAGACAATCTGATTGTTAGATCAAGTTTTAGGAGCAAAGATTCTGAAACAGTCAATGATAGGTTCTCTTTGCCACAAACTCAGCAGACCGTCATTAACACCTGGATCAATTTGGATGCGACCTCTTCCGTAAGGGGCTTTGAGCTGGACTGGCAAACACATTTTTATTATCTGCCTTCTTTCCTCAAAGGCTTTGTGCTAAATGTGAATTATACACATATCAACTCTAAAACCAGCTATCCCTTTCAAACTTCCGTCAAACTTGGATCGGGTCCATTTGCACAAACCGTATTTGTTGATTCCACAAGAGCCGGCAGGATGCCCAATCAGCCGAATGATGTGTTTAATTTTACCTTAGGCTATGATGTGGGGGACTTCTCAGCACGCTTATCTTTCGTTTACCAGGATAATATTCTTACGGGGATAAATAGAACCTATGACGAACTAGATTCATATACGGCTGCATATAGGCGTTGGGATTTCACTGCCTACCAGAAACTACCCTGGCTTAACAAACGGCTGCAGCTGTTTGTCAATGCCAACAACATTACCAACACTGCTGACCGTTCATTTATTAGCACATTACAAAAAGTTTCTTCCGTACAATATTATGGTAGGACTGTGGATATTGGTATTCGTTATGGCTTTGATTAGCATAAAGTTTAAATACTAAACAGGTAATCAATGAAGTGAGATTGAGTGTCATACTTACCTCCCAAAAATAAAACTCCAAAACCTTAAACAATTAAAAA
The DNA here is from genome assembly GCA_033391075.1 of Bacteroidia bacterium. Classification (NCBI taxonomy): domain Bacteria; kingdom Pseudomonadati; phylum Bacteroidota; class Bacteroidia; species Bacteroidia bacterium. The sequence goes on from JAWPMV010000001.1 coordinate 1,815,428, forward strand.
ACTTATTATGAAAAAAATCACTACACTTTTCCTAGTGTTTATTGTTGGGCTGTTCACCGTTTCGACTGCACAAACAGCTCTGGATCCAGGGCAGACTGTAAACACTCAAATCATTGGCCCAGGTGTTTACACAGTAGAGGCTGGTAAATATTATGCTTTTGACGGCCGTATCGATTTGGACTTTGAGATAACGATCGAAGGACCTGACAACGGCTGGGTGATGGATGCCGATAGTCTTCCTGTATTGCTAAATACACCGGCAATGGATGGCTCAGCTAGAGATTTCTTTGAACTTAAAGCAGGAGGATCTATAACCTTCAGAAATGTTCTGCTTAGTGGAACAAACAGCTCTGGTGAAGTTAGCGGTACTTTCGTAGCAAATACTGGTGGGAGCAAAATGATCGCGGATAACTGTGTATTTACTGACTGGACGAATTTCGCCCTGAGGAACCAGTTCAAAGGCGATACCATTAGCATCACCAATTGTGTGTTCATTAATGGAGTTCGACTAAGTAATTCTCCCTGGGGCGGCTTCCCACTCCGTATGGATGTTGCTTGTTCTTCTGTAACAATTGAGAACAATTCGGTTGTCAACTCCGGGCGTTTGACGGGCAACAGTGGCCCCTGGCATAATGCTAATGTTCATGAGATGCATAACACCTACATAAATCAAACGGTAAATGGACATGAGCAGCGTGCAAATGAGATGATTACGGCAAATAATATTTACTATAACTACCACATACGAGGCCGTAAGAATGACAATTCAATGAATCCTAATAATACCTACGATTCCTATTTTACCACCTGGAATTATTTTGCCGATTCAAAAGATTCCCTGGATAAGATTTCTTTGTATTTAGGCCAAAACCTCTTTTTTCGTGAGCAGGAAATTCTGGATTGGTATACGGGTGTACCTGGTGATTCCATGTCTGCCAGTCTCTTGTGGGAACATCCTGACGTAGATTCATTTATCGTTGCTGATACAAACTACACCATAGGTACAAACTATGCAGATGTAGATCCCGAATTTACTATGCTACCCGGGAAGACCGATTCAATTCTAAAGTGGTTAAATTATCATTGGAACGTTAATGCTCCAGCTGAATGGCCTGATTGGCGGGTTCCACCACCCGTATCCTTTGATGGAGGGGGGCAGCCTTCACTGAGTTGGCCACCAGCAATTGATTTGACTTATGCAAATGTATATATGCAAACAGCCGGAACAGACGGTTTACCACTCGGCGATTTGAATTGGTTCTCGGATAAAAAAACAGAATTTTTAGCTAGCAGAGATGCGATTGTAGCAGCAATAAGAGATTCAATGGTAAATGCTATAGCTGTTTACGATCCTAATACTATGGATGCCACGCCAATGATTACCCCATGGACTACGTCTATTGAAGCAAAGCTTCCGGAGCAAATATTTGCGTTAAGCAACTATCCAAACCCATTTGATCAAACCACTAGCATCCAATTTGGCTTAGTTGATCCTTCGAGAATTACCTTGACGGTATCTAATACTTATGGGCAGAAAGTATTTGAGATGACAACTGAAAATATATTGGCTCCGGGGGAACATGAATATAAATTTGATGCTTCCAAGCTGAGCAGCGGTATATACATTTATACAATTACAGGAACAGCTACAAACGGACGAAGTTATGTTGCTTCTAAGCGAATGATTCTCTCAAAGTAATTAGAAATTATACGTCTTTAAATAAGTACTTTATTAGCTTTCCCATAATCTATGGGGAAGCTTTTTTAGAATTCGAGATTCTTAGGTCGGGAGAATTATTTTCGCAAATACTTTTTCTACATACAAACTTTTGAAAATTAACTTCCTTTGCGTTTGAACTTGAAGCTTGAATTTGCACTTCCTTCTTAGGAATAACTATGATCCTCCTGGTTCTTGTTTAGTTGAAGCCCAACCACTTCCTCTGTATGCTTCCAGATTCTGAGGGCAAAAATCTCATCGTAGCTGTCACGAGAAGTTTTTACTTCTTTGCATTCTTCATTCCAGTATTTACCATTTACTCCTTTTAGCTCACCAGAAGTAGCCAAATGCACCTGAACCTTGCTTGCAGCAGAGGCAGCTAGCTTTTTCTGGCTCCAGTCAAGCAGTCTCGAACCAAAGGAACGCTTCTTAATGCTGTCAGTAAGATTGGTCTTCGCATAACCGGGATGCAGGCAATTGATGCTTATGTGGGTATTTTCCAGTTTTTTGGCGAGTTGGTAGCTGGAGCTGATCATCGCCAATTTAGAATTGGCATATGCCAGCAAGGGATTGAAGTTCTTCTCACAGTTTATATCTGTGAGATCCAGTTTAGCCTGCCTGTGATCTTCCGAGGCTACATTGATGATCCGGGGTTCGGGGCTATTGCCCAAATGATCCGCGAGAAGGTGAGTCATGAGAAACCAGGAATAGTGATTGGTAGCAATGGTTTTTTCGTGTCCTTCCAAGGTATATTCGAGGGTAGGGCAAATCACACCTACATTATTGATCAGGACATCCAAACGATCGTAAAATTCACTAAAAGTTTCAACAACTCTCCGGACTTCACTCATCAGGGAAAGGTCTGCAGCAAGGTAATCTATATTGGGATTTTGTGTGCTTCTATTTAGTTCCTGTCGAACTTCGTGCAGTTTATGTTCACTTCTATCCAATAAAATAGTAGTTGCCCCCATCAAAGCAAGTTTGTGGGCGGTTGCATAACCGATGCCTGAAGCGGCACCGCTTATCATGACGATTTTATCTTTCATGTCTATTTCCTGAGCTATACCCCAAAGGGTTTTGACCAAATTCCGTCAAATATGTTCTTAGGAGCTCTTATAGCCTCCATCTACCAAGCGAGTGGAAATCCACCAATAGTTCCCAAAGGGATCCTGTACACCTCCTTGTCTGTCACCATAGGGCATATCCATGGGTTCAAATTCGGAGCTACACCCATGTTCCATGGCCCGATGATAAATCGCATCTGCATCTTTGACATACAGATAATAGGCTGTGGGCATATGGGTGAATTTATCCCGCGCCTGAGCCACCATAAAGCAGCTATCCCCAACTTTCAAGACGCAGTTTCTGATAACTCCTTCATCTTCAGTTCGACTCAATTCCTTAGCTTCAAACACCTTTTTTGCAAAGGCGATGAATGCTGGAGGATCTTCCATCATAAGGTAAGAGTTCAAGGTCCCAAAACCTTCAGGTATGAAGGTGTTATACATTTCTTGCATATAAGGAGCTTTGTTACAAATTATAGACATTTTGGGAGATGGACAAATAGATTGCAGATTCTTTAGTTCTTTTTATCCGTTCTAAATGGAGAAGCCGGCAATCCTTCGCTATTATAAAGGTTGGCATCATCCGGATTGTCTGCCCATCCATAGCGAACATGCCTGGGATCGGCAATTTCATCTGCCCAGACTTTCACCCGCCTGTCTTCTATCAGGGCTTTGGCCCATACAAACTTCCCATCTGCACCAGCAATGGCAAATCCCTTGAGATAGCCATATTTATCTTTCGCCCATAAAGCTGTACCGATATGATCAAAACTTAGATAAATCGCTCCTTCTTTTCTTTCCATGTCTTTATAAGCTGGACCTGAGTAAACCAGGTTTTCGCCATAGGCCATTTTCCGTGCGGCCAGGGAGAGTCGCAAGCCTACATCCTGTTTATTTCGAGGATGAATATCGTCTGCCTCTCCTATGTCAATGATCACAGCCTGTCCAACATTTTTTAGCTGTGTAGTTGCATCCTGAGATTCGCGCAGTAAAGCCCAGTTACTTTCCGAAGGTTGGTTTTTTGCAGGCATGAAATTGGCCAATTGTACAAAAAGGAAAGGAAACTCTCCGACACCCCATGAGGTCCGCCATTCTTCAATCATAGATTTAAACAAGCCGGCATAGGCAATCGCATCTTTCTCATTTCCTGCATTTGATTCTCCCTGGTACCAAAGGGCTCCCTTGATGGGAAAATTCAAGAGGGGATGAATCATCTTGTTATATAAAACACTGGGAATCTGGTTTACTGCAAAATTCCCTTTACGCATTTTTGTAACTGTCATTTTCCATTCTCCTGCCAGGGAAACATATTCTCCTCCCTTGATCAGATAGAGACCATCTGCACCTCCATGGATTCCACCCCCACCCCCTGTATCTTCGATTCGTATGGCAATGACATTTCTGCCGCTTTTTAGAAACTTTGCCGGAACCTGATAAACTCGATTCTTATTGTAGGATTGGTTCATTTTGCCCACTTCAAAGCCATTTACGAAAGACAAATCAGAATCATCAATTTTACCTAGCCCCAATTCCAAATCCTGTTTGGACTCTGCCTCTGTCAAGTTAAAATCTTTGCGATACCAAACCGTTCCATCCAATCCTTCATAGCCCTGTTCTTCCCATAAACCGGGGGCATGTATAGCTTGCCAGTTAGCCGTCGAAAGGCTGGGCTCTGACCAATTCTTTTCCGGACCTATGGGCTTTTTTCCCAGATGAGGAAACTTATCACTAAAGCGTTTCAGATTATCCTGATGCTCCCTTTCTGTTTTTTCTTTAAAGGCTGCAAAACTGCTTCCTTCATATCCCAATTCGGATAACTTTTGAGCACTCATCCAGGGTTCGAGTCTACTTCCTCCCCAGGAAGTGTTTAGCAACCCTATGGCTACATTCTGATGCTTTCTGATCTCGCGGGCAAAGAAATACCCTACTGCTGTAAATCTCCCAACAGTTTCCGGACTTGCTTGTTTCCAACTTCCACCTGCCAATTGAGACTCGGGACTTTCTGCATAGGTTCTGGGTACTTTGAAGTGGCGAATCAAAGGATCATTAGCTGTCGTAATTTCTTCTTCAAAATTATTGGAATTTTCTACCGTCCACTCCATATTGGATTGGCCCGAACAGATCCATACGTCTCCCAGCATGATATCCTTGATCTGAATGTTTTCTTTCTGTCCCTGTATTTCCATTTCATAGGGCCCGCCTGCTTCCTGGGCAGGAATCCTAAGCATCCATGTCCCATCATTTTCGGCTTTCCCTTTATAGGTTTCTCCTTTGAAACTAAGGCTGATCTTTTCTTTTGCATTGGCCCATCCCCAAACCCGTATTTCCTGTCCTCTTTGGATTACCATATGGTCTCCATAAAGCTTTGAGACTTTTAATTGTGCCAGAGAATTATTGGAAATGGAAAGGCAAAATAGTAAGAGTATTATGGCGGGAAAGTGTAGTCTGAAGCTTTGGGTCTGCATGGATAGTAGTCTTAAAAATTGTCGGAAATTCTTGATTATCACAATATAAACAATTCAAGGATTTGAGTCAGCTAGTGCTAACTCTCAGACTTTTGTCACATTTCCCCTATTCCTGTGTCAAATAAGAAAGCAAGATCCTCCAAAGCAGCTGGAACCTCTAATTTCAGCAAATGAAAACTACTTTTATATTTTTCTTTATGGCCATCCTAAACGGCTTTCTACCTGCCCAAAGCCTGGAAATAAAACTTTCGAGTAAAATTCTCGAGCGAGATATCGAAGTTTTTATCTATCGGGAAGAAGGTAAGCCGCTAGATGGCAGAATACATTATTTCACAGATGGGAGAAAGGTCATTGAAAATGGTGGCCTGCAAAAGATCAAGGACTTGATCCGAAGAAAAGCAATTCCCGCTTCCACCTATGTATTTGTGAGTAGCCAGGACCCCGAAAGCAAAAAAGATTTCAGAAACGAATACTTCTTCAATAATCCGGATTACATCCATTTCTTTCGGGATGAATTGATACCGGAAGTTGAGGCGCGTTTACAAAGAAATTTTGAAGCTACGATGAGAAGCCTGATCGGAATCTCTTTTGGGGGATTAAATGCTGCCTATTTCTCGGCAGAATCCCGACTATTCAAAAATTATGCACTGCTTTCGCCCGTTACCTATCCAAGACCTGCTTTATCCCAGTATATCGCCTTCTCCTCAAATAAAGATTTGAAGATCTTTATTTCTACAGGAAAGAATGATGCAGAAAGATATGTAGGACCTTTGAAGGAGCTGTATGAAAGCAAAAATTATGAGATTGAGCTAAAAAAGACGCAGGGAGGCCATGATTTTGACAATTGGAATCGACAATGGGGAAAATTGCTCAATTTTCTGTCTGACTGATGTCGCCTCATCAATGAGAGTCCTAATTAAGGGCGAGGCAATCTCTTTGAATGCATGTAATTTTTGAATTCAGAGAGATTGCTTCGGTGCCTACGGAATGTTAGAAGCATTTCCTTTAGTCCAACTTTTTATAGCTGTCATTCTCTGTGGCTAAAGAATACGAACTTACCTTTCCTGAGCCATCTCTTTTAAATATTATCAAGTCTCCCTGGAGATTACGGAATTGATCTTTTTCATCCTGAAAGAGGGGATAGTTCATTCCTTCGACTCTTGCAAAGAGGCCTCTTTCTTCTTTATCAGCAAATATTTCAATCTCGCTGCCTGCCAGATATTGATATTTCCCTTCATAATCAGAGAGTTCAGAAAGGGAAAGTAATCCCTCATAGGGATTGTCCGGACTTAGAATCAAGCCTTCTCCTGCCAGCCATTTGTCATATTCCATATGGTAAGCAATTTCGCGAGCTTTGTTTACTCCCTCCAGTTTGGCGACCAGATGCAAGGCTCCATCTATGCCTGCCGAAATTCCTGCGGTCGTTATCACTTTGCCATTGTCCACAAACCGAACATCTTTTCTCACATCAATACGGGGATAGTTTTCTTCCAGACTTTCGAGTGCATTGTGAAATGTTGTGGCTGTTTTTCCATCCAATAATCCACTTTCTGCCAGGGCAAAGGCACCCGTACATACAGAAAAATAGGTTTCGACCTCCTTTTGATTTTTTATCCAATTCTGAACGGCTGGCTCTCTCAGAGTAGGCCACGCATTTCCTCCGAAAAAAGCTAGAATATCTGCCTCCGGTGCATCTTCTACACTAAAATCCGGCTGTACTTTCAAAATACCCTGAGAGATGATAATCTCTTTTTTCTCTGAAACCGTAAATACTTCATAGCCTGCATAGGAAAATACTTCCATCGGTCCGGCGAAATCTAATACCTCAATGCCGGATTGTAGATAAAAGGCAATTCGCTTTTTGCTTTCCTGATTGAATCTTTTTAGCTCAGATTCCTTGATAAGTTCCATATTGCAATGGCTACAGTTTCCTGCTTCTGAAAAGGTGAGCTTATCACAATTGCTATTGCAAGGCGGACAAACATATAGTTCTGCTAATTTGGAATCCTGTCCTTGTGTCCTGTTTGGAAAACTAGATAGGATGAGGAGAAATACTCCGATAATCTGTGCATATTTGTTCATATGGCTCATTATTATGTATGCCACAAATTAGGCCCAATTGGGCAGGATGAGAAGGACAAGTAGGCGCAGGATCAGGACAAAAACAGATCGGTGGGAAGTATACCTTTATGTTTCTTCAATAGATTTCTTAACTGATTTTCACTTTTTAGGCCACATTTTTCTGCTACAAACGCTACCTTATTTCCCTCTGAAAGTAGCTTTACCGCTCTTTCCACCCTAAGCTTTTCTATATAAGCTCCTAAAGTGATACCAGTAGTCTTTTTGAATAAACGGGTCAGGTTTCGACTGCTGGTATGAGCAACCTCTGCTAATTCATTCAGTTGGGGAGCATTCGCCAATTCTTTGCGTAAATGATCCTGGACATCATGTATGCGTTTTTCGAGGTGATTTCGATATTGGAGGAAGATGCTGAGCTGGGGATCTGATTCACTTCTTCGAAAGTAGATGACCACTTCTTTCGCCAACTCCACCACAAGAGAGGAACCAAAGTTTTGTTCGAGTATATAGAGGGATAAATCAATTCCTGAAGACATGCCGGCACTGGTATAGATTCCTTCATTTTCGACAAATAGTCTATTTTTTTGTATAAGAATTTGAGGAAACTGATGAGCAAAATCATCCAGGTACTTCCAGTGAGTAGTACAGCTTTTGCCATTAAGGAGACCAGATTCTGCTAATAAAAATGCACCGGTACAAATAGAACAGATTTGCACTTCTTTTTTATGTTGCAGTTTCAACCAATCCAGAAAGTCTTTTACTTCTTCCAGAAAATTTTTCTCACGTAATAAGGTGTAATCCAGGCCAGGAATAAAGATCAGATCTCCTTTCTGTGGATGGCTTTGAAAGAATACCTGGAGTTTGGAAAAGTAGAGGCCGGCACTGCTCTCTATTTCAGTTGTTGTACCTAAACTCAGGAAATGCAAGTTGAGATCCGCACCATATTCCTTTGCTTCATAGAATATTTGGGCAGGCCCGGTAATATCCAGCATATGAAGCTGAGGCGGTATGACAAAGTAAATGTTTTTAATCTCTGATTTGCTTGCTTTATTGTAAGGATATCACTTTTCTCCCGACAAGTAGAACAAAGGAACGTAAATCCTCTATGTTAAAAAAGATTCTTATCTGGACAGCTGCTATTCTCCTTTTATTTTTGGGAGTTTTTGTCATCAGTTTACTCTCTCCAAGTTTGTTTTATTCCCATGCGCAGGCATATGGGCAAATTAGAATTTTGCACAATCAGGCACTTGAAGAAGGTTGGGAAAATCAAATCGATACAGCTTTGCAGGCTATAGAAAGTAGCGTTTTGTATGATCCCAATTTCCAGATAGAACTTTGTTTGCAAGATGGATCAAGCTATCCTCAATTTGTTGAGCTTGTTTTTGGGGAGGCTTTTGCTTTTGGCTTTGCGAGTAAAGCGGTATTGAATATGCCGGTACAGCCGGAATCAGGGTATATAGAGAAGAATGGAAAAAGGCGAGACCTGGCTGAATTGCTGGCTCATGAGTTTATCCATAATTTCCAATACCAGAAATACGGATTTGCCACCTTGAATTTCCCCTTCTGGAAATTGGAAGGATATGCAGAGTATATGATGCGAATGGAGAAAGATGACTTAGACCTTCGATATGCCATTTCCCATCTTCTGAAATATGAGGAGAAAGGTTCTTATAATTATGATTGGGTGGAATGGGAAAATGAAATTGGCACTCCACATATTTACCTCAAAAGCAATATCATGGTCCAATATCTCATGGAGATTGAAGGATTGACATATGATGAAATAGTCAAAGATCAGAGGAGTACTGAAGCTGTTTTTGAGGAGGTACTTGCCTGGTATGAAAAGAATCCCATGCCTGCACTCTTTCCCTAAGCCAGGATATCGTGGACCACTTTCCCAAATTGATCTGTCAAACGAAAATCCCTGCCTTGAAAATGATAGCTAAGTTTTTCATGGTCGAATCCCATTTGATGCAGGATGGTTGCCTGTAGATCGTGTACGTGAACCCGATCCTTTACTCCCGCATAGCCGATTTCATCTGTTTCCCCAAAGGACATGCCTCCTTTGATGCCTCCGCCCGCCATCCAAATGGTATAAGCTTCGGTTTGATGATCTCTACCAACAAAAGGATTTTGTTTCCCGCCCCGATTTTCCATCATAGGAGTCCTGCCAAATTCCCCTCCCCAAACGACCAGGGTTTCTTCCAGCAAACCTCTTTGTTTGAGGTCGGTCAGTAAGGCGGATACTGCTTTATCTGTCTCTTCACATCGCCTGATAAAGCCTCCATTTAATGCTTCACTTTCTCCAGCTCCATGTGCATCCCATCCCCAGTGAAAGAGCTGAATATAGCGGACATCTCTTTCTGCCAAACGCCGAGCTAACAGACAATTATTGGCGAAGGAAGTTTTGCCGGGCTCCGTTCCGTATAGTTCGTGGATGTAGTCGGGTTCGTCGGAAATATCCATGGCCTCTGGTACGGATACCTGCATTTTGAAAGCCAGTTCGTATTGGGAGATACGGGTTAAAATCTCCGGGTCCTGAAAAGTCTCGTATTGTTGCTTGTTGATTTCATTGATGGCATCGATTGAGTGTTTTCGTAGGTCGCGGCTCATTCCTTTAGGATCGGAAACATAGAGAACCGGATCTCCCTGAGACCGACATTGTACGCCCTGGTGAATAGAAGGAAGAAAACCACTTCCCCAAACACTTTTACCCGCATCCGGAGTCTTTCCCCCGGAAACCAGTACCACATAGCCCGGTAAATTCTCATTCATAGAACCCAAGCCATAACTGACCCAGGATCCCATACTGGGCCTACCCAGGCGACCGATACCCGTGTGGAGGAGAAGTTGAGCCGGAGCATGATTGAATTCATCGGTATGCATGGCTTTTAGGAAGCAGATATCGTCTGTCTGTTTAGCCAAATTGGGAAGGAGGTCCGAAACCCAGGCACCAGATTCTCCCCTTTGCTCAAATTTTGCCTGATGGCCGAGCATATTTGGAGTACCTGAGATAAAGGCAAAACGTTTGCCTTCCAGAAGAGAAGCCGGGCAGGGCTGTCCATGGAGTTTATTCAGGGCTGGTTTGTAGTCGAAAAGCTCCAATTGGGAGGGAGCTCCGGCCATGTGAAGGAAAATGACTCTTTTGGCTTTTGGGGCATAATGAGCTGCTTGTTTTCGGATGCTATCTTCAAGAGTTTTCTCTGAAAACAAATCTCCTGTCTGACAAGACAGCAAGGAAGCCAGGGCAATGCCTCCCAAACCTGTGGTGCAGCTTTTAAGAAAATGCCTGCGAGTATTGAACTCTACTTCTTTATATCGAGCTTCCTTGTGGATTTTCATATCTCTATTCTTTCATTAAAAAACCATCGAGATTCATGATGGCATTGGCAACTACGGTCATAGGTTCCTGCAGCTGGAATTCCTGATTCTTCTTCTGATCATTGACTGCGACAGCCACTTCCGATGAAGACTCAAGCGCTTTCTCTGCTTGCTGATACAAGTCTCGCAATACCTTCAGGCCTGCCTGATCGAGCTCCTTCGATAGTGCCAGGAAATAGCCATATTTTAGGGCTTCATCGAGCTCCCCCTTTCCTTTTGCTTCCATCCGTTTGGCCAGAGCTTTTGCTGCTTCCAGGTAAACCGGATCATTGAGGGTAACCAAAGCTTGTAAAGGAGTATTGGTTCTGATGCGCCTCGATACACAGTATTCCCTACTGGGAGAATCAAAACTCACCATAGAAGGGTAGGGGGAAGTTCGTTTCCAATAGGTATATAAGCCCCGACGGTATTTTTGATTGTCTTCCGGAGTGATCCATTGCTGATTATTATATACTACTGCCCAGACTCCATCGGGCTGTTGAGGCATCACGCTTTTTCCCCCGATGCTGTCATTTATCAAGCCACTCACTGCCAATGCCTGATCCCGAATCTGTTCAGCAGATAAGCGGAAGCGTGGACCTCGGGAGAGTAAGCGATTATAGGGGTCTTTCTCAAGTTTTTCAGGCGTAATTCTGGATGCTTGTCTATAGGTAGCGGAAAGCATTATTTCTTTAAGCAGAGATTTGACACTCCAATTATGTTTATGCATAAAACTCAAGGCCAGATAATCCAGAAGTTCCGGGTGAGAGGCTTCCAGGCTTTGTGTGCCGAAATCTTCCAATGACTCAATGATACCTGTTCCAAATATTTGCTCCCAGAATCTGTTTACAATTACTCGGGCTGTAAGGGGATTTTCTTTATTAACCAGCCATTGGGCAAATTCAAGTCTATTGTGGGCTTGCTTGTGATTTCCCAGTAAGGATTCGGGAACTTTCGCCTTCATTTCATCCGTCTGTACCAGCCAGTTCCCTCTTTCAAAGAAGCGGGTTTTTCGTCTAAAGGTAGAAGATTTCTCCTGCATGATAGGCGTTTCATCAGCTTTCGCCCTCAATCCAATTAAGTCTTTTTTCAACTCCCTCAGTTTAGTTGAAGAAGAATGTTTGTCTGTATACTGAAGCTCAATCAAGGAAATATTTAGCATGCCTTCGGGAATGCGTCCTGTGGTATTGATGAGTTTAAAAATGAGATCATGGGTACCCGATTTAGCTAAGACCGGGCTTTTTATGGATTTGAAATTGGACGCATTCCATCTGTTAAGTTTTACATTGGGGAAATCTGTTTTACTAATCTGTTGGCCGCCCACGCTATCCAGAAAAACTTCGATTCGGGCATCAGCTCCCTCTGTAGCAAAGCGATAGGAAATAGATTCCAGGCCTTCCATGGGGATGTCATCAAATTTTAGGTAGAATTTCCTCTCTCCGATAGATTGAAGGTTAGAGGTCCAATTTGAGACTACACCATTTCCACCAAAGGTTACGTGCAAAAAATCCTGGCTTTTATTGGGAAGCAATTGTGGGAAAATAGCCTCGGCTATCTGATCATCTATCCAGGAGTCCTGATTTACACGGGTATGTTTATCCAATTCCTCTATTTCAGCAATGATCTCTTTAATTCTGTTTTCATCTTCTGCCTGGTAATGATAGATGGTAGGATTTTCTGGGGTCAGATCGTGGTCCAGGCTGTGATTGAAGATATCCATGACCTGGTAGAATTCTTCATGACGGATAGGATCATAGGGGTGGCTATGACATTGTACACAACTAAGGGTTGTGGCTTGCCAAATCTCGAAGCTGGTGTTCATGCGATCCATGACAGTAGACAAGCGAAATTCCTCATCGCTCGTGCCCCCTTCGGTATTGGTCATGCTATTTCTATGAAAGGCAGTAGCAATCAGTTGCTCGCTGGTAGGGTTTGGAAGGAGATCTCCAGCCAGTTGCTCAATCGTAAATTGATCGAAAGGCAAGTCTTGATTAAAAGCCTTTATCACCCAATCCCTATAGCGCCAGATATTTCGATGGAAGTCGGCTTCATAGCCTTTCGAATCTGCATATCTGGCGAGATCCAGCCACATCGCAGCCCATCTCTCGCCATAATGCCGAGAGGCCAGTAATTGATCTATGGCTTTCTCAAAAGCTTCTGGTGATTCATCTTCCTGGAAAGCTTCCAAATCCTCTATTTTTGGAGGAAGACCTGTCAAGTCAAGACTGGCTCTTCGAAATAAGCTTGTTTTATCTGCTTCTGTTTCTGGCTGTAGGCCCGATGCTTCCAGTTTGTTGTAAATATAAAAATCGATGCCATTCTGCATCCATTCGCCACTGATTTTTGGCTCCCTCTCAAGTTTTGGAGAAATATAGGCCCAATGTTCTTCCCATTTTGCCCCTTCATTGATCCAGTCAGCAATGAGTTGTTTTTCAGTTTCAGAAAGTGGCTGTGCATCCTTGGGCATGCGAAGATCCAGGTCGTGATGGGTGATTCTTGTGTAGAGCTCGCTTTCCTCTGCTTTCCCGGGAATGATGGCCACTTTGCCAGACTCTGTGGGCTGAAAGGCTTCTTCTTCGAATAGTAAGCTAAACTCTCCCATCTGCCTCACTCCTCCATGACAAGCAAGACATTTCTTGTTAAGGATGGGACGAATATCTTTGTTATAGCTTATGCTTTGGCGACTGCTAGTACATTGGTTGATAAAGGGAAGGGAAATGAGTAAACAGCCACACAGGATGAGGAGACTTTTTTTTCGGGTAAGCGAAAGGATGGCCCTGGCCATAAGCAAGGAGTTTTTAGTAGTAGTATAGGTTTTATCAAGTTATCAAAAACTGACTAATATGGAAAGCCTAGTCCTCCTCAATGTATGTAAGCAATTTTTCATTGTCAGGATGCGGAAGGAATTTGTCAAATTCCATAAAATAGCCGGCTGGATCATAGCCTACAAAAGCATTGTATTTTTCTTCTGGTCCGGTTTCAAATTTCCCTGTTCTCAATTCAAAGACTTCCTGCTTTTTGACATATTCATACCAGCCTTTAACATCTTCCACTAAATAAGAAACGGTTACCGCCTTTTCTTCGCTAAAGTCATGCATGCCCCGGGCTTCGTCCACAAGTCCGATAAATCCATAATCACTTAGCTGATAGATTTTCGTCCAACCCTGATCTGCTACCAATTCAAGACCCAATACTTCTTCATAGAAATGCTGCATAGCCAGGACATCCTTATAATACAACCAGGTGATGCTTCCGTTGAATCCCAGACCGGAGGGGACATTTTCTGATTGTGCGGGAGCAGTTGTATTCTTTTTGAGCAAAGGGATGAACTTCTCATTTTCTGAATGCTGCTTGAATAACTCGAATTCCAGCAGGTAACCTTCCGGATCTATGGCCACGAAGCCATCATGCGGCCCTCCCTCTTTTGGTTTATAGGTATATTTTATTTCTACTCCGGATTTCTGCAAGTATTCCCACCACTGGCTGAGTTCATTTGTTAGCAAAGCCAGGGCTACAGTTTTTGGCTCATCTGCGCTATGCATACCTTTCTCCGCATCAACTAGGATCAAAAAAGAATCTCCAGCTATGCGGAAAATAGTAGCCATCTGGTAGTCTGCTAGCATTTCCAGTCCCAGGATTTCCTGATAGAATTTTGTGGCAGCTCTGAGGTCCTTGTAATACAAAAATACATTGCTTCCCTCTATCCCAAAATCTTTCAAGGTCCTGAAATTCGTATTGCTTGCCAGAAGTTTATTGATTCCTTGAGGGGTATAGCTCAATAAACGCCCAAAGCGTCTGGCGATCTCTTCTCTATTCTTTCCCTCATATTCTTTTTTCTCCAATAAAGCAGCTTTATCTGCTTTCAGCTGTTCATATTCCCTCAGAACAGTTCCCTGATATAGAAGTAATACATCTTTTCCGCTTGCAACATTTTCGGGGAAAAGTGAAGTGGTAATCAGCTCGGACTCCCTGTAAATCTGAACCCCATATTTTTCGGCTTCTTTTTGTGCTAAAGGCAGGAAGGAATCCATTTCCTCCGGAGACATAGGGCTACTTAAGGCCAAACGCTTTACGCCGGAATTTACCAGTTCAGCAAAACCCGAGACCGTGCCCAACTCATATTGATAGGGAGATTGAGAACAGGAAGAAAGCATAAAACAGACAATTGCGAAGAGTACTAGTTTTTGAGTCATGATAAAATAATGAATGCGCTCATGCAAGCTAAGGCCAAATGTTTACAGGATCAATACACCCGCAATAGAATGACTCAAAGGGATTATTTAAACCACTTCCTGAAGAATAGCCAGATTTGTTGTTGAATATCCAATATGAAAATGCTTCTGGACAAAGCCCAGAAGCATTTTTTGGATACAATAATTCTCGGAATAGCTCGAAGATTTCCTGAGCCTGGAATGAGGGGATTCCTAAGGAATCCATTATCTCAACTCATGGCAGTATTTTTTCCTGATTCCGACACTTGATGTATGCTTCAAATTTGATATTGAAGGCCATCAAGTGAAGTGAGAAATTACGGATGGTTTCCCCTGCAATTGAAAACTTTGAAAAAACCAATCATCATCTCTTACCCGCACTTGATTTAGGGCTTTTCGCATTTCAAATACATCACTTTTCTGAATGCGATCCATAACCTTCTTTAAGTGAGGATATGAAGCCAGTGTCTCCATGATTTTGTCAATACGCTTTTTGGAAAAATGAAAATTTATCAGCCTAAGAAAATTGTAGACTACATCTTCTTGTAGAACCTCAAAGCTGCGAGATTGACGAAAATAATGCTGGATGGTAATTTTGGGATCTACTAATACGGAGTATCCCAATACCCAACTTCTTAAGCAGATTTCTAAATCTTCAGATCCCCAACTCTCAAATCCATCATCATACTGTCCTATGTTGAAGAAAGTATCTTTCCTAAATGCCTGGCAGCCACCAGGAGTTAAGGCCATTTTATAGGGTTCATCAGCATCTATCGGAGTAAACCAGGTAAATCGCATGGCCTTATCGTTTACCCACATCATGCCACATCCTTTGGGTTCAGTAGCGTCTAATTTTGTAAATGTAGGTCCAACAACAGCTACTTCCCTTCTGTTCAAACTTGTGGCAAAACGATCCAGCCAATTGCTGGATACCTTGCAATGAGCATCTAAAAAAAGCAGATATTCTCCCTTTGCATGTTTGGCTCCTAAATTTCGTGCTTTTGCGACTCCCTGGTTTTTCGTTCTGATTAAGCTGATGTGCCTTTCATCAGCTTCATATCGATCACAACTGCCATCAGTAGAACCATCATCAACAATTATAATTTCAAATCCTGCAGGATAATCTGTATTACTCAATATGCTATCAACAGTCATATGTAGCATTTTGCCTTCATCCCTGGTCGGAATGACAATGCTGAAAAATTTAGCTTTGGTCTGCATATATCAGAAATTATAATGATTTAAGAATAGATTGTGAGAGTCCGACATAGTAGGATGCCTTTTCTTGACTTCCCACAATATTTGCTAATTCACTGAGGTCTTCTGAGGCAATTTCGTGCAAGTAATTCAGTTTGTTTGCCTCAAAAAGCCCCTGTACTTCCTTGAATTCATCAAACTTGTCGATTTGAATATCTGCAAGTTCAAATAGCTTGTTTTTGAAGCGAATAAAAGGAGTTACATCTGAAAAGACTGTAAAGGGAGTTAGGGGAGTAAAGGGAGTGAACCTGGTAAAAGGTGTTAATCTTGTAAACTGAGTGAAGGGAGTGAATTCAGTAAAATGTGTAAGTTCCGTGATAGAAGTAAATGCTGTGAAGAAGGTAAATGGGGTCAAAAAGCAGAAGGTATAAATTTCGATACAGGATACCGCTTGATAGGCATCGACTCTTCCATTGCCCCAGGAATTGTTGAAGGTTCCAGGACCTAATTTGACAGCAGTATCAATAAGACACTGGCGAATAGAACTGTTGCTAAGGAAAGATCTTCTGGACCACATCAAAGCGATTAGCCCAGTCACCAGCGGGCATGCCATTGAGGTACCACTATAAAACTCATATTCCAGATCACCTGCAGCTGTTACAGAATAGGTGGGAGTAGTTGACAAAATGGAGTTCCCAGGAGCTACGACTGTTATCTCAGGACCAATATTTGAAAAATTAGATACTGTATCATCTGAATCCGTAGAACCTACTGCGATGACTGCATCGAAATCCAGGGAGTAGGCTGCTGGAAATATTACATCTCCTCCAAAATCATTTCCGGCAGCAGCACATAGAATCATGCCATTGTCATCTGCATATTGACAAGCATTCATTTTCGTAACATTATCTCCACCACCAGCACTGTAGTTTATGACTACTTTTAGATTGTTGAGCAAGGCATAGTCAACAATTTCTTCTACAGCATCAGCAAAATCTGCAGAACTGCCATTTCCGTTAGCGTTTAGGGTCCGGCAAATGTAAGTGGGCGCTAGCCAGTTCATTCCCGTTACCCCTCTGCAATTATTACTTTCTGCCGCTGCAATTCCAGTTACATGTGTGCCATGTCCACGCAAATCTCTGGGGGTACCTCCATCAACAAAGTCAGTTCCCAGGATATATCTGGATGAATTCAGGTCTTCATGGTCCAGGGCATTATTGGTAATAGAAATTCCACTATCAATTATCCCTATCAATATTCGATCAGAAGTGCCGGTCGTGACGTCCCAGGCTCTTTCAGCATTTACCATTTCCAGGGCCCATTGCTCATTGTATCTTGAATCATTAGGTAGGATCAGCGCATCTTGGTCTACATAATCTAACTCTGCATATTCAACTTCCTCTCTCTTTGAGAGTTCTTTGGTGAGTTTCTCTAAATCAGCTTTTTGAGATACTTTGAATAATACTCGTCGAGAAGCTTCTGTTCTGGGATAGCGAAGTACTTGTCCTCTGGGGATGACCTCACATATTTTTTGGCAAAGCTCTTCGATATTCAGGCTTTCTGATTCTTCCGGTTTTTTTAGTCTGACGATGATGCGATCGGCAAAATATTTAACCTTTCTGCGTTTCTTATCCTTTTTATTCCGGACCGTAATTTCTTTAATGTTTGCTGAGTCTTTTTGTTGATCTTTTCTTAGCATGATTAAAAAGTTTGAGTTTGTTTGTAATTCAAAAAGGAGTAGAGGGATTTCTATCCCACCAGGGATTTTTTTCATTGATTTTAACCCTCATAAGAATCAATGAGGATATCGTAATCAATTTTATTTGTATACAAATTGATAGCAGGAGATAGCGGAAAACTATTCCTTTAGGAGAAGCAACTATTAGTGGGGAGGGAAATTTCTGAAATGTTTAAATTCCAATTTTATCAGCACCAAGACTAACACAATTGTTACAACTTGGGTATTATTCCTAAATGGAATTAATATATAAAACAAGAATGATATGTGGGGCCTATTTTACCTAAACTAGTTGAGCAAATAATCCATATAGGCATCCGTCCGAGTCAGTCCTATTTTTTGGAGGAGATCAATATAGGCTTCATAGATACTTTCCTCCATCTCAAGCATATCCAGTTTCCTATCCACCAACTGGGCTTTTCGGAAGAGCAAAAGTTCTGGATTTTTCCACTCTGGTTCCGGGCTGTTTTCCTCCAGTTTTTGAAAATTTGCTACATTTTCCTCGAGCAATTGGTTTGAAAATTCCCAGGTGCTGATTTTTTCGAGGAGTTCGGCAGCATTCTTCTCAATTTCCAGAACGAGAAGTTGACGCTTGCTTTTTGCCTCCTGCTCACTTTTCCATTTCTCAATATTGAGTTCCCGGATTTTTGTTTTGCGAGAGCCCGAACTGGGAATTTCTATTCCGAGGCCAATGGAAAGTCTCTCCTCCAACAAATCTTCCCTGGGTCCTTGATATCGGACTTGTAAGAAATCTATGATGCGATTTTTTTCTGCTTTTTCGAGCTGTATTTCAGCATCTATGATCTCTTGTTCCAGTTGGCTTTGTTCATCTTTCAGATAGGAAGATTTTTGGTCGATTAGTAAGGATACAGATTTGCCGATCTCCTTGATCAGGATAAGTTCATTCAATTGAGGAAGAGCGAGGCCTCCGCTCAGACGCTCCAGATTTTTCTCATCTTCAAAGATTCTAAGATTGAGTTTGAATAAATCATCTTCAATATCCATGAGTTTACGCGGATTGTAGTCAGGATCCTGAAGGAGTCTGCGTGCCAGGGTTTGCTGGTCTTCCAGGATGAGTTTGAGCTCTTCTTGAAGTTCGGTTTTTCTCTTTAGCTGCTGGATATCTACAAGCTCATCTAAAACCAGGTTTGCAATCTCCTCTTGCAATTCCTGTTGATAGAAATTGGCATCCGCCTGATTGAGCTGAATGATTCTCTTTTGAGCGCTCCGGATTGCAGGGGTAGCAGGGGTAATTCTGAAGAGGTATTCCTGGCGAGGTAAACTAAATTCATCAGTTTCAGTTCGGAGTTCCAACTTTTCAAACCAGGATGGCTTAAACTTACCTTCCAGCAGGCTTTGTTCAAAGGCGCTTGAAATGATGCTTTCTTTTTGAATAAGCCAATCCTTTAGCGAAGGCTCATCCTGAGCGCTGGCTATTTGCAGGGAAGTGAATAGGAGCAGAACCCCCAGGATTATACTTCGCCCGGAGAATTCTTGTGTAGAAAAAAACATCTGCTTATTGTTAATGGCCGCTTATTCAATGATTTCTAAGCCTACTTTTTCTTTTTGGAGGAAATTGTTATTTGAGGGAATGCTTACCAAAATTTCCCTGCCATAGGTTTTCAGGTCCGGGATTTTTCGGAGTCTTTCCGGGATTTCAACTATCCGGGATCCCAATCCATTTACTCTACCTTTGCAATAGATATCTTCATCCTTGGTCGAGCGGATGATCAGGGAATCCGCTAATCCTACTTCCAGAATTTGATCTTCGTGTATATAGCCCTTGACCTGCGTAGGATTGGGTTCGTAAAAAATCATCAAGGTCTTGAATGAAGGAATATGTTCGGCTCTTTTGCAATAAATATTCCCAATCACTCCCTTAGCGGGAGCCTTTAGTTCAACCTCAACTACTTTATTATTCTGCTCAAATACATGCTCGGCTTCCAATCGTCGAATTTCAACCTGGAAAGGATTCATGCCCAGCTTTATTTCTTCCTGGATATTTTTGATCTCCAGATCAATATTTTTAAGACTCAATTGTTTTTGCTTTTCCAGAGATTCGATTTTGTCAGAGATTGGAGTATAGGTCAAATTGCTACTATCAATGCTTTTTAGGTCTTTGTATAAGCCTTCTTTAAATCTACGTTCCTCTTCCAACTTATTGAGCTCTGTTTCAAACTCCAGGACTTTGAGTTTTCGTTTGCTTTCCAATAATGCCTGCTCACCCATTTTCTCTCTTTGCCACTGACGGGCTTTGGCAGAGAGTTCTTCAATTTGGAAATCATGATCCTCCATGCGCTCTTTGGGTTTTACCCGCTTTAGCTTGAGCAAAGGAGTTCCTATTTCCACCTCCTGGCCCGGGATCACCATGATTTCATCCACAACGACCGGATAATTGAAATTTATTTCCGTTTCCTTATTCTCTGCAAAGCCAAAGAAAAATACTGTCTCGCTGGTCATGAAATGGTTGAAGATGAAAATCCCTATTCCCATCACAAAAGCAACTACATAATATAGATTGAAGTATTTCATTATAGTTCAGGATTAGGAATGGAAAATCTTAAACGGGCGTTTTTTATACCTGGTAAGGCATAAATCATTTCCATTAATTTAGGAGCCTCTTGCTGATCTCTCATCCAGATATGATAGGTAATTTCCTTGTTGTGATTGATGATGAGACTGACAGGATTTAAAAGGGGAATATTTTCGTCATCCTCCTCAGCCTGTGATTGTTGCTCGCTTGAATTGATCCGAAACTGATCAATCTTGAAGCGTTTGCAAAATTGCTGTAACAATTTCTCTACTTCTTCTTCACTGGAGTCTTTCAGGTCCAGATTGATGCGGAGATTTCCCCTGAATTGCTCTGTCCCCCAAAAGGGAGAAATGTGAAGTAAGATGGCAGCCAGACAAAAGGTAAAGGTGCCTGCGAAAGCAATGGTAAAACCAAAAACGCCGCAGGATATACCCACAGCCAGGGAGGCAAACATATAAGTGATACTTACAGGATTGTCTAGATTGGTCCTGAATCGGATAATTGCGAGGGCTCCCAACATACCGAGGCCTCGCGCCAGCGAATCTCCCACGGCTTGCATGACAGTAGCCGCTACTATAGAAATCAGGGCCATCGCAATCATGAAATTGGCTGATTTCCCTTTGTTCCTATGGGTATATTCGTAGGTCAGGACGATCAGAGACGAAAGGAAAAAGGAACAGACTACCGCAATGATGATGCTTGTAGAAGTAGCTTGTTCTGAACTGTTTTGGGAGAAAATCGCGTCAAACATTCATTAGCTTATTCGTTCCTCTCCGCATAAATGAATTGAGGAATACCGGAACAATTTAGTATATGGGAGACAATTTCTATGCGGAAATCCCCCATTTGGGCAGAAAGTAAAACATTTTTTTTCTACTGAAAAAAGGAATTTGTTTTCTTACAAGACAAGTCTTTTATCTTCTGCCAGCTGAATAGACGATGAATCCTGTTAATTCCTTCGCCTGAGGCTAAAAAATTATGTTATTCAATTGCTCCCATATCTCTTCCTGGAATAATAAAGGAACCAGGGCATTCTCGGGATTGCCTCCCAGCCTTACCAGCACCAGACCTTCAGAAGGAACAATGCTAAGGTATTGGCTATTTTTTCCGATCGCAGAAATCATGTCCGCAGGTGCCCCCGGATGAAGGTTTCCATTGAATACTTGCTGGCTTTGGGGAAGCATGAAACTCCCTTTCCCATTTAACCACCACAAATAGCCATAACTGGGATTGATTTCCTGAGAGGGAGTCGTCATTTCCAGAAAATAGGTGTTATCTGTCATTATCGGAGTCTCTTCCCAACTGCCTTTATTCTGGATGAGTAGACCAAAGCGAGCCATGGATCTTGCTGAACTGAAATATACATGATTTCCATTCGTCCATAACCAGTTTCCATCCATGCCGATTTTATTCTTAAGAACTTTGTCAAAATAGCTATCAAAGTCTTCTCCTACAGCTGATTCTACCACTTGATCCAAAAGAGTATAAGGAGCATTGTGATAGGCCCATCTGCTACCCGCACTGCTTTTGAAAATAAGATCCTGAGATTCGAAACTGTTGCTATTGCTGACTCCATCATCCAGACCACTGGTCATAGTCAGCTGATTCCATATCTTAATCTCTGCCTCCTGACCTGAACTCAGACTCGTCCAGCCTTCTCCCAGATAATCAGAACTCTTATCCTGAATGTCCAGTAAGCCTTCTTCCTGAGCCATGCCTACCGTAAATGCCGTCAGGGTTTTGCCTGCAGATGCCCAATACCAAAGGGTATTTTTCTCGAAATCAGCTGTGTTGAGCAAGTTCCTTCCGAAATAAGCCTCAATGACTATCTTGCCATCCTTCAGTAATAGGAAAGCCCGACTATCATTGTCTTCAAGTAATTGTAAAAGCTTTGGAATCTCTTCCTCTTTCCATCCCAGTTCTGCAGGACTGATTGTTTCCCATTCTTCACTATTTACAGGAGGAAAGTATAAGTCGGGATTTAGAGAAGGAGGTTCAGGATCTGGATCAGGAATTTCCTTTCCTTCTTCACAAGCAAAAAAAGGAAGCAAGAGGAAAATTAGCAGGAGCTTTTTCATCGACGCGTATTTACTCCTTAGACTGAAGATTTACAAGAAAGTTTAATCCCTCAGTTTATTTCTTTCAACCATCTTAGCATTAAGTCCTGATTATCCGTCAAATTTCCTAAATAAAAAGCTTCTGAACTTCGGGCGGAATAGGATCTACTCATCAATTCCTTTTGTACCTCATCAGAAAAATAGTCGGAATGAATGAAGAACAATCGCTGATCCTTCCGAACAACAAAACCGACATGGTAGTCAAGGCCCAGGAGGTAAACTTCATCTTCTTCCTTCTCTTCCAGGTATTCAGTCATTTTATCAAAGTCGGTAAATCTTCGAATACTTTTGGGTTTACTCAATTGTTTTAGGATATCATAGGCAGCCATTTGAGCCAGGCGATAGCGATTGAGTTTTATCCCCATATGCTTCAGTGTAGTTGATACAAAATAACCACAGGCAATTTGCCCCGTTCTGGGAGTTTCTGTAATGCCATTGAAATCCCAATCTGTTCCATACCAATAGGGAAAAATAGAGTCTACCAATTGATGAAAAAACTGCTGTTTAATTTCACTTTGGCTAATTCCTGAAATTCGCTTGTTTAGCCTGGATTTCCTTTTGCTTATTCGTTTTCTCAAGGCTTCATACTCTTCTATATGCTGTTTGGGATCAAAGCGGGGCTCCAAGTCTGCCTCTGCTGCGACAAAGTGAATATCAGGAGGCGAATCTTGTTCAGGGCTTTGTCTTTGTTGATTGCAGGAGAAGAGGAGCAGGATCGGGATAAAGCTTAGCAGAATCTTTTGCATTTTCTACTTAAGTAGTTCCTTTATTCCGATCCTCCCAAGCTAGACTGTATGAAACTTCCTTTTCACTCCCTAAAGCTTGCTTGTCACTAAGTCTTTAGATTTTAGAGCCACGGGCTTTTGAGCCCTTTTTAGTCCGAATAATGGTCCAATAAAAGGTATCCTTCTAATCAAAAACTCATAGAGTAATAAGCTGATGCCAAAGGTTCCCAGACTCAGTATGAAAAATTTAGCGCCCAATCCCCAATCGAGATTCATGAGATAATAAGCTAAAACGACAGTAACTGTTTGATGCAAAATATAAAAGGGATAAACTGCCTGATTAGCGTAGCGGAGTATAGAACTTTTTTTATTGAGGTATTTAGCTCCATATCCCAAAATAGCGAGTATCCACATCCAGATATTCAGTACTTTGAAAAATGCTTCTGTGAAATGGACGAGAACACTATCCTCGATATTCCAATAGAAGATCATGATTCCGAATGTTAGTATTCCCATCCATAGGGCTTTGCGCTTAATCTGATCCACGGATTTCCAAAATGTATCCCCCAGAGAGATGAGGACAAAGCCTGAGAAAAACAAAAAGAGGGAAGAAGTAAAAGTAAACCAGTCATCTACCAGGGCATGAGTAACCGGGAAAAAGGGCTCAATAAAAGCTTCTGCCAGGTAAAGAGGTGCAATGAACAGCAATAAGCCCCAGGGTTTTTGGACAGTTCTTTTTATGAAACTCAGGAATTGATTTTCTGGAAGATCTCGGAGATACAAAAAAGCAGGAATGAGAATCAATGAAAAGATAAGTAGGTAGGGCAAAAACCATAGATGATGCCAGCTAAAGTTTCCTTCCGGGTAAATCCCCTTAAATATTTCTGCAGGGAAGAAGTCGAGATAAGAACCCAAAAACTGAGCCTTGGCGATGCGTTCGATATAAACCTGAGGAGGGACGATGAGAATCATGCCGACTGCCAGGGGAATGAAGAGTCTTTTGATTCGTTCCCAGGCGAAGGTTTTTCCACTACGAAAGGAAAGGGCATATCGAGTTCCCATACCTGAGATCACAAATAGAATGGGTAACCTCCATTGATTGACAAATAACATAGGCCAGGTCAACCAATCATAGATGACATTGTTTTTGATATGCCAGCCCCAGGGAACAAAGAACATCCCCACATGGTAGAAGATCAGGAGCGCAAAAACCAGCACTCTCAAGCTATCCAAATCGTGTCGTCGAATTTTTTGTGTCATTTTTTGTTGTATTAGGTGGACGACACAAAAGTGAAGGATAGAAGCGCTCAGGCCTAATTTTTCGAGTGTTTTGAAGTTCTGAATTGCAATTCAGAACCAGGAAGAGTGGGATTTAGCCTTTTTCTTTAACAAATGCTGCCGGAGTAGCGCCTGTATGTTTCTTAAAGGCTGTATAAAAGGCAGATTTTGAACGGAAGCCTACACTATTTCCAATTCCTTCAATGCTTAGGTGTTGGTAAGCAGGATCGAGTAGTCTGGTTTTTGCTTCTTCTATTCGGTGGCTATTGATAAACTCATTGAAGTTTTGTTTCAATTGGCTGTTGATACTTTGACTGAGGTAATTTGGGGCTAAGCCTAAAGCCTGAGCCAAACCAGATAAAGAGGCATCTTCTTGCAGGTGATATTTGTCTTCCTGTAAAAATTGGCGAATCCTTTCCAGGATTTGAATCTGATCCGTATTTAAGCCGGAGGTTTCATATTTCTCTGCAATCCATGACTTTTCAAATAGTCGAGACTCCGAAAGCATGAAGAAACTACTGCTGAAAATAGATAAGGATATCAGAATAATGATGAAGTGGTCCCCCAGATCATTTTCGTAATTCAAATAAACTGTCAGGATCAGGCTACCTGCTAATACAAAAAATAAGAAAGTGTTTCGAGTAATGAGGTATTTACTGCCAATTTTTTCGCTCGAAAAATTGGCTCCCAATTCCTTTCTGTATCGGTAGATGAGTTGGGTGGAAAGGATAAAATATAGGGCGAAACTCAGGAGGTTGAACCAACGATCATTGTCCCGGAAGAAGAAGAATTTCCATAAAACACTATACTCCAGTTCCAATCGCGGGAGTTCCGGATAATAGCTTCCAACATAAGCATTGAGTTTAAAGGCATCTGGCTGCAGCATAGCTGCCCATTGGAACAGAAAATAAATGGCTGGTAAAACAAAATGCGGCCAATCTCTTTTCCAGGAAATCTCCTTACGCTCAAGCAAACTTCGAATAAAAAAATAGATGAGTGGGCCTAGCAGTAAGACGATAAATTCTGTGCTGTCATTTAGAAATAGCACATATTTTATCAAGCCTGAATAGCATAGATAGACATCTGTAGAAAGGAGACTCAAACACAATGTCAACCAGCCCAAAATCCGGATTGAGTAATTTTGCCTACTGCTCCTGAGGGCAATGACCGAACACAAAAGATATCCCTGCACAATCCCTAATACCATGATAAAGGAAACCAGATTCTGGCGTATAGGAATTTGTGAGAGGATTTCGTCCATGGAAAAGGGTAGAAGTGTTTTAGTGTTGTAATGAGGAAGTTCTCTAAAGATAGAGAATTTGTTTAAGTCATCTACACTACAAAACTACAACACTTCTTCATTACTTCGCAGGAGGAATCGCCGGCCGTACTTCTACCTTGCTAGGCAAGGTTCGGGGATTCATATTCAGGAGATCAACAACCAGTTTGCCGATGTCTTCGGGTTGAATTTTCCAGGCATCAGCATCAGAAGGATTGTGGTTATTAAAATTGGTGGCAACGGAACCGGGCATAATGGTGCTTACCTTGATGCCATGTTCACGGAGATCCAGCATGATGGCCTGGCTAAATCCTACCAATCCAAATTTACTGGCATTGTAGGCAGAGCCGTATTTGAAAAAATTGGTGCCTGCCAGGCTGGCAATGGTGATAATGTAACCTTTAGATTCTTTGAGGGGAGGTATGCTGGCTTTTACACTGTGAAACACTCCAGTAAGGTTGACATCAATCACATCTTTCCACTGATCCACCGTCATATCTTCTATGGAAGTAAATATGCCAAGACCTGCATTGGCTACACAGAGATCCATACGTCCCCAGGTAGCCAGGACTTGCTGAACAGCTTCCTTTTCTTCCTCAAAATTCCGGACATCAGCTTGTATGGCCAGGACATTTTCGGACTTCAGTTCATTAACTGCTGTATCCAGGGCTGATTGATTTCTTCCCGTGATAGCAACCTTATATCCGATTCCTAAGAGTGATTTTGCGATTCCGAGGCCAATTCCTTTTGAGCCTCCCGTGATGTATGCGACTTTATTCATTAAGCGTAATTTTCTGAATTTGAGTAAATTATGAGTTTTGTGAAAACTTTGTTCTTGAGAAATCAAACTATGTACCAAAGTACAGACTGTGTCAGGTATAGCTAAATAGTCAAGAAATTTATGCTCTCTTTATTCTTCTTTCACAAGTAAACCGGCTTATTCGATAAATGTTGAAGATCTGCCAGTATCCTTATAAGAGAAGGAGGCACAGCTCAATGCTGTACCTCGCTGTGCATGTAGAATCCTAAAACTATTTTTTTGGGGATTTTGGAAGTGTTGTAGTGTTTTAGTTGGAAAGTTTGATTCATTTTCTAGCCTTAAATCACAACACTAAAACACCACACCACACCACAACACCTCTCCCTTAGACCTGCGTCATTCCTCCATCTACAGGAATCTCTGAACCTGTGATATAGGAAGCATCATCAGATACGAGAAACAGGGCGGTTCTTGCAATTTCAACTCCCTGTCCGAATCGACCCAAAGGAACCTGGCCGGAGACTCCTTCTGCAAAGCCACTGATTTCTTCCTGACTCAGATTGGTTTTCCCCCATAAAGGCGTTTCAATTGGGCCTGGACTAACGGCATTTACGCGGATGTTTTTCTCCGCGAGTTCTGTGGCAAGTGTTCTTACGATCGAACGCAAAGCAGCTTTACTTGAACCGTAGATAGAAACACCGGGCATTCCTTTTACATTGGAAGCAGAGGTGTTGAAGAGAATAGAAGCTCCTTCATTGAGGAAGGGTACGGCTTCATTTACGGTGAACAAAGGCCCCTTGACATTGATGTTATAGATTTCATCAAATGTTTCCTCTGAAAGCAAACCGATTGGTAAAGCTTTGAAAACTCCGGCATTTAGAAAAAGAATGTCGATTTTTCCATATTTCTCCACCGTGGTAGCGATAAGGGCCTTACTATCCACCAGGCTGGAAGCATCAGCTTTTACCAAAAGGTAATCTCCCTCCAGCTGATCCTTGAGTGCATCCAGTTTTGCTTGCGAGCGACCTGTGATTACTACTTTTGCTCCTTCTTGTAAAAAGAGTTTTGCTGTATCCAGTCCCATGCCACTGGTGGCTCCTGTGATGATAGCGGTTTTTCCTGCTAGTTTTGACATTGAATTTTGTAATTAAAAATGATAGCTATAATGAATTAGGCGAGACTGAGCTTTTTCTCTGCTGCCCAGAGCTTTTCCAATCCCCGCAAAATGCTGGGGGCGGCGAAAAAGCGGAACATGAGATACATCACAGGTGTGAGGAAGGCATACTTTGGCACCATGCTCATATCCATGAAAGCTTCCGTCTCGTTTGCTGAAATTTCTTTTACTCCCAGAGTAGCTCTGGCATTTTTGATAGGCATAGAGGTTTCGTATATATCTACTGTGTAGTGTGAACCCTCTTGCAGTCCTGTAACTTTTTCCTTGATATAGGTCCCGCCCTTAAAATCACATTGACGGGTGGTCCCCATTTGACAAGAACTCGCTCCTTCTATGTAAGAAGATCCATTGAGCAGGGGATGAAAGCGGTAGATGTTGTTGAAATCGGCCAAATATGCCCAGAGCTCATCTTTGGGTGCATTAATCTTTCTTGAAACCTTGATGTTCATGAGTTTTGAATTTTAAAGGTGTTTATGTGTGGGAGTTTTAGGGTGTTGGAGTTAATAGCTTTTGCTTAAAACCAGGACCTCAATACACATCAACTCCAACACTTCTTTAAATTAGACCGGTTTACTTATTTTGTGTGACAAAAAAAACTAAGTTTTTATCAGACCAAAGGTCAATTTCAGCCATTTGTTTAAATAAACGGGGTTTCTGTTGACTTTCATTCTTGTTAGTGCGCCAAAGAATCCACTGTGTAGATACTCTGCAAGTTCATAAGGATCCTGGTCTGTGCTGATTTCTTCTTTTTTCTGAGCTTCTTCAAGCACTGAGCCGATCACATTGACCAACTCCATAAACTTCTCATTTGTATGAGCAGATAGGCGATCATGTGTTCCCCCCAATTCGACTGACAAATTCCCGATTAAACATCCCTGGCTACAGCCTTCAGAAATGTTGTCCTGAATCATCTGTTTATACATGCCTTTGACGCGGGCTAGGGGAGAGGAAGACTTTTTCCCCAGCAAAGAGCTTATATACTTGATACTGTCCTGCGAGTATTGCTCGATTACCTGGACAGCAAAATCTTCTTTGCTTTCAAAGAAATTGTAAAAAGAACCTTTGGGGATCTTGCATGACTTGAGGATATCATTGATGCCCACATTATGATAGCCTTGCTTCCGAAAAAGCTGGCTTCCTGCCAGGACGATATCTTCTTTGTTATGTTTATATCCCATGATAAATTAGACCAGTCGGTTTAAATTTATATATACTAATACTCTAAAGCCAAATAAAGGTTCAGGTTTTTTTAATTTTTTTTTGAGATAAGAGATTAAATATTGAAAACCTCCTCCCTATATACATCTTCAGCTTCATTCTTTTTGAAACGTTAATGACTTTCCACTCAAGAAAAATTGTATGTGGTATATGAGAAAAAATGAAATTTTTGAAGCCTAAAAACAAGGGAAAACGAATATGTAGTCTTTTCATGAGCATTCGTCTAATAGATTTGTCTAGGCTTATGGTAAATTTGACCTTTACTCAAAAATTGCTATGAACCCCTTATTTAGTAGAGCTTGTAAAGCCTTCCTTTTTCTCTTCCTGTTTTGTATTACTTTCCTCCCTGATGCATCAGCTCAGGATCCTTCTGCTTTGAAAGTATTTCTGAACTGTTCCGTATGTGATAAAACCTATTTGCGAAGTGAACTGAATTATGTTGATCATGTTCGTGATCAGAGTTTGGCAAATGTCCAGATTTTCATCGTGAGAACAACAAATGGCAGTGGAGGACGGACTTATGAAATGGAATTTGAGGGTTTTGGGGAATTTGATGATATCCATCACAAACAGATTTTGGAAATCTTACCTAATGCTACCAGAGATGAAATTCGATCAGCCATGCGTAAGCGGATAGAAATAGGACTCCTTCTATATTTGCTACGAACGGATTTGTCAGAGGGAATAAGTGTAAAGGTAAAAGCTCCAGCGGGGGAAAGAATTTCTAGCAATCAAGATAAAGACCCCTGGAATTTCTGGATTTTTAGAGCTTATGGAGATTTCGATATAAATCAACAAAGTGTTCAAAGTCGTAGTTTCTGGCAGCTGGGCTTTCGTGCCGACAGAGTAACCGAAGAATTGCGGATACGAACAAATGGAGAGATAAGTAAACGGCGAAATAAATTCATTGTTGATGAGCAGGAAATTTTTAGTAGAAGAGATTTGAATTATTTCAATGGAAGTTTGGTCAAGAGCCTGTCAAACCATTGGTCGATGGGCGTCTTCAGTGGAGTCTCACACAATACCTATGATAATAGAGATTTCTCGACTTATATCATGCCGGCAATTGAATTCAGTTTTTTCCCCTATTCAGAAGTAATCAGAAAAGAGGTAACGGCTGCCTATCGAGTGGGCTATGTCTTCAATGATTACCTTGAGGAAACCATTTATATTAAAGACCAGGAGCATCTTTTCAGACAAACCCTGGCATTAACGGCCAGATTCAATCAGGATTGGGGAAGAGTCTGGTCTACCATAGAGGCCTCTAGCTTTATGCATGATTTTAGCAAAAGAAGCCTCGAAATGGATGGGAATATTTCTTTCCGGGTATTTCGGGGCTTGTCGGTACGAGTTTCAGCAGAATTCGAGCTGATCAATGACCAATTGTCATTGCCCAGAAGAGATGCTACGGTTGAAGAAATCCTCTTGCGGCAAAGACAATTAGCCACCAATTTTGACCTTGGGCTTGGACTGGGGATCAGTTATACCTTTGGATCTATGTTTAATAATGTCGTGAATACCAGATTGTAATCTAGTCGGAAGCTTTCTTATAGATTCCTTTGAATAGCTGACGTAATTGCTTTCCCTCTTCATCCAGGACCAACCAAAGCTGTATGACAGAACCATCTGCTTGTTGTTCCCAGCTGATTTGGTTGAAAGCCATCTGGCCATTGCTTTGCTTGCTAAGCGCATCTCGCATAACCATTTTTCCTTCGGAGAAATTCCCTTTAAGAACCAAAGGGTTTCCTCTATTGTCTACCCATAGCTGATTCCAACTATTGTCCTGCTGATTGTAATAATTGTAGCTGGTTCCTGTACTATTGGCAGAGGTCCAATTCTCCTGCAGTACACAGTGATTTTGCATGGACAAGATTTTGTTTTCACCAATCTTGTTTCCCGTGGTATCATATACCACCCAGTCTCCCATCCAGAAATCAAAGGCTTTTTGGGCTTCCGAACAACAATTGCAATCTGCCGGATCAGTTTGGCTAAACGAGAAGCTAATTATCAACTGAGAAAGTAAAAGAAGTAGAATCTTTTTCATAATGAGTCTTTGCTGTAGGTGTGATTATATGTTTAAAACGTCGGTACTTGGCGCAAGGAAGCCTATGATTTTTTATGATGACATAAAATATAACACTGTTAAGGGGAATTTTTCGACTCAATCCTGAGAATAAACTCCTATTTGCTGCCGGAAGGGATTGCAGATTTTCCTAAGCAAGATCCTTTTTTGTCCCAAGAATAAGCTCAGGATTTATGTATATTTAAGCACCTAAAAAATCGGAACTACTCCAATCTGTATGTTATTGTCTCGGATTCCGCGTATAAAAAGCGCATGCTTTTTCCTCCTTTTTACCCTATTATTTAGTCTGACTTTTGCTCAGGAAAATTCCTTTCCGGTGAGTATTCAAAGCAGTATTTCAGACCCTCTGGATGATGTTGAAGAAAATCAGGCAGGAGAGATTTATTCTACAAGCTCAGACCTGGAACTGGTCAACGATGGTGGAGAACAAACAGTGGGTCTTCGTTTCAATAACATCAATCTACCTCAAGGAGTTCAAATTGATCGGGCGTATATCCAGTTCTCTGTGGATGAAAGCAGCTCCTCTTTTTGTCAGGTAGAGTTACGGACAGAACAAATAGATAATGCAGCAGCTTTTGAGGAAATCAATCAGAATGTGACGAATCGGGATTTTAGTGGTGCTGCGGTTGTCTGGCAAATTTCTCCCTGGAATTCTGAATTTGAGCAAGGAGCTGCCCAGCGAAGCCCGGACCTAAAGGATATCATTCAGGAAATCGTCGATCGGTCCGGATGGCAGGGAGGAAATTCAATTGTAGTGGGAATTACAGGGAGTGGAACTCGAACTGCAATATCCTACAATCGAGATCCGGATTTTGCACCTGTACTGCACATTGAAGCGCAAATCCCCTTACCCAATACTCCCATCAATGATTTATATATCAATGAGCTGATGGCATCAAGTACCCGTGTACTGGATGATCAGGGAGAACCGGAAGATTGGGTAGAGATCTACAATGCCGGAAGTGAATCCCAAAACCTGGCAGGTTTATATTTGAGCGATGATCCTGCTGATTTGCAGAAATGGCGAATCCTGGCGCCAATAGAAATTCCTTCCGGAGGCTTTGGAATTTTGTGGCTGGATGGGGAAACAGAACAAGGAAATGATCATGGACCTTTTAAGCTGGATAAAGAAGGAGAAGACTTGATTCTTGTGCAGGTTTTGGATGATCAGGAAATTGTCCTGGATCAAATTGCTTTCCCTGAGCTTGAGCAAAATGTTTCTTACGGAAGAGAAACGGATGGAGGAGCAAGTTGGATAAAGTTCTCCGAATATAGTCCTAAAGAAAGCAATAATGGAAAGGGCCAATACCTGGCCGCAAAAGTCAGTTTTTCTCTGGATGGGGGGTTTTATGCCAATAGTGTAGATGTAAGCATGACTAGCAGTGATCCGGATACAGATATCTATTACACCCTGGATGGAAGCGAACCGGGAACTGGTGATATTCTTTATACGGGTACGATCAATATAGCCGAAACTCGTTTGCTACGCGCACGAGCATTTAAAACCGGATTTGCAGGTGGTGAAACAAAAGCTGAAACCTATTTTATCAATGAGAATCATAGTCTTGCAGTACTCGATATACAAACCGAACCTGAAAATCTCTTTGATAATGAAATAGGCATTTATGTGAGGGGCACAAATGGGATAGATGGCTTTTGTAATTTCGAACCCAGAAACTGGAACCGGTCCTGGGAGCGACCGATAAGGCTGAGTATGTATGAGTCAAATGGTACCCAGGCCTTTTCAGTAAATGCAGGAATTAAGATCGGAGGAGGTTGCTCCAGAGGGAGTAAAATGAAACCCTTGAATTTTTATTTCCGAAAAAATCTATATGGAGATGGGAAGGTAGAATATCCGGTTTTCCCTCAATTGGATGTTGAAGAATACAATCGCTTAAAAGTAAGGAATAGTGGGAATGATTTTGAGCAAATGGGATTCAGAGATGGGGCCATACAGAGTATGCTGTATAAAACCATCGATCTGGATATCATGGCATACAGGCCCGTGATTGCTTATATAAATGGAACGTATTGGGGTTTGTATGGCTTGAGAGAATTATACAATGAAGATTATATAGCTTCCCACCATGATGTTGACCCCGATAATCTAGATATCATTTCAAATCCCTATGCGGGAGGTGAGATACATGAAGGAGATCGAGTAGCCTTCGAGCAAATCCAAAATTACATTGATAATAATGACTTGAGCATTCCTGCAAACTATGAATTTGTAAAATCTCAGGTAGATATCAATGAATTTCTGAATTACCATATTGTTCAGATTTATCTGGCAAATTATGACTGGCCAGCGAATAACCTCAGGGTTTGGAGAGAAAGAAAAGCGGGAGCAAAATGGAGGTGGATGCTGTTCGATCTGGATGCCACAAGTGGATTTGCAGCCTGGAGCCAATCGACCGTTACCCACAATACCCTGGACTTTGCCACAACTACCAATGGAGATTGGTGGCCCAATGGCCCTCATAGTACCCTTTGGTTGAGAAAGTTGTTGGAGAATGAAGAATTCAGGAATGAGTTCGTTCAAAGAACCTCCACTTATGCTGAATTGGTTTTTAACACGGATAGGGTAAATCACATAACAGACAGTATTCAGGCAATGATTTCGCCTGAAATAGATCGTCATCAAGCCCGCTGGACCAATAACTACTGGGAATGGGGCTGGGGACAACCTGCAGGAGGAAGTAGACAAAGCTGGCAAGGATATATCCAGACTTTTAAAGAATTCTTCAGAAGAAGGCTATCTGTTATGCTCAGCCATACTCGATTTAAGTTTGGACTTAGCGGAGCGAGGAGCCTGCGCTTCAATCATACAAATAATAAAGGAGGCAAGGTCTTCCTCCACGATAATGAAACCGAAATTCCTCCACAATTTTCTTCTCAGTACTTTGTAGATATTCCCTTAAAAGTTAAGGCTGTGGCGAATCCCGGCTATGTCTTTTTGAAATGGGAGGAAACGGGCGACAGCAATCCCGAGATAGAATTCATGTCCGATGGCTATGAGACCCTGACTCCTGTTTTTGTCCCGCTGCAACCCAGTATTACGGAGATTCATTACAATCCAGAAGAAGGACAACAATATGAGTTTCTGGAGATTCACAATCCCGGTGATAATGAACTGGACCTGGGAGGCTATCGTTTTGAAGAAGGAATCGAATTCACCTTTCCTGAAAATACCCGCTTGGGTTCAGAGGAATTTTTGATTTTGGCTAAAGACAAAGGCTTATATGCTTCTATAGATTGCCAGGTCTTGCAATGGGATGCTGGCGAACTTGCCAATGAAGGAGAGATTCTGAGCCTAGCTATGCCTTCCGGGGAGATAATCGATCGAGTGATTTATTCTTCTGGTACTCCCTGGCCGGTTGAGGCAAATGGGGGAGGTTCGTCCTTGTCTTTAATAAAAGCCTACCTGGACAATTCTGTGGTAGAAAACTGGGAAGCTTATTTTGCACAAGGAGGAAGTCCCTGTGGGCAAAGTTCACCTGTTCTCAATGGGGGACTAGCTGATAATTTTAGTGTAAAGCTTTATCCCAATCCTGCCAAAGATGAACTGAATATAGAGTATTCAAGCATAAGTGTGGACCCTTTGAAAGTAGAAGTATTCAACCTGATGGGCCAAAAGGTAGCTGTTTACGAATTGGCACCCAGTCCATTTCAGAGGAAAGAAGTTATCTCTCTCTCCGACATAAGTCCGGGTACTTATGTCTTTTCTTTTGGGGATGAAAGCATGGGGCTGGAACAGAAAATGGTCATTGTTCAGGAGTAGGGGAGAAGCCTTAGGTAAATTCTATTTCATCTTTCACTTCCTGATGGATATTCCTTTGCTTGAAGATATAATACCAACCCATAAGTTTCCAGAAGGCTTTGGCGTACCAGGCCAGGGTATGATTCTGTAATTCTGCCGTTTCTCTGACTCTTGTCCTGTCAAAATCATCATAAAACTCCAGGCGAAAAAAGATGTCAATACCCAGATGCTTTTTCATGAAGATAAAAGTCTCGGCATCATCTTCCAGGCTACTATCACTTTTATCTACGATATCGGTAAACTTGATCGAAAGATCTATCAATACCTCTTCTTGTATTTCCAGGGTTTCTATTTCATAGGAACTGATAGATTCTCGGTCTCCAATCACGAGTTCCATTTTTTCTCCTTCTTCCAAATAGGGATTGTCTTCATCAGAATTGAGTACTACCTCATCCGAACTGTCTTTGAAGAAACGGATTAAATAGGCTTTCTGAAGAAAGTATTCATATACTTTGCTCAGATCCTGTTTGAAGTGATAGGTGTACTCGTAAAATACCATATTTATAATTGGAAATGCTGCGCTATCTGTTTTGCAGCTTCTTCGGGATTTAAGTCATTATTGTTGATTTTGAGATATTTTTTGCCTTCAAACTCTCCTTCATGGCTATTGAAACGATACTGCTCTTCATGTTTAAGCAATACCATTTCGCTTCTTTCTACATCTCTCTTGGAGGCTTTTTCAGCCAGCCTTAGTGGATGCCGATTTCTAATAAGCCGCGTATCAAGGTCTGCCTCCAGCTCTACATAAATCACATCAGCTCCCTTTTGTTCATAAATTTCAATAAAATCATCCAGGTAGGCTTTATCTGAAGGATCGTCCAGGGCCCATACAAAGGTGAAGACTACCCCTTTTAGATCACTTTCCGCAATTTCCCTTAGAATCATTTCACGTATGCCTTTATTCAAATTCTCAAAACCTCCTTCATCAAAGTCAAAGAAGTTTAGCACCAATTCAATGGACATGTGGTTATGAAAGAGTTTAAGCCCAGTTTTTTCCGCTAAAGCCTTTCCCACAGACATCTTTCCTACAGCAGGTGGTCCAAATAGAATTAAAAAAGTCATATTTTCTATGATTAGCTATGTCCCCAACTATTGGGATCGTCGCTGTTGTTTGGGGAAAGACCGATGATATCACCTTCTGTATTTACCCCAAGACCGACTACCATCCGATTGACATAATTGAAGTAGCTGACAACCTGGTTTATTTCCAGAATTTCTCCATCAGAAAATCCCGCTTGCCTCAATGCCTTTATATGGTCCTCTTTGATATCATAATGAGCAAGTGTCAACATCCGGGCATATTGGATGCCAGCCAGATCTTTAGCCGAAAAGGCTATATCCATCTGATCTTTCTTGACGGCTTGCATAATCTCCAAAGACCGTTGATCATCATCAATCAAGCGCTTCATGCCTATATAATGATGAGCGACACAATAATCGCACCTATTCAAATAACTCGTATAGACCCCCAGGGCTTCGAGATACCATTTGGGAAGGCTATTATTGCTATTGTGCAGGACGTTTTTGTACAAGGTCATATGTCCCAGCATACTATGAGGACGCAGGCTATGTACACTCAATACATTGTCAATATTATTGTTGGGTCCTTTAACCCGATCATACAATTTTTTTAAGGCTCCCTTAGCTTCTTCGTAAGGTATTTCTTCTATCCAGCTCATACTATTTATTGAGTGGACAAACTATTTAAAAATGATGAATAACGGTAATCCTTTTTCCAGCAAATACTCAACGGCTGAGAAATTTTTCTATTTTTTCCGGATCTGAAATAGATAGTATCGGAATGCCCCTTTTGGTATTATGCTTTAAGCCTTTAGGTATGCTGATCTTCAAGTCCAGGATTTCCCCTCTCACTATATACTTTTCAAAAGATGCCATTGCCTTGGGACCGAGGTATTTATTCAGGACATCTTTAAATAGATTATGATCAAATTTTGCATCATCAAGCCTATGGCATCTATCTAGGATTTCCCGCATGATATCATCCAGGCTTTTATCCTCATGGTTTTGCTTCATGAGGTTGTCCAGATGAAAGGCATAGATCATTCCTCTCCTATATGGCAATTTCTCATAATTTCTATCTGACCAGAACTTTTCATAGGTAATGCTATCATTTCTAGCTTCTCTGACCGGCGAGCCATAATGGGGGCGCAGGACTTCCTCATTCATGAGTTTTATGTATTCTTTTAGGCTAATAACTCCATTTCGGAGCATCAGCTTATAGGTATAATAGTCTGTAAAGCCTTCGCTAAACCAGTATTGCAATTCTTCATCCCGGTTTTCAATCTTGTGTCCGATCCAGTTGTGAAGTAGCTCGTGGAAATAGAGATACTTTACCCTCCAGAACTCTACAT
This sequence comes from Bacteroidia bacterium, assembly GCA_033391075.1. Lineage (NCBI taxonomy): Bacteria > Pseudomonadati > Bacteroidota > Bacteroidia > Bacteroidia bacterium. The sequence continues at coordinate 1,852,618 of JAWPMV010000001.1, forward strand.
ATTTATTATTGCTGACGAAAGTAGCAAAGGATTGACTCAAACCTGTACCTCCCAGAGAGTAGCCTCTTTTTTCATTTGTAGGGATCATGGTCACGGAAAACATACTGTCTGTATAATCCTGCCAGAAATCTTTATGGGAACGGATCGCAATATTGAGGACTTCATTTACCTTATCTTCTTCAAAGGGTATCCAATCTCCTCGCGTGACAAAATGGATGTCATTTCCATTGATTACACTGGTGTATCTCCGGAAGTCTCCTCCTACGAAAATGGAAGAACCTAATTCTGCCTGGGTAAGTTGTAGCCTCTGACATTTTTCTGTTCCAAAGCTATTGTGAATGAGGTATCCTTCAGGTACATTCCAATCGAAGATGAAATTTACTTCTGATGAATCGAAATCAAAGCTTCCATAGGGGTATATAAAAAGACGATTACCAAAGGTGTGAAAATAAGTTTCCTGAATGATAGGGCGATAGGTGTGATGATTCATGATTATTCCCCCTTTATCCTGAATGGATTTATAGGTAAAGGTGAACTTCTGATTGGGCTTATGCCGAATGAAGATCATATTGCTATCCGGCTTGGCTTCAATTTCGAGAGCAGGAGGAAAACTTTCCAGTCCTGTTAGCGTTCTGTACAGGCTGTCTTCACCCCAGCGATTGTCCTGAAAGTTTAGACGAACAATGCCTTGCTCATCGGCTTCAAGATCAAGAGATACGGATAAAGCATGCATCCCATCCTCTTCAGTGGGTTCAATGGTATAATGATAAGTGGTCTCTTTTTTTATTTCCTGGCATGATAAAAACAGGACCAGGAATAGTAGATAGCTTAGGGCCTTCTGCATGGATCGGTATGTGTTGCTTATCATACCCTTACGCGATCATGCCGTTTCTGTTGTGCCTTTCTGTAAAATGAAGGAGGAATTAAATAAAATTTAACAGATTTAGCCTCCTACAAAATGTCTGCACATGTCTTTGATCTTGTCGACGCTGATCTCCAGGGCTTGTTCTGACTTATAAAAAATACGGATTCTTGTTGCTATCCCCTTCATGGTATAAGAGGGGAATCTGTGTTCCATCCGCAGGATCAAACCGCCATCTGCTTCTGAACCATAGAATTGCCAATTGTACGCTATATGATCCTTATAGGTCTTGGGAGATATCTTGATCTCTTTACTTACCATATACTGATTCCACATCTGTTTGGACTTGTATTCTATGACCTTGCAGCTATGCTGCATAACCTCTTCATTTGTTTCATAGATGTTGAAATATATGATAGAGTCTGTTGGAACTCCATAATCCAGACAATTGTCTTCAAATCGTGAATTTGTCTGACTTAAAGCAGAATTTGTTTCACTTAGGTAATAATAGCTAATGGTATCTTCTGCAGAAAAGAAGCGACTCTGGTAATTGTCGAGGTCATAGCGGAAAACCCCTTTCTGAGGTTTTGCTGCTGATAGCGAATCCTTATCCAGTATATCGCTTTCGTAGCTATATTGATACTCGATCTCTCCCTGAAAATATGGGAAACTTTCCTCATAAGCTTTTTGCGTACAGGAAAATAGTTGGAGGACCAATAGTAGTTGCAGTACAGGAATGATTGCTTTGCCAGCCATGAAGAATTTACTTCTTTTGGTTCAAATATATTGCTTATTAGAGCCAGACGTCCAATTCTATGGTTTAGAAGGCAAGAATACTACCTAACTAGTCCAATTTATCTGCCGAATAGACCGGTGCATCGTAATAAATATATCTCCTTTAGCGATTTTATTATTTGATGAATAATTTAGCTGGAGGTCACAATCTATAACTTCACGGGCCAGAGAAACTCTTTGGTTTTCAGGAAATGTTCGATCTGTTGAACACTCTGCTCGGATTTTCTCTCAACTCCTTCTTCCGTATTAAAGGCATTGTGAGGGGTGCAGATTACGTTGCCATGCTTGGTCAGTTCGAGGGTAGCCTGCACACCAGGATTATCGCTGGAAGTTCCTTCTCGAAGTGCAACCCCCAGAGCTTTCTCTTCATAGTAAGCATCCAGTGCAACACCACCTAGGTGTCCTTCTTCAATCAATTTCAACAAAACAGGACTTGGAGAAAGTTCTCCTCTTGAAATGTTGATGAAAAGAGTGCCTTTTTTCGCCTTTTTCAGGAGATCATAGGTAAAGTAGCCTTCATTTTCCTGGCGTAGGTCCATCGCACAAACAATGATATCTGCCTGGCTGATTCCTTCCTCAACTTTTACATAAGTCTCATTGGGATATTTTACTTCAAGATCCACACAAAGAACCTTCATGCCCATACCATGACCTATATTCACGACTTGCCCTCCGATATTCCCTACTCCAACAACCAAAAGTGTCTTTCCTTCTGTCTCCTGACCTGTAATGCCATCTCTATGGAAAGTTTTGAATTGCTCTACTTGTTGGACAAACTTCCTTTGCAGCGCCAACCACATCAGCAAAGCCTGCTCAGCCACTGCTCTATGACAATAAAGGGGAAGATGACCACATGCCAATTCTTTCCCAGTCAATCTCATATAGGCTTTCAAATGGTCAAAACCAGTACTTCGAGAAAGAATCGCATCAAGACTATCCGCCCATTCAGCAGGAATACTGGATTGGGTACGAATACTAATGATGGGTGCGGGAGGAGTATCAGCGCCATATTCCTGAATAGTCTTCCAGGTAAATCCGGCTTTGATATGATCGGGGAGGTAGTGTTTTAGAGCAGCTTGTTCTTCTTCAAATGCTTCGTAGAAAAATACGTCCATGGGAAATTGTGTATGTGCTTAATATGATGCAATAAAGCAATCAGGAATGGTTTTACCTAACTCCCCGGAGGATTCTCTGCAAGATCAAAGGATTCTGGTCTCAGCGGCTCTCCGCAGACGATCATTGATCGCTTTTCCCAGACCGGTATCTGGCACTTCTTCTGCCAGGATTATTTGAAGCCCCATATTGTCTAGCTCACGCATAGTAGCAAAAAGTTCATGGGCCGCTTCATGAAGATCTCCGGTTATGGAAAGGGTTCTTTGGTTTTGTGCCGGAACTCCATCATACATTTTGCTGAAAGAAAGGACTCCGGTTTTGTTTGCGTTTATTCGAGGGATGGTAGTGGCTATATCACAAAGCAACAATTGAGTGTTAGGCGCATAGTGACTTTTGAGCATACCGGGTGCTTGAGGCTTTCTGCTAGCTACCAGTTTCATATTCAAGGGTCCGACGATAGATTCTATATCTTCCATAGGAGTTCCTCCAAATCTGTACACCTCGGCTTGGCCTAACTCATTAAAGCCAATGATGGTAGATTCTATGCCGATTGCGCTGGGGCCTCCATCAAGGATATAGGGTATTTTATCCCCCAATTGCTCTTGTACATGTCTAGCATTGGTGGGGCTTATATAGCCAAATGGATTTGCACTGGGAGCTGCCAGGGGAAATTCTATAGCAGAAAGCAATTCCAGGCTCATCGGATGATTAGGGATGCGGACAGCTACCAGAGGGCTGCCGGCTGTTACAAGATCAGGAATGATCTCATTTCTTTGAAGTAGCAAGGTAAGGGGCCCTGGCCATAAAGCATCGGCCAAATCAATGGCAACCTGTGGAATTTCCTTTACAAAATTCCTGATTTTATCCAGACTATTGGTATGTACGATAAGGGGATTAAAACTGGGCCGATCTTTCACTTCGAAAATTCGGCTGATCCCATGTACGTCATACGCATTACCTGCGAGTCCATATACGGTCTCTGTCGGGATTGCCACAACTTTTCCCGAAGCCAAAAGTACCGCAGCTCTATCTATGTCTCTTCCAATTTCCGCCATTTGGCATCACGATTTTTCCCACGTTTTTAAGGTGCCATCTGGCTGTGCCATGATGACTTTTGTTGCCATGTCTATAAATAGACCTGTTTCTACTACGCCTAAGAGTAATTTTAGTTGCTTGTCCAAAACTTTAGGGTCATCTATCAGACCAAAATCACAATCGAATATCAAATTGCCATTATCTGTTTTGAATAATTGACCCTCGATTTTGCGGATGTTCACCTTCCCTCCCAAAGCTTCAATTCTCCTTTGGGTTATTTCTGATCCAAAGGGTACTACTTCCACAGGCAAAGTGAAAGCCCCCAATTTCTCTACATATTTCCTGGGATCTGTGATGATGATCAACTCTTTGGAGATTGATGCCACAACTTTTTCTCTGTAAAGGGCTCCTCCACCTCCTTTGATCAATTGGAGGTCATCCGTAAATTCATCTGCTCCATCTATGGTCAAATCCAGCTTGTCCAGTTCTTTAAGGCCGACCAAAGGAATTCCTTCTGACCTGGCCAGATCTTCTGTCGCTTTTGAAGTAGCTGTAGCAAGGATCTCAAGCCCTCCTCTTACCATCTCTCCCACTTTTTTTACCATAAAATAAGCGGTAGATCCGGTTCCCAGACCTATTTTCATCCCGGATTGGATAAATTCAGTTGATTTTTCTCCTGCCAGCTGCTTTGGATTCATGTATCAGAATACGTTAGTCTTATGCGCTTTTTTCAAAGCGCGAATATAGCCAAAAGGAATGGCAATCCCAGTAGAATTCCTACCACTTTGACTTTTAAAACTTACTTGTGGAAAAAAAGCCAGAGTTAGGCTTTTGACTCTGCTCGTCCAAGGGCCATTTTGTAGGCATCCAGGCAACGTTCACGAGCGAATTTATGTTCCACCATAGGTTGAGGATAAAGAGGTGTTCCATACTCAGGAACCCATTTTCGGACATACTTTAGTTTGGGATCAAATTTTTTCATCTGGGATTCGGGATTGAAAATCCGAAAGTAGGGAGCTGCATCGGTTCCACAGCCGGCTGCCCATTGCCAACCTCCACTATTTGAAGCCAATTCGAAATCAAGGAGTTTCTCAGCAAAATAAGCTTCTCCCCATTGCCAGTTCAGAAGTAAATGCTTGGTCAGGAAACTGGCTACTACCATCCGCACTCGATTATGCATATGTCCTGTCGCATTAAGTTCGCGCATACCGGCATCTACCATCGGATATCCTGTTTTCCCTTCACACCACTTTTTAAAATCTTCTTCCTCCTTTCTCCAGGGAATAGCTGCATAGGTAGGACGAAAAGGTTGGTACACAACATGCGGGAAATTCCAGAGGATTTGACTGTAAAATTCTCGCCAGATGAGTTCATTGAGATAGGTGTCATTTAGCGCTTTTGCAACTCTTGCCAGCTTACGGATACTCATGGTCCCAAAACGAAGGTGAACCCCTATTCTAGTCGTTCCTTCTTCTGCCGGGAAGTTTCTTTTCTGATCATATACTTTTATGATTTCTTTATCCGGAATTTTTGGGGGAAAGCTAAGCCCACTGCTTTCAAATCCAATATCCGCCAAAGTAGGTAATTCAATTTTATGGCTTTTCCAGAAGTTTCCGAAATGAACTTCTGTGCCTACATCATTGAGTCTATCTTTGGTCAATTGAGACCTCCACATCCGGGAGTAGGGAGTAAAAACAGTATAAGGTTTATCTGACTTGCTGAGTACTTCATCTTTTTCAAAGATTACGTGATCCCTGAAGTCTTTAAAAGCTATGCCTCGTTCCGCCAGGAATTCGGAAATCTCTTTGTCTCTTTTGATGGCATAGGGTTCGTAATCTCTGTTGGTATAAACTTCGGCTACAGGATATTTTTCCAGCAATTCCTTCCAAACTTCCTCAATGCTTCCATGCATTACCACTAAACTGCTGCCCATCTTAAGCAAGGAAGCCTGGAGATCTTGCAAACACTCATGGATAAATTCTACGCGGCCATCGTTTTTGGGCAATTCATCCAGAATTTCAGGATCGAAAATGAAAATGGGTAAAACCGGATGACCAGAAGTAAGTGCATGAAAGAGCGCGCGATTATCATCTAATCTCAGATCCCTTCTAAACCAATGTATGCTCAGCTTTGTCGACATGAATGTGTAGTTTTTTTGTAAACTGTTAAGGGCTTTGATTTGTTAGGAATTAAAGCACTTATTATTCAGAGAGTTTATCAATCCCAATTTTGAAGATAGTTTATGAAGAAAAAGGTCGTACTGGCAATCACAGGAGCAAGTGGAAGTATTTATGCTAAACGGATGTTGGATCATCTGGAAAAAGAGTCCAATCTCGAATTAGGTATTGTTCTTTCTAAAAATGCCCCGGATGTGTGGAAACATGAATTGGGAGAAGATTTCGATAGCAATTTCCCTGTCTTCGAAAGGAGTAATTATATGGCACCTTTTGCTTCGGGTTCCGCTAAATATATGCACATGGCTATCGTTCCCTGTTCTATGGGTACGCTGGGACGCATAGCTTCCGGCTTTTCAGATGATTTGATTACCCGGGCTGCTGATGTGGTTTTGAAAGAAAGAAGGCAACTGATTTGTATGGTCAGAGATACCCCCCTCAATTTAATCCATATCAATAATATGAAAACAGTCACCGAAGCAGGAGGAATCATCCTGCCAGCCATCCCATCGTTTTATTCCAGGCCTAAGAGTCCTGAAGAAATAGTCGATACAGTGGTCCACCGTATATTAGACCTCATGGGTATAGATCCTAAGACCTATCGATGGGGAGAAGAGTAAAGCAGATGAATAATTAGAAGGACAAAAACCGAGTCATCAAGATCCTGATGGAGGACTCTCAATCCTGTGCTTAAATAAGGAGGCAAATGAAAAAGCCGAAGCCTAAGCTTCGGCATCATTGGAATAAATTGTCGTCGTATGTACTTCTTATTCTTAGTTAAGTAATGAATTCCAGAGTTTGGCCTGGGTAGATACGCAATACTTTTTGCCATGCACATTGAGGCTTAAGCCTCAATTATATTCCTTTTATTTAGTGAATAAACTCAAGGTAGGCGCTCTGCTTTCCAGCCTCTAACAGTATTGTATCACTTTCTGGAATTCTGGGATTTTAATTAAAATATCTTTGTAGTTTTGCCCTATGGACGATCAGCAAAACAAAGCCAACAAAGGACAACAAATCAATATTGAACTTTCCCAGGAAATGGCCCGGGGAGTTTATAGCAATCTTGCCGTAATTTCTCATTCCCACTCTGAATTTATCTTTGATTTCATTCAGGTATTATCCGGAACCCCCAAGGCTGAAGTCCGTTCACGAGTAATCATGACTCCTCAGAATGCCAAGCGTTTGATGATGGCACTAAAGGATAATATGGAGAAATTTGAGCGGGCTCAGGGAGAAATTACCATTCCTGAAAAAGAGATTCAGCTTCCTCCCAATTTTGGTGGCCCCACTGGCTACGCTTAAGACTAGTTATTTCAATCTTTTAAGTCTTGCGCGGACTTTTTCGCGGATATCTTTGTTCTCTTCCAGGTCCAAAGCTGTCTCGTAAGCGATTATTGCTTCTGCTAAGAAGTCCAGTTTTTCCTGACAGAGTCCCAAATGGTACATATTGGCGGGAAGATGAGGATCAGCCTCTACTTTCGCCAACTCTGCCATTTTCATACTTTTTTCAAAGTAGTCAGAAGCTGTTTCATAGTCGAGTTGCTGGCGCATTTTACAGAGTCCGAGATAATGATATACCCGCATCATCAGCAAAGAGGTGTATCGAGACTTGACACTCGTTACCTGATTCTGGTCGAAACCTGACTGGGCTTCAAAATTCCCTTCTATTTTCAATAAAATGCTTGATGCTTTCGAGTATTGATTCGAAAAGATGAGACTTCTTGCATAATCTGCTGCAAACCAGGTGTTGCGGGGATATTTTTTGCTTAGTCGAGCCTTGAGCTTCAAGGCTTCCTCAAAAGATTTCTTTTCCTCCAGATAAATATCACTGAGGTAAAACAAGGCCTCTATCTGTGTAAAATTCTGCGCATCAGAAGCTTTATGCAATTCTTCCAATCCCAACTTTTCATCCCCATCCGGAAAGAATACCATGAAAGGACGGACGTAGCTGTGATCTTCGGGATAAACTGCTGCATAATAATGATAGATTCCTGAGCTAAAGTAAAATTCTGGTGCCTTTGTTCGGAAATCAAAGCCTTGTTCCAGATACTTCAAAGCTTTTCTTCCATTGTTTGCTGCCTTCACCCATTCTCGCTGAAGAATATGTAATCGGGTTTTAAAGGCATAGCCCATGTATTGGAAAAAAGTGTATTCCAGGGCATGATTCTCTCTCTTCTCAAAAGCTTCATTGAGTTCGAGGGAAGTGTTTAATTGTTTGAGGATATACTCATGATAAGCAGGAGTAGTCGAAATATAACTCTGCCACCAGCGATTGAGTGCCAATAAGAAATAAGGACCTGGGTGATCCTCGTATTTGTCTTTAAGTCTGCTGAAAATTTGCTCCCCGGCTTCAAACTCCAGATTGTAAACTTTATCCAATCCTTTCTTGACCTCTCCTCTAAAATACTGATCCTCAAAGACCTGAGCAGGACTTTGAATCGAAAAAAGGAGGAGATATATATAAATAAGCAGCTGACGCATAGAAGCTTTTTATAGGTAAACGAAAATTTGAGGATTTATTCCAAAAAATGCGCAAAATTTTTACAAAAAGAGGCAGGATTCAACAGATGTTGGATTAGAAGAGGAAGCGGAACCTCAATTGATATGAATAGTGGTAAATTTTAATTCGTAAAAAATACGATTTATTAGATATGCTTCAGGCCCGAGAACCGAAACAGATTCGGCAGCTCCTAATCCTTTCTCTCATACTTTACCTGTTTTCGTCTCATGTAATGGGACAGAATACCAAACGCATTCTTGACCCGGAAACTACTAAGGGCGACAGAGCCTTTCTTTATCCAGATCGTCTCACTAAAAATGATACCTGGTCGCCCGAATTTTCCTATAGCCTTTCCGATAGCCTCAATCCGTCTCAACCAATTACCTATCTCCAGGGAATTTGTTGGACGGGCTCGGAATATTGGATTGGTATATGGGGAGGGAGTTATCAGGGCAGCATTTTCCGGGTCGATGCTCAGGGAAGGCGTATTGGTGGATTTAGTATCATAGGGGTAACGGGGATTACAGGTCTTACTCGTGCAGGAGATAAGGTTTATGTAGTAAATGAGAGCGATAAGATATATGAAATCCATAAAGACACTCGACAGCGACTTTCAACTATCACTATCAATGGAAATGCCCGTCCGACTTTTCTCACCTTTTCACCGGAAATTGACAATGGAAACGGAGGCTTTTTTGCAGGAAATTTTGAAATAAATTCTCCTCTGTATGAGATTTCCATGCAGGGCGAATTATTAAAGATCATTCCACCGGAAATACATCAGCAGCGAGTGATGACCGGGGCTGCATATGATACAGTCAGTGCAGGTGGTCCTTATCTCTGGGTTTTTAATCAGGAAGAACCGGGCAATCCATCGGAAGCAGTCATAACGCAGCTGGATGCTTCTAATGGACAGTATACCGGAATCTATAAAGACGTAACGGAGGACTATGGGGATCAATTTAGTGCAGGTGGAGGACTATTTATCTCAGAAAGTGTAGTCAATGGGAAATTGATTCTGGGAGGAGTTTTACAAAGCAGCCCTTCAGATTTCCTAGTTGGTTATGAACTCAATTTTCAAGTTCCCCGAATCGATGCCTCCATAAATAATGTAATCATCAATGAAGGGCTTACGCAAGTTCCCAGTCAGCATAGACCGGAATTCAGTTTCTCGGGAAGCCTGAGCAATAGAGGGATAGATACCCTGGATCAATTGCAAGTCAAACTAGAAATAAAAAGAGAGAATGAATCTGCCGTTCTATTTAGTGATCAGGTCAATTTGGACAAGCTGGCCTATCTATCTGAGGCAAATTTTGAACTCGGACCCTGGAATGGGACAGAAAGCGGCAAATTCATCATTGAAACTCAGGTTCTGACCGGCCAACAGCAAGATGAGTCTTTGGTTAATAATAGCTTCGTTCAGGAATTGGTGATAGGAGATTCTATCATGGCTCTGGATGATGGGAGAGATGCAGGCGTTTTGGGCTTAGGTTTTGGGGCGGAAAATAAAACCTATTTTGGGCAGGTTTTTCCGGCTAAGGAAGAGCTTTTCGACTACCTGACTTCCATTACTTTTAAACTAAGAAATCCCAGAGAAGGCGACCAGATTCAGGCTAGTGTATTCGATATAGATCCGGAAACAGATAGACCGATAGGCGTTCCAGTAGCTAGCACAATCACTTATCAGATTACCAAAATGGATGAGGATAGTGGGGTAGTGTTAAACTTACCTTTGGCTGATGGTCCCTATCCTATTTTTCCGGGTAAATTCTTTGTAGCAGTAAAAGAAGGAGAAAGGCCTTTATCTCTGGTGTATAGTGACAATATTTACAGAGTAGAGGAAAGATTTGTGCGAACAGATACAGTCATAGCCGGAACTCCTTTCAATGGAGACTGGGTAGAAATAGAAGAAATATATGCAGATCCGGTAAAGCCTGCACTGATGATCCGGCCCAACTTTGGCCCTTGTGTACCAACTTATATGACAGGAAACATAAGTGTAAGCGGAGATAGAGGTTCGGGAGATGGAACAGCTACGGTCGAAGTAGAAGGTGCAGGTGGTTCTTATAGCTATCTCTGGGATGATCCTTCTGCTCAGAGCGGAGCTACTGCAACAGGCCTTCTTAAAGATCAGGAGTATTCCGTTACCATCACAGATACTACAGGTTGTACCTTAACACTCAAGAGTGATCCCATCCCCAATTTGGTCAGCATAGACAATCTACCTGGAGCGGGTATTGTAAGTTTGAAAATTCACCCGAATCCGGCCTATGAGGATTTGATAGTAAACTTTGAATTAGATCGTCCGGATCAAGTGGAAGTAAATTTGCTTGATTTAAAAGGGCAGTATTTATTCAGGGATGAGAAGCCAGGGGCTTTCCAGTATCAAAGGAGGATTTACATAAAAGATTATGCGAAGGGGATTTATATTCTGGAAGTGAAGACTAGTAGGGGGAGTTTTAGGGAAAGGATTATGTTGAGGTAAATCGAAGATTTTTTTTGTGGTTTTTTAGGGCTTGTTTCCATCTTTTTTAGAAAAAGATGGAGTCAAAAATCGCAGCGCCAAGAACCATCCGCACAAGCCGCCCCTTTTCCCGATTGGCGCTGCCGGGCCTGCGCGCCTGGGAGTAGGGAAAGGTGTTTGGGTATTAGTGTATTAAGGTGTTAGCGATTGTTATTACCAGGTTACACTTCAACTCTAACACCCTAACACCCTAACACCCTAACACGCAAAAACTCCAATACGTTTTCCTCATGCGCGCCGGGGCCAGGCTGCTGCATCGGGTGCGGGGGCTGGACAGTGCGGCTGGTTTGCAGCAGCTTGATTTTTTGTTTCTTTTTCATCTAAGGAAAAAGAAAAAAGACTAATAAAAACACTTAAGCTTACAAAGCCGTTCCATAGTTCTAAGCAGTTTCGCCAGGAAAAATCTACAATTGGAACCAATTTCAACACGAATAGTAAATTTTTTTCCAACTTTACATCCAAATTGCGGTCTTTACGTAAAATGATTTGATGTTCAAGCTTTATAGCTAAAACATTTTTTGTAAATTGAAGATAATAACCGCTAAAGAGAGAATATTATGAAGTTCGACAAAAACTGGATACTGAAGAGTTACATGAAGCTTCCCCTTGCTGGTAAAGTGATCGTACCTTTCGCAGCTCTGTTTCTGATCAGTGCTTTGATCAAGTCTGTCAAAACCGCTCTGATGCTCGGACTTATTGGCCTGGCAGTATATGTGGTGCTAAAAGCAGTCGACAAAACAGGTTCGAAATAAGGAAGACTCTTCTTTTGAAACCCAAAACCCGCTTAGAAGTTTTTTCTGAGCGGGTTTCGCTTTTATCGAAGATAAGGTGAGTGTTAGGGTGTTTGAGTTTTAGTGTGTTAGCGAAATGAATTCCCATTCTAACACCCTAACACCCTATTACTCAAACACCCTAAAACGGTTACTACCTAAGTTTCACTGCCGTTCCATAAGCCAGAATCTCAGCGGTTCCCGCCATAATCATAGCTGTATTGAAACGTACATTTACCACTGCATCGGCACCTAGCCTTTCTGCATCAGCAATCATACGCCCAATAGCTTCTTCACGTGCCTGAGCTTGTAGTTTGGTGTATTCATTGATCTCTCCTCCGACGAGATTCTTTAATCCGGCAAATATATCTCTACCGACATTTCGGGCTCTAACCGTACTACCGCGCGCAACGCCCAAAGACTCGCTGATTTCTCTTCCGGGGACAGATTCGATGTTTGTAAGTATCATGGGAAAAATTTTGTGGTGAAAAGAAGTTCTATTAATAATGACTCCTTTAATTTTTTAAGGTCTAAAAATAGCCTGTAATAGCTAAAAATCAGGAAAAGCAGAAAAAATTAAAAATTTTTGTTCAGGATTTGTGAAATCTGAATGAAGAATGCGTCTTATTAGTAAGAACAGACACAGAAAAAGAAAAATGATGAAGTATTTGATATATCTCTTGTTGTTGTTACCCTTTTCCGCCCTTGCTCAGGATGCTGAGCCGGTCAGGAAAGAAGTTAAGCTCCTGGTAAAGCAGATGGGTGGTAAGGGGATTGTATATGGAAAATTTGTAGGATTCGCAGGAACTACTCCTAATGAATTCAAAGCTTTCCAACAATTCGTAAAGATTGCGGATAAAGAAGAGATTATGTTTTATTTGGATGATGATGACCCCACGATGCGTGCCTATGCTTTCTGGGCTTTGGCTGTGAGGTTTCCCAAAGAAGCAAGTTTTCAGTATAAAGAACTTAGTTCAGATGATACAGAGATTCAGACCATGATGGGAGGCTGTATTATCAATATAGATAAGGTGGGATCTTTTCGATCATCCATCCTCAAATCTCCCATGGCGGATCTTTTCAAAGAGGAAAGTATTTTGAAATTGCCCGGCTCGAACTTTTAGAAATATTGCAAAATCAATACGGCTTAGCACATCTTGAAAACGTTTCAGCACGACGCATGAAACACAAGTTTAAAAAAGGCGCCTTTCGAGGTGTCTTTTTTAGTCTTCCTCCTCATTGAAATAGATCTTGTAGAAATACATGCCCCTTTGCTCGTCATAGCCTCTTTCCATAAATTCTGCAGATTCGGCGGTATTGCGGGGATTGAGCTTGATCTCTATTTTATTATCCAGCTTGATGATGCTTTTAAATTCTTTCTTCATCTGCCGCACGGCATATTTTGAGATGGGGAATCCTTCTGAAGCAGGGGCAAAGCCGGTTTGTTCTTCGATATTCTGGAGGTAGTGGTCGAAAGCTTCCTTATGCTGCGGAAGTTCCATGGTGGTCTGTTTGAATTCCTCTACATCCAGCTCATCATTTTTGGAGAAATAATTCATGGAGCGATTGAGGAAGACCAATTGATCTTTACGGTCCTGATCCGAAGCCAGGATTTCATCGCAAAAATCCTTGGTGACATTCAAAAAAGTGGAAGTTTGATAGCTATTGTCCTGGATACGGGAAACCTGAAGGAAATCATCCATCCAGTAATGTGTATCCTCTGTACTTTTATCCACCATCATCAAACTAAAGCCATCATTCTCATAGGTTTTAAAAATCAGCACCCCTTTATCCAGTTTTTTGACAGGAACTCCTTGCTCGGCATGCATCTTTAATTGCTCTTCCTCTTCTTCAAATTTCAGATAGAGCTCTTTGTATTCAGATTTGAAGATCCCAATAGCTTCAAGGGGTTGACCATCAACCTCACATTCTCTAAAATGCGCTACATACAATTCTCCCCCCTTGATATGGGGATGAACGGAAATCTCATACAAATGCTGGAGGATAGGATAGCTCAATTCCAGAAACTTCTCTTTGTTTTGGGTGAAAAGTTCCTTCACATAGCGATTCATAGGGTTGAGAGAAAGATCTGAATCGTGGGTGAATTTGAAAAATTCCTCAGCTTTGAAAGGAGTCAGAAAATAATCCTGCAAGGTCAATTGCATCTCCTCATCGAGTTCAAAAAGTTCCTTTGAGGCTATGACTCCTTCATTGCGAACCTTGTTTCCAACTTTGTGTATGGCTAGTGTAGTAAGTCTGGCTTGTGTCAGGTCAAACATATCGCTTCCTCTGAATTAATTCTCTCAATTTTTTATTCGGATAGCGAAGATAGGAATTAGCCTAAATATTTAAGCACAAACTTATCCACTAGCTGTTGAATTACTTTTTTGATGGGCGATTCCACTTTTGAATGAGATTGATTCCAAAGAGATAGGAATATTCTCTGCCTTTTACCCCAAGAACTGCAGGACTTAAAGAACCAAATATTTCAAGCCCTAAATTCTGTCTATTTGAAAAGGAGTATCTCGCTCCTAATTCTATCCATCCAAAGGGAGTAAATTCCCAATCGGCAAAAGCTGATGAAATAAGAAATTCATCAGAAAGAGAGGGACCAATTTGAGTGCCCGGGCTTTCTAACAAAAATCGTTGCTGGAGGCGATCCTGTTGACCCAATTGATAGAATTGGAGCGCGAACCTAACTCCCCATCTGATCTCGAAGAGCGAACGATTGATTTGGTGGACAAATGAGGGATTAAGTTCGAGTTGATAGCTGCCATAATTTCTTTGATAGCTAATTTTTTCTACAAAATTTGCCTGCCTGAAAGCCAGGTATCTGGTTTTTTCGTAAAAAAAACGATTGTAACTAAGTCCGAACTCAAGTTGAATACTGGAAGAAGAATTTTTCAGATGCTGTCCAATTCCTGCCCCTATGACCAGACCTGGCCGTAAGCTTATGGAAGTAAATTGTTGGTCATTGAAGGGCTTACTTTCGGTAAGTGCTTTACTCGCATGACCCATGCTCCGGAGAGAATAAGTTAAATAGCGATAATTTTGGGAGTGTATGGCAGAGATACTAGTTGTAAGCAAGAGGAGAATGAGTAGTGATTTCATGGCCTTGAAGCTTGATGGCTAAAAACAGAATTACTCTTTTGATGGACGATTCCATTTTTGAATCAGAATGATACCAAAAAGATAGGAATACACATGGCCTTCCCCTCTAAAAACAGAGGGACTTAAAGAACCAAAAATTTCCAGCCCCAAATCCCGGGATTCATTGAGCCAGTATTTTGTTCCAAATTCAATCCAGTTAAATAGCTTCCCATTCCAATTGGCAAAGTCTTGTTGGAACCTAATATCTTCAGAAATGGGATTTCCTATTCTGTCGGGAGGAGTAAAGGCATTAGTTGTACTTATATAGTCCACCTCTCCATAACTGTAACTTTGCAGGCTCATTCTATATCCTAATCTTACTTCAAAGGGACTATTTCCTATTGGGTAGACAAAAGAAGGGCTTAACTCTAATTGAAAACTGCTGTATTTCCTTCGAATGCTCGTAAGGGAAATGGATTCATCTAGCTGGTTTAGCGCTGTAAGCAATTGATCATTGAAATGAAGATTATAGCTAAGGCTTATATCTGCCTGAAAGCGTATGGGAGTTTTATTCAAGTGGGTTCCCAGGCCAGCTCCAAGAGCCAGACCGGGCCTTAATTGTTCGAAGGAAATTTGTGCATTATTAAAGCGGTTTTCTTCAGGAAAAGCTCTGTTTGCCTGGCCCATACTTCGGACTGAGTAGCTGAGGTAGCGATAATTTTGTGCCTGAGCTGTAACGAAAGTACAGGCAACAAATAGCAAAAGTAGGTGAGATTTCATGGGGCTAAACTTGAGGAGTGAATCTAATTATTTTGTGTCAGGTCGATCCCATCGCTTTATCAAATGAATCCCGAATATGTAATCATACTCCCATGCTTCCCGACCCCAGATAGATGGGCTGATTCCCCCAAAAACCTCAAGTCCTATATCCTGATTTTTTGAGAACCAGTATTTTGCACCGAATTCCACCCAGCCAAAAATTTCATCACAACAATTATTAAAATTTCCAAATGAACTGAATCTGTCTTCAGTTTTTTCACCCAGGACATTGGGTTCTGGCAGCGAATAAAAAGTCTGAGTAAAGCCAGCTTGGCCAAATCTGGAAATGATGTATCCGGTTCGGAGGCCTAAACGAAGGTCAAGAGGCAATTTGGGAAAGGCGTAAATCACGGATGGACTTATCTCTAAAAGAACGCGCTTTTCACTCCTCTCGGATAGATTTACAGATATAGTCTCTGAATTAAAAGCTGCGGTATAAGAAGTAAGATTGTAGTCTAATGCATAATAACTCAGGGCAGCCCCAAATTGTAGAGAAAGCTTAGAATTAGGGACCTTTTTGCCTATACCTGCTCCTATAGAAAAGCCCGGCTTTATTTGTAAGTCTGTAACCTGATTTTGCCCCAGGAGACCCTGATCAGAGGAAAATTTGGCACCAGTTCCTTTACTTCTTAGGGAAATATCCAGGTATCTATAATTTTGCGATTGGGCTGTAGAGAATGCGAATGTTAGTAAGAGAATGAGTACAGGTGTTTTCATACTTGTGTATTTATGTAGGTTATGTGAAAAAGTCTAAATTTCGGGCGATATCACTAGCAAGCATGCCTTCCTGTCCTAGCTTCTCTGCAGCTTTATCTCCAGCTTTCCCATGCAAAAACACACCCATACAAGCCGCATATCTCCCTTCATAGCTTTGACTCAAAAGTGCACCAATGATCCCGGATAAGATGTCTCCAGAACCCGCCGTAGCCATACCCGGATTTCCATTGGTATTGACAAAACTATGCCCATCCGGACAGCCAATAATGGTGCCTGCGCCTTTAAGAACCAGATTACATCCAAATAGTTTTACAAATCCTTCCGCAATTTCCAATCGCTCATCAAGCATCTTCCTGCTTACTTCTTTGCCACTCATTTCCAGTAGCCGCTTCATCTCTCCGGGATGAGGAGTTAATACAGAATCCTCTGAGAAGCATTTGAATAGTTTGGGAAAGCGAGTCAATAGATTTAATCCATCTGCATCCAGAATATAAGGACAGCGAAGTTTTGGAAGTAATTCTTTAAAAAAAGCAGCAGTCTCTTCTTTCTGACCCATACCCGGCCCAATGACCAGGGCATCTTTCCCTTTGAGTATATCTTCCAAAGAACTCGCATCTTCCTCCACAAGTGTATCCTCCCGAGAACTTGCACGAAAGATGAGCTCTGGGGCCAATTGGTTGCATGCATGTCTGCAAGACTCCGGAGCAAAAACTGTAACCAGCCCAGCTCCGGCTTTAAGAGCAGCAAATCCCGCCAAAGCAATAGCACCAGCATATGCTTTACTTCCCCCTACCAATAATACATGGCCAAAGCTTCCTTTATGAGAATTCTCTGCCCTTTTTTGGTAATGAACTTTCAGCCATTCCTCTTCCAATAAGTAACGTTTGATTCCCAACTTCTCAATAACGGAAGGCCAAAGCCCGATATCAAAAACTTCGGTTTTTCCGCAATACTCAGCTGCCGGATAAACGAATTGACAAACTTTGGGCAATTGGAAAGTCAAGGTATATTCAGCCGGGATTGGGTCATTGATAATTTTTCCTGAGTCTGCACTAAGACCGCTAGGCAGATCAATGGCTACCGTATTCAGCTTTTTTTTGCGGAAAAAGCTAATCATCTCGGCAATTTTTCCACCTAGCGGCTTACTTAGCCCTGTCCCCAACAAACCATCCACCAGGATAGGATTATTCAATGTCTTAAGGCTGACTTGCATCTTCTTTTTGTCCTCCCAAAGCTCATACTCAATCGGCATTTCTGCGAGGATGTCGAAATTGATTTTTGCATCACCGATGTATCGGGAAGGATCATGGCTCAGGATCAATTTGAAGGTTCTGCCATTGAGGTATAAATGACGGGCGATTACCAAGACATCTCCGCCATTATTTCCCGGGCCTGCCAGTAGCACAAAGGCTCTGTTTTCGGGATAGGTGGAAAGGAGAAATTCGGTGCATTTTCGACCGGCTTCTTCCATGAGGATAATACCGGGATAATTGTGTTCTTCAATTTGAATCCGGTCGGCTTCCCGGATTTGCTCTGAATTTGCTAACAACATCCATACAAGTTCTGCAATTTATTTCAAAGCTGCTTCTATTTGCCTGATGACCAATTGAAAATTGCCGGGGCGAGGAGCATAGGCAGAAATGAGCTCTCCGCTTTTGGATATAAGTACATATCTGGGTATGCCACGTATTTGATAGGCCGAACGCAGGGCGGATTCCCATCCACCTGCAAAAAGATGTTTGCCCTTAGGACTCATTTGGTCCCGAGTGTTTTTCCAACGCTCCTCCTTTTCATCCATAGAAACATACAACATCTCAAAATCCTCTTGCTCAGAAAAATGTTCCTCCAAAGCCTGGCTACTGGCTGCTTCTTCCAAACAGGGTTTACACCAACTTGCCCAAAAATCTATATAGAGAACCTTTCCTTTAAAATCATCCAGTTTTAGCCATTTCCCATGCTCATTTTTCAGTTGAAAGTCAGGTGCTTGTGATCCGGCTGAGAGCTTCTCCTTTTTCTTCCTATAATTCTGGATAGTTTTCCAACTTTCACTTTTCCCATAGCTCAGTCTGAATTCTTCCCAGGAGTCAGCGATTTCTGGCAAACGTTCTGCATCTATAGCATCTGCCAAATAGGAAGCCCAAAGGATTTCCTCCACCTTTCCCTGGTACATTTCTTTGAGTTTCTCAATCTCTTCCCGTAGGCCAGGATTATCATTCCCTGCTTTTCTCAATTCAAAACGGACCCAATCTTTGAGAACTGCCCGATGAGTATTCAGATGCAAATAGCGATCTTCTTCAATAGGGATAGTGCCAAGCCCGCTCATAAATGTTAGGGGTAAAGGAGGCAGATCCATACTCCGAGATTTTATTTGGTAAAATCCATGATAATAGATCAGGTCCGAGCCTTTTTTAGCCCGAAACTCTTCCAATTTTTCTCCTACCAATTGCATATTGAGTTTTGCCTCTTTCATATAAGCCCTCATATGATCTACTTTCTCATTGTATATGCGGGAAACATAAATGGAAAAACTATCGGGATCATTTTGAGAGAAATAGCGGAAAAACTCTGCCATGGCGAGGGAGTCTTGAAAACGCAGGTAGTGATCCGCCAGAAAAGTATTTGCAAATGCAGCACTTCCCCTAAATCGAATACTTTTGTCAAAATTTGTCGCATCTAATTCTAGCTGCAATTCCTCCCCAGGCGACATAAATAGCATAGCCTTCTGATCTCCATGCCATAAGCGTAAATTTTTGGCCTCTGCTAAAGGAATTTTTACAGAAAATTTACCTTCCTCATCCAGAACTGCAGGAAAAGCAAGTGTAGATCTGTCCAGAAAATTTTGGGTATAAACCAGTTTTACATGGTCGTCTATTCTATGGCTGATTTGACCACTGATTCGGATAGAATCCTGGCTATGCAAAAGAAGAAAAGGGAGAAAGATGAGCAAGGAGCCAATGAAGCTTCTTTTCATAGATAAGCTTTACTAAGCTTAAATGTACGGAATTTGGAAGGCGGAATAAAAAGTTTAAACGTCAAAAATTAATCCCTTGTTTTGGAGATCATCGTAAATGCCTTTATCAAACTTGAATAGCCTTGCAGCTCTATGGGCTACATTTTCTTCCCACTCATCCAGTTTTACCAGCAAATTCATGCGCTGAATCTTTCTTCTGAAATTGGACTTGTCAAGTTCGATGCCGAGGATGGCTTCGTACAATTTCTGTAATTGTAAAAGGGTGAATTTTTCGGGTAGCAATTCAAATCCAATAGGACGATTTCGAACTTCCCGTCTCAATGTATAAATGGCTTCGTTCAAGATTTCCTGGTGATCAAAAGGAAGCTCAGGACAATCAGACAATAAAAACCATTCCGCAGCCGAGGCATCTTCTCCTGGAGTTAGGGTATAATTCCCCGGTTTCACCAAAGCATAGTACGATAGAGTTATCACACGCTTATCTGGATAGCGCTTCACTTCCCCAAATGCTCTTAGTTGTTTCAGGTAAAGATTTTCTATACCTGTCATCTCATTCAGGATGCGATTGGAGGCCTCATCTATTCCTTCTGAATACAAAATAAAACCCCCAGGAAGGGCCCATGAACCAAAATTAGGTTCAATAGCTCTTTTGATCAGAAGGATTTTTAAATCGTGACTTTCAGCTTCGAAACCAAACACAACACAGTCAATAGAAAGGGGTTCGATTTTATCCAGATGGCTATGGGACATATTGGGAATCTGATATTGATATGTGCAAATAATAGGAAAAAAAATGAATTCTTCAATTTTGTTGAAAAGGCATTAGCGGCAAGCCCCCATTATTTTCAGGCTGTAAGTACCTCTCTTTTCCAAGTTCATTTCCGGAAAACAAAGGGTCCCCGAGATTGAATTATAGTTGATTTATATGCGTTGGATAGAGTAAGTGAAACTTTTTTCGCCTAAATCCTTTGACTTCCGGAAAAAAGCCCGTAGCTTAGTGTCAGATTGACCATAAGGAAAATCTACTTCTCTGATTATTACTTACTCTAAGTCTCATGTCTAGCTCTACGAAAGTAAATCACCACAAAATTGTAACGGGTACAAAAGAATACTTTCCTTCCATATCCCGGATTCCTTTTGAAGGAAGAACTTCCAGCAATCCGTTGGCCTTTAAATTTTATGATGAAAACAGGGTAGTGGCAGGTAAAACGATGAAAGAGCATCTACGTTTTGCTGTTGCCTATTGGCATAGCTTCTGTAATGATGGAGGAGATCCCTTTGGTTCAGGGACGAAGGTTTATCCCTGGTTGGCAAGTGCTGATCCCATTCAGCAGGCCAAGGATAAAATGGATGCGGCCTTTGAGTTTATCACCAAAATGGGCATTCCTTATTACTGTTTCCATGATGTAGATTTGATTGATGAAGGAGACAGCCTGGAGGAATATCAAAGACGTATGGAGATCATCACGGATTATGCCCAGGCTAAGCAAACGGAATCCGGAGTTAAACTGCTTTGGGGAACGGCAAATTTATTTAGCCATCCGAGATATATGAATGGTGCCTCCACCAATCCTGATTTTCATGTCCTGACCTATGCTGCATTTCAGGTGAAAGCAGCTTTGGATGCGACTATCAAACTGGGAGGAGAAAACTATGTGTTTTGGGGAGGAAGAGAAGGTTATATGAGCCTTTTGAATACAGATATGAAACGTGAATTGGACCATTTAGCTCAATTCCTTCGTGCAGCCAGAGATTATGGTAGGGCCAATGGATTTGAGGGGACCTTTTTCATAGAACCTAAACCAGCTGAGCCCAGCAAGCATCAATACGATTTTGATACGGCAACCGTTCTTGGATTCTTGAGAGAATATGACTTGTGGGACGATTTCAGCATCAATATCGAAGTGAACCATGCTACCCTGGCAAATCATACGTTCGAACATGAACTAGCAGTAGCAGCCAGTGCAGGGAAACTGGGTTCCATAGATGCAAACCGCGGGGATTACCAAAATGGCTGGGATACAGATCAATTTCCAGTTGATATTTATGAACTCAGCCAGGCCATGTTGATTTTTCTGGAGTCAGGAGGATTGCAGGGAGGAGGAATAAACTTTGATGCAAAAACCAGAAGAAATTCCACAGATCTTGAAGATTTGTTTTATGCACACATAGGAGGAATGGATATAATGGCGAGGGCTTTACTTATTGCAAATGACATCCTCGAGCATTCAGATTATAAGAAATTGCGGGAAGAAAGATATGCCTCTTTTGATGCCGGAAAAGGGAAAGAGTTTGAACAAGGAAAGCTGGGACTTTCAGATCTTAGCAAGCTTGCTACTCAGTTAGGAGAGCCAACTTCCAGAAGTGGGAAGCAAGAGTTATTTGAGAATATTATCAATCAGTATATATAAAGAAAAGCTTAGATAAGAAACATGATTATGGCTCAAGTCCATAATGCATTAAGATGTAGTATTTAGTATCCAAATTTCCGTGATGGCTGTCTTAGGGCAGCCATTTTCCTTTTTATCTCTCAAATTTCTCTCTAAGTTGCATTATCCTTCATTCTGCTGATATACAGCCAACATTTTTTCCTAGTTTTCCGTTTTAACTGTCATGTATCAACCTCTGCAACAAACACTCCTCCCATTCCTTTTCCCTCTCTTATTGATTATAAGTCCGGGGCTTTTTGCACAAGCTCCACCTGACTCTATCGTTCAGGATAGTCTTGATAAAGAAGATGAAATAATCAGCAAGCCATTTCGGTACAAAGGTTTCTACAAAAAAGAAGATGCCTATATGGATACAAAGCGCATTTCGAAATACGTGGAAATGCGTGATGGGACTCGTATTGCAGTTGATATATTGATCCCTACAGAAGGTCCTGAGCAGGACTCATTCCCTGTCCTTCTTCAATTTACTCCCTACAATAGAGCCTATATGGTTCCCCGGATGGGACCAATAAAACATGCGATTTCCAGCATGGCTAAATTTGGATGGGGACCTGAATACGACCAAAGCAAAATCATCCCTTATGTTCGGTTTATGTTGAGAAGAGGGTATATAGTGGTTAATGCAGATATGCGGGGAACGGGAGCTTCTTTTGGTAGTCAAATGCCCATGGCGCCCATTCTGGCAAAAGATGGCAAGGACATGGTTGACTGGATTGCCGAACAGGAGTGGTGTGATGGAAATGTAGGCATGATGGGACCATCCTATTTAGGTTGGATTCAATTTATGACAGCTGCTGAAAAGCCAGAGGCTCTGAAGTGCATTATGCCAGAGGTCATGTTTTTCGATGCCTATTCTGCTGCAAATTGTATGGGAGGAATTCAGGCAAGCAGATTTCTGCAGTCCTTTAGTAACCTTCTGAAAAATTTAAATAGAAATAAGTATAAGCTTCGCAAAGGACAGGTGCCTGCATTGCCGGTAGAAGATGAGGATGGAGATGGGAAATTGGTGGATGAAAGACCTGTCAAGATGGATTCCCTGAGTCTTTTTACCAATGCGAGGATTAAGTATCCCGATGGGAAAAAGCGGGAGAATCATAGCTATATCCAGGCAATCAAGGATCATTATGACAATGTTCTGGTGGAGGATTTGGTGAAAAATGGAGCACGTTATTGGGATAGTGAGGGACCCAAAGGATATGAGGAATACTCTTATACACATGGAAGTCCCGGATATTATGCCGATAAGATCGCTGAAAGTGAGATTCCTATTTATCATTCCGGAGGCTGGTTTGATATCTTCTCCCGAGGTACCTTGAAAATGTACAGTACCCTTGCAGAGAGTAATCCTTCCAAATTGATGATTGGTCCTCGCTGGCATTTACCAAGTACTGGCAGGGGCTATAAAGAACACATGGGGTATGAGGCTCGCTATATGTATCAGCAGGCCATCGAGCAATTGCGTTTTTTCGATCATTACCTCAAAGGAGTAGAAAACGGAATTGAGGAGGAAGCTCCGATATTTATGTATGTGATGAATGGGAAGTGGAGGGAAGAATATGAATGGCCGATCGCGCGTAGAAGAGAAACTGCTTTTTATTTCCAGGATAATCATGGACTGGATAGCATGTCAACTTCTGAAGGCAAGGATCTTTATCAGGTAGATTTTGAGGCACGTTCTGATTATGGCAAAGACAGCCTGAGTCGATATACCATTACTTCCGGTATTCCTAAAGAAAGAATGGAGCGTACTGAGCTCGATAAGAAGTGTTGGACCTATGATACTCCTGCTCTGACTGAAGATACAGAAGTAAGTGGGCATCCAATTGTCCAGCTTTGGCTTTCTTCCAATCAGGACTATGGTGACATTTTTGTTTACCTCGAAGAAGTGGACTCCAGTGGAAGATCCTTTTATGTAAGCGAAGGGAAATTGAGAGCAGGCTGGCATAAAGAGCATGACCCCAACATTCAGAGCAATTACAAAATGGCTGTTAAACCTGTCCTTCCCTGGCATGGTTTTAAAGAAGACCAATATGAAGACAAGGCCCTGGCCAATGGAAAGATCATCGAGATGCGGCTGGATTTAACTCCTACTGCCTGGTTATTTAAAAAAGGCAGCAAGGTTCGTATTTCCATCGCAGGAGCTGATAGGGGAAATTTTGAGCCCAATCCCGGACTGTGTCCGGAAGGAAAGTGGGAGCATTGTCCAGAGACAAGTCTGAGCATTCACCGATCAGCCGAAATGCCTTCGCATATCCTATTGCCTATCATTCCCCCCAGGCCTGAGCCCGAGGAGGAAGAAGAAGAAAGCAAACCCAAAGAAGTAAGTGCTGGTGGAAACTAGGCTAACTTTTGACAATTAGCTCTTCTTCGATCTTTTGCACGACGAAATCAAAATCTTCTGTGTGGTTGACGTAGTCCAACTCATCAGTTTCGAGGATCAATAGTGGTCCTTCTCTATATGCACCTATCCACTCCTCATAATTTCTATTGAGGTTTTCCAAATATTTGATACTAATGGAGATCTCATAATCTCTTCCCCTTTTTGCAATTTGATCAACCAGGGTAGGGACTCCCGCTCGCAAATAGATGAGGAGGTCCGGAGCCTTGATCATATTACTCATCGATTTGAAGAGTGCAAGATAGGTTTGGTAATCCCGGGTTTCCAGCAAGCCGGATTCATTGAGGTTCTTGGCAAAAATAAAAGCGTCCTCATAAATGGTCCGATCCTGTATAATACTGATCGGACTATTTTGAATTTCGACTACCTGATTGAATCGGCTGTTGAGAAAAAAGATTTGTAGCGGAAAAGACCATTTGGCCATGTCCTGGTAAAAGTCGCTGAGGTAAGGATTATCATCCACAGCTTCCAGGTGAGGTTTCCAGGAATAATGTTGTGCAAGTTTCTGCACTAATGTGGTTTTTCCTACACCTATATTCCCAGCTATCGCAATATGTTGTGGCTCTTTCACAATAATATTTGTAGTATGTAGCTCTGTTTTAAGAAGATGTTATCCCTAAGGATAATCAATTACCCGCAAACACCATGATCATCCCTAATCGAGGACATCTTCACATGGAATTCACTAGGAATTAACATGAGGACGAATTTATATATTCTTAGTGAAATATGATGAGATAAGTTGAAGTAATGACAAGTTTATTGATCAAAAATGCGCTGATCGTAAATGAAGGAAAGATTAGCGAGTCAGATATCTACTGTGAAAATGGCCTGATACATACGATAGCAAAAGATATCAAGAAGGTTGCCGATAGAAAAATTGATGCAAAGGGGCTCTATTTGATCCCCGGTGTAATCGATGATCAGGTACATTTTCGGGAACCAGGCCTAACCCATAAAGCTGATTTACAAACGGAATCCAGAGCGGCTGTTGCTGGCGGGATTACGAGTTTTATGGAAATGCCCAATACCAAGCCCCAGACCCTGACACAGGAACTACTGGAGCAAAAGTATCAACGGGCAGCAGAAGTTTCCGCTGCGAACTACTCTTTCTTCATGGGAGCATCCAATGACAATTTGGATGAAGTGCTCAAAACCGATCCCTCGACTGTATGTGGAATCAAGGTATTTATGGGTTCCTCGACGGGGAATATGCTGGTTGATGATGCCGAAGTCCTGGAGAATATTTTCAAGAGTGCTCCGATACTCGTAGCCACGCATTGTGAAAAGGAGGAAATCATTCGGAGAAATCTAAAACTGTACAAAGAACAGTTTGGCGAAGATATCCCGGTGGCTGAGCATCCTTACATCCGCAGTGTGGAGGCCTGTTATCAATCTTCCAAACTTGCGGTTGAACTGGCTCAAAAGCATGATACGCGCCTACATATTCTTCATATTTCTACGGAGAAGGAACTGGAACTCTTCCGCAATGATATTCCTCTAAGTGCCAAGCAAATTACTGCTGAGGTTTGTATCCACCACCTGTGGTTTACAGAGGAATTTTACAAGGAAAAGGGAATGTTCATCAAATGGAACCCAGCTGTTAAGAAAGAAAGTGATCGTGAGGCCTTACGAGCTGCTCTCCTTGACGATCGCCTGGATATCATAGCTACAGACCATGCGCCCCACACCCTTGAGGAAAAGGACAATAACTACCTGAAAGCTCCATCGGGAGCACCTTTGGTACAACATGCCCTGGTTACAGTATTAGAAATGGTAGAGCAAGGTGTCCTGAGTATGGAGAAAGCCATTGAGAAAATGTGCCATGCACCTGCTGAATGTTTCCAGTTGGAAAAGCGAGGATATATTCGAGAAGGCTATTTTGCGGATTTGGTGTTGGTGGATCGAAACAATCCCTGGATCGTCAATCGCAAGAATGTCCTGTATAAGTGTGGTTGGTCTCCGCTTGAAGGAACCCAATTTAAATCCCGGGTGGTAAGAACCTTTGTAAATGCCGAGGAAGTATATGCAGAAGGAAAGTTTGACGATAGTATTCGTGGACAACGCTTGAGCTTCGAAAGAGAATAGCAAGAAAATAGGGCAAGGCTTTGTCTTTTTGCTGAATATTTTCGATCATTAGTTGAAACCGACCCTATTACTATGCGTTTCTACATTCTCCTTGGAGTATCCGGCTCCCTTTCGACCTCTATGGCCGAACAGCTCCTCTCGACCAGTAATGAGTTGTTTTTTGCTTCTCCTGATGAAAATATGGACTTAAGGAAGTTTGCGCGTATGCGTCAGCTCGCATTGAATTTCGAGCAGATGGATACAAAGGATGCGGTTAAGACACAGGCCTGGATAGAGAAGGTCTTGGATAAAATGGAAGAAGAAGATTGGAAGGAAGTAAGCCTGATTGTCATGACCGAAAAAGATAAATCGGGCATAAAATCCTCTCTCTTATCAGATTATTGTAATTCCTATCAAAGGATGGTGCAGCCTATGGATAAGGAAAAACGAATCCTCATCTGTGGAAGGCAGGAAGATCAGTCTGCGAAACCGGGTTCTGCTGTTGGAGGAAAGCATCATGATCAACTTCCTGGCCTGATTCGAGAACTAGCGCTTAGCCAAATTGGTCAAAAATTTCCCGTGAAATATAGTTCCATTCTGCTAAATGCCGAGCAGCAGGAATCGAATCGTGGCGGTAACTCGGCTCGTCAAACGCATTACTCTCCGGAGCTGCTAGCTTGTGAACTGGTAAAACTATTTCAGGCAGCTGATTTTGGTGAGGAGAAAGCTATTGTCTTAAAAGATTTAATCTAAAAGGTATCCATTGGAGAGCTATATGTGTTCTATCTAAAACACCAGAACACCTACCAAAAAACCCTCACCAATGGCGAGGGCTTTTTTATATTATAAGCACTTTCGTTCTAAATCGATTTCGGACTTATTCTAAGAGAGATATATCTGTATATAATTTCTCTGTATAGATACTATTGTCCTCATAGGCATAGATTACCCGGTGTCCGGCTTCAAGGTAAAGAGGAGTAGAATCTTCTCCTGATTTAAAGTTGATGGAACCACTTTCCACCAAAACCTCAACAATGCTAGGACTGCCGGTTTGACTCACTCTAAATCTTCCCGATTCTACTTCTAAAATAGACTCGGATACTTTGATAAAGAGGGGATGCCCTTGCTCATTGGCTTTAATATCAAAATCTGCTTCTCCTTTCAATTCGATTTTACGATTGAAGCCTCCGAAATGAGCAGGATAGCTGAGTTCACTATTTGCACGCAGGAATACCTGGCCGGCTTTAGGCAGTTCAAGTTGAAGGTCTTGATCCATGGGACTTTGAGCCATCAACAATTCAGGATTAGCTCTTTCCCAAACAGAATCGAATTTAGATTCAAAGAGGAAATAGATACAAGTCAAAAAGAGAAGTGTAGCAGCTACCCGTATGCCAAACATCACATATCCTTTTGGAAAGGGGTTAGGGGCAAAGTCATGAGGAACATATTCCTCAACTTCCTCTAGTCTGGATTCCCAGGGAGCGTTTTGGGGAAGAAGTTCCTTGACCTTTTCCTGATCTCCATTGGTCCAGGCGCGCGACAAACTATCGTACAATTCCTGATTGGATTCCTCGCTTTTCAGCCAGCTTTCAACTTGTTGTTTTTGGAGAGTAGATGCTTCACCGGATAGGTAAGCGATCAATGGATTCTTCTTACTTCTACGCGTCATACTAGGAGTCCTTTTAGGCATTAAACAGAAGCGGATATTTGGGTGCTTTTTTAGGTGCCTTTATTCAAAATAAGGAAAAGCACAAAAAGAAGCAAGATCGCTTCGTATATAATCTCCTAATTATCAGTAATTAATAGCGGAAGATGATTCCCGCTTGTAATCCCTGACCTCTTCCACTATCGGGAAGAAGGAGTCCTAAAAGTTTATCGGATTGTAAAAAAAGCTGTAAATCCTGCTCTTTATTCAGGCCTATATTTCCTGCCAACATCAGCCCCGCATCGATCCCCTCAAATCCTCCAAATGAAGCATGTATGCCACCTTTTAACCACTTATTGATATTGTGTTGAAATATGGTGTGGAACTGTAAACGATTGCTCATGGGCGAGTTTTGGAAGAAACCATATCGAAACAAAACCCCCAGGCTGCTACGGTTGGATAGCTGATAATTAAGGCCTATTTGAGCAAAGCCGGGAAGATAATTACTACTATTGACCTCCACGGTATCCGGGAAGAATAATCGCTCCAGACTGTCCGAACTAAAGATGCTGTTTTCCCCGGAAAAGTCGAGATTTCCAATGTCTTCTATCAACAATCCTTCATAGGTAGTATTTACGATATTCTGATTCTTTTCCACAGACCAGGATATAAAACCAAAATCAATCAATGAAGCCTGAGCCATGAGCTTCTCATTGATCTGATAACTGGCGCCAAGGTCTACTCCTGCCCCAAATCCTGCTGCTCCCTCTCCAGCCTTACGGTCCAGGTCAAAATTCGCCTGAACTTCTATAGCTGTTCCCAATTCCTCGGTAAAAAGAGAAAACTCCCGCAGGTCCAGGGATTGATAGTTATTCCCCAGCAGTAATTTTATTCTTCCTCCGTATGACCAATTTCCTTGCTTGCTGGCAGTTCCAAAAGAAAGCTCAGAATAGGATTGAATGCTCAAGAGAACATCTTCGCTGCTTATTCTCTGACCCGTATAGGCTGCATTCCCCAAAAGTATCAGGCCCATAATGTCTTTTCCACCAAAACCGGCATAGGCCAGACTTCTTTGACGAAAGCCCATACTATACGGCTTTTTCTTGATTCGGAAATTCACCAAAAGATCTCCCTGGGCCAAGATGTTGAAACGATTGTCATCACCCAAATCATCCAGAATATCAGCCTTTTCCCCTTCATCGAGGAAATCATCATTCAGCGGCCAATTTCCTAAACTCAAACTGGAGGACGCCAGGTCATATGCTCCCCCCAGACCAATGCTCAGATGCTTGAAGTCATCTGTAGCCAGGAAGGCCGGTTGCTGCCATTGACCCAAACTGATCTTGGGGCTGTTGCTAAGTTGAACCCCTGTTTGTGCTTCCAATTGGAAATGGAGGAGGAGGAAGCAGCAAAGGAGGAAAAAATATATAGACTTATTCATGTGGTTCTAGGGAATATTACTTTTAAACTGACCGACCAGGCTCACATTCAGGCTATAGTCAGCAAAGATTTTCACAGACTGGTTTATAGGATCGGTATCCAGTCGAAAGTTTATTTTCAATTTCTCTGCAGCGCCCAGGATATCTGTGAGTTCCTGAGCTGTATATTCTTTTTCAATGAGGGTATTGCCGGCCAGGGTTTCTTCTACATAACCTACCTCATTTATTCTTCCGGCTTCGATAACTTCTTCCTGCGCCAATACTGTGAGGACATTTTCTCCTTTATCCAACAAACTAATGCTGGCTATTGCCTCCATTGGAAATCGGTTCTCGATGACGATGCGAAGGATGCCTTGCGAAATTTGTTCAAGATCAAGGGTCTCAGGATTTAGCTCAACTTCATCCGAAAAAACCAGGCCTTCAACCGAAGCATGGAAGGGGACTGAAACTTCCACAAAGGATTCGATCTTGCTATTATCAGTTCCGAAGTCTAAAAATGTATTCTGAAATCCTTGTCGATTTACCTGTACATCTATATCGTAGATGAGTTTGTCCAGGAGGATATTGCTGAAATTTCGGACATTGCTGTTTTCAATCGTAAAATCCAATTGGGTACTGGCAACTCCATTGGTATCGGGCAACTGAGGACGATTGATCGGAAGTGGGCCTGCGAGTAATTCATCATTTCTCAATTCGGTGCTTGTCCCTCTTTCGCTATTGATCCCTTCCAATTTGTTGATGGTGAGATCAGTATTAACGCCCATAGAGTTTTCGATGATCAGGGAAATCTCAGGTTCTTCAAATCGAATATTTTCAAATTCAATATCCTTAAAGACATTAAGCTCATTCTCTCCCTGAAAACTCACTTTTCTATTACCCAGATAGCCTTCCACATATACCGGTTCGAGATCGGTCAGGGTAAATAGGACAAATACACTGTCCTGTTGATCAAGGGTAACCAGGGTGCCTGATTCGACCAGATTTATTTGAATGCCTTCAAGAATGGTATTATAGGTGGTTCCATTGGAAGTCAGATCGATGGTAAATCCCTCCAAAGGCTGCTCTACAATCAGGGTAGAAGGAGTAGTCGGGGTGGCTGGAGGAATCTTGATTTGAAGGCTGGGTTTTTCTCCCAGCTCATTGAAAGCTGATTCCAAAGCATAGGCAAAACTCACGGTATCTTCTACCGTGCTAATCGCATCGGCTTTAATCTTACCGGATTTTACTTTCACTTTACTGATTCGGATATCGGCAAATTCCTCATCAAATCGATAAATGGTTTCTCGAATAGTATCCAGTAAAGTTTGCTGGGGAAAGACCGCGGTAGCTGTTTCTGCTTTCAGGTTTTGTACTACCAGGGTTAATCGGATGAAATCATTGGTGTCAATGGGAACATTGGTGCCTGCGGCGATATCCACATTTATAAGCTCTCCCTCTAGTTGACTCTCGACTTCTTTGCCTGAGAGATCATAGCTTTCTGTAACACTCGTCCTGGCAGGAATTACTGCAAATGTATCTGATACGATAGGCGGTCCGGGCAGACTTTTATTTCGTACTTCCAGGCGTACATTTTGAATGTCAAGGGGAAGCTGATTTTCCATTTTTAAGAGCAACTCTCCTTCGGCTACTCGAGCAAATTGAAAGAAGTCTGAGGCATCTATGGGGATCACTCCGGAACTCAAGCCATTATTCGCAGGAAGACTGGGAATGGTCTGTCCATGAGCTGCCAGGATGATTTGTCCAATGATATTGCCTTGAGCTACAAGTCCTCTGGCAAGTTCAGCCAGGGTGATGGTCTGTGTGATAGTATCAGAACTCAGTTCCAGTTCGTCGAGCTTGAATCCAAACTCGGCTTCCAGATCGGGAAAATCCACCAGTTCCTGAAGATTGGCTTCTGATAACTTCTCGCGGAAAGCAAGGCTCCAAAGGTTTTCATCATTCTCCACGATATTGCTATCCTGAAGTACCTGATCCAGTGTTATTTCTGTTTTGGCCAATGGAAGGATCAGATCTGTATCCCAGTTCAGATCCGCCAGCGGATCCAGTTGACAAGCAGCCAGGCTAGCCAACGTAAGGACAGAAAAGAACGAAAGGAGCTTTGAGTTGAAACGATTAAAGTAATTCACAGACTATTTTTGTAATGAACGAAATTGAAGGTAAGGAATTGCCTTTTAGCGTAGGATCTGCAGGGGAATAGCTGCCGTAGCATCTTTACTCCTTAGTCTAAGTACATAGTAAGCGGGACTAAGGCTGCTTTCATCCACAAATACTTCCCCCTTTGCATCCAGTTTCAGCCTTTTGAGAGAAATGATTCTTCCTTGTAGGTCTCTTAGTTCGTACAGAAATTCCTGATTGGCTCCCTCTTTCCAGCTTAACGTAAAGTAACCTTTGTTTGGTTGGGGAAAGAGTAAGAGCGAAGCTGAAATGTCATGTGGGATTCCGGTAGCAGGATCGTATTCATAAGCTCCCAAATCAACGCTTCCATTGAAAATACGGACTTGTCCTCGTTGATCTGTTTGTGGGGCAAAGCTATTATCTCCTGCATCTATGGCAGGACTGCCACTTTGGAGTCGGAAACTATAAGAGGAACCTCCATAGTATTCGAATGGATCGAGTAGGGGATCTACAGCGAGGATGGTAACGCTATTGATGAGATTTAACCAATTGGCGCTATCCTCATTCTGAACGATATTGATTCCTTCATTAAAGAAATCTCCAAAAACATCATCTCCTTCGACCGCCTGATTATTGCTTACTATACTATTGGTCAGCATGAAGTCTGCTCCTGAGGCATTGTAGAGGGCTCCCCCACGGTTGCCGGCTCGATTGAGCGCAAAGCTGCAATGGAGAATATTTGCTGTAGCTCCATTGTCGAAGGCTCGATTGTCTATCGCGCCTCCATCCAGAAATTCTGCTTCATTTTCCGCAAAGCTACAATTGATGATATCCATTTCTGCCGGCCCCAAGTCTCCATAATTGGCGATGGCGCCTGCGCCTGAGGCTTTGTTCCAGCGAAAAGCTGAATTTTCAACCCTTAGCTTGCCTTTATTCATAATAGCTCCTCCTCCAAAACTAGAGGGATTGCCTTTTTCAAAATTCAGATCTTTCAACTGAACTTCTATGCCGGGATTTATATACAAAATTCGCAAACTGTCTCCACCATTTAGAAAAACAGGGTTTTGGGGATTTCCATAAATCACTTGATTCTGACTGATTTCAAGGGTAGAAGCCAGTCTGATTACGCCATTTACATTGCCAAGTCTAAGGGTATCCCCGGTACAAGCTAAGTCCAGGGCTTGCCTGAGCGAACCATAGCCATTGTCCTGAAGATTGCTGATCTGAAGATCCAGGCTTGCATTTCTTTCAAAGGAACCGATATCAGAAGTAGAAATCCTTGTTTGCCCTCTACTGTCAGTAAGGGGTGCTGCTGTATCATCGCCCGCATCTATGGCAGGGCTAGTACATCGCAGACTTACGGTAGGAAATATTCCGCCATTTAATCCAAAGGGCCCTAGCTCTGCATCAACATTAAATAAATCCGTGCCCGGACTACTTACTAGCACCAGGCTATTGGTCGTATCATCTATGAGATTATTGCCTTGACTACGCAGCGCTCCAAAGATATTGGGAATATCGATTCTCCCGATATTATCAGCTAGCAAGCTGTTTTTCAATTCCGCTGCTCCCGCCTGAGAAATATCAAGGCCTCCGCATCGACCTTCCACTTCATTAAAGGCTATGGTGCTGTTTTCGATGAGAATGCTGGCTTGCCCTCCCGCATCATTGACCAGATAAATAGCCCCTCCAGATATCTTCGCTTTGTTTTCAGCAAAGGTACTATTGCTAATTTCTACACGGGTTTCTCCACTTCCCCTGGCATCTGCATAAATAGCCCCTCCAAATTCAATAAAGCCCGGTATGGGTTGTATGGCCAGGTTTCGGTAGAAACTACAGTTCTCTACATAAAGTTTTACCCCTTGCAGCCCAAAAGCTGCATTGTCTATGGCTCCTCCTGAGGTCGCTATATTTTCATGAAAGAGGCAGTTTTTCACCCTCAATACTCCACTATTGCTAATTGCTCCTCCATAAGGGGGATCATAGCCCGTCGCATTTCCATTGTAGAATCGAAGGCCTTCAATGGAAACAGTATCAGCCTTTCCAATATTAAATAAGCG
Organism: Bacteroidia bacterium; assembly: GCA_033391075.1. NCBI lineage: Bacteria > Pseudomonadati > Bacteroidota > Bacteroidia > Bacteroidia bacterium. Next base: position 1,886,165 of record JAWPMV010000001.1, read on the forward strand.
AGTGGAATCCTGGGTAGTTATGGCTAATTGATCAGCTCCTGGACCCAGAATCCATAGATTTTTTGTGATAAAAAGCTGAGAATCCAGAACAATTTCTCCGACGATGGAAAAATTTATCGTGTCCCCGCTTTGGGCAATAGAAACCGCTTCTCTCAGACTTCCCCCTCCAGAATCAGCATTCGAACTGACGGGGAAAGAAGTTGCCCACAACTGAGTGGGTAGAAAGGAAAAAAAGAAAATGAAGGGAATCAGGTAGAATCCGGCTGGAATATATTTACTCACACTAATCAGGTTTGAACGGCAAATCGTCTGCTTTACACAGCTTACGAATGAAAGAACGAAATTTAGGGGCAGATGCGTATGGGAAAAAGATAAAAAAATATCCGGCTTCTCTTTACAGAAAAGCCGGATCTATAATTTCTTGTGTAAAGACTATTTCTGGTCTTTCAGAAAGTCTTTTACCATATCACTGGGAACAATATCCTCTTTGTAGGTATAGGCTCCGGTTTCAGGATTTTTTACCGCACGGATTACTTTGGTGAATCCTTTACTTTTTGATCTGTCGCGGTATCCAGCTACTACTTTCTTTGCCATGGTATTATATCTTTATTTCCCAAAAAGGGGTTAAACTATTTAATCTCTTTGTGGATGGTGTACTTTTTCAGAATCGGATTGTACTTCTTCAACTCCAATCTTCCGGTTGTATTTTTCCGGTTTTTGGTAGTGATGTAGCGTGAAGTCCCTGGTTTTCCTGAGTCTTTGTGCTCTGTACACTCCAGGATTACTTGATGTCTATTTGCTTTACTCTTTGCCATTTTCTTTTTATTTCGGTCTGCAAAATTAAGAAAAAATCTTGCTAAGAAAAACACATCGGTATAAAAATTGAAAGAAAAGAGGCAGCTTTTACTACCAAATGTGGTCTCATTAAGCAAATCGTAGTTTTTCCACTTCCCAAATACTTTCAAAAATAAATTATTTATACGTAATTTTATCCGTGTTAAATCCAATTCAACGGAATGCCGTAAAGAGGGTAAGTGATCCTGGATTTGAGAAAATATGAAATACCTACTCAACTTTAGCTTGATTCTTTGTCTGCTCCTGTTCGCATCATGCGAGAAGGGGAATGTGGAATTGGATAATGCGGGGGATGAATTCCTCTTTGTAACCATAGACGAACTCAGACACGATATGCCTCCACGCAGCATGAAATTGCTGGAACTGGAAAAAGGAGCACACAAGATCGTGATCCAGGACAAGGACGGTAAAAATCTCGAAGAAGATACCTTTGATGTTCAAAAAGGAGGTCTGCTCAATGCAGCTCGTCATAGTTATATTATATGGACGGACCTGTATTGGGCCAGTTCTTATGAAAATTCGAAACTAAGAGAAACCAAACTTCAGGAAGAACCCCTGGAAATAGATGGGCAGGAATATATAGGAGAGTTTGAAAAGCTGGATGCAGACAAACTCTATCTTGAATCTGCATGGGATTATGGCTTGGGAGAAGAATTTCCCGCTAGCCTATGGGGCTTAGAGTTCGCCCAGGAAAAATGGAGCATCAAGCGCAAAATTTTTCGGGAGAAAGAATTGGCGGAAGCTTATATGAAGTTGGTTAAGAGATAGAAAGAAGTGTTTGTGTGTTAGCGTCTTTGAGTATTAGGGTATTTCATCTACCCCCGCTTACACCCTAAAACACTAACAGCCAAACACCATCAACGTTAATAACGTTATCCTCATGAGATCCGGATCAAAATCCTTTCCCACTCGAAATGGCATTTGCCAGATTTTCACGGATCGCATCGAATTCCATGGAGAGGGCTTGAGTGCTCGCCTTTCCAATTGGTTATATAAAAAAGGCTTTAAAAGAGTATCGATCCTCTATGCCTTACTCTTTTTTGTCTTTTTGCTGGCCCTGTTTATTTCCCTCTGGATCGTCAATTACTTTCTTGCATTCTTCTTTTTTGGAGCTTCAATGGTAGCCTTATTTGGGCTTTGGACCAATCGACAGGTATCCCTGACTCCTATGATCATAAGGAGAGATATTGTAGAAGTGAACTTTCAACAGGCGGTGGAGGGGAAAGCACGTGCAAGTATGGAAATCCTCTTTGAAGAAGAGGGGAAGAAGTTCAAAAAACTGGTTTCTCTCCCTAGTCTCATGCAAAATGGGGCTGCCGTTGCAAATTCTGCTTACTGGATATTGAGGGATGAAGGTCTGATTAAAGACTAGAAGTTGAGTACATCCTTGCTCCTCCCTTTAAACAATCGAAGACTTTTTTCTTTGCCCGCTACCTTTACGTGAACAATATTTTGCTGACCTTCTAATTCATCGATCAACAAGGTGTTATCAATAGAAAATTCGCTGGGGAAAGCTACATCTTGATATTCGATATAGGACCAAATGACATCATCTACTACTTCCTTTCCTAAAAAGCTTCCTTCAACTTTTTCTCCATTTATACGAATGTCAATATGCTTTCTCAGGTAATTGTCTATTATATCATCGGCTCCTGCTTTTTCATTTTCCAGGCCGATGTATAAATCTTTTGCTCCGGCAGCTTCAAGTGCAGTTTCCAGATCATCGACAAAAATCTTGCAAGCGATCTCAAGACTCTTACTTTCTGAATTATAACCGATTTGACTTACACTTACATAAAAAGGATGAACAAAGCCGCTCAGAAGGAAAAAGGGAATGATATATAAGTAAGGGATTCGCAGAATCTTTTTCATGCACAAAAATAGTTATTTAATTTCGCTCAGACAGGAACAATCGACATCCCTGTCTTTTAAGCAAACGATCTGTATCTTTTTTTATGACAAGTGCACTTGAAATCCTGAATCGCTACTGGGGCTTTGAAAAATTCCGCCCCTTGCAAGAGGAGATAATACATGAGGTGCTTGCCGGAAAAGATAGCCTGGCATTGCTTCCTACAGGTGGCGGAAAATCTATTTGTTTTCAGGTACCAGCTATGATGCAGGACGGACTTACCATTGTGATTTCGCCCTTGATTGCGCTGATGAAGGATCAGGTTGAAAATCTGAACAAAAGAGGAATTGCAGCCACCTATATCAATAGTAGTTTGGGCTATAATCAAATAGACCAGAAACTGCAGGGGGCTATGGATGGAACCTATAAATTTCTATACCTGGCACCCGAACGCATTCAGAGTGATATGTTCCGAGCTCGTTTGCCCCAAATGCCGGTAAAACTTCTGGTAGTAGATGAAGCCCATTGTATCAGTCAATGGGGCTATGATTTTCGACCTGCCTATCTGAAAATTGCCAGCATCCGGGAGATTCTGCCAAAGGTTCCGACTATAGCGCTCACAGCTTCTGCACCTCCGGAAGTGAAAAAAGATATCCTGGAGAAGCTGGAAATGAAAAAGCCTTCCATTTTCGCCCAAAGTTTTAAAAGAGAAAACCTCCGTTATTTTGTATTTGAGGAAGAAAATGTAGCTAAAAGAATCCTAAGTATCGCTCAGCGAACTCAGGGAACAGGGATCATCTATGCCCGGACCCGAAAATTAACAGAAGCTTTGGCACTCATGCTTCAAAAAGAAGGGATTACGGCTATGGCCTATCATGGGGGGATGAAAAACTCGGAAAGAAATGAGGTGCAGAATGCCTGGCTGGAAGATAGAGTTCGTATCATGGTTGCTACCAATGCCTTTGGGATGGGGATTGACAAAGCAGATGTTCGATTTGTAGTTCATTACAATTTGCCCTTCGATTTGGAAAGTTATTATCAGGAAGCGGGTAGGGGAGGAAGAGATGGAAAGACTGCCCTGGCAATTGTTTTCAATAATGCACCGGATTTAGGGGAAATACAGCGTTGGTCTGACAATAAATATCCCGATTGGAAAGAATTGAAATCTCATTATGCACTGCTATGCAACTATTTCCGCATTTCCAGAGAGGGCTTGTCAGATCAGAGCCAGGAATTCGATATGCGAGAACTGTCAAAGCATACGGAGCAGCCTGCCCTTTCGCTTTATAATTCTCTCAAAGTGCTGCATAATGAAGGCATACTTCATTTGAATGAGGATAGCGATGATTTTTCCTATGTTCATTTTCTGGCCCAACCGGAAGATGTCATCATTTACAAAAAACAGCATCCCAGCATCGCTCCGGTAATCGAATTTATGTTGCGTATGCTTGGAGGAGAAACCTATAGCCGAGAAGTTCGATTTCTCCTGGATAATTGGGGCCGGCAACTGGATTTGCCCCCTTTAGATTTGCATCACCTGCTTATGCGTCTGATGCAGCATCGTATTTTGATCTACACGCCTGCTACAGACAAACCCATCATCCGCTTTTTGAGTCCCCGACACAATCTTTCCAAACAGGAACTCAATTGGGATAAATACACCTTTCTCCAGAAACAAAATGCTCGGCGACTGAAAGAAATGAAGACCTATGTACAGCAGACAGAATTATGCAGGAGTCTTTTTATTCAGCAGTATTTTGGGGAAAAGGATCATCAGCCTTGCGGAAAATGTGATGTCTGCATAGGTCGGAATAAAACAAAGGTCAATGATAAAGAGTATCAGGCCATTCAGCAAGCGATTATGGATCGTTTGAAGGCCGAGCATACTAGTTATCGCGACCTCTTATTGGAAGTTAAAGAGGGCTCCCCAGCTCAAAGAGAAAAAGTACTAAGGTACCTCATGGATAAAGGTCTGGTTCAGGTAAATGAGAAAGGAATCCTTTCACTTTCTGCTGGATAAGCCCTGCTTTTCTGCCAAATCAGGCTTGGTATCTGCATAAAATGAATTTGGCCTCGAAAGATCGGGAGAGAGTGATTATCTTTCTGAAACCATTTGAAAAAATACCATGCTACTAAAGAATTATTTACCTCAGATTTCAAACCTTCTTGTATTCATTCTTATCAGTTCTATCCTAAGTTTTACCTCCTGCCAGTCTCCTGCGCCTAAAGAAAAAATGACTGAAAAAACAAAAGCCACTACCTCTACAGAAGGCTTTGATCAGGCATTAGCAGAAAAATATGGTGCGGATGAATATGGAATGAAGAAATATGTCATGGCCTTTTTGAAAAGAGGTCCCAATCGCGACCTGGATTCTCTAAAAGCAGCCGAATTACAAGCCGCCCATATGGCTAACATTGGTAAAATGGCAGAGGCTGGTAAACTCGTACTGGCAGGACCATTTTTTGGCAATGATGATCTGCGAGGGATCTACATTTTTGATGTCCCAAGCATTGAAGAAGCAAAGGCTTTAACCGAATCTGATCCCGCTATTCAGGCTGGGAGTCTGGTTATGGAACTCAAAGAGTGGTACGGTTCTGCTGCTGTCGTTGGTATCAATGATGTACACCCCAAATTATCGAAAACACCGATATAGAAGTTGATCTAGCCTTCTAGAACAAAACTATTGCCCAGCTCTATACCCTTATTAACATCACTTGAAATGAAAACTATTAAACTACTACTATTAGTCAGTATTTGTTTCTGCATTCGCCTGCAAGCTCAGGTACCTAGTCCCGAGGATCATTATGGATTTCAAATGGGGGCTGATTATAAATTGGCGGATTACAGTCAAATGCTGGAATACTACGATAAGCTTGAAGCAAGCTCAGATCGGATCAAAAAGATTGAGATTGGTAAAAGTGTTTTGGGGAAACCCATGCTGCTGCTCTTTATTTCCAGCAAGGAAAATCTGGCAAAACTGGATGAGTACAAAAGAATGAATGCCGGCATTGCTCGCGCAAGGATCGATCAGGAAACCGCTGTCCAATATTCCAAGGAAAGTAAGGCCATTATTTGGATCGATGGAGGGATGCATGCTAGTGAGGCTGCCCATGCCCAAATGACCTCAGAATTGGCCTGGAAGGTCGCTACGGAGGAGTCAGATGAAATGAAAAAAATTCGTGATGAGGTTATTTTTCTCCTTATGCCTGTGATGAATCCTGATGGCCTGGATATCATCGTGGATTGGTACAGAAAGAATCTTGGTTCTCCCTATGAAACTACCAGCCCTCCTTGGCTTTATCATCACTATGTAGGCCATGATAATAACCGGGATTGGTTCATGAATAATATGCCCGAGACCTATCATGTAAATGAGGTGCTCTACAATGAATGGTATCCCCAAATTGTCTACAATCAGCATCAGACGGGACCCAGTTGGACGCGCATATTTGTTCCTCCATTTTCTGATCCGGTAAATCCTCGGATACATCCGGGTATTACTACAGGAACTAATCTCATTGGCTCTGCTATGGCCAATCGCTTTGCCATGAAGAATATGTCCGGAGTGGTTTCTCAGTTTCAGTATAGTATGTGGTGGAATGGTGGGGGACGTACAGCACCCTATTTTCATAATATGATTGGTATCCTGACTGAAACCAGTCACAGGACTCCTACGCCTCGCTACTATCCTCCGGATTCTGTGCCTTCCATGATAGGTGGGCGTAGAGGAGGAGTACTCACCAATGGAACCAAAGTATTTTATCCCTATCCCTGGGAGGCAGGAGAATCCCATTTCAGACAAGCCGTCGATTATATGCTGACAGGCTCTATGGCGGTACTCGACTATGCAGCCGACCGCAAAGAAGAACTGCTTTACAATATGTACAAAATGGGCAGGGATGCGATAGATGCTGTAGTATTGGATGAATTTTATGCCTATGTGATTCCTACTCAGCAGTGGGACAATAGAGAAGCTGTGAATCTGGTGAATGTACTCCGTCAGGGAGGAGTAGAGGTGCATCAGGCAGAATCGGATTTTATGGTGGGAGAAAAAGCATATAAAAAAGGTGCTTTCATCGCTTTTGCTGGCCAGGCTTTTCGCCCTTTTCTTGAGGATTTGATGGAAAAACAAAATTACCCGGATAAAAGAGAATATCCCGGTGGCCCTCCTGTACCTCCTTATGATTTGGCAGGTTGGACCTTGCCATATCAGATGGGCGTGACAGTAGATAAGATTGATGAGAAATTTGAAGTGGAAAGCAAGGAAATCAGCGGACGTGCTGAATTGCCCAATGGTTCTCTTACAAAAGGAAGAAGAGGATATAGAATCAGTGGAAAAAATAATGCATCCTTCGAGGCAGTCAATCAAATTCTGGCTTCAGGCGGGAGTGTTTCTCGGGTAGTGGAAAGTGCTGGAGAGTTTAAAGCAGGAGATTTCATTTGCCAGGATAAGAATACGGATGTACGAGGATTGTCAGAATCCTTAGGCCTGGATTTTAAGGGCTTCACCGGAAAAATCAAGGTCAAAAGCCAGGAACTGAAAAAACCCAAAATTGGTCTGTATAAATCCTGGGTATCCAATATGGATGAAGGCTGGACACGCTGGCTTTTGACAGAATATCACTTTGATTGGGATACCCTGCATGATGCAGACATGAAGAATCGTGATCTTAGTGAATTTGATGCCATCCTTATTCCTCACCAAAGTCCTGCTAGAATTCTAAATGGACATCGTGAAGGCTATATGCCTGAAGCATACACAGGAGGAATGGGACTGGAAGGTTCACTCAATCTAAAGAAATTTGTAGATGCCGGTGGAACCCTGATTACCTTTGATGCTGCCAGTGATTTTGCCATCGATCAATTGGGACTTCCGCTGACAAATCCCGTTCGAAATGTGTCGGATCGTTCCTTCTTCATTCCTGGTTCTCTGATTCGAACCACTATCAATACAGAGCATCCTCTGGCCTGGGGGATGCAGAAAGAAGTAGCAGCTTCTTTCAATCGCTCCCGTGCCTTCCGTATCAATGTGAAGCCCGCTAAAGGCGAAGGAGGGAATGAAACCACCGTAGCCAAAGCTCCACGACCTGAGGTCGATATCGTAGCTCGATACGCCAAGGATAAACTCCTTATGAGTGGATGGGCCAATGGAGAGAAAAGATATATCGGCAATAAAGCCGCCATGGTTCAAGTCGCTTATGGTGAGGGTAATGTTATCCTATTTGGTTTCCGTCCTCAGTTCCGCGGACAGCCAAGAGCAACGTATAAATTGCTGTTTAATGCGATTTATTCCTCTGTGATGGAATAGGAGGTGCGCAGGTATTCTAGTGTTCTTGTGTTCATGGGGAATTTTCTTGAACACAAGAACACGTCTTTTCCAACCTTTCCCTTTCAAATAGGTCTATTTTTTGAGCTATCTTATAGCGGATGATCAAAAGCTTTTAGACAGTCCTATGAAAGGCCTTGTGGGTGTATTAGTATTTATTCTCTTTCTCTATCTGGCAATATGTGCAATTATGTATGTATTCCAGGAGCGCTTGCTTTTCTTTCCGGAAAAACTGGCCAAGAACTATGATTTCCATGGGACCTATTATTCAGATTTTGAGGAGCTTTTTATTCCGGTAGAAGAAGGAATAAGCATCAATGGACTCTTATTCAAAAGTCCAGAAGATAAAGGCCTGGTTTTTTTCCTTCATGGAAATGCAGGTGCACTTAATAGTTGGGGAACAGGAGCTGATTTATATTTGGATCAGGGCTATGATGTCTTTTACCTGGATTACAGAGGCTATGGAAAAAGTGAAGGAGAAATCAAGAGTGAGAAGCAATTTGTGGAGGATGCCCAGAAAGCCTATGATCTGATGAAAGAGCGCTATGCCGAAGATCAAATCATCCTTTCAGGTACTTCTATCGGATCCGGCATAGCAACCCAATTGGCTGCTCGCAATCATCCTAAGTATCTTGTGCTTACCTCTCCCTATCAGGGTTTGCAGGAACTGATTCAGGAAAAATATCCCTTTATCCCCTCTTTCCTCATCAAATACAAACTTCAAAGCCATAGCTATCTCTCTCAAATCAATTGCCCCATTTCCATTTTTCATGGAAAGCAAGACAAATTGATTCCTTCCAGGCATGGGGAAAAGCTGGCAGCCCTTGATAAAAAAGTTGAGCTGCATATCATCGATGGCTACGGCCACAACGATCTTCTGATCAGTCCCGAATATCAGCGTGAGATGCAAGGTATTTTAAACTAAACTTTCTTCTGCCAGAGTACACATACAGGCTTTCAAAGTTTGGACAGAAGCCGGGATGGAGCCATAGGCTAAAATCGAATAATTCAGGGATCCTTTACCTCTACTACTCAAACATAATTTTGACAGCTTTTGTACCATTTTTTTTGTAAAAAAATGGCAAAACTCCCCAAAAATATAAAGGAGATAATCGTGAGACTAATAGACATAATCGCCCAATTAGAAAAAATCAAAGACAGAGAAAGATATGACTGGATCATAAAATACCTCATGTCTCAGCAAATCAAACCCTCCATACATAGTTACAAAACAGGAAAAAATATTTTCATCAAATCTCGCAGCTATCCCTTCATCGGCATAGGTTCGCATTATGATACAGTACCTCTTACGCCTGGAGCCAATGACAATGCTTCTGCTATTGTGGTTTGCCTGGAACTCGCACAGCGATTAAAGAGGAATCCCCTCAAGAATCTGGGTTGTGAGATTTATTTTTTCGATGAAGAAGAAAAAGGCCTTCTGGGATCTATGGCCTGGATTGAAGAGAAAGGCCTCAAAGGCATGTTAGGATTTTTGAATATGGAAATGGTAGGAAGTGGCGATCAGTTTGCCATTTGGCCCGTTAGAGAGGAGAAACAGACACCATTATTGAGGACCTTTGAACAAAATGCGAAGAAGTTGGGAATTCCTACACATCGGATCGATCGAATTGTGATGAATACTGCCGATCACGAAAGTTTCAATATCGCCGGTATGGAAGATGCCTTTACTATATCCTGTATTTGCGAAAAGGACCTGGAAGTAGCATATCATTACTATCGAGCCCTGGAATTTGAGGTCTCTCATCAAACTCTCTACGAAATTATGTCTCAGGCTCCCATTTTCGAACACTATCATCAAGCCAGCGACCGAAGTGTAAATCTTTCCGAAACTAGTCTGCAAATGACAGTCGATGCCATTTGGGAAAGCCTCCAGGATATGGATGCAAATTATCGCTGATCACAAGCAGCTTTTCACTAACTTCAAATCATGAAGGTCATCAGTAGAAAACCCATAGTCCGGGCAGAAGTGGAAGCTTCCCTATTAGCCTATGAGTCTGGAGGTTTATCTTCATTGGTAAAGGAATTGGATGAAAGGCTTTTACAGCTTAAAGTCCGCTTCCCGTTATTGGAGTATGCATCTGAATTGCTATTTGAAGCCATAGAAGATGAGGTGCAAATCCCTTTTTGTGATAGAATTTCAGCTTTGGCGCGGGAAGGGGGAAATGTGGTTCTGGGAAAAATGCTGCAATTAAGATTGGAATTGCACTATCAGGAATCTCTGGAAAAAGCTGCATACTATATAGCAAGCGGTCGAGCCTGGTATGTGAGTGATTTGATAGGCGAAAGGGTATTTGGAGTGGCTTTGCTTAACTTCCCGGAAAGGAGTCTGAAAGCGATACATAAACTAGCGACTCATCCCAGTCATTGGGTCTTGCGCGCTTTAGGAGCAGGCAGTCATTATGCAGTTAAAAAAGGACTGGAAAAAGATTGGGCAGAAAAGCTGTTCCAATTTTTACTTACGCTCGCTGCTCACCAAGACCGGGAAGTAAGAAGAGGCATTGGCTGGGCGGCGAAGACAAGTGCGAGATTTCATCCGGAAATCATTGAGCTTTATAAGGAAAAAATTGAAGATCAGGCAAAAGTGGATAATTGGTTTCGGAGAAAAGTAAATATGGGACTGGAAAGAAACGCCTATTATGCCCAGAGAGATAGAGGTTAAATCTGTGCTCAACAAGAGCAAGAAGCGCGACAGCTGGTTTTTGAGTGATTATTCCTTCAATCCCTATAGCAGCTGTGCCTTCAACTGTTTGTACTGTTATATACGAGGAAGCAAATACGGTGAAAACCTGGAGACAAGCCTGGCTGTCAAAATAAATTCGATCGAAATCCTGGAAAAACAATTGGCCAGCAGAGCAAAAAAGGGGCAATATGGGTACATCGTACTTTCCTCTGCTACCGACCCTTATCTGAAACTTGAAAAAGAGTATAAACTTAGCCGCAAAGCTCTTGAACTCATCCATGCCTATCGCTTTCCTGTTCACATGATCACGAAGTCGGATCTCATCTTGAGGGATCTGGATATATTGGAGAAAATAGATCGCGATGCACATATACCGGAAGGCCTGCAAGCTCATATCAGAAATGGCTGTATCATCAGCTTTTCTTTCTCCTTCCTCAATGATGAATATGGAAAAATATTTGAACCCGGTGCTACCCCCAGCTCCCAAAGATTAAAGGCTTTGCAAGAAGTACTGTCCCAGGGCTTTCTGGCGGGAGTCAGTTTGATGCCTTTGCTACCTTTTATTTCCGATACAACAGAACATTTGGACCTTCTCTTTTCCACCTTCAAAGAAAGCAAAGTCCGCTATGTGCTTCCTGCAAGCACTACACTCTATGGAGAGGGAAAAGCTGATAGCAAAACCCTGATGATGCGAGCCATTCGCAAACATTTTCCTAAGCTCGAAAAAAGGTATTTAAAATATTTTTCTGATGGACCAGAAATGCCTGTTTATTATCGAAATGCATTTTACCAGAAAATGAAAGATATTTGTCAGGAGTATCAAATTCATGATGCCATTTTAAAAGCGTCTCGATTTTCATGAAAAAGTTGACTATCCTATTCATTTTTAGTCTTTTGATTGCGGCCTGTACTCCAGGTATTCCCGAGCGAATACAAGGGGCTGCTACTTTAGGTCCCAATTCAATAAACTATGAACTGAGTGGCAAAGGCAAAACTCTGGTGCTTATTCATGGTGGGGGAGTTGATTACCGCATGTGGGATCGACAGATAGATGCATGGGAAAATGAATTCCAGATTCTCCGATATGATATTCGGGGACATGGGGAATCCACTTTCGAAGATAATGGCCCTCCGGATGTAGAAGATCTCATTAGCCTAAGCAATGAACTGGGAATAGAAAAGTTTAGCCTCGCTGGATTGTCCCTGGGGGGCATTTTGGCAACCGATTTTACCCTGGCCTATCCCAATAAAGTCGAAAAACTGATTTTACTATCTCCAGGACTCAGTGGAGTACAAGAACAGGATACTACTTACCTGAAACCGCTTAAGGAAATGGTTCAGGCGCTTCAGGAAGGAAATAATGAGAAGGCCATTGAATCCATTGTAGATATGACCTTCAAAGGTAAAAGAAACGAAAGAGTAAAAGGCTTTGAGGAAGAACAGGATTATTTGAGAGAAACTTTTGCAAATTATATGGCTAGCCCCAATTCTGCTCGTCCTATTCAACTCATCAACCCGGCTCCTCTAAATCGACTTAGAGATATTCAATGTCCTACCTTGATTATAGAAGGAAAGCAGGACCTGGATTATATGGCGAAAAATGCACAAATTCTGCATGACTCCATTCCAAATTCATCCCTGATAGAGTTGCCAAATGCTGGCCATATGGTAAATGTAGAGGCAGAAGCAGAGGTCAATAATGCCATTCGTGATTTTCTGAAAAAATGAAACTCCCGGAAATAGATATACGCTTTTTGGACCATGTGGCAATTCGGGTAAAAGACCTGGAAGTATCAGCCAATTGGTATGAGCAAGTTTTAGGCTTGAAAAGAAAGGAAGTCCCGGAATGGCAGCCTTTTCCCATTTTCCTTTTAGCCGCTAAAACAGGAATAGCCTTATTTCCTGCCGAAGAGGAGGAACCCCTTTTGGATCAAACTTCTCGAAATGTAAAAATAGACCATTTTGCTTTTCAAATTCCCTATGAGAATTTTGCATCTGCTCAGAAAAGGTATGAAAAACTGGGGCTGGAGTATGAGGTACAGGATCACCATTATTTCCATTCTATCTATACACGAGATCCAGATGGACATAAAGTAGAGCTGACAGCTTTGGTGAAGGGAAAGGAGAACTTTTATTTATAAACTATGATCATCAATTTTAGAAAAGCCCAAAGGGAAGATGTCAAACACATTGTCGCAATGCTGGCCAATGATAAGCTGGGAAAACTCAGAGAGGATTATCGCGATCCTTTACCGGATACTTATTATCAAGCTTTTGAGGCAATTGATTCCGATTCCAATCAGGAATTGATGGTTGTCGAAAATACGGAATTGGAAGTGATCGGTACCTTGCAACTGAGTTTTATTCCCTATCTCACCTATCAGGGTGGCGTCAGGGCTCAAATCGAAGCCGTTCGTATCCGTGAGGATATGCGGGGAGGAGGAATAGGAGAAATGCTCTTTCGATGGGCCATAGATCGTGCACGAGAAAAAAGGGCACATGTTTTACAATTAACCACTGATAAAAAACGTCCGGAAGCCAAACGGTTTTATGAGAAATTGGGCTTTCAGGCATCTCATGAAGGGATGAAATTGCATTTTTAAGCAGTATTTTAACAAATTGATTTTCTCAGCTTCTCGTGAATAAACCCTAATGAAAGACTATGAGATCTACTACGGCTATTCTTACAGCATTCCTGCTGTTTCTTTTATCCTGTACAGAGCAAAAACAAAAGGCCTCGACTGTTGATTCCTATCTGGATTATACCGGCATGGAGGATCAGTTTACCGGAGGGATAAAAATGATTCCCATTCAAACTCCCGTTGGGGAGTTCAAGGTTTGGACCAAAAGGGTGGGTAATAATCCAAAAATGAAAGTGCTCCTTCTTCATGGTGGACCTGGAGCTACGCATGAGCTATGGACCTGTGTAGATGGCTATTTCCCAAATGAAGGAATTGAATATTACTATTACGATCAATTGGGCTCTTTCTATAGTGATCAACCAACGGATAGCAGTTTGTGGGAAATCGATCGTTTTGTAGAGGAAGTAGAGCAGGTTCGGAAAGCCCTGGGAATGAATAAAGATAACTTCTACATCATGGGGCAATCCTGGGGAGGTATCCTGGCTATGGAATATGCCTTCAAATACCAGGAAAACCTCAAAGGTCTGATTATTTCCAATATGGTGGCCAGTATCCCGGAGTACAATGCTTATGCGAAAGAAGTATTAGGCCCTCAGATGGACCCAAAAGTTTTTGCTGAAATATTGGAGATAGAAGAAAAAGAAGACTTCGCAAACCCTCGATATGCAGAACTTCTTTTCGAACATCACTACACCGAGCATGTATTGCGAATGCCGCTGGATGAATGGCCTGAAGCCATCAATCGAACTTTCGATCATTTAAATCCCGTTGTGTATATCTATATGCAGGGTTACAGCGAATTTGGAATTACAGGAAATGCTACTCTCAAAGACTGGGATAGAAAAGCAGATCTACCTCAAATTAGCGTGCCTACTTTAACCATCGGTGGAGCCTTTGATACTATGGACCCCAAACAAATGGAATGGATGGCTGGCGCTGTGAAAAATGGTCGTTATCTCCATTGCCCGAATGGCAGCCATCTATCCCAATATGATGATCAGAAAACCTATATGGAGGGTGTGATCAAATTTATCAAGGATGTGGATCGTGGGAAGATGTAGGTTCAAGTTAGCATATCAAGCCTAAGTACATTTCTAAACTTGATCCTTGAACTTTTGATAGAAAATATTAACAATTACTACTAGAACCAATGCAAGCAAAAGAATTTGAAGTTGTCATATTAGGAGCCTCTGGTTTCACCGGAAAACTGGTAGCCGAATACCTTCTCCAGAAATACGGCCTGGGAAAAGAACTGAAATGGGCCATAGCTGGAAGGAATGAAGAAAAACTCAAAGACATACGAAAGGAGCTGGGGAATGAAGAAATCCCAATCATTGTTGCAGATAGCCTGAATAAAGAGGCGGTTTATAGCCTCACAGCACGAACAAAGGTCTTGTGTACAACTGTAGGTCCCTATGCAAAGTTTGGAGACCTGGCAGTAGAAGCATGCATTGCCAGTGGAACTCATTATTGCGACCTAAGCGGGGAAGTTCAATGGATACGGAAAATGATTGACACCCATTATGAGGCTGCAAAAGCTGCAAAAGTGAAGATCACCAATTGTTGCGGCTTTGATTCTGTACCCTCGGATATGGGCGTATATTTTTTGCAGCAGGAAGCCAAAAAGAAATTTGGTGCCTATTGTAGCCAGATAAAAATGGGATTGAAAGCTGTGTCTGGAGGGATGAGCGGAGGAACCTATGCAAGCCTGAGCAATGTAATGGAGGAAGCTCAAAAAGATCCCAGCATCGGCAAGGTCCTGGTCAATCCCTATGGATTGAATCCTCAGGGAGAAATGAGTGGACCTGATCGGAAGGATCTAAGAGCAGTGAAATATGATGAAGATTTCAAAAGCTGGAAAAGCCCCTTTATCATGGCAGCTATCAATACCAAAATAGTCCGAAGGAGCCATGCACTTGCTGATTATCCTTACGGAAAAGATTTCCGTTATGATGAGTTTACCTTAACGGGTGATGGATTTGGAGGCAGAATGAAAGGCTTTGGCTCTGTGATTCCATTAGTTATCATGGGAGCTGCTAAACCCGGATCTTTCCTCAAAAAAATCGTAGATAATCGTCTCCCCAAACCTGGAGAGGGACCCAATAAAGAGCAGAGAGAAAATGGCTTCTTCAATTTTCGCATCATGGGGAAAACAGAAGATGGCCAGACCATAGTAGGAAAAGTAACAGGAGATCGTGATCCTGGCTATGGCTCTACCTCCAAAATGCTGGGAGAAGCTGCTGTTTGTCTGGCGAAAGATCAATTGCCTGAATCTTATGGAGTCATTACTCCTTCTATATCTATGGGAGATGCCTTTTTGAAACGCCTGACTGAGAATTCGGGATTGGGATTTCAAGTCTTATAAGACTTGAGTGTTCTGGTATTCTGGTATTCTCGGGTTCTTGAACATAGAATACTTTTGCCAAAAAAGTTAACAAAATCCTTAGGTTGTTAACTTTTTTGGTAAAAAACTATTATATTTAGTATTGATTACTATCATACAGAATACATACTAAGTAAAATATCATGACTGACACCACCACTACGAAAATCCCCATCTGGTTTTGGGTCGTTTCAGCCCTTGCTTTGCTCTGGAATTCTTTTGGAGCTATGGCCTATCTCGGTCAGGTGAGAGCGACTCCCGAAGTTCTTGCCAGCCTCCCGGAAGCCGAACGCTTACTCATCGAAAATAGACCCAGCTGGGTTACTGCGGCCTTTGCCATTGCCGTATGGACTGGCGTATTAGGATCTCTTTTCCTTTTGGTAAAGAAGGCATGGGCTACTCCCGTTTTTATGGTCTCCTTGGGAGCAGCTTTGCTACAAACTTTTTACAATTTCTTCCTCACGGATGCTATTGAATCAACGGGAGCTGGAGGGATTGGATTTGCCTTGACGATTATTTTGATTGGTTTTGGCCTGGTTTGGTTTTCCCGGAAATCCCAGACAGAAGGCTGGATATCCTGATTTGATGATTTGACATATACATACAATCACCCGGGTCGATTCGGCCTGGGTTTTTTATTCCCTGTTATGAAAAATATTAGCTACTATGCGCTTTTCGTTTTGCTGCTTTTTGCTTGTAAACAGGAGCGGAACGAATCCTTCGATGATGATGCCAGACTGAAGATAAAAGCCGAGGTGAAAGAAATGCTGCATGAATATCACAAAGCTATCTCTCAAGGCGGACTGAAAGCAGAATTTGCTTATCTGGATTCCAGCGATCAGTTCTTTTGGGTGCCCCCGGGATATCAGTCAGCCCTGGATTTTGATTCCGTAAAGAATATCCTTTTGCGAAATGACCTGGCTATGGAACAGGTCGATTTTCATTGGGAAGAACTGGAACTCTTTGTCTTATCCCCGAAAATTGTAAACTTCACAGGGATAGTCGGAGGTCAAATGTTGGATACAGCTGGTAATAATTCCCCTGTAAACATCATTGAATCCGGTACCTGTATCCAACGAGAAGATGGCTGGAAGCTACTTTGCGGTCAATCGGCTCTTTTATCAAATCCCTTTTAAGGATCTATTTATGGCTAAGCTCAATCGAAGAAAATTTATCCAGCAAGGAACAGCAGCTTCTGCTTCCCTTTTTCTGGCAGGAAGTACAATTGCCTGTTCAACAGAAAAATCCTCCACTCAAAAAGAAGAAAAAGAAATGATGGTTGAAGTTGCACCCATTGCGATTCAATTATGGACGATAAGAGAATTGATTGAAAAAGATGCAAAAGGAAGCATTATGAAACTGGGAGAAATCGGCTACCAGGCAGTTGAAACGGCCTTCTTCCCGGATCATATCTCTATTGCGCAGGGAGCAGACATGATAAAGGCAGCAGGTCTTAAGGTTTGCTCTGTGCATGTTGAAAAGCCGGAAGGAGATGAGAGGAAACGAATATTGGAAATGGCAGAAGCCTATGATTGTCAGTACATGATCTGGCATGGCTGGCCAGAAGAACCCAAATACAAATCTTTGGAGGGAATCCGGGAATTGGCAGATCAATTCAATGAAGGCAATGCCTTTTGTAAAGAAAATGGCTTGAAATTCGGCTTACACAATCACTGGTGGGAATTTGAACCAATGGAAGATGGAAGTCTGCCCTTTGTAAAGTTGAGAGAGTTGCTGGATGAGGATATATTCTTTGAGATTGACACCTATTGGGCGAAAGTGGCAGGGCAGAATCCAGCAAATATCGTTGGAGAGTTTGGGGAAAGAGCAGCCTTTCTCCATATCAAAGATGGGCCTGGCGTTTGGAATGAAGCCATGGATAAAGACGAACCAGATCCTATGGTTGCAGTAGGGCAGGGGGCTCAAAATTTCCCCGAAATCGTAAAGGCCGCCAAAGGAAATACAAAGTGGATGATCGTGGAATTAGACAATTGCGCTACGGACATGATGACTGCAGTTGAAGAGAGTTATGCCTATCTCACCCAAAATAATCTGGCAAAAGGAAATGTATAAGTTGGATTGAATAAATTGGAAATTCGTAAGATCGATGCAGAAGATTGCTGGCCGATAAGGCAAAAAGTCATGTGGCCGGATCGAAGCCTTGAATATGTGAAACTCGAACATGATGAGAAAGGCTTACACTTTGGCCTCTTTGAACAAGAAAGACTTATTTCAATTATTTCTTTATTCATTGATGGAGATAGCGCACAATTTCGAAAATTTGCCACCCTGGAAGAGGAGCAAGGCAAAGGATACGGAAGCAAACTGCTGGTTTTTCTCCTGGAAGAAGTCGAGAAATATCCTGTAAACAACATTTTCTGCAATGCACGTATTGAGCGAAGCGCTTATTACGAAAAATTTGGTTTGAAAAAGACAAAGGATATGTTTGAGCGAGGCGGGCGAAAGTACGTAATCATGGAAAAAGAACTCAGATGAAAAGCTTGCACATCCTGAATGGAGATTCGACCCTCAGGCTCTTTGAAAAAAGTGGCTTGCAAGGGGAGGCGATCGTGTGGCGGGAGATCATGTGTGAAGGACCAACGCTAACCAATGTTCATAACCCGGATTTCTGGGAATTGAGGAAGTCCTTTCTTCAAAACTATTCTCCTAAAGCACATGAGAAATACTATCCTAAGCTCTATGAGGAATTCTATCATCTCAAAGTTGAAAATTGGGAGGAAATCACTCTTTGGTTTGAGTACGATCTTTTTTGCCAGCTCAATATGTTGGCTGTCTTGACTTTATTGGCTGGCAAAGAGGTGGGGAGCTACCCCAAACTTTCTCTGATCTGTGTAGGGAAGGAGGGTGAAGAAAAAAAAATGAAAGGCCTGGGAGAATTCCCGGCTGAAGAGTACCCCGATCTTTTCAAGAAAAGACGTACACTTTCATCCCATGATCTGGAGTTTGCCCGGGAAGTCTGGAAGCTGTATAGTTCGGGTAAACAACAAGCTATCATTAGCTTTCTGGCAATCCATTCGAATCCTGCTTTTCCCTATATACTTCCCGCTATGAAGGCACACTTGCAACGTTATCCTCAAAAGATACATGGGCTAAATGAAATCGAAGCCTTTGTTCTCGAAAGTCTGAATCAGGAAGCCCAAAGTATGCATCAATTGGTGGGGAGATTATTGAGGAGAGAGAACTATTACGGCTTTGGAGATTTACAATATGTTGAGATGGTAGAAGAACTTTCTCCTCTTTACACTCAATTCGGGGGAAAACTGGAACTGAATGAAAAAGGCCAATCGATTGCCCAGGCCCAGGAAAGTTTTATGCCTTTTAGGAAAAGAAATCCTCAGTATGGACAAAATCAACTCTCTGATTATTACTGGGAAGCTGATGAGATACTTGAAAATGACGGGGAATAGATGTTGGTAGAAAACCTAAAGTCTATAATCAAATCAGATCAATGGATGATGGATCGCCTGGAAGCCCTGCTTTACTTTCAGATAGAGGATGCATGGATAGGAGCTGGATTCATTCGCAATCGAATATGGGATCATTTCCATGCATTCCCTCCAAATGATCAACTCAATGACATAGATGTCATTTATTTTGATGCGAGCATTTTAGCACCAGAAAAGGAGGCTGAAATGGAAGCTTATCTGCGATCAAAATATCCCCATGATAATTGGTCCGTAAAAAACCAGGCACGTATGCACCTCAAGCATGGACATCAAGCTTACAGTAGTTGTGAAGAAGCTTTAAGTCATTGGGTGGAGACACCGACTTGTGTGGCGGCAAAGCTTTGGCCTGATAAGAATAGCTTAGAAATCCTGGCTCCTCATGGGGTGCATGATTTGATGGAGTTAAAGGTCAGACCAAATCCCACTTATGGACCCAATAAAGCAGCAGTATACAACCAAAGAATCAGGCAAAAAAAATGGGCCACTATGTGGCCCAAATTAGATATTCAGTTTATGTCATCTGCTTAGCCGACGGCCAGCATTGTATCTGCATTTTCTTCTCCTTTAGATCCCTTCAATTTTAGCGCTGGATTTTCCTTTGCCACCTCTTTGAGGTTGATGAGCAGTTCTTTCATACTCTTTTTGAGTTTACTTCTGATAAAAGGAGATATTAGCCTGCCCAGGATGTTTTTGGGTTTGAGATGGGCCTCAAAACGGACATTGGTTTTGCCCTCTTCTGATTCTTCGAGGATAAAATAATTGGTCGCATCCTTCATAAAAGGAACTTCGACGGTTTTTTCTCCATATACCCATTTCCCTTCCCCAAAATCACTTTTCACTGTTTCAAATTCGATAAATTGTCCATTGAGTATGCAAGAGTGCTTGCTACCTACCCGGTTCATTTTACCTTCATCATACTCCAGTTTGTCGAGGTCTTTACTATAGGTCAAGCGATAATCAAAATTGCTGATAAGTTCGAAAATCTCCTGACGAGGGCTATCGATATCTGTTTCCAGTACCAGGGGATTATCTGTCTGGTCTTCCAGCAGGATTTCCGGAGGATCGGCGATATAGCCTTTCAAAGGTTTAAGACTCAAATAGGAGAAGTCAACCTTGCCGGCATCCTTATACGTATAGCTATCAATAATAGGGGGAAGTTCTTCATCAATGGCATCTCCTTTATCCAATCCCCAGGCTTTGTATACCTCTTCAGAGATTAGGGCATAATCATCGATGGGAACATTGTTCTTCATCAGACGATGGGCCAGGATGATGTCTTTGCCAAAGGGTTTTTGACTGTCTTTGACAGAGATGAAATTGAATTCTCCGCCATGAACGATAAATTTCAGGGTCAGGTTCATCGCATTGCTGCAAGAACCACAGTTACAAATCCTTCTCTTCTCGTAGAGTCTGAGATGATTGTGGAAGAGGATAAACATTTTTCGGATTTGCTTGATTAAAGCATCCGGTCCGGGTAAATCCTGATGTTTGTAGTAAAAGAGGGCATCTCCCTCAATTTCGGCCAGGGTCATATCAATTTCGTTCGCATCGATCAATATTTCCAGCAGTTCAGCAATAATATGCTGACTATGCTCAAGTTCCGTTTGATTTACGAAATCGGTAAAACCACTAATGTCAGGTAAAAATATAAGCGATTTAGATGAAGGCATTTAAATGATTTAACAATAAATAAATGGTGCCTATAGATTGTCCGCCTAAATATGTGTGTACATCTATATACGGAATTTCTTTTGCCTAGTTTGATCTTTGGACTTTTATTAAGCAATAATCAAAAAGGAATTCCCATAAACAAGTCTAGGTGTCCTTTTCCGGGACATAATTGGGTTGCTCGAGATTCAGAACTGCTCCTTTATAAATATTCCAGGAACTCATAGCCATCAAGACATGGCCGATATCGATATGATTGAACCATTTGCTGACGGCCCATTGATTGATAAAGATGAGGGCTCCTAAAGCGGACCAGAGAACAGCATAAAGAAACTGCAAACTTCCTTTGTGCCCTGTCCGGAAATAGACATACATCTGAAAACTAGCCATCACCACTAGCAGACCATAAGCTGAGTGTCCGACTACAAAGTAAAAATTGAGGGTCCAGACAGAAATAATCATGAAGAGGATCAGTTCGAAGATATTCAGCCAGGTGAAAAAATCGCCTAAGCCTTTTCGGATTAAAGGTTTGGCATAAAGGATACAAGCACGTTCACCAAAAGCAATGGCAAACATACTCATGAACCAGCCGGGAATTTTCCACTCTATACTTAAGGCATATACAAAGCTATGGCCGATCAAGCCTCCCCAGAAAGTAGCCAGACCCATAAGCAGGAAAAAGGCCCGATAGAAAAAGTGGATACGGTTCCTGATTTCCATGCGCATCAGCTCCCAATAGGCATAAAAGCAAACGGCACTCACCAGCACGTCTGTAATCATCGTAACCGGTTCGTCGATGCGTATATTGAAAATCTCTATGCTGGGATTTTTATGAATGCCAGGATTCATGGGGAAAAGAATTAATGCGTGTTTTAGTGTTATAGTTTGGTAGTGGAAGAATTTAAAAAAACTACAACCCCCTAACACTAAAACACTTCCTCAAATTTACACAGTCTTCGTATCTTTCTCCTAAATACATTCATGCTATGAAACGATTACTGCTAGTCTCCACATTTCTGCTGATTTGCTTCTTTACATTTTCTCAGGATCATTCCCTCAAAATAAAAGAACTGGATGCCTATATAGAGACCAGTCGTCAGGATTGGAAAATCCCGGGCATTGCAGTAGCTGTGGTAAAAGATGGAGAACTTTTACTGGCGAAAGGCTATGGGGAGCGTGAAATAGGCTCTGGGAAGGCAGTAAATGCCCAAACCATCTATAATATCGGTTCGACTACCAAAGCCATTACAGCGGTCGCTATGGCGATATTGGTGGAAGATGCCAAGCTGAAATGGGATGATAAAGTGATTGATCATATGCCGGAATTTCAGCTGTATGATCCATATACCACCCGAGATATGAGGGTTCGTGATCTTTTTTCTCACAATCTTGGACTCCCCAATGCAGATTACCTCTGGGCTAATACCTATATGCGGCCAGCAGAAATCCTCTATCGGATGAGGTATCTGGAACCTGCCTATTCCTTAAGAGCTGGTTATACCTATCAAAATATCATGTATCTGGCTGCAGGAGAATTGGTCGCAAAAGTCAGTGGGCAAAGCTGGGCTGATTTTATTACGGAGCACATTTTTAAGCCTCTGGGAATGAATAATACCTATGCAACCAAAGCCAGAAGTCAGCAAGAAGAAAATCGGTCCATCGCTCACCATTATAAATTCAGGACAAGTGAAATCATTCCCATTCAGGATTTTAATGCCGATTCGATAGCAGCAGCAGGAGCCATTTGGTCTAGCATAGAGGATATGGCTAAATGGGTACAATGCATGTTGAATAAAGGGGAATATGATGGGGGCAAAATATTACGAGAACATAGCTGGGCCGAATTATTCAAGCCACATGCGCTCATTCCCCGAAATCAATTTTATCCTACCACCCGACTAACGCAACCTAAATGGACCTCTTATGCGCTGGGCTGGTTTCAGCATGACTATCAGGGAAGAGCGATTGATTTTCATACAGGAAGTTTGCCGGGTACTATGGCGATGATTGGACTTATGCATAAAGAAGGCATCGGTTACTATTTTCTGGGAAATCTGGATCATGCCGAGTTGCGCCATGCCCTGATGTACAAAGTATTTGATACCTTTTTAGAGGAGGATGCGGATGGTAGAGATTGGAGTCAGGCGATGATAGAACTTTATGATCCAGTTTCAAGGAAAAAGCTTTCTCCAGGAGAAAGTGAGGAAAAAGAATTTAGTCCGAAATATAAACCCGCCAGATATACGGGCCTTTTTGGTTCAGATTTATGGGGAAAAGTTCGAGCAACTTTGAAAGAAGGGGAGCTGTATTTTCAATTCGATGAGAAGCCTTTACAAAAGATGGAATCCCTGGGAGGCCATGTCTTTAATCTTCTCTCAGAAGAAGCATGGAGGGGGCCACAACGGATGCATTATCAGGTGGATGTCTTTGGGGAGATCATTTCTCTGAAAATAGGACCCTATGAATTTAAAAAAGGCAAGGCGATAGATTTTAGGAAGTAAAACCTATCCATCTGGATGTCTTCTTCTTCGAACAGATTCTCTAGTTTGAGGGGAGGCTTGAATTGAAGCATTTCTGGAAAGTTGCTGGTGAAGGCAGTAAGAAATTTCTGGAATGCAAGCTGATTTGGATATACTCAAGGAATTTGAAAATATTATTACGATTTTCTTACTGAAATTAATAGGAGATTGATAAACGAGCTATATAAACCTACTGAAGATGTCTAAACTAATCTTTCTCGTAATTCTAGTTCTCATGGGACTCCAATCTCATGCACAAGAGCTAGGGTTCATGACCTATAACCTCCGCTATGACAATCCCAATGATGGAGAGAATCGCTGGGACCTGCGCAAAGAATTTCTTCGAGATCAGCTGAAATTCTTTGAACCTGATGTCATGGGTATACAAGAAGGCCTCAAGCATCAATTGGACTATCTGAATATAGAATTGGATGCTTATACCTATATAGGTGTGGGGAGAGATGATGGAAAAGAAAAAGGAGAGTACACCGCTATTTTTTATAAAGAAGATGAGCTAGGGCTTATCAAAGAATCTACTTTCTGGTTATCAGAAAATCCGGAGGAGATATCTGTAGGATGGGATGCGGCTTTGGAAAGAATTTGTACCTATGCCTTATTTGAGGAAAAGGCAAGTGGGAAGAAATTCTATGTATTCAATACGCATTTCGATCACAGGGGAGAAAAGGCCCGCAGAAAAAGTGCCCAATTGATCCTGAAGCAAATCAAAGCCCTGAACGTAGAAAATTTTCCCGTTGTTTTGATGGGAGATTTGAATCTGACTCCAGATACAAAAGCGATCAAAAGCATAGCGAACAAGCTTGACGATAGCCGGCATGCTGCCAGGATTGCCTTTGGTCCCGATGCAACTTTTACAGGCTTTGATTTCTCCAAAGCCCCCCAGAGAAGAATAGATTATATCTTCACTTCTCCTGCTAATATGGAGGTGAAGAAATATGCCGTATTGACTGATTCAAGGGATCAGAAATATCCCTCGGATCACTTTCCGGTCTATATAAAAGTCCAACTGAAATAAGGAGTGACGCTGCTTGCTATAGGAAGGATATCCTAAGAGGACATCTCAGCTTACCTTCTCATGCTCAAAGTCCAGAATATCTCCCGGTTTGCAATCCAGGGCTTCACAAATGGCATTGAGGGTAGAAAAACGAATGGCTCTCACATGCCCTTTTTTGAGCAGGGATAAGTTCTTCATGGAAATATTCACTTTCTCAGAAAGCTCAGTAAGGCTCATTTTGCGCTTTGCCAGTTCTACGTCCAGACGTACAATGATTGCCATGTTTATACCGTTTGCGATTCGAGTTCCTGTAATTCTTTTCCTTTATTGAAAACCTCAGCCAGAGCGAGAAATATTAACCCCATAAATACAGCACTGTATTTGATTTCCCATAGAGAGGGATAGGCTATTGTTGTTCCATTTATTAACTCAAATTTGTCATGAAAATAGACACAAGAGAATAGTATGATCAGGTATTCATAAAAACCCAGACTAACGGCCAGGAACCCTATTTTTCTAATACGAGCTGGGTTTTTAGACGAAAAAGACTCCCCATCTTTAAAACTTTTGAAGATTTTACCGAGAAAAAATAGGATAAAAAAATAGAAACTCAAATATATGCCGGCATGTATATACCCCAGACTTTGAGACCAGCTTCTCTCCTTTACCAGGATCTCCAGATTTGCTTTTTTGACTTCTATGTACTGAACCTGAAAGTTTTCATCCAGGCTATGGGGTTTATAGTAAGAAGAAGGATTCTCAAGCTGTACCGGAACCTCAAAAAAAGCAGTAAAATTCTCAGGTAATTGTCCTGTGAAAGCAAGGAGAGCAATGAATAAGACATAGGGAATGACTAGGCCAAAGAACCCCATGCCTAAATTGGAGCTGTAATAAAGAAAGTTTGGCAGAGACTTTTTCATAAGGGTCTCGATAATAGCGTAAATTATTTTACGATAAAAGTAAAATATATTACGATAATTTCAAAACCTCTCTTTGTATTAGCACCTTCTCTCGGCTAATCACTTGCACGAAAGAGCCGAAATGAGCAAATTAGGAATTGCTGATTTATCTGGCTTATCAAGCGCCAGATACAGAGGATATCTATACTATGATCACTTACAGAACCGCCACCAAAGAGGATGCTCGTCGTATAGCTCAATTGCATGCATTGAGCTGGCAGCAGAATTATAAGGGGATTTTGAATGATCAGTATTTGGATCAGGAGGTCCGCAATGATCGAATGAAAGTTTGGGATAAACGCCTGAACGAACCTCGGGAAAATCAGCATATCATTCTGGCTTTTGATGAAAATATTCTCTGCGGATTTGCCTGTGCCTATGCAGACAAAGATCCTAAATGGGGAGCCTTATTGGATAATCTTCACATCTTTGGCGATTGGAAAGGAAAGGGGATAGGTGCTGAGCTCATGAGACAATCAGCTGCATGGGTGCATCAAAGAAATCCTGATTCCAATTACTACCTTTGGGTGCTGGAGAAAAATGAGGGCGCTACCCGCTTTTATAAGCGTTTGGGAGGCGAAATCGTAGAGACAACCCTCGATGATATGCCAGGAGGAGGTCAGGCAAGTATACACCGCATTGTCTGGACAGATCTGCAGCCTTTACTCAAGAAATAGTAGGGGCAAAGTATCAGCTATCCGACAACAATTTCCTGACCCTTGTATTATATTATAGGAAAAGAAGTTGAGATGAGAAAGATAAGTGTAGAAACCTATAATCATGCTCCTGATCAATATGAATTGAGGAAGGGAAGTAGTGAAGGTGCTCCTTTATGTCCCTATGGGAATTCCTACCAATGGATCGGATTTGATAAGAATAAGGGCGAATATGTCCGCTTTACAAAGAGACTTTTTAAACGATTGGTAAATGCTCAATAAGTAGCTTTGCCCAAAAGATGTACACTAAATCAATTGATAAATATGCTTAAATGGACCGATGTAATTCGTTTTGCTAAAAAAGGCAATCCCACTCCAGACAGAACCGTGAGAAAGAGCGAGGAGGAATGGAAAGCACAATTGACCCCTGATCAGTATACCATTACTCGATTGAAGGGAACAGAACGTGCGTTCAGTTCGGAGATGTGTGGCCTTTTTGAACCTGGTATTTATGCCTGTGTTTGTTGTGAAACGGAACTCTTCGATTCGGCAGAGAAATTTGAATCGGGTACGGGATGGCCCTCGTTTACCCAACCGCTAAAAGAGAATGCCGTTGCCTATCACGCAGATTTTACCCACGGCATGTACCGAATCGAAACCACCTGCAATACCTGTGAAGCTCATTTAGGACATGTCTTTCCTGACGGTCCCGGAGAAGGAGGATTGCGCTATTGTATGAATGCCGTCGCTTTGCAGAAAGTAGAGAAGGTGGAAGGATAATAAAGAGGTGTTATAGTGTTGTAGTGTTTTAGTTGGAGAGGTTAAGTTAGGCACTACAACACTACAACACTACAACACTACAACACTACAACACTACAACACTACAACACTACAACACATCTCCAATATTTTGCAAATATCCCTCCCATCCCCCCTCCTCCTCGACGCGGGTCTCGCCAGCCTGCTAGAAAGCAAAGGCCACAATCTGGATCATCCGCTCTGGTCTGCTTTTCTTCTGAAAGAAAATCCACAGGCCATTTTTGAAGCCCATTTGGAACATCTGCATGCAGGGGCTCAGATAATTACAACCGCTTCTTATCAGGCTTCTCTCCCCGGATTTAAAGAAATAGGAATAGACAGACGGGAAGCCAATAAGCTTTTACAGCTCTCTGTTCAATTGGCTGTAGAGGCCCGGGATACCTTTCTCCAGAAACAGAATACAGACATTTGGATAGCAGCAAGCTTGGGACCCTATGGAGCTTATTTGGCAGATGGTTCCGAGTATAGAGGAAATTATGGAATTAGTCGAAAAGACTTAACAAGCTTCCATCGAGAAAGAGTAGAAGCTATGATGGAGACAGAAGCGGATATATTTGCTTGTGAAACCCTGCCTTCCCTGGAGGAGGCATTAGTTCTAGCCGAACTTATGCAGGAGTACAGGAAGGCGGCCTGGATATCTTTTTCTTGTCAGGATGGGGAAAGGACAAATGAAGGGCAAAAACTCCTGACATGTGCAGAGGCATTGGAGAGTTTCGAGGAAATATTTGCTATAGGAGTAAATTGTAGCCCACCCCAATATGTTCTCTCTCTCATACAGGAACTCAAAAAATCCCAAACAAAAAAGCAGATCATCGTATATCCTAATTCGGGAGAACTCTACCATCCGGAAGATAAGACCTGGTCAGGAAAAAGTAATCTCAAGACTTGTGCTTCCTGGGCCAGTACCTGGATAGAGGCAGGTGCCGACATAATAGGCGGCTGTTGTAGAATGCTCCCGGCCCATCTCAATGAAATGAAAATAGCGCTCAAGGAATGAGGCCATGGGACTCTTTTCCTATTTTTATTTTATTAATTAGCACAAACATGAAAATTGAATGTATCAAAGCTGATATTACCACCATTGTGGTTGATGCCATTGTGAACGCGGCAAATACCTCGCTTATCGGAGGCGGTGGAGTGGATGGAGCTATTCATAGAAAGGGGGGAAAAGCGATTCTGGATGATTGCATCAAAATTCGTCAAAGACAAGGCGGCTGTAAGCCAGGAGAAGCTGTAATTACTACAGCAGGAAATCTTCCGGCTCAATTTGTCATTCATACGGTAGGTCCAGTGTGGCAGGGGGGAAAAAAGGCAGAATCTGACAAGCTTGGTAATTGTTACATCAATTCCTTGCAACTTGCGGAAGAACATGCTTTGAAGAGCCTGGCTTTTCCCAACATAAGTACAGGCATCTATCGCTATCCTAAAGAGGCCGCTGCAAAAGTAGCGATCGAATCGGTGTCCAATTATCAAACAGAATCCCTTGAAAAGGTGATTTTTGTCTGTTTTGATCAAGAAAATTTCGATATATACCATAACTTATTAAAATGAAACTCTTGCCTTCCGGAATTGAGTCCAAATTTGTCCAGGTAAAAGACCTGAATCTCCACTATCTGGAAGCAGGCGAAGGAGAAGTCCTTCTACTGTTACATGGATGGCCAACCTCTTCCTGGTTGTATCGGGATCTTATGCCGAAACTGTCGGAGAATAATCGAGTTATTGCCCTGGATCTTCCCGGTTTTGGTTTGTCAGATAAAAGGATAGAAGATTCCTTTAGTTTCAATTACTATCTCAGGCATATTGATGGATTTCTTGAAGCGCTCTCTATTGACAAAATCAGCCTTACGGTTCATGATTTAGGCGGACCAATCGGGATGCTTTGGGCAGTTAGAAATCAGGAGCGACTGCAAAAGTTGGTCCTGCTCAATACCCTGGTATTTCCGGAAATGTCCTGGATGGTCAAGCTATTTGGCTTGGCAACGGTCATGCCTTTGGTCAATACCTGGCTAGCAGGACCTGCAGGGATTCGATTTTCAATGCGCTTTGGGGTGCAGCAGAAAGAAAAATTAACGCCTGAAGTTCTGAAGCCTTATCAGGAACCATTTGTAGATCGGAAGGATCGAAAAGTTTTATTGAAAGCGATTCAGCGGATGAGCCCAAAAGGATTCAAAGAGATTGCTCAAAAACTTCCCGAACTCAAACATCCAGTCCGATTGATCTATGGAGAAAATGATCGTATTCTGCCAGATGTAGCTCAAACTATGGCTCGGGTGAAAGAAATTCTCCCTCAATCGGAAATGAGTTCTATCCCAAATTGTGGACACTTTCTACAAGAAGAAGTGGCTGAAGAGATTGCCGATGAGATGCTGAAATTTATGAAAGCCTAAGATGAAAAGGGTGATGATCATCGGTTCGGGAGGAGCAGGAAAAAGTACGTTGGCCATGAAAATGGAAGAAATTACGAGACTTCCTTTAACCCATTTGGATAAAGTCTTTTGGCAATCCAATTGGCAAGAGCCTGATAAGAAGTGGTGGAGTAAAAAAGTGGAGGAATTAGCAGAGAAAGAAAGTTGGATACTGGATGGGAACTATGGAGGAACGATGGATATCCGATTGGAACGGGCAGATACCGTGATTTTTATGGATTATCCCTCCTGGCTCAAGGTTTGGCGGGTACTTAAGCGATTTTGGATGCATAGGAATAAAAATCGACCCGATATGCCCGATGATTGCCCGGAGCAAATTGACTGGCCATTTGTCCAATACGTCGCAAACTATAACAAAAGTCGCAAGCCGGGCATAATGAAGAAACTGGCCAATCTACGAGCTGACCAAAAGGCCATCATCCTGAGAAATGATAAAGATACCCAGGCATTTATTCACTCTTTAACAGAAGTATATGCTAAGTCCTGAACAGGTACGAAACATGGCAATAAGATTTGAGGAAGTAAAAGAGGAAGGCCATTTTGAAAAAACTTCCTTTCGTATCCGAAAGAAGATTTTTGCCACCATGGATGAAAAAGATATGCATGTGGTACTTAAGCTTAACGATATCGACCAATCGGTCTTTGTGGATTATGATGATTCCATTTTTCCGCTTCCCGGTGCATGGGGGAAAAAGGGTTGGACGAAAGTGAATTTGAAAACTGTGAGGGAGGATCTCTTCCAAGATGCCCTGACGACAGCTTACCGTACCGTAGCACCTAAAAAGCTGGCAGATAAATACAAACCTAAAGAAGAAGAATAAAAATTCCCTTTCCACTGTAACACTCCCTCCCAAGCAGTGTCTAAGTTCCAAATCCTAAAAAATCAGATATGGAACAAGTACAGCAAAAGAACTTCGAAATTGTAAGCATCGGGATAAAGGCTCATCCTGATGAAGTTTTTGATTATGTAGCCAATGGGAAGAACTTACCTGAATGGACCGACTTCTTCAAGGAGGCAGATAATAGCTCAGCCATTATTGTTACTTCTCAGGGAGAATTGAAAGTAGCTATGGAAACTGTCCTGAATAAAGAGTTAGGAGTAATCGATACCATTATAGAGATGCCGGATGGTACAAAGAATTATTCCTGGTCCCGGGTTAGTGGAAATAAGCATGGAAGAGAATCAGTCTTTAGTTTTACCCTTATAGCTCCTCCTTTACCTCCAGATGCTTTGGATAAATTTCTGGCCAAGCAAAAGTCTCAATTAGAGGAGGAATTGCGGAGCTTGAAATCAATTCTTGAAAATTAAGTTATCCTTCGGGGGCAGAGAATAGGCTGCCCCTGATTTTCACTTTCAGACATATGAAATTTTACGAAGCCAACATACAGGAATCGGATCAGGAATTGATAGCTGCCAGTTTGGAAGGAGACCAAATCGCGCTGGAAAAGCTCATCAAAAAACACCAGGCATGGGTCTATAATATTGCCTGGAATATGGCAGATAATCCGGAAGCTGCAGCTGATATTACCCAGGAAGTCCTGATCCGAATGATTACCAAACTATCGACCTTCAAACAAGAGAGCCAATTTCGGACCTGGCTATATCGGATGCTCAAAAATTACTTCCTTAACACCAAAAGAGATAAATATGAGCAAAATACCCTGGCTTTTGAAGATTTTGCAGCAGGTCTAAATGGAATCCGGGATGAAAAGTTGAGCGATTACACGTTTGAGGTAGAGGAGAAATTGTTGGTGAAAGAGGCCAAAATGGGCTGTATGAAGGCCATGTTGCTTTGTCTCAAACCGGAACAGAGGATGATCTATATTTTGGGTGAGTTATTTGAGTTTCCCGATAGGCTGGGAGGTGAGATCATGGAAATCAGCCGAGCAAACTTTCGCATAAAACTTCATCGGGCTCGCAAACAACTTTATACCTTTATGGATGGCCAATGTGGCTTAATCAACAGAAAGAATCCCTGTCGGTGTGCGAAGAAGACGATGGGTTTTATAAAGAAAGGCTATGTCAATCCTGATAAGCTTTTATTTGAGCAAGAAAGGGTAAATCGGATTGAGGCCCTTGTCCCGCAGAAAACCAAAGACCTGGAAAAAGAAGGAATGCCCGCCTATCAGAAAATATTTCAGGAGCATCCTTTCTTAAAAGGACCCGAGTTTCTAGAGGAAGTAAAAGCCTTGCTTCGCTCCAAAGGCATAGGTGGAACCTTTAACCTGAATTGAGTCCTGAAAATATATCCGCATCTTTGGAACATGAATGTTTATATCAATATTTTTCTCATCTCTCTCTCTTTGATTTCCTGTCAGTCGGCAGAAAGGGAACTATCTGCCCTTTCGAATACAGAAAAAGAAATCCTGAATCTGCGAAAAGCTTCTAATGAAGCCATTCAAAAAGGGGATCTTGAGGCAATTTCTTCCTTTTGGGTAAAGGACATCCTGATTAGTACGGGTGCAGGAACCCTTTTGGCAGGAAGTGAGGAAGTAAAAGCTTATCTCGCAGCTGTTTATGAAAAGACTCCGGATATCGTTTTTGTACGTATGCCCTATGAATTGAAGGAGAATAGGCAGACACAGATGGCCTGGGAAGAAGGAGAATGGAAAGGCTACCTCAAAACAAATCCGGATGAGATTCTGGCATCCGGAAAATATGCTGCAGCCTGGTCTAAAATTGGCGAGGATTGGAAAATTAAATCACAATTGTTTGTGGGACTTTGAGTATTATTGAGGAAACAAACACTTATGAAAAAGATTCTATTTATCCTTGGATTCTCCCTCCTTTTCTTTCCTGCATTTTCCCAAAATGCCAACACCCTCCAGCTTGAAGAAGGGATGAGTTCCCCTCCTGCCAATTTATTGGACTATGACTGGATAGCCGGCTCCTGGAAAGGAAAAGCCTTTGGTGGAACTGTCGAAGAAGTCTGGACCCATGCTTCTGGGGGCTCTATGATGGGAAGTTTCAAATTGGTCGTAAATGGAGAAGTTGGTTTTTACGAATTGATGACCCTTACACAAGAAGGAGAAACCATTCACATGAGACTCAAGCATTTCCATGGCAACCTGAAAGGTTGGGAAGAGAAAGATGAAACCGTTGATTTTCCCTTGGTCAAGGCTGAAAAAGACAAGCTCTATTTCAGTGGGCTTACCTTTGAAAAAATCAGCGATAAAGAAATCAATGTGTATGTACTGATTGGAGGGGACGATGGAGCTGAGGAAGCCAAATTTAGCTATACAAAAGAATAAGCAGATGTTTTGTGGTTGGGACAGATGGTAATCTGCCCCAGTTGATAAAAAAATTGGCAATACTAATTTTATTTGTATTTATTTTAATATTTTTAGTATATTAGTTATCCTTATTTTAAACCAAAGCATACACCACATGAAATACACACTAGAAATTCTAATCGACCGATCCCGAGACCAGGTGATTGAACTTTTCGACAATCCCGACAACATGAAGCACTGGCAAGAGGGCTTTGTGAGTATGACCCATATGAGTGGAACTGCAGGAGAGATTGGAGCCAAGTCAAAGTTGTTTTACAAAATGGGCAAGCGTGAAGTCGAAATGGTAGAGACAATTACCAAAAGAGATATGCCCAGGGAGTTCACCGCTACTTACGAAACTCCTACGGTCTGGAATGAAGTCAGCAATCACTTTGAAAAGGTAGGAGGGAGGCAAACCAAATGGATTTCCCATGTTGATTTCAAATTCCGGGGCTTTATGAAATTGATGGCTTTTTTTCTGCCGGGTGCATTCAAAAAACAGTCCTTCAAATTTATGCAGGACTTCAAAACATTTGCAGAAGCTCAATAAAAAATAAGCCCGCCCTCATAGGGCGGGCTTTCTTGATATGCTACATTCGACTCTGTACTTAACTCACTGATTTTAGTTGCTGTTCACTCGGAGCTTGAAGGGCAGACATCACTTCTATGCCTTCGAATAAATCATTTTCTTTTGCTCTGCCTCCATTTACGGTAGAGAAAACCCTATAGAATTGTTGTTCGCCCCATAATGACATATGATCACTTTGGCTGATGATATTTTCATCGTACATCTCCATTTGTGTCCGATGACATTGTATGGCATTCCAGGTCTGCTTCCAGTATGCACGGGCATCTATATAGGTGCTGATGTACCATGCTGGAAAAGCGCTAACTTCCCGTATTTCTTCATCTACCCGAGAGGTCAATTTTTTCAAACTCTCCTGGTATAAATCCCATTTTTTCTGAGTCCATGCCAGGTAGTATAATTTGGAAACCGTATGTGGGCGATAAGCAGCTGTCAGGAAAGTTGGATCAGCGGCTTTCTGTATTGCAGCTGTTGTGAATTGTGAAATGGCTACATGATCCGGATGCCCATAAGCTCCATCCGGCCCGAAAGTAACAACTACTTGAGGTTGAAGCCTGCGGATATGCATAGCAATACGCGAGATGATTTCCTGAGGATCGCTTTTATCCAGATCACCATCCAGATAATTGAGGAAGGAAACTTCTGTCATCTGCAATTCCCGGGCTGCATTCCTGAGTTCTTGTTCACGAACTTTTCCTACGATGTCAATGCCAGGCTTTCCGCCATTTACTCCAAATCTGCCCCTTTCCCCACGAGTTGCCATCAGAAGATAAGTCTCTACTCCTTCAGCTGCATATTTTGCTAGTGCGCCCCCCATCATCAAAGATTCATCATCAGGGTGGGCAAAAACGGCCATCAATTTTTTTCCATCGGACTTCATAATCTGTGTTTTATGTGTTTGTTTATTGTATGTCTCAAATCTATGAACTCGACTTCATATCTGTTTGGGTAGATGATTCTCTGGTAGGAGATTATTAGTAATCGGGACCTTCTGGCTAGTTGAGTAAAATAAAGAAGCGGGAGCTTCTTATAAGAAACTCCCGCTAAACAAGGATTGTTGACTTAATGAGTGGATTGGAGCTTTTTCCAATTCTTGTTTGCTGAAGCCTTAAGTTTGGCTTCATCATTTTTCCATAGTTCCAATGCATCTACTTCCATGCTATAGAGAAAGAGATACAATTTCCCATCCTGAACCAGGAATTTATTGGGATCTGTTCTGAATTTGGCTCCTACTCCGATTCCAGTCGCGCACCAACCTCCAAACTCTGGGAGATAGTTTCCAGGATTCTTGTCAAAACTTGTCTTTTGGTCAGCACTAGTGAAATAATAAGCGATGCCATCATGCTCACTTTTGAAGTTCTTGGAACCTCTCTGTGCCAATCCCAGGTCTACATAGGAAACCGGACTATAACCTGCTAAGGCTATTTTACTGTCATCAACATTGTACTGTGTTTTGTAATCCTGCGCCTGTATGCTAAGGCTGCTAGCGAGAATCAAAGCGATTCCCAGGATAATGCTTTTATAAACATTCATTATTTGAAAAATTAAGGGTGATTAATGTTGGAAATATTGTTCTTCGACCACTTTGCCGTCTTTCCAGTTTCGGCGAATGATCTCATGCCAATCAACTTCGCTTCCATCTTTCATTTCAAAATTGAAGTGAAATTCAGACATGGATACATCTTCTCCACTCACGGAGTTGATATGTTTGATTCCTTTTACAGCAGCGATTGAGTTGACAAATCCCGTCATTTTCTCAATCATTTCTGCTTTGTTTTGGGTTTTGCTTCCGTCTACTTCATGTGTCTTTACGGTATTGCCAAAGAATTTTTCTACGGCTTCGACGATTTGGCCCTGAGCCACCATTCCGTCGAGTTCTGATAAGAGGTTTACAACTTGCATCTGTATTTGATTTAAAGGTCTTGTTAAATAATTACCTTACAAATCTCGGCCTTTGAGGGAGGCAAACAGCTACAAGAAATTCGCTAATACTTGGACTTTTTTTGTTGAAAGGCAGTGGGGGGCATGCCCGCATATTTTTTGAAGAAAGAAGAGAAATGATTGGCTTCTTCAAATCCCAGGGCATAGGCTACTTCTTTTACCGGCAACTCCATCAACATCAATTTGGCGCTTCTGATCAATTCTGTACGGATCAATTGACCCACGCTCATATTGAGCTTCTCTTTTACCTTACGGGATAAAGCCTTGATGCTGATCGCCTGTTTGTCAGCATAAAAGGCGGTAAGATGTTGTTCCTTGTGATGGTTTCTGATGAGTTCTAATAAATCTTCTATGAAGTGATCTCTTTGATCGGGGGAGAAATGCTGGCGAAATTCTCCCGGACTGAGTTGGGTTTTTTGTTTAAAGAAGCGATTGAAATAGGCGGGATCTCTAAAACCCATGTCATAAGCAATTTCTTTAATGGGTTTATCTGTAAAGGCTACATCCTTCTGACTTTCCAGCAGAAGTTTGTTTTGACTGAGGTTTTTTAGGCTGAGTCCCAGGCGGGATTTAAAGATTCGATGAAGCTGGTATCGATCAGTAGGGATAGAACTCAGGATTTGATCGATCTTGAGATGTTCATGAAAGTGCTCATCGACAATATCCTTTACATCAAATATGATGGAGTACTCTTCTCTTTTTGCATTAAATGGATTTTGCCAGTACCATTGTTCGGTTGAAAGATCCAGGATATTGAAGGGATCACCTCCCAGCAGGTTTTGCAATATCTCTGAATTTTCCTGTTCAAAGTCAATGTATCCCAAGGAGATCAGATGTTTGAAGAGTACCCTGAATTCTCGGGATTGAGAAACAGAATTTTGGGGGAAATCCAGTTTGGCAACTTCATATTCTCCAGGAAGAAATTTTATCCATTGCCCCGGGGAAAGAAAGATGAGTTTATTCTCAAAATCTGTATAGTTCTTGAAATCAACTTCAATGATCCCTCTTCCAGATTTAATCCAAATCAGAACATGCGCATCAAAAAAGATGGCTTCATTTATTTTGGGATGGAAGATTTGCAGATTCATAATCCTTCCTCCAAATGTTCAGAAAAAGAAAGGAAAATTCAAATGAGAATGGAAGAATCCTGTTAGCAGATCCCTTTGCCCCTATATTTCGTATATTGAACACGGATTGAAAAAATCGCAAGTAGTATATGATTATTAGACCAGCCTTAGGATTCTTTCTCATTTCCCTTATGATCTTTGCTACCTCTTTTCTCCTGCCTAAAGTGGAGGAAAGAAAAGTTGCCCTGGAAAATAATTGGGAGATTATGCGACCTGATTCAGTTGTTAAAGACTTTCAGGATGTGATTGCCGGATTCAAAGGGAAAGTTGTTTATGTTGATTTTTGGGCAAGCTGGTGCGGCCCCTGTATGCAGGACTTTCGGATGGCAGCCCCAGTCAAAGAAGCCTATATGGATGAAGACATTGTCTTCCTTTATATTTCACTGGATGAATCCCTTCATTCATGGGCAAGAGCTAATCAAAGACTTCAGCTTGATAAGAACAGCTTTGTCGTTCCCGATTTATATTCCTCTGCTATCGTCAGCAACTTTCGCGTAACTACCATCCCTCGTTATCTCATTTATGATAAAAATGGGAATATGGTAAAAGATAATGCCCCTCCTCCCGGAAGTTCCATGGGGATACGCTTGATTGATAAATATCTCAAATAATCGAGTCTAATTTATTGCCTTTATAATGCTTCTCATAAGGAGAGAGCATGATCCCTTATACCAGGATTCTTCTTCTTCTCTACAACCTTTCCTAAATCTATTAGTCTTTATAACAAAGAGACACTTCGAAGCACTATCACGAAAACTAGACATCAAACACAGAATGAAACAAGTCATACAGGCTATCTTTCTCTTTATTATATCCAGTCTTTCCTGCACACAAATGCAAAAAGTCTCCGGACAGCAAAGCGAACAGTTTTCTAAAGAGATCAAAGAACTTCAGCAATATTTTCACATCCCCGGAATGGCAGCGATTGTCATAGAAGATGGAGAAATCATCACAGAAGAATATTTGGGTTTAGCAGATGTAGAAAAGGATATCGCGATGGACGCTGAGACGGCAATTCCTATGGCCTCATTAACCAAAATATTCTCTGCCTCCCTTATTCATCAATTGGCTGAGGAAGGCAAACTCTCTCTGGATGATCCCATAAATATGTACCTGGATGAACATCCATTTTCTGAGGATATCAGCATTGCACACGTACTTTCTCATACCTCACAGGGAAATCCTGGCGAGCAATTTTATTATAGTTATCGCTTTGGAGCCCTAACAGCCGTTATCGAAAAAGCATCAGGAAAGAGCTATGAGGATGTCTTTCAGGAGAGAATTCTGAATCATTTAAGAATGGAAAACAGCATTCCTCATTTGTCCGAAGCCTATGTAAAAGAAAAAAAGCTCAAAGTTGCGAAGCCTTACGCATGGGAAGGGGAGATTCAAGCAGGAAGATTTGAGTATGGCTTCTCTAGTTCAGCTGGCCTGTTATCGACCTTAAGGGATATGGCTAGGTTTGACAAAGCACTCAATGAGAATAGCCTGATTTCGGCTCATGCAAAGTCTGAGCTATTTCGACCTTTATCTCCTCATCTGCCTTATGCCAAAGGGATATTTAAGAGCAAGATGCTGGATGAAGAAATCTACTGGGGCTATGGCCAATACGATCATTTTTCCAGTCTGTATATCAAGCTTCCCAAACGGAAGCTTTCTTTGATTATGGCGGCCAACAATAACCTCATGAGTGATCCAGCTCGACTCATTTATGGGGACTTGTCTTATTCTCTTTTTGCCCAAAGCTTTTTGAAGAATTTTGTTTTGGATAAAGGAGAGATGAATCTTTTGGAGGATGCTTCTAGTCTGGAAAAACTTTCAATGGAAAAGAGTAGCGACTTTTACCGGGATAAATTGCTGGCCCAGGCAGTCGCAGAAAGTTTTCTCGCTCGCTATGAAGTGGAGCATTTTCAAAGAAGTGTCGATATCCTGAGCAAAGTATTTGATATGTACCCGGAGGTGGAAAGCTATGCGGACCTGACATTGCTCCACAATCTATCCTTTCTCAAAACCCTTGATTTTCATTTAGAGCTGGGAGGATTTGACAAGTTTGATGAACAATTGGAGAAAATCGGGAAGATGATTTTGCATAAAGACAAGGCTAATCCTTATGCCAATGTGTATATGGGAGGTTATTTTGATATGAAAGGAGAAGTAGAGAAGGCCAGGACCCATTATAAGTCAATTCTAGAGGCTGATAACTTTTCTTCCTTCTGGTATACAAATGAAGCAAAGAACTGGCTGGAAGCCCATCCCTAAACCCTATTAGATTTTCGGCGTACATAGGATCACACCTCAATCATTTAGCACAGAATAGCATCACGCACAGGGTCTATCTAAATCGACTCCCTGTATTGTATTATTATTTATTTTATGTTCGTAGAAAGTTCAGAAATGTATGACCTTATCTATAGTTTTAAGGACTATCAGAAAGAGTCAGAAGAAATAGCACAACTTATCCATCGTAGAAAACCAGCAGCCCAAAAAGTACTTGATGTCGCTTGCGGAACCGCAGAGCACCATAAATACCTGGGAGATAAATTCTCCATCACTGGCCTAGACATCAATCCCGGATTCATCAAAATAGCCAAACGAAAGATACCGGATGGAGAATATTATATCGGAGATATGCGGGAATTTGAGTTGGAGCAAACATTCGATGTGATCCTCTGTTTGTTTAGCTCAATAGGCTATGTAAAAGATTTTGAAGAGCTCGTTGCAACTTTGAAAAGCTTCAGGAGTCATTTATCGGAGGAAGGCTTGCTGATCGTTGAGCCCTGGGTCACTCCGGAGAATTGGTATGAAGGAAAGGTCCATATGCTGACCTATGAGAGTGAAGGAGTGAAGATTTGTCGGATGAATAAAAGTGAAACAGAAGACAGGCATTCTGTTCTCAATTTCCACTACCTCATTGGAACAACCAAAGAAGGGGTTCGGCATTTTGAGGAAAGACATGAGCTGATTCTGTTAAGCATAAACAAAATGAAAGAAGCATTTGCTCTTGCTGGACTTTCTGTTGAGCACGATCCTGAAGGATTGATCGGCAGAGGTATGTATTATGCAAAAGCTGTCTAGAAAAACTAAGCCTGAATTCATATTGAATTCAGGCTTACTTATATTAAATAAAAACATTACCACACATGCAGATTACTACCGTCTTATTTAGAGCAGTATTAAGTCTTATCTTCTGTTCTTCTCTTTTCATCGCCTATGCCCAAAATGGAAGTGCAGAATATGACGCACTTCTCAAGGAGGCCTTTCCTGCTGAAGGCCCGGGAGCAACTGCCCTGGTAGCAAAAAATGGAAAGATCATTTATCAAAATGCAGTAGGGATGGCGGACTTGGAATTAGGGGTTAAAATGAAGCCCGGTAATGTATTTGAGATTGGATCTGTTACCAAGCAATTTACTTCAGTTAGCATCCTGATGTTGATGGAAGAAGGGAAACTTTCGATCGATGATGAAATCACAAAATTCATCCCCGATTATCCTACCCATGGACATAAGATCACAATCCACCATTTACTCAATCACACTTCCGGTATAAAAAGCTATACCAATATGGAGGCTTTTTCTGATGTCTGGAGGAAAGACTATAGTCCCGAAGATTTGATCAGCGAGTTCAAATTTAAACCCATGGAATTTGCTCCGGGAGATGCCTGGAACTATAACAATTCCGGTTACTTTTTGCTCGGATACATCATTGAGAAGGTTTCCGGGATGACTTATGCAGAATTTATAGATCAGAAAATCTTCCAGCCTTTGGGTATGGAAAATAGCTACTATGGAAGTATGCCGAAAATCATCAAAAATCGAGCGAAAGGGTATCAAAGAAATGGAGAGGATTACGTCAATGCGGAGTATTTGAGTTTGACTATTCCCTATGCTGCAGGTTCGATTATGTCTACTGTTGAGGACCTTAACAAATGGCAAATAGCTCTCAAAGTAGGTAAACTTATCAAAAAAGAAAGCCTGGACTTGGCCTATACAAATACCAAACTCAACAATGGCGATCCCACTAACTATGGATACGGTTGGGGAAATAATGAAATCTTTGGTAGTACAACTGTTGAGCATGGAGGAGGCATATTTGGTTATTTAACCAATGGAATCTACTTGCCAGAGGAAGATGTATATGTAGCTGTTTTTTCCAATTGTAATTGCAATGATCCCAGCGAGGTTTCTACTCGTATGGCTGCTCTTGCCATAGGTAAGCCTTATCCCTCAAAAGAAAAGGCGATGAAAATGAAGGAAGCAGATATGCAAAAACTCGTAGGGATGTATGAGTATGAAAATGGAGTCAAGAGGAATATTATTTTTGAAGACGGCCAACTCTATAGTGTTAGAAATGGGAATCGCTCTGAAATTTATCCCACAAGTAAAGAAAGCTGGTTTTTTAACCAGAGTACTGCCAGCTATAGATTTACCTATGATGCTAATGGTGAGCCCGCAACGGTTTACTTTGAAGATCGAATCAATTCCTCCAAAGGAAAAAGGGTTTCCAAAGAAATTGTAACAAAAAGGGAAATTGAAGTAGCAGAAAGTATCCTTAGGCAGTATGTTGGAACCTACGAGATACAAAAAGGGTTTAATTTAGTGGTGACTTTGGAAGATGGTAATCTGATGACGCAGGCTACTGGTCAAGCTAAATTTCAGCTTTTTCCAGAAACGGAGACCAAATTCTTCGTCAAAGCATTTGAGGCAGCAGTGGAATTCAAAAAATCAGATGCAGGTAAAGTTGATTCTGCAGTTCTTTATCAAGGAGGGCAGGAGACTAAGATAATACGAATAAACGACTAGGAATGAAGGGCAAGGAAGTGGAAAGGGAGAATTGAAAGTGAATTTTCACTAATAATCCTTTCTGTTCAATTCTTTTCAACAGCCGCTATTATTGCGAAGCTGTATGATAGACGAAGCAATCTCTATAATAGCTGTTTGAAGTCAAAGAGATTGTTTCACTTCCATCGCAATGATGTGCTTTTTCATCATAAGAATTTTTCTCCCATATAGCTTAATTACGAGCCCCATTCGAAAGAGTGGGGCTTTCTCTTTAAAGCTAAAAACAAAGCTTGCTTTGACAAGTTTTGTAAATACGATCTGCAAGCCAGATATTGCGAGTTAAAATAAAACTCGCCTTGTAAAGCTCAAGCTCACATATGTGCATTCGAATCTCGCTTTTACTACTACTAAGTTTAGTTTTTTCTTGTAAGGAAACTTCGCTTGAAAAAAGCTTTCAAATAAAGACACCCACCTTTGATACTTTCCCTATCAATGCCAGTGTACGTGCCATAGAAGTGGTCGATGAACTCAATATGTGGTTCGCGGCTGGGGAGGGTATGTTTGGATATACAGAGGATGGAGGAAATAGCTGGACCCAGGATAGTATCAAAATAGGAGACAAACCCCTGGAATTTCGTGCAATCGCCATTACAGAGGAGGCAGTTTTTTTGCTTAG
Source organism: Bacteroidia bacterium (assembly GCA_033391075.1). Taxonomy (NCBI): domain Bacteria; kingdom Pseudomonadati; phylum Bacteroidota; class Bacteroidia; species Bacteroidia bacterium. The sequence continues at coordinate 1,927,829 of JAWPMV010000001.1, forward strand.
CACAGGAAGCCCTGCCTATTTACTACGTTCAGAAAACAAAGGCCAAAGTTGGGAAGAGGTATATAAGGAGGAACTTCCCGGCACCTATTATAATTCGCTGAAATTTTGGGATAAAATGGAAGGTATAGCGGTTGGTGATCCTACTGAGTCTTGTTTGTCTGTAATCATTACCCGAGATGGAGGCAAGACCTGGAAGAAGGTTAGCTGTGAAAGCCTTCCTCAGGCAGCAGAAGGAGAGGCAGGCTTTGCTGCCAGTAATACGAATATTGCTCTCCGGGGAGATCATGTCTGGCTGGCAACCGGAGGCGCAAAAGCTCGGATTATTCACAGTGCTGATAAAGGGCGAAGCTGGGAGGTCTACGACACCCCCATCATTCAGGGCGGTCAAATGACGGGAATTTTTTCCGTTGATTTTTTAGATGAAAAAAATGGGATCATTTTTGGAGGAGACTGGGAAAAACAGGATGCCCAACAAAAAACCAAAGCGATAACAAATGATGGAGGGAAAACCTGGCGCCTTGTGAGCAATGGAGATACACCAGGATTTCGTTCCTGTGTGCAATATGTTCCCGGGAGTTCCGGTAAAGGCATTCTAGCCGTTGGGAGCCCTGGTATTTCCTATTCAATGGATGCCGGAGAGAGTTGGGTAAATCTCAATGATGAAGGCTTCTACACGATCCGCATTGCTGATTCGGGTAAAGCTGCCTGGTTAGCTGGAAAAAATCGCATCATGAAGATGAGTTGGTAGGCGAATATTCGCTAAATTTTCTGCTAACTTAGAAAGTATGAGTTCACATCCCAGGCATGTCCTGATCCTCGGTTGTGGAAGGAGCGGTACCTCCATTTTTGGAGAATTTTTCGACCACCTTCCCATGTACCAATACCTTAGCGAACCTGACTTTGATGAACTATCTGCTTTGGACCAAAGCAGCCCAATAGCTATCAAAGTTCCACGAAGGAGCAAATTTCATGCTCCTGACAAAGGCTTATCCATTTCGGTCGAGAAGCTTTTCGAACTTTTTCCTGAAAACCTTCAGATTTACTGGCAGCTCAGACACCCCCTCGATACCATAGCTTCCCTCAAAGTCGGAATTTCTAAAAATTGGGGGCATCATCCTCGTCCCCATGATTGGGAAGCATGGATGGATGAAAGCCTGATAAAGAAATGTGCCTATCATTGGGCCTATATCAATCGCTTTGGCTTTGAGCACCTAAAGGACATTGCCAAAATCAAGCGTTTCGAGGACATGTTGTCTGAGCCCATGAATTTTGCTCTGAATATTTGTGAAGAGATTGGAGTAGATGTAGATAGTGCTAATTCAGAAATCAACTCATGGGCAGAAAGGATTCAAAACAAAAACAATGATAAGTTCGTAGAAGCGGTAACCTCTCAAGCTTATTCTACCAAAGATCATTCAGTCAGGGTAAACAGATGGAAAGAAAATCTATCTGAGGAAGATGTTGCAATGTGTCGGCCCTTTATAACTGAGCTGGCAAGCAAATTTTCATATACATTACCCTAAAGGAAAACACATGAAAATAAAAGCCTTCGCAGCCCTATTTTTATTCATATTAACTTCTGTCCATCTTCAAAGCCAGAGCCCGAAAAAGTACAGGACTTATCACAATGAGCGTTTTGGGTTTTGCCTGGAAGTTCCATTTCAAATCTTTGAAGCACAACGGCCACCTGAAAATGGAGATGGTTTGAGGTTCTTATCTCATTGGGGAGAGAGTTTATTACTTAGCTATGGAGGACATAGTTTGGGAATGAGTCTGAAAGAGCACATGGAATTTAGCCTGGAGGCTGGTGATTTCAGGGATCGAAAAAGAGAGCTTAGCTATCAACGGATTGCAGATGATTTTTTTATTTTGAGTGGCTATGTAGGAGAGAAAATCTTTTACCGAAGAACCTACCTGGAAAATAAGATCTTCAAAACCCTCTACCTGGAATATCCAAAAACTCAGAAAGAGAGATACGATAAGATAATTTCCCATATGGTGAAAACCTTCCCTTATTGCCCTTCAAACTGAAATTATACATGAACCTGCAAAAAGATTTTGGAAACATCGATATTTACCTTTTCGACCAATTATTGAAAGGGAGGATACAAAAGAACCATAAGATTCTGGATGCAGGTTGTGGAGGCGGTCGAAATTCTTACTTCTTTCTAAAAGAGGGCTTTGAGCTTTATGGAGTGGACCAAAATCCCTTGGCAATTGAGGGGATTCGAGAAATGGCAAAACTTATTTCTCCGGGCTATCCTGAAAAGAGATTCGAAACTGCCGAATTGAGTCAACTTCCTTTTAAGGATGAAAGTTTTGATTGGATCATCTGCAATGCGGTCCTTCATTTTGCCAATGATCATGCGCACTTTGAGCGTATGATGCTCGAACTGTGGAGAGTGCTAAAACGGGGGGCTATATTTTTTGCAAGATTGGCTTCAGATATAGGATTTGAAGGGAAATACAAGGATTTGGGGAATGGCAGATATTTTCTGCCGGATGAAAGTGAGCGTTATGCGGTGAGTGAACAACAACTATTGGATTACACACAGAAACTAAATGCTGAGCTAATCGAAAGAATCAAGACAACCAATGTGCAAAACCTAAGGGCCATGACTACCTGGGTACTAAAGAAAAATTAGGAGAAAGTTCAAGATTACCTCTCAACCTAAATAGCAAGTATAAACGGCTGATTGATATCGGATGCAAATATGCTGAGATAGCGAAAGCATGCTTGATCAAAGATCGAAACCCGCCAAATTAAATTTAGCATCAAAGAAGAAATACATATAAACCATGAAATACATAATTCTAGACCTGGAAGCGAGCTGCTGGAAGAAAAAAGAGAAAGGTCAAATAAATGAAATCATTGAGATCGGTGCCATCGCTATCAATGAAGAGGGAGAAAAACTCGGAGAATTTGCGGAATTTATTAAGCCTAAGATACATCCCATTCTCTCAGACTTTTGTAAGGAATTGACCAGCATTACACAGGCTGAAATTGATTCGGCCAAAAACTTTCCGGAAGTAATAGCTTCTTTTTGGGAGTGGATAGGGCTAAATGAAAATTCCTATTTCTTATGCTCCTGGGGCTTTTATGATAAAACTCAGTTTGGGAAAGATTGCAAACTCCATGAGCTCGATAGGAGTTGGCTTGAACCGCATATTAGTGTCAAACATCAATACGCCAAAATAAAGGCTTTGCATAAAGCATGTGGCATGGCCCGGGCTCTTGATCTGGAAGGAATGAAGCTTGAGGGCAGACATCACAGAGGAATAGATGATGCCAGAAACATCAGCCGCATATTCATAAAATATTTGACTGATTGGGACTTCTCGATGAAGCAAAGTTGATTTTCTTCGAAATTGACTACCTTTAAATAAGAAAAGCCAACACCTGGAAAAGCTATAATTCTTTTCAGGAGGATAATCTGCAAAGGCAGCCTGTGAAAGAAACCTTCAACATATTCTGCACCATTTTTTTTCTGCAGCTAGGCTGCTATTCAGTTTTTGCTCAGCACCCTGCTGAAGAAGGCTATGTAAGTCCTATTACCGAGGTGTTTGGTCATAAAATTGGCGGATATTATGACATCAAGGAAGATTGGAATGGCTTTATCTGGATGGCTACCAATAATGGCCTGCTGAGAATTGATGGGAGTCGAGCCCGAGTTTTTAGTCGTTCAAAAACAGACTCCACCTTAACCCATAAAATTGTTTATCACATCCTGGTAGATGAAGAAAATAAACTGCTTTGGTTGGCGACGGCTATGGGGCTAACTCGATTTGATCCTGCTACCGAAAAGAGCAAGCATTATCAGGCTGTGTATGAAAATCCAAATAGTCTGGCTGATAATATCGTGCGGCATGTGTACAAAGACTCTGAAGGAGATATTTGGGCTGGCTGTTTCAACCATGGCTTGAGTAGATATCGGGCAGAAAGTGATGATTTCGAAAACTTCTATTTTGAGGTTCCCGAAATAGATTCTCTCCAAAACCTTTATCCCAATGTAAATGAAAGTCGAATCAATTCTTTTAAAGAAATAAAAGAAGATACCAGGGACCCCGACTTGCTGTGGTTATCTACTCCTCAGGGAATAGTGAGCTTTCGAAAAAGTAGCAAAGAATTTCAGTGGCAATTTCTGAAGAGTGAAGACCCCCAGGCGAATTACTTGATGAAATCTTCCACAGATTTTCTGCAAATAGGAGGAAAAATCCTGATAGGAACTCACTCGGAGGGCTTCATGTTTGATATTGAAAAAAAGACTGTGCACCCGTTGGACCTCGGACCAGATAATACATTGAATTACATCGTAGAAATCAATGAACATCCAGATGGATTTTTACAATTGACCTACGTTCAGGGCCTGGTCTATTTTGATCCACATAAAGAGCAGCTTATTAATAAGTGGGAAGATATACCCAGGCAGGGCAAATACTACGGCATTCGATTGATAGATTCTCAAGGAAGAATTTGGCTAAATTCTTCCAGGGTAAGCGCTATTTTTGATCCAATAAAGCAAATATCCGAAGACTACAATCTGCCTGCAGGTGTACAGGGAAATCCCCAGGTATTCAAAAAAATAGGGAATGGCCGTATCGCGATGCTATTTGGCAAAAACAGGACCTGCTATATTTTTGACACAAATAAAAGGAGCTGGCAAAGGATCAGAATGTCTGGATCTGGCCTTGACCTGGAAAATGTCATTTGGAATGATCTCATTAGCTATAGAAATCATGAGCTTTTATTGCTTTCAGAGGAAAAAGTCTTTCGCTTAAACTTGCAAAATGGCAACCTGAAAGAACTTAAGGTAGATCTGGATCATAGCTATCCCGGCTTTACCAAAGCCCTACTGGATAAGAAAGGGAGACTTTGGCTGGCTACCCGTCGAGTTGGATTGCTCAGGCAAGATCGACCCGGTACTAAAATGCATCATTATGTGAACGAGCTGAATTCGGAATTCTCTTCTTCCCTATATACCTGGATTACAGATTTATTGGAGGATCGAGCGGGAAATGTTTGGATTCGCCTGGCCCGGAGCTATGCAATCTATGAAACCCAAAAAGACAGGTTTCGGGTTTTTTCTCATTATAAAACACCTGAAAAGACCTTCCGATATATTCGCAATTTCAGTGAAGACCCAACCGGGGATGTTTGGGTAGCGAGTGAAGATACCGGCCTGGGTAGAACAGATGCAATGCAGGTAGAGAAAGGCATCGTCCAAAAACTTTCGGTTCGTGATGGGCTTTTTAGTGATGAAATCAAACAAATATCCTTTGATCAGGAAGCCAATTTATGGATGCTAACGGAAAATGGCTTGAGCCGCTTCCATAGTAAAAATCCCAATGTTTGGAATTATCCCTGGGATAGAGGAATTCCCAAATCAGATTTTATCCTCACCCTGGAGGATGGGAGCCTGGCTTTGGCAAGGAGTGATGGAGGAATTAGCCTCATCAATCCAATCAATATAATCGAACAAAAGAATATCCCATATCCTTATATCACTTCGGTGATTGCTGCAGATCAGGTTCAATATGAAGCAGGAAATAGAATTGACTTGAAGGAGATTGAAATAGAAGAGGGGAGAGATTATCTGTCGATTGCATTTTCTGCTATTGGTTATTCAAATCCTAAAGAATTTGCCTACAAATTGAAAGGGGTTGATACAGATTGGGTTCTGACTCGGGAATTTCGCAGTACCTCTTATTCCAATCTTTCTCCCAAATCCTATACCTTCTACCTGAAAAGCAGACTGGTTGGAGGAGAGTGGAGTGAAGAAGTTTCCGTAAATATATACCTGGTTCCCAAATGGTTTGAGACTTTATGGTTTAAAATAATCGCGGCTTTACTGATCCTGATGATTGCCTATAGTGTATACCGCTGGCGATTGGAGGATGTGAGAAACCAGGAGCGGATAAAAGCAGACTTCCAGCAGAGGATCAATGATGTAGAAATGCAATCTCTGCGGTCTCAAATGAATCCCCATTTCCTTTTCAACTCCCTGAACTCTATCCAGCTTTACATCATCAAAAATAAGCCGGAAAAGGCAGTCGAATATCTCGGTAATTTCTCCCGCCTGATGCGACTCATTCTGAGTAATAGTCGATCTAAAACCATAACCCTCAAACAAGAATTAGAGTCTCTCCAACTTTATATGGAACTGGAAAACCTGCGTTTCTCTGATATGTTTGAATTCCATATTTATGTAGAAAAGGAGGTTCGCATCAATGATTTCGAGTTGCCTCCAATGTTGCTTCAACCCTTTGTGGAAAATGCGATCTGGCATGGACTCCAGCCTAAGGAGGGCAAAGGAGAGATCAATATTCATATTTCTCTGGAAGAGGAATATCTGGTCTGTGAGATTCAGGACAACGGAATTGGTAGGGAGGCTTCTGCTCGTCTAAAAGGAAGACCCAAAAAGCAACATAAATCAATGGGAATGAAGATCACGGCAGATAGATTAGAAATGATCAACCACGCTCAATATGGACAGGCAAGTATGGAGATTGAAGACCTCTACCATGCCAATGGAGAGGCTGCTGGTACCAAAGTCATTGTGAGAGTTCCCATTTAACTCGAGTGAAAATTTTTATTGTTTCGAAACTTTGTTAAATTAGTTGACGTATCAACTATATATATGTCAAGAATAGACGACAAAAACCTGGATGATGTCTACCTTTTTCATTTAGAAAAAGCTTATAAACTCTTCAAAAAGTACAAGAAGAACTTTTTCAAGGATGAAGGAGTCGACCTGACCAGCGATCAGTGGATAGTCTTAAAGCGGATCAGTGATGAAGAGGGGATAAGCCAAAAGGAAATTGCCGATAAAAGCTTTAAAGAGCCAGCCTCTGTTACCCGGATTCTGGACATCCTGCAAGGCAAAGGATTGATCTACCGCAAAGAAGCTAAAGAAGATCGCAGAGCCTATGGACTTTTTCTGACGGATGAAGGCCTGACATTGGTAAAAAAACTGATCCCGAAGGCCAAAAAGGCGAGAGCATTCGGTGTCCAGGGCTTAAGCGAGGAAGAAGTGCTAAATCTCAATAAATACTTGAAAAAAATCTGCGAGAACTTTGCCTAAAAATTTATCCAAATAATTGATATATCAATAATATAGATATCAACTATGAAAGAAACTTTATTCATAATCAGTTTATGTATGTACTTACTACCCGGCCATAACATACCTCTTCAAAAAGTTGAAAAAAATGGGATGCTCGTGAGTTGGGAAGAAAAAGGAGAATACCTGGAGTTTGAAGTCTCTGCACCCTCGCAAGGTTGGTTGGCTGTAGGTTTTAATGAAGAAGAGGGTCTGGCAGGTACTCACCTTATCATGGCGGCTGTCCGCGGAAAATCTGTTCACTTGAGTGATCGCTTTATCCTGAAAGCGGGAGACCACAGGGCACTGTCTGAATTGGGAGTAGGAGAAAAACTAGAACTAATCAGTGGAGAGGAAAATGCTTCTGGTAGTAGAGTATCCTTTCGTATCCCCAAACTTTCTCAAGACGACTACCATAAAAATCTCCTTCCTGCTAGCTCATTTCACATGCTCATGGCTTATTCCCGGGAAGATGATTTTACGCATCATAGCATGATGCGAACCTCTGTAAAAATTACCATTTAACCATAAACAAAATTCGATGAAAAGAATGATCATTTCATTAAGCTTTATTGCCTTCGTATTCTTCGCTTTTGGATCTGTACTTAGCGAGAATGACTCAGAAAAAATTCATGCAGCCGTAAAGGAATTTGTCAAAAGTGCAGATAAACAGGACGTAAATAGCATGGACAAAATCATGCACAAAGAATTTCGAACAGTTGCCAATCAACTCTTTGGAGCTCCAGAGGTATCGGTGATCAACAAATCAAGCTATTTGGCCATGATGAAAGAAGGAAAGCTGGGAGGAGATAGCCGAAAAGTGAAGATTGAAGAGATTGAAGTGATTGGAAAGAATGCGGTAGTGAAAGCTACTTTCACCGGAAAGAAGCTCATTTTCCAAACCTTTGTCCAGTTGGTGAAAGGACCAGATGGAGAATGGAAGGTAATCAGTGATATGCCCGTAATACAAAAAGTATAGGCAATCATTTGATAAAAGTGCGAAGCCGGAATGAGCTGGATTGGCTTTCCCGGCTTCGTTTTTTTATCAGAAACTGGTAGAAATTCTTGCCTGTATCCAAAATTGCTGACCTTCCTCTCTATCTTCAACTTCGTCAGCCTGACTATCCAGCAAAACCTTTCTATATAAGTCCGCATTAATTCCCAGGCTTAGGCGACTTGGGAAATTGGCACTAAAAGAGCCATCTGTCAAAGCACCTACGTACAAATGATTGTGATTGAGGTTAATCGATTCTCCGATTTTAGCATCCTCTCCAAAAGTATTAGGAGTATCTCCGGTATCATCATTAGCTCCAAGCGGAGAGTTTATAGCTACCCCCAATCGATACCCAATTTTGGGCGCAAAGCTCAATCTATCATTAAAATATCCCGGGTAAGCAGAAAAGTCTAATCCTGCATAAGCTTGTCCCGCATCCTGTTGAGGATCACTTTGCACAAATGCATGCGCTCCTAATCCCAGTCCCAGGCTGTTTTGAAAGTCATTGTCCAGATTTAAATAATTAAGTCCGGCCGAAAGCTTATAGGCTTTGAGATCTTTGGATACCTGAACCTCTGCCTGCCAATCCAAAACTGCATTTCCCATGCTCGGATTGAAATTTCGATAGTTATATCCGATACCTATTCGAGGATTGTCCTCTAAGCCAAAACTGAGGCTTATTGTATGCAAACCCTGATCGGTAATGCCATAATAGGATTGAGCCTTAAGGAGAGAGGGAGCGATAAAAAACAGGAGTAAAAGCAAGTAGGTGAAGAAAGTGGCCTTTTTCATAGGAAATTCAATGAACCTCATTTCGAATTATAATAATATACAAAAATCGTAGGAAAGCCTGCTTCCCTGATGCTTAGTACCTAAGCATGCAATTCCGCAGGAAATGCTAGCTAATATTGCTTTGAAGGAGAATAAATGAGATTCTCAATTTTTAGCGCGAAAAAAAGCCTAAATCATTTTAGATTGCAGAGGTCATTCTTAGTGGTAAATCTCGATTACATCCATTCACATGAACCCAGACAAAAAAATTGCCCTAATTGCAGGAGCGAGTCGTGGTGCAGGGAAAGGGATCGCCCTTTCGTTGGCTCATACTTTTACCGACCTCATATTGCTTGGCCGCTCTTCCAGAAAAGACATCTCCCCACATCCTCTGGGGACTATTGAAGACACAGCTGATGCAATAAAGGAAATGGGGGGAAATGCCATATCGGTAAAATGTGATTGTTCAGATGCCAATCAAGTCTCAGAAGTGCTAATGAAAGTGAGAGAAAAGTTTGGGAAACTGGATTTACTGGTCAATTCTGCCTGGGGAGGAAATGACATGAAGACCAAGTTCGGGAGCATAGAAGATACGGTTGAAGAGAATTGGCATTATATGTTCAAAAAGGGAGTTTGGAATTATCTCCTGCTTTCATCCAAAGCTATACCACTACTTGAAAAAGGAAATAGTCCCCTGATCACCAATGTTTCTTTTTGGGACGATGATAAATATCTGGGAAGCTTTTTTTATGATTTGGCAAAACATAGTATGAATCGGATGGCGCTGGGATTGGGACATGAATTAAAGGAGAAAGGCATTTCGGTAATCTCTTTATCGCCAGGATATATGAAGACGGAAAAGGTCCTGGCTGCATTGGAAGCACAGCCGGAATTGGCAGAGAAGTTTGGCTTACCTACGGAAAGTACCGCTTACATTGGGGAAGCCGTTAAAGCCCTGTATCTGGATGAGAATAAATTGGATAAAAGTGGGCAAACGCTTCGGGTGGCAGACCTGGCTAAGGAATATGAATTTTATGATGAAGATGGAAGCCAACCGGGTCCATTCCTCATGCCAGAGGCTTTTTAAGCAGAAATTTTTCCTAACTTCAGTTCCCAGAAAACATTTAAGCTGAAAACATGAATCGCATCCTAATTCTACTAGCTAGCATTCTCATTCTTTTTTCGATGAAAACACAGGCTCAGAAACGTGCCATGACAGCAGATGACCTGCTGGATATGGTACAACTAGGAGGGGCAAAAATATCCCCTGATGGATCTCGAATTATTTATACCAAATCCACCCTGGACTGGAAAGGCAATAAGCGAGAGAGTCATATCCACAGCATTGATCCTGATGGAAAAGACGATTACAAATTCCTGGGAGGAAAGAGTAATAGTGATATCAAATTTTCACCGGATGGCAAATACATAAGCCTGAGAAGGGCGGTAGAGAAGAAGTCTCAAATCTTTCTCATGCGAACGAGTGGGGGAGAAGCGATTCAGTTTAGCAAACATGCGAGTGGTATCCGTTCCTATAAGTGGGCGCCGGATTCAAAGAGCATCATTTTTAGTTCAAATAAAGAAAAGACAAAGGAAGCCCAGAAAGAAAAGAAAGATGGCTATGATCATGTAGTAGTTGATGAAGGTCCCAATGGACAAAGAGCTGCTGAATGGGTACATCTGTTTAGTATAGATATTGAGAGCAAAAAAGAAAAAGCCCTTCTCAAAGAAGATCGCCTGATCGGGCAGTTTGAGATAAGTCCTGACGGAAAACAAATAGCTTTTACCTCCCGCTTTGAGAACCGAAGAAATCAGGGCAATAAATCCGAAATCTATTTGTATAGCCTGGCTGATTCTTCTGTGAAAAAATTGACCGATAATAATGCTCCTGAAGGAAATATTGCCTGGTCGCCGGATGGTCAACAGATCAGTTTCATGACTGGAGACACCAAAGAATGGGAACTCAAAAATGCCAAAATCTGGAGCCTGGACCTGGCTTCGAATCGAATCTTTAATCTATCTGGAAACTTTGAAGGAAACATACGTGGCTATTACTGGAGTCCGGATAGTAAGAGTATCTATTTTACAGGGCTGCAGAAAACCAATTCTCATGTTTTTAAACTGGATCCACGTTCCCGCGAATTCATTCAAATCAGCAAAGGAGAAGGCATGTGGCGGATCATGGATGTAGATAAGGAAAGAAATTCGATTCTGCTTTCCTATCAGAATGCTCAAACTCCTCCTGATCTTTACTATTCAAGAGTGCTTGACTTTCACCCGAGAAAACTCACCCATCTCAACCCCTGGATAAAAAAGGATATCCAATTGGCTGAAATGGAAGTTATGCAGTGGAATTCCAAAGACGGTACAGAGATCGAAGGAGTCCTGTATAAGCCTGCGGAAATGAAAGAGGGCGAGAAAGCGCCCTTCCTGTTACATATTCATGGAGGACCTGCCGGAGTGTTTACCAATTCCTTCAGTCCTCGCTATCATATATATGCAGCGCTTGGTTATGTTCAACTTGCACCCAATGTGAGAGGAAGTAGCGGATATACAGATGAATTGCTCAGAGGAAATATGAATGACATTGGGGGAGGAGATTATGAAGATTTGATGACTGGGGTTGATAAATTGATCGCTGATGGATTGGTAGATGAGACTAAAATGGCGGTACGCGGATGGAGTTATGGGGGGATTTTAGGAGGAACGGTGGTAACCAAAACCAGTAGGTTCAAAGCAGCATCACTAGGAGCAATGGTATCAGACTGGACTTCTGAATATGGAATCGGATTTAACTATGATGTCAAGCTTTGGTATATCGGAGGAACCCCCTGGTCCAATCCGGAAGGATATAGAAATAAATCTGCGCTTTCCCATGTTTCCAAAGTGAGTACTCCCGTAATTCTTTTTCATGGAGAAAGAGACTTTACCGATACGGAGGCCCAAAGTATGATGTTTTTTGCTGCACTTAAAGACCTGGGCAAAGAGGTTCGTTATCTGAAATTTCCTAGAGAACCTCATGGCTTCAGAGAGCCGCGTCATGTCCGTACCCTTTATGTGGAGGAAATCAAATGGATTCAGAAACACACCCTGGGCGAAGATTGGAAACCCTGGAAGCGGAAGAAAGAAAAGAAAGAAGAGAGTAAGGAAAAGAAATCTGAATAAGAGCCGAAGATGTCAATTGAGGTGGACCGCATCGAGCATCTCGATGATAAATTGCTTGAGGAACTCTTCTCCAAATCGTCTGACTTTAAAGGAGCTTTTGAGGCAGAATTTTTTCAGTCCAAAGATCGGATTTTCCTCCTGGCGAGAATGGAGAACAAGAGCTGCGGTTTCCTCTTTGCCTACCTGCTTCCTGATCCCCGCAAAGGAAAAAAGAAATGTTTTCTGTATTCACTGGATACCTTTGAAGAATATCGTAGAAAAGGAGTAGCTAAAAAACTCATGGAAGCCCTGACTCAAATAGCCCGAGAGGAAAAATGTAAGTCTATTTTCCTCCTTACGGCCCATGATAATTTCCCTGCCCAGGCTTTGTATGAATCCGGAGGAGCGGAGAAGAATACAGGAGAAATTCTGTATGTTTATGAATTGGGAAAGTCCGATTAAAATATTTGGACTAAATGACCTAGCGAAAAGCAATGAAAAAACTACTACTATGGAGTCTGAGCTTCCTATGGCTCGGCATTCTTCCCGCCCAAAACACGGCTTACGGCTTCGAAGAAAATATTCCCTATTACGACGAAAGTGCCAGACAATCGGATGCTTATCTGGCAGAGCGTTGTGTATTGGATATTTACTATCCTAAAGATCAAAAAGGTTTTGCTACCATTGTGTGGTTTCATGGAGGAGGCCTCAAAGCGGGTGAAAAGCATATTGATGACTATCTCAAAGACAAAGGTGTCGCTATTGTAGCCGTCAATTATCGCTTCTTTCCCAAGATCAAAGCACCGACATATATCGAAGATGCAGCTGCTTCGGTTGCATGGACCCTGAAGCAAATTGAAAGCTATGGAGGAGATCCCGATTTGGTCTTCGTCTCCGGGCATTCTGCCGGAGGTTATCTGGCGAGCATGTTGGGACTGGATAAATCCTATCTGGCTAAGCATGGAATAGATGCGGATAAGCTTGCAGGATTGATTCCTTTTAGTGGACATACGATTACGCATTTTACGGTACGTGAAGAAATGGGAATCAAGGGAACTCAGCCCATCATCGATAGATATGCACCTCTCTATCATGTACGCTCGGATGCTCCCCCTTTGATCCTGATTACGGGAGACCGGGAATTGGAACTTTTAGGGAGGTATGAGGAAAATGCCTATATGATGCGCATGATGAAAATTGCCGGACACAAGCGGACTATTTTACACGAACTGGATGGATATGGACATAATATGGTACATCCCGCTTATCCGCTTCTGATCAAATATGTGAAGGAATTGAGTAAAGAGATAAAAGGAAAATAAGCTTATGAAGATCGCAGATTTTAAGCTGGAGCGTTACTTTGCCAAGTATGAGTTTAGTGCCAAATACCTGCTTTCCAGTTCGGACTGTGATGGCTTTGGAATGGCGGAAATTCTGGATCAGGCGAATGGGGAAGAAAAAGCCTTATGGGATGACTTGAAATTGGGGTATACGGAATCGGAAGGGCATCCCTTACTCAAAGAGTGTATAGCGAGTTTGTACCAGAATATTCGGCCCGAACAAGTATTGGTGTCTTCACCGGGTGAAGCAAATTTCATCCTGATGAATACACTTCTGGAAAGAGGCGACCATGTCATCTGTATGAGGCCTGCCTATCAGAGTTTGTATCAAGTCGTAAAATCTCTGGAGGTAGAATTGTCTTATTGGGGGGCCGATCCCCAAAGCTGGATCTATGATCCAGGGGATCTCCAGGATTTGGTACAGCCAAATACCAAACTCATCATTGTCAATTTTCCTCACAATCCTACAGGCGCTTTCCCGAAAATGGATGAGTGGGAGGCAATTATCGACATTGCACGTAAACAAGGGGCTTATCTGTATGCTGATGAAATGTATCGTTTGCTCATTCATAAACAGACGGAAGAAATCCCAGCTGCTTGTGATAGGTACGAAAAGGCGATTAGTTTATGGGGCATGGCCAAGAGTTTTGGAATGGCTGGTTTAAGAATAGGTTGGTTAGCCTCTCAAGACAAATCTGTGCTTAAAAAAGTGCTATCCTTCAAAGACTATCTAAGTATCTGTAATAGCGCGACCAGTGAAATCCTCTCCATCATTGCGCTCAGGCATAAAGAACATTTCCTCCAGATAAATCTGGATAAAATTCAAGCAAACATTCAGCACTTTCACCATTTTCAACAGAATCATGATGATCTGATTTCCTTTGTTCCTCCCAGGGCAGGCTCAACCGCTTTCGCCCAACTTCACCTAAATGAAAGTAGCCTGGAATTTAGCGAAAGACTGGTGCAGGAAACGGGAATCATGGCCCTTCCTGCTGAGATGTTTGAATTTGGCGAGAAACACATTCGCGTAGGTTTTGGGAGAAAGAATTTTGCAGAAATTCTGGAGGTCTTGGGTAGTTATCTGAGTGATAATTATTAGAGATAAGAAATGGGAGAAGTACAATTCCCTGTTTTTTCTGACCCGCTGATTAAGCCTTTAATATTCAGAAATTAGGTAGTGAGGATATGAAGGGCTGTGTGACATAATAAAGGGCAGCCGAAGCTGCCCCCAGTTGATTTATAAATCAATAACATTATACCCAAATTAAACAGCTACGGGTGCTTCCTGCTTCTTCTCAGGAGCCGTAGTCTCTTCATAAGTCTTATCATAATCATTCCTCACAGTACCCATCCATCTGTCCCAGGTCAGGAAATATAAACCGTAATTCCCTCTGAACCTTTTGTGATGAAGATTATGAGCGACAGAAGTATTGATAAACCTTCCTATCCAGGTTTTGTGGAAATTTTTGGGATAGATTTCAAAACCGAGATGTCCGTACACATTGTACATAATTTGGAACAAGAGAAATGAACCAATCGCATAGCGGTGTAGCGGCAATCCAAAAGCAAGAATCGGAATGATCATAGCTTCAAGAAAGGCTTCAAAAGGATGGAAAGCATAAGCTGTCCAGGGAGAGGGATTGGTAGATTTATGATGGACCAGATGTACGTGTTTGAAAAGCTGTGGCATATGCATCATTCGGTGCATCCAGTAGAAATAGGTGTCATGAATGAAGAACATATAGACCCAGGTGAAAATATAGTAGACCATCCCATATTCTTCGATTTCCTTATAGGTGTTTACATATTCCCCTAAAAAGCGAAAAGTAGTCAGGGCCACCGTAGCAAATATGGTAACCGAGATAATTGAATACATGATGTCTCTGCCATAATCACTGAGTTTCGGCATTTTCTTTTGCACCTTCCTGTACCAAAGCGGCTTTCTCAAGATGACGTAAAAGAGGACAAATACGATACTGGCGTAAAAGAAATAATCATACAAAGCTCCTGTAGCTTCTCTCCACCAATATTCCAAAGCAGACATGTTCATGGATAAAGTTTAATTGTGTTGTTGTAAAAGAAGATGTCTTAATATCCATAGCTCTCCTAATGTAAGCGTCTGAATGCATAACATATGAGAGAATCGGACGCATAAAATAAGTCCGAGTTCCTTTAGTTGAGGTGTTTGGACCCCTTTTTCTCTTCTATGAGCAACCTTTTATATGCGGTAGGCGTATTTCCTGTCATTTTTTTGAAAACCGCATTGAAGGTAGATTTTGATTTGAAGCCGGCCTCAAGACCGATACCCAAAATGCTGAAGTGATCAAAATTGGGATCTGCCAAATTCCTCTTCACTTCTTCCACCCGATAGTCATTGATAAATTCGAAGAAATTCTTTCCTTCCTTTTGGTTGATGATCTGAGAAAGATATCCATTGCTAAGTTTCATCTTGGCAGCTAACAAAGTCATGCTTATATCAGGATTCTTGAATAATTTCTCTTCTGCAATCAGGCTGAGAAGCTTCTGATAATGCTCATCTGTTTTTTGGGAAAGTTCGGGTACTGAATTAAGGGTTTTGCCTTCCTCACTCAAAATTTCATTATTCTCAAAAATGTCCCGACGGCTATACATGGCATATCCCAACCAGTAGGAAATAAATGCTTGTCCGAGAAAGAGGGGATAATAATACTTCCTGCTTTCAGCTCCATAACCGGATACAAAAGGAATAAACCAACAAGCCCATAGCAAAAGACTCACGATCATTGTATTCTTGAGCCAACTTAAACTCTGACTTTCGATATTGGCATAATTCTCTACCAGGCTCGCTTCATATCGATTTAGCTTACGGATAACCAACATGAGAACAACGAAAGTGGCAAACATGGATCCAGCTTCGAAAAGAGAATTACAAACCCAAAGGACACGATTTTCCTTGCCCAGAAGGGGAGAGTCTGCGAGATAAAGCCAAAGGAGAAATAGCTGAAAGAGTAGCTGTATAAGGGCCGGAATCAATAAGAGGTATTCTTTCTTACTAAACCTATACTCAGGTTTTGTAAGGTATTGAATATAGTAGTAGAGGCTAAAAGGAATCAGGAAAAGGAGATAAATGGGAAGAAATTCCAGGATAGGGTATGCTTCTCCGATTGGGAGCTCCTTGAGCGCATTGACCAAATTGGGCATAGAAAGCGTGCAAATCAGAATCGCGAGGAACTGATTGCTCTTTTTATTGAATTGTTTGTTCGTGAGGAATACCAGCGCCAGGAGAAAGCCCTGTATGCTGCCAAGTATTACGATCAGGTTTAAGATAGAGAAATTCAAGGCCCAAATGTTCTGAGCTTAAATTAAGATTTCTCTATGTTTTTCGCATCATGGCTACATAAAAAAGTAGATTTGAGATTAGGGTTGAGATTGTAATTTCAGAAATTACTGAAACTTTGATTTGGCTAATCCGTAAGAGAAATAGCTATTCACCTTAACCACTTCACATGCAAATCAAAGAATCCGAACACTTAAAACATGACTGGATTTCCCATGAACTTCTCAAAGATTTCGAAATAGAGGATGTATGGCGATTTCCGGTTGAACTAAAGAACGAACATCAGTTAAGTAATTTTCAAGCGGTCATGAAATCGGCCATGGAAGATTTGGAAAGCAAAGGTCCGGCAGGCATTTTATTTAAAATCAGATTTTTTCTGGGCGAGCTTTTTGGCTGGGATAAAGAGATGATGGAAAAGGAGCTTCTCAAGAAAGGTAGCCTGAGAGAAAGGTATGCTTCAAATTATAAATTGTCAGGCACTGATCTTCCCGAGCCCGGTGATGCTGAGTTTACGCCCGTCTACCATGAAGAAAATGAATCTTTGTCTGAAATTGAAAATGCTACCGTTCATGCTGCTCTTCATTTAGGACGAGTACCTTTGAATGAGAAAATCTATACCGTTCAGATGGCCGTCTATGTAAAGCCTAAAGGTTCTTTTGGACGAATTTATATGGCCTTGATAAAGCCTTTCAGACATAGTATTGTCTACCCGGCTTTTATGAAAATGATTAGAAAGCGCTGGGAGAGATACCTGGCGACCTAAAGCATATTTGGTGAGATGATTTGATATACCGGCAAGCAATTGAGCTTAGCCGGTTTTTTTGTGGGAAGCTCTCTTTATTTCAGAACTACGAAAAGACGGATATAAATTCTATTTTTGGATATACTACTAATGCTATGAAAAATATACTCCCCATACTCTGTCTTCTCTTTTTAATAAGTTCTTGTGATTTCGGTCCGAAAAAGCAGGAAGTAAAACTGGATTACAATATTTACTTTGGTGATCGTCTTGCTGGAAAGCAGGAGATATGGAAAGACGAACAGGGGTTTCAACGATACGTTTTTGAGTTTAATGACAGAGGCCGTGGTCCCAGGTATGAGGAGAAGATTAAAGTAGACGAAAATGGGATTAAAATTTTCCATGAGATCATAGGGCATAACTATCTCAAAGACACGGTTTATGAAGTCTTTGATGTGAAGGAAGGAAAAGCCAGTTGGGAAAGTGGCTCAGAAGATGGAAGTATGAATTTCAGTGGAGAAGCTCACTATGCAAATATGGATGGGTCAATAGGAGCTTATGAAGTTCTGGTAAATGCCCTCAGCAATGCAAGCGATCAAAGTATGCCACTATTGCCAAGTGGACAAGCCAAACTCAGCAGCCTCACAAGCTATACAATTGGCAATAGAGAATTGAGTCTGGCAGAAATAAATGGATTTTCCTTCACCCCTTCCTATTACTGGATGGATGAAAATATGCGATTCTTTGCCACGGTTTCATCCTGGTTTACTTGTATCAGAGTAGGAGAGGAGGGGATGAAAGAAGAATTGCAAAAAATTCAGGAAGAAAAAGAAGCCGGCTACTTAAAAGGATTGGCCAGTGAGTTGACAGTAAAACCAGAGAAAGGGATTCTCATAGAAAATGTAAAACTTTTTGATGCCAATTCGGGACAGTTGATTCCCAATAAGAACGTGATCATAGAAGGAAACAAGATCACACAAATCAGCAATTACGGAGGAGCGACTCCCAAGGATCTGGAGGTGATTTCGGGAGATGAACTGACCCTTTTCCCGGGCATGTTTGATATGCATACCCATATCAGCAATACCGATGGCATTATGCACCTCGCAGCAGGAGTTACTTCTGTTCGGGATATGGCCAACTCTTTCGATCTGCCAGATTTGAAGGCAGAGTTTGAATCCAATGAACTGATCGGACCTCGCATAGTAGTGATGGCTGGATTTGTAGACCAGGCCGGACCTTATGCCGGACCTACAGGAAAAATCGTGGAGAGCCTGGAAGAAGGCTTAGAGGGCATTCAATTTTATAAAGACAGAGGCTATCAACAAATCAAACTTTACAGTTCTATTGATCCTGCCTGGGTAAAAGAACTGACAAAAAAAGCCCATGAGTTGGGATTGCGGATAAGCGGGCATATTCCCGCTTTTATGACAGCTGAGCAAGCCGTAAGAGATGGCTATGATGAAATCCAGCATGTCAATATGCTTGCCTTGAATTTCTTATCTGACACCATTGATACGCGTACCCCTTTACGGTTCTCCATGATTGCAGAAAATACGCATGCACTGGATACAGAAGGTACTGAGTTTAAAAACTTTGTAAAGCTTCTGATGGATAAGAATATCGTTGTTGATCCAACGGTTTCTATTTTTGAAGGCATGCTCACCACCAAATCTGGAGAACCCGATCCTTCTTTCGAAGTCATCCTCGATCGCCTCCCGGTGCAGGTAAAAAGAGGATACTATAGTGGAGGACTTCCCATTCCTGAAGGTAAAGATGCCCAATACAAGGCTTCCTATCAGAAACTTCTGGATATCGTGAGGGAGTTATTCTACAATAATGTGACAATCGTTCCCGGTACGGATGCCATGGCCGGATTTGGCTTGCATAGGGAATTGGAGAACTATGTACGGGCTGGAATTCCTGAATGGGAGGTGATGAGGATTGCCACCATTGTATCTGCTGAGGTTTGCGGAAAAAAAGAGGAACTAGGATCAATCGAAGAAGGGAAAATGGCAGATATGTTCCTGATTGATGGAAATCCCCTTGAAAATATATCTGATATCAGAAAAGTAGTCCTAACCATCAAAGACGGCTTGATTTATAAACCCGATCAACTCTATAAAAGCATTGGAGTAAAACCATAATTTCATGAAGCAAAATATCATCAACCTTTCCTTTGTAGTCAGAGAGTATGAAGAGGCTTTAGATTTTTTTACCCGGGTCCTCAACTTTGATGTTCTGGAAGACTTTGCTCAGCCAGAACAAAACAAGCGATGGATACGAGTAGCCCCTAAAGGTAGTACAGGACCTGCCCTGGTCCTGGGTAGGGCAAAGAATGAGGCTGAAAAAGCTGCGATAGGAAATCAAACTGGGGGAAGGGTATTTTTATTCTTGCATACCGATGATTTTTGGAGGGATTATAATGATCTTAGATCAAAAGGAGTAGAGTTTGTTCGGGATGCTAAAGAAGAAGCATATGGGACTGTAGCGGTATTTAAGGACCTATATGGCAATCTCTGGGACTTGATTGAACACAAATAGAATTCGGTTTTAGATTAAATACGAAATACTGGATATTTTCCATTATTTATTTTTGGGATATTAATCGTTTACGTATCTTTATAGTTGAACGCGCCCACCTTATTTTCTTAAGAATACTTAATCACGGTATAATTTATACTGGGAAACCTGTATTGATTGAATTTTAGCAGATCATTACTTTCCTAGTCCAATTCAAGGTCCATGGGCATTTTCGATAAAATTAAAAAGGTAAAGAACTTTATTGGGGGAGGTGGAGCTACACTTCAGCTTATTCCTGAGAAGACGGTATTTCGTGCATCTGAGGAAATAAAGATAAAAGTCATTTGCCATGTAAAAGATCTGGACCTAAATATTCAATCTGTATATCTTAAAGTAAAAGCCCTGGAAGAGGTTGTAATACAGCATGTTGAACGTGCTCATTCCCGGAAAGAGGAATCAGAGACGAGAAAAAATGACCTGAGAAGTTCGCATCAAACCTTTAGTACTCAGATTCAATTGGCCGCTGGACAAATTTTAAAAGCTAAGCAGATGTATGAATGGGAAGCTTCTTTTAAAATCCCTCCTCATCTCAACGGGACCTATCGCGGCTATAATGCCAAACATGAATGGAGCATTTTTGTGGGCCTTGAGCTTACGGGTAATGATCCTGATTCAGGTTGGATGAATATTGAGATCAGTAAATAGTTTCTTAATTTCTGGAGTGAAAATCCAAAAACTCCGTTTATACGCTAGCCAGCTACCTTCCCTTTATAAATTCTATCAGCAAACCCTCGGATTTAAGGAGGTTCTTCTGACCAATAATGTACTTCACATACAGGCTGGAAAAACTGAGCTTATTTTTGAAAAGCATCCCACAGGCTTTATCTATCATTTCGCCTTTCTCATTCCTCATGAAGGCATAGCTTCAGCAATCGACTATCTAAAAGAAAGGGGAATAGATGTACTCCTTTACAAGGGAGAAGAAGTCATAGATTTTGGAACAGGTAAAGCCATATATTTCCACGATCCCGCGGGCAATATAGTTGAGTTTATCGATCGTCCTGATTTGCAATTCCTGAAAGAGGGGAAATTCTCTATGGATCATATCCTCAGAGTGAATGAAATCGGGATGCCGGTAGATGATCCACTTTCTGTTTCACATGAGTTGAGAAACGCGTATAAGATCGATATAATTCAGCCTGAAATTTTGGGAGACAATTTTTGTTGGATAGGTGATTATGAAGGAGTTTTTATTGTGGTAAAACGAGAAAGGCATTGGTTGCCAACCACCATCCCTTCAATTATTAATGATTTCGAGCTTGAATTTGTGGAAGGGGAAAATTCTTATTCCTTTAGATTTGAAAAGGGTCAAATACTATGATTAGGAAGAGATAGCTAGGTTTTATGATCTTATTAAATAATCCTTATATTTGAAAAATGTCCTTGAATTAGGAAATTTAGGTTTGTATTCTCGATATAATTTAAATAATACTAATCTTCGGACAACGCCTTTCAAAAAATCGGCGTTTAAAGGTTGATCGATTGTAAATCGGTCGGAATTCACTCCTGCAACTATCCGTACTTGAAGATATTCGAAGACGAAATCGTTTTTTGAAGTACTGGAATACCCACTATTAAGGTAGCACTGTAAAGACAGCTTAAATGTTTAGGCTGATCTAATGCTATATTTTCTTTTATAAACTATCCCACCTCGCAAAGCCATAGACTATCAATTCCGCATAACGTCTATCGTTCTTTTTAAAATGTAAGTCACTTTACTAATCCAAATTACTATGTACACAACTACGTTACGTCTAAGTAGGCATTTGGTAATACTTCTAATGAGTATTCTCTTATGCTCTAACGCTTGGGCTCAATTTACAGCTACTGGTACAGTAAATACCGAAGGAGATGAACCCCTGGTTGGGGCCTCGGTATTGCTTAAAGGAAGCACGCTAGGAGCTATTACAGGAGCAGACGGCTCTTTTTCAATCAAAGTCCCAGGAAATTCGGGCACGCTAGTAGTAAGTTTTGTAGGTTATAAAACCACAGAATTTGAAGTTACAAGTTCTAATCCCAATATCGAGATTAAGCTGGGAGAAGAAGTCACCACAGTAGATGAAGTGATCATCGTTGGATATGGTCAGGAAAAAAGAGGCTCAAATACAGGAGCCGTTTCTACTGTAAGCTCAGAAGTCCTGGAGCAAGTACCTCTGGGCTCTTTTGAACAAACCTTACAAGGGAATGTCGCTGGTGTTCAGTCCATCATGAGTAATGGACAACCCGGAGCGAATGTAAACATCCTCATTCGCGGGCAGGGTTCTATTTCTGCCTCAAGTGATCCCCTTTTCGTTATCGATGGTATTCCAGTTGCTTCTGGCAATTTGACTGTCTCTGCAGAGACCAGCAACCCGCTTGCAACAATGAACCCCAATGACATTGAGTCAGTAACGGTTCTTAAAGATGCTGCTGCAACGGCTATTTATGGTTCTCGTGGTGCTAATGGTGTGATCCTTATCACAACCAAAAGCGGAACTCCGGGTAAAGCCAAAGTAGAATTCCGTACCCAAATCGGAGTTAATGACTGGGCCATTGCTGAGAAAAACAGACTTCGTGGTCTGACAGCTGAAGAGTACACCCATCTGTACATTGAAGGATATCAAAACCGTAGTGGAGAAGATATCGAAACCATCAAAGCTCGTTTTGATGGACAGTTTCCCGATCCTCAAACCGGATTGCCTGCAGTAGACATCATTCCTGATGGGAGTGGAGGATATTCTTTAGGAGACATTCGTGTGGATACTCGTTGGTTGGATGAACTTTCTCGTAAAGGTCTCAACCAAAGTTATGACCTGAGTGTAAGCGGAGGTAGTAGCAATATGACCTACTTCGTTTCCGGTTCTTATTTTGGTCAGGAAGCTCCGATTATTGGTTCGGACCTGGAAAGACTTTCTTCTCGCGCAAATGTGGCAATTCAGGTAAGTCCAAAATTCAAGATTACAAACAACCTGAATATCTCTCGCACAACCCAAAATGGGATGAACGATGCGACACGTTGGGCCAACCCTCTTTACAATGGATATCTAATGGCTCCTGTGGTTCCAATTAGAGATGCAGAAGGATTGTACTATGATGGTCACAAAGGATTCTTTATGGGAGGAAACAATCCGGTAGGGAGTTTAGCCGAAGATGGAGACGATGTACAAACCTGGGCAATGACCCGTATTCTTGATAATGTTTCTCTGAGTTATGAGATCGTTGATGGATTGCAACTCCGTTCTGCATGGGCATTTGACCTGCTTAGTTACAATGAATTCTATTTCAGAAATGGAAGATATGGAGATGGCCGTAACCTCAATGGTTTGGGAACAGAGTCTAACAGGAATATCCTGAACTGGATTGGAACTCAAACCTTGAATTATTCGAAGTCATTCGATGGAGTTCACAATGTAACTTTGTTAGGAGGATATGAATCTCAAAAATCTTCTACCCGTTCAGTCATTACTACAGGTAATGATTTTGCTCACCCTTCTTTGAGAACTCTCGCAAGTGCGGCTGAGCCAAACAGTATTTCAAGTACCCTTACAGAATTTGCATTCACCTCTATATTCGCCAGAGCGAATTATAATTATGCAGAGAAATACTTTGTTTCTGGTTCTATTCGTAATGATGGTTCCTCTAGATTTGGTGCCAATCAACGTTTCGGTACCTTCTGGTCTGTAGGAGTTGCCTGGCGTTTGGATCAGGAAGCATTCTTACAAGCCAATAGTTTCATTAATGCCTTAAAATTGAGAGCCAGTTACGGAGTATTGGGTAATGCAGGAATTGGTAACTACGAACATATCGGTACGATCAATTTCAGTGGAATTGATTATGATGGAAATCCAGGTGGAGCACCCGGACAGATCGGTAATCCTGATTTGACCTGGGAAAAAAGTACTACCGTCAATGTAGGCCTTGACTTTGCAATCCTGAATAACCGTTTGGATGGTACGATTGAGTATTTCAATAGAGGATCAGATGCCCTGCTTCTTGATGTGCCGATTTCCAGAACGACCGGTTTTGCTTCTAAAACTCAAAACTTTGGTTCACTTGAAAACAAAGGATTAGAGATTACTGTAAATGCAAATATCATCAACGGACGTGATTTCAAATGGAGTTTGGGTGGGAACATCACCTTCATCCAAAACCTGATCACCAAACTGGATGAAGAATTCATTGCAGGTACCAAGCTTCGTCGCGAAGGGGAAGACTATCAGTCCTTTTTCCTTGCGGAATGGGCAGGGGTAGATCCTGAGAATGGTGATCCTCTTTGGTATACGGATTCAAGTATGACAGCTACCACCAATAATTTTGCTGATGCTGAAAGATTCCTGTCTGACAAAACAGCAACTCCTTCAAATTTTGGTGGGTTCAATACTCGCTTGTCCTGGAAAGGATTGAGCCTGAGCTTGCAATTCTCTCATGCATGGGATCAGTGGTTGTATGATGCAACTGCATGGGTAATCCAGGGAGATGGCCGCTTCACTCCTCGTAGTCAGACCAATCTTGTATTGGATCGCTGGCAGCAGTCAGGAGATGTTACGGATGTACCTAAATTCTCATGGGGTAATGGTAGTGGATCAAACTCTAGAAACACCACACGTTGGTTGCATGATGGAACCTTTATCCGCCTGCGTAACTTCACCCTGGCATACAATCTTCCACAAGGCATCTTGAATAGTGCCAAGATTAGATCTGCAAGAGTGTATGTAAGAGGGGTAAATACCTTTACCTGGACAAGAGAAGATAATCTGTATATCGATCCGGAGGCTGCTTTTAGTGGAGTTATCAACTCACCAGTTCCTAACCTGAAAACCATTTCAGTAGGTATTGACCTCGGATTTTAATTCTTCGCTTGATTCTTAAATAAAATGAATATGAAAAAGTTAGTATCAATTCTATATATAGGTATCTGCTTCTTCGCATTTTCTTGTAGCGAAGAATTTCTAGACCTGAAACCAAATGAGGCACTTCCCATCGAAGATGCGATTACCAGCCTCAATGACCTTGAATCTGCTGCCATAGGTATGTATGATGGCTTGCAAAGTGCCAACCACTATGGTCGCTATTTTGTCCTGGTTCCTGATGTAATGTCAGATGATGTAAAACAAAATGCCAGTGCCAACCGCGCCAAGGAGTATGCTGAATATGGAGCATTCCCGGATCATTTTTTGACTCAAAATGTTTGGGCGAGAATTTACAATACCATCCTTCGCGCCAATATCCTGATCAATTCTGATCTGGAAGTTGGAGCAACTGTGCAGGAAGAAAAAAATAACCTGCAGGGTGAAGCTTATGCAATACGTGCTTTGTGTCATTTTGACCTGGTGAGAATGTATGGACAGCACTATGGATTTTCGGCTGGTAATGACCATCCCGGAGTTCCTGTTGTATTGGAGTTTGATGAAGCTGCAGAGCCTTCCAGAAATACGGTAGCTCAGGTGTATGAGCAAATCCTGGCTGATTTGTCAACTGCTGCAAGCTTGATTGGATCTGATTTTGATTCAGGTCGTTTCAATCAGCTTTCTGTAAAAGCGCTTCAAGCTCGTGTAAATCTTTACATGGGTAATTGGGCGACAGCGGAAGGACTTGCCAGTGAAGTGATAAATGACGGAACTGTAAGCCTGACCAGCAATGGAGACTATGTCGCCACCTGGGAGGGAGGTTCTTCTCCTGATGTTGTCTTTGAAGTGAAAGTAAATTCTGCTGATAACAATGGGTCAGATGCTTTAGGGCGTATGTATATCCAGGATGGATATGGAGACTACCTTCCTTCAGCTGACATTGTAGATCTTATTCCTGCAGGGGATGTTAGAGAACTCCTGTATGCGGATGATGCTGCAAATCTGGGGGGAATTTATGGAACCATTCGAGTGAATAAATGGCCCAGCCAGGCAGGTGATGATAACACACCTGTAATTCGCCTGTCGGAATTGTACATGATTAGAGCAGAGGCCCGCTTTATGCTAAGCAATGAAGATGGAGCCAGAGCTGATGTTGATGCGATTCGCCAAAGAGGCTTACCTACTGCTGAAGCTGTAACAGCTACAGGAGCAGATTTGATGGCTGAGATTGAAAAAGAGAAACGCATTGAGTTGGCTTATGAAGGCCATAGACTTTGGGATTTGATGAGATGGCAAAGAGGAGTTGCACGTACGGATTGTACGGCTCCAGCTGCAGTTTGTAACATCGCTTATCCTAATGATCGCTTCATTCTGCCTATTCCTCAGAATGAAATGGATGCCAATCCTAATATGAGCCAAAATATAGGCTACTAGGCATCTGGAAATATATGAAAGGCTGCCCAACTTGGGCAGCCTTTTTTCTTCAAAACCTGTTTTCTCTAAGCTCAATACTGCTATGAAAAAAGTTTTACTCCTTTTTCTTTTATACCTTCTGCTTACCCCCGCTTTTACCCAAAATCAGGCAAATGAGTTCTGCGGTACTATAGAGTCTAAAGATCCTACTTTCGATCCCATCGCCTACCAAAAATTTCTGGAGAAGAAAAAAGGAGAAGTTGCTGAGAAGAATATCATCAACTTACCATTGGCAATCAGGATTGTGAGGCGTTCGGACGGAACAGGAGGATTGCCGGAAGCAGAAATTGATGAGATTATGGATTCGCTCAATGTCCGTTTTGCCAATTCAAATTTTCAATTCTTTCAGTGTGGTGATCCCCAATTTGTGGATGTAAATGTATTTTATGATTTCGACCGGGACCTTTATGCCGACAGTCTGGTTACCTACAATATTCCGGATGTCATCAATGTATATTTCATCAGTAAAATCATCAATGGCGCAAGCTTTCTTTGTGGCTACGCAAGTTTTCCCTGGAACAATCAGGAATATGTAGTAGTGAAAAATGATTGTGCGATGAATGGAAGTACCCTGGCACATGAGATCGGCCATTACCTGGGACTTTATCATACACACACCACGATCAATGGAGTTGAGTATGCAGATGGGTCAAATTGCATTTTCGCCGGAGATGAACTTTGTGGAACTCCTGCTGATCCAACCCTGGGATCAGGCAATGTAGATATCAATTGCCTTTATACAGGAACTTCCAAAGATGGCAATGGAGACTCCTATACTCCGGACCCGACCAATATTATGTCCTATTCTCGCAAAGCTTGTCGTACCTATTTTTCCCCGGATCAGTTTACTCGTATGGAGTTTTATTATGATCGCTTCCGAAATAATCTTGCTTGTCAATCTGCTACGGGTATAGCGAATGAAACTTTCCTTTCAGATTTAGAACTGTATCCCAATCCTGCTTCCTCTTTTCTCAAGCTTAGCTTTGAAACTCCTTCCCCTGCCTTTTATGAACTTAAGGTTTTCGATTTATTAGCCCATGAACTTTATAGCAATGAAATAAAAGGAAATGGTGGATATGTGGAAGCAAGCATTCCCCTGGACTACTTATCGTCCGGGATTTACTACCTTAGTATCGTGCAGGATGGAAAAAGAGAGATTCACAAATTTGTAAAAGAATAAAGATGAAGATTAGCCTGGGCCTTCTTCCGGGATTGGGCTTTACAAAGGAAATATTTTCTCGTCTGAAAATACAGGCAGAGGAGCTATTCTATTTAGAATGGATAGAGCCTGAAGTAAATGAATCGCTTGATTCTTATGCCCTTCGTATGGGAAGTGATCTGAAAAGAGCAAAATACCCATTGGTATTGTTAGGACATTCCTTTGGAGGAATGATGGCTTCAGAGGTTTCTCGGCAATATGAAGCTCAGCTTATAATTTTGATCTCGAGCGTTAAAAATAGAGAAGAAATTCCTTTCAGGTTTAAATCCATTGCACCTTTAGGCTTGCATCGTCTTTTTACCAAAGAACTCAGCTTAAAAAGCCTTCCATATTGGGGGGAAAGATTTGGATACAAAAAAGGGGAGGAGCAGGAATTATTTAGAAAAATGGTCTCCCGGCAAACGAACTCCTACCTGCAATGGGCATTGAAAAATCTCTCTCTCTGGGACCGGAATATCTCCAGGGAAGTTCCTTATTTCCATTTTCACGGAGACCATGACAAGACTTTCCCCGTCCAACATATAAAGCCTCCTTTTACCCTGATCGAAAAAGGAAGCCATATGATGGTTTATAACCAGGCCTGGAAATTGAGCCAGCTGATAAATACTTCTCTCGAAACAGTTTTTAATCCCGCTTAAATCTGCGAACCAGCTTTGTCTGCAGGATTAGCACACAAAACAAAAACGAATGAAACTCCAACTCTCTCTCTTTTTTTCTCTATTTCTATGTAGCTTTTTTGCTTGTACAGAGTCGGCCCCACCGGATTCAACCTTTATAAAAAATGTATTGATTGTTGATGGGACTGGAGCCAAAGCCTATAAAGGAGCATTGAGAATTTCCGGCCAGAGAATTTATGAAATTGGAGATTTGTCTGAGAAATCCGGAGAGGATATTATTGATGGTCAAGGCAAAGTTTTGGCGCCGGGATTTATCGATACCCATAGCCACCATGATCTCAGTAGTATGACAGATTATATGGCTGCAATGAGTCAGGGAGTTAGTACCATAGTTGTGGGACAGGATGGATTCTCCAAATACCCGATTAAGGATTTTTTCCAAAAAGTAACAGATAAGCCAGGGACCTTAAATATCGCTTCTTATATCGGCCATAATACCCTCAGAGGAAAAGTGCTGGGAGAAAAGTACCAACGAAAAGCTAGCACAGCAGAAGTAGAGGAAATGAGAAAACTTTTGTTGGAAGAGATGGCATCTGGAGCATTGGGACTGTCAAGTGGGCTTGAATATGATCCGGGCATTTATTCTGATAAAAGTGAGGTGATCAGTTTGGCGAAAGAACTAAAGGCCTTAAATGGTCGCTATATCAGCCATATGCGGAGTGAAGATATGAAGCTGGAAGAGGCGATTGAAGAAATCATAGATATCGGGAAGCAAGCGGGAATTCCTGTACAAATCTCACATTTCAAATTAGCCAGGAAAAGCCTTTGGGGCAAAGCAGGAGAAATGCTCGCAAGATTGGACCAGGTCAGAGCTGAGGGAATAGAAATCACAGCTGATGTCTATCCTTATGAATATTGGCAATCAACCATGACGGTTCTTTTTCCTAAAAGGGATTTTGACAATATCGCTTCAGCCCGCCACGCCTTGACTGAACTTACCAGCCCCGAAGGGATGATCATCGC
The DNA here is from genome assembly GCA_033391075.1 of Bacteroidia bacterium. Classification (NCBI taxonomy): domain Bacteria; kingdom Pseudomonadati; phylum Bacteroidota; class Bacteroidia; species Bacteroidia bacterium. The sequence goes on from JAWPMV010000001.1 coordinate 1,956,974, forward strand.
TGAATTTGAAGCCGAGAAATCATATGAAGGAAAAACCCTGGCTGAAATCGCAAAAAAGAGGGGAGAGGATCCGGCGGTAACTTATATGAAGTTGATTGATATGTCTCAAAAAACACCAGGAGAAAGTATCATTGCCAGATCAATGACAGAGGCAGATATTTATACCCTCTTGAATTGGCCACATGCAAATCTTTGTTCGGATGGTTCGCCTACCGGGCATCCCAGAGGTTGGGGATCTTTTCCTCGATATTTCTCAAATGCTCAGGATATTCCCATTGAAAAACGAATAGAAAAAATGACCTCTTTGGCAGCTAAACATATAGGCATAGCGGATAGAGGCATCCTGGAGAAGGGTGCCTATGCAGATTTGGTTTTGTTGGACCCGGACGAACTGAAAGACAAAGCAACTTTCAAAGAGACAGGCCTGAAATCACAAGGGGTCTTGTCAGTTTGGGTAAATGGCACAAAAGTGTATGACGGAGAATCGGCGACTGAAGCCCGGCCCGGTAAATTGATCAAGCGTAAAGGATTTTGACCAATGGCAGCAGACATTCTTATTCACAATGATAAAAGTCGAATCGATATAGATTATGTATTTCATTACCTGCACCATATTTCTTATTGGGCGAAAGGCAGACCCAGAAGCCTGATTGAGCGGGGAATTGAAAATTCTTTCTGTTTTATAGTTGAAAAAAATGGGAAACAGATCGGATTTGCTCGTGTAATCTCAGATTTTGCCACTTTTGGCTATTTAGCTGATGTATTTATAGATGAAAATCAAAGAGGCTATGGGTATGGGAAACTATTGATCGAACACATTTTGGAGCATCCCCAACTCAAGTACCTAAAAAGGTGGATGTTGCTTACCGGAGATGCTCATGGCTTATATAAACAATATGGCTTTAACCCTCCAGCTAAACCAGAGATTGTAATGGAGAAAGTTCGCAAAGACTATGTCGAATCGTAGTACATACTAATAGGAATGATCATGTTTTCTATAAGCCGATGGAGTCATTTTTTTGACTTTCAGGAATTGACGATTAAAATGAGAGAGGTTCTGAAAGCCGGTTTCAAAAGATACCTGGGCGATACTCAGGTCCGCCTTTCTTAATAGAGAACAAGCATGTTCAATGCGTAATTCATTTAAATACTGGATATAGGTTTTGCGGGTATGTAGCTTAAAATACCTGCAAAATTGAGAAACACTTAAATTTGCTTCTCTGGCTACTTCCTCCAGTTTTATTTCCTTGTCCAGATGCTGAATAGAAAATTGCATAACCTTCTGCATGCGTTCATCTCTTCTGCTTTCCAAGTCAGCGTCATAGTATTGACTATTGATAAATTCCTGCTCCCGAAAGTTCATCATAAATCTTAGCATACTTAATAAATCTATCAAGAGCCCAAGTCCCTGTTTTTCTGGAAAGCTAGAAAGTTGCTCAAAAAGTATGGCTTTTTCCTTACCCGTAAACATGATGCCTCGCTTGGCCTTTTTTAGGTAACTATCAACTTGCTTCAACTCAGGCAATGCAAAGAACTCCTTCCCAAAAGATTCTCGCCCAAAGAAAACGGATATAGAACAAACCCCTGTCTCAAGTTCAGTCAAGGAATTCCTACTATTTTTTAAAAGATGGGGTGTATTAGATCCCAGCATAAATACATCTCCCGCTTGAAAAGGAGTTGAACTATTTCCGGCAAATAAGATCCCTTCGCCTTTATGTATAGCCGTGATTTGCCATTCAGGATGTTGGTGCAAACGCTCATAAAAATTCCGGGCCTCGTCTTTTTGCACGTGAAAGGAGGTGTCCTGGGTTTTGGGAATACTAAACTGGACCGGTTTCATAAGAAATAGTACTATTTAATGTGTTTTGGTTGGTATGATGAGCAAAATTAGCAAAATAGTATCAGTATTTGCGAAAATCTATCAACAGGAAGTGCGCGAAGACTGCTAATTTTGAGACTCTAACCTAAACCTATGAAAAAAGTAAGCTGGAACGGGGTCTACCCCGCATTAACTACCGCCTTCCACGAAAATGGAGATCTCGATCTGGATACCTTTGCTATGAATGTCAATGCCCAATTAGAAGCGGGAGTTGATGGGATAGTTATCGGAGGATCTTTAGGAGAAAGTAGTACCCTCACGCATGAAGATCGTTTGGAAATCCTCCAGATGTGTCTGGATAAATTCGGCGATCGTACGGATGTAATTCTGAATATTGCAGAAGGCTCTACCCGGGCCGCTATCAGCCTCGCTCAAAAAGCAGAAGCTGCAGGAGCCCATGGCCTTATGGTCTTGCCTCCCATGATGTATAAACCTACAGATGATGAGGTAAAAGAATTTTTCGAAGAGGTTGCCAAGAGTACCAGCCTTCCGATGATGCTCTACAATAATCCGGTGGATTATAAGATTGAAATAACGTTGGACATTTTTGAACAATTGGCCTATCTCGACAATATCACCGCAGTAAAAGAGAGTACCCGTGATCTCTCCAATGTAACCCGATTCAAAAATCGCTTTGGCGATAGATTTAAAGTCTTGTGTGGAGTAGATACAATTGCGATGGAAGCGCTCTTGATGGGTGCAGATGGATGGGTAGCGGGTCTGGTTGATGCCTTTCCTGCAGAAACGGTTGCCATTTATCGTTTGGTGAAAGCTGGAAGGATAAAAGAAGCCCTGGAAATTCATCGTTGGTTCCTGCCTATTCTGGAATTGGACATCAATCCTCAACTGGTACAGAATATTAAACTTGCTGAAGTCTATACGGGCATAGGTACAGAGCACGTAAGAGCACCGAGAAAACCATTGAGGGGTGCTGAGAGGGCTAGGGTCATCAAGATTATAGAAGATGGCTTAAAAAGCAGACCTCAGCTTCCTGATTATTTGAGTCTGGCGGTTCATTAGGAGAGAAGATTTATGAGAAAGACCTTTTTCTGCGTAGATGCTCATACCTGTGGCAATCCAGTCCGCCTGGTTGCCGGAGGAGGACCCCAGCTTGAGGGAAGCAATATGATGGAGCGCAGGCTTCATTTCCTCAAAGAATTTGACTGGATTAGAAAGGGACTTATGTTTGAGCCCCGAGGGCACGACATGATGTCGGGAAGTATTCTCTATCCGCCCAGTGATCCTGCAAATGATATCGGCATACTTTTTATCGAAACCAGCGGCTGCCTACCAATGTGCGGGCATGGAACCATAGGTACAGTAACCATCGCTTTAGAGGAAGGATTGGTGCAGCCTAAAGTTCCCGGGAAATTGAAGTTAGAAACTCCTGCCGGCTTGGTTAAAGTAGTCTATACAGAAAAAAATGGGAAGATTTCCTCCGTTCGACTAACCAATATCCCCTCTTTTCTTTATAAAGAGAATTTGACAGTCGATTGTCCTGATCTGGGAGAATTGGTGTTGGATGTAGCTTATGGAGGAAACTTCTATGCTATTGTAGATCCACAAGAATCCTTCTCAGGGATTGAAGACTATACGGCAGGTGATCTTATTAGGTGGAGCCCGATAATAAGAGAACGTCTAAACCAGAAATACGAATTCCAGCATCCGCTTTATCCGGAAATCAAGGGCCTCAGCCACTTGCTCTGGACCGGTAAAACCTTGAGTCCGGAGGCGGATGCCAGGAATGCCGTATTCTATGGCGATAAAGCCATCGATCGTTCTCCTTGCGGTACGGGCACCTCTGCTCGTATGGCTCAATGGGCCGCCAAAGGCAAACTCAAAAAAGGAGATCGTTTCGTTCACGAAAGTTTCATCGGTTCTACCTTCATCGGAAGGGTAGAAGAGGAGACCAGCTGTGGAGAATATCCGGCCATCATTCCCAGTATAGAAGGCTGGGCCAAAATCACGGGCTACAACAACATCATCATAGATGATGAAGACGATCCTTATGCCCATGGCTTTCAAGTGATTTAAGGAAATTCTATTTAGCTCAATCAAATTATTCTGTGCCAGAGCAACTGGAATTTTTGCTTCTTTTTCATTTTGGGAAAAGAAGAAACCTCAAAAAATAAAAAGAGCAAATGCATATTCATATCGTTGGCGGCGGCATCATCGGCCTATGCTCTGCCTGGTATCTGAAAAAAGCCGGATGTGAAGTAACAATCATTGACCGAAGTGATCTTTCGGATGGTACCTCTCATGGAAATGCGGGTATGATTGTTCCCAGTCATTTTGTGCCACTCGCAGCGCCGGGAGTGATCGCACAGGGAATCAAATGGATGTTTCAGGAGAAAAGCCCATTTTACATCCGTCCTCGCCTCAATCTGGAATTGGGTCAATGGCTCTGGCATTTTTATCGTTCCTGTAGCAAAGAAAAAGTACAGGCAGCTATGCCCATTCTCTTTCAGTTCAATGAATGGAGCAAGGAACTATATAAAGCTTTTTCAGAAGAGGAGGGCTTTGATTTTTCTTATGAGGAAAAAGGGCTGCTCATGTTGTACAAGACAGCTAAAGCGGAAGAAGAAGAAGGGGAACTTGCAGAGCAGGCTCATAAACTCGGCATTGAGGCCGAGATCATCTCCCAATCCGGATTACAGGAACTTGAACCGGGTATCCGGATTGATGCACGTGGAGGGATACTCTTTCCCGGAGATGCCCATCTCTACCCAAATCAATTTATTGCTCGCTTGATTGCTGCTTTGAAAAAAGAAGGAGTGAAATTTAAAACAGGGCAAACAGTCTCTGACTTTAATTATTCAAATGATAAAATCACCCAAATTCGCCTGGATTCAGGCGAAGATTTGGAAGTAGATCAGCTTTTACTTTGCTCGGGAAGTTGGACTGCTCGTATCCTCAAAAAACTGGGGCAAAAGATGCTTTTGCAAGATGGTAGAGGCTATTCATTTACCCTCAAAGATCCAGCTTTGCGACCCGGTATTCCCACCATCCTTACAGAAGCCAAAGTAGCGGTAACTCCCATGGGCAAAGACCTGCGTATAGGAGGCTCTTTAGAACTCAGCAATCTGTCCACCAAAATCAATCCGAAACGACTTGCGGGGATTTATGAAAGTATGCCCAGATATTATCCCGATCTTTCCTTCGAAAGTCCTGACTTAGGAGAAGTTTGGCAGGGATATAGACCTTGCACACCAGATGGTATGCCTTATATTGATAAATCAAATCAAATAGAAAACCTGGCAATAGCGACAGGTCACGGTATGATGGGAATGAGTCTGGGACCAGCCACGGGCAAACTGCTGAGTGAAATTATGACCAGGCAAAAGCCGAGCATTGAAACCCGGCTTTTCTCTTTGAATAGATTCTAGTTATGTTGTTGGGCCATTTCCCAGCCAATCAGAGCTTTCTTTCTATCACTACCCCAGCGATATTCCCCGAGTTTGCCTTCTTTGCGTATCACTCGATGACAGGGAATTAGATAGGCAATAGGATTCCTGCCCACAGCCGTTCCTACAGCCCGGACTGCTTTGGGATTCGCAATTTGTTCTGCTAAATCTCCATAGGTTGTAAGCTGCCCGCTGGGAATATTTAGGAGAGCTTCCCAGACTTTCAGTTGAAAGTTCGTTCCCTGAACAAATAGACTTAATTCCCCTTGTTTATTTCGGTGGAAAATTTGGTCAACAATGTGGAGGGTTTCCTCCAGGCTTTCAACCAAAGAGGCTAATGCCCACTTCTCTTTGAATTGCTGAACTTCCTGTTCTTTTGTTTCCTCGGAAAGAAAAGCCAGTGCACAAACTCCTCGGTCGGTTTTAGCAATCAGACAATCTCCAAATGGGGTGGAATGAATACCATAATAAATGATAAGACCTTTGCCCATATTTCGGTATTCGGCAGGTGTCATCGCTTCGATTTTTACAAAGAGATCATAGACCCGCGATTGAGAAGATAAGCCCGCCAAGTCTGCCGCCTGGTCTATACTTTTAACCTCATGGATCTTCTCCCTCAAAAAATCAATGGAGAGAAATTGCATGAATTTTTTAGGACTAACGCCAGCCCATGCACTAAACATCTTTTGAAAGTGGTCTGGGGAAAGGTGAACCTTGTCGGCAATTTCATCCAAACTGGGTCTCTCCTTGAAGTTCTCCGCGATGTATTTGATCGATTGCTCAATCCTTTGGTAATCTATTTGTGCTTGTTCCATCATTATTTTTTCTCAAAACTAGGAGAGTTAGCTGCTGTTTTCAACCTGATTCTTGTGCTGTTGAAGCAAATTGAAGAGAGCTCTGCTGTTCTTGTGTTCAAGTATTCATGAAAATATCCATTAGAACACAAGAACACAAGAACACTTTGACACCCCAAAAATATCTCTACCTTTATCCTCAGAAACATCGGACTACTCAATTCGCAATTTTCTAGCATGAAACGGATTATATTTCTTCTGGGACTCCTTCTATTTTTTGCCTTCAGTTATCTGTACCTGATCCAGGATTTCTCAAAAACAAAAAGTAACCTTATCTACAATGGAATCATCCTCACCATGGAGGCTGTTCATCCATCTGTGGAGGCTATTTTTGTGGAAGATGGCATCATCCAGGCTGTAGGGAAATATGATGAACTAAAGGATCTGGCTGATGAGGATACGGAAGTGCTGGACCTGGATGGGAATACCCTGATGCCGGGATTTATTGATAGCCATACGCATGCGGTTGGCAGTAGTTTTCTCCATTCCATGATAGACTTGAGCGGCTTTAAACACAACCGTCCGGAGGAAGTCTGGACCCATTTGGAATCAGAAGTAAAGAATTTTGATAAGGGAGAATGGATTGTGTGTAAAGGCCTCGATCCGGTTTTGGTAAAAGGATTGATCCCTCCTCATATTTCCTATCTGGATTCTATTGCTCCTGACAATCCTTTATTTATTATTTCCCAAAGCCTCCATTCCCAATGGGCAAACAGCCTGGCATTTCAAGAAGTAGGAATTGATGAAAATAGTCCGGATCCCTCAGCGAGTAGCTATTATGAAAAAGACGAAGCGGGGAAGCTCACAGGATTTATAGCTGAACAAGAAGCATTCTATCCTTTTCGCCTGAAATTGGTAGAAGCAGGAAGAGAGCAATTGGTGAAATCAATAGTCCAAGTCATGGATCAATATGCAGCTTATGGAAATACTACGATAGCCACTCTGGGGATGAGTACCAATGATCCCAATGCCTTTCGCCTATACGAACATCTTTCCTCTGAAAAGCCGGGCCTCCTCAACCAGGTACTGGTTAAGTTCGGTATGCTTCCCGAACGGAAAGCTGGGGTGAGACATTTTGCCTATATCCGGAAAGATGCCATCAATCTTCTGCCTTCCAGTCCTGAAAATGGGGATGATTTTTTTAAAGTATTGGGCGTAAAATTTTGGTATGATGGCTCGCCCTATACAGGTTCGATGTATGTAGAAGAACCCTATCTGGTTTCTCCACTTACAAAAGAAGGATTTCTGATTCCGGATGGATGGAGAGGGGAAGCCTTGATTGAGCATGATAGCCTGGAACATTGGGTGAAAAAATACCAGTCGGAAGGTTGGCAAATAGCGATTCATGCCCAGGGAGATTTAGCCATTCGAGAAATTTTGGAAGTCCTGGAGAAAAATCCTGCAGGGAAAGACAAAAGGACCCGACTGGAACATTGCATATTGCTGGCTGAGTCGAGCATACCCAAAATGAAAGAATTAGGGATTACTCCCAATTTCCACATCAATCATCTCTACTACTATGGACAGGCGCTGAGGGATGAGATCATTGGGCCAGAAAGAGCTGAAAAACTATTGCCTATAAAAACCGCAGCTAATGCAGGTCTCGCTTATGCTATGCATGCCGATAAACCCATGTTTGAAAGTGATCCGATAAGCCTTATGTCCACCGCAATCCAAAGGCAAACCCGGCAAGGAGATACCCTGGGATTTGATCAGGCTTTGAGTATAGAGGAAAGTTTGAGAGCAATGACGATAAACGCTGCCTGGCAACTCCAAATGGAAGATAAGATTGGATCTATTAAAGCAGGCAAGTATGCTGATTTTGTAGTTCTGGATCAAAATCCTCTGCAAACTAGTCCGGAGAATTTCAGAGATATCTCTATCTTACAAACAATTGTAAACGGTAATACTGTTTATAAAAATGAATAGCGCCTCAATATTAAAGTAGTCCAACATACTTTAATCAGATAACCCATGAAAAAACTTAGCTTAGTCTTTCTTTGCCTGATTCTATCTACCGCAAGCTTCACCCAATCCAAGAAAGCTAAAAAACTCTACGACAAAGCCTATAAAGCTGCTCAGGATGGCTATGCGATTGAAGCCTCCGTGCATTTGACTGACGCCATTGTACTCTACAAAGACTATGCAGAAGCATATGAACTGAGAGCCCTCTGCTTCCTCGCGATGAACAGAGAGAGTCAAGCTGCCAAGGATTTTGAGAAAGCAGCTGAAATAAATCCCAAAATGATGCGGTCTTTAGCTAATCTGATTGATATTAATCGGAAGGCTGAAAATTGGGAAAAGGTTGCTAAATATGCCGCCGTCATTTATGAACATCATGCCTATAATGGCTGTCGGGCGATGTATGAGTGGGGAGATGCATTAGAAAAAATGGGGAATATTGAACTAGCCAAAGAGAAGTACAAAACGTTTTTAGGCATGGATTGCAAGGAGATGAAAAATGAAAGCATGAAAGTAGAGCAATCCCTTCGCTTGTTACGAAATTAGAGAATTTTTATTCCTCCTTTTTGAAGTTTACCTTTGGAGAACCCCCATTTTTTGTCAACCTAAATACTGACTTGAAATGAAGAAGTTTTTTCTCTTTTTGCTTACTGTTCTATTTCTCTCAGGCAGTAAGTTGCATGCGCAGAACTACAAAACATCTCTTGGGCTTCGCATAGGTCCTTACTATGGAGTTACCCTCAAGCATTTTACCCGCAATGTCCGGGCGCTGGAATTTATCCTCGTGACCCGAAGGGGAGGAGTAGGACTAACTGGTTTATATGAGATTCATACACGGGCGTTTGGCCTGGATCGACTTCAGGCATATGGCGGAATTGGGGGGCATGTGAATATCTTCGATCGCTACGATTCCAATTTTTGGGATTGGGATGATGACCGGGATAGAGATGGAATAAATTTGGGAAATGACCAATTGCTCAATATTGGCCTGGATATGGTTTTGGGCCTTGAGTACACCATTAAAGAATTGCCTTTCAATGTCGGCATTGATTGGAAACCTGCCATCAACCTAATTGGGGACTATGGTTTATCTTCAGATCAATTCGCCATATCTTTTAGATTTGTATTTCGCTAAGTCAAGATTATAAGCCTCTTATGATGTCTATTTATCGCTACTTATTACTACTGGGCTTTTTGGGTCTGGTTCAGCTTTCTTTTACCCAAAAAAGGGCCCTGAAGATTGATGATTATTTCTCTTTCCAACAAGTTCAATCTCCCCTGATCAGTCCGGATGGAAAATGGGTGGCATGGTTACAGCGGGAAATTATGTTTAAGGAGGAAAAGTCAGAAACTAGTCTTTGGATGAAATCCCTGGAAGGCGGTGAGCCGATCCGGATGACAGCTAAAGGAAGTAGCGTCAGTCAACATCGCTGGAGCCCGGATGGAAAATATCTCAGTTTCATGGCAAATAGAAATGAGAGTAAAAGCCAGGTCTGGGTTTTAAACAGACAAGGGGGAGAAGCCCAGCAACTGACCAAAGTGAAGCAAGGAATCGGAGGATATGAATGGTCGCCGGATGGCAAACAATTGTTGCTGAGTATTCGGGAAGAGCCCAAAAAAGAGAAAAAGGAAAAAGATGCCAAGAAGGAAAGTCCCAAGCCCTGGGTAATAGACCGACTTCAATTCAAAAGAGACTATACTGGATATCTGGATACATTACATACTCATTTGTTTGTTCAAACAGTCGGAGATACAGGGCTTACGCAATTGACCCTGGGAGATTTTGATGCAGGCCAGGCAAGTTGGAGTCCGGATGGGAGCAAGGTTGTTTTTGTAAGTAATCGGACCGATAATCCAGATGCAAATTCCAATACGGATATCTGGATGGTATCCATAGATAAACCGGCTGAGTTAAGCCAACTCACGCAAAATCCAGGATCTGATTATTCACCTGCCTGGAGTCCTGATGGTAAATCCATCGCCTATATTACTTCTACTCAACCTGAGATCATTTGGTATGCTACCAATCATTTAGCCATGCTGTCTTTGGAAGGAAAGAAAAGCAAAGTGCTGACTTCAAAGCTGGATCGAAACATTTCTCGGCCCAAATTTTCTTCAGATGGAACTACTATTTATTTCAATTTAGAAGACAGTGGAGAATCTCAGCTTGCCCGTATGTCATTGAAGAATGGGAAAATAGAGCGTTTGGTGAAAGGCAATGACATTCTCAGAGGCTATGATCTGCATACTTCAGGAAATATCGCGATGGCAGTAAGTCGATCCGATTTGCCGGGAGAGGTATTTCTCTACCGTCAGACGGGTATTCAACAATTGACTGAGGTAAACAAAGAGATTTTGGATTCTTTACACTTGGCCTCTGTTGAATCGATCACATTTAAAAGCAATGACGGAACTGATATTGAAGGATTCTTTTATAAGCCTTTCGGTTTTGAAAATGGGAAGAAATATCCGACCCTTCTACGCATACATGGAGGACCAGTATCTCAATATACTTCTGCCTTTAATTTCGAAGCTCAGCTTTTTGCTGCTCAGGGTTATCTGGTGATCATGACCAATCCTCGGGGCTCTTCGGGCTACGGACAGGATTTTTCTATGGCCATTTTTCAGGATTGGGGAAAGAAAGACTATGAGGATGTCATGGCAGGAGTGGATTATGCCATCACACAAGGATGGGCCGATGAGAATAAATTGGGCGTAGGGGGCTGGTCCTATGGGGGAATCCTGACAAACTATGTCATTACACAAACTACACGTTTCCATGCCGCAATTTCAGGTGCAAGTGAGGTCTTATATGTAGCAAACTATGGGCATGATCATTATCAGCTACAGTGGGAAAAGGAATTTGGGCTTCCCTGGGAGAACCGGGAACTTTGGGAAAAGATCTCTCCATTCAACTACCTGACCAGGGTAAAAACGCCTACCTTGATTATGGGAGGAGAACATGATTGGAATGTACCCATTCTGAATTCAGAGCAAATGTATCAGGCGTTAAAAAGATTGGGAGTTCAAACCCAATTGGTGGTCTATCCCAATGAACATCACGGAATACGTCGGCCCAGTTTTATAAAGGATAGGTATCAAAGATATCTGGATTGGTATGCAAAATACCTCAATCCATAGAAAATAAGGGTCAGGCAATTTGCCTGACCCTTGAACTTAACACAAATGCTTGCTAATCAATCGACAAAATTCTAATTCAATCTGAGTTCAGCGACCTCTATTTTCATGATGTTGACATTGCTATCATGAGCACCTAAGGACAGACCTTTAATAACGGCTACTTTATCCCCATAATCTTCTGTCAATTTATAGGACTGTTCATAGCCTCCTTGGGTGCCGATAAAAGTTTCTTTTTCTGTTCCGTATTTGAATTGGCAATCAATTTCATCCAGGCTTATTTCCCGGTAAGAGAATCGTGCTCGATTTATGTTGTTGTTTGAAGCTCTTAAAGCAATCCCGGTGATCACTGCATTTCCGGGTGCTTCAAAGTTTATTTCCCCATCCCCATCAGCACTTCCACTGGCTTTGATGACTCTCTTTGCTCCTAAAGTTCCATCAGGATTTTGCTTCTTCACAATGAGGTGTAAAATGCGAATCGTACTGTTTTTAATGCCGGGTGAATTATGCATACTTGCACGCATACCTACGAGTACTTCATCTTCTCTCATGGATGGTACGCTTCTTTCAATGTTTCCAGAACCCTTTTGGACCGTTCGTTCATTGAACTTGTCTACCCTGGTTTCTATATCGCAGTTTTCTCCTTTATGAAAACAATCGCAAGAGGGTGCAACTATGGGTACACAGTTTTCGATGGTGAATTTCGTAGCTACTTCATTCTTGACAATTTTGTCTTCTAATACCGTACGAACTACATAAGACAAGGGAGCACCGGTTCGAATATCTCCCGCTGAAGCCAAAAAGTTTGTGATCTCTGCTACGTTTGTGGTTACCGCTTGAATCAGTTGGTTGGCATCTCCTCCCAGTGCAAATACCTTGACTCGCAGGTTCTCAAGATCACTAATGATTTTGGTGCTTCCGCCCCCACAATTTCCTCTAAAACAGGCATTAGCTGATGCTTCGATCACTGCTGAGGATTCCGTAGATTCAATCAGCAAAGCAAATTGTCTCCCTACGTTTATCGAACTTACATAGGTAAGCGGATTGAGGGGGCCTACTACTCTTTGAAGGTCTTCAGCCTGCACATCCGGATGGAAGAATTCACTAAGGCTGGAGGGGCGATCAAAGAGGACGCTGAAATAGGTTTGGTCCAGGAGAACTACAAAGCGATTGAATTGCTTCTCCAAATCCGTACTAAAGGCCAAAGATGCCTTTACAAGCCCCAGCGAATTTGAGGAAGCCTGAAAAGCCAATTCCAATTCTTGTTCTGACTTTACTTCCTGTATGCTGAAATTGAATCGGGCAGGTACGATTCCGGAATTGTCCTGCAAGATGTCATTAACGGTTTCAAAGTAGTTGGAAGGTGAATATTCATCCATGCTTCCGGAGACTGTATTGGATCCATTGAACAAGGAAAGGGAAATTCTTCCGGGGCCCCGTCTTAGGGGGACTCTATCCGGAGTAGCTTTCTTGAGTGAATTCCCAGCAAGTAAATTTCCCGCGATGATTACATCTGCGTTTGGATCAAAGTTGACAAACTTATCGGGGGCTAGGGTCGCATCCACTTCGGAGCGTGTGCAACTAAATACCACCCCGTCTACTTCTTCATCAAAGTCCGTACTGCTTGTGTCATTTTTAGTTACGGGATCGTTTATTCGACCTCCATTTTCAAGTATGTCGCGGATGAGTGCTTCTGAAAGTTCGCCGGATACTTGAGGTTCAATTCTATCTCCTTCACAGGAGAATAAGCCAAAAGATAGCAAGAGCAAAAGGGCCAGGGAAAATGAGTTGCTTGTTCGTGTGATTTTCTCAAAAAATAGGTTCATGTCTGTGTTTGTGAAATGTTAATTGATTTGATGAACCCAAGTTGAGAAATCAGCAAATGCGAAACATCCACCCAAGGAGGGATATCAAAATATCACCCCTTAGGGGGAGAAGCTGTAGTAGGTTATGGGGATTTTTGCTTAAAGGATAAAAAAAGAAACACGAATCCCCTCTGTGAAGAGGGGATCATGTTTCGCATTGTGCATCAAGGTCGCTGTCGAGTTGTATCTATGAGGGAAGTATCTATGGGAATTCTTCTATTTCTCAAGCGGTTCAGAACTTCTGGTGGAGGCATGCTTGTCGCTTGCTGGATTCTGAGTTGATTGGGAAGAATGGGAGCTGCCTCAGCTTTTCTCATATAATTTCTATGTACCCAATTTTTCTGCTTTTTGTCCTCAGTTGAAAACAGGATATAGCGATATTCATTTTCCGTAGTTTCAAACTGGGTAGAAGGATTGATCTGCTTTTTTTCAGTCTTTAGCTCAGAAGTATGAGTTGCACTTATAAAGGCATCTACTTCTTCTTTCTTAATAGCTGTAAATGCGAGGCTAGTATCAATTTTGGATATGGCTTCAACAATGACTGACTCCAGAAGTTTATCCCAAAGTTGGCTAAATAGGATATGGCTATTGTAAATATCGATTCCATAAATCTCTCCATTGATCGCATATGCATAGCCCAGAGCCTTTGGGTGTTTTTTCAATAAGTCTTTGTATAAAGCTTTTTGTTCCTTTCGTAAGCTATCCAGTTCTTTATTGTCCAAAGCCAGTTCCAGACTAGAGGAAGAAAGCCCATCTGCTACTTCTACGATCTCTCCCTTTTTCTCCGAAATTTTTTTGCTCAGTTCTTCTTTCTGGTAAGCGACACTTTGCCAGACACTACTTTGGTTCTTCTCGTATTTTGCAGCCAGTCTGAGTTCCCGGGAGGAAAGCATGCGTTTATTTTCTGAGAAATTGTCGGTTGATTCATTCCCCCTTTTCCTCCAACGTCCCTGCTCCACACAAAAACTGGCCAAAGGCATATCTTTTACATGTGGTGGAACAATCAGGTCATAGGCCAGGGTTCTATCCTGTTTTCCTCCTTTTACTATATCACCGGAATGAATGAAAATGTGTTTATCACTTTTGTTGGTGATGCTGAGTTCATTGACTTGCCCGGTTTCTTTGACTTCGACCTGATTGTTTTTCATGGCTTCCCCCAAACTCAGATATTCCGGAAGTTTGCCTTCCTCTTCTCCCAGAATAAGGAAGATTTGTAGATTGTCAGAAGTGAAGCTTTCGGTAATTTGAAAAGCCTGCTCTCCAGCAGGTAGATAAGAAGAAACGGGATCTGAATAGATATGAGCTTCTTCTTCCTTGCTAAAATTCGATAAGGGAATCGAACAAGCTTGAAATAGAAAAACTAAACAAAGAAGGCATGTGCTGTAGGAGAAAATACGTGTGTTCATGTTTTTTCCTTAAAGATCAGGGGATCAAAAAGGAAAAGCTATCCAGACTTGATGAAGAGGAAGCCTGACTACTTGAAATAGCTACATGAATCCATTTGGCTTATTTCCAGGCCTGCCGCAAAATATTCAGGAGAAGGTCTTTATATGTCCAACCCATAGAGCGTGCTGCAATCATAACCAGACTATCCTGGTTTTTTCGATGGGTTCTCGATGCTCCGGTCATATTGGGTTTAAAATTGACATCAAAGATGAAGTATTTCCCCTGAGCATTCTGGCGTGCATCCAGCCTAATAGGCGCCCTTATATCCAGCACTTTCCCTACCTGACTAGCTTCTTTCAAAATTTGCTTGAGGCTAGGCTCTTCAAGTGCTTCATTTTCAATGGCGTAGCTATTGTGGCTTACAGGAACGATCCCGCTATAGGGAGCTATCCCTTTGATATGATTTTCTCTTTTAACCGGAGGAAGGCTCCATGCTTCTTTTTTCTCTACTTCCTTTCCCCCAATCACATAAATCCCCGCAGGCATAACAGCCATGGTGATTTCCTGACCCGGAAGAAATGATTCTACCATTAACTTATTCCCAAAACGTTTTGAATCGAGGAGTTTGAGGGATTCTCTAATAAACTCATTTCTATTTTCTACGACCTTTACTCCCTTGCTTCCTCTTCCTCTGATTGGTTTTATTACTAAAGGGAAAGCTGGCTTTTCTTTTACATCCAGGGTATCCTTCTCAAAAATCAGGGAACGGGAAATGGGTATCCCCGATTCATGTAGAAGTTCATTGGTCAGGTATTTATCATCATGCTTGCCCACGAGTTCCGGGACCTGGCCGATCCAGAAGCTATTGCCTTTCATAAAGGCTTCGGCCGGATGACCCCCGTAGAGAAGTGTGTTCAACCAAAAATGAGTGGCTCCTTTATCTATGGCTTCTTGTATTCCTGCTGCTGTATCCGGAAACACCCAGTCATAATCGGAATTTTCCTTTGCTTTATCGACTGGGCAAATAATCTCAATTTCATCTTTTAGCCCAAAGGCAATATCGGCTCCACTATCACTATATCCTCCATGTTTCATAGGTTTCAAAATTCCATCAAAAACAGGAGGCTTGTGTGCCTGGTAAAGGATCGCTAGTTTGATCATAGGGAGGGACTTACTCATCAAGGGCCTTTTTTTCTTCGCCCATCAAGTCACGGTAGGTGTTGTAGTCATTTAATAAATACACCATGGCTCCTTCTGAAGTAACTTCTATATCAAAAACTCCTTTGTGTTGGAGTTCCTGTAGCTTGGCCTTTGCCTGATCTATGGTGATATCTGCATTGATACAAAGTACACCCGGGATTAATCTGCCTTTTGCTTTGACTGCTGCAGAGATAACCTCGGCATCAGAAAGGAGTTTTTTCTCTTTCTGAGCAGGGATGGAGAAATTTGAAGAAGTATTGGGAAGGTTTTTAAAGAGATCCGGATGCTTGACCTTGTAATAAGAAGTATAATTGTTGCTATTGTCGTACTTCATCTTTAGGATTCCCTTGGTCATCATGGCCTGTAATTTTCTACTTGCCTGCATATGACTCAATGGGGTATGGGTGGAAAGAGAGGCTGTAGTGATTTTATTGTCATTTTGCAATGCCATAATGATGACGTCTTGCTCACTTACAGATCGGTAAATTTCTCGCTGCTTTTTGAAATATTCCTTGGTAGATTTCCAGATGCCCATGTGTGTTTCTATTATAGCTCAATATATATACAACGAACAGGAATTTCCTGAGGTTACATATCCTCCTTCCAGAATCTCAATATAAATAATTCCTATCTTACTATCCCTTTTTGTATAACTAAGAAAGACAAAACCTAGGATCTATGAAACAATCTATCTACTATCTACTTTTCTTATCACTTTTTTTCGGAAGTCTTCAGGCGCAACTGAGCCCAGAGAAATCGGCCATGATTACTGACCTGGAAAAGAATCAATCAAAATATGTATCTGTAGCAGAAAAAATCTGGAGCCATGCTGAGCTTGGATTTTTGGAGGACGAAAGTTCAGCCCTTCTTCAAAAAACGCTAAAAAAAGCAGGCTTTAGTATAAAGGCTGATGTTGCAGGAATGCCGACTGCTTTTATTGCCGAATATGGAAGTGGAAAACCCATCATTGCAATGTTGGCGGAGTATGATGCCTTGCCCGATATGTCGCAGAAGGCTGTTCCCATGAAAGTGAAATCACCGAATGGAAGCGCCGGTCATGCATGTGGGCACCATTTATTTGGAGCTGGTTCTATAGCTGCAGCAATTACGGTCAAGAATTGGTTAAAAGAGACAAAAACTCCCGGAACGATCCGTTTGTATGGAACTCCTGCGGAAGAAGGAGGTGGAGGAAAAGTCTTCATGGTCCGTTCAGGATTGTTTGATGATGTTGATGCTGTACTTTCCTGGCATCCGGGAAATGAAAACTCTGCTGATGCGGGTTCCTCTCTTGCAGCGATCAGTGCTCGCTTTAGATTTAAGGGAGTGGCTGCTCATGCTGCCGGAGCTCCCTGGATGGGGCGAAGTGCATTGGATGGAGTAGAGGCCATGAATTATATGGTCAATATGATGCGGGAGCATGTAAAGCCGGAATCCCGAATCCATTATGCCATTCTGAATGGTGCTAAAGCAGCGAATATTGTTCCTGCGGAGGCTGAAGCTTCTTATATCATCCGTCATCCTGATATGCGTGAAGTAAGACAGCTGTTCGCTCGGGTTGTAAAGGCATCTGAAGCTGCGGCTATGGGGACAGAAACCGAAGTAAGCCATGAAATCATCATCGGATATTTCAATAAACTTCCTAATCAGGTTTTAGGCGAAGCCATGCATAAAAACCTTCAATTAGTTGGGGGAGTGAGCTATGATGCAAAGGAAAAAGACTTTGCTGCCAAATTGATGGACACCTATGATTCCAGGGACCTTATGCCTGAGTCCGCTGAAAAGGTAAAAGAATTTGAAGTAATTGAAATTGGTCGTGGTGGTAGTACAGATGTTGGGGATATCAGTTGGGTAAGACCTACTACAGGCATGAGGGCTGCAACCTGGGCTCCGGGAACTAGTGCCCATAGTTGGCAGGCAGTTGCCGCAGGAGGCATGAGCATTGGCCACAAAGGCATGATGGTCGCAGCCAAAACCCTGAGTTTGACAGCCTTTGATTTATTCAATAATCCCGAGCTACTCGAAAAAGCAAATGAAGAATTGCTAAGAAGAAGGGGAGCGGATTTTAAATATGAATCATTGCTGGGAGATAGAGAACCTCCATTGGATTATAGGAAGGGGCAGGAGTAATTGCCAAAGGCAATTTTACGTGTTCTTGTGTTCAGCTGTTCACGTATTCTTGTGCTCTTCTAATTGAATATTCCAGAACACGAGAACACTTGAACACCAGAACACTTGATTAGCCACCGGCTAATCAATAACCTCTCTCTTCTTCAAATCATACCGATCTCCCTCTTTCAGAAAATAAAATTGAGCTTCTTTTTTGGGAAGCTCTTTTTGGTCAAAGCCCTCTCTTGAATAAAAGTTCTGATCATACATCAGCACATAGCTGGCACCCAGAACTTCAAATTCATCAGCTTGCACGACGATGGCGGTATTCTCATCTATGCCGATTCCCAATAGTTCGGGTTTGGCTTTAAGGATGGTGAAAAGATCGAATTGGCGATTGCGGGCAAGCACGTGCTGATCGATGGCTACATTTTTGAGAAAGCCAAAGCCTTCTTCATGATCGCCCATCATAATTTGATTGTTTTTAGTATCGCCTCGGGCCAGGTAAGAACCCTGGATGGTCGCACCTGCGGAAGAGCCTCCGATTACGCCGCCTTTATTCAAAACTTCCCAAAAGAGTATTTCGGCTTCCGTGTCTGCATAAGCATCTACCAATCTCCATTGGCGACCTCCGCTAAACCACACGCCTTTGGCTTCTCTCAGTGGGCTTAAAAATTCTTCAGAATTTACGACCTCTTTATCTGTCGAATGGAGGACAGTCACATTTGTTGCGCCTCTGTCCCGGAGCAAGTCCCCTCGGGAATCCGGATAAGAAGCTGCACCTCCAGCTGTAGGGATAAGCACCATAGGGGCATCCTTTCCACCCGCCAATTCAATGAACTTATCAATGATTTTTGGGGAAAGACGTCCTCCTCCTACAATCAAAAGTGATCCCTTCTCTGGACCAACTTCTGGCTTTTGGGCGCAGGAGTGAAAAAACAGGCAAACAAGGATGCTTAGGCAGAGCAAGTATTTCATGAGATCAATATTAATGGGCTTGTAACCAATTATCTCCCGTACCAATTTCAACTTCCATGGGTACATCCAGATTTACTGCATTGACCATTTTGTCCATGATAAGGGCTTTCATTTCCTCTACTTCAGATTTATGAACATCAAATACCAATTCATCATGCACCTGCAGGAGCATTTTCGATTTGAGGCTTGACTTGGAAAGGGCATCGTAGAGATTGATCATCGCAATTTTGATGATGTCAGCTGCTGTTCCCTGGATGGGTGAATTGATAGCATTCCTTTCGGCAAATCCCCTGACAGTCGCATTTCTGGAATTGATGTCAGCCAGGTACCGACGCCTCCCAAAGAGGGTTTCTACATAGCCCTTTTCTCTGGCTTTTTCTACACATTCGTCCATATAGGCTTTCACTCGGTCATATTGTTCGAAATATGTCTCAATGATTTCCTTGGCTTCAGTCCGCTTGATTCCCATTCTTTGACTCAGGCCAAAAGCAGAAATTCCGTAGATGATTCCAAAGTTGACCGTCTTTGCTGCCGATCTTTGCCCTGGAGTTACTTCTTCTGGTGTTACCCCAAATACCCTCGCTGCAGTTGCTCGGTGGATATCCAGTTTCTGCTGAAAGGCTTCCATCATATTCTTATCCTGACTCATAGCGGCCATGATCCTCAGTTCTACCTGAGAGTAGTCAGCGGCCATCAGGATGTGATCTTCATCTCTTGGGATAAATCCTTTTCGTACCTCTCTGCCATCAGCCGTACGAATGGGTATGTTTTGAAGGTTGGGATTGGTGGAGGCTAATCTTCCGGTCACTGCCACGGATTGGCTAAAGGTCGTATGGACCCGACCTGTTTTGGGATTGATTAGTTTGGGTAAAGCATCCACATAGGTGGATTTCAATTTCTTTACTCCCCGATAGGCAAGGATTCGATCCGGTAGTTCATGGGTCATAGCCAGACTACTCAAGACCTGCTCATTGGTAACATACTGCCCGGTCTTGGTTTTCTTTTGCTTGGCTCCTTTGCCTAATTCCAGTTTGTCAAAGAGTATTTCTCCCAATTGCTTGGGGGAGTTGATATTAAATTCAAGCCCTGCAAGGGTATAAATATCTTTTTCCAGGGTAACCAGCCTTCCGGCCAATTCTTCGGAATAATCATCCAGGGCTTTCTTATCAATTTTAATTCCTTCAAATTCCATAGCAGCCAGAACAGGCATCAAAGGCTGCTCAATGTCATTGAAGATATTGCTTTCTTTTACTTCAGGTGCAAGCTTCTCCTTTAATCGAAAAGTGATATCTGCATCTTCAGAAGCATAATCCACCAACCTCTCTACTTCCACGTCTCTCATGGATTTTTGTTTGACTCCTTTCTTTCCAATCAAAGTCGTAATTGAGACGGGAGTATAGTTGAGGTATTCTTCTGAAAGCGCATCCATGCTATGTTTCCCACTCGGATTGATCACATAGTGAGCCAGCATGGTATCAAACATAGGACCGCCCAATTCAATGCCATAATTCTTCAGCACCAGAATATCATATTTCAGATTTTGGCCTATTTTCAGAATAGAATCACTTAACAGGATTTCCTGAAATTCGCCTAAAACCTCTTTAACCTGATCTTCTGACCAATCCTCTGGAAAATGCTGGTAGTAGCCTTCGCTGGATTTGGTACTCAGGGCCAAACCCACAATTTCCACATTCATTGCATCCAGCCCGGTGGTTTCCGTATCAAAACAAACTTCTCCCACTTTTTTGATCTTGTCGATCAATTTTTTTCTATCCTCCGCACTTTTCAATTCTATGTAGTCAGCCTTGCTGGTATCAATAGTCTCCATATTCCCTTTGCCAAAATCAGAAGGCAAAGTGGGACCATCCCCAACCTGATTCCCAAAGAGGTCTTCCTGCACGGCTACTTTGACTGGATTGAATTTGCTGGTCAGGAAGCGTTGGGTGGTAGTTCTAAACTCTAGTTCGCCCATCAATTCCATCAGACCGTCCAGTTCACAGTGCTCAACTTCCAATTGTTTGGTGGTCCACTCAAAAGGAACATCCAGTTTGATGGTCGCCAATTCTTTCGACATCAACCCTTGTTCTGCATTTTCTCTTAAGGAAGCAGCTACTGCTTTCTTTGTGATATTGTCAACATTGGCAATGATATTTTCTACCGAGCCATATTCAGACAAGAGAGCTACCGCAGTTTTATCTCCTACCTTGGGAACCCCAGGGATATTATCTACTGCATCTCCCTTTAGCCCCAGAAAATCAATGATCTGTGAAGGAGGAATACCAAAAGATTCTTTGATTTCTTCTATTCCCATGACTTCAAACCCTCCGCCTCTCGAACGTGGCCGATAGAGAAAAACATTGTCTTTCACCAATTGAGCATAATCCTTATCCGGGGTTACCATATAAACATCATACTCATTGGCATCCACCTGGGCACTGATAGTTCCGATGAGGTCATCTGCTTCATAGCCATCCATAAACAAGGCCGGGATATTCAAGACATCCAACAATTTGTAAGCATAAGGAATGGCCTTGCTCAAATCTTCGGGCATAGCTTCTCTTTGAGCTTTATAAGGCTCATAGGCTATATGTCTGAAAGTAGGAGCTTTGGTATCAAACACCACGGCAAGATGCGAGGGGTCTTCTTTATTCACGATTTCCAGCAGGGTATTACAAAAGCCAAACATGGCTGAGGTATTCATGCCTGTGGAGGTAATTCGGGGATTACGGATGAAAGCAAAGTGGGCCCGATAAAGCAGGGCCATCGCATCTAAAAGGAAGAGTTTGTTTTTTGCCATTGAGGTATTGTTGGGACCTTTCAAGCAAAGCTAGCAATTAAAAGCAGGAAGGAAAAATAGGCATAGGGGATATCCAACATCTGCTCAATATTGAAGGATTTTTATTCTAATCCTCCCATAATAAAAGCGACATAAATCCCGATAATAATATGGGATATACTCACCCCTAGTAGAGATTTTTGCCGGGCATACATGATTCCCCAAAAAATACTGGGAAGTATGACCGCTAAGGCAAAATAAGTATTGAGATGAAGGTGAGTGGTGCTAAATAAAAGGGTAGTAATAAGAATCGCCTTGGCATCTACGTGTTTTCCTTTTAAAAAGCGACTGAGAGAGCTTTGGGTCAGACCTCTGGCCAAGAATTCCTGTACGGGAGCAAAAACACAGTATAAGAGTGTAGTCAAAATTGCGGTCGTTGTATCAACGCCCATATAGCCTGGCAAGGAAATGATAGGCTGTCCGGCATAAATGTCAACAAATTGAACCAAGAGATATTTTAGAAAAGTAGCTAAGAGGATAAATCCACCAGTCCAAAGTAGTGCTTCCGGAACTTGCCTTTTCCAATCACCGAAATTGAACCCATAATCCTTGAGGGTATACTCGGAATTTCGAAGTCCAATTCCCACCACAATCAGCATTAAAACCAATAAGCTTACTGTTAAATAAGTCTTCGCGGCAAAATTGTCGATCCATTCTGCTCCGCTGCGAATAGCAAAGGCATAAAGGCTTACAAAGAATACGATGGTTACGAAGAAGGTACCAAACTCTATTTGCTCTTTGGCAGTTTCCAACTGCCGCTTTGCTTCTCCAACAATTTTCTGATCAGATTTTTCCTGTATTTGTCGTTGTAGGGAAATGTAATTGTGGAGAATTTTATTGGAAATAGAATTTAATCCTCCTTCACTTACTTTCTGCAAACTATCACGATCCAACCAGGCAAGTAAGCTATCCTGACTAGCCCTGGCTGCTGCTGATCTCGGTTGATTGCTAAATGTTGATATGCCTCCAAAAGATTGGCCGCATTGCATTGTACTCAGAACAAAACCTTCCTCTTTACAAATCTCAATTTCCCCATACTGAATGATAAATATGCCATTCCCTTCATCGCCTTCCTTGAAAAGTATTTCTCCTTTCTCAAGGAATTTCTTTTCTATCAGGGGCTTAAGTCGATTTACTTCCTCATCCGTCAATTGAGAAAAAATATGGGCATCCTTCCAGTGACAGGAAGCCATAATTGAAGTTGTTTCTTTCTCGGATGAAGGCTGTAGCATAAGTTTCGTTCGTCCAAATTACAAATAAGGTAATTTACTTTTACGTAAATGTTAAATCATGGACAAATCTCTCTCTACATAAAGCCAGCAATTTCTCAGGATTAAATTGCCTCGATCCTTCTCATTCACTTTCTTTGTTTCCGAAATCTTCCACGCTATTAATCCAATTTGCTTCTTTTATGCTAAGTTTCTTTATCGTAAGACATGCCGAAAGTGTAGGTAATGTCAATCATCACCTTGTTGGCGGCCGTTCCAATCATTTTCCCCTAACCGAAAGAGGAAGGAAACAGGCGCACTCTCTGGGTAAACGTTTTCATGGGGAAGCCCGCCATTTTGATGAGGTATATGCTTCTGTAGCACTAAGAGCTCAGGAAACAGCTCAGATATCTACTTCTTATTTGAGTATACCCCAGAAAAAAATAATCCTGACAGATGATATCGTTGAAATATCTCAGGGAGATTGGGAAGGTCAGGTCAGGAAAGAAGTCTATAATGAAGAGATGAGGGCGAAGTTGCTGGCTGATAATTATAATTTTAAAGCTCCGGGAGGAGAATCACAAAGGGAAGTTGAGGAAAGAATGGAAGCCTGGTTCAATCAGCGGATAAATGAATGGGATGGCGAAACAAATAAGTCGATCGGTGTTTATTCACATGGTTTTGCCATTAAAAGTTACCTGCGAAGAGTAATGGGGGCTGACTATTTGATGACCTTGCGTACGGTTATTCATAATACTTCTATAACTGTTCTGCAGTATAATAAAAGAGGCTTCCTTCTGGAAAGGGTGAATGATCATCAGCATATCATAGGAAACGATTTTGTTGGACATTATGGATAAGGTAAAAGTAGCCATTGTACAGGCCAAACCGGTGTATCTGAATTTGAAAGCCAGTTTGGAGAAAGTTGAAAGCTTCGCAAAAAAGGCTTCAAAAGAAGGAGCGAAACTGATTGTTTTTGGGGAAACCTGGTTGCCGGGCTATCCCGCCTGGTTAGACTTTTGCCCGCAAATGGGCTTTTGGGATCATGAACCTACTAAAGAAGTATTCGCCAAAACCTTTGAGAATAGCCTGGAAGTTCCGGGCCCTGCCACGGATCAGTTGGGGAAAATAGCCAGGGAACTTGAAGTGTCAATCGTGATCGGGGTTAATGAAAAAGTGAAAACAGCTACTTGTTATAATACCTTATTGATTTTTGGCCCGGATGGAGAACTGCGAAACCACCATCGCAAACTCATGCCAACCTATACCGAAAAGCTTATGCACAATCGGGGAGATGCTGCTGGATTGAAAACAGTTGACCTGCCCTTTGGCAAGTTGGGAGGATTGATCTGTTGGGAGCACTGGATGCCGCACAACAGGCAAGCCTTGCATGATATGGGCGAGCATATCCACATTGCCCTTTGGCCCAAAGTACATGAGATGCACCAGGTTGCCAGTCGTCAGTATGCCTTTGAAGGGAGATGTTTTGTGTTGGCAGCAGGTCAATTATTACAGGCGAAAGATATTCCTGCAGAACTTGAATTGCCGGAACATTTAAAAAACGAGCCTGAACAATATGTATTAAATGGAGGAAGCTGTATTATAGGCCCCAATGGCTTTTATATAGAGGAACCTCTTTGGGATAAGGAAAGCCTTATATTTGCAGAACTCGATTTGAGAGAAACCATAAAAGAGAAAATGAACCTGGATGTTTCCGGCCATTATTCAAGACCGGATATATTCAATTTTACTGTAAATCGCGAACGAAAAAATGACTGACCAGGAATTAGAGAAACTACGCTACCCAATTGGACGCTTCAGCTCCCCCACACAATTAAGTCCTGAAGAGAGAGAAGAAAAGAGAAGTTCAATACGTCTATTCCCTGCTCGCCTCAGAACCGCTTCTGAAGGCCTGAATGATGAGCAATTAGACACCCCTTATAGACCCGGAGGATGGACCATAAGACAAGTTATCCATCATGTGGTTGACAGCCACTTAAATTCTTATGTACGTTTTCGCTGGACGCTCACAGAAGATGAGCCCGTAATCAAGGCTTATGATGAGAAAGCCTGGGCCTTATTGCCCGATGCTAAATCTGCCCCGG
The DNA here is from genome assembly GCA_033391075.1 of Bacteroidia bacterium. Lineage (NCBI taxonomy): Bacteria > Pseudomonadati > Bacteroidota > Bacteroidia > Bacteroidia bacterium. The sequence goes on from JAWPMV010000001.1 coordinate 1,981,895, forward strand.
TATCTATTTCTTTAGACCTATTACACCATCTTCATATCCGTTGGATGCTTTTGTTAGATGCAATGGGAAAAGAAGATTACGAAAAACGACTGCAACACCCAGTGAGTGGATATTTGACCCTGGATGAAATGCTGGCTCTTTACGCCTGGCATTGTGATCATCATCTGGCTCATGTTACAGAATTGAAAAAAAGAGAAGGCTGGGCATAAAAGAAAATTATGAATCTCAACCAGGTCACGGTTCCTACGCAAGACGTAGAAAGGTCCATCGACTTCTACCAGAAGTTGGGTTTAGAGCTAATTGTAAAATCTCCTCATTATGCACGCTTTCTATGTCAGGATGGAGATTCGACTTTCTCTATTCATTTGCAGGAAAAACTCCCTTCAGGAGAAGGCGTTTCTGTCTACTTCGAAAGTGAAAATCTGGATGATGAGGTGGAACGTCTGATTACAGCAGGCATCGAATTTGAACACAAAGCCAAGGATCAAAGTTGGTTGTGGAGGGAAGCCCGACTGAAAGACCCGGATGGGAATCGGATTATCCTCTATTATGCTGGGGTGAATCGGAAAGATCCGCCCTGGAGGATTGAGGAATAAACCAGCATTGTCATTGCGAACGAAGTGAAGCAATCCCCTTGACTACGAATGACTATTTAAATCAAGTAGATTGCTTCGCCGGATATCCCGACTCGCAATGACAATTCTGTTTTAGGCATGTAGATGCTTTTTGTATTTGCCCCAAATCTTACGCAAAGAAGCTAAATCCTGATTTCTTCCGTATTATGCATACAAGGAATACAAAAACAGGCATTCCTCGCTTATATGCACCGTAAGATCATTCATATAGATATGGATGCATTTTATGCATCAGTGGAGCAAAGGGACGATCCTGAGCTCAGGGGAAAGCCTGTCGCGGTAGGCTGGGGGAGTAAACGCGGAGTTGTAGCTGCAGCGAGTTATGAAGCCAGGAAATATGGCGTCCGCTCAGCTTTGCCTTCTATGACTGCAAAACGGCTTTGTCCGGAACTCATCTTTGTCCGACCTCGTTTCGATGTATATAAAAAAGTCTCAAATCAGATTCGCGAAATATTTTTTGAATATACAGACCTGGTTGAACCTCTTTCCCTGGATGAAGCCTACCTGGATGTAACCCATAATAAAAAAGGCCTGGATTCTGCAACAAAAATCGCCCGGGAAATTCGTGCACGTATTCTCGAAACCACAGATCTGACAGCCTCTGCCGGGATCAGTATCAATAAATTTCTGGCTAAAGTAGCCTCGGATATCAATAAACCGAATGGAATAACCCTCATCCCCCCGGATCGTGCCGAAACATTTCTTGAAAAACTTCCCATTGAAAAGTTCTTTGGAATTGGGAAAAAGACGGCAGAGAAGATGAAGAAAATGGGCCTTCGAACAGGAGCAGATCTAAAAGGCTGGTCAGAACTGGAGTTGGCCCTTAAATTTGGGAAAATGGGCAGGCACTATTATAAAATCGTAAGGGCCCGGGATGAAAGACAGGTCAAGCCGGATCGTTTGAGGAAATCTGTAGGGATAGAAAATACTTTTTCAGATGACCTTGAAACGGCGGAAGAAATGCTAGTTGAATTACAGAAGCTGACCGAAAAGCTCTGTGGTCGACTGCATCGGATTACGACCAAAACCAGGACCATCACCCTCAAGATCAAGTACCACGACTTTGAATTAAAGACCCGCAGCAAATCTCAAAACTCCTTTCTTGATCAGGAAGAAGACATATTTCCTATCGTTGAACATCTCCTTTTTCATCCGGAACTTCCTGTAAAAGCTGTCCGTCTTTTAGGCGTTTATGCCTCAAACCTTGACAATTTGCTAGATGACACCCCCCGTCAACTGACACTTGAGTTCTAAATGCTGCCAATCTGTCAATTGGTACTCCCTTTGTGCTTCCTGTGCCAAAACCCTTGTACATACTTCTCGTATTTATAAGGGTATGTGAGAATCCAATGTTGTAACACTGAATTGAAAAAATTATGGAACTTAGTACCTACAACGGAAATCTTAGCCCGGAAGGAAGAGAAGATTTGGCGGAGAAACTGGATGGCTTATTGCTGGATTATCAGCAGTATCACCAAAATGTAAGAAAGATCCATTGGGACCCTAAACTCAGGCCCTTTCTGGATTTTAGCGATAAACTGGACATTCTATACAATGTCAGCAATCACAATACCAATGTTCTGGCTGAAGAGATCATGAATCTGGGCTTTTCTCCCAGTGAATCAGGCAGTGCACTGGCAGTTGTAAAGTCGCGTATACATCCTATGCCCAGACCTGAAAACCTGGAGCAATCGATCTTTGCCATCATCCAGATGAGTAAGGAATTATTGTCAACTGTGGATGAGGTTTTCTACACTGCTGCTTCCTATGAGGAAGAGCATAGCATGTTCCTGATGAAAACCCTGGCTCAGCAATTGAAGTTTACCATTTGGGTATTTTCAAGTATCAGATCGGCGGTGAGTAATTAGGGGACGTATTCTGGTGTTCTTGTGTTCATGAATTTCCAAGGAGAATACTAGGACACCAGAACACTATAACACCTCTTCAACCTTCTCCACCCCATTCTCAATATTGACTTCAATAATCTCCGGCTTCAGGCCGGTTTTCTTTTTATATGCCGCAGCAATTTCTCCTGCAATCTCCAAGGCCTTATCCTTTTTGATAAGATTCAGGGTGCAGCCTCCAAAACCTCCGCCCATCATGCGGGCGCCAATAACTTCATGATGTTTCTTTGCCAAAGAAACCAGGAGATCCAGCTCTGGACAGCTGACTTCATACTCGATAGATAATCCCTGATGGGTTTCAAACAGGAGTTGACCGAGCTTTTTGATATTGCCATCATTGAGGGCTTTGCCAGCATCTTTTACCCGGGAAATTTCGTCTACCACATAGCGGGAGCGCATCCTTTGTTCTGGAGAGAAATCACGCTTGTACTTAGCCAGGGTTTCTTTGTCAAGATCACGATAAGTCTTGATATGTGGTTCTCCTGCTTGTACAATGGCAAAGGCCCTTTCAGAAGCTTCTCGTCTCCGATTATAGGCACCATCAACCAGGGCATGTTCTACATTGGAGTTTATCAGGATCAATTGATAATCTCCCAGCTCTGCCGGAAAATAGCTGTGTGAAATTTCATTGCAGTCTAACATGATTACCTGATCTTTTTTGCCAAAAGTAACGGCATATTGATCCATGATTCCGCACTTTATACCGACGGCATGTTCGGCTGCTTGTCCGGTAAGCACGATATCTTTTTTGCTAAGACCGAGCTCCTGCATTTCATTTAGAGCAGTCAAAAATCCACAACAAAGAGCAGCCGATGAAGATAGGCCTGCACCGATAGGAAGGTCGGAGGAAAAAGCACAATGAACGGCAGAGATCTCTTTACCCCTTTTGCTTAATTGATCCAAAAGGGCTTCAAAATATTTGGCCCAGCTGGGAAGGTCGTTTCCTGCCTTTAGTTCAACCCCTGTATCATAATCCAGGGAATAGATATAACTATTTTCCTTTTCAGAAGCTGATACCCCAAAATACATGCTCTTATCTATAGCTGCCGGCATCACGAATCCATCATTATAATCCAGATGTTCACCGATCAAATTTATGCGACCGGGAGCGCGGTAAAAATTTATCTCTTTACTATTTTCTTTGGAAGAAAAGTAGGCCTGAATTCTGCTCAGGATTTCTTGATTAGGCATGGATAGCGTTTTAATAGGTATTCAAAGGGGCGTCCTGACAGTCGCTGATCTTATCAATCTCAACGACAAAAGTACCGGATTCATCTTCGTGAAAGTTTTTAATAAACTTCTTCCCCCACAGAAGTTCATCATGGTCATAAGAAACCCGGGAATGTACGCTTTGGGAAAAAGTATCATCAAATCCTTTCACAATAACCATAAACTCAGCATTCATATTCTCCAGATCCTTAGGAGTCTTTTTATACAAGGGGCTTTCTTTGGTAATGGGATGAACAACGGTCCAGGTTAAGGGAAAGAGGGTAACTTTATCTCTTTCCAATTCCAGGGGAAAGAAAACCTGCTTGGACTCCCCATCTGTTTCTACATGCCCCATCATCACCACCTGAACTTCCAGCTCCATCAATTGGTTTTTTCGTTTGTTCACCATTTTAAACATAAAGCCATTGATATCCTGATAGGGCGCAATAACTGCTTTTTCTGAGTAGGAAATCTTGGCGGTAGGCCTGGAAAATCTCCCATAGAGGACACCTGTTACTACTGCAAAGCCCATGAGGCCAATCATGGCTTCAAAGGTTGCCAACAAATGGGCAATATTGCTGAGCGGACTTATGGTTCCGTAGCCTACTGTAGTAAAGGTTTGGGCGGAAAAATAGAAGGCATAAGCAAAGCGATCGAAGAAAGATCCAAATACATGATCCGGTACACTCAGGTTCTCAATTCCTATAGCCATATAGGCAAAGGCGAAGAGCATATTGGTGATGATGTAGGCACTGGTGATGAGAAAAAGAAATCTTCCCCAACTCATAGTCAGTAATTCCTGAAACACATTGATTGCATCCAGGCCGCCTCCGGTCTTCCTTACATTAATCAGGCCGTCCTTACCAATCAGACGGGTATGTTTATTCCCCAGTTTGCTACCCAGTCCCAGGTCCTGGTATTCACGCTCCTGACCTGCCTGACTGGGCTCTTCTGAAGCCGACATGGAAAGTTTTTTCTCCTCTTGCTCACTCATGGGTTCAAAATTTTGACAAATATACACTAAGTCAAAAACATATTTCGACCCCTTTCTCCGAGATAATTATATCTATAGCAAGAGAATAAGAAATTTACCTACATGAATGCTGAATCCCTCAAAGGATAGAAAGGCAATTAGATCAGTTCCAGCCTTTTTGATATGGTAAACTGAAAGTCTGTTCCTGCTCCCTCGACTGAATCTATCCAGATGCTTCCCCCATGAAGTTCTACAATCCGTTTACATTTAGCCAGACCGATGCCACTACCTGGATACTCTGTACTGTGTAGCCTTTGGAAGAGGTCGAAGATTTTGGGTTGATATTCTTCTTTAATTCCTATGCCATTGTCTTTTACAGAAAGGATCCAGAAGTCCGGACTGTCTTTATATGAGATGATAACCTGAGGTGCATCAGACTCATTAAATTTTATGGCATTTTCGATGAGGTTCTGAAATAGAATTTTCCACTGGGCTGGCACTCCAATAAAATTTGGAAAGGCTTCGAAATGAATTTCAGCATTCCGCTCCTCAATCACACTCATGAGGGATTTTTTCAATTCAGCCAGAATATCTCCGAGATTGAAAGATTCAAACTCCAGGCTTTCACGTCCCAATCGTGAGTAATCGAGCAGGTGATTGATCATTTCATACATTCCCTTCGAACTCTCGACGGCGAAGTTCATGGCTTTCTCCTCATCTTTATCCAGACCGGTTCCCAGCTTTCGTTTGAGCAATTGCAAATGCCCGATCACCGTTCTTAGGGGAGTTTTGAGGTCATGGGAGGCTACATAGGCAAACTGTTTCAAGTCCTGATTGCTTCTATGTAGTTCTTCTATTTTCAAGTTCAACTCATAGGTTTTTTCCTCTACCGTATCCTCTAGTATGATCCTTTGCCTTTCACTATAAAGGTAGCGGATCAAGCCCAGACCCAAAGCCGCGAAGGTGAAAATAAGCAAGCCCAGAAACCACCAGGTTTCGTAGAATTGTGGAGCTACTTCAAAGTTGAATTCAAGTGGTTCCTCTGTTTCCAGCCCATCTCTACTTATGGCCTTTATCCTGACTGTATATTTACCTGTTTTTAAGGATTCAAAGCGCAAGGGATTGCTATTGATAGGCATCCAATCCGTTTCATTTAGCCTATATTCAAAACTGAGTTTCCCTCTGTTTCTGAATGAAATGCCAGTGAAATAAATGGATATATTATTCTCTTCATTGGAGAGCAGGAGATTGTTTTCCGGGAATTCTATCTCTTTGCCATTTCTGGATATGCCGGTTATGTAAACGGGAGGTTTGTAAAATTCTTCCTGAATTTTACTTTTATCAAGGATGCTCAGACCTTTTTCGCCTGCAATCCAAATATGGCCTCCAAATTCATAGACATCCCGAAGCTTGGCTGTATGTAATCCATCATTGGTATCAAACCATTTTACTTCGAATTGATCCTTTTCAAAATCATAGGTATTGATTCTCCCCAATCCAGTCTGTGTCGCAATCCACAGTTCTCCACTTTTTTCATCATAGTACAAATCATTGCAAACCAGACCTTCCATGCCATCTTCTTCATTGATGGAACTTAGTTCCTCACCTTTTAGGGCAAGCAGGCCACTCCCATTTGTCGCTACCCATAAAATACTATCAGGACTACTAAGCAAATCAAAGGTCCTGGCTTTTAAAGAATTTTGTCCATTAGGATAGCTAAAGTTTTCTTCTCCCAGAATTCGATACAATCCATTAGGCCAAACTCCCCAAATGATCCCGCTAACATCCTCAAGGGTCATTTGAGTGCCTTCTTTACTGTTGATTAGGTTGATTCCTATTTCTTTCTTTTCGAGGAAAGCATCCGCCTGTCCCGGATCACGTAATTTTAGCAATTCCCCTACATCCAGTCTTATAGTTTTTTCACGGTCATAGGTGAGCAAGAGGCCTCCATTTTTGGCTTTGCTCATGCTGCTAGGGTCAAACAAACCGTATAACTCCGACCAACTTTCGTTTTGGTAGGAGAGAAATCTATCTTCCGTTTGTACCAGGATGCTTTTTGGGGAAAGGCAGAGCAAGTCTTTGATTTCTTCTGAAGGATCGAGCTCCAGGGTGGGAAGTTGATTGATAATGAATCTTCCACTTAGGCTGGAAACCTCATAGACCTGTTTTTTATCTGCAATGAAAAAATCTCCGCCGATATTTCCATCCATATCCACTACCTCTATTTCCTCCAGAAACTGATTCTTGCTTAGGTTGTGACTCAGTTTTAACTGAGTTTTTCTCATTTCAATCGCATTCTTTGACAGGAGAAATAGGCCTTCCTCGGAACTTGAGAACCAAAGGTCGCCTTCTATGTCCTGCATGATATGATTGATCCCGCTTCCCCGAAAAAGTTGTTCCGTATTTTTATTCTGATCTATTCTGAGGATTCCTTCCGTTTCATGTGCCAACCATAAATCCCCATCCTGATCTTCAAAAATTTGGGTCAATTCTCCCATATTGAAATTAGCGGGAAAGTCTTCAAAGAAAATTTCATCTTCTCCTCTTGGATTAAAGCGAATCAAACCTTTGGGACTGCTATAGAGAATGTCCTTGTTTTGACGGAGTAGGATTTGGGAATTGTATCGAGCCAGTTTCGGGAGGTGATCGAAGGGGTATTGAGCCTTGATTTCCTCTCCCTGAACAATGATGAGTTGACTTCCATATCGGACATAGACTTCATTGTTCGAATTGACAAACAGGAGACGTGGCAAAGTGCCCAGCTTTTCAGCCTTGATTCGAACTTCTCCTTGCTTACCGTTTTTATCCAAATAACTTAAAAGGACGGAAGTGCTAAACCAAATTCTGCCTTCCTGATCTTCAAGTATATCTATGACTCTGTCATCCTTGATAAATTCCAGGGAGTCTAAAGGCGTAATAAAGTTATTGCCATTGAAAACGGAGAGCTCTCTGCGGGTAGGAATCCAGATCCTGGATTGGGAATCTATAAAGACTTTACGGATATCATTTCTCGCGATTCCATCTTCTACCGTAAAGTTTTGAAAGTCATAACCATCATATCTACAAAGTCCCGAACGAGTGGCAGACCAAATAAAACCCTGCTTGTCTTGTACACTAAAATAAACCTCATTATTACTTAAACCATCCGCTTCTGTGATGTGTTGAAAATTGCCTAATCTCTCCTGACCCTGAAGGAAAAGAGGATATAACAAGAGCCAAAGCAGACATTGTCGGATTAGGTAGTTCATTAAGCTATAGGGCGTCCGGGTTTTCTTTCTAGTGTGTAATTTTTAAGCTTTGTTAAATATTTGCTTGAAAGTAGCGATTAATCCTGATTAAAGGGACAATTTAACAAAAAAACTCGCGATTCTGCACGAGTAAAAACCGTATAGGTCCATCGGGTGTAAGCGGCCAGGTTTTGCCCGTAATCCGGTTCGAAGCCAATGATGGCATTTTCCCATTGTCCCCCTTGAGATTTATGTCCGGTAATAGCGTATCCATATTTTACCTGGAGGGCATTTACATAGGGATCTGTCCGCATCATAGCTACCGCCTGAGTTTTGGGTAAGGCAGCATATTCATTGGCCCGATCATATTGGATTTGCCTCATCAGGCCCGGGTCGATCTGAGCCTGCTTTTCTGTAAGCAGATTCAGAACCACCTTGCACTCAACCCGCATAGGTTCTCCTTTGACATCAATGAATTCTAATTCTACATCCATCCAACTCAGGCCATACCTTTCTTCCAGAGATTCAGGATAAACCTCTCTCACTGTACACATTTCTCCATTTGCGATAAAAGGCAAACGCTTTTGATCTCCCCAGGCGTAATTATTTTTTACCACCATGAGAACATCAGAGGAAATGAGTTTATCCTCATAGCCCCACATTTGGTGTCTGATCGCCTGGTTGATTTTGGTCGCCTGATAGTTGGAATAGGTAATAAATACTACACGATCCAGGTTGCCTTCCTGGAAATACCCCATATAGATTTCTATACCCTCATAGGCATTTTCCAGTATTTGAACTTCTCTGCCAGGTTGAAGCTGGAGGCTCATATAATCCCCCGATAAATAAGCATCTCGAATCAAAACGGCATTCTCCAGCACTTCAGAATCTACCAATTGCCTTTTCACCTCTGTAAGGTGTGCATGGGTAAGTTCGAGGAATGAAGCAGCATGTAAACTTTTTGGTTCTAGGCCGGGGGATTCCTTATGTCCTATGGGAGGGAGCTGAACAGGGTCTCCAACCAGGATGAGTTTTCTGCTTTCATCTCCCTGAAATACGAAGGTCAGCAAATCTCTTAATAGGGAATTGGAGCTGGTTTCATCTCCCTGGTCGCCAATCATTGAGGCCTCATCCACGATATAGACCGTTCGATTAGGGGCTTTATTTTCCTTTAAAGAAAAATACAGATTCCCCATGGCGTTTTCTTTGGGGCTATATATATGGTGATGAATGGTATAGGCAAGTCTTTTGGTCCTTCGACTGATTACTTTGGCAGCTCTTCCAGTAGGTGCCAGCAATATCACCTTGAAGCCCATTTTCCTCATGAACTCCGAGAAGATATTGATGAGAAAAGTTTTTCCTGTACCAGCAGATCCAGTCAGGAGAAAGCTACTACGGTTCTCATTGGAATTGAAAAAATGCAGGAAGTCTCTAAGGGCATCTTGCTGATCGCCACTTAGTTCGATGTCATCCCTTCCCAGGATATCTCGTATGATTTTTTCTCTTAAATCTTCCAAATCCCTCTTTTTTTGGGATTCAAAGGTAGGCTTTATTTAAAAGAGGTAAAAAAAAGGCCGTTTGATAAATTCAAACGGCCTTTTTTTTAAATTTTTATCCTTTGAGGTTTCATGCAAGAATCCTCACTTCCTTAACCTGACAGAAAAAACCATCATTTACTTCACAGAAATAAGTTCCGGGTTCCAGGTTCTTAACGGTAAATTCCAGTCTGTCATTTTCCCTGCCAATTCCCTGGTCATCATGTAAAATGGTTTGACCTTTGTCATTGGTCATGCGGATGATCGATGCTTCAGGAGCGCGAGAAACCAATTCTACGCGAACCCCTTCAGGTTGATCTGCATTTGGGTTGACTGTAAATCCAATGGACGTGCGGTAATTACGAGAGCTGTTTCGGTTGGGTACACGTTTTTCTACGGATATCATTTGCCGGGTTTTTGCTTAGCTTTTCTTAGTAGGTAGTATAAATATACCAGGTGTTTCATTTATGATTGGCAAAAACCACGCCATCAGACAAAAGATTGGCGTGATTTGTCAAAAAAGCTGTCGCGATTGGTAAAGTGTTTCTGTTGAGAAATAATTAATCGACTGGAATAATCGTCCGAAAGAATATAAAATAACTGTATTCAGTCTATAAATATTCACTTCTTAATTGCTTCTGTTGTATAATTGACAAATTGAGTCTTAAGAAAGTTTTTCTGCCAAGAAACGGGCAGTATGTGATTCTTTGACGGATAATATGCCTTCTGGTGGACCTTGATACACGATATTACCCCCTTTGTCTCCACCTTCGGGACCTATGTCAATAATCCAGTCTGCACATTTTATAACGTCTGTGTTATGTTCGATTACGATGATGGTGTTTCCTTTTTCTACCAATTCGTTCATCGCAGCCAGTAGTTTCTTGATATCATCGAAATGTAAGCCGGTCGTAGGCTCATCAAAGATGAATAAGGCATCTTTATACTGATTCCCCTGGGCCAAAAATGACGCTAATTTTATACGTTGGGCTTCTCCACCAGAAAGGGTACTTGTACTTTGACCCATCCTGAGGTATCCCAAACCGACCCGATTCAGAATTTCAAGCTTTACATGAATCTTGGGTTCTTCAGAAAAGAATTCCATAGCCTCTCCGATAGTCATATTCAATACTTCATCAATATTCTTTCCTTTATAAGCAATTTCCAGAATATGACGTTTGAATCTTTTACCCTGGCAAGAATCACAGAGGAGCTTGACATCCGGCAAGAATTGCATTTCGACCGTAACATATCCTTCTCCCTGACAGGTATCACAACGCCCACCATCTATATTAAAGGAAAAACTACCGGGTTTGATTCCTTTTAATTTAGAAAGCGGTTGTTTAGCAAAAAGTTCCCGAATATGGTCATAGGCTTTGAGATAGGTAACGGGATTGGAGCGGGCTGATCTACCCACAGGCCTTTGGTCCACCATCTCTACCTTCTTGATCTGGTTGATTTCTCCTCCCAGTTTTTTCAGATATCCTCCCTTATCCCCAAACTCTCCAAGATGCTTACGAACAGCAGGGAAGAGTATCTTCTCGATCAGGGTCGATTTGCCTGAGCCAGAAACGCCCGTCACTACAGTAAGGGCATGAAGGGGAAACTCTATGTCCGCACCTTTTATATTATGCATACGTGCTCCTTCCAGCGAAATCATTCCTCCGCTCTTTCTTCTCTGAGGAGGAATAGGAACTTCATCTTTGCCGGAAAGGTAATTTCCTGTAAGGGTATCCGCTTTGAGCATAGTTTTGAAATCACCATTATAGACGATCTCTCCTCCCAACTCACCTGCGCCTGGTCCCAGATCAATCAACTGATCGGCTTTGCGCATAATCCCTTCATCATGTTCAACTACCACTACGGTATTGCCCTGATTTCGCAGGGATTCCAGGACATTGATTAGTTTCTCTGTATCTCTCGGGTGTAAGCCAATGCTTGGTTCATCCAGGATGTACATAGATCCTACGAGGCCACCTCCGAGGGAAGTCGCCAATCGAATTCTTTGCATCTCTCCTCCTGATAGGGTATTGATCTTTCTATTAAGGTGTAGATAGGAAACTCCCACCTTATTTAAATAGCCTAGCCTTTGATTGATCTCTCGCATCAATCTATCAGCGATCTTGCTATCTCTTTCATCAAACTCAAGTGTGGATATGGTTCTTTCCAGTTCATCCAACTGCATAAATAGTAAATCCCCAATAGAGTAGGGGCCAACCTTTACATAGGCAGCATCTTTTCTTACTCTGCTTCCCTTACACTCGGGGCAGCTGGTATATCCTCTGTAACGGGCCAGCATAACCCGATACTGGATTTTGTGCGTTTTTGATTTCAGGAATTCGAAGAAAGCTCTGATTCCTTTTACTTTACCAAAGCCTTCCCAGAGCATTTCTTTTTCTTTCTCAGTCAGGTCATAGTAAGCTCTGTGAACCGGGAAATCATTGGCAAAGGCGGGAACCAACCAGTCATCCTGGTATTGACTCATGACTTCGCCACGCCAGGGGGCGACAGCACCTTCAAATACAGAGAGACTTTTGTCCGGGATCACCAAATCTTCATCTATTCCCAGGATTCTTCCAAAGCCTTCACATTCGCTACAGGCCCCATAAGGATTGTTAAAACTAAAGAAATTGACAGAGGGCAATTCAAACTCCATCCCATCTGCTTCAAACTTTTCTGAGAATCTTTTAGGCTTTTCCTCATTCACCTGAATGATGGCTTCTCCCAGACCTTCCTGATAAGCGGTTTGAACACTATCGCCCAGTCTCCCTCTTATATTATATAGGTCTTCTTTTTTAAGAATGGTTCTATCGATGAGTAAGGTAAAGGTCTTATGATTCGGAAGTTTTTCCTTTTCGAGTTCTTCCTCAATAAATTTCACTTCTCCATCTTCCCAGATTCGGGTAAAACCTTTTTGCAAAGTCAGGGCTAATTCTGCAGCATAGCCTTTACTTCTGACCTTGATTTGGGCCAAAACATAGACTTTTGCTCCCTCTTCTTTCTCCAAAATATAGTCTACAACATCACTGACTGAGTCGCGGGTGACTAATTTTCCAGACAGGGGACTATACGTTTTTCCGACTCTAGCAAATAAAAGCTTCAGAAAATCGTATACTTCTGTGACGGTTCCTACCGTAGATCGGGGATTGGAGGTATTTACCTTCTGTTGGATGGCCATTGCAGGAGCAATGCCCTGAATATAATCCACCTCCGGTTTCTCCATTCTTTCCAAAAACTGCCTTGCATAGGAGCTGAGGCTCTCTACGTAGCGTCTTTGACCTTCTGCGTAAAGGGTATCAAATGCAAGGCTTGACTTGCCAGAGCCGCTTACTCCTGTAACTACTACCAACTTATTTCTGGCAATTTTTACAGAAACATTCTTCAAATTGTTAACTCTGGCATTCTTTATGTGGATATATTCCATGTTGGAAAAATAAATCTTTACTTAACCGAGTTGCAAGTTACTCAAACAAACTGAACCATGTGTAATCCCCCCTGGCACATTTTCAGTCTTGAAACATCACATTATTCTACCCTATATGATGAACATGTACGTGACTCATAAAAACCAATGTAATGCACAAGGCGCTAATTAAGAAGACTCAAGACCGTGAACTTATCAAAGGCTTCATGGCTGGCAAGGATCATTATTTTGATGAATTGCTATCACGTTACAAGAGCAAAATTTTCACCACCATTTATTTGATCGTCAAGGACAGATCCATAGCTGAGGATTTGTTTCAGGATGTGATGATAAAAGTTGTGAGAATGATTCGCTCTGGAAAGTACAACGAAGAGGGGAAATTTTTACCATGGGTTGTACGAATTGCTCGTAACCTTGCGATCGACCACTTCCGTAAGGTTCAAAGGAATCCTATCCAAAGGGAAAGCGAAGATTTTGATATCTTTAACTCTGTTACGCGTGCAGAAGTAAGTTCCGAAGAAAAAATAATAAGGGAGGAAAATGCACGTTATGTTAGAAAGCTGATTCAACAGCTACCCGATAAGCAGCGGGAGGTTCTGATAATGCGGAGTTATGCAGACCTGAGCTTCAAAGAAATTGCTGCTTTGACGGATGTAAGTATCAATACAGCTTTAGGGCGTATGAGGTATGCACTGTTGAATCTGAAAAAGTTAGCAAACGAGTCAGGTTTACCCCAAGGATATGAAGAGAAACTTCACCGATGACGAAATAATCTTATTTCTATATGATGAGATGGATGCTGAGGACAGCAAAGCTTTCCTCGATGCACTCTGCACAGATGAAGATCTATGGCAACGCTATGAGCATTTTCAGGAAGTTGTAGAAGAGCTATCCGATCTCAAGTATGAACCTTCCAAGCTCTCTGTAGAGAAAGTCAGATCTTTTGTATACAATGGAGAGGTACCCGAAGGTCCCGTCCTGGAAGAAGTTGTTGCACCTGCCAAGCCAGCTTCCCTTTCCACCGGCAAGCTCTTATCTGTATCTGTCAATTTAAATGCGGTAGTATTAATGGCTGTTCTGCTGTTTGTATCTGTCGCGGTAACAGGAACCTTTTTACAGCTGAAAAGGGGACTGCCTGAAAGACAAGCGGCTACCGCTCTGCTTCAGGAAGATGCCAGTCATTTTCAATGGGATGATTCCTATTTAGATGATAGAATTGATCGGATCAGAGAAAAAGTAAAAGGGCTTAAGTAAATAGCGCCTCCAAATCAAAATCCAATTGTTGACACGCGATGATCGTCCCCGTATTTGAGGATGCGGAGAAGATTATGTCTATGCGTCAACATCAGCATGCCTGAGAAGAAGAAACTAAATACCAGGGTGGGTAAATAATAGAATTCTTCAAAACCGGCTTTGCTCAATAACACAAATACAGGCAAGGAAATAGCTCCAGCTACATATCCAAGGTTGGGATATCTGAACATGCCTACAATCAAGGCTGTAATCAGAACCAGTATAATGCTGGCTAAAGGATTGATCGCAATCAATACCCCTATGCTGGCATGAAAACCCTTTCCTCCTCTTAAACCCGCAAAAATAGGGAAGATATGCCCGATAATGGCTGCAAGGCCAAAGCACATCTTGAGTATGGGTAACTCAAAGTCTGAAAATATACCGTATTGATTGTGGAAAAAGTAGGCCAGATTGGCTGCAGCGAAACCTTTGGCTATATCAATAAAGCGAACGAGGTAGGCTGATTTCTTTCCAAGGACCCGGCTTACATTTAGATGAGATGCTGTTCCGCTACCATGCTCTCTGATATCGATTCCATAATAGAGTTTACTCAACCAGATGCTGGTCGGAATAGACCCAATTAGGTAAGCGAGTAGCGTGCAGTACAGGATTTGCAAGTAATCCATATATCCGGGAATCAACAATAATCATACAAATATAGGGAAATGCGACTATTTGTCACATTCACCCATCACCGGATCAATAGATCCAATGAGTACAACCGTATCGGCGATCATACTACCCTCCATCAGGTACTCCAGAGATTGTAGATTGGAGAAAGAAGGAGAATTTATTTTGCATCGCCAGGGAGATCCGGTTCCATCCGACTTCAAATGAAAACCTAATTCGCCTTTAGGAGCTTCTATTCCATGATATACTTCTGCTCCTTCCGGAGGGATAACTCCAACATCCGTCATCATAAAGTCATGAATCATACCTTCCATTGAGTAATAGATCTCATCTTTGGAAGCATAGGTATGTTTGGCATTGTCAGCACGAATATCTCCTGCTGGCAATTTGTCAATCAGTTGATCCAGTATTCGGATACTTTGGGCCATTTCATCCATTCGTACCAGATACCTTGCCAGGCAATCTCCTTCCTCACGGATCGCAATGTCAAACTCCAATTCATCATACACCAAATAAGGCTCGAATACCCGGAGGTCATGCGGAACTCCTGAAGCCCTCAATACAGGACCCGTCAAGCCCATTTGAATCGCTTTTTCTTTAGAGATGACCCCAACGCCTCTGTTTCTATTTAGCCATATACCATTATTAGCTAAAAGTTTCTTCCATCCTGCCAGTTCCTTGCGGAAATTGGCTTTCCACTTCTTGATCGCATCGATCGTTTTTTGGTCTATATCAAATTGAACGCCTCCGATGCGGCAATGACTCACTGTAAAGCGAACCCCTGCAAATTTATCGAAGATGTCGTAAAGGTTTTCTCTTTCTCTGAATGTCCACATGAACATGGAGATCGCACCTGCATCCATAACCATGGTTCCCATCCACAACAAGTGAGCAGAGATTCTGGCCAATTCACATCCTATAGTTCGGATATATTGGGCCCTTCTGGGAACTTCTATTCCCACCAATTTCTCTACAGCCAGACAAAATGCTGTATTGTTAGAATAAGGAGACATATAGTCCATGCGATCTGTATAAGGCATGAACTCCTGATAGGTCTTATTCTCAGCAAGCTTTTCTATCCCTCTATGTAAATATCCAATGTCTGTTACTGCTCGGGTAATGGTTTCGCCATCCACTTCCAGAACTACACGGAGTACTCCATGCGTAGCAGGGTGCTGTGGTCCAAGATTGATGATCATTTTTGTACCCAAGGGATCATTTTCAACCTCTACACTGGTGTGTTTATCTTCCAGTCTTTTGTAGACAGCGTCTTGATGTTTAGGGAAAAATGCAGGAGTAACTTTGTCTCTTATGGATTGAGGAGTAGGAAATACTTCGTTGCTCATGATAAGAATTAACGGGTGTCAGGATTTCCAATAGAAGTCCTTATGTATATAATTGAAGAGGAAATTAACAATAATTAGGGGGAATTATCAAAATATCCGAAATCATATTCACTTTTGACAGAGGCTTAAATATGTGCGGGATTAACTTTCGGCCTATCTATCGGGTTTAAAATGCAGAAATAGCTAAGAAAGAGAGAAAAATTCAGGTCTATTTCAATAAAATGGATAATTGGCCTGATGTTTGGTTTTGCATAATTGTTTCCGCGTCAAAAAAGTGCGTGAAAAGAGAAAAAAGCTTCGGGAATTATATATATTTTCGTGTGAATAGCATTTTTTTCGTAAACAATCCGTACTTTTGTTTACAAGATTGTAGACACGACCCAGAAACAAAACGTACTACAGTTCATTTACTTAGTTTAAATACCAGCTACTTTAGTCCAGATGATAACTAGAAGGCAAATAAGAGCAAAAGTCATGCAGGCAGTCTATGCATGTCTCACCTCAGGACAGGACGAACAGCATGTTTTTGATCTGCTGTTAAAAGATATCGAGAAGGAAGTTGGGGAGATTGAGAAGAAAAAACGTCTCACAGGTGATACCCGCCTGCTGAATGCCCTCTATTACGAATCCATGAAGAACAGTGAGCTTTATGACTCTTATATAAAGCGCAAAGCTGAAAACTGGGAACTAGAAAGAATTGCCCGTCTGGATCGTATCCTTATGCATATGGCCATCTGCGAAATGCTCAATTTCGAAGAGATCCCAGTAAAAGTTACCATCAATGAGTACCTGGAATTAGCCAAGACCTATTCCACCCCAAAAAGCAGCAAGTTTATCAATGGTATCCTCGACAGTCTATATAATGACTTCCGGGAAACAGGTAAGATTGTGAAAAGAGGAAGAGGATTGATAGATCACTCTACTTCAAAAAATTCCCCGGTTGAGAAAACCAGTAACTGATTTTTCCTGTACATAAGAGTAATGAACAATTGGAATAAGCGATGGCCTTCCCTATATGGCTATTTTTATTCCTTTTCCTTATTTATCTTTGTAGCCAAATAGAAAAAATGAAAAGAGTTGATATTTTCTTCCTTGCATCAATTTTTTGCTTCCTCATGATCTCTTGTGGAGAAGGAGGGCAAAAGGAGCAGGATGCTAATCAGGCAAGACTCGATAATAATGCAGAGAGCAATGCACTCAATCTTGAAGGAGGATCCTCTTCTTTATTGACTGATGAAGGCTCGACTCCCAATGCTCCAAGACTTCCTCAGTTTCAGGAAAAAGCGCAGTCTTTAGCAAAGACCAGCGTAGTTTTTGAGCAAGATCTTTATGATTTTGGAAGTGTAACGGAAGGAACGCCTGTAAACTATCAATTCAAATTCAAGAATACTGGAGAAAATCCCCTTCATATTACCAAAGTAAAACCCTCTTGTGGTTGTACTACCCCTAAATTTTCAGAGGAGCCAATTGCTCCCGGAGAAGAAGGCTT
This sequence comes from Bacteroidia bacterium, assembly GCA_033391075.1. Taxonomy (NCBI): domain Bacteria; kingdom Pseudomonadati; phylum Bacteroidota; class Bacteroidia; species Bacteroidia bacterium. The sequence goes on from JAWPMV010000001.1 coordinate 1,999,560, forward strand.
TATCGATGTGAGTTTTGATAGCCAGGGAAGACCTGGAATTCAATCAAAAACCATCACCGTAACTGGAAATTTTGAAGGGAAACTAACCCGACTACTAAAACTTAAAGGAGAAGTAGAGCGTGCAGAAAGCAGCTCCTCCGAATAAACGAAACCTATTCAGGCTCACATGCAATTACTTACTATTTTTTTACTAGACAGTGCCGCAGGTGCAGAACAGCCAACTGGGCTGGGATTTGAAAACATGATCTTTTTTGCAGGGATCATTGCCATTTTCTATTTCTTCATGATTCGTCCTCAGCAAAAGAGATCCAAGGAAGAACGTGTTTTTAGAGAAGGCCTTTCAAAAGGTGATAAAGTCTTGACCATTGGTGGGATTCATGGTACCATAGAAAGCCTGGATGATACCAGTGCTTTGGTCAAAGTTGATACAAATACCAAGCTTCGCTTTGATAAGACAGCTCTGAGAGCTGCTCCGAGTCCCTCGGACAAAAGCAAGAAATAAGCTCCCGTTTTGAATCTTCGCATCCGACAACTCATCCGCTTCCTGCTCTCTCCTGAGACTCGACCTCAGAGAAACAATCGCGGACTGGTCTTTCTGTTTGCATTTTTGAGTGCTTCAGCTTTATGGTTGATCGTTACCCTCAATGAGGAATACGAAACCAGTTTGAGGTATACAGTAAAATTGCCAGAAAACGTAAAACTGGGTCCCGAAGAAGCCCCCAGCATTCGTATTGATGCCATAGGCTCCGGAATCGATCTCATGATGGCAAAATTGAGAAGCAGAAAGGATACCTTGAGCTTTGAGTTTACAGAAGATGAAATCCGCGAAGGCTACCTCATGGTGAAAAGACATGAGGATCATGTCAAAAATAGCCTGAAGGGAGTTCAGATTGCTGGACTAAAACCAGAAAAGCTGTATTTCAATTATCTGACGGAATTTACCAATAAAGTTCCCCTGACCTTTGCTACAAAACTCAATTTGGCTCCTGCCTATCAATTGGAAGAAGAACCTAATCTTAGTCAGGATTCTGTTCTGCTTCGGGGGCCTAAGGAAGTCATAGATACAATCAAATTCTGGAAGACTGCCGGTAGAATTGATCAACAGATTACGACTGCTGCCAGTTTTGATATTCCAGTCCTCGATACCCTTGAAGGGATCAATGTCTTTCCTAAAACAGTATCCGTAGAGGTAAAACCCATTAAATACACGGAGATCAAACTCAATATCCCTATTGAGATTATTGACCTTCCTTCGGACCTGGACATTCGCCTTTCTCATAATGCTGTTGACTATACTTGTCTCGTTCCCATGGATCAATACAGTAAGGTTGAACGGGAGATGAAAGCACTAAAGATTAATATCCCTTTTTCAGAACTAGAGGAAGATATTCCGAGTTTTATACCGGAAGCGGCTTTGCCTGGCTCTTTAAAACTTATTCGGAAAGTGCCTATGGAAGTTGGCTTTGTCATTATCTACCCTTCATCCCGTGTAAGTCCGTGAGTAAACTGTTGAAAATAGGAATCACAGGTGGGATAGGAAGCGGCAAAAGTTATATCTGTCGCATTTTTGAAAGCCTGGGCTATAAGATTTACTATGCCGATCAGCAGGCAAAATCCCTGATGTATACAGATGCTCAATTGGTGGCTGAGGTAAAAGACCTATTGGGGGAAAGGGCCTATACGTCTGATGAGAAATTGGATCGAGCTTATGTCGGAGGAATCGTCTTCAATGATCCGGATAAACTCAAAGAACTAAATGCCCTCGTTCATCCTGCGGTAGGTCGAGATTTTTACAGATGGTATGCTGAGATATCTGAGGATTATCCTCATTCATTTGTCTTGAAGGAAGCCGCGATCATGTATGAATCGGGTTCTTATAAAGATGCTGATGCAGTTATTACAGTATATGCACCTAAGTCAGTGCGTCTGGAAAGGGTACTGAGTCGGGAAAGTATTTCTGAGGAAGCCGTTTTGGCGAGGATGGCTCAACAATGGCCTGAGTCAGAAAAAATGAAACGAGCGGATTTTACCATTATCAATGATGGCAAACATCATTTGCTTCCACAGATTCGAGAAATTATAAGAAAGTACAGCTAGATCAGGGGAAAACTACGCCAGAGTAACTGATCACATTGACAGGGGAAATAATAGCCCCAAAGTCTTCCATTCCATTTATCGCTTTGACAAATTCATTGGTCAGTAAGGCATTTCCTCTGGGAGTGAGGTATAGTCCATCCAGGGAAAAGAACCCGCCAGAAAGGTATTCTGTACTGATATCGAGTCCATCTTCTATTAGACCGATCGTAAGGCCTTGCACTAGCACATCTACCCGAGCAATAGCTACTCTATCCTCTGGATAGGTATTATTCAGGTCCATTACCAAAGAATCGATCCCGACATTATATTCACTGATTACTTCCTTCAATTCTCTAACCTCATCACTATCCAGCACCAGAGCTTCGGGTATCGGACTCTCATTAGAGAGGCCATACTGATTACCTGAAGGAGTTTGTTGGCCTATCAGATAAGAAGTCGGGAGAAGTATCCTGTCCGTTTCACGAGCCGTTCTAATGCTTCCTGTACGGGTTTGTATATAAACAGACCTTGTCGTGATATTGCAATTTGTTTGGTCTCTCCAAAGCGGGCCTATGCTTGTGAAAAAAGGAAACTCGCTGATATCTGGTATCTTTCCAACTACTCCCCGTGTTATATCCGGATTGGCCAAAAATGCTGTACGCAAAAGTTTAGCATATACATTGATGAAGTCAGCACTTGGGATCAAGGGGAAATTGGGATCAGCTCCTCCGCGCATGGCATAGTCCAGAAGATCCCGGCTTCCTAGATATAAGGTAAAGAAGGTCAGCGAACTTTTTTCAATAAGATCCAGATAGGATTCAGTAGAATCTTGCCTTAGCAATTGGAAAAAGGCATTATTGAGTTGTGGATTTTCAACCCCTGAAAGTCTAAGTCTGGGGACACTTAGGTTATTGACTTCTGTATTGTCAAAATTTTCTTCCCAATTACTTTCTGCTTCAATCCCTATTAGTACAGGTTCAATTTCCTGATCCGTACAAACGGGGATTCGTACTTCTTCCAACTGATAATAACCCGAACCATTTCCTTCCAGAAGTTCCGTTCGGAAATCTGCAATGAAGGTTGCCTGGTTGAACTGATTGACGAGAAGTTCGGGAAAACTACTTAGCTGTCCTGCAGAATGCAGGCCAATATTACTGTTGGGATCGAAGATATCGGTATTGCCGAATCCAGCACTATATCCATCTCCTATGGCAACGTAATTATCAAGCCTTAGCACACCCGTCTGTGCGGTGGGTGCTACCAAATTTTGCTTACAAGCTCCCCAAAATAAAGAGCTAAGTAAAATAAGGCACAAAATGATGCTTGAGTAAAAATTTCTCATTCAATAATATCTCCGTTTCCTCTTGTGTGTATAACTAACGATTCGAATCTGAAATTCGCACCGCAAAACAATTAAATTCTTCTGGTTTCTCAAATCTATTTTAACATCTATTGCCCAAATATTTAATGATACTTAAACAAAAAGGCTCACTTGTTAAAAAGCTGTCAAGAAAACCAGCGCTCTTTCACTAATAATATCGAATATGTATTGCAAAGCGTTTGCCATCCTTTCAGAAATAATTCAATTTTTTTAGAAAAGGTAGCCTATGCCTATGCCAAGACTGGAAGTCGTAGATAAATATTTGCCAGCAAAGCCCGCTTCAATGAAGGAGGAAGTTCTTTCTCCGGTAAAATCATAGGTATAAGAAATATCTACATTGAATTTCTGTAAAACCCGATAGCCCAGACCCAGGCTGAAACCAATCCGATCAGCATCCGGAAATTCAGGAGTAACATATTGACTGGGTACGGGAGAACCATCGTAATAAATTCCTCCTCTTAGCAAGAATGACTCACTAAGGGCGTATTCCCCTCCTAATCGGAGGCTTACACTGTTTGTATAGTTGCGAGTTGGGAAGCTGCTTACAAGATCAGGATCCTCCAATACCAGATCGAGGCTATCAAATACCTGCCATCCGGTAAAAATGAGGTCGATTGCAAATTGGGTTCTTTCGTCGGGTTTATAGCCCAGGCCTATTGATAAAACCCGGGGGAGGGTAAATTCTGTTCGAAAATTTTGATCTGGAAAAGCTTCTTCCAGGGAAGGGGGAACTGTAAATTGGGTAAGGCCCTCTTCAATTTCGATATTCATGGCGGTGCGATAACTGACTCCCAGACTTACTTCTTTGGTTGCCTGGGCAAACAGGCCAATATTGAAACCCTGAGCAATGCCCGATCCTGTAAACTGGACAGAACCTTCGCCAATATCTGTATTAAAGGCCTTTCTGCTTAGTAAATTGACTATGCCGTAGGTAAAACCTGCTCCGATACCGATATTTTCTGAGAGTTGGTAGCTAATGGTCGGCTGGAGGAAAAAGGTATTCATGGAAAATTCTCTCGAGATATTCTTTCCAAGCCAGTCATCTGCCCATTTTACTGTTCCTCCAAAGGGGTTATTCAGGCTTACCCCAAAACTGAAATTCTCAAAGGCAGTTCCTTCCTTTCCATTAAAACCTGCATAGAGGTAAATCGGTGTGATTACAAATCTTTCTGTTGAATCAAGATAATCACTGGGGGGCGCTTCTAAAAAGATGGTTCTTGGTGCCAATACATTGCTACCCAGCATGACGCCTCCCTGATAATTGAGTGCAAGTGCACCAGGATTGAAAAACACACTGCTTGCATCCAGAGCGAGTCCTACTCCCGCATTCGCCATCCCTGTTTGTCTTTGTCCCTGATAATTGATCTGTAATCCTCCAGCATACATAAAATAAGGGGAGAATAGGAGGCCAAAAAGAATAGGAACAGATTTCTTAATCAAGAGCAAATAATGGCTTAACATGTGAATTTTGCGTCTAGTTTGAAATATCAGTAATTTGCCCGCCAGTTACAAATACCTATGGTTAGGGGAAAAAAAGTTGTCGTAGTGATGCCGGCATATAATGCCGAAAAGACCCTGGAAGTTACCTTTCAGGAGATACCGCAAGATCTTGTGGATGAAGTTATTCTTGTTGATGATAAAAGCAGTGACCAAACTGCTAAGAAAGCAGAAGAACTTGGAATACAAAAGGTAATAATTCATCCCCGAAATCGAGGATATGGGGGCAATCAGAAAACCTGCTATCAGGCGGCACTTGAGTCTGGAGCAGATGTGGTAGTGATGCTACATCCCGATTACCAGTATACTCCCAAACTGCTGGAAGCTATGATCTATCCCATTGCAAATGGGTTATTTCCGGTAATGTTGGGTTCCCGAATTTTAGGTACAGGAGCTTTGAAGGGAGGAATGCCGATGTATAAATACATTGCTAATCGATTCCTGACAGCCTTTCAAAATATCCTGATGGGGCAAAAATTAGCAGAGTACCATACCGGATACCGGGCTTTCTCCAAAGAAATCCTCAACTCCCTGCCATTAGAAGAAAATAGCGATGACTTTGTATTTGATAATGAAATGCTGGGGCAGATTGCCTATGCAGGCTTTATCATAGGAGAAGTAACTTGTCCTACCAAATATTTCAAAGACGCTTCTTCCATCAATTTCAAGCGGAGTGTAAAATACGGATTAGGAGTATTGCGGGTATCGATTTTGTTTAGACTCAATCGCTGGGGATTGGTGAAATCGAAGATTTTCGACCTCGAAAATGGAGAAAAACTTCCTCAGGCTTTACACGCCTAGGCATTTTCCCCGTATATTATAGACACACACCCGAATTAATGCTAGACTCATGAAGCGCGCGCTCAGAATCTTACTGCTCCTGATATTGCTGGCTCTTGCTGCGGTGGGAGGATATTTCTTTATAGAAACCGACAATACCCAGGAAGAACTCTTCGCTTTTGTCCCAACGGATTTTATTTATGCCATCGAATCAAATGAACCGGTAAAAGACTGGCAGAATTTGAGTAAAACCGAGATTTGGCAATTCCTGAAGGGAAGCCCCTATTTCGCTGAAGTAAGTGAGAATGCAGACTATCTGGATTCCTTACTCAATGCAAATTCTACCCTGGTCGATTTTGTGGAATTGGGAAATATGGTCATCTCTTCTCATATGATTTCTCGTCAGGACTATGATTTTGTGATCCTGGTAGATTTGCTGGGGAAAGGTCGGAAACTTACTAAGCTGGATCCGGTTATGGTTAAGCTCTTTGAAAGCCTGGAATACCAGGTGAGTAAAGAGAATTACATAAATAATCCCATCTATAATCTCTATGATACCAAGACCAAAGAGACCTTGTCGATTTCGGTAGTGGCCAATGTAATGATCGCTTCTTACACCAAAAACCTGGTGAAGAAAGCCATCATGCAGTCCGGAAATCCCAGTATCACTACGAATCAGGATTTCTTTACAGTACGAGAGAATACGGACCGGGATGATCTCTATACCATGTACCTCAATTATAGCAATTTCAATAGCTTTATTGGGGCCTTTACAACCGAAATCCCGGAATTGATGGCTGACTTTCAGGAAGTTCTGGCCTTTTCCGGTTTTGACCTTCATTTAGATGATGAGTCTGCAGAATTTGAAGGCTATACCAAACAGCTGGATTCTGCTCAATCTTACCTCAATGTTTATAAAGAAGTAGGGCAGGGGAGAATCAATGCTCATAAAGTCTTGCCTGCTACAACTGCTATGTATAGCAGCATTGGCTTCGATGATTTTTCGGAATTGTATCGCCGTTATGTTGATTATTCTTCCGCTACCGATCCGGAGGCATATGAAGAAATGCAGAAGAATATCCGTAGAGTAGAGAAGCTGTTGAAAATCAATTTTGAGGAAGATTTTTTTTCCTGGATGACTGAAGAAGTCTCAACGGCTGTGGTTCCGGTTCCGGATAGAAATAATCAATACAGTTACTTGGCTTTGATGCATTTTGATGATTATGAACTGGCAAAGGAAAAGCTGGAATACCTCATGAAGCAGGTAAAAAAGAGAACTCCGGTCAAATTCAAGGTTCATGAGTACCGAGGCTATGAAATTAATTATCTCGCCTTAAAAGGCTTCTTTAAACTGTTCTTCAAACGGCTGTTTTCTCGTATAGAGCAGCCTCACTTTACTGTCATAGATGAATATGTGGTATTCTCCAATGATACAACTTCCTTGCAGTATGTGATACAGTCTTATCTGGAGCAAAATACCCTTGATGAGAATGATAACTTCCAGGTATTCTGGGACAATTTCGAAAGCAAGGCCAATATTCATACCTATTTGCAGACAGAGCCTCTCTTCAATTTTGTTAAAAGTAATCTGGATTATGAAGCGCGAAAGGATATTGAGGAAGATAAGCCCTATGTCATGAGTTTCCCTCAATTGGGTTTCCAGATGTATCCGGGCGAAGGCATGTACAAGACTTATATGTATGGAGAACACAAATCTGTGCAAGAGGAAGAAATTCCCTAAAACATATAGAAAGAATACATTAAGAAAAGGCTACAATCCTGGATTGTAGCCTTTTCTTATTTTGTTCATTCCTTTATGCTGATCTGATCTTCAAACAGATCGATCTCATAGTAATAATCTTGTTTCGAAATCATGGGGCCAAATTTCCGACTGACCGAGGTAAAGGTCAGGGTTTTGCTTTTGGCATGTTCGATAATAAAGAGTTTGATAACCCGACTGTCAGTAATAACTGTATGGCAGGTAACATTCTCATTGTTTATTTCTTTGATTTCCTCTGAGCCGGTAACCTGCATATATTCCAGGCATTTTCTCTCGACATTCTTCGCCGATTTTTTGTCTGAATAATTGCGGGTTACAGAAGTAGCGTATAGTTGGCCTTTTTCAAAGACATACTCTACATGCTTATCTTCTTCAAGAACAGCACGCAGGCTACTCATTTTTTGATCTTCTATGATGTCACTGACATAGTCTCTGGAATTCAAAAAATCCCGGACTTCAGCCTTGCTTTGACCGAATGGAATGAATAAATGATTCTGGCTATAAGCCTGGTAAAAGAAGAGCAAGGAAATAATGAGACAGTATAGATGTTTCATGAGCACTTGCTAATTGGTCTGAATTTGCAAGAGAAACACAATGTCTGGCAGGCTTACATGCTTGCCATTTCCTATTGAATGACAAAAATAAGGCCCATGCCTTTAGAATAAAAATGAAAGCGACTCTTTTCGGGAAATACTTAGTAGGATGATAAGAGCTGCTTATCCAGAGCTGAAAGGGGAATACGTGCTAAACGTAAGATCAAATTTTCCTTGAATAATTCAAAATCTTTACGCTCGCTTTCCTCTATGGTGTTGTCTTCCTCTTCTAAAGAAAGCTCTGATCGGTCTACACTCTTGTTTTTACGGAGAAAGTTTAAGGTGATTTTATTTTCACCTACATAACCAATTAAATCTCCTTGCTTGATTCGATTTCCTTTTTTGAGGCCCTTGGCAAGTCTGGCAAGCTGGCCGTATTGAGTGGAATAGGGATAGGTATGTCTTATGCTTAATTGATAAGCAGAATTTTTTCGAATTTTTGTGATCACGCCACCACCCAGGGCATAAACCGGACTGCCTGCCGGAGCTTCGTACTTTGCTTCTTTTTGATCGGATTTTAGTCCTTTGCTCCCTTTTTTGAAATTATAACGAACGGGTGCTTGAAGGAAAGTGGTTTTTACATTGTTGCCGTGCTGATCGAAGTAGGAAAAATCATTTCCTTCTCCAAAACGGAAGGCATAATAATCTTCTCCATCATGATGGAACTGCGCTGCAAGAATTTGGGTAATCCCCAGCGAGGCATCATCTACATATTCTTCTTTATAGATTACTTTGAAATAGTCGCCTTTTTCCAAATGAAAAAGATCTACTGACCAGGCAAAGACATCTTCCAGCATTCGGGCCAGTTGCTGATCCATCTTTTGCTCAGTGATGGTCTCATAGAGAGAATTTTGGATCACTCCTGCCAATTCCTTTTCCTCTGCATCCGTTTTATTTCTACCCTCATATATCTTGACGCTGTCTCTGAGGTCAAAAACGACATAATCGGCTGGATTCTTTTCATATATAAAATAGTCTACCTGCTGATCCTCATTTTTCAGCAGAGTAAAGGCATTACCTGCACGCATTCTTCTTACGTCAAAGATATGCTCGGACTTTTTGGCCAGTTTATCTATGGTTTCAGGCGCCACATTATGGGCACTAAGAATATCCGTGAGGAATTGATTTTCTTCAAAATTTGCTTGAACAATGGTACGAGAATCCATCTCAATCCCATATTGATTTTGGGACATCCTTTTGAGGCTGGGAGCCGGTAGTCTACCTATGCTGGCTTTGGGATCATTTTTTTGTGGAGAGTCGCAAGCTGATACCAGAAAGAGGAAGCATAATGAGAGCAGGAAGGAGCCAGTTCTTATCACTAATTTAATTATTTTTTCTTTGGAAATTTTGATTTGCTTAAAAGGCACTTAAAGGTAGAAAAAATTATCCACACCTAAAAGATAAAATGTGGATAAGTTTGAGAAAATCAAGCAATACTGCTTTATTTCAATATTTTCTTTGAAGCAATCCTACGTCCGCTTTTCAAAATTTGTGCCAGATACAAACCCGATGGCCAGGGGAATTCAAACTGGTATTGTTCTCTTCCTTCGTTTAATTTTTGTTCATAAATCTTTCTTCCCTGGATATCGCGAATTTCGAAGCTAAGCTCTCCTCTTGCATCCGCTTGAATCTCAGAAATATCTATAAAGAGCTGCTCGCTAACCGGGTTGGGATACAACTTGAAAGAAATGGAAGGTAATTCCGGGTCGATAGGAGTGGTATTACTTTCGACTACCCTGAATCCATCGAGTCCAGCTTCAACTGCATCCTGATTATCATCTTCGAAATCCTGGGTATAAAGCAAGAATTTGACAGCTGTATTCTGCAGGTCGAAATACTTTTGGAAAAAGAATCGACTCTCTTCTGTCCAGGTGGTATCAAAGGGACCAGTATAGCGCTTGATTTCTATAGTATCTATCCCATCAGTTATGGAGGCAGAGAGAAAGTCATTGCCCGGCTGATTTCTTGTACCTTGTCTCAGGGACCAATTGACAAACCAGTAATGATAATTGATAACGGGTTCATTGTATTCACTCAAATCCATCCAGGGAGAACTCAGCAGGACATAACCATTATCAACGTCATAGCCAAAAGCCCCGTCATCCTGATTATCAGTTACGAAAGCCTGATCTCCGATATCTGTATCCAGATCAAATTCGGGCGCATAAATGTTCCCGTTTCTATAGGTTCCATCCGGCTCAGCGATTTCCCAATCACCTTTGGAAGCTGTGCTGCTTGTTTCCCATCCAAAATCAAGGGAAAAGTCATCATAAAAACCTTTCTCCAGAAAAAAAGTGATGCTGGTATCATTTTCAGATGGCTCAATAAATGCCTCTTGTGTGATATAGCCCCATTTGCCAACTATGAGTTGATAGGGATTGATCACAAGTCTTGACTCTTGCAATAGACCATTGGGATCTGTCAGATAATTGAACTTCGTTTGACTTCCGTCTGCAATGGCCAGGACTTTCGCTTCGGGGATCAGATTTCCACTTTCCAGTTCCCTCACTTCCACGGTGAGATTTATTCTGTTTAGGGAGATAAGGTCAACATCCCTGATTGTTAATACCCCATTGCTTAAGGCCACGCTTATTGTGTCCGCTTCATAGCCAAATTTTGAAAAGGCGACTTCATAGGTTCCACTTAGCCCAATACCAGTAGCATAGCTACCGTCATCCTGACTTCTGTCTTGTATCTCTTCTCCAATAATTTCGATCTCAACATCATCCAGTACAACTCCACTAACCAAATCTCTTACGGTGCCTTCCAGATAACAGCCCCTTACATAGGTAGGAGAAAGAACAAACAATCCGTTTTCAATATCTGAAGCCAAAATGAGTCCTGAAGGCAGGAAGGGATAAGCTCCCCAACTTCCATTAAATCCGCCATTGGCGAGGGTATCAGAAGTGTCATAATAGCCCACTTCGATCAGGTTATTGGGACGACTGGCATCCGCAATATGTATCCCATCTCGATAATAAGAACTGATGAGGTAATCATTGCGCACATGAACATTATGAGGAGCAGCCGAACCCCCACTTAAGGAGGAGCGAATGCGATCGATTTCTTCTATCTTCCCCGGATCAGAAACATCCCATGCCCGTACATATGCTCCGCCGTACTCATCTGTTGTAAAGACCACATTGGAGGCATCATTCAACCAGGTATTGTGGGTGAAAGCCCCCTGGTAGCCGGTTTGGCCAATTAATTCAGGTTGAGATTTGTCAGACAGGTCTACAATGCTGAGTCTCCGATCTGATATCTCTGCAGTATAGGCAATGCTATTTCTTACGTAAACATCATGCACGTATCTCAGGGTATATGCTCCCCTGAAAATGGGATTCCAGGGGTCTGTGGTCAAATCGAAGATGACCATTCCTCCATTAAAATTATCCGTACCCGTTACATAAAGATATCCTTCATCCACATAGAGATTATGTGCTGTGTTGATGGAAGCCAGCATGGTATCTTTGTAAGTTACTTCTCCCGGCAAATTGCTCAGGTCAATGATCCGAATTCCATCTCCGGTTTCATTGCTCACAAAGGCAAAATTATCGTGGGTTTTTAAGTCTCTCCAGGCAGATCGTACTCCCGGGAGGAAGTCTCGCTCTACAGGATTGGAAGGGTCAGAGAGATCGACTATGGAGACGCCATTCCTTAGCCCGACAAGCGCATACTCATTTCCTGTATCATCAACGTATCCCCAGATGTCATTGAGTTTCTCTGTATAGTTGATCTGAGAAACAAAACTCAGGTTTTGATTAGCTGCTTGTGAGAGTGCGTGAATGTAGACGATTAACCATAGACCAAGGAAAATGAATGTCTTTTTCAATGGCATGTTGTAATCAGGCTTTTATTTAGGTGTAACGGAATGTAGAACTCCCTAAGGCGAAATTAGTTCTTACTGAGTTCGTAAGCTTCATCTATATGATCCGGTGCTTGTTTTGCAGCTGTTGTTGCCAAGAGATCGCAGCGTTCATTTTCCGGTATGCCTGCATGTCCTTTAACCCATTGTAGGCTTACCCTGTGTTTACGATAAACCCTAAGAAATCGAATCCAGAGATCAGGATTCTTTTTGTCCTTGAATCCCTTTTTTTCCCAGTTAAAAAGCCAACCCTGCGTAACAGCCTGTTGCACATATTTTGAATCTGTATAAATCAATACTTCAACCCCATCTTTCTTAAGCGCTTCCAGTGCTACAATTACTGCCAACAATTCCATACGATTATTGGTTGTTTTTCGAAAACCCTGTGCAATTTCTTTCCTGTGTTTGCCATATTTCATGACTACTCCAAATCCTCCGGGACCGGGATTTCCAAGGGCTGCACCGTCTGTATAAACAATTACTTTCATTATTTTGCAAGATAGGCATTTTATTTGTTCTGGTATGTTTAGGAAATGAAACATCAAATCGGTAAAACCTACTATCTAGAGATATGAAAAACTCATCAAACACAGTAAAAACAGCATTTTTCCTATTGAATGCAGTAGCATTCCTGTTCATTCTTTCTGCTTCAACTCCCGTCTATGGTCAAAATCAGACCGGAATAGGTACCTATTATGCGGATAAATATCACGGTCGTAAGACTGCGAGTGGTGAAATTTATGATAAATATGATTTCACAGCTGCACATCAGACTCTGCCTTTTGGTACCTGGGTGCGTGTGACTCGTTTAGACAATGGTCGGGTGGTAAATGTGAAGGTCAATGATAGAGGTCCCTGGACAAAAGGGCGAATAATAGATCTGTCCCGAGCAGCTGCAGAGTCTTTGGATATGATAAGAAGTGGAGAAGTTAGGGTAAGGGTTGAAGTGATTTCCGGGAACGAGAATTCAGGGGATATAGTAATAGAAGATATTCCTCCCAAACCAGAAGCAAATCCGAATAGAGACCTCAATTCTCTACCTTTAGTTGACTATAACGGAAAACCGGCCAACGGAAATAGCCGATATACCGTAATAGAGGAAGAAGATTTGGCAGATTATAGAGAAGAGTCAAGAGAATATAGAGAAGAAGCGAGGGAAGAAATTCCTGAAATTGAAGAGGAAGTGGTGAATCCTGATATTGCAAAATACACCCCCCAGCTTTTTAGCTTCAAGGCCTTTAAGGCACAGGCAGAAGGATTTGGGGTACAAGTGGGAGCTTTCTTTAATTTTTATAGATTGCTGGAAGCTTTGGATGATTTGAAGAGAAAGGGAATTGAAGACACATTGGTACAAAGCAGCAGTAAGGACGGAAAGTCGATGTTCAGGATTATTGTGGGGCCTTATGCAAATAGAGCAGATGCGAATTTAGCGAGAAAGAACCTAGCTAAGAAAAAGTACAAAGGAATCACCGTTAACCTCGCTGAGCTATATTGATAACGAGAACGAAGATGTTATAGATGAAGCTAACTCACGCTTATTTCATTCTGATTTTAACCTTGCCTGCTTGCCTATTGGGTCAGGGCTCCGACTTCATCATGGGGGATCTGAACCAGGTTACGGGAACAAGAATTGTAGAGCCGGAAAAGAAATTTCCTGTTCACTCTGCAGTTCAGGTTTACAGTGATGGAACTTACTTGAGTGTAGCTATAAAAGTCATCGATCCCAGTATAAATAATGACCCGAATCCTGCTTATGCAGATCGGGTCGATGTTTGGCTCGCCTTACCGGAATTTGCCTTTCCCAAAAGCTATCAATATGGCTTTCACCCTCGACTGTTATCTGCACCAGCAGTAAGAGAAAGAGGTATGGATACAGGTGTTAACCGACTCTTTAGTCTAAATGAAGAATCTGCTGCGAATCTGACAGCCAGAGGTTTTACCCGGAATTTCAATTATCCCGACCGGGAGGAAATTCGTGATAAAAATCTCAATCTCCCATATCCCGGAAGTTTCCGAGAGGTACTTATGCCCTTTGGCATCACGCAATTCAGTTTCTTTAGAGACGGGCGTGATCCAATTCATGCAAATGAATATGTCTTACGTGATTTGGAGGATCACCTGGGACGCAAACTTTCGCCCCTGACAGATGGAGTCCGTTATACCTCAGACCCTACAGAAAGGGAAGATGGGTATATCATCAACATTGAATTTTCTATTGAGGCTTTTGGCTTTGTCATCTTACCGGAGATGCAAGGAATCAACCTGATGGTTGATGTGGTAAATGCCAATCCCGGGCAAAGAGGGAGAATCGTAAACTCTACCGCAAATACACGTAGCATTCATCCCCTCAACTTCCAGTACGTATCTTTCCAAAGGCCTATAAAGACTAATTATACAGATCTCTCGGATGAAGTTTTTACAGAGAATGATTTCTACCCTCTCATGTGGTACAGTGAAAATGATTGGGAAGGATTTGGGATAGATGTAGATGGTCTGGTCATGGAAAATGGCCAATTGAGTGAGGACCTTCTGGAGGTCAAAGTCTATGAGCAAAGCTTGCTCTTCGAAAATTTTGAATTTGAAGGCTATGAAATAGACTTGATCAAAACCAATCTTGACTTTGTCAATCGAGTCGGAGTTGAAAAAGACATCATTAGAGCCAATGGCCAAAATATCATTGCCGAAAAAGTCCGAAGAAATAACAGAGGATTGAAAGCTGAGATTGAGGACCGATGGTTCCTATTTGAAGACGGTACCCTCGGCTTGATTTATGAAGAAAGCATTCCCCGCCACTCCTTCGGCTGGGGAAATTGCGGAAGCTGCCGAATAGAAACTATCAATATCACCCGCATATCTGAGGCGGCCGTTTGGGACATCCTGGAAATCGAACAGGAAGAAGGATCGAATGGCTATTGCCAAATCAAAGATTTAAGCTACCAAAACTTCTATGTATCCAATTTTGACTGGGTAGATGAAGGAAGTCGATTGATCCTGAGACTCAAACACAGAAGCACGCGTGAGAAAAAACGTGTTGAAGTCAGCTGGGATGAATACGGTACCTCATTGGAGGTGAAAGAGCTGGAGTAGCGGCCTTTTCCAATACTATTAGAAGGGAACAAAAATGTGCAGGGCGTTTTTGTTCTGCAATCCTAATATTTGGTATTTCTGAATATTTTTAATATACTGGTTATAACTCCTGTCAATAATTTTTTCTTTTCAAGTTGTAGTTCATGGCCCGCAAACCCGTGGTGTTCTTGTCATTTGCAAATGACGAGGATGCATACCTTTCTAATATTGAGTTAGAGGAGGATCAAATTTACCAGAAACTTCAGGATGTCCACGATAATGGATTTATCGAAATCTATAATCGTGGCAGGTCGAGTATTGAGGATATCTTTTTTCAATTCACTCGCTTCAGAGATCGAATTATAATCTTCCATTATGGAGGACATGCCACAGGTACCCACCTTCAACTACAAAATCAGGATGCCAATGCTAAAGGCCTAGCCAAACTTATGGGCCAACAGAATGAGCTGAAATTGGTATTTCTAAACGGCTGTTCCACTTTATCTCAGGTAAAGGCACTGCAAGACGCTGGAGTTAAGGCCATTATAGCGACCTCTGTTCCCATCAAGGATAATAAAGCTCGAATATTTGCGGTTCAATTTTACGATAGTCTGGCAAATGGAGCAAGTCTAGAACAAGCATTCAATGATGCTGTTTCTAAATTGGAAACCATAGAATTGTCAAAAACGGACGAGATCAAAATTCATCGGGCGATTGACCTTTCCTTCCTGAAAAAAGGGGAAGAAGAAGATGAGATACCCTGGGGACTATTTGTAAAAAATGATAAAATCCTTAAATGGACATTACCCAGTACTAATAAGACCATTTATTCTGATCCTTGGGTAGGGGTGAAAATAGAGAGCCAGGAAGTAAATAAACACATTGTTTTACCAGTCTTTGAAGCCATCTCAGAAGTTAACCCTGTTTTTGAGGAACAACTGAGTTTTTACCGTATTTCTAAAAATCAGGCGACAATTGATTTACTATTTCGCCAGATGATGGATACGATTATTAAGCATTTTCCCTGGCCGATTGGGATAAAATTGCGGACCTTATTCAGCAACCATGACTCCATGATCCGTAAATCTCGTGAAAGGTTAGAACAATTGATCAGCACCTACATTAGGCTTAGCAAGTTTTTCCTCTTTTCTCTCCTCTCTCAACTTTGGGACGAGCTACATAAAGCAGAAGGTTTTGACATTCCGGAAAACTATTTTGATGAGCTTTCAGACTTTTTGGGAATGGATTTGAATGGAGCACTGAATTTTAGTTATGCTGGTTTCCTGGGAAGAATTACGCGGGTTTTCGATGAAAATCAGGTTACGCCCTTTATCGAACAATTAGAAGGCCTACACTTACGACTTGAGAAAGAAGATGGAATTGCTAAAGCATATTTATACTTCGAAGAAGTCCGGACCGCCATTTTATCCGGGAACCTTGAAGGGGGGGATCTGGCTCAATTATGTGATAAAGCAGAATATAGTTTAGGAGAATTGCTAAGCTTTTCGGCTTTTCTGGTTGATTACAAATTGGTTTCGATAAAAGATATTGGTGTCTCCAAACAAAGGAGATCTCTACCACTTTTCAAACATCAAATGGGTGTATTGGCAGGGGTTGCAATTGAGGTAATGGAAGGTTCTCCCAAAGATTACAGCAAATTTACTGACAGCCATTCCATTCTTTTGGTAAAGGGGATAGACCAGGTAGATAAATACGTGAACCTTTCTCCTTTTCTTATGGATGAAAATGCTTATAAGAGCCTCAATGCTCCCAAAATCTACATGTACATGTTTAATCGGGAATTTGAGGAGATCTATTATGAGCATGTAGATAATGACACAGTATTTATCAATCCTCAAAGTGCTGGTAAAAAACTGGAGATGAAGTCAAATGAACATGAAAATCCTTCTTTAGTAGAAGAACTCAGACTTTTCCGAAAAGATCTATTAAAGCAGATAAGATGAGCAATCCGCAGAGTCCATTTAAGTTTTTGGATGCATATGGGAAAGATGAAATGCATTCCTTTTTTGGTAGGGACCAGGAAATTGAAGCTTTGTATTCGCTGGTTTTTCAAGGGAAATTGATTCTCTTGTATGGAGCCAGTGGAGTAGGTAAAACCAGCCTGATTCAGTGCGGTCTTGCCAATAAATTTCACCCCACCCAATGGCAGGAGCTCTTTATCAGGCGCAGGGATAATATCAACGGATCTATACGAGAAGTTGTGAATAAGGCGATTGGTGAAAGTAATCCAAAAGGTCAGACTGAAATACCAGAAGATTTGCACGATTCTCTTCATCTGCTCTACCTCTACAATTTTAAACCTATTTACCTCATCTTCGACCAATTTGAAGAGCTCTTCATATTTGGAACAGAAGAAGAGCAGATACAATTCTTTGAATTTGTAAAAAAGATTCTTTCTTCGGAACTCTCTTGCAAAATTCTTCTTTCTATGCGGGAAGAATACCTTGCTCATCTTTCCGAATTCGAAAAAATAGTCCCCAGTATTTTTGACCACAGATTTCGTGTGGAACGGATGAACCGGAAAAATCTTTCTGAGGTGATTCAAAAAACAGCAGACTTATACGAAATAGAGATTCCCAAAGCCGAATCCGTTATCGATCAGATGCTGGAAAACCTTAGCGATAAAAGAGGAGTGGATTTGACGAATCTTCAGGTGTATATGGACCGCCTGTATCGGGAAGATCAGAAAAGAGAATCATTTCGAAGAGAAGGCCCCAGGTTTGACAAGCAACTTATCAATTCTGTGGGAGAACTTAAAGATGTAATGGGTTCATTCCTTGAGGAACAGTTGGGCATATTAGAATCTGACTTAGGCAAAAAGGATATCCCCTTAGATATACTTTTTTCTCTGGTCTCGGACGAAGCCACAAAGCGAAGCATTGAGATCGATGATATTAAAGAATCTTTGTACAGAAGGAAAAATATAAGCGCAGAAGATATCGACTACTGCATCCAACGATTTTTTGAGTTAAGAATCTTCAAAGAGGTTAACTGATGAAAGTAGAACTTGCTCATGATTCACTGGCCTTAAAAATTTATGATAAGGTTTCTGCGGATGAAAAGACCCTGCGTAAAGTGGAAAAATTCATCTCAGATAGCTATGCCTATTATAAGTCTCGAGGAGCACTTTTGACTAAGGAGGATTTTGAATATATAAATCCCTATCTCGAAAAGATTGATATTTCCCGGGATGAGCATGACTTTATTTTGAAAAGCCGCAGGTCTCTGAGGAGGAAAAGGAATGCACTTATCATGCTGATCTCAGCTATCTTTTTTATAGTCAGTGCAACTGCTGTTTATGCTTTGGTACAAAAAAACAATGCAGAAAACAGTAAAGAACTTGCTATCCAAAACGAAATAAAAGCGAAGGAGAATGAAAAAAGAGCAGAAGCTAAGGCTGTAGAAGCATTGGAGGAAAAGGCCCGGGCCCTGAAGCAAAAGAACCGAGCAGACTCCCTACGTGGCATTGCAGAGATTGAGAAAAAGAATGCACAAACAAATTTGGCAAGGGCAAAACTAGCAGAACAAAAGGCTATAGATAGTACCAGAGCAGCCATAATTGCACGAGCAGATGCAGATAGTGCTCGTGCCGATGAATATGTTGCCAAACTAGCAGCACAGAAAGCATTGAGGGCAGCGCAGGAAGAAAAGAATAAGGCGGATATCGCTTACAAAAGAACCTTAATCCAATACCTGGCAGCTAAGTCTCTTCAAATAAAGGATACGACTTTAAAGGCTTTGCTTGCATTGCAAGCGTATACGTTTTTGAAAGATGTCCAACCCAATTACCATGATCCTTCGGTTTATACGGGTCTATATCAGGCCTCAAAAAGCCTGCTTGGTCCCGAATTCAATGAATTCATAGATAAATCAAAAGCTCATAAAGGAGCTGTACGGTCCATGCTTTTTAATAAAGATGGCAAAATCCTGTACTCTACAGGAAGTGATGGTTCTGTTTTAGAATGGAAACTAAAAGAATTAGGAGAAACGGTCGCGCCAGAAATACTTGATAAGGATGCGGCTGTGAATCGATCCATGAGTCCTGATAAAACCCAAATTATGGTGAGTCGGGGACCAGGCCCCAAAGTAGAGATCAATAAGAGCGGAACTGCCAAGTGGACGCCTGACCTGACTAATCCGGAAATTATTGATCTTGGCCTGGATAGCACACAGTATTTAGCGGGTAATTCTCCTGAAATTAGTTTCTTCAGCCTACAGGGGACCAATCGCTTGTTCTTTATTAAAGAGAACAGTTTGCCAAAGGGACACTTTCTCAGAAATAGCCGGGAATGGTTGCTCGGACTCAACTACAAATCTGAACTTTTGCTCTGGAACCTGGAAGAAGAAACTTTTTCAGAAATTCCATCACAGGATTCTCTAGGTAGCCAAATTTTTTCCCTGGCTTTAAACATGAAGGGAGAAACCCTTGCAGTCGGAGACGAAAAAGGCACTGTCTGGATTTGGCAAATACAAGAAGGCGATGATGCAAATTCCTTGAAAAGAAGAGGAATAGAGCTAAGTGGGCACAAAGCACGGGTCAGCGATCTTGAATTTAATATTAATAATCAATTGGCTTCTTCCAGTTATGATGGAAGCATTCAGGTATGGGATTTAAGTTCCAGTGATTTTCAAGGTAAGTTACCCTTGATTCTGAGCGACCATGACAATTGGATCATGGATATTGTCTTTTCTCCAAATGGCCAAGAATTGATCTCTGGAAGTAGAGAAGGCGAAATAAAAAGATGGCCCATAGAGCTTCAGAAGTTATCAGAATTAATAGGCGAGCGTTTGGAAAGAGAGTTGACTGCCGAAGAATGGAAATTATACATTGGTAGTGAAATCTCACAAACTAAGAATTCTCAAATCAATTAGCCATGAAAAACTTAATTGATTATAAGTCCAGGATTATTTCAGCTATTACTGTAATTCTCTTGTGGGTTTTTCACACTGGCACAATGCATAGCCAAAACTGCAATTCGCAACTTGAGCGAGCGGAAAGACTTTTTCAGCAAGGTTATCCTATACAAGCAGCTCACATACTGGAACCTTGTATAGATCGCTTAAACGATGAAAACATTGTAAGAGGTCTCAGGCTGTTAACCATTATTTATTTACTTGAAGACAAGTCAAGAGCAGATACAAGTTTTCAGAAGTTACTGGATATAGATCCTGAATTTAGATTGGATCGCTACAAAGGAACAGATCCCCCCGAGTTGATTTATCTGTATGATAATTTTAGGACACGGCCCGTTCTTTTTGTAGGAGCAACAGCTGGTGGAGGGAATAGTTACTTTTTATCTCAACAGACTTATTCAGTAGATAATGCCCTTTTATCCAATAAGGAGTATAATCCAGAAAACATCTTATACCTGGGGTTACAAATTAGTAAACCTCTATTGCATCGAAATCTTCGATGGGGAATAGGATTCTTTTATTCACAGGCTAATTATAGTCTGGAGCATTCCCAAAAACTTCTGGGAGATGCTGAACAAAGAGATGTATTTAAATTGGAGTTCACAGAAAAGCAGCGCCTATTATCTATTCCAGTATTTCTTGATTATAACTTTGATACCTGGAGTGAGAACAACTACGATCGCAAAACCTGGATACCACATTTATTTGTGGGAGTGTCAGGTATTCTTGTCCAAAGCGCAGAAATTTTTAACATCAGTAGATCAAATCAGCTGGGAGGCATAGAAAACGGGCTGGAAAATTCGGACCTCAATCCTCAACGTTCTGACTGGAATTCCGAAATCTTTCTGGGTTTTGGGCTAAAACGAAAAATCCGGAGAAACTACTTTGCCGTCGATTTAAGGTATGGTAGATGGTTGCAAAATTCCGTCACTCCCAACAATAGATATGGTAATCAGGAGCTTGTGTTTCGATATGGACATGTGGATGATGACTTCACTTTTCAAAGCTTGAGCCTAATGTTTTCTTACGAAAGAGCTATCTATTCACACAAGAGAATCAAATAATATGCGAACAGTTTTTCTATATAGTCTGGCTATTTTGGGCATTTTTTATGCTTCTTGTGAAGAAGTCAGAAAGCTTGGGCCAAATCCTGAGGAGGTATTCGTGAAATATTATGGGGGAGGGTATGATCAATCTGCAGTGGATTTAGAAATCGAAGAAAATGGGTTTGTCATTCTGGGTAATACGAGGCTTAATAGTCTCTCAGAAACCCCAGAACCTATTCTGATTTGGACCGATAAAGGAGGAAATGAGCTTACTAGTCGAAAACTTGCTTCTCCCTTAGCTGTCGATTTCGTTTTGTCCTCTGCCTTGAGAGTAAAAGATGATAATTACTTTATCGCCGGGACTGCATACAAAGGAGATGATAGGGATGTTTGGGTTTCCGTCCAAAATCGAGAAGGTAACCCTACTCTGGCAAACGACTTTATTTTCGGTACGGATGATTACCTTGAGGAGGCAGCCGATGTACTCATATTAGAGGACAATTCATTTCTTATCCTAGGCTCAACAACTAATATTGATGAAAATAAATGGAAGGGAGTTGTTGATGCAAATGACTCTACAGATATACTTTTACTTAAAGTAAATAGTCAAGGTAACTTGCTTTGGAGGAAGAGACTTGGATATGGAGGAAAAGATGTGGGTGTTAAAATTGAAAAAATGGAGAATGGAAATTTTGCCATTCTTGGGAATAGTAAAATAGGGACGGATTTTGAAATCTTCATTGCACTGTTAAATCCAGATGGAAATGTGTATAACACTAGAAATCTAAAGCCCGGACGGCAAAACAAAGCCTTGGGACTAGATTATAAAAATGGACTTCTTTCCCTCAGTGGTTCTGCAGATGGAGTTGCATACCTGGAAAGCCTGGATCAAAGCTTAAATACACAGTCAGAATTTTCAGCCAATAGCATTTTTTCTACTGAAATATCTTCAGAAATAAATTCGGTTATATCAACAGAAGAAGGAACCTTATTGATAACTGCTACCTGGAGTAAGGAGAACAGAGAAAAAGATGCTTCAGTTTTGTTGCTTGGTGCAAATGGGAAAAAAATTTGGCAGGACCCACTTTTTTTTGGTTCTGAAGAAGATGATCAAAGT
The DNA here is from genome assembly GCA_033391075.1 of Bacteroidia bacterium. Lineage (NCBI taxonomy): Bacteria > Pseudomonadati > Bacteroidota > Bacteroidia > Bacteroidia bacterium. The sequence goes on from JAWPMV010000001.1 coordinate 2,021,696, forward strand.
GTGATGGCTCTTCCTCTGGATCAAGATAAATATTTGCTGTTGGGAAATTTTAAATTCGGCTCAAATACTATGATGGGATTACTGAAAATTTCAGAGATAGGACTTAAATAAAGGGGCTTACTCAGATTAATTCTTTTGTTTTTAATTGTATTTCATGAAAGCTTGTACAATCCTAATCATATTCGTTCTATTCTCTCACCAGACTTTTGGTCAAGGAAGCAAATTATTTGTGGACTCCGCGCAAGTAAACATTGTAGGAGATGGTCTGAGTTGGTCTACTGCCTATGTTGATCTTGAATCAGCATTAGATTCAGCCAAGCCAGGGGATAGTATATTCGTAGCATCAGGTGTCTATAGAAATCCAACTAATTCGAGGGATGAATATTATGAATTAAAGGATTCCCTTGTAATCATGGGAGGCTTTGTAGGATTAGGACATCCTCCATTGGATAGCTTACAGCTTGATACGATAGAGACTGTGTTAAGTGCAGATATAGGTGTAGAGAATGATCCTTTTGATAATACTTATCAACTCTTTCGAGCTACTGCAATTACTCATGTTGAATTTCATAGAATTACTTTTACCGATGCAAATGCTGATTTATCTGGGACCCCAAATAATTTTGATAGGGGAGGTGCTTTTTTTCTGAAAAAAAGCTCAATAACATTCCGGAATTGTCGATTTGTTAAAAATAGATCGAGTTTATTTGGAGGAGCAATTTTTGCTGATGATGCAAGTAGTCTATTTTTTGAATCCTGTGATTTTGCTGAAAACATCGCCGCTCCTGGAGTAAACTCAATTAGAAACAGATCCAGAGGTGGTGCCATTTACACAAATTCCAGCTCTTTAGACCTAAAGCAATGTCGTTTCTTAAGGAACAGGACAGATGAGTTGGGAGGCGCAATAACGGCATTAACGAACAGTATATTAACATTAGATGCCTGTGAATTTATTGATAATAAGGTTGAAGCGGCTTTAAATCAGCTGGCAATTCCCCAGGGAGGTGCTATCTGTAGTTTTGGTTCCATATATAAAATTTCTGATTGCATCTTCAGGAATAATGCATCGGTAGGGACCGATGCTAGGGCTGGAGCATTCCGAGACGGTACATCTTTCCAATCTTTTGTAGAGAATTCTACATTTGAAAATAATAGTGCTGAGCGAGGAGGAGCGATTTATTATGGTATTAGTAATCCAATTTTAAAAAATAGTCTGATCAAGGATAATACAGCTGCATTAGGGGGAGGAATATTTTTTGAGACAAGTGATCCTGAATTGGATAGTTGTATTCTGCTCTCAAATTCTAGCACTCAGCAAGGAGGAGGGGTTTATATAGAAAGTAGCAGTCCTTCATTTAGCAAAAGTGTATTTTTCGGTAACACTACAACACAAAACGGGGGAGGAATCTACATGAAAGCTGGCAGCAATCCCTCAATCAACCGAACTGTATTTGCAGAAAACCAGGCAAGTTTAAGTGGGGGTGGAGTTTATTGTCTTAATGGGTCTAATCCCAAAATAGTAAAGTCTTTATTTATAGATAATCTTGCAAGAAATGGAGGAGGAGCGTTTTTTGAAGTCTCTTGCGATCCGGAAGTAAATTTTAATCTATTTCAACACAATATTGCTGCTCAAAATGGAGGGGCTATATATAGTCAATCGGGAAATAGTAATCCCCGAATAATGGCAAGTTCATTTATCAATAATCGTGCAGAAGGAACATCAAGTGGTGGAATAGGGGGAGCTGTTTACAATGGCCTTCAGAGTATCATGCTATTTCAAAACTCTACGTTATATAGAAATCATGCTAAACTAAAAGGAGGGGGACTTTTTAGCGAGAATGAATTGGATATTTACCATAGTACTATCAGTAATAATACAATAGATGTTAGCACAGAGGGACAACAATTATTCTTGGATGGAAATACTCGTATTAAAAATACGATTGTAGCTGAGATTGAGGCAGACAGTTTAAGAGATATTGCATTGGAAAATGGAGCAAATTTAACTTCTCAAGGATATAATTTTTTTCGGGATTCTATTCCTCAATTGCATGAGACAGATATTATCAATTACAATCAGTCAATATTTGCACAAAATATGGCTCTTTCTAATAATGGTATTCCTATAGGTATAGACCTTGATACTTTTGACCTTATGCAGCCTCTACCTAGCTTGGCCATAAAAGCGGATGGAATAATCGTTAATAACGGTGAACCGATTACCGAAAACACAATAGATTTTGATACTCGTGGATATTCTCGAGTGATTGGAGGAAGAGAGTTTGAAAGAATTGATATTGGTGCGTATGAAGTCCAACATCTATTTTCCATGAACCCTGTCTCCGAATTCTGTTCCTCAGATACAAGGTTTTTGGAATTGAAAGATATTGTAATCTGGGACAGTACAGGGGGAGCCTTGAGAATTGGGGATTCAATGTATTATCAGATAGCTATCCCGCAGGGCATGGAAATTGATATTAGCAATGGGGAAGTTGAATCCTCACTGCCAAGCTTCATTCCTCGAAACCTAAATTTCGAAAATGGAATACTCAGTTTTTTCTTTGATAAATCATATGCGGATTCCATTCATGAAATCCGTATTTCTGGTCTGACTGCTAGGTCTACAAATACCAATAGAGATTCCCTGTTATTTATTTCATCTACTGTCCTTCAGGATGAATTGGATCAAACAAATCCCTTATCTCATATTATTATCGGATCCTTCCCCACATATAAAATCAATACTGATTTTCCCTATGATGAAAACTTTGAAAATGGACCAAGTATTTGGCTGAGCTCAGATCAACGGGAAGGCTGGTCTCTTCAAATTCCAAATGGGAATGTCATTGATACTGCGTATTCAGGAACAAATGCTTGGACACTTAAATTAGATTCTACAGAAAATTATTTCGCAAATAAAGATGTTTTCCTTATCAGCGAATGCCTGGATTTATCAGAATTAGAAAAACCGATGATTGAAGCTGCAGTTTGGACTGACACAGAAGAAGGATTTGATGGAGTTGTCCTTGAATACTCAATCGATGCAGGAAAAAACTGGAATGTCTTAGGTGAAAAAGAAACAGGTGTAAATTGGTACAATTCAAATAATATCATTGCTATTCCTGGAGACCAACCATCAGGTGAATTATTGGGCTGGACAGGAAAAAGTAGCACATGGATTTCTATTGCTAATAGAATGGATCAATTGCCATTGGATAATTTACTCCGTTTTAGATTTGCTTTTTCCAGCGTTGGATTGATTGATCAAAGTCAGGAAAAAAATGGCTTTGCAATAGATGATATTTTTATTGGGGAAAGAAGCCGAAATGTCCTACTTGAGGACTTTGGAGATCCGAATGAGTTACAAGATATGGAAGATTTTCTATCAGACATGGATAAAGAGGTCTTTCAAATAAGGTATGAGCTGAAAAGCAGTGAATTTGATGCCTCAGAAGCAGGACCTCGTACACGAGCGCTTTTCTATGGCATAGATCAGCCGGGACCGATTGTCTATGGAGGAAATGGCTTTTTAGGATCAGCTGGTGAAATGGACCAGGAAAGTTTTGATGCAGAATTACTTGAACACGCTCTATTCACAATTTCCATCGATTCAACTTTGTTCGAACCCATCCAAATAAAGGCACTTAAATCAACTGAAAATGAAATTCTGGTTTATGCGGCCATTGTAGAGCTGCTAAAAGAAAAATGGATGTTTCGGAAATTTCTGCCGGATCCAGCTGGCATCTCTTTTATGGGATGGCAGGCAGAGGAAAGCAAATCTTTGGTGCTCAATTGGGACACAGAAGATTTTCCTGCACCCAATATTGTTAATGAGTATGACAGCTTACGACTACTGGTATTTGTTCAGGATTTATCCAGCAAAAAAGTATTTCAGGCTGCCATGTCTCCGGTATGGGAATCTCTGATAAAAAGGTCTGATGTAGAAAAACGAGGAAATTTAGCTGAAGATATACAAGGGGATTTGAAGATGTATCCCAATCCAACCAATGGGAGATTGTTTTTGGAAATTCCTGAGGATTTGGAAAAACCCTTCAATTTTAAGTTGTACAATAGTTTTGGACAAGTCATTTATCAAGACGAATTGCCAGAAAATTCCCGAATAATTCAATTGGACCTTAGCCATATTTCGAAAGGATTATACCATGCAATCCTTAGCCATAAGGGAATAATTCAGCAAAGGAAAAAGATCTTTTTTATCCATTAAGCAGAATTGAAATTTGATAAGTTCTTATTCTTTTTTACGCAAAAGAATTTTCCCTTTACATAAATAGACTATATTTGCCTCCTATACTTACTAAAAGCTAAACTCGAACTACATGTTTTTCGCAATTATCGCATGCTTTGTACTGGGCTATCTCGTCATAGTATTTGAGCATCCGCTTAAATTGGACAAAACAGTGCCAGCCCTCATCATGGGTGCAATGTGCTGGGCGCTGCTCTCCACCGGTTTTTATAACGCCATTCTCGAAGTCATCGATTCTCATGGACACATCTTCTCCTTTCTGGGAGAAATGAGCCATGAAGAAGCCGAAGAAGGCTTTATCAATACCCTTCTTCATCATCTTGGGAAAACCGCAGAAATTCTGGTCTTCCTGATTGGTGCCATGACGATTGTGGAGATTATCGATTTGCACAGGGGATTCGAAGTACTGAAGAGCTATGTAAAGACTAAAAAGAAAAAGAACCTTCTATGGATTCTTGGTGTTTTGGCCTTTATCCTCTCAGCTATCATCGACAATCTTACGGCAACGATCGTATTAGTTACCCTCCTGAGAAAACTATTCACAAGTAGAGAGGATCGTATCTGGTTTGCCAGTATGGTTGTTATTGCAGCCAATGCAGGTGGAGCCTGGTCTCCTATCGGGGATGTGACGACTACCATGCTTTGGATCGGTAAAAAGGTAAGTACTTTTGGCCTGATCGAATGGTTGGTGATCCCTTCTATTGTTTGTTTTGTGGTTCCTTTCTTTGTGGCAGGATTCCTCAAACCTTTCCAGGGAGAGATTGCTCCTAAAAAACAAAAAGATACAGAAGAAGCCCAGTCCCTGTTGAGTAGCAGAACTATGCTGTTCTTAGGACTCGGAGCCATTGTTTTTGTTCCCATTTTCAAAACGGTAACGCATCTTCCTCCCTATGTGGGTATGATGCTCAGTTTGGGAGTCGTATGGCTGGTTTCTGAATATATACATCCTGAAGAGGATTTCACTGCGGAAAGAAGGGCTCAATACTCAGCTCACAAGGCATTGTCCAGAATTGAGATGTCCTCAATTTTATTTTTCCTCGGGATCCTTATGGCTGTTGCCGCTCTGGAAAGTTTGGTAGCTGGAGGTGTAGGAACCCTCAGATATGTTGCAGAGTCTATTGAGACAGCTATTCCGAACCAGGATATAGTGGTAATACTTTTAGGTATTTGTTCAGCAATCATTGATAATGTACCGCTCGTTGCTGCCTCTATGGGTATGTACACCGATGTTATGGATGCCAAAATCTGGCACTTCATTGCTTTCGCAGCAGGAACAGGTGGAAGTATGTTGATTATTGGTTCTGCGGCAGGTGTTGCAGCAATGGGAATGGAGAAGATTGACTTTATCTGGTACTTGAAGAAGATAGCCTGGTTGGCCTTTATCGGATTCTTTGCAGGATGTATGACCTTCCTGGCTATGTACAGTCTTTTGGGAGGTGCATAGGAAGTAAGAACAAGGATTGGAGAAATCAGAAGTGATTTTCTGCTTCTCTTCTCTAAGAAAATAGAAAAGGGGCCCGAATTTTCGAGCCCCTTTTTGCTATTATAGGTTTGCTTTTACTCGAGCTTTTGGAGCTTCACTCCTCCTGACAGGACTTCAAAGGCAACAGAGGGCTTCATCTTCTTCGTCCTTTCCCGGTTAGTCTCGACAAAATGAAAACGGGCTTTGGCTTTCTCCTGACTTAGTTCCAGCATCAAATAGCCGTGGTCCCGCATATTGGTGAATTTCAAATGGGGATTTAGCTCGGAGTTCACAATATTGCTTTCGTGTAGCTTGATGGCAGCTAGTGGTATATCTCTTTCGTCTGAATTGGCAGAGTTCACACTCATGGCTCCAAATTCTACGGCAAATGCTCCATTCGAATTTGCAGGGTCGTACGACTTGGGTTTATTGGTCGCTTCTATGGCCCAACTGGTATGGGTATCTCCCGTTAAAAAGACTACATTTTCAATCTTATTATCCTGAATAATTCGAGCTACTTTTTCCTGTTCAACCGGATAGCCATCCCATCCATCCATATTTAGCCTAAAGGTTTCATAACCCCAATCCAGATAAGAATAAATCACCTGATTACCGATCAATTTCCATTTGGCTGTGGAGGCTTTCAGATTTTCTTCAAACCATTGCAATTGCTCTTTCCCAAGCATACTCATTTCCTCCATATCCCTTCGTGGATCACTGGTACTATCTGCTTGCTGAGTACGTCCGGCCAATCTTTCATCCAACATCAATAAATCCGCAAGGCCTCCAAAGGAGAATTTTCGATAATGGGTTTCACTTTCTCTAATCGGCAACCATTCATAATAGACTTGTTTGGCGATAGCTTTCCGATCTTCATAAGAACCTTCGTCTTCCTGATGGTTTTGCGCACCGTCTTTATAGGAATTATTGGTGATCTCATGATCGTCCCAAATGGCAATAAAGGGATGAGCTGCATGAACCGCCTGTAGATCCGGATCGAGACGATATTGTGCATAACGATCCCGATAATCCTGCATGCTTACAATTTCATGCGCGGGAATATTGATCCTGCCGATAGTAGTATCTCCATACCTTCCAGGGCCATATTCATAAATGTAATCTCCCAAATGCAAGACAGCATCCAGGCCTTTTTCTTCTGCAATACGAGCATAGGCATTGAAATAACCCCATTCGTAATTGCTGCAGCTTACTACAGCCATTTTAAGGGCTTCTGCATCTGTACTAGCTGTTTTGGTATGGCCGGTTGGAGAAGTACTCCTTAATGCGGAAAAGCGATAGTAATACTCCTTGCCAGCTTCTAATCCTTCAACATCTACTTTGACAGTATAGTCTCTTTCTGGTCCGGTTTCAAACACTCCTTTATTTGCCGTTTGTAAAAATTCAGCATCCTCTGCAATCTCCCAGCTTACTTCAACTTTGGGTAACTGAGTTTCAGGAGTTAACCTTGTCCAGATAATGACCCGATCAGGAAGGGGATCACCGGAAGCAACTCCATGATAAAATGGTTTCATAGATACATCCTGAAGAGAAGTAGTATTTTCTTTCAAAGGCGGATATTCAACTTTCGGTTTACACTCAAAAAGAGAAAGCTTAGCCCGAAAATTACAGCAAGATATTTCATGTCTTTTTGCTAAAGTATGTGATGGATATTTGAGGGAGAATAGGCTGGCGAAAATTCATCAAAACTTAATTTTTGCTTCTTATCAAAAACCAGTATGCACCATATGAAATCCCCATAATCAGGAAAAAAATCAGAGCGAGATTCAAGTTGTAAATCGTAATGGCCAAGAGTGCAACTGAGGCTATTATGAGTGCAAGCGCTGGGAAAATAGGATATAAAGGGACTTTGAAAGGGCGATCGAGATCAACCTCCTTTTTCCTTAAAGCAAAAAGGGAAAGCATAGAGATAATATAGAGTACTAAAGCACCAAAACAGGCAATGGTAATGATTTCTCCGGTTTTTCCCGTAAGCAGGGCGATGATACCAATCAGCATATTCAGTAGCAGTGCATTGGCGGGAGTTTGAGTTTTGGGATTTACTTTGCCCAAAGCCGGAGGGGCATATCCGACGCGACCAAATTCAAAGCTTGCTCTACCTGCTGCCAGGATGATACCATGGAAAGAAGCTACCAGACCAAACAGGCCAATGATGATGATACTCTTATAGATCCAGTGATTTTCTCCTATCACCTGTGCGATGGCTAAAGGAAGGGGAGCATCTGAAGTAGTTGTCGAACCCGCTTCATAAACCACTGGTTCCCATCCTCCCACACCAACTGAAGCAGAGAACGTAAGGATACAAAGGATGACCAGGGTTAGTATTGCAGAGCCAAAACCGATGAGGACATTTCTTTGAGGATTGATGGTTTCCTCTGCTACATTGGCGACTCCTTCTATAGCGAGATAAAACCAGATAGCAAAGGGAATGGCTGCAAAAATACCTCCCATACCATTAGGGAAAGCATTGTGGCTGAGGTTTTCCCATTTGACTTCCGGTAGAGTCGTGCCTGCGAAAAGTAGCAAACCGGCAACAGCAATGATGGTGATGAATAGTTCAAATTTTGCTGCAGCTTCTACGCCTGAGATATTAAGTCCTGTAAAAATGAAATAGGCTAAAATCGCTACCCAGGGGAGCTCATACCCTCCAATAGCTAAACTGGGTACCTCAAAGAAGAGTTCGACATAGGCTCCAATGGCAAATGCTATGGCTGGGGGAGCGAAAATGAATTCAATATTTTGGGCCATTCCTCCAATGAAGCCCCAATCTTTTCCTAATGCTCGGGTCGCATAATCAAACGCTCCTCCTGCTTTGGGAATGGCGCAGGCCAGTTCTGTATAGCTGAAGGTAAAGGTGATATACATGAGAGTGATGAAAACTGTGGCTATGGCCAATCCGCCACTTCCTCCTACGGGAAGCCCCAGATTCCATCCGAAATACATGCCTGAGATTACGTAGCCTACTCCGAGTCCCCATAAAGTAACAGGACCCAGGCTACGCTTGAGTTCTTGTGTAGTAGAGTTCATGGATTAAATATAAGATTATTTCCATGAGAGTCTGGGGCAGGTAGAATTAAACTACAAACTGCATTGTCATTGTGAGCTCAAACCTTGAGCGAAACAATTCCCTTGAATCTAGATTGCTATTGTTAGCCAAGGGGATTGCTTGTTGGTGTTTGGCTAATCAATCAACAGACCCATGGCATAGGAATCAGAAAATTTCCCATCCAGAAATAAGGATCTCCGGATGGTACCTTCTATTTCAAAGCCGAATTTTTTGTAAAGAGCAATAGCAGAGGGATTATCGGTCAATACTTCCAGATTGATTTTGCGAATGATAGGATTTGCTTTCGCCCAATCAATCATCGCTTTCATCAGCAAACTACCGATCCCGTAGCCCCAGTATTTCTTCTGAACGGTGATCCCAAAAGTGCCTATATGTTGCATGCGGGCTTTTGCTCCAGCATTTACATTCAAAATCCCCGCTATTTCTCCCTCGATTTCTGCAATAAGAAAAATACGGTTCAAAGCCCGTCGATGATTTTCAATAATGGCTTCTTCTTCTTCGACTGTTTTGCTGAATTCGCCTCCTCCAAAGGTCAGGAAATCACTTTCGCCCCCGACCTGATTGACGTAAGTGATCAGGGAAGCGGCGTCGGATTTTCGCGCTTCCCTGATTTCTACGATTTCACCGGATGATAAGCTTATGCTATGTTTCATGATTTATTCCTCTTCCGGGCGCATGCGTTCTTCCAATCTGACATTAAGTTCCAGTATACGCTTTTGTACTTCTGCAACAATCTGATCTTTGGGAATCAAATCTCCTTTACCTTCTCCTCGTCTCATTTTCAATTCGAATGCTCCCTCTTTCAAGGATCGCTTGGAAGCTGTCAGCCTGATGGGAATGCCAATCAATTCTGCATCCCTGAATTTAACGCCGGCCGAAGCAGATTTACTATCTCTATTGTCATAGATTACTTCTATGCCTTCTGCCCGTAGGTCACGGTATAATTCTTCTGCAGCTTTAGCTACTTCCTCATTGTCCAAAAGCCCAACTATGATTACTTCATAAGGGGCGATGCTGATAGGCAGGTAAAGGCCCTGTTCATCATTGTATTCTTCAGCCAGGCAGGCAAGCATTCGCCCAATTCCTATACCATATGAACCCATGAATATGGGCTTTGATTTGCCATCAATATCATTGTAAAAGGCTCCCATAGCTGAGGTATAGCGCGTGCCCAATTGGAAGATATTTCCAATTTCAATTCCTCGGACAGAAATGAGTTTCTGATCTCCTTCGGAAATAGGGCAGGGGGCACCTTCATAAGCTGATACGATGTCTCCAATAGAATCCGCTTTGTAATCCCTGCCGTAACAAGAATTCAGATAATGAAAATTGAGCTCATTTGCTCCGGTAACCAAATTATTGCTATTAGCAATCCAGTCATCCACGATCACAAGAGCTTTATCCCGATCTATACCAATAGGAGAGGCATAACCCGGAACTGCCTTCACCGCATGAATCTCCTCTGTCGTTGCAGTTCTCATATTTTTTACTCCCAGTATATTCTGAATTTTGTTGGGATTGGCTTCCATATCTCCTCTAACTACCGCCATGATAAGCTTATCTTCTTCTTGCACATTCCCATAAAAGAAAACAATTTTGGCTGTATCCTCTTCTTTTACTCCAAGAAATTCTGCGAGATCTGCAATGCTTGATTTTTCCGGAGTGAGTACCTTTTCTATTTCTTTAGGCAGCTCCTTTTTATAGGTTTTCCGAAAGGCAGCAACTTCCTTATTGGCCATATATCCACTTTGCTCGCAAATAAAAATGGTGTCCTCTCCAATAGGTGTCAGGTACATATATTCATGAGCCTTTCTTCCCCCCATTATTCCTGTATCACTCAAAATGGCCACAGAGGGCAAACCCGCTCTTCTAAAGATTCTGAAATAGGCTTCGTAATGAGCAGCGTATTGCTCCTGAAGTCCTTGCATATCTCTATCCAAAGAATAACTGTCCTTCATGGTAAATTCCCGAACCCGAATCAAACCTCCTCTGGATCGGACTTCATCCCTGAACTTGGTATATATCTGATACACCATTTTGGGCAATTGCTTATAGGTTTCGATTTCTTTGCTGGCTAAAGTTGCGACTACTTCTTCATGCGTCATTGCCAGGACCATGTCACGATCTCCCCGATCTTTAAATCGAACCATGGATTCGTCTATGTCATACCAGCGTCCTGTTTTCTGCCAGATCTCTGCCGGGTGCACAATCGGCATCACAATTTCGTCTCCACCAATCGCATCCATTTCCTCTCGAATAATGGCTTCGATTTTTCTCATACTTTTTTGGCCGAAATGCAGATAGCTGAAAATACCGGAGGCCAATTGCCTCACGTATCCAGCCCTGAGCAGTAAATTGTGGGAGACCACATCCGCCTCTCTCTGATCATCACGGAGGGTCCTTCCAAATAGGTTGCTGAATTTCATGAATAAAAAAATTGCTTTTCAAGGCTTAAATATGCCCTGAAAAGGATAATTAGATAAAATTTTGAGAGGTGAAACACAAAGAAAAGCAATTAATCTTAATTACCTAACAATTTTCCTTGCTAAAGATAATTTCAGCATATACCTTTGCTGAACTTTTGTGAAAAAGTACACGTTATTTGTGTTTTAAAGCCCAGGTGGCGGAATTGGTAGACGCGATGGTCTCAAACACCATTGGGGTTAAACCCGTGTCGGTTCGAGTCCGACCCTGGGTACTGGCTTAAGATCCCTGTAGATAATTATCTGCAGGGATCATTCATTTTCATAGATATCGAAGCCGCCAAATGCATTGCGGGGAAAAACCTTTTTTTCTTCTAATCCCTGATTCAATATTTCTCCTTTCTCAGGACTAGCTTTTCCTTCAAATTCATGCACCAGTAAAAGTCCTCCATAGCATTTGACCAGGAACTTTCCATTGGGAAATACTTCCAGAATTTTCCCGGAGGTCTCCTGACTGTAGCCAAAATCCTGATGATCGAATACATTGGCGCGTAGGATTCGGATTTTATTTCCATTCAGAAAAGTATAGGCTCCATTAAAAGGAGGGGCCACTGCACGAATAAAACGTTCGATTTGGTACACATCCTCTCCCCATTCTATCAGGCTATCGGTTTCTGTACGTTTGGGATAATAAGATGCAGGAATGTCTGGCTGTTTTTCCAGGCTGAAATTGCCACTGATGAGACGATCCATATTCTTGAGGATAAGATGCTTCATCGAAAGGGTATTTTTGAAGTGCATCGTTTCGCCCGTATCGTATTCATTGATGCTAAATTTGTAGCTATCCAGTACCGAACCTGAATCTACTCCTGCATCATACATGAACAGATTAGTGTAGAACATCTTTTTACCTTCTATGATGGACCAGTTCATGGGAGAACGCCCTCTTCCCAAGGGTAAATTCATGGCGCTTCCATGCATGCCAAAAGCTCCTGTACTGAAAGTCTTGAGGATGTTTTCAGGAATGAGTCTTTGCCAACCGACCACAAAGGCAATATCGATCTTCCTTTCTGCCAGAAAAGAATGGTCCTCCTCTGATTTGAGGCTGTATTTTTTTGCCTGATAAAAATCGATGCCCTGAGATGCTGCATAGGCTTGCAAATCCTGGTAGTCGGCCACTTTCATATGCTGGCCTTTCTCTCTGTCAATACTTATCAGGCAATCTACGGAATACTTCTCCTGTAAGGCTTCCAGGATAAATTGTGTGGTAGATTTACAGCCAAATACTGCAATCTTTTTAGTCGAGTTCATTCGCGATCTGGATGAATGGCAAACAGTTGTCGGAGTAATGCTTTTTCAGCTCGTCCTTTTTTACCTGATAATAAGATTTGAGTTTGTTGAAATTGTCTTGCCCTTCGATGACCCACCAGATAGGATGAATGAGAACATGCAGGCTTTTGCTGAGCTTGAATGCTTCTGAATTAAAAGGATGACCAAAGCGCCATAAACCGGTAGAATCTGAGAAGTAATCGAAATCCTTGAAGTATTTCTGCATATAGGTATGCTCAACTCCACTGAATTTTTGGTCAAATTTCAGGAAAAACTCATTGGGTCGATGCAGGGAGATTATATCAATCTTCGTTTGAAAAAGTGTTTCAAAAATAGCCTTCTCCTGCTCAAAACCCTGCTCAAAATCCTTATAGATGGTCGGGTCAAAATGAATAGAGATCGTATGCCCCAATTCCTTTATTTCCAGAATACGTTCCATATTCTGTTTGGAAAGAGGATTGTAACTGTCATTGGAAAGAAGGAAGAAATAGGTAGAAGCTATATCCAGCTTATGTTCAATTCGGGCCAAATCCAAAGCCGCCTGACAATCAAAATCGATGTCGTGCCGCATTACGATTTGTTTATATGGCTTGTTTAGCTGCTGGAAGTTTACAAATTCGTATTGCTTATCCAGAAATTGCTCCAGAAAGTCCTGATAATTTTCCAGATGGTTATTTGAATACATGTTTGGGTTGTCTGATTTAGATAACTGAGCTTTCAACGCAAATTTATCGAGAATATGATAGTATCTGAAGGGGTGGAAATCAATTTCCTGCTTCTTTAAAGGATCCAACCATTATTCAGTAGGCAAATTGGGATATAAAATCTGATTTTACGAAAGAAAAATCAGACGATTCTCTAAGGATTCTTTCATACTTCTTTTGGAAGTTGATGAAACAGAGATTGAATTGTTAGGGTTCTCCGTAGTAAAGAATCCCCAAAAACAGGAGTGCTGGAATGAGAGGAGAAGGTTTAATTTTAGGAGAAGAAAGTTAGAAGCTGAGCGAGGATGTTACTCGCTTTCATTATAAATCATGTAAAATTTTCCCCTTCAGGTATATGAAATTCGGATTATCTTATGGAAAAATATACCAATTTGTTGAATAAATTTCGCTTAATGTGTTTATTTTGAAGAGATTAAGCTAAATAAAACTAACCCAGACGTACTCAATATGCGCAATACATTCAAACCAGATTTCAGAGTCAATACCAGGACACTGCCCCGCAGATTGATTTTTTGCTTCGACGGTACCTGGAATGATCCTTCCGATGCCTATGAAAAGGGATCTGATGTAACCAATATTTTTAAGACCTATGAAGCCGCTGTTGATGATGATCAACAGAAGAAGTTTTATTATGAAGGAGTAGGGACAGGCGGAGAGTTTGACAAATATTTGGGAGGTCTTACAGGCAAAGGGGCTGATCGAATCAAGAATGAAGCCTTCATCGATTTGGTACATAACTTCAAACCCGGAGATAGAATCTTTATCACAGGATTTAGTCGAGGAGCAGCAATCGCTCGTATGTTTGCCCAACTCATCCACAAAGAAGGTATACCCGAGGAATTGAGATTTACCAATAAGAAAAGAAAGTTTAAAACCAAAGGGAATGTCATTGCCCGTCCCAAAGTTGAGATGATGGGGATTTATGATACCGTTGCTTCTTTTGGTCTTCCTAGTGATATCGCTGGTATTCCATTTCAGCAAATCAACCTGTTCAAAAACTTCGACATCAGCAGCACCACCCAAAAGGTTGTCCATTTGCTCGCAGTCCATGAGGGGCGTAATACCTTTAAGCCGACTCTTTGTAATCATAGGGAAGGAGTTGAGGAAATTTGGTTTCCCGGCGTTCATGCAGATGTAGGGGGAGGATATGCAGATAGAGGAATTTCTGATATTGCCCTGGACTATATGCTCAATAGTTTTAAGGATTTGGGAGTGAAATTCCAGACTGAAAAGCTGAAAGAGGTAAAGCCCAATCTTACCGGCAATATTCATGACAAAGTGAAGGAAGAATATGCTTTGAAATTGGTCCATCGTGAAATCGAAGTTTGGGAGAAGGGCAAAACGAGTTCACTTCCTCCTAAAGTTCATCAAAGTGTTTGGGACAGGATCAAAAGATTTGGAGAGAATGTACCTTCCCATGTTAAAAAAGTTGAAACTAACTTTCTCGCTGTAGGAGAATCGCCCAATGTCTCCACGGCAAATATGAGTTAAGCATAAACATAAGAAAAGCAATGAACCCGGATAATCCGCTTGAGATTATCCGGGTTTAATTATTGTCTTTGTTTAATCTATTAGTCTTTTATATTAAACATGTTTAACAAAACGAGCAGTTTATTTATCTACCTTTAATTTCGACCGCCCAAGGTCATTTCATTTCTAACATATTCAACACTACTCGATATATGGAAGCTTATATTTATGATGCCATTCGTACGGTACGTGGCAAAGGCAATAGAAAAGGTGCGTTAATCGGATTTACGCCAACTTATTTGGCTACTAGTCTGCTTACTGAGCTTAAAGAAAAGCATGATCTTGACACCGAATTGGTCGAAGATGTCATTCTGGGATGTGTAACTCAGGTGATGGATCAGGGAGCAAATATTGCTAAAACTGCTGCCCAACAATCTGGCTATGGGGATCATCTTTGTGGAGTTAGTTTGAACCGCTTTTGTGGTTCCGGTTTAGAAGCGATCAATCAGGCTGCAGCTTCAGTAAGAGCGGGCTTTTCTGATCTGTTGGTTGCTGGTGGAGTCGAAAGTATGTCACGTGTGAAAATGGGTTCTGATGGAGGAGCTTTATTGATGGATCCTGCGGTTGCATTGCCCGGTCATGCTATTCCTCAGGGAATCTCTGCGGATCTGATTGCCAGTAAATATGGTTTTAATAGAAATGATGTAGATGAATTTGCCTATATCTCTCAAATGAGAGCTACCGAAGCAGAAAAAGCCGGCAGATTTACCTCTAGAATTCCGATTAGAGACATCAATCATGTAACGGTTCTGGATACGGATGAAAATATTCGTCCTCAGACTACGGTAGAAGCTTTAGGAACACTTAAGCCTTCTTTTGAAATGATGGGCCAAATGGCTGGCTTTGATGCGGTAGCGATAGATAGGTATCCGGAAATTGAGCGAATCAATCACGTGCACCATGCCGGAAACTCTTCGGCTATTGTAGATGGTGCGGCAGTCGCACTTATCGGAAATAAAGAAGCGGGAGCTAAAATTGGATTAAAGCCTCGTGCCCGTATCAGAGCAGCAGCAGTATATGGAACTGATCCGACGATGATGTTGGTGGGACCTGCTCCTGCAAGTCGCAAGGCTCTCAAGCAGGCTGGAATGAATAAAGAGGATATCGACCTTTTTGAGGTAAATGAAGCCTTCGCGGTTGTACCCATGCGTTTTATGCAAGATTTGGGTGTTTCGCATGATAAGGTAAATGTAAATGGCGGAGCGATTGCACTTGGACACCCACTGGGAGCTACTGGATGTATGCTCATGGGTACCTTGATTGACGAATTGGAACGTCAGGACAAATCAACCGGCCTCGTAACCCTTTGCATTGGTGGAGGAATGGGAATCGCAACAATTATTGAAAGGGTTTAATTTATCTCAAAATTTAGCTAAAACATGTCAACTACAGCTGTAAAAAACGACGTATTATCATATAGTGTTGATTCGGATGGAATAGCAACCATTACCATTGATATGGTAAACCATCCGACCAATTTATTCTCAGAAGATTTTTTCAATGCTTACCTTCCGGTTGCTCGCCAGGCGATTGCTGATGCGGGAGTAAAAGGAGTCATCGTAACCTCTGCACAACGCATGTTCATGGCAGGAGGAGACCTCCGAGTATTGGGAAAAGAAGTAACGGATGCTGATGCTTTTTTCAAAGGCATGATGCAGGTTCATACCGGATTTCGTGAATTAGAAACCGGAGGCAAACCTTTTGTTGCTGCCATCAATGGTAATTGTTTGGGGGGAGGAATGGAACTTGCCTTAACTTGCCACCATAGAATTGCTTTGAATAGTTCCCGTACAAAACTGGGATTTCCTGAAGTAAAAGTTGGCCTTCTACCTGGAGGCGGTGGAACGGCAAAGGCTCCTTATCTCATGGGGTTGCAAAATGGTTTACTTTACTTACAAAAAGGTACAGAAGCTCGCCCTCCCAAAGCTTTAAAAGATAAATTGATAGATGCCCTTGCAGAAACGCCAGAAGAAATGAAGGCTGCTGCCAGGCAATGGATTCTGGATAATCCCAATCCCGTCCAGCCCTGGGATAATAAGAAACATCGGATTCCTGGTGGAGGAATAATGACTCCAGGTGGTGTGCAAGTGATGATGGGAGGAATCGGGAACCTACGTAAAATCACCCACGGTAACTATCCCAATGCTCAACATATCATGAGTGTTGTATATGAAGGTATGCAAGTGCCTATCGATCGTGCCCTGGAAATCGAAGCTCGTTATTTCACCAAATGTGTGATGAGTCCTGAAGCCAAGAACATGATCCGTACCGGATTCTTTGCCATACAGGAAGCGAGTAAGGGAAAAGCAAAACCTAAGGGATATGAAAAATTCCAGGTAGGTAAGCTGGGCATCCTTGGAGCGGGAATGATGGGAGCAGGTATAGCCTTTGTTTCTGCGAAAGTAGGAATGGATGTTGTATTGAAAGATGTGACAGCAGAAGGAGCTGAGAAAGGCAAAGATTATTCCAGAGCCCTTCTGAAAAAACGCATCAGCAGAGGCTTTATGAGCCAGGAAAAAGCAGATGCCTTATTAGAGAAGATTGAAACCACCGCTGATCCCTCTGCTGTAGAAGGAAGCGATTTGATTATAGAAGCAGTATTTGAAAATGTAGACTTGAAGGCCAGGGTGACGAAGGAATCCGAGTCTGTTTTGGCTGATGACAAGATTTACGCTTCAAATACTTCTACCATTCCGATTAGTTTGTTAGCAGACGCTTCGGAAAGACCTGAGAATTTCATTGGGATCCACTTCTTCTCTCCGGTTGACAAAATGCCATTGGTAGAGATCATCAAAGGGGCAAAGACAAATGATCGTACGGTTGCAGCAGCTATCGATTATGTAACTGCCATCAAAAAAGTACCGATTGTTGTGAATGATTCCCGAGGATTCTTCACTTCTCGTTGTTTTGGCTCTTTTACTTCTGAAGGAGTTTATCTCCTGGAAGAAGGAGTTCCTGCTGCAATGATTGAAAACATTGCCCGCACCAAAGGGATGCCCGTAGGACCCCTGGCAGTAAGTGATGAAGTAAGCCTAACACTTGGATTGCATGTCATGGAAAGTGATCCACGTCTGAAAGACAATGAAGACTTGCAACGCAACTATCGCATCACAAAAATGCTGGTAGAAGAACATGGCAGAAAAGGAAAGAAAGAGGGAGCAGGCTTCTATGAGTATCCAGAAGATGGGAAGAAATTTCTCTGGCCTGAGCTAAGCAAAATATTTACCTCCAATATAGATACCCTCGACAAAGAAACCATCGGAAAGCGTATCCTGCATCGTCAGGCGCTTGAAAGCTACCGTTGCTATGACGAAGGAGTATTGATGACTACCAAAGATGGAGACATCGGATCTGTTTTGGGTTGGGGATTCCCGATCTACACAGGCGGAGCCTTATCCTATATTGATTATGTAGGCGTACAGCAATTCGTCGCAGACTGTGATGACTTCACTCAGCGCTTTGGTGCGAGATGGACAGTTCCTGATAGCTTGAGAAAGCTTGCTGAGACAGGAGGGAAGATTAATCAGTAAAAGAAAGGTGTTAGTGTGTTAGATTGTGAGTGTGTTAGGGTGAAATCCTAAACGCTAATACTCTAACACACTAACACCCAAATACATAAAACATTTTATGGCCAACACTAGCATTTGGACTGGTTCAGAAAAATACCTTTGCGACATGGAACTGGCGCAGGCATTTCATATGTCTCGCGTTTTGGGGATGCCCTTACTGATTGAAGGCGAACCTGGAACCGGGAAGACAGAATTGCCGATTCAATTTGCCAATGATCTTGAATTAGAACTGCACGTATACCCTGTAGGATCTAAAAGTTCTGTGGAGCAGTTTGTCGCAAAATTCGATCACGTAAAGTACCTAAGAGATTCTCAAGTTGAAGTGCTCAATGCCAGTCGGGAAGAAAAAGGCCTGGAAGGTTTGAGTACAAGTGGTAGAAATACCGAGCATTTGGAGGATTATGTGATGAAAGGGCCCGGAGCTTTGTCCTTTGCTTCAAAAAATGCAGTTCTCCTCATTGATGAGATCGACAAAGCCCCTCGTGAATTCCCCAATGACCTTTTGTATGCCTTGAGTCATAGAAAATTTGTCATGCCAGAATCAGGAGAGGTGATTGAAGCGAATGAAGATGATATGCCTGCCATCGTGATTACCAGTAATCGCGAACAGGAATTACCTACGGCTTTCAAAGGAAGATGTATCTATCATTACATCACTTTCCCGGAGCCAGCAATGATGCAAAAGATTGTAAGCAAGCATTTCCCGGATGCCGATCAGGATTTGGTAAATCGCTGCATGAATATCTTCTATCAATTGAGAAGAGCTGGTATGGAAAGAGCTCCATCTACTCGAGAATTATTAAATTGGCTCAAATACCTTCAATCTATTGATAAGGACCTGGCAATGGAAAGGCTGGATAAAAAAGAAGGCCTGGGTGTTTTGGTAAAAACCGAAAAAGACCTCGAAAAAGCCAAAGCCATGGTGCTTGAATTTGGGAAGAAAGAGTAAGAAAGAAAAGCGTATTGGCGTGCTGGTGTATTGGAGTCAGAATCTAGATAAACTACAACACACCAACACTCACCAACTCTAACACGTTCATATGTTCCAATCCCTCCCACATCATTTTCGCGAGCATAAGCTCAATGCAGATGTAAGAACTTTACTCCTGCTGAGGAAAGCTATGGACAAAGGATTGGTAAGAACACTGGGAGATCTCTATTTGACTTTACGTAGTATGGTGGCCAAAGATCCTAAGGATTATGGTCCCTTTACGGTGGCATTCTATGAATATTTTCTGGCCATCGATATAAAGCATGGGGAAAGTCTGGAAAGTGCTGTGATTCGTTCTGAGAGTTTCAAACAGTGGAGGAAAATGATCCTGGATGAGGAGAAGCCAGAGGAAGAGCCTGATGTAAAGGAAATGTTGAATCGCTATCTGGATGAAGTTCATCTTAGCAGCTTTGATATTCAAAAAATCTTATCTGGTGAGGAGATTTTCAGGAAATCTGATGCCAGTCGCCCAGATTTGAATCCAGATGATAATTCAGCTCCGCCAGATAGTATAGATACTATGGCCGATTACCAAAATATCTCCATGGAAGATATGATGAAGCGCTTGGAGGAAATTTCAAAGAGGCAGAGAGGAAAGCATCGCGGAGGGAGTCATTGGATCGGGACGAATGGGCGCTCTGCTTTCGGAAATAATGGAGCCGCTTTGGGAGGAATCAGAGTAGGGGGTAGTGGAGGATCCAAAGGGGCACGCGCAGTTATTGGGGATAAGCGTTTTTATCCGGTTGATAAAGAAAAGACCCTGACCGATGATGGAATTGATGTCGCACTCGCCGCGCTGAAAGGAATAGAAGAGGAATCATCTGAAGAATACCTGGACATTCCCATAACCATAAAAGAAGGCCTCAAACAAGGAGGAATCTTTCTTCCCTATATCAAAGAAAAGATCACTCCTAAAATACAGGTAGCTCTTTTTATTGACAATGGAGGGATGTCGATGCTTCCTTATGTACGTCTGGTCAATAAGCTTTTTTCGAAAATGAAAAAACGCTTTGCCCATGATCTCAAAACTTATTACTATCACAATACGCTTTATAAAGGGGCTTATACTGATGAAAGAAGGCGAAAATTTGAGAGCATGGACAAAATCTGTAGTCTCGATAAAAACTATAGTGTTTTCATTATCGGAGATGCGGATATGGCTCCTTATGAATTGAGCACTACCAGTCGTGAAAGCTGGCAAAAACTCAAGGATAGATTCGAACGGATCATTTGGCTCAATCCCATGAATGAAAAATACTGGTATGCCTCGGATACCATACCGATTTTGAAACAGATAATTCCTATGGAACCTTTGAGCCCTAAAGGAATTGAAAAAGCGGTTGAAGAAATGAACCGTAAAAGGAAGTACTCCAAGATCTAATTTTCCAGATGTCAAATCTCATCCTTACCTATCAGGGAGCTGTTCAAAGTTGGGAACTGGACTCCAATGATCATATGAACGTGATGTTCTACATCAATAAGTTCGAATTGGCCGGTAGAAATCTTGGACATGAAACCGGAATGCACAATGACTTTCTCAAAAAGAATAATTGGGGAGTAGCTGTGGTGGAGCAAAATATCCAGTACATGCAGGAAGTTCTGGAAGACGAACTGATTCGGATTGAATCTGGCATTAGCCGTATAGGGAATAAGTCCTTTTCTGCTATTCATAAAATGATTTCTCGTGATCGGAATGAAGTAGTAAGTATCATGAAAATCAGTTTGGTCTTGCTTGATAAAACGGCTCGGAAATCAGTCCCTATTCCTGAGGAGTTCAAAGAAAATATGAAAGCTCTTTTAGTTGAAGCTTCCTGAATTCTATGCCTAAGAAAATAAAAATAGACCTGATCATGGATGTGATCTGTCCCTGGTGTTACCTGGGACATGCGCATTTGAAAAAGGCTATGGCTGAACGGGCAGGCGAGTATCCCTTTGAGGTTTCCTTCAAACCCTTTCTCCTCTATCCTCATATACCAGAAACCGGCATAGCCAAACAGGATTTTAAGACCCATCGGCGTCCGGGAATGGGGCGATTACTTTTGCAAGAGGCTGAGTCTGTAGGCCTTGAAATAGATTATAAGAAGATCGACCTCATCCCCAATTCTTTGGAGGCCCATAGATTCTTGTATTTGCTCCCTGATTATGAAGAGCAGCTGGCCTTCGGAGAAAGGATTTTCGAAGCCTATTTCTCTCTCGGACAGGATGTGGGCGATAAAGAGGTGCTTCTGGATCTTGCCTTGGAATCTGGTATCAATACTCATAGTATCGGCAAGTTCCATACGACTACAGAGGGTGCTCAGGAAGTAGAAGAACTGATCCAGCAGTATCGGGAAGAAGGCATAAGTGCTGTTCCCGGATTTCGCTTCAATGATGAACATCTGATTCAGGGAGTCCAGCAAAGCTCTGCTTTCATCCGCTACTTTGATCGATTGCAGAAATAACTAGTCATTGGCAAAAAAAGATCGCCTGTCGTCAAAGAGTATTTTCAGGGTACTAGGAGCATGCAAAACAGATTCAAAGCCTTTTTCCTGCCAGAGAATTTCTCCCGCTAATTCCATTACTTTCCACTTTCTGAGGGGATTATCCAGATCCTGGGCTAAAGCCATAAGAGCTACAGCTGCATCATAGCGATCGAGGGTCTGGCTTCTGCGTATTCTTCTGCCATAAATTCCTAAAGGATTCAGACCTCGTTTATCTTCTTCAGAAATATAATGACTGATCAATTGTTTACGATCCGGATGTGGCAATATGGGAGTCAACATAGCATCCAAATGGTTCAGGCTGATGGGGTTCTTCCCTTTTTTCGCTTGTTTGAATTTTAAGCCCCATTCCTCCATATGATGCAGCTTTAGGGTTTCTATATGGGAAAATAATTCAATTACAAAACCTTCGAGCTCATGGGCAAAGAAATCCTTGCTACGCCCAATTTCAGGCTTTAAGGCTCCATTTTGGCAGACTTGTCGGAATACAAAGCTTCTTAACTTAAGCTTTTTGTTTTCCCAGAGGATGGCTACACCCCCATTAATAGAATCTTTAGACTGGATACCGGATTCGATGGGTAAGATAGCGCAGTGAAATTCGGTTTCTCCCTGCTTGCAGCTATCGATAATCTTACCGCCTTTTTCTTCAACAAGGTTTTGGAAGTGGAAGAGAAATTCAACCATAATACGTGCATTGTTTGTGTTGGAAATTGCGCGTCTTCCTGTAAGTAGATATCGTATGCCTTAAAGTAAATAAATTTATGTGCAGATAAAATTTATTAATTGGATTAAATGGTGGGGAGAAGAAAGTTTTGCCAGCTAATTCGATGAAAAGAAGACTAAGCTTTGACTATGAGGGGATTGTAAGAAGAATATGCCCCATTTTCAACATGGGAATTGATGATTTAAGAATGTTGGGTTAGAAGTCTTTTTGTTTTCGGAAGAAAATCGAATTTACTCCATTTCCTCTGGATCACTAAAAAGGAGAGAGTCTGCTTCAAAGCTGAGATTTAAGGGAGCGGGTGCTTTTTGAGTACTATCTGGCTTATTTTCGGTAAACTTAACCTGACTATCTATAGGTTCAGGATTATAGAATAAAGTGTCCTGGCAAACCGTATCTGGTAGACTGGCCATAAGCTGGTCCAACTCGAGGAAAGAAGCTAAAGCAACCTGAGAATAATTTTGGGAAGCATTTTTGAAGCCTTTGTATTCGGTTCTCCATACACGAGTCATCAAATCCATACCTCCTTGCTTAGGCGCAATTTTTTCCAAAACTCCATCTACGTTTCCTGCTCCTGCATGATAAGAATGGAGTACCAAAAGGCGGAACCACAACTCATCCTCTCTGAAGGGGATGTTTCGCTTTCTCAGCATCCATCTAGTTTGAGGGATACAACGCCTGGCTAATAACTTGGCTGCGGCTCTTGCGGCTTTACTGAGGTCTTCACGCTCATCTATGCTATCGTTCACCACCAATCCATATTCCTCCGCGACTCCTTTCATCAATTGGAAGGAACCATAAGCTCCTACCGGAGAATATTGAAGTGCTGCAGGGCTTTCGATCAGCAGGATTGCCTGAGCATACCAGGGATCGACATTCATCCCTTTGAAAATATGAAGCGCTTTGCCAATATGTGGAAGGACCTTCTGGAAATCATAATAATGATTCTTACCCGGAGTGATGTATATCTGGGTGTTCATTGGAAGGTCATTCGCTACAATAATGCTGTCTTTATAGTAGTTCTTGAGACCCTCAGATTTCTTATCCCAGGCTCTTAAACTGATTTTATCCAACAACCTTCTACTCTGTGCGATATTTACAATGGCAGAGTCTCTTCCCATTTGCATGATCTTTCTCCAAAACACGGGTTGACTCAGGGTATCCCATTGTTGGGCATACAAAAGAGAGTCCCAAATGATATGCATGCAGGAAAGGTCTACAGGAAAAACCTCAAAACTATAAGAAACCTGGGTGGTATCCCAAACTTCTTCCAGCCTTGCAATCGTTATATCTGCTAGACTATCATTGTCAAAAAGAGAAAATTCAATATGGTTTGGAAAAGGGTATTCGTCTGGGAAAGAAGCAGCCATAGCACGGAAGTCAGGCCGTTGAGTGGATGTCAACGCCTTCAGGGAGATGACCAATACGAGAACAAGGAGGACTCCCAGGCCAGCCAGAATGCTAGGTTTTACTTTCAAGACGATCAGATAAACTAAGAATACAGATTCCCCAATCTGATTAGCTTAAAAGTACAATATCGGGGCCAAAAAAAATCTGCATTTCTCGCCTTCCGTTTAAAGTGAAGGTTCAAGCAGCTTTGTTGGAGGATCAACGGAAAAGCGTAATTTATGTAGCACAGAAGGGTTTTAGCGAATAGGGGGACAGAGGACATTACATTCCCTGCGAATAATTTCCTCTAATTCTAACAAGGAGGCCAATGCCACTTGCGAATAATTTTGTGATGCATTGCGAAAATATCTATTCCGGGTTTGCCAAAGAGATTGAATCAGAGCCATTCCTCCTTTACGAGGGCGAATAAGTCTAAGCGCAGATCTCACGTTTCCAGAACCGGCGTGATAGACGTGCAGGACCATCAAGCGAAACCAAAGATCGTCTTCTTTGAAACTCAGTCGGTAGGAACGGAGAATATCTTTGGTCTCGGGTATGCACACCTTTTTGATAAATCTTGCAGCGGCGCGGGCGGATTTCTCAAAGTCCTCTCTTTCGTCCACTTCTCGATTAACTTTCAAGCCCATTTGTCGACCCACTCCAGGCATCAATTGAAAATGTCCCACGGCTCCCGTAGGCGATTTTCTGAGCTGGCCCGGACTTTCTATCAAAAGAATGCTTTGGGCAAACCAGGGATCTGTGCCTTCTGCCTGAAAGTGTCGAATACCTGCATCAATACTCGGAAGAACTTCTCTCAACTTATAGAAATCACTTTTGCCATAGGTAACATATAGTCGAGTGTTGGAGGGTAGCTCACAAATTTGCAGGATCGAATCCTTGAAGCTTCTTTTCAAGGGATCTTCAAGGGTATCATAATAAGCCGTTTGAAAAGTATTCAACACATTGCGGGTATCAGCGATATTCAGCACGCTATACTCGGGAGGTAGATTCATCACTTTGCGCCAAAAACGCACCTGGGCCAAAGTGTCCCATCTCTCTCGATGTAAATCCTTATCAAGAATCACACGTTGTACGCTGCTATCATTGATTCTGACAATCTCAATAATCTCCTCAGAAAAACTATCCTGGGAGAAAGCAGAGGCTAATGATACGACAAGAAGAAGGAGTGATCCGAAAAGGTAACGCAACATCAATCTTTAGAGCTTTAGGTTTGTATCCGTAATTTACAATAAATTATTATTACGATACATAAAAAATATAAATTTGAAATACCCGAACGTTTGTACTTTAAAACTAGCAAATAAAAAGCAAATCCGATGAAGCTATGTAAGTTCCTTCATCGGATTGAAAAATATACAATTAAGTAATTTCCGTTTTTGTATTAGAAAATCAGGATTTTGATGCCAATCTTGATTCGTTCAGATGAGTCTGCCATTTCCATGCAGTAGCCATCATTTCATCAATCCCATATTTTGGAACCCAACCGAGGCGCTCTTTGGCCAGACTACTATCAGAGTAAATCTTCTCAACATCTCCCGGTCTGCGGGGACCTACTTCAAAATTCACTTTCACCCCTGTTACATTTTGGAAAGCATGGATCGCTTCGAGAACAGAAACCCCTTCTCCTGAACCGAGATTGTAGCGCTCATAAGCTTCTTCATTTTTATCCTTAAGAAGGTAATCCATAGCCTGTAAATGCGCAATAGCGATATCTACTACATGAATATAATCGCGTATGCATGAACCATCGCGGGTATCATAATCTCCGCCGAATACTGTGATTTTGGGAAGTATTCCAGAAGCGGATTGAGTAATTACAGGAACGAGATTGCTCGGGCGATTGATTGGATCTTCCCCTATCAAACCAGATTCGTGAGCTCCAACTGGATTGAAATATCTAAGCGCAATTCCTTTTACCGAATCGGCCGCTTTTATAAAATCCTGGATGATGCGCTCTCCATAAAGTTTGGTGCAGCCATAAGGAGAGGGTGCTTCAGTGGTTGGAGTTTTTTCTGTCACCGGGATGTCAGAAATATCTCCATAAACTGTACAGGAGGAGGAAAAGATAAAATTAGAAACCTCATACTTTTCACAACAATGAAGCATATTCAGAAGGGAGTCAAAGTTGTTGCGATAATAGAGTAGGGGTTTTGCAACAGATTCTCCTACTGCCTTTAAAGCTGCAAAGTGGATCACACCTACGATATCTGTGTGCTTTTCAAATATGTTTTCAACTTCCGTGAGATTGCAAAGGTCTACTGAATAATTCAGCATTCTTTTTCCTGTGATTTCTTCTATTCTGTCCAAAGTTGTCAGAGAAGAATTCATTTGATTGTCTATCGAAATAACGTCGTATTTACCCTGATTGATGATTTCGATTGCAGTATGAGAGCCTATGTATCCGGTTCCTCCGGTAATGAGAATAGCTGGCATAGAAAAATGTTGTGTTATATTATTCTGTACGACAAAATTAGGGCAATGATCAATGAGTTTATAGCCGAAACAGTGCCAATTATAACGGCTTTTTCAGCAATTGAAACACTTTAGTAAAATACTTGCTGTAAATCTTTCCATAGTGGGTATTAATCCCATGCATTTTACAAGATCTCAGCATTTCTTTATTAATGGTTAGGGTACTTTTGATTCCCTGCGTACTACTTCCACCCGTTCTCATCTTGACCAGGGTTTCAGGAATATAGGTGTAGGGAAGTTTCTCTTTGTGAAAGAGTCTTAGCATCAGATCAAAATCTGCGCAAATCTCAAAACTGGTATCGAAATTCCCATATTGCTCATATACTTCCTTTCGTAGAAAGAAAGTAGGATGCGGAGGCATCATGCCTTTCGCCCACCAATTGTCCTTATAATTATTTGCCTGATAATACCTGACTACCTTATCCAGGTCTTCATCATGTACGTACACCAGGTCTCCAAAACTCATTTTTATTGAAGGATCTTCAAAAGCCCTTGCGACCCGACTGAGAATATTACTTCTGGGGTAAAGATCATCTGCGTTCAGAATTCCTACGACTTCCCCTTTTGCGAGGGCAATTCCTTTATTCATGGCATCATAGAGGCCTTCATCGCTCTCAGAAATCAAATGGGCCAGACCAGACTTATATTCTTCAAGAATAGATAAGGTCTTGTCAGTGGAAGCACCATCAATGATGATATGCTCAATATCCGGATGATCCTGTTTGGCTACGGAATCCAGACAATCTCTCAGGTAATCCTGTGCATTGTAGCAGACGGTAATGATGCTGATCTTCATGGGCTAATTTCTTACCAAAATAAATTTATCGATCTCTACATTTGGGTCGGACTGGATCAGACTCAACATATGATCCTGATTATCTAAGTCCTTTATTTTTGTCGAAAGGTTATACCATTTCCAGT
Organism: Bacteroidia bacterium; assembly: GCA_033391075.1. Taxonomy (NCBI): domain Bacteria; kingdom Pseudomonadati; phylum Bacteroidota; class Bacteroidia; species Bacteroidia bacterium. Next base: position 2,049,078 of record JAWPMV010000001.1, read on the forward strand.
CCTTTGAACTTATACCTTTTAGTTCTCCCATATCCGCTCCATCGACTACCACGCCTATCCGCCCCCCAGAGGCTTTTCTATTTCTTGCTCTTACTCTCAGGCTATAATTGTTGCGTTTATTCCTGCCTTGAAAATGATATTTACTACAAGCGCCTTTTTCGGTTGCTTTGAGGTAGGTATCAAACTTGCTGAAATCAGTTGAAGATTGTGTCTCCGATTTGATTTCCTGGCCCATACTATAATCATAGACTTCTGCTTCAAAGTGAAAATCCTGGCTCCACCAGGCCGGATGTCCTGTTTCATGCCAGCTATCCAATTGATAAATGATGGGCCCAGATTGAGTGCTCAAATCAAGTACATAAACACTTCCTTGTCTTCGGGCAGTTAGGCTGAGTTTATTGCCTTCAAGATTGATTTCTACCTTTGCCTGATCAGGGACATTGCCTTTAATATTTGATTGGGGCTGAATCGTGAGGGCGATTACATATTTCTTCCCTTCCGCAGATTTTCTGGCAGTAGCCAGAATACGAGGGTCAGCAACTTCCAAGCTAATAATGGGACTATTTTCCCCATCTCTTAGTACTGAGCCTTTTCTTAGGATTCCTTCATAATAACTGCTGACGGCTTGCGCATAAGAAGGCATCACCGCTTGCCAGGCATAATTTCGAGGGTCGGCAAAAGGTTTTTTGACATTGAAAAAGCCCGTATAGAAAAACTCAGCTCCAATAGGACCCAGGCATTTCAAGAGGCCTAACCATTGACTAGGACGGACATTCTGCTCGGGATTTTCTGACCATCCGGCGGCAATGAATGGAGAGAATAAATTATCCCCAGCTGCAATTTCTACTTTCCGACTATCTTCTATCCAGGACCAGCCTCTCCATGCACCTCTTACCTTATTCCAGTTAGAGGGCCAGCGAACATAAAAATCCGGGGTGGAATAATATTGTCCATTTATTTTTGTGCCGATTTTCCTGGCAGTTTTCCATGCAAATCGATCCTGAGGTCCTCCATCAACGCCATACCAGGTGAATTCGGTATTTTTCAAAGCCGGAATCTTGAGAAATTCCTTACTGTAAGCCCTTCTTAATCTGTTCTTTTGAATGGCTTGATACTCATCCCAATCTTTGACTTTCGATTTCTCTTTGTCGCGTACTATCCGAGGGTCTTTTTTCAGGGTTTCCTCAGGGTAGGGTAAAAAAGGAACTTCTCCATTTTCATTGATCAGGTTTATCGGGCGCCTAAGTTGTGCCAGTAAATTTTTTATGTATAAAGCTTGAAGCTGTCCATCACTCCTTACGTAACTGTCAGGTGTAATAGGAGAGAGGGAATATTCTTTGCTCCCAGTTTTTCCTGCCCGATTCAATTGAACTTTGGAAGCGTTTTTTACGGCATACTGTGGATTGGTCTGATATATACGAGGAGAACTTTCATTTATAGAAAGGTCCTTCGGAATTACTTGTGCCCATAAGGTAATCAGGCTAAGTGGAATATCAGGATACTTATTAGCCAGCTTTATAAGCTCGCGGGTATAGGGACTTAAATTTCCATTTTGATCTTTTCTTGCATTCCTTGAGCCATATAATGTTAGGGAATAGTTCCAATTGACAGAAAGCTCTTCCTGGATTTTCGCACTGTATAGATAGGCTGAGTTTCTGTCTAAATATTCTGTAAAGGCTCCTCCAAAAAAATCCAATGCCATCCAATTAACCAAAGGCTTGAGTCTATGTGTCTTTTTATATCGGGGAAGGGGATAATTCTGCAATTGTTTGTAGGCCAAATCCCTTACCCTCGGATGGGAGGGGGCAAATTCTCGTTTATCACGTACTTCCCTGCTTTCTACTTTTTCCGGAGTGGCGATATTGATATCCCTTACTGATGTAAGTCGAAAGGAGTAATGTCTATTATTCTTTATTTCCGAGTAGTGTTGCCTGATCAGGGCTCCCGGTAGGCTTCTCTTGTAAAGGGCAATTTCATCTATGCCCCCTTTATAATAGATATTATAATTGTCAAATTGAGTGAAGAGTAGGGTATTACTATTACAATTTCCACCACCACACAAGATGCCTTTGGGAGCATCTGTTACCCTCATTCCTTCCAAAAGTTCTCCGTCGACCCAGACTTCCTTGATCCCATTTTGTACCTGATATTGGAAAACGAAATGGTGCCAATTCCCATCCATATAATAATCCAGGCTCTTTTTCCCTACACCATCCAGCTTTAGGGCAAGATTATGTGCTTCTACTATGCCACTTTTGTTATTGGTTAGGGTGCTGAAATTTATATTTGGGTAACTCATAGAAATGGATACTTTTCGATTGTTAAAAAAGAAAAGAATCTGTGATCTGCTGAGATCAGATTGATCAGGTTTTAACCAAAACTCTATGCTGAATTCTTTTTTGACATCAAAGGGTATAGCATACATGCCTTTGCTTTCTTCGCCAAACTGAAAGTAGTTTCCTAATAAGGCTCCCTCTTTTTCTACTTCATGGTCAAGTTTATTGGTCCAGGGCCTGTTCAATTGTCGATCTTTGAAGACCTCTTTGGTGTCAAAGGTCCAATAATAGGCAGGACTAAAATCCTGGGCTTTTAATCCCCAACTAAAAAGTAAAGGAATTAAAGCAAGAGAAAGAACGCTATGTTTTTTAATATTCAATTTCATTTTTTTCTAACCATACATTCAACATCACGAGCATCCATATTTTCATCCAGTGTTCTCTTTTGCCTCCTGCAAGGAACCTATTCCATTTATCCAGAAGATACTCTCCTTCTATAAATTTCTTGCTTGCAAGAGACTGGATATGTTTCTCACAGAAATCCTTCATCGATTCCCGTATCCAGAGCGCCCAGGGAAATACGAATCCCATTTTAGGACGATGAACTACTTCTCCAGGTAACAGCTTCCCAAGAGATTCGACCAAAAGCTTTTTAGGATAGTCAGGTTCTTTGAGTCTATCCGGAACTGCCAGGGCATATTCTACCAATTCATGATCAAAGAAAGGAACCCTCACTTCCAGCGAACTTGCCATACTCATTTGATCTGTATCTCTCAATAACACATTCTGGGTATAGGTCATCATTTCCCCTACAGAAACCTGGCTAAAGAGAGGCATAGATTCTACTTTTTGTAATCCTGGATCTTTCAGGAGGCTAGCCAGAGTAGATTGAGCTATGTCAGAGTTTTTCAGTATCCCATTGATTTCCTTGTCGTCATGAATTTTTCGGAAAATCGGGTATAGCTCCGAAAAGTCAGGTTTCTCTATCGCCAGGATTTCTTGTAAACGTGCACTCTTATGGCTATTGTAGAGGCTGCTGATTCCGGCACCTATCCCAGAACGTATCATATGAGGAACTGCATACATCCCCATTTTTTTCAACTTCTGGTAACGTTTAAATACCGGATATCCTGCAAAGAGTTCATCTCCTCCTAATCCTGATAGAGCAACTGTAAAGCCTTCATTTTTGGTGGCTTTGGAAACCACATAGCTATTTAAGCCATCCCCACTCGGATGATCCATTGCGTCTAATGCCTCCGGTAATTCTGTGAGGAAATCTTCCGGTTTTAATTTGATGGGATGATGTTCTGTCTTGAATTTCTTTGCTATGAGAGTTGCATAATAGGACTCATCATACTGCTTTTCATCAAAAACAATCGAAAAGGTATGGATGGCTTGTTCACTACTTTCCGCCAATAGGCCAACAACTGCACTCGAATCAATGCCACCAGATAAAAAAGCGCCTAAAGGAACATCAGCAATTTTTCTTCTGGAAACAGCTTCTCTTAACCTTTGATGAAGCTCTTCTTTTACCTCTTCCCGATCGATATTTTCTGCAAGCTTTCTGTTTTTTGCCAAATCCCAGTATTGTTCCAACCTGAGTTCCTTATGCTTCCAAATACCAAAACTGGCAGCTGGGAGCATATACACATCTTTTAACAGGGTGTTGGGGGAATTGACAGAATAGTATTTTAGGTATTCCGGAAGGGCCTGGTGATTGAGAACTGCTGGTACCATACCAGAAGCCAATAAACTTCTGATTTCAGAGGCAAATATGAGTTGATTATCCTGAATGCTGTAGTAAATAGGTTTTATCCCCATCCGATCTCTGGCGATAAAAAGTTCCTGCTCGACCTGATCCCAAATAGCAAAGGCAAACATGCCATTCATTTTTTTCAAACAATCAGGACCCCAGGTAGCATAGGCAGCCAGGATAACATCCGTATCACTTTGACTTTGGGTTTCCGATAAATTCAGTTCTGCACGAATCTCCTGATAGTTGTACACTTCACCATTATAGATAATGGTATAGCGTCCACTTTTGTCATGCATGGGCTGGGTGGCAGCATCACTCAGGTCTATGATAGATAACCTTCTGTGTCCAAGTGCAATCCCTTTTTCTACAAAATGCCCTCCTGCATCCGGACCTCGATGCTGCATACGCGCTGTCATCTGTTCCAAAACAGTGATAGAGGCAGTTTCCAGAAGATCGCAAGTATATCCGGCTATTCCGCACATAAAATTAAGTTAGGCTATAACACTTAAAAGGGTTTCAGACCAGGTGTCTGGACTAATCTGTTTACTTATTTCAAAACTCTTTTCGGACATTTGATTCAATTCATCATCGCTATGAAGGATGATTTTTCGGAGTGCATCTTTGATCTCTGCGCTCTTATGTTTTCCGTAGAGATATCCATTCTGTCCATCCTTCAGAAATGCCGTTACTGCCCCACTTCGAAGTGAACTTATCAAGGGAAGGCCTGCACCAGCAAATTCGTGTAGTACTACCCCCCAGGGATCATCTGTACTAGGAAAAACGAAACAACCACTTTCTGCAGCCAGTTCGGGCAATTTTTCTGGTTGAATAAAGTCCAAAAACTTTACGGCTTCCTTTCCTTCCAATCGTTCACGCATAGGACCACTGCCAGCCAGGGTCAGGCTCCAGTCGTGTTGCATCTCTTCTTTTAGCTGGCTAAAGGCTTCGATGAGTATATCCAGGCCTTTGTGCTCAACAAAGCGACCAACGTACAGGAAATTATGCGGGTATGTTTTTTGTTTTTTGTCTCGGTAGGTATGATAAGCTTGCTGGAAAGGTGTAAGGTCTGCAGAATAAAATCCACGAAGGATATTCTCATTTGCAAATCCTAATTTCTGGGCAAATTTATACTGAGGATCTCCCGGAACCCATATATGAGTAAAGAAAGGCTTTAAATAAAAAGGACTGGCCAATCGGGCCAATTGCTGTCGAGCATTGCCTTTCCACCGATTGTCCATACCGGCTATGACGATTTTTCCGTCCCTTTTGATCCGCTTTGCTAAAGCTTTGTATTCTGGATCCATCCAGCCGATGGTGAATACTAATTCGGGCTCAAGGCTTTTATAGAGTTCGAATAAATCTTCTTCACTAAAATCATCTTTGGAATACAGGTGAACACCTTTATATTCACGAAAAGCAAAAGGTGCTACCGGATTTATGGGCCAGTGTACGATATGGACTTCATAGCCGTGCTTGAGATGTAAATGTTCAGCACATGCCAGAAAATAGGCAGCCATCTCAGAATAATAGAGCAATATATTTCCCGGTGATCTATCCATGTTTTTCTTCAATGCTTCTTTTACGAACGGCCTGAGCAGGATTTCCCTGATAAATGGTCCAGGCATTCAAATCTGAGTTTGCAACGGAGCCAACGCTTAGTATGCTGTGAGAATAACATTTTACTCCCGGGCAAACGGTAGCCTGGGCCCCAATCCATGCACCTTCTTCCAGTTCAATTTCTCCCAGCATCAGATCGAAACTAGCTTTTTTATAATTATGATTACCGGTTAGTAGCATAGCGCCTTGAGATAGGCAGCTATGCGCGCCAATTTTCACTTCAGCCAGATTGTCGATCCAGACTTTTTCTCCAATCCATGCATAGTCTCCAATTTCCAGTTTCCAGGGGTATTTGATGTTTACGGCAGGTTTAATAATTACGCCTCTTCCAACTTTTGCCCCAAACAAGCGGAGAAAAAAGACCTTTAGCCCAGAGATGGGATTCAGGGGATTGATGAAGAAAACGACATTTACCATGTACCAAAGGCTGCGCAGGAAGATATTCTTTCCTGTATCAAACCAGGAGTTATCATAGGTGTCCAGTCGGGTGCTATGTGATTGTTTTTTATCCAGCATTATCTCATACATGTTGAAATAAGTGTCTATATCGTTCTTTCGTCTTCGAATCAGCCAGGTAATTCTTCCCATATAACCAACTGGATTTTGACCAGCTATCCCAATTTTCCTGATCCATTTGGGTTAAATTTTCGATTACTTCTTTATACTTATCAGTGTCTGATAGAGGAATATCCCAGCCCACCTTTTTGGATTCCAGATTGCGCCAGGGAGTTTGATCGCTGATCAAAACCGGACAGGCAGATAATATTGCTTCAAAAATGGCATGTCCAAAGTTTTCTCCATGAGTAGGTAAAACAAAGAGGTGATAGTTTTCCAATTGCTTCATTACCTCTTCATGGGGAAAAACTCCCAGATACTCCATGTTCAGGTTTTCTTCCAGTTCATTTGCTAGTTTCTGACAATGCTCCCAATATGCAGCATCCTCTATAGGGCCTATGATATCCAAATCGAGGCGTGCTCTTGTTCCCCTCAGAATTTCCAGGAAGAAATCCAGATTTTTTTTGGGACTGATCCGCGAAAAGAAAATAGCTTTGAGGAATCCTTTATCTTTCTTCCTTGTTACTCTTTCCTTTAGGTGGGAGTGTGGAAGATTTTCAATGATAGAGATGGGTGTTTTAGGATTAAAGTATTTGACTATATCTTTTTGCTCCTGTTCATCCGTTGCTTGAAAATATAGTTGTTTACTTAGCCCCAAGATTTTCAAAGCAGCCAGATATAACTTTTTCTTGCTGGACTTATATTGTAAGGCTCCTGCATGAAGCATACCTCTGGGAGCGAGAATCCATTTTGTTTGTGCCGCGCTACTTTTTCTGGCCAGGAGAGGGAAAAAGCAGAATGAAGTAGAGAATAGATTGTTCAGGTAAACAAAATCGGGATTGATCTGACTAATTTCTTTTCTCCAGAAACTCAAGCTCAGATTGTCTGGGCTCACATATTTTACTTTTATACCCGTATCAAAATCAATCCATGAATTGGTTTGAATGTTATCATAGGATTGGTAATCTCCAAAGTCCCGATCCCCGGTTATAATGTAGATATCATACTGATCTCGCATCCCGTATGAAAAATTTACACAAGAGCGGATCGGCCCACCCGCTTTATATCCCGGGGCAAACCAGTCAATGGATATCAATATGCGCTTTCGCCCTTGACTCATAGCTTTGGTTTGAGGTTTTTGTAGGATATTAAAAAGGATAAAATGACAAAGAAAAAGAAAGTGAATGCATTGAGCGATGAATTCAACCAACTTTCAAAATTTGCAGAGATCAGGACTACGATGATAAAGGGAAAGGCGAACTTCTTTACTTTAACCTTTCGGAAAAGAGCGATCAGGAATATCACGAATGGAATAGAACCTAAAATACCATTATTCATCAGGAAGGTTAGATAGGAATTGTGCATTCCTCCCTGGTGCTCAGTTGATACAAGGAATTCTCTCAACTGATAAAAGAAGTATTCTTCGTAGCCGAAACCTCTTCCTATCCAAAGATTATTTTGTATCTCCGTTAAGCCCAATCCCCAGGCCAGGAATCGGCCCGTTCCGGTTTTTAAAGACTCTACTCGAAGAAATTCTTCCAAACCTACCAAGCCTACCAGGGTTTCCAGGGGAACCGCCGTAAATATGAATACTATAATGGGCAAGCCGAAGAACCAGAAAAAATTCCGTCTCAGTTTTCCTCCTTTGTAAATGAGGTAAAGGGCAAAAAATAAGGAAGTTGTCCCTAAGGCCGTTCGTGATTCAGATAATATGATGGAAAAAAATCCTAGTCCAATTAAGACAAAAGCTGCTCTTTTCTTTTCGGGAAAACGGTTGAACATCATGACCGCAAATGGGATCATCATGGTAGAAAATGTTCCCAATCCATTGGGGTTTCCAAAAAAGCCTCTGTAGCGGCCATTTAGAAAAGCCCAGTTTGGACTCACTACCAAAAACAATAGGCCGAGGATATATACCAGTATAGCCAGGTAGAGGAAATTGTTGAGCAACTGATGGCGAGCTTTTTTAAAATAATGAGGAACAAAACTCAGACAGATAACCAAAAGGAAAAAATAGGAGATAGCTTTAGAAAAGGCGATTCCTTTTACAGGACTCAGAGCGACTCCTATCATTGCTACCAAAAAGAAGGGAATGCTAATGAGAAGGAGTCTATTAAAGGCATACCTGCCTCTGGCTATATCATAAACAGTTTTTACAAAAAGCAGAGAAATAGCCACATAACGCATCCCTTTAAAAGGCAGGAAAAAGTATAGCCTACTATCACCCAGAATCAAGGTGAAGGCAAACATCAGAAGCATCCAGTTATTCCTTTCTCGGATTGCCCAGACAAGCATGATGCCTGCCAGTACTACACTTCCGAGTACCGGATGTATGTTTCCCAGTAGCATCAAAATGAGGCAACTGGATAACACAGGTGCGTTATGGGTTAAAAACTGTTTCACCTTGCTAGGTATCCTTGGATACCTGTGTTTTGTTTATGTCAGGGGGAGTGTTAGCGTCCCCAGAATCCGTATTTAAAGATACAGTAAATGGCTCTGAATCCGTCTTTCCAGCCTATCTTCTTCCCTTCATCATAGGTCCTTCCATAGTAGGAAATACCCACTTCATAGATCCTTATGCCAGACACTCTGGAAATCTTTGCGGTTACTTCCGGCTCAAATCCAAAGCGTTTTTCTTTGAGTTTCAGGCCCTTCAAAATTTCACTTCTGAAAAGCTTGTAACAAGTCTCCATGTCTGTCAGATTGAGATTGGTGGCAGCATTGGAAAGAAAGGTCAGAAACTTATTTCCGATTGAATGCCAGAAAAAGAGAATACGATGAGGCTTTCCTCCCATAAAGCGAGAGCCGTAAACCACATCTGCTACGTTTCTCAACATGGGTTTGAGCAAGAGGTTATATTCATGCGGGTCGTATTCAAGGTCTGCATCCTGAATGATGGAATACTCTCCACTGGCTTCTTTGATGCCGCTATGAAGGGCGGCACCCTTGCCCATGTTTTTTTCATGCTTGAAGTATCTGATATTCAGATCTGCATGCTTTTTCTGATACTCAAAGATCTTTTCTTCCGTCTTGTCACTCGAACAATCATTTACGATCAGAATTTCCTTTTGGAGACCTTCAATGAGCTCTACCTCACGAATCCTATCCAGGATATTGTGGATGGTGGCCTCTTCATTGTAGGCGGGAATAATGATCGAAAGTGTCTGAGACATTGGGTAATCTTAGGAATTAGCTAACAGCTAGCGAATTACTACTAATTTTTTCAATTTTATTTAATGTTTGATTAATTATTTCCGGCCACATGAAGTCTGATTTTATCTTTTCAATCGAATTGTTCTTTTTCTGAAGGAGAGTTTGTTCATCCATTGCCAGGACTTCTTCCATGGCGTCGCGAATTCCTTTCTCATCGGCCGGTAGAATTAGCCTGCCATTTTCTTCAGAAACCATGGCTGAAACAGCTCCCACATCACTGCTTATAATATAAAGGCCAGAAGCCATAGCTTCCAGGATCACATTAGGCATACCTTCTGAATAACTGGGGCAGACCAGTACATCAGAGGACCGTAAGATTTCTTTGATCTTTTGGCTACCAAAAATCTTTCCATGAAAGATAAAAGCATCTCCTTTGGGTTGTAGATGTTCTGGTATTGGGCCAATAAAATGAAATTCGAACCTTTGGGAGTCGGGGTAATTATTTAGGACCTTAAACAATTCTTCTATTCCTTTCCTGCGTTCATACCTGCCCAGAAAAACAAAACGCTTCGGGCTTGAGACAGATGTTCTTTCTTTGGCTATCCAACTTTCTTCTATTCCACTGGGAAATTCAAGAATTCTCTCTTTTTCAATGCCAAGTGATTCTATTATCTTACTAATACCTCCTCCATAAGAGAATACATAATCCGCATGCAGGCTGTTCCATCTTATCGGTCTTCTCAACATATAGTGTTGAAGTTTTACCTTCCAATTGGGAGCCAACTGATACATTTCATATCCGTGAAATTTAACTCCGCAAGGCGCAACCCTTAGTCCTTTGGCCTTCTCTTCCAGTAATTTCCAGCCTGCAAATCCTTTGATATATATAAAATCTGCATCCAGGGACCTCATTTTGAATTCTTTGTAAACTGCTTTGGAATAGGCATAGGAAGCCCTCACATAATGTCCGGGTAATCCGGAGCTACTCGGCCAGGGGATGACGAATGATCTGAGTTTAGTCTTTTCTTCTTCGGTAAATACTGACAATGCTTCGATGTCCTTACTCAACTCCCAATGGGTATGGTAGAGATCAACTTCAATTCCTTTTTGCAAGAAGAATTTGCAGAGATAATAGCTGTGTCTCTGCATTCCTCCCATTACATAGGGATATATTCCATCTGTCAGTAAGGCGATTTTCATAACTTATTCTCCAAAACAGGAGCTCCCGTATCCTTTTGGCCTTTTTTTGCAGGCTTTAGGTGTGTTGATATTTTCTCTGTGATATTGCCAAATATAGCTTCCCAGGTAAAGGATTGTTTAACTTTCTCATAAATAGCATCCCCATATTCCTGTATGCAGGAAGGATTTTCAACAATGTAATCCAGCTTTTCTGCAAGGGCAGTTGAAGAGGTGTTTTCGAAAAAGAGGATTTCTGAATCTGAAAAATTATTTACCAGGTTTTCAAGTTCGGGGCAAACGACCAAATGCTTGACTGCGGCATATTCATACAACTTCATAAAGGAGAAATAATGCTCTCCGCCAGAAATAACTCCCAGATGATACTGAGCTATTTGATCTGGTAATTCATGTCGAGCAACCGGACCATGATAGGTGTAGCTGACTTCTTCGGTCAAGCTTTTAAGCGCCTCTTCAAATTCGTATCCAATGAAATGAAAGTGTAGCGAACTAGCATGCTTCATCTGAGAAAGGGCTTCTGCCAGGATATCAAATCGGTGATGAGGCATAAGCTTGGCCACTACACAACAGTGAATTTTATCTTTTATTTCATGCTTGCGTGATTCAAATTTTAGCATTGTGTCTAGCGGAATGCCATTTTGTATCACTTCCCAGTTCTGATTTTTTAGTTTGAGAAATTGATTTTGATTCCCTACAAAGAAAGCTCGATGGGTCCTGTTGTATGCCCATTCTTCCAGCCATTTCGCAATAGGGTTGAACCAGGAGTAATAGTATTGTTTCATCTCCCGAAAAAAGACCCAATTGACTTCATAAAAGTGAGGAATGCCTAAGATACGACTGGCTATGATTCCATTGTAATTCAGATATTCAGCACGTTCATAAACAAAGTCCGGCCGTTTTTCTTTCAGGGCTTTATAATATTGTCGGAAATGGAGATGATTTTTAATGAGCTTTTTCAGATCTCTAAGAATCCCAACCGGGCCACTTTTCCCAAATCGAACCTGTTGAGCTTTTTGCGACTTTTGTTCGCTTGAGTCAGTTTGTTCATATACTTCTCCCGTAGCAAGGATTTCTATATCAAAGGATTTTTTCAGGTATCTAAGACCTGTATTAATGTGTTCAGAAGGACCTGAATTGGGCCTCAGCATTTGTTGATCCGGGATGATATAATATCCAAAGGTTTTACTCATTTAGCTAGCTTGCATGTTTATATAGGTGGTCGTCCAATAATCCTTCCATCTGTTGGTCGTAACCTTTTGCCTGCCACCAATCCAGGTATTCTTTGTGTGTGGGCATCCAGGCACCCAGAGATTGGCTGTATTCTATTATCTCTCTAAAGAACTTACCCATTTCTCCCTGCATATAATTGTTGTGCCAAAGGAAGGTACATACCCCATTTACTTCCTTAATTCGCTCTATGATCAATTTGCAGAGAGCAAGAGAATAGTGGTATTTGCTTTTCTTTTTCAGAAAAAGAGCTACATCCATAATCACGAGCGGAAAAATGAAGAGTTTGCTTCTTTCTCCTACTTTTTTACGCAGTCGAAAAGGGTAACACATCCCATTTCGAAAACCTACTTCCCGTGAAAATCCGAGACTGGCATCATAGCGAAAGTTTAAGTTCTCGAGAATTTCCCAGGTATGAGGAATTTCTAAATTGAGGAAATGGCTACGATATCCGATAAGGACTTTTTTTGTGATGCTTTCCAGTTTGTTTTTCTCTTCCTGCATTTTTTGCTCATCTGCATAAGCATCATGCCCTCCATGCAATCCGATTTCGTGTCCAGCTGCTTGTATTTTAGCTATTTCATCTTCTACCTGCTCGATACGATAATTAAAATCCCTCTCAGGAGATTCGAGCGCAAGGAAATAAAAACTCGAGCTTAGCTTGTATTCATTTAGGAGTTCCAGCGTATGCTCGATTCTCCAGGACTCATTGATCTTTCTATTGCTGATAGACCTAAAATGATAGTTTGCCTTAGGTCGATTACCGGAAAGTAAGCCCACGCTTCCCCAAAATAGATTGCCTTTCAAACTATTATGGTTATAGAGCAGGTCAATGTCGTGGCTCACACACATGGCGAAAGTTTTCCCCTCCGGATATTCTGGGCGAAAACCCTGCTTGTGTAGAAATTCTGAAACTTCAGCGAAATAATAACTTTTAGAATCCTGCGAGGATATCTTTTTATTCTTCTTTGGTATAATGGGTTTTTGCTGGAATTCGTATTCCAGATTTAAAAGTTTATATAGCTGATCCGTTTTAATCATTTACTCGCTGCCAGAATAGCCTTTGCTTCATTGCGAATTTGATAAATCCGCTCTATTATTTCTACCACTTTCAAACCTTCCAATGCATTGGTACTAATGCTCGTTTCTCCTCTTAGCGTTTTGATTACATTTTCGACCACATATATATGATTAGCAGCTGAACCTTTGTAGTATCCATAGTCATTGGGGGGATTTGCTGGTGGTAATTCCGGCATATCGTAATCCTTTATATTACAAAACTCAACTTCATTCATGTATTGTCCTCCGACTTTTACCGATCCATTTTCTGCAACTATGGTAAGGCTACTTTCGAGGTTTGAGTGAAAAACTGCGGTTGAGTAATTAATGCAGCCCATTCCCCCTTTCATGAAGCGGAAATTTACCATTCCACTGTCCTCAAAATCTGTAGAATGTAGATGGGAAAAATCACTGAATTTCCCCTCGATATCCGTAATATCTCCAAATAACCAAAAGAGAATATCTATAAAGTGAGAGAACTGGGTAAAGAGCGTACCCCCGTCCATATCTTCAGTACCTTTCCATCCTCCAGGTTTATAATATCTGTCATCCCGATTCCAGTAGCAATTGGTTTGCACCATATAAATTTTGCCAAGAATTCCTTTTTCTATAATGTCTTTCAACCATACAGATGGGGGAGAATAGCGGTTTTGCATAACGCAGAAAACCTGTTTGGACATTTGCAGGGCTTTAAATATGATTGACTCGCAACCTGCTTTGGTCAAGGCCATGGGTTTTTCGATAACCACATGCTTTGAAGATTCCAATACCTTGAGCGCATGGATCTCATGCAGCCCATTAGGAGTTGCAACCGTAACAACATCCAGGTCTGGTTCTGCCTTCAACATTTCATCGATATCGTGATAGTAGTTTCCATGAAACTCCTCCAGATTCGCATCTTTTTTATCTTTGATATCGCATACAGCCTTAACTTCCGCATAAGGATTGTTCCGGATCATCAAGGCATGTCGCTTGCCAATGTGGCCGTGTCCTACAATTCCGAACTTGAGTATTTTATTTTCTAACATGGTGCTTAATATCTTCTGATATTTTTAATCAGGGGTCTCAGAAATTTTAAGAAAGGATATTGTTCAAAAAAGGATTTGGTATGTCCGTATGCCTTGTGTGGAATAGGAGGCATTTTCATCAATTCATCAAATTCTTTTTCGGTGAATTTCAATTTCTTCAACACAAACTCTTTGTCCTCCTCCAGAAGATCAGGATCATAAATAGGTAATTTAAGTTCTTCCAGAGCTTCTTCTTTGGTCAGTTGACCTGAGCAGATAAGGCTGGAAAGGTGTGCCTTTCTTTTGTCTACCTTGAATTTGGTCGGGAGAATATAGCCTTGATAAAATCGGGTGAAAATGGATTCATAATGTTTGCCTCCATAATCTCTCCATTCCAATTCTTCTATGATGGTCTTCTTCGCATCATCTTTATCATAAGGCATGTAATTAAGAATCTGGATGGTTTCAACCTGCTTGATATTGAGGTAATACAAGCGCTGGAAATAGCCTAAATGAGGATAAGATTTTATGGGACGTGTGCCGAAGCGTTTTTGGATATCCTTAATATTTGTAAAGTCCTTGTATATCCAGGGAGAAGGCAAAATCGCCTCTGTAGCGATATTATTGCCACTCAACATATACTTGATCTTGTTTTTTGAAGCCAATTTGATGAGAGCAGCGTAAATGGCATGATCAGTTAGCGCTTCAATATCGATCACAGATGCTTTGAAAAAAGCAACCTGCATATCTCTGAATTCTTCCCAGTCAATGACATAGGTGTAAAGATCTATTCCCAGTTTGCTGACAACATTTTCTATGTTTTTGACAGCTAATTCAGAATTCCAGCCATTATCGAAGTGAACGGCTAAGGGGCGAAGTCCCATTTTATGGGCCTGATAAGCCAGGTATGTACTGTCAACCCCGCCACTTAGACCGATTAGACAATCATAATCTTTTCCCTTTCCTGAAGCTTTTATTTTGCTAATAATTGCTTCTCTTTCGCTTTTTGCTGGATCCCCCTGACTGAAATCATATTTAGGGAGCGCATCATACATATTGCAGTAACTGCAAACGCCCTGCTCATCAAAGCTCATTCCTGGATCATCATGAGTGTCAAGGATACATCGGGAGCATTGACGTGCCTGTGTTACCGGCTTTTCTATGGTAGTCATTGGGGTGGTTATGAATGTGTTATCTTAGTAAAATTACAGATAATGAAAGGGAAAAATAAGTAAAAAAGCCTGATCCATTACATAAGTTGAAAATATCGGATTAGCTCGATCTTCCCACTTTCCATCAAAAGCTATATTTGTTCAAATACTTCTTTTTTTAAGTCTTTTTGGGAAGGGTAATTGATCAGCACAGCTCTATGCTTTCCCTGAAACACAAATAAGCTCCCTGCTGCACAAGCCGAAGAACCCGCCTGGATCGCTTCCCGGAAATTGCTCACACCATTGGCACCCCCACAAGCAATGAGGGGAACTTCTATTTCTTTGGCTATTTTTTCAACAAGTGTAAGGTCATAGCCTTTTTGGGTACCGTCCAGATCTACAGAGTTGAGAAAAATTTCTCCTGCTCCCAATTGAACAGCCTCTTTCGCAAAATCCAGAGGGTCTCTCTTTGTGTTCTTGCCTTTGCTATGCTGATAGACTTTATAAGAACCAAAGAGGTTCTTTTTTACATCTATCGAAACCACTACTGCCTGACTCCCAAATTGTCGAGCAGCCTCTGTGATCAGACCTGGATTATTAAATGCACTTTGATTGAGTACAATTTTTTCTATCCCATTGAACAAGAGTTCTTTGATCTGTTCTATGCGAGTAATTCCTCCTCCATATGCCAAAGGGATAAAGGCTTCACTGGCAATTTCCTTAATCTTGTCCAGATCCGGTTCTCGACCTTCTTTGCTTGCATCTATATCAAGGATTACAATTTCATCGACCTCCTTTTCATTGAAGATCTTTACTGCATTGATCGGATCTCCTACATATTTGAAGTCCTTAAATTTTACACTTTTTACCAGCCCACCATTTTTCAAAAGTAAAACCGGTATTACCCTAACTCTTCTCATCAGTAATTATTTGCAAAGTTTGTCAATAGTTTCAGGCCAAATTTGTGGCTCTTTTCCGGATGAAATTGTACACCTACTACATTTTCATTTTCTACGCCTGCAATGAAGTCATATCCATATTTCGATCTCAACAATACATCTTTTTCCTCTTCGCATTTCATATGGTAAGTATGGACAAAATAAAAGCGAGGCTCCTTGAACATATCTTCAAATAGCTTGCTTTCCTTCTGGGTCTCCACCTCATTCCATCCCATATGAGGTATTTTAAGGCCAGCATCCATCTTTTCTTCCCGGAATTTTATGGTTTTCCCCTTAATCCACCCCAATCCTGGCAATTCTCCTTCTTCACTGCCTTCAGTCAGTAATTGCGCACCCAGACAGATACCCAATACAGGAATTTTATCTTCCTGAACCCGTTTATTTAACGTTTCAAAATAAGGGGCACTGCTCAATTGGGCCATGCCATAATCAAAAGCCCCCACACCCGGAAGAATCAATTTCTCAGCCTCTTGGATTTCCTCATCGGTAGAGGAAATCCGAGATTTTACACCCGCTTTTTTGAGCATGTTTTTGATTGAGCCCAGATTTCCAACTCCGTAGTTTATGATGGTTATCATGTATATCTAGCTTTGATTTTTTTCTGTTTCCTCTTCGTTTAATTTTTGTCTTGGATCAAAGGATTGAATCAGTTCTTTATTTTTCAGGATCCAAAGTACAGTAACTCCAAGAATAAAAAGGCTTATGCCTACTTTATACAGCCAATATATATCTTTGAGAATATAGACGATGACTGTGGAAATAATGATCCCGAACAACCAATGGAAAGGGAAGTAATTGAGATCTCCCATTTGTCGATACTCTTTGATGAAAAAGCCTGCCATTCCCATAAACAAAAAACCGATAAATGTGGTAATTGCTGCAGCTTCTATCCCATATATGGGAATGAAGATGATATTTAGCACAATGTTTAGTACACCCGCACTAAAGGAAATTAGCCAAATCCGATGGGCTTTCTCATAGTAAAAGAGTTTCACGGCAAAGCCCGCGTAAAGGGGCCGATAATTGAAACCCATGATCATGATGATAGCAAGAGAATAGGCCTCCTGAAGGTCTGGATTGTTAATAAGGATACTGAAGATTTCCTTGAACCAAAGACAGACCAAAAAACTGAAGATCATCATTGTCCCTTGCCAGATAAAGATTAAGTCACGACTTAATCTGAAGGCATCCTTTCTCTTAAGTCCTTGTAAAAACTCAAAAATAACTGGATTGATGGCCATACCCGTTCCATCTACAAAGGCATTGAAGTAATTCCCAAAATTTCCTGCCAGGTTGAAGATTCCTATTTTTTGAATGTTTACCTGATAAAGATCCATCACAATTCTATCAGATGAGGTCAAAAGATAAGAGCCATAATAATAGGGAATCATGGGAAAGGCTACTTTCATTTTTGCCTTAATCAATCTCCATTTAAAATTGAAAATGGGAAGCAATTTTAATTTGTAATAGAGAAAGTAGCTAAAGAACAAAAAGGAGAGGATACTTCCGATGAACCTACTCCAGAACCAGCCCATATAACCCATTTTCTCAAAGGTGATTAACCAAAGATTTATAGCAATGGTAATGAATCCGACCACGATCATCTGAAAGGCAATGGGGCCAGGTTTTTGAGCTACCTGTTGATGTAGAATCCCATATTCTGTAGTTGCATTTAGGAAAGCACTGGGTATGGTATGCATCAAAACGATGGCCCATCTGTTTTCTACAGCTTCTTCTGGCACAACCCAATAAATGATCAAACCCATGAGAAATGCATAGAATAAAGACCATAATGAGATAAAGCCATGCATTTGCCGCCAAAGCCATTTATACTGTTTTCTGTAATGAAAAAAAGCATTTGAGAGAACGATCTTGGTCCCCAATAAATGGATAGCAGACAGTGCAGCCAAATAGGAATAGATTATACCCGCTACTCCATAATCCAGACGAGTCAAGTCTTGAGTTATAATAGGAAGTATAAGGATGTTGGCCACCTGTGGAATTTGAGGAGCCAATCCATAAACTGCGCTATTTGAGAGAATCTTTTTTATCAAGCTTTTCTATCCTAAACTCATTCGCCTCACTTGATGCATGATTTTATGAGTTGTGCAACATATCGAACTTCTTCTTCCTTCAAAGAACTGGAGCTGGGTAAGCTCAAACATTCTGAATGAACCTTTGCAGAAATATCTTCTGATTGGATATAAGGCAAATGTCCAAACATTGGGAGTTGGTTCATCGGCACCCAAAGCGGCCTGGTTTGAACCTTGTTATCGAGGAGTTTTTTGATCAGGTTTTCCTGATGACTACTTCTAATGGTGAATAACCAATTATTGACTTCGACTTCTGGATGGATGTTTTGAAAAGAAATCTCTTCCAACCCAGAAAGTTCCTGCCGATAGATATCGGCATTCCTTGTCCGAACTGCTTTAAATTCATCCAATTGCTCCATCTGTGCAAGGCCCATAGCTGCCAGGATATTGACCAGTCTATAATTGTAGCCTATCTCATCATGTACATAGGCAAATGGGTCTGCTTTTGCCTGGGTGGTGAGATGTTTGGCACGTTGGGCCTTTTCTTCATCTGAAGTAACAATCATACCTCCCCCTCCGGTCGTAATGATCTTATTTCCATTAAAACTAAAACAGCCCAGTTCTCCGAAAGTACCTGCATGTTGGCCTTTATAGCGGCTGCCTAAAGCTTCGGTAGAATCTTCAATCATGACAAGTCCATAGCGTCTGGAAATTTCTAGCAGTTTGTCCATCTCAGCCATATTTCCCAGGACATGGACAGGCATGATTGCCTTTATTCTCTTTCCATCTTTTTTGTAGATCCTTCCGCTTGCTCCTTCTTCCGTTTGCTCGCTCAGAAATTCTTCCAATAAGTTCAAATCCAGCTGCCAACTTCCTTCCTCAATGTCTATGAAGAGAGGATTGGCTCCCGCATAGGCCACAGAGTTTGCACTGGCTATAAAGGTGATATTGGGTACGATGACATAATCATCCCTTTCGACCCCTGCCAGAAGCAAGCAAATATGGAGAGCGGCTGTACCATTTACTGTCGCAATGGCATAGGGAGCTCCACTATAGCTAGCTATGGATTCCTCGAAAGCAGTTACATAAGAACCTACAGAGGAAACCCAATTTGTGTCCAGGCATTCCTTGATATAGGTCCATTCATTTCCGCCCAGGGTAGGAATGGATAAAGGAATGGGCTCAGATATTATAGATTTCATGTTTATAGGTGCTTAGGTTATCTTTTTCTGCAAACCATTTGATGGTTTCTTTAATACCGGCTGTCAGGTCAAACATAGGTTCCCAGTCGGTGAGTGCTTTGATTTTTGCATTTGCTCCCAAAAGTCGCCGAACCTCACTTTTTCCCGGCCTCATTCTCGCTGGATCCTGGATGATTTTTGCGGAAGGATTGATCTGATTGATCATATTCATGGCCAGTTCCCCTATACTGATTTCATCCTGTGTAGCGATATTGATTTCTTCTCCTATGCAGTTTTCTGACCGGGCAATGGCTTCAAATCCTCTTACGGTATCTTTTACAAATACCAGGTCTCGCGTAGGGCTAAGATCACCCAACTTAATTTCCTCCATTCCATTTAGTAATTGGGTAATAATCGTTGGGATTACCGCTCGAGCCGATTGGCGAGGACCATAGGTATTGAAAGGTCTTACAATGCTTACAGGTAATTCAAATGAGCGATAAAAAGATTCTGCTATTCGATCGGCGCCTATTTTTGTGGCACTATACGGAGATTGCCCCTGGAAAGGGTGTTTTTCATCTATAGGGACGTATTGAGCAGTTCCATAAACTTCTGAGGTGGAGGTAACCAGAACTCTTTCCGTTCCCAGCATTTTGGCTGCCTGTAGGATATTGAGTGTGCCTTTTATATTTACATCTACATAACTGTCTGGAGAATGATAGCTATAAGGAATGGCGATCAAAGCTGCGAGATGAAATACAATATCAACATCTTCCATGGCTACTCTCACCCCATTTGGGTCTCTTACATCTCCTGCAAAAAACTCTATCTGATCTCTTTTCTCCTTAGGCAGACTATCCAGCCAGCCATTGCTGCCAAATGAATTGTAAAGAACAAATGCCTTTACCTGATAGCCTGATTCGATTAGATGTTCGACCAGGTGGCTACCGATGAATCCGTCTGCTCCAGTTACCAGTACTTTTTTCATTGTCTTTTTGTTGAGTAAGATTTAATAATGGGTGCTATTTGTGGTGGAAAGCCGAATTAAAATTTGATTTTAGTAACGTCCTCCTGGGCTTTTTTGAAATCTTCAGGCTTACCTATGTCAAGCCAATACCCCAGAATCGGATAATGGGTCACTTTTTTGCCTGACTGTATCAGGGATTCAATCAAATCTGTGGCATTGTAGAAAGTCTCCTTGGGAATAGACTCTGTAAATGAGCGTTTCATCAGGTAAATACCTGCATTTGAATAATAGGTATAAGTGGGCTTCTCTTTGAATGAAACAATGCGATCATTTTGAGATTCGAGCACAGCATATGGAACATTCACTTCATAGGGAGTAGTTGCGATTGTAAGGTCTGCATCAGACTCCATGAATGATCTGAAAAAATCTTCATAGTCTATATTGGTCAGGAGATCGGAATTCATCACCAGAACATAGGGATTCTCAAATGCATCGATCTTACTGATTGCCCCTAGAGTTCCCAGAGGTTGGGTCTCTTTGACATATTGAAAATTTATCCCTCTCTCAGATCCATCTCCAAAATATCGGAGGATTTGGTCTCCCAGATATTTGACGGTGATGTAAATATTGTCAATCCCATATCGGGATAACTGATCTGTATTGTATTCAATAATGGGTTTATCATTTACTTTAAGAAGAGGCTTTGGAGTCTCATCCGTCAGAGGCTGAAGTCTGGAACCTCTTCCGCCGGCCATAATGACTGCGTCTATAGGTAGAACACTTCTCTTTACCGAAAAGTCAATAATTCTTGAGATACGCTTTTCTTTATCCAGCATAGGAAGCAGACTTACCTTCCCATTTTTTGCACTCTCTACATCATTCAGGTCAAATTCACACTTTTTGAGGTACCTGAAATTCTTGTTCATAAATTGCTCTACCGGCGCATTTAGGTCAAATCCTTTTAAAAGTGCTCTTCGGATATCACCATCCGTCAGCGTACCTTCCATTTTTCCGTCTTCACTTGTAATAAAGAGCGTCAGAGATCCATTGGGAATTTCATTGATCCGTTCCAGAGCATCTCTCATACTCTGGGTGGTGATAATGGTGTTTTCTTTATAAGAATTCATAGGGCATGTTGTGGGTTTCCGATAACGATAGAATTGTCTTTGATGGGCTTGACGACAACGGTGCCAGCCCCGATGATCACGTTTTTTCCTATGGTAATTCCTGGTTTTACAACAGCATTTGCTCCCACAAGAGTTCCTGAACCAATTGTGACATTGCCGCAGAGAGTTGCACCGGGAGCGATATGTGCAAATTCTCCAATTTGGCATTCATGTTCAATGGTGGAGGAAGTATTACATATTACTCCATCCCTAATTTTTACTAAAGAACTGATATTTGAATTTGGGGCGATCATTACTCCATTTCCCAGCTCTGCAGTTCTTGCTACCCAGGCTGTAGGATGGATGATGTTGACCGGATCTCCCCAGATATCCTTCATTTTTTCACTTAGCTTTTTGCGGACTGCATTTTCTCCAATCGATACAAAGAAATCTGTAAAAGCCGGAAGGCTTCTTTTATCAATAGAATCATCTGTACCCAGGTAAGGCAGTTTAAAAGGGTTAAGGTCCTTTCTGTTTAATTCATAATAGCCAAGGATACTTCTTTGCATATCGTAAAGAATCTCACACGCCACAAATGCATGTCCTGAATATCCAAAAAGGGCTACTTGTTTAGGCATATTTATTAGACAGTTTTGCTTGTTTATGAAAAATCCTGAATGGCAAGTTTATGTCCACTTTTCAAAGGATGCCTCAATTCTTTTCCTAATAAATCCTCGAGCTTCATAGGAGAAATTCCATCACCCGGTCTGAGCATGATAAGATCTTCAGCGGTCAATGACGTGCCTGCTGGAAGGTCGTGTTTCAGATGTATACTTTTCCTGACTATAGTGATATTCTTCTTTTCTGAAGGAGAAGGTTTCTTCTCTTTTTCTCCCAATGCCAATTCAATATTGCGGATCATGCTAATCATCTGATTTAACTCATCGGGCTCCAGGGAGGCCTTGTGATCTGGGCCCTGCATATTCCTATCAAGGGTAAAATGTTTTTCTATACAAGTGGCACCCATTGCTACCGCTGCTACCGGTACCTCTATCCCCAGGGTGTGATCAGAATAGCCTACTTTGATTCCGAAGGTTTCCTGAATCTGATACATTGCTCTTAAATGAACATCCTTCATGGGAGTTGGATACTCCGTATTGCAGTGTAAAACCCAAAGTTTTTCTCTTGATGCTCCATGAGCCAAAAGGATCTCTATTGCTGCACCTACTTCTTCAAGGGTTGACATACCCGTCGAAATGACAGTTGGTTCTTGCTGAAATGCAATTTTTCGTAGATACGGGAGATTGGTAATCTCCCCGGAGGGTATTTTCCATAATCCCAAATCCAGTTCAGCCAATAAGTCAATGCTGTCGAGGTCAAAAGCAGTTGAAAGAAACTTAATTCCCAGTCTATCGGCCTCCTCCATGAGGATATGATGAGCATCTACATCCAGCTCAAGCTTTTTGAGCATCTCAAATTGACCGGATGATTCTCCTATATTCTTGACCTGGTATTCAGCTTGTTTGGCTTTCTTGCTTACTATTTTCTCAGCCTTAAATGTCTGAAACTTCACATAATCCGCCCCTGCCATAGCAGCAGCTGCTATCAACTCTTTAGCAAGATTCAGGTCGCCATTATGGTTTACACCAGCTTCAGCGATAATTAAGGTGGGTTGCATGTTTGTCCGGTTAATGAGCCTTAAACTGATAACTATTGAATTGAGATCTTTTTAAATAGACTTCCCTCACTACTTTCTACTTGAAGTATGTAAATTCCGGGAGGGTAAGGGGAAATATCAAATTGAATTTTTGGATTCTGGAGGCCTGGATTCCAACTCCGCTTATGGATCAATCTCCCATTTAAATCTCGCAGATGGACCTGGAGTTCCTTCTGAATTGGATGCTTCACTTCAACAGAAAATAGATCGAAAGCTGGATTGGGATAAATGGATAATTGTGTTCCCAAAATATCTTCTTCAATGCCTACGGGATACTGAAGAACGACAATACATTTCTCTGCCGTATCTGATCCACAGTTGTTCTGGAGATCTGTGGTTATCAAACGTACACAATAGGTCCCGGTATCTGCATAGGTATGCGAGGGACTAATGGCTGTACTGCTATTGCCATCACCAAATTCCCACAAATAGGAACCAAAGCTAGATTGATTCACAAAGGTTGCCCTTCTGCTTACTCCTCCTATTACAGTATCAGGAATGGAGAATTCTGATTCGGGTAAAGGAGTGATCAATACGCCTATGGTATCTTTTGCAGTACAATTATTAGAATTACTTACTTCAACGCTATATAGCCCACTAGAGGTGATGGTTATTTGCTGACTGCTTTCTCCGGTACTCCATAGATAGGATAAACCAGGATTCCCTGCATCAAGCAATAGGGATTCACAGACAGATTGATCACTTCCGAGATTTACTGTGGGGAACGTATCAAAACCAGTAATATTAATGGTATCTGTCAGGACACATCCTCTGGGTTCCTGGACAGAAACAGAATATATACCTGGAGTCGAGATGGTAATTGTTGGGCTAGTGGCACCTGTATTCCAATTAAATAAGGAAGCTGCACCATAATTGGTAGTCAATATATCTCCACATAATACCCCATCTGCTGGTAATCCTGCATCCTGGGGGGTTTCCACAAAGGTCGAATCCGTTACAATACAATTTGCCCCATCATCGGCAGTCAACACATACATGCCTGTTTGGTTAATCGGTATGGAAGAAGCCTGAGAGTTTGTATTCCATAAATAGTTAGTAGCAAATACCCCAGGATCTAAAATGAAATCGGTACAAGAGTAAATAGAATCCTGCATGTTTAAGGGAACATTCACATTCACGGTAACATTCCTAATGGGACTCCTGCAACTTGTGGTGTATGGTACCACCTCAAGATCATATAAATAATTGTATTGATTGGTTGCTGTATTTGTGAGGGAAGAAGAAGCGGGTATCCTTGCAATGCCTTCTAACACAAAGGGGAACTTTGGTTCAGGAAGATCGTTTCTGAAAATATTACCCCCTACACGGTTTTGAACTTCAAGTGTATATCCGTTCCCTTTCGGAAGGAAAATATTGACAGTCAATACTTCTTTTGAATAGGGGGGGACCAGGAATTGCGGATACCTTCCAATTTCGACTCTGTTAGAATCTAATACTACGATCTCAAAGGAAAAATTTTGGGTAGAAATGGGGAATACTGCCAGGCTACGAATTAGAACATCTTGTAGGGCATCAAACTTTATCCCTCGGGTATCAAATCCATCATTTCTAACCGCAGTGGAGATTGAAAGATCTTCTGGGCCTAATTGGAAGGATTTACTATTGACATTTTCAATACTTAAGCGAAAAGTATCTTCAATGAAACGGCTATAATCAGGGGCTACTTCCAAGAGCCCACCACTTTCACCTCTCCAAAAAACATAAGAAGGAGTAGGAACGATATCGCCAGATAAAACCACTTCCTGCGGGCCACATACAGTTGTATCCATGAGCAGGGACGGATCAGGTACATCCAGGACGAATACAGCGATTTCATCTGTATCTATACAGTTCCCAATATTGGCAATTACGGTGAATGTATCTGTTTCAACGACTGTTACCGTGGGATTTGTACTTCCATCCTGCCAGAGATAACTGGCTCCTGCGTTTGTTGCATCCAATACAAGTGGACCTCCAACTCCTTGGCATAAAATGGTATCATTCCCCAGATTTATTTCAGGGGTTGGCAAGACACTAACTTCAGCTTGCCCCCTTGCACCGGGACAACTTGGGATTTCTACTTCCCAATCAAAGAAATAATAAAGCCTATTATTGGGAAAAGGAGTAAATGAAGATTTAACCTCAAATGCTCCGGGGATGGTATAGGGAAAAGCAGGAACTGTAGAAAAACTGATAGCCAGTGAGCCTGCACCACTAAAATTATGGGCAGTAATGGTATAATCTTCTCCTTTGGGAAACTCCATACCAATTGGAATCCGCGTTTTCACGAAAGCTGTGGGTATAGTAACAGACTTACTCATCAAAAGATCTCCATCACTATCGTGCACCCTGAGCTCAAAAGTAACCGGGCCATCTGCATAAGTATGGATTGCATTAACTTTTGCGGCAGTTTCTACTTTAAATCTTTGTCCATTTCCAATAGACCTCAAGTATCTTATAGTCCCAAAAGTTGTATCTACCAAACCAACCCTATCCGATACATAATGAAAATACTCTGGATAAATATTGGTGGTAACATCAGGGCTAAGTGTAAAGGTACTCCCAGACCCTATCGGATTTCCTCCTGTGCTGCTGTCATACCAAACAGTCCCATCTCCTAAATCCGGTATACTCACAGTTAATTCTTCTCCTAAACAAATACTCGTATCATTAAGCACAGGGGTAGGTAAATTACTCAGGATACTTACTCCGATACTATCTCTGCTAGTTCCGCTTCCATCCGTTACATCTACCCAATAAATTCCGCTTGTGCTGACTGTGATACTTTGGCTGCTTTCGCCAGTGCTCCAATTGAAGCTAGCTCCGGCATTCCCAGCATCTAATACAATCGAGTTGCCACAACTTATGGTATCTGCCCCAAGATCTACAATAGGAGCAAATCCGTAAGAATGAAGAGGAAATAATAATGATAGAGCTAAACAGCCTAGTATATGCAAGGCTTTTTCGGTGAGTTTCTTGGAATATGGAAGCAGTAGATGCATGAGAATTTTCTTGATAAAATAAGGTTCCTACTTGTGCTTTTCTATGTAGTATAAATGGGATTATTAGATGTGTTAGATTTTACCAAAGATGGGACTAGTCCTTTCCTCTTTCCCATAGCAATAGAGGTGCGGGTTGATAGAGTTCTAATTTGTCTGGTCCAAACTCATCGCTATCATAACATACATATCGTATCTTTCTCTGAATCAAAGGTTCCGCTTTCTCTATCAAATCGATGAGGTAATTCTTCTCTATTTCGCCTACAAAAACCAGGTCTATAATTTCGCTATTCAATCCTTGAGAAAATTTGCCTACCAGGTAAACCTGTTGGAGATTTCCTAATTGCTTGACTATGTGTTCGACAATATGATCTATGCCCACATACTTGCGGATAATGTTGTGAACTTCCTTGAATAAAGGATGCTTGATATTGGCACTGAAAAATTTCTTGTTGCCTTCCAGCTCAGAATAAAGCATTCCGGCTTCCTCAAATCGATTCAATTCAAGCCTTATGGCATTGGTAGATTCATTGAATTCCTGAGCAAGACTCCGTAAATACGTTCGATTATTGCTGTTCAAAAAGAATTTGAGCAATAACTTGATTCGGGTCTTGGATGATATAAGGGTCTCAATCATTACTATAAATGAGTAACAAATTTACTCATTTTTGATTGATCTGAAAATGCATGTAAGGATTTGGGATAAAATTAATCTGCTTTATCCTGTGCCAATAAGCTTTGTCTTTGAGTCTCAAGGATATCAAAGAATAGTTTCACTTCTTCCAGATGGGTTCTGAAATGTAAGATCGTAAGGCGGAGGTAAATTTTTCCGTCAATTTTAGTAGAAGAAATGAAAATTCTGCCATCTTCCAGTATGGCCTTGATGAGATTTTGGTTAAAAGCATTTGTATCCTCAACAGGAGCCAGACTTCTAAACAGGATGACTGTTAGTTGAGGGTGCAAAGGAAGTTCTATGCCCTCCATTTGCTGAAATCTATGAAAGGCATATTGGGTGAGCAGGAGTTTTTCTCTTAAGGCTGCCTTGAAACTATCTACACCAAAGAGTTGAAGGGGAAGCCAGACGCGGAGACCTCGGAAATGTCGTGTCAGTTCCGGGGAAAGGTCAGAAGGAGAATATTCGATGTCATCTTCTATCAGGTCCTGCAAATAGGCTGCATCAGAGGCAAAAGTGTTCAAGAGTTTCTTACCTTCTCGAACAACGACCATTCCTGTTCCCCAGGGCATAAAGAGTCCTTTGTGAGGATCTATGACCATAGAATCTGTTCTGGATAGGCCAGGATATTTCTGTTTGAACTCTTCCAAAAGCATAAAAAAACCACCATAAGCAGCATCTGCATGAAACCAGAGCCCATATTTCTCCGATATGTCTGCAAGTTTATCCAAGGGGTCAACTGCTCCAACATCAGTAGTTCCCATAGATCCAATCAGGATGGCAGGTTTTAAGCCCTTGGCCAAATCTTCCTGAATCAAAGCTTCTAATTCTCCGGGAATCATCCGGAAATCTTCATCCATAGGAACCTTGCGATAGATCGCCTCTTTCATCCCGATTACCTTCAATGCTTTCTCCAGGGCATGATGGGTTTGTTGGCTAAGGTAAATAACCGTCTGAGGGATATCCCGAGAAGAGATCTTCAGATGTTCCCGAGCGGTATGCATGGCTATGAGGCCCGCATATGATCCTCCTGAACTCAGATTTCCCTGGCAGATTTTTGGATCATAGCCAATCATTTCACCTACCCATCTGATGAGGATGTTTTCTATTCGCACAGCACCAGGTGCCACATAAAATGCTCCTGAATAATAGTTGCAAATAGCGGCAATTAAGTCAGCTAATCCGGATGGGAATAACCCGCCTCCGGGTATATATGCCATATGACCTCCGGAGGAAGCTTTCAATCCTTTTTCATCCAGTTCTTCATGGATGAGCTGCAGGACTTCTTCCAGTTCTATACCTTTATCAGGGGGGGTATAATCGAGTACTTTTTTTGCTTGATCTGGACCCAGCCAAAACATTTTACGGCCTTTGATATTTTGTAAAAACATCAGAACATGCTCAAGACCTGCCTGTCCCCAGGCTGATCGTTGTTCATGATCCGGGTCCAGTTGCCGGGATATTTTTTCATAATGGGCGATCTGTCGCAGGAGATCTACACTCATATCAGAAAGTAGGATCAGATTTAGGCTAGTGATTAGAAACAAGTACCTGACCCAATTCTTCTTTTTGGGCGATTTCTTTTCGATGAAAATATAGAGCACCTAATGCAGAGGCTGCAAAATAGCATGCGACAGCCACTGTAGCCGGAAAGAAAATATCATTTAATCCAAACCAATCCCCTCTAAAGAGAATCCATCCAAATCCAAAGAAGCCTCTGATACTTTCCACCCAAACAGCATATTTATCTCTATCCATCAGAGCAGTATATCCATATATACTCACAAAAATCAACGTACCATATACAGGAATATTGATCTCAACTCCCTGTGAAACCTGATACAGCATAAAATAGAGGAGGAGATTGGCTACAACTAAATGCATCCAGGACCAATTGACCAAAGCTTTGGAAGCTTTTGAATCATACTTTTCATAATTGTACACATCCTCAATCTTAAAGACCGGGTATTTTTCTTTGACATCTTCGGGTCTCCATCCTAAAGGCATGAACCAAATCCTCAGTTTATCCCACCAGCTACTGGCTCGCCAGGCATCTTTCATGAGTAGCCAGACATGCATAAAATTGATCTTGAAAGGATTCCAGGTTGCCATAGGCCGAGTTATTCCATACACTGGCGGTACATCATCCAGTTCTTCCTGAAAGGTGCCAAACACCCGATCCCAAATACAAAAAATAGCACTTAGATTTTTATCCAGGTAAATAGGATTGATCGCATGATGCACCCTGTGTTGGGAAGGAGTAACAATGATATATTCCAGAATGCCCAATTTGCCAATGTGGCGGGTATGGTACCAGAACTGTAGGAACAAATGCAAAGGAGCGATAATACCTATAACTTTAGAGGGAATGCCCAAAATGGCTGCAGGTATCAGGAAAATGGCTCCGAAAGTTACCAGATTGGAAATGGTTTGCCTTAACGCACAGGGCAAATTGAACTCTTCGCTGCTATGGTGAATAGCATGTTGGTTCCAGAAAATATTTACGGAATGATTGAGTCTATGCGACCAGTAACTGGCGAAATCCATGGCTACAAAAGCGATAGCATACAATTGCCAGCTTTCCCCTATTTGTATTACAGCCATTCTTTCCAGGAAAAAAGGATAGCTGATAAGGGCAACGGCCAATCCCAAAGAATCCTTGATGGTATTGGTCATACCCGAACTCAAGCTGGAAATGGTATCCATAGCTTTGACAGTCTTCTTATCCTTCCATTTATCATAAATGGCTTCAATCAGGATAAGTAAGACAAAGCCAGGGATGGCAAATAATAAAGCGGTAGCGTAAGCCTGCATAGCAATAAAATGGGTATTAGATGCAAAGGATGAATTTACAAATATACAGTTTTGCCAGTTTTAAAGGATTCATCAGCTGCCAAAACTATTCGCAAACTATTGATCGCATCATCCAGGTGTTGTGTCAAATCAATATCTTCTCTAATAGCTTTTAGGAAATAAGCTTGTTCTAAATCGCATAAACCCTGATGATCCGGCTCATCCTTCGTACTTACAACTTCATCCTTTTTTGCGAAATTTCCGTTTTCATCGGTTGCAGAATGATGGACAAGCAGGGCATTTGTTTTGGAATGAGAGTCTACATCATCCGAACCTTCATCTCCGATGCCTTTATCCATAATGCTTACGCTTCCTTTTGGACCAACAACATCTTTCACAAAAAAGGCTGTTTCACTCATCATCGGACCCCAGCCTGCTTCATACCAGCCCACAGAGCCATCTTCAAATTTAACCTGCAAATGACCATAGTTATACATTCCGGGAACTAGCTCATCTGAAAGCCTGGCACCTATACCATTAACCATGACTGGTTTTGATTTGGTCATCAGACACATGACATCTACATAGTGCACACCACAGTCAACTATGGGAGACATGGTCTGCATGAGGCTTTTGTGTGTTTCCCAGGTACTTCCGTGGCTCTGTTGATTGAGATTCATACGCATAACCAGGGGTTTCCCCAGCTCTTGTGCAAGTTCGATGAATTTCTCCCAGGCCGGATGTACCCGCAGGATATATCCAATGACCATTTTTTTGCCATGTTTGAGAACCATGCGCTTGATTTCTTCGCATTCTTCAACGGTATTGGCCAAAGGTTTTTCTACGAAAATATGGCAATCAGCTTCCAGAGCCTTCTTCACATAGGCTGCATGGGTATCCGGATAAGTATTTATAGAAACGGCATCCGGTTTTGTTGTTGCTAAGGCTTCCTCATATGAAGAAAAGGTAGGATAGCCTCCCAATTCCTTAGAAAGTCTTTCTTTACTTTCTCCACGGCTTACCAAACCGACGATTTCAAATTCAGGCATTTTGTGGTAGGCTCTCGCATGTGAGGCTCCCATATTGCCACATCCAACTACGAGGATTTTTACAGGGGCTGTTGACATTGGTTTTATTTCTGTTTTCTGAAAAAAATACGATATTGAGGTTTAAGGACTAAAGCTACGAAAATACCTCTCGCGATGAAACTACACTACTCAATCGGCGTAATGCTGATCTTTTCCCTATATAGTTGCGAATCAAAAGTAGAGCAGGAAAATCAGGATAAGCCTGCAGAAAATCAGGCCTATAGCCTTACCGAAGCTGAAAAGGCTGCGGGTTGGGAATTGATGTTTGATGGAAAAACAACAGAGGGATGGCATAGCTATTTGGAAGAAGGAGTTCAGGGATGGAAAGTGGTGGATGGTGCTTTGAGAACGGAAGGAGGAAATAGCGATTTGGTAAGTGATGCTTTATACGAAAATTTTGAACTGGAGCTGGAATGGAAGATAGATGAAAAAGGAAATAGTGGGATCATTTATCTGGTGGATGAAAAGCAGGAAAATAAGGCGACCTCTGTAAGCGGCCCTGAATATCAGATTATAGACAATGAAAATTATCCCAGTCCTTTAAACGAAACCCAGCTAAGCGGGGCCAATTATGCCCTGCATCCTCCCCTGATTTCGGCTAGTAATCCGGCAGGTGATTATAATCATGCTCGCCTGAGTGTGCTCAATGGAGAAGTTGAACACTGGCTAAATGGGAAAAAAGTAGTAGCCTATACTTTGTGGACCCCAGAATGGGAAGCCATTGTGGATACAACCAAGTTTGGAAAAGTACCTACCTATGGTCGAACAAAAAAAGGAAGAATTGCCTTTCAGGATCATGGAGATGGAGTGAGCTTTCGAAATATTAGAATTCGGAATAGAGATTAGAGTTTTATTTCAGAAATATAGAATTCCTATTTACCTACATTCACAGGATGATTTCCTAAGTGAATGCATAGCTTTTACCTAAGCAAGATTAAACATGAACAAACTATTCACACTAAGCATCCTGATTCTATCTTTTGCCTGCATGTCGAGCATGTATGGACAGGGAGTGAATTCAGATGACGTATTTAATCTGGAATATGCCAGTGATCCTCAAATTAGTCCTGATGGCAAACAAGTGGTTTACAGTCGGAGATCCCTGGATATTATGAAGGACAATACGCGTTCTTCTTTATGGATTATCAATGCTGATGGATCTGCTCATCGTCCTCTCGCAGAAGCTCCTTCCCGTTTGGCGCGCTGGTCCCCGGATGGAAAGAAACTCATCTATATTTCTGCTGAAGGAGATGGCGCACAAATCTATCTTCGTTGGATGGACTCGGGGATAACCACGCCCATCAGTTATGTACAGAATTCTCCTTTCAATATACGTTGGTCTCCGGATGGCAATTGGATTGCATTCAATATGTTTGTTCCCGGTCAGGCGGAAATGCCTATTCCTTTACCTAAAAAGCCGGAAGGAGCCGAATGGGCAAAACCTCCGGTCTATATAGATGACGTTACCTACCGGAGTGATGGGGGAGGATTCAATCCTGCAGGTTTCGCACATGTCTTTATCCTTCCTGCAGATGGAGGAACGGCCCGACAGCTTACGGAAGGGGATAATAATTTTTTCGGTGCGGTAAGTTGGACGAAAGATGGGAAATCCCTCATCCTTTCTGCCAATATCCACGAAGATAAAGACTATGAACCTGCCAATTCAGAGCTCTACAAACTGGATATCGCCAGCGGAAAAATGTCTGCCCTAACAGATCGACTGGGCCCCGATTCCAATCCCAAAGTTTCTCCAGATGGTAAAATGATAGCCTATACGGGGAATGATGAGAAATACCTGGGATATCAGCTCAACCAATTATATGTCATGGACAGTGATGGAAGAAATAAAAAGCTGATTTCCGGAGATTTTGACCGGGATGTAATGAATCCTCAATGGGATAGTGAAAGCAAGGGCTTTTATTTTCAGTATGATGACGAAGGAATTACCTATGTCGCTCATATGAAAATGAATGGAAAAGTGAGAAAAATGGCTTCGAAAGTTGGGGGAACTACTTTGGGCCGTCCCTATGCAAGCGGATCATACAGCATTTCCTCAGAAGGAACTTTCGCCTATACTATCAACAGCCCGACGCGTCCGGCAGATGTAGCCATAGGGATGGATGGAGTAGAAGAAGTAACTCAAATCACTAACTTAAATGAAGATCTCTTCGGGCACAAAGAGGTTCCGGGTGCAGAGAGCATTTGGTGGAAGTCTTCTTATGATGACAGAAAAATACAAGGTTGGGTAGTTCGTCCTCCGGATTTTGACCCCAATAAGAAGTACCCGCTATTATTAGAGATACACGGCGGACCATTTACCAATTACGGTGAGCGCTTTTCAGCGGAAGTACAACTCTATGCCTCTGCTGGCTATGTGGTGCTTTACACAAATCCCAGAGGAAGTACCAGTTACGGACAAGAATTCGGAAACCTCATTCATCACAACTATCCGAGCAATGACTATGATGACCTTATGTCAGGAGTTGATGCAGTGATAGAAAAAGGATTTATCGATGAAGATCACCTCTATGTAACCGGAGGTAGTGGAGGGGGAGTCCTTACTGCATGGATCGTGGGACATACCGATCGTTTTAGAGCGGCTGTTGTGGCCAAGCCCGTGATCAACTGGACGAGCTTTGCTCTGGTGGCAGATAATCCTGCCTTTTTCTCTAAATATTGGTTTGGTGGATTTCCCTGGGAAAAGCAGGAGAATTTCTGGCAGCGCTCACCCCTGGCTCATGTAGGCAATGTTTCCACTCCTACTATGGTTCTTTGTGGGGAATCCGACCTCCGTACGCCTATATCCGAATCAGAACAGTTCTACACTGCTCTCAAACTCAGGAAGATTGAAACAGCTCTGGTACGCATACCGGGAGCCTATCACGGCATAGCAGCTCGACCGAGCAATCTGATCACGAAAGTGAATGCTATTTTATACTGGTTTGATAAATACAAAGATTAATCGAAAAAGCCCCGAAGATTCTTCGGGGCTTTTTTTAAAATCGATTGACCAGTATTGACAAGAAGGTTCGAATCCCATACGGAATTTGCGCCAATTTCAAGTTCTCATTGGGACTGTGCTGATTATTATCTGCATTTACCATGGGTAAAATGATAGCAGGAA
The DNA here is from genome assembly GCA_033391075.1 of Bacteroidia bacterium. Classification (NCBI taxonomy): domain Bacteria; kingdom Pseudomonadati; phylum Bacteroidota; class Bacteroidia; species Bacteroidia bacterium. Next base: position 2,082,716 of record JAWPMV010000001.1, read on the forward strand.
TCTGCAATTCATTGATGAAGGGGGAAATGGGAACTGTTCCTCCCATGATTCTCACTTTTACCGGGGGACGATTGTGAGTCGCAGTCATCAGCTTGTCTAGCCAGTTTGCAAAGTCTTCGCTCATATCTGTTCGGAAGGGCAGGCTAGCTCCTCCGGAATTGAGTTGGCAGATTTTGGGATAAATGCTTCTTTCCTCTGCAGTCGGGGGAGCAGTTGTTAAGTAATAACCTTGCTCTCTGATATGATCTTTTAGTGCCTGAATCAGCTTTTTGGGATCACTTTCCGGTACCAAACGAATGTCGATAGCTGCTGTGGCCTGATCTGGAACGATAGTTCTTGCTTTATCTCCTACCCAGGCTGCTTCTATGCCTCTGACATTTAAGCTGGGATATTGTAAAGACTCCTGGTAATTCATGCCTACCTTTTCTGCTTCTGCTATCCCCAGTTTTTTGAAAATTGCTTCCTCATCGTCAGGAACTGCAGCCAGGATCTTTTTGGTTTCTTCATCCAGCTCAATACCATCGTAATATCCTTTTACAACTACTCTTCCAAACTCATCTTTCATACTTGAGAGAAGCTTGGAAATTCTGAAAACGGGATTAGGAGCATAGTTTCCATAGTGGCCACTATGTTGAGGCTTTGAGGGACCAAATACAGTGAGATCCACACGGGTGATTCCTCTACATCCAAAAATCATTGTAGGTTGTCCTGAGAGATGCATAGGGCCATCATGTATCATGAGGAAATCAGCTTTTAGCTTGTCTTTGTATTGCTTAACAGCTGCTGCCAAAGGGCGACTTCCTTTTTCTTCTTCTGAATCTAGCAGGACTTTGATGTTCCAACGGATAACTGCATCACTATTCATCAACATATCCATGGCATGCAAGAACATTACAATCGGCCCTTTGTCATCAGCGGCAGATCGTCCAAACATTCGCCAATCCGGATTGAAGCCTTCAATATTTGACCAATCCATGGCTTCCCATTCCCCCGCATCATTTTCCGCTTTTAAAACCACTTCATAAGGACTGTCCTGATTCCATTTGGAGGGATCAACCGCCTGGCCGTCCAAATGCATATAGAATAGCAGGGTTTTCGCATTGGCCATTTTGGGGAGCTCAGCGAAGAAAAGAGGCTCATTGCTGGTTTCCAACAATTCCGTTTTGAATCCTCGTTTAGAAAACTCCCTATCCAACCATTCAATATTTTTCATGATATCCTCGTGATTGAGGGCATCATTAGGGATTGCTACAAAATTTTTGAGGTCCTTCGCAGCCTTTATACTTTGATTCAGGATTGCTTTTTCTATCACCTGAGCAGAAAGACTTTGGAAAAGGAATAAAAACAATAGGACAGAAAGGTAGTTTTTCATTTTTTTGGATATTGTAATCCTTCAAAAATAGGATAAGTTCCTGTGAATCATAGGAACGATCTGAATTTTCATTTATTCAATTGACTTACGGCTACTATGCAAAAAATTATTTCAGGCCTGCTACTACTTTGTTTTAGTGCATCAGCAGCCTTTACCCAGATCAATCCAGAGAACATTGAAATCATCCGTGATAAGTGGGGAGTGCCTCACATTTATGCGCCTACTGATGTGGAGGTAGCATATGGTTTGGCCTGGGCAACTGCGGAAGATGATTTCAAAACCGTGCAGGAACAATTGTTGCCGATAAAGGGCCTCATGGGATCAGTGCAAGGGAAAGATGGCGCAATAGCAGATATTCTGGTTCAAATGCTGGAGATCGATAGCCTGGTGGAAGCTCGCTATGATTCAGATCTCAGCCCTCAGTTTAAAAAAGTCGCGGAAGCTTATGTCGCGGGAGCTAATGCTTATGCAAGAGCATATCCTGAAGAAGTTCTGCATAAAGATTTATTCCCGGTTACGGCAAAAGATTTAGTTGCCGGTCATGTCTTGGGAGCCGGATTATTGACCAGTATCCAAAGCCCTTTTACCAAGGTTCTTAGTGGAAGCATAACAAATGATGAGATCCCCAGAGGATCAAATGCCTTTGCCATCAGTCGAAGAAAGTCAAAGGAAGACCAGACCTATTTGGCAATCAATAGCCACCAACCCTTAGAAGGCCCCGCTTCCTGGTATGAAATTCATTTGGTCAGTGAGGAAGGGACTAATATACTGGGAGCAACTTTTGCAGGTGGAGTAGCTGTATTTCATGGGGCGAATGAACACCTGGGTTGGGCACATACGGTAAATCATCCGGATTTTAATGATGTCTTTAAACTGACTATGCATCCGGATAAAAAGGACACCTATAAATTTGATGGAGAATGGTTGAAGCTTGAGAAAAAGAAAGCAAAGACGAAGGTTAAATTAGGTCCGATAAAAATCAGCGTAAGCAGAGCCTATTACATCAGTAAATATGGATTGACCCTGGAAAATGACAATGGTTTTTATGCCATAGCTGTTGCTGCAAATCGAAACATCAAACAGGCAGAACAATGGTATTGGATGAATAAAGCTACTAATCTGGAAGAATTCCGTAAAGCCCTGGATTTGCAAGGCATACCGGGAACCAATATCGTTTATGCCGATAAAGAGGACAATATCTTTTATGTGAGTAATTCTCGTTTGCCTAAAAGAAATCCCAATTACGACTGGACCAAGGTGCTTCCTGGCGATACTTCAGCTACCCTGTGGTCGGATGAATATTATCCATTAGATAGCTTGCCTCTATATTTGAATCCGGAATCAGGATACGTTTATAATACCAATCATTCCCCTTTTTATGCGACCGGAGATAAAGACAATCTGAAACCAACTGATGTAAATAAAACCCTGGGACATCCTCATGTGAATAATAATCGTAGTCTTCGATTCAAAGAGTTGATCGATCAATATGATAAACTTGATTATGAGGATTTCAAACGGATCAAGTATGATCAATTTTATGGAGATAAATTGTACGACAATCGTATCGTCAATTTGCATGGATTGATGGAAGTAGATGCTAGTAAATATCCAGATCTGACTGAGACCCTAAAGGTCTTTCATAATTGGGATCATAAAACAGATACTACCTCAGAAGGAGCAAGTATTTTCATCCTGGCCATCCGCAAATTAACTTCCCTCATGCGGGCTCGAAATGCCTACAAGAATTGGGGGAAAGGAAATGAGGAGGAATTTGTGGCAGCCCTGCGTTTTGCGAGAGATCATCTGCTGGAGCATTTTGGTACGGTAAAAGTTCCTTTCGGCAAATTGCAACGACATGTACGGGGAAATGTAAGCCTGGCCATAGGGGGCGGCCCGGAAATCCTGGCAGCTATGTATTCGGGCCCCTGGGAAAACGGACGATATAGAAGCCGAGCTGGCGATTCATATATCTCTTTGGTTCGATTTACTGAGGAGGGGGTATTACTGGAAACGGTAAATGCCTATGGTGCTTCGGCTAAGGAATCCAGCCCACATTACACAGATCAGATGCAGATGTTTGTCAGACATGAGAGAAAAACGATGACATTAGACATAGACAAAGTCCGTAAAGAGGCAGAACGCATTTATCATCCCCGGAAATAGGGCGTTGGATTTTTGGAAAAAAGAGAGCGGGATTTATGTTTGAGGACTTGTATATAACGTTTTTTCGTAATAAGTGTTTTGCCTAGTTTTGTTTCATATTCTTTACAAAACCAAATTGCAAAATGATAATGAAACGTTTTAAGTTCTCCCTTTTTCTTCTCGCATTAGTTGCTTGTTTAAGTTGTGAAAGCGATTTAAAGGTGAATCCTGCTGATGCTTTGGAAAGTATAGATGAATCTATGCTAGAGCCAGTGGATATCTCATTTGATGAAATAGAAGGTACGGGTTTGGAGCGTTTTCTGACGGAAGGAGAATCCTGTGATAAACTGGCGCGCATCAGGAAACTAAGAAGAGAGGGAGAATGTCGATTTATGATCGAGCTGCGCTCAGGAAAATTTGTAAATCCGATCAATCCTCATGATTTGGTAGATCTTATGAAAAATGGGCGATTTTTGAGAGTGAGCCTGGAAAGAGCTGAAGAAGGTCCTTGCGATAGGGGAATCCCTGCCTATGTATATTGTGCAAGTAGCCTGAATATTAGCAGAGATTTACCATCCTATGAAGATATTAAGATAGAAAGGGGAGATGGAAACTAGGATTTCATTTCCTATTTTGAAATAAAACATAATTGTAATTTAGGGGCTTAATGCCCCTATTTTTTTATGAAAAATTTAAGAGTCGCATTGGTACAAGATGCTCCCATTTTATTTGAGCTGGATAAAAGTCTGGATAAAGTAGAATCTCTTAGTAAAGCCGCAGCAGCTAAAGGAGCAAAGCTTATACTATTCCCTGAGGCTTTTATTGGCGGTTATCCCAGAGGCTTATCCTTTGGTACGCGTATCGGAAGCAGGAGCCCTGAAGGTCGGGATGAATGGATGGAGTACTGGCAAGCCTGTCCCCGTATGGATGATCGTCTGCTTTCCTTTTTGGGAGGGATAGCCAAAAGCCATAATGCCTACCTTGGGATGGGACTAGTAGAAAAAGGAGAAGCCGGGAGCAGCTTATATTGTAGTTTTCTCGTCTTTAGTCCTGAAGGAGTTCTACTCAAGCATCATAGAAAGATCAAGCCTACAGGAACGGAGCGTTTGATTTGGGGAGAAGGAGATGGGAGCAGCATTAAGAGTTTTCCAACTTCTTATGGCAATATGGGCGCTTTGATTTGTTGGGAGAATTATATGCCGCTGGCAAGAGCTGCTTTGTACGAAGGGGCTATGGACATTCATTTGGCACCAACTGCTGATAGCAGAGATAGCTGGAAGTCAAGTATGATTCATATAGCCCTGGAAGGACGTTGTTTTGTCTTGAGTTGCAATCAATTTGTGAAGAAAGAAATGTATCCTGAACGATTTATGGAAGAATTGGAAGATGAATCCGAGATTATGTGCAGAGGAGGCTCAATGGTCATTTCTCCTTTGGGGGAAATCTTAGCCGGTCCCTTGTACGATGAAGCCGGGATACTTGTGGCTGATTTGGATTTGGATCTCATTCCCAAATCGCGCCTGGATTTTGAAGCAAACGGTCATTATTCGCGTCCGGATATCTTTTATTTTAAAAATACCCGCAGCTAAGTCGGGAAAGAAAACCTAAGCTTGTTACATCTATGATTGAAGTATTAGATTTCTTTAATTTGTAGCCGAAAATTCTAAACCTAAAAGCCTTATATGCTTAAAATAAATAGCTTTATGGGAATCCTTCTAAGGATTCTATTCTCCCTTTTACTCCTGAGTTTTATTGCATGTGAAGAGGAGCCCGATCCGGGACCAACGATGTATGACTCAATAGCTGCTTTGCCAAATACCACGAGTTTTATTGCAGCTATCGATCGCCTGGAATTTGACGATGATTTTCGTTCCGGTCAGGCGATAACAGTATTTGTGCCTACGGATGCTGCTTTTGATAGTTACCTTAGCCAGAACAACTTTGCCAGTCTAAATGATGTACCCCTGGATGATCTCCGGAATCTTCTACGGTATCATATCTTGCCGGTTGCGATTGAATTGCCAGCTTTGGGAAATGGATATTATCTCACAGCTTCTAGTGTCGGTGGTACAACTAATTTGCTGGCTATACTGGTTGAAAATCCCGGTACCAAAGCTCGACTAAATAAAAATATACAGGTGGTTAATCAAGACCTTGCCGCTCGTGGAGGCTTTTACAATATCATCGATGAAGTCCTCAATTTACCAACCATTCTCAGCATTTTGAGGCAGAATGATGCATTCGAAGAATTTGCCAACGGTATATTCCGTGCTGAGGGTTTGGCAGATTCTTTGGAAAATAATGGACTATATACCTTGTTGGTTACAGCAAATACCAATGTGGAAAATGCCCTAGACGATCGCTACGGTCTTACCAATATTCTCGATCTTCCTGATATGACCCTGGACAGCCTTATGAGATATCATATAATTAAGGGAAATCAACGTACGGAAGACTTGTTAAATGCGAGTGATTTTATATATGAAACTTTATTAGAAGATGTGAAAGTGGAAATATCAGGTGTAGATGTCATCAGGGTTGATGGAGAAGCAGATTTGATTCTGGCAGATATTCAAACGACCAATGGGGTTGTACATATCAGCAATGCCCTGCTGGATTTCCGTAGATGATTATATACGACCTATGAGATTGTTGAAATATAAATGGATCCTGATAGCTTCTTTTTTATTGGGATTAAATGGATGTCTTGAGACAGAAATTCAAGAAACACTCTTTGACTCCATGCAGGAAGATGAGCGGCTATCGACTTTTCTGGAGGCTATGCAGCTTGCCGGATATGACAATGCCTTGAAGAATGGGAACCCCATTACTGTTTTTGCTCCAACAAATGAAGCCTTTCAGGCTTATTTTAGGGCAAGTAATATCAGTGGGCTAGGGGATATTCCTGTAGAAGAACTCCGAGACTTGATGTTATATCATGTTTTAGGAGCATCAACGACTATGGCAAGCCTTGGGACAAAATATTACCTGACTCCTTCACCTGCTGGACCTGAAAACAGAGTGGTGGCTATTTATGTAAAGAATGAAGATGGCACGCATACAATCAATTCAACTACCAGGGTATTGGAGAAGGATATGGGTTCTTTCGGTGGCTTTTACAATGTTATAGATGAGGTTTTGAGAATCCCCAATGTTTACAATATTCTGGAAGATAATGAGGATTTTTCTGCTCTTCTTTCCGGAGTAAATGCTGTGCCTGAACTGGCAGCTAAATTTAGGGATGAGGATTTGTATACCTTTTTTGCCATAAGTAATGAGGATCTGGAGGCATCCTTAATGACTACCTACAATGTCAGTGAGCTAAGTTCTTTGGAGGAAAGCCTGAGAAACGACCTTCTTAGATCCCATGTTGTAGATAGTTTCTATACAGGTCAGGAATTGTTGGATCCTTTCCTGGGAGAACTGAATACCTTGCGGGAGGGATACACCATAAGTCCTCAAAACTCTTCTATAATTGTATTGAATGACAGTTCTGAGATTGTCATAGGAAATATTCAGACCACCAATGGGGTCATCCATGTCGTGAATAGATTATTGCCTCAATAAATCCGATCCGACTCGGAGCAATAAATTGCACATATCAACGTAATATAAATAGCTCTATCCCAGGATAGAGCTATTTACTTACTACTACCAGCCTACTCTTCTTTTTTGCTAAGCTTCCTTGCATGTAATTTACGTTCTACCATTTGGCTTAAAATCCTACAGGTGAATAAATTGGCTAAATGAGGTTAGAAATATGACAGCTCATACACAAAAGAGCTATTAGCTCTAGCTAAGCTCGTATTTTGCAGACTATTGGATTACCGTTTTTAATGATAGGGATAGAAAGAACGAGGAGAATTGCTCCAAGTACGTTGTATGAAACATCTACTTCCCGGCTTTCTACAGAAAACCTTGCGTCTGGGACTGTTTATAGTTCTTAATTCCGCTTTTCTGTACGTTAAAGCCCAAACAACAGTCTTCACAGAAGACTTTTCCCAATGGACTGCTCAAAGTCCCAGTTTACCCCAAGGTTGGGTACTGGGTGCTGCATCCTGTAATTTGGGTCCTTCCTGCTTCTGGTCACAACCTTCAAATTTCCCCCCTTCAACACATCCGGATGCTTTTGGATGCGATGGAAGTGGTATTTATGCCCTAGGACATAGTTCCGGATTGGGTATGGGAGATAGAGCGAGTATGATTTCGCCCTCCATAGACCTTGGGGGTAATACAAATGCCTCTCAAGTAAAGTTAAATCTCTGTGTCATAAATCCCTCTTCCAATGGATTAGGAACAGATCAATTAGAGATTCTCTTCTCAACAGATGGCGGTCAAAACTGGCAAAGTCAATTGTTAGATGGGAATGTTTACCCTAATTGGACACAGCTTAGTTTGGATATACCCCTCAATATGTGGGTGAATAATTTTCGAATTAGGATTGATGCTATTGGAGGAAGCGATCTGGTGGATATGGGAGTAGATGAGTTGGAAGTTGTCCAATATTTGCCCACTTGCAATTCCGGCCCTTCTACTGTAAACTCAAGCATTACAGGACAGGTATGTAAGAACCATGAGGTAGATATTACTCTTTTGACTACAAATGATAGCAGTGGAGGAGAATATTCCTACATTCTTACAGATGCATTGGACATAATTTTAGGGGTACTTCCTGCTACACAGGTTGACCTCAATTTCCTGCCGCCAAATGATTATCGAATTTATGGTATTTCTTATACAGGTAACCTAACGGCTACTACCGGATTACCGGTTCAAACGGCTACCGCCAGTGTTTGTCATAACTTATCTTCAAATTTCGAGCGCTTTTTTGTTACAGAATTAAGCCTCAACTGGCAGCTTAGTGATTATCAAGGCTTTGAGGTAAGTATAGCTGGTGGGCAGGATGGTAGAATTGAAATATTGCCTCCCACTGGCAGCAACTATAGTTACAGCTGGGCACATGATCCTAATCTGAGTGGACCAGTAGCTGACCAACTTAGTACTGGAACCTATCTAGTGCTGGTAAGTGATCAAAACTCGGGCTGTACCGATGAGCTTAATATCATTCTAAATTCTCCTTCTCCTCTGATAGGGACATTGGAGATTACGACTGATTATAATGGTTGGCCAGTAAGTTGTTTTGATTCGAATGATGGTTCCTTAAAAGCAAGTATACGTGGAGGAGTCAGGCCGTATAGATATGCCTGGCAAGGGACTCCTGGCTTTGGAGATAGTGTTCTCAATAATATCCCTGCAGGTTCTTATGCATTGAATGTCATTGATGATAATGGTGCCTTGATTCGCCTTCAAAGGGATTTGATTGGGCCAGAAGAAATTGAACTTCAAAATGGCAGACAAGTATTTGTCTGCGAAGGAGGCACTTCTCAGGAAGTAAGCCTGAATATTAGCGGAGGAACAGGACTTTATACCTATCTCTGGTCTAATGGTTCTACAGATTCGACCATTAATAATCTTTCGCCCGGACAAATATCTATTCTGATAACAGATGAAAATACTTGTTCCAATTCCTTCGAACTCGAAGTGATAGAAGCATCAGACTTGATCATAGATCCTATAGTTATGGGGCCTCAATGTCCCAAACAAAATACAGGATCTATTCTCCTTTTCCCTTCAGGCGGAATAGCTCCCTATAGTTTTAACTGGTCTAATGGATCTATGGATGAAGACCAGCTCAATTTGGCAGCTGGAAGCTATACAGTAACTATCCAGGATTCTTTAGGCTGTATTCTGGATGAAGGTTTTGAATTGAATGATCCTGCTCCTTTAGATTATAGACTGGACCTGATTCCCGATAATGGCAGAGGAAGTGGTGCCGCTAAAATAGTAGTAGAAGGAGGAATGGGACCTTACCTATACGAATGGAGTACAGGAGATACCGGAGAGGAAGTATTCAACCTCAGAGGCGGAGCCTATTCGGTTACTATAACAGATGCTTCGGGTTGTTCGCAATTGATAGCTTTTGAAATAGAATTGCCTCAGCGTCCGGATTGTCTCGACATTCATATGGGATTTTCTCCTAATGGAGATGGTTACAATGATCAATTTGTTATTCCTTGTCTGGATTTTTTCCCCGACAACGAAATTCAAATTCTCAACCGCTGGGGCCAGGAACTATTTTATCAGGTAGGCTATGATAACAGTTGGGAAGGGACTTCCAATGGGAAAGCCCTGGCTGAAGGAACCTATTTTTACATCGTACACATCAACTCTGCCGAAGGAAGAAGCACCTATAAGGGCAGTGTTTCCATCATAAAATAATAGCAGGCAAGACAAATACTTATGAAAAAACTTTTATGCTTCATTTTTAGCTTGCTTCTGATTCTTCCCGCATTTAGCCAGGAAGAACCTCTTTACTCCCAATACAAAAGCAATGCTTTCGTATTAAACCCGGCGGTTGCAGGCACACGTATGCAACAGGAAGTCAGAATCAATTATCGCCTTCAGTGGAGAAATTTTCCTGGAGCTCCCAGAACGGCTACGGTCAGCTATACCGGTCGTTTTGACAATAAAAACTCCATAGGAGTTATGGCCTTCTCGGATGCCCTGGGACCCAGCCTGAGAAATGGCGCCCAACTCGCATATGCCTACCGCCTGCCTCTGGGGTATGGAGGATCAATGGGACAAAATATGCTCTCATTTGGTATGGGGCTCAAATACATTCAACAAAGTTTCCGTGTGGAAAGGGTTACTTTTCAAGATCAGGCAGATCCTGCAATTGCTGCCGCTATGGGGAACCTGAATTTGGCGGATCTTTCCTTTGGAGCCCTATATTATAATGACAATCTCTGGTTAGGCTTTTCAGCGCCTAATTTAATTCAGGGAAATCTCAGTGCTGTTGGAAACGACCCAAGCACCCGAGCCAATATCTCTCGTTTATATACCTACTATTTCCTTTTTGGAGGTTATCGATTTAAGTATGATAACTTGACAGTCGAGCCTTCAGTTCTGGTGAAAAGAGCAGATGCCACTCCCTATCAAATAGAGGGAACAATCCGTTTTTATCTCATGGATGAGAAATTGATAGTGGGCGGTTCTTACAGAACCGATTGGCTGGCAAGTCTCATGTTTGGTATGCGCGTGAAGAATATGGAATTCCTGTATAGCTCAGATTTCATGACACGTGCCCAGCCCGGCAATGTATTTGGAGCTTCCCATGAATTTACCCTGGGACTCGATTTACAAGGTTGGAAAGACTACTACGGAGAATAGACTTATTCCTCAAATAATTCTGAACTCAAATAACGGTCGCCTCTATCACAGGTGATGCAAACCACTACGCCTTTTTCGAGGCCTTTGGCTACTTCGACAGCAGCATGTAAAGCCCCTCCGCTACTCATGCCTCCCATGATACTTTCCTCTTTGGCCATCCTTCTTGTCATGGAAATGGCCTGATCTCGACTGACATCAACGATCCTGTCGACACGTTTGGGCTCATATATTTTTGGCAAAAACTCAGGCGACCATCTTCTAATACCGGGAATACGAGAACCTTCCGTAGGCTGAGTTCCTACAATCTGGATCTGGCTGTTTTGCTCCTTGAGGAAACGAGACACCCCCATAATTGTCCCGGTAGTACCCATGGCAGATACAAAATGAGTAATACTTCCTTCGGTATCCCTCCATATTTCCGGACCGGTCGTTCGGTAATGCATTTTATAATTGTCAGGATTGGCAAATTGGTTGAGCATGAAATACTTACCACTGTCAGCCATTTCCTGAGCCAATTCTCTTGAGTATTCTATCGTTCGTTCGGAAGGGGTCAACAGAACTTCAGCGCCATAGGCTCTCATGGTTTTTACGCGTTCCGGAGTAGCGCCATCGGGCATGATCAGCGTCATATTTACGCCCAATCTTTGGGCGATCATGGCTAAGGCGATACCGGTATTTCCACTGGTTGCTTCAACCAGTTTTGAACCCGGCTCAATCTCCTTTCTATCCATGGCTCCCTTGATCATGCCATAGGCGGCTCTATCCTTTACACTTCCTCCGGGATTTTGGCCTTCCAGCTTACAAAAGATCTTCACATTGGGATTAGGGTTGATCTTTTCCACTTGGACCAAAGGAGTATTTCCAATCAATCTTTCCAGGTTCATTTTATTCTTTATTAAACATTAGGGTTTCGTTTTCCTTTTGTAAAGTTGCTTTATAGTAAATCTTGCTATGCGGAGCTACACTTCGGGTAATCCAGGTATTTCCTCCAATAATGCTATGATGTCCAATATGAGTTTCTCCCCCCAGTACAGTTGCACCAGCATAAAGAACTACATGGTCTTCAATCGTAGGATGACGTTTACTGCTCGCATCTTCTTTCGCAACACTTAAGGCACCTAAGGTTACACCCTGGTAAATTTTCACATCATTACCGATCTGAGTTGTCTCTCCGATGACAACTCCGGTTCCATGATCTATGCAGAATCTTCGACCAATCTTGGCTCCGGGATGTATGTCAATACCTGTTTTGGAATGAGCATGTTCGGTGATCATCCGGGGTATGAGTTTTATGCCCATTTCATGCAATTCATGCGCGATTCGATAAGCCGCAATCGCATAAAATCCGGGATAAGATTTAACAACCTCACTCTCACTTTTTGCTGCTGGATCTCCTTCAAACATTGCTTTCTTATCCTCCAACAGACTTTCATAAATAGCAGGAAGTTTATGGAAGAATGCTTCTGCCTTATTTTCTGTATGGATGTTTTCCCGATTCGGATACATAAAAAGAATCTCATACAACTCCTCTTTCAAATTGATCAGGAAAAATTCCAATTCTTCCTGACTTTCAAAAATACGAGAGGAGGTATTGGGAAAAAGAGCCCCAAGTACATTGTCAAAAAAGTCAGCGAGCTTTTGTGGGCTGGGACATTGAGGACATTGCTGGTGAGATTTGTATAGGCGGGAAATAAAAGAAGATTCCATGCAAAAGGAGTATGTTATAAGGACAACTATAGGGATACGCCATTGTTAGCCAAACAGTTTGCCTTAATCGAAAATTTCCACCATAGAGGGCCTTAGCTACTTTTTAATTTTTCAATAAGCCAATAGGGGTTTTTCTGGAAACGTTCCCAATCTTCCTTCATGTTTAGTTCCAGTTTTTCGAGCTCAATTTTCTCTTCTTCAGGAAGCTCTTTCCAAACCTTATATTTGAGATTTTTTTTCAGATTTTCAATATAAGTGAAGAGGTTAAAACACATACTAAGTTGCCCACATGCGATGAGTTTATCCAGCACTCTATTTTCCTTTTCTTTTTGGGAGAACCACAAGGAAGTTGGCATTTGATTGGCTTCGTGGACGATTTCATTTATTTGCAAGGAAAGTGCGATATCTTTTTTCTCAAAAAGGGTATAAATGTAGTTGGGGCAAACTCTGTAAAACCAGTCCGAGTCTCTATCGAACAAACTGCTCAATTGTAATTGTCTGATGCGTCTCATAAACACATCTGTGACCATTTTTAAGGAACTTGTAGCCCTCAATTCTAATAAATAAATGAGTACATAAATGGGCGTTTTCATGAGGACTTTTAAGTCTTTACGCATTCCCATTGCATCTGCGTCCCCAAAACTTCGTGCCATCAATCCCCTGAATTTCGTTCGTAAGAAAAAGAATAAGGCAAACCAACCCAGACTAAGAGGGAGCAAACTGGATAGCAATATTGTTAACCAGCGAGGAGGACTAAAAAAGATGAAAGAGAAGGTGATAGAAATAAGTAAGAAGGCAAATAAAAAGTTGACATTTCGAAGGTTTATGAGATCCTTAAATTTATTGAGATGGAGTTCAGGAACTTTGTAGGGTTTCATCTTTTTCTCCGAAACATCCGAGACGATGAATGTTCCTATAAATGCCTTTCCTTTATTTTTTCTACTGTATCTGTCTTCCGCCAATTTCACTCCTTCGATCCCTTGATTGTCAATAATACCTCCATCCATAATGGCTGTAGTAGGATACTCCAGTTCATCATGAATTTTTGAACTCCAAGACTTACTCAACTCACTATCAGGTCCGGATGAAAAATCCCGGGGCATAATCATCGGCTCAAAACCACCGGGAAAGCAGCTGGAAGCCGCTACAGCATCAGCCAATCGAATGTTCTTGGCGACCTCCATAGGAAGAGATAAAAAGGCATTGCCAAATCTCCCTTCACCTAGCTCTTCCTGTAAGCGAAATTGATTGCCCGTTGTGAACTCTGATGATCCAAAGATGCAATCCTGCAGATGACTATTTTTATTATTGTTTAATTGTTCGAAAGTAGCTTCTTCGAAAAAGTGCTCATGGTAAACTTCGGCAAATGCATTGATTAAGTCTCTTGTTTTTTGTCCGTTTTGCCAGGATTTTGATCTATTTAATTTCTTCAGTGCCAATTCGGCTAATTCATCTTTCTCCAATAAACCATGTAGTTTTCCAAAGAAGCTTTCAAAACTTTCTCCTTTTGCTGCCGAAAGGGCGTACATAGCTCCCGTTATGGTGCCTCCGGATATAGTAGATAAGATGCTTACTTTTTGCAATAGGTTGGAGTTTTTATACTCTCTTTCTTTGAGATAGGAAAGACTTCCAAGGTGGAAGCAACTTGCTCGATAACCTCCCCCTGATAAAGAGATAGCTATATTTTCAAAAGGTGTGGGAATCATGTTTAGGCTTGTTTTCAGTAGCTTGAGTTATTTTTTATTTCTGTCATTCTCTTTGAGAAGAATGAGATTTTAATCGTGTTAATATTTCAATACCATCTTTCCCTATCTTATCTAAAGGTACACTTTGAACTTGCTCCTGGGGATCTCTGTATGAAATTCTCGCAAAATTGGTCTTGATTTCAATTAATTCAATTCGTTCTAGCGGAATCCACATGCTGATTCCCATATCTTTCTTGAGGTAATTATAGACGAAATAAAAAACTAGCAGGAAACAAGCCATAACAGTAATGCTTTGGCCTGTTAATCCCATATCGAACAAGAAGAAACAAAAGGGGAAAACCATAGATCCCAAAAAAAGGAAAGGATGTTTTTTCTTGCCTACTTTTTTGCCGAATGGCATTTCTTTGAGGGTTCTCAACTCACTACCGTTTCCCGTATTAGTGAAATACATATTCTCCGCGTCGACGTTCAGGTATCCATATTCGTATTCAAACCAGCTTTTCATGATGTGCTATTTATCTTTAAGTCTCGTGTTGATTTCCTTGCCTAACTCCTTGGCATTTTTGATGAAAAACTCCAGAAGAGGAACATAGTTCTGATAGTTCAAAATAGATTGGTAGGTCATCTTATTCTTAAGGATTTTATCTTCCATAAGGTAGGCAAAATATGCTTCATTATGCCAGTCATTCTTGCCAAAAACCTCATGAAACCAGGGATAATTGTCTTGCCAATCAATGAGATTTCTTTCCAGATTATTACTCAATAAGTCAAAAGCAATTTTCTGAGATTCAATATTTCCTGCATAGAAGTCCATGATTTTATTCAATAAAGTATCTTCCTGAACCACGCTGCTTTCGCTGTATTTTCTGAGTAAATTATAGCCTCGGGTGTCCATGGCAAAGGGTTGGATGGAACTCAAAACTGTGAGGCATCTATCACAGCCCGCCAACTCCTCTTTGCTGACTGTACCATCGATTATCTTTTGTAGCGTATCCTTTATGGCCAGGTGATAGTTAATGATTTTGCGGGCCTCAAGGGTATCTGATTCCAGTTCTGTTAAAATAAGACTAAGGTCGCTTTCCAGAGTGTTCTCCTGTTTCCGCTCTTCATTGCATTTGTTTAGAGAAAGCCCCAAAAGTATACCGATGATCACAAGTGTTATCTCACCTGAGGCATACAGAAAATAGCCTCCTATATTTTTCTTCCTAAATGTATCTTTTCTCACTTTTCTAAAAAGTTTCATACCAGAATAAATGAATGTGGCTTAGGAAAGTCCCAGTTTTTGATTGATAATAGGATTTTTTGACAAAAATGTCCCTTCATCGGGGATTTGCAATTCATCTAGCTTTTTATGCTTTATTATTTCCTTTTGCTCTTTCACAAAAGGCGTCATATCCACTATTTTTTCTATCATCTCCGTACCAAAGGCTTTTAGTATTTTTCCTTTTAAGCCCAATTGTATGGCTCTTCTTTCAACTTTATTTCCATAAATATCATGATCCGGATCCCATTGAAGGCGTACTTCATGCAGGGCCAGAGCTGTTTTCCATTTGTCTACTGAACCATAGATATCTGATTGAAAAGAACTGTAAACAGCCTCCTGTAGGATGTGTTCGAAATCATGCTTTTTTATCCATATCCCAAGGACGCATTCCTGATTTTCTTTGTGCGCCCACCCACACCTAAACATCATCCATAAAAAATTGGGTTTAATCCAGGACATCCGATTGTAACTAAAAGCATTGCCACCTAATTCTTGATGTTCCAGGGCCCAATCGGCTATCTTGTGATTATAAGCCTGGTAAAATAAAAGTTGATCCTGATTCTCCTGAATGAGTATGTGTTTTCCCGTTTTGGGTACATTTTCGAGATAATCATGATACTTGATTTTTCTAAATTCCATGGTTTTTATAGTGCTAAATACTTTCTCTTTTATCTAACTGCTTGAGGCCGTAATTTGAGAAGAGGAAATATCGTAAAATTGTCCCATGTTGTCTCGTTATACTCTCATATTTTTTAGCCTTTGCATGATTAGCAGTTTTTTTGCCTGTGAAGAAGCGCTAGATCCTGTCAATCCTCCTCCTCCGGTAGAAGAATATCAAGTACCTCAACTTAGCCCAACAGGTGATGAAAAGTTTATGAATGCTGATTCCGATATCATATTTGATCAGAATCAGCTACATACCTTTGAATTGACCCTTCCGGCCTCTTCTTTGTCAAAAATTGATGCGAATCCCACTGCGGAAGAATATGTGGAAGGGAGTCTTACATTCGATGGGGAAGTTATTAGTCCAGTTGGAATTCGGTATAAAGGTTCTGTGGGCGCATTTGTTGGCTGTGTTTCGGGAACTGATTGGGCGAATCCTTCCGGTTATAAAACCTGCACCAAACTTTCGATGAAGGTGAAGATCAATTGGCAAGGGGCAGACTATAAATTTTACGGATTAAAGAAGTTGCAATTTCACTCTCAAAACCTGGATGATTCCAAAATGCGAGAGCGACTTGCATATAGCCTTTTTCAGGAGATGGGGGTTTCGGCGCCAAGATCCGTACATGCTCGCTTGATCATAAATGGTACTTATGTGGGACTCTTTGCCTTGACTGAGCAAATCGATGGGCGCTTTACCCGCTATAACTATGAGGAAGGAAAAGGGAATCTATATAAAGAAATCTGGCCGCTGAGAGCCAATGGGCTTCCCTATAATGAATCCGATTACCTGGCCAGTCTGAAAACAAATGAAGATGAAAATCCTTCTGCAGCAATTATTCGAAGCTTTGCAGAAGAAATTGCAGCTGCGGATTCTTCCACTCGTCAGGCAGTCATACGAAAATGGATGTTTGTACCCGAAATCATTGCCTATGCCGTGGTAGATCGAACCATCAGAGTTGATGATGGGGCCTTTCACTGGTATTGCGGTGGCGGCTGTAGCAATCACAATTATTTTTGGTATGAGGAGCCCGATAAGCAAAAACTCCATCTCGTTCCCTGGGATATGGACAATACCTTTGAGAATATTGTTACAAATCGCAATCCAGTAACTCCGATTGCAGATGCTTGGGGAGAAACGCGAAACGACTGTCAACCTTTTCCCTTTGGTAACTTTAATATTACCCAAAGATCAGCTGCCTGCGATAAAGTAACGGCAGCCTGGGCGAGCTTTGAACAAGAATATGAGGATTTATTGGTTCAGTTTAAAAATGGGCCTCTTTCCGAAGCCAATACAGATGCCAAATTGGATGCCTGGGCAGCCCAAATTCGAGCCGCTACAGAAGAAGCTGCTT
The DNA here is from genome assembly GCA_033391075.1 of Bacteroidia bacterium. NCBI lineage: Bacteria > Pseudomonadati > Bacteroidota > Bacteroidia > Bacteroidia bacterium. The sequence goes on from JAWPMV010000001.1 coordinate 2,100,158, forward strand.
CTTTGCATATGGATGCCGTTAGTGTAAGTGCCTGGGAAAGAGCGATTGAGGATCTGAAATTCGGATTGAGAGTTGCGCGCAGTCGTTGATTAATCTAAATCTATATCTAAATCAAAATCCGTATGTAATCTGCAATGAGGCAGAAATACCCGTAAAGCGTTTACATCCGTTTCATCAATCTTCGTCCCTCCTAAATAGAAATCCTGTAGATTCTTAAGTTTTTGAATCTCTGGAGGGAAGGCATGTAGTTCACCCATACATATTTCCAGCATTTCCAGGCTTTCCAAACCGCCAATTCCTGCCGGAAGATCTTCCAGAATCAAGCCATCCAGACGCAGCCTTTTGAGCTTTTTCAGGCTAGAAATTCCTTCGGGCAGGTGCCGAAAATTGTTTCTACTCAGTTTTAAATAGCTGAGCTGATCAAGTTGAGCAATCTCTTCGGGTATTTCTTGAATCGCATTCATGCTCAAATCCAGGTAGGTCAGATTTGTCAGTTCCAGGATTTCTTTGGGGAAAATTTGGAAGCGATTTCCATCCAGTTTCAGAGATTCCAGGCCTTTCAATTGAGCGAAACTTTTCGGCAGTTCTGTCAAGCCGGCAATGCTGTCAAATTTGCTCGGATGTGTAGAACCTTCAAATATTTTGGAAAAATATTCTTCCATGTCAGGCTCAGAAAGATTAGAGGCTTGTAAACTCTTCAAGGCCTGTAAATCCCCAATATTTTCAGCTAAAGACTCCAGAGGCATATTCGAAAGATCCAGGTAAAGCAATTTTACCAGCCTTCCAAATGAGGAAGGAAGTTTTCGAATATCATGGTTTTTGAGGGTAATTGATCGAAGTTTACTAAGGTCGCCCAATTGCTCTACCGGAAATTCTTTAAATAATTGATTGGGGTTCTCCCCAAAACCATATTGAAGATTTATATGAAGCGGATCGTTTGTCGTTATCCCCTGAATTACTTCACGAAGGTAGTCTGGGCTTTTATTCATAAATCTCTATAGGATTAATATCAATAATGAATTATCAATGGGAGACTCTTAAAGACCATTTGTTTCTTTTGTCTGTTTTGATCAAAAACCAAACGCAAGTCGATTTTTTGGGAAGAGTAAAAGGAGAGCTGATCCTCGTACTCAAAGGCTGAAACAAAAGGAGTATTCAATCCAACTTCAGGAATTCCAAAGCTGGCTTCCGTTAAGCTTACGATTCCGTTTGTATGATTCCGCGGTTCATCGACCTTTTTCAGTTTTCCTTTGAAGGGTAAACGAAAAGTCCAGGGCAAATATTCGCTTCCAATATGAGGGAGAAAATCTATGGGCATGCCCCCCGGAAAATAAATAGGCTGATAGGGGAGAGCTTGGCTAAAAAGTGAATCACTTTTGCGAGTATTTAACAGACAGACCCCCAAAGGAGAATGCGCATTTTTTTCAAATTGTGATCGCTCCCAAAGCCGGGTGTTTCGGGTTCGGGCATCTTGTATTTCCCATTCATTTACCACCCATAAAATCTCCAGGAAAAAGTTCTCAAAATAAAATTTGCGATTGCGTGTGCCTTGACCCGGATGGGTGCGACTACTCCCTTCTACAAAGCCCATTTCCACTAACTCATTGGCTTCTTCTCCTTTATTTCTGGAGAATATAAAAATGTGGTCTATTTCCACGAATAGGTTCTTTATTCTTTGTCCTGTATTTCTTCCCATTTAATTGGGCTCACTTCATCATGATCCCACACCCGACTATCTGCTCTGTCTATCCTCATGATCAGTTTGCAGGCTGGATCAGGGCAAATGATTCGTGCATCTGTTTCCATCCAATCTGCCGGATGATTTTTCCGCTGTTTGGCAGGTAATAGGGGAATGCTTGCCTGAAGGGCATAAAGACAAAAATCTTTGTTATTGGGGAGAGATATTTTCCCTCCTTTCATATAAAAACAATCTCCCACAGACATCTTACAGGTACAATTTCCGGAAATACTTTCTACAGATACTTTGAGATCGTATAATTCAAACTGATCGGGCCTTAGCTCCATGTTTTTTTATTTGGAAAGAAGTTCATCTTTTTTTCTCCCCCAGCCAAATAGGACCAGGATCAGGACCAAAAATAGTAAAGCCCATGCGAGAAAATTATGCAAACCTGTTTCTAGTGCATTGACCGCTGGGATACCAAAATCCTGTCCACTATTGCTGGTATTTGCCATAAGGATAACCGGGATAAAATAGGGGAGGAGGAAAGGAAAAACACAAACAACCATGCTGAGGATATTTGACCTTCTGACAGCACTTATTCCCAATTTCTCTCCACTTTCCTTGCTAAACTCTGCCAGCATCAGAATGGCAACTATGCTATGGGTGGTCAGGAGCACGGCAGCTGTAGAGGTGGCAGCAATCCATCTTTCACCTGCAGCTGCACTATTACTTTTTGAGGAGGCAAAACGGACCAGATTATCCAGGAGTCCACTGGCTTTAAGACTCCCCACCAAACCCATCAACAAAATCGTAAAGAAACTGATTCCTACGGCCCGATTGATTCCGTCGATAACAAAACTTTTGGCTCCAAAGTTTTCCAAGTCCAGGCTAAATACCTGATCCGGCTTGAGCAAGCCCAACAGGAGGGCCAATACGACGGCAAACAAGAGTCCCATTAATAATCCTTCAAGCAAATGCTTTCCTTTTAGGAAGAGGTAAATGATCAAGGCGGGGACCAATAACATCGGAAGTGCTTCAGGGCTACCGCTAAGCTCTGTGTTTAGACCATTATTGGGACTAGCGCCTAAATTTGCTGAAATATAGAACGCAATTAAGGCAAGTATAAATACAGGAATCATATATTTGATTCGGCTTTTAACCACCTTTCCAATTTCCGCCTCCTGACTCAAACTACTGGCAATGGTAGTATCTGAAATGGGAGCGATGAAGTCTCCGAATGTAGCTCCAGCTAAGATGGCCCCGGCGAGGCTGGGTAAGTGAGCGCCCAATAGACCTCCGGAAGGATATAAAAGAGGTCCACAAATGAGGATAGTTGCAAAGCTTGATCCGGTAGAAAGAGACACAATGCAGCAGATGATAAAACTGGCCACTACAAAACCTATTCCTCCTAATTGAAATCCTTTAGCCATCCATATCAGGGCCTCAACAAAGCCCGTGAGAGACATGAGTACTCCTATAATAGAAGCCAGCATCCAGGCAGTGATCATAATCATCACCATTTTATCTGACATCCCCTCAAGAACTTTTTGCGAGAATAGGGATTTATCTTTAGCCAATAATAAACCGATCCCCAGAGCCAGGATAAGTATGGGCCAAAATCCCTTTTCATCTGGTGCTCCTGATAGGGCAATCGCGATTACCCCACTTACAAAAACTATAAAAGGAATCAAGGCAGCAATGGCTCCACCATAAAATTCCAGTTTAGCTGTTTGCCTAGTAGTAGTGTCCTGCATCTTATTCCTCGTTTAGGTTGTATTTCATGATCCTGCCATGTTTTCCCTCTTTATCTCTTTCCAATTCATATACAGGACCTTTGGGACCCTGAGAAGCCTGGACCATTTTTTCAATTTTGGCCAAATCAGTCCTATCAAGCTCGAAACCAGAGAATTGTTCGTATTTGTGTAAATGGTTACGATTGCGTGCGCCTACTATCAGGGCTGCGACTCCTTCTTTTTGCAATATGTATTTTCCTGCAACAGCTGCGATATCCACCTCATACTTATCGGCAATTTCTCTTAAACACTTGAGGGTTTGCTGGAAATACTCATAACTGCCAAATTCCTCTATGATGAGGCGATATTTTGTCAGGGATCTGTTTTCCATAGGACCTTTAGGATCAGGGGCTCCCAGATAGCGATCACTCAAAAAACCTCCTGCAAGTGAACCATAACATAAATAGGGAATGTTATGGGATTTTCTAATAGCTTCCATATCCCATTCCGGGCGATGATCAAAAACCGAATATTGCAATTGATTGCTCAGGACAGAAACACCTGCATCCAGAATTTCCTGTACGCGCTTTCCATCAAAATTTGTCAAACCTATGTAGCGAATTTTTCCGGCCTTCTGAAGAGCTTTGAGATGTAAGGCTGTTTCTACATAGCCAGGTGCCTCATAGGTCCACCAGGCGAATTGTACCAGGTCCAGGCGTTCTACTCCCAGCCGCAGCAGGGAGCGATCTATAATAGCTTCGGTATCCTCCTTTTTGAGTTTCCAGAGTTTATCGTAATCCGGAACGTATTTGGTATGGATTTGTATAGAAGGAAGTTCTTTGGACTGAAAAGCAGCTTTGTGTTTTTTTTTGAATGCTCCAATAAGCTCTTCAACTCCTGTATAGATGTCCGCACAATCAAAGGTGGTGATCCCTGCTTGAACAAAGGCATGCATATCTTCTATTGCCTTTTCAGGATCAATATTCCCGTGACCGCCAGCCAGGTGCCAACCGCCCTTGATAATGCGTGAAATGCTATACTCAGAATTGAAGCTATATCTTTCCATCTTTCAGTTTAAATGAAACGGAAAGATAAGTGAAAATCAGCATCAAATGGGGTTCCGTGCTGGGAAATTACTCTTCTGAAGCTTTTTTTCTTGGACCTACCGGAACAGCAAATTCTGAGTCTTCAATTTTCATCGGCATGATCTCCTTGAAAATAAGTTCAGTAAATTCTTCTTCTGTATCTACAACACTTTTTAAGGGCAGACATCCGGTTTTCTCTACAAAAAAACTCCAAAAACCACTTTCATGGACTTTGTAGTCTTCCGAATCCAGGCGATAGTCAGGATGGTAGTAATAATCAATGCTACCATTTCTAGTTTTGAGTTGAAGTAAATGACAGCTAATGCCATTTATCTCCTCGGCATTTTCTATGATTTCATAAGAAAGCAGGCTATCCTCCTGTTCAGAAGATAAAGTCCATAAGACAAATTTATTACCCAGATACTGAGTATACATGGTATCATTTCCCAGGTAGGCCTGGCGAAATTTGAACTTGCCGTTCATGTCATTTTTGTACTTCTCCCTTTTTACGGTGTAAAGTTGTTCATCCCCAATAAAAAGCTTTACCATAGCTTCATTGAGTTCTCCGGTTTTGTCTACAAATTTTAGAGAATAGTTAATTTTTCCTTCAAAGGGCTCTTTTGCATCCTGGGCGCTAAGAGGAAAATACACTTGGAAGAATAGGATAAGGGAAATCGAAATTCGAATAATTGTGTTCATGGTTAACATTTTGTGTGAAAGATGGCTGCAAAGATAAATGCTCTCTTGAAAAAATCAAGGAGAATTCGATTTATTCAGGCCTGGGATAAGTTGCTTCTCGAACCAGGACCAGGGGGGCATCAAGGTCAATAATGCTGTCAAACATGATTTTATTTGCATTGATTCTGCCACTACCGACATTGGATTGGAAAGCCCCTGAATTTTTATCAGTTGAAAGGAATTCGATAAGGTGTTTTTCCTGAATATCTGCTTCAGCATCCGGTCCATCCAAAAACTCTGCGGGTGGAAGCATTCCCTGATACTGCGTCAAAGATCCTTTCAATCCTTTTTCTCCTTCTTCCATAAATAGAAGCCAGGCACCATCATGTGCCGTTTTTACATAATAACCAAGGAGCTCATCCTCTAGCTTAAAGGCTGGAGGCTGATTACTTTTAGCTAAAGCCGAGGAGGTCTGTGCCTGAGATTCTGTCGGAGAATTTTGACAAGAAATAAGGAAGAATAGAGCAAGAAGAAGCAAGGTTAAATACTTCATCTTTATATCATGTAATCGCTGATATACAAGATATTACAGTCGAAGCAAATTCGCAAGCGAAGTAGGCTTTATTCAGTTATTTTTGCGGGAAATGAAAAATTCCGAATACTGAATTTTCCCAAAAATCCTCCCTTTCAGTTTTATTGGGGGATGTGCTGAAGGACCTCTTGAATATTTTCCATTTGACGGAAATGAGGGTGATCGATTTTTACCTCTACTTTTTCATGTTCCCAGGTGGTGTGGTAAGGTACATGGAAACCATGTCCGCCGATGTTCAGGATAGGAATGATATCGGATTTCAAGGAATTGCCAATCATGAGGAAATTTTCGGGATTGATGTCAAGGTGTTTAATGATGCGGCTGTATTCTGCTTCATGTTTTTCCGAAACAATTTCTGTGTGGTGGAAAAAATGAGCCAGGCCTGACTTTTCCAACTTCCGTTCCTGGTCCAGCAGATCTCCTTTGGTTGCCATGATGATGCGATATTTCCCCCTCAATTTCTCCAATACTTCCGGAACCCCATCAATGACCTCAACGGGAGCATCCAGCAACTCTTTGCCAATATCAAGAATTCGGGAGATCACTTCCATTCCTATCTTTCCCTGAGAAATATCAATGGCTGTTTCAACCATGGAAAGCATAAAAGATTTTACACCATAGCCATATCTGGGAAGGTTGGCAATTTCAATTTTGAGCAGTTCACGGGAAACTGTGTGTTGAGGCAGAAAATCTTCCAGCAATTCAGCGAATTTCTTTTCAGTTGCCTGGAATAAAGGCTCATTGATCCAAAGGGTATCATCTGCATCAAAAGCAATTACTTTGAGTTTTTCCATAATCTTCAGGAATCGAATGTTGGGCCTTGAAGTTAAGGAAGATCGAACTGGAAATACCAGATGAAAGGGGCTTATTCTTTCATTTTTTCAATTACAGCCTTGATTCCTGCGGACATTTTTTGAAGTTCTTCAAGAAGCTACCCTTGCAGGGAAAGGGAAATTGCCATAGGGCAATTTACTCTACTATATCTATCTCCCAAATAATTCCGGGGGTAGTGTATTGGGTGTGAGAGGGAGTAACATCCGTGCACCCGCTAATGTAGAGTTTCTTGCTATCCGCGCTAAATGCAAGTCCGAGAGGTCTATTCAGATTGGCTGTACGTACACCACCTCTGGGAATCCCCCGATTTCCAGAACCCGCAAAGACTTCTACCTCTCCAGTTAAACTGACTTTGTATATACGATCACTGCTCATGCCAGCCACGTAGAGAAAACCTTCATGAAAGATGATATAGCCCATCCACATTTTATAAGGAAGGACATATCCTTCCGGTCTGGATACAGGAATAGTCGCTAATATAGACACTGTACCATCTGCGCTAACTTTGGATATTTCTCCATTTTCATGGTTGTGACTGACATAGAGATTCCCTTCTGTATCGGCCGTGATTCCTCTTGGGCTTTTCCCCACGAAGGCGAATTGACTGCTAACTCCATCCGAATCAATCTTAACCACATTTCCAGCTTCCTGGTCTGCGACGAATATGTTTTTATTAGGATCTACATAAATACCGTCGGGTTGAAAAAGGGGATAATCATTGGCTATGAGGGTATCGAAAACACCTGCTGGACTTCTTCTTAGGATACGGGCATTGAGGATGTCGGACTGGTAGAGATTGTATTCTGAGTCGAAGGCATTTCCAGCTAATACCTGATATTCTGTGCTTTCTTCTATAAAACTGCCATCGTCTGTGATACGATACAAACGATAAGTAGTGTCCGAATTTTCGGATACATGACGTTGTATATTATAATCTCCCATCCATAACTGTCCACTCGGCCCCATGAGTAAACTTCCAGCACCTATTTCCTGCTCACGGGTATGATCGATCAATAGATTATTGACAGTCAATTGAAAATCCTGTTCACTTATAGCCAGGGTGTTCTCAGAGATACGGCTATCCTCCGCAACCGTCAGGATAGCAAATCGGTAACTTTCGTTTGCATTGATGATATCCCCATCAACATCTTTGCTTTGGGCAGTAAGTTCTTTGCCTTTTACGGGATAGGTTTCATCCGTTTGAATGAGTGTATATCTTTCAGATGCCATAGCACCGGCGATTTCCAGGCCAAAATTTGCTACTCTATTTGATTTGAGTGCGAAGAGTCTGTATTCAGCTATATTTTGTAGATCCAGCTGTTTATTGAAATTGACTTCTATATCGGAGGCGTCACCTACATTTCCATTGTCCATGACAATAATTTCGCTTACCGGACCAAAGTCAATTGGTTCGGGAACTTCACCTTCACAGGAAATGAAAATTAGGGGAGAAATGAATAGTAGAAGTAGGAGTAATTGGGGAGCGTGTTTGACAGACGACATGTGTTAAGGTTAGATGGCTTTCGAGGAAAGATAGGATGATCTTTCGCCAAAAGTAACGCGGGAAAATCTTGTGAGGTTGTCGGAGTCGTTCAAAAAAAAGAAATATGCCCTGTTTTTAGAAATATTGAAATAGTTCTTCCGAAACAGATTAGCGATGAGTTTTGCTCGTTATAGTTTAAAACAGAAGATAGGTAGACATGCGATTTAAGAAAAGCGAACACAAAGTCCTGGTACAGCTCATCGAAGAAAAAGGCCTGGAAACTAAGAGCTTTTTTTTTAGCAAGAAAAGAGGAGTATTGCATGTCCAGCATCCAGATAAAAAAGAAGCGTTTACTTTCCACCGAAAAAATAGTAGCAGACTAAATGCTAATAAACAATGGGAAGATCATGAGGCTTACTTTTTCAATTTGCCTCATAAAGGAGCGAAGGAAATTAGCTGGGAAGAAGTCTGCGAGGCTTTTTCTCTTTGGCTTCCTTGATTAAGATTTGAGATGGTTTGAGATGGTTTGGGATGTTTTCCTACCTTCTTTAGAAAAAGCTGAAGCCAAAAATCGCAGAACCCAAAGCTATTCACACAAGCTGCACCTTTTCCCAATGGGCTCGGCAGGACCTACCCACTTGAGTACATTAATGACAAACTCATTTCCCCAATAAGTCAACACCTTTTTCTCAGCGCATCTGAAAGACCTGAATTAAGAAGAGTGTTTTTGCTCGTGATCCAGCAGCCATTGTTTCCGGGCCAATCCTCCTCCATATCCCCTGAGTTTACCATCCTTGCCAATGATTCTGTGACAAGGTATAACGATGGCTATTCGGTTGTTTCCATTTGCGGAAGCTACTGCCCGGGTCGAATTAGGGCGACCCATTCTTGCGGCCAATTCCTGATAAGAAGAGGTCTGGCCATAGGGCAATTTGATGAGGTTCTTCCAAACCGATTGCTGGAAATCTGTACCCGGACTATCGAGGGGAAAGTTGAAGCTTGTTCTCTGGCCAGCGAAATATTGCTCGATTTGTTTTCGAGCCTCTTTGATGTGTTCATTTTCCCCATGAATAATCCGTGCCTGCAGCAGCCTTTGTAAATCCTTGAATTCTGTTTCCAGCATTTTGCGGTCTACAAATTCGAGTAGGCAGACTCCCTTTTCGGTCGCACAGACAAACATAGGGCCTAGAGGACTTTCTATTCTGCTAATCAGAATTCTTTGCCCGCTAGCAGTTTTGCTCGGAGCTTTACCCATCAATTTCTTATAGGTATAACTAAATCCACTTAGGGATTCATAACCTGAATCGAAAGCTGTGTGAGTGGCATTCTTTCCACTCTTTAGTTCCAGAAATGCCTCATTGATGCGGTACATGCGCTGGTAATTCTGGAAAGTAATTCCATAATTCCCCTTGAACCATCTTCTCAATTTCTCTGGACTTATGCCTGCATCTCTGAGTTGCTGATCAGAAATCTTCTCTTTGGGATTGTCTTTTACCATACGGATGGCTGTCTGTATATCCGTTGGCATAGGAAGGGCATTTTCCGTCGGATGACAGATTTTGCAGGGACGAAATCCATTGTCGAGGGCATCTTTTACTTCTGAGTAGAAAATGACATTCTCTTTTTTTGGTTTTCTTGCCCGACAGGTAGCAATACAAAAAACGGAAGTGGTTTTTACCCCGACATAGAAAATGCCTACAAAGGTACTGTCCCGGTTCACCAAGGCTTCGTAATAGCTATCAATTTGCTTCTGTTCCGAAATATGCATGGGATTCCTGATTTTTTACGAAGATAGCAAGGGGAAAAGGCCTGCTGCAACCGAAAAATTGACAGGTATTTTTTTTCTGTGTAGGTGGCTTAAAGATTGATGCCGATGAGTAAAGGAATCTGCCAGCGGAAGCTTCGTTTTTTCTCTGAAGCTCCCCATGCATGCAATAATTCTGTACGGATTTTAAGTAAAGGATTTCTGCCCCTGACTTCTTTGTATCTTTGCACCGCTGAAAAGGATTCCAGCAAGCCCAATAGGTCTTCAAAATTCCCCTCTTTTTCCATGCTGAAATTAGGAGAAGGAATTTCGGGAAAAGGGAAAGGAATCGTTGTGTAAGAACGGTTTACGAACTCATTTTCCTCCTTCCAGAAACCTTTAAGGATTTCGTCATGGAAGTTCTGAATCAGGCTGTCCAATTCTTCACTTATGCCAGGAAGTCCATAGCTCCAGGCAGCGATCAATCCTCCTTTTTTCAGAATTCTTTCTGCTTCCGGATAAAAGCGCTCAAAATCAAACCAATGTAAAGCTTGTGCAATGCAAAGTAGATCAATGGATTGATCTAATAAATCACTTTCCTCTGCGCTTGCCAATCTGTAGGTGATCTGAGGATGTGCTCTTGCCTGTTCAATTTGGGATTGGCTGGGATCTGTAGCTATGACCTTATGGAAATGAGCAGATAGTCCCTGTGCAGCCTGGCCATTTCCCGTTCCGCAATCCCAGGCGAGTTCCTTCTTTTCGCAAAGTCCAGCCAGGTAGCTAAAAAGCTCGTCCGGGTAGTTTGGTCGGAACTTTTGGTAAATCGATGCATGCCGGGAAAAATGGTCTTTAAACTTCATGAAATCTGGGATGCAAGCATTAACTGAACAAAACAAAGCTAGAAAAGCTAGTATTTCATGCTAAAGATCGTCTTTTTGCTTGCAGGTTGTAAGCTATTTGTTTTAAAGTTTTTCTCCGATATAATTGTAGATTAAATTTCTATTGATACGAACTATGTTACACAGACGATCCAGAAAACTATTTAAGGGTATTTCCATAGGAATTCTACTAGTGGAATTTGTCTCTATCTTGCTGGCCATTTACCTGGGTAACCTGGCCTCGGATTGGAGCAAGGAGTCAAGTGAGCGTGATGCTGCTTCAAAATCTCTGAATCTTATTTGTAAGGAGTTGAACAAAAACCATGAGGAGCTTCAATACTATAGGAAATATTACAATCGAATGCTTTTTCTACTTGATAGTATCGAAAGCATCGGAGAATTCGAGAAATTCCATGAATTAAAGGAATACCAAAGCATTAATCCTCCCGGCATTTATACATTTGCCTATGATATAGCTGAAAGCAGTGGGAGGCTGGGCAATGTAGCGCATGAAAAAGCTGTCGCCATCGCTCGGATTTATATGTCTTTGAAAGGGCTCAACAGGATAATTGAAGAAATCCAGGTTATAGTCTTAAAAGGAGAACTGAATAGCCCAAGGGCCTGGCGAAGTAGCCTTAACTTTTTAAAGCAGCCTATCGATCTCTTTTATCGCGATTATCCTATGCTGGAATCTTATAAGGTCTGTACAGGTTCGAGTGACTAATGATGATGATCCTCTAAATGCTGCCTTAACAAATCCTTCCCATAATCATTTCCATTGGGGGTTCGAACAACGGTATGAATGTGGTTTCGTGTAGGCCCTTTTTTGTCCGTCGGAGCTCCAACAGCTCTTTGGTGATCAAATTCAATCAGGACCACCGGGCTATGAATTCTATAATAAAAAACTGCTTCCTCATCTGTAGCTCCTACCCAAGCGAACCAGGTTTGATCCCAATGCGCTTCTATTTCTTCCATTTTTACCCGATTATGACCTGCTCGCATATTGCTAATGTATTGGAAGGCAAGGTTGAGTAAAGCTGATTTATGCTCATCAGATAGTTTAGATGCTTTCAGTCCTTCATAATCCAGGGTGATATTGTCTTTGGCAAATTCTCCCTGATTATTATTACGTGTTTTTTCTGGGGAAATAGTAGCTTCTTTTTGAAGTTCGGGAGGAAGGGATTGCATAAATGCCAGGCCAATATTTTGCTCATCCTGAAAGAGGGTATTGCCCTTGTATTTTCCTGTGGTGGTGATAATAGGTTCTCCGCCCATAAAGGTGGGAGTCATAACGACCTGATCGCCAAGAATGAAATAATTGATGATGAGGTGGTGTCCATCCAATTGCCAGCCCCAGGGCTCTGTTTCTGAAGGAGTCCCCATAAAGGTGAAGAAATACAATTCTTCATCGAAGAAATCCTCATTGTTGTTTAGCTCGCGCAAGGTCTGATCTGTTTTCATGATATCCTTGCTCAATTGCAAGCCTTTGGCACTCAAAGATTCCTGCATGAGTTTGAAAGCTGCCGATTTCTGATCCGCATCCATGTCTTTTAAACTTACTCCCTGTCTTTCATAAATGCCATTGTCGACATTGGACCACATTCTCCACTCTATATCGTCAATCTCAAACTGAATTTCTTCTCGCATCTCATCACCCAGGCTATTGAGTAAGGCTTCTGCTGCCTGTTTAATAGGCGCTGTACTTACTCCTGTAGATTGGATAGGGAACATACCTATTTCCTTTCCCGTGGAGGTCTCCACTCCTCTAAAGGCTTCTGCCAGGGCTTTGTCTTCAATGTCTTTGAAGAATTTTTTGCCCATATACTGGAAGAAAGCATCTTTGCCAAGCCAATAGCCCAGGCCAGCTAAAACGAGTAAAATCAATAGGGCTATTCCAATTTTTTTAAGGATAGTAGTCATGGAATCTTCTTAAGTTTCTAAGGATTAATATACCACATCCAGAGACAATCCTGGTAATCGGTCAACATATGGTATAAAAGGCCCAGGGCTAGAATTCTGCTTTTGGGAAAGAAAAAGAGGATGAGATATAAGCCAATAGCCCATTCAGTATGCAAGGGATGAAAGCCGATACTACATCGGTCCGGGGAAAATACGGGTTCTGCCAGGAAATGATCCAGATCTACCAACATCGTGGCCAACATGATGAGCCAGGCTTTTTTCCACTGATCCCGGAAAAATATGTAAGCAATCAGGCCGGGAACCAGAAAATGTTGTCCGTAATGACTGATGCTTTGAAAGAGATCCAGGTAATTAGTCATGGGCGTCTTTAGCGCTTGGGCCCATGAAGATAAGGCTAGTTTAATTGATGTCCCAAAAACCAGGGCCAAAGGATATCGACTGCCACGACTCCTCTTGGGTTGTTGCCTCCATTTGGGTAAACATGTGCCATTTCCTTTACCATCATGAATTTGTATTCTGAAGCTTGGGAAGATTGCGGGCTAGTAAAAGTCATCAGGTTCCAAAGGGGAATATTGGGGTTTTCCGTGTAATCTGTTTGCAGGCCCAGCATTTCGCACATAGTTGTCAAGGAAGACCAGAGGAAAGAATGGGCTTCGATATCTGGGCCGCTAAGAGGGAGCTCTTCATTGCTTCCAATTTTCTCCAAAATTTTGGGATCCATACTTCCGGATATATTAAAAACCGGCATAATTCGGTTGCCACTGATGGGAAATGAAACAGGAATCCCTACTCCTCCGCTGACATTGGCTGCTGCGAAAGTATCTCCCATTCGAGGAACTATCTCACTTTTAACAAAGCCACTTCCATTTGAAAAGCCGGAAATATAAAGTCGCCTTTCATCCAGCTTGAAGCTTAGCTTCAGCCTGCGTACCAATTCCTCAAAGAAAGGGATGTCATCTTTGACGCTTTCTCCTGCAGCTAACTCTGATTCCAAGCCCCTTGATCCCCATTTTGTAGAGTTTCGACCATCTGCCAGGCGATATTCCATAGCCGTGGGAAAGACAGTGATAAAACCTTCTGCTTCTCCTTTCTCTTTCCAGCCGGAAATATTGTGAAATTTTGTTCCGTTGCCTCCGCTACCATGAAGCATAAAGACTACAGGACTTGCAATGTCTTCCTGATAGGATGCGGGTACATGGATTATGAAGTTCCGTTCATAGCCATCGATCATGAGCAGGTATTCATTCTTCCCTTGCTGCCAGCTAAGGATATCCGGATCAGTTTCCATGCCTACAGGAGCCTCCTCACAAGCTATGGGAAGGAAGGAGAATAAAAGTAAAAGCGATAGAAATGTCTTTAAATAAGAGCTGTTTATAAAAAGCATGGCAATGGCTGGGTTTATTTACCCTTTAGTTGCCAAAGCCCGCTACTTCGTAACAAAAAGTCAGGTCTTATTTGATTCTTCCATCGTGAAAAGCAGCTCTTTTCCAGTTCTCTCCTTCTTTGATCCAGACATTTGTTATTCGATAAGCTACCTGGCTTGTATCTGAGCCCAGGCGACTTTTTACGCTAATCCTCCCACTTAAAATACCTGTATTTCCTAGGATTTGTATCTGTTCCTGATCCAATCCATATTCCAATAATTCCATTTCTCCAGAATCTAAATCAGCTTTTCTTTGACCTATATATTCAAGCCAGGTTTCCTTGCCAATAGCTTCATAATAACTATTGCTGTGCTGATAGTTCTCAGTAATCATACTTCTTAATCGCGAGGTGTCTGCTTTAGCAAAAGCCTGGTTGAATTCCTCTATGGCTTCCTGAAGTTCGGACCTGAGCTCTTCCGGAGTAGCTTGTGCTTGCTTGCTCTCTTTGCAGGAAAGGAGGCATAAGAGAATGCTTGTGGATAGTGTAAGTGCGATTGTTTTCATGCCCCAATCTTACTTAATCTTTTTCAATTGAACCTGGGATTGGAAAGAATTATAGGATAGCTGGTCGAAAGATTAGTTGGCTAATTCTTTTCGATTTTTACTGTGGAGGAAGGTGAGGAGCAATCCGATTCCTCCGGCCCACAAAATCCAGGCTGCACCATGCAGGGCAATTTCGACGGATTCATGATAGATCCATTGGAACCAGGTCAAGGCGATTCCATCCAAAAAAATGGCTGAGGAGGTCATGATGACCAGAGGTTCCAGCATTTGCGATAGTGATAACTTACTCGCCAACATGCTTAGGTATATGGCCAGATAGGTAATCGGAATAGCTAGAATAAACATGAATAGGCTTAGCGGATTATCCTCTGTAAAAACCAGCTCTCCGAGAAATTTTACCATCATGGCTCCTGCAAACCAATAAAGGAAACCGAGGATAACGAATAGGGGAATTTGAGATTTTTTCATTGCGTATCAATTCTTGTTTTGAGGCAAGTTGATAAGCATGGGAGAAAATTTTTAGACGAAAGCGTCCAATGAGATAATTTAAAGCTTTTTGATTCCGCTTATGGTAGATTTGATTTGCTGGAAATATTGGCTAAGCCAGCTTTTATTGAGGGTTTCTTCGTTTATCTGGAGATAGAAATTCTCCAGGGCCAACTCAAACATATTTTTTGCCAAATGGAGGTTCCCCTCCAAGCCTAAATCATTGGCCCAGACTTCTAAGAGTGCTTCTCCTACTTCTTCATTGGCTTTTTCGAAACAGGCTTTATAGCTGGGATTGTCTCGATGGAAGCGCAATTGTCGATTGAACAAAAGGTCCTCTTTTACGCCAATCAATACATCAATAAGTTCCGGATCTATAGTCTTGCAGGATTTTTCCAATTCTGCTATTTCGGCGGATTGTTTCAGGTGATGGTCGAGTAGAAATTCCGTAAAGACTTCAAGGTCAGCAAAATGATGGTAAAAGGAAGATTTACTTTTGTTTACCCTACGTGCAATGACTTCCACTTTTAGTCCCTGAGGTCCTTCTTTTGCAAAAAGAGAATAGCCCGCTTTGATCCAGGGCAGAAGAAGGTCTTTTTTTGTGGAGGATGGGATCATGCTGTGATAAGGGATTTGTTATAGTTTAAAGTTACGATAATTTATTCTTCGAGGATTTTTTTGAATGTTTTGAGGGCTTGTTTCCATCTTTTTTAGAAAAAGATGGAGTCAAAAATCGCAGAGTCCAGAACCAGCCCACAAGCCGCCCCTTTTCCCGATGGGCTCTGCAGGGCCAGCGCGCTTGGGTAGGGAAAAGTGTTTGGGTATTTTTGTGTTAGGGTGCCAGGGTGCGGGGGCCGGGTTGCGGGAGGCTTTGCAGTAGCTTGATTTTTTGCGATGCCTGTCCCGAATAATCTATGAGGGATCTTTCTAAGGAAAAGAGAGAAGGCAATTTCTCTTCTCAACAAGAATCCAAAAAGACAATTTTTAGAGATCCTTGAGTTTCCGATCCTCCCGAATCTCACCCGGAATATTATAGTAAGCCACAATTTCCTGTATCAAGCCCTCTTTCACATAATGCCATTCACTTACTTCCAGACGGAAATCTTCTTGTACGGCTGTATAGCGAACACAGCCATGACGCTCTCCATAAATTTCATCGTGAATCTCAAATCGATGGTTGAGGAATTTATCTTTATTGGCCGCTACCAAATCTACATAAGCGGTTTTTCCTTTTATGATTCCATAAGGGCTTGTATGGGTGAAGGTATCTGAAATAGGCAGCGCCTGGAATTCTCCTTTCTCCCAGGCTTCAAACCAGCGCTTTATGAGGTCTCGGGCATTCATAAGATTGGTATTATTCTTTCATGTTGATTCTTTTGATCGTGCCATTTATGGGCGATACAGACACTTCTTTTTTCCCTTCTCTCACATAAAAAATAAAGCTACTGTTTTGCCCAATCACATGCACTTTCTCTGTCTCATTATCCAGAAAACTGATTTCGTCCAGCATTTTCAATTCTGCAGCTTTCATTTTATCAGCCGTCTTTATGCCTTTACCGACTCCTGTTCCCAGCAAGAGGGAAGCAACCATCAAAGCAATCAAGGGCATCTCTCGAGGGATCAAAGGTGCTTCTGCATATATATTATCCCTTTTTTCCACATTAAAGATTCTACTATACCATTTTTTACTTCTATGCTTTTTGTGAAAAGAAGGCTGAATAGCTACCCAGTAGGTTATAAAAAGGAAGATTAAAAAAAGGACGTACTCCTGGCTGAGATAAGCGATAGGGCTTAAGAGAACATCCATGACATCAGAATAACGGATGATGTTAATTCCCATAAATCCATAGTAAATAGAATCTCTGACTATACCCAGAATCAACAGGTATAAATACCCAAAGGATAGATAATCTTGTATTCTTAATTCTGATTTCTCCATAAGACTAGAAGGCTTATTTTTCTATGAAAAAAAATAACTGATTTCCCCGATCCACTCCCTGTTTCATTCCATTTTTAGCCAGAACTTTTGCGGATGCTTCATTATCCGGACGGCAGGTCGCATAGATTTGATCGAAATTGGCTTTCTCCAAAGCAAACTTCAGCACAGCTTCTACTGCTTCCGTAGTGATGCCTTGATTCCAATAGGCTTCCCCCAACCAAAAAGCAATTTGTGCCATCTTTTCTCCTTCTTTGTGGAGGCTGATTTCTCCGATGAGTTCTTCGCTTTCTTTCTGGATGATGGCGAATACGAATCTTTTATTCTGCTTAAACCCTTGTACCACATAACTGATTCTAAAAACTGCTTGTGGCTCCTCATAGGGATATGGGATATTGGGAATGCGATCCGCTATTTTTTTGTTATTGGCATGTTTGAGTAAAGCCGGTATATCCTCGATATCGATCTTTCTCAAGATGAGTCGTGGGCTATATAGGGTAGGGAAGTAGTCCATGATTTATGATCCAAAAAGAGCTGGGCAAATACTACTCATTCAACTTAGTCATCTCTCCTAATAAGTAGAAATTACCGTCTTTAAATCGGCTTAAATATTTGAAATTATTATTATTTACCTCAATAATGCTCACCTGGATAATTTTAGACCCATCGGTATCTTCTGGATCAATGAGGAGATATTGACTGTTTGACTGCCAGACTATCTGCATATTCAGGCTTTGACCATTTGCTTTTTCTATTTGCTTATTGCCTACGCGCAGTACTTCCGTTCGGATTGTTTTTTGTTCGCCATCTTCTTCAATTTCGGTGAAATATTCAAAGCTGCCTTCCCGGAATTTGCTGCAGTCTTCTTTTGTTGGTGAGTTGAATAAAAGCTCCTGAACCCTGTAAAGGCGATTGATTATTTTCTCTCCGAATTCTTCCCCCCATTTCTCTACACTCTTACTTCCTTCTTCCAGAATGATTGGATTTATCCTTTTCATTTTTTGTCCAACTTCACTATTCAAAAAGGCATTGACTTCATCGATTTCTTCTTCCGTAAAATATTCTTTATAGAATGGGATTATGATACTGATTAGGTCTTCATATGCCTCATCCAGTATGACCGTTTCGTGTTTCTTCCAAAACTTATCAGGAACTTGTTTTCTTTGAATTTCCTTCATTTCAAAGAGCGCCTTTTGAAATAGGAAGTCATAAGTTGTCCGGGTGTCGGATAATTCCAACATCAAACGGATTTTTTGCTCAAAATTATCTTCCTGGGCAGCTAGAGAAGAAAAGACTAATATTAAAGAAAAAAGGCAACAGCTAATTGATTTCATGTTTATGCTTAATAGGTTCATCTTTTAATCCTGGTAACCCAAATATATTCCAAATTGTGGATAATGGATAGTGTGCAAAGCCAGAATTAAAAAAGCGGCGAAATAATCGCCGCTTTTTTGTTATGTCACTGCTCGTTTTTTTGTCTAAACCTTTTCTTTCAAATACTCACTTAGATTATCAAACACAGAACCCCATCCCTTATAAAAGCCCATCTCTTCCTGCTGTTTGCAGTATTCCTCCGTCTCATGAATCACATGAAAGGTGAAATTTGTTTTGTCTCCAGCTTCTTCAAATATGGATTGCAATTCAACACCCTCGGTCATAGGCTTGAAATCAGCAGAGCTATGAATGCGTTTCAATTCTTCGATCAGGGAATAGATCCCTTCGGTAATAAATTCCGCTCCATTAGGCATGGTCATAGAATATCTCCATTGCCCACCAAGCTCAAAATTGTGCTCAATGATATTGACCTTCATGCCTTTGGGACCCCACCAGTGTGCGATGTGCTCGGGCTTAGTCCAGGCTTCCCAAACCAGCTTGATGGGAGCATTGAAAGTTCTTGTTAAGGTTAAGGTGCGATTCTCTAATTCCTTACTCATCTGTATCTTGTTTTGATTGTAATTTGTTTAAATATTCTTCGAAAGCATCTAGTTTTTCCTCCCATAGCTTACGGTAAGGTTCGACCCAATCATAGACCGGGGCCAGTTCTTTGGGCTGGATTTGGCAATATCTTTCTCTTCCTACCTTTCTGATCGCAATGATCCCGCATTCGTTCAGGATTTTGATATGCTTGGAAATAGCAGGCCGACTTATTTCAAAATTCTGAGCTACGGCATTTACCGTCAGAGATTCAGAAGAAAGTAATCCGATGATATCTCTACGTACCGGATCGGCTATAGCTTGAAAAACATCTCGTCTCATAGTTATATGTAACTGATCGGTTACTAATTTACATGTAACTGTTCGGTTACGCAAGGGAAATTGAATATTTTTTAGAAAAAAGGGGAGGAGAGAGGGTAAAATGGATTAGAACTTATAGCGAATTCCTAGCCTAATTACCTGAGTTTCATAATAGTTTTGGTATAAATTGGTAAAACCGTCCCCTTTAAGTTCTTGCCGAATTCCGAATTGGTTGAATAGGTCGTTTGCTGAAATTGTAATTTCTCCTTTCTGATTCCAAAGAGATTTTTTGATCCCGAAATCCAGAGAAGCTCGCGACAATTGCCGCCCTTGAGGGATATTGAAGGGGGCATAATACAAATAAGCTATTTGTATCTGCCAGTCTTCTGATAATTGGAATTGGTTCTGGAATTTTATGTCCCAGGTAGTACTCTGGGTTTTATCGATACTAAAGGGTCTTATGTAGGGAAATAGTAATTCCCCTGTAAAGGCATTTATGGTGTTCTGGTAAAGGTTGAAGCTCCCGCTAAATTTCCAGACTTCAGAGAATTGATGTGAAAAGAGGAATTCCAGTCCGGCTTGATTTCCACTCCCTACATTCTGATAAATGCGATTGACAATGTCATATTGTACGCTACTTGTATCTATGCTGTATACACGTGTGAAGGGATTGTCGATGATTCGATAATAAGTTGAGAAAAATGCGGAACCCTTTTCCCAACTATAGCGATAAGCCAGTTCAAAGTTTTGAGTGAACTGAGGCCTTAAATAGGGATTGCCGACTTTGAGCAATTCGGGATCATCGTATTTAGGGAAAACCCTTAATTCTGGCTCTCCAGGTCGATCTACCCGTCTGTTATAAAACAGAGAAAGTCCATGTCTGGGGTGAGGCTTTAGCGTAAATCGAATATTGGGATATAGTTCGAAATACTGGTAAGCATCATTTTGATCATAATAAATATTGACAGGATCTAATTCGTAAAAGACATAGGTTTGCTCAGCCCGTATTCCGGATTCAATTTCATAGCGAGGCTTTTCCCAGATATAATTCAAATAAGCAGCAAAAATACTTTCGCCCCAGGAAGAGTTGTCGCCGAGCTCGGGGTAAATAATAGAGGATTCTCCCTGTCCTATTTCGTAGGTAATAGGGATACGGCGAACTTGAATTCTACTTCCTCCTTCCAATCTGCCACTCTTGAGAGGTTTGGTATAGTTTAGCTGAAAAAGTCCGGTATGTTCAATGGCAATGATATGGGTAGTATCCTGGCCTATGCGAATAGAAGAACTATCTGTTAAGAAGTAGGCTTCATCTTCAATTCCTCTTGTGTATTGTAAGCTGCTCGAGATTTTATGCCCTGCTTGAGGGAAACTATGCTCATAAGCTGATCGGAAATTCAGGTAACCGGTCGTTTCTCGTTCGGACCAATGCCAATATCGATTACGGACATCGGTGTTCAGATTGATATAGGGTACCTGGGCTGTATCTATATGATTTTCATAATCAACTATGGCAGAAAAACTTAAGAGATTTCGTTGATCCAGTTGCCAATCAAGGCCTCCATTGACTATGTATTGGGTTTGGGTTCGATTTTCTGGTACCTGAGAAATAATGACTCTGCCATCCTCATAAGTCCGGGTATTAAATTCATTGTTCGGCAATTTTTTCTGGCGAAGAATTTCCCCTCGAATAAAGGCCCTCCATTTGGGCTGTGAATAATTGAGGCTTATGCTGGGAATATATTTGGGATTGAGAGAAAATCGACCTAATTCTGTCGGAAGACTTTCTTTTCGAGTGCTTATTTCTCCCAGGCCATAAGTAAAACCAACTTCTCCTGTCAGGCCTTCCTTTTTTTCTTTTTTGTATATAATATTGATGATTCCAGCCATTCCTGCTGCGTCATACTTAGCAGACGGATTATTTATAATCTCTATTCGATCGATGTTTGCCGCAGGAATGTTATCCAGTCCTTGTTGTTGACCAAAACCCGTCAAACTTGACTGCTGTCCATCTATGAGAATAGATACCTGATCACTTCCTCGAAGGGCAACTTTTCCTTCAGCATCCACAGTTATTCCAGGCAAAGTCCTCATGGCATCCAGGACAGAGCCTCCAGCTTGAGAAATATTTTCATCCAGATCAAAGCTTTTCCGATCGAGGGAAGTTGAAACACTGGCTATTTCCCCCTCAATGAGTACTTCGGAAAGCCGACTTTCTGAGGGCAAAAGTTGTATTTTCCCCAAATCATAATATCGATTTAGGCGTCCGATTAGGATGTCTTGCTGGAATGCCTGATATCCAATGTGAGTAATTCTAATAAGGAAACTGCCTGGCTTTATTCCTGTGATGCTTGCCCTACCGCTGGAGTCCGATAATCTCCCTGCTAATAGACTACTATCAGCTAAGCTAATAAGTCGAATACTTGCGCTTGTTATGGTGTTCTGAGTCTTCCCATCAAGAACTTGTAAGGAAAGGGTGGCGCTTTCTTGTGCCTGTAAGCTTAGCGATAAACAACTAAAGATCAGCAGGCTTAAAAAGATGTGTTGGTAGTTCAATGTAGCTAGTGTTTAATTTTAAATGGCATTGCCTTAAAATATAGCAATCGGGTTTAAAGGTGAGCCTGTCCCTCCTTCAATTCTTAACGGAGCAGCAGTAAAAAGAAATGCCCAACGATTTTGCTTTTTTGCCTCCATAAGAAGGTCCTCCAAATTGAGATTGTCCAGGATAGGAGTTCCCATACTATGCAGCACCAAAAGGTGAACGGGATGGCTTTGGCCTTCCACACCAGAGGGAAAAAGATCGCTGGCTCCATCCGAACCCAAAACTGCGATATCTCTTTCTCTCAACCAGCTAACTGCAGAGGCATGCAGGCCTGCTGCATTTTCACTATACTTCCAGGGGCCTCTCTGTTTTTCGCAGGCAAGCTTTCCGGTTCGAATCAAGAGTATATCTCCACTTTCAACTTTTATACCTGATTTCTTTTCCCATGCATCCAAATCAGAAGCGAGAATGGGTGTGCCGGGTTCCAAATAGTCCAGCTCTTTTAACCAGGGAATATCAACCAATATTCCCCTACTAAAAATCCCTTCCGACATTTGCTGAATGCCCAGTTTCTCAGCCCCATTCGCTTTTCTACTATCCGCAGGAAATCCATTGTACAATAGTTCGTCTCCAGCTATATGGCATAAAGCATCGATATGGGAATGGGCATAGCCATGGTAATTTATGGTATAGGTATCTCCTGCCCATTGGCCAGAGGTGCCCAATTGATGGATAAGCGGATCGCCATTATTTATGTTTTCTTCTTTTGAGAGAGGGTAGGCCAGGGAAACGGATACGCCTTCTTGTACCAAAGCGGCTGCAGCTACTTTTTTCTCAGCCGTGATGAGATTTAAACTTCCTTTCTGATCCTCTTTGCCCCATCGTCCCCAATTGGAAACTTCTTTTTGCCATGTTTTGAGTTGATCCCTTGAGACTTTTTCTGGCTTATTTTGGGGTAAAGCCGAAAGGGGGAAAAAGAATAATAGAAGGATAAAAGTAAGGACTGTATACTTCATAATGTATCTGTTAGGCTTTGTCCTATATAAGTTAACTAGAAAAATTGATCCGGAGTATTAGGTCTAGTCGGTCAATTCAAATACTTTTTTCCCTCCTACATAGGTTTGTAGCACCTGAACATCTTTGATTTTTCCCGGATCAATTTGAAAGAGGTCTTCACTCAGGACGACAAAATCTGCCAGTTTCCCTACTTCAAGGCTTCCTTTAATATCTTCCTCAAAGGAAGCAAAGGCTGCATCTATGGTATAGGCTTTTAAGGCTGCTTCCAAACTGATTTTTTGTTCAACTACCCAACCATCGGGATTTGCTCCATCCAGGGTTTGTCTTAAAAGGGCAGCATGAATGCCTTTGAGAGGAGAGGCAGGTGCTACTGCCCAATCACTGCCAAAAGTAAGTCTTGCTCCTGATTGAAGGAGGGATTGAAAGGCATAGGTCGTTTTGATCCTTTCCGGACCAATATAGGTTTCTGCCCACCTGCCATCATCAATGGCGTGATAAGGCTGCATACTTGCGATTACGCCTAATTCCCGAAACCTCTGTATATCTTCAAGAGCGATATGCTGGGCATGCTCGATTCTAAATCTACGATCCTTTGTTCCATTCTCCCGGGCCACCTGTTCAAAAATATTGAGCAAAACATGATTGGCTTTATCTCCAATGGCATGAACCATGACATGCAGATTGGCTTTGTCTGCCCCGGATATCCACTCGTATAATTCCTCTTCGGAATTGATGAAAAATCCTTTGTCATCCGCTTTGTCTGTATAGGCTTCATGAAAGGCAGCAGTATGAGAGCCCAGAGATCCATCCACAAAACCCTTTAAACTTCCACTTTTTATCCATTCGTCTTTTTGCAGCTTTCCAGCTTGCAGACTTTCCCAATCCTTCAAGGGAGTAGCCGCATAAATCCGGAGGTTTAACTTGCCTGATTCCTGAAATTTTTGTGCTGTTGCATAGCTTTCAAAATCCTCGAAAAGTGCATCCACATCATGTACACTTGCCACTCCATTCGAAAGGAAATATGCCATGGCAGCATCGAAGGCAATATCTTTTTCTTCCTCAGACATAGGAGGAATTTTATCCATGACCAAATTCATGGCATTATCCTTTAAGATGCCAGTAAGTTCTCCATCTTTATCTCTTCCTATACTTCCCCCAGCTACCTCTTTTGTGTGTTTATCCAGACCTGCAAATTTCAGGGCTGCCGTATTTGCTAAAGCCATATGCCAGTCCAGTCTGAATAGCAGAACCGGAGTGTTGGGAGTCCTTGCATCTATCCAGTCTCTATGGGGAAGCTCACCTCCCCAAAGGGTATGATCCCAATTTCCTTCCAAAATCCATTGTCCCTCTGGGATACTTTCGGCAAAATCACCCACTCTTTTGCTAAACTCTTCAGGAGAATCTGCATCGCGCAAATCCACACTTAATAAGCTTCTACCGCCTGTCATCAAATGAACATGACTATCAATGAAAGCCGGCATGAGAAACTTACCTGCAAGATCGATTTTCTGACTTTTCGAGGATAAATATTTCAGGATTGTTTCTTCTTTTCCTATAGCCAGAATTTTCCCGTTAGAGATTGCTAGTGAATTTGCAGAAGGATTTTGCTTATCAGCAGTCCAGATATTGGCTCCTGTAATGATTAAATCTGCTGATGGTTCTTGTTCGCAGGAGATAGAAATAAGGCTACTGATGAATATAAAGTAGTAGTAGAAAGTTCTCATCTGGGTCTTGAGTTAAGCATAGGCTAAATTTCAAGATTGCATTAATTTGAGCAAGAATGCAATTCAAGACCTAGTTTTCCTATAGGATTCCTTTATGACGCTATAGACTTCCGCATCCGAAATTTGGTCGCGGATTTGAAATCCATTCGGGACCAGGTACATATGCTCATAGGGAAGTTTTTGGGCAACTTTTTTGCTAGCAGGATTCTCCGCAGAGGGTATGATGCGTATCTGTTCCAATCCGACTTCTTCAAAACCATACTCAAGCAGAAAAAAGCTGGCTTGAGTAGCAATACCAAAACCAGTGGCTGAAGTCCTAACCCAATAAGCGATATTGGCTACTTTATTTTTCAGATCTAATTGCTCCAAAGCGCATCCGCCCAAAACCTGATCTTCTTCCGGATTCAGGATGATAAATTCACAGCCTTTTTGCTCCTTCCAGATGTTCGGAATCATTTCTTTTATCCATTTCTCAGTATCCTGGCGGGAATAATGTTCGTGAGCCCAGGGAAACCAAACTGAGAGTTCAGCAAGGGACTCTTTTACGGCTTCATAAAAAAGGGGAATATCCGTATCCTTATATTTTCTTATCCGAATTTCCATTTTGTTTCAGAGGGGAAAGCGAAGCGAGAATTTCGGCACTACTTTTAACTTCAATTGATCCTTGAGTTGGGAGCATGTTTTGCCAGACCCAATTGTAATGATCAATAACTTGTTTTGCACTGAGATTAGGCCTTTGCCCTGTAGTATGCCCATCCGAAACTACGGTGATATGATAGTCTTTGATCAGGGCAGATTGTATGCTGGATGCTACGCAAAAATCGGTCGCACAACCCGTGATGTATAAAGTATTGATTCCCTTATTTTCTAGTTGCTGGCGGAGACTTGAGTGATAAAAGACGTCATTGGCGGTTTTGTCTATCCGAAGATCAGTACCCTTAATCTGAATCTCATCCAGGATTTCCCAATCCCAATTCCCCTTTTCAAATTCTCCACTCCCTGTACCGTCATGCTGAATATGGATAACTGGCCCACCTAATTGACGAAAATGAGCGGCCAGCTCATTGATTCTTATTACCGTCCCTTCCGTATCAAAGGGAGGAGTTTCAGGGACAAAAGAACCTTTTTGCATATCGATGATCAGAAGGGCGGCTTGAGGATTCATATCAGCTTAGCTTAAGTACTGCACAAATCTAGAGATAAACAGCTACTAATGCTGTCATTGTGAGTTGGAACCTCCGGCGAAACAATCCCTTTGGCTACAAAAGATTATTTGGTTTTAAGGAGATTGATTCGCCTGTATTACAGGCTCTCAATGAAAGCGGTGCTGATAGTGTATTCGCAATGGCAGTTTTGTTGGAGATTAATCTTTACTTAAATCCAAATAAGAGTGGAAACAAAAAGGTAACTACGATGGTCCAGATGCTATAATAGGGCAAAAATGAGGTGATGGATTTCTTGACAGCTTCCAGACCTTCTTTTTCTTTTAAGCCTTTGAATAGATAATAAGCAACTATGCAAAGATTGCTCAGCATAAGCAGGTTTCCTCCCAAAACAGCCATTCGGTTAGGGGTAATTCCCCATTCAGCGATTCTAAATAAAATGGCTGAAAGCGCAATCCCATTTACGATAATAGTAACACCGGAAAGAGCTGTCAACATGATATGGGGAAAAGGGCTTTCTACGTCTTCTTCTGTTTCAATGATAGAGAACAGGATAATCGCCATAACTCCGATGAGCATGATATTGAAGACGATGAGGAAGTCTCTATCCGTATAAGGATCCTGGCCTGAGTAAATAATTGCTATGAGATATATCACTAGCGTAATCAGAACCAAGGGCGTAAATACCTTGGCGATTACCGGGGAAACCTTATTGACCAATTGAGGATTGGTTTGAACGAGGTAGGTCGCAACAATGGGGGCAGCGGCCAGCCCCCAAACGACGATATATTCTCCAAAAACCTTTTCAATATTGACATTAATAAGGTTGAAAAGACCTACACTTATTCCCGTCAGGATCATTCCCGAAATAAGAATCAAGGTAGTCATGACAATCAGATCTCCATTATATCGGAGGTAGTCCAGGCGTTTTTGATAATCCTTTAGTCCATCTCCCAGAAATGAAAAGCCCAGAATCGCCCACAGGAAAAGGGGCAAGTGGATAGCAGCCAGAATAAAAGTATGGCTCTCATTTTCATTGGGAAGTAGATTTATGTACAAGAGGGCGACGAAAAAGGCTCCTCCTATGGGAAGAATTTTTCGTACATCCAGCTTTTGCTTCCAACTGAAATAGGCTGCCAGAAATGGAAAGACAATAAAGGAGATGTTTCTGCTAAAGAAATTTTCCTCTGAAATTCCTGCTAAAGTCGGAATCTTGGCAACCAGGCCTGCAAGAAGGGCTGCAAAAACAACAAAGCTAAGTTCATTTCGTGTACCCCAGGAAATCTCCTCATCCTCATAATTCAATCGCTCATACCATACTCGAGCGGTTTCATTGCCTCCTATTTCGGGATAAAGTGCATTGAACTCTCGCTTGAATGTGGATTTATTCCCTCTGTAAAGCCGTTCCAGCTCATGGGGATTGTTGATTTGTTCCAGAATATTGTCTCGCATGGATCGCTCGGTTTAGTAGATTCAGAAAGCTTTGAATCGATCAAAGAATTGTGAGCAAGCGCGAAAATGAAGACTGGAATACTAGGCTGCTTGTCTACTGCTGATTTTTCGGACAATAAAGCGGACAAAAAATACCAGTCCTGTAAGTAGCAATATAGCGAATAAAGCGAGTATTGCATAGATTTTCCCATCAATGGGCCCAGTTAACATATGTAAAAAAAGATCAGCGCCCAGCTTTTCTCCATACTCTGAATTGGTAAATAGAACAATTCCCCAATCCTTTTCTACATCCATGACAAAGAAGGCATTGAAACCATAATTATTGCCACCATGTGAATAGAAATTGCCAATAGGCAGAATGGGCTTAAAAAATCCAAGGGTATATTTTACCTCAATTCCATCGAAATCCCCTACATCAGAATGGTTCTTAAAGAGTTCTTCATAGGAGGCTTCGGTCAGGATTTCTTTATTCATAAGGGAGATCATCCATTTAGAGAAGTCCAGAGATTCTGAGTGGATGGAAGCGGGAGCTACAAATTGATAGCGAGTGAGGCTATCGACATCTTGCTCCGGACTGATCCATTGGCCATCCTCATCATAAGGCTCAGCTTTATGAGTTTTTGCGAATTCATCCTGTATAAATACCGTATGCTCCAGCCCCATCGGTTGAGCAATCAGGCGCTGGAAGTTGGCTTCCAGCCCTTCCCAATCTGTTTGGTCTATATGTTTGAGGACCTTGGCGAGGTATTGATAGCCTTCACCTGAATAGGAATAATCTGTACCGGGATCAAATTGAATAAAAAGCTCTCCCTTTTCGTAATCCGTACGCCAATTGGGGAAACCGGAGCGATGGCTAAGAACCATGCGAGCCGTGATCTTTTTGTAGCGCTCATCATGCGCGATATCCGGATAGGGCATATATTCATAAAGCGGCCTATCCAGATCGAGTTTGCCGGCTTCCACATAGGTCATAACGAAATGGGCGAAAACAGATTTAGATAAGGAGGCTGCTTCGAATATGGTTTTTTCTGTTACCGGAATGCCTTTTTCCCTATTAGCATATCCAAAGACATTATTGTGAACCACTTTCCCTTCATTGATAAAGGCTACTGTCAGGCCTGGCATATCATATTCCTCCATTTTATCTGTAAGGAATTTATCCAGACTTTCTACAGAAACATCAAATCCGAGGAAGCTGTCAACTTTTTGATCCTGACTGCCTGAACAGGAAAGAAGAAAAAGAAAAATAGGAGAAATCAATAGTAGCCCTAAGGGCTTAGTTTTGTGCGTGTGCATGACGATAAGATTAGGTCCAGGTAAAAGTCTGCTAAAAGCAGCTTTATACATGGACGCTTTAAATCAGAATTTGGTTGCAAAGCAGATCGGGAATCATGCTTCTATTTTTCTCCCCAATTTATAGAACACAATAACTCCCAGCAGGATAAGAATACCTATGATCCAGGGCATACTTTTCTGCTTAACATTATCTATAAATTTTCTTTTGATTTCACCTGTTTGGCTATAGCCTTCCGGCATTTCCAATACGCCATATTCTTCACAGTATTCTCGGTAGTATTCCATCATTTCCTCAAAAAGCTCCGGCATTTTTTGGGAAAGGTCCTGTGTCTCACCAGGATCTGAAGAAATATCATACATATACCATTTGTTATCTCCGTAAATAGGCCCATTCCTCACAATTTTCATATTCCCTTTAAATAATGCAGCATTTCCCGCAACTTCTACCGCCACATATTCATCTTCTTCATGAATCCTTTCCTGCGTATTCTGGATAAGGGGATAGAGACTTTTTCCATCGAAATAGTTTTGGGGATAAGAAGCTCCGACGATATCCAGAATTGTGGGAACAACATCTGTAACAAAACTGAAGGCGGATTTTGTTTTGCGAAAAGCCAGGCCTGCTCCAGAGACAATCAAGGGCACCCGAAGGCCTCCTTCTCCTGCATAGAATTTGAAATAAGCACTTGGGGAAGCAGCTGCACTGGCGAATTCCGGACCAATGAAATTCCAGGAACCTCTCTGTCCAAGATTGTCATATTCTCTATCATAACCCGCCCATTGAAGCCATAAATCCATGCCAGCAACCAAAGAAGGATCGCTTCCTTCTGGCCCATTGTCCGAACTCACAAGAAAAACGGTATTATTTAACTTTCCCTGCTCTTCCAGATAGTCCATTAAGCGCCCAATATGAAAGTCCATGGCCTCGATCATGGCAGCATTTACGGCCATGGCCTTGGCTTTGAGTTGCTTTTCTTCTTCTGTCTGACTTTCCCAACTATTTAAAAAGGGTAACATTTCTCCCAATTGTACGCTTGAATCGATGATGCCCAATTCTATAGCTTTCTCATATCTTTCTTGCCTGATCACATCCCAGCCCTTATCATATACTCCATCATAATTCGCTATAAATTCTTTGGGAGCCTGTACAGGAATATGAATGGCCTGGAAAGCGAGATAGGAAAAGAAAGGAGATGCTTTATCTTCTTCTTCGTCGATAAAGGAAATTAATTTGTCTACCAGAGTTCGGGAGGAATAAAAATCCTCTGGCAGGTCTATCTCTTTTCCATCCTGGTACCAGGGAGGTTTGGATTGAGTAGGTAAATAGGCTTTGTGTTCGTAATTATCTGCTCCTGATGCATCCAGAATATAGCTTCTATCGAATCCTCTTTTTGTCGGGAGCGTATTTGGGGAATGTCCCATATGCCATTTTCCACTTACATAGGTATTGTAGCCTTCTGCCTTCAATAAAGTACCCAGGGTTTTAACCGTATCGTTTAGAATTCCCTCATATCCGACTTCATTTATTTGCTCAGGAGGAAGGAAGAGGGGAAGATTTGGTACTCCCGTTTTATGACTATCCATGCCTGTCAACAGCATAGCACGAGAAGGGGCACAAGAGGGGGAAGTGTGGTGATTAAAAAAACGGATTCCAGAATGAGCTAATTGATCGAGGTGGGGCGTGGAGGCTTCTCCTCCATAGCTTCCTAAGTCCATCAGGGACATATCGTCTACCAAAATCAGGATAACATTTGGTTTCTGAATAGGATCAGATTGGGCGAAAAGGATAGAATTGGGAATATAATATAGGATGATCAATGCGATGCATTGAGCTTTGAGGTAGTAGTGAGTAGTGCTCATATTCAGATTTATCCGTCAAAAATGGGAAGGATACCAGGCATGTCTGACTTTTTATAAGAACTAAAAATACGAATTTGAGGGGCAAGTTCAAGTATGGGCTAGTTTGCATCAAAATAGCAGCCTGTAAAATAGCTATTTCTAATAAAAGCGGATTTTTGAAAAGAGAGTTCATTCCAATCAGCTGGGCCCTACGATTTTTGACTTCCCTTTTTCCTGAAAATAAGGGAAATACAACTCCATTGAAACTTCAACATTTTCATAAAACCCTCATTTATAGAATACTAAAATGGAAGGACGAGGAATTCTTCTTTTTGGCAATCCAAAATGAGTTTACTATCCAGAAAGGCTTTATTCCCCAACCATCCTCCTATATCTGAAAAAGGGGCTAATACCCCTTGCACAGGCGTATACATATCTATATAACTGACCCTTCCTAAGGCTAGTTTTGTTCCTCCTATTTCCATTTGCAGTGAAGTCTCTTTATGACAAATGGGAATACTATTTCCCCAGGAATTGGTTTCGTAGCGGATGAGAGGACTTTCATCCCGGGAATAATCTTCAAATCTTCCTTTGCTGGTAATAAGGCCAAAGGCACTGCTTCCAGAGTCATAGAATAAATCATGCTTTTTCCCATCCAGAATAGCTGGTAGCATCATTCTTCTTCCAGCAAAATTAAAATCCTCAAATGGAAGACTCGCATCCATTTCTTCCGGCCGATTCAGGTAAATATCTATCTGTCCATTTTTGAAATCGATGATGCTGACCTTTTGATCCATGATATCTGCTCCCAAGGTGCCTAGTTTTATTGGGCTTAAGCTATCATCGGGCTCAAAATTCCTCCCATAATTCTCAAAAACAGGAAAACTATCAGCTGAAAGAATCCCATTGCCAATTAAGATATTAAAATCGAGCAAGAAGCCTTTTGCTTCCTGCCATTCGAATCCTTGTTTCTTGAGGGAGTTGAGGGGGCGACGATAGAGCAAAGAATGGGGAGAACCTGTATCCCATTGGAGGTAAAACCTTTGTGAAATCCCCTTCAGGCGAACGGGCACCTTTATAAGGTCATGGGCTTCCACTAAATCCCCATATTTTCCAGCGGCAAAATGAAAATCAAAAGAAATACTGTCTTTATCCCATTTGACATAATTAGGTTTTTCATGGAACCACATCGAATTGAAATACTGGATGCCGATACCTGTAAGGATCGAAAGCAGCGTAATGAGAATCAACAAGCCTATAAGGATCTTCTTCCACATAAGAGGAATAATAAAGGATGAGAAAATGAAGGATGGCCTGCAAGGAAACAAGCTTCATTCATATATGCCTTATTTTCATGCCGCCATTTTTACGACAATTTGCCTAGATGAGTCTTAGCGGCAGATTCAGGAAATCATATTCTTCTTTTTGTATGTGCAAAGCAGTTTTGAAAATGAAGAAAAGATTGAAGGCAATTCCCAGGAAAAGAAAGATAAGGATAAGGGGAGTGGAGAGACTGAGCCCAAGATTTATGAATGGAGCTAATGAAAGGGACAGAAATAGGCAAAGGGTCCAGATGATCTGATAATTCAGAATCTTGCGTCCTGCCTGATCGACTTCTGCTATGTCTTTATTTCTTTTCCAGATGAATAAGGGGACCAGAATATTGCTAAGAGGTAAAATGAAGAAGCATAAGCCAGAAAGATTGATCAGGCTGATGATTTGTTTAGGAGAATCCTTTTTCTGATCCTTTTCTGAATAGAATGCTTTTAATTGGAGCCTATCTAATTCAAAACTTTCAGCTAAAGCACCTAAGCTATGCCCCTTGGGAGCACGATCTTCTTTTTCAAGTCTTTGGATGGTTCTCAGAGAAAGCCCGCTCTTATCGGAGAGCATTTGTTGAGTCATTCCCTGTTTTTTTCGAAGAGACTTAATAGGATTCATGTGCTAGCTGTTAAATTTTGAGGAAGTGGCCATTTTGCCTATGCATAAGTTCTTATGATTTCCTCCATTTTTTGGATGGCCGGACCATAGGTTTCTATGCCATGCCCTACACCTGTAAAAACTTCTGTTCCTTTGAGATTGGGCAAATATTTACGGGCATTTTTGAGCGAATTATTATAGGGGAAAAGTAAATCCGCATCTCCTTCAAATACATAGGTATCCGGCTTTACTTCCTGAAGCTCTTTTCCCATAAAATAAGGCTTTTGCGTTTTGTCTTTGTATTGTTTGATGGCAAAGACCTCATAGTCAATGACCAGCTTCATAGCTTTTTCACTCAATACATGCTCTGGAGCTTGAAAGACCAGTTTCTCCAGGAAAAGTTGGACGTTTTTTCGGCTGGTTTTGAAAACTGGCAGGAGGTTGTAGTAAAGGTTAGTCCAGCCTAATGAAAATGGACTCAATCCTGCTGAATTGAACAAAAAAATGGATTGTATCCTTTCTGGTGCTACTATGCCTATTTTCATGGCGACTTCTCCCCCAAAAGAAGCGCCTGCCAGAAAGACCTTGTCTAATTCCAATTGATCCAGAATCTCTTTTCCCCATTTTCCATAATCGAGGCTTTTAATATTGGGACTATTGCCCTTACTAAAATTGGGTAATCCATTGGTTTCAACAAGAATGAGGCGGAAAGCATCGCGTAAAGTTTTGAGTTTGTTGTCCAGGTCCCAGAAAAGGACAGTGGTACGAGCTCCGGGAAAGAGGATCAAAGTCGGTAGATCTTGTCGTTCAAGATTGTGGGTCCAGATATGTGTTTCACCTAAAGAGCTTATAAGCTTAAGAGAATGATAGGTATAGCCATTTATTTCCTCCAACTGCTTACCCCAGTTCTTAAGATATGTGAAGTCTTTTTCAGGATTTTTAAAGAATGATTTTCTATGGATTTTCACAACTGAAAATTATGCAAGCTGAAACCTAATTCCAATTAGCAAAGAGATGATACTATCAATAAATATACTTAAGAAAAGCCAGCCCTTACGAAAATCATGAAGCAATCTGCTCGAACACTCCTAAGATTTTTATTCAAGGAGATTGATTCCGACTCTCATTAAAAGCTTTATCTCAGCTGTATCAGATCTTGTTCATCTGTTCTTATTAGACTAAGGGGGAAAGCCTGAGTTAATTCGACTTTCCCCCTTGTTTATAATTCTGATCGTTGATCGCTTTTGTAGTAATCAGGAACTAGGCTTTATTTAAACTCAGCATGTTTTCGATTCCATTTCCCTGATAGATGGCTCGTGTGGTTTTATCCAGGCTTTCATTATAAGCTTCAATGGGTTCCCTTAGAGCCATGAAATCCACGACTGTTCTAAAGGGTTTTTTTCCAAAGGGAAGTTCCAGCAAATCGACTACTGCATCTGCCACTCGCTGAGGTCTTTGCATAGGACTGCTTTCCATATATTGATGAAAGGCTTTGATGGAGGCAGTTGGGGCATGTACCATTTCGCCATAGCCTTTGGCTCGTTCCGGATCACTGGGTTCTATCATAGCACCCATGAAGGTAGTAGGGAAACCTCCGGGCTCAATGATGCAATTTTCAATACCGAATGGGGAGAGTTCTGCTCGATAGCCTTCCACCATAGATTCAAGGGCGTATTTGGAAGAAGAATACATCGCAAGGAAGGGGACGGTAACTCTACCTATGCAACTGGAAGTATGCAATATCGTTCCTTTTCCTTGTTTGCGGAAATGAGGCAGGACTGCTCGCATCAATCTTTGGACACCGAATACATTTACTTCGTATACACGCTTCATGTCTTCGACGCTGAAAAGTTCCTGAATGCCATTGGAACCTATGCCCGCATTATTGAAAACGATATCCAGGCCTCCCAGCAATTCCAGGGCCTTGGCAATACCGGCATTTACACTGGCATCATCTGTAACATCCATTTCCACCAGCTGGATTCCTGCTGCCCTCAATTCTGCAGAGATATCTGCATTTTTTCCACTTGTGGAACGCATAGTACCTACTAGCTGGTAGCCTTTGCTCTGAAGACTTTTACATGTTAGAGAACCGAAAGCTCCGCTGGCCCCTGTTATTAAAATTTTCTTACTCATGTCTTTGAATTATTTTTTATTTGATTGCTATAATTCAAAGCTCAAGCTTTTGAAGTGGGCAGGATAGCACAAATCAGGGAAGCTATAACACAAATCGCGGGAAATAGAGAAAAGTATGTTATTTCAAGAATTTCTAGTTGTTTGCCTGTCGGTATTCAAGGGGAGTCATCCCCATTTTTTTCTTGAATAGCCTGCCGAAATAATGGGGATAGTTGAATCCTAAAATATAGGCGATTCCACTAACCGAATCCTCAGAACTCAATAGAAGATCTTTGGCTTTATCGAGAAGAAAATCATTGATGTGATTTTTGGCTGATCTTCCGGTTTCTTTGGCGAGCAGATCACTCAGGTAGGATGGCGATAAATTGCATTGATCGGCCAGGTATTGGATGCTGGGTTGTCCGATCTCTGTCAGTTTATCCTCATGATAATATTGTTGTAGAAGACTTTCTACTTTGGCAACCACATCATGGTTTTGTGCGGCTCGGGTCAGGAATTGCCTTTCGTAGAAGCGGACAGAATAGTTGAGCATCAACTCGATATTTGATACCAAAACCTGTTGGCTGTGGTGATCTATCCGCTCATTGATCTCGTTTCGGATCATGTCTATGCAATTGATAAGAATTTCTTCTTCCTTGTCAGACAAATGCAGGGCTTCATGGATTTCATAATTAAAAAAGTTATAGCTATCCATTTTTCCGGCAAGGCTGGTGTTTCGAATCAGGTCCGGATGAAAATAGAGCAACCAGCCATTTACTTCCCCTAATTCCTGGGTTTTGGTGACCGTAAAGACTTGTTTAGGAGCGGAAAAGAGGAGCGCGCCTTCAGTGAAGTCCAAATGAGTTCTGCCATAATCCAGGCCGCAATTTGAATCCTTCAGCGCAATGCAATACAGATCTGAGCTAAAGCTCGTTCCAATATCTTCTTCTCTATGGACCAGTTTTGAGGTGTCTATGACCGTTATAAGGGGATGTGGAGGCTTGCCCAAATTCAAGGATTCATGGACATTTGCTATAGTCTTCTGTTTGATGAGTGGCTTGGCCATATTGTTGATTTTTACAAAAATCCGCTTTAATCATAAAAAGCTATAACACAAATCCCTGATTTTTCCTTTATGCGATATTAACTCAATTTCTATCCATTTTCCAGCAGGGCCTAGTGTCTGCCCAGGTTATATAGTTTACTACTGGAATGCCAGTTTCCAGCCTTTCACCTTTATAGCATTTTTTCAGGAAATTTCTCTTAAGAATATTTGCAGATCATTGATTTAACCATCCAAACTTAGTCAGACTCGGGTATTCATATTATTCCTTGTAGAGAGAATTGAAATGCAGAGGTAGCACTTACTTCAAGTATTTCCAACTGGACACTAAGTTGAAATCAGGCGTGGCCTCATACATTTGATCCAGGGCCCATTTGTGATTGTCTCCAACAATGATGAGCAGTCGATCTCCTGTTTTCGCAAGCTTTAATGTATTGGCGAGCATTCGCAGATTTCGCCTATACCATCTTCCCAACCAGTCCGGACCCACCCAATTCTTTTGGATACCTACACGCAATTCGAGCATATGCATACGCTGGGCATTGATCTTTTGTTTTTCCGGGGAATTCAGGATTGCGATATGATCTTTCGGACTTTGGTCTTTGAGGAATTTCTGATTGCTACTAAAATTGCTTTGTAATGGCTCCATAAATTTATCGTAGAAACCCGCATCCTGCTCTTCTGCATATTGTAAAAATAAGTCAAAAGAAAAAGGATCGTCCTCTGTGCTAAATTCTTCCAGTGATCCTATATGCTCGGTTTGATCGTCAAAAAGGTAGAGACTATCGTGTCCCATTTCTCGGGCAAGACGAAAGCCCAATTGATAGACCTCATTGTTTTTATCTGATAGATCTAAGGAATCTTTGAGATAGAGTTGATAGGCCTTGTTTACTTCTTCCATGCGATGGGGTTCCCATTCAAGGACTATTTTAGTTGCAGGATATGCCGTTAATTGTTCTACCAAAGCTTTGATACTTGCCTGCTCCTCTTCACCTAAAACCTCTCGCCCAAAATGAAAAGTCCCCAGAACCATTACCTCTGCAATAGCGAGAGAATCATAGTTTTTTAAAGAATGTGCTGCCTCCTCCAATGGGGTCATACTAACTTTTTGCTGAACTTCCTGGCAAGCGAAAGAGGATAAAAAAATAAATAGGAAGTGGATAGGCTTCATAGATAAGCTAATTGTGTGTGAATGTTAGGTAGACGAAATCGGCCGAAATAAAGATGCATAGTCTCCGCTCTACTCATTTTCCTTACTCATTTGACCAATTGCTTTTATAGCTTCGAGATGTCCTCGGAATACGTTTTCTTTCTTAAATACCTCCATCGGAATATCAACGGCCACTCCATTGGCTTCAAAGTATTCACCTGCAGGATTTAGGAGCTTTTGATTGGAAATCGTAACATAATAATCATGGATAGATTTCCCCAGCATACCCGAAAGAATGCCCAGACTGGGGGTACCGACTATTTGTACATTGGGAAGGGCATCCATCATCATGGCAAAGCCTTCTGCTGCACTTCTGCTGATGTCCGTGCTTAGGAGATACACATCTTTTGTATAGCGGGCCGTTTTTGAAGGATAAATTCGGACTTGATCTTCTGTATGATAGCTTCCATCATAAAAGACCTGAGAATCATAAGCTTTGTGTATTTCCTCTGTAAAAAATGAAGCAATTGTCAAGGCAGAGGCATCATAGCCTCCGAAATTGAAACTGATATCGATGATCATTGCTCTGGTATCCTGAAGAGAATCAATGATGATCTTCATGTGTTTTCGGATGGAGTCTATTTGCTGCATTCGGCTAAATTCCCTTCCCAAAAATCCTGCAAAAGAATGAATGTGTAGGTAGCCAATATTATCCTGCGTTTTTCCCCATTCCAATTTGCCATTCAAAACCTTCTTCCCTTTCCCCAGCAAAATAGAATCGGCTATGAGTCGGTAATTATTGCTGAAGAAATGATTGAAGTATTGATTCAACTCCTTTATTTCATTTTGTTCTTCGAATGTCTCTTGTACGATTAATGCGGAAGGCGTTACACGATACTGAAGGCTTTGACCTTCTGTATTTATGATTTTGGTGTGTTGATCTTTGCAAGCTGTTGCAATCGCACCCATGTATTGAAAGAGCTTGCTATCATCAGCCTTCAGACTGTCAGAATAGCTTGAAAAGAGTTTGTCCCAATCCAGCTCTCTTCTTTGCTGAAAGGCGTAATTTTCTTCCATAGTCTCTCGGTACAAGGCAAACTGGTCCTTGGGTGTTAATTGGACCATTTCAGAAAAAGTAAGGCAGGGACTAGGAAGGGACTCTATCCGAATGAAATCTTTTTTCGTCTGTAGGTTTTCAGTTCCTTCCCCATAATCCGTCAGGTAAAGTTGTAGGGTGTCATGGAGCAACCTGAAACTGCTTTGGGAGTTGAGCAGGCCTTCCAGGTAATCGTTTTTTTCTTTATAGCAGAAAGATTGCGTATAGCTGTAAAGGAGGAGACTATCTTCTCTTGCTTCCAGGAGATACCCATTGCCGATGGATTTCCACAAACCAAGAATTTCAGGGTTTGTCTTTCCCCGCTCTAGCATATAACAGCTAGCTAATGGCTGATAGCTAGATTGTTCTGAGTTTGTGCAAGCTGAGAAGAGGAAACATGCCAAAAGTAGTTTCGTGATATTCATGATGGATGGATTTTGTGGCAGAATCTTTATCTAAAGATCGGTCGAAATCCCATTTAGATGCATGAGGTCATCTAAGGTAAGCTGGCTTTCATTCCCATCTGCCAAATACTCTATCAAGACATCCTTTTATTCGGCCAAGTCTTCATTTTTTTCTGGCTATCCATCAATCGGAAATTTTTATGAGAAGGCTTGAATAAAGCCTTTTGTATCCTAACGGCCTTTCCTAAAGGGCCTTATGTTGGGCAATTTCTTCAGCTGAAAGTTCCAGGAAGCTAGCTGCATTATTATAAAAGATATCCTCCTTTTGTTCTAAACTCAGGAAGTCAGCAGAATTAACGGCTTCTATGGCTTCTTCGATTGTGCCTGGCCATTCCATTTGGTCTGAACCAAACATGATTCTTTTACCAAAACCAGCCTGAACCAATCCTTTCAAGAAGTGGTGAAATTCAGCTTTTGGTAAAGCCCAACTTATTACCCCTAGATCTACATAAACCTGGAGATGTGCATACATCAAGGCCTTCATATCCTCCAGATAGGGCCAGCCCGAATGCATAATGTAGATTTTCATGCTGGGCCGTTTCAGTAATATTTCTTCCAGAGCCAGAGGTTTTACCTGATTAGCTCTTGTCTTGGGATAGGCAAAATAGGCTCCTCCCGGAGGCCCTCCTGGATACATATGGTAAGCAATGGGAATTTGCAGTTCTTCTGCCAGGTCAAAATAGGGCCTTATTCCTTCATCCGTTGGTAGGAGCCCTTGATAATTGGGAGCTACCTCTCCGATAATATCCAATTGGCCCTTAGCGTGTATTTCTCTAAGTTCCTCAATGGGAAAACTTTGCCCTTTTCCACTCAAAATCAAATCGGGAGCAGCTTCTTTCCAATCTTCAGCATACTGTGAAACAAAGGCTTTGACAATCTTGTGCTTTTCAAAGATAGCAAAGCATTCTTCTTTATGTGCTTCGAGAGAAGCAGAGGCTTTATAAGACTTTCCGGTTAGAGGATTGGGAGGCATATCCTGGCCAAATAAAGGGCTGGGATTCTTAAAAGCATGCAAATGCATATCAATAATAGGCCCTGCATAGTTTTTTGATTCTGTGTCCTGCTTTTCCTGTTCAGCACTTAGGCTACAAGAACTCAAAATACTGCCAAACAAGATGCAAAGAATTAGAATAGCGTGTGTGCGCATGAATTTCATGTTTAAGGCTAAATCTCAGACTGTCAATTAAGTACAGAGATAGTTAAGATCAGGATTTTTTATTCAATAATAAAATCCTTTCCTATACCCTTACGAAATTCAAACTGGATTTACATTTCAGAATGATGCCTGGCTGTCGAGAATTTTGAATAGGATAGCATTCAGTTTTTCCGGCTGATCAATGGCAATAAAGTGGCCACATTTTTCAATATAGTGTCGGGGAACTTCCGGATTTTCTTCACTTAGCTTCTTGATGTGCGCATAGCAGAGAGGGTCTTGAGCAGCTATGATTAAATGCTTTTCAGCTTCGAGCTTTTTGAATTTGTGAGACAGGCCACTTACCTCATTTTTCTTTCTGTTTCCCAATGGCTCAGTGAGGGTTCTTCGTTTGATCGCGCTTTCTACCTGGAGAAAAGGAGCACAAATTTCATCAATCTTTTCCTTTAAGCCGGATCTCCCACTTTTTGTATTGGTTTTGAGTACCTGACGTATGCCAAAAGGACTCACAAAAATATCTCTGAGTAGGGGAGTATGCAGGATAAATTCACTGCTTGCATCCAGGGGAGTCTTCATGGGATAAACAACTGTATTGAGCAGGATGAGCCGTTTTACTTTTTCCGGGTTTTCATCTGCCCATAAAATAGCTGCAGGACCTCCAATATCATGTGCTACCAAATTGATCTTTTCTTCTGGGGCCAGAATTTCGGCCATCAATTGACTCAGGATTTCCTTTTTGTGGGTAAAGGTATATTGATAATCACTGGGTTTGTCGGAGTTTCCAAAACCTGGCCAGTCTATCCGTATGCATTGGTAGTTATCTTTTAAAGCGACTACCTGATCGCTCCAAAGCTGTGCATTTGTGGGCCAACCATGTAAAAAGAGTATAGATTCTCCCTTACCTTCCACATAGTATGTGAGCCTATGGCCCTTGAAATTAAGTGTGTGTGCCATAGCTTTATGTACGGAAAATTTGCAAGAAGGCTGACTTAAATTCCAAACATTTCAATTCCTGTAAAAATATTTAGAGTAGATTTGCTTTCTCTTTTATTTATGCCTGAATCTCTTCCCATTTTTCTAAGACCTAAACAGGAAATCTAATTGTTGCTTAAGGTCTTTTGGATTTTGATAGACAATCTGATACGTTGAGCTGCCTGCTACTGTAGTAGAAGGTTCACTTAATTCCTGCCTCAGATATAATACAGGAATTCCTTTTGCGTGAGCATAACCCACTTCAACTCCTACTCCTATAGCTTTTTTGCTTAATTCGGCGATTAATAGATCAGATCGGTCAATTTCCCGAAAGGCTGTTTGCATCATTTCCTTCTCCTGCTCCTTGCTAAAGTGGTAATGGTCCACAAAAATAAAAACCTCTATTCCTGTTTCCTTCAGGATAGATTGAATATGCCCTAGTTCTTCTTCCAACTTTGGTCGGTTTGAAAGACTAATGGCTAGATATGCTCTTTTTATAGAAAGAAAATTATTCATAGAAATGAACATGTGTATTGAGCCATTTATCATACAAACTTTGCTGCTTTTGATTCAGGCTAATACTCAGAAAATAGACCAGGAATAAAAGGATACCTAAAATGGATAGGATTCTGATTTGAGGATCCTCCGCAAAATACATGGGTTCAGGGAATATGATTCCTAGATGAGCTATTTCCCAGGGGAGTAGTTTCAGGAGGGTTCTTGATAAAGCTTTAGCAAAACTGAGTTTCTTACCATTTTCTAGCTGAGTTACTGCCAATTTCATCCATTTTTTTCCCAGGCTCCCTTTTTTAGTTGAACTGTCTTGAAATGCAAAGTAAAGCC
Organism: Bacteroidia bacterium; assembly: GCA_033391075.1. Lineage (NCBI taxonomy): Bacteria > Pseudomonadati > Bacteroidota > Bacteroidia > Bacteroidia bacterium. The sequence goes on from JAWPMV010000001.1 coordinate 2,141,177, forward strand.
AAACAGGAAGGGAAATACTCAAGAGAACATATATTTCCATATTCCAGGCATCTTGAAACCAGTCTTTATCTATGCCTATATATCCTCTAATTTTGACCAGAATAAGTTGCTGGATAAATAGCATGACTATGGCGAATGCGATAATGCAATCTATCCAATAGGCCAGACTTCGTTTCAGTAAGTAAACTAGTTTTGATTTATCCATGAGTTTATTTCAGCTGATCAAGAATAAAATCCAGTAGCTGTTGAGGGTCTTTCAGGGAGTGTGGGTGGTGGCCGACCCCTTCTTTTAGAATAAGCACAATATTTCCTCCTGCAGCCCGAATACGTTTAGCCAGCAAAGCAGTGTTTTCTTCATAGGGAACAACTTTGTCAGCCAGTCCGCAAACATGAATCAAGGGGATCTTCGCTTTGACAATAGGTGAATAATTATCAATGGGATTTCCTCTGAAGTCCTTTACGGTATTTTCATCCAATCCATAAGCCTGCAGACATTTCTCCCACTCTGCTTGACTACCTGGACCCTCATACAAACCTCCTGGCCAACTCTTGATATCACAAACCGGAGCATCTGCATAAATACAAGCGACTCTTTTCCGATTCCTGGCAGCCCAATTGTATACAATCAAGCCTCCTCGACTCATTCCTTCCAGTACAACTTTCTTTTTGAGTTTATATTTTTTCCGGATAAAGCGGTAAAAGTCATTCCAGAGCTGAACGGCTTCCTCATTACCAAAAAGACCAGCGACATCTACATAAACAAGATGAAAGCCTTTATCCAGGAGCGCTTTGTCCAATTGAGGCTCATGGCCCCAAAAGCGGGCTCTCCAAATCCATTGCCCATTCATTTCCGTCTTTGGGGAAACAACTTTGGCTTCATGGCCCTTGAAATCAAATTCTTCGACCTCATATTCCGAGAAAGTCTGGGCTTGTATAGCAAAATGAGACAGGAAGAAGAGCATGCTGAGGAGGAGTTTTACGGGCATGAGAAATAGAGGATTGATTGTTCAGTAGTCAAGGAGATTGCTTAGCTGTAGAATCCGGTTCACAATGAGCGCTTTGTTACGGGTGTATTCTTATTATTATCTTACCCATTTCTAAAATAGGTATAATAAAAAACAAGGACCAAGCCTTGGAGAATTGAAATTAGTCTCTGCACCATGCTATTTTAAGCTAGAGCATCTACTCAAATATTTTTCGCCTGTGAAAGCCGTTTTATGATCTTTCGTTTTCGTCTTTCCGTAAACAATTTCACCCAGTAGGTCAGGATGATGTCATAGCCTCCAGAAGCTGTTTTTTCTTCAGGGCTTAGGATCGTAATTCCTGTAGCAACTCTGGAATTTTTCTCATTCCAGCTTCGAATGTGATCGAAATATTCTGTTTTGCTTCCTTCACGGCTCGCGGCGCTTCCCGTAATAAAGAGGACTTTCTTCCCTTTAAGTTCATATCCCCCTAAATCTTCCTGCAGGTATTGCTGCAAATAGTTGGCTTCCTCTCTATTCAAATAAGCAGACTTGTCCATACCACAAGCATCCAGGCTTTGGGAAAAACCTATTGTACTAAAGATCAATAAGAGAGAGAAAAGTATGTATTTCATGTTGAGCATTTAAGCTGGGTCCCTTTTGTAGAGATACCGATGAATTTAGATGGATAAGCAGCTTCAATAATGGGTAAAATACTCCTGATATGCTCCTGCTCTCAGTTTTTTATTAAATGCATTCCCCAGCTTACGAATGATTTCTATACTTCCCTTTTCATCTTCATCCAATAAGGAGGTCGAAAGATATACGGTATTTACATTGTCAAGAAAACTTATCTCAATTCTATTATCTCCTAATTTTAAGTCGTATTCTTCTTTTTCGCCGTAATAAGATTTTACGAAAGTTGAATCGTCGAGAGTGAGGTAGTCTTTGCAAAAGTCGGCAAACACTCCCAGAAATTCATATGTAACCGGTGAGAGAGAATATGCATCTGAACTACTAAAATCTCCTTCCCAATAGGGTAGTTTGTCCCAGTGCCTTTTTTCCAAATTTAAATTGCGATCGCTTTCTTCCTTCCATTCGAAATAGGTGGTTAGCCAATTTGCGGGAGGATGGTGCGGTTCATGGAGCCGAGTTTCATTTCTGTCGAAAGGGAGCAGTTTTGCTTCCCTTTTTGGGTAATTATAAACCAGAAGGGCATATTGATAAAAACCTCTGTATTTGCTGCTCATAAAAACCAATTGTTCTTTGTCAGGAGAAGAACCTATTAGTCTTCCCGGAGAAAACTCATCTATATACAAGGCATTTTGATCAAAGGGAGTGATACTTAAATCCCCAAGTGCCAGAACAAATTTTTTATTGATTAGAAGTCTTGTACCTCCGCTTAGCTCCCAATCTTTATCTGTATCATCCGATGCATAAATTTCCTGCTTCTCGCTGGGGTGCCCATCTTCACTGTCTATCCATTGCCAGCTGGCAAAATCTGATTTTTCTTCTTCTATGGTTTGCAAATGGTAGCCATTATTATCAGCTGTAAGCAAATAAACGCTTCTATTCCCCACTAATAAAGCCGGTTTGGGGGTTCCAGGGAGAGGGTGGACTTTCCAGATACCTGCCAAACCTGATTGGGATTCCCGTCCGTCCGGGAAGGGTATCAATTGCTCATTATAATAAATCTGATAATGGGTTCGGGAATCATCGGTTCTTCTTGCGGTATTAATATCGAATCGACTTTTGTAAACATGGGTCCTTTTAATGGTAAAAGGTGGGTACTCAATACTTTCGCTTTTGTTGCGACCTATACAGCCAAATAGCTGAAGAATTCCAGAAAAAATCATAAGGTAAAAGAGTGCCTTTGGGGGTGTCTTAGGTTTCATAGCTCATTCCAATCAGATCATTTAATATGTGAAAAAAATGGCAAATGTCCTTTTGCGGATAGTTATTCTTTCCTCAGGACCGAAGGATGGATTGAGCCAATCGTCCTGGTTTATGTGGCAGTGAATGCCGGAAGTATGGGTGAGAATGTGTTTGAGTCTGATTCGGGATCGGCTATGAGTTGGGTCTCTTCCCGTTAAACAATTTTCTCTTTGCAGGAGAAAACAGATAAAAGGAGACAGATAGGGAGTAGTTTTATTAGATAATTCATATCGAAATCTTTATCAGGATTCACTTTCCGGATTGGCTTCTCTTTTCCGCCATTTTAGTTGATCGAAAAACAAGCTTCCAATTTCTTCATTTTCTAATGCTTTCTTCCACAAGAGCTGAAATTCTTCCTTTGTCGCTTTGTGATAGAAAGGTAAGCCTTCCTTTTTTATTTGAGCAATGATGTCCTGGGCTTCCTCTTGCCATTCCTCCGGATATCGGGATACATATTTAGGTAAATAAGTAGCAAGCATATAGCTAACTAGAAAATTGCGGCTTTTCTGGAATTCTCGCATGAGAATATTAAGGATCTTATAAATTTCTTCTTCCTGGCCGATTGCTCTCTCCCGAACGTACTTTTCATAGGATTTTTCATCCTCTATGGCAAAAGACCAGTATAGATGAAAGTTCCAGTACAAAGAATCTATGGCCTTTATCTTTCTATAAAGATCCTTCCCTTTGATCAACTTGATGATATCCTCCATAAAGGCCTGGGGGCCTTTCATTTGTTTTGAAATGATGAAAAACAATCGATTGAAACTTGGATCCCGGTGGCGAATTCCTGCATCGAAAACAGGCTCGTAAAGCTCATGAGGAATCTCTTCTTTATAGAGTTTGAGGAAGTCCATCACAAAGTACTTTTTGCTACTATCTTCATCCTGCTTGAGGATAGAAATCATATCCTGGATCTTATTCCGACTTAAAGGGCTGTGAGCATCTACCAATTGCTGAAATTCCGATACATCCCTTTGGTAAAAGGGATCGAAGGTGCAATTGAGCTTTTTATATGCCAGGTAGAGTTTTTCCAGATTCATAGAAATAGATCTTTTCTCGATTTGGCAATAAATGACTAGACCCGAGCAATTATTATTTTTAAACTGCTAGCCAATTTTGCTTTCAAAACCTTTATCTCATGTTCACTGAGCATTCGTTCTATGTCCCAAACCTCCAGATAATATTTCCCAAATGCACAGGGAAATTCCCATAGCAGTTCGTTTAGGTTGATGAGTTTCTTGCAACAAGGAGAAGGATAATCCAAGTTTACGAAGTCTTCTTTATAAGAACTATCGACTGTCTCAGCAAACCATTCGATCTCCAAAACGGATGAACATAAAGGACAAGAGGGTTCTGATATGTTGTGTCCCTGGTCTATGAAGATGATCTTTTCTGATATTCTTTCTTCGATCTGTTTGCCTTTTCTGAACCTTGTTTTGAGGTAGTTTAAGGCACTTGATCTTGCATTCTCGGGCGGAATAAAGAGGGGGTTGGAAGGGGTAATTCTGAGAATAGAGGTAGACATGTTTTCAGATGGTTTTAAGCAGATACAATTTCGATAATTTCAATCTTCTTTCCTTCCTTTTCCCTACAAAACTTTTTACTTCCAGGGATTCTTCTCTCAAGGTACATTTCTGCTTCATGAGCTAAAGTTTTGCCTGAATCGATATCCAAGACATAAGTGCCTTTTGCAAGAGAACTTATGAGCAGTCGCTGTTTGAAAAAGTAGAGCCTGCAATCCGGACTAGCTCCCTGGTATTCATTTCTGGAGAAGCCTTCAAAGGAAATCTTTTTCTCGGCTGTAAACTGATGAATATTATAAAGGATAATATGGCCTGCATTCGTCTTATATCCCTCTTCCACTGATTCTTTTTTATCGAATCCTTCTTCTCTGGGATCGTATAGATATGCAATTCTGCTATCATCCACCCAACACAAAGCACGATCCCAATAATAACTCATGATACAAAGATTGGCTGGACTGCCAAGTTCTGACTGATTTTTGTTTTCCCTTAGCCAGGGATTTAATTCTATAAATCTGAGATAGGATGCCGGACCCCAAAGCCAGCCGCTACTAAGCAAGCTTTTGCCTTTGGGGCAAAGATGAAGCTCACCGTAAAAGTAATCCAGGTAATGGGGCTGTTCGTATTGGGTATTATTCCTTTCTGTAAGCAAGCGTCGTGAGTCCAGCTCTGTTATATCTATTTTGTTCCAATCTGTTGCATGAATGAGATATTGCTTGCCTTCTTTTTCGAAAAAAAGGAGGGGAAATCCTGAATGCTCGACCTGATAGTCCTGTCGATTGAGTTCCATTACTTTTAGAGAAGTGGCAAGATCCAGAACAAGGCCGTACTGACCGTAGGTATTGCTTATGCTTAGGTATTGCTCATTGGGGGAAAGCTGGACTTGAATTTCTTTTTTCCAATCGATTTTTGAATCGGGGATTTCCCATCTTTCAATTGGCACTGCATTTTTAAACAGGATAAGGGAAGCTTGTTTTGTGATGCCATATATAATTCCTTCCTTTTTAGCTGAAAAAAGGAAGGATAGGAGATCTTCTTCTATAGCAAGAATAAGTTGTGTTTTCGTGAATTTCATGATTGTGCGTTGAATGCTTCGGTCTTGTATTTTTAGGTAAATTCTGTTTCGACCAGGACTTTATTCAGGTAGGCTCCTGCAAAATTTCCACTGGCCACTGCCTGGGCAACTGAGCGAAGGGGAGTTGAATTGTCACCACAGGCGAAAATACCTTCTACGCTGCTTTCCTGAAATTCGTTCACTTTTATGTGCCCATGCTCTGTCAGTTCACAGCCTAAAATTTCTACCAGCTTTGATTGGCGAAAAGGAATACTGGCATAAACTGCATCGAAAGTCTGCCTTGTCCCATCAGCAAAAAGTACTTCCTTTAGGTATCCATGTTTATGTTTGATCTCAAGTATTCCTTTTTCCAGCAGTTCTATTTGATGCTTCTCAAGAATTTGTGATTGTTCTGGAGAAAAGCTGCTTTTTCCATTTGGCAGGATACTGACTTGATCGGTGAGATTACGGATGAGGGAGACCATATGAAAAGCTTTGTCTCCATTGCTCATGAGGCCTGTTTTTTTGCCTCTGAATTCGTAGCCATGGCAATAAGGGCAATGGATAACTGAAATCCCCCAACAGGCCGAAAAGCCTTTGATTTCCGGTATGAGGTCTTGAATTCCTGTTGCCAGGATCAACTTTTTTCCGATATAGCTATCTCCATTCCCCAACTTCACTTCAAAGCCAGCATCGATTTTTTCCCCTTCCTGAACCAGACCCTCGATGAGTTGAACATCTGGATAAGCAAGTACTTGTTCTTTGGAGACAGCGCTTATTTCTGATGGAGTTTTGCCATCCTGAGTGAGAAAGTTATGAGAATGAGGTGTTTGCTGATTACAAGGCTTTCCACTATCAATCAATAAAGTCTTTCGCAGAGACCTCCCTAAAGCCATAGCGGCAGAAAGTCCTGCATAACTGCCTCCTATAATGATGACTTCGTATTTTTCTGTAGTGCTCATGATAAATGTCTTAGGTGATTGTTCAGGGGTAAAATTAGTAATAAATCCCCCAAATGCAACATTGTTGCATTTGGGGGATTTAAGACTTTCTGAGAATGGAAGAGGGGAGAAGAATCTTATTGGCTCAAGCTCAAGCTTTGGAAATCACCGGCTTTCTCCGGTTAAATTTATCTTCCTTGATGCACTGCACAAGAAATTCTCGCTTTACTTGTGGTTTTCATAATGTGCTTATTTAACGGTAAAAACTTCTTGGATTAATGCAGTAGGAATCAGAAATACAATGCAGAAAATCGAATTCAGAGATTTAATATTTTACCACCATCCGAGAACTTTCCACCACATCATCCCTATCCCCAACCAGATACCAATATGTACCAGAGAAATCAGAAAGCCGATCCTGAACCACCTTTGTGAACTTTCATATCCCAGGCCATAGTATATGATGACAGGTCCGGAGGAATAATTGGTCATACATCCACATAGACAAGAGAAATAGGCAAAAAGAGGAATGGCAAGCATAGGCTCAGCACCAGCAGCCAAACATACCGCAAAAAAAGGAGCAACCATAGCAGCTATATGCCCACTCAGCATGGAGAAAGCATACATGGAATAAAAATAGATAAGACTGAGCAGGATTAATATAGAAATGCCGGAATACGCACTTACCAACAATTGGGATTGATCGACGAACCATTGGATGAAGCCATACTGACTAAGCATGCTGGCCATGGTTAATAAGCCTCCCAGCCAGAAAAGGGTATCCCAGGCTTTTTCGTTGCGAATGACATCTTCCCAGCTCTGGGTATTGCTCAATAACAAGATGGCCACTCCCATCCAGGCAATTAAGGTCGTAGAAAGCCCATGCAAAAACTGAGTTCCCCAAAGCAGCAGCAATCCCATCAACACAAACATCATGATTCTTTCTTTCCTTTGCATTGGACCTTTTTCTGCCAATTGCTTTTCCGCGCTTTCCTGGGCTTTTTGACTCTCATCTACAGCAGGAGGCGCAAAGTAATAAATCAACAAAGGCAAAAGCAGTAAGGAAACTATGCCGGGAACGATGCTTCCCAGCAACCAGGTCCCCCAGCCAAAATCCTTTCCGAAAACATCCTTAGCAGCTTTGGATACCAGGGGATTGGCTGCCATGCCGGTCATGTACATAGAAGCTGCGATCAGGTTGGCATGGCTTCCCACAAGACTCAGGTAACGCCCGGCTAATATGGGTTTAGTACTTCCATCTTCTATGGAGTGAGCCAAAGAATCCACAATGGGAGCATGGATGCCTCCGCCCCGAGCAGTGTTGGAAGGGATGACTGAGGCCAACAAAAATTCAGAGCCACAAATTGCATAGGCAATTCCTTTCATGGATTTGCCGAGTTTGCTGACCAGAAACAAAGCGATTCGATTCCCAAAACCTGTTTTCAGTACTGCATCGGCGACCATGAATGCTGCAATCACCAGCCAGACTGTAGTATCTGAAAAACCGGAAAGGGATTCTTTCAAACTAATCGTTTCTGTTCCCACCAAAACGAGCAGTCCCATTAGCACTGACATTCCCAGGGGATAAGGCCTGAGGATGAAGCTCATAATAACGGCTATGAATATTGAGAAAATATGCCAGGCTTTAGCTTCCAATTCTACATAGCTATCCATTCCCCAAAGACCTGCTCCCACAAGTATGCAGAGCAAAAGTTTTACTCCATTGGATAGCTGGGGAGTTGAGGAAGTCTCTTGGTTCACCTGGGATATGCTAATCTAGGGCTTAGGGTTTGGCTTGAAATTGAAGGGCAACCATTTTAGTTCCTTCGAAAAGAGGTGCATCCGGCACATTGATACCATCTCCAAAATCAAAGACCTTGTTTTGATTGACGTCCCAATGAAGCATCAGGATGTAGTTTTCTTGTGGAACGGGTATGTCTTCAACCGTTATGGAAACATTTTTATTCTTCCCATGCTTCACATAGGTTGCTCCTACATAAACGGTTCCATGAGGCTTACCATCCTTAAAGGGGTGCATGACCAACCATCCATTTCCTTCAATGACAATTTCTTTGAAGGTAAAGGTCGATCCTTCCTGTGTAAAGCCATCAGAAATGATATAGCTGTTTTCCCCATTGCCCATAGTAATCTGATCTCTGGGAGGAATTTTGGGTTCTTTGGGGGTATATTTTAAGCCAGGATTGCATCCACTCAGGAAGAAGCTAGCTATGATGAGTAGCTTTGCAGATAATAGTAGTCGGTAGTTCATGTATGCTAAATATTAGAATTCCTAATAGAGCTAATATAGGTCTTCTTTAGGAGCTTTTGAAAAGCTTGAAAGAGGCTTTAGCCCAATACCTGTACCTCGGCACCTTTTAGCAAGGTATTTACAGAGAGACAGCCTTTTTCTGCAATGCGTATAAGTTTGGGAAATTCGGCTTCATCGCTGCAGGAAGTATAGGAAACTCTTAGTTCTATGCGGCTAAAGCTTTTGCGAGCATCTTCGCTTAAGTCGGCTTGTATCCCGACCGATAATCCTTCAATTTCTATCGATCTGGCTTGAGCTGCAGCGAATAGATTACTGCAAAAACAACCGCCTACACCTATCAATAAATATTGACCTCCCATTAGTCCTTGTCCGCCTCCCCCTTTTGATTCTGGACGGTCAACAATGATGGAAAATTGATCATGCTCCAGTTTCATGGAAGTGGAGGCGTGTTGGGTTAATTGAAGGGATACGCTGGCCATGGGATTAAATTTGAAAGTATAGGAAATGAGAATATAATTAAACAGAAGGAAGAAGAAACAAAAAATGAAGAAGGATAGCTTTTTTTGTAATTCGAGCGTAGCAAAATCCTGAGTAAAATAAAACATAAAAAAGAAATGCCTATACGAAAGATTGATTTCGCATAGGCATTAGCTAGTTTTTAGGCTTTTTAAATTCCGACTGCTTTCAGGCGAATAAGTGCTTGCTCAGTTACCTTATTATTAGGATGAAATGTTAAGGATTTTTCGTAGGCAGCTATTGCTTCCTTTGTTCTACCCAATTTTTCCAAACAGCTCCCGTAATAATCCAGGCTACGATGGGTGTAAAAGCCCTGGATATATAGTTCAAGGTTTAACTCAAAAAACTTGATGGCATCCTCACATTTCCCATCTTCCGTCAGTTGGAGTCCATATTCATTGATCAAGCGCTCTGAAATGGCGTATTCTGAGTCTCCTTGATATTCCTCTCGAATAAAGGAAATGATTTCATCGGATGACTTTTCTTCTGCCAGGCTAGCAATACTTTTTCTATTGAGCATGAGATTTCTCAATATCCACCAATAGCGCCAGGAAGGAGTTGAGCTGCGCTCCGAAATACCTGCATAGCCGAGAAAGTCCAGGGTCGTTTTATGGGCAATTACAATTTTCTTTTTGGGAATAACGGTGATGTACTGCCCTCCGAACCCACTGGCTGTATAGGCTCCTTCAAAATCCGGATTGTCATACATGCGTTCAAACAGCCACCACATATACCCATAGGATTCCTGCAAAGGGCTGGAAGGATCTCTTCTATAGCGAGCAGAAACAGTATCTGCAGGAGTTACTGTCTGAGTAATTTTCTTGATCCATGCTTTGGGGATGAGCTGTTTCCCTTCCCAATTGCCTTCCTGTAGCATCAACTGACCTATTTTTGCCATGTCTCGGGTAGAAAGGTGCATATGATAAGCCGAATAGCGAGACTTTTTCTCATTGACGGTTCTTTTCTGGTTTCTGATATTCCAGTCCTGAAAGCCCAAAGGAATGGCCAATTGTTCTTCCAGTTCTTCATAAACACTTTTTCCCGTTTGCTGCTCCAGGATATATCCTGCTGCATTGAAATCCCAATTGTTGTAGAGGTAATATTCCCCTGCTTTTACACTTCCTCTTGTCTTCACATTATCCGTATCATAGCCTCCATTTGCTGGAAGATGAAATACCCCTGAACGAGCCGTGATGAGATGATCTACACGTGCTTCTTTTTCAATATCCAGCAAACCATCATCCTCATCCAAACCCAGTTCTCCAATGGTCTTTTGTAAATCGATGGTCCCATTTTTTACATGCTTTCCATAGAGCATGGCGAGGATACTTTTTCGGCAGGAAGCCAGGTAACTGATTTCGCTTACATCCCCATATTCATAAACCACCTTCCCATCTTCCAATACAAGCATGCTGGTAGTCTCCGCTTCCTTTTTCAGGTAGGTATCAATTTCGTCCAGTTTTTCCTGACTAAAAGTGGATTTGTCCAAAGTTTTCGCATACTCAAAAGCAGTCCCTTTATAAGCAGGCTTTTTGTAAAACCAGGTCTGGGGACTCATGCAGGAAATCATGGCCGAAAGACCTCCGAAAGCAAGCAAGCCGATCATAACTCTTTTTATGTGAAACCGATGGTAAAATGAGATAAGCTCTTCCTTTTTGTGAATGATGAGGTAGGCGACCAGCATATTCGGCAACCAACTTAGCCAGGCGACGATTTGATAAGCTTCTATGAAATTCCCATAAATGAGGATAAGAATAGGCAACCATAGTCTTAAGGTAACAGCTCCGAAAGTACCTGCATAGCTATAGATCATCAATTGTCTGTGGGCTTCGACTTTAGCTTTTTTGATCTTCAGAAAAGACATAAAGGTGATGATGGTCCAGAGAACTGCTCCAATAGAAAATCCCAGTTGAGGAGACAGTCCACCCGATGCATAAAAAGCAATGTATAATCCAAAGGGACCACTGATCAGAACCGAAGCCACATAGAGTTTCCCGATATTACGGTGAAGCTTCTTATACTTGTTTCGTAACTTCTTACTGAACTGAAGCCAACCCACGAGCAGGGCTATTCCTCCAAAGCCAATATGAGCAAAAAAGGAAAGCTTATAGAAATGACTGCTTAATAATTCGGCAGATTTGGAGAGCCACAGTAAAATGGGTTCATCTGCGAAAAAATAAGGGACGGGATAGAAACTGAAGAAGACACAGAGACTCCCAAAAATGATCCAGGCAATTTTTTTCATGTGAATTTCTTTTTGATTGATGGAGGCAAAATACTCGCTCTGATCAGCAAAAAAATATACATGGGGGAATAAGGTATGAAGGCCCTCTTTTTAGGTGAATTTATGGGGAGTAGGTACGAAAAGGGCCTTTTTAGGGATAAAAATTAGAGGCTTAGGAGGCGATCTTTGTAGTTTTTCGAGACGGGGAGCTCGATTTGAGTAAGGGAAACGGTACTGGAATCTACCCAGGATTTGAAGTGCTCAGGATTGATGAGATGAGAGCGATGAATTTGTATGAGAAAAGGAAATTCCGCCTGCAGCTTTTTGAGGGAAGTCCTAATGAGTTTGGTTTTTAAGTCTTCCTGTTCCAGAAAATATATCTCCACATAGTTCTGAGCATTGGAAATGCAGATCAATTCGGATTGCTTTATTTTCAGGAAGTCTAGTTTGTTTTCTCCTTTGAGGATGATGTGTTCTTTTTCTTCCTCATTGGGAATGAGCTTTAGGATATAAAGCCTGGCAATAAAAATCAGGGGGGTAATAATGAGGAAGAGATTAAAGATGATTTCAATCAAAAATTCATCGAAATCATAGATCCCTTTTATCAAGCTACTTCTGTAAAGGTAAAAGGTAGAGATGCTGTAGAAGATGAAAAAGGCAACATAGACTCCGGTTTCGAGGTAGCCATTCCAGGACTTGATCCTGGTATAAACCAGGTTTTGAATCCATGCGGTAAAGATGTAGCAAAGAAAGGCCAGGAAGCTAAATCCCACGCTCACATTGATCCAGATTTGCTGATTCATTTGCCCATGTTCATAGGGACGGGTAAACCAGGCAAACAAAAATCCCCAAACCCCCAGCAAGAGACCAATCAGGAGATGAAGTTTAAAGGATGGATTCAATTTGTTCATGGATGAGTCTCGGATGAAAAATCAGTCTTTTTTCCTGTATCGCCTGGGATTTATCTTCGACTAAGATAAAAATTTTTCTGCATCAAGGAATCTGAGAATTTGGATGCATTAAAGACAGTTCCTTAGGGAAAAGGATGGAAACAAATCCCATTTTTTCAAGGAAAACTTGATGGGCCTATCAGTTTTGCATTTGTCCTTTCCAGGAGGAAAGGCCTGCTTGTATTTCTGCGTAGCCATCCAATGATTTAATCTGTGTTAACATCTGCGGAGGTAAGTTGCTCAGACCTAAGGCTGAACCAGCTAGCTGACCCATGATGGAAGCATTCGTATCTGTATCTCCTCCGGTATCAATGATTTCAAGAATTGCTTGTTCAAAGCCTATTTTCTGAGACTTCACAAAAGCAAATAATGCCAGGGGTACTGATTCAACTACATAACCGCTGCTTCCAAACTCGGCGGCAAGGGTAGAAATTGTGGTAGTAGGACTTATTTCTGAAAATGTCAGGATTTTATCCCGGACAAGACTGTCTGGAAGTTGCCTGCTAATTTCCTTTAGAAAATTATCGAAGCTATCGAGGGTATTTTTCAGGATGCTTTGAATACCTAGAACTATCGCCAGACTTCCTACATAGGCTTCCTCATTGTGATGGGTAATTCTGCTAATATCCCTGACCAACTGTCGATCCACTTCTTTCATCCCAAAAGCCAGGGGGGCAATCCGCATAGCACTTCCATTTCCAGCAGCTTGTTCGCCTTTCTTCCCAACCAGGTACCAATGGCCGCCGTTTCGAATTCCCTGAATGGCTTGTAGGGTCGCAGAACCCAATCCTCTCAGTTTTCCTGTTTCGTAGAAGTAAACAAACTTATTCGCTATAGCTTCCGGATCAATCTTGCCTGATTCTAATATGGCTGCCAGCGTGGCAAGGGTTAATTGGGTATCATCGCTGAAAAAATATCTTCTTTCTTCTTTTTGTTCTCCCCAAACAAAGAGGTTTTCTGAAGGCTTAAGTTTTTCGGCAAATTCAAACTGCCCTCCATAGGCATCTCCAATCGCGCCTCCGAGTATACATCCTGCGAATTGATCATAATTTCTCATCTTAACTAAGGAATGAGGCGATGTTTCTCGATGAATTTTGTAGGATCAAGATAGCCCTTTGTATCTGAACTATATCCTCCTCCAATCGGCATATCAAGGGAATCTCTAATCTCCAAATGTAAATGAGCCAGGTAGGCTCCGTGGGCATTACCTATGGTTGCAATTTTTTCGCCCATCTTCACGGCCTGGTTTTCCTTTACCAAAATCGTATCACAATGGGCATAGATGGATTCTACAAATTTCGCTTCTCCTCCTTCTAGTAAATGGACCAATCGTACCACATTTCCCCAACCGCCTCCAAGATCCTTTGCAAATACCACATATCCATGTGAGATGGCATAGATAGGATCACCTAAATCAGAATCTCCTCCGGTTACAGCATTCCAGTCATCTCCCAGATGATTGTTATCCTGAAAACCCTGAGCATTGTAATAGCCTTTTGCATCTGGCTTGCCCACCGGATAATCGAAAGCGATTGATTTGAATTGGGGATGTTGATGGAAGAATTCTATCAGACTGGAATCCGATTCTTCCCTTTGTTCTGCTTGTGAATCCACCGATTGGGAAGGCGAATTTTCTTTACAGAAAACTAGCACAGGGAAGAGCAGAAGAAGTCGTAAAAGTGTTTTCATGATTCAAAGAAAATGGATATAGCGATCCAGGTATTCCTGTAATAAACGCATTCCAGCCTTCAGAGTTTATCAGGATCAAGCTGAAAATGAAAATTGAGCTGATAATGCCTGATCTGATCCTGCTGTATATTCAAGCTGGCTAATTTTCGAAAAGCTCCCACGAACTCTTAAAAACTCCCGATCTCCATATCCATCCAATTGGTTCTGAATTCGATGTATTCTCTGAGACCTGTGATGCTGTTGTCATAATCCACATCCAGGCCTGCATCCCAGATAGCGTAATTGCGTCCGATTGCACCATTATCCTTTAGCAAGTTGGCCGTTTCCTCTATGCTATTTAGTAAGTTGGTATTGGAAAAAGAACCTGCACGGAGTTCCTGCCAACGACTTTTAACCAAAGCTTTGAACTGAGGATCCTCCATCAAGCGTGGCCACCAAAAAGGCACCATCCAGGCATCCTGATTCACGTAGGTATTGTATTCATACACCCATCCATCCCAGGGCACACGATCTCCAGTCCCATAGCCAATGTTTAGGTCCCAGATGGGTCCCATGGCCAATTTGCCCCCTCGATCTTTTTGAAGATAGGTACTCAAGCGGTAGGCATCTATATTTCGGGTGAGTTCAGTGAGCAAGAGGTACTCCACAAAAGTATTTAACTCAATGTAATCCGTATAGGTCCTTTCACTGCTGGAAAAGTCATCGGTCAATAAGGCTTTTTCGAAATCATGAATATAGCCTGAGATGTATTCTTTTTGTTCCTGGCTAATATTTTCAGCTTTGGGATATTCGTAGAGGAAATAGGTCTCCAGGTATTGATTGGAATGGTAGGGGCCGTCATAAGGGTCGAAAGTGATGGAATCCCCATTGATGTCAAAGCTGGAGCGGAAGCTGTTTTGTGCCGTGTAGCGAGCATCATCATCCCAATTGGAGAGGTAGTATTCCAGGGGTTGTCCGAGGGTTTGATCGCCACCAGATGTTTTATCAATCTTCAGGATATATCCGCCTGTCTGATCGATATCCATAGGGTCCTGTTTTGAAACATCAATCCGGTCTCCATCTCGTTTCAGTTTTTCAGCAAAAACATAAACGCCCTGGTATTCTCCATTGAGTTCGAGTTCCACAAATTGGGTACGACTGGCATATCGCCCAATACTTCTGGACCAGGTATAGCCGATATAATGATACATAAGACTTCGGTCGAAAATGTAGCCCCCCTGTTCATTGACTACATGCCCCAATAGAACCCAATCTTCTTCTTCCGGCATACCAAAAAAACTGACATTCACATCGTTTCCAGCTTCGTCCCAGCTCTCTATGCCGTAAGACTTTTTATCGGATATTCGAAAAGAAGTCGAACCCCTAAATTCGATGCCGATAGTTTGTGTCTGGAGTTTATCTCCCTCAATATAGATGGATAATTTTGCAGGCACTTTGGGTTCATTCACTATACTTGTACCCTCCGTATCAATGACCACATAAGGAAGTTTACTCTCACCGATTTCAACTGCGGGGGTAAATCCATCGGAAAAACCTGATCCAGGTGGCTCTGGCTCTGGTTCTTCTTCGCATGCTGGGAGGATGAAAAAAATACTTATCAGGAGGGAGAGGACTACTTGATGCTTGAACATGTATGGCTTCTTATTAGCTTGGGTAAATCTGGGTATATGTTCTGTAGGTAAAGATATATTTGTTTCGGATAAATTTCATCCCAAAATTATCTCCTGAAATTAATGGTAAAGGAGAATGCACTCATTTTTTAGCGGAACGGTATTTATCATGTAATCCAATTCCATTGAGGATCATGGGTACACATTTTTCAATGCGTGAGATTCGGGTTTTGGATTGTTTGGCCTGGGAAATGTGGAGGATATAGCCTCTTTGGCGTCCGGGACTAAGGTCTTCAAAGGCTGCTTTCAAAACGGCATCTTCTTCAAGAATGGACAGAAGTTCCTCGGGCATGGGTTCAGGATTGGACTTAAAGCTAACTTTCAGTCCCGCTTTTTCAATTTCAATTGCTTCAAAAATGCAGGCTTTGAGGTAATCTTTAATTGCCTCTATTTCATTTAGCTGTTTAAATCTGAATAGTCGGACGGCTTGAGAATTTTTACCCGGCTTCTCCAGAAGCTTCTTTTCATCTGACAATAAGGAACCCTTGAAAAAACTCAGGCAACAAGAGTCTTTGAAGGCAGCTATCATCAATACATTTTTGCCTTGAAAGGTATAGCATGCTGCTCCCCATTTTCTCTCTTCTGTCAATCCACAATCCAGTACTATTTGCCTTAAGTAAGTAAGTTCCCGTGGCCAATTATGAACCTTACAATCTTCTGTGCCGCCAAGGGGACATCGACCACAGCCTTCCTGGAAATATAGGTCTACTTCGGGATTCATTTTTTAATCGGATATTCTAAACCAAAAGATACAGAATCCTTCTTACTTCTCCTTCCAAAGTTGATAGCTAGTATCGATGCCTTCAGACTCATTCTTTTTGTTATAGAATTCTCCTTGGCTTAAATTTTTAAGCTTTTCAACATAAGCCAAAGCATCTGCATACTTTTCCTCATGGGCAAGGATTTGAGCTTTTATCCAATATAAATGCCCTTCTACATAGCTTCTGGGATAAAATTGTTCGTTCCACTCCTCGTTCGCAAGCATGATCTTTTCTGCTTTGTCTATCCAAATTCTCGCCTTGGGAAGTTCTTCTTCTATTTCGACCAGATGTTCTGCGCCTTGTAAATAGGGAATCCACTTGATATAATCCGGCTGTTTCTCTGCTCGGGATTCAATTTCCTGTTCGAATGCCGCTAAATAATTTGTCTCAAAGGCTACTTCGATTTCCATGAATTCCCAGGCAAGGAGGATACTTCCAAATTTGAATCCCGTTTGACTAATAGTGTAGCTCAGGAATTCTGTTTTGAAAGGAGATGTACGTCCCCTTATCTCTAATCGTAAGGCATCTTCTGCAGGATCATAAGAGAACGCGCCCCATTGTCGGGAAACTTTATTTAAAATGGCGGTCCAACTGTCATTCTCCCGAGGAATCAGAAAGAAGGCATAGCTACCACTGTCCAGCTTGGTCCCATTGATGATGACTGGAGAACCAAAACGAATGCTGGTGGCATAATTAGCTCCCGCTCTCCAAACTTCTCCATAAGGAACCAGGCCTCCCCATATTTGTCTATCCTTGACGGCTGGACTTCCATATCTGATCTCGACTTCTGTATAGCCGATCTTTTGATAGATCATTTTATCCGGACTCTGCCTGGGGATGATGCCGATTTGGTATTGGGCGAATAGGGTTTGTATAGAAAGGCTGAGAAGGAGGGGAAGGTATGTTTTTTTCATGTTGAAATCTGGCTAGTAGCAATCCTTGGCTAGTAGATTGTTCGAGTTATTTGTTAGGATAAAATGTTAGGTAAATTTCCATAAGACTTTCTCCTTATCCTCTCATCCAAATGTGTCCATCTTAATCTGTGAGAATTTGAAAGTAAGGCCCATCATTTTGAAAGGCAACTTCCCAACAGAGCCCCAGCTTTTTTGCCTGCCTTCTTAAATAGAAATAGCCTCATCATTTTTACGATGAGGCTAATCCTATGTTTAGGCAAATGCCTTATTCTCTCAATTGAAAAAGCATATCCGAAATCTCTATTTCCGGAGGCCCTTGAAGCTCATATGCTACAGGAATGGTCTTGGCGAGTTCTGTGCCTTTAAAGGCCATCATCGATTCTTTGGAATCCCAAATATAAATGCCTGCATAAGCTCCTTCTCCGCCTCTACGAACGTAAAACTTTTGAACCAGGCCTGGGATGGCTCGGAATTTTTCAGCACGTGTTTGCGCTCGGTCAATTAATTCATTTTCGGCCAGGGGAGATTGGATTTTAATTATTTGTACGATCATTTCTTTATTTTTTGAAGTTTTGTCAGGGGTCCCGTAAAAGTTAGCTGCTCCCAATAGAAGTGGGACTATGGCTGACAGAATAATAAGTTGAAAAACAGATGATTTTACTTTCATGACATTGATGGTTAATGGTTTGTTATTGTATCAACATCACAAAGAAAGGAAGAAGCGAGACTCGAGCTGTTACGCTAATCGTTCAATAAGTTTAGCTAGTGGTTCAACTTTGCAACTGATAAGCTTTTGGAGGAATTCCGAAATGTTTTTTGAACTCATTGCTAAAGGAAGAGAGGTTTTCATACCCTAGTTCAAAGTAAATTTCTGAGGGCCTTTTGTTGACCTTTAAGAGCTGCTTTGCCTTATTCATTCTTTCTGCAATCAAATACTTTTTAGGAGAAGTTTTATAGAGCTCTTTGAATCTTCTTTTGAAAGTGGAAAGGCTCATATTGCAAAGAAAGGCCAATTCTACCGTATTCAGGTTTTTGAATTTATGGCTCTGAACTACTTGCGAAAGGGAAAAATGTTTCTCCTTGGCAATAGAAAGAGCCAAAAAGCCTTTGGTTTTCTGTGGATACTTTTCCAGTAAATACAGAAGTAGTTCTTCCATTTTTGCCAGACGAAAATGCTTCTTGGAGAAATTCTCTTCCAACAATTTCATCGAACGTTGAAAGTTAAGTAGATATTCGTCCTTTGGGAAGGTGATGATTGCAGATTGATCTATGGGTAAATCGGTCAATTCCACATTAAATTTCGCCAGAAACTCGCTCAAGTATGCATTAGAGAAAAACAAAAGCAAACTTTCAAATTCCTTCTTCAAAGTCACTCGCTCATTCATAAGCATATTGCCCGAAGGGACCAGACCGATTTGTTCATCGTTCATGGAAAATCGCTCACGATCATTGATGATCTCTTTCACGCCTTTTAGCATGAAGCAGAACATATTTTGGGTATAGTGAAGTTTGAGTTTTATTTGATCGGGACCTTTTTCTCTTAAATAGAAGAAAATGTTTAGGTCATCAATATCCTCTCCTAATAGGGCGTTAGGTATTTGTAAACCATTCATGTAAAGTATTGCTAAAAGGTACGTTTTCGGAAATAGGGCTTAGATAGATTCATCCAAGATAATCAAAAATACCCAATCGAATATTTTGTTGACAGAAGGGGATGAATACTGCTTAGCTATCTTTTTTCTCATCCACAAACTCAATTCTACTCCATTTCTCTGGCAAATGGGTATCGTAAATGCCATGACTACTTAATACCCATGCGGGATGAGGTTGGACTTCCTTGCCCCCAATCATCAACTTCTGAAAGCGGCCTAGAAACATCTTCCAGATATCACCGGGAGTAGGAGGGAGGCTCCGACCATTGGCCAATAACTCCAGACTTTTCCAGGGTATACCTATTTCCAAAGACCAGCCTTTGTCAATATCACGATGGTCATTTATGGTCCCTTCAACTTGCACCGCCGTTTCCAAATTCGGCATATCATAATTGGTAAAAGCCCAGCGTATGCCTCTGGGATGGGTTCCTTTCCAAAATGAGGCTCCACTGCGATCATAATCTCCCCCAAAGGTATAGGCCTGATCCTGATGTACGTCAAATTGAGGGATGTCAAACTTTGATCCCTTTTTGTAAGCATCCTTCCAGATGAAAAATACCTCATAAATGGTATTGGCAGCATTTACTTCCAACTCATAATAACAATCTCCACCATCGATAAAGACTTCCAGGTCATTCTCCAGAAAAATAATACTGTCTCTTTCTGTGAGTTTGGCTTCTATAAAAGGTTCCTCAGCTTTGAAGGCAAGGTAAAGATGACTGTCATTCCATAAGATAGCAGTGCGTGTGTCATACATGCCCGGATCAGCCGTAACCATATCGACAAATCGCTTGCTCCAGACCGCTTCTTTCCATATGGGCTTTTCCACATCTCCATCTATTTTAATGGATCTGTCAATCATTTTTGCCTGTAAATCAGATTGAGGTTTATTCATATTGGTGGGGTAATGAGGAATTTTTTTAACAAAGAAGCTTAATACTAAGGATTGAAGCTCCTTAAATCAATGCATAGCTTCTCCTTGCTCATTTCTGAGCCGCTTTCCCTGATGTACATACCAATGCAAATGCTTGCTACTTTGGTAATCGCCTACATTGGAGGATATTCGACAGCCCCCATATTTCTCTTCAAATAGCCTTGTTACAAATTGCATAGCAGCAAATAAATCTCGATTCAATTCAGCTTCATTGGGATAAGAGGAAAGGGATTCGATATGGGCTTTTGGAATAATGACCACGTGGCGTTCGAAATAGGGTTTTGTATGATGAAATGCCATCACGAGATCTGTCTCAAAGATAATGTCAACTTTGAGCTTTCCGGGTATGATTTGCTGGCAATAAATATCTTCCATAAAGACAAATGAGAGGTTAAAAGCTGATCTGATTTGGCTTAGCTTCTTTTTCGCTTATAGGAATTCTGCACAATCTGTTTTAAAAAAACTTTGGACTCGATATGCTCCCATGCTAATGGTTTCGGTAAATCTCCAAATAAAGGGAATCCTCCTCCCAATAATATTGGGATGGTGGTGATTCTCAATTCATCAATCAAATCTTCACTCAGAAAATTTTGCACGGTCCTCCCTCCATCAATGTATAATTTGTGGTAGCCTAGTTCATGGATTTTACCGAGAATTTCCTGAGGACTTCCCGCTAGAATGCTTACTTTTTCTTTTAAGCCTTCTGGCACTTCCTTTAGTGAATTGCTCAGGACAAAGACAGGCTTACTGTATGGCCATTCTCCTCCAAATCCACAAACTACATCAAAGGTAGTACGGCCCATGACGATGGCATCTATTTCAGCTATCAAGTCATTGTAACCCATGTCATGCTGATCAGGGTTGGGGATAGCATGAAGCCAGTCCAACTCACCTTGCTTGTCAGCAATGTAGCCGTCCAGACTTTTAGCGATAAAAACGATATTCTTTTTCTTCATGTAATTGTATTTATCTCTATTTGATAGCTTAAATCTAAGTTGGATTTCTGATTTTTCTTATGCTCTATTTCGCCTAAAATTTTCAGCTGACAAATTCAAGAGATAAAATTTGGCTAACTAGGCCAGATGCAAGATTGAGCGCTTAGTCAGCTGCTTTTATTTTTTCTTTAAGGTAGAGCAAATCTCCCGGATGCAGCTCAAGTTCGGAATACACTTCTTTCAGTTTATCATAGATCGCCTGGCTAATCGAAACCTTCTCTTGAAGAAGCTGATTTTCAATTCCAAGCAGGGCATCTATGGACTTGTTTTCTGTTAAAATTTTTTCACTAGCAGTAAAGGCTAAAGTTGGATACTGACCCTTCAAAAATTTAAGTAGATCCCTAATTATCCCTAAAGCCTTTATGTTCTTGTCCGTTGAAAATTTCCTTTTTTGATTAATAATCGATCCATATTTGAATAGATCATGAAAGTTATCGCTAATCACTTCAGATCGTTTGATTAGTTCTTTTTTAGATTCTCCCAGATCATGAATGATTAATCTGACCTTTGGCTTCTTTTTATTGCTGACAAACAAAGATTCCAGCGTGCTTTCTTCATCAAGGGCGATAGGGATATAGTATTTGCGGTCAAATACTCCTTTTTTAATTAAGTCTATTCCGGGATAGAAATTAGTCGCCTCCTTTTCTATTTCCCTTAAATCATAGAATCTGATTCTCATAAGTGGCAGGTCTTCCTTTTTGATATCCTGGAGGAAAGGCTGACCAAAATCACTAGGAACTCCTATCTCCAATCCCGCTATAGGATAGCTTAGTAGAAGATCTTTATACCAGGTCGGAATTCTGTTTTCTACATATTTGCTGATAGAATTGAAGTCCTGGGTTTTTGTTAGCCTCCCGGTATCGATATCCTTTTTAAACTTTTCAAAAAAACCTTCGATATATTGATTTTTCCTTGACATGCTTGAGCCTATCTAGCATAAACTCCGAAGGCTAGCAGCTAGCTCTTAGGAGGGCGTTTATTTTTTAGAGGTATATGGCCTTTGCAATATAGCCTTCATATCTACTTTATCTTCATTTTATTTCCCTGGGATAAAATCAATCTTCTCTCTTCCTGATCTCTTAAGATTCTTCCTTGCAAATGCTACATTTGTCAGCAGGCCTATTGGGAACTCCTTTTTTCTGACTGGTACAAAATTCATAAATCGAAAGCATGGAATTATTCAAACTCACTGGAAAAGTAGCATTAATAACGGGTGGTAATGGAGGCATAGGTTTGGCCTATGCCAAAGGACTAGTAAAAGCCGGCGCAAAAGTCGCTATTTGGGGAAGGAATGAGAGGAAAAATAAAGAAGCGCTTGAAGAACTTAAATCTTTGGGAGGAGAAGTTGCTGCCTTTGTTTGTGACGTTACAAATACTGAGGAAGTAGATACTGCTTTTGAGGCTACTATGGCTCACTTCAAGCAGGTAGATATCTGCTTTGCCAATGCAGGTGCAGGAGGGCCGCGTGGGATGTTGCATCAGATTGACTATAAAGATTGGCAGGGAATTCTGGACCTGAATCTGAATGCTGTGGTACATATTTACCGCAAAGTGATTCCTCAATTATTGGAAAGAAATGCGCCCGGCAAGCTCATCGTTACCTCTTCGGTAGCAGCTTTGCTTGGGATGGGTTTTGCCTCCGGCTATGCAACAACAAAGGCTGCTGTAGGCGGCTTGACGCGCGCGCTGGCAATAGAACTCGGGCGCAACAATATTCAGGTAAATGCCATTTTGCCCGGCTATGTTGAAACCGATATGTCCGTGAAAACTCCCCAGGCTTTCAAAGATTCAGTTTTGAGGCGTTCTGCTTCGGGTAAGTTTGGTACCCTCGAACAAATGGAAGGAATTGCCGTCTTTCTGGCTTCTCCGGCCAGTGATTTTATGACGGGACAAAGCATTGTACTGGACGGCGGACATACCATCAATCCGATTTAAAGCCTATTTGTTCTAATAAAAGAGGGATGCATAACAAGCCTGAACTTAGCATTATGCATCCCTGCTTTGAAGCTCTGGCTATTTATTTTTTCGAATTGTCTAGCAACCTATAAGCAACAGTAATCGCGACTGCATTGGAATTAAATCCGGCGAAAATCCCTAAAGATGGGTCTACATTTTCTCCGCTGGAAAACCTTAGGCTTACAGAAGGTATAGTCTCAGCGCTTAGATAAAATACCTCAGAAAAATTGTATTGAAAACCCAATACATAGCCCAAACCTCCCTGAACCACGAATATGGTATTATCTGCTACAACGCTTAGTGCCAGATTTGCAAAAGGTTCTGGACCCCGATAAAAATTTAGTTTCTCATTGATGGCTTTTCTTCTTTCTGAACCCATCGCGATACCAAGTGCCAGATTACCTACATTCTCGTCGGCGATATTTGCGAAAGAAATATTTGCGACACCCAATCTAATCCGAGAATATTTATTGGGCTCTTTTTCTTTTTTATAAATGAAATCGAAGTTTTGCAGACCGGTCATTCGAATGCCTAATTCTTTGGTTTGCCCCTGACTACTCAAAGCCAGGCCGATAAGAAGAAAAAAGAAGAAAAGTGTTTTGGGTAAATAGGTGTTAATGTTCATCATGTGTTGAGTTAATTGTGTTTAATGATTTGCTAAATGCCTTCATGGAACTTAGCATAAAATAAATCCTGCATCCTTAAGGCAAAGCTTAAAGACACCTTATGCTTTTTAGTCTTATGATGGGTGGTGAGTATGTGAAGAGAGCGTAAGATAGGCACTTTTGGTTTCAGGCCTATCATGAAGAATTCATAAGGTTAACTTTCAATGAAGCTAATCTGTTTGAAGGGGGGAAATAAATAGTAAATGGTTGTATACTTACCCCATTTATTTGCTTCAAAAAGAAGATTTCCTAAAACTGGAAGTAGATAAATTGCTGGGGAGTGTCAAGCCCACTTTGGACGATAAATACCAGCCAGATAAAGATAGCAATGACACCAGCTTTAACCAGAAAGTGAGACTTGATAAAGTAGGTCTCTACAAAATTATCGATATCATCCGGGATAAAGTGGAGGAGATATCCCATGATCATCAGGAGGAATACGCTTTGCTTCTGAGAAAGGACTTCCCCCACAATTTCACCCCCGAAGTTGAGGTAGATATTTTCAATCATGTCCCAGGCGAGTTCAAAGGATTCTGCCCGGAAGAAGATCCAGCAAAAGCAGACAAAATGGAAGGTGAATATCACGCTTAACAAATGGACTACTACACTGAGCAATAGAGAAAACCAACCTTGCATAAACCATCGGGCCTGAACCAGGAAGTTAGCTACTTTATTATCGCTATTCTGGCCCTCTTCACTCAACATGAATTCATCAAGCTTATCCAGCCCTTTAGATAGCTTTCGTCGAACCCACTGCTTGGCATGTTTGAGCATACGGTCGATTGCAAGTGCAACTCCATGCAGGGCTCCCCAAACCACAAATCGCCAGGAAGCACCATGCCAAAGTCCTCCCAACAACATAGTGATCAGCAGGTTGATATACGTCCTGAATTTGCCTCGCCTGTTTCCTCCCATTGAGATGTAGAGATAATCTCTCAACCAGGAAGAAAGACTGATATGCCACCTTCGCCAAAATTCCTGTATGCTCCCGGATTGATAGGGAGAATTGAAGTTGATAGGAAGTCGAAATCCAAGTAAAAGCCCGATTCCTATGGCCATGTCTGAATACCCAGAAAAATCACAATATATCTGCAAGGCAAAGCCATAGACAGCCATTAGGTTTTCGAAGCCTGTATGCAGGGTCGGTACCTCGAAAATGCCATCTACGAAATTGGTGCCAATGTAATCTGATATGACCGCTTTCTTGAAAAGGCCACTACAAATCAGAAGAAAAGCTCTCCCGAGATCTTCTGCACTGATCTCAATATTATTGCGGATTTGCGGGAGGAATTGAGCCGCCCGAACGATAGGACCTGCTACCAATTGCGGGAAGAAACTCACAAAGAATCCAAAATCCAGGATATTGTCCACAGGTTCCAGCTTGCGACGATAGATATCTATCGTATAGCTCATGGTCTGGAAGGTGAAAAAGGATATACCTACCGGAAGAATAATATCGAGATTGGAGAGGGGCGTAGCAAAGATTCCGTTAACGGTATCGATGAAGAAATTGGTGTACTTGAATATCGCCAGTATGCCCAGATTGACTACGATGCTGATGATGAGATAAATACGTGCTTTTTTTCTATCTGTCTCTCGATGGATCAGAAAGCCGAGGTAGTAATCAACCAGGGTAGAAAATATGAGGAGGAGGAAATAAAGTCCGCTTGATTTATAGTAGAAAAAGAGGGAGAAAAGGAAAACCCAGGCAGTCCTCATGGGTTTGCGGCCCAAAAGCAGCAGGTACACCCCCATGAATAAAAGAAATAAGAGGAGAAATTGTCCGGTATGGAAGAGCAAGGGTTGATCCGGATCGTAAATAAATAGTTGAGCAATATTATCTGGACTCAGCCAATCGAAAATCCTCATAGCCTTTCATCAACGCCCTAAATAATAGTTTACCTTGTAATTCATAGCCCGCCTTCGTCAAGTGTAAGTAGTCTTCCTGTGCCAAATATGCATCTTTCCATTGACGTATGGAACCACTTCCCCCCATTATTTCAAAAAAATCCCAGCAAGCCAATTCATTTGCCAGCGAATAGGAGAGGAGAATGTTCTTGCTTCGCCTCACATTGGGATTTTCTTCTCGCCCTGATCGCAAGGCTTCGGGAGGGGTAGTGAATAGAATATCTGTATAGGGAATCTGCTGTTCTAAATCTGAGATAAACTCATCAATTTCATCAAAAAAGCGGTTGGCATTGAAGCCCCGATTTACGCTTTCATTTGTACCTAAAGAAATGATAATCAGATCGGGATTCAAGGCTCGAACCTGTCTCCAGAAATTACCAGAGCGATTGAAATGCTTGAATTCAGCTCCATTCACTCCGATCATATGGTAAAGGATACCTTTTTTATGGGTGTTTTCCAGTACCATTCCATAAAGGACACTTTGACTTTGCAAAGACGTACTTTTTCTTCCTCTTAAATAAACTTCCTGCCCGGCTTCTTCCCAATTGACCTGGTGTAGGGTGTTCATCAGGGAACGATCAGAAATCGGGAGCAAATAACCGCTTCCATTGTTTTGGATTCGTTTTCTGGGTACTGCCTTTCTGCTTCCTTTGGAGACTTTCAATTTTTGCCCCGCATAGATTACACTTGATTCCAATCCATTCAACTCTTTGAGCTCCCGAATTGTCAGGCCATATTTTTTGGCTACCCGGGTTAGATTATCGCCACTTTCTATGATATGATATTCTGCATCCGTATTTACTACAGGAGGTGCAACATATATCGGAGAATTTCCGGTAAATGAAGTTGGACTGATTTGTAAGTCGAAATTGATAGGACCCTGTTCTGCAAAAAGGGTTACCTGGTTGAAAGAATAATCCAGTTCATATGGATTTTCGCCCAAACGGATACGCAACTCAAAATTGGGGCTTTGGGAACGTATGCCCATGCCACTCACTCCTGTTCGAAGATCCTGAGGAACGCTGCGTGAATTTCTACGACTTTCCCAGCGAATATTGCTACGGGCAGTAATATCCTTGGGACCATTGGTCTTGGCAACATTATATGGAAAGATCAGGCCTCTTCCTGCTGATCCGAATCTCTTTTGTAATTCCATTCGAACGATACCCGAAAACCAGTCTGCCTGGATATGGGAATCCCCTATATGGACAATGTTGAGTTGTTTTTTTTCGCCTGATTCGAGCTGAGATAGTTGGCGGTAAAACTGACGTAATCCTTTTAGATTATTGTCAATTTCATTTATCTCTTCTTTGATAAATGGGTAGCTGCTGCCTCGGTAAAAGGTATCCTGCGCCTGTATAATTGCACATAGATTAAAGAACACAAAAGCAATACAAACGCTGGGGAGCTTATGAAGCATGGAAATTCTCGCTTAGGCCAACAAAATTACAAAAATAGTACCAGTAAGCAGCTAGAGTAAATCTTCTCTTATTTATTTTCTGACATAGAGAATACCCTGCTTTTTTACGCTTTTTTCCCTTTTTATGTACCTTGTACTATGGCCAGAATAAATGAAAAGAAAATTCCCTTTAGTATAGATCGGGGATTGCGGAGATACCTCAAGAATTATTTGCGGGAAATGAGTCTTCCTATCCAGTATTCTGACCTTTCTCGATACAGTGAAGGGATCACCCTTTATGATAAATACGGAAATGATACCCTCTGGATTTCTCTCCTGTATAGCCAGGATGATCTCAATCATATCAATGAAAGTCTAAAGCAGATATATGCCATTCTGAAAGCAAATGGAGATATGTCTGTAATGCAGCACCTGTATGTTGATCGTATAGACCTTTGCCTGTATGGAAATACCAATCCTTTTCGGGTACGTGTGGTGAATAAAATCAATGACAACTTTGATTATTTCTACATCAAACATGCAGATGCTTCGCGCATATATGGCCTGGAATTAGAACATTTACTTTCTCCTAATCATATGAGTTATGTAGTAGATGGAGATACTTTGATTGAGGAACATATCGCAGGTATACCAGGAGAGGAATTTATCCAAAACTATCTCAATACCGGCCGGGTTGAAAATGAGATTCGTTTGGCCAAAGAATTTGTCAAATTCAATGAACGTTGTTTTGTGCGTTTGTTGGGCGATATGCATTCCAGCAATTATGTTATCGAAATCATGCCTGATTTTGAGGACATTCATTACCGCATTCGAGCCATAGACTTCGACCAACAATCATATGAACCTCGCAAAAGTATCTATATGCCTCAGTATTTTAAGCAGAATATGGGCATCATAGATGTAGGATTGAGGCATATGACTCCTACTACTGTACGCCAATACCAGAAAGAAGAGAGATCCATGATCTCGAGCAGGATTCGTTATTCAATTCGGCAGGTAAGAGATCTGATGAAATATATGGTAAAAAGTGAATTGGCTCCGCAAGAGTACGTGGAGGGATTAGGGAAGGAGTTGGCCGAGCACTACAAAATTGACAAATTTAATACAGGGAGAACCATGGGAGATCTGGTTAAGCTGAGTCTGGAACTTCTGGTGGAGAATAATTAGCATAGGGTGTAGATCCCTCCAAGATTTTTCTACTAATTATCAATATATCCTTTGATTCGATTAATAATTGAGTAATTTCAATTTGTAAGGCTAAGAAGCAGCTGATACACAACTGTAATTAGCCTTTACTCACCTCTCTTCTCTGAAAAGGTTTGGTCCCTATAAAATCTTTCCAGATACCCTATTTAGCAGTCTGCATGAAGCTCTGAAAAGAGCCAGGATTCCTTTTGCCAAAAGCCAGGGAAAAGGTCTTGGCTTTCATTGTCCATTTTTGGGGCATAGAGCTGTTTCCAGGCTTTATTCCGTACTTATTTAACACATTTTAACATGAAACCGACCTTATTAAGCATTTTAATTCTTTTCCTATTTAGTGTGAGTCAGGCCAATATATTAAGGGTTGACAATACGCCGGGAAGTAGTGCTCCTTATTCTGACCTTACTACTGCCCATGCAGTAGCATTGGATGGAGATACTTTGTACATCGAAGGATCAAATACCTCCTATGGCAATTTGATACTAAACAAACGACTGGTAATCCTTGGGCCTGGATATTACCTGGATCAAAACCCAAATACCCCTGTCAGTTTATCCGCCATTGTTGCTATTTTTACCCTGGAAAGAAGCGATCCTAATGATCCTACTTCCGGTTCTTATCAAAGTGAAATACGGGGGCTGAGTTTTACAGCTACTTCGAATTCAGGAATTAGAATTGAAAGTAGTGAAATCACCATTGCAAATTGCCTGATTCGATCAGATATAGCACTACAGTCATTCGACATCAATGGCATCCATGTATCGCAATGTTATTTCCAGGGAGAAGGCATAGATGCTTCTTCCAATAATCCAGGCTTTAACGGAGTTGTTTTTATTAACAACATTGTGGAAGGTAACTTTTTGATTCCTGACAATTCAACGGGAACCATCAACCACAATTTGTTTCTGGGGGATCGTTTTGAAGTCTTGAGTTTTGCAGGAGAACTTCGATCCAATATCGCTACATCAACCAACACAAGCAATTTTGCAGTTAGCTCCTCCGGCTCGGGTCAAATTTCCCATAACACGGCGGCCAATGGTCAATTCGGGACGATTGATGACAATAACATTTCAGCAGCAAATGTATTGTTTGTGGGTTTGACCGGAAATAGCCAGGATGGACAGTATCAATTGGCTGCTGGTGCTACGGCAGTATTGGGAAATGCTCATGACGCTACAGATCGAGGACCATTTGGGGGAAATAGAGCTTACAGTTTGTCTGGACTTTCTGACATCCCCAGAATCATTTCGCTTGAAGTACCTCCTACTGGATCAGCTTCAGAAACCTTTACCATCCGTGTGAAAGCCCGTGCAGGAAATTAATCTATAGCCATGAGAAAAATTAAGATGCTAAAATTTTGCACAGGCTTTGTTCTACTTATTACAATGCTTCTTTCAGGAAGTAATTGTTTCGGGCAAAACCAGATCACGCGCGCAGAATGGTTTGTGGATCTGGATCCTGGATTTAATATGGCAAATCAGGTCTCAAGCCTTACGCCTGGCCTGGAAGTAGATGTGAATCTAAATCTGGATTTGAGTAATTATACTCCTGGACTTCATACCTTTTATGTTCGGATGTTGGACAATGCGGGGAGCTGGTCCCATACGCTTTCCCAAAATTTCTATGTATTAAGTAGAGATAGCTCTGAAGATTTGTCTTCCCTTGAATGGTTCTGGGATATCGATCCTGGATTCGGGCAGGGAAATCCGGTTCCTAATGTTTCCGGTGATACGCTGGATAGCAGTTGGGCGATAAATTTGGATACACTAGCTCCGGGAATCCATAATTTGTATGTGAGGGTTCAGGACGAAGAGGGCCTATGGAGCCAAAGCCTGAATGCGAGTAGTTGTATAATCGCTGAACCAGAAGCCCTGATAGATAGGTTCACTTATTATTATCAAGATTCTCTGGGGAGTTCAGATACCATCCTGTATAGTCTTATGCAGGCACAGTCTTATGTTGATATCTCTTTTGAGCCGGATACTTCAAGTTTGATGGGTAACAGGACTTATCAATTGTGCATCAATGCCATACGAACGGATGGCGTGATGAGTTTTGATGCTTGCCAGAGCTTTTCCTGGAGCTCCTCGGTTGGAATAGACCGGGGAAGTTTGACCTCTCTGGTAAAGCTCTACCCGAATCCTGCTTCCGGATTTATTTCTTTGGAACTACCAGGAAGGAGAAGCGGGAAGATGAAAGTCAGTTTAATTGATATGCGGGGCAAATACCTGATGGAGAAAGTATTTGATAGAACGGCAAGTCATCTTCAAAGACTCGAACTTCCTGAATTAGTTCCCGCTGTATATTTTTTAAGTATCGAGATGGGACAGCAAGTCGGGATAAAGAAAATACTTGTAAAGTAGAAGCTTATGCAAAAAGAAAGGGCCAGAAATATTTCTGGCCCTTTTTTATGTTATTCTTATCCATTTTTATATCAGGATTCTCACCGGATCTTCCAGCAATTGTCTGAACGTAACCAGGAATTGAGAACCAACCATTCCGTCAACCACACGGTGATCACAGGAAAGGGTAACTTTCATCATATGAGCAGGAACAATCTCTCCGTCTTTTACAATCGGCTTCTGGATAATGGCTGAAACGGCCATGATGCAGGAGTTGGGAGGATTGATGATGGCGGTAAATTCTTCTATGCCCATCATGCCCAGATTAGAAATACTGAAGGTATTTCCTTCCCAATCAGCTGGCTGAAGTTTACGGTCTCTGGCTTTTTTGGCGAGATCTTTGGCTTCAGCAGATATGCTGGCCAGTCCTTTTTGATCTGCAAAGCGGATCACAGGTACAATCAGGCCTTCATCAACAGCTACAGCCATTCCTACATGGATATGCTGATTGTAGCGGATGCTATCGCCATTCCAACCTGCATTTACAGCGGGATGCTGTCTAAGCGCAGTTGCTGCAGCTTTGATCACCAGGTCATTGAAAGATATTTTAACCGGTGCAACTTCATTCAGGGACTTTCTTGCTGCTACTGCCTTATCCATGTTGATTTCCATGGTAAGGTAGAAGTGAGGTGCAGTAAACTTGCTTTCTCCCAGTCTACGCGCAATGGTTTTACGCATTTGAGAAAGAGGTTTATCCTCAGAGCTCTCTACACCGCTTACTGCCATAGGTACAAATGTACTGGATCCATTGGCAGATGCTGCGGGAAGTGGAGCTTCCTTATAGTTCTCAATATCACGTTTGATGATACGACCCCCTTCGCCAGTACCCTGAACTCGTTGTATGTCTATTCCTTTTTCTTTGGCCATAGCTTTGGCCAGAGGTGAAGCTTTAAGTCTACCATCAGTTGAGGAACTTTCCTCAACTACAGCAGGAGCAGCAGCTATTACAGGGGCGCTAACTTTTACTTCTTTAACAGGCTCTGGACTTGGAGCGGGAGCCTCAGCCTTTGGTTCCTCTGCGGGAGGAGCGCTTTCTGCGGCAGGAGCAGCATTTTTAGCTTCCTCAATCAGAGCAGCTACATCTTCTCCTTTTTCTCCAATGATCACCAGTAATTCGCCAACAGGAATCCCCTTTCCTTCTTCAATACCGACATGCAGTACGGTACCATCAAAGAAAGATTCGACATCCATGGTCGCCTTATCGGTTTCCACTTCGGCCAGCAGATCACCATTGCCAACCGTATCTCCTACTTTTACATGCCATGCTGCGATAACTCCTTCTGTCATGGTATCGCTCAAGCGAGGCATTTTGATAACTTCAGCCATTGAAAATTATTTGCTTAGTTTTTGAGTGGCTAAAATTAGAGATAAGTTTCGAAATGTAAAACGGCTTTGAAAAAAATCGATCAATATTATAGTAATACCTGCCTTTAATTAGAGAATTTGAATCCTAAACGGAATCCTACGTAGTACGGAATCTCATTTATCTCTCTTTGTTGCTCTTTATAAACCGGACTTCCCTGAAATTTTATCTGGGGACCGAAGAAAATAGCATGTCTATCTGAAAGATGACGAGAAAAGTTGAAACCAGCCTGATAGGTCAAATGGAAAGGATGATACTGGATCAATCCGGGTACATCACTAGAGATGGTATTGGAGAATGCGTTCTCTGTTGTTCCTCTTGAAGCAGTAAAGTCATAGAAGTTTGCACTTTGGGTGATAGACTTTGAATAAGCCCTTGCCGCATAAACCGACGCTCCTCCATAAACTTCTAGCGAAGATCTACCTCTGTCCAGGATTCGGTAGTTCACTTGTAAGGGAATTCCGAATTGATGGTAGCGGTATTGAGTATTTCTACTTGAAAGGGGCGAATTGAAGCGAGAAGTTGGCAAAGAACTGCTATTATCAAGAATATTGAGGTTGTAGGTGCCCAGTGAGAAAAGTCCATATTCAACTCCTCCCTGAAGGCTCAATCTTTTATTGAGTTTCCATTCGGCCAAAATACCGAGACTGATACTTTCTTCAGGAATCACTACTTGTAGATTGCCGGGTGCATTCAATCCTTCATATTGATATCCAGCAGGCTGATCAGAATTGCTTGGAGCCAGGAAGAGATCTTCATTGGCCAGACTATTTCCAAGATTTAGGTCTCTGTATCCTTTGTGAAAATCGGTATATGCCAATAAGGACCACCTTTTGGACTTGGAAGCTCTCTGGCTTTGAAGAGTCATCGGATAGTTGAACGGAGACTTTAAAATCTCTGGTACATCCGCCAAAGGATCCAGATGGGTGATTTTGAGATCCATGCCGTTGTCTTCCTCAATTTCCTTGTATAAAGAAACTGAAGAAGGCTCCGACAGGCCTTGTGATTCCGGCTGAGCCGTGTTAGCGTGCTGTGGGACTGTATGTATAAGTTTTTCATTCAAGTCAGCATCGAGGGCCTTAGATCTGAATACAGAAGGCTTCTTAGCGACTGAAGAATAGGTGGCAGTTGTAGATTTAGGGGGATTTGTTTGTGAAGGATTAGATGGATGACTTGTTGGAGAGGGACGCTTTGTTTCCTGACTTGATTTTGGTTCCGGGATAACTATAGTAGAATTTTCCGCTTTTTCAATAGAACTGCTTTCAATAGTTGAATGGGTTTCAACTAAGGGTTTGACAACAGGGGCAGGACTTTCTACCTGAACCTCCGCCAATTGTTGCTTGGGACTATTTACAGAGCTGTAATTCCAGAAACCCCAAAGCATACCTATGCTACCCAACAATAAAGCAAGGAGCAAGAGCCAGAACCCTAAGCCTCTTTTATCGTTGCCCGCTACCTGGGCCTCGATATTATTCCAAAGCTCGGGGCTGGGTGGAATAGTTGCCTGCGACAACTTTTCCCTCAACTTTTTCTCAAATAGTTCAGATGGCATCCTTGTAAATATTTGTTTCCATATAAGCTTCACTGATTCTTTGTTTTAAAAGTGCACGCGCACGGGCATATTGCGAACGGGAAGTACTTTCTGATATTTTGAGTTTCTTACCAATCTCCGCATGTGAATAACCTTCTATTGCGTACATATTGAATACCAAACGGTATCCGCTGGGCAAGGCCTGGATGATCTTAAACAAGAATTCCAATTCCAGCATGTCCAGCGCGTTCTCATTTACCTCCTTGGTCCCTGCTTCTTTTATTTCCAACTCCTTATATCGGTGCTTCTCTCTCCTTACATGGTCAATAGCTGTATTGACACAAACCCTGCGAATCCATGCCTCGAGTGAACCTGTTTCCTGATATTTGTGAAGGTTTTGAAAAATTTTGACAAAGGCATCTTGCAAAATGTCCTCTGCCTCAGCTGTTTTTTGTGCATATCTGTTGCATACAGCCAGCATCCTGGGCGCATAGTATTCATACAGGGCCTTCTGTGCGGAGGCCTTGCCTGAAATACAATCTTGAATCATCCCAGAATCCGGATGTGGCATGAGATATTATTTAACAGCTAAACGCAGCTTCTTTTTAATTCGCTGCATCAAATTTCCAGAAAATAAAAAAATGCCACCAATAAGGGTGGCATTTTTCTTCAAAAAACCAGAGAAGATTTATACAAAGCCGTCTGAGCGGCGGATTTCCATCTCTACTAAGGCAGTACAGAAATGCTTTTCTCCATATCAATCGCTACTTCTGTAGTCGCTGTTTTGTCAAGGTCAGCATTAAGATTTGCAATGGTCAAAACGCCTCCTAAAAGTGCAAGGGCTAATAAGGCCGCTCCTGCTATGTTCTTTATATTTCTATTTCGCTTTTTCATAATGTTTGTTTTGGTTACACTATTAATACGCCTTAAGACCTAAAAAAGTAACTATAAAAGCATCGCCTTTAGCAAGCGTGTTGCCTGAAATGCTAAACGTGTCTGAAAAAGCTCATGAATTGGAGAAAGGTAAAAAAAATGCCCTGAATAAGCATCCAGGGCATAAACGTCCATATAAAGAATATGATTATTTCGAGCTAATGTTGTAGGTCAAGCCTACAACGTAATAGGTTTGTAGAGGACTTTCTCCTCCCAAATCTCTTCCTCCAGCTTCAGCTGCAAGGGCTTCCTGCTTGTTGCCCCTTAAGCCTAATTCAGCACCTACGCCAAATCCATTGGCTACATTAAATGCTACACTATTGATCCAGGTCCAGTTCGATAGATCTGAAGATTTGTAGCTTTGGAAGGTAGAAAAGTTGGACTTCCAGTCAACCTTTCCTCCTAATTTGGCAGTGTAATCTGCAACGATCTTTGCTCCCAATGAAGATTGAAAGTCAAATGCCTGATTAGAGAATACAAAGTTGTAGTTCAAGGGATGAATAACAATGACCAGATTGGACATTGGGGTCCAGGTAGCACCTACACCAAAGTCCAGGTAACCAGGATTGTTAAAATTACTTACGATAGTAGAACGATACTCACCCAAAGCGGAAGCTGCCAATTTTTCATTGAACTTGTATCCGTACAAAGAACTAATGTTGATCGCATCAGAAGTTGACTGAAGCGTATCAGAGTCATTAGGATTGTCTTTGTCATCAACACTCAACCAACCCATATTGATATTGCCAGAATTTCTCCAGAAAGATTTCTCAGTGAAATAGTTAGCAAATCCATTTAATCCGATTCCGATATTTGTGGAAGTGATATTGGGTTGTGCGCGGGAAAGCCAGTCATTGAATCCATTGAATCCCAGACCAAATACTCCAAATGCTCCATTTTCCCAACGAGGGAATTTTACAAGTTGAGCTTCAATTCCAGCAATTTCTCCATTAAGGGCATCAATTTGACCTTGAAGTGTTGCTACCTCTGCCTGCTTTTCAGCTTTTTGAGTATTCAGCTCTTCATCAGTCTGGCCAAAGGCGAAAAGGGTACATGAAAGGATGATTCCTAAAAGTAAAAGACTTCTTTTCATTGTAGTTTAATTAGTTGAAATCGGGCGCAAATATATTTCATTGCACGCATAAAAAATCTTTAGGCTTAAATTTATTCTAGTTTTTTCTGCTTTATCAATTCTGTATTCTCTCTGAAAAGCTCTTTGAGAACAGGAAAAATGACTATTTTTACCTTAGAATTATTTCGCATGAATACTTAGCCTGAATATTCGTGTTTTGGACATGGATATCCGTGAAAGGTCACAGCTTTTGTGCGAAAATAGTTTTTTCGAGCTTCTTCAATATTCCAATAACCAAAATATTTAGCCTAATGTTTGGTTTTGGGCTGGTGAAATTAAAAGAAATTGACTGAATTTGCTAAAATACTGCTCTTCCTGATTGCTGCCTGCATCTTTGTAGGAATAGGCTATATGGCCAATTTCCTTTTGGCTCCCAATAGACCCAATCCAGAGAAAAACAGCAGTTATGAGTGTGGAGAAGAAGCATTGGATCAGGGGGCAATTCAATTCAATCTCCGCTTTTACATCATTGGACTTATATTCCTCATATTTGAGGTGGAAATCTTATTTCTCTTTCCCTGGGCGACGGTTTTTGCGGAGAAAGAGTTGATCGAAGCCAATTCTTCCTGGGGCTGGTTTGCTCTGGCGGAGGCCTTGCTATTTGTCGCCGTTCTGGCATTGGGATTAGCTTATGTATGGCGAAAAGGAGGATTGGAATGGGTGAAAACGGAGGCTGTGCCTTTGAATAGAGAAATAGGCCTTCCGGAAATTCAGTATGAAAAAGTAAATCAAAAGTATAGCTGAAAAGCTGTATTATTATAATAGAAAAAGAATTATGCCCGGAATTTGGGAAATACTGATCATTGGAATTGTGGTAGCGACCATAGTCGTTCCTTATTTCAAGAAAAAGAAAGAAGCCGAACGCATCGCCGAAAACAAAAAGCGTCCCCGCTATAAGGCTCCTGATGCAAGAGAGGTTGATTATGAAGAAGAATGAGGCGCAAACATGGGAGGGATATGATCCTGCAGCTGGTAAAAGTGGTCAGGGAAATATCATCATCACCCGGGTAGAGGATTTGCTTAATTGGGCAAGGCTTTCTTCTCTCTGGCCTATGGGTTTTGGCCTGGCCTGTTGCGCGATCGAAATGATGGCTAGTAATGCCAGCCACTATGACCTCGACCGATTGGGGGTTTTCCCCCGACCTTCTCCCCGCCAATCTGATGTAATGATCGTTGCAGGTACGGTTACTTTTAAAATGGCCGACCGAATCAAGCGCTTATATGAACAAATGCCTGAACCCCGATATGTGATATCTATGGGTTCCTGTTCAAATTGTGGAGGACCTTATTGGGAGCATGGATACCATGTGGTAAAAGGCGTGGATAGAATTATTCCGGTAGATGTGTATGTTCCTGGTTGTCCCCCGAGGCCTGAAGCCCTGATTGGTGGAATCCTTAAATTGCAGGAGAAGATCAGAGGCGAAAAGTATTTCCAGACAGAAAAACCTCAGGAAATTCCAACGAATATTCATGGAAGTAGCAAAAATAGTTGAGCTTTTAGCAGGCAAGTTCCCGACGGCCATTTTGGAACAAGAACTGGAGGTAAAGCAGCCTTTTTTAGTGCTGGAAGCCAAACAACTACCTGAATTTTGTGAATTCTGCTTGAAAGATGAAAGATTATATTTTGATTTTCTTCATTGTATCAGTGGGGTAGATTTGGGAGAATCGAGCGGTAAACTAGAGCTCGTATACCATTTGAGCTCTTTGATCCATGAGCATCAAATAGTACTAAAAGTTCGCATGGAGCGTGAAAATCCTGCTCCCATTCCTTCTGTTTCTGCTATATGGAGAGCGGCCGATTGGCATGAAAGAGAGGCCTTTGACCTGCTGGGTATTCCATTTTCTGATCATCCGGATCTAAGACGAATTTTATTGCCCGATGATTGGGAAGGAAATCCTCTGAGAAAGGATTATGTAGAGGCGGAAAAGTATAGGGATATTAAAATAAAATATTAATGTTTTCTCGCGTTCTCGTTTTCTTGTTGAGTCTATATA
Organism: Bacteroidia bacterium; assembly: GCA_033391075.1. Taxonomy (NCBI): domain Bacteria; kingdom Pseudomonadati; phylum Bacteroidota; class Bacteroidia; species Bacteroidia bacterium. Next base: position 2,178,672 of record JAWPMV010000001.1, read on the forward strand.
ATACCTGGAACAGGGAAACACCAGAACACCCAATTCAAACTACAACACTTTAACACTACAACACATTAAAACTCCTCCCACATCCGGCTTAAAGCGGAAGCTCAGCTCCGAAGAGATGCTCATCAACATTGGGCCTCAGCATCCCTCAACACATGGGGTTTTGCGTCTGGAGGTGGTGACAGATGGAGAGATAGTGAAAGAAGTGATCCCACATCTGGGCTATCTGCATAGATGTTTTGAAAAGCATGCCGAGGCTTTGACCTATCCTCAGATTCTGCCCTACACAGATCGCATGGATTACCTTTCTTCCATGAATAATAATCATGCGCTGGTAATGGGAGTAGAGCGGATGATGGGAATTGAAAATGAGATCCCTAAAAGAATTGAATACATACGCGTGCTCGTTTGTGAGTTGAATCGCATCGCCTCTCATATGATTGCACTCGGAACCTATGGACTTGATATCGGAGCATTTACGCCCTTTCTCTGGACCTTTAGAGATCGGGAGCATATCATGAATCTGCTCGAATGGGCAAGTGGTTCTCGTATGCTTTACAATTATATCTGGGTAGGAGGCTTATTTTTCGATTTGCCTTTGGGCTTTGAGGAAAGATGTGCCGAATTTGTCCAGTACTTTCGCCCAAAAATGGATGAGCTCAACCGACTCATTACAGAAAATGAGATTTTCATTCGAAGAACTGCCAATGTGGGCGTATTACCTCTTTCTCTAGCGGTCAACTATGGCTGTTCTGGTCCTATGTTGAGAGGGTCTGGATTGAAATGGGATTTGAGGAAAGTTGATGCCTATTCCGTATATGGAGAACTTGACTTTGAGATTGCTGTAGGGAAAGGAGAAATGGGAAGTCTGGGAGATTGCTGGGATCGTTTTAAAGTCAGGGTGGATGAAGTAGAAGAGTCCCTGAAGATCATTTCTCAATGTCTTGAAAAGCTCAAGAAAAAATATGCGCGAAGCCCTGATTTTGATCCCAGAGCTTTCTGTCCTCCCAAAGCCAGACCTAAGGCCCAGGAATATTATGTGCGCGCAGAAAACCCTCGTGGAGAATTAGGCTTTTATTTTGTTGCAGACGGGAAAAAAGACATTCCTTACAGATGTAAAGCCCGTACTCCCAGTTTTTGCAATTTGAGTGTGTTGTCCGAATTGTCAAAAGGAGTGATGATTGCCGACTTGGTTGCGATTATTGGCAGTATTGATATTGTACTTGGTGAGGTTGATCGTTAACTTGGGAAAACTAAATTCTACTACTACATGCATCCTTTTAATGATAAAGTCGCCGTTGTTACAGGCGCATCCTCCGGAATCGGTAAAGCACTGGCTCAGGCATTTGCCAAATACGGTTGCCATGTTGCGATCGCAGACATTCGCCCTCAAGAATTAGAAGAAACACGTGCCAGTCTTGAGCAATATGGAAAGACTTATAAAGCCTACACCCTCGATGTATCCAATAAAGATGCGATCTATGCTTTTGCGGATCAGGTGGCAGCAGACTTTCCTTCGGTTGATATTGTGATCAATAATGCCGGAGTATCACTTACAACTCCTATGGCTCAGGCCAAAATGGAAGATTTTCACTGGTTGATGGATATCAATTTCTGGGGAATGGTATATGGCTGTCAGGCCTTTCTCCCTCATTTGCTAAAGCAAAAAGAAGCCTGGTTAAGCAATGTATCCAGTATATTCGGAATGATCGGTGTGCCATCTCAAGGGACCTATTGTGCCAGTAAGTTTGCCATCCGCGGCTATACGGAAAGCCTTCGTCAGGAATTCAAGCGAAGCAAATTGAAAGTATCTGCCATTCATCCTGGAGGAGTAAAGACCAATATTGTGAGATGGGGAAAAGTGGAATCTTCTTATGCCGATGAAGAGCGACAAAAAAGTATGATAGCCGGTTTTGATAAAGTGGCAAAGACCACCCCTGAAAAAGCAGCTGAAATCATCATTAAAGGCATGGCTAAAGGCAAGAAGCGAATTCTGGTTGGAGGGGATGCCTGGTTCCTGGATAAAATGGCGAGATTATTTCCTCAAGGCTATGATGCCATCGTAGGAAGAGAGTTTCAAAAGGTGGATGACTTTGAGGCGGGAAGCTGAAGATTTTAGCTAGGACTACTTCTGAATTTCCTGAATTCTTCCCTTCCTTTCTGGGTGCAAATGCCTCTCAGATAAGGCCAGATGATGTTAGAGAAAAGGGCTTCATTTCCCTGGGTATAAAAGGCCTCGTCTTCCAGCATACTTTTTAGTAGAATGGTGATCGTACGAGAGGCGATTTCCGTATCTACATGGGCCACAAATATGCCTTCATTGATGCCTTGAACCAACAACTCCTGTGTCCTGTGTTTTCCAAAAGCTTCATCATTGTCCCAAAGCTCTGGAAAGTATTTGGCGATGTCGTTAAAGAAATTTGGATTTACCCGATTGAAGGCCTCAACGGAACGGCGATAAAATTTGATCAGGGTTTCCGCTATGTTCTGGGCATTTTCTTTCAGGCTATTATATTCCAGCTGAGAGTCGTTTTTATAGAGGTCAAAACATTCACGTACCAGTCCTGTCTTGTCTCCGAAAATATTGTAGAGGGTTTTGCTCGAAATATTGAGCGTCTGAGTGATCTGGCCAACAGTTACACTCCGGATTCCATATTTCAAAAAGAGCTTCAAAGAGCCCCGTATATAAATATTTTTCTTTTCTACGCTTTCCCCAATCATTTTTCTGATCTATAAACACTAAAAACCGCACGACCCTCAGCAACTAGTTTTTCACCATTCTCCTGCCAGGCTTGCATTTTTACAGAGATAACACGATTCCCATTTTTTACAAGCTCTCCCGTAACGGTGAGATCTGTAGGGCCAGCTCCTCTTAAATAATCAATCCGTAAATCGATGGTTGAGACTTTCTCTTTAGGTGATTTCAGGGTACCCATTGCGACTATTCCGCCAGCAGAATCCATAGCGGTAGCTATCACGCCTCCATGCCATCGTCGGGTTCTCGGATCTCCAATTACTTCTTCCCGAAAAGGAATCAAGAGTTTTGAAAATCCTTCGCGGTATTCCAATAATTGAAGATTGAGAAATTTATGAAATGGAATTACCTCTTCTGTGATTTGCTTCAGTACGTCGTCAGAAACTAGCATGCAGATTCCCTTACTATCAAATTTGAAAATGCAGGATGAAATTCAGTCCAAAGCTATGGAAAATATTTCGATTTCCAAATTTTCCTTTGGGTGGTAGATATAAAAAAAATCCGGGAAGAAGCTTCCCGGATTTTTTATCTTTTGAACAATTATGGTTTACTCATCGGCAACTTTGAGGACGAGTTTCCCCATTTTTTTTCCATCAAAAAGTCTCATGAGGGTAGTGGGGAAATTTTCCAATCCTTCTACGATATACTCTTTGTTTTTGAGTTTGCCTTCTGCCATCCATCCGGCCATTTCTCTAGCTGCTTTTCCGTAATTAGCAACATTGTCAAATACAACGATTCCTTCCATTCGGGCTCTGTTTACCAATAGGGAAAGGTAATTACTTGGGCCTTTTACAGGGCTAGTATTGTTGTATTGAGAAATCGCGCCACAAATGACTATGCGGGCTTTCATATTTATGCGGGTCAAAACTGTATCCAGAATTTCTCCACCTACATTATCAAAATATACATCTACTCCCTGAGGGCAGGTTCTTTTGATAGCAGATCTCAGGTGCTCATCCTGGTTTTTGTAATCAATACAATCATCAAAGCCCAATTCTTCTATGACATAGCGGCACTTTTCAGGTCCTCCTGCTATACCAACGGTTCTACAGCCTTTGATTTTGGCAATTTGGCCTACGACAGATCCTACCGCTCCTGCAGCACCAGATACGAGAACAGTTTCTCCTTCTTTGGGTTGCCCGGTATCCAGGATACCAAAATAGGCCGTCATTCCTGGCATCCCCAATACGGATAAATAGGTAGGTAGGGGAGCAAAGCTTGTATCTACTTTTACCAGATCTTTGGCTTTGGCAATATGGTACTCCTGTACCCCTCCGCCTCCGGTTACATATTGTCCTTTTGCAAAGCCATCGGCTTTGGAGTCTACGACAATTCCGGCAGTACCTGCACGCATGACTTCTCCGATTTGTACCGGACGGATGTAGGATTTTCCTTCATTCAACCAACCCCGCATAGCAGGATCCAATGAGATGTAGAGGATTTTAACCAAAACTTCTCCGTCTTCGAGCTCGCGAAGCGGCTGCTCTTCAAAATTAAAGGTCTTTTCATCGGCAAATCCGATGGGTCTTTGGGCGAGGGTAAAGGCTTTGCTTTTCAGCATGATGTTGCGAATTTAGATTTATATAGTTAGACCTCCGTCAGCGGTAAAGATGCTTCCGGTTATGAAGGCGCCCGAATCGCTTGCCAGCAAAGTTGCCAGACCTGCAATATCCTTGGGTTGACCGTCGTATTTGATGGCTTGTTGAGACATGATCATTTTATAGATCTGCTCATTTTCAAGCATAGTTTTACTCAATTTTGTTTTGATGAAACCGGGGCAAATGGCATTTACCCGTATTCCGTCCGTTCCCCATTCCTGTGCGAATACTTTCGTCAGCATAATCAAAGCCGCTTTAGAAACACTATAAACGCCCAATCCCTGACTAGGACTTTGGCCTTCAACACTGGAGATATTTATAATAGAACCTCCTCCGCGAACTTTCATATGGGGATGTACCTGACGGCTGAGTTCGAAGGGACCTTTGAGGTTGACATCAAAGGTCTTGTCATATTGCCAATCCATGATACTCAGGACAGGTCCAAAGTGTAGACTGGTACCCGCATTGTTTACCAGAATATCTATCCCTCCATATTCTGCTATTACTTCTTCTACAAAGCCCGGGATCTCTTCTACTTTTCCTACATTACAGGCGAGGCCTACCGCTTCCAGTCCTTCTGATCGAAATCTTGCAGCTACCTCATCAACTGCTTCTTGCTTTCGGCTGCTGATAACAACTTTTGCCCCTGCTTTAGCGAGATCATAGGCGATTGCCTCTCCGATTCCTTTACTAGCACCGGTTACTATCGCGACTTTTCCTTTAAGGTCCATGTAATTTCAATTTTGGAGATGAAATTCGAAATAAAGGAAAAGCCCTGCCTTTTTCATTAAACAGGTATATTATTCCCAGATCACAGGATTCTCCCCTTCATTGTACCACTCTTCCATGCGGACTTTGTATCGGGCATCCATAACATTACGCTTGACCTTAAGGGTAGGGGTCATAAGGCCATTTTCAACCGTCCAAAGGTCTGCCGTAATCACCAACTTGTTGATCTTTTCGTAGTCAGCTACCGAATCGTTCACTGCTATGAGGGTATCTGTCAAACTTTCTTCTACCTCTGCCTTGTCCATATGTCGAGCACCTTCAGAGAGATTGACAAGGGCGAAAGGCTGGGGGAGTCCATAGCCAACTACGCAAACCTGTTCGATCAGTGTATTTGAAGCAAACATGCGCTCCATGGGCACAGGAATGACATATTCTGCTTTAGAAGTCTTGAACATATCTTTTACTCTACCCGTGATTTTTATGTAGCCTTCTGGAGTGATTTCAGCCATATCTCCCGTATGTAGCCATCCATCTTTTATGACAGCAGCAGTTGCTTCCGGATTTTTGTAGTATCCATCCATCACCCAGTCAGCTTTCATCAAAAGTTCCTGAGTTTCAGGATCAACCTTAAGTTCACAGCCTGGATAAGGTTTCCCTACAGTTCCTACACGTATGGCTTCTCTGGGATTGATTGTACAGACGGCACTGTTTTCTGTCATGCCATATCCTTCGCTGATTTTGATGCCTACTTTTTTGAACCATTCTATGGTTGAGGCTGAAATAGGGGCGGCTCCAGAAATCAACCATTCAGCTCTATCCAATCCCAAGCCTTTCTGAATTTTTCTTTTTACGAGACCGGAGACGATCGGAATTTTGAGGAGCTTGTCAAGTTTCTCTTGTGGCATTTTATCCAAAATACCCATCTGGAATTTGGTCCAGATTCGGGGAACGGCCAGAAAAACCGAAGGTCTTGCATGCTGAAGGTTAGCAGCAAAGGTGTCCAGGGATTCTACAAAATAAATGGTGCCACCCGTAAGGAAGCTGCCATTTTCCACCAATGCTCTTTCCGCTACATGATTCAAAGGCAGGTAGGAAAAGAAAGTAGGATCTTTGAGTTGATCAAATTTTGTGAGTTCCAGGGTAGGTTTATTGCCGGCGCAGTTAGTGTAGTATTTTTGCATGACCCCTTTGGGGGTTCCGGTTGTTCCAGAAGTATATACGATGGTTTCCAGATCGTCCATATTTGGTTTGTGATCTTCAGCTGCTGGCTCATATTTATCCAAGAGATCTTGCCACTTTTCAAATTTCTCAGCAGTAGAGATGGGGAAGGAAATACATCTGACATTGTCGGGTACTCCATTGTAAACCGCATGGGTATCATCCAACTTCCCTACAAAGAGAACCCGGGATTCACTATGCTCCAGGAGCTGCCTCAGCTGATCTGCATTCAGGTTTGGATAAAATGGAACTGAGACATGTCCACTCATTTTGATGGCCAGGTCACAAATGATCCATCTTGCACAGTTTTTAGATACCAGGCCTATTTTGCTATGAGGCGGAAGATCCATATCTCTGAGTGCTGCAGCGATACGTCTTGCTTCATTTCCTACCTGGGCCCAGGTGAAATCATGCCATTGGCCATTGAGGGGCTGACGTAGATAGACGGCGTTGGGCTTGATTTTTTCCCATTTATAGAATAACTCCAGTGAGGTGAGTAGGTCCTCGGAAACGGCCTGGGGATTTGTAGTAGCCTGATTCATAATATTTTAATAGGTCTTTGTTTAATCTGCGCTGAAATTATAGATAATTCTTAAATAAACATATCTATGTGTAACTAATTTCGAGTGAATTCGTTTTTTAAAGGGCAGAATAATACATCAGCTTTTGACACGCATGAAGCAGTATTCATTACATATTTGGACATTATTGGCGGAGAACGTCAAGCACTCAGGCTTTGAAGAACCCGAACCGGAAGATCGAATCCTTCAATCGAACAACCGGATTCTACTCTGAAAAGCCTTGTCTAAACTGACGGGGCTTTTTTGATTAAGAAAAGAATCTAAACACCAAATAAACACAACCTATGAATTTGATTAAGTCCCTAATGAAAGGTCTGTTTAACAGGCCTGACGATGAACCTCCTGATGAAAATACTTTTAGTAAAAAGTACCTCTCAGTGATCGGAAAGACGGGTAAGACCCTGACAAATTTGGGATTGACCGGACTTGTGGAAATTGATGGAAAGGAGTTTGAGGCTGAAAGCAAATCCGGATTCCTGAAAAATGACATACCCGTCAGGATTGTAGGTAAACATATGTCATGGTTATTGGTTGAAGCCATATAGACCCAGACATAAAGACATAAGCCTTTTTATTTAATTATAAGTCCGCCAATTCAGCCTTGGCGGGCTTTACTTTTTAGGAGGGGCAAACTGAGGGTTTTGTAAAAAGCTGCTATCAGTCAGGCTGTGCATAAAGGCGAGAAGGTCTGCTTTGTCCTCTTCGCTCATCCTTCTTCTGCGGACAAACATATGTTTATTGGGATGATCTTCGCCTCCTTTTTCATAAAAGTCTATGACTTCTCTTAAGGTGGCGATGCTTCCATCATGCATATAAGGATAGGTAAGCGCGATGTTTCTCAAAGTTGGGACTTTGAATTTTCCCACGTCCTTCTCATCCAGGCTAATGAGTACTCTACCCCGATCTTTATATTCTTTGTACAGACCTACGTTTTCAAAGAGGTAATTGGTGAGCAAATGTCCGGAATGGCAATTGGCACATCCCCATTTCCCCATAAAGCCTTCAAATCCTCTTTTAGCCGATGTGCTGAGGGCCGTAGGATCTCCTTGCAGGAAGCGATCATAGGCAGAATTTCCACTAATCAGGCTTCTTTCAAATGCGGCAATGGATCGGGTCAGGCTAAAGAGATCCATCTTTCGTCCATAAGCCTCCTGAGCCAAAGAATCATAATAGCTATCTCCTGCTAGTCTGGTGATAAGCTCTCGGGCATTGAAGCCCAATTCACTATCCGAACAGATCGGACCAATCATTTGCATCTCGAGACTCGGGCTGCCTCCTTCTGCAAAGAAATAAGGATGGTATCCAATATTTGCCAGGGTCGGAACATTGCGATTCCCTTTTTTGCCATTGATTCCAATACTGATGGGATTGTGATCGCTAAAGGCTGCCGTTTGCAGATGACAACTTGCACAGGAAAGGCTGCTATCCAGGGATAAAGCTGTTTCATAGAACAGCCTTCTCCCCAACTCAATGCGTTTTTCCGTCAATTCATTGCCTTCTGGAGAAATGAGCTCCGGAAAGTGGGTTGGCAGATTCAGACTAAAAGGTTCGGGATTGGCCTGCTGTGATTTTTCAGCAGTACAATTAAAGAGGAGTACTATTGCTCCCATGACAAAACCGAAAGTGAATTTTCGGCGCATATTTAGGTTTTGCTTAATCCAGTTTCAAGACCGCGTGGAAAGCACTTTGCGGAACTTCAACGGACCCTACCTGACGCATACGTTTTTTACCAGCCTTCTGTTTTTCCAGCAGTTTACGTTTACGTGAGATATCACCACCATAACACTTGGCCGTTACATCCTTTCTCAAGGCTTTTACGGTCTCTCTGGCAATGATCTTGGCACCGATGGCTGCCTGAATCGCTACCTCATATTGCTGACGAGGAATAAGCTCCTTGAGCTTGCGGCAAATGGACTTGCCAAATTCAAAGGCTTTATCGCGGTGAATCAATGCACTCAAAGCATCAACCTGATCTCCATTAAGCAGTATATCCAGTTTTACCAGTTTGGAGGGCTGGAATCCCATGAGTTCGTAATCAAAGGATGCATATCCCCGGGATATGGTTTTGAGTTTGTCGAAGAAATCAAAAACAACTTCGCCCAGGGGCAATTCAAATCCAATCTCTACACGGTCGGTAGTCAGATAAACCTGGTTCACGAATTTTCCTCTCTTTTCTATACAGAGTTCCATGACCTTACCAATGTAATCTGCTTTGGTAATGATCTGGGCTTTGATAAAGGGTTCTTCGAGATGTTTGATCCGTGTCAAAGGAGGGAGATCAGAAGGACTATTGATCTCAACTACTGCTTCATCGGTCATCACGGCTTTAAATCCAACGTTTGGAACAGTTGTAATAACTGTCATATTGAATTCACGCTCCAGTCTTTCCTGAATGATCTCCATATGGAGCATGCCCAGGAATCCCGCACGGAATCCATAGCCCAAAGCGGCAGAAGTTTCTGGCTGATATATCAAAGAAGCATCATTGAGCTTCAATTTTTCCAAAGAATCCCTCAATTCTTCAAAGTCATCTGTATCGACGGGATAAATCCCTGCGAATACCATCGGTTTTACTTCCTGAAAACCCTGCACTGCAGATTCAGCAGCATTCTCTTTCAGGGTGATCGTATCACCTACCTTAACCTCCGTCAGATTTTTGATTCCGGCAACCATATATCCCACACTGCCAGTCTCAATCCGTTTCATCGGACTTTGCTTCAGCTGTAACACCCCGACCTCATCCACTTCATATTCTGCCTGGGTAGCCATGAATTGAATCAAATCCTTTTTGGCTATGCTTCCATCAAAAACCCGGAAGTAAACAATAGTACCTCTATAAGGATTGAAGACTGAGTCAAATACCAGCGCTTTCAAAGGAGCATCCGGATTTCCCTTTGGTGGAGGAATTACGTCCACAATTCGATTCAGGATGTCATCGATCCCGATTCCGTTTTTTGCACTTGCATGCACAATATCTTCCAAATCACAACCGATCAGGTCAATGATTTCATCACTTACTTCATCTATTCTTGCGCTAGGTAAGTCAATTTTATTGAGAACCGGAATGATCTCCAGATCGTGTTCCAGTGCCAAATAAAGATTAGAAATGGTTTGTGCCTCGATTCCCTGAGCTGCATCTACTACCAAAAGGGCTCCTTCACATGAAGAAATGGCTCGGGAAACCTCATAAGAAAAGTCTACGTGTCCGGGCGTATCAATCAGATTCAGCGTATAGTCTTTGCCTTCTTTCTTATAATACATCTGAATCGCATGGCTTTTGATGGTAATTCCTTTCTCCCGCTCGAGGTCCATGCTATCCAATACCTGATTCTGCATTTGCCGCTCTGTGAGGGTTGATGTAGACTCCAACATCCTGTCCGCCAGGGTACTTTTACCGTGGTCGATGTGAGCAATGATGCAGAAATTGCGAATGTGATCCATATAGAAAAATAAGGGTCGCTGAAAAAATGAATGCAAAAATATTAAATATTCTTCAGATACGGGGATAATTTTCAGGATTTTCGTATCATTCTTATTCAATAATCGCACCCAAATTATGCGCAAATATTTAAGTATTTTCCTCCTCCTCATGTTTAGCGGCCTTTTTTTACAGGCTCAGCTATACGAAGCTTTCAAGGCAGAGTCTTATAAAGATACCAAAGGAAATGAACTATTGTATCGTTTTATGCAACCTGATGAGCTTGATAAGGGCGAAAAATACCCTTTGATTATTTTTTTACATGGGGCAGGGGAAAGGGGAGATAATAATCGGGCGCAATTGGTGCATGTGATGAAAAGGTTTGTAAATAGAGATATGCGGGCAAAATATCCAACTTTTATTCTGGCTCCTCAATGTCCTAAGGATAAAGGCTGGGCAAATCTTGAAAGAGGGAGGAATTTGTCGATGAAAGAAAATCCCACGGATGAAGCTCGTATGGTGATGGAGCTTTTGGATGAAATGTTGGAGAAATATCCCATCGATCCAGAGCGAGTCTATATTGGGGGGCTTTCTATGGGAGGATTTGGAACCTGGGATTTGCTAGCCCGACATCCCGAACGCTTTGCTGCAGCTTTTCCCATTTGTGGTGGTGGAGATGTAAAACAAGCAGACAAATATGTGGACATTCCGATCTGGTGTTTTCATGGGGCTGATGATGGAGTAGTTCCTGCCGAACTTTCGCGAAAGATGATACAGGCAATCAGAGAAAAAGGAGGCAATCCCATTTATACAGAATTTGAAGGTAGAGGACATGATTCCTGGAACCCCGCTTTTGATCAAAATCCTTTTGTATACGATTGGTTATTCTCCCAAAGAAAAAAGTAGTTTTCTGTCTATTGATTCCTTGCAGATAGTTACGTTTTACTTCCCAGGACATACCAAAGGGAAATAAACAAACAGTATCACCTACAAAATTTATTGGAAATGAAACTCAAAACTATCCTCATCGCTTCCCTTACTTTTTTACTCACGGCTTTGAGTACTACTTCTCAGGCTCAGCTTAATGATACCTTACTTTATTTCAAAGCCGAACCCAGATTTGAAATGGGAGAAAATGTGAAACTTCCACAGGCTCAACTAAACCAGGCTTTTATATTCACACCTGCTTCAAAGCGTGTATTTGTCCATATTTCTGCAGCTACAGCAAAGAAAATTTCCGTCCCGAAAAAAGTTAGAGTTAGTAGAGGCCCCGTTACCCTGAAAAGAAATGGTGTCTGTTATACTTTCTCTTGTGATAAAAGCAATTGCTCGGATTGTAAAATGTATTGGTACGATCGAAATGGGGATGGGAAAGTTCAACCCCGAAGAGAACTCAGATGCTTTTGTGCACCTAAGAAAATGTGTAAAATTCGTGTAAGACGAAGTAAGTGTTAGAAGCCAAAAGAGCTTAGCAAGTGTTATGGTGTTGTAGTTGAGTTGGGTAGTTCTGATCGATGATCAACCTGGCAAACTACAAAACCATAACACTACAACACTTTCCTACTCCACAAAAACCTCTCGTTTCAAGCGATTATGCAGGATCTGTGTTAGCTCCATCAGGCCTTCTAATATCCTCGGGCCGGGGCGGTACAAAATCTCCGGATCAATGACATAAACCTGTTTCAAGGCATCTGCAGGTGTATTATAAAGGGCAGGATACTGAACGAGAAGATTTGCATAAAATTGATCATTGGTAGAGGGAATGATGAGAAATTCGGCTTGCTTTTCCAGCGCCTGCATTTCTGTAGGGTGGACGAAAGCAGAATCAATCCCCGCATAAACATTCTTAGCTCCGGATTTACTCAAAATTTCTCCAAGTATCCCTTTATCGCCAACTATTTCCAAAGGCTGATTACCCACCAACATCATGGTTCCGTACTGGACCTGATTTTGGGTAGAATCTACAATCCTCGCTTCCAAAGCTGCCAGAGAATCTGCCACAAAATTGGCTCTTTCTTCTGCTCCTGTTATTTCTCCCAGGTCTTTGATCCGATCATAAATATCTGCCAGACTTCGGTACGATTGTACATAGATTTCCAGGCCTTCTCTCCTTAATAAATCAATCTGCTCTCGGGTAAAACTTTCATCTGTAGTAAAAACCAAATCCGGTTGGAGGTCCAGTAAAAAATTAACATCTAAAACCGGACTCAGGCTCACCTCATCTATTTCTGAAACCCCGTAAGGGTAATTACAGGCTTCGGATCTCCCTACCAATTTGTCTTCAGCTCCAATTGCATAGATCATCTCCGTGATATTGGGCGCCAGAGATACTAAACGCCGGGCAGGTCTCTTTAGTGTTATTTCGGTTCCCTGATCATCGGTAAACGTTCGACTAATCAAAGGGGCGGATTCTATTGCCTTTCGCCTGCTATCGCTACAGGATATTAATAGAGTCAGGCCTAAAAAGATATAAATTGGCTTCATAAATTTCTGCTCATTATGGCTAAAAAAGGAGACTAATCACTGTTCCTTTTCCTTCCCGGGTATTGAGTTGTATCCTTCCTTTATGCATGAGCATAATTTGTTTACAAAGACTGAGCCCAATACCACTCCCATTTTTCTTGGTGCTAAAAAAAGGAATGAAAATCTTATCTACAATTTCTTCCGGAATTCCATTGCCATTATCTGCTACTTTGATGATGGTTTTTCCATGGGTATTCTTTTCCACGAGGATTTTTACTTTGGGCTCTTCAACATCTTTACAGGCTTCAATAGCATTTAGCAATAAATTGATCAGGACCTGCTCGATTAGATAAGCATCTATTTCGACCTTTAAGTCCGGATTGTCAATTTCCAGTTCAAGGTCCACATTCTTTTTGTCCAGAGAGGGTTGTAAAAGATTGCAAATGTTTTCTAATAAAGGATAGATCGGTACAAGCTTGAGGTTAGGCTCACCAATTTTATTGAGTCCCCGATAGGTTTTCGCAAATTTCATCAATCCCTCACTCCGACTTCTGATACTCTCTATGCTCAACTTGAGGTCCTCCATCTCTAAAGGATGTTCCTCTGAATCTTCCAGAGCCAGGCGAATTTTTTGTCGTAAGGTTCCAGCCAGCGAGGAAATAGGTGCAATTGAGTTCATGATTTCATGGGTCATCACACTGAGTAGCTTTTTCCAGGCTTCGGATTCATTTTGGTTAAGCGGATCATCTATATTCTGAATAACAATCAGTTTGAAAGCTTCCTCTTTTACTTGGAAATTGCTGCTGGAAATCATGATTTTTATCATGCTCTCTCCATTGTCAATAGAGATGATATTGCCCTGCGAATGATTGCCTTTGAAGATTTTTTGATAGAGTTCAGGTTTGCGCTCTGCGATGAATTGAATCCATTTGAGGGAAGGAACATTGAGGGTCTTTTTAAAGGCTTCATTGATCCAAAGTACATTACCATTTTCCGTATCATAGGCTATTATTCCCGTTTCGATCAATTCCAGGATTTTCTGTAAATAAAGATGTTGAGCTTCTTTTTCGGCATTTATTTGGAGAAAGGTATCATTAACTTTATTGAAACCTTTGCGGAGTTCTCGTATATCCTGGGCTCCCGATTTTTCATTGAAATAGCGGGAAAAATCCCGGTATTTGATTGACTCAAAAAAATCATCCATTTCCCCAAAACGCCTGATTGTAAAGCGGAGAAAATTCTTGGTACTAAAGAAGCAGATACCACTTAGCGGTACCAGAACCAATAAGGAAATGGAAAGATTGTCCTGGAAATCCAGCCAGCTAATGGCAAAGGCCAGGGCAAGCAGTGATAAGAATAGGATCAATACCCTTAGCACCAAACTGAGCTTGTATTTTCTATAGGCCATGTTTATTCAATCTGCGGTACAGCGCGGTTCGGGTTATTCCCAATTCTTTGGCGGATTTGGAAATATTCCCATTATTCTTTTCGATCACTTTGAGGATCGTATTTCTTTCTACAGCATCCAGATTTAACTCATCACTTTCTGTAGAGGATTTGGGACTTTCTATGGGTGAGAAAACCAGATCTGAGTCTGTCAAACTATCGCCTTCAACCATAATGACTGCTCGCTCTAATACATATTGAAGTTCCCGCACATTACCCGGAAAGTGATATGATTTGAGTTTCTTTATAAAGCTTTCTTCCAGGTTGAGACTCGGTTTAAGGTATTTCTCTGTATAAACTTCGATGAAATGACGAGCAAGTAAGAGAATGTCTTTCCCCCTTTCTCTGAGGGGAGGGATAAGAATATCTACGGTATTGATTCGATAGTAAAGGTCTTTGCGAAAGTTCTCTTCTCTTGACAGAAATTCCATGCCTACATTGGTGGCACAGATCAAGCGGATATCTACGGGGATAGGAGTATTGGAGCCTAAAGGAATGATCTCGCGATTTTGTAGAACTGAAAGCAATTTGGCTTGTTGTTGTAGACTGATATTCCCAATCTCATCAAGAAAGAGCGTCCCGGAATTTGCTGCTTCAAATCTCCCTTTTCTGTCCTCTCTTGCATCGGTAAATGCTCCTTTTTTATGCCCAAATAATTCACTTTCAAATAAGCTGGGCGTTAGAGCGCCCACATCAACTTTTACGAATGGCTGATCTTTGCGCAAAGAATTCTCATGCAAGGCTCGCGCGATCAGGTCTTTCCCGGTACCATTTTCTCCAAGGATAAGGATGTTGGCATCAGTAGGCGCAATTTTTCTCAGCTTGAAAAAGACATCCTTCATCAAATCACTTTCCCCCAGCAATTGAACCTGATTTGCCTGTGGTTTCCATTTTTCTTTTTTATCAGATTTCTTTTTGGACAGTATCTCCTTGATCGAATCTACCAGCTTTTCATTTTCCCAGGGTTTGACAAAAAAATCAGAAGCTCCTTCTTTCAGGGATTTAATGGCAAGATCCATATCTCCATAGGCGGTAATAAGAACGACATCCACTTCAGCGTCAATTCCCTTGATTGTATTTAACCAATAGATTCCTTCATTACCCGTATTGATCATCCGGTTGAAATTCATATCCAGGATAATCAGGTCAAACTTTTTACTCTTGAGAATGGAGATGAGTTTATTGGGATTTTTTTCTGTAACAACCTCTTTTACCTGGGATTTGAACAACATGCTCATGGCCGTAAGCACATCTTCATCATCATCAATAACCAATAAGTTGCAGTTCTTTAGTAGCATATTTTAACTGTGTTGTTAGACCAAATTACAATAATCCTGATATTTAGCCTGCACTGAAATTGCCCACATCCGAACAGTAATTGTATCAAAAGCGAACACCTTTGTAAGGTAGCTGAAAATCAAATGACTGAAAATCAAATACTTGTACTAATGGCACAGTTGTGAAGGGCTTAAAATGAATAAATAATCCACTATGGACATACCTATTAAAAAGAAAAGATTTACAGTCGGAAGGATCGCCACCATATTTGGGGGAGTTCTTTTACTGGCTTTTATCATCTATACCTTAAATCTTTCCGGAAATAATTCTCGTCTGAATGTTGATTCAGAATTCCTCATGATCAGTGATATCACAGAAGGAAGTTTTCAGGAAAAGATAGCCGTAAGCGGAATCGTACTTCCCATTACTACTATCTATCTGGATGCTCTGGAAGGAGGAAGAGTGGAAGAGTTATTTGTGGAAGACGGCACAATCATGAAAAAGGGAGAACCTATTCTCCGCCTTTCCAATACGGATTTGGAACTTAGCCTGATCAATCAGGAAACGGCTGTATATAATTTGCTTACCCAAATGCAAATCTCACAGAATGCGGCCCGCCAAAACACCATCAATCGTCTCAATCAAATGACGGATGTGGAAAATGCCCTGATTGAGGCTGAGAGAGTTTTCGAACTCAATACCAAATTATTTGAGGAGAAAGCCATCGGAAGCCAGGAGTTTGAAGAATCCAGAAATAATTTCAACTACCAGAAGCAGCGAATGGATTTGGCCAGGGAAATCTTGAAAGAAGACTCCATTTCGAGCCGCCAGGAGATCGCTCAGTCTAAAAACTCTTATGCAAGGACCCAAAGTGCGCTGGCTTTGATGCGGAAGAAGGTAGGAGACCTGGTAGTAAGGGCTCCGGTCGAAGGTCAATTGACCTCTTTGGATGCCGAAATCGGTCAATCCAAAGTCAAAGGAGAACGTTTGGGACAAATTGATGTCCTGAGCGGATTTAAAGTACGGGTGGATGTAGACGAGCATTATATCTCTCGCATCTATGCAGGACAGGAAGGAACCTTCACTTTTAGTGGAAAGGAATATCGACTCATCATCAAAAAAGTCTATACACAGGTTACTAACGGGCGCTTCCAGGTCGATATGCTTTTCGACAAGGAAGTCCCGGAAGGTATCCGCCGAGGACAATCCCTTCAAATTCGTTTGGCTTTGAGTGCAGAGAAAGAAGCTGTTTTGCTTCCAAAAGGAGCCTTTTTCCAGAAAACTGGTGGCAACTGGGTCTTCAAATTGACAGAAGATGGAAAGATGGCTTATCGTGCAGATATCCAATTGGGGAGCCAGAATACAGAGTTTTTTGAAATTCTTGAAGGTTTGCAGCCGGGAGACAAAGTAATCACTTCCAGCTATGCCAATTATGGAGACAAAGAAGAACTGGTTCTAAAATAAAAAAGATCAATGCAGGCGGGAAAGGCCCGCACTAGTCTGATAAATCAAAACACTAACACTAAAATCATGATAAAAGTTACCGATCTGGAAAAATATTATAAAACGGATGAACTCCAGACGATCGCCCTTAATAAGCTAACCTTTGAAGTTGAAAAAGGAGAATTTGTAGCCGTCATGGGTCCATCCGGATGTGGAAAATCTACCCTGCTCAATGTATTGGGTATGCTGGATGATTCTGATGGAGGCAGCTTCATTTTCAATGGAGAAGAAGTGAGCAATTACAATGAGCGCAAGAGAGCCTATATCCGAAAACACCACATTGGATTTGTTTTCCAAAGCTTTAACCTCATTGACCAACTTTCTGTCTACGAAAATGTGGAACTCCCGCTGATTTACACGGGCGTAAAGAAATCCGAGCGCAAAAAGCGTGTACATGAGTTGCTGGAGAAAATGGAGATCATGCATAGAAGGAAGCACTTTCCTCAGCAGCTTTCCGGAGGTCAACAACAAAGGGTGGCTGTCGCAAGAGCAGTGATCAATAATCCTAACCTCATTCTGGCGGATGAGCCAACGGGAAACCTGGATAGTAGCAATGGAAATGAAGTGATGGATTTGCTTACGGATCTGAATCGCCAGGGCGCTACCATTATCATGGTTACCCATAGTGAACATGACGCCAAGTTCTCTCACCGCATTATCCGTATGCTGGATGGACAAAAGGTAACTGAAAACAGCCTCGTTTAAATCTATTCGAGTCGTCCGCACAAAACACATCCCATTATATCGTTCAACACGCTAGCATTTTCAGGAATGCATACCCTTCCTGTTTGCTGCATAAGGCTTTGGTAAGTATGCTATTATTCAGAATAAAATGGTTGGAGAGCTTTGAGTATGAGTACCTCATCTCAGGCTGGGAGTTAGCATTAGTAGCATCTGCTGCCTTCCTTATTGTCATGCTTGGTTTTCGGTTTCATCCCTTCAAGGCTTCGCTTTTCAATCCTCTTGAAAGGCTCAAAACAGACTAAAAGATTATGCTACAGAGTTATTTCAAATTAGCGATCCGAAACCTGATCCAAAACAAGACCTATTCTTTGATCAATGTGGTAGGACTATCTATCTCATTAGCGGTCTTTTTTCTCATGTTTCTTTGGGTAAAGGATGAGTATAGCACAGACCAATTCCACGAAAAAGGAGATCGTCTCTATCGAGTCAAACGGACCGTTCCTCTGGAAAATAATGTGCTGGATGTTATCAATGGAGTCAGTTTCCCACTCCTAAATGCAGCTGTTGAAGAATTGCCAGAAGTTGAAGCCTATATAACTCTGGGCCAAAGCTTTGAAGATAATCTTCGCATCGGAGATGAAGATTTTCGTGCTCAGGGTACCTTTACCAATGCTGATTTCTTTGAGAGTTTTTCCTATCCCGTCCTTATCGGGGATATCAAACAATTGGATGAAAAAAGAGAATCTATAGCGATTTCGGAAAATCTGGCTGAACGCATTTTTGGTCAAAAATGGCGGGAGAAAGCTTTAGGAGAGGTGATAAGTATTCTGGATAATGGAGATTTTAGTGTGGAAGCAGTCTATGCAGATTTCCCTTCCAATTCTTCTCTTCAGAATGATTTTTACTACAGTTTTTTCAATTACCTCGACAAAAATGAGTGGATGGAAGAGTGGGGAAACAATGGCATGTTTGGAGCTCTTCGTTTGGTAGAAGGTGCTAATCCAACAAGGGTGGGTGAAAAACTGCAAGCCATCTTTCAAGCCAATATTTCCGGAGATGAGAAAGAAGGTTGTTTGCTGCAAAAATATGGAGATCACTATCTCTATGGTCAGTTTGATGAAAGGGCTCAGATAAGTGGAGGTAGAATAGAATATGTTCAAACTTTTTCCCTCGCAGCTTTACTCTTACTCATCATTTCCTCAATCAATTTTGTAAACCTGGCTACCGTAATCGCTACAAAAAGAGCGCGTGAAGTTGGAGTAAGAAAAGTACTGGGTGCTCATAAGAAAACGCTTGTCGGGCAATTCATGACAGAGGCTGCCATCATAACCTTGATTTCTGTGGTATTAGCCCTGCTGTTTGCACGTTTACTACTTCCGGAGGTAAATGAGCTTTCTGATAAGCTGCTTAGCATGGATGTACGGCAACCCATATTTGTGATAGGCATCTTGCTGATCTATTTCCTGACGACTTTGCTAACGGGAGCCTATCCATCCTTTATCATGTCTTCTTTCCGCCCGATCAATGTGCTCAAATCCAAGAGTAATAGTTCCGGGATAGGCTCTTCGGTAAGGAAAGGATTGGTAATCATCCAATTTGCTTTATCGCTCATGCTCATCCTTGGAGCAGTCGTGGTACAAAATCAGATTCAATACATCCACAGCAAAAACCTGGGAATCAGCAAAGACAACATGATTTCTATTCATCAGGATGAATCTCTGACAAAAAAATATAGCGCTCTCAAACAAAAACTCGAAAATTCTATGGGAATTGAAGGAGTGAGTTTGGTGGGACCTTCGCCTTTGAATATAGTTACATCAACCAGCGGCGTATCATGGCCTGGTAAACGGCTGGACCAGGAACACATCGAATTTAGCATGGTGTGGACCGCCCAGAATTTTCCAGAGGTTTTTGATATCCCCCTGGTCGCGGGAAGCTACTACAGAGAAGGACAAAAAATTGATACTACCTACATCGTTCTTAACGAGACAGCTATTTCAATTATGGGTATAGAGGAACCCATAGGAAAAACTATCCAGTGGTGGGGAGCTCCTCGTGAAATTGCAGGAGTTGTGAAAGATTTTCATAATCGTTCCATGCATGATAAGATTGCTCCTACCGCTTTCTTACTTGAACAAGATGATGCCGGTTGGATGTATGTAAAGGCCCATGAAGGAGAAATGCCTATAGCACTTAATAGCGTTCAGGCTGCTTTTAAAGAAATTCTTCCTGATTTGCCCTTGCACTATGACTTTCTTTTGGACCAATACAAAGAAATGTATGCAGCTGAAATGTTGACAGCCAGGCTCGCCAATTATTTCGCAATCATATCCATTTTTATCTCCTGCCTGGGGCTATTCGGACTTATAAGTTTCATCGGACAGGAAAGAACCAAGGAAATAAGCATACGAAAAGTACTCGGTGCCAGCGTCGCTTCTATTGTGGCCCTTTTATCCAAAGACTTTATCAAACTAATCGCGATCGCCATCCTCATCGCCTTTCCTTTAGGATGGATCTTTATGAACAAATGGTTGGAGAGTTTTGAGTACCAACTTCCCATTTCTATTTGGGTATTCACTTCTGTGGCAATTGCTGCACTCCTAATCGCCATGCTTACCATCAGTTTTCAAACCTTCAAGGCTGCGCTTTCAAATCCAGTGGATAGCCTAAAAACGGAATAAAATTATGCTACAGAATTATTTCAAAATAGCCTGGAGAAATATTGTCGCGAATAAAGGATTCTCCGCGATAAATGTAGGAGGTCTTTCAGTGGGAATGGCTGTGACTATCCTCATTGGTCTCTGGATCTTCTCAGAGTTATCTTTTAACAAAAACTTTGAGAACTATGATAGAATTGTTCAGGTATGGCAGCACAACAACTACAATGGCTTGATCGGTTCCCAGGTGTCTAACCCCGCAGCTATGGGGGAAGCTATTCGCAGTGAATATGGCGATCATTTCGAACATGTATTGCAGGCCTCGTGGAACAATAATCGTGCTTTGGCATATGGGGACAAACTCTTCTTTGAATCTGGAAATTACTTTGAATCCGGGGTGACAGAAATGTTGAGCCTGGATATGGTTTGGGGAGGAAGAAATGGATTGGATGAAGTAAATTCTATCCTGTTATCTGAATCTGTAGCTGAGGTTTTCTTTGGAGAGGAAAATCCTGTAGGGAAGATTATTCGCCTGGATAATAAAGTCGATCTCTCTGTTGGTGGAGTGTATAAAGACCTGCCAGAGACCTCTACTTTTTATACCATGAAATTCATATTGCCATGGAAATTATACTTGAGTCAAAACCCCTGGATTGAGAAAATGGAAAATCCCTGGGGAAGCAATTTTACCCAGACTTTTGCTCAGTTGACAGAGCAGGCAGATGTAGCATATGTTTCTACTCTTCTCAAGGATATCAAGCTAAATCGTGTTTCAGAAGGAGGAAAGAAATTCAAGCCTGAGGTATTCTTGCTACCCATGTCCAGATGGCATCTCTATTCCAATTTCGAAAATGGCATAAATACAGGTGGGCGTATCGACAATGTATACCTGTTTGGAATAATAGGGATCTTCGTGCTGCTTCTTGCCTGTATCAATTTTATGAATTTGAGTACAGCTCGTTCAGAAAAAAGGGCAAAAGAAGTAGGCATCCGAAAAGCAATTGGCTCTTTGAGAATCCAACTGGTGAGTCAGTTTTTTAGTGAGTCTATCCTGATCAGTTTTATCGCTTTTCTTTTCTCCATAATTCTGGTAATCCTCATCTTGCCCTATTTCAATTTACTGGCAGATTCAAAGATTAGTATCCTCTGGACAAATCCCTACTTTTGGTTATTAGGTATCCTTTTTAGTTTCCTAACAGGTATCCTGGCAGGGGTTTATCCTGCACTTTATCTGTCCTCTTTTAATCCGGTTACTGTATTGAAGGGAGCTATCAAAACAGGTAAAACCAGAGCTATACCTCGCAAAATCCTGGTTGTTTCTCAATTTGCCATTTCCATCACCCTTATTATTGGAACCTTTATCGTCTATCAGCAAATCAAACATGCTCAAAATAGACCGCTAGGCTACCAAAAAGATGGACTCATAACTGTAGGAACCAATCCTGAAACGCATAAACACCTGGAGGTCATTCGTAACAGCTTGATAAATGCAGGAGCAATTGTAGAGATGACAGAAGCCCAGAGTCCTATTACTGCTGTTTGGAATACCAATGGAGGCATTGAATGGGAAGGGAAAGACCCTGACTTTGCAGTTGATTTTCCCAATAATTCGGTGAATTATGAATATGGGAAAACCATTGGATGGAATATCATTGAGGGGAGAGATTTTTCCAGAGACTTTGGGATGGATTCACTTGCATTCATCGTGAATAAGTCGGCGGCAGATTTTATGGGAATGGAAGATCCCATAGGCAAACAACTTCGCTGGAATGATAAAGCTTATACGATAATCGGTATGGTTGAAGATATGCTAATTCAATCTCCGTATAAGCCTGTCAGACCTTCCCTGTTTCATCTTTCTACAGAAGAGGAAAATGTGTTCATCCTCAAATTGCATCCGGAAAAGAACCCGCTTGAGTCCTTACAAAAAATAGAAAAGGTTTTCCTTTCCCATAATCCGGCTATCCCTTTTGATGCTGAATTTGTAGATGAAGAATTCGCCAAGAAATTTGGCAATGAAAGAAGAATTGCAAGCCTCGCTGCATTTTTCACTGCCCTTGCCATATTCATTTCCTGCCTGGGTCTCTTTGGATTGGCTTCCTATGTCGCGGAGCAAAGAACCAAGGAAATTGGTATTCGAAAAGTTCTGGGAGCTAGTGTCCCTCGTTTGTGGCAACTCTTGTCAAAAGACTTTATTGGACTTGTGCTGATCGCCTGTTTCATCGCTGTTCCCCTTGCATACTATTTCATGCATGAGTGGCTACATAAGTATGACTACCATACCTCCATTTCCTGGTGGGTATTCCTGATTGCCTGTCTCGGCGCCTTAAGTATAACTCTCTTGACTGTGAGTTATCAGGCGATCAAAGCTGCAACGGCTAATCCTATTCAATCCTTGCGAGCAGAATAGAAGAAAAGTTCAAAATGACTGATTCAATACTCCTAATTCACAGCTAACGTCATGTTACAAAATTATATCAAAATGGCCTGGAGGAACCTTATCAAGAATAAGGGCTATACCTTCATCAATGTATTTGGCCTGACGATAGGTCTTGCAGGCTGTCTATTAATCGGACTCTTTGTACAGGATGAACTATCCTATGATAAAAAGCATCCGGATGCTGAGAGAAGTTACCGAGTATATGCTGAGAGAAATGGAGCAGGCGGAGAAGCAAGTTGGGCCGGGACCTCTCCGGCAATTTCGCCTAGTCTCAAACATGAATTCCCGGAAGTTGAGCAGACGCTGAGAATGTTCAACATAAGATCAAAACAACTATTCAAATACGGAGAGATCAGTGCTTTGGAAGAAAATGGATTTTTTGCAGAGCCTTCAATCTTTGAAATCTTCCATTTACCTCTACGCTATGGAGATCCCAAAACGGCCCTTGAAGGTACAAATAGCTTAGTCATCAGCTATCCCTTGGCGCAGAAGTACTTCAGAGATAAAGATCCTGTAGGCGAAACCCTGAGCATAAACGGGAACATCCATAAAGTATCGGCTGTGCTCGAGCCTCTAGGGGATCATTTTCATCTGGATATAAATTTCCTGAGCTCTTTTGCAGGGATTTTGTCAAGTGTACCTAAGGAAAGAATGGAAAGCTGGGTGTGGCAGGATTTTTCAAATTATGTGAAGTTATACCCTCAAACAGATATTCCTCAATTTGTTGATAAGCTCGGGACCTATGTAGAGAAACATGCCCATCCGGAAACGGAAAAAATGGGATTTACCTATTACCTCAATTTGCAGAAGCTGGAAGACATACATCTGCATTCTTCGAGCTTTAGAAACGATCCTGCCCAAAAAGGAAATTACCAATATGTACTGGGATTATCTTTGATAGGCTTATTTCTATTATTCATTGCCTGTACAAACTTCATCAACATAAGTACGGCTCAGGCTTTCCGTCGGTCGCAGGAAGTAGGTGTCAGAAAGGTAATTGGAGCATTGCGAAGCCAATTGGCACTACAGTTTATGGGCGAAGCCATATTCATCGTGGCCATCTCCATGTTGTTTGCTGCCCAAATCACTCATTTTTTTATTCCTGAGCTCAATGAATTTACCGGTAAAAACCTGAGCTTTGACTGGTACCAAAGTCCCCTGATCATGTTGATGATGTTGGGGATAATTCTGGCTACCGGGATTTTTTCAGGAGCCTATCCCGCTTTGATCATCTCAGGCTTTCGTCCAATCGCAGCTTTAAAAGGGATAAAAATGCTCCCGAGAGGTCGTGTTCAATCTTTGAGAAAGAGCTTGCTGACCTTACAGTATAGCTTGTCCACTTTGCTGATTATAACCACCATTATTGTATTCCAGCAATTTGATTTCCTGGGGAAAAAGGATCTGGGTTTCGAGCAGGAACAATTGCTTCATTTTCCTATGAGGGGAAGCATGTTCAATGATTTTGAAAGCACAAAAGCTGAATTCCTAAGAGTGCCAGGTATAACTTCAGCAAGTAGCTGCTTCGGAATTCCCGGAGATATTGTATCAGGTGATAATATCAGGATACCCGGTGAGAATCCAAGAAACCTTTCAGCCCGAATATTTTGTGTTGATCATGATTATGTCAAAACCCTGGGCCTGGAAATTCTTGCGGGTAGAGATTTTTCCAAAGAGATAAGAACCGATGTTGAAGAAGCATTTCTTATAAATGAGACGGCCATGCTAAACCTGGGATTGGGAAGCAGCCCGGAAGAAGCTATAGGCAAAGCACTGGAATGGGATAAGTGGAATGAAAGAGGTGAGGTTAAAAAAGGAAGAGTGGTTGGCGTAGTAAAGGACTTTCATTATACAAGTCTTCATGAGGAAGTTCAAAGTACAGTTTTACATATCTATCCGGGAGCCTATTGGAAAATGGCCCTTCGAATAAATACAGAAGAACTTAGCCAGGTCATAGCCTCTGTTAAGCAAAGCTGGGACAGTTTTGAGACCGGCTATCCTATAGACTACCAATTCGTTGAGGAAGGATTTGGAGCCATGTACGAACAAGAAAGAAAGCTGAACAGCCTTCTGTGGATATTTTCAGTATTAGCCATAACTATTTCATGTATCGGTGCCTTTGGACTGGCCAGTTATTCGGCAGAACAAAGACGCAAAGAAATAAGCATACGCAAAGTGCTGGGAGCTTCAACCAGCAGCATAATAACTCTACTCTCTAAAGATTTTCTCAAGCTCGTGATGATTTCATTGATCATCGCAACTCCATTAGCCTGGTATTCCATGATTAGCTGGTTGGAAAGTTTTGCCTATCGCATAGACATCCAGTGGTGGATTTTCTTACTCGCAGGCTTCGCTTCCCTACTGTTTACTTTAATCACCATTAGCTTTCAAAGCATAAAAGCTGCGAACGCAAAGCCCGTTACAAGTTTAAAAACTGAATAAAAGCACATAATCATGTTCCAAAACTATATAAAAATCGCCTGGAGAAACCTTAGCAGAAATAAGGGATTTACCTTCATCAATATTCTTGGACTTAGTATAGGAGTTGCTGCTTGTATATTGATTTCTGTATACATCAACCACGAAAGTACCTATGACAGTCAGGTACCCAATGCATCCAATGTATATCGTCTGACCAATAATTTTTCAATTGATGGTAGGATGGAGTATGGGATTCACTTCTCAGCCATTATGGCACCCACTCTTGTTGCTGATTTTCCGGAGGTAGAAAATTCCGGTAGACTCATGGACAATGGGCTCTTTTATGGAGCCGGGAGCAATGAGATTCAGTTTGGGGATGACCCTATGCAATTTCACGAAGAGGGCTTTTCCTATGCAGATCAGTCTATGGTCGATATCATGGGCATTCAGATGATCTATGGAAATGCTGCGACAGCCCTTGCTGAGCCTAAGACGATCGTGATCTCTGAGAAGATGTCGCAGAAATATTTCCAGAATGAAAATCCTGTAGGGAAGGTAATGTTCCTCAATGGAGATAAAGAGGATCCCTTCACTATATCCGGGGTTATGGAAAATTTTGCCAGTAATTCTCATTTGGACTATGAATTCCTCATAACCCTGACTGAGGTAGAGTTTAGTCCAGGGGAACAAACTCGCTGGCTTCAGAGCAATTATTTCACCTATGCGGTTTTAAAAGAGGGCACAGATCCGGATGAATTCGGAGATAAATTGGCAAGCCATATTATCCTGACCTATTTGAAACCCGCCATGAAAGAAGGAGGCTTTGCGATGTATGAGACGATAGAAGATAGTTCGGGTATAGCTTTGCAGGCGTTAACGGATATCAATTTGCGTTCGGGCCAGATTTCTTTTGAAGCCAGCTCCAGAAATGACATCAAAATCATTTGGATCTTCGGGATTGTAGCCATATTTATTCTGGTTATTGCCAGCATCAATTTCGTCAATCTATCAACTGCAAAATCTATCAATCGCGCCAAGGAAGTAGGTATGCGGAAAGTGATAGGAGCTGTGCGTGGGCATTTGATTGGTCAATTCCTGATGGAATCGGTAATAATTACTCTCTTCGCCTTCCTGGTCGGAGGCATATTATCTGTACTCTTATTGCCCTACTTCCACCAAATGTCAGGCATTGATCTGGTGATCCCCTGGTCAAATCCTCTATTTATTCCCGGCTTACTTGTAGCGGCAATAGTTATCGGGATAATGGCCGGACTTTATCCTGCCTTTTACCTATCCAAATTTAATCCTGTATCTGTCTTAAAGGGGAGAATGCATGCCAATGCAAAATCCGGGGGACTCAGGAGCAGTCTGGTTGTGATTCAGTTTGCCATCTCCATCATCCTGATTGTAAGCACTCTGATTGTAAATAAGCAAATGGACTTCATCCTCAATTCAAAGATTGGATTTGAGAAAGAACAAGTGATCCAATTGTATGGAACCAATATGCTGGAAGATCAGGTCAGTACCTTCAAAAAGGAATTGGAAGAAATGCCTGGGGTAAGCAGTGTGAGTGTTAGTGATTACCTGCCCATAGAAGGAACCAAACGAAATGGGAACTCCTTTGTCAATGAAGGAAGAGATAATATCGATCCAACCGTTCCGGGACAAGCCTGGATCATTGATGAAGATTATTTGGGAACCCTGGGAATGACCCTAAAGGAGGGAAGAAATTTTAACAAAGAAATGACCACAGATGATGATGCCGTTATCATCAATGAAGAAATGGTAAGCCGTCTTTTCCTGGAAGAACCCATAGGAAAGAAGATTTCTCGCTACGGAAGACTTTACGAGATCATAGGGGTAGTGGAGGATTTCAATTTCAATACCATGGAAGAAAAAGTACAGCCTTTGTGTTTCTTCCGGGGGATTAGTCCTTCTATTATTTCGGTGAAAGTACAGGCAGATGAAGTTTCCGGTATCATCGCAAATATGGATGCGAAATGGTCCCGGTTTATGCCCAATCTTTCCTTCCGCTATGAGTTTATGGACCAGTCTTTTGCCCAAATGTATGAAGGCGTAGGACAGATTCGATCCATCTTTACCAGTTTTGCTATACTCGCCATTTTCGTAGCCTGTCTGGGCCTCTTTGCCCTCTCAGCCTATATGGTCGAACAAAGAAATAAGGAGATGAGTATCCGGAAGGTGCTGGGTGCTTCTGTCGAAAATATTTTCCAGCTTCTCACGAAGAATTTCCTCGCCCTGATCATCATATCCCTCATTCTGGCAATTCCTTTATCCTACTACCTGATGAATGGATGGCTGCAAGATTACGAATATAAGATCGATATCAATTGGAGTGTATTTGCGATTGCAGGAGGTATGGCGCTGGCCATCGCTTTGCTCACCGTAAGTTTCCATGCTATAAAATCAGCCCTGGTAAATCCTATCGAACATTTAAGAGGTGAATAATTGAACTCCCCAAAGCCTGAAATTATGATGTTAAATTATTTCAAATTAGCCTGGAGGAATATTAAATCAGATACCTTCTTTTCTGGACTTAATATTCTTGGTCTGGGTCTGGGCCTTGCCATTAGCCTATTGATTGTTCAATACCTTCGAGGAGAATGGTACGTAGACAAACATCACGAATCCTATGAGGATATCTACAGAGTCAATACAACTTTTGACTTTGGGGAAAGCAAAGACACCTATGCTACAGGTCCAAGTCCTTTAGCTAATAAGCTTCTGACTGATTATCCGGAAGTAAGTCAGGCCTGTCGCTTATTTCCCCCTCCCGGCATCAATAAATACCTGCTGAAAAAAGGAGAATTAACCTTCTTTGAAGAAAAAGGGATTTATGCTGATAGCAGTTTTTTCCAAATCTTCAACTATCCCTTTCTTGAGGGAAATCCAACTACTGCCCTTGCTAAACCCAATGACATAGTTATTTCCAAAGGCCTGGCAGAAAAACTTTTCAGAAAAGAAACTGCTTTAGGCAAAACAGTAGTAATCAATACCACTTTTGGAGATATGAACTGCCTGATAAGTGGAGTGATCGATACAAAAAAATATCGCTCGCACATTGATTTCAAACTCTTCATTAACATGGAAAGCGGAGTAATTGGCAATCGATTTGCAAACCTGGATGAGTGGGCGGGGAACAATATGTATTTCACCTATTTGAAGTTCCTCCCAACTACAGATCCCGCTAACTTTGAAGAGAAATTTCCTGCTCTGGTTGAGGCAACGGCTGGTGAAAGGTTACGAACACTGGGATTTAGCAAAGCGCACTCTTTGCTGGCACTTAAAGATATCTATTTAAGCTCAGAGGTAAAGGCAAATATAGGACCCCGAGGCAATAAAAGCTTCTTCTATATTTTCGCTGCTATTGGCTTTTTTATCCTGCTCATTGCCTGCATCAATTTTATGAATTTGGCTACGGCTAAAAGCAGTCTTCGTGCAACTGAAGTCGCTGTAAAAAAAGCCATCGGTGCTACCCGACTGGAATTAGCTTTGCAATTTTTTACGGAGACAATTCTTTACGTTTCTCTCTCTCTGGTAGTGGCTGCACTTTTCATTTATTTCGGGCAAAACTACCTAGCTAGCAATCTGGGAATAGTGTTCTCTTTCGATTCCTGGTTTGATGGGCAAATCCTTGGATGGACCTTCCTGATTTTGGCGCTTTGTACCTGTCTTGCAGGCAGCTATCCTGCTTTAATGTTGTCTTCATTTAGTCCTGCCAGCATTTTCCATGGAAAACTGGGAAATAATTTTTCAGCGGCTCAGTTAAGACGGGTCCTGGTAGTCGTCCAGTTTGTGATTTCAATTATGCTTATTCAGGGGATACTGGTCATAAAACAACAAATGCAGTATATCCAGAATGAAGACCTGGGCTATAGCAAAAGTGAGAAAATTGTATTGCCACTTAGTACGAGTATTGCATCTCAAAAGGCTTATACATTGAAACAAGAGTTGGAAAAAATTCCGGCTATTGGCGAAGCTGGACTGAGTAGTACACATCCGGGACTCAGAAGCATTGAAGATATGTTGGTCTATGGGGAAGAGAAATCAAGAGAAGAAAATATACACGTAGGCCTTAATTGGGCAGATCGGCATTTTATGTCTACGATGGGATTTGAAATGCTGAAAGGGAGGAATTTTAGAGAAAAAGATTCTCTCGCTACTATTATCACAGAGGGAGCTTTAGGAGCACTTGGATACAATCTTGAGAATGCCTTGAATAAAAAGATTCGATGGAATTGGAATGGAACAGAAAATAGCCGAGAGATTGTAGGGATAATTAAAGATTTTCATTCGGAATCATTGAAAAATCCGGTACAGCCTCAAGTTTTTTTGCCAACAAGTCCAGGTTCTCAGGCATACCTGATTGCAAGTATCAGGACCGAAAATATTCAACAAAGTATCTCTCAGGTTCAGGATGCATGGGGATTGGTAAATGAAGCAGATCCCTTTGAATTCTATTTCCTAAATGAGCGAGTTCAACATGCCTATGAATCAGAAGTTCATATGTCATCGCTGATTACGGTATTCACTGTTCTTGCGATCTTGATTTCCTGTTTGGGTTTGCTGGGCTTATCGGCCTTTGCAGCAGACAGGAGGAAAAAGGAAATAGGGGTAAGGAAAGTTTTGGGAGCAAGCGTAGCTTCTATTGTTCAATTGCTTTCCAGAGAATTCCTGGTACTGATCTGTATTGCGGTATGCATCGCTAGCCCGATTGCCTGGTATTTCTCTGCTGAATGGCTGGGCACCTTTACCTATAGAATTGAAATGCCCTGGCAGGTATATGTATGGGCAGGCCTTATTGCTCTGTTGATTTGCCTTGCAACTGTTAGCATCCAATCCATCAGAGCGGCACAAGCCAATCCTGTTCACAGCTTAAAAACTGAATAAGTTAGTCATGATTCAAAATTATTTTAAAATAGCCTGGAGGAACCTGAATAAAAACAAGAGTTTCACCCTCATCAACTTATTGGGTCTTTCAACCGCTTTTGCGATTACCTTATTGATCATTCAATATGTCAGGTATGAGCTATCCTACGAAAGTGTGCATGAAAATGCAGATAGAATCGTTCGACTGACCATGGACTATCTTGATGGCGAATCCGTTACGACTCAGGACTGTGAAACCAATCCTCCGACCGGACCATTGGCTAAAGCGGAGCTTGCACAGGTAGTTGATTATACACGGGCATATCCAATTGGCGAGCCAACGCTGAATGTGAAAATTGCTGAACAGCAATATGTCCTGGAAAAGGTCTTTGCGGTTGATCCTGCCTTTTTTAGCATGTTTTCCTATCCCTTCATTCATGGATCGGACCATCAGATATTTGAACAGGCGGGAGAGGCGGTTATTTCTGAAACTGCTGCCCTGAGATTATTCAACAAAACAGATGTTGTTGGCGAAGTGATAGAGGTGCCCGGACATAAAAAGTTATTCAACATAGTCGGGGTTGCGGAAAATAGTCCATCCAATACGCATCTCAAGTTTGAAATGGTTTTTTCCTATCCAAGTATGCTCACTGAGCCGGCGATAAATGGAGAAGTGCGAGACAATTGGGATGGGAATAATACATTGACTTATCTCCTGCTGGCATCCAATACCGATTATGAGGATTTTACCAAATCATTGGCTGCGCTCAGTGATAAACTGATAGCAGAGAAAAAGCTGCAGAAAGAACGTATCATCGGTCAGAAGATCTCTGATATTCACCTTTATTCTCATAAGACTTTTGAAACGGAACCTAATGGAGATGCCAATAGCGTTTTCTTTTTACTTGGAGTTGCCTTTCTGGTCATTATCAGTGCTTTTGTAAACTATGTCAATCTTGCTACTTCAAAAGCCCTGGATCGCGCAAAAGAAGTAGGGCTTAGGAAGGTGGTAGGAGCCACAAAAGGGCAATTGAAAATTCAGTTTCTAATTGAAGCTCTGCTCCTCAATCTCTTTGCTGGCCTATTGGCGGTATTCTTTATTTTTCTTTTGTATAAAAAGTTCCTGGAAGTTGCTTCTCTCCCTGAGGATTATGCCCTCATGAACGATAGCTGGTTCTGGATGTCTTTGGGATCACTGGTTTTATTGAGTGTTTTATTATCAGGTGCCTATCCAGCTTTTGCACTTTCCTCTTTCCGACCAGCATCCGTTTTGAAAGGAAGTTTTGCTCATTCTTCGCAAGGGGCCTTCCTACGGAAATCACTGGTAGTATTCCAGTTTGCTATTACCGTCATTTTATTGGTGCAGGCATTTACCGTAAATCAGCAGATGAACTTTATGCGCAACATCGACCTCGGAGTTGACATACAGCAGACCCTGGTCGTACGTGCTCCAGCTGAAGGGGAATTGCAGAAAAATTATTCCGTTTTCAAAGAGCAATTGCTAAATCGTAGCAAAGTAGATGCAGTTGCCCTTTCAGAAACGGTACCTGGCGAACCTACCAGTCAGTTTAGCACTTCAACGGGTATCAACCTGGCCGAAAAGATAGAAGAGCACGATTACAATTTTTATATCAATGCGATAGATGCGGACTACATTCCTTTGATGGGAATGGAAATAGTGGCCGGCCAGAACTTTCGGCCAACTACCCAATCTGATAAATTTGAACTCATCGTTAATGAAGAAGCCATCAGACTTTGGGGAATTACAGATGCCAAGGAGGCGATTGGGAAAATAATCAAAATGTATGGTCGGAGATGGACCCTAATAGGAGTTATCAAGGATTATCATCAGGAAACTGCAAAATCTGCCCAAATTCCAATCATTCACCGATTCAATAACAACAGATTCAATCAATATGCCAGTGTACAGTTTAGCTCGGGAAATCCAAGAGAACAAATCGCAGATATAGAAGCGGTCTACAAAGCAAATTTTCCCGGATCACCCTTTACCTATTTCTTTCAGGATGCGAAGTATGAAGAGTTGTATAAAGCAGATGATCGATTTCAGAAGGTTTTTGGAGTCTTAACAGCTTTTGCCATCCTGATTGCCTGTATAGGATTGTTTGGACTGGCTTCCTTTACCATAGTAAAAAGGACCAAAGAAATCGGTATCAGAAAAGTTATAGGCGCAAGCACTTCTAATGTTTTGCTCTTGCTCTCCAAAGACTTTATTAAAACCGTTTTACTCTCAATGGCTATTGGTATTCCCATTACCTATTTCATCATAAAAAGCTGGTTGGAGAACTTCGCCAATCGCATTGAAATTGATGCCTGGTTGTTCCTCCTGCCTGCCATCATGATCCTGGGATTGGTATTCCTTTCTATAAGTGTAAAGACGCTTAAAACAGCTTTGGCTAATCCTGTACTTTCCTTAAGAGATGAATAAGTGCTAATATCATGATTAGAAATTATTTCAAAATCGCCTGGAGAAACCTTGTTCGCCACAAGACTTATTCTCTTATCAATATCGGGGGATTATCCCTGGGAATGGCCGTATTCCTCTTGATCAGTCTGTGGGTGTGGGATGAACTTTCGTACAATACTTCTTTCGAAAATTATTCCTCCATTGCCCAGCTATATCAAAACCGGACCTTCAATGGAGAAACAGATACTTACCGCATTGTTCCTCAGCCGATCAGCAAAGAGTTATCAGAAAACTATCCTGACTTTGTAGGTGCTGTTCTTGCAGTAGAGAATGAAAATATCATAGCTCATGGGGATAAGATCATCAAGGGAGATGGAATGTCTGTCGAGTTTGGCTTCCCGGCAATGTTTAGCATGAATTTTTTGAAAGGTGATCAACAAAGCCTGAGAGAGATAAATTCTGTTTTGCTTTCACAAAGCTTTGCAGAGGCTTTATTTGGAGACATAGAGCCTATGGGTAAACTCCTGAGAATAGATAATGAAGCAGATTTACTGGTAAGTGGTATCTATGAGGATTTTCCTGCGAATAGTGAATTTGATGATATTTCTTTCCTCAATACCTTTGAGTTTTACCGGAGTATAGATGCACTTGCAAGGGAAAGTGAGCATAGTTGGGGGAGCAATGATTTTCTCTGTTTTGTTCAAAAAGAGGAGGGAGTTGAATGGGGAGAAGTACAAGCAAAATTTAAGGGTCTTTTATTTGATAAGGTAGACGAAAGTGAGCATAGCTCTAATCCTGAATTGATCATTCAGCCCATGGAAAACTGGCATTTGCATGACAGTTTTAGCAATGGGAAGAATACAGGAGGAGCTATTGATTTGGTATGGTTATTTGCCTGGATTGGCATCATTGTCCTCCTGCTTGCTTCTATCAATTTCATGAACCTCAGTACAGCTCGGAGTGAGACAAGGGCAAGAGAAGTTGGAGTCAGAAAGGCGATAGGATCTCTTAAAGCTCAATTGGTTTCTCAATTCCTGTCGGAGTCCTTTCTGACGGTGGCATTAGCGGCTTGTTTTGCGATGGGGATTGTACTACTTACTTTGCCCTGGTTCAATGATTTGACAGATAAAAGCCTGTCTATACCATTCGAAAACCCGATATTCTGGAGCCTTAGTCTTAGCTTTATTGTGGCTACCAGTATGCTGGCAGGTCTTTATCCGGCATTCTTCTTATCAGCCATAAGTCCGGTAAATGCACTCAAAGGAAATTACCGGCCCCGAAAAATCAGTGCCTTGCCCCGAAAAAGTCTGGTCCTCCTACAATTTACAGCTTCCATCATTTTGAGTATCGGAACCCTGATCGTCTATGATCATATCCAATACATCAAAGATCGACCTATAGGCTATGATTCGGATGGACTTCTGGCCATTTATAAAAACACCCCTGATCTGCAGGCACTCGATTATGAAGTCTTGCGAAGCGATTTGATGGATACTGGTGCGGTGGATAATATGGCTGAGTCTTCTAATTCGATCACCTCTGGAGGAGCTTTACAATCAGGCTTTAGTTGGGATGGAATGGATGCTGAAACCAATCTCTTGATCAATGTTACCGATATCACCCATGATTATGGAGAAACTGTAGGCTTCGATTTTATCGAGGGCCGCAATTTCTCTCGGGAATTTGGCCTGGATCAGGAGGGCGTCATTCTGAATAAAACGGCTGCAGATATGATAGGGAAAGATAAATTGTTAGGAGAAATCATACGAAGAGATTATGGAGCTACATTCAAGGTGCTGGGAGTAATTAAAGATATCATCAATGAGTCTCCCTTTGAAGCTCCTTTGCCCAGTATGTATTTCCTCAATTATGGCAACCGAAATGTGATAAATATTCGAATCAAATCAGAACTTCCGGCTTCACAGGCTCTGGCAAGTATAGCGGAAGTCATGAAGCAACACAATCCTGCGGCGCCTTTTGATTTCAGATTTGTTGACAAGGATTTTGCCCGGAAGTATGCCTACGAAGAGATGATTGGTCAATTGGCATTCATTTTTGCCATGCTGGCCATTGTGATATCTGTACTCGGGCTCTTTGGGCTTTCTTCCTTTATGGTCCTACAAAGAAGTCGGGAGATAGGCATACGCCGAATCCTGGGAGCTTCTGTATTCAACTTGTGGACCCTCTTAACCAAAGATTATTCTCTGCTGGTCTTATTGGCTTTGGCAATTGCCAGCCCTTTAGCCTGGCAGATTATGGATGCCTGGATACAGAACTACAATTTCCATCAGGAAATCAGCATCTGGGTATTTGTGATGGCCGGAATTGGGGCAATCAGTCTTTCGCTCATCACCGTAAGCTATCAATCTATACGGGCGGCCATGCAGAAGCCGGTCAATAACCTGAAAACAGAATAAGCCTTTTGATAAATCATTGATTTTAAAAATAAATTATGATTCAAAATTATTTCAAAATCGCCTGGAGAAACCTACTCCGTTACAAAGGTCATGCATTTATAAACATTGGAGGCTTATCCCTGGGATTTGCCTGTAGTATACTGATATATCTTTTTGTTCAGCATAATCTGCAGTACGATAACTTTCACCTCAATTCTGATCGGATATACCGGGTGGTTACAGAGGAACATAGAGACGATATAGACTTCGAAGCCAGTGTGCCTCCCGGATTTGCCCATGCATTTCGTACGGAGTATGATTATGCCGAAAAGGTAGCCAAACAGGCCCTTTGGGACAATGAATTGATCAGTTTCTCAGACAAGAAAAAGTTGAAGGAAGATGTGGCCTTCGTAGAAACGGAGTTTTTTGAAATTCTCAACTTTCCCCTTACGCATGGAGGAGTTGCGGATCTTTCTGAACCCAACACGGCCGTGATTACGGAAAATATGGCCAAAAAATTCTATGGGGATTATGACCCGGTAGGCAAGACCTTTCAACTAGGCGGGAAAACCCTTTTTCTAGTAGTGGGAGTGCTAAAAGATATTCCTAAAACGAGTCTCATAAATACGGAGATATTTTTAGCCTATTCCAGCATAAAGGATTACTCCCAATTTCTGGCAAATGAAAACGGTTGGGGAGGAATCAGTTCCAATCTGGAGGTATTTACTTTGCTTCGCCCCAATCAATCCGTTCCAGCTATCGAAAAGGAGATTCAGAGCTTTGTAAAAAAATACCGACCCCGTTCCAAGAATGTCCACCACTACAAATTGCAGGCGCTGGCTGATATACACTTTGACCCCCGGTATTCAGGGGGAATCAGTCCCAATATGCTATGGATATTTGGTTTGATCGGATTCTTCCTGCTGCTGATGGCGAGCATCAACTTCATCAATATCTCTACAGCCCAATCGGTAAACCGCTCCCGTGAAGTAGGAATACGTAAGGTGCTAGGAGGACTTCGGGTCCATTTGTTCTGGCAGTTTATGATCGAAACCTTCCTGATTTGCATGGCTTCTCTTTTAATCGGGATAAGTCTCAGCGTATTGGCCTTGCCTTATTTCAATGAACTCTTTGAGCTGGAGTTGAGTATCTCGGCCATTGGGAATCTTCAGTTTTTCGGATTTGCTTTCGCTTTACTAGTAGGAATCTCGCTTTTAGCAGGGACTTACCCCGGATTTCTCTTGGCTAGAATAGCTCCTGTACTTGCCTTGAAATCCAAATTGAACCCCAAAGATGCCGGTGGATTCAGTACGCGCAAAGTGCTGGTGTCTGTTCAGTTCATCATTTCGATTATCCTGATCATTGGTACCCTGGTTATCAATAAGCAGATGAAGTATGCCATCAATTCGGATCTGGGTTTCGAAAGAAACGGGATCTTACGGGTAGCCTTGCCGGACACAGTGAATGAAATTCGCTTAAAAAGCTTAAAAGATCGCCTGGAAAACTACACCCCAATCGAGCAAGTAAGTGCATGTTTTGGCTCTCCGGGAGCTTCAGATAATAGATGGGGAACCAGCCTTGTTTACAATAATAATCCTGAGACCGAGGAATTTCAGATCCAGGTGAAAATCGGAGATGTGGATTACCTCGATATTTTCGGATTGAAATTGGTGGCGGGAAGAAACTTCTTCACCAGAGACAGTATAGACGAGTTTGTGGTAAACGAAAAACTGGCAGAGAAACTAGGGCTAAATTCAGTCGAGGAGCTTCTGGGGAAAAGCCTGGAAGTCTCAGGAGGATTTATCAAAGGGAATATTGTAGGGGTTGTCGAGAACTTTCATGACCAGGATTTTCATGAAGATATCAGTCCGGTCTTTATCACTTCCAGGCATGATAGCTATTCCGAATTGGCCATTAAAATGAATCTGAAAAATACCCAGGCGGCGATCGAACACATTGAGAATGAATGGTCCGAGGCATTCCCAGATCATTTATTCGAATATGAGTTTCTAAGCGAACGGGTAGAAAATCTCTACGAAAGCGAACAGCAGATTCTTTCCCTAAGTACGGTTTTTTCCAGCCTTGCCATCTTGATTGGATGCCTGGGGATTTATGGCATGATCCTTTTTTATGTAGGCCAAAGGACCAAAGAAATTGGCATTCGCAAAGTGCTGGGAAGCAGCACCTTCAATATCCTGGTATTGCTGACTGAAGACTTTTTCAAACTGCTTGCCTGGGCTGCCCTGATTGCCAGCCCCATTGCCTGGTACTTCATGCATCTTTGGCTCCAGAATTACAATTTTCAAACAGATCTTAGCTGGTGGGTCTTTGCCTTGGCCATCGGCATGATCATGACCATTACGATTCTTACCATTTCTTTCCAGGCAATTAAAGCAGCAAGAGCTAAGCCTGTGCAAAGTTTACGTACCGAATAAACAAACACTATGTTGTTAGAAATAAGAAATGTCTCAAAATGGGTGAAATCAGGAGGAATGCGAACCTTTCTTCTTGAGGACATAAACCTAAATGTAGAAGAAGGAGAATTTATCTCCATCATGGGACCCTCCGGTTCAGGTAAAACTACCCTCCTGAATGTGATCGGGATGCTGGATGAGTTTGATTATGGAGAGTATAGTTTCCTCAATCAACCCGTCCATAAACTGAAATCCAAAGCTCGTGCGAGGCTTTATAAGGAATACATTGGCTTTGTCTTTCAGGCCTATCATTTGATCGATGAGTTGACGGTGTATGAAAATATAGAGGCGCCATTATTATATAAGAAATTGAGCTCTTCCGAGCGAAAAGCAAAAGTAGCCGAAACCCTCGATCGATTCAATATCGTTGCTAAGTCCAAGCTCTTTCCAGAGCAACTTAGTGGAGGCCAACAGCAATTGGTCGGGATCGCTCGTGCCCTCATTTCGTCTCCAAGGCTGATTCTTGCAGACGAACCCACCGGTAACCTAAATTCGACTCAGGGAGACGAAATCATGGAACTATTCAAAAAACTCAATGAAGATGGAGTAACCATCATTCAGGTAACCCATTCTGAGAAGAATGCTGAATATGGCTCCCGAATTGTGAGTCTTTTGGACGGAAAAAACCTTAGCAATTGATCTTTCAATAGAAACTTATGTATAGCAAATTTTTAAGCATACTCGCTATTTGTCTGATTCTTTCGGTGAAAGGATATTCGCAAACGAATACCAGGGAAAGCTATGACCTGACTTCATGTGTTGCGATAGCTTTAGAGAACAATCTCGATCTGAAAAGATCCGGGATTCAGGCTGAATCAGCAAATCTGGCCTTGCGTCAGTCAAAAAATAACCTCCTGCCCAATCTCAACGCAAATTACAATTTAGGGATAAACAATGGTAGGAGTATCAACCCTTCAACCAATGACTTTATCAATGAGCGACTCACATTTTCTAATGTCGGATTGGGAGGAGAAGCAACCCTCTTTAATGCCTTTCGCCTGAAAAACAGCATCAAACAGAACCAGTACAATTTGGGAGCTGCAGAGATGGAAATGGAGGAGGTTAGGCAAAACCTGATTCTGAATGTGACCTTGAGTTATATCCAAATTCTAACTGCGAGAGATCAATTGAGATTGGCTGAAGCTCGTTTGGAGACTACAGCTGGTCAAGTGGACAGATTGCGTGCTAATTTTAAGGAAGGAGAAGGGAATCCTGCTGATTTTACCGATATGCAGGGACAATTTAGCATGGATGAAATGGCCGTGCTTTCCGCTAAAAATAACCTG
Organism: Bacteroidia bacterium; assembly: GCA_033391075.1. NCBI lineage: Bacteria > Pseudomonadati > Bacteroidota > Bacteroidia > Bacteroidia bacterium. Next base: position 2,217,328 of record JAWPMV010000001.1, read on the forward strand.
AATGAGGCCATACTCAATCTTTTTGTCTCTATGGGAATAGAGGCTTCTCCGGAAGCCGATTTCGCAGATATAAGCGGAAATTTAGAGGAAGAAAAATATCTCCTGTCTGCCAATGCGGTCTACCAGGATGCCCTGACGAATTTGCCGGCTTTTAAAGCTCGTCAATTGAGAATTGAAGAAGCAAATAGTGCCATTAAAGTGGCTCGGGCAGATTTCTTTCCGGAGGTCTCTCTCTTTGGACAAATTGGGAGTAACTTTTCCAGCGTAAGTAGGGCTTTTTTTGATGCGGGAACAGAGGTAAAAGAAACCGGGGATTTTGTAAATGTAAACAACCAATCGATTCCTGTTTTTACCAATGAGACCAATTTTCGTCAGGAAAAAATCGCCTACCTCGATCAACTCAATAATAATCGAAACTCAGTTGTGGGAGTCGCGCTAAGTATTCCACTTTTTAATAGATTTCAAGCTAAAAACCGCATCTCTCAACGCAAACTGGAATTGAGGCAATCGACCATTGATCTTCAGAATAGTAAGCTGCAGTTTAAGCAAGCAGTTGAGGATGCGCATTTTAAAATGGAAAATGCTTTCTCTCGCTATCAAATCCTGAAACGACAATTGGAGGCCTATGAAAGTTCTTTCCGTATCAATGAGATACGTTTTAACAATGGAGTATCCAATATCGTCCAGTACCTGACTAGTAAAAATAACCTCGATACTGCCCGTCTGAATCTCTCCAATGCAAAATTTGAATACATACTGCGAGTGAGAATCCTGGAATACTATCGCGGCCTTTAATACCAGATAAACAAAGGAGAATTATCTGCATCTATATATTCTATTTTCTGGAAAAGCAGTAGATTTAAGGTTCATTTAGGAACTCTATGAAAAAACTACTGCTGATAGCACTATCAATCTCCTTTATTCCGCTTTCTGCCCAAATGCCCAAAATCCTTGACCTCAAGGAAAGGGGAGAAGTACGCGATGAATGGCTTCAAGGGCGAATAGAAACTGTTTTGCCTGGGATAATGAGAAGGGAAGGCATCGATATGTGGGTGCTGCTTTCGCGTGAATACAATGAGGATCCCGTTCTCAAAACCATGCTTCCCTCCAATTGGTTGTCGGCCCGAAGAACAACCATGCTCATCATTTATGACAATGGGGAGAAGCTGGAAACTTTGGCTTGTGCACGCTATGATGTGGGCGAGGTCTTCAAAAAAGCCTGGGATAAAGAAAGTCAGCCGGATCAATGGGCCAGACTTAGCGAAATTATCGAAGAACGTAATCCCAATAAGGTCGCGATCAATAAAAGTGAACACTTTGCTTTAGCAGATGGGATTTCAGCTTTCCACTATGAAAAATTTATGGAAAGTCTCTCTGAGAAATATAAAAAGCGGGTTGTATCTGGTGAAAAGCTGGCCATAGGTTGGTTAGAAACTCGTTCACACGCAGAAATGATCGTCTATAAGCAAATCGTGGCTATTGCCCATGAAATTATCGCTGAGGGCTTTTCTGAGCAGGTGATTCAACCAGGCGTTACAACTACCCAGGATGTAGTTTGGTGGTACAGAGATCGAATCAGATCATTGGGCCTGGTTACCTGGTTTCATCCTTCTGTAGATGTACAAAGAGCTGATCCGGAAAATTTCGATCATTTGCGGACTTTCTCCAGAAGACCCGATAAGCAAATCATTCTGCCCGGTGATCTCATCCATGTGGATTTTGGGATTACCTATTTAGGATTAAATACCGATACGCAGCAAAATGCCTATGTGCTGAAAGCTGGAGAAACCGAAGCTCCTGCTTATTTGGTAAAAGCCCATAAAAAGGCCCTCCGTCTGATGGATATTCTGACCGACAACTTCGATACCGGAAAAACCGGAAATGAACTTTTGTTAGCATCCAGAAATCAGGCCATTTCGGAAGGAATAAAGCCCAGCATTTATACACATCCAATTGGCTACCATGGTCATGCTGCCGGGCCCACCATTGGACTTTGGGATCAGCAAGGAGGAGTAGCTTTCAGAGGTGATTATCCTGTATATCCCAATACCTGCTATTCAATCGAGTTGAATGCTGGAATTTTTCTGGAAGAATGGAAGAAAGAGATTCGTATGATGATGGAAGAAGATGCTTGTTATGATGGCGAATCTGTCGGCTATATCAATGGACGCCAAACCGAACTTTTCCTCATTCCCCGCCCTCGAAAACATCTGGGCAAGTAAGGGGTTGATACAGGAGAAATTAGCTAAATATGAAACTGGATACCTTTCAAAAAAACGTCATTGATAAAAGCCAGGAAGAAGCTGTTCTGGTATTGTACTGGGGGACCTGGTGCGGAACCTGCCATGTGGTAAGACAGATGCTGGAAGAGATGGAGACCAAAGCGGAGATCGATTGTCAGTATGTGTCTGTAGATGTAGGCCAATCCCCGGAAATCATAGAAAGTACAGGGGTTAATCGAGTGCCTCGCATCCATTTATACCACAAAGGACAGGTATTGGCAGACTCTGCAGGAACGGGATCTCCTTTTTTCATGAAAAAGTGGCTCAAAGCCCATATACCTGATCCTCGCCAGGAGGAATTGATGGAAATCCAGAAGGATAAGAGGGATTTTCCCAATGCGGAGAAAGAAGTCGGAATAGAAACTCTCCTGAAGCAGCACCCGGATTTTGATGATGCAAAAATTGCCCTTGCCTGGCATCAGGTTTTGTTTCAGCCGGAAAAAAGCCTGGACCTGATCAAGCATGTGGTATTGGGACATAAGCATTGGATAGAAGCGGATGACATTCGCGCCCTGGCAAAGCTATCGAGTATTTCAGAGGAGGAAGAAGGAGAATTGGAGAAAGAATTGATACAATGCAAAGGTGCCTTACAATTGAAACAGCAGGAAGCTGCGGTCAATCATTTGGTAGCTGCTTTTAAGTTGAAGCTTAAACATAGAAATGATTTATTGAGGGAATTGGCAATTGCATTTATTCATGTTTTTGGCAAGGATCATCCCTGGATCAAAGCGCATGAAAAGCCTTTTTCCATTATGGCGAGGCTGTAAGTTATGAGAAACTGCCGGTCGAGTTGTCATTGCGAGCCTGTAATACAGGCGAAACAATCTCCTTGACTCAAAAAGGCATTAGGATTCAAGAGGATTGCTTTGCTCAAAATTTGAGCTCGCAATGAGAAGTACTTGTAGATCTAAATACTACTAATCCAAACGCTCAAGTCAAAAAATATATAATCTAAGAGAAACCAAACATTTTAAACTATTACTCTATGAACCGTCTATACGCGCTTTTATGTGTGCTATTATTCTCGATCTCAGCCCTGTTCGGACAAGAACGAATGTTGGAGGCCGAATCTACGGTTGTTACCAAGCACAAAACTGTAATCAAAGGAACAGCAATCAATTACACGGCTACGACAGGTACCCAGCCCGTCTGGAATGATGAAGGAAAAGCTGTGGCTTCTTTGTTCTTTACCTATTATACCCGTGATGGTATTTCTGACCGCTCAAAAAGACCCCTCGTAATATCTTTCAATGGAGGACCGGGATCGGCTTCTGTTTGGATGCATATTGCCTATACAGGGCCTATGATTCTCAAGATTGATGATGAGGGATATCCTGTTCAGCCATATGGGGTAAAGCAAAATCCCCATTCGATTCTGGATGTAGCAGATATCGTATATGTCAATCCTGTCAATACCGGTTATTCACGGATTCTGGATAAGGAAACCAAAAAGACGACCTTTTTTGGAGTAAATGCGGATATCAAATATCTGGCGGATTGGATCAATACCTTTGTTACCAGAAATGAGCGCTGGACTTCTCCCAAGTATTTGATTGGCGAAAGTTATGGTACCACCAGAGTATCAGGTCTGGCCCTTGAACTTCAAAACAGACAATGGATGTACCTGAATGGAGTTATCCTGGTTTCTCCTACTCGTCTGGGGATCGAAAGAGATGGGCCTGTAATCGCAGCCAATCGTCTGCCTTATTTTGCAGCTACTGCCTGGTACCACAATATGCTACCAGCTGATTTGCAGTCAAAAGACCTGAATGAAGTGTTGAATGAGGCCGAAGGCTATGCCATTGACAAGCTCATACCTGCAATAGCAAAAGGAGGTTTTGTAGGAGATGAAGACAGAAACTATGTAGCTAAGCAGTTTGCCCGATACTCAGGCCTTTCAGAGAAAGTCATTCTCCAACATAATCTGGACGTACCTACCAGCTTTTTCTGGAAAGAACTGCTGAGAGATAAAGGATTTACAGTTGGTCGTCTGGATTCACGTTATAAAGGCATCGACAGAAAAGGGGCAGGGGACAGGCCGGATTACAATTCTGAGCTGACCAGTTGGTTGCATTCCTTTACCCCAGCTATCAACTATTACCTTAGAGAAAAACTCAATTACAAGACCGACATCAAATACAATATGTTCGGACCGGTAAGACCCTGGGACAGAGGCGGGGATCAAACAGGTGAAAACTTGCGTCAGGCTATGGCTCAGAACCCTTACTTAAAAGTGATGATTCAATCGGGTTATTATGATGGAGCGACTTCTTATTTTGATGCAAAATATACCATGTGGCAATTGGACCCAAGTGGCAGGATGAAAGAACGCCTTAGATTTGAGGGATATAGAAGTGGGCATATGATGTATCTGAGAGCAGAGGATTTGGCTTCTTCTAATGATCACATCCGTGATTTTATTTTGAAGAGCCTACCGGGAGAAGGAGTACCAGCGAAGTACTAAGTAAAAACAAAATAGAAATGCTAACGGCATATTTCCCCAGATGGGAGATATGCCGATTTCTTTTATCAAAGACTTTGCGCTTTTGGTCAAATCACAAACTCTTATACTTTCCCCACAAAGTTCCAGCCTTTCCCCACATCTAGTTGTTGGAGTGATGCATATCTCATTATTTGAGGAATAATCAATTAAATAACTATGCAACACAAAACTTTAATTTGCTGCCTGTTAATCATTTTGCCTGGCCTCTTGATAGGACAGGAGCTCAAAGAGATTAAATCAGAATCGGAAATGCTTGCTAATCCTGATAAGTATCCGGTCAGCATTTACCTCAAACTAGGCCTTCCTTTTGGAGCTATGGCTTTGAATACAGGAAATTCTAATATTCGTCAACAGCTTGAGGCTGCAGCAATAGAGCTTTCAAGAACTCGGGCTTATAGCTTGTTTGAAATCGGTTTACGGTATAAGCGCATCTATGTTGATCTGGGGGTAGATATTCCGGTCTATGAGTTGACTTTTTTTGATCGGCCAGTAAGAAGTTTTACCGTTGATTCCTATCAGACGGCTGGCTGGGGAAATGTGGGCGTATCAATCTTACAAAACAGAAATACTGCACTTTTGCTCAGACTGGGGATCGGTGAATTTGAAGCTGCTCATGAAATTACTTCATTTGGAAATACAGATCAGCTGGACTTTGATCAATTATTCCCGGATGCATCTTCACCTAAGACGACCCTAATATTTAACCGGAACACCTTTATAGATATAGGCCTGGAAATGTGGAGAGGGATAGCGAAAAGCTCCACGAGTTCGGGAGAAACCCTTCGAATAGGATACAGACGTGGTCTGAAAGCCAGTAGATGGGAAGCTTCAGGAAGGAGATCTATCAATGCTCCCCTGGATCGAATGGGTGAAATTTATTTTCAATTTGGGTTTAGTATTGGATACAACTTTCCCCAAAAATATCAATAAGTCATGAAGCGGATTACAGGAATAAATCGGCCCATGCTTTATCGCCTTCTGATAAGTTTTCTTTCTCTACTTTTGATCGGAGCCCAATCGAATTTAACACAGGAAGCTTATGCTACCTTAAGGATCTACAAAAAAGCCTATACGAGTTCGGGTTTTGGGATAAAAATCAATGATCAACTGGTGGTCAGAAACCTGAAAAATCGAAGCTGGTTTGAAGTAGAGGTACCCGTAGGAAAATTGGCTATAGAAACTATTTCAGAAGTTCGTTATCCAACCGTTAAGCGAAAATCATTTTCTTTGGAGGTTGAAGCAGGAAAACTATATTACCTGGAAGCCATCGTCGATTATGAATTTTGGGTAAGCAGTATGTATTTGGTATTACGAGAGGCAGAGCGTGCAGAAAAAGATATGAAAAGATGCAAGCAAAGAGAATATGAACTCAAAAAAGTGGAATAATTGGACTCCCTGGCTTTTTGCCACCCTGACGCTTTGTCTGGGTGGCTTTTGGGGATTTCAACTCCATGAAAGCCTTACCCTGCAATATGCAGGTGAGTGGGATCAATTAGGGGGATTTGTGCGTTGGCTTTTGGGCTATGTGGTCATCCTGCTGGGATTGATGTTATTGGCTTGGCTAAACTTTAGAGGTCCCTATCAGTGGTGGGGACTAAACGAAGAAAACAAATGGATCTATCGAAGTTGGGCTTTGCTTTTGTACTTTTTTCTCTACCTCTTTTTGCAGTGGACTACGGGAATGGAAGTTGATCTGGTAGAGGAAAATCTTTTGGTCGCTTTGTTGGCATTTATATTTGTCATGGGTTTCACCTTTGTCGCAGGTTTGGTAAGAAGTCGAAATCAGCAGGCGAAACTTTTGCAGGAACAAACAGCCGCGGAATTGCAAGCACTACGTTCTCAACTCAATCCTCATTTCCTCTTCAATGCCTTGAATACCCTATACAGTCGTGCAGTTCCTCTGGAAGATGAAAGCCTGGCTGAAGGCATTGAGGAACTCTCCGGAATATTACGATTTACCCTACAGCAATCCCAAAAAGATTATGTCAGTATAGAAGAGGAGCTGACTTTCTTGAAAAGATATATTGGCCTGCAACAAGCTCGCATGGCCAATCCCGAAAACATACATATTGATATTCGATGGGATCAAAGTGAAGCCCAAATTCCCCCGCTACTCTTGCTTCCATTCGTCGAGAACCTCTTTAAATATGGCATTTCCCCTCAGAGTGAAATACCCGCAAAGCTCAGTTTATCCATAGAAGAAGGATTTCTGGATTTCTTAAGTCAAAACCCTATTTATCCTGTTCAACAAAGAGGAACAGGTAAGGGCATCGAGCAAGTGAAAAGACGTCTTGCCCTACAATATCCCGATCAACACCAACTATCTATCCAACAATCAGACGAGCAATTTGAGCTGCGACTTCAATTAACTTTAGCTCCTAAAGCCGTCCCTGCCAGCTAATATACCATGATACTACAAGCTATAGCCATAGACGACGAACCTTCAGCCCTCAAAGTGTTGGAAGCACATGCAGAGAAAATTCCTTTTCTCAATCTTAAGCAAAGTTTTCTGAATCCAACTGAGGGCCTGGCATATCTCCAAAGTCATAGAGTTGATGTGGTTTTTTTGGACGTACAAATGCCGGATTTGATGGGAACTGAATTGGCAAAACTTCTTCGGGATATAGATGTGCAGCTCATATTTGTGACTGCTTATGCGGATTATGCGGTTCAGGGATTTCAGTTACGTGCGCTGGACTATTTACTCAAGCCTGTTTCTTTGCCCCGTTTTCTGGAAGCCTGCAATCGGGCTTTGCAAGGGCAGCAAAAACGTCTGAATCAATCTCCCAGCCTATTTATCAAAGATGGCTATGATTGGGTGAAGGTTGACCTGGATGCTCTCTTATACATTCGTTCTGATACCAATCTCCTGTTCTTTCATCAAACAGAGAAAACGGTCAGTACGCGAATGACGATTTCAAAAGCCCTGGATATGCTGCCGAAAGGAGCCTTCGTGAGGGTGCATAAATCCTATATCGTAGCCATTCATGCGATTCGGAAAATCGAACGTCATCAATTGACCGTTGGGCAGGATCAAATCCCTTTGGCTAGCAGTTATAAGGAGGAAGTTCAGCGATTGTTGTTGGGATAATTGTAACGATATTTACCGTCCAATAGTAAAGAATAGCATCCTTTAAGCCAATCAAATGCCCCGACTCTGGTGGCGATTAATTTATTTTTTCTACAATCTTTTTCATAAGAATAGGGGTAATGACCTAAACCTCCGACTGATGATTGTAAGCCTATCCGATAATAGGTATCAAGGGCTAGGAAAATCATTCCACACTCAAAAAAATCATCTAATCAAAGCAACATCACATGAACAGGTCATTCTTCAAACAGGCGATATGGGTACTCTTGAGTTTCTCCTTATTCTTAAGTTGTGAGTCTGAAGTACCGGATGGAATATTTTTCCTGAACACAGAAGCAGTTCCAGGCCTTTCCCCTCTCCACGGGGTGGATAATAAATTCTTCGGATGCGAAAGCCCACTTTATCCGGCTGATACCTCTGCCAGGTACTGTGCGATCATGCGAGGGGAAACCTTTCGGCTCTCTGACTCAGCGAAATACTGGCTTCCTCAATATGCTTTTGACATTGGCAAAGTATTCACCTATATAAATGAAAATGGTGATAAACTTGATCTGAAGTTGACGGATAAGAAACACCTATTGGTTGATAGGGTTATTACCAAAAATACAGATCCTTGTGATTCCTTTATGGGCAAATGGATAGGGACTTGTAATGAGGTTGAATTATTCTATGTACTTCTCGAAACTGAGTCTAAGGATGTATCGATGTATGTAGAAGTAGGCACCACCCAATTGGGAAATAGCGACACCACCTACGCTCCTATGGGACAAATATGGTTGTCGCCTCTGCATATGGAAAATCCAATTAGTCAATGGATTTGGCCGGAGGAACTGGACGAAACCAATTTCATTTATCAGCTCTTTACCCTGGACGAGGAGCTTACTTTATTGGGGCAGACATTTAATAATGTGCTAAACCGAAATGACTGGTATTATTCCAGGGAAACAGGTCTGGTCGCGTTTCGGGATGAAAATGAAGTCTTTTGGGTGTTACAGGAGTAAGCTAACTCTGTATCGCAGGCCAGCTTCAAATGTTCTAATAAATCGAATGATCTAAACATAGAATTAACCGCTTATTGTATTTTCTTATGTATGAATAGATTTATTAGTATATATTAAATTTAATATCCGCAAGATTTGAGAAGTTTCGCAACTTCTCAATTTTGCTTTTCTCATTTTCTGCTATGTTTTTTGGACTGCTACTTAGCATTTAAGGAAACATACATCTGAATATCCCTGGAGTGCAGATTGAATGTACATGTCTGATTTCCCGAAAGAAATATTCTACCAAAACTATGGACCTCTCTGTAACTATGCAGCAGCTATAGTTAAGGATTCCGCTGTGGCAGAAGATATTGTGCAAAACCTCTTCATCCAGCTATGGCAAAAATCCAGTTTTCAGAAAGTGAAACAGATAGAAGGTTTTTTATTAAGGGCTACTAAATTCAAGTGCATAGACTATCTGAGAAGCAATCAGAAAACCCGCTTGATTTCTCTGGAATCATATATGGCCGAAGCTTCTGTTGGACCAAGCCCCTTTGAAATACAAGAAAAAGACATTGAACCCTTGTTCCACTATTTTGCTGCCAAGCTCCCGCCTAAAACTCAGGAGGTGTTTTTAAAGAGCAGAAACGGAATGAGTTATCGGGAGATTGCTGAAGATCTGGATATTTCGATTAAAACTGTCGAAAATCAAATGGGTAGAGCCCTCAAACATATGCGTAGCATGCTAAAGGAACAGAATCTGCTCACTTTGCTTCTATTTCTTCAATCAGTCTTTTAAGGGAAGAGTGGGAAACTGATTTTTTCTTTGTGAATAGGGGTATTGCTTAGACTTACCGACTTATAAATAGACAGCTTTATTATTTAGATGGAAAACGACATATACGACATACTCCTCAAGCATTTTAAACAAGAGACAACTGCAGAAGAGGAAAAACAGCTAGATAAATTCCGGCAGGAAAACTCCTTTGAATATGAACAGATGAGAAAGCTCTGGTTTTCAGATTCTGAAATTAAGTTGTATGATTTTGATACCGATGCAGCATGGGAAAATGTTAAGAAAAAGGCACTATCTCAGCAAGGGAAACGGCAGCTGTTATTTAGCCGAAAATGGTTTGCCGCTGCTGCAGTAATTCTCTTGTTATTTCTGGGATATTGGGTCCTCAAAGATAGCATTCAGAGCCCTCAATCCAGGATGATCAGCCATAAAGCAGAAGAAGGGGAAGGGGTTGATTTAATTGTGTTAGAGGATAGCACTAAAATTTGGTTGAATGAAGGAGCTGTTTTACGTTACCCTCAAAAATTTAATGAACATGAGCGTAGGATAAGCTTGTCAGGAGAAGCCTTTTTTGAAGTAGAAAAGGACCTTAATCGTCCCTTTATTATACAAACTGCTCTATCCGAAACTCGGGTATTGGGCACTTCATTTAACATTAAAAGCAGGGATGAATTTTGTCTGGTAAGTGTAACTGAAGGTAGGGTAGAAGTTAGTAATTCCTCAGATCAGAAAGCGATTCTGATTGCGGGAGAAGTTGCTCGGCTACAAGGAAAAGAACTTGATACTTATGCGAATGCAAATCCTAATTACCTCTCCTGGAAAACAGGTGTTTTTCATTTTGAGGAAAGCACTTTAAGGCAAATGGTAGAAGATCTTAACAGCTTTTACAGAAATCAAATACTGTGGGAGGGAAGCACAGAGTATAATTGCAATATCACTGCAGATTTCGAAAATCAAAGCCTTGAAGATATTATAAGCATGATTGAGCTTAGCTGTGAATTAGATATAAAAATGGAAGATGGGACTTACCTCATTCCTTAATAAATCAATAAAGCCTGAGAATAAAGCTATTGTCCCAAGATGATCAGATCTATTTGTCTAATGCTATTTATAAGTCTTTCTGCCTATGGTTATTCCCAGGACCGATTGAGTGAGACTCCTATTAGCATTAGTCTGGACAATAAAAGCCTGAAAGAGGTATTTAAGCTCATAGAGAAGCAGACAGATATTGGATTTGTATACAGTAATAATCCGGAACTAGAAAAGAAAGTTAGTGGAGAATTTCACAATATGAGTCTAGCTTCTTTTCTGGAAAAATGTTTTGAAGGGACAGATTTAAGCTTTAAAGAAATTGGGGGAAAGATCACCATATATAGAAAGGGAAGAAGTAGCAGGAATTCCAATTCTTCAGGCAAGAAGCACAACAATAAATTCACCCTTTCAGGTTATGTTTATGATAAATCTACAGGCGAGGCTCTGATAGGGTGCTCGATCTACGATAAAGAAGGTAAAATTGGGACGATTACAAATGAATATGGTTTTTATTCCCTTAGTCTCGCTCAAGGAAGTATTCAACTCGCAGTTTCCTATTTTGGGTATGAACAAACAGAAGTCCCGCTGACCCTGAATGATGATCAGCAGGTGAATTTTGAGTTGGCCCAGACTGATTTTGACCTGGATGAAATATTAGTTGAAGCTCAGCAAGCTACTTCCAGGCGTAAAGGAATATCAGCTACTCAACTTAGCCCACAACTTATTGCTCGTTTGCCTTCATTTTTGGGAGAACCCGATTTACAGAAAAATTTACTCACTTTGCCAGGCGTAAGCTCCATTGCAGCAGGAAGTAGTGGATTCAATGTTCGGGGAGGGCGTGTGGATCAAAATCTGGTCTTGGTAGATGAAGCTCCTTTGTACAACAGCTCCCATCTTTTGGGCCTACTTTCGGTAGTTGATAATAATGCAGTCAAAGAGGTCAATTTTTTCCGTTCCGGCATTCCTGCCAAATATGGAGGTCGGGTTTCTTCAATTTTAGATATTCGCCTAAAGGAGGGTAATAGCCGTTCCTTTAATGGCTCCGCATCCATTAATCCATTTTTTGCAAAACTCAACCTGGATATTCCTCTTGTAGAAGATCGTTTAAATCTGGTTGTTTCTGCCAGACAGTCTTATGCTGCTTTGATCAATCTATTTGTAAGGCAGGAAGAAACGAAGTTGACCCCAGGATTTAGCGATGGCTCCTTGAAATTAAATTATCGAGTAGGGAAGAAGGATAAATTATTTTTCTCTTTCTATGCGGGCAATGATTTTATTAAGTCCGAAGAAACTAACAAGCAAGGCAGCAGACCTATCCGAAAAGCTATGTGGGGGAATCTGCTTGCAAACCTCCGATGGAATCATCTATTCTCTAATAAGGTCTTTGCCAACCTCAGTTTGATCTATAGTGATTTCAATTTCGAGATGAAGGGTATAAATGGGAACTTTTCCAGATCGATCTATCCCGTAATCACCACTGCACAGGTAAGGGGACAGGAAATAAAATACGACCTTTCCTTTTATCCTCGGGCTTCTTTTTCAGTTTATGCAGGAATAGGAGCCCAAAATAATCTGTATACGCGTTTATCAGAAGTGGAAGAAGCAGGATTTATCTCTCCTGAACCCAACGATAATGCCCTGGAATATTATGCGTATGTTGATACAGAGAGCAGACTCGCAAAAGGGCTAAGTCTGCGCGCCGGTCTCCGTTTTTCAGGCATATGGAACTATGGCCCGAATTTCATCAATCGATATGAAACGGGATTACCGCCCTCTGTCAATACGATCATTGGAACTGAGCTCATTGCTGCCGGAAAAACTCTGGCCCACTTTCAAAACCCTGAACCCAGGCTTTCCCTTGGCTATCAATTATCGGAAAACTTCAACCTAAGTCTGGCTTATGACTACCTGGTGCAATACAGACATTTGCTCTCAAATACGATAGGAGTTGCGCCTTATGACGTTTGGGTGCCTGCCAGCAATTATTTGCCTCCAACTAAAGCACATCAGTATAGCTTGGGTGTTCGTACAAACTGGAAAGGATTCCAGCTTGGGACAGAGATTTACTTCAAGCAAATGAAAAACCTTCTGGAATTCCGCAGAAATGCCCGCTTGCTTTTTGTAGGTAAAGAGGAGACGGAATTGCTTCCCGCTGAATTAAATGCCTATGGTATGGAGTTGAGTTTGGAGAAAAAGCAGGGAAACTTTCAGGCTTATGCAAATTATACCTGGTCTCGGTCCTGGGTGCGAACTTTATCAGAATGGGAAAATATCCAGATAAATAAAGGAAGGCATTATCCTTCAAATTACGATCGCCCTCACAATGCCAGTCTTGTGCTTTCTTATGCTATTAGCTCCAGACTAAGTAGCTCCGCAAACTTCATATGGCAATCTGGAAGGCCCCTGACCATTCCGGAAGGACGGATTGGAAGCCTGATTCTTTACGGGGATAGAAATGCAGGGAGATTACCGCCAAACCATCGCCTGGATGTATCTCTGTCTATTAGCCCTAAACCTCAGGCAAATCAAAAAGTAAAAAGTACTTGGGTAATCTCCGTTTTGAATGTTTATGCCCGTAGAAACATCCTTACCTATTTCATTGATCAGGAATTGAAGCCAGCTGATCAGATTTCAGAAACCTTTTTCAATTATAAATTGAAACAAATGTCTTTGGTGCCCGGCATCATTCCTTCCTTTTCCTACAAACTTCATTTTTAAGTATTTACCCAAGACTTTTATTGATGAATGCATTTATTAAATATTCCTTTTTATTATTCCTCTGCATCTTACTGTCGGCTTGCATAGAGGAAGTTGATCGAGAATTTGACTTCAAGGAAAAGACCTTCATCATTGGGTATATAGGGACACAGTTGGAGCCTGTGTCGGTGAAAATTTTGCAATCGGTACCTATAGATTCCGAAGGGGAAGATTATAAACTTGTGCCTTCTGCCGAAGTCTTCGTTTTGGAAGAAGGACCAGATCAGCAAATAAGCATAGATACACTTGCATATGATCAGGAAAAAGAGGCTTTTCTAGGAATTGATCCTTTTGTTGCCCAGGAAAATCATAGCTATTGGCTGGAAGTTGATTTAGGGGAAGGGAGGCTGAAAAGTAGCAGCTTACTGAGCCTCGATCCTGAGCCAAGGCTGAAAATAGAAGTGGATTCTGTTGAGTTAGATAACTCCCTTTACTTAGGACTTAGAATTGCAGATGCGAAGGCCTATAATTATGTGATTGGGATGCATGATAAAGATCAGGGAGTAGATTTTTTTAAAGCCATCAATTTCGCCGAGTTTCATGATAAAAAGCTCAGAACCAGTGCAGAATTGCTGCTCTATTTCCAAAAAAGGATAGGAGCAAATGAGGGCCTCTACATCTTGCAGTTGCCGGAAGAAGCATCTGGCTTTTTTCGAGAATGGAACCAATTATACGAAGGTCTTATCACCAATAATTTGTTTACCGTCTTTTTTAGTGTCGCTCCAGAAAATCTGAGTTCAGGTTTCCGGGACCCAAACGGAGACATTGCTGAAGATGTCATGGGTATTTTCTTCCCCTGCAATTCATGGAAATTTAATTGATCAAAGAATAGCCTTTATCGCTTTTTCCAGCTTATCGGTATCGACCGTGATATCGGCCATATTCATCGCGAGATCAACGCCTTCCTTTGGAGCTTTCCCTTTCCCTATAAAATAGGAATAATCGATCTCCATCGTATTACAAAGCGCGTAGAAACAGGCATTGACGTATTGGGGATGGTAAAATTCCAATACCTGAGTTCCCGGCTCGCAATATACCAGTCCGGATAATCCTGCTCCATGTGGTGTAAGAATCACTTTTGCCTGATTAAAGAGGGCCACTTGCTCCAGATAGCTCATCTTTTCCAGGGTATATTTCTGGAAGCCATATTTCTCAGCTACTTTGACAATAGCGTCCTCATTGAGCACTTTCCGCGCGGGAGCATTAGCCCGGCTGATATACACTTTCTCAGAAGTATCAGCAGGAAGTTCAGCTTTCAGGGGAATGAATTTCTCTCGCAAATATTCGCAAATCCATCGGGTCGGATTTCCTACTCCTGCAGGAGTAGAGGGAACGATCAATTCGTCGGCTTTCAAATGCTGGTAGGTCTGTGTATCGACCAATTTTTCTTCCGGAATCCCCAAAGCTGCCAGGGTATCCTTCATGAAGCGACTCTTGCTGCTATTGATGATAATCGCGTCTGCATCATCCAAAGACATACCTGCGCGTTCTAATGAGGCCAATTTCGGAAGCAAATCATAGATCCAGTGATAAAACTGCTCTCCTTTCATAGTTACCAAAGAGATCGCTCTGCCCTGGATGTGATGAAGATTGGGAAGTTTAAACTGGCTGAATATGCTGTGCTCCCTTGGATTGGGATTGAATTCATCAGAAATGGGAATGAGCACATGATCATTTTCTGTGATATGAGCTGTAGAGTTTACGTGGCCCATATTGTTGTGCTTTACCCATACCCGACCATTTCGCAAAAAAGAAACGCTGGCATCCGGAGAATCCTTGCGGTATTCTTTTTCGATAATCCAGTGAACTTTATCCTCTATGGTTTGTGGTTTTTTTCGAATCAGGGCTTCTGATTCGGCGACAATCGTATATTCTCCTGCCCCGGGATCTTTCAAGCTATTGGCCCATTCTTCCAGGGTGAAATACAAGCCTTTGGGAGGCCCCAATTTCTCCGAACTCATGGGCAAAGCCCTCAATGGCAAAAGCATCAGGCTTTTCGATTGCTTCTTGAGCTTGCGAAAAGAGCGTTGGTAGGGCTTTACATAAGGCCTCAATGCCTCTTTTAATGCTTGTTTCATGAGGGCTTCCCGGCCTTTAATTTAAATAAGACTCGTATCCGTTGTCGTGGAGGTATTGAAGTACCTCTTCTGAATTTTCGATGAAACTGTCCAAAGATTTTGGAGTTACCTTGCGTAATTGAGTTTCCGGTACTTCGAAATTGATTCCAAGGAATCCGGAAAGCTTCTGAAAGGTGTCTGGATGAGATTCTGGCTTGGCCAAATCATCTTCATAGGAAAGCTTGAGGTGTGGAATGTTTTCCAACAAGCGAGCTTCAACCTGCGCCTGATCTTCCAAAGCATCCATCCACTTTTGCAATTCGGAAATCTCAACGGGCATTTTCTTGCCTTTATTCTTGACCCCTGCTTGCGCATTGCTATGAAACTGGTTCTTGTAGCGCGCATACAGATTAGACATGCCTTGTCGGAAGATATTATGACGTCTCAGGTATATGATCTTGTAGCCATTATCGACCAATTTCTCCAGATACTCTTTCTTTTCTTCCTCTGTATCCAGGCCTAAACTCAATCCTAAATGATAGGTAAGGCATTTGAAACCGTAAACGGATTTATTGCCCAGGATAGAACGGAAACGGAGGTAAAGAAAGGGAAACATGACCTTTCTGTGATAAATCTCATTATCACAAAAAATATTGCTGTTGGAATTCAGGAGATTGACCAATAGTGTACTGCCTGATCTTCCGGTTCCAAAGATCACGAATTTGCCTTTCGGCTTACTTCTTTTGCGTAAGGGATATGATAAATAGGTAAAGAGCTCGAACAGGTACCCAAAGTTCTTGTTCAGGATAGCTGATTGCTTTAAGCGATACTTCAGCTGGTCCAGTACTTGTTCCTGAGGGCTCATACCTGGTGATCTACTAATTGATGTCATGAATGTTGCTTCTCTACTACACTGTCAAGTGAAAGTATGTTCTCTTTGATATTTTGTAATTGCGTTTTCCAGGAAAATAGCTCCGCAGTCAATTTACGGCTATTGTCTCTCAGTTTTTCCCATGTGCTTTGATCTTCCAGAAGCTTCGCAGAATATTCTACAAAGTCCTTCATGCTATGGGTATGGTATAGGTGCGTGCCATTTTCGACAGGCATTCCTTCTGAGCCAATAGGAGTTGTAACCACAGGAATTCCTCTGAACATAGCGTTCATTACCTTTAATTTTACTCCACTACCAAAGCGAAGAGGCGTTAGGAAAACCCTGCATTTACCATAGTAATCCTCCAGATCATCTACGAAGCCTGTCATGATTACATCTGGAAATTTATCTGCCAGAGCTACAATACGCGCATCGGGCTTACCGCCAACGATGTAAAACTTGGCATTGGGTTTTTTTGCTTTCAAAGCTTCCCATCCTTCTTCCAGGAACCAGATAAGACCATCTACATTGGCTTCCCATCCCAGAGAACCGATATAAAGCAAAGATTCTTCGGTATTATCCCATTCGAGGTCGGGCCATTCCAGCATAAAGTCTTCTCCACAAGGAATGATTTTCTCGATGTGACTATTTCCATTGGTCAAATCTGAAAGAATCTCCTGGTCATTGGGATTTGCCAGCACCATATTGGCTCTTTGGCAAAAATCTTTTTCCTGTTTTTTGATACGTTTGGACTCCAGATAGGTAACCAGCTTTTTCAGCGGATTAGGACTTACCTCTGAGTATCTTTCCCACATTACGAATTCAGCATTGTGCTCATGCATAATGGTTTTCGCCTTCACATTTTCCGGGATGTATTGAAACATCTCATAGTGATCGACAAAAACATAATCGTAATCGTCATTGGCTAGCCATGCATGGATGACTTCTTCCAATTCTTTGTGGTAGTTTCTTACGAAATTGATAGGTACACCTTGCATATAGCTTTTGGCTACTGTGCCTACCGTTCTTTCAACATTGAGCTCGAAACTAAAATATTTGTCAAGTTTTACTTTCGAGAGAAATTCCTGCTCATAGCTAGGATCTTCCCATTTCAACACGGTGACCATAGAGGTATCAAAGTGTTGGTTTAGAAAGTTGATGAAATTCCATGAGGTACTAGTACCACCACCCACAGGTGGGTAGGGGAGTTGCGAGGTAATGAAAAGTAATTTTTTCTGTTCCATTATTTATTTTTTCCTTGCTGATCGTCAAAATTGCGCACACGATCTATCCTTCAGTGGGCTTGCGCCTGTATTTTTTTGGTTCCGGTAAACATATCTTTAAGACTGAGCATTACCATATCCAGGTAGGGTTTGATCCAGAGAGCAAACCACAGAATGCCTCCATGTCTTTTGACAAAGAAGTACCAGTCTTTCTTTATATACCCTTTGATTGAATGAAAATCCTTGATCCTTTCTGAAAAGGATAGGGAAGGAGAGGCCCATCTTTCTGCGGTAGGGTTTGCTTCGCACTCTGCAACATATCCTGGCGCCAACCAGATACTACATCCCAATTTCCCGGCCCTTAATCCATAATCCGGATCTCCCCATCTATGTGTATAGAAGGGTTCTATATTTCCTACTCTGTCAGAAACTGATCTGGGTATGAGTACGCAGTTGCCAGTGTTGCTCGTACATTTTCGAGGTTCCTTTCCTGGCATGACTGCTTCCATTTTCAGGGTCCAACGACTTAGCCTTTTAAAGCCTCCGTATGAGAACTCCTTACTAACCGGATCTACCGTCCCTCCCAAAATAATACTCTTGGGTTCTTTTTTGGCACTTACCTCCGCATGTGTGTCCAGCAATTTGTCCAAAGCATTTGGATAGAGGAAGGTGTCATCATTTAACCAGAGATAGTAATCCAGATTATGCTGAAGGGCTTTCCCAAAAGCCAAATTCATACCTCCATTCCAGTACAAGGAACCCGTACCCTCAAAAACATGAACTCCCGGAAAGTTTTCCTTTACGGCAGCAGCTGTTCCATCCGGACTATTGTCATCTGTAAGGAAAACTTCCAGACTAACCCTGCCGGACTGTATTGCCTCCTGCTTATAGAGCTTTTCTAAACATGCCAGGGTCTTATTTCTCCGATTAAAGCAGGTTAAAACTGCTCCGATGCGCACGTGATCTTTCATATTTGTTAAGCCTCTTGCTTAGCCTCCGTTTCTAATAGTTTTGCAAATTCTAATAAAGAATGTGTTTGGGTATCGATGATCGTTTTGTGTTCCTCTTTGATTTCCTTATCCGATAGCCAAACGCTGTATATTCCTGCATTTTTTCCAAACTCCATGTCAGAGATCGAGTCTCCGATAATCAAGGACTTCTCAAAGTCTATTTCCGGATACATTTTTTTAGCTTCAAAAGCCATGCCCGGTTTTGGTTTCCTCCATTCTCTGTGATCCTCTTCCGCCAAATCCGGACAATAAAAAATCTGATCTATCCGTCCTCCCTGCGATTCAATTTCTTTTCTCATTCGCTCGTGAATGTCCTCGACATCCTCATTTGTCATCAATTTCCGACCTACTCCCCTTTGATTGGTAACAATGACGATCCTTCCAAACATCTTGTTGAAGATTTGCATCGCCTCGAAAACGCCGGGCAGAAAGATGAATTCTCCCCAATGTTTTACGTAGTCATTGTCTCTTTTTACGTTGATCACTCCATCTCTATCGAGAAAGAGGGTCCAGCTGTTGTCAATCTTAAAGGACGGCAAGGTCATGTTTTGATTTTTCGTAATCTTCCGGAATTCCTATGTCAATGAAGTAAGAATCGAATCCTGTGCCATAAAAGGCTTCTTCATCATAAAATTTCTCCAAAATATCTGTTTCAAAAGAGAACTTCTGTGGCAATTCTTCCTCCATCAGAAGACTTTTTCGGAACAAATACACCCCTCCATTGATCAAACCCTCAGCCATATATTTCTTCTCTTCAAATCCCATGATTCGACCATCATTTCCTATTTTGACGGTTCCATACCGCTCAAAGTCTTTCATTTCTTTTAAAGCCATGCCCAGAGTGGCAGAACTTTCCGCAAAAAAGCCGTAGAACTTCTCTAAATCTACCTGAAAAAAAGTATCTCCATTGATGGCCAGTACTTCTTCTCCTTCGACCAGATTGCAGGCAAGCTTGATTGCGCCCCCCGTTCCCAGTGCTTCTTCTTCAATCGAATATTTTATGGACATTCCTTTATAGGATTCTCCAAAATAATCGAAAATCACCTCTCTTTTGTATCCAACGGCTAGGATACAACTCTCTACGCCCTGCTCCGCAAGGTCATCCAGCAAGTAGGCCAGGAAAGGCCTTCCATTTATATCCGCCATAGGTTTAGGAACGTCAGATACAACTGATCTGAGTCTGGTTCCCTTTCCTCCGGCTAGTACTATTGCTTCTTTAATCATTTAAAAGATGTGTTGTGGTGTTAAGGTGTTGTAGTGTTAGGGTTTGAATTATCTAACCTGCGCACAATAACACTATAACACTTGCGCACTTTCCTTAGTAAACAAAGCTTCTTCTACCAACTGACAAATGATATGCCCGAGTAACATATGACACTCCTGGATACGAGGCGTATCTGTAGAAGGCATATTGAGGAGCATATCGCAATGATCTTTCATGTTGCCGCCTGTCTCACCGGTCATGGCGATGATATGCATGCCATTTTCTTTTCCCTGCTTAAAGGCTTCAATTACATTTTTAGAATTGCCAGAAGTTGACATGCCGATCAGTACATCTCCCTGACGACCTTTGGCTTTGATCAAACGGCTGTAGATCTGATCATATGAATAATCATTGGCTACTGCTGTTACATAAGAAGTGTTTACGTGCAAAGCCTCTGAAAAAAGAGGATCTCTGTCAAAGTAGAATCTTCCGGAAAATTCTGCTGCCAAGTGCTGCGCATCGGCTGCACTTCCGCCATTTCCACAAAAGAGGACTTTTTTGTCTGCACGAAAAGCTTCAACGATGATATCGCTTACTTCCTGTACTTTCTGCAATAAGGCTTCATCAGCCAACACAGCTTCTTTTGCCTTGATAGAGCTTTGTATTAATTCTTGTATTTGGTTCATTCTATTTTATTGTCCAGGTGGTGAGACCTGATTTGCTAAACTTAATTGGATAAACTTCTCCGCCCATTTCACGGAGTTTGTCAGAAACGCAATAGCGGGTATTGCCCGGGCAGAAGAAGGTCATAAAACCCCCACCACCTGCACCGGAAATCTTTCCTCCGGTAGCACCTACTTTTCTCGCCTCTGCATAGATTTCGTCAATGATGGGATTGCTGATTCCTGCAGCCATCTCTTTCTTAAACTTCCATCCATACTCCAGCAAATCACCGATTCTGGAAAGCTCTCCTCTCAGAAGTGCCTCCTTCATCATGTATGATTGCTTTTTGAGCTCATGCATGGCCTCAATGGATTTGCCTTTTTTCTTGGTCACACTTTCTTGCTGAGCTTCGATAATAGACGAAGAAAGTCGGCTGGTCCCTGTATAATAGGTGATGATATTGAATTCCAGTTCGAGGATGTATCGATTTCTGATCCTCAGCGGATTTACAATCACCTTGTCATCTTTGTAGAACTCCATGAAGTTGAAGCCTCCAAAGGTAGCTGCATACTGGTCCTGCTTTCCTCCGGCAAAGCCGAGATCAACCCGCTCAATATCATGGGCCAAATGGGCAATGTCATATTCCCCTAAAGGCAATTTCAACCACTCAGTAAAGGCACCTACAATAGCTACCACCAAAGTTGAAGAAGATCCCAAACCTGATCCGGGAGGGGCATCAACATAGGTCTTTAACTCAAAAGACAGAGGTGCATTGTGATTGAAATCTTTTACGATCCTGTTATAAACTCCCCGCAAAAGGTCCAGTTCCCCATTGATGGGTAAACGGGCCAGGCTGTCCATTTCAAATCGCTCTTTTTTGTCCATGGCATGCAAGACGATTTTTCCGTCCTTTCGAGGAATAATACTCGCATAGGCATATTTGTCTATGGTTGCATTTAGGATGGAGCCTCCAAATTCATCAGAATAAGGACTCACATCTGTTCCACCGCCGGCCAGTCCAATTCGCAAGGGAGCTTTACTACGAATGATCATAAGGTTAATTTACCTATCTGTAAGGTTAAGAACAGATCGATTTTTCGAAGTTCTTAACAAAGTTTCTTTTAAGATTAATGATTGAAAAAGAACGATTAGTACTTTATTGATTACAAAGGCTATGCCCAAGGGTTTTGATATTTTCCGATTTTCTGTTTGAAAATGAGAACGAAATAGGGCATGTCATCAATGATATATCTTTTGAACATCCGTTTGGGCTCCTGGGCCATTCTATATGCCCATTCCATGCCTACTTTGGTGATCCACTTGGGAGATCGTTTTACATTGCCTGCCTGGAAGTCTATGGTAGCTCCTATGGCAAAGAAGATGTCTATGCCAGGCATACGATTCTTATGTTTGATTATCCATTTTTCCTGCTTGGGGGCTCCTACGCCAACGGCTAGTACGCTAGCACCTGAATCATTGACCATCTGGATAATGCGATCACATTCATCTCGATCGTGTTCAAATCCAAAAGGGGGAGAATAACCACCGATTACTACCTGATTTCCCGCTTTGGAATTTATATTTTCCTCTGCCTGCTTGCAGGATTCCTCAGTGCCTCCCAGCAGGAATACCTTTATTTGATCTGTATTGTCTTTGTGGTATTGGCAAAAGGAAGGAAAGAAATCCGAGCCTGCAATTTGCTCTTTGATGGGATTATCAGATACCCATTTTGAAGTGGCCTGAATAATACGGCTATCACAAACCAGATAATCTGCTTTTGAATATACCTCGTAAAATTCACGGTCTTTCTGGAGTTTCATCAAATGGTCCACATTAGGTGTGAAAACCACTCCGGATTTCAAATCCTCCAGCAATTCTTTGAAGCTAAGGTTGTCCAACGTTACGTTGAGGATGTTTGTGTTATTCCCCATTGTTTCTTGTTTCCTAATATGCATTCTCTTCGCCTCTTACTGCATTCCAAACGGTAAGGAAAATGATCTTTATATCTAATAGAATGCTCCAATTCTCAATGTACCATGTATCATATTCAACTCGCTTTTTCATCATGGACGGATCAGTAGTTTCTCCTCTGAATCCATTGACCTGTGCATGACCGGTAATACCGGGCGTGATAAAGTGGCGGAACAAATACTTATTGATGATTTGAGAATATTCGTCTGTATGTTTCAACATATGTGGGCGAGGCCCAACTACTGACATATCTCCTGTCAGTACATTTATAAATTGTGGGAATTCGTCCAGGCTGGTCTTTCTGAGAAAAGCTCCAACTTTGGTGATTCGTTTATCTCCTTTGGTTGCCTGTACAGAATCTGAGTCCTTATTGACAGCCATTGTGCGGAATTTCCAGCACAAGAATTCTTTATTGTTCTTTCCGGACCTGAGTTGTTTAAAGAAGACCGGTCCGCTGGATTCCATTTTGATCAGTATAGCCACAATGGGCATCAGGATCGGAAATACAAACAGAATCACTCCCAAAGAAAAGGCCACATCAAAAGCTCGTTTCAATGACTGATTGAAAACGGTTCTCAAAGGTTCTTTCCGTAAAGAGAGGATAGGAATATGTCCAAAGAAATCCACATTGATCTGTTTCCTTTTGAGGACATTGAAATCCGTCACCATTCGGAAATAGATGAAATTATCATCCGCAAAATCCGATAGCTCCTCTATCATTTCTTCCGAAATCAAAGGCAGAGACATATAGATCTCATTTATCTGCTCTCGCAAACAGAAACTCTTTATATCTTCTATTTCATCCCGCACCAATGCTTCCACTTCTTTCTGGCTGAGAGAGGGATCCAGATTGTTGAGGAATCTATAAACAGTTGTATTCTTTGAATTGAAGAAATTGTATAATTCGTTGATGGAAGGGTCATTTCCTACAACGGCAATCTTGCGAATGGTGTAGGTCATGCTGTTGTAATAGCGGTAGGCTACTAAAAGCAAAGCCCTGAAACAAATGATTGCAGGAATACTGGTAAGATAGGTGTAAGCCAAAAATTCCCGAGAAAGAATGTGGGACTTTGTGCCTACAATATAGGTCATAACAATGAAGACCTGCAGAAAGACAGTAGAAAATAAACTTTGTAAAAAAGCATTAATGCTGAGAAGCTTTCTTGTCTCGTATGCATTTGTAAATAGAGAAGCCCCTACCCAAGCCAGAATAAAGGTGTAGAAGAAATAAATATAATCAGTGATGATAGGCTCGGTCAGATCACCCTTGAGGTAATAGGCAAGGCGACAAGAGAGATTGATGATTACAAACTCTGTTATCAATACAAATACCTTGAAGAAAAATCTATTGCTACCCATGTTTTTTTTATCCAGATAAATAAAGTCTGTTTTCTCCTATGTTTTGATGCAATAATTAGCCCAAAAGTTACATATGTTTTAACGGGAAAAATATTTATCACCTGGAAGGCTTACGCACATGTTTGCTTTGTTGTCAATTTGGTATCCGATTATCCCCAAGTAAAGCTTGATGTTGGTTTGCTTGTGCAGACGAACTATTTAATATCCCGAATAGTCGAAACAAATATAGGACTTGCAATCACTAATAAATGAGGATTCAGACCAGTGGCTATGAAACACTCTTGAAAGGTAATTTTCCCCGTATGAATAGGGCTTTGTTAAATTAAGTCAGAATCATTTGAAGAATTGGGCGAAAGTAAGCTATATTTGCAAGCAGATTATGGACAAGAACGACTACATCTTCACGCAAGAGGAAATCGCTGAGATCCAGAAGCACGTGGCGAAGTATCCCGATAGAAAATCGGCGGTCATGCCAGCCCTCTGGATCGCGCAGGAGAAGTTCGGATGGCTCTCCCTTGAAGCGATTAAACTGGTGGCTACTACAATTGACATTCCCTATGCCCATGTATATGGAGTAGCTTCATTCTACACCATGTATTTCAAAAAGCCGGTTCCCAAACATCTGATAGAGGTTTGTACCTGTTTTTCCTGCCATGAAGTAGGAGGCCCTGAAATGCTGAGCTATGTGAAAGAGAAAATTGGAGCAGATGAAAAAGGCTTTGGCAAAGACGGGAAAATTTGGGCAAGAGCAGCTGAATGTCTGGGGGCTTGTGATACTGCGCCTATGTGCCAGGTAAGCAATAAGCACTATCGCCATCACCTCACTAAGGAAAAAGTTGATACATTAATTGCTCAACTTGAAAAAGACGAAAATCTTAGCTACGAAAAAATACCGTTAAACGATCAATCTATACTAGATTAATTTCTATGAAGTATATCCAAAAAACACCAGCCTATCTCTTATTAGAAGATGGGCTTTTTTTTGAAGGAACAGCCATCGGCAAAATTGGAACCACCACAGGAGAGATGTGTTTCAATACCAGTATGACAGGATACCAGGAGGTCTTTACAGATCCTTCTTATTATGGTCAAATCCTTATTGAAACTCATACCCATATTGGTAACTATGGCGTTCATGGATCTGAGTATGAAAGTAACTCAGCCAAAATTTCCGGTCTGATCGTGAGAAATTTTTCTCAAATTTTCTCCAGAAATGATGCAGTAGAATCTCTGCACTCTTTCCTGAATCATAATAATATTGTCGGCATCGGAAATATTGATACCCGTTTGCTGGTAACTCATATTCGGGATAAGGGAGCTATGAATGCCATCATTTCCTCAGAAGTTTCAGACCGCAAAGAGTTGACAAAACTTCTCAAAAAATGTCCTCCCATGGAAGGTCTGGAACTGTCTTCGAAAGTAAGTACCGTTCAGCCCTACTTCCACGGAAGTCCCTCAGCCAAGTATAGAGTAGCTGTTTTGGACGTTGGGATCAAAACAAATATTCTTGACCACCTGGCAGCCAGAGACTGTTACCTCAAAGTCTTTCCTGCAAATGCCGATTTTGAGGAGCTGACCAGCTTTGATCCTCACGGATTCTTTATCTCGAACGGGCCTGGTGATCCTGCAGCTATGCCTTATGCTGTAGATACGGTAAAAAAGATCCTCGATGCAGATCTGCCCCTCTTTGGGATTTGTTTGGGACATCAGATCATTTCCCTCGCATGTGGGGTGAGTACCTATAAAATGCACAATGGGCATAGAGGTGCCAATCATCCGGTCAAAAACCTGATTACGGGTAAATGTGAAATTACCTCTCAAAATCATGGATTTTGTGTAGATGCAAAAGAGATTGAGAATTCACCTCTTCTGGTAATTACCCATAAAAACCTGAATGATGGTACCATAGAAGGTGTCCGAGTACGGAATAAGAAAGCCTTCTCTGTGCAATTTCACCCGGAAGCTTCACCCGGACCACACGATAGCCACTATCTCTTTGACGAATTTATCGAATTGATTGAGTCAGACAGAGTACAGACACTGGCCTGATCGTTATTTACTTCTTGATTTTTAGTTGCTTATTATTTTTTTAAAAAAATAAGCCTAGATTTGCCATTCTTTCAAAATTCATCCAAATAAAAATTGAATTCTGAAAGAATGGCCATTAATTTATGCTCATGAAAATTTTAAAATTTGGGGGCTCATCTGTTGCAAGTGCAGAAAGAATAGACAATGTTGCCCGTATCATCCAGTCTTATGTCGCAAGAGGAGAGAAATTTGCCGTAGTAGTTTCTGCTATGGGTGGGATGACGGATTTGTTGATTGAAATGAGCGAGATTGCTGCTTCGGGCAGTATGGAGTACAAAGAGAAACTCGAGTATTTCTCCGGAAAACATAGAGAAGTTGTAAATAATCTGATCAAAGATTATAAAGGCTATGAGGCCATTCTGCAAGAGATTATAGAAGGACAGCTTGAGCTGGGTAATTTGCTCTACGGTCTTTATCTGACCCGAGATTTGACCCCTCGTACACTTGATTATATTCAGAGTTTTGGAGAAAGGTCATGTGCATTTATGCTCAGTGAGGTGCTGAATAGCTATGGCACTGCTGCTAAGTTCGTAAATGCCCGATTGCTGGTAAAAACAGATCATAACTATGGGGCTGCGAAAGTTTCTTTCCCTGAAACTACTCGTAATATTCAACAGCATTTTGTTGATAATCCCAACAAAGTGTCCATTATTACCGGCTTTATTGCTTCTACAGAAGATGGGATAACTACTACTTTGGGGCGAGGCGGATCTGATTATACAGCTGCGATATTTGGTTCGGCTGTAGATGCGGAGGAAATCCAGATTTGGACAGATGTGGATGGCGTCCTTACGGCTGATCCCCGTAAGGTGTCTCAGGCTTTTCCTGTGGCAACTATGAGTTATGAGGAAGCTCTGGAAATGTCCCATTTTGGGGCCAAAGTCATTTATCCTCCGACTATCCTTCCTGCTTTAGAAAAAAGAATTCCGATTCGAATCAAAAATAGTTTTAATCCGGATGCGGATGGAACCCTGATTAGCAATAATCCTGATCCATATGAGACCACAGTTAAAGGAATCACTTCTATAAGTGATATTTCCTTGCTGACTCTGGAAGGAGGAGGAATATTTAGTGCCTCTGCTATGGCTGCCAGACTATTCAATGTCCTGGCTATTAATAAAATCAACTCTATCCTGATTACGCAGGGCTCTTCTCAACATTCTATTTCATTCGCCATAAAACCGGGGAAGAAAGTCCTGGCAAAAAAGGTGATAGAAAAGGAATTTGAACTTGAGATTGCGGCTAAACTGGTTAAGCCGGTTCGCATAGTAGATGATTTGGCGGTTATCGCAGCGATAGGAGATAATATGAAATCCCGTCCGGGAATTTCAGGCAAGCTCTTCCAGGCTTTGGGTAAAAATGGAATCAATGTGATCGTAACGGCTCAGGGATCCTCTGAACGGAACATCTCTGTGGTTATTAAAAAGGAAGATGAGGCCAAAGCTCTGGTGGCAGTTCATGACGTATTCTTCCTCTCAAAATTTTACACCCTCAATCTCTTTTTTGTCGGTGTAGGTTTGATTGGGGGAGAACTTATCTCACAGATCAAGCAACAAGCAGCCTACCTAAGAGAACATCTTTATGTAGAGGTTAGAATCGTAGGAATGGCCAATACCAAGCGGATGCTCTTTAATCCAGCTGGAATCTCTCTGGATAATTGGGAAGAGGAGCTGCATGCATCTGAAACGGTCTCAAATCTGAGAAACTTTGTGGACAGGATGAAGGAGATGAACCTGGCCAATAGTGTTTTTGTGGATAATACTGCCCTGGACGACATCAGACTCGTTTATCCGGAAATCCTCGCATCTTCTATCTCAATCTCTACGCCTAATAAGGTGGCTGTTTCAAGTTCTTACGAATCTTACCAGCAATTGAAGAAGATTGCGGACGAACATAGTGTGAAATTCTTTTATGAAGCTAATGTAGGAGCAGGACTACCCGTATTGACTACGCTTACAGACCTTATCAATAGCGGAGATAGAATTCTGAAAATCGAAGGGGTTCTCAGTGGCTCTCTATCCTTCATTTTCAATTCATTCAATGGCGAAAGACCCTTTAGCGATATTGTTAAGGAAGCAGGGGAAAGAGGCTATACTGAGCCTGATCCGCGTATAGATTTGAGTGGAAAGGATGTTGCAAGGAAATTGTTGATCCTTGCCAGAGAATCAGGCTTTAAAATGGAGTTTGATGACATTGAGGTAGAAAATATTCTCCCTCAGGCTTGCCTGGATGCAAAGGATGTTGATGCCTTTATGGTAGAACTGGAAAAAGCCAATGATCATTTCGCAGCCATACAAAAAGCTGCGGCCGATGAAGGCAAGGTGCTGAGATTTATAGCTACCCTTGAAAATGGGAAGGCCTTTATTTCTCTGCAAAGTATGGACGAAAGCAATCCTTTCTACAACCTTTCCGGCAGTGATAATATGATAGTCTTTACCACCCAACGCTACAAAGACAGACCCCTTGTGATCAAAGGGCCAGGAGCTGGAGCCGAAGTTACAGCTGCAGGTGTCTTTGCAGAGATTTTACGGGTAGGATACTATCTTTCCTAATTCCCAAAGCATTCGGGACTGAGGTAAAATAAAATATCATCCAATTGCTGATCCGAGAACCCTGGAAAAGCATTCATAGCAGCTTTATTATTGGCTTCCCATAAGGCGATGGCCCGGGGATCTTTATCATCAAAGATCATTCGTGGGCTATTGCTGATCCAGCGTTTTAACCAGTCTTTATCGGAAGCATTGTATTTACCACATAAATCTCCAAGCTTTGGGCCAATAGACTGTCTATTGAGCGTATGACAAGTGGTACAATTGCTTTCAAAAATCTGCTTTCCGTTTCTCCAGGAGATAGCAAGTTGCTCATCTTCGAATACAATTCCACTTCCACCTTTTTCGGGCGAAGTGGCATGCTGTGAAGTTTCCTGAGGTGCAGAGATTTGATTTAGGAGTTCATCTTTAAGGAGGGTAAATCCTGTAAGACAAAGAATGAGAATAATGGCCTGCAGGCCGAATAACAAGGGGAGTATATAATTCTTCATGGTTTTAGATTGAAGTACATTTTATATACGTATTTATCCGCCTACCGTTAACCAAAAAAATCAAAATCTGCCTGCATTTATTGTCCTTTTCTCAAGCCCATTCCTTCGGAAAATCCCTATATTTAAAAGAAGCATATTTTTCGACTAACACTACTAAAACCCAAGCCTTACATGAAAAACCGAAAAATCACCTTGAGTGAAAAGGAGATCCCGGACAAATGGTACAACATCATTGCCGACATGCCCAACAAACCTCTCCCGCCCTTACATCCCGGAACCAAAGAACCCATCGGTCCGGATGCATTGGCGCCCCTTTTTCCTATGGAGCTTATCAAACAGGAAGTAACAGCTGAAAAATGGGTGGATATCCCGGATGAGGTGAGAAATATTTACTCAATGTGGCGTCCAACTCCTTTGTATCGAGCCTACAATCTTGAAAAGGTTCTGGATACACCTGCCAAGATCTACTACAAATATGAAGGAGTAAGTCCTTCCGGTTCTCACAAACCCAATACGGCTGTTCCTCAGGCTTACTATAATAAGCAGGAAGGGATCAAGCGTATTACCACAGAAACCGGAGCCGGACAGTGGGGGAGTGCCCTCGCTTTTGCCTGCAACATCTTTGATATGGAATGTGAGGTATATATGGTAAAGCTTTCCTACCATCACAAACCCTATCGAAAGATCATGATGAATACCTGGGGCGCCAAAGTCTTCCCTTCGCCTTCAGAAGCAACAGAAGCAGGGCGTAAGGTCCTGGCCGCAGATCCGAATACAACAGGTTCTTTAGGAATAGCGATATCTGAGGCAGTGGAAAGAGCAGCCTCTAATGAGGACACCAAATACGCTTTGGGCAGTGTGTTGAACCATGTAAAACTGCATCAAACGATTATCGGGCAAGAAGCTGTCAAGCAAATGGAAAAAGCCGGAGATATGCCGGACATTGTGATTGCTCCCTTTGGTGGAGGCTCCAATTTTGCAGGCCTGGCCTTTCCCTTCCTGCGTTTAAACCTGGAAGGGGGACACAACATCCGCTGCATAGCCAGCGAACCTACTTCCTGTCCCAAGTTGACAAGAGGGGTTTTCCGCTACGACTTTGGTGATACGGTGGGCATGACTCCTCTATTGCCCATGTACACCCTGGGACATAATTTCGTGCCTGCACCTATACATGCAGGAGGATTGCGCTACCATGGAGCAGGAGTGATCGTAAGTCAATTGTTGAAAGACAAATTGATTGAGGCTGTGGCTCATGATAATATTGAGGTATTTGAAGCTGGGGTAACCTTCGCCAAAGCTGAAGGAATAGTAGCAGCACCTGAAGCCACTCATGGTATTGCTACTGCAATAGCTGAAGCGAAGAAGTGTAAAGAGGAAGGAGTTTCCCGAACGATCTTATTCAACCTTTGTGGACATGGCAATTTTGACATGAAAGCCTATGAGGATTATTTTGCTGGAAAGATTGTGAGGCATGAATTGACCACTGAAGATATTGAAAGATCATTAGCTGAGTTGGATACCCCAACGATTTAGATAAAAAAGGCGATGAGGGAATCATCGCCTTTTTTTAAGATATATTTTGATTTATGTTGTTTTAGCGCAGCTGTCACCCTAACCAGCGTGGAAGGGTCCCAATCTCTTGACTATAAATCGTCAATTTCACCTTCAACTACTTGTTTTTGACTCATCTTTGAGTTCCCTCGAGGGTGCTAAGGATGACAAAGTTATTACACTAACTGCAATTCCGGCTGAGGCAAATCCAACAATAACTGGTAGTACAAATCCAAAGCCTTGTGCTTGCCAGCATCGAATTGAAAATCGATGTAGTGCGAGAGATACTTATGCGCAAATTCAGGATCCAATTTATATTCAGGAGCCCATTTGGCTGCACTCCTGGGAGCTTGTTCCACTCCAAAACGCATGGCATCATTCAATTGACGAAGTTGCTCTGAAGTAAAAGCTTCTGGCAGATAGGCCCAAACAGCAAAGGCAAAGGGCAGGCCCGTCATGTCTTTCCAGGCCTGAGCCAAATCATAGGCATAGGCATATTGATCTTTGATCCGAATAGCTTTGTCTCCAATCACTACACCACCGGCACTTCCTTTGATTTTATCAAAGTGCTTGAATTCAGGCTTATGATACTTGACCTCTTTCTTCCAATGATGCTTCATCAAGATTTGCAAAAGCCCATTGGAACTACGGGAATGTCTGTCAAGGTAAATCGTATCCAATTCCTCCAAAGGTTTCTGAGAGAAAAGAAATACGGAAGCAACTTCTCCATCTGCACCTATACAATAGTTGGGCATGATGGATATATTTTTGAATTGAGCCAGAGCACCTACCGGAAGCAAAGCCATTTGGCATTTGCCCTGATGCAGATGTGTGGCGCAATCTACCGGGGGAAGTAAATGAAAACGTATCTCACGATCCTTTATACAGGCTTCAAAGCCATCCATAAAGGGACGAGTATTAATATAAGAAACCAATGCAATATCTATCATATATCAGGAGGGTTTATGTGAAGCTGATATGCTTTTTAGGGGAGTTTCAGGTAAATGACTGTATTTGTCCTGAAAAACCAGTTCTTTACGCATATCAGGATGTATTCTGACCAATGTAAGGGCTGTATTCTTATGGGGAAATTCTTCCATTCTTTCGAAGCCATATGCCAGAAACTGACTAAGGATGATTCGCAATTGACGCCCATGGGAACAAAGTAGAATTTGCCCCTTTGAATGAATCCTTGGAAGTTCCTCGAAAAATGTTCTCGCTCGATCCCAGGCAATCCTTGGGGTTTCTGCTCCTTCGACAGTTATATCGACATTACCAGTTTTCCATTTGCCGATTGTTTCAAAGAAATGGGCCCGCTGCTCGGGACTAGGCTTTAATCCTTCATGAACGCCCCAGCTAAATTCATTTAAGGCTTCTGTTGTATGAAATTCATATCCCTGACTTTTCCAGGGAGCAAGGGTTTGATGGGTTCTTTTGAGCTTGCTTGCATATATCCTGTCAAACTTCATATGCTGATAAGCCTCGAAGAAATGCTGCGCTTGCTTACGGCCATTTTCATTCAAGTCAGAATCAACTCCTGAACCCTGAACAATTCCTTGTCGGTTATAATCGGTTTCTCCGTGTCGTAAGAAGTATAGATCAAGCATAATTATTTTGGCTATGATTGGATGATGTTGGATTTCAGGCCTAGATCTTCTCGAAAAATGCCCGGATGCTGTTGAAATATTTGATAGAGGATCCAGCTGAAGCCTGGAATCCAGATTATGTCATTAAATAGATTGGACCAGAGGAATTCTGGATTCAGGACTCCTTGCCAGATGTAAAAAAGTGCGCCTAGAGGACCTAGCAGCTTTCCAATAAGACCTACCAGAATCAGTGGCCAATACCTCTTGGGATCAACAGAACAGAAATAATAGGCAATGCCATAAACACCTACCAGCATTCCAATGCAACGTATCATGAGCAGGCTAAAATCAGTCGCCTCCGAACCGAAAAGCATGAGGTGAGGAAAAATCGAAATCGCAGCTCCCCAAATGAGGTTGTAGATGGCTGCCAGTAACATGATCCTTTTGCTAATATGTAGGTGTTTATCCTGCATTATTTGCCTTGTCGATCTCTAAAATTTCTTTCCATAACTCTGATTCTGCATAGCGTTTTATGATCAGATTTCTTTGGTAGAGGAAATTGTGCATATAGCGTTTGAGAAATAATATATCTGCTATTTTGCCTAATATTCCCAGTGGAGACCGATAGCTAAAGCGATCTCGAACCAAAGTTCCAGTTTGAGTTGTGGTGAAAAAATGTTCGTGTTTAAAGGATTCGAAAGCACCCGCTTGCATCTCGTCGCAGAAGTAATCCGGATATTTCAGCGCAGTGATTTTGGATGTCAACTGCTGCCAAATTCCCAGATGTTTAGCTCGCCAGCTCACACTTTCCCCCAATTCTATCAATCCCTCAGTTCTTCCTGCCACTGCTCTTTCTCCTGTATGAGAAGCTGTAATTTGGTGGAGGTCTATACTGCGAGAGAGGTCAAATACCCGTTCGATCGGTGCTGATATTTCCAGACTATGTTCGAGGATGGGCATCTCTTTTTATTGAACGATAAGCTCGGGATCGCTAAAGTCGTTAACGATTCCGTAGAGGGTATCCCGCTCGATGGGTTCTTTTCCAGCCCTTCGAATCATGTCAACCAATTCTCCGGTGCTTAAAGAAGGGTTTTGATCTTCTGCACCCGCCATAGAGTAGATTTTGGTCGTATCATCTATGGTCCCATCCAGATCATTAACTCCATATGAAAGGGAAAGCTGTGCAGTCTTCTTACCGATCATAGGCCAGTAGGCTTTCACATGATCAAAGTTGTCCAGATAAATCCTGCCTAAAGCATAATTACGCAAATCTTCCAGAACAGAAACCTCATCTAAATGACTAAGCTGATTATTCTGATTTCTGAATTTCAGGGGAATAAAAGTTTGAAAACCTCCCGTTATATCTTGTAGCTCCCTCAACCTCCTCATATGATCAACCCGATGGGCATGATTCTCTACATGGCCATAAAGCATAGTCGCATTAGAGCGATGTCCCAATTCGTGAAGAATTTGGTGCATCTCCAACCATTCTGCAGAACTACACTTTCCTCCTGCTATCTCTTTTCGAATTTCCTTATCAAAAATCTCAGCTCCGCCTCCTGGCATAGAATCCAAACCCGCATCTACCATGGCTTGCATCCCTTCCCGATAAGAAACTTTCGCCTTTTTAAAGATATAGTGATACTCAACAGGGGTGAGTGCTTTGATATGCAATTCGGGCCTGTGGGCTTTGATGGCTTTATATAAATCAAGGTAAAATTGATAATTGTATTGAGGCAAAACTCCTCCTACAATATGCACCTCGGTTACCGGCTGATCATCATAAGCTTTGACCTGATCCAGAATTTCATCCATGCTAAACTCCCATCCTTCTTCTCGTTTTTTGATTAGCCGAGAATAAGAACAGAAGGTACAGGTATAAATACAGACATTAGTAGGCTCGACATGAAAATTGCGATTGAAATAGGTCTTTTTGCCATGTCGCTCTGTACGTATGTGATTGGCCAACATACCCACAAAAGAGAGCTCTGGTTTTGTATACAAATAAAGTGCGTCCTCGTCCGAGATACGCACTTTGTTCAATACCTTTTCGGCAATTTCTTTTTCTCGTCTTTCGACCTTGTTATTGCTGCTGAGATAGCTGAGAAGATTCATAGTATTTGTTTCTGAAACAAACTTACAATAATTTCTGAAACTTTTGTAAGTTATTTTACGGTAGCCCTTTTATTTGGTTGTGCGAGAGATTAAATATAGTCTTTATTCTATATAAAAGAACAGATTATTTCCTGCTTTTTGTGGAATTGCCCTTGGTACTCAGTCTCTAGAGAAAACATAATCATGAGACCATACGCACTGATTCTATTACTGCTTACACAGAGTCTTTTCGCACAAGATATTAAAGATACTGAACTTGAAACTAAGATCAAGGGAGTAACCGTCTTCCTGGAAGGAGCCCAAATTTCGCGCGAAGGCAAGATCCAATTACAAAAAGGCAAAAGCATTTTAGTTGTTAAAGATCTTTCTCCTTATCTGGACGAAAAGAGTTTGGAAGTGAAAGGGGAGGGGGACTTTACCATCCTTTCTGTCAATCACAAATTCAACTACCTCAATGAGAAGAAAGCCAATGAAGAGATTGATAATCTCCGGGACCGGGCAGATTCTCTCAATTTGGAAATAGCCTACAAAAATGCTGAACTGGAAGTCCTGGCTGAAAAGATAAAACTATTGGATGCTAACAAAAGCCTTGGACATAAAGATACAGGGGCAAACTTAAATCAATTAAGAGAAGCCGTTCAATATTATGAGCAGGAAATCAGCCAGATAAAAAGAAGAGAAATTCAAATCAAACAAGAGATACTCGGCATAGATAAAGAGTTTGTGAAGTTGGAGAAAGAGCTCAAGGTATTGAATGAAGAACCGGACATGCCCAGTTCAGAAATTGAAATTACAGTTGCGGCTGAGGCTAAAACTGAAGGCAGCTTCTTTCTAAAATACCTGGTAAGTAATGCCGGTTGGTACCCTAAATATGATGTACGGGTAGAAAGTGTAGAAAAGCCTGTTCAGCTGACCTATAAAGCAGAGGTGTTTCAGCAATGCGGAGAAGACTGGGAACAGGTCAAGCTCAGGTTTTCCAATGTCAATCCCAATAAAAGTGGCCTGGCTCCTTTGCTGAAATCCTGGAAACTTACCTACGAGCGTTATACCAGTCCTAGTGATTTGGCTTTATGGAAATCGAGTGATGGAAATGTAAGAGGAACCGTATTGGGGCCTGATGGAGAACCCTTAGAAGGGGCTTCTATTCTTGTAAAAGGAACTACAACAGGTATGTTCACCAATTCTGAAGGAGATTTTAGTCTGGTCATACCAAATGGAGCAAAAACGCTGGTTGTTACCTATGTGGGCTACCGAAAACAGGAAATTCCAATTGATAAGGATTACCTTCCTGTTTCCATGGCGAGGTCTGATCTCACACTTGATGAGGTAGTGGTAACTGGTTTAGGAGTAAAGAAAGAGAAAAAAGCCATTGGTTATAGTGTTTCTACTATTGGTAGCTCTGAACTGGGCCCTGCGAATCAGGCAGGCTATGGTGGAGGAGGATCCTATGAAGGAAAATTATTTGATTTTGGAAAGCGGAAAAGATTCAGAGCGATACGGGCTCAGGATTTTGAAAAAGAAGAAGAAAGAAGAAGCAAACCTCTTGCTACCTCGGTTATCGAAAATCAAACCAGCGTAGAATTTGAAGTAAAAGTTCCCTATACCATTAAATCTGATGGAGAAAAGCGAAGCATCGATTTGCAAACCCTTCCCATAGATGTCATCTATGAATATAAGGCCATTCCCAAACTGGATAAAGATGCTTTCTTATTGGCAAGGCTCATCAATTGGGATCAAAAGCAATTGTTGGTGGGAGAAGCAAATTTGTATATGGAAGGGACTTTTGTAGGAAGAAGTATACTGGAAGCCAATGTACTATCTGATACCCTGGATCTATCTCTGGGACGAGATAAAAGTATCGTCATTGGGAGAGAGGAAATCAAGGATTATAAAAAGCGTCGTTCCATTGGCAATTCTCAAATCGAAACCAGAGCGTTCAAGGTCATAGTGAAGAACAAACGTTCAGAAACAATAAACCTCAGTTTGTATGACCAAATCCCCGTTTCCATGCTCAATCAGATCGATGTAAAAGCAAAAAATATCAGCGGAGCAAAGTACGATGAGGATACGGGAGAACTGGTATGGGAGATAAGTTTGGAGCCCTTGGAACAAAAAGAATTCATTCTGGAGTATGAAGTAAAATATCCCAAACGGGAAAGAGTGTATTTAGAATAAGCAATCCTTCAACAGCACATTCATGTTTTAACAAGCTCAACGAGAGGCCGCTACGGCGGTCTCTTTCTTTTTGTGTAATTACACAATTACATTATACAGTATTTGGAATATCGGAAAAATCTAATGAAGATTCGGATCTCCGTTTATTTTCCACTGATGAAAGGCTTCTATGGCTTCTCTCTGCAAAATCTGTACCATGGGAATTTGCCGTTCTTCAATCCCTTTTCCCATTTCTTCGTAAATAAAGGCATCGTCAAAACCAATGGAAGCAGCATCCTTCCGTGTATTGGCAAAGAATACAGCCTGGGGACGTGCCCAATAGATCGCCCCTAAGCACATCGGACAGGGTTCGCAACTACAATAAAGTTCACAATCTGTCAATTGATAGCTGCCGAGTTCTTTGCAGGCTTTTCTAATGGCCACAATTTCAGCATGTGCGGTAGGGTCAAAGCTACTGCTGACCTCATTAGTAGCGAGAGATATGATATTATTATCCTTTACCACCACTGCCCCAAATGGCCCTCCGATTCCAGAACCTACATTTTGCAGGGATAGTCTGATAGCTTCCCGCATAAATGTAATTTGCATTTCGTTCATAGTTCGTTATACTGTTTCTCTTTGATTATTGATATGAATCAGCGACCCATTCTCCTTCTTCTTTTATTCATTGGAAGTTCTCTGTCTACTGAGGCTCAGGATCTTTACTATATATATTTCACAGACAAAGATACTTCTCAAGCCTTCAATCCCCATGCGTATTTTGATGAGCGAGCGATTGAGAGAAGGCTGAGGCATGAACTTCCACTTTATGATGAAAAGGACCTTCCGATAAATACCCTTTATACTGATAAAATAGATACGGAAGTCGAATTAGTTCGACATCAACTCCGTTGGTTCAATGCCATTTCCGTTGAGGCCTGGCCCGACCAAATCGAAAAAATCAAAAGCTTTCCTTTTGTAAAAAGAATTGAAGCCTTTACTCAACATACTCGCATTGCTGCCTGGGAAGAAATTGCAAACGAAAAGCTGGATACCTTGCTTGCACTTGGAAAGGCACAAACCAATTTTAAAGAACTGGAGGAACATGGACTAACGGGAAAAGGGGCTCGGATTGCGATCTTCGACACAGGCTTTAAACGTGCGAATGAGCATGAAGCTTTTGAGCACCTTCGAAAGGATAAACAAATTGTTCAGACCTATGACTTTTACGAAGGGAAAGAGGATGTCTATCACCATGATGATCATGGCACACAGGTTTTGAGTTGCATAGGAGGGATATATGAGGGAAAACAGTTGGGGGCAGCCAAAGATGCTGAATTTCTGCTAGCACGTACAGAACATAAATCGAAAGAGAAAGCCATTGAGGAAGATCACTGGTTGGCGGCTGCAGAATGGGCTGACAAGCATGGAGCTGATATTATCAATTCTTCTTTAACCTATACTTCCAAACGCTATGAATATGAAGATATGGATGGAAAGAAGACCCTGGTCAGTCGTGCGGCCAAAACAGCTACAGACAAAGGAATACTCGTAGTTGTTTCGATGGGAAATGATGGAGGAAACAAATGGAAATACTTAGGAGCGCCTGCAGATGTGGCTGAGGTCCTTTCAGTAGGAGCCTCTATGCCCTTTATGCCAGCTCGCTTGAAATTCTCCTCTTTTGGTCCCAATGCATCGGGTGTTAGCAAACCGGATATTTCTGCTCCGGGTTATGTGGTAGTAGCCAATGGAAAAGGAAAGTATGCAGAAGCAGCAGGGACTTCTTTTTCAGCGCCCCTTATTTGTGGATTCGCCGCATGTTTGATGCAAAAGAATCCTGCAGCAAAGAGAAAGGAAATTTTTGAACAAGTGAGGCAGTCAGGGCACTATTTTCCTTATTATGATTATGAATTGGGCTATGGGGTGGTGAATGCTTCCAAACTTTTTACGCAGGATAGTTTGATTCAAAATACTTTTAGTGTTCAGCAAAGTTCAGATTCTGTCTTTGTGGCTTTCAATCCTGAATTGATGAAGGATAGCCTGGATTTTCCCAATGGTCGGATGCTTTATGTACACCTGGAAGATAAAGAAGCTAAGCTTAGTGCTTCATTTCAGCTTCCTGTAGAGAACAAAGCTCGCTATTTTTTCTATCAAAGAGATCCCGAATTTGAAGGGATTATGCGTATATGGTTTGCGGGTTATTTATGGGAAGAAAAGATAGAACAACTACAAAATGAAAGATCCCGCCCATAGAGGACAGGATCTTTAGTTTTTCCTTGGTGATAGTGGGGTTTTATAGCACCCGTGCATTAAAGGTATCGCCCTGAGTAGGATCTCCGGTTTGATATCCTTTTCTAAACCATCTCATTCGTTGCTCGGAAGTACCATGTGTGAAGGATTCCGGCACAACATATCCCTGAGACTGTTTCTGCAAACGGTCATCCCCAATTGCATTAGCCGCCCGTAAGGCTTCTTCGATATCTCCATCTTCGAGGAGACCTTTTCCTTGTACTTTATTCGCCCAGACTCCTGAATAAAAGTCTGCTTGAAGTTCAAGCTTTACTGATAGTTGGTTCTGTACGGCCTGAGAAACTCTTCCTCTTTGGCTATCTACATAGCGAGTTGCACCCAGGAGATATTGAACATGGTGGGCAACTTCATGAGCTACTACATAGGCCATTGCAAAGTCTCCGGGAGCCCCAAATTTGTTTTTCAAATCCTGATAAAAACTCAAATCAATATAGAGTTTTTGATCTCCAGGACAGTAAAAGGGTCCGGTTGCAGCACTGGCATATCCACATGCTGATCGGGTAGAACCACTAAACAATACCAGTTTAGGCTTTTGATATCTTTTGTTGACATATTTGGGAAATAATTCATCCCAAACGTCTTCTGTTTCCTTAAGTACAACAGAAACGAATTGTGCCAGCTCATCATCAGGATTTCCTTGCGTGGCTGTTTCTGCTGAACGTGTATTTTGATTGGGGCTAACGGCAGCACTTTGAGAGCTACTGGACCACCAAAAATAAAGAGCTACTGCACCCAATATAAGGAGGGTACCCATGCCCATTTTCTTCTTTCTTCCAAAAAGTAAACCCAGGAGAATAACGATGATGTTACCACCTCCGCCTCCCATACTGGGTCTGAATCCACCGCCTCCGCCGCCGCTATGTCCGCGACGATCTTCTACATTAGAACTACCTTGTCTGCCTTTCCAGCGCATAGTTTTTTGTGTTTATGAGTTTTTAGGGTAAAAATTTCCAGCGTTCTCAGGCTATAGGGCTTCAATATACATAGATAATATGAAATTGGATTTAAGAGAAACGACAAAATTAGGATGTGGCTCTGAGAAGAATGTCACTTTGAGCGCCATAAATTCAGCGAAGCAATCTCCTTCGCTCCAGGGGATTATTTGTTTCAAGGGGATTGCTTCACTTCGTTTCCAATGACAAATAGAATTTGACATCCGAACACAAGCTGTCATTGCGAGCCCAAACTTTGGGCGAAGCAATCTCCTTCGCTCCAGGGGATTATTTGTTTCAAGGAGATTGCTTCACTTCGTTCGCAATGACAAATAGAATTTGACATCCAGGTACAAGCTGTCATTGCGAGCCCAAACTTTGGGCGAAGCAATCTCCTTCGCTCCAGGGGATTATTTGTTTCAAGGAGATTGCTTCACTTCGTTCGCAATGACAAATTGTTTGTATTTTTAGGTGGGTTATACTCCTTCTTTTTACAGCAATGAATACTTATTATATCTATATACTGACCAATGATTTAAATACTGTTTTATACACTGGAGTTACCAATGATCTCATTAGAAGAATATCAGAACATAAAAACAAGCTTAATCCTAAAAGCTTTTCTGCTAAGTATAACCTAAATAAGCTAGTCTATTTTGAATCATTCCACAGCGTTAATGATGCCATTGCTAGTGAAAAACAGATAAAGGCTGGATCGAGGAGAAAGAAAGTAATTCTGGTCGAGTCAATGAATCCGGTTTGGAAGGATTTATATTTCGATTTATAAAGAGTCCATAAAGATTGCTTCACTTCGTTCGCACTGACAAATAGAATTTGACATCCGAACACAAGCTGTCATTGCGAGTCCAAACTTTGGGCGAAGCAATCTCCTTCGCTTAAGAGGATTATTTGATTCAAGGGGATTGCTTCACTTCGTTCGCTCTGACAAATAGTATTTGACATCCAAACGCAAGCTGTCATTGCGAGTCCAAACTTTGGGCGAAGCAATCTCCTTCGCTCCAGGGGATTATTTGTTTCAAGGAGATTGCTTCACTTCGTTCGCAATG
Organism: Bacteroidia bacterium; assembly: GCA_033391075.1. Lineage (NCBI taxonomy): Bacteria > Pseudomonadati > Bacteroidota > Bacteroidia > Bacteroidia bacterium. Next base: position 2,257,973 of record JAWPMV010000001.1, read on the forward strand.
ACAAACTGTATCTATTTTCCTCGGGACTAGCCTGACGAAAATAGAAAGGGCGACAAGTACACTTGTCGCCCAATTTGGCCTCGCATCTTTTTGCCGCCTATGCGTCTCTTTTTATCCCGAATTTCTCCATTTTATTATAGAGGTGGCTTCTTTGGATGTCAAGAACTTCGGCCGTTTTAGAAATATTCCAATTATTTTGTTCCAGTTTACGAACGATAAATTCCTTTTCAACATGGTCTTTGAAATTTTGGAATTTGTCATGATTGTCGTACATGGTAGCACTTTTATTATTCCTTTTTTGAGGAACAGCATAGTCAAGTACGTCCTGCTCATCAATAGTTCCGTTTGAAAGGATGGATAGTCTTTCAATAACGTTATGGAGCTCACGCACATTTCCGGTCCATTGCAGGGCCTGGAGCTGAGTCATTGCACCTGGAGTAATGCTTAGGTCCGGAATACTATGTTCTTCGCTAATTTCTTTGACGAATTGAGAAACTATGAGTGGGATATCATCTCTTCTATCCTTGAGTGCAGGTACGTGAACCAGAATAACACTCAAACGATGATACAAGTCCTCGCGGAAATTTCCCTTATCAATCTCACTCAGCAGATCTTTATTGGTTGCTGAAACGATGCGCACATCAACAGATATTTGTTTATCTGATCCAATACGTGTGATTTTGTTTTCCTGTAGGGCACGCAATACTTTCGCCTGAGCAGAAAGGCTCATATCCCCGATCTCATCCAGGAACAAAGTTCCACCATTCGCTTGCTCGAATTTGCCAATTCGCTGCTTATATGCACCTGTAAATGATCCCTTTTCATGGCCAAACAATTCACTCTCGATCAGTTCTGATGGAATAGCTGCACAGTTTACCTCTACAATAGGAGCAGTATTTCTACGGCTTTTCTCATGTATCCATCTTGCCACCAGTTCTTTACCGGTACCATTGCTTCCTGTTACCAAAACCCGTGCATCCGTAGTAGCCACTCGATTGATGGTCTCCTGGATCTTTTGCATAACAGGAGATTCACCTATGATATCCCTTACTTTCGTTACTTTTCTTCTTAATTTTTTGGTTTCAACAACCAACTCAGATTTGTCGAGGGCATTTCTTACAGTGAGTAATAGACGATTGAGGTCTGGCGGTTTTTCCAGGAAGTCATAGGCTCCCTTTTTAGTGGCATCTACCGCTGTTTCTATATCTCCATGACCGGAGATCATGATAAAAGGCACATCGCCTTTTGATTCCATACTCTTCTCAAGGACTTCCATTCCATTCATATTGGGCATCTTGATATCACAGATAACCGCATCATAACTGTTTTTCAGAATCTTAGCTAGTCCTTCTTCTCCATCAGCTGCTGTGTCAATCTTATAATCTTCATATTCGAGGATCTCCTGCAAGGTCATTCGGATTCCTTCCTCGTCGTCTATGATTAATATTTTGGCCATAAGGGTTGTATTGTTATGAGTACAATTATATTTCAAATTGTATCAAAAAGCAAACATTGTATAATATTTTATACAAAAAAGTTCGGGCGGACGATGCTTTTTGCATGTCCGCCCGAAAAATATGGCTTATATTTCTTAGAAGAAGTATCCCAGATCCAATGAAATGTATCGAATCTTGATGATTTCATCATTCATGAAATTGTCTCTATTATTGACATTGGTGAGGCCCTGATGATAGATAATTCCAAAATTGATGGTACCTACCCGGTCTATAATTTTTTCACCTCCTATTCCAAATATAAAGGTAAAAGCAAGTGGATTGATGTATTTGGTATTCTTACTTACCCCACTGTCAACCGTTCCATCCGGAAAAGGATTGACTCCACTAAATTCATTTTTATATCCTGCGCGAATATCGGCAGAAAGACCAAATTGACCATTGATAAAAAGGCCATTTCCCAATTCATTGGAACGTCCTTTCAGTGCCAGAGGAATCTCAACGGTAGTAACGCTTACATCCTGAGTAGCCATTACCCCATCTACCATATCTTCACGTTTAAATCCTTTGCGCACAATATGAACCCCACTTTTGATACCGTAGTTGTCAGTGATTCCATAATGAGTATTGAGTCCATATGAAAGTCCCACGACCGTAGAGGTCTCAAGACCAGCGGGGGTATTTCCATTTTCATCTGTAATAGATGCAAAGGAAAAAATGGGGCTAAATCTAAGGCCTAAGCTAAATCCTTGCTGTGCAAAGCTTGCAGCATAACTCCCTAAGATCATGAGAAGTAAAAGCGTACGTTTCATGTTTTGGATAAAATTTCTTTTGGTGATTATTTCACGGCATCAAAACTAACCGTAAAAGCTTGAAAATCCTAGCAGGCAATATCCCCTTATAAGGATAGAAAATAGCGTAATTGACGAGGATAATTCCTCTTTATTGCCTATGCTTGCGATTAGAAAATGAGACAAAAGTCACCCCAAATGACAAAATTTAATATTGCAATCCTCTGTTTGTTGAGCAGTTTCTTCTTTTTGACAACTGCTTGTGAGGAAGAAAAAGATGCCGATATCGCCAGCATTAAACTCAAGATGGATTTTAAACGCCTGGATCAGCAAATGTATCAGGCTGCCCAATTTTTACAGGAAAATGAGAGTATTGAAGCCGAAGAATTTCTAAATAAGTTTTTCGAAGAGGATAAAGACTTTTTCCGTCAATATCTGGGCATGACTGCGGCCGATATGGAACGAGCTGGGGTTCCTGTAGAAAAAACAGACAGCCTTATTGGTAGCCAGTTGAAGGACTTTCTTTCTGATTCAATTATGTATGATTTGCTAGAGGAAATCCAGGAGGTATTCCCGGCTGATATGGTTTTGCTTGATCCTATTTCAGCTCCCATAAAAAGACTGAAAAAGTATTTTCCGGATACACAGATTCCCGCAATCAGAACCCATGCAAATGGGTATATGCCCGGTTCTGATTTAAGAGGAGCTGATCAATTGGTTTCTGTACCTGGATATTATAGTCTGGGCTTGCATTACTTTCTCGGAAAGGATTTTCCCTATTATCCCGAAAATATATATGCCTATCAAAGGAGGAGATTCAACCTGGAGCATATGGATGTAGTGGTTGCAAAAGCCATCGCAGATGAGTTTGTCGCTCCCAGAAATCCAGCTACTAAACGTTCGCTTCTCGATGGAATGGTGCATGCTGGAATAAAACAATATTTCATCCACCAACTACTTCCTTATACGCCCGACTCTTTACTCCTTTACTATAACCGTCAGCAGATGGATTGGGCGCGTTTGTTCGAAGAAGAAAACTACAGCTTTCTTCTGGATAAACTCTTTGATTCTGATTTTAAATTTCAACGCAATTTTCTGGCCGACAAACCTTACACTACTGAGCTTTCGGATGAATCTGCTCCCCGCATTGGCGAGTATATGGGTTGGAGAATCGTAGATAGTTATATGAAAAACAATCCGGAAATGAGCCTGGCAGAACTTTGTGAGAAGACAGATTATGAAGGAATCTTCCGGAAAGCAGGCTATAAACCCTGATGAATTTCCCCACTGATTAATGTTCCCCGAGCTGTAATATATAGGTGTTTTCTGAAATAGAAATTTCTACTTATTGAAGTAGATTGGAGTTCCAAATATGATCCTTATAGCAGATCCATATGAGCTCCATGAAAAATGAAAACGTCCAGCAGCAACGCTACCGTTACGGATTTAAAGTAATTGCCAGCTCGCTCGGTATAATTCTCTCTGCACTACTTATGATAAAAGTTTATCCGGGAAAGGTCGATTATGAATGGCCTTCGCATGTGCGAATAGAGGAGAAAAAAAGCTCAAATAGTAAGGATACATATAGCAAAGAGATTGGGAAATTGCTGCAAAAACGAGACAGCCTTGTCCGGGCAAAGGTTTCAGATAGTTCTGCGGAATATAAAAGAGTCAAAAAAGCAATAGATCTCTATCACTCCTTGAAAGACTACAAATCTAAACTGAGTTTGAAATCCTTCAAGGATGCCGAGTGGAGATTGGAAGTCGAAGAAAAAGTTGAGTTGCTGGAAAAGCAGACGCATAAACTAAATAAAAACATACTGGAATAAGGGTTCTATGAGTAGAAATTTACTTCTTCTTTTCTCCCTTCTTCTAATCCTGAATCACAGCTGGGCTCAATGTCCTTCTGGCCTGGAATCAATATATCTGGAAGAATTTGAACAGGGATTCCCTGAAAACTGGAGCTTTGAAAGTGGCAGTGAGGGAGCGAAATGGGAATTTGGCCTTGGAGGATTTGGGAACTTCAGAAACCCTGGTGAAAATCAGTGGATATATATCAATGATCAGGAAGCTGATGAAGTAGGGGAAGCCTCCTTTACTACGGAAGAGTTTGACTTGTCTGCCTATCGTTCTGAAGCAGAGCTTTCCTTTGACCTCAATTTCCAGGAATTTGACAAGCATGGTAAAATGCAGCTGGAAATGTACAGCAGGGGAAACTGGATACTCCTTTTTGAAAGAGAAGAGGATCTGGAAGGGAAGGTAATTATTGATATTTCTGAATTGATTGGAACGGCAAATAGATTTCGTTTTAGCTATGATGATGAGGGTGTATGGGGTTGGGGAATGGGCATAGACAATTTTAGCATAGATGGGAGAAGTGCGGTCTGTGGAAATGCGATCTGTGAGCCTGGAGAAAACCCTGATAACTGTCCGGGAGATTGTCCGGCAAAAGAGGAGAAAGCCGATAGTTGGATAAATTCTACTGAAAATATAGTGGGGGAATCTGTTCGCTACTCAAATTTTTCCGGCAATGATATCTGCGATGATTGTTCTCAGAAAATCAACTTGAATTTTAGTTTCGATTTTTATGGAAAGGAGTACCAGAGTCTGTACATAAACTCTAATGGAAACGTCAGCTTTGAAGAGGACCATGTGGACTATGTCCCCCAGGCATTTTGCCTAAAGGGTCCCCGAATGATAGCTCCCTTTTTTAGTGATATTGATTTAAGTAAAGGCGGTAGAATAAATTTTTATCTGGCAGAGAATGAAAACTATCTGATCATCAATTGGCAGGAGGTTGCTTATTTTGGATGTGAGAGACCTTGTGAGAAAAAAAATAGCTTTCAACTTATTCTTACGGACGGAGAGCTCAGGAAAATCGGGAATACCATTCTTCCTTTTGGTACTAATGTGATCTTTACCTATGGAGATATGCAGTGGACCGGAGGAAAAGCATCCGGTGGAATAGAGGGCTTTGGAGGGAGTCCAGCTACTGTAGGCGTAAACTCGGGAGAAGCTGGACTTTGTGATGGCTATGGAACCTTTGACCGTAGCGGATATTTTTATTGGGGAAACCAGATCGATCAAAGCTGTCCTGCCAATGGACTTGACCACCTCGATAATTTGTCACTTTTCTTTGATGCCTCTTCCGGCAAACAAGCTAGTTACGCTGGCATAAGTGAACTAGCAGCTGAGCGAACAGATGATTATGTCCACTTGAGTTGGTTTGTAGATTGTTTGAAAGAAGGCGGCTACTTCGAAATTGAACGTTCACTCGATTCTGTGAACTTTGATATCATAGATCTTTTGCCCATTGAGACACAAAGCTATCAGGAAGGACAAATCCTTTTTTCATATCAGGATGAGACTGCCGAAGCTGGACCTCTGCTTTATCGGGTAAAATACTATGGGAATGATTCTCAGGAGGATATAGATAGTGTCGGTGTCTTGTTTAGTACTTCAACTCTTTTAAGGGAGGCGAATCCGTCCTTTGAGGTACTATCTTATGGCCCAAATCCATTTATTGACTTGCTGAATGTTGAACTTAAGCTGGCCGAGGCAGGAAGCATTAGTTATCAACTTATAGATATGAGTGGACGCTTGCTAAAAGCCGGAAAAATCGACGGTATAGCCGGAAATAACAGCTTTCAACTACAGACATCCAGACTGAGTTCAGGTATGTATAATCTCTTTATCAGAAATACAAAATTTAAACAACACTTGCGTCTTGTTAAAGCTTGATATTTTTGTCCACTAAATATTTCAATAATTTAATATGTTTAGCAATCTTTGTATGCGCTTGGTAGGCTAATACTATAGGGATTATATGACCACAGGAACACAGGGTGGGAAGAATTCGATACTCACCATTTTTTTTACCGTATTTCTCGATCTATTGGGGGTTACCCTGATTATTCCTATACTCGCGCCTCTTCTTATAGACTCGAATGATCTCCTGGGTCCCGAATATAGCTATGAATTTCGAACCCGAATCATGGGTTTTTTGATAGCTGTTTTTTCTGTCTGTCAATTTATTTCTTCTCCTTTTCTGGGATCTCTTTCCGATAAATATGGGCGAAAACCTGTATTGTTTTTTAGCTTGTTTGTGACCTTTTTTGGTTACCTGATATTTGCTTCCGGTGTTATTTATAATCAATTGACCCTGCTATTTCTGGGTAGAGCTATGTCCGGGATTGCTGCTGGAAATATTTCTGTCATTTTCTCCGCAATAGCTGATGTGAGCAATCATGAAGAGAAGGCGCGGAACTTTGGGGTAGTGGGGATTGCATTTGGTCTGGGCTTTATTATCGGACCTGTGTTGGGCGGTTTATTGGCAGATCCTGAAATTGTAAGTTGGTTTAGCTTTGTAACACCCTTTTTCTTTGCGGCTTTATTAGTCTGTATAAATCTGATTCTGGTATGGTTCAATTTCCCGGAAACGCTGGCTGAACCCAATAAGGAAGCCAGGGTTTCTCTGCTCGCAGGTTTTCAAAATTCTGCCAAAGCATTTAAGCATCCACAACTGAGAAACATCTTTCTGGTAGTCTTCCTTTTTACCTTTGGCTTTGCCTTCTTTACCCAATTCTTTCAGGTCTTCCTAATCAAGAAGTTTACCTATAATCAATCAGATATAGGCCTCTTGTTTGGATTCATTGGGATAAATATAGCCCTGACTCAGGGTATTCTGGTTCGCTTTCTTTCCAAAAGATTTAGTCCGGCTCAGGTAACCGTAGTGTCTATGCTTCTGCTGGTTTTCGCTTTCATTATACTCCTGATACCCGATACCAGTTTAGGATTATATATGGTTATTCCTGGTGTAGCCTTATCTCAGGGATTGGCTTCACCGAACCTTTCAGCGATCATTTCCAATAGTGTGAGTGCTGATAAGCAGGGAGAAACTTTAGGCATGCAACAATCCATGCAATCCCTTGCACAGGCAGTTCCGCCTATCATTTCAGGCTATGCGATAAGTTTTGCACTGGAATTTCCTATTTGGATGGCAGCTATATCCACCTTTGCTGCCTGGGGATTTTTTATGATTATCTACCGGGCAGTTAGGAAAAAGGAACAAAAAATAACGAAGGAAGAATAGGACCTATTCAGATCCCGCTTTCAACTTTTCAGCATTTTCAGCGATTCTCAAGGCTTCAATGATCTCATTGATTTCCCCATCGAGAATGGCGGATAAATTGTAAAGGGTAAGTCCAATCCGGTGATCGGTTACCCTTCCCTGTGGGAAATTGTAGGTACGGATCTTTTCACTACGATCCCCACTACCTACCATAGACCTGCGAAGGCTGTCTTCTTCAGCCTTTCTTTTATCCATTTCCAGTTTGTAAACCCTTGCCCGAAGAATTTTCATGGCTTTCTCCAGGTTTTTTATCTGGGATTTCCCATCCTGCATTGAAACCCTGATCCCAGTAGGGGTGTGGGTGAGTTTAACTGCAGAGTAAGTGGTGTTTACGGACTGTCCACCAGGACCAGAGGCATTGGTGTATTCTTTGATGATATCACTATCCTTAAGCTCAAGGTCGAATTCTTCGACCTCTGGCATGATCGCGACAGTTGCTGCAGAGGTATGCACACGACCCTGAGATTCAGTTTTAGGAACGCGCTGGACCCGATGTACGCCTGCTTCAAATTTCATGATCCCATAGGCATCAGCTCCGCTGACATTGGCTACGGCTTCCTTAATGCCGCCTTGTGAGCCTTCTGTCATGCTTTCAACTTCAAATCTCAACTTCGACCTGTCGCAGAACCTTTGGTACATACGGAATAAATCACCAGCAAATAAGGCCGCTTCATCTCCTCCTGTACCAGCACTGATCTCGAGGACAACATTTTTAGAATCATTGGGGTCTTTGGGAATGAGGAGAATTTTGAGTTCTTCTTCTATGGTTCCTTTCCTCTCTTCCAATTCACTCAATTCCTCCTTAGCCATCTCTTTCAGCTCAGGATCAGACTCTGTACTCATGATCTCCTTCGAGTTATCAATATTACTCAGGACATCTTTGTACTCATTGGTTTTTTTTACGATCTCATCCAGTTGCTTATACTCAATGTTGAGGGCTTTATAGCGCCTCATATCTTTCATTACTTCCGGATCGATGATCTCTTGTTTAACCTCTTCGAATCTTTGGCTAATCTGTTCTAACTTATCTAACATGGCAGGTCATTCCTTAATCGGGTACAAATGTACCTCATTTTCCGACAACAAATAAATAAATTCTCTTCCGATATACAGATCGCGAAGGCTAAATTTATGGGTAGGCCGATATTGTTTTTTTTCGCGGGAAAGGGAGTTGATGATGGCAAGTTCTGACTTATTCCAAAGAATGAGAAGAGATTCATGGATGTGAAACTTTTCCCAATTAAACTCTTCTGGTAGCTCTTCGTCTTTCAGATAGACCCCAAACATATCAAAAACACTAATGCGCTGGTTTTCGACATCTCCTATGTAAACTCGATTTTGAGGGCTTAGTTGTATATCCTCCGGCTCGTAGAGCGAACCCCTCCCATAATCCAGGCCTCCAAAGACGGATTCGATCTTCCCAAAAGTATTGATCTTGTAGACCTTGTTATTGAATTTATTCAAAACAAAGGTTTCCCCTGCTGAACTAATGTCAAAACTATAGGGTTCAAATTCATCCGGAATATCGATGCTACCGCTGCTACTTATCGCATAAAAGTCGCTGGACTCTACAACTTTGAGTTCTTTATCCAGTAAAACGATTTTTCTCCCCAGATCATCCAGCAAATAAAAGTCTTGTCGATTTTTTACCGCGAGTTTTTTGGGATGAAGAAAACCATCATCCCGGGTACTGATGCCTCCCACAACGATTGAAGAATCGTAGTGCGTAGATTTTAGATATTTATACAGAAATCCCTTTCGGCTATCCAATAAAAAGATGTTGCCTTCTGCATCAACTTCTATCTGACTGGCATTTGGAATATCAGTTATAACATGAAAGGCAGCTTCTTTTTGACCCAATTTATCCCACTGAGCATATCCCCCAGAAAGACCAAGGAAAAAGCTGAGCAGAAATACACATAAGGTCTTAGACATGCAGCGGCTATTGTTTCATCGGGAAAACATCCAGGTGTTCCCCCTTCGGATGTACGCAAAAATAGGAGAAATATTGGATCCAATCTCCCAGAATCACGATACGTTTATTCTCTTCGAGCTCCTGATCTATCAAGGCATGACGATGGCCATAGATAAAAATATCGAGCTCTGGACGGCTTTTCAAGAGTTCTCGGGTATGGGCGAATAGGAATTCTTTCTCTCCTAAAAGCTCAACTTCATGACCGCTAAGATTATCATAATTGTGATCCCCTCCCTGGCTGGAGGTGAACTGTGCGAGGCCAATACCAAAATTGGGATGGAGTCGGGAAAAAAGCCATTTACTCAAAGGATTCGTAAAAACTTTCTTCATCATTTTGTAGCCATGGTCTCCTGGACCTAGGCCATCCCCATGAGCCATGTAATATTTTTTGCCGTAATACTCTTTTTCCAGCGGCTTATTATAAATCCTGGCTCCAATTTCTTTCTCCAGATAGTCTTTGTACCAAAGGTCGTGATTCCCGCTAAAAATGTGGAGCTTGATTCCTGCATCAGAAAATTCTGCCAATTTCCCCAGGACCCGCACAAAACCTTTGGGAACTGCTTTTTTGTATTCAAACCAAAAGTCAAATACATCTCCCAGCAGGTAAAGCTCAGCAGCTTTATCCTTGATACTTTCCAGCCATTTTACGAAATGTTTTTCTCGGACGAGGCTCCTGGCTTGATCAGGAGCACCCAGGTGCAAATCTGAAGCAAAATAGATGTGATCCCTAATCGGTGCCAAGGCAACTTAGCTTATCCTACTTCTACTTCTGAATTGTCGTCAGACGAGTTGTCTTGCTCTTCGAGTACCGCAGCATTGCTGGTAGCATCTTTGAGGGCATCGGTATCTGAACTGAAGTAATCTTCTTCATCTTCAAAAGGCCTTTTCCCAATCAAACGAACTACATCTTCTTTAAAAATCACCTCTTTCGCCAAAAGCTCTTGAGCGATGGCTTCCAGATCACTCCGCTTTTTGTTGAGCAGTGCGATGGTTTCTTTATAAGCCTTATCAATAATCTTTTTCACTTCTTCATCGATGATACGAGAAGTAGCTTCAGAATAGGGCTTGGTGAAGTTGTACTCAGCGCTGTCTTTGAATGATACCTGTCCTACTTTGGAGTTCATTCCATAGCGAGTAACGATAGCATAAGCGCTGTCGGTAATCCGCTCCAGATCATTTTGAGCTCCGGTAGAAACTTCTCCGAAAACAATTTCTTCAGCAGCTCTTCCGCCGAGAGCCGTACACATGAAATCAACGAGTTGATTGTAGGTATACAAGTATTGTTCTTTGGGAAGGTACTGAGCATAGCCCAGAGCAGCCAAGCCACGTGGAACAATAGATACTTTCACCAGCGGTGAAGCATGCTCCAGGTGCCAGGCAGTAACGGCATGACCTGCTTCGTGGTAAGCAACGATTCTTTTTTCACGGGGAGAAATGATTTTATTCTTTTTCTCCAAACCTCCGATCACACGGTCAACCGCATCCTGGAAGTCGTCCATTTCAACCGCTTTCTTATTCTTTCTCGCAGCAATCAGGGCAGCTTCATTACAAACATTCATAATGTCTGCTCCTACAAAACCGGGAGTCTGTGAGGCTAATTTATGAGAATCCACGCTATCTGCGAGGGTCAGTTTCTTCAGGTGAACATTGAAGATGGCTTCACGACCTTTGATATCCGGACGATCCACTCCAATCTGACGATCGAAACGACCGGCTCTTAGCAAGGCTGGGTCCAATACATCAGGTCTGTTGGTAGCAGCCATCAGGATAACTCCAGTATCACTCCCAAATCCATCCATTTCTACCAGCAACTGGTTGAGGGTATTTTCGCGTTCATCATTTCCTCCTGTAACATTCATTCTCCCTCTGCTTCGGCCTACTGCATCAATCTCATCAATGAATATGATACAAGGGGCTTTCTCTTTCGCCTGCTTAAACAAATCTCTTACCCTTGCAGCTCCTACTCCCACAAACATCTCTACAAAGTCAGATCCACTCAATGAGAAGAAAGGTACTTTTGCTTCTCCGGCAACGGCTTTCGCCAACAAAGTTTTACCTGTTCCGGGAGGGCCTACCAATAAAACACCTTTGGGAATATGACCGCCCAGTTTGGTAAACTTCTGAGGATTTTTGAGAAATTCTACTACCTCCTGTACTTCTTCTTTCGCCTCTTCCAGTCCCGCAACATCATCGAAGGTAACGTTTACTTTATTTTCTTTGTCGTAAAGACTAGCTCTACTTTTTCCAATGTTAAAGATTTGGCCACCAGCTCCACCAGCTCCCACACGGCGCATAAAGAAAAAATACAGGGCTACAATGATACCAATAGGAATAAGGAAGTTAATCACACTAGTCCAGTCGGTACGTTCCTGATATTTGGCTTTAAGATCGTATTGGGCTATTTCTTTGGAGAAGGTTTCTTTATCCGGACGACTCATGAAGAAATGAGGTCCTCTGCTATTAAGTCCTTTGTATTCCTGACGTTCGCTTTTCAGTCGTTCGACTGCATCTTTCGTCAGGAAAATATGGACCTGTTTTTCATTAATAATCTGGAGTTCTTCGATATACCCATCTTCGGCAAATTTTCTAAACTCTCTGTTATCTATTTCTCCACTAGCACCTGTACCATTGATCAAGAGGGTCCCAATTACAAGAAACCCTAGTACAGCCACATAGATCCAATAAATGTTATTATTGGGTTTCGGTGCTTTGTTTGGATAATTATTATTATCGGAATTATTCTGATTTTCGCTCATATTGACTCTATCTGGTCATTCTTATATCATATCTGCTCCGGTTCGTCGAGCTTTATTATATAATCCTATTTTTGGGAAATTGTTCTCTTCTTTATGCGGTATTGTACAAATCCAATTCCTTAAGGCAAATTACTGCCATTTTTTCAGGATGTAAAGGATATTAGCGACAAATACCCGACAATAATACGATCTAAATGCCTTTATGTTAAATAAAGCTGATTAATTAGGACTTTTTGTCGCTTTAGCTGCTTTCAATGCCTATTCAATTTGAAAATTTATCAATTTCATTCGCTTGATCCAGAATTTCTCCGGCACGGCATATTGACGGTAATTGTTTAGCTCTTTTTGGAAATTTCTGTCCCATTCTGAATTGAATTTCACAGGATTAGCGGGATTGCTACCACTTAGCCCTACTGCATCATCGCCCCTAAGCTCCGGACGACCCAATTCTCCCGTTTCCCAACCTATACTGAAGCCTTTACTATTTTGATCGGCATAAACTTCTTTTTCGGAAAATACTGCCTCCAGGGGTATAGCAGCCTCATATATCATACTCCCAGCCTCATCAAAAACCAATTTGACATTGATGGCATCCGGATTATTGGTCTTTCCCCAGGTCCTGCTGTCTTTGCCATAGAAATTGAGCAATTCCATACTGACTAGCTTCTCCGCGATCTCATTTTTTTGATCCTGAACAGCTTCCAGTACTTCTCTGAATCGCATAGGATCACTTAAAATCTCTCTTTGCTTATATCCGGTTGGATAGTGAATGCCTTTGTTCTTCTTTTTCTTGCCTTTTTCATCTATCCAAAGGGTCATTCCTGTCAGCAGAATATGACTCTGCCATTTCAAATCATAGACCTCCAGACAGACATAAAGTTTTCCCTGCCCATGCGAAAAAGCCAGGGCATATATACTGTCCTCTGCCATCTGTAAAACCGGCCAGTTCTCCTGGAGTCCATCAATCAAAAACTCTCCTTCCTGATTCTGGGCTTCATATTGCTGGGATTTAAGGCTGCTAGCGCCGAGGATGGAAAGGAGGAAAATCAATAGAAATGGCTTCTTCATAGTATTAAGACGGAAATAAGTACGGAAAGGTATCAGAAAAGCAGAATTTAACAATATTTTATAAGTCCGTATTGAGGAATAATTTAAAAGCTTGTACTTTGGGAGATGAACCAAATTATAACATCTATGCCTAAACAATTTTATACAATCTTTTTGCTGGCGAGCTGTATCCTGCTGTTTGCCTGTGAAGAGAAAAAAGAAGAAATGAAGGAAGAAAGTACAACTTCCATAGCCGAAGAAAGGCTTAAAATTTATGCTCCGGTCAAACTGACGACGGACATGGATCAATTGAGTGAATCGGATAAAAAGGTAATTCCCATTTTGATTGAGGTCGCCAAAATCATGGATGACCTTTTCTATCAGGAAGCCTATCCGCAAGAGTTAAGAGTGGATAATGCAACTTTGAGTGAAGCAGAAAAAGCTTTTATCAAAATCAATTACGGACCCTGGGATCGCCTCAACAATAATGAAGCTTTTATAGCAGGAATAGGGGAGAAGCCCAAAGGTGCTGGTTTCTATCCTCTGGATATGAGTGAAGAAGAATTTAAGGCCATGGAGGCAGAGGATAAATCCAGCCTTTATACCCTGATCAGAAGAGATGAGGCCGGGGAACTGATTACTGTTCCCTATCATGTGGCTTTTAAAGAAGAAGTCTCAAGAGCTAGTGAATTGTTGAGAAAAGCCGCTGAACTTGCCGATAATGAATCCTTCAAAAAATACCTGAATCTGAGAGCAGATGCTCTTCTCAATGATGATTATACAGCAAGCGATATTGCCTGGATGGATTTGGAAGGAAATAGTATCGATTTTATTGTTGGCCCTATTGAGAATTACGAAGATCAATTGAATGGAGCTAAAGCAGCTCATGAGGCCTATATTTTGGTAAAGGATAAAGAATGGTCCAAAAGGCTGGAGAAGTATGCTGCATTTATGCAGGAACTTCAGGAGGGGCTGCCGGGAGAGGATAAATATAAAGCCGAGAAACCGGGAAGCAATGCTCAATTGAATGCCTATGATGTGGTGTACTATGCCGGTGATTGCAATTCAGGAAGCAAGACCATTGCCGTTAACCTTCCCAATGATGAGGAAATTCAAATCAGCAAAGGAACTCGTCGTTCTCAGTTGAAAAATGCGATGCGCGCAAAATTTGACCAGATCCTTGTTCCTATTTCAGATATGTTGATTGCTGAGGACCAAAGAAAGCATATTACCTTTGATGCCTTTTTTGGGAATACTATGTTTCATGAGGTAGCACATGGATTAGGGATTAAAAATACCATCAATGGGAAAGGAACAGTTCGTAAGGCCCTGGGAGCTACAGCTTCTGCTTTAGAAGAAGGGAAAGCGGATATTCTGGGGCTGTATATGGTTACCCAATTATTTGAGAAAGGGGAGATTGATGAAGGCGTTTTAGAAGATAATTACGTAACTTTTTTAGCAGGAATCTTTCGCTCGGTAAGATTTGGTGCCAGTAGTGCACATGGAAAAGCCAATATGGTCCGCTTCAATTTCTTCAAAGAAATGGGCGCTTTCAATAGAGATGAGGCAAGTGGAACCTATTCGGTAGATATGGAAAAAATGAGAGAAGCTATGAATGCTCTTTCTACCCTTATTCTGAAACTACAAGGAGATGGAGATAAAGAAGGTGTGAGTAACCTACTGGATGAAAAAGGCGTTATTGGAAGTCAGTTACAAGCGGATTTGGATCGCCTTGGAGATGCGGGAATTCCGGTCGACATTGTATTTGAACAGGGCGTAGATGTCCTGGGATTAAAATAAATTGAAATGAAATATTTCCTCTTCATACTCTTGTCTGTACCTGCTTTTGCCTATGCTGCCGGAATAGCAGGCAATTATGAAGAGGAAATTATTTTAGCCCTTAGCCTTTGTTCTGTTTTTCTCATTTTTGGTCTGTTGATCCAGTGGATGGACAAAAAGATCAAAGGAAATCCTCGCTATGTATTAGGAGCTCCGGACTTTGTAGACCCTATTCCGGATTTTGAAGCGACTGGTTTTCAATTAAGGGCCGATCATTTTTCGGAGAATCCAGAGGAATTTGATCTTATCTGGTGCCTTTTTGATTCTAAAAATGAGGTTCAGGGAGAAATCAGATTTATGGGGAATTATGGAGAAGGGGCATTTGTCCAAATGGCATTCAATATTGTTCCCGAATATTCATCAAGAGAGGAACTGCTTCCCTTGATAGAAAATTGTCTCACCTACATCTGGACCCATTGGGAACAGAAGGAAATAGAAAAAATCAAAGCCTTCATTTCAGAAGATGATCTGATCGGAGAAGCTTTATTAGAAGCCCTGGGATTTGAAGAGATGGAGGTCGAAGGTGAAATCATAGAATTTGAAATAAAAAGGCCAGCTAATTAAAGCTGGCTTTTTATCTATGCTGCAGGCGATAACAATCGCCTGACAGGAATAACATTATGAGTGTACTGGGAATGATGGAACAAATCCCCCTTGATTTTATCGAAACTGCAGTTGCTATCAATCAACTCCTGCGAAATACATGATCCAGGTGCAGAGAATTGCTTAAAATCTGGACCTTCTTCTTTCTTCCTGCTTTACTTCGCCTTCTTTAAACTTTCGCATATTATAGGTGAAAGTTAGCATCACATAGCGTTGCAAAACGATGGTTGATAAATCTTCAATATAGAAATCATTGACAGTTCGCTGCACACTGATGTTCTGTCTAAGGAGATCAAATACATTGAGCATCAATTCTCCTCTATTATTCTTTAAGAACTTTCTCCCGATACTTCCTCCCCACAACCAATAATCCTGATCGAAATCATCACTCAAGCCTCTGTAGAGTTGGTGATTTAATTGACTTCTGAACACAAAACCGCCTCCAAATATCAAATTCAGCTTGGCCATGCTATTTTGGTTAAAATACCGATTGTTTTGTGTTTCCTGTATGGAATTGATGGCATTGTTTACACTGCTTCGGCTGGAAATGGTAAAGTCAACATTCTCGCTGAAATTACTTGCCAGCACAAGCCCTACTCCCAGATTGGTGTTACGGGTTTCATTGAGCGCATCATTGATTAAGCTAGGTATTCTGGAATAATCTCCGGAAAGATTAATATTCAAATTTGATTTGAGAAAAGGGACGGGTTTGCCATAGGTCAGAAAGCTTCGGACACTATAGTTTCCATCCAGATTGACAGGTATAGTCAATTGACTTCCTCTTTGAATTTCGATTCCGCTTATGGTGGTATTTCTATTGGGAATAAAGGTGCTATTCCCAATATAATTTTGCGCCATATTTCCATTCACCATAAAATAAAAGACTGATCCTTTAGCCGTATTGGTCGAATTGTAGCGGAACATCAGCATATGAGAATAGGTCTGCTTCAGGTCCGGATTTCCTATACTCAACTGCAAAGGATTGCTATTGTCCAGTACCTCCTGCAATTGATTCATGGAAGGAGGATTGGTGGAGGCCCGATAAATAAACCGCAACTGTTTTTGCTGAGAAAGTCTATAGCGCATAAAAATAGAAGGCAATACACTAAAGAAGTTCTTGTCTATATCTGTGGGGAAAGGAAATACCTGTTGATTGTCCAGAATAGCATATTGAGCATTCACCCGACCATTGATCATAAAATCCCGACCCTTACGTAGCATGATGCCTGGTCCTGCTTCATGTGCTGTATAGGTATTGGTGAAAGTATTGGACAAAAGTGAATCCAATCGGCTATAGGAATTTGTGCTTTCGCTATAATTATTGGTCAGGGTTTCCGAATCATTCCATTGAGGAGAATAGGCATAACGGAACTGAAACATGCCGATTCGACCGATAGGTTCTGTATAAGTTACATTGGCAGAAATGTTCCAATTGTTTGAGTTGAGACTGGATACCTGATCAACGGTATCCAGGGAAACCGGTTCGGTGAAATAGTTCAGTCCTGAAAATAGATTATTATCTCCTTCGCTGCTTTTATAACCGGTTCGGGCCATGACTGAAAGAGTTCTACCTCTTTTCTCAAAGCGGTGTCGAAAGAGAATAAAGCTGTTTACATCCAAAGCCTTAAGGTCTGAGGAAAAATCTGTAAAGGATTGATTCAAGAGATTATCTTCCAAACTGGTGCTTCCCAGGGTGTTTTCACTTCCATCATTGAGTTGAAAGGTAAATCTGGGACGAATCAAGAGAGAGGTTCTGTCATTAAATTTATAATCAATTCGTGCATTGAAGCGGTGATTGATGTTGGTGCTTTCCGTGTCCGAATCTTCTCTATATACCTGACCTGAATCCTGATCGAGGATATACAATTGGGAAAGTAACTGATCAGAAGTATTGTCTGCCTGATTGAAAAAATAGCTTCCGCTGATTTTGAGCTTTTTGCCGATCTCATCGCTATAATTGAGACCTACAGCAGTGGTATTGGAAATTCCGTTTTGCTGTCCCACCAGAAAATCACCGGCACTTCCTCCTCCAAAACCTCCGCCTCGACTTCCGCCACCGCGACCTCCTCTTCCACCGCCTCTTCTTCCTCTACCTCCTGATGCACTGGTGATTCCTAATAAATCTTCTGAGGCGAAATTCTGTTGATTGATATTATTGCTTTGTCCGAGGATACTTAGGCGTTGGTCCGTATTGAACATATTGTAGTTTCCTCCCGCCTTATAACGTTCCTGATCTCCGTAGCCGCCGTAGAATCGACCGAACTCCCCATTACGCATATTAATACGGGTAACAATATTGATGGTCTTGGTGGTCTGTCCGTCGTCTATACCGGTAAATTGTGATTGATCACTTTGTTGGTCAAAAACCTGGATTTTATCTACGATCTCTGCCGGCAAGTTTTTCAAAGCAGCTGAGGGATCATTGCCAAAAAAGACCCGCCCATCTACCAGTACTTGCTGAACATTTTCTCCCTGTGCCTTCACCTGCCCATTTTCCAGGGTAACGCCTGGCATCTTGGTAACCAAATCTTCTGCAGTTGCATCCGGATTGGTTTTGAAAGCTCCTGCATTGAATTCGGTGGTATCTCCTTTTTGGATAGCCGGGGTTACGTCACGTTCAATAGCCACCTCATCCATATTGTAGCTTTTGGTCAGCTTGATGGGAGGGAGCTTTTGGGGAACGGGCGTGATTTCCACTTGCTGGCTATGCTCGACTGAACCAAACATTTCTATGCTCAGGGTATAACTGCCGGAAGGCGTAGTGACAAAGCGGAAACTTCCTTTTTCATCGGTCAATACCCCTTCTTCATGCTCAGCACTTTTGAGTAAAACCTTGGCCCCTAAAACGGGCTGATCAGAGGCATTTATAACTGTCCCTCTCAAGGTCGGTGCCTGAGCAAAAGCCAGAGAGGTGATGCTTAATAAAAGGATTATAGGGAGAAGTCTTTTCATTTGTTTCGATTGTTGTGTATGTGCCGTTTAGACAGAAGGCAATCGAAAATTATTCCCCAACAAAAATGAGACTATGCTTAATAGCCAAAATCTCCCAGATGGAAATCGCTGTTTTTCCAGCCTGAGGATACTTTAACGTAGAGTTTGAGAAAAACCTTTTGTCCCAGAAATTTTTCAATATCCTTTCTGGCAAGTGATCCAATCAGTTTCAGCATACTTCCCCCTTTGCCTATGACAATTCCTTTCTGGGTTTTCCTTTCGACATGGATGGTTGCATGGATACGCGTTAGATTATCTTCTTCTTCAAACTCTTCTATAACTACTTCTGTGCTATATGGAATTTCATCCTTGAGCCTTTCAAACAACTTCTCTCGGATCATCTCTGCGACGAAGAACCTTTCGGGTCTATCCGACACCTGATCTTTATCAAAAAAGGGAGGGCCTTTCGGAAGGTATTTTATAATCAGGGATTTTAGTAAATCTACATTCATCCCATTCAGGGCTGAAACCGGGACGGCTTCTTCAAATTTAACTTTAGCCGCCAATTCCTGCATACGTGCAAAAGCTACATCCTGCTTCACTGCATCCACTTTGTTCAGCACCAGCATTTTGGGGATTTCAGTTTTCTCTGCCAGTTTGATCAGGTCCTCTTCCGGGAAACTTTCATCTACCGCAATCAGGAGAATAATCAGATCGGCATCTTCGAGGGCATTGCCTACAAAACCCATCATGCGTTGCTGAAGGGCATATTTAGGTCGAATCAATCCAGGCGTATCTGAATATACTACCTGGTAATCTTCGCCGCTATCAATCCCGAAAATACGGTGCCGGGTCGTCTGAGCCTTAGCAGTAGTAATGCTCAGCTTTCGACCCAGAATACGATTTAGTAGGGTGGACTTGCCGGCATTGGGCTTGCCAATGATGGATACAAATCCTGATTTATGATTTTCCGGGATATTCAAATGAGTTTTGATTAAGTGTGCGGCAAAAATAAGAAAATGTATTCTAGTGTTCTAAGGATTGGAAAGTGTTTTAGTGTTATGGTGTTATAGTGCGGTAGTTCGTGTTCAAAGGATAGCTACTTTACCTCAGCACTACAACACTAAAACACATCTTTCAACTTCCCCTTAATAAATTCCTAATTTTATTTGTATATAAAATTTAAAACCTTTATCTATGCACTCCCGTAGAGAAAACGGTTGTTAAGAAAGTTATTTACATAAAATATATTGCGGGGTGGAGCAGTTGGTAGCTCGTCGGGCTCAAGTAAGGAAATTGTACTGAAATGCTAAGCCACACTTAGGATTTCGCAAAGGTACAACTTGCAAGGGCTGCATAGTCAGAAATGATTATGTGAATTCTGTCAAATTCGGGGAAGGCTGTAGTGTGCTAATCCCGAGCCAAGCTTCTCAGAGTATCGAGAAGAAGGTGTAGAGACTTGACGGCAGATATCCTCCTCCGAAAGGAAAGGATAAAGAGAAAGTCCAGCCTACAAATCTGCGTGAGCAGAGCAGTGAAAACTGTAGATAGGAAGCATAACCCGAAGGTCACTGGTTCGAGTCCAGTCCCCGCTACTAAGCAAAAGTCCTTATTTCATTTGAAATAAGGACTTTTTGTATTTTGTGACCCATGAAAAACACAAAACTCAAAGGCGACATCGCCGAGCAGAGGCTTATTCTTGAAGCTTTGAAAAGAGGTTGGGGCGTTTCTATACCTCTTGGCGATCGGCTCCCTTATGATCTCATTCTTGATATTAATTCCACACTCCTAAAAATACAGATCAAATCTGCCTGGTTTGATCAGGTCAAAGGGAATTATGTAATTGATGTTCGAAGGAGTCTTACAAATCAAAGAACGATTATCCATCGTCCTTATTCATTACAAGATTTTGACTTTGCGATCATTTACCTGGATGAAATAGACATATTTTATATTCTTCCCACAAAGGCTTTTTTGTCTTATAAAAGTGAAATCCATTTTGTCGAAGCTGAGAAAAGGCAAAGAAAGCCTCAATCAGCAAAATATAGGGAAGCCTGGCATTTGTTAATGTGAGCATGCATTCTCATCTTCTTTCTTTGTAATTTTAAGTAGACTACTACTTAAAATTGAATTCGTGAAACGTCGATCCTTCCTCAACTCTACGCTATCAGCAAGCGCCTTAATCCTGAGTTTTCCCATCATCAGTTGCTCCGAAGAAATTCAGGCCCAAAATACTTCAAGCAACTTCTTCACCCTCCATAACCGCAAAGACCGCTGGTGGCTCATGACTCCCGAAGGCAAGCCTTTCTTTTCCATCGGCCTCAACCACATCGATCCGGCCAGTATGCGCTATCCGGAAAATATCCATCTGTGGAGGGAGAAATATGAGGGCAAGACAACCAAATGGCTCAAAGAATCCGTGGCCAAAAATCTACAAGAATGGGGCTTCAATACCATCGGCTGGGAACAGGAAGTTACCGTTCGGCAGTGGCGACATTCTCGATCCTTTACCTATGAAGAATACCAGGCGCTGAATATGCCTTACTGCCATATGCTGCCTTTTACAGAATTTCACCAATGGGAACAACATACCAGCCATTTTGATTTCTTCGATCCGGAATGGGAAGAATGGTGCGATTATGTAGCTCGATCTCATTGCGCCGAATTGAGTGAAGATCCCAAACTGATTGGCTATTTCTACAGTGATTGCCCAACCTGGATCCACAACCGACCTCACAATAAATGGAGAGGACCCTTATTTGATCCGGAAAAACTGGATTCAGAAGCGGGTAGAAAAGAGCTAACAGCAATGGCTAGCAAATATTATAAAACTATCTATGAAGCCATCCGACGCTATGACAAAAATCACCTCATTTTTGGCGATCGTTACGAAGCCAATGCACCCATAGCAGATGAAGTAATAAATGCTGCTTTGCCCTATGTCGATGTACTTTCTTTTCAGGACTTTCGCGATCCGGTTAAGCATCTTAAGGAATGGCATACAAAAACTGGCAAACCCGTCCTACTCGCGGATGCTGCTAAAATGAAATGGCAGACGGTAAAAGGAGAGTTTAGCCGAAACAATGGGAAATGGTATGCAGAAACACTTGCTCAGTTATTCGAAAATCCCGGCTGTATCGGTTTTCATTTGTGTGGAGCGTATCAGAGAAATAAAGCACGCCGTTATGGTTTGCTGGATGAGCAGGAAAGGCCTGATGGAGAAAATGTCGCCCTTATGAAGGAAGCGAATGAGAAGATCCTGCAATTGGTGAAAGAGAGTCCTCAGTGAGGATAAGTATACACTACAAAGTGTTTTTGTAGCCGCTTGAACCCTTCCCCTCAATCCCCGTTTCCCTTATTTTGAAAATAATGGAAATAACCCGCATAGTCATTTCAATTAGTGGCAGGAGGGCGCATTTCCATTAATCGAGCATTAAGGGAAATGGAGATATTGGCGAAAGGGTTCAAAGGGGCATTTTGAGAATTTTTGTGGAAAGGCAACCAACTTCTAGTCTTTAGGACATACAACAAATTCTAATGCTATAAACATGAAAACAAAGATTCTATTTCTAGCCTCCTTTCTACTTACAACACTTTTTTCAACGCCTCAACTTTTTGCCCAACGTATAATTACGGGTAAAGTAGTCCAGGCAGACAATGGAGAGCCCTTGGTAGGAGCAGCTGTCCTGCTAAAGGGTACTACTATAGGCACATTTACCGATCAGTTGGGCAAATTTAGTTTGGAGGCACCAGCAACTGCCAAAATTCTCGAAGTTTCCTATGTCGGTTTTAAAAAGACAGAAGTTAAACTCAATAAGCAGAATGACTACCTGATCAAAATGGTAGTTGAAAGTATGCATCTGGATGAAGTAGTAATTTCGGGACAAGTCGCAGGAGTTCAAGTCAGAGGAAATCGCAAGCTAAAACTATTCGAGAAAAGAAGATTCCCCAGAAAAAAGCGTCAGGATGTGGATACCTCAGATGATTGGGGGATGGATTATGAGGACGAAAGCTATGCCGAAATCAAAGAAAATGAGTTTCAAACGGTTGAGTCAGAAGCCCTAAGCACCTTCTCCATTGATGTAGACAAGGCCTCCTATGCCAATGTTCGTCGCTTTCTTAATGATGGAGCTTTGCCCCCCAAAGATGCCGTACGTATCGAAGAACTCATCAATTATTTTGACTACGCCTATGCCGAACCCAAAGGAGATTCACCTATCGGCATTCAGACTGAGTTGAGTACTTGTCCCTGGAATGAAAAGAATCAACTCTTTCGTATAGGACTCAAAGGAAAATCTCTCAATATAGAAGAAGCCCCTAAAAGCAATCTGGTTTTTCTATTGGATGTATCGGGTTCTATGAATAGTGAGGATAAACTTCCTTTGCTCAAAAAGTCCTTCTCTTTGCTGGTTGATAATATGAGGGCGGAAGATCGAGTAGCCATCGTTGTCTATGCAGGGAGCAGCGGAGTGGTTTTGCCTTCAACTTCTGGAAAGAATAAAGAAAAGATTCTGGCTTCTCTGGATAGATTGAGTGCGGGTGGTTCTACAGCTGGAGGACAAGGCTTGCGAAAAGCCTATGATATTGCCGAAAAGTATTTCATCAAAAACGGGAATAACCGCATCATCCTGGCTACAGATGGAGACTTCAATGTAGGCGAAAGCAGCGATGATGCCATGCAAAAGCTGATCGAAAAGCAAAGAGATAAAGGGATCTTTCTCAGTGTGCTGGGCTTTGGAACAGGAAATCTGAAGGACTCCAAAATGGAACGAATCGCTGACCATGGAAATGGGAATTATGCCTACATCGACAATCTCCTGGAAGCTAAGAAGGTATTGGTAAATGAAATGAGCGGAACCCTCTACACCATAGCCAAGGATGTCAAATTGCAGATTGAATTCAATCCTCTTTATGTGCAATCTTATCGCCTCATCGGTTATGAGAATCGCATGCTCGAAAAAGAAGATTTCAATGATGACACCAAAGATGCGGGCGAAATGGGAGCCGGACATACGGTAACGGCACTTTATGAGATCGTACCTACCAATAATGCAGAAAAAGTCGTCGCATCTGTCGATCCTTTAAAATACCAAAGCCTGAATCCCACAGAAACTTCCCGAACTTCCGGAGAAATCCTCACCGTCAAGTTCCGCTACAAGGAACCCAAAGGCAAAAAGAGCCTGCTGATCAATTATCCCGTTCCAAATTCTTTAACTGAATTTGAGCAAAGCTCTGATGATTTTCGCTTTTCTGCTTCTGTAGCAAATTTTGGAATGCTGCTTCGCCAATCAAAAAAGGCTAAGAAATCCAGCTGGCAGGATGTGATTGAGATGGCAAAGGCTTCAAAAGGAAGCGATGAAAATGGGTACCGGGCCGAATTAATTAGATTAGTAGAACTGGCAGAATTATTGGCTAAAAAATCTAAATAAATCATACCACAAAATCACAATCAGATGATACAAAGAAAAAGTCTTCTCATAGGATTCCTCTTAGTACTTTTTGCTTTTCAATCCTGTAGCAGAAAAACCGGACATCATGGCGAATTGACAGGCGTCCAAGATGCTGCTATGAAGCCCGCTCCCAGTGATGGATATGCTGACGAAGGATGGGAAATGTATGCCCCTGAGGATAATTGGGATGAAGAGAAGCCTGATCCTTTCGGAAATGAAAGCTATGATGAAATTGTAGAGAATGAATTTCGTCTGGTCAAAGATCAGCCACTAAGCACCTTTTCTGTAGATGTGGACAGGGCTTCTTATGCGAATATTCGCCGTATGCTGAATTTCGATCAACTTCCTCCGGCTAATGCGGTTCGAATTGAAGAAATGATTAATTATTTCAATTATTCCTATCCTGATCCTATGGACGATGCTCCTATCGCTCTCTATTCTGAGCTTAGCGACTGTCCCTGGAATCCAGCCCATAAACTGGCAAGGATTGCCTTGAAGGGAAAATCCCTGGACCTGAAAGAAGCCCCAAAATCAAATTTGGTCTTCCTTCTGGATGTATCAGGTTCTATGAGCGATTATGACAAATTGCCTCTATTGAAAAAATCATTAAAACTATTGGTAAACAACATGAGGGAAGAAGATCGGGTAGCCATCGTGGTCTATGCCAGTGCTTCAGGTTTGGTCTTAGGCTCTACCAGTGCCAGGAAGAAAGATAAAATCATCGCGGCCCTTGAAAAACTGGATGCGGGAGGTTCGACAGCTGGAGGAGAAGGATTGCGTCTGGCCTATAAAGTGGCGGAAGAAAACTTTATCAAAAATGGAAACAACCGAGTGATCCTTGCAACGGATGGAGACTTCAATGTAGGGGAAAGTAGTGATGAGGCTATGGTGAAGTTGATTGAAGAGAAACGGGAGTCAGGTATTTTTATTTCTGTCTTAGGTTTCGGAAGAGGCAATCTCAAAGACAGTAAAATGGAGAAGATTGCTGATAAGGGCAATGGGAACTATGCATATATCGACAATTTGCTGGAAGCAAAAAAAGTATTGGTTAAAGAAATGGGAGGAACCCTGTTTACCATTGCGAAAGATGTGAAATTGCAAGTAGAGTTTAATCCTACGCATGTTACATCCTATCGCCTCATTGGGTACGAAAATCGTTTGCTAAAAAACGAAGACTTCAATGACGATAAAAAAGATGCAGGTGAAATGGGAGCCGGTCATAGCGTAACGGCTCTGTATGAACTTATTCCTGCTGGTACAGAAACAGATGTTACAGCTTCTATTGATCCCTTAAAATACCAGGAAACCAACAAGACTTCGGCAGCCAATTCCTATGAATTGATGCAGGTGAAATTTCGCTACAAAGAACCAGATGGCGATACCAGTAAGCTTATAAGCCAGGCGGTTTTAAATGGGCATGAAAACTGGAATGGGGCATCTCAAGATTTTCGTTTTGCAGCTTGTGTTGCTCACTTTGGTTTGATTTTGAGAAACTCTCAGTATATGAAAGCCGGGAATTATGAGTCCCTGATAAAGGAATCGAAATCAGCCAAAGGAGAGGATGATGAAGGATACCGCGCTGAGTTCATTCAACTGCTCGAAAAAGCAGCTTTGATAAGTCCTGATGAAAAGGCTGAATAGGTGGACGAATAAATCCGAGAACAGCAGAATAATAAAGGCTTCTGAAAGCTGGCTTTCGATTTCGGTCGGAGCCAGCTTTTATGCTAAGTCGGATTTTTGTTTATCTTTGATCATTCAGCTAATCGTAACATTATGTGGGAACTCATCAAATCTTTTTTTCAACAACTTTTTGGTACCTCT
The DNA here is from genome assembly GCA_033391075.1 of Bacteroidia bacterium. Classification (NCBI taxonomy): domain Bacteria; kingdom Pseudomonadati; phylum Bacteroidota; class Bacteroidia; species Bacteroidia bacterium. The sequence continues at coordinate 2,283,771 of JAWPMV010000001.1, forward strand.
GAGCCGATCATAGAAGACGCTTCTGACCTGGGGGAAGAACCAATTGTCATTTCTGAAGAACAACCTTCAGAAGCAGAAATGGCAGAACGTATGCGGAGCCGGGGATTGGGCGGAAGAGGAAGTCGTAGTATAGTCGTTGGAGAGGTGATTGATGCAGACGGTGATGCAGGAAGCGATAATATAGTTACGATCAGCAATCCCCGCTTTATGTGGCTTCTGGATAATGGCCATGGGGAATTACAAAATGGAAAACGTTCGCCTTTTTTCGCTGATGGGACTCGCTTTGAGGAATGGGAATTCAATAGAGTAGTGGTGCGGAAAATGGTTGAGAAATTGGAGCAGGCAGGGGTTCAGTTTAAGAACCTCGTTCCTGAAGATAAAATTGGTTCCTTTCTCTCCGAAAGAGTTGGCCGAGCCAATGCCGCTAAATCCGAACTGGGACTGCCCCGTATATTCGTTTCTATCCATGCCAATGCTCTGGGAATGAATGAGTGGAGGAATGGAGCTAAAGGAATAGAAACCTGGCATTATCCCGGCAATACAACGGGCGAAAAGTTGGCTTCCGTCTTTCAGGACGAAATCATGAAAGCTCTGCCGGGTTGGGTAGATCGTGGTATTAAAAGCCACCAAAGAGGTAGTCGTAAAATTTTCTATGTATTGAGAAATACAGCTATGCCAGCAGTTCTCACAGAAAATGGTTTTTATACCGATGAAAATGAAGCAGCCTTATTGATGAAGGATGAAATTCGTCAGGCGATAGCCGATGCGCATGTAAATGCCATTCTGAAAGTAGAACAAGATGGCTATGATAATATTCCGGTTTATAAGCCGCGGATGATTATTGGCTAAATAATCGTAAGCAAATTGTGTCATCTCGAGCGCAGTCAAGGGACTTCATTTATTCTACCATTTATTTTCCAAATCCGTATAAGAGGAGTAAAGGATAAGGGGTGATAGGTAGACCATTTGAAAGCATATTTCCCTACCTGCTATTTTCTTTGTTTCGGCATCTCTTATACCTCTTGAACACCAAGCAGTTCGTCCTTAAATTAGCCTACTTGAACAAAAGATCGTAACTTGCGTTTTAGTACATTTGGATATATAAGGATATCCATTCCCCATTCAAAATCTCAGACATCAAGCTCATGATATATACAGAAATCACCCCCAATCCCTCTTCCCTGAAATTTGTGGTAGATCGCCATCTTATCAAAAATGGCAATAGCGCAGATTGTCCTACTGTGGAAGAAACGGAAAACGTACCCGTTGCAAAGAAACTCTTTGATTTCAAGTTTGTAGAACGTGTATTCGTTGGGGCTAACTTTATCACTATCACAAAAGACGCAGCTTTCCAGTGGGAAGAGATTATCCCCATTGTAAAGGATTTCCTCAAAGCTTTCTTTGAAAGTGGTCAGGAAGCGGTTACAGGCCCTTATACCGAAGCTCCTGTACAAGAAGAAATAGACGAAAGTGATGTAACGCAAAGAATCAAAGCCCTGCTAGCTAGCCATGTTAGGCCTGCAGTTGCTTCAGATGGGGGAGACATCATTTATGATGACTTTGTAGATGGTATTCTAAAGTTGCGTTTGCAAGGAAGTTGCTCCGGTTGCCCTTCATCAACTCTTACGTTGAAAAATGGAATCGAAGGACTCATGACTCGCATGATTCCTGAAGTTAAGTCTGTAGAGGCTATCTAATTATTTCCTGAACTCGGTACCGCTTGCGTATCTGAAATCGATCGACTATTGATCGAACGGGTTTTCTGTGCATCTTCTTTCAGCAGAATGTCCAGAGAATCACTCAGGTTTTTCAATTCTGTACTATCCGGACCGCTGAATTCCTCAATCGGACTACTTGCACTTTCTGCTTCAGCAAAGCCTACATTGAATCCGGTAGATTTGCCGACATCTCTGATATAGTCGTGAGCCATGCGATTGGTTTCGTCTAATATGCCAGATTCAATTGCTTTTTTTCTGACACGTGATTCTGTTTCTATGATGGCATCTTTGAGTTGCTGGTAGACTTCGAAATAAAGACCTTCCTCTGCGGAGGAAAATAGCCCATTCTTTTTCTTCCCGGCCAGAAATCTCTTGGTATTGGACATGCGAATGTACACAGAGTCTGTAATAGCTTGTGGCATTTGGGTAACGGCCAGAGAATCTCTGCCTATGGTTTCAAATTGCATTTCCTGTAGATTTACCATACCAGTCACTTCCGCTGAAACTACTACCAGCAATTTGGGCAATGGATCTCCTTCCAATTTCTCTAATTCTGCCCTGGCTTCCAGGAGGTCTTCTTCTTCTTTCTCCAGCTCACCCCTCAATTTCAAGACCTTCTGAGCTGCATCCTGAAAATTATTCTCAGCCTTTCGTTTTACATCTTTCAAGTCTTTCCGCAATACTTTAGATTGCCTGGACATCTGCTGGAAAACCTTCTTTTTGCTATCTCGCAATTCTTTGAATCGTTTTGCCTTGAGGTCCATGACCTTCATGATGTCTTCCTGCAATTCTTTTTGACGTTGCTTCATGAATCTTCGGTCTCGGTTCCTCGTTCCCGGGCCCGGTTCATTCAGGCGATATTCCTGAATCATCTTGCGAATCCTGCCCTCAAAAAGCCCTTGTCTCTGAGGACTCATTTTCATCAACTTTTTGAAGTTGCCAACATCAAATTTGTCTAAAGAATCACTCAAGGCGAGTAAATCATCCTCTATTCGGATCAAGGTCGTATCTATGGCTTCATGTGACTCGATGGCCCTTTCCATTTTTATTTTCAAACTGTCTCGAATCAATTCTGCGAAAATCACTGAGCGTTTGGCTTCTTCTACTTTGTCCTCGGCTTTATTGACCAGTTTTTGTAAACGATCAGAGGTGCCAATGGCTACAATTTCTTCATAGAAATAGGAGACCAGGCGAAGGTTCTCGACGTATTCGATTTTTTGGAACAAGGAAGTAACCTGTATCTGTTCATCGGTCTTATTGAAAAAGCGGTTCTTGATCAAAAAGAAAATGACGATGACCAGGGCAAAGGTGAGTATGTTTCGAAATCCCACCCAGCGGAAAAATGTGATGATGCTAGTTATCATAATAGACTAGGGTAGGAGGTTCTTACTTTTTCTCAGGAGGCGAAACAAATTCAATTTATACTTTTCCCGTTCTGAGGGTTCAGCTGTATTGATCAATTTCTCATAGATGAAATTGACACTGTCTGTTACCATGATGTTCGGGTTCTCTTCAAATTCCACCCGATAGCCCAGATTGTTGACCATATTTCTGATGTAGTCCTCTGCTTTATCCTGGGTATCATCCAGGATTCCATTGATGATGGCTCTGTTTCTAATGTCTGCCCTTGCGCTATCTATGGCAGAACGAATGCGATCATAGGCGGACAAATAATTGGTTTTTCGATCCAGGTTCTCTTTGAATTTTTGCCAGAAGGAACGTTGGAAGGTGTATTCTTTGGTGTTTTTGAGGCTGATAAGAGTTTGGGAAATCTCGGAAGGAGGAAGCATTACTTTGATCAGGCTGTCTTCTTCGACGGTAAATTTCAGTTTGGAGAGGTCAATAAAGCCATTAACCTCAGCTGGAGCGACCATCAAAAACTGCAATTTTGGATCATTATTACCTTTTGCCGGTTTTGTAATCGGAATAATGGTTTCATAATGGTGCTTGACCAGCTGGAGCTCTTTGATCCGCTTGATCGCTTCTACCTTTGAATAGGCAGGATCTACTTTCTTTTCCTTCCAGATCAGAGGTCTTAAGAGGAAGAAGGCAGCGATAAGTACCCCTACGACGATTACCCCAATGATTGCAGTACTCCAAATATCATCATCGTCATCTTGCGAATTAGATAAGAGATTCTTGATTTGTTGGAGCAGTTTGGTTTGTTGTTCACTGGCAGGGTCCAAAGACCTCGAATTGCCCGGCTTTTTTGCCATAGTAAAATTCTTTGTGGAACATAATATACATATTCAGGTATATTATTCTACCATCAAAGGCAAAAAAGCGGCTTTCATGCGTTTAAACGGAAAGATTTGTCGGTTTACCTGAGAGAATGCTTAAGCATTTTCCTTAGGTACATATGCTTCCAAAAGCTTAAATTCTCCTTTTGGGTGAAGTTCCAGGTAATTGATGCTTGCAGGAATAAGACTAGCATCACCCAGTTTCATCTCCATTTTTCCTCCAGGATAATTCAATTCCAATTCTCCACCAACACAAACGAGGATAACGAAGGAATCCAGATCTGAATAATCCCGAGCTATGGATTGGGTACAATGTAACCTTTGGGTAGAGAAATAAGGCGAAGTGACAATAGTATCCGCTGAATTTTCTTTGGCTTCGTACTCGGTTTTATATTGGGGATAAAAATTGTAGTCAATGGCATCAAGGGCCTGTTCTACATGCAATTCTCTTTTGTTTCCCTCTGCATCTACCCGATCAAAATCATAAATGCGATAGGTGATGTCTGAAGTTTGCTGAATTTCTGCGAGTAATAATCCTTTCCCTATCGTATGAACCCGTCCTGCGGGTAAGTAGAATACATCATCTGCATCAACTTCCTCCTGGTTGAGGATTTCTGTTAATCTACCACTTTCAAAATATTCGACATAGGTATTCTTATCCAATTCTCTATTGAATCCCGCAATCAATTTGGAACCCGGGTCTGCTTGAAAGATATACCACATCTCACTTTTGCCAAAAGAATCGTGGCGTTGACGAGCCAGGGCATCATCGGGATGAACCTGAATTGAAAGATCTGCATTTGCATCAATAAATTTTACCAAGAGCGGGAACTCATTGCCAAATTTCTCATATACCCTTTCTCCCATCAACTTCCCTTTATAAGTCTCGATCAAACTTCTCAGGCTTTCACCCGCAAGTTTTCCTTCTTTTACAATGGAAACATTGCCTTTGACTCCGGATATCTCCCAGGTCTCCCCACAATTGGGTAAGGGGCTGAAGTCTTTACCTAATATTGTACGGATTTTTTCACCGCCCCAGAGCTTGTCTTTAAATATGGTCTCAAAAGTGAGAGGATATAATTCTTGCATCTACATCAATATTCTGCGCAAATATATATTTCAGTCCGCATTCTTTTCCTACATTTTTTCTGTTTGTCTTAAATATCGTCCGAATGGAGGAAATGACTTCATATTCTGCCAATGGGAAAAAGCCTTGAAGCATATATACAAGGGCTTCAATTATTTTATATATTTGAGCATAGCTTTTTCCCTATGGACAGCACACACTGGAAGCGTCTAAACGGCGTTTACCATCTTTCTGAATCCCCCTACGACTTTGAAACTCCTTATATCCGGTATCGGAAAAAGGAGAGTTATGTCCTTTCGGATGCAGAAGTAAGTGAATTGCCCAAAACTTTCCTGTATAATCTGCATAGAAAAGAATGGGAGTTGAGAAGTAAATCTGTGAAAAGACTCTATAACTATCTCAAAAAGAAAGGTGGCAGGGTACGTATTCTGGATTTAGGTTGTGGAAATGGATGGATTACCCATAAGATCGCTCAATTGGAAGGGGTTGAGGTCTACGGCCTCGATATCAATTTATTTGAATTGGAGCAGGCAGCTCGAGTTTTTCCCGCGGAGAATTTGAAGTTTTGTTATGGGAATGTATATGAACCCATATTTGAGGATGGAAGTTTTGATTATGTAATCATAGGCGATTCGATTCCTTATTTTTCCAATTTACAGCAATTGATAAACAGATGCAGAAGTTTGCTGAAAGGTGGAGGGGAAGTTCACATTTTCGATAGTTCCATACATACTGAAAATCAGATCGAAGAGGCTAAAGAGCAGAAAGAATTGTATTTCGAAAAACTGGCCTGCTCAGAAATGATGGAATTTTATCACTTTCATATCAAACAGGATTTTTCCCATTATGACTATGAATACCTCTATAGTTATGGTTTTTTCAAGCGACTCCTGAGAAAGAAAGATTCTCCTTATCCCTGGATCAAGATTGTGAACTGATCAATTGATCAATTCCCCTTTATCCATGATTACTTTCCCTTCCTGAATCACATACTGAAGTTTTTTTATCTGTGAGATATCTTCCCAGGCTTTGCCTGAGGAAATGAGGATGTCTGCCAGTTTCCCTTCTTCAATACTTCCCAATCTATCATCTACTTTTATGGCAATAGCTGCGCCGAGGCTAGCTGCTTTAATTACTTCGGATGCAGGTATTCCCGCTTCTACAAGAAGCTCCATTTCTCTCTGGATACTTTTCCCAAAACTTTGGTAGGCTTTATTATCCGTAGCTAATCCAATGGATACGCCAGCTTCATAGAGGCGTTTTACATTCTCAATCTGTTGATTTAATAGCTTTTCCTCCTCTTCCAGGGAAGAAAGCATAGGTAGATAGCTTACTTCCTGAGCCTTAAGCAGCTGTACAAGGCTTGTATCCAGTTTTGCCAGGCTCCCTCCTTCTATGAGTTTTGCTCCTGCATTGACAGCAGTTTTCAATTCCTCATTATTGCCGGTCAGAACACTTGCCCAGATATTTCTTTCATCAGCTTTTTTAAGTGCTGCTTCTAATATTCCGGCTTCCATGATAGGATACTTTCCCCCAAAGCTTTTAAAAACAAGCTTAAAACCATCCACTTCAAGATTGTTCAGTTCTTCAACTGCCTCCTGGAGTTCATTGGGGCCGGTTAAACTTCTGACTCCATTCTCCAACATAAACTCATTTCCCTGATATTCAGAAGCAAGGGGATAAGCTCCCTCTATGCTGAGCATAAGTCCGGCAGCATATATGCGAGGGCCAGCAAGTTTCCCACTAGCCAATTGTTCTCTCAAAACGAGGATATTCTGTGGAGCATCTCCTACAGAACGAATACTCGTGATACCAGCTCGATGAAAATTCTTTCGCACTTCTGGTCTTTGTCGGGTAAAGGAAAAGAATTGTTGGAAGGAAGAAAGTTCCCGGTCTTCCCCACTTGCCCGATAAAACTGAACCCCTAAATCCATAAATGCAGGCATAATATACATCCCCTCAGCATCTATCAGCCAGGCATCTTCCGGTGCTTCACAATCACTTCCGATACAGCTGATGCTCTCAGCCCGAATGAGGATATTGGTTTTGATTTCAGCTTCATTGAGGCCACTAAAGAGGGTGCCATTTTTGATAAATACACTTTTGTATTCAATCTCCTCATGCGCATACATGCCACTGGTGAAACTAAAATAAAGGAAAGCCGAACTCAGGCTCACCAATAGGATGATTGCGATCAGTACTTTTCTTAACAAGGAAGAATTATTCATAGAAGCGGCTTTGGATCGTCCGCAAAATTAGGAATAAATTTCAAGGCAGGAAGAAAGCGACATAATTTATTGAATGCCGAGGAGCTGGAGTTGAAGCGGTTCCAAATCCGCGACACGAGCGTAGATTTGAGGAGCTTCATCTGCATAGATGATGGCGTTTACCATTTCTACCATATAATTGGAGAAAATTAGAAAAGTTTCTCCTTCATAATCATTGGGCTTTAATTCAATAAAAAGGTCCGGATGAAACTGGATTTCAATTGGGACACTATTGTAGCCTCGGGTTAAACCTTTGGATTTAAAGCTAACAATCTTCCCTACTGAATTCGGTAAATCCTTTGTTAAGGATCCGAAGTCTGGATAGGAAACTTCCCACTTATGAATCTTGGCCGCATCATGGAGAGCCTGAAAGCCAAGTTCAAAGGCTTCAAAATGTTGATCTTTTGCCAGAAAAGGTATCATTTCCTGAAGAATGTCATTTGCATCTACGACAGGAATGTCCCATTCCAGGCCATAATTAACTTCTACCTTTGCCTGTCTATCTTGTTTGGATAATAAAATGGTAGCACCATTATTGAGACCCGCTTTTCCAGCCTTGAATTCGGTAGATGCCTGAATCCCCAATTGCTGAATACTCTGTTCTGATTCCAGCTTTTCGACCGTATATAATCCCAGTTCCAGTCCACTACTATCCGCATAGGCCTGAAGGAGTTTCTCCAATTGCTTTTTTTCTGAATTTTTGAGGATGCTAGCTTTATCCAGCACTCGCTTATCAGAAATGCTTTGCTCAGAAGTACGAGTATCTGAGGCACAGCTTTGAAACAAGAGCAGAATGAGGATGATGATACTTGGGAGTTTATTCATGGGTATTCTAAATGGGCTATCTATCCACCTATGCTTGACATGGACTCATGTACCTTACCGCTTTTTGAGCGTTTGGCCTGGGCTTCGAATCCATCTTTCGCCCTCTTTTGAAATAAGTCAAGGAAAGTATCCCTGATCTTTTCATTGGGAGAGCCATCTCTTAGCATTTCTATCATATTAAATACGCCCTCATCATAGAGGCAGGTTTTGATCTCTCCTTTGGGAGTAATGCGTATTCTATTGCAAGATCCACAGAAGGTACGACTAAATGCAGGTATGACACCTATACTACCAGCGAATCCCGGAATTTGATAATTGAAAGAAGTACTATTAGGCCCGTCATCCAATTTATTTAATTCGGGGAATTCTGTTTTTATATGTTCAAGAATTCTTTTGTGATTCCATTTTAGTCCACTTCCATCTCTACCAGTTCCATTGAAAGGCATTTCTTCAATAAAGCGAATACCGACCTTATTCTTCTCTGTAAATCGGGCAAAAGGCAGGATGTCTTCTGTGTTTTTTCCTTCCATCACCACCGCATTGACTTTGGTTTTTATACCAGCGTCTAGTAAAGCATACAGGCAGTCCAGAACTTTGGGATGCTCGTTCCTTCGTGTGATGGTAAAAAATCGTTCAGGATCAAGGGTATCCATGCTTAAATTCACGGAATCAATTCTGATCTTTTTTAAGAGCGGAAGGTATCGTTTAGTTAATACTCCATTGGTTGTAATGTGAATCGATTCAATACCTTCGGTTTCTCTTAATTTTTCCAGGAATTCTGACAGGCCTTTTCTGACAAATGGCTCTCCACCGGTAATGCGGACTTTTGAAATACCCATGCTTGCCAAAATTTCGACTAGCCTAAGCATTTCCTCATAGGTTAGCAATTCTGCACGTGGTACATATTCTATTCCCTCAGCCGGCATACAATAAAAGCAACGCAAGTTGCACCTGTCTGTTACCGCGAGCCTCACATAGTTGAGTAATCTTCCGTGATTATCTAACAGCATATCTGCAAGATAAAAAATCAAAGGCATTATTCTTGTAAAAATTAGAGCGGTAAGTTCTAATTAATACATGAGGCGAAGATTTATACTCTATCTATCTGCCTTGCTCATTCTGTTACCTGCTTCTGTTCTCGCCCAAACACCTTTCTGGGACGTTTTTGACACCCAAAACACAGTATTGCCTTCCAATCAGATCCAGGATCTGAGTTTCGATGTACATGGAGACCTTTGGGTTGCCACTACACAGGGATTGGCCCGCCGCAATGATAGCAGCTGGGACCTGGGACCTAGCCTGACAGGCATAGGATTGGATTCGGACTATGTGAGTGAAGTGGCCTATTATGATGGCGATAATGCCATGTGGATCGGCACCCAACTCTATGGTTTATTCAGGCTCGATTCCGGAAACTGGATACAACAAGGACCTGTTTTCAGCGGGACCAATGATATCTTTTCTGATCCGGAGGATGGCTCGATATGGGTGGCTAGCGAAAGTGGCCTAAGGCACTACAATGGAAGTGTTTGGAACGTTTATAATGATAGTACTTCTCGCTTTCCCAGCGAGAAAGTCAAGGCTGTCAAGAAAGATGCCTTCGGGCAAATCTGGGTGGGTACCCATCCATTTGGAAATTATCCAGGTGGTCTTGCCTGGTTTGATGGGAACAACTGGTTCACCGTGAATCGTTCCGATGGTTTGCCAAATTCATTTATCAATGATTTTGTCTTTGATGTAAGTGGCAATCTTTGGATCGCGAGTGATGGTGGGGTGTTCAAGCGAACGCTCAATAATAATTGGCAGACCTTTACTCCCAATAATACGGCTCTACCTAATATCAAGGCTAATACGATTACCATCGATAGCCAGGGTAATATTTGGGTCGGAACCGAAGGAGGCATAGGAGTCAATACGCCAAAAGGCTGGACAAATTTCCTCTCTGCAAATTCTGGTTTGCCCGATGATCGGATCAGAGATATCCTCATTGATCCACAGGATGGTACTGCCTGGATTGCAACTGAAAACGGAGTGGCTCACTTTGATCGGGTTATAGCTACTTCAACTTCAATAGCTCCCTCCCTGGAAGAAATGGGACATAGCCTAAACGGCCCTTATCCAAATCCTGTAATCAATCAGGACATGATCTATGCGAGTCTTGAGCTATCCAGCTCGGAGAAGTTGAGCATAGACTTGTATGACTGGCAGGGAAAAAAGGTCTATAGTTGGGCAAATAAAGCCTATCCGGCTGGCGTACATAATTTTGAATTTCCTTTGTCAAGTAGTATTGCAAAGGGCTTGTATCTCTTCTCTATAAAGGCAGGAGATGCGCATACAATGAGGAAAATTTTCCTCCAATAGTCATAATAATTCAATCATTAGGCCTCCTGATACAATTTTGTATTAGGGGGCTTTTTTCTTGGATAAAACTGCTAAATTTGAGAATAATAAAATCGATAGGATGAAAATAAATCTGGTGGCTTTTGGTATTACGAAAGATATACTGGGAGCAAGAGAAGTAGAATATAGCTGGGAAGGTGCCCAAACTGTTGGAGGCTTATTAAAGGATTTGGGCGAAAAATATCCTCAACTCGTTGACTTGACAAGTCTGAAGGTGGCTGTGAACAATGAATATGCGGATAATACTAAAGAAATAACGGAAAAAGACGAGGTGGTGCTAATCCCACCGGTAAGTGGAGGATGAGTATGAATTTACCCCTGATACATATTAGTGAAAAGCCACTTGAGCTGGAGAAAATTACTCAAATGGTGACGGATGATGGCTGCGGAGCCATAGATATTTTTGTAGGAACAGTTCGGAATCAGACCAAAGGAAAGCCGGTGTTGAAACTGGACTTTGAAGCTTATGAAAAAATGGCGATATCCGAAATGGCTAAATTGGCGGAGGAAGCTTCAGAAAGGTGGCCGGTAAAGAAAATGGCTATTCATCACCGAGTAGGAACCTTAGGCATAGGTGAAACGGCTGTAATCATTGCAGTTTCTACTCCCCATAGAAATGCTTCTTTTGAAGCCTGCAAATTTGTAATTGATACCTTAAAGCAAACCGTTCCCATCTGGAAGAAAGAGATTTTTGAAGATGGAGAAGTCTGGGTTGCTGCTCACCCCTGATTATAATTTTTGTTCGAAAAAGCGGATTCCGGGAGTAGGATTCTGGTTATATCTTTCTATTTCGTAAAATCCCATTTGGGCATAAAGGCGATGTGCTGCTTTCATGCGTGGATGCGTATCCAGCCTCATGCGCTGGTAGCCATTCCTTTTTGCCTCCGCGATTAGAAGCTCAACCAATTTTTTCCCTATCCCTCTTTTCCTAAAATCATCCAGGACAAACATGCGTTTCATTTCGCAGATTCCTTCTCCAATTTTTTGATAAGCGATCATCCCGGCTGGCTGTCCTTCTTCCTCTGCCAAAAACAGGGCGCCATCAGGAGGGCCATACTTCCCTGGCAATTCATCCAGTTCTTTTTGAAAATCACCAAGAGCTGCATCGTGATTTCTCCACAATCCGTAGCTGATAAAAAGCGATCGAATTGCTTCCAGTTCTTCCTTTGTTTTTACAGAAACAATTCGCGTCATCCAGCAGCAATATCAGAAAATAGTACGATTGCAATCAGAACAAAAGAGGCATAGGATATCAGAGTTGCGGCTCCTTCATAATCTTTGGCCACTCTTTGTCCAAAAAACAGCATAACCAGACTTAAGCCAGCCAGTTGAGCTCCTACCATAGCAAAATCTGTTGAGCCATCAACGATTAGCATGACTAAACCAATGCCGGATACGATACCTGTCAGCAATTCCAGAAAAGTGATGATTCCTAGATTAGCCGGGACCATATTTTTGAGGGGACTATTTTTGAAATGATCCTGTAACCAGGATAGATTCCCTTTCCAGTCGACAAGTTTATCTATGCCTGATTGTAGAAAAAGTATGGCTAAAAATGCAGCCGCAATCATCCGGGCGGATGGTATAGCTTGTAGTAATTCCATGTTATTATCCTTATTGTTCTGGCTCGAAATTAGCCAGAAATGATTTCATAATCTATTTCTTCCTGTTGGTTAGCCGCATTTTTCTTTTTCCAGCTAAAGAGAAAGCGAATAAAGAAGAAAGAGAATAAGATGCTCAGGATAGCAAGTACAATAAGAGCGGCCGTACTTAATACAGGATAGGAAAGGGCTTTGAATGCCTGCTGAGAAACGAATGCCTGGTTTTCCTGATCTTCCAGTTCTTTACTATAAAGAAAGACAGGTACAGAAAAATCAAAATCTGCCAGGGCTTCCAACCAGCCATTAGCAGCTATGCTTTCCAGGCTGGATAAATGAATTTCCTGACAAACATCATGGGCCAGTCTAAGGTCTCTGGACAAGCTTTCCCAATCCAGGGCCTCTTGAGACATCAAACCTTCAAAGGACTGGCTGGAAGTACTTCCCAGTCCAACTCTTTGAGCTCTTGCTCCATAATCCAGGATACTTGCAGGATAGACATAAGGGGTATTGGTATGGCAAAGAGGAATGATTCTATCCGTTTCTACATTGAGGATTTGCCCCATATATTGAAGGGCCTTGGCTTCTTCAGGCTTTTCATCCAGACTAAAAGGCAGGACATAACTTTCGAGTACATAGCCATCTCTATGAACAGCCGTCTTGAATTCCTGAAAAAGAGGTAAGGCCAATTGCAATTCCTCTTGTTCAAATAGATTGAGATATGCATTCCATGCGCTCAACATGGGTTGCTCTGCCCATTTTTGCAACTCTTCGGGAGCTGGCCTGAGGTCAACTCCTATTCCTGCCCACTGTAAGCCATGGCTATCAGACCAGCTTTTGAAACTTTGATAGCGTTTGAGCAGGCTGGATACATTATCTATTCGAAAGGTATATGACTGGGCTTTTGGGGCCCTTATCCAGGCAAAGACAGGAATGCCGGCTTCATTCAACAAACGGATATTTGCTGCCCTTTCGTCTGAGAAGTCATCTATACCAATTCTGAGTTCTGCGCCCATTTCCAGCAGAATCTCTTTGATCTGAGGTCGAGAAATAAGGCTTTGAAAAGTGGCTGGATCAGAATCGGAAAAGAAGGAAAGCAAGGGGCGTGCGATAACACCTTGCTTTCCAAATAAAAACAATGATATAAAAAGTAATATGAATAAGCGCTTTAGGCTCATTATGCTTTTTCAAGTACTATAGAAGAGGCTCCTCCTCCTCCATTACAAATAGCTGCACATCCTATGCTGGCATCGTTTTGTTGTAAAACCCCATTTAAGGTTGTGACAATGCGTGCGCCGGATGCACCTAGGGGATGTCCCAAAGAGACAGCTCCTCCGTGAATATTAACTTTTTCTCTGTCAATGTCCAATACTTTATTAAAGGCTAATGTAACAACAGAAAAAGCTTCATTAACTTCAAAGTAATCTACATCTTTCAGGCTCATGCCTGCCATTTTCAAGGCTTTTGGGGCGGCCAAGGTAGGAGCTGTAGTAAACCATGCAGGCTCTTGTGCAGCATCAGCAAAGGATACAATTCTTGCCAAAGGCTTTAATCCCAATTCTTTCATCTTCTTCTCGCTAACGAGAACGAGGGCACTGGCGCCATCATTGATCGTAGAAGCATTGGCTGCTGTTACAGTCCCGTCTTTTGTGAATGCCGGACGAAGAGAAGGAATCTTTTCAAAGCGAACCTTTTTATATTCTTCATCTTCTTTGATCTCCAGCGGATCCCCTTTCCTTTGAGGAACCATGACGGAAACAATCTCTCCTGCAAATTTACCACTTTCAGTAGCTTCCGCTGATCTTTCATAAGAAGATATAGCAAAGCTATCCTGCTCTTCACGACTGATGTTGTATTTTTCAGCAGTTCTATCTGCATAGATACCCATGGCATGCTGATCATAGGGATCCATGAGTCCATCTTTCGCTAAACCATCAATCAGGCTGGCGTCTCCATATTTGTACCCAAAGCGAGCTTTTGGAACGTAGTAAGGAACCATTGACATATTTTCCATTCCTCCCGCTACCATGATATCTGCTCCGCCCATCTTGATGCTTTGAGCGGCCAACATAATAGACTTTGCCCCGGAAGAACATACTTTATTGACCGTAGTACAAGGTACTTCATAGCCAATCCCGGCAGCCAAAGCAGCCTGCCTAGCAGGTGCCTGTCCTAAATTTGCAGAACAAACATTGCCCATAAAAACTTCTTCCACCTGGGAAGCATTAACCTGAGCTTTTTCCAAAGCTCCTTTTATCGCTGCGGCTCCTAATTTGGTAGCATCTACATTGGCAAACATTCCACCAAAGCTTCCTATTGGAGTTCTGACCGCAGAGACGATATAAACTTCATTCATATATATTATTGCTTAAAATATTCAGCTCTGCAAATTACGCTTAATTCTGCAATTCAAAAACGGAAAGCTACGCTTCCAAAACTTAGTCCGCTCCCTGATCCTATCATCATAACCAGATCATTTTTTTGAATTAATCCCTTCTCCATCGCCGAGTTGAAGGTAATTGGTATACAGGCAGAACCTGTATATGCATAATATTCCATTGAAGTGTGAGCGCGATCGTGTGGGACCTTGAGATTGTCAAGGGTTTGTCGGATGCTATTTATATTGATTTGGGTGAGAATATATTGTTTGACTTCCATTGGGCTGAAGTCAAATCTCTTTCCCAGATTTCTTGCCATGGTTGTCCATACCTGAGGGTTGAGCTCTGGAGGAAATCGATAATTAATCCTCAATTTGTCTTCCCCTTTCTGAATGCTCTCTGGGGTGATGGGATGTTTGGTCCCTCCTCCATAGATACCCATGCCGTCATAGTATTGACCCAGGGTAATCAGTTCACTGCCAAGGTAACCAGCTGAGCCTCCCTCCTCTGACCCCAAAATAATAGCACCCGCCCCATCTGCAAAGAGGGTGACGGTTTTCTTATTGGTCTGATCCAGGTACTTGGAGATTGCATAGGCGCCGACGACCATGACATGATTGTATCGCTTATCAGTCATGATATACTTAGCCGCAACATCTAGTCCGGTAATAAAACCTGCGCATGCGGCATTCAGGTCAAAGGTACCTGCATGTCCTGCCTGTAAACGATATTGAAGTACAGATGCGGTAGAAGGGGTAAGGTATTCAGGAGTATCAGTCGCGACGATAATGAGGTCCAAATCTTTGGCTTGCAAACCCGCTCTGTCCAGAGCTTGATTAGCCGCATGAATACAAAGGTCTATGGTGGACTCATCTTCAGCACACCATCTTCTTTCCTTGATCTGTAAATTACCACAAAGCCAGGTGCTAACATCTTCCCCAAGGCTTTCATCAAAATAGCTATTGGGAAGGACCCGTGAAGGGACATAGGCTCCTGACGATCTTATCACCGCATTACGCATGAATACCGCTTTGTCAATCCTAAAAATACCCCGAAGAGCTGTTTGCTCATCGAGTACCTAAAATACAAAAATTATAGTAACCTGAAATGTAACAGGAAAGACTATTTTGAAAAGATTCTTGTTTTCGATATTTTGAATAAAAGGAGACGATGTTACTACTAATTTTATTTTCCATAGGTCTAATTGCAATCATAGCATGGGCTGCTAGTTCTACAAATAATTCAACAAGTACGAAGCCTTTGTCAAAACCGGACGTAAATCCTTCAGATAGAAAACAAGGGTCTAAAGAGTTTACTCGATGGGATGGAAAAAGCCCCCTTGGAGGGGTATCAAATAAAGGCTACAATACATCAAATAATATACCTAGAGGTTGGCGCAGAGAGACAAGTACTACCACAACGGATAAACATACCTTTACTACTACCAGGTATTACGACGAGAAGGGAAGACTCATGAAAACTGAAACAGATAAAATTTAACTATCTGTTAAGCTCGATTCAATAGGGCATTATCTTTTTACCTCAAAACTCTCCAAAGAATCTTGAGTAAGGATAAAAATTCAATTTTAATACTTTAAACTTAGAGAAGCCTACGGTTTTGGTCTTTAGTATGGTTTAGTATTAAGGAAAAGACCGTCAGAAGCTTCATTTTATATTTCCCCTTCTTCTGAAAGGGCTTCCTGCCAGCTCTGGCCAAAATTGATCATGCGGAGAGTGGCGACTGAAAGTTTGTTTTCCAGATTACCAAACTTCAATCGATAATCCTTCATGCTTCGGTTGATAATTTCGAGAGCTTCCTCCCTGCCATAGACATCTGTAATCTCACATTTCTTCTCATCTGCACCGGGCATTTGCTTATATGTGAGGAAATAATGCTCAAGTCTTCTTACAATTGAACTCGGACAATCAAGAATATCTTTCCATTCTTCATAAACTTCATCTCCTTTCAGAATTGCAATGATCTTATCATCGGCTTCTCCGCCATCAATCATTCTAAACCCACCAATAGGAATGGCCGGGACAAGGATGTCGCCATGGGTAATGTCTCGTTCTGTCAATACACATATATCCAGAGGATCTCCATCTCCAACGATATTTTTCCTTCCACTTTTTTCCATACAATAAGTAGCTACCTCATCTCCACAATAAGTCTGCGGAATAAATCCATAAAGCGCTGGAACAATATTGGAGAATTTTTGAGGCCTGTCAACTTTCAGGTATCCGGTTGCTTTGTCAACTTCATACTTTACCGTGTCAGTAGGTACAACCTCTATAAAAGAGGTAACAAGTTCCGGAGCTTCCGGACCTATCTGAACCCCATGCCAGGGATGAGATTTATACCGCAAGCCAATCAACTCCCAAATTCTCGTTAATGAATTTTGTCCCATTTTTTCTGTCTTTTGTTTATGCTATCTACGTTAAAATATAATTACTTTCTATTCGAAAAGAGCTCAGTTTAGACCTGTTATCTTTATACATAATACATGCCTAATTCTGATTTGGTTTGTTTTTTTCTGCCTAAAAAAGCTATTTCGCGGGCAGAAAAGATCCTCCAGAAGCAAATCTGAAGAACCCGAGATTCATTTTCCTAATTCAACGCTAAAAATATGGCAATTATTAAAGCATTTGCTGGATTTCGCCCAAAAGCTGAAAAAGCCAAAAATGTGGCATCCAGGCCCTATGATGTTCTCAATTCTCAAGAAGCTAGAGAAGAGGTAAAAGGAAATCCGGATTCCTTTCTGTATGTGGTAAAACCGGAAATTGATTTACCAGAAGATATCAATCCTTACGACGACAAGGTGTATGAAAAAGGAAGGGATAATTTTACTCGTTTGGTAGATTCCGGGGCTTTCTTTCAGGATGGAGAGGACTGCCTCTATATTTACCGACAGGAAATGAACGGGAAGTTCCAGTCAGGCATACTGGCTGCCGCTGCTGTTTCAGATTACCTGGATGGAGTCATCAAAAAACATGAATTGACCCGCCCGGTAAAGGAAGAGGACAGGAAAAAGCATGTGCGGGTATCCGGAATGAATGCCGAACCCGTATTCTTTGCTTATCCTGCAGTGAAAGAACTGGATGAACTGGTGGCTGAGATTCAAAAAAATGAGCCGGAATACGATTTTGTTGCAGATGATGGATTCGGACATACTTTATGGGTGGTAAATGATCCGGCTCAAATTCAGGAAATCATTAGCTTGTTTGAGGAAAAGGTTCCCTATACTTATGTGGCGGACGGTCATCACCGAACTGCTGCTGCTGCTTTAGTTGGAGCTGATTTGCAAGCAGAAAATTCTCAGCATACAGGAAAAGAGGCCTATAACTATTTTATGGCGGTTCATTTTCCGGATGATCAGCTGACAATTATTGATTATAATCGAGTTGTTAAGGATTTAAATGGTCTTGAGAAAGCTGATTTTATTGAGAAAATCCAGGAACATTTTGAGGTAAAAGAAGAATCTGCGCAGTATAAGCCTGATCAACTCCATGAGCTCAGTATGTATCTGGGCAATAATTGGTATTCTTTGAAAGCCCATGAGGATACCTATGATGATAGTGATCCTATTGGAGTGCTGGATGTAACTATTTTATCCAAATATATCCTGGAACCAATTCTCGGAATCAAAGATCTACGCAGAGATAAGAGAATTGACTTTGTAGGAGGAATTCGAGGCTTGGGAGAATTGGAAAGAAGAGTTGATAATGGCGAAATGAAATTGGCATTTGCCTTATATCCGGTGTCTATGCAACAATTGATTGATATAGCAGATTCCGGAAATATAATGCCTCCCAAGACCACCTGGTTTGAGCCCAAACTCAGGAGTGGGCTGGTTGTTCATAAGTTTCTCTAGAAAGTTGAATATGAAAAAGAGGCATCGCAAAAAAGCGATGCCTCTTTTTTTAAATCCAATAGGTCAGGGCTTCATTCTCTCCATAGTATCCGACAAAGCATGACATAGCCATACGTATGTCCCCATTACAGGGATGTACGGTATGTACTTTTGGAGATTGAAACAGGATCAGTTCCCCTTCTTCGGGTTTTATTTTGACACTTTTTCCGGGCAATTTATCCCGATCAATAAAATCATGGGTATGATTTCGGAAGTCTTCAAATTCCTGATCACTGAGTTGTACGTCCCATAATTCTAACTCACCTCCTTCATGAGGAGTTTTCAGGTAAATGTTAGCAGCCAATTGGGTCTTCATACTTAAGGCCCGGCTACTTTTTGGGGCTTCCCGTCTCAAAATATCCTGATGTGGAGGAAGGGTGTTCTCCATATCTCCCCGGAACATACGGATGGTTCCGGGTTGCATTTTCATTCCATGAATTCTTTCTATATGGGCTCCCTTTGGCCAGACTTCTTCAAGATTCAGGTGAAAAAGATCTAGCGGAGAAAGAAAAGGACTGCAAATGCTACGAATCTCATGTGCGGCAGAAATTGCCTGTACATGATACTTGCCTCTTTGTCTGGGATTGCCGGTGGTTTCGAAAAAACTCATGCCGGTTCGGAATATTCCCAGTTCCTTGGCGATAGAATAATGATCAAAGCCTGCTGCTTTTATGATCTTTCGTGAGAGTTTGGAAGATTCTTCTGCCGATATGTATTGCTTAATTCTTATTGCCAGGATGTCGCCCCTGAAAAGCGAATTAAGGTCTTCACGGTACAAAGAATCTCTCTTCAGAATCGGTGATACCGAAGTTAAGATGCTCATTTGTTTGGGTATTTGGTAGGTTTAGCGATTACGTAAACGGTGTTTTAGGGCATATCAGATTTCGATTTGTAAGTGAAACAGTTAGATAGATAGATTGAATAAACGTGCGTATAATTTATTAAAGTATAGATGTCCGAATCCGTATTGTATGGTTGTGTGTCAAGGAACAAATGGCTTCTGGTCTTGAAATAAGTAAGGGGGAGATACGGCTAATAGAATATGATCGCGTATGAGCGATAATTTCAGCTGCAAAGAACGATATGTGAGCCGCTTTCTTTTAGAAAGAAAGCCAATACAGCTATTCTATGCACTTTGGGTGTGAATAGCATAAATCCTTAACCTAAAATAAGGATTTTTGTTGGTAATGTTTACGATTTCGTTAATTTTTTGTTGACTATCTATTAATTTTCATGAAAAAAATGGGATTTGTAAATCTATTTTATTGTAAATCATTCAGTTGCGTGAAATAATATTAATTGGATATTTGATATCTATGCTGGCAGGCTAGTCTGAAAATTTCACTTTCTTAGCTTCTGTTTAGAGAAGAATCAATTTCTCCAACTGAAAGATTTTCTGCGATTTTTGATCTCGCAAGCTTTTTATAACTTAGCTAATATGGCGAAGATCTGTTTTTACTTTCAACTACATCAACCCTTAAGAATTAGGCCTTTCAGCGTTTTCGAAATAGGTACGCATACTCCTTATTTTGACCAGGCTGAAAACCGCAGGATTCTTGAAGCAGTAAGCCGAAATTCCTATCAACCGTTTCTAAGAATTCTGGAGGATCTGGCAAATGATGAGGAAACGGGATTTAAGGCTGCTTTTTCTCTCAGTGGGATGATTATTGAACAATTGGAGGCCTGGCAAGCAGATGTGATAGAGCGTTTCAAAAATTTGGCGAAATCAGGGGCTGCAGAGTTTTTGGCAGAAACCTATTATCACTCCCTGGCATTTGAATTCAGTCGAGAAGAATTTCAGCGCCAGATCAATATGCATGCGGAGAAAATTCTGGATCTATTTGGCCAAGAACCACAGGTTTTTCGTAATACAGAGCTTCTTTTTCACAATCCCATGGCTTACTTTCTCAAACAGGCTGGTTATAAAGGCCAAATTGTAGAGGGTGCAGCTCAGTTGATGCAAGGCAAAAGTTCTAACCAACTTTATCATGCGATGCATCTGCCTGATTATCCTTTGATCACGCGCAATTTCTCCCTTTCTGACGACCTGGGCTTTCGGTTCTCAGACAAAGACTGGGAGCTCTTTCCCTTGACCGTAACTGATTTTGCTGATTTGATTGATCAGCAGGATGGTAAACATATCTGTATAGCACTGGACTTTGAAAGTTTTGGAGAACATCAATCTGCAGAAACAGGAATTTTTGATTTCTTCTCAGCTTTGCCCAAAGAACTGAAAGCCCGAGGCCATGAGTTTGTTTTTCCTTCAGAACTCATCCAAAGTGAAACCCCTCAGGCTCCCCTTGATGCTTATCATCCGGTTTCCTGGGCTGACCAGGAGAAAGACGATTCAGCCTGGATGGGAAACCCTCGCCAGAAAGAAGCCCTGAGAAAAGTATACGAACTTGAAGGAATTGTGAAAGAAAGCAAGGACCCGGCACTCATTCAAACCTGGTCCTATCTTCAATGCTCCGATCATTTTTATTATATGGCAGATAAAGGAGGGAGTGATCAGGAAGTGCATCAGCATTTCAATCCCTTCGAGTCAGAGCAAAAAGCATATATGCACTTCATGAATCTGATTGCCGATTTTCAAATAAGTTTGAGAAAGTTATAAATGAAGGATTCCCCGGTTTTTTTACTTGCGGAAAGCGGTGCCAGTAAGACTGCCTGGCGATTGTGTCATGGAAATCAGGTGGCTCAAGAGTTTGAAAGTATGGGGCTGAATCCAAGTGCTGTAAAGGAAAAAGAACTGCTACGTGCACTGGATAGGAGTTTATTGCAACTTAAAGGAACTATTCCTCATGCGATCTATTTTTATGGAGCTGGATTGAAGTATCAGGAGAATATTGAGCTCTTAGCAGGCAGTTTAACGCATTTTTTCCCAAATGCTTTAGTAGAGATACAGGATGATATGAAAGCTGCTGTCCGGGCTACTGGCAAAGCGGAGGGGATAGTAGCGATAATGGGAACAGGTAGTAATGCCGCCTACTATAAAAACGATAAAATCCTCCAAAATTATGGGGGACATGGTTATCTGTTGGGAGATGAAGGATCGGGCATGGACCTGGGAAAACAATTGCTCAAGGCTATGCTGGATGGCAAGCTCCCTCGGGAATTGCATGAATACGTACTGGAACGTGAACAGATGGAGCTGGGAGAGCTTAGGACCTCTGTATATCTACATAAACAACCCAACCGCAGATTGGCGGCTTTGGCTCCTTATCTCAAAGAAGGGAATGACTTGCCGGAAGTTCGAAGCCTAATCCGTAATCGATTTGAAAAGTTTATTGAAACCAGCATTCAAAGAGTTGCTAATTATCAGCAATTGCCACTTGATTTTGTTGGAGGAATAGCCTGCCATTTTACTAAAGACCTCCTGTATGTGTGCAAAAAATATGACTTACAGGTCGATAACTTTATCCCGGCTCCTATTGATAAGCTTGTTGAATATCATTCGAATCCTTAGAAATCAGTTAAAATTATCTTGTAAAGTATAAGAATTTTATAATCTTTGGACTATGGAAGTAGGACGCCAAGGACTTCGCCAAGCAAAACGATCTCCACAACTAGTTAAATCCTGGGAACAAGACAATAACAAGTTTTATCTACACTGCCCACAAACCAGTTTGGAGATAATTGTGTGTAGTGCCCGGGTATTCAGATTTCGATTCTCCCCAGAGGGATTCTTCGAACATGATTTTTCCTATGCATTAGAGGTAGAGGAAGGCTATCCTACGGAGGAATGTTACTTCGAATTGGTGGAAGTTCAGGACGAATATCATATCCTTACTGATTGTATTACCTGCAAAATTTCCAAAACCCTCCATATATCCATTTTCAATAAAGAAGGGAAACTCATATCCGAGGATGAAAGAGGCTTTCATTGGGAAAGACATGAAAAATACGGAGGAAACATCGTTTACTCCAGCAAAAAAATTCAGGAACAAGAATCCTTTTTTGGCTTGGGAGATAAACCCAATGTGCTCAATCTGAGAGGACTGAGATTTGAAAATTGGGGGTCGGACACTTATGGTTTTGAGAAAACCTCTGATCCTTTGTATAAGAATATTCCCTTCTTCATGGGTTTGCACAACAAACTCGCCTATGGGATATTTTTTGACAACAGTTTCCGGACACGTTTTGACTTCGGACATGAAAGGGGAGACGTCTGTAGCTTCTGGTCGAAAGGGGGAGAAATGAATTATTACTTCATTTATGGTCCGGAACTGACAGAAGTAGTGGAATCCTTTGCTTTCATAACAGGCAAACCTGAACTGCCTCCTTTATGGTCTCTGGGATATCATCAATCCAAATGGAGTTATTATCCGGAAGAAAGGCTAAAAGAAATTGCTGCCCAACTTCGAGAGGAAAAAATCCCTTGTGATGCGATCCATGTCGATATAGATTATATGGATGGTTTCCGCTGCTTTACCTGGGATACAAAAAGATTTCCTGATCCGGAGCGGATGACAGCGGAGTTGGAAACAGACGGTTTTAAAACGGTAGTCATCATTGATCCGGGGATAAAAATTGACAAAGACTACGATATCTATAAAGAGGCAGTTGAAAATAAATATTTCTGCCGCCGGGCAGATGGCCCTTTGATGCGAGGAGAAGTATGGCCAGGCCTTTGCCATTTCCCTGATTTTACGGACCCCAGAGTTAGAGAATGGTGGTCGGGACTCTTTGAGAAATTTATGGAAGCTGGGATGCATGGCATTTGGAATGACATGAATGAACCAGCCTTGATGGATATCGGTACCTTTCCCAATGATACGCGGCACAATTATGACGGACATTTCTGCAGTCATCGAAAGGCACACAATGTCTATGGAATGCAGATGGCACGTGCTACCTATCATGGAATTAAAAAAGCCATGTTTCCTCGCAGACCCTTTGCATTGAGTCGCTCCGGGTATGCAGGAATTCAGCGTTATGCGGCGGTTTGGACAGGGGATAATCTGGCTACCTGGGAGCATCTTTGGATGGCGAATATTCAGGTGCAAAGACTGAGTATCTCTGGCGTTTCTTTTGCGGGTTCTGATATTGGAGGATTCATTGGGGATTCTAATGGAGAACTTTACACGCGTTGGATGCAGATGGCTGCTTTTCATCCATTTTGCAGAGCTCATTCATCCAAAGACTATACAGATCAGGAACCCTGGTCTTTTGGCCAACCCTATACTGCTGCTATCAAAAAAGCCATAGAATTGAGGTATCAAATTCTTCCCTATCTCTATACTGTATTTTGGAGACATGCGGAAAGTGGAACACCTATGATTCGACCCTTGGTTTTTCTGGATCAGGATGATGAGCAAACCTACCACCGTATGGAGGAATTTGCTTTGGGAAATAACCTCCTGATTTGTCCTATCGCAAGAGCTGGAGCAGATGGAAGATATATGTACCTGCCTAAAGGACAATGGTATAATTACTGGACGGATGAATTGCTGGAAGGAGGCAAAGAAGTTTGGGTAGATTCCGATCTGGAAACATTCCCGTTTTTTGTTCGTGCAGGGACGATTTTGCCTCAATATCCTGTGATGCAATATGTAGGAGAGAAACAGATCGAATCTCTTGACCTGCATGTCTACCTAAGTGAAAACAGCTGCACCAGTGAATTGTATGAAGATGCAGGTGATTTTTATGATTATGATCAGGGAAATTATCGCTTGAGAAGCTTTATTCAACTGACCGAGAAAAATCGTTTATATCTACAACAGCTCAGTCAGGGGCGTTTCAATTCCGAATACTCAACTTATCGAATCATTGTTCATGGCTTGACCTTTACTCCAGCCGGCTTCAAAATTGATGGAAAACAGGAAATGTTTGAAGAAGTCATGGAAGATATTCCAGAAGTCTTTATTTTTGAAGTGGATAAAGGTTTTGAAGAATTAGAGCTGCTGACTTTATCAGGATTCGCAGCAGATTAGTATCCCCTCAACATGCTTTTAAATACAAACTACCAGGGAATGAGAATTCTCTAGAATAACACGCTTGTTTTTTTAATTCATTTTTACTGGATACCTATCCTAAAACACAAATTATGCTTAGAAAGAACGGACCCATTTTTCTGCTTCTAATCTCTATTCAGTTTTTATACTACCCACTTCATGCACAGATAATCAGTATTGATCCGGTATTCCCTACAATGGATGATACCATTACTGTAGTTTATGATGCAACACAGGGAAGCGCAGGATTATTAGGAGTAAATCAAGTCTATGCACATGCCGGACTCATTACAGATCAGAGTACTTCTCCCAGTGATTGGAAGTATGTACAGGGAAATTGGGGTACAGATGACCCGAAAGTGAAAATGACTTTTCTGGGCAACAATAAACATGAGCTTAAATACCATGCAAGGACCTTTTATGGGGTGCCTGCAAACGAGAATGTACAACGTCTTTCATTTGTATTTAGAAATGTAAATGGTAGCAGAGAAGGTAAAACATCCACAGGAGGAGATATTTTCTATGATGTTTTTGATGCTAGCACCTTTAATGTTGCACTTTTGGCTCCTCAAGGGGCCAGTATCATAGAGCCCAGTGAAAGCCTTAGTGTACGCTTTGCTACCTCGGCTAATTCCAGTTTGAGCTTATATAAAAATGGGGCCCTTGTTACCCAGGTAACAGGAAGAGAAATCAACTATACCATACAGGAATCAGTGGCTGGAGATTATTGGTTCAGGGTGGAGGCAGATAATGGAAGTCAGGTCAAAATGGATTCCTTTTTCGTCTCTGTAAGAGAGGCGGTCCAAACCGTCAATCCTCCCGCCAATACGCTTTCCGGAGTAAATTACCTCGATGATAGCACGGTTATTCTTTCTTTGGTCGCACCCTCCAAAAACTACGTTCACCTCATCGGAGAATTTAATAATTGGACCCCATCCAATGCTTCTCAAATGAAAAGAGCCAGTGATGGAAATAGCTGGTGGATTCAGCTAAATGGACTTAGCCCAGGCGAAGAATATGCCTACCAGTTTATGATTGATGGAGATTTGAAAGTGGCTGACCCTTATGCACACAAAGTTTTGGATCCCTGGAATGATAGCTTTATCCCTTCATCTACCTATCCCAATTTAAAAGCATTTCCTTCGGAAGCGGACGGGATCGTATCTGTCCTTCAAACAGCACAAACTCCTTTCAGTTGGCAAAACAATAGTTGGCAGGCTACAGCAAATGAAGATCTGGTCATCTATGAATTGTTGGTGCGAGATTTTCTGGCCCAAAGTGATTTTCAAACTTTATTGGATACCCTGGACTACCTGGAAAACTTAGGAGTCAATGCCATCGAATTCATGCCTACTACAGAGTTTGAAGCCAATGACAGTTGGGGCTACAATCCCAGTTTTATGTTTGCCGTGGATAAATATTATGGTCCTGCCGATGCACTCAAGGCTTTTATTGATGAATGCCATGCTCGTAACATAGTTGTGATTCTGGATATGGTGCTCAACCATCAATTCGGACAATCTCCATTGGTACAGATGTATTGGGATGGTGCGAATAATCGCCCAGCTGCTAATAGTCCCTGGTTCAATCCTATTGCCAAACATCCTTTTAATGTGGGCTATGACATGGATCATGCTTCAACTTTTACCCAGGATTTTGTGGATGATGTACTGGATTACTGGGTGGAAGAATTTCGCTTTGATGGGTATAGAATGGATTTGTCTAAAGGATTCACCCAAACCGACTACGGCGATAATGTAGGTGCATGGAGTAGTTATGATCAGGGGCGAATCAATATCATCAAACGGATGTATGATCAATTGCAAGCCAAGCATCCGGGCAGCTATTTCATCCTGGAGCATTTTGCGGATAACCTGGAAGAAAGAGAATTGGCAGATTATGGGATGATGCTTTGGGGAAATCTGGGTCATGCCTACAATGAAGCAACCATGGGCTACCACGACAATAATAAATCCAATTTCGACTGGATCAGTTATCAACAAAGAGGCTATAATGATCCCCATGTAATTGGCTATATGGAATCGCATGATGAAGAACGCTTGATGTATAAGAACATCACTTTCGGAAACGTAAATGGAAACTATAGTACCAAAGATCTCAATACAGCATTGGAGCGTATGGAAATGGCTGCGACTTTCTTCTTTCCTGTTCCCGGCCCAAAACTTCTCTGGCAATTTGGAGAATTGGGCTATGAGGTAAGCATCGATCAGGGAGGGAGACTTGGGCGAAAACCTATCCGGTGGAACTATTATAATCAGGTTCCTCGTAGACGCTTATTCGAAATCTACAGCGCCCTTATCAAGCTCAAGCAAGAGCATGAAGTCTTCAGAACCCGGAACTTTAGCTTGAATGTAGCATCAGAATTTAAGCGCATTAACCTGGACCATCCGAGCATGAATGTAACCATCATCGGTAACTTTGGGGTTCAGACTCGAAGCGGCAATGCCAATTTCCAAAACACGGGTTGGTGGTACGACTACTTCACTGGAGACAGTATAGAAGTAACTCAAACCAATGCTTCCATCAATTTACAAGCAGGTGAATACCATCTCTATACCGATCAAAGATTAGAAACTCCTCCCGTAAATGTGTCTAGCCGAGATATTGAGCTTGATTTGAGTCTGGACATCTACCCAAACCCTGCACAGGATCAAATCAGTATCGATTTTCTATGGGAGGATAAAGGTACTTTGACTTTGGAAATGATGGATATGACAGGCAGAAAGATTTCAAGCCTTTTGGAAAATGAGTTATTACTGCCCGGGCCTCAAAGCCTGAATTGGACTAGACCAGAAGGACTCAATGCTGGATTGTATATTCTTCGCTTTGTAAGTGAGCGAGGTGTGGCTTCGAGGAAGGTGATTTTGGAGTAAGACGTGTTTGAGTATTTGGGTGTTAGCGTGTTAGGGTAGAAAATTCTCAGGCACACTAACACCCAAACACACTAACACTTATTCCTTTACTTCTCCCCAAACACCTCCCACTTAAAACGCTCTATTTCCGCAGGCACATGTTCCTGCTTTAGAATCTGTTCCATCTGGGCAACTACATCCAGATGCAGATGAGCGACATCGATTTGCTCTGTAGAATCTGTTTCCAGATCATATAGTTCAAGTCGTAGGTTTCCGTCGAACATATCCTTCCTGATGCCTTTCCATTTACCCATGATGAGGGCTTGTTGACCTTTGTATGCAGGAAATTCCCAATACAAAAATTCGGGAGCAGCTTGATTTGCTCCTTTTAAACTGGGAAGAAAACTTTGGCCGTCTATATCCTGAGGAACTGGGGCACCAGTAATTTCTCCTAAAGTAGGCATGACATCATAAAAGCTGGAGGGATGATTACTTTGGGTATTGGGAGAAATGACACCTGGCCAGGAAGCAATCATAGGCACCCGGATTCCTCCTTCATGCACAAAACCCTTGGCGCGTCCATATTCAGTGCTGAAAGGAGAAGCACTTTCGAAGAAAGGCGTATCTGCTCCTCCTACATAAGTAGGTCCATTATCGCTTGAGAAAATGATAAGGGTGTTTTCGTATTGACCAATATCCTTGAGCTTTTGGACCATAGCACCTACTTGTTCATCGAGATAGGAAATCATGGCGGCATATGTAGCTTTGGGGTAACGGCAAGGAAAATAGCCTTTGTCTCCAATGTAAGGTTCTTCATCCCCAAATTTCTTCCGATAGTGATCTACCCATTTTCGGGGTGCCTGTAAAGGGACATGGGGAAGGGGAGAGGCAAAGTAGAGAAAGAAAGGCTCTTCTTTATTTTTATCCATAAAGCCCAATGCCCGATCCAACATAAGCTCGGGAGCATATTCTTTCAATTCATAATCTGCATAACTGCTATCCTGCATGGGATCAGCTCCTTCTGCCAATTTTTGTCTGGGGGGAACCAGTTTATTATCCAGCCAGACTTTCTCTTCATTTTCCCAAAGATGTTTAGGATAAAGGGTATGGGCCTGACGTTGACAATTATATCCAAAGAAATAATCGAAGCCTTTTTTGGTAGGAATTCCTTCTGTCAAAGGCGCTCCAAGCCCCCATTTTCCAACAATGGCTGTTTTGTATCCAACCTTCTGCAGCATACTTCCTACGGTTTCAGTTCCATTAGGAATGGGTCTTTGGCCTTCGAGATTCGGATCCTCTACGGCTTTGGCAAAATTCCAGACTTCTCCCCGGGAAGCCCATTCATCATTTCCACGTATATGTGCATGTCCCGTATGTTTGCCCGTCATCAAAACGCAACGGGAAGGTGCACAGACCGGTGAGCCGGAATAATGCCTGCTAAAACGTAGCCCGTTTTTTGCTAGTTGATCTATGTTGGGAGTCTCTATGTACTTTTGTCCATAAACTCCTAACTCATTATAACCCAAATCGTCAGCCAGCACGTATATGATGTTGGGTCGTGATCTGTCATGAGTCGGTGCTTGCTCGCAAGCAGCGAAAAAGATGAAAATCAATAGGAGAGAAAAGTAGGGTTTTGTAGTAGTCATCCCTCAAACTAAAAAAGCCTGAAAGAAAAGGCAAAAACAGATTTGACCCATCTCGATTCAGCTATTCTATCCAAACAGCAGCTAATCAAAAATTCAGCACTCATTCCAACCCTGTTAAGGACGAGTCGTCCTTAGGTTGACGGAATAAATGTATTCAGGATATCCAAACGAATCCTACTCGAGCAACTCAGAACTTACAAACCTGAATCCTTTATTCACCAGGTAAAAACTCATTCAGCTATCCAAACAAGATAAGCACCCGACGCAGGTACATAGCAGGGAGCTTAGGAAAGACCATTTGCTCAATTTTTTTGGTCTTCCAGGCAAGCTATGTCCATGCGCCTAATGATAAGATATCCTCTTTCCCTTCTCCGAAATATTTTTTTCGGAATGCGTGATAGAAATATGATAGAGATCGCGTGTAGAGGGAAAGATTTGGAAGAAATGAGCACTTAACCCCCTTAACTCGGACATTGGCTATGCCCCAGCGTATCACAATTTTTGCTCCAGGTAATACCGATCTCTGGAACCGATTTTGGAAAGAAGGCGATGTCTCTGCATTGATTAGCTTATTTGAGCACAATAGTCGAGAATTCTCAGCCACCTGTTTTGGTATCCTCAATGAGGACAGAGCTGTTGAGCCTAAAGACCTCATCTCCGAACAAATCTTAAAGTTCATTGAGTACCGGAAACGTGGTAAAGATTATTCTCACCGCAAAGATCCCAAATCCTTCATCAAGGTTTGTCTTTCCAATGCTTGCAAAAGCCATTTAAGAAAAACCAAAATAAAACGCAGCGATGTGGATATACCAGAAAGGGACCCGGATCGAGGAGCTGAATTTCGGCAAATAGAATCCAGAGAATTGATGGAATACCTGCAAGGGATCATTCGCCACATGGAAGACAATGAAACCAAACAATGCAGGGTATTTGTCCTCTACCTCATGGATGTTCCGGTAAGAGAGATTGCTGAAAGAGTAGGAGTAGAAGAGCCCTATGTTCACAACTCCATTTCAAAGATTAGAAAAAAGACCTTCTTCCAACTTATGACAGATTTGAGAGGAAGAGAATTGATAGATACTTATCCCGTATTCTTTAAAAAATATTTCAAAAATGAATACAGATAAACATCCGAATATCAGCTATGAGCGGCTTCTGGCCTATGTGCAGGGAGAGCTTCCGGATGAAATAAGTCTGGAAATTGAAATGCACCTCATGACTCATCCTGAAGACAGAGCAGTAGTGGATGGTATCATAGCCATGCGCAAGCGCTTTGCCAATAATGAGGCCCAAATGGAGGCCTTCATGAACGAGCAAGAGGATGCTGTACGCGAACTGATCCCACAGAATGAGGAGGAGCCTGCCCGCCTGTATGCAATGGCAGGAGCACCTGAACCCGCTGTAGAAAACAAAGTACTTCCCCGCAGAGAAAGGAATAAATCGGACCTGCACCTGCCTGTTCCCCCAAAAAGGGAGCCCATCATTACCCCAAGTATTAGTCCCAACAGACATGAAGCAAAGAGGCTGGAAAATGAATTGACGAGTCGGCAAGCTTCATATCTGAACTATTCAGAATTCAATACCATGAGCGAATCATCTATACCTCCAACGCAGCAAGAAGAAGAAAGCAAGACCATCTCTATACCAGAAACCAATTTAGGTATGCTTTCTCCGCTGGATGAAAATGAATTTTTGCATCAGGTACTTTCCCGCCGGAAAGCTGCCAGTCGTATTCAGAAAGGTGAAAATGACTTTGAGCAGGACCTGGGTGTGAGAACCAGCCTTTCTTTTGACAGTTTTCCCATTGTGCGTCATACCCTTGAACGGATTGAGTGGCTGAAGGAAAGGATAGGCGAAAGAAATGAGCACAGCAATAATGGGATTGTACGCGATGCCCTCGATAAATCTCTAAACGGAGACGGCTGGCTCGAAAAACTGGGTTCAGAATCTGACAATGAAGAAATAAATAAAAACTTTGACAGCGCGGAAAAATACCATAGCTGGAAACGCGAAGTTTTAACCAAATATGTAGGAGAGCAAAAGGAACAATGGGCCAAATTCTTTGCAAGCGATTATTCCCTGCAAGATGAACTTAGGGATCAGGCCATGTACAAAGAGAACAGCGGTAAATTCTTCTGGAACTCTTTCGGACTGGGATTGATTTATGTTTTCTGTTCGGTTTATCTCTGGTCAATGATATCGGCCTTTAGCTTCACCCATCTACTACTGGCTTTAGGCTATGTCTTTATACTGGTCATCTTTCCCGATAGATGGATGCAACAATTATTTGGTAAAGGCCAGGCTCCCATCAGCAATTCCGAAGGGGATATTATGGACGAAACGCCTCCTTCCAAATCACTTTTCTGGGTAAGGTTAATGCTGACCTTCTTCCTGAGTTTATCTCTGATTTATGTTAGCGAAGGTTTGCCGGTTTGGACAGAATATTTCAGCTATTTTGCAGAATACAGTCCTTACTGGCTGATGATCTGGGCCATGAGTTTTGCCCTCCTTCATTTCCTGCCCGCCTATAGAAGGAAAACGACTCTCTTGTATAAGAATACCATCACGCCTTATCGACGCTTTAAAGCCAATGAGCGAAGCCTGCAACAGCAAAGGTTGATGGAATTGCTGGAACAGGGCGACAGATGGAGCAAGGAAATGCTAAGTGATAAAGAAAGGCTCCGCAATGAACGCAATGAAGCCCTCTTCAATGGAGAACTCGTTCGCCGCAAGCGTATGTACGAAACCCAATTGGAACGACTGGGCTATCTCTATGATCTCGGTATGGGAGGAGAAGAAAGTAGCCTGAATGCTTCTTTCCGCAGACCCAGAAGTAGAAGAGCCTATACCCAGGAAGATTCCTTAAGAAGCGAATAGACAAACAACACAGTAAATAATCATGGATAAAATATATCAAATCACCCAACAAGCGGATCAGGAAACCCGTGAAGAGGTTCGCCGCGAAGGGAGTGCACAAGCTGAGCTCTATTATGAGTTGGCAGATCGTAGTCGACCCAGTTTCGAAGCGGTACAAGAGCTCTATTACCTGCTCTCCAAATCTGACTCAGGTGCAGAACTCGAGGAGATGGGGATTGCTTTGCCACCGGATTATTTCCAAAAGCATAAGCAGAAATACCTCCATAAGTTCTATGAGAGCATTCGGATGTCCAAGGATGAAGCCGTGCGCAATGGGGTGAATCCGGACATCGCCAATCTGGAGCATTTCATCAATGGCAAAGAGAATGAATTGCAGTTTCGCAAGAATTACAATAATGATATAGAGGAAGAAAAGAAGAAACTGGAAGCAGATGAATTTTCTGCCAAAAACCTCTGGTTGTACATCGTCTTTGGAATCCTCCTTTGCTCGGGTGATCTCCTGATGGGAGAGTTTCTGGCAAATCAGGTTTTAGGACTTGGAGCCACCTGGTGGGGAGGAATTACCCTGGGGATCTTCGGGATTGCTCTGGGAGTAGTCATGGAGATTGTGTTGAGTATGCTCTATAAGAGTTATAAGTGGTTGGCCAGAACGATTATGAGTAGCAGCCTTGTCTTTACCATTATCATGTTTGTGGCAATGGGAGTACTGCGCTCCAGTCAGTTTGATATGGCTATCAGCGGAACGGCTTCTTTCGATAAAATGTCTCTGATGTTGTTTTTCGTGGGAATGTCCCTGGCAGCTCCGACAGCTTTGGGTTCTGTGCTCTTTATCATACAGAAGAAGTGGGACTGGATGAGGCGAAAGAAAGAATTAAATCTTAAGCAGCAACATCTCGGATGGTTGATGAATCTTGTCGTGCAGTTTAGAGAACAGTGGAATGAATATGAGCAGATTCTGGTTTCAGAATTTATCAATGGATATGTATCACGACTGAGTAGCATCATTAATCCCCCTGCTCCTGAACCCCAAATGCAACAAGTAAGTGGTGGACAACAAGTAGTGGAAAGTGGAGGTGATCTGGTAGCTAGAATGAAAAAGAACGTTCGCCAACATTATAAGTTCTCTATGATCTCTCTCTTGCTCTGTGTGAGTCTGGCTTCTTGCGGCAACTATGTGAAAGGGGAAAGACAGGACAAAGGCATAGACATTTCTTATATCCTAATGCCAGATCAGGATACAGATCAAACCGCTCTGATCAAAAGCCAATTACCTAAAGAAAAAGTGGAGGCTATATCCATTCACCTTCCCTCCGGTAGTGTTGCCAGTTCCTTTGGAGGAGACAAAGAAGTTTCTTTGGTAGCCAGTCATTATGATGAAAGGAAGACCAATCAGGACCTGAATGCCTTTATCCGGGAAGTACAGAATATACGGGAGAATGGTAGTGAGGAATACGATCTCCAACTTTTGGGAACCCTGCTCCACAATGCTTCTGAACAAAGTAATCTGGAAGCCGATCAACGCAAAATCGTGATCTACCTGAATGAAGGCCCAAAGGAAATCCTCAGTCTGACTGACAAGGAGATACAGGAACAAGCGAAGAAAGACGCTTCCATGTTGAAAGAAAGTCGCTCGCTTCAGTTGCACAATCTTATCGGAGCCAAAGCCAATCTGCTCTTGGAGATAGAAGAATTACAGGATTCTTATCCGGTAGCAGAAGTTCTCAGAAAGAACAGACTTTATTTCAGAAGACTCCTGAGCAGTTATCAGGTCTTTCTGGATCAGGTATCAGAATACAATGGCTAGAACATGCTAGACCATCAAAGATATTATCTCATATTACTCGGGGCTTTGGCCCTGATAGGTGGCACGATCTATCTGGCTTTACCCCAACTGAGTTATGCCAGTGGTAAACTGCTGGATGCTGAAAAGGATCGCTGGGAGCGTCATGAATTGGGACCTCGCAATGTCTCTGTACTTCATGTAGACTTTACCCAAAGCGATACCACCATTGCCTTGAAAAATGGCCCCTATCGAAAACTACTGACCCAGGTGCTGAAAAAGGACCTGCATAGTGAAAGGGATGTCATGGCAGCCTATTTGGTACACAATGAAACCCACAACAATCAACCTTTCTATGCAACTCATTCTGTTTTAATGGATGAAGAATTATTAAATGAAAGTGCCGGGAATGTTGTGGCCCAAATCCATCAGGATATGTGTCTGGAGCGCTTTGACTCTCTTTCCAATCTCTATGCACATCAGGAAGCTCTGGTAATCGAAGATTCCAGTCTGATGCGCTACACCAATGTGATTGGAGCATTACAAAATGCGGCAAATTATTTTCGGAGATATGCCATAGACAAGGATCAGAAGAAAGTCTATTTCCTCTCAGATATGCGAGAGAACTCGGTTTTTCTCACTCCAGTTGCGAGGGTAGATAATTTGACGGCCAAAGATCAGATCGATAGTCTCGTTCAGGTTTCCTTACATAGACTCAGTAATCTCACGGATGTGGAAAGCGAACTCGAAGGAGCTGAAATCTATATTCTAACGCCTAATGAACATCTATACAGTTCCAAAGGCAGAAACTTCACCCGCATGTTTTGGGAGAAATTTTTCCTCGAAGAACTTCAATGCAAAAGTGTCTTTTTCCAATAATTCAGAAAGCATTCAAAACGAATATGAAAACCCATAGTCTTCTTATTATTATCCTAAGTATCCTCTGTTTGCCTGTATTCCAGTCTTGTGAATCTCAGGGAGCCAGCGAATCAACAGAGATCGTATGTAATCCGCAGATGGTCTTTCCTGAAGATCATGGAAAGTCCCAAAAGCACAGCCTCGTATTTATAGACCTGACAGATCCCAGCATTTATGGGGAGCAAGCGAGGTCTTACTTGAAAAAAGTAATGGAGCAAAGGCTTTCTACTTCGGAGGATCGTCGTGCAAATACCAAACAAGAGGCGGACAAACTGCAAATCTTCTTTATTACGGCCAATACTGCCACGACCCAAACCATGTCTGCCGCGAATCTTGATCTGCGGACTATGCCATTGGGAGAATTGGTGGAAGGTCAAACCATTATCAATTCCAGCAAGAAGCGCAGATATACCTGTGAATTGCAGGACTTTATTGCAGGAAATTTGGGAGTTGTAGACCAGAAAGTAAAAGCTGCCCAACAGCAGAACGAAGATGTAAATAGTGATGTGCTGGGTATGTTTTATCTGGCTGATCGAGAATTCAAACGCTCAACAGCTGAGGATAAAGCCATTTTCGTGATTTCTGATATGGAGCAGTTTTGCCAGAATGGAGGCTATTTTCAATGCAAGAATACCCGAATTTGCTCTTCGGGATGTAGAGAAGTACATGCGCAGGGAGATGCCAAATCCGATGCAAACATTATCAAAGACAAATTAGGCGCAAAGCTGGCCTTGAATGGAGTGGGTTTCCATTACATGAGAGGTGATCGCGCCATTGGAAATACAAACCAGGGGGTTCTGAATTTTATCCAGGATTACTGGTCAGGCCTTTCCGGAGAATTAGGACTGAAAAGCTATGATAAAATTCATTAGCAGATGAACATACAGCCACTTGATACGCATATTCAATGGGGCTTTTATTCCTCCCTTGCGCCGAAGCGGCAGGGGGGGATGTTCCCTTTTATTCTGAAATTACCTCTGCTCTTTATCCTGATATTCTTCTCCTGCACTAGCGAAGAACCGGTTATGCAGGATCATAGCAAGACCTATTACAATGGAGATATGGGCCTGGTTTCTGAAAACGGGGTCATGCTCTTTGTTCCTTCGGGTACCTTGATGAAAGGAAAAAGTGTTCATGAAGGGCCTTTGTGGGTGGATGTTGCTGAATATGAAAAACTCAAATCCACCTTTGCCCCAGACGATGATCAGTTAATTCAGGCCATACAAAATCCGCGAGACCTTTTTGTGCTACGTTCCCAGAAGGATTCTTTAATCTCGGATTTACACATATCAAATGGCAAGGAAATATTACTTTTTTTGCCCTATCATGGAAAAAGAGGGGATGAATATGAATTGATGACTTCACCCAAAGAGTGGATTGATGATCTCTTTCCGGAAGGCTTCATGGGTTCTGAACATCATTTGAGTGGTTTTAGCATTACGGATCATTCAGAATCCAATCTGGAGCGATTGATTTACCATGCCACAGACAAAGACGAAAAAAGAGCTGCTCGAACTTTTCTTGAGAAAGAAAAAAGTTTCAAGGAATTGCAAAACTTCTTAAGTGCCAATTGGACGCTTGCTCAGCGACGATTTAAGGCCAGCCAGGAAGATTATCAGGACGAAGGAGATGTCCCCAGAGATGTAGGTTATTATGTGCTCTCCATGAACTATCTCCGAGATCCACCTGCTGATTCTACCCTGATCTATGCCTTTCGTGATCATTTGGGAGAAGAGGCTTTTGTGATGATGGACTGGACAGGAAGTATGTATGCCTTTCGGGCGGAATTGACGGAATTCCTTAAGCACAATACAGAAGAAAAAAAGCTGAAATACCTGACTTTTTTCAATGACCGCTACTGTGACTTTCCCCGAGAGCCGGGCAATTTTGAAGGAGTCTTCACCCATGAGGATTCTTTCCCTACTAATTCAGAAGCCAGTCAACTCATGCATCTGTGCGAAACCACCGGAAGTGGAGGAGGGGAGCTGGAAGAAAATGATCTGGAGGCTATTCTTACTTCGATGGAACGTGTGAAAGCGAATCAATACAAGGAAATTGCATTGGTCATCGACAATAATGCACCTCCCAAAGACATGGTCCTATTACCCCGTATCAAACTCCCTAAAGGCATGATATTCAATATGTTTGTCTGTCGGGCGAACTCGATTGATGAAGTACATCCTTCGTACATGGATGTGGCGAGAAAGTTTGGAGGGAATATAATTGTAGTGAGTACAGAAGGTATTGTGAAGAAGTCGATTTTTGAAATCGATTCAGAAGGGATTTAGAGAGATTGGTGTTTAAGTAAAAGAAAGTGCCATGTTTTTTACTCCCGTAAAATCTCAGCAGGATTTCGAGTATTATTGAGGAAAATCTGCATCCCTACAGTAGCAAGTACCAAACTTATCAATCCCAATATGGAAAACAGGAATGCCCAAACGGAAATATCCGTATGGTATGCAAAATTCTCTAACCAGTTTTTTAGTCCCCAATAACTGAAAGGAATTGCAAGCATACTTCCCAATCCCAAGATCAGCACATATTCTTTTCCAATAAGGAGGAGCAAATCGACAAAACCAGCCCCTGTTATCTTTCTGATCGCAATTTCCTTCATTCGGCTTTGCAAAGAGTAAGCTACCAGACTAAAAAGTCCCAGGAAGGCAATGATGATGGCTATCAAACTTAAATAAATCAGCAGGCGTAATTGCACACGTTCCTGTTTATAAAGCTTATTATAAAGCTCATCTACAAATTGATATTCAAAAGGATAAGTGGGAAATAGCTCATTCCAGTTTGATTGAATGCCTGCAAGGGTTTTGGAGACATCTTTCGTTTCCAATTTCAGTAAAAAGGTCCGTAACCAGATAGGCTCCACTACCATGATAGTCGGATCAACTTTATTTTTCAGGCTTTCCTGGTGGACATTTTCTACGATTCCGGTAATAGGACCTTCTTTTAGGTTAAAGCCTCCGATAGACCAGGAAATCTGTTGACCGATTGCTTCTTGAGGATCTTGCCAGCCCAACTGGTTCATGGCTTCTTCATTTATCAAATAGTTTCTCTCCTGACTCGCAAAGTATTGGGCTGGGCTGAACTCTTCGCTGAATTCTGGAGGCCCTGTAAATATAAAATTACCTGAGCGATCCTCTCCGGCCAGAAGCTTTATGCCCATTGTCTCAAAAAAATCCGGGCTGATCACCTGCATATCCAGCATGGGAGCTTTTTGAGGATCCTGATTCCCTCCCACGACCAGAGTAGGGCCTACGTCTCGAATTTCTCGGGAGGGAACTTCCATGCACGCACTAACAGATTTTACTCCTTTTATTTTTTTTGCTTGCTCCCGGAATAACGGG
Source organism: Bacteroidia bacterium (assembly GCA_033391075.1). Classification (NCBI taxonomy): domain Bacteria; kingdom Pseudomonadati; phylum Bacteroidota; class Bacteroidia; species Bacteroidia bacterium. Next base: position 2,321,596 of record JAWPMV010000001.1, read on the forward strand.
TACTTATCTGTGACTGGATTTGGGACGGCAGGAATGGCTAGCACTTGTTCTGTCTGCATCCCCAATTGCTTATTGTGTAGAAAGCTGACCTGATTATTGGCAATCCAGGTGCTAATGAGCAGCAAAGTCGTAGAGGCAAATTGGATACCGACCAGAAATCTTTTGAAACGGTAAGCAGCTTTGGTTTGGCCAAATTTGATATTTTGACTTGCCCGGAACATGCTTCCCGAATTTGAGTAAGCCAAGACGAATGCAGGGTAAATACCCGCCAATAAACCGCCCATGAAAGCCAATCCCAATAAACTTGCTCCTAAAAACCATGGATTGATAAGTACCGGAATTTCAACTAGGTCGAGGAAGAAAGGCATTACTATCGCACTCAAGCCTATGGTTATGATAGCAGCCAGTAAATTGTAAATGACTGATTCCGCAATAGCGAATAGAATTAAGTTTTTGCGACTTGCACCCAAGACCAATCTTAGTCCAACCTCTTTGCCGCGACTCATGGCCAGGGCACTACTTAGGTTGAGGTAGTTAATGAGGGCAATCAGCAAAATAAAAATCCCTACAAAGAGAAAAACCCGAACATAGAGTTTGTCTCCATTGGGCTTCAATTCCCGGGCAAGATTCGAATTCAGGTGTATATCTTCCAATGCCTGGAATACGATCTCTGTTCGCCCATTTGTATCATCCTGATTATGTCGGGAGAAAAAGTCCTCCATTTTACCTTCCACCTGATGAATGTCGGTGCCTTCTTCAAGCAGGATATACACATAGGCCCACCATCTTCTATCCTCTGGACTTTGGAAAGAGAGGAGGATATCAATTGGCATATGGGTATTATTCGGCAAGTCTTGCATGACTCCTGTAACCGTATAAAGCTCCTCTTCGGTCGTATAATCTCCCACTACATATAATTCTTTGCCAATCGGGTTTTCCTCCCCGAAATATTTACGGGCTATGCTTTCTGTGAGAACAACAGAGCTGGGAGCTTTCAGGGCCTCTGAGGGTTTGCCGTATATGAGCTTGAAATCAAATACTTCGAATACTTCGGCATCCGTAACAAAGGTATTTGGTGCACGAAATTTATTCTGATTTATCCGTATGTAGCGACGCTGGTGGTTTTGAAAGCGAATGAGATGCTTGACCTCAGGCATATCAGTGGGAAGCTCATTGATAATATCCAGATAGGTCCTTGCCCAGTGAGATTCGAAGCCGCCATTTGCATAATAGTGATGGCTGGCTCTATAAATTCGCTTTGATTGTGAGTGAAAGCTTTCAAAAGATGTCTCATGAATCAGGAAGGCTCCTATCAGTAAACAAGAGGTATACCCGATGCTTAATCCCAATAGATTGAGGCTGGCGTATAGCTTGTTTTTGCGGTAATTACGAAAGACGACTTTGAAATAGTTGAGGAGCATGCGTAGATAACTTTTATATACATACAATTTACTCCCCAATCCGTTCAATTTTTCTGTGAATAATTACAGCTATCTATGCTTTAGCAGGAGTGAAGGGATTTTTAGGTACTATTTTTTATTTTAAGCACATGAAAAAACTATTGCTCTTTTTGATTTTGTGGGTCATTTTATCCTCATGTACTCAACCCTCAGAAGTAGAATCGAAACCCAGACCCAATATCCTGTTCGCTATCGCTGACGATCAATCTTTTGGACATGCAGGTGCCTATGGTTGTAACTGGATTAAGACTCCGGCCTTTGATCGGGTCGCAAGAGAAGGCCTCCTTTTCAACAAAGCCTATACTCCCAATGCCAAATGCGCTCCTTCTCGTTCCTCTATTCTGACAGGCAGAAACAGTTGGCAATTGGAAGAAGCCATGAATCACTGGCCCCTCTTTCCGGAGAAGTTTAAAACCGTAGCTGAAGCACTGGCTGATCAGGGATACTGGGTAGGTAAAACCGGCAAGGGCTATGCACCGGGAATATCTCGGAGGAATGGAGAATGGAGAGAGTTATTGGTTAATAATTATTCGGATATAAAATTGACTCCGCCTGCCAGTCATATTTCAGACAATGATTATAGTGCCAATTTCGAAGCTTTCCTCAAAGACAGAAAAGAACAGCAGCCCTTTTTCTTTTGGTATGGGTCAACGGAGCCTCATAGAAGGTATGAGTATGGAGTTGGATTGGCGAAAGGAAATAAAACCCTAAGCGAGGTAGAGGACATCCCTGACTTTTGGCCCGATTCAGATACGGTGAGAACGGATATGCTGGATTATGCCTACGAAATTGAATACTTCGATTCTCATTTGGCAAAAATGCTGGACATGCTTGAAGAAGAGGGCGAACTGGAGAATACCCTCGTAGTAGTAACCTCAGATAATGGTATGCCATTCCCCCGAATCAAAGGACAGATATATGAATATGACAATCATTTACCCCTCGCTATTATGTGGGCGAAAGGATTGAAGGATGCAGGCAGAGAAATCAATGAGTATGTAAATTTTATAGATTTTGCACCAACATTTCTCGAATTGGCAGGGGTGAGCGAAGAGGCTTCAGGGATGGAGAAGATCAGGGGAAAGAGTTTAGTCCCTTATTTGTCTGGAGAATCAAGAGATCCCAATCATTCGGATTTTGTGATCTTGGGGAAAGAAAGGCATGATGTAGGCAGGCCCGATGATCAAGGCTATCCAGTGAGGGCAATTGTTAAGGATGGCTATGCATTAAGTGTGAACTTCGAATCGGATCGATGGCCGGCAGGAGATCCAATTACCGGATACCTGAATTGTGATGGAAGTCCAACCAAAACACAAATACTCAATGAAAGAAGGCGAGAAGGGAAAAGTAATCTATGGGAATTAAACTTTGGGAAACGAGCGGAAATAGAATTGTATGATTTGGAAAATGATCCCTGGTGTGTAAAGAATCTGGCCAGCGAAAGTTCTCAAGAAGACAGGATTGAGTCCCTGAAAACATTGTTATTCTCAGAATTGGAAAAAGATGGGGATCCACGCATACTGGCTAAGTCAGCTTTAATCGATTCTTATAAATACATGGATAAAAATACCACGGATTTCTACAATCGATTTATGTCAGGAGAAAAAATGAAAGCTGGCTGGGTAAATCCTTCAGATTTCGAAGCTACAAATCTTGAAGAGGATGAATAAGTTTTGGCAGAAAACATCAGGAAAATTCAAAACATGATTTCTTTTCCTGATGTTTCCTTTATAATTTATAATCCGAAAAAATGCGTCTTGGCCATCAAGATTCGGTCTTCGAGTCTGATAGGGCCAGACTGTAGAATTTTGACGGTTTCAGGGCAGCGATTTGCCGCCAAAAAGCTGCAAAAGAAAATATAAACCAATTAAGCCTAATGTTTAAGCTACACCCTCTCAGAATCATTATCCTTCTGATTCTCCCCCTAATTTTTTATTCATGTGGTCAAAAAGGCTATGTAGATGAGCCCGAGGATTTCGAAATCCCGGTAGATCTATTGGTCAGTAATTTTGGACTGTATGATCATACCGGTGATTTTCACAACCTCTACTATCATTCAGATGCTGCAGCTATTGTTATCATGATTCAGGGAAATTCCTGTCCTATCGTGAGAAATGCAATTACAGATTACAAAGCTGTCAGAGATCAATTTGCCGATCAGAATGTACTTTTCTATATGCTGAACTCCAATATTCAGGATAATAGAAATAGCATTGCGGTTGAGGCCGCAGACTTTGGAATAGATATACCCATATTGGTAGATGAAACACAATTGGTAGGAGAAAGCCTGGGACTCTTCCGTACGGCAGAGGTGTTGGTCATCAATCCTAAAAATTGGAAGTTGGCTTATCGCGGGCCTGTCAATGACCGTATTGGTTATGAAAGCCAGAGAAATGAAGCCAGTAATAATTACCTGACGACAGCTATCGAAGCTACGATCAAAGGTGAAGAATTGCCTGAAAAAATGATCAAAGGAATGGGCTGTCTCGTCAATTTCCCCAACAGAAATAAAAGAGAACATTCAGAAATTTCTTATGAGCAGGACATCGCTCCTCTGTTGATAGAAAACTGTACCAAATGCCATGTGGAAGGCGGTATTGCTCCCTGGGCCATGACAAGTTATGAAATGGTCCGAGGATGGTCTCCCATGATCAGAGAAGTGCTACGTGTACGCCGTATGCCTCCCTGGCAGGCCGACCCACATTATGGCCAATTTGCCAATGATCTCTCTTTGACAAATGAAGAAATTCAAACCCTGGTACACTGGGTTGAAGCAGGTGCCAAAAAAGGAGAAGGAGAATCTGATCCTTTGAAAGGAGTAGAACAAAACCCTCCTGAGTGGTCCATGGGTGAGCCTGACCTGGTATTTCAATTGGATCCTGAGGTTATTCCTGCTACCGGAGTATTGGACTACCGCTATCAGGAATTCGAGATCTCATCAGATAAAGATCTTTGGGCAAAAGCAGTACAGATCATTCCCGGAAATACCTCTGTTTTACACCACGTTTTGGTAAGTATAACTTATCCCGATGGTTTCAAAGCACCTATGGAAGTGAGAAGTCGCTGGCTGGATGGTCTTTTTGCTTCCTGGGCGCCAGGTGGCGAGGCTGAGGTCTTTCCTGAAGGAACAGGAAGAGTTATCCCTAAAGGTTCCAAAATTCTCTTCCAATTGCACTATACGACTTCGGGTAAAGAAGAAACAGATGCACCTAAATTGGGCATTTATACCCAGGATCATGCACCTGAAAAAGAATACATGATCGTAGGACCTTTCAATACCCGCATCCAGATTCCTCCCTATGAAGGAGATTATCGGGCTGCTGCCAAACAAGTCTTTGAAAAGGACCTTACCCTCTATGGAATGGCTCCTCATATGCATTTCCGCGGAAAGAGTATGAAGTACACAGCCAAATATCCGGATGGTACAACTGAGGTGCTGTTAAATGTTCCGAACTACAATTTCAACTGGCAGCGCTATTATCAGTTGGATGAACCCAAATATATGCCTGCTGGATCCGAAATCATTGTTGAGGCTGTTTATGATAATTCGAAGTTAAACACCTTCAATCCTCATCCTGACCAGACGGTTACCTGGGGAGAGCAATCCTTTGATGAAATGCTGATTGGTTATATGAGTTTCCACTATGGAAAGGCAGTCGACGCTGGTGCTGGTGATGCGATTGCGAGTAAGTAGGAGAGAAGGAAAAATACCTTAAAATATAAAAGGGATCATCCAGACATAAAACTGGATGATCCTTTTGTTTTTATACTAGCTAGCTGGCAGTTAGCAAGTGATTTTAATCTCAATTACCCTCATTACTCTCTTTTCAATTGATTCTGTTGTTCTGTGTCTCAGCATCACTAGCTTAGGTGGCAGATTCAAATAAATTCTGATCTATTCATGTACTAGCCAGAAATTTTGTGCAAATCCAGACAGGCAGAGAAAGAGAGGATAGCTTCGTAATTATGAATTTTCGATTCAAATAGAATGCTCTGCCCGATAGGAGGAAGGGGAGCTCTTGAGTTTCTTTTTAAAGAGTCGGGCAAAATATAAAGGATCCTGAAAACCGACTTCATAGGCGATCTCGCCAATAGGTAAATCGGTAAGCACCAATAATTCTTTTGCCTTTTCAAGTTTTTTCCCTGTGATATAGTTATTGGGACTGTCGGAGTATTCCTTTTTGAATTCCCGCTTGAAGGAGGATAAACTCAGGTTGCAGAGTTTTGCCAACTGCTCCAATTTCAAATTGGAATACAGATGCAATTCAATGACTTTTTTTAATTGAACCTTTCTACTAGAGTATAAATCAGAAACCAGTTCTAAAATAGAATCTATATTTTTCGATTGGACGAGTAAAAGGATCAATTCTTTGATCTTTAGCTCTAAAAGATCATTATTTACCAGAGCCGGATTTTGGAAATAAAACTCAAGGGAATCTATAAACTTTGCAATAACATCGCTAGAGGCTACCACCTGACTTGCTTTGTTCTCACTCTGCTTTTCAATAATGGTTGGTAATTCTTCCAGGTAAAGTTTTTTGAGTATCTCCGGATATAAATGAAAGATGATTACCTCTACTTGTTCATTTTCTTTCTCCTTCAATAAATCGAGGAAGTGAATCCCGCATTTAAGTAAAATCGCTTCCTGACTTTTTACCTGAACCTTATTTTCGGGGGAAAGCAATTGTGGGCCTTTCTCTTTAAAGTATATGAAGCATCCACTATTCTCGAAAACAGTTTCGTACAGCATAGGCGGGGCAATGTTCATTCGCTCTATGAGAACTCTGCCCTGGTAGCTAAAACTTGATTGATCTATAATCATAAGGAGCTAAAATAAGTCCTATCGGATGTTTTTTTATCGGCAAAAGGCCCGGATTTATCCTAAATAATAAGAACTCTCAAAGCTAAGTTAATTTATAGGTCCTTATAAGGATAATCAGTTCAAGATGATGGATTTTGGGCTCGCATCACTTATTGGATAGTTGTTTGCCGGATAAACCTAAATAGATGATTCAGGATGGAAATATTAGACTTTACTGCGACTTTAAGAGGACATTTTTAGGACTATCAGAGCTAATGATTGGATGCTTTTTGCTTATTCTGTATTTTATCTAAGCGTATCATTCTTCTTAGGAAAGCACATAATGAAAATTAAAAATATTCTCATTCTATTTTTGTTTGTCTCTTTTGCATGCGAGGCTGAAAATCCCCCAGAACCTCCCATTCCAGATCCCCAGGACCCTTTTGAAGTAGAAGCTTTCCTTCCCGACAGAAGGCTTGATAAGTATGTCATTTCAGATAAGTTGATTTATCTGGGGATAAAAGACCGTCCGAATAGAAACTATATCGAAGTCTTTGATATCGAATCTGAGCAGTTGATAAAAGAGATTAGTTACGATCCTCCTTTTCATAGATTTTTAGGAAAATATCAGGACACTTTGTACATCAGTGGGCATAGTTGGCAAGCCAATGGAAAGTTAAAGGCTTCCCTCATTCTTCTTGATTTGGAAGGACAGTTACTTGCTGAATACTCTTCTGATAATTCCTGCCTTCCTCCAGGTTATGAATTTGGGGATGCCCGGGCGATTGATGAAAAAGGAAATCTGTGGTTTGATTTGGAAGATTATGATGCGCTTTCCGGCAATCCCCCGATTGGTCCCGAATTGGGCCTACTTCGTTTCCATCCTCAGACCAATACTTGCACTTATTGGAATATTGATAATAGCAATATCCCCGCTAACCATATATTGGAAATCCTGCCTGATAAGGACATGATTTATCTGACAAGCAGAGGAGAAAATGACAGCTTACATAGCTTGTCGAGTTTTGATTTGCAAAATTTCACGCTCATAAGGCAAGCTAGTCCGGATTATCCTTCGATTGAAGATTTACAACTTGGCTCAGATGGATTTTCTTACTATTCACAAAGAGGAGCTTTTGATCAACAGTTGATCCGAGCAGATGGAAGTGAGATTCAAACCGCTTTGTCTGCTGAATACAAGCAAAGATCCATGAGATACTGGCAAGATCCCTCAGGGCAGCTTAGCTATGTTTTTGGTACAGCAGAATTTGATTTTCCTGATGGATCATCTTCAGTTACTTTCCCCTTTTTTAGTAAGAATGGCGAGGTGCTCATCGACTACAGAACGGAATTTCAAGCCTTTACAGGAGGACTAAATGGTGAGATGCATGAGTTCCCTGGCCAAACAAACCAAAGATGGATTATTGGAGGGAATTTTGATGGACTTATTTTGAAATTGACCTTCAATGAATAGGAGATATCCTTTTTCTCTTGATAACATCCAGCTTTCAGATCAATAAATCTCCCAATGGAATCGCAGTTTTTGGCTAAATAGTAAGGACCCTGATTGAACAAGATAAAGCTAAAGGAATGTAAGTCGATGGAATCCAAGACTTGGCCTCCTTCAACAAATCGCCCAATAATTGGCCGCAAGATTTCTTCGCCTTTTCACTCCATATCCAGTATACATCGTAGTTTTTCCTTTCATCCAGGACATCTTATAAGCATTTTCCTTAAGCTCTTTGATTATTAGATGTCCAGAAAATATCTCTTGGTCATTCCTGCAGATTATAACCTCATACTTGCCTGCCAGGCTCTTGCGATTTCGTTTTAACGGTGTAGCGATCTCTATGCCTAAGGTCCCGTCAGAAGTACCAGGAGGATGAGCCTTGTCACTAGCGACTGTCCATTTTCCATGTAGGCTTCCGTTGCGCTTTATCTTATACAGGGCAACTCCAATTGCTGTTGTTTGCATTTTTTATTATTAAAGGATTGTGTGTTTATAATAAGGTAAGCTTTAATTATATGCCTTCATAAGGCATCAAGGAAAATTTTCTGCTCTTGATTAGCGTAGGATGAAGATTAGCAGATGTATCTAATTTATGATTTTTCGCGAAGGCAGGTTTTAAAACTACATACGTCATTCTGGAGGGATTAACTGTATCAAGATTTTTTTTCTTAGATTGCTTCTTATGAAGATGCCATATCTTCCATTGACCTTTTGAATAGCGCCTTGTTGACGTATATGAAACTCAGTAAAAGTTTTTGGGCTTTATTTTTACTACTGCTACCGCTTTTTCTGAAAGCCCAAAAAGTCAATTTCCAATTTTATACCACTGAGGACGGCCTTACCGGCAATTCTTCCAATTCCTTCATGCAAGACTGGAAAGGCTTTCTCTGGCTGATCAATGATAGCAAATTACATCGATTTGACGGAAGGAAGTTTGAAATGCTATTGCCTCCTTCTGATTTGGAAGGGAGCGATGAACCCCTGATTGATGGAAAAATTATCCAGGATTCTCTGCTGGTAGCTTTGGGTAAAAAACATCTCCTGATATTCAATATAGAAAAGGGGAAATGGAAATCCTGTCCTTTGCCCCCTTCAAACAATAGACTTCGCTTTTACAGTCTTCTGCCAGGCAAGGGCCAAAAGAAGCTTTTTCTTCTTGAGTTTTCAGAAGGCCTGGGACAATTTAACATTTGGTCTTTTTCAGGGGATAGACTTGGGGTTTCTCCTGTGCATGTAATTGAAAACCCTGATTTCGATACTCATATTATTGGTTCCGATGGAAGCGTTTATTTTCTAAACGCGAATTTAGAAGGAAAAGGAGGCAATCAGTTTGGAGTTTGGAGACCTAATAGAGATAGTATTAAAAAAAATCAGATTAAAGGACTGGCAAAGGAATCCTATATCAGGGATATCAGCCTTCAAAAAGATGGTTCTTTCCTGTTCAATGTTTTCTACCCTAATGAGGCTTCGGCAGCCGATTCCTTTGGCTACATTAAGTTTTATACCTGGAATCCTGTGACTGATGTTTTAAAAGAACATCCCATAAATCGCTCTATCCATTTTTCTGGTATTTATTTGTTCCGCTTTCTCGCCCTGAATAATGGAGATATTTGGATGTCGGGAAGAAATCGTCAGCTTTTCTGGTACGAGGCTGCGGAGGATTCACTTCACAATTTCACTCCTCAACTGCAGGAAGTTATTTCAAGCAATCTCGATATAAATGAACCTTACGCTGACCATAGCGGATCGATTTGGTTCGGTACACATCTGGGCTTTTTTAAAGCCGACCAACTTGAAACTCCTATCGTTAAATACTTTCATGCATCTTTAGATGTGTGTAAAGGGAATTGTAGTTTTCGAGGAATTGAAGAGGATTCTGTAGGAAATATAGTAGCACAGTTTTATCAAGGCCTGGTATATTTTAATCCAGCAAAAGCAAAGGACGCGCTTTTTTTCGATTATGAGTCATCCAATGTTCCCTTACCTTCGGATGTGGTTCGTTTTAAAAATAAACTTTGGTTACATAATGGTTGCCAACTTGATATTGAGCAGCGGAAAATTATTCCTATTCCAGGGGCTAAAGAAAATCATGTTTGGGAAGAAGGCCTATTTGCCAAAAGCTTGGAAAATCGCTTATGGTGGGTGCAGGCTAATGAATTACTTGTATTGAGCGAAGGAGAAGAAGGTTTTCGTTGGCAAAAAGTAAAAAGCTTTCCGAATCCTGATTTCGCGGCAAACGAAGCTTTTCATTTCGGCAAACAAAGTGGTATGCTATATATCGGCCGTGAAGGCAAACTCTTTCAATATGCCCCCTTAACGAAAGAGGAAAGATGGTTTGATTTTAAACAGATATATGGCAGGGAACTTCGTGTTCTGGCCATTGAAGAAGACAAGCAAAGAAATTTGTGGCTGGCTACCGATGCGGGATTGATGCATTTTAATCCACATACAGAGGATGTAAAGCAATACACAAAACAAGAAGGCTTACCCCACGATTTTGTATGCGGTATGCTCACAGAAGGAGACTCCGCTTTATGGCTCAGCACCAATCACGGCCTTTCCCGTTTTAGCAAAACCAGCGAATCTTTCATCAACTTTTATAAGGAAGATGGATTGACGGATAATGAATTTAACCGTAAATCCTATTTCAAAGCCAAAGATGGGCGAATGTATTTTGGGGGCTTGAAAGGCATCAATGCTTTCTATCCGAATGAATTGCTCCGCAAATTTCAGCAACAAAGTGAGCAGGCCCAACTTTCTCTTGCCTCTTTTGAATATACTGATGAAAAGGAAGGGAAAACGCATCATCAGCTAAATTTCCCCGCAAAAGCTGAAATCGAAATTTACTATCACCACCGATCCTTTACCTTCGAATATACATTGACGGACTATCGAAATGCTTCTGAAGTAGCTTATAGTTATCGGATGAAAGGATATGAAAATACCTGGTCCCTACCTTCAAAATTTAACTTTACCCGATTCAGCAGTTTACCTGTAGGTGAGTATGAGTTTGAAGTAAAGGCCAAAGACAGCCATGGCATCTGGCATCCCAATCAACTAAGCGTAAAGGTCAAAGTTCATCCTCCCTGGTGGGCCAGCTGGTGGGCGTATATGATGTATGCCTTGCTTGTCTTGGGAATCTTGTATACCATTTACACTTTCCTTAGTAAACGCTGGGAACTCCAACAAAAATTGCGGGTAGAACAAGCCGAAGCTATCCGTCTTAAAAACCTGGATAGCTTTAAAAGTAAGTTGTATACCAACCTCACTCATGAATTCAGGACTCCCCTTACCGTCATTCTGGGCATGGCGGATCAAATCAAAAACCAGCCTGAAAAATACTTGGAAAAAGGAACAAATCTCATCAAGTCCAACGGGATGAACCTGCTTCGGCTAATCAATCAATTGCTAGATCTGTCAAAGCTGGAAGATAAATCTTTCCAATTGCGCCTGGAGAATGGAGATTTTGTTTCCTACCTCCGCTACATCACGGAGTCTTTCCAAACCTTTGCAAATACCCAAAATATATCCCTTCGCTTTCAATCCCGGGAAGATGAATTGCTCATGGATTTTGATCCGGAGCAAATCAAACAGGTGATGACCAACCTGATTTCCAATGCCATTAAATTCACGCCTTCAGGTGGCGGAGTCCAGGTAGAACTAATGAAGCTAGATGAACTGGCTACTGCCCAGATCGTGGTAAGGGATAATGGGATAGGCATAGAAAAGAAAAATATCCCCCATATTTTTGATCGTTTCTATCAGGTAGATGGCTCAATTACACGAGAAGGAGAAGGAAGTGGAATTGGGTTGACGCATACGCTCGAATTGGTCAAGTTGATGAATGGAACGATAGAGGTTTCCAGCGAGCCGGACCAGGGAACTTCTTTCATTATCCTGTTTCCAATTCAGGATCGTTTGGAATACAATCCGAACCTGATTCAGAAAGAATTGCGCTCAAAAGTTGATTCGCAAAAAGCTATACATACAGAATTAAACATAGCTGATCCTGTTCCTGATGCTAGTTCTCACCCTTCGATTTTAATTATTGAGGATAATGTAGATGTAGTTGATTACCTGAAAGCTTGTTTGGAAGATCAATTTCAGCTGTCTGTCGCCTTTAATGGCAGGATAGGAATCGAGAAAGCCCTGGAGGAAATTCCCGATCTGATTGTAAGTGATGTAATGATGCCGGAAAAGGATGGTTATGAAGTATGCGACAAATTAAAAAATGATATAAGAACCAGCCATATCCCGATTATCCTTTTGACCGCCAAAGCAGATATTTCTTCCAAGATTTCAGGATTACGCAGAGGTGCAGACGCCTACCTTGCCAAGCCTTTCATAAAAGAAGAGCTCATTGTTCGACTTGAGCAACTTATTGAGCGTCAAGAGCGGATGATCCGACATTTTAGTGCTCAGGTACCTCTTTCATCAAAGACTTTCGGAAATGGACTAAATGAAGCTATACAGCAGGAAGATCTGTTCATTCAAAAAGTCCGAAACATCATAGAAGAAAACTATGCAGATGAGGATTTTGGTTTGCCACAGTTGTGCCGAAAAATTGGGATGAGTCGTTCTCAGCTATATCGCAAAATGAAAGCCCTCATTGATATCCCGCCCTCTGATTTTATCCGTAATTACCGATTAGAACAGGCGAAACTATTACTGCAAACAAGTGAACTTACAGTTTCTGAAGTCGCCTGGAAAGTTGGATTTAAAGACCTTTCCCATTTTTCCAAAGCCTATCAGGCAATGTTTGGGGTTCTGCCTAGTGCAACCAGCAAATAATTGATTGTCAAGTATTTGTTCGCTGATCACGAATTGCGAATGCAACGATTTGACTAATCATAATTCCCCAAACGCTACGAATTTTCGAACATTTGAATCCATTAGACAAAGGCTGATAGGGATTTTGATCCATATTGGGAACATCGATTTTACTTTCTCCTTAGACTAGGTGAATAATTAAATCCCTTGTTTCCCTTACAGCATAAAGAAATCATGAAGAAAATTCTCAAATGGATCAGCCTGGCATTGGTAACACTTGTTTTGGGACTATTCATTTTTATCCAAACGAGCTGGGACAAAAGCTATGATGCGCCTTATCCTAAAATTACAATCAGTATGGACTCGGCAGGTATTGCCAGAGGTAAATACCTGGTGTATGGACCCGGACATTGTGCTACTTGCCATGTGCCACTGGATCAAATGCAGGAGATAGATAAAGGAGTAGAAGCTCCCCTTATAGGAGGCTGGGAAATTTCAATCCCACCTGGAACCTTTAGAGCCCCTAATCTTACGCCTGATAAAGAGACAGGTATTGGAAACATGAGTGATGAAGAACTTGCCAGATCGCTAAGGCATCAGGTGGCTGCAGATGGAGGTCTGGTTTTTGGATTTATGCAATACCAGAATATGAGTGAAGAGGACCTTGGTGCCATAATTTCCTATTTGAGATCTACACCGGCTGTAAGCCATGAAGTGGCTCCTTCAGAGCTTTCATTTTTAGGCAAGGCTTTGATAGCCTTTGGTATGATCAAACCGGAAGGACCCAAGAAAGTTCCTCCTAAATCAGTTGAGAAAGGAATATCAATAGACTACGGAGCTTATATAGCCAATGATGTTGCCGCTTGTAAAGGTTGCCATACCAAAAGAGATATGTCGGGTGCCTTCATAGGCGAGGATTATGCAGGAGGTGAAGTTTTCCCGCAAGATGACATATTCAAGGGATATGGTTTCATTAGTCCCAATTTGACCTTTGATTCTGAGACAGGCCTAATGGCTAATTGGACAGAAGAACATTTTATTGAACGCTTTCGTGCTGGAAGGGTCCATAAAAATTCTCCCATGGCCTGGGGTTCCTATGCGAATATGGATGAGCTTGAGCTTAAAGCTGTGTATAAATACCTGAGATCTATAGAAGCGGTACAAAACCTGATTAGTAGATCCGTTTATGAGCCGGGCGAGAAAATGCCTGAATAGATTATCCGTTCAATTTAAGGCTTAGCAACTTAATCCCATGAATTTCTTAAATCTTCAGACTAAACAAACAACTGACTCACCTAGCACTGAGCAAATTATCAGGGAGGAACAGTTGCGGGGTGACAAATTGGCAAATAGGTTTCGATACCTATTGTTCATGCTCATGCTTCCTACCTATAGCCTGGCCGTTGTTGGGCAGACATGGATACTGGTCTTTAACGTTGGCATGTTATCAGCTTTCCTTCTGATCACTATTTTACATAGCTGGGTGATTTTGAAAGGGAATGATTCGCAAAGAAACAGCATGAGTTATGTAGTGGTGATCTTTGATTTTCTGATGATATTTGGATCCGGGGTGTACTATGCATACACATCTAGTCCTGATAATTTGACCATTTATTTCAAGATACCTGCGATATGGTTTTTTATTATCATCGGATCTATCGCGGCCCTCCAATTCCGTAAAGAGCATATTTTAATCTTGGGGGCTTTGACTTTCCTGGGAGTAGGGCTGATGTCCTACATTGGTTTGACAGGGAATGTGAGACTAACCAATGATTGGGTAGAATATGGATTGGGCGATGCGATCATTTTCCCCGCCTTCATAAGTTCCTTTATTTTGGTTATGCTCTCCTTTTTCCTGACGATTTGGTACATCATTAAAAGGGTCCAGAGGATGACTCAGAAAATTGCGAATCTTGAGGTGCAAAAGAGCTCTTTGAGTCGATATTTCCCGCGTGCTATCGCAGAAGAAATCATTAAAGATCCAGAGAAGCTTAATCGGGGCCAACGCCTTAGGGCTGCGGTGCTGTATTGTGATATTCGTGATTTTACGAGGAAATCAGAGCTTCTTTCGACGGAAGAATTGGTGGAACATCTTTCCGAATTCAGGAAAATAATGGTCGATGAGATTTTTCGGAATAATGGTACGGTAGAAAAATTTATAGGAGATGCAATTATGGCAGTTTTTGGTGCGCCTACTCCTTCGAAGCACGCACAGCAAGATTCATTAAATGCACTAATTGCTGCCAAAGGCATGCTGGAAAGAATTAATCAATTCAATCATAACAGGCAACTTGAGGGGGAGGACAGATGGGAGATTGGCATTGGTTTGCATATCGGGCAGGTGTTTGTGGGCAATATTGGACATGAATCAACCTTTGAGTATTCGGTAATCGGAGATGCAGTAAATACCGCAGCCCGGATTGAAGGACTTTGCAAACCCCTTAATGCAAAGCTCTTGATTTCAGATGAGGTATATCATGAATTTGAGGAAGAACCCCAGGTATTACGGACCGGGGATTACGAGCTAAAAGGCAAGGCAAAGGCCTTAAAGATTCATCAATTGATATGAGTAAAATAGAAAGCTTTTGAAAATTTCCTGATTTCATCCAGGCGCTTATTTATAAAAAGTATGCGAGAGGAATCCACAGGATTTGGTTCCACATAAATTTCAGGAAAAAGTGGATAGCTTGCTGAAGGATGGCATAACAAAAGATTGGACGGATGAGGAAATAAGAGGGAGATGAGGGTTATGTAGACCCTATACTTTATTCCCCTTTTTTATCAAATTTATCGAAACAAATATCAAGAGAATTCCCATTTTTATGTATGCAGGCGCAAAAATCCAGACAAGGAGTGTCATCTTCATTTTTACATTGGTTCCTACAATCAGAAAGGGTATTTCTAGGCATAATGTCATAGAATATCCTCGTATGAAAGGCCACAAAAATGACGATCGCAACAACTCCTGCAAAAAACCTGCTGGGAAATTTATTTGTCAATTCATCTGCTTGAGGTAATACAGAATTGGAAGGGCTTTGCTTGAAGGGGAAAATACCTTTGAATTTGTGGTAGTCCCAGGCTAATAGATACAATACAGCCAATACCATCAAAGGGGAAGTGATTTGAGACCCGTCAAACCTGACTGCAAAAGATAAAATGCAAATGTTGAGAATTATGGGCAAATAAATGAATGCTCCGAGGGTTACGGTTCTGGGGATCAGCAAAAGGACAGCTGCCAAGACCTGGAGAAGACCCACAAAGGTGTAATAATAGCCGGTATGGTAAAAGGCCTCCAAAAAATTGCCCATGGGATGATTCACTGCCAGAACCGTAAATCTTTCTCCCAAAACTTTCTGCATGCCTGAGGGAATGAAGCCAGCCGCTAAACTTATCCGGCAAAAGATGGCAAAATAAGCATGCCACTTGTTCTGCCTGACTTTGAAATGCAAGCGGTCAAGCTTTTCAGCTACCTTCATATGGGGATAAGTTTAGGGGCTAATTTTCCTAATTATTAACTGCCTGCCGAAATAGAAAACCAGAAAGCACAAACAAAGACGCAAAAAATCCACTCATGATAAATATGCCCAATACGCTAGGCGACCAGGAAGTTTCAGGAGGAGACCAGATGAAATAAGCCGCTACGGGAACCAGCATTTGAACGGCTGCAGCAATAAATAAGGTTATGGACATGCCTCGAGCCTTAAAACGAGAAATGATTGCTCCAATTAATCCAACTACAAATACTGCCCCATATAATAAGTTTGCATCCTGTCCCTCATTTCCAATGATTCCTACTGCTGCATTTACCCAAAAAAGCAGGAAGGCTCCCAACAGCCCAATAGCAAATGCTGCTTTGTAAACCGTATTCTCAGATCGCTGGGCGATAAATTCATATAAGAGCCCCAGCCCTAAAAGGACAGCGCCCATGATGAGGAAGTCTCCCAATTGCCAGTTGACCTCTTCGGTAAATTGCATGGCAATCAAGGGGATCGATAGAAGGCCTCCAATTCCGGCCAGCATCCATAAGATTCTTTTCCTTTGTACTAGCATATGTGTATAAATTTAGTACTCAAATTCTGTGATAAAAAGTACTTTGTATTGCAAAGTTAAAAGAATATTCCTTAAATCCAAGCAAGCTCTCTTGGAAGTATCTATCTGAGATGAAAGAATTTAGGGGGTAAATGCTTAGCTGGGAGGCTTATTCGTGGAGCTTACATTCTCGATTTTCCATCCTTCAGCTGTTTTTCTATATATAGCCGTCCATGCAAAATGGGTTTCTCCTTCTATTTCTTCTCCTGTCCCATTGTTATATCGGGTTCTGACAATTTTATCAACGATAGTATATGCCAAACTTCCGTCTTCTGAGAATTTTATGATAGGCTCATTCACATCATCCCATTTTACAAATTCGACAGAGGAGAAATAGGCATGATAGCGGGAAAGGGTTTCGGCTTTTTTGGGATGTGTAATTTCGCCTCGATTGACAGAGATGAAATTCTCCGACATCTGATTTACAAAGGCATTAGAATCTTTATTGAAATGGTAATCTCTTTGAAGATTATGCAATTTTAGAATTGCTGCTGTCTCTTTGAGCTCGTCAAAAGAAGTTTGGCTATTACATGCAAAGAGTAGAATACTTGCAATTATAAAGGAGAAAAGTAGGCTTAGTAGTTTTTTCATGTGATGGAGTTTTGTAATCCTACCTTCCCATACGAATTGCATCCATACTTGTTAGTTGAGCAATTCCAAATTTATGATATTCGATAGTTTATCATCATCCAGGCGTATTGATTTCCGACTTTTTAAATCAAATACCAAAAACTTTAGGAGCGACTCCGCCAAAATAATGTCTTGATCCGGATATTTCATGATTTGTTTCAGGCTCATTACTTTGGCATTCCTTTCCACAATTTCACCAAAGATCTCAATTTCTTCTCCTTCAAAACATTCTTTTAAATACCGATGATTGAATTCTAAATAAGCTACTCCTAAATCTATTTTGAATAATACAGCATCCCCTAATCCTATTTTCGGAAGAAAAACATCAGCGGCTGCATAGAATTTATCTATGTACTTGAGCGTATTCATGTGGCCGTAGAGGTCACAGTCTTCTTTGTTTATTCTGCCTACGTATGTTTTAATGAGTTTCATTGGTTTGATTTTATGTAGTGTTTCTTCTTTTCCCTTGATGGAAAAGAAGCAAAAAATCAAGCTGCTGCAAAGCCTGCGCACTGTCCGGCCCCCGCACCCGATGCAGCAGCCTGGCCCCGTCGCGCGAAAGGAAGGTGTTGGTGTGTTTGAGTGTTAGGGTGGGCGTGCATAGAATAGTTGCCCTTACAAGTACTAACCAGGCGCGTAGGCCCTGCAGAGCCCATAGGGAGCTGGGGCAGTGTGTGCGGTTGGCTTTGGGCTCTGCGATTTTTGACTCCATCTTTTTCTAAAAAAGATGGAAAAACAACCCTGAAAATTAATTAAAAATCATTATGCCCCAGGAGGTCCCATCAAATGAAATCCACCATCAACCGGTATAACCGTCCCATTCACATAAGCACCGGCAGGAGAAGATAAAAAGAGGGCTATTCCCCCCATATCACCAGGAGCACCAATACGACGCATCGGATTCATCTGCTCTACTTGCTGCTGAAATTTGTCCAGCATAAATTCAGTCATTTTACTAGGAAAAGGCCCAGGAGCAATTGCATTAACCGTGATGCCTTTGCCCGCAAATTTCATGGCCAGCACTTTACTCATATGATGTACGGCAGCTTTACTAAATGCATAAGGAACATTGTCCATACCCGGTACTCTGATTCCGTCTATAGAACCAATATTGATAATTCTTGCAGGATCTTCATTCGATGCACTTTCCTTGATCAATGGCATCAATGCCTGAGTCAGGTAGAAGACGGATTTAACATTAAGATCCATGACTTTGTCGTATCCATTTTCTGGAAACTGTTCAAAAGGAGCGCCCCAGGCAGCACCGGCGTTGTTGATAAGAACATCAAGTCGGGATTCACGATTGGACAATTCCTCAGATAGGAGCTGAATGCCTGCTTTGGTAGAGAGGTCAGCAGGAATGGCTGTACAAGATCCAATCTTTGATAGTTCGGCAGCTACCTCAGCACAAACGGCAGCCTTTCGAGAGGAGATATATACTTTAGCTCCGTTTTCAACAAAAGTACTGGCGATCATCAGACCGATTCCCCGGGAACCACCCGTTACCAAAACGACTTTGTCTTTTACAGAGAATAATTGATCGAGAAGTAGTTGGGACATATTATAATTGTATTAGAGGACTAATTGTGTGTTATCATTATGATGGAACCAAAATTACACTAATTTTGCTCAGGTTTATTCTGACTTTCGGAATAAGCCGAAAATATAGTTAGAAAGACATAACATCAGCATTTTGGCCACTGAAATCCTTATAAATATTGCTCGGGCTCTCTTTGGAATGATCGTTCTGATTGGCTTAGCTTACCTATTGTCAAATAATAGAGCAAAGATTGATTGGTCATTGGTCTGGAAAGGCCTGATGATACAGTTGGCTATAGGTCTGGCTATTCTGATTGGTGGTCCGGGCAAACAAGTCATGGAGGGGATCAATGCTGGCATCACTTCTTTGGTAAATATGTCGAGCGTAGGGTCTGAATTTATGTTCGGGACTTTTAAGATTGTTCCTGTAGCACTTTCTGTGAGTGCTACCATCATCTTTTTCTCCTCCTTTATGGCTATGCTCTTCTATTTTGGTGTGATACAGTTTGTGGTGAAATGGATGTCGAAAGGAATCATCAAGGTGCTTTCTGTCTCAGGAGCTGAAGCTCTGGCAGCCTGTGCCAATGTATTTATCGGCCAAACAGAGGCTCCTTTAGTCGTCAAACCTTACCTGCCAAAGATGACAAAATCTGAGTTGATGGCCATGATGGTAGGTGGAATGGCAACCATCAGCGGAGGCATGCTGGCTATTTATGTAAGTATCGGCGCAGATGCAGGACATTTGGTTGCTGCATCGATTATGGCGGCACCCGCTTCTTTGGTAGTTGCTAAAATCCTTTTTCCCGAAACGGAAGAACCAGAGACGAAAGGGCTAGTTAGCTCAAGCATCAAATTTGAGGATGTGAATGTATTTCAGGCTATGAGTAGAGGAGCAGTAGAAGGATTACAGCTTTCATTAAATGTAGTAGCTGTAATCGTTGCATTCGTCTCTATTGCCGCCTTATTTAATCTCTTTCTGGGATACTTACCAGAAGTTGCAGGAGCGCCCTTAAGTTTTGAGCGGATATTGGGATGGGTGTTTGCACCTCTCGCTTATGTGATCGGAGTTGATTTTGCAGATGCTTCTATAGTAGGAGGGATGCTGGGGAAAAAGATGTTCCTCAATGAGTTTTTGGCCTATCTGGATTTAGTTCCCTTGGAAGGCACCATTTCTGAACGCTCCTATATGATTACAACCTTTGCGCTCTGTGGTTTTGCCAATTTTGCTTCTATCGGAATTCAAATTGGAGGTATAGGTTCATTAGCCGAAAGCCGAAAAACGGAAATTGCCAAACTTAGCCTTAAGGCCATGTTTGGGGGAGCGATTGTGAGTTTACTCAATGCGAGTGTGGCGGGAATGTTTTTTATAGGAGGCTAAGTATTTTTTTCGAAACCTGGTGCAATACTTAAAGTCTATCCCATAGATAAAATTTTGATGACCTGTTTTGAGAATTTGCCAGGTCCATTTTTATTTTCCTTCTTTAGCGGGAACCAGGGAACTTATCCCCCAAAATATAAGTAAGGCCCAGGGAAATCCATGGAGAACTACGTCCCACCAATCCATGAGTCCCATTCCTTCAGCACCGCCTGCGATCCATTTTAGTTTCCCCCAGATATGAGGCTCCGGACTGAAAGGAGCCAGGCCCAAAGTGAGGCAGAGGAGTAGTATGATGCGGATATCTTTGATAGATTTCATGTGAGTAAATTAGAAAAAAGCCTGAATTATATAAGAAAATCCAGGCTTTAAATCCGTACAATATGTCTTCTTATACAAGACTGTTTACTGATCGCCAACTTCCACCGTTGATACAATCAATGCCTTTAGATTTTAGAAATTTTACTGCTTGTCCACTTCGGTTACCGGAGGCACAACAAAGAACTGGAGCCTTATCCAGTTTTTTGATATTATCCATATATCGTTCAAGATCCTGCAAAGGATAATTCACAGATCCAGCTACATGCCCTCCCTGAAATTCTCCTACGGTTCTCACATCGATAACACTTGAACCATTCTGAAGCATTTCCTTTACTTTGTCGCTTTGCTGAAAATTGCCAAATATAGAATCTAAAATTCCCATGATCTTTGTTTTTAGTTTAGTGAAAGAGTCTTTTTCTCCCTTTCTAATACAAGGATCGGGAATTAGTTTGAGACCTTCCGTTACTTGAGTTACATAAGGGGGACTTAGTTGATCATTTCCAGAAATTCGATTCGATTTCTATGTTGCCGAATCTTTCCATCTATTTCCAGTTTTTTCATCAGGCGAGAAATAACAACCCGGGAGGAATGCAGATCATTGGCGATTTCTAAATGGGGGACATGCAAATCCGGATTCCCGTTTACCATGACTTTATTTTTTAGGTATTTATAAAGCCTTTCTTCCATATTCTCGAATGCAAGGGTGTCAACGGCTTTCAACATTTCCCCTAATCTCTCATGATAACTTTGTAGAATAAAATTGCGCCAACTTTTAAAGCTGACCATCCATTCCTCTAGTTTTTCTGCCGGGATAAAGACCAATTGACAATCGGTTTCGCAGGTTGCGCGGATGGTACTATTACTGGCTTTAGAACAACAGTTTAAGGTAACTGCACAGGTGTCACCCAATTCGAGGTAATATAAGAGTAACTCATTTCCCTCCTTATCTTCTGTCATGATCTTGATGGAGCCAGAAAGAATAAGGGGGATATACTCTATCTTTTGACCCAGATCAATAAGCATATCTCCCGCTGAGAAATTTCCCAGCTTTCCACTTAAACAGATCTCTTCAATCAATGCTTCCTCAAAAATAAAGGAGAATTTCTCCGAGAGCATTTTCATGAAATCCTTCTCAGATCGCTCTTGCTGCATAACTTAATTTGCGAAAAATTCCTGAGTTTTTCCTAGGATTCCTGAGCATGAATAGCAGCAATACCCACCATATCAATGATTTGTCTCACACTAGCTCCCAACTGAAGGATATGAACCGGTTTTTTCATGCCTAAAAGAACCGGGCCAATGATATCCATTTCCGCAGCTGTATTCAGAAGGTTGTAGCTGATGTTAGCAGAGGAAAGATTGGGGAAAATGAGAACATTTGCACTATGTCCTGCCAGTTTTGAAAAGGGATAAAACTGTTCTAAGCCCTCTTTATTCAAGGCCAAATGTGCCTGCATTTCTCCATCAGCCAACCAGTCCGGATGTCTTTGGTGAAGGATTCTTGTTGCTTCCCGCATCAGCATAGCTGATTCACCATACGGAACCGATCCAAAGTTTGAATAGGTAACAAAAGCTATACGAGGCTCTATATTAAATGCCCGAACCTGCTCGGCTACCAATTCGGCGATGCTGGCAATGTCCTCTGCATCGAGGTGATGATTGACCGTGGTATCTGCCAGGAACAAAGGACCTGACTTGGTCATGAGGATGTGGGTAGAAGCCACCTTTTTGACTCCTTCCTTCGCTCCGATGATTTGAAGTGCAGGCCTGACAGTATAGGGATATTTTTTTGTCAATCCCCCGATCATCGCATCTGCATCATTCATCTCCACCATCATAGCTCCATAATAGCTATTGCGGACCATGATATCCTGTGAGTCTCTGACCGTAACTCCCTTTCTTTTCCGCTTTTCATAAAACTTCTGCATATAGCCTTTGAGGGTTTCTTCCTCGGCTTCATTGGCAGGAGCTTTAGGATTGATAATTCGAACTCCGGGAAGGCTAAGTTTTTGTTCTGCCAAAATCCGTTCGATCACAGCCGGACGTCCAATAAGGATAGGATGTGCTATTTTTTCTTCTAATACTACCTGAGCTGCTTTCAGAACAGAAACATCTTCCGCATCTGCAAAGACCACACGTTTTACGTCCTGTTTGGCTTTGGTCTCAATGATCTTGGAAAGGCTTCTGTCCAGTCCAAGTCTTTTGGATAATTCGTCCTCATAGGTTTCCCAGTTTTTGATGGGATGTTTAGCCACTTTTGAATCCATGGCTGCTTTGGCAACAGCAGGAGCCACTGTGGTAATCAAACGTGGATCGACCGGTTTAGGAATTATATAGTTTTTGCCAAAACTGAGGTTTACATTGTTGTATGCCATGTTTACGATATCCGGGACCGGTTTTTTTGCCAGTTCCGCCAGGGCATAAACAGCTGCGCACTTCATTTCTTCATTGATCTCAGTAGCTCCGACATCCAAAGCGCCTCTGAAAATGAAGGGGAAGCCCAAAACATTATTGACCTGATTGGGATAGTCTGAGCGACCCGTCGCCATGATGCAATCTGGCCGGGCATCTTTCGCATCTTCATAGCTGATTTCAGGTGTTGGATTGGCCATGGCAAAGATCACAGGTTGATCCCCCATAGATCGAACCATGTCTTTACTCAAAACATTTCCCCTTGAAAGTCCTATAAATACATCTGCATCTTTCAGGATATCTTCGAGTGAAGTGTCAGCTGAAACCGAATTATTGATAAACTCAGGTTTCTTTCCATTTAGGTTGTCCCTGTCTCCATGGATCAAGCCTTTGCTGTCATACATAAAGACATTTTCCTTTTTCGCTCCCAGCGAAACATAGATACGGGTACAGGATATAGCTGAAGCTCCTGCTCCATTTACCACAATTTTCACATCTGCTATATTCTTCCCAACAATCTCCAGTGCATTGAGGAGGGCAGCTCCACTGATGATGGCAGTCCCATGCTGATCATCATGCATGACTGGGATATTCAATTCTTTTTTCAGCCGTTCTTCAATTTCGAAACAGGCGGGAGCGGAAATATCTTCCAGGTTTACCCCACCGAAAGTAGGTTCAAGAATCTTTACAGTTCGGATAAACTCATCTACATTTTTGGTATCCAATTCCAGATCAAAGCAGTCAATGTCTGCATAAATCTTAAACAGGAGACCTTTTCCTTCCATCACTGGCTTGCTGGCCAAGGCTCCTATATCACCCAATCCCAGAACAGCTGTTCCATTACTGATTACCGCAACCAGATTACCCTTGGCAGTATATCGATAGGCATCATCTGCATTTTCATGGATGGCCAGACAAGGGTCTGCTACTCCTGGAGAATAGGCCAATGAAAGATCTCTTTGGTTAGAGGTTGCCTTGGTTGGGATTACCTCGATCTTACCGGGTCTACCATCACTATGGTACTTGAGGGCTTCTTCGCGTAAGGATTTTTTGCTCATAACAGCGGTCTAAAATTTTGGCCATCTAATGGGGCCTCAAAAAGAAGGGCGAATATTACGAAGAAAAAATGATTTGATAGGCAAAGGAATAGACAATATGCCTTTCTTTTTGAAACAGATTGTACAGGGAATATTTTTGCCTCAATTGGGTTTCAATCGCAAAAGCTTTTCTATCTTTATGTATAGCCAATTATCAATCTGAAAGTCATGTCTATTTCTACTGCTAATCTTGTCAATGAACTCATCAAGGAAAACAAAGATCACAGTTTTTTTTCCTGGGCGATTCAAGGAATACATAATCCTACCTTGATTGATCATGCCAAAGGAGTTTATCTCTATGCTAAGGAGGGGAAACGATACCTTGATTTCTCATCTCAATTGATGAATGTAAATATTGGGCATGGTAGGGAAGAAGTGACGCAGGCGGTTATCGATCAGATGAATAAGTTTAGTTATTTGGCTCCCAGTTTTGCGACCGATGCAAGAGGAAAACTGGCCAAAAAACTGGCAGAGATCAGTCCGGGAAATTTGACGAAAACATTCTTTACTCTAGGAGGAGCTGAAGCGATAGAGAATGCGATCAAATTGGCAAGGGTCTATTCGGGAAAGCATAAGATCATTACCCAATACAGGTCTTATCATGGTTCGACCATGGGAGCTATTTCAGCAGGAGGAGACCCTCGCAAACATCTGGTCGATCAACAGCAATTGAATAATATAGTAAGGGTAGAAAATCCTTATGCGTATCGTTGTCCCTGGGGAACTGATTCAGCAGAAGCATGTGGCGAAAGAGCGATAGCTAACCTCAGACAGGTCATACAATACGAAGGCCCTCAGAATATAGCAGGCATTCTTATGGAAGGAGAGTCCGGGACTTCGGGTTGTATAAAATATCCTCCTTTTTATTTGAAGAAAGTAAAGGCTCTCTGTGAGGAATTCGACCTTCTTTTTATTGCAGACGAAGTGATGAGTGGCTTTTGCAGAACGGGAAATTGGTTTGGGGTAAATAACCATGAAGTGGAACCGGATATTCTGGTTTTTGCCAAAGGAGTTACAGCCGGTTATATTCCCTTGGGAGGCCTAATCGCCAGTAAAGAAATTGCGAACTACTTTGATGATAAATTCCTTCCTCTTGGATTGACCTATTCTGCGCATACGGTTTCCTGCGCAGCTGCTTTGGCTGTAATAGATATTTATGAAAAGGAGAATTTGAATGAAAGAGCTCGGGAGATGGGTGCTTATATCGATCAGAAAGTTGAAGCTTTAGCAGCTAAACACAATTCTATAGGAGACTGGCGAAATACAGGCATGTTGGGTTGTATAGAATTGGTGAAAAATCGGGATACGAAAGAGCCTATGAGTCCCTGGAATGCTCCTTTAAGTGAAGCCATGCAAAAAGTCAAAGCCAAAATCCATGAACTGGGTATGTTCACCTTTGCCAAATGGAATTTCATCTTTGTAGCTCCTCCATTGACCATCACAAAGGAAGAAATAGATGAGGGTATGGAGATTATTAGTCTGGCTATTGCTGAGGCGGATGCTTACTGTGTGTAGGGGAAAGATTACAGTTCTACTGTCATTGCGAGCCTGTAATGCAGGCGAAACAATCTCCTTGGCTATAAAGGATTATTTGATTTTAAGGAGATTGCTTCGCCGGAAATTCCGGCTCACAATGACAGCGATGCTGATGGTATGGTTCCCTCTTAATGACATGCGTTTTGTTGCACCTTAATACTCCAACACAATCTTGCCGAAATGCTTCCCGGACTCCTGATGGCGAAAGGCATCGGCCAATTGATCGAATGAAAAGCTTTTGTCTATGATAGGTTTAAATCCACTCTGATTAATAGCTTTCACCATTCTTTCCTGCATAACTCTACTTCCGACTGCAATTCCTGAGACTTTGATATGTTTGAAGAATAGCTTGGGGAAGGTGATTTCTCCTTTTCGTCCTCCTCCAAGAATCCCAATAGAAACAACATGTCCACCTATAGCGGCAGCTTCTATTGACTGAACCATAGTACTTCCTCCGCCTACATCCAGGACATGATCAATTCCACCAGTCATTTTGAAAAGGGTCTTACCCCAACGGCTATCTTCTTTGTAATTAACTACCGCTTCGGCTCCCAAGCTCTTGAGCCTTTCTGCTTTTTCCTCTGAAGAAGTCGTAGCAAAAACCCGGGCTCCAGCAGCAAGTGCGAGTTGCATGCCGAAAATAGACATACCTCCGCTTCCTTCGATAAGCACGCTTTCTCCAGCCGTCAAATTTCCTTCTTCCATCAATCCTCTCCAGGCAGTCAGGGCTGCGCAGGGGAGGGTCGCTGCTTCTGCATAGCTATAGGTATCAGGTATTCTGCTTATGGCTTCCTGGGAAATACAGGACATTTCAGTGATATATCCATCAAAGCTTTCGCCTGATATAGATCGGGTTTTGGCTAAGCTGGCTTTTCCTTCTATCCAGTTGGGAAAGAACAATGACATTACTTTATCGCCTTCCTTCCATTTACTGACCCCTTCTCCAATGGCTACAACTTCACCTGCACCATCAGACATAGGAATTCTTCCATCAGGAACGGGAATGCCTCCTATGGCTACGAGGTAATCATGAAAATTGAGTGAGGTCGCATGCCAGCGGACCAGGACTTCACCTGCAGCGGGTTGAGGATCATTACTTTCAATGATGGCCAATTTATCCAGGCCACCGGGCTGCTTTACTACAACTGATTTCATATTGATTTTGGGAAAGGGTTATTAAGGGCGTTTTATCTATGGTCTTCGAAATTTCCTTCGCGTTTTTGCATGGAGGCAAAGACGGCTTCCATTTGATTCTTTTTCATGATGATTTTATCCTGTTCTACAGACTCCAACATCAGCCCTTCTTCTACATTCAAATAAGGAGCTTGATTGAGGACCTTTTTTGCAGTTACGATTGCGCTGGGGCTTTTTGATGCGATCTCTTTTGCCAGGGTCAAGGCATCCGCCAATGGATTTTCTGAAAGGTGGGTCGCAAAACCATATTCGACAGCCTGCTCACCAGAAAAAATACGATGTGTATAGGTTAATTCACGAATGATATCATCCCGCACGCTATGACGCATCAGTTGCGTTCCTGCCATATCCGGAATGATGCCCCATTTGGTTTCCATTACACTCAATTTGGTATCCGCTGTAATGTATTTGATGTCGGCTCCCAGCATGATTTGTAAGCCTCCTCCAAATGCAACTCCATGAACTGCAGCGATGACAGGCACAGATAATTCACGCCAGGCCCAGACTGCCTGTTGCCACATATTGGCGATGCCATGAGTCCGGGTCGCTAAAGTCGCATTTCCCGGGTTTTGTCCATTGCCAGCGCTCAAACTTGCCAAATCAAGACCAGCACAAAAAGCTCTTCCTTCACCTGTAATTACTACCACCCTGCAAGAACTATCTTGTTCTACTTTTTCAGCAGCTTCAATGATCCCCTCAAACATGGCTTTGTCCAGGGCATTCATTTTGTCCGGACGACTGAGTTTTACTATGGATATATGTCCTTGTTTTTCTATCGTTACTCGCTGTTCCATTGCTTTGTTATGTAAAGGTGAAAGAGGGAAGAATATAGCTAAATTCGATTCGATTTGGCAAAGTATACTTCTCCCTATCCTGATTTATGCTTTTTTATTAAACCGGTATATCTGTCTCTTGTTTAGCTAGCTAAAGTTTTCCTCATTCCAGCGCAATTCCTTTTTGATAGCTTCCAGTCTGCTATCCTGATTGATCAGGATAGATTCAATACCTGCTATTTCGGCAAAATCCTGAAGGTATTCTGCATCTAGTGATTCAGAGTAGCAGGTATGATGCGCTCCTCCGGAAAGTATCCAGGCAGTAGCAGCCGTCTCAAGATTTGGGAGAGGTTTCCAAAGAGCTCTGGCTACCGGAAGTTTGGGCATGTCTTCTTTGATTTCTATGGCTTCGACTTCATTTATTAGCAGACGAAATCGGTGACCCAGGTCGATCATGGAAGCATTTAATGCTTTGCCAGCTTTAGCGTTGAAAACCAATCTCAGAGGATCTTCCTTTCCCCCGATTCCCAAAGGATGAATTTCGCAGGAAGGCTTGCCACTAGCTATTGAAGGACAAATCTCCAGCATATGTGCTCCCAATACCAAATCCTGCTTTGGGTGAAAATGGTAGGTGTAATCTTCCATGAAGGAATTTCCTCCCGCTAGTCCGGTTCCCATAACTTTCATCGCACGAACCAATGCAGCAGTTTTCCAATCTCCTTCCGCTCCAAATCCATAACCTTGGGCCATGAGTCTTTGTACTGCCAAACCCGGTAATTGTGCCAGACCATGAAGATTTTCAAAGGTATCTGTAAAGGCTTTAAAGCCGCCCGCTTCCAGAAAATTTTTCAAGCCCAATTCTATGCGCGCAGCCTCCATCAGAGACGCTCTTTGAGCTCCTCCTTTCTGAATTCCGGGAGTCAGCTCATAGGAAGTTTCATATTCTTCTAAAAGCTCATTGATCTCTTGGTCCTTTACTGTATCTAAGAAATCCTTAAGATCTCCCAGTCCATAGCCATTTACAGCATATCCAAACTGAATCTGAGCGCTGACTTTATTCCCTTCGGTTACAGCAACCTCCCGCATATTATCTCCAAGTCGAGCTATTTTGAGATTTTGTGAGTCTTCCCATGCACTAGCGACTCGACACCATTTATCCAGCTTTTTGTGAAGATTACTATCTTTCCAATGAGCACTCAGAACCTTTCTTTTAATCCCCATTCTGCTACAAATAAAGCCGAACTCTCTCCCACCATGTGCAGATTGATTGAGATTCATGAAATCCATGTCTATGTCTGACCAGGGGATTTCCTGATTGAATTGAGTGTGAAGATGAAGCAAAGGTTTTTGGAGTGCCCGCAATCCTCTGATCCACATTTTTGCAGGGGAAAAGGTATGCATCCAGGCAATAATTCCAATGCAATTCTCAGCCGCATTGGCTTGAAGGATGCTGCGGTATATTTCATCAGGAGCTGTCAGTACTTGCTTGAAGACAATACGAACAGAGATGTTTTCAGAAGCATTAAGCTCCTGGCTTATGACTTCCGCATGCTTTTTTACCTGAATAAGGGTTTCTTCTCCGTATAAATGCTGGCTTCCACACAGAAACCAGACTTCATATTTTCCCATGTCGTTCATGGGAGGAATTTACACTTTTTCCAGAATGATGGCATAACCCTGCCCAACTCCTATACACATAGTTGCCAATCCGTACTGGACATCTTTCTCATGCAATTCGAGGGCAAGGCTGTGGGTGATACGTGTGCCAGAAACTCCCAGCGGATGTCCGATGGCTATGGCTCCTCCATTAGGATTTACTCTTTCATCATCATCTGCTAATCCCAACTCTCGGGTGCAAGCCAGACTTTGGGCTGAGAAGGCTTCATTGAGTTCAATAAGCCCAATGTCATCCAGACTCAAGCCTGCTTTTTTTAAGGCTTTTTTCGAAGCTTTCACCGGACCGATACCCATGATGCGAGGCTCTACGCCAACCACGGCCGAACTGACAATTCTTGCCAATGGTTTTAGCTTGTATTTCTTTACAGCATCTTCAGAAGCTACAATAACGGCAGCAGCACCATCATTGAGTCCACTGGCGTTTCCGGCTGTAACCGTTCCGTTTTCCTTGAAAACTGTACGAAGCTTACCTAAAGCTTCCATTGAGGTATCGTGGCGTATGAATTCATCCTGATCAAAAAGCAAAGGATCTTGCTTCCTTCTTGGGATATCCAGGGCCACAATTTCTTTGGCCAGTCTTCCACTTTTTTGAGCATGCGAAGCTTTCTGTTGGGACCACATGGCAAATTTATCCTGATCTTCCCGATTTATATTAAACATCTCTGCGAGATTCTCCGCCGTATTTCCCATGGCTTCTGTTCCATAAAGCTTTGCCATTTTCGGATTGATAAAGCGCCATCCGAAACTGCTATCATAGACTTTCATGTCTCCTCCAAAGGCTTTGCCGGATTTGGACATAGCTAAAGGAGCCCGAGTCATATGTTCGATTCCGCCACTAATCATGAGGTCTGCATCACCAGCCTTGATCGCGCGATTTGCATGAACAATAGAAGACATACCCGATGAACAAAGGCGATTGATGGTCTCTCCGGGAACTGACCAGGGCAATCCTGCTAACAAAAGCGCCATGCGAGCTACATTTCTATTGTCTTCTCCCGCCTGATTGGCACAACCCATGATGACGTCATCATAGGCATCTGCTGGAATGTTTCCATTTCTTTCAACCAATGCTTTAATAACATGGGCCAGTAAATCATCTGTTCGTATGCTGGATAGACTGCCTCTGAATTTCCCAAAAGCTGTCCGCAATCCATCTATTATATATGCTTCTTTCATAATCTGTTAAATCGGTATAAACAAAGGTATTAATTCCTCCGTTTTAGCAAACCCCAATAAGCTCCAGATAGAATACAGTAAATGATTTCGAAGAAAAAACAGAATAAAATTCTGTAATAGCACAACTTAGTCAAAGTTTAAGCGTAAGCTTAAAACAATTGATTTAAACACTTGTTTAAAATCGCTGTTTCATTTAACTTGCACTCAAAGAATGAATGAACATGAGTGAAATACAGCTTGACAGTACAGAGCAAAAGATAAAGGAAACGGCAAGAGTTCTTTTTCTGGAAAAGGGGCTGAGGGGAACTACCATACGAGAAGTGGCAGAAAAAGCAGGGGTAAATGTGGCTTTAGTTAACTATTACTTTCGAACAAAGAATAAGCTCTTTATTGCCATTTTCAAGGAGAAGTTTTTAACCTTTAATGAAGCGGGTTATCACATTTTAACCAATGAAGCGAAACCTTTTCTGGAAAGGATAGAAGAGTTTATTGATCATTACATTGAAGTAACACTAGCTCAACCCAATCTGCCAATTTTTGTCTTGAGTGAGCTGCATTTCAATGATGAATTGAAGGAGGTTCTTGCCAATATTAAAACGGAGACTAAGGGGAAATATCTGGGGGTTTTGCAAAAAAATATTGATCAGGAAGTCGCAGCTGGAAATATCAGGCCTGTCAATTTTATGAATTTGGAGATAAGCATGATGTCAATGATGACCTTTCCTTTTCTGACCCGAAAGATGATTACGCGGATAGAGGGATTTTCTGAAGAAGCCTTTCGAGCATTTGTGCTCAACTGGAAAGAGCATATCAAGACCATGATCTTTACTTTTTTAAAACCTGAAACACCTTAAGTTTTTTATATAGAACAGATTCTACACTCTTACTTAACGCAAATTCACTTTACAAACGCTATGTTACCTATGCGAATAAAAAGCATAAGAGACAAAAGCAAGGAGTACCAGAAGCCCGTCTTCCTCTTACTTCTTTGTTTATGCCTCTTTTATCCAGCCGTCCAGGCACAGGATAGACCCGACTATCAAATTGGTATTCTTTTAGAAGAACGGAGTGCAGAAATTGAAGCCCTCCTTCCTCAACTGCAAAAAGAGATTATTGCAGTTGTTGGAGAAGATGCCGATGTCAGTTTTCCAGAAAAATGGATCCTTTCCAATAATAATGATCTGGATCAGGCTGGCAAAAATCTGGAAATCCTAAATGGAGGACCAAATATGATCCTCGCTTTCGGAGCCATAAACAGTGTGGTTGTGACTCGACAGCAAAGTTTTCCCAAACCTACCTTACTTTTCGGAGCAGTACCCGCAGATTTTATTAGCATCGAGGAAAGAAGAGAAACTTCCGGAATCAACAATTTCGTCTATTTGGTTACCAGCCATTCTTTGAGAGAAGACCTGGATTCATTTAGGGATCTCTATGATTTCAAGGATTTAGGAATCGCTGTCAATCGAACCATCACGGAAAACCTGGAGGTGGAAAATTACCTGCAAAACATTTTCTCAGATTCTAGCCAGGGGTATACATTGATCCCTTTTTATGAGGTGAGTGATATCATTGCCGAGTTGGATGAGATCGATGCGCTCTATATTGAAGGGGGAGATTTCTTTAGTTCGGAGGAATTAGAATTGCTGGTTGGAGAATTGAATCTCAAAAAGATTCCCTCTATGACAGCAACTGCCCAACAAGATGTCGAGGCGGGTATTCTGGCAACGAAACAGAGTCGTTCAAACGTAGAGCAGCTTTTTCGAAGAATAGCCCTGAGTGTTGAAGCCGTGATAAATGGGACCAATCCTTCAGAATTGCCTCTGTATTTTGAACCACGAGAAGAACTCACGATTAATTTCAATACAGCCGAGACCTTAGGAATACCGATTCGCTACAGTCAAATCGCGCGGACCAATTTAGTCGGCGATTTGGATAAGCTGGGTGCGGAGAAGAAGTATGACCTGAAAATGTTGATGGAGGAAGTTCTGCTTTCCAATTTGGGTCTGAAGGTTAGTCAATTAGGGGTGGATTTAGTGGATCAGGATGTGCGCCTGGCTAAAAGCAATTATTTGCCAAATGTAGAAGTATCAGCTTCGGGAACCAATGTGGATCCTGCTTTAGCAGAGGTTTCCAATGGACAAAATCCTGAATTCTCTACTGCAGCCAATGCAACCCTTAGTCAGATAATTTATGCTCCGGGTGCAAGTGCAAATATCAAAATTCAGAAAGAATTGCTGGAAGCGGAAAAAGAAAACCTGAATACGGACAAGTTGAATATTATTTTCGATGCATCTACGCTGTATTTCAATACCCTTCTGGTCAAGGCAAATCTTCAGATCACCAAAAGCAATATGGATCTGACAGAAGAGAACCTGAAGTTAGCCCAACAAAGATTTGAATCCGGCCAAACCGGTAAATCAGATGTTTTGCGTTTTCAAAGTCAACTTGCTCAGAATACCCAGCAGTTTGTGGAAGGGTATAACCAGCTTCAGCAAGCCTATTTCACCATCAATCAAGTACTTAATCAACCTATCAGGAGGAGAATAGATGTATTGGATGCGAGTCTGGATGATGGCATTTACTCAGAATATAATTATGACAGAATAAAGGATATCCTGGATGATCCGAATTTGATTGAGCCATTTATCTCATTTTTGATAAATGAAGCCAAGAAAAATTCTCCAGAATTGAAATCTCTGAATTACAATCTCCAGGCAAACAATCACAATATCTGGTTGAATAAGCAGGGACGATTTCTGCCCACCGTGGCCTTGCAGGGGCAAGTACAGAGAAATATATCGAGAAGCGGAGCCGGTAGCGAATTCCCTCCTGGATTTGGAGCGATTCCCAATTCCTATTATACACTCGGCGTAAATGTATCGATTCCAATCTTTCAGCAAAATCAGCGAAATATCAATCGGCAGTCAGCCATTATCCAAAGAGAACAGCTCCTGGCGAATCAGGATAATCTGGCTTTGAATATCGATCAAAGTGTAAGTAGTGCTGTCTTGCAGGTGATCAATCAAATTGCCAATCTGGAACTTTCGAAAGTCTCTGAATCCACGGCCAAGGAAAGTCTTGAGCTTACCCAGGAGGCATATCGTCAAGGAGGGGTGACCTGGGTACAATTGATCGATGCTCAGAACAACTTTTTCCAGGCACAGCTTGCAAATGCTACTGCCGTTTACAATTTCTTAAGCAGCTCCTTAAATCTGGAGCGTAATATAGGGTATTTCTTTATCCTGAATTCATCGGAAAAGAACGAAGATTTCCGTCAAAGATTCCGCGCTTATTTCGAAAATGACTATTAATCCAAGGATCATGAAAAAAATATTGCAAATCAGCAGCCTACTATATATCGCACTTTTTCTTTCCTCCTGTGCAGAGGAAGTAAAGACTAAAAAGAAAGTTCTTCGTCCGGTTTTGTACCAGGAAGTAGGATTTGGAGATGGAGGTAGTAAACGTACCTTTAATGGAACAGCTCAGACTGATAAAGTAATCGGCTTGAGTTTTAGAAGCGGAGGAATCATCACCCTATACAATTTGAAAATCGGTCAGAAAGTTCGCAAAGGAGAATTACTGGCAAGGCTGGATAATGTTCAGGCCCGTTTGGCCTATGAGCAAGCGGTAGCCTCTTTAAATATCGCTGAGTCGCAGGAAAAAACTGCAAAATTGAGTTTGAACAGGATTCGCTCCTTGTATGAAAAGGGGAGTGCTGCTTTGAGTGATTATGAAAGTGTGAAAAACTCATATCAAAATGCCATCAATAGTTTGGAGTCTGCCAAGAGGAGTGTAGGCATTCAAAAAGAACAGATCAATTATGGCTATATATATGCCCCCCAATCGGGCGTGATCGCCAGTGTTTCTTCAGAACTGGGAGAGAATGTAAACCCGGGACAATCAGTAGCCATCCTGAATGCAGGGAGCAAGATTACCATCCAATTGGGGATTCCTGAAAGCGTAATCAATAGTGTAAAACTGGGGATGAAAGTAGGGATAGATTTTCCTGCAATTTCCGTAAAATCCTTTGAAGGAAAAGTAGCCGAACTTTCCCCTGCCTTAGACAGATCTACCTCAACATATCCTGTAGAAGTGGAGGTTCTGAATGTGAGTGAAGAGGTAAAATCAGGAATGGCAGCCAATGTCAATTTCTCTTTTGGTGCCAAGGAAGAAAAATCCCTGATGATTCCAGCAAAGTCAGTCGGAGAAGATAGTAAAGGTCGTTTTGTCTTTTTGGTGAATGATGGAGAAGCCTCAGCGACTGTCCAGAAGCAGCATATTAAAATTGGCCCCTTGCATAGCGGCGGATTTGAAGTCCTGGAAGGATTGGAAGCAGGGCAAAAAATTGCAGTAGCAGGATTACAAACCCTGCTTGATGGACAGGAAGTAAAATTATCCCATTAATCACC
Organism: Bacteroidia bacterium; assembly: GCA_033391075.1. Taxonomy (NCBI): domain Bacteria; kingdom Pseudomonadati; phylum Bacteroidota; class Bacteroidia; species Bacteroidia bacterium. The sequence goes on from JAWPMV010000001.1 coordinate 2,356,365, forward strand.
AAAGCCAGAAATACATGAACCTTGCAAAATTTTCGATAGAGAAAAACAGGATCACCTTTATGGTCCTGGCGACGGTGATCATCCTGGGAATATCAATGTATAATTCTCTTTCCCGGGACAGCATGCCCCCTTATACAGTACGTGTGGCAACTGTAGTAACTCAATTTCCAGGAGCCAGTCCAGAACGGGTTGAGCAATTGGTTACAGACCGATTGGAGAAAGTTGCTCAGGAATTGCCTGAACTTAAGGAAGTAAATAGTACTTCCCGAACAGGGCTTTCGGTTGTATCCGTTATCCTCAAGGATGAAGTCGGGCCGGAAGAATTACAAGCTGTTTGGGACAGATTAAGAAGGAAACTGAATGCCCTCAAAGGCTTACCCTCCAATGTAAAGCCTCGCTTGAATGATGATGGAGTAGGGGAAGTCTATGGAATTCTTCTGGGCCTCTATAGTTCAGAAGTCTCCTATGCAGACATGAAGGAATATGCGGATGATTTGCTAGATGACCTGGTTAGTTTGCCGGATGCTGCCAAAGTAGTAATTGGAGGCGCTCAGGAAGAACGGGTGTTTGTCGAGTTTGACAATGCGGTTTTGAAAGAATATGGTTTGACCTCTCAGATGCTGCAGGGAATTATTGGTTCTCTCAATATTTTAAGCTCAGGAGGCCAGGTCAATTTAGAGGACGAAAGAATCATCCTTGAACCTACGGGTAATTTCAATGATTTGGCAGACCTGGAAAATACCCTGATTCCGGTTGGGAATTCTGGTCAGTTGATCAGTCTGAAAGACATCACCAACATCCGCAAAGGATATATTGATCCTCCGGATCAATTGATACGCGTAAACGGACAGAATGCCTTGAGTCTTTATGTCAACCTCAAGGATGGAGCCAATGTAATCAAGCTCGGAGAGGATGTAGATAAAGTAGTAGAACGTTGGGAGGGGAAATTGCCCATCGGTTTGGAACTTACTCGTCTGGCCTCTTTGGATACCTATATCGACTTTAAAATCAATGATTTCATCAATAACCTCATTCAGTCGATTCTTATCGTGCTTGCAGTTATGCTCATCTTTCTGGGAGTCCGAACCGGTAGTATCATCGCCAGTTTGATTCCTACCGTAACGATAGCGACTCTGATGTTGATGGGAATCATCAATATGGGATTGAATCAGGTTACCCTGGCCGCTTTGATTATGGCACTGGGGATGATGGTGGATAATGCCATAGTGGTTGCGGAGACCGTCATGGTGAAGATGGAGAATGGAATCAAGGCAAAGGATGCGGCCATTCAGGCTTGTTCTGAGCTTTTTACTCCTCTCTTGATTTCTACGCTTACCACTTCTGCAGCTTTTCTTGCCTTTTATCTGGCAGAAACGACAATGGGTGATATCGTAGGGCCCATCTTTGTTGTAATCTCATTGGCATTGCTTTCTTCCTGGTTTATTGCCCTGACCGTAATTACTCTCTTTTGTTACCTTTTCCTGAAGGTAAAACCGAAAGGGGAATCAAAGCCGGGCCTCGTTGATCGGGTGATTACCAGCTTGAAAAGTTATTACCAGAAACTGATAATGGTAGCGCTTAGAGCAAAATACCTGGTGCTATTTTTAATTCTGGGAGCATTTATGCTTTCTCTCTATGGTTTCACCAAAATCGAATTCCTGTTTTTCCCGGATAGTGATCGAAATATGATTACGGTGGACATCAATTTGCCGCTGGGTACAAGAATTGAAAGTACGCGACAATTGATCCTGGAGCTTGAAGAGTATATGGAAGATTCATTGCGGGTAGGGGAAAATAGAGTCCATGGACTCAGGGATTGGTCTAGCTATATCGGAAAAGGTCCGGAATCCTATGACCTTGGATACACCCCTGATGAAGCCAATTCCAGTTATGCACATATGCTGGTCAACACCTCTTCTGCGGAATACAACATTGAGATGATCAGTAAAATTGATGCTTTTTGTTTCAATCATTTCCCAAATGCAGACATCAAAGTATCAGCTCTTGCTGCAGGTGGAGGAGGAACTCCCATTGAGATCAAGATATCCGGGGATGAGCCAGATAAATTGACAGAGATAGCGGAAAGTGTAAAACTGAAATTGAGCAGTGTATCGGGAACCAAGAATGTTAAAGATGACTGGGGCCCAAAGAGCAAAAAGTTTGTAGTCAATATTGATCAGAATCGGGCACAGGCAGCTGGGATCAGTAGCCAGGATATCGCTACTTCCTTACAAACCGTTTTGGATGGATTTCAGACCGGAGAATTTCGGGAAGATGATAAGTCCATTCCCATTATCATGCGGGGACAGGGATCACAACAGCAAAGTTTGGAAAGTTTGGAAACCCTCAATGTTTATGGTCAAAGTAGTGGGCGAAATGTCCCCCTCATTCAGGTGGCCGACATCATTCCGGAATGGCAATATGCCAAGATCAAACGTTCGGATCTGGAACGCACGATCAATATTTCCTCTGAGCTACGTGCAGATGGAAATGCAGCGGCCATCACAAATGTAATCACACCCTGGTTGGAGGCTGAGCAAGCCAATTGGGACGAAGGATATGAGTATAAGCTGGGAGGTGATGCAGAGAACACTGCTGAAAACATGGGAGCTGTAATAAAATACCTCCCGATCTCAGGCTTCATCATTGTCCTGCTGCTAATTATTCAATTCAACTCCTTTCGGAAAATGGCTTTGGTGGTTTCTACCATTCCTTTGGGAGTAATAGGAGTAGTGATTGGTTTGTTGATCTTTCAAAAGCCCTTTGGTTTTATGCCATTTCTGGGAGTTATCTCTCTGGCGGGAATTGTGATTAATAATGCCATCGTACTGATAGATCGAATAGAAATTGAACAGAGAGAATTCAAACGATCGATTCATGACTCTGTAATTGTCGCATGTCTGCAACGCTTCCGTCCCATTTTGCTAGCAACTTTTACCACCGTACTCGGATTGATTCCCTTGTACATCAGCGGAGGAGCTATGTGGGAAGGAATGGCAATTTCAATTATGATTGGACTACTTTTCGGAACTATAATAACCCTGCTGTTTATTCCTTCATTCTATAGCATACTGTTTCGCGTAAGCTATAAGGAGTACAGCTTCAATGAAGAATTACTCGATGTCTGAGAATAGTTTATATGAGCGCTTGTATTCGCATCGCTTTGAATTATTTTTTGTCAGTCAGTTAAGTATTTTATTTGGATCTCTGGTGGTACCACTGGAGATCCATATAAATTACCTTTCCCCCATTTTATTTTTATTCAACCTCTTATGCGGGGTATTACTCATTTCCAAAAACAGAAAGCTCTTTAGAATCTTTGTGGTTTTATTTGGGATGGGAATTCTTGTTACGGGTGGAAATCCATTATTGGGCCCGAAATTTTTTGAAGAAACCAAGTTTACAGAGTTTTCGATTTACTTCATATTCTATTTCATAGTCACTATCCAGATCATCAAGCAGGTCTGGAATACGGTGGAGGTAGACAAAAATGTGATCATGGGTCTGATGTGTGGCTATATTTCATTGGGATTGCTTGCCTTTTTTCTCTTTTTCAGCATTGAACTGGCAAATCCCGGCTCCTTCAAGGGCATCAATATGTATAATGAAAGTGGAATGGCAAAAGCAGATTCCCTGTTGTACTATAGCTATATCACCCTCTTAACTATCGGATATGGAGAAATATTCCCCATTTCGCCCGTAGCACAAAAGGCTGCCATCCTGATCGGATTAGTAGGACAATTTTACTTTGTAATTATTACAGCAGTGGTGGTGGAGAAATATATCCGCCACATTCATGAGAATAAGGAGGAATAAGCTAAAAACTCTCCCACCATTTGTTCCGATCATCCTTGGTATAATCCAGCAATTCACCAATTTGAGGGTGGTGAATTTTCAAACCTGATTTGTCTGCTTCAGATACAAACCTTGTAATCGGATCGGTCCAGCTATGTAGAGCCAGGGCAAAACCTCCCCAATGAACAGGCATGGCTTTTTTTACTTTTGCGTCCAGGGCAGCCTGAACACTTTCTTCGGGATACATATGGATTTGGTGCCAGTTTTCATTGTATTGGCCGCATTCCATCCAGGCAAAATCAAAGGGACCAAGTTTTTCGCCTACTTCCAGAAAATGCTTACCATAACCCCCATCTCCACTAAAATATAGATTTTCCTCAGGGGTTCTAAATACCCAACCTCCCCAGAGAGATTTAGCACGATCCGTTAAGCCTCTACCTGAGAAATGTCGACTAGGGGTAAATGTGATTCTGATTTCCTGGAAGTTTTCGGCATCCCACCAGTCAAATTCCTTGATGTTTTCTTTAGGAATGCCCCATTCCACCAAATGTCTTCCTACTCCCAAAGCGACAAAATACTGCTTTACTTTTCCCTTGAGTTTTTTGATGCTGGCGTAATCCAGATGATCATAGTGATCATGAGTTATCAAGACCAAATCTATTTCCGGTAACTCCTCTATAAGTGCCAGACTTTCTTTAGAAAACCGCTGGGTTTTAAAGGGAGCAATAGGAGAAGCATTATCCCCCAACATTGGATCAATGAGGATATTGTAATTCATGATCTTCATCAACAATGCGGAATGTCCATACCAAATGGCTTTTGAAGTTGAAGAAGTTTGAAGAAAATCTTCTTTCTGAAATGCTTGTATCGGGAGAGCAGCTGCTGGTTCGCGATTTTCTTTCTCAAAGAATTGCTTGCGAAGAAATTCAGGGAGATTCGACCAACTGAATTCCATGGTGGTTTCCTCCAGATTGAGAAATTTCTTTCCGTCCCATTGGGGGGATTGGGCATAAAGCGCTCTTTGTGCTTTGCTCGGGCTTGCGCCAAATTGCTTGAGATATTCCATAAGAAAAATTCGAATTTCTGAGGCAAGTTAAAATCGCCGGACCTTTCTCTTGTATCGATTTTACTTGTACTTGAATATATTTTCCGGCTGTCTAACTGAAATGCTATAAAACAGGAAGAATTTTGATCAAATATAGATTCTTGCAAAATTTTCTCTCTTAAAACATAGAGATTTTAGCATGATATCGATTTTGAAAGGGAAATGGTCTATAAATAATCCGATTACCAAAAGAATTTTCTATATTTTGGCTTAGCTATGTTTATTTAACACTACCAAATTCACCTTAACATTATGGCTACGTTTAATCTGAAGGTTAACGGAAAAGAACATCAGGTAGAAGTTGCGCCCGATACCCCGGTTCTGTGGGTATTAAGAGATCATCTACAACTGGTGGGAACCAAATTCGGTTGTGGTATGGCTCAATGTGGAGCTTGTACTATACATGTAGACGGAAATGCAATGCGTTCATGTTCCGTTCCGGTTCAATCTGTTGCCGATAAGTCTCTGACTACAATTGAAGGTCTTTCCGATAAGGGAGATCATCCTTTACAAGAAGCATGGATCGAGCATGATGTACCGCAGTGTGGCTATTGCCAGGCGGGACAAATCATGAATGCTGCAGCTTTTCTCAAGGAAAACCCCAATCCAACTGATGAAGAAATTGCAACTGCGATGAATGGAAACATTTGCCGTTGCGGAACTTATCTACGAATCAAGGCTGCTATAAAAACTGCTGCCAAAAATATGAGCTAAATCCTCCGCTTTCTTTATCATTTTCATCAACATGACATTAGTAAAAACATCAGTAAACCGTAGATCCTTTTTAAAGGCTTCCGCTATGGCTAGTGGCGGAATGGTGCTCGGATTTAGTTGGTTAGCTTCCTGCGCGCCTACCCCTGAGCAAATAAAAAGCCCTCCTAAAGAGTGGTTCAATATAAATGGCTTTTTGAAGGTGGGAGATAATGGTATGGTTACCATTATGTCTCCAAATCCAGAAATTGGCCAAAATGTAAAAACCTCCATGCCTATGATCATAGCCGAAGAGCTGGATGTAGACTGGAGAGATGTAGTTGTAAAACAAGCAGGCCTGGATAAGGTCAATTTCAGTCGTCAGCTGGCTGGTGGTAGTCAATCTATCCGTCAAGGCTGGCAAAGCCTCCGTATGGCAGGTGCTACTGCAAGACGGATGCTGATGGAAGCAGCTGCTCAACAAATGCAAGTACCAGTTGCTGAATTGAGTACAAATGCAGGCACAATTTCCCATGAAAAAAGTGGAAAGTCTGTAGGATACGGAGAAGTAGCTTCCCTGGCAGGGACTATGACCGTTCCGGAAGAAATAGAACTTAAAGATCCTAAGGATTTCAAAATTATCGGAACCAGCCGCAAAAATGTGGATGGGAAAGATATCGTAACGGGCAAGCCTTTGTATGGCTTAGATGTCCAGCGGGATGGAATGAAAATCGCAATGATTGCTCATCCTCCGGCATTTGGATTGAAATTGAAATCTTTCGATGCCAGCAAAGCCAAAGCAATGCCCGGTATCCTGGATGTATTTGAAATAAATACTGCCCCTGAAGACCGACAATGGTCCGACACCAATGCATTTACAAACTTAGTTGCTGTAGTTGGTAATTCGACCTGGGAAGTAATGAAGGCCAAACGGGCCCTTGAGATTGAATGGGAAGAAGATTCTAAATTAGAGAGCAGTATCAATCATGAGGAAACCCTTAGCAACTTTGTCGAAAGCGGTAAAGCCAAAGCAAGCCGTAAGGACGGAAATCCTGCAGCTGCATTTGCCAATGCTGCTAAAGTGGTAGAACGTACGTTCAGTGCTCCTTTTCTGGCGCATAATACCATGGAGCCGATGAATTTCTTCGCCCATGTAACTACAGATAAAGCAGAACTGGAAGGTCCTATTCAGACCCCGGAGTTTATGAGCAAATCGGTGGCTTCTTTACTGGGTATTCCTGAGGAAAATATTTCCATCATGATGACCCGGATGGGAGGTGGATTTGGACGGAGGTTGTACGGACATTTTGGTCTGGAAGCTGCTGCCATATCTCAGAAAGTAAATGCACCCGTAAAGCTGGTATATACCCGTGAGGATGATATGACTCAGGGAACATATAGACCGGCTTATAAGGTTAGCTATAAGGCTGGATTAGATGAGAATAATAATTTGGTTGCCTTTCAAGTGAGAGGAGCCGGAACGCATGGTAGTCCTCTTTTTGCCAATCGTTATCCTGCGGGAGCTGTCGATAATTATATGGTAGAGGAATTTGCCAAAGATTCTAATATCTCTACGGGGGCATGGCGTGCTCCTCGCTCCAATTTTATTGCTTGTGCAGAACAATCCTTCCTGGATGAAGTAGCTGAAGCTGCCGGTAAAGATCCTATTGAATTCCGTTTGGAGCTATTTGATAGAGCGATCAAGAACCCGGTAGGTGAAAAGAATGATTATGATGCGGAAAGATATGCCGGAGTATTGAAACTGCTTAAGGAGAAATCCGGCTGGGGCAAAGAAACACCTGGTGTACATAGAGGAGTATCAGCCTATTTCTGCCATAATTCTTATGTAGCACAGGTTGTAGATGTAGTGATGGAAGATGGGCAGCCGAAAGTCCAAAAAGTTTGGTGTGCGGTTGATTGTGGAATCGTGGTGAATCCGGATGCTGCTCTGAACCAAATCGAAGGAGGTATAGTTGATGGAATCGGTCATGCGATGTATAGCGGACTTTCCTTTACAGATGGGAAATCCGATCAAAGCAATTTTGATAAGTACCGTTTGATTCGACATCGCGAGGCTCCAACAGAGATAGAGACCTTCTTTGTAGATAATGGTATCGATCCTACCGGATTGGGTGAACCATCTTTGCCACCCGTTGCTGCGGCATTAGCCAATGCCTTGTACAAAGCGGATGGAGAAAGGCGTGCTCAGCAACCCTTTATGAATGAAGAATTGAGAAACCGTTACAAATTGAACGTAACGGGTTGATCCTGATACAAATTATCAAAGCCCGGCAATATTGCTGGGCTTTGTTTTTTATTCGATAAAAGAAGGGAAGCGTAATCTTTTCTTTCTGTTTACATTCCTCAAAAGCTATGTCTACTACAAATCACCGAAGAAATTTTCTTCGGAAATTCCCATTTGCTTCTCCCTCAAAAGATAAAAGCATTAAACAGGTAGTCGCTGCCTGGCCCTTCATCAATGCGGGTGAAAAGTGGTCTCCGGAAGTGTTTGTGAAGCATGTGAAAAATCTCGGAGTATCCGGGGTTGAATTGCTGGATATTGAACACTGGAATTTACTCAAAACCCATGATTTGGTCTGTGCCGCTACTAAATCTCACGGTTTTGTAAGAGGGATGAATAATAAGGGACATCATCCCGAATGTTTTCAGGCCCTTGAGAAATCTATCAAGGCAAGTTCAGCTGCTGGCTTTCCCAATGTCATGACCTTTACAGGAATGGCAGATACTTCTCAGGAAAAAAACGGCAGCAAAGTCAGTCCAGAAGAAGGGATGAAAAACTGTATAGAGGGGTATAAAAAAATGGCAAGTCTGGCTGAGAAAGCAGATGTATGCATGATTTTGGAACCCCTCAACTCCAAAGTCACAGAGAACATGAAAGGGCATCCCGGATATCAGGGAGATCATGTGTCTTTTTGTATGGAGATCATCAAGGCTGTTGCTTCCCCATCCCTGAAACTTTTATTTGATGTGTACCATATCCAAATCATGGATGGAGATATAATTAGTCAGATTAGAAAACATATAGAGTATATCGGGCATGTCCAGATTGCAGGTGTTCCCGGAAGGGGAGAGGTAGGCTATCAGCAGGAAGTCAATTATGCGGCAGTTATGAGAGCCTTGCTGGAGGAAGGATATTCGGGTTATGTCGGTCATGAGTGGATTCCAACAGCTGATCCTCTGAAAGGCCTTAAGGAAGGCATTGGAATTTGCGATGTCTAACTTCCCTCTTTATTTTGTTACTCCTCATAAATTGCTTGTAAACATGCTACTACGAACTTTATTAATATGCCTCCTGGCTGCCTTCCTTTCTTCCTGTATTTCGAAAAAGGAAGCAGACAAGGAAATAGACAAGAAGCCTCCCAACATTCTTTTTATTCTGACAGATGATGTCGGTTGGTCGGAAATAGGTTTCAATAGTGAAACAAAGAAATACACCCCCAATATCGACAAGCTCCGGACAGAAAGTCTGAGTCTGACGCAATTTTATGTGCATTCGGTATGTGCGCCCAGTAGAGCTGCCTTTCTTACTGGTAGGTATCCATTCAGGACCTGGTCAGATTGGCGGTCGGAGGACTTTGGGAAACCCAGCTATTTGGAAAAGCTTGAACTCACTTTGGCCACTAATGAAGATGGGGATGAAACCCGTCGGATTCATGGCCTTGATACAGAAGAAAGAACCATAGCAGAAGCCCTAAAAGAAGTAGGCTATACAACTGCAATTACCGGAAAATGGCATGCAGGAGAATGGTTGCCTGAACATCTGCCAATGGGTCAGGGCTTTGATCATCAGTATGGGCATTACGCCTGGGGCATAGATTATACCAATTTTAGTATACCCCATAATTCGCCTGCCAGATATGCGGTTTATGATTGGCATAGAAATCAGCAGCCTGTCTATGAAGAGGGCTATAGCACAGATCTGATTGCTGAAGAAGTAGTCAATCTTTTATCCCGCCATAAAAACGAGCATGGAGAGAAGCCTTTCTTTTATTATGTACCCTTCAATGCAATTCATGGTCCTTTTGAGGAAATCCCCCGATATGTGGAGGAATATGGAAAACGATATGCTGCATTGAAAATCCTCGATGAAGCAGTAGGTTCAATCAATGCGGCTCTGGAAGAGCAAGGCCTTAGTGAAAATACATTGCTGGTTTTCGCCAATGATAATGGCGGGATTCGCGATACGATGAATGCTCCCTATCGCGGAACCAAAAACACCAATTATGAAGGGGGGGTACGTGTGCCCTGTTTGATGCGTTGGCCGGGCAAAATCAAGCCCAATAGCAGTAATGCCGGACTCATGCACATTACAGACTTATTTAGCACCTTCGCCAGCATTGGAGGAGCCAGCCTGGAGCAAACTCGACCTCTTGATGGAAAAGATATGAGTGAAGTAATTCTGGTGGGAAAAGAAAGCCCTCGGGAAGAGATCATTTTTGATGTTTCCGGATGTGTACGCTTTCCTGCCATTCGCAAAGGCAAATATAAATTGACCGGAGAGGAGTTATTCGATCTTGAAGCTGATCCTTTCGAAAAAATGGATATAGCTGCTCAGTTTCCGGATATAGTAAAGGAGCTTAAAGAAAGAGTAGATGCTTTTGGGAAAGAAAGGCCTCCCATGCCTGATATGAATTTGCTGATGTCGCCTGCTTTGCCCTGGGTATATGGGCAAATGGAAAATGAGCAAGTGCCAGATTGGCTCATAAAGCATATGGAAGCTATCCGTGCCAAACAACCTAAAACATGGGCCGAAGGAGAAACTCCCTGGCCTCAAGCTCCCAAGGATGGGAAGATCATTTATAAAGGAGATGGAAGATAGCTAGCACCAGGATTAATTTAAGAATTATGGAAATCCAGAGAGATCTTTCTTTACATCATGAACTCATATCTGATCTTTTCCCTAAAATTTCAGCTAAAAAAGCCTGGGAAAAATATAGACTCAGTGATTCTCAAATTGAGTTTTTCGAGGAATTTGGTTACCTGCCAAATATCAAACTCTTAGAAGAAAAGCAGGTCGACAGGCTAAAGGAAGAATTGGCAGAACTCAGAGAGCCTTCACACCCCGGGCATGATCTTTTTTATGAGTTTCATAGCAATGAATCCGAAGATCCGAATTCTGTCCTCTTCCATTCTCTCGGGCACTGGCGCATAAGTGCTGCTTTTCATGATGTTTTGTGGAATCCGCGTTTTGTAGTGGCTGCCAGCCAGTTGCTGGGAAGTCGGGCGGTAAGATTCTGGCATGATCAACTCTTTTGCAAACCGGCCTATCATGGAGGAGTGGTTGCCTGGCATCAGGATTATAGTTATTGGACACGGACAGGACCTATGCAACATTTGACTTGCTGGGTGGCTCTTGACCATGCAAACTCAGATAATGGCTGCCTCAATTATATTCCTGGAAGTCATAGATGGGAATTATTAGATCGGACCCGTTTAGCCGGAGACATGGATGCTTTGGAGAGATCTCTTACAGAAGAACAAAAAGCCCAATTTGGAAAAAAAGTTGCTATTGAGATGCCTGCGGGTTGTGGCACTTTTCATCATCCCTTGATGGTACATGGATCTTTCGAAAATAAATCCCCACGTTCCCGGCAGGCATTTGTCCTCAATGTGTTTGCAGATGGAACCACTTCTAAGTCAAATGAAGAATTGCTGGCTGGAGTTCCAGTTATTCAGAAAGGGAATAAAATGGAGGGGCAATTTTTCCCTTTACTCTATAATCCTCCCGCAGATGTCAGTAGCATGAAATAAGTTACTTTTTTGTATCCTTACTATTCAATATCTGATTATGACTTCTGAGCAAAGAACCCAATACCTCAAATATTTAAACGAAAGTTCGACATCTGTTTTGCAAGCCCTCGAAGCAATCCCTGCAGAGCTATTTACAAAGAAACCCAGCCCGGATAACTGGTCTGCAGCCGACGTCATGGAGCATTTGCTCAAAGTAGAATCTTTAATCATAGATAATTTAGCTAAGATTGGTCCGGATCCTATCAATTCTGCAATGGTGGTGACACTTTCTGATGAGGAGGTACTGAAAAAAGCCTCAGATATCGAAGAAAGGTCTCAGGCAAGGGAAGGTTCCCTTCCGTCTGGATTGTTCAAAAAGAAAGAAGAAGCTATCGAAGCTTTTAAAGAAAGACGCAGCCAAAGCCAGAAATTTATTGAAGAAACTGATGCAAATCTTGCCTCCTTTAGTTTCCCACATCCCCGTATGGGCCTCATGAGTGGAGGCAATTGGCTAGTGTTTGTTTCAGGTCATAGTCTGAAGCATGTCCCCCAATTGGAATCGATTTATAGAGAGTTGCTCGAAGGGAAATAAAGGAAAAGATATACACATCCACCTAAAATAGGACTTCGAAGAAATTTTCTTTTGTGGAGCACAAAAATAAGCCATCGCAGATTCCTGCGATGGCCCATAATTAAATGTTCTACCTGTCCTAATTTCCTAAGAGATTCCCGAGGACACCATCTCCCAATTCTGAGAAACTGAAGGGATTCATTTTGTCGATGAATTTCCTGTTGCCATCCATGATCAGGAAGTAGCGGTATTTTCCACTATTGTGGTTCTTTACATAACCTGCTCCTCCTATACTTGGGATAGATTTCACCCCATTGAGTAAATCATTCTTTAGCTGATTCAATTCCTCTTCACTAGGCAGATGATCCTTGATTTGCCTGGCTTCGAATACCAAATCACTTGCTGGTTGAATGTATTTCACATTATCAGCGGCTTTTAAAAGCAATGCTTTTTGAGATGCATCAATGACTGTGCGCGTAAATTTTACTTTTTGGGTACGACTCGATCCTACTGCGCACGGTAAATGTTTAAGCGTCGCTTTTACGGTAAAGCTTTTGTCTACACTCAAAACATCCAGAGCAGCTAAATCCCGTAATGCTTTTTCCAGTTGAATACGTGTCTGGGCATCATCTTGCAGCTCAACAGCAGCCTTCAATCGATCCAGGACCTGTATATATGGAGCTGCTTTCGAATCAATATAGTTGTATATCGTGGAGTAAATACTGGTCGTACAAAGCTTATACTTAGTTCCCAGGGCACTTTTAATTTCTTGCTTGGCTCGATCTTTCCCTGCCTGAACCCCTTTGTTGATCTCACTCTTTGCAACATTTACGATTCCCGGTAGTTTAGCTCTCAATCCTCTCAGGCTTACCTCTACTCTAAGGTTTTCCAGAGCGTTATCCAGTCTTTGTCTCGCTGCCAGGATTTCCTGAAATCCAGAGTCAATTTTATGATTTATGAATCCGTCCAATCCATTTAACAGATCATTGGGAGGAATAGCTGTCATATGGGTTTCGTCTTTCAGAAACAAAGCCTCTGCTCCCCATCTTTCTGAACTTTGCTGAACAAAGCCTGCCATTTGGAACGTATCTGTGCGGGCTGAAATTTTACCAGCAGCCTGGATGATTTTATTGGGAACTTCAATGCCTATATTTCCTTCCATCGTGATATCGAAATCTCCTGATTCCTTTACAAAACCTGAGGTTCTCAACTGTCCCAGAGGCTTGAGGGGAAGGAATTTTGGCCACCAACTCAGATCCGGTGCGAGTAATCCATTTACAAAGGCTTGTGCCTGTAGGCCACTATAGGTATCTGCCTGTACAGAGAATGCAGCACTGGCTTCGCCCATAGGAATTTCAAAGGTCACAAAACTTGCAACGGAAAGTGCCAGCTTGAGGCTTCCATTTAATCCTGCCTGATATTCCGCTCCCAGGCGACTTCCCAGCGGATCAGACGAAAGTAATTCACCATTGAATCCTACATTCTGAATGAAGACTACATCTTCTGCTTCAAGTACTTTAAATATCGGCAATGAAAAAGTGCCCTTCCTTACGGTATTTCCTTCAAAACTACTTATTACACCATTGATCGGCTGGAGTGCTTCGTATTTGATTTTTCCTTTAGCTGAAGCACCTACGCCAAATCCGCCCAGTGCATCATGTTTGGCAGAAAAATAGAAGAAGGGGTCTGAATAATCCGCGACATGTACAATTTCTCCTCCTACGGGTGCTTTTATGACAAAAGGCTTGGTTGCATTGGGGTCATCATTGGTACAAACATTCATTTCCAAATTTGCAGCAATTCTGAATACGAAATAGCTTTTCGATGCATCCAAAGGAAATCCCAGATAAAATTCCTCATTGATGTAGCGACCGGTATAGTATCCCAAATTGAATTGGAGCGGATCCTTGATTTCCATACAGGGATCAGGAGAAGGAATTTTTGCAGTACCTGTGATGTTGTCCAGGCTACCATCCGGTTTGAAGGTGACATTCAAGTCTGCATCCGTAAAATTAATGGCCTGTTCTCCTTCACCTACTTCCAGTTCTCCTTTTACGGTAAATCCATCCGTAGTTTCTACGACCTCACCGCTTCCTGTTACATTGTCCCTGCTTACGCCCTGGCCATCTGAAGGACCTTCAATGGTACAATTACACACATCGGGGCGGGCACAAGGATCTGCACAATTTGGGCTGTCTATGTCCGGGATCACATCATCTTTATTGCAACTTTGCAGCAAAAGGCCTGATGCCAGGAGCATCCCAATTATCATAAGCTTTCCGGAAAATGTGAATGCTTGTTGCAAGCTCTGAACAAATGCATAGCTTGAGCTAAGGGAATTTGTGTTGTGAATCTTCGGTCTGATTTTCATAATACTGTGTTTTAATCCAAATTATTAGAAAGTAGAAACCTGTTTCATGGAATGTATTTTGGTGTAAAGGAAAGCTTGAACATAAGCTTCCTCTCAAGCACTAAGGTCTATGCTTTGACTTGCAAATCTTTGTTCAAACTAGATTTTGGTAGGATCTACTGGTTGTTGGTAGATATGGCTGGAATTGTGTAAAGAGCAGGAAGGGGATTTTAGGCCTATCCGATTAGTTTTCGAGCCTTTAATCGATTCCTGCCTTCTCGTGAGACAGGAATTGTCTCTCCATTAGAAAGGGATAATTGACCACCTCCTGCTTGTTTTCCTGTTCGGAAAAAGCCAGGTTTAATGTATTGAGCAATGCAGGCAGGGTTGACGATATGACGATTATGGCAGCGAACAAACTGGTAGAGATCCAGCATTTCCTCCGCTTCTTTTAAACTCCTGGAAACCGCTTTATAGACCTTTTGGTCAATCATGTGCCAATTGGAAAGGTTGTTGTCAGACTCAACCCTGACGATATCCTGAACGGAAATAAAATCACTTCCCTGCATGGTGGGGATAGAAATTTTGGGTTGACTCAAGTATTGGAATAGGTTACTAATCCCTTCAGGCTTGGCCTGATTTGTTGACTTTCCCTCGATAATCTTTACTGCCTTTTCTACTGCCGAAATGAGTTGGAGATCTGTGGGAGGTTTGAGTAAATAATGGCAGGCATTGACTTCAAAAGCCCTTATGGCAAATTCTTCATAGCCCGTTACGAAAATTATCTCGGGAACTTCTTTTAAACTGTTAAAGACTTCTTTCGCCAATTCCAGCCCATTCAATTGAGGCATTTGGACATCTGTAAATAGCAAATCTGGACTTAATTCCTTGATAAGTTGCAAGCCTTCTATAGGATCACTGCTGCTTGCAATTATTTCTACCTGGGGGCAGCGATTCTGGAGTTGATCTGAAAGGGATTTCAGATGCTGAGGATTGTCATCGATCAGTATGCTTCTCAGGGAAATGGCCATGTAGATTGCTTTGTCCGACGAAAATTGATAATTTATCAGAAGCGACTTTATGATTTTCGTAATATAAACCTTTATCAGGCAGCTTCAAGTTTTGCAGGCTTCAAATTACTCATCTGATAAGCAAATCTCCTTGCCGCTAAGCATGAAGTCTGGCCTCAGGCATCTCTTCTTCTGGGTTGCCTATTTATTTTATGATACCATTTCCACGGGTTCCATCCTCGACGATTTTCAATTGGCATTTTCCCGCTCCTTTATCCATGGAATCTTCCTGGCAGCTATGGTATACCTCAATCTCTGGGTACTATATCCAGTCTATTTTAAGTCCAGAAAAATTCCTCAATACATTTTGTATTCTATTCTTCTGGCCAGTTTTGCATTTATCCTCCGAACTCAGATAGATGTCTACATGAGTGTACTTACTTTCGATAAAGAGCGAAAGAGTGCTATTTATGATCCGACTGCAAAAATTCTGGAAAACCTTATTGAGGTAGAATTGTATCCCGCCCATACTTACCAGCTGGATAGTTTGCTTGTCCTTAGGGGAAATTTGGAAAATAAACAGCAGATAAACGAAGCCATTGTTGCTAGAAAAGATAAGGTAGTTCGTGATTGTCTGGAGGCTAAACCTTATGAAAGGATTTGGGAATACGGAAGTTTCTACCTCATAGGCATGTTTCTCGGAACAGGAATTGTCTACGCCATATTTAGCACTTTGAAATTGGTCCAGGACAGCTACCTGCGTTTCGAACATCAGCAGAATTATCTGCGTGCGGAAAACTTGCGATTAAGAACCCAGCTGAATCAGCATTTCTTATTCAACGCTCTTGCAAGCATTCATCATCGATTTCAATCTATAGATGATAAGGAAGGAAGAGAAATGACCCAGGATTTGAAATGGATGATACAGTATGCGATTGAAAAATGTGAGAAAAGTGAATTTGTTTCACTGCATGATGAACTCTCTATGGCAGAAAAGTATATGGGCTTTCATAGCCATTTAGCCGGTAAGATCCATTTCCCTGCCAAAGAAGATGCAACCCAAGACTTGGCACTTATGCCTATGTTGATCAATCCCATTCTAGAGAACGCCCTCAAACATGGGAATCTCTATAAGGAGGATAGTTTTATTCGCTTTGAAATAGACAAAAAAGACGAATTTCTATATCTGGTATTGAAAAATAGCTTTGAAGAAAACCGAAGCAGCTTCTCTTTTCCTTCACGGACCGGTTTTGGTATAGGGCTGAAAAACCTGAAAAATCGATTGAAACTATTCTACCAGGAAGAAGGCGATTTCGAATTGACTTATGGGAAAGATGAGACAGAAATGATTTTCACAGTTAACATCAAAGTACCCCTACTTAAGATGGAGTCGCAGGAACAGGACAGCTAGCAGTCAATTGCCTTTTATCTCTTTAATAAAATCCAATTTACGGCTGGCATATTTTTCTTCTTTTACCAATGCTTTGAACTTAGCTATGGTTTTGAGTGGCCCATAATCCAGGCCCCAATTGACCAACCAGGCGGGAATCGATCCTGCTGGATCCAGAGAGAGAAAATACTCTGCTTCGATCCATCCATTTTTTTGGGGGGTGAATTTCCAGCTGGAGAGGGCATTTTGTATTCGAACGTAGTCCTCTGAATCTGGTAAAAAATTGGGTAAAGCTTTGCATTCTGAATGGGTAATGAGGCTGTTCTTTTCCTGATAGGTTCGACAGCTAAAAATGAGCTCTCTGTCGGTAAAGAGAAAAGGCATGGAAGTTCGATTCACGAAAACAAAGTTTGAATTCGTATTGCCCTGCAACACTTCGGCCTCTTCACACCGAAATACCCAATTGGGCATTTCTGCTATATCATTTACCACACTTACAGCAGCCGAAAGCTTGCATTCGATCAGAGTTGTAATTTTTAATTCCTTGATATCACTCGTCGGACTATCTCTGTAGTAAACCTGAATGTCATCTTTGTCTTTTTTTAGCTCCCAATTTTCCTGGGCAGGTAGCAAAAGACTAAAAGAGAAGGCCAGAATAAAAAGACTGAGTACTTTCATAGGGCTGAATTGTATTGCTATTACCTACTATTGCTAAGAGGCTAATCTCTTATCAATCTTAATAAATACTATCTTTAATCAAAATCTACCAACAGCACCCCAATCTATCGATGAGTAATTTCAAGGATATACTGCTGCATGATCCGGAAGCCCGAGTGAAATCCTACAAAAAAGGAAGTATCCTGCATGAGAAAGGGGAAATTACCAATAGGGCTTTTTACGTAAACAAGGGATTGCTGAGAAGTTATATCATTGATAGCAAGGGAAAAGAACATATTTTCATGTTTGCCTCTGAAGGATGGATCATTGCAGATATTGAATCACAGGAATTTGAACTGGCTTCGGATTTATACATAGATTGTCTGGAAGATTCCGAACTGGTGGTTTTTGATCGCACTCGTCTATTTTCTTCCGGAGCAAAAACGGAAACGTTCGAAGAGCATTTCAAACTTCTGTACCGACGAATGGGAGTGCTGCAAAGAAGGGTGCTCATGCTCATGAGTGCGCCAGCTCCGGACAGGTATAAGTATTTCTTGGATGCCTACCCCAATCTCCCTAATCGTATCCCTCAACATATGATTGCCGCTTATTTGGGTATAACCCCTCAGGCATTAAGTACCATAAGAAAAAAGCTTAGTCAGGCTGAATAGTAGCTGGAACGTTTGGATTTATTAATCTAGATGAATGCATGCCGCTAAATTGAGTATTAACTAGTACTCAGAATTTATCTGTATTATCAATATGTATTTCTTATGGTTAAAGAATATTCAAATGGTGAGATAACCATTAAATGGCAAGCAAAGAAATGCCAGCATGCAGGCATTTGTGTACGAACTTTACCTAAGGTGTATAAGCCCAAAACTAAGCCCTGGATAAGTCCGGAAAATGCTTCAACTGAAGAACTAATCAATCAAATCAACCAATGTCCCTCAGGGGCTTTAAGCTATTATAAAAATGATGGAGAATAAAAGCCTTGCAACCAAATGGCCAAAACTGGATTTCGCCCAGATGCAGGATACCCTGGAAACTTTGCATCAGTGGCTACAGATTGTTGGAAAAATTCGTTTGAAAACGATGCCCTGGCAGAATCATAGCTGGCATACATCCTTGTACATTAGCCCCAAAGGATATTCAACCCAGGGAATCCCATATCAGGGCGGTGTTTTTCAAATCGATTTTGATTTCAGGCAGCATAAATTGATTATTTCCTGCTCAAATACGGAGGATGAAAGCATAGATTTATATCCCAGGACGGTAGCGGATTTCCACAAAGAATTATTTGAGAAACTAGCCGCTATGGGGATAGAAGTAAAAATTCATCCCAGCCCAAATGAGATGGAGCCTGCCATTCCTTTTGCCGAAAACACCCTCAACAAATCCTATGATCCCGCACAGGCTGAAGCCCTTTGGAAAGCTATGCTCAAAGCCAATGGCGTATTCAATCGCTTCAGAAGTGAATTTATCGGCAAGGCGAGTCCGGTACATTTATTCTGGGGTGCCTTTGATCTGGCAGTGACTCGATTCTCCGGTAATCCTGCTCCCTTACATCCGGGAGGCATGCCCAATATGTCTCTGGAAGTCATGCAGGAAGCCTATTCGCAGGAAGTAAGTAGTGCTGGTTTCTGGCCGGGTTCCAAAGACGCTCCTTTTCCTGTTTTTTATGCCTATGCATATCCCAGCGGTGAAAACTTTGGGAAACAGCAAGTGCTACCGAAGGAAGCCTTTTATAGTGAGGATATGGGCGAATTTTTCCTGAAATATGAGGATGTACAAAAAGCTGCAGATCCAGAAACCTATTTGTACGATTTTCTGCAATCTACCTATGAAGCAGCAGCTTTAACTTCAAGTTGGGATCGAGTTAAGTTGGAAAAACAAGCATAAAGTACCCTCTTGATCCCCCTCTCATGCTTTGACAAGAGAGGGGGAAATTGATGAGTACATTTCTTTTGCCGCTTCTTTATTTACCTTCATATTTGACGCTTCCACCTACGATAGTGTAGACGATTTCAGTTTCAGGAATATCTTCCAAAGGAATCGTCATAATGTCCTGGGATAGCACTGTGATATCGGCCAGTTTCCCTACTTCCAGGCTGCCTTTAATATCCTCTTCAAAGGCTGCATATGCATTATCAAGGGTGTAGGATTTCAAGGCTTGTTCCCGTGTCATTCTTTGCTCAGGAGCGAAGATAGAACCATCTCCGAGTACTCGACTCACCGAACAATGAAAGCTTGCAATCGGATCTATATCTTCTACGGGAGGGTCCGTTCCATTCATTACTCTTATGCCACCGTCTATCATACTTCGCCAGAGATAGCCTCTTTCTTTCGTCCTACTTTCCCCTAAACGAGAAGCAACCCAGGGACCATCAGAACAAGCAAATACTCCTTGAATGCCCGCTATAACTTCCAATTCTTCGAACCGCTTGAGATCATCAGGGTGGATGACCTGTGCATGTTCGATCCGCCAACGCCAATCAGATTGATCTGCATGCTCCTTGAAGTTTGCTTCATAGATATCCAGCAATTCCCGGGTAGCTCGATCTCCTATGCCTTGAATAGCCATTTGGTAATCATGTTTGACCGCCAATTCTGCTGAACGTTTGATCTCATCTATGGGCGTTACATTGAAACCTGAAGAGTGAGGAAGATCCACATAGGGTTCCAGTAACCAAGCTCCATGTGTTCCCAGGGCACCATCCAGAACTTTTTCTCCTATGCAGCGATTGGTGAGATAGTTGTTTCCAAAGCCGATCATGCGAAATTCCGCTAGCTTGTCAGCCATAATTTCTGCCGGATCATGAATGGCCATATACAAACGGACGGGCAAATTTCCTTCAGCAGCCATAGTTCTTAAAAGGGCTACTTCTTCAAAAGAGGAACCCATATCCTGAAAGCTTGTGATCCCGTTTTCCAGGGCTTCCTGAGCAGCAAGGGCTACCTGCTGCCTATGCTCCTTTTCAACTTCCTCGGGAGAGCGACTTTTTTGGTAGGCATTGTAAACATCATCAATAAATTGGGCCGCTGATTCTCGCAGCATCCCTAAAGCTTTTCCCTCTTCATCCCGAACAATTTCTCCTCCCTCAGGATTTGGTGTTTCTTCCGTAATCCCAGCCATTTCCATCGCTTTTGCATTGATAAATTCTCCATGACCACTTGTATGAGAAAGCATAACTGGATTATTAGGACTGATTTTGCTCAAGCTATGATGATAGGGAAGTCCTTCAAAGGAAGGAACAGGCTTTTGCTCCCATTTCTCCTGATGCCATCCCCAACCCAATATCCAGTCTCCCTCATCTACTTCCTGGACCTTTTTTGCTACCATGTCTACTATCTCCTCCCAGGATTTTGCATAGCGTAAATCCAAAGCCATAAGCGTTTGTCCCAATCTCATATAATGCCCATGCCCTTCAATCAGTCCAGGAATTGCCAATTGTCCCTGAAGATCAATCATGCGGGTATCCGGACCTTTGTAGGCGCTTAGGTCCGACAAACTTCCTAGTGCAATAATTTTATCTTCGGCTGTGGCAATAGCTTCAACTTGAGGATGGGCGGAATCGACTGTAAGAATCTTCCCATTGAAAAGAATCAAGTCAGCAGTTTCTTTTTTTTCACAGCCAGATAAAAGGAGAAAGAAGAGGAGGGATAGTAGCAAGTTTTTCATTTGGTTTTTTATCAAATATAGGAAAAGGGATGAATCATCTTTAATCTGCCAATTTTGATATGCATTGTTATGGATAAAAAAATGGATGTAATTTTGCGTCAGGGACTCGATACTTGAGACGTATTTTTGGGTCCAAAATTAGCAACTTCAGAATGAAAGAAATTAAGCTAGCTTCCACGATCATGCTTGCCAGAGATCAGGGGAATTCGATAGAGGTACTTTTGTTAAAAAGGAATAAAGCGTTGGCTTTTGCCGGAGGGCTATGGGTCTTCCCCGGAGGAAAAATCGAGGAGGAAGAGAGGAATAGGAGTATGGATGACTTAGCAGCTGCGAAGTTGGCAGCAATTCGGGAAACCAAAGAAGAGACGCATTTGGATATTGAGTTGGAGGATTTGATTTTCTTTAGTCATTGGACTACGCCTGTAATAGAGCCAAGAAGATATGCCACCTGGTTCTTTTTTGGAAAGGTGGAGGAAAGTGATGGCGAAGTGATCATTGATGACAGTGAGATAAAGGATCACCTCTGGATCAATCCGGAAGCTGCTTTAGCTAAAGTTAGAGCCAGAGAGCTGGCCATGATGCCTCCGACTTTGATGAGCTTGCAATTGATCCGAAAGTGTAAAAGTGTGGCAGAAGTTCAGGCAAAATTGGAGAAAGAAGAGGTTGTTTATACCCTGCCAGTCTTGCAAAGAGTAGGCGCTACTATGGTTTGTATGTATGAAGGAGATGCTGGCTATGAAACGGGGGAAGCAGAAACAGCAGGTGCCCGGCATAGACTTTTACTGGATATGAAAGCGGGTAGTTATCAGTTTGAATTTGAAAATTGTCCCGGTGTCCTACCAGTTAATGGAGGTATGCATCTCTAACTTATTCTACAAAGATGCCTAAGAAAGCAAAACCTATCCGTATAGAATTAGCGCTCGGTATCATGTTCCAACATGTAAATTGCTACCTCATGCCGGGGGATGCGCTAAGCCTGATTGATTGCGGTCTTTATACCCAGGAGAATTGGTTCCTTCTTCAGGAGGAATTGAAACAGCATGGATATCAAATCTCCGATTTGGAGCAAGTGATCATCACCCATGAACATAGAGATCATATCGGGATGCTACCGGAAATTATGGCCAATTCAGGCGCAGAGATTCTCGCACCCAAAGCCATAAAGGCTTGGTTCGAAAAACCGATTGATATGAATAGAGAGGAGGTGCGCTTTAACAAAAGGCTGCTTGCTAAACTGGGTTTTCCAGAGGAAGTCTTAAGTAATGCGCATAAATTTTTTGATCAAAGAGAAATCTCTCGACCTATCGAAGAAGTATCTCGTATTCAGTATTTTGAGGAAGGTGATCGCCTTCAATTAGGCAATACAGAGTGGGAGATTTTACATACTCCGGGACATAGTCCAACTCAATATATCTTTCTGGAAGAGGGAGCCGAACGAGTTTTTGGAAGTGATATGCTATTGCCCATAGCACCTATGCCTATCCCTGTAGAGGGCAAAGGAGAAGATGATCCGGAATCGGGTGCTTTGGCAAGTTTGTTAAAGTCTTATGAAAGAATAAAGGCATTTGATATAGGGGAAGTATTTCCAGGACACGGGCCAATCTTCTCAGGGGCCAATGGCACAATAGATCGTCAATTGGCGCGGATTCAGATGCGAAAAGAAGAGTGCTATGAGGCTATAAAGTCTGGCTTTACTACTCCTTATCAGATCAATCGAAAAATGTATCCTTACCAAGAAACTCCTCCCGATTTTAGTGGACTATATATGGTGCTGGGATATCTCCAATTGCTTCAACTGGAAGGGCGGATCAGGAAAATAGAGGAAGAAAAAGGGGAGTTGTCTTTTAGCTCTATTCCCTAGCCAATTCAAAAAATCGCTCCTGGCTATTGAAGGCCGAAAAAACTCCCAAGGCATTTGAAATATTAGAAGGAGGTTCATTCAAGTCCCGTGAGTCCTGCTCTCGGTTTTCATAGAGATCAGCATATTCCTGATTGATGTGATAAACCTTTACTGAGTATCTCCCAAAAGATTCGAGGGTACCTCCCAAAAAACTCAAAGATGAATCATCTGTGGGTTCTGAAACAAAACGAAAACGAGCCAAAGCCTCGACTACCTGGCCAGGGAAAATAGGATCCAGACTATCACTTACACTTTCCACTACCATAAAATAAAGATCCCCATTGGGATTGTCCCAGCTGGCTTCAATGGAAGAATTTCTCAGGAAATTTCCTATAAATGCAACGATGGAGTCCCTACCTGCAGAAAAGGGTAAAGTCGGGACAAAAAGGGTGTCATCAGAAATTTCCAGACCGCTGGTTGGGCTAGGTACCTGGGTCTCTGCTTCTGCCAATATCCCATCGTATTCCACCTCTAATTGAAATACATCTCCGGTTTCTACCTGCAAATCGCTATCTGGATAATGGTAATAACCTTCCTCTCCCGAAGCAATCAAAGCATAACTTTCCCCCTGCTTTATGAGCCTTACTTCCGCATCATTTATGGGCAGAGAATTATCCTCATCCAGGGATAAGGGGAAAGTGGTTTTTATCCGAATATCATCTATGGGTTCTCCGGCATATAAAAAGGCTTCCACCACAAATTGATTGGCTGCAATATTATTCAGGTTTTCTTCTTCGCAGGAAAGGAAGAGAAAAGCTGAAATAAGGATATATATTGAAGAGTATTTCATATACATGATCTTAGGTTGAGAAAGCTTAGAATCGAACATCTGCAGATAGAATAATGGTTAAGCCCAAATATCTGATCTCAGAAATAACGGGTGGTGTTTGGGTGAAATCATACTCCCGATACCAGACATTTTCCCGATTGTAGAAATTGAATACAGATAAGCCAAAATCCATATCAAATCGACCCAGTTCATAAAGGTAATGCGTAGACAGATCGAGGCGATGATAGGCGGGCAAGCGTGATCCATTCTTAGCACCTACGCTGATATAATTAAACGTTCTGCCATCCAGGAGATCGATGGAATATTGCCCGGCAGGTTCGGTGAAAGGTTTCCCCGAGGCAAAGACAAAGGTGCCAGCAAAGCGCCAATCTTCATATTCATAAGAATGAACGGTTTTGAATTCATGTCTTTGATCATGAAGGGCTGAAAATTCGAAGCCATTATTTAGTCCGGGAAAGGTATTCCGAACCCTTGCCAGGGTATAACTTACCCAGCCGGTATATGCGCCTCTTTTCTTTTGGAGTAAAAACTCCATTCCTTCTGCAAATCCATTCCCGAGAAAAAAGAGTCGATCCCGGTCGATGTCTGCTCTCTGAAAACGCAGGGAAAACTCGGCCAGATTTGTGAGGTTTTTTCTATAAGCTTCTACATCAAAAATGAAATCATCGGTTTCATAAGAGGCTCCGATTACAAAATGTTCGGCACTGCTTACTTTCACCAAATCATCATCTGCCAATAACCAAAAATCCCGGGAACCTTCCGTTACATTCTCATTGACAATTCTGTTTACAAATTGAAAATGCTTGCCATAAGCTCCTTTCAGGCGAATTTGATCGCTGAGCTTGTACTCGAAAGAGAAACGGGGAGCCCAGTAAATCTCATTGCTGATGTTGTAATAGGTGCCTCGAATACCAGCATTGATAGATAATTTGGGAGAGGGCTTCCAAATATCCGATACATATAATGCTGCATAACGGCCTTCTTGTTCAAGATCCAGGATGCTTAAGGTGTCATCTCGAACAAATTCATAATCTACTTTTGCCTCAGTAAGTAAACTTCCAAATTCCAGTTTATGTCTGGCGTTTAGTTGAACTTCATTGTCCAGGCGAAAACTAAGGTCTTTCACCTCATTGTCTTCAAAGGTTCTGATTTTTCGGTCTACCACAACCGTGTCATTTTCCGGGATAGAAGCTAAAATACCCAGATCTCGATTGTATTTGCTGAAGTAGTTGGAGGAGGCGAAGAGCAGATTTGAGTACCATTTGGGATTCCATTGCCGGGACCACTTTCCGCTAAAACCTCTATTTCCCCAGTCACTTTGCTCATCCAAATCCAGATCAATTAAAATGGTCGGATTTTCTCCTCTTTCAATGGTAATATCATTGGACTCTATCAAATGGTCCGCACCTGAATAAAACGAAAATGCCAGGACATCTTTTTTCGTAGGATTGATGCTCAATTTGCTATTGAGGTCAAAGAAGTAAAACTCCGGTTCTATAGTAGTTACTTCCAATCCATCTATGTTTGGTAGATTTTCTGTTTGGGTAAAGACATCAAAAATCTCTTTATACAATTCGTTCTGAATAATGTCCGTATAAGATCTTCTTCCGTGTAAAGAGAAAGTAGCTTTTTTGAACAGAGGGATTTGAATTCCTGCTTTAGCATTTAGCAGATTGACCCCAAAGTTTCCATGCAGTTTATTGGGGTCTCCAGTTTTACCCGTAAGATCAACGACACTTGATAAGCGGCCACCATATTTTGCCGGAAAGGCTCCTTTATACAGCTGAACATCCTTTATGGCTTCGGCATTGAAGGCTGAAAAGAATCCAAAAAAGTGATCGACATTATAAACCGTCATGCCATCCAGAAGGACCAGGTTCTGATCCGGCGTCCCTCCTCTGACATACAGGCCAGAGGAACTTTCATTGCTTCCGCTTACTCCCGGGAGCAACTGCAATGATCGAAAAATATCTACTTCTCCTATGTTTGGGAATAGGGCTAATTGTGCAGGCGAGACTTGAATGGTGCTGATCCCATCCGATGCATTCATCACTTTATAAGACTGGGCAGTCAGAACAACTTCTTCCAATTCAAAATTAAAGTTAAGCTCAATTTCCAGATCTTTGATATCATCATTGCCTGCTTCTATCCCCACTTCCATACTTGCATATCCTACATAGGATATTTTCAGGATAAGGGCTTGCTCCGGAACATTGAGTAGAGAGAAATAGCCATCGACATTTGAAGAACTCCCTTGCTTTGTCCCCTTGATAATGATGTCGGCAAACGGCAGGCGTTCCTGGCTATCCTTTCCCAGGATTATTCCAGATATGTTTCTCTGGGCAGATAGAAGATATGGTAATAGCAGTAAAAACTGTAAGAGTAGTATTCGGAAATACATGCTTTCGAGTATTAGGTATGCAGCAGTTTTAATATATTCTAAAATGCTTAAAATGCCATTTGCTCAGGAAAATAAATGGAACCTTTCTGAGTTTATCTGAAAGTTGAAGCAATTCAAAGGTTTTCCCACCCAAAGGGTATTTTGAGTAGGAAATTAGTATTGAAAGTTCAATCCATTTTAAGCTAAGTAGTCATATGGTACTATATGATTCTTGCCTTAGTTGATTTATCCCTAGCTTGAAATTTATCATTTGCCCTAATTCTCCCACATGAAATTCAAGCTAGTTTATACCTCCTTATTTTTGTCCCTGATACTTATTTCACTTGAATCCTCAGGACAAGTTATACCCATTGGTGAGGGCAGTTATACCCTCAATTTTCCCGGGACAGATGCGGCCGGTAGAAATAGTTTTCCTTCGGGAACTCCTTATACTACAGGAATAGCTGCTACAAAACCGGTGCCTACCAATGACTGGTGGTCTCATAAAGTAAAAAATAGCCACTCCGCCAATCTGTTCAATTACCCCTTTACCATGAAAACTGTCAATAGTGGATTGGTTACGACTTATATCCCCTGGGGAGTTATAGATGATATTGAGCCAGTAACTATAGGGGTAAGTGGATTGCAAGCTGCTGCTGCAAATGTTTCAGATTTTTCTGATTGGACAGTGAGTATGGATTGGAAGGACGGGAGCCATCATTTCCAGGCAACTTCCGGCATAGGAATGCCTTTCATTTATTTCAACAAGGATTCCTCAGATATAGCGGAAGTAAAAGTGAGAGAAGGAACGGTTACAGTTCTAAATGAAATACTAATCATAGAAAATCTGCGAAATGGAGCTGACTTTGCCGTTTATGCTCCACAGGGAAGTATTTGGACCCAAAATGGGAATAGCTATACTTCCAGCCTGAACGGAAATAACTATTGGTCCCTGGCTTTTCTTCCTCAACAAGGAGCTAATCTTCAGGCTTCTGCAACTGCCTTTCAACAATATGCTTATGTCTTCCCCACAGATACGAAAGTATCCTGGAATTATGATGAGGCAAGTGCCCTCCTTACAACAGATTTTCTGATTGAAACGGAAGTAAAGGAAGGCACGGATTCCAGTATGCTGATTGGATTACTTCCACATCAATGGGCGAATCTTGCTCCTTCTGCTCCCTCATTTACATCCATTAGTTATCCGACTGTAAGAGGAGAATTAAAGATGATGGAGGCTAATGGATTTCAGGTGGAAAATAGCTTCCACGGAATACTGCCCACTTTGCCCTACCTGGATTACTATAGTCAGGGCTTTAGTCCTGCTGATTTACATAGCAAAATAAAACTGCTGGAAAATGATCAGTTGAATAGCTGGACCGACTCCTATAATGAAGGCCAGGAAATGAATCGCTTGATCCAGACCGCGAGAATAGCAGAATTGAGTGGAGATAGCATTGCCTTGCAGAAATTATTGACGACCGTAAAAAACCGATTGGAAGATTGGTTGGAGGTGAATGGAAGTGAAGTGGCATTCCTGTTTTATTATAATCAAACCTGGTCAGCCCTTTTGGGATATCCAGCCGGTCATGGACAAGATGGCAATATCAATGATCACCATTTCCACTGGGGATATTTTATCCATGCAGCGGCCTTTTTGGAGCAATATCAGCCGGGTTGGGCAGCAGATTGGGGAGATATGATCAATCTGCTGGTAAGAGATGCAGCAAGCAGTGATCGTGATGATGATCTGTTCCCCTTTCTCCGGAACTTTAGTCCTTATGGAGGACATTGCTGGGCAAATGGTTTTGCCAGCTTTCCACAAGGCAATGATCAGGAGTCTACTTCAGAAAGTATGCAGTTCAATTCTTCCCTCATCCATTGGGGAGAAGTAACAGGCAATGACTCTATCAGAGATCTGGGGATTTACTTATATACTACTGAGCAATCGGCAATTGAAGAATATTGGTTTGATGTAAACGAAAGAAATTTCTCTTCTAATCATCCGTATAGCCTGGTTTCAAGGGTTTGGGGCAATAGTTACGACAATGGTACTTTTTGGACCAATGATATTGCCGCCTCCTACGGCATAGAACTCTATCCCATTCATGGAGGTTCTCTATATTTGGGACAAGACACGAATTATGTGCGGAAACTCTGGACGGAAATTGAGCAAAATACCGGCATTCTCAATAATGTCCCCAATGTCAATCTTTGGCATGATATCATGTGGGAATACCTGGCATTTATCGATCCACAAAAAGCCATCGATTTGTATGACAGTTATCCCGATAGAGGCCTAAAATTCGGAGTTTCTGATGCACAAACCTATCACTGGCTTCATAGCATGAATGTGCTGGGAAATGTAGATGTCTCTTTAAGAGCTGATCATCCCCTGGCGGCTGCTTTCAACAAGAATGGAAACATTATTTATGTGGGACAGAATTATGGAACAGACAGCCTGAACGTCAATTTTTCAGATGGTTATAATTTGATGGTTCCTCCCAGAAGTATGGCGACTAGTCTGGACATATCTTTGAAAGGGGAAATCAGTTCAAGTTTCTCGGCTGCTTATCCGGGCGGTAGTGTAGACTTAAGTGTGGAGGTTTTCGGCGGAACAGCGACTAAAGTAGCCTTCTATGATGGGGAGACTTATTTGGGAGAAGTAAATCAGGCCCCGTATGTCTTGACAGCTGACAATCTTACCCTCGGAAGGCATCAATTTTATGCCCGAATCTTTGAAGCTAACTTCTTTAACATCAGCAATAGTGTGAGTGTAATTGTAGGAGAACAGAAGCCTTATGGTGGGGAAAATATTGCTATTCCGGGCTCATTTCAAGCGGCTCACTATGATGTCTTTGAAGGAGGTGTTGGAGAAGGAATAGCTTATCAGGATGCAAATGTTGTTAACGAAGGAAACTTTCGGCTGGACGAGTATGTGGATGCTGAGACAAATGCTGCTGAGGGGGATGTTGTAGGTTGGATTAGAGGAGGAGAGTGGCTGGAATATACGGTGGAAGTTCAGCAAGCCGGGTATTATGATTTAAGTTTTCGCTATGCTTGCGGGAATAATGCAGGAGGAGGACCTTTTCGGATGGAATCTGATGGCCAGATTGTGAAATCAGGCATAGGCGTTACCTATACCGGCGGATGGAATAGCTGGAGAAC
The DNA here is from genome assembly GCA_033391075.1 of Bacteroidia bacterium. Taxonomy (NCBI): domain Bacteria; kingdom Pseudomonadati; phylum Bacteroidota; class Bacteroidia; species Bacteroidia bacterium. The sequence continues at coordinate 2,385,604 of JAWPMV010000001.1, forward strand.
CAAAACCTTAGCAAATGTTCCGCTGAAAAGCGGCGAACAAGTATTGAGGCTCTATTTTGATCAGGGAGAATTGAATTTGGGGGAATTTGACTTCAGCTATGAATCTCCTCTGACCTATAGCCAGGCAGTTGCAAAAGCGGGCCCTAATCAAATCATTGTATTGCCACAAGACTCGGCCTTTCTGGATGGAAGTGCCAGTTTTGATCCGGATGGAAATAATTTGACTTATCAATGGACACAGCTTTATGGTCCCTCCATTCTTTCCTTTGATAATTCTCAGTCAGCTCAAACAAGAATAGATTCTCTCATTGAAGGGATATATTTGATAAAATTGAGGGTAGATAATGGTAGCTATTCGGATGAAGACGAAGTGTATATTATTTCAAGCTTATCGGATAATGTGCCTCCTACGGTTTCGATTAAGTCTCCTCTCAATAATTCCACTTTTATAGAAGGAGATCTCATCAGTATTTCAGCAATAGCCACTGACCTGAATGACAGCATCCAGTCTGTAAAATTCTTTGTTGATGGAGCAGAAATAGGGACAGATAGTCAATATCCTTATGAATATGATTGGACTTCGATCCCAGGCAATTATAGCTTGTCAGCCGTTGCCTTTGACCATAATAATGCCTCCGATACTTCAGAAACGGTAGTTGTTGAATTTACAGAAGCTCCTTCCTGTAATGGGACTTCCTGGGATGGGGATTTTAGTTATGAATTTTCTGATGATCCAGAAAATCCTACCCTGACTTTTATCCCATCGGGAGCGGGAGTTGGTGACCCGACTTGTATCCTGTATTATGGAACAGATCCCAATGGCCTGCCGGGCTATGGGGTTACACCTAATGTGCCTTTTCGCCTAAATGCAGCGGAAGGAAGTCTGATTTATTTCTATTACACTTATTCCTTTCCGGGGGCAGTTGAAAAAAATAATTCGGCCAATAAGGATAGCTATGTGGTAGGAAGTTGTAGAAGCGTTTCTGCAAAAGACTTTCAGGAGCTGGAATTGACCTATTATCCAAATCCGGTGGATGATGTACTGAATATAGAACTGCCTGAGGGAGAGAATGAGGTTATGGTCTATGATGTTAGTGGAAGCTTGTTGGATAAATCCAGGATCAGGGGAAGTCTCTATTCTTTTGATATGAGCGCTTATGCTAAGGGTATTTATTTTGTCAGAGTTATAAATAAGGATCGTCTGGCTACCCTTAAAGTGATAAAGTAGCAGATTTACAAAAATCAGCATGAAGCTTTAATTTCCCCTGAATGAGTACAAAAGTGCCCTTTAGCCCTTATTAGTATAATAGGATGTTTTATTCCATTTTTATACTAAAAAAAATTAGCGCGCTTTGAAGAACCTACTGCTTTTATTCATACTTATCGTCTCTATCAGCTATCAAAGTAAGGCCCAGGATTTACCTGCTGCCTGGAAGTTATCCGAGGATGGCCGAAGGTTGATCGCTGGAGGTGAGAATCAGGGGGGCTTTTTTAGCCCTGATCAAATTCAGGAAGTGCAACTTTCATTTGCTCAGGCGAATTGGTGGAATTTGTTAGAAGCAAATTATGATAGTGGAACAGATTTGCTGGCAACTTGCTGGATAAATGGGGTTCAATATGATAGTGTAGGGGTACGCTTTAAAGGTGCCACTTCATACCGAAGAAATAATACAGATAAGAAATCATTTAATATTACCCTGGATTACATCATAGATGGCCAGGACATAGAGGGGTATAATACCTTCAACCTCAATTGTGGCTGGGATGATAATTCCTCTATGAAAGAGGTATTGTATAATACTTTAGGCTACCGATATTATATGGGCCTGAAGTCAAATTATGCGAATCTGAGTATCAATGGTCAATATTGGGGCCCTTATCAAAGTGTTCAGCAATTTGACTCGGATTATATCAAAGAATGGTACCTAAGCAATAATGGTACAATCTGGCGAGCGGAGAGAACTGCAGGTACTACAGGCGGTGGAGGTGGGGGAGGACGCCCAAATTTTGGAGCTGGCCGATCCAGCCTCAATTATAATGGGCCTGATAGTAGCGATTATAATACAGATTACACCCTCAAACGCACGGAGCAAGCTGATCCCTGGGCAGGACTGATAGCTGCCTGTGATGTGTTGAATAATGAGCCCTTGATAAGCCTGGAAGAGGAATTATCCAAAGTTCTGGACATAGACAAAACATGTTGGTACCTCGCACATGAGGTTATCTTTTCTGATGATGATAGTTATATCAATAAAGGGGGGAGTGATTATTATGTCTATTTTGAAGCCGAGACGGGCCGGATCATTCCCATGGAATATGATGGCAATAGTGTCTTGGGAGCTAATAATTTGAATTGGGATCTTTTTTATCGGGAAAACGAAACTGACTTCCCTCTCATGAATCGTTTCTTGTCTATCCCTTCTATTCGGCAGCGCTACCTCGCTCATGTTCGATCGATACTTGAAGATTATTTTACTTCTAGCTATGCTGATCCTTTGATAGATGATTGGGCAGCTATGATTGACTCTTCCGTTCAGGCAGATCCAAAAAAGTTTTATACGTATTCAGAATATCAATCTGCTTTAAACTCCCTGAAACAAAGTATTGTGACAAGGAGAAATTTTCTTCTCAATGATGCTGAATTGACCAATATAAATCCTCTTTCTATTGACCAAGTCAGCTATTCTGTAAATGGACAAAATTGGCAGGCTCCGACTTCAACTGAGGAAGTGGATGTTCAATCCCTGATATCCGGAAGTAGTGGAGTTTCTTCTGTCTGGCTTTACTATGGAGAAAGCCTTAGCGGTTCCTTTGAGAAAATTGAGATGTTTGATGATGGATTGCACAATGATGGTGCAGCAGCTGACGGTCAGTATGGAGCCAGCATACCGCCGATGAGTTTGGGAACCTATGTTCGCTTTTATGTAGAAGCCATAGCAAATGATGCAGCCTCTACGAAGAGCTACGAACCCAAAGGGGCCGAACATGATGTATATATATATCAAGTACTCACAGAATCTGCCACAGACAAGCCTATCGTGATCAATGAGCTCATGGCTCAAAATGATGCAGCGGTTGCGGACTCAGCCGGAGATTATGATGATTGGCTGGAACTCTATAATACAAGCGGAACGTCTGTGGATTTAAGTGGCTGGAGTTTGAGTGATGATATAAATGAATTGGACAAATATGTGTTTCCATCCGGAAGCATACTGGATGCCGATAGTTATTTAGTCATTTGGGCAGATGAGGATTTGGATCAAGGAGACTTTCATGCCGATTTTAAACTTTCTGCAGATGGAGAAAGCCTGTACCTTTCCAATAATATGCAGGAATTGGTGGATGTGGTAAATTTCCCTTCAACAAATGCTGATATGGCCTATGCGCGCCTACCCAATGGCAGTGGCCCCTTTATTTTTCAAGCACATACAATCGGGCAATTCAATGGCTCTGCGAATAGTGCTACTGATTTGGATCCTGAGCTAGACTTCAAGCTTTATCCCAATCCAGCCTCAGATTTTATTAGGCTTGAGTTTGAAGTCGGAAATGAAAAGTTGTATACCCTGAAAATCTATAGCATTAGTGGGAAAGTGCTTTATGAAAGTCATGATCTTTTATCAGCAGACATAATCATAGGGCTTTCTGGTTTTGCTCAGGGGATTTATGTGATTCAAGTAGAGCTTGAGGACAGATTGTTCTCCAAAAAATTCATAAAACAATGAGAAGCTAAATGAAAACCCATCTGGATTTTACTGGAATTATTTCCGGGATTCAGAGTTGATTTTTGTGTTGAAATTTAGATTGTGAATTTTTAGCAAGGGAAAGAAACAGAAGAATCGATATAAGTGAATGGATAATCAGCTTGGCAGTTGCAGCTGGCCGCATGACCTTACCGAAAAATTTCTTAACATGAAGGTCAAAATCACATCACTTATAAAAGCGGTTTCCCATGAAAAAATTCATAGCCCTCCTCTGTTTTGTATTTGTTTGTAATTCGAGTTGGGCACAACGGGAGATTTCCCTATATGAAGGAAAGGCTCCCGGATCTGAAGATTGGACCTGGTCCGAGCAAGTCAGTACCCAAAATCCTTTCTATACAAAGTTGGTCTATAATGTTGCAGAGCCAACAATCACGGCCTATCTGCCTCCATACTATCTTGCTACAGGAACAGCAGTAATAATAGCTCCCGGAGGAGCATTTCATGTATTAAGTATTGAGAGCGAAGGCCATGAAGTTGCTAAATGGTTAAATAGTAAAGGAATTGCAGCATTTGTTTTAAAATACAGGTTAACAAGGAGTCTCACTGATAAACCTGTGGAGGAATTGGCGCCCTTGATGTCAGATTTCAAAAAACTCGATGAGAAAAATGCTCCGACAGTTAAACTGGCTCTTGCAGATGGATTAACTGCTATAAAATACGTTCGGGAACATGCCAAAGAATTTGATGTTAATCCCGACAAAATCGGTTTTATGGGCTTTTCTGCAGGTGCCACCCTTTGTATGTCTGTTGCCTACAATGCAAATGAAGAAAATCGCCCCAATTTTATAGCGCCTATATATCCTTATGAAAATGCCATCATTGGATCTGAAGTGCCTAATGCAAAGACTCCCATCTTTGTGGCAGTTGCTGGTGATGATCAATTAAAACTTATGCCGCACAGCCTGAATATTTACCAAAAATGGTTTGAAAAGGGGCAGCCAGCTGAATTGCATGTGTATGAGAAAGGAGGCCATGGATTTGGAATGAGGAAACAAAATCTTCCTACTGATAGCTGGCACGATCGATTCTGGGAGTGGTTGCAACTACATGGGTACCATAAAAAACTTTATCCCAATAAATATGAAAAACTCTATGGGCAAGAGGCAGTGGCCCAGGGGAAAATTGATCAAGTAAAGCAGATGCAAAATGATTATGCCCAATTGGCAAGGTATAAAGAAGCAAACTCAGCAATCCTTCCACGTAAAAATGGCGAAGAGCGGGTCGTGTTTTTAGGAAATTCTATTACAGAGGCCTGGGCCAGAGATGTCCCGGAATTTTTTGAAAAACATCCTTTTATTGGGCGCGGCATTAGCGGTCAAACCTCTACCCAATTGCTGCTGCGTTTTCGTCAGGATGTGGTCGAATTGCAACCCAATCTCGTCGTGCTTCATATAGGAACCAATGATGTTGCTGAAAATACGGGACCCTATGACCCTGAATTCACCATGAGTAATATTATCTCTATGGTAGAAATCGCCCGGGCAAACGGGATCAAAGTCCTGCTGGCTTCAGTTTTGCCAGCTACCAAATTTGAATGGAAGCGGGCTTTAGGAGATCGTTCGACTATGATCCTGGATTTGAATGATCGGATAAAATCCTATGCAAACAAAGAAGAGATCCCTTATGTAGATTATCATTCGGCCATGAAAAATGAGCAAAATGGGATGGATCCCGACATTGCAGCCGATGGAGTCCACCCTTCTTTGAAAGGATATGGCATCATGAAAAGCCTGGTCTTGCCGATAATAAATACGCATCTAAAATAAATGGTTCACATCCATAGGTTTTTGATTGAATTTTGACATATGAAATTGAATACTTCAATATTTATGAAAACGATCGTCGTACTGCTACTGGCAATTCTTTTCCAAATACAAACTCTTTGCGCACAAGAAATACAAAAGCAAAGAGTAATCATCCTAACTGATATTGAAGCCGATCCAGATGATACACAATCATTGGTTCGACTCCTGTTATATGCCAATCAAATCGAGATTAAAGGCCTGATAGCTACGACTTCCTGCTGGCTGACTTCAAGCATTCATCCCGAATCCATTGAGAAAATTCTTCATGAATATGGTGAGGTCCAGCCTAATTTGCTTCTGCATGAAAAAGGCTATCCGGAGGAAAAAGAATTGCTGTCCCTTGTCAAGAAAGGCCTTCCCAAATACGGGATGAACGGAGTGGGAGAAGGGATGGATTCAGAGGGCTCTGATTGGATAATAACAGAACTCGAAAAAGAGGATGAACGTCCTTTGTGGATTTCTGTTTGGGGAGGGGTAAATACCCTCGCACAGGCTCTTTACAAAATCGAAAAAACGAAATCTCTCAAAGAAGCCAATCGCCTCATCTCCAAACTGCGTGTCTATACCATTTCTGATCAGGATGATAGTGGCCTATGGATCAGGAACACATATCCTAAGCTTTTTTATATCGTCAGTCCAGGCGATCATTATGGGAGTGCTACCTGGACGGGAATAAATTCGGTCATAAGAGGAATTGATAACAGAAAGATTGCTAATTCCTGGATTGCTCAGAATATCCAACAGAATCACGGGCCATTAGGGGCCCTTTATCCCGATGTAGCCTGGGGAGTGGAAGGAGACACACCTGCTTTCTTATCCTTAATCAACAATGGCCTGAATAGTCCAGAGCATCCTGAATGGGGGGGATGGGGAGGCCGATATGAATTGTATAAGCCTGAATTTGATCCGACTAAAAAGGGAGGCTCCATTGTCGAAATAGGTTCGGAAACCCGAGCCATTTGGACGAATGCTATTGATAGTTATAGTCCTTATATCCACAGAGAATACGGAAGGACTGTGGGAAGAGATACTACAAATTTCGAGGGTTATAAAGAGACTTTGTGGCGTTGGAGGGATGATTTTCAGCTGGATTTTGCTGCACGCATGGATTGGTGCACAAAAAGCTATGAAGAAGCCAATCATCCACCTGTACCTCTTTTATCTCATCCTGAAGAATTCAGTGTCAAATCCGGGGAGAGCTTTTTCCTGAGCGCTTTTGATTCTCATGATCCGGATGGGGACAATCTGAGTTTTCTTTGGTTTCATTATCCAGAAGCGGGCTCCTACAAAAGAGAAATTAAGATGGGAGCCGAGAATGTGCATGGGGTTCATGTAACGGCACCAAAAGTGGAGAAGGAAGAGACTGCCCATTTTATCCTGAAAGTAAGCGATAAAGGGAGTCCGTCTATAACAAGATATAAGCGAGTGATTGTAACAATCACAGCTGGGTCATGATTTTCTTGCTAGGGATTAGAAAAATAAAGTGCCCTGCAAACCAAATAAAGAAATTAGGGAATAGCTCTGATAATTACCTACGTATTAAAAGCAATATCCCTTCATACAAATGGTATGAAGGGATATAAATCTTTGCTAGTACACTGGGAAGGATTCGAACCCTCAACCTCCTGATCCGTAGTCAGGTGCTCTATCCAGTTGAGCTACCAGTGCATGAAAAAGCTTCGCTTTTTCGTATAGGGATGCAAATATAATAGAGATTTTTTAAAATCTAAATTTTTCGCAATTAAATCTCAACGTGTCTCAAAATAAGGTCCACACAGTCTACGGTAGTTACCTCATCCGCCTCTGCTTCATAATTCAAAATGATGCGATGATTCAATACATCACTTGCGATTGACTTTACGTCTTCTGGCAATACGTAGTTTCTTCCTTCAAGGAAGGCATGCGCACGTGCGCCCAGATTCAAGGCCAAACTCGCACGAGGTGAGGCTCCATATTCGATATACTCAGACATCCGCTGCATGCCATAGTCTTGTGGCTGGCGCGTTGCCATGATGATGTCTATGATATAATCTTCGATCTTTTCAGAAACCTGAATCTCATCGATGATTTCCCTTATTTCCAGAATGTCTTTCTGACTCAAAACCGGATGCACTTCAACCGTATGTTTGGTCTTAGCCATTCTCCGCATGATGGTCTTTTCCTCTGCCTTGGTAGGATAGGAAACGAAGACTTTCATCATGAAACGGTCTACCTGGGCTTCAGGCAATGGATAGGTTCCTTCTTGATCTATGGGGTTTTGAGTGGCCAATACCAAAAAAGGTTCATCCAAATCGAAGGTAGAATCTCCAATGGTTACCTGTTGTTCCTGCATGGCTTCTAAAAGTGCAGATTGTACTTTGGCTGGAGAGCGGTTGATCTCATCTGCCAGGACGATATTGGAAAAAATGGGTCCTTGTTTTACTTCAAAAGAACCACTCTTCTGATTGTAGATAAGCGTACCAATCAAGTCCGCAGGTAAAAGATCCGGGGTAAACTGGATACGGGTAAAATCCATTTGCAAGGCTTTGGCAAGTGTACTTACTGTCAGCGTCTTTGCCAGACCCGGAACTCCCTCAAGTAATATATGTCCATTGGTAAACAAACCAATCAGTAGACGGTGGACCATCTTGTATTGGCCTACCACTACTTTATCCAGTTCCTGAACCAAGAGATTGACTTTTTCTAACTTGTCTGCAAGCATGGGCGCAGTTGAGCTTTGCATATGGTTTCTAAGGAGATTATTTGTTTGTGTTAAAGATGGACTAAGCCGGTTTTAAACTCACTTTAAACTGAGGCTAAATTACATATCATTTGGCACATTTGTTACTACTTTGTTTCTGCTGGTCTAATTTCTCCATAAACGGTTTATTATACCTCCTAAAAGCAATTGGCAGAGTGTTTGTTTTAATGTACATTTGAAATTGATGCAGAAACCTGGTGCCTATATAATTACCTTGCTAACGATTGGAATAAGCCTCTTATTTCAATCGGGCTGCGCCGATCGCATTCCTCCCAAGAGTGAACTTTTCTATAGCGTCTTCCTGGATGATTCCAGTACCTTTCGACATACTTTTTTAGGAGAAGCTATAAAAGAAGTCATGAAGCATGAAGAAGGGATGCGGCCGATTCATCAGGATGCTTTTGGCTTGAAATATGAGCTTGAACTTTCTCCTGATTGTAGAATGATGATTCACTATTTGCCGCAAAGCATGAAAAGTGGAGGAGCCGAATCCCGTAGAATTGCATCGATTGTGGCTAATGTCAATTTGAATTCAGAGGTTGAAACTGCAAGACTATACAATGAGATTGAAGAGCATTTTAATCTTTTGTATGGAAGAGAAAATTTGACTGGGAAATACGGAAATTACATCTGGAATTGCAGCAAAAATTATATCAGCAGCATGGAAGTTCGATTGAGTCTGGGAAATGACCAGAAAAATATCCTGATGAACTTTGTTGATACCCAAAGCGGGCAAATCATCGATAGCCTGGAAAACAAGAACCTCATGGTGAATCCCTAAGGAGATTCCTCTTATCAAAGCAAACAAGTATCGGACTTCTTAGTTCCATTTATTTATACCAAACAATAGCTATCCTTCAGTTTTAGGAAGAAAAGCATGAAAATCTATACGAAAAAAGGCGATAAGGGAAAGACTTCACTCTTGGGAGGCACACGTGTTCCGAAATACGATCTGTGTATTGAAGCCTATGGAACCGTGGATGAACTCAATTCCTATATGGGGCTAATTGGGGATCAGGAATTGGCCCTGGAGCATATCGGAATCATCCGAAATATACAGGACCGTTTGTTCCGACTCGGTTCTATTCTGGCCGCTGATCCGGAGAAAAATAAATTTAAGCTTCCTTCTATTGAGGAAGGGGATATAGAGATTCTGGAAAAATCAATGGATGTAATGACCAAAGATTTGCCGGAATTGAAAAATTTTATCCTGCCCGGAGGACATATGGCTAATTCTTTGGCTCATGTTGCAAGATGTATTTGCAGGAGAGCTGAAAGAAGGGTGGTAGAACTTAGCGAGCAAAGTGAGATTGATCCTTTAATCCTCATGTACCTTAACCGCCTTTCAGACTGGTTATTTGTCCTGAGTAGAAGCCTAAGTGCAGAAGCCGGTGCTGCTGAGGTCATTTGGAATGCCTAATTTGGCAGCATGAAAAGAGAAGTTAAAATTGGTTTGACCCTGATTTCAGCCCTGGCGATGTTTTATCTGGCATTGACCTGGCTGAACAGAACCCAATTATTCGCTCCGGAAGAAAAGAGCTATTTTCTACATGTTGATAATGTCAATGGATTGCTGGAAGGCGATCCTGTACTGATCCGAGGATATACTTCGGGCAGGGTATTGAACATTCTTCCCAAATCTGATAAGGTCGAAGTACAAATTTCCCTGGATTCTCAAATCAAACTCTTTGAGGATGCTGTGGGTGAAATTCAGATTAAGGAGATCATGGGGGGAAAGCAAATCGCCATTCAAACGGGTAAAGAAGGTCAGGTTCTCACAGATGGGGCAACTATTCCCGGACGTATATCCATGGATTTTAGTTCGAGTTTCTCCCGTTTTGGTAAATTGATGGAAGGGGTGGATGCTGAAAGAATGAGAGATGTCCTGCTGAAAGTTGATCGCCTGCTCACAGGCTTTGAAGAGCGTTTAGAAGGAGTTAGTAGCGAAAGGATAGACAATGCCTTCAGTCAAACAGAATTGGCTCTTAGCAGGCTGAATCGGACCCTGGCAGATATGAATGCTCAGCTGGATTTTCGAGATATAGATACCTTAATGGAAGGCTTGAAAACGGGAGTTGAGCAGGGAAATGAACTGCTAAGCCAGGCAAGTGAAATGACGCAAAGGATAGAAGATGAAAGTTTACCCAAAATCGAGCAAAGCTTGAATGATTTGCCCGAACTGATGGAGGGGGTGCAACATAGCCTGAATCAGGTCAATGATCTAATGGGTAAACTCAATAATGAAAATTCTATTGTTGGCAGAATATTGACGGATGAAGAGTTAAGCAGGCAATTGGATACCACTTTATTCAACCTGAATAAGACCCTGGAGCAAATCCATTCCAAGCGTGTGATCGTAGGATTGAAGCGAAAGAAGAAAGATTTGTAGGGGGACATAAACCACAACTGTCAGCCTGACTACAGTGGAAGAGTCTACAATACTTGCCCCAGGCCTCGGCAATTATCATTTTGAAGAAGTTATTGGACTCCTAATTAAGGTCCCTCGACGGAGCTTGGCATGACAAAGATTTTGTTGTTAAACATAAAAAAAGCCCTCAAAATGCTTGAGGGCTTTTTTTAATTCTATTTTCTCTTTACTGCAATTCTTCCAAACGCTTGAAAGCATCCAGATAATTGAGTTCAGCAGCGCGATTGAGGCTCTGCCTTGCAGTAATTGTATCTCTTGGATTATTTCTCAGGAGAAGTAGGTGAGCATAGAGGTAATGTCCTGCAGGCCAATTCTTTAAGGCAGCTTTTTGTGCAAACTTCAAAGCTTTGGTATTGTCCACATCTACTCCAAGTCCCATATGATATACATAAGCGAGAAGGTAAGCCCCGGAGCCATCCAATACCGTAGCTGCTTGCTCAAGTTGTATAGCACTTTGGCGATATAAGTAATCAGAATCCTGAGATTTGGCCTGGCTGTAAAAACGCTTTCCGTCTGAAAGGGCCTTACGCATACGGCTTTCATCTTCCGGACTTAAATTGGTGGAGTTGATTCCCGATGTAGGTGCCAAGCGCTTGCTTGAATTATCCTCGCCAGATCTACTGGTCCCTTGATTTTTAGGTTGAGTCTGTGTTTTGGGAGGGGTCTTTTTTACCTCTTTCTTAGGTTCAGCAGTCTTCTTATTGGCATCCGGATTCAAATCAAGGCCTCTGGAATTCTGGGCAATTTGATTAGGATCTCCTGCGGTTCTTCCTAAGGCAAGGTTACAGCTTCCAGATCTTCGGAGAGATTGGGTATAAATGCTGTTTCCCTGATCCAGAATTTTGCTGTCTGTATAGGTAAATGCCTTATTGAAATAAGCCAGTACTTTATTGCAATCTCTATCATCTGCATCGAAAAGCTCATTTCCCAACATCAAATATGCGAGTGCCAGGCTATCCTGAGGGATAGCTGGTTCAGCAGCTTCCCCTCTTTTGATCTTCGCTTTTTCATAATTGTCCAGCGCCAATTGATAGTTTTTCAATCGCATGGCTTCATGGGCCCACTCAAGGTATTCTTCCGGCGTGCTTTCCAGAGATGCCAGATCAAATCTTCGCTCTACGCCAGAATTTCTGGCAATCAGGGTTCTGATCTCTGTTTTTCGCTTATTGGCTTCTGCGATCATACTTGCAGCCTCAGATCGGGTCATACTATTACTGGCAATTTCCCGATCGATGTGGTTCAAGGCTGAATCAATTTGATCGAGAGCATTATGGTAATTTTTCTGGCTAATGAGCTGCTCGGCATTGGCCATATATTTCTCGTACTTATTCTCTCGGTTTCCAACCCAAAGAGCTACAAGAACCCATACAAATGCTACTGCAAGCACACCTATCACTACATTCGTCCAGAAATTGCCATTGCCTTTTTCTTCATATATATTTTCTGAAGCTGTCATAGTAGCAGCAGCCATTTCTTTTACTGGTTCAGTCTTGGCATCTACCGCATGTAAGGCCTCTCCAGCTTCTGTTACTACCATATTTCCCACGACATTATCCACCTGAATGAGGTAGCAGGAATAATTGTCTTTGGTAAATCCTTCGCTCAGGCTATTTATTTCCCCAGCGATAAACTCAGGCTCAGGCTTATTTTTGGCGCTGAACATAGCCGAAAGGGTAGTGCTACCTACTTGTTCGGCGATCCCTTTGGAACCCAAAAAGAAATAATCTTTTTCTGAGATATCATCATAGGAGATGTTCACACAATTGATCGTAGCAGGTTTATGTGAGCCTTCAATAAACTCATCATCTTCTGCCCCAGGCCCTGAATTATTGGACCCAATCAATTCGGACTTTCCATGACTATAATAATAAGCTTGTGAATCACCTACCCAGGCAAGACATACTTCACTTTTCCCAAAATGTAAGAGGGAAAGGGTAGCCTTCATTTGCTTTTTATCTTCGTGATCCTCCTTATAAGCTGTCAATGCAGCTTCAGCTTTCATGAGAGCTGCTTCCAGATAGGCTTTTTGTGTGTTTTCAACCGGAGGTGTACTTGCATAGAATTTAGCGAAAGAAAGGCCAATAAGCTTAGAGGCATTTTCTCCTGCATTGGGTCCTCCTTCTCCGTCGCATACAATGAACAACTCCTCTTCTACAGATGCCTTATCCTTAGTGGGCCAGATGAAATCCTCATTGAGAGATTTTCCACCGGCTTCATGCAAGGCTACCGGACGTTTAATTTGGATTTTCATTTATATTCTGCTTGTAATGTTGTGGTGCTAAATATAAGCCAAAATAATGAATATTTCACGGATTTGAGGATTTTCCGATCTTAATTTCCAGAATTATTAAGGTAATTTCAATGCTTGCAAAATCTTTATAAGACTGAACAGCATTGGAATATTTCATCTTTATGTCAAGCAATATCGAAAGAGTTAATGGGCCCTAATGCTATCAGAATTCGCCAAAAGAAACTATAGCCAATTTACTCAATCCAGAGAAAAGCCCCGGACTATTTACCACTGTCGTTTCGAGAGTTTAAACTATATTTAGAGGTAAACAATCCACTTTTTAAATAAAGGAGTCTGGTGCTCAAAACAATTTAGAAATGTAGGGCTTTGTTTTTGCGGATAAATAATCACAAATATAGTCTCTCGGGTATTGATGCTTTAAGCTATATTTCAATATTTTATTGTATTTATTATAACAACTTTTTCAAGTAAGACTAACCTTGCCCAATTCCCCGCAAATTTATTTCCAGGCTAATCAGCTAAGTGACCCGGATGGGGACAATATTTTATCTGACATTTCCGGATATAGATAGGTGGGATAAAGAACTTCGGATAATCGATATATCTGGACAGGAAGTTATCTCAGATAAAATTCCTGTACAAAGCCAGGAAATGATGATTAATACCCAAGAATTAGCAGAGGGGATTTATTTTGTCCGGATTGAAATGGGACTCAAACTTGGAACACATAAAATAGTTGTTCGCCATTAAACTCCCTTTGCATTTAGTATAAAATAGACCAGCCTCATCCCTAAAGATGAGGCTGGTTTTTTTTAGAATGCTTGTTGTTATTCCTAAAATTTCTTCCCTAGGGAAGATCTTCTATGGAATTGATCTTGTTCCGAAAGTAGGTGAGGGACTTACTTCTGGTATTGTCTCTTAGGTTGGGAAACTCAACCAGAATTTGTTGTACCTCAGATTCATTGAGCAGGCGACTTTTACCGGTATAGTTATTATGCACCGCCCAGCTTTCTGCAAATTTTCTGATATAGTACATGCCTTAATGATTTAGTATAAAACAAATAAAACGAATTCCTCTGAGCTGAGTTACAAAGGAAAGTTGAAATTTCTAACATCAGACAAATTTTATAGAAACATGAGTCAGAAAATGCAGTAAGGAATTGTCAAGTAAAAAAGTGAATATATAGAAGCTTTGCGATTAGGGGGAATGCGCATATGGTCATAAAAGCTTGATTAACAGTAGGGGCAAAGGATCGAATTAAATTATTTGACTATTCCGAAAAGTGGAAAAGATTGAATAATTGGTGAAGAAATAATTATGGATAAAAGGTAAGATGTAAGAAATTGGACTAAAAAAACAAGGAAAATCCTGCAGTCTAAACTCGCAGGATTTTCCTTTTACCAAAAACGAATGCCCCGTTAAAATTGGGAGTCGGCCCTTGGCTATTGAGCCAGAATCCAGCCGTTTTTCAGGACACCGTTTTGTTTAAGTTGTTTATTTCTCTCTGAGGCAGCTGCTCTGCTCGTAGCGCGGAATACAGATACCCGATAGTTTCCTCCATCTTTCTTTGGCCAGAGGATTTCAGCATTGATGCCTTTACGGGCCATGCTTTCTTTGAAATCACCGGCTTGTTCAAAATTATTGAAACTTCCTCCAATGATGTAATAGTTTCCTACAGGAATGGCCTGGCCCAGATCTTTGATCTCAGGTGAAGAAGCACTGATGACCTTGGCAGCATCATTGGAACGGCTTACCATAGCAGGACTTGCTCCTGCAAAAGCTCCATTTTCTGAAGTGAATATCCAATTGGAAGTTCCCCTACGCTTGAGAAGGGCACTATAGGTTTGTGCCATCTTCTTGGTGCTGGAGGGTAGAACAGATACCTTATAACTTCCTCCTTCTTTTTCGGGGAAAAGTATTTCAGCATCAAATCCATCTTCAATCTTTTTCAAGCGGGCTCTATCAGCCTGCTCATAGGTTTGGAAGCTTCCTGTTATGACATAATAAGTTGGGAGCCCATTTCTATAGGCAGCAGAGTTTTCACTTAGCCTTTGCGTGGCGCCTGATCCTCTCATAACTGCAGAGGGTACTGTCGGTCTGGCCATAGAAAGAATCCAGCCTCCATCCATTCCTTTTCGCTTAAAAGAAGTGGATACCTGACTTACTTCAGAGCGATTGTTGGAGCGATAAACAGATACGCGATATCTGGAAGATCTGTCGCGGGAATCAGGGAGAAGGAGCTCTGCCGGGCGATTATATTTCGCTTCTATCTTAACTTTGCCAGATAGTGCGGACTCATAGCTGTTGAAACTACCCACAACCAGGTAATAAGAACTCCCATTCTGGGCAAATAGGCCACTCACTGGCAAAAAAGCCAGGAGACAGCTAACAATAAAAATGCGGTAAATTTGCTTCCCTACGAACATGCTTAACGGTACATTCATGGTAATAAATGTTATTTAATAGATTGTCAATATCTATCATGTACTTTCGGAGGGAGCCTATGCTCAATGTCATGTTTCGGTGCATGACATTGTAAATATACGCTATTTTTTTAATTCTGTTTTTTATCCTCAAAAATCCAGGTGGATTTTTTTCCTTTTGCCTTCAACTTGTTGGCAAAACTCTCTACATCCGAGCGAGTAAAGCTTTTATAAACAGATACTCTATGCGTCAAAGATGAACCTGCAGCTGGAAATAATACAATGGCATCATAGCCTTGGGTTTTCCATTTTGACACGGCTTTGTTGGCTGAATTAAGAGATTTAAAACTCCCAACAATCAAATGGTATTGGGTGGCTTCAGTATCTTCATCAGCGCTTCTGCTAAGCCTTGCATTGGCGTCCGCAGGGATGTCATCCTGACCACGGCTTCTTCCGAGGGATGGATTATCAGTTGCGGGTCCTTCTGCAAGCAAATCTTCAATTGCAGGAACAACTTCTTCTTCCTGAGGGCTTGATTTCTTCTCAGGAATTTCACGGCTTGTAGATGTTGCTGGTTCAGTTTGAGTTGAACCGGCATCTTCAACTTCTTGAGCAGGAATCTGCTCCGCTTCTGTAATTAATAACTCTTCTTCTGTATCTGATCTTTTTTCAGCCGGACGACGAGCGGCAAGTCGATCTTCAACGCTTTCAGGAGCATTGAACCGAACTTTCACACCCTGGCTTAGGCTGGAACGGTGAACAGTTATAGGACTTTCACTAATAATGAAGGCACAAAGTGCAGTAAGAAGAGCAACGAGCAAGATAGACTTTAGTCCAGTTAAACTGAGAATTTTTTTGGACTCAGGACGGTCTGGTTTCTTCATGTCTGTGTTTTTGCGATAAGTCGCGATTTCAGTAGTGGGTTCTTTAATGTTGATTGGACTCAGGCCAAAGTAATCTTCAGATAAATTATTTGATTTATTTTCGTAGTGTTCAAATGTTAATATATGATTATCGCCTTTCTTTAACAAGCCAATTTCCGCGATTTCAAACTTTCCCTTCTGCCGTAGCTCATGCAGGATAACTTGCCTGATCTGTGTACTGATTTGCTCCGCGACTTCCTCCTCTAATTTAATCTTATCAGTAAAATAAGTTGATAATAATATAGTGGGATCAATTTCCGTGCTAAACTCAATATCTGTTCCAGGAGGATGCAAATGAAGACCAGATTCATCAATCCAGGAGCCTCGATTTATCTTGCGAAAAGTTCCTATATCAGGGATTGAAAATGCAGACAATTCCTGAAAGGCGCCTCTGAGATATATGTCGATATTAATATTCATAAGAGCAAAGGAAATTATCTAGAAAGAACGAAGAGATCCCGATAATATTATCAGGATCTCAGTTTTTTTTGAAAAATCGAATGTCTCGGAAAATTGAAAGCTTTCTCTTCTTATGTTATTCGATTTTTTCATCTTTTTATAATGACAGGGTGATACCCCCTCTAAAGTCTAATTGTCTCTCAGGATAATTATGCCAACGTTGGTAATTACTATTGAGTAAATTATACAAGTTTAAAAATACTGAGAAATTTTCATTTATTCTATAATCCGCACCAAAACTTATATCAACAAACAATCCATCACGTAATATTTCTCCAGTATCTGACAGTGCCATAGGTCGAGAACCATAGGTTGTCAGATTAGCGGTGACACTCAATTGATCCTGATAAAGGTACTTCGCAAATACATCCAGCCTTAAAGGAGCGGCATTATAATATTTGGGCAAAGTGTTTGTCGTATAGTTGTTTACGGTTACTGCTGCACCTGCTTTGAAGTCTTCTTCCAGGTCATAATTTACTTCAGCATGGAAACCGAATACGGTTACCAAAGAATCATAAACCACATCAAAAGTTGAGCCTTGTGCTGTGTTTACATATATGGGTTGGTCGGTAATTCTTTTGTAATAAATTCGACCAGAAAAATCAATTTCCCGGGCGATATTCCCCTTGATTCCACCATAAACATTCAATCTTTCTATGCTGGGCCTTAGGTTGATCAACCTTTGCATATAAGGATTTTGGTAGATCATATCATAGTAGGTGTTGTTGGTCATACCACTCAGATAACCTGCCTGGATGGCAAATCCATCTGGTACAATCTCATAGCTGACCTCTGCTACGATACCCGCAAAACCTACCGAACTTGTGTCAGCATTATTGTTGAAAAAGTTCAATTGAGGACCAATGCGTAGTTGGAGTTGATCGCCTTGTAAGGAGAAGTAGGGGAGGGCATCCAAAAAGATTCGGGCCTGATTGAGGTCCTCCGTCTTTCCGGTCATGAATTCAATATTGGTTTCTATACCTATTTTGGCTTTTTCTCCCAGAAAATATCCGGCATTGGGAGATAAATTCAGAATCAGATCCCGATTCCCATTATTTCCGTTAAAGAATTTTAGATTTGTTCCAATATCATAATCATAGACCGCTCTGGGGTCATAATTACTCACCACATTTCCTCCAATCTTTACTCGTGTAAATCCATTTCTTAAGGCATCCTCTCTTAATTCCTCTGTTGCAAAATCAGCCGTATCAGCATAATTGAAATAGGAGGTATTGTAAATATGGACTCCTCCATTTACGGTAGCGGCATCCGAAATGTACTTCAGTTTTGCATTTGCCTCATTCCGCCTGAATTTCCGCAGCGGTATTTGGGCATCTTTGTGTGCTGAAATATGGGTGAAATCAAAGCCATAGTCGACATTTTGATCTCGTCCATTATTGAGGTAGAGTTTGGCATAAGGGGTTACAAATCTTCCCAATCCCAGTTTCAGGTAATTGTTGAGCAATTGTTCCTTGCGTGTTCTGGGGAGTGGTTTGATCTGAGGAGGTGCAGGCTCAAAATCCGTCTGGATATAGAAATCCCTGGAAAAATAATTTTGAGGACCTGACTGGCCTTTTTTGATCTCCTGATAAGGAGGCGCTACAAAAGGCTTATTGCTGTCTTTTACATCTTCAACCCTTTCGTTTTCCAGGGTAAGGGTATCCTTACCGGCCAGAGGATCAGGTTGAGCGATCATTTGGTTGAGTCCTATGCAGCTGAATAGGATGAATATGCTAAGAATTCGAAAATTCATAATTCTGGTTTTGATAGATTAAGGCTTGGGTAGAGGATTAATTATTATTGTTGTTGCCACCGAGGTCTTCAACACCCCCTGAATCAAGGGCATTCTCTTCAGCCTCAATCTTATCCAATCGATCCTGGGCTGCTTTTTGTATATCGGGGAATCTATCCTCTGCGATCAAGCTTTCCAGGGTTCCTTTTGCCTGGAAGGTATTTCCAAGAGCCATATAAGCGTCAGCCGCAACCAAAAAGGTTCTGGCTTTCCATTCATTAAAGCTCGGATAGTTATTTTTCATATAGATGGCAGACTCTGTTACCTGGGTAAACTTGTCATCTGCATCCTGAAAGAATCGTTCTGCATCAGAATTGCCCTGGCGATCCAGAGATTCGGCTCTCCTATAAAATGCCTCACCCTGATCCAGCATAATTTTGGTAATCATGAACTGAGACTCTGCACCAAAGGCATTTTTAAATTCTCCTTCTATATCAGTGAAAGTATCCAGAGCTGCATTCATTTGCCCATCGAGATACTGGCTATTCCCTATGCCTACCAAAGCTTTGGTGCGTGAATAGGCGGATGCTTCCTGATTTTGGGCAATGCTGCGAAAAATATTGATGGCAAGACCGTAATCTTCCATGGCACTATAATTCTTGGCAATACCAAATTGAGCAGTTACCCGATTCTGAACTTCATCTGCAACGGTTTCCAATTCCTGGTAAAGGGCCAAACTGCTTTGGTAATCTCTCTGATTGAAGCGAATCTCTCCGGCTTCCTGTAGCGCCAGGATAGTGAAATCATTCTTGGAAGGAGTTTCGTAGACTCGCTGATAATCATTGAGTGCTTTGTTGAATTCTCCTAGTTCCCGATAACATCTTGCTCTAAATAAGAATGATTCATAATAATTAGGACCATTTTTATAATCCTTTATGTAGGTAGAAAACTGTTCAATGGCAGAACGATAATTCTGGGCAAAGAATCGGTCCTGACCTGTATTGAATACCAGGCCAGCGAGGTTTTCACTTACATCCGGATTGCTATTTCTGTAATCTCTGAGTATACGGTCGAATTCCCTTTCAGAAAGGAGGGCAGAAAGGTTGTCCAAAGCGACCTGGGCATTGTCCTGATCCTGCGGATAGTCGGTTACGACTCTTTTGAAATAGCGGATTGCCGCTTTTTCATCTCCAGAATTGTAAGAAGCCAGTGCCAATCTGTTATAGGCTGGAGCTGCCAAAGGACTTTTTGGATATTCATCAACCAGTTTCTTGGAATAATAGGCGGCTTTGTTATTGTCTTCCAGCCAGGTTCCATAGATTTCAGAGATTCTGTCCAAGGCATCATCTCTATAACTGGACTTGCGGAAACTCCTGATCAATCTGTCAAATTGTCCCACGGAACCCTGATAATTGTTTTGGCGGTAAAAGGATTCTCCCATTTGGTACATCGCATAATCCGCCCCTTTGTATTTAAAGTCTACTACGCGATTGTAATAGGTATTGGACTCTCTGTATTGTTTCAAAAGAAAAAGGCAGTCACCTGAACGAAGGAAGGCATCAACTACCTGGTCTTTCTTTCCATTACGTCCCGCATTGCTGATATAATCTTTAAATCCCTGGAGAGCGTTTCTATAATTTTTCTCTTTGAACCAGGTCCAGGCTACCCCATAATAGGCCTCTGCATAAAACTCATTCCTGTTTACATTTCTGGTTCTCAGAAAATCTCTAAAGGTATTGCGAGCTCCGGAGAAATCTCCCTGGCGGAACTGAGTTTCAGCCAGCCAATATTTAGCACTCAGGCTCATATCGGGATCGACATTATTGCTTATAGCTTTGCTAAAATACCTCCCCGCTTTTGGGAAATCCGGTCTTTCATATAGCTCAAGCCCATAAAAGTAAGTTACCGTTTGATAGGCCTTTTGGGCTCTGTCTGTTCTGGGGGGATAGTTCTCAAAATATTGAATAGATCGAGGGTAATCCCGGGTATATAAATAGGCTTCACCTATCATGGCTCGAGCCTCATTGGTATTTTCTGATCGGGGAAAATCCTGCGTCAGTCGAGTCAGGGATTGCAAGGCTTCCTGATAGTCTTCTGTTGCAAAACTCACTTTTGCCGATTGGAACAAAGCATCTTCTACAATTTCCGGATTGGCATAAGAGGTTTCCTGAGAAGCTCTTTGGAAGGCAAATTTGGCGCTAGCCTCATCTTTGGGATTCTTTTTCAGAAAACAGAATCCGAGATAATAAGAAGCGACTTGCTCCAGCGAATCCTTGGAGCCGAGGGCTCTTTCAAAATGTGGAACAGCCTCTGTAAATAAACTTTGTTTGTACTCACTATATCCAAAACGGAAATAGTCAGTTTTATTCATCCGACCTCTACTTTTTGTATAGCGTCCGAAATATTCTGAGGTCCTTCGGTAGTCTTTTCTTTCAAAAGAGGCATTTGCTACTACATAGAGGACCTGTACGTCCTTATTGGAAATCCTTCCCCGGATGAGCTCATCAGCCAAAACAAAGAGTTCGTCGTATCTCTTTAATTTTAGCAGAGAATTTGCCAGATATACGCGGGTTTCCTGTGCATATTTTTTTGAAGATTTGAGTTCGTCAAAAGCGATAACTGCTTCTTCCCAGTTTCTTTCTTTGTACAAGATTACCGAAGCATAGTAGTTGGCATCTTCCTGGTATTTGCCGGGTTTTCTTGCAGCCATTTGAAAGAAGCGAGTTGCATCTCTATTTCTTCCATCCATGAAATAGCTGTATCCCAACATAAATACTACCTCATCAAATCTTTCTTGATCGAGGCTACCACTTTGGTAGGCCTCAATTAGAGGCGAGATTGATGCCCCGTAATTTCTTCTTTCGTAGTAGAATTTTCCGAGGTAATAGCGCATCACACTGGATTTGGTGTTTGCGCCATAGGTGCGTAGGTAATTGGTCATTAAGACCTCTGCATCTTCTCTTTCGAGATGATATGCGCCGAGTGCCTGCATGTATTTTGCATTGGCGTGGAGGTCATTATAGCTTGCATTACGAATGTCTTCCTCAGCATTCAGGAAGGCTTCTACTTTTTTCTGGGCTGCTCCATATTTCCCTTTGTCAAAGAGTTCAACTGCATCATCATAGAGCGGTTGAAAAGGGTAAAAAGGAGAGAGTTGTGCCTCTGCCAGACCTACTGAAATCAGCAGAATAAAAATGCATACGGCATGTGGTAATCTCATGTTCTAAGAAACGTTTTTGAGTGTGGAATTAACGGATTAGTAGCAAAAGGGTGTAATTTATCAAGCTTAAGATTCTAGACAAAATTACGACCGGATCAAAATTAAATTACGGATGCTTCACCATTACGTTTATTTCGAGGGGAATTCAGGATCGTTTAAAAAGACAAGGAAATGTACAAAAGGTTGATTCGGTCCCCAATTTTTTTCGGTGAAGGGCACAAAGGTAGTGCCAACAAGCCGATATGAATCGGCATTGGTCAAATAATATTCGCATTTATGAAATATAAAATGCGAATGCTTGAAATTTTCTTGAAAACTATCCTTCCTGATTCAGGATATCATGCCCCATTTTAAGCTTTTTCGTCCACAAATAGGCTTCATTATGCTTATTTGGACTAATCTCAATAGGGACGTTGTCTACAATCTCTAATCCATAGCCCATCAAACCAGCTCTTTTGGTTGGATTATTAGTCATGAGCTTGAGTTTGCGTACCCCTAGATTACGAAGAATCTGGGCTCCCACTCCATAATCTCTTTGATCACTTTTGAATCCCAGCTCAAGATTGGCTTCAACGGTATCCCTGCCCATTTCCTGAAGTTTATAGGCTTTCAATTTATTTACAAGTCCAATCCCTCTTCCTTCCTGTTGCATATAGAGAACTACGCCTTTTCCTTCTCTGTCTACCATTTCCAGAGCTTTTGCAAGCTGAGGGCCGCAATCACAGCGACAGGAACCAAAAATATCTCCGGTGACACAGGATGAATGTACACGGGTCAAAACGGGTTCGTGCTCTTCCCATTCACCTTTTACCATTGCCAGATGAATCTCGCCTGTATCTAATTGTTTAAAAGCGACCATTTCAAAGTCCCCGAACTCTGTGGGCATCTTCACATCAATCTCACGCTTTATTAGAGATTCTGTTTCCAATCTATACGTGATCAGATCTTCAATGGTAATCAATTTAAGGTCAAATTTATCCGCAATAACTCTCAACTCCGGTAAGCGAGCCATACTCCCATCTTCATTCATGATCTCAACTATTACTGCGGCAGGCTCAAATCCACATATGCGAGAAAGGTCAACACCCGCTTCCGTATGACCTGCTCTTCTCAAAACTCCACCATCTTTAGCTTTCAATGGAAAGATATGGCCGGGTTTGGCAAAATCTTCTTTCTTGCTTTCGGGATTTAAAAGGGCCTGAACGGTTCGGGATCTATCTGCAGCTGAGATGCCTGTAGTTCCCCCATTTTTTAAATAGTCTACAGAGACTGTAAAGGCCGTCTGATGCGGGTCTGTATTTTTACCAACCATCATATCCAGGCCAAGGTCTTCGCATCTCTTTTCCTCCAGGGGAACACAGATCAAACCTCTGCCATGGGTTGCCATGAAATTGATCACCTGAGGGGTTGCAAATCGAGCCGAAATAACAAAGTCGCCTTCATTCTCCCGATTCTGATCATCAACCACAATGACCATTTTGCCATTTCTGAAATCTTCAATGGCTTCTCTTATAGTGTCTATTTTTATTTCCTGCATATGTGATTCAGCTTAGCCAAAATTACACAATAATTTGCCTATTCTTATATAATGCGTTTAAGTAATGAATGTTTCAAAAATCTTCCTTTTTAAGGAAAAATCTCGACCATTTTCCCATTTTTCAATCAGGGCAATCTTTTTTCAAAACCTCTGCCTTTTTATCCGATCGAATACAATTCCCTCATAGCAAGAGAATGGGCCACTTTTTTCTCAAAAAGTGCCTTTTAGGAGGACATATGGAGCTTTTTCTATGTTAAACAATATTTGTTTTTTGTTGAGAAAAAATGCAATATCGAGTACTAGGAGTATTCCATTGCCTTGGTAGAATGGAAAATGTTTAACAAATGGTCGTTCTAATTGCGAACTCATGACAACAATTGGTACACAATTTAATAAAGCAATACTTGAGAAGACGGCCAGTAGCCTCAAAGCCATTGCTCACCCCATTCGTCTGGCTATGATTGATCTGTTAAAAGACGGTCGCAGGATGAATGTTACTCAAATCTATATGGCGCTTGATCTGGAGCAAGCAGTTGCTTCCCAGCATTTGAGCATTTTGAAAGACCGTGGGATACTTGCTTCAAAAAGGCAGGGTAAGCACTCTTATTATTTTATAAGACATGCTGCTATCTCAGAGGTTATAGGATTGGTCATGGACGTTATTGAAGACTGATCATTCCCTCCTTAATGATTCTTTGGCTTTCCGGGCCTTCATTGAATAGCAAATCCAGGGCTGATAAGCCTGGCTCAAAGCCCTCAAAAACCTGAGGGTAGCTTTTTGCATTATACCAATCCGGACTATCTGAAGGCTGACTGCCAAAATCCCTTCTTAAATCCTTTTCCCCATAATAATTCTCTTCCTGATACTCATTCGTGTAACTGTAAGCTATACTTAAGTTGAGTTTCTGTAGGAGGAAATCCAGACAAGTTTGCTGAAATTCCAAAAGATAAACCGGCTTTGATTGATAAATAGCCTGAAGCTCATCTTCGTAATACAGGAAGTATGGAGAATTTCGGTATGCACTCAGCAAACTTATCCAGTGTTGCTTTTGCCAGTCTTCCTGATAGGAGATTTTTTTGTCTTTGATAGACATTTTCCTTCCTCGTCTGGCTACCGGAATGCTTAAGGGAAGTACTCGATTTGCTGAACGGATAAACATCCGGCTTGTATATTGCTGCTTTCTATAGTGCTGCCAGATTTCAATTAAGACCTCTTTTTTCCCTAAAACAGCCCCAAACCAGGGAATGGGAGGAAAATATGCAGCAGGTAGAACAATCATTCGATTTGAAATTCGTAGCTATGTTAGATGCCTGGCAAATAAAGCAAGGGCAAAATAAGCTATAATTATTCAGATTTGCTGTAAATTAGCCTTTGCACAAAATGAAAGATCAGAGGATTCGCTACATGCCCAAATACATCCTGCTCCTATTTCTTGCTCTTCCCAGTCAATTCTTTGCCCAGAATTCCGGCAAGATCAATTTCTATATGGACATCTGTCGATTTCGAGAGATTACCCGTGCAGGAAACCTGGTGGAACTCTACTTTTCCATTGATGGCAATTCAATTGTCAACAAAAAGGGGCCAGATGGGAATTTTCATGCTAATGTTGATTTGTCCTATTTCTTGCAAAAGGTAAATGGAAGAGATTCTATACCTGTAGGCGGAGATAATGTGAATATGGATTGGCCGGATGGAAGGTGGCCGGAAGATACCTCTCAAAGTACGCTCGCGAACTCTCTTTATCTTACCCTGCCAAAGAGACTCAAGCCCGGAGAATATGTTTTGAGGGGTTTTGCGGAAGATAAAAATTCCAGTAAACGCTCCTATCAAATGTCCACCTATAGTTTTGAAGTACCTGAATATCCTTCCCTGGGATTTTCATTTAGTGATATAAAGTGGATATCGGCCCGAACCAGTGGAAGAGGTTCGGGAAGTGATCGGGGAGGAATCCCACTCATCAATAATGACATTTTTGTGAATCCGGATTCCCTGGTATTCTTTCAGCAGCTTTACAATATGAATACCCTGGTAGGCAATAATAAATTTTTTATCAGATGCCGATTGATGCGTGATGACCAATATCTGATGGGCTATCGAGCGGAGATTCAATCCAGAACCCCCTTTCCCTTTAGTATACCCGGTCAAACGCGAAAGGGATCCTCCAATGCTTTCCTCAACCAATTGAATATCCGCAGTCTGAAGACGGGTTATTACTATCTGCAGGTTGAGGTACTTGAAAATGAAGACGATAAAATTCCCATCCAGCGATACCGAAAGAAGTTTTTTGTCCATAATTCCCGGATTGACCTTGAATTGGGAGCTTTTAGTAGAGAGACGGATATCTTTAACGAATATGATGAAGAAGAACTGGATTACTTCCTAAGTACCCTTGTACATACTGCCAATAGTCAGGAAAAAAACTTCATCAAAGTGCTCAATGACTATGAGCAGAAAAAGAATTACCTCTATAGCTTTTTTGAGAAGAGGCGGAAAGCAGATCAAAGTGTATTGGCCTTATGGGAAAAACATTTACTGACCCTTAAATATGTCAATAGCAAATATCCTTCGAAAAGCAGAGAGGGATGGGAAACGGATCGCGGACGTATCACCCTTAAGTATGGAATTCCCAGCGATATAGAAGTGAGAACCGACGAGAGAAATCTTCTCCCTCATGAGATTTGGAAATACGATCGTCTAGGGGTTCAAACCAATGTCATTTTCGTTTTTTATGAAAGTGATTTAACAAGCGGAGAATATTTCCTCTTGCACTCTTCTAAATACGGAGAAAAAAGCAATGCTCAGTGGAGAAGTCTGCTGAATATTCAGAATGCGACAGGGATTCGGAATTGATTCTTTGCTCCTTTTCGTGTACTTTATATTGAACGTGTGTTTAGCATGATTCAATGAGCCTTTATGCCAGAATACTGTCCGCACTGCTTAGCATTCCTATTTATTTGCTAAGTCTACTACCACTCTTTGTCCTTTATCGAGTGAGTGATTTCATCTTCTTTATTTCCTTTAATTTCTTCCCCTACAGAAAAAGGGTTTTGCTAAATAATCTCTTGAATTCTTTTCCAGAGAGTGATAAAGCGGAGATTATGGCTTATGCAAAAGAATTCTACCGACATTTCTGTGATTTATTTGTCGAATGCTTAAAGGCAATTTCCATTTCATATCCTTCCTTAAAAAAGCGAGTAAAAATTCTGAATGAAGAAGTGCTGGAGGAAGTCTTAAAAAAGGAAGAAGGCTTGATCTTTATTTCCTCTCATTATGCAAACTATGAATGGAGTTTTTGCAGAGTGGGAATTCTGTTTAAAGAAAAATTTGTGGGTGAAACTCGACTGAATGGCCTGTATAAGAAATTCAAAAACCGGGTATTTGATAAACTGGTTCGGCTTCATAGACAAAGGTGGGGGTGGAATTTGATTCCGATTTCGGCCAGTAGTTTTTCCATCTTTCGTCTCCTAAACAAGGGGGAAATCCTTGGATTGCTAATTGATCAAAGCCCTTCTCGAAGACAAGCCAAATATTTCACTCCTTTCCTCAATCAGCTGACTCCTTTTTCTACCAGTACAGCGAGATTATGCTTTGCAAGTCAGGCACAATTGATTTTTGTTCATACAGAAAAGCTGGGCCGGGGTAAATATCAAATAACTTTTAAAAAGCTGGATAGGGAAAAATACGAGCAAGATGAAAATGCTGTACAAAGATTGACTGACGAGATTGCCCGGCTTCTTGAAGAAAAAATTCAGAAAGATCCTCCATATTGGTTGTGGACCCATAAACGGTGGAAACATAAATTCCGTAATTCGGATAGCTTGTCAGAAAGAGCCCTAAAAGAATTTCATAATCGTTTGTCATAGGGCTATTTATGTTCTAAATTCGAAAAAAATAAAAGAAAAAGACCATGTTTAATTTGTCGGATATGATGGGGAAATTTCAGGATATGCAAAGTCGCCTGAAAGAAGTGAAGGAAAGATTGGATGATATTACGGTGGAGTCTGAAGCCGGAGGAGGGATGGTTCGCGTTACCGCAAATGCAAACCGTAAAGTCCTGAAGATTCATATTGATCCGGATGTGATTGATAAAGAGGATCCAGAGATCATGACCGACTTGATTACTGCAGCCGTAAACAAAGCCCTGGAGAAAGCAGAAGCTCGGGGTAGGGAAGAAATGGAGGCTGCTACAAAAGGAATGCTCCCCAATATTCCGGGTCTTGATCTGGGTCGTTTTGGATTATCATGAATCAAGCCAAAGTCAGCATTGCCATCCTCAACTGGAATGGCAAGTCCTGGTTAGAAAAATTTTTACCCTTTGTTCAGGAAAGTAGTTATCCCAATCACGAGATCATTGTGATTGACAATGCTTCAACGGACGATAGTATCCCATTTCTTAAGGAGAACTATCCGAATGTAAAGCGTTTGATTTGGGACAAAAATTATGGCTTCGCCGAGGGCTACAATAAACTGATCGAACATGTCGATGCGCCCTATGTCATTCTCCTGAATAGTGATGTGGAAGTACCAAAAGGCTGGATCGAGCCCCTGGTCCAACGCATGGAATCTGATAAAGAACTCATTTCCCTTCAGCCCAAGATTCTGGCTCATTATAAAAAGAGCTTATTTGAATACGCGGGAGCCTGTGGAGGCTATATGGACTATTTTGCCTATCCCTTTTGCAGGGGAAGAATATTTGATACAGTTGAGGAAGATAAAGGCCAACACGATAGCTTTCAGGAGGTGTTTTGGGCCACGGGAGCCTGTTGTATTCTACGGACTGATTATGTGCGAAAAACAGGCCTCTTTCAAGCAGAATTTTTTGCCCATATGGAGGAAATAGATTTTTGCTGGAGGGCGAAAAATTTTGGATACAAAGTCGGCTGTGAGCCCGCTTCCATTGTTTACCATGTCGGGGGAGGTGCCTTGCCGCCAAGTAGCCCTTTTAAAACCTACCTAAACGTCCGAAATAGTTTGGCGGCTATGTTGCTTAACCTTCCCGCTTCTCAGCTTGTACCTAAAATTTTCGCACGTTTATGCCTGGATGGGATATGGAGTATAAAGGCAATTCTCGGCGGAGATGTGAAAGGAGTCCTTTCTGTACTGAAAGCCCATTTTCATTTTTACCAGAAAATTCCATTCTGGTTAAAACGCAGAAAAGAAATTTATAAAGAATTTAAGCCTATCCAGCAAAGGATTGGCTATCATCCCAAAAGTGTGATCTGGCAATATTTTATCAGAGGAAAAAAGACATTCGGAAAGCTATAAAAAAAGGCGCTGTTCGTACAGCGCCTTTTTTATTTATTTCTTTTTACTCGCCCGCTTCTTTTTGGGCTTGTTTTTACTTTCTTCCAGTAAACGTTCGCAATCCTCAAGGGTAAGGTTATCTGCTTCTACATCCTTGGGAATCTTGACATTTTTGCCATGGATCTTGATGTAAGGGCCCCATCTTCCCTGCAGGATAGCCGCATCATCATTAAATTTCTTAATGACTTTTTTGGCTTCTGCTTCTCTTTTCTTGAGAATAAGTTCGATGGCTCTGTCCAGTAAGACCGTGTAGGGGTCGTCTCCTTCTTCCAGAGAGGCAAATAAACCACCCAACTGTACATATGGACCAAAGCGACCAATATTGGCCTTTACAGGCTGTTCTTCGAACTCACCCAAAACTCTTGGGAGTTTAAAAAGTTCAAGGCCTTCTTCAATACTGATGGTTTCAAGTCGCTGATTGGAGCGAAGCTTTGCATAACGAGGCTTCTCTTCATCGTCCTGACTACCAATCTGGATCATCGGTCCAAATTTGCCGAGTCTGGCGATTACTTTCCTGCCGCTTTTGGGATCAACTCCCAATTCTCTTTCTCCGCCTGCTCTTTCTGCATTCTTGGCAATATCCTGTGCCAGGGGAGCAAAATCTTTATAGAAAAGCTCCAGCATTTTCTGCCACTCCTGCTTTCCGTCAGCAATATTGTCAAATTGCTCCTCGACTTTGGCGGTAAATTTATAATCCAGAATTTCAGGGAAGAACTTCACCAGGAAGTCGTTCACAACAATTCCCAAATCTGTAGGGAAGAGTTTGGATTTGTCAGCTCCAGTCCTTTCCTGGACTACTTCTTCGCTTAAGTCTCCCTCTTTCAGGATAAATTTATTGAGATCGCGAAGAACTCCTTCACGAGACTCTTTGCTCGCGTATTGCCTACGTTGAATAGTTGAAATGGTCGGAGCATAGGTAGAAGGTCTACCGATTCCCAGCTCTTCCAATTTCTTAACCAGGCTGGCCTCTGTATATCTGGGTGCAGGTCTGGAATATCTTTCCAGTGCTTCCATTTCAAAAAGACCCAGTTCTTCTCCAATAGAAAGGGGAGGAAGAACCTTGCTGTCTTCATCTTCTACCTCATCTTCCTGATCCTCATCTGTGGATTCCATGTAAACTTTTAGGAAGCCATCAAACTTCAAGACCTCTCCGGTGGCAACAAAAATGGCATCATTGCTTGAAACTGTGATATCAACCGTAGTCTTTTCCAATTGCGCTTCAGACATTTGAGACGCAAGCGTCCTTTTCCAGATCAATTCATAGAGACGCTGTTCATTGCGCTCCATATCTGAAACTTCGGTGAGGGAAAGATCTGTTGGGCGAATAGCTTCGTGAGCTTCCTGTGCCTTTTTGTTTTTATTCTTAAACTGGCGAGGCTTGCTATATTCCTCTCCATAGGATTTGAGAATAACTTCTTTTGCCTGCTCCTTGGCTACCTCCGAAAGATTTACCCCATCTGTTCTCATATAGGTGATGCGACCCGCTTCGTAGAGCGTTTGGGCAACTCTCATCGTTTGAGCTACAGAAAAGCTCAATTTTCTACTTGCTTCCTGCTGGAGGGTTGAAGTAGTAAAAGGAGCAGAGGGATTTCTCTTGGATGGCTTTTTAACCAGATTGCTAATGCTATAGCTCGCACCTTTGCAAGATTCCAGAAATGCTTTCGCATCATCAAAGGTCGCTAGTTTTTTAGCAAGAACACCTTTGATTTTGGTTCCGGAACTCAAGGTAAATACAGCACTCACCTTATAGGTGCTTGTAGGTTTGAAAGCGATGATCTCTCTTTCCCTTTCAACAATGATCCGTACTGCTACCGATTGAACACGGCCTGCAGAAAGTCCGGTTTTGATCTTTCTCCAGAGAATAGGGGAAAGTTGAAATCCAACTATTCTATCGAGAATTCGACGGGCTTGCTGTGCATTTACCAGATCCTGGTTGATCGATCTGGGATTTTCTATAGCTGCTGTAATAGCAGGCTTTGTAATCTCATTGAATACAATGCGATGGGTTGTATCAAGATCCAGTTTTAGCGCGTTAGCCAGGTGCCAGGAAATCGCTTCTCCTTCCCGGTCTTCATCCGTTGCTAACCAAACCGTTTCATGTTTCTTGATAAGGTCCTTTAATTCCTTGATAACAGTTTTCTTATCAGGGATTACCTCGTACTTTGGGGTGAAGCCATTTTCAACGTCAATGGCATCATCTCCCTTAGGCAAGTCTCTTACGTGTCCGTAACTGGCTTTGACTGTAAACTCTTTGCCAAGATACTTTTCAATGGTTTTTGCTTTTGCCGGTGATTCGACTATCAATAAGTTTTTGCTCATAACCAACTCTGCGGATTCTCTATATTTTGCTGCAATAATAACAATATCTGTGAAAAGAAGATTGTTAATTCTTAAATTTCACCCCGATGAAGCTTACAAATGGCTCTCTTCGTTAGTAATTTTCAAAATATGTCCAAAAGCGGTGCCAAGTCCATCGAGGTAATTAACGCAAATACCGATGAGTTGTTCAATTCGGTATTTATTATCCGAACAAAAGTCTTTGTTGATGAATCAAAAGTTGATCAGGAAGACGAATATGATGGTTTCGATCATTTATCCAATCACTACCTGGCTGTGGTAAATGGAGATCCTGCGGGTGCTGCTCGTTGGAGAGTGACTCAAACTGGAGATCGAATCAGGCTCGAACGGATTGCTGTTCTCAAAGAGTTTCGAAGAACAGGAGTAGGAAAAGCCCTGGTCGAAAAAATGATTTCAGATGCCCCCAAAGGTCTGGAAGTCTTCGTACATGCTCAATCTACTAATCAGGGATTCTTCAAAAGTATGGGCTTTTCAAGTAAAGGAGAAGAATTTGAAGAAGCAGGAATTCCTCATTTTGAAATGATTCTATCCAAAATGTGATAGTTGGCAGTTCTGTATTAGTTAAAATAAAACATATAACTTACCTTTACGTTAGATAAGTCCTATTACTTAACCCAAAGAATACATGCAGCCGCAGGAATTATTGAAACAGGTAAAAGAGCTCCACCGAATCATGGGGGAAGCTAAAGTCATTGTTGAGGGTATGCAGGCAAAATTACCAGAACTAGAAGAGCCTGCAATGAGTGCCCAGTGCAGTGTAATTCGGCATTTTCTCCATCAAACCGAACGTCAGGAAGAGCTCCTGAAGGACATGCTTACAGCTAAAATGGCCAGCTGAAGTATGCATGTTAAGTCTTTATAAATCCTCCGCCGGCTCAGGGAAAACGCATACCTTGGTACTGGAGTACCTGAAAATAGTGCTGGCAAGACCCGAAATCTACCGCAGTATCCTAGCTGTCACCTTTACCAATAAGGCGACAGATGAAATGAAAGGAAGAATTATTTCTTCTCTTTCTGATCTTTCTACCCAATCCGATGAAGCCCTGCTGAAAAATCCCATGTTTTTGGGCTTGCAGGAATACTTCTCTACTACAGATCAAAAATTAGCTCCTAATTTTTCTATTCGGAAAAATGCACGTAAGGCACTGAGTCTCATCCTAAATGATTACTCGAACTTTTCCGTGAGTACCATAGAAAGTTTCTTTCAACGCATCCTTCGTGCCTTTGCCCGGGAACTAAATATTCCTCTGGGCTATGATGTAGAAACCAAAAATAGCCTGGTTCTGGATCAACTGGTGGATGGAATTCTCATGGATGTAGGGAAGAAGGAAAAGCTTAGAAAAATTCTGGAAAGCTTTGTAGATCGAAACCTGGAAGAAGAAAAAACCTGGAACCTGGAAGGTTATATTCGAGAAGTTGGTAGCGAGATTTTTAAGGAAAAATACCAGGCCCTCGATAATGAAAGAGAAAAGAGTGATCCCGAAGAGGAAAATTACATAGAAAAGACCCTGGACCTGGCGAATAAAATTCGTGCGATAAGAAAAAGGTTTGAAGGGGGAATGGAAGAATTGGGCAGACAGGGACAAGAGCTTATGCAGTCCCATGGGCTAAGTGTGGAAGATTTTTCCTATGGGAAATCTGGAGTAGCCAACCATTTTTTTAAAGTTCAGGATAATAAGCTCTCCGTCAGTAAAAAATATGAACCCACGAAACGAGCTCTCTCAGCCAGAGAGGATATAGAAGCCTGGATCCCCAAAAAATCAGATAAGCAGGAGCAATTACGAGCTTGTGTCCAGGGAGGTTTACTTGATGTACTGGATAATATGATCATGCTCTTTGAAAATGAGTATGCTACCTATAATACAGCCTTACAGGCCTCTATGAGTATCTATTCTTTTGGACTCCTCACAGAGTTGAAAGAAAGACTCACAGCTTACAGAAAAGAAAATGGCCAATTGATCATTTCAGATACAGGCCTGCTTTTGCAAAAAGTTATCAAAGATCCCTACCATGCTCCCTTTATTTATGAAAAAGTAGGGACTCGATTTCAGCATTTTCTCCTGGACGAATTTCAGGATACCTCCAATATGCAATGGCGGAATATGATGCCTCTTCTGGCAGAAGCTCTGGCATATGACAACTTTAGTATGCTGGTGGGAGATGCAAAACAATCGATATATAGATGGAGAAATGGCAATATGGACTTGCTCCTGAACAAAGTGGAGAAAGATATTAAATCCATTGTCAATCAGGACGTAACTACAGAGAATCTGGATAATAACTGGCGGACAGCTCGGGAGATCGTGGAGTTTAATAACTGGTTATTTCTTTCTGCGGCAGATTATCTGGCCAAAGACCGGGAAGATCCGGCTTTTGGGCAAATGATGCTGGCAGCTTATGGAGGAGTGACTCAGCATCCCAAAAAAGAAAAATATCCAGGCTATGTCTCCGTGGAATTTCTGGAAGACTTATCCAAAAGAAGAGATGATCCTGGTCCAAAGTGGGAAGAACAGGCCGAAAGGCGATGCATGGAACTGATTTGGTCTCTGGGGAATGAAGGCTTTGAGCCTCATGAGATCACCCTTTTGGTGCGCAATAATATCCACGGCACCCGACTGGCAACTTATCTGCAAAGAGAAAGTGCCAGAGAAGCTAAACCCATCAAGGTGGTTTCAGCAGACTCCCTCCTGATTGCCAGTGATCCCAAAGTTCAGTTTCTCTATGCCCTGCTTCAATACCTCAATTATGAATCTAATGAGGTGAATTCTGCAGCGCTTTCCTATTACTACAACCTGGTAGTAGAAGGAGAAGCTTCTCATCATGCCGTATTCCTCAAATCAGATGAGGAAATCCTGCCTGAATTTGAGAAGTACAAAAAGGAACTGAGAAGAAAATCCATATACGAATGCATAGAAAGGCTTTGTAACCTTTTCTCTCCCTTATTGGATGCCAATGCTTATATCCAGGGTTTCAAGGATGCAGCTTTGAGCTATGCAGCCGAAAATGATCCGGGGATAAGTTCCTTCCTCGAATGGTGGGAGACTGAAAAAAATAGCCGGGCCATCGCGAGTGCAGCTAGTAGAGATGCGGTCCAGATTATGACCATTCATAAATCTAAAGGCCTGGAATTTCCCATTGTTATCCTTCCTTATGCAGAATGGGAAATGCCTCCCAAAGCTCGGGGATATTTATGGGTAAACCCCCAAAAAGCTCCTTATCAAAGTTTTGAATTCTTTCCCATGAAGCTTTCGGGTCAATTGGAAAGCAGTTGGTTCAAGGAAGAGTATCAACAAGAGGAACAAAGTTCTTATTTGGATAATCTGAATTTGCTTTATGTTTCCTTGACTCGTCCCAAATACAGACTCTATCTTCTGAGTAAGGCTCCTTCCATTGACAAAAGAAGTGGACAGCCCAAAATGCCGACAGACTTCAAGAGTATTTCAAAACTATTATATCGAATTTTAAAAGAAGATCCCCTGGATGGATTAAAAGAAGATGAAGATTTCCATTTTAGTTACGGTCAACTAATGGGACGAGAGGAAATTCGCAGCATTGAAGGAAGCAAGGAATCTTCCTTAGGGAAATCCCTGGAGATGAAGCGAAATGAGGAAAGCATTCCCAATTGGAATGATATGCTTAGGATTCGCTTTAGCAGCAATCAATTTCTCAATACAGAAATCCGAAAACGAGACGAAGTCATCAATCGGGGAGAATTGCTTCACGAAGGTCTGGCATTTATAGAGGAAAAGGGCGATTTGGATAAAGCCGTTCGGAAACTGGTACTGAGAGGAATGCTAAAAGAAGAGGAATTTGAGAAAGCAAAAGCCGAATTGCAGCAAATCATCAGCAATGATAAAGTCAAACACTGGTTTGAGGGAGCCTATGAAGTGAAAAATGAAGCCGAGATTATTCTTTCCAATGGGAAAGTTTTTCGACCAGATCGCGTAATGATCAAACAAAAGAAAGCCATATTGGTTGACTACAAAAGCGGAAAGCCCAATCGGAAATACCAATCACAAATGCAGGAATATATGCAAGCCGTGCTTGATCTCGGATATACAGAAATAGAAGGTTATATCTATTACATCCTTCGGGGGGATTTGGAAAAAATTCCATTTAATCCTCAATTAGGTTTGCAATTGTAAAATGCACTCTGCTATATTTGCGAGCATAATGAATAGCCGATACACATATAGTCTCACCCCGATAGCTGAAGCTTCTTTTCAGCCAGCGGCTTTTCATGTTCATCATATCCACCATTCCTCCCTATAGGAGGAATTATTTTTTATATCACCCTTTGCGGTTCTATCCGATATTTTTCAGCATTCCTGAAAGGAATCATTCATTAATCCAATCAAAAAATAAATGGAAACCTTAAAACTGGCGGTACAAAAATCAGGGAGATTGAGCGAAAAAAGTTTGAAGTTTATCAAAGAGTGCGGGATTTCCTATGCATGGAACAAAGCCAAACTAAAAACTCAATCCTACAATTTTCCCCTGGAACTGCTTTTCCTGCGGGATGATGATATCCCGAAATATGTGGCGGATGGTGTGGCAGATATAGGCATCATCGGAGAAAACGTGATGTTGGAGAAAGCAAAAAAAGTGGATCTGGTAGAGAGAATGGGATTTTCTCGTTGTAGACTTTCTGTAGCAGTTCCTCAATCAGCCAACTATAACGGAATCACTGATCTTAATGGTAAAAAGATCGCAACTTCCTATCCTAATATCCTGCAAAAGCATCTGGAAGAACAGGGAGTTTCTGCGGATATTCACGAAATCAGTGGCTCAGTTGAGATTGCTCCCAGCATCGGTTTGGCAGATGCCGTTTGTGATCTGGTATCTACCGGAAGTACCCTGCTGAGTAATGGACTGAAGGAAGTAGAAGTCATCTTGCGCTCAGAGGCAGTGATGATTGCCACTCCTGAGCTTTCACCCGCGAAGCAGGAGATTCTGGATAAACTCCTTTTTCGGGTTAAATCAGCGCTTCGAGCACAAAATTATAAATACATTTTGATGAATGCTCCCAATTCTGCCATCGGGAAAATAGCCAACATCCTGCCCGGGATGCGCAGCCCAACGGTAACTCCTTTGGAAGAGCAAGGTTGGAGTTCTGTGCACACAGTAGTTAAGGAAGATGATTTTTGGGACGTAATTGAGAATTTGAGGAAGGTCGGTGCCGAAGGCATACTGGTTATTCCTATCGAAAAAATGATTCTTTAGCCATGCAATATATAGTCAATCCCGCTAGAGAAGATTGGGCAGAATTATTGAAGAGACCCGTCTTCGAACAAAAAGACTTAGAATCACGAGTCCAACCTATTTTGGATGCAGTGAAGCATAAAGGAGATGAAGCCTTAAAAGAGTTTTCTTCCAAATTCGATCAGGTGGATTTGAAAGACTTGAAGCTGAGTCCTGCAGAAATAGAAGAAGCTATTGCAAAGGTGCCGGAAAGTCTCAAGGCAGCAATTGCTTTAGCCCGAAAAAATATCGAACGCTTTCACGCCAGTCAGAAAGAGGAAATACAGGTGGTTGAAACCCAGCCAGGAATCAGGTGCTGGAGAAAATCAGTGCCTATTACGAAAGTAGGACTTTACATTCCCGGAGGAACAGCTCCGCTCTTTTCGACCATCCTTATGCTGGGAGTACCTGCTGCAATAGCCGGCTGCAAAGAAATTGTCCTTTGTACCCCTCCCGGAAAAAAAGGAGAAGTCAATCCCGCTATTTTGTATACCGCCAATTTGCTGGGTATTTCTTCTATTTTCAAAGTGGGTGGTGCGCAGGCAGTAGCGGCCATGGCCTATGGGACAGAAAGTATTCCTCAGGTATATAAAATCTTTGGACCGGGGAACCAATACGTAACCATGGCCAAGCAATTGATTGGAAAGGAAGGAGTAGCAATAGATATGCCTGCAGGACCTTCTGAAGTTGCAGTAGTAATTGATGAAAGTGCTCATGCAGGATTTGTGGCTGCTGATCTGCTATCTCAAGCAGAACATGGAGTTGACAGTCAGGTACTTTTGGTCGGCAATTCTCAGGAAAAGATTGAGGAGATAGAAAAGGAAGTCGAAAGACAGCTTTCTGAACTTCCCAGAGAAGAAATTGCACGTGCCGCCATAGCCAATAGTAAAAGTATCTTTCTGGAAGAGGAGGAAGCCATCATTGATCTGATCAATGAATATGCGCCAGAACACCTCATCCTTTCAGTCAGGAATGATGAAGAAATGGCGGAGAAAATTTTTAATGCCGGATCCGTATTTCTCGGGCATCTGACCCCTGAAAGTGTAGGCGATTATGCTTCTGGAACCAATCACACCTTGCCGACCAATGGTTTTGCCAAAGCCTACAGTGGTGTTTCTCTGGATTCTTTCGTCAAAAAAATCACCTTTCAAAAACTCACAGAAGAAGGAATCAAAAACCTGGGACCAGCTGTGGAGGAAATGGCAGAAGCAGAAGAATTAATAGCTCACAAAAGAGCGGTATCTATCAGATTAGCAAGCCTGAAGTCATGAATCCGGAAATAGAAAAATTAGTTCGCAAACATGTTTTGACACTCAAGCCATATTCTTCGGCAAGAGATGAATATGAAGGAAGTGATGGGGTCTTTTTAGATGCCAATGAAAATCCCTTTGGTTCGGTTTCAGGAGGAAGCTACAATCGCTACCCTGATCCCTACCAGCGAGAATTGAAAACCAAAATTGCCCAATTAAAAGGACTCCGGGAGGAGCAAATTTTTTTGGGTAATGGAAGTGATGAGATTATAGACGTCCTGTTCAGAACCTTTTGTGAGCCCGCAGAGGATAGCGTAATGACTTTTCCTCCTACCTTTGGTATGTATGAGGCTTCTGCCGGGATCAATCAGGTAGAAGTGCTCAGTGTGCCTCTTACTTCTCATTATCAATTGGATTTAGAGGGGATAAAAGCTCGGATAGATGAGGAAGTAAAGATTGTCTTTGTCTGTTCCCCCAATAATCCAACGGGCAATTTGATCGACAGATCCCTGATTGAGGAATTGCTGGAACTGTCAAGCGGTCTGGTAGTGGTAGACGAAGCCTATGGAGATTTTGCACCAGAAGCAAGCAGTCTGAATCTTTTGAATAAGCATGTGAACTTAGTGGTTCTCCAGACTTTTTCAAAAGCCTGGGGCATGGCCAACCTTCGTTTGGGCATGGGATTTTGCCATCCGGATATTATATCGATGATGAATAAAGTCAAAATGCCCTACAATGTGAATGGTTTAAGTCAGAGAATGGCCCTGGAGGCTCTGGATAAAGTGGAACTTAGGGATGAAATGGTCGCAAAACTTCTGGAGGAAAGAGACTATTTGAAAGAGGAATTGGAAAAGCAAGCTTTGGTAGAGCATATTTATCCAAGTGATGCTAACTTTCTGTTGGTAAAGTTTGATCAGGCAGATAAGCGCTACAAAGAACTCATAGAAGAACAAGTGGTAGTGAGAAATAGATCGAGGGTTTTGTTGTGCGAGGATTGCCTCAGGATCACGGTTGGAACGCGAGCAGAAAATGAAGAATTATTGAAAAGCCTCAGAAAATTGGCTTAAAAAAATATTGGATTATTTATTATAGAAATAATTTCTAACAGTGTTATGGGGATTTTGCCTCGATAATACATCGGATTTTCAAAAAACGCAGCAGTGAAAAAACGAATCTTATTTTTGGATCGGGATGGAACCCTGATCAAGGAACCGCCCGAAGATTATCAGGTCGATAGTCTTGAAAAACTGGCCTACATCCCAGGCGTAATTCGCGAGATGGTGCGGATCACTGAGGGATCAGATTTTGTCTGGGTCATGATCACCAATCAGGATGGATTGGGAACAGAAGGTTTTCCGGAGGAAGGATTCTGGGCCGCTCATAATCAGATGATGGCCCTTTTCGAAGGAGAGGGAATACACTTTGATGAAGTGATCATTGATCGCACCTATAAGGCCGAAGGAAAACCCACTCGCAAACCAGGCACAGCTTTGCTGACTCACTATATGGATGGAAGCTATGACTTGGAAAATTCCTTTGTCGTGGGCGATAGACCCAGTGATATCC
This sequence comes from Bacteroidia bacterium, assembly GCA_033391075.1. Taxonomy (NCBI): domain Bacteria; kingdom Pseudomonadati; phylum Bacteroidota; class Bacteroidia; species Bacteroidia bacterium. The sequence continues at coordinate 2,424,604 of JAWPMV010000001.1, forward strand.
AGTTGGCGAAAAATCTGGGGGCCAAAGGAATCCTGATTGGAAGAAGCATAGACGATCAGGATGATGAGTGGGATTTGTCTGAATTGAAAAAAGATACACTGGTCCTGGAAACGGAAAACTGGCGGGAGATTGCCGACTTTTTACTTTCAGCTGGGCGCCGGGCCAGCATTCACCGAAAAACCAAAGAGACCGATATCAAAATAGAACTGGATCTGGATGGAAATGGTAAAACGGATAACCAGACAGGCATAGGCTTTTTTGATCATATGCTGGATCAATTGGGGAAACATAGTGGAATCAATCTCAAAGTATCAGCCAAAGGTGATTTACATATCGATCCTCATCATACCATAGAAGATACAGGAATTGCGCTGGGAGAAGCCTTTTTTCAGGCTTTAGGAGATAAGAGAGGAATCAATCGCTATGGTTGTTTTAATCTTCCTATGGATGAAGCTTTGACAGAAGTTGCAATAGACTTTTCCGGTAGACCCTGGCTGGTCTGGGCAGGTGAAATCAAACGAGAGAAAGTAGGAGATTTTCCGGTTGAAATGCTGGAGCACTTCTTCAAATCATTTTGTGATGGAGCTAAATGTAATTTGAATGTTCGCATGCAGGGCAGCAATGCTCATCACATGATTGAAGCGACATTTAAAGGAGTAGCCAAGGCTATCAAGCTCGCAATACGGAAAGAGGATGGAAATAATGATTTGCCGACAACCAAAGGAATGTTGTAAGGAGAAATCAGGCGGTCTTTACCAATTCTTTAACTTCCTGAAGATGTTTGTTCTTTTTAGCCTGACGCATATTGATGGCCGTAGGAGTAAAGTAATTATGATTAGAAAGAAACTTTACCTGAAGTTTATTCCAATCCACTTCATTCTTTACAATGCCTTGATGAAGAAATTCTCGATAAAGGGTATCTCCGATATGGTAGAAATCTTTTCTGCCCAAATAAAAGAGATCCGCATCACACAGGATTTGTTCGAGAAGGGTAGTGGGAGTTTGCGGAATTCTGGTTGCCATGATCATTCCACAAATCTTTCTGATTTGAAATTTGCTGTAGCCAAATTTCCGAAGACTTTCTTTGGCAATATCGCAACCCGCAGCTTCATGATTTTGATAGGTTTTTGTGAATCCGGAATCATGATAAAGGGCAGCAGTTTCAAGCAAAATCAGGTCCTCTTCTCCGACATTTTCAGAACGGGCAATCTCTATCGCGGACTGGCAAACATCCAGGGTATGATGCAATCCATGATAAGTAAGGTTGCGGGGCAACTCTTCACGAAGCTTTTGGAGAATAAAGACTTTTGCTGCTTGAAAATCCATTAAACGCTAATTTACACTTTTGCAAAGATAATATGCACCTAGTTATCATAAAATACAATGCAGGTAATGTCCAATCTGTAATGTACGCATTAGACCGCCTAAATGTTCCCTATACTTTGTCCGATGACGAATCTGAGATCAGAAATGCGGATAAAGTCATATTTCCGGGGGTAGGTGAGGCCTCAAGTACCATGTCCTATCTTAAGAATAAGGGCTTAGACCAAATTATCCCTACTTTAGAACAGCCAGTATTGGGCATTTGTTTGGGCATGCAACTTATGTGCCGCTATAGTGAAGAACGGGATACGGACTGTCTTGGTATATTCGACCATGAGGTAAAGAAGTTCCCGGATTCAGACTTGAAAGTGCCGCATATAGGCTGGAATGAGTTGAAAAATACGGATTCTCCTCTCTTGACTGACTTGGGGGAAGCTCCTCATGTTTATTTCGTTCATAGCTATTATGTCGAAAAAGGGCCCTTTACAATTTCTTCATGTGAGTATGGGTTGGCTTTTAGCGCAGCCATGCATAAGGACAATTTTTATGCTACCCAATTCCATCCCGAAAAGAGTGGGAAAATCGGTGCGCAAATCCTTAAAAATTTTATAGAAAAAATCTGATGAGTCAAACGAGAATCATTCCTGCCATAGACTTGATAGGGGGAAAATGTGTACGATTGGAGAAGGGAGATTATGGAAAGAAAAAGATCTATAATGAAGATCCCCTGGAAGTTGCGAAGGAATTTGAAGCAGCCGGAGTCAAATACTTACATCTGGTTGATCTGGATGGAGCAAAGGCAGGCAAACCGGTAAACCTGAGTATACTCGAAAAGATCAGTTCGCAGACTTCCCTTGAGGTAGATTTTGGAGGAGGAATCAAAGTGAAAGAAGATTTGAAGAATGCCTTCAATGCAGGGGCAAAGCAAGTTAATGTGGGGAGTACAGCAGCGAAGGAACCCCAGATGTTTCAGTCCTGGTTGAGCGACTATAAAAATGACAGCATCATTTTGAGCGCTGATGTCAGAGAGGAAAAAATTGCGATTCATGGATGGCAAACCCAAACAGCTATAGATCTCTATGATTTTGTAGGGGAAAATATGGAAGCGGGTATCCAAACCGCAGTAGTAACTGATATTGCCAAAGATGGGATGTTGGAAGGTCCTGCTATTTCTCTCTATCAAAAGCTCATGGAGCGTTTCCCAAAGCTGAAACTGGTTGCAAGTGGAGGGGTAAGTGGAATAAAAGATGTGGAAGAACTTCGCCAAATGAATATCTATGGGATTATCATTGGTAAAGCCATCTATGAAGGAAAAATCAAATTGGAAGAATTGACAGAAAGATAATATGTTAACGAAAAGAATCATCCCTTGTCTGGATATCAAAGACGGACGTACCGTTAAGGGAGTAAATTTTGTCGATATACGAGATGCCGGCGATCCGGTAGAGCTGGGAGCAGCATATGCAAAACAGGGAGCAGATGAACTATGCTTTCTGGATATAACGGCTACTGTGGAAAAAAGAGATACCCTGGCGGAACTGGTAAAGCGAATAGGCAAGGAAATTGATATTCCTTTTACAGTAGGTGGAGGAATCAGAAGTGTCGAAGATGTAAATAGATTGCTCTTGGCAGGAGCAGATAAAATCTCGGTAAATTCCGCAGCCGTCCGAAGGCCAGAATTGGTTGAAGAGTTGGCCAATGAGTTTGGCAGTCAGTGTGTGGTCGTAGCCATAGACACAAATATGTTGGGAGAGGATTGGCATGTTTATACCCATGGAGGAAGAAGGGAGACGGAACTGGAAACTGTGGCATGGGCAAAAGAATTAGAGAATCGTGGAGCCGGAGAAATCTTGCTTACTTCTATGCAGGGAGATGGAACAAAGGCCGGATTTTCTCTGGATATTACCCGAGCGGTATCAGAATCGGTAAAAATTCCCGTAATTGCATCCGGTGGAGCAGGAACGGAGGCTCATTTTGTGGAGGCTTTTGAAGAAGGAAAAGCTGATGCAGCATTAGCCGCTAGCATTTTCCATTTCGGCACCATTCCCATTCCCAAACTCAAGAATTACCTTCATCAACAAGGAATCAACATTAGACCTTAGATTTCAATAGAGAATACCCTTTCCCAATACGGATAAAGAAAATGAAACTGGACTTTAAAAAAGGCGATGGACTCATTCCCGCCATTGTACAAGATGCGCATACGAAAAAGGTATTGATGCTGGGCTATATGAATGAGAAGGCCCTGGATAAAACCAAAAAAGAAGGAAAAGTTACCTTTTACTCTCGTAGCAAAAAGCGGTTATGGACCAAAGGAGAAAGCTCCGGCAATTTCCTGATGGTAGAAGAAATCAAGATAGATTGTGATAAGGATACCTTGCTCATTCAGGCAAGACCTTTGGGACCGGTTTGTCATACCGGTAGCGATACCTGTTTTAAAGAAAAAAATTCAGCTCCTTTCGCCTTTCTTAAACGTTTGGAGAAAACCATTCATAAAAGAAAGATATCTCCGGTAGAAGGCTCACATACTTCTAAGCTTTTTAAAAGAGGTATCAATAAAATTGCCCAGAAGGTGGGAGAAGAAGCCGTAGAATTAGTGATTGAAGCCAAAGATGATGATGATCATCTCTTTGTCAATGAGGCGGCAGATCTCCTCTATCACATGATGATCCTGCTCGAAGCCAAGGATATGAGCCTTAAGGATGTCGTCAAAGTTCTGGAAGGGAGAGATAAAGTGACAAAGTAAAAAGATTTGCACTTCAGCATTCATGTCATCCGAGCGAAGTCGCGTGTACTGAATTTATTCATCACAACTTCAGTTATCAGGTAAATCTGAGGGGAATTAGATCACTCGACTGGGCTCGTGTTGACACATATAAAATGGGAGAAAAACACAGTCCAAGTCATTCCGAGCATGGAAAGTGTGAAAGTTTATTAATTGGGCTGAGGAAGCCTGGATTAATTTCGCTTCTAATCCTTCTTCCATTTCGCAGACCAAAACCAGGCAATAATGGCACTTATAATTCCCATCAAGGGACTGAAAAAGGCTATAGAGAAAGCGATTCCAAAATTGGTGGCTCCATCGTAATCATAGTTCTCAGGAATCAGAAGCCAGCAAAAGAAATAGGTCCATAAGAAAGGCGACCCCAGCAAGACAATAAGTGTAAAAAGAATTCTATCTAGAAACATAGGCAGTAAATGCCCGAACCCAGCTTTGATTACGCTAATTTGAAAAGGAGGTTCTAGAATCTGTCCTGCCAGAAATTGTTCCGCGTAAGCTTCAAGTCTCTAAGCGTAGCACTTCTTACTGCTATGGTCAGGTTATAGCTCCTAAGCGGTCCGAAAGGAACCCAGGAGAAAGACATATCCCAGCAATGGAGATTCCTGAATACACTCAATCTGGTTTGATTGGCTTTACGATTTACGAGATCATATCCCGTCTGAAACTGAAACTGCCAGTTTGGGGTAAAGGAGAAACTCCCATTGATGTTGGCTGTAGAGGTCAAACGGCCCGGATCCAATCCCGGTCGAGAATAGGAAAGGTTATAGTTCAATCGCAAACTCCAGGGTATATCAAAATCTACATACTGGTAGAGAGTGTTGGCGATTTGCTGAAATTCCTGATCGTCAAAATCCTTGGATTTGGATTTGGTTCCATTTCTCTTTTTGGAAGAGAGAGAGGTTGACAAACTTACCTGTGCAGCTGTCAGACGCGCCAATTGGCCTGTGCGATTGATCATAAACTCATTGATCCTTCTTGCATTTGGCAGTTCAAAGGGTGTGTCCGTATTATCAAATCCATAATAATAGGGGTCGAGACGTGCACTGGTAGTTATATTTAGCTTCTTTTCGAAAAGGCTGGTTCTGACTCGGGCATTTATAGTGGAAAGCTGGAAGCTGTCCGCTGCGAAATTATAGCTACCGCTTAAGCCAATATTGTCAATGAGGTTGCTGCGTATGTACTTGTCTTCCTTTTCGTCAAAATCATCTTCAAAACTCTCCTTCTTCCTGTACTTCATTTCGATCACACTGGAAAGACTAAAGCTCATGGATTGACTTTCCCCTTTACCCGGACCTCTGTAAATCCCATCTTCAAAAATACTATAGGTCTGAAAGGTTGTGGCTGCACTATCTGCTTGAACCGTCCGATAATAGCCAAAGCGATCCTCAGAAAAGTCTGGTCGATAATTATAGCCTACACTTGGAGAAAAGCGTTGACGAAAAGCTATTTCCCGTTTACTTTTGGTCAACTGATAGATACCATAGAAATTGGTACTGGCAGATACAGAGGTCGAATATTCATATCCCTGGGCAAATCCACGCACCTGTCTATCCTCAATTCTATTTTCTGCTTCATTCCAGAATTTCTCCGTTGTGCTTGTGTACCAGTATCCTATAGAACTAAAGGAAGGAGTAATATTGATGTTTTTGAATAGCTTGATTGTTGTTCCAGAACTCAATCTGTGCTGCATCCCATTTCGGTAGAAGGAAGAACCGACCCGTCGAGTTGGGATGGTATCTCCGGCAAATACTTCAAAGTAATCGATGCTGTCCTGCCAATTGAACAATAATGTTCCCAAAAGAGTATCTGGAACGGTCTCCAGAGAGTTTCGGGCATTCATATTATAGGTGATTCCCAAAGTCTTCAACCAGCGGAGATTCTTATTCTTTACAAATTTAAATGGCGTTTGTCTTTGAACATTGAAAGCCAGCTCGGGTAACTGCATACTCACGGTCTCCTTATTCAAATCCTGCTGATGTCTTAGGCCTACATTCAGCGAAAAAGGAAGGTTATTGAAGTTCTTCGAGATGTTGACCGAGGAGTTAAGGTTATTGGTGAAGAAGTCACTTTGATTTTGACTGATCCTTCTTTGGAAACTGTTGGAACTCGACATATTGACCGAGGAAGAAATCCGGAAGGTCGGGTCAATGGGCTGGTTGTGTGACCAGGTCAATGACCAGGCGGTTGTTCTCCTGAAATCAGGATCAGTAGGTTCATTGAATCTCTGGACTCCGTATTGAAACCTCAGGTTTCCACTAAACTTGTATTTGATATTGTATTTGGTCGCTACTCCCAGACGCCATCCGCCTCGTGTATAAATATCTCCATCTACCTGTAAATCAAAATAATCATTCAGGCCGACATAATAGCCGAGATTCCTCAGAAAGAAGCCTCGATCCTGCGCTTCTCCGTAGGTAGGAAAGATAATTCCATTCTTTCGCCCTTCTGATTCCATGTTAGGAAGGAAGCCAAAAGGAATAACTATCGGGATGGGGAAATCGCCGACTACCAGATTCAACGGCCCACTGATCAGCTGTTTTTTATCCGGAATCATCTTCAATTTACGAGACTCTATATAATAGTGCGGATGATCCAGGTTACAGGTGGTATATTTCCCCTGCGCTCCATGAAAAGTCCCATCCTCATGGTATTTGGCTACCTCAGCCAATACAAATCCTTCCCCTTCGACCAATTTGCCATTTTTGATTCGGCCTTTACGGGTGGCAAAATTATAGACAATATCTTTGGCCTGATAGGTTTCTCCTGCTTGCGTGAATTCGGGACGCCCCTCATGGGTGCCTCGTATACTATCCTCCTTCCCAAATGCATGCAAAGTCTGATTATCCATGGATATATCCAGGCGTTTAGACTTCAGGTTTATATCCGTATAATCCAGGGTTGAATTCTGGTAGAGAAAGAGTTTTTTGCTCTTTACATCAAAAACGATTGAGTCAGAGGCTGTATACTTTACCTGCGCATCGAGGTCGGAAGTGGCTTTAAGGCTGTCAACAAATTGTTGTTTTTTTGCGTCAGCGGGACTTAAGGTATCTTTTTTGCTAGTATCCTGTACCAGACTGTCTAATCCGGGCAATCCTCCGCCATTAATAAAAGAGGGAATAGTAGAATTTGGGGCCGTTGAACTGTTGGTGGTATCTTTTTTTGCAGCAGGATTTACCTGTGCAGATAGTCCTGAAAGGAAGATGAAGGAAATTGCGAAAAGTGTTATTACTTTTTTTCGAAATTTTTCCTTTCTTGGTATAACAGTCAATATGTAGTAGAAATGCTGCACTAATTATTGGCTCTCTTGCTCTTTCGGGTGCAAATATACAGGAATATCCCTAAGAATTTGTGTCCATTTACATAGTGCTTGACCTGAGTAAAAAGGTTGGTTTCTAGTTAAAGGTTTTTAGAATTGCGAAGATTACTATTTTTAATTTGCCTGGTTTCCTGTTTGGCTTTGGTTTCTTACTTTCCATTGCCATTCTCATCGGCTGAGCTTCATCCCGATCTCATAAAGCCTGTGGGGGGAAATATCAAAACCCTTGTCATCGATCCCGGCCACGGTGGGAAAGATCCTGGCGCCGTGGGCAAAAATCACTATGAAAAAGATTTAGCACTAAAGGTAGCTTTAGAGCTACGTCGTATTGTTCAGGAAAACATGCCTGGAATAAAGGTCGTCATGACTCGTGAGGACGATACTTTCATAGAATTACATAGAAGAGGAGAAATTGCAAAAGAAGCCGGAGGCGATTTTTTTGTCAGTATTCATTGTAATGCGCTCGACAATCGCTCTAAATATGGGACAGAAACCTATGTGCTGGGGGTAAATAACGGCCAGGAAAATTACGAAACCATTATAGCAGAAAATGAATCCATTCTCTTTGAAGAGAATTATGGAGATATGTATGGGGGATTTGATCCAACTTCTCCCGAAGGCTTTATCTATTTCAAATTGCTGAAAAACGTATTCCGTTCGGAGTCCGTTCGCATGGCAGAGAAAATAGAAAAGCAATTCAAGACCCGATTGGGACGGCATAGTCGCGGAGTAAAGCAAGCTCCTTTTGTTGTCCTCTATCAATGCGGTATGCCAGCGATTCTTTCTGAAATTGGATTTATCTCCAATAGAGAAGAAGAAAAGTACCTGGCATCGGAGGAGGGACAAATTTATATTGCAAGTAGCATCTATCGTGCAATCAAAGAGTATAATATGGAATTGGATATTCCAGGGCCAAGGCCTTAGGGGTAATGAGTTTTAGGGTGTTAGAGTATATGTGTGTTAGCGAATCTTGGAAAATCCCCTAATACTTTAACACACTTACACCCAAACACGTCGAAATTCCCTTCTTATTCCCTATATTTGTCTTCTGGAATATTCAAGCATAACACAGATATGAAAAAAATAATTCTGGCAAGCCTACTGCTTTTTTCTTTAATCGCCTTACAAGCGCAAGAAGGAACAAGTATCAAATTTGAAGAGACAACCCATCAGTTTGGCAAGATCAAGAAAAACGGTCCGGCTGAACATACCTTTGTCTTTACCAATGTTTCTGAAGAAGCGGTAAAACTTTCTCAGGTTAAAGCATCCTGTGGTTGTACAACTCCTGCCTGGACCAAGGAAGCAGTAGCTCCGGGTGAAACGGGTGAGATTGCTGTGAAATACAATACAGCCAGAGTTGGACCTTTTACTAAAACTGTGACGGTTAGATATGGAGATGGGGCAAAGCCCATCATTTTGTATATAAAAGGAGAAGTCGAAAATACGGAAACTGTACCGGATCGCTATCCTTATAAGCAGGGATCACTGGCTTTTACCAAATTGGTAGATAATATTGGGACCCTGGATTCTGACAAAAAACATTCTCTGGTTTTTGAGGCAAAAAATATCGGACCTCAGCCGATCACCTTCAAAGAAAAGGTAGATCAGGAAATGATGATTCAAACCAATATTGCCAAGACTACTTTGAATCCTGGCGAAAGTACTCCTATCAGTGTAGTGATTGATGGAGGAAAGTTCATAACCTATGGATCTTTCAGTAAAAACATCTACCTCTATACCAATGAGGATCAGGGAGAGAAAAAATTGACGGTCAATGGAGTTGTAAATAAAGTGTTCTCAGCAGAAGAACTGGCCCAAATGCCCAATATAGAATTTGAGCGTGTGGCTTATGATGGGGGAGTAGTGATAGAAGGAGAAAAAGTAGATGTTACCTATCAGTTCACCAATACCGGAAAAAGCGATCTCAAGATACTTTCAGTAAAAGCTTCTTGCGGATGTACGGCTTCTGCGCCTAAGGATGATATCATCAAACCGGGCATGAGCTCTGAGATCATTGCCAGTTTTAATTCCAAAGGTCGTAAGGGTCCACAGAGTAAAACCATCACGGTTAAAACAAATGATCCGGATCAACCGACTTTGGTACTCCGTTTGAAGGTAGAAGTTGAGCAGAATCCTTTTCACATGAATGAAGTAGGACCTGCTAACGGAAATAATTAAGAAATTAAGAATTCGTCCAGAACCTTTGTGTAATTTGGACGTAAATAAAGGGCTTGCAACGGCAAGTTCAGTTTTTTGAAATGGGGACGACACGGCATCGACGGGATTGACTCGTTAAGATGTAAGCATGCAGTGGTTCGTAGAGGTACCACTTAAATCCACGTCTGCAATATTTTAATTGGCGAAAGAAATTTTGCGCTAGCTGCATAGTTAGACTATTCAACTAGATGTTCTGCAGAATATGTTGACTGTACATGTTTTGTAAAGGACACATCATCCTTACAGTTTGCTGCCGGCACTCGCCATGATGCCTGCAAAAGATAAAGGTGGCAACCTCCTATCAGAGCGCCCTGTTGCTCGGGTTTCTGACGGGAAAACAATAGAGCAAATAAGCATGTAGAAAGTCTTATACCAGCTCTCTCCGGACGAGGGTTCGACTCCCTCCGTCTCCACATAAATATTGATTATTAATGCTTTATGATCATTATTCTGAAGTAAAACATTAAATAATATTAGTCAAGTATTTAAAGAATAACAGCCCATTTGATTTAATTCGAATGGGCTGTATCTGATTATAGATTTTTATCGATGTTCAAAATTTAATTTCCTCTGTCTTAACAATTTTTTAAAAACATACACTAATTGCAATTAATTATTATCCGTATATAGAGTAATAATAAACGCAATATCCATCGCTTTGGAAAAGGTTATGTTAAGCAGTAACTTTAAATAATGAGACAAATAACCTTAAATATCCCTGATTTTGTAAACTTAGATGATAAGGATATAACCATGATCCTGGCTTCTAAGCTTTACGAAGGGGGCAAACTTTCACTTGGTCTAGCAGCCGAGTTGGTTGGGATATCGAAAAGAGCATTTGCGGAATTGTTAGGGAAGTATGAAGTATCTTTATTCAATTATCCTGCATCTGATTTAAGTAGAGACGTGAAGAATGCTTAAGATCGTAGTCTCTGATACAAGCTGTTTTATTGCCCTCACAAATATTGGAGAACTTTCTATTCTCAAAAAACTTTATACTCGTTTATAGACTACCCAGGATGTCGCTGACGAATTTGGTGAAAAGCTTCCTGATTGGGTGGAGATTTTATCACCGATTGATAAGCAGAAACAACAACTTTTGGAGTTCCAAATTGACAAAGATAAGCAAGTGCTATTACCTTAGCGTTAGAAATTTCTACGGATGCTATAATATTAGATGATTATAAGACTAGAATTGCTGCTGATAAATTAGGCCTTGAAGTAACAGGTGCTTTGGGTATAATCATTAAGTCAAAGAATCAGGGAATCATAGATTCAATTAAACCTATACCTGAAAAACTCCAACAGACTGACTTTAGGCTTTCTAATCAGTTAATAGCAGAGGCAATAAGATTAGCTGGAAAATAAAGTATTTTTGTCTACCCCTATCGACCCCTCAGTCTCTTCAATAAGTATTTGATTATCAAATTTTTGATTACGGTCTAGAATTGACAATAAATTTTTTTAGTCAAATTTTAAAAGATATCAATTTATGCCATTAGTAAATGCAAGATGCTTCACGGTATATTTATTAACTTGACAAAGCTGTATTTTTATCGGAATACTTCAAATGGGAAGAAATTTGATTTCACCGAGTTTACGCAGTTAAAAAACACCCATTTATACAAACGAAAACCCTTTAGCGAAATAGTATGAAAGCCACATTATTTTCCTGTCTATTCATTGTCTCTCATTTTGCATCTGCCCAAACTTTCACGGAAATCCTATCTGCGCTACCCAATGGGGGAGTTGAAGATGGGTCTGTGGCTATGGCTGATGTAAACGGAGATACTCATAAGGATGTGCTGATTACAGGACTAAATGGTTCTTCAATTGCTATCGCAAAATTATATATCAATGATGGGTCCGGCAATTTTACTGAAAGTGTGGGTACTCCTTTTGAAGGAGTTCATGAAAGTTCGATTGCCTTTGCAGATGTAAATGGAGATACCTATCAGGATGTGCTTATTACGGGAGATAAGAATGTAGATGAGTTGATTGCCCAATTATATACCAATGATGGGGCCGGCAATTTTAGCCTGAGTATCAGTACTCCTTTTGAAGGAGTAGAAGATGGATCAGTAGCCTTTGCTGACGTTAATGGAGATACATATCAGGATGTCCTCATTACTGGCAATAAAGGATTAGAAACTCCTATTGCAAAATTATACATCAATAATGGAAGTGGAAACTTTACAGAAAGCGTCGGTGCATCTTTTGATGGAGTAGAGGATGCAGCTATTGCCTTTGCGGATGTAAATGGCGATATGCATCAGGATGTCCTTATAACTGGAGAAAGCAGTTCAGGCATTCGTATTGCTAAATTGTACACAAATGGAGGAAGCGGAAATTTTATCCTTAGTGCAACTGCTCCTTTTGAAGGAGTAGAAGATGGTTCAGTAGCTTTTGCTGATGTTAATGGAGATACATATCAGGATGTTCTTATAACCGGAAAAAATAATGCAGGAAATCAAATTGCGGAATTATACACGAATAATGGAAGTGGAATTTTTTCTTTAATTACCGGCTCTTCATTAGCAGCAGTAGAGGATGGATCAATTGCATTCGGAGATGTGAATGCTGACACTTATCAAGATGTGATTATAAGCGGTGAAAACAATACGGGAGTTAGCATTGCGAAATTATATACAAATGATGGCTCTGGTAATTTCACAGAAGTTGTAGGCACTTCTTTTGAAGGGGTTCAGGCTAGTGCCATTGCAATGGCAGATGTTGACGGTGATACGCATTTGGATGTTTTGTTAACAGGAAGCAATATTTCAGGAATACCTATTGCCAAATTATACAGCAATGATGAGAACATTTCCTCTATAAACAAATTGGGCTTTGGGAATTTTTCCAATTTCCGCCTGTTTCCTAATCCTGCAGTACAAGGCCAGATAAATATTCAAATTTCATCTGCCATAAATGCTGAGGTGGGAATAAGTTTGTTGGATGTAAATGGGAAGATATTAAAACAGGAACAAACACGATTAACGCCAGGTATGAACCTTATCCTGTTGGATTATGCCTCTTTAGCAAGCGGTTTGTACATGATAAGGATGGAATACAAGAAGAATATTTCCTCATTTAAAATTATGCTGGACTGATTTAGGCTTAATACTTTTATTGCCATTCTCTTCCGCATACAATTCTGGCAATATCTCCGCCAAATTGTGATACTCTTGCGAACAATGATGGAACATACTACTTCCCAATTCTTTGGGCAGTAATTTCCGTTTGACAAAGCCGGAGTTTAAAATGGAATTGAGAAAATTTTGTGCAAATCCGCTCATACGATACACTTTGTGGCCAATCCAAAACCTGCTCCTCATTTCCACTCCTTCGGCTGTCTTTCTCACATAATGGCACATTTCCGTTCCCCAGACACCTCTTTGGGGTGAACCTACCCGGGCACAAATAATGGTTTCGCTTTTAGGATCCAGTCTATTCATATCAAATCCAAATTTAGCCGGAGACATAAAATCGATTAGGATTTTGTCTTTCCCAACACCTACATCTTCTGTCACCAGGTGCGAACTCAGGTGTAAACGCTCCCGATAGGATTTGGTATCGTCATCATAATGACCCCCAAAATCCGAGTCAATGTCAAAATGCATATCAGGATACCAGATTTGATAGCGCACTCCTTCAGCCGCATGCCACCAAAACCACCAGTCAATCATCTCTATGCTCACCAAGGGCATTTGGGTACAAACCGCTACGTAGGTGCTTCCGTCTTCCAGTCGCCTATATCCATTTTCCCCTGCCAAATATCCTTCATCCAGCAAGGCATTGACCTTATTTCTGTCAAGCATATGAGCAGCTTGCATTTCCTCTCCCTTTCGCAGGATATCCTGATGGTCTTTTGACATCGGAGAGTTTTTTCTTCTGAGATATTTGTTAAATCTTTCCATGAAGCTTGTGGAAGCAGCTTTAAATTGGACTTTTTCTCTTAAGCTAATATGTAGCTATTTGGTCAGTTGTTTCTCTTTTCCAGCTATAAGCCCTACGAGTCATTAGGACGATTGGCCGCTGTATGCTTAACAGCTTTTTAACTTTGCAATATCCCGCTTGCCTGCTACTTTTAGCAAGGCCCTTTCCTTTATATTTCTATCAGGCAAATCTCCTTTGTAAGGATTTCTTTAACTCATGGGTTAGAAAGAACATTGAACTTTGCATCGGCTTAATTTTCTTATCCAAAGCTTTGCCCTTTGCCAGCCGAATCAATTGTCGAGCATAGTATCCTCCCTCAGCCGAATCATCAATCGACTTTATTCCGGTTCTTACAAGCAGATTCTCTAACATCTCTATTTTTCCTGCCAGGAAATCGGATATCTCATTTGTATTGGTAATGAAAGGACGCGCCATACCTACAAGGTCCAATTCCTTGCTTTCGAGTACCTGATTACAGAAACTAAAGGATCTGAAACCACCAGTAATCAAGAGCGGGATATTGCTGATCTCACGGACTTTTTTTGAAAACTCCAGAAAATAGGCTTCCCGTTTTCGGGTACTTTCTTTTACTTCCTCTCCCAATCCAAAGAATACCAATTTCTCATAGGTTCCTCCTGAGATTTCGAGCAAATCAATTTTGCTATCCAGCATTTTAATTACCTGTAGAGATTCTTCTTCAGTAAACCCTCCCCTTTGGAAATCGGAGGAATTTAGTTTAACCGAAATGGGATAGTCTGCTCCTAATTCCTTTCGACATTCTTCTATGATAGTCATGAGCAATCTACTACGATTCTCTATGCTACCGCCCCATGCATCTGTACGTTGATTGGTTTTGGGCGAAAGGAATTGACTCAATAAATACCCATGAGCCGAATGAAGCTGAATTCCTGTAAAACCGGCTTCTTTACAAATCCTGGCTGTTTTTACAAACTTTTGAATGAGTGCCTGAATATAGCTTTCCGTCATGGCTCTCGGTTTCCCAAATAGCCCCATCTTATGTAGCTGTACGGCGGAGGGAGCTTGTGGATGAGAACTTAGAAATCTGCTTGTTTGTCTTCCTGCATGGGAAATTTGAACCCAGGCCTCCGTATCATTTGCTTTGGCTGCTTCTGCCCAGGATTTCATTTTAGGAAGGATACTTTCCTCTCCTGCATACACATTTCCAGCAGATTCTCTGTGAATATCATCTACCATCACATTGCCCGTGATGAGCAAAGATGCTCCTGTTTCAGCCCATATTTTATATAAGTGATTATGTTCCTGCGTGGGGGCTAAATCTGTATCACTGAGCCTTTCAGTCATTGCAGATTTCACCAGGCGATTTTTCAGGACCACTCCACAGGGGAGCTCGAAACTCGTAGTAAGGTAGTTTTTATTCATAGTGCCGTATTCCAATAGAATATGAAGAAACAGAAAAATCAGGAATAGCTATGCATTTCTGATTTTTTTCTTCGAAAAAATGGAATAGATGCTTCCTATTTGCCTTTTCCCAGGGCAAAGCGAAGCGTAGCACTGAGAGATAAACCGCCAAAATCCAGGGAGGCAGCTTCTTGTTTTTCACTATCCCATAAAATGCCTTCTTCCCCTTCTGTAAAGCTGGGATAAGCTAAGGGAGATCCAGGATTCTCAACAGAAAAACCGGGATATCGTTCGTCCTGGGTCGTGACCCTTGTTCTGATTTCTGAAAGGACCGATTGCTGCCAGTTAAGTTCCAGGCCTATGAAAGAATTGGGCATACCCTTGAGCTGATGAAAATAGGAGAGACGTGCCCCATAATATTCCCCACTTCCGGATAGATTGATTTGGGTAGTTCTTAGTGGAGCCATAAATCGCATGATAACCCTCACTTCTTTAAATATTTCTGTGTCTTCGTTAATTCGATTGAATTTGTATTTGGAATTGACCAGTAGAAACCTTCCTGCCCTTGCCTGAAGACTGATAAAATGATTGTGCCGAGGATGAGTAGGTAGCAGGAGCCTTGCCTGTAATCCATAGACAAGAGGTACGAATTTCAACAGATATTTTGACTCAAAAATAACGTCATAATAAGTTGAGGGAACATAGGTTCCTGTTGGTGCTTGTGCCTGGTCCCATTCGTTTTTCTTCTTATCCTTCATCTTGTAAACTTCTCTTGATAAAAAAGGACCTATCGAAAAGTACTTGCTGGGTGAATAATTTAGCTCAAGCGAGAGGGGGCTGCTGAACCTGTCTTCTTTATACTCAATGGCATCTTCTGGAGTAAATGCTTCCCAATTTTCTTTTAAAGCCGGATGATCAATGGTATTTCTGACGTTTAGAGAATAGGTGAATTCCAGCTTCCAGGCTTTTCTTTTCTCTTCTTTTTCGGTGGAAAGGATGGCGGACTCTGTATCCTGAGATAAGAGAGGATTAACGCTCAGAATTCCTACACCTATCAATAGGCAAGTAAAAATTTTCATGGTAAGATGATAGTTTGACCCGGAACTCTGGGCTAGGTTAATTGTTTAATCACCAATAAGATACATTTTGATAAAGTAAATTCAAAAGCTCTGGATGGGAAGGTAAATTGATCAGGCATTTACCTGATCTTTCTTATGTTAAGGTTCAACACACAACAATAAATAAGAATGATGAAAAAGTTAAGTGTATTAATTGCCATTTTATTCAGCTTTCATTTTGGTTCAGCACAAAGCGGAACGGAATTCAAAGTCATAACCGTAGTCGAATCCATAGTTCCCGGAGGATTGGGACGATCTCGATTGATTGAGAATAATACCGAATTGAATATCGACGATTTTACCACGGAAAGAACCGATGGAAAAAATAGTTCTATGGGAAAGGTGAAGCGTAAGGATGCGAAGATTGATGCTTTCAATGAATCCAAGCTCCTAAACTTCTACAGCCTGGTCGGAATCAATTTCCAGAACATTGCCTCCAACGATGCCTTGATTACTTCCAAATTGAATCAAATGGCCGAAGAAGGCTGGGAATTGGCTTTTGTGGTAAGTGGTGTGGAAAGTGATGCCGGGACTCGAGAAGGAGATAAAGGACAGAGTGATGGTAAAGGTATTTTTATTACCCGATTTATTTTCAAAAGAAGCAGATAAGACAGTTCGGAAATTCTTAAAAAGGGGAGAGGGAGTATGCGCTTTATCTCCCCTTTTATATTTCCAACATTGCTCGAATGAAGCTCTCTGTTTTTTTCTCCATATTCAGCTTTTGAGGAGAAAATACATAGCCTAAATTAGGAGAGATATCCGAAATCCCTTTCAGGTATGCCCAGATGTTGATCATGTGCTCTTCAGCAGAATATTTCCTATTGATATTACCCTCATCCAGGCCTCTTTGGATTTCTTTTGTTAGGAGCTTAAATGGCAATAAAGACAGCTCTTTGACTCCTTCAAAATTTGGACTGTCTTTGATATGAGTTTGTACTTCCGTCTGTAAAGGACTCTCATGAGCATTTCTGATAATTCCATAGAAATCATGAATGGTCTCATAATGTTTGGGAAACTCTTTAGAAAATCGAATGTAACCCCGGCTATGAATTAGGACCTGTTCAAATCCACTTGCTCCTTCTTTCTTAAGTTTCCCAAAATAGCCCAGAAATTTTTTAAAGGCCTTTTCAATAACTGCGAGATACAGATTCTCCTTGGATTCAAAATATGAATACAAAGTGGTCCGGCTGCATTCCGCCTTTTTGCAAATATCAGAAATGGTGGTATGAGCATATCCCTTATTGAAGAATACTTCCTGTGCATGTTGGATGAATTGATCTGCCCTTCCTTCCTTTATCACGGCTTTCATAGACTCAAATTAGGAATAAAATTGACCTTGGCTCTCAAATTTATGTATATTGTTTTAAAATATGAACACTGTGTTCAATTTTTAATTTCTGTTAGATGAAACATACCCGCGTTTACATCCTCGGAGGTGCACAAACCAATTTCGCCCAAAACTACGGTCGAGCGGAAAAAAGCATCGGAGAATTGATGGCTGATAGTTTTGAAAAAGCTTTGGTCGAAAGTCAAATTGAAATTGCCGATATAGATAGCCTTCATGTAGGAAATTTTGTAGGTGAACTCTTTTGTGGGCAAGGTCAATTGGGAGGAGTCATGATTCAGCATTTTCCACAGCTTGCAGGCATTCCCTCTGCCAGACATGAAGCGGCTTGTGCTTCGGGAAGTATGGCAGCCTTTGCCGGAATGCGAGAAATCGAAGCCGGTCATTATGATTTGGTAGCAGTTTCTGGCGTTGAAATGATGCGCAATGTAAATGGAAAATTAGCTGCACAACATTTGGGTGCTGCAGCATGGATAGGACATGAAGCAGAGGAAGCTGTCTATCCCTGGGTGTATCTATTCTCAGAAATCAAGGAATTTTACCAGGAGAGATTTGGAGTGGATGATAAACATTTGGCAGAGATCGCTCGAATCAATTATGCCAATGCTCGTCGAAATCCTAATGCGCAGACCCGAAATTGGGAAATGACGGATGAGGATTTCGGGACAAATGAAGAACGGAATCCCATAATCGAAGGAAGTCTGAGAAAGTCGGACTGTGGCCGGGTAACAGATGGAAGTGCTACCATTTTTTTAGCCTCAGAATCCTATGCCAGAGAGTATGCAAAGAAGAGGAAACTGGACCTGGATCAAATCCCTTATATCAAAGGTTGGGGCCATCGGACAGCTCCTATCCAATTGGCCTATAAACTGGAACAGGCAAAGGAAGGTGCATATCCATTTCCTCATCTTCAAGGAGCGATTTCAGACGCTATGGGTCGGGCTCAAATAGAAGACCTTAGTGCCCTGGATGGAATAGAAACCCACGATTGCTTTACCATTTCTGAGTATGCAGCCCTTGAGCATTTTGGATTGGCCAAAGCGGGAGAAGGATGGAAGCTAATTGAAGAAGGTGAGATTGCCTTTGACGGGAAATTACCGGTAAATGCCAGTGGTGGCTTGATAGGCATGGGACATCCGGTAGGAGCCACAGGTGTTCGTATGTTATTGGATGGGTACAAACAAGTCGCCGGCAAAGCTGGAGATTATCAAATACAAAACGCAAAAAATATAGGCCTACTCAATATTGGAGGCAGTTTCACTACAGTCGCCAGTTTCGTAGTGGGTAAATAATAATATATATCAGGATGAAAAACGATATCATGAACTATGCCCTCGAGGCAGCAAATCCATATCTCTTGGGGCCCTATGCTCCGGTTTTCGATGAAATTGTTGCTTCGGATTTGAAGGTGATTGGAGAAATTCCCAAAGATATCAATGGGGTATATGTTCGAAATGGTCCTAATCCGAAATTTGAACCTAAAGGTCATTATCACTGGTTTGATGGAGATGCCATGCTACACGCCCTTCAATTGGAAAATGGGAAGGCCACTTATCGAAACCGATGGATCCGTACGAATAATTTTATGGAAGAAGAAGCTGCCGGTCAATCACTCTGGCAGGGCTTGATGGGAAAGCTGGCAGCAAATATGAATCGACCCTGGAATAGGGGAGTACCCTTAAAAGACACGGCCAATACAGCGGTAGCATTTCATGACGGCAAGCTACTGGCAGGTTGGTATATGTGTGGAGACCTTTATGAAATAGATCCCATTAGCCTGGAAACAAAGGGAGTACAGACTTACAACAATACCCTTTCTTCCAAAGCCATGGCACATGTCAAAGTAGATGAGCAAAAGAATGAAATGATGTTCTTTGATTATGAACTCACAGGTTCTTATTTGGCCTATGGCGTAATCAATGGAACAGGAGAAGTCAAGCACTTTGCCAAGGTCCCAACTCCGGGCCCTCGCATTCCCCATGATATGGGAATTACCGAGAATTATTCCATCCTCATGGACCTTCCCCTGATTTACGATTTGAATGTGATGGCGAGGTCGGGGAAAGCAGTTCCAGTGTTCAGAAAAGACATGCCGAGCCGTTTTGGAATCATTCCTCGCTTTGGCACTGCGGATGAAGTGAAATGGTTTGAAGCCAAGCCTTGTTACATTTACCATACCATCAATTGCTGGGAAGAAGGAGATGAGATTGTGATGGATTGCTGTGTAAATGATAATCCCACTCCTCAACAGGAATTGCCCAAAGGAGCTTCGCCTGCAGAAAAACTAAATTCCTATTTGAGGTTGCGAGCTTATTTGCATCGTTACCGCTTTAATCTAAAAACGGGAGAGACCAAAGAATACCGACTCGACGATCAGACGACGGAGTTTCCCCTGATGAATAGCCAATACCTGGGACGCAAATCAAAATTTGCTTATAACCAGCGATTCGAACTTTCAAAGACCCTTCGTTTCGATGGAATTGTGAAGTACAATACAGAAGATAATAGTTCTCAAACCTATGAATATGGGGAGTACACATATGGAAGTGAATCCCCTTTCATTCCAAAAGAACATGCCCAATCCGAAGATGATGGATATGTGATCAGCTTTATTACAGATGCCCGTGAGGAAAAGTCTGAGGTGATCATTCTGGACGCTCAAAATATCGAACAAGAGCCATTAGCCAGGATTTTACTTCCTCAGAGAGTGCCTTTAGGCTTCCATGCTTGCTGGGTAAATGGAGATCGGATGTTTCGCTAAACTGCTATTCGATGGACGCTTATATTTTTGATGCAATCCGAAGTCCCAGAGGGAAAGGCAGTGCTAAAAAAGGGGCTCTGCGAAACATCAAGCCCGTTCAATTGCTTTCACAGCTTTATGGAGCCTTGGAGGAAAGGAATTCCCTCGACGCTAAAGAAATAGAATCCGTAATACTGGGTTGTGTCGGGCAATTGGGAGGACAAGGTGCGGATATCGCCAAAGTATCAACTTTGTACCATGGATGGGGAGATCATATTGAGGGGATGACCGTAAATACCTTTTGTTCCTCTGGAATGACAGCTATAAGCCTGGCCGCTGCCAAAGTAGCAGCCGGTATGTCGGATATGGTTTTGGCAGGAGGAATCGAAATGCTTTCTCAAGTGCCTATGTTTTCGGACAAAGGGTCCTGGTTTGCAGATGAGGAAGTGGCGGAAAAAACAGCCTATACCATGATGGGAGTATCCGCGGATCTCATAGCTACTATAGAAGGCTTTGAGCAAGACGAACTCAATGCCTATGCGCTACAGTCTCACCAAAGAGCAGCAAGCGCAACAAGAAATGGTTTTTTTAAGAAGTCTTTGATTCCGATTAAAAATGCTGAAGGAAAAATCGTTCTGGATGTAGATGAATGCATTCGGCCTCAAACAACACTGGAAGACCTAAACCAATTAGAACCAATATTTGAATCCTATACTTCTCCATCGATCCGGCAAAAAATCCAGCAAAAATATCCGATTGTACAAGAATTGAAACATCGACATACCATAGGTAATTCTCCTTCCATGGCAGATGGGGCAAGCGTATTATTGATCGGAAGTTTGGAAAAAGGCAAAGCCCTTGCTTTGACCCCGAGAGCAAAGATCAGGGCTTTTGATAGTACAGCATGTGAACCTATCATTATGCTCTTAGGTGGGCAATACTCAGCTCAAAAGGCAATACAAAAGGCTGGTTTAAGCATTTCTGATATTGGCCTTCACAACTTCGCCGAGGCCTTTTCTGCAAGCTGTCTGAAGTATCAAAGAGACCTGGCAATTGATCCGGATCGTTTTAATGTAAATGGAGGGACCATGACCATGGGGCATGCACAAGGGGCCAGTGGTGCGATGATAAGTACCACTTTGCTTGAAGAAATGGAAAGGAGGGATGAGCAATTCGGACTGGCAAGTATAAGTGGAGGAGCGGGTTTGGGGGCTGCCCTTTTGCTGGAAAGAATTTAATTTAAAAAGAACTACTACATAGCTATGAATAAGAAACAAGTACAAAGGAGTCTGGTGATCTCCACCCTTCTGGCGACTTTTGTTGCCTGGGCAGGTTCACAAAACGGTCAGGAATTCAATGAGATCCCCCTCTATGCACTTTGTGTGATCCTGGGATTTGCCATCAATTGGTTGGCTTTTATTCCTGCATTCCGCCTGCAGACAGAAAAGTTTTTCGACCTGACAGGAAGTTTAACCTATATAAGCTTGACACTTTTTGCCCTTTCCATGAGTACCAGGCTTGACCAACGTTCCATATTGTTAGGATCACTCGTCATTCTCTGGGCTCTTAGATTGGGGAGTTTTCTCTTTCAAAGAATACATAAAGCGGGCAAGGATGATCGTTTTGATGCGATAAAACCCAATTTCCTAAGATTCCTGAATACCTGGACCCTGCAAGCCCTTTGGGCGGTCCTTACAGCCGCACCAGCTCTAATAGCGATAACAGCTGTAGAACGAAAAGAAATGGGAGTCCTGGGGATGCTAGGCCTGGGACTTTGGCTAGCGGGTTTTTTCATAGAAGTATTAGCAGATCAACAAAAGACTCGTTTTAGAAAGAATCCTGAAAATAAGGATCGATTCATTCAAAATGGCTTGTGGTCAAAGTCACGTCATCCCAATTATTTCGGAGAAATAGTCTTGTGGATTGGGATAACCTTAATCGCTATTCCGGTTTTACAAGGCTGGCAGTGGATCGCTCTAATTTCGCCGATTTTCGTAACCTTATTGCTTACCAGAGTTAGTGGAATTCCGATGCTTGAAGCCAAGGCAGATAAAAAATGGGGGGAGGAGGAGGATTATAAATCATACAAAAAGAATACTCCGATCTTGATACCAAAATTATAATTCTGCCGATATGGTCCTTTGCTTAGCAATTTCTGGAGAAAGATAAAAATCTCGGATGGCAGTTCTCCCGTCCTGAAATATCGGACTGGAAAGCTCTCTTTCTATTGAATAATTTTATGCTCCTTTTAATTGCAAAGTAACGAGCTGGGTAGTCCATTCATCCATTTCCGGACTGTCTTTCTGGTTCCAATCGTATCTAAGGTCCGCCTCATTTGGAGCAGGCAAAGGATCTCTTACAAGTGTTTGTAAGTTAAAGCTCAAGGCTTTGCTGGCTATGAAAAGCTTTAAATAAGCGGGATGGTACTCTCCTTCCCATGCAATCAGGTGTTTGGGTTGGTTGAAAAGAATTCCAAGTGGGAGAGACTTGCTTTGTTTGGGACCGATTTCATATAAAGCAGTGGCACCAGATCTGAATGAACTAATGGAAAAATCCAAATTAAGGAAGAGAGGGGAAACATAAATGGATTCGTCGCTTACATTCTTCAACTCTATATCGTATTCTCCATAAATATCATTAGTACTTCCACTATATGGTTTAAATGCTTCCAGAAGAAAATCCCCCTTATTAATGCCAACTATTAGCCCATTGTTATGGGCTTTGATTAGGTCGCGGTCATTCTTCGAATTGTATCTGTAAACCTTTATCTCTATAGGGAAGCTGCTGAATTTAGAACTCACATTGCTCATTTCCCGGACCAGCTCCCAATGTGCGATTTGTTCTATGTATTTATGAAAATCTGCCTTATTGTCCTCAGCTTTTATAATGGGATGTTGGTTTCCTGCTCCTGACCTGAAAACGGCATAATTATCATCTATCATCTTAATAGTATAGGTACTTTTGGCTTTATTTTTAGCCCAGATGATATTGTTTAAGATAGGTGGCTTATCCTCATTTGAATCCAGATTTAAGTTAATACCTGGCTCTACAAAGAATTGGGTCGGCTTATTAGAGAGGGCCTTGATGTATCCCAAATAGGTCTCTCTGGTGTCCAGCTTATTGGTTTTTGTCCTACTTCCGGTTTTCAACTTTACCTTATTGTCAGCTTTTATGGAAAGTATGCTTGAAGTGGCAGATACTTTTTTTAGGCCTGCTATGCCTAAACTCTTGTTATCCTGATCCTTGATTAGAACCTGGGCATTTTTCGGATCTATAGGTAAACCGTGTACAGCGCCCAGGTCCAGAACCCATTTCTGCTGACCTTCTTGTGTTAATTTGAGATTTATTTGTCCATAAATACCCTTAGTATCTACTTTAGTTCCCAAAAAACCCTCAAAGAGGTAATTTTGAGCTTTGCCGGAAGCATATAGAACAGGAATCTGTTGTTCCCGCCCCTGAAAATCCATGTTTATGATCCTGGCTAAATCATAATAGGTGATTTTATTTTTTACGCTTGCCAGCCAGTATAAAAGTGAATTAATAAAAACTCCTCCATATTCCTTGGGTCTTGATTTCTTCCAATTGCCCTTGTTTGCTTCAAACATCCTTCCGGCCCCATAAAATTCTTTTGCGACTTGCTCACTCCTTGCGGCGGCAAATTGTATCATATCTACTTCCGGAAGGAAATCAGCCAAGTCCCGGGCGTTTGCTGGAGGTGTTCTTTGATCAGGGCCAAAATAAAATTGTTCCCATTTCCGTCCTGCCCAGCTTCCTGTTTCTGCAGTCTTTACATTAAACCTCTCTTCTTCATCATCGGAATCGCTTCTGACATTATCGCCAGAATGACAACACTCGAAAATAGCCAGCAACCTGGGACCTTTTTTACTCACTTGATGAAAGAGATATCTCATCTCTTTATCACATAAATGAGTCCCGCTCAGGTTTGTACTATTCTCAGTATAAGGAAAGCTGTCCTGGCATAAGATCGTTTCTAATAGTCCATCTCCCTCATCATAATCAAAGTATTGGGTGGCGGGTTCCTGGCCTCCATGGCCCGAATAGAAGAATAAAGCTATATCATCCGGGCCAGCCTGACCCAAATGATTTTGAATTCCCTCAACTACAGCCTGCTTACTCGCCTGCTCATCTAGCAATTTCAGAATATGCAGTTCCTTCCCTACCTGATTATTTCCAAAGAAATGATTCAAGTGGGTTTCAACTCTTTCAGCATCCCTTACACATCCAATCAGGCTATTTAAGCCTTCTGGATATTTATTTATACCGATTAATAAAGCGTATATATTACTCATTATAAATTAGCTGAGCTTGTAGCAGGAAAAAATGTCTATTGCATAGTAGTCTTAAGTTGTTCCGCCCATTACCGGTGCGCCAGAACCTTCCTTATCCGGATCTGTAAGTTTGATTTTACCGTCTTCCAGATTTAGTTGCCTTAGGTTAAAACCAATGGTTGGGCGTTTGCGGGAACTAAATTGAATTCGCTTATTATTTCTAATACTGACTCTTACGTCTCCACTTCCATCTTCAATTTCATCTTCCCCGGTATCTTTCAAATCGAGCCTGATGCTTGAAAACTTACCTACTTCAAAAGCCATATAAACCAGCTCCCCGGCTTGCAGTTTCTTCACAATTTTATGTGAATTGTTGGGGTTTTGCTGGAGAACCCAGGCAAAGAGATCATTCTCTGATATAGCAGGTGCTTCTCTTCGGACATTATTAAATCTGAATTTGATTTCCTCATATATCCTGAAAGCCTTAGTCATGGAGCTAGGACTATCTGCTCCCATTTCTTTAAGGTATTTCTGCAAAAAAGGAACAGCTTCACTTCTCTCTGCCGCAGGACTTTCCGGAAGATTGCCAAGCAAAGTGGAATTTATCTTGGTGTCCAGATCGGAAGGCGAATCAAATACATCTTTCAATTTGAAATCTGATAATTCGTA
Source organism: Bacteroidia bacterium (assembly GCA_033391075.1). Classification (NCBI taxonomy): domain Bacteria; kingdom Pseudomonadati; phylum Bacteroidota; class Bacteroidia; species Bacteroidia bacterium. Next base: position 2,449,719 of record JAWPMV010000001.1, read on the forward strand.
TTCAGAGCTGCCATTTTCCTGACTGATTATAGAAAAAGGTCTAATACTTAGCAGGGGCGGACTGATAAGTGTTTTGAATCTGTAATTTTCAAGCTGGATATTGATTAGGTCTCTCTCATCAAAAAGATCGAAAAGACTACTATCTGAGAATTTCATAGAAGATTGAATTTAGGTTGTTCTTGATTGTAGAATGAAAGAATTCCAGTAAATATTAATAATTTACTACGAGCAGTTTGAAGATTTGGCTTCTTGAAACAGTACTTAAATTTGAATAATTAAATAATTCAAACAAAGGATTTTATAAATAAGATGTTAATTTTAAATAAAGGATTATGAAAAGTCATTAGGCTAATAATCCGTACCTTAGAATACTGAATATCTTTTGCTGTCTAGTGTATGAGTAAGGCTTTTATTGTTTGTATAAAGATAATCGCACTTCTTCTGGGCTGTGTAAAGGGAGTTTCTCAACCATTTTATCCCTATTTAGATCATTATCCTTATAGCTTATACAGTAAGGATTTAAGTGAAAGTATTTCCAAACAAAATTACCGGAGCATTCAGGATGATGCAGGAGTTCTGTTTACATCTGCCTTTGAATATGTCATGCAATTTGATGGGAGGAGATGGATATTGTTGAAAGAAAGTAAGACTTTACGAAAAGCATCATTTGCCAAAAACTCAGCAGGAAAGATCTTTGTGCTGGGAGAAAGTAATTTTGGCTACATAGGGAAATCGGATATCGGACAGGAATATTCCTTTGTTTCCTTAAAAGGAAGCATCCAAAACACCTCGCATGCAGCGACTCCCTACCAGAACTTACTTTACCTGGAGGATTTTATTGCATTTCATGATGCAAACTCTATATACATTTGGGATGAAGGCAAGGGAGAGATGAAAATCATCCCAACTCCCTTTACAACTATTTCTAGTCTTATTGTCCATAAGAATTCTCTAGTATTATTGTCCTCTGAAGGAGAACTTTTCAAATACGATTTCAATTCTTTTGAAAAGCTTGCTCCTAAGGCTCCGCAGCTTTCCCAGCTTAAAGCTGTTCATTTGTTAAGCTCCGGGAACGATATATGGGCATTTGTTGAGGGAAAAGGGATCTATACTTTTCAGAAGGAAGAATGGGAGCAGGAAAATGTGGGCCTTTCCGAACTCGTTGAGCGAGCCACTATCACCCAATTGGGCTTGATTCAAGATGGAAGTATTGCAATTTCTACCCTTACCGATGGCTTCATTCTCGCGGATAAAGAATTGAATATCCTTGAGAAAATAGACAGTAAACGGGGAAATTTATCTACGAATGCCGTAAATGGCTTTTATCAGGACAAAGAGGACGGGATTTGGCTAGACCTTAATGATGGCTTGAGTAGATTGTCATATCCACCCAAATTAGAAAAATACTCCAGGGAATTTGGATTGGGTACCCAGGTTTTAAGTGTTGTGAAATGGAAAACCCATTTATTTGTGGGGATGCATGGAGCTGAACTTAGGTACACCAAAATCGGCGAGAATCTAATTGATGTTCCTGATTTTGTAGCCCTTGAATTCCCGGAGAAAGTTCATGATATATGGGACCTCAAAGTATTTAAAGGAAAACTGTTCATCGCTTCGAGTCGAGGAGTTTTTGTGCTTGAAGAAATAGGGCAAAGTCCCAAAAAGATTTCTCCTTCGGGCCTGGTATTTACTTTATTTAAGGGTAGCTGTGATGAAGATGCTTTATATATGGGCTGGAAACCTCTGGATAAAAATCCTGCCGAATATTATGTAGGGAAAATTTCTTTTGAGAATGCCCAACTCCAGATAGATCCGTATTGGCAAGAAACTGAACATGAAGTCAGAGACATAGAAGAGCTAATTTGTGGAGAGATGTGGGCTGGATTTATGGACCTAAGCCTGATCAATATTAACAAAGAGAAAAGGGACATAGCAGCGATTCGGCATTTTGAACTAGAAGAAGCGGAGAAAAAAAGTCATGGATTCATACAATTCTTTGTCCATGATAAACAATTGTATTTCGGAAGTCGTCGGGGCATTATGTCCTATGATGAAAAGGCGGATACTTTGGCCCAGGTACAAAAATTCGGAGAAGATTTCTTCAAAAGAAATGCCTCGGCCTATGCTGCAATTGAAGATAAACAAGGAGGCTTATGGTTAAGCATTGTTGACCGTATTCAATACCTGCCTACAGGAGATATAAATACTTCAGATTGGGAGATTGGAAAATTCAGTTCTTTGCCTTATGTCTATTATATCTATCCGGAGGATGAAGAAAATGTATGGTTTGCAGCAGCTGATGGTCTTTACCATTACCGGCCTCAAATTTCAAAAGATTATAGCACTCCTTTTAAAGCTTTACTCAGGGAAGTAAAAGTAACCTATGATGCGGTAAAAGAAAGAGAACTTGAAGACCAAGAACGCCCGGATAAAAAGCCCCCGGAAATTATAAAGAAGGATTCAATTATATTTTCTGGCCTCTTTGCTTTAGATGAAAATGGCTACCAAACTATTCCTTCTCCCAACTTTGAATTAAACCTGCCTTTCAAGTATAAAAATATCAGTTTTAGATTTGGGGCAGGGACTTATGAATTTCCAGAGCGAACCCTCTTCTCCTATCAATTAGAAGGCTATTATCCCTATTGGTCTGATTGGGATAAAGAACATGAGTTTAGCTTTCCTTACCTTGAGGAAGGTGCTTATACCATGAAGGTTAAAGCTCGAAATATTTATGGGATAGAATCGGAAGTCATTAGCTATCCCTTTTATATCCAACCTCCCTGGTACCGTAGTTGGTGGGCCTATCTGCTCTATTTCCTGGCTGCTGCAGGCATTATTTTTTCTGTTTATAACTTCTATAAAAATAAGGACCAACTTAAGCAACAAGCCAAAGAATTGGAACGGGAAAGGGAAACCCAGCGACGCCTGCTCGCCATAGATAAGCTCAAAGACCAATTTCTGGCTAATACCTCCCATGAACTAAAAACCCCTTTACATGGGATTATCGGAATTGCTGAATCCCTGCAGGATGGAGCAGGAGGAGAATTGAATTCGGTTTTACAAAAAAACCTGGATATGATTGTTTCTTCAGGAAAACGACTTTCCAGTCTTGTCAACGACCTCCTGGATTTTTCCCGAATAAAAAATAGAGACCTCAATCTCCACAAAAAAGCTGTTGGGCTTTTCCCTGTGGTGCAAATTGTCATGGAGGCTTGTCAGACACTCATCCAGGGCAAAGATTTGAAACTGATCAATGAATCAGATCCTGATCTTCCCTTATTATTTGTTGATGAAAATCGGCTTCAGCAAGTATTATACAACCTGGTTGGGAATGCAATCAAATTCACGGAGGTCGGGGAAATACAGGTGGGCTCAAGACAGGAAGTAGATAAAATAATTGTTTCTGTCAGGGATACGGGTACGGGAGTACCTAAGGAGAAACAAGAAAGTATATTCCAGGAATTTGAGCAGCTAGATGGAGGGAGTGAGCGCCAATTTGCCGGTACAGGTCTGGGGCTTTCGATTTCTAAACGCCTGGTTGAGATGCATGGAGGTGAAATGTGGTTGGAGTCCGAAATAGGGGAAGGTTCGACTTTCTTTTTCAGTATTCCAATGGCTGATTCTGAACATACTCCTATTGCCCAACAAGAAAAATCTTCTCTAGCTGAAAAAACCCATTTTAGTCCCCCAGAATTAACAGAAGTTCTAAGTGAAGATGATGCCTTGGTAAGAGAAGGGAAGGAAACCATTACTACAAAAACAGATTCTCCTTCTGTTCGCATCCTGGTAGTCGATGATGAGCCCATCAATCAACAGGTACTTAGAAATATGCTCACAGTCCGAAACTTTGAGATTGTCTCGGCGATGAACGGTGAAGAAGCCCTGAAAATTCTGGATGAGAATCCTGATTTTGATATGGTTTTGCTGGATGTCATGATGCCACGAATGTCGGGATATGAAGTTTGTAGGCGAATCCGGGAGAAATACCTTCCTTCAGAATTGCCCGTTTTGATGGTTACGGCCAAGGATCAGATTTCAGATAAGGTAAATGGATTGAACTCCGGAGCAAATGATTACCTTTCGAAACCCTTTGATAAAGAAGAATTTTTAGCTCGATTAGAGACCCATCTCAATTTACATAGGATCAATACAGCAACCGGTAGATTTGTCCCTTCTGCCTTCCTTCGTGCGCTGGGCCATGAAAGGATAACAGATGTCTATTTAGGTGACCACAAAGAAAAGGAAGTGACCGTCTTCTTCTCGGATATCCGAGGATATACCAGTCTTGCTGAAACCATGACTCCACAGGAAAACTTCCTCTTCGTAAATAAGTACTCTCAAATCATGGGGCCCATAATCGAGGCCAACAATGGTTTTGTCAACCAGTATCTTGGAGATGGAATCATGGCTATATTTTTGGATAGCCCAGAAGATGGTTTGAAGGCATCCATCGAAATGCAAAAAGCAATCCAGGCATTTAATCTACAACAGACCAAAAATAAAAAACCAAAGATTCGGGTCGGAATGGGCTTGCATACAGGCTCCCTGATTATGGGGATCATTGGAGATCATAAAAGGAATGATGCTGCTACCATTTCTGATACGGTGAATTCTGCTGCACGTGTAGAAGGACTTACCAAGTACTATGGAGCAAAAATCCTGATAAGTGGTCAAAGCCTGGATCAGTTAAGCAATCTCGATCAGTACAATTATCGATTCATGGGGAAAGTACAGGTGAAAGGGAAACAAGAGTCCATATCTATCTATGAGTTTTTTGATGGAGACAAAAAGGAAGTGCTAGAGGGTAAAATAGCAAGCAAAGAACAATTCTCGAAAGCATTAAAACTGTATTTTAGTCGGGAGTTTGAATCTGCAATCAAAGAACTAGAGGAAATCATTTCTGTCAATCCCGAAGATATGGGAGCTAAACATTTGTTGGATAAAGCCATGATGAACCTGAAGGAAGGAATTCCTGAAAATTGGGATGGCATAGATTTGATGGAGACCAAATAGCTTTTCTCTTTATAAATAGATCAAGGAATTTTCCCTTTTCATTCCACTAGCTTTTGGGATAAATTTTAGTAATTTCTAATACGTAAAACAAAACATTATACCATTGTGAATTATGGTATGGTAAACCCTCATTTCTATGAGTTCCCAAACCCCGGCAATGAATGCACCCTCTGGAAAGCCAATACTTTTGTTGGCCTTTGCAAATGCGGCCCAAAACCCTTTGAAGATCCATCAGGAAAAAATAGCGCTTGTTAAGGCTCTTGTAACTAAACTCCGTGAAGAAGACTTGAAGGAAGAAGATATAAAGAATGAATATACAACGGATTTATGTGAAATAGTGATCCTGCCAGAAGCAAGTATCGATTCAATCATCGATTCCTTTGAGGATAAAAAATACAAGGATAAACATGGCAAGAGCCGGATAGCTGTTTTTCATTATGCAGGTCATGCGGGCGATGATGCATTATTGCTGGAATCTAAACAAGGAGGTGGAGATAACAGACGTGCTTATTCGCAAGGATTGATTTCTCTTTTCAAAGAACAAAGCAAACAAGGCATGCTTAAGTTTGTATTCCTCAATGGATGTTCTTCCCAGAGAATCACGGAAGGTTTTTTAGAGGTAGGAGTTCCTGCGGTTCTCGGTACAACCAAATCCATACAGGATTCCATGGCCAAGGATTTATCCGAGCGATTTTATAAGGGCCTGGGACAAGGGAATTCGATACTTCGATCCTGGAATATAGCGGAGGCACAGATTCGATCATATTTCAAGGATGATATCAATTCCAGTTATCGCCCAGTAATTTTTAATCGGGAAAGCGAATTGCCTGATCAATTCCCCTGGCAAATTAGATTTGGAAAAGGGGCTGATCATCAGGGACTCAAAGGCTGGAATTTACCAGAAGCTTCCCAAAACCCTTTACACAATTTACCCCTTCCCAATAAATACTATGCGAACCTGCCTTCCAGCCCTTATACAGGCTTGAATTATTTCCGGGAGAAGGATGCAGCTATATTTTTCGGAAGAGGAGCAGAGATCAGAAACCTGCATAATACCATCATGGAAGACAATCGGGTTATTCTGATGCACGGAAAATCCGGGGTAGGTAAGTCCTCACTCCTTTTCGCTGGATTGATCCCTCGCATGAAACATTATTATCCGATTTATTTCAGACGAAACCAGGAAAAAGGCTTGCTTCAAAGTCTCATGGATGCCATCCTCGAGCAACTTCCGGATGCGGATGAAAAAGTTGCAAAAGGGTCTGAGCAGAGTAATGAGATGAAATCTGTATTGGAAAATATTGAAGCTTTAGATCAGAGATTTAATCTATCTGGAGAAGAGGAAAGTGCCGGACCCCTGGATGGAATGTTTCAGGGATTTGGAAAATCGTTGGATATGGAAAAAGAGGGCATAAGGGAGATGCTGGAATGGGAAGAAGCTTTAGAGCTTGGAAAAAAGATTTTAGAAAACTGGAGTCAGCTCGAAAAATTAACCCAAAAACCTGTCTTACTTATTATAGATCAGGTCGAAGAAATTTTCACTCGTCCCACCGCAGGCAGCTCTAACTTTATTGAGGAAGCAGAACTGGATTTATTTCTTGAAGCTACTAAGCAATTCATTTCTCTTGAGGAGCAGGGGATAGACGGAAAAGTAATCTTTTCATTTCGAAAAGAATATTTCAGTGATATCCGCGAAATCTTTAATGAAAAACATATCCCCTTTGTGGATTTTCATTTAAATACCCTGGAAAAGAAAGGTATCGTCGGAGCAATTAAAGGAGTTCAAACTAACCCGAGCCTAAAGAAACATTACAAAATTGAATATGAAGAAGAACTTCCCGACAAAATAGCCCTTGATATCCTGGCGGATTCGGATGCCAGTGTGGCTCCAATGCTACAAATAATCATGCGGAAACTTTGGGATCAATATGCCGCAAATCCAAAACCTGACCTTAGAGAATTACTTCTCATTAAGGATGAGTTCTACCAAAGCGGGATAAGCACTACGATGGAAGATTTTTTCCATTCACAGGTAGAAATATTTAAAAGAAAAGGCTTTGTTGATTTGGTGGAAAATGGATGGCTTTACGAGGTTCTTAACTTACATACAACCCGACTGGGAACAGCGACCAGTTATCAAAGTTATCTCTTAGAAGACCTCTTTTGCCAGGACCATGATGAAATCGTTAAAGCCCTTCTTGAGTTACAAAGATGCTTCCTCCTTGTCGGCCTGGAAGTTCAGTCCGGCAACAATCATGTAACCCTTTTGGCTCATGATACCTTGGCACCTATTGTTAGGAGAGTAAATGAGGAATCTGACTATCCTGGCCAAAGAGCAAGAAGAATCCTCTACGGAAAAATGAGGAATATTCAATATTGGTTCCCAGCTGAAAGGAGAGAAGAATTAGAGGGATTGAAAATGCTAAAAGATGTCTTTTTTGAGAAAAACAGGAATTATGACCTCTTAAGAGAAAGTATTCGGAAAACTATAATTAAGAACGAACGAGAATTCAATGACTTCTGGCATAGTCTTTTACCTTTTCTCAAATCTGATTTCGAAGAGAAACTTCCCCAAATTTACCTGAGTGAATATGAGATCCAAACCATCAAGGCTGGGGAGCATGGGATGAGGAAAAGGACCTTTTGGGAAAATCGATTGCTGGAGGAAAGCGAAAGAAAAATCAAAGAACACAAGCAAGAAGTTCAACGTGCTATAGGCCAAAGCAAATACAACCTTGCCCTGGCATTTGAGGTTCAGGCTACTCGGATGGTAGAGGAAATAGAATTGCTTAATAATCATAATTCTGCTTTTTATGAAAAAGCCTGGCTATATGGATTACATGCTTTAAATCAGGAATTTCCTTCTCATAAATCCCTTCCTACTACACTTTCGAGAATTGCTTCCTCAAATTTAAGCGCTGGTCCGTTTCGAAGACTTTGGAAATCGCCAGCTTTTCTCAAAGAGAATAGATTTTGGTTGAGAGAATTCTCTGCGGACTGTTCTTCTATTGCCTTTAAAGAGAATAGTGGAGAGGGATTTAATTATGGAAAAATTGATGTAAAGAGTGGAGAAATCCGAACCTTTTTGAGGCCAGAGGATATGGGTAACTGGAAATGGAGTGCTCAGAAAGCCTCCTGTTCATTGGACCTGGCGAAGATGGCATTTATCAGAATTGAAAATGATCATAGAATCCAACTGGTTTTTATGGACACATATTCTGCAGAGTATCTGGAAAGCTTCTCGATCGACATCAACAATCCAAATGATCGATTTTGGCTGGAAAAGAGTCTGATCATTCTTCATCACCCGGAACTGGATCTGGTCATTTTTGGGACTACTCAAGAAATATTTATCAAGGAACTTAATGGACCTGTAATACCGATTCAAAGTTTTGATGAAAATGGTATAGGCCTGGAAGTTAAACAACTTAAGTTCTCTCGGGATGGAAAAATACTACTCTTGCTGGATTCAGAAGGACAATTGTATTTGTACCACTTATGGAATGAAGATAGCAGACAAATAGAATATGAACGGATTCTCTATCCTCCGTATAAACTTGATCTGGACTTTCAGGAAGATATTATCATTGACGGAGTAGAGGGAACTACCAAATCTACGTATAAAATAAAAGAGGCAGTTATCAGCAGTAGGGGGAAGTACATAGCTCTCCAAATTGGAGATCCAAATGATATTCAGGTAAATTTCTTGAAGTTATTTTCTATGGAAAGGGCAAGTTCTAGTCAACAAAAATGGGAGGACCATGGGAGCATTTTAGAACTTGTGTTTTCACCTGATGATCGATATTTCGCTTATCGGGCAGAAAAAGAAGGAGATTTGGACTGGGTAAATGTATATGAATTGCAGGATGGCATTTCTAAATTTCTGGTAGAAATCGAGTGCAAATCAGAAGGTGGCTACATTGATAAACTTGGATTTCATGAAGATAGCCAGCGTTTGTTTACCTTTTCCACTTTAGGAGAATTGAATATTTGGAGGATGGGTGATGGGGAGGAATTTAACAAATTTGAACTGGGAGAAAGTCCGAATCGCATGGCATTGTCCAGGGATAGTTCGACTTTCATTACAGCTGGTAACGAAGGAATCATCATCTGGGACTTCTTTCAGCAAGAAAAAATAGGGAAACTTAGCCTTCCCGATGAGAAATATAAAGGGAGTTTTATTCCTGCATTTGCATTGTCGGATAATGGGATAGCTGCAGCAATATTTAGTGCTCCTTCAATATTTCCTTCCTTATCTAATAATGGAAGTGAGCATTCAGCAATTTTACAGATTTGGGATACAAAAAAGAAGGAGGAAGATATCCTGTTAACATGTGACTTGCCAGAGGACTCCCTCCATATAGGCCTGCATGAAAATGGTGAATTGCTGGCTGCAGATTGGAAAGGAAGCAACATTCGGCTATGGCATATCCCAACAAAAAAATGGATGAACCTGGATGGGCCTCGAGGGAAAAAATTACTGGGAGTAAGTTTCGACCCTCAAAGCCAAAAACTTGCTGCCGCCTGGGATAATGGCCAGATTTTTATCTGGGATATACCCGCTATTCCCCAGACTGGGCGATGGAAAAAAGTACGGAAAAGGCGAAAGATCCAAATTGCCCATAAACAAATTTTAGATCTCTTTTTTGACGGAAATATTTTAATTGTTCTTACACCTGAGCAGCTGATACACATGGATTTAGTCTCAGGAGCAAAAGAAAAATTTCCCTATAAAGTCAGGCAATCATCGGGCATGCACCTTTGCAAGAATAAAAGATTTCTGATTTTTTCCACTTGTTTTGATAACACACCCGAAATCATTTTTTATGATTTGAAAGCTCAACGAATTCTTACAAGAATTGAATTGGAAGGGACAAAAAATCGTCCCCTCAATTTTTGCATAGATTCAGAGGAAAAGTATTTGCTGACTTCAGATGTCGAACAACCTTATGCCACCATTTTTAATCTTGAATTCCTGATCGAATATTTGACGCATGCCAGAGAGAGCGATTTATTCCAGAGAATCTACAAGAATTCCTTCCATCACCTTCCCTATGAATTTGAAAACATTGAATTGCATGAAATAGAGATTGAAGGAGATGAAAATAGACAGATTGCTGAAAAAAATGTCCTTCCAGTAGAAATGAATCCCTGGGCGTATTTGAATAGGTCCCTGGAAGAATAAGTCTTCTCACCCTATGGGGTGATGTCTTTATTCGAAAAGAGCCTTTCATTTACGAAGAATACCAAATGCTTCGTTTATGAAATGCCTGATGACTATAGGGCTGCTGGCTGTATTTTTGATAAATAACAGCTTCGCCCAAAACTCCAATGACCTTTGCAGCAATGCCATTCTCATCGATTCTATTCAAAATCGACAAAGTGTTTCCATTGCTTTTAACAGTACCACCCAAAGTCTTATAGCTTCTTGTGAAGACTCAAGCAATGTCAATTGGGACCTTTGGTACAGCTTTGTTATGCCCTTTGACGGCCAGATCAGGCTCACGGGTTTATCAACAGTCAATAAAACTTCTTTATATGAAAGTTGCGGTGGCCAGGAATTGAGCTGTATGGCTGCTAATGGATTTATAAAAGGCCTAATTGGAGGAAATACCTATTTGCTGAGGTATGGAACTGCATCTCAGTTTAGTGGAAATAATACCCTTTTTATTCAGGCTTTTCGCCCTCCTTCCAATGACGAGTGTTCAGCTGCAATCGCCATAGCCGATATCTCTCAAAAACAGAATATTCAGGTTGATAATCGGGGCGCATCTGAAAGCCTGGAAATTGGCTGCGATCCTGCTAATCAGGACAATTTTGATATTTGGTATCGCTTTGACATGCCTTACGATGGGAATGTGAAAGTATCGGGTTCATCAGGTAGCCATAAACTAGCCCTCTTTGATGCTTGTGGGGGGAATGAAATCAGCTGTTTTTCCAGTACAGGTTTCTTTCTGGATCTCAACGCAAATCAGACCTATTTCCTGAGATTCGCTTCAAATAGTAGCAGCGCCGGAACGAGCAATTTAAGTTTACAGGCCTTTGCCCCTCCGCCCAATGATTCTTGTTCGGGAGCGATTTCTTTGGGCGATCTTAGTTCTCCCATCAATCTGGATTTGGACAACCGGGGTGCCAGTGAAAGCTTAAATGCCTCTTGTGAATCTTCCCGATTTGAATACCTTGATCTTTGGTATGAATTTGAAATGCCTTTTGATGGAAATGTTAAAATTACTGGAGTCTTTGGAGTAAACCGACTTACGCTTTATGATGGATGCGGCGGGAATGAACTGGCTTGCAATACGGGACTCTCCTTTTGGCAAGGCCTTGATTCAGGACAAGTATATCTCATTCGTTATTCTTCCCTTAGAAGCCAGGCAATCAATGACCAGATAAATATTCTAGCCGCACCTACAGCAAGCAACGATGAATGCACAAACGCCACTTTTATAGACAGCCTGGAACTGGGAATAACGATCTCACTAGATACACGCTCTGCAAGCGAAAGCCTAGATGCATCTTGTGAAACTGCTTCTGAAGAGAACCTCGATCTTTGGTATGAATTTGTGATGCCTTTCTTTGGAAACATAAAAATCACTGGAGTTTTTGGGGTAAACAGGCTTGCTCTATTCGATGCTTGCGGAGGAAATGAACTGGAGTGCTCTCAATCAGGAGCTTTCTTTGAAAACCTGACTTCGGGCCAGCGCTATCTCTTGCGTTATTCAGCCATTTCTCAGCAATCCAATTTCGACCAAATTACCCTTCAAGCCGTACCAACTGGTCTCAATGATGAATGCATAGATGCTTTTTTGATTCCGGATATTGATCAGGAACAAATCATTTCTCTGGATACCCGAGCGGCTAGTGAAAGCCTGGACAGTTCTTGTGAAACGGATACAGATGAAAACCTGGACCTTTGGTATCGCTTTACTATGCCTTTTGATGGCTTGCTTAAAGTGAGTGGAGTTTTTGGCGTAAATAAGCTGGCTCTTTTTGATAGCTGTGGGGGAAATGAAGTCGCGTGTTTTGCCGGCAATGGAGTCTTTTACAATCTCAGTTCTGGCCAGGTTTACTTCTTGCGATATGCTACTACTCGACAAATGGCCAATGTAGATGATTTTTTCGTACAGGCCTTTATCAATCTGCCTCATGATCTTTGTGAAAATGCAATAGAAATTGAGCGTCCTGATTCTGCCCAATACATCCTGACTGATACAAGAGAGGCTTCACAAAGTCTAATTTCCTCTTGCGAAGATTCAAGCTTCAGTCAGCAAGATTTATGGTATCGATTTAGTATGCCTTTCGATGGCAAAGTCTTTATTCGAGACGGAAATAATGCACATAACTTCTCGCTTTGGGATAGCTGTGGAGGAAATGAAATCAGCTGCTTTTCTGGCTTTGGAGAATTTAGTGGGTTAGCGGATAGTACCGAATATTGGCTGCGTTATGCTTCCCCTTTTGGCAATGCGACTTTGGATTCTTTTGAAGTGGAAGCAGTGATGAGTGTGGGACTAGGGGAAGGACAAGAGGATTTCTTTAAGCTTTATCCGAATCCTGCAGATGACATGATTATTATTAGCTGGGCTTCCCAGGGTTTTTCGGAAGGCCTTCTTACAATTTATGATTCACAAGGCAGAAAAGTATGGATGTCCAAGAAAATTTCTCTGAATCCGGCTAGGATTCAAAAAGAGATTCAACTTAATGGGTGGAAATCTGGGATCTATTATCTACATCTCTATACTCCCGACTACATCAAAACTTCGATCTTTATTAAAAAGGATTGATCCCTTTTCTTACTTAAAAGAAGAGCAAGGAATTTTGTCAATTTCTTGTACTTGAGGCAAAATTGATATTTCCATAATTTAAATTATCCTATTTTAAAACAATTTGGACAGATAAGAACTTATTGCTAGTTTGTATCATCTATCTTAAGAAAATTTGATGAGCCCTAAAGCAATATTTTCATATCTGAAGACATTCGTTTTCATTGCATTGTTGCTTTCCTATATAACAGATTCTTATTCTCAGAATTCTTTGGATGATAAAATCGTACGTATCAGCTCAGAAGGAATGCTGGGCCAGGAGATCGGGACTGGATTGTTGATAGGAATCAATCAGGATACCTTATTTGTTCTGACAGCTCTGCACGTGGTTCATGATCGGGATAACTCTTATACCCATGAAGCTATTCAGATAGGTTTTTTTAATCCTGATTTACCCCTTAAAAAAGCTGATCTTATACATCTTGATGATGTGTATGATATGGCAATTCTGGCGATTCTTCTGTCCGAAGAAGAATTGGAGGTATTTAGCCATGAATCCGATGGAAAATATACTGTTGCACTGGCTTATGTTACTAAAGAATACAAGGATCATAATTTAACCATTATTGGTCATCCGGGAGTTAGGAGTTGGTATTTGAATCAACGGAACTCAATCATCCTGCCGAAATTGGGGGAAGATGATGGAATCATGACTCTTAGTAGCGAGGGAATAGGGCCAGGATTTTCTGGTTCTCCAATTTGGAATGAATGTGGGCAATGGATTGGATTACTCTATGAAGATGGGAGCATTGAAGCGCGAGCGATTTCTTCCCAAACGGTAGTAAGAAAATTTCCCTCTTCCTGCTTTTCATATTTCTCTGCAGCATCCGAAAAATCATGTGTGGCCAATGATTCCCTGCAGCTAAAGTCTTTGGAACTTATCAGTAGTCATGTGAATGATTATGTGAGCAAACTGAGGGATGTAGGAGACTTCTTCTCAAATAACCAGGATCGAATTTTTTATGGAAAAAAAGCAACTGCACAAGCAGATTATGTCATCAAAGAATATGGCGAAGCTTATGCACGCCTAAATGCCAATAGAGAAACTATTTTGTTGAATGTGAGAAATGCATGGCCTGACGAACGAGCTGAGTCAGATGTGAAATTGCTCTTAATAAATCTACTGGATAATTTTCATAAGCTGGAGATGGTGAATGCAAACAAATTGCTTATTGAAATAAGCGATTATCTGGATGCGCCTTTTGGAAATAGATCTAAGAAAAAAATGCTTAAAACACGCTTGGATGAATTGACTGGAAAGATTGAAAACCATCTGGATTCTGTTGAGAAAGAACAAGTGCGAATTTTGGCAAGCCTAGATAAAAAATAAGGGAATACCCAAGATGATTTATACGGAAAACCCTTAAAAGACCTAAGAAATAATTCCTGCAATTTGAGCGGGAAGAGCTAAATAATCTTTGAATACTGAATGGACGTAAGAGCATAGTCTCGAAATCTCCTTTCTCAACATAACGCGCTATGAATAAAAATTCCAAAACAGGAATTTGTCTCCTTTTGACACTCTTGTCAATAGGAATAGGACAAATGCATGCTCAAAAAGATAAGGGATTCCCCAAAATTGCAAGCCCTGGCTTGAATCCTGTCATCTTAGGCGCAAGCGAATTTGAATTAAACTTCTTTTATAATGTCCAGCGTTTTCCAGAAGTATACAGGCAAGACGCTCCCTATAATTTAACCAACTTCGAACAGCGGACTCAACAAGGCCAAATGCAATTGACCTTTGGCTTGTCAGATGAAAGCAATGTAAATCTTGGCATTGATCTGGGCTATTCCTATATAGAAACTTCTCTTAAGAATACCCGCCAAAATCCATTTGAAATTGGACCACATGCTAACCTTGGCCCGAGAGTCAGGTGGGAACCTTTTCCCAAACTTTTTTCTAAAAGTAGCAGTCTGTTTCTCCAGCATAAACTTTTGATCCCTTTGGTAGAATCAAAAGTGAAGTTTGTGGATACCCTAAGTATTGTAAACCAAATGGTTTTCAGCCAACGTCTGGGCTATAGTTTTTTACTGCAAGCTGAGGTAGGTGCGATTTTTTCACCTGCAGTAAGCATAGCCGGGAGGACTAGTTCAAAAAGACCCATTACCACCCCAGCCAGTCTTTATCTAGGATTTATTGCCACCTCCCGTTGGGTTCTATACGGAAGCCTGAATTATATCCCCGAGTTTTCGGAAGTTCCCTGGTTTGAAGATGGAAACCGATATCGACGAAGGGCAGGAACACATGCAGGCGGAGGCATTCAATTTATATTCTCGCAAAGGCTTAGCTTCTTTGCCAGTTATCAGGGAATATTAGATGCCGAATTTGGAGGAGCAGCAAACTCACTGACCTTTAGTGTGAGATTTTCTAATCAATAGTCAACCTCAAAATCGAAAAACATGCTTTCTAAATTTAATATATCTATTGTTCTGGGTTTACTTGGATTACTCCTCTTAATCACCCAATGTGCGCCTCCAGAAATCTCAGCACCAAGACTTGATCGACTTGATCCAACAGAAGGTTCAGTAGGAGAAGTTGTTATTATTTGGGGGGAATTCATGCATCACACTACTTCTGTGATTTTGGATGGGGAAGAGCTTAATTTTTCTCCGGGCCAGACTCCGGAAGAGGAGATTTTTTTCATTATCCCTGAATCTTTGGAACTGGGAGATCACCTTGTGTATGTAGAATCCGTTTCAGGCAAGTCCAATACCTTGAATCTGAAAGTAATCAATCCCAGACCAATTATTAACTCCGTAAATCTTGAGATAGGAATGCCTGGAGATAGTGTGAAGGTTTGTGGAGAGCATCTGCAAAATTCAGGCTTACTCATCGAACTCCTGGGACAACGTATTAACAATTTCACCTATGATGCTCAAGGTTGTCTATTATTTACTGTTCCTGAAGGATTGACAACAAGCTCTGGAGAATTGATCATTACGGTCGATGGCCGATCAGATTCAAGACCCTTTTCTGTAAGATCAAGTCCTACAGCTCCTATTATCCAATCAATTATTCCTTCGGTTACTGCGCCTCTGGATACCATTAAGATTTTTGGAGAAAGCCTTTTGGGTAATGAACTAAAAGTGATTTTTACTCCTTCAATTGAAACGGATGTCCTGGAAAAATCAGATACTCTTGTTAAGGTGATTGTACCTGTAGATGCCGAAAATGGAAGTGTCAAATTGATTGTAGATGGAGTAGAGACAAATGAATTTTCTATTGTAGTAGTACGTCCGGAAAACCCATTGATCGGAAGTATAGCACCTTCTACAGCCTCAATCGGGGATACCGTCGAAATCAATGGGCAGAATTTTGGAGCAGCAGCAGATGTAGTGGAGATCATATTTTCGGATAATAAACAAGCGGAAATAGTGTCTCGTACTCCTCAAAAGATTTCTACGATTGTTCCCGCAGATGCGATTACGGGAGAAGTGAAAGTAAAAGTTAATGAACTGATTTCTTCGGGTTTCTCTTTTACCATTATTCCATTGGGTTTGCCTAGTATAAGTTCAATAAGTCCTGATTCTGCAGCTCAAAACACACTCTTAAGTATAAATGGGGTAAATCTTGATGGTGCAAACCAAAATATTGTTTTTCAACAAGGAGGAGTAAGGGCAAATGGTAATATAGTGACAGCTAGTCCGGATTTGATTTCTGCTAATCTTCCGCAAGCTAATTTTCAGCTAGGAAAGGTAGAAGTCTGGGCCGAAATTGATGGGGATAATTCTGATACCTTGAGTTTTGATTTTGTTCCTCCTCCTTCTATTGCTTTAATAAATGGCGGAAATTCTGTCAACAATGGAGCTATAATTGAAATTCAGGGCGAAAATTTCATCCCTTCTATCAATAATCCTGTTAAAGTATTCTTTTCCTCTACCGGTGCAACAGAAGGAGTTATAACAGGAAGAACAAATACCAAGATTGATGTGAGAGTTCCGATTGATGCCATTACGGGCGTTGTAAGGATTCTTACACCCTACGGAGAAGTAAGCGATTCCATTTTCTTGCAATCATTGAGCAAGATTAGTGCTGTCCAGCCTTCCAACAATGCGCCCAACTATCCTATTTTGATTTATGGAGAGAATCTGGATCAGGTTAATGAATTGAAATTTGGAAACCTTACGGTAAACACAGGCTTTCAATATTCAGCCGCTTGTAATTGTTTGGGAGGAAATATACCGGATGGAGTAGGCCTTGGAAATCTTGATATTAGGACAGGCGTAAATGGAAGCTTTAGTAGTCCTTTCGCATACAATATCAATGCTAATTTACCAGCTGTAAGTGCACCTGGTTCACCCGTAATTCTCCCGACACCGCCTCCTGGAGTATCCATGGGATCCTTTCAAAATGGTTGGATAGTCGCATATGGCCCTGGACCGAATGGACCGGATAGTGTGAGGGAAGGCCGATTCGCTCTGGCAGGCGATATTGTTTTCAATAGTCCAAATGCTGATGGATTTTATGTAATAGTAGATGAGGACAATAATAATGATACAGTAGGGTTTTTCTCTGAATTTGGTGATACAAGCCGTTTGGTCATCAATAACCAGATTTATATTGGAAAGCAAAATAGCGTGTATATGGGAGATTCCGTTTATTATAATGATTACCAGGGATTTATCCCCAATATGGTTTACACGCCTCTCAATAGTGGCAAGCAAGTAGAATTGGTCTTCCCTGGAATTCTGACCAATGTAGCTGTTGCTTCAAATAGTACTCAATATATTCTTACCATAAGGGGTAAGTATTTTCTAAGACGTGAATTTGATCCCCTTTTTCCCATATATTCGGAATCTGGTTTTTATGAGTTCACAAGTGGAGGAAATACGATAAGTATTCCAAGTTTTGGAAGCAATCCTGCTGAAATTGATGAATTAATTTGGAATTCATATAATGAAATCGTCCTTAAAATAAAAAAATCTGATATACCTCCAGGAACCTATGATTTTTCTATTGATGTTTTTGGTGGATTTACTAATGATATATCAATAATGCTACCTTAGGGATTTACGATCTGGAATCTTTATTCTCTTAGCCCGAAATATTATCTATACCGATGTTAAAAAAGCTTTATGTAATTTCTCTTTTTCTTTGCCTTTTGTTTTTTAGTGGAATAGCCCAGCGATCTAAAGAATGGCAGGATAAAAATGATCGAGGAAATCGATTTGAAGGAGAATATTTTGATAGAGACATAGGTAATCTTGCCATAGATCTCTTGTCTTTTTTTTCACCGGGAGATCATTATGTATTTGGGGAAGATCAAAGACTGGAAGTACATTTCTATAATCCCGATAGTGGTCAATATAAGTTAGTTGCCAAGGAAATAGATGTACGTCAGTTTTATTGGATGGAAGATAAGAATAGTTCCTCCAGAAATGGATGGAATACTTTTTCAGGATGGCCAGTGGATTATTTACTAAAAAGCCTGGAGATCAATAGAAAGAATCTGGGACTCTTGGTTAATCTGGGAAAGCCTAACGAGAAAATAATAAGTCCTGCCTATTTAGGCATAGCAGAAAAATCAGATAAAGATTCCTTTAAACCATTTTATGTGGCTCATTTTGTATTGGGCACCTCTGCAGAAAAAGGAAGTTGGAAACTTTATCAAGGCAAAGGGAGGAGAGCAGGCACCCTAATTCAGGAGCGAAAACTTTCATCAAAAGATGGTTCAAGTCCATTTGCTATTTATATTATGAAAAAATTACTTCCCCAAAGTGGTTGGTATACTATGGAATTAAATTTCACCAGCCTGGAAAGAAATAATTCAGAAAAAAGTGAGTCAAAAGAAGAAGTTATGACCTATGCTTTTAGCTTCTATCATCATATAATTGAATAAATAAAATTTAGTGTTCAGTAAATCTGCTTGCTGAACTTTTGCCAGATGCCGGAATCAGAATCAAGAGCTTTTGAAATCAAGTATAAGGACGGAGGACTAAAAATCCCCCGTGGCAATAATTATTTGCTAATCATTGGGATTGATGACTATATGCATGTTGGCAAGCTCCAGAATGCCGTTCGGGATGCAAAAGCATTTAAGAAACTCTTAATCGATAAGTATCATTTTTCTGAGGAATACGCTCTTTGTCTTTTTGACAATGAGGCTACTTATTCTCGTATTGATCAGGGATTAAGGAGTTTACACAAAAAAATAAAAAAAGGGGACAATCTATTGATCTATTTTAGTGGCCATGGCCACTATGATGAATTTTATGGAGATGGATATTGGATTCCGGTAGATGCTCAATATGAAGACAATAGAGGCTATTTTTCGTATAAAGATATAATCAGTGCGCTGGCTAAAATCGAAAGCCAGCATACCTTCATGATTGTTGACTCCTGCTATTCTGGGGCGGTTCTGGTTGAAAACACCCGTGATTCAAATGGCCATGATCCCCGTGAAAAAGATCCCAGTCGCTGGATATTGGCTTCTGGAAGGAATGAAGTTGTGCCTGATGGAAAAGTAGGAGGACATAGTCCTTTTGCGGTTCAACTCCTGGACACCCTCGACCGTTATGCAGATGAAGGCATCTCTGTCCTTTCCCTGGTAGATAAAGTTACCCGTTCTACTATACATAATGGGAAACAGAAACCCATAGGAAGGCCCATTCAGAATACGGGTGATAAAGGAGGCCAATTCATTTTTTACCCCAAATCCATGGATCTTGGGAAAGTGAGTATGAAATCGCTTCCAGAGACTCAGAATCCCTCCATTAACTCTCGTGAAATACATGCTGTAAAAACTAAAAAGAAAGCATCCTTTGGACCTTTACTCTTAAGCCTATCACTATTATTCGCGGCAATACTTGGACTAGCATTCTCTGCTTTCGTTCCCAAGAAAAATCTCAGGATAAAAGCTGAAATTGAAGCGGAACAATTTTCCTTTCAGCAGAAAGAGGGAACTTATAATTTTCGGGGAATACCATTAACCTATTGCCGGTTTACAGATTTTGAAAAAATCAGCCTGGAGGCAGATAAATTTACTTTTAATAGATCTGGAAACGTGATAAATAGAAAGCTGGAAAATGAGTTGAGTTTTGAATCCATGGGGGAGAAAGGTATTTCTACCCCAATTAGATCTTCATTACTATTTGAAAGCTTGCAGATTTCTGAAGGGAGTAAACTTAACTTCAGCAGAATTGATCCAGATAAATTTTCATCCAGAATTAAGGTGGGGATTGAACAGGATAATCCTGAAAAGATCGTAATGAGTTATCTGGATTCAGCCAATTTAGAATTGGAGTACATAGATTTTTCTAGCCAGGAAGATATCGGTTTCATTGATGAGCTGAGTAGCCTGACCATATTTGGTCCGGCAGTTTCTGCCAGAAGACAAATTAGCGTATGGCCATCAAACTCTTTTAGTTTGAGTTTTGATATAAATGATTCAGAGGATTCTGTGCAATTGAATACAGGAGAAATAGGGTTAAGTAAGCCTCACTTTTTTAAACGAGAAAATTCCAATGAAAATGTTCCTGTTTCTTCTATAATTTCGGGCAAAATCTTCTTTCTTAATCAGGATCAGGAAATCTATAAAAGTCATACGCTTAGTTCAGGAGAAAAACTTGCGCTCATCGGAGATAAAGAATTTAACTTGTCAAAAATGCTTCTTAGCGAGAAGGGATACTCTCTAGAGCTGGACGCTGTACCTGAAAGGGTGGAAATAGATGGGGCGAATATTTTGAATCCACCCTATATAAATTGGCTATGGCAAAACCATAGACTTCTATTCCTGATTTCTGTATTTATCTATTTCTTTTTGTTTTTATTATCACTGCCACCTTTGCGCAAGAAAATGATAGGAATTTTCAAATAGGTATATCTCAAATCCTTATTCCTTCTCAATCAACTCAATCAGCAAGTCAACGGCCTCTCTCACAAATGCCGGATCTTCTGCATGAGTTTCTCTTTCCACCACCTGAATATTGCTAGGTAAATTGTCTCTGAGATAATCGAAAAAGGCCTTGTCAGAGGCGGGATCTTCCAATATACCTCCTGGTATGGAGTATCGCCCTACGCCCTTTTTGGGGAACATGAAGTAGGCTTTGTCTTTGGTATGTTGAAGGCGTTCTACGATGCTTTTCGCTACACGAACGATTTCTTCCTCATTGAGTCGAGGAACAAAGACTACGGGGCTATGAAATACGATTTGATGGTCTTTGAATTCATCCGGTACGACATTGGGTTCTACCAGGATTCCTAAGTGCTCAGCTCCTCCCGGACAGAGTACCTGTGGCAATCCTAGTTTGCCCGCGACTGTCAGACGCTCCGGACCACCAGCCCTAAGAACGCTCCAGACATCGTCCGCAATTTCCCCCATAGCATAATCGAAAACGGCTCCAATAATGCCTTCTTTCATCATCTGTTCCATGGCCTGTCCACCACTTCCCACTGCATGGAAAACGATGACCTCATAACCTTTGGATTCAATGTATTTGATAGCCTCTATCGCACCATTGGTAAGGACTCCCAAATTGGACATGCCGATCAGGGGCTTATCCGCTTTCTCCATTTTAAATTTGGTCTCAACGGATGCCATTCCACAAGCAGCTGCAGCGGCATTGGCGAGTATCTTTCGGGTAAACGGATTGAGTTTCAAGATGTCGCTCACCGATGGCATCATGGTAATGTCCTTGATGCCTACGAAGCCACTGGTATCTCCGGATGCAATGGTCGAAACCATGATCTTGGGAAAACCATAGGGGAGGGCCTGCATGATGTTACAACAGGTAGAAGTTCCCTGAGTTCCTCCGAGTCCCAATACGGCATGCACTTCATCCTTTACAATGCGGGAATTCAGAATATTGATACAACCCTGAACTACAAAGGGATTGGATTTCTCACGAGTCGGGTCTTTCAAAAGTTCGGATAAATCTCCTCCTCCGGTTTTAACAACTTCCTCTCTGCTGATAGTGGCTTCAATGCCTGGCGTACCCACAACCCCGATGTCTATCAATAAAGCTTTGTCGCCTCTGGCTTCAATTTCATCCACCAAAAATCCAGCCTCCTGGTCTTTGGTATCCAGGGTTACGAGTAGTGCAATAGTCTTGGACATAATCTATTTTTTATCAGGGAATCTAAGATCAGCAAATTCCTTTGCAGTAGAATATACAGCTTTTTCAATCGGAATCCTTTCGGTAGAAGAACCCGTCCAAATGCCATCACAGCTGGTATGATTCAGGATATATTGGGCGTCTACCGGATTTTCTAAAGCTGCTCCATGAGCAATCAACATGATATCCGGTTTTATCTTCCTCAATACTTTATTTGCTTCTTCTGTACGGGCTGCCGTTTCTTCAATTGTTTCTCCAGAATCATATCCTTTCAAGCCTCCTTTGGTTGTACCTGCATGAAAACAAAAGATGTCGGGCATCGATTCTTCAACCATACGAATGCTGTCCTCCATATTGAAGGCCAGACCTACGGAAACCATTTCCATTTCTTTGGCCAATTTCAGCATCTCGATCTCATTATCGAGTGTAATCCCACTTTTGGTCAGTACCTTAAATATTTCGCTATCCTTATCTACATAGCTAATAGAGGGACCGATATTAGAAACTGAAAAAACTCCGATTTTTTTCAAATCTTCCAAAAACCAACGCATGTCCTTCAAGGGATCATTGGCATTTATACAGGCGCAGATAAAAGCATCACCCTTGATTGCAGGCATGATATCTTCGCGCGTGTAGTCAAAGGTTTGCTTATTTGAATCCAGGATGGGCCAAAGCATAGACATGGTTCCCATTCCATTGGCTCGCAATCTTGCACCTGAAAATGTATTGATACAATCAGCACCGGCCTTTTCCAGTAGACTCGCAACCAATCCACTGCCCGCACTGGCAATGAATATGGGAATATTATTGTCGACCTTCTTTTTCAACTTGGCCATTATTTCTTCACGGGAGGTACGTGGGACTATCATAGGGAGAGTGTGTTAAAGTGTTAGAGTGTTAGAGTGTTATGGTGTTAAAGAAATTATGGTGTTGGTGTGTTGGAGTATTGGCGTTATTTATAATTTGACTCCAACACACCAGCACGTTTATATAACTCTGTCATTCCCACCATCGATAGGAACTTGAGAACCGGTAATTTTGGAGAAAGCTTTACCTAGCATGAGTACAGCGAGGTCGGCTACGTCCCGGGAGGTAACTTCTACTTGTAGTACATTATTGGTTTTGTATTCTTGCACGCTGAGGCCATAATTGGCAGCGCGAGTTTTGAGTACTTCTTCGGTCCAAATGCCTGTATCGAATACGGCATTGGGATGAATGGTGTTTACACGAATTCCTTTGGAACCAAGTTCTAATGCTGCGACTCTTCCCAATTGAGTAAGGCCAGCTTTGGCTACAGAATAGGCAGAGGCACCAGGCCCGGGAGCAGGAACATTTTTAGAGCCAACAATTACGATAGCTGGATCGATTCCCAATTCCAGATAAGGAATGCAGAGAGTCATCAGGCGTCTATGACTACTCACATTGAGGTCCATACTCCTATCCCAATTGCTATCTTCCATATCGGCTATTTTTGCACTCTTTGGAAATATACCTGCATTGGTGATTAGATAGTCAAGGCCCCCAAAGTTTTCGACGGTTTGGTGAATAGCAGCTTTGACTGCGGCTTTATCAGTTACATCACAGGGGATACCAATGACATTGGGTGTATTGAATGCACTTGTAACATCCGGATTTATATCCAGGGCAGCAACAACAGCACCTTGATCCAATAGGCTTTCCACACATGCTTTCCCAATTCCACTTGCGGCACCGGTTACCATCGCAATTTTTCCTTGCATGGCTTTGGGCTGACCCATTTTCTTCAATTTCGCCTGCTCAAGCTCCCAATATTCAACTTCGAATAAATCTTTCTGAGGCAATGCCACCCATCCCCCAAGATTCTCACCCTGATAAATTGCCTTTTTTGTATGGCGGGTAATGTCATCTATGATTTTGTAGTGCTTGGTACTGGGACCAAAAGATAGCGTACCTATTCCCGGGAGAACTCCCCATCTAGGCGCTTTATCAAGGATGGTTTCCCCTTGTTGGAATTCACCATAATAGCTTTCATAAGCAGAAGCATAGGAAGCAAAGTCTTTCTCATGGTCATCATGAATCACAATGGGGATTCGCTTGGTACGAATGATATGATCCGGAGTCAATGGACCCCTGCTACAAACATCATCGATATTCTTGAGATTGCTAAAAGCTGTGGAAGCGGGGCTCGAATTCAAATGAGAGAGAAATGCTTTTCCCGCCATATCAGAAACCCTTTTTCTGACCTGGGCCAATTTCAGGTGATTTATATTTGTAGCTGCATTATCTTCAATCTGATCGATCCCTTGATCTTTGATATAGTCTTCCGCTTTGGAGACGATTTCGATCATTTTTTCATAGGCCTTCTTTGGGTCATGGTTGAAAGTAAAAACCCCATGATTTAAGAGGATCATACCTTCCAGTTTTTCCCAATCGATCCCTCTTGTCATTTCGTAGATGGTTTTCGCAAGGATAAAGCCAGGCATGACATAGGGCACAATCAATACACTATCACCATAAATCTCTTTGATGCGTTCTTCTCCATTATCAGTATTGGTTACGATTACAACCGCATCGGCATGGGTGTGATCAACAAAGGTATAAGGGATGATTCCATGCAGGATGGTTTCTACCGAAGGATTAGGTGCTGAGGGATTGGTCATGGCCATTCGCTGGTATTTTACCATTTGGGTATCCGTCAACGTATCCAATTCAGCCAATTTATATAGCGCATCCAGTTTTACCGGTGCAAAGCCTGCTTCTTCAATAGTTGCCAAATCCCAACCACTTCCTTTCACATAAAGGATCTCTTCTTCCTCCCCGAATATGTTAGTCTCTTTGATTTTTACAGAGGTATTCCCTCCGCCATGCAGGACCAGATCTTCATCTGAACCCAGAAGTCTTGAGGTATAGACCCTCAGTTTTAAGAGATCATTGTTGAGGGCTTGAGCTTCACTATCCTTCCAGGAACTTTTCATATGCTAATTTTTTGAGGGTTTATAAGGTATCTAAAAAGGCAGAAATAACTGCCTGTGCTTCTTTTTTGTGTTGGAGGTCATCTATATATCTGGAAACAACTTTTTCCAATTTGCTACCAGGGATTGCCTGATGGATTGCCTCAGCCATTTCCCAGGGGTGAAGGGGGTCATCATCATTTCCAATGATCAAAGTGGGAATATCTATGCTAGTTAGATCAGCCATGCGATCAAAGGGTTTATCATTAACCATATGATCCAGAACTTCAGAAGTATGGCTTCCTTGTGCGCGAGAAAACTGACCCATAATAGAAGTCGCTGCCTTGGGCAATTGATTTTTGATTGCCAAAAATGCTTCCGAATTTTCAAAACTTCTCTTGCCGCCAGGATGACCAATTAGCTCTGCAATATCCAATAAGATTTCCAGGTTGGCAGGCCTTCCTTTATCCAACCATGCGGGTCTGACGAGAATTAAGGCATCGACTCTTTCCGGAAATGTTAATGCGATATGTAGAGAGATACCCGATCCCATGCTGATGCCTCCAAAGATGCAGTTATCAATGCTTTCTTTATCCAGCACCTCTAGCACATCATTTGAATACTGGAGAAAAGAAGGTGGAGAATTTTCGGAATAAAGGGAATGACCATGTCCCAAAGCTTCTGGACAAATGAGATCAATGCCTTCAAAGCCTTGAAAAAATCGATGGGCCTGTGATAGGTCCGCACCTAAACCATGGTGAAAGAGTACTTTCTTTCCTGATCCTGATCTTGTGTAGTTGACAGCGTTTTTCATCCCTTTCGAATATTACAAAATGCGGGGGATCAGGCCAAAATATCTTTAACAAGTTTTCCATGAACATCGGTCAGGCGAAACCTTCGCCCCTGATGCTTGTAGGTGAGCTTTTCGTGATCCATACCCATCAAATGAAGCAAGGTGGCTTGAAAATCATGGACGTGAACCGGATCTTTTACAATGTTATAACTAAAGTCATCGGTTTCACCATATGTAACCCCTGGCTTTATTCCTCCACCAGCCATCCAGATACTGAAACATCTGGGATGATGATCCCGACCATAATTGTCGGAGGTTAATTTCCCTTGTGAATAGATCGTTCTACCAAACTCGCCTCCCCAAATAACCAGGGTATCTTCCAGCAAACCTCTCTGTTTGAGATCGCTTACCAATGCCGCACTGGCTTGATCAGTATCCTTACACTGCAGCCGGATGTCTTTGGGAAGATCTACATGCTGATCCCATCCCTGATGGTACAATTGGACAAAACGCACATCTCTTTCAATCAATCGTCTGGCCAAAATGCAATTGGCTGCATAAGAACCTGGCCTTCTGGAATCCGGGCCATACATATCAAAGATGTAATCGGGTTCGGAAGAAATATCCATGGTCTCTGGTACAGAGGTTTGCATGCGATAGGCCATTTCGTATTGAGAAATTCGAGATTGAATTTCCATATCTCCGACTTCTTCCATGCGCATCTCATTCAATTGAGCCAGATGATCCAGTGCCTTTCTACGATCTTTATCCTTTACTCCCGGAGGATTATTGATATACAGTACCGGAGCTTTGCCGGACCTGAATTGAACGCCCTGATGTAAAGAGGCTAAAAAACCATTTCCCCATAGTCTGGAGTAGATCGGTTGGGGGCGAATGAGTCCCCTCGACAGGAGCACACAAAAAGTAGGCAGGTTATTATTTAAGCTCCCAAGGCCATAGCTTACCCAGGCACCAATACTGGGACGTCCGGGTTGTTGAGAGCCGGTTTGGAAAAAGGTAATGGCAGGATCATGATTGATGGCCTCTGTATGCATGGAGCGAATGATGCAAAGCTCGTCTGCAATCTTGGCTGTATAGGGTAAAAGATCGCTGATCCAGGCTCCACTTTTTCCATGTTGTTTGAATTTGAACATGGAACTGACTAGAGGGAAAGACTTTTGGTAAGCAGTCATACCGGTTAGTCTTTGCCCCTGCCTCACTGAATCCGGCAATTCCTTCCCATGCATTTCATACATCAAGGGCTTATAATCAAAAAGCTCTATCTGAGAAGGACTCCCGCTCTGGAAAAGGTAAATCACCCGTTTTGCTTTGGGAGCATAATGAGAAATCAGATAATCTGTCAGGTCTTCCTGGCTATTGATTCCACTTCCACATCCCGGCAACAAGGAAGCTAATGCTGCTCCTCCTATTCCCATGCCAAGCTTTGAGAGAAAGTGCCTACGATTAACTCGCATAGCAGCTTCATGTTCTATCTTTGAATAATGTATAGGTTTCTTTGACATGCGCTCAGGATTTCATTTTTGCTTCATCCAGGTTGAGAATCGTATTCGCGACTATACTCATGGCAGCATACTCGGCAGGATCCTTTTCATGAAGAAGCTGGTATTGGCCTACTTCGAGTAATGAGTTAGCTGCTTCTGTCTCTAACTTGAAACGATCCTTTTCACTCAAATACAAGGATTTAAGAACCTTTAGTTCATCTGGTTCAGGATTTCGGGAAGTCGCCAGGCGAAAGCCTTTGCTTAGCTGTTCATCCAGTTCGCTTTCTTCCAACATCCTTGCTGCCAGCAAACGAGAAGCCTCAACATATTGAGGATCATTCAAGAGTACCAAAGATTGCAAGGGAGTACTTGTGCTTTGTCTTTTTACTACACAGACCGTCCTCTCTGCAGCATCGAAGGTCAACATTGAGGGAGGAGGGATGGTTCTTTTCCAATAGGAATACAAACTTCTCCGATAGAGCCCCGAACCTTTACTCGCTCGATACTTATTTTCTCCGATTTGATTGGCCAATTCTTTCCAAACACCAGAAGGTTGATAGGGTTTAACCCAGGGACCTCCAAGGCTTTGGTCCATCAATCCACTAATCACAAGGGCATTGTCTCTGATCATTTCAGAACTCAATCTTTTAATTGGCCCCCTTGCCAGGTAGATGTTTTCTTTATCTCGATCTCTTTTCTCTTTGCTTATGTCTGAGGATTGCTGGTAGGTAGCTGAAAGGACGATCTTTTTGATCAGTGCTTTGACATCCCAGCCACTCTCCCTAAAATCCACGGCCAACCAATCCAGCAATTCCGGATGACTAGGTAAGGATCCCTGGCTCCCAAAATCCTCTGGAGTATTCACGATTCCCCGCCCAAAAAGCATTTGCCAAACCCTATTGACTGCAACTCTTGCAGTTAGTGGATGCTCCGGATGGATCATCCATTGGGCCAGTCCCAATCTGTTTTTGGGATACTCCTCAGAAAATTCAAGCAATTGATGAGGGGTATTTGCATATACCCTTTCCATCCGGGCATCATAAGCGCCCCTATTGAGCACATGGGTAGCTCTCGCTGTGTCCATTTCCTCCATGACCATGATATAGGGAAGCTCCGCATGCAAGGGCCTAAGGCTATCCAGTTTATGCTGAACATTTTGATAGGCTTTGTTTTTCTCTTTCAGGTAGTGAGTGAAAAGTTCATCATAGGAAGACTTATCTCTACTTTCTGCAATTATTTTCACATCCAGGGGACTCAGACTTCTGTCGTATACGCGAATCTCATCTATAATACCCCCTACAAATCCCTGCAAATTTCCTATGCTTCTTTTCCGATGTGTCCAGTTTCCTGCCAGAAGATCATTTCCATTCAAAATGCTCTTTTTCCCAAGCTTGTCAGTGAGTACTTTTTTAGACTGAAGCTTTCCATTTATAAAGAGATCAACTGCATTTGCTTTTCCGCTGCCAGCATAACTCATGAATACATGGTTCCACCTGCCGCGTTTTACAGAAGCTTGAGTTTCTACATCTATTCTTTGGTCTCTTGCATTGTGAATCAAGGAAAGCTTGAGCTTTCCTTTGGGGCTGATCAGTAATTGATGGCCTCCTCTTTTTTGTTCTCCGTTTCGCTTTACTAAAATAGCTGCATCCTTCTCAGGATATTGATCCAGCTTTATCCAGGCTCCATAGGAGAAATGTTCGTAATATTCTTTATCAGCCAGGTCCCCTAGATTCAGGAAATTCTCTCCATCAAACTTCAAAGCTTTCCCTGATTTACCTGCTAAAATTTCAGGCTTGGCCACCTCGCCAATAAGGCCTGTATTCATATTAGCAAGCAAATTAGCATGCTCATTTGGACTACTTAGTTCATTGTATGTATCTAGTTTGAAATGAGCCTTTAATTCTTTATCGATATTACCTATATCGGATTCCTTTTCTATATTCCAGGTTTTGAACCCTTCTTTCCCTGCTATTTTGATTTGTTCCTGTTTTTCCTCCCAGGCTACGGTAAGTGAATCGATATATCGAAGTTTCTTTTCATATTCAGCATCCTGCATTTTTATATGAGGTTTGGGCGAAAGATCAAAGTAATTGACTTGCCCTCTTTCCTCTATGGTGTTGAAAAATGCAAATAGTTGGTAGTAGTCCTTTTGTGATAAGGGATCATATTTATGATCATGGCATCGAGCACATTCCATGGTGAGTCCCAAAAATGTCGTAGAAAAAGTCTGGGTTCTATCCGCTACATATTCGGTTACATATTCTTCATTGACAACTCCCCCTTCTTGTGTAATGGCATGGTTTCGGTTAAAGGCTGTTGCCAGTTTATCCTCATAGGCAGCATTTGGAAGCAGGTCTCCAGCTACTTGTTTGATGAGAAAGCTGTCATAAGGAAGATTGCGATTGAAGGCATCTATTACCCAATCTCTCCAGGGCCACATTGTTCGGGGTCTGTCATCCTGATAGCCATGAGAGTCCGCATAACGAGCTGCGTCCAACCAGATCGAAGCCATCCTTTCTCCATAAGCCGGAGAAGCTAATAATGCATCAATCCTTTTCTCAATCGCATCTTCTGACTCATCCTCCTCAAATGCCTGTATGTCCTCCCAGGAAGGAGGCAAGCCTGTAAGATCGAAACTCATCCTCCGCAATAGTTTAGCTCGACTGGCAGCTGTATTGGGAGAAAAGCCTTGTTCTTCCATTTTATTCAAACTGAAATAGTCGATTTCATTTTGAACCCAGGAATCTTTTCGATCAGCTAAATCCGCTTTCTTAGGAGGAGTGAAGGCCCAATGGGTTTTCCATTTAGCTCCCTGCTCCACCCATTTTCTCAATAATTTGATTTCATATTCGCTGAGGCTAAGATTTGATTCTGGTGGAGGCATAATGCTTTCACTACTGCTACTCTCTATCCTTCTGATCAATAAACTTTTGTCTGGATCTCCCGGTACCAGGGCAAAGCGTCCTTCCCCTTCCTCTAAAGCTGCAAATGCTCCTTCTTCTGTATCCAGACGTAAATTTGCTTCCCTGACTTTCTCATCCGGACCATGACAGGTATAGCATCTGTCTGAAAGAATGGGACGGATGTGCCAATTGAAGTCAACGACTTCCGGTAGTGCCTGGATTTGGGTATCAGAATCTTCTGTTCCGCAAGCATTGCTTAGGAATAAAAAGAAGATCAGGATAATACCTCCTGTGAATAACAAGCCTTTGTACATTGGCCTTATTTGAGGATAGGTTTAAGTACAATATCTTTATACATGACCTCTCCATGATCCCCTTGCAAATAAATGGGTCCCGGAGAGAACTCATCTGCAGTAAGGGCTCCACCTGTAACCCCCATGATGGCCTGATTGTCGATAATCTTCGTACCATTTAAAATGACTGTCAAATGCCGGTCGCAAAGGGTTATATCAAGTTCTTGCCATTTTCCTGGCTTTCTCTCGGCTGAAGCAGATGGAGTGATCCTACTATATAAGGCACCCATATGGTGGCTATCACGTTTTTTGCCATAGCTATCAAACACCTGAATCTCATAAATGCCTCGTAAATAAATCCCGCTATTGTTTCCTTCCGGAACATTCACTTTTAGGCTGAGATTGAAATCTTCAAAAGTATCATTTGTTCTAAGGTTTCCATAGTTGATATGTTTTTCTCCTTTATGCTGAACGGGCTTATTCATCAATACGCCTTTCTCCACAGACCAGGCACTCTTACTATTAGGGTCGACCAAGTGCCATCCTTCAGTGCTGTTATTGTCCAGTAAGTTGATGGATTTTCCATATTTGAGTTCTGCCAAATTGGGGGCTGCTGGTAGGTCGGGAATTCGAGTTGCGAGGAATACCGTAGTCTTTGCACCCTGACCATTAGGATCAGGCTGGACCATTTTACCAATCAACTCATCTCCGCTTCCCTCCAAAACCATTTGATAAACGGGCCTGTGCTTCCTCCCATTCTCTCTTTGAGCACTTCTCCAGGCCAATTGATTGAGGAAGAGTTTCCCTTCATGTTTATAAACGTGGTTGACTGGTACCACACTTCCTCCGTACCAAAGTATATCCGCATCGAGGTAGTCTCCTTCATCTCTGACTTCCAACCAACCCGCTCCATCAGGTAGATGAAGTGCCCAGCGCCCTAGATAGGGATTATCTTCGCTCGTCCTTATCTCTTGAGGAGGACTAAAGGCAAAAAGGGAGGAAATACTTAATAGTGCTGCTCCAATTAGCAGGCTTATTGAATAGGAATAATTAATTCTCATGATTCAGTAGTAGTTATAATAAATCTTAAGGTACAAAAGACCATTAACTGCTCAAAGCTAAGTCAGGATATCTTTGACGACATGGCCATGAACATCGGTAAGTCGATATCTGCGCCCCTGATGTTTGAAAGTAAGTCGTTCGTGATCTATCCCCAATAAATGTAAAAGGGTAGCTTGAAAATCATGGACATGGACCGGATTTTCGATTACATTATATCCAAAGTCATCAGTTTTTCCGTAGCTGATTCCTTTTTTTACTCCGCCACCAGCCATCCAAATTGAAAAACAACGAGGATGATGATCTCTTCCATAATTGTCTTTGGTCAGTTTTCCCTGTGAATAATTGGTCCTGCCAAATTCACCGCCCCAAACTACAAGCGTATCATCAAGTAAACCTCTTTGTTTAAGATCGATAATGAGAGCTGCAGATGCCTGATCGGTTTCTCTGGATTGGTGGCGGATGCCTGGAGGAAGATTTCCATGATGGTCCCATCCCTGGTGATAAAGCTGCACGAATTTTACATCTCTTTCAATGAGCCTGCGCGCCAACAGGCAATTGGCGGCATAGGTGCCGGGATTATTTGAATCTGGTCCATAGAGATCATAAATATGGTCGGGTTCACCTGAAACATCCATGACTTCAGGAACAGAACTTTGCATCTTGTAAGCCATTTCATATTGCGCTATCCTGGAATTGAGCTCAGGATCACCAGTGGTTTCCAACTGGATTTGATGCAATTCAATGAGTTTGTCGAGCATTTTCCTTCTGCTCTTTCCACTCACACCAGCCGGATTATTAAGATAAAGTACCGGATCTTTTCCTGATCTAAATTGAACTCCCTGATGAAGGGAAGGCAAAAAACCATTTCCCCACAAACGAGAATATAAAGGCTGCCCACCTTTATCTTTACTCACCAGTACACAAAAGGAAGGAAGATTTTCATTATCGCTCCCTAGCCCATAACTCAACCAGGAACCAATAGATGGACGACCTGCTTGTTGAGATCCCGTTTGAAAGAAAGTAATAGCAGGATCATGGTTGATGGCTTCTGTATGCATAGAATGGATGTAGCAAAGTTCATCCGAAATCTCTGCGATATGAGGCATCAGTTCACTCACCCATGCACCACTTTTGCCATGCCTTTTAAACCGAAAGAAGGAACCGGCCAGAGGGAAACTGGATTGATTGACCGACATACCCGTAAGTCTCTGTCCTTTTCTTACCGAATCTGGCAATTCTTCTCCATGCATTTTGTTGAGAAGCGGTTTGTGGTCGAAAAGATCCATTTGAGAAGGACCACCACTTTGAAAGAGGTAGATGATCCTTTTGACTTTTGCAGAGAAATGGGGTTTGCTTAGGATTCCTCCTTTTCCATTTCCACTGATACCTGAATTGGCGAACATGGAAACCGGATTCATAAGAGATGCTAAAGCCGCTCCTCCCAGACCCAGACTCATTTTTGAGAAAAAATGCCTACGGTTCATGAGTAGGCCGGGATTATATATTTGATCTTTCTTTTTCATGGGATTATCTCAGCATTATACTTTCATCAAAATTCATAATGGCATTTGCTATAACAGTAGCTGTTGCCAGTTGTAAAGGGTCAAGAGACTCATCTACGGAAGAATCACCTTCACTTAAGAGTTCATGCGCTGCCTCAGGCCTTTCCTTGAACTCTGTCAATTGTTCTGCATACATTTCGTTCAATACCTGGCTTTCCTCCGTGCTGGGCTGGCGACAAGTGAGCAGACTGAAAGCCATCCTGATTTGTTCCTCTGGTTTTTCAGAGGTATGTAACATCCTTTCCCCCAACTTCCGAGATGCTTCTACAAATTGCACATCATTGAGTAATACGAGTGCCTGTAAAGGAGTACTGGTCGACTGCCTTTTTACAATACAGATATTTCGATCCGTAGCATCGAAGGTCATCATATTAGGCGGAGGAGATGTTCGTTTCCAAAAAGTATACAGGCTTTTTCTATACAGACCATCTCCTTTGTCGGCCAGGTATATTTTTCCGGATTTTTCTTTCCAGAGGCCCTCCGGTTGGTAAGGCTTTACACTTGGCCCTCCTACTTTTTCCACTAATAAGCCTGAGGTCGCCAGGGCTTGATCTCGTAACATTTCTGCACTCAACCTGAAAGCAGGTCCTCTTGCCAAAAGAACATTATCAGGATCCTTCTCTCTTAATTCGGCAGATGCATAAGAATCTTGTTGATAGGTAGCAGAGCTCAGAATAAGTTTATGCAAAGCTTTGATGTCCCAACCAGATTCTATAAAGCGAACAGCCAGAAAGTCCAGCAATTCCGGATGAGAGGGTAAAGCTCCCTGGTTGCCAAAATCTTCTGGTGTAGAGACCAGACCTTTGCCAAAATGCATTTGCCATATTCGATTGACCATGACTCGTGCAGTTAAGGGATTTTCTGCATCAAATAACCAATCTGCAAGGCCCAATCTATTCGGAGGGAGTTCTTCTGAAAAGGCCAGAACTTTCGAAGGAGTTCCTGCATATACTTCTTCGCCTGGTTGATCATAAGCTCCTCGGTTGAGGACAAAGGTCGGACGAGCCTGAGGCAGGTCTTTCATAATCATGATTTCAGGAACGGTATCAATCAGACTTCTTTCTTCATCTCTGAGCTTTCTGATTTCCTTTTCCCATTGCTGAAAGTCGGCATCGATATTTCGCAGGTAAAATTCTTTGAGTAATTCTCTTTCCTTTGGGGAAAGTTCCGCCATATTCTTTGCAGCAAGTTGATTCGCCAATCTTTTGCCCGCCAGTTCAGAGACTTCCAATTGACTTAGGCATCGATCAAACACCTTGAATTCATCGACTATGCCATTCTTAAATCCCTTCCCCCTAAACCTATAACCAATAGCGAGATGGACCTTTACCCTTTCGTATAGAATGTCTTTAGTCAGGTTGTCCTTAATTATGTCCATTTCAGTCTTTTCCCCATTGATAAAAAGAGATAGACCTCTGGCCTGGGAAGAACCATCATAAGTCATAGTCAGGTGGACCCATTCATTTATGGGAAATGCTTTTTTGCTGAGTTTCCTAATTTCATTGTGAGGCCACATATGGGTTAGTGCCAGGCTGATTTTTCCCTGATCAATCATTAATTCATAGCCCCGGCTTCCTGCATCCAATACTGCCTGGGTTCTATGAACTATTACAGCTCTGTCCAGTTCCTCTTCTGCTTTGACCCAAATAGATAGACTGAATGGATCACTCCGGCTAAAAACTCCTAAATCTTTGAAAGAGAGCCCATTCTCTCCACTTAGCTTAAGCCCTTTATTCTTATGCCCGGAAACCAGAATGGGATCATCTACAATGCTTGCTGCAAAGCGGGGCCTGGCAGCATTTGCCAGTTTTTTATTGCTAATTCTGTCAAAGCTAAAATCACCCACTTTCCCTTTAGTTAAATTAGGCTTGATATTGCCTGAACGTGCTAACCAGTTCTTAAATCGTTCCTCACTTTGAGGAATTTGAGATTCCATTTTTTCTATACTGGCACGTATTTCGGCAGCTTTGCTATCTGTGTTCTGAGCTGTAAGTTTTAATGCTGGTACAGGGACTGCATCCGTAAAAAAGGAAGTTTGTCCTGATTCATCCACACTATTGAAAAAACTGAAGAGTTGATAGAATTCCTTTTGAGAAATGGGATCGTATTTATGATCATGGCAGCGGGCACATTCCATCGTGAGACCGAGAAAGGCCCGTGAGGTAGTGATGGTTCTGTCAGCCACATACTCAGCTCGAAACTCCTCTTCTACACTTCCTCCTTCTTCAGTCTGCATATGGTTGCGATTAAATCCGGTTGCCAGAATTTGCTCTCTGCTGGGATTAGGCATCAGATCTCCGGCTAGTTGCCAGCGGCTAAATTCGTCATAGGGCATGTTGTTGTTGAAAGCCTTAATTACCCAATCTCGCCAGGGCCACATACGCCTTTCTCTGTCGGCCTGGTAGCCATGGGTATCTGCATAGCGAGCAACATCCAACCAGTCAATGGCCATTCTTTCTCCATAAGCCTCCGAAGCCAACATTTCATCTATAACTTTCTCCAGAGCATCTTCAGAATCGTCCGCTTTAAAGGCTTCAAGCTCTTCAACTTGTGGAGGAATCCCTCTTAAGCCAAAACTGATCCTGCGCATCAGCCTTTCTTTTGATGCTTTATCTGTGAAACTAGTTCCTTCCTGTTCCAGGCGGGCTAGTACAAATTGATCGATCTCATTCTGGATTTTCCCCTCTTCTTTTACAGAAGGGAAATTGGATTTTTTGGGAGGAATAAAGGACCAATGTTCCTTCCATTCGGCTCCCTGGTCTATCCATTTTCCAATAAGGGCTATCTCCTGATTATTGAGGCTAAGATTGGATTCAGGGGGAGGCATGATGAATTCCTCATCTTTGGATATAATTCGGTGCCAGACTTCACTGGCATCCAGATTACCCGCTTTGATAGCAAATCTTTTTTCAACTTCTCCTAATGCAGTGAAGGCGCCTTCTTCGGTATCCAGACGCAAATCTGCAGAACGTGCTTCTTCATCCGGTCCATGGCAGGCGAAACATCGATCCGAAAGAATAGGCTTAATATGGAAGTTGAAATCCACCCGATCCGGCAGACTTTTGTCTGCTGCATATTGGGTGTAGGATCCATTTTGGCATGCAGAGAGCATGGCCCCTACAAGGATTAACAGTAGGCAGTAGTTATAGCAATTCATAAGTCCTTTAAATTAAAAAAAGACTGCCGAATAAGAAACCAAAAATTAAGCTATATCGAAGAACTTATTATTTTGATCTACGTAATTCCAAATACAACAAGCACCACCAAAGACAATTTATCTAATCTTGAATTAGTATGAATTACCTCTAAACGTCTTTGGTACCATGAAAAGAAACACCTATTTATTAATTTCCTTAATTTTCCTTTTTCAATCTTGTGTAAGTTTCAAACCTTATGCCCAGTCTGAACTGGATTTTCCTTTAAAGCCCGTAACAGAAGTTGAAGTTTTCTTTCCCGGAGAACTTTTGCCCTATAAAGAATATATAGAAATTGGCAGCCTCGCTACCAATATGAGTGGGGCTACGAATAATCAGGCCTACGTCAGCCGACTTCAAAAAATAGCACGAGAAAATGGCGTTGATGCCCTTATGGATATCCAGGAAGATCAGGGATATTATGGCGGACGGATTTTAACCGCTTTGGGCATAAAGTATATCAAAAATCTGGATTATCTGGATGAGTATGTGAAGAAGGAATCCTTTTATAAGCTGGACAGCCTGGGGAAAAATAAAGAGTTGGTTGCAGTGATTGAAAGAAGCCCTATTGGGCGAACCTTGAGTAGTCGTTTTAGCAGTGATGAAGAAAAAGACTTTTATGAAACCTATATCCAAAATTATAGAGATCATCACCTAAGGGAAGAAAGAGATAATTGGACTTATAGAAAACATGCAAATACAGGGATGATTATTTCCCGGCAGTATTCCCGTTCGTCTCAATGGGTTGTCAAGACTTGTAGATTTAAATATGGAGAACAGGGATTGGAGAGAATTAAGATTTTCTACGAGGATGATTTTCGGCAAGAAGAAATCTTGTATATGTATGATGAAAAATCTCGTATCTCCGGACGGCAATTGGATCTACCTTTCGGTCGCCAATTAATTGAGGGCTATAAATACGATACAGAAGGCAAGCTGTCCCAAAAACTTTTCATCCTAAAAGTTCCCAATAAGGTTCAACCGCTGCAGTATGTGTCCGAGTTTGAGTATTATAAAAAGGAAGACATTCACGATTTCCTGACTCAGGAATAAGGGACAAGAATTGCTTCTATTTTAGGCAAGAAAAAATGTCTATTTTTAAGTAGAAATAGTCTCGAAAAAAGTTTGTGATCCGAAAACTACTCCTACTACTACTTTGCCTTTGGCCTATAATATCTCTGGGCCAAAGCCCTTCCTTTAATCTCGAATGGAAGGAATTAAGTCCTCTGATTCCTCCTCCGGAAGCAGCCAGACAAGCCGGTTTGGCGGGGCCTTTTGGCGGAGTTGTGGAAGAGTCGGTGATACTTGCAGGAGGAGCCAATTTTCCAGATGGCCCAGCCTGGGAGGGGGGGCAGAAAGTCTATCATCAGGACATCTATCTGCTGAATGATTCCCAATGGGAATTGTTGAATATTCAATTGCCCTATCCTATAGCTTATGGATTGAGCCTTTCTGGTCTGGATGCTATGTATTGGATAGGAGGGATGAATGGAGACTCTCTATGCCGAGCAGTTTTTAAAATAAAGCATAAAAAAAAGAAAGAGGATATTCAGATTGAATCTCTGCCTGCTTTGCCTATTGCTCTTGCAAATACGAGTGGAGGTATAATTGGCAATCAATTGTATGTCTTTGGGAGTAGGGAAGACTTAGGAGAAAGCTATTTCTTTAGGTTAAATCTGGCAGAAATAGAGAAAGGCTGGATAGCTTTGGCCGATTTGCCTGCTAGTCCCAGAACTCATGCCTATGGCAGTATCCAAAATGGGGGAGAAGGTCCAGCTTTTTATTTGTTCAAAGGACGTTGGAAAGGAGGAGGAGCACTGACCAAATTTCTTTCTGATGCCTGGGTTTATGAACCGCTGAAGGATGAATGGAAAGAACTCAAGCAAGACCAGGATTTTCCACTCGCTGCCGGAGGTGTCCTGGAGCTGGGAGCCAATCAAATTTTAATTTTTGGTGGGGATAGTGGAGAGAACTTTAACAGGATAGAGGAACTCAATCATAGGATAATTGAAACAGAAGCTGAGGGAAAGGAAAACTTGATCAAAGCGAGGGATTCCCTCATGAAGTTTCATCCTGGCTTCAGCTCTGAGATCTGGTCCTTTCATACCATCACTCAAAGTTGGCACTTACTTTCACAAATGCCAGCTTCCAGGGCATTGACTACACCCGTTTTTTACAGAGGAAAGGATATCATAATCCCCTCAGGAGAAGTTTCTCCTTGCATTCGAACGGATCAAGTTTGGAAAGGGGAAATAAGAGAAGAAAATTCTATTTCATCTTTGAACATTTGGGTACTCGCAAGCTATTTCATCTTGTTGTTGGGATTGGGGATTTATTTTTCTGTCCGCCAGAAAAGCACGGATGACTTCTTTATGGCGGGGAGGCGAATTCCAGCCTGGGCAGCGGGTATGAGTATCTTTGGCACACAACTAAGCGCCATAACCTTTATGGCCATTCCAGCTAAGACCTTTGCTACAGATTGGCTCTATGTCGTGCTAAATCTTTGCATCATTCTGGTTGCCCCCTTTATCATTCGAATTTTCCTTCCCTTTTACCGGAGGTTCAAATTGCGAACTGCCTATGAGTATCTGGAATTGCGTTTCAATTTAGCGACTCGTCTTGCTGGATCCCTGATGTATATCTTCCTTCAAATTGGTCGACTGGGAATCGTCTTGTTATTGCCTTCTTTGGCCCTATCTGTCTTGACGGGAATAGGGGTAGAGTGGTGCATTCTTTCTATGGGAATTCTGAGTATCCTGTATACCGTATTAGGAGGAATAGAAGCCGTAATCTGGACAGATGTATTGCAAGTATTTGTTCTATTGGGAGGAGCACTGCTATGCTTTGTTTTACTATTTCTCGATTTGGGGATGGGAGAAATCCTGCGAGTCGCTGGCGATTTTGACAAACTGAGGATGTTGGATGCAAGCCTGGATATTACGGAACCTACACTCTGGGTATTGCTCTTCGGGGGATTTGCCGTAAACTTCATTCAATATGGAAGTGATCAGACTGTAATCCAAAGATACCTGACCACCAAAGACGAAGCTGCTGCTGCCAAAAGTATAAGAATAGGTGCCTGGATGAGTCTTCCTGCAACGCTAATCTTCTTTTCATTGGGCACTTTATTGTTTGTCTTTTTCCGAAGCCAACCGGAAGCCATGCAGCCAACTTTAGCAAGTACCGATAGTATTTTCCCCTGGTACATCGTATCGCAATTGCCGGATGGAGTTTCAGGTCTTTTGCTGGCAGCTATCTTTGCAGCTTCTATGTCCAGTTTGGATAGTAGTATGAACTCCGTTTCTACGGTGATTAGTGTTGATTTTGTGGAAAGACTTATGCCGTTGAAAAATTCAGCTCAATATCTGAGCCTGGCAAGAATAGTTACGGTAATTATTGGAGGATTGGGAACAGCTCTTGCCTGGTTCATGGCCAGTTGGGGAATCAGTTCCTTATGGGATCAATTCAATATGATAATTGGACTATTCGCCGGAGGTCTGGGAGGAATTTTTCTTGCAGGAATTCTTATCCCCAAAGTCAATGGGCAAGCTGCAATTCTTGCCCTCATACTGAGTGGTATGATTCAGTATTTGGTGAAAAGCTTTACAAACATTCATTTGCTTTTATATACGTTTACCGGTATGCTTTCTGCCATATTATTGAGCGTCCTGTTCAGCCGGTTTTTCGGCCAAAACAAAGATTCATCTCAAGCATATACCTTTCGTCAACTTCCTCATCAATAACTCTCATGACTACCAGAACATTTAAGGGTCTTATCGCAGCTCCTATTAGCCCAATGAAGAAGAATGGAGAAATTGACCTGGCACGGGTTGAAAATCTGGCAAAGCTCTATCGAAAAAATGGGGTTAATGGAGCCTTTATCTGCGGTACAACCGGGGAGGGAAGTTCTCTGAGTGTTGAAGAAGTAAAAGCCTATGCTCAAGAATGGAAAAGAGTAGGAGAGGGCTTGACTAAAATTCTGTGTGTAGGAGGGGATAATGTGCAGGAAATGCAGGAGTTGGCTGCTTATGGAGGAGAGCTGGACCTGGATGGAATTTCTATGCTGAGTCCTTATTATTTCAAACCTAAATCAGAAGAGGATTTACTCGGACTTTGCAAAAGTGTTTCAGAAGCTGCTCCTGAAACTCCCTTATATTATTATCATATTCCGACTTTAACGGCTGGGTATTTTTCCATGAGAAAGTTTTTGGGCCTGGCAAATACAGAATTACCTCAATTGAAAGGGATTAAATTTACTTTCAATGATCTGTATGATTTTTACCGATGCAGAGCCTTTGAAGGGGAAAAGTATGAGATGTATTGGGGAACGGACGAAGTGCTTCTCTCTGCTTTGGTGGCAGGAGCAAATGGAGCGGTAGGTAGCACTTATAATTATGCTGCACCTTTATACAATCGAATCATCACTGCTTTTCAGAAAGGTGATATGGACAAAGCCAGAGAGTTGCAGGATAAAGCAGTTGAGATGGTTGAACTCCTAATTGCATATGGAGGCACGGGAGCGACCAAATCATTTATGAAGATCATAGGCCTGGATTGCGGAGAATACAGAGCACCCATTTCCAATCCCAATTCAAATGAGATCAAAGAACTAGAAGGGAAATTGAAGAAGATCGGATTCTTTGATTTCTGTAGTTCACCCACCTAAAACAAAAAAGGCCAGGCA
This sequence comes from Bacteroidia bacterium, assembly GCA_033391075.1. NCBI lineage: Bacteria > Pseudomonadati > Bacteroidota > Bacteroidia > Bacteroidia bacterium. The sequence continues at coordinate 2,490,529 of JAWPMV010000001.1, forward strand.
ATATTCTGCCTGACCTTTTATAAATGAGTATTATCTTTTTATATAGTCTTCAATTCTGAAACCAGTTTAGATAAACTGTCTTTGGCATCTCCAAAGAGCATGCGGGTTCCATTGGCAAAGAAAAGTTCATTTTCAATTCCAGCATAGCCTTTTCCCATACTTCTTTTCATGATGATGACATTCTTGGCATTGTGAACCTGAATGATAGGCATGCCATAAATCGAGCTACTGGGATCATTTTCTGCTGCAGGATTTACAACATCATTTGCTCCCACAACTATCGCTACATCTGTTGATCCCAGACTTTCATTTGCATCTTCCAGTTCTACCAGTTTGTCATAGGAAACATCCGCTTCGGCCAACAATACATTCATATGTCCGGGCATACGACCAGCAACCGGATGAATGGCATAGGTAACTTCCACTCCTCTATCCGTTAGTAGTTTATCGAAATCATTGCAAACATGCTGTGCCTGTGCGACAGCTAATCCATAGCCGGGAACTACACATACACGATTGGCATAAGCACAGAGGATAGCGGCATCTGATAAAGCAATTTCTTTGACTACCTTTTCCGCAGCATCTCCTTTTGAACCACTTGAAACCGTACTAAATGATCCAAAAATAACATTAGCCAAAGAGCGATTCATTGCCTGGCACATGAGTATGGTAAGGATGGTCCCTGCGGACCCAACGAGAATACCTCCCGTAAGCATCACTTGATTGTCATAGAGGAATCCTCCAAAAGCTGCTGCAACTCCGGTGAAGGAGTTAAGTAAAGAAATCACAACCGGCATATCTGCCCCACCGATGGGCATCACAAAGGTGATTCCATAAACGAGAGAAATGCCAAGTAGAAGCCATAGCAATCCATTGTCAAACAATTCAGGATTCATGACCCCATAAATTGTAAGCCCTGTAAGGGTCAAGGCAAATATCCCATTGATGATGGGCATGAGGTTATTGTAGATATCCTTGATCCTTCCTTCCAGTTTGCCATAGGCAATCATTGATCCACTAAAGGAAACGGAACCAATAATTAAACTCACAGCTACTACAGATAGGAAACCTGCTTCGTGGGAAGGATGGGTGTCAAATTCTATCAATGCAATCAGGGCTGCACAGGCACCTCCCATTCCATTGAAAAAAGAAACCATTTGAGGCATGGCAGTCATCTGGACTTTTACTGCCATGAGATAGCCAATCACAGTTCCCACTGCCATTGCTAATATGATCCAGACATGGTTTTGGATGCCATTTCCGGCATCGTCTTTATGAAAAAGTATAGTCGCTACAATGGCCAGGCCCATACCAAAAGCTGCAAGCAGATTTCCTTTTCTTGCACTTTCAGGGCTACCCAGCATTTTCAATCCCAAAATGAAGGTGATCGAAGCGACCAGATATGAGAGTTCTAATGTAAATTCCATAGCGATCAATCTTTCTTTTTAAACATTTCCAACATACGATTGGTGACCACGAAGCCGCCAACCACATTGAGGGTACCTAAAACCACAGCTAAAAAGCCCAAAACCAGGGCAAGAATATTATCCGGAGCAGCATGACCCATCACAATGATGGCTCCTATAATCACAACTCCGTGAATGGCATTGGCACCTGACATGAGCGGTGTATGCAGGATCGCTGGAACATTGGAGATGACTTCCACCCCCAGAAAAATGGAAAGAATGATTACATAAATGAATTCTTTATGCGCTAGAAATAGTTGAAATAGATCAGACATAGCAAGGGGGTTAAGAGGCGACAGAAGAAAATTTATCTAATACACGGGGACTAATGATGGCTCCGCCATGCGACACACAGGTGTGTTGTATGATTTCATTTTCGAAATCAAAACTGATCGCTCCATCGTTTATAACCTCCTTGAAAAAGTTGATCAGATTCTTCCCATACATCTTGGATGAATCCAAAGGTATACTGGAAGCCAGACTGGAGTCGCCTATAATGCTCACTCCATTTACAACTACGGTTTCATTATTTTTGGAGAACGCACAATTTCCTCCGCTGGAGGCAGCAAGATCTACCACCACAGAACCCGCTTTCATTTTATGAAGGGTTTCTTCCTGGATAAGCAGGGGGGCTTTACGACCCGGTATTTGTGCTGTACAAATAATAACATCGGACTTGGCTGCATGCTCCTGAATAAGGGCTGCTTGTCTCTGTTTATATTCTTCAGTTTGTTCAACTGCATATCCTCCCGCAGAAGTATCGTCAGTTGCTCCTTCCACTTCAACAAATTTAGCCCCTAAACTCAGGACCTCTTCTTTTGCTGCAGCTCGTACATCAAAAGCCTCGACGACAGCCCCCAACCTTTTTGCTGTTGAGATCGCCTGCAAGCCTGCTACACCTGCACCCAGGATCAAGACTTTAGCTGGTATAATCGTTCCAGCTGCCGTCATGAACATAGGGAAGAATTTGGGAAGATGAATTGCTGCTTGTAAAACTGCTTTGTATCCTGCCGAAGTCGCCATAGAAGAAAGGACATCCATAGCCTGGGCCTTGGTGGTACGAGGTACCATGTCCATACTAAAAACAGAAACTCCTTTTTTTGCAAAATCCTGAGCGGTTTGAGGATTGCTCAGGGGATTCATTTGAGTAATCAGAATTTTCTCCGGAGAGATTTCGGATTGGTTCGGGGTCTGGATGCAGAGAATTACCTGAGCATCTGCAAGAATGTCTTTTCTTGACTTAATTGAGGCTCCGGCATCTGAATAATTGCTGTCCTCTTGAAATGAAGCTTTGCCTGCACTAGTCTCCATCCATACTTCCGAATAACCAAGGTCCATGAGCTTTTTTACGTGCTCTGGAAGTATAGACACTCTTCGCTCAGGCTCTGCTTCTTTGAGTACGCCTAAGATCATGGTGCGATAGTATTTTTAGTCTATAAAATTTCTTTAAGGCAAAAGTTATAACTACCTGAAGCTCTGGTTGATATCTTCCAGTGCTTCAAGGCTTGGTGTTAGTTCTTTTTCCGTTAATTGATTCAATGCTGTATCCGATGTGTTCAGGATGTTGTGTAAATCCTGGGTTTTGGGATCCATATGGATTAAACCTGTAATAATTTCCCCTCTACTTTTTGCATCAAGTAGTTTATGCATGGCAGAATTCCTGTCATGAGGATCCCAACCCTGAACGGGTTTGCTTAGGCGAATTTTTGAGCCATCATGAAGTTCTACCTCTATACTGCTATCATCTTCATAGTCTACCAGGATTTCCTCTCTTTTGGGTACAAAGTCCATCTTGGAAGTAGCGGTCATATATTCCCGGGTAAATTCATAAGATTTGGTTGAACCTGCATTATTGTTAAAAGTAACACAAGGTGAAATCACATCTATGAAAGCGAAACCCGGATGAGCCATTGCGGCTTTGATTAGAGGGACCAATTGGGTTTTATCTCCCGAAAAGCTGCGAGCTACGAAACCAGCTCCTAATTCCAGAGCCAGACCAATAAGGTCAATGGCCTGATACATATTTTTGGAACCCGATTTACTTATTGAACCAAAATCTGCAGTAGCAGAGTCTTGTCCTTTGGTTAGGCCATAGCAGCCATTATTCATGACGATATAGGTCATGTTGAGGTTTCTCCTAATCGCATGAACATATTGTCCCATGCCTATTGAGGCAGTATCTCCATCCCCGGAAACTCCCAGATAAATGAGATGTTTATTGGCAAGATTGGCTCCCGTAGCAACGGAAGGCATACGTCCGTGAACCGAATTAAAGCCATGCGAATTGCTTAGGAAATAAGTCGGAGTTTTGGAGGAACAACCTATACCAGAAAGCTTAGCCAGTCTGTGTGGCTCAATGTTCATTTCATAGCAGGCCTGAACGATAGATCCACTAATGGAATCATGTCCACATCCTGCACAAAGGGTAGAAATTGCTCCTTCATAGTCAGCTTTTCTATAGCCGACCTCATTTTTGGGGAGCAGGGGGTGGCTGAATGTTGGTTTATAAAAACTCATGATGCATCCATTTTGGGATTTAACTCGGTCAGGTTATGCCTAACAGTCTTGAAAATTTTATCTGCAGTAATCGGCATGCCATCATAATTCAATACGGATAGCATCTTTTCTGGCCTAATGCCTAATTCCTGAATCAAAACAGAACGCATTTGTGCATCTCTGTTTTGTTCAACCACAAATACATAAGTATGTTGGTGGATAAAGTCCTCCACTTCATTATTAAATGGGAAGGCTCGAAGCCTCATTGAGTCCACACCGATTCCTTCTCCTTGCAATAAATCCATAGCTTCCAATGCCGCATAAGTTGTGGTTCCAAAGAAGAGCATTCCATAACTGGATTGATTCTTCTTGCCATAGAATTGAGGACTGGGAACCATGCTTTTTGCTGTCTCGAATTTGCGGCTAAGCCTATCTACATTTCTCACGTAGGCATCACCTTGTTCAGTATATCGAGCATATTCATCTCTGGAGGTACCTCTGGTAAAAAAGGAACCTTTTGTTGGGTGTGTACCTGGATAGGTTCTGTATGGAATACCATCCCCATCTACATCGAGGTATCTACCAAATTCTTTTACTTCCTCAAGGTCTTGAGCTGATAGAACTTTTCCTCTGTCATATTTTTTGCCTTCTTCCCATTTCAGGGGAGGAGAAACATGCTCATTCATCCCTATATCCAGGTCTGACATCAGGATGACAGGCGTTTGTAATCTATCTGCTAAATCCAGGGCTTTCGCTCCGAATTCAAAACACTCTGCAGGCGTACTTGGAAATAATAAAACATGTTTGGTATCGCCATGTGAAGCATAGGCCGATGATATAATGTCAGCCTGCTGAGTCCTGGTAGGCATGCCGGTAGAAGGGCCTCCTCTTTGTACATTGACCAGGGTAACGGGTATTTCCGCAAAATAGGCAAGGCCAATAAATTCATTCATCAAAGAAACTCCTGCTCCACTTGTAGCCGTAAATGCTCTTGCTCCATTCCAACAAGCACCGATAACCATACCGATAGCAGCCAGTTCATCTTCTGCCTGTACAATGGCGACATTCTTTTTACCAGTCTCCGGATCTACTCTTAGTTTCTTGGCATAATCTTCAAATGCCTTAGCAACAGATGTCGAAGGAGTAATGGGATACCAGGCAGCTACCGAGGCCCCACCATAGAGAAGTCCTAATGCCGTTGCAGTATTGCCATCCAGCATGATACTGTCTCCAATCTTGTCCCTTCTTTCTACTCGGATGTCCAGGGGGCAATCAAAGTGCTCTCTGGCATACTTTGCGCCCATATCCAGGGCCTCAAAGTTGGGAGGAACTAATTTAGGCTTTCTGGCAAATTGATCAGAGATGATTCCTTTAATCACTTCCATTTCGATATCCAAAAGAGCAGCAAGGGCACCCACATATACAACATTTTTGAATAGCTGTTGTTGACGGGGATTGCTATAGTGCTCCATACACATCTGCATCATCGGTATGCCGATGAAATTGATATCTTCTCTCAAGAAAGAATCATGGAGTTTCTTGGAATTATCATATACCAGGTAACCGCCGCTTTTTACACTGGCTATATCCTGTTTAAGGCTCTGGGGATTTACGGCAACCAGGATGTCAATTCCTTCGCGCCTTCCGAGATAAGCGTTTTCATTTACCCTTACTTCATACCAGGTAGGTAGGCCCTGGATGTTTGAAGGGAAAATATTCTTAGGTGAAATAGGAAGCCCCATTCTGAATAGAGCTTTGGCAAAGATACCATTTGCACTTGCCGATCCTGTCCCGTTAACGTTTGCAAATCGAACGACGAAATCGTTCACTCCACTCCCTAATGGCATACTTTAGTTGCTTTTGTGACACTGTAAAAGAATTGTTTCATATCCCAGGCGCTGGTTGGGCACCTTTCTGAACAAAGCCCGCAATGCAAACAAACATTTTCATCTTTGATCATTACCCGGCTAGTCGGGAGGGTATCTGAAACATAAAGATCCTGACTTTCTTCAGGAGCTGGGGCATTTAATCGCGACCGAAGGTCCTCTTCTTCTCCATTATCAGTGAAGGTGATACAGGAGGTTGGACAGACATCCACACAGGCATCACATTCAATACACAGATTGGTTGTGAAGACGGTTTGCACATCGCAATTAAGGCATCTTTGTGCCTCCTTAAATCCCAGCTGCTGGTCAAAGCCAAGTTCAACTTCTATTTTTCTATCCTTAAGGGATATTTCATTCTTTTCATGAGGCACCTGATATCGTTCATCCGAAACAACATCACTGTCATACATCCATTCATGTATGCCCATTTTCATGCTGGCGAGGTTGGTCATGGGATCAGGTCTTTCCATCAAATCTTTTCCACTGAGGTAAAGGTCTATGGAAATTGCTGCCTGATGTGCCTGAGCTACCGCAGTAATGATGTTTTCCGGACCAAATGCTGCATCTCCTGCAAAGAAAACTTTTGGAAGGCTGGATTGGAAAGTGGTTTTATCTAAAACCGGTAAATCCCATTTCCCAAACTCAATTCCTAAATCGCGTTCGATCCAGGGGAAAGCATTGTCCTGACCAATCGCAATGATTACGTCATCTGCTTCAATAAACTCATCCGGCTCACCGGTAGGAATCAATGAACGTCTTCCATTCTCATCATATTCGGCTCGAACTTTTTGAAATAATACCCCTTTGAGTTTGCCGTTTTCAACAACAAATTCTTTGGGGGGCATATTATTATGGATGGGAATTCCTTCCCTTTGAGCATCCTCTATTTCCCAGGGAGAAGCCTTCATGTTTTCAAAAGGACTTCGTACAACTACATGTACTTCTTCTCCGCCTATTCTCTTGGAGGTCCGACAGCAATCCATTGCGGTATTTCCCCCACCAAGAATTATGACCTTTTTCCCAATAGAATCTCTGTGCTCAAAAGCCACAGATTCCAGCCATTCAATCCCGATATGTACATTGGCATCCGCCTCCTGACGGCCAGGAAGTTTGCTTAGGTCTCTTCCTTTAGGAGCTCCAGTGCCTACGAGTACGGCATCATACTCCATTTCAAGAATCTCCTTCATGCTATTCACACGAGTCTTGAAATGGGTGTGAATTCCGAGATCAATGATGTAGTTGACCTCTTCATCCAGGACCTCTTCAGGAAGTCGGAAAGCAGGGATTTGTGTCCGCATCATTCCTCCTCCTTTATGCCATTCATCGTAGAGATGAATTTCATATCCCAATGGAGCCAGATCTCTCGCTACGGTTAGGGAAGCAGGGCCTCCACCAATAAGCGCAATCTTTTTGCCATTAGAAGGAAAAGGTCCCTGCGGCATACGACTTTTTACATTGTCGCCGGTTTTATTATCGGCGGCAACGCGTTTTAGTCGGCATATGGCAACGGGTTCTTCTTCTTCCAGTCGACCTCTTCGGCAGGCAGGCTCACAAGGGCGGTCACAGGTTCTCCCCAGAATACCAGGAAAAACATTGGACTCCCAATTGACCATATAGGCATCGTCATACCTTCCTGCGGCAATAAGGCGGATATATTCGGGAACGGGCGTATGAGCCGGGCAAGCATACTGGCAATCCACAACTTTGTGGAAGTATTCCGGATCGTTAATATTTGTAGGTTTCAACGTAGCAGCTTTAAAATGGAACCGTGTACCAATATAAAAATGTTTTTTAATTTAACCTTGACTCATATTTAGAAATGAAAATATTCTATTATGAGTGGATTATTATATCACTTGTAAAGGATCTGAATTTAGCTACCAAAATCTACAAAATACCCATTATGTTTAGTCGAAGAAGATTTTTAAGAAGATCTGTGGGGATGGGGTCTGCATTTGCTTTCTTGTCAAAGACTTATGCCAATCCGATTCCTCAAGATTTGCCTGCTGATTTGGGAACTTCCAGCGAAAAATACTGGAGATCCGTAAAATCCATGTTCCCCATGCCGATGGATGAGGCCTATTTCAATACAGGCACTATGGGCGCTCAACCAACTATGGTCTTGAATAAAGTGATTGAAAATCTTCGGTGGAATGCCGAGGCGATTGCTAGCTGTGATTATCAGGGGAATGGACCGCTTTTATTATCCGGCTATGAAGCATATCCTGAAATAAGGAAAAAGATTGCCAGTTTGGTGGGAGCTGATTTCAAAGAAATAGCTTTAACTCAAAATGCTACCGCTGGCATGAACTATATTTCCAATGGGCTGGATCTCAAGCCGGGAGATGAAATTGTAAATACCGATCAGGAACATGGGGGAGGAAGAGCAGGATGGCAAGTAGCGGCCAAGCGATATGGACTGGTCTATAAACAAGCCAAAATCGAAATTCCTGCCAATGATCCCCAAAAAGTAATTGATAGCATTTTTAAGGAAGTAACGGCCAAAACCCGGGTGATCGCAGTTCCACATTTAAGTTCTGTTTATGGGATTGTATTGCCGGTAAAGGAAATTTGTGCAGAAGCTCGTAAAAGAGGAATCTTTACGATATTGGATGGAGCACAGACCATTGGCCAAATTTCGGTGAACGTAAAAGAAATCGGATGCGATGCCTACTTTTCCAGTTTGCATAAATGGTTGCTGGCTCCTGCGGGCAATGGAATGCTCTACATCAACAAAGATTCCATTTCGGATATATGGACCACCCTGGCTAGTTATGCCTGGGAGAATGAAGAGGATCCGGGTTACAGGCTCACCCAAAGAGGAACAGGGAATCATTCTTTAGTAGTAGGCCTGGATGCTGCGCTTGATTTTCATCAGCAAGTAGGAGCAGGGCAGGTTGTAAGCCGAATCAAGGAATTGGGAGATTACCTCCGGGCAGGATTAAAAGAGATACCCGGAGTTAGCATCTATTCTTCCGTCCATCCGGATATGTGTGCAGGGATTACGACTTATGGAATAGAGGGCGTAAGTGGGAAAGACTTACAGAATACAATGTGGAAACGTAAAAAATTACAGCCACGAGCGGTTGGGGAACATATGATCCGACACAGTGTGCATATTTACAATCTAAAAAGCGAAATTGCAGCCGCTTTAGAAATTGTAAAAGAGCTCGCTGAGAGCTAACTGCATGGAATTAGTTTATAGCCTCGACCTGATCGGAACCTTTGTATTTGCCATTAGTGGTGCTTTGGCAGCCTCTGAAAAGAAGTTTGACATTTTTGGAGCCGCTATATTAGCCTTACTTACTGCAGTGGGGGGAGGTACTCTGCGTGATGTATTGATAGGAAGTACGCCTGTTGCCTGGCTGCAAGATCTCAACTACCTAATCCTGATCGCGATTGCTGTTCCAACAAGTTATTTCTTCAAAAGAATCATATTAAAGCTACGCCGAACCATGTTTCTTTTTGATACTATAGGAATTGGCTTGTTTACCATCATGGGTTTACAAAAAACCCTGAGTCTGGGACTTTCTCCAATAATAGCCGTCATGATGGGAGCGGTTTCTGCGGTTTTTGGGGGAGTCCTGAGGGATGTTTTTTCAAATGAAGTTCCTCTTATTTTTCGGAAAGAGATTTATGCTACCGCTTGCCTTTCTGGAGGTGCCCTTTTCATATTGCTTGAAAGCTTTCACGACTGGCAAGTCTTCAATATGATATTTTCTATCCTTTTTATTGTAGGAATCAGAATATTGGCGGTTTTGAAAAAGTGGTCCCTGCCTGTTCTCAAATGAGCATATTCATCGTTTAATGAATATTTTAAGCACATACCTAATGGTATTTAAATTCGAAATTATCAAGTCTTAATTTTCCTCAACAATTAATGTTTGTTCTACTTTTTTATCCCCCCATTCTAATACAAGCCGATAAGTTCCTGTCTCTATAAATTGGTCATAGTGGACGAAATATGGTTTAAGACTTTCTTCCTTTTTTGTGATAAGGTCCCATCGATATTGATTCAGGCCTTTCCTTCCCAGAAGTTCCTTTCTCCACATAATTCCATCTCTTTCATCTCTGATACTTAAACTTATTTCCCCTGCTTCCGGGAGGAAATAAGTAAAGCTTGTGGGTTCCAAACTTTTATAATCAATGTCTCTGTGTGTATCATTAAGCTTGGGACGGATCAAAGTTGCCGGATGAAATACTTGAGGGGCATTTCTATTTTTGCTTTCCAGGAATTCATATAGGGAGGAAAGATTTGTTTTGTAGATGCCTCGTCCATGCGTTGCTATGATCAGATCAGAACTTTCCTCCTGAATAATCATATCTGCTATGGCCATCGCCGCCAGATTATGCCCCATTAACTGCCAGCTTTTCCCTCTATCGATAGATATGTAGACTCCTCTGTATAAACCGGCATACAAAACATTTTCAAATCGGGGATCCTCTAGAATCACATTGGCTGTCTCATTGGGTAGGTTTGATCTAATGGATTTCCACTTCTTCCCATAATTATCCGAGACAAAAAGATATCCATTTAAGTCATCATAATTCATCCCATTTAGTGCAAGATAAAGTCGGGATTTTTTATGCCGGGAAGGATAAATGCTTCTGATGTATGCATTGGGAAGGCCTTCTGAAAATTCCCTCCAGTTTTCTCCATCGTCTTTACTGTTCCAAAAAGAACCTTTATCAGTCCCTACATACAAGAGACCTTCCTCAAGATGGGATTCCGCTATTGCGCCTGCAGCCAGAGCTTTCTTATCTGGAATAGCCGAAAGCGAAATATCTGGACTAATTCTTTTCCAATTATCTCCTCGATCCTCACTTTTCCAAAGATAATTCCCCCCTAAATACATTCTTTTTGAATTATGCGGAGATAGCAGATAAGGTGCTACGAAATTAAAATCCAGTTCCTCCTCAGATTCCTCGGGAAGTTTAGGGCGAATAGATACAGACTTATCGGCTTTCATATCCTTTCTTCTTAGGGCTCCATGCTGCATACTAAAGTAGACCGTATTAGGATCCTCGGGATCAACTTGGGTGTAACACCCATCTCCTCCGCTCCAGGCATCGATCCATAGATATTTCCAATGACCCTGAAAAGCCGGATTCCATTCCCTGGCTGTCCCCATTACCGTAGCATCATCTTGTGTGCCTGCGTAAATATTGTAAGGCTCTTGTTTGTCGACGGTTAGCTGGTAAAATTCACCGGTGGGGATATTGTTGAAATGGAACCAGCTCTTTCCTTTATCAAAACTTTGGTAGAGTCCTCCATCATTTCCCAAAAGTAGATGCTCTGGATTTTGAGGGTTGATCCAAAGCTCACAGTGGTCCAGATGTAAATGATCAGCTGCGCTGGGAAACATATGAAAAACATCTCCGCCCAGGTAGCTAAAATTTCTTCCTCCATCTGTACTATGTGCCAATCTGACGCCCAATGCAAATATCTCTTCATCATCTTTCGGATTGACATATATATCGGTGAAATACCATCCTATTCCTGGAAAAAAGAGCAATTCTTCTTCATGCATCTTTCTCCAGCTTTTTCCTCCATCTTCTGTACGATATACTTCTGCAGATCTTTGTTTATTCTTATTCAGGTTATCAATGAGCGCATAGGCTTTTTGGGGATTCTGATAAGAAACAGCTAAACCAGTTCTTCCGGTTTGTAATCCTTCAGGAAGTCCTATTGTGCATTTTTCCCAGTTTTTTCCTCCATCAGTACTACTATAAATGCCTGTGTTAGGTCCATATATGCCTGGATTGTTTTCCCACATACTGGCATACACATAATTGGGATCTGATGGGGAAATGACAATATCATTTGCAGCGGTTTTTTCATCAAGGTAAAGCACTTGCTCCCAATTTTCCCCACCATCCTCTGTTCGATAAATGCCTCTATTTTTATTCGTGGACCAAAAATGTCCCATTACGGCTACGAGCACGATATCCGGATTTTTGGGATGAACACTAATCTCTCCAATATGCCAGGAATCTGAAAGACCCAAATGCTTCCAGCTTTCGCCCCCATCACCTGACCGATACATACCTGTTCCCGGCATGGTAAAGTTTCTGGCCTTCTTCAAACTTTCCCCACTTCCTAGATAAATGATGTTCGGCTCAGAAGGGGCCAGAGCGATATCCCCAATTCCCAGGGCGGCCTGGTCCTCGAATATGGGATCCCAGTGATTTCCATTATTCGTGCTCTTCCATAGGTTACCAGAACCAAAAGCAGCATAGAGGGTGCCAGGCCTATTTGGGTCGGCCTGGACGGATTCGACTCTGGCAGAATTTACCACTGGGCCCAAAGAAATCCATTCTATTCCGAATTCAGTCTCTGCTTTCATTTCTTTATAGCGCTCAAATGACTTCAATAGAGGAGAGGGAGCCATTTCGGAAGATTGACTAAAACATTTTAGACAGAAAAAGGAAATTAATAGAAAAGATAAAGTGGCGAATTTGATAGTAGCTGAATGGCCGGGTATCTTGGCTAGGAACATAGGAGTGAAATTTTACCTAATATCCATTTTCAAGAAGAAATAAAAAAATGAGCATGAAAGCTGAACTTCTTTTGCATGTGCCTGATACAAAACTGGCTGAGGGACCTGTTTGGGATCATCGCTCTGGTCTTTTGCATTGGGTAGATATCCCAAATGGGCGCTTGCATACTTATGATCCTTCAAATGGAGAAAACCAATGGATTGAATTTGACCAGATGATTGGAGCTGCCGTCCCGTCTGAAAAGGGAGGATTTATTCTGGCCTTACAGCATGGGTTTTACAAGTTGAAGGAAGGAGGAGAATTAATGGCTTTGATGGATCCTGAAGCCAATGAACCCTTGAATCGATTTAATGATGGTAAATGTGATCCTGCGGGAAGATTCTGGGCGGGGAGTATGAGAATAGAGCTTCCACGCTTGCCGGTTTCAGCTTTGTATTGTTTGGATGAAAGAATGGGAGTAGAGAAAAAAGTAGCGGGAGTTCAGCTAAGCAATGGAATGGCCTGGACCCGGGATCATAGAACAATGTATTATATAGATACCCATTTATTGAGATTGGATGCTTTTGATTTTGAGTTGACAAGTGGAAAAATTGATAATAGAAGGACAGTTTTGGAATTCGCAGAAGATGAATTTCCTGATGGGATGTGTATAGATGAAGAAGATCATGTGTGGATTGCTTTTTATGGAAAAGGTAAGGTGGTATGTTTTGATGTAGAAAGGAAGGAAAGACTCCTGGAGATCGAAGTCCCGGCAGCACGAACTACTTCCTGTTGTTTTGGGGGAAGAGCATTCGATACCTTATTCATTACAACTGCTTCGGGAGATGGTAAACCTTATGAGGGAGCTTTATTTTACGTAAAACCGGGAGTAAAAGGCCGGCCTGCAAATTTTTTCAAAGCTTGATTTGATCCCGGTATCTTTCTGGAATGAATCCTGCTTCATATTCAGGATTCAAACTGTCCGGAACAGGAGCATTCATTTTGACTCTCCAGGCTTCCAACAGATCAAGTAGTTCCTGGGTTTTTGCTGGATTGCTTTCAGCCAAATTATTTCTTTCCCCTAAATCTTCTTCAAGATTATATAACTCCAAACCTCCATCTTCAAAGTATTGATGCAGTTTCCAGTTTCCACTTCTGATAACTGAACCGGGCCGAGTTCTAAATAAAGGGTCTCTGCCATCATCATCAAGAGGCCTGTAGGCTTGCAAATAGATAGGGAAATGCCAGTAGAAATTCCTTTCCGGGATATTTTTGCCTTTTAGTAAAGGGAAGATATTTTTCCCATCCAGTTCTCCATCTTTGACTTCTTTTCCTAAAATATGAGCCAGACTTGGGAAGATATCGAGGTTGACTATAGGGGTATTGCATTTGCTTGACTTAGCGATCTTCCCAGGCCAGGAAAATATATATGGAACTCGAATCCCTCCTTCATAATAAGAACCTTTCCCTGCCCTCAATGGGTCCTGATTTGAAATAGATCGAATCCCTCCATTATCCGAAGTAAAAATAATCAGGGTATTCTCTCTAAGTCTTAATTGATCCAATGTGGATAGGATACGCCCTATTTGAGTATCCATATTTTCTACCATTGCGGCATAAACGGGATTCTTTTGACCCTTAGATCCTGCTTTGTTTTGATATTTTTTGAGCAAACTATCCTTGGCAATCAGGGGAGTATGGACGGTGAAGTAGGGCAAATAGAGAAAGAATTTTTCAGCAGCATGGCTTTTTAAAAAATGGATTGCTTCAGTAGTAAGTCGATCCGTTAGGTATTCGCCTTCTGGAGCTTCTTTTAGACCGGGCAGATTGTTATAGGGAGCCAAGTAGCCTTCTCTGCCGGGCGAGCCGGCTTTGGTGCCCCCAAAATTTATATCGAAACCATCTCTTAAAGGATCTTCACTAATATGCCATTTGCCGAAAGTCGCAGTTTTATAGCCTTCAGCTTTTAAGAGCTCTGCCAGGGTAAATTCAGAGTCTTTGATGTGGAGGGTATTGCGAGTGGGAATGATCTTCCTCGTTTTTACATTTCCTCTTTCAGAAGCTGCGACCGTATAAACTCCATGTGCAGGGGTATTTTTTCCTGTCATAAGGCAGGCTCTACTTGGAGCGCAATTAGCCGCACCTGCATATCCCTGAGTGAAAATCATCCCACTGGCCGCCAGAGCATCCAGGTTTGGGGTTTCGTAGTAGTCACTGCCCATAAAAGCCAGATCTTTATATCCCAGATCATCTATTTGTATATAGACAATATTGGGTTTTTCGATCGCAGCCTTTTTTGATGCCTTTTCAGATTCGCAGGCAAGAAGGTTCAGGGATAAAAGCAATACTATAATTCTGTTCATGCTATTTCCTTAATTCATGGAATGATTCTTTATCTGCATATCTGCCCAGTGCTCCCAATCTCTACCATCATACCACCTGGGAGGAGCAAGACCAGACTCCCAGTTCTCCAAAGCTTGCAGGAGTTCATCTCTAATTTCCGGATGGGAGCTAGCATAGTTTCTTTCTTCGGCAGGATCTTCTTTCAGGTTTACCAGAATCAAAGGTGCCAGCAGTTCTCTTCCATTTTGTAAAGGGTCTTCGGCAATTCGTATCAATTTCCAATCTCCCTTTCTAACAGCTGCTGCTCTCCAAAGTCTCCAAAATAGATAAGGCCTTTCTTTTGCGACCTCATTGTCGTCTGCGAGTGCAAACAGATCACGACCATCCAAATTGTCCGGGATGTCTTCTGCACCTGCAGCCTGCAGGAAGCTGGGCATTAGGTCGAGGGTACTAATGGGAGTATGGATATCAGCAGCCTTGATTTTTTTGGGCCAATGGAGGAAAAAGGGAATGCGTATTCCCCCTTCCCAATAACTGCCTTTAAAACCTTTTAATGGGCTGTTTTGAGAAGCATTATTCCCGGCACCTCCATTGTCATTGATAAAAGCGATGAGAGTGTTATCCAATAAATTTATCGATTCAAGGTATTGGACAAGTTTCCCGACATTCTCATCCATATTCTGGGTCATTGCTGCATAAATTTTTCGCTTCTCTGATCCTTCAATAGATTGCTGTTCTATATCCTCTTCTTTCGCATGCATGGGAGTATGAACTGCATTATAGGATAGATAAATGAAAAAGGGATTTTCCTTGTTTTTTTCTATGAAATGAATGCTCTCCTCAGTGAGGTCATCGGTGAGGTATTGAATCTCCTTACTTTCATTTACTAAGTCCCGATTTCTATAAATTTTATGAGGCCTCGCGGGATCTTCCAGGGGCCAATAACTTCTGGATCCTCCCAGAAAGCCATAAAATTCGTCAAACCCTCGATCGAGGGGATGATATTTTGGCGCCAAACCCAAATGCCATTTCCCTGCAAGGAAAGTCTTATATCCCTGCTGCTGCAAAAGATTGCCCATTGTTTGCTCGTCTACATCCATTCCCAGATCTTGTTTGCTATAACCAGGTGTAGGAATAGTAGGTACATTGCATTCTGCCCCAAAACGTTGTTGATAGCGGCCACTCATAAGGCCCATGCGAGAGGGACAACAAACAGATGCTGTAACGTAGGCCTGTTTGTAATTCCATCCATTTTCGGCAAGTTGATCCAGATTAGGGGTATTCATTTCCTGACTACCCGTAAAACCAAAATCGGCATAGCCAGCATCATCTGAAATGATTAAGATGATATTAGGCTGTGGGGCATTTTTAACTTCCTGTATATCAGCTGCGGATTTACAGGAGCTCAGGATAGACAGCAATGCGAAAATTCTCAGAAGTTGCTTCATTGGGATTTTGCTTTGATCCTTTTTTGCCAATGCTCTAATGCCTGCTTCAAGTCTTCAGCCTGCTGACTTTCTACTTCACTATAATCTTCTTTTTCTCCTACATCTTCTTGTAAATTTCTCAAGTAGGCTCCCAGTTCCAGTTCTACCATTTCATAGATGGCACTTCTGTCATTGCTTGCTTCATGCCATTTCCAGTTCGAAGTTTTAATGGCTCTTTCGTGTCCGGTATCGAAGAAAAGGGTATCATGACCAATGCTCATATCTTCCCCCTTCAACAAAGGATAAAGGTCCAAACCGTCCAGAATCTTTGGCTTTTCGATACCTGTAAAACTGCAAATACTGGGAAGGATATCCATCGCACTCACCCAATTGGAAAGTACCTGATCTGCTGCTATTTGGCCCGGATAAGAAACAATCAACGGCACTTTAATTCCTCCTTCGTACAAAACATACTTAGAACCTCTCAGGGGAGTATTATTGGCATAGATTGGAGTAGAACCTCCATTATCAGCAATATAAATTACCAGGGTTTCTTCTCTCAGACCCAAGTCCTCGAGACTTTGCATTAGTTTGCCTATCTCCTGATCTAGATAGTATAATTGACCTAAATATTGTTCTCTTCCTTCTGGATTATTAGGATAGCGCCCTTTTTGGTACCAGTCATAATACTCTTCAGTATTTGGATCCCAGTCATGATAACCCTTTAGCCCTTTTTCTGCTAGATAGGATGCTGGGAGTTGATGGGTGAAATTGTGAACGGCATTAAAAGAGACCTGGAGAAAGAAAGGATCTTCCTGATGCTTTTCAATAAAGGCTCTGGCTTCATTGCCAATCATTTGGGTGCTGAAACTCATGGTATCTACCTTCTTTTTGTTTCTCCAAAATGATTGTTTTCTCAAGGTCTGTCCTTGACGGTTTAGTTCTTCTTTCAGCGCAATAAATGCCTCTTCCTCTTCATCACTATGTCGCAGATAATGTTTCCGGGCTGAAGTATGCCCAAAGAAATAATCGAAACCATGATTTAGGGGAAAATTCCTATGCTCAGGATCGGCATCAAATTGGCCGCTGCCGTAATGGACCTTTCCTATATAGCCGCTTGCATATCCTTTGGTTTTCAACAATTCTGCGATGGTGGGATATTGTTCATCATGGATGCCTTTCCCTCCATACCAATAGGTACCAAATCGCTGATGATGGACTCCTGTCATGATTGCCATGCGAGAAGGACTGCAGATAGGGGAACTTGCATGAGCTTCTGTAAAACGGATTCCACTTTGTGCAAGTTCATCCAAATGGGGCGTTTGAACATCAGCTAATCTTCCTAAAGAACTCATGTCAGCAGAACCATGATCGTCAGAAACAATCAAAAGGATATTAGGAGTAGAGTTCTGTTTTTGCTCTTGTTGTGAGCAGGATGAGATGAGGAAACAAAAGGAAAAAATCCACAAGAGACTTCTGAAAGCTTTCATTTGAAATGTTAGTAGTTAGTAGTAATTACAAATAAGGAAGCCTTTGTGCTTCTTCCAAATGCCAGGGCAAGTATCTTTCTCTGCATTTCCCTGATAGCCCATACTATTTATGGAATAATATGAAATTCTTACATTTGCTGGGAAACCTACACAAACGTATGCGAAAACTACTAGGACTCCTTTTTATAGCTTCGGTAATTTACCCATTGCAGCCAATTCAGGCCCAACAGAATGATCCTATTTCAGGTCTAAGTCAAAGGCCAGTTGTCAAAGCCCATGAAATCCAGGAGATTCCATTGATTGACGGGAATGTTTTAGAGGATGAGATTTGGCAAAATGTGCCTGCTTTTGATGAGCTGATACAACTTAGGCCCAATGCCGGAGAAAAATCTTCAGAACGAACGGAAATCCGAATCGCCTTAACTGCCACTACCTTTTACATGGCCGTCGTATGCCATGATGCGAATCCTGAGAAGTTGGTCGTTACTGATGCCCGTAGAGATGCTTCTTTGGACAATACAGATGCGGTCCTTTTTATTCTGGATACCTACCATGATGGGCAAAATGGGTTTGTATTTGGGACCAATTCGGTTGGGGTGCAATATGATGCTCAGGTAGATAATGAAGGGCAGGGAAATTTCAATCAGAATCGTCAGCAAGGAGGAATGATTGGAGGCTTCAATCTGAACTGGGATGCTTCCTGGAAAGTAGAGACGGAAGTAGGCAGCTATGGATGGAGTGCAGAATTTGAAATCCCTCTCAGAACCTTAAGATTCAAATCGGGTGAAAACCAAACCTGGGGATTTAACTTTCGCCGCAATATTCGCAAAACCAATGAGATAGTTTATTGGGCGCCGCTACCGATCCAATTTACCCTGAACAGACTTTCCCTGGCAGGAGATCTTACCGGATTAAAGCTGAAAAAACCAGGTAATCTTAAATTGATTCCCTATGTATTAGGGCAGGCTAGTTCAAATCATGAAGTGGATCCCACAGAAAATTCATTGCGAGGAGATGCCGGGGTGGACCTGAAATATAGTATCACTCCTGCTATTACCCTTGACTTAACCTATAATACAGACTTTGCCCAGGTTGAAGTTGATGACCAGCAGGTTAACCTTGATAGATTCAATCTTTTCTTTCCTGAGAAAAGGCCTTTCTTTTTGGAAAATGCAGGCCTCTTCAGCGTGGGAAGTCCCGGAGAAGTTGATCTCTTTTTTAGTAGGCGAATCGGAATTGGAGAGGGAGGAAAGGTAGTGCCTATAATTGGAGGAGGCAGAGTTTCTGGTAAAGTAAATCAAACCAATATCGGCTTCCTCAGCATGTTTACTGAAGGAATCGATGGAGAAGTTGATCCCAATAATTTTACCGTAGCCCGTGTCAACCATCAATTCAAGGGTACTCGATCAGCTTTAGGGGGAGCCTTCATTTCGCGGACAGCTACCAATGGAGAAGCTGATAATTACAATCGAGTTTTTGCTGCAGACGGTAGATGGGGCATTGGAAAGAAAGCCCAGGTCTTTGGGTTCTTTGCTAAATCCGAAACTCCAGGCATAGAAAGTGGGGATCACTCCTTTCATTTGAAGTCTGCCTATGAGTGGGATGGACTCATTTTGCAAGGAGCCTACACGGAAGTTGGAGAAGGCTTTAATCCGGAAGTTGGATTTCTTCAGAGAACCGCTTTCCGCAAACCTGAATTCTTAGTCCTGCAAAGAATAAGACCTAAAAATATGGGAGGTATCCTGGAACTCCGCCCTCACATATCCTATAGAGGCTACTGGGACTTCGAAGGCTTCAATGTAACCAGCTTCCTCCATATTGATAATCACTGGGAATGGAAAAATGGAATTGAATTGCATACCGGGATAAACTTTACCCGAGAGGGAGTAGTTCAGGATTTTGACATTGTTGATGATGTGACGGTCCCGGCCGGAACCTATGATCATAAGGAAGCGCAAATCGTATTTTTTACCAATCCCAGCAAGGCAGTATCTATTAGTATGCGTTCGGTTATGGGGGGATTTTTCGGAGGAAATAGATTGGCCAATTCCGGTACCCTTAGCCTTCGATTTGGAGATAAGTTCAATTCTTCTTTTACCCTCTTGAGGAATGATATCAGCTTTCCTACGGGGCCTCAGACTAATCCGGAGAATATTAAATTTAACACCAATGTCTTCATAGGTCGGGTAGCTTATGCATTCAAACCCAATATTTTCACCCAAAGCCTGATTCAATACAATAATGTGATTGATTTATGGTCCGCCAATATTCGTTTTGGTTGGCTACAAAAAGCAAATACAGGACTTTTTCTGGTTTACAATGAAAATAGAGGCTCGGGTGCACTCAGCAATCGGAGCTTTACCATCAAATATTCCTATGTGTTTGATATCCTGAAATAGAATTAGAGATGTTGGAATTGATTCAAAGAGCCTATAGCCATCCCACAGCTACGGCCATTATAGATACAAAGGGAAGTTACACCTATAGGGAGTTGTTGGATGCCTCAGCTTCTGTGGCGAATGAACTACTGGCAGGCAAAAAAGATCTGGAGGAGTCAAGAGTAGCATTTTTAGTTCCTCCAGGTTTCGACTATGTAAAGATTCAATGGGGAATTTGGCAGGCCGGAGGTATAGCTGTTCCTCTCTGCACCCTACATCCTTTGCCCTCCCTTACCTATGTGATAGAAAACAGCCGGGCGGATATGCTTATCCTTGCACCTGAATTCGAATCTCTGCTTGGCGAGTATGCCAATAAAAATGAGATTCGGTTAATTCGGACAGAAGAGATTAGGCATAATACAACTATCGATTTTCCTGAAATTGATATTTCTCGAAGAGCCATGATTCTCTACACCAGTGGGACAACCAATTTGCCCAAAGGAGTAGTTACAACTCATGCAAATATCCAGGCTCAAATTACAACCTTAGTAAAAGCCTGGGAATGGAGTTCAGCAGATCATATTCTTTGCATCCTGCCCCTACATCATGTGCATGGGATTATTAATGTAGTAGCTTGTGCTTTATGGTCAGGTGCAAAAGTTGAATTCTTGCCGAAATTTGAGGCGAAAGCGGTATACCAACTTTTTCTCAAAGGAGATATCAATCTCTTCATGGCCGTTCCGACCATTTATTACAAACTGATTTCCTATTGGGAAGGCCTGGGAGAAGATCAGCAGCAAGCTATTTCTGAAAGTTTGAAAGCTTTTCGTTTAATGGTTTCTGGTTCTGCCGCTCTACCTATTTCGGTGCTGGAAAAATGGAGAAGCATTAGTGGCCAAACCTTATTGGAAAGATATGGAATGACGGAAATAGGAATGGCAGTTTCAAATTCCTACAAGGGTGAAAGAAGAGCCGGGCATATTGGTCTTCCATTGCCGGGAGTCGAGCTGAGATTGGTGGATGAAGAGGATCGATTGATCGCTGATGGGGAACAAGGCGAAATACAGGTGAAGGGACCTAATATTTTTCTGGAATATTGGGAGAAACCAGAAGCTTCAGAGCATGCATTTACTCAGGATGGGTGGTTCCGAACGGGAGATATGGCGATTTACAATACAGGGAGCTACCGAATTTTGGGAAGAAACTCTGTAGATATCATCAAAAGTGGAGGCTACAAAATATCAGCCCTCGAGATCGAAGAAGTTTTGCGCAAACATCCCCTGATCAGAGATTGTGGAGTAGTGGGAATAGCCGATGAAGAATGGGGAGAAATTGTGGCCGCCAGTCTCATCGTCGAAGAGGAAAAACCGGATCTAGATGAACTGGGCAATTGGCTGAAAGAACGGATGCCTGCATACCGCATCCCCCGCAAATATATTTTTCAGGATGACTTGCCAAGAAATACCCTAGGCAAGGTTACCAAGAATGAACTCAAGAAATTGTTTTAAACTTCTCCTTCATATCCCGCCCAGGCTACATGGGATTCTCCCAGTGTAACATAGATTTTTCCTGAGAAAAAACCGGATACCTTTGCCGCAACTTTGTCAAAAATGTATTTGGCCAAAAACTCTGTAGTAGTCAGTTTTCCCTGCATCTCCGGATGCTCATCAAGATTTTGATAGGATAGAGGAGCAAGTACCTCTTTAGCTACTTCATGTGCTTTACCAATGTCGATCACTACATTATGGGGATCTAATTCCTTTGAAGAAAATTGGACATCTACCACATAGGTTGCTCCGTGCATATTTTGTGCAGGGCCGAAAAAAGGATGTGGCAATGAATGGGCGATCATAATATGATCTCGAATCTTGACGTGAAACATAAAGTTTATGAATGATAATCAATCAACCAGTTTAAGCCGGGGCCAATAGCTGATTTTCTAAGTTTTTCAAAAAAGAGGGGACTATCCGAAAAGGGAATTCTATGTGAAAGGAGTTCATCATATGCAGGATGCCTGAGGTAATTAATCGCCAGGTCTTTCCTTGTAGCATAATTATATTCTTCCTGCATATGAGTAGGAATCAGGGAAACCTGAGAGCTAATGATGGATTTGCGACCATAATGAAAAGAGTCCCCCAGACTTAGCTCGACTTTTTTATTTCCATACCAACTCAATTCTATTACTTTCCCTTCAATCCCACATACATCAATTGCTTGCTGAAGGCCTTCCTGGCTGGCAGTGGTATGAAAAACACAGTCAAAATCTCCTTTGCCTTTCCATAGATTCAAGCCCATACCCTGTATTTTATCCTGTTTCCATTCATCCAAATCCCAGACTTCAAATTCCAGATCAAAATGCAGTTTAAGGGTGATTGTTAATAAAGAACCTATAGCTCCAAATCCCATAATCAGAACTTTTGAATTTGCGTTCAATCGAGCATCCCAGAGGGCATTGATCACCGTTTCCATATTGGAGATAAGGCATGCGCGATCTGCAGGTAAGCTTTCCGGAATAGGGGTTAGCTTGCCAGGATCAATCAGGCATTGACTTTGATGGGGATGCATGAGATGAAAGTACTGAGCTGGATCAGCAGCTTTCGCTCCAATAAGGCTGTATCCATACTTCACGGGTAATTCAAAACAACCTTCCATATACGGAACAGCCATTTTGTCCAGGAAGCGATCATCACAACAAGCACTTGCTACCGTTTTTTCTGTACCCAGGCTAATCAGGGAAAAGCGTGAAACAAGTAAAATCTGTTCAGAATCATCTTCTGTTAGAGTTACTTCACGCAATTCTGATTGTGAAGCATTGATATGCCATAAAGCCTGGGACATAAGCTTGGTATCTGAAGTTTACGATAAATCCAGGTAATGTCCCATCAAATCCTGTTTGGTTTTCAGATAATCCAGATTTTCTTCTTTTGGTTTTATCAGTAGGGGAACTCTTTCAACAATCCGGATGGGGCTATCATTGAAAGCTTCTACTTTGAGGGGATTGTTTGTGAGGAGTTTGATTTGATAAAGTCCTAAATCAGATAAAATCCGAATAGCGGCTTCATAACTTCTTGCATCACTCTCAAATCCCAAAACATGATTGGCAGCTACCGTGTCGTAGCCTTCATCTTGTTTTTGATAGGCATGCAGTTTATTGATGATACCTATTCCCCGTCCTTCCTGTCGCAGGTAAATCAGGACTCCGCCTTCTTTGGAAATGAGTTCCATTGAACGCTTGAGCTGTTCTCCACATTCGCATCTGTGAGAAGAAAAAAGATCTCCCGTCAGGCACTCAGAATGAATGCGTACCAAAACGGGAGCATGGGTCAAGGTGTTTTCTTTTAGTAGGGCGAAGTGAGGCATCCGATCAGCATGATGGGTTGAATAACTGATCATGTTGAATTTTCCCCAATCAGTCGGCATTATCGCTTCGCTTTGTTTTCGTAGAGTAGAGACTTGCTCTTCTTTCATCCAGGAGATCATGACTTTTTATCTTTTAATTCACAATCATTGGATAAGCGAGGAAATGTTCGGTTACAGAAAAAATCAGGATTTTTGAAGACCTTCTTTCATCTGAAATAGCATGCGCCATTGCTTTCTGAAAAGAAAAAGGATAAGGCTAAGTAAGAGGGCAAATTGCAAGGGCGATCTGAATCTCCACTCAAGGACTTCCCAGCTGCTGGCTATCAAAAAGATAGCTCCACTAATGAGTAAAATATCGAGGGCAGGAAAAGCGGGAATATCTGCTGATCTGTAGACATTGCTTCGATAGGCAAAAAGTAGGAGGGAAAGTAAATTGCTCGCAGCGATTGAGGCGATGGCTCCCATTATTCCATGCGCCGGAACCCAAAAATAAAAGCCTGCCAGGAGGACTATCAAATTGAGAAATCCCAAACTTGATATTTCATAGGCCTTTTTTACAAATACCAATTGAAGATTATAAACCCGGATGAGAATTCCTGGTAAAAGGGCCAGGGCACCCCAGCTGAAATAAGGAATGACCTCCAGGAAGTCAGTTTTATCTGTCAATAGAGGAAGAAAGGCAGATAACATAAGGATAGCAGACAGAAAAAGACAAGATACAGCTACATAATATCGAAGCAGAATATGGGCCTCTTTTAATGATTCCGCATCTCCCGCTTTTAACCTGCTAAATAAAAATGGACGTATAGCATTATCCATGGCATTCAGAAGGATACGCGAAAAACCCAGGATCGCCATAAGCAAGGCATATTTACCTACTTCCTTAAGTTCGCTGAATTGCTCGAAGAGGATGCGATCTCCCCGGATAATCATCCAGTTCATGAGAATAAATGGAATGATTCCCAGAGAATACCTTAAGGAAGGTCTGAGGAAATCTAATTCGATTTTCCACTTCAGTAGCCTGAAATTTAATAGGAAAAACAAAAGAAAAATGAAAGCCTGTGCTATCAAACTTCCCAAAAGAGCACCTTCCACTCCTTTTCCCAAAACCAGAATGAAATAGGCTTGCAAGGCAAAGATTAAGGAAAATTCCCCCAGATTGTAAAAGGCAAATTCCTTGAGCCTGATCTGATTTTTTAAGAAGATCATATAGGGACTTTTGGCCAGGGAAAGGAAGCTTGCGGCAAGCGCATAGAAGCCAAATGGATAAAAACT
Source organism: Bacteroidia bacterium (assembly GCA_033391075.1). NCBI lineage: Bacteria > Pseudomonadati > Bacteroidota > Bacteroidia > Bacteroidia bacterium. The sequence goes on from JAWPMV010000001.1 coordinate 2,515,130, forward strand.
CAATGCTTCCGAACGGAAAATGAAGCCAAACAGGAAAGGACCGATTATCAGCATCAATCCAAAAAAGAAGATGAGGAGGATCAAGCCAAAACTAAATATCTGACTCAGGTAATTATTAAGTTTTTCTGGCTCCTGTTCATAGTCAAAATAGAAAGTCCGCATGGCGGCATCTAGTTTTAAATTACCGAGCATAGCAGCAAATCCGGCAAAAATTATGACCAGATTCATAATTGCATATTCCTCACTACTAAGTTGATTGAGGTATAAAGGCAATAAAAAAATCCCAGCCAATGCAGGAATAAATCCCAAAGCGGTTAGTACAAGACTTGATATGAAGGGACTTTTAGGCATCTACATATTTTCGAAATTCCTTCAACATCAACTTTGCGGATTTTTCCCAATTAAATGCTTCGTATCTGGAGGGATGAAATGAGAATGAATATTCGCCCGCTTTAATCTTCCATAATTCTTGCAGCATTTCGTCCACATCAAAAGGAGGGATCAAGATACCCGTTTTTCCATGATCTACGACTTCCGCAATGCCGCCTACTTCATAACTCAAAACCGGGGTGTGATTTTGTAAAGCTTCCAGCATAGAGATGGGGAGATTTTCGATGAAAGAGCAGGAAAGCAGGAGATGATAGTTTCTCAAGTCTATATCAGCCTGAAAACCTTTGAGCTGAACGAAGGGGAATTCTTCTAAAGCAGCTTCAATTTCTGGATCAACACTATGTCCATAAATATGCACTTCCAGATTTGAAGCTGCCGGTATTTTTCGGAACAATTCGATCGCATAGTGATATTTGCGCTTGTCGAGATTGCCCATCATGAGCAGCTTGAAATTGCTTCCTGCTTTTCTTTTTGTTTGAGAAAAAGCATGTATGGGATGAAAAGCTCCATTTCGGATCAATACATGTCGAGCCGTAGCTTTTTGGATGAATCTTCGCTTAAACTCGCTTACCGAAAAAACCTGGATAGCAGCTGAAAATATCTCTTGATAAGAAGCAATCCTTTCTTGCGCCATCAATTGAGAGGCTTCATCCAGGTCTTGTTGCTCCGGCCAATTGTCATGGTAGGTGAAAAAGAAAGGGAGATGGCTATCGACCAGAAGCTTTGCGTCTACGAAATCTCCATAAAAAATGCTGTCAGCTGAGGAAAGTTTGAGCAGTTCCTGCTGGGCCTGCTTTTCATTTTCCCAATAAATCAGGTTTACATTCTTTCGAAAAGGCAAAGCTCCTAATTCCCGACAAACAATATATACCTCATCGAAGTATGGAACTATATGTTGAAAGAGTAAGACGGTAGCATTGCTGCCACCGGAAAAATTCAATCCGATTCGTGTTCCAAAAAGTATGAGTCTGCCTGAGGGATGCATCAAACGAAATTAAATAAATTTGAGATGGAGAAATAAAGCCAATGCAACGCTTTGTATTTTCAACCATCTAATGGAAGCGAAATATTTCTGAAATCTCTTTTCTTTTTATGGCAAAACATCTCGATCCTTCTTTCATCATTATGGGTGGCGTAAAATGCGGTACTTCTTCATTGTACCGATATCTGAATGCCCATCCGCTGGTGTTGCCCTGCAAAAGTAAAGAGCCCAATTATTTTTCCTTTCGTCCCTGGTATCAGATTCCTTTCAGCTATGGGCGTTACAAAAAAATGTTTCCCTTGAAAAATGCTGAAGGAGAGATAAAGGCGGATTGGTTAGATTTGGGAGAGGACGAAAAAATGCATGCTTCACATTTCGTTAAAATTGCTGAAACAGGAAAAAACTATATTACAGGTGAAGCAACGGCCACGACCTTTTTCGCGGCAAGTCCAAGGCTCATCAAGTTCCTTTTGCCGAATTTGAAATTGATCATGCTTATGCGTGATCCCATTGAAAGATATGTGTCTCATTATCGCATGTATCAGCGCTTTAAGCAGGAAGGAAGACAGGGATATGATTTTAAACCTTTGCCTGAATATATAGATGATGAAATCGAAGCTTTTCATCAAGGAAAGAAAACCCGGATTCTGCATCAGGGTTTATACACGACTTATCTGCAGAAATGGGAAGAGGTATTTGGTCGAGAAAAGCTGCTTTTGCTAAGGACGCTGGATTTTGAAGAAGTTGGGCTGGCTCAGCATGAGATGGAGAAGGTCTGTGAATTCCTGGGATTGACCGAATATAATTTCAGAGAAGCTCTGGGGGAAAGGTATAATCAGGCACAAACTCAGGAGATTGCTCCGAAGGTCTCAGAAAAGCTCAGGAAATTTTATGCAGATTCTTTAGAAGAATTAAGATTGAGATACCAAATCAAGCTCTAAGATGACTCGAATTAAGATTGAACACATCCTGAAATGGAGCGAAAGACATACTTATGTGCTTCTGCTGGGGATTGGTCTTTTTCTTTTTTATGGAATATTATGGCCAATGATCAGCCTGGCATTGCTGTCTTTCATTTTCTATATCCGCCAACACCTCGACTATCTAAAAGGCCTGAGTCCTTTTGGAGGCTATGCAAACTGGGTAACTTTTTTTCGACTGTTGCTGGTTAGCTTTGGGGGCTATTCTTATCAAGTCTGGCCGGATCCCTATCTATTTGCAATTTTTACGCTGGCAGTATTACTGGATGTCCTGGATGGATATTTGGCAAGAAGATTTGAGCAAAGCAGTGATTTTGGATTGTACCTGGACATGGAAAGTGATGCCTTTTTTGTAGCACTCATTGCCAGCCTGCTGTATGCAAAAGGCCTATTGGAAGCCTGGTTATTATTTCCGGCTTATTTACGCTATTTGTATATGATTTTTCTGAAAGTCCTGCCAGGCGAACCTAAAAAAGAGCCCAAGCGTTCCTATGCCAGTATAATTGCAGGCTGTTTTTTTGTGGCTCTTTTGCTTCCTTTTATCCTACCCTTTGAATTGTATAGTTGGCCACTGAGAATTTGTGGAGCTTTGATTGTCATTTCTTTTGGGATTTCCTTCTGGTATCAACTATTCAGTCCCGTTTCTCAAACTGAAATAGCCGATATCTAAAATGACCTTTGGCATATAAATAATCCATCCAAAGTCCTCCTTCATAAATTCGGATCAAATGTTTCCATTTTTCTTTTCGACTCAGGAAAGCCAATAGGCGGGAAATGCTGGCCAGAAACTTACTGAGGAAGGCAGATTTTTGGGGTAAAGCCTGATCCAGCTCATAACTTTTGATCAAATGGAGTTGATTAGATTGGCTTGCTGTGAGGAATTCTTTTTCAGTATAAAGCTCTGGTACTGACCAGAGTTCCTGAAACCTTCTTCCGACCTTTGGCGGGAGCTTTGGCCCTGCATAATCTTCCAATACAAAAAAACTGCCACCTACTTTTAAATGGGCGGCCAGATTCTTAAAGCTATTTCTCCAGGAAGGAGCATGTTTGAGGGATTCCATGCTAAAGATTGCATCGAAGGGACCTCCCAAATCATCATCAAAACTTAATTCCCTAAACTGCAATTGGTGGCCCAGCTTCTTTTTGTCCCGACTTTCTCTTGCCTTCTCTAACTCTTTTTTACTCAGGCTAATTCCTAATCCACTATGTCCACTTTGGGAACAGATTTGGATTAAACTATAGCCAACCCCGCATCCCGCATCCAGAATTTTCAAAGCTTCCGCTGATGGTAGCAATTGGAAGATGAGTTCGGTAATATCATCCATGCCTTCAGCTCCTTTTATTTGCTGAAAGTCCAGTTTTTTATGAATAGGGTATGCCTCTCCGGATCGTTTTTCCTTCTCAAACTCAAAGAGTCGATCGTAGATTTGGCTTACCTGGTTCAAATTTCTGGACTAGCTAAGGCCTAAATGGAAAATGAATTCATAGGCAAATTTTATAGAATCATCAGCTTCCTCTTTTCTCTTATAATCAACGGGAAACAATCTGCCTCCCAGAGAGAACCAATGTGCCCATCTTCGAGAGGGCCATATATCCGGATAAACCGCCTTGAGCTTGAAACCTGCATCCTCGAAGATTTCCTGCCATTGCTCTAGGGTGTTGGCGCCTTGATGACCTTTCTTGTTGATAATGCCTAAATGCTCTTTCACCAACTTCCAACTGGCGCGATTTGAATTTCTCACCATAAAACAAACTTCGGCATCAGCTTTACTTACTCTTCGAATTTCTTGCAATACCTTCTGGAGCTGAAGCATTCGTTCCAGGGAACCTATGCAAGTAATATATTCAAAGCTGTTATTGGCAAAAGGCAATTGTTCGGCATTGGCAACTCTCAGGTCTGCATCCGGCAAAGCTTCTTTTGCCATCTGGATTCCTATGTCCGAAATGTCTACTCCATGGAGGTCCAGTTCGTACTCCTTTGCAATCTTTAATAATTGTCCGGGACCACAAGCCACATCCAGGATGGAAGCTCCTTTTCTGACTTTTAGAATCTCCAGGAAAACATAATAGGCTTCCCTGGGTCTTAGATAACTAAGGCCTCTGTTTTGGTAGGTTTTATTAAACCATTCCCTTACGCTTTGTTGTTCTACTATATTTGTAACCATATGTATTTGATCTCATCCATATACTTGGATACTCGTTCCGCTTTTTGGTTACCAAAAAAATAATTTTCCTGGTAGATGTACCGAATTCATGCTTCATATCACAAATGCCTGACCCAATACTATATGCGTATCATGCGCAAGGTCTTCAATTGGCTACCCGGAAAGGAAGCTTATCGGCATTTCGAAAGCATCGAAGGCGTCTTTTATAACAACTTGCATCGCTACAAGGTTTTATCAACCAACAATTTTCGAATAGAGCCAGAACGAATAGATGGAGACTTTCGAATTTCGCGCTTCATTCGTGATCCTCGTGACCTGATTGTCTCTGGATATTTTTATCACAAAAGAGGAGCAGAGCCCTGGTTTAGAATGAAAAACCCTAGTCCAAAATATTGGGAAGCTCTCAATGGAAATGTTCCTCAGGGGCAGCCGACTGATCTTTCTTATGCCGAGTATCTGGAAAGTCTGGATAAGGAAACAGGACTTCTGGCAGAAATTGAATGGCGGAAATACCATTTGGAATCCATGAGAAACTGGCTGGAGGACGAACGGGTGAAACTCTTTAAATACGAAGATATCCTGGGAAATGAGGTAGCGGTATTTGAAGAGATCATGGAGCATTACGGATTTCATGGATTGACTTTGAGTCGAGTTAAGTATCTGGCAGAGAAGTATCGATTCAAATCAGGTGGGCGTAAGGACAAACACATTCGCAATCCTAAACCTCAACAATGGAAGGAACATTTCACCCCCAGAGTTGAAGCAGTTTTTATGGAACAATACGGAGACATCCTGGAGTTATACGATTATCCAACATAGATAGATCATTTTAGAAACATCATGAATCAGGTACAGACATTTTGGGCCTTCTTTTTTCTGATCAATCTCCTGCTTTTTTTGCCAGGATACTTCTTTGATCTGAAGACTTCTTCTTTACTTCCGATTAGAAAGTTGTTTAGACAGAAAAGCCTTAAACAAAAGATCAATTACTTTTTCGTGCGTGAAAATCAGGACCCCTTCAAGCTCAATGGAGATCTGATTACAGCTATTGCATTTATGCTGCTGGTTTCTGCTTTTCTGGGGGAAAGTATACCGGGGCTAATCTTAGGCCTGGTCTCTGCAATGAGTTTCCTTTATCTGATCTATTACTATGCAATGGTCAATGTCTATCAGACCGTTCCGGTTCTATACAATGATCTGCAATTTGCTAAAGTAGGTTGGAGTATCGCTACGCAGAGATTCCCGCTTCTTTTTGCTGTAGGCATATTGGGACTGATAGCTGTACTTGCTCTTTTCTTTTGGTTAGGTCAATCTTTAGCTGGCTTTTTATCGGCTATTGAACTCTCTTCTTTTTCAGGAGTACTGCTTTGCATATTGGGAGTCTATAATGTGTATAGGGGAATGAGGCAGAAATATGTGATCATCCACAAAAAACTCATGGTCGCTCCTTTGATCCATTTCATAAAAAACATCAAAGTAAGTATAGAAAGTCGGGCGAAAATGAAGGCCTGGAAGCCTGAGTTTTTCAATAGCCTGAACATTTATAAGGATTCTCAACTCAATCAAAGACCAAATATCATCATCGCATCTCTTGAGTCTTATGGTGCTATCATCCATGAACTCCCGGAACTGCGAGAATTCTTTGGGCCGAAACTCATAGAGGAAGGGAAATTATTGGAAGAGTCGGGATGGCATAGCAGTACCATTCTCAGCAAAGCTCCACGTATATCCGGAGGTAGCTGGCTGAGCCATTCTTCTTTTTTATATGGGATTTTTATCAATGAATTTGCCATCTATGAATCCCTGATGAACAATCCGGTATTCGAGAAGTATCAGTCACTTCTGCATGTCTTGAAAGATAAAGGTTACGCCAATTACTATGTCAATCCATTGGGAGGCTATGATATGAGTCGGATTAATTGGGACCAAATCCAGCGTATGTTCGCCGCAGATGAAATCATCAATGATGAAGCCATCAATTACCAGGGGAAAAGGACCGGCTCTATGGGCGATTCTGCTCCGGATCAGTATGGTTTTCGCTTTGCTTTCGACCGCATCCAAAAAGAAGAGACCGATCCCTGGTCTATGTTTTTCATCAGCAATAATTCCCATTATTCCTGGTTGAGTCCGAAAAATGTGGAAGAAGATTGGCGCAGGTTAAACCGGGATAAACATAGCTATGAAGAAACAGAAGCCGGTTCAACAGGATTACTGGAAAAGTACAAAGACTCGATCAATTATCAATTAGATATTTTTCTCCAATTTATTCAGCAAGAAGATCCGGAAAATACAGTATTGGTGCTCTTTGGCGATCATCAACCCCCAGCCATTACGACTAAAGATTCAACTTTTCATTCGCCTATACACATCATTTCCCGGGATAAAAGATTTGTGAACGGCTTTGAAAAATATGGCTTCAAAAAGGGCTTACTTCATGATGATCCTTTTGAAGGAATTGCTCATCAGTCTTTCTTCTCGCTCTTTATGAAAGAGATGATTGAGACCTATGGCGTGCAAGGAATAGAGGATTTGAAATACTTACCAAATGGGCATCAGATTTTGGGATAAAGACTATTAGCCCTAATTTGAGCTATGCCGTTCAAAAACTCGCTCAAAAAGGAAGTCTTTTTCCCACCTTTCATATTTCTGCTGATAGCTACTGCCTATAGTGTCATCGATCAAGATGGATTTTTAGAAAGTGCCAAAAGCATCAATAATTGGATATTACAGCACTTTGACTGGTTGTTTTCCTGGAGTACCTTTCTCTTTTTACTCCTTCTCATTTTTATCTATTTCTCTCCCCTGGCAAAAATCAGAATAGGAGGGAAGGATGCAAAGCCTATTTTAACGAAATGGAAGTGGTTTGCTATTACCTTGTGCACAACTGTTGCTACGGGTATCCTCTTTTGGGGAAGTGCCGAACCCCTCTTTCATTTGCATCAACCTCCCCTGGGAGGTGGAGCAGCTTCTGCTGAAGCCAAAGAGTTTGCCATGTCCACCATGTTTATGCATTGGACATTTACGCCTTATGGGATTTATACCACAGCGGCTCTTCTCTTTGCGCTGACCTATTATAATATGAAGCAGCCTTTCAGTCTGGCGAGTTTGTTGTATCCCTTGATTGGCAAACGGGCCTATGGAGGAATAGGAGTTGCCACAGATGTTATTTGTCTTTTTGCTTTGGTAGCGGGAATGGCCGCTTCTTTGGGAACGGGAATTCTGACCCTATCCGGAGGTTTACACAAAGTATTTGGCCTAACGGAAAGCAACTTCCTGACAGCCATAATTGCCTTGACGATAGTATGTGTTTTTATTGCTTCAGCTGCCAGTGGACTGCAGAAAGGAATTCGACTTTTATCGGATATCAATATCCGCGCGTTTTTTGTGATAGCGGGCTTTGTATTGATCTTTGGTCCGACCATGGATATGTTGAAAACTGGAGGGATCGGCTTATTGGATTATTTCCAGAACTTCTTTCAAAGAAGTACAGGTATAGGCTCTGATATTCCGGATAGCTGGAGCCATAGTTGGACGGTATTTTATTGGGCGAATTGGATGGCCTGGACGCCTATTACAGCTTTATTCCTTGGGAGATTGGGAGTAGGATATACCGTAAGAGATTTTATCCATTTCAATCTGGTATTTCCATCCATATTCGGCGGTTTCTGGATGGTGATATTTAGCGGAGCGGCTATGAATCTTGATTTGGGGGGAACTGAATTTCCCTTGTATGAAATTTTGCAAGCACAAGGAGAGCAAAATGTGATCTTCGAACTATTCTCTAAACTCCCCTTAAGCAATATCATCAGTATGTTTTTCGTGCTGACCATTTTCATTTCTTATGTAACTGCTGCTGATTCCAATACTTCTGCTATGAGTGGGATAAGTGCCAAAGGAATCAATCCCGAAAATCCTGAAGCACCTTTATTGATCAAAATCGCCTGGGGACTGATGATCGGTATTGTCTCTTACATCATGATCAGTTTTGCCGGAGTGGATGGGATACGGATGACTTCGAATCTTGGAGGATTTCCAGCTTTATTCCTCGTGATTTTTGTTGCGATTGGTTTGGTTAGGATGCTGCTCAGGCGGGAAGAGATGTTGGGGGAATAGACGGAGCAAATACTGTCAAAATTCTAAATCCATCTCAAAAATCCACTTATTACCTCAAATTTTGATGGACGTCAACACCTATAGATTCCTTTGGAAGCTATGTTAAATTGAAATGCCTTCAAGAATCTTTTCAAAATACTCACTTCCCAATTTCTGTGCGTGCTCGATATTTCTTTGGGGAATGGCCTCTGTATTGGGGTGCAATTGGATGGCTTTTTCGACGCTTTCTTCTCTCAGGAGATGGAGCATAGGGTAGGGGGAGCGGTTGGTGTAATTGGAGGCATCTGATTTTTCAGCGCCTTCAAATTGATAGTGAGGGTGAAAGCTGGCGATTTGAAAGACGCCCTCGTATCCCTGTTCTTCAGAAAGCTCCATAGCCATAGCCAGGAAATCGAGGTAGTCTTCAAATGCTTCCAAAGCCTGAGGAAAAATCAGAAGACTGGTCTCAATTTCTTCATGTTGATCCAAATGCTCAAGTTCTCTAACAAGTATTTCCAAATGCTCTTCCTGATCTATTCCTTTAAGCACCCAATAACGTATTTTATCCTGCTCAAAAGGTACTTTGGCAAAAGGGCAGAATTGCTCAGCAATTACGACTTGTTCGATCCAGTCTTTGGATTGGGAAATGGCAGCTTCTTCTTTGGACATGACGCAAGTACGTAAAAAGCGGGGAATATTCTTGCTGTCTAAGCCAAACAGCTCTGTCATTGCGAGTCCTTATTAAGGACGAAGCAATCTCCTTGACTCTATAAGATTTTTTGATTCAAGGGGATTGCTTCGCTCAAATCTTGAGCTCGCAATGACAGTTTGTTTTGCTTAATAAAATCCCGACCTTTTTTCAAAGACCGGGACGACACGATTATGCTTGAAATGTAAGTCTTCTTTAGCTGATTTGTGGCTTGAGTTTCTCTCGCTTTCGTAAACTTAATCCTATCAATACCATCACAAACAGTCCCAGTAAAATATAAGGAACCCATTTGAACCAATTAGGAAGAACGGGAAGGATAAATTCTCCTTTGTCTTCTTTTTCTGGTAAGGGCTCCAGATAGCCCCAATCTATGATGTGATGATCATATTCTTCGATATAATCCTGATATCCGATAGCGGGCCAGTCAGTTAAGGATTCCAGAGATTTTACTTCTTCTATTCTCCTTTTTCTTAAGCTTTTCAAGTAGGTCTGTGCTGCATCGCAATTATAAAGTCCAGTCGTAGATTTGCCCGGATACCTGAGCACATATCTTCCCTGAAAGTTTTCCCAATTAGGGGTTTCCTGGAAAGTCAGATCCTGAGGGAAGGTCTCTCGATTGTAGCGCACATGCATGCGGCTGATATAAAGTTTTCCGGAATAATTGAAATTGTTCCTGCTATTTAGCCAATCCACTCCTGCATCTACCAATTGAGGGTAGGTAAGGGCTGGAGTAGGACAAGGATCGCATTTGACAGGATTGCTACCTGTAATGTTCCATCCGTATTCAAACATGACTCCGTCTTTTCCTTTTTCTGCCCAGGACTTATCGAAAAGTGAGCTGTAAAAATTGTCGAATAATCCTGCTACGGCTAAGGGGACGTCCATATTGCTGGGAATTTCATGGGTCTGATAATTGGTGCATTCGATTCTTCCCTTCTTGGAAAAAGCATAGACGATCATATCCTGATCTCCTTTTGCATTGGCCATGCCTAGTCGGATGGGAAGCATAAATCGCTCCGAATTATAAGTGATTTGAAGAGGGTGCAGGTATTTATTCCGCTGCTTTTCGAAGGCTTTCTCATTGACTTTTACCACAAAGAATTTCATTCCGCTTTTGATATAAGGTTCCAAAACCTCGGAGGCTCCTTTCGGAATTTGATAGTCATGATCTTTTAGCCATTCTTCAAGGCCCTTTGATTTTTTAGCCGAAAGTATGAGGATGTCATATCCTCCGATGGTGTATTTTTTTTGAACTTTGACCTTATATTTTTTCCTTTTACCTGCTACTACCACTTCATCCAGACTGGTGACGGCCATACTCAGTTGTCTATGCTCTCTAATTGATTCCCCAACTATGGTTATTTCATTTTCTGCATTGGGTAAGGGACAATAGAAGTTAGGGTCATGGTACTTCACCAATCTTGGACCTGTATAATCGTTGAGTCGGGTGAAAATATCTTTCTCTATGACTTTGATCTGCTCTTTTTGCAGCACTTCCGGAACGGGAACTACCATGGCGAAATCCTTGATATCTCCGTGGAAATCGCTGTACATGGTTACTGTCATCTTATTCCCATCCTTTACCAGTATGACCTGTGAGGCATGGTTGAATAGATCCAGAGAAGCTTTTGCTACGTAAAATCCGCAAAAAGCCTGGCTGTGCTGGAATCCAAATAGGACCAGCAGAATCGCTAGTATGTTTTTCATGTCAGGTAAAATTAAAATGGGCAAGGACAGGACGCCCTTGCCCGATTATGTTTAGCTTAGTTGGAAATTTCTTTGTCTATTCCTGATCAGAATTCCCGTTAGCAGGATGCTCAGGATACTAAGCACAATGAGTGCCCAGAAGAGGGCCCCTTGAGAAGCCGGGCCAAATAGGAAGAAGAAGCCGCCTTTTCCATTGTTCTTTTTCTCGGGCAATGGTTGGAGATAGGGGCTATTCCCATTTTTCATCATCTTATCATACTCACGAATATAGCCTTGATATTCTGCTATGCTCCAATTGGTCAGATCAGCAAGGTTTTTCACTTCCTGAACTCTGCGATCATGAAGATTTTGTAGATAATTCTGACCAGCACTACAGCTCAAATCTCCCTTGGCAGGATGTCTCATGATGTAGCGTCCCTGGAAATTCTCTTTGTTAGGCGTTATCTGAAACATCAGGTCTTGAGGAAATGTCTTGCGATTGTATCTCACATGCAGGCGCGTCATAAATACATCTCCGGTATAATTGCTTCCCGCAGTTCTTTGATTGTTTACCCAGAAGACTCCTGCTTCTCTCAAATCTGCATATTGGGGAGGAGTGCCTACACAGGGATCACATTTTACATAATTTCTGGAGCTTAGGTCCCAGGCGTATTCCAGCATCAGGGCATTCTTTCCAGCATCTGCCCAGGCTTTATCGAAAAGTGACTTATAAAAGGGGCCGAATTTGGGTTGGATAGCCAAAGGAATTTCAATATTTGAGGGGATTTCAAGGGTACGGTAATTGGTGGACTCAATCCGACCTTTTTGGGAGAAAGAATAGACAATCATGTCTTGATCTCCATTGGCATTGGCCATACCCAAACGGATAGGTAGCATGAATTTCTCTGAACGGAAAGTCATTTGAATGGGACGAAGATTTTCTAATCCCTGGCTCTGAAAATTTTCCAGATTAACTTTCACCACGAAAAACTTCATGTCGCTTTTGATGTAGGGTTCTAAAACAGAAGCGGCTTTCTCAGGGATTTTGTATCCATTTTTCGTTAGCCATCTTTCCAGCCCATTAGATTCTTCTGCTGAAAGGATGAGGATGTCATATTCCCCTATGGTATAGGTTTCCAGAATAGTAACTCCATCATCTTTAGCTTCTTCCATCATCATTTCCATTTCCATATCTTCAACCGGTGCAGCTGCCATTTCCATGCTTGTACTTTTATTATAATACACTCGCTGACAGGGATTGGGATCATAATATTCTACCAATCTTGGACCGCTATAGGCATCGAGGATATCGAATATGCTTTGCTTGCTTATCCTGATTTGGTTTCTCTGCAAAACTTCAGCTACTGGAACTACCATAGCGAAATCTTTTACATCTCCTTCAAAGTCGCTGGACATGGTAATGGCCACTTGTGTTCCATCACGGGCAATGATTACCTGAGAAGTCTTGTTGAATAATTTTGCATCTGCTTTTGCTACATAGAAGCCACAGAAAGCGAAGCTTTGTATTGCGTGAGCAAAAAAGAACAATGATGTTAATACGGTTGTACGCATGCTTAATGATTATTTGTTGTATGATTTAGACGATTGTTTGATCCAGTGAAAACTCTTTCCTCCGTATTTCTTATTGAGGAAAACGGTGAGTGGACTTACGATAATGAGGGCCCAAATGGGCGCATCAAAAGTGTAAAACCAGCTGCTGAGGATATAGGTAAAAACTCCGATGATTACAGCCCAGATGATGCGGGCTTTGGGAGCCTTTGGAGTTGTTTTGGGGTCGGTGATCATGAAGAAGGTGAACAGTAAGAGGGTTCCGCTACTCATGCTGTGAAAAAAATGATCCAAAGGCCAACCCTTATAGATCACCTGTTCGATAAATATGAGTCCACCAAAACTGAATAGGAATCCCAGGCTTGTATCTATTCTTCCGACCTTGAGCAAGACGATCAAGGCTGCTGCTCCCATCATAAAGAGAAGGACAACATCACTGCCCCATTGTCCGGGAGAAACCCAGGCTTTCCCCGTAAGTAAGATCGCTCCAATGATGCCGATATTGGCGGGATTGAACAGATGGGAATCCTTGTAACGAATCAAGAATTTGGAACTGATGGCAATGAAAGCAGCCAGGCCCAATACCCATAAATCAGAAGATTTGCAGAGAAGGCATAAACCCAGAGCGGTAATCATGGCACTCTTGAGTCCCTGCATGCTGAGTTTATGCTTCTTGAGGAATACAAATTGCGTGAAAAGAGAGACTGATATGAGCAGCGCATAGGCGGCCAGATTTGCCTGCCAACCCAGAGCAAATATGCCATAAAGCAAAAATCCTCCCAGGTATATAATCTGAAAATGCCGGGCATCTTTCAGCAAGTGAAAGTTGGGAACTTTTGGCAAAGTAAGGCTCAGTGAACTCATATCTTATCGTGTTTATGGATAGGATATGTTCTCTGGACTTATTCCATAAAATTATTTTTTATCAGGCGAGATTTTAGGCAAAAAACAAGCCTGGAAAATCAGCTAAGAAACCAAGCTAGGAAGCTGATAAAGAGGTATTTGTGAAGAATGCTGTACAAAAAAAGGCAAAGCCTAAAAATTAGGTCTTTGCCGTTAATATTTTAACAGTAAAATACGATTAGTTGTATCTTCCTGTATGTTTTTCTATGGTTTTTTGGCTTGGAAAAAGGGCAAGCAAAATGCCGGTAAAGAAAGCTCCTAATCCCATAAAGGATCTCCAGTTCCACTGATAATAATCCATATTATTTAAGGAGACTTCATACCCATTAATGTTCTGTTCAATTACTTCTCCTCCAATTCCCATTCCCCAAAGGGTAACAAATAGGCCTATGATGATCAGGCTTAAAGCGATTGAGTTTTTTGCGTCAAGATTTGGCATGTCGAGTGACTTTGTTTTTGATTTCGCTGGCGAAGTTAGGAAAGGAAAAGCAGCTTAGCAAGGCTTTTCCTATGCTTTTAAGTAGTTATTAAACATAGTTAAAAGCGCCAGAAATTGTTCAGGTCCCGAGAAAGGCTTTTTGCCTGAAAATAGTACCTATTGTTGGGATCGCTTTTGATTCGCTGAAGATGGCTTTGGCTTATCTCGCTTTCTCCTTTTGCTAAATATGCCAAAGATAAATACCAGTCTTTGAGCTCAGAAGCAAAACCATCCAATTGACTATTCTCCAGAACTTCGCTTGCGTCTTCATAATCCCCATTGCTAAAAGCAGCCATTGCGAAGCGAAATCTATCGGCCTCATGCAGGGAATTAAGATCCTGCTTACTTATGCCAAACACTTCTGTAGGTCCATGAAATGAATCGAAATATTTATCAAATAAATGCTGATCGCTGTACTTTTTGCTTTGAACAGCTGAAAAAGCCAGAAAGGCTCCCAGGATCAGGCTGAGAAGTGCGGGACTGATAAAGCGATTGTATTTGCTGAGGTAGTCGCTTATGCTCCAGCTGGAGTTTCGCTTCATGAGACTTTGCATAGAGCTGTTTAACATATTATGGCTCCATAGAAAGCGCAGCTTTTCCTGAAGTTTTTGATCCTCCGGATACAGGGCCGCTTCATGTATGCTTTTCTGAATTTGTTTTTGTTGATAAGCTTGCGAACCTGGAGGTACTTCCGTTTCCTCCAAAAGCTCAAGAATGGCTTGTCTGGCAAGCTCTTCGGTTTGTGGATCAAGTTCCTTTAGCAAGTCTTTTTTAAGCTGCAAAGGAGCTTCTCCGCTTTGCATCCAGGGGATACGACTGAGTTTAAGGAGCTTGTCATAAGAAACCAGTTTATTGGCATCTGTTTCCAGACCGGATGCTTTATCAAGGGCTTTTCCGATTTTCAAGGTCATGGCCCAGGAAGGTTCGGCCGAAAGCATGCTTGCGGTTACCCATTTGTATAAAGCATCTCCCAGATAATCTTGTAGATCTTCTTTGGATTCAAAATCATAATCCTCCAGCGGGGGTTTAGCATTACTGCTAGCCAGTGCTTCCGATTTCATGCTCTCGAAATCCTGAATATCATCAGCTAATAAGGCTTCCAGGATTCCTTCCTGTTGACTAAGGTTTGCTTCCAGGACCTTGAATTGTCCCTGCAATTCCCTTTCTCTAAATCCCCAGGAATTGATAGGCTCTGGAGTGAGAATTACTTTTTCAGACCAGGCTTCAAAACTGCTTTCCGCCCAATCAGCCAATTGATGAGTCTTAAGATCTATCAAGTAAGAAGCTTTACTGAAAATCAACAACCTATCTGCCCGTATCTTTTTATCTATTAAGTCTAGTTCTATGCCTTCCGGAAAGTCTTCGTTATAGCAAAAACGAGGATCATTTCGGAAACGGAAACTGACAATGGGAACCTCTTCTTTTTTCAAGAGGAGCATCAATTGCTCAAATAATTCAGCCAGATGGTCCGAAGGTCCACTTTCGTCTATCAAAACCAGGTATTCACAACTCTCTTTTTCTGCCTCATAGACCAAAGCCGGAAATCCTCCGCTCCGAACCGTTTCATAAAGGGTATGCTTGATGTCCAGTTGCAAGTTTTCGGAGGCCCTCCTTTTTTTGAGTTTCTCGGCCAAACTATACATGCCAGCTTCTGCTTGCAATTCTTCTTCCCAATCCGGATAAGGAAGGCTGTAAGGAGCTTCTGAACCTGATTGGAAAAATTGCTTGAAATGGAAGCTGTATTGATTATGTTTCAGACTTTCAAGGTAGGACTCTACGCCAATAATCAACACAAGCGCCAAGAGAAAAACAGACCATTTGATCATCGTTAATTTGTCGACTTGCTCCTGAAGTTGCTGATTGTTGTAGGCAATATGATCTACTGCTAAATCATACACAGGCAGACTCATTATTTTACTTTCGTCTCCTATGCTAAGTCTTACAGTATAGATGCCCGGATCTTTATAAAGATGTTTGGGTTTCAAGAGTTGGGAAGAGGTATTGTCTCCAAAATCCCAGCGTAGCTCATATTGACTTAGGTCTTGTGGGCTTTCTATGATGAAATCAAAAGCTTCAGAAGCAATTACATGTCTAGGGCCGGGATGAAAGTCAAATTCTACTAATTTATCAGACTTTTCCTTACTGCTTTGGGTAGCTAACTGATCTGAAGAAGTTTCTTCCTGTCTTTTTATGATGTTTAGGTTTTCAGAAGCATTTTCCAGTATGTTTACGATTTCATTGCTTTCACTTGGTGGAAGAGGAGCTACATAATCGGAAGGAGTTTGTTGGTAGAGGAGAAAAGCATAGGTTCCAATCAGAAATAAAACAGCCAGTGCATACAGTCCGATTCGCTTTTTATTGAGCTCTTTTTTTATGACTTCTTTATCCGGAAACTCCCAATCCTCCGTAGCGACTGGAGCAAGTTCTTTCAATTCTGTATGATAAGCCTTAAAAGCATGTTTGAACTTTTCCTGTTCTTCTACATTCTTTGCAATAACAGGACTCAGGATTTGACTTAATTTTTCGGCTTGGCCCAGGTAATCGGCTCCCAGTTTTTGTAGAACTTCCTGTACCTTCAATTGCTCTGAGGGGCTTAGGTGAATGCCATATTGCTCGAGCTTGGTAAGGAGGCTACTGAGTGGGAGTTTCATGGGACTTATAGATTTTGGATACGATTTAGGTCTTCCTTGTTCTTAGCTAATACGGAATAACTGAGCTTAAGGATGCTTTTCTGTCGGGGACTCAACCGTCTAAAATTGAGGCCTTCTTTCAGAAATTCGTTTAACTCTAATATACGCAACCAGGCAATAAGTTCGGCGGTTGCCGGTTTTTTCTTTTTCACCAGTTCTCTGATCTTTTCAAAATGCAGGATGAGGTCTTCATCTGCATAGTCCGATCTTTTCCCTAATTGACTTAAGGCTATTTCTGTTAATTGTTTTCTTTTGGGGAAAGGGATATGGTAAAACACACATCTTCGCAAAAAGGGTTCTGGCAGATTCTTTTCAGAATTGCTGGTCATGATGACAATGATCTTCCCTTTATTCCCTTTTCGGATGATGTGATTATTGGATTCCTTGATCTCAAAACTATTGTTCTCAATCTCGTGGAGAATGTCATTGGGGAAATCTCTGGGAGCTTTATCGATCTCGTCAATTAAAACAACAGAACTTTTAGGGGCTTTCTCTGATATAAAAGTACCCTTCTTTATCTCATCTGCATTACTAAGGGCAATGGCTTTTCCCATAGCTCTAAGGTCAATATAATTTGAACTCTCAGGAGCTTCTGTTCCAGCCGCTTTGCTGAGGTTCGCATCATGGAAATGCCGAAGCGCATCGTAATTGTAGAAAAGATCCTGGGCCTTGGAAGCTGTTTTCGTATGGAAGACGAGGGGTTCTGGTAAAAAATTCTCATGATCCCTTGAAAGATCCCAGGCAATCTTATGGGCAAGACGAGTTTTTCCTGTTCCGGGTTCTCCCGTCAATAGCAGAGGTTGTCCCAAAGCTACTGCAACTTCCACGGCTGCAGCTAAATCTACGTGGAGGATGTAGTTCTCAGGATTGTGAGCATACTGCTGGAATGCCTTGTCTCCAAGATCCAGATTGATTTTGGCCATACTATATGATGAAGAAAAGAACCAGGGAGAAGCAAATGGCTACTACCATTTCCAAAAGGCCTGCTCCTATATTTTGATCCTGAGCTATTTCTGTATTCAGGTCAGAGTTGCGCAGGATAAATTTGTCGAATATAAATCTGACAGCAATCAGGTAAACAAAAACCACCAGAACTTCTACCGCAAGCAAGCTAAGGTCTTCTACCCATCCGCTGAAGTTGCCGGAGACTGCTTGCATAACAATGATACCGATAGAGATCAATCCCCCGGCAAATCCCAATCCCGCAGCAAGATTATCTTTCTCTATTTCGTCATGGACTGAATAAGGAGTAAGCTTTGCATAGATCCTCGCAAAGAGAATAAGACACAATTGACCGAGAATAAAGAAAACGAGAGAAATAAAGAGATTACTCCCTTCCCCATGTAGGGCTCCAGCTATAATTAAACCTGAGGCTATATATGAGGCAGCTTCAACTACGCCCGTTCCGGGATTCTGGTCCTTAATGATCTCTTTATCAACTGAAAACTCTGTCAGAATCAGTTTGCGATTGACAAGCCTGGCTCCATGCAGTAAGAGGATACCTGCTATGGCTATTCCCACCGAAAGGGAAAGATCCAGAAAAGTATCCATATCGAAGGCAGATATATTGGGACTGATAGCGGCTCTTTCAGCCAGGGTAAGATTAGGGGCTGGATCAACAATGGCTCCTATAAATACAGCTGTGACCCCCACAAAATAACCTGCGGTACTTACAGATACAGCATTATTGTCATAGTGGGTAAGTTGTTCATCCAAATTATAACTCGAGAATGCTCCTTTCAGCCATTTGGCAAAAAAGAATAAGCCGATGTAGGATAGGATGAATAAAGTATTGACAATTATCGTAGTAGGTTCGGGCAGAAAGTCCGGCATATTGTGTGAATTTTCCTGAAAATAAGGAGAAAAATACTGAAAAAAGAAATCTAAAGCCTTGAGAAAAGGCTTATTGCTGTTTGGCTTCTTTTTGAGGGAGGTTAAATCCTTCTACATATTTAAGTAGGATCACGAGAGCACCCAATGCAATTACGCTTGCAAATACCCAACAAAGGACTGGCTGAAATCCCAAAAAGCCAAAAAGCTCATTGCTGGATACCCATACAGCCAGGCAAATACCATAGCCGTATATGCTTAGTTCCCGATTACTCAGTTGTTTGCTTCGGGTATACATAAAATAGCCCGCGGATAAGAGGGCAAGTGCCATCACAAAATGCAGAAAAACAGGAGCCAGTAAAAAAACAACTGCAGCATTGATAACAAAAAGTGCAAGCCATACATAGGCAAGGCTCATGGCACTTTTCTCTTCTATGTCTTTTTCTTTTTTATGTTGCTTGATAATTTCAAATAGAGGACTGGAATTGGGATTGATGGCTATTTTTTCTGGCTCAGTCTTATTAGGAATTGCTTTTCTGACTACTTTTTCTCCAAATGCCTCCAGACGCTGGGCAGCTAAATTTGAAAATTTTCCTGCAGGAAATTTTTCCAGAAAATCCCGATAGGCGAGTGCTGTATTTAATTTGTCTGCTCGTTCCCAATTTTGCAATTCTATTTCCAGAAATCGGTATTGAACAGCCAGGCGAGATTCCAGCTGGTGCATGCGCTCCCGAATTTGCTTTCCATAAGCACTATGAGGGAAACTTTTCAGGAAATGATTATAGGCAGCTATGCTGTCAAGGTTGGTGGCTTCTTCCAGAGCCAACTCCTCCAGTTGAATTTCTGCTGAATTGCCGGTTTCTTCCTGAGGCTTCTTTAATTGATTTTTCTCAAGTTTGATGATTCGTTTCCCCGCGAGTTTTGCGAATTTACCATTGGGGTAATCATCCAGGAATTTTTCATAGGTGTAAATCCGGTCGCTTCTTTGAGCTATTCGCCAGGCCCTTTCTTCCTCGAGTTCTTCTCTTCTCTGGATCGCGGATTCTCGGTAATTACTATTTGGGAATTGGGATAGGAACCTCAGGTATGCGGTAAGGGTATCTTGCTCACACGCATTTAACCAGGCATCATGTTCGTGCCTTTCTTTAATGTTAGAGGTTTCGTTCATTGGCTATTTCCCAATCCAATCCTATATACTTGCAATATACGAATTCTATTCCTGATTTGGAGAGGCTTTCTGGGATTACTTACTTTATGTTTCATGAGCAATGGTCGTACCAAATATCTCTGGATTGGAATGATTCTTATCCATTTCTGCTTTCTCCTTTACCAGGGATTCGAAGGGGGCTACTTTTTAGTCGATTCTGAGGACTATATACAAGCCAGTAAAAACCTATGGGAAAAGCAAAGTCTATATTCCGCTGAAATGGATGAAGGGAATTTGTATGAAGGGAATTTTAGCCGTAGACCTCCCCTATATCCTGCCTTCTTACTCCCTGCATATATCTTAAATGAAAGCTGGATAATCGGCCTTATTCTGCAAAATCTTATCAGTTTGCTCTCTATCGGGCTTTTTTTAAAGATTTACCAACTCTTGTATCCCGATAAAAATATCCCTTATCTGCTTATTGCATGCCTTTTCTTTTACCCTGCCCAATTTATTTATGCCAACTTGATCATGAGTGAAAGCCTCTTTCAGCTTTTGCTAACGGCTAGTTTATTTTATTTGTTGAAAGGAGAAAAAGAAGATTCAAAAAAATATTTTCTCTTGCATGCATGTTGTTTGGCGGCAGCCCTATTAACAAAGCCTGTACTATATTTATTCATTCCTGTCCATGCTTTGTATTTTTTGTTTCGTGGAGTTAGAAAAAGAAAAAGTTATTTTTTTCTAACAGCCCTTATTCCCCTGATTGTTCTCTTTTCCTATTCATGGAGAAATTATTTACAGACAGATTACCTACACGTTTCAAGTGTTCAGAATATCAATTTGTTGCAATATCCCGTTACTTATATCCTTTCACAGGAGATGGAAGTAGAAAAAGCGGATAGTCTCATCGATCATTTTCATGTTGAAGCTCGAAAAAAGGAGAGTTTTAAAGAAGAACAAAAGTATTGGAGCGAAAAAAACAGGGAAGTCCTCTTTCGCTATCCGGGAACTTTTATAAAACTTCAAGTGCGGGGCATGCTAAATTTCTTTCTGGATCCGGGGAGATTTGATGTGTATCATTTCTTTGGGATAAAAGCTTCGGCTGGAGAAGGATTGATGGCTACTTTTGGAAAAGATGGTTATCGTGGAATTTGGAATTATTTAGCTCGGCAGCCCCTGGGGATTCTCTTTTTACTATTTGGAGTGCTGCTAATCAATGGGATAAAGTTTCTCGGGCTTTTGGCTTTCCCTTTTCAGAAAGAAATTCCCCTTAGGTCCCGGCTTTATATTTGGCTTCCTGTGATTTACCTCGCAGCTGTAACTGGAGTCATGGGAGCTTCAAGATTTTCGCTTCCTGTTTTTTTCTTTTTGCTGCTTATGCTTGTCCCTTTTATTGAAAAGTTGCACTCCCTTTATTTGAAGATCAGATCCCAGTAAAAAGAAGGTTTAGAGAGTTCTTTTCGGATATCGAGATTCTCAAACATCATGGTAAACATGGTTCTGAGAGAAGGATTTCGATTGGCTTTGTTGACGATGAAATTGAATAACCAGGGGAAGCGCACCAGTTTTTGCATTTTGTAGCTTAGGTCCAGTTCTTTACCCAGGCGTCTATATACTTCCGCATCATACTTCTGGAAAAAGGAAGAAGATTGATCCTGATCGCTGATCGATTTCTGAGCCCATTCTGCTGCAAATATTCCACTCATCATGGCATTGCTGATACCTTCTCCCGTGAAAGGGTCAATTAAAGAGGCCGCATCTCCCACCAACATATAATTATCTCCTGATATCTTTCTCTTTTTTGAGCCCAGAGGTAATCCAAATCCTTTGATGGAATCCACCATTTCAGCATCCTCAAAGCGCTCTTTGAGATGAGGGTGATTTTCTATTAGTTCATGGAGTTTGCTTTTGAGATTGATCTTGTGTTTGCTCACATGTTCACTGAGCATACCCAGACCCACATTAGCCATATCTTTGTCCAGGGGAAAAATCCATAAGTAGCCGGGAAGTAAATCCTTGAGGTAATGGAGTTCAATGAAGTTTTCTTCATTAAAACCTTTGACTCCCTTATAATAAGCCCGGATTCCTGCGCTATGATGCTTTTTATCCATCTTCTCGTCCGCGAGGAGCTTGCTCAATCTGGACTGAGCACCATCAGCTGCAATTACGATCTTGGCCTGGATATCCTCTTTTCCATTTGATAAGCAAATCTTTCCTGATTCACGTCGAGCTTCCTGGACTTTGAAGTTCTGTTTAATTTGGATATTCTTTTTCTCCTGAATCAATTTGAAGAGAAAACTATCAAACGCTATTCTTTTACTGATGAAACCAGGGGACCTGCTTTCTGCAGTTCGCTTGCTATAGAAAGGTATATCCAGGGCTCTTTTATTCGGGGCAAAGAAGCGAATGCCCCAGGTATCCAGTTTCTCCGAAAATTGATAAAGGGATTCTTTGTAGGAAGGATCAATCATTCTCAATGCGTCCAGCACCTTGCCGCTTAAGGCATCGCCACAAATTTTATCTCGGGGGAAAACATCCTTTTCAAGCAGGATTACGGACAAATCTGTCTCAGCCAATTTAAGGGCTGCTGCTACACCGCCCGGACCGGCTCCTGCAATTGCAACATCAAATTCTTTGGTCATCATTGTTTGAGCACCCAGGCTTGTATACCGGTTTTCTTGCGAAAATCTTTGGCTGCATCACTTGCAAGCTCTTTCGCAGAATAATTGCCAGCACTCACTCTGAAACCTCCTTGTTCATTAGGAAGTACCTTGGTATCATAGCCATCTTTTGAAAGCTCGCGGGCTTTCTTTTGCGCAGATCGATCATTTTGATAACTGCCAACGATAACATGATAGGATTGGGTTTCCAGGGCTCGATTGAGGGCCATTTC
This sequence comes from Bacteroidia bacterium, assembly GCA_033391075.1. Taxonomy (NCBI): domain Bacteria; kingdom Pseudomonadati; phylum Bacteroidota; class Bacteroidia; species Bacteroidia bacterium. Next base: position 2,537,644 of record JAWPMV010000001.1, read on the forward strand.
CGGAAGCCGGGCATTGCTTGGGTTTTTTTGTTTGCTTTCTTTGCTTGCCAATTGCCTTTGAGGCGCCTGGTTAATTTTATTCGTGTCCGCTTTCTTAAGGGGAGTATCAGGGCTTTCTTCTATGCTTTTTTCCCTGTATACATAAAAAGTGGGATCAACAGCTGTTCTTTTTCTGGGTACATAATAAAAGGAACTGGGTCGTTTTCTTTTCTCCTGTACAGCTGGAGGATTTGAAGCCAGATCCGGAGATTCTAAGGGAATGTCTGCCCATTCATCTTCCAACAAATCTGCATCTTCAAATACCATGATGCTACCGGTATAGCAGGCGACCCAGATGAGTTTGCTTACCGGGTCGAAGGTAATACCAATAGGTTTTTCATGGGTTTTGATATCTTCCAGAACTACCATGCTGTCTGTGGCAACTTTACTCAATTTATCGTCTTCATAATTGACGACATAGAGGTAGTTGGAATTTCCGGAAAGGGTAATGCTCCGGGCTTCTTTACCTGTATTTATTTTTTTTACCAATTCTCTTTTAACCAGATCAATTTTTGCTACTTCTCCCTCTCTACTCAAGCTTACATATAAAAAGCGGTCTGAGGGGTCAAGTATAAGATGTCTGGGCGTCTTTCCATAAGCATCCATCCAGTTCATGGAATAGTCCAGCAGGTTCAGTACTGCAATCTCATCTTCTCCCATAATACTGATATAGGCGAAACTGGATTTTGAATCAATGGCTATACCTCTGGGGTATTTCCCCAGTTTGATCCTGCGTAACTCTTCTTCGGTTTCCAGGTCAATAACACTTAAATCCCCACTGCACCAATTAGAAACCAAGAGGATTTTTCCATTGGGACTAACTGACAGAAACTTTGGTACAGAACCCACCTCTATCATGGATTCTATTTCTAGGGACTGGGTATTTATTTTGTAAATAAAGCTGGGGTCGTAGGTCTCACTGATGACGCAATTATCCTGTCCGGGATTGTTATATCCGGGTCCATACATTTTGTAATTGCTGACATAGGCATAAACTCCTTCTTTATCGAATGCAACTTCTACGGGAGAACCTTTGAGACTGGAGGGTAAGTCTTCCTGCCCCAATTTTTTGGGATTGACCTGATCTCTGATGGTTTTCAGAAGAGTATAGTTTCGGTCATAAACTGTAATGCTATGACGATACATCATGTTTTGGGCGAAAAATCTCCCATTGCCTGAATACACAATAGATTTTGGCCGGATGTTTCCTCTAATGATTTTCTTAAGCTGGAGACTTTGGCTCAATTCGGTTTCTTGCTGATCACTCCAATCCTGAGGAACTGGTACAAAGCCCCCGATAAAAAATATCAATAGTGCAGCTAAAAGAATCCGATATAAGTACATGCAGCGTTTCGTGGAACAAGATTATGGTATGCAAGTTACGAAATAAACAAGGAAAAGGCGTGAATAATTTCACGCCTTATTCCTACAATAGGTACTATTTCATGGGCTTTGTTTGGGTTTCATCAATTTGCTTTTAAACACTAAGCAATTCGCAGGGATTAAACATCCTGCACCTATTCAACCATTCAAAAAAATCTAATTTATTAATTGATCAAGATCGAGGATCGATGGATTTGATTTATCGATCTTGTAAATGACATGGGCATAAATTTCAGCCTCCTCACGTGAAGTGTAATTTCCCAGTACCAATTTATAAACAGGAATCTGGTTCACTTCCTCGGCAAAGACCCACATATTTCCTTTCCACACCCGTTGGAAGCGACTGACCATTTGACGGAGCTGCTTATAGCTGGTGTAGCTTCCAATCAGTAAGCCCAGAGACTGATCTGCTTCTCTTGCTTGCTGTTTATTCATGAGACTATACTCATGCATACCCGGCACATCAAGGTGTAAGAGGGATTGTCCTCGGCTTACTTGCCTTAAAGGAGCCGCTTTGACAGCTTCTTTTACTTCTTGCCCACGTGAGACTGAGTTGTTTGTTGACTTTGTTTGGGTTTGGGACCGACTTACTGAAACAGCAGGCATATTTGGGATCACCTCGCTTTGATTCGAAGCAGCAGGAGCGGCCGCAATAAGAGAGGGGATTTCTACCGTTTCTACCTGTCTTTCGGCAATAAACTTTTCATGCTTCTCCAATATACTTCTGAGGGAAGCTGAAGCTGCAAAACCCTGTACTTTTCCTATCAAATTACCTTCAGGGGTAAAAACCAGGGTAGTGGGAAGTTTGAATACCTGGTGTTTTTGCACCAATTGAGCATCTTTCTTCCCGGAAAATACATTTACTCGACCTACTTGATAGTGTTGGGCCAGATACTTGCGTACCTGTTTATTCGCCCAAGTCTTTCTGAGCATCTTCCGATGTTCCTTGGAGTTGTGTTTAAAAAGGTAAATAAGGAAGGGTTGTTGCTTGCTTGAAGCAATTGCCTGGATCTCCTGGAATGATCCATCTTTAAAAGGCAGGGATTGTCCGCTTGAAAGAACGGTCAGGACAATCGTAAAGAGAGCAAAGAGCGATAAGGTTTTACGAACCATAGAGCTAGGGGTAAAGGTGATAATTGTTTGGTTAACAAAAGCGTAAATGAAACAAAAGCAATTTGTCTTCGACTGAATACTATTCTTCGCACTCAGTCTAACAGGTTAATTCAAGAATGCGCGTTTAAAAACTAAAAAATTAATGACCCCAATCGTGTTTACATGATTATAACTTTATCTATATCGAATTTATTTAAAATCCGACATAATTCCTCCAAATAAAACTTAAAACTTCCTGGCTTTTCCTGTCAATTCCTGCTAATTCCTTACATCAGACCCTTCACGCATACTATTTAGGGCGATTTTTTGCTCAGAATCGTCGTTTTTGACCATTTGCGCAGCTTTTTCGGCAATCATGATAACAGCAGCATTCGTGTTACCTGATATGATTTGTGGCATGATAGAAGCATCTGCAATTCTTATTCCCTCTAAGCCCCTGATTCTCAGCTTGGCGTCAACTACCGACTCTGCTTTATTCCCCATTTTACAAGTACCCACAGGATGGTAGCAACTTTGAACATGCTCGAGTATATGTTTCTTTAAATCTTCGTCGCTTTTATAGGTTTCCGGAAAGGCTAATCGCTTGCGGTTTTGCGAAAATGCCTGGCTAAAGAACAAATCCCGCGCTATCCGTGCTCCTTCTAACATGGTGTCGAAGTCTTTTTTCTCTTCAAAATAGCGTGGGTCTATCTTTGGGGCTGCAAATGGATCATTTGAGTATAGACGAATTTCCCCTTTGCTTTCAGGACGAAGCAGGGTAGGGAAGATGCTACAGCCATCCAGATTTTTCGGAATAGAATCATAATCGTGCATGTCAGTACCAAATGCAGGGCTAAAATGTAGCTGCAAGTCTGGTCGGTCAAGTTCTGGCTGAGTTTTTAAAAAGGCATTGGCTTCTAATGGACCGGAAGCAAGGGGACCTTTTTTGAATAGCAAATATTTCAGGTAGTTTTTTAGGGATTCCTGGGTATTAAGAGAGGACCCTTTGGGTCGAGCAATTATTCCCATTCCTAAAATGAGGTGATCCTGCAAATTTTGTCCTATTCCGGGCAGTTTGTGATGTAGGGGGATACCATGCTTTTTCAGTTCCTCTTCGGGTCCGATTCCGGAAAGCATCAGGAGTTGAGGGGAGGCGAAAGCACCTGCAGAGAGAATTACCTCTTCATTGGCATATGCCCGTTTTTGCTTCTTTTTTTTGTGCAAAAATTCGATGCCTTTGACTTTCTTTCCTTCCAGTATCAGAGCACTGGCATGAGCATGGGTTATAACCGTTAGGTTGGGTCGAGATAAAACGGGTTTGAGATAAGCACTGGCTGTACTCCATCTACGCCCGTTTTTGATAGTGAACTGAAGAAAACCATAACCTTCCTGTTTTTCTCCATTAAAGTCATCATTTGCCTTTAATCCATATTCTTTGCAGGCATCCAGAAAAACGCCACCTAAGGGAGATTGATAGGCGGGATTACTGCCAACATAAAGGGGACCTTCTTTGCCATGATAGTTATCTAAATGTTCGGCATTGGATTCTGCTTTTCGAAAAAAAGGAAGTACTTCTTCATACGCCCATCCTTGATTTCCCATGGCAGCCCAATCATCATAATCGAGGGCATTCCCCCGGATGTAAGCCATCGCATTCGTAGAACTTGATCCTCCAAGTACTTTTCCCCGAGGCTGAAACATGCGACGATTGTTTACATGCTGTTGAGGGACTGTTTCAAAGGCCCAGTCTACTTTAGAGCGATGCAATTTTATGTATGCACTGGGTACATGGATCTCAAACTTTTGATCCTTTCCTCCTGCCTCCAGTAATAATACCTTTGCCTGAGGATCTTCAGATAGTCGATTAGCAAGTACACAACCCGCGGAGCCAGCCCCAACGATTATATAATCAAATGTCATCTAATTCTTTAACTTCTGCTCTGGGTAGAAATGTTTGGAAAATATATGCGAAGATCATTACCGTGAAACATCCCAAAGGAGTATACCAAAGGAAAGCCAGGGCTTTAGGCTGGAAGAAATACATATAAAGTATGATACACTCAGCCAGAATCGCCGCATAAAAAACAGCTGTTCCCTGTATCCTTTTCATAAAAAAGGCAACCATGAAAATCCCCAGGATGGTACCATATACCAAAGAGCCCAGGATATTTACTGCCTGTATGAGGTTTTCAAGTTGATCGGCAAATAGAGAGAAACCTATAGCATATACGCCCCACATAATGGTAAGCCCTTTGGAGGCATTGAGATAATGATTGTCATCCTTGTCTTTCACCAACATGCGTTTATATATATCGACCACGGAAGTTGTGCCCAATGCATTCAGTTCTGAGGAAGTGGAAGACATAGAAGCAGCCAGAATCATGGCGATAAGGAGACCGACTACCCCTACAGGTAGATGATCCAGGATAAAGGTGAGGAAAATTCTATCTGAATCTCGCTTCAAATTATCTTTGAGTTCCTGGATATTTGACTCCGCTTCTTTTAGTTGAAGGCTGTCGACACTATTTGCCAATTGAGACTCAAGAATATATGCTTCTGCTTCTTCGTATTTTGTAATAGATTCACCTGCATTCAGCATTTCTGCTTTTGCAATCAGAATCTTTGCTTTCTCCCGCACTTCACTCAGGTTCTCATCCAGGGATTGAGCCTCTGCTTGCTTTTGCTCAACTGCAGCCTGATCATTATTATCAAGCGCCTCATCCCAGGCTTGTAGGGCATCCCTTTGTCTGGCATGAATAGCCGCATAGGTATTTTCAAGCTGCTTATAAGTATCTGCATACTGGCTATTCTGGACAATTGTCGTAGAAGTCTTATTGAAGTTTATAGGAGGACGTTCAAATTGATAGAAAACAAAGAGCAATACTCCCACTAAGAGGATAAGAAATTGCATAGGTACTTTCACCAAACCATTGAGGAGCAATCCCATCCTGCTTTCGGTAATGGATTTACCTCCCAGATAGCGTTGAACCTGAGATTGGTCTGTGCCGAAATAGGAAAGCATGAGGAAAGTTCCTGCCAGAATCCCTGACCAGACATTATATCGGTTTTCTAAATCAAAATTGAAATCAATGACCTCCATTTTGCCCATTTTCCCCGCAATGCCCAAAGCATTGGAGAAGGAAATATTTTCTGGCAGTTTGAGGACCAGCATCACACCGGCGATCACCATCCCAGCCAGAATCACACCCATTTGGAGTTTCTGGGTTTGGCTAACGGCCTGCGTCCCTCCTAATACAGTATAAGTAGTTACAACTACTCCTATCAATACACAGGCCCAGGTCGTATCCCAGGGAAGGACAGTGGAAAGGATAAGGGCTGGAGCATATATAGTAAATCCAGCTGCAAGACCCCTTTGAATCAGGAATAAGATAGCTGCAACCCCTCTTGTTTTAAGATCAAAGCGTTTCTCCAGAAATTCATAGGCCGTAAATACCTTTAATCTATGATAGAGAGGAATGGCAACAATAGATAATACTACTGCAGCAATCGGCAGCCCAAAGTAGAACTGCACAAAACCCATCCCATCATCATATCCCTGACCGGGCGTTGAAAGGAAGGTGATCGCACTTGCCTGGGTAGCCATGATGGATAGACCAATGGTCCACCATTTCATGCTTTTATTGGCGAGTACATAATCACTGAGATTGCTGGCTCCCCAGCTTTTCCAAATGCCATATGCTACGATAAAGAAGGTCGTTGCCCCCAATACCATCCAGTCGATCCAACTCATGCGTAGTGATTACTAAACAGGTAAAACAAAACGATCAGAACTACCAGTTCGGCGATCACAAAAATGTATAGACTTTTCCAGGTCTTGAAAAAAGGAAGAACTTTCCTCAATTCTTCATCCTGGTTTTCTTCGGGCTTAGACATGTTTTTCTTTTTAGATTATCGGCTCTTTTTACCGAGGGAGATCAGGTTGGCAATAAGCCTGTATGCACCGGGTACACCTGCGGGCAATTCTCTGAACCAGGAAATACCGGAATAGATCATATAACCCTCTCCGTATTTAGCAACCAGGAGAGAGCCTTGCTTAGGCGTTTCTCCTTTATCATTCATTTCCAATAAAGCTGCGTATTCTTCTCCCCATTCATTTGGGAAGTAAAGACCTCTTTCTTGTATCCATCCATCAAAATCCTTTTCAGTGATCTTATTGGGGAAATTGAGGGCCGGATGCTCAGGTAGCAACACTTTCACTGGTGCATCTTCCTGACTCACGCGATCCCGGGAAACTTTTAGTTCGTATGGTCCGGGAGTGAGGGCTGGGCCTCTTCGGGAGGTCGTATTATACTGGACAAGATAAGTACCTCCTTCTTTCACATATTCAAGGATTCTTTCTTCCAGAAAGGGCATTCGCTTGTTGGTATTGTAAACCCGAATTCCCGCAATCACAGCATCATACTGCCTTAGATTATCAAGGGTTACTTTATCATCTTCGAGGATATCTACCTGATATCCAATCTGCTCCAGGCTGACGGGTACCTCATCTCCTGATCCCATTACGTAAGCGATCTTGTTTCCTCTTTTCTCAATATTTACCTGTACCAGTTTCGCCTCAGCTCTTGGGAAGAGCATTTGAGTGGGAATATGATTGTATTCAATACTTTGTAATCCATAGGAGCTTTTTTCTCCATCTATTTCAGCTATCACAGAAAGTGTGCTTACACTTTGCTGAGCCGGAGGACTTACCAGTACCTCTACTATTTTTTCATCCCCATCTTTTTCAAATTCCAACTTCACAACTGGAGGACTAAAACTCCAACCATCTGCCGCCTGAAAACTAATTTCCGCTTGCTGCTTTCCTCCTTGAGATTTGACCAGCATTTTCACCTTCTGCTGCTTTTGGTTAGCAAAGAGATAGACTTTCTCGGCCAAATTGATGGTTACTTTAGGGGTAATCACAAAGGGGCGAAAAAGCTCGCCTATGCCTGGATCAGCATATCTATGGATAGCAGGAATTTCAAAGGGAATCTGCACTCCATCAAAATCAAAGGTAAAAACGGCTGTGAGTGCGGGTGGATTTTCTGGCAATCCGATCAGTTCCTGATTTTTAACCTGAAAAACTCCCTGACTTTCTTTTTCTACCAACCAATAAGGCTGACTTACAGGTAGGCCTTTAAGGTCAAGGGTCTCGTTTATCGTTTCCATTTTTGCATTCGCCTGAAGCTCTTTACCGGCTTCAAACTTAAGCTCTCTGGATGGAAATTCAGTTGAAAGCCATTTGATGGGGAAATTTCCTCTCCTTAAAGCTGAAATTGCAAAATCAGCTTCAGAATCTTTAGCTGCAAAAGGTTTTTTCGAACCTGCTTCAAACCATAGTCCTGAGCAATAAATAATGAGGCTTTTCAATTCCTTCATTTTTACTTCGACCCAGGGATCCTTGAGCTTTTGCATTTCGGTATATGCCTCCAATAAATGAGGCAAAATGGCAGAAGGATCTTCTGCCTGGAATTCTTTATAAGCTTTGGCAAGTAACTGAGCTAGTTTTCCCGAACCCTTTACACGTTCCCAGGAAACATCTACACCCTCCATTGCTTCCTTCTCCGCTTTTTCTCCATGCTCAAGGTCCAGAAATTGCAAAAGGCTTCCTCTCCATTTCAGGGTTCCAAAGGCCTGACATTTATGCATACTGCGGGCTTCTGCTGCAATTTCCCCATAGCTTTTCCCCAACAAAGGATCATAAGCTCCAACGTCAAGTCCGAGGTATTTGGCTTTTTCTTCTTCACTGGGCTCTCCCCTCCATGAATAGGTGTTCCAAAACAATCGCTTAGGTTGCCAGGGTTCAACAAACTTCAGTTGCTCAGGATAGGCTTTAGGATCATTGGATAATTCAAATGCTTCTTCAGCTAATAAATGAGAACTGGTATGATGACCATGACCGCCTCCTCCTTTGTCCATGCCGGGGAAACGGGTTACGATGATATCTGGTCTGAATTTACGGATTGCCCAAACCACATCAGCGAGTACTTTTTCTTTATCCCAAAACTTCAGGGTTTCATCTGGCGTTTTGGAATAGCCAAAATCATAGGCTCGGCTAAACATCTGCTCTCCGCCATCAGTACGTCTGGCCTGGAGCAATTCCTGAGTTCTTAAAATGCCCAGCGCAAATCCTTTTTCATTTCCAAGTAGATTTTGACCTCCATCTCCTCTGGTTAAAGATAGATAGGCAGTTCGGTAGCCTTTCCCTTTGGCATAATAAGCTATGAGGCGGGTATTTTCGTCATCCGGATGTGCAGCGATATATAATACACTGCCCAGAATTTGAAGCTTCTTTAATGCATGTTGGATTTCAGAAGCGCTCTTTGGAGGTAAAGGATCCTGTGCCTTTAGCCCTTGATTTGGAGATAGGATAAAAAGCAGGCAAAGGCAAAGCGCAACTACCGTATATTTCATGTTTTGATGTTTAGGATCAGATGATTGATGTTCGACCTTCGAATATAAACAAGAAAAATTAATTCGCATCCACGATTCGTCGATAATCTTCATCCGTATCGACGTCCCATCCAGCTTCTTCACAAGGGATGAGGATACTTTCTTTTTGGTATTTCTTTAAGATATATTTTGCGCCTGCTTTTCCTTCCAGTTGCAAAATCTCCTGAAAATAAATTTGGGGTATCACTGCAGGGACGCCTACGGACTTTTGATATAGGCTTGTGATTAACTTTTGATTCTCCTTGAATGAATCAAGGAGTTGCTGGTAATGAGACAGGGGAATCAGGGGTTGATCACTCAGGCAGATCAGGACTCCATCAACCTCTTTTTCCAGAGAATTTATTCCTGCAATCAAACTGCTTGACATTCCTTCTTTCCATTTGGGGTTCTCTACGATTCGGGTGTTGATTTGCGTATCCTTGATATGCTGGGATATTTTTTCGAATCTTGCCCCCAATACGGTTATGGGCTTGGAAATTCCCGCTTTTTCAAGTTTATCTATAAGTTGCTGAATAAAAGACTTATTCTTGTATTTTAGCAATTGCTTGGCTCTTCCCAATCTGCTAGAACTGCCTGCTGCCAATATGATCGCCGATATTTTCATGAATATTTAGGGTCTTTGTTTGGGATTATTGTCAAATAAATGCCTAATTTTTGGATTCCAAAAATAGATCTAAACTACATAAACCAGCGTACTAACGCTTTATTATCCTAATCTTACATTTAACCAAAGCCGATTCAAATGAAAAAAATTACTCTTATTTTTTCTTTATTGTTTGTTATACTAAATGTCCAGGGACAGAAACTCTGGAAGGGGGGACAAATTGATTATACACCTCAAAACTTTAAGCAAACTACTTCTACAGCTGAGTTAAATTCTCTTAAAGGCAATATCAAGAATATAGATAGAAGTCTGAATATTGAGAAAACAATAGACTGTAGTACGGATACTTCTTTATTCCCATTATTTAAGGCTACAAGTCTTGGACTGGATGGAATTAGCAATGCTACTAATAGATTTGCAACTGCTTTGCAGAGATATTCTATCCCGCAAGGGGGATCAGCGGTAGTTAATGGATTTGATTTCTATGCATTTTTTGTTTTCGATTCAACGAATGCGTCTCAAATTTCAACTACAGTAAATGCTAATATCTATGCCTCTAATGATGGAGGGGCTCCCAACTATACCAATCCCTTGGCGACTGTTACGGTAACGGTAGATACTGCGGGAACCAATGACCCAAGTGGAAGCATTGCCTTGGCTGATACAAGGTATACAGCTGTTTTCCCAACTCCAGTTGCGGTTACCGACACCTTCTACATTGAAATTGAAGTTACTAACAATGACTTGATAGGACTTTTTAGAAATAATCTAACCGAAAACAATATTGCCGGTGATGGCCGTGGCTTTGAAGATGGCTGGGTAGTATTTGTTACTGCACAAGGAGCTGTACTAACTCCGGCAACCAATATTACTGCTAATAATGGAGCAGTTGTTTGGGATGTAGATTACCTATTGCACCCTTATATAGAATATAGCATCAGTCCTGCTTTCGAGCTCAATGATGCATCTTGTCTCGCACATGGAGAAGCGGCTATTTTTGATAACCAAAGCTCCATTATGACAGGCAATCCCTACTACAATGTTTTCGCTGCAGATGCGCTGATAAATGGTGCTCCTGATTCGACCTGGTTGTGGATTCAGAACAATGTCGATCAAAATAGCCCAACCACCTGGGGTACCCGGGATTATGTGACTGTTTATAACTCCCCACTTACCGAAGCTTTTCCAAGATTAGAGGTTTTTGAGCTGGGATATAGCCGACTATGTCAGGATAGTGCAGTGAACAGGTATGATTCCGGTCCTTTGTCATCAGCAGACTTCTCATTTTCGGTTGATACAAACCAAACGGTCATGTTTACCAATAATTCTACCGGTACTACTTTTGAATGGGATTTTGGGGATGGAAATACCTCAACAGATGTAGTTCCAACACATACCTATGCGGACGGTGGTACTTACATGGTACAACTGGTTGCCAGCCAAAACAATGGTCCTTGTTCTGATACTTTGGTACAAGAAGTAAACGTTGCTACGACTAATATTCAGGACGATCTTCTAAACGCACAGGTAATTGTATTCCCGAATCCTAGTAATGGAGTATTCTTATTGGATATAAACCTGGATAGCCCTGAAGAAGTAAGGATTGAAGTTCGTAATATGATCGGACAAACCGTTTTCGAATCTCCGGCCAGAAATATGCAGGCTGGTGAAATTCAGTTAAATCTGGAAGGACATCAAAGCGGTATTTATCTTATGACCCTTTGGGCCAATGACAGACAGATTACGCGAAAACTTTCCTTGAATAAATAGCAGGAGATTTGCATAATAAAAAAGAGGGACAGATAATTTCTGTCCCTCTTTTTTAATTCCTATGATTAGAAGCTCCACCTCAATCGGATATATCCGCTACTTGCTGCATGCCCATATCCTAAAGTAGGGGCGCTTGCAAATACACTTTGCGCAATCAAATCCAGGTCCCAATTCTCGACGATAGAATAGGTGAGGGTAGGGACAAGGATTGTCAAATCATTATCAGGCGCATAAATCGTAACCATGCTAAAGGTCATCAGGGGATTTATTTGTCCTGATCCCTGACCGGCAAAAGTCCAGGTGGAGGGGAATAGATTCTTGGCCGAAGGAAGTGCCGTGAATAGGTTGGACTGTCCTCCTAATGCATTGGCCCTTTTCGCATTGCTATTATAGAGAATCCCTCCCGTGATATAAATCCCATTATCAAAGGAATAGTCAGCTCCCAGGGAGAAGTTAAGCGAGGAGATAGAATCTGTTGAAGGGGATAAAGGAATGAAGGCAGTTCCTTCCCCTTTAAATCCTACATTCTTTATACTACCTGCCCATCCTCCTCCAAGTGCAAGGTCGCCTCTGAAATAACCTGCCAGAGCCTGAAAGTCATAACCTTTGATATTGAATTTATATAATGCTGCGGCCGTCGAATTTGAAAGAGTATCATCTGGTGCCCAGGCCAATTCCATACTAGAAACTGCTCCTGTATAATACTGAAAACGAATGGCATCACTACCTGGCCTTTCTTCATAATCAAAATCCAGGAAATTCAAGGCATTGAAAAGATCATTGGGATTCCAAAAGGTATTGATTCCCCAGTTGATCCTTTGCCGTCCTACCCTCAACTCCCATTTTTCTGCAGCATAATTGACATATGCTCTGTCAAAAATAGTATGTAAGAGCAAGTCTTTACTATCAGCCCATCGGATAGACAAATCCAATAAGCCAATTTCCGGATCGATTTGATCTCCAAAGCTTGGATCCAACTTTACTTGCTCCCCCCAAAATAAACGATTTCTTGCTTCAACAGCTATGGTCCAGGAATCATTTGCATAATATTTCAGATTCAAACGATTGTGAAAAAAGCTATTTGTCAAGGGGAAAGTGCCTGTCGTATCTCCTCCAGCAAATGTGGCTATTTGTAAATATTTCACATAGCCGCCCAACTGCCATTTACTTTCTTCTTCCTGTGAGAAGCCTGATGTAGATGACAGATTTAGGCAGAGAAATACAAACAGAAACTTGCGGAAAAGGGCGCTAGTTTTTGTGTTCATCAGAAACGATTTTTCCGTCTTCGAGCGTTACGACTCTTTTGGCTCTATCGATTACCCGCTGATCATGGGTTGAGAATACGAAGGTGATGTTTTCTTTCTCATTTAACTCTGCCATGATATCCAGCAATTGGGTGGTCGACTGAGAATCCAGGTTAGCGGTTGGTTCATCTGCCAGGACAAATTTAGGTTTGGATGCCAAAGCGCGTGCAACTGCTACCCTTTGCTGTTGCCCCCCTGAAAGCTGGTTCGGACGGGTATTGATTTTATCTCCCAGTCCAACGGCATGTAGTAATTCCTCTGTTCTTTGCTCTCGTTCAGCTTTAGATCTTTTCTGCATGAGCATTACGAACTCGACATTCTCTTTGGCTGTCAAAACGGGGATCAAATTATAGGCCTGGAATACAAAACCGATATTTTGAAGACGAAAGTCAATCATTTGATTTTGACTCAGAGAGGATATGTCAATTGCATCAACAAGGATATTTCCAGAACTGGGTTGATCCAGACCGCCGATGATGTTGAGTAGGGTTGTTTTTCCAGAACCGGAAGGCCCAACAATGGCAGTGAATTCTCCTTCTGATATCTGAAGGTCAACTCCATTGACCGCATGAACAGGAACTACTCCTTCATATACTTTATGTAGATCGCGGGTTTCTATAATATTCATTGTCTTTTTTGTTAAAGGTTAAATGGCCCGAACTGCTTCGGATGGATTGAGTTGAAGGGCTTTGTAAGCCGGATAGATGGCTGAAAGCAAAGCGGTAAGGATCACCATAATGATGATTTCCTGATAGGAGCTGGTCGGTAGTTCAGGATAAACTATACTACTGAATCCAAATTGCTCGGAACCTTCTGTAAAGACTCCCATATCAATCCCTTTTTCGCCAAAATAGGTAATCAGTCCCCAGCCGGTAAGTAAACCTACCGGAGCACCAACGAAAGTCAGGAAGACCGTTTCCAGCATGATCATGGAGAAAATTTTCAACTTATTCATCCCCACTGACATGAGCATACCTAGTTCACGGGTCCTTTCCAAAACAGCCATAAGCATTGTATTTATAATGCCAAATGCCAAAGCCAATAAAATGATAAACATGACTATGCGGCTACTTGCAGCTATGGTTTCTGCAAAGAATTGGATGTCAGGTGCAATGTCGCTCCAGGTCTCGACTTTTACCCCCTCATTACCGGCTATTGCAGGCAAAGCATTCACCTTGCTCAACTTGTCCTCTATGAATTCCTTTCTATCATCAGTAATCAGGGCAATTTCATGGATTTCTCCCGGTATCTCCAGAATATGATCCACATCCTGTTTACGGATAAAAACCTGAGCTTCTTCCAATAAAGAATTGGCAGTTTTATAAACCCCGACAACCTTTACTCTTAAGGATGAAATTTCATTGCTGGCAGTTTGAAAGCGAAATACAAGCCTTCGTCTGAAATTGTAACTGTCTTCTCCATTTTCATCTGTTATTTTTACCCCAATCTTCTCTGCCAGTTTTCGTCCGACAACTATTCCGACTGACCTTCCTTCCTTAAAATAATCTCCAGCGACCATTCGCTCTTTAAGTAAGGTTAGTTCAGCTTCTTCTTCTGGATTTATACCGATCAATTCTACGCCAAAGTTGCCTTTGCTACTTTCCAGCATTGCAGGGATAAGAATCCTGCCACTGATTGATTTAACATAGGGTTCTTTCGCAAGTGCCTCAAAAACCTGAGGCCCGTTTTCCATTATAAATTTGGTTTCACCTCCTTTTTCGTATTGTGGGTGGTGAAGTTGTATATGAGAGATTTGAGTTTGGATGATGTCGCGCGTACGGCTTTCTAGTATCCCGAATTGGAGGGAAACCATGAAAACGCCAGACACCAGGCCAATAGCAATCGCTAAGCCTACGATGCCGCTTCTGAGCGGATTTCTCCAAACATTCCTCCAGGCTATTAATGGTATCATAAGTGGATAGTTAGGTTCGCATGGCTTTAATAGGATCCAGACGAAGTAATTGAAGAATAGGGTAAATGCTAATGAGGAGAGTAATGATTAAAACCACCAGAGCCTGAGAGGCAATAACGCCCATATCCAAAGCTGTTGGAATGATGGGAGCGATGTTAAATGCTTCATAAGCTTTGGCTGCTTCTCCTTCAAAGGTGATGGGATTGATTTGGAAATAGGTAATAATAGGTATCGCCGCTACAAATCCGGCGATTACTCCCAGGATAGCCATGATAACCATCTCCAGGGTCAGCAATTGGGCTAACTTCCCTTTTTTCATGCCTATTGCTGTCATTACCCCAAATTCATACTGACGCTCATTGATCATCATTAGCGCTGTACCAAATATCCCGAATCCGATAATCACATAAAGGATGGCCATGAATAAATATCCACCTGCCCTGTCTCCTTCAATCATCTTGATGAGATCAGGACTTAGTTCTGTCCAGGGCATAACTTCATATGCTTCGCTATCCAATTCTGCCTTCAATGCCTGAGCGACACTTTCAGATTGCTTGGGATTCTCAACATTGATCGCATAGGAAGTCAGGCGCTCATGTGCGACAAACATTTCTTGGGCCTCTTTAAGAGGAAGAAACATGATCCGCTTGTTGAGCAAAGGGCTGGCGTATTTAACAATCCCAATAATAGGATAGATTTCATTAGCAGAAACCCCATGATATCCCTGTCCCAGAAGAATCAGACTATCACCTACACCCACTTTCAACTTCTCTGCAATTCCCTGGGCGATCATTAAGCCCCGATCATCAGAAGTCAGGTATCTTCCTTCTACAACTTTCTCTGCAAGATTAGTTAATTGATCCTCTTGTTCCGGTTCCGTCCCAACTATTTGGGCGATGTGAGTCTTTTCTCCCGAGGAAATTAACAAGGCAGATTCAATACGGGGAGTAGCAACCGTAACTCGCTGTTCTTCGGAGAGTGCGGTCTTGATCAACTCAATGTCTTCGAAGCTATTGTCCAGTTTTTGTTCATCCCAGTATCCATTTTGATGAATCTGGATATAACCGGAATAAAAACTCACGGCATTCTTGATCATCTCATTGTAACTCCCTTCTTGTAGAGAGCGCATGAAGGTAGACAAGATTACCGCTACAAATATGGAGGCTGTGGTAATCAATGTGCGCCTTTTATTTCGCCAAAGATTACGCCATGCCAATTTTAATAACATGTGTATAGATTATGTGGTTTTGTGAATCGATAGTAGTGAATGCGAATTAACGCACACGTTTCATATTCTGGACGCTGAAAAAGTTTTCAGAAATACCGGTATCAAATTCAATGTTCTGATATTCGATCACAGTTTTATGGCCTTCATCTTCGACAGGAAGCATTTCCAGTTTGGTCGCAAAGGTTTTTCCTCCCAATGTTTTGATATTGGAAGCGACCATAACATTTATCAGGTAGTCGTCTTCGTCATAAAACTCATTTCTCAAGGTGAGATAGTCTTGCTTATCCACCCAAACATAAACTTTGCTCCAAACTACTGCAGCATCATCATGCGGGATCATCTCGATCTTCCAACAAGGACGATCGCCAATGGTTGAATCTCCCAAGACTTTGAGGTCGTAATCCCTTATTAGAGAAGCTTCTCTTACCAGGTCATCATTGGTGAAATCAGAGCCCATCCAGGATTGGGACATCATAGAAGGTGGGAGCTTGATGGTTCTCTCAATGCGAGGCATCCAGTTCCATACTTCCTTTACCCTTTTCAAGGTAACAGTTCCCAAATCTCTTTTTGGAGCTGTAACCAGCATGATGGCATAGTCATCTCCCTTGGACCAACTTTTCATACTCATCGTTCGAGACCAGCTTGGTCTGACAATGGTCATGGTCATTTCCGCTTTAGAACTGGTCGCTCCTCTGCGGACTTCTTCTGCTTTGGTGATGATGTCAACCGCGGATTGAGCCTGTACTTTCCCAAAAGAAAGCAATAAAGCGGCGATAAGAATAGTGAATATGTGAAATTTCATTATTAGAATGTTTTAGTTTCTACTTACAGTACTTTTTTATCAAGTGCTCTTTCAGATCATCCAGGGGCAATTCTTCTCCCAGCACCAGATATTGCATGCCGATCCCGTCAAGGGCAGCAGATATAGTAATAGCTTCTTCTTTTGGATCTTCTGCCCCCAAATCTTCCAGCAGCATAGTCATCAAAGGTAGAGTACCCTTGTACCTTGCCAGGATTATATCCTTCAGTTTGGGGAAATCTTCCATTTGCATTGCCAGACTTACCATTAATTTTGAATGATGTTTTTGGGTGCGAAAATAGTCGAATGAAAAATCTATCAGAAATTTGAAGCGATCCTTTGAGTTTGTCAGTCGCCCCATTTTTTCAATAATTACATCTCCCTGCTTCATTTCTTCAAAGACAATTTGATTCATCAAGTCCTCCTTGTCGGCAAAGTAATTATATATCAGGCCTTTAGATACGCCAGCCAATTTTCGGATTTGTTCGATGGAAGTATTGTGAAAGCCACGACTTGCAAAAAGTTCAAGAGCGGCCTCCAGAATCTTGCTTCGACTCTGTTGCCGGATGACTTCATTTTGTGCAGGAGATTTGGGACTCATATATTTTTGGGTGACCGGTCAGTCAATTATACGGGCCAATTTAGGAAAAAGATATAATTAGGGCTAATTTCAAGTCTCGGATTTTTGAAAAATGCTCCTATAAGCTTGTGAAGAAAGATTTTTTAATAAAAATAGTGCTGGGATTCTCACTTCTCTGGGCGCTTTCCTCCTGTTTTCAGGTAAGGAATGTGGAACCTCCGGGCATTGTGAGTTCGGATTGGATAAGTCCTACTGACTATGAAATTCTTTTGCAAAACCTCCAGCGATCAGTGGGTAATACCAATGTTCAGAATTACCTCCGCTGCTTTAATAATGATTCCTTGAGGTTTACTCCTGCTGCCTCTCTTTTCAATGATAATGAACCGATCTGGTTGGCCTGGTCCATACAGGATGAACAGGCTTATTTTGATAACATGATTCAGAATCTTACAGTTTCGACTGGAAATTCTTTGGTTTTGAGAGAGACAGAATTGCAGAATGTTGATGCTGATTCTCTGACCTATGTGGGAGAATATACCCTGAGAATCAATCACCGGGATACCACTTTGACCACCTTGTTCAAGGGACAAATACAATTATTGATTAAATTGAACGAGTTTAACGAATGGGAGATCAGCCGTTGGCAGGACATTGAATTGATCCAGGACAGCAGTTGGAGCCAGTTAAAATTAAGCTTTGTTCAATAAGATGCAGAAGTTCAGGAAATTCCTCATCCTCATAAGCGCGCTAAGCAGCATAGCTGTTGGCCTGGGGAGTTGTAATCCTTTTGCACCTGCTTATGATCCGGAAGGTCTTGCCAATGTAAATCTTCTGGGAGATCCCACCAATATTGATGGATATTTCCGCTTATTCAAAAACGCTTATGAACTAAGAGATACCTCCTTATATGGTACTCTCTTTGACGCGGACTTTATTTTTGCTTATTACGATCCTGACTTGGGACAGGAAATCCAGTGGGATCGAGATACCGAATTGTCAACTTCCTTCAATCTCTTTCAGTCTGTCATACAGATCAACCTGGATTGGAATTATTATACACAACTGGATACCACCGAAGTAGAAGCTGCCATTATCAGGAATTTCAACCTGAATATTGAGCAGGATGAGCAGAATGTTTTTTCGGGTTCAGGTAGAGCCAGGTTCAAATTACGTCGGGAATCTGTAGGAGATGCCTGGCGCGCATATTTTTGGTTTGATGACTCAGACTTTTAGTTCCCGCCTAAGGCAAAATATTAAAGAATTAGGCCCATTTATGGGGACCTGCTTGCTATATGCATTCGCTCTTGGGGGCTTGCTTATGGCTATGGGTTATTACGACAGTTTTTTATACCTAAATGCCATTCGAACCCCATTTTTGGATGCCTTTATGCCTCACTTTACCCATCTGGGGGAAGGGGTTACGATTGCTATGATCTTTGCATTTTTGATTTTTAATAGAGATCGGGCACTGGTCAATACCCTTATCGTGGCTTTACTGCTGCTGGGCATAGTCTTATGGAGTTTAAAGCAATTTGTATTTGTCGGATGGAATAGGCCCCCCAAGGTTTTTGAAAACCTTACTGATATATACTACATCAGTTTGGGAGGAGAAAAATATAAAAGCTTTCCTTCGGGCCACAGTTCAGCCGTTTGGATGATGATGAGTTTTATGGCTTTTTATCTTCGGGATAGTAAGAAAATCTGGCAGTTTCTGGCAGCAATCATAGCCATCTCAGTAGCTTATTCCCGGGTATATATCGGCGTTCATTTTCCCGGAGACATATTGGCAGGAAGCTTTATTGGAGTCGGATTAGGTTTGCTAAGTATTAGCTTTCATTATCCTCGTATGCAGCTTAGAGAAAGGGAAGGTAGATTAAACCAGGGATACAGAAGCATTGCCTTACAAGGATTTATGGTATTTCTACTTGTAGGAAGTTTAATCCGCATGTACCAGGACTATTACATCTGATGCTAGAATTACTGTTGGAATGGGACCTTGAGTTGTTTCAGCTTATCAACTCCGCAAATCATCCTTTTTGGGATGAACTCATGTTTTACATAAGTGAAAGATTGACCTGGATTCCCGCCTATCTTTTCTGTCTGTATTGGGTAATAAAAAAAGAAAATGCCAAAGGCATACTGCTATTTTTTATAGCCATTGCATTACTCATCGCTTTTGCGGATCAATTTACCTCCGGTTTTATGAAACCTTATTTTCAAAGGTTTCGGCCATGTAGAGCAGAGGCAGCCCTGGATTTTGCCGTGCATATTGTTCATGGTCATTGTGGAGGAAAGTTTGGCTTCGCTTCTTCACATGCAGCAAATTTCTTTGCTTTGGCGAGCTTTCTGTCCTATTATTTTGCCAAAAGAAAAATCAGCATTATCCTCTTCAGTTGTGCAGCAATTGTTGCCTTTAGCCGCGTTTATTTGGGTGTCCATTATCCCGGAGATGTCTTGGTAGGTGCCCTGATAGGCATGCTGGGAGGATTTTTGATTTCCCGCTTACATCTTTTCGCAAAAGATAAAGCCTTCAATCAAAAGATTGAAGGCTCCCATCAGCATGGCAAAAGCCATTAAAGAAAGTAAATTATAGTATCTCGTAATCTACTTGGCCATAGTAAGCTCCGCAATGAAAGACTCAGTCTTCATGCGAGGGCCATACTTACGGCTTGTACTCTTTAAGTGTACTTCAGCGCGAAAAGGCCTAGCGTTAGAGTAAATAATTACTTCCGTCATCTTATTTTCATCCACTGCAACAAAGTGCTGAACGTCTTTTGAGTTGAAAGCTTTGTAGACTTCTCCTTTGCCTTCAAGATAGGATAAACAGCCATTCAGCGCATCCTGGGCATCTTTTAGGCTGGCATAGGATCTTTTATCTTCTACAGCATATAGCTTGTCGGTCTTGAAATAATATTTTATTTCATTGATAGAATCAATTTTACTGCTGAGGATCTCGCCATCCATTTTTTCTACAAGTTCCAGGTAATCTCGGGTCTGAAGAAAGGAGTCAACCCTGGTCGAATTCTGCCCAAAATCTAGAAATAGGACATTTTGCCCGAATGTAGCCAGGGAGCAGAGCAAGAATGTAATCAGAAAAGCAAACTTCATATGGTAGATTTACAAGAATGAGGCCATTTATATATTTAGACGGTTTATTAATTTTTTGTAAATTACGCTTGTTCGTACTAGTTTAAAATCAACAATATCCTTAATTCTTACTTATGCCTCTTAAGGGGCTGGAAAGGCATTTGCTACAATTCCTGAAATTCAATTTCAAATTCTAAAAACAGATTGTACTTTTGCGCTTTCGTAATCGTTTGAAATATAAATGGCTAAAACCACAAAATACATCTTCGTTACTGGAGGCGTAACTTCTTCACTGGGCAAAGGCATCCTCGCTGCCTCTCTCGCCAAACTCCTTCAATTGAGAGGCTATAGTGCGACCATCCAAAAATTTGATCCCTACATCAATATTGATCCCGGCACCCTGAATCCCTACGAACATGGGGAGTGCTATGTGACCAATGATGGGGCCGAGACTGACCTGGATTTGGGACACTATGAGCGTTTTCTCAATGTTCCGACCTCACAGGCAAATAATGTGACTACCGGAAGGATTTATGAAACAGTAATTCGCAGGGAAAGAATGGGGGAGTATGGAGGAAAAACTGTACAGGTAATTCCGCATATTACCAATGAAATCAAAAGGAGATTTGCCCTCATTAATGATGAAAGTAAGTGGGATATCGTCTTAACAGAAATTGGAGGTACAGTAGGAGACATTGAGTCATTGCCTTACATAGAAGCTTTGCGCCAGTTTCGATACGATCATGGCCCTGAAAATTGCCTGGTTATTCACCTCACCCTGGTTCCCTATCTGGCAGCGGCAGGAGAACTTAAAACCAAGCCAACTCAGCATTCTGTGAAAAGTTTACTTCAGAGTGGTGTTCAGCCTGATATCCTGGTTTGCAGAAGCGAAAGAAAGATTCCGGTGGAGGTGAGAAATAAAGTAGCGCGTTTTTGTAATGTGGAACCAGAAGCGGTCATTGAAAATATCAATGCAAGCACCATCTACGAAGTACCTTTTCTTTTGCATAAAGAAAAACTGGATAAGGTAGTGCTAAAGAGACTGGGGCTTACCAATAAGAAAAAACCGGATTTTAGCTATTGGAAGAATTTCGTCAGCAAATTGAAGAATCCTTCTGATGAAGTACATATCGGTCTGGTAGGAAAATATGTAGAATTGCATGATGCCTACTTATCTATCGCCGAATCTCTGATCATTGCAGGTTCAGAATTCGAACTGGAGGTGAAAATCCACTGGATTCATTCCGAAGATATAACCGAAGTAAATTGCCCGAGATTGTTGGGTGCTCTTGATGGCGTTTTGGTAGCTCCCGGATTTGGAGAAAGGGGGATAGAAGGGAAAATTGAAGCCGTGAAGTTTGTGCGAGAGCAAAATATCCCTTTCTATGGGATTTGTCTTGGGATGCAAATGGCAGTCATTGAATATGGTCGCAATATAATGGGGATCAAATCTGCGAATAGTACCGAATTTGCTCCCGATACAAAAGCACCGGTGATTTCTCTTATGGAGGAACAGAAGAAAGTGAGTCAATTGGGAGGAACTATGCGTTTGGGAGCTTACGATTGTAAAGTAGAGGAGGGGAGTCTCGCTCACCAGGCATACGGGAAAGACTTGGTCCACGAAAGACATAGACACCGCTACGAATTCAATAATGATTATAAAGGGAAGTATGAGAAAAAAGGCATGTTGATGAGCGGGGTCAATCCCGATACAGGCCTTGTTGAGATGATCGAATTACCCGAGCATCGCTATTTTCTGGGATCACAATTTCATCCAGAATATAAAAGTACCGTTGAATCTCCGCATCCGCTTTTCCTTTCCTTCGTGAATGCTGCTTATCAGTACAAATTGGAGAAAGCCAAGCAAAGTGAAGTGGTAAGTAGCGACTAAGTGAATTTCTCATTGCATTCTCGCAGAATCAAAAAATAGTATGTACCTTTGTCCCCTGATTTTGGAGAGAAATTTAGGTCTGATAAAGTTTTGTAATTTTTCCAATATACACACGACTAATAGGCCTGAGAATTAAATATACTCATGGATAAAAATGCGATTACGGGATTGGTGTTGATGACGTTGTTGACAATAGTGTATTTCACCTATTTTGCACCCAAACCCCCTCCACCAGAAGAAAATACCTCTACGGAAAGTCAGACAGAGCTGGTCGAAGAGGCTGATATGACGGAAAGTCCGACAGAATCAGTACCAGAACTCGATGCAGTTGCTCAGGATTCCATTAAGAAAGCCCAGAAGCTTGGCAAATTTGGATCATTCTACCAACTGACTGAAGGAGAGGCAAAAAATATCGAAATCAAGACGGATAAATTTGATCTTGGGGTCAATAGCAAAGGAGGAGCCATTAACTCGGCTTATCTGAATGATTACAAAACATTCGACTCCCTGCCTTTACCCATGATTGATCCGAATCTGCCCAATAACTTCGATTTCTCCTTTTACAATGACAATAAGGTTATAGCCAGTTCTGATCTTTACTTTCAGGCCTCTAAAAGTAAAATCAATCTTACAGGATCTGATTCTACTAAATTGGTTCTGACTGCAAAAGTTGATGACAACAAATCGCTGGAGCAGATTTACACCTTTTACGGCGATCGGTATGATATCGGCTATGAGATTCGGATGAAAGGCTTAAAGGATGGACTGGGAAATATCTCTTATTTCGATATCAACTGGACCAATACCCTGCCGAAGACAGAGCTTTCTGTAGAAAATATGCGCCAGAAAACCTTCTTTGCTTATAAAGAAGGCAATAGCGTAGAGAAAGCAACTGCATCAGATGAAATTACCGAAGAGGCCATTAAAAATGGATTTGACTGGCTGGCATATAAGAGTCAGTTCTTTTCTATGGTTCTGATTGGAGAAAAACCTTTCCGTTCTGGTAAAGTAAAAATGGGAACGCCTCCCGTGGATGATGTAAACCGCATCATGGAGTCCAAGGTGAAAGTTGATATTCCTCGTTCAGATGATATCAGCAATAGCTTCCGGATATACATGGGACCCAATGAGTACGCTACCCTCACCTCCTATGATATGGGACTGGAGAAGCAAATGGACCTCGGATGGTGGGTAATCAGTTATATCAATGTAGGTACTACCTATATTTTCAAATTTCTTGAGAAATATATCTCGAATTACGGGATCATTATTATCATTCTGGCCCTTATCATTCGTACCATGGTATTGCCGCTCACCTATAAGAGCTACAAGTCCATGGCGAAAATGCGGGTGCTGAATGCGACTCCGGAAATGAAGGCTTTGGATGAAAAGCACAAAGATGATCCTCAGAAGTTGCAAATGGCCAAAATGGGCATTTATAAGGAAATGGGAGTGAGTATGTTTGGAGGCTGTCTACCCATGCTATTATCTTATCCCTTTCTGATTGCCCTGTTTTTCTTCTTCCCGCAATCGGTAGAGTTGAGGCAACAATCCTTCCTTTGGGCCAATGACCTTTCCACTTACGATAGCATCTTTAACTTCGGTTTTAGTATTCCTGCATATGGAGATCACATCAGTCTCTTTACCCTGCTGATGGCGATATCGACTTTCGTTTATACTTTCTACCAACAAAAATCTCAACCGACAGCAGGTGCCAATCCAGCCATGAAGTACATCGCTTACTTTATGCCTATTGTCCTCCTGATCTTCCTGAACAACTATGCTTCAGGTCTGAGTTTGTATTACCTTACTTCCAACATCATTTCAATTTCTCAAACCCTTCTGATCCGCCGTACGATCAATGATGAAGATCTGCTAGCACAGATGAGAAATACCCAAAAGCAAATGAAAGGCAAGAAAGGGAAAAAGAAATCCAAAAGCCGTTTGGAAAAATGGGTAGAAGGGCAGCAAAAGAAGCAGCAGGATATGATGAAAGACCGCAAAAAAGCTGCAGGTCCTAACAGAAGAAGCAAAAGAAAATAGGTCTTAAATAAGATCCATAGGAGTCTTTATGAGGAGAGGGGTTTCAGAAATGAATCCTTCTCCATATAAAGCTCCCGCTCTATGACCCATATCCCGGGCACGAGCTTCCAGAAAATCCCAGAATCCCTTGCTGGAAATGTAGGTTTGTGGCTCATCCCTTTTACTTTCCGGATCAAAAAATTGGGAACCAAAAGCCTTGATAGCTGTACATTTTCCCTCCCAATAGGGCGTAATATCAACGACGAAGTCAGGTTCGAGGGCATGATCCTGGATATAGAAACAAAATCTTTTGGGTCGCCAGGCTGCTTGTTGCTCTCCATCCATCTCAGTTTTAATCATGCGAAGCCCACTGTAGAAAATAGCATCACGAACGAGTTTGGAAGCTCTTCCATGATCGGGATGCCGATCCTGAGGGGCATTTGCGATTACCAGTTCTGGCTGATACTTTCTGACCATGCGAATGATTTCCTTTTGATGGGCTTCATCCTGGACAAAAAAACCATCACGAAATCCCAAATTCTCTCTTGCACTCAATCCCATGAGCTTGCTGGCCGCTGCTGCTTCTTCCATCCTGAGTTCAACCGTCCCTCTCGATCCCAGGTCTCCTTTAGTTAAATCAATTACTCCAACTTTGTAGCCATTATCTATCAATTTGAGGATAGTTCCTGAACAGCCTAATTCTGCATCATCAGGATGTGCAGCAAATACCAGTACATCTAATTTCATGAGGGATTATTTAATATTTCCTATCAGTAGTTTCTCATTGTAAAGCAACCTTTCTCCTGAGGCATCTTGAACAATATGTTGCCAAATATACAAGCCTGACTGAATATTAGCCGGAATATCGAACTGAAACTTGTCAGAATAGGGCTCGAATGAGCGATATTCATGGATGAGGGCTCCTTTGAGGTCTAATAAGCGAGCCTCGTAAGAGATAACATTCAGTATAGGGTCTATGTTCAAATAGAGTTTTTGGGAGTTTAGGGGATTGGGATAAAGCCTGATAGAAGAAGGGAAGCTTTCTCTTAAGCTAAGGACTACTTCCGAGGTATTGAAAAACTCAGGTCGGATCATGAGGCTACCTCCCAAATTAAAGTTTTTCCATACTCCTGCAGAATCATAATAGCATTTGGCGTCATTGTCATAACTCAGGTCATAGCCGATTCCTATAGGTAATGTATTGAGTTGCTGAATACCTACCCATATCGTACCATCTACCGGGACATTGCTATTAAGGGGAAAGCGCACATAGGTATTTGACTCATCTCCATAAGTAACCTTCATGTCATTTACCTGTTCGAAGAGAATCGAGTCTGGATGAGGAAAGCTCCAGATTCTAAATCGGAAACTCCTTCCTTCCATATAATCTATGGCATTATTGACAGGATTGAAGTTCAGGGTAGGAACGAAACTGATCCAGACTGCAGAAATCGAATCTGCTTGATCCAGATTTACCTCAACTCCCATTCCCAATGGACGATTCAAGCCCAATCCCATGTCAGCTTCTCCATCATCATAAGCCAAAATGGAATCGACCCGAAAACTTTCTCTAAATACATTGTTTTCAGAGCGGTCATCTGAGCTATTGCTATTAACCTCGAGCTGCAGGACAGAAGGAGCGGCCAAGCTTTGGTTGGCAAAAGAGCTGAAATTAATGATGCTATTGCTATTGCTATTGGCTCCCAGACTAAGGTTCTCAGTCTGGCTGAAGGGAGGGGTCAAGGGCGTACTCAGGAAGATCTCAGAGAGGTTTGCATCGACATTTATATTTCCATTTCCAGTACCTACATTACTTATCTCTACATCAAAGCCCAGGCTATTGCCTCCCGATTGCTGAAAATGCTTTAAGGGTACTGCAGAAAAGGGGGCGAAAGGAGAACTTCTCAGGCCAACTGCAGATTGATCGTTTAATCCCAGAGAAGAGCCATTTCTATTAGGGGCCATGTAGACATAATCCAGATGCCAAACGTCAATCGCTCCGTTTAAGGAACCCTTATTCTCAAAAGCAATTTGAAATTCCTCTACAAACCATTGAACACGATTGACAGGAATACTTACATATTGAAAATCTTCATTTCCCCCTGCACGACTATAAACCAGAAACGTATCGCTGGGGGTAAGGAATGATACCCGAAAGGAATCCGTCGCTTCCGGACTTTCGCCTAATCCACCTGCCTGTAAATAAAAGGACAGAAAGATTCCACTCGAAGCAGTAAAGCCACGTAAATCAAGGTAGTGCGTCAAAAGAAGGTCCGCTTTACCGAAAGCCAGAGATCGAATCTCATAGGGACTGCCGTCTGAATTTCGTCCATCAAAAATCAAACTCCCTCTGGAAGGGGGATTAATGGCTGCATTTCTGACTCGATCCGGAATTCCTCGACCTTCCATCTTGGGATCATACCACAGGGCAGGATCCGGCTTTTTACTTTCCGAAGAAAAATCATCGAAAAAAGGCTGGCCGGCTGAAAAACTTAAGGTGTCTGGTCCATCCATCCGACTTTGGATGGGAGCCCTGTCTGGCCTGATCTCTGCCCGATGATTAAGGTCATTAACCAGTACAGGTATTGATTGTGCGAATAAACCGTTGACAAGAAAAAGGGGCAGAATAAAGAGGCGTATAGCCTTTTGCAGGTATAAGGTCATGTCTTTTAGGCTCTGGTAAGGCGCTAAAATAGGAAAAATAGATGGCGGGAAAAACGCTAAATATTTCCCTCTCTCAGAAATGTAAAATGAGGGCTGTTTTATTGGTTTATTTGAATCGCATCATTGAAGAGGAAATAGACCATCAACATCAATACGATCACCATACCTATCTGCTGTGCGATCAGCCTGACTTTTACTGAGGGCTCTTTTCGAGTTACGGCTTCAATAAGGAGAAATACTACATGCCCTCCATCAAGTGCCGGAATCGGGAGGATGTTGATAAAGGCCAATACCATACTCAACATACCCGTCAAATGAATAAAGCCTTCGATGCCCTGGTTTCTGAAAATCTCTAGATAAACTTTGGCAATTTGTATAGGCCCCATGACTGATTTCGAAACTTCGACGCCGGGATTGGTCAGGTTTTTAAAACCCTGGATATTATCCGATAATCCACCAAAGGCCATTTTCGCGCCAGGACCAAATGATTCGAAAAATCCATATTCCAGGGTGTCCAGTTTAAAGAGGCTTTCCAGGGGAGCACTCAAAACACCCAGAATGGGAAGAGAATCCGTTTTTATGATGAAATCCAGGGTATCTGCCCCTCTAGTTACTTTGACCGGAATTTCTGCGAAAGTTTTGTCTTTCATAAAACCGCTTATCTCCCGGAAATAAGTAATAGGAATCGTATCCAGTTGGATGATTTTATCTCCACTTCTCAGACCTGCCGTATGAGCAGGAGAAGGAATACCTGTATCCTCTGGACTAAATTTCATGACTTCTTTTACCTCAACTACAGAAGGGTAGCCCAGGTCAAAAATACTTCGGGAGTATTCCTTGTCATTATAATAGTTCTGGATCGTAGGGGGAACATCTATACGGATGATCTTTCCATCTCTTTTTACTTCGAAATAAGCATCATCTGAAATGATGTTTCCACCATCTCTGTACTCATTGAAGTAGGGGAGGGCTTCCCCTTTGAAAGAAACCAATGAGTCTCCTGATTTAAATCCTATTAAGCTTCCTATGCTTTGCTTCTCACCTTCTCTTACTTCAATTCCATAGCGCACTTCTTCTATGGGCAAAAGGAGATCTCCATAGAAAAACTTGATCATGGAGAAAATGAAGATTCCCAGGAGAATATTCATGATTACCCCTCCAGTCATCACAATCAGTCTCTGCCAAACGGGCTTGGAACGAAATTCATAAGGTTGAGGTTCTGATCCGAGGTAATCGGTATCAAAGGATTCATCGATGATTCCGGAAATTTTCACATATCCTCCCAAAGGAGTTGCACCGATTTGATATTCTGTTTCTCCTTTGGTGAAACTGAACAGTTTAGGCGGGAAACCGATAGAAAAGGTTTCCACTCGCATACCAAAAGCTTTCGCTGTCAGGAAGTGTCCCAGTTCATGTACGGTAACAAGTATACTGATTGCAATCAGGATCAATCCAATCGCACTAAGAATATCCAGAACCAGCTGCATATTGCCAGTTAGGAAACCCAGTAATAGAGCTACCAGGATGATCCCACCGATGATCCCAAGACGCTGAAAGCTTTTATTTCTATTTGAACTCATATAATAAACTGCTCAATTCCCGTAAAAATAACACACACCTTTAGACAAACGAAATATATTCCTTACTTGTTTGGTAAGCGAAAGGAGGATTCATCACTTTTTAGTTTTTCCAATCGGCTACTTTCTCTCAACATCCATTGATCCAGAACTACCATAGCTGCCATAGATTCAACGATGGGTACTGCCCGGGGAACTACACAGGGATCATGCCTTCCTTTTCCTTTCAGGGTGATTTCTTCTCCTTCAGAATTGATGCTTTGTTGGTCTTGCATGATGGTGGAGGTTGGCTTAAAGGCTACTCGAAAGTAGATATCTTGTCCATTACTGATACCTCCTTGTATTCCTCCGGAAAAATTGGTGCGGGTTTTTACTCGATTGTTTTCGGTATAAAACACATCATTATGCTCGGAACCCCTCAATTCTGTACCCGCGAAACCAGAGCCAAACTCAAAACCCTTTACAGCATTGATACTTATCATAGCCGCACTGAGCTGAGAGGAGAGTTTATTATAAATCGGTTCTCCTACACCTGGCGGGATACCCCTTAACCTGCATTTTATCACCCCTCCGACTGAATCTCCTTCTTTTCTAATCTGATCAACGAATTGATACATCTTTTCAGCCATCTCAGCATCGGGACAGCGAACCGCCTTCTGAAAATCCGTTTCCAGTTTTATTGTATCTGGCTCTCCTTCATATTTGAGTTGGTGTATACTTTGTACCCATGCCTCAATTTTAACCTCGGCGAGCTGGTTCAGAACCTGTTTAGCTACAGCACCCCCGATAACTCTGGCAATCGTTTCCCTGGCTGAGGACCTGCCTCCGCCTTTATGATCTCTAGTGCCATATTTGGCGAGATAGGTATAATCACTATGAGAGGGGCGAAAAGCAAAACTCAGATGATCATAATCTGCCGAGCGCACGTTCTCATTGGGAACAAAAAATCCCAGCGGAGTTCCGGTAGTTACATTTCCCACATGTCCGGAAAGCAATTTGAAGGTATCGGATTCTTTCCTTTGGGTAGTGATGCGTGAGGTGCCAGGCTTGCGGCGATCCAGTTCAGACTGAATGAATTCAAGATCCAATTCTACACCTGCCGGACAGCCATCAATGACCACCCCAATTCCTTCACCATGGGATTCCCCAAAGCTGGTGATTTTGTAGAGCGTACCAAATGTGTTGGACATAGTTTCGTCTTATCCCTTACTTATTCCATTTCTTAAACCAGGAAGCCATTTTCATGCGGATTACTCCGAAGATTGCTTCCTTAAATATACCGGGGGACATTTTGGACTCACCCATGGTTCGATCCCTGAAAATAATGGGAACTTCCTTGATTTTGAATCCGTATTTCCAGGCCCTAAATTTCATTTCGATCTGAAATGCATAGCCTACAAATTTTATGGGCTGGGAAAGCACTTTTTCAAGTACTTCTCTTTTGTAACATTTAAATCCTGCGGTTGTATCACGGATGGGCATACCTGTAATGGTCCTCACATAGGCACTGGCATAATAACTCATCAGTACCCTTCCCATGGGCCAGTTTACTACATTCACTCCATTGACATAACGTGAGCCTATAGCCATATCAAAACCCTCTTCCTCACAGGCCTTCAACAAAGAAGGCAGGCTCCTGGGATTGTGGCTAAAGTCTGCATCCATCTCAAAGATATAATCATACTCTCGCTCAATGGCCCAGTTGAAGCCAAACAGATAGGCAGTTCCGAGTCCTTCTTTTCCCCCTCGCTCATGGATAAAAAGCCTTCCTGCGTATTTATCCTCCATCAATTTTTTTACTACCTGGGCAGTACCATCAGGCGAATTATCCTCGACAATAAGCATATGGGCTTTGGGCAAAGCCTCCATCGCCTTGTTGATCAAGGATTCTATATTTTCCAATTCATTGTAGGTTGGTACAATGACCAGATATTTCACCATACTATCTCCACTTGCCATATTGAGGGACAAAGAAATGGAAACCTTTTTTGTATTCAAAGGAAAAAAACGGGAATAGGCTTTCTCAGGCAATTATTTGCGCTATTCTTTTTGTTTCCCAATAAAAAACTTCGGTACTTGCCGCGCAAATTGAAAAAAGCTATGGCACATAAACTACTAGAAGGAAAAACCGGAATCATTTTTGGCGCCCTTGATGAACTTTCGATTGCATGGAAAGTTGCAGAAAAAGCCAAGGAGGAAGGAGCCAACTTTATCCTGACAAACTATGCGCTCGCCCTGCGTATGGGAAAAATCAACGAATTGGCGGAAAAGACCGGTGCTGAAGTTGTTACAGCTGATGCTACCAATATGGAAGACATCAATGCTTTGCTGGATGTAGCAGAGCAGAAATATGGAAAGATCGACTTCGTTCTCCATTCTATCGGTATGTCTCCCAATGTCCGTAAAAAAAGACCATATACTGATTTGAACTATGACTGGCTGCATAAGACTTATGATATTTCAGCTATGTCTTTCCACAAAATTCTTCAGGCGCTCTACAAAAGAGATATGATGAATGAGTGGGGATCAGTATTGGCCCTTAGCTATATGGCCGCTCAAAGAACTTTTAGCGAGTACAATGATATGGCTGAAGCAAAAGCTATTTTGGAGTCTGTCGCTCGTTCTTTTGGTTATTTCTATGGCAAAGAGAAAAAAGTGCGCGTAAATACGATCTCTCAATCTCCAACTCCTACTACTGCAGGCAAAGGTGTTGCAGGTTTCGACAAAATGTTGAGCTATGGAAACAAAATGTCTCCTTTAGGCAATGCAACGGCTGAAGAATGTGCGGATTACTGCGTAATGATGTTCTCTGACTACACACGTAAAGTAACCATGCAGAATCTCTTCCATGATGGTGGATTTTCTATGGTAGGTATTTCCGGAGATATTCTGGAAGACTTTAATGGATAAGAATAAAAGGAAGAACAAGGAACAAGGAACAAGGAATGGAGAAGTAAGAAGTAGGGCTCCTTCTGCATGCTTTTCAAGCTTGTGATTTCTTTCTCGAAAAATATACATAGATTTATCAGGCTTCGGTCCCTAATGGCCGAAGCCTTTTTTTATGCGATTGATTTATTTTCTCATCCTCCTAGGACTTCCCTCGATACTATGTGGGCAGCGACTTCCTTTGTCAACAGAATCTGACTCCGCCTTGTTTTATTATGACCTTGCCTGGGATTGCGTCTTGAATAAAGGAGATTATACCGGATCTGAAAAAGCATTTCGGAAAATGGCCGACTTTGATCCTGACTTTTTGGTAGGGAAAAGTCTCTTGGGCAGGATTAGTACAAAAGCCTCAGAGCAAAGGCGGATGTATGATGAAATCGAAAGAGACCGAGGCGGATTAGCTGCTGATGAAGACAAATTGCTGGATGTATTCCAGGCTTTATTGATGATTAGGATTTTGAGGAATGAGGCTCCTGATAAGGCACCCGCTCAGGTAAAGTTTGCTTTGGAGATGGGAAAGGATAATCTGGGGTATTTGGGAAAAAAGTATCCTGGCGAGTTTTGGTACCAGGCGGAGTTCATCGAAAGTGTCAATTATATAGATGGTCCTCAGGCTGCATTGGATAGTTTGGAAAGCCTTAATCAAGAACCTTTGATTCCATTTCTGATGGGATACAAAGCTTCTCTTCTCATGAAAACGGGTGGCAAGGAGGCTGCAATGAAATTGAGCGATCAGCTTTTTCTGATTTATCCGGATGGCAATATCCCCAAGCCTTTTATGGTAAAAGCAGATTTGTATGAGCAAATGGGAGAGAAAGAGCTGGCAAAAGCTTTTCTTGAGAAAGCCCTGAAACTAGATCCAGGAAATATTGACGGGCAAAGGATGAAGAAAAGACTGGAAGGGGAATAATCGGTTCCGGGGTAAATTAAAAAGCAGCAGTCTTATCGGAGATTGATTTATGCATGGCTTATCTCGTGGAGAGATCAAGCAGTTAGAATTTTTCTTAAGACAAGATTTCTCGGCACACAGTCCTTCTCGCATCCAAGCCTCAAAATGACTAAAATTATTTCAATAAATCCTCGAGATCACTGGCTTCAAGGGATTTATATACTTCCTCATCTACTTGTATAATATCATCCGAAAGCTTGGCCTTCTTTCTCTGTAGATTGAGAATCTTCTCCTCAATGCTATCACGCGTGATGAATTTATAATAGAAGACCGTTCGCGTCTGGCCGATTCTGTGAGATCGGTCAATCGCCTGATTTTCTACTGCCGGGTTCCACCAGGGATCGAGAATGAATACATAATCAGCCGCTGTAAGATTAAGGCCAACGCCTCCTGCCTTTAAACTGATCAGGAATACTTTTATATCCTTGTCATTCTGGAAAGTATCTACGGGGGTCTGGCGGTCTTTGGTGCCTCCATCCAGGTAGTTGTACTTGATCCCTTCTTTATCCAGGTCATTGCGGAGGAGGGTGAGTACTTTTACAAACTGAGAAAAGATCAGCACTTTGGAGCGCTTTTTCCCAAGGATCTGCTTCAGCAATCTTTTTACTTCCTGGTATTTACCTGAATTTTCCAGCTCAAATTTTTCCGGCTCAATGATTCGGGGGTGTATCGCGATCTGACGAAGCTTCTGAAGTCCAGCCAGGATATTGAGTTTATTCTTTTTCCAGGCTCCTTGCGTAATAAGATCCATGAGGTAGTTTCTGTAGGAACTACGCGTGTCTTCATAGAAATCTTTTTGCTCATCGGTCATCTCACAATAATGGAGCTTCTCGATACGTGGAGGCAATTCCTTCTCAACCTGGTGCTTCCTTCTTCTCAGGATATACGGATAGATGATACGGCTCAGTTTTGCTGATTGCTTGGTATCAAAATTCTTCTCAATCGGCTGCACATAAAATTTCTTGAAGAAATTATCTGAGCCCAATAAACCCGGATTGAGGAAAGACATTTGAGACCAAATATCCATGACAGTATTTTCTATAGGCGTACCAGATAGAGAAAGCCTATGCTTGGCTACCAGTTTGCGTACTGCCTTGGCCGTTTTGGATTCTGGATTTTTGATATTCTGGCTTTCGTCGAGGATGATGTAGTTGAAAGGAAAAGTCGCCAGTAATTTGATGTCTTGCCTTACCAAACCATAAGTAGTCAGGATTAGGTCATAATCAGCGAATGTTCCTGCATCCTTGGGACGATTGATGCCCGTATGTGTAAATATTTTAAGAGATGGTGTGAATTTTTTTGCTTCGTTTGCCCAGTTGGGAATCAGAGAAGTCGGGAGGACAATTAAAGAAGGGGTGTCTATTCCATCTTCTTTTTCTTTTAACAGGAGACTTAAAGTTTGAAGGGTCTTTCCCAATCCCATATCATCCGCCAGGATGCCGCCCATATTGTGGGCCTTCATAAAATGGAGCCAATTATAGCCTGCTTCCTGATAGCTACGGAGTTTCGCTTTCAATCCTCTGGGAGTCGGAATTTCGGGGATGCCTTCTGTGTTTTTTATGCTATCAAGCATCTTGGAGTGGCCATTGTTTCCTTTTGAAGGGAAATTTAGCAAAGGGGCCTGGTATTTTTTGATTTTCAGGCTTCCCCCATCAGATTCATCCACTTCAGAAACTTCCAACAGATGACGATAATCCGAAAACCAGTGTTCCGGCAAAATAGCAATGCTGTCATCCGGCAATTTGTACTCTCGATTTCCTTTGAGAATATGGCCCCTGAACTTTATGAAAGGGATTTCAAATTTGCCAATTCGAACGATAGCTTTTATATCAAACCAGTCCCCTGATTCCTGGGTTTTAAGTTCTATCTGAGGAATATCCAGGCTAATTTGATAGGAGGGATTTTCCTGTATAATGTTTACCCCTTTGTCCCGGATGAAATCTGCATGCTCAGAAAACCAGGAAAGGGCCTTGTCTTTTTGAATATATTCCCAGGGGCTAAGGCTATTTTTATTTGGGGTGAATTGCTCAAAAAACTCCAGCATTTCTTTTTCCTGCTGGCATTTTCGTTCAATCCGGAAGAATCGGTATTCTTCCCCGTTTTTTTCCATGATGGACTTTACCTTGCCTTCACTTTCCAAAGGAATGCAGTGTTGACCATATTTTACTTCACGCAAAAAGGAAAAACTGGAAGCATCATACTCTTTTACCTTAAGGATAAATTCCGGATCATAGCGGAGGGTCTTTATTTCAAACCCCTTTGCATAAACATCATATTTCTCAATGATCTGGGTAATAAATTTCCGGTAATATTCCTCTTCTTTTTCTTTGGGGATAGCAATAAAGTCCTTTCTGAGGAAAGGTCTCAATTTCTTTCCATCTACATGCTTTTTGAAGGTAAACAACTCATGATTGAGAAGCATCCAGGCAGGCTCAAGGCAGAGAAGAGCAGCTCCCGTTTTCTGGAACTTCACGATCTCTCCATTGAGTTTTACGGTAGGATAGTAGCGGGTGAAATTTTCTTTTTTGCGAAAGTGAAAGAGAGCGGTTGCTTGCTCATCGAGTATGGTAATTTTTTGCTTGGCTGGATATCCATCATTTCCCATTTCAAAGAGGGCCTTTCCTTTGCATAAAGGAAGAATCCTGGCCATCCTTCTTTGAATGAAATTGGTAACGAGTTTTTTCGCCTGTCCTTCAAATTTTTTAGAAAAAAATTCCAGTTCGTTTCGGGGATCCCCTCCAAATTTCTTTACAATAGCTTTGGGAGTCATTTCTGAAATGAGCTTGACAAGCTCTTTGTCATCCTCATCCAACTCTTGCGAGAATTCGGCTATATTGTGGGGGTATAATCCCTGATGAACAAAACTCAGCTCTCCACTGGGAAGGATTTGAACCACATGCGCTGTCATCAGGTATCCCAAATACTCATGGTGGTAAGTAGAGTATACCGGGCAGAAGGGAAGTGTGGCGTCAACGAGGTGCATGGATGTTCAGAAAATACTTTTAATTTTCCCTAATTCGTTTCTCTTAGAAAAAAAGGCAAGATCAAATGTAATAAGAATTTAGATCACGGATAAAAAAATATTAAAAAAAACGTCATTTCTTTGAGAAAAAAATGCCGAAAACCGTAAAATTTCATCAAATAAGAAAATATGAAGCACTTTGTCGCTATAATCCTCATTTTCAGTGCCTTTCAGCTACAAGCACAGATTACCATTGATAATAATGATATGCCCAGTCCTGGTTATTGGGCGAGATTGAGCGTTGCTGATACGGTCTTTCAGCCTGATTTGCAGACAGTTGGGGCAAACCTAAACTGGGATTTCACCGGAATGAATGCTGTTACCCAAAGGAAGGACACCTTTGGCAGTGTTAATGACATTCCTATCCTGATCAGATTGCTGTTTTTAAGTTCTAATCTTGTTAGAATTCAGGAAACTCCTGATTCTTTGGGAGGAATAGCCCTGAGTGAAGGCTATCAGTTTTTTAGAAAAACAAATTCCCGATATGAAAATAATGGTCTGGGGGGAACGATAAATGGAATACCTTTCGGACTATCTAACAATCCTGACGATATCATCTATCGTTTTCCCTTGAACTACCAGGACGTTGATTCTTCAGAGTCATTGGCTCAATTGAATATTCCTGGAGTATTTTATATAGAACGAAGCGTGAAAAGATGGAATGAAGTTGATGCCTGGGGGCAACTGGAAACGCCCTATGGTACCTTCAATACCTTGCGCGTTAAAACCACGATTCAGGAATCAGATTCTATCGCTGCAGATACGATTTCCTTCCGTATCAATGTGCCCACGAGAAGAGAATACAAATGGCTGGCTAAGGAAGAGAAAATTCCCATCATGACGGTGAATACGATACTAGTTGGGGGGAATGAAGTTCCTGCCGGTATTCAATATGTGGATTCCCTGCGAAATACTGGTGGGACGACTGCTGTCGCTGAGGAGCTAAGCTCTATTGCCAAGATGTATCCCAATCCCACTTCAGACCTGCTTAATCTGGAAATCCTGGAGCAATTGGGAGAAGATGCTCGAATCGAAGTATATGACCTGAGAGGGCAAAAATTGATGGATCAAAACCTGGTTTACGGAATCAATCAGCTTATGCTGGGAAATATGCCCAGGGGCATTTATCACCTTCGGATCATCAGTAAAAAGAAAAGTTATACGGGTTCTTTATTAAGGCGATAAGCACTAAAAGGGAACACTGCTATCTCCGCCTCCACCTCCGCTAGCCGGATCATTCATTTTAGAAGGCAGGGTAATGGTGTTTCCTCCACCTGCATCCATACCAAAGGCATCAAAATCAGAAGTGCCTCCCTGTGTCCAGTCTCCGAACTTACCGTACTTGCCGATAAATTGCATATCGACATTTCCTGTAGGGCCATTTCTTTGTTTGGCTATGATAAGCTCAGCCTTTCCTAAGGTTGAGTTGCCTTCATCATCTGTTTCAAAGCCATAATACTCTGGACGATAGAGGAACATAACGATATCCGCATCCTGCTCAATAGATCCAGATTCCCTCAAGTCACTCAATACCGGGCGTTTGTCTCCTCCCCGGCTTTCCACAGCACGACTCAACTGAGAAAGTGCGATCACACAGACATCCAGTTCTTTTGCCAATTCTTTCAGAGATCGCGAAATGGCTGCAATCTCCTGTTCACGATTACCTCCTTTATTTGAAGGTCCGGTCATCAACTGCAAATAGTCAATGATGACCATGCTGATATTTTTCTCAGCCTTAAGTCTTCGGCATTTGGCTCTAAGGTCCCAAATGGAGAGGGCAGGGGTATCATCAATAAATATTTCGGTCTTACTCAAAGATCCGATTCGAGTAATCAGCTGCTTCCACTCATAATCTTCCAGGCGACCGGTACGAACCTTTTGGGCATCGAGCTCTGCTTCTGAAACAATCAAACGTTGGGTCAACTGAACAGCCGCCATCTCCAGTGAGAAGAAAGCTACGGCTTCTCCAAAACGAAGGGAAGCATTTCTGGCCAGGGTAAGGGTGAAAGCAGTTTTACCCATTGCAGGTCTTGCTGCAATGATTACGAGGTCAGTCTTGTTGAAACCAGCCGTCATTTTATCCAGCTCAACAATACCGGATGGAATACCGGTAACACTGCTGTCTTTTCCCCTCATTTCCTCAAGGCGCTCCAAGGTCTTCATCACCAATTCAGGCATCCCAAGGTAATTTCTCCTCAAGTTGGTTTCAGAAATTTCGAAGAGAGATTGCTCGGTTTGATCCAATAAATCAAACACATCCGTGGTTTCATTGTAGGCATCCTTTACTACCTGATCTGAAACGATGATAAGCTGCCGAAGAATAAATTTCTCAGCGATTACACGAGCATGGTATTCAATATTGGCCGCAGAGGCTACCCGCGAGGTCAATTCTGTAAGATAAAAGGCACCTCCGGCTTCCTGTAGTTTGCCTTCTTTTTTTAAGGCATTTTTGACTGTAAGGATATCAATGGGCTCTGAATTCTGAAAAAGGGCAAGAATCTGCTCAAAAATGACCTGGTTGGCATCTTTATAGAACATATTGGGCTTGAGGATATCCATGATCCGGTGCAGGGCATCCTTTTCCAACAATAGGGCTCCCAACACAGCTTCTTCCATATCCAGAGACTGGGGAGGTAGTTTTCCACCTAAAGGAGAAGTAGAAAGGCTTTGGACCTTACCTTGTGCAGTATTTGGGTTACTGTACTTGCTCGGAGTACGCTTGCTGTTCTCAGCCATAGAGGAATCTATGTTAGATGTTTATTCCAGGACAAAAGGGCTCAAATATACGAAAAGGAATATTCGACAAACAATCCTTTTTCCTGAACGGTTGCTGCATATTTTTATTCTATTACGCATTTTTAAGCAGTCCTCTTTTTTTCCACAAATATTGACTTTGGCATAAGCCGCCTAGCATAAGGAAATTAAGTTCGAAGGAGATTTATTCACAGTAATTCACAAGTCTGGGGAAAGAATGTGGATAAGTATTGGATAAGTATTCTTCTTTCGCCCCCACTCAATCTGCGTGAACGGGAATTTCCTGCTTGCGCTTTATATTGTAGTAAAGATAAGAATATTAGCGAAAGCGAGCTAAATTTATTTACATGTACCCCTAAAAGACAGGCATTATTTTAAGCACTCATTTCGTATATTTGCCTGCCTGTTTTTAAAAAGAGGAAACACTATGTTTAACTTTTTCAATAAGAAAGAAAATAAGGATAAGCTCGACAAGGGCCTGGAGAAGACCAAGGTCGGCTTGATGGGAAGACTTAATCGTGCGATCCTGGGTAAATCCAAAGTCGATGAAGAGGTCCTGGATGAGCTGGAAGAGGTCTTGATTGCGAGTGATGTGGGGGTGAAAACTACAGTTCGAATCATCGAACGTATTGAAAGCCGGGTTTCTGATGATAAGTATACCAGTGCAAAAGAACTGGATTATATCCTGAAAGATGAAATAGAAAAACTAATTCTGGAAAACCATCCGGAAAGTCTCAACTATTTTGAAATACCTGAGATCAGGAATGAAGGCCAAAAGCAGCCCTACGTGATCATGGTGGTGGGAGTAAATGGTGTGGGCAAGACAACCACAATCGGCAAACTGGCGCACAGATGGAGAGATCAGGGGAAATCGGTCTTGATGGGTGCTGCAGATACCTTCCGTGCCGCCGCAGTTGATCAATTGAAACTATGGGCAGATAGAGTAGGAGCTGATTTTTATTCGAAAGGAATGAATACTGATCCTGCCGCTGTAGCCTATGAGTCGGTAAGGGAAGGCCTGAATAAAAATTCAGATGTAATCATCGTGGATACTGCCGGGCGATTACATACAAAGAGGGGCTTGATGGATGAGCTCTCAAAAATCAAGCGAAGTATGGACAAAGTTATGCCCGGAGCACCACATGAGGTCCTCTTGGTTCTGGATGCAAGTACCGGGCAGAATGCGATTATACAAGCAGAAAAATTTACAGAAGCCACAGACGTAACCTCTTTAGCCTTGACCAAACTTGATGGGACTGCAAAAGGAGGAGTAGTCATTGGTGTTTCGGATCGATTCAAAATACCGGTGAAGTTTATTGGAGTGGGAGAAGGAATGGATGATCTCCAGACTTTTGACCCCAAGGAGTTTATTGATTCTATGTTTGAGCTAAAATCCTGATTGAATGGTCAATAACCTTCCCAAATATAAAAAGCGACAACAAGACAAGATCAATGTGATCACCCTGGGTTGTTCCAAAAATCTGGTAGATTCAGAGGTGCTTCTCTCTCAATTGCATGGCAATGGGATGAGTGCTACCCATGAAGCCGAACAGAGTGATGCAAATGTAGTCGTAATTAATACCTGTGGTTTTATAGATAAAGCCAAAGAAGAATCGGTTAATACGATTTTGGATTATGTGGGTCGAAAAGAAGCAGGTGAGATTGAAAAGGTGGTCGTAACGGGTTGCTTGTCTCAAAGATATAAGGATGACCTTAAAGAGGAGATTCCCGAGGTAGATGCCTGGTTTGGTACACAAGACATGCCGGACCTGGTAAATGAACTGGGCGCTGATTTCAAAAAAGAATTGGTCGGGGAAAGAAATACCAGCACTGATTCTCATTATGCCTATTTGAAAATCGCGGAAGGTTGTAACAGGCCTTGTAGCTTTTGCGCCATTCCCTTGATGCGAGGAAAGCATAATTCCAGGAGTATTGAGTTTTTGGTGAAAGAAGCTGAATTTCTGGTAGCCAAAGGAGTAAAGGAACTGATGTTGATTGCACAGGACCTGACTTATTATGGCATAGACTTGTATGGCGAAAGAAAGCTTAATGAACTGTTACTTGCCTTATGTGAGGTAAAGGGACTAGCGTGGATTCGACTCCATTATGCTTACCCCAGTGGCTTTCCAGTAGAAATTCTTCCTACCATTCGAGAACAAGCAAAGATTTGCAACTACCTGGATATGCCTTTGCAGCATATTTCAGATCCGGTTCTCAAGACTATGCGTCGAGGGATCAATTCCAAAAGAACGCGGGATCTGGTGAAGAGAATCCGGGAAGAAGTTCCAGGACTTGCCTTGAGAACTACCTTGTTGGTTGGACATCCGGGAGAGAGTGAAGAGGACCATCAGGAATTGCTGAAGTTCGTTGAAGAAGCCAGATTTGATCGCCTGGGGGTCTTTACCTATTCTCATGAGGAAAACACCCATGCCGGAGATAAATACGAAGATCTCATCGATGAGGAAACCAAAGAACGGCGAATGGAAGAGGTAATGGAGCTTCAGCAAGGAATTTCTCTGGAAATAAATCGTGGTTATGTAGGCAAAACCTATAAAACCATAATAGATAGAAAGGAATCCGGTTATTATATTGGCAGAACGGAATTTGATTCGCCTGAAGTAGATAATGAAGTCATCGTCCATACAGAAAAAGAACTGGAGATAGGCGCATTCTATCAGGTGGAAATCCAGGATGCCATGGAATATGACCTGATCGGCAAAGTCCTTAGCTAAGACCCCCTTCTCTATGAGAAAATTGCTGCTTTTTATCCTACTTGCTTGCACCTTATTTCAGACTCGGGCACAATCCCCATGGGATTGCGCGGTGAAAAAGGGCCTGGACCTGGGCAGTAATACCCGCCTTTTTCTGGCATACAAATCCAGTTCAAACGCAAACAAAGTATTTAAAGCAGATATACGTTTCCGCCCTAAAGGAAAATACCGGGATTTTCTTCGTAAAGAAACCCGTCTGGAAACCCGGGGAGATAAAATATTTGTTTTACCCTTTAGCCTGCCAAAAGGAGAATATGAGGTAGACATTAGTATTGAAGATGTCGAGCTGGGAAATATGTACCACGTCACCCCTGATGAGGTGTATAAGTGCAGAGAGCAGGAGATCAATATCTCAGATATCTACCTTTCCTATAATCCTTCTGCAGAAAGGGCTTTCGAACAACCACTGGTAAATCTAAGCCTTGATAAAGACAAAGAACAGCTATATTATTTTATTGAACTGCAAACAGCTCGCGCATATTCCAACCTAAACATCAGTGCCTTCCTCTTTAAGGATAAGAATTCTGGAAAACTCAATCTCGAACAAATGGATACCTTTGAATCTATTTATGAGACGAGCCAGAACCTGAGTATGTATAAATTACAACAGGCTCAAATATCGGATATGCTGGAAGTAGGCGACCTCGAACCGGGAGAATACTTGCTGAGTGTGGAGGTTTTTAATGGAGCTACGCGTTTGGGAGGAGTTGATTCTCGCTTTGTGATAGGCGGAGATATCAAAGAACTCATGCGTCAAAGGGGCTATATAGATGATGCCATTCTCATGATGGAATATATTTTGCCCATAGAAGAATTGGAAGCCCTCCTGGACAATCCGGATTATGAAGCAAAAAAGGTAGCTTTTGATAAAATCTGGTTAGAGTTATATGGAGAGGAAGCTGATATTATGATGGAAGAATATTACTCCGCTGTAATTACGGCCAATCAATTATACAATGAGGATCTTCCCGGCAGAAAAGGCTGGCAATCAGACCGGGGGAAGATTTTTATTGAATACGGACAGCCAGAGATTAAAAATGTGACTATCAGGGGAAAAGAATATCAAAGATGGATTTATGCCAAGTGGTCTCTATCTTTTTTATTCGAAAAACGCAACCAAGGATATTACCTCATCGAATAAGAAGGGAATGATCGATACTTTTAAAACCTATTTTCAGCGGCACTTTGCTTTTGATAGTCTTTTTGATAGCAAGGAATCGGGCAAGGCTGCAGAGGCCCCTGAAAAATACGGGCTCAACAAGAGCAAGCAGTTTTTTCTATACTTTCTGAGAGTTTCCCCTTTCCTGTGTGGATTGGGTTTTGGTTTGTCTTTTCTGGAGGCATTTGAAACCAATCATCTGTTTACCCTTGATATTTTTGGTTATCCCCTTATCCTCAATTTCGCCGGAATCCTTAAAATTATCTGCGTAAGTGGATTGATCGGTTTTGGAACCAACTATATTGCAATCAAAATGCTCTTCAGGCCGGTGATCAAAAGACCCATTCTGGGGCAAGGACTTATACCCGCACAAAAAGACCGGATTATCTATACCCTGGCACAAGGAATTTACCGACATGTGCTCAATCAGGATTTGATTCGGAAAAGGGTGGAGGAGACAGGATTGGTGAAAAAAGTCAATAGCCTGGTCATGGATGGAGCCGTGGGACTTTTGCAGGATGATGAATTAAGAGAACACATCAAAAGTATCATCGTCGAATCGATGAATGAATATGCAGAAAGAGAGGATGTGAGAAAGGAAATTGCCGAGATGATCGATACCCGTCTAGAGCAAAACCTGGATAAGGGCCTTAAAAAATTCTTACTGCAGACCTATAAAAAATATAACAAAGAGGATTATGAGGAGGTTATTGAGAAAATAGTGAAAGATCTTCCCCAATTGGCATTGGAAGTAATTGAGAAGCTGGAGGACCAATTGGACCGTGCTGCCGCATATATTAGAAAGGAAAAGGAAGAGACCGCGGAGAAGATTATGGACCTCTTTATAGATCTTTTAAATAAATTGGACATCACCGATCTACTGGCCAAGCAAATGGCTCACTTTAATGAAGCAGAATTAGAGCGCTTGGTCTGGGAGTCGACAAATGAACAATTA
The DNA here is from genome assembly GCA_033391075.1 of Bacteroidia bacterium. NCBI lineage: Bacteria > Pseudomonadati > Bacteroidota > Bacteroidia > Bacteroidia bacterium. Next base: position 2,580,605 of record JAWPMV010000001.1, read on the forward strand.
AGATATATACAATATTTGGGTACAATATTGGGAATGCTGGGAGGATTGCTGATATGGGCACCTGAATTAATGATTACGGTATATGCCCTCTTGATCGGCATCATCGCAGGCCTTGATTCCCTGCTCTTTAGAATTGCTACTAAGTAAAGGCTTTTGAAAACTCCTACACCAAACATCAAGGCAGATTATCTGTCAGGCGCGGATCTCATACGCCCCTTTATCAATTATCCCCTGAATAAACTGGATTTTAAGCAGGTAGTTGCTGATAAATCCAGGGATGATATTGATAGAGCCCTTTTGCAAGAGGTCCTCAAAGAGCAATATAAAGACTTTGAGCCTTCTGAAAAGACGCAGAGAAACCTTGATATCCTTCATAAGGAAAATACCTATACCGTTACAACCGGACATCAACTGGTTTTATTTGCGGGCCCTCTTTATACTACCTATAAAGTCTTAAGCACGGTTAAACTGGCTGAGCATATCAGCAAAGAAGTTGATGAAGTGGAGGTTGTGCCGGTTTTCTGGATACATACCGAAGACCATGATTTTGAAGAGATCAACCATTATTACAGCAGCTTTTCTCAAAAAAATAGCTATCCAGCCAAATTTCAAAGCCTGGTGGGAAATCATGTTCTGAGCGAGGAAATCGAAGCAATTGTTCCCTCCCAGTTCGAAGGCAAATTAAAAGAAGCATATAAAGCCGGCCTTTCTATGAAAGAAGCCTATCGGCGTTTCGTCTTCGAATTGTTTGATGCCTATGGAGTCCTCATTCTGGATGCGAGCGACGAAAGACTGAAGGCTCGCTTTCAACGGGTTCTCAAACTGGAATTGGGGCAATCCAAATCTTTCACCGAAATCAATAAGACTTCCACCCAATTGGCAGGCCTGGGATATCCGCTACAGATCAATCCTCGCGAGATCAACCTTTTTTACATGGATGATAAGGGCAGGGACCGGATCGTGGCTGAGAACGGACATTATGAAGTCCTGAATCGGGACTTAAGATTCCAGCCCGATGAGATGGATAAACTGATTCAGGAAAATCCGGATCGCTTTAGTCCCAATGTAAGTCTGCGGCCACTCTATCAGGAAATGATTCTGCCCAATTTAGCCTACTTTGGAGGTTGGGGAGAAATCCGGTACTGGGTTCAGTTGAAAGGAGCTTTTGATGCTTTCGGAGTAAACTTTCCCTGTGTGCTGCCACGCATGTCAGCAACTTTTGCCACCGCAGATCAGGAAAAAAGATTAGAGGAACTTGGATTGTCGCTGGCTGATATGCTGAAAAGCAGTCAGGAATTGTATAAGATTCGCACTGCAGACCAATGGGATAGCAGGGAGTTTGAAAAACTTCAGGACCAGATCCTGGAACAAATCAATGCCTACAAAATTCATATTGAAGGCCAACTTTCAGAGACCCTGGCTCGCTCAGCAGAAGCCCTCAAAGTCAAAAGTCAGAAATACCTGAAAAATATGCGAAAAAAGGCGGAACGCGTCATTCGCCATAAATATCCCAAAGCCTATAAAGAGATAGATCAATTAAAGTCCGAAATACAGCCAGACGGTTGGGTACAGGAAAGGATTTTGAGTTTAGCTTCTCTCGAAGGGATCATGAGTCCCAAAGATTTTGTGGAATTTGCCTACCAAAAATGTGATCCCTTAAATTTTGATCACCAATTTTGGATTTTGGGCTAAAATCTGTCCATCTTTCGTGTATGAAAAAGAATCCAGGCGCCAAAAAGACTCCCAAGAAAAAAAGTATTGCCCTCACAGAAGATGATCCCTGGTTAGAACCTTACCTGGATGATATTCTTGCCCGGCGCAAAAGGTGCAGAGATCGCCAGGAAGAAATTACCAAAACCTATGGATCTATGCGTGCCTTTTCGAAAGGGCATGAATACTTTGGGATCAATTATGATGCAAAGGCCCAAGGTTGGTGGTATAGAGAATGGGCGCCTGCTGCCGAGAGATTATCTCTGGTAGGAGATTTTAATGAATGGGATAAAGAAGCCCATATATTAGAAAAGAAAGAAGGAGGAATTTGGGAAATATTTTTACCCAAAGAAGTCCTCAAGCACAAAGATAAGCTCAAGGTCCACATCACAGCGGCAAATGGTTCACACGACCGTATGCCAGCCTATATCAAAAGAGCGGTCCAGGACCCCAATACCTATGACTTTGCCGGTCAGATTTGGGAGCCTGAAAAGGAATTCAAATGGACAGACAAGAAGTTTAAAGTGGATCGTTCCAAGGCTCCTATGATCTATGAGTGTCATACAGGAATGGCGCAGGAAAAAGAAGGTGTCGGTAGCTGGAAAGAGTTCGAAGAAAATATTCTTCCGCGCATCAAAAAACTGGGATACAATGCGATCCAGATGATGGCTGTTCAAGAGCATCCTTATTATGGATCTTTCGGCTATCATGTTTCCAATTTCTTTGCACCTTCATCTCGATTTGGAACACCCGAAGACTTAAAATCTCTGATCAATACAGCTCATAAAATGGGTATTGCCGTAATTATGGATATTGTCCATTCACATGCGGTTAAAAACTTTGCCGAAGGGCTCAACGAACTGGATGGCTCAGATGATCATTATTTTCATTCGGGAGGAAGGGGAGAGCACGAAGGTTGGGATTCCAAACTATTCAATTATGGAAAAGAAGAAGTTCAACGCTTCCTCCTTTCCAATGTTGCCTATTGGCTGGAGGAGTTTCATTTTGATGGCTTCCGTTTTGATGGAGTTACTTCCATCCTCTATTTCCATCATGGGGAGCATGTGAGTTTTGATCATTACGACAAATATTTCAAAGAAGGAGCAGAATGGGATGCTATCACCTATTTGCAATTGGCCAATGAACTCATCCATGAAATCCGTCCAGATGGGATCAGTATAGCCGAAGATATGAGCGGCATGCCAGGTGCCTGCAGGACAGTGGAGGAAGGAGGCCTGGGCTTTGATTTTCGCCTGGCTATGGGCATACCAGATTACTGGATTAAAATCCTTAAACATAAGCAGGACGAGGAGTGGAACATAGAGGAGATGTGGCATACCCTCAACAATCGGAGGTATAAAGAAGCCAATATCGCCTATGCCGAATCCCATGACCAGGCCCTGGTAGGAGATAAGACCCTGGCCTTTTGGCTCATGGACAAAGAAATGTATTGGCATATGAGGGTGGATGATCAGCATCCCGTCATTGACAGAGGGATAGCTCTTCATAAACTCATTCGCATATTCACAGCTACCCTGGGCGGAGAAGGCTATCTCAATTTCATCGGAAATGAATTTGGCCATCCGGAATGGATCGACTTTCCCCGAGAAGGAAATGATTGGAGCTATAAATATGCTCGCCGGCAGTGGTCATTGCTAGATAGAGAGGATTTGAAATACCAATTCCTCAACAATTTCGATGCAGCCATGTTGCGTCTGCTTTCGGAAAATGATGTCCTATCTGCTTTGCCTGCCGCTCAATTGAATATGGATGAAAACAATAAGGTGATCATCTTCGAAAGGAATAACCTCATTTTTGTTTTCAATTTTAGCACCTCAGCTTCTGTCCCAGACTATAAATTCTTTGTTCCAAAAGCAGGGAAATATAAAATTGTGCTGAATTCTGATAATAAGGACTTTGGCGGATTTGAGCGGATAGATGAAGCAGTGGAATTCTTTACTGTGGAGGATGAGCACGGCAGTAATCAGCTAAGCATTTATACGCCTAGCAGAACGGTATTGGTGTTTAAGAAAGAGGAATAGAAGTAAGAACAAGGAACAAGGAATGGAAAAGGTAGAAGTGATTATTATCAGATTTCTTCTCCAATCTGCACTCCTTGTTCCTTATTCTGCAATCAGTTCCCCTGTTTCTCCCGATAAATCAGCAATAAGTCTTTCGCAGAAAGTCCCTTTTTTACATCAGCATATCTTTTCCGCAATACTTCTTCAGCAACTCCTTCAATCGGCTGATCAGGATATCCATGTTCCTGCAGGTAATGCACAAGCTTCAATACCTTAAGTCCATTAAACCATTTAAAAAATCGTTTGACAAAAGAAGCTTCATCTCTGACATGCTTCATCATTTCCTCTACATTTGCCTCAAAATCCTGTTCCTGTAAAAAAGTCCTCATCACATCTTCTATCACTGGAGCCTTTCTCCTGTATAAGTCAGGAACCTGATCAATGAAAGATTTGAGTAAATCAAAAATTCTTGGATCATAGGCCGGATAGCTTTTTCTTTCTCCTTCCATCCATTTTATGATTGCCTTTCCTGTACCAAAGGGCACATGATCTGCCGGTCTGGGCGAGGGAAATACACTTGTTGCATTGCATTCGCTAAGCTTGCCATCTACTATATATTTCATCAGGAAGTAAAAATCTTCTCCTGCTTTCCGTCGATTCATTCCATTTTGTTTTTCATAAGCCGATGAACGAACAGCCATAGACGAGCCTATAGTATGAAAGGCATATGGATGACCGGCATATCGGAGTCCTTCGATATAATACCGTAGGAAAAGTTCATAATAGATAATGCCCCGATACACATCCGCTTCAAACTCATTTCCTGAAAGGGGATGTTCAAAGTAAATGGAGCAAGCTTCTGATTTTGGCTTGTTTTGAAAATGTCGATATACCGCTTCGATATAATTCTCCGCTACCGCTGAGTCGGCATCCAGGCAAAGAATAATCCCCTCTTTTTCTTCTGCCAGTTCAAATCTTCCAACAGCCTCGTCCATCCCGATTTTTCGAGCCAGCCCAACTCCTGCATGTTTCTTTGGCAAATCTTCCTTTTTTAGCAAAAAGTAGGAATGGCTTTTCTTTCCGCTTTTGATCCATTGCTCAAACTCCTTTTCCGTTTGCTGATTGAGAGCCAAAACGGCATCGGAAGCATGCTCACCTGCATTCAAAACAATTATGACTTCAGTTTCGAAGTTCTGTTTGGGGTTCTTTTCCAAAGAATTTAAGGTATCCAAAAGCCCCTTTTCTGCATAACAAGGGATAACGATCACGACTTTTAGCCCCTTTTTTGGTGCTTTTTTTAGCACTTGCTTACAAAAGCTGTGTTTTTGCAAGTAAGTTTGGCCTGAGAAAATGGTCATATGCTTGCTTATTTAGACTTGCAAAAGTAACTTGCGCTGATTTTAAAACACACTGATTATAAGATAAATTATCTAATGGCTAAAGCTAATATCAATACTGGCAAAGTTTCTCAGGTTATCGGACCGGTAATCGACGTGGAATTTTCAGCTGAAGGCTCCACACTTCCTAGAATTCTCAATGCCCTTGAGATCAAAAGAGATAGCGGTATGCTTGTGCTAGAAGTACAGCAGCACCTTGGAGAGAACAGAGTAAGAGCCATTGCCATGGACTCTACTGATGGGATTGAAAGAGGAATGGAAGTTGTTGACAGAGGACAGACCATTACTGTTCCTGTAGGTGATTCTATTCGTGGGCGTCTGTTCAACGTAACAGGTACTCCTATCGATGGTCTTAAAGATCCTGAAGCAGAGACTGAATATTCCATTCACGGTTCGGCTCCAGCTTTCGAAGAGTTAACAGTAAATCCTGAAGTACTTTATACAGGTATCAAAGTAATTGACCTGCTTGCTCCTTACCTCAAAGGAGGAAAGATTGGTCTCTTCGGTGGTGCCGGTGTAGGAAAAACAGTATTGATTCAGGAGTTGATCAACAACATTGCACTTGCTCACGACGGACTTTCTGTATTTGCAGGAGTAGGGGAAAGAACTCGTGAAGGAAACGATATCCTTCGTGAGATGATTGAAGCAAAGGTAATTAAGTACGGAGAGAAATTCGAGCATAGCATGGAAGAAGGAGGTTGGGACCTCGATGCGGTTGATTACAAAGAGATGCTTGATTCCAAACTCACCATGGTATTCGGTCAGATGAACGAACCTCCTGGTGCACGTGCTCGTGTTGCATTGACAGGATTGACCATTGCAGAATACTATCGTGATGGAAACAAGGAAGATGCTAGAGGCCGTGATGTACTTTTCTTTATTGACAATATTTTCCGCTTTACTCAGGCTGGTTCTGAGGTGTCTGCACTTCTTGGACGTATGCCTTCTGCGGTAGGATATCAGCCTACGCTGGCATCTGAAATGGGTGCGATGCAGGAGCGTATTACTTCTACCAAGCGTGGATCTATTACCTCTATCCAGGCCATCTATGTACCTGCGGATGACTATACCGATCCAGCACCGGCAACTACCTTTGCCCACCTGGATGCAACTACCAACCTTTCGCGTGCGCTTTCCGCTATTGGTATCTACCCTGCGGTGGATCCATTGGATTCTTCTTCTCGTATCCTGCAGCCTGATGTAGTAGGCCAGGAGCACTATGACTGTGCACAGAGAGTTATCCAGATTCTTCAGAAGTACAAAGAACTTCAGGATATCATTGCGATTCTTGGGATGGACGAACTTTCTGATGAGGATAAGCTTTCGGTTGAAAGAGCACGTAAAGTTCAGCGTTTCCTTTCTCAGCCATTCTTCGTTGCAGAGCAGTTTACCGGTACTCCGGGACAATTCGTTTCTATCGAAGATACCATCCGTGGTTTCAATATGATCATTGATGGAGAGCTCGATCACCTGCCAGAAAATGCCTTCTATCTTAAAGGAGGAATCAACATGGTGATAGAAGATGGAGAAAAAATGATCGCATAAGTAAGATTTCAGGTAAAAATTTAGTAATATATGGCAAGTTTCGAGCTAGAGATCGTTACACCTGAAAGTAAAATCTTCAGTGGATCTGTTGAAAGTGTACAAGTACCGGGCTCTATGGGCAGTTTTCAGGTTCTTGTAAATCACGCTCCGATCATCTCTACTTTATCAAAAGGTAAAGTGAAGGTTGTAACAGAATCCGGAGAAAAACTGGATTATAATACAGAAGATGGCGTAATTGAAGTTTTAAACAACAAGGCCATCATTCTTGTTGAAAGATTATCAGAAGAATAAGATCAATGTATCTATAAAGAAACTGTGTTTGTTTGTTGTAAAAGGGCCGGCCTGCATGGGCTGGCTTTTTCCTTTATATAGGTATAATATTTTTCATGTAAGAAAAAACAAGATTTTTAGCATTTGGGCGTTTGTATAGGGTAGGTTAAAGGTGAATTACCTCCTGTTGTTATTTCAATCCATCTTTTCCTTCAAGACATTACGAACTCAAACCCAAACTGCTTATGGAAAAGCTATACTCCAGCCTTTTTTCCAAGCTATGCGCGCCTATTTTCTTGCTTCTGTTTTCCACGCTTTCTATTCAGGATGTTTATGCTACCCATGGAATGGGGGCAGACATTACTTTCTCTTGCGTAGCTCCCAATATTTATGATGTCAAGTTGACCTTTTTCAGGGACTGCTCCGGGATTGTACCCAATCCGCAGGAGATTTTAGAATACAGTTCTGTAAGTTGTGGAGTAACTGCCACAATAAATCTCACCCAGCCTGTTGGTAGCGTCATCGATGTGACGCCCATCTGTCCTTCGGCTGTGAGTAAATGTGATGACCCCGCTTCAGGGGTTTTTGGTTTTCAACAATACACCTATACCGGCAGAATAACATTGCCCACGGGCTGTGGCAATGACTGGCAATTGGGCTGGTCTAATTGTTGTCGAAATTTTGCTATTACTACCTTAGTTACTCCCGGTAATCAGGATATGTATGTTTCCGCTAGCCTGGATAATACCCTGAGCCCCTGTAACAATAGTCCGATATTCAATAATATACCTACTCCTATTGTCTGTGTAAATCAACCCGTGATCTATAATCATGGGGTTACCGATCCAGATGGAGATAGCCTGGTATTCTCATTGACTTCCTGTGCGCAGGGTGCAGGTGTCCCCGTCAATTATGATCCCACCTTTAATGCAACAATCCCTTTACTGACTTCAGGAGGTGTAAGCATTGATCCCATGACCGGGCAATTGACATTTACTCCAAACACCGAACAAATAGGGGTCATTTGTGTACTGGTAGAAGAATATCGAAATGGAGTTAAGATCGGCCAAACGGTTCGGGATATGCAGTTCAGTGTGGTCAATTGTAATAATCAACCTCCTATAGCAAGTGGAGTAAATGGAAATGCAGGAGTATTCGATTTAGACCTATGTGTAGGAGCAACGACTTGTTTCGATATACAAATCAGTGATCCAGATGGAAATAATGTAACTACCAGCTGGAATAATGGAATTACTGGAGGGACCTTTGCGGTACTTAATGATGGGAGTATGAATCCCAGCGCAACCTTTTGTTGGGCACCGACTGCAGCTGATCTGGGTTCTCATTTTTTTACGGTTACGGTAAAAGATGATAATTGCTTTCTTACTGGAGAGGCTACCTATGCTTTTACCATCAATGTAGTAGGAACCAGCAATGCCCTCAATGCTTCTGTGGATAATAGTATTTGCCTGGGAGATTCCGCAAACTTGAGTTCGAGTGGAACCGGAGCTACCAATTTTGTCTGGACACCTGCAAATGGATTATCAGATCCCAATATTGCAAATCCCCGCGTGTCTCCTTTTGTAACAACCGTATATACCGTTCAGGCACAATATCCGGACGGATGTCTGGGGGAAGCTCAGGTTACGGTGGAAGTAAATGATCCTCCGGCAGTTTCAGTGAGTCCTCCCGTATCTTTTATCTGTCCAGGAAGTTCGGCTACCTTAACTGCTAACTCTCCTACAGGCACTGCCTTTAGTTGGAGTACCACAGCTGTAGGCAATAGCATCAGTGTAAGCCCTGCCAGTTCTGCTATCTATGAAGTGTATGTGGAAGATGCGAACGGATGTAGAGACACGGCCAGCGCAACAGTAAATGTGAATACCCCCGGAACAAATCTATGTAATGTAGTATATGTTAGCCCGGGAGCAACGGGAACTGGTACAGCTGCTGATCCGGGAGACCTTACGACTATGTTAAATCAGGTTACCTGTAATGACGTAGTTGTAAAAATGAATATTGGTTCTTATAACATAGACAATACCATTACTAATGTTCTCGGCAATGTTACGATTGAAGGAGGCTTTGATCAAGCCAATGGCTGGCGAAAGACTAGTCAGGCTGGAGCGACAACTATAAACCGAACAACTGCCAATCCTGATGGCTTACCCAATAACCCCCGTGTATCTGTTTTTGAAATTGCCAATGCCTCTAACTTCCGCATACAAGACCTGACCTTGACTACGGATGATGCCAATCTTCCGGGTATGTCTTTGTATGGCATTCATTTGAGCAATTGCTCTGAGTATGAAATAGTCCGTTGCCAGGTCCTCGTAGGAGATGCGGGTAATGGCTCGGACGGAACTGTAGGAGCAGATGGCTTGGACGGGGAGGATGGAGTAGCAGGTTCTTATGGAGGAATAGATGATAGAGGAAATGCCGGACCTGGAGGTAAAGGGGGAGATGGAGCTGGTACAGCGGGAACCTTTGGGGTAGGTGGTGCAGGAGGAACAGATCAGAATGGAGTGGGTACTTGCTGCCTTGAAGGTGAAGCAGGAGGAGCAGGAACACTTGCAACTGATCCACGCTCAGGAGGAGGAGGAGGAGCTGGAGGTGCCGGAGGAGAAGCTAACTCTGATGGAGGAGATGGTGGAACAGGAGCTGCAAGCCCAACAGCTAATGCTGGAGGCATTGGAGGAGAATTTCATAACAGTAATACAGGAGGACGTTCAGATGGCTCTAATGGCTCCGTAGGAACCGGTGGAGCAGATGGAGGAGATGGAGCCAATGGCACAGCCGGGGCTCATGTGGCTGGATTCTGGAACCCTGGAACCGCTGGAGCAAATGGAGGAGATGGAATAGGGGGCGAAGGTGGAGGTGGAGGAGCCGGTGGAGGTGGCCAGTGGGGATCACTAATGCTCCAGGCTTTTCAAGGCGCAGGTTCAGGCGGCGGTGGAGGTGGCGGCGGAGGAGAAGGCGGCCAGGGAGGTAATGGTGCAACTGCAGCTGGCTCAGCTTATGGCATATACGCCTTTAATAATGGCTTTAATGGAAATATCATCGACTGCTTTGTACAAGTAGGAACAGCTGGAACGGGAGGAACGGGAGGAAATGGGGGAACTGGTGGAGATGGTGGAGGTGGTGGCCTCGGGGATGATACCAATGGTACCCTCTTTGAAGTGGGGCGTGGAGGTGATGGTGGACCCGGAGGAGATGGGGGAAATGGAGGAAAAGGAGGAGATGCAAGTGATGGAGAGGCCCAGGTCTATTATTTCAATGGAGGATTGGCTATGGCAAGTCTTCAGACTTCCTTTAGCCTCAGTACACAGGATGTAATCAATATGGACAACATTTCCTGTGTAAATACCAATGTGGATTTTACTGCAGGCAGTTCCGCAGCCTGGAATCTGGGAGGAGGGGCTGTAAATCCTACGCCCAGTGGGAATGCAGTAGCCAGTAGTTATACCACAACCGGAAGAAAAGATATAGTATTTAATGGCCAATCATATACAGGTTTTGGTAATATATCCCAGGATGATGCAGTAATTCCTGATGCAGATGCCAGTGCTCCTGTCATTAATGGAGTATTCAGAATTTGTGAGGGCGAAAGTGTAGATTTCTCAGCCCTCAATGGAACCAATACCTATATCTATCATTGGGACCTTGATAATGGCGCCATTCCCAATAATTATGATGGTACTACTTTCCAAAGCCTTAACAATATCAGTTTCAATACCGCAGACACCTTTTATATAGAATTGAGGTACGAGACGGATTGCTGTGGGCTATCTGATCCGGATACTGTTACCCTGATTGTTGATCCGCAACCTACTCTTGCCCTTGTAGGTCCGGCTTCGTTTTGTGCAGGAGAAGGGGGAGTTAATCTCACAGCTTCGGGTTCAAGTATTTATACCTGGGCACCTGCCACTAGCCTGAATACCGGAACAGGTAATTCGGTCATTGCTAATCCGACTTCAACTACCAAATATTATGTCACCGGCTTAAATGATAGCCAGACCTGTTCTGTAAGAGATAGTATTGTCTTAACGGTAAATGATTTGCTCCTGGCAGAAAGCTCTACTGATGAAGGCTGTACTCCTGATGGAACGGCAAGCGTAGTGGTAAGTGGAGGTTCTGGAAGTTATGCCTATGCCTGGAATACCAGCCCTGTCCAAACGGGAGCCACTGCAACAGCCCTTGCTACTGGTAGCTATAAAGTAGTGGTAACTGATCAAACGACAGGATGTAAAGATTCAACAGATGTCTTTGTTGATAAAACTCCTGGAAACATTACGGCCTTTACAAATGTCATAAATCCGGTTTCTTGTAACGGACTTTCAGATGGTACTGCAAGTGTTAACCCAAGTGGTGGCTCTGGAAATTATAGTTATACCTGGAGTCCGGCTGGAGGCACAGGAGCTACTTCAGCTCCCCTTGCTGCCGGAAATTACTCTGTGCGTGTAGTTGATATTACAACAGGATGTGAAACAACAGTACCCCTTAGTATACCGGAAGCTCCACCAATAGCTATTTCAGTTCTTTCCTCCACAGATAATGATTGCCAAACCTTTGGCGAAATCAATGTAAATGCCGGAGGAGGAAATGGCCCCTTTACTTATACCTGGAATACAACACCCGCTCAAACAGGGCCTGTTTTGGATAGTGTCGCAGCTGGAGCTTATACAGTAACGGTAGAAGATCAGGATGGCTGTATAAATAATTTAGCAGTCAATATGCAAGGGGCTTCTCCTGTAGCAGTTTCTCTGGTAAATAGCCAGGATGCCACAAGTTGTGTGATCAATGATGGTTCTATTACGGTTTCAGCAGTAGGAGCTGGAACAATCACCTATAATTGGCTAACGACTCCTCCTCAGACTGGTCCAACCATAAGCAACCTATTTCCGGGTTCTTATGAAGTGGAGGCAATTAGTAACAATGGATGTGCAGATACCCTGGGGATTACTTTGGGACCCCTTTGTCCTTTGAATAATAGCATCGTCTTGTTTAAAGCAAGTGCCCTGGAAGCCTCAGCTGCTTTGAATTGGAGAATTGCGCAAGAACATGCAGAATTCAAACTCATTCTGGAACGCTCAGAGAATGGACTTTCATTTGAAGAATTCTCTCATTTTGAATCTAGGGATCAATATGGCCTGATCGATTATAGCTTTGAAGATCATGAGGTCCGAGCAGGTGGCAAATACTTCTACCGAATTATTATGGAAGATCTGGAAGGAAACCGACAGTTTTCTGAAATTCGGGAAGTTAGTTTTAGTAGCGAAGAGGAAATTCAATTGATTCAGCTGTATCCAAATCCAGTACGGGATGAAATTTGGCTACAATTAAATGCTCAGCGTCCTGGAAGTTTGCATGCAGAACTCTATGATATGAAAGGAGCTCGCATATCAAGTTGGACGAAAGAATTAGAAGCAGGAGAGCAGGAACTCAAACTGGATGTAAGTAATGCAGCTTCGGGGGTATATATTCTGATTTTGCATACAAATTCTCATTGGTCAGATAGAATAAAACTTATCAAGGAATAAAGAATTGTGTTGAGGTTTTGGTAAAAGGCCGGCCCTTTTGGGTCGGCTGTTTTATTGAAATATTTATCGAAAAAATAAAATCTAACACTGTTATGGGAGATTTTAGTATTTCCCCAATAATCGTCTGGTAAATCCCGAGTCTCCTGTTATATTGCCGCAGATATTTCCCCTGAATTCTTTCCATGAAATTCGCGCTTACCTTTGTATTGATAAACATAGGGGAGTGGTTAATCAAAATATAGAACATGAAAAATCTTTTCGTCTTTCTTTCAATTGTGATGGGAGTATCTCATATCGCCCTTTCACAAAGTGGTACCAAAGTAAGTTTCAACGGAAAGGAGGTGGATGCAGGCGCTATGCAACATCAGATTCTGTGTCTCCAGCAAGGAGATAAATTCAGCATACAGTATACTCCAGCAAATCCGGATGAAGAAAGTCAGTACGTTATTGGTGGCCTTGAATTCTGGGCGCAGGTAAGTATGGGGCAGCCTAAAATTATCGGCAGATTGGGATTTAGTGAGCCTGCTGCAAAGCCAGTGATCAACTTCACCCTGGCCGACTTTAAAGCTACACAAATGCTCCCTGATCAGACAGATGCTATTCGCGTAAATGTACGTGTAGCACAGGTTCTGAAAGTCCAGGGAAAACGTATGCTGGGCTTTGAGCCCCTGGATGAACAGAAAAGGAGTTGTTCCTTCATGTTAATTAAAAGCTGTCAATAAAGGGGATTCCTCCCACTATGCTCCAGCATTTCCTTAAGTTGGGCATTGAATTCTTTTGCGTCCATCAATTCTTCTAAAGAAAGATGTAATCTATACCTCCAGTAATGCTGAGGGTTGGCAGGAACGTTTATTCTTTCGTCTAAGGGATTTTCTCTACGCAGATTGCCATCTATAGCCAATAAATCCTGTAAGGGGAATATGGCCCACATACTCGGGCTATTCAGGTGCTGATAAATCATGGCTTTCCCTATCTCTGCTTCACAATAGTAAGGCGCAGAACCTTGTCGTCCCAGAGATTGATTGTAAAAGGCCTGGGTTTTATTTCGGTCTTCTTCCCACCAGGCTCGAATAGGAGACATGTCATGGCTGGAAGGACTTACTACACTTAAATAGGGAGCAAGAGCCGGATCTCCAAACTCCAGATGGGTTTCTTTTGGCATGCGCTGTATTTCGAGGCTTAGAAGTCCTAATCCCTCCATAACAGAAGGAACACTATCCGGGACCATTCCCAAATCCTCACCACAAACCAACATCTCTGTAGCATCCACGATTGCAGGCAACTTTACCAGGGCCTGATCTTTCCAAAAGAGATCATGTCTATGATAGAAATACGCATTGTAAATCTCATTTAAGACTTGTTTTTGATGGGCATCCAAATCTCGATAAGATTTGGTGAAATGAACTGCTATACGTGGATGATATTTATGGGCATAATCATGATCTTCTTTGTGAAAAAGAATTTCTCCTACGAGGTTTTCGAGGCCTGTTGATATATCCTGATATTGAGCTTTGCCTTTGAGATAATTTCTCAGTTTCCTTTGACTATCAAAAACTTCTTTAAATTCATAAAAGCCAGGTCGAGTAGGGGAGTCTTGCAGAAATTCAGCTTTGACAGATTGTGCCTGATCTCCAAAATATTCCCACAGGACATGATCCGTTATGTATGCCTTGCAGAAACGTCCTTCATCAAATTGCAGTCCTGCATACCTAAGGTCATCTGCAGAGTAGGGGAGAGCCGGATTAAAGACTCCCAATAAGCCTTGAATTTGTGCATAGGGCACTTGCCAGATGCGGAAAAAACCAAGAATATGGTCTATTCTATAGGCATCAAAATATCGGGCCATATGACTCAGCCTTTTTCTCCACCAGGCATAATCATCCTGAGCCATCACATCCCAATTATAGGTTGGGAAACCCCAATTCTGTCCTTCAATGGCAAAATCATCCGGTGGAGCGCCTGCCTGAAAATTCATATTGTATAATTCAGGTGCTGCCCATGCATCTACGCTGTACCGGTATATTCCGATCGGAATATCTCCTTTCAAAACAACTCCCTGTTCTCTTGCATATTCGGCTGCATCACTGAGTTGTAAATGTAGATGATATTGGATAAAGTAGTGGACAGCTATATCGTCATAATTCTCATGAGAAGCTCTTCCGAATTTAGCAATCTTTTTTTCGTCATATACGGCATGTTTTTCCCATTCCTTGAAGTTTACGCCTTTGTATTTATCCCGTAGAAAAGAGAAGACAGCATAAGGATGTAACCATTCTTTATTTTCCTTTATGAAAGCCTGAAAAGCGTTATCTTTTTTCAGTTGTTCTTTCTCCTGATCATATAATAGCTTAAAGAAGCGGGATTTAAGCTTCATCACGGCCTCATAATCAATTTCTTCAAGCTTATTGAGTTCTCTGGCTTCTCTTCGGAATACCGAAAGGAATTTTTTGTCTTTTAGCACGCCCATTTTTTCGGGAGAAAGGTATTGGGGATGCAAAGCGAAAACGGAAATAGCCGCATAGGGATAGGAGTCTACCCAGCTATGTGTAGCCACTGTATCATTGATGGGAAGGATTTGTACCAGCTTCTGTCCACTTTCTTTTGCCCAATCAATAAAGCTTTTCAGGTCAGCAAAATCTCCTACTCCCCATGAGTTTTTACTCCTCAAGGAAAATACGGGCAAAGCTACACCAGAAGCTCGCCAATTGGCTTCGTCCTGTCTGAATATCTCATCCTGTTGAATGAATAGTTCATTGCTTCCATCGGGAATCAGGCGAATATGCCGGTTTTCTCCGCTTTCCCAGGAAATTACTTTTTTCTCCTTCTTGTCATATATCCCATATTTATACTGAATTTCCCGGGCAGCTCCCTTGAGGGCTAGCTCAGCTTCCCAGTTCGGAAAGTTTTCAGATGACATGATCAGGGCTTTGGATTCCTCCCAACTTCCAATTTGGGGATCACTTCCGATCACACAAAGGGAGCAGTTTTTGGGTAGGCGAGCAGCCATTATGCGAAAGCTCAGAATTTGAGAGTCTTTCTTTCTTTTGATTTTCTCCGTTTTGACCCTGCGATGAAGTACACGGGTGAAGGCTGAACTTAGTAGGGCATAATTGGGATGACTTCTGGATCTCCAGTAATCTCGAATTTGTATACTTTCGAAGCGCCCTTTTTGCAAGACGACCGTTCTTCTGGGGCCCCATTCTTTATCAAAGCGACCAGAATTTTCGTCCTGTAAATAATAATTGTAGTTCAGCTCTTTCTCTTTGCCTGCTGGAATATCAAGGCTGATTCCCCAGGAGCCAGCACCCAGATAATGAAGGGGGATTCCTTTTCCTTCATGTTCAATTGAGCAGTTATCGGCAAGCGATCCTGCTATGAAGAGTCTTTGTCCCCAATGGGTGTAGTAGTGAATTCGAATTGTAAGCGTCATTATCTATTGGCTCCATTAATGTAGGGAGCAAATATATAGCAAAATTCGAATAGGGAAATGCTGAAAAATGAAGATTCTTACCAACTGCCGGAAGCACCTCCGCCTCCGAAGCTACCTCCACCAAATCCTCCGAAACCACCTCCGAAGCCTCCGCCTCCTCCCCAGGATCCACCTCCATTTCCTCCTGGCAGAAAAATCCATCCCCCTCCGCCTCTACGATATCTTCTTCGATAGGTCCCACCGCCTCCATCATTGCCTCCTCCTCCGCTTCCACGGCTAAGGTAAATAAAGACAACAATGATCAAAAGTAAAACGATTAGATTTGAAATATTTGAACTGGGTTCGATATTGCGCCTGGGAGAATAATAATCCCTCAAAGCTGCATCGTCATATTCTCCTTTTACCAAACCAGCCAGAATCTGGGAAGCATTGCTAAGTCCTGTATAATAATCCTTAACCTGAAAGGAAGGTTTCATATACTGCTCCATGATATTTTTGGCAACAATATCGGGTACTGCTCCTTCCAGCCCATAGCCAACTTCTATCCTCATTTTTCTGGAATCCGGATAAACTGCGACCAAAATACCATTGTCATTCGCAGCTCCTCCAATTCCCCAGCTCTCAGCTACCTCAAGGGTATATTCTTCCAGACTTCTTCCAGAAGGCAGATCCATGATGGCTACTGCGATCTCATTTGAGGTGCTTTCCGCAAAATTTGTCAGATAGCTATTGAGCTGTGTCCTTTGTTGAGGACTCAGGATATTTTTATAGTCATTGACAAACCCGACTTCTTTGGGAACCTGAGAAAATAGGAGTACAGGAAATAGAAGAAAAAGAAACCCTATGAGGCGATTTTGCATGTTGGGGTATAAGGAGATATAAGAACTTTATATAAAGATGGGCAGAAAACCCATTGGGTTGGATTTTCTGCCTGATCTTTAGCCTTAATTAAAATTTACATTAGGAGCTTGCTCAGCTCCTTCTGCTGCTTCAAAATTGGCCACTTTACTATATCCAAAGAAATTGGCGAAGAAGCTTGCAGGGAATTTTGTGATATGCACATTATAATCTTTAGACGCATTGATATAGCGTCTTCTTTCTGTGCTAATTCTATTTTCCGTTCCTTCCAATTGTGCCATCAAATCTCTGAAGACTGTATTGGATTTGAGGTCAGGATAATTTTCCGATACAACCAGAAGTCTTGAAAGAGAAGAACCCAGGGAACTTTGAGCTTCCATAAATTCTTTCATCTTTGCTTCATCTGCCAGATCGTCGCTGCTAATGTTGACCTGTCCAACTCTTGCTCTGGCATTGGTGATATTTTCAAGGGTTTCCTTTTCAAACTCACTATATCCTTTCACTGTCTCAACAAGATTTGGAATCAAATCAGCTCTTCTTTGATACTGATTTTCTACTTGTGCCCAATTGGCATCTACCTCACCTCTCAGTTCGGCCAGTGTATTCTGTTGTAAAATTCCACATCCTCCAACGATGGCTGCGAGGATCAGAATGATAATTATTGCTCTGCTCATGTTATTATTGTGTATGTTTTAAGCTAGATATTTCTTTATGGACGCCAAAATATCTAAAAAGTTTCTATTTAAAACCAAATATCTTTCGCAAGTCGAAAGGTATTGCAGTGGGCGTCAACTATATCTCGAATATCCGGGGAATAGCCTCCGCCCAATGATATGACTAATGGGAGGCCTTTTTCGTGACAGCTTTGCATGACAAATCGATCTCTTTCTTTGCATCCAGCTTTTGTCATATTTAGTTTCCCTAGTTTATCACTTCCCAAAACATCTACCCCAGCCAGATAGAATACAAGCTCTGGTTTTTCTTCTTCCAGGAGATTGGCTAAGGTTTCCTTGAGAATGCCGAGATACGTTTCGTCTCCACTATAGGCTGCTAAACTGATATCCAGATCTGATATTTCTTTTTTCAAGGGATAATTTGCTTCACAATGCATACTGAAAGTGAATACCCGACTTTCCTCACGAAAAATTTCAGCGGTCCCATTTCCCTGATGTACATCGAGGTCTATGATCAGGATTTTTCTATATCTATTTTCATTGAGTACACAGGTGCTGGCAATGGCGATATCATTGAGGATACAAAAACCTTCTCCATGATCTGTATAGGCATGATGGGTGCCGCCTGCTCCATTTATGGCAACTCCATATTCTTCTGCATAACCTACATTATCCAGAGTTCCTTGCGCAATCACTCTTCCTCTTTCCAGCAATTGAAGAGAATAGGGAAAACCGGTTTTTCGAATCTCCTTAGGACTGAGTTCTCCTCTGCAAAGTTTTCCCCAATATTCTTCAGTATGGGTAAGGAGAATAAGCTCTTCTTTCATTGCTTCTGGTCGATACAGATTCTCCTCTTCAATAGTTCCTTCATACAGCAATTGCTCGGGAATCAACTCATATTTCTCCATAGGGAATCGATGATTTTCCGGCAAAGGGTGTTTAAATAAAGGCGACCAGGCAATCTTTAGCACAAAAAGGAATTTTTATTGGGAGATTTTTGCTCAATTGAAGGAAATGATGCGAAATTATCAGGAAATCTTCCAACCATGCAAATTGAGAAGACTCTTTTATCCATATAAATCAGCATAAAGCCAGAAATACAAGAAACACCCTAATCATTAAAGAAATACGCTAATTATGAAAAATGTAACTCAGAAGCTCAGTGCAGTGTTTATGCTTGCACTCCTGTTCAGCCTTAATGGCTGTTTTGTGAATTTCGATTCCAAAGAGAAAATGGAAGGAAATGGAGATGTCGTTGAAATGAGTGTGGATCAGGATGATTTCGAAGGATTGAGTGTCAATGGAGTATTTGATGTGCTCTTGCATCCCGGTGAAAGTCATTCGGTAACCATTACGGCAGATGAAAACTTGATGGAACACATCAAAATTGAAATAAAGGATGATGTTTTGCATATCACCTCTGAAAAAGATTTTAAAACCAAAGAAGCGATCAAGGTGGATGTATATGCAGAGGAAATCAACTATGTTAGAATAGGAGGAGCTGCAAATTGTGAATCAACCGGAACCCTTGAATCCGATGAAATAGAAATGAACATTGCAGGAGCCGGAAACATAAAATTAGGCCTGGACACTGAAGACTTAAAAGTAAACATTTCAGGTGCAGGTAATCTGGAGTTGAAGGGAAATGCTGATGAGAGCCGCTTCGGCATATCTGGCGCAGGAAATCTGCAAGCTTATGATCTCAAAACGCATAAGACTACCTTAAAAATGTCAGGCGCAGGAAATGCGGAAGTTTATGCGGATGAAGATCTGAATGTTAGCCTCAGTGGCATTGGTAGAGTTTCCTATAAAGGAAGCCCCGAAAACCTGCAAAAAAATGTGAGCGGCCTTGGCGTCGTTAGCGAGGGATAGCTCAACATCTGTTGAACCCGCGGGCAAAGGCTGTTCTAAATCGAACAGCCTTTTTATTTTTTCGTACACTTAAAAGCGCAACCTTTTACACATTCATTTAGTCTGTAAAAGAAAAATATAACATGAAATTCAGCCACATATTTTCCGCTGTGATCCTATCCCTCTTAAGCCTATCTCTTTCAGCGCGTCCTGCAGTTGATGAAAAGGATAAAAGAGAATACAAAGTCAAGGACTTTCATAGCATAGAGCTTAATGGTAGTTATGAGGTCATCCTAACCCAGGCAGATAAATCAGAAGTTTTGATTGAAGCTTCTGACAAAGTACATGATGCCATTGAGGTTAAGGTAAAAAGAGGGGTACTGGTCTTTAGTATGGATACCAAAAATGCTATTCTCAAAAAGACCAAGATCTATATCAGTAATCCTGAGTTCGAAGGAATTCATATTCGTGGTGCTGCTAATGTATGGAGCACTACTGGTGTGAAAAGCAAGGATTTGCATATTCTGACTTCCGGAGCGGGTGAAGTTGATTTAGATGTAAACGTAGGAAAACTGGATGCTGAAATTCACGGAGCTGGAAATATCAAGTTGCGGGGGCATGCAGATTCTTCTTATATGAATATTGATGGAGCAGGAGGAATCAAAGCCTTTGACCTGGAAGTTGATGAGCTGGATGTGGAATTAAATGGAGCAGGTAGTGCTCAGGTTTATGCAGAAAAAGACCTGGAGGTTGAAATCCGGGGAATTGGGAAAGTAACCTATGAGGGAGATCCTAAATTGCATAAAAACATCAGCGGTTTGGGAAGGTTAAAAAGAAGATAAGTCTTAGTAAAATATATACTGGAAAACCCTGGTAGCAATATCAGGGTTTTTGGTATTTCAGAGATTTGGAATAATTATTATCTTAAGCATGCATTGTAAGAAATCCTAATACCTTAAACTGTGAAAAAAGTACTTCTGCTGATTCTCGGAGTTTTTCTCCTTTCAGCTCAAAGCCAACCTGAAGATCAAATTAAGCCTGAATCTGATCTCTTTACCTCTGATGAAGTTCTCGAAATGGTTATCAAAACCGATATAGGCGCTTTATTTAAAGACAGAGAAGAAGAAAGAGATTATCACCCTGCAGAGATTACTTATAAAGATGGAAATTCAGAAGAAGTAAGTCTCCCCTTAAAAGTAAAGGTTAGGGGAAATTTCAGAAGAAAAGGAGGGATTTGCCGTATTCCCCCCATTCGTCTCAATTTTGCCAAAGCCACTTCTGGAGGAACAATATTCGAAGGAGAGGACAAAATAAAGCTGGTAACCCATTGTCAAAAAAATCCTCCCAAATACACACAGTATTTGCTTCAGGAGTATTTGGTATATCGTATTTATAACCTGGTATCGGACTTTAGTTTTAAAGTTCGTTTGGTCAAGATCCGTTATGAGGACAATACGGGTAAATGGAAGCCGATGGATACTTATGCTTTTATGATAGAGGATGAAGATATGATGGCTGAGAGGCTAGGTGGGACGATCAAAGAACAAGTAATGGTGCATCCTACTGGGGCTGATGCTTTTCAGACTACGCTGATGTCTGTATTTGCTTATTGTGTAGGAAATACTGATTGGTCTATTCCTCAACTTCACAATGTGAAACTTCTCCTCAGAGAAAACCAACCATTGATACCCATCCCGTACGATTTTGATTGGTGCGGAATCGTAAATGCTCCATATGCTGTCCCTAATCCCGCCATATTTGAAGACCTCCCCAATGTTCGTACTCGAAGATATAGAGGCTTTGAACGAGACGAAGAATTATTCCAGGAGGTGTTTAAGGTGTTTAATGAGAAGAAGGATGAGATTTATGCACTTTACAACAATTGTGAAGGCTTGATGGGTTCTCAACGGAAATTGAGTATTAAATACCTAAATGACTTTTATAAAACCATCAATTCTCCCAAACTAGCCAAAAGGAATATCTATAATCGAGCTCGCTAAGGAATTTGTCTAAATAACTAGACAATCAATAAATTTTAGTTAAGTCTAAACAGCTTTCGCATCTCGAGCCTGAGTTCAGGCTTGAGCAATTCTTATGGGTATTGCCAGCTTTTCATATTAAATAAAAATCAAAAGCGGGATGTTTTGGGAATGACTTTCCTTAGGCTATTATTCCAGTCAGATAACTACTTGTAATTAAATCTAACACTGTTATGGGTGATTTTTGAATTTTCTTAAGAATACACCTAAAGGACACATGCTTTTGGCAAGTGAGGTCTTGGAATCTCTGCGGATTAGATCGACTTATGAAAAATGATATGGATCGAGGTATGATTTGGAGAACTTAGGGTACAAAGTGTAAATGCATCTTAAACTCTTTGTCATGTCAAAACTCAATCTACTTTTTCTTAGCCTTTTCTTGCTTCTTGCCTTCCATACCTCTAATGCACAAACCGCAACGGCTAAGAGAGCTCCACTCTTTGAAAATTTACAGAGTCCCAATTCATAGTGGGGTAGTGGTATGGTGCAGGGAATTTAATGTGCTGGGATTTTCGAAGGCAAATATCAAAGCCCTTCCAGCCAGCCAGCCAAATTAAGCAAATGAAGGCTCCTTCAGGCTTAAGGAGATTGATGGGTCCGATTCAACTGCAATGTGAAAAGAGGTGTATGCAGATCGATTTGGCAAAGGAATGCGGAAAAAATTGTTTACTCCTATGGAATGATGCAAATAAAGATGGGAAGTTGAATCCTAAGAGCGAATTGAAATGCTATCATGCAAAAGGGAAAGCTAACTGCGGGATTATAGGAAAAGAGTTGAACTGTGAATAGAAATAGGATCAGAAATAAAAAATAAAAAAGGAGATGAAATCAACTTTTCATCTCCTTTTTACTTTAATGGCTTGCTTCTTTGGGCTTCTTTTTATGATGTCGCTTTCTGTTAAGCCTTCGCTTTAGTTTTTCGATTTGATCTTCACTTATGTGAGGAGCCAATTCAATCGCCATGCTATCTGTTCTAAGTCTTGCCTCATCCCAAAATCTTCTCATATGCTGATGTACACGAGGAGCGTAATCTTCCAGGATAGGTTGGACAGCAGCTTCTTGTTCAGGAGTAATTTCCATTACTCTTTTGAAATATTCTACATGCCCATCCTTTTTGCTGAATTTCTCCCGCATTTCCTTCATGCGGTTATCGTGAAGGGTTTGCCTGGTGATAAAACCTCCCGCAAATCCTATCATAAGGGTTAAAAGGATGAGTAATATGGATGTTATTTTCGGATTCATCCGATTGATTGATTAATTGCTAACTAAATATTCGTTTACGATTTCGTCATAAGACAGGCCGGCAACTCCAAGAAGTCCGTCCAGGCTTAAACTACCTTCAGTTCCCCAAAAAGTGAGGATCCAGATAAATACAGCTACCATAGTTGGTAGGGAGACTCTCATGAATGCATAATTGATGCTGGAAAGTAAACCAAGGGGTTGACGAGTAACGTCAATCTCCTTCATTACCCTGCTTGAGAAAAAAGGCTTAAATCTAAAGTCCTGTGATCTTAAAACATCTCTTAGTTCCAGTAATTTCCGCTTTTCTTCCTGCAATTCACCATCATGCTTCAATGCATCTGAAAGCATAGCTTCCTCTCCACTCTCAAGATTTTCATGTAGAGATCGATGCAATAAGTTATGTAAATGCTTTTTGTCCATATTGATAGATCGGTGTGTGTGTCATTATTTGTTTAAGGGCTCCAGGATTGCTTTCAACTTCTTTTGAGCCCTCGATAATCTTGAGAGCACGGTTCCCATGGGAATATCCAAAATCTCGGCCACTTCTTTGGTAGAGTAGCCCTCAATCATCCTCAGCACAATGATGCTTCTGAATTCCTTAGGCAGTTGGAGTATTCCTTTTTGTACCATTTCCTGTATATCTTTTTGTTCCGGAGTCAAACCATGATCTGGTATTTCTATTTGGTATAATTCTGTATCCTTTGAACGGAAGAGATTCAATCTTTTGCGCTTTTTAATCGCATTTAGAGAAAGATTGATCGCAATCCGGGTCAGATATGTACCTAATGCTGATTCTCCTTTAAACTTGGCCAAAGAACGATAAAACCGAATAAACACTTCTTGTCCTACGTCCTCTGCTTCCTGACAGTTTCCCAACATCCCTACAACTGTCCTCGCGATCTGATACTCATAGCGTTCCACGATTAATTGGAATGCTTGCTTGTTCCCCTCTCGTACTTGAGAGATCAGTTCGATATCTGTAAGGGACTCTGTTTGCACCAATTTTGTAATCGTTTTCTTTTAGACATAAGAAATTCACGATATATTCCAATAACGTCATATTTTTTATCTTAGGTTCAAATCAAGACCATTTTCTTTATGTGTGGCAGATATACCTTTACCGCAAAACCTGATCCTGCATTGGTGATTCAATCCCAACAGCAGCAATTAGACCTTGTTCCCCGCTACAATATTGCCCCTACCCAAATGGCCCTTATTAGTCCTATGCACGATCCGGAGCATATGCACTTTTATCGTTGGGGACTGATTCCTCATTGGGCAAAGGATGTCAAAATCGGGTATAAAATGATCAATGCACGTTCGGAAACCATCCTTGAGAAAGCATCTTTCAAAAGTCCGATGAAGAATCAACGGTGCCTGGTATGGGGGGATGGCTTTTTTGAATGGAAGAAAGAGTTGGGCGGAAAGCAGCCGTATTATATTGGCTTGAAGGAGCATGGCTTATTTGCAATGGCTGGATTGACATCTAGCTGGACTTCACCGCAAGGGGAGGAGCTAAGGACTTTTACGATCATTACCACAGAACCCAATGAACTTATGGAGGATATACATGACCGCATGCCGGTAATTCTTCCTCCTGCTCAAAGAGATACCTGGATGGATGCTAAAAAAGATCCTAAGGATTTATTAGAATTGCTCAGACCTTTGCCGGCAGAATATATGAAGGCCTATCCCGTAGGAAATTCTGTAGGGAATGTACGAAATGACCATGCTCAATTGATTGAGCCATTTAGTCCTCCGCCGACATTATTTGGTTGATTTTATAGGAAGCCCAGTTCCAGTTGAGCCTCTTCTGACATCATTTCTTTGTCCCAGGGCGGGTCAAAGGTGAGCTCAACTTCTACCTCCTCGATATCCTCGATGGTAAGAACCTTTTCCTTGATTTCTTCGGGGATAATTTCTGCTGCTGGACATGCCGGTGCAGTCAGGGTCATGAGGATATGCGTTTTTTTCTCCTCGGGAAATTTAATCTCATAAATCAAGCCCAACTCGTAAACATTTACCGGAATTTCCGGATCGTAAACGGTGCTGATTTTTTCAATTACGGCTTCCTTGCGGTCTAAATCTGTCATCTTATCCAAACATTTTCTTAACCTGATGAATGCCTTCTACCAAACGATCGATTTCCTCGAAAGTATTGTAAAAAGCAAATGAGGCACGGACAGTACCAGGTATATCCATGAAACTCATAATAGGTTGTGTACAATGATGGCCGGTTCTGACGGCTATTCCCAAACGATCCAGAATAGTACCTGCATCATAGGGATGGATATCTCCAATTAAAAATGAGATTAAACTGGCTTTATGTTTTGCAGTACCGATGAAACGGATTCCCTCAATTTCTGACAATTTTTTTGTGCCATAGTCAAGTAATTCCTTTTCGTAGGCAGCTATATTCTTGTATCCTATCTTATGGATATAGTCTATGGCCGCTCCCAAAGCAATGGTGTCTGCAATATTGGGGGTTCCTGCTTCAAATTTATGAGGAAGACCTGCATAAGTAGTTTTGTCAAAACTTACCAGATCTATCATATCTCCACCTCCCATATAGGGGGGCATTTCTTCCAACCACTTTTCCTTCCCGTATAAAATTCCTATTCCTGTTGGACCAAACATCTTATGGCTGGAAAAGACCAGAAAATCACAATCCAGTTCCTGAACATCCAGGCTATCATGTGGAACTACCTGAGCAGCATCCAGCAAAACCGGAATATCCCGCTCATGGGCTTGTGTGATAATGTCTTTTACAGGATTTATGCTTCCCAAAGAATTTGAGATGTAGACGACTGATACCAGTTTGGTACGATCGCTCAAAAGCTTTTGATAAGCTTCCATATCCAGCTCACCTGCCTCGGATATTGGAATAACTTTCAATACAGCTCCCTTCTCCTCACAAAGCATCTGCCAGGGCACAATATTGGAGTGGTGCTCCATGGCCGAGATGATGATTTCATCTCCTTCCTGTATATACTTTCTTCCGAAACTACTGGCTATGAGATTTATTCCTTCAGTAGTACCTCGGGTAAAGATTACTTCATAATCCTTTTTCGCATGGATGAGCTGCTGCACCTTTTTCCTTACCTCTTCATAAGCATCTGTAGCAAGTTGGCTAAGCTTATGAACTCCTCGATGAACATTACTGTTCTCCTCATTATAATAGGTACTCAGTCGATCAATAACGACCTGAGGTTTTTGGGAAGTGGCAGCATTATCAAAATAGACAAGCTCTTTCCCATATACCTTTTGACTTAGGGTTGGGAAATCCTTGCGAATGCTGGATATGTCGAGTTTAGTATGTAGCACTAAAATCTGTTTTCGATCTTTTCTTCAATAAAATCTTTAACCGCATCCATGGAGATATCATCAGCTACTTCCATCACAAAAGAATGAACCAGCATTTTTCTTGCCTGGTCTTTTTTGATTCCTCTGGCTTGCAAGTAAAACATTGCTTCTTCATCCAATGATCCCAGGGTAGCTCCATGGCTACACTTTACATCATCGGCATATATCTCCAATTGAGGTTTGGTATAAATATTTGCCGTATCATCCAGCAGTACATTATTGTTGGATTGAAAGGCATTGGTCTTCTGAGCATCTTGATACACATGTATTCTACCATTGAATACACCCGTAGATTGATCCTTTAGAATCCCTTTGTACAATTCATTGCTATATCCATCGGCATTCATATGGTCCACTTGCGTGTGATTGTCCACGTGCTGTGTACCAGAAAGCATATAGAGCCCTTTGAGTTCGGAAGAAATATTCACTCCATCCATTTTGATGTCGAGATTATTTCTTACCAGTTTACCTCCAAGAGTAATGGTATGAATAGAAAAACGAGAATCTCTGGCTTGATGAACCAGGGTCCTATCAATGCTGGACGCTTCTCCGCTTTCCAATTGGATTTTAACATACTCCAGCCCGGCATTCGCATCTACGAATATTTCCGTAACCTGATTTCTCAGGGTAGGGGAGTCTGCAAGTGAATGATAGCTTTCTACCACTTGAGCTTCTCCATTTCTTCCCACAACAAACATATTTCTATGCTGCATGGTACTGGATTGCTCTTTATTATCTGCCAGATGCAAAATCTGGATAGGCTTGGCTGTGGTTTTGCCAGTAGGTACTCCAATGAATACCCCATCTCCTGCATAAGCTGTATTGATCGCTGCAAAAATATCGAGATCAGGACTTACTGCTTTTCCGAAATAGGTTTCGAAGGCCTCTTTTCCTTTTCCCGCAATATTTCTGAGGTCATTGATGATCAGACTTTCTTCATTATGGCTGATAGAAGAAAGTTCTTCTCTATATCTGCCATTGATAAAAACCAATACATCTGATTCCAGATTGGGAATGAGGTAAGGCTGAATATCAGTAAATGGGCTTTCATGAGCAGGACTAAATTCCTTTTTGACTAAAGCCTTTAAATCCGTGTATTTCCACTCTTCCCACTTTCGGGTGGGGATCTGGAGGTTTTTTAGTGCGGAAGCAGCTATAGCTTTCTGGTCTTCTACAGCCGCTATGCCCTGGCCTGCGTCAAACTGCGCAATAAAAGCCGTTCTTTCTTGTTCCAATTCCTGGATTTTGTTTGCCATGTTTCAGAAAACAGCTTTAGGTTAAACAGCTTCTGCCTCTTTGAGCCAGTCATATCCTTTTTCCTCTAGTTCGAGAGCAAGGCTCTTATCTCCCGACTTAACGATCTTTCCTTCATGCAGCACATGAACTACATCAGGTACGATATAGTTGAGTAAGCGCTGGTAGTGAGTGATTACGAGGAAAGCATTATTCTCATTACGGAGCTTGTTGACCGCATCAGAAACGATTCTCAAGGCATCGATATCCAGACCGGAATCGGTTTCATCAAGAATGCAGAGCTGAGGCTCAAGCATGGCCATTTGAAAAACTTCATTCCGCTTTTTCTCACCACCGGAAAAGCCTTCGTTTACAGCACGCTTGGTCAATTTGGTATCCAGAGCGACTACTTTTTGCTTTTCCTTCATCAATTTGAGGAAAGCACCTGCACTAAGAGGATCTTCTCCGCGATATTCTCTAACAGAATTCAAAGAAGCTCTCAGGAAATTAGTCATACTGACTCCTGGAATTTCAACGGGATATTGAAAAGCGAGAAACAATCCTTCGCCAGCTCTTTCTTCCGGCTCCAGATCCAGGAGATCTTTTCCATTAAATAAAACTTCTCCTCCATCTACTTCATAATCTTCATTGCCTGCAAGCACAGATGCGAGGGTACTTTTTCCTGAACCATTGGGGCCCATGATGGCATGTACTTCGCCGGGTTTTATATCCAGATTCAAACCTTTCAGAATCTGTTTGTCTTCAATTGACGCTTTTAAGTTTTTTATGCTGAGCATTAGAGAAAATTTTCTTTGTTGTACCCTTATTTATTATCCTACACTTCCTTCGAGGCTGATAGAAAGTAGTTTCTGAGCTTCAACTGCAAACTCCATCGGCAATTGATTCAAAACTTCTTTTGCATAGCCATTAACAATCAGGCTTATGGCTTGCTCTTCATCAATCCCTCTCTGCTTACAGTAGAAGATTTGATCTTCGCCTATTTTGGAAGTAGTCGCTTCATGTTCAATTTTGGAGGTGGTATTTCCTCCTTCTATGTAGGGAAAAGTATGTGCACCACACTGATCTCCAATCAACATGGAATCACATTGAGAGAAGTTCCGGGCATTGGTCGCACCTTTCATCATTTTCACCAAGCCACGATAACTATTGTTACTCTTACCTGCAGAAATTCCTTTTGAAATGATAATGCTACGGGTATTCTTTCCATAGTGAATCATCTTGGTCCCTGTATCTGCCTGCTGACGACCATTAGTAACGGCAACCGAGTAAAATTCTCCTTCGGAATTGTCTCCTTTCAAAATTACACTTGGGTATTTCCAGGTAATTGCTGATCCCGTCTCCACCTGAGTCCAGCTGATTTTGGAATTATTTCCTTCACAGATTCCTCTTTTGGTAACGAAGTTGTAAATCCCTCCGGCACCGGTTTCAGGATCCCCAGGATACCAGTTCTGAACGGTAGAATATTTGATTTTTGAATCTTCTGCGGCAATCAATTCGACTACGGCTGCATGAAGCTGATTTTCATCTCTTTGAGGAGCAGTACATCCTTCGAGATATGATACATAACTTCCTTTTTCTGCAACGACCAGGGTTCTTTCAAACTGGCCCGTATTCTGTTCATTGATACGGAAGTAAGTAGAAAGCTCCATTGGGCAACGAACGCCCTCAGGGATATACACAAATGAACCATCCGTAAATACCGCAGCATTTAGAGCTGCATAGAAGTTGTCTGTATGAGGAACTACTTTCCCCATATACTTCTTGATCAGTTCTGGATGATCCTGTATAGCTTCGCTGAAAGAGCAAAAAATAATGCCCAATTCGGCAAGCTTTTCTTTGTAAGTGGTCTTGATAGAAACACTGTCGATTACAGCATCAACAGCTACGCCCGCAAGCACCTTCTGCTCATAAAGCGGAATGCCTAATTTCTCAAAAGTCTTGAGCAATTCCGGATCAACTTCATCCAGGCTATCAAGTTTCTTTTTGGGTTTTGGGGCTGCGTAGTAGTGGATGTTTTGAAAATCAACAGGGGGATATTCGACATGTGCCCAATTGGGCTCCTTCATCTTTTTCCAATGCTCGAATGCTTTCATTCTATACTCAAGCATCCATGCTGGTTCGTTCTTTTTGGAAGAGATTAGTCGAATGATATCTTCATTCAGGCCTTTAGGAGCTTTGTCGGATTCTATGTCAGTAACCCAACCATATTCGTACTTTTTATTAGTAACCTCCTGGATGATTTTTTCATCTTCGGAGAGCTCCTCAACGGCTGCTATTTGATCCTCTGCCATTCCTTATTTAAATTTAGACTGATTCTAATTAAGTAACGAAAAAAAATGCAGCTTGTTCAAAGTGGCATTTTCTTTTTGTCAGACGCCAAAGTTAATCTAACTAAAATTAATTACCTAAAATTAGGTAGATTGTTTAAGGCTCAGTAGAAAAAAGTTAAATTTTTGTAGGCTAGGCGACCGGCCTAGTTATTTTTGCCGGCCATGAAAGCTTCCATCGGCTTAAACTGTTTTGCCTCATCTCCATTTCTGTAAATGCGGACGGATTCAATCACATCGCCTTGTGCAATGGCATTTACTACCTCCATCCCCTGAATTACATAGCCGAAAACGGAATGTTTATTATCTAGCCAGGGAGTAGGTACATGCGTGATGAAGAACTGACTTCCATTGGTATCTGGTCCGCTATTAGCCATTGAAAGAGTTCCTGGTCTATTGTGAAATAGTCCAGGGAAAAATTCATCTCCAAAAGCATATCCAGGAGTTCCCATACCAGTAGCTAGCGGATCGCCGCCCTGGACCATAAAATTGGGGACGACTCTGTGGAAAGTGAGCCCATCATAAAATGGTTCTCCTTTTCCTTTAAAATTATTTTCCATATGCCCTTCAGCAAGAGCAAGGAAATTTCCTACAGTAGTAGGAGTCTGCTTAAAGGTAAGCTGTGTAACGATCTGCCCTTTGTTGGTATTGAACACGGCAAAAATTCCATCTGGATATCCTTCCAGACTTTCCATAGACCATTTGGAGCCACATGAGCTCAAGATTAGGCCTAATACGATTGTTAAAAACAGACTTCTTTTCATTATCATTAATTTTTGGACACCGCAAAAGTAAAAAATGAAGCAGAAGAAATAAAAATGAATCCAAGATTTCTACCACCCCATATGGAAAATCGGCCATTGTATTTGTTTTGAATGGGAATCCTGATCTTCTTTGAAAAATTATGCGTATCCCATTAATTAAATACTTGAATATTGGAGCCCACATCCTTATCTGGGGTACGGTAATCTATTTTTTCTTTCCAGAACCCTATGGAAGAGGCTTATTTAATACCGCTTTTTATGAAGGGAAAGAGGAAATTCCCTTTTTCCTTTACAGCACCATTCTGAATATTATTCTTTTCTATCTTTTTTCTCATGGGATTCTTCCCTATTCATTAAAACAGAATAGTTTCAAGATCTTTCTCTTAAGCAATTTGCTGACTCTGGGGGCTTTTGTTCTGGTCGAATGTGGGTTGGATTTTGCCTACCAATGGTATGTATATAAATTTGAACGAGTCCCAAGTGTATGGGAAGAATTTGGCCTGGGTTATTTTGATTGGATCGAAGGTAATTTGGTCTTTACAGCGGTAATTCTTGCCTTTTCGAATTTCTACGGCTATACCTATGCCTGGTTTAATGGCCAAAGGGACAGACAAATCCTCAAAGAAGAAAAACTCAAAGCAGAACTTTCTGCCCTCAAGCATCAGATCAATCCCCATTTTCTTTTCAATATTCTTAATGGTCTGTATGGGCTCGCGTTTAAAAATAATGATGAGCAAACGGCCAGTGGAATTGCCAAGCTTTCTCAGCTGATGCGCTATATGCTCTATGAGAGTAATGACAATAAGGTACCGCTTTCTAAAGAGATTGAATACCTGGAGAACTATATTGATTTACAGAAACTTCGCTTAAATGGAACCACTAAAGTCAATTTCTCCGTAGATGGAAATATAAAAGGGAAGCAGGTAGCTCCGATGCTATTTATTCCTTTTGTAGAAAATGCCTTTAAACATGGAATAAGCACTGTCAATGCCTCTCAGCTCATCATCAATCTGAAGGTTTTGGAAAGTGAACTGGATTTGGAAGTTGAAAATCCCATCCATCCGAAAAGTAAACATGAGCTGAATCCTTTTGGCGGAATAGGCCTCAATAATGTAAAAAAACGTCTAGATCTATTATACCGGGACAATTATGAGTTGGACATCGACGAAGACCCGGAAAAACATCGCGTTCATTTAAAACTAAAACTATGAAGAAATTGAACTGTATTGCAGTTGATGATGAACCTTTAGCATTGGAGGTGATTAAAAGGTTTGGTGAAAAGATTCCAGCGCTCAATCTGATGGAAACTTTCCAAAACCCTATAGAAGCCGTAGAATTTATTAAAGAAAATCCGGTTGATTTGGTATTCCTGGATATTCAAATGCCCGATCTTACCGGCCTGGAATTCATCAATAGTTTTGCAGAAAAGCCGATGGTTATCTTTACTACGGCCTTTGCGGATTATGCAATCGAAAGTTATGAAGTGGACGCTATCGATTATCTCTTAAAGCCGGTTCTATTTGATCGTTTTTATAAAGCCGTAAATAAGGCCCTTATGAAGGTCGAAGAATCTGGAACAGAAATTCTTGCAGAAGAAGATTTCATGTTTATCAAATCGGATACTCGTATCTTCAAAATTAACTACAATGACATCCTTTACATAGAAGGAATGCGGGACTATATAGCTGTTCATACCCCTAAACAGCGAATCCTTACTCTGATGAGTATGACTCGTATGCTGGATAAACTCCCCAAGAGGAGGTTTATGCGGGTTCATAAGTCCTACATCATAGGAATAGGTCATATTCATATGATTCAAAACAACCGGGTCCTGATCAATCAAAAAGAAATTCCTATCAGCAATTCTTATAAGGAACAATTCCTTAAATTTATAGAGAACAAATAGAACCCACTCAATCCAAAGCTCTATGAAAACTATTACTGCCATCTTTCTGGCCAGCCTGCTGGTCATACTATCTGATATGCTATTCGCTCAGGATCAATTGGGCTATCAAATGCCTCCGCAAGCCATCGCCGACCTGGCTGATGCTGCCCCGACACCAGCTGTAAGTCTTAGTCCCGATGATCAATGGATGTTGCTTATGCAGAGATCGAGTATGCCTAGCATAGCCGAACTTTCTCAACCAGAGCTACGCATCGGTGGTCTTCGCATAAATCCTCGTAATAACGGCCAAAGTCGTACTTCCTATTATCTGGGATTTCGATTCAGATCTATGGACGATCAGGCAGAATATTCAATAGAAGGATTACCCGCTGATCCCCTTATTTCTAATGTCTCCTGGTCAGCAGATGGTAAATTCATTGCTTTCACTCATTCAAAGCAAGAACATATTGAACTTTGGGTATTAGAGGTAGAAAGTAGAAAAGCCAGAAAATTAACGGATGCACATGTCAATGCCGCTATGAGAGGGAGACCCTATTCCTGGATTTCTACCTCACATGACATACTTTTGACAGCTATACCTGAAGGTCGGCAAGCAGCACCTCAGAAACCTGCGACTCCTTCTGGTCCGGTTATCAGTTCAAATGAGGGAAAAGTAGCGGCAGTAAGGACCTATCAGGATCTTTTGAAAAATGGGTTTGACGAATCTCTTTTCAGCTATTTCACCGAGTCTCAATTGTTGTTGGTGAATGCAGAAAGCGGAGTCTCAAAAAAGTTGGGAGAAGAAGGGATTTTCAGAAGTTTTAGCCCCAGCCCTGATGGGCAATACATCTTGATTGAGGAGATTAAAAAGCCCTTTTCTTATTTGGTTCCCTATTATAGATTTCCAAGGTCTGTAGAGATTTGGGATAAATCAGGTAATGTAGTTCGTGAAATGGCAGATCTACCTTCAGGAGAAGATATTCCTAAAGGTTTTATGTCTGTGCAGACGGGTCGACGCTCTTTTAGTTGGCGGGCGGATAAA
This sequence comes from Bacteroidia bacterium, assembly GCA_033391075.1. NCBI lineage: Bacteria > Pseudomonadati > Bacteroidota > Bacteroidia > Bacteroidia bacterium. Next base: position 2,613,817 of record JAWPMV010000001.1, read on the forward strand.
GCTGCCAGCCTTTACTGGGCAGAGGCCCTGGATGCAGGAGATCCGAAGAAGGAAGTTGAATTCAGAGATCAAGTCTACCATATGGATGCGCCTTTCAAAGGAGATCCTAAAGCTGATATGAAAACGAGCCTGCGATATAGTGGTATACAATGGGGAGATGCTGATTTGGCGATTGTAAACGAATACTGGTGGAATACTCGAAGAAGAATAAGCACTGCATTTTCGCCTGAAAACCCTAAGGAGACCAAAGTTCTCTTTGACCGCTCAACAGAAGATCGATACAATGATCCGGGCAATTTTGAGACAGTTAGAAATGAGTATGGGCGCTATGTGTTACTTCAGGATAAAAAGAAGAACAAACTTTTCCTTTTTGGATCAGGAGCTTCTCCTGAAGGGAATAAACCTTTCGTGGATACCTATGATCTGGAAAACGGCGAAACGGAACGTTTATGGAGGTCAGATAATCCTTATTATGAGTATCCCATAGCCATTCGCGATGTAAAGAAAATGACCGTGCTCACAAGCCGCGAATCCAAAGAAATGCCGGCCAATTTCTATATCAGAAATTTGAAAAACGGCAAACTTGAGCAAGTCAGTGAATTTGGAAATCCTTATCCATCTTTAAGCGGAATCAAGAAAGAGTTGATAAAATACGAGAGAAATGATGGACTTCCTTTAACAGGAACGCTTTATACGCCTCCGGGCTATGATCCTCAAAAGGATGGACCGATTCCTGTTTTGCTATGGGCCTATCCGCGTGAATTTAAAAGTGCCAGCGCAGCCGGACAGGTAAGTGGATCTCCCAATCGTTTCGTGAGATTATATGGAGGAAGCCCCTTGTTCTGGGTGGCTAGAGGTTATGCAATTCTGGATGGACCCAGTATGCCTGTAATTGGAGAAGGGGATGAAGAACCCAATGATAGTTTTGTAAAACAGTTGGTGGCCAATGCTGCAGCTGCAATTGCCAAGTTGGAAGAAATGGGAGTGGCAGATGGGAAGAGAGTAGCAGTAGGAGGACATTCCTATGGAGCTTTTATGACTGCCAACTTATTGGCGCATTCAGACCTTTTTGCTTGTGGAATTGCCCGTTCAGGAGCTTACAATAGAACCCTTACCCCTTTTGGATTTCAATCTGAAGAAAGAACCTTCTGGGAATCTCCGGATATTTACTTTGCCATGTCTCCTTTTATGCATGCTGACAAAGTAAAGGAGCCTATTCTTTTGATTCATGGGGAAGCTGATAACAATAGTGGAACCTATCCGCTCCAAAGTCAGCGTTATTACAATGCCTTGAAAGGTCATGGGGCTACTGCCAGATTGGTCATGTTGCCACACGAAAGTCATGGCTACAGAGCCCGTGAATCAGTCATGCATATGCTTTGGGAGATGGATAGTTTCATGCAGAAACACCTGGGGAAAGGATTTAAACAGAGCTCCAGATAAATCGCATTCATCCGGACCTTTAGATATGTCTGAACAGGGCAAATCTAAAGGTCTGGAAAAATGATTGCATTGCAGCTTTCAATAATTTGAAGTTTCTAATACTCACATGCCCGGTTTCCCTAAACTTATGGGTAATGGGGATTTCTTGTATTTTCATTCGGCTATGACTGGCAAGCCCACTAATGAGGATATTGGGGGCGAAAGTATCCGGGGGGATCTGAGCTACCCCTTCTTCAAAACTGCTCGTTCGCATCAAGCGAAAAGGACAGTTTACATCCCGAACCCCTCTACCAAATAAGAAGCTAATCGCCAATCTGGAAAAAAGGGTGATGAGTTGTCGAATGGGAGGAGAATTTCTGACCCTTTGGCCTACCAGGAAATCTAGACCTTGTTTCTTTCTCCAGAAGGCCCCAAAATCTCTGGGATTTATCTCATCATCCGAATCAATTTGTAGCACCCATTCTGCTAAATGAAAGCCTAATTTGTACCCCCTCAAAAGGGTGGGACCATGCCCTACATTCTTATGGCTGAACGCAAGAATTTTTTCATGTTTATCAGAAAGCTGAGAAATAATCTCATAAGAGCGATCCTTGGAACCATCATCGTATATCAATAAGCGATAATCTCCTATTAGCTCTTTCTCCAGGGTATCCAACCAGTTTTCCACTACCTTTTCGATACAGGCTTCTTCATTGTAAACCGGAATTACGACTGCAAGGCTTAGTTCTTTCACAGCATTTTCTTTTTAGCAACAACAATTTGATGCAATCCCATTATTTGTTCGTACTCCAACAATTCAAATCTTTCTTCCATTTCCGCTTTAAAACTTTCTGATTTAAAATCCTGTACATGCCAATCAGAAAAACCGGATTCAATTCCTGGAAAAAAGACTTTCATCAGACCCAGTTTCTTCAGAATTTTCTTGATTTGATTTTTCAAGCCTTCAAGAGGGACTGTCAGGATTAATAAACTTTCTTCGTCCAACAACTTTTCAATTTGATCCAGGGCTTTTCGGTAATCAGGTATATGTTCCAGGGTTTCTGAGCAGATTATTACATCGGCTTTAGCATAATAGGGGATAGGCAGGCAAATATCTGCTAATATCCATCTGCAGGAATCTTCCGGCAATTTGTCCTGAGCAATCGTAAGCGCATAATCAGAGATGTCTGCACCAACTAATTGAGCATCCGGAAATGCCTGATGCAAGGCCACCATAAGATTACCTGCTTCGCAACCTAGCTCGACAATTTCCAATTCACTATTTGGACAGTATTGCCGAATGGCCTCAATGATTCTTTGAAGCCTTCTTCTTTCTATCCAGCCAGCTATGCCTGTGTAGGGAGTAGGATGAGAAAGAAACATCTCATTATTCCACTCTCTGGAGCCTATATGCTGCATGATTGCTTTTGATTTGAGTTTCATATACTTCAAGGGCCCGGGCTATGGTCGCATCCATATCATAGTACTTATAGTCTCCCAATCGGCCAGAAATGATAAGGTTTTCTTCCTTATCTGCTTCAGCTCGATACAGCTTGACCAACTTTTGATTACGGTGGTCATTGATGGGATAAAAAGGATTTTCCCCATTATCCATTAAAGAGTATTCACGAATGATGAGGCTTTTGTTCGGGTGATAGGAACGTTCCGGGTGCAAGTGGCGAGCTTCATGGATGCGGGTAAAGGGAATGTTTTGTTCCGGATAATTCATGACTGAAGTACCCTGATAATCTTCTACTTCTTTTATTTCCTGTTCAAAGCGAAGACTTCTCCATTCCAGTTTACCGTATTTGTAATCATAATATCGATCGAGGGGCCCACTATAAATCAAGTTTGTATCAGGCGAAATGAGGTCTTTGATCTCGAAAAAATCCAGGTTCAGCTTTAATTCAATCTTTGGGTTTCTTAAGAGCTTTTTGAAGATATCGGTATATCCATGTAAAGGAATGCCTTGCCACTTGCTATCGTAATAGCTCTCATTATAATTTTTCCGAAAGGGTAGGCGAGTCAAAATGGAAGCAGGCATCTCTTTAGGATCCTTATTCCATTGTTTGAGAGTGTATCCCCGAAAGAATGCCTCGTAAAGAGGCCTTCCCATCATAGAAATGGCTTTGTCCTCAAAATTTTGGGGCTCTCCACTTAGTTCAGACTTCGCGATCTCTTTAGCCAGAAATTCATCTACTTCAAAAGGCTTAAGATTTACATCATAAAAGGAATTGATGGTTTCCAGGTTAATGGGAAGTTGGTAAACTTTGTTTTTATAGGTACTAAGTACCTGATGTCTATAGGAATTGAAGGATGTAAATCGATTTATATAGTTCCATACTTTATCATCAGAAGTATGAAAAATATGGGTGCCATAGGCGTGATACTCTATGCCTGTTTGCGGATCTCTTTTAGAGTAACAGTTCCCACCAATATGATTTCGCTTCTCAATCAGCAGGACTGGTTCATTGAGCTCATTTGCGATGCGTTCAGCCATCACAGAACCAAAAAATCCTGAGCCAACGATGATGTACTTAAATTTCCTGTAATCCATGATCACTTATTGCGTGTCAATGAGGAGGAATTGCTCTCCTGAAAATGTATCTCTTATCTTTCGTTTTATTCTAAGATTAAGAGCGGGGTCAAGGGTTACATTTTTACTTAGAACCAGAAAATTGATCTTGTGTTTTTTCAGGAAGGAAAGTTGGCTTTGGGGAAGGGATTTGAAAAGGCCCTCATTTTTTTGCTTTTGGACATATTGATAGAAGAGGCCACTGTTTCTGTTTACCAGATTATTTCTTTGGTTGTGAGGATTGATCTTGATTTCATAATCAGATAGACTTAGACAATCGATTTCATGTTCGAAGTATTGTAAATAATAAGCAGCTGTATAGGCATAGGTGATTTTGCTGAAATCAGAGAAGTAATCCTCTTCTGCCTTCATGGCTCCTCCCAAATCAGATAATTTCCCATTTTCGGCCAGGGTTTTGATTTCCTCTAAATAGCTGGCACTGTAATATTGAGTTGTGTGATGCGAGAAAAGTTTAGGACCTAAAATAGCAGCCTGGTTAAAGATGGATAGAACCAAAATCGCATACATTCCTGTTCTTTTTCCTTGATCTTTCCATAAAAAAAGAAGAGCCAGGATTCCTCCCATATTCAGGCAAACTATAACGGGATTAAAAAACAATTGAATAGCATTTTCGAATTCTCCCAGAAAAGCATAAGCTGCAGCACCAGATAATATTATACCTCCTGAAATGAAGACAAGGTCTCTGAGGGCATGATCCGAAGTCCGTTTGCAGGCAAAGAAGAGTAGTAAGAATGGGAGCAAGAATATGGGGATCAAGCCAGAGAGATGAAGCAAAAACCTCCCCAGGCTTTGAAGTAGGTGGGGAAAACTAAGATAGCCTAAGAGTTCTTGCTTTTCTACACCCATAGATGCTGATAATTGAGGCGCAGGAACAAAAGCATAAAAGCCCAAAAGGGAAATACTTGTAAGCACTATGATCAGGAGTGAAATTCGAAAAGATCTGTCTTTTCTTTTCTCTGCCCATAAACCTATCAGAATGCTGGCTCCCAGCAGGGCAGGAATGCTCACGACTGTAGCAATCATCAACATAGCCAACATTAAAAAGGCTTTTTCTTTTTCCCGATCCAGAAAGTTTAGAATAAAGCCCAGATAAAAGGGGTAATAGACCATCATTTTGGTCCGATAACTTAGGCTGGACAGATTGAATTCAGGAAGAGTTAAGAAGGATATTTTGAGGTAAAGTCCAGAGAAAAAGAAGAACGCCAGCGCTAATCCTAAAGACTCCCATTTCTTATCATACCCCCATTTATCAAGCAGAGAAAGAAAGCCTACTCCCGTGATAAAATATAAACTGGGTTTCACGATTAACCCAAGGCTAAATACATGATTTACTCCCAATAACTGACTGAAAAAGGAACTCAACCAGAGTTCCAGATAATGGTAAGGAGTTAAGCCTTGATAGGCTTTATTCAATCCATTGAGAGAGGCAAAATAATTTTCCTGCCCAAAGCTAGACAGCGATTTTGCTCTTTGTGCATAGATAAAGAAGTCATTTTCCTGTGTGCTCAGTCCATCAGGTACATAGAACCCCAATTCGCCAGCATTGATAAGTGAAAAGAAACACCAGAGAAAGCAGAAGACTCCTAAGAAGAATAGATGGGCTAGCTTTATTTTATTGACTTTGCCTGCTTTTGTATTTCCCCTTCCCAGGTAGAAGTAAGTAGCCACCAGGGGAAGAAATAGCCATTGTACGGTCAGTCCTTTGGTTTGAACAATGGCCCAAATCGCTGAAAGGAGTACGAAACCGAGGAGAAAAAAGTCAAATAAACCCTGGTAGCCGAAAGAAGCAGCTTTTCGTCTGGATACAATTAGATAAGCCAGAAGATAACATAAACTCCAGAGCAAGAAATTTGCTCCTCCATACATCCAAAATAGCTGCAAGGGCTCTGACATGATCGGGAATTTGTCTTAGAACAATATAGATACTTATTTAAGAGCAGGGTTACTTAAGAAGATCTATTTAAACAGAAAATTATGCTCTTAGCCTTAGACATGGGGAATACAGACATCCTGGTAGGATTACACGACGGCAATAGTTGGGTGCAGCAATGGAGAAATCCTTCCGATCAGATAGGAGAACTTAGAAATAAGTTAATTGCTTGGATGAAAGAGGCTAGCTATTCTTTCGACTGGATAGAAAAGAGCATTTTCAGTACTGTGGTTCCTAGCCACCGAAAGGAGATTTCCCATTTATTGAAAGACCTCCTTAAACATGAGCCCATTATCATGGGGCCTGATTTTTACCATAATTTTTCTATCCAAATTGACAATCCTACTGAAATTGGTTCAGATCTGGTTGCAAATGCTTTTTGTGCCTATGAAAAATATGGACAAGCTGCAGTGGTGGTTGATTTTGGAACAGCTTTGAGTTTTACTACCGTTTCTGATTCTGGAGAAATCCTAGGCGTTAGTATCGCTCCCGGATTGCGAACGGCTATGCGAGCACTTTTCAGCAAAACAGCTCAATTATTTGAAGTCCCTTTGAAGATCCCTCCATCGGTGATTGGAAAAAACACTACGCATTCTCTGCAAGCAGGAATTTTGCGTGGATATGTCGGCCTGGTAAATGAGATTCTGGATCAAATTGAAGTAGAGCTTGGCAAGAAACCCAAAGTCATTGCAACGGGAGGTTTGGTTAGCATTCTGACTCCTTTACATAAAAGATTTGATGAAATAGACCAACTACATACAATAGAAGGTCTACGCTTGATCGCAGAAAAATATCAGGGTTGATTTTCTATAAATTCCTCTTCGTCTTCGCCGAACTCTGATCTGTACCAGGCTTTAAACTCTTCAAGATTTAAGGGGAACCAATAATCTTTACAATCCATTTCCGCGAGCATTTTCGGGCTGGGCTTTGGGAATTTCCCATCTTTCAGGTGAGTGTAATCTTCATCCTTAAATGTCTCTCGCATAAAATAGGCCCAAATCGGCAGAGCTGTTGCAGCTCCCTGTCCGGCTGCAAGGCTTCTGAAATGAATACGAGGATCGTCTGCTCCCACCCAGGCTCCTGCCAAAAGACCGGGTACTGAACCAATAAACCATCCATCACTTTGCTCCTGGGTTGTGCCGGTTTTTCCTGCAACTTCGGCTTTAATTTTATACCGCGTTCGAATAGATCTGGCAGTTCCTTCGTCCACTACATCCTGCAGCATGCGATTGATGAATACGCTGGTCTCCGGACTGATGATTTGTTTTTCAGAAAACTGACCCGGATCCTGGTAAATGATCTTGCCATTTCTGTCTTCCATCCGAAGCAAGTAGCGAGGATTTACCACTTTCCCCTGATTAAACAGAATAGCATACATATGTAGCATATCCCTCAGACTAATATCTGCACTCCCTAAAGCAATCGAAGGCAAGGCGGGAAGGTCATAGCTCAGGCCCATACGCCGAGTTAAGTCAACTACTTTCTGCGGGCCTATCTTAAGGATAAGGTTAACTGCTGCTACATTCACCGAATGCGTAAGGGCCCCTCGCATAGAGTATTCTCCTCCATATATATTGTCAGAGTTTCTGGGCGACCAATTATTATAGGTTCGATGGGCTACTTTGTCATTGGGAATATATTCACAAGGCGAAACGCCCTCTTCAAGTGCTGCTGCATAGACCAAAGGCTTGAAAGCTGAACCCGTTTGCCGACGACTTTTTACATGATCAAATTGATAGAATTCATGGTTAAATCCCCCTACCCAGGCACGGATAAATCCATTCTGGGGTTCTATTGCCATAAATGCCCCTTGTAGCATGTAGATATCATGCAAAATGGAATCCTTGGGACTCAAGGTAGTATCTCTGATTCCTTTATGGGTAAAAATCCGCATAGGAAGCTTTACCATAAATACCGAATCGATTTCTTTCTCGGAGAATCCAGCAGTTTGCAAATTTTTGTATCGTTTGCTTCGCTTCAGTTTATCTTCATACAGACCTTTGCTGGCTTTGGCTTTATTATATCCTTTCCAGTGTCGATCAAATTTGCCCTGAAGCTTGCGCATCTGATTATTCATAGATGCTTCTGCATAGCCTTGAAGGCCTGAATGGATACTGGTATATATCTTAAGTCCGTCTTTGTATAAATTATAATGCTTCCCGTCTGCTGCAGGATTTTCTTTGCACCACTGAACCAATTCCAGTCGCATATTTTCCCGTAGATAGGGAGCGATTCCTTCATGATGGGTGTATCGACCATAATCCAGCTCAAGGGCTAAGCCTTTGAGTCTTTCAAATTCTTCGGCACCTATCATACCGTATTTATGCATCTGACTAAAAACCAGATTCCTTCTTTGTTTGGCTCTCGCCGGATGCTGGATAGGACTATAGTAAGTAGGAGCCTTGAGCATGCCTACAAGAAGAGCAGCTTCTTCTGTACTGATTTCCTTTACATGCTTGTTGAAGAAATTTCTAGCGGCTATCTCCACCCCAAATTCATTGCCACCAAAAGAAACAGTATTTAGATAGAGGGCAATGATATCTTCTTTGGAATAAATCTCCTCAAGATCTGAAGCAATAAGTGACTCTTTCACTTTATTTACGGGCAGACTCAAAATGGAAAAGTCTTCCCGGGGATAGAAGTTCTTGGCAAGCTGTTGACTGAGTGTGCTTCCACCTCCGGAACTTTCATTCTGGAAAAGCAGGGTTTTGAATAGAACCCGTATCAAACTTTTACCGTCTATTCCTTCATGTTCATAAAATCGTATATCCTCTGTAGCAAGCAATGCATCGATCAGATGGGAAGGCAAACTGTCGTAAGGGACAGTAATTCGATCTTCCAGAAAGTAGCGACCAATCAAGACTCCATCCACCGTATAAATTTCTGATGCCTGTGGCAAAGGATAATTTATAAGATCATTTTTATCAGGCATTTCCGTCCAAAGGCCCCAGGAAACTGTCTGTATAAATAGGAGTAGAAGGGAAAGGACACTTAGGAAGGCTCCAGAGATGAGGGATGTGCGTGGATTTTTCCGAATAAATCCCCGGAGTTTATAGTAGAACTTTTGGTATGAACTTTTACTCTGTTGCGTGTCTTTATGGCTCATTACCACCAAATCAATCGAATAGCAAGTTACATATATATCTGCTGATTACCAGAAAGCTATGAAAAGAACCGAAATATCGAATTGATTAAAGGGTAAATTTGTAGATTTGTGCGGAAGAGATATGAAAAACCTGATTCAATTATTGCCAGACGCAATAGCTAACCAGATTGCTGCGGGAGAAGTGGTTCAAAGACCTGCCTCGGTTTTGAAGGAGCTTTTGGAAAATGCGATCGATGCAGGATCAAGCTGTATAGACGTTGTCATAAAAAATGCGGGCAAAAGTTTGGTGCAGGTTACCGACAATGGAAAAGGTATGTCTTCACTCGACAGCCGGATGTGTTTCGAGAGACATGCTACCTCAAAAATCAGGAATCAATCAGATCTGTTCAACATCCAAACCCTGGGATTTCGGGGTGAAGCTCTTGCGAGTATCGCTGCGGTGGCTCAGGTGCAATTAAAATCCCGCCAGTATGAAGACGAACTGGGGACCTTGCTGGAAATAGAGGCTAGTGAGATTAAAAAGCAGGAACCTGCGGTTATGCCAATAGGGACTACCTTCCAGGTCAAAAACCTCTTTTTCAATGTACCAGCGAGACGAAATTTCCTTAAATCTAATCCCGTAGAGACTCGTCATTTGCTCAATGAGTTTATTCGAGTGGCAATTCCTCATCCGGAAATAGAAATGAGTTTCAGACATAATGAGACCCAGGTCTATGAATTGAAGAAGGGAAGTATGGAGGAAAGGCTGCATGCCTTGTTCGGCAATGATTTAAAGGGAAAGTTAACTCAGGTACAGGAAGAGACCGGTTATGCAAGACTCTCCGGTTTCTTAGGTACTCCTGATCTTTATAGAAAATATAGAGGGGATCAATTCTTCTTTGTCAATGGTCGATACATCAAGAGCAACTACCTCAACCATTCTATTGTCAAAGCCTACCAGGAATTCATTCCGGAAGACACCTATCCTTTCTATTGCATTTTCATTGAAATTGATCCCGAGCATGTCGATATCAATATACATCCGACAAAGACCGAGGTAAAGTTTGATGATGAACGGACTTTGTATGTACTCTTGCAGGGAATTGTAAAACAGGGATTGGGAGCCCTTCATCAGGCTCCTGAATATGACTTTGAAAAAGGATCCATTCAATCAGAAATATATGGCTCCTCTTCACCCTTACCTAAGACGAGTCCCAAAGATTTTCCTCGCATTCCGGATTTCCCACAAAGAGAAAGGCCCAAAACCGAAGATTGGGATGCATTATATAGGCCTGAAAGTCATACGGAAAGAAAAACTGAGCAACTTCCATTTGAAAGATTTGAGTTGCCGGAGGTTCCGGAAAAGAAAAGTCCTCAGACTTCTTTGCCAATAAGCAATAAAAGCAGCGGAGGAGTAGGGGAAGAGCCCGGCTTTTTCGTGCAGTTTAAAAATCGCTACATTCTGACAGAGAGGAATGGTAAGTTGCTTATCATTGATCAGAAGCTAGCGCATCAAAGAATCCTTTTTGAAAAATTCCTGAATAGTCAGAAAGGGAAACAATTGGCGAGTCAACAATTACTTTTCCCTCAGACAATTGAATTCAACGCTCCGGATTATGCTATGATCCTGGATGCTGAAGATGCCCTACAAAAAATGGGCTTTGAGTTGAAGGAGTTTGGGAGAAATACGCTCATCGTCTATGGTTCTCCTGCGGGGATACCAACTGGACAGATACGCGAGATATTCGACCAGATTCTGGGAGACCTGAAAATTTTAGGCACCAGCCATACACATGAGAAACTTTTTGAAGGAGTTGCAAAATCTGTTTCTGCCAGAAGCGCTGTAACTTCCTCAGGAAAATTGAGTATCATAGAACTAAAACATCTAGTTGAAGATCTCTTTAGATGCCAGGCGCCCGGATATAGCCCTAGTGGCAAACCGACATTCAAAAGTATAAACCCGGAAGAGCTTTCCGAGTTTTTTAGTTAAAGAAAAAGATAATGCTGGATAGACTTACTCCCATAACCAAACATCTTATACTGATCAATGTAGTAGTATTTGTGGCGCTATTGATCATTCCCAATGCACAGTCGGTAGACGAGACCTATTTCGTCTTGAACAAATCAAATGCTTTGGGATTTCGGGGAATTGGCATCTATCAGGGGGAAGAATACCTTACGATGAATGTGAAAGGGCAGGACCTGGCCGTTACGCCGGCAGATGCCTTCAATCCCGTCCAAATTGTTACCTCCTTTTTCAATCATTCTAAAAGGGGCTATGGTGGCAGAATAGAGATTTTTCATATCCTCTTCAATATGTTGGTGCTGGGTATGTTCGGTCCCGTCTGCGAGAGTGTCCTGGGTAGTAAACGCTTCCTCAACTTTTATTTGTTCTGTGGAGTGGTGGCCAGTTTACTCTTGACTTTTCTGGATCCTTCTCCCATACCGGTCTTGGGAGCATCCACAGCAGTCTCGGGTGTTTTGGTGGCATTTGCGATGACCTTTCCCAATCAGAAAATGGGTATAATGTTTTTGCCGATTTACTTTAAATCCCGTGATTTTGTGCTGGGTTTAGCAGCTATTTCGGCGCTTTTAGTCATTTTGCAAGTATTCGGAATAAATATTGGAGGGGGTATATCACACTTTGGCCACTTGGCTGGAATGGTCGCGGGATATTTATTCTTTAAGATTGAAAAATATTTACCTCTACCTAAATAGTGGCTAAACATTATATTCAAATTAGGCTTGTAATAGTATAAGGGAAAAAAGTAACTTTGTTTATGGATTTGAAAGATCAGTTCAATTTATTTATCAGTCGCCATAAAACAATTGCCTGGGTATTGGTTTTGATGGGAGCTGGCTTGCTTTTGCAAGGTCTGCTTTACGTTATTTTCAGTATGACCGGTCAAACACAAATGTATGATGGCCTGATTAAATTACTGGTTTTGCCTTCTGATCTTATCCTGTTACTTCGACAACCCTGGAGTATTATTACCTTCCCTTTCTTCAGTCTCGAGTTTAATATCCTGAAGCTTTTGGTTAATGGCCTTATCCTTTGGGCCTTTGGGCGAATTCATCAACAATTGATGGGAGACCAGAGAACCCGAAGATTATTGATTTTGGCTGTGCCGATTATTGGTATTCTGACAGCGAGCCTATCAAGTTTTACTACAAATCCCTATGTTGAGCAAGTAGCCCAAACAGAGGTAGTCGAAAGCTCTGAAAATCCTGTCGAAAGCTCAGCAACTAGTGCAGATTCAACAACTGAAGCTTCTGCAACAGAGGCAGAGACTGAAAAAGAAAAAATAAAACCCGATCCAGAGGAACAGCAAGTTGCCCAAAGAGGACTTAAAAATCTGTATTTCCCTTCTGGTATGATCGCCATTGTCATGGTCTTGGTTTTATCTTCAGTTACCCTGGTGCCCGCTTTCCAGGTACAACTCTTCTTATTTGGGAGAGTGAAAATATTGTGGATTGGAGTGGTACTGTTATTGCTTGAATTATCCATGGCGCTATTTTATACGCCATTAGCTATAGCCATTGCCATTGGATCATTGTTGGGCTTTTTGCATGTGTACCTGATGAGGAGGGAAATAGATATTACAGAAATGATCTGGTCTTATTATTCGGAAAGCAATCGTCCTAAGATGACAGTTGCTTACAAGTCCAGAAAAAAAGATGATTTGCAAGAAGCTCCGGTAACATCGGCACCCAAAAGCAAGAAGAGCAAAGGTAGTGTGCCGCAGGAAACGGTAGACAAGATATTAGATAAGATCTCTGAAAAAGGATATGAGAGTTTAAGTAGAGAGGAGAAAGAGATTCTTTACAAGGCATCGAGCCAAAAAGAGGATGAATAGGAACAGGAATTTATTCCACTTCATTATTGCTACATTCTATGCGCCCGTTCTGGCCCTGAGTTTTCTGGGTTTAGCGGCACCCTATATTTCTACCTCTGTTTTTTCCTGGATACAACTCATTCCTAATCTTTTTCCCCTCCTGATTGTCTTTCATTTACTGGCCATTTTCCTCTTTTTTAAAAAGTATAAATTCTTAAGCCTGCTTGCTTTTTTGGCTTTATTGGGTAGTAGCTGGGTGATCTCTAAGGATTGGAAAATAGGGGCGAAGAAAGAAATGGCTATTCAGTCAGATCAATCCCTCAAAGTACTCTCTTATAATGTGGGGACTTTTGATTTTAAAGCGGAGAATATTGATACCTCTTCAGAGTTGTTGAAAAGCCTGGAGCCGGATGTAATCACTCTGCAGGAATTTAGGAATCACAAACTGGCAGATGGTTCTTACGCCATCGATTATATGTCCAGGGCTTTGGATATGCCCTATCATCGCTTTGTACATCTTCCGGTTCATATTCATGGTGCAGTCATTTACTCCAAATATCCGATTGTGAATATTGATACTTTATTCATGCCTAGAAAGGAAATCAATAGTGGGATTCTGGCTAGCATAGAAACTCCAGTGGGTATGGTAGGCGTCGGGAATGTGCATTTGAGTTCTTTTCAGATTGCCCAGACCTATAATGAGACGGATGGTTTTTTTGACAAATTAATCGCCATTTTCAGGCGAGCCAGGAAGGTTGTCAAATTGCAAAACGATAAAGTTGATCAAATCCTCAATAAGACAGCAAAATATCCTAACCCTATCATTCTAACGGGGGATATGAATGCGACTCCCCATACAAGAGTCAATTATTTGCTCGCTCAGAAAATGAATGATTCCTTCCGTGAAGCGGGTACTGGAATAGGGTGGAGCTATCCTTTGATGAACAAAATGCTGGGATTACGTATAGATCATCAGTACGCATCCTCAGAATTCGAAATATTGAAACATGAGATCGTACGAGAAGGAGTATCCGATCATTATCCTGTAATAGCCACCTATCGGATACAACCCTAAGTAAAGCGAGATGAAAAAATTTCTCCTTACATATCACTTCTTTTGTTGCCGCCTGGCCGGCTAATTCATTATTTTTTCTCATTTCCCCCTATTTCTTTCCAAAAGGAGAGAAAGTTTTTGATTTCCAGTCGAATAAGATTTGGAAAATGCTTTTGCTAATTTTTATTTGCAAGCCGTATGACACAACTTCAAGTTTATAACAGCCTTAATAGGAAAAAAGAAATATTCGAGCCCATAAATCCTCCATTCGTAGGAATGTATGTTTGTGGTCCTACCGTTTATGGAAATGCCCATCTGGGCCATGCCCGATCAGCGATTACCTTTGACACGGTTTTCCGATTCCTGAAAGATCAGGGGTTTAAAGTGAGATACGTCAGAAACATTACTGATGTAGGCCACCTGGAAAATGATGCCGACGTAGGAGATAGTAAGATTGAAAAGCAGGCGCGGGTCGAGCAATTGGAACCCATGGAGGTTGCACAGCGATACTTCAATGCATATACCGAGGATATGACAGCGATGAACCTCATCCGCCCGGACATAGAGCCAAGAGCGACTGGTCATATCCTTGAACAAATCGAAGCGGTACAACAAATCCTGGATAATGGATTCGCTTATGAATCGGAAGGTTCAGTCTACTTCGATGTTTTTAAATACAATGAGGCCTTTCCTTATGGGAAACTTTCTGGAAGGGATCTCGATAATATCCGCGAAATCACCCGTGATCTGGATGGAGTAAGCGATAAGAAAAACCAGGCGGACTTTGCCCTCTGGAAAAAAGCGGAACCCAATCACATCATGCGCTGGAACTCTCCCTGGGGAGAAGGATTTCCCGGTTGGCATATCGAGTGTACGGTTATGAGTACCAAATACCTTGGTAAGAAGTACGATATCCATGGAGGTGGAATGGACCTTCTGTTTCCGCATCACGAAGCCGAAATCGCACAGTCAAATGCCTGCAATTGCGATTTGCCTGTATCGGAGCAAGATGAAGCGAAATACTGGCTCCATAATAACATGATTACCTATGAAGGGAAAAAGATGGGTAAGTCTTTAGGGAATGCCATCGGACTCCGACAATTCTTCAGTGGGGATCATCCTTTACTGGACCAGGCTTATCACCCAATGGTGATTCGTTTCTTCATACTTCAGGCTCATTACCGTAGTACCCTCGACTTCTCCAATACAGCCCTTCAGGCTTCTGAAAAAGCATTGAAGAGAATGGGAGAGAGCATCAAACGCCTGCAAGCCATTGAGCTAAAAGGAAGACCAGAAATGGTGAATCCCAATATGGAGAGCAATTTGCTCAGCTTTTACGAGGATGCACAAAAAGCCATGAATGATGATTTCAATACAGCTCAGGTTATAGCAAGAATGTTTGATACCCTTGCTGTTGTAAACGAAATTTATCAGAATACAAATAAAGCACTGCCAATAAAAGCAGAAACTTTCGAGAAATTTCGTGAGGATTTTCTTCGAATTTTCACCCAATGGCTGGGCATGAAGCTGGAGATAGATGAGTCTTCCCAAATGGGCAAGACCGTCGATGGCCTCATGCAACTTGTGATTGAATTGCGTGCTCAGGCGAGGGAGGAAAAACGCTGGCCGGAAGCCGATTTGATTCGTGATCAATTGGGTAAACTCAAGATCAAACTTGACGATGGTTCAGATAAGACCGATTGGAGGTTTGAATAATGAAGCATTCATTTTTAACATACAGAACAGGAGGATTGGCTTTGCGGTCAATGCTCCTTTTTTTTCTGACAGCTTTCCTCTTTTTTTCCTGCGAAGACAAACCGAAAAAAACGAGTTTTGATGAACAGGAATTACAGGTGGATATTCCCGATTTTAATGCTGACTCGGCCTATGAGTATGTAGCTAAGCAGGTAGCCTTTGGGCCCAGAGTTCCGAATATGGGGAGTCATATCAATTGTGGGGAATGGTTAGGAAAATTTTTGGAAGATAAAGGAGCCAAAGTATTTCGACAAACGGCGACTGTTACGGCCTGGGATGGTACGCAATTGTCAGCTCAAAATATTATTGCTCAGTACAATCCTGAAGCAAAAAAACGGATACTCCTTTCTGCTCATTGGGATACGAGACCCATAGCTGATCAGGATACAGAGCGGCAGAATGAGCCTATCTTAGGAGCAAATGATGGTGCCAGTGGAGTAGGGGTACTCTTGGAAATTGCCCGACAAATTCAGGCAAAGAAACCTGCAGTAGGTATTGATATTTGCCTGTGGGATGCTGAAGATTATGGGAATCCTGGAACGGTCAACTCCTATAGTTTGGGTACCCAATACTGGGCAAAAAACAAGCATGTCCCTAATTATAATGCCCAATTTGGGATAAATCTCGATATGGTTGGGGCAGCTGGGGCTCAATTTTTCAAAGAAGGAAATTCGATGACCTATGCACCAGCGATCCTGGAGAAAGTATGGTTATCTGCAAGAAGGCAAGGCTATGGCTCTTATTTCTCTCATGTAAGAAGCAATGCCGTTACTGATGACCATTTCTATGTGAGTAAGCTGGCGGGGATTCCCTGCATAGATGTGATAGACCAAAAAAGCGGGGCCGAATTTTTTGATCAATGGCATACCCATGGCGATGATATGTCGGTCATTTCTAAAGAAACCCTGAAGGCAGTTGGGCAAACGGTTCTGGATGTAATCTACCGAGAGTAATGCTGGCCCTGATCCTCTGCTCTGCTGGAATATATTTACTGATTCAAATCGGTTTGGCCATTGGCTGCTTTCGTATAAAAAATCCTCAACTAGCTTACAATCAGGATTTTCATCCAGTTTCCCTCATTATTGCAGCGCATAATGAGGCAGAAAACCTCAAGAAAAATCTCAAAAACTGGTTGGAATTAGATTATTCTGAATATGAAGTATTAGTTGTACTGGATAGATGCTCGGATGAATCTGAAGAAATTCTGAAGAATTTTAAAGCTCAATACTCCCATTTACGTTACCTGAATATTGAAGAGCTTCCTGAAGATTGGGCTGGAAAGAAATGGGCTTTGCAGAAAGGAATAGAAGCCAGTAAACATGCATTTCTTGCTTTCACAGATGCAGATTGCGAACTGGAAGAAAAGTTTTTATTACACTTAAATGCCTTTTATACCCAAGGGAATGAGGTGATTCTTGGACAGGGTTTATATATAAAAGAATCAGGCTTCCTCAATCAATTTATTCGCTTTGAAACCCTTTACACATCTTTCCAATATCTCGGCTCAGCAAAATTAGGGTTTCCTTATATGGGAGTTGGTCGAAATCTTTCTTATACAAAAGCTTTTTATTTGGATAGCCAGGGTCTGAAAGAAATAAGTTCGAGAATCTCAGGAGATGATGATTTGTTGATCAACAAATATGCCCGTCCACAAACTACCGCATGTATGATAGGGAAGGGGACTAGAAGTTTTTCAGAAGCAAAAAAGGATTTCAAATCCTGGATTAATCAAAAATTGAGGCACTTAAGCGCTTCCCCCGCCTATTCTCTAAGCTCAAAGCTTTTTCTTTCTGCCTTTCACCTCTCACACACAGCCTTTTACCTGGGACTTATACTTTTTCTCATCTTTGATCGAACCTTATGCTTATTCTGGGCGTCTTATATAGGACGGATTGGAATTAGTTGGTTGATTTTTCTTCTTGTGAAGAATAAATTGGAAGACAATAGCCAGTTATACCTATTTCCCGTCTTGGATTTGTTGTATTTTATATACAATTTATCCCTCGTTCCGATAGGACTTATTCAGAAGAGGACGGCATGGAGTTAAAACCAAAAGTTTCTAAAAATACTAAAGAAGATAGGGAGCTGGTCGCAGCAGCACAAAGAGGAGAAAACAAAGCATTTGAGACTCTGCTTAAAAAATACCGCAAATCAGTCTACTATTTGTTGTTAAAAATGGTTAAGAATGCGGATGATGCAGAGGATCTCACTCAAGAGGCTTTTGCTAAAGCTTTCAACTCCATTGAAAAATTTGATTCCAAATTTGCTTTCTCAACCTGGTTGTTTAGGATTGCTACCAACAACTGTATCGACTTCATTCGTAAAAAACGTGTTCAAACCATTTCCATTGATTCTTCTATAGAAGGAGATGATGGCAGTTCTATGCGTTTTGATGTGAAGGATGAGAATCTGGATCCTAATGAAGCTATGCTTAAGCAGCAGCGTAAGCGCTATCTGAATATGGCCATCGAAAGGTTGCCAGAGAAATACAGAACATTGGTTGAGTTGCGTTACTTCCGGGAATTATCCTATGAAGAAGTGGCTACGGAATTAAGTATTCCATTGGGGACAGTGAAGGCTCAGTTATTCAGAGCCAGAGAATTGCTCAACCAGGAGTTGAAGAATCTAAAATCACAAATGTGATTTTTCCACTATTACTATTACAAGACTTTCCCGCAAATCCATGATCAAAATTGGATTATTAGGTGTAGGCCATCTCGGCAAAATTCATCTTAAACTCTTACAGGAGATAGAAGCTTTCGAGCTTGTCGGTTTTTTTGATCCCAATAAAGAATTGGCTGAAAAAGTTTCTGCTGACAAAGGGATTCCCTTTTTTCAGTCAGAAGAAGAACTCCTTGAACAAGTAGATGCTATAGACATCGTAGCCCCAACCCTGGCTCATCATAGCTGCGCTATTCGTGCACTTGAGAAGGGAAAGCACATCTTTATAGAGAAACCGCTTACAAATACCCTGGCTGAAGCCAAGGAGCTCCTGAAATTTAGTGAGCAGCATCCCAATCTTAAAATTCAGGTTGGCCATGTCGAACGTTTCAATCCTGCTTTCCTTTCCGTATCACATCGGGATTTGACGCCCATGTTTATAGAAGGACATCGGCTGGCTCTTTATAATCCCCGAGGAACAGATGTTTCAGTAGTTCTTGACCTCATGATCCATGACCTGGATATCGTATTGTCTGTAGTGAAGTCGCCTGTTCGGAAAGTAAGTGCCAGTGGAGTTGCTGTCATCAGTGAATCTCCGGATATCGCTAATGCTCGAATCGAATTTGAGAACGGATGCGTTGCCAACCTCACAGCCAGCAGAATTTCAGTAAAAAATCTACGTCGCCTCCGTTTCTTCCAAAAAGACACTTACCTGGCTGTTGACTTCCTGGAAAAGAAATCTGAAATTTTCAAACTCAGCCAATCTCTTGATGAGGTTCCTGATGGTGTTCATCCTATTAAAATGGAATCTGGTCAGGATACCCGATACCTTTATTTCGAAAAGCCCGAAATCCACCCGGTCAATGCTATTAGAATGGAGTTGGAAGAGTTCGCGGCGGCAATTAGAGGGGAGGCTGCAATTCGGGTTTCTCTGGAAGATGGATACAGAAATCTTGCCCTGGCTCATCAAATACTTCAGGAGATAGAAGATCTCGCTGGCAGGGTTCAGATCCCCTAATTGTTTCAGATTATCAAAACTTTTACTACTGCTAAGAACCCAAAATTAGCAGCTAGCTCCCCCTTATCTGCCATTCATGGCTTTTTACTAAGTTTTCGGGCGAAAAAGGCATAACTTTTGAACCTGATTGAGAGTTGAATTCTCGTTTGGGGTTAATTAATTCAAGTACAAAATAAGAGGTCAGTCTTTGACTGATTCTGATGATTTTTTTTGAACTGTTTTGGTTAACATTACCGACGTGGAGTTCAACTTAATTTAATTGATAAAAATTACTGTTTACCCCAATTTATCTTGACTGTTCTTTTAGCACTATGAGGTTAAATTCTACTAAATCTTCCTTGCCTATCTCCTTTTCTGGCAAAGACGTTGCAACTATTCAAGCAAAAAACAAGCTATTTTCTTTTCTATTTCTACTTTTTTTCTCTTTATCGACTATCCAGCTCGATGCACAGATTAGTTTTAATTCAGCGAACCTGGATTTAAATGGAGTGGTTACCATCTCCAATGCTACTTCTCTGGAATTTGGTCCGGATAATCGTTTGTATGTAGCTGAGAGATATGGAAAGATTAAGGTGTTGGATATTCAGCGCATCGGATCAGCAAATTATCAGGTTACTGCTGCTGAGACGATCTTACTGGTTGAAAGCATTCCTAATCACGATGACGATGGAAGTACTACTTCTCAAAATCTAAGACAAGTAACAGGTCTGATCGTTGAAGGGACTCCAGCAAATCCTGTCATCTATGTTGGCTCTAGCGACCCCAGAGTAGGGGGTGGTGGTAGCGGTGGTGATAAAGACCTGGATACCAACTCTGGTATGATCACTCGAATTACCAAAAGTGGTGGAAGCTGGATAGCAGTGGATATTGTAAGAGGACTCCCCAGATCTGAAGAGAATCACGCCAACAATGGGATGGCTTTTACTTCTTATGGAGGAAAAGATTACCTCATGGTGACTTCTGGAGGAAACACCAATGCAGGTGCACCTTCTAACAACTTTGCATTTATTACTGAATATGCACTGGCAGCAGCTGTAATAGCTGTTGACCTGACTGCAATTGAAGCCATGCCTATCCTCACGGATGCTAGCAGTGGCAGAAACTATATATATGACATACCTACCCTGGACGATCCTACCAGAGCCAATGCCAATGGAATCACAGATCCTGATGACGGAGGTTATAATGGTATCGATGTTGGAGATCCCTGGGGAGGAAATGATGGATTGAACCAGGGGATGTTGATGCCCGGAAGTCCGATCATTATGATTTCTCCAGGTTACAGGAATACCTATGACCTCGTTATAACAGCAAGTGGTGGTCTCTATGTTACAGACAATGGGCCAAATGGTGGCTGGGGTGGTTTCCCGGAAAACGAAGCTTCTGCCAGTGTTACCAATAACTACCGTTCCGGCGAACCGGGAAGTGATCCTACTCAGCAGGATAATGGAGAAGACGGAGTTCAAAACCAGGACCACCTTACCTGGGTAACCGATGATATCAGCACCTATGTTGCAGGTAGTGTATATGGGGGACACCCTTGTCCAGTTAGGGCGAACGTAAATGCAGGTCTTTATACAGTGGGTAGCCATTCTAGTGGTGGAGCTTTCTTTAGAACGGTTACTTATGATCCAAATGGATCAGGAGATGAAACAGATCCTTCAAAGGCTTTGCCAGCAAACTGGCCTCCGGTTGATCCTAGTCTGATCGACGTAAGAAATGCAGACTATAGAGATCCTAATAAAACCAATCCAGATGGTGATGATGATTTTTACATGACCAAATTGCAAAACAACTCAAATGGAATTGCAGAGTACACAGCTTCAAATTTCAGCGGAGCTATGCAAGGAGATTTGATCATAGGAAAGAGTGGGGGAAGTTTGCACAGACTTATCCTTAATAATGATGGCTCTTTCAATGCAATAGAAAATAATAAGTTCTCTACCGGAGGAGGTAATCCATTAGGAATTACCTGCCAGGGAGATACAGATGTATTTCCCGGAACCATTTGGGTAGCTACTTTTGATAATAGGGTTCACCTCTTTGAGCCCGCAGGATTCATTTCCTGTATCCTGCCTGGTGATCCCGGCTACAATGCTGCCGCGGATAATGATGGTGATGGATATACCAATGGAGATGAAGATGACAATGGAACAGATATGTGTTCCGCTGCATCCAAGCCCAATGACTTCGATTCTGACCTCGTTTCAGATTTGAATGACCTGGATGATGATGGCGATGGAATCAATGATGATAGCGATCCCTTTCAAATGGGGCAGCCTTTCGATATTCCTCTGATCAATGAATTATTCTCTGATAACCTTACGTTAGGAGGGTATCTTGGACTGGGACTTACAGGTCTTATGAACAATGGAGATCCCAATCCTAACTATTTGGATTGGCTTGATATTCCAGGAGAAGCAGGATCACCAATCAATGATATTATGGGAGGTGCTATCGGTGCAGTTACCATTTATCAAACAGATGGTGATGCTTTCAGTGATGATCAGGAAAAAGCCTACCAATATGGAGTTAATGTAGATAATACTTCTGGGCAATTCATTGCAACAGCTCGTATGATGCCTCCTTTCCACAATCATACGGGAGGAGAATCAAATGGTATGTTTATCGGAAATGGTTTCCAGGATGATTATATCAAACTTGTTGCCTATTCTGGTGGCTTAAAAGTAGAAGGCGAAAGTGGCGGAACAACTATAGCAGGACTTCCAAGTGGAGCGCTAGGTGGTACTCCTACCAATAATCTCGATCTCTTTTTGGTTGTTGATCCGGTTGCAGGTACTGTACAGGCTAAATATGCAATAGACAATGGAGCAAGTATCAATTTAGGAAGTCCTTTTTCAGTAAGTGGAGCATTATTGACTGCTATCCAGTCCAATACTACGCCTATGGCGGTAGGACTGATTGGAACCAATGGTGGTAATGCCGAATTTGCAGCCAATTACGATTATCTGAATGTAGTTACGGATAAGCCTTTTGTAACACAGGTACTTCCTGATGTAGAAAGACCTACCAGTTCTCCTCAGGAAACCACCAATCTTGATAATTATTTCGATGATAATGATGGCGTAGGAAACTTAACCTATACCGTAGAGAATAATACAAATCCTGCGGTTGGAGCGACTATCGCATC
The DNA here is from genome assembly GCA_033391075.1 of Bacteroidia bacterium. Taxonomy (NCBI): domain Bacteria; kingdom Pseudomonadati; phylum Bacteroidota; class Bacteroidia; species Bacteroidia bacterium. The sequence goes on from JAWPMV010000001.1 coordinate 2,636,325, forward strand.
TAATATTCTGACCTTGACCTTTCCAGCAACTCCAGCAGAAAGTGATATTACCATAAGAGCTACAGATGGAAACAGCCTCTTCGTTGAGCAAACCTTTAAGGTTACTGTCAGCGATGCTCAAACGATCTTATATCGCGTGAATTCAGGAGGAGTTCAGGTAAATTCTATAGATGGAGAAATGAACTGGGGAGAAGATAGTCCGGGTACCAATAGTCCTTATTTGATTGATAATGGATCTAACCATACTTCGGGCACAAGCATGAACTCCTATGATTCTTCGGTAGATGGAGCAACAGTTCCTACTGGAATTTGGAGCAATGAAAGGTCTGACTTTGATGGAGGCGGTTTGATTGAATACCAATTCCCTGTGAGTCAGGTTGGTGCTTATGAAGTTCGTTTATATATGGGGAATGATTGGGGAGGATCTAATGATCCTGGTGAGCGTGTATTCCATGTACAAATCGAGGATCCTATTCCATCTGTTTATTCAAATGTTGACCTAAGTGATCAATTTGGACATAAAGTAGGTGGGATGATTTCCTTCACTACTCAAGTGAGTGATGGTAATCTGAATATCAGATTCCTACATGGTCCTGCGAATAATCCACTCGTTAATGGCGTCGAAATTCTCGAAGGTAAATTCGGAAGCAATCCGATTGCTGTAAGCAGTGTGGCTGACCAGACTTCTGCTGAAGGAGAGAATGCAAACGTAACGGTTTCAGCTTCAGGCGGAACAGGTAATCTGGCCTATAGCGCCACAGGTTTGCCTCCGGGAGCGACTATAGACCCTACCAATGGACTGATTGGAGGTACAATTTCAGCAGGAGCATCCTCAGGTAGTCCTTATACGGTTACTGTTACCATAGATGACTCAGATGCAGCTTCTGATGATATTCAAAACATCCAGTTCAGCTGGACCATCAGTGGAGCTATCTTCCCTGTAGAATGGTTAAGCTTTGATGTAAGAGAATACCAGGGTAATGCAGTCTTGAACTGGGAAACTGCCAGTGAAATCAATAATGACTACTTTGAAATTCAGAGATCATTGGGAGGTGGCCTTTATCAGACAGTTGGTAGGGTAGAAGGTACTGGAAATAGCAGTACTACGACTTCCTATTCATTTGTGGACGAAGACATCCTTTCCCTTAATGTGACCAACTTCCTTTACAGACTTAAGCAAGTTGACTCTGATGGAGTGTTCAATTTTAGTCCGCAGGTAGAACTCACGATTGATGTTCCATTTATGGGATATCCTGTTCCTTTCAGCAATGAATTGAACATTCGATATTTCCCCTACAGATTTGACAATCCTCAAATCAGGATTGTAAGTAGTCTGGGACAGGAAATGTTCCGTGCAGACATTATGGATACTTCAGGAATTCAGTATGTGAATACAGAATCCTGGCCAAGCGGTATATATTTCATCCACTTGAAATCCAACCGACCTAATCAGGTTTTTAAAGTGATAAAAGAATAAAGAATCAAGATAAATTGAGATGTGTAGTCCCTGTCGATCTATGGATTGGCAGGGATTACTTCTTTCTGAAGAAAATATTGATAGGTGTTCCTGAGAAATCAAAATATTTTCTCATCTGATTTTCCAAATATCTTTTATAAGATTCCAGTACGTGATCCGGATGATTTGTGAAGAAAAGGAATGTAGGAATAGCTGCCGGAATCTGGGTGATGTATTTGATCCGAATAATTTTGCCTCTATGTGCCGGAGGGTGGTGTCTTTCTATAGCTGCCAGCATCACTTCATTCAATTCATTGGTAGATACTTTTCGCTCTTTATTCTCAAATACCTGGGCGGCAGCCTCTAGTAATTTCAGGAGTCTTTGTTTGTTGATCGCTGATACAAAAATAATGGGGACATCACTGAAAGGCGCCAGTTTTTCCCGAACTTTTTCAGCATAATCTCTGGCCGTATTGGTTTCTTTCTCCAAGAGGTCCCATTTATTTACCCCGATCACTATCCCTTTATTACTTTTTTGGATTAGGCTAAAAATAGCCATGTCTTGTGCTTCGATTCCCAGGGTAGCATCTATCAGGAGGATGGCTATATCACAAGCTTCAATTGCTTTGACCGTTCTAAGGGTGGAATAGAACTCAATATTTTCCTCTACTTTGGCTTTTTTTCTTAAGCCGGCAGTATCGACCAGAACCAAATCATTATCAAATGCGGTAAAACGAGTATGAACACTGTCCCTCGTGGTTCCGGCTATAGGTGTTACGATATTAACATCTTTGCCTACCAGGGAATTTATCAGACTGGATTTTCCCACATTAGGACGGCCAACTATCGCAAATTTTGGAATATCTCCATAGCCATCATCTTCAATTTCTTCTGGCAAGAGTTCAACAATTCCATCGAGCAAATCTCCCGTACCTCCTCCATTGGCAGCAGAAATACCAATCACATCGCCTAATCCCAGTTCATAAAACTCATATACTTCATGGGCTTGATTGCTGCTGTCCATTTTATTGGCAGCCAGAATCATTTTCTTGGTACTTTTTCTTAATAGTTGGGCGAAAGTTTTATCCAGGGGAGTTAATCCGGCCCGACAATCGACAACAAATATGAGGACATCTGCCTCTTCCATCGCGATATGTACCTGCTCTCTTATTGCAGCCTCAAAAACATCCTCTGAACCTGTTACATAACCACCCGTATCTATAACCGTAAATTCCCGTCCGTTCCATACAGCTTGTCCATAATTTCTGTCACGAGTTACTCCGCTGTGATCATCGACAATGGCCTTCCTTTCTTCAATCAGGCGATTGAAGAGGGTAGATTTACCTACATTGGGTCTTCCTATAATTGCTACAATTCCGCTCATGCCTCTAGAGATGTTTCCAATATTTTGAAATGGGGCGCAAGCTACGAATTTTAACGCGCATCCAGCAACAATCCGTCAAATAACCAATTCGCAAGGAGTTTTCTATTGCCCTCTATCACTAATCTTCCCTGATCATTGCGGTTTTTGATATTGCCTAATTCAATAAATACGGCAGTAGGATCCGTTTCGCGAAGCATATGCAGATCTCGGGAAGTTACAGAGCCGTTATACCCTCTGTCTTTGCGGTACTCATCATACTTCTGGCGCATAGTCTCCTGTAATTGTACGGCCAGTTTCTTGCTTTTATTGTCACCAATCTTATGGTAAAAGTATACATCAGTTTTTTCCCCCTTGCTTTTAGAATCCACATGAAGGACCACTAATCTCTGATAATTCACTCCCTGCCGCTTGTTCTTTTTATAAAGCATATTTATCGCGTCAGAACGTTGTGCCAGGCGAAGTTTCTGGCTCTCTGGTATATCTTTATCTACCCAGCAGGTTTCATCTTTATCGCAGGGCAAAATTTCCCCTGAACGAATTCCATCATCTTCATCCCTGACTATCAGATAGACCGTAGCTCCATGAGATAGAAGGTTCCATGCAAGTCGCAGCGAAATATCATAGGCATATTCATCTTCACAAAGACTTTTTCCATAGAAAACACCTACTGCACCTGGATCCGGACCTCCATGACCTCCAACAATGTAGTAAACTCTTCCTCGCAGTCTTGTGCTGTATAAAGGGACCCTTTCTTCTTCTTTCCCGAAGATAGGGTAGGTGCCTCTAAGCGGGGTTCTGCCCGGGCGTGTGCCGCTGCCTGCACCTGCTGATGGTCCGCTGGGCATGCCAGGTCTAGATGCGGAAACTCCAGCACCCAAAATCGGTAGCTTTTCCGAACGACAATTCATCCTGCTATATGGAACCCATAGCTCTCTATCCTGACGGTAATCCCCTCTCTTTATCCCGGCCTGATGCATCATCTCATTGTATTTTTGGATGCTTTCAGCCCATTCGAGATCGTTGACCCCTGTAGTTGAGCGAATGCTTTTTCCATTATATACATAGAGATAAATGGGGAGTTTGTAGGTTTTACCCAGAACAAGACCCTGACGGGGCCGCATGCCATTTACCTGCCGGAAGTATTTCTGGTTACAGGCAGTATTTACTTCATAGTTTCTGAGTATGGCTAACATTCCTTCGCCTTTTTGGGCGGTAACTTCCAGATGCTTTCTGGATTGGCCATTTAGATTGGCACAAAGGATAAGTGCCAGTATGAGAAGAAAAGATCTAGTAGAGTACATAAAACGGTACAAAATTGACTTTGGACGAATATACTAAATTCCTAATTGAAACGATTTTTTCAGGAAAAACTTGTTTTCAACCTTTCCCCAATTTTAGCATCTTTATAAATAAGGTTCCAAAAAGCGTGAATATCCATATATGAAATGGTTTAAAAAGACGATAGCATTTCTGTTTCAAATTTTCCTAATGGCCATTTTGCCATTCTGGCTATTCTTACGTGGATCCATTTGGTTGTATGAATCTTATAATTGGTACCACTGGTTTGCTGTCATAGCCATGTTTGCCCTGGTTTTTGTAATCCTGCTGGTTTATGTAGCGATGATATGGGATGCTGTTTTTGGAGCCAATAAAATCAGTAGAAGGAGTTTGAAGGGGAAAGTAGCGTTTGTTCTCATCCTGATGAGTTTTTATGCGGGTTATGCCTTGTTTTCTCTTTCTTCCGGCAATGCCAAGTCTGAAAAAGTTCATAATGAATATCTTTCTCTGCATCCATTTATGAGAATCGCCTCTGGAACCCTGATCTTTCTGGACAATGACCTCATGATTACCAGTGCATCTCGGGTGAAAGAAGATTATAAAAATATGGGACTAAAAACCCTTAAGAATTCTCTTCATTACAAGCAAAGTGATGGCTATGTTCACGCCCTTGATTTAAGGACCAAGGGGAGGAGCGAATTGAGAAATACGCTTACTATCTGGTATTTCAAAATAATGGGATTCAATACCCTCAGACATGTAGGAACGGCTGACCACTTACATGTATCTCTTTCCGTAAAAGATAAACCTGGCGCTATATAGCCAATCTCTTTCTATAACCATTATATCCAGATTGTTTTGTACAGCAAAGTTCATGGGTCAATGACAAATCCAAAGCAGGATTTGAGCTCACTACTCACTTGGCATATTCCTTTAAATAAGAAAAGGCAGGCCTATAGGCCTGCCTTTTCTTTTCATGTAGACAGCCAGGATTATTTCTTCTTTAAGAATCCTTTTGCCTGTCCAACCCAGTCATCTCTATCCATATGTCCTTCTGTTAATTCTATCGCATCATTGACCAAAGCTACGTCGCGATTGGTAAGTTTGGATAGTTGTTGGAAGGTATAGATTTCCAGTGCATTGAGTTTGTCTTCAATAAAAGGACCGATCCCATTGATCTTCTGCAGATCATCTTTATCAGCTACACTTGCCAGGCCGATTCTATCATAATTCAACCAGGATTTTCTTCCTTTAACTCGAGTAAGGATGAGATCTTCTTCTGATATCAATCCTGCCTGACGTTTAGATTCAAGCACCCAGCCGGATTTTTGGAATTTATCTTTTGGAAGGTCCAGCAAGCCATTAAGTTTTGCCTGATCTCCTTCCGTCAAATTCGCAATCTGCAGGAACTTATAGATACCTAATGCGTTGAGTTTCTTCTCTAATAAAGCTCCTAGACCCGGTAAGCGTTTAAGATTATCCTTATCATCAGGACCTCCAGATCCAATTCTTCCCAGATCAATTACTCCTCTTTGAGCCGAGAGAGAGGCAAGTAAAGCTTCTTGTTTTCTCTTTCTTTCAGCTGCAGCATCAGAGCGTCCACTACCGGCTGAAGCTTTCAGATTACTAATCTGACCTTCCAATTGTTTAATTCTTGCCTGTAAAGCAGCATCGGCATTAGCCGAACCAGAGGCAGAACCCTGTAAACTCAGGTATTGAGTATTTAGGCTTGAATGTTCTTTCTCAAGAGAAGAATACTTTCCTTTGAGAGAATTCAGTTCAGCGCGCAAAGAATTCGCAGCGCTATTGTCTACTACTGTCTCTGTATTTGTTACAGATTTTTTACCAAAGATACGCCCAATGAGGTATCCCAGGAGTGCGGCCACAGCCATGAGGCCTAGTATGGTTAAAAAGCATGACATTCCGTCGCAATTCGCTAACATGATGTTATATATTTTTTGTGTGTTATTCGATTATAATAATTTCAGCTCGGCGGTTGGCTCTACGACCATCGTCCGTTTCATTAGTTGCAAATGGTTGGCTTTCTCCTTTACCACTGCTAATGATTCGATTTGCATCGAAACCGCTTCTCACTAACCAGGCTTTGGTTTCTGCTGCCCGGGATTTACTTAAAGTCATATTTCGTCCAGGATCTCCCTGACTGTCCGTATGTCCGGTTACAGAGAGCTTTGCCGCTGGAACTGCATCCAGATAGGTTTTGGCATCCTTCAAGAATTTTCGTTGAGCATCTGTTCGGATGATTATAGTAGAACTGGTTTCGAAATAAACTTTTTGAGCTGCCCCTTTCAGTCTTTTGCCTAATTCTTCCAATGCTTTGGCAGCATCTGCATCACTGCTTTCTCCCTTCATCCTATTGATGATTTCGAAATAGGCACCATCAAATGTGATCCCATCCCGGAATACCATATCGCTGGACATAATAGAAGACAGTTCCATAGAAGCTTCGGGGAGCCCCAAACTCATCAGGTAATTCTTCAAGGTATCTGCTCTCGCAAGTCCCAGATTTTCGAAGGAAGACTTATTCGCTTCAGATTCTTCGTAATAGCCTGTGACGGAAAGGACCTTATCGGGATTCCCTTTCAGGTAATCTGCTATTCCTTGAAAAGCAGCTGTGACTTCAGAAGGTATTTCTGGGACAAAAGACGAACGAGGGAAACTAAAATCCTCGACCGAACCGATGGAAAATTTATCTCCATCACTTAGTTCAAATCGATAAATGTCTGTTGATGTTTCCGGAGTTCGTGTTTGTGGTGTTTCCGGCTCACTTACCTCAGGAGTAGTTGCGACTCCTTCTGTGGTTTGGGCCGTAGCTGTAGGTTCGCATGCACAATAGCGATTTTGGTACCACCAGGGCCCCAATATCAAGCTTATCAGCAATAGTAAAACCCATAGCCAAAGTAATCGACTCATGGTATATATGTTGATTTAATTGAGAATGTAGTTGCAGCTCTATATATGTAATTTAATATATACAAAAATATAATAAATTTCCTAAGTATGAAATATCTAAAAATTGAAAGGTTAGTTAATAAAAAACTTTGCTATATGTCCTTTCACCTGTTTAGATGGGAGAATGGCGTTCAGGTAACATTGAAAAATAGAAATTCCACAAAAAAATATATTATGAATCAGGAAGTAGCAGGGCAAATAAAAAAAGGCCGGTATAGCTACCGGCCTTTTTGATTTATATTTTGAAGAATTATTCTCCGATTTCGTCAATTCTTTCTTCCATGGTTCCGTCCATGTTTTTAAGAACGATGTCTTCATAAACTGCATAGTTTACGCAGTAAACAAATCCGACATAAATCAGCATTCCTGCCAATCCGGCTATAACGGTAATGGCGATAACAAGAAAGTTACCACTTGCACCTGCTATAAAACCGAGAACTCCCATTCCCACTGCAATAGATCCTATCAGTACTAGCATAAGCAGAATGAAGCTCAATACCTTCTGACTTACAATCTTTCTACTAACCTCCATAGCATCCCAAAACTTTAATCTTCCAAATAGGATATTAGGCTGAGTAAATGAATATAAAGTGGAAATAACGATTGTCAGAACCAGACCTAATCCTCCGTACATAGCTATCTTAGGGCCCATAGTGGTTAGTTGAGCCATGAAATCTTCAGAATTTTCGGTAAAGGCCATAGGATTTTGCATATCTGCTATCCATTCAAAGAGATTTGAGCCAACAGCTAAATACACTCCAATTAACATCGGCAAAGCTGCCAACCATCCGGCCACTAGATTGCCCAGCCAAAGCTGAACCATGTCTTTTAGGCCATCGAAAAAGTTTCCAAACTCTACTTCTTGATTCTGTGCAATTCTATGCGCTACCAGGATAAATCCTGCTCCAAGGCCTACTGTAGGAATCGCTGCAACCTGTCCGAGAATGAAACTCAAAAAGGCATTGCCGAATCCCAGCATTTGTGCGATAGTACTAATAATCATCGAGAGGATGATGTAAATGATTATATAACCGATAAAGCCACCGGCATTTTCTTTAAAGAGCTCCCAGCCTCTACTGAGATAGTCTCCCAATCGGAATTCATACCCAGATTGTATGATCCCTTCGTAATCTTGTGGATTTCCATCGTATGTTGCCATAATTGTCTGTTTTATTTTATAAGGTTAAGTGTGTGCCAATATCTAATAGATGGAGGGTTTTTCCTGCATCGGTATATGCTTGCCTGGCTGCGTCATGATCAATTTTAAGTACATCCATGGTATCATAATGCATACCAATGACTCGATCACATTTTATAAAGTTGGAAGCAATAAGGGAGTCTTCAACTCCCATCGTAAAGTGTCCCCCTATACAAAGAATAGCGAAATCTATTTTATGCATTTCGCCAATTAGTTTCATGTCATAATGCAGAGAAGTGTCTCCTGAATAATAAAAATTAACTTCATCACTTTCTACAATAAACCCACAGGGATTACCTGCGGGGCTCCCATCAGGCAATGTGCTGGAATGAATTGCCAATACCATTTTTACTTTGCAATATCCCAGGTCTATTACTCCCCCAAAGTTCATCCCGATTCCTCCTTCTACTCCCTGAGTTTCCAACCAGCTAACAATCTCGTAATTTGAGATCACCGGTGCAGAGGTTCTTTTACTGATTTCCACTGTATCCCCCAAATGGTCGCCATGGCCATGAGTGAGGAGGATGTGATCAGCAGGAACGCTTTGATGGTCAACATGAGAGGCAGGATTGCCACTAATAAAAGGATCGAATAGTAGGTGTTTTCCGTTAATTTTCACTCCAAATGCAGAGTGGCCATAGAAGCTTATTTTCATAAATTCAGTAGTTTTCCTATGTTGTAAGATGCCGTTTTTTCGAGCAAAAGACAAGCTTTCTGAAGAATTTGAGGAAGCTTGAATTGTCGGCTAAAAGATAAATGAACTTTTCATCCTATAGTATGTTTGTATTGGAATAGTAACATTTATTACACGATATGAAAGCGATTTGGAATAATCAGGTATTAGCCGAAAGTGATGAAACGGTAGTGATCGAAGGGAATCATTATTTCCCTGCTGATTCTTTGAAAAAAGAATTTTTCAAAGAAACCGAGCATGAATCTGTTTGCTTTTGGAAAGGAACGGCCAACTATTATAGCCTTGAGGTAGATGGTCAGACAAATGAAAATGCTGCATGGGTATACCACAAGCCCAGCGATGCAGCATCACGAATCAAGGATCATGTAGCCTTTTGGAAAGGGGTAAAAGTAGAATAACCAATTATTTTGCAGTATAAAGCCGAAGTGGAGATGTCTTCACTTCGGCTTTATGCTATTCCAGCAATTCTCTAGCCGCTGAGATTGATTCCTTTATAAAGGTTTCTATGATTTCCTTCTGATTGTCAATTCCTGCAAATTCCCGGGCATTCAATAGCGTGCCTACCCAACCTTCCGTATTCCATTTTCCATGACTCAAGTCAGGAAGACTAACTTTTTCCGTGTCAGGATATGGCCACATATTGATATAAATATAGGGGAGGGTAGAAGATCCATCTCCTGGACTCATCCCAACTCCTATAGATTTTCCTTCCCCCAGATCCAGTAGGCTGGCAATATCGAAATGATGAGGCCAGCATCTTATTTGCGAGGCTTCTGTACTTTCGGACAATAGTTCTGCCAATAGGGCATGTGTATTCCCAAAATAAGCACCTAGCACCTCAAAAGCTTCTGAATCTCCCAGGTCAAACTCCTGTTCATAGGTCTGAAAATCAGGGAGGTCATCTTTATAGGGTTGGTCCAGGGAAAGCTTGTCTTTATCAAATCCTCTTTCCGAAAGGGTTTCTACCACTTTATTGAATAGGCTATTCCAGTTATTTCCTTCAAGGGGAATCTGGGAACTAAAAGATTCTTCCAGAATCAAAATCCCGGCTGGATTGAATTGAAGAGCAATAAATGTTGTTCCTGAAGGTCCCGACAAGGGATGAGATACGAGGGAATTGATTTCCGTCGCCCAGCCCAGGTTTGCATGTACATCTTCATGATGGCCCCCCAGATAGGATCGCGCTATGATCGCAGGGATCTGAGCAGCATGATGCAAATTAAGTCTGGCAATTTCTAATTGAGATTCCGTGAGGCTGGGGATATTTTTCCAGGGCATAAATAGATGGACTAATGATGAATATTGCTCAAGTATATAACACAAGGTAGAAAAGACATGACTAAAAGCCGACACAGTTTGGTATTTCCCGGGATAAAGATCATAAAATTGCTGGTATGTCGATAAAATGAGAGTCGTGGTCTAAAATGAAAGCGATCCTCCAACAAAAGCAATATCTTCTGATAAGATTGTAACACACACATAATTTCTATTGAAAAAATGATACAGAAGATTTTCGCTATACTACTCATTCTTTTTGTATTCTATCCGAGTCTAAAGGCTCAGGATTCTGCCGAGGATGAAGTGAAGGCGGCCATCATGCAAATGTTTGACGGGATGAGAGCCGGAGACTCTTCCCAGGTACATTCAGTCATCTCAGATGATGCAGAATTTTATACTTCTGCAACTCGTGAAGGTAAACCTATCTTATTCAATGGTTCGCTGGAGAGATTTCTGAAAGGAGTAGGAACTCCTCATGAAAAAGTATGGGATGAGCGCATATCAAACTTACATATTCAGGTAGATGACAATCTCGCTACCGCCTGGATGAACTACAGTTTTTATGCAGGGGATAGTTTTTCTCACTGCGGCGTAAATACCATGACTTTCCATAAAGGAGAAAATGGCTGGAAAATAATTTTTCTGGCAGATACCCGACGCAAAGATCAGTGTGATTAAAGACATAAAACTACTAGCTACTCGAAACACGGCCCGCTCTCTGAGCGGGCTTTTTGTTTAAGTATTTAATAGAAAAAGTGAACAAAAAATTCAACAAAAAACTCTCAATATAAGAGTTTAATTTTTTATTTAAAATGTCAATTATATAAATAAATTTCTTTTCATGAAAATAATGCTATTTCGCTATGAACTATTCGCAAAATTGAAAATTAATGACTAACATGTAATAACTGTTTAATCTAATTAACCCAATTTGCCTATGACATAAACCTCTAAAAACCACCCTCATTTAATCGCTCATCAGAGCATTTTTTACACTCGTTATATTACACTATCTAAATGGATCTATCATGAAAAAGACCTTTTCATTTATTTTCATATTACTTTTCGTTACTACTAACATTTTTGCTCAAACATCTCGCCCTGAGATTCGTAAAGAACACCCCGCCTTCATAAGCCTGAATAAGGACCAAATTTATCCCAAAAGTCAAAGTCAGATTCTTCTTCAACAGGTTTTCAATATGACGCCTGCTGACGAATTGCGTTCGATGGGAACCTTTACTGACAACATGGGACAGGTTCATGAAAAATTCCAACAATACTACAATGGAATTAAAGTAGATGGGGCTATTTACTCCCTTCACTACACAGCTGGAAAAATCACCCATATGTCGGGAAACTACCAGGATATTCATAACCTGAATGTAACTCCCAAAATAGATGCACAAGCTGGCTTATCTAATGCTTTGGGCCATATTGGTGCTACACAATATATGTGGCAACAAACAGGACCTGCTGCCAATGATCATATTGAGTATGTAAAGCCACAAGGAGAACTTGTTGTATTGAGCATTGAAAACTACCCAAAAGCAAGGCTTGCTTTTAAATATGACATTTACGCAACTCAGCCACTTTACAGAGCAGACGTTTATGTAGATGCTCATACTGGTCAGGTACTTTTTGAAAATAATCGTATTCATCATGCGAATGTTGCTGCAACGGGTAACTCCCTTTATAATGGTAATGTGAGTTTCAACGCTGACTTGACGGGAGGAACGTATCGCCTTCGTCAAACGGTTGATGGTAATGGTGTCGAAACCTATACCCTCAATGGAAGCACGAATTATGGAAATGCCCAGGATATTACCAGTGGCTCTTCCAATTTTACTGGATCAGAAACCGGTGTTCAAGCACATTGGGGAGCCGAAAAAACTCATCAATACTATTCCAGTCAGCATGGGAGAAATTCCTTTGATGGCAATGGTACCGTATTGCGCTCTTACGTTAGCTATGATGTAAATTATGTCAATGCTTTCTGGGATGGCAGTAGAATGACCTATGGCGATGGCGATGGCGTAAGCTATGGTCCGCTTGTATCTTTGGATATTGCCAGTCATGAGATTACGCATGGAGTAACCGAGTTCTCGGCTAATCTGGTTTATCAAAGAGAATCAGGTGCATTGAACGAATCTTTCTCCGACATCTTTGGAGAAATGGTCGAATATCATGCGACGGGTAGCAATGATTGGCAAATGGGTACTGATATCGGTATCGGTGGTTCAGGAGCTATTCGTTCTATGGACAATCCCAATGCATTTAGTGATCCGGATACCTATGGTGGAACTCATTGGTACAATCCTAATTGTGGTACTCCAACTCGTTTCAATGACTATTGTGGTGTACACATCAATTCAGGAGTTCAAAACAAATGGTTCTATATCCTTTCTGTAGGCGAAAGTGGTACCAATGACATTGGCAATTCCTATAATGTAAGCGGAATCACCAGAGAAAAGGCAGCTGCCATTGCTTACAGAAACCTGACTGTTTACCTTTCTACGAACTCTACTTTTGCTGATGCAAGAGCAGGAGCCATTCAATCTGCTGAAGATTTATATGGAGCAGGTTCAAATGAGGTAATCCAAACGACTAATGCATGGTATGCAGTGGGAGTAGGGGGACAATACGGAACTATCTCATACTGTTCGTCTGCCAGTACCAATATTAATGATGAATACATCGGTCGTGTTCAATTGAATACCATAGACAATGCTTCAGGAGGTCAATTTTATACTGATTTTACAAGTGTTTCTACTGATCTAAGTAAAAATACGCAGTATACGATTACTGTAACTCCTACCTGGACAGGTACAGTTTATTCGGAAGGTTACAGTGTCTGGATCGACTATAATGGTGATGGAGACTTTGCGGATTCTGGAGAACAGGTTTGGACGCAAGCTGCGACTCAAACTAGTCCTGTGAGTGGATCTTTTACGGTACCAGCATCTGCTTCAGATGGAGCTACACGTATGCGTGTATCCATGAAGTATAATGGAATTCCTACTTCCTGCGAAACCTTCACCTATGGTGAAGTGGAAGATTATACCGTCAACATTGGTTCCGGTGGCGGTGGAGACACCGAGGCGCCTAGTGATCCAACAGGTCTGACTGCTTCAAATATCCAGGAAACTACCGCAAGTTTGGGCTGGACCGCTTCTACAGACAATGTAGGCGTAACTGGCTATAATGTATATATCGGTGGAACGAATATTGGAAGTGTCACAGGTACTTCAGCCAATCTCACAGGTTTAACAGCAAATACTAGCTATTCTGCCTATGTTACAGCTGTAGATGCTGCTGGAAATGAGTCTGGTGCGAGTAATACAGTTAACTTCACTACTCAGAGTGGTGCGGATACAGAAGCTCCAACTGCTCCTGGCAGTCTTTCGGCTTCTAATACTACTCAAACCACAACGGACTTGAGTTGGAATGCTTCTACGGATAATGTGGGAGTTACTTCTTATAGTGTTTATGTAGATGGAAATCTTGATGGAACAACCGCTAGTACAAGCTATACGGTTAGTGGTTTGACGGCCAGCACAACATACAGCATGTATGTCACGGCTTCAGATGCAGCTGGAAATACTTCAGGTCAAAGCAATTCCATCAATGTAACTACGCAATCTGGCGGAGGCGGTGGTACAACAACTGTATTCGCTCACTTCTTTGAAACCGGATTAGACGGATGGGTCGATGGTGGTAGCGATTGTGCAAGAATCAGTAGTGCTACCAATTCTTATGAAGGTTCCTTCTCTGTAAGAATCAGAGATAATTCAGGAACAGCTTCATCTATGACGCTCAACAACCTTGATTTGAGTGGATTTAATGAAGTTAGTCTGGAATTCTATTTCCGTCCGGTAAGTATGGAAAACGGAGAAGATTTCTGGGTACGCTACAATGATGGAAGTGGATGGCAAACCGTTGCAACCTATGTTGTAGGCAGCAATGGAATCACCAATAACTCCTTCTATGTAGCAACAGTTACCCTGAACGCTGCGGATTTCAATCTAAGCAACAATGCCAGCCTACGTTTCCAGAATGATGCAAGTGTAAACAATGATCGTGTTTATATTGATGCTGTAACCCTTACCGGTACCAATTCAAGCGTCGCTGGATTTAGTGGACAAAGCATAACTGAAATCGGTGGTGGACAAGGATTCTTTGGAAATGCAGGGGAGGAGAGTGGATTAGAACTGGATCTAATAGTTTATCCTAATCCTTCTCGTCAATTCATCACTGTTGAAGCTGATGATCCAATCCTGTCTCTGAAGATATTTGATATCGCCGGAGCTCTGGTACTGGATGTGAAGCAGGTGGATGGAGAAATAAATGTCGAAGCTCTTAGCAGCGGTATTTATGTAATCCAGGCCATAACAGAAGAAGAAGTTATTCAAGGAAAATTCACCCGTGAATAGAGATTGAATATTACTCAATAAAAAAAGCCCTCCAATTTGGAGGGCTTTTTTTTATTTTATTCGAATAATAGTTCGTAATCAAGGAGATTGCTTCGCTGGAGATTCTGAGAAGGTATACTTTTTCAAGTACTTATTTTGTTTCAAGAATGTGCAAACCACATTCGGTTTTTTCTTTTCCGGCCCAGCGTCCTTCCCGTCCCTCGCCGCGTATTGTACACTGCTCACATCCCACAGATCCAAATCCTTTTTCCTTCAAAGGATGTTGTGGAAGTTCGTACATAAGTTTATACCATTCTGCTTCCTGCCCATCCATATCAATCAAGGGATAGAAGCGCATAATATCTCCACTCCGTTTGAAAATCTCTTTTGTCTTTCTGTTTTCATTTGTTCCCCCAATCATCCCGGAAATCCAAATGTCATGTCGAGATTTCAGATCATCTAACGGCATGACCTTATTAAAATGGCAACAAGCATCGGGATCTTTGGACCAGGTATAGTTGAGGGCCGTAAACGTATTCTCATTCCTTTTTGGCAGAACCTCCTGCACATTCAAATTCCATCTTGCTTCCAGTTCTTTTCTATAGAGATGTGTCTCTTTGAAAAGGTATTTGGTATTGATGAAATGAATGGGATGATGAGGTTTTACCTGATGGAGGAGGTGAAGAAAAATCGAGGAGGTGGTACCAAATGAAGAGGTGACCAGAACCCGATCAAAATCTTTAAATATCTGCTTCAGACGAGCTTTGGGCTCTAAATCTGAATAGCGTTTGTTTAAGGAATTAACATCCATAAAGACTAATACTTAGGTAAAGAGGAATCTATTTCCTCTATGTACGCGAGTAGTCCTCCTTTCAAGTTGCAAATGTGGGTAAATCCGTGTTCGGATTCAAGCATTTTCACCACTTTCGCGCTTCTTGCCCCACTTTTGCAGTGAACGATGACAGCTTTGTTACGCGCAATGCGATCTAAATGTTTCGAAATCTCTCCTTTAGGGATCAATTCGCCCCCTAAATTAACAATTTCATACTCATGAGCCTCACGAACATCAATTAATTGAAAATCTTCCCCCGATTTTTTCATTTTTTCCAATTCCTGCACAGATATTTCTTGTATACCTTCTGCCTCAACAGGAGCATCTCCCATAGCAGGAACGCCACAAAACTGCTCATAATCGATGAGTTCTGTTTGGATGGGCTTGTCTCCATTCAGGGGATTATCGGGATTCCTGGAGAGTTTTAGGATGCGTGTAGTAAAACTCAGTGCATCGAATAATAGCATGCGACCGCTCAGAGGTTTCCCTACGCCACTTGCAAGTTTTATGACCTCAAGGGCTTGCATGCTCCCTATTATGCCCGGAAGAACGCCTAAAACACCTCCTTCGGCACAACTAGGCACCATACCCGGAGGAGGAGGGCTAGGAAAGAGGTCTCTGTAATTTGGTCCAATATTTCCCTCCTTGTCTTCATAGTTGAAAACCGAAACCTGCCCTTCAAACTGAAAAATGGATGCATAAACATTTACTTTCCCTAATAATACGCAGGCATCATTTACCAAATAGCGTGTAGGGAAATTATCGGTTCCATCCGCAACAATATCATACTCTTCTATAATCTGTAAAGCATTTTCGCTGGTGAGGATATCCTGATAAGTCTCAACTTCAATATATGGGTTGATATCTTCTATTCTTTCACGAGCTTCTTCCACTTTGGGTAGTCCTACTGAGCTTTGTCCGTAGAGAACTTGCCGCTGCAAATTACTTTCATCTACCACATCCGGATCAATAATTCCAATTTTTCCTACACCAGCCGCTGCAATATATTGAAGCAGTGGACTCCCCAATCCGCCAGCACCTACCACGAGTACCCGGGATTGTTTCAATCTTCTTTGGCCTTCAATATTAAATTCGGGAATGATGAGGTGTCTGCTATATCGAGCCAACTCTTCATGGCTCAAGGCGATTTTATCCATACCCAAAATTAAAAAAAAATGCCCCAATTGCTTGGAGCATTTTTTATATCCTTATTTGATTGTATGCTAGTTGGAGCGCAGACCTAAAGAATCGGCTTCGCTTTTAAACATGCGCAATTCTACTCTGCGGTTTTGTTTTCTACCTTCTGCAGATTGATTGTTGCTGATCGGAGAAGCATCTCCGTAACCGTCAGAAGATATTCTGGCCATTCTGATACCTTTTTGATATACAAGGTAGTATTTAACCTTAAAGGCTCTTTTTACAGAAAGTACCTTATTGTCTTTTGTCTTTCCGGTATTGTCAGTGAAGCCATGGACCTCAAGGCTATGGTTGGGATACTTAGCCATCAGATCTGCTATCTGATCCAGAACCGGATAACTGTCATAGGTAAGCTCATCGCTTGCCGGCTCAAAAAGGATGTTTTTCATAGCCGTATTCAGAATGCTCTGATCGGCACTTGAAATTCCCTGACCTTCAGTAAAGGTGTTTTCCTTGTAGGTATCCTGTTCTGTATAAATCTCAGCCGGAGTCTCCTCATAATTTTCGATTTGAGCTGGTTGAGGCTTATTGTCCTCTACGATGCTTAGACCTCCAGATTCTTGCGTACTTTCCAATTCAGGGTCTTGTGTAACTGCAATATCTGAGGGCTTTTCCTCTTTGGCATTTTCATCCTCTGGACAACCCAGGAACATAGCTCTTCCGGGCTCATTGGGACAAAGATCATCTCTATCAAGTACACCATCATTGTCGGCATCAGCATTGGAAGCGATTGGCATCTCTTCTTTTTTGCTTGGCTTTTGCGGTTTTGGTGGAACTTTTTTAGGATTAGCGGGAAGTGCAAATACAAATCCAGCGGAGTAGGTGAGGGGTTGGAAATTTCCTTGCCCGATCCCATACTTATACATGCCTTCAAAATTGAGGGCAAAATTCTTGCTCATTCTCAACCTGATCCCAAAAGCTCCGGGAACATAAAGACGGAGATTATTGCTAGCCGTATTCAAACCAAAACCCAGAGAGAGATAAGGTGCAAAGAAAGCTTCCTCCTGAAAAATCGTTCCATTGGATTTAAGTTGTAATAAGGCGTTTACATCTATGAGGGAAGTACCTATCGTTTCCGTTTGAGTTACCGGGTAGGTAGTCTGAGGAACGAAGGTAGTATTTAAACCAAAATTGAGTGCTTCACTTAAAAAAGCATTTGCACCTATAGTAATACCAGGGTTAAAGGAATTAAAATCGGTATAATTACCGGTTAAGGGTCCTTGGTAATCAAGAAAACTTGCTGACAAGCCCGTGGTAACAGGAGTCTGACTGGTTTGCGCATGTACCTGGAAACTACTAAGAAGTAGAAAAACAAGGATAACAATCGAAAAACGGAGATTCATGATTTAAGGTTTGGTGTTTTTTAGTGTACAAATATCTAGCCAGAATCAATATTCAATTGCGTGAAAAATCAAAGGGTGACATATTTAGGACGAAATAATCGCGTTTTTCGTATATGATTAAAGATTTTTGCGCGAATAATCTCGAGCCTCATCTAATTACTTTAAAGTCCACCCGTCTGTTTCTTTCTCGGCCAGTGTCTGTGTTGTTGCTTGCTTTGGGTTTGCTTTCTCCAAAGCCCTCTGAGTCAATTCTATTTTGTCTAATGCCATGCTCATAAACGAGGTAGTATTTTACCTTATGGGCACGTAATACCGAAAGCACCTGATTGCTTTTATCTGCCCCAGTAGCATCTGTATGTCCTTGCAACTGGAGCTTACTGCTTTTACAAGCCTGGAGTAATGCTGCGATCTCATCAAGCTTTTGTTTGGCTCTGGCAGGCAAATCGGCGCTTGCATGTTCAAAATAAATGGAGAAATCTGTACTGGTTAAACTGAGATTGCAAGGAAGTTTCTCTTCCTCAGCAACTTCAGTATGAGTATTATTCTTCTGAGGACTGTAAAGAGGTTCAGGAGATGATTCAATCTGCACTTCTCTTTGGGCTAGTTCTTCCTGGGCAGGAGGGATAGCTTTAGCTTTACTATGATCCTCTACAAGGACTTCCTCTTTTTCTTGTTGTATAGGGATTTTTTGCTCTTCCGCTTCCTCTTGCTTTACTTCAGGGCTTCCTTGCGGAAGTTTTTCTGGTTGCGCATCTGTTTCTTCTGCTATATTTTCCTCTTCTTCTTCTTCCGGACAGCCAAATAATCTTTCTATTCCCGGGACTTCCGGGCAGAGATCATCTTCATCTGCAATTCCGTCTTCATCTGCATCCTTAGGTTTAGTTTCTTCTATAATCTTCTCCTCATTTATCTCCTGCTTTGGATATTTCTCCTTTGCTTTACCTACATTATAGTGAACAGATAAAGCATGAGCTGTGTGCTGGTAATCTTTATTGACAGAGAATTTACGGGTGGACTCCAATCTTATGTCCAAACGATCCGAAAGACGAAACTTCAATCCACCTCCCAATGGAATGTAAACATCGGGATTCATCTGTACATAACTTCCTCCCAATCCAAATAGGACATAAGGGCCTAAAAAGGCATCCTCTTTCATAAACACCCCATTATTTACTTTGAAACCCAGAAGGTAACTCATATCCACCAATTGAGTATTGATGGTATTTGAAGGTGTTTCATCAAGAGGAGCGGGAAATTCTATATTATTAGCATAGGTGATCTGCGTTCGAAAATCGAAAGCACCCCCTAATCTTTTAGAAAGGCTCAATTGATAAGCGGACTGAAAAGCTGCAGCTTGCAAGGCTGGTAGGTCAGCAGGAGCTTTGTATTTCAATAAAACAAAGCCACCACCAACAGCCCATGGATGCTGAAGGTTTTGCCCTTTGGAAATTGGCGAAAGAATACAGAAGAACAAGGATAAAAAGATAGCAAGGCTAGCTTTACGCATATATCCTACCTAATTAAAGGACCCCAAACAACAAGGTACTAATTATTACAAAGTACAGGTATTATCTTGTATGAACAATACGAAAACCTGCATAAACAGACACCTTGTTTGTCCCGTCAAATATAACTGATCAGACAAAAAAAATAGTATAGGGTATAAAGCTAAGTAGGACCTGAGAAATGTAAGATTATTTCACTCGTTTGTAAATATGGTCAATATCGACTCCATCTACTTGATATACGAGTACCAATTCTCCTTCAGACAGGCTTTTGATGCTTTGCGAAGTATCCCAAAGATCAGAAGAGAGCATTTCGTCAATTCTTGTGAATTCAAAAGATTCCGGGTCAAATCCGTCCGATTCAGAAACCAGGGTTCCATCTGCTTTGAATTCAAGGGTAGATTCATCATTTTCAAGCATTTCCAAGACTTGAACTCCCATTTTTCTCTCGACAAGTTTCCATTTTCCCATCAAACTAATTCCGGTATCCTCGGTGGGAGGGGCAAGTGAACGGCTGTTATCCAAACTTTGGGATAAACTGTCTATTTCCTCACTGATCTGCTCAGCGTCCGCAGATTTTGATTCTTCCGTACAGGAAATTTGGCTTGTAAGGAAAAAGGCAAAAAGGATAAAAAATAGACGCAATTTATTCATTTTCAATTAATTGTATTCGTTTTTGGTCAAAGAGATTACAGCTGATTTATAGCGAATCTATGAGAATTTGTTAAATAATCATAATAGAAATACGCTTCAGGATGCCAGATATTTTTGAATTTGGGTTAAAAATTCTGCCGGTTTCTCTGCGTGCACCCAATGGCCTGCTCCTTCCAGTTTATAGAAAGTGGCCTCGGGGAAAATCTCCTGAATCGGACTTTTATCTTCTTCCTGCAAATAAGGGCTTTCTCCCCCATGAATAAAGAGAGTGGGAAGGTCAACTTCATCCTCAAATTTGATTTCATCCAGCACCCGTTCATAATTATCATAAATCACTTGCAAATTGAATTTCCAGCGAAAAGACTTTTCCTCATCTCTGCCCAGACTCTTCAAGAGAAATTGAATTACTGAGGGGTCCTGGATTCTTTCTTCGAGTTTTACTTTTGCATCTCTTCGGCTTTCCAGTTTCGAAAGGTCAAGAGAAATCAGGGTTTCCAGAATTTCCGTATGGTGTGGGGCATATTGTTTGGGGGTCATATCTGCCACAATGAGCTTATCAATCATTTCGGGATAATGTCGGGCAAACTCCATGACAGTTTTCCCTCCCATCGAATGTCCCAATAGATGGGCCCGATAAATTCCCAGTTGGTTCATGAACTCAAATAGGTCTTCTGCCATCACTGGATAGTTCCAATCATTTTCATGTGGAGACTTTCCATGATTTCTCTGGTCCAAAAGATAAACGGAATAATCTTCGGCCAAAGAACGGGCGTGGCTGACCCAATTATCGAGTGATCCGAAGAGTCCATGTAGAATAATAAGGGCTTCTCCCTGACCGTACACCTTATAATTTAGCTCAATCATGCTGCAATTTTACTGACTTACTTACATTTTTGGATATTCCAGTTAATTTTTCCTTTCCCGAATTTATCATGGCTTGGTTTTTGGTCAAGTGATAACCGTGGCCAGGAGTTTTCTACGTCCTCCATGGTTTCGAAATTCACACAAATATATACCCTGCCAGGTACCTAAGTTTAGGCGGTAGTCGGTTATAGGAATGCTAACGGAAGAACCTACTAGGCTGGATTTCACATGAGAAGGCATATCATCACTGCCTTCATAGGTGTGAGTGTAATAGGGTTGGTTTTCAGGCACAAGTCGATTGAAGATCTGTTCGAAGTCAACCCGCACACTAGGGTCCGCGTTTTCGTTGATCGAAAGCCCAGCCGAAGTATGCTGAATGAAGACGTGCAGAAGGCCTTTTTCAGGCATCTGCCCAATTGAAGATAGCACGTGAGGGGTAATCAGGTGAAAACCCCGTGTATATGATGGTAATGTAATCGAAAACTGTTGAATCATGGAAAACCTAATGGAAAATTTAGAGGCAAAAGTAGCAAGAAGAGTAGAACTGGAAAATCAGATTAAGGATATTATCCTTGAGGTATCTGATAAAAGCATTCGAGATTACTCTGAAAATGCTCAATTCAAATCAGATCTGGGACTTGACTCTTTGGATATGGTAGAATTGATCATGATTTGTGAAAAAGACTTCTACATCACCTTGCCTGACTCGGAGTGGGAGGGACTGAGAACTCCTTCTGAGTTGATCGACCTTATTAGTTCTAAGGTGTGATCACTAATACTTGTAGGCATAATAGAGGAGTTTCAGGTATTCGTTTGTAACGAAGATCATACCTGACTCTTCTAGCCACCAGGTATCTGTTTCATAATCGATGGGATCAGCTCCTCTTATGATCACTTCGACTCCTTTCTCCCGAAATTTCTTTCTGAACACTTTCTGAATCCTGCGTGTATGAAATTTTGAGCTGATGATCATGACTCGCTTAAAATCCTCCGCTACTGAGTATCCCAAAATTTCTTCAGACTCCTCATAGGTGCTCGTTCCCCTCTTCAGGACTCGTATATCTGCAGTATCTGCCCCCATGTTTAATAAAGCTTGTTGGGCCAATTCCGCATCAGTTCGTATCTCTCCAAAAGCTTCCAGGTCTGCACTAATAGTTTCCCCCATGCAAATCAGGAGATCCGTATCCAGTTTATATACTTCCATGGCCTCGCGGCTTCTTTCCATGACAGAACCCGAAAGTATGAAAGCTGCGTCGACTGACTGGGTCGTGTCTTCCACTATCAGCAAATTGCCGATCCCTCTAAGGATAGGTACTCTTGCCAAATAAAGTGCAGCTAGCAGGAGGATGCCTACTATCAGGAAACGAGTCAGTCGACGCAAGAACTTTTTCATAATTCTCAAATTACTTGCCCATTTTGGCAAAGTGCTGATGAAAGCGAGGAATGGTTTCGATTCCTTTCAGATAATTAAAAATCCCGTAGTGCTCATTGGGGCTGTGGATGTCATCTGAATTTAATCCAAATCCCATAAGCACAGTCTCCGTCCCTAATACTTTTTGAAATAAAGCGACTATGGGAATAGAACCTCCTTCACGGGTAGGGATAGGGACTTTGCCGAAAGCATCTTCCATTGCCTTGGCAGCAGCTAAATACCCAGGGTTTTGGGTACTTACTACAGCGGCTTCTCCGCCATGATGAGGCTTTACCTTAACTTTAACTGTAGCAGGAGCAATTTTCTCAAAATGCTCTGTAAACATACGCGTAATCTCTTCAGAGCTTTGGTTAGGTACCAATCTCATAGAGATCTTGGCGAAAGCACTGGCAGGTAGTACCGTTTTTGCTCCTTCTCCGATATATCCTCCCCAAATTCCATTTACATCCAGGGTCGGACGGATAGAGGCTCTTTCCGTCACAGAGTAGGCTTTTTCTCCTCCTGTACCTCCAATTCCAAGATCATCCTGGTATTCATGGAGGTTAAAGGGACGTCTGGCCAGATCGTTTCTTTCCTCCTGACTCAATTCGACGACCTTGTCATAAAAACCCGGAATGGTGATCTGACCGTTTTCATCCTTGAGGGACGCGATCATTTCACAAAGCACATTGAGAGGATTTTCAACAGCTCCTCCATATACTCCCGAGTGCAAATCTCTATTCGGGCCGTGAACTTCTACTTCGACATAGGAGAGGCCTCTTAAGCCTACAGTGATAGAAGGTGTATCATTGGCCAGCATAGAGGTGTCAGATACAAGGATGATGTCGGCACTGAGTTTATCTATATTAGCCCTTACAAAGTCTTCCAGATTGTCGCTGCCTACTTCTTCTTCTCCTTCTATAAGAAACTTCACATTACAAGGAAGTTCTCCCATTTCATTTAGGGCTTCTATTGCTTTCATGTGCATATACATCTGCCCTTTGTCATCACAAGCGCCTCGGGCGTAGATTTTTCCATCCTTGATCACCGGTTCGAAAGGAGGGCTGTCCCATAGATCGAGGGGATCAGGGGGCTGCACATCATAATGGCCATAGACCAAAACAGTCGGCAAGTCAGCACTTATAATTTTTTCAGCAAAAACAATCGGATGTCCGGGAGTTGCATGTTTCTCTACCGTTTGCAAACCCAATTTCCCAAACTGATCAATTAACCAGTCTGCAGCACGGTCTACATCAGCCTTGTAGGCTGAATCAGCACTGATACTAGGTATTTTCAGGAAATCAATAAGTTCCTTAAGGAATCTTTCCTTATTACTATCAACAAAGTCTTTTATTTGATCCATATAGCATTATTCTTGGATCAAATGTAGTATAAAAATAAGGGCTTTGGAAATAGAAGATCAGGCTCTGCCCAATTTCAATTTGAAGGGGATGGGTTCATATTCCCGTTCCATATTAGAGGCCAAGACCAAAATGCGATCTCCCAGGTATTTATCTATCAGATCGAGGATTTTTCGTGCGTTATCCTTATCCATATTACTGGTTGGTTCATCCAGCATAAGGACTTTTGATTGGGTAAAGATGGCCATGCCTACTTTAGCCCGCTGAAGCATACCTGAAGAATAATAATTCAGAAGTTTATCCTTATCATCCCAAAGATCAAGTACTTTGATCATTTCCTCAATAGAAGAGAGTAGGGGAGTTTTAAATTTGAAGTGAAGCCGGAACTGTTCCTCTAGGCTTAACTCAGGAAATACCTCAATATAAGGCCCCATCCAGCTGATATACTGGTAGGCCTGATCAAGGGGAATTTTCTTCCCATCAATAAAATATTGGACTTTTCCTGTGCTGGGACTGCTTTGTGCAGCAATGATCCTCAAGAGAGTAGATTTGCCGGAACCATTGGTTCCGACTAATGCTATCTTTTTATGTTCTCCCAATGAGAGATCAAGGTCTTTGAATAACCAGTTTCGATTAAACTTCTTACCAACTCCCTTTAAGGCTATGTCAAAAGCGCCTGGCATCTCATTCTTCCTTTGTCCCACTTTCTTCTGAACTACCAGAGCTTGAAGTATAGCCTCTGATGATACCCCTGGAGGCATTTCTTACAAAGGTAATGACTTCATCTCTTTCTTCAGTAGGTGGAAGATGAGCTTCTATATAATCGAGTGCTTTAGAATTATTCATACCAGAAAGGAATAGTTTTCGGTAGATATTCTGAATCTCGTGGATCGTTGCATTGTCAAAGCCACGTCTTCTCAGTCCGATAGAGTTGACACCTTCATATTGCACAGGATATCTTCTTCCTGCCTTTACAAATGGTGGAACATCTTTACCGACCAGAGAACCTCCGGAAAGGATTACATGTCTTCCGATCTTTACAAACTGGTGAACGGCTGACATACCACCAATAATGGCAAAATCACCGACTACTACATGGCCGGCCATATTTACTGCATTGGCGAGAATCACATTATTTCCCAGCACACAATCATGTGCCACATGAGAATATGCCATAATCAGGCAGTTTTTGCCTACGATGGTTTTTCCCAGATAATCCGTTCCTCTATTGAGGGTAGCGCACTCGCGGATGGTTGTATTTTCTCCAATTTCCAGGGTAGTTTTTTCCCCGTGAAATTTTAGGTCCTGAGGAATCCCGGAAAGAACAGCCCCGGGAAAAATTTTGCAATTTTTTCCGATTCTTGCTCCATCAAAAATGGTCACATTCGAACCGATCCAGCATCCTTCCTGAATACTGACGCCCCCTCTGATCGTAACAGAAGGTTCGATATGCACATTGTCGTGAATGCTGATTTTTGGATTCAGGCTGGTAGATGCCTGTTCTTTGTTCCAGAATTCCAGGTCGCGGATTTCTGGCGAAATAACTGTCCCAGAGGAAATATTTACATTTTTTCCAATACTTACACCGGGATGAATTACAACATTGCTACCTATTTTGGACCCCTCACCGATCTCAACATCTTCATGGATAATACTAAATGGACCAAATTGAACGCTTTCATGGATTTTTGCCTTTGGGCTGAGGAATACTTGGGCGGTGTCTTGGTCAGGATGCTTTATAGTCATAGTTTGTCTTTTGGTACAACGCTCGCAACTAAATCTGCGGAGGAGACGAGCTGCCCATCTACATAGGCTTTTCCACTCATTTTACATATACTCCTACGAAGTGCCGTCATTTCCAATTCTAAAATTAGGGTATCACCTGGAATAACTGGTTTTTTGAAACGAACGTTGTCAATTGCTACAAAATAAACCCAAATTGATTTGGGATTGTCTATCGTGTTGAGCAGTAGTATCCCTCCTAATTGTCCCATCGCCTCAACTTGTAGTACGCCTGGCATGATCGGGTTTCCGGGGAAGTGACCTTGGAAAAAAGGTTCATTGAATGTTACATTCTTAACTCCCCTGATCGTACTTTCTGTAAAATCTGTAACCTTATCTACCAGCAGGAAGGGATATCTATGAGGTAGTATTTCATGAATCGCATTGATGTCAAAAATCACCCCGGGTTTCCCTCCTTTTCCTTTAGAGAACTTATTAGCTATACGTTGTTGTTTAATTTTAGATTTAATTTTTTTCGCTAATTCTACATTTGATTTGTGTCCGGGCCGAGAAGCGATGATTTTTCCCTTCAAAGGCATGCCTACAAGCGCCAGATCCCCCAATAGATCCAATAACTTGTGTCGGGCAGGTTCATTTGGAAATCTAAACCCATTTTTATTTAAAATCCCAGCCTTTATTTCTACATCACTTACCCCAAAAATATTTTGTAACTTTCTTATTTCTTCTTCCTCCTCGTCTTTGTCCATTATTACAACTGCACTATCCAAACTCCCTCCCTTTATTAAACCTGCCTGATGTAAGGCTTCCAGTTCGTGGACAAAACAGAAAGTTCGGGCACTTGAGAACTCCTCTTTAAACTGAGAAATGGACTTCATGTTTGCATGCTGAGCTTCGATCGCCTTGGATCCAAAATCGATGAAAGTATTCAGCTCGAAAGACCTGGCAGGAAAAGCTGCCAACGTTATATCATTCGCCTCATCGCTGTAGGTAATAGATTCATCAATCTCAAAATAGATACGTTCAGCATCTTGTTCATCCAATCCTGTTTCCAGCAATTTCTCAATAAACTCCCGAGAGCTTCCATCCATAATAGGAGGTTCTGGTCCATCCAGGTCGATCAGGGCATTGTCTATCCCCAATCCCATAAGAGCAGCCATTACATGCTCTACGGTATGAACTTTCGCTCCATTTTCCTTTAGGGTAGTCCCTCTTGAAGTATCCACAACTAAATCGACATCAGCATGGACCAAAGGTTGCCCCTCGATGTCTGTTCTTCGGAAAATTATTCCATGATCAGGCTCAGCCGGATGAAAAGTCATCGTTACTGGCACTCCCGTATGAAGGCCCTTACCACTTATCGATGTCGCAGATTTAATTGTGTGTTGTTTTTCCATCTCCATTTCGATCTCAAGATCTGTTCTTTAATTCGTTTTCAAGTGCTTCTATCCTTTCGTCCATGCTTTTCAGTTTTCTGAAAAACAATTCGGATCTCAATTGATCTCTAAAGGGTTGAATAGGTGATCCCCTGAACGCCTGGCCTTCTTCTTTAATGGATCGGTTTACCCCTGACTGAGCATCGATCTTTGTTCGATCGGCTATATTCAGGTGTCCTACGATCCCTACCTGTCCTCCAATCAAGATGTTAGCACCCAATTTAGTGCTTCCTGATATTCCTGATTGAGCAGCTATTGCCGTATGATTTCCCACTTCTACATTGTGGGCGATCTGTACCAGGTTGTCAAGCTTGGCACCTTTGGTAATCCGCGTACTTCCAGTTGTCGCTCTATCTATACAGGTATTAGAACCTATTTCAACTCCATCCTCAAGGATTACGTTGCCTATATGATGAATTTTTTTAAAGCTTCCGTCCGCTTGTGGAGCAAATCCGAAGCCATCACTTCCTATACGACAGCCTGCATGCAGGATACATCCCTTGCCAATTTTTGACTGAGGGTATATAACTACCTGCGGATACAATAGGGTATTGTCATCAATTTCTGAATAGTCTCCTACATAGCAGCCCGGAAAAATCTTCACATTATTCCCGATTTTTACCTCAGCACCTATGTAGGAAAAAGCTCCAATATAGGCTCCTTCACCAATTTCGGCAGAGGAATCGATAAAACTCGGTTCTTCTATCCCGTTTTTTTGAGCTAGTAAGACCTTTTGTGCTTCTTCAAGAAGCTTACTGAAGGCAGAATATGGATCGTCAACTTTTAGCAGGGTAGGGGTGTAGTCTCCTTCTGCTTCGAAATCTCTAGCTACAAGGAGAGCAGAGGCCTGAGTACTGTTGAGGTACTTTTTATACTTCATATTGGCCAAAAAGCTAATGCTCCCCGGACCAGCTTCTTCAATCTTGGATAGGGTGCTTATTTCCTTGTCAGGATTCCCTATTACTTCCGCTTGAAGTAAGGCTGCTATCGTGCTAAGAGAAACGTTCATTTCTGCTTTATTTTTTTCAGGCGGCCAAGTTACATATTCTTTATTTGCCAAACTAACTTAGGGAAAAGTAGCGATTTCCTTTGATTACGCCGAGAACTTTACCCTTCATTTTGCGCCCAATCAAGGGACTATTTTTGGCTCTGGACGGAATTTGATTTTTGGTAAATTCCCACTCTTTTTTCGGATGAAAGATCGTAAGATTTGCTGACTCTCCTTCTGTCAATTGTGGAAAGGGAATATCCAAAATTTGTCTGGGTCTCAGGCTGACAAGTTCAATCCATTTTTCAAGATCTATAAGGCCTGATTCTATCAAGTGCTCATTGGCCAGAGAGAAAAAACTCTGGAGGCTCAACATACCTGGCTCAGCCTGTTCAAACTGTAGATTTTTTTCTTCCATTCCCTGGGCTTGGTGTGCAGAGGTTAAAACATCAATAGTGCCTTTTTGAAGAGCCTTCTGCAAGGCTTTTACATCTTTTCTGGACCTTAATGGAGGGAAAAGTTTATAATTGGGATCAAAACTCAATAGTTCCTCATCGCTCATGCAGAGGTATTGAATTGATGTTCCTACACTCAAACCCTCATGTTTACGTTTGGCAGAGCCTATCATATTAGCAGCTTCAGGCGTACTCAGCGGTTGTACATGAAAACGACTGGGTGAGTAATCCAAAAGTTGTAATTGACGGCTTAGGGCAATTGTCTCGGATAGAGAAGGAATCCCTTTCATTCCCAATTGAGTTGAAATGGGCCCCTCATGCATTTGGCCGCTTCCATTTAGGCTCATATCCATAGGGCAATCTATGATGAGGCCACTAAATGAACGTGTGTATTGCAAAGCTCTCAGCAATAAGCCAGAATCCTGTACAGGATGCGATCCATCTGTAAAAGCCAGAGCTCCGGCATTATGCATCTCAAACACTTCTGCCAGATCTTTTCCATGAACTCCTTGCGAAAGAGCACCGGTGAAATAAAAATCAACCGGCAGTTGGTCGGTTTGCTGAATCAGAGAACGTAATACCTGGCTATTATCTACTACGGGATCCGTATTTGGGTAGCAAAGCAATCCGGTAAATCCTCCACGAATCGCTGCTTTATTTAATTCAGTAAAAGTTTCTTTGTACTCAAATCCAGGGTCAGAAAGGTGGACTTGCATGTCAAACCAGCCCGGAGAAACATAGGCTCCTTTTTCCTCTATGACTTCTACTCCTTTAGAATGTTTGAGCTGTATAGACTTGTCTATTTCTTTAATCTTTCCGGATTCGATCAGGATATCTACCTTCTTCTTGTGAAATTTACTCCCAGGGGCTAACAACCTGACTTGTTGGAGGAGAAAAGACTTCATAAAATAGATGAGTTAAGCGCTTTAGACGAAAATTCCTGCAATTTCGCTTAGCTTTCTCTCATTTGCAAAAGGAGAATTTCAATTAAGAAAAAAGCAAGCGCCGCAATGATGAAATATTTCCATAAAGGCACACCTTCTCTTTCACTTTTTATCTGACTTTCCAATTGAGCTAAATCAGGTTCAACAATTTCTATTTCCCCTAAACCAGCCGAATTTAAACGATCTTCCAGTCGATTTCCTCTAAGGAATGTCAATTGAGATTCCAGGTCCGAGATATTAAAAGCAATCTTTTCTATCAATTCTCCTTCCTGAACAATGTCATAAATCCCTTCTTTAAGTTCCATATTATCAAAAACCAGGGTGATTCCTCCGGCTTTTTGAATCTGGTCCGGGCTAACCGGAATACTGTCTGACCCTATCAGGCTAATGTTGGATCTCTTTTCTGTACGGATAAACTTCGGTTCATAAAACCCAATTTCCTGACTGGATTGAACCCGTTGAGATTGATTCATGATCTGGGTAGACCTGAAAAGAAGAGGGGTGAAAATGGTTTTGACATGTAAATCACTCCATTCGTCAGAGGGGAAAATGCTAAAAGTAAATACCCGACCTTTGAGAACTTCAGATTCTACCAGTATGGGTTCCTGATTTTCCAAGGAAAGGATTCTATTCTGAATCAATCCATTTCTGAGGCGAAGTGGGTAGTATTTAAATACCTGAGGAGCATCAAATTGCCGATTTTTCTGATCTCGTGTGAATATTCCTTCGAATATAGGGTGCAAGAGTTCAACCTGATTGGCTGGGACCCCTGCCTCAATTTCTTTTGCCGGCTCAAATGTCCCTATTCCCAATTGCTGGTAGAAAGTGTTGATGCTATTGATGCGGGTATTCTTTCCGGGAAAAAACATCAAGCTATTCCCCTGGTCCAAAAAGTCTCTCAGGCGGTTAGCCAATCCTGAACTTATATCCGTAACTCCCAATAGAACCAGAGAACGATAGTTAGTCAGGTTGGTTGTTGAAAGATTTCTGGCAGAAACAAATTCCGTATCGAATTGGGAGAAAAGTGATTCGTATAAAATCCGAATGCTCTCGGATCTTTCCCCTTCGGCAATCAATACCTTCTCTTTATCAGGTACGTAAACAGAGAAGAACCTCTTATTATCGAAATCAATAGGATTGTCATCCAGTTCTATATAAGCTCCCAACCAGCCGCTTTTTTCCGGGGTAAAATTCATCTCCAGTTCTTCGCTTTGATCTGCAGCCAGGTCTTTGCTGTTTATACCCGCAACTTTTCCTTCTACCATAATGCGAACACTCAAATCTCTCAGGTCCTGATTTCCATCATTTACGAGGGACATAGTCATGTTTACCGGGGCATCCTTTTCAATGATCCGGGAATCTATATTGTGAGATTTTACATATACATTGCTTTGCTCCCGAGTGGCTAAGGGAAGATAATAAACCTGGAGATTGCTATCCGGAGCTATAATCTTCTGACTATCAGTAAGAACTGTAGATTCCTGAAAATCACTCAAGAAGTAAAGGACCTGAGCAGAATTAGAAGACCGGGCAAATATCTCTTTCTGGAAAGCCAGAATTTCTCCATGGCTTCTGATACTTTGTTGGATTTTCAAGCTCTTAAGGTCATCGGTAGCTTCCTGTTGTGAGAGGAAGTTTCCATTAAGAATCAGGTTTGAGCTGGTCATAACCTGAAATTCATCGTCTTCCGAATAGTTTCTGATAATATTTCTGGCCAGAGAAAGTGCCTGCGGAAAAAAGGCTCCCTTTTCATTACTGGCATTCATACTATAGGAATTGTCTATAACTATAGAAACGGAACGATTTCCCTGTGCAATTGAAGAACCTTGCTCCTTGATAACCGGATTTGCAAAAGCAAAAACTAAAAACAACAAAGCAAGAAGTCGCGCCAGAAGTAATAGCCATTGTTTGAATTTCACCCTGCGGACCACAGTTTTCTTGACCTCTTTTACAAAGGAAACATTACTAAAAAGTACTTCTTTGGGTCTTTGGAGGTTGAAAAAATGAACAATAATCGGAACGGACAGAGCCAGTAGTCCCCATAATACCGCAGGATTTAGAAATGCCATTTACTATTATTTATGGATTTAAATGAGCCAGGAAATATTTTGTAAAAAAAACTACTGATATTTCCAACAAAGTATTGATCTGTGCGTTCAGACAGTAAATATAGATCAGAAAGCTTAATTCTCTAAGTATAGGGACGATCTATTGAAGATAATAAGGTTTACTTTGTAGAGAAATTCTTAAAAAAAAGCCTTTTTATTCTGTGAAAATATTTATATTAATATTAAGGAAATTACGTTGAGTAAACTATTTCAGTTAAGCTCAGATAAAGTATTGACTATTAATTTATTTCTAATATCTTTGCGACAATTTTTTAACAGCGAAGCACTATGTATTGGACACTCGAATTAGCCGTATATTTGGAAGATGCGCCTTGGCCAGCGACTCGCGATGAGTTGATTGACTATGCCTTACGCTCTGGCGCACCGATGGAGGTGGTGGAAAATCTGCAAGACCTTGAAGAGGAAAATATCCAATATGAAAATATAGAGGAGATTTGGCCAGATTATCCCACGAAAGACGACTTCCTTTTTAACGAAGACGAATACTAGGTATTTACTCTTTAGTTAACTGTGAAAATGAAATAATATGGGAGCAGCAATGTTCCCATTTTTATTTTTCTCTCCAACGTGAGATGATTTCCTCTGCCAGACTATCAGGTGAGCGGTCAAAATTATCTAAAGATTTTTCTGCCTCAGTCAGGGCGTTCCGCATTTGCGGATCTTCCCAGAAGCTATCCAGGATATAATTTTCTATCCTGTCCTTGAGCCATTTTTTGGCTTGACCTTTCCTTCTATTTGACCATCCTCCACTTTTTAGCTCTTGCTCTCTAAATTGTTGGAGGTGATTCAGGCAGATATCTAAACCCGTTTTATGAAGACCTGATCCGGTCATTACCGGAACCAGGGTCGATCGGTTGCTATGCATGAGCCTCATTGCCTGAGAATATCGGGTTTTGGCTCTTTGGGCTGCTTCCTGAAAATCACCATCTGCCTTATTAACAAAAATGGCATCGGCCATTTCCATGATTCCCCGCTTAATGCCTTGTAGTTCATCTCCTGCATTTGGCAGCATGAGTAAGAGAAAGAAATCGGTCATTTCTTTTACCGCCAATTCCGACTGTCCGACTCCCACGGTTTCAACCAAAATCATTTCATAGCCAGAAGCTTCACAAAGCAGGAGGGACTCACGGCTTTTTCTGGTAACTCCACCGAGGGTACCGCTATTGGGAGAAGGTCTGACGAAAGCTTTGGGGTTTTGGGAAAGGAATTGCATGCGGGTCTTATCTCCTAGAATACTTCCTCCGGATTGTGCACTGGATGGATCTACTGCCAGGACTGCAACCTTATTGCCCTTTTCAATTAAATATTCACCAAACGCATCGATGAAGGTACTTTTTCCAACTCCTGGCACACCAGTAATCCCTATTCGATAGGCATTGCCTGTATAAGGCATACATTTATCCAATAAAGCTCGGGCCATTTGCCTGTCAGTCTTTAATTCACTTTCGATCAGGGTAATGGCTCGGCCCAGGATAACTCTGTCTCCACGAATAATTCCCTGGAAATATTCATCAAGGCGCAAGCGATTTCTTCGTCTTCCAGTCATCAATGCTTTTCAAGATTTTGTAAAGAATCATTAAGGCTCGAGTCCTGAACTACTTCCGGGAGAAATAGGGTGTCGCTGCTCAATGAATCTAATGGAAAGAGCGGGTGGGGGAGTTGGTAATATTGTCTTACCATACCATGTCTTCCCTGAATACTAAGAATCAGGGTATCTTTATAAATAGTATCAATGTGATAACGAAAGAAGAGATTCTGGAGGTCCTCATTTATTTCTATCCCATTTCTATTTTCGTAGATAAAGCCGAGCTTACTTTTTTCTTTATTTAAATACCACTTGCCTCTGCTTTTATTTTCAGCATCAAACTCATTGAAGGACCCATCTCCCATCAACCGAAGGTATCTATAGTTCGTAGAATCTTTCAGGATAGTATATCCTTTATTATAAGGGTCATAGGTTTTGACTAATTTCCAGGTGATACTATCTGATTTCCTTGCGCCTAAAAGAATTTTATTGGCTTTTCTTTTCCTTAAGGGAGAGGTAGATTTGTCCTTACAGGAAAAGGCAAGAAAAATAATCGCCATCACAATAGTCAAAAACCTCATTATCTTCTAATTTTAAACAAATATAAACAGAACTTGTATGGATTCGGTAGAATTGATAGCTGATGTATTAAAATACGTAGTACCTGCACTTTTAGTCTTATTAACTGTTCGTTTCATGCGAGACTCCTACTTACAACAGGATAGGGACTTGAGCAGCGCTCGCATGAAAACCGAATTGGTAAAGGAAAGGATACCTTTGAAATTAAATGCTTATGAGAGAGCAATACTTTTTTTGGAGAGGATCAATCCTGAAAATTTGTTGATACGCATTCATCCTTTGGATAAACAGGTAAGTCTATATCATCAAGAGTTAGTCCATGAGATCCGGACTGAATATGAGCACAATCTCAGCCAGCAGTTGTATATGAATAATCAGGCCTGGGCTAGCCTGGTTAATGCCAAAGAGGAGATTTTGAGCATTATACATACTAGTGCAAAGGAGCTGGGCAGGGAGGATTCTGCCCTGGAATTAAGCAAAAGGATCCTCAATAAATGGCTAAGTATGGAAGTATCGCCTACACAAAAAGCCATTTTTGTGATAAAAAATGATGCCAATAGCCTCTTTTCTTAGCAAAACGAAATCTTTGCGATTTTTTTTAGCAAGGTACTACCCGTTTGTTGCCCGGTCACTTGCTAAGTGACTGTTCTAATTTCCCGAAAAAATGAGAATTAATGATTCCTCAAAGAACTAGTACGATCTGTCGTATATTTTTATTCTGAATGGATGGAAGATGTTACGAGAAATTGAAACAAGGATATAAGTTGTTGACAAACAATGAGTTGTATGTAGAATTGGAGCAGATTTATATTTTTAATGTATGTTTAAAAACCCTTCAAAATCGCTAAAAATCGCGTTTTTTGGATAAAAGCTTGGTATTCAATTAAATACATATATTTCGAGAATTCTGCCTAAAAAACATATAAGTCAAGTTTTTTTTTACGTTTATTTTTCTGAGTTTTAACCTTACGTCCAAGGCAAGAATATTGACTTATTAGCGTTTTTAATCAAGTAAACAAAAAGATTTAGCAAAATCTCGCATGACAACTACACACGTTGACATATGGAATGAGTGTCTGCGAATTATTCAAGAAGAAATCGCACCGCAAAGCTTCGAAACCTGGTTCAAGCCGATCAAACCGATTAGAATCGAAAACAGTGTTTTGACTATAGAAGTGCCAAGTCAATTCTTCTATGAATGGTTGGAAGAGCATTACCTTGGGATGCTCAAGAGAGCCATTCACCAAACACTCGGTGCTGAGGGCAGGCTGGAATATTCCATTGTCATTGAAAACAGCGTTTCGCAATCTGCTTCAACCATTCGGATGCCAACCGCATCCCACAACTCATCCTCTACTACTAATAAATCACTTAGTAATCCTTTGAATGTAAATCGTCCCGTTCCGAATCCCTTTGTAATTCCAGGCATTCGAAAGTTCGAGGTAGAGTCAAATTTGAATGCCAATTATACATTTGAGACATTCATTGAAGGTGATTGCAACCGTCTTGCTCGTGCTGCAGGATATGCAGTAGCAAACAAGCCCGGCATTACCGCTTACAATCCACTCTTTATATTTAGTGGTGTAGGGCTGGGAAAAACTCACTTGCTACAGGCTATTGGAAATGAGATAAAAAGTAACTTTCCAAGAAAGGCCGTTCTGTATGTATCCTCCGAACGTTTTATCAATCAGTTTATCGAGGCTGTCAGAAAAGGAACTGTAAATGATTTCATGAATTTCTACCAAATGATCGATGTCCTATTGGTAGATGATATCCAGTTCCTTTCAGGTAAAGAGAAGACACAGGAAAACTTCTTCCACGTTTTCAACCACTTGCGCCAATCCGGAAAACAAATCGTTTTGGCTTCCGATAGACCCCCTAATGAAATTGAAGGAATCGAAGAGAGACTTCTCTCCAGATTTAAGTGGGGCCTAAACACCAGTCTTCAGGTACCTGATTATCAAACCCGCAAACAGATCTTACAAAGCAAGATGTATCAGAATGGTATCCAACTTCCTGCAGAGGTTGTTGAATACATAGCACACAACATTAGCTCGAATATCCGCGAATTGGAAGGTGCCCTGATCAGTCTACTTGCACAAAGCTCTCTCAATAGAAGAGAGGTTGACATCGAACTCGCTAGATCAATGCTCCAAAACTTTGTAGAAAGTGTGAGCAGAGAGATCACCATAGAATCCATTCAGGAAATCGTTGGAGAACATCTGTCAATTGAAGTTGAGCAAATGAAAGCCAAGACCCGTAAAAGGGACATTGTTCAGGCCAGACAGATAGCCATGTTCTTCGCTAAAGAGATGACCCGCCACTCTCTGAAATCGATCGGCATTCATTTTGGAGGAAGAGACCATTCTACAGTAATCCATGCTCTGCAAACAGTAAATGACCTTGTTGCAACGGATAAATACTTTAAGCAAAGTGTATCAGAAATTCGTAAGAGAATTTCTTTGGAATTGAACTAAGCTAAAAACTAGAAAGAACTTAAAAGGGGAGTAGCAGTGCTGCTCCCTTTTTGCTTTTTACAGCAGTCTTCTGAGGCTGAGAGATTTAAGGCAAAATGGAATGGTAATTTTGATCTTTTTCATGTAATTTTATTTACGAACCTGAAATGATTACAAAAATGAATAAAAGAAAAACTATACTCCTCGGTTTATCCATAGCTTTTATCCTTGGATTATTTGCACCCGCCTGTGCGATGCTTAAAGGCGATCCTCGCAAAAACTGCAATCATCCCAAGCATGGAGAGTACATGAAGGAAAGGCAACAAAAACAATTCAACAAAAAGGGATTTAAACTGTAAAGGTATTCCTTCGAAAATAGCCGCTCAATCACTTGAGCGGCTATTTTTTTGATTTAGTTTATATTTTTAGGCAAGGCTAAAAATAAAATTAGGGAATTTTAAAAAAATACTTTTACTTTGTTTCGAACAACGGACCCTATATGAAAAAACTATACCTCCTGTTATGCCTGAGTATCTGTCTTTGCCTGATTGGGAAAGCACAAATACCCAAGATGAAAGTAGTTGCAACAACTACTTTTCTGGCGGACCTCGCAAAAAACATTGCCGGGGATAAAGCAGATGTTATTTCTCTCATGCCCACAGGTGGAGATCCTCATTTATATGACCCCATTCCGGGAGATGCTAAAAAGATAGCCGAAGCAGATGTGATTCTGAGAAATGGGCTTACCCTTGAAGGCTGGCTGGATGAGTTGATTGAGAATTCCGGAACCCGTGCCAAGATTTATACTTTGACTGAAGGGATCATCCCCATCAAATCAGTCGTTTATGAGGATGCCCTGGATCCTCATGCCTGGATGGATGTAAAGAACGGAATCATCTATACAGATAATATTCTCCGGGCACTAATCGAATCTCAGCCAACTGATCAGGATTACTTTGAGTCGCAGCACGCAGCATATAAAGCTATACTGCTTGCATTGGATGTAGAGATAAAAGAACAAATCGCACAAATCCCTGCCAAGAAAAGAGTATTGGTTACTTCTCATGATGCCTTTCGTTATTACGGAAACGCCTATGGTTTGGAAGTGGTATCTGCCATGGGAACCAGTACGGATGCAGAGCCCACCCTGGAAGATTTGGCACATCTGTCTGAACAGGTGAAAGAAAATGATATCCCAGCCATTTTTATTGAGTCAACAATAAATCCTGAGATCATGGAGCAAAGAGCCAGTGATTTGGGAATCAGGATAGGAGGAAAACTCTTTGCGGATTCGCTGGGAGATGAAGAAAGCGGGGCAGATACCTATGTGAAAATGTTGCGGCAAAATACCCGCCTGATTCTGGATGGACTTGCCCGCCTAAGTGGAACCAAAGAAGCAGAAGAAGATTACAATTTCCTTTTTGTTATTCTGGGGATTTTTGCCCTGTCTTTTGTAGTAGTTGTGGTAAAATTGAGAATCCCTTCCCGAGAAGATTTGAAATGGGAAAACTACAAGATTGATATTTCAGGTTTGAGTGTTTCTTATGATCGTAAATCCGTTCTTTCCAACATTCATTTGACACTGGAGCCTGGATATGTATACGGTTTGCTAGGAGGAAATGGATCGGGAAAATCGACCATGTTCAAGTCTATCTTAGGGCTTATTCCTACTGATTCAGGATCTATTAGCATACATGGAGAGGAGGTGGAAAGTGTGCAAAAGTTCATTTCCTACATTCCCCAAAAAGAAGAAATTGACTGGAGTTTTCCGGCTACTGTTTTTGATATCGTCCTCATGGGAAGGTATCCTCATCGCAAAGTCTTTGAACGCCTTTCTCGTGAAGATCATGAAGTAGCCAAAGAATCCCTTCGGATGATGGGGATAGAAGATTTGGCTCCCAAGCAGATCGGTGAATTAAGCGGAGGTCAACAACAACGAGCCTTTATAGCCAGAGCTCTTTGTCAGGATGCTGAGATATACCTATTCGACGAACCTTTTGTAGGAGTTGATATAACCACGGAAGCCAAGATCATTGAAATTGTAAAGAATCTTGCAAAAGAAGGCAAGCTGGTAGTTATCATCCACCATGATTTGGCGAAAGTCAACGAATACTTTGATAAAGTCATCATGATCAATCAACGTCTGGTAGCCTTTGGCGATACAGAAGAAGTCTTTACAGATGAAAACATCAAAAAGACCTATGGAGGTCGCCTGACTATTCTTCAACAAACAGAAAATCAACGTCAATAAGCAGGAGCAGAGAAATGGAAAAGATCATCGAAATATTTCAGTATGAGTTTGCCATACGAGCCCTGATTGCCTCTTCTATGGTAGGGGTAATGTGTGGGATTTTGGGCTGCTTTATTGTTTTGCGGAATATGTCTCTCATCGGAGACGCCCTTTCACATGCCATCCTGCCAGGTGTAGTTGTGGGTTATTTAATTGCAGGATATAGTGTGCTGGGTTTCTTTACAGGATCTGTTATCGCCGGCTTGATGGCTGCCATTATGATCACCTGGATACAGCGAAATGTAAAAACCCAGGAAGATGCGGCCATAGGAATTGTATTTACCTCCATGTTTGCCCTGGGGGTAATGGGAATTTCCTGGCTGACCCAT
Organism: Bacteroidia bacterium; assembly: GCA_033391075.1. Classification (NCBI taxonomy): domain Bacteria; kingdom Pseudomonadati; phylum Bacteroidota; class Bacteroidia; species Bacteroidia bacterium. Next base: position 2,675,030 of record JAWPMV010000001.1, read on the forward strand.
CAGGAAGGCGTTCACCTTGATCTCAAGGATTTCCTCTTCGGAAATGTCCTCGGCATTTCTAATCAGGACCTGATAATGACCGCTCTGGTCCTGGGCTTTACCCTGATTTGTGTGATCGCTTTTTATCGATACTTTTTCATTACAACCTTCGAATCTGTAATTGCCCAGACTTTGGGGATTTCGGTGAGTACTATGCATTATTTCCTGATGCTTTTACTCTCTTTCGCAGTTGTAGCATCTTTACAATCCGTGGGTGTAATTCTGGTGGTGGCAATGCTGATTACACCAGCCTCCACGGCCTATTTGCTGACCTATCGACTGGATAGAATGTTGGTGATAGCAGCTGTGGTCGGTTTATTATCCAGTATTCTAGGGCTGATGTTGGCCATCGTTTTTGAAACCACTCCCGGACCTGCCATGACGGTAACGGCTACCCTCTTTTATCTGTTGGCTGTCTTTTTCTCTCCGAAAAGAGGTCTGGTAAGTATATACCTGAAGCGCAGGGAGATGAGAAGACAGATTCTGCGAGAAGATGTATTAAAACAAGCCCTGAAATTGCAAGAAGAAAGTGGAGCAAATCCAGGACGGATAGCTGCTGATCTTGGTTTGAGTGAACAGCAGGTAGGAACTTTGCTCAAGCACCTGGAACGAAAGGGCTTTTTAGCCTTCAAAGGAAAAGAAATAGAGCTAAGTGAACATGGGGTGCGAAGGGGATATGAACTGATTCGTGCACACAGACTCTGGGAAACCTATCAGGTAGAAATGATGGGCCTGAATGCAGATCAAATTCACCTCGAAGCAGAAAAATACGAGCATATCCTTACAGAGGCTTTGGTGGAAGCTTTGGCCAAGGAATTGGGATATCCTGAAAAGGATCCACATGGGTCACCTATTCCAAAGATCGAAGAATAAGTCCCGAAAGATTGCTAATTTCATAGGCTAAAGAACACATTTGCTATGAAATTACGGATCAGTTGCCTACTACTAATGACCCTATTGGGTCTGTCTTCCCTTTTTGCCCAAAATAAAGTCGGTAAAGAGTATTTTCTTCCACAGGATATCACATATGATGAAGGCATCCCCAGTCCTTCAGAAGTCCTGGGCTATGAGGTGGGAGAATGGCATGTCAGTCATGACCAATTGCAATTTTACATGAGGACTTTAGCGGCAGCTTCAGACCGAATCAAACTTGAGGAGATCGGGAGGACCTATGAAAACAGGCCTTTACTCAATCTTATCTTTACCTCTCCGGAAAACCATAAGGATCTGGAAAGTATCCGGCTTAAGCATCTGGCAAATACAGATCCCATTAAATCCAAAAACTTAAAAAGTGAAGAAGTTCCCATGGTACTATACATGGGATATAGTATTCATGGAAACGAGGCCAGTGGTTCCAATGCCTCCATGATGGTTGCCTATTATTTGGCGGCGGCTCAAGGAGAGCAAATAGAAAATATGATGGAAAATTCTGTCATTATTCTTGACCCTAGCTATAATCCTGATGGTCTCCATAGATTCTCCACCTGGGTAAATAGTCATAAAGGGATCAATGTTGTAAATGCTGACCCCCAAAGTCGCGAACACAATGAAGCCTGGCCCAGAGGGAGAACCAATCATTATTGGTTTGACCTGAACCGAGACTGGCTCTTATTGCAACATCCCGAATCCCGCGCTCGTGTGGCTCAGTTTCATAAATGGAAACCGAACTGGTTGACAGACCATCATGAAATGGGCTCAAATGCCAGCTTCTTTTTCATGCCTGGTGTTCCTTCCCGTAACAATCCCCGTACGCCAGAGAAGGTATTTGACTTGACAGGAAAGGTTGCTGAGTATCACGGAAAAGCATTAGATAAAATTGGATCGCTGTATTATACCAAAGAAGGCTTTGATGATTTTTATTATGGCAAAGGCTCGACCTATCCAGACGTAAATGGATCGATTGGGATTCTTTTTGAGCAGGCATCGAGTAGGGGACATTCGCAGGAAACTATCCATGGAAGGCTAGACTTTCCTTTTACCATAAGAAATCATTTTACGACCAGCCTTTCTACCCTCCAAGGCACTTATGAGCTTCGAAATGAACTTCTTAGCTTTCAAAGAGACTTCTTTAGCTCTGCACTCAAAGAAGCAGCCAAAGATCCTGTAAAAGCCCTGGTCTTCGCCGCAGAAGAAGACCGTAGTCGTACCCATAATTTCGTAAAGATCCTCGAGCAACATGATATTGATATTTATCATCTGGCTTCTGATCTAGAGACTAATGGACACAGCTACGCAAAAGAAAGTGGCTTCATTATTCCCTTAAATCAGCGCCAATACCGACTGATCAAGGCCATTTTCGAGCAACGAACTACTTTCACAGATAGCCTTTTTTATGATGTATCAGCCTGGACCATGCCACTGGCCTTTAACCTGCTTTATGATGAGCTGGATCAAAAGCAAATGAAATCCAGCCTATTGGGTGATCCTTTTAATCCGGAAGAAAAGCCTAAAGGAGAGTTATTGGGTGGAAAATCAGCCTATGCTTATGTATTTCAATGGCATGAGTATTACAGCCCCAGAGCCCTGAACAGATTGCATACTGCTGGTTTACGAATAAAAGTAGCCACAAAGAAATTCAGCAATAGGGCAGGGCAGGAGTTCGATTATGGAAGCATACTGATTCCGGTTGAAGGACAGGATCTCTCTCCAGACGAAATTCATCAAATTATGCAAACTATTGCTGATGAAGATCGGCTAACCGTATATGCAATGGGTACAGGTATGACTGAAGGAATCAGTTTAGGGTCAAATAGTTTTCGTCCTTTGCGGAAACCCAAAATTGCACTACTTGTTGATGGAGGGGTTAGCTCCTATGAAGCAGGAGAAGTTTGGCATCTATTAGACCAGCGATATCATATGGATGTGAGTTTAATCCAGGCCGATCGCTTTTCTCAAATCGATATGGATAAGTACAATACCCTTATTATGGTGAATGGGAATTACGGTCGACTGGATGCTGCCAAGCTCAAGCAATGGATCAGCGGCGGAGGAGTAGTGCTGGCCTACAAATCAGCCATCAATTGGTTGGGAAATCAGCAAATGGGCAATCTTGAATTCATTCGCACAGCAAGAGATACAACAGAAACCGATTTAGAATATGTAGACATGCAAAACAAGAGAGGAGCACAAGTGATAGGAGGTGCGATATTTCAAGTAAAGATGGATATCACCCATCCTTTAGCTTATGGATATACCCGACCTTATATGAGCGTGTTCAGAAATTCCAGCTTGTTCCTCAAAAAGACCAATACTCCCTACAGGCATCCCATTGTTTATACAGAAAATCCGCTTCAAAGTGGCTACATCTCTGAAAGAAACCTGGAAAGTCTGTCCGGAAGTGCTGCAGTAAGCGTATCCCGTATGGGAGGAGGAAGGATCATTGCCTTAACAGATAATCCCAATTTCCGCGCATATTGGCATGGCGGCAGCAAAATGTTTATGAATGGAATCTTTTTCGGGAGTATTATCAATTGATATCCATTCCCTTAAACAACTTTTACTCTACCTACCAGCTCGAGGAGAACGTCATAGTATTTTTGGCCTGTGAGGTAGGATTTTAGCCATCCATAAAAGATTACTTCCTGTAAATCTTCTTTTTCCATGGGAAGAAAATCGAAGGAAGCACGCGCTTTCTGGTAGAATTCAATCTGCGCCTTTTTGTCGGTCTGGCTGATCAGTGTTTTTACCAAATTTATATATACCGGGACTTTTTTATATTGATTTATATTAAAGAGGTCCCGGTAATTTTGTTCTATATAGGCGACCTTATTCAGGGCCAAATCATAGTTTTTGAGATGAACCTGTAAGAGGGCTTCGCATAACAATTTTTTCATGGTCCATTCTCTCCCCATCTTTTTATCCAACCATTTATCGGATTGATATACATCCAAATTGCATCGAACAGTTTTATCGTATTCTTCTCTTAAAAAATAAAAGACAGCCAGACTAAACAAGGAATTGAGTTTGTCAGCCAGGTTAACTTGAAAACCAGCATTATAGATCAAATCATCGAGAAGAGAAACGCCTTTTTCGCTTTCATTAAGAAACATATAATTGGCCGAAAGCAGCATGGCATATTTGGGATAAAAGCGATTGCGATAAGCACCTTTGTACTCCAACATTGCCTCGTGCATCAATTCCAGATATGAGACAGAAGACTCAAACTTTTTATTCCTATAGAGTACATGGGCAATCATATAAAGCAAGCGAATCTTGTAAACATGATGTTGAGATGAAATGCCTTCATTGCTGGAAAGGTTTTGGTACATGCCAATCACATAGGGCTCAAAAGCATGAAAATCTTTTTGGGCCAAAATTGCTTTGCGGGTAATAAACATAAAGCGATAAAGCAGGCGTGGGTTTTTATTGAGTGCCTGCGATAGACCGTATTTTGAAAGGGTTTCCTCAATCAGACCATATATATTTTCTTTATCTCCACTGAGTTTAAGTGCTCCCAGTTTCTTGTTGATAAGGGCATAGGCGATTTTTGCCCGTTCTTCCTCATCTGCTACCTGCCGATTTGTTTCTTTTTTCTCAATAATGGATTCGAGCTCATCGGCATATTCACTATCCGCATGTTCTATTTGCAGGTTGTAAATATTGTTGAGGAGTTCGTACTGCTCATGCTTGCCAGCAATGCGTTCGGCTTTTTTGCTATACTCCCAGGCCAGTCTATCCAGGTTTTTGCCAAAGAGGTAATGGGAAAGGGAAATCAACCCCATCACAGTAGATGCAGAAGTAGGATCATGTTCTGTACGTTTGAGCGAAACGAATGAAATCAACTGCTTATTCAGTCTTTTTCTTAAGGCATGATAGGCAGGCATATTCAAACTTTCCGGATATAATTTTTCCAATAAGTCTTTATCCTTCTCATTGCCATTTTCTATCAAGTATTGGCAGAGTTCGAGATCCTTGCGGTTCTTTTTCTTCTTTTGTCTTTGCAGAAATTGAACGAATTCTTTCTGCTCATCAGAAGATAAACTATTGAGAATGGTAGCTAGTTTGTCCATGTTTCGTGAATAGCATTTCTCTCTTTTACCCCAAAGTTGTACATAAAGTTTTGTATTAACTACAATATTTAAAGTCCTTTTTTGGAAAGATTTTAATCATTTAAAGACCGGATTCATAGATATAGCTTTCATTTATAAGTCCTTTTATTCAAAAAACTGCTGTAGCGATATCCTTTTCTCTCCCGTAGATTGATGAAAAACATATTACATGAAAAAGTCACACGCATTTTTTATTCTATTGCTTTCGGCAATGCTATTTAGTTCTTGTCAAAGCTTGTATTTTAGTCAGCCTCAGCCCAAAGGCGTAGCAGCTTTAACCCATATGCCGGCAGAGCTCCAGGGAAACTATCTTTCTTTAGGTGAGCAGGGAATAGGGGAAGAAATCATTTATCATGTTCACCAGGATGGCTTCGTTGTATTTGAGGAATATGAGGTAGAGCTACACCTGGATTCCCTGAAAAAGGAAGAAGGCTTTGAGTTAAGGGACTCTCTTATTTTTATCGAAGACTTGCCTATAGAGGAAAATGGTTTTCCTTATATCATAGAAAGAGATAGCATCTTTTTTAGCTACTATCGGTGGGATGAACAGGAATTAGGTAAAAATCTTGTAATCAGTGAAGATAAAGGATACTATTATTTAAGTACCCGAGATGAAGAGGGTAAAGGATGGGAAGTCATGCAGCTTGAACGTCTACGGAATGGCGATCTTGCTATTTGGATGGTAAATGTAAAAGAGGAAGAATCCCTCATGCGAAATGTCCTTGGAGCCCAAAAACTTGAGGAAAAGAAAGATCCTGATTGGACAGCGAATCCCAGCAAAGGGAAACTTCGCAAATATGTCAAACAGGGTGGCTTTGGCGAATTGGCTTCCTTTCTCCACAAACTTGATGAAGGAGATTTGCCCAAACTTCTTACGAGTCTACTAGAAAACAATTGATCAATTGTCCAGATCAATCAACTCCCAGGTATGGTCGGCCAGTAAGCGGACAGCTGAAACAAAATGGCTAAAAGGCTTGCTGCGTCCCCATTCCTGCGGGGCGATCATGGATAACACCCAGCTTCCATCATTTCTTTCATAGAGATAATAGAGATGGGAGATCAGGGGTTCAAATCCCATATCCGCCAGGTAGATCTTTTCTGAAATTTCTATTCGATCCTGAATGGCTTTTGCCTGGGTAGCTAACAACTCTATCTGTTCTTTGATCTGCTCCATCTGCATATGGGTTTGTTGTTCCATTGCAGCCAGGGCTTTGCCTTTGGTTCGGCCTTTATCGATGGGCTTAATGACAGAACTCCCTACGTGATGGGCGTAGGGCAGGGTAGAGGGGGTTTCGGTAATTTTATCCTTGTCGATCGGATTATGGTCCATAAATCAAAAATAAGACTTATCCTCGGGGCAAAAAAGTAAAATGCCCTTCAGCTCTTTATATAGAAACTCAATCCGTGCAAAATAGTTCCTAAAATTAGCTGAAGGGCGATAAAAAAATGCTATCCTCTATGGCCTCATGCCATAACGGTTGCAGCTGCCTTTTCAAGGTGTATGGGGGGATTTAAACCGGATAGTACCGCTAGTACTCCGTTCATCCCCAGGTTACAATCAGGATCATTGCTATCATCAAAGGTTGACATAAATGCTCCGATCTTATCGGCTTGACGGCCGGAAAATCCTGCTTCTAGTTTAATCACCTCCTCTACACTAAATCCTGAATTGCTTATGATTTCCAATCCTTTGGCAAATTCCTTGGGATTGGTGATTTTAAATTGATGGTCAATGGTACCAGTCCTGGGATGAATGACATTCATCCATGCCATGCTTCCTCCCAGAATATGAGTTACGGCGCAAGCCCCTTTTCCATTGTGGCTTACTTTGCCCTGAGCGTATGCGATAATGAGCCTGGTTACTGCGTCTTTGTAACGTTGGATATTCATTTCCATCTACTAGGTTTTTGGGTCATGTTTTGTTCTGTGCATTCTTTTAAAATTGAATGCCTCATAAAAGTATAGACTCCATGCTTAATTTATTCGCCAATTGTCTGAATTTTCTCTCCCTTACTAATTGAGATTTAGGCAATTCCACCTTCTTAAATCTCCCTCTATTCGTGTAAGGTTATTTGCTCCTTCTTAATCCAAATTCCAGAAAAAAGGCCTCTATTTGGTGTATATATATCATTTATCATGCCAGATAATAATTTCTGTCATGAAAGAAATATTTCATGTAGAAATATTTTTTCTATAAGGAGGCTTAAAAATATTACACGTTTATCTCGTCAAGCTTAAGATAATTGAGACCTAAATCTTGCCTCTTTGAAATTCCAAAGCTTAAAAATGCATGCTTTATAAAAGCTTTAATAGCTGTAAGAAAGGGCTAAACTTTTGACTTAAATAGATATTCAAAGTTTTTACATTTGAAGTGTTAAGCTAACAGATAATCTTTCACCCGATCGTTCTCACTAAGCATATGTCTGATTTAATCCAACCTATAGACCATAAGTCATATCTAAATAATGATACCCTTGATCTTCTATTTGATCTCATGGATGGAGATTCAGAAATGATCGTTGATCTGGTTGATACATTAATTGATACGACACCGGAACTGCTGGATGATCTGAAAAGCGGGGTCTACAGCAAGAATCCGCAAAAAATCAGAGACTCGGCGCATGCGTTAAAATCCTCCAATGCACAATTGGGTGCGGAGTCATTTGCAATGCTGTGTGAACAAATGGAAAGCAAAGCCCGACAAGAAGATGTCGATGAGGTGGATCAATTATTAGACCTTATTTTAGCTGAGTTTGAAAAAGTCCGGGCCGCATTGGGTTCCTGGAAAAATAGTTTAGCATAACTCCTTTCTGTTTCCCGTTTTGATTTTCTTTATGCTTAAGATATTTTGCACAAAAATATCTTAATGAAAACTACTAATACCTTTCTTATTCTCCTTTTTAGTCTTTCTCTGATCAGCTGTTCAGAGGGCAAAAAAAAGACAGAGACTCCTGCAGAGAAAAATCCTTCTGAAACTGTATCTGATCATGTCCAGGTTCTATTTGATGGAAGCTCTCTGGATGCATGGAGGAATTTCAAGGCAGATACTCTGTCGCACTTATGGAAAATCGAAGACGGAAGCATGACCCTGAGCGGAAAAGGGGGAGGGGATATTGTTACACGCGATTCCTACGAAAGTTTTGAATTGGAGCTTGAGTGGAAAATCTCCCCAAATGGAAATAGCGGCATATTTTTCCATGTCAGTGAAGCCGATTCTTTAAAGAAGGTGTACCATTCAGGGCCAGAGATTCAGATTTTGGACAATGATGGGCATCCAGATGGGAAAATTCCTATGCATAGAGCAGGGGACAACTATGATTTACAGGCATGTTCTGAGGAAACGGTAAAGCCAGTCGGGGAGTGGAATCAGGTGAAAGTTGTGGTGAATGATGGAAATGTCGAGCAATGGCTCAACGGAACTCTTGTAGTAGCATACAGCTTGAATAGCCCTGAATGGGAAGAACAATACCAGAAGAGTAAATTTACCCAATGGCCTGCTTATGGCAGAGCGGGTAAAGGGCATATAGCTCTCCAGGATCATGGAGATCCCGTTTGGTTTAGAAATATCAAAATTAAAGCATTGTAAAAATGCTGCAAAAAAAGGCCAGCTATGGAGCTGGCCTTTTTTTGTATTTAACTTTCAGTAGTTATGACTCAACTACTGCCAATTATTTTATATCGTCCAACTGACTCCTCCGGTATCGGACAGAGGGATACAGCCTTGAAACTGACCCGGAACCGGATCCCATTTCAAGACTTCTTTACCAACTTTTTCTGAACTAAAGTATCCTAGTAGGGCAAGCTCTTTAGCCGCGATGAAAAAGTGCTTGGGCATTTTCGAATCTCTGTTCAATTGTCCCAAAGCTTTCATCTTTTCATCTGCTTCAGTAGCGAGCTTTGTAAGAATAGCATCTTTGTCAGCATCCGGAATACTGGCAAAAGGTTTTTGGTGTTGATCCTGACTTCTTTTGTCTATGTCCGTCAGGCCTTCCATAAAGGCATCAACGTCCTCTTGTTTCATATAATTTCCGAGTAAGACATCGATAAATCTATCCACGAAAACATCCTTTGCTCCGGGAGTAGAGGTTCGAGGAACAATTCTTTCTGAAATTTCAGCAACAAGATTGGCTTGTTCCGGGCTCAGGAAAGAGGGTTGCCAGCTTGCTTCCTGGCTCACCTCACATCCAGCCATTACTGCAGAAGCAGCAGAGGCTGAAACTGCATAGCCCATAAGAAGGGCAGTTTGTCTAATAGCGTCTCTTCTATTCATAATTATGGATAATGAGGTGATTAAAGATTACCAGCTTTCAGTTCATTGACTGCATAATCGGCAGCACGTGCTGTCAGTGCCATATAGGTCAATGAAGGATTTACACAGGAAGCGGAAGTCATACATGCTCCATCAGTTACGAAGACATTTTCACAGCCATGTACCTGGTTCCACTTATTCAATACTGAGGTCTTTGAATCTTTTCCCATGCGAGCAGTACCCATTTCATGAATACCTAAACCGGGAGCTCCCATACTGTCGTAAGTAGCTACATTTTTCAGGCCACAAGATTCCAGCATTTCTGCAGCAGAGGTTTTCATGTCTTCCCTCATCGTGATTTCATTCTCCTTGAACTCAACATCGAAGGTTACAGTAGGTTGACCAAATTTATCAAGCTTCTCATAATCAAGCGTCATTTTGTTCTCATGGTAGGGGAGGCATTCTCCAAAACCACTGAGTCCCATTTGCCAGGGACCCGGAACGATAAGCTCATCTTTCATATCAGCTCCAAACTTGCTCATCTCACGTACATATCGCGTCCAGTTGGAACGACTGGCACCTCCCTGATATCCAAATCCTCGCAGGTAATCCTGTTTGCTGGACTTATCAAGATTTCTAAAACGTGGAAGATAAATTCCTCCAGGACGACGGCCTTTATAGTATTTGTCTCCAAAGTCATCTGATATTCCGGTAGCACCTACACGGAAATGATGGTCCATCATATTGTGCCCTAATTCTCCGCTATCATTTCCCATGCCCTCCGGGAAACGGTCTGACTTGGAATTGAGAAGAATAGAGGTAGAGGCGACTGCTGAAGCACATAGGAAAACGATGTCGGCGAAATACTCATGGGTTTCCAGGGTTTCGGTATCTACAACTCTTACGCCTTTGGCTTTATTGGTGTCTTTGTCGTAGATAACTTCAGTTACAATAGAGAAAGGACGAAGCGTCATATTGCCAGAAGCTGTGGCAAATGGTAGGGTAGAGGCAACTGAGCTGAAATAGCCTCCGTATGGACATCCTCTTATACATCTGTTTCTACTAACGCAGCTAGCTCTGTTTGGCCCATGAACATCTCTTTTCTCTGTTATGTGAGCGATACGCCCCAGGGTCATTACCCGACCTCCAAAATTCTTTTTTATTCTTTCTGCTACCTGTGATTCTAGGCAATTGAATCCAAAGTTTGGTAGAAATTTTCCATCTGGCAATTGAGATAGGCCTTCCTTCTTTCCTGTCAACCCGGCAATCGTTTCCACATAATCATACCAGGGCTCTATGTCTTTATAGCGAATCGGCCAATCTACGGCGACGCCATCTTTGGCATTTGCTTCAAAATCCAGATCACTCCAGCGATAAGAATGTCTTCCCCACATAATAGAACGCCCACCGACATGGTAGCCCCTCATCCAATCAAAACGTTTGGTTTCATTGTAAGGATGATCTATGTCATCCACAAACCAATGCGAGGACTGAGGGTGAGTAGTATAGCCGGTACGATTTTGTTTGGGTTGGCGCTTTAAAGTTTCCAAAGACTTACGTCCTCTACCTTCAAAATCCCAGTTTTCTTTATGGGCAGTAGGGTAGTCCCCGTGCTTTACATCTCTACCACGCTCCAAAACAAGGGTTTTGAGGCCTTTTTCGGAAAGCTCTTTAGCCGCCCATCCACCACTAATACCCGAACCAACTACTATGGCCTGGTAGGTGTTTTCCTCTTTACCATCATTAATTATGTACATAAAAATTGAGTAGTTTTTAGATTAATTCTACTTCAATTTAGAGGCTAAAGGAAGTATTTCCAAATCATATTTTTTGACAGGAAGATATCTTGCCATTAGTAAAAATGTATGGCAGAGGACAGGAATCCAGTCTGACAGATACACAATGTGTCTGAAATAATTATTAGATCAGTATGACAAATATTTGAATGATTATAATTATATTTCAATGCCTAAAAAAAATATTCTCTCCTCAACAATAAGCTCAAATCCAATTTTTTAATATAAAACATTGATTATGAGCAGGTTAATATCGAGCCTAGTATTTCTTTTTTTTCTAATTTCGGTTACATATGGACAAAGCTGTGCCGGATGCTCTGAAGGCCAAAGTAGGGGAGAGGTTGAATGGAGATCTATTCCCCCAGGTAACGGACAAGAATTCACAGGTAATTTCAGAAGTGTTAGTTCCATGTACTTTGTCCAGTTTGCCGTTTATCCTTCTTCAATTGCCTGCTATAAAATCAAAGCGCCTCAGGGACTGGGAATGATTTGGTTGATCAACCATCCAGGAACCAGAGTTAAGGGGCAATCCAGAGCTGGTGCTTTTTATATCGTTAAAGCATTTAAGAGCAAGTATCAGGCGCAGCTTCATGTTAATGAATACAAACGTTCTGGATTTGAATGTTGGTACAATCCAGCCTTAACGGGTAGCAACTTCCACATTGAACGAATATTTATGTAGAAACCTGAATCCGGGTAAAAGAATAGGCAAACTACACACAAGTTAACATAACATAAATTATTGAATAAAATGTCTAGTCGCAAAATAGCTTGACAGTCCTACATTATGTTAACTGAAATGAAACGATTAAAAAGAATCCAGGAGCATTTGCGACAAGAGACAGAGTTTTCTGTTGGTTTTAAACGTCGCATCGTAGAAAGATTACGTATGGGTCTCTCTAGCGAAGCAGAAATTTGTAAACAGCATGAGATATCAGTAAACTTACTAAGAGACTGGCAGCGCTGGTACGAAAGGCATTTTCTTCGTTACAATCAACTCTCCAGGAGTATGGCCTACAAATCTCATTCAAAAGATCCTGAAGCGATCATCGCTGAACTTCAAAAAAAGCTGGCGGAAACTCAGCAGGCTCATCAAGATGCAGAGCTCAGGGCTGAGGCCTGGAAGATTATCATACGCATAGCGAGCGAAGAACTGGGAATCGATCTGGAAAATTCAGGTGTTCAAAATAGTATACCACTCCCCTATTAAGCTCCTGAAGTCATTTTTTTTATGGATAACTTGCTTCCTTTTTAAGAACTAAATACCTCCCTAAAATAATTATTTTCTGGATAATTTCATACTTTGCAACAGTCTAAATATCACCATTCAGACATGCTCAAATCCATGTTTTATGAAGATTCGCATTAACATTCCAGACAGTAGGTTAATATTTAATAAGCAGCTATTAGTTACTTTTCTAGCTGTGATAGGTTTTTCCTTGTCTGTTTCTCTATTTACGTCTGATGTCCACCATCTAACACTTGAAGAAAAGGAAAAACAAGAGATGGTATCTGCAGATAGTGATGAAAATACAGGGCCATCTAAAGAATTATCGCCTGAATCAGGAAAGAAGAGCAACCCTGATTGGAATAAAAACCCGAAAATTCTCGTTTGGATTTTAGTTGTTTCAATCTTGACAGCCTTCTCCTTCGCAATAGTTTTAACTACCATTCAAAAGCTTTCAAAGCTAACCAATACGTATAAAATAAGCCTGTTTTCAAAAATCTCATATGCTTTTTTTACACTTGCATTAATAATTTCGCCCATCCTATTCCAAATCAGTTTTGGAACAGGAGTGAATATAGCTGACGTAGTCGAAGAAAAAGGTGTGTTATTTCATAATCCCCGCCTGGTTTTTTCAGGTTCAATAATATTTTTTTCTTTGTTTGTTTGTCTATGCCTAGCAGGTGTTTTCCTTGTAAACTATGCTTTAGAAAAAACCTTTGACAGAGACTACTTTGATCAGAATAAAGAAAATTCTGGACTATTAATTCGATGCCTTTCTCTCAGAAAAGAACTGGATTACTATTTCCTGACCATAATGGTTTATTTGACATTTTTGATTTTTTTTCTGGCGATAAATAGGCAAATGATTGTAGTTGCCCTGAGTGAGAAGGAAGCATTTTCTCAGGATTTCGTCTACTTGCTATCTTTTTATTACTCCTTTTTCGCTGCCATAATTTACCTCCCTGTTTATTTCAATTTTAAGCAGAAAATTAACCGCCAAATCTCAAAAATGAACCCTAATCCTTTAAACAAAAGCTCCCGGGATTCTGAGAAATCATTGGCCGAAAGACTCATTAATTGGAAGGAAATCCAAGAAAAATTAGAAGAGACCTATAGTGTAAACAGTTCTCTAAGAGAGCTCTTGCAGGTAGGAATCCGCATTTTATCTCCAATTATTGTTGGTTATTTGACAAACTTCTTTACAGGAGGATAATATTAGCTCCCCCATTTTAGCCGTTTAACTGAAAGCGGTAAAATTGTAAAACTATTTAACCCATAATTTTCCAATTGCAAGGATTCCTTCATAGCTCCAAACCTTAATTATCAGTAAGCCTGCGGCAATCTGGTCTCGATTTAATTCTATAGCGTTTCCATTGATTTTATATGAGAGATCAAATCGCTTGCCCGATACATCATAAGCCTCTACCCTATCGATTGCCTGTTTGGCATCAATTTTAAGAATGCTATGCGTCTCCATAGGGTTTGGTGAGATTGAAATAGAAGCCAATTTCTCAGGATCTATGGAAGTCAGATTTGGCGTTTTTGCTAAAAATGAAAGGGTATCAGGTTGGAAAGAAAATTGGGAGAAAAATGCTCCTCCTACGTACAATTCACCATTTACGCTAGTAATAGCTTTCACCGTAGAGTCTAAATCAGCAATTGGCTCGATCAGAGGATAATCAGGATAATCTCTAAATTTTGCTATCCCACCACCAAAAATACCAACGACAGGTGCCATCTTGAAATCCCCTGCAAGCAGTATCTTTCCCTCATGGAGAATTAATTTACTGATCACTCCCCTACCATCCATTAAGACGCCATGGTCCATCAATCTTTCCCAGCCAGAATTTCCAAGGCGCGCAAAACAAAATGTCGCTTCATCATTTTCCCCTACACAATCTCCACCCGCATATAGGAAGTTCCCATCAGAAACAAGGCTACGTACAGGAGCATCAAGGCGTTCTAAATGATGCGTGGCGGGCTGCCAGTTATTTCCATTAAGGATGCGTACATAGGATTGTGCAAATCCATCCAAAAAATCTCCTCCCAGGTATATGCTCCCCTGATGCATAGTTATACAATATGCCGGGCCGGGCAGGTTTCCATTCCCTATCCAAACACCATTTTCTTTTTTCGCAATAAAATCAGGAGGCTGACTTTGTCCAGAAGGATAAACAAAATCCCCTGCAGCAAGCAGGCTATTCCCCTCTATTTCCAAATCATAAACCGTACCTTTTCCTAGCTGTTCATGGTTCCAGTTTTGCCCATCCCAATAGGCAATATTAGAAGAATCTGAGAATAAGCCTCCCAGGTATATATTTCCTTCAAAACTGATGATATCCTTAATGATGCCCTGCACCCCATTTCCAAGTGGGGCAAAATTTCCGTTTTCATAAACGCCTACCTGATTACAAGCAATCCCATTCAAGCTAGTAAAGTTTCCAGCCAGAATAAGTCTTTGATTCGCTTCATCTCCATAGAGGGCGCTTACTTCCCCATCAGCTCCAGTACCCAGACTTTCCCAGCTTACATTCGGACTATAGCCCGGTTGAATCAAAGCCAATTCTTCTTTGCTAAATCCATGCTGCTCTGCCCACTTACCGATTTCCGGATAAGGCATATCTAAGAGATAGGCATAATTCATTTCCTGAGAAACCCTCTTAGCAAAATCCTGATGGCCACTTTTTTGGATCAAATGCCCAACTGCACAGGCAGTACCAAAGTCATCAATAAAATAAGGGCGCCTGTAGTTATGGTATAGATTTACTGGAAATTTTTGGGCTTCCTGATAGATACGCAATAGATCCAATAACTTTGATCTATTATATTTTTGTTCAGGGGAAAGAGTAAAGGTTTCCTGCTGTCTGAGGTACTTTTCGACACTTTCTAAATGCTGAGCAATTCGGGCAATATCATTGGGGAAACTGACTTCTTCGAAAAAACTTTCATCCGAAATATCTACATACTGCCATCGCTGATTTACTTCCAGCAAATGCTCAATTAGCGGGGCTTTTTTATCAGGAGAAAGGGCAAATAACTGGCTTGCAAACAAGCACAGTGAAAGTAGAAATATAGCTCTCATAACAGAAAAGTTAGGTGTTTGTAGAGAGACGGAAGAAGAAGAGCAATTGCTGCATCCTGGAGGCTTCAATTCCGTTGAGATTAATTTAAGGTTCTCCCCTACTCTCTCTGCCTACATAGGCTTAGCACAAAAAAAATGGGCTCAATAATTGAGCCCAAATATATTTATACTTATTAAATCATTGCTACTTCATTCCCAGCTCGCCTATGGCTTTATGACTGATTGTAACGGCCTCTAACGGACTGATGCCGAAGGTTCTGTCTTGTTCAACAAAGAAATGCTCCATCCCTGATAAGTCTCTCTTTTCCAGAATCTTAGCAAAGTCAATTCCTCCTTTACCAACAGGTGCGAATCTACCTTCTGTATCCATATCCTTCATATGCCAGGATTTAAACCTTCCAGGAGCCTTCTCAAAATAAGCTACAGGATCTACACCTGCTTTGGTGGCCCAGTAGAGATCCAATTGGAACTTTACATGCTCGGGATTGGTATTTTCGATGAAATAGTCCATAGGGACTATGCCTTTGGAATTTTCTTTAAACTCCATATCATGATTGTGGTAGAGCATCACAAGACCTGCAGCACTACACTTTTCACCAATGGTATTCAGGATGCCATTAATTTCTTCTACCTCTTCACTCATACCCAAACTTCCGTCTCCATTTACTTTGAAATGGCCCATAGGTGGAATTGGAACTACAAAATAAGTGAATCCGGCTGCCTTTACATCTGCAATCATTTGATCTACATTGTCCAGGCTCACACTTCCGTGATGGGAACTAACGGGCTCCAGGCCTATTTCAGCAAGATAAGCCTTGAATTCATCCGGTGTCATTCCGTAGAATTTTCCATCTGCATAACCGGCTGCTTCTATGTATTTGTAACCAATATCTGCAACTGTTTTTAAGACCCCCTTAGGATTTACAGCCAGGGTATCTCTTAAGGTATACAAAGCCAGTCCTCCGAAGGACTCCTCCATTTTCGTTTCCTCTTGTGAAACTTCCTTAGATTCTGGTTGGGTAGACGTACAGGCTATGGCCAATAATAGTAGTAAAGTGCTTAGGTATCTCATGTGAGTGTTAATAGAGTAAATATTTATTCGGGCAAATTTAAGAACAAATTATGTCCATGCCTAGCAATCACTTGATTGCCAAATTTTCCGCATTGCCTCCCTACCCTATTTGTAATGCTATTATTTTAAAATAACTGCTTAAGTTCAAATTCTGGAGAAGCCTCAAACAATTCATCTAAAATCCATTTATGAGCATTTCCATAAATAATCAGGGTTCGTTCTGATTTAGACTGGGCAAGATTACGGGCACTGACAAATAGCCTTGTATTTCTTCTGTACCAATGCCCTGTCAAATCTGCCCCAACAAATCGATCTCCATTCCCCAAATTCACCAGGCCTGTCAGCCATAGTTGTTTGGATCGTTTGGCAAATTCCGAACTATTGAGGTAGCTCAGATATTCCCAAACATCTAATTTATTCTGCAAATCATCATTATAGGAGTTAAATGCCTGATTGAGTTCATCATATTCATGCCAGAGATCCTCTTGTTTCATTTCGCGCGCATATTCATCCCAATCATCCAAACTCACAACTGTTTCGGGTTGAGGGGGACGATTATCTATGCAATGTATGCGGTTTAGCTCCATTTTTTTCGCTACTCGAAAGCCTATTTGAAATGCCTCATGCAAGCCTAATTCCCAGCCGCCACCTTTGTACTCCTGATATAGAGAGTCGAAAGTCGCCTGATTTTCTGGTCTCCATTCTACAGCGATGATGCTAGGCTTGAAATCTTCTGCAATTCTATCAACTATTTTGTCAATCTCTTCTTGATTTTCTGGAGAACGAACATCCATATGATGTTTGCCTACAACATCACTCCCATCTCTGGCTCGATTGAAATGAAAGCTTCCCAGAATCATTACTTCATGTCGATATCCAAGATCTGCTTCTGGCATTGCCTGGACTAGCTTTGACAAAATGGGATTACTCTTTTTTTCTACTTTCTGCTGATCTTCAGAGGATGAACAGGAGGAAAAAATAAGCAAAAGGCTTAGGGCAAGCCCTTTTAATAGGGACTGTAATTGAGTGTTCATAATGCTTGTATGTATTTTCTTTTGGGCCGAATGTTAAGTCTCGATTCTCAGCCAGGAATCTTATGATTTATTTGACTTTTACAGCTAGATTAAAAGCAGCAAATCTTAGACGATATGAAGAGAGGAAAAGTTGTCAGTGTTTTTTCAAATTCAATTACGGGCTTGATGGTTCTTTTTAAAATGCCTCAATCAAGGGAATTCCCTCTACCGTTCCATGCCAATCCCCAAAGCGATGGGTATGTATGTTAATCACAGCAGTAAAAGCCTGCTTATTTTTCACTTGAAGCGATAGCGCAGCATCCCATAAGTTCATGGGCTGATCATTGAAATATACATCCAGAATTTGATTTTCAGGGCAAGCTCTGGGATAGTGATAATTCAGATCATCGCTGCATTTTTTAAACACAAGCTCAAAACTATCGCCTGTATCCAATAAATAAGTCAAAGTGTAAAGATCTCCTTCTTCCCAAACGATTGCGGCACTTTCAATGTAGAAGGTCTCCCTGGGGCCGTCGTTCTGGACGCTGATTTCTCCTTCCGCGAAACGAGCTTCATTTGGATGACTAATTTCAACCTCTTTGCATAGGCTGCATGCATCGGTTTGCAATAGAAGGTTTGTATTAAGACCTATCAGGAGGAATGGAAGAATGATTTGAAAGAGATTAAATTGCATGTTTGTTGTTTTAGCTCAAAATAATGCTGGTTTTTAACAATCATTTGATGAATGCCGAAAAATTTCCCACTAGCCTCTTTTGACTATTTTACCTTCACGTTTGAGTTTTCTTAAGGTCCGTTTTCTATTCTTTACAAATTGATTCGCAATACGAAAAAATGCTTCTGGATTCGAAAACCAGGGATCATGGCAGGATCCTTTAATATGAATCAAAACAGAATTTGGGATAATTTCTGCATACTCATTGACCGCTCTAAAGTAATTGCAAGGCTGAGTTCCATTGTAAATCAAGGTCGGAATCTTAATCGAAGCAAGGCTATCAATTTTAGGACCTGTTTGTAAACTTGCCATTGCCTGATCGGTACTGTATCCATAATAATGGGTTACTTGTTTCACGATCTCCTCTTTATATTCAGACTCTTCTCCCGAGGCAGTTACTTCTCTTCGTATTCTGTTTTCTTCCATTTGTATAAAGCCTACTTTGGGGCCTTTGTAATCGGGATGTTTATCCAAATAATCAGATTTGTAGGTTTTTAACTGGGGCCATTCTCTCCCTCTCCAGTCAACCAGTCCAGATAAAATCAGGCCTTTAATATCTTCCGGATGATTATAGGCATACATCAAAGCCAACAGACTTCCCCACGAAGATGAAGCGATAAATACTTTTTTGCCTTTCGCATGATGCTTTATCACTCGCTCTAAATCAGCCATGTGATCCCAGTAATAATAACTAAGTCTTCCCTGATCGCTTTTCCCACACCCTCTTTGGTCATAATAGATAACTTTCGCTACTTCCTTGAGCCGGTCAAATTCGGGCCTTAAATAACTATGCTCAACTCCTGGCCCACCATGCAAGACAATCACAACTTCAGACTTTCCTTCAAGTTCCCAATAGGCAAGTTTTGCTTCGCCAGGAATAAAGCCTGTCTGAGACATAGCAGATAAGGTGATCATTGATAAGAGTAGAAATGCAATAGTTCTCATAGCTTTTTTTAGGATATACAGCGCTTAGGCACTTGAGGTTGCGCCGAGATAAGGATCCAGACCTCCTCTCAGCTATCAGGCCAGGAAATTCGTAAAGCTTATCTCCAGATTTGAGAGCCTTTTCTCAATATGAGAAGAAATATCGGACACTCGTAAATTGTAAAATACTCACAATCAGAAGGTTAAAGGATCCGGTCCTCTACTTGCATTAATGTTCAATACATAAGGCAAGTATTTTTAACATAAAAGCATTTTACAATGAAAAGTTCACAGCCCCGTCCACATCTCCATAAGTTTCCAATGAGTGGTTATATGTTATCTGAGGATTCTTATGAGCATTCCTGGCGTCCGGGAGATGAAAAAATGGATCAGAAGAAAGATCATTCCAATGATCAGGGATTTACCTATTCTCCCTGGGTCAGGAAATCCATCGGTGGCTGGTACCTGTTTTCATAAGCGTTAGATTAGAGTATTAAATGGCAAAGGCCCATGAATTTTTATTCATGGGCCTCATTTTTTAGCAATGCACCTGGCAAGTGCTATTTTCCTAAAAAGGACCTATCGATTTGTCCGCAAAGTAAAAAGGAAAGATCAAATTCAAGTATCAAGTTCGAATTCATAGAAAGACTCTTGTATGGCTCAGAGCTAGATTTGAATTTGATCTTTAAATTTTCAATTCTCTGTTATTTTTGACTCTATAGATTCTTCTTCTGATGAGTTGCCTTGTTTCGGATTGAGTTTAAATTCTTTAGCCAGCATTCCATCCAGCATTTTCCCCGGTAAGTACTGAAGGAGTACTTTGTCGGTAAATGGAGTGGGACTGATCATATATCGATTTTTAGGCTTTTTGCTTTCAAAAATCTCTCGCACCAAAGAAGCTACTTTAGAGGGATTCATTCCTTTTTTGCCTTCCTCTGCAAATGCCTTTAAAAAGGCAATAACAGATTCTTCATATGCAGTGTTTTCATATCCACTGTCTTCCGGACTGGGTGCTTTGTTCCAAATGGGGGTTGCAACTGCTCCAGGTTCTATGATACTCACTTTAATCCCAAACAACATCAACTCTCTGCGCAAAGCATCACTAAGACCCTCAATCGCATGCTTGGTAGCACAATACATTCCAATAAAAGGCATAGAAACTTTTCCTCCCACTGAACTCATATTCAAAATCCTGCCTGGCTCTGAAGTATAATATGGATCTGCTCCTAATAAAGGGAGAAAGGAACGGGTAACTCGAATGACTCCCATCACATTGATGTTGAGCATCTCTTCAATATCTTCGATGGGTTGGTGCATAATCGGGCCTGACAGAGCGGTGCCAGCATTGTTGAATAAACCATAAAGACCTTTCCCTCCTAACCTTCTTTCTACCTCTTTGACAGCTTTATCAATAGCTGCCTGGTCACGTACATCAAAAATCAGGGGAAAGCAGTTTATTCCAAACTCACTAAGAAGGCGTTTTGCATCTTTTTCTTTTCTGACATTGGCAAAAACTCGATAGCCGTTATTGATTAATTCCTGGGTTGTGGCGTACCCGATACCGGTTGAGGCTCCCGTTACTAGGATAGATTTCATATTTGGGTCGATTAGAGGTTAAAGTAACAAGAACAAGCATTGTTTCGCAAAAGGTACAAAAAAGGAGCTAAGCAAAACTCAGCTCCACAGACAGTTTTAGCCTTATTCTAACATCATAATTCGGACAGAACTTCATCGATTTGAGCCTTGTGCCTCATACTGTGTGCAGCTATCACCAAAAAGAGTTGATAGCTGTCAGCGGGCCCATAAGGGGATTTTCCAATATGTCCCCGCAAGGGAAGGCTTTCATCCTGCAAAAAAGCCCTTATTTGTTCCCTCGAATTTTTAAACGCTTGCAAGGCTTCTTCTTTCGTCATGATCTCAGGCTGTTCCGGCAAAGGAGTTTTAACTTTTACACCTCTGTCAGCTATTTTTCCGATAAGCCAGGCATCTTGCGATCTCAGGTCTTCTTTAAAATTTGAAGGGCTCTTGAGTAGCGCCTGGATATTTCTGAACAAGCCCCGTTCTGCCTGTAGAACATGGCTCATGCACTGAGCAGGAGACCAAGTGTCTGGATTTGGCGAATGCTTCCATTGTTCTTCTGTAAGAGAAGTAAGGCTAGTCAAAAGCTCTTCCTCGCTGGCTTGAAGGAAATTTAGCAGAAAGCTACGCTCGCTCGTATCGATTTTGAAGTCCTGTCCGACTAAACGGATACCCATAAGCAAGAGGATAAAGCAGATTAAAATTTGTCTCATGTATTTAGTATTGTTGATTCAAAACCGAAACTACCAAGAAGAATATGCTATGAGGTGGGGTGAATCTGCCTCTTTTGTTGGGGAAATTGGCCAGCTTTAAATTCCTGTCCTTAAATGATGTATAATAGCTCAAAATAGTCCATATGAAGAAACTGGCTCTATTGATCCCCGAAGGTAAAAGCAGTCCTTTAGCCATAACCGGAGTAAGTACCATTTGCAAATTGGGGCAGCAATATGGTCTAGCTATAGATTATAAAATTCTTTCGACCCAAAAAGAGGCGCATTTGGATGCAGGAAAATTCATCCTTAAATCCGATGAACGGATAGAGCAAGGTGCATTCTATGATTTCCTTATTATCCCCTCTATCATTGGGCCCGTTGATGACTCTCTTCGATTGAATAAAGATCTCTGTGCCTTTGTTAAAAATTCCTATGAAAAGGGAAGTAAGATTATATCGATGTGTACAGGAGCTTATTTATTGGCGGAGACTGGCCTCCTGGATGGATATGAGGCTTCCTCTCATTATGCTGCAATAGATGACTTGAAAAATCGATTTCCCCAGGTTCACTGGAAAGCTGATAAAATTATCACAGATCAGGATGGACTCTATACGAGTGGAGGTACACTTTCTTCTTTTAACGTCCTGATTTACCTCATGGAAAAATACTTTGACAAGGAAATCGCCTATAGCATTGCCAAGGTAATTCAGATGGATTATCCCCGAAATAGCCAAAAACCCTTTTATATTTTTAGCAATCAGAAAAATCATGAGGATGAACTCATTCTAAACATCCAGAATCATCTTGAGAAGACCCTGGACCAGCAAATTAGCCTACATCAGATTTGCCATAGATTTGGGATCAGCAGAAGGAGTTTGAATAGACGATTTAAGCAGGCAACGGGAGAAAACCCACAAATCTATATTCAGAGAATCAAAGTAGAACAGGCAAAAAGATGGCTGGAAAGCAGCGGAAAACATATCAATGAGATCACAACTAATCTGGGATACCAGGATTTGGAATCCTTTCGAAAAGTCTTCAAGAAAATAAGTGGTCTGTTACCAAGTGAATACAGAAGAAAGCTTAAATCAAGCTCCTAATCCTCTTCTTTTTCGTCTCTTGTAAGCATGCCATTGAAAAGCAGATCATTGATGATGTCAGCATGCCTTTCTACTTCTTTCTCATCAAATGGATTCAGATTATATAGCGTCTCCATTTGATAGGAACGGGAAAACAGGGTTGTAATGGAACCAATTACAAAGCTTGTCATATTTGGAGAAGGGATCTCCTTGATTCTTCCTTTCTTTTGTTCCTCAACTCTTACCGTATCCATATAGTGATAAATCTTACCCAGAAGATTTTCAATCAACCATTTGGATCTATCAGATTTGGAAAAGACTTCCTGAACCACGATCTGTTGAAACTCAGGATAGCGGGCAGAAACATAAACAATTTGTTTATTGAAAAGCTTCATCTGTTGAATCCCATCCAAATCCTTGATTAGGCGTGAAAGATTATCCAATTCCTTGATGATCTCCCCTCCTATCAGATTCAGAGCGCTCTTCCAAAGTTCCTCCTTGGACCCAAAATGATAATGCAGGTTAGAATCCGCTACTCCTACTTCCTTTGCCAGGCTATTGAGGCTAACCCCTCGAAAGCCATTTTTTGCAAATGATTTGAGAGCGGTCCTCAAAATTCCATCCAGATTCACACCTTGTTTCTCGCTAGGCCTTCCTGGCTTCCTTTTATTTGGTTTCTCGTCCATGCTTTTCCACTAATTATACCTCTAGCTACACAATTATTGTGAATTGTCTCAATAATTCCTCAAGAAATTTAGGCCTTTGTGTACAATATCTGACTAATTCTTTATAGCATCCTCACAATATTAGGTTGAGTTCTAAATATTATTGGAAAGTTACTTCATAAGCTATACTTTTGTGTTTGTTAAAAACAGAATTTACTCAATTATCGTACAATACTAAGAGCCCTTAAAAAATAAATAAAAGTCATGGCGCAAGTTGAAATTCTCATTCCCAAAATGGGCGAAGGTGTAATAGAAGCTACCGTGCTTAACTGGCTTAAGTCTGTGGGAGATGAAGTAGAAGAAGATGAGACCCTCCTTGAAATTGCCACAGATAAAGTTGACTCCGATGTTCCTTCTCCTGTCAGTGGAAAATTAGTTCAGATTCTGGCTGAAGCAGATGAAGTTGTAGCCGTTGGGAAAGTCATAGCCATTATAGAAACCCAGGCAGCAATTCCTGCCAGTGAAACTGCTCCTCCGGTTCCCGAAACAGTAGAAATTCCCAAGCAAGAAGCTGCATTAGAAAGTCTTGCAGCAGCAGAAACCCTTGTTCTCACAAAAGAAGAAGGCAGAAGGAATTATTCTCCCCTCGTTCGTAGCATAGCAAAACAGGAGAATATCGGGATAAATGAACTGGATACTATTCAGGGTACAGGAGCAAAAGGAAGAGTTACCAAAAAAGATATCCTCGCTTATCTGGAAATTAGAAAACCGGAGATAAATGTACAGGAGCTTATGCCCCCACAAGAGAAAGTAGCTCCTTTAACTTCCACTACTCCCATCCAATCTTTGCCTGTCAATGGAAATAGCCATAAACTAAATGGACAGGGAACTTCTGATGAGGTAATTGAAATGGACAGAATGCGAAAAATGATCGCAGATCATATGGTCATGTCCAAACATACCTCTCCGCATGTTACCTGCTTTTTGGAAGTAGATGTAACTGATATGGTAGAATGGCGGGCAAAAAATAAAGATTCTTTCCAGGAAAGAAATGGAGAGAAACTAACTTTTACCCCTCTTTTTATTCAGGCGGTTGCAAAAGCGATCAAGGACTATCCCCTGATCAATGTATCTGTTGATGAAAATAAGATCATCAAAAAGAAGCAAGTCAATATAGGGATGGCTACTGCCCTGCCCACAGGTAATCTTATTGTACCTGTAATCAAACAGGCTGATCAGATGAACCTGGCAGGTCTGGCCACCACAGTAAATGATCTTGCAAATCGGGCCCGAAACAACAAACTAAAACCAGATGAAATCCAGGGAGGAACTTTTACGGTTTCCAATCTGGGTGCTTTCCGAATTGATGCAGGTACGCCTATCATCAATCAACCGCAAGTAGCCATTTTGGCGCTTGGGAATATTGTGAAGAAACCCGCAGTTGTCAGCACAGAGATTGGAGATGTGATCGCGATCAGGCAAAAGATGATGCTCTCCCTCTCTTTTGACCACAGAGTGGTGGATGGATTTCTGGGAGGATCATTCCTCCGAAGACTGGGTGATTACATCGAGCAATTCACCCAAACTGTTTAACGCTAAGTTATATTCAATTAGCCCTCCCCTCTATGAAGAATACGAAAGCAAAATATAACAAAGAAGACGTCCTCAAGGATTTTACTATCTGCTATAAAAGCAGACTCGCAAGCAACTCTATGCGCAAAGAAGCCTTAAGCGGAAAGGCAAAATTTGGCATCGAAGGTGGTGGAAAGGAACTTCCCCAGATTGCACTGGCGAAGGTTTTCCAAAAAGGTGATTATTACTCTGGCTACTATCGAGACCAGACATTTATGCTTCGCAAAGGGATTTCAAACGTGGAACAGCTTTTCGCTGCCCTCTATGGGGACGCTGTCCATGATCCCTTTTCCGGTGGACGTCAAATGAACAACCACTTTGCCACTCCTTTTATTGATAAGGAAGGCAATTGGATAGATCAGACAGAACAGTACAATATTGCTTCGGCCCTCGCTCCACTTGCTGGCAATGTAACTCATGCACTAGGCCTTGCTTTGGCCTCAAAAAAATATAGAGAGAATCCGGAACAAACAGATGCGCAGCTTTTCTCAAAAAACGGAAATGAAGTCAGCATTTGTACAGTGGGAGATGCAACAACCTCTGAAGGCGTATTCTTTGAAGCCTTAAATGCAGCCGGAGTCATGAAAGTGCCTTTGGTCTATGTTATTTATGATGATGGGCATGGAATCTCTGTTCCCACCAAATACCAAACAACCAAAGAGAATATTTCTGAGATTCTCGAAGGATTTAGAATAAATGAAGCAGGAGAAGGAGCCTATATTTATACCGCTAAAGGCTGGGATTATGAAGGCCTGATTGCGACTTTTGAAGAAGGAATTGCCAAAGTTCGAGCAACCCATAATCCTGCTATTTTCCACATCCAGGAATGCACCCAGCCTAATGGACATTCCACCTCTGGATCTCATACTCGATATAAGTCCAAGGATAGACTCCAATGGGAACAGGATGCAGATGGAATTGCTGCTTTTCAAAACTGGATCATAGAAAATGGCTTCGCTAGTCTGGAAGAAATCCAGGAACTCAGAAAGTCTTGTGAAACAGAGGTAAAAGCAAATATCAAACATGCTTGGAAACAACACATAGATCCGGTAAAAGCAGCTATGTCAGAATTGACAGGCATCTATGCAAAGTTGAAGGAGGAAGCGAAGGATGAGTTTGAATTGATTACTTATCTAGCGGAAATTAATGAGCTATATTTCCCGGTATTAAGTGATTTGATCAAGCATGCAGAAACTGTCCTCATGTTGGCGGCAGGAAGAGAGTATTTAGACCCAGAAGATTTGAATACCTGGTATGAGAGCAAAAGAGCATTGATCGAAGAAAGATATGAAGGGCAACTCTTTAGTGAATCTAAACTTTCCCCACTAGCTGCAGAAGAAGTAGAAATTGAATATGGAGAAGATGCCGAATATGTAAATGGATCTGAGGTACTGAAAGCGAATTTTGATGCCCTCTTTGATAAATACGACAATCTCTATGCATTTGGAGAGGATTTAGGAAAGATTGGAGGAGTAAATCAGGCAATGGCTGGATTGCAGGCTAAATATGGAGAAGAAAGAGTCTTCGATACGGGTATCAGGGAATGGACCATTGCTGCACAGGCAATCGGAATGGCCATGAGGGGACTTCGCCCAATCGCTGAGATTCAATACCTGGATTACATCCATTATGCAATCGCACCTTTGGCCGATGATCTGGCAACTCTCCGCTATAGAAGCAATGGATTACAAAAATCTCCAGCAATCATACGGACACGAGGACATAGACTGGAAGGCATTTGGCACTCGGGTTCACCCATTGCTATGCTGCTTCATTCTATGAGAGGTATACATATCTGTGTGCCACGAAATATGACACAGGCTGCCGGCCTTTACAATACGCTCTTAAAAGGTGATGACCCGGCTTTGATGATCGAGGTACTTAATGGGTATAGAAAGAAGGAATTAATGCCCAAAAATGTGGGCGAGTTTAACATTCCTCTCGGCCAGGTAGATATCTTGAAAGAGGGAGAAGATGTGAGCCTGGTAACATATGGAGCATGTGTGGAAGTGGCAAAACACGCAGTCACTATCCTCGAAAAGAAAGGCATTTCTGTAGAACTTATAGATGTACAGACCCTCCTACCCTTTGACTTATCTCAGGACATTTTAAAAAGTCTCAAAAAGACCAATCGAATTGTATTCCTCGATGAAGATGTTCCGGGAGGTGCTTCAGCTTATATGATGCAGGAAGTCATTGAAAAACAAGGAGGATTCCCATACCTTGATTCTCCCCCCAAAACGATTAGTGCCAAACAAAGTCGTCCTCCTTATGGAAATGATGGAGACTATTATTCTAAACCCCATCCCATGGACGTCTTTAAGGTAATTTATGAAATGATGCGTGAAGCTGCGCCTACGAGATTCAGCCGACCGCTCAACTCTTTACCCGAGATACCTACTTATTAATAGGACAGATTAAACTTGTTCCCCATAAAGCAGTTTTGTATTAATAGATAATTGCTTGTATTCATTCTATTGGGAATAAATATTTGATGGAAAAAATCGCAGCTTACAAAGCCAAAAACAAAATACGCATCCTGACTGCCGGTTCACTCTTCGACGGTCATGACGCGGCTATCAATATCATGCGCCGGATCATCCAACGCTCTGGAGCGGAGGTTATTCACCTCGGACATAATCGTCCAGTTCATGAGATTGTTAATGCAGCTATACAGGAAGATGTTCAGGGCATAGCCATTACCTCCTATCAGGGTGGGCATAATGAATTTTTCAAATATGCCTATGACCTTTTGCAGGAAAAGGGTGCCGGTCATATCAAACTATTCGGAGGAGGTGGAGGTACCATCCTTCCTTCAGAAATTGATGACCTTCACAAGTACGGTATCACCCGTATCTATTCTCCGGATGATGGTCGTTCGCTGGGATTGCAAGGGATGATCAATGATCTATTGGAAAAGTGTGATTATCCATTAGGCATCAACCTCAATGGACAGCTGAAAAGAATACCGGGCAAGGACCACGTTTCTATAGCTCAGCTCATTTCTGCAGTAGAAAATCAACCCGAAGAAAATCAGACCTGGATTAATGAAGTCAAAGCGAAAGTAGCTGATTCAGAAATCCCCGTTTTGGGAATTACAGGAACAGGTGGTGCAGGAAAGTCTTCCCTGGTAGATGAATTAGTCCTACGCTACCTTGCAAAATATCCGGAAAAGACCCTGGCCATTATTTCCGTTGATCCTTCTAAAAGGAAAACCGGGGGAGCACTCCTGGGAGATAGAATCAGGATGAATGCTATTTCATCAGATCGAGTATTCATGCGATCATTGGCCACCCGTCAATACAATCTCGCCCTGAATAAGCATATCGATTCTACGATCGCGATTCTCAAGCATTCGGCTTTTGATCTGATCATATTGGAAACTTCTGGAATCGGTCAGTCAGATTCAGAAATTGTAGACCATGCCGACCTATCTGTCTATGTCATGACTCCTGAGTTTGGCGCAGCCTCACAATTGGAGAAAATTGACATGTTGGACTTTGCGGATGTGGTAGCTATCAATAAGTTTGACAAAAGAGGTGCCCAGGACGCACTTAGGGATGTTAAGAAGCAGTACCAAAGAAACCATGAACTTTGGGATAGAAAACCGAATGAGATGCCCGTCTACGGATCTATCGCTTCTCAGTTCAACGATCCGGGCGTCAATCAGTTGTTTGAAGAGATTTTTGGACGGATCTGGAAAGGGGATACAAAGAAGGAAGTAGAAGGTGAAAGCAAAAAGCAATATATCATTCCACCTGCCAGAGTACGTTACCTTTCTGAAATCAGCGAAGGAATCCGATCCTACAATAAAGAGACTGAGACACAAAGTGAAGTAGCTCGCAATCTCTTTGCGCTCGAAAGATCCAAGAAGGTTTTGGGCGCTGAAGCAGGTCCTGCAATCGAAGCGCTTGACAAAGCAAAGACAGACTTAGAACAAGACTTAAGTCGTGAGAATAAAGCCATACTTGATGGATGGGAGGGAAAAAGAGAGGCCTATGGGCAAGATACCTTTGTGTATAAGGTTCGGGATAAAGAGATCAAAGTGGAGAATTTTACCGAAACTTTGTCCCACAATAAAATCCCCAAAGTAGTCCTTCCCAAATTCAAAGACTGGGGAGAAATATTGAGGTGGAGCCGACAAGAAAATGTGCCGGGAGAATTTCCTTACACTGCAGGTGTATTCCCTTTCAAAAGAAAAGGAGAAGATCCGACTCGTATGTTCGCAGGAGAAGGCGGACCAGAGCGTACCAATAAGCGTTTCCATTATTTGTCTATGGGAATGCCTGCAAAACGCCTGTCCACTGCCTTTGATTCCGTAACGCTTTATGGAGAAGATCCCGATCACCGACCTGATATCTATGGAAAGGTTGGGAACAGTGGAGTAAATATCTCCTCCCTCAATGATGCCAAGAAACTTTATTCAGGTTTCGACCTTTGCAACCCAAAGACTTCTGTTTCCATGACCATCAATGGTCCGGCGGCAACTATTTGTGCATTCTTTATGAATGCAGCCATCGACCAACAATGTGAACTCTATATCAAAGAGCAGGGTCTGGAACATCTGGTTGAAGCAAAACTCAAAGAAGTTTATGATGACAAAGGCCTTGCCCGTCCTCAATACAATGGAGACATACCAGAAGGTAATGACGGATTGGGGCTGATGTTGTTGGGCCTTACAGGTGATCTGATACTTGAGCCGGAGGTTTATGAACAATTGAAGGCCAAAGCCCTAAACTCTGTTAGAGGAACCGTTCAAGCGGATATTCTCAAAGAAGATCAGGCTCAGAATACCTGTATTTTCTCTACGGAATTTTCCCTCAAGCTCATGGGAGATGTGCAGGAGTATTTCATCGGGCAAAAGGTAAGGAACTTTTATTCTGTTTCTATTTCGGGTTATCATATAGCAGAAGCAGGAGCCAATCCCATTTCTCAATTGGCCTTTACCTTATCGAACGGATTTACTTTTGTAGAGTATTACCTCTCCAGAGGAATGAATATCGATGACTTTGCCCCTAACCTATCCTTTTTCTTCTCTAATGGAGTTGATCCGGAGTATGCGGTAATTGGCAGGGTAGCCAGAAGGATTTGGGCGAAAGCAATGAAATATAAGTATGGTGCAAATGCTCGTTCTCAGAAGCTGAAGTACCATATCCAGACTTCCGGAAGATCACTTCATGCCCAAGAGATAGATTTCAATGACATCCGCACTACCCTACAGGCTCTTTATGCGATTTATGATAATTGCAATAGTCTACATACCAATGCCTATGATGAGGCAATTACTACGCCAACAGAGGAAAGTGTAAGACGGGCAGTAGCCATTCAGATGATCATCAATCATGAGCTGGGACTGGCCAAGAATGAAAATCCCTTGCAAGGAGCATTCATCATTGAAGAATTAACGGATTTGGTAGAAGAAGCGGTTCTGCTTGAATTTGATAGAATCACAGAACGTGGAGGAGTGCTGGGAGCAATGGAGACTATGTACCAAAGAGGAAAGATACAGGAAGAATCCCTGTATTATGAAACCTTAAAGCATACGGGAGATTTTCCAATCATAGGGGTAAATACCTTCCTTTCATCTAAAGGTTCTCCGACCATTCTTCCCAAAGAAGTGATACGGGCAACTGAAGATGAGAAGCAATTGCAGATCAGCAATCTTGAGGACTTGAAGAAGGTGCATGACAGCCATTCAGCAAAAGCGCTGATGGATCTTCAGGAAGCCGCTTTAAATAACCATAATGTATTTGAAGCCCTGATGAAGGCGGTGAAAACTTGTTCTTTAGG
Organism: Bacteroidia bacterium; assembly: GCA_033391075.1. Lineage (NCBI taxonomy): Bacteria > Pseudomonadati > Bacteroidota > Bacteroidia > Bacteroidia bacterium. The sequence goes on from JAWPMV010000001.1 coordinate 2,705,671, forward strand.
ACAGGTTACGCACGCTCTCTTTAAAGTAGGAGGTCAATATCGTAGATCTATGTAAATAACATTGCTTTGGGTAATTGTTACCCAAAGCAATATTATCTGAAGTATAACCCCAGTATATAGTCGGGTTAATAGGTCATTAGCCTCTCATTCGAAACTTACCAGTCAAATTTTTTGGACATCCAGTCTGTAAATTCAGCCCATACTTCTTCATAGGGTTTTGCCATGACATTCTCTAACAATTCCTCATTTGTTGCAAACTCTTTAAAGCTTGGATGGCCATACTGATAATCAATAAAAGCCTTGATTACGATGTCGAGTTTACCTATTTCCTGTAAATAAAACATGAAATATCTGGCAGTCGCATGATTCAAATCTCGTTGGTCTCTTTTTAATACTAAGTATTCCTCTGTACGTTCTATAATCCCATTAAACTCATCCCATCTCATCATAATCAAATTAGCGGGTAGATCATATTTAGGAACTAATTTGAAAGAGCCTTCAAAAAATTTTGATCTCCAATTATCAGTTCCTTTGACAGGTTTTGCTCCATTGTTTCTGCTTTCCTCAAATAGAGCGGGTAGACCTTCTGCTACCCAGGGAGGCAAATGCGGCGCATTATAATTGAGCAGGATGTGCATCAACTCATGTACGAGAGTACCCTTAAATTCATTGGGATTTCCTGGCATATAGGCAATCATGCTAAAATTATGGATGCTGGAATATCCTACATGAGAAGAAGAGATATCAAAGCCAAATACCATACTTGCCTGAGAAGTATAGGTAAGGGAATCCTCTCCAATATGTACACTGATGAACTTATCAGGAATTTTCAGATTGAATCTTTGTGAAAATTTTTCCATGTAAACATCAAGAAGCATTTTAAACTTAGCTAAATTCCTTCCTGAAATAGTATTACCCGAAAACAACAAAAAGTAGTCAGAGTTTGAATCACCTTTGTATTTCAACTCTTTTTGTTTGTACAAATCGGAGAATAATTTTAGAGCGTTTTCTTTTTCTTGAGGATTTCTTAAGAAGGTTTTTTCTACTCCTGAATCCAGCTGTCCCCTATGCGTTTGAGGGCTTAGGAATATTTTTTCTATCTCCGGACCCTGTTTTATTTCAAGGTCCTTCCCACTTCCTCCTTCCCTGGGCTCAACCGAACTAAAGGAAGGTTCTCTCATCATGGTAATTTGGACAATCCCTACATTTCCAGTTACACATTTGGTTCTTATTTCCTGTATTTCCCCCTGCTGGGTCTCATCCAAAATGTAGTTCTGCATCATCCTGTCTAAAGTCCCTGGATCTCCATCCAACACACATTCGCATGTCCCAATAATGAGGTCAATCCAGGCTCTTTTTTCTCCCATTAAATCATCTCGTTTAACAATTGCCTTTTCCAGGGCTTCTTCATAATTCCCAGCTTCGAGCAATGAATCCAGATTCGCCAATTCCTGGGCGAAAACGAAATTGGGAATTAGCATGAGCAGAATAAGAGACTTTTTCATAAGGCTTTTTGTGATTGTATTACTGGTTTCTGACAACTCTAAATCCCAAATTTTGGTACTTGCCACTTTGATCAAATTTAGCCCTTCTTTCAATTTTACTTCTCCGATAATTTGAATCATAATCTCCTCCTCTTACACTTTTTAACTTCGAAATATTCAGTAGCTCAACAGAATCCAGCCCAAGGGTATTCTGTTCATAATTGTCATTTGTAAACTCCAGCACATTTCCGCTCATATCGTAAAGGCCCAATCTATTGCATTTCTTCAAGCCAACTCTTTGTGGGGTTTTCACTTTGTCATTTCTTGTCCAACCCACACTATCAATAGAATTGCTCCCTGCATAAACAAAATTCTCAATTAAACTGCCCCCCCTTGCCGCATATACCCACTGCTTATCTCCAGGTAAATCATAAGAATGTCCTGTTTGCAAGGATAACCAACTGCAGTAATCTTTTGAATCCAGCCAACTCACATTTACTTGCGGTAATAAACCTTTACAACCCCATTTAGGGCAGCTATTTGTTATACCTTTACTCTGTGTATAAAGTTTGTACTGAAAACCCGTAATCTCATACCTACCGATTTCGTAGCTTTTTCTGGGAGAGAGAGTATCATTCTCGACAACTTCAACCCAAACCATTTCAGGATAATATTTACTTTCTAATTCTATTCTTCTTAGCTCCGATAGAACTGCCATTTTATTGTTAAGTACAAATTCCAGGCTATCTCCTTCAAGAGGAAAGCCAGGCAAAGAGCTGGTAAAAAGTCTTAACTTTTCATAAATCCTGATTGCATTTTCGTCCTTAGCCTCAACATAAAAGAAGTATAATTCTTCCAAAGGAGGCAACAAAAATGTTTCAGCCTTTTGAAAAGCACTTGATAATACTGCCAAAAATACCGGGGGATCGAAATCCTGGAGATTCTCCCCGATCAATAAGGCTCCCTCTAAATTCAAGTTTGCTGCTTCATAATCCAATTGATAGATCGAAGCATTAATATCCTCTATTTTGCTCTCTAATAGTGCAAAACTGGCTTTGCGCAGATCGATGTATTTGACTATTGAAAATACCGCCAGCAATAGGATGAGGGTGCTGACAGCAAAGAATATCGCTCTTCGTCTTCTTGAAATTTTCTGGAGATTTCTCCTCTCTTCATCAAGAAAATCAACGTACTGATCTTCCATATTTATTTGTTTGAGGAAGGGTTTGATATACTCCAGGTCTTCCTCAGACATGCGGATTCCTTCTGTTTCCCTTAATTGGAATTTGTCTTTAACATACCTTTCTGCCTTCCTTCTGGCTTGAGAGTCAAGAGAAGCTTTTGAAAAGACCAAATTGGCCAATGTGTCATGAATAATTTCGTATCGCACAGATTTTAGAGCCAGGGCGTTCTATTCAATATACAATAATTTTAAATTGACCGGAAATTATTTTAATTAAGATTAAATCTCGGGTTAAATCGTTTAGCTTTTTTTAGCTAAAAGTAAAGGCAAAGCAATCAAACTATGTGTACATAAGGCTAAAAACAGGAAGAGACTAAGTAGATCTTGATGTTCAAAGTAAAGAAGAAAAACAGCACATGATCCTACCCCTAAAGAAGCCCAGAGGATAGCTGAAATGTTAAAACCTTCTGACATCGACCCTAATAAAGTTGTGCCAATGAATATGGTAAGGAAGAGGCAAAACAATTCTAATTGGCTCCAAACTCCAGATACAGCTACATAGAAAATGAGAAATAATAGTAAAAGAAAGGTTCCCAATCCTATATAAATACCAGAATATGATATGCGCCTAGAAGAATTTCTTTTCTTTTTGGAAAATAGTCCAAGCGAAGACATGACAGGCCTCAAATTTACCCAAATAGGATTATAGGGATTGATCTTATCGGCAGTACCATAAACAATATCTACCTCTGGATCTTTTTGCTTAAAGGTGCCAAATATCCGATCCCAAAACACGAAGGTTCCTCCATGATTCTTATCTACATATTCGGGATTGCATCCATGATGCACCCTATGTAATTCTGGTGTGATGAAAATCTTGTCTAACCAGCCTGAGTTTTTGACGACTTTATTGTGGTTGTAGAATTGTACAAAAAGGTTGATTCCGGCAACAGCCAGAAACAGCTCAGTAGGAATCCCTACAAAAGCCAGGGGTAACATAAAGGGGGCTGAGCTCAGGGTATGAAACCAGGAATGACGAAATCCCAGGGATAGATTGAAATGCTCAGCCTGGTGATGTACATGATGGATGTTCCAAAGGAAAGGAATCTCATGGTGTAAACGGTGAGACCAGTAAAAACCAAAATCCCATAACACCAAAGCAATGAGCCACTGAAGAATTTCAGGCAATTCAACAAAATACTCCCAGCCAAATTTCTGAAAAATGAAGCTATAGGCAATAACGGTAGCTCCTCTGAAAATCAGTAAAAGTAAATGCCCGGAATTGAGGTTTGAAGCCATCTCATTCCAGTGAATCTTTTCCTTTTTAACAAGGCTGGAATAAAGTATCTCTACGAGTATAAAAAGAAGCAGGATCAAAAGTCCTTTCCCATATTGAAGATCCATAGGTTTTCTGTTTAATTCCAGAACAAGTATAAATTACATTTCGCCTTTTGCCATATGGAATCGTATTTTGAAAAAATGAATATTTGGGATTTTCCGCAAATTGTCTACATATCCTGACAAAGATTATGAAAAAATCATTGCCCTTAGGTATTCAACTTACTATTGTGATTGAAAATTCCCAAAATTTATAATAATGCATGAAAAGTCCTTTTTTCAATGGCTTTTCTTCCTCATAAATTCATAAGCAGGAAATAATTCAGTTCTTTATCTATCAAGGTTTTACTCAGGCTTAGGCCAAAGCAAACATAGCCCTTATGAAGAAATTCAGGATTAGAGCGATAAGTAAATATTTACCCGGAGCCCCCATCAGTCATCAACAAATAGAACGAAAGGCCGGGATCAGAGAAGGTTGGGTAGCAAAGAATTCTGGCGTAGTAAGTCGCCATTTCGCCAGTAAAAAAGACAGCATAGCCTCCATGTCTGCTAAAGTTCTCGATTGTAATCTGGATAAAAGCAATTTGACTTTGCATGATCTGGATTTACTGATATGTGCAGGCGCAACCTATGACTACCCTATTCCTTACAATGCCTGCATGGTAAAAAAGGAAATGAAAGCATTCGATGCCCAATTTCACTGTTTTGATGTAGATGCGACCTGCCTGAGTTTCATTGTTGGTTTGGATGTAGCCCTTTGCATGATGAATAGCAAAAACATCAAAAAAGTAGCTATTACGAGTGCTGAGATTTCCTCTCGTTCTTTAAATCCCAATGACCCCAAAACCCTTTCCCTATTTGGAGATGCTGCAGTATCTATTCTAATCGAAGAAGACCCTCAGGGAATTGAAGTATTAGGAAGTCACTTTGAGAATCACTGTGAAGGGGCTGAACTGGCTATGGTTCCCGCAGGAGGGAATAAACTCTTGGGATTCGATCCGGAGGCCCGGCAGGAAGATTTTTATTTTCATATGCAGGGGAAAAAGTTGATCAAAATGACCTTTGCGAATCTAGCAGCTTTCCTCGATAAAATGGAAGAGGCAACAGGCGTAAATCTACATGAGTATGATTACATCATTCCTCATCAGGCTAGCAAATTCGGCAATGAATATTTTATCAAGAAATACCAGGTTGATCCCAATAAAGTATTTCAGGGATTGACGGATTATGGCAATTGCATTTCAACTTCCGTTGCGCTTGGATTGGAAACCCTATACAATTCAGGCAAAATCAAGAAAGGCCATAAAGTGCTGGTTGTAGGAACGGCCGCAGGGCTCTCTTTGGGAGGAATAGCTCTTCAATTTTAGTATATGAAAGTTGTGGTTAGTGGTGCCTCTGGTTTTCTGGGTGGCAGGTTGATTAAATACCTGGCGACCAAAGAATATGAGGTCTTTGCCCTGAGCAGAAATCAAAGGCGTAAAGAGGAATTCGAAGCTTTGGGAATTCAGCTCATTAGCAATGATCCTTATTCGGATGGAAATTTAGGTAAAACTTTGTCGGGGAAAGATATGCTGGTTCATTGTGCAGCTTTATCCTCTCCCTGGGGAAGATTTGAAGACTTTCACCAGGTCAATGTTGGCTTGACCCAAAAACTCCTGAAGACTTCCAGAAAAGTTGGCATACAGCGCTTTATAAATATCTCATCTCCAAGTATCTATTTTGATTTTAAGGATCGGATAGGAATAAAGGAAAAAGACCCTTTGCCGGAACAATTTGTCAATGCTTATGCAGAAACAAAGTTATTGGCAGAGGAATGGGTGTTGAGTCAGCATGGAAAGAGAATCGAAACCATTTCTCTCAGGCCTCGAGCCATCATTGGAGCGGAGGATCAGGTTCTGTTTCCCCGTTTGATGCGGGCCTATGAAACCGGAAAACTTCGAATCATTGGAGATGGAAAGAACCTGGCAGACTTTACCTCTGTTTATAATCTGGTACGGCTTATAGAGGCTTGCTTGCATACTGAGTCTTCAGCATTGGGACAGAGCTACAATATCAGCAATGGAGAAGCCAGTCCGATGTGGGAAGAAATCAATTACCTGATTGAAGCTTTGGGAAATCCTCCCATTCGAAAAAAGCTCCCCTACTCTATGGCTTTGGGAATCGCGGGCATATTGGAATGGAAAAGCAAATACCTTGGAGGAGGTGAACCCAAACTTACACGCTATGGTGCAGGAGTATTGGCAAAAAATTTCAGTCTGGATATTAGTAAAGCCAAAGCAAATTTAGGCTACAAGGTCGAAATGAGTACCCGCGAGGCCCTGGAAGAATTTATAACTTGGTACAAAACAAATTCATGAGTGTTAAGGTTCAGCTAGAAATTTTATATACCGGCTATTGTATGGCACCCGAAGCAATTGCCATTAAATCCGGCAAAAGAAAATCTATCCGATTTCATGCAAATGTAGCTTTGATTCAACATCCGGAACACGGATATATTCTCTTTGATACAGGCTACGCTCCCCGTTTTTTTGAAGTTACAGCTAAATGGCCTGAAAAGATGCAGGCATTATCTACACCGGCTGTCATTGAAAAAGAATGGAGCGTAATCAGCCAGCTAAATAAGAAAGGAATTAAGGCTAAAGACATTTCCCATTTGGTGATTTCACATTATCACGCAGATCATATTTCCGGATTAAAAGACTTTCCGCAAAGTCACTGTTACTCCATGAAATCCGGCTATGACCAAATGCTTCGCCATAAAGGATTTTCAGGCGTGAGAAGAGGATTGATTCAGAAATTGATGCCGAAGAATTTAGAGCAAAGAATAAGCTTTTTTGACAAGTGGGAGCCGGAAGAAAGAAGTGATGAATTTGATTATCACTATGATATGTTTGGAGATGGGAGTATTAAGATAGTTCAGCTTCCGGGACATGCAAGAGGGCAAATAGGTTTATTGATAAATGAAGGAAATGAGCAGGCTGTATTTTTGGCAGCAGATGGATTTTGGTTAACGAATTCTTTGGACCAGAATGTACTGCCCAATAGCATCGTGAAATTATTTTTTGACGATTGGAAGGCCTATAAAGAAAGTTTTCAGAAGATTCGAAGCTATAGATCCGAGCATCCCAATACAAGAATCATCAGTTGTCATTGTCCTCGAGTTTTTGATGAGACTCCCCAAAAAGCTTACGATTGATATGTTTAAACTTTGGATTATCTATTATTGGTTGGGGATTAAACTCAGGGGAAAGTTTACTTCCCGGGAAAAGCTTTTGAGATATCAACAGAAAAGACTCAAAAAATTTCAAAATCAGGTCCTGCAGAAATCCCCGTATTACCGAGCTTTGATAAAGCAGGGATATGACATAGACAGTTTCCCTCTGATTGGGAAAAAAGAATTTGTAGAATCCTTTGACCAAATCAATACTGTCAGACTTAAGGCTAAAGAATCCTTTGACTTTGCCATCAAAGCAGAACAAGACCGAAATTTTTCTGGCGAATTAAATGGGATAACAGTTGGGCTCTCAAGCGGGACTTCCGGCAATCGATCCTTGTTTCTGGCTTCTGCTAAGGAGCGAGCAAAATGGGCTGCAAATGTATTTTCCCGAGTTGTCAGTCCAAGATTTCTACAAAAACAGAAAGTAGCCTTTATCCTGAGGGCAGATAGCAATCTCTACAGCTCTGTATCCTCCTCTGCCTTTCAGTTTCGCTTTCTTCATCTGGCCACTCCCCTGCCCGACTTGATCCAGGAGCTAAATGCCTATCAGCCGGATATCCTGAGCGCTCAACCTTCCCTCATGGTTTTGTTGGCTCAAGCCAAAGTCTCGGGGAACCTATTCATTTCCCCCAAACAAATCATATCCTATGCAGAGGTACTGGATGAGATGGATCGAAGGCAAATCGAGAAAGCTTTTGGAAAGATCATTACTGAGGTCTATCAATGTACCGAAGGTTTTCTGGGGCATAGTTGTGCAATTGGAAATATTCATCTGCATGAGGATTTGGTAAGGATTGAAAAAGAGTATATCGCTCCCGGAAAATTCCAGCCTATTGTTACGGATTTCAGTCGCTCCTCCCAGCCTGTGGTTCGCTATAAAATGAATGATATCCTGGTAGAATTGGAGGAGCCTTGTTCTTGTGGCTCTCCCATGATTGGTCTAAAAAGAATAGAGGGAAGAATGGATGAAGTTCTGGAATTTGAAGATCAATCAGGTGAACGAAGACAGATTTTCCCTGACTTTTTGAGGAGAACACTGATCATGGCTGACGATAGTGTCGAGAATTATCAAATCATCCATTCAGATGATAAAGAAGTTGAAATATACCTCCAGGGTTCGAAGATGGATTTCAAAGAAAGCAAAAGGCGACTTAGCCAAGCCTTTACAGAATTATTCGCCTCCTATGAGCTGATAGATGTAGAACTGATTTTCTTTGACACCATCCCGCCTAAGCATGCACTCGACAAAATGAAAAGAATTGTATCCCTGAAACCTGAAAGAAAAAGGGCTAAAGCATAACTTTAAATAGCCATACCTTAAGCCCTGATAATTAGATGTTAAAATATATTTTTAAGAGAACATTGATTGAAGCTTCATAGCTACTCCCATATCTCCATCAATTTTCATTTTGCCACTCATCATGGCATTCATAGGATTCAATTTGCCCGCTATCATGGATTGAAAATCATCAAAGCCAAGACTTACCGTACAATCCGCATCGATATTCTCCGTACTGACTTTATTTTGATCTCCGCTCCCATCAATCAATAATTGCGTATCGCCAAAGTCAAACTTCAAGGTATTGCCGATGCTTTTTACAGAGCCCGCTTGTTTTTGAATTGCCTGAACCAATTGCTCCAGGCTTTTGCCATTTCCATTAGAGGAAGCTCCATTTGATGTGCTGGCATTTTTACTGGTTGGAACTTTGTAGTCGCTTTTCGCCGCTTCATATCCCACATTGTCTATGAGGATCTTGGACAGAATATTTAGCATAACTTCAGATGATCCCCCACCTATGGTTCCTACCCGGCAATCTCTATAAAATCTCGCCATGGGGAATTCTTCCGTAAATCCATATCCACCGAAAAACTGGATGCATTTATTGGCGACTTCATTGGTTTTCTCGGCCACTAGAAGTTTACCAATCGAACAGAGCTTCACATCATAGACATTATCCGCATAGAGTCTACAGCATTGATAGGTGAAAGATTTGAGCGCCTCAACTTCCGAAGAAAGCTGAGCAATCCTATGACGCAGGACCTGAAAGCGATCCAGAGATCGGCCAAAGGCCTCTCTTTCTGACATATACTTAACACTTTGTGCTAGGGCTTGCTCCATGGCTACGATTGCAGCAGGCAAGCCTATAATGCGCTCTAATTGGAGGCCATTCATCAGGTAATAAAATCCTTGTCCCTCTTCTCCTACCAGATTTTCTACCGGTACCTTCACATGATCAAAACTGAGCTCAGCAGTATCTGAGGCCCACCAGCCCAATTTCTTGATCTTACGGGCAGATACTCCTTCTGCATTTCTATCAATCACCAGAAGACTCACACCAGCTGGACCTTTATCCGGATCTGTTTTGACCACTGTTACGATAAAATCGCCATAAACTCCATTGGTAATAAAAGTTTTGGAACCATTGACTATGTAATAATCACCTTCCCTGACTGCGCGAGTTTTGATGTTTGCAGCATCGGAACCTGCACTAGGCTCAGTAATCCCTATCGAGGCTAATTTCTCTCCAGAGATAATTCCCGGCAGGTAATTTTCCTTTAGTTTTTCACTTCCATATTTCAGGATATATGTTGAGGACATGTATTGGGTTACCTGCTGGGCAATGGCAAATCCTCCGGAATTGAGACGACCTAATTCCTCATTAAAAACGATATCATAATAAAAGTCCAATTCCTTCCCTCCATACTTCTTGGGATAGCCTAAGCCGAGGAAGCCCATATCTCCCATTTTCTTCCAAATGTCTTTGGGAGTTCTTCTATCTGCCTCCCATTTTGGGATATTCGGAACGGCCTCTTTTTCAAAGAAATCTCTCAGACTTTGACGAAATAATTCATGCTCTTCAGAAAATTTGATGATACTGCTTTCGCCCTCAGGCTTTCCTTCCAGAACAGAGTCGTAGGATTTATTGTCAATGATCATTTTAGAAATGATCTCCCTCATAATTTCACTCGATCCCCCTCCAATTGGGCCTAAACGATTGTCGCGATACATACGGGCCATGGGAAACTCCTCTGTAAATCCATATCCTCCAAACATTTGGAGGCATTCGTCAGAAGCTTTGAGCGCAAGTTCGGTTGCCAGCAACTTAGCCATGGCCGCTTCTTTGACAATATATTCTCCCTTATCATAGCGCTTGCAGAGATCGTAATTGAAGATTTTCAAGGACTCAATTTCACTGGCAATCATGGACATCCGATGACGCAAGACCTGAAATTTGTTGATCGGTCTCCCAAAGGCTTCGCGCTCAGACATGTACTGAAGTGCTTTCTCCAGAGCTAACTCAGCAGCAGCGACGCCTCCCACGGCCATAACGAGGCGCTCTAAGGCAAAGTGATGCATGATATAGAAAAAGCCTTTGTTTTCCTCTCCGAGCAAATGTGGAGCGGGTACGCGTACTCCATCCAGAGAGATATCTCCTGTATCGGAAGCATGCCAGCCAAGTTTTTCAATATTTGAAGCACTGAGTCCGGCAGAATTTCGATCCACAATGAACATACTGATGCCATTTGCACCTGCATCAGGCTGGGTTTTGGCAGCTACTACAAGAAAGTCTGACTTCACTCCATTGGTGATAAATATTTTTGATCCATCAAGGATGTACTCATCGCCATCCTTAGTCGCTTTCGTCCTAATCCCTGCCACATCAGATCCAGCTCCTGGCTCTGTAATGGCTAGGGCCCCTATCAGTTCTCCGGCTATACCGGGCACCAGGTATTTTTGCTTTTGCTCTTCATTTCCCTGGGCATTGATATGATTGAGGGCCAGGAATGAATGACTTCCCATGGCTGCATTGAATCCTCCGGAATTAGGCCGAATCATTTCCTCCAGTAAAACCACAGAATAAAAGAAGTCTACTTCCATTCCTCCATAGGCTTCGGGAAACATCAGGCCGAAATAGCCCATCTCGCCAAATTTCTGAAAGATACTTTTTGGTATGTCTCGCTTTTCTTCCCATTCATCTATAAAAGGAGTCACTTCTTTGGCAAGAAAATCCCTGATTGATTCTCTAAAAAGGTTATGTTCATCTGAAAAATAATATCCTTGGAAAGCCATATGCTATATTTTTTATTTTCTACTAGTTATTCTTGTCTATAAAAATTTATATTATTCTTGTTCCGGTGCTTTTTTGACTAAAGTCCGTGCCTAACTCATTTAAATAGCCTTCTCCCAACACATTCTTCAAGGCTTCCCTCCCCTTTTCTGTGAAATAAGGAATGAGCATACACCAGGTAGCTTTCTCTTTTTCCTCAAAAGTTTTCTTGCCTAGCACCATCTCTCTGGGGTACCAAAGAAACATCAACATCCAGGTATTGATAGACAGGTTTTCATATACTCCGGGATATGGTTCCTTTTTCATGGTTCCTATCTCAAGGGCAAAAGCAATGGCAGCATCAAAATCTCGTATGGCTTCTTTGGAAAAGGATTTTACAGTCCCACTTACTGCAGGATGCTCGAGGACATAGGGATCAAGTAGTATGCACTTAAAATCCCTTTGCAATTCAAAATAAAAGCGAAGGTCTTTGCGGAGATTGCTAAAGGTAGGCAATGGAGCTTTGGATAAGCGATACTCCTTTAGACGATCTGCAAATTGCTCCACCATATCTGGAAGAAGATCAGCCTTGTCAGGAAAATGATAAGATAAATTTCCCCTGCTCATCCCTAATTCTTTCGCAAGATCCTGAAGACTCACATGGCCATAACCCTTTGAGTTAAAGAGTTTAATAGCTGCGCTCAGGATTCGTTCTCGGGTATTCTTTTTCATATTTGACTACAATTTAGTCATTTTCTCTAATTTTCTAGTTCTTAATTCTAATGAATTATCCACAATTTTCTTTTCTCTTTTAGGGTGAATTCCATTTGGATATTACTAGAGATACACTATGTCAACTTTACACTACTAACCTAAACACATCTACCATGAAAAGCTTACGCACATTAGCCTACCTGGCGATTCTATTTTTTTCTTTTTCCCAAAATTGTTTTTCCACCCATTTACTGGGCGGCGAATTGAATTATCAATTAATCGATAGCAGCACCCTCACCTATGAGGTTGAACTCAGGGTTTACAGAGATTGTATAGTTGGTCAGGCGCCTTTCGATTCTACTATCAGCCTATTTATTTTTGAAAAAGGGAGTGCTGTGAGTCAGACACAAACTATTGCTTTGGGCAATGATCCTAATATTAGCCTTCTACCTGATTCATTGATCCTTTGCAGCATAAGCCCCTATTATTTTTGTCTGGAGAGTCGAGTTTACAAAACACAAATATCTCTGGCTCCCTCAAGTTTGGGATATGATGTCGTTTGGGCAAGATGTTGTCTTACAAATGCATTGGTAAATCTTGTAAACCCTCTGGGAGGAGGCCTAACCTATTCGGCTTCTATTCCTCGAAATGACAGTATACTAAACTCCAGTCCTGCCGCTTATAATCAGTTGTATGACAATCATTGCAGCAATGCGCCATTTAGCTTCGACTTTTCGACGACAGATCCGGATGGCGATTCCCTGGTCTATGTATTGAGTGAGATAAAAAGTGGATTAAACACATTGGGATTAGGAGCCGGAAATCCCATGCAGGGCGGCCCCAATCCTACTGTCGATCCTTTTAATAACCCTATGGGCACTCCTCCTTATGCTCTCCTCCCATTTCTGGCTACTTACAATTCCCAAAACCCGTTAAATGCAAATTCTTTGCAGCTTGATCCGGAGACTGGAGTTTTATCTGGTGATGGAGTACTTACCGGAATATATTTAATCGGGATAGAGATTCAGGAATATCGAAATGGGAATCTTCTGTCGAACTCTCAAAGGATTGTACCGCTTTCTTTTACCAGCTGCCTCAATTCCGGACTGCAAGCTTCCCTGGATTTTTTAGGACAGGAAACCCTTGTCAATGGTATTCCGGTACTGGATTATCAGGACAGTACGCTGCTTTGCATCAGTCTTTTGGCTAATTCTCCTGACAGCAGCGATGTTATCAGAATCTTTCAGAGAAATTCCACTCCTGGTCTCAGGATAAACCCCGCCAGCGGCAGCTCTCCTTTCCAGGCAGATATTTGCTGGAGGTATGATTCTGTTGGATTGGCGGATACTTGCTTTCTGGTTGAGCTAATCGTAGGATCGGATATTGCCTGCCCCAATACCGAAAGGTTTGAATTTAGCTTTGCCGTATGCTATGATTCAGCCAGGACAGCCTTAAGTATTGAGAGACAGTTAACTGAAATTCCTGTAATTCTTTATCCAAATCCTGGCAAAGATTACCTTGAGTTGGAAACTGAAGCAGATTTCTTCAACGATCCACCAAATATCCGTTTGCTATCTCTCGATGGGCGACTTCAACTTGTACGGAAATTTCTTACACCTGCAAATAAATACAGACTGGACACTTCGAGCCTATCGGCTGGTGTCTACATTCTGGAATTCAATACTTCCCGTGGAAGATCGATCAGAAAATGGATCAAAGAATGATAATTTCGCCTATACTTTCGCAGCTAGATAGGCCGCTTCGTTGATGGCTTTCTTGGCATCCAATTCTGCAGCTACGTGTGCCCCACCAATCAAGTGTACGGATTTACCTGCAGCCTGGAGCTCCTCATACATATCTCTGAGGGGTTCCTGGCCTGCACAAATGACCACATGGTCTACCGCAAGTACTTTGTGCTCGCCATCGTGCTCAATGTGTAAGCCCTGATCATCCACTTTTTTATAGGCTACATTGGCGATCATTTTCACTTCTTTCATGGCCAGACTTGCACGATGAATCCAACCCGTAGTTTTGCCAAGTTTCTTGCCATGCTTGCCGCCGGATCTCTTTAGGAGAAAGATCTCTCGAGGCGAAGGAGAAGGTGCGGCCTGAGCCAAAGCTCCTCCTTTTGCATAGGACATATCTACGCCCCATTCTTCCATATACAATTCTGTATTCAAACTTGGAAGTTCGCCTTGATGTGCCAGGAATTCTGCCATATCGAAGCCAATCCCTCCAGCTCCTACGATAGCTACTGATTTCCCAACAGGCTTATTTCTATATAGAACTTCTGCATAGTCCAGGACCTTTTCATGATCTGCTCCTTCAAAATCAACTTTCCGAGGACTAACTCCACTAGCGATTATGATTTCATCATAGTTCCCTGCCAACAATTGCGCTTTATCAACCCTTGTATTAAGGTGAAGATTTACGCCGGTCAATTCGATTTGTCGACCATAGTATCGGATGGTTTCAGCATAGTCTTCCTTACCCGGAATGACTTTCGCCATATTGAACTGGCCTCCAATCTCTTTTTCCGCTTCAAAGAGATCAACTTCATGCCCTCTTTCTGCAGCTAATGTGGAGAAAGCGAGACCAGCAGGCCCAGCACCGACAACCGCAATTTTCTTCCTATTTTCAGTAGGATGGAAATTCAATTCTGTTTCATGGCAAGCCCTTGGATTTACCAGACAAGAAGAAATCTTCATGGTAAAGGTGTGATCCAGGCAAGCTTGATTACAGGCAATACAGGTATTGATTTCATCTGCCCTGTTTTCCATGGCTTTTAAGACCAGGTCGGCATCCGCCAAAAAGGGACGGGCCATGGAAACCATATCACAACAACCGTCTTGCAAAATTTCTTCTGCTATACCCGGCATATTGATTCGATTGGTGGCTATCAAAGGAATATTAACTTCTCCCATCATCCGCTTTGTCACCCATGCGAATCCTCCTCTAGGCACAACCGTACCAATGGTAGGAACACGGGCTTCATGCCAGCCGATGCCGGTATTGATGATAGTTGCACCTGCCTTCTCAATTGCTTTTGCTAATTGGACTACTTCTTCCCAGCTACTTCCTCCTTCAACCAAATCCAACATTGAGAGGCGGTAAATGATGATGAAGTTCTCCCCTACTCTTTCGCGTA
This sequence comes from Bacteroidia bacterium, assembly GCA_033391075.1. Taxonomy (NCBI): domain Bacteria; kingdom Pseudomonadati; phylum Bacteroidota; class Bacteroidia; species Bacteroidia bacterium. The sequence goes on from JAWPMV010000001.1 coordinate 2,720,804, forward strand.
CAGCTTTGACTATCTCCACCGGAAATTTCATACGGTTCTCATAAGAACCTCCGTATTCATCTTCTCTATGATTCGTTCTTTTTACAATAAACTCATTGATCAAATATCCTTCTGAACCCATGACTTCGACGCCATCATAACCAGCTTCCTGGGCGAGTTTGGAACAGCTCGCATAATCATCAATGGTTCTGTGAATATCCGCTATGGTCATCTCTCTGGGTACCATGGGATTTATAGGTGCTCGCAAAGGAGATGGAGCGACTCCTTTATTGTGATAGGCATAGCGACCGGAATGCAAAATCTGCATACAGATTTTTCCTCCTTCCGCATGTACGGCTTCGGTGATCAATTTGTGCTGAGCCACTTCCGTCGCATTGGTCAGCATAGCAGAATGTGGAGCTACCCTGCCTTCTTCGTTGGGTCCAATACCACCTGTGACTATCAAGCCGACCTGGCCACGGGCCCGTTCTGCATAATAGGCAGCTGCACGTTCAAATCCATTAGGCGCTTCCTCCAGCATGGTATGCATGGAACCCATTAAAACACGATTTTTCAAGCTGGTAAATCCCAGGTCAAGGGGAGAGAGTAGTTTTTCGTACATCTTATACTAGTCTAGGTTCTGTATAGAAACCCAAGTTTATTAATATTGAAATCCTGCACCAATATACAGGTTTAATTTCTGCAAAAATTGGCTAAATCAGGAAGATGATAAGCTCAGTCTTTTTCTGATTTTTGAAAGTCCGACGGGAGTAAGTCCGAGATAGGAAGCAATGAGGTATTGAGGAACTCTTTGGATGAGGTCGGGTCTTTTCTCCATGATCCTAAGATAGCGCTCCTCATTGCTGAGATTATTCATTTGAGCGATTCGTTTAGAAAGGTTGATAAACTCAGCCGTAACGAATTTACGACCAAAGCGCTCGAGTGCATGGGACCTGTTCCAAAGGTTTTCATCATCGTCCCGATTGATGGCATAGGCTACAGTATCCTCTGTTGCCCAGATATTGGTATTGGTAGGTCTTCTTTCCAGGTAGTTGAGCAAATCCACACAAAAGTGCCCCTCCGTGAAGAACTCGATTACCTGTTTTTGCCCTTTCCTCAAAGAATACAGGCAAAGACAACCACCATCAACGAAATACATTTTTCGTGAAACCTGACCTTCTTTCAATAAGAAGTCTCCTTTTTTTACTTCTACCTTTTTGAATAAAGTGAGCGCATAATCCAAATCATTGGGCTCAATTGTAGCGTAGGATTGTATAGTTTCGCGGAGTCTGTCCATCAACTGCAATTTCGTAAATATCGGCAAAAGGAAAAATTCCGACTGCTTTGTTTAACAATTATTCTCTTTTACTTTAGATAGAAACCATAATTATGAGATATCGTTTACAATTTTTTCTGTTTTTTTCATTAGCCCTTTTACTGTCTTTTTCTTCTTGTGAAAGTACCCGCTCAGTGAGTCAAAGAACACCAGCCAATTCCGTGCAGGAGTATTTACAGAGAGTCCCGGGCCTGATTGTCAGTAAACAAGGACTTTTGTACCAAAATCAGCAACCGATTATCGTATTGGACAATCGAATTGTGGAGTATAGTGACTTGCTGGGGATGGTAAATGTGCAGTCCATAGCCAGTGTTCGCCTTTTGAAAGAACAAACCGATATAAAAAGGTGGACCAATGCACCGGCTTCTGCGGTGGTGCTTGTCAAAACCAAAGCGAATTGAAAAAGGGCCCCGATTGGAGCCCCTCTTTTTTATCTTACTTTTAATATTCCTCGCATCGTAATGTGATGGCCGGCCATCGTGCATACAAAGGGATAATCGCCCGGCTTATCCGGTGCTATAAAATAGATATCCTCTGTTGTTTCAGGTTCCAGTAGTTTGGTGTGGAATATCACATTTTCGGTTTCGGGTACATAGTTTTTCGCTGGTCCTTCAATTCCCAACTCAATAGCAGCCAGCCCTACCTCATCTATGCTTCCTTTTTTCACCAGGACCCAATTGTGCTGCATATCGTCATCATTATTAAAGGTCAGTTTGACTTTGCTACCTGCTTTTACCTCCAGGACTTCTTTATTAAAATACATACCCGGTTTCGTCGCAATCTCTATACTTTCATCTGCTTTCCCATTCCAGTTTACCGGCATACTTGTGATTCTTTTGCTAGAAGCAGAGCTGGTATTGCTGCCGGTACTGGCTGCTTGCTGATTTCCTCCTCCCCCGGGAATTTTGTTAAGAGTATAGTAGGCGAAATCATGCAATAATTTTTTGCCCAATTGATTTTTTACATCATTTAACCTAATCTCATGCACAAAACCTTCTCGGAGATTATCCACTTTCAGGTATACAGATCCTCCCTCATTCCCAACAATAGCTTCGCTAACCTCACAGGTCTCTATATTGATTGCAGGGCTCCCGTAGGTCGAATGGTAGTGATAGGTAAAGCTTTTGATAGAGAATTTGTCCATGTTGCGGACAGTTGCTGGATTGATTTTTTGGGTAAAGAATATTTCAAAGCCATCTGGACGGGCTTCTATTCTTTGCATCTCGAAGGGAGTCTTTCCATTATACTTCAATCTTTGGATGCCGAAAGGTGCTCTACCAGTTGAGGCCCATCCTCTATTGGTCATTCCAACGAACATGGTTCCATCTTCTCCCCAGGCCTGTCTTAGTACTCCAGATGAAAAGCCTTCTGTAAAAGGGAAAAGTGCAGCCTGGTAGCTACCTTCTACTTTCTCTAATTGCATCCGCATGATTTTGGATTGGCCCTGATCTCCGATAAACATCTGGTTTTCAAAAGGACCGAATTTCCCTTCGGTATTGTCCAGCAAAATTGCGGAGGTTGAGATTCCCATTACCCCATGTGGAAACCAGGCAGTAGGTTCTTTGATCCCATCTACTTGCATAGCCTGGGTGTATAAGGTTCCCATAGAGTCCGCAAACATATCAAAGGTCAATTCCACAGGAGAACCTTCTTCTTGAGCCCATTTCAAACCCTGAGGATTTCCCACAAAATCGCCTTTTGACACATGGGTAACTCTACCAGATCCTACCCAGTCTCCCTGATTATCCGAATAAAACAATTCTCCATCCGCATCCAGACCAAACCCAGCGGGCGAACGCATGCCCGTTGCATAAGGCATAATTTCTCCTTCAGGGGTAATTTCCAACATCCATCCTCTCCATTTCACCAAACTTGCCCCGTAACCAATCCAGGAGAGGTTAAGAGCGACCATCATATTACCATTAGGTAATAATAGAGGCCCGTATCCATAATCATGGTAATTTCCAGATAAAGGCCACTTGGCTATACTTTCGTAGCTGTCCGCCTTTCCGTCTCCATTTACATCTGTCAATTTTGTAAGTTCTCCTCTCTGCACAGTCAATAAAGAGCCATCCTTATAGGCAAGTCCCAGGGGTTCGTGTAAACCGGAAGCAAAGCGAGTAAAATTGGCAGGGTCAGCGCTTGTAGCATAAGGATCTTTGATGATCCAGACTTCTCCCCTACGGGTACAAACAGCCAATGCTCCATCCGGCATAAATGCCAGACCTCCTACCTCCAGGATTATTCCTTCAGGAATCGGGAGATCCTCGATTTGATAGTGAGGATTTTCCTGAGCCAACACAGAGCTGCCCAGAATCAGTATGAGTATATAGAAAAAATATCTTTTTACCATGTCAGGCTATAGCTTATAGTTGAATTGGGTGAAAGAGCCATGATGAGTTCCTGGCCGTGGGTGGTTTGTCTGATTTCCGGCTTTGCATTTCCTTCTACCGCCAGATAGTAGTTAAAGTTATCCACGCCGTAAAGACCATGTGGGCCTTCATGGATTTCCATTCCTTTGGCTAACAAGATATAAGCTTTGCTTTCTTTGGAATCATTCAAACTTATGCTTCTTTTCAAACTTCTTCCACTTGTTGAAGGGAGAATTTGATCCTGAATCTCTCCTCCTTCTAACGCATATCTAAATACGGGCCCACCATTTTCGCTTATGTTGTAGCCTTTGAATTTCAGAGGACCATCATCGCTCAGCTTCTCAGGCCAAGTACTATTCTTTTTGGGTAAAACTGCAAAGTTGGGCAAACCAGAATGAACGATGGCAGCTCCCATAGGTACTGCTAATTGCTCTGCTCCTCGGCCCACCCACATCTGCCGTACATCCAGAAATTCACCTCCCCACATTTGCAGCAGGCTGGCATTATCCAGGTCATAGCTATAATGAATCCCATCAGGATCTCCAATAGAAATGGCGTGGGTCAATTTTTCATCCTTATGCATCAGATAGCTTCTGTGCAAGCTTCCTTTTTCCTCCGCCTTCAAAGCATAGGGCTCGGGTTTTGCTCTTTTATATACAGAACCTTTGCTATGCAAGGGCATTTTCTCAATTCCTGGTCCTTCCACAAAGAGTCCCAGTCCGAAGCGCCAGTGCATATGTTCTTTGCGATAAAGAAGTTTGAAGTCATGATCCCCGGGAGTCAAGCTAATATTGGAAAACTTTGAATCCTCTTCATAATTGGTTTCCCCATCATGATTGATCAGTTCCTTTCCATCAATAAATAAGATAGCACCTCCCTGGACTCGAAGTTCAAACATATATTCTCCCTCGGTGGGGACATTGAGTTTTCCTTCAAATGTCAGGGCGTAATTTCTTCTTTCTTCCGTAACCTGCCAGCTCAAAGTGTCTGATTTTCCACTGTCTTTGACTTCAAGCGTGCTAAAATCCGGAATGGAATCGGGAGCAGTGGTTCTCCCTTCTATTTCGTAAAAATTATAGCTAAGATCGTCCAGAAAGGGAAGTTTGTCTTCGTACAATTTGTATCCAATATTTCTAAAAGCCATTGCTCCTTTCTCTACGAGAAACTCAAGTGGGGCTGCCTCTGGATTGGTAGTACCCATAGCCAGGTTTTCCTGTACCAAATATCCATTGAGCTCAATCTTGTCAAATACAGGTCCTCCTTCCGTATTGTGGTAGAGGACTCTGAGTTTTTGCCAAAGACCTGGCGCCAGAGAGGCATCAGCCATAGGAGGATCATCGTCGATCTTTCCGGCTGCATTGGCAAGTCCATCAGCTCCCCAATTGTCATTTAAATGAATCATATGGGCTCCTTGCAAAAGGATTCCTCCTTCTGCTCCTTTGGATGTCATGAATTCAATATCCAGTTCAATGTTTTGATGTGAAAAGGGACTACTATAAGTTGCGTTTCCATCAGCTTCCAGAAGAAGTGTTTCATTTCCTTCCAGGGAAGTGATCTTTTCTCCACTTATAGGAGTTTCTAAATATGCCTTTCCTACCCATGCAGCTGATTCACTTGCTTCCAGTTCCTGGAAATCAAGTTCTGTAGGAATAGCTATTTTGGGAGGACTGGACTCTGGTAGCCCTTCTTCCTCACATGCATATAAGGATATGAGGATCAGAAGGACGAAAGGGATTAGCCTGTTCATTATGTAATAGTAATAGTCAGATTGAGTATAAATCTAGAAAAAATTTGAATTTTAGTAAATTCAAGCTTCAATCTACAAAAACTACTTACTATGCTTAGCAAAAATCTCAGCCTTTATTTAGTCCTTCTTATTTTATTTTCCGGTTGTCAAGCTCCGATTAAAGAGAATTCAATGGAAGAGGTAAAAGCCCCTTCAAAAGAATTTTATGAACTCAGAAATTATGAATTGTCAAGCCCGGAACAATTTGAGGCAGTCGCGACTTTCCTGAAAGATGCAGCCATACCCGCTCTGAAACGTCAGGGAATTGGGCCTATTGGTATGTTTAGCCCTTTAGATACAGCTAAAGATGGAAACTATATCAGTTTGCTACTCCCGTTCAGCAACCTGGATGTTTTCGCAGAACTACAGGATAAAATGATGCAAGACCAGGCATACCTGAGTTCAGGTGCTGCTCATTTGGACATGGCTCATCCCGCCAAAGCTTTTGAAAGAATTGATAGTCGGCTTCTGATTGCTTTTGACAGCATGCCCAAAATGGAAGTTCCGGCAATTCACAGCAATCCGGATCGAGTGTTTGAATTGAGAAGTTATGAAAGCTATTCTGAGAAAAAAGGAATTGCCAAGGTCAAAATGTTTGATGCAGGCGGAGAGGTTACGATCTTTAAAGATCTGGGATTTTATCCGGTATTCTTTGCCCGGGCACTCACAGGAGATGAGCAACCCAATCTCATTTATATGGTTTCCTATAAAGATGCCACTGAAGAAACCCGCAAAGCTCAATGGACCTCATTTGGAAATGATGATCGCTGGAAGGCAATCAAGGATTTGGAGGAATATGCAAATACGGTATCCAAGATTCATAGCATTATGCTAAAACCACTTCCGGGTTCAGAAATCTAGTTCATGAATCTATTAAAGAAAATTGGGATTGTTCTGGGAGCAATTTTGTTCCTGCTACTTTTTAGTCTGCTTTTCCTGTCCAGGTGTCATGTTGATCTTTCCGCTTATGATGAATATCTGGCAGAGCCTTCAAGTTTAAATGATAGCAGTCTTTATGTACAGTTTGCTGGAATCAGTACACTCTTAATATCTGATGGTGAAACCCAAATATTAACGGATGGATTTTTCAGTCGCCCGAGTATGTCCCGTATTTTATTAGGGGAAATTTATCCAGACACCCTGGATATTGCCTGGGCTCTGGACAAATTGGAAGCTTCTAAGCTGGATGGCATTTTTGTACTTCATTCTCATTTTGATCATTCGATGGATGCACCAGAGGTGGCCCGGATAACAGGAGCGAATTTGTATGGATCTGCTTCCACAGCTAATGTCGGCAGAGGATGGGGACTTCCTGAAAATCAAATCAAGGTTTTTGAAAGCGGTGAGTCTTTACAAATCGGAAAATTCAGAATTCAGCCCATACTGACCCAACACTATGAATTTCCCAATGCTCTCTTAAAAGAAAGAGCCCTGGAAGGAAGTCAGAATATTGATCTGCCCTTAGTCCCACCAGCCAAAGCCTTTGACTATAAAATGGGAGGAGCATACTCCTTATATATAGAACATCCCCAGAGCAATTTTCTGATACATGGCAGCGCCGGATATATAAAAGATGGTTTTTCCAAAATCAGACCGGATATTGTTTTTTTAGGCATAGGTGGATTGGGGAAACAAAAGGAATCCTATCAGGTTCAATATTTTGAAGAGTTACTTGACAAAACTGAGGTAAAGAAGGTTTTCCCTATTCACTTTGATGCTTTCGCTGGATCCATTCGAAAGTCCTTGCAAGGACCGACTTACCTAAACAATATCATGATGGATACAGAAGGAAGTTTACAAGCAACACTTGATGCATGTAGAAGTCGTTCTCTCGAAGCAGAATTATTGCCTCAATGGGAAAAAGTAAAGTTGTCCGATTAGCAGAAATATGTAAATTGTAAAAAGAATTTAAATCAGAACATATGCCCACTACTACACTCGAATATTTCACGGAAAGATATCCGGATCTGTATTCAGATCTTAAAACTCAATTAGACTTTATTTATCGTTGGGAAACAGAAAAAGCAAATGAGACCTTTCTCCGTCAACCTTTTGGAGATAGCTGGAAAGAAATGACATGGGGGGAAGCTATGAAGGAAGCCAGAAAGATGACTTCGGCTCTTCAAAGCATGGGATTTAAAGAAGGAGATCATATTGCCATTGTATCCAAAAACTGTTATCACTGGATACTTGCCGATCTGGCTATTATGATGGGAGGTTATGTATCAACTCCTTTTTATGCCAATCTATCTTCGGAACAAATGACAGAAGTATTGGAAAAGAGTGATGCTCGAGCTGTCTTTGTGGGAAAACTGGATACCTGGGACAATATAGATGGAGGCATACCCAAGGATTTCCCCATCATCAAATTTCCTCATTACAGTGGAAATGCGAAAGTCACCCGCGGAAAAGACTGGGATGAGTTGGTAAAAGCACATGATCCTATCGAAGGACAACCTAAGCCGGATATTGAAAGTAACTGGACTATACTCTTTACTTCAGGGACTACCGGCACTCCCAAAGGAGTAGTTCATACATTTAAGAATGCGGCCTTGATTATGAACGGAGAGGTTATCAATGATACATTGAAAACCCTTTCAACCCCCAATCCTACTTTCTTCTCTTTTCTTCCTCTAAATCATATTGCCGAGAGAACAGCAGTTGAGATTGGGGCGCTATTATCAGGAGGTAGCATATCATTTGCGGAATCTTTAGATACCTTCGCAAAAAATCTTCAGGACACCCAGCCTACCCTGTTTTTTGCAGTTCCCCGTATATGGACCAAATTCAATTTGGGGGTATTAGCGAAAATGCCTCAGAAAAAACTCAATACCTTCCTCAAAATTCCCATCCTTAGTTGGCTGGTAAAAAAGAAAATCAAGAAGAGTCTGGGACTTTCAAGGGCTACTCTGATTATGACAGGAGCTTCTATTACTCCTGAGAGTTTGAAGCAATGGTACAGAAGTTTAGGGATCAATCTTCGAGAAGTCTATGGCATGACAGAAAATTTTGGTGGGTTTTCTCTAATGCCAGAATTTGGGCACAAAGCGAATACAGTAGGCAAACCCATGACCTATTGTGAAGGGAAAATTCATCCGGAAACGGGAGAGATTATGATGAAACTGCCCTGGATGATGAAAGGTTACTATAAAGATGATGCCTTGACTTCGAAAGTTCTGGTTGATGGATGGCTGCATACCGGAGATAAAGGCCAGATAGATGATGAGGGATATATCAAAATTATTGGTCGGGTTAAGGATGCCTTCAAAACCAGTAAGGGAAAATTTGTTGTACCTACAATACTAGAAGATAAGTTCAGCGAGAATTCAAATATCGAGCAAATTTGCGTAGCAGGATTGGGCGTTCCCCAACCTATTGCGCTGGTAAATCTTTCTGAAATTGGACTGGCTGAAGAGAAAGAGGCTATTGCTCAAAACCTGACAAATCATTTAGCAGGGGTAAATAAAAGTCTTCATGGACATGAAATAATTTCAACCATAGTGATTATTGAAGAAGCCTGGAGCCCGGACAACGAACTCCTCACTCCTACCCTCAAAATCCGGAGAGGAAAAATCGATGAAAAATATATGGAATCTTATGCGCAATGGCATGCAGATGATGCAAAAATCATTTGGGTATGATTAAAAAAAAGGGCTTCCAGAAGGAGGCCCTTTTTTTTGAGAGAATGATTTCTCTTAACCGATTTGTCATTTTTTTTTGATTCTTTTTACCAGGGATAAATAGGCGTTATTATGCTTATTCGAACTAAAAATGAGGATTTTTATTATTTCGAAAAATGAACTAATCACTTGGAGGTCAAATTTTTAGGAGCGGATTATTTTTATTACTTAAATATTTATTTACCTTTAACGCAATCCCAAACAACATGTAGAAACGATTGAGGGTCAATAATTGACCGTTCACTCAATTTCAGCTTAATTATCGCTTTAATAATTTTTTGTTAATTCGGTTTTTGGTACCTTGAAGGAATTCTTAATAAGCCAGAATTAGTAGCTTCCTTAAGTTCAAATTTTCGCTTTTTTCGAAGAGCTCCTTTCTGCATGCTGAAAACCTGTTAACCGATAGAGAATAAATAGTTCTAACGACAGCACACACTATATGACAGGTTTCACATAAATAACACTACCTACTTACTCTTTCTTTACTAACCATTTTAAGTCAATTATGATTTGGGGTACTAGATCCATCTAGTCCATTAATTATTGCGTTTTGCCATTTTAATTTATCCTCTATGAACTGGATGATTTACAAATTGGCCCTTGGGAAAAGCTCAGAACGATTCAAAGCCTCAACTTTGAGGGCAAGCTTCTTATCTTTTTCAAGGGCAAAAATAATTCCGGGGAAATACCTTGGAGTTTTAACTGCCTTGTTTTTATTATTCTCTTTTGGGACTCCTCTGGAAGCGACCAATGGAGAAATTCCTGATTCTCCTCCTACCATATCAGCGGGCGGAGATTACATGCTTGATTTTAGTGCAGGTGATCCAGAATTATACCCACGCCTTTTTACCTCTCAAATTTCCCCACCCTCTGGTAGGGCATCTAATCCAATTGCGGGAGCAGATCAAGCAACAACTGTTGAATCCCTTGCACCGGAAAATATGGCCTTGGGTCAGATAGTCCCCTTTATTATTGAGATTAAAACAGATGCCGGAGGGGCATGTAGTGATGATTGCATTACGATAGAGGCTGGTTGGGAGACCGAGACTACCAATGGAGGTGCTTTTGGATATGATCCAACTGTTGGAAGTAATGGAATTTATGCTGCCTTCGTTGATGGAGGGGATGCAAGTGCAGTTGAAATTGATACCGACGCAACCGTTACCTCTTTTTCAGGAGCACTAGTTGGCTCCGAAATCCAGGGGACCTTTGAAATTTGTGGAATTGATCCAGGTGAGACGGTTATTTTAGAGATTTGGTTGGTACTTCAATCCACCATCCCTCCAGGTATAGGAGGAAATGTTCAATCCAGGTTAATCGATGCCACCACAAGTGGCACCTGCGAGACAGGAGAGACAATAAGCACGGGTAATCAGACAGTTCCTTTACTACGCGCAAGAGAGTTTTTCACCAGCGATGTAGACATTTCTGTTACAAAATCTGATTCTCAGGACCCTGTTGTTCAGGGAGATCAGCTTACCTATACCTTAGTAGTCAATAATGCGGGTCCATCAGTGGCCAATGATGTTGTCCTTACTGATATTCTTGATGCAAATACGACCTTCGTAAGCGCAACAATCACAGATACAGAAGGATACATAGTAAATGAAGCTGCAGATTGTACGATAAGCGGGAGCACATTTACCTGTGATCTTCAATTTTTAAATCCAGGTGAAACTATAACAATTACGATTACAGTTGATGTAAGTGCAACAGCGCCAACAGGAAACGGAGGGGGGACGGATTGTGCACCTGGTACAACCTATGATCTAACTAATAATGTTTCTGTCACTACTATTAGTGATGATACCGATAGTTCAAATGATTCTGATTGTGAACCTACAGACGTAGATCCAGCTTGTGATATAGCTATAACATCGGTTGACACAGATGATGAAACTTGTGTAGATGAAGGCGATGGTTCTATCACCATTAATGCGACTTGTACTACTTGTACAAGCATTGAATACTCTATAAATGGGGTTGATTACTTCCCTTCGAATGTATTCAATTCTCTGGATGATGGTGCTTATACCGTTTATGCCAGAGACAGTGGAGATCCGAGCTGTAATGCAACGGACAATGCTACAATAAATGAAGGAGCACCTAAGGATGATGCTGGATTTACTTATCCAGCTACTGCATGTATTAATGATGATACCGATCCTGTTGCTACGGTAACTGGACTGGCAGGTGGTACTTTCTCCGTAGATGGCGGTGCTACTATCGATCCAACTACTGGTGCACTCGATTTGAGTACGGTTACAGCCAACACTACCTATACCATTACCTATTTGACCAATGGACCTTGTCCTGAGTCTTCTACTCAGACAATTGACATCAAGCCTGCGGATGACGCAAGCTTTACTTACCCAGCTATGGTATGTATCAATGCTGATACGGATCCTAGTGCTACGGTAACCGGTCTTGCAGGTGGTGCTTTCTCTGTAGATGGCGGTGCTACTATCGATCCAACTACTGGTGCACTCGATTTGAGTACGGTTACAGCTAATACCACTTATACTATCACTTATCTGACTGCTGGCGATTGCCCTGAGTCTTCTACTCAGACAATTGACATCAAGCCTGCGGATGATGCAAGCTTTACTTACCCAGCTATGGTATGTATCAATGCTGATACGGATCCTAGTGCTACGGTAACCGGTCTTGCAGGTGGTGCTTTCTCTGTAGATGGCGGTGCTACTATCGACCCAACTACTGGTGCACTCGATTTGAGTACGGTTACAGCTAATACCACTTATACTATCACTTATCTGACTGCTGGTGATTGCCCTGAGTCTTCTACTCAGACAATTGACATCAAGCCTGCGGATGATGCAAGCTTTACTTACCCAGCTATGGTATGTATCAATGCTGATACGGATCCTAGTGCTACGGTAACCGGTCTTGCAGGTGGTGCTTTCTCTGTAGATGGCGGTGCTACTATCGATCCAACTACTGGTGCACTCGATTTGAGTACGGTTACAGCTAATACCACTTATACTATCACTTATCTGACTGCTGGTGATTGCCCTGAGTCTTCTACTCAGACAATTGACATCAAGCCTGCGGATGATGCAAGCTTTACTTACCCAGCTATGGTATGTATCAATTCTGATACGGATCCTAGTGCTACGGTAACCGGTCTTGCAGGTGGTGCTTTCTCTGTAGATGGCGGTGCTACTATCGATCCAACTACTGGTGCACTCGATTTGAGTACGGTTACAGCTAATACCACTTATACTATCACTTATCTGACTGCTGGTGATTGTCCTGAGTCTTCTACTCAGACAATTGATATCAAGCCTGCGGATGATGCAAGCTTTACTTACCCAGCTATGGTATGTATCAATTCTGATACGGATCCTAGTGCTACGGTAACCGGTCTTGCAGGTGGTGCTTTCTCTGTAGATGGCGGTGCTACTATCGATCCAACTACTGGTGCACTCGATTTGAGTACGGTTACAGCTAATACCACTTATACTATCACTTATCTGACTGCTGGTGATTGCCCTGAGTCTTCTACTCAGACAATTGACATCAAGCCTGCGGATGATGCAAGCTTTACTTACCCAGCTATGGTATGTATCAATTCTGATACGGATCCTAGTGCTACGGTAACCGGTCTTGCAGGTGGTGCTTTCTCCGTAGATGGCGGTGCTACTATCGATCCAACTACTGGTGCACTCGATTTGAGTACGGTTACAGCTAATACCACTTATACTATCACTTATCTGACTGCTGGTGATTGCCCTGAGTCTTCTACTCAGACAATTGACATCAAGCCTGCGGATGATGCAAGCTTTACTTACCCAGCTATGGTATGTATCAATTCTGATACGGATCCTAGTGCTACGGTAACCGGTCTTGCAGGTGGTGCTTTCTCTGTAGATGGCGGTGCTACTATCGATCCAACTACTGGTGCACTCGATTTGAGTACGGTTACAGCTAATACCACTTATACTATCACTTATCTGACTGCTGGTGATTGTCCTGAGTCTTCTACTCAGACAATTGACATCAAGCCTGCGGATGATGCAAGCTTTACTTACCCAGCAATGGTATGTATCAATGATGATACCGATCCTAGTGCTACGGTAACCGGTCTTGCAGGTGGTGCTTTCTCTGTAGATGGCGGTGCTACCATCGATCCAACTACTGGTGCACTCGATTTGAGTACGGTTACAGCTAATACCACTTATACTATCACTTATCTGACTGCTGGTGATTGCCCTGAGTCTTCTACTCAGACAATTGACATCAAGCCTGCGGATGACCCCGGATTTACGTATCCAGCTACCGCTTGTATTGTAGGAAGCAATCCTACTGCAACCATTACTGGCCTGGCTGGAGGTACATTCTCAGTTGATAATGGTGCTAGTATTGACCCAGCTACCGGTGAGCTTGACCTAAGCTCAACTACTGCAGGGCAGATGTATACCATCACCTATTTGACTGCAGGTGATTGTCCTGAGTCTTCAACTCAGCCAATTACTATCCAGTCGGCTGGAGATGCCTCTTTCACCTATCCAATGATGGCTTGTATCAATGCCGATACAAATCCTTCTGCTACGATTACTGGTGATGCTGGCGGAACATTCTCCGTGAGCGGTGGTGCTACCATCGATCCAACTACTGGTGAACTTGATTTGAGTACAGTAAGTGCGAATACAACATATACCATTACTTATCAAACAGCTGGTAACTGCTCAACTTCAACTACCCAGCAGATTGAAATTAAGCCTGCGGATGATGCAAGCTTTACTTACCCAGCTATGGTATGTATCAATGCTGATACGGATCCTAGTGCTACGGTAACTGGTCTTGCAGGTGGTGCTTTCTCCGTAGATGGCGGTGCTACCATCGATCCAACTACTGGTGCACTCGATTTGAGTACGGTTACAGCTAATACCACTTATACTATCACTTATCTGACTGCTGGTGATTGTCCTGAGTCTTCTACTCAGACAATTGACATCAAGCCTGCGGATGACGCAAGCTTTACTTACCCAGCCATGGTATGTATCAATGCTGATACGGATCCTAGTGCTACGGTAACTGGTCTTGCAGGTGGTGCTTTCTCCGTAGATGGCGGTGCTACTATCGATCCAACTACTGGTGCACTCGATTTGAGTACGGTTACAGCTAATACCACTTATACTATCACTTATCTGACTGCTGGTGATTGCCCTGAGTCTTCTACTCAGACAATTGACATCAAGCCTGCGGATGATGCAAGCTTTACTTACCCAGCTATGGTATGTATCAATTCTGATACGGATCCTAGTGCTACGGTAACCGGTCTTGCAGGTGGTGCTTTCTCTGTAGATGGCGGTGCTACTATCGATCCAACTACTGGTGCACTCGATTTGAGTACGGTTACAGCTAATACCACTTATACTATCACTTATCTGACTGCTGGTGATTGTCCTGAGTCTTCTACTCAGACAATTGACATCAAGCCTGCGGATGATGCAAGCTTTACTTACCCAGCCATGGTATGTATCAATGATGATACCGATCCTAGTGCTACGGTAACCGGTCTTGCAGGTGGTGCTTTCTCTGTAGATGGCGGTGCTACCATCGATCCAACTACTGGTGCACTCGATTTGAGTACGGTTACAGCTAATACCACTTATACTATCACTTATCTGACTGCTGGTGATTGCCCTGAGTCTTCTACTCAGACAATTGACATCAAGCCTGCGGATGACCCCGGATTTACGTATCCAGCTACCGCTTGTATTGTAGGAAGCAATCCTACTGCAACCATTACTGGCCTGGCTGGAGGTACATTCTCAGTTGATAATGGTGCTAGTATTGACCCAGCTACCGGTGAGCTTGACCTAAGCTCAACTACTGCAGGGCAGATGTATACCATCACCTATTTGACTGCAGGTGATTGTCCTGAGTCTTCAACTCAGCCAATTACTATCCAGTCGGCTGGAGATGCCTCTTTCACCTATCCAATGATGGCTTGTATCAATGCCGATACAAATCCTTCTGCTACGATTACTGGTGATGCTGGCGGAACATTCTCCGTGAGCGGTGGTGCTACCATCGATCCAACTACTGGTGAACTTGATTTGAGTACAGTAAGTGCGAATACAACATATACCATTACTTATCAAACAGCTGGTAACTGCTCAACTTCAACTACCCAGCAGATTGAAATTAAGCCTGCGGATGATGCAAGCTTTACTTACCCAGCTATGGTATGTATCAATGCTGATACGGATCCTAGTGCTACGGTAACTGGTCTTGCAGGTGGTGCTTTCTCCGTAGATGGCGGTGCTACCATCGATCCAACTACTGGTGCACTCGATTTGAGTACGGTTACAGCTAATACCACTTATACTATCACTTATCTGACTGCTGGTGATTGTCCTGAGTCTTCTACTCAGACAATTGACATCAAGCCTGCGGATGACGCAAGCTTTACTTACCCAGCCATGGTATGTATCAATGCTGATACGGATCCTAGTGCTACGGTAACTGGTCTTGCAGGTGGTGCTTTCTCCGTAGATGGCGGTGCTACTATCGATCCAACTACTGGTGCACTCGATTTGAGTACGGTTACAGCTAATACCACTTATACTATCACTTATCTGACTGCTGGTGATTGCCCTGAGTCTTCTACTCAGACAATTGACATCAAGCCTGCGGATGATGCAAGCTTTACTTACCCAGCTATGGTATGTATCAATTCTGATACGGATCCTAGTGCTACGGTAACCGGTCTTGCAGGTGGTGCTTTCTCTGTAGATGGCGGTGCTACTATCGATCCAACTACTGGTGCACTCGATTTGAGTACGGTTACAGCTAATACCACTTATACTATCACTTATCTGACTGCTGGTGATTGTCCTGAGTCTTCTACTCAGACAATTGACATCAAGCCTGCGGATGATGCAAGCTTTACTTACCCAGCCATGGTATGTATCAATGATGATACCGATCCTAGTGCTACGGTAACCGGTCTTGCAGGTGGTGCTTTCTCTGTAGATGGCGGTGCTACCATCGATCCAACTACTGGTGCACTCGATTTGAGTACGGTTACAGCTAATACCACTTATACTATCACTTATCTGACTGCTGGTGATTGCCCTGAGTCTTCTACTCAGACAATTGACATCAAGCCTGCGGATGACCCCGGATTTACGTATCCAGCTACCGCTTGTATTGTAGGAAGCAATCCTACTGCAACCATTACTGGCCTGGCTGGAGGTACATTCTCAGTTGATAATGGTGCTAGTATTGACCCAGCTACCGGTGAGCTTGACCTAAGCTCAACTACTGCAGGGCAGATGTATACCATCACCTATTTGACTGCAGGTGATTGTCCTGAGTCTTCAACTCAGCCAATTACTATCCAGTCGGCTGGAGATGCCTCTTTCACCTATCCAATGATGGCTTGTATCAATGCCGATACAAATCCTTCTGCTACGATTACTGGTGATGCTGGCGGAACATTCTCCGTGAGCGGTGGTGCTACCATCGATCCAACTACTGGTGAACTTGATTTGAGTACAGTAAGTGCGAATACAACATATACCATTACTTATCAAACAGCTGGTAACTGCTCAACTTCAACTACCCAGCAGATTGAAATTAAGCCTGCGGATGATGCAAGCTTTACTTACCCAGCTATGGTATGTATCAATGCTGATACGGATCCTAGTGCTACGGTAACTGGTCTTGCAGGTGGTGCTTTCTCCGTAGATGGCGGTGCTACCATCGATCCAACTACTGGTGCACTCGATTTGAGTACGGTTACAGCTAATACCACTTATACTATCACTTATCTGACTGCTGGTGATTGTCCTGAGTCTTCTACTCAGACAATTGACATCAAGCCTGCGGATGACGCAAGCTTTACTTACCCAGCCATGGTATGTATCAATGCTGATACGGATCCTAGTGCTACGGTAACTGGTCTTGCAGGTGGTGCTTTCTCCGTAGATGGCGGTGCTACTATCGATCCAACTACTGGTGCACTCGATTTGAGTACGGTTACAGCTAATACCACTTATACTATCACTTATCTGACTGCTGGTGATTGCCCTGAGTCTTCTACTCAGACAATTGACATCAAGCCTGCGGATGATGCAAGCTTTACTTACCCAGCTATGGTATGTATCAATGCTGATACGGATCCTAGTGCTACGGTAACCGGTCTTGCAGGTGGTGCTTTCTCTGTAGATGGCGGTGCTACTATCGATCCAACTACTGGTGCACTCGATTTGAGTACGGTTACAGCTAATACCACTTATACTATCACTTATCTGACTGCTGGTGATTGTCCTGAGTCTTCTACTCAGACAATTGACATCAAGCCTGCGGATGACGCAAGCTTTACTTACCCAGCCATGGTATGTATCAATGCTGATACGGATCCTAGTGCTACGGTAACCGGTCTTGCAGGTGGTGCTTTCTCTGTAGATGGCGGTGCTACCATCGATCCAACTACTGGTGCACTCGATTTGAGTACGGTTACAGCTAATACCACTTATACTATCACTTATCTGACTGCTGGTGATTGCCCTGAGTCTTCTACTCAGACAATTGACATCAAGCCTGCGGATGACCCCGGATTTACGTATCCAGCTACCGCTTGTATTGTAGGAAGCAATCCTACTGCAACCATTACTGGCCTGGCTGGAGGTACATTCTCGGTTGATAATGGTGCTAGTATTGACCCAGCTACCGGTGAGCTTGACCTAAGCTCAACTACTGCAGGGCAGATGTATACCATCACCTATTTGACTGCAGGTGATTGTCCTGAGTCTTCAACTCAGCCAATTACTATCCAGTCGGCTGGAGATGCCTCTTTCACCTATCCAATGATGGCTTGTATCAATGCCGATACAAATCCTTCTGCTACGATTACTGGTGATGCTGGCGGAACATTCTCCGTGAGCGGTGGTGCTACCATCGATCCAACTACTGGTGAACTTGATTTGAGTACAGTAAGTGCGAATACAACATATACCATTACTTATCAAACAGCTGGTAACTGCTCAACTTCAACTACCCAGCAGATTGAAATTAAGCCTGCCCCGGTTGTAAATATCACTGGCGACAATGAATATTGTGAGGGTTCTGGAGGAGTATTACTTGACGCTGGCGCTGGTTTTTCATCTTACTCGTGGTCTCCAGGTGGTGAAACTACCCAGACCATTACTGCAACTGATGGTTCTTATACTGTTACTGTTACCGATGCAAATGGATGTTCTGGAACATCTCCAAGCTTTGTAGTAACAGAGAATCCAACCAATACAACCAATGTTGCAGCTACTACCTGTGATCCAAGCCAAGTAGGAGTTAGTCAACAAGTTTTTGCCAACCAATTTGGTTGTGATAGTGTAGTAATCACCACAACAACTCTGTTGCCAAGTGATACAACTAACGTAGCAGCGACAACTTGTGATCCTGGTCAGGTTGGTGTTAGCGATATAGTTTTAACCAATCAGTTTGGTTGCGATAGTGTAGTAATCACCACAACAACTCTGTTGCCAAGTGATACAACTAACGTAGCGGCGACAACTTGTGATCCTGGTCAGGTTGGTGTTAGCGATATAGTTTTAACCAATCAGTTTGGTTGCGATAGTGTAGTAATCACCACAACAACTCTGTTGCCAAGTGATACAACTAACGTAGCGGCGACAACTTGTGATCCACAGGAGGCAGGCGTTACACAGCAGACTTTCACCAATCAGTTTGGTTGTGATAGTGTTGTCATTATAACTACGGTTCTTCAAGTCGATGAAATCGTGTGTGATGCAACCAACCACTCCGATGACAATGGCCCTATTGTTTCTGCCCTCAACCATGCCTTCTGGCTGGAGAATTTCCCAGCAGCTCCAGGCATGCAGCAGAATGATCGATTCATTTGGGCTCCGAATACAGGGCAATTTATTGAAGATGTGGCTACAGGAACAGCTACCATTACGGGTCAAATCATTAACAAATCTGATCCAAATGTCATCTTTGATGTGAATGTGCTACTGGTCAACAAAATGGATTGGGCAACCTGGAGTAGTCTGGGAAGATTGTACAAGCATGACAATATTCTCAATCCTGTTGGCAATGAATACCTCAACTGGTATTTCTTCGAACTGGACCCAGCAAGTACCCTAACGGGTGCACCAGGTTCGACTTATGATGGTGATGTATTGACATTGACTCATCGCCCAGCTGATATGACTTACGGTCCTCAGCTAGGTATCGGGGCCAATGACATCGATGATAGTTATGGATTTGCTACCTGGTTCTTCTGGTCAGGTACACTTGCAGGCAGAACCTATACACATGAGGCAGGTGATATCAACATCGACCTTGATTGTGAGCCTTCTCCATGTGAAGATGATGAAGTTGTACTGGCCGCTCGCGCATTGCTCGAAGGTCCCTACAATGAAGCTGCAGGCATGATGAATGACGATCTGCGTTCTATGTTACCACTCTTTGAGCCTTATACAGGCCTTGGGTTTACTCACGTAGGTCCTGGCGGCGGAGAAAACATTGATAATGCAGTCCTAAGCGTAACTGGTTCTAATGCCATCGTAGACTGGGTATTTATTGAACTCAGAGACGCAATCAATAACACCCAGGTAGTCGCAACTCGCTCAGCACTCTTACAACGTGATGGAGACATCGTAGATCTCGATGGATTCTCAAAGCTCAGCTTCAATGGTGTATCTGCTGGTAATTACTACATAGTAATCCGCCATAGAAACCACCTGGGTATGATGAGCTTGAATGCAATTTCGTTGAGCGAAGTTTCAACTACTGTTGACTTTAGCGATGGAAGTACCAATACTTGGGGAACTCAGGCCCAAAATGATTTAGGAGCCTCAGGCAAAAAGGGTATGGTTTGCGCTAATGCCAATGGTGATGGTGTAATCGATGCACTCGACCGTGGAATCTTCTGGAACTTTAGAAGTACCAGCGGATACGATCTCCACGATGCCAACTGTGATGGTGTTACGGACGCATTAGACAGAGGTGCCGGATGGAATAATCGTAGCCGTTCTGAGCAAGTACCTTACTAAATAAATGACCGAGGGCAAGGATGAGCCTTGCCCTCCTTTTAACAAGCATATTATGGTAAGATCATATATAAAACTTATACTTTGCGCCCTGCTGTTTGTAGGTCTCAACTCCTTTGCAGTTGCTCAGGTTAGCGCAGTAGTAACCATTGCTAATGAATCAAGTTCCGGAGCAGATTACTTCTTTGATATTTATATCCATGAAGCCAATGGTTCTTCTGGCGCCGTATATCTGGGAGATTCTCAATTTCGTCTCTCTTTCGATAACAGCAAATTTACCAATCCTGGAATCCATCAGGTAAGTAATCCCGGATCCTTATTCGGACAAGAAGATGGCTATAGCACATTTATTCCGACAACCACAGACGGAGGCTTCAATGATGCTATTACCCGAAACAATTATTACAATGCACTTTCTGTTGAGATTCCCAATGGGAAACCCAATATCCTTAACATCGAACTTAATGGTCCTGGGCCCGGTAATCAAACAGCTTTTGATACTCGCGTGGCGAGAATTGATGACAATCAATTCACTCACAGATTAGGTAGATACCGAATTTCAGGTTATAAAGGTTCGGGAGATCCAAGTATAACAGTTGTTACTAGTGGTAGTTTTGCTACGGCTCTACTCACTTACGCTTCTACCTCTCCATGGGGAACCTCAGTTGTAAGCCTTTCTTCAGGTGCTTTGCCGGTGGAATGGATGAGTTTTACCGCCGAAGCGACAGAGCATCAGGAAGTACAGCTGGAGTGGATCACGGGTGCTGAAATTAATAACGATAGATTTGTGATTGAGAAAAAACTCAAACATGGCGAGTTTACGGATATAGGAGCTATTCAATCCAAAGGGAATTCAACAAATCCTCAGATGTATAGTTTCTTCGATAATACCCCTATGACCAATGTGGTGTATTATCGCATCCGTCAAATTGATCTGGATGGAACCACTGATTATTCCAATACCCTTGAAGTAAAGTTCGAATGGGGAGGAGATAATCCCTATGTGGTTTTTCCAAGTCCTGCTGAGGATGAAATCACTATCGAAACTTATATCGAAGAAATGATGGATCACGAATTTTGGATTCTCGATTTGCAAGGCAAAGAAATTTCCAATGGAATGATCGAAGCTGGAAAAGCATTCCAAAAAGTTGATATCACAGAACTTTCAGAAGGTAATTATTTCATCAAAGTCCAGGGACCAAATGAAAGTATTCATCACCTGAAGTTCATGAAAAAATATTGATTAGGCATTCTTAATCAATTGGAAACAGAGGCTGTCCCATAAAGGGATGGCCTCTTTACTTTTGCCCCCCCTCAAAAGGTAATGACCATTACCTCTCAGCATTAAAAAATCACCGATAAAACAGAAGAAATTGCTATTATGACGATTTTTCGTAATTTTTATTAAATGAAATAAGGCCGCATTATCTATACTGAAATTTGCTTCTTTTCTATTTTTCCTGAACAGATTTCTTTCGAATTTATAAGCCTTTCCTTCCTGAGGCATTTACATCTTTTCTAATCAAGCTATGAAAAAACTTTACCTTAAAATTTTTCTTATTGCATTTATAGTATTTACTGGAGGCTTCAAATTAGGATTCTCTCAGGTAAGTGCTGTGATTACAATTGCTAATGAAAATATTTCAGGATCTGACTATTTCTTTGATGTTTACATTCATGAGGGAAATGCGTCCTCTGGGCCCGTTTATCTGGGAGATTCTCAGTTTCGAATTTCATTTGACAATAGCAAATTTACCAATCCCGGTTTGCACCAACTAAGCAACCCTTCTTCCTTATTTGGGCAAGAAGATGGATATGGCACCTTTGTTCCTAGCAATACGGACGGAGCATTTAATGATGCTATAACTCGGAACAACTATTACAATTCTATTTCAGTAAGTATTCCCAACGGTCGTCCAAATATTTTGAATATAGAACTCAATGGTCCAGGGCCGGGCAATCAAAATGCATTTGATACACGTGTTGCAAAAATTGATAATAATCAATTGACACATCGACTGGGAAGGTATAGAATTTCCGGTTTTAAGGGTTCCGGAGATCCCAATCTAAGCCTTGTAACTACAGGTAGCTTTTCTACAGCTTTGCTGAGCTATGGATCTAGCTCTCCCTGGAATACCTCCCTGGTAAGTATCAGCGCAGGCACCTTGCCGGTTGAATGGATGAGCTTTACAGCGACAAATACCAATAACCAGGAAGTCAAGTTGTTCTGGATTACAGCCTGGGAGATTAATAACGATCGCTTTGTGATTGAAAAGAAGTTGGAGCATGGAGATTTCACAGATATCGCAAGTTTAGCCTCTAAGGGGAATTCAAATAGTCCTCAATCCTATACATTTTATGATAATTCCCCTATGACTGAAAGAGTCTATTATCGAATTAAACAGATTGATTTGAATGGAACTGCAGATTATTCAAACACTTTGGAAGTACAGTTTGATTGGGGGAAAGATCAAGCCTACATCCTCTATCCTAGTCCGGCAGAACATAAGGTTTCCATAGAAACCTATATTCAGGAGGAAAGGGATCACGCATTTTGGGTGCTGGATTTAAGAGGAAAAGAAATGATCAATGGAAAAATCAAAAAAGGAAATTCTATAAAAAAACTAAATATTGAAGAACTTCCGGCAGGGAACTACTTCGTAAAAATTCAGGGACCAAATGATAGTATTCATTACCTGAAGTTCACAAAAAAGAATTAATTATAATTGTCAATCATTTGGTTCAGAGACTGTCTCAAAAGGCAGTCTCTTTTTATTTCAGAGGCTCACAAACGATCCATTCCCTGGTAAATAAGGCGAAATCCTCTGCTGAATGAAATATTGATGAAAAAACTTATCTGTAATTCTCCCTGAGTATAAAGAAAAAAGGAGTTGGTTAAATTGGGATTCCCCGGACAAATCCACTGATCCAGCAAGACATATGAGGCCAGGCGAAATTCGGGAACAAATCCAATCTTTTTGTCCTCAAATAAATGTCCAGGAAAATGGAAGGAACACTCCCTGATTTCCATTGATATGGGATTTTTCGGAACTAAATCAAGAAACTCTCTATCCAAAAACCACCACAAAAAGGAATTAACCTCCGGAGGAAAATGAAGCTGACTTCCTTCCAACCGAATCGGATAGCTTTTCACTTCATTGCCCCAAGCCAGACTTTTAATGGGCGAAGCCTGTGTAAAGCTTTCCTGATAATACAAAGCCCCATTCTTCTCTATAACTTCCAGCAAGAGGGTGTCTCCCGTGCTTTTATAGCTTGATGTGCAAGCCATAAACATTTCGTAACGAGAAACTTGTCCGGGTTTAGGATTGAGCAAATCCACTCTTTCCTGTTGCGGACTCACGCTAAAGTTGTTTGAGAAATTTGTACAGGCAGAGAGTAATATCCCTCCTATTACGGAGAAGTGTAGGCCTTTCATAGCATCTTGCTTGAAGATAAATTAAGATGCTTGCCTCGATGTTTCTAACACATATGAATCTAAAAGTCTTCGCTGTATTTCCCTTTAATTGCTACTACTTCTTTCCAAAGAAGAGTTTTGTGGCAGATCAGCATTGATAAGTTTAAATCCTTTTCTTCCAAAAGCATTTAAATAATAGCTCATTTCCAGCTCTCTATGGTTGTAAAACAGATATGAGTATAGGTAGTTTGGTTCGCATGAAACTACATGCTGATTAGCTAACACATATGGGCCAATCTCAAAGCGATCAATATAGCCCGTTTCATTGCCTGTAAAAATCTCATTCCCCAACATTACCAAACAGCTTTGTTGATACATAGATATAGATTCCTTTGGCTTTAAATGAAGATAATCGCTTTCATAAAACCAGAACAATTTGGATCTATTCCGCTCAGGTAGATATAGCTGATTTTTAACACTATATAAAGGATATTCAACTATCCTTCTTCCAGATACAGATTTTCTAATTGGAGAATTTTTTGTAAATGATTCTCGGAGGAATAACACGCCTTCCTTTTCCGTAATTTGAAGTTTCAAGGTATCACCTGTTAATTCGAAACTCGAAATACATCCCTCAAACCTTTCATAATAAGAAATTTGTCCAGGAATAGGATTACTTAAATCGATACGGTACCACTCAGGCGAAAGTGAATATGATTCCTCATAATTAACACAAGCGCTAATACTAAATAGGAGTATGGCAAGAAATAACAGTTTGAAGTAGTTTTTCATGTTTTCGTAGTTTTTAGAGAATAGCCTTAATTTAGTAACGCCAAAATCAAACTCCAGTTGCCTGGAGACCAAAACCAACTTATTGATAATGAGATACTTAATTATTTTTCCAGTATTAATACTCCTGCTTAGCTGCCAGGGGATAGAAAAAAAGAGTTCGCAAAATTCCCTAAAAGCTCAATTTGAGAGTGATTATGATCCTGAAGCAAAACTTAAAGAACTGGGGATAGAACTTAGCACACCCGGAGCACCTGTGGCCAATTATGTAAATGCTGTACAGACAGGAAATCTGCTTTTTCTGGCAGGAAAAGGCCCAAATAAGCCTGAGGGAGGCTATGTAACAGGAAAGGTTGGACAAGACATAACGGTGGAAGAAGGCTATGAAGCAGCCAGACTTACGGCAATCAGTCAGTTATCTGTTCTGAAAGTAGAATTGGGAAATCTGAATCGAGTGAAAAGGATAGTTAAAGTATTGGGCATGGTCAATTGTGGGCCAGATTTCGGTAATCAACCTGAAGTTATCAATGGTTTCTCTGATTTGATGGTAGAGGTTTTCGGAGAAAGAGGGAAGCATGCCCGTGCAGCGGTCGGCATGAATTCACTACCCAGGAATACCTCTGTTGAGATTGAAATGATTGTTGAAGTAGAATAGTTCTTACTTAGTTGTTTGTCTGGGTTTCTTTTCCATCTTTTTTAGAAAAAGATGGAGTCAAAAATCGCAGAGCCCAAAGCCAGCCGCACCTGCCGCCCCTTTTCCCTATGGGCTCTGCAGGGCCAGCGCACCGAATGATAGGTGTTTGGGCATTTGAGTGTTAGGGTGTTAGCGATTGTAATTTACAGGTTCCTCTTCAACTCCAACACACTAATACCCTAACACACCAACACTTTCCCTTTGCGCGACGGGGCCTCGCTGCTGCATCGGGTGCGGGGGTCGGACTAAGCGCTGGATTTGCAGCAGCTTGATTTTTTGTTTCTTTTTCATCTAAGGAAAAAGAAAACAACTATTAATGTGCCTCAGCAGGACCACCTGATCCTCTGGGAATTCTAATGCTTTCAACCATATCCTGAATTTCTTCAGATGGAGCAGGAGTCATACGGGATACTACAATTGTGATCACCAAATTGATAAGCATACCCAGGGTTCCTATCCCTTCAGGGGATATTCCGAACCACCAGTAGTCCTCTGCGCTTGCACCAGCAGGAGCTTCAAATACAAATTTGAAGTAAATGATATATATGGCAGTAAAGAGAATGCCTGATACCATACCTGCGATGGCCCCTTGTCTGTTGGTTCGTTTGTCGAATATTCCCAAAAAGATGGCTGGGAAGAAGGAAGAGGCTGCTAAGCCAAAGGCAAAAGCTACTACCTGAGCCACAAAACCCGGAGGATTTATTCCTGCTATTCCTGCAAGTATTACGGCCAGACCTGCTGCGATACGGGCATACATCAGTTCTTTCTTATCGCTAATATCCGGCATGAAAGTTTTCTTCAGCAAATCATGTGAAACAGAAGTAGATATAACCAGCAGCAGACCTGCAGCTGTGGATAAAGCTGCTGCCAATCCCCCCGCTACCACCAGGGCAATCACCCAATTGGGCAAATCGGCAATCTCGGGATTTGCCAAAACCATAATATCGCGATCCGGCGTAAACTCATTGCCTTTCCAGCCATTGGCTTCGGCCGTTGCAGCAAATTCCGGATTTTTATCATTGTAGTACTGAATGATGCCATCGCCATTTTTATCTTCCATAGTGATCAAGCCTGCATCTCTCCATTTTGGTACCCAATCCGCTACGTTTTCATAAGACTTTCCATGTACTGTATCGATCATATTTGCGCGGGCGAATGCTGCCACTGCGGGAGCGGTCGTATAAAGGATAGCAATGAATAAAAGGGCATAGCCAGCGGACATTCGGGCATCCTTGACCTTTGGAACGGTAAAAAAGCGAACTATCACATGCGGTAGCCCGGCTGTTCCCAGCATCAGAGCTGCTGTAATAAAGAATACATCAATTTTGGATTTGGTTCCAGAAGTGTATTCTTCAAAGCCCAGATCAACATTCAATTGGTTCAGTTTAGTCATCAGGGAAACGCCTTCTTCCTTAAAGTCTCCCATGAATCCGAGTTGTGGAATGGGATTTCCTGTAATCTGAATAGAGATGAAGATGGCTGGAACCAGGAAGGCGAAAATCAATACACAATACTGGGCCACCTGGGTATAGGTAATCCCTTTCATTCCCCCTAAAACCGCATAGAAAAATACTATCCCTATACCGATGAGAACTCCTAATTCAAAGGGAATTTCCAAAAAGCGGGAAAAGGCTACCCCTACCCCTTTCATCTGCCCTACGATATAGGTAAAAGAAACAAAAAGTGCGCAGATCACAGCTACCAATCGAGCCCAATTGATCCTTGCGGAGCTATCATCTCCCGCATAGCGAGAACCGATAAAATCTGGAACGGTAAATTCCCCAAATTTTCGAAGATAAGGAGCCAGTAAAAGTGCAAGAAGCACATAGCCTCCTGTCCATCCCATCAGGTAAACCCCGCCATCATATCCCATAAAGGAAATCAGACCGGCCATAGAAATGAAAGATGCTGCTGACATCCAATCAGCTGCCGTAGCCATTCCATTTGCCAGAGGAGAAACTCCTCCTGCGGCTACATAAAAATCTTTAGTAGAGCGCGCCCTCGACCAAATGGCAATGCCGATGTATAAGAGAAAAGTAAGCGCAACTATTATATAAGTCCAGACTTGCAAAGACATAATTCGAAATTCTTGAAGGTGGTAAAAGGGAAAAGACTATTCTTCGTCAACATCATATTTTTTGTCCAGGCGATTCATCAAAAACACGTAGACAAAAATCAATACAACGAATACATAAATGGAGCCCTGTTGGGCGAACCAAAAGCCCCATATACCCAATTGTTCCTTAAAGAGGATCCCCAGGCCAAAGGAAGAAACAAACCAAATGGCAAGCAGGATCAGCAGATAACGAATATTGGTCTTCCAATACTGTTTTACATCTTTCATTATAGTAGTAGTATAGGTTTAGGAAGCGCCTTAAAGCGCTCCCTCTTTTATCACATCAACAACGCTGGGATCCAACAAAGTAGAAGTATCTCCCAGATTCGAAGCAGTTCCATCTGCTATCTTTCGAAGAATCCTTCTCATAATTTTACCGGAACGCGTTTTGGGCAGTCCTGGGACCACCTGTATTTTATCCGGTTTGGCAATAGGTCCAATCTCTTGGGTTACTACCTGGCGAATTTCATTTACAATCTCTGGATTGTTTTGGGCTGCCTCAGAACAAATCACATAGGCATAAATGCCTTGACCTTTGATATCGTGGGGATAGCCCACGACTGCAGATTCGACCACATCAGCATGCTGATTGATGGCGTTTTCAACTTCCGCCGTACCCATTCTATGACCGGAAACATTGATCACATCATCAACCCTGCCGATAATCCGATAGAATCCATCGGCATCCCTCCTACATCCATCTCCTGTGAAATATTTGTCTTCAAAAGAGGAGAAATATACCATGCGGCAGCGTTCATGATCTCCATAAGTAGTTCGAATCATAGAAGGCCAGGGGAATTTGATACATAAAAGTCCTTCCACATCATTTCCTTCTATTTCTGTTCCCTCCGAATCTACCAAAACCGGCTGTATGCCCGGCAGCGGTAAAGTGGCAAAGCATGGTTTCAAAGGAGTAATTCCTGCAAGAGGAGAAATCATCATTCCCCCCGTTTCTGTTTGCCACCAGGTGTCGACAATAGGCAATCCTTTAGCTCCAATATTATCATCATACCAGTGCCAAGCTTCTTCATTAATCGGTTCTCCTACCGTTCCCAGAACTTTAAGCGCACTCAGATCATATGGAGTTACATATTCTAATCCTTTAGCTTGAAGGGCTCGAATGGCAGTTGGAGCTGTATAAAAATGACTTACCTTATGCTTCTCACAAATTTCCCAGAATCTCCCTGCATCCGGATAAGTAGGTACTCCTTCGAACATCATGCTGGTTGCACCAGCCAGGAGAGGTCCATAAACTATATAAGAATGGCCGGTGATCCAGCCAATGTCAGCTGTGCACCAATAAATATCATCTTCATCGTATTGGAATACATTTCTGAAGGAAAATTCGGCATAGACCATATAGCCTCCGCAGCTATGAACTACTCCTTTAGGCTTCCCGGTAGAACCTGAAGTATAAAGGATAAAGAGCATGTCTTCAGAATCCATGGCTTCCGCTTCACAAGTATCAGCCACTCCGACCAATTCCTCATGGATCCACTTATCTCTTCCTTCCTTCCAGGAAACCTCCGCTCCTGTTCTTTTCAAGACCAAAACCGTTTCAATGGAAGTCGTATGTTCAAGGCCTGCATCGACTACATCTTTAACAGGTATATTTTTCTTTCCTCTGTAATTGCCATCCGAACAAATCACCATCTTACAAGTGGCATCATTGATCCGATCTGCAAGAGCGGTTGCTGAGAATCCTGCAAATACAACCGAATGAATCGCCCCTACCCTCGCACAGGCCAGCACACAAATGGCCAGCTCAGGAACCATAGGCATATAAAAGCACACACGATCTCCTTTGCCGATGCCATTTTTCTTGAGGACATTGGCCATTTTGCAGACCTCGTGATAGAGTTCTTTATAGGTATAGGACCTTGCTTCTTCTGTGGGATCATTGGGTTCCCACAAGATGGCTACTTTATCCCCCCGGCTTTCCAGATGGCGATCCAGGCAATTTTCGGTGATATTTAATTTGCCTCCCAAAAACCATTTCACATCAGGCGTACGAAAATCCCATTCCAGGACTTTGTCCCATTTCTTTTTCCAACTAAAGCTCTCTGCCTCTTTTGCCCAAAATGCTTCCGGGTCTTCTACGCTTCTTTTATAAACTTCCTGATATTCAGAAAAGCTTTTAATTCTAGTAGTCATAGTTATAGTTCCTTTTCTCTCAAATTAGTATTCTTTTTTATTTTTTCAGCTCTTCCCAGTCGAGGCCTCCAAAATTCCCTGATGACATCATCAGAAGAACATCTTTCTCTACTTGGAGGCTGGAAAGCGCAGATAGCAATTCATCAGAATTTTTTACATAGATAAGGGAGTCATCTCCAAATCCCTGAACGAGATCTTCTTTGCTGATAGGCTCCATCTTGCGCTTCTCTGTCGCATGGGGATCAACAAAGACAATCTTATGATCTGCATCCTCAAGGGTATCCTTATAATGAGGCAGGAATTTTTGATTGAGGCTGCTGAAGGTATGTAATTCCACGCAGGCAACCAGCTTTCTTTCTTTGAACTTTTCTCTAACGGCATGAACGGTAGCCTGTACTTTGGCAGGAGCATGGGCAAAATCTTTGAAGATGATGCGTTTTTCCTCCTCATGCACTAGCTCCAGGCGAGAGCTGGCTCCTTTGAAGTCAGCCATAAAGTTTAGGAAATCACGGATTTCAACTCCCAATAATTGACAAACCATCCAGGCAGCCCGGACATTTTGCATATTATGTTTGCCGATTATCGAAAGGAGTTGCTTCTCCCCTTCCAGTTCAATGCTAAATCCCTCCTGGCCAATTTCATATTTTGGGGTGGTGAAGTCATAGACATACAGACTTTCGTCCTGTATATAGTCTTCAGCCATGTTCGCCAGGATTTCGTCCTCTTTATTATATATAACAGTACCTGCTTTCTGGATACAATCCAATAAGTCTTTGAACTGCTTATGGTACTTCTCTTCTGTTTCAAATACATTGATGTGATCCCAGGAAATTCCGTTGATAACTACCATATGTGGTTGGTAGAGCAAAAATTTTGGACGGGGATCTAATTTGGAAGCCAGGTATTCATCTCCTTCCAGAATGATGACAGGAGCGTCTTCGGACAATCTCACCGAATTGGTCAATCCTGGAAGAGAGGCCCCCACCAGAAAATCAAAGGCCCTTCCTGCTTTCTCCAGTACATGAATAATCATGGAAGTAACAGTGGTTTTCCCATAACTTCCTGCAATAACTATTCGGTGTTTATTGCGTGAATGTTCATAAATGAATTCAGGAAAAGAATAGGTTGCTATACCCAATTCTTTAGCACGAGCCAATTCTGGATTGTCATGATAAGCATGCATACCCAGAATTACGGCATCGATATCTTCCGATATTTTTCCCGGATGCCATCCTTCCTCTTCCGGAAGAATTCCATGTTTTTTCAATTTTGATCTGGCTGGATCGTAGATCTGGTCATCGGAGCCGCTCACGGTATGGCCCGCTTCTTTGAGCGCAATGGCCAGACTATGCATGATGCTTCCTCCAATAGCAATAAAATGAATCCTCATATTTTGTTTTCAAACCGCGGCAATGCAGGCAAATCTAATCAATATTCATCGAAAAGTCATTTGGAAAATCATAGAGTGCGTGGTTTCTTTAGGGCCACATGGCACGAATCATAATCGTATCCAATCGCTTGCCCGTAACGATCGACAGAAAAGAGGGGCAACTCATCTATTATCCCAGCGCAGGCGGCCTTGCAACCGGATTAAATTCGCTAGACAAATCCATAGATAAATTGTGGATAGGTTGGCCGGGGAAAACAGTTGAAGATGGATATGAAAGAGATACGATCAGTCTTCAGTTTCAGCAAGACGATATGTATCCGGTCTTTCTCTCTCAGAAAGACGTAGAGCTTTTTTACGAAGGCTTTAGTAATAAAACCATTTGGCCTCATTTCCATTATTTCACTCAATTTACCAGCTATGAGGAGATGTATTGGGAATCCTATGTTGAGGTCAACAAAAGATTTGCCCTGGCAGTCGAACAAAATCTCCAGGATGGAGATATGGTTTGGGTTCATGATTATCAATTGATGCTGGTTCCCGGTATGTTGAGAGAAAAATACCCTTCTCTTTCTATCGGATTTTTCCTGCATATCCCCTTCCCTTCCTATGAGATTTTCCGGACCCTGCCCTGGCGTAATGAAATCCTGACAGGAATTCTCGGTGCAGATCAGGTAGGCTTTCACACCTTCGGCTATATGCGGCATTTCCTGAGTGCGACCTATCGTATTTTGGGACATGAGCATAATTTCGGGAAAGTGGTTCTCCCCAATCGAAGTGTCAGTATTGATACTTTTCCTATGGGGATTGATTATACAAAATATGCCAGTCCAAAATTGGAAGGAGAAATATCGGAAGAGGTTCAGTTTATCAAAGACTATGGACAAAGAAGGAGATTGATCCTTTCCATAGATAGACTTGATTATTCAAAGGGCATTCCCGAGCGGATTTACAGCTATGGCCGCTTTCTGAAAAACAATCCGCAGTATCAGGGAACTGTAACTCTCATTCTGGTAGTTGTACCTTCTCGTTCCAATGTAGAAGAGTATAAGGAACTAAAAGTAGAAGTAGACAAACGGGTAGGTCATGTAAATGGAGAGTTGGGAACCTTCAATTGGATTCCTATACGATATTATTATCGCTCCTTTCCTTTTGACAGCCTTTCCGCTATGTATAAAGCTTCTCATATCGCATTGATAACTCCTTTGCGGGATGGGATGAATTTGGTGGCAAAAGAATTTATTGCCAGCAAGGAAGATTCAAAAGAGGGCGTTTTGATCCTGAGTGAAATGGCTGGGGCTTCTGAAGAATTACAAGAGGCCATTTTGGTAAACCCTAATGATACCAAGGACGTAGAAAAAGCCCTGGTTCAAGCCATGGAGATGCCCCTCGAAGAACAAAAAAATCGACTTGAGGAGATGCAAAAGAAACTCAAGCGATACGAAGTAAGACATTGGGCCAACAGTTTTATCCAACAACAAATGGAAATCAAAAAATTCCAGGAAGAAAGAAAAACCAAGCTCCTTTCTACTGAAGACAGAGAGAGGATCTTTGAAAGCTATAAACAGGCTAAAAAACGCCTATTGCTCTTAGACTATGATGGAACATTGGTCGGATTTAAGAATGATCCCAATGCTGCCTCTCCAGATGAGGAGCTATATGGAATTGTTGCCCGTCTGGTGGGAACCGAAGGAACCAAATCTGTGATTATCAGTGGTAGAGACAGACATACGCTGGGAGAATGGTTTGGTGATCAAAATATAGAAATGGTTTCCGAGCATGGCGTTTGGTTGTGGACAAATGGAAAGTGGCAACTCAATGCTGCGGTTGTAGATAATTGGAAAACCGATGTTCGTCCGGTTCTGGATAATTTGGTCGAACGTACACCTGGATCCTTTATTGAAGAAAAAGATTTCACCCTGGCCTGGCATTATCGAAAAGTAGATAATGAACTGGGGGTAAATCGGGTACGTGAAATTCGGGATGAGTTGATCTATTTCACCGCCAATCACAACCTTCAGGTACTAGAAGGAAATAAGGTAGTGGAAATCAGAAATGCTGGAGTTGATAAAGGCAAAGCAGCTGCTCTATGGCTGAATAAGCAAAAATGGGATTTTATCCTGGCCATTGGGGATGATCATACTGATGAAGATACTTTCGCAGCACTCCCACCTCACGCATATGCGATAAAGGTAGGCTTGAATAAAACGGAGGCAAAGTATAAAGTCAGTTCTGTGGAAGAAGCCCGAAAATTACTGGATGAGCTTTCGCATATCTAAACTGGTTGAGGGTCTTGCATTCTGAGCTTTCCTTTTATCCATGATCTGAAGGAAACTTCTTTTAGGGAAGCCAATTCGCTTTCCAGCTTCTGTATTTCGTCCATAAACTCCTTATCCTCCAATCGATAGCGTTTCATGCTAAGTCGGGATAATTTCTTTATCATCAGAATGAAATTCAGGTGTCGATTGTAGTGGAGTTTCGGAATAGATTTATTCCGTTTCAAATAAGCCTGGAAGGCCTGAGAGACATACCGAACAGAATCATAATCTCCTGTCTCAAAGAATATCTTCAACAGAGTAGCCCGGGCCGACACATTATAATATACGTCCGTAAACTCTACCTGCTGCAATAAGCGCATAGCTTTGGGGAATTGCTGGGTTTCATAATAATAAGTAGCCAGGTTATAGGAATGCGCATTCTCCCTTACGGCCAAATGAAGCTTACTCTTATAGTTTTCTAAAAAATCGAATACCCAATCGTATTTTTTGAGCATCAATCCCAGGGTAGTGATATTCTTATAATGCTCATGAGGAAATTCTCCATTGTCGTTATTCAGCAACTCTGCATCCAGCAAAGCTTCATACAGCTCAAAGAGTTCTTCGTAAAAATGGGTATTGGCTTTATTTACCTGCCTAATGCAATAGTTTTGAGCATAGGCATACATCACCGTTGCTTCAGATTTTTGGAAGGAAGAAGCATATTTCGAAAGTAAGGCCTTCAAATCTTCATAATGCCTGATCTCTTCCGGTTCCAGTAAATTGAGGAGAATTTTATAGTAGATCGAAATGGTAGGCACTTCCAAATAGGGATTCCCTTCTTCTTCCAACTGTGCTCGAATCTCTTCTATCAATTGCTTATTGAATTCGATATCGATTTTGGCAATGCCGCTTCGATTTAATATTTCGCAAGCATATTGAAGACTCGAACCCAAATAAAAAGTCTTTAAGGAAGTGAGGATTTCGGAGAAATTATGATGCTTGCCTCTAATCTGCCTTTGGTCGTGAAATTCTGCTTGCCTTTCCAACATCTGAAAATGACTCAGAAAAAAATCCGGGTTTTTGTTCTCTACCTTACTCAGACGTTCTTCCATACGGCGATAGACCCTTTGGAACTGTTTATCAAGATTTCTCTGTTTCAAGGCATCCAATAAATGAAGCTCCGCTTTTTCTGACTGCTCTTTCAATTGAAGTTGGGCGAGGAAGCCTTCAAACAATTTGAGGAGTTGGGAAAGTTGATCATGAATCTTTTGATCTTCGAAGTTTTCTTTTGAGCCGTAAAGCTTTTTGAAAAGGATTTCTTTGCTGATGAGTTTCGGAGGAAAATCCGGATACAAGCTCGCCAGATAATTAATCAATTTGACCAGACGCGAACTTTGATTGAAGAAAGGAGAGTTCACATACAACACAAATTTGTTGAACTCGCGCTTATTCAGACTCTTAAGCAAAACAATAATCCGATTATTTTTCATACCCTATTTTCCATTTTATCCAGAAACACCCTAAGAAAGCGTGTATAAGTTGCTGGTTTTCAGATTTCAAATTTCATATAGACAACACTTTGTATCCATTTTTGTTAAAGTTTGTTCAAAAAAGTTTTAAACAAAAAATTGATATTGTCGATTAATAAGACTGAAACCTTAAACATTCTGTATCCTCAATTATGAAACAGCTGCTAACTATACTTGTTTTTTCTTTGAGTCTGATGATAGCGGGTGCCAGGATTGCAGTTGCCGACTCATTGTATGTCAATTTCCCCCTTGATACACTTAATGTCTGTTTGAATGAACCTCTCAACCTCTCACCTAGCTATGGAGGGGGGCAGGCTCCTTACACTTTTAGTTGGAGTACGGGAGACACGGGCTCACAGGCGGACCTTATTCCTACACAGAATTTCACAACTGTTTATGTAAGAATTCTTGATCAGGCAGGAGGGACTTTTAGAGATTCAATTGTACTGAAAGGATTTCCCGAATGTGTATTCCCTGGAGATGGAAATGGGGATAGAGCGGCCAATAATTTGGATGTGCTGGCTTTGGGGCAAAGTTTTAACTCAGCTGGTGCTTTGCGTCCGGATCCCCATCTTGCATGGGTAGGACAGCCTGCTGACAAATGGCTTCAGAATCTAAATTCAGGAGTTGATTATGTCCATAGCGATACAGATGGTAATGGTACAGTTGATGCAAATGATCTAACAGCCATTGACCTCAATTATTCAGGTCCTCAAGTACTCCCGGGTTTAAGTGGGAGTAATAATGGAGTTCCTCTTTATATAGATGTGCTTTCGACCAGTTTTCAGCCTGGAGATACCATAGAAGCGGCCATTATGCTGGGGACTTCTGCTCAGCCTGTAGACTCGGTATACGGCCTGGCATTTAGTGTAGATTATTCCTCGATTTTTTTAGATGAGGAAAATCTGTGGGTTGACTTTTCTGATTCCTGGTTGGGGAATGAGGGGGTGGATATGATAGCATTGGATAAAAACTTTGCCAATCTCGGCCAGGTAGATATCGGCATCAGCAGGACCGATCAGTTGCAACTCAGTGGTTATGGTCAAATCGCTAAGATCATTGTAGTCATAGAAGATATCAGCGGAAAGAAGGAAGGAGAAACGACCATTGAATTTAGTATAGATAAAGTCTCTGCTATGTTTGCGGATGGTCATATCCTCCCGGTTGAAACCAGCGGCCTGAGTGTGGGGATTTTGTTAAGCAATGGTCCAAGTTTTGAAGAGCTGGGTTTCAATCTTTATCCCAATCCCTCAAATGGAACTTTTAGAATTGAGTGGAATGAGCCTTCTATTCAGTTAGAAAATATACAAATGTTTACCCTCTATGGTCAGGAAATCGCCCTGAGGACAAAAGCAAAAGGAAATAGTTATTCTGTCAAAAGTCAAAACACGCTCAGTTCCGGAATCTATCTCCTACGCGCAATTTCCAATGGCAAGACCATAAGTAAACGAGTTCTTATTTATTAACCCAAACCTAAAACAAACACCCGGGCAAGATTGCCTTTTTTACCTTAAACCTTAATCTAAAAACATGAAGAAGATTATTACTCCCATACTTATGGGACTAGGCTTACTTATGCTAAATGTTAGCCTTTATGCCCAAACTGCGAATGTGCAAATTATCCACAATGCGGCGGACCCAAATGCAGCAACCGTTGATATATATCTGGACGCCGGAGCGGCTCCTGCAGTCGATGATCTGAATTTCAGGGAAGCCACCAATTTCATCGCTTTACCAGCAGGAGTCTCAATCGATGTTGGAGTTGCTCCCGGAACCAGTACAGGACCCTCTGATATTTTGGCAACAATAACTCTCCCTCCTTTGACAGCAGGAGAAAACTACATTGCCATGGCAACTGGCGTCCTGGTTCCAGCTCTTTTTGATCAAACAGCAAATGGAGCAGACATTGCCTTCAAGCTTGAAATTTTAACACCGGCAAGACAGCTAGGAACAAGTACTGACGTTGACCTGGCAGTATTTCACGGTGCGACGGATGTCGATTCTGTTGATATCCTTGTTGCCAGTGCGGGTGGAGCTACTTTGATTGATGATCTTGCTTATGGCACATTTCAGGGATATGCTGCTGTAGCCCCTACAAAATACATCCTTGACATCACTCCTTACAATGATAATTCGACTGTAGTTATTTCCTACTTTGTAGACTTAAGTACCTTGGGAGGTGGAGCAGCTACTGTATTTGCATCTGGTTTTCTGAATCCCGCCAACAATCAAAATGGTCCTGGTTTTGGAGTCTTTGCTGCTTTGGCAGATGGTACCGTTTTGCCTTTAACAGCAACGGGAGATACAGCAGATGTACAGGTGATTCACAACTCTGGTGATCCTGCAGCTGATTCAGTAGATATCTATGTGGATATTCTAACTGATACCATCAAACTGGACAATGTAGCATACAGAACTGCTACAGGCTTCCTGACTTTGCCTGCTGGATATCCTATAGATATTGTCGTAGCTGCCAAAAACAGTACGAGTATCGCTGATGGTTTGGCAAGCTTCACTCCTACCCTGGTGGCAGATTCCAGAAGTTTAGCTATTGCAAGTGGTGTATTGAATCTCCCTGGCAGTTCATTCGCTGCTAACCCGGATGGCGTTGACAATGGATTTACCCTTTTGTTGACAGAAGGAA
This sequence comes from Bacteroidia bacterium, assembly GCA_033391075.1. NCBI lineage: Bacteria > Pseudomonadati > Bacteroidota > Bacteroidia > Bacteroidia bacterium. The sequence goes on from JAWPMV010000001.1 coordinate 2,757,991, forward strand.
GAAATGCAAGCGCCAGTGCTACTGATCTTGATGTAACCGTAGTACATGGTTCTACTGATGCTCCTTCTGTAGGGGTAAATGCAAATGGAGGAGCCTTGCTGGACAGTGTAGCCTATCAGGATATTTCCGGATATGTCACAATCCCAGCTGCTCAATACAGAATAGATGTAACAGCAGCTAATGATCCTGCAAGTGTACTCTTTCCTTTTTACTTTGATGCAAGCGGACTTGGCGGAGGTGCTGCAGCTATCCTAGCTTCTGGATTCCTGACACCTGCGGATAATGAAGATGGAGCTGGATTTGGCCTATTTGCCGTATTGCCTGCAGGAGGGGACTTTGTAGCCCTTACTCCCGTTGGTGCCGCAAGGGCTCAGGTAATTCACAATGCTGCTGATCCGGCTGCTGACACAGTTGACATTTATGTAAATACCTTCGCAGGGATCGTCAAAGTAGATGATTTCGCTTTCAGAACTGCGACTGGATTTATAGATCTCCCTGCTGGATATCCCGTAGATATTGTAATCGCTGCTCCAACAAGTGCAGACATTACGGATGGTGTCATCGCGACCATTCCTTTGACTGCTACTGATGCTGATACGCTTCACATCATTGCAAATGGCGTACTTGATCCTTCAGGATTTGCAGCAAACCCGGAAGCTATTTCAACAGCTTTCAACCTATACGCTATTGGTGGAAGTAGAGAAGCAGCTAGAGATGCTGGAAATGTAGATCTGAGAGTATTCCACGGTGCTACTGATGCTCCTGCAGTTGATGTTGTAGCTTTCGGTTCTGGGGTAATTGTAGATAGCGCAGCTTATACAGATGCAACAGGATACCTCGAACTTCCAGCTGCTTCTTACCAGTTGAATGTAACTCCTGAAGGAGCTAACTCTACTGTTGTAGGTTCATTTATCGCTGATGCCAGCGGACTGGGTGGTGGATCTGGTATCATAGTAGCATCCGGTTTCCTTACTCCAGCTGACAATGCTGATGGCGAGGCTTTCGGTTTGCTTCTCGTACTTGCTGACGGTACGGCTATCCTCTTAGACAATGTAACTTCCAGAGACAGAGATCTGGGTCAGAATAATGCACTTTTGAAAACTTATCCTAATCCATTTAGAGGAAGTGCGACGCTTGAATATAGTGTTGATACTCCCGGAGAAGTTTCTTTCCAGATTCTGGATATGAGTGGAAAAGTGCTGAGCGAAAAAGTAATCTCGAACCAATTTGTTGGAGAACAAGAATTGAATTTGTCAGCAGAAGAACTTGGTAGTGGCATGCGTCTGATTATCATGCGCACCGAAACTTCAAGAGCTGTACAAAAGGTTTTGGTTTTAGAGTAAAGGAGTTTCGTTAATAACGAATCTTTTACCGTAATGACAGGGGCAGCTTCGGCTGTCCCTGTTTTTTTGAGGATTTACATAACCCATTTTTGGCCAATCTCCCCGATACTTTCTCAATAGAAAAAGCAGCTAATTGGAACTATAAAAACAAATAAGTATTCTTCCTTTTGATGCTTGAAAACATCATTTTTCAACTAATAGGGGCAGTTCGTAGAATCTTCTCCATTTTACGCCCTTTTGCTAATTCATCAACCAACTTATCCAAATACCTACATTGCCGATACAATTCAAATTCATCCGCTATGTCTTCAATCCGATACCCACAAACGACTCCTTTAATCAGGTGTGCGTTGGGATGTAGGTTTGCCTCTTGAAAAAATGTCCCAAAGCTTACTTTCTTTTCAATGAGAGCCTGTAATTTATCTTCATCATAACCCGTTAGCCATTCAATTACCTGGTTGAGTTCTTCTTTTGTTCTTCCATTTTTCTCCAATCTATTTACGTAATGGGGATAGATAGAAGCAAATATCATATTGGCAACTTTCTCATTTTTTTCTGCTGTAACTTTCATAGTCTATAATGATTGTAAAAAGCTCTTCTTTATTATACGCTCTTGCATATTGAATATAAGAAGATTGCCGATCAATTTAATCCTTACAGGATTCTTTCAGGGATCATTTAACCTTCCTTCGGATATCATGTCTGTAGCTGGATTGTCTATCCTATTTTATCTATTAATTTACTAAATCATGGGAATGATTCATGTTCCTGGTTTCTTCTTAACCATCTTCCCGGTTTTTTTCCGCTTAGCTCTTCATCCTTGATTACAATAGTTCCATTAACGAGCAGATGCTTGATGCCTCTGGGAAAATGATGAGGATCAGTATAGCTTGAACGATCCTCAATCTCCTCAAGATCAAAAACGACTATGTCGGATATAGCCCCCTCTTCTATCCTGCCGATATCTTTTTGCCCAATTTTCTCAGCTGCCAAAGAAGTCATGCGCCTGATCGCTTCTTCCAATGAAATAAGTTTCTTATCTCTGACATAGGTAGACAGAATTTTGGGAAATGTCCCATAACATCGAGGATGAGGATGTCCCAATCCTGGGGTAAGTAAATCCCCATCCGAATCAAACATTATTTCAGGATCGCTTATAAAATTCTCAAGATCCTCTTCAGACATCGCATGAAAAATTCCGATAAATCCTCCTTTGAGCTCAAGCTCTAGCAAAAGTTCAACACCCGTTTTGAGTGTAGGAGCCAGGCCTAAGGATTCGGCATAATCTTTCATGGTTTTACCATCAAAAGATGCATCATAGGGAAAGGCTCTAAATTGAATTTTGGAGAGGTCCTCCCCTCCTCCAGTACTGAGAAACAATTGTTCCATTCCCGATTTTATTCTTTCCAAGCTATCTGGATTCCTGACACGCCTCTTTAATCCTTCTCTCCCACCAGCCATAGCCCACTGCGGAATAAGAATGGAGGAATAAGTACTAAATGCAGTATATGGATATATATCCGCATGTATTTGGATTCCGGATTCTCTTGCTGAATCGATGAGTAATAAGGCCCGTTCAGACCATGTCCACTGATTTTGCCCGGCTGCCTTCAGGTGATTTATCTCTACAGGAATATTTGCTGCTTTGCCAAGCTGGATGGATTCGCGAATGGATTCCAGAAGCTTTGATCCTTCATTCCTCATATGGGTAAAATAAACCCCATTGTATTTGGCAGCCACTTTTGCCAGTTCGATAATTTCATCTTCAGAAGCATAATTTGCGGGAACGTATTCCAATCCGGTCGAAAGTCCAAGAGCACCTTGTTGCATACTTTGCTCCACATAATCCCTCATGCGATCCAGTTCTTCTGGGGAAGCCTGGCGATTTTCCAAACCGAGGACTTGTTTTCTAATCCAACTATGCCCGGCAAAATATCCGATATTAGGAGCGATCTCTAATTGACTGGCATAGGCTCCCAGCGGATAGGCCTGATCCCCGCTATGCAAACTTGCCATGATAGAGGTAATACCCTGTCGAATGAAATTCTCCGCCAATGGGTAGTCCTGGATGTTTACTTCTACATTGGTATGCATGTCAATGAATCCGGGCGATACGATATATCCCTTAGCATCTATCAATTCCCCTCCATTTTTCAGCTTCAATTGGCCATTTGATATTTTGACTATTCTATTTCCCACAATCCCAATATTGGCCTCATAGGAAGTTGCACCTGTACCGTCTACGATTCTTCCTCCCTGAATGACCAGGTCATAACTTTCTTGTGGGCTACAACTAAAGAAGAAAAGCAAAAAGATAATTGTCCCTGATTTCAAGGCTTTAAGCATAGGATCGCAACTGAGATTATTTGATTTTTATAAATTGTAAGTTTCTAATCCTTCTATCATGAAGAAGGAATGAGTCTGGCTTGCCATCCACTCGTTTAAATTGAAAGCCCAGGATGTTTTTACCAAATACATCAGGACTTAGCTGATCCAGAAGATATAGATCTTCTTCTCCTCTTTTGACTGATAACTGTTTTCCTTCGGCTGATATCGTATAGCTCACGCCTACTTCTTTGCTATAATAAATACCGGCATAAGGAGCTACATCATCGAGGGCTTCAAAAGGTTGGGTTCGCTGGCTGCTTAACTTTCCTAAAGGCTCATGGATTACGGGTGCATGATCCGCTTGATTAAAATCAAATTTCATATAGGAAATACTTGCATGTTGAAATTCGCCCTGGGCAATGGGAATCAGAGTAGCGCTTTGCTTTTTCCAAAATAGATGCACTTTCAGGCTATCATTCTCTACATAGGTTCTAAATCTTTTGTGAGGCTCAGTTTTACCTTCAAATAGTCCTTCATATTTTTCAAGTGTCTCCAGGCTTGGCTGATAACGTCCAAGCTCATTTGTTTCTGTTTGTTTTGAAGAGGATTGTTGAGAAGGAAGGAGCCCATCCAGGATGGCATATATGCGTTTGAGTGATCCCGTTGCTCGATAATTGGAAAGAATCAGCATACTGCTACGAAGTTCTGGAAATCGGTAGAAAGCAGCTACGAAGCCTCCCCAGGAACCTGTATGATGAACCAAACGAAAACCTTTGTACTTTTCAATAAACAGGCCTCCGGCATAGGTCGTAGTATCTCCATTATTCAATATTCCTCGCTGGTGAAGGCGATCTAATAATTGGGTTCCCCCTAGCTTGGGTTCATAAAAGTTTCTGTCCCATAATAATAGATCCTCAGTCGTAGTATATATTTGCCCATCTCCTCCAATGGCAAAGTTCCTATAATGCAGTTCCTCAATCGAACCATTAGGCAGACGGGTATAAGCTGTAGCTCCATTTTTTATGACTCTATTGGGATTTTCCAAAATGAAGGTATTCTTCATTCCCAAAGGCTCGAAGATATGCGAAGCAGCAAATTCACCGATAGACATTCCACTCGCTCGCCTGATAATAACAGCAAGCAAAAGATAGCCTCCATTATTGTACATCAAGCGTTCTCCAGCTTTGAAATTGGGTTCCGATTGCCGAGACATGATATCTAATCCCATGTCTTCTGTGAACGTATTACTAAAGGGAGTGCCTGCGTAGGCCATGATTTCTACATAATCCCTCAGCCCACTCGTATGATTGATGAGATGTCTTATTCGTACACTGTCTCCATCATAAACGGGCATTTCCGGCAGGAATTTCTGGATGGGATCCTCGATGGATAATTTCCCTTGCTGCTCCAAAAGGAAAATACAACTAGCTGTAAATTGTTTGGAAATGGAGCCTATATCGAATACCGTTTTTGCTTGTATAGGAATTTCAAAGTCCAGGTTGGCCATTCCATAGCTTTTGCTAAAACTGATCTCTCCATCTTTATAAATTGCTACAATAGCTCCAGGGCTTTCGGAAAACTCCCCATAGTGTTCATCAACAATTGCTTCTAATTGGGGAAAGCAATTTAAGGTGGAACATAAAAAGAAAAGGAGGAATGGCAATCTATACATAAGGCTCCAGAATAAATGCTTTGTTTAACCCTCAAAGCTCGTCTTTTTATTTCAGTAGTGTTACAAATACGGGATTTTTTTTCAGATAAAGATTGGCTTTTACTTTATTGAAGTATACCCGCTTCAGTTAAAGTTATACTACCAAAATCTTCTCATAAAGAGCTTCCCTTCCCAAATTTTTTTAAGGCATCTAGTTTATGTTTCTCCTTAAAATCAGGGAATTTTGCGCGTTCGTAATACCCAAAACTGTCTATAATTATGGATAAACCTAAAACATCGAACAGCCTGCTTTTCTCTTCTTCCTCTAAGCTTTTCCTTTGCTGATAAGCGAGGACAACTTGCCATATAATTTTTTCGGGCATTTCCCTCTATAGAATTGGGCAACAAGACTGCGCATGTATTGCTGAAACAAATGGCAAGTGCCTTCCGTTCCTCTTTTACCTTCTTTTAATTCAACAACTCGCTTCGCTTTAGCATGTGATCAAATCAACCTGGCATAATTCCTTTTTCCTTCGAAATCAGATGCTTTCTTATTGCTTGACAATTTTCTGAAACTCAACAAGATCATGAAACTTGCTGGAAATCTTTGCCAGATAGACGCCAGAAGGTAAAGACGATATGTCAATCGTTTGCTTGGTTCCTGTAAGCAGGCTCCTTTGATGAAATTGCCCCCTCATGTCAAATATTTCAATCTGGTACTGATTTAAGTTCCCTTCAATAGTTAATATGTCCTGAACAGGGTTTGGAAATAATTGGACAAAGTTTTCCTTACCCAAGCCATCATCTATAGAGGTTGTAGCATTGGGGTCAAAAAATCCAAAATCAACGGTATTATTCCCACTAGCATCATAATTGAAATAGCAGTTAAATGGATCTCCATCTTCCAGAGGTTCCTGACCAGGAGTTAAGTTAACAATGCCGGACATAATATCCGTAAAAGGCTGACCAAAACCATTATTATCCAAATCCACATTGTTATCAGCATTTGCCACAAAGCCATTTGTTGACTGGAATCCATGCAGAGGCTCGCCAACTGCCCAATTATCTACGCTCCAAACAAAAACTACATGATTTCCAGGTGCTAAACCGGAGAAGCTGTAATAGCCTGCACTATCTGTCACCTGAACGCCAAGGAAACCTTGAGAATCCGGGATATCATCCCCGTCTGAATCCCTCCAGGCCACAAGTGAAACTCCCGGAATGCCTGGTTCATCTGGATCATTTATTCCATCCTGATCATAGTCATTCCATACCCTATTTCCAATTGATACTATACTCGGTGTTATTTGCTGATCATTACATTCCTCCCCATAACAATAGGCCATATCATTTAATGCCAAAATCATCTCATCTCCCATTGCTTTACCAATGTTCAGGTAAGTAAGGGCATTGTTGTGGAAATGATGTATCGCGTTTTCAGGAGATTCTGCTTGTTCCCGGTAAAATTGTTTGGTTTGTACAAATCCTACTTTCCCTCCATAGGCAGCATCATCACAGCCTATATTTTCCTGCGCAACGGAAACGACATTTTGCATACTTTGAACCCAGAGATCAGGACTTTGTACAAATCCCCCATGACCAGAATTAGCGATAATCACAGGAAGATTGGGATTGCCAAAATCGTTTCTTACATCCACTACTAAATGGGAAAGATTGCTTTCGTATTCACTCAAAAAGCCATCTGTTGCTCCATCATTCCATCCTTGAAACCAGGCAAATCCTGATATTTCATAGTCGCTGATTCCGATATTGGGAAACTCTGTACTCAGGTTTTGGGTAACATCCGATACAGCCTGAATCATAGCATGGTAAAAGGGTCCTGTAGTTCCTCCTGCAGAAGGTGGACGAAAATCCTCAGCCAAACTCTTCCCTCCCCAGGCAGTTTTTATGATTAATACCGGGTCCTCATAATATTCATCCAGTTGATGAGCAAACATCAATTCAGGACCAATTAAATTGGGATTTGCCCCCTGACCCACCGTTACATTAGATCGAATCGTATCCCCATCATTTGCAAAATATAGAGAGGCTCCAGCCAGGGTATTCCAGTTTCCCGCACTCCCAATTTCTGCCCACTCTCCATCCACATCATTTTGAATGACATCAACTAAACTTCCCGGATCATTTTCAGGATCATTGATGGTGCCATATCCTTCCATATTTGACTGTCCTGCCAGGACAAATACCCTGACTTTAGGTGCAGATTGTTCCTGTCGGCTAACTATAGGGACATAACCAATCTCGAAACCTGGAGGTGGTGTAACCAGAGCAGCCGGATCCAGGGTAGCAATTTCACCAAAACTCGGAGGAGCTATATATTCATCTGTATGACTCCAGTTGGAATGGATTAACTCTACCCTCCTTTGCATCTCATTTCTGATACTCGCAGGTAGATTCGCATGGACAATGGCTGGTTGGTCCACAAAGCGGTACCAATAATAGGTCAGGGTTGACCCATCTCCTAATTCGGCAGTAAAAGGACCGGCCGAAGGACCAGGACTATTCCAGGGACCATTGGGATCTTGCCATTGACAATCTGGATCTAATGGAGTCAGATAAGTGATCTCAGGCCTGGGAGTTACGGGCACCTGGCTATTCAGCAAATTGCTTGAAGCAGGGAGGGAAGATTCAGTGATAGGATGCCATTTATTATCTGATTCTAATTTGAAATATTCAGGTAGAATGAAAAGGCCATCCTTTTCAGAAACCGTATTTACATCAAATTCAAATCCCATGATGTCCGAATTGAGCAGGATATTATCCATGTAGCTCAATTCAATTTCATTATTGAGTCCAGATCCATGAATTTCTCCTATCATAGAACCCCCACCATTCACCATAGAAACCGGACGAATTCCCGACTGTGTAAGTCCAGCAGGCACTACAGCTCCTCCATTGAACCAGGATACCATATCATTCCAGAGGGCATCCTGAGAATAGACAGTGAACTGATTCATGAGGATGGAGTTATCTTCTGTACTGGCAGGAAATTGTAGCCTCTCTATTTTGGCATAGGGAATGCCATTGGCATCTGTGGAGACTAAGGCTGGTGATTCTGCATGTTCAATTCCTGTATTAACATTTGGATCTGAAGGTCTCGAGTCCAGAAACAATCCCTCTAATGTAGGATCGAGGACCACAGGTTCTGTCCAAAAAGTGGGCAGAAAAAAGGTTGCAGGTCCTTTGAAGTTGGTTGTATTTAAAAATAAGGTCCAACATTGATTTCCTGTCTCTACATTCACACCACTAGTCTGTTGCATGGGTTCGGTCAAGGGCAAAGGTAAGTAGCCATAGCCCAACATTTCTCCATTTAAGCTTTGAGCCATGTTTAATCCATCTGGTGCCCACAATAATCTATTGGACAATTGTGCAACCCCGTATTTTCCTCCTGGAGTACTCCAATCTCTTTGTCCATTGCCCAGCATATTACTACGGCCGGCACCCGGTCCGTTTGCCCAGGCATAAAAATTATAAGAAACGCCTCCCATGATAAACTTAGGGATTTTAGTGCCGAATCGGGTATCATGCCACCATCCAAGGCCGCCTTCTATGGTCGTATAAAACTGTGAGGGCTCGCTACCTGTTCTTTGGGTCGAAAGCCAACTCCCTGCCAGGCCCATTTGGAACCTGGGAGCCCCGGGATATTGTTTAAATATTGGCCATGCGGCACTATATAGAGTATATCCAGATCCGTAATTCTGGTCGCTTACGTCTTCCTTTGTGATCCAGGTAAAACCTGACCTGCTTGCATCCTGTACCTGGGCAACAAGATGGTTGGATAAGGATAGAAAAATAATAAATGAGAGGCTTGTAGTTAGTAAATATTTCATGTTCTCAGTTAAGAAATTTAAGCTTTCAGGAATAAATCCCTCAGCTTAGACATTGCATTATGCTTGAGCTCCGAGTTGTTTACAATTCGTAGCCTACTTCTATAAGGTTATAAGGGAGTGTAAATGCGGATGTAGTGTAGATAGATTCTTAAAAGATTCCTGAATGTATCGCAGGAATTGTCGGGTAAACTCAATTTTTTTATTGGAAATTGCAAGCGTTTTTCTAAAGCAAGACCTACATTTTGATAATTTTCCTGCTCGGTATGGCTGACTTCATCTGCATCGCCATACTTAAAGGCTTCAAAACCCAGGGACTTAAATCCAACTGTTGCTACAAATGCATTGACATTGAAATAATCTCCTTGTTTATCTGTCTGAATGTAGGCTTTCATCAAATATGTGCTGCGCAACAGCTATGCCTATTTCCAGGCTTAGCAGAGAATTTGATATCATCCCATTTCGGTCCCTAGGTTTAGAAGCTGATTTACTCTTTCAGGAATTCTTTTACCTCAGCATCAGCTTGAGCATAAATAGATGTGAGTTCCGCTTGAATATGGGCAACTTCCTTTATTTGATCAAGTGCTTTGAGTGCTGTGAGTTTACCTTTGAGAGATTTAGCTCTTTTTGGCATGCGGGCCAAAGCTTTATCAAATTGCTGAATGGCTTCTTCGTAGCGAGCATTAGCTAATAACCACTCCCCATATTGTTCGAAAGAAGGTTTGGTAATTCTAGGAGGTCCTGTCGGAAAATCGGTAAGATCTTCTAATTCAGTGGCTTCTTTCATTTTAGCTTCGAAGGATTTCTCGTCTCCTTCCAGGAGAGCTTTCATTCCCTCCATTTGAATTTTGGTAACCTGAGCAATTTTTACAGAATTCTCTGTAGGTGCATATCTGCTATTACCTGCTGCACACATGGCATCACCAGAAGTATTCATATTGAGTGAAGCCACATAGGTTTCTTTGGAGAGCCATTCAATCTCATCATTGATGGTGCTGATCTCTTTATTCTGAAAAGCGACTTGAGCCCGGAGAAAGCTGCGGACAGATTTTGGCAGGATGCCGATGTCCTCGACATTAACATCCAGGTCAAGCTGAGTTTTCTCATTTACTTCTCCACTCTCCACCAATTGCCTACTTTCCATACCCAGTAAATATCCTCTCGCTCCTTTTGTAGGGTCTTTGGGGACATAGTTCAGCATATCGTTCAGGATGTTTTCAGCCATATCATACTTACCCTGCTGTAAAAGTCCATAATGCAACCAGGCCAAAGAGTGATAACCTCTGGCACCATCTGACAATTCCTTTTTGATCATTCGCTTCACACTGGCATCATAGGATCTTTGGTTAGAACTCACTACGGCATCCCATTCTCCCAGCGCCAGGTAGATATGCGAGGGCATATGCAAGGCATGTGCTGCATCAGGAGCTACTTGAGCATAAGCATCGGCAGCATCTCGTGCATCTTTGGCAGAGACTGGGCCATCCAGGGCATGTATCTTATAGTGCAAGGCACCGGGATGAAGCGGATTTACTTTGATGATTTCATCAGCAACGGATGCTGCTAACCTTAGGTCATAGCTACCGTCTCCATATTCTTCCGTTGCCCAAACGAGAGATAAAGCATAAAAAGCCGCTATTTCTTGATTTTTAGGATATTTCTCATGCAGCGTGCCTAAATGATCTTTTATCCTGTTGTTCCTTTCTTCAAACTCCCCTTCCCCATACATGATTTCGACCACTTCCCACATTTCCTTTTCCAATTCGGACTCGATGGAGGCTAAACGCTCTTTTTTGCTACTTCCCAAATGAGCTACAATTGCTTTTCCATTATCTGTGTTCTGTAATTTCCACAAGGCCTTGTAATGACACATGGCCTCTCCCCAATGCGTTAATATTTCCGTGCTATCCAAAGCCGTAGCTTCCTCAAAGGCTGTCAAAGCGTCCTCATATTCAAAGCTGTGCAAAAGCAACAAGCCCTCATCAAATTTCTCCTGAACGCCAGGCTTAAGGGTGAAACTGTGTCCTAATTTTCCCAGAACGACATCTGAAGATTCCATAGAATCTTTTGATCCTTTCTGAGGGGAACAACTCATGAAAATAAGAGCTGATATGAGGGATAGACAAGCTGTTGACTTCATCGATTTTGTATTAGTGAAGTTTCAGATAGAGGTACTTTTTCAATATAGATAAAATTATGCTGGGCATTGATTTCTGAGCAGTTTTCAGCAAATATATCAAAAGGAGTTAATTGCTATATTTAATAAAACCTAGATCCTTGCAATATGAAAGACCGTCGAAAATTTCTCCAAAACGCCTCAGCCTTAGGCATGGCAAGTTTGCTTTCTTCCTGTACATCTTCTGAAACTAAAGAAGAATCAAAAGTCGAAAAACCAGCTAACATTCGAAGGAACCCCATTGGTGTTTCCACCTATTCTTTCTGGCAGTTCAACGGCCCTAAAGAAGATTCTCCGATTGAAATGTGCATCGATAAGGCAGCAGCGATGGGCTTTGATGGAATCGAACTCCTCTTGGTGCAAATGACATCAGAAGAAAATAGCTATTTACAAAAGCTGAAGAAACAGGCTTTCCATGCGGGATTGGATCTTATGGGTTTCAGTACTCACCAGGGATATGTGTATCCTGAAAAGGAAAAGCGGGACGAAAATATTGCAAAAACAATCAGGCAGATAGAATTGGCCTACGCCCTGGGTATACCCACTATGCGCCTGAATACTGGTCGCTGGGGAACCTCCAGGAATTTCGACGATCTCATGGCCCATAAAGGTATAGAACCGACCCTGGAAGGCTATACAGATGAAGATGGTTTCAAATGGGTGATTGATTCCATTGAAGCTTGCATTCCAACTGCAGAAAAGTGTGGAGTGGTCCTGGGCCTGGAAAATCATTGGGGGCTGGGTCGAACTGCTGAAGGCGTAAAACGGATTGTGGATGCGATTGATAGTCCCTGGTTACAAATGACCATGGATACAGGCAACTTCCTGGAGAATCGCGAGGAACAGCTCAAACTAATGGCTCCCCAGACCTTTCTCATTCAAGCCAAAACCTATTATGGCGGAGGTAAATGGTACTCCCTGGACATAGATTATCCTGCCATTGGTCAGATGATGCGTGATGTGGGCTACAAAGGATGGATTTCCCTTGAGTTTGAAGGCAAGGAATCACCGGATACAGCTATACCCAAAAGTCTGGGAGTATTGAGAGATGCCTTCTATTATGAGGTCTAGCTTCTATGAAGATTTTCGATATAGGCGATTTGCCTCAAACTCAGCAAAAGGTTTCCCTGAAAACTTCCTTTCTACTCCACTAGCTTTATGAATTTATCCTTTGTTAGCGGACTTATTCAAATAATGCTTGGGAAAGTTTGTAAAAATAGTCCTAAATATTTCTGAATGACCAAAGGGGCAAAAGGGAGAGCTCGCAAGCTCCTAGCAGGAACATGATTTTACCGATCCTTATGCTAATTCCTTTGAGCCAATTCGAGCTACTATTTTATTACAGCTGGGAGCCTTTCCCCTTTTATCAGATCTGAAGCTTTTGAAGGAGTTCTTCTTTGTAGGTATTGCCAATGGGTAGCTCTGTTCCATCTTTCAGTTGGATTTGGTTTCCTGAAATGGAGGATATTTTATGGTGAGACAGGATATAGGAGCGATGTATTCGGCTAAATTCCTGATCGGGCAATTCTCTTAACAATAATTTCAGATGCTTACTAGCCAGGACTTTTGCATCTTCCAATACAATCAAGCTGTATTCTTGCTCTGCCTTCACGTAAATAATGTCCTCAAAGTTGATCTTTATGAGTTTGCCCGCATGTTTTACAAATATAAAAGGAGGTGAAGGAATATCGGATTTCTTCTCATTGTTTAAGACTTCCAGCATCAAGTTTGCCTTTTCAATGCTTTGAAAAAAACGATTGAAAGCAATGGGTTTTAATAAATAGTCAACAACATTAAGCTCATAGCCTTTTAAGGCATATTCACTATATGCAGTAGTGAATATGACTAAGGGAGGATTTTTTAAAGATTGCAGAAATTCAACTCCTGAGATTTCTGGCATTTCAATGTCAAGGAAAATAACATCAATGTCTTCCTTTAAAAGCACCTCATAAGCTTCCTCTGCATTCATGCATGCGTGTTTTACATGCCAGTTGGGCACTTTATCCAGATGCGAAATCAGAATTTCTCTCGCGATGGGCTCATCGTCTACGAGTAAGCAGCTTACGGTTTTCATAACAACTTAATTGTTAGTTCTGCATGGAACACAGAGTCGTTTTTTGAGGTTTCCAGGGAGTATTTACCCGGATAATATATGTCCAGTCGCTTTTTTAGGTTTGTTAATCCAAAGCCCCCCCTTTCCTTAAGGCTTCTATCAGCATGGTAATTGTTTTGAATGGAAAAACTTAGCCGCTGATCCTGCTCGTGCATGCGTATAACAATCTTGGAGCCGGTTTTGTCAGTTGAGTATTTGAAGGCGTTTTCCAACAGGGGAATAAATAAAAGAGGAGGAATCTCGTAGGTTCCATCTTGCACTTCATATACAAAGGAAACCTCAACATGGTTCATTCTTATTTTTTCAAGTTCAAGGTAGTTATTGATTAATTCAATTTCTTCCTGTAAAGCAATGGTCGTACGATCTACATTTTGCAAGGAATACCTCATAAAATCTGAAAGCCGTGTTACAATTTCCGCGGACTGATCGTTCCGCTTCTTAATGATGGCTCCATATAAATTGTTCAAGGTATTAAACAGGAAATGTGGATTTACTTGGGCTTTGAGGAAGTTTAACTCCAGCTGAACTTTATCCTTCGAAAACTGAAGATTTTGTGCATAAGCTCTGTAGTAACCCAAACTGTTTTTTATAGCAAAGGGAAGAAGAACGCCCGAAAACAGGTTGAGAAATAGTCCAATTTGAGAGCCTTTGAAAAGGATATTATCGATCAAGCCTTTTTGGATTACAGAAAGGTAATCGGGATTGATTTGTTCCGCCTGGGCTACACATTCATCGCAATACTCGAATACCACTTTTTCTCCTATGGCTTCGAATAGAACATAGATGAGGATGAGTAGGGAAAGGTAGATAAAAAACCTAAACCAGTTTTTATCCTTTAAAAGTTGCGGAATCAAGCGATACATCAAGGGATAATAAAACAAGGCAATGCCCAGGGTATATCGCAAAGGAGAAAGAAAACTCAGGGCTGTATCTCTGTAGGGATCAAAAGATGACTTAATGAGGTAAAATGAACTTCCAAATACCACTAACCAAAAGAGGAGATGCGATACGATTCGACCTGATTTGGAGGAATTCCTTTTCTCGAAAATATGTTCCAGGGATAGAGTTTTCACATTCTAATTACTTGCAGGCTTATTCAAAAATGCACTAAAAACATGATTAGATAGTACTATGGCGATACTATCCCCCAAGTCTTGTTGTATATGATGCAAATTAACATTCTTCAAGAAAGCGACGGAGGTATTTGCCATGTTAAGCTGCAAGGAATCAATACTATTTTGATGGAAGAATTCCAGATGTCCTTGCTGAGATATACCCACTTCCATGCGATTAAAGTGGCAATCCTTTATTTCGGCAAGCGCATTCCCTTCTATACTTAACTTCATTTCTTCCGACTTGAAATCTGATATTTTACAATGAATATCTGTCGCTATGATTTCCGGCAACCTACTTTTTTGAATAATAATAGCAGCTGGAGAAGTCGAATTCATGCTTTGTTGTTTAGAGATCCTGGCTCCCGTAAACTCTATAAACAAAGTGTCTGCATGTATGCGATACGTTAGATGTTCAGTCCGAGAACGTAAGAGCTTGAGCTCATTTTCATCTGCTTGCCTCACTTCAATCGGATAGCCGTTACTGCCTGTTAATTTCAATACGGTATAGGGCTCAGTGTCCTGGGAAATATAGTTCTTGAAGGGATCTGATAAATCGATCTTTTTGTATTCCTGGACCAAATTGAAATTGGTAAAAAACATCATTAAAAAAATGAGTAATCCGAGTGTTGCCAGGAATTCATTGCTTTTCTTCATTTTCATACTTCCTTTTCTTTAAGTTTCAACCATACTGCAATCCAAAGCGAAAAAGGCAAAATAAGTCGCACAAATAAGGAGGATAGTAAATCGACTGGGCCCAACATGGCTACTTTGATATTTTCCCCTTGATGTGAGAACAAAAAGCTATCGAACAATATGCTGGACAGAACAGGAACTTCAGGGATTAAGATGTCCAATAGTGTGTTATTCAAAAAATTGAGGCAGGCATAAAGAATGACGCACAGCAGGATTGTTTTTATCAGGCTGTATGCATTGAAGATGACTCCACCTAAGAGAATAAGCCCATTGAATATTAAGTATTGGAAGAAGACATGATAGAAATTATTTCTTGTTATATCCAGCATTGCAGGACTAGCATTTTCTACTATCACATACAGGTAAATGAGGTCTGCCAGGTAAAAGATCAAGAGGTAGACAAGTATAAAAAACGGAACCGAAAGTAAAACGCTGAGAAATACTTTTTCAACATCTTTAGCAGGCATGCTTAGAAACCAAATAGCACTTTGCTTGCTCGACAATTCTCTAAACATGGTACTGCTAAAAACTCCTCCTGAAACAAATAACCCAATAATGAAAACCCCATTTTGTACGGCTCCGGAAAAGCTGTCTTGCCATTGGTGAATGACTAAAAACATAAAAATGAGTAAGGCAAATAGGACGAAAGCGCCTATGCCATAGATTCTTTTATGTTCTATGAATTGTCGTTGGATAAGTATAGAAATGCTTGTAATACTCATACTTGGCAGCTTAATTCTGTAAGATGTAATTGCTTAGCTAGAACAGCATTGAATAATAGCTCAATATCCACATAGCCTGCTTCTTCACTTTTATTTTCTGAAATGGAAGCATAGCCATTGCTTACCTTCTCTTCATATATCGCGTCTGAGTTCTGGAGTGGAACAGGCGACAGATCGAATTGCCATTTTCGGGCGATATCAAGCTTATTCTCATTAAATAAAATCTTCCCATTATCCATGATTAAAATGGTATCGATGAGCTCATCTAAATCACGAACCTGATGAGAGGTAATGATGACAATTCGATCTTCTCGGAAAGCTTCTTTTATCATGTTCCTAAAAATGATTTTAGACGGAATATCCAGGCCATTGGTAGGTTCATCCATAATTAGTACATGGGTGTTTGTTGAAAGGGCGAAGCCAATCATCACCTTCTTTTTTTGCCCCAGGGAAAGCTGACTGGTCTTCTTTGACAAAGGTATACCGAAAGTATCGAGGTATCCGGTAAATTGATCTGTGTTGAAATGTGGATAGAATTTCGGATAAACTTTTAACAGATGGTGAATGGAAACATTGGGGAGGTAGTACTCTTCGGGAACAAAAAACAAGTCTTTTAAAAAGGCAACTTCTCGATTCCCAGGGATAAATCCGTTGACCCTGCAAAAGCCTTCGCTTGGAAAAAGCATCCCTGTCATGTTCTTAATAAGGGTTGATTTTCCCGCACCATTCTTCCCCAATAAACCGTAGATCTTTCCGGCTGAGAATTCGATAGAAATTTCTTCTAAAATGGGTTCTTTTTTAGCGTATTGATATCCCAATCGGTCTACTTGTATCATTATGATTCCGAATTGATTTAATTCTGATTTAGCCAAAGTAAGTCAAGACAGGCTAATCAAAAATTAAAATCAAGCAATAGCGAATATTTCATAATGAAGGGCTACTTTTTGCCAATAAAAAATTTGGATAGAGAGGATAAACAAGCACTTATTGGTCCTTTTATGCTCAATCCTGAAGTTCATTATAGATTTTATAGGTTAAGTCATGGAGTTTTTGATTGATCCTTACGGAAGATTGATTGGTGAAAATTGAAATCCCTATTTTCTTTTCTGGAAAAATTGCGAGTACGCTCTTTGCTCTGGAAATCCCACCATCGTGCCTAAAATGCAAATCATGATTCTGATTACTAATTATCCACCAATAATATCCGATCCAGTAATCGGTATCAATTTCGAATATCTTTTTATGAGACTCCCTGACAATCTCGCTGTTTTTGAGCTGGTAGCTAATATATTTCAACATATCTGCAGTTGTAGATTTTAATGCGCCTTCTGCCCCCCATAGGGTCTTAGCCAGATTAGATTCAGGCATGGGCTTATTCAGTAAGTAGCCATTTGCGAGTCTATGTTGTTTGTCTTTCGGTAAATGAAAATGGGTATCCTGCATCTTTGCCTTTGAAATGATTTCATCCATGATTAAGTCTTGAAAAGGCTTTTCATATACCCGCTCCAAAATGTATCCCATCAAATTTGTCCCTGAGTTTGAGTAAGTAAATGTTTGCCCCGGCTTTTCAGTGATTGTTACTTTTGATAATTGATCAAGGAATTTAGCCTTCGTTTGTTTGTCTTCAAGCGTGATATATGCTTCATTAAATTCAAGTTCATTCAGCGCTGTACGATTTTCATCCATGCCCCAAATTTCACTAGCGATTCCACTGGTGTGGGTTAATAGATGTTTTATTTTTATGGGCTTTCCCTCAAACGCTAAATTCGGATAGGGTCCAGCTAGATATTTTCGTATATCATCTTCCAGGCTCAGTTTCCCTTCCAAAACAGCTTTTGCAGCCAGGCTTCCTGTAAATGTTTTGCTTATCGAAGCGATCTCATAAATAGTATTATGCGAGGGGATATCTCCTATTCCTTTGGTTAATTCACCATAATTAAAATTGAAAGATACCTTATCCAGGTAAAGTCCAATGGACAAAGCATGTATTAATGAATCTTCTAAAACTTCTTTAGCATGTTTGTCTATGATTTGCTTTATCTCCTTGCCAATAGCATCACTATAAATTTCGACTGATTTCTTACCCTTAGTTGCTACTTTATTTTCTTGCCTGTTTTGAGACCTGCAACTTGAATAGATAAAAAATAGAAGGATGGGTACTAAAAGTATATTTTTCATATTGTTATGTTTTTAAATTCGATAGCAAATGAAAATAAATAGGCATTAAAAAAGGTTCGACTATCTAAAGTCGAACCCTTTTTATGTCAAAAAATAACTCGTTCAGCTAGTCAGCTTTCTTTTTGTATTCTGAAGGGGTCATGCCTGTTTTCTTTTTAAAAGCCGTATAGAAAGAAGATTTAGAATTGAAGCCTACATCATACATAATTTGTTGAACCGTTAATTTTTCTTCTGTTGAATTGAGTAGCATGTTCTCTGCCTTATTTATTCGGTATTGATTCACAAAATCAAAAAAATGCTGTTTCAGCTTAAGGTTAATGAGTATTGAGAGTTCACGACTTGGCATGTCTAATTCTTTAGCGAGTTTGTGTAGAGTTAAAGAAGCATCCAGATAAGGTTCTTCTTCTTCCATATATGCCAACAATTTTTCAATCTCTTCTCCAGCAGGTTTCTCTGGCTGTTTTTGATTGCCAGTATCCTTGAGAATATTCTTTGTTAGTAAGTAAGTTGAATTAATATTTCGGAATAGATGTGGATAATACATGCTCTTTAAAACTATCCAGCTTAAAAAGCCAACTAAAAGCAGGCTAAGAAGCAATCTTGAATAATTTAAAATTTCAACATCCGTACCGAATAGTTTATAAATCTGTTTGAAAAATGAAAAACAGAAGATTATACAGAGCAGGATAAATAATTGATAAAGCCATTTATAGTTAAAAGTAGATTGGTTTGAATGGTTTTCTAACAATAATTGTTTGTATTTCCTCAATTCTAAAAACACCAGTACCAGATAGAAAAGAGAGATACACAGACCGTAAACTATAGATAACTTGCCTTCCAGGCTATTATTCAGATTTTCGAACAAGAAGTTTCTCGTACTTGCATTTGCAAAATAAAATCTCGGGGAAAAGATGATTATCTGAATTACAAATGGAAGTATATGTAATAGATGTTTCGGCTTTAATTTGAAATCTGAATATATAGAAGATACCACATACAAGAATAATAAGGGGCTTGTGAAAAAAGCGATGTGGTCTCGAAGTGTTTCTAACAGGGGGGGTAAGCTAATAAAGCTGGAATAAAAGAAAACACTGATGTGAATGGCAAAAATCAAAAAATAAGCCCCCAAATAAGTGTTCGCTTTTTTATTGGAAGTTTTGACCGTGAAAAGGAATAATGCCAACAGAAGGGAAAAGAATAGGATAAATATGCTTGTTACAGCTAATATTGAGAAATCCATCGGAAGTTAACTTAACAAATATAGATTCATAGAATTTAGCTGAGGTCGGTACGACTATAAGAAGGAGGTTTATGCATGTTCGTGCCTATTAGACTTTATACGGCTTACTGAGCTTGCCTGGCGAATATAATGCTAAAGAAATTCGGAATTACAGATTTGTATCTATTTACCTGTTTTCATTTATGCCAATCTCAGGCTGGTTAAACACTGGATATTTTTTAACAACCTCTATGGCATCATCAAAAGAACGCCATCCTTTTTCGCCCCCTTCATAAAAATAATTCCAGAACAAATACTGGACGTGCATTTCATCTCTTGCATAGAGAAAAATGTCTTCCATAGTTAAATATCCCTCTTCATGAAGAGGTAATTTTTCTGAATATCGAATATCATTTTTATGGTGGTGATATGAGTCATCCTGGGCCGAACAGAATAAGCTGATTTCGTCTTTATAATCTCCATAGATTTTATAGGTGTATCGGAGCCATTTTCTATAAGGCAGGACATCTGGTCCACCCATGATTATATTTTCTCTATGTGATATAGAATCAGCAATCTCCCGGATTAGTGTATTGGTCCCTCCTATTCCATTCTGATACCAAAAGATATTACTTCCGGAGAAAGAGGTGCTAAACTCAGTTAAGATTGTGCTAAGCGCATCGCGATATTTTGTTGGAGTGTAGTTATAGCTTATCAAAACATCTTCTGGCATCCCCAGAGATGTCTCTTGCAGTGCTATCCCTTCAAAATTTGGGTGAGCATTAAATCGCTCTGAAATTGCATTGCCAAGTGCGATGAATCGCTTTAGATACTCAGTATCCCAACGGATGGGGATAAAGCCTCCCCCCTCCTCTTTCCATTCAAGTTCTTTGAGGTAATGGGGCATAGCACCTTTAATCCAAAAAGCCCTATCACAAAGAAATACGATAAGCTGTTTATTGTGCCTGGAACAGTAGGCTAAATCCTTTTCAATAAAGGAAAAATCGTAAGCATCTTTTTCAGGTTCCAGTGTTCGCCAGAAGTACCGTTTGTTTATTCCTTTTAAGCCACTCTCATCCAAATGCTTTATTTCTGAAAGTTCAAAAAATGGACTTACCGCTACATAATGACCGGGATTAAACTTATGCTCAGTTATAGCGGCCTCTTCCTTATCCTGGCAAGAGGAGCAAAAGACTCCTACTAACATGAGTGCTAAAAATCTTAATGTTTGATTGCGTATGCTCATAAAGTAGAGGTTTCCTATTTAGCGGTCTATTGTTATTCTATTGGGTGTAGCCATACAAAGAATGGGGGGAATATTGATCCGGATTGCTTAGTTGGCGGAAGGCTGTTTTAGCTACGGTTAGGCCTTCTAGCTCTTGTTAGTTTTCAGATGGCATATATCGCACCATTGTTCTATATCCATAGATACGAGCAGGTACCTGGATTTTGTTTTTCTGAGGATCGATCCTAAAACTCCTGAAGATCTTCCTCTTTTTACAATCAAGGTCCATGATTCTTTGATCAGATTTTAATAGCAAAAGGCCCTTCCGATTTTCTTTCCAATTTCCTAGATCATCTAAATGCAGACCGCAACAACAATCGCTACTATGTTGAAATTCATAGGTCATATTTGAATAGATTGTGATTTTAGCACTTTCATAGCCTCCCCCTCCTACTCCATGATAGATATACAATATTTCGGGCTGCTGAGGAATTGGATTTATTGTAAATACCGAAAGAAATAAACCGATGGATATGACCCAATGCATATTACGTACTTAGTGGTTAACTATCCGACAAGGATAAAGCATTAGCGAGTCAGTGAGGATAGTTTGTGTTATTTCCTTTTTGCTTATCCAAGCTTCACTTTTGCAATAAATTCAGTAATTATTGTCTTTAGCTTATTACGTAATTCTTCAGATAATCCTTCAGTAATTTTTATAAAATTTTCCAAATCCTTCTGATATTTCACATTCCCAAATGTATAAACAAGGGTTTCCTTTATAAATTCATCATCATTTACAAAATCCTTGAGAATTGACTCAAGAATCAGACGTTTTGGACCCATCTTTCTTGAGGCTAAGTATTTTCGATACAATTCCCACAAGTTGTTTTTTTCATTATACTCAAGTTGAGTATATAGTTGTTTGCAAACTTTTAATGGTTCTGTTTTATGATCAAGTTCGAATAGTTGAATGCATAATTCCAGCTTTTCCTCATTGCTTATCTCATTATCAGAAAGAATAAATTTTGCAATATCCTCGTATCCTGCGTCATCGATTTTTTGTATATAATAATCTTCAATTCTCATTCTTCTTTACTGCTTTATTATTTTCCTTTTTTCGCGTTATTTTTTGAACCAGCTGCTCGGGAGCTGCATGGATAGACAGAGACTTCCAGTCTCCTACTTGAAAGTTTGGGTCTTGGTGAGCTCGCCTGCATCATTATAGACCTTCCAATTACCTTTCTTCTTGCCGTGTTCGAAACGACCTTCGTCCCAGAGTTGCCCATTTGCATGGTATCGCTTCCATTCACCATGCTTCTGCCCTTCATCGTCGAAGCCGCCCGTTCCCCGCAATTCGCCGGTCTTGAAGAACCATTTCCACTCCCCAACGATCTTTCCATCCTTGAAGCTACCGGAGGATTGCATCTGGCCATTGTTGAGAAAGTACTTCCACTTTCCTGATTTCTTGCCGTTGTCAAACTCACCTTCGCAAGAGACAAGGCCATTCTTGAAGAACAGCTTAAAAGGTCCATTTTTAGGATTACCGTTTTCATCGATTCCTGGGATGTCTTTCATAGGGATTCTTATTTATTGTAAACAAGGATTAGTATATAAAGCACAGCATGCCGAAGGCTGATATGATTTTATATACAAAGTTATGCTTTCATTCATTTTTTCAATATCCTCCGTATTAGCTCCTAACTCTCCAGCAATAAAAATAATTAATTCTTTCCCCCCTTATACTTCTCAGCTGTTTTATTCAACGAAATGATCAATATATAAGCATGATAAAGCAGATTATCAAGACAAAAATAGTCCCTGCTGCTCCCCTCAGGTATTAAAGGATTTCAGGTTTATGATTTCAACCTATGATGACATTCTTTACCCCCATTCGATATTAGGGTATACGTTAAAATCATAAGCAATGAAAATCATCCATTTTATCCTCCTCAGCCTTCTCATTCCCGTGATCTCATGTGGACAATCTCAAGAAACGGATTCTCCTTCAAAAATGCGAAGTAAAACATTGGTTATGACTCCCATGACAAATCCTCAAAGCGGAGAATTGATGGGACATATACCTTTGCCTAAAGAATGGAAAATAGCGGGGAATTCGATAGTTGGGCCAAATGGCATAAAAACGACTGATTTCCCATACAAACATTACGCTTTTCAGCAAAGAAGGGCCATTTCTCTTGAAGAAGTTGTGCGACAAGATCTGGCTCCAGGGATAAAGCAAGCCGGGGGAAAAATCCTGGGAACCTTTGTCATTCCTGAAATTGAAAACTATGATCGTGCTTATACCGACTTATTATGGAAATTTGGTACACCCCAGAATGAATTTCATGCTTTAGGGGTAGATTGTGTAACACCTGATGGGAACAGATCTCTCCTGGTTTTACGCCAGACCATAAGTAGAAGTCAATTTGGCAACTTTTGGGGATATTATATTAATGCCATAGATGCTCAGACATCTGTTTACGAGGAGGCAAAAAATGATTTCATCTTTGCTATCTGCCATGTTCATCCTAATATGGACCAAATTCAGCGCTATAATCAAAATGAAATTGCGAAGAGTAACGCAAGTTGGGCAGCTCACAGGTCCAGAATGGCTGCTAATCAAGCTGCTTTTAATGCGAGAAATCAAGCCTGGATGGAAAGTTCGAATGCTATAAGTGATATGAGTATGCAAGGATGGAGATCAAGAAATGCAATGAATGATAGAGGCCATGCTGCCACTATAAATGGGATTCTGGAAGAAGAAACAATAACAGACTCCTACACTGGGCAAAGCATGCAAGTTGAAGCGGGTTCAAAACGCTACTTTACCAATGGAAATAATGAATACATCCGCAGCGATGATTATTTCTACGACCCCAATGCGGACAATCAGGTCAATCATTACGAATGGAAGGAGTGGAAAGAGAATTATTAGCGTTCTTCGGAAGCGATGCTTTATAGCAAAAATGAGATCAGGAAAAATGTTTTCCCGGATCTCATTTTTATTTATTTAAAGGGTCTGCCTGCCTAAAACATTCTTTTATTTGATCATTTCTTAAGAGATAAATCTGGGCAAAGGCGGACTTATCATCAGAATATCCTTCAATCTGTTCTTTATTCTCTTCAATCCATTCAACTGCCACGTCCATCACTCTTTTATTTGCTTTGATATGTCCGCTAGTACCCGTAGTGCTAGTTAGCATTCCCGGTAATTCTAATCTAGGTTCGGGGGCAAAGATAATTTGTGAAAGTTTGCCTCGAAATTCTCGTATTTCACTGCTCCAATCTTCAAACTCTTCGGGCATATATTTTTGGTCAATGCTATGCCTGCCTTCATGTGCAAGCATAGAAGCTTCCGTTCTATATTGTTTATACTTCGACAAGAATGCCAATTTTAAGTCTTTTCCTCTTAATCCATTTGAGGCAAGTTCCTTATATAAATCATTAATGGCATCGAGCCTTAATTTTGCGGCTAAACCTTTTGCTATTTCTGCCTGATTTTCCGTCGATTTACTCAGGAATTCATTGATAATTTTCTCTGTCTTGGCGCGTTCAAGAGAATCAGTAGCCATTTTCCAGGCATTGATAGGCCCACTCAGATATACCTCCCTGACCCGTATTATTTCATTATCCGTAGCCCATCCGCCTATGGCCTTATATTCCCAAAACCAACTGGAAAACCCATTTGAAGCCATCATATCAATTTGCGTGTAGGTAAACTCGGGTTTGTACCCATATTGCTCCACTTTTGCCTTTTCCTGATTTACGATGTGTCCAAGCGCTAACACAAAGCCGCTATAATTTCCCGTTCCGCCGGCAAACCCTCTTGCACCGAAATGCTCCTCCATTTCCTTTAAAAATTCATCATCACTGTACGCACGCTCTGCGGTAAATGAAAGCTTGTTCCAGAGTTCTTTTCTTTTCTTGCTTAACCAGGCTATATAGCTTCTTTCATTTTCCTGTTCAATGGCAATTAAACGATAGTACTCATTGGTCTCTTTTTTAATTTCACCCAGAAATTCTGCATAGGTAATGGCATCTTTTGTTTGGGTCGTGTAGGCATTTTCATTCTTATATTTTGCGACAAATGCCGGTATGAATTCGTAAAAGCGCGAAGAGGAAAGCGCATCAATTAAGACTTCCTGATTTGAAACAGATAGATCATTTCCCTTCCAGTTTTTACACACTTGGTCCAGCTTTTCAGCCGAAAGACGTAAATAAGGATTGACTTGCTGAATGTTCTGAATTTGAAAGTAAGACTGCCAGGCCTGGATTACCTTATCACCCTCATTATTTAATAAGGCTAAAGCCAGTAAGAGTTTAGATGGTTCAGGCAAACCTGCATCCGTTTCTAAAACCTGAGAAAGGAGTTTAGTAGTTTTCTGTACTAAGTCTCTGTCAATCCCCTCCCCCATTTTTAGCCGGTCAACAGAAGAAGCGAACACCGCATGTGCATATTTAGTATTAGCCTTATTTACTTCATTTTCTGATTGGGCAAATTCTCTCGCTTTTATTGCTGCATGTAGGGCTTCCTGCGCATGTTGAGATTCCCTTTCAATTCTGCTGATGAGCATCCATGTTTCGTATTTTTCATAGCCCACAGAATCAGCTTTCAGCAATCTTTCTTTTGCCAAATCATAATCCTGGTAATATTTCCAGTCCTGATGGGCAAGCTTTCTTAAGGCTTTACACTTTTGTTCAGGCTGAATCGAATCAATCGTCAGGATAGATGTTAATATCGTATGGGACTCTTTTAGCTTGAAATGGTCATAGGCTACGTTAGAAGATTCTATGGTATTCCCTTGCCCCTGAGCGAGCGTAGAGGTTAGCCATAAAATCATCCCAAAAATCAATCTACTCATCTTGGTTTTTTTAAGATTTGAACATAAATGGATAAATAGTAGTCCAAACTAAAACCGCTTGCTAAGCTAAAATTGTATCAGCCTAACTATTTTAAGAGCATCCTGAATTGATGGGGACTGATCTTATGATAAGCTTTGAATGTTTTTATAAAATGGGATTCGTCAAAAAAAGCCAGAGTTTAAGGCGATTTGGGCAATGGAGTTCCTTTCAGTAAATAGTTTTTTTGTCGCACCTTTAATTTTTTGATCCATTTGGTATTGCCCTATGGTAAGGCCAAAATGCTCCTTGAATACTCGGGACATATAGTTGGGATGGACACAGACTCGTTCAGACAAGCTTGTTAAAGAATGGTGTTGCTCAATTTCATTGTCCAAAATCCGAACTAATTTCCCCAACCAGGGCATTCTTAAAGGGCTAGCTAACTTCTCTTTAGAGCTTATCAATTGCAGCAGAAGCTCTTCGAAAAATTCCATTTCCCTGTGTTGGAGAAAGTCTATCAGTAGATGTAAAATGAAGGGGAAATTTTGAATCTCCTTAAGCTGGTGCTTTATCTTTTTTTCGTTTACCCCATGCTTTTCAAACCATGCTGGACTAAACTCGATATTAAAACATTTGGTCTGGTCAGCGATGAACTGATTTTTATGTTTGTAGTGTGCCGGCCTATACAAAATCTTGCAGGGGGAAATGATTCTTTGCGAGTCTGAGGTTACTTCAGAATAGAGGCCGCTGAGTAGAATGCTTAAATAGGAATTGCTATGGGCGTGAAATTTGGATTCGGATCTTTCATGTAGGGTACTCTTAACTGAAATCAAATCCGTTTTGTAGGATTTGATCGTTTGTCCTAAGTATTGCCCTTCATATAGTAAGAGATATTTGTCCATTCCGATATGTACTGCCTGCTATTTTCTTGATTTAAATTAGCAGTAGAGGAAATATAAAATTCTATTTATAAGTAGTGGAGTTCAAGCAAATATGCATAGCCCTTGCCAGGCTAGGTTTTATTCGCTTAACTTTTCATAATCTACTCTGGCTTTTGCTATTCCCTGTGGATTTGGATCCAGGTATAGTTCATAGGTCTTCAAAAGCTTTACTTTTTTTAATTCACCTTTTAGGATCGGTATTTCCTGGATAATCTTTCCACCCTCCTGGACCCTAATTGAAAACTGTCGGCTGCCGATATTTTCAACTATAGCAAAACAATCTTCTCCAAAATATGGATTAAGGGTTGCGTCCTGCCCAATCCCCTTTCCCGTCATGATCATACTCTGGGAAGGTTCGATTAAGAATTCTGTTTGAGCCTTTGCTTCAAGATATGTCAGGAAAATTAAAGGAAGTATTAATAGTAAAATTCTCATTGCATTGATATTTGTAGCTAAGCGTTTTGCTAAACGATATGTAAAAGCAAGCTATGTCTGTGACGGCTGCTTTTTCTTATGTATATACGAACTCGGGCTTTGAAAAAGATTCATTTCCGAAACTTTCGCATTACATAGGCTTTGCATCTTCAGATTCTAATTCTATCAAGGGTAAAATAACTGCTAAGCTCCAACTAAATGTGTAGGAAGCTCAATTGCTGGAACCCCTGAATGGGCTTGTTGAATTCTCATCCCTTGAATCATAAATAGCATCCAGTAGACCATGCTTGAAACTATCCCCATTCAGTTTCCAGAACATGATTCCTCTCAATTTATTTGTAAGGGCGTATTCCGTCTTTAAAGCAACTGATTTTCGGTCATCAAATGTTATGAACAGCCTGCTGCTAGGATTGAAAAGATAGGGCGCCTGGGAGGTGGAGTCCCAATGATAATCATAGTCGCTGTTGTTTAACATACGATTAGAAATCTGTTGATAGTCGAAATATGATTTGAATTTCGCCTTTCTCCCAAGTCCCTGATTAATTGTATCAAGGGTTTCATACATTTCCCCATAAAAAGCAGCACCTAATACCAGTTTCTGCCGAGGAATTCCCAAGCTATCAAGCCTTTGAATGGCCAAGTCAGCGCTTTCCATTTGAGCGGGTGATGAATATAAAGCCGTGTGATGTCCTGTCCGATCAGGCTCATTTCCGGGTAAAGTATAGCTCATCAGATTGACGTAATCCACATACTGCATAACACTTTCCCATTCCACGGATTCTTCTACATATCTTTTGAAAGTGTTCGCATCAAAACTTAGTTCCATTTCCGATGGAATCGCATGTCTTAATTTCTTGAGGAGATCGGTGAAATTAGCCTTGTCATCTATAGAGGCCGAGTGATTGGGTGGACCTCCAATTACTGGGCTTTCCCAATCCAGGTCAAATCCATCTGCACCGTATTCGATTAGCAGATCTTTGACCGATTCGGCAAAGCGTTCTCGATAAACTTCCCGAGCGAAAACATTGGAACAACTATAACAACCACCCCATCCTCCAAAAGAAACCAGCACTTTGAGATGGGGATACTCCTGCTTTAATGCAATTAGTTTCTCTAGTTTTGTCTTATCCTGCTCTGTTTTGAAGCCTATTTTATGGCCTTTTAAGGTGGTAAAGCAAAATACGATATGGCTTAGCTTCCCAATTTCATACTTTCCCATATCTGCTCCATCCCCATGATAAAAGCCGATAATTCGGAGAGGGCTAAGTTCTTTATCGGCCTGAAGAGAATCCTTCGTGATCGTCTGAAAATCATCGGCAGAATTTTCTGATTGGGGATCAGAGGTACAACTCGCTAAAAGGAATAGTGCAAAAAGAAGATTTACTGAAAGTAAGAGCTTCCGCATTTTCCCTTCAATCAACTGAGATCGCATATTCATGTTAGGGCTTGTTGTGCTAAGTTTACCTTATTCCTACTAATCCCTCGGCAGCTTTAAAAAGCTTTTCTGAGTTATAGCCTATACCATTTTTGAATACGATTTTCTCGGACCGTATTGCGCTGACATTTTGGGTAATGTCTTCACTCATAATTATCAAGTCCGCAATTTTCCCTGCCTCTAGGGTTCCTATTGCCTCTTCCAGCTCAAGGTATGTTGCTCCATTAAGCGTACATATCTTAACTGCTTCTGCGGTAGTAAAGCCCATTTCAACCAAAATTTCCAGCAAGCGCATGTTTGCATAGCCTGGTACAATTCGTCCATCATAGGTAGGATCGGTTCCAGCTACCAATAGTCCCCCGGCATCGTGAAATTTTTTATCCAATATTTTGAGTTTGTTAAAAACCAAATAATCGAGTGAGTCATTTCCTTGTTTACTGATCCATCTCTGATAGACGTTTTCTTTTGCCAGGGGAGCCAGTGCTTTAAGCCCTCCCCCAGGCACAACTTCTCTACCTGTGTAAGGGTCCCAGACATTGATGGTTGTAGTTAGCGCTACCTTTTTCTTGACCAGGTGATTTATGAGGTCTTGCACTTGCTCAGATTCGGGATCCGTCGCCAGCAATGCGCTTGTCATAAAGGGATTGCATTGATCAGGAGTTTTATCTGGTAAAAAATCGGGGCAAGACCCAAACCCATGTTCGATATTATCAATGCCAATATCTGCAGCTTCTCGATAGGTAATAGAACACAAATGCCCGGTCACCTTCATGTTTCTCGCATGGGCTGCATCAACTATGGCTTTTAAATCATCTCGATTGATGAAATTGTAAACCTTAATAGAAGTAATACCCAGATTAGCATAAAAGTCTACCTGATTTTTTGCCTCTATTGTATCGTCAAAGGTAAAGAACTCAACAATGGGTAAGCCCTCCCGATCCATATGGGGACTGGTTACGTCCATTTTTGGTCCGGGGATTTTACCTTCATTGATCCATTTTTTGATGTTTACGTCAGCCTGAGGCATGATGCTTCCAGCCGTACGCATCATGGTTACTCCACCCGCAAGGTAGAGAAGCGGAAAGGAATAGCTCATTTGATCTAATCCATAGGCTTGATCAGGCGTGGATTTGGGATAGAACATATGTTCGTGCAACATGACAAAACCCGGGATAACTGACTTCCCAGACAAGTCGAGTACTCTTGCACCTGGAGGGATCGCCAAATCTTTCCCAATCTCTTTAATAATCTCTCCTTCGATCCAAATATCCATATCTTCCTGAACACTATTGCCCCTCCCATCCAGGATGTTAAGGTTTTGTAGTAGGTAATTTCCGCGTGGGTATTCAACATATTTACCTACTTCTTCCGATAGGTTTTCTTGTGCATGAATTCCAAAGCTGGAGATAAGTAAAATAAGCAGTAGGATTTGTTTCATTAGATTAGAGTTGGGGGTTATTGCCATGCTATTTTATAAAGGTATCCTATTTTTGATTTTCTTTTGAATATTGCCAAAGCCCTTTATCAATCGTTCTGAGATCAAGGTTTAATTCCTTTGAAAGGAACCTGCAATAGGTTGTATATTCCTTCCAAAAGTTGTATTTGTATTGATTGGGAATTGAGTCTAATCCCAATGAATATAAGGCTCTAAAATCTAGTATGGGGAATTCTTCTCTATGACAAAAATGCAAGATTGTTGATGCCGTTGGCCAGCCAACACCATTTAATAAAGTCAGAATTTCTATTCTTAATTGATCTGATTTAGTAGTAAATGAAATATTCGTTATTTCCTTTACATATGCTTCATCATTGCTCTCAACTTTGGGCTTTGACCTTGGTGTTTTCCATGCACAAATAGAAATAAAGTCTTCATAAGATAGAAATTTATTCCTCTTTGCAGATTCACCGATCAAGAACATATCCTGATCACTTTGATACTCGAATCTCTCTGCGAATTTCAGAAGATCCTTCTTATCAAATCTTAATTCAAATTTCATTATTCTTTTTTTTCCTTAGCAAAGAACGGCCAGCAAAGTGGTCGGCCGTATCTATAACGTAGGCTGAACATATCGCAACAAGACAGCTGCAAACATCTATTCAGACGGCACAGCCAGGTGTCGATCAAAGTATTCGATTATCTTACCAAACAGGTAGCGACTATAATATCGTTCACGGCTCCATCCATGCGTCGCACCCGGTGCAAACGCAAAGTCAAAGTCCTTGCCCAGTTTAATCAGTTCCTCAGCTAAGACAGCTGTCGTCTTGAAAGGTACCACATGGTCCTGGATGCCATGGATGAACAGGAGTTTATCCTCCAGATTCGCTGCGTACTTGATCGCTTTTCTTTCGAAGATCTCTGGATGTGTCTGTGGGCGACGAACA
Organism: Bacteroidia bacterium; assembly: GCA_033391075.1. Classification (NCBI taxonomy): domain Bacteria; kingdom Pseudomonadati; phylum Bacteroidota; class Bacteroidia; species Bacteroidia bacterium. The sequence continues at coordinate 2,788,640 of JAWPMV010000001.1, forward strand.
ATCGCGACGTCGTCCGTGCCAAAGAATTCCGGATCAACAGCCGCCGCTGCAGCAACCCCCACCTGAAATAAGCCCGGCTTCATCAAGAGCGAATAAACGGAGAGTGTGCCACCGTAACTGCTGCCCCAGATGCCGATGCGATCGGGATCGACAAATTCCAGTGACTCCATGTAGGCAACGGCACTCGCATAATCCTCAATGTCCTGGTCAGCAAAGCCCAGCAGGAACTCTTCACGGAATGCCCGGCCATAACCGTTGCTACCACGTGAATCCACCTGCACGATAATGTATCCCTTTTTGACCAACAATTGCTGTACGAGGCTGTAGTTACCGGCCCAGCGATTCCTCGTTGTATTCGAATACACGGGCCCAAACAGCACGGGATACTTCTTGCCGGGCTGCATGTTTGAAGGTTTCAGAATCCGGGCATGCAGGGTGTAGTCATCTATAAGACTAGGGAAACTAACATATTCCGCAGCTGCCCAGCTTCGCTCCGTGAAGGCGGGCAAGGGTGAGTGGGTTATTCGTCTAGCCTCACCCCCCTCACTGCTGAGCACGTAAAGCTCAGGCGGTGATGTGTCGTTGCTGTGCATGAACACCAGGTGCTGGCCATCTGGTGAGGGGTAGCCATTGTTCCGGCCCGAAAGATGTGTCAGCTGCTCGGGGTCGCCACCGGATATATTCAGTCGATATACGTGTTGCTCGTAGGGATTAACGCCATTGCCCGCATAAAACAGCGCATTACCCGCAATCCTTGGGGCGGACAGTACATCATAAGACGGATCTGTCAGGAGCTTCGGACGATCCCTTGACGGTGTGGCATCGATTGTATAAAGGCCGTAGCGATCACCCATATCGCTTAAGAAAACGACCTTCTTTCCATCCGGATGCCAGCTAGATCCAAAAGATGTGTACATGCGGCTCTCTCGAATACCTTGCCAAATCTCGCGCAGTTTGCTTTCGCCAGGTGCAAGGACAAACAACTTACGCTCAACTGCCGTGTCGGATGCGGTATCAATCAGTAGAGTACCGTCTGCTGACCAGTTGAAGTCGATGACCTGATTAGCGTGCGGGTCTGGCAAATCGAGGTAGGTAATGGTACCGCTTTCTACATCGAGCAGGCCTAGCCTGCGAATCTCGTTTGGATCGCCAGGGTAGCCTCGGCGTACCTCGTTGGGGTTGGTTTCGACAGCGAGGTAATCCGGGAAGGGCACCTTTCGCATCTCGCGTCGGTCAACGAGGTGAAATGCGATTGTCTTGCCATCCGGGGACCACTTGTATGTGGGGCCGCTCCAGATGCCTGGACCGATTTCCCGTTCCGGTCGGCTGTAGCGCCCCTTCCCTAAACTCGAGAGACTGGCGATGCCGATATTGGTGAGCTGGCGATTCTGTATGGAAGCGAAATCAGCCAACCAGAGGTCCCCCTTCTTTATATAGGCCGCTTGCTTGCCACCTGGCGATACCGACAGATTATGGGCACCTGCCTCGACAGGCATAAACTCGAGGTCGTCTCCCTGGCTCAGCGATGTCTGCCATAGGTGATTGCCTCGCAGGCTGATGATTGTGTTCGCGTCGATCCAGACAATATCGCGCACTGAGGCGGATGCCGTATTGGAACTGAGGCGTACTTCCTTCCCATCGCTTGTGGATACCCAGAGGCCACGCACAGGATTACCTGCTTCACTCCAGGAAAAGGCGAAGTGCTCACTGTTCGGTGCCCAGGCAGGCCGGGACGGGGTGGTTCCCGTCAGTTTTGGCGCTGCGAACAGCTCATCAAGCGTGAGCTCAGCTTCCTGTGCTGTGACGGTTACAGGTATCGCCATCAGTAAGCCTGCCGCTACCCATATTTGCCAAAAAGAGATCTGTTTCATGTATTTGATTTAGTAAAGTCTGGCATAATAATCAAATACTGCTCAAATAGGGCTCGCGCCATGGGAGCCTGCCCTTTCTGAAGTGCTTCTTTCAAATCTATTCAATAATAGAAATCATTTTACAAAAGCAGGTAAGATCCTTTCTGCGATGATTTGCAGGGTGCTATTTTCGATATCATGAGCGGTAACTACAAGCATCAAATCAAGCTCTTCGATCAGAATAATATATTGACCGCCACCACCCTGGGCAGATGCGCAGAAATAGCTTTTATTGTCGTAATGTAAATCTGCTGACCACCAGAAATACCCATAGCCTTGATTAGAAACATCTTTGCCGCCACCAAACACATCCTCATCGTCGACCTTGATGATCCTGCTTGTAGCAGTTGCGATATAGGCTTCGGGAATCAGCTGCTCTCCCTTCCATTTGCCTTTGTTGGAGACCAAAGTTCCCCACTTCAGCATAGCGCGCGATGTCATACTTGAGTGAGAACCCGACCGAGGAAGGCCGCTGAGATCAGTCTCCCAGTTATAAGTCTTTATACCCATTTTGTCGAGGAGTTCATTTTTTATAAAGTCTTTCGCAGAACCCGGGACGACGGCTTCCAGGACTTGCATCACTAAATCCGGATCGTATTGGTACAAAAAAGTCTGAGATGCTGCAGTAATGGGCGCACTTTGCTCAAGATAGGTCTGAACTTGCCCCTGCCCTTTTAACTGTTCTGGATCTTTCTCAAATTCCTCTCTCTGTTCTTCACTGATGCGGATACCAGAACGCATAGTCATCGCATGCTTCAGGCTGATTTTCTCTGCCCCCTCCGTAAATTTTGTTGGATCCAGCTCCTTGAGGAAGCTAATCAGTGGCTTGTCTAGATCAGCCATGGACAGGTAGCCCATCTGGATAGCGCGGCCGAGGGCCAAAGCAGTGTAGACTTTCGTCGTTGAGGCTTGGAAGTGCGGGAGGTTGATGCGACCCCGTGCATAATAAGACTCTAAGAGCAGTTTGCCTTTATGGGAAATAAGAAAGCTGTCGAAGCGACCGTGCTTACCTTCAGCGATCTCTTGTGCCAACTTGAGTACCATCTCTTTATTTCCCCCATCTACCCCTAGTTCTCCCACTATGATTTCGTCTTCTCTATCCTCGGGTTTTGGGTTAATAAATGCCTTATTGAGTTGTGGGACATCAAAAAATGAAAGCTCAGTCTTACTACTCGAAACATTATCTATCAGAGTTGATAACCAGGCTACGCTGCGAACGGCAGTCAGAGGGAAGGCAGTTTGATGATTCCCTTCAATTACCTCCGTTTGCAAGGATAAGCCATTATCTCTTCTAGCCTTCAGTAAGCTGATAAATTCCTCAATAGACTCAGCGGCCTCTTTTTCCAGGCTTCCATATGATATGAAAACATTGGCATTGAGGCTCTTGCTTTTATTTGTCTCGAAAGATCCAAATTTAGCATTGAGTTCAGCTAAATAAGGGACTTCCCTTTTGATCGATGGGCTACCAATAATGTAGTTGTCAAAAGTTTCTGGTTGAGTCAGCAATATATAAGCCCCAAATTCACCGCCCAGAGAATAACCGAAATAGGTACGGCTGTCTGCATCTGTTCGATAATTGGTATCCAGATACTTGATGACATCATTGCGAATAAAATCCAGGTGTTTATTGGCTTGCCCTAATTGATACTTGGCCTGAATTTCGGTATTGTTCGATTCTCTGATACTGTAATCTCTGAATCGACTAACATGTGCTCCCCTTTCTTTTTTCAGATCTTCATTGATGTCTTTTTGCCAGGAAATTCCTACCAGAATAACGTCTTCCAGCATGTATTCTGTAGAGGCAGATAGTATTTCGACATGCCAGAATGCATCTGTATAATAAATCACAGGGTATTTGGTGTCCTTATTTTCTGAGTAACTCTCTGGCAACTTTATGTAAAGATCATAGTTTCTTCCCGTTTGCGAATCTTGTATAGGGATTAGCTGTATTTGTGGTAATTCTAAAGAAGATTTCCCCTCATTTGATGCAGATTCTTCTGCACCATTTTCTTGTGCAAAAACCGGATTGAGGGCCATAATACTTGCCAGGAGGAGTATTGCTAAAGCTTTCATGTATTCTTTCTTTTTTAAATGTGTTCTTATTGAGGCTTGAGTGTTTCAATAATTTTTGCGTCCACCCAGTAGATATCCACGTTCATCGTATCGCTATTTATAGCTCTATTGAAGGTGATGTACTTGCCGTCTGGGGTGACGCTCGCAAAGGCTTCCCATTTGTCGGTATTGACCGAATCACCCATATTGATGGCAGGCCCCCATGAGCCATCCTTTTGTCGGAAACTGATATACAGATCAGAATCCCCATAGCCCCCTTCCCTTTCGCTATCCCAAATCAGGTAACTTTCATCTGGGGCTATAAAAGGATGCGCTGTCCATTCGCCTGTGTTAACGATTGGTCCCATCTTTTTAGGGGCCTCTCTTTTGCCATCCTTAAGGATAGACATGCGTATTACATCGCCGCTTTTGTAATCATCAAACACATAGGTGCCTTTCGATGAGGCTGTCAGACGCATAATGCCCCAATCTTCCCTGTCAAACTGTGGGCCGAGGCTTTTGCGTTCAGACCAGCCATCACCTATGCGGTCTTTATAGCCTTTGGCCATGTACATGCGAGAACCATCAGGTGAAAAGGATATTTCTCCTGTACGCTTGAATTCAATATATTTCTTCCAAACATCAGCTTGCTGCCGGAAGCCAATTACGGTAATAGGGGTGCCTTCTCCGCTCCGTGTAGTAAAGTAAAACTCTTTCATCCCAGGGGCGAAAACAGCCTCAATCTCCCAACCTTCTGTAGAAATAATTCCCTGAGCAAAAGGTTCTGCCACCATACCTGGAGGCTTTTGCCCCATGTAAGGTCCTGTTAAGTCCGGGAAGTTGAAATCACTCTCTTTGTTTTCCTGGGCAAAGGCCAAATTTGTTAGGATAAATAGGAGTAAAAGTATGGGTCCTGTTTTGCTTATCATTGATGTTAGGATTAAAATATGTTTGCTGATGTATGGGTATTTCATGCACCTCCTTTGCAGCTCATTTCACTGAATATCAAACAATCCAGATTTGGCAAGCTGTCGAGCAATGACATGGAGTTGATTGCTTTCAAAATCAGTATTAGCGGTTCCGAAAAAAGCAATAACCAAATCCCTGGAAGGAGATATATAAAGACCTTGTCCCCCATGAGCGCCTTTATATAAATCACCATCTTCGTAGACTGCGCGCCATTGGTAACTGCTGTATGTTATCTCTTCTGTATGCCGGGACTTCTTTTGGAGGTTTTTATTTACATCGCGAATGTTGAATAAGTGCGCATCAGAAATTATGGGATTGGCGCTCTTTCTACCGCTTGGGGTAAAAGCAAGACCAAATCGAGCCAAATCTCGAAGGCTGGTTGACATGCCACTAGCATAGGAAATGGACGTGCCATTGGTATTGCTTCCTATAAGGGCACTATATTCAGCCCCTATCTTTCTCCATATTTCATGCTCTACAAAATCGCGAAAGCTAAGGCCACTAATTTTTTCTACCAGTAGCGTTAATACCATAGCATCAGCATTCGAAAATTGATGCTCTGTTCCTGAGGGCTTGACGGATTTCGCAGTAGCTAAATCTTTAATGGGGTCAAAACTTGCCTCATAGGTCTCTAAGGGTACGCGGGCAATTCCAGAACTCATGGAAAGAATATCAATTAGGGGAACTCCCTCCCATCCAGATCCTTTCAGCGCATCAAAGTAGTAATCAATAGGTTTGCTCGTATCGACTAATCCCCTATCTTCTAAAATAGCTATTGACGTGCTTACAAAGACCTGGGTTATAACAAGATTAACGTGCAAATCGTCCGGGAACATTCTCGGATAACCTTCGAAGACGATTTTGCCTTTGTGAATGATAATTAGCCCATTAACTTCTACTTGCTGTACATAGTCATTCAATGATAATCCAGCTCCTTTTTTTAAATCTGCTGAGGTAATAAAGTTTTTCACATCTTCTCGAGGTGATTCTTCCAGAATTTTTGGCGTATCAGACCTCCGTATGCGCGCGTGTTCTTTTATTTGGGAGAAGTTCAGGTAAAAGTAGCGTTCCAAATCGCCGTATTCGGTCCAGCTTCCTCCTTCAAAAATGCGTTTATGGAATCCATATACTTCTTCTTTTGTAAATCCGGAATAGTTATAGGTTTCATATTTGGGTGCAGTCGTATCTACTCTTGGTTCTGTGGTACATGATTGAAAAAGGATTAGGATAAAGAGGACCGAGATAAATTTTTTCATTTCTTTTCAATTTTCTCCCTGGACGATAGCTCATGAATAGCGAAAGGCTATCCGTTCCATTCAATGTTGGATAAACTTATAGAATCATCCAGCTTTAACCCCTTAAATGGGATATACACAAGAATTAAATGACAAAGTCATTTCGTCATTGATGTAAAGCTCTCGTAAAGAAATTATGGTAACTCCTATGAATAGAATTACCTTTATGTCCTTTTTAGGAGGGATCGTTTATGCTAAAGAAGTCCTTGAAACATACAATACTCATTAACTCAGGAGCCTTTTTGTTGGTAGGCATACTTGAAATATTGGGTTTATGGTTATTCAAGGATAACTTTGAAACTAGCTATTCTTTTTACCTACACAACTTTACTTATACAACAAGTATTATGGTTGTCATTTGGGTCAACCATTATATGTTAATTCCTTTTTTCCTGGATAAGAGGAACTTTATTTTATATGGAATCCTGCTTATTGGGAGCATATTTCTTGCTTCTTTTTTAAAGGCATACCCTAACTGGATTGGAGTTTATAAAATGTTCTTCTTTTTAATTTATACGACGGGAACGGGTATGGCTGCTTTTTTCCTAAGAAGAAATATGCTCATCCAAAAGGATCAGGATGAAAAAGAAAAATTGCAAAAGGAGATGGAGCTGAACTATTTAAAAGCCCAGGTGAATCCTCACTTTTTGTTTAATTCTTTGAACAGTATTTATTCCCTTTCCAGGCAGCAATCACCAGAAACTCCCGATCTTGTTATGCAGCTCTCAGAATTGATGAGGTATCAATTAGAGAGTTCTCAAAAGGACAGTGTTTTATTAAAGGAAGAACTTGAGTTTATAGAAAATTATTTATTGCTCGAAGAAAAACGCTTGAGCAAGCGATGTAACATTGAATTGTTAATTGAAGGAGATGTGGCGGATTTAAAGATCTCTCCGATGTTACTCATACCCTTTGTTGAAAATGCCGTTAAACATGGTGCCCATAGTACCAATGAAACGAGTAGCATTGATATTTCGGTTACGGTAGAAAATACACGACTTCATGTTTCCATAGAAAATTCAATGCCTCCTATGCTTTCTTCCTCAAAAAGAAAAGGACTAGGTCTTGAAAATGTGGAAAGGCGCCTAAAGCTATTATATCCGCAGGCTCACGAATTGGTGATTCATGATAGTGGAGAATTTTTTCGTGTAAATTTATCTATTGATTTAGGAGTTTCCGTATTAAAAAACCTAGCTAATGATTAAAGTTGGCATCGTAGATGATGAAATATTGGCCCGTAAAGTATTAGAAGATTATTGTTCTAAGATTGACAACTTTGAAATAGTAATAAGTACAGGAAATCCGCTTGAGTTTTTCAACTTTTCCCAGGAACATAAAGTAGATCTCATTTTTCTGGATATAGAAATGCCAGAACTCAATGGCATGGAAATATTGCGCGCTATGATCCATCCTCCTAAGGTTATCTTAACCACGGCTTATTCCGAGTATGCGCTAGAGAGCTATAATTATGGGGTGGTAGATTATTTATTAAAACCGGTAAAAATTGAACGCTTTTTGAAGGCCATAAACAAAGTTTCCGCTTCAAAAATAAGCCCGCATGAAAAAAATAAGGGAAGTGAAGAACTTCGAATAAGGCATGATGGAATGCCCGTAAATATTCCGTTTAACTCAATTCTGTTCATTCAGAGTTTTGGGAATTATTTGAAAATCTATACGGATTCACGAATGTACCTGATCTCCGAAACACTTATCAATATCACTACCTTATTATCTGAAAATTTCCAACGGACCCATAAATCCTACATTGCCAATTTGGATAAGGTTACTAAAGCAAGCAGAACACATTTGTTAATTGAAAGTAATCAGGTACCTATGAGTGCTACGTATAAGATAAGTGTACTTAAAAAATTAGAGCTGTTATCGAAAAAGAAATCGGGTTGATTCTGGCTAAAAACTTAAAGCGTAGGGAACTTGCTAGCCAAATTATGAGTCCTCTGCTTGAGTAAGCTAGGCCAGGATATGGATGCATAAGCTTAGTTTTTTCCCTGAGGGAAATTTTCCATTTTTTATTTTCTGCTAACGGCTCGTATAAACGGCGTGCCTGGCTTGCGTTTGGTCTAGTGGGAGAGGGGCTTGCTAGGCATGACCGTTTTATACATTGTTATGTGGTGTAATTTATATCTATTAATAGCTTGGCTTCCAATAAGGCCGCGTATTTAATTTCATGGGTGGCCAACTTAGTGATTTAGCAGCATTAATTATTTTTTTTGCATCTTCTTCAATTAAAAATCGCTCTTTAAGCAATTTATTTGTTTCTGATATCACCATTGTGACGTATGTTTCTTTGCTTCCATACCGCTCCTCAATACTGAGGCGTGGATCACCATTCTTTATCCGTTCATTTTTTGTGAGAGCAAATGGCCAAAAAGAGCCAACGGATGGTAACATATAGTTAGGTGAGTTCGCTTCTTTTTTTCTTGTATTAAATCCTTGATAAGTTCCAAGCGGAACTACTAGTTCTGGTAATCGAACCCCTCCAAGTCCATTCCCATCTATATCAACCGAAGGGACAAATGTAGGATAATGTCCGAGTATTGTTGGTGGTATCTGAGTCATAATACCATCTGTCCAAAAGTCTGAACCATAGTCGCATATTGGTGATTGCAGGTTTCTTCCTGGGTGATGCATCCCTGGAATTACAGGCATCTTTTCTTTGTGTTCTCTTGCGGTAATTAACGTATTGCTTTCGAATTTTGGATATTTACTTTCAGGTGGCAATATTCCATTTGATACCCAATCGTCTAAGAGTACTAATGTAGATCTTAAGAAAGGATGAATATCCATAACGTTTATTGAATGTTTAGCTATTGGATTACTTCTACTCCATGGTGTGTAATGAGCTGCTCCATTCAAGGCATAGATTCGTACATTTTCGTTGACACTTGCATCTTTCTTTCCATCAATTGTGGTATGAATTAAAGATGCAGAACGTGTCCAATATTCATGGGCATGATTGGTAATAATTATTTTGGGGATTTTATTCATTTTCTTAGCAAGTGCCAAGACATCATTATCGCCACCCGATTCAGCATCATCTGAAGCTAGGAAATTGAATGGGGGATAATCCGCAGGCATATAATTCCCTTCTAAGTCCCATGGGTGATGCGAAGTTTGAGCGAAACGATAATTAAAACCGCCTTTTCCGGCACCTGCTACCTCGATACGGGCTCCATCAAACACCATTCTATCTTCTTCGTCAATATGAAAACCTTGATAAATCATTTGTGTTATAAAACGACCTGATTGCGATATTCCATCTACATAACTATAATTTATCGCTAATTTCTTCGTTCCATTATCATCAACAAACAAAGGGTTGGGATTGCCAGATAAATCTTGATATTCGAACTTGAAAAATGAAAGTGCGTCTCTCATAGCCGCAAACCCTAAACCAACAATTTTTGGAGATTCAACTTCGTAAATTAATTCATATATTTTCCCTGGTTCAAAACCGTTATCCATATATAAACTTACCGAGTCAGCTACTACTTCATCATTCTCATAAGAGGCGTAACGCCACTTCTCATTAGGAATTACTGTTTTTTCTCCCATAGGGCTATCTCGAACCGTTAATATATCGTTTGAATTATCAGGATAATTAGCCGACGGATAACCACGACTATTTGATGGCGAAAGACTTTTCCATTTTTCTGGTTCTAGACTCTTATTGTTTACCATTTCGGCTATGGATTTTTGACGGAACGTATTTCCATTATCATCAGCTACCGGTATATCAAATTGCATTCTGTCCGAACCTTCAACAACATCCCAGTTCCACCCACTCCAAAGCACAGAATAACCTTCACGCATTAAAAATCCATTTCCAAAATGTTCATCTTTTTGAGGATTATTATTATTGGTGCCATTGTTAAGATCTCGAAGTATAAATAATCGTCCTCTATTATTTACACCATAAATCAATTTGCCATTTGATTTAGACATATCGACAGGTTTTAACAGTATAAAATCTCCAAAAAACTCAATCATTCCACGGTCGTTTCTTTTTGCAAATTGCAAATCAATTATTTTTGCATTTGCCATGTTTGAGGGATCAATCTCATAAAAAATAGTCCCCCTAATTTTTTCATACTGACCGACCACCCCAAAGCTTTTTCCATCGGCGACAATAACACGTTCTTTTATAATTATTTTGCTAACTTCTGCATTAATAATTATTGTTTGAGATATGAAAAGTAATGTTAAGATAATTGTTCTCATTTTGTTTTTTTTATGCAACATAACGATCAACTAAACTTCCGTACGTAGCGGTAGCGAAGTATGGAGTTTAGGTTTTGTTGTAGAATGTTTAGTTCACTCTAATGAAATTCTGATTTCCATATTTTCCCTTTCTGCAAATTCCAAAAAAAGCATAAGATCTCTAATACAGTTATAATTTGTTACCTCGCTTTCTAATTCTTTTGAATACCCTTCTTTTTCATTATGCATAATAGATAATTCATTGAGAAGCCATGTGATTTCCGCAGGTGGTATTAACTCTGGCATCAAACTACCCCAACACCATCCTATTGCCTGGTTCCAATCCTTTAGGAATTTTGGTGCTTTAAAATAAACAGAGGTCCTATAAGCCCTCTCACGAAGTGCATGTGCTATTCTATGAAAGTAACCATCCCATAATGAAAAAAAATAAATCCCATATTCTCCTTGTCCAATTTGCCTATGATTATACCCTCCCAATCCATTTTGTTGCCTATCTAAATGAAAATCGACGCCTTTAGGTTTTATATAAAATCGAATTTCAGGCTCTCCTTCATATCCAGAATAATAATCGACCTTCAATCCTTTTATTTTCATATCAATAATTTTCTACAACGGTCTGGCTAAACGCAGTAGCGACCGTATGGGAGCTATTGCCGTTTTAGCCTTTGTTGTGCTCTCGTCTTTTTTCTTTCATTAAATATTCTCGATGTTGCTTTCCCCAATTTGTCAATTCTATTATTAAAGGTACGAGTGTATATCCATAATCCGTAAGTTTATAAGTTACTTTTACTGGAATGGTATCGTACACTTTTCTTTTTACCAATTCATTTATCTCTAAATCTTTCAATTCTTTTGATAACATTCTTGGAGTAATTTTCGGTATCCCTTTCTCCAATTCAGAATATCTAAACTCTCCATTACAGAGTAATGCAATTATCGGCATTTTCCACCTTCCTTGCACAATCTCCATTGTATCTTGAATAGCTTGTAATTCCTTTCGATAATGTTCGATTATTTCTAAAGGAGGTTTGTCTATTCTGTAACTCTTAAACTCTTCAATTTTATCTTTTAATGCCTTATCCATTGCTATCCGTTTTTGCAAAGATACACTATACTTTGGTATAGTGCTATATAATGTATAGTAAATGTTCCATAGTTTTGCGTCATCGTTAATTTTCAAAAAGCAAAAAAATGAAAATATTATTTTGGATTGTAAGTCTTGGATTAGTTGCCTTTGAAATGGCAGCGGGAATTGGAAAACAATTGGGTGGTAAAATGGCTATGGATTGGATGAATAAATTGGAAATTTCCAAACCATTAATGAGCGCATTCGGAGGATTAGAAGTGGGAGCGGCTGGTGTTATTCTATTCAGTCTTTTTAGCAAAGGTGGTTTCAATGACAAACTTGTTCCTTGGGCTTGTTTGGTTCTTGTTGTTCTGAAAGTAGTTGAATTAATTCTGCAATATAAAGCAAGTGAACCTTTTGCTGCAATGGTCGGACCTATTGTTGTTCTTGTACTTGTTGCTACATTCTATTTCATAAGACAAAGTATTTAAAATGAGTAACATAGTTTTAGTTTTTGGTGCAAATGGCAATTTAGGCAGTCATTTTGTCAATCAAGCTTTGGATGCTGGGTATAAAATCAGAGCCTTTGTAAGAACCCCTGAAAAATATAGTCTTTCAGATAATGCCAATGTTGAAGTATTTAAAGGAGATGCAACAAATTATGATGATGTAGAAAAGGCTGTGTCAGGAGTTGATATTGTTGTTAGTTGTTTAGGCAATCCACCAAAAAAGAAAATCTTCATAATGGAAGAAGCCTATGACAATATTATGTTGGCTGCATCCGACCAACCTAATCCTCCACGTTGTTTAATGATTTCAAGTATTGGTGTCGGTGGTTCGTCTTGGTTTGTTAAATTTTTACTTCAACGCATAGGTGGAAAAGAAGGATTTAACGATTTTGAGAAAGCTGAAAAGAGAGTACTTGAAGAAAAAGGTGTTCCGTTTATTGCTATCAGACCTGCTGGACTTACTGATAAAATGGGGAAAGGAAAATATCAAATTATTGATAAACCGACTATTTTCTTTCCAAAATTCATTTCTCGTTCTGACGTTGCTAAGTTTTTTGTGGATTGTCTAACCAATACTTCTTTTGACGGTAAAGCCATTATGATTGAGGGAGCTTAATCTCTTTACGATTTTTTGTTTTTTTCTTGATGGAGCACAACGACTAGCTAAACTCACGTACGCAGCGTCAGCGGAGTATGGAGTTTAGGTTTTGTTCTCAGCATTTTTTCCTTATTCCCAGCTTATTGAAATTTCAATAGCTCTTCAAAAGAATTACTCACTCTCTTTACGTCTCCTCCTTCATGATAATAAATCCAGATTGAATAACCATCCTCTGAGTCTAAATATAAATAATCACCATTTTCTTCTGCAAACACGAAGCTATTTTCTATTCTCGATTTTGGTATATCTCCTACATTTGATTCTATGAACTCTGAATACGAAAATTCCATGAATACCTTAATGTACAATTTCAAGCATTCATAATTTTTCGCTTTCCCTACATCAGTCATTTCCATGACTTCAAGAAGTTCTTTTTGAGGTTTGCATACCCAATAACGATTTTCATATTTATCATTATAGGCATGTTCATCTACTATTACTTCCAAAACCTCGCTTGAGCGCAAATAATCTAAATAGCTTTGGGGTAAATCCTTTCCATATTCTTTTTCAAGGATGTGTTCCATATTTTGAGGCTAGTTGTGTTTTTTATTTTTTTAATTGCTGAGAATGATGAGCTATGCCTCGGACGGCTGCTTTAGCTGCTGGCTGGGGTCTAGCTTTTGTTATAGTCATTGGATTTTTTTTACCCTTATTACTTTGATTCTAACAGGAATCCATTCCTTTCTCTGGAAATCAGGTATAGAAATTTGGCGATACAATTTTTCACTCGATTGGACATCGAATTCAAATTCATTAAACTCCTTTCCAGAATGATAATTAGCAGAGTAAGTTATTTTAAAACTATCTCTACTTGCAATTTTTTGGATTTCAGATGAAATATAGTCTGCAATGACCTTAGGTTCTGGGAATTTAGAATTTTTAGCTATTACTAACTTGAATTGGCCTCCAAATGGGTTATGTCTCTCTTTATCAAAAGGGTTAAATGTGAATTGAAATTTATTTCGATCAATTGTAGTAATATATTTTTTATAGGATTTTAGTGATGAAAAACTCAATTCCTGATATTCATAAAAAAAGGGATTTTTTGAGGCGATTAGCTTAAGTTGACCAAAATCGAAGGCATAGTGTTTAAATCCAATTATAACTGATCCTAAATTTGGTTGTAATATCCATTCTATCAATACCTCTCCTTGAGAAATTAATTTCAGGTAATATGGTTTGGCTTGATAAATGGGTTGAACGCTTTCACCATACTCCAATGAAGTAAGCAATTTTTGGATCGAATCAACCCCCATTAAATGAAAACTACTATTCTGGTCGGAATTATTGTCTGTGTATCTATCTGGTTCAAACATTCCAATTAGTGCCATTGAATCGTTTAAAGGAATTTTATTTGTATCCAATAGATTTTGTGAATTCAAAAAACAGGTGCTTACAAGGCAACAAATTAGTAATCCGTTTTTTTTCATTTTATTTGACTATAACATTAGTATATACGAAGTTATTTCGTTTAGCTCTTATTATGCTGTGATCCCAGGCTCTCAGAGCCGATTTATTCTGCTAACCCGAAACTCAAGCAGGTGCCGTTTACACAAATGTTATTGGAATTATATACGGTAAGCATTGCGTTTTAGGTCTTACTCAATATCTAAAAAATCCAAAGGACTACAAAGCTTTTCTCTGGCCTTTTGAGTAATGTGTGTATAGATTTCAGTAGTCTCTGGACTATTGTGGCCCAGGAGCATCTGAATATATCTCAGGTCTGTTCCTCTTTCCAATAAATGAGTTGCAAATGAATGTCTCAAAGTATGAACCGTAGAATAGGGATTTACCTTGGCTTCTTTAACAGCTTTCCTGAAAATCTTTTGAATCGAACGAGCGCTATATTGCCCTCCATTCTGTCCTTCAAACAACCAATAATCCGGCTGATAAAATTCCAGGTATTTCTTCAGAAGTTCAATTACCTTACTCGATAATACAGAGTATCGATCTTTCTTTCCTTTGCCAGCTATTACAAAAACTGATTTTCGCTCAAAGTTTATATCCGCCTTCCTCAGTTTCACGCACTCCCCTATCCGGAGTCCAGCACTATAAATGATCATAAGTATACTCTTATGCTTTATATTTTCGACAACTGAAAATATCCTTACAATTTCCTCTTCGCTAAATATTCCTGGCAATTTTGTTCCCCTTCGAGGCCGGAGTTCATAAAAACTCCTCTCCTGCCCTAATATTTTCTCGTAGTAAAACTTGATCGCATTGACTGCCTGATTTTGGGTAGACTCTGACCAATTCCTCTTTTTCATCCCCTGAAGTAAAAATTCCATAATGTCTTCTTTCTCAAGTTCTTCAAGTTTATCAGTTCTTGTAAAAAGCAAAAACTGGATAAAAAAGCTTTTGTAGGTTTTGATTGTGCTTCTGCTATATCTCCTTAAGGTAAGCTGTTTTTCTATCTCATTCAGTACCTTTAGCTGTTTTTCACTTAATGAGTTTTGCCTTTCTGTAGGCACTACATTCTTTGTGTTTTCATTAAAATTCAGATCTACCTTTTCCTCGATAGAAACTCCCTTAAAAACTAATTGAAAGGCATTATAATGCTTTTTCTCATATGGAAAGTGCCAACATTTTTCAAGGGGTGTCCATCTACTTCCCGGAACTTGTTTCATAAGTTTGGGGAAATTCTTGTGAAAACTCAGGTTTTTCACCCCAAGTCTTTTATGGCCTTCAAATGTAAGAGGGAAAACAACGAGATTCATAGGGTCTAATTTGGTGTGAATAGGCTGTCAAATATTTTGACACCAAAAAATGACCGTATGTCAACATCTAATGAAATTGTATTTCTTGAGTCTCAGGCCTACGGATTCAACACCTCACTCGCATTTGCCTTCAACTGGTCCTGTTCGTCTACCATGACGAGACGATGAGAAGCTATGTCGATAGCGGCATTCAACTCAAAGCCAATTAGCAATACAATGGCAATGTAGTAGAACCAAACCAGGATGACGATGATGGCAGCCAAACTGCCGTAGAGTTTGTCGTAATTGGCGAAGTTGATGAAGAAGTATTTCAGCCCCTGAATCGCGGCCAGGGTAAGCACACTGGCGGTAATGGATCCGGGTGTAAAAAAGTTCCAACGCTGTTGGGTAGCGGGTGCCAGAAAATAGAGGGAACTGATGACAAAGAATAAGGTAACGATCGTTACCAGGGTATTGATGGAATTGCTGAGGAAGCTGTAGAAGGATTCACTGATCATGCCCGGGCTATCGGCCATCATACCGAGCAGGTATCCCAGAGAAATGCGAATGCTAACACCTGCAACCACTATGGCTCCCACACTCACCATGATGAGGAAGGCCATGCTGTATAATTCCCACCATTTTCGGGTTTTGAAAACCGAATCGAAAAGGGATTCCTGTTTACTAAAGGCTTTCATTAAGCCTATCACTCCTCTCATTGATCCCCAGAGAGCCAGCAAAACAGAAATGATTACCAGCCAGATATTAGGAGCATTATTGAAATAATTCTCCATGATGGCATTTGCCATGTTTTCTATGGTGCTTTGATCGAGTCCGCCCTCCGGAAAAAACTGAAGAATGAATTGGATTACTCCATCCTTGAGAGGTTCAAAGGGTAATTGGCTCAGGATAATTAAAGCCAGGAGTAAGGTCGGTAAAAGCGAAAAGAAAAAATGATAGGCCATGGCAGATGCCATGAGGGTAAATTTGGGAGTTGAGAGTGCCCGGATAAAGAAATACAGGACATCATACAAACCTACCCCCTGAAATCCGGGCAAACGTATCCTGCGCAGAACAATAAAGAATCTGAGCAGTAAGCGTCGGAGCCGGAATTTTAGTGCCTTCATAAAACCAATCAAGAGGTCCAGTGAGCTTCAACCGCATCCAGGACAAATTTAGGTGCCCTGACTGGACGCAAGCGTTCCTTATCAAAAAACGCAAGCTTTACTTTCCCGGTTACAACTAATTTCCCTTCTTCATTGAATATCTCATATTCTGTAAGAAAGGATGCGCGAGGTTTTTCAGGAATTGTTGTTTTGATTTTCAACAATTCATCATAGCGAGCGGGAAATTTATAGTGAACTTCCAGATCAGCTACCGGCATCAAAATGCCCTTCTCCTCTATTTCTTTATAGGTGATTCCAATACTACGGATCAGCTCTACCCTACCCACTTCAAAATACTCTGCGTACTTTCCGTAGTAAACATAGGCCATCTGATCCGTTTCCCCATACCTGACCCTTACAAAGGTTTCATGACTGATCATTACTGAACGTCAAAAGAAGGGTCGATATGTTCTTTCCAGGCCAGCATACCGCCTGTCAGGTTGCGAACATTTTGAAAACCTTGCTGTGCAAGAAAAGCCGTAGCTCTACCACTTCTTCCTCCGCTTCTGCAAATCATCACCACTTCTTTGTCTTTCCAGGCTTCCATATCTGCCAATTTTGCAGGCAAAGTACCCAAAGAGATTTTCTCAACGCCATTCACATGATCCTGTTCCCACTCATGGGATTCCCTTACGTCGATCATAACAGGAGCCGTGCCTGCGTCGATTCTTTCTTTTAATTCCTGAACACTGATATCCATGATGCTATTTTTTATTAAACGTTAAATCTAAAGTGCATAATGTCTCCATCTTCCACAACATATTCCTTCCCTTCTACTGCCAGTTTTCCGGCTTCCTTTACCGCTGCTTCTGATTTAAAAGACATAAGGTCATTGTATTTCATCACCTCCGCACGGATAAATCCTTTCTCGAAATCTGTATGAATTACGCCAGCGGCTTGTGGTGCTTTCGCTCCAGCCTTGATGGTCCAGGCGCGCACTTCTTTTTCCCCTGCGGTAAAATAGGTCTGCAATCCCAGCAATTCGTAAGCGGTACGGATCAATACATTCAAACCCGGTTCTTCCAGCCCAACGGTTTCCAAAAACTCTTTTACTTCCTCCGCATCTTCAAAATCCATCAATTGTTCTTCGAAGGCTGCTGAGATGACCATTATCTTACAGTTTTCATCTTTGGTAGCCTCTTTGACCTGCTCCACATAGGCATTGCCATCTGGCAAACTTCCCTCATCCACATTACAAGCGTACAATACTTTCTTATCTGTCAATAAACCCAGTTCCTGCATCAACTCTTTCATCTCCTCCGTTGCATCCATTTCGCGAACATTCTTGCCCTGAGAAACATGGTCGATGTATTGCTGAACGATTTCCACCTGCTTCATGGCTTCTTTGTTCCCTCCTTTGGTCATCTTTTTCGTCCGCTCTAATTTTCGCTCGAGCAATTCGAGATCCTTGAGCTGCAATTCTGTATCGATGATCTCCTTATCACGCACCGGATCTACTCCCTCTTCAACATGTACAATATTGTCATCATCAAAACAGCGGAGCACATGAATGATCGCTTCACATTCCCGAATGTTTCCGAGAAATTTATTCCCTAGCCCCTCCCCTTTGCTGGCTCCTTTTACCAGGCCAGCGATGTCCATAATCTGAACAACTGCCGGAATGGTCTGCTTAGGGTTCACCAGATCGGTGATTTTATCCAAACGAGGATCGGGAACAGGTATCATCCCGACATTAGGTTCTATTGTACAGAAGGGATAATTAGCTGCCTCAGCTTTCGCGCTGGAAAGCGAATTGAAGAGGGTTGATTTCCCTACATTGGGCAAGCCTACAATTCCACATTTAAATCCCATGTATATCTTCTTTTATTTTAGCTTAAATTTTGGAGCTGCAAAAATAGAACAATCTCCTGAGAAGTGAAACCCTCCTACCCGATCGAATGCATGGTCCCTTAGATGTATTCATTGAAATGATTAAAAAATCACCCATAACAGTGTTAGATTTATGAACACGTAAACACAAATAGCATATAAAACATAAATCGTATATTCGGATTTACTGTTACTTTCGTAGCAAAAAGGCGTCCCAAGGGGACAAAGCAAGCAAAAACTGTTTGCAGCTAACCACATCTAGCTTAGATCATGAGAAAATTCACCTATTATGCCTTCTTTTTGATCCTTGCTGTTTTCCTTAGCTCATGTGCCAGGAATCCGGTTACAGGTAAAAAAGAAATTTCCTTTATGTCTCCAGCTCAAGAGCTGGCTTTAGGCAAACAATCCGACCCACAGATCGTAGCAAGTTTTGGTCTCTATGAAAATGACCAATTACAGGCTTTCATAAATGAAAAGGGCCAGCAAATGGCCAGGGTTTCGCATATGCCAGAACTTGAATTCAATTTCAAAATTCTGGATTCACCCGTTGTAAATGCGTTTGCCGTTCCAGGGGGCTATGTTTACTTCACCCGTGGAATTATGGCTCACTTCAACAATGAAGCCGAATTTGCGGGCGTATTGGGACATGAAATAGGGCACGTTACGGCCCGGCATTCCGCTAAACAATACACCAAGCAAACCCTGGGATCCATAGGACTTATCGCAGGCCTGGTATTGGTTCCTGAACTAGGACAATATGCCAACCAGGCCATGCAGGGAATGCAATTACTCTTTCTCAAGTTTGGAAGAGATCATGAAAGTCAATCGGACCAGTTAGGAGTAGAATACAGTACAAAAATTGGTTACGATTCCCAGCATATGTCCAACTTTTTTGGAACACTTCATCGGCTTACCGAAAATGCAGGTGGACAACGTTTGCCGGAATTTATGTCAACCCATCCCGATCCTCTGAATCGCTACGAAAAAGTGGGAGAACTCACCAAAGAATGGCAAGCCAAAGATTCCAGCAGAACTAGCTATAGAGAAGGAAGAAATGAGTATTTAAAAATGTTGGACGGTCTGGTGTATGGAGAAGATCCTCGCCAGGGATATGTAGAAAACTTTGTTTTCTACCATCCGGAACTCAAATTCCAATATCCGGTTCCTCGCAACTGGAAAACAGTTAACTCTCCTCAGCAGGTCCAAATGGCTCCAGAAGATGGAAAGGCCCTGATGCTTTTACAAGTAGCTCAGGAAAAAACAGCCCAGGAAGCTGCGCAGAAGTTCGTAACGAATAATAAACTCCGCCTGGTAGATACTCGCAACCTGAACCTAAACGGGATGAAGGTAGTTGCGGTAATTTCTGATCAGGTAGATGAACAACAGACCTCTGCTGCAAGTCAACAAGCAGCTCGTCCTCAGCAAAGCATGAGTTCGAATACCAAAGGAAGTACCGGGAGCAAAACTCCTTCCAGCACTTCAACGACTACAACATCTTCTAAAACTCCTTCCAGTAAAAGCCCTAGCGGAACCCTTTCTGAAGGCCAAAAAGCGCCTAAAGGAAGTACAGGTAGCGGAGGAAGTAGCACACCAAGTAGTAATACAGGAAGTAGCAAACCCACACCTAGCACAGGTAATACAGGGGGAAGCACAAATACCAGACCCAGCGGCGGATCCAGCTATAATCCTACGCCACAAGGCTATGTAGCTAAGCTTAGGGTATCTACTTATGCCATTGAATATAATGGCCTGGTATACTTACTGCATGGATTGAGTGCATATAATGATTATGCCCGTTACATGAACCTTTTCAAAACCACTCAGGAGAATTTCAAAGTGCTCACAGATCAATCCAAGATCAATGTGACACCTGAAAAGATCTTTGTAAAACCTGTCGCTAGCAACGGAAGCTTGCAGTCAGCCCTCTCCTACTATAAAATTCCCTCTACAAAAATGAAGGAATTGGCCATTCTAAATGGAATGGAATTAAATAGCCCGGTGAAAAAAGGTGACCTGATCAAAATCATTGGTAAATAAATGCTAGACATTTAGTAATCAGAAATTACCCTTCTTCTTAAGAAGAAAAACATATAAATAAAGGAGGCCGGCCCATTTGGGTTGGCCTTTTCTCTTAGGCAAATTTTGAATTCTAAAAATAAATCATGATTTTAGCATAACACCGTTAGAAATTTTATAAATGGAAAAAATTAAACCCCATAAAGAACGTAGATTAAAAGAGATCGAAGTATTGAAAGCAGCTATTCTCAAAGCTGCCCGTGATCTCGCTATAGAAGATGGATGGCCAAAAGTTTCTATTAGAAAAATTGCGGCTATCATTGCCTACACCCCACCGGTGATATATGAGCATTTCAAAAACAAGGAAGCTATTCTCATTGAATTGGAATCACAAGGCTTCCGCCAACTAAAATACGCCCTGGAAGAAGCCCGGGAGTCTCAGTCTGATCCCGTCGAACAATTATTAGCTATCTCCTCCACCTTTTGGGATTGGGCCTTTAAGAATGCCGAGTATTATCAAGTGATGTTCAATCTGGATGGCATCCGCTCTACCCCACCCTCCACCGAAGCCTTAAAGGATACGGGAAAATCCATTGCCGAAGTTTTGAAGCAAATCCACCTATTCTCTGCCGATACTGATGAACTCTTTTTCAATTGGTGGGCCATGATGCATGGACATGTGAGTCTGGTGATGTCTGGACAATTAAGAGGCATGGATAATCAGGTAAAAAGACATATGCTTGGTGGTATGAAGCGTTTTGCCAAAGCCCTTTAAATCATTTTTTCTCCCCTACTCTATTTAGATTTACAAACCATTTAATCTATGAACAAGAGCCTTTTGAACTCATTGGCTCTTAGTCATTTAGGCGAAATACAATAACAGTGTTATAATTTAATTCAATTATATATAATTCTGATCTTTTTCCTCAGCTTATATTTTTTTAAAAAAATCCCAACTTTTCAGCGGCTGATCCGTTTAATTTGCAGACATGGAAACTTTGGAAATGTTCAGAGTTTCCGAAGTATAAAAGATCAATTACCCTATGAGCGCGAAAGAGCGCATTTTGCAACACGCTAGAGACCTATTTCTGAAATACGGAGTAAAAAGCATTACCCTGGATGAAATAGCCAAAGATCTTGGGATCTCCAAGAAAACCATTTACCAGTATTTTGACAATAAGGCTTCCATTGTTTATGAAGTAACCCAAGCCTATTTCGAGGCCGAACGAGCGGAGATTGAACACATTGAAGGGATAGCCGAGAATGCGATAGATGAACTGGTAAAGATCTGCATATGGACAGCCAAAACTTTGGAAAATATGTCTCCTCGCCTCATGTATGAGGTGAATAAGTATTATCCCAAATCTTTCGAAATACATGAAGCTTATATCGGGGATTTTGTCCTACAGAAATTGAATGACAACCTGAGCCGTGGAATTGCAGAAGGTCTGTATAGAGAAAATATCGATCCCGATCTCGTTGCGAGAATTCGGGTATCACAGTTTATGGCCACCCTGCAGGAAAAACTCTTTCCTCCCAATGTTTTCGACATCTGGGAAGTTCAGATCGAGTTGTTCTTTCTCTTTATGTATGGAATCGTCACTGACAGAGGCCGTGAGCTCCTGGAAACCTTCCTTCCCCTTATTCCCAGGAAGAAGATTCGCCATAGCAAACCTATTTCTTCTCGCACACAAAATGACTAAACGAATTTTTAACACCACTATATAGTAATGAGAGTTAATCTTATATATCCCTTTGTTATTCTCCTACTGGCTATTCTCCCTCCAGAGGCTTTGCGTGCACAAAGCTATAGCCTGGAAGAAAGTATTCAGTATGCATTAGACAACAACAAGAACATTCAAAATGCACGTTTTGAAGAATACATCGCCAAAGCCAAGGTAAAGGAATACCTTTCCTTAGGTTTGCCCCAGGTCAATGCAAGTCTTGATTTGCAGTATTTTGCAGAGCTTCCTACTCAAATCCTTCCCGGTTTATTCAATCCTACTGTAGACATCGTTACGATAGACGGGCAGCCTTATCCGCTGACTCGTCTGGATCCTGAAACCTTCCAACCCATTCCCGGAGAGGAAGTTGAAGTTGCCTTTGGTTTTCCCTGGCAGTCAACAGCTGGTTTTAATTTAAATCAGTTGATTTTCGATGGGACTTATTTTACCGGAATAAAGGCAGCCAAGGCTTTGCAGGAAGTAAGTCGCAAAGACCTCCACAGAAGTCAGGAAGAAACTGCAGTTGCAGTGAGCAAGGCTTATTATCAGGCCATGATTGCAGAGGAAAATCTCAACCTGATCAATGCGAATCTGGAAAGGCTGAAGAAGTTGTTTGATGAAACCAAAGCCTTGAACACTGAAGGATTCGTGGAAAAAATTGATGTGGACAGATTGCAGATTAGCTACAACAATTTGATGCTTGAAAAAACAAATCTGGAAAGACTGGTAGCCCTGAGTAAGGATATGCTAAAATTCCAGATGGGAATGCCAGTAGATGAAAGTATTGAGCTTACGGAGAAAATGAGTGAGGCACTTGAATCTCCAGCCCTTGCAGATTTAGGAGCAGGTTTCGACCCTCAACTCAGAATTGAATACGACATCCTTCAATCCCAGATTGAACTTCAGCAACTCAATCTTCAGCGATACAGAAATGGCTACCTTCCAAGTTTGAATGGATTTGCCTCCTATCAGTGGAATGCTCAAAGAAGTGAGTTCAACTTTTTTGATGGATCCGCTCCCTGGTTCCCGATTTCTGTGATCGGAGTGAGCTTGAATGTTCCCATTTTTGATGGATTCAGAAAGAAGAGTCAAATCTCTCAAACCAGATATCAGATCAAGCAGATGGAAAATTACAGCGACATCATGCGCAACTCCATCAAGCTGGAAATCAAGAATGCCCAGGCACAGGAGCTAAACTCATTTAACAAACTCGAGAATCTGGAACGTACGCGAAATCTGGCAAAAAGAGTATTCGATGTAAGCCAAATCAAATACAAAGAAGGAGTAGGTTCCAGCCTTGAATTGAATGATGCGGAAACTCAATTGAAACAAGCCGAGTCAAATTACCTTAGCGGTGTATTTGAATACCTCATGGCCAAAATAGAATTGCAAAGAAGTACCGGAGAGTTTGCCCGATACAGAACTGCTGAATAATTAAGAACATCATACATCCAACATAAAATGCAAAAGACAAAGTTTATACATTCCCTATTGTTACTCCCCTTCCTCGCGATGGTCGCTATTTCCTGCTCAAGCGGAGAGCCCCAGACATTGGAAGGCAAGAAGGCCGTTCTCGAAGCGAAGAAAAAAGAACTCATCGCTTTGAACAAAGAGATCGATCAGCTTCAATCAGAGATTGCAAGCCTTGATCCCGAAATGGCCAATCAGGTTCGTCGTATTCCTGTGAATACCCTGGATCTCGCTCATTCCAAATTCCAGCACTTTGTAAAAGTGCAGGGACAGGTAGAAGCTAATAAGAACATCATGGTTAGCGCCATGCAGCCAGGGAGAATCACGGCTATTTATGTTCGAGAAGGACAGTCTGTAGGAAAAGGAGCTCTGCTGGCTCAATTGGACGATGCCGTTATGCAAAGTTCTATAGATGAACTGAAGTCTTCTCTGGAATTGGCCGAAATCATGTTCAACAAACAATCAAAGCTTTGGGAACAGGAAATCGGAACTGAAGTTCAATACTTGACTGCCAAGAATCAGAAAGAATCTTTGGAGCGCCGTTTGGCAACCTTGAAGGAGCAATTGAAACTGAGTAAAATCTATGCTCCTATCTCAGGAGTAGTTGATGAGATTATGCCGAAAGTGGGCGAGATGCTCAGTCCTGGCTATCCGGCTTTCCGTATCGTGAATGCCAGCGACCTCAGTTTAAAAGCCAACCTCTCAGAAGTTCATTTGCCCTACATCAAAAGAGGAGATAAAGTGAAAGTAAGTTTCCCCACCATCAATATGGAAACGGAAGCAAAAGTAACCGCTGTAGGTCAATCCATCGATCCAAATAACAGAACCTTCAAAGTAGAAGTCAAGCTTCCCAACAATCGCCTATTCAAAGCGAATATGTTCGGAGAGATATCAGTTAATGATCAAACGGTAGATGAAGCCATAGTAATTCCCCTTGAACTTATCCAGCAAACGGATGTAGGGCAGTTCGTCTATATCGTGGAAAAGAATGAAGAAGGAAACTGGTTGAGCAAAAGGAAGAATGTCCAGTTAGGCCTGAGTGCTGAGGGAGAGGTTTTGGTGAAAGAAGGATTGGCCGTAGGCGACAAACTGGTTACCATAGGCTACAAAGACCTCAGCGATGGTCAGGAAGTAGTATTCGAAGAAAGTTTAGCTAACAACTAAGGAAACTTGGATCATGAATAAAAAATTTAAAGAATTTCCCATTTCCAGTTGGGCTATTGATAACCGGGTGACCATATTCCTCCTGGCAATAGTGATAACGGTGGCGGGTCTGGTTTCCTTCAACCTTCTTCCCAAGGAGAACTATCCGGAGGTTAGCTGGCCAGTGATTTACGTCTCTACTCCTTACCCTGGTACTTCTGCCGAGGATATTGAGACAGTCGTAACACGTAAGTTGGAGAAAGAAATCAAAGGCATTAAAGGAGTGAAAGAGATCAACTCTACTTCCTTCCAGGATTTCTCTTCTGTCTTCGTCGAATTTGAAACCGATGTAGAAATCCCTAAAGCCAAGGCCGATGTACAGGAAGCCGTAGATCGTGCGAAAGCAGAACTACCCAGCGACTTACCCAATGAGCCCCAGGTATTAGATATCAATTTCTCTGAGGTTCCCATTATGTTCCTCAATGTATCAGGCCCTTACGACAATGTAACCCTGAAGAAATATGCAGAGGAATTACAGGACGAAATTGAGTCTTTGACAGAGATTTTGCGTGTGGATATAGTTGGAGCTCCTACCCGTGAGATTCAGATTGATGTGGACCTCTACAAAATGGAGGCAGTGGGAGTTACCATGGGCAATATCGAGCAAACCATTGCCGGAGAGAATGTGATTATCTCAGGGGGTGAGTTGGATATCGATAATCAGAAAATGGCAGTCAGGTTAAATGGAGAGTTTACAGCAGTTGAACAAATCCAGAACCTGGTTATACGTTCAGATAAAGGAAACACCACCTATCTCAAAAATATCGCTGAGGTAAAAGACGGCTTTAAGGAAAGAGAAAGTTATGCGAGTTTGGACGGAGAGCCTGTAATTACCCTCAACGTAATTAAGAAGGCTGGTGAAAACCTCGTTTCTGCGGCCGATCAGATCAAAGATAAGATTGACTACCTGGAGGAAAACAGATTCCCGGATAATGCGAAAGTTACCATCTCGGTAGACCTTTCCATGATGACGAGAAATCTCCTCTCAGAGCTGACCAATACCATCATCATTGGATTCATTCTTGTAACCATCGTATTGATGTTCTTTATGGGGGTAAGAGATTCCTTGTTTGTAGGTTTGGCTGTTCCTTTGTCCTCTTTTATAGCCTTTACCACCTTACCGGCTTTGGGCTATACCCTGAACATGATCGTTTTATTCTCATTTATTCTGGCACTGGGAATTGTGGTGGACAATGCCATCGTGGTAATTGAGAATACCTATCGAATATTAAATGAAGAGAAACTACCGATCAAACTAGCAGCCAAGAAAGCAGCAGGTGAGGTAATCGGACCGGTATTCGCGGGGACTTTAACTACGGTTTGTCCTTTCCTTCCTCTACTCTTCTGGCCGGGAGCTGTCGGTGAATTCATGGGCTTCTTACCCGTAGTAATGATCATTACCCTCTTTGCCTCTCTCTTTGTGGCTTATGTCATCAACCCGGTTTTCGCGGTTACTTTCATGCGCCCCAATGAAGGCAATAAAGGGACGAGCAATAAGCGCATCTTTACCTACACAGGAGTAGCAGTAGTATTAGGTATTCTCTTTCACCTGGGCTCAGCAATCAGTATGGGCAACTTTATGTTCTTCATGGCAGGATTTATCCTCCTGAATCATTTTGTCTTGAGACATGCGATCAGGGCTTTCCAGGAGAATTTGATACCTCGGATCAAAAATGCCTATCGAAAACTCCTGGGCTTTACAATCGCCAAGCCAGGAATGATTGTAGCAGGAACCCTCTTTTTCGTTATCGGTACGATCGTTTATGTAGGGGGAGCAGGAATCAAATTCATCCAGTTCCCCAAAACTGAACCTAACGTCATTTACGTTTTCAATGAGCTTCCCAACGGAACCAATATTGAACTGACGCATGATATTACTAGAGAATTGGAGAAGCGGGTCTATGAGGTAATTGGAAAAGACAATCCTATTGTCAAGTCCGTCATTACCAATGTGGCAATTGGTGCGGGTGATCCCAATTCTTTCGACCAAAACACCTCTCGTCCTCACAAGGGAAAAATCACCGTAGAGTTCGTCAACATTAAAGAAAGAGGAGATGCATCTACCCGCGATATTCTTCAGGAGATCCGTGAAAAAACCAAGGGCATTGCTGGTGCGAAAATCACCGTTGCCCAGGATTCTAATGAACCTCCGGGAGCAGCTCCAGTAGAAGTAAAAATTACTTCTGAGGATTTTGAAGATATGACGGCTGTCAGTACCGACCTTTTCAACTACCTGGACTCTATTAATGTCCCCGGAGTTGAAAAACTCAAATGGGATGCAGATGGTAATCGGACAGAGCTTTTAGTAGATATAGATCGACAAAAGGCCAGTGAATTGGGCATCAGAAGTGGGCAAGTCGGTATGGCTCTGCGTACAGCTCTCTTCGGTAAAGAAGTTTCCAAATTCAGGGACCAGGAAGATGATTACCCTATCATGCTCCGCTTGGACAAGAAATACAGAAACAGCCTGGATGCCCTCATGAATATGAATATCCGCTACATGGATATGGCGGATGGACAGCACAAAGCAGTACCGATCTCTGCGATTGCCGAGGTGGGCTATTCCTCCAGTTATGGGGGGATCAACCGTTCTGATCTGGAAAAAGCTGTAACCATCTCCTCTAATGTTCTAACAGAATATAATGCAGCTGAGGTTACGGCCGAAGTAGAATACTGGGTTAGTGCTTTTGAAAAAGCCAATAGAGGACAAAAAGGTGTCAATATTGAAGTGGGAGGTACAACCAAGGACATGGAAGAAGATGGAGCTTTTCTGGGAGGTGCATTTCTAGTCGCTATCATATTGATCTTCATGATCCTTGTTACCCAGTTCAA
Organism: Bacteroidia bacterium; assembly: GCA_033391075.1. NCBI lineage: Bacteria > Pseudomonadati > Bacteroidota > Bacteroidia > Bacteroidia bacterium. The sequence goes on from JAWPMV010000001.1 coordinate 2,816,275, forward strand.
CTCCTTTGGAAATGTACTTATCATCCTCAGCCAGGTAATCCTGAGTTGTGTGGGAGTTTTACTCGGACATGCATTATTAGGAATGGAGTTCTCGGTAACACTATCCGGTATGGGTATGGTGGTATTGGCAGGTATCGTGGTTAACAATGGTATCATCCTCCTCGACTTTATCCAGATATTGAGAAAACGAGGCATGCCCTTGAAAGAAGCGGTAATTGAAGGAGGAACGACTCGTTTTACTCCGGTACTCCTGACTGCTTCCTCCACCATATTGGGATTGGTTCCATTAGCTATTTCATTCAACATGAACTTTGGCACTCTATTCTCCAGCTTAGATCCACAGATTTTCTTTGGAGGAGATAGTTCTGCCTTCTGGGAGCCTTTCTCCTACTCTATCATATTTGGTTTATCCTTCGCTACATTTATCACCCTGATCTACGTTCCGGTTGCTTACTACCTCGTTCAGAAATTGAACATTTGGTTGGCAGAAAAGTTAAACCTGAACATTGATGAAGATGAAGCTACTGAAGAAGTAGTAGCCGAGATTGAAGAGATGGATTACCCACAAAATGGGAATGGACATGAAAATGGAAACGGATATGGACAACCATATGATGAAGACAGTCAGGAGGAAGACTCCGCTGCACTCGTATAAACATTTCGTCTAATAATATCAGGCAGGAATAGAGCTTAATCTATTCCTGCTTTTTTATGCTTGCAGTCATTTTTTTTCATTTTCAGGCAAAAAAAGACTTCTTTGTTTAAACCTATACTGAGACATTAGGCTCTTTAGGTTGTCATAAAGAAAAAAGAAACCCCAATAAGCTCTTATGAAACTCGACAGAATCTTTCTATTTATAGCAGCACTGGCAGGTCTGGGTTCCCTTTTCCTCCCATTTTTCAACAATGATTATCTCCTGGACTCCCAGATGCAGGTAAGTGCTTATAACTATGGTCAGGTAGCTGCAAATGCGACCGGGACCTATGAATATGCAGAGAGTAATGGATTTTGGAATGCGACCTGGAATTTGACTAAGAGCATAAATCAACCCCAGGATTATGCTACGGTAGCCGGTGCGTTTTTCACCCTTGCACTTCCGGCCATTTTCCTCTTATTCTTTCTCGGATACATGCTCAAAGCTTTAAGAGGAAAGCAATATAGCAATGGCATATTTTTAACCCTGCTATCTCTCGGGATTGCCTGGGCATCCTTTTATTTTATGTCTGCTGAATCCGCGCAGGCCTTATTTGGTCCCGATGTCGAAACACCCCTGAATTTCTTTGGAATGGCAGGGATTGGATTCTGGGCAGCATTTGGGAGTATGCTTGCAGCTGCATTCTCCTTATTTTTCGCAAAAAATCTTGAATAAATCGTAATAATCTGACGTTCATATAGACTAATAGCTATAGAACATATTCTTAAATCAACAACATGAATAGATTAACTTCAATTATCGCCGGTTTACTGGCAACTATCATTGTAGGAATTACTCCTTCCCTGAATGCACAAGATCTGGAAGAAATCCTCGAAGGCCATTTTGAAGCAATGGCAATAAATGACGTAATGAAGATCAAATCTGTAAAATCTTCAGGTAAAATGATCATGATGGGTGGCCAAATGGAAATGGCCTATGACATGGTACAGCTTCGCCCTAACAAAAGTCGCACAGAGATGGATTTTCAAGGAAATGCATTTGTGCAGGTATTTGATGGCGAAAGTGGATGGATGATCAATCCTATGGCTGGACCAGATCCTCAGCCAATTCCAGAGGAACAGATCGAGCAAATGAAGCAGCAGTCTTATATCGAGGGTATCCTTTACAACCACAAAGAAAAAGGATATGGAGTTGAACTGGTTGGAGAAGACGAAGTTGAAGGTTCTCCAACTTATAAACTGAAAATTATTCCTCAGGAAGGCACAGGAGACTCTTTCTTCATGCACCTTGACCAGGATAGCTACATCATCATCAAGATGGATGTTATCCAAAACATGCAAGGACAGGAAGTTGAAGCAGAGATCTTCCTAAGCAACTACAAAGAAGTAAACGGAATTCCTTTCCCACACTCTATGGAAGTTCGTGCAAACGGGCAGGCCATGATGGAAATGATTTTCGAAGATATCAAGCTGGACGAAGAAGTAGACGAAAGCCTCTTTGAATCCAACAATTAATCTTTCTTAAGATATCATTAGGCTGTCTACAAGGAAATTCCTTTGGACAGCCTGATTTTTTATCCCTTTCTTCTAACGCTTACACACGCAAAAATGAAAAGATTTGGCCTTTCCCTGGGGCTATGGGTATTTCTGATTTTTCTATCTACAGAATCCCTTTACGCCCAAAAACCCGTTCGACTAAGTAAAAACACCTTTGGAGCTATAGAAGCTCGTCATATAGGACCGGCCAAAATGAGTGGCCGTATCACCACTATAGATGCCCTCCACGCGGATAGAAGAGTCGTATGGGTGGGTGCTGCAGGCGGAGGAGTATGGAAAAGTGAAAATGCAGGAACGACTTTCGAATCAGTCTTCGACAAACATATCCAGGCAATTGGAAATATTTGCATTGATCAGAATCATCCGGATACTGTTTGGGTAGGTACAGGAGAGCCCTGGACACGTAATAGCACCTCTGTTGGAGATGGTGTATATAAAACCACCAATGGGGGCGAGAAATGGAAGCACATGGGGCTCAAAGAAACTGAGCGCATCGCAAAAATTATCATTCACCCTGAAGACCCCAATACCGTTTATGTAGCAGCCCTGGGTAATCTCTGGAATGCCAGCGAAGAAAGAGGGGTATACCGTACCAAAGATGGCGGCAAGACCTGGGAAAAAGTCTTGTATGTAGATAACAATACAGGAGCAGCCAGCATGGCCATCGACCCCAAAGACCCCAATCATATCTATGCCACTATGTGGGATTTCCGTAGAAGAGCTTATGATTTTCGCTCCGGAGGTCCAGGCAGTGGCTTATTTCATACCAAAGATGGTGGAGATAGCTGGTCTAAAATTGAATCCGATTCCTTCCCGGATGGAACGATTGGAAGAATTGCTATTGCCGTTTCTCCGGTTGAGCCTCATTATACCTACGCAGCCATTGAAGCTGAAAAGTCGGGCTTATGGGTTTCAGAAGATGATGGAGAAAGTTGGAGCATGATTTCAGACAATCCAGCTATGAGCAATCGCCCCTTCTACTTCTCTCTCCTTATCCCGGATACTCAAGACAGTGCTCGTTTATACAAACCCGGTACAAGTTTATCAGTGAGTGATAATAAAGGAGAAAGTTGGGCGGCACCTGGCCTTACCATCGCCAGTGTACATAGCGATCATCATGCCATCTGGATAGACCCAAATGATAATGAGTTTTTATATCTGGGTACGGATGGAGGCGTCTATAGAAGTGTGGATAAAGCCAAAACCTGGAGCATCGTCCGCAATCTTCCGGTATCTCAATTTTACAAAGTAAGTTATGACCTCGCCTTTCCCTACAATGTTTATGGAGGATTGCAGGACAATGGTTCCTGGGCTGGTCCTTCCAGAACCAGCGGAAATGGATTTGGCGGAGGAGGAATCATGAATGCCGATTGGAAAGGAGTAGGTTTCGGAGATGGATTCAATGTATTGGTCGATCCCCTGAATCAGGACAATATTTTCTGGGAATCTCAAGGAGGAAATCTCAATAGAAGATCAGCAAAAACTGGAGAATCTAAATCCATCAAGCCCTTTTCTGCAGATAGTAAAGTCCCCTTAAGGTTCAATTGGAATACGCCCTTTGTATTTGGGCAGGCAAATCAGGGCAACTTTTATCTGGGAGCCCAGTACCTCTATCGCTCCAAAGATCGAGGAGACAGTTGGGAACGCATTTCCCCTGATCTCACCACCAATGATCCCGAGAAACAAAAGCAGGAAGAATCCGGAGGTCTGACGATAGATAATTCGACTGCCGAAAACCATTGTAGTATTTTCGCTATTGCTGAATCTCCTCTCGATGAGAATATCATATGGGTAGGTACGGATGACGGCAATTTACAATTGACTACTGATGGTGGGAAAAGCTGGAACAACCTTATATCCAATATAGAAGGCCCTGGACCTAATACCTGGGTTTCATCTGTTGAACCCGGGCATTACGATAAGAATGTGTGCTACGTAACCCTGGACGGACATAGAAATGGAGACAAAACTCCTTATGTATATGTAAGCAGGGATATGGGTAAAAGCTGGACTTCATTGGTCGATAAAAATATCAAAGGACATGCCCACGTAATCAAAGAAGATCCTGTTTCTAAAAATCTGATTTTCCTCGGTACAGAGCAGGGCTTGTTTGTGAGTATTGATGAAGGTAAAGTATGGACACCCTTTGGAGGTTCTATTCCTCCGGTATCAATCAGAGACATGGCCATACATCCGCGTGAGCACGACCTGATTTTGGGCACACATGGTAGAGGCATTATGATCATCGACGACCTTACATCTTTAAGAGCCTTAAATGAAGAGATCATTCAGCAAGACATGGCCTTTCTGCCTTCCAAACCTTATGTAATTGGACCTAGAATCATGGGCCAAAGTTTCCCGGGTGATGATGAGTTTACGGGACAAAATCCCAGCAATAATGCAGTTGTTACCTATTACTTGAAAAAGAGGCACATCTTCGGAGATCTTTTTATAGAAGTATTTGACCAGGAAGGGAATTTGGTAAAGAAAGTTCCTTCGGGAAAAAGAAAGGGAATCAACCGGGTGTATTGGAATACGCGCAGGAAAGCCCCCAAAATTCCGAAAGGAGAAGGCCTGAGTATCGGAGCCGCATTTGGTCCTTCCTTAGCCCCAGGCACCTATACCATCAAATTGACCAAAGGAGAAGAAAGCTTTACAACAGAAGCGGAGCTGATTTTTGATCCACGCTCTCCACATAAAGCTGAGGACCTTCAGGCCAATTACGATGCGGTCCTTCGTTCGTATGAATTGCTGGGAAGCCTAGCAGATGCTGTTGAGCATATTCAGGCTTTGGAGATACAGGCAGGGGAAAGATTGGAGAAACTGAAAAAAGGAAAGTTCAAGGAAAGCCTAAAGAGCTTTCAGACGGATTTGAATAGCCTCAGGAAAACCCTGGTCGCAACCAAAAGCGGAGGTATTACGGGAGAGGTACGCTTGAGAGAAAAGCTATCTACTGTATACGGTGGGATTAGTGGTTATACAGGTAGACCTACGGCTTCTCAGATTCAGGCTTTAGAGGATATTTCGGTTGAAATTGAAGCTGCGATTAAAAGCTTTGATGAAATTCGGGCTGAGAGCCTCAGTAAGATCAATAAGGGCCTTAAGCGCCAGAAGCTTGAACCACTGAAGTTTGTTCCGAAAGAAGATAAAGAAGAATAAGTTGCGGGGCTGGTCGAAAGATCAGCCCTTTTCTTTAGGGAGTTAGTTCACTCAAAACCCCATTGTTATCACAATCCTGCCGAGTGGTCTGAGATACGTGCCCAGACAGCATGCATCATTAAATAAATAAAGATAAGGTCCCTCCACGATGGTCGGGATGGCAGCTTTGTTTAAGGTTAGAAATAAATCATCTTCTCTAGATCAGCTTTCAATCTCAAAAGAGATCGAATCTCCCTCTGGCTTATAGGACCTTTCCTCTACATACATCCTCCCCTTCCTGTCCATCAATAAAATCGTCGAAACTCGCGTCCCATAATTAGGACTTTCGATAAACATAGCCGAAAGCATTTTTTCCCATTCATAAGGAATACCTGTATCGGGCAGAATTTCATCCGCCGCCAAATTTTTATCTATCAATAAATGAAAGAGGGCTTCTTTATCCAGTTCTTTTTTCTGGATGACTTCTTCCAAAGCTGCTTTCCCTTTATCAACCTTAGGCCAGGAAGTATTGAGTAAATGATTGCTAAGGCCATAAATTCCTGGCTTTAGCTGTTGAGCTTGATCTGATCGGTTGGATTGGTAATAAATTTCCTCTTTGTAACCCAGGAGGAGATTATAGCCATTATATAAATTGGCCCTTTCCTGAACTTTACGCGCGTATAAGTCAGGAGTTTGCTCATTGAGCAAATAATCAACGACCAGTGCACCTCTAGAGGGTGCCTGTTTTTTTTCTTGTAAACCTTCTCGATAGTTGGTGAGTGCTGCCCATTTGGAGGAGCTCGAAACCCCCATCCAAGTCCCTCCTGCCTTTAAGTCTTTCCCTGCATGGATGGGAGCCTGATTCCACCTGTGAATGCGTGCTGTAGGGCGATCTAAAAACTCATCTCTGTTAGAAGCCAGGATGAGTGGATATGCTGGATGTTGGTGGTAGGCGAAGAGAATTAAACACATGAGCAATAATACAAAACCTTCGCCTTAGCTACCACAATTCTTTTCCTACCGTTTTTTCCCCAGACCCAATCTGCAATGTTCCCCAGATTGGTGTATTATGTAAAGATCTGAACACGGGTGTAATTAATATTTCTTACGCAGCTAAATTAGGAAATATTGAGGCAATTTACCTTGTACGAAATAATTTCAATTCAGACTACTTTTCTTACATTCTAACATTGAGTGAAAAAGACGGATCAATCCGAAGTATTATTACATATGAATATTTTGGTATTTTTTGAATACTTATTTCATTTTTCGCAATATCTAAAAAGAAGTAAATTCAGCACTTCCATAAGAGCGAAAAACAATTTCCTATAAGCCAATGGTTTACAATCAATTAACCCATCTTCGCAAATAGTTAATAAAATTACTATTTCCTGAAATAAATCAACACAAGTTGCCAACAAGAAGTTAGGCCTGTTTATTTTCCTTTGATTTCTCCAATTTCCTTACGAGAGAAATGTTCGGATTTTTTGAATAATTACTCAGTATATAAATCGGCCAAAAATTTAAAGAAATAAGAAAACCTTACATACTTTTCAGCTTTCTTCTTCAATGATTTCGAAGCTTCTACTCAAAGTAAAGCCCTTATCATCAACCAAAGTAAGCCTGTGTTTGCCCGGGACAGGCCTTAAGGAGAGTTCATGATTTTCTACGGATTTCCCCATATACTTATCATCCAGGTGCCAATAAACAATCGCTTTTGGATCGGAGTGCACGGCTTCAAAAACAGTACTACTCAATTTCCCATCTAAATCAACGGGGATGAGTAAACTTGCTCTACGAGAAGGATAAATAATTTGCATGGGATTGGAGGAGGTGTTTTCTGCAATAGAGGCCTCACAATCACTTCTATACGCAGGAAGCACCTCATAGGAAGGATCGTTTCTCCTGTAATACCTTTCCTGAACGGGTGGCAGCACAAAGTAGGACTTCTGTACCATATTCAAGGGCTTTTCACAGGCGCTTAGCACCCGATAATTTCCCGTAGGATCCAGGTTTACCATCTGATGATAAGCACAAGCATCTGAGGACAGACCTGCAGACGTAATCCAAGTACTATCTGCATCGGTGCAATAGAGCCCCAGACGCTGGCCGCTCTGCTTACATAGGGGAACATAAGACATCTCCTGATAGGGAGGCTCAAACCAGGGTTCTGAGGCAGGCAGGGCATCAAAGATATCCAGCATGATAGGTGCTGCTGAGACGGCTCCTACTATACCTTGTTTTCCTTCTCCATCTGCATTCCCCACCCATACTGCTACAACATATTCAGGCCTTACTCCAATTGCCCATGCATCTCGAAATCCATAACTGGTTCCTGTTTTCCAGGCAATTTTTTGAGAAGAGGAAAACTGCTGCCAGAAATTGTCAACATTAGGTCTACTAACTTCAATCAAGGCTTCAAAGGTCTGGTAGATTGAAGAAGCAGTCAGCAAAGAGCCTTCCTCCAACTGATCAAAATCTTCCTGCGCCAATCTTGTTCGGGTATTTTCAAGCAGGAAATTGGGAGGATGAAAATCAGAGGGATTATACTTCCCACCATAATAGGTATGGGTTTTTAAGCTGCGGGCCATGGAGGCATAGATACCTGCCAAATCCCAGAGGTTTGCTTCTGCACCTCCAAGAACAAGGGTCAAGCCATAGTCGTCAGCAGGTCGATGAAGGGTTCTCATGCCCATGCTTTTCAATTCGGATTGAAAACGATCTACCCCATGTTCTTTAAGCATGTGGACGATCGGAACATTGAGCGAACGGGCAAGGGCTTTTTTAGCGGGAATGGCTCCCTCATAACTTCGGTTGAAATTGTTGGGGGTAAATCCTCCAAAGAATGAAGGGACATCCGGAACCAGGGTACCAGGCAGCAGCTCTCCTTCATCCAGCATCTCTGCATAGAGAAAGGGTTTGAGAATACTACCCGTTGAGCGAGCGGAAGAAACGATATCAACTGCACAGCCATTTCGATCATTCTTACAAGGCGCATTTCCGATATACGATAGAATATCTCCACTTTCCACCTCCAATACCAGGACAGCCAGATTGTGTATCCCGGATTGACTTAAATGATTGTGATGTCGGCGAACAATTTCATTTGTCCTCAATTGAATCTGTCGATCAATGGTCGTCTTTTTAATGGAATGAATTTCCTCAGTTCTCAATCGATCCTGATGGATTCTCTCCAGTAAATGCGGACTATATCTGGGCAAAGGCAAGGGCTTTTCCGGCAATTCTTCCAAAAGTGCCAGTTCCCAGTCCAGGCTATCAATCAAGCCATCCTCCAGCAATTGTCCCAACAGGAAATTGCGTTTCTTCAGGAGATTATCTCGATTTCTTCCCGGATGTATCAGACCGGGAGCATTGGGGAGAACCGCCAGGGTACAGGTTTCTGACCAGGAGAGATCCTCTGCCTTTCGTCCATAATATTTCCAGGCTGCTGTTTCCAGGCCTACCACATTGCCTCCAAATGGAGCATAGGTAGCGTACATATTCAAAATCTCCTCTTTCGAATGCCTCAATTCCAGCCTGGTAGCCAGAATAATCTCTTTTAACTTTTCCCAAAGCGTTCTCCTTTTTCCTTTTCTGGACAATCTTATCACCTGCATACTGAGGGTCGAACCTCCACTTTTGATTTCACCACTACTTAGGTTCAACCAAATCGCCCGAAAGATCGCCATAGGATCCACGCCCGGATGGTAATCGAATCTTTTATCTTCGAAGGTGCAAATCGCAGATTTGAATTTATTCGGCACACTATCCATAGGAGGAAATCGCCATTGACCATCCTTGGCGATCCGTGCACCCAGGAGTTTCCCTTCTCGATCCAGAATGACAGTGGATGTAGGGTCTTTGAATAAAGGTTTGGGAAGGGAGAGGAGATAGGCGACAAAAATAAGCCCCAGCATTGTATGCCAGACGCGTATAGGGCTCCTTCCCCATTTCTTCTTCAGGAATCTTCCTGTCTTTTTCTTTATTGTGCCTATTTTTTTCATTTGCTATCCCAATATAGGACTTAGTTTTATAGCATTTTCTATCATCTTTTATTTGAAAAGATTTATACAAAATCCGCCTATAAAGACTGAGAAATCGTTAAAGTAGAGAAACCGTATGCCTTTAATTGCGTAGATAATAGAAATCCCTTAATACGAAAACTATGAAGCGCTATTTAAGAGGGTGGATTTACAGCAAAATTCTCGATGGGAGAAAACTCATGATGCTGGCGTCCTTTTTAATATTTTATCTGGGCCTAAGTTTGAGTCCCCTCGACAATCCTACAGAGCCCGACACCATCCAACAGAAGCCTTGCAATCAGGAAGTTGCAGAGCACCAAACCTGGCTTGACTAAAAAGTCGAGACCGGGATTTCATTATTCCAAACTATTTAATTAGAGAGTCTTACCATTCACGAAAGCTTATTTGTGAAGCAGGCACGGGAATTGTACTTTGTGGCTGACACGATCTGCATTACACAGGATCATGAAGTATTTTCTTTATCTCTCTTTCTGCTTGCTTTACTTTCCTGTCTTTGCACAGCAAGACTCCAATGCGGTTGAGCAAAACAAGCGCCTTAAAGAAAGGTCAGCTCAGCCTATGAGCTTTGAGGAAAAGTTTGCAAAAACTGAAGCCGAACTGAATGTAGCGATCAAACTCTTTGGCGAAACAGAAGAAAAGGATCGAAAACTCATAGAAGCACAATGCAAAAGCTACCTTTTTCAATTATTCGATCTGAACATTGAAAAAAGAGAAAATCAAATCATTCAACTGGAAGAGGAGCTCGAAAAAATCAGTAAAAGAGATCAAAACATCGACAAATTCAACGATCTGATAGAAATTAAAGAAGAGATTGATTTGGTGCAGAATGAGATATACAGACGAAAAAAGAATCGGGATATGATCGTTGAGAATCGCTTGAAAGAAATTTTATATCCCTGATTTCCTCTTACTTCCCCCTCCCCTCTATCATTACAATTACTGTAAACAATAGTATTTTAAAGTCCAGAGCTATGGACATGTTTTCGAGATAAAGTATGTCGAAGGTTAGTCTTTGCACCATTTCCTCCACATTCGAAGCATATCCATACTTTACCTGCCCCCAGGAAGTAATACCAGGTCTCACCTTATGTAAATGAATATAATGGGGAGCAAGTTGTACAATTTGATCTATATAGAATTGTCTTTCCGGACGTGGCCCTACTATACTCATTTCTCCCTTTAATACATTCCAGAACTGAGGCAATTCGTCCAGGCGGGTTTTCCGCAGAAATTTTCCCATGCGCGTAATCCGGGGGTCATCATCACTGGATAAAGCGGGCCCCATTTTCTCAGCATTCTCATGCATGCTTCGAAATTTGTAAATGAAGAAGGGTTTACCCGATTTTCCTATGCGCTCCTGCTTAAAAAATATAGGTCCTCTGGAGTCCGTTTTTATCAAAAAGGCGATCAGCATATACACAGGACTCAGGATTAGCAGGGCAAAAAAGGAGGCAAAGACATCAAAGATTCTCTTGGCTACCTGCTCCCAGGTCTTCATCATTTGAGGGTACACCTCTATCAGAGGAGCTCCTAAAATATGAGAGACTTTTACACTCCCCATGATATAGTCATAGGTACCGGGAACCACTTTGATATAGACTCCGCTGCTCTCGCAAATGGGAATAATTTCCTTCGCCCTTTTTAATTCCGATTCATCAAGGGCAATGATTACTTCTTCAATTTTTCTATTTCTTATTACATCCCCTAGCCTATCCAGTTTCCCAAAATGCTTCAATTTCCCTGCTAAATCGCTTTCATCTCCATTGATAGAAATATATCCCTTGAAATCATAGCCAAGGCCTCTGCGCATGCCTTGTAGCTCGTCAAAAATCTTATTCGCTTCTTTCCCACTCCCAATCAAAAGGGTTGGGAAACCAAGTATACGACGGCGGATCTGGATACTGGTAATGGTGGTTATGATGAATCTCAGACCCGCAACTGCTCCAAATTGAAAACCCATATAAGTCATCAGGAGAATTCTTTGCAAAGAGGGGTTTTCGGGCGGGATTGGATCATCCAGAAAGAAAGCAAAGAAGAGGCCCAGCACACCAATAAGGGTGTATTTAAATACCTGGATCAATTCTGCCATGCGCGACTTCCGCAAAGGTTTGTGATACAGGCCAGCAAAAGCGTACAGAAATAGCCAGCCTGTGCTGATCACTGCTGCATTGATATATTGTTGAAATTCAAGGAAACTATATCCCTCCAGAGTTTCTCGACGCAATAGGACAAAAAAGAGCCACACTCCATAAGTGGAGAGGAAGTCTGAAAGCAGATAAATCAGGCCCTGTATATAACGTCGACTCATGTGAGTTTATAGAATAATAGCATCTATTGATTAGCTGATTGCATCCTTAAATGCTACTGCGCCCAAACCAACATCCATTTCTGGAAAATTTCAAGTAAAAAAATAGCCCATCCTTAAGGACGGGCTACAAATTAACATTTATATCTTGCTTACTTTAATTCCACATTTTGATTGATGGCCTCACCATTCTTGATGATGATCTTCTTTTCGCTGGGGAAAGGAAGGATTCTGGTTACTCCTCTTGCCTTCACGACCATCCAATACGTACCATCCGGAAGACCTTCAAAGCTAAATTCTTTGTTTCTTCCCAAAGGCTTACGCATGATCAGTTTATTTCCATTATCCGGTCCGTATAGCAGAATTTGAAAAATACTGGCTGTGCTCTTGGCAGGTCCAAGAATTTCGCCATAAATACTGCCTACACTTTTTTCTCTTTCAAATGGTTCTTTCTTGTAGAAAAGGTATTCGCTCTCTCTGAGGCCATCCTTGATGGTTACCCTCATGTCGTCCCCTTCAGGGATGAGCCGAATGTTCAAGGCTCCATTGGAAAAACGATAGGTGGCCGTAAGCATCTCCTGAACTCTGGAGACAGAACGTACAAGTTCTGCATTCACTGTTCCAAGGGAGCGTAGTCTACCTTCATTATTTTCCCAGGCTGATACGAGGATGTTGTTTCTTTCTAGCGTGATTCTTAGTTGAGGAATTACTGATTTCTGATTAATCCAGGTCCCCTCAAATCCAAAACTTGTGCTGACTGAACCCACCCACAATACCAAAATTAGCGCAAATTTACTGAGTTTGTTTTTTATTATTTCCATGCTTCATCGTTTCATGTTGTTTGCTATCACATCAACCCGATGCATAAAAAGACAATTTCTGTTCCAAAAGGTATATTTCGGTCATATATGTATGATTAATAGCGAAAATGTCCTCACAATTGGTATTTTTATATCTATAAAATTCTATACAATCCGTAAATTAAGCCGGTGTCAAAGTATTCTTCCGTTCTGAAAAAGCACCATACATCGATCCTGACCTGCCTGGAAAAACACCACCCCATTCCCAAAAATGGTCAAATACTCATCGGTATTAGCGGTGGGCCAGATTCCGTTTATTTAGCTTTTCTCCTTTATACGATGGGTTACAGAATTAGTTTAGCTCATGTAAATTATGGACTTCGGAATTTGGATTCCATAAAGGAAGAAGAGTTGGTCAATGCCTATGCGAAAGACTGGAATGTTCCGATTTATATTAAAAGAGAAAATCCCAAAGATCGAATGTTAGATTCGGGCGATTCTTTGCAACAAATCGCCCGTGAAATCAGATATGAGTTCTTCGAAGAGCTTATGCAGTGCCATGACATCTCCCATTGTGCCATCGCTCATCATGCAGATGACCAGGTAGAATCTATACTCATGAGTCTCTTTAAGGGCAATGCAGATCGGGTATTGCATGCAATCCCAATTAGTCGGGAAAAGTATGTGAGGCCTTTGATCTACCTATCCCGAACCGAGATTCTGGAGGGCCTGAGGGAGGCTCAGTTATCCTATAGTCTTGACATCAGCAATGACAGTAATGACTATCTGAGAAACCAAATTCGGAATCAGGTTTTACCTCTATTGGAAGAAATAAACCCTTCAATTCGGGGACAATTATTGAGGAAGGAAAGCTTGTATCAGGATCAGAAAAAAAGTCTGGATCAATATGCAGCCCATTATCTATCGAAGGGCCTGAAATCGCCTCATCATTTTAATTGGGAAGAAATAGAAGAGGAATTAAGTTCGGAACAATTAACCCATGTTCTGATTCTGCTGCTTAAACACTGGGGATTGCATGGAAATGATCTTTGGAACAGCCTTGCACTTAAGGACAGTCTTTCGGGCAAGATGATTCTTACAGCTAAGGGCAAAATCATCAAAGATCGGAAAGCTTTTATTTTGCAGAAAGGAGAGAAAAGTGATGCAGGAGAAAAACATTATCGGATTGAAAGTTGGCAAGGGAAAGAAAGCTTCCAGCTTGAAAACTGGGAAATCGTACTGGAAGAAGTTAAAGAGGCTGATTTTAGTAAAAAAGGAAGCTATTATTTCAGCCTGGATGAACTTAACTTCCCTGTAAACTTCCGCAAAGTATCCCGAGGAGATAAAATGAAACCGCTTGGGATGAAGCAGCATAAGAAACTCAGCGATATTATGATCGATTCCAAATGGTCACAACCTAAGAAAGAACAGGCCATTCTAATGGAAGATCAGGAAAAAATATGCCTCTTGATCGATTTTAGAATCTCAGAAGAAATAAAACTATCAAAAACTAAAGAACGCATACTGGAATTGCGTTTTCGCTCGATTTAGCTTTATCACCTATGAAAAGCAGTACTTACTACTACCTATTTGCTCTAATATTCCTATTGTCTTGCTCAGGCCCAAAAAAGGAATCCCCTCTAATTTCAAGCAAAAATGATAGCCTGCTAAGTTCCACAGTTACGGAAACAATTGAAACAGAATTCCCGGAAGAAATTGAGGAAAGCTTAGCTGAAGGGGCAAAAGTTTACATCGGGAGTTTGAATCATCGCTACCCCATTACCCTTTACCTTGTGGAAGAAAACGGGCAGCTCAGTGGGAAATATTATTATGACAAATTCAAACAGAACATACGCCTGGAAGGCAAATTGGATGGAGAGAAGATTCTTATGAAAGAATATGATGCCTCTGACAAGCAGACAGGAAGCTGGTCTTTGAATAGCAAAGTTCTGGAAGATTTTATGTATGGGGAATGGAAGGACAGTCGAAATAAGAACCAATTCTCGGTAGACCTAAGCCAAATTGATGTGCGTGCCTGGAAAAACAAGGTCCAGAGTCCCTGGGCAGGTAGCTGGACAGATGGAATCGGAATCTTGAAGATTCGCATGCTGGATGAAAACCTTTTCCACTTTAGTCATTTCTCTACTAATGGACGGAATATAGGGGATTTGGCAGGTACTATTGAAATAGAAGGCAATATAGCTACCCTCAAAGAGTCCTTCTATGATGATCCAAAGGAGGCAGATGATTACTGCCATATTGTATATAGTCTTCAGGGAGATACCCTTTCTTCACGGCAGCTGAGTAGAAATGATTGTGGAGCAGGAAATGGAGTTTATTTTGAAGGTAAATATGTAAAAGAGGATCAGTATAAAAGCCATTTCGCCAATCTTCCCTTATCAGAAAAGATTGGCGAAGATCGCTTATGGGTCCATTTTGGAGATAATCTCCAGATCTTCCTTCAGTTAGGCTCTAATGGAGAATTTAGTTGGAGCCTGGAAGAATCAGATCATACAAGCGAATATAAGGGGCACTGGGAAAGCCAGGCGAAAGACAAACTTCTCTTGAAATTTGGTTCTGAAGCAACTGAAAAAAGCTATCAGGTATCAGAGCTCTCCACTTTCGGTATGCGCCTCACCTATCAGGATGAGACCCTGGATTTCGAAATGAGGGGTTATTATTAAACCGCCTCCAGGCTTCCACTTTTGATTCGCATAGCTATGAAGTCTCCCACTTCTGTTGTGCTTTGTTTACCATTGGCCAAATCAGAAGTCGTATAGTTTTGCTCTATTGAATACTCTACAGCTTCTCTAATCGCCTTACCTTCTTCTTCCATGTCAAACTCATATTCCAGCATCATGGCAGCGGATAGGATGGTAGCAATAGGATTGGCTATATTTTTTCCAGCAGCTTGAGGATAAGAACCATGGATAGGTTCGTAAACAGAGGTCTTCTCCCCAATTGAAGCGGATGGTAGCGTACCCAAAGAACCGGTAATTACGGAAGCTTCATCACTTAGGATGTCCCCAAACATATTTCCGGTAAGCACTACATCAAAATACTTGGGATCGCGGATCAATTGCATTGCTGCATTATCCACAAACATGGTATCAAACTCAATCTCAGGATGCTCTTTTGCATAGGCCGTAACATACTCCCTCCACAAACGGGAAGTAGCCAGCACATTAGCCTTGTCTACCAGCGTAAGTTTCTTTCTACGCTTATAGGCATACTCAAAAGCTTTCTCTGTAATCCTTTTGATTCCCTCCACATCATAGACCATGGTATCAAAAGCTTTATCTCCCTGCTCATTTCTTCCTCTGGGTTCACCAAAATAAATCCCACCGATCAATTCCCGCATAATCACAAAGTCTACTCCTCTGATAATCTCCGGTTTGAGTGGAGAAGCCTCTTCGAGGATTTCATAGGCTTTTACCGGTCTGATATTGGCATATAAACCCAAAGCCTTTCTCATCCTTAATAATCCCTGCTCCGGCCTTACTTTGGCGGAAGGATCATTATCGTATTTGGGATCTCCAATGGCACCAAAAAGGACTGCATCCGCATTCAGGCAAACTTCCAGGGTTTCTTGTGGAAAAGGATCTCCGCATTCATCGATCGCAGCTGCTCCAACATATGCTGAAGAAAAACTAAAGCTGTGTCCAAAACGCTGACCGACAGCTTCCAGGCATTTGATCGCTTCTTTGATAATTTCGGGTCCGATTCCATCCCCAGCAAGTACGGCAATAGACTTATTCATGTGAGTGATTCTTTTTAACTTAAGTAAAAGCTATTTGATTATGTTCAAAGGATTTGATTTGATCTTTCAGACTGATCAGGTAATCTATATCATCCAGGCCTTCCATCAGGCATTTTTTCTTATAGGCACTGATCTCAAAACTCTCCTCTTCCCCACTCTCTTGCAATCGAATGCTTTGAGATTCAAGATTTACATGCACTTGGGTATTGGGGTCCTTTTCTATAGCTGCGAATATTTTCCCCAGAAAACCCTCGGACACCTGAATAGGAAGAAGTCCGTTGTTGAGGGCATTGGCTTTGAAAATATCTGCGAAGAAGCTGCTGACCACAACCCTAAAGCCATAGTCTACCAGAGACCAGGCAGCATGTTCGCGGCTGGAACCGCAACCGAAATTTTTCCCTGCTACCAGGATATCTCCTTTATAGGTAGCGTCATTAAGGACAAATCCTTCTTTGGGCGTATTGTCCGGATGATACCGCCAATCTCTGAATAGATTTTCGCCAAAACCTTCTCGGGTTGTGGCTTTCAGAAATCGAGCCGGGATAATTTGATCTGTATCTACATCCTCCACCTGCATAGGCACGCAAGAGGAATCCAAGGTTTGAAATTTTTTCATGATTCGATTAGCTAAGGCTTAAGTCTCTGGGATCAGTAATACGTCCGGTAAGTGCAGTTGCTGCTGCAGTTAGCGGACTTGCCAGGAAGGTTCTGGCTCCGGGTCCCTGTCTTCCTTCAAAATTTCGATTGGAAGTAGAAACGCAGTATTTGCCCTTGGGTACTTTGTCTTCATTCATTCCCAGGCAGGCGCTACAACCTGGCTCTCTTAGTACAAAACCTGCAGAGGCAAGAATTTGGTCTAAACCTTCTTCCTTGGCCTGCATTCTTACTTGTTGAGAACCGGGTACAACCATAACCTGTACATTAGGAGCTTTCTTTTTTCCTTTGACAAAGTCCGCGACCATGCGAAGGTCCTCGATCCTTGAGTTTGTACAACTTCCAATAAAGACATAATCAATGGCTCTGCCCTTCATGGGAGTTCCCTGATCCAAATCCATATAATTCAGAGATTTTTGCAGGCTGTCCTTTTCACTCTGACTATCCATATCAGCCAGGGCAGGGATATTTTGACTAAGCTTTATTCCCATACCCGGATTTGTGCCGTAGGTAATCATGGGTTCTATATCTTCCGCACGGAAGGTATATTCCATATCAAACTCAGCTCCATCTTCTGTTGGCAATGTTCTCCAATATTCTACGGCCTTATCAAAGGCCTCGCCTTGTGGTGCAAACTCTTTGCCTTTTACATAGGCGAAAGTGGTCTCATCCGGAGCGATCATTCCTCCCCTTGCTCCCATTTCAATGCTCATATTGCAAATGGTCATTCGGGCTTCCATACTCAGTTTTCTGATGGCAGAGCCAGCATATTCCACGAAATAGCCAGTCCCTCCAGAAGTACTGATTTGAGAAATGATGTACAGAATGATGTCTTTTGAAGAAACTCCTTCACCCAATTCCCCCTCCACATTAATACGCATGCTTTTGGGTTTTGCCTTAAGCACACATTGAGTTGCAAGCACTTGCTCAACTTCAGAGGTTCCTATTCCAAATGCTATTGCACCGAAAGCACCATGTGTCGAAGTATGACTGTCTCCACAGACGATAGTCATGCCCGGTTGGGTAATTCCCAACTCTGGCCCGATGACATGTACAATCCCCTGATAAGGATGTCCCAGTCCGTATAGTTCCAGGCCAAATTCTTCACAGTTTTTCACCAAAGTCTCTACCTGCATACGCGATAGAGGTTCTTTGATAGGCAAATGCTGATCTATGGTAGGAACATTATGATCTGCGGTAGCAATGGTTTGCTTTGGTCGAGCTACAGGTATACCTCTTCTTCTGAGGCCAGCAAAAGCCTGAGGGCTTGTTACTTCATGAATGAAATGACGATCTATGTAGAGTGCATCTGGTCCTCCTTCTTCTCTGGTCACCACATGCTGCTCCCAAATCTTGTCGAAAAGTGTCTTTGCCATGTAATATCTGGACGCTAGTCCCTTATTGAAAACCCTAATTAAACTTTCTTAATTGCATCCAAATATGCAGCAGCAGTCGCATAGACCGTATCGGTATCTGCCCCAAATCCATGATGAAGCCTTCCTTCTGAAGAAATTTGGATGTGTACTTTCGCGACATCATTACTCCCTCCGGTTATAGCTTGTACCAAATACTCTTCCAATTTCACCGGTATATCCATAATGGCGTCAATTGCTTTGATACAGGCATCTACAGGTCCATTTCCTTCGGCCTCATTGTATAGCATTTTCCCATTTCTGTTGATCTCCACATTCGCCACTGCTTTTTCTCCACTTCCACAGCTTACTTCCAGTGAATTTATCTTCAGGATTCTCTTGCTACCTTCTATACCCATCAATTCCATCAAATCCTGGTCATTTACTTCTTTTCTTTCATCAGCCATCACCAAAAAGCGCTCATAAGTCTGAACCAATTCGTCTCTACTGAGATTTACCCCTATCCTATCCAGTCTATGGTTCAAAGCGGCTTTTCCGCTTCTAGCAGTCAAAATGATAGAAGATTCTGGAATCCCTACATCCTGCGGATTGATGATCTCATAATTTTCTCTGCTTTTCAAGACTCCGTCCTGGTGTATACCGGAAGAGTGGGCAAAAGCATTTCTTCCGACGATGGCTTTATTGGGCTGTACCGGCATCCGCATGTATTTGGATACCATGCGACTCATCGGATAGATGCGACTGATATCTATATTGGTTTTGAGGCCCAGGCTTTCTTCATGGCTTCTCAATACCATAGTGGTTTCTTCCAAAGAAGTATTCCCCGCTCTTTCTCCAATACCGTTTAGGGTTACTTCCATCTGACGAGCTCCATTTGCCAATCCGGCAATGGTATTAGCAGTTGCCATGCCCAAATCATTGTGACAGTGGACAGAAATACGGGCCTTATGTACATTGGGCACATTCTCCATGATGTACTTGATTTTGGCACCATATTGTGAGGGGAGGCAATAACCTGTAGTGTCGGGAACGTTCACGGTAGTTGCTCCCGCATTGATGACTGCCTCTACCATTCTGGCAAGGTATTCGAGATTAGCTCGACCTGCATCTTCACAGTAGAATTCCACATCCTCCACAAACTGCTTGGCATATTTGGTTGCGGCCACAGCCCTTTCCAGAATCTTTTCCGGAGTAGAATTCAATTTATTATAAATATGAAGGTCGGATGCACCGATACCTGTATGTATTCTTCCTCTTTTTGCAAATTTAAGGGCTTCTCCTGCGACTTTAATATCATTTTCTACTGCACGTGAAAGGGCACATACAACAGGTTCTTTTACTGCTTTAGAAACCGCTACAACAGACTTAAAATCACCAGGACTGGAAACGGGAAAACCTGCTTCAATAATATCTACCCCTAGTAGTTCTAGTTCACGAGCAATTTCAATTTTTTCATGAGTGTCCAATTGACAGCCCGGCACCTGTTCGCCGTCTCTCAAGGTAGTGTCAAAAACATAAACTCGATTGTCCATGATCTAGAAAGATTATTAGTGAAATGATAAAACGAGCTGCTGCATATTATATAATAATTGGCTTATTAGCAGCAGGCCTTTTTTCCTTTTTTTACAAAAAACCTGCCTAAACAGGCAGGAAAAGCAATCTTAGGCACAAAGGCCTAGCTAACATACGACCTTTTTTTTTATTCTCCACACATCCTTCCAAAAATTTTTATCTAAAAATGTAAAATCGCCTATATGCAGGCGATTTTACTGTAAATATTTCATTTTTATTGAGCTCCCATTAGGACTAATGCAAATCCTCCCATCTGTCTCTGCTTTGTTTCAATTTTTCTTTGCGTTCGATGGAATATATGTGTGCTTGTTCTTTTTCCAGATACTCCAGTAAATGAATGGATTTAGCCAGGACATCAGTTCCTTCATCCAGCTTCCCCATCTTTATCCAAACCTCTGCCTCATTTCGCAAGAGTTCAGCTACAATTTCCATTTGCTCCGCTTCCATATTCTCTTTGCTTTTGAGAATATCCAGGAGTTCTTCTTTGGGAGTAAACCGCAGGAGTTTTCCTTCAAACTTGAAGAAGGAGTCATAGGTTTTATCCAGAAGTTTTATCGCTTCCTGCAATTTATCTTCTGTCATTAAACCAAAAAGCCTGGCAACAACAGTGGCTAATTCTTCAATTAGCCGCATCATATAATCTTTTTGAATCATGTCCTCAAATTACACAGCATTACAAGAAAGAAAAAGGCCGCCCCATAAGGACGGCCCCGATTCAAATTGAAGTTTATAATTATTTTGTGATAAGGATTTTCCTAACAAAAACTTCTCCAGCATCTGTGCTGAATTTCACCAGATACAATCCTGCTGCCAACTCTTCAGTAGGCAATTTCAATTCCTGCAATCCTTCTATCAGCTTCATATCTGATTTGGCGACTACAGAACCTCTTTGATCAAACAGATCACAGCTGATCCTTTGTGCCAGCTCAGAACTGATCAGAATATTAGTTTGACCATCTGTGGGATTTGGGTAAACCTGTCCAATATTTACACTTAATCCTGCATATATCATAGCCTGAATCGTTTCCGAATAGGCCTTGACACCATCTGGTCTTACTTCTTTTATTCTATAGGTATAGACAGAACTAGGATCAAGTTTACGGTCTATGAATCTCAGGACTCCTGTATAAGCTTGTCTTTCTTCCATCTCTACTTTTCCGACTACAGTGTATGGACCAGAGAAAGTTCTTCTTTCAATGAGGAAGTAGGTTTCCATTTCCATACTGGAAGAAGTCCAGGATATTTCAACTGAATTTGATTGAATAGCAGCAGCCTCATTACTTATTCCAGCATTTACGCCTGATAAATTAGAGGTATTGCAAACACCAGAGGAATCCGGATTATAAGTAAGGGAATCCAGCCAAATAAAACACAGGCCTTGATCAAATGCCAAATCTTCTACGATTATGCTAGCATAACTTCCATTAGGATATTCTCCGTATGCCACTGTATCAGCAAAAACATTGAATAAAGAATCAGGGAAAATTACCGAGCCTGGCAGATCAAAGATCAGGAATCCATCCTGACTGGCAGGATTTCCACTAATGATCATAACAACCTCATAAGTAGAATCTGTTTTACATTGGGTGTATGCACTATCTACTGACAGTTCACATTGTGGATCACAGTTAGCCAGGATAGGTCCCTGAGTATCATTACAATCCACAAAATTAGAATCAATAACCGTTACAAATACCTGACTGGAATCATAGAAAGGTCCCAATTCATACCATCCTGGACTCACGCCGGCAAAAGTTGTAACTCCATAATTATCATAGACACTAAAATTGTTTCCAATTCCACTGAAGTTTACAAATACATTGAAAGAATCATTAGAAGTACAAACTGCATAAACAGAATCTATTCCCACTGCGCATGTATCCTGCAGACAATCCGCGCTTATACTTTCGAAGACATTACAACTCGGCTCATCCGTATTGAAAATCTCGAAAGTTACTTCCGTACCATTAGCATAGTTTCCAAATATCTGATAAAATTCAGGCGTATTTCCCTGGTAAACTCCTCCCATATTGCTGTTAATCCCTTCTGCTATTCCTTCATCCAGAACTGCAACAATCACCTGGAAGGAATCATCACTTACACAAATTGGAATCAACTGAACGCTATCGATTTCTCCAACGAGCGTACAGAGATTAGGCGGTGAGCAGTTTGCTGTCAGGCTTGAAGTTTCATCACCACAGCTTTGATCAAGTGTATCTATAACCACAAAAGATAGCTGCATTGAGTCAGGATAGGGTCCGAAAGTATAGGTCCCTGCAGCCCCAACTTGAAAATCAATGAAGTCAACATCAGCTACTACATAGCCCCCACTACCCGAAACCTGAAGTTCAACGGTAAAGGATGCAGAAGAAGAATCACAAATAACAATTGCTGTATCAATGCTCACATCACATTCAGGCCCGGGATCATCATCACAGTCAAAACTGGCATTCAGATCCCCTATTCCTGAATAAGAGCCCATATAAAAGAACCAACCAGAAATACCGAAATCCCCATTTTTCGCATTTGCTCCCTCTCCTGCCTGAAAACCAAATTCAATATTCGAAGGGCGGTGAAATAAATTGAGGGTATCTCCTGCATAAAAAGTTCCGGGTACGCCTGTCAGGCTACTTCTGGTATCATCCAGTTCAAAAAAGACCCAATCCGTAACATTGGCATTTACAACGGAATCAGGAGCCAATTCAATTTTAAAGCCTCTTCCCATGGCAGTCCAATCCGCATATTCGGTGATATTTTTCAGCCAGATATTTACTTGCCATTGTTTGTTGGGATCAGCTTCATGTCGAACTATACCTGTTACTTGCAGGGTAGAATCAGTATAGAAATAAGCCGGGGCTCCTAAAGAGTCATAAATAAATCTTGGTGAAGTCGTTCCGGGAAGATTATCCAGGTAAATAGCATGCCCACCAATTGGCTGATAATTTATCAGCGTACAGGAATCTTCTATCTGGGCTTGCGAAAAGCCCCAAATCGGATAACACAGTAAGCCCCAAATCAATAGACTTTTACAAATTTGAGAGAATGGGTAAAGTTTTAACATGTCATGTTTATAATAGTGTGTGGCCCTGCGTAGATCCTACACAGGAAAAAATAAAGAATCCCCCTTCTTCTCCTGGAAGAAAGGATGTGAGCTTATTGTTGGGTTTAGGAGGGATAAAAAATTGGACTTAACTCCTGAGGATGAAAGGGATTAGGAGTAGATTTATTTATCCTGATTATAAAAGAGCATTATCTATTTTCTGAATATACGTATACTTGAAATAATAAAAAAGTTTGGGGAAAGGAAATTTATAGCTGGCTCAAATGTCAAACTTCCAAAAACAAAAAGACCACCCCTTAGGGTGGCCTCCTGATAATTCAGTTACTTATTCTAGTATTATTCTGTAATTATTAACTTCCTGACGAAGACCTTGTTATTTTCAAGGGTTAATCTCACCAGGTACATACCTGGTCGTAGTTTGTTTGAAGGAATCACTAATTCCTGAGATCCTACGACCGTATTTATCACTGAGTCGGATACAAGCGCGCCTTTGGCATCAAGGAGTTCACATGATACTCTATGAGGACTTCCGGCATTCATCTTGATCCTTGTAATTCCATTTGAAGGATTCGGGTAAACTTCTCCAATCAAGAGTTCATTCTGATCCAGTCTGATTGTTTTGATCAGAGCTGAGTAAGAGATCTCTCCGTCTGGCTTGACTTGTTTGATTCGATAGCTAAAGTATTTATTAGCCTCAATCGCATAGTCCGTGAAGTAATATTTATTTTCAAAGAGGTCCATTTCACTCAACATTCTCATGCCGATTGTTGTGAATTCACCTGCACCATCTTCTCTTTCTATTTCATAATACGTTCCATTATCCAATAGCTTTGATTCCCAACTCAGGTCAACATTTTTGCCAGAGATACTGGATACAAAATTGGTGATGCCTGTAAATAAACCTGTTCCAGTGGTGTCGCAGGTATTTGTTAGAGGCGGAGTTGTTTCGAAACAGTTGAAGATTGCAAAATCCAGTACTGTTACCTGAACCTGGCTTCCGTTTGGATAAACACCGAATCTATAGGTTCCTGCAGCTAAATTTGTAACACCCGGTGAACCAAGATTATCGAAGATCTGGAAGAGACTACCAGTTCCCTGGAAAGTAACTACCACCTCAAAGGTTGAATCATTGATACACTCTGTATAGGCAGTGTCTATAGAAACATCACATACAGGAACCGGTGTACAGTCTGCCGTAACAGGTCCGAGTGTTGAAGTACATCCTGCAAAACTTGAATCTGATACTGTGATGAATACATCGGTACTGTTGAAGTAATCACCGAACATATAGGTCCCCGGTCCTAATCCTGTCATGGGGGTTGATCCAAGATTGTCGGAGATACTGAAATTGTTGCCGATTCCGGTAAAGGTTACCATTACTGCAAAAGAAGTATCTGAGGCACACTCTGCTACCAGATCGGTAATAGTTACCGCACATGTATCTGGCGCACAATCCGCAGTGATAGGTCCAATGCTAGCCTGACAAGTACTATCAGAATCATCAGTAGCTGTGAATGAAACAGATACATTATTTAAGTAAGGTCCAAAGGTATAGGATCCAGCAGCTCCATTTTGGCTCATGCCCTGATTATCAGAAACAGTATAGTTGCCAGTTCCGCCCAGTATAAAGGACACTTCGAAAGTAGAGTCTGTCAAGCAATTGCTGTCAAGGCTATCAAGTGCAACATCACATACCGGAGGTGGTGGTGAACAATCCAGAGCTGGAGCTATTAAACTCTCCTGACAATTTGCTATGTCCGGATTTAAAACCACAATCAGGATATTCGAAAGATTATTTCTGTAAGGTCCGAAGGTGTAGGTTCCTGCAGGTCCAGTTTGAACTGGAAAGCCTTGATTATCCCGTACGGTCAATGTTCCTGCTCCAGAAACTATTACAGATACCTCGAAAGTAGAATCAGTAATACAGACAGAATAAATACTGTCTATGGCCACATCACATACTGGAGGAGGAGGCGCACAATCATTGCTGATCGGTCCTGCATTATCAGAACAGTTAGCAATAGACGCATCATTTGCAGTAAATGAAACGGGAGTATTGTTGGCATAAGGCCCGAAAACGAATACCCCTCCTACTCCATTTTGAGTTGCAGATCCCTGGTCATCACTTATTGTATAGTTCCCGGTCCCGGATACATATACACTTACTTCGAAAGTGGTATCGTTAAGACAAGTGCTTGAGAGGCTATCAATAGCCACATCACACACAGGAGCCGGAGTACAATCATTGCTAACTACATCAGCAGTGTCAGCACATGCTGCAATACTCATATCGCTGACGATGATTTCGACATTCGTATTATTGCTGTAGGAGCTAAACATATAAGTACCAGCGCTTAATCCACTTAAAGGAGATCTTCCCTGGTTATCAGAAATTTCGAATTGATTGCCAGTTCCGGTGAAGCTTACGCTTACATTAAAAGTAGAATCATTGATGCAGGTAGTAGTTACATCTGTGATTTCCACATCGCAGGTAGGCGCGCTACAGTCGCGATTAACGTTTACATCTCCGATACCTGTATAGGCCCCAGAATAAAAGAACCAACCGGAAAGACCGTCCATTGCATTTTTAGCATTGGCACCGATTCCCATTTGGAAACCATAGTCAAAGTTGGATGGTCTGTGGCTAAGATCAAGGGTATCCCCATCATAGAAGGTACCACCCACACCAATTAGCGTACTTCTGGTATCATCTAATTCGTAAAACAACCAGTCTTGCTGGTTTGCGGTAACTACAGATTGGGGAGCAAGTTCAACTTTCACTCCTCTACCTAAAGCGGTCCAGGTAGCGAAGTCCCTTTCATTGACCAACCAGATGTTTACATCCCATTGAAGATTGGGTTGAGATTCATGTTGAACTCTACCAGTTAGATTTGCTGTGCCGTCATTGAAGATTGTCAGGTTACCTCCCTGAGAATCAAACACAAAGCGCGGAGATGATGCTCCGGGTAGATTGTCTAAATAGATCGAATGGCCGTTAGATGCCTGGAAATTATCTAAGCTGCAAAGTTGACTTACCTGGGATTGGGCAAGGCTTGACACAGTGCCTAGCCAAAAGACCAGTATAAGGCTAATGAGAAATTGGGTAAAGCGGTATAATTGTACCATATCGTCAGTGTAACAGAGAACTTTACTGTCGCTAATAACAGAATAAAACCATAACTGAACTAACCAGCACAGAGTGCGGATCAGTATAAAATTTGGTGCTTGGTGGGTTTGACTGGATAAAAAGAAGGGACTAAAAAAGACTCCTGATGGGGTCAGGCATACTTATTTTTATCCGGATTTATAAAGAGCAGAATTTGAAACGAAATTACGCATACTATGGGAAATAAAAAAGTTTAGTATTAGATAATTTTTGACCCTATGCGTAAGTCGACTTTCCTATAATCTTTTACAGTTCACTATATATCAAAAAAAGGGCCAAAAAACTGTACAATTGGATCGAAAGACAGATTTTTATGTGCACCGCTTTTTATTCTTTTTATTGAATAATTGGTTAATCATTGATAATGAGGGAGAAAGCGCAAAATATGGACGTATTTATCGAAAAAAAATACAGCAAATTTTTCAAAAAAATAATTTCTCAATTTGTTAATTCGACTTTTTGAAAAGAAAAATCGCAAAAATTGTAGGAAATATTACCCAGAAAGCTCAAAGTGGAAATTCTCTGGATACTTAGTTGACAGCACAAAGGCTTCATGTAGAATAATTCAGGGAATTTGTACCAAAATCATCATTCATATTAGGAAAATGAGCCTGAATGAGGGCTTTTCATGTTGTCCCACTATTTCTTTTCGGGGTAAATTATTCTGAGAAAAATAAATGCGAACACATGAAACATTTACTCGGAGAAGGGATTCAAGCCTTGCTTTTAGTCAAATAGTTTTCTATCTTTAATTACCATGAAGGAAAAAACTAAACTACAAACTACTATTATTTAACTCCTGTCTTCTTTGTAATTAAAAACTAGGCGACCTTATCTCCCTCCCAAGGTCGCCTTTTCTTTTTTAGGCTTTTTAGGTGTCCTGCTCCACCTCCTCTGCGAGCGAAAATCACTAATCTCACTTTCATTTCCCAACCAGTCCACAGCAGTTATCGCATAGGTGTATTTTTTCAACCAACGAGTTTCCTCATCCAGATAATAGAGATCATTGGATCTCACGATGGTCTGTTGATATTCGGGCAAAGGCAAGGGGATTTTTCTCCCTTTATTTCGATAAACTACATAATACTTGATCTCTTTACTGGAAGCTTCAGAAGACCAGATCATGGCTACGCCTTTTGGATCTGAGTCTGTCTCCAGTCCATATGGAGCAAGTGGCGCTTCTGGCTCAAAACGCTTGGCATATGGAGTTAAGGAAGGATAGAAATAATGATTTTGCGAAAGGGAATCCATAATTCCCAATGGATTTGTTTTTAGCCACTTTGCACTAAAAAAAATGCTCCCGGATACTGTACGGAGATTCCGGATTTGCCGGATTTGCTCAGGAATTTCCTCTGGCTTACTCCAATTGATGTCCGAATTATTATCAATCTTATATAATGCCTGCCCTATGTATAATTTGGTCCTCTGTTTATTTCGCTCCCACCAATCCAACAATACCTCAAAATCGGCCGGGGCAAATCCCCTACTCCAGTATATTTGTGGAGCGACATAATCGATCCAGCCATTTTCCATCCACTTCAGGATATCCGCATATAAATCATCATAACTACTTTGCCCGCTGCGGGTATTTGATCCTTTCGAATCCTGAGAAACATTTCGCCAAACCCCAAAAGGACTAATCCCAAGCTCGACAAAAGGCTTAATGGCATATATACTATCGCTTACATCCCTGATAAAAGAGTTTATATTATCTCTCCGCCAGTCATCCAGCTCAAGATTGTCAGGATTAAATTGCTCAAAACTCAGGCTGTCATTGAGGATTTCTCCTTGAATTTTATAAGGATAGAAGTAATCATCGAAATGAATGGCATCTATGTCATATCGCCTGACAACATCACTGACAATTTCCATAATATACCTTCGGGCATAAGGATTTCCCGGATTGACATAGAGATTTTTTCCATAGGAAAAGGTCCAGTCAGGAAAGCGACTCCCAATATGCCCTTTAGGCAACTCTTTTCCTTCAAACCAGTCCAGATTCAGTCGGAAAGGATTGATCCACGCATGTAGTTCCAATCCCCGCTCATGGCAGGCATCAATAATAAAGGTCAAAGGATCATAGTAAGGAGCGGGTGCTTTCCCCAATTCCCCATTTAAATAGGAAGACCAGGGCTCAAATCGACTTTCATAGAATACTTCTCCTGCAGGTCTGATTTGAAAAATAACCGCATTCAGGCCCGCTTCTTTGCATCGGTCCAGCATTTCGAGAAGTTCTGCCTGCTGTTTTTCTGTGGAAAGTCCTGCTCGGGAAGGCCAGTCTATATTTTTGACACTTGCCATCCATATGCCCCTGAATTCTCTTTTGGGAGGATGGATTTGAGCTTTGAGAGATGGAATAAGGAGCGCAAAGCAGCAGAAAAAGAAAAACCCTTTTTGTAGAAAAGGGAAAGAAAAAAATCTGTAGACTAAAGACATATTACCCGTTTAGATTGCAATATAACCAATAGCCTACAGAAGCTTCAATTACCACCCGCATAGGCAGTTAATGCCTCCCGTACACTTCCATATCTTAACAATAGTTCTTTTGCAGAATCATAGTCCAGGCTGGTCTTTTCCATAATCATCCGACTTCCCCGATCTACAAGCTTCTTATTTGAAAGCTGCATATCCACCATCTTATTTCCAATTACATGTCCTAATTTGATCATCAGGGAGGTTGAAATCATATTGAGTACCAGTTTTTGTGCCGTCCCGGCTTTCATCCGGGTACTTCCTGTCACAAATTCGGGTCCCACAACCACCTCTACAGGAAACTCAACTTTAGCAGCCAGGGGAGTATCATAATTACAGGTAATACAAGCTGTTTTGATACCTCTTGATCTGGCTTCATCCATGGCCCCGAGGACATAGGGAGTTGTACCGCTGGCAGCAATCCCTATCACAAAATCCTTTTCATCAATCCCAATTTCCTCCAGATCTAACCATCCTTGCTCGAAACTATCCTCAGCATATTCCACAGCCTTATAAACAGCTTCCTTGCCTCCTGCGATCAAGCCCACTACCCTTCCCGGGTCTACTCCAAAAGTAGGTGGGCATTCTGAAGCATCTACAATCCCCAATCTACCACTGGTTCCACTGCCCATATAGATCAGCCTGCCTCCCATTTTCATGCAGACAAAAGCGGCCTCTATAAGAAGTTCAATAGGCCCCAGAAGTTTTGAGATAACTTCCGGGACCTTCTTGTCTTCCTGATTGATTGAGGACAACAAATCTGCTGTGCTCATTTTATCCAGTCCTTCATAATTTGAGGACTGTTCAGTTGATTTCATCTATTTGATCTATTCAAAAATGATAGCGAACAAAAGCTTCAATCGCTTCATACTCTGGCAAACCTAATGCATCATAGATCTGCGCAGTATTTTGATTTCTATCTTCTGCTCTTTGCCAGAATTCACGTGGATCATTGCCAGGAAAGAGAGCACTGTCTTTTTGAGATTGGTGCTTAAAAATCGCCTCTCTCTTTCTTCTCAATTCCTCAGGACTAATCGGAATAGCCATTTCAATTTCACTCACTGGCCATTCCTGCCATGCACCTCTGTATAACCATACCCAGCATTCTTTCAACCATTCCTCTCCTTTCAATCTATCCAGTGCTTTAAATATAGCATCTAAACAAACACGGTGGGTTCCATGAGGATCAGAGAGGTCTCCCGCTGCAAAGATTTGCTGAGGCTTTACCTTCTGCAACAGGTCTACGATCACCTGAACATCTTCTTCTCCTATAGGCTTCTTCTTAACTCGCCCCGTTTCATAGAAAGGCATATCCAGGAAGTGAACATGCTCATCTTTCACCTTGCAATAGCGACATGCTGATTTTGCTTCTCCTCTTCTAATGAGTCCTTTGATTTGTTGCAATTCTCTCGAATCAGGTTGCCCCGGCACTTTACTATTGAGGAAATCGCGACTATCCGTATAGAGTTTCTCTGCTTCTTTGGAGTTTTGCCCAAAGGATTTACTGAAATCCAGTGCAAAGTCGATAAAACGCATAGCAGCATCATCAAATACAGCTATGTTTCCAGAAGTCTGATAGGCTACATGTACTTCATGTCCCTGATCAACCAGTCTCAACAAAGTTCCTCCCATAGAGATCACATCATCATCCGGATGGGGACTAAAAATCAAACTTCTTTTTGGGAATGGATCTTTTCTTTCTGGTCTATGTGTATCATCGGCATTGGGTTTCCCTCCAGGCCAACCCGTGATCGTTCTCTGCATTTCATTGAATACGCGGATATTAATTCCATAGGCAGCTCCATGCTCAGCAATCAGATCTCCCATCCCATGCTCATTGTAGTCCTCATCTGTAAGTTTCAGGATAGGCTTTCCTAATTCCTGGCAAAGCCATACTACCCCGAGTCGGATCATTTTATCATCCCATACACAAGGTCCTACCAGCCAGGGAGCTTTACTCCTTGTCAATTCAGCTGATGCAGCTTCATCAAGCAGGATCTCTGCGTTTTCATGTTTTTGGAGAAAAGTAGCAGGAATCAATTCTGTAATTTCTCCCTCTACAGTCTCTTTTATAATAGGTGCTTTTCCCTCACCCCATGCAAGGAGAAGTACTGCTTTGGCTCTCATGATCGTTCCCACGCCCATCGTAACGGCTCTACGAGGCACATTTTCCTCTGCAAAGAAATCACTGGCTGCATCCCGAATGGTAATACGGTCCAGGGCAATCATACGGGTACGAGAGCTAATGGAAGAGCCCGGTTCATTAAATCCAATGTGGCCGGTACGACCAATCCCCAGCAACTGTATATCAAGGCCTCCGACTTCTTCGATCTTCTTTTCATACTCCAGGCAAAACTTATCGATTTCTTCCAGGGGCAAAGTACCATCAGGGATATTCACATTTTCTCTTTTGATGTCTACCCTGTCAAAAAGGTATTCATTCATAAAGCGGTGATAACTCTGAAGAGCATCTGGCTCCATGGGGAAATACTCATCCAGGTTAAAGCTGATAACATTCTGGAAGCTCAGGCCTTCTTCTTCATGCATACGCACGAGTTCATTATACACCCCTGTAGGAGTCGAACCCGTAGCGAGTCCCAGAACCGCCATTTCTCCTTTTTGGGCTTTATGGCGAATGAGGCTGGCAATTCTACCTGCAACTTCTTTAGAAGCGATGGAAGAATTTTCATAAATCCTCGTTGGGATTTTTTCAAATTGATAGGTAGTAGATGGATGAACTGCTAACATGTTCAAATTAATTTTTGAGAGTAATTATACGGTTTGAATGCCTATACCTTCATAAGGATCTAATCTTTGATCCCCATCAGGCAGACAACTAATGATCTTATGTAATTTTTGAGTCTCCCCTATTTTATAGGGATTGACAGTTTCAATTTTTTCGGGTATTAATAAACTCAGCACCTCAGCAGCGGCATTGATCATGGCCCGCTTCACCTGGGTTTCTTCCCAGTCTATTTCTGTGATGCCGATTTGATGATGAATACTCCTTATTCCCAGGAAGCACTGATCTGCATGCAAGCCGCTAAAAGTCTTTATGGCTTCCTCTCCAACGGTAACCTGAGCCTGTTTCAACACTCTCCCGCCAGCAAAGATTACCTCAATTCGGGGATGATCGGCTAGTTCACTGGCAATCGGGATACTATTGGTGAAGACAGTAGCTGATAAACTTTTAGGTAAAGCTTTTACCAGTTCCAGATTGGTAGTTCCGCCATCGATGATGACTACCGAATTATCTTTTACAAATTCAGCTGCCTTACTGGCAAGTTGTCTCTTTTGATCGAGAGCATATACTTCCCGGTCTTTATAGTCAAAAGGATTTAAACTGAGAGAAATTGCTCCTCCATGCACTTTTTTCAATTGCCCCTTATCAGACAACTCTTTCAAATCCCTTCGGATGGTATCCTCCGAAACAGCAAGAACCTCACTTAATTCAAGGGTGAGAACTTTTTGATTCTTTTGAATGGATTCCAGGATGTAAGTATGTCTTTCTTCTTTTAGCATAAGAGAATTCACTTTCAATTCATGCAAACTCCTGCAAGTATACTGCATTTTTCTGAGCTTTTATGCATTTTTTTGCAAATTTTATCAGAATTTAATCTTTTCTTAACCTAAATCGCTGCTTTTTTCTCCCCGATTCCTGCAAAAACATGCAAAAGCCTTCCAATTAAGGCAGGCATTTAGTTATTTAGGATTCATGAAGGTTCCTACTCATTCTTTGATCCTTTACCTGCTCCTGTTCCCATCCCTTATCTTTTCCCAGGAAATCCTAAACACTTCCCTGAGCCTAAATGAGCTAGAGAAGAAAAAGTCAGAGGTCGTCCTATTGAAAAATCAGGGGGAACTTCTGCCAATTTCAAATTTGCAGGAAAAGCGCATCCTGCACATTTCTTTTGATACAAAGGGCAAGGATTTTTTTCAAAATAGCCTGGCTTTATATGCCCCGGTCTTGAATATCCGCATGCGTCTGGCCGATCTGCCCAAGAGGATGGACCGAATCAGTGAATTGGCCAGTGCTTCCAATTTGATCATTCTTAGCCTACATAATAGTGTCTCCTATAGCGGCTTGACAACAACAGAACGCCTGGCTATTCGGGATTTTTGGGAAAAGTTGTATAAACGCCCGCATACGATTACCACATTTTTTGGATCAGAAGAAGAGCTTCAAAAACTGGACGTACTTAGTCAGTCTCCGGTACTCCTTTTCTCTCCTTCAGAACATCCCATCAATCAGGAATTTTGTGCCCAGATCATTTACGGGGCAATTTCTTCCCAGGGAAGACTGCGAAAAGACGTGGGCCGGGTATTCCATAAAGGCAATGGACTCAGAACTACCGGAGATATTCGTCTCAGCTATAATAAGGCAGAAGCCGTTTCCTGGGATTCGGAGAGACTTAAAAGAAGAATTGATTCCTTGATAGAAATGGCCATGGATTCTATGGCCTTTCCGGGTTGTCAGGTAGTAGTTGCCAAAAACAATCAGGTGATTTTCAATCAGAATTATGGGCACCATAATTACGAAAAGACACGACCAGTTAAAAGCTTTGATGTCTATGATCTTGCCTCTGTTACCAAAATCTCAGCGGCTCTTCCAGCCATCATGTTTCTCAAGGATGAGGAAAAACTAAGAATAGATGACCCTTTGTCAAATTACTGGACAGACTTTATAAAATCTAATAAACGGGACCTTCAAATTCGTCCCATCCTGGCTCATCAGGCCGGATTGATTCCTTATATAGTTTTTTGGGCAAAGACTCAGAAGAAAAATGGGAAATTCAAAGGAGGAACCTTCAAACGAGACTCCAGTGATACCTATAATATAAAGGTGTATAAAGACCTTTATATGAATCAGAAGTATCGAAAGAAAATGTACAAGGCAGTGAGAAAGTCTGATGTTGACTCCAAACAGGGCTATGTGTATTCAGGATTGAGTTTTCTGTTGTATCCCCAAATTGTAAAGAATCTCAGCGGCATGGATTTCGATCAATTACTGAATGAGCGATTTTATGATCAACTAGGAGCTGGAAGATTGGATTTCAATCCCTGGAAAAAAATCCCGATCAATGAGATCATTCCGACCGAATATGATAGCTTGTTTAGAAAAGAAATGGTTCATGGCTATGTCCATGATGAAGCAGCAGCTATGATGGGAGGAGTTTCCGGGAATGCAGGTCTTTTTTCCAATGCAAATGATCTGGCCAAGCTTATGCAGATGTACCTCAACATGGGAGAATATGGAGGGGAGAGATATATCAGCCGGGAGACAATGAAAGAGTTTAGCAGCTATGCCTATAAAAAGGATGACAATCGGAGAGGATTGGGATTTGACAAACCCCCATTGGATGGAAAGAGCAGCTATATCTCCAAAGACGCATCTTCCCTTAGTTTTGGCCACTCTGGATTTACGGGAACATTTACCTGGGTTGATCCTAAACACAAACTGGTTTTGGTCTTTCTTTCCAATAGGGTTCATCCGACAAGAAATAACCGAAAGCTTTACAGTTTAAAAATCCGAGAAAAACTACATCAAATTCTCTACGATGAGATAAACTGGGTAAATAAGTAAAGCATATACTCGAACTTCATGTACGGAAAAATGATAAGGTCCTGCAAATCCTCAAAATGCCTCCTGACTTAGGAAAACTTTTATCAACTTAGCAGAAATTTAGTGTAAAACGATCACCAATGGGGGTTCTAAAGAAATTAGCTGGACATACCTTTATCTATGGAAGTAGTACGATTCTCAGTCGTCTACTCAATGTCCTGTTTCTCCCCATTCTTACCAATCGTTTCAGCACAGGCATTTATGGAATCTATGCGAACCTTTATGCCTGGATTACTGTCTTCAATGTCTTCCTGACTTTTGGCATGGAAACCACCATGTTTCGCTTTATTCAAGACCAAAGTGATCCCAAAAAGGTATACAGCCAGGCTTTCTTTTTCGTATTGGGTTTACTTCTTGTGTTTATGGGGATCGCTATTCCCCTTCATACCCATATCGCAAGCTGGATGAACTATGAAGGCAAAGAGCATTATCTCCTGCTTTTGTTTGCGATCATTTCTCTGGATGTCCTGGCTGCAATCCCTAAAGCTATGCTAAGGCATAAGGAGCGAGCTGCCTGGTTTGGGATCATCATGCTGGTAAATGTGATTATCAACCTCAGCGCCCTCCTCATTTTTATTGTTTGGCTGGATCTGGGAATCGAATATGTCTTCGTAGCAAATATAATAGCTGCCTCTCTTGTGCTGGCATTATCCCTTTGGAAAAACCTACCGGCTTTGCCTAGCTGGGACTTCAAGCTCTTGCGAGAAATGCTGGACTATGCTTTTTTCATTATGATAGCTGGACTCGCAGGCATTATGAATGAAACCCTGGACAGAATCATGATTCCCCTTAGGTGGCCAGAAGGCGGAGTCTTTGAGGGATTAGTTCAAACAGGCGAAGATTTAAATGGGATTTATGCCGCGAATTATAAAGTTGCTATGTTCATTGCACTTGCAACTACAGCTTTCAGGTATGCAGCGGAACCCTTCTTTTTTAAAGAAGCCGGAGAAAAAGATTCTCCCAAAACCTTCGCAAGGGTCTTTCATTACTTTATGATGGCCAGTCTTGCGGGTTTCCTCCTGATTAGTTCTTTCGCTCCAGAAATCATGTCTTTCAATTTATTTGGGTTGCTAAACCGGACCTTTGTACCGGAAACCTATTGGTCTGGCCAGAAAGTGATTCCCATTTTGCTGCTCGCTTATGTGTTTAGCGCAGCCTATATAAATATTTCCATTTGGTTTAAAATTACCAAGCAGACTCGTTTCGCTATTTTGTTTACAGGAAGTGGTGCATTGGTAACCGTATCCGTCCTCTTCTTTGGAATTCCTACTTATGGATATATGGCAGGAGCCTGGGCTACCCTGCTTTGTTATCTCTTGATGAGCAGCATGGTTTATTTTGTCGGTCAAAAATATTATCCCATTCCCTACAAAATAAAGCGACTTTGTATATATGGTGTTATTGTACTAGGGGCTTTCTTCCTCAACCACAACATTGGCGCTACTGATGGCTTTTTTCTGGCAGGACTTAGTAAGTTCCTCATCTGCGCTGCAGCTTTTGGATTGATCTTTTTTGTAGAGAAAAAGTACCCGCCCATATGGAAAGGCAAGTCATAGAAAGGTATTTCACAAATAGACCCAATAATTTCTTTTCTTCTTTAAGCTTCTAAGACTATATTTGTGAGGCAATTAAATAAATGGATGGCTCAGGCGTTTTGTATTCAAGCTACATGAAAAACGCCTTTCTCTTTTTCAAATAAGGAGACGGATGGAAGAACACGGAAAATCTGGTGTAACCTTTGCGATTATTGTACTTGTTGTCCTTCATTATGTAGGTGTAATTGGATTTCACCTGGAGGATTACCGTGAGCTATTCGAGAGTTTAACTCCCATAAATTTGCTCATCTCTGTAGGCGTGCTCGCCTACTTCCATAAAATCTGGAACCTCAACTTCGGTTTTTGGGTATTCGGCGTATTCTGGGGTGGATATCTCCTGGAGTTCGTAGGGGTACATACAGGCCTTATTTTTGGGGATTACAGTTACGGCTCCACCCTGGGTCCTAAAGTAGCTGCAGTTCCTCCTATGATGGGGCTCCTGTGGGTAATGACTGCCTACATGGCCGGTATCCTGGCACAAAACATGACGACCAACCTTTGGTTGCGAGTTGTGATGGGCGCTTTACTCATGGTTATTCTCGACTTTCTGATTGAACCCGTTGCCATGGAATATGACTATTGGTATT
Organism: Bacteroidia bacterium; assembly: GCA_033391075.1. Classification (NCBI taxonomy): domain Bacteria; kingdom Pseudomonadati; phylum Bacteroidota; class Bacteroidia; species Bacteroidia bacterium. The sequence continues at coordinate 2,852,636 of JAWPMV010000001.1, forward strand.
GGGATGCCCATAGAGTTCCCATTTCCAATTACTTTACCTGGTTTATTGTAGGGGCCATCATGCAATACGTTTTCCATCAAATCCATCAGGAAAAAAGCAATCCCGTTGCTTATCCTCTCTACCTGATACAATTCGGATTTTTTGCTACCTTCCTGATCGTTGACCTGGCCGGATAAAAAGGCAAGGTTTTTTACCTATTTATTACGTCCAATTATTTCAATTTTTCATTCATGGAAAAGAAACTACTATTCACGACTATTATTCTATGCTTTTTCAGCTTACAATCTTTTAGCCAGGGTTTTGGTGGAGGCCTGCATGTTGGATTAAATGCCAGTCAGGTTGACGGAGATGCTGTACAAGGTTTTAATAAAGCAGGTCTTAGCCTGGGAGCTTTTGTCAATTATGAAATTGGCGATAACATTTTCATACAACCGGAATTGTTATTCGAGCAATTGGGAAGTGCATTTCAGGGCATCACCTTCGTCCAAACTTCACATATAACGCTTCCTGTGGTATTTAAAATCAATATTCCCGTCCAAATGGGTAATAGTACACAGGCTATTCAGCTACATGCGGGTCCTGCAGTTGGATTATTGATAGGAGCTAAAAATGATGTCGGCAATGACCTGAGTAATTTGCTGAAGAATTTTGATACACGCATTGTAGGCGGATTGAGCTATAGACTGGCTCCCGGCTTTAGTTTCATGCTGAGGTATGGATATTCTTTGGGTTCATTTATCGAAACCACAGCCCCTACTGCAGCCAACCTTCTCGCCCCTGGAAAAACGGGTCTGGCTCATAATTATGTAAATATTGGACTGCGTGTTCATTTTACCGCCAATTAAATTTTCCAAATTCATAATGCTTTTGCGATATTCGTCCAAAATTTGAATACGTACTACAAAGCATTTTGGACATGACCATTAGGGTATTTGCGACCGGAGGGACCTTCGACAAGAATTATGATTATATAAATGGGCGTCTGTTTTTTGAAGACACCCAGCTTCCTGAGATGTTTCGTCTCGGTAGAAACACCATTGACATCAACCTCAGGACGCTCATGATGATTGATAGCCTGGAAATGACTGAAGAGGATAGATCGGTGATTGCACACAATTGCAAGACTTGCGAAGAAAAGCATATTATCATCACTCATGGAACAGATACCATGGTCGAAACAGCAAAAGTTGTAGCTCAATTGGGGTTGGAGAAAACCGTCGTTTTGACTGGAGCTATGGTACCTTACCGATTTGGTAGTTCTGATGGATTTTTCAATCTGGGTAGCGCACTGGCTTTTGCTCAAACCTTGGCTTCGGGCGTTTATGTCGTTATGAATGGACGCCACTTCAGCTGGGACAATGTTCGAAAAAATCGCCAGACCGGCTTTTTTGAAGAATTGAAAGCCTAGGGAACTTTTTAACCTCCATTGAACCTTTTTTACAGCAAGCCCCATTTCCCTTAATGCTCAGATTAATGAAAATGCGCTGCAAACTAAAGAAAAGGAAGATTGTGGGTTGCTTGCTTCCATTTTTTACTTTGCCATGCGACATGTTGTTGTGTTTTAGGAATAGGGCAGAAGTTGTATCTTTTCTCAAACCCTTGACTCATGGCAAAAAAAATCCCCTATAAGGTACGAGAAGGTATTATCTCAGATCGCTCATCTGGCATGAGCTATGATGCAATAGCTTCTAAATATGGATACTCTGTAAGTGGAGTAAAAAAGATCTACTACCGTTATAAGCGACGAGGCAAAGCAGGCCTCTCAGATAACTATCATCTTTGTGGGAGCAAACATGCCTATACTAAAGATATGCGGGCTTTAATCACATCCAGTCGTAAAGGAAAAGAAGGGGCACTCTTCATTCGCAGTGTTTTGCAAGAGAAATTCCCTGCTGAGCGAATTCCTCATGAACGCACGATTCAGCGTTGGTGGAAGTCATTGGGTCTAAATCAGCCTAAAGGTAGGCCCAAGAAAGGGAAGGCAAGTTGGACAACTGAGGCTCATGATACCTGGCAAATAGATGGTAAAGAGCGGATTGAGATGGGCAATGGAGAGCAGGTTAGTTGGATCAATACGGTAGATGAAGCAAGTATCTCTCAATTGGACACTAAGCTTTTTCCCCCGAAAAACGATGAGGCAGATTGCTCCCAAAGTAGCGATAGGACAAATGAATAAGAATTTTGAGAGATGGGGAATGCCAAGGAAGATCAAAATAGATAATGGGCGTCCCTTTATAAATATGCGGCACAGAGATACGCCCACGCTTGCAATATTATGGTGGATAGGGCTTGGGATAGAAGTAATACAAAATAATCCCGCAAGCCCGCAAGAGAATGGAGCAGTTGAAAATTTACAGGCTACCTTGGCTCGATGGTCTCATCCCAAAACTCATACACGAATAGAGGATTTTCAAAAAGCGCTTGATGAAGCGGGAAGAATACAAAGAGAGGTATATATGGTATCAGCTAGGGGATATAAATCCAGAATATCATTGTTCCCGGAATTGAAAACTAACACTCGAGTGTTTAGCTATGAATGTTTCGATTTTCAAAGGGTAGAGCAATATCTTTCAGAGCGGGTATGGAGGCGAAAAATAAGACATAATGGGAGAATCAGATTTATGAGCAAGGAATTCCATATGGGAAGACCCTACGCAGGGAAAGAAGTATCTATCTCTTTTGATCCTATTGAAAAACTTTGGCTCATACATGATGCGGATGGAACACTCCTGAATCAAAGTAAAAGAGAGATCGTGTCACAAAGGGAAATCCTTGATTTTGCAAGATTGGACCAGTAACAAAAAAGGGCACAACTTACGCCTTATTGATAAGACCTGACTCAATGTCGCATGGCATACTTAAAAAGGGGAACGGAATTCGCAGAGAAGGGTTTTACTCGCCCCTTTTGAGGATACTCTCCCCCAAAGCAATATCTTCAGGAGTCGTAATCTTTATATTGTCATAACTTCCCTCACAAATGGCTACACTCCCTCCAAAGTCATCATATAGGCTAGCATCATCTGTAAAGTTATTGTGAGGTCTTTGGACAAATGCCTGCAGGATTGCTGTCAATGAGAAGGTCTGCGGAGTCTGCACATGATAAAAACGAGATCTGTCAACTGCCCGGCTTTTTCCTGCTTCATGAATCTCACGCATAGAGGATTTCACAGGAACACATACCAAAGAAGCTCCCTTTTCTTTCGCAAGCTCAAAAGCATGTTTAATTACCTCATCTTTCACAAAAGGCCTTACCCCATCATGAATCGCCACCCATACCTCTTCCAAGGAATCAAAATGTCTCTCCAATCTCAAAAGTCCCTGATGCACAGATTCGGTCCTGCTGGCTCCCCCTTCACCTACGATAATGCGAGCGATCTGATCAAAGGACAGGTATTTAACTGAAAATTCTTCCCAAACCGCTAACTGATCCTTAGGCAATACCAAACTCAGGATCAATTCCGGATCATGCGCTAAAAATCGTAGAAGAGTATGTATCAATATAGGCTTGTCCCCCAATAGCAGGAACTGCTTGGGTATCTCTGATCCCATCCGTTTGCCGGAACCACCAGCAACGATGACCGCAGATTTTCGCATGAAGTTTTAGATAAGGAGCATAGCATCTCCAAAGCCATAGAAGCGATACTTCTCTTTCACCGCTTGCTCATAACACTCCATCATAAACTCATACCCTCCAAAAGCAGCACTCATCATCATGGGTGTTGATTTAGGCTTATGGAAGTTTGTCAGGAATGCATTAGCAATATTGAACTCGAAAGGAGGATAAATAAATTTATCTGTCCATCCTTCGGCAGTGTTAAGCATCCTGCTAGCTGAAACGGAAGACTCCAGGGCACGCATCACAGAAGTACCTACCGCCAATACCCTTTGCTTTGTATTCTTGGCATTGTTGACCAAATCACGGGCATACTCAGGAATCACAAAATATTCAGAATCCATTCTATGCTTGGAAAGGTCTTCTACCTCAACGGGATTGAAAGCACCGATACCAACATGCAAGGTAAGTCTTGCTTCATCGATCCCTTTGAGTTCGAAACGCTTCAGGAGTTCACGGGTGAAATGAAGTCCTGCAGTTGGGGCTGCGACTGCTCCTACATTGGTAGCAAAAACCGTTTGATAGGCTTCGCGATCAGAATCCTCCACATCACGATCTATATAGGGAGGGATAGGAGTCTTACCCAATTTATCAATGAGTTGGTGCAACTCTTCATTTTCCCCATCAAAGAGGAAACGGATGGTTCTTCCTCTTGAGGTAGTATTGTCAACTACTTCAGCAACGAGGTCGTTTTCTCCAAAGAAAAGTTTATTACCTACCCGTATCTTTCTGGCAGGTTCAACCAATACATCCCAGAGTTTTTGTTTGGGATTCAATTCGCGAAGAAGAAAAACCTCAATCTTAGCACCGGTTTTTTCTTTTTTGCCAAATAGTCTTGCAGGAAAAACTTTGGTATCATTGAATACTGCTACATCTCCCTCGTCAAAATATTCGAGAATATCTTTGAAGACTTTGTGCTCGATTTTACCAGTATCTTTATGAGCGACCAGCAGGCGGCTTTCATCTCTGGGTTCATGAGGATATTGTGCTGTGAGTTCTTCAGGAATCTCAAAGTTGAAAGCGGAAAGTTTCATTGCCATAAACGCCGAAATTTGGTGGGTTTGCGAATTAGTGGGCAAAAATAGGTTGTCAATCCCTGATTGTCAAGGGATAAGTAAGAGGAAATCAGATTTTGATGCCTATAATGTGCCTAAATACTCAAAGAATAAATCGAATAGCTTGTAGACGCCATAAATCAGGCCAAAAATAACGCCCATCGTAATAAAAAAAAGTCCCAACAGCATGCCTTTTCCGCTGCCAGTATGTTCGCCTTCCTCATAATGTTCAATCAAAAGTTGAACATTTCTGTTGTTTGCCTTGTATCCGATATCGAAAATGGTTCCTAAAATGGGGATAAAACTGATGACAACATCCAGCAGAATATTGCCGACCATTTTCAGATAAACTTTTCCACTGGCTCCATTTCTTTGCATTTGCCAAACCAGAAAAGCAGAAACCAGGTAGGTTCCAATATTGCCAACTCCCGGAATAAGACTCAGGATTGGGTCTAGTCCAAATCGAATACTTGTAAAGGGTATCTTAAAATTTGCATCCATGAACCAGGCAAGTCGCTTGATCCACAAAACTTTGGGATTGTCTATCTTTTCTAATCCCGGAAATGCTTCATCCATATACGGAAAGGTTAATTAGCCAGCTACGTTTTCCCATACCCTCATTTTTACCATACGGAAAATAGAGTATATGTGGTGGCTTTCGTGCAAAGTAAAAAATTCAAACCAGGCAATCACATCCATACTTCCCAAGCGAGGGTGATTTCCCTTTCTACCCAATTCGCTCTCAGACAATTCTTTGAGATGCTTTTTGATCCGGATTCTAATCGTATTCATTTTGTCCCAAATTTCAGGCACACTCATAGGCTTCCATTCCGAAAATCCGGCATCCCATTCTGATTTATATCGCTCAAACATCGGGATTTCATCTTCCATGATTTGCCGGAGTCGTAAAAGAAATACTTCATGATACCTGCCAAGATGGGCCAAATGTAAACGTATAGACCACTTGCCTGATAGAGGATTGTAGTTTAGTTGATCTGCATTCAGGTCCTGAATGAGAATTTTCATCTCTTCTTCCTGAAGATCAAGCTTATCGAGTAATTGGGAGAGATTCATAGGCGAGGGAATTACCTTATGCTAATTCTGACTTTGCAGCTTCGTATTTTTCCATAAGTCCTGTTGGCATCGGTACAGGTCTTTTTCGGGTTAAATCAACGACATATCCCATTTGCTTTCCCCTGCAAAACACACGACTCTCAGAAGCGATTTCAAAACACATGATCCATTTTGCCCGACTGAAAGATTCTACCCAAAGCTTCCCGACTATCTTCTCCCCAATTTTCAGGGGATATTTATAATCCGCCTCTGTTCGTGCAAGCACTGGAGACATATTATCCTCCAGCATTTGCTCATAAGGCCAGTATTGGGCCAGAAACTCAGTCCTAAGGTCTTCAAACCAGCGAATATAAACCTGATTGCTCACGATCCCCATGACGTCTATATCATAACCATAGATCCTGATGGGCATTTCTACCAACATCAGTCTTGGACTTTCTTGCACTTTTGCCATAATTCAATCTTACGAAACAATTAGGAAAAATCGATAGCTTAATTGTAATTTTCATACTAAAGCTCGGCTTTCATCACACTCCCTTCATAATAATCCCTGACTCATGACTAAACTCAATCTCTTTTTAAGCATTTTTCTTGTCGCTCTTCTTTCCTGTAAACAGGAAAATGAGAAGAGGGCATTAAGCAAGAAATCGCAGCTTCTGGAATTATTTCAGGAAGAAGGCTTCAATGGAAATTTTCTGTTTGCCGAAAAAGGAGAGAAGAAAATCGAAATAAGTTTGGGATATCGGGATTTTGAAAGTCAAGACAGCTTGATTCAAAAGCATCAATTTTATCTGGCCTCGGTTTCCAAGCAGTTCACAGGCATGGCTTGTCTCTTACTCGTACATGAAGGCAAACTAGATCTTGATGACAAACTTTCCTCTTTTTATCCCCAACTCTCCTATGCGGATTCAGTAAGCATACGTCAGATGCTACATCATAGCTCAGGGATACCTGATTATTATGGACTGGGAGTGTATAAGCCTGGTATGACAAATGAAGATGTCCTCAATGCCCTATTGAATGATACACATTTGGATTTTGTGCCGGGAACGGAATTCAGGTATAGCAATTCGGCTTATGTCCTGCTCTCTTTGCTAGCCGAAAAAGCAAGTGGTACAACTTTCTCTGATTTGCTGGAAGAAAAGGTATTTAATCCATTAGGCATGAATAGCACCCTGGTTTATGACCGGGAAAAGGAGATGCCCGCTCGAGCGATTGGATATAGTGAAGAAGGGGATAAAAAGGATTATCATGCCTTTACTACTGGCGGTGGAGGTTTATTCTCAAATATCCCGGATCTCTATACCTGGGAAAGAGCCCTTTATACGGATAAATTGATTCCTCAAGACTTAATGAAGGAAGCCTATATCCCGGGCAAATTAGCGGAGCCCGAAATGACTAAATACGGTTTCGGTTGGTTTATAGATAAGGACAATCCACACAGGGTATGGCATTCTGGATCTTTAGAAGGATTCCGTAACCTGATGAAAAGGGATATGAAGGATGAAATTCTCCTCCTTTACCTGACCAATAATAGTTTTGGGAAATTGGCGGAACTGAGCGAAAAGGTAGAAGCGATTCTTTTTGAGGAAGTTAAACCTTAAGGTTATAGACGAAATAATCCTCTTCTTTTTTGTAACCCAGTTTTTCATACAAAGCCTGTGCATCGTAGTTCTCTTTACCGGTTTCCAACATCAGACCTTTTGAACGGGTATCTTCTGCTAATTCACGAGCCGTATTCATAAGAGAGGTGGCCACTCCTTTTTTTCTGTGTTTTGGATCAACAAAAAGATCATTGAGCACCCATAGTCTTTGCATAGATACAGAAGAAAAGGAAGGATATAGCTGTGTAAATCCCATTGCTTCCCGCTGCCCTTCACTAAGGGCTAGAAATATGACGGATTCTTCTCTTTGGATGCGTGTGTGTAAAAAAGCTTTAACTTTTTCAGGATCAGCTTCCTGTTCATAAAATCGTCTGTATGCATCAAAAAGAGGCACAATAAGGTCCAGATCGGCTATTCCCGCTTTAATTATATTCATGAATCATTTGTCTTGCGTGAACTAATTTACAAAAAAACGGGTTTAGCTATGAGAAGATTGTATCACATAATTAATTTGTAAATTTGCGGCATGGTAGCGCAAAGGCCCCTGACAGATTGGCTCCCCATTACGGCCAAAGAAGTACAGATGAGAGGATGGGAAGAATTGGATGTAGTCCTGATATCCGGGGATGCCTATGTGGATCATCCCGCATTTGGTCCAGCCGTGATTGGAAGAATCATTGAACATGCAGGCTACCGGGTAGCCATTGTTCCTCAACCCAATTGGCAGGATGATCTGAGAGATTTCAAAAAGTTTGGGAAACCTCGACTCTTTTTTGGGGTTACTTCCGGTTGCATGGATACCATGGTCAACCATTACACAGCAGGAAAAAGAAGACGATCAACTGATGCCTATACGCCAGATGGCCAGGCAGGCTTTCGTCCAGATTATGCCCTGACCGTTTATACCCAAATTCTCAAAGATTTATATCCCGATGTACCGGTTTTGATAGGGGGCATAGAAGCATCTTTGCGAAGGGTTACTCATTATGATTATTGGGCAGACAAGCTTTTCCCAAGTATTCTTGAAGATACCGGAGCCGATATGCTGGTTTATGGTATGGGAGAACAGGCTTTGCGGGAGATTCTCAAATTGCTGGACAAAGGCGTACCTTTTCATTCGCTCAAAACCATTCCCCAAACCGGTTTCCTACTGAATGAAGAAGAAAAACTTCCCAAGAACAAGAATTGGGAGGATGTGGAAATTGCCTCACATAACACCTGTCTGGAAGATAAAATAAAGTTCGCGGCTAACTTTAAGATCATTGAGCAAGAATCCAATAAAGTAAAGGCACGGCGAATTCTACAAGGAATAGATGCTAAAACTCTTGTGATCAATCCTCCATATCCTCCTATGGAAGAAGCTGAAATTGATCAGAGCTTTGATCTGGCCTACACCCGACTCCCCCACCCTAAATACAAGAAACGGGGGACGATTCCGGCATATGAAATGATCAAGTTTTCGATCAATATGCACAGAGGCTGTTTTGGCGGATGTAGTTTCTGTACCATTTCAGCACACCAGGGGAAATTCATCGCTTCTCGCAGCAAGGAATCGATCATGAAAGAAGTCGATGCAGTGACTCAAATGCCGGACTTCAAAGGCTATATCAGCGATCTTGGAGGGCCTTCTGCCAATATGTATAAAATGAAAGGCAAGGTTCAGGAAATTTGCGATAAATGTACAGCACCTTCCTGCATCCACCCGGTCATATGCCATAATCTGGATACCAATCATAAACCACTTACTGAGATTTATAAAGAAGCCACTAAACATGAGAAGGTAAAAAAGGCTTTTGTCAGCAGTGGAATCAGATACGACCTCCTGGTCGATAGTTATAATAAAAAAGCCGATAGCAAAGATCTGGAAGACTACATGGACAATCTGGTTCAAAACCACGTAGCAGGCAGACTAAAAGTGGCTCCTGAGCATACTTCAGATGATACTTTGAGGGTAATGCGCAAACCTTCTTTCAAACATTTTCATGAGTTTAAAAAGAGGTTTGACCGCCTAAATAAAAAGCACAAAAAAGAACAACCTCTGATTCCCTACTTTATTTCGAGTCATCCGGGCAGTGAAGTGGAAGACATGGCAAATCTGGCTTGTGAGACCAAGGACATGGGTTTCAAATTGGAACAAGTCCAGGATTTCACCCCAACTCCTATGACGGTAGCAACCATCATTTATTATACAGGGGTTCATCCGTATACCTTAAAACCGGTTTATACGGCCAAAACGCGGGATGAGAAAAAAAATCAACACCTCTTTTTCTTTTGGTATAAATCAGAGAATCGATTGAAGATCCGGGAGAAATTACGGAAAGTAGGGCGCTTTGATATGATTGAAAAGCTTTTAGGAGGCAAACCAAAGAAGAAAAACTAAGGTTTTTTAGCTGGCCCATACAAAACTTGTCCGGCCTTTATTCCCATAAACTTTTCATTATCCACTGCGACTTCTCCATTAATTATCACCCAGGGAATTCCACTGGAGTATTGATGTGGTTCAGAGAAAGTTGCCATTTCCTTGACCTTGGCCGGATCAAAAATGCTTATATCTGCCTTGTAGCCTTTTTTGAGTAAACCTCTATCCGACAGTCCCATTCTAAAAGCGGGAAGGCTGGTCATTTTACGGATCGCCTCTTCCAAACTCAGCACTTTGTCTTCTCTAACATATTTATCCAGGATGCGGCTAAAGGTGCCATAGGCTCTGGGATGAGGATGTCCCCTACCCGGTTCAGAAAGTCGACCATCAGAAGCGACCATTGTATAGGGATACTGCATGATTCGTACGACATCGGCTTCATCCATCGCATGATATATGGTACCGGTCCCCCCATTTAATTGAGCTTTGATCACCATGTCTGCTCCATTTTCCAGGCTGGGCTCTATACCTTCCATTATGCACCAGTCATACATGGTTTTGCCCTCTAATTCAGGTTTCCAGCTCACCCGGGAGAATTGAATTCTTTTCAAATCTGCTCCTCCCCGATCATTAATGATATTAAAAAGGATTTGTTTTTTTATGCTATCCCTCAGCACAGGACTTTCTATACGCTTTGCAAATTCCTTGCGTCCTCCTGCCTGCGCCCAATTAGGGATAAGGATACTGATCCCGGTATGACTGGCTGTATAGGGATATTGGTCTATCATAATATCCAATCCGACTTTACGAGCGGAATCTACGAGAAAGAGGGTCTGCTCGCTAGAGCCCCACATGGGCTTACCTACAACTTTGTGATGCGTAAGTACTACAGGGATTTCTGCTTGCTCACTGATGACTATGGCCTCTTGAACACCCTCTAATAATCCTAGACCTTCTTCTCTTAAGTGAGAGGTATAAAAGCCGCCTTTTTCGGCTGCAACCCTCGAAAGCGCTATAACTTCTTCTACCTTGGAAAAGGTTCCGGGCAGGTATTTTAAACCTGTTGAAATACCAAAGGCCCCTTCTTCCATTGCTACTTCAACTTGCCTTTTCATTTCTTCCAATTCCTCATTAGTCGGATCCCTGTTTTCCAGTTGCATGACATTTTTTCGCAGCTGATTGTGGCCGGTGAGGTAGCCCACATTGAGGCCGATTCCTATTTCCTTCAGCGTATCCAGATAAGCACCAAATGGCCAGGGACTTCTTCCATCTGGTCCACCGAGGGCCGTAGTCACTCCCTGTCGGATATGGCTTTCGCATTCCGATAGTTCCAAAATAGGATCCAAATGGGCGTGGAGGTCTATAAAACCTGGGGAGACAACCATCCCATTCGCATCTATGATCTTTTTTGACCTGGCTGATTTCAAATCTCCCAGTTCAATGATTTCATCTCCAACAATTCCGATATCTGTAATACTCCCCTTTTCCCCATCTCCCACATAAACCATCCCATTTAGAATTACGATATCATACTCCTGCTGAGATTGGCAGGAAAAAAGGGAACCTATAAGTACTAATAGTAAATACCTCATAATCCTATTGTCTGGCGCTTAAAATGAGATTGAATAATTTTCCAGCTTCCTCACCGCTGACGCGATTTCCAGCTTCATCCGTATTTACCCGATGTACAATGACCAGATCATAAGCAGGAATAATCATTACATAGTGTCCACCTGCTCCTCGCGCGGAATAGCTACCTTCAGGAATATCAACATAGGGCAAATGCGGATACTTATTATGATCACGAGCTACCCACCACATATATCCGTAGCCGTCGCTTCCATATAGGGCAGCATCTGAATGATAAGCCGTACTTTCTCTCACCCAATCCGCTGGTATGATTTGTTTACCCTTCCAATTGCCTTCATTGAGCATCAGCCAGCCGAAGCGAGCCAGATCATGGGCGGAGATGCGGAAAGGATAAGCGGGGTGAATAGATTCTTCGCCCTCTACATACCAGCCATCCTTGGCTTCAAAATCTTCCATGCCTATAGGCTTGGCTATTTCAGCTTCTATAGATTCGAATATTTTTTTTCCAGTAAGCTTTTCGAATAGGGTTCCTGAGGCATTGAAATCCCAATTATTGTAGTACCAGTGGGTGCCTGCTTTCACAGTATGCCTTTCAGGTTTTAACGCTTTCATCCCCGCTGATTCATATAAGGCAGGGTGGTAAATTCCGCTTCTCGCTTTCAGACAATCTCTTAGCGTTGCTTTCAGTTCTTCTTCTGAAAGTGGAGGCTCATCATTGATGCCCAGCTCTTCCATACTTTGGTCCAGGTCAATGACTCCCTTTTTAACATAATTTCCATAAAGGGCACTTAAAACACTTTTCCGGATAGAATGGGTCATAAATTTCTTTTTCACTTCTCCCCATTCATGAACGATCATTCCATCTTTGATTATCGTAACAGCAGCTGTATTGATGCTTTTGCTATAGTCCTCAGCTGCTTTCAGGCCTTCCTTCGAAAAACCCAATTGCTCAGGATTTTCTACTTTCTCCCAGTTTTTTCCAGGGAAATGGACCTCTCCTTCTTCCAGTAACTCAAAGTCTGTCTCCGAACCCTCCAGATTTAATTCTTCTATCCAAATATTTCTGTACAGAACATTATGGCCTTCTGCCTGCAATTTCAATCCGCCGGGCGTATTCGTTATGCCTTTCCCCTTATCATTTCCCCCATCCAATCCAGAATTGGGTCCTCCCCATACCTGATTGATGTCCTGATTTCTATGGACTTTAATCCCATTGAAAAAAGTAGTTAGCTGAGCTTTAGCTACTCTTTTTCCATCCTCAAAGCGTGCAGCTTTAAAAGTTATGTCATAGGAATTCCACTTCCCCAATCCATTATAGGCATAATAGGGCGATTCTGTTTCATTGATGACAGCTGCCAGTCCATGCTTGGTAGAATCGCCATCCAGCACCTGGATTTCATAGCGATTTTGAAGATAAACTCCGGAATTCCCTCCAGGATTAGCAATCAGAAATTCGACATGCAGGCGAAAATCTGTGTATTTCTTTTTGGTAACTAAATCAGCAGCTCCATAGAGCCCTCCTTTGGCAGCCGGGTCATTGCTGTTCATGACAGTACCGGCATCGACAGGATCATCTACAATTTCCCATTTGACAGGGAGTTTTGCTTTCAATCGAGGCCCCTCCCAATAGGTCCAGTTTTTATGAAGGAGTTCCTGACTCCCATCAAATAGAATTTCAGCACCTGAAGGAGCTTTCATGCCCAGGGTTCTCTGCCCAAAAAGTTGAACAGATATAAAGAGGCAAAATGCCAGACAAATGGATGTGTAGTAGTAAGTAGTTTTCATCATGTATTCTTTTAAAAACGCAAGCAGAATCTAGTATCCTGCTGCATGACCATCTTTTCTGAATTCAGAGGCACCATAATACACCCCTTCTTTGGGGTCGTACATGATCGCCTGATAGCCTCCATAGGCTCCTCCAAGCGTCACCTCATGCCCTATAAAGACCAGTTTTTTGATTTCGATCATATCAAAGCCACTTTCAAAATGGATTTTCCCTCCATTCATCATCTTGCGAGGACCGGCTGGATCGGTAGAACCTTCATGCCGAATCCTGGGAGCGTCTCCTGCTTCTTGCAGATTCATCCCAAAATCGATCATATTAACCAATACCTGCACATGCCCTTGAGGTTGCATGGAACCACCCATGACTCCAAAGCTCATAAAAGGTTTTCCATCCTTTGTTACAAAGGCAGGGATAATTGTATGAAAAGGTCTTTTGCCCGGCTCATATACATTGTAGTGCCCTTCCTCCAAGCTGAACAATGCTCCTCTATCTTGTAGCATAAATCCCAATTCTCCCGGAATGACACCTGAGCCCATTCCTTTATAATTACTTTGAATAAGAGAAACCATATTTCCCTCCTTATCAGCTACTGTGAGATAGATGGTATCTCCATCCTTTAGTATACCTGCAGGATAACTTCTTGCTGCCCTCTTCCCCATCAACTTTCTGCGCTCATCAGCATAGGATTTAGAAATCAATTTATCTACAGGGATTTCATTAAAGGCTGGATCTGCATAAAATTTTGCACGATCTTCAAAAGCCAGCTTTTTAGCCTCCACCAGCGTATGGATATATTCGGCAGAGCCAAAGCCCATAGAAGCAATGTCAAACTTTTCCAAAATATTGAGCATCTGCAAAGCGGCTATCCCCTGACCATTGGGAGGTAATTCCCAGACATCATAGCCCCGGTAGTTGGTAGAAACAGGATCCACCCATTCTGATTCATGATTTTTGAAATCTTCTAAACTCAGGAAGCCACCGGCTTCCTGCATATGGGCCACAATCTTTTTCGCTATCTCTCCTTTATAAAAAGCCTTTCTTCCTTTATCAGCAATCAGTTCAAGGGTGTTTGCTAAACGAGGATTTTTGAAAAGCTCTCCTTTTTTGGGAGTATGCCCTCGTGGCATATAGGTACTGGCAAAATGAGGTTCTCTCGCAAAACGGGCGGATGCCATTTCCATATATAGAGAAATCAATTCTGATACCGGAAATCCTTCTCTGGCATAATTGATAGCTGGAGCTAATAAAACCTCCATAGGAAGCTTTCCAAACTTTCCATGCAACTCAAACCAACCATCTACTGCTCCCGGCACAGAAACACTCAAAGGACCATAAAAAGGAATTTGTTCCATCCCTTTTTCCTTGAAATAACTCAGGCTAAGAGATTCTGGAGATCGACCGCTGGCATTTAAGCCATACAATTGTTCGCTTTTTGCATCCCAAACAATAGCAAAAAGATCTCCTCCTATGCCACAGCCTGTAGGTTCCATCAAGCCCAAAGTTGCATTGGCTGCTATAGCTGCATCGACCGCCGTACCTCCTTGTTTCAGAATATCCAAAGCCACCTGTGTAGCCAAGGGTTGAGAAGTAGCAGCCATCCCATTAGGTGCAATTACCTCAGAGCGGGAAGCGAAATTAAAACTGCTAATGCGATCCTGAGAAAAAAGGGATGAACATATAAAAAATGAAAGGAAAATCAGGCTATAGCTTCTCATCTGTTTAATTTTATTCTAATCTAAGCAGGGGAAATTGAGTTAGCAAGAAGCGTTATGGGGATTATTTACGTTCTAAGGAGAAATGAAGCAAAAGTGGACAGGATTTCCCCTTGCCTTGCTCCTCTCTTTCGCCTAATTTTGATGTATATTTGTGGGACTATGTCTCCTAACCAAAAACACCTTTATGCTAGCATTAAAAAAAGTATTCTTTTTCCCCCTCATAATTATCGGATTGTTTTTTGCCTCCTGTGACGATAGAGTAACCTTTGAACAGCAGCAGAAAATCGACAAAGACATTATCGATGAATATGTGGCCGACAATAATCTCGATGGATTTTATACCGAAAACAATATTTTCATCGCATTTGAAAAAGAAGGTACAGGCACGGAAACTCCTACTGCTTTGTCTACCATTGAGATCATCTATACTGGCTACCTATTAGACGGTACCGAATTTGATTCTTCTGCAGGTTTCCCCAGAGAATTTCAGGTATGGAGACTGATTCAGGGATGGCAGGAAGGCATGCAGGAATTCAAGACGGGTGCTAAAGGAACCATGATTATTCCTTCTCGTTTTGCTTACAGAACCGCGGGAACTCCTGATGGTAGTGTTCCTCCCGATGCGGTAATTGCTTTTGACATTGAACTCCTAAGTTTCAGAGATTAATTGAAATTAAGAATCACATATTATATCATAGGCTGCCTTCTTGGCGGCCTGTTTTTTCCTTCCTGTGGCCAGATTGAAGTTCCCAGTGACTTTGAATTGATCGAAGCAGACCGCCCCCTAATCCTGGCCTATGCAGAGGCCAATAATTTAGATGGTCTTTTCAATTTCCAGGGAGTATATGTGGTAACCGAAACTGAAGGCGATACTGCCACTTCCTTTCCTTCCAGCAGTTCCCGAGTCGATCTTTTGTATCAGGGGAGTCTTCTGACAGGTGAAGTTTTCAATTCTACCGCTTCAGACAGCCTCAGAACCCCTGCTGGTGAATGGCCTCGGCTGAGTGAATTGATTTCCGGCCTGGAAAGTGGAGTAAAATTATTTCGCAAAGGAGGAAGGGGAACCCTGATTATCCCTTCTGCCCTTGCCTATGAAGAGCATGGAAGCACAGATGGCAAAGTCCCACCCAATGCCATTCTGAGGTTTGATTTTGAATTGGTGGATTTTGAGTAGTTTTTATGGAGAAAGGCAAGAGAAAGAAAATCCTCTATTATATCTATCTCCTACTCATTTTTGCTCCCTGCCTGGAAATTGCCCTGAGGGTACTTCAATATGAGCCCTATCGGCAAGAGGAATTCCACATCAATTCCTCTCCTTCTCAATGCCTGATTCCACACCCTTACCTGGGTTTTGCCCTGAATCCGGGAAGCTTTGAAGTACAAATCAATCAGGCAAGACCTTATAAAGTAACGCATGGTTCAGATTCTCTCCGAATCAGCCATCCTGCCATTCTTCCAGATTCTTTGGAGAAAATATTTCTACTGGGCTGCAGCTATACCTATGGAATGGGGGTCGATGATGAGGATAGCTTTGCGTATTTACTTCAAACAGCCTTTCCAACCTATCACATCAAAAACTTCGGAGTGCCGGGATTTGGCAACGTCCAAAGCTATCTGCAATTGGAAGCAGAAATAAAAAAGGGAAATGTGCCAAAAATTGTGATCTTGAATCTGGTAGATTTCCATCTCGATCGCAATGTCCTGACTCCTGATTACAGAAAGAACCTTCAATTGGGATTTGCCCGATCCAGCGAAGAAATCAAAAATCAGATGAAACCGGGAAGAATTCCATTTATCTTATCTAACAAAGGAGAATTGATCTTTAAGTGGGAAAGTTGGGATAGTGTGTACCAAAACTGGAGAGGAAGGGAAGATTGGGCTAGTGTAAATCTCTTCCAGAGCCTTGCGGATAAATGGGAAAGAGATAATATGCAGCCGATAGATCAAAGCCTCCAATTGTATAAAGCTTTTCAGGATTTATGCGAAAAAAATGGAATACATTTCTGTATTAGCAATCTGAGAGCAAACAAAAAGAGCGAAGAACTGTTGGAAGCCATATCAGGCATTGGGATTGATACCCTCGAAATGGGATTAGACCTCTTAAGCACAGACTTTTCTTCATTACCTGAGGATTCACATCCAAATTCGTCTGCTCATAGACATTATTTTCAGAAGATAAGTAGCTATTTGAGAAAAATTTCACCCACAAGAGAATAAAAGGTTTCTCCGGAACAGCTGAAAAGGCAGATCTTATTTATGCATATACCCGAGAAATATCGTCCAGGGGTTTTCATTTTCATTGGGATTTTCACCCTCATAAATATCGTGGGCCTGTTCTCTTTGAGATTTGATTTTGAGATAGAACAGCTATTTCCAAAAAATGATCCTGATCTTCAATTTTACCAGGAAAAAATTCTTGCCTATCAGCCGGACAAAAGCTACCTCCTGATTGCAGTTGAAAGTCAGGATGGTGTATTCAATCCTGACTTCCTAAGGGAAATTGAATATCTGAGGACTGAGTTAGATAGCATTTTTTTTGTAAAGTCAGCCTCGGCCCTTACAAATTTGAATTACTTCAAATTAGGGCCTTTCTTAAATCCCATTCATGCTAAATTTTTCGATTTAGAACCGGATCGGTCTCTGGGGAAGGACTCTGCTTTTTTTCGCGCTTATACAGATGCATGGGAAAAATTCATGTCAGTAGATGGAAAAGCAAGCGCTTTGTATCTCGAACTTGATCCTATCAGAAAGCAGGAGGAAGCTTCTTTTCAGTTAAAAAAGATCAAGTCTACCCTCGCCTCTTATGCTTTTAAAGATTATCACCTTTCAGGAAGCATCGATGCCAAAGATGGAGTTATTAGTCAACTAAAAAAGGAACTGGCCTTACTTTTTAGCCTATCCTTTTTATTTATAGTCGCTGTTCTCTTTTACACCTTTCGTTCCAAAGGAGGGATTTTCATTCCTTTGCTTGTAATCATGCTCTCTGTAGTATGGACGCTCGGAAGTATGGCATTAGCAGGAGTAGCTATCAATACCATGACGGTATTGGTGCCCACTATCGTCTTGATTGTTGCCCTCAGTGATGTGATACATATCATGTCGCGCTTTAAAGAAGAAATTCATGCTTCGATAAGTGCGAGGGAAGCCATGAAGATGGCCATGAAAGATATAGGGAGAGCCATCCTACTAACCTCTATAACTACAGCCATAGGGTTTCTCAGCCTGGCCTATGCCAATATCCAACCCTTTGTGGAATTTGGGATTTTCACAGCTTTGGGAGTTTTGTATGCCTATTTGCTGGCTCTGTTTTTATTGCCCCAACTCATTATCCTCAGCCCTAATTTTCATGTGAGAAGCAGCGGACGATATAAAAAATGGGCACATAAACTATATCAAGCCAGTATTCATCGTCCAGGCCTGGTATTGAGTCTGGCAGCCGGCATGATTTTGACTTCTATTGCAGGGATTTCTCAGTTGAAAGTAGACTCTCAAATGTATGAGGAAATTTCCTCAGCAGATGATTATAGCATGAGTCTCCACTTCCTCGACAATAATTTCAGAGGGATCAGACCGGTGGAAATCTATATTTCCGCTCGGGATACCAGCAGGAATATGCTGGCCCTGGAAGAAATGCAAAAGCTGGATCAATTGGGACAATACCTGGAAGGGCCTTATATGGCAAATTCTGTTTACTCTGTAGTAGTCCAGGCGAAAAGACTCAATCGCGTTTATCGACAAGGAAATCCGGAAGCCTTTGAGTTGCCGGCAGATACAAATATCCATAAATTGATTTACCAGGTACTGGATAGCAATTATTGGGATATGGAGCTCAATAATATCCTTTCAGATGACTATCGATCTACCCTGGTTCAGGCAAAAATCGAAGACATCGGCAGCCATGCAATTGCCAAAAAGAATGAAGCCTTACTCGCCTTTGGGCAAGAACTCTTTCCACCGGAAGAATATCAATTCAAAATTACCGGCAAGGCACAAATCCTTGATAAAAGCAATGAGCTCATTACCCAGAATTTAGGAATTGGATTGATGGTAGCTCTATTGATTGTTGCCTTAATCATGGGGCTTTTATTCAAATCGGCAGGAATAGTTGCCTTAGCTTTTATCCCAAATATTCTTCCCCTCCTGCTGATTGCAGGATTGATGGGTTTACTAGGTATCGGTTTAAAAATGTCAACTGCCATCATCTATAGCATTGCATTCGGTATTGCCGTTGATGATACCATCCATTTCCTGAGCAGATTGAAATTTGAATGGAAAGAAGGCGTAAGCATCGAACAAGCCCTGGAGAAAACCTATCTATCAACCGGAAAGGCAATCATCATTACTTCTATGATCCTGATCATGGGATTTGGCATCCTCCTTTTCTCCGGTTTTCAGGCAACCTTCATCAGTGGCCTTTTTATAAGTCTTGCCTTACTTTTTGCAGTATTTGCTGACCTCATCTTGCTTCCGGTATTATTACTCAAAGCCTATAAGAAAAAGGAAGTAAAAAAAAGAGGGGAAGCCAAAGCTCCCCCTGCCTATAATTAAGTCGTAGATGAATCTTAAAGTGTTTGTGTGTTAAGGTATTAGGGAGAGTATTAGGGTATTAGGGTATTAGGGTATTAGGGTATTAGGGTATTAGGGTATTAGGGTATTAGGGTTACGAATCATTATTTTCTCAAAAACACTAACACACTAACACACTAACATACTAACACACTAACATACTAACACCCATTTATCCCAACACTCGCCCTAAAACCTCAAGGCCACATTAAACAAGGCATTTGTTCCCGCCTGTGGATAGTAGTAGTTGAAAGTATTCAACTCCTGTCCCAGGAAGAAGCTAAACGTATAACCATTGGGTTCATACTGAACATCAAAGAGGTTATTTACCAATAAGCCTAATCGAACCTCTTTCGCCCATTTGGTTTTAAAGCTATAATTGATCCGAAGGTCATTGATAAAAAAGGCATCTATCGCCCTATTCTCATTGGAAGTATTATCCAAAAATTGCTGCCCGACATATTTACTGATCAGGTTGATCTCCATATTCTTTACGGGCATATAAGTCAAAGTAGCTCCTCCGATCACATTGGGGGAAAAGGAGATATCGGTGTTTTCAAAATCATTCACAATTACTTCAAAGGGATCATAGTTGTAGAGTACTTCTGCAAAGTTCTTGATCTTGTTTTGACTCAAAGCCAAATTCGCTGATACTCTGAAAGTTGGAGCTAGTAACACAGATCCCACCAACTCTAATCCTGCACGATAACTATCTTTTACATTCTGTCGGATATTAGAACCCACATCATTAAGTTCTCCCGTCAGGACCAGTTGATTATCATAATCCATATAGTATCCTACTGCTTCGAAGCTGGCTTTCTTTCCCCCAAACCTATAGCCCAATTCCAGATCATAGAGGGTTTCAGCTTCCGGGATCGTTCCTTCCGGCGCATCGATGAAGTCATTCCTCACAGGTTCTCGATTGGCCACACTATAAGAGATATAGACATTGCTTTTCTCGCTTAGTTGGTAGGTTAAACCGGCTTTAGGGTTAAAGAAAGTGAAGTTCTGATCTCCTTGAATTTCTCTTAAGTCAGAATCTATTCCAGGCCTTTCTAAGCTTTCATCTCCCCAGACATAATCGATATTCCTGATTTGCAGGTCAACATATGCGCTCAATTTTGGATTGAGTTGCAAAATTGCTTTCGCATAAGTGTTGAAATCTCTTTTGCGCGCATCATTGTCATAATAGCGTCCTCTAATCTCTGAATCTCCGGAAAATCGGGCCCAGATCACCTCACCAAAATGGGCTCCATCGTATTGATTGGCCGCTCCTCCTATGCTCAATTGAAAATTGCTTTGGGGGCTATAGTTCAATGAATAAATCATCCCGAAAAGATCATTGTCCAACCACCTTCTTCTGATCAAATCAGTTGTGCTTAGCGTATCTCCATTAAAAACCGCCTGGCTAAATCCAATATTTGGATAATCAGCAAAATCATCTTCTTCTCGAAATTGCTCAAAATATCCCTGGCCTTTGGTATAATGAAGAGAAGCATTGAAGTTCAATTCGGGATTGATCTCCTGACCGAAATGTAATTGATAATGGGTTTGGCGATAATTGTCCACCTCATTTTCGTAGGTATAAAAATTGGAGTTCCGAGTCTCGGGATCGTCCAATAAGGATTCTTCAGTTCCCCACCAGGATTGATAGGTGATTTCTCGTCCTGAAAAGATGTTAAATTTTAGAAAATTCTTTTTCCCATAAATCCCTCCGGAAACAAAAAAGGATTTCAAATCAGAAGAAGCTCTGTCAACCCAGCCATCTGAAGTGATATTGGACAGGCGCAGGTCTAAGGCAAATTTATCATTGATCAATCCAGTGCCCGCCTCCACCGTATTTTTCCAACTATTGAAAGAACCATAGCTATTTGACAGCTCAGCATAAGGCTCATAGTTCAGGGTATTGGTTTGAATATTGATACTTGCGCCAAAGGCTCCCGCTCCATTTGTTGATGTACCGACTCCTCTTTGGACCTGGATGTTGTTGATGGAGGAGGAAAGGTCAGGCGTATTTACCCAAAAAACCCCATGGCTCTCAGGATCATTGAGGGGCACGCCATTAATGGTAACATTGGTACGGCTTGCATCACTCCCTCTGATCCGGATTCCCGTATATCCTATTCCCGCTCCAGCATCTGAATTAACAACTGTACCAGGCACCTGATCCAAAAGAAAAGGAATATCCTGTCCAAAGTTTTCCTTACGGATTTCATCCTTGGAAATATCCGTATAGGTGGTAGCCGTCTTTTCAGAAGCTCTCAGGGAAGTAATGATTACCTCTTCGGTTATCGTTTTTGTAGCGATGAGTTCAAAATCCAGCCTACTGTCTTCAACGAGATTTAGGCTCTGCTCAATGCTTTGAAAATTGTCCTTGCGGACTTGAATGGTATAATTGCCAGAAGGCAAATCAGAAAAATAATAGGAACCATCTTCACGAGTGATGGCTAGTTTTTCCAGTTGAAGGATTCTTACCTCCACTGCAGAAAGACTTTCGGCTGAATAATCAGCTTTTACGGTACCAGTCAGAGTAAATTGCGCCATAAGACTAAACGGCAGCAATAAGCTCCACAATACTAAAATAGACTTCATGTAAATTGGTAGAAATTTATGGTTACACATATGGGAGCAGGGGATAGCTCCCGAATCATGTAATGACCATACCTAGAACTCCCTTCGCCCGCATAATCGGGATCAGGTTCTAAGGGTATAATCTCAGCCTGTCCTCAAGACAGGCACCCCTGTTTAGTCGGCACAAAGGTATAGAGAAGCTTTTTTACTTTGCAAGTATTCTTTGATTTATTTCAGAAACTGCAAACTTCAAGCGTTCTTCTTTTGTACCTCGGATGATACTAAATGAAAGTCCTAATTGCCTGAGGGAGTGGTGATAAATGTTGAAAAGCTCTACTCTTTGTTCGGGATGTTCTCGCAAAGGATCAAAGCTCCAGGCTATGTCGGTATCGCAAAGAAAATAGTGTCTGTATTCTTCGAAATTATATAATTCTTCCAGGGCGGGATCCGCATTCCCGTATTTAAATTCAGACCAGATCTTTATGACAAGGAGGTTAGTATCGCAAATCAAGAAAGATGGATTATTAGCCAATAGTTTTTCCTCTAGTTGGAGTTGCCCCAAAGCGATTTCGATCAAATCGCTCTGTCCATATGGCCTGGCTAAATTTTCCAGATATTTCCGGGCATATTCTTCTACCCAGGGAAGATCGTAATGAGCAGCCAGATCCTTTGCCAAACTACTTTTTCCGGTAGATTCAGGACCAACTATGGCAATTTTCGGAATCATACAGCCAACGCTTTTTCAGCTTCCTCTTCCTTATATTTTTTCTTCCATTCCATATACCCCATAATAGCAAGCGCAGTAAACACCAGGAATTGGATACTCGTCAAGGTCAATCCTTTGTAAATGTATAAAGGCACAGAAACCAAATCGCCAATGATCCAATAAACCCAGTTTTCTACTTTCTTCCGAGCCATTTCCCACATACCTACAAAGAAAATAGAGGTGGTAAAAGCATCTATATATGGGACTGTAGAAGGAGTGAAATTCACCAAGACAAAAGCTAAAGTCAGGTAGAAGAGAACAAAAAGCGAAATACTCAGGATGCGTTCTTGTCTAGTATGCATACTGATGGGCAAAACTGCTTTTTCTTCAGCAGGGCGGGTCCACATATACCAACCAAAAATGCTCATGGCAAAGTAATAGGCATTGATCCCCATGTCTCCAAACAGACCTGCTGTATAGCATACATAGACATAAATCCCCGTAGAAATCAATCCTGTAGGGTACACCAGAATATTCTCCCGCATTGCAAAGTAAACACTCAAAAGGCCAAAAATTACCCCAATTACTTCCAGCCATATATCCAACTGGCTGTATTCAGCATAAGGAGCAAACAAGAACTCCACTATCTCAGTCATTTCTTTTCAACTTTATGGCCCAAAATAAAATGAGGCCCCAACCCACAATCAGGATACTTCCACCGATAGGCGTAACTATACCCAGCTTAATGGGCGTTAGGACTAGCAGGTAAATGGACCCGGAAAATAATAGCGTCCCCAGGATGCTCGCATAGGTCGCGTATTTGAGTTGGGCACTTTCATATTTCTCCATCACAATTCCCAATAGGAACAAAAGGAGCGCATGGTACATTTGAAAGCGAACAGCTGTTTCAAAAGAATCCAGCAAATCAGCACTCAGGCTTTTTTCCAGGGCATGGGCTGCCATTGCTCCCAAAATCACAGCCGTCAAGCCATATATTGCGGCAATTATATAAGCTAATTTTGACATCTTTTTTAGTAAGGCAAGAATGTTAATTTTCTCCTAAGATCTTTCGGCAAGTAAACACATTCCTATCAAAAACCGTATCATTTCTTGAAGAAAGCTTTGTAATCCCTATCTTGTAGATAATTCACAAGCCTCATAAATGAAACTAGAATATAATTCCCCTGTTATTCTGACCTATGCATTGATTTGCACAGCGGTACTTGGGATTCAACTGTATACTCCTGTGGAGATCATGGGTTATTTCACCATTTTCCCGGAGTTTGACCTTGCCAATCCTTTTTGGTACCTGCGTTTGTTCACCCATGTGATCGGACATGGAGATTGGGCGCATTTGGTTGGTAACTTTACCCTGATTCTACTAATCGGGCCTATATTGGAAGAAAAATACGGTTCCTATGACCTATTGTTCATGATCCTGGTTACGGCCTTTGTTACAGGTCTCCTGCAAATCGCTTTTTTCGATGAAGCCTTGTTGGGTGCCAGCGGGGTTGCCTTTATGTTGATCTTATTGAGTTCTTATACCAATTCACGTTCCGGTGGAATTCCCTTGACTTTTATTCTGGTCATAGTGCTTTTCCTGGGGAAAGAAGTGATCAGTTCACTGGATGCAGATAATGTTTCTCAATTTGCCCACATCATTGGAGGTATTTTGGGAGGAGTTTTTGGATTCTTCCTACAGCGATCCCAACAGAAACGAATGAAAAATCCTGTCAGTTCCTAAAACGGGAGATATGAAATAGAATCGGGCATGCATTGCATGCCCTTTTTTTGTCCCTATTTATAAGAAATTGCGTAGTTTCGCTGCCTGATATGAAATTTACCCTCAAACATACCGATCCCGAATCACAAGCCAGAGCTGGACTCATAGAAACAGATCATGGCAAGATAGAAACACCGATTTTTATGCCGGTAGGGACAGTAGGTAGTGTAAAGTCTGTACCCCAGGAAGCGCTCAAAAATGATATCAAGGCACATATCATTTTGGGAAATACTTATCATCTCTTTCTTAGACCAGGGACAGATGTACTGGAAAAAGCAGGGGGACTGCATAAGTTTATGAATTGGGACAAACCCATTCTAACCGATAGTGGTGGCTACCAGGTTTACAGCCTCGCTCACAAAAGAAGGCTGACAGAAGAAGGGGTAACTTTCAGCAATCATATTGACGGACGCAAACATTTATTTACTCCAGAGCGGGTTGTGGATATTCAACATTCCATTGGATCTGATATCATGATGGTTCTGGACGAATGTCCCCCCTACCCTTGTGATCGTCGCTATGCAGAGGAATCCATGCAATTGACGCATCGTTGGGCTGAAAGATGTAAAATTCATCACCAGGGCAAAGAAGGGAAATATGGCTATACCCAGAACCTTTTCCCCATTGTACAGGGCGGAACCTATAAAGATTTGCGTACAGCCTCCACGGAGTTCGTAGCGGGTCTTGACCTGCCAGGCAATGCTATAGGTGGTCTTTCTGTTGGAGAGCCCCACGACATCATGTACGAGCTTACAGAGCTTTCCTGCGGAATCCTACCTAAAGACAAGCCACGATACCTTATGGGGGTAGGTACTCCGATGAATTTACTAGAGTGTATCTCTCTGGGAGTAGATATGTTTGACTGTGTACTCCCGACCCGGAATGCACGCCATGGTCTCTTGTATACCTGGAAAGGTATTCGAAATATGAAAAACAAGAAATACGAAGATGATTTCACGCCCCTTGATCCGGATAGTGATTGCTTCGTAGATCAAAATTATAGCAAGGCTTATGTACGTCATTTGTTTAAAGCCCAGGAATTACTGGCTGCCTACATCATGAGCATACATAACCTACATTTCTTTTTATCTTTGGTACAAGAAGCCCGAGCACAAATCCTCGCTGGCACATTCAGAAGCTGGAAGGATGAAATGATGAAGACTTTGGGCACCAGACTTTAAACAAATATGGCAAGAACTCCTTCAAATATGTTGGCATTGGGTACACAGGCACCAGCCTTCTCTTTGCCAGATACCCGTAGTGGAAAAACCCTCAGCCTGGACAGCCTGGCTTCAGAAAAGGCCAGTCTGGTCATGTTCATCTGCAATCATTGTCCTTTTGTGATTCATGTACTACCCGAATTGAAAAGACTTGCAGCAGATTATCAATCCAAGGGGGTGAGCATCATTGCTATCAGTTCAAATGATGTTGAAAATTACCCACAGGATGGACCGGACAAGATGAAAAGCCTGGCTGAAGATCAAGGCTGGACTTTCCCCTATTTGTATGATGAAAGCCAGGAAGTAGCCAAAGCTTATGAAGCAGCCTGTACGCCTGACTTTTATCTATTTGATAAAGACCTTAGCCTGGTATACAGAGGACAATTGGATGGATCAAGGCCGGGAAACCAGGTAGAACTTAATGGGTCCGATCTACGTGCTGCATTGGATGCTGTTTTGAGCGGTGAATCTGTAAATGAGCATCAAATGCCCAGCCTGGGTTGCAATATCAAATGGAAATAATTTTAAACTGAAATAACTATGAGAAGCACAGCAACTATCTTATTCAGTATCCTGTTCATCTTTTCAGGATTTCTGCAAGCGCAACCGGAAGCTACAGAAGAAAACCTGAGTGCTACCCTTACAGAATATATTTCTCTGGTTGAAAATATGGATTTGGGTGGGACAGTAGAATATCTGCATCCCAAACTCTTTGAGATGGCTCCCAAAGAAATGCTCAAACAAGCCATGGAGCAAGCCTTTGCGGATAGCAGCATTAGTTTTCGGATGTATGATGGAGAGATTAGTAAAATTCATGATATCCTGACAGTCGAAGAAGGTAGCTATGCCCTGGTTGATTATAAATTCACCATGGATATGCAGTTTAAACTAGATGAGAGTAATCCGGACTCTGTCGATAGCGATCTTGAATCCATAGAGATGACCGGTTCAATTCTGGCAATGCAACATGGAGAAGAAAATGTAAGCCTGGATAAAGAAAGTCGAACCCTTACCATTACGGCCAACAATACCATGTATGCCATTTTGGAAGATGGATTTGATAGCTGGAAATTTCTTGAGAAAAAACCCAATATGATGGGTCTTTTAGATCAGATCATCCCTGAATCTGTAAAAGAAAAACTGGAGTGAAGAGCAGCTGGAGAAAGCCCCATGCTGAAAAAACGCTTTACCGAACTCTTGCTCGAAATAGGAGCAAGCATTGAACAGGCAGACACTGCCTGGGAAGAACTTTCAACCTTATATCAGGAAAAAGGGAGGGCTTATCATAGTCTTTCTCACATCTCTCATATGCTCGCCTTGATGGATGAGCATATTTCAGAAAAATCCAGAAGTATTGAGCTGGAATTGGCCATTTGGTATCACGATGTGATTTATGATCCGCTTAGCAAGGAAAATGAGGTTCGAAGTGCTGATTTGGCGAAAAGGAGACTATCTAGTTACAGCATTCTTTCAGATGAAAGCCTGGATAATATTTATCTTTTAATCCTTTCAACCCAGGGCCATATAGCAAGGATCGATGGAGAAGGAAGCTTGCAAAATGAATGGATGCTTGACCTTGACCTGAGTATTTTGGGCGCGGAAAAAGAAGGATATAAACTTTACACTCAACAGATCAGGCAGGAGTATCATATGTATTCTCCCGAAGATTATAAAACAGGAAGAAGTCTGGTACTCAAATCTTTCCTCCAAAGAAAAGAGATATACTTTAGCGACCTATTTAAGCAGCTTTTTGAAGAAAAGGCACGAGAAAATCTGAGGAATGAAATAGAAGACTTAAGTACAGATCCCTAGGTCTTATTCTATCGTGGACCACCAGTCCTTTGACTGCATTGAATCACTCACAGCAAATCTTTCACCCACGATGGGCGTAAACATTTGTGCGCCCAGTTCTCTTGCCTTCTTTCCCGCACGCTCTATGGGGTCTTTCCAGCTATGAGGAGCCAGATTGAAAGCGCCCCAATGTATAGGCATCATCACCTTGCCTTTGAGGTCTAGATGTGCCTGAACACTTTCTTCAGGCATCATATGGATTTGAGCCCACTGCGTATTGTACTGACCACATTCTATCATGGTGAAATCAAAGGGGCCATATCTATCCCCAATTTCTTTAAAGCCTTTGAAATAGCCTCCATCTCCACTAAAAAATAGTTTTTGCCATTTACCCAAAATCACCCAGGAAGCCCAGAAGGTTTTATCCCGATTTGAGACTCCCCTACCCGAAAAATGACGAGCAGGTGTAGCAACAAATGTTAGGGGTCCTGCTTCTGCACTTTCCCACCAATCTAATTCCGTAATTCTCTCTGGCTCAATCCCCCAACTTTCAAAATGAGCACCCATACCCAGAGGCATGTAGAAATGTGCTACCTTATCTTTGATTCTTTCGACAGTAGGATAGTCAAGGTGGTCATAATGATCATGGGAATAGATCACCGCATCTATACGATCGGGAATAAGGGAAAAATCTATGTTTTTCTTAAAAGGAAACCTTTCGCCAAAAAATGAAACGGGAGCTGCATATTCGCCCAACATAGGATCAATCAGAATATTGAATCCATCGATTTCAAGCAAGAAAGCAGAATGCCCAAACCAGCTTAGGTAGGCTAAAGAATCTATCCTTTCATCTTCCCCTTCTCCATATTTTGTAGGCAGAGCTTCTTCGGGTATGGTATGCTCAGCGGTAAAGAAATCACTAAGAATCTTTCCAAGATCTCCATCTTCTCCTGCTTTCGTAGGCACCTCATTTTCAAACTTCCCTTCTTTAAAATGAGTGGAGGCAGAAATGCGGTCCAATCTTTCCCCTTCAGGATCTGCACCAAATTGAGGAGAGGTATTGATAAAGATGGCACTTCCAATAAATACCAGCAGCACCAAAGTCAGCAATCCCAACATGAAATAGAGAAAAGCTTTAAAGACCTTTTTCATAAATAGCATTGTATGAATTGGAATGAATCCCTGGGATTCAAACACTTCTTCAGGACAAAGGTTTTGCTACACTAGGTAAAAAGCGGATAAGAAGCAGGATCAGCTTCATGCATGATCTCGTATGCAGCCTGACAAATATGCTCAAGCTGAGGCTTGGACCAATAATCACCATCATCGCCATAAGCAGGTCTGTGTGCCTGGCTACTCAGGGTCTTAGGCTCTGAATCCAGGTATTGGAAGGCCGCTTGCTTTTCGACAACTTCCTGCATCATATAGGCTGTGGCTCCCCCCGGGACATCCTCATCTAAAAACAACACTCGATTCGTTTTTTTGATGGATTCCAGGATTTGATGTTCGCGGTCGAAGGGAAGTAGGCATTGAACATCTATGATTTCAACATCTATATCCATTTCTTCCAGCAGTTCGGCAGCTTCCATAGCCAATTTGCAACAGGCTCCATAGGTAACCAGGGTAATATCACTTCCTTCCCGGATTACTTCGGGAATCCCTGGCCTAATGGTAATCTCACCCAAATTCTCCGGCAAGGCCTCTTTAAGCCTATATCCATTTAAAACCTCAACAATTATCGCAGGATCATCTCCCTTCAGGAAGGTATTATAAAAAGCTGCAGCCTTGGTCATATTTCTCGGCACAGCAATATGAATTCCTCTTAAGGTAGACAACATCATGGCCATGGGTGAACCACTATGCCAGATTCCTTCTAACCTATGCCCACGCGTACGAATAATTGCCGGAGCCTTTTGTCCTCCAGCCGTTCGGTAATGCAGGGTAGCCAGATCATCCGTCAAAGGTTGTAAACCATATATGAGGTAATCGAGGTACTGAATTTCAGCTATCGGCCTGAATCCTCTGACGGATAAACCGATGGCCTGTCCCATGATGCTAAGTTCACGGATACCGGTATCCATGATACGTTCAGTTCCATGTTTGGCTTGCAAATCCGCAAAACCCTGATTTACATCTCCCAGATGTCCAACATCTTCCCCAAAGGCAAGTGCCTGTTTATTTCTTTCAAAAATGAGGTCGAAATTCCGATTGATGATCTCAAAGCCATTCAACATTTCGGGATCCTCGCTATACTGCGGCTTTACTTCTTCTAATAGTAAAGGAGAATGGGCAGACTGGCTGTATTGATGACTGCTATATAATTGGTTCCCTTTCTCAGAGAGTTCTCTTCGCCATTTTTTCAATGCCGAAATAGCTGGGTGATCAAGGCCCTGGCTAAGCATAAGCGCCCGGTAACTGACTTGCATAAAGTCTCTCCGACTCAAGGTCTGGATTTTTCTAACTTCATCTATCAATTGCTTGAGCTTTGCTTTTTCGGGGAGCACAGCTCCAAGATTTTCCATCAGAGCCAAAAATTCTCTTCGCTCTTCTTTTAAGGGATTCTGGAATGAACTCCAGGCTTCCTGTTTTACCTTCCTTACCAATTTCAGGTCCTCTGCCTCCCAGGCCTGAATTTCTTCTTCAGTAGCGAATTTTTTATCCAGTAAATAAGAGCGGAGTTTACTCAGACAATCATAATCTTTTTCCCAGTTCAGGCGTTCTTCACTCTTATAGCGTTCATGGCTGCCTGAGGTTGAATGTCCTTGGGGCTGTGTTAACTCCTGTACATGTATAATAGAAGGAATATGTTCATCTCTGGCTAATTTGACAGCATAGGAATAGGTTTTAATCAAGCTCTCATAATCCCAACCATTAACAGATAATACTTCAAAGCCCTTCTCCGTAGTTGTGCGCTGAAAGCCCTGCAACATTTCTGAAAGGCTGCTTTTCATGAACTGAAAATCATTGGGGACAGAAATTCCGTATCCATCATCCCAGATAGACATCACCAAAGGTCCCTGTATTACCCCTACTGCATTTAGGGTTTCCCAAAAATGTCCTTCTGCACAACTGGCATTTCCAATAGTCCCAAAAACAACTTCATTTCCATTATTTGAGAAGTCCTTCAAATGAGCCAATCGCGGATTGTTCCTATAGAGTTTGGATGCCTGAACTAGACCTGCAATCCGCGGCATTTGAGAAGCGGTACAGGACATATCCGAATGAGTGACTTTTTTATCTGTCATGCTTAACCACTCTCCTTTTTCATCCAAAAAACGAGTGGCGAAGTGTGTATTCATTTGTCTTCCACCAGAAAAAGGCTCTGCTTCTAAATCTGCATGTGCATACAGTTGAGCAAAAAATTGCTGATAAGTCGAGATACCTAATTCAAATGCCAGGGTCTGATCCCGATAATAGCCGGATCGAATATCCCCATTTCTAAAATAGCGGGCCATTACAATTTGAGGCAACTCCTTCCCATCTCCAAAAATGCCAAATTTGGCCTTTCCCGTCAATACTTCTCGCCTACCCAAATAACTGATCTGGCGGCTTCTATAACAAGCCCTGTAATCCTGTATGGCCTCTTTTTTACTTACTAATTCTATATTAAGGTCAAGGAGATCTTGAGAATCTAAGCTCATAAGCATACAAATATTTCCCGATTTAATCGGGAGGGTTCCTTTATTTAAGATTACCAAAAATGTCCCCAAATAGCTGGCTTCAACCTATCTTAGGTAGAACAAGGGAAAAGATAAAAATTGTTAGAAATAGCTGTCCGAAAGCTCTTAGTCTGGCGGTTAGGTAGTAGTCCTCGATGTTAATTTGGGCCAGCATGACGGGGTAATCTTAAACATAGGCCATTAGGCCTAAAGTCAAAGTTAGCAATTATTATCTAATTCCAAAATTGAACAAATATTAAAAATATTCCTAAGGCAGCTTCTCAACCAGTCCATACAGCCAGGGATTTCCCTCTTCGACACGGACGCTATACCTTTTAATAGAGTAGCTTTCTAGGCCAGGATTCCAAATATAGATTTTGAGTTTTCCTTTGCTTTCTTTGATCCCCAGATGCTGAAGTCTTCTATAAAAATGAATCCTGTTCCAGCCTAAAGGATCACTTATGTATTGGGTCGCCGGACTTGCAAACCATTGACGCTTCGCTGAAGGAGGAAGGTATTCTACGACCACTTTGATTTCGGTCTGATTCTCCTCTGTTTTTAGTTCAAAATCTGCCCAAAGTTCATCAGTGGCCATTAGCTTTTGTTCTTCAAGAGAGAGTTCCAGGTAAGGGCCGAATTCCTGAGTTGTCCTCCAACTTGATTGCTCAGCGTGTTTCCCTGATTTATTTTCCTCTATCCTTAATTCAGAAACTAGATTTCCCTCATCCTTTTCTTCAATGAATTTGATTTTTTGTTCTTTTAGGGAATCTTTGGAGAATAGCCAGGATTCAGAAATAAAGAAATTTTCTCTTTGCTCTATTCCTGGATAAAACTCCCGCAAAACGGGAATAAAGTAATCCGGCAAGGCTTTACTCAGCCAAGCCAAACTAATCATATCAGCCTCCGAATTCTTCAAATATGTTCGCAGCCCTTTCACTCCTCCCAATTCTTCAAGATTATAGCTTTTTATCGAAGGTCTGGCGGTGGATTTATCAAAATAATAATCTGCATAATAAGGACTATGAAGTTGAAGGAAGTGCTCGATTTTTCTCTCTTTAAATCTTTCTTCGCTTTCCTTTATCTTTTCTGTCAAAGCTTCTGCCGAACGATTATAGAAAAGTTTATAGTGCTGTCGGTCATCTATCAAGGTCCATACACTGAGCAATAACAGACAGCCTGTAAACAAAGCTTTCTGGAAGTCATTCAGGTTTGGGACAAAAGAGAAAATGAATAAGAGGAAGAAAGGAAAACTGGCAAGCAGGCCATTGGAGTGAAGAACCGGAGCTCGCCATACTGAATAAAGGTAGCCCAATCCCAGGGGTAGCAGGAAAAGAGCAGCAGAAATAATCCGGAACTTATTCCATTCCTTTTTTGCTCCTCTTCCTTTCCATAGGTATAGTCCAAGAACTGAGAGCAGAATAAAGGATACTAGTAGAAAAGAAAAATGGAAGGCATAAGAGAAATAATTCGCCAAAAAGCTTGCATCCGGTTTTCCGATCCATTCACTTCCTCCTTTTTCAAGATGATGAATAAAAATGCCAAGATGTGGAAGATAAAGGATGGGAATCAGTATCAGACTAAGAAAGAGCTTTTTCTTCTTTTTGCCCGAAACAAAAAGCAGGCCCATAAGTGCTGAGCTACCAACCAAGAGGAAACTAAAATAGTGGAAATACAAGCAGAGAACTGAAAAGCATGCATAAGCAATGTATACCCAATTGGCAGTTTCTGACTCCTTGATGATGCGGGTCAGAAAATAGATCATGGCCATACTAAAGCACAACACTATCGCATAGGGTCGCGCATATACGCCCAGGGTGATGAAATATTGGAGACTGGCCATGCATGCGGCTGTCAGCAGTCCACTTTCTTCCGAAAACCAGCTGGCTCCTAATTTAAAGGCAAGAAAAATGCTTAAAAGCCCAGCCAGGAGAAAAGGAAAACGCAAGGCAAGGGGAGAATCCCCAAAAATCCCGCTCCAGTAATACGCCAGAACTTGTATCCCGGCAGGATGTACATCAGCTTTTACCCCTTCCAGGATCAGCTCAGAAAATGAATCGTACTGGATTCTTGCAAGCACGCTGAGTTCATCATTCCCCAGAGATAATTCAGAGAAATTGAATAACCGTAAGCTCAGTCCCAATAATAGGATTAGCAGTAGTAGTATCGTGGTAAATGAGAAGGTTTTTCTCATGCAAAGGATCAGGGAATAAACTCATAGGCGCCTATATCAAAGCTGCCTGTACGCAAGCTATCCATTTTACCTCGAAAATCATCATCATAGCCTGTTGATCCAATGGGGAAATTAATTCCTGCATCTATGGCAGGACTTCCTTCCTGAAGTCGGTAATTTCGAGTGAAGAAGTCTGCAAATAAAGGATCGAGGTTTAAGCTATTTGTTAGGTGGGGATCCATAAAAGGTTGAAACTCTTCTCCTACCCGAACAATGCTATGATCAAAATTGAGCAGATCATAGGGTGCGCCTTGCAAGGTATCAAGCACCACTTCATCCTCCTCACTTCCCCATACGATACAATTGGTAAACTGAGTAAAGCTTTCAATTTGGACAGCACTCACGCCATCAAAGCTAAACCAATTGCTGATTCGGACTTGGGGAGTTCTTCGGGAGAAACGCCGAATGGAATAATTGGCAAAAGTTGAATTATAGAAATTGTACTTGCCTCCGCCCAGGATATAGACTGTATGTAATTTGCAGGAACTCACAATGGAATTTTCCATGAGGATGGACGGAGGTCCATTGGCTATCGCTCCATTGGGGGCAACCCCCACTCCTACTACTCCATGCACCCCCATATTCCGGATATGGGTATTCTGAATAGTAACCTTAGGGAAAAGATTGAGGGAGATAGAATCTACCTCCACGCCTATTAAGGCATTTTTTATTCGTGTATGTCTAAGCAGATTATCGGTACTACTAGGCAGAAAGCGAATTCCTCTCCATTGTGCTGGGTTTTCTTTAAAAAGGGTATCCTGTAGTCGGCTGCTGGTGAAAGTAATCGGCTGTTCTGCGGTGCCATCGGCGATCAGTGTTCCTCCGACAATAAGCCAGGAATAGAAGCCAAAAGTTGGCAGTCCATTGCTATCCTTTACTCCAAAACGATAGGGAGTATAAAATATCTCCGTTCCAGGTTCTACACGAACCGTAACCCCTTCCGGAATGAAGATAGGCCCATCCATAATGATGGGTTTATCGGGAGTCAGAATGGTATCTTGTCTGAAAAAGAAACTGCCCGGATCAAGGTTGAGAAAATCATCTTCCTGTTGCAATCGGGCGGTTAGAAAATAGGCATCTACTATCCATGCCTGCACCAGAACTCTCTGTATATCGTCTCCTACCTGAAAGTTGATATATTCCTCCGCATACCCATCTCTTTCTTTGGATTTCAGGTTGACAAATATATGCATACTGTCATCCTGAGCAATCGCCAGGTCTGAAACATCATTGGCCTGAATCCCATCAACAATCATCATGAATTCCGATTCATCTCCATTTTCCAACCAGACCCTGTCCACAGCTATATCATTGTCTTCGCGATTGCTGACAATCAGGCGCTCACTGGGAGTGAGCAGGGTTGTAAAAATGGAATCGAACTTAACAGTATCCTGATCAAAAGTCAGCACACCTTCCGGTATCGGATTGATTGCTTGTTCACAACTTGCCCATACTAAAAGAGAAATTGTGGCAAAGAATAAGGTCAACTTGAGCTTCATTGCGCAAACCTACGCAGGCTCCCGCAATAAAACCAGTGCAAAATACAGTAGCTTAAAACCTGTTCATCAGGCGCCAGTATTTGCTTTCGTCTATCCCGATTGCCAGGATGCTTACCTTATCTTTATTGTGCATATGGGAACGCCAGGGAAGATATACCCCGCTTCGGATCTCAAGTCTTTTTGCCAGACTTTCTTCACAACTGACAATATATCGGACTTTTAATTTCCCATCTATGATTTGATGGTAGTATTCCTGTACATGAAAATCTCGGCTTCTCCCCAGATTAAAGACCCGTTTTCCAACGGCAGCTTTCAAGGAATCCAAATTTGTGTTCCAGGACATATCCCCGATGGTCAGCATGAAAGATCCGGAAAATTTATATTGCTCAACATCTTCGTACCAGTATACCCCATCTGTATCATTGAGCATATCAATGGCTTTCTTCATCAAAGCAACATCTGAAAAACTGATTCTTGACCAGGGTATTTTGGAGGAACCGGTTTTTAATCGTTCAAACTCTTTGGGATTGAAGTCATAGGAAAGGCCATCATAGGTAGCATATCCACAATAGAGATTGAGAGTAATGGTTCTAACCAATTCTCTTCCCTTATAAAATTTCAATGCATAGTGATAGTCGCACTTATCATCGAAAGTCATTTCCAGGTCCCAACCTTGTTGGATTTCCTGCATAAGTGAAATATCCTTACTGATAAAAGTACTAAGTTCTTCCTGGATAGGAAGCTTCTTATAGTTGTGGAGGGGAACCCCGACCATAGCCCAATCGCCTTTGGTAAAATCTAAATCTCCAATGATTTTTTCAGCATGGAGAAAAGTAGAGCTTAGCAAAATGAGAACTAACAAACTGCTAATACGTTTCATGAATGCGGTTTTTTTCTAGTGAATGTTAAGGAACGGTAAATGAGCCCCAATCATCAGGTTCCAAAGCAAAAGTACAAAGCTTATACCAAGATTTGTAAATTTCGGGCACGAGATTATAAATCTTCCTCCTGTTCGGTCTCTTCTGCCTCCTGAATCAGAACCCGTGCTTCTATTTCTCGCGCAGTTGGTGTGTCAGCAATGCCTCCCAGAGCTGTTTCTTTGTACTTTTCTTCCATAGAAGCTCCTACTTCTCCCATTGCGTCAATGACCTCATCCACGGGTATAACCGCAGAATCACCGGCTAGTGCCATTTGCGCAGAAGCAAAAGCAATCACACTGGCAGATCCATTTCTTTTGACACAGGGTATCTCAACCAGGCCCGCTACGGGATCGCAAATCAGACCCAACATATTCATAATTGTGATTGCCACAGATTCAAAGACCTGATTAATATCACCTCCCAGACAATAGACTATGGCCCCAGCTCCCATAGCTGCAGCTGTACCCGTTTCCGCCTGACAGCCCCCAACCGCACCTGCAATGGATGCTCTTTGCTCAATAATCAAAGCAATACCTGCAGAGACCAACATGCTTTCCAATAATCTCCGCTTGGGAATATCGTGCAGCTCCTCTACCATGGTCAATACTCCCGGCATAATCCCACTTGCTCCAGC
Source organism: Bacteroidia bacterium (assembly GCA_033391075.1). Lineage (NCBI taxonomy): Bacteria > Pseudomonadati > Bacteroidota > Bacteroidia > Bacteroidia bacterium. The sequence continues at coordinate 2,889,011 of JAWPMV010000001.1, forward strand.
TGTAGGAGCAGCTACGATCCGGCCCATACAGGAATTGACTTCTTTAGCAGCCATAGTATATGAAAGCAATTGTTTAAATTCTTTCCCCAAGACCTCTATTTCACAATCTCTCACTTTTTTTGCTCCATTATTGATCATGCCGCTTATTGAGCGCATATCCTCAGAAAGTCCTGTCTGTACAGCATCTTTCATTACTGCATAAGCCTGGGCTAGTTTTTCCCAGATTTCTTCCTCTGATTTTCCTCTTTGCTCCACTTCATATTCCATCACAGGTCTCCAAATAGCAGTGTCATGCAATTGGGCATAAGATTTCCACTCTGAAAAATTGTCAAACAAAATTCCCATAAACAGAAGTATTAATTGAGATCAGGCTAAAATTAGCTTAGCAATTTCGGTGATTTTTCTCACATTTCAGGACATTGAATGATAAAAAAGTATCTTGCTAAGTAATTTAAAAGGAGTGAATGGCTCCAAAGATAAACACACTAATTAATGCTATGAAACTAAGACTACTATCCCTAAGTATAGGTCTCTTATTTGTCATTTCCTGTGAGGGTCCCCAAAAGGATACCCAAATGGCTGATATGATCATTTATAATGGGCCTATTTATACCATGGATGAAAATCAACCCACAGCCGAAGCTGTAGCTAGTCGGGATGGAGAAATCATTTATGTAGGAGATATGAAGGGAGCTGAAGAATTAAAAGCTCCTTCTACTGAAATGATGGATTTGGATGGAAACACCATGCTTCCCGGCTTGATTGAAAGCCACGCCCACATGATGGGAATTGGTTATGGTAAGCTAAGCCTTGATTTGACTCAGGTAGCTAATTATGATGAATTGGTTGCTAAAGTAGCTGAAGCTGTAAAAAACACCCCAAAAGGAGAATGGATACTAGGAAGAGGTTGGCACCAAAGCAAATGGACCCCAGCACCTGCGACTATGGTAAAGGGTTACCAAAGCCATGAGGCACTAAGTGCTGTCTCTCCGGATCATCCTGTATTTCTTACCCACGCCAGTGGACATGCTTCATTTGCTAATGCAAAGGCTATGGAAATTGCCGGGATAAAAAATGCTCAGAAATACGATGGAGAAGATGGAGAAATCATCCTTCATCCAGACGGCAAACCTACGGGTGTTTTCAGTGAAAGAGCTGGAGGTCTGATTCAGAAACATATTCCCGAAACAACTCCTGAAAGAGCTCGCCAGGCATTGGAGCTTGCTATAGAAGAATGTTTGGCAAATGGAATCACCAGTTTTCATGACGCAGGTGCCGGGCAGGCGACTATTGATTTATACAATTCCTTTAAAGAAGAAGGTAAAATGGATGTAAGAATTTGGGTCATGCTGAGTGGTGGCAATGCAGATCTTCTGGAAGACTGGTATAAAAAAGGGCCAGTAAAAGATGATTATGTAAGTGTTGGGGGAATTAAACTCTATTCTGATGGAGCCCTGGGATCCAGAGGCGCCTGGTTATTGGAAGAGTACTCTGATAGAAAAGGTCATGTTGGTAATCCTATCATGCCTTTGGAACAAATGCATGGAATTGCAGTGAAAGGACTGGAACATGATTTCCAGGTTTGTGTTCACGCAATCGGAGATAAAGCCAATCAGGAGGTGCTCAATCAATTTGAAAAAGCGATCAAAGCACATAGTGATCCGAATAAAGAGCACCGCTTCCGAATTGAGCATGCCCAACATTTGGATTTGGAAGATATACCTCGTTTCGCAGAACTAGGCGTAATAGCTTCTATGCAGGGAATTCATATGTCTTCAGACAGGCCCTGGGCGATAGATAGACTTGGTGAGAAACGCATTATAGATGGAGCTTATGTTTGGCAAAAGCTGCTACAATCCGGTGCAGTTGTGATCAATGGTACGGATTCACCAGTTGAACCTGTGAGCCCTATCGCCAGTTTCTATGCATCCGTTACCCGGAGAACTCTGGCAGGAACTCCTGAAGAAGGATATGAAGCCAATCAAAAAATGAGCCGTGAGCAAGCTCTAAGGAGTTATACCCTCGATGCAGCTTATGGAGCTTTTCAGGAAAATCAAAAAGGATCAATAGAAAAAGGAAAGTTTGCAGACTTCACAATTTTGTCCCAGGATTTGATGAAAGTAGCCGATGATAAAATTCTGGAAACTAAGATTATGGGCACTATTGTTGGGGGTAAATTAAAATACAAACCCTAATTTGTTTTGGCATAGGGGATTGTCTATCCTTGTACACTTATAATTAGCAATTCATTAAAACATTGAACCACAAATGAAACGAATTTTTATCTACCTCTTGTCCACATGCTTATTGAGCATGATGAGTTGCCTGGACATAGAAGAGGAAATCACCATCAATACGGATGGCTCTGGTATGTATGAAGTAAGAATGGACATGACAGAGGCAGTGAAAATGATCATGGCTATGGCTCCCGATTCTGTAAAAGAAGAAGGGATGACTGAAGACGATATTTTGCAGGCGATGGCTGATTCGCAAGGAGCCACTGATGAAATGCAGGCGGCTATCGATGCTCTCAATGAAAAAGACGGAATCAGCAATGCTTCTCAAAGTCTCGAAGGGGGAGTATTTACCATGAGTTATAATTTCAGGGATTTTACTACCCTTAGTTCTGCATTAAAAGATAATGGAGAAGGAGGCGGAATCGATAATCCATTTGGAATGACTCAGCCTGAATTCAGTGGAAAAAAAGGCCTCTTTTCCAGAAGCCAAAGTTCTGAAGAAGCCGCTGAACAAGATGAAGAAATGGCTCAAGCCATGGAGATGATGGAAATGATGATGGGAGATGCAACTTATACTACCATCTATAACTTCCCTGGAAAAATCAAGAAATCAACGAATAAAGAAGCATCCTACTCTAATGGTAACAAAACCATCACGGTTAAAGCTAAGTTCTTGGACCTCTTGGATGATCCTTCTATTTTAGACAATACGATCAAGTATAAGAAGAAATAAAAAACTCATGCAGAATCTTCTTTTTCGGAAATGGTAAAGGAAGATTCTGCAACTCTTTACTAAAAATGTCGTCCTTAGAAACAAAGTGTTTCTAAGATTTACAAACCTTAAAAATCCCGGCCTATAGATTTATATATACCCTGAATTTTTGCATACATAAAACAAGCATTGCCTTAATGTATGCGAGCCGTTTGTTTAGTCTTTGGAATCATCGCTACATAAACCTTTGCCATGATACTTTACCATTGTTCCAAGCACCGAGGGTCCGGGATCTGCAGTTTCTTGCTGCTTTTAGCTATTAGTATATTTTCATTTTCTCCTGTGCAGGCTCAACGAACCTGTGGCACCAGTGAGTATATGGACAACATGATGAAGTCCAATCCTAACCTCAGGTACAGGCTTCGGGCAGTTGAAGATCAAACCAAGGAAAATGTAAAATCCAGCATCGCAAGGGTTCAGGGTGAAATCGTAATTCCTGTTGTTGTTCATGTAGTGTATTTAAACCAGGAACAAAACATCAGCGATGCACAAATCAAATCTCAGTTAAAAGTCCTAAATGACGACTTTCAAAGACGGAACACGGATAGAGATCAGACCCCTGCCATTTTCCGTTCGGTAGCTGCCAGTACCGGCATCCGCTTTCAGCTCGCAGATAGAGATCCTCAAGGAAATCCAACTTCGGGCATCACCCGAAAGAAAACCTATAAAGCTTCCTTTTATACCAATGATAATGACGTAAAGTATGAGGCCATGGGCGGCGTTGATCCCTGGCCCACTGACCAATATCTCAACATCTGGGTTTGTAACCTGGGATTGGGTATCCTTGGATATAGTCAATTTCCCGGAGGCCCTTCAGAAACAGATGGAGTAGTTATTGGATATAAGTTTTTTGGTACTATAGGAAACTTAAAGGCTCCTTTCAACCTCGGCAGAACTACCACACATGAAGTAGGACACTGGTTAAACCTCAGACACATCTGGGGCGACGGTCCTTGTGGAGTGGATGATCATGTTTCAGATACGCCAGCAGCAGATGCCCCGAATCAAGGTTGCTCCTTCGGACATTCTTCTTGTGGATCGGTAAACATGACCCAAAACTTCATGGATTATACCGATGATGTCTGTATGAATCTTTTTACCAAAGGCCAGGCAGACAGAATGCGTGCACTCTTTGCCCTTGGAGGTCAGAGACATTCACTCATGAACTCAAAGGCAATAGACAAGCAGCCAGAAGTTCTGCCTGAAGCTCCAGTCGTAAGCCTGGATTTCCCGGATGAATTGAATGTAGCAGATGTCAGCAAAAGTTCCGCTTTTCTGAGCTGGACAGAAGTTGATCTTGCCGATGAATATCTGGCAAGGATGCGAAGAAAGGGAAACAGCAAATGGACCCCAAGAAAGTTTGAAAAAACCTACGTAAATGCGACAGGTCTAAGATCCTGTACCGAATATGAGTTCCAATTGGCCAGTGTAATGGGAAGTAAAAAGAGTAGCTTCTCCCCTTCTTATATTTTCAAAACAGAAGGTTGCGACATTGGCACTCCTACAGCATCCAAAGCTCCTAAAGGACTGGGAAGTCAACAAATAGGAAATAGTCAGGTAAAAATTAGCTGGGCTCCCGTAAATGGAGCTGTCAGTTATAAAGTACAATACAAAATAGCGGGCCGAAAGGGTATCCGCTCTCAATTGGTTAGCAGTACCCAAATCCAAATCCCAAATGTCCGCCCGGGCCTGAGATATATCTATAGAGTTAAAGCTCATTTCAATAGCTCTACAGGTCCCTGGTCTTCCATCGGTAATTTTAAACTTCGATCTGCAGCTGTCGCCCGTTTAGCTAACAGTCCGGATGTCCCGTTCATGAGAATTAAAAACTCTTCTGTTAGCGATCGACTTCACATACTCCTGGATATAGATAAAACTCAGAGAGTAAGAGTAGCCATCAGGGATGAGGCAGGAGATGCGGTAAAAACTTATGGCTTCATGGAGCTTGAAGCCGGTAGAGGCATACAGTTAAACATTAGCAGCCTGGAAAGTGGTAACTATCAAGCCATCATCACGGATGAGGATGCCTTTGAATACAAAGCAGATTTCGTAAAAAGATAGCGCAATGATAGGATGATTAGGTTCTTACTACACCTATAGGTGTACTTCTAACCTAACAAAACGATCATGTCCAAAGCACTATCTCTGCTTGCGCTTGTCGCTGGATTCGCGCTATGCATCTATTTAGCTTACCCAGAGCAACAATTCCCCAATGAAAAAGTAGACAAAAAGGTATCAGGAGCCTATCAGGCACTTGATTTCTTTGGAATGTCCAGAACCTATCCGGATACGCGTTTACCGGCAAAGGCCCACTTTGATGCCTGGGCTCGCTTACAAAAAGACCCTTCCAATCGGACCAAGAATTTTGACGTAGCTCCCTGGGAGGCTTTAGGTCCGCTAAATATTTCAGGAAGGACGCTCAAAATGGTATTCAATCCTCAAAACCCCAACACCCTTTTTGCAGGTTCAGCCAGTGGAGGTTTATGGAAAAGCACTACCGGAGGAGTGGGAGAAGCTGCATGGGAATATGTCCCCACTGGTTTTCCAGTCCTGGGGGTTTCCGCTATTACCTTCAATCCCGAAGACTCCATGACCCTATACATTGGCACAGGAGAAGTCTATAACTATGAGGCAGCAGGTACCGGGGCAGCTTATAGATCTACTCGAGGAAGTTATGGCATGGGCATACTAAAATCCACAGATGGTGGGAATAGCTGGAGTATGAGCCTTGATTGGAGCTACCAACAGAATGAAGGAATTTGGGACATCAAGATTTCTCAGCAAAATCCTAATATCGTTTATGCAGCCACAACAAAAGGGGTATACAAAAGTACCGATGCAGGTCAAAACTGGAGTCAGGTTCTCAATGTGTTAATGGCTAATTCTTTAATCATTCATCCAGATAATGATGAACTTGTCCTGGCCGGCTGTGGGAATTTTCAATCTCCCGGCTTTGGTATTTATAAGAGTATCAATGGCGGAAACAATTGGGTACAGCTGACTAGTGGTTTACCGCCTAATTTTTCAGGCAAAATTCAACTGGAATATGCCCCTTCAAATCCTGAGACAGTATATGCCAGTATTGGAAATGGTTTTGGCTTTAGTGATGGAGCTTCCTGGATTTGCAAATCCACTGACTTTGGAAATCAATGGAACATTACCGGAACCAAAGATTATTCTCTTTGGCAGGGATGGTTTGCCCATGATTTGGCGGTCAATCCATTAGATGAGAATAAACTGGCGATTGTTGGAATCACTGTTTGGAAATCCAATAATTCTGGTGCCTTTTTAGATTCACTTACCCGAGGGGGAGTTGGCTTTTCAAATCCTCCAATTGGAGGCCCGGATGCTCCCGGAGACCAGGTTCACTCAGATGCCCATGACGTCATCTACCATCCTGTAGATACCAATGTTTGGTATGTAGCTAATGATGGAGGTATTCATAGAACGACAAATGGAGGACAGAGCTTTCAATCCATAAATGGGGGTTACCAAACGGTACAGTTTTACAATGGTTTCTCCAATTCCTGGCAGGATTCTGTTTATAGTTTAGGAGGTCTTCAGGATAATGGAACTATTCAATGGACGGGAACTCCTCGTTGGCGAAGGGTATTTGGAGGAGATGGTTCCTGGACTGCAATCAACCAAAGTAATGACCAGATCAACTACATATCTTACCAGAACCTCAATATGTTCCGTTCGCCAGACCGTTCTGACAATTTTGATTATGTTGCACCTCCCGTCGACAATGAAAATACTTCCTTTATCGCCCCTTTTGTTATTGCTCCCAGCAATCCCAATGTTGTATATGCAGGAAGAGGAAGAGTTTATAGAAGTGAAAATGGAGGAGTAAATTGGTCGGCAACTTCGACATCGAATTTCCCTCAAGTTGTAAATCCCATTCTGAGCCTGGATGTATCTACCCAAAGTAGCAGTGTTGTTTATGCTGCATCTGCCCCTACCAGCCTCTTTGGTGGAAGTCGAGGAAATGTCTATGTAACTCAAAATGATGGAGCAAGCTGGACGGATGTTACAGCAAATCTGCCAGATAGATTTCCTATGGATATACGGGTAGATCCCACCGATGATGCCACCGCCTATATCGCCTTTTCGGGCTTTGGTACAGGGCATGTTTTCAAAACGACTGATTATGGACAAAACTGGAATGACATCAGCGGAAACTTGCCTGACGTACCTGCAAATGCCATTGAAGTTGATCCCCTTTTCCCAGCCCATATCTATGTGGGAAATGATTTGGGGGTATTCGTATCAACTAATGCTGGCAATAGCTGGGAGCCTTATATGGAGGGATTGTTTGATGCGACCATGATATTTGATTTAAAAATCTCGCCCAGCAATCGAAAATTAAGGGCGGCCACTCATGGAAATGGTGCCTTTCAAAGAAGTCTAATTGAGACCTTTGTCAATGTGGATGACCTGGAAGCCTTTTCCCTTCAAGTATATCCCAATCCTGTAAGCAATCTATTGAATCTAAATTTCGAACTGGATAGCAGTGAAAATATTCAAGGCGAGATATTCGATATACAGGGAAAACTGGTCGAAAGGCTTTTTAGTGGACAAAGAGTCCCGGGCATCCATAGACTCATTTTCAACCTGAGACATCTTTCGCCTGGGGTTTATAATCTCAGACTTAGCAATGGAGAAATAGCCAATAACCAGAAATTGGTCATTCAGCACTAAGCTAGGCTTTTAGGGTAAAGAATAAGGCAAGAAAAGAGAATATCACCACCAGCGCCAGGAAAACCAGGATTCCGATGATCCCTTGTACCAATGCTTTGGCATACGTCTTTAGCTTTCCCTCTCCAAAAGTCTGAGAAAATACGTAGCCATTGTATACAAAACCCAGGATAAAGTTTGTCGGAAGAAAAGCGAGAAAAAGTACAGGAAAGACATAAGCAATCACCATAAAAATTGAACTGAGGAATGCCTGCTGTCCCATACAGTAGGCATTCACTATAAGGTGCTCTCCGTAGTTTTTTCCGGCCTTTCCAAATAGCCATCGACTACTAAGTGCATTGACAGGCAATAATAGGAGTACCAGGACATTAAGCCAGCTATCAAATTTCATATCGGCCTCACTCACATTGCTACTCCCCATTTGCGCTTCCAGTTCCTCGGGCTGGAAAGTTGCTTGCATCAGGTCATCGATCCCAATAAGAAAGCCCACAAGCAGGTTGAATCCCAGGAGGATAATTAGAAATCGAAATGGATTGTAATAGATTTTGGTCCGGCCTCTCCAATAATCATTGATAAGCTCTCCGGGCTTGCCTAGAAGGCTTTGAAGGGTATAAATGAATCCTGATTCTATATTGGTCAGCTGGCTAAAAAATTGCTCTACCAATAAAGAAAGGGTCCATCTGCTACGAATATGTTTTTGTCCGCAATTATGACATACAGGACCATTCAAATGGGTACTACAATTGGCACATGCAGTCTTGCTAGTAGTTTCCATAAAGGAAATCTAACAAAATCTCAGAAAAGTAACAGACTAACCTGCCAAAGTTGTATTGACTTTGATTTCAGAATGAAGTGTTCGATGAACCGGACAACGATCTGCAATTTCAACTAAACGAGCCCTTTGCTTTTCATCCAAATCTCCTTCCAGTTCCAGGACTCTTTCAATCGTATCGATCTTACTTTTGGGATTTTCTGAATCCCCACAATCCTGGCAATGCTCCTTGCTATGTTGCAGGTGAACACGTACCTCTTGCAAATCCCAGCCCTTGCGATCTGCATACATTCGCAATGTCATACTTGTACAGGTCCCTAAGGCAGCTACTAAGAGATCATAGGGAGAAGGCCCAAGGTCAGCTCCTCCTACACTTGCTGGCTCATCCGCTATAAAACTATGTTTCCCGGTTCGAACTTCCGTAGTATAGCCTATCGGCCCTGTTCTGACAGCTGCTTGCTTATTAGTTAATAAGGGTTCTTTCTCCTCCAGATCAATATATCTGGCAGCCCATGCAGCAATGGTTTTCCCTGTATAAAGGGAATCTTCCTTTTTCAACAACAAATGATCTGCGCCATCTAAAGAAACAAAGCTTTTGGGATGCCAGGCCTGCGAATAAATCTTCTGCGCATTTTCGATCCCTACTACTGTATCCTGAGGTGAATGCATGACCAGTAGAGGCTTTCTCAAACTTTTGATCACGCTTCCCAAATCCGTTTGCTGGATATCTTCGAGGAAATGTCTTTGAATTAAGAAGGGTCTGCCCCCAATATGGACTTGTGCTTCTCCCTCCTGGCTAATTCTATCTTCAATGGCTTGAAAAAGATGAGCCACATGGGCAGGTTCAGCAGGCGCTCCTACCGTTGCAACAGCTTTTACAAAATCCAATCTACTGGCAGCCATTAAAGAAGCTGCTCCTCCCAAAGAATGTCCAATGATCAGTTGAGGGGCTTCATAATTTTTCGCCAGAAAGCTTGCCGCATCTTCCAGGTCTTTAACATTACTGGAAAAATTGGTTTTATAAAACTCTCCTTCACTTTGCCCCAAACCGGTAAAATCAAAACGAAAAACAGCAAAGCCCTCCTGAGTTAATGCCAGGCTTATATTTCTTTCTCCTCTCAGGTTTTTGCCACAAGTAAAACAATGAGCAAATACTGCATAGGCTTTAGGTTTTTCGCCTAAGGGAAGGTCAAGGCTGGCTGAAAGCTGCAGACCATTTCTATTTTCAAAGCTCAGTTTCAGAGATTTCATAAAATGCGTGTGAATATTTTGGGTCAAAGCTAAGCCATGATACATCCCTTACTTGCTATTCACAAGACATTTCCCCGAAAAAGATCTACTTATACTTTTCTATGAATGAGGAAACAAGCTGCACAAAAGCAATCGCTTCCGTATCCATAGGACTATGACCCGAATTATTGAGAATATGAATCTCCTTTTCCGTAGTACCTACTCTTTCAAAAGCGGATTGTGCCAAACGTGGAGGCACCACAAAGTCATATTTACCAGAGAGGAAAAGGGAAGGAATTTGAATTTTCCCCAATTCTGAAGTTAAGCTTGCCGCTTCAGTTTCTGCCTGAATTCCCCCAGCGGTAATATTTCCACTCAACATAGCTGCCGGAGCAATAGGTGAACTCAAAAAGGCCCATTTTCTGGGATTTTCTGTTGCCCCGGAATCTGATCCTTGTACTAAATATGATTCGGCATCAAAGCCAAAGGAATTGATCTGGCCTCCATCTTCCATACTCACATTCAGGCTATCTATTCCTTCTACAAAGTCCAGAATTTCCTGCCATTCCGACACAAAATTTCCCTTTTCAATTTCTTCTTTGGCGTATTTATGAAACATGCTAATGGCATAGCGATTTAGCAAAGGAATATCATGCGCACCATCCCATTCCATCCATCCTTTCAAATTTGCCTGTACATCGGTATTGACTAAAGCATGGCTTCCCGTCAAACCACCCCAACTATGTCCTGCCAGAAACAAACTGATATTCTCTCCATATTTTTTCTTCAACATCTGAGCAACGGCTGCTATATCATCCGAAAAAAGTTGCAGGCTCAACTCCCCACTATCATAAGATCCCTGGGATGCCCCCTGCCCTCTTTGATCTAAATACACCATGGCATATTTCTCTTCCAAAAGCTCTGAATAAATTCCAGTATTGTATTCGTGCCCACTCCCTCCCGGACCTCCATGCAAGAGTAGAACAAATACATCACTCGAAATATTCCCATCTACCTGGATAGCCAGATCAGCTCCTTTATGGCGAAAGAAAAAACGTTCGTCTGTATCCGGTTCAATCACTTCATTGCAAGCAAAAAAACTAAGGCTAACAAGTAGGAATATGACTCCTTTATATATTCGATTTACGTTCATGATTTTCTCGATTTATTTGTTGAAATAGAAGCCCAATTCAAGCATAGGGTGCAGCAAAAAACTGTCATTATAGGGCATTTGTACCTGGGTGCGGAATGTTGCATAGGGAATCAGCCGCTTTTCTCTATTGACCGGAGAAGGACCACCGATTCCTAAGCCAAAGCCAGGCAGTGCTGACCAATTCCCAGCTCCTCTAACTGTATTCAGATTGCCACTTTCATCCAATTGGTAGGTACTGATCAGGTGTTGGGTGCGCATAAGCCCCATACTGGCAAAAAGGCTAATAGATTTTCCCTTTTTTCCGCTTCTTCGCAATCCAGCCGAAAAGCTGGTATTCAGGTAGAGGTTGTTTTGGAAATGAGCATAAGTCCCCAGTTCCAGGGAAAGGAAGGGATGAATTTTCTTTGATTTCTTGCCGTAATTGACTCCTGTGCTTCTAAAATAGCTTCTTTCAGCCTTTATGATTAAACCCGGCTGATAGCCGTAGGCCGAATAATAACCCAATGCAAATGAATTTGCCGGGCCTTTTTGTGCATGTATCTGTAAACTAAAGCTTAGGGATACAAGGAATAATAGGTATCTCATATCTCGATTTTGAGATAAAGACAGAGGGATGGAGGATATCCCCTATGGAGGTTGGGGAAAAATGTGTTTTAGTGTTGTAGTGTTGTAGTGTTGAAGTGTTGTGGTTATTACTGTGGTTCATATCCGAAATCAACTCCCCAATCAAAACACCAGAACACAAGAACACTTTCCTCCCCTAATGCAGTATCACTACCCAGGGTCGGTGTATAATGCACCATTTATTATTTACATAAACCAGCACATCATAGGCGCTGCCCAATTTCCTTCCAGGCTGGATGAATTTGAATCTGTAAAATTCAAAATTGGGATTCATATAGTCGGCCAGTTCCCGATAACCACCGGGAAAGTTGCGGGCATCTGAACTGGTGTAGTTTGAAATTGCTTCCTGATTTGCGCCCCAGAAAACATATTCGGTCTGATCTTTTAATAGGGGGCGAATGACCAGGTTTACTTCGCGTTTCAATCTTCTTTGGTATTTATATACCCGACTTGCGATTCGTTCATCAAAGACAGCTTCACAGTCTGTTAGATCGGGGCGCAACCAGGCAGAGAGGGCTTTCCTTTCCTTATTTGATGCTGTCAAGATAAATTGAAGCATTTCTTCCACGCCTTTTTTTCCAGGGGGAAAATCAAATTCTTTTTCTTGCCCAAATAATGGATGTGAGAGGAAGCAAGCGAGAAGGAGCAGTAAGAAAAACCTTTTACCCTTTAACATACCCTGTTTTCATTGATTTGATGCCCTAAAGTATATATTTGTAGATTGAATTCCAGTACCGCCTACGCAATTTTTATTACATGGATAGAAAAAAACTCAGTTTTCAAATTAAAAAGTTCGGTGAAGAACTGGGTTTTGATATGCTGGGAATCTCCAAAGCTGAATTTCTGGAAGAAGAAGCCTCTGATCTCGAAAAATGGTTGAAGGGCAATCTGAATGGAAAAATGCAGTATATGGAGAACTATTTCGATAAAAGACTGGATCCCAGATTATTGGTACCCGGCGCAAAATCTGTAATTAGCGTCATCCACAACTATTATCCCAAAGCACCAAATTTTCAAAAAGGTGTTCCCAAGATCTCCCGTTATGCCTGGGGAGAAGATTATCATAAAGTACTGAAAAGGAAACTTTATGAACTTTTCAAACAAATTCATAATTGGATGGATGCTGAAATTCCCGGACGGGTTTTTGTTGATTCTGCTCCCGTACTGGATAAAGCCTGGGCAAAACGTTCCGGTCTGGGTTGGATTGGCAAGCACACCAATTTGATCAGTCCGCAGAAAGGCTCCTGGTTTTTTATAGGAGAAATCATTTTGGATTTGGAACTGGAATATGATGGACCGATAAAAGACTATTGTGGAACCTGCACGCGCTGTATAGATGCTTGTCCTACAGAAGCTCTGAGTCCTTATCAAATCGACGCCAATAAATGCATCTCATATCTGACCATAGAGTTGAGAGAAGAAACTGATAGCGAATACCAGGACAAAATGGAAGGCTGGATGTATGGTTGTGATATCTGTCAGGAAGTCTGTCCCTGGAATAGATTTTCAAAAGTGCATGAAGGCGAAGAATTTAGCCCCAAAGGTTATCAGACCTGGACGGCGGAAGATTGGGAAGAAATAGACGAAAGAGCTTTTAAAAAGCTGACAAAAAAGACGGCCATGAATCGCATCTCCTGGGAGAAAATGAAAAGTAATCTCAGGATATGGAAAGAAAATATTCAATCACCTTAATACGGCTGTTGCTCAGGATATTTGATCCGGGCATGGTAAATACTCAACAACTGTCTCAAACAAACTTCTCTGATAATCTTCAAATCCTTGAAGGTCAGGTTTGAATTATCCAACTGATTGAATTTGATCTTATAGTCGATGATGGTATTGACCAACTGCTCTAGTTTTTCAGGAGTAGGGTCCGGAATCGATCGGGAAGCAGCTTCTATAGAATCGGCAATCATAAGAACAGCCATCTCTTTACTGGTTGGTAAAGGGCCGGGATAGCGGAACATTTCTTCTCCTTCAGGTTCCTTGCATCTTTCTTCTTCCAGAAACTGTCGATAGAAAAACTCTACCCGGGTTGTGCCATGATGCGATTCTATAAATTGGATGATTTCTTTTGGCAGGTGGTTTTCCTTTGCGATCCGTATGCCTTCGGTAACATGCCCAATAATGATACGTGCGCTTTCTTTACAATTGATCTTGTCATGAGGATTGGCTCTCTTTTCTTCCTCGGACATATTCTCAATGAAGTATTTGTGATTGGTGAGCTTACCGATATCATGGTATAAAGCGGCAACATGAATGAGGAGCGCATTCCCCCCAATCTCATTTATAGTAGCCTCCGCAATAGAAGCTACCTGAAGGCTATGCTGAAAGGTTCCCGGTACTTTTCGGGAAAGTTCTTTCAATAAAGGATGATTGGTATCCAGTAATTCCAGGAAGGTGATATCCGAAGTTTGCTTGAATAACTGCTCGAATATATAAATGAGGTTATAGGCAATCACCGTAAAAACCACATTGATCAGGAAAAGCAAAATGGTTTGAGGAGAGGTACCTGCCCAGCTTCCTTTGCTAAAGAGGTTGAAAGCGAAATAGGAAAGTGTATAGGCGATCAGAATATATCCCAGGGTAAAGAAAAACTCTTCCCTTTCTCTCAAATTTCGTAAGCTATAGACCGCCACAGTACCCGCTATGATCTGAACAAAAACAAATTCAAGGCTTTGCTGTATAAGAACTCCGCCATAAAGAGCAACCAGAATATTGCTGACATAAGCAGTTCGGGTACCAAAGAAATTGAGCATAAATATAGCAACCGCACAGGCTGGAGCCATATAGATATAGGTCAGATTTAGATTGGGTCCCAATAAATCCGTCAACTGATCCGTGATCACATTTAATTTACTACTCACCACCATAGTCAGCACCACAATGAAAAGAGTCGTAAGTACCAGTCCCAGTTTAGACAAATCAAAATAGATTCTTGGGCGATTGATCTGAAGGAAAGCAAGTAATATGGAGGTGATCATGACCACAACCATAAACTGTCCAAAGATCAGCCAGCCCCGACTTTTGCTACCAAAGCGGGTTTCTTCTTCCCGGATAAGTGAACTTATTTTTTCGGCAATATCATTATCAACAAGCTCTCCTTTTTTGACAATGAGGTCTCCTTTACTTACAATTCCTTTGGTAGGCGAAACCAGCTTACTTCTGGCCTCTTTAGCGATACGGGTGAGGTCAGCATCGAAATAGAAATTGGGGTTCAGGTAAAGGGAAAAAGCAGAAGCCAGCAATCGATCCTGTCCCTTACTCAAGTCCAGACCCTGAGCTTGTACTTTGGCAAGAAGTTCTGTTTCTGATTTCAGCACTCGATTTACTGAAATTTGGTCTTCTCTTGCTGCCGCTGTTCGCAAAGAAATTATAGTGCCTGCAGTATCCAGGCGAGTGTCCCGGATATATACTTCATTATAAAGCTTTTTAGACAGCTCACTTGCTCGGTTCCAGAATACCGCCCGCTTGGCAGTATCTGTTATGATTGGATTTAGGTCAGCAAGCTTCTGATCCGGAAATAAGGTATTTAATTCATCCAGAATTCGTTGAGGATTGCCAGAGTTTTTATTGGTG
Organism: Bacteroidia bacterium; assembly: GCA_033391075.1. NCBI lineage: Bacteria > Pseudomonadati > Bacteroidota > Bacteroidia > Bacteroidia bacterium. Next base: position 2,904,076 of record JAWPMV010000001.1, read on the forward strand.
TTTTGATAAATTTCTGCCTTTTCAAAAAAGGCATTGAGATTCTCAAAAACCCTTTGCTCCTGCAGTTCCCGACTTTCTTTTACATAAATATCCGGAACCTCAGCAGCGATAATCTGCCTTTCGAACTCCAGGCTATCCGGATCTTTAAAAATAGAATAGTCATAAGCCGCCTGCAGATCTTCTTCCACCCAACTTTTGCCAACCTGATACTGGTACTGTAATCTGAAATTACGCGGCATGATCAGGCTCAGGAGCGCAACATACAGCAACACCAGACCTGTTCTTTTTAGATAGCGGACACTTTTTAGCTTCCGGAGGAAATGAATCTTTCTCGCTCTACTCATAAATCTTTTCTCCTTACACCAGTCTTGGGAATCAACGCCAAAAGTGCGAACTTTGAGGTTCCCGAGAAACAAAGATACGTGAATATGATCGCCAAAGAAAAAAATAGTAGTAAGACCGCTCATCCCTTCGAAGCTCCAGATTATTATATGCTCGACGACTTGCTCTCAGAAGAGTATATTTTGATCCGGAACAGCACCCGCGATTGGATGAACACTCACATATCTCCCTTTATCAATGACTGGGCACAGAATAACGAATGTCCGACTCATTTGGTACAGGAAATGGGTGCACAAGGCTTTTTTGGTCCTTCATTGCCAGAATCTTATGGATGTCCTGGGCTGGATGAAATTTCTTATGGTCTCATCATGCAGGAGATTGAAAGAGTGGATTCAGGCATCAGATCTATGGCTTCTGTACAAGGTTCCCTTGTTATGTATCCGATTTACAAATACGGATCAGAGGAGCAAAAACAAAAGTACCTTCCCAAGCTCGCCAGTGGTGAACTTATGGGATGTTTTGGATTGACAGAGCCGGATCATGGTTCAAATCCCGGAGGAATGCTCAGCAATTTCCGAGATATGGGAGATCATTACCTCCTGAATGGTTCCAAAACCTGGATTTCCAATTCCCCATTTGCAGATATCGCTGTGGTATGGGCAAAAAATGAAAACGGAAGAGTTCAAGGGTTGATTTTGGAAAGAGGAATGGAAGGCCTTTCCACGCCAAAAATTGATAACAAATGGTCCTTGAGAGCTTCACATACCGGTGAGTTGGTCTTTGATAATGTAAAAGTTCCCAAAGAGAATCTTCTGCCTAATGTAATTGGATTGAAAGGTCCTTTAGGTTGCCTGGATAAAGCTCGATACGGCATCAGTTGGGGAGCCATTGGAGCTGCTATGGATTGTTATTATACCGCTTTGAGGTATGCGAAAGAAAGAATCCAGTTTGATAAGCCGATTGCGGGCTATCAATTGCAGCAAAAGAAGCTTGCCGAAATGGTAACTGAGATCACCAAAATGCAATTGCTTGCCTATCGTTTGGGACAACTGATGAATGAAGGGAAAGCAACTACGCAGCAGATTTCTATGGCCAAGCGGAACAATGTTGCCGGAGCTTTGGAAATCGCCAGAGAATCCCGTCAGATTTTAGGAGGCATGGGCATTACGGGAGATTATTCTATGATGCGCCATATGATGAATCTTGAATCTGTGATTACCTATGAAGGAACCCACGATATTCACCTGCTCATTACAGGTATGGATATTACCGGGATTTCTGCTTTTAGGTAGTAAAAATTACAATCAAAAAGGGCGTCATATTTCTATGACGCCCTTTTTGCATTTTTTCCTAATGGTCAATTTGCCCCCCTATTTGCCCTACGCTTGTACTGGGTAATCCAGGTCCTGAGCCTGGACCAACTATTACTCTCCCTCTCAAATCCGGCAGTCCGAAAGTTGTACGACCGTCTCCTCCATAAATCGTTCCCAATAGAGAAAATAAAGCCTGATTTGAATTGATGGGCAATAGCTGACCTTCGCAAAAGGCCCAACCTCCCGGTGCAAAATTTCCACCAAATAATTTTATTTCCCCCAAAAGTGTTGTCCCTGGATCATTGCCCGTCCTACTTGGAAAAGTTCCCTGCAACGCAATAATATAATGTACAGCCAAATAAGGCTGATAATTGGTCTTATTTACCGTAAGGGCTACATCTGCCTGGCCGGCGGTAGTTGCACGATTGGCTAGGGTCGCGATATCTGAGCTGGCAGCTTTGTTTGCATAAAGAGCATAAGGCGTACTGATCATCTGACTAGATCCGTTGATTGTATAATTAGTACCTCCAGCCGGATCGGATTCCGTTTGTAGAAAAAATGGCCCATTTCCCCAATCAATTGTATTGAAATCCCCACTTATCAATGTTCCCGCTCCGATTTCAATACTTAACAATCCATTTATATTGGTCGTAGGCAAATGGCTTTCTTCGTAAACGGCTGTACCTGTAGTACTTCCTTGAAGGATACTCACTTTCATTCCAATTGCCTGTGAGCCCAATAAGTTTCCCGCATTATCTCGCATAACGGCTTGATAACTCATTTTATTAGGGGCCTGAGCAAATATCCCCAGGCAAATAAAAGTCAATGATATAGAGAGAAGTATTTTTTTCATTAGTGTGTTGTTATGTGTGAAAAGCTGGGTCTATAGAAAAATTAGATATAGGCTTATTCAATGATAATTTGATGTGCATGCAAGACTTTATCCTTGCTTTGAATGAGTAGAAAATAAAGACCGGGACTTAGATCTTTAATATCAATCAGGTTTTCCGACTCTTTAATTATTGTAGTTCTGAGTTTTTCGCCTTTCATAGAAAACAGACTAATTTTTCGCTCCTGATCCAGATCGGGATAAATTAGCTTGATATAATTTCGGGCGGGATTAGGGTAAATTTCAATTCCTTCTTCTTCAAACCAGACAGATACAAGGACTGAAATTTCTTTAGGTTGCTGTAGGCCTTCTATGATACTGAAATCGCCGGCTGACAAACTATTATACCCTAGCTGGCCTAATGAGAAGCTTTGGCTACCTCCAGGACCTGTGATATCTCCTCCGGAACTTAGGATTTGGTTTTGAGAAAATGTGCAAAGTGAGAACCCTGTTAATAGGCAGAGAGAAAACAGAGAATGAAGTAGTAGTTTCATGGGTATAGTTTTTCCAGAATCCTTAATAGCTATCCTAAGGATCTTGTTATTCTAATTTAGAGGGATTAAGCAGGAAAACAAATTGGGGATGAAAAGTAATTCAATACTTTTCATCCCCAATATTTATCTTTTATTGTCTACTAACTAGCTCATAGGCTCCATTTTCTTTGGAATAGGCGCATTATACTCTTTGCCATCAATCACCATTTTGGCAATGATCTCACAAAGAATCTCAGAAGTACCTCCACCTATGGGTCCCAGACGACTATCTCTGAACAAGCGGGCCATCGGATATTCTTCCATGTAACCATAGCCGCCCAGCATTTGCAGGCATTTATATATGACTTCATCCGCCATTTTGGTGCTATTGAGTTTGGCCATGGTAGCTTCTTTCACCACATATTCTCCCTCATTCAATCGCTCAGTAACATGGTAGTTGAATTGCTTATGCATTTCAATCTGGCTAGCCATTTCAGCTACCCTGTGTCGCAGAACCTGGAACTGATTGATGCTTTTCCCAAAGGCTTTTCTTTCTTCCATATATCCCAGGGCATACTCCAGGGCAAACTCCGATCTTGCAGAGGCGTTAATGGCCATGATGAGGCGTTCTAAGGCTAGATGTTGCATGAGGTAAAGAAAGCCTTTGTTTTCCTCTCCCATGAGGTTCTCTACCGGGATGCGGACGTCAGAGAAAGAAATCTCTCCTGTATCAGAAGCTCTCCATCCCAGTTTTTCCAGTTTGGTGGCAGATACACCCGGAGTATCTCTGTCGATCAGGAACATACTGATGCCTTTGCCGCCCAGCTCAGGATTAGTTTTCGCAGAAACAACGAGATAATCGCTATATACCCCGTTTGTGATAAAGGTTTTTGAACCATTGATCACATATTCATCTCCTTCCTTCACCGCAGTTGTTCTCATGCCGCCTACGTCTGATCCAGCGAAAGGCTCTGTAATACAGAGACAACCAATTTTCTTTCCTTCTATGCTGGGAGTCAGATATTCTCTTTTAATTCTTTCATCCCCTTCCGCATTGAGGTGTTGCATAGCGAGGTAGGCATGGGCCCACATAGCAGCTGCAAAGCCTCCACTATTGATGCGTTGTAATTCTTCGAGGAAAATAACCGTGTAGAAAAGGTCCAATCCCAATCCGCCATAGGCTTCAGGATAAGCGATACCGAAGTATCCCATTTCCCCAAACTTTTCCCATATAAAACGATCTATAGTCCCTGTCTTTTCCCATTCCTCTATATAAGGCACCACTTCTCTCTTCAGAAACTCACGAAAACCTTCTCTGAACATTTGGTGCTCTTCTGTAAAATATCTGGAGTATGTCATATAGCTAATTGCTGGCTGTTTGTTTTTATTTATACTAACGTGTTTTTTGAGCGAATAGTTAAATTTATTGGCTACTTTCTCAATTAATACGCAAATAACATAAAGCTAGGGACAATCACCATGAAAATCCCGTCAATTTTTGACCTTATCTAGCTTGCTAATCCTAGTTCAATCCTGCGAGATGTGCCTGTTTTGAATAGGCACCATCCTGGAGATTCAGGAGCTCCTCATGCCGACCTTTTTCAACAATCTTACCTTCATCCAAAACAAAAATACAGTCTACATCCTTGATGGTACTGAGTCTGTGAGCTATGATGATAGAGGTTCTGCCTTCCATGAGTTTTTCCAGGGCATCCTGCACGATTTTTTCAGATTCTGCATCCAGGGCGCTGGTAGCCTCATCTAACAATAAGATTGCCGGATCTTTCAGAATCGCACGTGCAATGGCTATACGTTGCCTTTGCCCGCCGGAGAGTTTGACTCCCCTTTCGCCAACCAAGGTATCCAGTCCTTCCGGAAAGTTTTCAATAAACTCCCAGCTATTGGATTTTTTGGCTGCTTCTATCACTTCTTCTTCTGTAGCTTCTTCCCTTCCATACAGAATATTTTCTTTGATCGTTCCCCCAAACAGGATCACATCCTGGGGCACCAAAGCCATTTTATTTCTCAACTCACGAAGATCGTAATCGTAAATGCTTTTACCATCCACTTTTATATCTCCTTGCTGAATGGGATAAAACTGAAGTAAAAGTTGGATAATGGTGGATTTCCCTACACCACTGGGACCTACCAGGGCTACTTTCTGTCCACTTTGAATATCTAAATCGACTCCCTGCAGAACCGGAATATCCGTCCGGGTCGGGTAGCGGAATTGTACATGTTCAAAGCTGATTTTTCCTTTTATGGAAATGGGATTGATCGGAATATCTTCTCCCAGTTCAACTTCATTATCTGTGTTAAGTATTTCCCGTACTCGCTCTGTAGCTCCTACCGCGCCAAAAAGTTCTGTGGTAAAATTTCCTAAACTGGCGATTGAGCCTCCAATGATAAAGGTATAGGTAACGAAAGAGATCAATTGACCTGAGGTAATGGTTCCGTCCTGAACCATAATTGCTCCTTGCCAGATGATGAAGAATATTGCGCCGAAAAATATGCTGATGATAAAGACTGCAAAAAGGGCTCTGGCATTGGCATACTTTAATCCGATCCCAACAACTTCCCAAATAGACTTGTAATAGCGACGGATTTCGAACCACTCATTTGCATAAGCTTTAACGATACTGATAGATTGCACCGTTTCAGAAAGCATGGAGTTTGAATCCGCCAATTTTTCCTGGCGGGATTTAGAATACTTCCGAATATATCGCCCAAAAAAGAATCCACTCACGACCACAACCGGTATGGTAAGGATCATGATTAAGGATAATTTGGGGGTGGTAATAGCGAGGAATAAAATTCCGACGATCAGGGTCAGAATCTGGCGAAGAAATTCGGCCAGGGTAACTGAAAATATACCAAAAAGCTTGGAGATATCTGCGGTGATTCGGCTAATCAAATCCCCCGTTTTATTTTCTTCAAAAAAGGTAATTGGCAAAGAGATTAACTTCTTATACATCGACTTGCGCATATCCGCAATCGCTTTCTCACTCACAATGGCAAACAGAATAACGCGAAAATAGGAGATCAAGCCCTGGATTGGTAAAGCAATCAATAAAAACCATCCTATTTCACTTAAGCTCAGTCCCAACATCCCTCTTCCTTCAGCTGTATCAACCAGATCACCCATCAGGAAAGGGAAGATCATAAAGAGATTGCTTGAGATGAATAACATGATCAATCCCCCAATGAAGTACCATTTATAGGGTTTGATAAATTCAAATGCTTTCAAGCCCTCCTTGAAACTTGCCCAGCTCATTTTGGGCCTTTCTTTCTTCTCCGAATTATCTCTTTTTCTTCCAAACATATCTCAGTGAAAATTCCGCTGCGAAGCTACGGGTATTTGAGGGATTCTCCGCTATTGGGGGGAAAAAATTCCCTACCAGGTATCAACAAATCCTCGACCTTCAGGCTTTTGTTTCTTCCTGTTGGATGCCAGGCCTTTGACTATCCACTTCCTGGATTCAGCGGGATCGATGACTTCATCAATTTCTAAATAGGCAGCTGTATTAATCGCTCTCCCATGTCGATAAGCCTTTGCCACCATTTTTTCATACATCGCCTGCCTTTTGATTGGATCCTCAATGGCTTCAAGTTCCTTCCTATATCCCAGTCTGACTGCTCCTTCCAGTCCCATGCCTCCAAATTCACCTGTTGGCCATGAGAGACAAAAGAAAGGCGCATGCATACTGCCTCCTGCCATTGCCATCGAGCCCAAACCATAGGCCTTCCTCAGCACAATGGTAAAAATCGGAACCTCCAATTTAGCTCCAATGGTAAACATACGGCTGGCATGGCGAACGGTTCCTCCTTTCTCTGCATCCGGACCTACCATAAATCCCGGTGTATCACAAAGGGAGAGGATGGGAATGCCGAATACATTGCACAACTGCATAAAGCGACTGGCTTTATCAGCAGTCAATGAATCAATAGCTCCACCCAAATGTTTAGGATTATTAGCGATTAGCCCCAGAGGTTTGCCTTCGATACGGATAAATGCCGTAATCATGCCTGGAGCAAAGTTGGGTCTGAGCTCCAATACAGAATCCTTATCTGCAAGTGTATGAATGAGGGCATGAATATCGTATATCCGTTTTCTATTTTCCGGTATTGCCTCTCTCAACTTCTCCTGTTCCTCTGCTTCCCAGTCTTTAATTTCTCCCTGAAAATAAGAGAGGTATTTCTTCGCAGCAGCTACTGCTTCTATTTCATCTTTCACCAGCACATCAATCACTCCATTTTTATCCTGTATTTCCGAAGGACCAACTTCTTTAGGATGAAAAACGCCCAAGCCACCTCCTTCTATCATGGCAGGACCTCCCATTCCGAGCGAACTGTTCTCCGTAGCTATAATCACATCCGCACAACCCGCTAAAGCGGCATTTCCTGCAAAGCAATAGCCCGCCACGATTGTGACCCTTGGCACTACCCCATTTAATCCGGCAAATAGAGCGAAAGTCATCACATCCAATCCGCCCACTCCCTGAAAATCAGTATCTCCAGGTCTTCCCCCACCACCTTCTGCAAAGAGTATCACCGGGATTTCTGACTCTTTAGCTACATGCAGAACTCGATCTGTCTTTTTATGGCCAAACATCCCCTGCGTTCCTGCCAAAACTGTGTAGTCATAGGCCAGAATCATACACTGGCTTTCTTCTTCTCCAAACAAATGGGTGTTTACCCCACCCACACCAGTAATAATTCCATCAGCAGGGGTATTGGCAATCAGTTCCTCTTCTTTTCTCCTCCTTCTCTGAGCTGCAATAATCAGAGAACCATATTCCCTGAAATCAGCTCCCTCACAAAGGTCCGCTATATTTTCTCTTGCAGTTCGAAATCCTTTTGATTTCCGCTTTGCAATAGCTGTAGGACGAGCTTCATCCTGGGTGAAATATTTCCGTTCTTTTAACTCAGTCAGGTCTTTTCTTTCAGCTTTTTGTTTGCCTGTTTCCCCATGTTCCTCCTGCTCTTCTCCCTCATCTGACATTTTCAAGCGAAGCAACACTTGTTTATCCTCAACTACCTCTCCCTGATTCACATGGATCGCATCTACGATACCTGCCTGATCTGCTACGATCACAGACTCCATCTTCATAACTTCGATGGCTAGAAGAGCATCTCCCTTCTTTATCCGATCTCCAACTTGAACAAGAATACTGGCAATGATCCCGGGCATCGGGGCTTTAAAGGAGGTGAAATTTGCAGACATGAGTGAATATTTATCAGCAAGTTAAAAGGGAAAAGGGAATTTTGGGAGGAAACTGCCTGTATTTGTATATTCCTTAAACTACTATTATAAACGTCATGTTCAAGCCTTACTTTCCTTATGTCCTGATCCCTATATTTTTTTTCCTTTCATGTAGCGAAAATCTAAAAGAAAAGGAAACAAATAAGCAGCAACCCAATATTCTTTTTCTTATTGCTGATGACTGGTCCTATCCACATGCAGGTATACTAGGTGATCCTCAGGTCAAAACCCCAACTTTTGATCATTTAGCAAAAGAAGGAGCCCTCTTTCATCATGCCTATACTGCCAGTCCCTCTTGCTCCCCTTCACGGGCCTCTATTTTGACAGGAAGGTATCCCCATCAAAATGAAGGAGGGGGAAATCTATGGTCCGTTTTTCCAGGAAAATTCCCAACCTGGGTAAATGGTCTGGAAGATGCGGGTTATTTCTGTGGAAAGACCAGAAAAGGCTGGGCACCCGGCAATTTTAAGAAAAGTGGATACAAGCATAATCCGGCAGGGCAAGATTTCGATAGCTTTGAAGAATTCTATGCCCAAAAGGAAGAAGGCAGTCCATTTTCTTTTTGGTTTGGGAGCTCAGATCCGCATAGGCGCTACGAACCCAATACGGGAGTTAAAACAGGTATGCGAGCCGACTTGGTTGAGGTTCCGGGATTTATGCCTGCTTTGGCTTGCGTCCAAAACGATATCCTGGATTATTATTTTGAGGTTGAGCGTTTTGACAGGGAATGTGGACAGATCATCCGATTTCTTGAAGAGAAGGGCGAATTAGAAAACACCCTCATTATCATGACCAGCGACAATGGAATGCCATTCCCTCGAGCAAAAGCAAATTTATATGATTATGGAACTCGCATGCCACTGGCGATTTACTGGGACGGGGAAATTAAGGCAGGTACAGTAGCACATGATTTTGTAAACTTTGTGGATTTTGCTCCTACAATATTATCTGCAGCTGGAGTGGATATTCCTGAGTCTTTTTCAGGAAAAAATCTAATTCAGCCAGATGGAAGCATCATGGGAAAAGATCGGGTCATATTGGAAAGAGAACGACATGCCAATGTTCGAAAAGGCGACCTAAGCTATCCGATGCGTGGCCTTAGAAATCATGAGTATTTATACATTCGAAACTTTATGCCTGACCGTTGGCCGGCAGGTGATCCCACAGTTCATCGATCCGTGGGGCAATTTGGAGATGTGGACAATTCCATTTCTAAATTCCTGGTTATGAATCTTGAGGGGAAAGAAGGGAAAATTGACTATTTCAATCTGACTTTCGCCAAGCGTCCGATAGAAGAATTATATAGAGTTGAGGATGATCCTTTCCAATTGAACAATCTTGCTGCTGATCCGGCTTTTGCAAAAATCAAACAGGAACTCTCCGAAGAACTCCTGAATTGGATGAAAGAGCAAGGAGACATACGAGCATCAGAGCCTCAAAGCATTTACTATGATACCGTAGAGTACACCATCGAGTATCAGTTTGAAAATTATGATTTGGCTGAAAAGATCGATGCGTATAGCATGTTGAAAATGGATGCCAGAATGAGGTTTGTGGAAGTGGAGTGTTTGGAAGAATAACAAGCGTGTTCTGGTGTTCGCAGAAAAACAGCAATAGAGCACCAGAACACATCTTGCCCTAACTCAATATCTCCTTGACCACATTTCCATGCACATCAGTCAAGCGATAACGCCTTCCCTGATGTTTAAAAGTCAGGCGTTCATGGTCCATCCCCATAAGGTGGAGCAAGGTAGCCTGAAAGTCATGTACGTGAACAGGATCCTGTATGATGTTATAGCCAAAGTCATCAGTCATGCCATAGCTAAAGCCTTTTTTCACTCCGGCTCCTGCCATAAAGAGCGTATAGCATTTGGGATGATGGTCGCGACCGTAATTGGTTTTGGTGAGTTTACCTTGGGAGTAGGCAGTTCGCCCGAATTCTCCGCCCCATATGACAAGGGTATCGTCTAAAAGGCCTCTTTGCTTAAGGTCTCTAATCAAAGCAGCGCTGGCCTGGTCGGTTTCTTTCGCTTGATTCTTAATTGCACTGGGGAGATTTCCATGTTGGTCCCATCCCTGGTGGTAAAGCTGTATGAATTTCACTCCGCGTTCTGCCAATCTTCTTGCCAATAGACAGTTAGCGGCAAATGTACCCGGCTGGCGACTATCTTCCCCATACATATCATAGATATAATCCGGCTCTTCATTTGTATCCATGATCTCAGGGACGGAAGTTTGCATACGAAAGGCCATTTCATATTGAGCCATTCTTGCCAGAATTTCCGGATCTCCTAATTCCTCATGATTGAGTTCTTCGAGCTGTTTCAGGTATTGCAATTGCTCCTGACGACTTTCTTCACTCACCCCTGGAGGATTACTTAAGTACAAAACCGGATTTTTACCAGCCCTGAACTGAACTCCCTGGTGTTGAGAAGGCAGAAAGCCATTGCCCCAAAGCCTTGAGTATAAGGGTTGTCCGAACTTATTTTTGGTAACCAGAACTACAAATGAGGGAAGATTCTCATTATCAGACCCCAATCCATAACTCAACCAGGAACCTATGGAAGGTCTGCCTGGAAATTGTGAACCGGTTTGAATAAAGGTAGCCGCCGGGTCGTGGTTGATTGCCTCGGTATGCATACTTTTGATGAAGCAAAGCTCATCCACTATTTTGGCCGTATGGGGCATCAATTCACTTACCCAGGCTCCACTTTTCCCATGTCGCTTAAAATCAAAAACTGAACCAGCAAGCGGAAATCGGGTTTGTCCTGCCGACATACCCGTAAGCCTTTGGCCCTTGCGAATACTTTCCGGAAGATCATCCCCGTTCATTTTTTGTAGCAGGGGTTTATGATCAAAGAGATCATGCTGTGAAGGCCCACCACTCTGAAAGAGATAGATCACTCTTTTTACTTTAGGAGAAAAATGGGGCCCGATCGGATCGGCAGCCGTCATAGGATTCGCTCCCATCAAAGACTGGGGGTTCATTAAACCCGCTAGTGAAATCGCTCCCAGTCCCAGAGAAGTTTTCGTTAGAAAATCCCTTCTTGAATAGTTCTTTTTTTCGTTTCCGCAGTTCATAGGGAAAAGTTTTGTAGTGTTGTAGTTCTGCAGTTTTGTGGTTTCATTTTACTCCCAACTTCCAAACTACAACACTAAAACACATAATTATCTTTTCATATAAGCCTCATCATGATTGAGGATGGTACTTGACACTACTGCTAATGCAGCAGTCTTCGGTATTTCCAGCTTTGTATTGCCGGCATATTCACCATAAGCAAGCAATTCTTTTGCTTTGGAGGGATCGTTTTGGAAGCGATCCAATTGTTTCTCATACAACTCTTTGAGCAATTTGATTTCTTCAGGCTTTGCTTTGCGGCCTGTGCTCAGTCTAAAAGCATATAAAATCTGTTCCTCCAGATCGCCTTCTTTTTCCAGTTGAATTCGCTCGGCGAGCACGCGAGCAGCTTCAACAAATTGGGGGTCATTAAGTAACACCAATGCCTGCAAGGGTGTATTGGTATTTTCTCTCTTGACTACACAAATATCTCTGTTAGGAGCATCGAAAGCTGTCATGGATGGATGTGGAGAGGTACGCTTGACAAAGGTGTATAAACTCCGTCGATACAGACTATCTCCCCTGGTAACTTTGTATCGAAGCAGGCGATAAGAGAAATTGCCTTTTTCTATCCAAAGGCCTTCCGGTTGGTAAGGCTTTACACTTTCGCCCCCAACTTTCTGCACCAAAAGACCGCTGGCTGCCAATGCATTATCTCTAATCATCTCCGCCGGCAATCGGTAGCTGGAACCCCGAGCCAACCATATATTCGATGGATCAATTTCTTTTGCCTTTTCTCTAATTTCGGATGATTGCTGATAGGTATGAGACATGTATATTTTCTTCAATAAAGCCTTCAGATCCCATCCGTTTTCCATAAAATCTACCGCCAACCAATCCAAAAGTTCCGGATGTGTGGGTAAAGCTCCCTGTACCCCAAAATCCTGGGGTGTATTAACCAGGCCCTGCCCAAAAATCATTTGCCAGTATCGATTAACGGTAACCCGGGCCGTTAGCGGGTTATCATTTGTAAATATCCACTTTGCCAGCCCCAATCTGTTTTGTAATTCCTCGGTTGAAAAGGCAGGTAGTACTTCGGGAGTACCCATTCCAACTTCATACATAGGATCATCATATTCTCCCCGGTTATAGGCGAAGGTAGTCCGAGCTTCGGGCATTTCCTCCATTACCATCACTTCCGGAATTTCATTGCTCAATTCCAGCCATTCATCTCTCAGGGCTTTCAACTTCTTTTTTTGAGCCACTACTTCCCTTTCTTTCCCAAGCCAATACACAGCTAAAAGATCTTTAGGTTCATCTGCACTTTCAATTCCGGCTATTTTTGATACTTCTATTTCTGCCAACTCTCTTCCATAAATTACCAATTCATCCATCAGGCCTTTGTAGGCTCCAATTTCCCCGGTAAAAGCTCTTCCGCTCAAGCCCACCCGTACACTCCTGATCTGGACAACATGTGAACCACCCGCTACGCTTTTTGCGGATTTATACAATTGATCAAAGACCACTTCGCCCTTCATTTTTTTCCCATCTTTGAACAAACTAAAGCCCTTTGCTTTGCCCGATCCATTATAGCTAAAAGCCAAATGCTTCCAGCTATTGATTTTTATGGAATCCTGGCTGCGAAAATGAAGGTAGTTGTGTGGGGGTGAATGAATGATTCGAGCATTCAGTCTATTTAAGGTATCCAGGTAAAAATCCCATCCCCGCCAATAGCTATTTTTCTCACTACTGGTTCCCATCAGGGTCTGGGTTTCCCCTTTCTTTCTTTTAGAAGTATTCGCCCATAATCCCGCAGAAAAAGCATCCGTCCATTCAAAATTGGGGATGTTTTGCAGGTAAATCTCATCATAGTTTCCGCTCAGCTCCAATGCATTTCCATTTTTTCCTTTTACTACTGAGGCTTTTCCATTGGAGACACTGACCGTCGAATTGTCAATCACATATTTAGCATTGCCATCTGTGATTCCATTTGAAAACTTTCTTTTCCCATCAGATTTTTTTCGCTCCCGAATGGAATTGAACGGATAATAGCCTACACGAGCTTCTTTGGCATGAGACTTTGGCAATTTTTTGAGGTATTCTTTGGTCGAAAGAAGCTTTGATTCTAAAGCCTTCAAAACTGCCTCTTCTTTCTCTATCTCAATTTTTAGTTGAGTCCTCTTTGTTTCTGTTTCATCATCTGCCACAGAAAGCATAGGCCCATAGTTCCCATCATCTCCCGTCATCCCCAATTCTTTTACATTATTGAAGAAAGCGGTGAGTTGATAGTATTCTTTTTGAGAAATCGGATCAAATTTGTGATCATGACAGCGCGCACAGCCTACGGTCAATCCCAAAAAAGCAGTTGATACTGTTTCCGTTCTATCAAATACGTAGCCCAGGCGAAATTCTTCATCTATCACTCCGCCTTCTGCTGTCATGGGGTGATTTCGATTGAAAGCGGTGGCCAGTTTTTGATCACGACTTGCATTCGGCATGAGGTCTCCCGCCAATTGCCAGGTGGCAAATTGATCATAGGGCATATTTTCCTGAAAAGCCTTAATCACCCAATCTCTCCAGGGCCACATCATCCGCCAACCATCTGCATGCATCCCATGTGAATCCGCATAACGTGAAATATCCATCCACTCCATTGCCATCCTTTCGGCATAAGCATCCGAATTTAAAAACTCATCTACCCTTTTCTCATAGGCTTGTGGATCCTCATCCTTCAGGAAATTTTCCATTTCCTCAACACTAGGAGGCAAACCCCTTACATCCATGCTCAATCTTCTGAGGAGTCGTTCCTTATCCGCTTTCTCTGCAGGCTCAAGACCTACTTGAGGCAAAGCATGCTGCACAAAGACATCAATCTCATTTTCGACTAAAGCTGCGTTTTTTTCATGAGCAGGAAGCGCAGATTTTTCAGGTGGAATAAAAGCCCAATGCTCTTTCCATTCAGCTCCTTCTTCTATCCATTTAAATAAAATGGCTTTTTCTCTTTCACTCAGAACCAAATTTGAGGTCGGAGGAGGCATTTGAAATTCAGGGTCATCACTAAGTATGCGTTCGATACTTTGGCTTTTCCCAGCCTTTCCAGCTACAAAAGCATAGCCATTACCTGAGGAAAGGGCCTTGAAAGCTTCATCTTCCAGGTCCAGCCTTAGGCCTGCTTCACGCGTATTTTCATCCGGACCATGGCAAGAATAGCATCTATCAGATAAGATAGGCCGCACATGGAAATTAAAATCAATTTTCTCCGGAAGCTCTGAATATGCCTCTTCCAGCTTTGCAGGAACCTTATCTCCACAAGCAGTGAAAAAGAAGAAAAATATGAAGGAAAGAAATGGTAGTAGTTTATAGCAAGTACGCATATTCTGAAATTAAAAAAGACTGCCCTTAGTTCCAATTGTGGTCGGAATGAACAGAAGTATATTTTTCAATTTTACGGTTTATAGATGCAACCCAAACCCTTGTTTAAACATCTGCCCCAGTATAGTTCATCAAATTTTGTCATTCTAATACACGTCTAAACACATGAAAAAATCTCGTTTTATTCTAGCTGCCCTTCTTTCGATATGCCTGTTTATTCCACAATTGAGTCAGGCCACAAATCCAGAATCAGAAGAAGTAGTTCAAAAATCGCTGGAAACCAAACAGCTTGAAAAGATTCTGGAGACAGATGAAAGTGGAAAATTTTTGCCCATCCAATTGGTGAGTAATGGTCTGGTAGACAAAGGAGCAGAATTCCGGAGAGATGGTAGCAAGATTTATGTTTTTGATAGTTCTGATGCCCAGGGCTTGAATCAAGACCAGAAGTATCTGGAGTTAAAAAGCATGAAGATCAAAAAGAAAAAATCGATCCTGAAATATGAGTATGCAGGAAAGAAGGTAAGAATCGCATTAAAGAAATTGGAAGGAGACTGGAATTATCGATCTATCTACATCAAAAAAGGTAAAGGGAGTTATTACCTGGATGTTACTACCTAACTAAGCATTTAATCCGTCATATTTATACAATCGTGTCCGGATGGTTCCCAGCCATTCGGGCATTTTTTTAATGAAGAAAAAATGAATTAGAAATAAATTTGATTTTTCCCGAACAATTATCATACCTTCGCGTTTAGTTACAAGTGTAACCAATTTTCTATGCAAGAAAATCCAAAAATATTTCAGAGTCTGGGTGCTTATCTGGGGAAAGCAGGTAAAGTTATGGGGAAGAGATTGAGCGAAAATTTTGCAGCTGCCGGATACGACATCAATTTGGAACACTGGATCATTCTTGTTCACCTCTGGGCACAGGATGGTTTGAATCAAAAATCCCTGTGTGATTTCGCCGGACAGCATAAAACAGCCATTACCCGAGCGATCAATAGTCTTGAAAAACTGGGCTTTGTAGTTAGGATTCCTGATAAATTGGATAAAAGGAACAAATTGATATACCTCACCCATCAAGGGAAAGAGGTTCGGGAAGGACTGGTTGAGCAAATGCAAAAAACCATAGGCGAAGCAACCAAAGGTATAGCAGCAGAGGATATCGAAACTTGCAAACAGGTATTGGGCAAAGTTTTCCTAAACCTGGCTGACGAAGAACATATACAATTTTCATCATATAATAGTTACAATCGTAACGAAACTAATAGTAACTCCTAACAATTTCACGCAAACACTAGCGAGATGAGTAGAAATATCACAGTTGCACTGGCCGTTGGATTCCTGATCCTTTCTGGGGTAGGATTTTCGGTAATCAGCGGTATGAAAAAACCGGCTGAACTAAAAGAAGTCAGTAAAGTAATCAAACAGGTAAAAGGCCTGGAAGTCAAAAATACCAGCCTAAATACCCAATTAGAAATAACCGGCCGCTTACAAGCTGCCAAGAAAATCGAGGTATTTACAGAAGTCGGAGGAACCCTGCTTCCAAATGGCAATCGTTTTAGGGAAGGAAATTTCTTTAAAAAAGGTTCTGTTCTCGTAAGGGTAGACAATAGCGAACAATTGTTGGGTCTGCTGGCTCAAAAGAGTTCGCTGATGAATCAAATTACCCTCATGCTCCCCGACCTCAAATCAGATTATCCGCAAAGTTTCCCCAATTGGCAGAAATACCTGGATCAAATGGATGTAAATAAAGCGCTGGAACCCCTTCCAGAAGCTGTTTCAGATCAGGAAAAGTATTTTGTTTCTGCCAGAAACCTTTACAATCTCTTTTACAATATTCAGAGCCAGGAGAAAAGAATGAGCAAGTTCACTGTTCATGCCCCCTTTAATGGAGCCTTATCTCAGGCGATGATTACAGAGGGAACCCTGGTACGAGCCGGTCAAAAACTCGGAGAGTTTATGAACACCTATACTTTCGAACTTGAAGCTTCAATAAACGAAGGAGATATCAATCTACTCAGAAGGGGAAATAAGGTAGAACTTTTCTCTGATGACAAAAGCAAAAGCTGGAAAGGTACCGTATTGCGCATCAGCAACACCATCGATCCGGCAACTCAAACCGTCAAAGTTTTCATTAGTGTTTCAGGAGAAGGCCTTAGAGAAGGTATGTATTTGAGCGGAACAGCAAATGGACGGAAACTGGATAATGTCTTTGAAATCTCAAGGAACCTCCTGATTGATCAGGATAAAGTATATGTCATAGAAGATTCCGCTCTGAAGATAGTCCAAATAAATCCCCTCTATCTAACCTCCCAAAATGCCATTGTTTCCGGTTTGCCAGAAAATAGCATCATGATGAACGAAGCCTTGATTGGTGCCTATGAAGGTCTGAAGGTTAACACCTATTTCGAATAATCAATCCCTAAATCACCTAAAGGAACAAAAGGAATTATGAAAAATATCATTTCCTATTTTATCAGACATGCGATATCTGCGGATGTGCTTGTCATCTTGATTCTCCTCTTTGGGGTTCTGGGATTGTCGAGTATGCGAAGTACCTTCTTCCCCGAAACGGATACGAAACTGATTAGCATAAACATCCCTTTTCCTGGAGCTTCACCAGAAGAAATGGAAGAAGGCGTAATCCTGAAAATTGAAGATAACCTCAGTGGAATTTCAGGAATTGAAACCATCACTTCTCTATCTCAGGAAAACTCAGGAAGCGTAAGGGTACAGATCAAAGATGGTTATGACATAGATGAAGTACTTACAGATGTAAAGAATGCTGTTGACAGAATCAACTCATTTCCTGCGGGAATGGAACCCGCTGTTATTTCAAAATCCGAAGTTTTAACGCTGGCAATTACCTTTGCGATTAGCGGAGATATTGATCTGCGAACCTTGAAACAGTTTGCGGATGAAGTGGAAGATGACTTGCTGGCGAGTTCTAATATTTCCAAGGTATCTGTGGCAGGATTTCCGGCAGAAGAAGTTCTTATTAGTGTAAGGGAAAATGATCTGCGGAAATTTAACCTCACTTTTGATCAGGTTTCAAATGCCGTTCGAGCTGCTAACATCGAAATCTCCGGTGGAACGATCAAAGGTAGCACAGAAGATCTCCTCATCAGATCCAAGAATAAAAGATATTATGCGAAGGATTTTGAGGACTTTGTAGTTGCTACCAATCCTGATGGCAGGCAGGTAAAATTGTATGAAGTCGCAGATGTCAAAGATGCCTGGGCCGAAGCAACGAATCGAGTATATGTAAATAGAAAACCAGCGGCATACATCAATGTAAACAATACTTCTGATGAAAACCTGCTTACGATTTCAGAAGAGGTTGGAGAATATATCGCCAGCTTTAATGAGAAAAACTCCGTCGTACAAGCAGAGATTATCAATGATGGTGCGGTAGAATTGAGGGAAAGGGTAAACCTGCTTTCCGAAAATGGAATTGTCGGTTTTACACTGGTTGTAATAATTCTGGCAATGTTCCTCCAAATCCGATTGGCTTTCTGGGTAGCCCTGGCCATTCCGGTTTCCTTTATGGGAATGTTTATTCTGGCTCCGCTCTTTGGGGTTAGTATCAATATGCTTTCTCTATTCGGTATGATCCTGGTAATCGGGATTCTGGTGGATGATGGAATTGTGATCAGTGAGAATATCTATCGGCATTTTGAGATGGGGAAAAGCAGACATCAGGCAGCTTTAGATGGGACCATGGAAGTGCTTCCCGCTGTTACAGGAGCCATCCTTACAACCATAGTCGCATTTGCTGTATTCTTTTTCATTGATGGAACAGTTGGGGATTTCTTCTCAGAAATCAGTGTTGTCGTAATTCTGACCCTGGCCTTCTCCTTATTGGAAGGAGCCTTTGTCTTACCTGCTCACGTTTCTCATTCCAAAGCCTTAACTCCTCCGGAAGAAAAAGTTGAAGAAAAAACACTAATCGGAAAATGGTTTCAGAAATTGCAGCAAAGCTTATGGGATGCAATGGAATGGATGAAAACCAGATTTTATGAACCCATTCTTCTTTTCTTCTTAAGAAATACCGTCCTGGGAATAGCCATTCCTATTGGCCTATTGGTATTAAGCGTCAGCTTGTTTTTCGGTGGATTTGTGGAAGGAACTTTTTTCCCAAATATAGAATCCAATTTTGTTACAGTAAGCCTGAAAATGCCTGCGGGTACACCAGAATCAGTAACACAAAAAGGATTAGATCAAATTGAAACCGCCGTTTGGAAGGTAAATCAGAATTACAAAGAAGAGCGGGCAGACAAAAAGGATGTCGTGCTTATTCTTTCCAAAAACCTGGGTGCTTCCAGCGGAGCAGGGGTAGCAGCTCCACAGGATGGTGCAATAGCAGCAACAGGAGGTGCCAATTCAGGTAGTGTCCTTGTCAACCTCATGAAGGGCGAAGACAGAAATCTCAAAGCTATTGAGCTTGTAGATGCCTTCAGAAAAGAAACGGGAACTATATTCGGAGCTGAACAGCTTTCATTTTCGACTGCTACTCCTTTCGGTGATCCGGTTTCTATTTCCGTAAGAGGACAGGATCTGGAGGAGCTTACTTCGGCAGTAAATGAAATCAAAGGCGAAATGGCAAAAATGCCGGACCTGGTTGATGTGAGGGATAACAATCAGGTAGGCCTGAAAGAGATCAACATAAAGCTAAAGGACAAAGGCTACCTACTGGGATTAACTCCCCAGTTTGTAATAGCTCAAATCCGACAGGGATTCTTTGGTGCAGAAGTTCAACGATTGCAAAGAGGGAAAGATGAAGTAAAAGTATGGGTACGATATTCCAAAGCTGATCGGTCATCAATCGGAAAATTGGAGAATATGCGAATCCGGACGGCAAACGGTCAGGCCTATCCTCTGAAAGAATTGGTGGACCTGGATTTTAGTCGGGGAATCATAGCCATCAATCACCTGGATGGAGATCGGGAAATTAGAATTATTTCTGATTTAGTCTCAGATGATGTTCAGTCTTCCGTTGCCAATGCTACGATAGAATCTCAAATCATTCCGGCTGTATTGTCAAAATATCCCAGTGTCCGATATTCTATGGAAGGACAGGTAAAAGAGTCTGCGAAAACTGCGTCTTCAGCAGGTAGAATCATGCCCTTTGCCTTTATCCTGATTATGACCATCATTATCGTAACCTTCAGATCATGGTCTCAGACGATAGCAGTAGGCTTGACATTGCCCTTTGGTTTCATCGGAGTAATAGTGGGTCATGCAATCATGGGTAAGCCTATCAGTATGCTATCCATGATGGGAGTATTTGCACTGGTTGGAGTGATGGTAAATGATGCCCTGGTATTGGTCAATGCATTTAATCAATTAATAAAAGAAGGCAAGCCATTCAAAGAAGCCTTGCATGAAGCAGCCCTCTCACGTTTCCGACCTATTTTCCTTACCTCATTGACTACCATAGCAGGTCTTACGCCTTTGCTGTTTGAAACCAGTTTCCAGGCACAGTTCCTGATTCCGGTTGCGATTTCTATCGCATTTGGCTTAGCAGTAGCCACTTTCATTATCCTGGTTACCCTTCCGGTTATCATGGTGATGTTTAATCAATACAAAAGCTTTGTCATCTGGCTATGGAAAGGAGAATGGTGGGACCCAACCGTCATCGAACCAGCATATGAAGGGCGTAAGAACCAATTTGGACTTTGGCTCTCAACTTCTTTAGCCTTTGTGTCTTTATTATTCCTCTTGTCAAAAATACCGGCATTGTTTAGCTAGAAAATCAGACCAATGAAAAAAATATTCATATACATACTGGGAATCTTTGTAGCTGGTATTCAGCTACAAGCCCAGGATACCTTAAACCTGGATGAAGCCATTCAGATTGCTTTGGAAAATAATTACGGCATCCTGATCGCCAAGAATGATGCTCAGGTAAGCAAGAACAATGCTCACCAGGGTGCAGCAGGTCTCTTGCCTGTAATCAGCCTGAGTGGAAGTGGAACCTATCAGAATAGTGCCACAAAACTTGAATTTGCCAGTCCTGAGATTCCGAATATTGATGCAAGTGGAGCTCAAAGCACCACATATCAAGCCGGGATAAATGCGAATTACACCCTTTATAGCGGAGGACGTAATAAGAATAATTTTCAGGTTCTGAAAACCAGTGCTTTGCTAAGCGAAACCCAAAGTAAAGCGACCATAGAAGCTACGATTACCCAGGTAGCCAATGCATATTATACCATCGCTCGTTTGGCCTTGAGCTATAAGACGCTGCAGGAGAACCTCGATATTTCTCAGAAACGCTTGAGTCGTGCCCAAAATCAGCAGGAATTTGGGAGTGCAAATAAGCTGATTGTGCTGAATGCTGAGGTAGATATCAATACCGATAGCACCAATCTTCTCAGCAGTTTTTACAATTTAGAGAATGCAAAAAGGAGTTTCAATCGTCTAATTGGCAGACCTATAGATACTCCATTTAGCCTGGACATCTTTTTGGGATTTGAAGAAATGATTTCTCTGGAAGCTTTGATGGATAATGCATTGGCGAATAATGTTCAAATGAGGCTAGCCGAATACAATCAGCAGATTTCAGAGTTAAACCTGAATATTGCGAAAGGAGCTTATAAGCCAAGTCTATCTTTGAATGCAGGCTATAATTACTCCTTGACGGAAAATGATGCAAGCTTTATCATTAGCCAAAGAGCCCTCGGTTTAACAGCCGGAGCCAGTCTGAATTTTGATATTTTTGCGGGTAATACGAGAAAAGTTAATGAGCAAAACGCCAAGATCAATCTTGAAAATAGTCGCTATCAAATGGAGGATACACGGCTAAATCTGGAGCGGGATCTCAGCAATGCCTTCTATACCTACCAAAACAACCTCAGTCAATTAAGATTGGAAGAGAAAAGTCTGAATGCTGCAGAAGAGAATTTCCGCAGAACAGAAGAAGCTCTAAAACTCGGGCAATCCAATTCGCTCCAGTTTAGAGAAGCCCAATTGAATCTTCAGAGAGCTAAAGATCGATTGGATGATTTAAAATATACTGCGAAGCTTAGCGAAATTGAAGTCCTCAGATTGAGTGGCAAATTGGTCGACTAAGACTCGCATACTTCTAAAAAAGCGGAGCCTCTGGTTCCGCTTTTTTTATGACTCATAATTAAAGAAAACACTCACAAGCATGGCAATGCCAATCAAGAGGAATACCAGGCTGATCCCTTGCTCCATTTTTTGTTGATTGAATTTCCCCTGCAAGGCCGGTCCTATTTGTCCTCCTATGATAACTCCGGGCACAGTATATACTACTAAATGCCAGGGTACAGAGAGCATGCCACCCTCATTGACCATCAATAAAACATGGGCGATTGCAGCGCTCATAACCGTACAAATTACAATCAAAACTGAGGTAGCTGCTGCTACTTGAAAAGGGATATTGCCCCTTTTCAATAATTGGGGCATCACCATTTCACCTATCCCCACAGAAACCAAACCTGTGAGGAAAGCGCCCATGGATGTCATGCCTGCATGAGCCATATAAAAGGGATAGGAATAAGTATTTCCCGCTTTATCTGTTAAGCTTCTTCCCTTTTCTTTACTCACCTTCTTTTCTGACTTCATCCACTTTTCTTCAAACAAAATAAATGCTGATATCATCAACATCAGCAAGCCATAAAATAGAATTACCATTTCGCCCGAAAAAAGCCTGACTGCAAATACTCCCAGAAGCGCAAAAGGGAGTGCCAGTCTGAGAAAAGAGATACTAAGAGAATAATCAATTAAGCCTTTGCGATAGTAGCCCACAAAACCCGATGCAAAACCAAAGGAGGTCGTAAGTAAGGCTGCTGTAATAGCTGTCAGAGGATCTTCCAGTAAATACTCATCTCCCAAAAGCGGAAAAAGCAACAAAAAAACCGGCGTAAAAATCGCAGCTCCCCCAATACCACACAGCATGGCTATACATGCTATCAGGATTGCTATGGGAAACATAAACCAATAAAGGCTAAAATCCATCAAAGAAAATTCTCTATTTTGATGCAGTTTAGGTCTGCATCATTCGCGAAAAGGCCAAGAAGACGACAATTTCAATAATTTTTATGAAAGCTATACGGCTAGACAAACCCTTCGACTTCCATTTGATAGAAACAGCAGAACCTAAAGGCCCGATGCCAGATGAGATCATTGCCAAAGTTCATCGAATTGGAATCTGTGGAACAGATTTGCATGCATTTACCGGAAATCAACCTTTCTTTTCCTATCCGAGAATATTGGGTCATGAATTGGGAGTGGAGATTTTGGAAAAGGGTAGCGAAGTAAATCATCTGCAAATTGGAGATAAATGCACGCTCGAACCTTATCGAAATTTGACAAATGATCAGGCAGTTCGAAATGGAAAGCCCAATTGTGGAGAGCAGATTCGAGTATTTGGAGTGCATGAAGACGGAGGCATGCAGGAATACATCAAGTACAAAGCCAGTAATTTGCATCCTTCCCCCCTACTCGACTATGATCAATTAGCTCTGGTAGAACCTCTAGGAATAGGATTTCACGCTGTAAACAGAGCACAATTGCATGCAGATGATTTGGTGCTTGTTATAGGAGCCGGTCCCATTGGATTAGGGACTATGGAAGCGGTAAAACTGAAGGGCTGCAAATTTATCGCTATGGATATAAATCATGAGCGCCTGGAAGTATGTCAAAAACATTTGTCTCCTACGGCCTGTGTTCTTGCCAATCAGGATCAAACAGAAGAAGCAATCAGAGAAGCTTTTGAGGGAGATCTCCCAACAGTCATTTTTGATGCGACGGGAAATAAGTCATCTATGGAAAACTCCCTGAAATATGCAGCCCATGGAGGGAAGATCGTTTTCATTGGTTTGTTTCAAGGAGAATTCAGTTTTCATGATCCCTATTTCCATAAAAAAGAATTGAGCTTGCTCGCCAGCCGGAATGCTTTGGCCAGCGATTTCAAGGAAATAATTCAGCATATGGAATCCGGCAAACTGGATGTGTCTTATTGGATCAGCCAAGTCGTTGATTTTGAACAAATGCCCCAACTTTTTCCTCAATGGACCCAATCCCCAAAGGGAATCATCAAAAGTGTACTAAAATTTTCATAAGGGAAGCAGAGCAAGACTTCATATATTTCTTCCAAAATGTAAGCTTCATTACAATTTTATTATTTTTAGGCTAGAATTTTTGCAATTCAATTAATGCATTACAATCTTCTTGTTCTATGCTACCTAAGAATATTTTGCTCCTCAATGTCCAGGATGTAGGACTTTGGGAGTTGTTTACCGGGCCCTGGCACTGGGCTTTCTCTGGATTTATGATTACCCTGGTCCTTTTCCTCCTTGTCTGGATGGGTAAAAGTTTTGGGGTCTCCTCTTCTTTCAAAGATCTTTGTAATCTGGCGGGAGCAGGAAAAAAAGTTCCCTATTTCGACTTCAATATCAAGGAAGAATACTGGCGCCTGAGCTTTGTCGCAGGGGGCCTTATAGGGGGTTTTATTGCCTTCCAATTTATGCAAAGTCCGAATCCGGTTGACATATCCGTTGACACCCGAAATTTCCTGGCAACATTGGGAATGGGCTATCCGGAATCTGACTTGAGCGGACAGGGCTTTGTGCCAACGGAAATCTTCAATTTCTCAAGCTGGAAGGGCATCCTTCTCGCCTTAATTGGAGGAGTCTTGGTAGGGTTTGGAACTCGATATGGTAAAGGTTGTACCTCTGGCCATGCAATCACAGGATTGGCCCATTTACAACTACCTTCCCTTATCACTGTTATCGGATTTTTTATCGGAGGCTTGATAATGACCCATTTAATCCTTCCTTATCTCATTGTTCTATAATATTTGCCCTCAATCATTATGAAAAATATAGCCTACGCATTGGTCGGAATCGTTTTTGGGATTACCATGACCAAATCAGAAGCAATCTCCTGGTACAGAATCATAGAAATGTTTCGCTTTGAAAGCTTTCATATGTATGGAATTATTGGAGTCGCCGTCGGATTGAGTGCTTTACTTCTATTCATCCTGAAACGAAATAAATTCACTACCCTGGAAGGAGGACTTATTGAGCATGAAAGCATGCAACTCAGGCCGAAACGACATCTTCTGGCCGGTTCTATTTTTGGATTAGGATGGGCCCTCCTGGGCGCTTGTCCGGGCCCTATTTATGTCCTCATAGGTAATGGATTTCTCATAATGGGAGTGGTTCTGATCGGAGCAGTATTGGGGACCTATTTATATGGGATTTGGATGGATAAATTGCCTCATTAAATTTGGACTTACTCCCGTATATACAAAGGATTCCTGCTGGTTATTCAGAAGCATTTTATAAAGGGAAAAAATATGGATTGAGTAAAGAAATATTCAACCAGGGCAAATCTTTTAAAATTTTTGCAGAAGAATTAGGAGGCAATGATTTCATCAGCTTCAACTATTACCTGAGCAGCAAAAAGGAATACTTAAAACCCTGTGAAATGCCTGCAGAGAAGGTTATAGCCTTCCTAAAAGAAGCAAAAGTTAAGTAAACGCACTTACATTCAACATAAAAATTTCATTCCATTAAATCCCCTTTTATATTGTAGCCTAAGCCCTTAATTAACTGCTACAATGGAACTCCCCAGGAACAGACTCAAAGAAAAATTACAATCCGGATATGTCAGTTATGGCATATGGCATGGAATGGTAGATACCTATGCTGCTGAAATATGTGCTGGCGCAGGTTTCGACTGGGTGATGATAGATGGGGAACATACTCCCTTTGATTTCAGGTCCATGTTGATTCATGCCCAGGTAATGGCAGCCCACGAAAGTGCAGTTTTTGTTCGGCCCCCTATAGGTGATCCCGTAATGCTTAAGCAATTATTGGATGCAGGCATTCAGAACTTCCTGATCCCCATGGTCGAAAGTGCAGAACAGGCAAAAGAATTAGTTGCTGCCATTCATTATCCTCCCAAAGGGAAAAGAGGAGTTGGAGCAGCCCTGGGTAGAGCTTCCCAATGGGCAAGAATTCCAGACTATATAAAAACAGCCGCAAAAGAGCTATGCCTGATTCTTCAAGTGGAATCCGTAAAAGGCATGAAGGAGCTGGAAAACATTTGCCAACTGGATGGAGTTGATGGGGTATTCATTGGGCCCGCAGATTTGGCAGCTTCTATGGGGTATCCGGGGGAACAAGTACGAGATGAAGTGAGAGAAGAAGTCAAAAGAGGGCTGCATATCATCAAATCGCATAATAAAATCACCGGAGTCCTTGCTTTCTCAGAACCCTATATTCAGGAATATACAGAAGCTGGCGCCAATTATATTGCCATTTGTTCTGATTCCTTGATGCTAGCGGAAAGTAGTTCAAATATGGCCCGGAAATATGTAAAGGAATAAGTCTTAGCTGGGATTAACTCCATGGAGAAATACGATGCAGTAGTCATAGGATCAGGACCCAACGGATTGGCAGCAGCCATAGAAATGGCTCGTCATCAATTGAAAGTCCTGGTACTTGAGATGTCGGAGGAAATTGGGGGAGGAACCCGAACGGCAGAACTGACTCTGCCCGGTTTCAAACATGACTTCTGTTCCGCTGTACACCCCACAGGCATTCTTTCTCCTTATCTAAAAGAATTACCCCTCGAAAAACATGGCTTGAAATGGCTTTTTCCCGAGCTATCTGTCGCTCATCCCCTGGATGATGAAGCTGCTGTTCTTTTATCTAAAGATCTGGATGCAACTGCTGCCGGATTGGGAAAGGATGCCAAATACTGGAAAAGACTGTTCGGCTATCTGAGTAAAAATGGAGAAGAAATACTAAAAGACAGCTTCAAAGCTTTAGGGGTGCCAAAGAATCCTGTTTCATTGGCAAGATTTGGACTCAATGCTTTTCTCCCCGCAAATGCCTATGCAAAATTCGTCCTGAAAGAAAAGAGAAGCAGGGCTCTTTTTGCAGGTTGCGCCGCCCATAGTTTATTGCCTTTTGATTTTCTATTTAGCTCCGCACTTGGGATCATGTTTGCCATGAGTGCTCATATGGTAGACTGGCCGGTCGCAGAAGGAGGATCGCATAGCATCACGAAAGCAATGGCTGCCTACCTCAAAGAATTGGGAGGCGAGATTCAGACCGGTATAAAAGTCGAGCATTGGAAACAATTGCCCGAAGCCAAAGCATATTTGTTCAATACCGATCCCTATCAATTGGCCCATATTGCAGAGGAGAAATTACCGAAGAGCTATACCAAAAGACTCAGAAAATACAATTTTGGAATGGGCTCCTTTAAACTGGATTGGGCATTGGATGGACCGATTCCCTGGAAGGATCCCAATTGCCTGAAAGCTTCGACTGTTCACATCGGGGGAACGATAGAAGAAATTGCATACGGAGAAAAAATGGCCTGGCAAGGCAAATATGTAGATCAACCCTATGTCCTCCTTTGCCAACAAAGTCAAATAGATCCCAGCAGAGCCCCGGAAGGCAAACATACCGGCTATGCCTATATCCATGTTCCCCAAGGATCGGATAAAGACTGCACAGAAATCATTGAAAATCAAGTTGAACGATTTGCACCCGGATTTAAAGATATTATCCTTGCCCGGCACAAGACCTTCCCCTCCGATTTTCACCAATACAATCCCAATTATTTCGGAGGAGCAATTGCCGGAGGGGCTGCCGATATCAGTCAATTATTCAGCCGTCCCATAGCCAGACTCAATCCGTATACGACTCCCAATCCCAGTATTTATATTTGCAGTGCTTCTACCCCACCCGGAGGCGGAGTTCATGGCATGTGCGGATACTGGGCAGCAAGAGCAGCTTTACAAAAACAATTTAATATCAAGACCAAACACATATGGGACCACTCGCAGGAATAAAGATCATTGAAATAGCCGGTTTAGGGCCAGGCCCCTTTGCAGGCATGATGCTGGCCGATATGGGAGCTGATGTGATATTGGTTGAAAGAAGGCTGGATACGAGTAAGACTCGGATTCCAGATTGCAACCGACGAGGGAAAAAATCTATTGCCATCAATCTCAAAGATCCTGAAGGAGTGGAAACCCTATTGAAGTTGGTGGAAAAAGCAGATGCTCTGCTGGAAGGATTTCGTCCGGGAGTAATGGAAAGGCTGGGCATAGGGCCAGATGTCTGTATGCAAAGAAATCCCAAATTAGTGTATGGCAGGATGACAGGTTGGGGTCAATATGGGCCCTTGTCGCATGCTGCAGGACATGACATCAACTACATTTCCCTAACGGGTGCACTTGGAGCCATTGGAAATGCAGGAAGCAAACCAGTCCCTCCCCTGAATTTGGTGGGCGATTATGGAGGGGGAGCTATGTTTTTGGTTTGTGGAATGCTCGCGGCCCTCTTAGAGTCCCAAAAATCTGGAAAAGGCCAGGTAATCGATGTAGCCATGACAGATGGATCAGCTGTATTGATGTCCATTTTCAATTCCCTCCATAAAATGGGCCTTTGGAAAGCTGAAAGAGGCATCAATATGTTGGATTCAGGCGCTCATTATTATGATACCTATGAATGCAAAGACGGAAAGTTTGTTTCCATCGGTTCTATAGAACCGCAGTTCTATGCCTTACTTATGCAAAAGGCAGAACTTTCGCCCGAAGACTTCAAATCCCAAAATAACTCCTCGAAATGGCCGGAACAGAAAGAAAAATTGGTTGCGATATTTAAAGCAAAGACCCAGGCAGAATGGTGTGAGATCATGGAAGGGAGTGATGTATGCTTCGCGCCAGTGTTGGATTTTATTGAGGCACAAAGTCATCCGCATAATGTAGCCCGCGAAACCTATATCGAAGTAGATGGCTTCATGCAACCCGCGCCTGCTCCCAGATTTAGTAGAACTCCCTCTGAGGTAAAGCATGGTTCCAGGGCATCTGGAGAAGACACAGAAGAAGTCCTTAGTTCCTGGGGAATCAGTTAATGCGTACTCTTTTACCGTCCTTTTAGCAAACCATTAACTATTCAGCATCAATCCTTTAGCCCTCATGATCAAGGAATTCCAAAAGTCCTTTTCTCTGCCAAGACATTCAAACTCTCAGTCAAATCCTTCGTTTCTTAGGGTGAATCAAAAATGAAAACCCTATGAGTTCGAATGTAAAAAATCAACACACAGCAGCCTGGAGATTTCAAGTCTGGGCCTCCTTTCTAATTTCAGGAGGACTTACCCTCGGAGGTATTTTCTATTTGCCGGTAGACTTTTGGATTAAAGGTTATCTCGCTATGGGAATTCTCTTTCTGATCGGTTCCTGTTTTTCTCTTGCGAAAACATTGCGAGATGATCATGAAGCCACAGACTTTGTCAATCGGGTTCAGAAAGCAAAGACGGAAAAGATATTGAGTGAGTTTGAGCCGGGAGGATAAAAGATTGAAGTATTTAGCTGAATGGATGAGGCTTTCATGATAAAAATGAAAGCCTTTTTCCTTTGTCCAGTTTTTGTTGACTTTAAAAAGCCTGGTTTTTTTGAGGAATTTTTAAATTGGGTATATGCGAAAGCCCATCTCTACAATATCAAGCTGGATATTCCTTTTTCTGCTATTTTCCCTCCATATCCAATGCACGGAAAGAGCCGAGCCGGAGTATCTTTTTCGCGTCAGCCTCTGGGCGAATGAGCAGCATACCTGGGCAAAGGCTTTTCATCATTTTGCAGAAACCGTCCAGCAGGCTTCGGATGGTAGAATGAAAATAGAGATTTATTTATCCGAACAGCTAGCCAAAGAAAATGAATCCATTCGCCTCATACAGGCAGACATCATTGATATGACCGTCACGGGTTCTGTCCTTAGCAATTGGATTGAAATTGCCACCTTTTGTGAATTGCCCTTTCTCCTAAAGGATTCCACCGAGATGAAAGAGCTGATTGAAGGCCCTATCGGAAAGCGCATTGAACAAGAAATTCTGGAGAAAACCGGCCTCAGGCCCTTGACCTATTTTTCAAGAGGTCCCAGGCATTTGACCTCCAATCGTCCTATCAAACATCCGGATGACCTAAACGGTCTGATTCTTCGAGTTCCCAGTGTTCCTTCTTTTGTTACCGCCTGGAATGCGATCGGAGCGAAAGTCACTCCTATGGCTTTTTCGGAAGTCTTTACAGCCCTTCAACAAGGAACCATAGAAGCTCAGGAAAATCCCTTTGACCTCATTCAGAATGGGAGCCTATATGAAGTTCAAAAGTATATCAATTTGACGGGACATGTGATTAGCTGGAGCTATCCGGTAGTGGGCGAAAAGCAGTTCCAAAGACTACCGCCAGATTTGCAGCAAATCTTCCTGGAAGCTGCTCAGGAAATGCATGATTACGAACATGCCCTATTCCTCGAAAATGAGAAAACGATTCAGGACAAACTCAAGGAAAGAGGCATGGAATTTATTGAAGTTGACAAAGCAGCTTTTCAGGCAAAATGTGAGAAGGTGATTTATGAAAGCCTTTCGGATGAGATGAAAGAAGTGTATCAGAGCTTGTTGGATGGAAGGGAGAAAGCTAAATGATTGGCTTTGCTTGACACAAAAAGCCCGGATAATTGCTGGGATATATTCAAAATCCAATATTATAGAAACACTTACTTATAAATCCCTAATATATTGTTCTCCTTCTGAATCTGTGATTATTGCAAGAGCTGCTTTAGCTCTCGAAACACCAACATACAAATTTTCCTTTAGGTTGGCATGGCTGCCTTGATGAATCAATATTACCCCATCAGCCTCTAAACCTTTATACTGTGACACATCATAAACCCTATATGTCTTGGAATTATTGGTAATTGGCGTATTGAAATTGATTACAGTTTCCGTATATAGTCCTTCTGCCCAATTTTCATCCTGAAAAAACAAAACAATTTCAGAGCCCCACAAACCTAAATCCCGTCTCCGATATAACATTTTCATTTTCCCATTCATATTTTTCCAATAAATTCTATTGGCTCTTTCAGTAAATGAAATGGGAGCAGAATGATTATTTATATCTAAACCAATTGAATTCGCCAGTTCAATAACTGATTCAATGTCTTTATTTGATGGCAATTCATCAGAACTCAAACCTAAGTTTTCAAATTTATGCTTTATCCAATCGCTGTTATAGCCTTTCTTGATTAGTTTTCCATTATTTACAGCCTCAAGCAATCGAAGGTATAATTCATCTTTCCAACCGCTTCCCTTAGGCTTTCTAATAAGAATTTGATTCAAGTCCCAGTCTTTTACCCTTAATGAACCCGAAAGGAGAATTGCTATTTCATTTAGGCCTTCAAATTTTTCAATCCAGCGAACGGCATTTGGTAAAAGCTCGTTAAATACCCTTTCAATTTCTTTATAGGAATATAGTTTCACTTCCCCTAATCCTACAAGATCTTCAGAAGCCAGTGGTGCATTGAAGTGGAAGTTTTTCCTCATGAAATTAAAAATCTCGCCTCCATTTCTACAATTTCTTGACAAATCAATGACAGGTGATTCAATGGGATATTTACCTCTAAATGGCAAAAGTGCCTGGTTATCATCATGAAAAATGTAAAAGAAGCTGTTAGTAGAATTTTCTAATAACAATTCCAGAATCGTCCACCATTTTTCTCTAAAATCCTGTCCCTCATCGACAATTATTGCCCCATAAGTTTTCTGTCCATGATCAATTTTTTCAAATGCACTTTCTAATTCTGAATCAGTCGGTTCATATATATTGGTCCATTCCTTACCATAATCAATGGGCGGTTTCCCATTTAGCGAATTAATCCAATTCCCAAAAGAAAATACTTCCACACCAGAACCGGCAACTAGTCTCTCTAACTTATCAGCCAAATACGGATTATGGCAAAGGAGTAAAGTATCAATGCCTACATTTGATAATCGAATAGCTTTTTCGGCTGCTACAAGGGTTTTACCAGATCCAGCACAACCACTTATACGAACCCTTTTATTCACCCTTATCATCCTTAGCGTACGATATTGATCGTCAGTAAGGTTTTTAACCTTTTGCCGTAATAAGGCCATGGTCGAGCTGATAGATTCTGTGAAATTGTTAGTCTTAATTGAATACCCATCCCTAAGTTTCCAGGAAAGCATAGAATCGTCTGCTACGTAGAGACCCCATTCCAATTCATCTTCCAGCTTTTCTTCTTCCTCTCCAAAATACAAACTTCTAAATACTCGTTGATTTTCTGCTCCCGGTTCAATTACCGCTTTCGCTTTATTAAAGGCTTCTTCCAGTGTATCTCCGGCAACGAAGGAGCCATAAAAACTCTTAGAAAATTCAGCTGCTTTGTAATCATTTACTTCATGGCTAGTAGCTATGATAGCAGGAATGCCAGAATAAAGAAGAGATTCAACATGATCAAGGGTTTTACATGCATTTAAGAAAACCAATTGCAAATTTGGAGCGGCCTGCAAGAAGTCTTTTAAGGAGGTAGTATTGAATGCTATGTTTTTATTTTCTGCCGTCTGAAAATTGAGTTTATTACCATCATTGTGCCCTGAAAAATGAAAAACCAGTAACTGAGTCTTAAATTCATTCAAGTCTCGTAAAAGTTTATCGGGTTCAGTAGTTGCCGATGAATAAAAACTCCCCCATCCTTTCTTTTGATATCTTATCAAAATTGACTGAATGGCATCCTTTTCGGGAATTAGGGCATTGAGGAATACGCCTTCCTCATCATTAGCAAAAGTTAGAAATATTAAGGGTGCGTCTTTCAATTGGCAAGGGGGTTACAACAAATTGCTTAACCAGGAATTATTCGCAAACCTAAAGTATAAAACTTTCTGAAAGTTTCCTCTTTAAGCAAAAAGCATAGTTGCCTTTCATATCAGTATTTTAAAGTAAAAGTATGCTGGATAGAGTATACACATCCAGAGAAACTATATTCTGGAGAACAATAATTTTCTGGAAAACCAGAGAAAATAAAAGAGTATTTATTGTTTTTGGCACAAAAAAAAACGCGACTTGCAAATAGTCGCGTTGTAATTTGATTTTCAGTGTGGGCCCACCCGAAATAGAACACTTTTTATAAGCTTTTGAAATACAGATACTTACAAGTGAATAATATCATTTCGTGTTGCAGGCGTGCCTGCAAAGCAAAGAACGATCATGCATGTGTTATGCAGAGATTGATGATTCCAAATATTTAATAGTGCAAATAAATGCATCCAGGTTTCCTTTTTAGTAGCCTTTTCGATAGGCTTTAGGAATGCCATATTCCTCTTTTTCCTGATCCGAAAGAGGAGCTATGGGTACAGTTCTGAGGTACTTAAATAATGCTTCAGGTGTCAGCCAAATTCTAATCTTCCCATCCTCTGACCAGCTGAGGATCTTATCTTCCCCCTGGCTAAAGACAGCGCCGTAGATATAACTCTCATGCTCCATAGTGGCCAGCTCTTTGCCCGAGACATCCCAGAGCTTGACAGAGCCATTTTCTGACCAGCTGAGGATCTTATCTTCCCCCTGGCTAAAGACAGCCTCCCCTAGGACACTCCTCTCATGCTCCATAGTGGCCAGCTCTTTGCCCGAGACATCCCAGAGCTTGACAGAGCCATCCTCTGACCAGCTGAGGATCTTATCTTCCCCCTGGTTAAAGATAGCCCCTAGGACAATGCTCTCATGCTCCATAGCAGCCAGCTCTTTGCCCAAGACATCCCAGAGCTTAACAGAGCCATCAAATGACCAGCTGAGGATCTTATCTTCCCCCTGGCTAAAGACAGCGCCATCGACATAACTCTCATGCTCCATAGCAGCCAATTCTTTGCCCAAGACATCCCAGAGCTTAACAGAGCCATCCTCTGACCAGCTGAGGATCTTATCTTCCCCCTGGCTAAAGACCGCCCCTCGGACACTCCTCTCATGCTCCATAGCAGCCAGCTCTTTGCCCGAGACATCCCAGAGTTTGACTGAGCCATCAGAAGACCAGCTGAGGATCTTATCTTCCCCTTGGCTAAAGACCGCCCTAAGGACAAGTCTCTCATGCTCCATTGCAGCCAGCTCTTTGCCCGAGACATCCCAGAGCTTGACAGAGCCATTTTCTGACCAGCTGAGGATCTTATCTTCCCCCTGGCTAAAGACAGCCCCTAGGACACTCCTCTCATGCTCCATAGCAGCCAGCTCTTTGCCCAAGACATCCCAGAGCTTGACAGAGCCATCAGATGACCAGCTGAGGATCTTATCTTCCCCCTGGCTAAAGACAGCCCCTTGGACACTGTTCTCATGCTCCATAGCAGCCAATTCTTTGCCCGAGACATCCCAGAGCTTGACAGAGCCATCAAATGACCAGCTGAGGATCTTATCTTCCCCCTGGCTAAAGACAGCCCCTAGGACATCACTCTCATGCTCCATAGCAGCCAGCTCTTTGCCCGAGACATCCCAGAGCTTGACAGAGCCCTTGCTTCCAAACCCCTTCCCAGACCAACTGAGGATCTTATCTTCCCCCTGGTTAAAGACAGCCCCTTGGACAATGTTCTCATGCTCCATAGTAGCCAGTTCTTTGCCCGAGACATCCCAGAGCTTGACAGAGCCATCAGATGACCAGCTGAGGATCTTATCTTCCCCCTGGCTAAAGACAGCGCCATCGACATAACTCTCATGCTCCATAGCAGCCAGCTCTTTGCCCAAGACATCCCAGAGCTTAACAGAGCCATCAATTGACCAGCTGAGGATCTTATCTTCCCCCTGGCTAAAGACAGCCCCTAGGACACTCCTCTCATGCTCCATAGCAGCCAGCTCTTTGCCCGAGACATCCCAGAGCTTGACAGAGCCATCAGATGACCAGCTGAGGATCTTATCTTCCCCCTGGCTGAAGACCGCCCCTTGGACAATGCTCTCATGCTCCATAGCGGCCAATTCTTTGCCCAAGACATCCCAGAGCTTGACAGAGCCATCATATGACCAGCTGAGGATCTTATCTTCCCCCTGGCTAAAGACAGCCCCTAGGACACTCCTCTCATGCTCCATAGCAGCCAGCTCTTTGCCCGAGACATCCCAGAGCTTGACAGAGCCATCATATGACCAGCTGAGGATCTTATCTTCCCCCTGGCTAAAGACAGCCCCTAGGACACTGTTCTCATGCTCCATAGCAGCCAGCTCTTTGCCCAAGACATCCCAGAGCTTGACAGAGCCATCATCTGACCAGCTGAGGATCTTATCTTCTCCCTGGCTAAAGACAGCCCCTTGGACATCACTCTCATGCTCCATAGCAGCCAGCTCTTTGCCCGATACACCCCAGAGCTTGACAGTGCCATCATCTGACCAGCTGAGGATCTTATCTTCCCCCTGGCTAAATACAGCCCCTTGGACATCACTCTCATGCTCCATAGCAGCCAGCTCTTTGCCCGAGACATCCCAGAGCTTGACAGTGCCATCATCTGACCAGCTGAGGATCTTATCTTCCCCCTGGCTAAAGACAGCCCCTTGGACATAACTCTCATGCTCCATAGTAGCCAGCTCTTTGCCCGAGACATCCCAGAGCTTGATAGAGCCCTTCTTACCTTCAAAACGATCCCTGGACCAGCTGAGGATCTTATCTTCCCCCTGGCTAAAGACCGCCCCTTGGACTCTACTCTCATGCTCCGTAGCAGCCAGCTCTTTGCCCGAGACATCCCAGAGCTTGACAGAGCCATCATATGACCAGCTCAGTACCTTATCTTCCCCCTGGCTGAAGACCGCCCCTTGGACAGGCTCCGCATGAATAAAGTTTACCTCTGCAAACTTTTTCTTGTGCAAGAGCGGTTGATAATAGGCTGAAAACAGGTTTGTCACCACTTTAGGATCAGGACTCAGACTATCAGCGGCGTAGGCCGCCTCAGCCAATCTTAAAGATCTGGTAGAGTTGATAGATCTCTGATCTTTTGAATTTGCCGCTAGAAGTGCCGAGGCTCCATCCTTCCCTCTCTCTATCCCATCTACTCCTAGAAAAGCGGCTACTCCTGAAATGGATAAAATGACAATAATAGCAGCAATGCCTAAACCCAGAATGATTCGATTTCGTTTTTTTCTTTTTTCTCGGGCTGTTTGGCTATCTGTAATTAAGCGCTCTTCCTCCTTCATCCATGCCCTCATGCCTGTTTTGCCTGCTTCTACGGTAGACAAATCTTCCTCATCCAGGATACCTGTTTCCTCAGTGGAATTGAGCATTTTACTTTCCAAAATCCTGTAGGCTCTTTGACCGGGTTTATCCGAATCTTTATGTTCTTTTTGGATGATGGGTGCAAGAGTGTCATGACTCAAGCTTCTACGGGACTTTACTTTATCGGTCAATAAGTAGAGGTTTTCCAATTCTTTCAGCAAAGCATCCATTTTATTTCCCAGATGAGGGTATGTCTCTTTGAGCTTATGGTCTTCATGGCTAGTCGCTGTTCCGAGTTTAGTTGTATAGGCATAGAGCACATCCAGAGCAAGGCCCGATTGTACAGCTTCTGGATTTTTGGTCTCGAGGGTTTCCATCTGTTGATGGAAGAAATCTTGCAGGAGATAGCCTTCTTTTTTTAAATCCTGGTATAAGGCGATTGAGAATTCTGCATTTTTTGCTTCCTTCCACATACGACTGAGCAATATCTGGAGGGCAGGAGCCAGCGCACTTTCTGCATCTTCCAGGAGATCATCTGCTATAATTCCGCCTAAGTCTCCCTCAGCAGTATCCAGAATTTGTAAGCCGTACTTTTCCTGAGTAAAGCTATTTTCCGTGATGCCTTCTATGGCCTCTACGATACCTGCCCGGGAAAGTCTTTTCAAGAATAGCTCGGTAAAAGTCAGATTGAACTCATAGGCCAATTCCTCTATCTCGGGATGATATTCTTTTCTATAGGAAAGAATGATTTTCCCCTTAGGTTTTTCAGTCTCTCCATCGAAGCATTCAGCAAGGATTCTGAAGAGTTCATTGAGTTCGGCCTGAGCTTTCGGAAGATTCTTTTTGGTAAAGGTCTCTTCCAATTGATCTAAAATTATGATCAAGGCTTTGCCCTGATCTTTTTCATGCTTGATCCAGGCATCATAAATTCCCTCTGCAGTTTCGAGTTTAAAAATAGCTTGTAAGGATTCTATAGCTCCCTCTTCAGCTCTTCTAACATACTGGAGTTGGTATTCTTCCTCCAGTCTGGGTAAAAGGCCTGCTTCCAGAAGCGAAGATTTTCCTACGCCCGTCTGTCCGTGAAAAAGAATGATGGGATGTTCACCTTCGATCTTTTGGTATAGCTCTGCGATTTCCTGCCCTCGGCCAAAGAAGATCCCTGCATGTTCTTTTTTAAAATGCCTGAGGTTGATGAAGGGTTCTTTGGGAAGTTTGAGATAATACTTTTGGGGAACATCTGGCAAATCGGCCAAAGGATCCTTACCCATAATTTTCCACCTCAAGACCTTTTCGTCTTGTATGTGTAAGCCCCAGGGAATCCCTTCCTTTTTTTTCCCTTTCTTAAGATAAGCCAGATCAATCTTCCTAAATACCTGGGATTTTGTATCCTTAGTAGAAATGACCGTCTTTGCCTGGTTGAAGGCCGTCTCCAGGGTATTGCCTGAAGCCAGGGAGCGATACAGCGCTATGGAAAACTGTTTAGCTTGTCTATCAGGAATAGCTTCATCCGTTAGGATAACTGCAGGAACTTTGATTGCTTTCAGTGCTTCCAAGATTCCATCGGAATTGCAAGCGTTCAGAAAGACCAATTTTAGTTTAGGTGCTGACTGGACTTCTTCTTTCAGAATCGAAATCAAATCATTCCCTTGTAACATCTCCTTATCACTGCCTTCTAATTGAAGGCTTTCTCCGTCTGAATGGCCCGAAAAATGGAAAATGGAGATTTGTCCTTTAAATGCATTGAGTCCTTCCATGATCTCATCGATGCCTGATCCGGCATTGTGGACGATACCTCCTTCTTTTTGAAAGCTGGCTAGTTTGGAATTGATGCCGTTTTGTTCGGGTTTGAGGGCTTCGAGGAAGGCTCCTTTGGAGTCATTGGCAAATGTGAGAAAAACAACTGGACTAGGCGTATTCTTAGGCATGGGCTTCTGTTATTTCATACTAAATAACAGAATAGCGAAATATTTTGATATACGGAAAACCGTAGGTGGGGAAAAGAAAAATCGGTTTATGCATAGTGCATAAACCGATTTGTAGAAGGTGGGCCCACCCGGACTCGAACCAGGGACCACCTGATTATGAGTCAGGTGCTCTAACCAACTGAGCTATAGGCCCGATTAGGATGCAAATATAGATATTTTCTACGATTGCAAAACAGCTTTGTTATATTTTTTGAAGGTTTTTGTTTTCGATTCGGTTATTTCTCCTTTTATCTGTTTTGAATTCTGGTTAATTGCTTGTCTTTCCTACTTTTTGACAGCAAAAAGTAGGCAAAAACTGGCAAGATTTTAAAGCAGCCCCGCAATCCGCCCCGACCACCAAATCTTGCGGTCCAGCATAGGAAGAGGTGTTAGCGTGTTAGTATGTTAGCGTATAGGTGTAAGGAATACCTTTATCATCCTGCACCTTCCCTTCCATACCCATTACCTAAGCGGGTTGGCCCTGCAGAGCCCATCGGGAGAAGGGGCGGCATTGCGGCTGGCTTTGGGCTCTGCGATTTTTTGCCAAACTTTTTTCTAAAAAAAGTTTGAATCCCCACAAAAGAAAACACAAAAAGAGAAAGCCCGAATCAAAATTGATCCGGGCTTTCTCTAATCATTTATTTCCTTAAGGATTCGGAATAATCAATTCCTGTCCTGGATGAATCAAGTTAGGATCTTTCAGGATATGCGTATTCGCCTGGAAGATGTCATTGTATTTCATCGGATCACCGTAGATGGCTTTGGCAATTTTGCTCAAAGAATCACCACCTTTAACGGTATACTTTCCGTAGATCTCTGTGTTTTCTACTGCGATGTCAGCTTCAAGATCAGCAGGAGCGTCTCCTCCGATTTTCTTGATCTTATCCCAAAGCGCATCCTTATCCATTTGTGTAGCAGCTGTACCTTTGATCTTCAGTTTTCCATCAACCTCTTGTACATCACCGTCTTTAACACCAAGCTCTTCGCCTAGTTTGAGTACATCATTGTATTTAGCCTGTAAGCTCATAATTCTTTCTAAAATTTGTGTGTTAAACAATATCGTCTTCGGCTCAAGATATAATTAAAGTGCCAAAAATCACAATTATGATGGACAAGAAGCCCCAAGGTCACAGGGAAATGAAAATTCCTTGCTATTCCGTCCCTAAAGGCGCTTCTGCAGATGTCTTATCTACCAACAATTTCAAGCCTGCATCCTCCTGAATTGCATCCAGCCTGGCCAGCATTTTATCTCTATATGCCATAAAAGCCGTGCAGTATTCATCTTTGACCGGATTGGAGGAAGGAGGATCTACTTTGAGCGGGTCAACCGGAACGCCATTCTTGTAAAAACGAAAATCCAGGTGAGGCCCTGTTGAAAGACCCGTACTTCCTACATAGCCAATGATTTGTCCCTGCTCTACTTTAGTTCCAGCGCGTATATCTTTTCCGTAGCGGTACAAATGTAAATATGCAGTTGTGTAATTGCTGTTGTGGCGGATCTTAACCATTTTTCCAGCACCTCCACTATACGCGGCTTTTAATACCACTCCACTTCCCACTGCCAGGACAGGTGTTCCTCTGGGTGCCGCATAATCTACCCCATGATGAGGGCGGCGAATTTTCAATACAGGATGCAGCCTGCTATGTGAAAAACGGGAGCTAATTCGGGAAAACTGTAAAGGAGCCTTCAAGAAGGTCTTTCTCAAGCTATTTCCGTACAAATCAAAATATTCTCTGCCATCCCCCTGATTATAGGCGAAAGCATGTCGGTTTTTTCCTAAATGATAAAAAGAAGCCGCTTTGATCTCACCAAATCCTGCCTGCTGGCCATCTACTTCATAGGTAGTATATAATACCTTAAAGCAATCTCCGGCCTGTAAACCAAAGAAGTCAATCTCCCAGGCATATACATCAGCCAGTTTACTTACCAAAGCAGGAGTTCCTCCAGCTTCTAAAATCGCATTATACAGAGAACTACTGATCGTCCCACTCAGGCTCCTCTCCAGGGTATCCACAGGCCTTTGCCCATGTGAAATAGAAAGGGAATCAGAGAATTCCAATACCGTATAATCTATGGCATTGGGTTCATACACAAAACAGAGGGGAGTTTTGCTGGTATCCTTAGGTCTGATGACTGTATAAGGCTTATTGGCTTGCAGCCGCCTCACATCAAAATCCTCTCGGGGAACCTGGCCAATGGCGGCTATATAAGAATGAGGAACATTAAAACGGTTAAGCACTTCTCCCAAACTTTCATTCTTGACAAATTTTGCCCGAATGACCTCCATGGAATCAATTGTATATCCAAAGAGTGTTTTTGAAGAATGATTTGTAATTTTGTCCTCGGTTAAAGTAGAAGATGCAGCATGTTGGGGGGAATCCATCTTGCATGAATAAATCAGCAAGCATGCTAATAGCAAGACGGAAGAACGAAAGAGCAGAAGGCGGTGTCGCATTACTTTAGATAACTATGTTCAGATATTATGAACGTAGCGCGAAGATAGTAATTTCATTTTTCGAAAAAAACAGATTTACAGAAAGCAGGAATGGCACTATATAATAAAAGGAACGGAGAGGAATTGAAAGCAGAAATGCTCAATAGTACCGAAGAAAGGACAACCTTATCCTTTTATAGATACCGCAAGATTGAAGATCCTCATAAATTTAGAGATGATCTGTTTAAGGTATGGGATGAATTAGGAGTTAAAGGCCGTGTTTATGTAGCCTATGAAGGAATCAATGCTCAGATTAGCTTGCCTTCTGAAAATTTCGAAGCTTTCAAGACACATTTATACGGGATACAGGGTTTTGAAGGCTTAAGACTAAATATTGCGGTTGAGGACGATGGCAAATCTTTCTTTAAGCTAAAGATCAAAGTACGACCCAAAATCGTAGCGGATGGCCTGGATGACAGTAGTTTCGATGCAGGCAATGGAGGGAAACACCTCAATGCAGAAGAATTCAATCAGCTGACCAGCCAGGATGATACGGTGATTGTAGATATGAGAAATCACTATGAATCGGAGGTTGGGCATTTTAAAGGAGCCATTTTGCCGGATGTAGATACTTTCAGAGATTCTTTACCCATCGTAGAGGATATCCTGGATGAGCATAGAGAAAAGCATATCGTCATGTATTGCACAGGCGGGATACGATGCGAGAAAGCCAGTGCGTATTTTAAGCATAAAGGCTTCGAAAAAGTTTACCAACTGGACGGAGGCATTATCAAATATGCCCATGATGTAAAGGAGAAAGGCCTGGAAAATAAATTCCGCGGAAAGAATTTCGTATTTGATGAGCGTTTGGGCGAAAGAATCTCCGATGAGGTCATTGCCAGTTGTCATCAATGCGGCAAACCTTGTGACAGCCATGTCAATTGCAAGAACGTGACTTGCAACTTACTCTTTATCCAATGCGAGGAATGCGCCAGGGAAAATGAAGGCTGCTGTTCAGATGAATGCCAGGAGTTCATCCACCTTCCGGCAGAAGAGCAGATTCAAGCCCGAAAAGGTAAGGATTCGGGAATCCGAATTTTCTCTAAAGGAAGAATGAAGTCCTGATTTAGTTTCTAATCATCAGCTTTTGGCTTAGGCTTTTTCCCTCAATTTGAAACTGAATAAAGTAGATCCCCTCTACAAGCTTTTTATCCCGCAGATCAAAAGTAATAGTATGTGGTCCGGGAGCATTTTTTCCTTGAGAAAGGAATAAAGCTCTGCCCTGCATATCCAGCAATCGAATCTGTACATCTGCATATTCTTCCAACTCATAATTAAGGCTAAGTTGATCCTTTGCCGGATTTGGAAAAAGCTTGAGTCCAAGTGCTGCCAATTCCTCATCTACTGAAGTATTGTTTCCTGAAGCCGGAATCCAAAGCAAACTGGGGTCTCCCTGAAGATTGAACTGCAGGGCATGATTGACATATTGAATTCCACGGAGAGAATCCATGGAAGTTTTGATCGCTGTATTGATAGCCGTTCCCAATCTTGTATGATTGGCAGCATAAAGCTCCCGATACAAAAACTTGCCTAAATCTCTTAAAGGATTCAGATAAGCACTGGCTGAGGTACCTAAATAAGCAATTGCCCCTCGATTGGGTTCAACCATCCACCTTTCTCCAAAACTCCAGTCTCTGCTAAAATCGGCGCCATTACATCCCATCGCTATCATAACAGGATATCGACCATAGTTTTGATAGTCTGTTGCTTCGCCGATTTCAATGTCCTGGATATTAGCCGTTGAATGTCCGAAGAAATGAATCAGGCCCACGCCATTATCGATTTCATCATAACAAAGTTGATTGGGATCTGCACTGCTATCAATCAGGCAGAAATTATTGCTGCGCAAAGCATTTCCGCTGTCAAAGATATTTCTGAAATTTTCTAAAGAAGCACGAATAGCTGATTGTTCTCCCGCACTTGCTCCTCCTCCCAGAAAAACTGCCTTATGAATCCATGAACTATCAGCCGCCTGCTCGTATTCAATTACCTTATTCAGGTAGTTCATCCCGTCCTGATTGTTACGAATATTGACCCTGCCGATAGGAATTTGAGGAATGACAGAATCCCTGTCCGGAGCCTCCAGTTTACTCACAAAAATGTAATCACTGACCGGATTCCCATAAGAAGGAAGTAAATTTTCTGCCTGGTCTCTAATCTCATTTTTAGCATTTCCCCACAGCAATATATACTCAGGAGCCAATTGCCAATTATCTAAGGCATAATTGCAAAACCTCTGAATTGCCAGAGGACTTGGAGTACCATACCCAAACTCATCATAAATATTATCTACATAAACAATTTGAGTGGACAAGGAATTGATCGGATTGTTTTCCCGATAACTTTGATAGGATTCGGCTGATTGCTGGAGATCTCTATGAGTAATGATGACTAATTCTTCTCCCTGGGAGACATCGGATAGATTCTGAAATTGAGCTACAGAAATTGTAGCTGTATTGATTGATCTATCACTCGCTATATATAAATCTCTTTTCTCCGGAAAGCCTTTAACAATCACCTGCCCGGTATCCTGAGAAATAAGGCCTACATTCCGAATACCAGTTGACAGATCATATACAAATACGGTATCCCTGCCATCCAAGTCTTCGAATTGAAAATAGGCATCTGCATTCTTTTCCCAGGCAGAAATCTTCATATGAGACGCTCCCGCAAGATTCGGCAATCTGTTATAAGTCAAAGATGCTCTTGACAAATGATTTAGGTCTCCCGAAAAAAGCAGTGCTCTTAATTCCAGCTTCGTTTGAGGACCTATGAGTGTAGAAGCTGAGAGTTTTCGACTATATGATTTTTGATAAATGGAGGAAATATTGATCGTTGTATCCAAAAAGGGATTAGCAGTATCTCCGTTTATAGCAGCATTTACATGGTGCCGGGTTCGGGATCCCCCAAAAATCCGAAAATCAACTGCTACTGCAGGCGTATCGCTTCGGGCAGAAGGTGTATCGAAATTTAGAGATAATGGAGTCCCGGTTCCATATGCGGGTCCTAGATATCCTTCCCCTATCCCATATAAAGGGTTCAAGGTATAAAATGGCTCATAGGGCCCTCCTCCTCCTAATACTAAGCTCGTTTCAGATTTAGCAGGATCGAAAAGAATGAGCGACTCATACCTGAAATGTGGTTCTGCAATAAAGGCGCCATAGGCATCATTGAAATAGGTCTGATATCTAGAAGAGGAAGCTTGCTGATCCCAAGTCAGATAAAATACGGAGCTATCTGAAAAGAGGCTGAATTCCGGATGCGGCTGAAGGCCAGGATCTTTCCTTCCCTGCGAAGCATCCCGGTATAAACCTGCATCATCTTTTCCATCGAGGCGATCTGCAAAAAATTCTACTCCTTGTACTTCTCCATTGCTATTTTGATAAAGGAATATTTTCTGTTCCTCTCCTCTGAAATATAAATGGAAATTATCTGCGGGAATACTGCTTATATCAATACCGACAGCTTGAAACTCCTCCATATCTATGCGATAAATCCCTCTTTCTGCAGTTTCAATTTTGATATAGGTTTGATTCGGATTGATCCAGTCGTTGCCGTAATTCTGGGAAATTAGATTGTAAGAATACAGACAAAAAATGAGGGATAGGATCGTGTATTTCATAGTTCGAGGCTTTTATTGTGTGTTTGGGGAATGGAACTTTAATATAATTATTTGCTCAGTAGCGACAAAGTATTTGCATAAATAGGAGACTTAGCCAAGGATTCCCCGTTTTTGTTATCATCTTACTCAAAAACTTAAGGGTATTTTTTAGCTGTGTTGTAAAATAGGTGTAGCTTAATTCCGTTTAAAGAGTAGATGTGTAAATTTGCACTTGTATACCCAAGAACCAATTGTATGAAATTTTTTCAGTTAATTATTTGTTTAGGATTATGCTTCGGCATCCTGAATCCCACGTTTGCTGAACAGTCCCTGGAAGACATAGAAACAGAACTCGCCACCCTGGCAGAAGATATCCTTTTACACGATTCCCTTTCCTATAAAATCA
Source organism: Bacteroidia bacterium (assembly GCA_033391075.1). Classification (NCBI taxonomy): domain Bacteria; kingdom Pseudomonadati; phylum Bacteroidota; class Bacteroidia; species Bacteroidia bacterium. The sequence goes on from JAWPMV010000001.1 coordinate 2,948,272, forward strand.
AGCAGAATAAGAAATTTGCTACCCTTTTAAGGAAAACACTTCAAAGATCGGATAGCTACAATTACGAATTCAAAAAGTTAAAAACCATATCCATCCTGAAATCAGAAGATGATGCTTTCCGCATATTCACCTGGTTTATCGTGGACAAAAATTACCGTGAATATTATGGTGAACAGTTCCACTACTTCTTTGGCTTTGTTCAGCGCAAATACCAGGAAGCAGGAAATACAGAATATGTAGTTATTCCTTTACTGGAAATGAATCGAATACCTCAAGGAGTAGAAAATATGGTTCTGGACAATGGAAATTGGCTGGGAGCTCTTTACTACAAGCCTCAAAATGGAGATAAAATTCCTAATCTGAAGTTGAAATATTACGACAGACAATTGAGCAAAGGAGGTAAGCAAAAGAAGGTTAAAAAAGACTTCTATGTTTTGCTAGGCTGGAATGGAAATGACAACCGCAGCAATTATAAAATGGTTGAAGTCATGTCCTTTGATCCGGAAGATAAAAACCGGGTAATATTCGGGGCAGATGTTTTTTACTTCAGTGCCATTCCCAAATTCCGGGCGATTTTCAATTATTCTGAATATTCTCCTTTTAGCCTCAATTATAATTGGGTGAAAGTAGGTCCGGTTAAAAAAGCCAATATGATCGTCTATGATCACCTGGGAACTCCAAAAGGAAAGAAAGCAGAAATGAAGGAGGTATGGGAACTGGGTTCTGATGGTTCTCTGGATGGCCTTTATTTCTATAAACGAAAAGGCATCTTTGAATGGCATAGGGATGTTCGCTTAGCAGAGAAATATATCAGTAAGCAACATAGAAAAGCCATTGCAGAGGTAAGGGATAACAGAGATAGAATACAGTCAGACCGCAATGATGCGATTGACAGTTATACAGTGGATGGGAAAAAATTTGTGAGATCTGGAGAAAATGGAGAGAAAGTTGACCGATTGAGCAAAAAAGCCCACAAAGAATTCTTAAAGAAACAACGAGAACTCAAAAAGGCCGAAGAAGCGAAGCTCAAAGAGGCCGGAATCAAGCCAAAAAAGATAGAAAACAATAATTAGGCCTCCTATCCGAAAAAGTTTTTTGGGAGGTTCTACATAAATTCATATTTTTGGCTAGAAACATAAAAAACTAGGATAATAAAAGAAGCTATGCAAGGGAGAGATGAAGTGTACTCGGAAAAGATAAGGGCAGGAAAGAGAACCTATTTTTTCGATGTAAGATCGACGCGCTCCAATGATTATTACATCACGATCACAGAAAGCAAGCGTCGTTTTAATGGAAGAGGGTATGACAAGCACAAAATTTTCCTTTATAAGGAAGATTTTAACAAATTCCTCGCTTCCTTAAACAAAACCGTAGATCACGTAAAGACGGAATTACTTCCTGATTACGACTACGATGAGTTCGACCGCAAAAGAGAATGGGATTCTGAAATGGGAGAAGGCGAAAGCGGCTCCTCTGATTCAGAAACAGTAACACCCGTAGAAGAAGAAGTTGCAGCAGCTGCTGCAGAAGTTGAGGAGGAGGCAGCCACAGAAGAGGTTGAAGCCGATGATACTGAAACAAGCCTTTCCACCAGTTGGGAAGATTAAATACAAAAGCATACAATGCACGAAAGCTCTACCAATCGGTAGAGCTTTTTTTTATGCCCGGGAATAAACAAAGTACAAAGCTTGTCAAATGGGCAAATGACTCGCGAGGCCATTTCAACAACAAATACTTATTAAACAATGAAAGTAAATATTCTAAATAGCCTCATCATTCTGAGCCTGCTGCTCCTCACCGGAAACCTCAGTGCTCAACACAAAAAAGAAATGAATCCTGAGCAAAAAGCAGAAATGCAAACGCTCAAAAAGGAATTGAAATCCTATTCAGACAATAACATCAAGCCGGTAATTACCGCCCAAAGAAATAAATTGGATAGCTACCTAAGCAATTCTGAACAGAAGGAAATCGCTAGTTTGAGAGAAAAAACAAAAGCTCAGAAAATAGCTTCCAGGAAATTCAGAATGGAGTTGAGAGAATCCGGAGCAGGCAGAGGCGAGATGAGCGAAGAGCAGATGGCAACTTCCAGAGAACTTCGAAAGCAACAAAGACATTTGCATACAGAGGCATGGGCCATCGTTGATGCGCATGAAGATGAGATCAACAGCCTATTGGATGAACTCAAACCCAAGATAGAAGTGTGGAGGAAGGAAATGAGAGATATAAAGGCTAAGCATATGCCAGAAGGCAGAAGAGATAGAGGAGATTGGAATAAAATGGGCACAAGTCCGGGTAAAGAAAGAATGAAAAGAGGGGGACATTCTGGAAAAGGAAGAAGTGGATTCAGACCAGGACGTGGCGGAATGGGAAATATTTCTTCTCTTCGGAATCCAGTAGCCTTTCTCCTACATAGTCCTGAGGCCGATCTTCCTTTCGAAGAAGCAGCTTCCGAACTGAGTGTTTTCCCTAATCCTACTTCCGCTCCCAATAGTTTGAAGTTCGATTTGAAAGAAGCTGGCTCTGTCCAAATAAATCTGCTCGATAGCCAGGGAAATACGATAAAATCTCTGGTGAATGAAAAAATGGAAGCTGGAACCCACCTTAGGAAATTTGATTTAGGAGAACTGGAAGAAGGGGTGTACATCTATCAAATCAAAACAGCCACCGGAATAAGCACAAAAAAGCTAATAATTGAGAAGTAGATTATTAGGGTTTTATTGTAATCGTGATTAACATGGCAGAAGTTTTCTTCTGCCTTTTTTTATGCAAATATCTCAACTGGACATAGAGAAAGTACAAGCGATTTTATTCGATTTGGATGGAACTTTATATGATCTGAAAGCCATGCAGAAGATCATGAGAAAGAAGATTCTGTTCCATCTTCTCACAAAGCCCTGGAAGTGGAAGGAGATTCTGATTGTTTACTATTTCAGGAAGGATCGGAAGGATGCTGCAGGAGCTTATGTGCCGGATTTGAAAATTACGCAATACAGATGGCTGCAAAGGAGGTTTGACCTTTCCCTGAAAAACTTGGAGTCCATTATTGAAAAATGGATGTATGAGCTACCCGCCAAACAGCTCGCAGACTTAGCTTTTCCCAATTTGTATTCCTTCCTCGATGTCCTTAAAGCCAAAGCTATTCCTTTCGGCATTCACTCTGATTTGCAGATCGGGAAGAAACTCGAGTGCTTGAACATTCAACCCGACTGTCAATCCGATGCAACGGATGCAGACATAAATTCCTTAAAGCCACATCCGGGAGGAATTTTTGCTTTTGCAAAAAAGCTGGAAATCAAGGAGGAAAACATCTTGGTCCTGGGAGATAAAGAAAAATTGGATGGAAGAATGGCCCGAGAAGGGGGCTCCCTCTTCGTTCACATACAAAATCATAGAGCCAATCAACAGTATCAAATGCTTACAGATTTATTTGAGCAGAAAGTCGATCCTGAGAAATAATTATTTCAGCTTCTCCAAGCTTTCATCTTAATCGAATTTCCGTAAATTCGAGGCCATGAAGAACTTGCCAGAATTCCTCAATCTATATACAGTCGCTGCCTTCCTGTCCGGGATTTTTCTCCACTGGCTTTGGAGTACATACCTTTGGCCTTATCGACATAAAGTATATACCTGGATTTTTACCAAGCGAAATTATGATCGCCTGGGTGACATTACCAAAACTGATAAAGAACTCAATCGAAATGGGTATTCCCTGGGATATAGCTATCGATACAAAGCTCCCCTTTGGGTTTCTTATATCATCTCCAGGGCCTCAAAAAATATCGACTGGGAAAGAGATGGCGATTTTGAAGAAGATCAGGCTATCCCGGAAGAACATAGAGTAAAGCCCTCAGATTTTACGAATTCTGGCTATGACAAAGGCCACCTGGCCCCGAGTTCGGCCATCGACTTCAGCAAGAAAACCAATCGGGAAACTTTCCTGATGAGCAATATAGCCTTGCAGCATCCCCAACTCAATAGACAAGCCTGGCGTTCACTTGAGAATCAGGTACAGGATTGGGTGCAGGAAAGGGGAAGGATGTTCGTTGTAACAGGTCCACTATATGGAGATCGACTTTCAAGGATCAATGGGATTCCTATTCCCCGAACCTTTTACAAAGTCATTTACAGTCCCAAGCACATAAGAGGTATCGCCTTCCTTTTCCCAAACAAAGCTACCAAAGCCAGCCAACTCTGGAATCATGTCCTGGCCGTTTCCGAATTGGAGGAACTCTGCGGCTATAATTTCTTCCATAAATTCAGCAATAGAAAACAAAGACTGGCCAAAGAGCTTGATCTTGAATGGTGGCAGAATCCTTTTGAGGATTGAGTAGCTGAGGGGAAAAAATTTCACAAAGAAAAGCCTCAGAAGACTGTCATTGCGAACGTAGTGAAGTAATCCCCTTGTATCCAAATATTATTCATTTTCAAGGGGATTACTTCGCCGATGATAGCGGCTCGTAATGACAGCATTGCTGTATGTCAGTAAATAAAGTTCATCTCGATAGGGATCTATTGCTCCTTAAACTGAGGAACAATTCTTTTCTGAGTTCCCTGCTCAAAGGCATACGCAATCTCTATCAACAGAGGCTCTGTCCAGGCCTGCCCAAAGAAAGATAAGCCAACTGGCAAACCATCAATATCTCCCATAGGAACCGTAATATTGGGATAACCGGCTCGAGCTGCAGGCGTAGAACTTCCCAAACCAAAAGAATCTCCATTGATCCAATCGGTCTTCCAGGCTGGCCCACCTGTAGGAGCAATGATCGCATCTAGCTCATGCTCTTCCATTACCCGGTCTATCCCATTTTCCTGATAGGCCTTTTGCATGGAAGCTACAGCTTCTATGTAGGTTTCATCAGAAAGATCTCCCTTCTCAGCTGCCTTTATCACCAGGTCCTGATCGTAATACCTGAGTTCTATGGAATCCTTTTCATTGAACTCGATTAAATCATCAATGGTTTTGATGGGTGCATTTTCTCCCAATGAAGCAAAGTACTTATTCAGGCCATCTTTAAATTCATATAATAAGACATCAAAACTTTCTCTCCCCACATTGCTATTAGCGATTTGATCAATTTCAATGATTTCTACTCCCTGACTTTTGAGATACTCTATAGTTTCATCCATCAAGGCATCGACTTTAAAATTTCTCCCAAGAGGTCTTTTAAACAAGCCTATTCTTTTTCCCGTTAATCCATCTGCCTTAAGAAAAGTCGAATAGTCCGTATAGGATTTATTTTCACTTGCAGCCGTTTTACTGTCTGCTGGATCGATTCCCACCATGGTCCCAAGAGCGATAGCTGCATCTCTAACAGTCCTTGCCATAGGTCCGGGCGTATCCTGGGTAAATGAGATCGGAACGATTCCTGATCGACTAAGGAGGCCCACAGTAGGTTTGATCCCAACGATTCCATTGGAAGTACTGGGGCAAACAATAGAACCATTGGTTTCTGTCCCTATAGCAAACATGCATAGATTGGCGGATACAGAAGCACCTGAACCCGCACTTGAACCACAAGGGTTTCTATCCAGGAAATAAGGATTTTTTGTTTGTCCCCCTACTCCACTCCAACCGCTGGAAGACATATTGCCTCTGAAGTTTGCCCATTCGGAAAGATTGGCTTTCCCAAGAATAACTGCACCAGCTTCTCTGAGCTTAGCGGCTATGTAACTATCCTGCAAAGGCTTTGAGCCCATGAGCGCCCTCGATCCTGCAGTTGTACTCATTTTATCGTGGGTATCTATATTATCTTTAAGCAGAACAGGAATCCCATGTAAGGGGCCTCTTTTTTTGCCCTCCTTTAGTTCAGTATCCAATTCTTTGGCTATTGCTATCGCATCAGGATTGGTCTCAATCACTGAGTTTATCATCGGTCCATCCTTATCAATGGCTGCAATTCGATCCAGATAAGCCTGAACCAAATCCTGCACACTAAAGTCTCCTTTATCAAAGCCTTCCTGGACCTGATCAATGGTATATTCCTCAAAGGCAAAGCTTTGAGCTGCTTGACTTCCCCGGGAAGTTGATGCCGGGCCGGCACAAGCAAGAAGCAGAGATAGGCTTATTGCCAGCATTAAAAAATGGTGGTAGTTTTTCATAGCTAGTAGGGTTATGTTTTAGGCCTCAAGTACTATTCTAAATCGAGGTTTTCCGTTTCTCAAATGTTCCATTGCTTCATTTACATCTTTCATCTTAAACTTCTCTACCATGGGATGAATCTGATGACGAGCCGCGAAATCCAGCATGTTTCTGATAGAAGCAGGACTTCCTGTTGGAGATGCAGAAATGGATCTTTGTTTACCCATAAGAAGTCCAATACGAGCTGTAAGCTCAGGAGCTACCCCAACCATGTGAAATACTCCTTTCGGCCTGAGAGTTCCCAGATAGGAATTCCAATCCAGGGGTACATTGACCGTATTAAGGACCATATCCAGACTTCCTCTGATTTTCTTTAGGGCATCGGCATCATGGGTAGAAACAAAATTATGTGCTCCCAAAGTCCGGGCTTCTTCTTCCTTTTCAGGACTGGTAGAAAATGCAGTCACCTCGCAGCCCCAGGCTTTTAAGAAAGCTAGTGCCATATGTCCCAGGCCACCTATTCCAATCACTCCTACTCGATCAAGGGGACTGATATTATTTTGGAGAATGGGATTAAAAACGGTTATTCCCCCACAAAATAAGGGACCTACCATAGAAGCATCTAAATCTTCCGGAATGGGAAAGGCCCACATGCCCTGTACACGAACTTTATCCGCAAAACCTCCATGTCTCCCTGTTATTACTCCTAAAGAACTGGAACAAAGATTATGATCTCCTCCTACACATTGATCACAAGTCATACAGGTATTTGCAATCCAGCCTACTCCAACCCTTTGTCCAATCTCCAGATGTTTTACTTCCGGACCTTTAGCGATTACCTTACCCACAATTTCATGACCGGGCACCAGCGGGTATTGGGTAAATCTCCAATCATTGTTGAGCATACTCAAATCGCTGTGGCAAATTCCGCAGTATTCAACTTCTATATCAACATTATCTGAAGCTATTGGCCCCAGTTCATATTGAAATTCCTTTAACTCTTCTCCGGGACCGAAAGCAGCATAAGCATTAACCGTACTCATATAGGCTTGTATATTTTTAATAGGTGAATATTAAAACTAAGGCTGAGAAGTCAGAATCCCTAACATTTAGGCCGCTTAATTTATGAGCAATGGTTTTCTTTGCAGGCCTCAGATCTAAGTTCTAATTCAAGGGTTGCATGCTGTATTCCCATATGAAAAAGTTCATGTTTAATTTCTTCCTTAACGGAAGCCCATTTGCTGAGGTCTTTTTCCAGCAAGGCCACATGAGCGGTTAGTGCATTTTCGAGGCTACTGATGGCGCGAATGTGTAAGTGATGAATGCAAGCAATACCTTTCATTTGTTTCAACTTGCTTTTCACCTGCTGATAATCAATATGTCGGGGTACCCCATCAAGGAGCAAAACCCAACTTTCCTTGAGTAAGCTCCAACTGCTGAAAAGAATTACTCCAGCAATGAGTAAACTGATCAGAGGATCTATCCAAAGCCACTTAAAATAGTAGATCAAAAGGCCTGAAAGCACAACCCCAAATGAAACCAAAGCATCAGCAAGCAAATGTAAAAAGGCTCCTCGGATATTTACATCCTCACTGCCCAAACGAAAAAATAACCAGGCTGAAAAACTATTAATAATAATGCCGATTCCCGCTATCCAAACGCTACTCAATGCATCAATATTGAGAGGTGCTTGAAGGCGTTCAAAAACCTCATAGAGGATTCCGAATGCGATTGCGACCAATAAGAGTGAATTGAAAAACGAAGCCAGGAGAGAAGCTCTCTTATAGCCATAAGTCAGTAATTGAGTGGGAAGCTTCTTTGTAAGTTGATGAGCAGAAAAAGCAAGCAATAAACTTGCGACATCTCCCAGATTATGAGCAGCATCAGAAAAGAGCGCGAGGGAGTTGTATAGATAAGCGAATAAAAATTCGAGAAGGGTAAAGACCAGATTGAGTCCTATTCCTAAAGCAAAAGCCCAACTCAGTTCTGAAAACTGGGTCGGGCCGTGATGATGATCATGATGATGTCCCATAAATATCTTTCTAATTTTGGGACAAGATACATGCCTAAGGCTGCAAGTATGATGCAGGTACAACTTGCTTGCAGCTGCAATATCATTGCAGAAAGTCTTTATTCTACGATAAACTTCCCTTGCATTACCGCGAAGTGTCCTGGGAAGGTACAGAGGAAATCATAGGTTCCGGCTTCTGGAGTATCAAAGGTAATCGTTACTTCTTCACCTCCTCCGATCAATTTCGTGCTGGCGATAATTGCATCGCTATTTGCAGGAACATAATCTGTATCAATTGCACTCATAGCTTCTACGGCAAAAGCAGACAAATCCGTATCTGCTTTGAGCAGTACAAAGTTGTGTCCCATAACCTGCTTGGCCATAGAACCTGTATGCTTTAGGGTAAGGCTAACTGTACCACCTGCTTTTACTTTGATCTCAGATTGATCGTATTTCATTTGGTCATTAGAAGAAAGTACAACTACATTTCCGTCAGCAGAGGCGGGAGTTTCTTCCGCAGCAGGAGCTGCTCTCTCTTCTGAAGCCATTTCTTTCTTGGCCATTTCCTTAGCATCTTCTTTTGCCTCTTTAGCTCCACCTCCGCAGGCGGTCATGATGAAAGCCAATAAGGCGATGCTTGCAATCTTTTTCATTTTATTTAGTTTTCGATTTTTTAATAGGTTTCAAGTGCAAATTAAAACAAAGCCAAATTAGACACTACTTATTTGCAGAATTTTTCGGCCATTTCTTCCATTTTATCAAATTTTCAGTAGCTGCCTTAGCAATTCCGAAATCAAGCGCAAGGCAATGGATATTTTCATAGGTTTATAACTGATTAAAATACTAAAGAAATGGATCAATTGTTTTCTGGAATACGTGTGATAGAATTGGCAAATGTCTTAGCCGGCCCAAGTGTCGGCATGTTTTTCGCCGAACTGGGTGCTGAATTAATTAAGGTGGAAAATGTAAGGACCCATGGGGATGTAACTCGATCCTGGCGATTGCCTACAGAAACAAAAGAAGGAGATATCTCGGCCTATTTCACTTCGATCAATTGGGGGAAAAAGTCCATTGCCCTGGATCTAAAAAAAGAAGAAGGAAGAGAAATTGTATATAGGCTTGTGAAAAATGCCGATATGGTGATATCCAGTTATTTGCCAGGAAAGGATAAAAAGTTGGGCGTCGATCCTGAAAGCCTCCTTCAGGTCAAAAAGGATTTGATTGTAGGGGAAATTAGCGGCTATGGTCCGGAGATCCAAAAGGCAGCATTTGACGCAATTATACAAGCAGAAGCTGGTTTTATCTATATGAATGGAGAAAAGCAGCAAACCTACAAAATGCCTGTTGCATTGATGGATGTTATGGCCGGACATCAGTTAAAACAAGGCATGCTGCTAGCCTATATTCACAAACTTAAAACAGGAAAAGGAAGCATCGTCCATTCATCTCTGCTGAAGTCCGGCATTTCTGCTTTGGTAAATCAAGCGAGCAATTATCTCAATATCGGGCATATGCCAGAGCCCATAGGCTCAGAGCATCCCAATATTGTTCCATATGGGACGCAATATGCTTGTAATGACGGAAGCAAAATTATATTGGCTATTGGAAATGATGTGCAATTTAAACGCTTGTGCAATCACTGTCTGGGAGTAGCGGTTCCTGAATCCTTTCAAAGAAATGAGCAAAGGGTTGCGCAAAGAGCCGGCGTCCATAAATTCCTTTCCCATTTGATCAGTCAAAAATCACCCATAACACTGTTAGAAAAAATATCAGAACACAAAATACCTGCCTCTCGAGTTAGAAATATGAAAGAGGTTTTTGAAGATCAATTGACAGAGGATGTTTTGTTAAGGGGAGAACACTTCAAAGGAGTAAAAAGCATGATATCCGAAGGGAGCTTCCTCCCTTCGGATATCAATTTATCTGAACCTCCAAACTTATCAGAGCATGCCCAAGAGATCTTGAAAGACTTGAATTATTCTGATCAGAAGATTACAGAATTGGCAAATCAGCAAGTTATTCTATTGCCTTAAGCTTTTCTCTTCTTCCCCAAACTCTTTCAGGGAACTCAGGAGAATGCCTATGCCTCCAACGAAAAGGACCAGAATGATTATTAACTCCAGGGCTGTCATCCGTTCAAATCGAAAATGAGTATTACTTATGACTCCAAAGATCAGGCCCACCATAGAGCCTGCACTCAATAACCATCCGATGATGCTTTTTCCATCATAGAAGACCATCCCTATTCCTATCATGAATGGGATCATGATGATTCCTGAGCTAACGCCCATACCTCCAATATTGAATAAGGTATGTCCAAAGCCCCAACTACTGACCTGGATAGAGCTTAATAATAAGTAAGCTCCCCCAATTGTCATGATTATTCCGAGAAGAAATCTGGCTGAACCGCCTTTTGTACCACCTGCGCCCATATTATTTTTTGTGTTTTGTGTGTTGAATAAAAAATTTTATTGCTGGATTTGCAAATTATGATTGATAGTTGCGAAATTACAGCCAATTCATTCTAAAGACAGTTTGGGGTCGAATGAGTTGGAAAAATTTGTAGAAACAAAAAAAGAGCCCTTGCCTTCCACGGAACAAGAACTCTTGCCAAGCTTTACTATGTGTTTCTGTTTATATAGAGGGAGGAACTTTGTAATAGTTGGAAAATATCTTCGAAATTTTTCATTTTTTTCATTCTGGAGAGGTTTAAAATCTTTGTATGCTAAAAAATCCTAGACAAATGATATGGTTACTAACTTAAATATTCGTTATTTCATATCTGATTGAATGGTTATCCTAAAATAATTCTTATACGAAAAATATAAGGCATATGCCTTATCAACGATAAATAGATGTTAGATAGATCTTTGTTAGATCCCCGGGACGCTCGTCCTTGGGGGTCTTTTTTTGGGGGAGAAAATATTTAATAAGATTTAAGCCGTCGAAAGGATTATTTTTCATTCTACAAATCTGAATTTTATCCCTAAAAAACTACTATTTATCTATTCAGATAAACTTTTTTACCAAAATCCCTACATTCAAGGCCTACAAATCATATTTTCCATTCACAAAAACATTGTAATTTTACACATAAAGCATTGCATACCTATTGGTACTGTTTTAGATAAAAAACTAATTATCAGCTACTTAAAAAATTCAACCCTCTTTTCTTTTCATTCATTCAAACTCCTTACCTTTATGAAATGAGTTCTAAAGTTCTGGTAATTGGTAGTTCGAATGTAGATCTGATTATGCAGATAGACCGTCTTCCGCGCCCTGGTGAGACGATTACGGGTGGTGTATTCACCCAGGTAATGGGAGGCAAGGGAGCAAATCAAGCCGTTGCCGCGGTACGTGCAGGAGCTTCTACGGCTTTCATTTCCTGCCTGGGAAATGATGACTTCGGAAATAGCATGGAAGCAGCTTTCAAAAAAGATGGACTTGACATTAGTTGTATATCCAGAAGTAATTCTTCCTCTGGTACGGCCTTAATTAGCATAGACAAACAAGGGGAAAACTCAATCAGTGTTGCTCCGGGAGCAAATTTCGACCTAAGTCCTGATGACATAGATCGTGCAGAAGAACTTATCAATTCTGCGGAATTGGTTCTTTTTCAATGTGAGATCCATCCACGAAGCCTGGAATATGCCATTGATTTTTGCTATCAGCGCGGCAAAAAAATTTTACTAAATCTCGCTCCGGCCATTTCCCTGACAGAAGAAAGCCTGAAAAAGGTTGACATTTTGATTCTCAATGAAACTGAAGCAGAATTCCTCTCTGGCATGAAAGTTACTAAGCTTCAGGAGGCCCAGGAATCTGCACTTATCCTCAAAAAATACTCCGATACCATAATTATCACCCTGGGTACAAAGGGAGCTTATATTAACGGAGAAAGCTTTTCAGGGCATATTCCTGCCTTCAAGGTAACTGCAATCGATACAACCGCAGCAGGAGATGTTTTTTGTGGTGCATTTGCAGCAGCGCTCACTTCTGGTCTGAATCTGCAGGAATCCGTCCAATTTGCTGCAGCAGCCTCTGCCCTATCTGTTACCAAATTGGGTGCTCAACCCTCCATTCCCAAAAAATCAGAAATAGACACTTTTTTGTCAAATCAAACTATCTAATCTCAATTCCCTCACGGAAAATCTGTTTGGGCTGCTTTAGCTGCTCAAGATCTTCCAAAGGTTTGCCATCCACCAACATAAAGCTGGCCTGGGCACCTGCTTCAAGTTTTTGAAAGGAAGACAGATTAAAAGCTTTGTAAGCATTTAGGCTAGCAGCTTTTAAAGCATCTCCTTTGCTTAATCCAGATTTATGTAAAAGAATAATCTCATCAAATAAGGCTGTATCGTAATTCAAATTCAAATTGGGAGAATCAGTACCTGCTAATATGGGAATGCCTCTTCTATGTGCTTCTAGTACTTCTTCCATCATTTTTTCTATCCCCATATACTTATTCTCTATTCCTTGCTTCTCTCTTTGTTCGAATAAACTTTTATACACCAGCAAAGTAGGAACTATAAACAAATCCGCCTCTACCATAGTATCCCACTCTTCTTTTTCGGCCTTACGGTCAAGCCACATATGAACAAAACCTCCTATCCCTTGCTCGGCGAGGAGAGCGGCATCTCCTGCCTTTGAAACATGGGATACCGGCATCAAGCCTACTTCTCGGGCCGTTTTTATAATATCCGCGGTATGGGCTTCCGTTACAGTGGGTCTGCCAGGTTCTTTAAGGATTTTGATATAATCGGCTCCCTGAGCTGCGCGATCTCTTACAAACTGTTTTGCACTAAGTGTATCATTGATAGTAGGAACTGGAATTCCAAATTGGGTGCCATGTCCACCGGGCACAGTAGCTCCGGCATTAGATCCATAATAATGTGCATAATTCAGGGAATCATTAAAACGTCTCATGACATTGGCATAATAGTCGCTGCTATGCATATCCAGCAAAGCAAATACCCCTTCATTTAATGCTCCTTTTAAGTTCTGGGCAAACCACACATGAACATGCGCATTGACCAAAGGAGGAATTACCGTCTTTCCGGAACCTTTGATTAGACGATCCCCTACCCGCTCCGGTTTTCCTTTAGCAATTTTCAGGATCTTGCCCTTATGGAAAAGAACGTTCACGTTTTTATGAAGTTTCTCCCCGTCAAAGACATCTGTATTGACAATCATGGTTCTTTGTTCCTGGGCAAAAAGACTGGAAGAAATCAGGAAGAAGAAGAAGCAGTATACATATTTCATCATCACTTATTTACGGAATTATTGATAGTGTTTTTGAGTAAAGCGTTTAGTCAGAATAAGAATGATAGTCATACAAAATGCAAAGCCAAGAACTGCAGAGAATAAGACATCCAGATCCAGACTACTTTGATAAAGAAGCTGGAAGGGCCAAAAAGTTGGAAGGAATCCAAGAATGGCTTTGGTGCCGGGGAAGAAAAAGGCCAGCAAGGGAAGGTTGACAAAAAGGTTTATAATCTTGAACCAGGTAAGTCCCTGTATTTTATTTTTTGAAAGTATAGCCACCAGCAAACCAAGAATGGGAGCAATCAAAGCAGAGAGTATGCTCACCAGGATATTCTCAAATAAGCTTATCGAGATAAAAGACTGAAGACTCAACAAAAGGATATTAAACAGACTGGAATAAAGGACAGGAAAAGCAAGCCTTACCAACATAAAGGCAATCTTATTCAAGGGCAGTATGCCATAGACTTTGGCAACTCCTGTATCCTTTTCATCAATAAAAACCATGCAGTAAATAAATCCAAACATGGTTGAGCACTGCATCAAGGCCGCCATCAGAATGTAGACTGTATATTCGTCTACGATAGGGTATTTTTCTATTAAATAGGGAACCAATAAAAAGACAAGAAGCAATACGAGAATGGGAACTCCCAGAAATATCCGCAAAGCTGGATTTCTAAATATGAGTTTCACATCACTAAGGGAAGCCTGAAACAGTTTTTTAGTATTCATAATCCTCGTGCCCAGCGGCTTTTCATAAAACGATATAAAATCCCGTATGCCAATCCTAACCAAATCAGGCTGCGCAGGTATTCCCAAACAAACTGATTTGCCGTTGATTCTGTATCGTAAGAAGCTGTGATCAGCTTTAAGGGACCTTGTATAGGGAAGAATTCAAAAAGCTCACTATCAAAGAGTTGATAGTAGCCAATTAAAGGTAAACTCATAAGGATCAGCACGGGAATGGAACGAAGCAGAAACAAAAGGAATTCATTACTATAAACAGCTACTCCTATTCCCAGCATACAAAAAAGTCCGCTTGTGATAAATACTCCCAGAAAGAAATTGAGGATATTAAAATTCAGCCCCAAAACCGCAAAGGCCATCCCCAGCGCACAGAAACTACCAATCAGAGAAAGGGGAATAATACGGGCAAGCAAATAAATATGCAGACTCTGTGGACTTACTATCAATGCTCCTAAAATCAATTGCTTCCTTTCCATCAAAAAGCCCAATCCCATAAAGAACATACCGATGATGGCAGGGTCATTATAAATAAACAAAGTAAGCAAGCCATCCATATTGGGAAAGTCTTTCAATAGAAAGAAGATTCCGACATAGATCACAGTCACAGCTATACTAATCAAAATCAGATTATTTCTATGCAGGATTTTAAACTGCCATAAGATTTGTTGGAGTAGGATTTTCATGGGGTCAATGAAGTTCCGGTTACTTTGATAAATACTTCTTCCAAACTAGCTTCCTGACTTTGGATATAGGAAATTTCGCCTTGTTGAATAAAGGCCAGAAAGTCTGGATTTTGCCCCAGTCCTTTCATATTAAACTCGCCTTTTTCTCCACCGACCAGCCCTACTTTCACCATATTTTTTCCGTAGGCTTTTTTCAAATCAAAAGGTACATCTGTAATTCTTATCTTCCCCTCCACGATAAATGAAACCCTGTCACAAAGTTCATCAGCAGTCATCATATTGTGGGTAGTGATAAAAATTGTCTTGCCTCTGGACCTCAATTCTTTTATCAGGTCTTTGATCTTATGAGCATTTACCGGATCAAGGCCGGCAGTCGGTTCATCAAAAAAGAGTATTTCAGGATCATGCATTATAGCTCGCATAAAATTGAGCCGCATCTTCATCCCTTTCGAATAAGTCTCTACGCGATCATCCATACTTTCCCGCATGCCCATCAATTCAAACAATTCCTCTGCAGGGCGTAACTTTTCTTTGGGATAAAAAGAGCCAAATAATGCCAGGTTTTCCTTACCACTCAATTTTTGATAGTGATTGGGCAATTCAAATCCCACCCCTATTTTCTCAAAAAAGGTCTTGTCCCAGGCATTTATGTCTTTGCCTTCAATCTTTACATCTCCCCCAAAATCGCTTAGAATTCGATATAAAATTTTCTGAGTTGTACTTTTACCCGCTCCAGATGGTCCCAGAAAACCAAAAATTTCCCCTTTATCAATTTCAAAATCCAGGGCATGTAAAACCTCAGAAGATGAATTTGGGTACGTATATGAAAGTGATTTTGCCTGAATCATGAAATCTTTATTGATATTAAGTTAATAGTCTCAATTGGGAATTCAATATGAGGCTTCTATAGAATCGTGCAGCGATCAAAAGACTGATCTCGTTTTACAGATAATGAAAGCTTTGAAACTCGAACAAATACATATATACATTTTCCTCCTGGGCATTGCATTTTTGCTCAATTCCTCCACAGGCTTTTCACAATTGATTTATAGCGGTCATATCTCTGATGTGGCAACTACCAAAGATCTCCAGGAAGTAAGCATTACCAATCTCAATAGAGGCAATAGCGTTAGCTCTAATGCTTTTGGAAATTTCTTATTAAAAAACGGCGTTTACTATCCTGCCCCTCGCCCGGAGGACAGTTATTCATTTTTCCATAACTCCCTCATTTGGCCCTATGAACTCGATCTAGGAATCAGGATTTATACCCTGGATGGGAGAGAAATAGTAAAACAAGAACTCGATCCCTCTGCAGGTTCTTTTATTTTTCCCAGACTTGCCTATGGGATGTATGTCATTCAGGTCAGACAAGGCAAAGATTTTAACGCATATAAAGCATTCTCTAATTCCTCTCAAACCTTTATCGTAGATAAAAGGGCGGATCGAAGAGTGATAGATTCAAAAACGGGCAGGGATACCCTTTTGCTTGAAAAGGAAGGTTATTTCGACAGAAAGATTGTTATCCCACGGCAGGATACTATCATGGAATTGAAAATGATGAAGGGTTCCTATGAGAATCTGGATTATTTTACCGAGTTGATCGATCCTATAGCCTTTGAACTTATCCAAAGCAGTCCATCAAGAAGCAATGTCGGAGGTATTCAATCCGTGAAGTTTATCGATGATCGCAAAAGCGGGATTATGTATTATATGAATACAAAACTTCACAAACTCCACTTTAGCTTTGCTCAGGAATTTCTGAATTTCCGCCAGGGGAATGCCATATTTAACCAGACTCAATATCGGGAAGGACCAGAGCGGTATATGTATCCGGGCAGTATCAATTACTATGAAGAAATTGATAAATATGTTTTGCAGCTGGTTAGCTTGAATGAAATGAGCTGCGAGAACCTCAAGCTCATGTATGAGAATATTCTCAAAACTTCCTATTTCGGAGATAAGTTGGTTTTCTTTTCCAATAAAAGTGATTGGGATAATTGTGAGGGAATCCCCAAAATAAGTTTCGAAGAATTATATGCAGGCCAAAATTATCAGGCTCTGAATCTTGAAAAGAATTATGGATATCTGAATAAGCTTCGGCTGGCAGATTTAGAGGACACTTATCTGGGTAGACATGATATCGTTTTGCTGGATGGCATTCCCAATGATGTTTCTGTGGTCGCAGGGATTATCACTACCGAATTTCAAACGCCGCTTAGCCACATCAATGTACTAAGCAATAGCAGAGGAACTCCTAATATGGCCTTAAGAGATGGATGGGAAAATCCCAAGCTTGATAGCCTGATTGGGGAGCTGGTTTATCTAGAAGTACAGGCAGATTCTTTCATTATTCGAAAGGCAGATATAGAGGAAGCCATAAACTTTTGGAGTCAAACCGAGCCACAGGATACGGTTTATCTAGCCAAAAATACGACGACCAGCGGCCTGATTGAATTGAGAAATGCGGGATATGCAGATGTAGGTCTTATCGGAGGAAAGGCAGCCAACTTTGCAGAGTTGATGAAAATTCGAGTAGGAAGCAATCCTATTCCTTTGCCAGAAAATCCTTTTGCTATTCCTTTCTATTATTATCAACAGCATATCGAAGCAGCAGGATTGGATGTATTCATTCAGGATATGCTCAGAGATAATCGCTTTAATTCGGATCCGGCTTATAGAAAAGGACAATTGGAAATACTCAGAGACTCCATTCGCTCGGCCGCCCTCAATGCGACATTGCTTGAGCTTGTGAGAAATAAGATCCAGAATTTCGCTGAGTTTTCCTCTATCCGCTTCCGCTCCTCTACCAATGCAGAAGATCTGGAAGATTTTTCCGGAGCCGGTTTATATAGTTCTCATTCTGCAAAAAAGGATCATAACTCGAAAACCATAGAAAATGCCATAAGGAAAGTTTGGGCAAGCCTTTGGAACTGGAGAGCTTATGAGGAAAGGTCTTACTATAAGATCGACCACCTATCTTGTGCCATGGGAATTCTCGTACATCGATCTTTTCCCGATGAGGATGCCAATGGAGTTCTTATTACTCGCAACCTCTACAATTTCAATCATGGCTTTATCATCAATGTCCAATACAAAGAATATAGTATCGTAATCCCGGAGCCTGGCATACTCCACGATCAAATCATCCTCTTTGTCATGTCAAATGTTCCCATTCCAGGCGGAAGGTTCGCCATCGAATACCTCGGTTTTTCGAATGTGCCTGAATTGAATGGAGAAAGAGTTATGACAGATGCAGAATTGAATGAGTTGGGAGAATATGCTTTTGCCGTAAAAAGGCATTTCTATGACAATGTACCCAATAGCTGCAATTGCAATTTTGAGGACTTCGCCGTGGATATTGAGTTCAAAGTGGATTCAGAAATTAGTGCAAGGAAAGTTTATCTAAAACAGGCTCGCTTGTTTCGCTAAATGAAAATTCTTATCGATCTTTAGAAAAAGCCTCTATGCCTTACTTGCTCTTTATCATACTCACATCCTTTATTTCAATAAGCGCATTTGCCCAACTACCCAAAGATCAGATTCAATGTGGACTGGAGGTCGAACTCGCCAAGGGTTTTAAAACGGGCAGTGCTGAACTTTGGCCGAGTCAGATTATTCCCTACGATATTCTCTCTGATGCTGAACCGGCAAGAAATGCGATTCGGGCAGGAATTCTGGCTTTGAATGCTCGCACCAATGTCTGTCTGGTACCAAAAGGCCGTAGAGATGTAGGGGTTATCAAATTTATAGCCAGTAGTAATACGGTGAGCTCTTCCGGAATTGGGTACACGCCAAACGGAACAACCATCCGCATCAATATTCAGGGCGGGGGTTTCTCCGGAACTGTCATCCATGAGGTCATTCATTCTTTAGGATTCTGGCATGAACACCAAAGGCCCGATCGGGATGATTTCATAGATATCAATTTTGACAACATTCAAAATGATTTCAAGCATAACTTTACTGTCAGGGCGGGAGATTTAGTAACTCCTTATGATTTCACTTCCATCATGCACTATCCTCCCGGAGCGTTCAATATCAATAGCAATATTGCGGTCATAGAAGGAAAAAATGGAGAGCAAATAGGTTCACAGGGAGTACTTACTCAAATAGACATAGACGATATCAATTATTACTATCCTAAGAATCTTGATTGCGATTCCCTCTATGCTTTATTCCCTCCTATCCCTCGCTTCAATTTTGAGCATGAATATAGTGGATGGTGTAAGGGTTATAGGCTTAGTCTTAGCAATCAAACCACAAATCGAGAACTGTATGATTCATTTTGGGAGATAAAAAGCGGAGGAAGAGTTGTGGCAAGTGGAGAAGCTCAGGATACGACCTTTTTTCTAGCTGATGGAGAATATTCGATAGCTCTCATTATTTCGAACCAGAGCGGGAGTAATAGTAGCAATCGAGACATAAGCCTGGATTCTCAGGATTTGGGGATCCGCATTAGCCCGAATCCTGTTGGAGAAACTCTTCTATTTAGAATTGATGGAGATTTCTCTCGATTGGATTATAGCATTTGGAATCTGGATGGAAAAAAAATGCTGGAGAAAGAGTTGGTAAACTTCCGCTGTGAATCTCAGGAGGAAATTGACCTTCAAGGCATCGGATCGGGCATGTATTTCATAAAAGTACATGCAGGGGAAGAAGTACTGGTTAAATCTTTTCTCAAGCAATAAATTAGTCTTTGCCCAAATCTTCAATCTTATCTATTAGTCCATTTTGCTCCTGGATGCGATTTGCGTTGGCATGACTGTACAGAAGAAACAATCCCAGACTAAACAGGATCAGGAGCCCGGCAGATATAAAGGTATCATAAAGATGCAATCGGCTATTCCCTATCAGATTAGAATTCAATTGATCTTCATCTTCCAAAACCTGAGTCTCGGCAATCGAATTACATTGGGAAAGTCGATAATGATGGAATGCGGTACTTGCGGAGCTAATGAATATACCTGCCCAAAGACAGATCCGTAACCATTTAACACGTGTGTGCATATATTCAAGAAAGCTTAATCCTTTATATAAAGGATTAAGCTTTCTCTTAATTCCATAAAAAACATTATAATTTTTTATCTGCCCTGTTTTTGGCAATGATCTTATCCAGTTTTTCCTGCTTTACCGACTTGCTTTGAAAGGGAATGTCAAATTCTTCCGTAACAAAGTCATCTGGAATGATTGCATCTATTTTGGTAAAGAGGGCTTGTTTCTTTTTTAGGTAAACATTGTATTTACCGATATACTCCTCACAACAGTAAAAGACAAACTCCGTACAGGACATATTGTGATATTCGGAGAAATCAAATTTAAAGTCGTAGCCTTCTCCCAGACTTGCTAATGCCTTGGTAAAAATAGCGGGATTGTCTTTGGATAAATCGAGATCAGGTTCTGTTCTTTTATTTCGCCTGACAACAAGCAGGAAGTCACAGCGACAGAAATTGATAACATCCTCCATAAAGACTCCTTCTGCCATAGAATGTATGACCATCTGTTCCCCTTCACGGTAAAACTCTTTTCCTTTTTCCGTCAAATGAAGATTGATATCCTTTACTTCTCCCAGATACAAACCTG
This sequence comes from Bacteroidia bacterium, assembly GCA_033391075.1. NCBI lineage: Bacteria > Pseudomonadati > Bacteroidota > Bacteroidia > Bacteroidia bacterium. The sequence goes on from JAWPMV010000001.1 coordinate 2,968,628, forward strand.
CATGAGAGAAATAACCGGGAATGAAATAGCCATCCAGATAATTTTTATAGCCACGGATCAGGATATCACCCGGCTCAAGCATACCAATCAATCTCCTGATATCATCTCCCTTTACCTGATAGGAACCGGGATCATAGAGAAGAAATAATGGATATGGAAAGACTTTGAGGTCTCCAAAGAATTTGAGAAATCCATTTCTAATACTTCCAAGAATGCTAGGCATAGTGTAGGGTGTTTCTGTTATGTTCTATTTTCAATATCCGAATAATTCAAATCTCAGCAAAACCTTTACCGCTCTTTCAATTTTATCCTTGAAATTTGAAAGAGGTGATTTCGGTTCTAATTCCGCTTTTTCAGGAAAAAGGGGAAAAAATTCTAGCCGAAACAAAAACCATCTCCTGTTAAGGCTTAAAGTCCATGTACCCTAATTTCGATACTTATCAAACCAGGCTACAATGTGATCAATTTTGGTAATTAATTGACTAGGTCGATTGGCAATGAAATGGAAAGCACCCGGAACTTCAACCAATGCTGTTTCGATTTTTCTAATCTTGAGGGCATGGTATAATTGCTTGGCCTCTGAGAGGGGCGTTCGCAAATCCGAAGTACCCACCATCACCATGGTTGGTGTTTCCACATTGCCGACCAAAGAAATCGGACTAAACTTCATATAGATCTCAGGATTTTCCCAGGGCTGACCGGGATAGCGACTATTGGCATATCCATAGTAATTATCCGCTGTCAGGGTTTTACTGATCCAGTTCATAACAGGCTTGATAACTGCCGAGGCTTTGAAGCGGTTGTTTTTACCTATGATCCAGGCTGTCATAATACCTCCTGCGCTACCTCCGGTAACAAAGAGATTGTCTTCATCTATATAGCCTGTTTTAACCATAGCATCTACCCCACTCATTACATCATCGTAATCATTGCCGGGATAGTTATGATAAAGCAGGTTTCCAAATTCTTCACCATAGCTGGTACTTCCTCGAGGATTGGGATAAAAAACCACATATCCGGCACTGGCATACAATTGCATTTCCGGCGAGAAGCGATCTCCATAGTTCGCTATTGGACCTCCATGATTTTCAACTATCAAAGGATATTTTTTATTAGGATCGAATTGAGGAGGTTTTACTATCCATCCCTGTACATCTCTTTCATCAAAAGAAGATTTCCACCAGATTTCCTCCACCTGTCCCAATTCTCTATAGGGCAAAATATCTGCATTCAAATCACTCAACATCTTGCCTTCCCCTTTTCCTCTTTCTGTCAGGGCCAATTCTGAGGGATGGTAAGGAGTAGTATGAGTAAAGGCAATTTCACCTTCTTTGGATACACTAAATGATCCTCCTCCATAAGGACGGGCAACACCAGTACCTCCTACATTGGAAGTAACGTCTTCTACTTTTCCGGATAAACTGGTGTAGGCGATTTTGGTATTCCCTTTATCATCGTACTGGAAATAGATCCCTTTTCCATCACTGGACCAGCTCGGATTTTGAATACTTCTGTCTAAGCCAGTCTTGACTTCCTTCTTTTTGGAGCCGTCTGTATTCATCACATATAGCCTGCTGATCTGATAAGTTTGAACTTTATCATCAAAGCCTGTATAGGCAATCATTTTTCCATTTGGGGAAACAGTGGGACTTCTATCCGGTCCTTTTCGATCTGTCAAGGCAACAGCGACTCCTGTATTCACATCCATTCTATATATCTCAGAATTTCTGAAGTCATAGGCCCAATCTTCGGCAAGGTTAGCCGCAAAGAACATAGATCTTCCATCAGCTGACCATTTAGGCGCTCCATAGTTCCTATTTCCCATACTGATTTGGCGGGCTGTTCCTCCTTCGGCTGAAACCACAAATATATGCCGATACCCAGGCTCCATAAATCCAGCACCATCTGCTTCATGCTTCAGGCGGGTAGTTACACGGGGCGGATTGGCCCATTTAGCTCCCTTGGGTTTCTTGGGAGGTCGTACCATGGTCGGATTGGCTTCTGGCACATGCATAAGGAAAGCCAGATGCTTCCCATCCGGCGACCAGCTCATAGAGCGAGGAGAACGATCCAGCTGAGTTAAGCGAGCAATCTTGGCTGTTTCCACCCAATAAATATAAATCTCACTTCCCTGGCCCGCCGAACTTACAAAAGCGATCCTGCTACCGTCCGGAGACCAGGAAGGGTTGGACTCACGTACATCCTGACTGCTCAATTTTACATGATTGCTTCCATCGCTATCCATCAGCCATAAACGACTGATGCGACGGTCTGTCATAATGTCCATGCTTCTTCTCTCATAGACGATTTTTGAACCATCAGGAGAAATTTTGGGTTGAGTTACCCATTCCAGTTCGAATACATCCATACGACTAAAGGCAGGCTTATTCTGGGCATATCCCAATTGAAGGAATAGGGTACTCAGTAATAGCAGAAGTAGGTTCTTTTTCATCTTATTCATTGAGTTAATTTGGGGATAGAAATACCTGAGAATGCTTTTATCTACAATTCACTACAGCTCTTCTACAATTCACTACATTCAATTTTTGAAGCAATCCCGACTGATTCATATTTGTATCAGAAAATCTAAAATAACTGTTATGAGTCTTTCACACAAAATGAAGCTATTCTTTTTCAGAACCGGAATTTTGCTCCTGTTTTTGTTCCCGTTCCTGACATACGCCCAAACTTCCATCAGAACCTCCAGTTGGGAGAAAAATGGAAAGAAGACAATCAAATTAAAAAATGGTACCACCGAATATGACATAGAGTATGAGGGGGATATCAGTGTAAATGATAGCGATACAGATATCACCGCTATTTCCAAAGGGGGATTTATCAAAATCAGCAAATCATCTTTTGGCAGTAAAAGAAGGGTAGAGATTTCTCCTGATGGAAATGGTCGCCTGGTGAAGAAATACTTTGTTGGAAGCTCAAAACAGGAATTTGAACCTGAAGGCAGAAAATGGCTGGCAGAGGTACTTCCTGATATTGTCCGTTCAACAACCATAGCTGCAAAGCAAAGAGTAGACAGGTTTTACAAAAAGGGGGGAACCTCAGGAGTCCTCACCGGAATAAAAGACCTAAATAGTGACTATGTAAAGGCAGCTTATTTCAGCTTGCTTATGGAGAAGAATCCCGCTTCTTCTGATATGCCACAAATCGCAAGAGTCGCCGGAGAAGAGATTGATTCAGATCACTACCTGGCACAGGTTTTAAGCAAAGGACAAGACGGATTTCTATCCAGCAGCCAGGGTACAGAAGCCTTCATATCAGCAAGTAATCAACTAGAGTCTGACCATTATCAGGCACAGGTCCTCATGAAGGTTGTGAAGAATGGAAAAGTAAACGATAGCCAATTGAGTAAGATGTTGACTGCTGCTAAAGGTCTCGATTCAGATCACTACATGGCTCAAGTTCTGGGTGGAATGATTTCCGAAAGAAATTTAGACAATAGCAATCTCTCCTCTTTAGTAAAACTTACTGAAAGCATTCAATCAGATCATTATCGCGCTCAGGTTTTGGGGATGGCAATGAATGAAGGAGATTTATCTGAAGAGGCATTAAACACAGTACTCAATAGTATAGCCGAAATGGGATCTGACCATTATATCGTTCAGGTTTTTATGAAAATGTCCGAAGCAGATTTGAAAGGGAAAGATATGGGCATGCTTACCAATATCATCACGGAGAAAATGGGATCAGACCATTACCGACTCCAAAGTTTAAACCGCCTGATTAAGGTAAGTGATTTAAATGCTTCAGATTACAACCATTTACTCAAGGCCGCTGCCAGCATGGGATCTGACCACTACCTGAAAGATTTCCTCATTCAGCTAAGTAATGTAAAAAGACCTTCTGAAAGTCAGTTAGTAAAGATATTGGAGTTGGCGGGCGAAAGAATAGGTTCAGATCATTACCTGACAGATATTTTGGTAAGGCTGGCTGGAAATGTAAACAGCTCTGGAAACAGTGCGAAAGAAGCTTATAAGGCAGCAGCCAAGAGCATCAGCTCAGAACACCATTACGGACGCGCCATGAAAGCACTCAAAGACTAAACAATGACGTACCTGGTTCAGGTCGAATTTTCGGAAGGCCTCATACAGACGCGATTGAGGTAACATGGAATTCGACCACCTTCTTTCCAGGCTTTATTTTCCCCTCAGGTCTTAAAATCGTACCTTAAGATCTGAGGGAAAAATTTCTTTTCACACCTATGCGAAAACAGCTCCTCCATATTCTGATTGGAATTTCTAGCGGACTTCTCACCTTCTTTTACTTAAACTTCGGGGGAGACTTTCTAAATGGAAGGCCAGAACTAAGAGATCTTTTATTTGTCTCACTATTAGGAGTCATTATTATGCAGACCATTTATGGAATCAGAAGCTTGCTGGATTCCTATATTTCCTGGCAGGAAAGACCGGGCTTGAGGTTACTATCCGGAATATTTCTCAATTTCATAAGTAGCATCTCCCTGATCAAAATTGGGATGGGCTTATATGCTAGCTTTCGCCCGGAATTACTTCCCTTTCAAGAGACCTCCCATCCCGTATTTATCAAACTCATTATCCTCTCTTTTAGCTGGGTCCTAATGGGTTCCATCCTCTATTTTGCCTTTCATTCCTATTATCTCTATTCACAAGGACAGCTAAATGAGGTGAAACGCTCCCGTAAACAGATTGATTTACAATTGCGTGCACTTAAGGATCAACTGAGTCCCCACTATCTTTTCAATAACCTCAACACCATTTCATCGCTCATATATAAGGACAAAAATCTGGCGGAAGCTTATATCCGAAAATTGGCAGGCTCTTATCAATATACCCTTGAAACTTATGACAAAACCCTGGTAAGTCTACAAGAGGAAATGAAATTTGTAAAGGCCTATGATTATATGTTAAAAACCCGATTTCAGGATCAGATAGAAATCGCATATTCAATCCCACAAGCACAAATGGAAAGCAAAGTCCCACCCCTTTCTATACAGATGCTTGTTGAAAATGCTGCCAAACATAATCAACTCAGCAAAGAGGCTCCTCTCAAGATCGAAATTGGAGCTGATAGCAAATACTTATGGGTAAAGAATAATAAAACCAAAAGTCCATCCGGAATTCAATCTTTCAAAATTGGGCTCAGCAATATTAATTCCCGTTTTAAACTACTCTCAGCAAAGGAAATCATTGTAGAAAACAAAGATGATTTCCTCGTAAAACTCCCAATAATTGCATGAAAAAGGTTTTCCTCCATAATGCCCTTTTCAGAATTCTGAGTCCCTGCTTTAGCGGAGCTATGGCCTATGTGCTCATCTTATTGTTCAACAACAATGTTGAGCAAATATTTGAACAGTTTTTGGGAATCGAATTGGTGTTATGCATTCTTCTTGCATATGGAGTACAGGAGATCAGCCGAGCTGTAATTTTGCTTTCAGATCGACTTACATTTTTCCGAAAAGAAAGATGGAGAGTTCTATTTCAGTTAGCCTTATCCAGCCTCTTTGTCCTATTGCTGGTAAGTAGTATCATTTATTACTTCTTTCTCAATTTCTCTGGCTACAGTCCTAATATGCGGGAACTCCTGATGTTTAACTCCATTTACCTCGTATTGGTCTTGATGTACCTTTCTTTATATACGAGCCATCATTTATTGTATAAAGAGAATAGTCGGAAACTGGAACAGGAAATTGGCTTAAAGGAAAACCTGGATTTGGATTTTCAAAAGTTCAGGCAAGAGATCAATCCTCAATTACTATTCGAGAGTTTTGAAGCTTTGATTGTATTGATGCACAAGGAAGAAGTTAAAGCGGAAGACTTCCTGGACTATCTGGCTTCTCTTTATCGTTATATTTTGGCTGCGGAAAAAAAGGAATTGGTTCCATTTCGGGAAGAAAGCCATGCATTGGAATCTTTCTTCAAACTCTTTGAGCATTTACCTCACAGAAAAATAAAGTTTATCCAAAAAACAGATATCCACTCTTTATTAATTCCCGGTACCTTGATCCACACCCTGGAAAAAATTATTCGTTCAAGTATCAGTTCAGATGATTTTCAATTAGAGATAGAATTGGCAGAAACCGAAGAAGGGGTTTGCCTGACTTATCAAAAAATGGAGAAACTCAATGAGACTCTGGAGGCCTCTGATCTTTTAGCAATAAATGAGTCCTATCAAATATATAGCGAATCAGGTATTCGCCTTACTGAAGAAGAAGGATACAAACGCATTTGCTTCCCCTTGCTTATTCCAGTAAATCCCAGCCAGGAAAGTTCCCCCCATGAATCCCTAATTTCCCCCGAATCATGAACATACTGATTATAGAAGACGAAACTCCTGCTGCTGAAAAACTGGAACGCTACCTCCTTAAGCACGATCCTAAAATAGAAATCAAAGCTTGTATCACTTCTATTAGTGAATCTGTAAACTACCTCCGGGAAAAGCAGGAAGAACTTGATCTTATTTTCATGGATATCCAACTATCAGATGGATTGAGTTTCGAGATTTTCTCTCAGCTTCAAATTAGAACTCCTGTGATATTTACCACTGCCTTTGATGAATATGCCATCGATGCATTCAAGGTGAATGGAGTTGACTATTTGCTCAAGCCTATCAGGTTTACAGATCTTTCAAATTCCTTAAAAAAGCTGGATTTATTGAGAGAGCAATTGATTGGCAACAGGGAGGTAAAGCAATTGAGTCAGGGCTTTAAAAAGAAATCCTACAAGGAACGATTCATGGTCAAGATTGGCGCTCATATCAATACCATAGCTGTACAAGATGTACTTTTCTTTCGGGCAGATGGACGAACCGCTTATCTCTACACCAAAGAAGGAAAACGCTATATCATAGACTACAAACTCGAAGATCTAATGGAGATCTTAAATCCTGGTAATTTTTATCGGGTAAATCGCAGTTTTATTATCCAAATACATGCGATTCAGGATGTTCTTGTCTACTCAAATTCTCGACTAAAAATCATCCCTCCTATCAAACTGGATAAAGAGATCATAGTGAGTAGAGAAAAAGTTACTGACTTCAAGACCTGGCTCAAAGGCAACTAATAAAATGACAGTTTCCCATTTTTTAGTTATTTTGTATAAACATTTAGTTTATTTTCTTCGGAGAAATATTTGCATTTTGCACAAAGATAATTTTTGGGGCTTTTTAGCTATCTATTTATATTTTTTATACAACCATTCAAGATAAAGCACTGATAATCAACACAAAAAATACTAAGATTATAGTACATTTTAGTTGGTAAATTGTTATAATTCGGAAAATTCTTATAGTATTTATATCCCAAATCAAATCAATTAGCATTATGCCATCCGGTACAGTTAAATTTTTTAACCGAAGAAAGGGTTTCGGGTTCATTATTCCTGATGATGGAAGTAGAGATGTATTTGTGCATTATTCTGCTTCAGAGGAACAGTTGAATGAGGGCGACAAAGTGAATTACGAGCTCGAAGAAACCGACAAAGGCCTGAACGCAATAAACGTAACTTTCCAGGAATAAGCATTCCATGGAACAACAGGGAAAACAGGTCCGGAATTTTATTCCGGACCCTTTTTTTTATCCTATCTTTTCTTCTTCCTGATCTTTTTCTTCTTCCTCTTTTTCGACCATTTCCACATGGTTTTCTTCTGGCAATTGTTGCCGATGTTGGCTTTGAAAGGGAGCGGCTCCTGTAAGTCCAATTCCCGTACAAGCCAGCATAATAAGCAGGACGTATGCAATGATCTTGAGAATCCTCTTTATTTTTTTAAACATATCAGTAATACCTTAAACTTCTGCCAAAGCAGAAATGAGAAATTAAGCCCACAGATGGGCGAAACTTTAGGAAATACTGATAAAGGGAATTTCCTCCGAGCTATAGAGGATAAGGGGAAAGTTTCCTGTCTTAAGTTTACAGGAATTGAGAAAGTCTGAGATATAATTCTGCCTTTCCAGCTCAATCAAAGCCAGGCTTTGCTGGATCATTAGAGATCGCAGAAAATCTGTCCTAAGTGTTGGCCATGCGGCTGAGGCTGGATGAATATTGGGAGAAGATTTATCAACTTTTGTTAACTGTTCTTCTTGCTCAGCTTCCTGAGCCTGGGCTACCCATTCTATATAGGCAATCTCAGCATGCGAAAGCGGAGCTTCTGCCAGGCTTCCATTAAGATTGAATGAAGCGAGAAACAGAAATACAAGCAATAGGTACTCCGGGAGCACCCTCAATCTGCCAATTTTTCTGAATTTCTTCATATAAATATATATACGCTTCCCTAGCTCCAGGGATTCAATAAATCTTAATCTCCCTAATCAATAAAAACTTTTATTCGCTCTCAGGCAACTGATTCGCCATAAAATCCATTATATAGTTGACACACTAATTCGCTAAAACCAAAAATACACGTCTCCCTAAAACAAATCTTTCTTAAACCTTATTGTTCTCAATCTCATTCCTGAATAATACTTCAGGGAATGCCAAGATTTTTTTTCAAGCCTATTCTTAAAGAAGAATCAAGGATGGGAAATCTATGCCCAAAAAGTACTGTCAATCACGATAAAATTAAATAAACCACCTTAATCTAATCTAACATTATGAAGTTTCACATCTATTCTATCCTCTGCCTACTCCTATTTTCAATTAGCTCGTGCGAAGAGGATGCTCTTCCTGTTTTACAATCAACAAATTTGGTATCCAGCATAAAAGTTATAGACTATAACAATGATGGGAATGCAGCTGATCTGATCCTCCTTTTTAGCGTTGATAATCCGACAGAAGCGGATCAGGTTCAAATATTTTTAAGTAAAAGTCCAGACCTTTCTACTATAGATAGAGCGTTTGTCGATAATATTCCTGCAACTAGTCTTATGAGTGTAGATTTATCTGGAACGGAGTATGATATTAGTCTTTCTGCAAATTTGACGGATATAGACGGAAATGCCATAGAAACCGATACAGAATACCTGCTGGGTTTCCTTGTTGTAGCAAATGGGGAAAAACTGCTTAATCAGGAATTTGCCCAGACAAGTTTAATCAACCAACATTTTCTAAATGGTGATTATCAGGGAACCTGGAGAGACCAACTCTATTCAGAATTTGTGGTAAGTGCAAAAATCCGTTTGAGCTTATCAGGCGGAAGAGCAGGAGGTGAATTTTTCTATCGAGCCAATTTTGAATCTTGCTGTGAAGGAACAAATGACGGAAGTATTTCTTTCACCTTAAAAGACGATGGCAGTCTGGAAAACTTCAGGTATTTACAGGAAGTTGTCAACTTCAATGGAGGCCCCTGCGATGGGACCTATACAGGAGAAGGCAGCATCAAAGATTATACTACCCTGGTTTTCGATTTCACAGGAGAAGACTGTGAAGGCCCTCATGGAGAAGGACAACTCATCCTAAAAAAGGAATAATTTCCGATTCGGTTTCTCCTGAATCAAAAGTCCTCTTACGGGAATTCAGGGGGAAGTGGATGTCAAAACAAACAGAGGCCGAGAAACAAGCTAAATATTCAAGCCTGGATCTCTGCCTCTGTTCTATATATTAAGCTTCAACAAGCTATTATTTAGTCTTCAGAATTTCTGTCATAGGGAATAATATTATCCCATTCATCTGCAGCCGAACGAGCCACAAATGCAACAACTTCTTCTGTATCGCTTAGATTGAAGACCTCATGAGGCACTCCGGGAGCTATGTAGATAAAATCTCCGGCTTCATTGTCAAGAATCTTTTTGAGCCCTTTCCCAAACTCATGCCGAACTTTTCCTTTCAGAATATAGAGGATAAGTTCAAATCCATCATGAATATGCGCCGCTGCAACTCCACCAGGAGGTATGGTCGCAATATTGGCAGATAACTTAGTGGTTCCTACATTTTTGGCCGACATCCCTTGCTTATAGTGGATGCCATTCCAATTTCTCCTATTCCCACCTCCGCGTATCGTAAGAATACCGCCATGATCCTCCACGGCACTGGAATCAACTTGATCTCGTGGGTCTTTCATCTTATTTCTTATTCAATGAGTCCTAGTTTTTTTGCTCTTTCTTCCCATTTTTTACGGGCAAAGGATTGAAGATCCGAAACGGAATCCGTTTCATCCATGATCTCTAGTCCAAATAAGGTTTCTATAACATCCTCCAAAGTCACAAGACCTGTAATAGCCCCATACTCATCAGCTACAACTGCCATATGGCCACGCTGATCATTCAGGACTTCAAATACCTGCCTAAGCGTCTGTTTTTTGGACAACACAGGAATTTCTCTTTTAATTGATGACAATTTTTCCTTCCCGCTTCCTTCCAGCATTCCCTCCAACATATCACTTTTAAGAATGAAACCCGTCACAACATCTTTGCTATCCTTATATAAAGGTATGCGAGAGAAAACCAGATTTTTCTGAGTTTTATAAAATTCTTCCAGACTCGTGTTTTCTTCAGCCATGATCATAACTGGACGAGGAGTCATGACATCTTCTGCAGTCAGGCGATCATACTCTAACACATTTCGAATCAACTCCACATCCCCTTCGGTGATTTCCCCGCTTTCATTTACCACCTCTGCCATAGCTGCGAAATCCTGCTTGCTAAATACACTTTTGGATTTGTCCTTCTTAAGCAGTTTGGTGATTTGGTTACTCAGCCATACAAAGGGCTTCAAAATGAGCAAAAGGAAATTTAAGCTTCTAGCGGTAAAAGGTGCCCATTCTTTCCATCTATTTGCCCCTAAAGTTTTAGGAATAATCTCAGACAAAAATAAGATAGCCAGCGTCATCACAGTTGCAATGATAGACTCCATCGGAATTTGGAATCCAAATATATCCAATCCGCCATCTCCAAAAACAGCTCCAGCCTGCGCTCCTACCCCAATTGCACCTACTGTATGAGCAATTGTATTTAGCGTTAAAATAGCTGAAAGAGGTTTGTCTATATCTTTCTTCAGATTTGCAATTAAATTTCCTACAGCAGGAGCTTCATTTTGCTTCCTTTTTATGTAAGATGGAGTAATTGATAAAAGAACCGCTTCCCAAACGGAACACAGAAAAGAGAATATAATTGAAAGGGCAAAAAAGCCCAAAAGTAAGCCCATGGTATTCTTATTTTATGATTGCTTGTGCTTCTATTTTCAACAAAGATGTAAAAAATATTCTAAACCCATTTTCCCCTCTGCAAACGAGATCGCTGAATCTATAAAAGGGAGGTATTTTAGTACTAATTCCTCAGAAAAATATATAGATCTTATTTAAGATTTTTTGATCTACATCTGCCTATGAAGTATGTGCGATGCTTACTTCTTCTAATATCTGTTTGTTGTAGCCTAAATCTGCAAGCACAAAAGAAGGAGGTAATCACTTTTGGGAAATTCTTCGCTAAGAAAGCCGGAGGAGCAGTCTTTTTAAAAGGGGTGGTAAAAGACCCTGAAAGTGGTAAGCCAATAGAAGGTGCCAGTGTCAGGATAGATAGCCTGAGTATGGGCACAAAAACAGATACAAAAGGTGCCTACGGTCTGATAATGCCCATAGGAGAATATACCGTAGAGGTCAGTCATCCGGAAATGAAAAGTATCCAACAGCGAATCATCATCTATGATGATGGGATTTTGGATTTCGGACTGGATTCACGGGCCTATAGTTTGCGTGAAGTAGTGATAGAATCCACCATAGACAATGAAAATGTCAGTGGGACAGCAGCAGGGGTTAATAGGTTACAGATCAAGGAAATCAAATCTTTGCCAGCCTTTCTGGGAGAAGTGGATGTGATTAAAAGTCTTTTACTCCTGCCGGGAGTAAGTACGGTAGGAGAAGGTTCCTCGGGTTTCAATGTAAGAGGAGGAAGAATTGATCAGAACCTGGTTCAATTTGAAGGAGCAACCTTATTCAATCCTTCTCATGCCTTGGGTTTCTTTTCGGCTTTCAATGCAGATGTTGTCGAAAACTTTACCCTCTATAAAGGAAGCGTTCCAGCACAATTTGGAGGAAGAGCTTCTTCCGTTCTTGATATCAAAGCTCGTCCAGGCAACTATGATAAATTTTCAGTAAAAGGAGGTATTGGCATTGTAAGTAGCAGATTGGTAGCTGAAGGCCCCATCAAAAAAGGGAAGACTTCATTTCTAGCAGGTTTTCGGGCATCTTATTCAGATTGGATGCTAAACCTTATCCAGCAACCGGAAATTCAAGCCAGTTCAGCTTCTTTCCATGATGTCAACCTTATCCTCAACCACAAAGTTAATCTGGATAATATCCTGACTCTCTCATATTATAGAAGCAATGATTTCTTCCGCTATTCAGAAGAATTTGGTTTCCAATACGGAACCAATGTCGGCAGTTTGAAATGGAACCACATTTTCTCCAACAGATTTTCAAGTACCAGTTTCATTGTTGCCGGTGATTATAAGAGTAATTCTTTTGTTCCCGATGGTCCCCTCGCTTTCAATCTGGATAATGGAATCCGATATTATCAGTTCAAACAAGACTTCTTCTATGTACCGAATAATCACGCAATACATGCCGGAATTGAGGGAAATTTTAATGACATGAAACCTGACATCCTGAGTAAACGTGGAGATGGGAGTGGCATAGTTCCAGAAGAGGTTCAGAAAGACAGGAGCAGGGAATTTGCCATTTACTTTAATGACGAATGGGAGTTCAGCAGCAGAATTAGTATGAATTTGGGCTTGCGCTATGCCTTTTATCAGCAAGTGGGCGAAGAACAATTTTACCAATATGCTGAAGGTAGCAGCAGGAGCGTTTTTGATATCATTGATACCGTGAATTACAGTAAGGGTCAGGTTGTCCAAAATTATCAGGGACTTGAACCCCGCTTTTCAATGAAATTGCAGGCAAGCGATCAGTCCTCTATCAAACTCAGCTACAATCGGCTCAGGCAATACATTCATTTGGTATCCAATAGTACGGCTCCTACACCGGTCGATATTTGGCAAGTTAGTACGCCTTATATTCCTCCTCAGACTGCCGACAACTTCTCCATAGGTTACTACCAGAATTTTTATCAAAACGTATTCGAAAGTTCGATTGAATTCTACTATAAAAATATCCAGAACCTGATCGACTTTAAAGACTTTCCCGATCTCCTACTAAACGATCATATAGAAACAGATTTAATCAGCGGAACGGGACGAGCATATGGAGGAGAATTTTACCTCAGGCGAAAAGCAGGAAGATGGACGGGATGGATTTCATATGCCTATACCCGTTCGGAAATTCAGATAGAAAATGATGATCCGGAATTGGAGATAAATGAAGGGGAATGGTATCCTACCAGCTATGACCAACCTCATAGTTTAAGCATAGTAGGTAAACGTCAATTGGAAAAGAAAAGCTATTTCTCTTTCAATTTCACCTATCGAACCGGCCGACCTATTACGGGTTTGATCTCTACCTATAATCAGAATAATAGCCCCATCCCTCATTTCTCCGAACGGAATCAATACCGGATACCAGATTACATCAGACTGGACCTTTCTCTGGTATTGGCCATTCCTCCCAAGGAGGGGAAAAATCTTGAAAGTAATGTGGCAATTTCTGTTTATAATCTTTTGGCGCGCCGAAATGCATATTCGGTCTTCTACCAAAGACCTAACCGCATAGTTATCCCCAAAGCATTTCAGCTTTCTGTTTTGGGCAGTGCTTTTCCCTCTGTTACCTACAATTTCAATTTCTAAACAGCCCTGTATCCATGAGATATATTTATTTAATATTTCTGTTTTTCATAGCCTCTTGTGTGGAGAGGATTGATTTTCCGGTCGAAAGGGAAGCAGGCATTATTGTCATTGATGGGACTTTATCAAATGAAGATGTATTGCAGCAAGTCAGGCTTGGAGCAACAGCAGCCAGCCCCAGGGTCCCCATCCCGATTTCTGATGCACAGGTCAGACTCTTTGACGGCCAGGGAAATTTCGAAAACTATGTACTTGATCCTATCAAAGAAGGAACCTATATCCTGATGGGTGAAAGATTGAAAGGCGAAATCGACAAGACTTATTATATAGAAGTCGAACTGGCAAATGGAGAAATTTACCGTTCTCGCCCGGAACGTATGCTGGAACAACAAGCAATTCTGGAAGATATTTATTATGATTTTAGCATCGAAAAAGAGAGCAATGGCCAGGGAATCGTTTTCGAAAATTTATATATCAATGCTTACATAGATGTAGATATGAGTCAGGCGGACAGCAGCTTCTTCCTTAAATGGGATGTAGAGGAAGTATTCTTGCTTACGCCAACGGACTTCCCTGACCCTTTCGGATATATCCCTCCTCCTTGTTTTGTTTATAAGTATCCCAGTGATATCGACCTCAACCTTTTTGATGGCTTTCAAAATGAAATCCCTCGCTTGCAGCGATTGAAAGTGGGACGTCAAAAAATAGACTGGACTTTTCGGGAAAAACATTATTTCACGGTTCGCCAAAGAAGTATGAATCGAGAAGCCTATGAATATTGGGAGAAGGCGGATAATCTTCTATCAGCTGTTGGAAATATTTTTGATATTCCTCCGGCTCCACTGCCCGGAAATTTATACAACATCAATGATCCGGAAGAAGAAGTTTTGGGTTATTTCGATGTCTCTTCTACAAGCTTAAAACGCTTCAGAACCTTTAGGGAAGATATACCCCTGGATCAAATTCTTGAGTGTCTATATTCGCCCAGCAAGCGATTCGATGCCTATCCGGATTATTGCCTGGATTGTCTTTCCGTCCGTAATAGCACCCATACTCGACCTGATTTTTTCTAAGCCCTCCACCCATAAAAGGAAAGCCCGAGAAGGAAAATCCCTCTCAGGCATATGAATGGTTGAATAAAGGCAAATTATATAGAGATCGTCCCCTCCTTTCACGCTTCCCTCTATGATGGATCAAAGTTCAATAATGTTGCTTCAATTTGCAGAATCATTTTTCATGGCTTGTGAACTATTGTTCGAAATTGATGGACTATTGTTCCATGCCTGAATCCGAGGTAAAAAAGAAGCTCTTGCTCCTTTGTGTCTACTCCCTAGAAAAGGAAACCTATTCATTTGTCTGGCGAATCCCTTTGCGACCACATTTAAAGCCGGCTTCCCTTCCAGGGTAAATCCATGGTTTTTTCCCTCACTTTTTCCCCGACTTTTCCATTCCCAGATATGAACCCCGGATAACCATTCTTCTTCCCAAATGGTGTTGAATAAGGCTTGATAACACAGGGCTTGAGTTTTGTGGGAGATTTTTTTATACAAAGAATTGCTCACGCTATTCCATTCCCAGGGTTTCTGTCCGGCATCAGCCGTACTTTTATATCCGATCTCTGTAAATAGTACCGGTCGATCAAATCGCTCAGACAGATCTTCCAGTTCCCCTAGATGCTTTTCCCAACCTGCTTCCAGCTCAGCCAAATTCGGGTTTATATTTTCTGCCAGGGGAAAATATGCCTGGATGCCAATATGATCTAATTCTTTCCAGAAAGGAATACTTCCCAAATCGTCCGACCAATTGGCTGCATAGGTCAATTGTCCCTTATAAATTTTTCGAATATCCCGAATCAGACTTAGCCATTGTTCTGGTTGATCCATCACGCTTTGATTGAGCTCTGTGCCGATACACAGGATTTCTACACCCATCTCCTGAGCCAATTCAGCATAAGGAATCATATAGCTTCGATATTCTTCAAACCAGATATCCCAGGATGCCTGGTTCACCATCTGAATATCCGATCTCCAACCATCTTTCACATCGGAGCTTAGCCAAATGTGAGGTTTGAGCATGAGGTAAAATCCGTGTTTCTGGGCAAGCGTAAAGTAACGCTTCAAGCGTTTCAATCGAGCAGTTCTGTTAGTCCTTCCTATGCGCGAACCCAGTTCAGGTTGATGTATGCTCTTCTGGTTAATAAAAGGAACAAAAGTGATCCATTCTACATTATTTCGCTTAAGGATTTCCAAATCCAGGGTATCATCATTCAGATCAAAAACATGGATCCCTCTTTGTTTTCCATCTACTTTGTATAAGTCTCGGATGTGCCCTTCTTCATTTAGCACCTGATCGTCCCAGCTGTAGTCAAACTCTTCACTTTCACGATAGATACTTAAAAGATTCAGGCCGATAAAAATGAGGAAAGCAGGTAAGGCGATTTTAAGAGAAATACCTTTTACCAACTTTGGCATACCTCCTTTTTGGAAATCGGTTTTTAAATTCTGAATCAATAAATATCCTAAAAAAGGAATGAGGGCCAATAAATAGGTCAAGAGACTGGAAAAAATGATCCGCAGAGACTCCAGGTATACAGGAAGGAGTTCTTTGCCAGGCACTCGTCCACTAAAAATTAGCACAAGGAATATCAGGAGAGCTATGCCTCCCAGGCTCAATGCGTAGATAGAGATAAATCTCTTAAGGACAGGACGGGCGCGATCTGACAAAACGATTCCTTGACTTTTCGCGAAAATTAAAGAAGTTTTTGATTTATATTTTTCATGGTGTCGAGAAAATCTACGGAATTGCCTATTTATTTTTCTTTATTTTTTTTGCTCTCTTTATTTTCTTTTTATACTTATCGATATACATCTGATCTAGCTCCGGAGAGTCCTTGTATTGTACCCTTAGATCAGCGAGCCTATTTTTCAAGTCAGCCACAATTTCTGCGTACTCCGGATTATCAAATTGATTTTTCATCTCCATGGGGTCCTTTTTCCGATCATAAAGTTCCCATTCATTCACATCATAATAGAAGTGGATCAATTTGTAGTCTTCCGTTACAATCCCATAATGTCTTTTTACCATATGGATAGACGGATACTCATAATAGTGGTAATAAACCGCATCTCTAAAGCCTTCTGTATTTCCTTCCCATAATGGTAGAAGGCTTACTCCTTGCATATCATTTGGGGCAGGAATATTAGCAGCAGAAAGGAAGGTCTGGGCAAAATCCAGATTCTGAACCATCTGTGTATTGACTGAACCCGGATCTATGACTTCGGGCCAGCGAACCATTAAGGGGGTTTTAAAGGACTCATCATAAATGAATCTTTTATCAAACCATCCATGTTCTCCCAGGTAAAATCCCTGATCAGAAGTATACACCACAATTGTATTTTCGGCTAATCCATTTTCATCCAAATACTTTAATACTTCCCCTACACCATCATCCACTGCAGCTATACTTCCGAGATAATCCTGCATATAGCGTTGGTACCTCCACTTCATTTTTTCCTCTTCTGTCATATTGGGATACTTCTGCTTAAAGTCCTCAATGATGGGACGATAGACTGCATCCCATTTGGCGCGCTGCTCCTCATTTTGTCGTCCTACTTCTCGGTTAAAAGCTCCCTTGTCCCAGCCTGCTGTTTCCGGTATCCCCAACTCATCCATTACTTCGGGATATACCTTGGAGTCCCCTGCCCAATTCATATGGGTAAGCAGATTCATTTCAGCTTCTTTAGCCGCGCTACCTCTTCCTTCATAATTATCAAAAAGATTGGCCGGTTCCGGAAAGGTCTTTTTGGTGAACTCTTTATAATGTCTCTCTGGTGGGAGCCATTCTCTATGTGGAGCTTTGTGTAGGTAGGCTAAGAAGAAAGGCTGAGTAGTATCTCTTTCATTATCCAGCCAATCCAGGGTCATATCCGTGATGATATCGGTCGTATAACCTGTTACATTGATACGACCTTCATGTTTGGTGATAAAGTCTGGATTGTAATAGGTTCCCTGGCCTGGCAATATCTTAAACTGATCAAATCCTTTGGGACTATTCCCAAAATGAAGTTTCCCAAACATGGCTGTTTGATAGCCGTTTTGGTGTAGGATCTGAGGAAAGGTCACATTATTGGTATCGAAAGGAAAATGATTATCTATCTTCCCATTTAGGTGGCTGTGTTTACCGGTAAGGATCACTGCCCTTGAAGGAGCACAAATAGAATTGGTAACACAGGCATTGGTGAATAGCATGCCTTCTTTGGCTATGCGGTCAATATTGGGTGTCTGGGTAAGTCGATTTGAATACGCACTGATCGCCTGATAGGCATGATCATCAGACATAATGAAGAGAATGTTCGGTTTGGCAGTTCTCTTCTTTTTTTGAGGCTCCTGAAAGGAATAAAAAATTCCAACAGATAAGATCAGGAACCCAAGCAAACTTTTGGGAAAATTCATTGTAGTAGTTTTAGAAAAGCTAAAATATCCTATTTCGAAGGGAAGTCAAAACTCATTCATAAAGGAGTACTTTACGGATATCTATTCGCTCAGATTTCGTCAATACTATCTTAAGCCAATAATAGCCTCTAGGCAGAGCCTGCAACTCAATATTGTTTTCCTTCCCCGCTAGCATCAACCGTCCTTGCAAATCATATAATTCATAATGGAAGGCTTCTCCTATTTCCAGCTGTATGCTATGCTTGCTTGGGTTTGGAAAAACTTTGAATTCTGCAGAGTTGTAGGTCAGAATTGATGAGGCCTTATCTATAAAAAAAGAATATAGAAAAGCAGGAATGGCTGCATTTCCCTCCGTGGCAAGATAAAGACGACCAGAATCTTCATGGCAGATACTTTCTACTTGAAAAACTCCTGTAAAAGGCAGATTTGTTTTATCGAACATAGACTGTGATACTGCAGGAAAGTTCGGGCTTTGGAGATCGATAAAAAATGCTTCGCTAAAGGTGTAGCCACAAAAACTTAAGCGATCGGCAACAGGATCATAATCGGCTCCCGTCAGCAAGCCTTGTACATCCAGACTATCTCGGATATCTAACTCATATTGCCCGGGCAATTTGGGCAGGCTATACACATAACTTCTTAGATTTCCCCAATTCTTGGAAAACACATACAAACTATCTCCGGCTGCGACCATAGCTTCAGCATCATAATTGGTCTGAAATCTCATGGAACTAAAATCCAGCTGCGCAGCATAGGAGATTAAGAGGGTATCTGCTAAAATCGTGTCTGAAGAGAAAAAATCCTGCTGACTTATTCGATAGATTTTTAAGTCCTGCCGATTCCCATTATTATTTCCAAAGTCCCCAATAAAGATATGTGTATCGTCTGCTGTTATATCTTCCCAGTCAATATTCGTAGCATTTGATATGACAATTTTGCGTTCTACGCTTCCATTGATGGGAGAGATTTCATAAAGGGCATTTTCTCCTCCGGAATCACTATGTCCAATCAATTTATCATGGATATATTCAAATCCTGAGATCTCTTGCAAAGCATTGTCCAGGCTTGTCAAAGAGTCAAGCAAAAGTACATTTTGCGCTGAAAGGAAATTTGAGAGTAGAATGAAAGCAAGTATGCAGCTATTTTTTAAGCAGGTTTTCATGAGCGGTTTATTGGGTCAGGAAAAAGAATCCGTTTAGGCATACGGATTCTCTTTCACCCATAAGTTATGCATTTTCCTCGGACTCATACTGACTGATTTCTTTCAAAAAGCCTAAAGCATCTTCCATTTTTTTATCCGGAAACAGACGGAGCATCAGCACGATAATTCCTGCCACAACTGTAGATCCGATCATATAATTTACGGTCCACTGTCCCATCAAAGGAAAGATATTAACGCCTGCAAAGATTTTAGGAATTAGAATAATAAAGGCCAGAGAAAATAAGGGAATCAAAACCAGTAATGAATTAATTTCCAATCGATTCAGCCATTTGAGTCTTTGGACAATTTTGAGATTATTAATCAGGGTATTTTTATAACTCAAACGGTCTGAGACAATCATTTTATAAATATTCCAGGACATATCAGCCAGAAAAAAGAGCATCAGGATCAAGGCTGGAATAAAAAATTGAAACTCTGCTGAATTTCTCAATATGAATTTAAAGAGATAGAAGGCAGCAAAACCATCAACAAATAATTCTATATAATTTTCCAGTCGAAATTCATATAAATAGCTTTGAACTTTCCGTACGCTGGCTTCTTTCAACAAATCCTTATTGATTTCCAAACGATCCTCGATCTTCTCATCGTAGGACTTCCATATATTTTGTAATTGATCAAGTTCCATAATTCTTAGTGTTTTTTTCTGGCAAAATATTTCTTCAATTTTTCTTTGATCCGATTGATCTTGGTTCCCACATTGCTTTTCGTAAGTCCCAGAATCTCTGAGATCTCTGCATGGCTCTTCCCTTCCAGATAGAGGATCATCAAGGCCTTATCCAGTTTTTTCAATCCGGCAATAAATCGGTTAAGTCGATTCAGGTTCTCATCTTTTTCCAATTGCTGCTCTGCTTCACGAGATGCCAGAATGGGATCAGGTGGATGAGGTTTCAGTTTCTTCCTTCGGTTCTCTTTCCGTCGGTAGGAAATGGAAACGTGTAAGGCGATTCGATAAATCCAGGTACTCAGGGCATATTGATCATCGTATTTGGGAAAAGCTTTCCATAATTGCAGAATGATCTCTTGCCTTAAATCCTGACGATCCTGGGGCTCCGTGCAGTATGCATTGGAAATCTTAAAGATCAGTTTTTTGTACTGATCAACAATCTTTAAAAATTCCTCTTGCTGTGTGTGTCTTGATTTCACGACTCATTCTTTACTACACTATTCGCAGCTACAGTAAATAAATCACAGTTGAGGAGAAAAAAAATGAAAATTATTCGAGATTGCTCATTTCAGCTATTACTGCATCTCCAATTTTTTTAATACTCTTCCTGATCTCGTTTTTTAAGCGGCCATTGGGTTTAGCACTCAAAACATCACTTACCGTTGGTAGCAATCTACTATACCAATAGCCCCATGCCCATAAAATTTCGCGCTCTTCATATACGGCAGAACCCCCGGCAACACTTTCGCGGGAAAGCTTCCCTTCGATTGCAATGCGTTTTAAAGCAGCCTTTTCGACAATTTGAAGAATTTCGAATGCTCTTGCTTCTTCTTCCTGACTTAAAAACAAAGCGCTGGCCAAAGCTGAGATTCCTACATTCTTGAGGGTCTTAGCAGAAACTTTATCAATCAGATCGCCATCGGTATGGTAATACACATCTGTAAAATGCCAGAGCAATAAGCCGGGAATCTTTGCATCCAGAAAAGGTTGGTGGTCGCTTCCCCCTTCGAAGGGATTTGTTTTTACAATCCAGCCATTTTTTTGTGCTCTTGCTCTGCATATGTGCTCGATGAGGTCATTGAAATAATGAGGATTAAATTGGCTCTCGTAGACTTCACTGGCTCCCCATTCGGTATGCTTGTCCTCTCCACGCGTCCAAATTGCAGAAGGATCAGGCATTTTTTCTATCAGAAAACTTCCTCCTGTTTTTTCGGTATCCTCTCCAACCATATCCAAACTGATTCCCCATTTGATATGCTGACTCCTTTCCATGTCCTGCTCAATGTATCTATTAGTCGAGCGAATTTCATCCCCCCATAGGAAGGTAATGCTTCGGTCAGGATCAACTTTACCAGCTTGAACAAGAGCAGCTGCAGTTCTGGCCATTTCGGCCTGAGCCCCTACTCCACTTGCATTATCATTGGCTCCCGGTTCCTGGACATGCGCGCTAAAGACAAATCTTTCTTCAGGATTTTTCTTCCCTTTGATTTCGGCAATCAAGGTCAATTCCGGAGCTTCTACAAAACGGGATTTTATAAAAACCTGTAATCGGGTTTTCCCATTTTTCAAACTCGACTCCAACCTTTTCTTTGCAGCCAAAGAAAGCTTGATTCCAAAAGATTTCTTTTCGGCATCATAAGGCATACCACCAAATGAAATGGAATTCGGATGACTTTCCGGACGGTTATAAAAAGGGATCCTATAGCTAACTACCCCTATCGCTTCTCTTTCTTGTACAGCAGCTCCAAATATTCTTCCCGTCCCACAAGTCGTAAAAACAATCTTTCCTTTCAGATCCAGAGAATCAAGGCTTTTAGCCGAGCAATTTTTCACATAGACTACTTCTGCACTAATCCCTGTCTCAGGAGTAGAGAAACTATTGATTGCCAACATATTTCGATTGGTCTTGAAGCTGAGCAAAGCCTTTTCTTCACCTTCTATAAAAACTGTGGCATCTATGGGCTCCCAAACCGGTCCTCTCAAAGGATATTTTTCTATCCGATAGCTCAAACGTGCATCGGGAGATTCTTTTTGATATCCAGCAGCTTGAAGAATTGACTCTACTCGATAAATGCTTGAGTCAAAGCCCGGGTTTCCTGCTAGCCGCCAAAATTGCGCAACATATTCAGTGGTGTGGAAGGCATTCTCGGCCTGGTATTCCTCATCCAGAATTTCCAACAATTCTTCCAAAGTTTGTGCATGACTTTGTTTAGGAATCCAAAAAAAGAAGAGTAAAATGATAAGGCTGGTTAAGCGCATGAGGAGCTTTTTTAGGTTTGTGATCCAAATCTAGGCATTTCTAGCAGCAATAAATAAGAATAACCGAGCCTATATATTCAATTTTTTCATGAGAGGAATGCTAATGTCATTTGCCAGAAATTTCAAGGCTTTCCAACTAATCCTTTCTTTCTTTTTGACTCCCGACCAGTCTATCAGATTATATTCCCAAAAAGCTGTAAGGCCTCTACTTGCTTTGAAAGCAGAAACTCCAGAACTGGCATGTATGACGGCTTTGTTTTCCTCCGCGAGTTCGACGATTTTAAGACTGATAAGTCGATACAAGCCTTTCCTTTTAGAAATAGTCCTATCATACCCAATCACGGATGCCGTTTGAACTCCGGCAAATAGGAAATAGCCCAGGACTGCAACTATATCCTCCCGCTCTTTCAGCACATAAAGGCTTAAAATGCCATTGCCTATCAAATGCCTGAAAAAATCAGCTGTGAAGTTAGGATTCAGCTGTGCATACTTTCCCAGATATAGTTCCTGATACAGTTCTCGAATCCGATTGATTTCTCCTTCTATAGGTTGTTTAATTTGGGTCCAGGTCAATTGATTTTTTTGCTTATTAAAGAGCCTGAGGTCATGCCCAAAGTTTCGTTTTTTCCGATACGCTCTTGGTGGCTCAGTTGAAGCCAGAAAAACCTTTCGACTAAATACTTCTTCAAATCCTAGCATCTGTAATTCCTCGATCAGGTTTTGATTCAAAAAGGGATTAAGGGACCTAAAACAAATGGCTTTATGAGGGAATTTATGCTTAAGAAATGCCTGAAGTAACTCAAGATGCCTGAAAGGGATTTGTTTAGGATAAAGATTAGTTGATAGCAACCAATTATTGACAAAGACTACTTCATCCAGATTCGAAAAGGAACACAAGTGGGCAATTGCGGACAGCAGAGCTTTCCCTAAAAATCTGAGGATTGGCTGCTTGAACTCCAATTCAATCTCCCGCTTTCCATAAGAGACATATTGACTATAGAGAGAAGCGACATAAGATCGATGGGCAATGGATTCCCTATTTCCCAGAACAATGGGATAAAGCCGATCCTCGATTGCCAGCATTCCAATATCATTCTTCACATTTGAGATGAAATGCAGACTTCCTTTTTCAATCAATAAGGCAAAGAGGTTCCGATAATAGGCTCCATCCTGGTATTGATCCCAATCCAGTTCGCCCAGATTGTGGCGATCAATATATTTAATCTCCAAGTCCATCAAAAGCTATATCGTAGGTCATGCTTTGGGTAAAACTTATGTTATACCTAAGGCTCCGGTACAGGAATTCCAGCAAGCCTAATATTTGAAAAAAAAAGGCTTTGGGATCTTCCAAAGAAAAAACGGCATCTTTGCTTCTTCTGACTTCTTTCCGGGTAAAATAAAATGGATTGGAAAACAAAATAGCTGTTTTTAAAGAGCGAGCCCTCTGCTGATCTGTTAGAATGTGTGGCTCTTCATCTATTATCGCAGCTGCAATCCCATCAGCCAACAAATGTAAACCGCTTGTAGCGCGAGGATTACACTCAATCACATAGATCTTCTCTTTTGTCTGTATCATGTCGAAAGAAAGCTGACCGCTGAAATTCAGACTTTCTCCAAAACTTCTCACGGCTTCATAAACTTTCTGCTTCCAAAGCGGCTGGAATAGTAAAGCTGCTCCTCCTTTATGTCTGCATGCCAATTTGTAGATGCTAAAAGCCAGAAGTTTTCCATTTTTCCAGAGAGAATAGACGCAAATTTCTTCTCCTTCAATTTTCTCCTGCACAATCCAGTCTTTGGCTTGCTTTAGCTTAGCTTTCACTTTCATTTCAGAGAGATTGATCAGGGTTTGCTCTCCAAAACGAGAATATTTAGGTTTAAACACATACTCTTTACTATTTTCCCAATTCTCAAAGTCTTTCATCAATAGGGTTTGGGGAAAACAAAAGGGGCTTTCCTTCCATTGGCTAAAAGTCCATTTATTGTGAAGGCGATCCATGAGGCTGATTTGATCAAGCCAAACAGAAAAAGGAAGTTCGGCTAAAGCTTTACTCAGATGGAAAACTTCTTCACAGGTAGGTAAACAGAAATCAATTGAATGCTCCTGATGTATTTTCCTCAGGGCATCAACATATTGTTTTGGGAAAGCATTGGGAGATGGAAGTTTAACATAAGCATGGGCATATTTACTCCATCTCCCCAAGGGGAATCGCATAGAATCAGCCATTATGACGATATGCCCTTTTTTCCCCAGACTTCGACATAATTCCAAAGCCACGGGCGCTCGGGCTCCCAAAATCAAAATGCTCTGTTTTCTCTGCATATTTCCCATTCTTCCTTTATAAGGAAGCTCGGAATTTACAGAAATATTTGAGTATCCAGTCTTTTTGAAATGGCGAAAGCTGCATTTACCAAACCTACATGAGAATATGCTTGAGGGAAATTGCCCCACTGACTGCCGGTTTTAGCATCCACATCCTCACTTAGAAGTCCTAAATGATTCCGATATGTCATCAAGCGTTCGAAGATCTCCTTGGCTTCTTCCACCCGACCGATGCATGCCAGGGTCTCAACATACCAGAATGCACAAATCAGAAAAGTAGTTTCCGGTTCCCCGAAATCATCTGCATGCTTATAGCGATAAAAAAGTCCTTCTTTGGTTTTCAGTTCCTCTTCCAGAATTTTGACATGCTGCTGAGCTTTTTCACTCGAAGGATCGAGATAATTCATGGTGATCAACTGCAGCAAACTGGCATCCAGGTTTTTGGTTTCTATGGCCTGTGTATAAACACCTCTCTCCTCGTCAAAGCATTTTTCCAATTGCTCTGTAGCTTCTTTGATCAGTTTCTCTGCCAGTTCTTTCATCTCGAAATCCCTGAACATCTCAGCGATCTTTAAAGCAGCATTGGCTCCTGCCCAGTGAAATAGGAAGGTATAGCTATGCTGCTGAGCTTTATTCCTGAACTCCCACAAACCGGCATCCGGTTCGTACATAGTCGCTTCAACCTGCTTGAGTATTCTCATCAACATAGGAAGCAAGTCCCTTCTGTTTTCCTCCACCAGGCGTATGTCTACAAAGAGTGGTAAAAGAGAAACCAATACCTGACCATAGACATCATTTTGAATGTGCTCATAGGCCTGATTACCAACCCGAACCGGCTTTTCTCCCAAATAGCCCTCCAGGTCCATGATTTTCTCCACCAGTTTGGATCCTCCTGTTATAGAATAAAGGGGTTGAAAACGTTCATCATCCGCCAGGTTGATCGCAATATTTTCTATATAGTGGGCATATTGTTGGAGTTCCGTAAAATGCCCCAGGCTATTCAATGCCTTAAGGGTATAATGGGTATCTCGTATCCAACAATATCTATAATCCCAGTTTCGGGTACTTCCCGGAGATTCGGGCAAAGAGGTAGTCGTTGCGGCAATGATGGCACCTGTATCCTGGTACTGATGCAGTTTGAGTACGAGCGCTGAACGGATTACTGCTTCCTGATGGAATTGCCCGGTACTGGTACGCATCACCCACTTTCTCCAGTATTTACGTGTTTTGGTATAGAAATTATCAAGGGTAGATTCGAGTTCTGCTTCCAAAGGAATTCCCCAGGTAAGTGCCAGGTGTTTAGGTTCATTTAAAATGAATACCTTTTCCTCTGCTACATAATTGAGCGCAATATTGGTAGTCAAACGAACCTGCCTTTCCAAGCCGATATATCGAATATGGCTACTCCCAAATAGGACTTCGGGCTTTTCTTCTCCATATTCTCCTACAGGTCTGCATACAACTTTCACTCTGGGAGTCCCTTCCAAAGGAACCACCCTTCTGCAAAGCAATAAAGGTTTGTAGTACCTCTCATACTGAAAAAAGCGAGGTGCAAAGTCTACAACTTTAAAGCTTCCATCCTCACAGGTAAATTCAGTCACCAAAATATTGGTGTTTTCCTGATAGTATTGAATACTGCTATAATTGTCTGTCGCAGGTCGGATAGAGAATTCTCCTCCTTTTTCCTTATCGAGCAAACCTCCAAACAAAAAGCTGGAGTCAAATTTGGGCCAGCAGAGCCAACCAATGTTCGCATTGGTATCAACCATTGCGATATAGGAACAATTTCCTATCAATCCGTAGTTATAGGTATGTTTTGCCATGGATAATTATTGAATGTACGGCTTCGCTCGGGGAGGGCGAATTTACGACCATGGCAGGGCATTGCCAAGTTTTATCTCAACTTCTCTCTTACCCATTCTCTGGAAATCCTATCTGTTTCGTATAGATCTTCCAAGGTGGGGCTTTCGACATAAGAAATTGCTTCCATTGCAGCCTCATTGATATCGCCTATTTCGAGAAAAGAAATCCGCTCATCCCGAAACGCTTTATTGGTAATTTCATTAGCAGCATTTAGAATACAAGGGATATTGCCTCCTTTCTCCATAGCTCTGTAGGCTAATGCCAGGTTTTTAAAAACTGTAGTATCCACCCTTTCAAAAGTCAAGGAAGGATAATCAAGGAAATCAAATCGCTTGAACTGGTTTTCTACTCTTCCCGGATAGGCGATGGCATATTGAATAGGCAGTTTCATATCAGGCAAGCCCATTTGAGCTTTCATACTTCCATCTTCAAACTGTACAATGGAATGAATGATGGATTGGGGATGAACGATCACGTCAATTTGATCATTTTCCAAATGAAAGAGCCATTTGGCCTCGATTACTTCCAGGCCTTTATTCATCATGCTGGCAGAATCAATGGTGATTTTCGCTCCCATTTCCCAATTGGGATGTTTCAGAGCCTGAGCTTTGGTCACTTTAGCCAATTGATCTTTACTAAATCCTCTAAAAGGTCCTCCGGAAGCTGTAAGGTATATTTTCTCTAAAGGATTTCCTTCTTCCCCTACCATGCATTGAAATAAGGCTGAATGCTCACTATCCACAGGGATCATCTTTACCTGATGCTTATCAATGAGGTCCGTTATCAAACTACCCGCCACAACAAGGGTTTCTTTATTTGCCAGGGCGATATCTTTTCCACATTCGATTGCTCGTACCGTAGGTCGCAAACCCGAAAATCCCACCACTGCCGTAAGAACCATATCCGTTTCGGCTAATTCCATTGCTTCAACCAAAGCACCTTCTCCTGCTGCAACCTTGATTTCGGTATCCTTCAGAGCTGCCTGCACTTTCTCATAATGCTCTTCATTTCCTATTACAACCAGCCGAGGATTGAACTTTTTGGCCTGACTGATGAGTAATTCAAATTGGTTATGTGCAGTAAGTACCGTCACAGCAAACCTATCGGGGAACTCTTCTATTACTTCGAGGGCCTGGGTTCCAATAGATCCAGTTGAACCCAAAATGGCAATCTTTCGCAGTGTGGACATGAAGGAGGTATTTGAATAAAAGCCTAAGCTAAGTCTATATATGTGATTCACAAAAATGAAATAACCTATATGAAGTCTCTTTGTTCAGAAGCGCCTAATAAGGTATGAAAGGCTCTATTCTTTTCATTCTTTTCGATATATTTAAAATCATTGCTACACAAAACGAATTCAAATGAAACTGCTACCCGCCTACTTTCTTTTTTTTTCTCTCCTTTTTCTAGCTCTCTCCTGTTCAGAAGGGGAAAAGAAAAATCTGAAAGCATATGAAAGTTTAAGTAAGGAAGAACAACGGCAATCAGATTATGCCGTCCAGGGGATCGATATAGCGGAAGGTCTTCAAGCCCATCTTTTCGCTGCTGAGCCCATGCTCATAAATCCAACAAATATTGATATAGATGCTAAAGGTAGGATTTGGGTGTGCGAAGCTTTTAACTATCGCAACCAATTAAATCCAAACAATCCCAAAAGGAAAGCTGGAGACAGGATTGTCATTTTGGAAGATAGCAATGGAGATGGGCAGGCAGATAAATCGAAGGTATTTTATCAAGGTCCGGAGATAAATTCAGCTTTAGGGATATGTGTATTGGAAGACCGGGTCATTGTATCAGTCAGTCCGCATGTGTATGTATTTAAAGATACGGATGGGGATGATGTAGCGGATTCTAAAGAAATAATGTTTCAGGGCATAGGAGGAGAGCAACATGACCATGGGGTTCACTCCTTTACCTTTGGTCCGGATGGGAAATTGTATTTCAATTTTGGCAATGAAGGGAAAAGATTGCTGGATAAAAACGGAAAGCAAGTTATAGATATCCATGGCTATCCCGTGATTGCCAATACAAAGCCCTTCAATCAGGGGATGATCTTTCGCTGTGATTTAGATGGGACTAATGTTGAAGTTCTTGCTTATAATTTCCGGAACAATTATGAATTGGCAGTGGATGCTTTTGGGACGATATGGCAATCGGATAATGATGATGATGGGAATCAGGGAACCCGGATCAATTATGTGATGGAGTATGGGAATTATGGTTTCAAAAATGAAATCACAGGTGCTGCCTGGCGAGCCTTTCGGACCGGCATGAATGAAGAAATCCCCCTCAAACATTGGCACCTCAATGACCCCGGAGTAGTTCCTAATTTACTCCAAACAGGTGCAGGCTCTCCCACAGGAATAATTTTATATGAAGGCGATCTTTTGCCTGAAGCTTATCATAACAGCATGATCCATTGTGATGCGGGCCCCAATGTACTCCGGGCATATCCTACTCAAAAAAGTGGAGCTGGATACAGTGCTAAGGTCCAAAATCTCATGAAAGGAATTAGAGATCAATGGTTCAGGCCTTCGGATGTTTGTGTAGCACCAGATGGATCACTTTTTATTGCCGATTGGTATGATCCAGGCGTGGGAGGTCATCAGATGGGTGATACGGCTAAAGGTCGGATTTATCGATTAGCTCCTCGTGATCATAAGTATAAAACAAAAAAGTATGATTTCACTTCCATTGATGGAGCTATTGAGGCCTTAAAGAATCCCAATTTACATATCAGGTCCAGGGGCTGGAGAAAACTTCACAAAGAAGGAGCTGCTGCGGAAGCAAGTCTTCGAAAATTATGGACAAGTAAGGATCCGGTTTTACGAGCAAGGGCCCTATGGCTGCTTAGTAAAATCGAAGGGAAAGAAGCCGCCTATGTAGAGGAAGCCATTCAGGACCAAAATTCGGATATCCGGATAACTGGCATACGCGCAGCTCGTCAAAATGGGATCGCTCTCTTCCCTATTTTAGAAAAACTGGCCAATGATCCGAGTCCGCAGGTCAGAAGGGAAGTCCTCATAGCGATGCGTTTTATGAAAGGAAGCGCAGCAGCTGAGCTTTGGGCGGATTTGGCCTTGCAAGCAGAGTCAAATGATCGCTGGTACCTGGAAGCATTGGGAATTGGGAGTGATCTGGATGCAGAGCAAAGGTTCGCAGCCTGGCAAAGCAAAGTTGGAGATCAATGGAATCAGGGAGCTGGGAAAAATATTGTCTGGCGAACGAGAGCTCAGGCAGCTCAGCCTTTATTGGCACGCTTGATTCTCAATAGTGGTAGCTATCGGGAAGCGGAGCGATATTTTCGGGCTTTTGATTTTCATAAAGGAGAACAAAAAAATGAAGTATTGCTAAGCTTACTCAAATCCAAACATAAAGATGAGGATCAACTTGATTACCTGGCTATTTCAAGTATGGATCCCGCATTCATCAAAAGTAAAGGGAAGGCCAGAAGGAATCTCAATCGTATTCTCAAAAAAGAATACGATACAGAGAATTATCTGAATATGGTTCGCAAACTGAATTTGAAAAATGAAGGAAAGAGGGTTTACCAAATGGCGCTTACACATGTGGGTAGCGATTTGGGAAATCAAGCGACTTTCTTATTAAAGAAGTTTGAAATGTTAGGCCTATTCCAGGCAGATCTTTCGGCAAAAAAAGGAGCCGAGAAATTAGCCGTACTTAAAGCGCTGGGCCAAGCGCATGATAAACAGGCAGATGATATTCTCAAACGGGTTGCAAGCCAGAAAAATGAACATCAGCAAATTCGTATAGAAGCCTTGAATCAGCTGGGAAATAGTTGGCTAGGTCAAAAGGATCTATATGAGTTGGTCAAGGGTAGTAAGCTTCCGGAAGATCTAAGGCAAGCAGGGGCCAATAGGCTCTTGTCTGTAGGAAGAAAATCCTATCGGGACTTTGCATCCGACTTTCTCAAAATAGACGAGAAAAATGCCAATCTTTCCCCCATCGCCGAATTGGTAGAAAAAGAAGGAAATTCCTCCAATGGAAAGGAAGTTTATGCTACATATTGTGCGACTTGTCATGTTATTAATGGAGAAGGCATAGATTTTGGGCCCAATCTTTCAGAAATTGGAGATAAATTACCCAAAGGTGCTCTCTATTCCTCGATCATGAATCCGAGTGCAGGCATCAGTTTTGGATATGAAGGCTACCTGATTAGCAAAAAAGATGGCAATCAACTTTTGGGATACAAGGCAAGCGAAACAAAAAAAGAAATTATGTTACGCATGGCAGGAGGCAACAACCAATTGATTGAGAAAAAAGACATAAAAAGCATAGAATTGATGAGTGAATCTCTGATGACGCCTTTTCTTCATGTCAATATGAAAGAGGAAGAACTTGTAGACCTTATCGAATATCTTGCGTCTTTAAAGAAACAAGACATGATTACTTTGCGTTAAACAAAAGAATATAGGATATTAATTGAAAACACGTTTACATGAATAGATTTGAGTTATTGTACCAGGAGCTCAACAAGCTCCACCCGCTAAAGATTCGCTTCAAAGACGAATCTCCCTTTATGCAAGTGCTCAATCTATTCGTTATGGGCTTCTGCCCTACCTTCCTTTCTGAATATACCACCGTCATCGGAAATACCATTTATTTTCCAAATCGGCATTACATAGATGCCAAACCTGAAAGCGCTATGAGAACTCTGGCGCATGAGATGGTACATGTGATGGATATGTCGAAATGGAGTCCTTTTGTTTTCAATTTATCTTATCTCTTCCCACAAATTTTGGCCATAGGCGTTTTCAGCTTTCCCTGGTTGGGATGGTGGGCCCTTCTATTCCTATTGTTTCTGCTTCCTATCCCGGCTCCTTTCAGGGCCCATTTCGAAGCCAGAGCTTATGCAATAGACGTATTAACTTCAAATCCTGAATACACCAAGGAAACCCTATACCATAGTGCCAATCATTTCTCAAGTTGGAATTACTATAAGATGTATCCGTATCCAGAAGATGCACGAGAAAAAATCACACACTGGGTCAAAGAGGCTGAAAGCGGATCGGATGATATCTTACTCAAAATCTTATTGAATTATGAGATGATTAGTGAAGCCTGATCCTCTCTTTTCCTTTTTCTCTATCTCAATTCTTCTTATGAAAACTACTGCTTTAAGCCTTTTACTATGGGCCTTTCTTTTCCATTTGGGATGGGCACAAGATGATATTCTTATCAAAGATGTACAGATCGTTCATGCCGAAAAAGGCAAAGTAGAAGGGCCTGTTTCCATTCATATTTCCAATGGGATTATCCAGAAAATCGGCAAGGTAAATGAAAATACCCTACCGAAATCCACAGAAATTCTAGAGGCAAAAGGAAAATACCTCATGCATGGCATGATAGATGCCCATGTCCACTTTTTTCAATCTGGAGGGATTTACACTCGACCCGATGCCCTGGATCTCAGGAAACTAGTGCCTTATGAAGAGGAACAAAACTGGTTGAGAGAACATGCGGATGATCTGATGAAAAGATATACAGCAGCAGGAATTACCCATTTATGTGATGTGGGAGGCCCTATGCAAAACTACAAAACCAGGGATCAGGCCGATGCGCTGGAAAATGCCCCTAAATTATTTGTTACCGGCCCGCTGATTTCTACTTATCAACCGGATGCATTTAAGCTTGATGATCCCCCTATTGTCAAGATAAATACGCCTGAGGAAGCGCGGGCATTGGTTCAAAAACAACTTCCATTCAAACCTGATTTTATCAAGATCTGGTACATCGTTGGCAGAGGCCAAACGGCCGAATCCAATTTACCCATTATAGAAGCTACCATAGATGAGAGCCATAAAAATGGAATAAAAGTAGCCGTTCATGCCACCCAGCTTAATACCGCAAAATTAGCCGTAAAAGCAGGGGCAGATATATTGGTTCATAGTGTAGATGATAAAGAGGTCGATGAAGAATTTATCCAATTGCTGTTGGAAAACAAGGTCAGCTACATCCCTACCCTGATTGTCAGCAATAATTACAATAAGGCTTTCTCCAAATCCTATCCTTTTACTGAAGAAGATTTTCAATATGCCAACCCTCATACTATAGGAGATATACAGGATCTTCAACATATAGCCGAAGCAGATTTGCCTTCTTATATACAGCGACTCCGAAAAATGGATTATGTGCCCAGAAAAGATGAAGCATTGATGGGGAGAAATCTTAAGAAATTGTGGGACGCAGGAGTCAATGTAGTAGTAGGGACTGATGCAGGTAATATCGGCACCTTACATGCTTCCAGTTACTTTGAAGAATTGCGAGCCATGAAAAGAGCCGGCCTCAGCAATGCAGAAATCCTTCAAGCTGCAACCGTCAATGGAGGGAAGATGATGGGGGACGAAAAGCAAGGCATCATTGCAAAAGCCCATTCAGCGAATCTTGTTTTGCTTTCTGGCAATCCTTTAGAGGATTTAAGCATCTTATCATCAGCTGAAAAAGTGATAGTAAGAGGGAAAAGCTATGTTCCCAATGAACTTCTGGACAATGGCCCGGAAGCATTGGCACAGAGACAGTTAAATGCTTACAATGCAAGAGACATTGAAGCCTTTTTGGCCTGTTATCATCCGGATGTAAAAGTATATTCCTATCCGGATAAGTTGATGTATCAAGGCATAGATAAGATGCGTCCAGGCTATAGTGGGATGTTTGAGAATACTCCTGAACTCCATTGTGAACTCGTCAATAGAATCGTGATGGGTAATGTGGTAATAGATCAGGAAAATGTAACAGGTTTCCCAAATGGTCAAGTCATAAAAGCCGCTGCTATTTATACAGTGGTAGATGGCTTAATTACTGAAGTGCGCTTCGTACGCTAAGTTAGGGAATAGGTACAGCTAGCGTATCTGGACAATTTTCCAGTGCCGCTTCAATATCCTTGAAGGCGAGCTCTTCACCTTCATTTCCCCAGGCATTTTTGATGTAGTTGATGATATTTCGAATTTCAACTTCCTTGATATCTGCATGCCCATACATAGGCCTATTATAAGTTCTCCCATTTACCCTAACTTCTCCCTCCATCCCGTATCGGATCAGGCAAGCCAAATCAGCCTTATGTTCATTTACATAATCTGCTTGTGCCAAGGGAGGAATCACTCCTCTTAGGCCACTACCATCTACCATATGACAGGAGGCGCAGTGTTTTGCATACAGGGCTTTACCTGCACCATATTTTTCTCCAGAGGTATATCGGTAAATCAGCAGACCAGCCAATATGATTAGGGGCCAAATAAGCCAAAGGATCGTCTTCATATCAGGCTCCTTTTGGGGCTCCGGCTTTCAGGGATTTGATGTCTTTGATCAGCTTATCAACTTCTGCTTCATCTGTTCCTTCATAAAATCCCCGAACTCTTCTCTCCTGATCAAGTAGCACAAACTTACCACTATGAAAAATCCCTCCTATGATACTCTCATCAGGACCTGCAGCAATCATATAGCTTTTACAAACTTCAAACACATAGTCATGATCCGGGCTGCTTAGCATCTTCCATTTACTCGAGGAAACCCCCAAGCCTTCAGAAAAAGCTTTAAGGGCTTCAACTGTATCTCTTTTGGGATCAAGGGTATGGGAAAGTATCACAATCTCATTGTCCTGCTCATATTCCTCATAAACTCGGAGCATTTGTTGATTCATTTTGGGACAGATATCGGGACATGAGGTAAAAAAGAAATCAACTACATGAATCTTTCCCTCAACTAAGGATTCCGTAATTTCTGCACCTTCCTGATCCAAAAATGAAAAAGGAGGAACTACATAATGTTCTCCTTCTTCTGCCATCCCCAGAAAAGGCAATTCTCTGGGTTCTGACTCAGACTCTGAGCAGGAAAAAAGGAGCAAAAAGAAAGCACAAACAATTGAAATATTTCTCATTATTCTTTATTAGTATTTAGGAGATCTTTAGCAGCAGCAACCGCATCGGCTACTTCTTTACCCATGCTCTGCATTTTCTCCATTTCTTCTTTCAGATAAGCCATCGCTTCTTCTTCCGTTTTGTCCAAAGGCGCCTTAAAATCTGCCATCCATACATTCATAGCTTCATCCGCTGATTCTAATTGGCTGATGGTTTCCGCATATGTTTTGAGCTTTAGGCTATCTACCTCCTCCGGCATTTCAAGACGCATATTTTCCATCGAAGCCAACTCATCTTTGATGGTCTTTTTAAGTCCGTAAATTTCCCCCCATACTACCATATCCTGATGATGAATTTCCATCATCTCCTGAAAATATAGTTCAGATTCTTTGGTGGTATTACAGCTAATCAGGAGGGCTAGCAGAAAGAAAGTTGGTAAGGAAAGCTGAGCGTAAAACTTCATATTCTTTTGTTGAAATATGAGGCAAATTTACACAACTCCTCCCTGAGAAAATAATTTTGAGGGCTAAAGAAAGTTTGAATTTTCTCCTGATCCTGGACAAATCAAGCTTTTGAAATCACTCTGTTTCAGTGG
Source organism: Bacteroidia bacterium (assembly GCA_033391075.1). Classification (NCBI taxonomy): domain Bacteria; kingdom Pseudomonadati; phylum Bacteroidota; class Bacteroidia; species Bacteroidia bacterium. The sequence continues at coordinate 3,003,532 of JAWPMV010000001.1, forward strand.
TAGGTCTACTACAGTTATATAGTATTTCGCCTAATGCTTAGTAGCTCTATATCTACTAGTATCTAGGAAAATAGAAAACAATCACTACTTAATAGCAATAATACATTTGCAATAAAAGCTGTCTTTTTTATGATTTTTTAAAATAAATAAAGATTTTTTCAAGAATCTATAATGCTGAAAATTAAGCACTTGCATTCATTTGAAAAAAAATCTTCAAACCTATGCTTGGAATTCTCCGTAAATCAGCACTACCTTTGAAGCATCAATTACGGATTGTAATTGATTTATACAGAAGAGGCGAGAGAACAGGCTCGATGACCCTCTGGCAACCTTCCTTAGGAGACGGTGCCAATTCCTGCCCGAAAGGGACATATGAATTAATTATAGAAAAATGAAAAACCTATCTCCATCCGTATCCCTCTCCGAGTCTTCACGACTTCCTTATTTACCCACACATTTTGCTATTGACTTCAAGCTAAACAACTGTTGTTGTTGCTGTTGTTGCTAAACCTAATCTGCATGTATTAGGTCATCCTGTAAACAAGGGCTTTTTGTCCCTTAGGCTGATCATAACATATGCGCATTAGGTTGCTTGTGCTTTCATTGATTTTAAACATTGATACAGTCATTCTTTGCAAAAAATTTTCTCATGAATTCCACTATTATCGAACAACTCAACGCTGAAACAGAAGGTCTCTCCGCCTCGGAAAGCCTCAGATGGATTGCCCAGGTCTATGGCAATGAGGCCAGCTTCTCTCTGGGCTTTGGATTAGAAGGGATGGTGATCGCCGATCTGATCTTCAGCCAGGACCTGGATATTCGGGTGTTTACGCTGGATACGGGAAGGCTCTTTGTGGAAACTTATGAGTTGTTCAATAAAGTTTATGCGCGATATCAAAAGAAAATTGAAGTTTTCTTCCCGGAAAGGGATGATGTCGAGAAATTGGTCAGCAGTAAAGGACCCTTCAGTTTTTATGAATCGGTAGAAAATCGCAAAGAATGTTGTGGAATCAGAAAACTCAGGCCCCTGGAAAGAGCCTTGAAAGGAAGCAAAATCTGGATAACCGGACTGCGATCCAGCCAATCTGAATTCAGAAGCGGACTCTCCCGGTTCTACTGGGATGAAAAACGACAGTTGATCAAATTCAATCCTTTGTTTGAATGGAGCCGTGAAGAAGTATGGGCCTATATCCGCAAAAACAGAGTTCCCTATAATGCATTACATGATCGCGGCTACCAAAGTGTTGGCTGTGCTCCCTGTACTCGTGCCACAGAAGCAGGAGAAGATGAAAGAGCTGGAAGATGGTGGTGGGAAGACTCTCACAAAGAATGTGGACTTCATGAAATCGATGTCCCATCTCCCAAAGAAAAGCAGAAAACTCTTTGCCATAAATGTTAATCCCAATCCAAACTATACTTAAGCGAAAACATGTCTGAGCATAAATTTGAAACCAAATCCATAAGAACCCAAATCGACCGATCTTGTCATGGGGAACATTCAGCTCCCTTATACTTAACCTCCAGTTTTGTGTTCAAAGACGCAGAACAAATGCGTGCAAGATTTGCCAATGAAGAAGAAGGGAATATTTATAGTCGTTTCTCAAACCCCAATACTTCTGAGCTGATCGATAAAATTTGTACCCTGGAAGGTGCTGAAGATGGTTTTGCCACAGCTACAGGTATGTCTGCTGTTTTCACCAGTCTGGCAGGCTTGCTGGATTCTGGAGATCATATTCTTGCCAGCCGGTCCCTTTTTGGTTCGACGCATTCGGTTTTAGGAAAATTGCTGCCCAGATGGGGAATCAGCCATACCTATGCACCTGTTTTCGATACAGATTCCTGGGATGAACTGGTTCTTCCCAATACCAAAATTCTATTTGTAGAAACTCCTTCAAATCCAGCGGTTGATCTCCTTGATTTGGAATGGCTGGGGAAATTTGCTCACAGACATGGATTGATTTTGATTGTAGACAATTGTTTTGCGACCCCTTATCTCCAACAACCGCTGAAATATGGAGCTGACTTGGTGCTACATTCCGCTACCAAATACATAGATGGTCAGGGTCGGGTACTTGGTGGAATTATCGCCGGTAAAGGCGACCTACTGGAGCAGATTCGTCTTTTTGCCAGACACAGTGGACCTGCTTTGTCCCCTTTCAATGCCTGGGTACTATCCAAGAGTTTGGAAACCCTGGCTATCCGAATGGATCGTCATTGCTCCAATGCATTGAAATTGGCTACTTACCTGGAAGAACATCCGGAAATAGAATATGTAAAATATCCCTTTCTCCCTTCTCACCCGCAATATGAAATCGCACGCAAGCAAATGAAAGCAGGCGGCGGTATTGTGAGCTGTGTGGTAAAAGGGGGAGTTGAAAGAGGAAGAAAATTTCTCGACTCACTTCAGTTGGCATCTCTGACTGCAAATCTCGGGGATAGCCGAACCATTGCAACACACCCCGCTTCTACAACTCATGCGAAAGTCAGCGAAGAAGATCGCCTGGCTGTCGGTATCGTGCCCGGTTTGATACGAATATCTGTCGGATTAGAGCACATCGATGATATCACCGCAGATATCAATCAGGCCCTGGAGCGATCCAGGCTTTTACAAAGAGCTTAACATAAAATAATCAGCAAACATGCAGAGTTTCAGAACGGAAATCGAAAACCCAGTTGTAGAAAAAGACATCATTGAGCTGGAAAGAAAGATCCGCCAATTTCAGGAAGGAAAGGTAGATGAAGAAAGATTCAGAAGTCTTCGGTTGGCAAGAGGAGTTTATGGCCAGCGTCAGCCTGGCGTTCAAATGATTCGAATCAAAATACCATATGGTAGATTGACAGCTCAGAAACTTCGTAGAATCGCTGAGGTGGCAGATACTTACTCAACAGGCAAACTTCATATCACCACTCGGCAGGACATCCAGATTCACTATGTAAAACTGGAAGACAGTCCACAGCTCTGGGCAGAACTGGAAAAGGATGAGGTAACCCTGAGAGAGGCTTGTGGAAATACCGTAAGAAATGTTACTGCTTCTGAATTGGCAGGCATAGATCCTGAGGAGCCCTTTGATGTAAGTCCTCATGCAGATGCTTTCTTCAAATACTTCCTAAGAAATCCTATTTGTCAGGAAATGGGTAGAAAATTCAAAGTATCCTTTTCTTCTTCTGATCAGGATGTAGCATTTTCTTTTATGCATGATCTGGGCTTTATCCCAAAAATAAAGGATGGACAAAGAGGCTTCAAAGTGATGATCGGCGGAGGACTAGGAGCCCAACCCATACATGCAAAAGTTGCCAGTGAATTTCTCCCGGAGGATCAGATCATTCCTTTTGCGGAATCTATTCTCAGAATCTTTGATCGCTATGGAGAACGCGCGAAACGATTCAAAGCCCGTTTCAAATTTCTACTCAATAAAATAGGCTTGGAAGAACTTTTTCGCTTGGTAGAAGAAGAGAAAGCTGCGCTAGCCTACCAGCGATATCCTATAGCTGCCGAAGACTTCCCTTTGCCGGTACTTCCGGTTTACAAAAAAAGAGAAGCAGTAAACATAGAAGATAGAGAGGCTTATGAGGCCTGGTTTAAAAGCAATGTATTTGAGCAAAAGCAAGCTGGATTTTACGGAGTCAAAGTCAAAGTTCATTTGGGCGACTTTAGTACAGATACAGCCAGAGAATTAGCTCAAATCATCGAAGAGCTTGCAGGAGATGATTTCCGACTGAGTATCAATCAGGGAATTGTCCTGCGCTTTGTACGGGAAGAAGACCTTCCTCTTCTTTACAGCCGACTGGAGACATTGAATTTTGTTGAGCCAGGATATGATAGTTCTGCAGATATAACTGCCTGTCCGGGAACGGATACCTGTAATCTGGGCATTTCAAGTAGTACAGGAGTCAGTAAGGTGTTAGAGTCTTTGATCCTTGAGAAATACCATTCACTGATTTACAATACTGACCTCAAAATCAAAATCAGTGGTTGTATGAATGCTTGTGGTCAGCACAGCATTGCAGCTATAGGTTTTCATGGGAGTACCCTAAAGGTCAAAGACAAAGTTGCTCCAGCTATGCAGGTTTTATTGGGCGGAGGAATTATTGGAAATGGAGATGCTGCTTTCGCCCAAAAGGTCATCAAACTCCCTTCGAAAAGAATCCCTACAGCCCTATCCTATGTCATCGAAGACTATGAGGACCATAAAGAAGCTGATGAAAAATTTTATCAGTATTTCCAACGCCAGGGTAAGAAATATTTCTATCAATTGCTCAAACCTCTTGCACAAACACAAAGTCTGACACAGGAAGATTTTCTGGACTGGGGACATGAGGAAAGTTTTGTAGCAGAAATAGGAGTAGGAGAATGTGCAGGTGTTGTAATCGATCTTGTAGCCACTTTGTTTTTTGAAAGTGAGGAGAAACTGGATCGGGCAAAAGAAAATCTTCTGGAAGGTCAATATGCAAATGCCATTTACTATGCTTATGCAGCGGGAGTAAATGCTGCAAAAGCTACTTTGGTACAGCATGAAATCCCTACTAATACGCTGGCAAAAATCATCGATGATTTTGATGAGCAAATTCTCGCCAGTGGGAAAATCAATTTCAAACAAAGTTTCCGCAGTTTTATTTATCAGGCGAAAAAAGTGGAGCCCACTCAGGAGTTCGCCGCCAATTTTGTCCTGGAAGTACAGGATTTCCTCCACCTAGTCCAGGAATTTAGCCTAGCAAAACATGAATAAGCAAAAGATACATCCAAAAGTAAGCCTGGTTGGCGCAGGTCCCGGTGATCCAGAATTGATCAGCCTCAAAGGATTAAAAGCCATACAGCAAGCAGACGTAATACTCTATGATGCCCTGGTACATCCCGACCACTTATTAGCAGCAAAAAAAGAAGCCAAACTCATATTTGTTGGCAAAAGGGCAGGATCGCATCGCTATTCGCAAAGCGCAATAAATCAGATGCTTGTAGAATGTGCCCTGCATGAGGGTCATGTGGTCAGGCTCAAAGGAGGAGATCCCTTTGTTTTTGGCAGAGGCCATGAAGAATTGGAATATGTCAAGTCTTTTGAAATTGAAACGGAACTGATTCCTGGAATTTCATCCGTCAACTCGGTACCTGCTTTGCAGGAAATTCCTCTAACCAAAAGAGGTATAAATGAAAGTTTTTGGGTCATCACTGCTACGACTTCAAAAGGAGAAGTTTCTAAAGACCTTTATCAAGCAGTAAGAACCGATGCGACTATCGTTGTATTGATGGGCTTGAGAAAGCTTCGGGAAATTCAACAGATATTCACCTATGCAGGTAAAGGGCATCTACCTATTGCTGTCATTCAATCTGGTTCATTGCCAGAAGAAAAGATAGCGCTGGGGAGTATTGAAGATATTGATGAAGCCGTAAGAAGAGAGCAAATCTCAGGTCCTGCTATCATGGTCATAGGAGAAGTCGTGGCTTTGCATCCCAGCCTTCCTCAACAATTGGTTACTGAATATGGCAAAACCGAATGGCGAGTCTGGGCCTGATAAAAAAAATATTTGTCTTTACTAATAAAAGGTGAAAGTTTTCACGGTCCCGATCTTCCTGGAAGGTCGGGATTTTACTTTGTTTTGATTTGAGGATCATAATCCTCACCAAAATCAAATCCCGGCGAAGCAGATGCTCAGCCGGGATATACTATATATACTAAAGATGTAGTCAGATGTGATTAGCTCCTCTTTCTTCCCATCATTCCCATATTGCCCATAGCACGGGCCATTTTACCTCCACGAGACATGGCATTCATTTTCTTCATGGCTTTTTTCATTTGATCAAATTGCTTGATCAATTCATTGACCTCACGAATGGGTCTGCCACTTCCTTTAGCTATACGCTTTCTTCGCGAGCCATTCAGAACTTTAGGAACTTCTCTTTCTTCTGTTGTCATAGAATAAATGATGGCTTCAACATGTTTAAAGGCATCATCTTCTATTTCCATATTTTTGGTGAGTTTCCCCATCCCGGGAATCATTCCTACCAGATCTTTCAGATTACCCATCTTCTTGATGGTCTGAATCTGAGAGAGGAAGTCATTAAAGTCTAATTCATTGCGGCGAATTTTGCGTTGCAACCTTTCCGCCTCTTTCTGGTCAAACTGTTCCTGTGCCCTTTCTACCAAAGAGACAACGTCTCCCATACCAAGGATACGAGAAGCCATCCTGTCGGGATAGAAAAGATCCAGATCCTCCAGCTTTTCTCCCATACTGATAAACTTGATGGGCTTCTCTACTACCGAACGAATAGAAATAGCAGCACCTCCACGGGTATCACCATCTAATTTCGTCAGCACTACTCCATCAAAGTCAAGTCTATCATTGAAGGCCTTGGCTGTATTAACGGCATCCTGCCCGGTCATGGCATCTACTACGAAGAGAATTTCATGAGGATTGATTGAACTTCTGATGTTCTCAATCTCATTCATCATCTCCTCATCTACCGCCAGACGACCTGCAGTATCCACGATTACGATATCCTTTCCATTTGCTTTGGCATGCTTGATCGCATTCTCAGCAATTTTTACAGGATTCTTATTTTCTTCTTCTTTATAAACGTCAACTCCAATTCCTTCTCCCAAAACACCCAACTGATCAATGGCCGCAGGGCGATACACATCACCAGCAACCAGCAATGGATTTTTCCCTTTACCTTTTAAATGAAGGGCCAGTTTACCGGAGAAGGTAGTTTTACCAGATCCCTGCAGACCCGCAATCAAAATTACCGTGGGAGGGTTTTTGGAGATACGGATTCCTTCCTGTTCTCCACCCATCAATTTTGACAGCTCATCATTGACGATTTTAATCATCAATTGGCCGGGGGAGACATCAATCAGAATATTTTGCCCGAGGGCTTCTTCCTTTACTTTTTTGGTAAAGGTTTTTGCTACTTTATAGTTAACGTCCGCATCGATCAGTGCTCTCCTGATCTCTTTCAGCGTCTCCGCAACATTTATCTCAGTGATCTTACCCTGACCTTTCAGCTTCTTAAAGGCCTGTTCTATATTCGAGGAGAGATTTTCAAACATACTATTCGCTTCTATTCAAACTTTTGCAAAATAAACAATTTCCGCTGCCATCTACAATGAATTTATGACAGAGGTCTTTCCTTTTTTGCATGAAAAGGAATCAGTTAGGTGAATTTTGCCTAAATGGGAAAGTTTTTTGAGGGAAAATGCCCTGACTTATAACACAATCATCGGAAAACCGTGACAGTTCCCTCTCGGGCATAATCCTGTTGATTTTCTCCTTTACCGGTAATTACATACACATATACTCCCTCAGGGACAGGTTTTCCTTTATACATCCCATCCCATTCAAAATCAGGACTATCAGATTCATACACAAGGGCTCCCCAGCGACTGAATATTTTCACATTCAGACTCGCTATTCCTATATAGCCAATTTTAAAGTACCCATTCATATCATCTCCATTGGGAGAAAAGGCACTGGGTACATGAAGGGTTACGTTGTCAAAGGTGAAAGTCAGAAAAGTAGTATCTGCACATCCCTGTCGGGAATATGCAATCAGTCGGGCTGTATATTCACCTGCACTTGGGAAGGTAACAATGGGATTGGGATCTGTTGACCGACCGGCAATTCCAAAGAACCACTCATAAGCAACTGCTCCTGTCGAAGTATTGATAAAGCGCACCTGACTCGGAGCAAAGACCCCAAAACTATCCACTTCAAAAGCGGCTTCCGGAAAGTCAAAGCCGGGTTCTATGGTAACCGTATCAGGAATCCCAACACAGCCCCCTACAATGGCCGTGGCGATATAGGATGCGGGATTATTGGGATCAACAAAGATAATAGGAGTAGTTTCTCCTGTACTCCAGATATAGCTTTCTCCACCAAAGGCTGTAAGTTGAACAACCGAATCCTGACAATCATTTACGCCACTAATTTCTGTAACAGGAATAGGAACTACTTCTATAAATAGTGAATCCGAATTCACACAGCCATTGACATCAGTACCTACAACTGTGTATTGTGTATTAGCAGGAGGACTAGCCAAAGGGCTAGCACTATTGGGATCATCAAGGCTTCCGGCAGGGGTCCAGAAATAGGTCTGGGCTCCGCTCGCGGATAAAAGGAAAGCATCTCCATCGCAAATGGTCGTATCATTTCCTGCTTCTACTATTGGAAGGGGATTGACGGTAACGGAAACGGCCTCTATACTTTGACAACCGATGGTATCAGTTACTGTTAGGGTAAAGACAGCCGATCCGGTTGTGAAGCCTCTTGCATTTGGAATTGTTGGGTCAATTAGTAATTGGGCAGGGTCCCATAAGTAAGTCCCTGCACCACTGCCATTCAATTGAAGTGAATCGCCGATACAAAGTGATTGATCTGGCCCGGCATCTATAGCAGGTAAAGGAAGCAGCTCCACCAGTACATCTTTGGTACTGATACATCCATCAGCACTGGTAGCTGTAACGGTATAGGTTGTTGTGGCGAAGGGTCTGGCAGTAGGACTGGCGATAGTTGGATTATCCAGGGTTCCATTATTGGGTGCCCAGGAAAAACTTACTCCATTGCTGGATTGAAGCACGATAGAACTCCCATCACATACAAAGGTATCTTGCAAGGTAAACACCTCAAAGACTTCCATTCGTACAGTATCATTCTGCTGGCATCCCAGAGCATTGGTCGCGGTGACCACAAACATAGTGGTGGTATCCAGATTGCTTACCAAGGGATTCGCAATATTGGGATCAGATAAAATAGCATTAGGGAATGCTGCCCAGGTATAGGAAATTCCATTGCTAGATACGGCATTTAATCTTACCGAGCCTCCTCTACAAAGCAAGGAGTCCGATCGGGCAAATACCTGTAGGGAAGTATCTACATCCACCAGCACAGTATCTTCCGCCTGACAACCCCGATTATCTGTTAGGGTGAGAATAAATTCTGTAGGATCAGTAGCAACTCCATTCGGGTTTCTTAAAGTTGGAGCAGAAAGTAAAGCATTGGCCGGAGACCATTGATAAGAAGCTCCGGGAGTTACGGCATTTAAACTAAATGCATCATCCCTACAAACGATCTGATCAGGACCGGCATCTACTGAAGGTGGGGGAAATACCTCAATCAATGCAAAAGCTGTATCAGCGATATTACAACTGGAGGAGTCTGTGATGATCAGCATCACATTATACAAACCCGCACTATCATAGGTATGGACAGGTTCAAATATATTTGCAGTTGCTCCATTGTCATCAAAATCCCAGAAGTAATCGGGATTTCCACCTGTTTGCGCCCTTTGACTTTGGTTATCGAAATTCACCGTTAAAGGAGCACAGCCCTGGGTATTAATGATCACTTGTCCCAATTGATCTCGGGGCACAAAATCAGCTTCTACTCCTGCCAGGTCAAATGCAACTTTAAAAACAGCGAGATTACAATTCGGACTATTGTTATTGGTACTATGCACATTATTGGGTCGGGCCGGGAAGGCATTTGTTCCTCCACAACTGGCACAAACCGCCTGATATACCACTCCTTCTTTATCAAATCTACTTGTCCCTCCATCAACATGGTCTCCATTATTGGAGTTTCCCCCAAAATAGGTTCCAAATAATATATTTTGCACATCCCGGTCCAATACGATGGTATAAAAATCACTCCCATCCGTCCCGGCTTGAAGCGCATCTCCGGTAACACTCATATTCATGGTATTCCCACCATTTGGTGAACCCGTACTGGAATTGGTACTTCCGCCCCAGCCTGTGAGATAAATATTTTCACATCTGTCAACCAGAAAAGCCGTAGGCGAGATATTGGGAAATTGGGTATTCTGAGAACCAACTGTAGTCGCGTAAACAGTATTGGTTAAATCATTTTCAATTTTTTGAATGAACTGTTTTGAATTTGCATTCTGGAAAACGGCTCCAGCAACTGGATTTACGATCGTCCAGCTTCCCTGGGTTTGGCCGGCTACATAGACATCCCCGTCCTTATCCAAATCCATCAAATACACCTGATCATAAAAACCCGTCCCCAGATACGTACAGGCTAGTATATTTCTTCCATCAGGAGATATTTTTGTAATAAATCCATCTGTGGCTCCACTATAATTGGGTTGAATAACTCCTGTGCTTGTCGGCAAATCAGTACTACTGGTTCCCCCAGCGATAAGGACATTGCCAGCGGGATCAAATTTTATCGTATGTGCAGCATCTTCTCCACTACCTCCGAAATAAGAGGCCCAGCTAATCGTATTCAGATTAGGGGTAAGCTTGATCACCACTCCATCCTGTCCGGCTCCTTTCACCAATTGAAATCCATTTTGAACAGGGAAATTTCCGGAACTGGTTGGCGCTGTGATAAAGACATTATTCGCTGCATCGATGACTACTTCTCCCCTTGCATCATCTCCATAGTTATATTTTGTATTGGTATAGATGCCAACGAGGGTTGAACCATTTACTCCATCATCCAATGAACCTCCTAAAAAGGTAGAACCCAATAAAAAGGTCCCATCTGCGCTCATCTTGGTAACAAAAATATCGAAGCCTCCATTAAAGGTATTATCCGCTCCATTTTGCGTAGGGAAATTATTGGAATTGGTACGGCCCATGATGATGAGCTGCCCATCCAGGTCACTGATCAAACTGTGAGGTTGATCGTCATTTACCCCACCCAGAAAAGTCGAATAAATCAAGGTAGTTCCGGTAGGATTAAATTTGGCGATTGTAACATCACTCGTCCCTCCATTGAAAGTCCGGTCATATGCACCTGTAGTAGTTGGATAACCCGAGCCTACCACACTGCCAAATTGAATTCCCCCCCCATAGGCATTTCCTGCCGTATCATAGGTGGCAGTAAATCCCCAATTATCAGAAAAGGAACCAGTATAGGTTGAAAATATCAAGGTAGGATCAATCACAAGAGGATAAGCAGGATCATATCCTTGTGGCAATTCGAAACTCAGAATTTTCTTCTTTAGTTTGAATTGAACCGGAACCTCTTTTTTTCTGCCATTTATCAATTGGTAAGCGACGGGCGGCAGTTCTGTGAGTATTCGGACATCTGTTTCAAGAATCAGGGAACCTTCCTTAAGTTTAATATTATCAACTCCCTCATAATTGATTTGAATCTGCCGAGGATCTACACCTGCATCCAGGATAAGATCATACTTCAGAGCATCTCCCCATCCATATAGCCTCAGATCCACGCCAGGATACAAATCTTCATAATTCACCTGCCCATACAGCCCTACCCTTCCTCGCCATTTCGAAGGATCATTTCCGATATAATAGTTGTGATATTCAGGATATTCGAGATAACTATTGACAGTTGGAGATTGTGCAGCATTCAGGAACTTCATTTTAAAAACATGTCCCTGTTCGCGGTCCTCCTCTTCTTTTTCATCGTTTACTCCATGTTCATGAGAAGGTAAATTGTAGAGATGGTAGGCCAATTCATTTGGGCCCAGGTAAATATCTCCTCCATTAAGTTTTACTTTATACTGGATTTGAGTGTCCCACTGGCCCTCGTTTTTGATGAAGCGGATATCACTTTGGTTGAAGCCGGGCTCAGGGATAAAGGCGAGTGTTTCCTCATCGGCGCTTAACCATGAGTAGCCCCAAAATGCTCCTAGCAGTACGAGAATAGGTAAAAAGATGTAGATTTTCCTCATTATTGCTACGTCAGTGTTTGTTCAGGTTTCTGGATGTGCGTCTTCAAGCAGTACCAAGGTAGTAAATTTAAGCTGTTTATATAGTACAGAAACGTTTCCCTGAGGCGAATTGTCTCATGAGAATCTTATAAATTTATCATCCTTACACACAGCTTTTCTAATTCAGCAAATATTCCGATTTTTGTGCAATGAGACACCATACTGAAACAGAGGAAAATTACCTAAAGTGTATTTTGCGATTTACCCTGATGGGCGAGACACCGGTTTCGACCAATACCATCGCCAACTATCTGGGTATAAGTCCTGCTTCAGTAACTGATATGCTCAAAAAGCTCAGCAACAAAAAGGAACCCAGTCCCCTCGTAAATTATACACGCTATGAAGGAGTTTCCCTAACGGAAAACGGTAAGAAGATCGCCCTTAGTATTCTTCGCAAGCATAGGTTGTGGGAAGTTTTCCTGGTTAACAAGCTAAATTTCTCCTGGGACAATGTTCATGATGTGGCTGAACAGCTCGAACATATTCAGTCCCAAGAACTTATCAGCAGGCTCGATAAATTTCTGGATTACCCCAAATTTGATCCTCATGGTGATCCCATTCCTTCAGAAGATGGTACACTCATTCCTTTGGATACACCTTTGCTTTCAGATATAGCAGAAGGGGAAACAGTAGTCATAGCGAGTGTAAAAATCAGTGATCCGGATTTTCTCAGATACCTGGAAAGACAAGGCCTACTGATCAATAAAAGAATTACGGTTAAAGAACGTTTAAAATTTGATGACTCCCTCGAGATCATCGTGGATCAGAAAAACATCATGATTAGCGGAACAGTAAGCGAAAACTTACGCGTACTTAGAGAATCGGAATAAATTCATGAACTTGCTGATCTGAATAACGTAAGCAATTGTTTGAGAGATAGCGAAGAATAGGCAACATGGCAGAGAAAGGAAGAAACGAAACGGTCATTCGAAACAGAAAAGCAAAATTTGAATATCACCTGGAGGAGATATTCACAGCAGGCATGGTTTTGAAAGGGACCGAAGTAAAGTCCTTGCGAGCAGGGAAAGCCAGTTTGCAGGAAGCTTATTGTTTTATTGAGAAAGATGAGGTCTACATCAGAAAAATGACCATCAACGAATACGACAAAGGCAGCTACAATAATCACGAACCCGGCCGGGTCCGCAAATTACTCCTTCATAAAAAAGAGATCAAGAAAATACGCAAAGGCCTGGATCAAAAAGGCTTTGCCCTCGTTCCCGTTAAAGTCTATTTCAACGACCGTAATTTTGCCAAGATGGACATAGCTCTTGGGAAAGGTAAAAAGGTCGCAGATAAGCGTCAGACCATGAAGGAGCGCGATACCAAGCGGGAGATGGATCGACAGATGAAGGGGTTTTGATAAGCTCAACCTATTGCCATTCTAAAACTTTTATTATTCGACCTTTTCTCAGGTAGCTAGAATCAAGCTCATTTATTTCCACGAGTTCAGAAGTTGTATTGCCAAATTTAATGGCAATAGAAGCAAGTGTATCGTCTCCTCTTACCCTGTAAAGACGAACCACTCTACTGGCATTATATTCTTTCTCTTGGGTTCTTCTATTATATCCTCTATTCCTATCCCTACTATCAAATTCTGATCGTCTAACTTCATTATCATACGACCTCCTATAAGCATCTCTTCGATCGTAGTAAGTATCCCCCCTGCTTCTACCCCGATTGAAATTCCTTTGAACTCTTTCTCTTTTTAGCGTCTGCCTTCTCTTGTAATCTCCCAGTCTGGCATTCAATCGGAGAATTGCATCTTGTGTTTCTGGTCTCAAGCTGTAAAAAATGTCCTCCTCGGAGTAATAATCGTAATCTCTTGGGTAATAATCATCATCCCAGGAATCTTCTTCTCTTCGAGGCCGATCATCTTGAGGTCTGGACTCTCCTGTTCTAGTAGGTGCGTATTTCCCGGGGCGGGTTGAGCTATATTGGCTACTTCTTCCGTAATCTGCTTTATTCCTGTTAGCAGTTGTTTGGATTGGCCTTGATGAATCAACTCTTACTCCAGCTCGACTTTTTCTAATAATGAGAGTATCACCAGCTTGTATCTCATTTCGATTTTTGATCCCATTTAGAGTCATCAAACTTTTTTCTGTAACATTAAATTCGTAGGCTATTTTCCTAAGCCAGTCACCACGCCGAACTACATAAATTTGATCTGCAAGCGTCTCATCTTGAACTCTGTTGTCTACAGGCTTATATGTTTCCCTTTTAGGTGAAGTATTCTGGGCAAACCCTGGCTGTGAAGTAAAAACCAGCAATAGGATGGAAAAAGATATTTTAAAAAAATTATTTGAAGCGATAGTAAATAAATACTCAAGATATCCCTTCTTTCCTATTTCATAAAAAGAAAATAAATGATCTGAATAATATGAGTTACTAATATCCTTCAATGCTAAAAGCTATATTAAATTCCAATAAACTTTCTTTTTAAAATGTTTCTAATTGAACCCATATTGTTAGGTGGGTGCTCTAAATTTTTAAGTAATTCATCAGCTTTCCAAATTATTAATTCATCCCCTTTATCTTCCCGTATCCCTTTTGAAATAAAATAATCTCCCTTATAAGAAAATCTCCCTTCAAGGAGTCTATTATGTATTCTTTTTGACTCTTTAAAGGTGTATTGATCCGTATTTTTATCTTCTAGTTTCTTTTCAAATAAAATGATTTGATTATCATTAAAGGCAACCATTAAAAAATCGTCTTGGGGCGAAAGCTCCGCATAGAGTACTTTACTATGGGTCGCTAATTGTAAATCTACTGAAGGCTTAGGTGGTGAAAAGTCATAATAAAAAAGTGTCAGCGAGTCTTCAGTAATTGAGATTAATTTCTGTTCTCCTGTACCGCCTGTGAATTTGGTATTTATTAAAGTATAATTAGTGAATATATCGTCAATTTCAGGAACCAATGTTTTGTAATAGCCACTCGATAATATGAAATCCCCCTTTGGGGAATTAATAATAATTAACTCACCGTTTTCAGAGATACTTGAGTTTTCAAGTGGAGCTTTCAAAGAGGGTTTGTAATAATTTCGAAGCTCATACTCAAAATTACTATCAATGCTCCAAACTAGGGCTGTGGAATCATTGAAAGTAGAAACGACTTTAGGTTCCTTACCTGAAACAGGTATGAAGTTAACCGATGTTATCGAAGAGTTATGTTCAAATTCCTTTGTTGATTTATAATCAGTTAAACTCTGTAAGATAGCTTTTTTCCCCTTAGTAGCAATTAATAAATATTTGCCATTTTCAGAGAATTTAACTTCATGAATTTTATCATGAATATTGATAATAATTTCCTTCTGTTTTTCAAAATCATAGATCAATAAGGAATCATTCTCGTTGAATAACGCAATTTTAGAATTATCCTCAGACATTTGGGCTACCTGCGGTTTTATTGAAAGGAGAATAGAATCTTCTCTTTTTCCGTTCACACTCCACCTTAAAAATTTCCCAGTTTCATCTATAGTATAAAATGATTCTCCTGAGCGGTAAAAGCCAAAGGAGATTAAATAGCCTTCAAGCCGAATATATTTTACCAAAGGATAGGAGTAAATTTCTGACAATACCTTAGAGGCTACCTCTTTTGGCAAACCCTGGTACCCTAAGTCTAAGGAAGAATCTGCGAAAGAATATGCTTCATCCAGGCGACCTTCACTTAAAGAATTCCTTGCCTGGTAAGCTAAACTTAAAGCAAGATTATTTTTATCGCTATTCTCAGCAGCCTTCCAATTATAAATTGAAACCAGAGAAAGGACCGTAAATACTACAGTTGTGATCGCAAGGCCTATTAAAATTCTTTTTCGCTTTTTCTGACTTTTGAGGGTCTCATTGCGCACTTTTCTATCCATCTCCAGCACAAACGATCGCTCATTTTCCGAAATATCTACAATACCCAAATAAGGCAAGATAAAGTTGTTAAGTTCTTCGGCGGAAAGTGGAATAGCATTATTCTGATAATCAAGGAATCTTTGTTCAATCCGACTCTCAGCCTCCCTACGCATGCGCTGCAGAGCCGAAGAAGAATTATACACTTCTTCAGCCAGGATGTCATGTGTCAGTTCAATCTTCTTCATCTCAAGAAACTTCCTTTATGATTCTCGCTCTTTTTAACTCTTCAATGCAATATTCAATGTTCTCTTTACTCACAGCATAAGAATTCGTGATCCGGTTTATGACTACATCGGCCTCCATCCTCCTCTTGGTCTGGTCTTGCGTAATAAGTTCAAACAAAATTTCCTGTGGTACGCCTTTATCCTTTACCCCTTTCTTTTCCAGGTCTCTTTCCAAGTCTGTCAATTGCTGATTAAGGAAATCAGATAAAATCCCTCGCAAACTCCCTACGCTCGTTAATAAGTCTTCATTAATCATTCTTTCTTCTCCAAGTTTGACCGATTCTTTATACAATCTATCCAGGTATATTTGCAAATAACTAAGTTCAATGAGTCCGCTTGACTCAGAAAGGTTATCGATCATTTTTTTCAGGGTATTATCTCCGTCTTCTATTTCAATCCCATACTCCTGACAACTTTTCTCAATTACCACTTTTACCTGCTCTCGGCTCATGGCTTCAACCCGCATTCGATTTTCAAATAAAGCAGGAACCAGGTCTTCATAAGTTGAAAGCCTAGCAATGTATTCCTCCCGCATACTGATGATCATCCTCACCTGGAGGTCCGATTCAAGAATTTCTTTCAACAGCCGAAAGAATTCAAGCCTTTCTTGCTCTTTCCCCAGAATGAATAATTCTTCAAATTGATCAAATATGAGATAAACAGGTTTGAAATGATCTTTGTATAAGATTCTCAGTTTGTCAATAATCGGAAAAACTACCTCATCACCTTCCTCATTTATACTGAGGTTGGGAATTGCAGAGAGGGAGTTTTCCTGAATTTGTTCACTGATACTTTCAATTATATCATCATCTTTCCGGATAAAAAGAGGCAACCAGTCCGAGGGCTCGAATTTATTTTCCAATCCGCACCTGATCAAACTTGTTTTCCCTATTCCTGAGAATCCATATACTAAAACCAAGGGCGAGGAAAGAACTAGTTGATACAGTTGACTGATCTCCTTATCTCTGCCAAAGAATACATTTTTATCATCTTTGGTGTAGGCATCCAGGAATTTAAATGGACTTTGAATCTGATTCATCCTTAACTCAAATTAAAGTCTGCCTGAAAAGTATCTACCTGACGTTGAACCAAATGGAAGTAATCCTCATTGTCTTCCGTATCTTCCGTATTAGTATGAATTTGGTCATCTTTATCTTCAATCACTTTGAAGAAACTGCTCTTCACTCGATGAAAAATTACTTGTTCGTCCAGTTTTGAAGAGAGGAAGAAAATCTCTGAATCACTCTTTGCCGAGAAGGCATTTTTGTCGATTACAAAGGGAGAAAGACTGAGGTAATCTTCCAAATCCGTATTTCCTTTTCTCAATAAAATAACTGAATTATTGTCTGTGGGGAACGAAGAATCGAGCGGTTTATCTTTTACCGAAATGCTGTCCTTTAAGGTGAGTTTTAATAAAGCATATTTGTGCTTATA
This sequence comes from Bacteroidia bacterium, assembly GCA_033391075.1. Taxonomy (NCBI): domain Bacteria; kingdom Pseudomonadati; phylum Bacteroidota; class Bacteroidia; species Bacteroidia bacterium. The sequence goes on from JAWPMV010000001.1 coordinate 3,020,781, forward strand.
CACTTCATTTTCGTAGCGAGGTTTGTGCAAAAAGACATCCCTTATACCGTAAAGGTCGTAATTCACCAAAAAGCTAACAGCACTCAAATAATCACTCAAAGCTTTCTCTGCCTTAGCACATTCTTCTTCATGGAGTTTAGTTTCTTGCAGGCGAAAGACCTGGAATTTCAAATTCTCGAGACATTGGCAAGCTTCTTTGAAGCTAGTCTTTTGAAATTCTTGCTGAAAATCCTGGTACTCATGAAGAAATACCTTTGCTCCATTATTTTTTAAATCATTATAAACCCCAATCGACTCCTCTGTATAGTTGAAACTGAGGGTATCCCTTAAAGGGCTCTTATGCCAATCGCTTATCGTAAGCTTGGAATCTATGTATTGATTGTGCTTTTCCTCCCATAATTGAGAGAGCAAGAAAAAATAAACAAGTTTTGAGCTTATATGGTAGGTACTGGATATTTGGAGAAGTCTTTTCCTGTTTAGTTTTTTAAGATCACTAGAAACCAATTTTTGAAATTGAACCGCAATGGGATAAGGAAGTTTCTCTATAATGGTATTTAAGTAATCAGTAGGATCAAGATCCTTTAAATCCGCATTGATGGAAGGATCGTATTTCTGCATGCTCTCCAGAATCCGACCAAATTGAGTATTAGGCCCTCTGGCGACTCTATTCTCTGATACGGAAATGGGTTTCGGGGCATACTGAGGCAACTTCCACCTGAGTACATCTTCGTAATCTGGATGAATATATAAGCCCCAGGGCAGGGATTCTTCTTTCTGGACTTCTTTTAATTTGCTGAGGTCTATCTTTCTATAAATCTTTGCTTCTTCCTTATATTTAGATTTTAACAAAGATTCTGCTCTCTTAAAAGATTGGGCCAAACTATTGTTTTGGGACAAAGCATAGTAAAAGGTTTTGGCAAAGCGAACGGCTTTATCATCCTGTATACTTTGCGAAGTCGCAATTACGGCCTTAACTCCGAGAGCTAAAAGTTTTTCAACTTGTCCTTTGGTTGAACAACCATTAAGAAACACCAAATTCAATTCATCTTTTCTTGAGGCAATCAAGCTTGCGATTCCCTCAGCATCAGCCTGGCCATCATCTAACACTAAATGATCATTGTCAGCATGTCCGGCATAATGAAATATATACAAAGGTTGAGTTCCCAAACTATCAATCTGATAAATCAGATCTTCGGTACTCGCATTCTCCTTAATATTAAGTTCTATAGCCTCTTTTTGGTGAAGAGGCTTTAATATTCTATCTAAACTTCTGCTTTCTTCTTTAAGAAGATTTAAAAAGGCAGATTCATCATTGGCAAATGCCAAAAATATAACAGGACGCATCAGAACAAGATTATTGATGACTTGTCTGCTTATTTTGTAGGAGTACTGTTAAGATAGTTAATTGAGATGAATATTACCAAATGAAAAAGTACAAGAATTGGCTTTTCCCAAACGAGAAAAGCCAATGAGTTTATTTTTCAGAATTTTTACTTTTCCCAGATCAACACCTTCAAAATCTTCCCTCTCCTCAAGAATCGGGAATCCAGTTCATTCAGATCGTAAAGCTCAGCGGGTGTATTGCCAAATTTACGAGCGATGGAATGGAGGGTATCTTCTCCTTTTACCCGATACCAGCGAACTACGCGCTCAGGATATGCTCTCTGCTTAAGTCTGGCATTTCGCTCTGAATCATTTCCTCCACGACTTGCGCCATCCCTATAGGCATATTCTGTCCGATTCAAACGAGCATGAAGCTGTCTTCTTGCTTTCAACTGCTGCTCTTTATATTCTCCGATTCTCATATCCAGACGAACGATGGCATTTTGTGTATCCTCATCCAGATCATAGAAGATTTCTTTTTCACTGGGAAGTTCCCTCGCTCTTGTTCTTCTGTTGTATTCACGTTCTGAATAGCGGCTTTGGCCATAAGAAGAGGAATTATTCCTAATATAGAAGGGATCATCCGAAGAAAGTTGATCATAGTCGGCTTCTTCATTTTCTGAATAGCCCGAAGCATTGCCATACTTTCGATTCATTTTGTTAATTGAACTGAATTTAAATCCCTTTCGCCCAGATTTTTTATTGCGTTTGCTCCAGTTGATATTCGCTTTTCCCTTTGGCCCGGAATTGATCCAGCTATTGGGAGAAGAAGAAGGTGAATCAAGATTGGGTACTTCAATCACATCTCCTTCATACAAACTGCGAGTGTCCATATCATTATAGTCCAGAATTTGATCTGCATAGTCGGTAACGGAAACATATCCCGCTCGCCCTTGTTCCTGCAAATATTTACGGGCTATGATGTAGATATTATCTCCTTGCTGAACTTCATAACTGAAGCTTTCTGGTATACTGGATTCTCCCATTCTGATGAGGGAACATCCTTGAAGGAAGATTCCAAATAAAATGGCAACGATAATAATGAGTTTCTGCGGGGTTTCTTTAACAAATTTAGCTTTCATACAGTATTTGGTTGGGTTGTGTACATAAAATGGGTAATGAGCTGCGCTATAACTTCTACATAGATCGAATATGAAATCGTGCTCAATCCTCTTGATACCAGAAAGGAATCAGTAGGACAAGCTATGTGTCTTAATTCTTGTAGGAAAAGCTGTTAGGATATTAGCTGAATTGAGTCTTAGGTAGGTTTCGCCTGTAGACTGTGGGAATTATCCCGCGAAACTACTCAAAAAGCTATTGCTTGAAGGTCTTGCGTTTTCATAGTGTTGGTTTGGATTTAATATGTTAAACCGAATTTTTGACAAATAGGTTACAAATTGTTTTTATTTAGATTGGGTCTAACCAGTGATTGATCAACTCACTGACCTCTTTTGCCCGTTGTTTTACCATATAGTGGTTTCCTCCCTTCACAATCCTTGGTCCTTTTATGTTTTTTATGGGAAAGACTTTATCCTTATTTCCATGAATATGAATGAAAGGCAATTTCGGTTCTTCTCCTTCCCATTCACAAATTGTCTTAATCGCCCACATCCGATAATTGTCATCAAACTGAAGAAACATATCCTTGATAAGGGCAATATCCTCTTTGTCCTCTATCCCAAATAAAGGAGCGAATTTTGCGAAGAATTCCACACGCCAATTCCCTTTACTTAAATAATAAAGAGGAATATGCCGCATTAGCTCCATTTGAAGAGGTTTTTCTTCAGAGGATTTCATGGTCGAAAGTAAAACCAGCTGTTTGACCGGTCTGATACGCGCAATTTCCTGAGCCATCACTCCCCCAAAAGATAATCCCAGTAAAATACAATCCTCTCCATGTTCAATCTTCTCAGCCAAGCGACGAGCATAGCTACTGGCGGAGTCATGAGGACGAGGCTCAATCCAATTTAAATAGACCATTTTTGCATCGAGCTCCAGATCATAAAATATTCTTTCGTCAACACCCAGGCCCGGAATTGCGTAAATAGTCTTGTTTGGCATAGATTTTTTTCTTTGCTTTTAGGTATATTGTTGATAATCAAATCAAAATGTCCCAAATCATCACCTTCATCGCTATTGCAGCCGTTATAGTCATTGGACTTACAATTGCTGCTATTTATATTCGAAAATACCATTTAAAGGAAAAAATTCATCAGATGCTTTCTGATAATTTTGGTATGCGGGGAAGTTTTATCAATGAGAAAAAGTTTCAATTAAGGGGTTGGGCGGGTGATTACAAATTGAGCATTAAAAGTATCCGGATTCCCGAAAGTGATGTCAATCAGGAAGAAGGCAATGCCATAAAGTTTGCCCTTCCTATGGTAAATCCCATGCGAAAGTGTTTACGGATTGTAAAAGAAGATGCTCAGCACCCGGAAATAGCGAATTATATCCCCGTGGATAAAATGCTGGTCGTCAAGCATGATTTGGGAGACTGGCTAAAGATAAATACCAATGATCTTGTATTCAGTAGCCTGGTTCTTTCTGAAAATGCCAGAATAAGTGTACATAATGCATTGAAAAACCTTCCACATGGAGCGATCATGTATATCCAGGATGAAGAACTGGCCTGCATCATTCCCACTCTGCTTAAAAAGGAATCACAACTTGAAGGATTTTATAAAATTGCAGATGCTTTGAAGGACATGAAAGATGAGCTGAATTAAGCCCAAATAGTCTCTTCCCTTCCTATTTCCCAGCGCAAATGTTTACCTTTGTGTAAGGATCCTTTTTCGAAAGCGACCTATCTATCCATATTGATCCAATTCAAGGTGGATATATAAAAGGTAATTGATTATTGAATGAAAAAACTGGCCCTCAAATTCGTCCTGCTTTCTTCCCTTATGATGGCGGGTTGCTCCATCGACCTGAAAACCAAAGACATCGTTAATGAAGAATTGAAAAGTCAATCGGTTACGGTGATTGACAATTATTTCAACTTCACCTATGTAGAGAATCATGCCATCGCTTTCGGCATGTTGCAGAATCTTGACAAAAGCATTCGCATGCCCCTGATATTTGCTTTGCCTATTTTAGCAACTCTTCTCTGTTTTTATTTCGTTTGGAAAATCCGGCATACGAAATTCAGCTTACTTCTGCCCTTTTTCCTCATTTTGGGAGGCGCCTATGGCAATATTCTGGATAGGGCCATGAATGGTTATGTTACCGATTTTCTTCACCTCCACTACTTCCATGACTACAATTTTTACGTTTTCAATGTAGCAGATGTATTGGTGAATGCAGGCTTCATCCTGCTTTTACTCCAGTATAAGTCATTCAACAAACTACTTGATGAGACTTTCCCCAAAAAGGAAAAGCCTCAAATTGAAACCTAAAATTATGAAAACTACACGCTACACCTTATGTTGCCTGATATTCCTTCAGGCCCTTAGCCTCTTTGCCCAACAAAATGGAGATCCTGATTTTCAGCCCAAAATTTCTCATCCCAGCTATTCCCAAAATAAAGGCCCTCAGGTCCTGATAGATGAAGGACACAATAACTTTCATACCCTGGAAGGCAGATATCAATCCTTTGCAAAGCTAGTAGCTGCTGATGGCTACCAAATGGGAGCCCTCAAGGGACAGATTAGTAAAGATAAATTAGCAGAATGCCGTATTCTCGTGATTTCAAATGCACTTCATAAAAGTGATGTAGGGAATTGGGTTATCCCAAATCCCTCTGCTTTCACAGAAGAGGAAATAGAAACCTTGAATGTATGGGTGAAGGAAGGCGGATCTCTTTTTCTCATCGCTGATCACATGCCTTTCCCGGGAGCCAGTGGTGCCTTAGCAGCATCCTTTGGTTTCAAATTTCGCAACGGCTTTGCCCTAGAAATTGAGAGAAGCGGAGGCAGCTTGTTTACGAGACAGGCAAATAAACTTTCTTCCAATCTTCTCAGCAATGGCAGAAATAAAGCCGAAACAGTAGATTCCATTTATTCCTTTACCGGACAAGGATTTAAAATTCCAGGAAGTGCACAATCAGTTCTTTCCCTAGGCGCCGACTTTCAATCTTTGGAGCCGGATACCGCCTGGAGATTTACCCAAACAACTCCGAGAATTTCAATGGAAGATCATCATCAATTAGCATATATGGAGTATGGAAAAGGCCGATTGGTGGTTTCCGGAGAAGCAGCTATGTTTTCAGCTCAGCTAGCAGGTCAGCAGAAAAGAAAAATGGGGATGAATGCCCCTTATGCAAAGGATAATTATAAATTGCTTCTCAACATCATTCGCTGGCTGGATCATCAACTCAATTAGCGATTTAGATCGAAAGCAATATGAAATACCCAACTACTAGCCTATTTATCCTCTTTCTATGTATCTCTCAGCTCCTTAGCGCTCAGACTACTACTGATTATATTCTGTTAGCGGATAGGGTTTTTGATGGAAAGGAAATGCATGAGAACTGGGGGATTTGGGTGAAAGGGAATAAGATTCATCAAATTGGTCCTCAAAAAGATCTGGCTTCCAAACAAGGAATCCGGACTATAGAACTAAGAGGGAAAACCTTATTACCGGGATTGATTGAGGGACATTCTCATTTGCTTCTCCATCCCTATGATGAAGTGAGCTGGAATGATCAGGTCCTAAAGGAAAGCCATGCAGAAAGGGCCATACGTGCAGGAGTACATGCGGAGAAAACCTTGTTAGCTGGATTTACCACAGTCAGAGACCTGGGGTCCGAAGGCGCAGGATATACAGATGTAGGGGTAAAAGAAAGCATAGAAAAAGGCATTATACCTGGTCCGCGCATGCTGGTAGCAGGGCCTGCGATTGTTGCAACAGGCAGCTATGGCCCTAAAGGTTTTGCCGATCATGTACATATTCCTTTAGGAGCTGAAGAGGCTGATGGGCACGATGATTTGATCAAGGTAGTCAGACGGCAAATTGGAGGAGGAGCCGATTTCATCAAAGTTTATGCTGATTATCGCTGGGGCCCGAATAAAGAAGCTCGGCCAACCTTCAGCATAGAAGAATTAAAACTCATTGTTGAAACGGCTGCTAGTTCGGGGAGAGTTGTTGTCGCACATGCAGCTAGCCCCGAAGCCATGAAGCGAGCAATCCTTGCCGGGGTAAAGACCATCGAACATGGAGATGGAGGGACAAAAGAAGTCTTTGATTTGATGAAAGAGAAAGGTGTGGCTTTATGTCCCACCCTTGCCGCTGGAGATGCCATCACACAGTATAAAGGCTGGAAAAAAGGAATCGATCCAGAACCAGAAAGGATTCAACAAAAAAGAAAGAGTTTCGCACTTGCTCTTCAAGCCGGCGTACTAATATCGGCTGGAGGGGATGTAGGCGTCTTTAGCCATGGAGATAATGTGAGAGAATTGGAAATGATGGTTGAATATGGAATGGAAGAAAAAGAAGTTCTCATCTCTGCAACTAGCCTCAATGCAGATCTTTTTGATTTAGGAGGTCAGTTAGGAAAACTCCAGGAAGGTTTCCTGGCAGATATCATTGCTGTCGAGGGAAATCCATTAGAAAACATCAGCCAGTTGAGAAACGTTCATTTGGTCATGAAGAATGGAGAATTGATTCTACTCAAAGAATAGCTTATTTCTTTACATAAATCCGGCTACTGACCATTCCCAGGTGGAAATTTTCTTGCTTTTTCAGTCGATAATTGGCCATTTGGAAAGCCTGATCAAAATCAGGGAGTGTATGTGCATCAATGCCACAAAGTATTCTGAAGAATCGATACATGATATAGATGAGGCCTTTTGCATACATACTTTTCAGGCCCTTTTCTTTGGGAACATAGAAATCGACAAAAAACCATGTCCCCTCTTTACTCAAAACCTGATCGATCAGAGACATACTAGCAAATAGCCTCACGGGACCAAATAGGTCCAAAAAGAAAGGGGTAAGCACCGCATCGTAGGTATCACCCTCAGGAATCATTTGTTCATTCCCATGAATGAAGTTCACCTTCAGCTTTCCACGCTTTTTTTTAGCCAGAGCAAGCATTTTTTCCGAGGCTTCCACATACACCAACTCTAGTTCTGGCCTTCTCTTTTCGATTTCTTCCAATATCCAACCCGTTCCTCCTCCTAAAATGAGCAGTTTAGCCTTTGAAGGTAATTCACCCAGAAAATGAGTTTGTGCTTTTTTCAGGCTTTTCCCAAAAACCAGTTTCACCAGAAAATCATAAATGAAAGCCAGTCTATCGAAGCGCTGATCTTTTTTACTGAGCATAAAGCAAATTAGACGGCATAAAAAAAGGAAATTCCAGGGAAAAGGAAAACAGCATCTGCCCAGGCACGATAGGCTTCCGTTTTGCCAAATCGTCTTTCATCTACAAAGACCCAAACCAGAACAAATAACATGAGCAGGAAAATGGATTCTGCCATAAGAACGAGAGGACTACTTTCTTTCGACAGGATCATAGCGCAGAAAACCAAAACCAGGATAGATAAAAAATAGAGCAAAGCTTTGGTGGTTTTCTTCCCGATGGCAAGAACAAATGAAGTATGCCCATCCAATTGGTCTGTTTCCATTTCATACATGGAGAATGTCAGCAGATTGATCAGGGCGAGCAAGAAGAATTGAAGAAAGAATAAATTTTCAGGGAGTTCCAATTCCATTCCTGCCAATACCCAGGGAGCTCCCCAGACTCCAGCAGCATATATCAAAGCGACCCCCAGTTCTTTCAAAAAAAGAGGCGAAATTCTTTCTCCCACCCATTTAACAAGCAAAAAGTGAACCCCTGTAAATGCTCCCATAAAGGCTGCGAAATAAAGCATGGAAACAGGAACGAGAAAGGGGAAAAGAAATACGCATAATGCCCCGGCAAGCAAAAAAGCAAAAGCAATAGATCGAAAATAGGTATAGTGAAATAAATGACGAGGCGTATGCGCCTGATCTTTGAGGCGATAGGCATCTAATAAATGATCAGCCGTATAAATAACCCATACACTGATAGGTAAAGCGATCCAGAATATTGTGGGTACTTTCACCTCAAGCAGCAGGACTACCATATAAGCAGAACAGAGAGCCCCAAGCACTACATCTAAACTCAACAGGCGGAAGGTATGAAAGAACTTATTCATCTTCTCCTAATAAGGTGCAGGCATCTTCTTCCGGAATTTTGGCAAGGAGCTCTTGGATAGATTGTCCGCTTTCCGCATCTATCCAATTTTCTTCCAGTTCAGCCAGAGGACTAAGTACAAATGCTCGCTGAGTATAAAAAGGATGAGGTAAAATCAGCTTTTCAGAATGATGTTTCTCATGATGAAAGCTAATGATATCGAGGTCTATCAATCGAGGTCCCCATTTGAAGAGACGTTTTCGCCCCATCTCCTTTTCTACTTCCAGACAGATCTCCAACAGCCTTTCAGCATTTTCCTCAAAGCTTACCTCAATAACCGAATTCAAAAAACTATTCTGATCTCGAATTCCCCAGGCAGCCGACTTATAGAAGGAAGATTTCCGCAGGATTTTCACCTCTTTCTCCTCCAAAAGCTCATATGCTTGCAGGATATTCTTTTTCTTATCACCCAAATTGGTTCCAACTCCCAGAAAAATCATTCGTCTTTTAATCTATCAGGCTAAATTCAACTACTACCTGAGCCTCAAAATCAGTACAATTTAGCTATATTTACAGCCTGAGTGTAATAAATTGTAAAGATTAACGACCTATAGATCGTTAAGACACACAGAATAGAATTAAACACCCTTATGAATTTTTCCAAGACTTATTTGGCCTCACTATTAGCCATCGTTACAGGAGTGGTGATTATCATTCCCGTTATGTTCATTGCGGCGATAGGATGGTTTGCTTCTCTGGCATCCTCGCAAGAGGTCGTACCTGTTAAAAACAATTCCGTGCTCAAGATTTCCTTGAGTTCTCAGATGGTAGAAAATGCCAGTCCTGATCCTATGAATTTTGATCTTGAAAAGCTTCTCCCTGTTCCCGGAGCAGGATTGGCAAGCAAGATCGGTTTGTTTCAGGTAGTTCAGAATATTGAGAAGGCGAAAGAAGATGACCGTATCAACGGTATTTATCTAACCCTCGATCCCTTCAATTCTATTGGTTGGGCAAGTCTTTCCACCATACGGGAAGCCTTAGTAGATTTCAAATCTTCCGGTAAGTTTATTTATTCTTATGCCGAGATTTATACAGAGCCTACCTATTACCTGGCCAGTGTTTCAGATGGCGTTTACATGCCCCATATCGGAGGAATGGAATTTAACGGACTCTCTGCCGTTCCGATGTTCTACAAAGGTCTTTTTGATAAGACAGGCATAAAACCAAAAATCTTTAAGGTAGGAACCTTTAAATCTGCAGTTGAGCCTTATTTTCGTAAAAGCATGAGCCCGGAGAGTAAACTTCAAACCAATGAATACCTCTCTGACTTCTGGGAAATTTTCCGCAAAGAAGTAGCAGAAGCCCGTTCACTTAGTCCTGAAAAAATTGATGAATTGGCAACCAATCTCATCATGCCTGATGGAAATAAAGCGACGGAAGCCGGTTTAATGGATGGAGCGCTGTTCGAAGATGAAGTTCTGGCTCTGCTCAAAGAGAAGAATGGCCAGTCTGAAGATGAAAAACTTTCGACTATCAGCATGAAGAAATACATGCAGGTTCCTTCCGGACAATCGCTCAAGAAAAATAAAATTGCCATTGTATTTGCAGAAGGTATAATCGTCTCTGGAAAAAGCAGCGATGGAAATGTAGGTTCAGAAACAATTGTAAAAGAACTTCGCAAGGCAAGAAATGACGAGAATGTTAAAGCTATCGTTCTTCGTGTAAATAGCCCGGGTGGAAGTGCACTCGCTTCAGAAATGATGGCCAGAGAAGTAAAGCTTTGCTCTGAGAAAAAACCAACCATCATTTCCATGGGTAATCTTGCTGCCTCAGGCGGATATTATATATCCGCTTATGGAGATAAGATTTTTGCACAGGAAAATACCATTACAGGTTCTATTGGGATCTTTGGGGTATTGTATGATGGCAATCAGGCATTGAATGAAAAACTGGGCCTTACCTTTGATGAGGTAAGCACACATGCAAATGCAAATGTGGGTGATCCAAGACTTCCCTGGACCAAGACAGGTGAAGATTTCATGCAGAGAAATATCGAAAAAGGATACGGTAACTTTATCAGTGTTGTAAAAGAGGGAAGAGGATTTGCGGATTCTTTGGCAGTAGATAAAATTGCACAAGGAAGAGTATGGTCAGGGAAAGATGCGATTGAAATCAACCTGGTTGACGAAATCGGCAATCTCTATGATGCCATTGAGTATGCTTCTGAGCAAGCAGGCGTTACGGATGAGTATAGACTCCAATTGCTTCCGGTTTCCAAAAGTCCGTTTGAAGAAATCATGGGAGAATTAGGAGCCGTACAAGCTCAGCAATTGGCCCAGGAGTTGGATGTGGATGAGGAACTGAAAATGCTGAAACAGATCAAGAAAATTATTCCGGAGAGTGGCACCTATGCCCTCATGCCGATGAGTATAGAAATTCGCTAAGAATAACATTAAAACCCTAAAGCCAGCTTCCATTTGGGAGCTGGCTTTTTTTATTGCAACATTTTTCCAGCGATTTCTTTCAACATTTTTGCTGCAAGGGCAGCAGTGATATCAGACACATCCCGAAAGGGATTATATTCCACAATATCTGCCCCAATCAAATCCAGATCCAGGTTATGAAAGGCATTGATAAATTCACGCGGACTCATTCCCCCTGCTTCCTGATGAGAAACTCCCGGCACAAAAGCAGGGTCAAATACATCCAGGTCCAGAGATAAATAAACCGGGCCCTCCAGGCGAATGTCCTGCATACGATCCAGGTCTCGCATAGTGATTATATCTACCCCGAATTTATCTGCCTGCTCCTGATGATGCTTGGAGACATTTCGAATACCCACCTGAATCAGTTTTTTTGCCAGTCCTTTTTCCATAATCCTGGCAAATGGGCAGGCATGGGAAAATCGATCTCCTTCAAAGATGTCATATAGATCGGTATGGGCATCAAAGTGGAGTATGCTAAAGGGAGCGTGAAACTCTGCCATCGCCTCTACAAGCGGAAAACTAATCGAATGATCTCCTCCTAAGAAGATGGGTTTAGCTTCGGGATCTATTTTGTTTTTAATTCTGGGAAGAAGCTCTGGATAATCTCCTACTTCAATATCGCCGGAATCCAACCAATCAGCTTTTTCTTTGAGATCAATCCCATTTTCACTGATAAAATTTGAAGACCCATCATTCAGGATTTCTCTGATTTTAGCGGGAGCCTGAGCGGGACCACGCATAAATGATGACTTGGCATCGTAAGCGATTCCCAACAATTGGATTTTGCTTTTATTCATTGTAGTAGTACGATAAGTTTTTGCAAGCCTAAACTTAGCCCATTTTTTTTGTAATATTGTTCAAAGATCTGTAAAAAATTAAGCTATGCGCTATTTGACTATTACCCTACTATTTCTCCTGCTAACTGCCTTTATTGGTATCCAACAGACAGAGCAGATTGAAGAGATTGTAAAGGAAGACTTACCCTATTTGGTAAACCTGTATAAAAAGATTCATCAGAATCCGGAGATTTCATTAAAAGAGAAAGAAACTTCCAAAGCCCTGGCAGGTGAACTTCGCCAATTGGGTTTTGAAGTGACCGAGAACTTTGGGGGCTATGGGATTGTAGCTATCCTGAAAAACGGTGAGGGCCCACAAGTTCTCTATAGAACTGACATGGATGCCCTACCTATGCCTGAGAAAACCGAACTGGGATATGCCAGCAGTAAAGTCATCCAGTACAATGGAGAACAAACCGGTACTATGCATTCCTGCGGTCATGATATGCACATGGCCACCTGGGTAGGAACGGCTAGAGCAATGGCAAAAATGAAAGATCAATGGAGCGGAACCTTGATGTTCATTGGTCAACCTGCAGAAGAAATTGGTGCAGGAGCCAAAATGATGCTCGATGAGGGACTTTATGAAAAATTTGGAGTACCTGACTATGGATTGGGTTTACATTCAAGTCCGACCATTCCTGCAGGCCAGGTAGGCATGGCAGAAGGCTTTACCATGGCAAATACAGAAAGCGTAGATATCAAGATCAAAGGAGTTGGAGCACATGGAGCTTCTCCTCATATGTCTATTGATCCGGTAGTGATAGCCAGCATGATCGTTATGGAACTCCAAACCATTGTGAGTAGAAACCTAAAACCTACAGAGTCTGCTGTAGTTACGGTGGGAGCGATCAAAGGGGGAATCAAGCACAATATCATTCCTGATGAAGTTACCCTTAAACTTACGGTAAGAACTTATACCGAAGAGGTTCGACAAATGGTTCACAAACGAATCCGGGAAATTTCTAAAGGCATTGCCATTTCTGCAGGTTTGCCCGAGGATAAAATGCCTGAAGTAGTCATACCTGAAGTATTTACTCCTGCAAATTATAACAATCCTGAATTGGTGGCTAAGGTTAAAGCTTCTGCAATTGCTCAAATTGGAGAAGAAAATGTCTTGTATGCCGAACCTCAAATGGTAGGGGAAGATTTTTCTCGCTATGGCACCACAGAACATAAAGTTCCGACGGTATTATACTGGTTGGGAACAGTACCCGATCATCGAATGGAATCTGGAGATATGCCCGGACTTCATTCTCCATACTATTATCCGGAACCTGAAAGGTCAATACAGACAGGAGTAGCGGTGAGCAGTAAAACTATGATGGATTTGCTGAAAAAATAAAGGATTTAAAATTAAAAAAGGCGAATAGAGATGATCTATTCCCCTTTTTTATGCGTGATCGCTGATAAGCAATCTGGATTTAATTTTAGACATGCAGGATCCTGACAATCCACAAGGCCATTCTTATTGTCATCAAATCCATTTTTACAATTTTCAGTTTTATCTACAGGTCTTATCGCAAAAAAAGTAGCCAATACAAAGAAAATCAGAACCGCAGAGCGACGTCTTACTCGGGCCTTGAGTTCTTCATAGTTCTTCTGGTGGATAAGTTGGGAAATCATAATAATTCCGATAATCTAATTATCCAATAAATATATGTACAAACTGATTGTAGGCCTATTGAAAAGATCTCCAATTCTTACCCAGAGTTCCTTAGTGTTTACGAGCTATACCGATACTCAAGGTATAAATTTTTAAATCCGTTTCCTGGAGTAAAAGGGCTTGCATAGCAGCTTCGAAGGTAGCTCCTGTAGTCAATACATCATCAATCAGCAGAATCGGACCGTTAAGATCCTTTCCCGCTCGAAAAGCATCCTTTACATTTTCCCATCGTCTGTTGCCTCCCATTCGTGTTTGGCTGCGGGTATACCTTACACGTTTTAGAAAGTTTTTCTCGACAGCTTTCTCCAGAATTTCCCCTAAACCGATCGCTAATTCTTCTGCCTGATTGTATCCTCTCTGTACTTTTTTACGAGGGTGTAAAGGTATCGGAACTATCGCCTTAATTTCCTCGATCCAGCTTTCCTCTTTCAACCTGTGAGCATAGTAAGCTCCCAAGAATCTACCCAGCTGAGGGGATGACTTATACTTCAAGGCTTCAATGAGTGACTGGAGTTTGCCTTTTTTGTCGAAATAAAAAAGAGCCATCGCTCCTTCTAGTTTCACCCGGCCTCCCAATCGGTAATAAAATTCGTTATCCTGTGGATGTAGGTGGAAATTTGTTTCCGGAATCTGGGAAAGACAGGAGAAACAAACATGCTTTTCTTGAGATATGAGTTCTCTTTCACAGGCATAGCATCTGTGAGAATATATCAATCGAAAAAAAGATTTCAGGATTCCAGTTTGGCTCATAACAGAGATTTTCAGATTTTTAAGGGGATTTCTATTTATTTAGACACCACCTTCTCCCAGGATATCAACAACACAACTCAATAACCTGCTAAACCATCCATGAGCAGCCTAAAAAAAGTCCTCAAATTCCTCGGGATATTCATCCTTCTTTTGGTCGTTTCGCTATTTGTAGCTCCCTTCTTTTTGAAGGATAAAATAAAGAGCTTAATCAGTGAGCAGGTAAATCAACAAATCAAGGGAGAGTTTTATTTCTCAGACATTGATCTCTCATTTTTTAGAAGCTTTCCTGATGCAAGTGTGAGCATTCAGGATTTCTATCTGAAAGGAATAGAGGTTTTTGAAACAGATACACTTGCCCAGGGAAAAGAAATAAGTCTAAGCCTGGGATTGTTTTCGGTGATTTCAGGCGAATCTATTAACATCAAAAAAGTGAGCGTAAATGAAGGGAGGGTATTCGTGCATGTACTTGAAGATGGACAAGCAAATTACGACATAGCCAAAGACTCGGAAGAAGTAGCGGAGGAGAGTTCAGCTGAAATAAAAATCAGTTTGGCGGCCTACGAACTCAATAATTCAGATATCATTTATCACGATGAAAGCCTTCCGATGAAAATGAGTATCCTGAATATGGAGCATAAAGGTAGCGGAGATTTTACCCTAAGTGAATTTGAATTGGATACGCATACAGAAGCCCCGGCTTTCAATCTTATTTATGATGGAATTTCTTATGTGAGAAAAGGAAAGATTGAAGCTGATGCGAAACTGATGATTGGAATTGAGCCTATTGTCAAAGTAGCTTTTCTGGAAAACAAGATTAACCTGAATGAACTGACCCTTGAGCTAGATGGATACCTTTCTCTTCCAAATGAAGAAGATATAGAAATGGACCTTAGCTATGCGAGCCCGAAAACAAACTTCGCTTCCCTCCTATCTTTGATCCCAGGGATTTATAAAGAAGGATTTGAAGACATACACACCGAAGGAGAATTGGCTTTTTTTGGACATGCTAAAGGGATCTATAATGAGCAGCAATTGCCAGCTTTTGGAGTCACTCTGGAGGTAGATAAAGGCTTGTTCAAATATCCAGACCTGCCTAAACCGGTTAGCGGGATCCAAATTGACATGAAGGTCGAAAACCCGGATGGAATCCTGGACAATACCCGAATAGATATCAAGGAATTTCATGCCGATCTTGGAAATAATCCTATTGATGCCAAAGGAGTGATTGAGGGAATAGAAAAAGTCAGGATGGATGCTGCAGTCAAAGCCAATTTAAATCTGGCTGAAATATCCCAGGTGTATCCAATAGAAGGAACAGAATTGGCCGGAGCTTTTTCCATAGATGCAACTGCCAAAGGAACATATGATGAAAGTCGCTCACTCTTCCCCAGAGTAGATGCTCAAATGAATTTAGAGGACGGTTATGTAAAAAACGTAGAATACAATACAGAGCTAAAAAACATGGGCTTCCACGCAAAGATGCTCGATGCGAGTGGAGATATGAAAGAAGCAAGTTTGGACGTTCCTGATTTTCATTTTGAGCTTGGTGGAGAGTCTCTGGATGGAAGTCTGCAGGTAGAAAATTTTGAATCTCCCTTATATAAGCTGACGGCAAATGGAAGCCTCGACCTGGCCAAGGTCATGGAAATTTATCCGATTGACAGTATGAGTCTTGCGGGAAGAATTTTGATCGAATCCTTTTCTACCGAAGGCAGTTATGCAGATATAGAAGCTGAAAATTATACCAATCTCCCCACAAGTGGCAAAGTTCAAATAGAAAATCTTGCCTATTCAGATCTCTATTATGTTCAGCCAGGAATTACTATTAGCAGAGGAAAGGCAAATTTCACGCCTGATAAAATTGAATTCAGTGAAGCGCAGGGAACACTCGGCAAAAGCGATTACAAAGCGAATGGATATTTCAGCAATTATCTGGCCTATGTCCTCATGGATAACGAGCCCCTCAAAGGGGAAATGAAAGTAGTATCTAATACTTTTGATACCAATGAATGGATGATGGCAGAAGAAGTGGCAAATGCTGAGGGAGAGGAAGCTCCTCTGGAAGTCGTCGCAGTGCCTCCAGAATTTGATGTTTTCTTTGAGGCAGATGTAGAAAACCTCATCTATGACGATATCAACATCAAGGATTTCTCAGGTACTGTACATGTGGCTGACCAGGCAGTTGCGATGCAGGATATCAATTTCGATATGTTGGGCGGCAGGATTAAAATGAGTGGTTTATATAATACTGCTGATATAAATCGCCCTACCTACAATTTCTACATGGACCTCAAACAGTTGAATATCCAAGAGGCTTTTCAAAAGCTGAGTATGGTTGAGGCTTTTGCTCCTGCGGCTCAATTTGTGGAAGGTCTTGCCAATATGGAAGTTGGGATTTCCGGTAGATTAAAGGAAGATATGACTCCTGTTCTGGAAAATGTGAGTGGTCTTGGTTTAATGGAAATTATTCAAGGCAGATTGACCAAGTCCAACTTGATCAATAAGGTTCAGGAAAAGACAAAGATCAATGCCTTAAATGGAGGCAAAATCGACCTCAAAAATATCATCGCCCAGTTTGAAATAAAGGATGGATTTATAGAAGTAAAGCCCTTCGATTTCAACCTCAAAGGAATTACCTTCACCCTGGGAGGGAAACAGAATATTACGGGTGCGCTGGATTATAGTCTGGACATAGATGCTCCAGCAGGGAGTCTTGGAAATGCAGCCTATTCAGCATTATCCGGCTTAACGGGAGGTTCCCTGAAAACCAGTGAAAGAGTTCAGGTTAACCTAAGCGTCGGTGGAACATTTCAAGAACCCATTGTCTCAGGAGGAAGCGGTGGTACGGTAGACCAACTCAAAGATCAGGCAGCTGATCTTGCGACCGATAAATTGAAAGATAAACTGGGAGTTGGAGAAGACACACCAGATCTTAATAAAGACAGTTTAAAGCAAGAAGCTGACAAACTCGCTGAGCAAGCTAAAGATAGCGCGAAGCAAGTAGTGGAAAATGCCAGGGAGCAAGCCAAGGATTCCTTAAGCAGTGTGATAGACAAAAGCAAAGACCAGGCCCAGCAGAAAGCGGAAGAAGAGCTTAAAAAAGCGGTAGGAGATGATGCAGCCGAGGCCCTGGAAAAATTAAAAAACAAAGTGAAGCTTCCTTTCGGTAGAAAGAAGAAAAAAGATACCGTTAAAAATGGGAATTGAGGGCTTACTTTCGAAAATCCAGGTAAGACATGGCCTGATCATATTGACGTAACCAGTCAGGATTGCCAGAGATCCGACGTCGGAAGGCCCGACTTCTATCCTTAAGCGTAGCTGTAGATTTTTCTGCCATCAAATTCATCACAAATAGCATACGATCTTCATTTTCCATATGCTTTTGCCATTTATCCAGCTCGCCGTATAGACGATCCAGGGCAGCATCATTCTCAGTTGTAAACTCTACAATATGAGCAACTGCTTCTGCATCTCCTGGTTTCGCGCTTGCTTCATCCAGTAATTTTGCCATAACACGAGAGAACTCAATATATTTCTGGGAAGGTTTTTTAAAGGGATCATCTGCCAATACATCCAATTCCGTACGGGTTTCCGGACTTAGTGCCCCACTCTTGGGATTTTTACAGGCTTGCAAAAGAAGGCCCAGCAATAAAACAGATGTCAGAATTCGAAGGTAGTGTAACATTGTTCTCTTCGCTATGATGTATTTCTGTAAGCAAGATACACAATCGCTTGCTTATATAGTCCAGTATTAGGATATTTTCGCTCTAATTAACATTTGTACATATGATAAAGAACAGCTTTATACTTCTATCCATTTTCCTGCTATTCAATTTCTCAGTTTACGGACAGAAAAAGAAAAAAGTTAAAGTTCCGAAAAAGGACTTCCTCATCACCATGACAACAAGCAAAGGGAATATTTATCTGCTTTTGTATGATGAAACCCCAAAGCACAAAGAAAATTTCTTAAAGCTGACCAATGAGGGCTTTTACAATAGCACCGCTTTTCATCGGGTCATCAAGAATTTCATGATACAGGGAGGCGATCCAAATAGTAAGGATCCTAATAAAAAGAATATGTATGGCCAGGGCGGCCCTGGATATACGGTAGATGCCGAATTTGTCGACAAATTTAAGCACAAGAAGGGAGCTCTCGCGGCTGCACGTCAGGGAGATCGTACCAATCCTACCAAAGCCTCAAGTGGTAGCCAGTTTTACATTGTGCACAATCCATCCAGGTGCAAGCACCTAAACGGAAGTTATACAGTTTATGGAGAGGTAATCAAGGGAATGGATGTGGTAGACAAGATCGCCAATGTGCCAGTGAGTCGGAGGGGAAATATCCCTGCGGATCGCATTACCATTGAAGTAACGGCCAAGGAGATGAAACGCAAAAAGATTACAAAGTTGTATGGATATAAGTATCCTAAGGTAAAATAAAGCTTAACAATTAGTCGTGTTGAGCTTTGGACCAGGCCGGGTTTGAGCGTGAGAAATCATGTATTTATTTCCTCTAAGAAAAGAATACATGCTTTCTCCGCCCGCAGTCCATCGCCAGGAAAAAGCGTTGAGATGAATATTGGGAAAAAAATATCCTAACCTGCCTGTTCCAGCAATTCGGCAGCATTTTTCAATGCGGAAGGAGTAGGTTCAGCACCACTCAGCATTTGTGCAAGTTCAATGACTCTTTCTTCATGCTGAAGTTCTTGCACATTAGAGGAAGTATTTTCTCCAATGATTTCTTTTTGAATGCGGAAATGACTTTTGCCTTTAGAAGCAATTTGAGGCAAATGGGTAATGCTGAGTATTTGAAATCGGCGGGCTAGCTTTTGCATCACATTGCCAACCTTTAAAGCAATCTCACCACTAATTCCGGCATCAATCTCATCAAAGATCAAAACCGGGAAGTCGGCCCTTTCGGCAAGGGCAGCTTTTATTGCAAGCATCACACGAGAAATCTCTCCTCCTGAAGCTATCTGAGAAAGTGCGCCTTCCGGCATACCCGGATTGGTACGGATCATGAACTGAACTTTATTAAAGCCTCTCGGCCCTGCTTTAAGTTTCTCACCCTCCAACTCTATACGGGAATTTTCACCCAAAGCTCTATCTACCTGAATACGGAAAAATGCTTGTTTAAATCCAACTTCCCCCAGCATTTGATCCACTTCCGAAGACAATTCTTTTCCAGCTTTCAGGCGTTTGGATTCCAGTTCCAGACCCAGCTTAAGGAGATTAGCTATGAGTTTTTCATAGGCCTCCTTTTTCAGTTTGATATTTTCCTCCAGAGAATCAAATTCTTCAACTTTCCCCTGTACCTCTTCATAAATCCTCATCAAATCCTCTCCGGAAACTGCATTGAATTTAAGTTTGAGGCCGTGGTAAATACCCAGTCTTTCTTCTATAAATGCCAATCTTTCCGGGTCAGAGCTAACCGTTTCCAGTATTTGGCTAAAGGAATAGGCCGCATCCTTAAGCGCTTCTCGAACAGATTCCAGACGTTCAACTTCTTCTGCCAAACTTTTATTAACTCCAGAAACCTTTTTCAAAGGTTCAAGCACTGTACTCAACTGAATATAAAGTGAATCATCCTGATTGTAGATGGACTCATTCGCTCCACTCAGCGCATCTCTGACTTCTTCAGAGTTTTGCAAGAGGTTTAATTCCTGGGTCAATCGATCCTCTTCATCCGCTTCAATATTCGCAGCAGAAAGTTCTTCTAATTGATAGGTAAAAAACTCTAGTTGTTGCTTGGCCGTCCTTTCTTTTTCTTCTAACTCTTTTATTTCTGTCAACAAAGTTTCGGATGCCCTCCATTCCTGTTCAAATTTTTGAACTAAGGTTTCACAAGCAGCAAAAGCATCCAGCAATTCCAATTGCTTATCGTGAGAAAGCAAGTGATGATTTTCGTGCTGGCTATGCATATCCAACAGGATATTACTGACCTGACGTAAAACCTGCAATGAAACCGGAGTGTCGTTGATGAAAGAACGGGACTTGCCACTTGGGTTGATTTCCCTTCGAATCAAAATTTCGGACTCATTTATATCAAGGTCCTCATGGGCCATGTCAAAATCATCATAGCCTTTGAGTTGCTCAAACATACTTTGAGGTAATTCGGCAAAGCGGGCCTCCACGATACATTTTTTCCCTGAATCAAAAACAAGGGTACTGTCTGCACGTTTTCCGGTAATAAGTCCCAATGCCCCAATTAGCATGGACTTACCGGCGCCCGTTTCTCCAGTGATCACACTTAAGCCCTGATCAAAAGCAACATTTACTTCTGAAAAGAGGGCATAATTACGGATAAATAGATGCTTGAGCATGTTGGTTGAAAGTGTCCAATAGTTGAACAAAGGTAGAAGAAAATTTCGGATTTCTACATCTTCCCAGGCGAAAATGCAAAAATTTTTAGCTTTTAACATAAAATTAGCAAAGCAATAAGAATTCTAATCCGTGATTTGCCTCTTCAACAATTTTTCTAACTTTGCGCCGAACATTTAGAATAATCATTAAACCCTCAATCTAGCATGTCAAAATCATATGACGTAATTGTTATAGGCAGTGGCCCGGGAGGCTATGTTGCTGCTATCCGTGCAGCCCAACTAGGACTGAAATCTGCGGTAGTAGAGCGTGAATCTATAGGAGGGATCTGTCTTAACTGGGGATGTATCCCGACCAAGGCTCTTTTGAAAAGTGCTGAAGTCCTGGATTACATGACTCATGCCAGTGATTACGGTCTTAAGGCCAATAATGTGGGATTTGATTTCCCAGCTGTTATTCAAAGAAGTAGAGGTACTGCTGACACAATGAGTAAGGGAGTAAACTTCCTCCTGAGAAAAAATAAGGTTGATGTCCTGATGGGGCATGGCAAAGTTAATCCTGATAGAAGCGTTTCTGTAAAAGATGCAGATGGAAAATCGGAGACTTATACTGCCAAGCATGTTATCCTTGCGACTGGAGCCAGAGCACGTAGCCTTCCCAGTATGCCTATCGATAATGAGAAGATCATCGGCTATCGCAAAGCTATGACCCTGGAAAAACTGCCTAAGAAAATGGTTGTTGCCGGATCAGGAGCTATTGGGATGGAATTTGCCTACTTCTACCATACGTTGGGCACTGAAGTAACCATCGTTGAGTATATGGACAAAATCCTGCCCAGAGAGGATGAGGATGTTTCCAAGATGATGGCCCGTATCTATAAAAAGAAGGGCATGAAAATCATGACTTCTACCGAAGTAACAGGAGTAGATACCTCAGGCAAAGGAATCAAAGCTACTATCAAAACTAAAAAAGGAGAAGAAGTCCTTGAAGCAGATGTTTTATTATCCGCTGTAGGAGTTGTGGCAAATGTAGAAGAAATTGGACTAGGTAATCTCGGAATCCAAATGGAAAGAGGCCTGGTAGTGGTAGATGAATTTTACCGCACCAATGTTGAAGGTATTTATGCGATCGGAGATATGATTCCCGGACCTGCCCTGGCGCACGTTGCTTCTCACGAAGCGCTACGTTGTGTTGAGAAAATTGCAGGCAAGGATGTAACTCCAATCGACTATGGAAATATTCCTTCTTGTACCTACTGTCAGCCAGAGGTTGCATCCGTAGGAATGACCGAAGCTCAGGCTAAAGAAGCAGGATATGAGTTAAAAGTGGGTAAATTCCCATTCTCTGCTTCGGGAAAAGCTACAGCAGCCGGCAAAAAAGATGGCTTTGTAAAAGTGATCTTTGATGCTAAATACGGTGAATTCCTGGGAGCCCATATGCTGGGAGCTGGAGTAACGGATTTGATAGCTGAAGTCGTGGTGGCGAGAGATCTTGAGACGACTGGTCATGAGATCATCACAGCTGTACATCCTCACCCAACTATGTCAGAGGCTGTAATGGAAGCAGCTGCAGCTGCCTATGGAGAAGTCGTTCATCTTTAATTGAGAAGAGTATAGAAACAAAAAATCCCGCTGAAATTCAGCGGGATTTTTTTTTGAGCGAGAGACGAGATTCGAACTCGCGACCCCGACCTTGGCAAGGTCGTGCTCTACCAACTGAGCTACTCTCGCTTAAGGGTTGACAAAAGAATGCAATTCTTCGCTTATCTCCAAGAATTTTCTCAAAAAATTTAGGCTTTTCTTATTCCTTCGAATCAAACAAGAGGCTTTTAAAATAACCTTTGTTGATTAGGTAGTTCAAAACCCAGTATCCAAAGTAGGTTACGAGGAAAAGGACTTTAAGATTCAGGATGAATGCGAGGAGAGATCCTGTAGCAGCAATGAGATAAATACCAATAAATGGATAGAGGTATTTTTGGGATTTATTGGAAAAAAGGAGACAATCTACAATTTGACCCAGGCAGTAGATACCAAAACTTGCAATAAGGATGGGCCAACTTAGGGTAATGAATGCAGTGAAGGTAGATATCGCTAGTGCAAGTGAAAGCACCAGGCTCAATCTGAACCTCTGATCCATTATTCGTGGCAACATGACGATGCTGGTAGCACCAGCATTTAAGAAAATGAGAGAAGCAAGCAAGTAAAAGGCTATAAGGGCCATCAGTTTAGCAGGTATTTGTTTTTCCCCCTCTAAATCAGGCAGCTGTAAACTACCTGACATTTCTCATTATCACCTAAAACTACCTTTATATTAGGAATTAAACATTCACAGTATTGTAGTCTTACTTACTATAACGGAGAAACTTTTGATTTAGTAGCCTTTTAACCTCATTACTATGCTGAATGTTTTAAAATTGGTGGCTTGGGGTCTGTTTCTCCCCTTGCTAATGCTCCCACACGCACTATTTAGCCAAGCCTGTTGTTCTGGAGGAGTACCCATTTCCAGTAATCTGGGATTAGGAGCTTCTACTGCCGGGACCTTTCAATTTCAGCTTACTTATGACCATAATACGCTGAAAGACCTCCTCGCATCCAGTGAACGCCTGGATGACGATAGAAGAACCCGTAATACACGTTCTCTTATTTTAGAGACAAGCTATGATATCAATCAGGCGTTTTCCGTAAGCGCCCTCTTTTCGCTTGTCCGGCAGGAGCGAATCATTCTTACTCAGGCCAATACCGAAGATATTACCATAAATAATGGCGTAGGAGATGGAATCGTTCTCTTACGCTATAATTTCTTACATGGAGAAAAGCATCCCGATATTGATTTTATGCTCGGAGCTGGACCCAAATTTCCTTTTGGGCAAGCCAATTTCACAGATGAGCGAGGAATTACCCTGCCCGCAGATCTTCAGCCCGGTACAGGTGCCTGGGATGCAATCATATGGACGAATTTTAATCGCAGAGGCTTGATGCGGGATAATCTTTCTTTTAACGTAAGTGCTACTTATCGCTTAACAGGAACTAATCCGGACTACAATGGGAGTCTCGCCTATAAGTTTGGTAATGAATTTCAAATTCAATGGGGGGTACAGGACAGGTTTCTCATCGGAAGCCTGATCATTGATCCTATTATCGCTTTTCAATATAGAACTGTAGGGGTAGATCAAATAGATGGAAACAGATTTGAAAATACAGGAGGTCACTGGCTAAACTTCAGGCCCGGCCTCAACTTCAATTTAGGACAAAATTCAGCCCTCAGACTCACGGGAGCTTTACCGATATACAGATACCTCCAGGGAACACAATTAAGCACCAGTTACCGCTTCGCTATCACCTTTTATCAAAGTTTAGGCCTGCAGAAAAAAAATGATTCCCCCTTCAAAGGCCTGGCAAAGTGAAACCTACTAACCCATAATCAATGAACATTATTAAAAACACTGGCTTTTTCTTTCTACTACTGATCCCTTTACTCTTTTCTTGCGAGGAAGGAGAATCAGAATGGTTGGTACCCAGAGATGAAGTATTTGATGGCGGACCGGGTAAAGATGGAATTCCTGCGATTGATGAACCTGCATTTCTGGATGTTTCTGATGTAAATTTCCTGGACGATACAGATTTGATAGTAGGATTTAAATCCGGAAATGAAATCAAAGGCTATCCCCATGATATCCTCGACTGGCATGAAATCGTAAATGACAAAACCAATAATATCGCCTATTCTGTTGTCTACTGTCCGCTTACCGGATCTGCTACAGGCTGGGACAGAGTTATAAATGGAAAGGAAACTACCTTCGGAGTCTCAGGCTTACTTTACAATACCAATATCATTCCCTACGACAGAGAAACAGATAGCAATTGGTCCCAAATGGAGCTCAAATGTGTAAATGGCAAACTCTCCGGAAGTGATCCGGGCAATTATTTATTGATAGAAACTAGCTGGAAAAGCTGGAAGGAACTTTTCCCGAATTCCCAGGTCCTTTCTGCCAATACCGGCTTTAACAGACGCTACGGACAATATCCTTATGGAAGCTATCGAACGGATAATGACCTCTTCTTTTTCCCCATCAGCAATCGTGATGATCGCCTTCCTGCCAAGGACCGGGTTTATGGAATCGTGGTCAATGATAAATCCAAAGCCTTCCCTTTTACAAACTTTTTCTCGGGTTTAAGTGTTGTAGAAGATGAGGTCGGGGGTCTTCCTGTAGTAGTTGTCGGAGATGCAGAGAGAAATTTTGTGGTTGGTTTTGAGAGAATGACAGCAGATGGAAGCCTCTTAAATTTCAGTGCCCTCAATGGAGAAGGGACCAATGTCATGACTGACAATGAAGGTAATACCTGGGATCTTTTTGGGTATGCGACCAGTGGTCCACGTGCAGGAGAAAGACTACCAATCGTCAGAGGCTTTATTGCCTATTGGTTTGCCTGGGGAACCTTCTTCCCCGATATCGAAATAAGAAATTAGAATGTTTACTTGAATTAAAGGCCAGTCACCCGCTAGGGGCTGGTCTTTTCTTTATGAAAGGGCTTTTAAGGCAGAGATTGCAGCTCTGGGATCATCTGCTTTGAAAACATAAGAACCAGCGACCAATACATCTGCTCCTGCCGCCAATAATGCGGGCGCTGTTTTCAGGTCAACCCCACCATCTATTTCAATGAGGGTATTCGTTCCTGCCTTTTGAATCATTGATTTCAGTTCAGCGACTTTATGAGGGATATATTTGATAAATTTTTGTCCCCCAAAACCGGGATTTACAGACATCAACAATACCAGATCTGCAAGATGAAGTACATGCTTCACCGTATCTACTGGCGTAGCAGGATTTAAGGCAACTCCACTTTTCATCCCTGCATCACGAATCGCTTGCAAAGTTCTGTCCAAATGAACTGTTGCTTCCTGATGAACGGTCAGGACAGCAGCACCAGCTTCCTGGAAAGCGTCTATATACTTTTCTGGCTCTACTATCATCAAATGAACATCCACCGGCTTATTCATATGTGCTTTTGCAGCTTTGAGAATAGGAAAGCCAAAAGAAATATTGGGAACAAATCGACCATCCATCACATCAAAGTGTAGCCAATCTGCTTCTGAATCATTTACGATATCAAAAGCATCCTTGAGATTAGAAAAATCAGCTGCAAGTAAGGAAGGTGCTATTAGTTTTTTCATTCAGTAATATTCATTGGGAATTAAAATAGGTGGGATCCCAGAACATTCGTCGAGTAGCAGGAAGCAGAAAGTATATGAGAGCCGCAAAACACAGAATGCTTAGCCCTCCATTTATAATAATCGATTCTATATAAGAAAACTGACCTTGAGGAACTGAATCCAGGGTATTGCTAACAATGCGGAAGTCCATGCGGGTTTTGAGGTAGTAAACCATGAAGCCAAAGAAACCACTTAAAAAACCCAGAAGAAGTACACAGATGCTCCAGCCAAATTTTGTAAACAATCGAGCTGAAATACCTAGAATCAACATAGCCAATGGAAGATTTATGGCGGACAAATCGGCCCGAAATTTATCTTCACCTCCAAAGAGACTTACCAATTGCACATCACAATATGCCCAATCAAAAATCTTGCAGGAAAGGCCTAGAGGAAACAGGACTATTCCAATGCCCAACAAGATTGAAGAAGCAAATTCTATGAACAACACATCTGACTTAAAAATATCCGCTTTTTGCTCTTCCATATAAGGAATCAACCGTATGGGCTGGGTTTTTCGTTCAATTTTATAGCTACTTGGCTTTGAGAGAACAAAAAAAGGAAAAATCCCCTTATCAGACAAAACAAATAATTATCCAGCTGGATTGGCATTTTCCTTGTTTTTATTTGGATTAATTCTAAACTGTACCTAACATTACATCGATTTTCGGGTTATATGAGCATGGATCCTATAAATATCTTCATAGCAGACGCAGCATTCCTTGTGAGAGAGGGTATAAAGGCGGTGATACGGGATAAAGACTATATGAAGGTAGTTGGAGAAGCCGTCCATTCCGACGAATTAAAAAAGAAGCTTAAAGAAACCGCTTCAGATCTTGTTATCATCGATTATGAAGCCTCGGATTCTTTTGATGTAGATGACATCAAACATGTCATCCACCAAAATCCAGATACCAATGTACTTGTGATCTCTACTGATTATGAAAAAGATCGGGTTCTCAAGGCAATCAATTATGGGGCGAAAGGCTTTTTGTTGAAAGAATGTGATCAAACAGAAATATTGGGGGCCATTCATGCCGTTTCCAAGAATGATAAATTTTTCTGTGGGAAAGTTCTGGATATCATTTTGGAAAGAAATACTCCCAGCTTCAGCAAAAGCATAGATGACAATTGCGACCCTACCCTACTTACGCATCGGGAAATTGAGATCGTGAAATTGATGGCAGAAGGATGTCCGGCTCAGGAAATTGCTGACAAACTTTATCTAAGCATCCATACGATCTATACCCACCGCAAAAATATCATGCGCAAATTAGGAGTAACAACTGCAGCTGAAGTCATTCTCTACGCGATCAATACTTCCCTGATCGAAGCCAATTAGGCTAACTCCCGAATTATTTTTTGAGTTTTTTCCAGGTCTTCCTCATGAAAATCGAGGTGAGTAACCATGCGTATATAACTTTTCCCAAAAGAAGAGGCCAATAAACCATTATCCTTTAGATTTGTCAGGACTTCGTTTCTTCCGTAACCTTCTTCTACCTCAAAAATGACAATATTGGTCTCAGCAGGCAAACTGGCTTTTACCCAATCCTGCTCCAATAAAGTAGTTTCTATGCTTTTGGCTCTTCGGTGATCTTCAGAGAGTCTTTCTATATGATTATCCAGGGCATACAATCCTGCAGCTGCGATATAACCCGCCTGCCGCATTCCTCCTCCCAGGCGTTTCCGCACCCGATCCGCTTGTTTGATATCTTCCTTGCTTCCCACAAGTACCGAGCCTACAGGGGCTCCCAGGCCTTTGGATAGACAAACAGAAATAGTATCAAAGTATTTTCCATAATCAGAGGCCTTATCTCCACTTGCTACAAGTGCATTAAACACGCGTGCACCATCCAGATGAAGCCGCAAAGCATATTTTTTACACACTTCAGAGATGGCCGCTATATCTTCCAACTGGTAATAGCATCCTCCTCCTTTATTACAGGTATTTTCTAGTGAAACCAGGCTGGTACGTGGATAGTGAACATTGTCTTCATTGACACTTTCTTCAACCTGTTCGGCTGTCAGGCGCATACGATCTCCCACCAAAAGTCGGGCGCTTACCATAGAAGTTGCAGCCATACCTCCCCCTTCATACAAATAGATATGAGAATGCTGATCACAAATCACCTCATCTTGTGGTTGGGTAGAAATTTTGATTGCAATTTGATTGCACATGGTACCGGAAGGACAAAATAAAGCAGCTTCTTTCCCAAAGAGTTCAGCCAATCTTTCCTGGAGCAAATTTACCGTCGGGTCTTCTCCATAAACATCATCTCCAACAGGAGCTTTTTGCATACTTTCCAACATCTGGGCCGTTGGACGCGTCACTGTATCAGAGCGTAGATCAATCATGAAAAGCAAAAATGAAAATTTCGAAAGGTGAAGGTAAGTAATAATTCATATTTGCCTAAATATCAATTATATTAATATCATGAAGGATCCATTCAAAAAGCTCGGTGATGTCGTGCAGGGGAAAAGAGAGATAATCCGGGGGAAACGCCTCACGAAAAAGAGAGGAAATTTAACCGGAGTTTGTGCGGGAATCGCTGATTATCTGGAAGTTGACCCCGTGCTGGTTCGGGTAGGCTTTATTGCTGCCTCATTCTTTTCCTTTGGAGCAAGTATTGTTGCATACCTGGGGCTTTCCGTTTTTCTCCCCAAGGATGAAGCGGAGAAGTGGGGGCCTAATCACTACACCTACGATGAGCATGAAAAATTTGTCGAGGAACAGTTCCTCGAAGAAAAACAGGTGATTAAAACTTCTGACCCTTTGGCTGGTACCGCATTGGAAGTTTGCCCAAATTGCGATACAGTTGCTAAACCAAATTCAAAATTTTGCCATAAATGCGGAACGATGCTCTAACAGAGAAAATACAGCTAAAAGGACTTTATTCTACAGAATACGAGCACCCCTTTGATCGCCAATCGCTTGACAAACTGGAAAATACCCGTGGACTGGAAATGCTCACGAACAGGGTGCTTGATTACGGTTTAGAAAAATACCTCCATATTAAACATACCGGAGATAATATCCGGGTTGAAAAGGAGACCATTCCAGAGATTTATGATATCCTCATCGAAGCCTGTCGAATTCTTGATATGAGAGATGTGCCGGAATTGTATATCAATCTGGAAGACAAAATTAAATCATTCACAAGTGGCGAAAAGCAAAGGATCATTGTCCTGAGTAGTGGAGCCATCGATCTTCTCAATTCTGAGGAGCTTCTTTTTCTTCTGGGTAGAGAATTGGGCCACATTCGAAGCAATCATGTGCTCTATCGCATGATGGCTGATTCTCTGACGATCCTTTCTCAATTGATCAGTGATGTTACCCTGGGTCTTGGAAATCTGGTTACCATGCCGCTAAAAGTGGCCCTTATGCACTGGTACCGTATGTCAGAGTTTACTGCAGACAGAGCAGGTCTTCTCTGCTGCCAGGATGTAGATGTGGCGGCACAGGCATTGATCAAAATGGCAGGACTACCCCTAAAGTATCATGGCCGGGTAAAAACGGAGCACCTTCGGAAACAGTCTCATGATTTCGACAAACTGGAAGCCGGGAATTTTGATAAACTGATCCGCTTTGTTGCCAGCTATGAGAATTCACATCCTTTCACCATTATCCGAGCCTCACAGCTTTTTACCTGGATCGAAAGTGGGTCCTATATGAATATTCTGAATGCTCATGGCCAAAAACGATTGCCAGTAGATGGTATATGCCCGAATTGTACAGCATCCTATACTACAGAGGATGCATTCTGTACCCAATGTGGACAAAAGTTAACTTCCGAGGGAACGAAAGAAAACCCGGAGAAAGTTGATCCCCTCAGCGAATAAGATACGAGGATTGACTTTACTGAAGATGATGCCCGGTCGCAAGCTTACTTCGACTGATTTCATCGTCAAATCCTTTCTACGGTCAGATAAAAAGATAAATTCTAAATCCGCGAGATAACGCTTGATGGTTGTCTGTAAAAATACGTCTCGACCTTTGGCGTTAAAGCCTTTCAATCCACATTGTGTATCAGTAATGGAAATCCGCATGAAGGTCCTTGCCAGGAATCGAAGAAATTTTGAAACCTGAATGCGAAGCCAGGGCAAATGGGAATAATAAGAGCGGTCCTTTATCCCTATGGCTATATCTGTTTCCTTCTCTTTCAGCAATTGAAATATTTTGAGGAAACTTGGGGTTCGGTAAGGAAAATCTATATCTGTAAAAATGCAAATAGCTGCCTTTGACTTTGAAACACCCGAGCGCAAGGCAGCCCCTTTCCCCTGGTTAATTTTTATATCCAGAAATTCGAAAAAGGGTATGCTATTTCGCAATTTTTCTATGTCCTCAGGCAGTAAAGCTTTTGAGGAGCCGTCATTAACCAAAATGAGGTGAATCCTCTCCTCTGGCAGTTCTTCTACAATTTCTTCATAGCCCTCAATCACACGTTCGGCCCATTCCTCAGCAGGATTGTAACAGGGGAGAACTATATCAAGACTTGCGTTCAAATTAGCAGGATTGATTGGCTAGGGTTTGGGAGGCGAAAGGTAGTAATTGTTATACATCAGTTTCGCCTCAGCATTCTCAAGGGGCAAATATACATCAATTGTTTCATCTCGTATCATGATTGAGCCTGCAATCGGAGAATTACCCTGTAAGTAAATTACCGCTTTATTGCCCGGAGATTTGAGCTTGAATCTATAATCTCGTCTTAGCCAATTTTTGTATACATTCATTTCGAAAAGCATCCCTTCATCCAGGTGAAAGATTTGCTTGTCATCTTTGTCAAATTCCTTGAAGTTAAAAGCAGGGAAACCCGCTTGCGCTTCTTCTATCTTAGCCCACACAGAGACTTCCATCCAATTAGTATCCGGGATATGATTTTCAAATAAGATCAGAGGATCTCGTTTAGGGCCGACCCGTTCATGTTTGCCCAAATCAGCGAAATCTCCTTTTCCAAAATCTTCAAAAAAGAACCAGGAACTATCGCTTAGGTAAAATTGATCCTGACGAAAGAGGCTGTCTTTTTCAGCTTCGAAACGAGAGAGAACTTCGGGTCCTTTACTAGCCAAATCCTTCAGTTCCAATTTATGTAATGAGTAATTGCCTCCATCATGAAGCAGACTTGCCTTGGCCAATAATTGTTGTTCCGGCCAACTGATAGGAACATTCTCATGTTTCAATACCAAAATGGGCCGTTGATCTGGCATATCCTTGATGATTTCCTTCTCTACGTAGTCGGAAGAAAATAGCTGGACCAGTTTAGAAGAATTGGCCATAGAGGTACGGGACATACTCCCACAAGCCATAGGCAAACCTGTATGATAAGCCAATCGATATATTTGTTCTGTAATGCCAAAGGTTGTCCATTTAGGCACAAATTTCTCCGAACCAATATTGAATACGGGAACGGGCAAAGCAGCTTGAAAGTCCTCAACCTTCATTCCTGCCTCTTCTATCCAGGCTTTATAATCCGGGGCATCGTGTATAAAAGCATTTCTACCTCTATTGCTTTTTACGATATCCGCATGAATATCCGCATGAATTCCCGCATCCCAGAGCCAGAATACCAATCCAAGAAAAAGAATCCATGCTCCTATATTGCCCAGAGACTTCATTTTAAGCCTGCGATAAATCAAATAGAGGTATACAGCCGCATACATGGTAAAAACCGTGTAAAAGGCCCAGGCAAAGCGTCCAAGGGATCGAAACTGTTTCAAAGGTGGGACCAAATCTACCCAAAATGGATGTCCCCATTTTATGGGCATGGCCATAGCAAAAATCAACAGCCATACAGAGGCCCAAAGTGCGATCCTCATTTCCCCAGGCAAAGCAAAACGGGTGATTCTCTTCCATCTTTTTCGCCAGCCATAAGCAATCATACGTGCCAGGGTAAGGAAGAAAACGGCTGTAGCTGTGAGTCCCACATATGAGAAAGCTTCCATGCTGGGATTCTTTCCGTGAAAGAAGCGATTATAGGCTTCATATAGAGGCCCTTGAACCGGCATGAATACCGTATGCCAATGCGCTTGATAGGATAAAATTCCAAATGGATTGGAAGGCCTGTCTTCTATGGGATCAGTGATCCACAAAAAGCTTTGGATAATCAGTACAGGGATCAGCAGAAAGAGAGTAGCTCGTGCAAAGCTTAGTCGCGCATCTTTTTTCTTTTGTCTCCATCTTTTTAATCCATACAGCCCCATATAAAGAAAAGAGAAAAGGGCGCCTATCAAGAGGTAATAGGCATGAACAAGGCCAGAAGCACTAAGGTAAATCAGAATCAAAGCCGTATAGAGCCATTTCCTCGAATCCTTTTGAGTCAGCTTGATGAGGAGCAACCACAAAATGGGAACGAAGCAGGTATAGGCCAATGCATAATGCCCGGCAAACCGATGGATCTGTGGACTTAGGAGAGCCAATAAGATAGATAATGGAATAGCATACACATGAGGCAACTGAAAATGCCGGGCTATCCGATGCAGGACCAACATTGAAATCAGAATGCTCAGGAAAATCATCCCATTGAGTATCCCAACGGTTTTATCTGCTATGGGAAAAATAGTATCGTCCCACCAATTGAGTATCCAGGAAATAATGGGCTGATTATCTGTAAACAACACATGCTCTCCATAGGGATAATTCATCCCGCTAAAGTGAACCCCATGATCATATTTGATAAACCAGGCAGGAGTAAAGTAATTTTTGAGGGCATCCAGGCTCCCTCCCAGAAGGAAGTTATTCGGGTTCCAAAAGGCATCAACGAAAATCCTGTCCAGGACATAAATTCCCAGTATCAGGAGGATAATCGTAGGTAAGTATTTTTTGATCCTTTCGGCCACGTTCATAAAATAAGCTCAAAGGTACATCACAGCTATTTAGGGGAAAAATTATGGATGAAAAATATGTACATTCGCAAAAAAGTAAATTTAACACACATGACTATTCACAAGTTAAACAACCAGAAAATCTCAGTATTTATCCTTGCTCTTTTTCTTTTTGCAACAAGCTGTAAAGGATCAAAAAAAGTAGCTGATGTTCCAGCAAAAGAAGAAAGCGGCATACTTCTCCAGGTAAATATGGAGAAAGGCCAGTCTTTCCGGTATAAGCAGGACATCAAACAGCAGATCAGCCAAAGTATCATGGGAATGGAAAATGAAATGTCCCAGAACATTGGTTTTGGTTTTGAAATGAGCGTGGTAGACGTAATAGATGGAAGACCCAAAGTAAAGGTAAGCTATCTTTCAGCTTCTTATATGATGGACAATCCCATGATGCAGGTAGATTTTGATTCAGAAAAAAGCATGGAAAATGTTCCGGATGCAGCTTTGGGTGCCGCAGCCCTGATAGGATTAAATTTCTATGGCTATGTAAATAAAGAAGGTAATTTGGAAAATATGGAGGGCCTGGAAGCATTTCAGGAAGGTCTGATTGAAAACATGCGTAAGCTAAATCCAAATGTAAATGAAATGATGGTAGCTGCCATGAAGGAGCAGTATTCAGCAGAGAAAATGCAAGAAAGCTTTTCAGGCCTAAGTGCATTCTATCCCAAGACCCGTGTTAATGTAGGAGATAGCTGGAACCAGAAGATGTCTATCAAGACTACCTTCGAAATGGATCTGGATACCGATTATACTTTAAATAAGGTGGAAGATGGAAAAGCCTATTTAGGAGTAAATTCTCGCCTGACAACCAATCCCGATACTCCTTTGGAAGTGCAGGGAATGCTATTGTCTTATGCAATGGAAGGCGACCAAACAGGAGAAACCATTGTTGATTTGAAAACAGGCATGGCCATCAGTTCGACCATCAATCAGGACATAAATGGAATCATGACCATGGAAGGTGGGCAAATTCCTGAACCAACTGAAGTACCTATGGGGATCAAGTCTATAACGACTATTACCTTGATTAAATAAGGGTTAAGCGAACGAGAACTCAATCAAGCTAATTGAGTTAAGAGAAGTTCAAGTGCAAGTGTCAAATTCAAGCACAGGCATTCGCCTTAATTGAATTTGTACTTGATACTTGCAATTGAACTTTATTTCAGCGCTGAGTGCTAACGGAAGAATTTCTCCACTTTATGAATGACCGTTGGCAGCGTAAATACCACTACCCTGTCTCCTGCATGTATTTGCGTATGCCCATTTGCGATAAAGCCCTGAGCATCCCGGATTACACCCGCAATAATGGCATCCTTTGGAAAATTCAAGTCCTTGACCGGATATTTGGTGATTCGGCAGCCTTCATGGACAATAAACTCCAGAATTTCCGATTCCACATGATGCAAGCTGGTTAAAGCCTCCACTTGCCCTCCCCGAACATGTCGGAAGATGTTATTAATGGTGATCATCTTCTTATTGATCAGGGTATCTATGCCTATGTTCTGGGAAAGGCTGATGTAATCAATGTTTTCCACCAAAGCTATCGTCCGTTTCACGCCATGGTTTTTAGCTACGAGGCAGGAGATGATGTTGGTCTCTGAGTTTCCGGTCAGGGCAATAAATGCATCCATTTCCCCTATTCCCTCTTCCTCCAAAAATTCCACATTGTTCCCATCTCCACAGATCACCATGGTTTCAGAAAGCTCATCTGCAAGGTCAAAGCATTTCCGCTTATCTCCATCAATGAGTTTGATCTTATATTTATTCTGGGTCCATTTAGCAAATTCTCGCCCAATAAGGCTTCCACCAAGGATCATGATGTCTTTGATCTCAAGTTTCGTCTTACCCGACAATTCTTCCAGGCGAGTGATGCAGGCGGGCGAACTGATGAAGTACACATGATCCCCTGCCTTAAATAAATTGGCTCCACGAGGGATAATGGTTTCGTTTCCTCTTTGGATAGCCACAACCGTAAACTTAAAATCCGGATATTGTTTAGCAGCTTTAATGAGATTCAATCCTACGAGAGAAGCATTTTCTTCCAGCACTACTCCAGTCAAGGCCAACTTCCCATCTCCAAATTCAAATGCGTCTGTCAAATTCGCTCTTTCGATCAGGCGCATGATCTCCTGTGCAGCCAGGTATTCGGGAAAAACCATGGAGTCGATTCCCAGGGTTCTCAAATCCAGGGCTTCTTTTTCGATTTGAAACTCAGGATTGAAAATTCGGGCGATGGTTCTTTTGGCTCCGAGATGTTTTCCAATAATTGCCGTAGTGATATTGGTTTCTTCTGAAGAAGTCGCTGCTATCAATAGATCAGCTTCTTCTATACCTGCTTCCTGAAGCAAATTGATAGAAATGGAATTTCCCTTTATAACTCCCACATCAATATGGGATTCTGCATAGGTCAATCTTTCCTCTGCTCTATCTATAAGAATGATATCGTGGTCTTCATGGGAGAGCATTTTTGCCACATGGAAACCGACTTCTCCGGCTCCGGCTATGATGATTCGCATATTATCAATAAATAAGAAGCCAAATTTAATCAATCAGGAGATATTTTTCAGCGGACTAAATTGGAAAATAAGAACCTTACATAAGTCGAAATTTTTTTATTTCCCATTCAAACCTCGCTTTTGACGGATCGCGCAAGCAATTCAGTGTTTAGTCAGCGATTCCTCCATATACCCTCCTACATCCTTACAAGGGACTTTTTTGGCAAGATTTCCTTTACGTACTTTACATTGTAACAGCGAGGAAATATAGGGTTATAAGAATGCTTATGAAAAATCAAACACCAGTTGTAGCAGGTCCTTGCAGCACAATCAGTATGCGCCAACGGAGCAAGTACCCTACAATAAAAACAATAGCTGAGCGGCCCAAAAACAAACAAACCGAGCCTGTGTTCGAAGTCATTTTTAGCCATCCCAGGAGACTATTTTTACTCCCGGCTGAAAATCAGGAATCAGGCTCATGAAATAACCAGAGATTATAAGCACTTTCTTTGAATCATGTGTTGTCAAAGTAGCACCTCGGTGCTACTTTTTTTTTAATTAATGAAGAGCATTTCTCTGTATTTAGGCAAAGGCCAGATCTTATCTCCGACTCTCCCTTCTAATTCATCCACTTTATTTCTAATCTCGTCAAAAATGGGCAAAATTTGCTCTGTATAGCCTATAGCTATTTCCTTAACATACCCCCGTCGTTCTATGCGATTTCGGGTAACTCGCAGGCTCTCCAGCGAACTAAAGAGTTCTCCAATTTTTTCCCCAATCAAAACTGACAAATCCTCCTGTACAGAAAGTGCCTTTCTACCGAGGCCACTTTCCTGTCCCATCCGCAAACTTTGCAATAAATCTTTTTGGTATTCGAGGGCAGCAGGAATGATAGATGTCTGTCCCAGTTCCTGGATAATATCCGCTTCTATCCGGATTTTATTCAAATATTCTCCCAACAATACTTCATAGCGAGCTTCAAGTTCGTCAGGAGAAAGAACTCCGGTTCTATTGAAAAGTTCCTGGGAGTTATCTTTCAGAAAGCCTTCAAGGCTATAGGGGGTCTTCCCTAATTTAACCAGGCCTCTTTTTTCCGATTCTGTAATCCAACTTAGGCTATACCCATCTCCATCAAACAATATGTGATGACAAGATTGCATGTATTCTTTAAGTATGTCCAAAATTGCCAGGTCCAGATTTCTTCCTCTCCGCAGTTTAGCGTCAACCCTTTCTTTAAATTCAATTAATTGGTCAGCAACTGCCGTATTGAGCAGGGTCATGGTCTGGCTGCAATTAGCCGAGGCTCCTACGGCCCGAAACTCAAACTTATTGCCTGTAAAGGCGAAAGGAGATGTTCGGTTGGTATCGGTATTGGCAATTAGCAATTCAGGAATTTCACTGATTCCCAGACGGAGCAACTCATTGATGGGCTCATGCTTCCGCTTTCGCGGAGGATTTTCCAAATCCGAAAGAATCTTGGCCAAACGCTTCCCGGTAAAAATGGAAAGGATAGGCGGAGGCGCTTCATGGACGCCCAGCCGTCGATCATTTCCTATGGAAACAATACTTGCTCCCAAAAGCTCTGCATGGTCGTGAAAAGCCTTGATCACGCTAACGAAAATCGCCAGAAAAAGCAGGTTTTCCTGAGGATCACTTCCCGGAGCAAGGAGATTCCTCCCTGTATTGGTTTGCAAGGACCAATTGCTGTGTTTTCCAGACCCATTTATGCCGGCAAAAGGTTTTTCATGCATGAGGGCTGCCATATTATGCTTCTTAGCGGTCCTATCTATGAGATCTGCCATCATCAATGAATGATCAATAGCGATGTTTAAATTCTCATGCCAGGGTGCACATTCAAATTGACTGGGGGCTACTTCATTATGCCGGGTCTTTAAGGGGATTCCCAAACGATGGCATTCCAGTTCCAATTCATTCATGAAGGCAAAAGCCCGTTCTGGAATGGAACCAAAATAATGATCATCTAATTGTTGGCCTCGAGCGGAAGCTGCCCCAAATACTGTTCTTCCACTCAACATCAGGTCGGGTCGCAGATGATAAAAGCTACGGTCTATCAGAAAGTACTCCTGTTCAATTCCCAGGGTAGGATAAACACGGCTAACCTCTTTATCAAAATAATTACAGACGGCTGTTGCTGCCTTATCTAATAAGGCCATGGATTTCAACAAGGGAAGTTTATAATCCAGGGCTTTACCTGTATAGGAAATGAATATGGTTGGGATACAAAGGGTTCTCCCATAGGTGGTTTCAAAAATGAAGACCGGAGAACTACAATCCCAGGCGGTATATCCTCTTGCCTCAAAGGTACTTCTGAGCCCTCCGCTTGGAAAAGAAGAAGCATCGGGGTCCTGTTGGGCCAATTCTTCACCCGAAAATTTATCTATGGGTTCTCCTTCAGTCAACTCCAAAAAAGAATCGTGTTTTTCAGCAGTTCTTCCTGTCAGGGGTTGAAACCAGTGCGTATAGTGCGTCGCTCCTTTATCCAGCGCCCAGGATTTCACCGCATTAGCAACTGAGGCTGCTATATTTCTATCCAGAAACTCTCCACTTTGCATACAAGATTGCAGCCGCACAAAGATGTCATTAGAAAGATACTCTTTCATCTTTCTTTGATTGAAGACATTCTCCGCAAAGATCTCACTGGGCCTGGGAGTAGGCACAAGTGGCTTTCTCCTTGCTCGTTGCTGGATTTGTTCTATCGCCTTAAACCTGGGATTCATAGGGCTAAAGAAATGAAAATAAAGGTAAAGATAAAAGCGTGGAAAAGGCTGGGCCTTATCCACGCTTCATTAAATCTTTTATTCTTCATCAACCCCCACTTCCGGCATCTATAACTTCCACCCATTGCCCTTTGACGCGAGCATTGATGGTTTTGTCATACATAGCCTCACAATTCGCTCCGGGAAGGTAATATTTCCCCAGATAACTGGCATTGAGATTGACTTTGAATGTCGCTGACTTATTTTTTGAAAGATCAAAGAAGGTATACACACGATCATCCCTGATGTCTACATATTCTGCTTTGGCAGCATCCTGACTTTGTGTACCATCCATTCGGCTATTGTGAATTTCCCATCCCGAAGGGAAGATTTGAGACAATGCCAATTCCTGATAGAATCTTCCACTAGGATTACTCACGCTTACTTCCGCTACAAAATCTGTCCCTTGTTCCAGGCGAGAAGGATTGATGGTTTTTCCATTCAGGTCTTTATAACTAACAGATATGTTGAGTTTGTTGCTGGCACTGGTTTCTTCTCCTATGCGCGGGATTCCATCCAGAATCAAGCGAGCGTACATAAAGGATTTCGTCTCATTTTTGAATTCGACATTACCTTTTTTGACCTCTGCCATTTCAAGCTGCCAAACAGGTGCATTATAGTCTACTTCGGTCCATGCTCCTCCATTGATCCGGTAGGAGAAATTAAGCTTGGCAGAATTATTCTTCTTGCCTATGTATTCTGTAATTCCAACTAAACTATAGGCAATCGTCTGGGTACTCATCCACCTTTCTTTATCACTCAATGCATCTGAAAGTTTCTTCAATAATGGTTTCGCATACTCCCTTTCATCCATAATGCTCAAGACTTGCAACATAATCCCATAATCCCGGGTGGCACTTCCGTAGGAGTATCCAAGTTCGCGATAGTCTGAGATATCCATAGGCAGGGACCTGACCATTTTCCGGGCGACATCCCTTTGCCCTGCCAGATAATAAGCTCCAGCCAAATGCCATTTAGACATTTCTTTGAGGTTTTTGAGCTTGCGCATACGGTTCATCGCTCCTAATTCGGGCTTACCGGCATAAGCGAGCAAGAACAAGCGATAGGATTGGTTCATTTGTTGCCATCTGCTATCGCCCTTCCATCCTTTTGCCATATCCTTCTGAAATCCAATCCAGTCTTCAATCATACCAGAGGGCAAGGTATAGCCAGCTTGTTTAGCTTCGAGCAAGAAATTCCCTGCATAATTGGTTCCCCACTGATTATAGTAATAGGAACCCGGCCAGTAAGAAAGACTACCATCGCTATTTTGGAAACGAGTCAATCGCTGGATACCTGCACGGATATTCTTATCGATTTCTTCCTTTTTCTTCTCATCCAATTTCATCAGTCGGGCCAAATGAAGCTGAGGGAAGACACTTGAAGTTGTTTGCTCTACGCATCCGTAAGGATATCGAATCAGGTATTTCAATCTTCTTCCCAAATCCAGGGGAGGAATAGAACTCACTTCCAGGTATCCATTATTGGTCCCGCGCATGCCCACCGGACTGTAATCTTGCTTCCAATTGCCTTTTGCATCCATAAACTGTGCATATACATTGGTTACGCGCTGGTTGGGATTGCGAACTTCTATATCTGTTTCATAAACAGCAATTTGAGAACCTGAACGGGCAGTGATTTTGATATGATCCATCCCTAACGATCCCAACACACCCAAATCAAAGACGGTCATTTTTTCGCCTTGCTCATTGAAGGTTAATTGTTGGGTATCTTTTCCATTTACCAAGACTCTTTTTCCGGTTTCAACTTTGATGTTTACATTTTTGATGTTGTCTTCCATCGCAAAAACCGTAACGGGTAAGGACAGGTTTTCTCCTGGTCCCAATACTCGTGGTAAAGTACCCAAAACCATAAGAGGTTTCTTGACTGGTGTAGCTTTTTCAGTTGAACCGTAAGAACCTTTATCCGGATCAGCAGCAACAACCATAGTTCTCACTGAACCAATATAATTGGGCATTTCAATGCTGTGGGTCTTAGTTTCACCGGCCTTCAATTCAAAAGGCCCGAGAAATTTGACGACCGGGCGGAAGCGATCCTGTTTCTTGGCTCCATCAACCTCTTCACCAGCACCTCCACCAATACTCAAGAGACTCTTTATGGCTCCTCCATAAGCACCCAAAACATGATCGTATACATCCCAGGTTTTCACATCCAGGGCTACTCTTTTATAGAAATTACTCCAGGGATCGGGCGTTTGGAAACGGGTAAGATCCAGAAGTCCTTCGTCTACGACAGCTACAGTATAAGTCATCGCTTGTTGACTTTTTTCACTTACGCGTACTGCAAAAGTCGAATTGGGTTCCAGGCTATTAGGCATGGAAATAACAGGCGAAAGATGCGTTGCGGGGTCCTCTACTTTGATAGGAATCACGCCATACATCCGAATTGGTAAATCATTGGCGGTTTGAGCATGAGGTTGAATCAAAGTAACATTGGCGTAGGCATTGGGAGCCATTTCAGCAGTAGTAGGGAAACTAAATTTCGTAGTCCCTTTTACCGCATCTACCCAATAAGCAGCTACCACTTTTGTCCCATTTTCTATACTCACCAGTGCACGTCCGGCTTCACCACTTGGTATACTCAAAGTTACCTCCTGCCCAACAGCATATTTTTCTTTGTCAGCAGTAAAGTTCAGCATTTGGGCTCCTCCTTCATCTCCCGGTCTTGATCTTCCTGCCCAGGACGGCCAGTCTACATAAACAATCTTT
Source organism: Bacteroidia bacterium (assembly GCA_033391075.1). Taxonomy (NCBI): domain Bacteria; kingdom Pseudomonadati; phylum Bacteroidota; class Bacteroidia; species Bacteroidia bacterium. Next base: position 3,061,401 of record JAWPMV010000001.1, read on the forward strand.
CCTGTGATATGCCCTTTCCCATCTTCAACTCGAATAAGATATCTTCCCCATTTATTTTTATCGACTTTGAAGGTCCAATTGGCTTTGCCATTTATGGTCGTAAGATTGGTTGTTTTAACCTCTTCTCCATTAACTTTCCCTCTATAGTTCAAGAGATTTTCCCGTGATCGTTCAAACCACCATCTCCAATTGAGTTTATAGATGGTCAATTTTACCGAGCTACTTACAGGTCTTCCATCGGCATCTACGGTAGCTATTTCGATATTGTGATTTTCATCTGTCACTAAAGCACCTCTCCATCCTCTTCCCGGAGGTGTTCTAAGCCCTACATACTGAGCATAAGGCGAATAGGGAACTGAAAAGCGATCTACACTAAAAGCGCCTCCTGGCTCAAAGACCTTGATTTTGAATTTTGCATTCAATTTACCCGGAGCAACCAGATTATTCTGAATCTTTATAGGCACCCTTGCTTGTCCCTGATCATTTAGCGGACCATCAAAAAGGGTTACTTCTTCAGAATTCAATTTTCTCAGAGGATCATCAAAAGTAAAATTGGGATATTTATCAAATTTTGTTGTAGCTGGGCTTAAACTTACCCGAACATCAGATTTCAGGCTTTTCGCTATGGCTCCATGCAGCCAGCGAGCACTAAGATTACCATATTGCCCCGATTTGCCTTCGAGATAAGCCTTGTCAAAATCCAGGGCGATTTTGAGTCGATTGGGCATGATGGTCTCCACTTTTACGGTCTTTTGGAAACGGGCACCTCCGACATTCACTTTGGCCAGGTAATTACCAGTAGGAGCATCAGCTGCTGTACTGGTATGGAAAGTATAAAAGCCATTAAGGCCTTGTTTCCTGCTGATCTTTTTGATCCGGGTTCCTCTGGAATCATAGAGTTCGAAGTTGACTGGATGATCATCCGGAAGGCTATTGCTTTTATCTTCTAAAATGAAATTCAGGAAAATCGGATCACCAGGTCTCCATACGCCTCTTTCCCCATAAATAAATCCTTTAACCCCTTCATAATATTTTTGCCCCTGCGTATCGAAGCGGCTCATAGAAAGAGACTGTCCATCATCCATGCGGAGATAGCCTCTTTGCTCACCTTTCTTTGCAACTAATAAATAAGGATGTTCGGAGTGCTTTACCTCTACCATTCCCTTATTATCGGTGGTAGCTGTATGGATGAGGCGCTGTTGGAAATTGTAGATTTCCAATTTCACGCCAGAAATAGGATCAGTAGTCTGGAGATCTGTAACTACATATAAAGAGCCTTCACTTCCTTTCTTGGCAATCAAACCCAGATCAGAAGCCAGTACATTCCTTTTTATGATGCGGCGATTGGTGTAAAAGGATACATTACAGGGGTTGTCTCTTTCTCCATAATCATAATAGTAATCGTAGTCATCGTAATAATAATATCCATTACTATTGCCTGTGGTCCAGGTTTTATCCAGGGCCAGCATGTTTTTCTCTGAATCTCCGTTTTCCTGTTCGCTACAAGAGTAAAAGGTATAGGATTTCCTGAATCCTAAAGCGACTTCATAGATAGCTCCCGGATCTGTATCAATCAAATCACTTAAATCCAGGGAATGGCGGTTCCAGGTATTCAGGTCCAGTTCTGCGTTTTTATCCAGACGAATGCTTTTTTCCAGAACTTTCTCTCCCACTCTCTTCAACTCCCGACTTTCATTCAGATTGCTGACCTGCAAAAACTGAGGAATATTATCCTCTTGAATTTTTATAACTCGTACATCAATTGCCTTGAGGCCTACTGCTTCAAAAATAAAAGGAAGCCGTTCAGATTTAGGCAGGATTACCCCTTTCCCAATAAGTCTCAATTCAGGTTTGGTCTCCGTGAATATGACTTTACTCTCGTATTCCTGATCCAATGCATCTCCCAGAGCATTCTTGATTCCGGGATTTATTTTGAGGTCAACAGAACCTTTTACATTGCTTTTAGGGAATACTTTAATCCGATTCTCTTCTATGCTAAAGTTTAGGTTAGTTTTCCCCATCTGAATCAGACCGGATAAATCCTGCTTAGGGGCGATATTATCGGAGAACTCCAATACGACATATTGCTCCGGCTTGACATAGCTATAGGTATGCATATGGCGAAACTTCCCGACTGCGGGAATTTCTATTTGTTTTTCGCCTTTCTTTTCAATGCCCAGTTTTTTACCACTCCAAAGTAGATTCAGAAAGTAGTTTTCTTTCTTTCTGGGAACAGAGTCGATCACAAAGCTGTGTTCATTATTATCCGCATCATGTTCCCATTTGATTTTAACTCCATTTTTCTCCTCCGTTCTTAATAGTTCTTCCACCAGGTCCGCTTCGGCGAAATCAACAGTTCTGATTACGCCACTTAATTCCTGATAAGCGGTTTTGCCGGATTTATAGCTTCGCGCACGGGTCAGTTCGAGTTCTATCCCTTGCTTCATACTTGCAAACTGAAATTCCAGTTCGGGCAAAGCTTTCTGCATATCAGCATGAATCTCATGAAGATTTACTTTGGCCATATAAAGCTGACCGGAAGGCAGTTTTTCATCGGGTTTGAATTCGAGGGTACGAGCATTTTTCCATCTATAGGTACCCTTGATCTCCGGATAAAATTCCAAGAGATCATTTTCTTGCCAAAATTCGGGATCTTCATTCTTACCAAAGTCTTTTGTGAACTGAATCTGGATATTACTGCTACGGCTGATTTCTCCGGCAGTAAACCCCTGAACATAGGTTTCCAGTTCTTCATTAAATCCATGGAATTCCGGTTGGCTGTGCTTTCCAGCGAAAATTAGTCCTGCGATCATCAAGGCCAGGGCTCCCCCGGCGATTAGATAAGTGTGAAAAGTGCGTTTCATAATACGGAGTTTAAATCATGCTGTGCATTGCTGTTTTTCAAATTAGCGATTATATATGGCAGACAAAATACCACTTGATAAATTGGCATTTTGACTGTGTGAGAATTCGCCTTGACTTGTTGAGAATTCGTAGTATTCTTTGAATATGCGTGTTGTCCTATAAAAAAGTCAATGATTTACAGCAACATTTGGGCTACCAAATAATCTGCGACCACGATGGCCAAACAACTGTAAACTACTGCTTTGGTACTAGACTTTCCTACCTCTAAAGCTCCACCCGTAGTATAAAATCCCTGATAAGCAGAAACTGAGGTAATCAGGAGTCCAAAGGTAAAGGCTTTTACATACATCACAATTACCTGATAAGGATCATAAAATTCCTGCATCCCTCTAGTAAACTCTATCTGCGTTACCGAACGGGTAATTTCTCCTGCCAGCATCCCTCCCATATGTGCTAAAAAAGCTGAAACTGTAACGAGCACTGGCAGCGCCAATAAGCCCGCGATGATTTTGGGGAGGATGAGGTATGCACTTGAATTCACCCCCATCACTTCTAAAGCATCTATTTGCTCGGTAACCCGCATTGTCCCTATTTCAGACGCAATTTTTGATCCAATTCGACCGGCCAGAATGAAACTTAGAACCGTCGGAGACAATTCCAATAAAGAAGTGGAAGATACAATGGAACCGATAATATAGGGCTGAACAAAACTCGATACCAGCTGATAGGCGATCTGGTGGGTAGATACTGCTCCAATAAAACTGGAAATAATAATCACGATAAACAAACTCCCTCCAATGAAGGTAGCCAATTCTGTGATGGTCAATTTATAATACACCTTGAATCGCTCAAGGTTATTAAACATTTTTCCCATCAAGAGGAAAAAGCGGCCGATATGATAAAAGAGATTTGTCAAGGTGTTTGGGATCGCTTTACTGAACACGAAAAAACTAAACTTTAACAAGGCTTGCAAAGTAATTTCTTTACCTTTAACCTCATGAACAGGAAAATCTTTATTTCGGGCGCCTCAAAAGGCATAGGATTAGCTATTGCCCGAAAATTTTATCAGGAAAATTTTGAAGTAATCATTTGTGCCAGGGGGAAAGAATCTCTGGAAGCTGCCAAAAGTGAGATGCCTAAGCTCCATACCTTCGTTTGCGACATGTCGGACAAAGATGCAGTCAAAGCACTAGGAAAAACCTTAAATGAGCAATTTGGCAGACTAGATATCCTGATAAACAATGCAGGTGTATTTTTACCCGGACAGATTCATTCAGAAGAAGATTCGGTATATGAAAGCATGATGCGCACCAATATCGACAGCGCTTATTTCATGACAAAGTCTTTGTTACCTGCCATGATGGAGGCAAAAAAAGGCACCATTGTTAATATGAGTAGTGTAGCCGGGATCAAACCTTATGAATATGGAGGGTCCTATGGTATCTCAAAATATGCGATGCTGGGATTCAGTAAAAATCTAAGGGAAGAGCTCAAACCCCATAACATACGCGTGATTTCTTTGATGCCTGGCGCGACCCTGACTCCCAGTTGGGATGGATTTGATGCTCCGGAAGAGCGATTTATACCTGCCGAAGATATAGCAAAGATAGTCTGGAATGCCTGCTCCCTCAGTGAAAGGACGGTAATAGAAGATATCGTTGTCAGGCCAGCTTTAGGAGATTTGTAATAAATCGAGTCGGGAATCCATCTTTTTAGTAAATTAATAAGAAAGCAATGGGTACGAGAAGTGATAGATTTAGCGGGAAACGTTTGCGTTCCGAGGTAAAAAGCTTGCTGGGAAAAGAAGCGCATATCGTTTTATGGGAAGGAAGCACCTATTTCGGAGATCTAGTTGAAGCAGCAGAAGGAAGACTGAAGTTGCGGGATAAAAATGCCCGTTGGTACAACCAAAAAGATCATACCCATGACTTTGACCTAGAAAATATAAGAGAAGTAATTATAGATAGGAATAGCACATGGTAATTACAAACTGACCAAATATGAAGCCGTCTGAACAATTGGCACAGCTAGTTTTGACTGACGTAAGAATATTTTTTAATTTGTAATAAATAAATCATGTAACAAATAGCTCTTGATCCGTTAGATATATAAGGAAACACAGGAATGTCCTTCTTATGAAACACCTTGCAAGCATAGTATTTATCTTTTCCCTCTTCTGTACCCAAACATCCTTTGCAGACGATAAGGTAGTCTATGGAGATGTTACCTTCTTGAAATATGAAATTCCCTTTTACAATTTTGCAGAATTCACACCCCAAGTCGCCTTGCGAATGGAGTATGCGAAATTTGAAGTCCTCAACAATGAAGATTGGGTCAAAAAAAGTAAGCGAAATCAGGCCTATGAAATAGACCTGGTATTTACCAAGTATCCCAAAGAAATAAGCAGGTGGAGAACCAACTACCGGCAACTCTTGCTGGATCGTTTAGAGTCTCTTTTTGCCCTGGATTCAACTTTGAGAAATCCGGACATAAAATGGAACCTTATTCTCCAAACTCAATGCGATACAGAAGATAAAGCAAAAGAATACTTCCATGGCTTTGTCATAAAATACCGTCCTCGCAGAATACCTACCATAGAAAGGGTTACCGATGCCAAGCAATTGCGGGCATTAGTATCCGGAAAAATTACCACTAAAGATTCTACCGTTTTCAAAGTAATGGATAGAAATCCACAATGGAACAATATGCTGGTAGTTATGGACTGGACGGGTAGTATGTATAAATATGGCGCCCAATTGGTCATCTGGCATAAACTCAATCAATCCGTAACGGGAGCCAGGGTCAATCATTTTGTTTTCTTCAATGATGGAAACAATAAAAAGACCTGGCAAAAGCGAATGGGCAAAACCGGAGGCGTTTACCGCTCCAAAACCAGTGATCTGGAAGAGATTGTCGAAACCATGGAATACGTCATGAAGAAAGGCAATGGGGGTGATCCGGAGGAAAATGATCTGGAAGCCATTCTGACAGGTTTGCAATATCTGGATGGATTTGATGATGTAATCCTGATCGCTGATAATAAAAGTGAGGTTCGGGATCTGGAGTTATTGACTGAAATCAATAAGCCTGTCCGGATTATCCTTTGCGATTATCGCGGAAAAATACATCCTCACTATAAAGAAATTGCGGATAAAACCGGGGGCAGTATCCATACCCTCGAAAGAGACCTTTATCGCAAAGTCCAACAATAAATTATTCAGGAAATCTGTATTCCGTTGTCTGCCTGTAAGTCATACCAGGCTTTAGACGGGTACTTGGAAAATGGGGATGATTGGGTGAATCCGGGAAATGCTGAAGCTCCAGGCAAAAGGCTTCCCGAGCATGATACACCAAATCTCCCTTTCCTTTGATTCCATTTAAATGATTGGCCGTATACAATTGTAGGCCAGGTTCGGAAGAATATACTTCCATATTTCTTCCAGTCATGGACTCTTTGACCTCAGCTACCAGACGAAACTTTCCATTGGTGCCATTTAACACAAAGTTATGGTCATAGCCGCTTCCATAATCGAGTTGCGGATGTGGAACGCCGATATGTTGAGAAATACGTTTGAATTCGCGAAAGTCAAAGGGACTGTCTGAAACCCTAAAGAATTCCCCGGTGGGAATATTGCTTTCATCTGTAGGCGTATAAGCCCCTGCATAGATCTTCAATTCATGATCCATTGCATTTCCTTCCAAGGCTAGATTGAAATAGGTATGATTGGTTAAGTTTAAGACAGTATCCTGATCCGTTTCAGCCCGGTAGTCGATCTTTAAGCCATTTCTATCCGTGAGCTGATAGGTAACCTCCACTCTGAGGTTACCGGGATATCCTTCTTCTCCATGAGGGCTATTATAAATCAGTTTTACCCCTTCTACTCCCTCGACCAATTCATATTCCCATAAAACTTTATCGAAGCCTTTGAGGCCCCCATGCAGGTGATTAGGTCCATTGTTGATCGCAAGATTGAATTCGAAGCCTTTAAGGTAAAACTTCCCTTTTGCAATTCTATTGGCAAATCGTCCATTTACGGTACCAAAACAGGGATGTGGTCCGAGATATCCTTCCAGCTCATCAAATCCCAATACCACATCTCCCAGTTTGCCATTTCTGTCTGGCGTTTTCAGAGATTTCAGGATTGCTCCATAATTGATGATCTCAGCTTCAATTTTTCCATTAGACAGGTGAAATATATGTACTTCCTCCCCGTCTTTGGTTTTCCCAAAAACAGCTTTTTTCATGTGTGTTTTTGTTTAGACCTATAAATAGATCCTTATTCTGCGCAGTTTTCTTTTAGCAATTTTTCCCCTTCATCCAATTCATCTGCTTCCAATCCTATAGCCAGACCTCTTCTTAAAACTTTGCAAGCTTCTTCCCGACTTCCTTTCTTAATCAGAATTTTGGCTTTAAACAAATAGGTTTGCCCTAACAATGAATTTAATACAAAAGATTTATCCAGTTCTGCTAGTGCATTGTCCAGCTCTCCCATATTCATATAGGCCATTGCTGCGTGATTATGAGCGGCAATTTGCATAAGTCGGGTATCGCTCTTTTCCGTTACGATAGCAAAATCGGATAATGACTCTTTGTCCATTCCATTTTTGAGCTTATAGAAGCCCCGGCTATAATTTAGCATCTCATCTCCAGGATCGCATTCCAGCAATCCATCATAAATCTCTACCAGTTCCCCATAATTTTTTTCCTCAATACCGATATCCGCAAGCAAGCGATACACTCCACATTTCGCGTCCTCATCATTGGCGATGACCCAACGATAGTCTTTTTTTGCTCCTTCATAATTCCCACTCAATCCTTTTGCATATCCTCTTTCCAGATAAAGGCTGGATAGAGTTTCCTTAACCCCTTCATCCTCAACAGCCATTTCATTGGCATAGCTCAACGCCATATCATAATCGGCGATTGCCTCCTCAAATTTTTCCATTTGAACATAAGCCGCTCCTTTGCTGTACTGAGCATAGAAGAGGTATTCATAGGTATTCTTGGCTTTCTTCTTTTTGTTTTTCCGGGGATTAAGGCGAAGGCTTTCTTCAAAGTCTACTACAGCATCTGCATAGTCTCTTACCCTGCTTCTTTGTACTCCACGTTTGTGCCAAAGCTCATAATTATCCGGAGTGACCTGGATTTCCTGGGTCAGTTCCTCGATTTGCTCTCGGATGATGTCTTCTTCATCAACCAACTTAAAGGGGAAAGGCAAGTTTACCCAATATTTTACAGCCTTACCCTCCTGCATCGCAGGTTCGAACTTCACATTGGCGATCTGGGATTCGACAGCTCCTGCCAGGGCCGGGTGGATTTCTTTGACAATTTTATGCTTTACATAATTTCCCGTTTCGTCCACCAGGACGCGAATAACAACGGTTCCCTCAGTATTATCATTAATGGCTTCCTCCGGATATCCAATTGCATTCCGGATATCGCTGATATTTGTGGGACTGGGTTCTTTATCCACAAATACGAAGTCATTGATCCCCGGTTCCTCAGCCTGAGCGAGCATCCCAAGGGGAGTAAACAGATATATACAAAGAATGATAAGGCTAGATGATAGTATTCTCTTCATTTTATCTCAAATTTCGACAAATTTAATAAAAGGGAAGAAATTGTAACTTAGCTCGACAAAAAAAGATGGCATGTTACAAAAAGACCTGAAGGTAGGCACCTTTAATCTCCTCAATCTCGTTTCTCAAGGTCTCCCCTATTATGAACGTGAAGGATACGATAAGGACACCTATGAAAAGAAAATAAATTGGATAGCGAAGCAGATCGATAAAATGGAAGTTGATATCGTCGGCTTTCAGGAAGTTTTTCATGAAGCTGCGCTTCGCGATGTGCTGAAAAAAACCGAAAAGCTAAAAGATGCACATGTTAAAGTTGCCGCAGCCAATGGCAAGTTGCCCCGAGTGGCGATCGCCAGTCGTTTTCCGATTTTGGAGTCAGAAGTATTTGAAGCTTTTCCTTCTCAGTTGGAAATGGAAGGGCAGAAAATACCTATTGATGATTTTTCCCGCCCCATTCTCAAAAGCATGCTAAAGATCAATGAGGAATTGACTTTCTGTGTATATGTAGTTCACCTCAAATCCAAGCGACCTTTGTTTGAAGGGAAGGAAAGCCGTAAGGATCCCGTCGCCCTGGCCAAGGGACAGGTAAGAGCCTTGATCAGAAGGGGAGCTGAGGCAGCGGCATTGCGTGAACTTCTCATGAAGGATCTGATGTTTCGATCTCATCCCGTCATTTTGTTGGGAGATGTAAATGATAATGGTCTATCCGTAACCTCCCGTACGATTTCAGGAGAGCCTCCCCATAAGCGATATCCCCAGGAAGTGAAAAAGAAAATCTGGGATGTACTCCTCTATCATGTGAAAGACATTCAGGCGCGCAGAAGTTATCACGATCATTATTTTACCCATATTCACAATGGTTTTCATGAAGCCCTGGATCATATCATGGTGAGTGAGGAATTGGTAAAGGAAAATCCCAAATCCATAGGGGCAGTGAACTATGTTCATATTTTCAATGACCATCTATTGGACGAAACCCTGAGCAGGGATGAACCCAATCAATGGCAGTCTGACCATGGACAGGTAGTTGCGACGCTGAATTTGAGAAGAAAGCGAGAAAAGAAGTAAGTTATTTCCAGTAGATGGCCAGTTTCCCCATGGTCTTCCTTTTTTCCAGGGCATCATGGGCCTCGGCCAATTGATCTATTTTGTACTTCCCTCCGATCGTAGGCTTAAAAACTCCTTGCTCTGCAAAGTGCACGCATTGATTCAGGACGCGCTGCAGGGTCTCAGGGCGATTATCTGCTATCCGTAGCATATTTACACCTAAAATCGATTTGCTAGGTCCTACGAGCCCTATGGGATGGTAGAAGCCAAATCCCAATCCAACAGCAATTTTCTGAAAGATATTTTTCGCAGAAGTCATAGAAGAAGCCCCAAATACAAACAGGCGTCCACCTGCTCCAAGTAGCTTCATCCCTTTTTTTACTGACTTTCCTCCTACCGGATCAAAAATCAGGTCCAATCCCGATTCTCCTCTTATCTGCTCAATCCTTTCAAAAAAATCTTCCTCGCGGTAATTGATGGGATGATGTACTCCCATATTTTTTAAATACTCAAGTTTTGCTGCTGATCCTGCGGTTCCGTAAATGATACATCCTTTATGCACGGCCCACTGAACCAATGCTGTTCCCACCCCTCCTGCAGCGGCATGGATCAGGACATGATCTCCTTCATGAGCTTTAGTAAGATCATCTATCATATAATAGGCAGTACCATATTGAGTAGCCAAAGCCGTAGCCTCAGCAGCATCCATGCTAGCAGGGATCTTTACAACTCCTGCCGCTTCGGTAGCCGTAAATTCAGCATAGCCCCCAAATCGACTCAGGGCCAATACCCGATCTCCTGTTTCCACATGATCTACATTTTTGCCTTTTTCAACTACATTTCCAACCACATCATATCCTAAAATAGCGGGCATGGGAGGAGCATCTCTATACATACCCAGTCGCGCCATCACATCGGCAAAGTTCAAGCCGAATGCTTCAACTTCAATCAGTACCTGGCTATCGGAGATCTCAGGTTTGGAAGTTTCGCGAATTTCAAATGCTCCGGCTGCGTGGCCTGTTTTTACAAGAAATGCTGCTTTCATAAGACGGTAATTTAGGGGAAATTACTTTCTTTGGGATAATTCTACTAATTCTAAGAAAACATCATGAGTAAAAGCTTTCTATATACGGTCCTCTTTTGCTGTTCATTTTCGCTGCTTCAGGCACAAATGCCTTCCGCAGAAGAGCTATTGAAAAAAACCATCGCCTTTCACGATCCGGAGAATCTTTGGTACAAATCACAAATCAATCTAAACCTCCGCGGAGAATATGCCAGTGGCTTAGTCGTCAATACGGCAGTGGAAATGTTTATGCCCTCCCATGATTATGTATCTCGTCAGGAAAGGAGTGAAAGAATGCTCCTGAGTAAAATCATCGGCGATTCCTGTTATCATGAAGTCAATGGCTCAGCCGATATCAGGCAGGAGGAGAAAATGAGGTTTAAACTGACCTGTAAAAATACCGCGCGTATGCGAAACTATAATATTTACCTCTATGGATTGCCGATGAAGTTGATGGATGAAAGTGCGATTCTAGATCCCAAAGTGGAAGAGCTGGAGTTGAAAGGGAAAAAATACTGGGTTTTGAAGGTAAGTTATAGTCCGGAAGTGGGCATAGACATTTGGAAATTTTATATCAATCCTGAAACCTACCAGATGGAAGTCTATCAATTTTACAAAAATGAAGCGGATCAAAAAGGAGAGATGATTTTCCTGAAAGGCCTGACGAAAGTGGGATCGATGAAACTCCCGAAAGAAAGGACCTGGTATGATTGGCCGGAAGAAAAACTACTGGGGACGGATATAGTAGAAAGTGGAGAAGTTATCCCCAATCCCTAGAAAATACAAAGCCGTCGCTTTATCTGCGACGGCTTGTTTCATTTACGGCCCTGAGGCTGATGTTGAAATTATTTCCCTAGCATTAAATTTCCACATCGATTACAGGGTTTCATTTACATAGTGAATATACAACGAAAAAGCCAATAGCCTAGTGTGCGATCTTCGCAAATCGTCTATTCTATGCCTTTTTTGCTGTATTCTTTTAATAATGCCGGATGAATTATCTTCGTCCAGATAGCATAACCTTTCGCGTTCATATGAAGATTGTCGCGAACGAAAATGTCATCTTTGATACTTCCGTCTTCATTTAGCATAGGACTGGCGACATCCAGAAACTCCATGTGCTCGGTTTGAGCAGCATATGCTTTCACCAATCGATTGCTTTCCTGCATAGTCTCCAATAAGTTCGCACGAGCAATGGAAGGCTTGATGGATATGAACCAGACTTTTACACCAGGAAAGTCATTTTGCACCCTGCTATAAAAGCTTTTCATATTGTTCAAAACATTCTCGGGAGTCATGCCTTCCATGAGCAAATCATTGTCTCCTTCATATACCAGAATAGCCTTTGGACTATAAGGTTTTACCAGACGATCATAATAGTAAAGGAGTTCGGGAAATGTTGAGCCTCCAAATCCCCGATTCATAACACGTAGGGGAGCCAGGTCTTTCTTCATCGTCATCCAGAAGCGAACAGATGAACTCCCGACCAACAGAATTGGGTCTTCGGGAGGAGCCGACTCTTTATCCTTTGCCTCAAATGCCTGAACTTCCTTTTCCAGTCTGGCTAGTGGATTTTCCTTCTTTTGGTTTTCCTGAGCCAGAGATAAAGTCAGGGAAAAGAGTACGAGGAGGAAAAAGGAAAGGCTTCTATAAAAAAATTGCATATGATTATCTTGTTCTGATTAATAACAGAATTTATAAAGGACAGAAATATTTACCTAAAGAGAATCGTCTAGAAACTATCAACCTCTCTATAAGCTGCAATCAACTTTTCTTCTCCTTCTTTTCCTTTGTGGAAATTTCCATGTTCCATGCCGAGAATACCAGTAAACCCTTTATCATGAATATGTTTGAAGATATTCTTGTAATTAATTTCGCCGGTAGTCGGCTCTTTACGACCGGGATTATCTCCGATCTGGAAGTAGGCGACTTCATCGTATGCCAAATCTATATTGGGAATGATATTTCCCTCATGGATTTGCTGGTGATACATATCAAAGAGGATCTTACAGCTAGGACTAGCTACTGACTGGCAAATGGTAAATGCCTGAGCGATTTTATTGAGAAAAAGTCCGGGGTGATCGCGAAAGTTGAGAGGTTCCAGGACCATGACCAAGCCATGAGGTTCTAGAATGGCACTGGCCTGTTTCAGGCTTTCAATCACATGAGCTGTTTGATATCCGATGTCCTGTCTCAGATCCACAAATCCAGGAACTACCGTCATCCATTTAGCATTCACCCTTTTTGCTACTTCCACCGAGTCTTTGATATGTCCCAAAAACTCACTGCGGGAATCTTCATCTCCTTTTGCTAAAGTTGGTTTATTCCAATAAATCTTATGTGCTACAAAAACGCCCATTTCCAATCCGCGCTTTTGCATAGTTTTGGCCATATTCTCCTGCGTCTCTATGCTGCGGTTTTTCATCCCATTATCCTCAAAAGCAGAAAAACCCATATCTGCCATAAAGTTTAGCTGATCGATGGGATCATCGCCTGCACTGTGCTTAAACATCCCCAGGTGAGGCGCGAATTTCATTTTAAAGGGCTCTGCTTTTGCTTTTGGGCTACTAGCCATAGTTTCTATCGCACTTCCCGTCATAATGCCACCTGCGGCGGCAGCTGTAAGAGAGTTTTTGATAAATTTTCTTCTTTCCATTTTGTGGTATGTAGTAGGTTAAATAGATTTTGTGTTAATAAATTTGCCAAGATGCTTTAGGCATAGAATGTCACTTGAACTTGAACTTGATACTTGCACTTGAACTTCCCTAGGGCCACTCAATCAGCCGGACCTTTAAAGACGCATCCTTATATTTCTTCCGAATCCTTTGCTCATCCTCTTTCCCTACAATACTGAAAACAGATGCTAATGCATCTGCCGTTATTCCTGTGCTAGCGATCACAGTAAGCATTCTCCTTTTACTGATTCCCAGACCAGAACGCGGATCTATGATATGGGAATACCTGACTCCCTCCAATTCTATGTAGCGATAGGTATCTCCGGATGTGGCAACACTGCAATTATTCAAGACTAGTAAATCTTTCTTTTCATCTTCAGGAAAGCTATAGGCAGGAACTTCTATGGTCCATCCTTCTTTTCCCGGAGGTGGATCCCCTAGCAACAAATCTCCCCCTCCATCTACCAATGCTATCTTGAAGCCTGCTTCCTGTAAAATTGCAAAGACTTCATCTACCGCATATCCTTTAGCTATGCCTCCCAAATCCAATTTCATCCCAGCTTTCTTCAGCTTTACACGTTGAGAAGCTTTTCTCAGTTTGATAGATTTCCAACCTAATAGGGAACGGGCTTTTTCTAATTTATCTGCTTCTGGAAAGGCAGCTTTCCTCATTGCCCTTCTCCACAACCTGCTTAAGGGGCCAATACTAACATCAAAGGCTCCTTTCGATTTTCGAGAATAGAAACGGGAGGCAAGAAGAACCGTCCAGAGTTCCTCGCTAACCGGAACAAATTCACCAGAACCCGCAGTAGCAGAAAGTCGATTCAATTCGCTATCCGGCAAATAATCACTCAATTTTTCATTGAGTTCTTCGATTCGAAAAAAAGCAGCTCGGGCTACTGTAGCAGCTTGCAGGCTATCCTCGGCATAGAGTACAATTCTAAAAGTTGTACCCATATGAGGAGAGGAGAAAGAATAGCGTCTCAGATCTTGAGCAAAAAGACCTATTCCCACAGCCAGCAAACAGCACAGAAGTCCGAGCTTCCTTATCATATATTCTCTAGAATGGCTTATGCTTTCCAGGAACAGGCACATAATAATTGCCTTTTTCATCTGGCATAACCGGAGGATCTGCTTCAAAATGGAATTTTTCAGGCATGAGATTATGATCCGAAGCGAGTGCTTCTTTCATATCTACTGCAATACCAGAGTAACTAGCCATTCTACCTAAAATAGAGGTCATGGTACTCATAGCTCCATTGTGGGCATCCGCATATTTGTATTCACCTTTTGCAATAGCAGCAAAAAGTTCATCATGCTCAACCTGATAAGGGTTGGGATCATTTTTTCCTCTATGTTCCCAGATTTTTTCTCCTGAAGCATCTTTGAGTAATCCAGGTTTAGGCGCACTTCCTTTGGTTCCCTGGAAAGATTCACTCACGCGGTTCATACAGTTTTTGATATGACGGCACTGGCTAAACATACGTGCACCATTCTCATATTCAAATTCTATAAAGTGGTGGTCAAAAATCTGGCCATGGTCAGCTCCATTTCTCACTTCACGACCTCCCATACCATGGGCACGAACCGGATAGCCATTCATGACCCAATTACCTACATCGAGGTTGTGGATATGCTGCTCGGTGATATGATCCCCACATAACCAATTGAAATAGTACCAATTTCTCATTTGGTATTCCATCTCGGTGATTTTACGGCCAGCTTTCTTTTCAAGCATAGCACGATCTCTCACCCAAACACCAGCACTGTTCCAATATACATGGGCAGTCATGATATCGCCTATGGCTCCATCATGGATTCTATTTACCCACTCTCTATATACCGTTTGGTAGTGCCTTTGCAGACCTACGACAACATTGAGTTTCTTCTTTTTGGCTTCCTCAGCAGCTGCCAGGACTTTTCTGACTCCGGTAGCATCCGTTGCCAAAGGTTTTTCCATGAAAACATGTTTGCCCGCTTTCACTGCAGCTTCAAAATGATAGGGACGGAATCCTGGAGGAGTAGCAATGACTACTACATCTACCATGTCGATCACTTTTTGATAGGCATCAAAGCCCACAAATTTAGAATCATCACTTACTTTTACTCTGTCTTTGACACTGGCAGAATTTCCGGTCCAGTCCTTAAACTCTGCCTTTGTAATATTGGCATAGCTCTTATCGACCTGGTCCTGAAAGGCATCAGCCATAGCAACCAATTGAACGTTTTGACCGGAACTCAGGGCCTGTACAATGGCTCCGGTTCCACGGCCTCCACAACCGATGAGTCCGACTTTTATAGCATCATCACCGCCGGCATACGCACCAGCACCTACGGGCATGGCCATCAAGCCGCCCATAGCTAAGGCAGAACTTTTTACAAAGTCTCTGCGGTTGAAATTTTTTGAGGTATTCTCTTTCATAGTAGTAATTTTTTGTTCGGCTTTTTCAAGATAAAAGTGCTTGGCCGTAAATCAAAGTCTTTTACCAAAAGTCATTGCTCCTCTTTGATAAATTGATAAAATACAGCTATGATTTTCATAAATCGATAAAAAGTACTAACTCCATCCTCCAAATTCTCTTTGAAGAATCGAATTGATTTACTCATAGCTGTTTGAATCCCGCCTTACATACAGTACTCGTCCTGGGAGCCTTGCAAGGGCTCTTGATTTCCTTTTTGATTCATAAGCATGCAAATAAAGGCTTTATATCCTATAGGTTTTTCGCCTTGCTCTTTTTCTCCTTTTCTCTAACGCTTTCTTTGGTTGCCCTTAAAGAAAGTAGCCTTCCTGAAATCTATCCTGTTATAAAGGTTCTTCCCTTCTACCAACTACTTATTGGCCCCTTCGCCCTTTATTATGGAATTCAATACCTCATCGATCCCAGCTATAAGTTTGGGCGATTGGAATATGCAGGCTTACTTCCTTTCGCTATAGAGCTTCTTTTTCAGTTGTGGATTTTATACCTCTACCTAACAGATTTAGTCCGATTCAAAGCCGAAAATCTATTTATCAATCAAGTCTTTGATTGGATAGAAGGTCTAAGTGTGCTGGGCTTCATCACTGTAGCCGCTGTCGGGATGTACAAATTAGGAAAACACCAGGAGCAATTGCTGAGGCGATATGCAAACCTTGAGTCTCGCAGTTTCAACTGGCTAAAAAGAATCCTCCAGTTCTTCCTGCTTATAGGATGTGCCTGGTTAGTCATCTTCCTCATTTCCCCCAATGACTTGAGCTACTACTATCCCTTATTTTTTCTAGAGACGCTATTGGTCTATTATATTGCCTATTCTCTTTTTGTAAAAAAGGATTTGCTGGAGTTGAAAGAAGAAGTGGAAAGTGAGAAAGCAGAAGCGAAAAATTCCCCTGAACTATCTAAAAATACTGAGACCTATTATCAGGAATTGGTAGAGCTGGTTGAACGTGAAAAATTATACCATGATCAGGACTTAAGCCTTGGATTGCTTGCAAGAAAAATGGGGTTGAGTTCTGGTTATCTTTCCCAAATCATCAATGAACACGCACAAAAAAACTTCTTCGATTTTATCAACGCTTTTCGGGTGGAAGAAGTAAAACGAAACCTGGACGATCCTGCTTTTGATCATTTCAGCATATTAGGCCTTGCCTACGAAGCCGGCTTCAAATCAAAATCCACTTTTAATTCGGTTTTCAAGAAAATGACCGGGCAAACCCCTTCTCAATACAAAAAGAGCCTGAAAAAGGTAGCCTGATTCCCATTTCAAGTATTTCAAAAAAGGTACGCCTGCTTTAAAATTAAAGCAGAAAGACGATTCTTGTGCTTGTTTCGCGCTTTTTGAGGCCATAATCAACAGGATTTAAAAAAAATTGAATTCCCATTGTCACTTTCGAATTCGCTTTACGCGTAAAGATCTGAACTCAATTGGGAAAATCCATTTCAACAATTAACGCGCAAGACAATGAATCTTTTCAAGAACGCCTTTTATCTATTTATCATCGCTCTATTTTCCATTGCCTGTGGGGCATGTGAAGGAGGAGAACCCGGTCCTGGTGGTCCTCAAAGTTTTGAAACCGTAGTTGCTTCGGGAGGAAACTTTGAAGCTTTTACTACTTCATCTGATAGTACCACCCTCGATTCTTCTGTGGTCATGCAGGGAAATGAAGAATGGATTTGTGTAAGCAAGGAATACGACTTCGTTCAGGCAGGAGAACAATATTTCAACTTCAATCCAAGTTCGGAGATTATATGGCCCGGGAATATACTTCAGGGAAACTCCATTACCGAAAGCAATCCCAATCCCATCGTGGTTGACAGAGGAGCGGGCTGTGTAACCATCGATCTTGTCAACGGTTCCCAAGGCACCCAACAATGCATGGACGTTGTGAGTCAGGGCAACATCATCGCGGCACTCAACAGCATCATCGATCAAAATAATGGAATCGTTCCCGCTCAGTTCACCTACACCTTCGAAGAAGTTCAATCTCAACAACAGATGGCTTTCAAAATGGGTGTTAACTATAATTCCCTTTCCACCGATGTAAAAGGGAAATTGAGCATCAGCAGCAACCAGAATATGCATAGTTACCTGGTTACCCTGACCCAGAACTTCTATACCATGATTTTTGAGAAACCTACTTCTTATGCAAAGTTTTTTGATGAGAATGTAACACCTGCTGACTTACAAGCCTATATCGGTCCTGGCAATCCTGCTACCTATATTTCATCAGTTACTTATGGAAGAAAATTCTTCCTCCTGGTAGAGTCTACTTCTTCCAGAACTGATATAAAGGCTTCGATCAGAGCAACCTATGACGCTGGGGTAAGCGGCGGGAGCCTGGATGCAGGAGCTCGCTACGTAAAAGATCTTGAAAGCAGCAACATCAAAGTATTTGCTTTAGGTGGTGATCAGGGATTGGCCTTGGCTACTTTCAATGGAGACATGCAGGCAGTAGGAGATTTCCTTACCCAGGGAGGAGATTACAGAACGGGAGTACCGCTTTCTTATGTAATAAGAAGCATGGAAACCCATCAGGACGTAGCGATCAAAGTAGCTACCAAGTATGAAACTGTTGTATGTGAACCGAAAATCTTCGATGACAACCCTCCTCCTTTTACCGCTTTCTGGGGAGACGTAATGGACTCTGTTGGAGCAGCAACAACCACCGAATGGGGAACCGTAATCCTTTTCAATAAGGCAGGTACAGAGTACTACGAAATGGACTTAACCTCTTTAACTTCTAGTGGTCCTTTTACCCTCGATGATCCCAATGCACCGCTCAAAGATCATCCTTTCGATGCAATAGGAGCAGCACAACTTCTTTCAAATGGCAGGCTATATTTCCATGATATTAACGGAATATTCTTTACCCACATAAACCCTGATCGAACCTATGGAAATACCTTTCCATTAAGCCAATGGGGAAACAATAATCATCCCTGGGATTTGCAAGGCATAGAAGCAGCCTGTGAAGATGTAGGAGATTGGAATATGCATTTCAAAAAGGATGGGACGAAATATATCTATTACCATACCCGGACAGGTGAAATTAAACCAGAACGCAACCTGAACGAATTTGGTATTGATGGTATCCCACATGATGCTGTAGGGGCCGCATTGAAACTCGAACTTGCCAACCGATACTGGATTTTCTTTGACAAAACAGGAACAGCTTACAGTATTTATAAAGGCGGTGAAGGTACCATAGGATTATATCGATTGTAAACCCTGATCATTTTATGGAATGAGGCAAAACCCGCCTCATTCCTATTTCAAAAAAAATATCAATTCGGATTGTCACTTTTCGATACGCTTTACGCGTAAAGATCTGAACTCAATTGGGAAATCCAATTTCAACAATTAACGCGCAAGACAATGACTATTTTAAAGAACGCCTTTTATCTATCTATCATAGCCCTTATAAGCATTGCTTGTGGAGCATGTGAAGGTGGCGAACCTGGACCCGGAGGTCCACAAAGTTTTGAAACTGTAGTTGCTTCTGGAGGAAGCTTTGAGCCATTCACAACCTCATCAGATAGCAGTACCCTCGACTCTTCCGTAGTCATGCAGGGAAATGAAGAGTGGATTTGCGTAACCAAAGAATATGATTTCGTACAGGCAGGAGAGCAGTACTTCAATTTCAATCCCAGTTCGGAGATCATTTGGCCCGGAAATTTACTGCAGGGAAACTCTATCACCGAGAGCAATCCAAATCCCATCGTAGTTGACAGAGGGGCAGGTTGCGTAACGATTGACCTGGTCAATGGCTCCAAAGGTACCCAGCAGTGTATGGATATCGTGAGTCAGGGAAATATCATCCAGGCACTCAATAGCATCATTGATCAGAATAATGGTATTCTACCCGCGCAGTTCACCTATACCTTTGAAGAGGTTCAGTCTCAGGAGCAGATGGCATTCAAAATGGGGGTAAACTACAATACACTTTCCACAGATGTAAAAGGAAAACTCAGCATCAGCAGCAATCAAAATATGCATAGTTACCTGGTGACGCTGACCCAGAATTTTTACACCATGATTTTTGAGAAACCTACCTCTTACTCAAAATTTTTCGGTGAGAATGTTAGTCCATCAGATCTTGCACCCTATATCGGCGAAGGTAATCCCGGCACCTATATTTCTTCTGTTACCTATGGAAGGAAGTTCTTTCTTATGGTAGAATCTACTTCTTCTCGTTTGGACATAAAAGCTTCCATCAAAGCCACCTATGATGCAGGTGTAACAGGCGGAAGTCTTTCAGCCGGAGCTAAATATGTAAAGGATTTGGAAAGTAGTAACATCAAAGTATTTGCTTTGGGTGGAGACCAGGGATTGGCTTTGGCAACCTTCAACGGAGATATGCAAGCCGTAGGTGATTTCCTTACCCAAGGAGGAGATTATAGAACCGGGGTTCCGCTTTCCTATGTTGTCAGAAGCCTGGAAACCCATCAGGATGTAGCTATAAAAGTAGCCACACAATATGAAACAGTCGTTTGTGAGCCTAAAATCTTTGATGACAATCCACCTCCTTTCACAGCATTCTGGGGAGATGCAATAGACTCTGTAGGTGCCGCCAGCATGACCAATTGGGGTACCGTAGTCCTCTTCAATATGGCAGGAACGGCATACTATGAAATGGACATTGACAATTTGAGCTATTCCGGTCCCTTTAGCATAAAAGATCCGAATGCCCCCTTGAAGGTTATCCCCATGGATGATGTTGGGGCCGCTCAATTATTCTCTAATGGAAATCTTTACTTCCATGATAAGTCCGGTGTATTTTATTCACGATTGAGAACTGATGGGACACATGGTGCCGTTACTCCTCTTAGGCTATGGGGAAGAGATGACCATCCCTGGGAATTTACCGGAGTCGGTGCTGCCTGTGAAGATGTAACGGATCGTGTCCTTCATTTTAACAAAACCGGTGATCAGTTTACTTTTTATAACTATCTCCAACCTTTTGAAAGAATCTATGGTCTATGGGAGTTTGGCATAGATAATTCCCTTCCCCTTGAGACAGTTGGAGCTGCGGTAAGACTTCAATTCTCAGACAGGTATTATATTTTATTTGACGAAACAGGTACGAACTATGCGATTTACCAAAGCGGCGGCCCCGCAGTAATTGGCTATTACCAACTCTAAAAAATTTTCCCTGAACCGTTCTTTTGGAAAAAGTTTCTGAAGGACCTCAAACTCAGGAGCTTTTGCGCGTGTCTGCTCCATGGGGGCAGGCACGCACTTTTTTTCAAATCGCATTGTCACTTTCCCCCATGCTTTACGCCTATAGGATTGAAATTTATTTAACGTGCAAAACAATGAACCTTCAAGAAAGAATTAAAATTTTAACTGTCGCTTTCCTTGTCAGTTGTCTATTTTTCTCTTGTGAGGAAAATGGCGGAGGCGGAGACACCCCCGGACCCAATACCGAAAGTATCGCCGATCTGGTAGCCAGTAGCGGCCTGCCCGGTTCTTCAAGTAATCTGGATGTATCACGTGATACCGCTAATCCCGATTTCGACATCCCTAATAATTGGGTATGTGAAACCATAGAAGTTGATGCCGTTGGAGCTGTGGGGGATTATCGTACCTACGATCCCAATTCAGATGTAGTCTGGCCCGGGAATCTTCTTCAGGGTGCTTCCCTGACCCAGGCCACCCCGGAGGTAATTGATGTAAAAAGATCGGGCGGTACTTTCACCATTAACCTGGTTAATGGAAGCAACAGTACCCAGTTTAGCGTAGATGAAGTAAATCAGGCCAATGTCATAGAGGGTATCAATGAAATCATTGCTCAGAATAATGGAGTTCTTCCTGCCAATTTCACTTATGACCAGAAAGAAGTCAGGTCAACAGAAGAACTTGCACTCGCTATGCAGGTAGACGCAGAAACACTCACCAATGACTTTAATGCAAAAATCTCAGCTGATACCCGGACGGAGTACAATAGTATTCTGGTGGATTTTGTGCAGAAATATTATACCATCATTTACATTAGTCCAAATAGCGAGGCGGAGGTTTTTGATGAATCTGTGAGTGTAGATGATCTAAATCCTTATATGGGGAATAACAATCCACCTGTTTACATCAAATCTGTTACTTACGGAAGACGCTATTATCTGATGATCACTTCCAAAGCCAGTGCAACAAAAATGAAGGCTTCGATTTCAAATTCTTACGATGCTGCCCTTGCAAATGGAAGTTTGGAAGCCGATGCAACCTACGTAGGAGACCTTGAAGAAGTAAGCATACGCGTATTCGCTATGGGAGGAGATTCTCAACAAGCAGCAGCTACCTTTAGCGGAGATTTCAATGCGGTAAAGCAATTCCTGACTGAAGGTGGCAGCATAAATACGGGCGTCCCGCTCTCCTATAAAATGGAATCATTGGCATTGCCGCATGTAGATGTAGGAATAGGAATCAATAGCAGATTCAGCGTTCCTTATTGTCAAAGCGTTTATTCGAGTGCGCCTCCGACTTATACCCATGCATGGTTCGGCATTTTCGACAATGAAGGCATAGGTTTCGCAACAGGAGTTGACCAAGACCTCAGTAATTCGATCCTCTTTAATCAATCCGGAACGCAATACGCCGAGATCAGAAATAACCAGGTTCAGGGCATCTATGACTTAGGAGCAAGTAGTGATCAGGGACCTCTTGCCGGCAGTCCATTTACTTCGGCCGGTGCTGCCCAAATCTGGCAGGATCAAATCATGCTGTTTTCTGCCGATGGGCTGCAATATGCCTTGCAGAGGGATAATGGAAGCTGGAGCAATGTGAGAAATCTCAGCATATGGGGCCCTGATGGTGAGCACCCCTTTCTTCAAGCTAATGCAGGTGGAGATGCAGGAGTAGGTGCAGCCTATTTTGCAAGCCAGGTAGCTATTACAATATTGGGCAACAGGCAGGAGACCACTGTTTGTTATCAATTCAATAAAGCAGGGAATCGTTTTGTACCCTATAGCGTAAGAGAGATAAGCGGATCAACTGTCGCTTTTTACGGGGATGTAAAAACCCTGGATGAATTAGCCGATGGAAATTTTCCTTTCCCACAAGTGGGAGCTGCATTGCGATTGAGCACCAATGATGATCCTCTTGACTTTTCGACCTTCCTGTTCAATAAAGCGGGGACTTCTTTCACCATCCTGAAAAATGGGAATTTTTCTGAGACCTATAATATTGTAACGAATTAGAAAATAATCATCAAAAAGGGGAATTGAAAAAAGGGGTGGAAGCTATCTTCTACCCCTTGCCTTTTTATCAAAACATATATCATTTTATAAGGAAAAGTTTCCTTCTGAATCTTCCATTCCAATTGGCTTCAATCACATAATATCCCGGAGAAAGTCCCGGCAAATTCAACATGTATTTGTTGTCTGTATGCAATTCTTTGTTTCTAAGCCAGAGTTGGCGGCCGGTGATATCCATCAAGCGGAGTTTTGCATCTGCTGACTCAGCAAACCAAATCATTTCCATGGCTTGCAGGCCTTCAATCATCCGTACTGCGAAAGCATTGGGAGCTCCTACTTCTACTTCGATCTGATCGCTGTAGGCAATGGTACCGTCTATGTCGTGCATGGCGAGTCGATATACATTACTGCCTGGCTCGGGGCGAGAATCCCAGCTTTGGTAGGTGTCTTTCCCTTCTGCAGAAACTACCCCCACGGTTCGAAAGCCAGTATTGTTCTCTGTTCGTCTTTCAACTTCATAATGCGAGAAATTTTCTTCCAATTCTACTTTCCATTCCAGTAAGACTGATCCATCAATAAGTTCTGCCTCAAATGCATTCAAGACTACGGGGAATACTGCATTATTAAAATTGAGTTGCATGCCTTCAATTTCGGCTTCTGCTAAAGCGGAGGTATTATGACTGGTGAAAGCAATTCCAGCATAAATGGTAGTGTTCAGTTCAACCGTTACTGGATTGTCGCTGTTGTTGAGCAAGCTCCAGTTTATCCCATCTTCTGATTCATAAGCAGTATAGACATCGCCTTGTCTGTCTAACTTTAACCAATGAGGAGGATAATACCCAATGGCAATTTCCTTATAGGTATTCTGGCCGTCGCCAGGTCGGTACTGTATAGCCAGGTGATGGTTGGGATTGATGCGTAGAAAGACATTTGCCGAACTTTCATCCAGGCTATTCCTAAACATGATCCCTATTTTAGTATCTTCATCTTGCTCAGTTGCCCAATTGACTTTAAAGATCATATCCCCATCCCCACTCACCTCTTTAGCAATAAAATGTCCCTGATCTTTGGTACTCCAAATATTGTTTCCGGCAGCTGATATTCGCCAGCTCTGATCTGTTACACATGCACTTCCTTCAATCGCAGGACTTCCCAAAGAAGTACTGACCCAATCGGAAGGAACGATACAAGTTGGTATTGCTCTACAGCCCAGGTCGATTTGGGTAAAACCCCCATTGCCATCATGATTGAGTGTGAAGCTGCTATTCAGGCTTCCATATGCACTGGGAGTAAAAGTAACATTTATAGTTTGGCTCCCTCCGGCAGGAATACTGGATGGAAGAGCTCCGCTTAAGACAAATTCGGAATTCGAGAAGGAGGCAGCATTTAAATTGATAGCATTTGCTCCGGGAGTCATAACCTCTACGGGAAAGGTATGGGAACTTCCTACTTCGACTTTATCACAAACGTTGGTTTGTTCCATTAAAACTACTCCATCCGGACTTTGGCCCACTGTCAATTTTACAACAATTGTATCTGGACTAAATGCAACACTCACAGCAGGATCAACTACATCCGGGCCATTTCCTTTCAGGATCAGCTTAGCAAAATAGCTGCCTTCTGCCAAGCCATTGCTATTCACTTCAATCGGAATTCTTCTTCCAACCAAATCCAGAGAAACTATACCTGGTTTTGTTATCCAGGAAACAGGAGTTTCAAGATCTAACTCTGCATCTAATGCTCCTGAGAGGGTCCAGGCCAATGCTTTTTGAGTAGCCGAAAGTCCCTGGTATACCCAAAAATCCAGGGTATCTTTTCCCCAACCAATTTCATAGTTGGGATTACGAGTAATTTTTGTGTATTGCGCGGTTGTTTTGGGGTCGCCTCTTGCAGGATATCCTCCATGAGTTATGATCAGACTATCTTTATAAATGCCAACAGCAGGTGCCATGATCAATTCAGGAAACTCCCAATCTGTGGCTTCGGTCCAAAGCCCGGTAGAAGGATCAAACTGCAAAGTTGTTTTTGAAATGGTTGAGTGAACTTCAGAACCGACCTGTACAACTTTCCCATCCAGGGCAAAACTCGCCAATTCCGAATGAGATCTGGCATAAGGAAGATCTGGCATAGTTGTCCAGACATCCGTTTCTACATCGTATACAAAAACATCTTTAAGATCTGTTCTACAAGGAAGGCCTCCATAACAACAATCATGATTATCCTCTCCTCCAAATGCATAAATTTTACCTCCAAGGGCCACAACACTTATATGAGCTCTTCCTACTGGAAGAGGGGCTCTATAATCTTCCCAGCTGACCGAGGAAGGATTTGCCTGCCATGCGTCGAGGTCCAAGGTATAGTGTTTTTCTGACATACCGCTACAGGCATTAAAAAAGCCTCCGATATAATGTAAAGTTCTACCGATATTTACACAATATCCATTCGCTATGGGTCTTGGGAGATCAGGACCTGCGTGCCAGACATCAGTCTTGGTATCATATATCCAAACCTCTTCAGTAACTGGGCCCGGATGGTCCCCTGTCCTGCCTCCGATTACCCATATACTGTCATTTACCAGAACATTGGCTGTATGGGTTACTCCTGCTTCATCGAGACTGGACTCATACTTAGACAAGGGCATATGTGTAAGCGTGGTCCAGCTATCTGTAGGAATATCATAAACCTCAAATGATGGAATGATTTTCTCATCAAATCCATTTTCTGAAGTGAAGCCCGATAAGACATATAGTTTATCTTCCAGTAGCAAACCCCCGGGAAGCCAACGAGCAATTGAAGCATCGCTAAGTGGCTGCCAGTTTTGACCGAATGAAACAGAAAAAAGGAAAAAGTAGAAGCAGCTTAGAAGGGAATATCGTGAAAATGCAATCATCATGAACTCGATAGAATAGCCCAGTATTTATACACGAAAATCCAAATATTTGAGGACAGTGAAAGGCCTGTTGGAACAGACGGTTCATTAAATTAACTGAATGGTCAATAAGTTGTGGTCAATGTAGCAAAACTGATTGCATAAAATCAGTAATTTCTTGAAAATCGGGAAATTACGACTTGCGAATACTACTTAATATCGGACAATAATTTCTCTATACTCTTCAAAGCATCTTCATATCTCCTAGGCCATTTTTCCATATGCAGTTGGGCATCTTTGAGGAGTTTTGTCCCTTTTGACTGCTCTCCGTTTTTTATATACCAATTTCCCATAGCCATTTCCAGCAAGCCACAACGGGGATGCTCATCCCCAAAATAATCGGTACAAATAGATAAGCCTTTATCCAGCAATCTCTTTGATTCTGGATATTTCTTTTGGTCCAAATACACTTTTCCTAAAGAATAATAGACGTAAATCAAAGTGGGGTGTCCGGCTGGTAAATTTCTTTCCAGAATAGGCCTGGCTTCCAGCAATAATTTTTCTGCCTTTTCCAACTCCCCCATATTTTCATACACATTGGCCAAACTCTGTGTAAGCTGACCATAGTAACTATCATCCCTTCCCCCATGTATCTCCACACTCAAAGTCCTCAAACTATCATAAACATAAATAGCAGAATCGAATAGATCCATACCCGTATAAACCCTGGCTACATTTACCCAGGAATCCATGCGCTGCTTATGGTTCGGGCCATAAATCTCCAGGGAATTCTGATGAGATATTTTCCCAAAACTCAAGGCTTCCGGAAAATTGCCGCGATTGTATTGAACCGAAGACATGATGGAATTGGTATAGGCAATTTCTGTATGTGGGGAAGGATAGACTTCTGAAACCATATCGACTGCAATTCTGAGTATAGAATCTGCTTCTTCCAGTTTATTGAGCACATTGTTTACTTCCCCCAATGCAGTCAAAGGGTAAACAATTTTCATTCGAGGATCTTCGAAGATTTCAGAATAGGTACTTATCAATGCCCTATATAGGCTATCTGCCTTGGAAAAATCTCCCTGGTAATAAGCATTACTGGCCATTCTCTCCAAATAGTTGGCCACCAGGGTATCATTTTCTCCATATTCCGCCATTAAAATTTTCCTCGCTTCTCCTAAGGCATGTCCTTCTTCTTCATATTTACCCATTTGAGAAAAATAATCCGCTCGAAATAGCCATGCGTCTGAATGAAGGATCAGATCTGGTTTTTCCATCCTTGATAATAATTCCAGGGCCTCATAAGTAAGGCTATCTGCCAGGGGGTATTCTCCCATTTCGATAGCGATCTGCCCCATAGCAGCAGTCATTTGGGCCATAACCTCGTCTTGCCCAGCCAACTCCTCTGGCATTCTTGTCAAGGCTTTTTTCAAGAGTTGAGTAGCCGTTACTTCTTTCCCTCTATTTTCATAGGGATTGGCTCCATCAAAAACCGAAAACATAAAAGAAGACATTTGGTTTGCCTTTTCAGCCTCCTTACGAGCCGTATTCCGCTCGCTTTCCAGTCTCTGTGTGTAGCTAAAAATTGTTCCGCTTAAGAGGAGGGCAGCTAGCCCAATTAAAATAACTGCGCTGCGATTCCTTCTCAAGTATTTGGCAAAGACATGGGCCTTTTCCTTAGCCTTTATTGAAATGGGGTAACCACTGAGGTAAGCCTTTATGTCTGCCATTAAGAGATCAACACTGCTATAGCGATCTTCTATATTCTTCTGCAGGGATTTCCAACAAATTTCCTTTAAATCAGCAGGCATAGATGGAAAGTCCTTTTTGTCCAGCTCAAAGCTCAACTTCTTCCAGGCTAAAATCCCCTGCTCTTTTGTTTGTCGAGGCAGACTTTCACTGATCAATTCGAAAAGGATGACACCCAGAGAAAAGATATCACTACTTCCTGAAGGATTCTTTCTATGTAATTGCTCGGGAGAAGCATAAGCCGGAGTAAAACGAAGATTTTGTTGCTCTTTTTTGGAGTCAGGTAAACTAGCGATACCAAAGTCCAATAACTTTACTTCTCCTTCTTTATTTACCAGGATATTGCCGGGCTTTAAATCTAAATGTGCCAGCAACTTTTGATGGGAATAGGAAACGGCACTACAGACTTGCAGAAATAATTCCAGCTTCTCGGTTACATTCAACTTATGAATTTTCGCATACTCGGTTAACGGCAAGCCCTCAACAAATTCCATGGTAAAAAAAGGAAATCCGTCTTCACTCAAGCCTCCATCATAAAGAGCAGCGATGTGTTTGTGATTCAAACCCGCCAGTATCTGCCTCTCTTCCTTGAAGTATCTATTGAGTTCCTTTTTATTCAAGGAGGAGCGCACCAATTTCAAGGCCACCTTTTGCTCAAAATCTTCTCCACTTCTTTCCGCTAAATACACCTCTCCCATGCCGCCTTTTCCTAGCAATTCCAGCAAGGTATAATTACCAATATTCTCCCCAATTCGATCTTTGTCCTCATCTAAGAGGGATCTCATATGAAAAATAGTATGAGGGGAATTATCCTCCTGTAAAAGCTCTAACAATTCATCGTAAATATCTGGTATCTCAGTCCGCAACTGATCCAGGGCATCTGTGCGGTCTTTTCCTTTCAGTTCAGAAATGCGGTCAAAGTAGGTTCCAATTTGCTCCCATTGATTAGCTGTCATATGGCAATCTCTTTTTTAATCTCTCTGCTAAGCCAGGCTCTTGCCAGCCGCCAATCCCTTCTCACAGTCGGCACAGAGACCTCCAGAATTTTGCTGATCTCTTCATGATTAAAGCCTCCGAAAAACCAGTACTCCACGACCTGAGCCTGTCTTGCATTGAGTGCGGATAGCCTATGCATGGATTCATTTATGAGTAAGAGTTCGTCGCCACTGGTTTCAAGCAACATATTGTGATCGCCATAGGTGATTTTAAATCGGGCTCCTCCTCGCTTTTCACTCTTCTTTTTTCTGGCATAATCTACCAGAATTCGCCGCATGGCCTGAGACGCCAGGGCAAAGAAATGGCTTTTATTGGCAAAATTTCCTCTATGAGACTCCATTTTTTCATAGGCCTCATGTACTAAAGCAGTTGTGTTAAAGGTGTGATCTTTTCGCTCTTTAAAAAGCTGATTGTGAGCAAGGAGTTTTAATTGATCATATACTTCTGGGAAAAGTTTACCCAAAGATAGATCTGTATCATTGTTGTTAGGGCCCATCTTCCAGGGGTTTTATCCAAAGCTATGTGAAACATCTTCACAGTATTCCAAGATAAAATAGAGAGGGCTCAATTCAAAAAATCCCCTTTAGTAAGGGGACTTTTTTACACAAAAAAAATGATTCGGTTCTTTAGTTTACTTTTTCAGTTGGTATATGGGACATACTTTTCTCCTGGAATCCCACATCTTTTTATTATTTCAGTAAAACCAACTTTCGTTGAGACCTTCCTTCCCATTTTACTTCAAGGACATAATAACCTGCTGAAAGACCGGGAAGGGGAATAATATCCCGAGCTCCCTGCCTAAAATCCCTACCTTTCTTCCAAATATGCTTTCCGGTGATATCTATTAATCCAATGCTACCGGCAATTGATGGAGCATACCACTTTAATTCCAAAGATTGTAGCTCATTGATAATGCGGGCATCAAACGCATTTGCCTGATCCAGTTCCAGCTCAATTGTACGACTATATTCGACCTGGCCATCTATATCTAACATGGCAAGGCGATAAACATTTTTTCCGATCTGAAGGTCTCTGTCCCAAAATTCGTATGTCGATTTTCCTGCTGCGTTTACGATGCCAAGAGATTGATAATCCAGATCGTAATCTGTTTTTCTCTGAACTTCATAATGCGAGAAGTTTTCTTCCAGGCTGACCTTCCAATTAAGAAGCGCTGATCTATCCATGAGTTTTCCTTCGAAAGACTCCAATACTACCGGAAAGATAGTCTGGCTGAAATTGACCGAGACAGACTCAAGTTCCGCAAAGGTTTCTACATTCTCATCATGACTGGTAAAAGCGATCCCAGCATAAAGAGTATCCTTAAGGTTAAGGTTGATAGGAATATCATTATTATTGAAAATGTTCCAGGTAATTCCGTCTTCAGATTCATAAGGGGTATAAACATTGCCTTGGCGAACGAGCTTCAACCAGTGAGGGGGATAATAGCCAATGGCAATCTCCCGATAAGATCCTTGTCCGGTTCCCGGCCTGTATTGAATCGTCAAATAGTGATTGGGGTTTATCAAAAAGAATACATTGGCAGCATCATCGTCCAGACTTTCCCGGAACATGATCCCGATTTTTGTGTCTTCATCAGCTTCAGTTGCAGAATTTACTTTGATAATCATTTCCCCATCTCCACTTACCTGAGTGGCAAAAAATCTTCCTTCATCATTTCTGCTCCAGATATTATTACCGCCAGCTGACATCCGAATTATGTTACCAGTCTGACAGGCGCTGCCGGGGATAGTTGGCGTACCCAGTGGAACATCCACCCAATTGGGAGGATCTACACAAGGCGGTATCGCTTCACAATTCAGGACGACACTGGAACTAGCACCGCTACCTGAATGATTGATATTGAAAGTTGGAGAAAAATTTCCCGTCGCTGTAGGGCTAAAGTTTATATCCACAAGCGCTTCTCCATTTGCAGGGAGCGTAGCAGGCAGGGGATTAGCCAGATTAAAACTTGCATCTGACAAAGATGAAGCAGTCAGAGAAATAGGCGTGGCACCCGGGGTAAATACCTTAACAGGTATAGTAGCTGTAGTCCCCAATTCTATTTCTTCACAGCTGCCTTCCTGCTCCATCAGAAGTACGCCATCCGGAGAAGGACCAACCGTCAACTTTACTACAATGGTATCCGGGCTGAAAGGAACACTTATGGAAGGATCTACTACATCTTCACCATTTCCACTCAGAATCAAATTGCTATAATATGTTCCTGAAGCAAGGCCTGAGCTATTCACTTCTACGGGAATCTTTGAAGCTGTTACATCCAAATTAATAGTTGCCGGAGCAGATAACCAGGAAGTAGTTGTTTCCGAATTAAGATTGGCTAAAAGTTTAGCAGAAAGTGTCCATGCCAGTACCTTTTGTTTGGCTGATAAACCCTGATAGACCCAGAAGTCCAGGGTATCTTTCCCCCAGCCCAATTCATAGACTGGTGAGCGGTTAATCTGGGTATATTGCGTAATAGTAGAGGATACACCTCGGGAAGGATTTCCTCCATGCGAAACAATCAAACTATCTTTATATACAGTAACCGCAGGCAAATGAATGGTATTGGGGAATTCCCAGCTAGCTTCCTCAGACCATGTACCTAAAGCGGGGTCATATACCAGGGTAGTTTTTGAAGTGGTTACCCCCGTTTCAGAACCCACCTGATACACTTTTCCATCCAGGGCAAAGCTGTTCAATTCCGCATGAGATCGGATGTAAGGCAAATCAGGAAGTGGAGTCCATACATCCGTTTCTAAGTCGTATACATAGCCGTCTTTTTGATCTTCCCGACAAGGAGGATAAACCGGAGAACCGGGGCAACAATCATGATTAAGTTCGCCTGCAAAAGCATAAATTTTCCCTCCCAGGGCAACTACGCTTAAATGAGCTTTGCCTTCTGGTAATGGAGCTCTATAATCCTCCCATTTAGCATTCACAGGATCAGCCAGCCAGGCATCAATATCAAAGGTGTAATGCTTATAAGACATGCCCGTACACGCATTGAAAAAGCCCCCGATATAATGTAAAGTTCTTCCAATATTCACACAATAACCATTCGCCAACGGAATCGGCAAATCAGGACCTGCACTCCAATTATCTGTTTTGATATCATATAGCCAGACCTCTTCGGTAACAGGACCCGGGTTTTTTCCGGTTCTTCCGCCCAAGACCCAAATGGTATCACTAACCAGTACATTTGTTGTATGAGTAACTCCAGCTTCTGTAGGATCGGTCTCATACTTAGAGATCGGCATGGGAGTCAGAGAAGTCCATGCATCATTGCTAATATCATAGACCTCCAGAGAATTCACAATGAACTCTTTGTTGTTGATAAGCGTGAAGCCGGAAAGGACATAAAATTTATCTTCCAATCTTAAACCACCTGCTAGCCATCTGGCATCAGATGCACTGCTTAGGCTTTGCCAATTTTGGCCCCATGAAGAAGAAGAAATGAATAGGAGAATAACTCCCAGATAGAGAATGCGTAGAGTAGACGACATAATTTAGATAAATCCCAATTATAATTCAAGAACCCATAAATTATGGGAGATAGTAATAGAAAACTTAAGTAAGCAACAAATCCTCAGAATTGAAATATTTTGATAGTTTAAACTTGTATTCAATCAAAAATAGTCATTTAATTGATCAAAAAGACCTTTCCAGGCTCGTTTCCAGAATTTACAGCTATCTTATTTTTATTTTATTGGACAGCTTTTTATGAGAAAGGTCACTCCGAATATTGCTTGACAGAAAATTTCCTATCAGACTTTAGGACAGAAAAAATGCTGTATCAACCGAATAAACAGTCTGATACAGCATTAATTATTTTTTTAATTCTCCCTCAGGAGAATCAGCTTAATTTATTCGTCCAAAGTCATCTTCCAGAATTTTTTAATTTCTTCTTCAGATGGTTGGACCGCCGGGCGAATGATACGAAATCCAATAAAAGGAGAATCCGTATTCCACCAGAAACTTTTGGGCAATTGAGGATCTCTTCTTTTCCAGTTCATGGAAGATTCCAATCTTTCGGCCGAACGTAAATATTCCGGATCATCATCATAGCTTCCTCCCTTAACTGTACGCGGATGCAATTTTGTAGGCCTGGCCCAGGGAGATTCCGTTCCTGCCTCCATATTGCTAATAAAGTCAGCCTGGTATTGATCCAGGGTCCATTCACCAACATTTCCCAACATATCATATAATCCCCAGGCATTGGGTTTCTTTTCGCCAACTTTATGATAGCTTCCATCGCTATTTTCATAATACCAGGCATAGTCTCCTATTTCTGTAGCATCATCTCCAAAAGAATAAGCAGTTGTAGTTCCGGCTCGACAGGCATATTCCCATTCGGCTTCCGTTGGAAGTCGGTAAAAAATGCCGGTTTTGTCATACAACCATTTACAATACTTCAAGGCAGCATATTGGGTCATCGAGCCTGCAGGAAATCCGTATTTCCCCATACCAAAAGTAGGATCCTCATATGGAGGACTTGGACGAGAAGCTCCATCTGCTTCATAAACTCTCCCATCAGCATGGGTGATGTCCTGATCTTTCTCACGATCTCTGAATATATCGTATTCGTCAAAGGTAACTTCATACATCCCCATCCAAAAGGCTTCCACTTTTACCTCTTTTTGAGGTCCCTCATCCGCTTCTCGCTTCACTTCACCTTCAGGACTTCCCATCATAAAACTACCCGCAGGTATATGCACCAATTTAAAGGTAACATCTGTTCCGGTTATTGTATCCTCTCTGATCTCAAGATCAGCTGATTCTTGCCCATATAGGCTCAAACACAAACTGGTCAGTACCAGTCCCAGAAAAAATACGGCTTTGCTTATCAGATTCATGTATTTACCAGTATTTTAAAAATTACAGTTACTTCTTTTTCTACTTCCAGACTTCCAAAGAAAGCCGTTGGAGGTTCCATTCCATAAGCCGTCATATCCAGCGTATGGCTCCCCCAGAACTCAAAGCCTTTTTCTGCTTTTTTACCTTCAAGCAAAAGGACAATTTCTTTACTTTGACCAGCCATTTTCAGGCTACCTGTACTGGAAAGCTTGAAGCTTCCTTCACTTGTTTGCATGCATTTGGCTGAAGCAGACTCAAAAATAATCTGTGGGAATTCTTCGGCTTTAAAAGCCTTGAAGATCTTCTCATTCATATCTGGTCCTCTTCCTTCCATACTTTTGACCTCCATTACAATGAGGATGTCTTTGACTTCCTCTCCCTCCTTACCACTAAAGCCTTCACTCAAGGCCATTTTGCCTTCCAATTGCTTTACCGGAACTGACCAGTCGCTGACCGTAGAGCTTCCGTCAACCTTGACTTCAGATCCTTCAGCAAAGGCATAGCTTCCTTGCGCATGGATGGCAGTAAGAAAAAAGAATGTAGTTAGAATACTAGCAATTAACTTTTTCACCTGTTTCTCTTGTTTATTTTGAGTTTATAATTCTCTTATCCAGATATTTCTATAGCTCACCGGATTTCCATGATCCTGCAGCATAATGGGAAGTTTGTCAGCATGCTTGGTGTATGCAGGCAAACCTTTATAAGGAGTATGGCCTCTCAATACAGAATGGTTCTGAACCAGAACTCCATTATGAAGTACCGTTACAGATGCGGGCCTGATTACGGCTCCTTTCTCATTGAAAATAGGAGCCATGAAGATAATATCATAGGTCTGCCATTCTCCCGGAGCTTTCGTGGCATTTACCAGGGGAATAAATTGTTTGTAAACACTACCAGCCTGTCCATTGGAATAGGTGCGGCTTTCATAGGAGTCCAGGACCTGTACTTCATAGGTACTCATGAGAAAAACCCCACTATTGCCTCTTCCCTGACCTTCTCCTACAATCTCAGTAGGAGACCTCCACTCGATATGCAATTGACAACTACCAAATCCCTGCTTTGTGCGAATGCTCCCAGTTCCTCTTTTCACTGTCATGGCACCATCTTCCAGGCTCCATCCGGCAGCTTTCCCATTTGTGGTTTCCCAGCCGTCCAAACTACTTCCATCAAATAATACAATTGCATCCGAAGGGGCAGCAGTGCCTTCACCGGGAGTTACTTTAGGAGGAACGGGTTCCCACAATTCTGTAGCGCGTGGATCTTGTTTGTCCCTTTTCCAATCCTGTCCATAAAGACCGGAAAAACCCAGAGAACAAATGGCGATAAGTATAAGTAGTCTCAACATCAGTTTTGGTTTATTTTATTAGGTTTAGATTATGTTTCGAATATATAGGTTTTCGAAATTTATGACAAAGAGTGCAGGACTTATCCTCCTTCTTTGCTTATATTAATTTTTTATCTACTCCCGACATATCATTTATGAGAGCCGCTCAATTAATATTTTATATTTTCCTCCTCTTCTCAATTTCCTGCAAAGAAACTGCTTCTGAGGATGAGCAATCCACAAAACAGAAAAAGGAGATAGATAGTGGAACTATAGAACATCAAGGAGCTTCTATTTATTATCGGAGTATAGGAAAAGGAGAACCCATTCTGGTGGTTCACGGCGGTCCGGGTATGGATCATTCTTATTTTCTCCCCCATATGGATGAATTGGCCGATTCCTATCGTCTCATTTATTTTGACCAAAGAGCAGCGGGTAAGTCATCTTATGATCTTGACAGCAGTCAGATGAATATGCAGCTCATGGTGGAAGATATAGAAGCCATCAGGCAACATTTTTCTTTGGAGAAAGTGAATATCCTCGCTCATTCCTGGGGAGGCTTATTAGCGATGTGGTATGCAAAAACTTATCCCGACCGCTTAAAGCGTTTGATCCTGGTAAATACAGTTGCTGCAAATAAGTCCTATGAAGCTACAGCTGCGGAGAATCTCCAAAAAAGGAGGCTCGAAGCGGATGCCTTGGCCCTGCAAGAGCTTATGCAGAGTGATGCATTTAAAAATCAGGAGGAAGAAGCCTTTTTAAAGGTTTTCAAGCTAAATTTTGCCCCCTCCTTCTTTCATCGGGAATACCTGGATAGCCTGCAATTATTTTTCCCGGAAGCTTATAGAGAAAGGCAAGGGAAACTGATGTATCTCCTCCCAGACCTACAAGCTTATGATCTATATGAAGAATTATCAAAAATTAAGGCACCTACCCTATTGCTTCATGGTGACGTAGATGCCACTCCTCTCGCTGCTATCGAAAGAATTGCAGAGCAGATTGAAGCTTCGCAGCTCAGCGTACTTTCCCAATGCGGGCATTTCCCATTCATCGAGGCAAAAGCTGCATTTAGAAACAGTATCGATGGATTTATGAAACCTTAGACTAAAGAATCTTCTCTGAACTAAATATTTCGGTATGTTTTGATTTGGAAGGAGCGTCAATTATATTGTCAAACGCTACTAACATACTACACACATGAAAATCCTATACCAGGCATCTAAATGGGCAAAAATCAATCCGATAAGCGCCCGATTACTTATAACCTTTGCGACCATCATTAGTGTAGGGATCCATTATTATGGAGGCCTTTATCTATTTGCCCATGATATCATTTTCCCATATCCTCTGGCTGTCATTTTCAGTTTAATTTCAATAAGTGGAATTCTGCTTTATCCACGTAAAAAGACTTTCAAAGCTGGATCAAGTAGAAATTTCAGAAAAAGAAAAGCCCTCGACTTTTTGATCTTCTTTTGTGGGGCTCTTATGGTCGTCTTTCTGGCCAATCGAAGAGCTGCTGAAGTCTGGACAGATCCGGAACTTTCTATAAATACCGAACAGCTAGATTCGCAGAGTGAACATTCAAGTATTCATTTTACTTCCAGCGTCCATCCAAAGAATCTGGAAGAAGCTCCCAGCTCTTTGACTCCCAAAGAGCTGAGAAAACAAATGAAGAAACAATTCAAGGAATTGAGGAAACTGATCAAAACAGAATTAAAAGACCTCAAAGCCAGAAGAAAGAAAGGAGAAACCGGTACTGGAGCAAAAGTTCTGCTGACGATATTGACCATTGCTTTGGCGATAGGCCTGGGGATGCTGGTTGTAGCTTTGGCTTGTAGTGTATCCTGTAATGGAAATGAAACCCTGGGGGCTGTCATTCTAATCATCGGTTGGGCAGGAATTCTCTTCCTGGCTTTTTACTTCATTAAGAGGATCTTCTCTTCCGATGGACCTCGACCCCGTCCACCCAAACCCGAGGATAGTTCGTATCCATATTAAATGGATAAAAGTATAAAAAGAAAAGGCCTGTTTTAGTAGCAGGCCTTTTCTTTTATCTGGAATTATGAAAACAGAAAAAGCCCGACTCAATCGTCAGGCTTTTTGTCATGGAATTTGTTCCGTTTATCTTTGTTTTCCTATTTCCTCTGATTTTGTGCTATCTGGAGCATAAAAGTAATCAAAGGTACTTTGGAATAAATCTTTTAGCATTCCGAAAGAGCTATCATCATTCTTAGCGATTTTAGCTTTTTTCTGATTTTCTTTTTCCTTCGTCTTCTTTTTGTCCTGTCTTTCGTCCTCTTCACCTTCTCCTTCCCCTCCCTGGCCTTCTCCATTATTCTTTTCAGGATCAACAGTTTTAGACTTCAAAATTTTGTTTCCTTCCTGATAATCAGCCGCTTTAATCGTATTGACTCCTAGCGGAAAAAGCAAAAAAGAAAGTAGAAACGTGTAGAGAAATAAAGATTTCATGCCGTAGTCGTGTTAGTCGTATCTCTATTGTACTCAGAAACCGACACAAAGTTTAGATTTTGGACATTTTTTTTATCCGTACATAGCATTTAGACAAATAATAAGAGGAGATTATTCCCGAATTGTCAAAATATTTTCTAGCTACTATTTTGCAAATAAGGATATTTATCTATAATTCCCTATTGATTTAACTCACTCTGTAACATGAAGCGACTACTATTCATATCCTCCCTATTCATTTTGCCTCTCCTGATTGCGATGGACTCTGAGCCAGAACGCATGGATAAACTGAAAGATTTGGTTGACAAGGAAGTTCCGGCAATTGAGAAACTCTACAAGCATCTCCATTCCCATCCCGAATTATCTTTGCACGAGCAAGAAAGTGGAAAGACATTGGCGGAGCATGTTCGCAAATTAGGCTATGAGGTTACGGAAAATGTGGGAGGCCATGGCGTAGTTGCTATGTTGAAAAATGGGGAAGGTCCTACCGTTTTGATCAGAACCGATACAGATGCCTTACCCATCAATGAACAAACTCCTATAGAATGGGCTAGTAAAGTTACAGCCAAGACTGATGACGGTTTGGAGAGTGGAGTCATGCATGCTTGCGGACATGATATGCATATGGCAGTATGGGCAGGTACGGCAAAAACCCTTATAGAAATGAAAGATTCCTGGAAGGGAACCCTGATGATGATAGCCCAACCAGCGGAAGAGATTGGTGCGGGAGCCAAAGCCATGCTGGAGGATGGTTTATATGAAAGATTTGGCGTACCGGATTACGGAATTGCCCTTCACTGCAATGCAAAAATGGAAACAGGTACTATTGGATATTGTCCCGGTTATGCGTTGGCAAGTGTAGATATGGTAAGTTTAAAGATTTTTGGAGAAGGAGGACACGGGGCTTACCCGCATACAACGGTTGATCCCGTAGTATTAGCTTCCACCATTATCATGGATTTACAGACCATCATCTCAAGAAATGTTACCCCCACGGATGCTGGCGTGGTTACAGTTGGCGCTATACATGGAGGTACACGTGGAAACATCATTCCTGATCAGGTAGAGTTACAGCTCACCCTTCGTTCTTATAAAAAGGAGGTTCGAGATCAGATGCTCAAAAGAATCAAAGAAATTTGTGATGGAAATGCCATGGCCTTTGGACTTCCACCAGAAAAATATCCCGAGATGGATTTCACCTTTAATTCTACACCTGCTACCTATAATGATCCCAGCCTGGTTGAAAAGACCTTACCTGGATTTATCGAAGCGCTAGGGAAAGATAAAGTGATCCAGACGCCCCCTGTAATGGGTGGAGAAGATTTCTCTCAATTCCACAATACAAAAGAAAAGGTTCCGACTTTTATGTTTAATCTCGGAACGGTAGAAGCTGACAGAATGAAAAAGATGGAAGAAGAAGGACATGTACCCGGTTTGCATTCTCCCTTTTACTATCCCGATCCCACAGAAAGCATCCGAACAGGCATTACGGCTATGAGTGCTGGAGTAATGGAGATTATGAAGAAATAGGACTTAAAAAGCTATAATTCCAGAAGTTTTCTTTTTATCCAGTTTCAAAAGACCGCTGGCTGCGCTTCCTTTGAGCCGAATGATATTGTTCTGGGTGGGAAAAAGATCAATAAGGATGGTATTGGAAATATCGATCACTTTAGGTCTGAAATCCATCTTGCCTCTATAAATGGAGAAAACAGCATCTCCTTCTATTTGACAAGAATGCATACGGATATCTGGAGCTTTCCCGTCCATAAGAATTTCTACTTTCTCCAGGAGGTATTGATGAACTAAAGAAGCTTCTTCCTCATTAATTCCATCCTGAAGCTTAACGATCTTTCCCAAAGTAGAACGAACAGCATCTTCCAGATCATCTGTAAAAATTTTGATCTGCACCTCAAGGTCCTGCTTATTTTCCTGATAGGAAATATCAGTTATACTGACATAAAAGGCATGTTCAGGAGATAAGAAGAGTGATAAATAGAAAAGGCCTAATATTAGCTTCATAGGATATTTGCCCAAAAGTTCAGCAATCAATTTACGCCAAAACCAAAGAATAAAGGGAAAAATAGTATATTAAATAGTCCAAAATCAGGATCTAATGAAAATTGCTACACTCAAACTCAATTTATTGGGGATACTTCTACTAGCTGGCTTTTCCTGCCAAAATGCTCCCAGAAACGCTCCTTCCTCCCATCTTAATGAAGAAGATTTAAAAGTGATTCGATCCATCTTCGATGAAGCGCTGGCGAATGGAAACGGATATGTCTGGATGGAAGAATTGTGTAAAGATATAGGTCCCAGGTTGAGTGGGTCAGAAGAAGCTGCTAATGCCGTAAGCTGGGGAAAAGCCTTGATGGAAGAATTGAAGTTTGACAAAGTTTTCCTCCAGGACGTCATGGTTCCCCATTGGGAGCGAGGCAAAAAGGAGCATGCAAGGATTGTGGGGGGAGATGAATTAGCCGTTCTGGCAATTGGAGGTTCTGTTGCAACTCCTCCGGAAGGTTTACAGTCGGAAGTAGTAGAAGTCTTTTCTTTAGATGAAGTCGATGATTTGGGAGAAAGCGGAGTAAAAGGAAAAATCGTCTTTTACAATAGAGCTTTCGATCAAAGAAATATCAATACAGGAGCCGGATATGGCGGGGTTGTAGATCAAAGATCGCAAGGGGCATCCCGAGCTGCTAAATATGGAGCAAGTGCGATTATCATGAGGTCTGCCAGCTCTGCATTTGATGATGCCCCTCATACAGGTGCTTTGCGTTATGCAGAGGATCAGGATAAGATTCCAGCTGCTGCCCTCGGTGTACAATCAGCTATAAAATTGGCCAAAGCCCTGAAAGATGATCCGGGACTCAAACTTGAACTGGCTATCCATAGTCAATGGTTTGAGGATGCGCCTTCTCATAATGTAGTCGGTGAACTCCAGGGTTCGATTTCCGACAAGATTATAACCGTAGGTGGACATCTGGATAGTTGGGATGTAGGAGAAGGTGCACACGATGATGCCGCCGGATGTATCCATTCTATAGAAGCTCTTCACATATTGAAAAAGCTCGATATCAAGCCCAAACATACAATCCGCGCTGTCTTGTTTATGAATGAGGAAAATGGTACACGCGGAGGACAAAAGTATTCGGACCTGGCTCAAGAAAATCAGGAGAAACATCTTATCGCTATTGAAAGTGATGCAGGAGGATTCAGTCCCAGAGGATTTGGCCTTTCTGGTCCGGATGATATGCTGGAGCGATTCAGATCCTGGTTGCCTTTATTCCCCCAAAATACCATCAGTTATATCAATAAAGGAGGAGGAGGAGTTGATGTGGGTCCTATCCATCGAGATATGGAGGTTCCTATGATGGGATTAAATGTAGATCCTCAAAGAACCTTCGACTATCATCATTCGGAGACGGACGTATTTGAAACCGTAAACAGACGGGAACTTCTATTGGGTTCTGCTTCCCTGGCAGCTATCATTTACCTTATAGATAAATATGAGAAGTAGGCGAATTAAGGGATCAAGAAGCTTTTTATTGCCATTTGGGTTTCTATGTCTTTTTTTCATAAGCCAATCTTTTATCCCCAGGCATGCATTTTATGTATCCATTCATGATATTCGTTTTGATAAGGACTGGGGAAAATTTGATATCAAGATCAAGGTTTTCACTAATGATCTGGAAGATGCCTTAGTGAATGCCGGTCATCCCCGATTTTTACTCGACACCCAAAAAGAAATAGAGGGAGCCGATATGGCCATTGACAGATACATTCAGGAGAAAGTCATTCTTTCAATTGCCCGGAAAGCCCTATCTCTTCAATTTATCAAAAAAGAATTTCGGGAAGACGCATGCTGGATTTATTTTCAGGCAGAAGCAGAATGTAAACCCAGAGAGCTAAACCTAAGCAGTAAGGTCTTACTGGAATTATTCGACAGCCAAACCAATATCATCCGATTGAAAGTGGGTGATCAGCGCTTCATCAGCAATCTCGACAAGCAGCTGTATCAGGAAAAATTTTCATTTAAATGAAAAGCAGGCGTAAGCTTTCCCTTTCTCTTACGACCTATCTGAAACAAGCTTTATTATATGGATCTATATAAACTCAACCGAAGAAAGAGCCTGAGACAGATAAGTTTAGGCTCTGCTGCAATACTAAGCGGTTTACCCGCTATAGCTTGCGCAAACAATGAATCCCAAAGAAAAAGCCTGGGAATAGCGCTGGTGGGATTGGGAAATTATGCTACGAACGCTCTTGCTCCTGCATTCGCCTCTACTCAAAATTGTCATCTTGCAGGCATTGTTACAGGTACTCCTGCAAAAGCTGAGAAGTGGAAAAAGGATTTCAACATTCCCCAAAAGAATATTTATAATTATGAGACCTTTGGCCAGATCGCAGATAATGAGGACATCGATATTGTATATGTAGTTCTTCCTAATGCCCTGCACGCAGAATATACCATAAAGGCTGCCGAAGCCGGCAAACATGTAATTTGTGAAAAACCCATGGCTTTGAATGCGGAGGAATGCCGGCAAATGATTGCTGCATGCAAAAAAGCAGGAGTAAAACTCTCTATTGGATATCGCCTCCATTTCGAAAAGCATCATCAGGAAGCCATGCGCCTGGGGCAAGAGGAAGTATTCGGCAAAGTTCGATTTATGGAAGGGGGATTAGGATTCAGGGTAAGAAATACCCAACTCTGGAGGTTGGATGCAAAGCTGGGAGGCGGAGGAGCAATCATGGATTTGGGGGTATACCCTTTGCAGGCTGCCAGATACATTACCGGAGAAGAACCCATTTCAGTTACGGCTCAGGGATATAATACTGCCCCCGATATCTACAAGGGTATCTATGAGTCTATCAACTTTCAATTGGAGTTTCCCAGTGGAGCCCTGGCAAATATTTCCACTAGTTATGGATATTATCTGGATCGCTTCAGAGCAGCTTCAGAAAGAGGTTGGTTTGAATTAAATCCATCATTCAATGGAACAGGCACAGACGGAATTACCAGCGAAGGCAAAATGGAATTTGAAGATGTTGTCCAACAAGCCAAACAAATGGATGATTTCTCGATTTGTGTTCAAGAGGATAAAGTATCACGGGTGAGCGGGGAAGAAGGCCTGAAAGATCTCATCATCGTCGATAAAATCAAAGAATCCATAGAAAGTGGAAGGAAAATACAGCTGATATAG
Organism: Bacteroidia bacterium; assembly: GCA_033391075.1. NCBI lineage: Bacteria > Pseudomonadati > Bacteroidota > Bacteroidia > Bacteroidia bacterium. The sequence continues at coordinate 3,103,758 of JAWPMV010000001.1, forward strand.
CAGAAGTTTTAGGAAAGAATTCGCTATTTTAGGCTTTGTTACCTATACAAAACTTTTATCTTTGTATAAGAAATCTTACATAGAAGGCCCAGAGGTTTCGAATTTACGTATTCAGTAAAGCCGAGATATGTGAGAAAATCGTAAATTAGACATCGTTAAAACAAAAAAGATATGTCATTAGCTAGTATATTGTTGGTAGGCTTGCCCGGTGGACCCGAGATGCTTCTTATTCTGTTCGCGATCCTTCTTCTCTTTGGAGCCAAGAAGATTCCTGAACTGGCACGTGGCCTGGGTAAAGGTATCCGCGAATTCAAAGATGCTTCTAAAGAGATCAAAAGAGAGATCGATACAGAAGCCAAAAGAATTGATCCAAACCAGGAAGCATAGCATTTCTGATATTTTGGAGCATGTAAAAATTGAGTTTGCTTTCCAGCATGCTCTCTTACTCTAAAACATATAGTGAAACGATTCCATAAGCTGAGTGAGATTCAGCAGGAAATAGCTACCGGTTCTTTATCATGTAAGGAACTGGTAGATGTGTATTTAGGCCGCATCGAAAACCAAGAGTCCCTCAATATCTTTGTTGAGGTATTTGAGGAAGAAGCGCGTCAAAAGGCAGCCAAAATCGATCAGAAGATTGCCAAGGGAACTGCCGGTCGTCTGGCAGGTTTAGTATTGGGAATTAAAGATGTGCTCTGCTATAAAGGGCATACCTTAACAGCCTCTTCCCGAATTCTCGAAGGTTTTGAATCGCTCTTTACCTCCACAGCTGTACAAAAATTGTTGGATGAAGATGCCATCATCATTGGTCGCCAAAGCTGCGATGAATTTGCCATGGGTTCATCCAATGAAAATTCCTGTTATGGTCCTGTGAGAAATCCCTGGAGCCCGGATTCTGTTCCCGGTGGTTCCAGTGGTGCCTCTGCTGCTGCCGTTGCGGCTGGCTTATGCCATGCCTCCCTAGGATCAGATACAGGAGGTTCAGTCAGGCAGCCTGCCGGATTATGTGGGGTTGTCGGAGTAAAGCCCACCTACGGGAGAGTTTCTCGCTGGGGCTTGATTGCTTACGCTTCTTCTTTTGATCAAATAGGTCCAATAACAAATTCCGTTGAAGATGCTGCCCTGATTTTGGAAATCATGGCCGGCAACGACCCCCAGGATAATACCAGTAGTTCCAAAGAAGTGCCGGCCTATGCTGAAGGATGCAAGCAAACTACTGACAAGAAATATAAAATAGGCTATCTCAAAGAAGTCCTTGAAAGTGAAGGACTTGATCCGGAGATAAAAAAGAGAAAGCTTGAACTTATAGCTTCCTGGAAAGAGCAGGGACATGAATTGATTGAAATTGAATTTCCTCTGCTGGAATACCTCGTTCCCTGTTACTATATCCTCACAACCGCGGAAGCTTCTTCAAATCTGTCCAGATATGACGGAATACGGTATGGGCATAGAAGCAAGGATTCGGAAAAGCTGGAAGATCTCTACAGAAAAAGTCGAAGTGAAGGATTTGGAGAAGAAGTTCAACGCAGGATTCTCCTGGGTACTTTTGTCCTTTCTGCTGGATATTATGATGCCTATTATACACAGGCTATGAAAGTCCGGAGGTTGATCCGGGAAAAAACAGAAGAAATCTTCAAGAAATGTGATTTCCTCTTTAGCCCGACCAGTCCTAGTACTGCTTTTAAAATTGGAGAGAAAATAGATGATCCGATAGAGATGTTTCTGGCGGACATCTTTACTGTACATGCAAATTTGGCCGGTATGCCTGCCTTATCGCTCCCATTAGGTCTGCATTCCAATCAAAAACCCTTTGGCTTGCAATTAATGGCTAATAGCTTTCAGGAAGCCGAATTGCTAGCTTTTGCAAATGTATGTATGGCCCAACATGCAGCCCCCAGCCTTCAGCTGTAATTTATCCTAAATTCTTATTTAGCTTTACCCTTGACGCAAGAATATTTGTATATTGTATGCGTTCTATAAAAGGATTTCCTGAAAGGCCGGGGAAATTTCACAAGCCAAATTGCAGGCCTGCAAATCCAAACCAGAATCGGGATGAAGAGATCGATCAGCTTTCTACTGTTCCTTTGTATTACATGCTCATTTTCACTTGCTCAATCCGACCCTGAAAACAAAAAAGATAAAGAACAGAAGGATCTTCAAACTGAGACAAAAGGCTCTTCTTTCATAGATCTCGAGGAAGGGAAACCCATAGAAAATCAACTCAACCGATTTTCCCGTTCCTACCGATTTGAAGAAGCTAAAGGAGACACTTACGATACCTTATTGCAAAATGTTAAGAATTATCGTTCAGATGATGTCCCGAGATTTAGCCCTAAATATTACGAGCAAAAATTATATGACCTTCCCACGGTAATCCCAATGGATTACAATCAGTATGTTGCCAGATACATAGAAGTATATGCCGTTAAAAGAAGAGACCAGGTGGCAAGAATGATGGGATTGGGCAGGGTATATTTTCCCATTTTTGAAGAATATCTCGACAAGGAAAATATGCCGATGGAACTCAAATATCTTCCGGTTGTTGAAAGTGCGCTAAATCCTCATGCTCGCTCAAGAGTTGGCGCAACAGGCCTCTGGCAGTTTATGCTGTATACCGGCAAACAATATGGATTGAAAGTCAATTCTTTTGTGGATGAAAGGAGAGATCCTACCAAAGCTACCATAGCAGCGACTAAATACCTCAAGGATGCCTATAAAGAATTTGGGGACTGGCTTTTGGCCATTGCTTCCTACAATTGTGGAATCGGCAATGTGAGGAAAGCCATTAGAAGATCTGGAGGAAAAAGAAATTTCTGGGAGATTCGTGCATGGCTTCCCAGAGAAACTCGGGGATATGTTCCTGCTTTTATCGCAGCGACCTATGTATTTGAGCATTCTGCAGAGCATAATATCTACCCGGTTTATGTAGATTTTTCTCTCCATCAGGATACCCTTCACCTCAACAGACTTGATATTACCTTAAATGAGATCGCTACCCTAACCGGAGAAGATCTCAATACCCTGCAAATCATGAATCCTGAGCTAAAACTCGATAGGATTCCCTATACTTCTAATTCCTATATGCTCCGAGCGACTCCCAAGGTTGCCAATTATTTTGCAAGCAATGAGAGAAGCATTCGGGATAAATACGGGAAAAAGAGGGATCAATACATTCCCAAGGTAGCGAGTAAGAGTTCCTCCTCTGCGAGTAAATATGTCAATCCTCAACCTCCCAAAGGGAAAACACTCGTTTATTATACCGTTCGAACAGGAGATGTAGTAGGTTCTATTGCGGAAAAATATCATGTTTCTGCCCGGCAAATTGCCTATTGGAACAATCTCTACAGATATCGTATCAAAGTAGGACAGCGGCTGAAAATCTATTCCAGCAAAAGCGTAGCAGAGCAAGCGGGAGCCAGACCTGCGAAACGACGTACCAGTGGCGCAACAGCTTCTTATTCCAAGAATGCCAGTTACCATACAGTGAGAAGTGGAGATACGCTCTGGGGCATTTCCAATCGCTACAATGTGAGCATTGAATCACTTAAAAACCTGAATAGTGGTATCGGAAGGAATTTGAAAATTGGGCAAAAAGTCAGGATTCGCTAATTACTTCCCTCATTTCTTTCCAGCTCCAGGATTTCCTGGCCTCAATTCCTGAAAGTGCTTCTCGGTAGTAGCTAATTACCAAGGAACGAAATTCTTCAGGAGGAATGGAAGATGCATAGATCTTCCGATTGAATGGATGCGCAAATCTTTCTGCCTTTGTCAGGCCCTTTTTATTCAATCTCAGCATAGGTCCGGTATCCATGATGCTATCGAATTCCCATTCGTAGGGATTTGCTTCCAGCTTGTTTAATTTTTCAGCTAAGGGCTCAAAAGGCAGGCGGGGAAATAGATGTCTATCTGCAGTATCGACCCAGGATACATACTTATACTCAAGTTCGTATCGATTCCCTTCATAAAGACTGAGGACCATATCCATACCCGAACTATCCTGAAAAAGCACATAATAATGTATGGGTTCAGGGCAGGAGACCGTTTGGAGATGGATATCATCCAGTCTTTCGATATTCCCCTTACTTTTTAATACCTTTTGCTGTTCAAGGATCTGATGAAATTCATTTGTCCATTCATCCTTAAAGCGATCAGGATTCAATAAAAAAGCTGCTAGTCTCGGAAGGAAATAGTCATACTTAGGCACACAAGAAGTCGCCTCATCTTTTTCTCCAAAAGGTTCATAAAAGATTTCTCTCTCTACGGAATTTATCCAGCAACATAGTTTGAGGGCTTCGGTTGAAATCGAATGTTCTGTTTTCCATTCCCGAAAATCACCGATAAGGGCCGCCTCTCTTAGGAGATCTTCATATTCCAATGCCAGCTTTGGATTTTTCAGCGCCCAGATTCCCAAAAAACCATCTATATCAAAATGGTTATTGCTGACGAAAGGCAAGTGTATAGAAGCATGTCCAGCCTTAATTGCATTCAACACAATCCCTGTACTGCTATCATCGGCCAACCCATCCGGGACAGCTGCCCCTCTCCAATGAGAAAGCATAATTCTTCCTTTGAAATAGCTATCTACAATAACTACCTCTTTGTGATTTTTCACCTCATGAAAGGGGAGAAAGTCCATAGACTAGGAAGCCCATTGCATCAGGGTCGCACAAATGATGGCTCCATAAGTTCCAAGTGCATAGCCCAGTACTGCCATCAAAACTCCAACTGGTGCCAGAGCCGGACTAAAGGCTGAAGCCACAACCGGAGCGGATGCAGCACCTCCCACATTGGCCTGGCTTCCTACAGCGGTAAAGAAAAATGGCGCCTTGATCAGTTTCCCCACAAATAAGAGGAGACTCACATGAACAAGCATCCAGACCAATCCAATCGCAAAAGCATCCAGATTATTGAAAACTTCTCCGATATTCATTTTCATTCCGATAGTGGCAACCAGGATATAGATAAATACACTTCCTATTTTGGAGGCGCCTGCTCCTTCAACTTGTCGGGCACGGGTAAATGAAAGTAAAAGACCTACTGTTGTAGAAATCACGATCAACCAGAAGAAGCCTGACATAATCGAACTGATCCCCCACTCTACCAATTTACCATTGGGATATAGTAAGGCACCAGAAGCATCTGTGAGGCTTTTGCTGCTCTCATTTATATTCTGGAAAATGGGTGCGATCAAATCTGATCCCCAATGGGATAAAGCTGTCGCTCCAAAGGCAATACCAATCATTAAGAAATAATCCGTAGTGCTAGGATTTCGGGCAATGTCAGCTTGATAATCTTCTACTCTTTGTTTCAAGTCTTTGATGGCACTTGCATCAGCCTTGAACCAGGTATCGATTTTATCAGAAATATTGGCTCCATACAGAAGAAATCCCATCCAAATATTCGCCACAACTACATCAATGACGACCATAGAAGAAAAAAGCTTATCACTTACCTCAAATATTTCCTTCATGGCTGTCTGATTAGCTCCCCCTCCGATCCAACTTCCGGCAATGGTTGACAAACCTCTCCAAAGTTCTCCCGCATCACTTACCCCGACGATATCAGGAGCAATAGTACCTATCAACAATAATGCGATAGGGCCTCCTAAAATAATACCGACAGTGGCCGTAAAAAACATGATAAGTGCTTTAGGACCGAGATTAATGATCCCTTTAAAATCAATGCTTATACACAACAAAACCAGACTCGCTGGTAATAGGTAGCGAGAGGCGACCGGATTGTACAATTTTGAAGACTCGCCATCAATCAAGCCCAAAGGCCAGTTCAGGAGTGCCGGCAAAAAATAGCACAACAATAAAGCCGGTACATAGGTATAAAATTTCTTCCATCCAGGCTTCTCGCTAGAGGAAGTCACGAAGACAAAAGCGAGGCATAGCATCAGCAATCCGAAGACGATCGCATCATTTGTAAAAAAGGCAGTAGTAGGTTCCATGAATTCAGTATCTTGCGAGGCAATAAACACATTTTTATGCAAAAAATCCGATGGGGCATCCTCGGCCCCGGGAACATCGCCCGAAAATTTAGCGACGGACTACAATTACTACCCCAGGCAAAGATTCAAGCGGTAGCTTCTTCCAATCCCCAAAGAGCAGCAAGTTTCGCACAGGACTTCAAGGTTCCCAATATACATGAGAGTTATGAGTCGCTGGCAAATGATCCCGAAGTGGATATCATTTACGTAGCCACTACTCACAATTTTCATGAAGAACATGCCCTGATCTGTATCAATGCAGGCAAAAATGTCCTGGTAGAAAAACCCCTCGCGACAAATCTTATGCAAGTAGACCGGATCATGAATGCTGCCAAAGAAAAAGGCGTATTTCTGATGGAAGCGATGTGGACCAGATTTATACCAGCATGGGTAGAAATCAGAAAATGGATAGCTGATGGATTGATCGGAGAAATAAAATACCTGAGGGCAGATTTCGGTTTTTTTGGAAAATGGGATCCTCTTAATAGAAAATATAATCCTGAATTGGCTGGAGGGGCTTTGTTGGATATTGGCATCTACCCTATTGCGCTGGCTTATATGCTATTTGGTGAAGAACCCAGTCGGGTTGAAACTATGGCCAGGCTCGCAAAAACCGGTGTTGACGAACAATCTATTTATCTCTTTGAATACGAAAATGGAGCTATTGCCGAATTGAGTTCATGCTTTACTGGAGAAACCGGTAGAGAGGCTTTGATCCTTGGTACCAAAGGTCAGATCAGGGTGCCCATGTTCTGGAAAGCACAAGAGGCCTTTCTGGATATCCATGGAGGAGAAAGCAGGCATTCAAAATTTGAATTGGCAAGCTTTGGTTTACAGTATCAGGCAATCTATATCATGGAGGCCCTTTTGGCTGAAAAAAAAGAAACGGAATGGATGCCTTGGGCAGAAACTCGAAGAATCATGAAGCGCATGGACAGCCTAAGAGCAAGCTGGGGAATGAAATATCCCTGGGAAGTCTGAGAATTACAACGACATTTCGCAATAAAATTCCTAATTTGAACACCAATCATTTATGAAGAAGATATTTGTCACAGGACCAGATGGTTTGTTGGGTAGTAATCTGGTGAGATTACTGTTGGAAAGAGGCTATGAAGTCAAGGCCATGGTCCAGCCCGGAAGAGATTCGAAAACCCTGGAAGGGCTGGAAATCGAGAAGGTTGCCAGTGATCTATTGGATGCAGAGAAAGTGATGGAAGCCAGTGCAGGAGCTGATGCCATTATCCATGTGGCCGCAATAACCTCCGTTTGGCCCTCAAGGGGAGATATCTATCATAAAGTCAATGTCGAAGGCACCCGAAATGTAGCCAAAGCTGCTTTAGCCCATAAAGTAGAAAGGTTTATCTATGTAGGCAGTGCCAGTTCTTATGGATTTGGCCCCATAGATAATGCCGGAACAGAGGATAGTCCGTACCAATCCGCCAAATACGGTCTGGATTATATAGATACAAAGAGACAGGCTCAGTTGGAGGTAATGGAGATGGTTGAAAAAGAAGGCCTGCCCGGCATAGTAGTAAATCCAACCTTCATGATTGGTCCCTATGATTCCAAACCCAGTTCAGGAGCCATGATTGTTGCAGCTGCCAAAGGAAGTATCCCTTCTTATACCAGCGGAGGGAAAAACTGGGTAGCCGTAAAGGATGTAGCAACAGGTATTTGCAATGCCCTTACAATGGGGAAGATTGGAGAGGCCTATATTCTTGGAGGGGAAAACCTATCTTATAAAGATGCCCTAAGCAGAATTTGCAAAACCGTTGGGAAACCTGCACCCGGATTTCAGGCACCCAGTTTCCTGGTAAAATTTGCCGGCCGGATGGGCTCCCTCTTTGGAAGTTTGACAGGGAAAACCCCAAAACTCAGCTATCCCATGGCATGGATTGCCTGCGATGGACATTATTTTTCACCGGAAAAAGCTATAAAAGAATTAAATCTACCCCAGACTCCTCTGGAAACAGCCGTGAACGATGCATATAATTGGTTCAAAGAAAACGCTTACTTAGATTAAATGACGCTCAAAAACAAAGTAGCTATCGTAACGGGTTCCAGTATGGGAATCGGCAAAGCCATTTCCCATGCCCTGGGTGCGGCGGGATGCAAAGTGGTACTCAATGGTCGAACCACAGATCGATTACACTCTGCTGCTGCAGAAATGGAATCCAAAGGATATGAAGTATTCCCTATTGCAGCAGATGTCAGCAATTGGGAGGATTGTGAAAGACTGCTTAAAGAAACCGTAGCTCATTTTGGAAGATTGGATATCCTTATCAATAATGCGGGTGCTGCCACTCGAGGCCCGGTTGCTGATTTGACACCCGATGTATTTCAAAAGGTCACTAATATCAACCTATTAGGTTCGATTTTTCCCAGCAAAGCTGCCCTTTCAAGCTTAAAAGAAAGCAAGGGAAGTATAATCTTCATTTCAAGTATAGCATCCTTTTATGGCATTCCATATAACTCTATCTACAGTGCTACAAAAAAAGCCCTTACCGCCTTTTCTGAATCCCTGAGAATTGAGACCGAATCGGATGGCATCCACATAGGAATCGCATATGTGGGATTCACCCAAAATGATCCTAAGAAAATTATTCTTGATTCTGATGGACAAAGAATTTATCTCGAAAATAGAGAAGGAATAAAAAAGCAAAGCCCTGAACAGGTCGCTGACATTATCCTGAATATGATTCAGGCAAGAAAAAATACCTATACCCTTTCTCTTGCTGGAAAAGGTCTCAGTTTTATCTCAAAATTTGCCCCCTGGCTGATCAAATTTATCTACCGGAAAAATCTCGGGACCATCAAAGAAGCTTCAAGTGGGACTCCCAGATATGTGGATAGTTAAGGGCGCAAATCCAGTTTCAAACTTTTAATTTCGAGGATTTTCAATAGCTAAGCTTCTGTTTGTCAAAGATTTTCAAAATCATTACTTTGGACGTTCTTCTTTTGTAAGACCTGTTCATGATACACAAACGCACATTTCTATTAAGCCTAATCCTTTTAATCAGCATTCCCCTTCTTTTCTCACAACAGTATGCAGTCAAACTGGATAGCATACTGACAGCAAGTGAAAAAGAAGCTGACGATACCCTCAAAGTATTAGCCATTCTTGAGTATCGGTATTCTTTGGCAAAAGGAGATTCTCTTCTTTCCAGTGCCTTGCTTTTCCATGCCCTGGAGATCAGCAGGAAAAATGGATCTCCTTATATTCAACAAAAGATCGATTATCATCAGGGAGAATTGTTTTATCAACATGGAGAACTTGATAAAGCATATCCATTTTACAAGCAAGTATTCAATTACTGGAAAAGCGAAAATGACACCATTGAGTTTGTAAATGCAAAACTAAACCTAATCAGCCTTGATTATGATATGCAAGACTTCCAATGGGCGGTCAAAAAAGCCGATTCCCTGGCTATTTTTTGTAAGCAGTATGGACTCGAACATCTCGAATTTAAAGCGAGAAGTCTGGCAGGGCTTTGTCACGATCATCTGGAGAACAATTTGCTGGCACTCGAAAACTACCAGCAGTGCGCCAACTATTTTGAACAGATTGCAGATACTGGCAGGTGGGCAGACAATCTCTCCTATATGGGAGCAATTACGGATAAATTGAAGCAATACGGCCGTACCAAGAAGCTGTACAAGAAATGCATTGAACTTTACAAGGCAAAAGAAGATTGGGAATTCCTTGCCCTGGTTCAACATAATCTCGGAACTACCTATTTGGCATCCCGTCAATTTGATTCCGCTGACATTTACATCAGCAAAAGCCTGCAGTTTCATGAAGCCAATCAGTTTCCATTGCGGATAGCAGAAAACCAGGCTCAGCTAGGCCTATTGGAAAAAAAGAAAGGGAATTATTCGAAAGCCCGGGAGTATATACAGAAGGCCATTACAGTTTTTAGAGAAGTTGATTACCACTATTGGGTTATTGATCTGGATATTGCAATTGGAGAAATGTTGATGGAAGGATTAGAAATTGAGGATGGATTCAGGAAAATCAAAAGCTCAGAGGCTCTGGCAGAAAAAGCTGCTGGCCCCAAACACCGCATGGGTGTTTACAAATCAGTTTCAACTGCATATGCCAGAAAGGGAATGGATAAACTTGCGCAGGAATATTTGCACAAGCACCTTAGCATAAAAGATAGTCTGTATGATTCGCAGGAAGCTCGAAAGTTGAATGAGCTGCAAATCATCTATGATACAGAGCGAAAGGAAAAGGAAATCCTGCTTCAAAAACAAGAAAATGAAAACCTGAGAAAAGCTGCAGAATTACACAAAATTCAAATAAGAAATCTCTGGATAGTATCAGCTCTCATTCTTGGAATCGGAATTTTAGCCCTAATCATTTACCGACAAAAGACCATCCGCGAACAACTTATTCAGAAAGCAGAGAAAAAGGAGTTGGAAAGAGAATTGGAATTTAAGCATCGGGAATTAACTACTCACACCTTGCATCTGGTTTCAAAAAACAAGTTGTTGACGGGATTGAAAGAATCCTTAGGGAATCTAAAAACAAAAGGAGAAGATACTCAAGCCATTTCTTCTTTGGTAGCATCTATAGATCATGATTTACGGACCGACAATGATTGGGAGAACTTTGAAAAATACTTTCGGGAAGTTTATACAGATTTTGATGAGAAGATAAAAAGAGCCTTTTCAGAATTGACGGGTAATGAAATTCGTTTGATCACCTTGATGAAAATGAACCTTTCATCCAAAGAAATAGCTGGAATATTAAATATAACTCCAGAGAGTGTTAACAAAGCAAGATATAGATTGAGGAAGAAGCTGAAACTGGACAAAGACCAAACTTTACAGCAATTTATTCTGGCCCTATAAAAAACGGTCGGGACCTTCGCCCCGACCGTCATACTACATCTAACCGCTAAAGGTCCAATGGACCCACAATCACATTTCTATCCATGTCGTAGTACACATATTTGTCTCCTTCCAGGTTGAAAATAGCGGCTACATTCCTATCAGAATTCAATACCAATCTCATACATGCTCCAACTGCACTAAAGGGAATTTCTAAAGCGGCTTCCCGGCTTTTTATTTGAAAGTCAGAGATAGGCCTTGGTGAACTAAAGGTTCCTGATTCGTAGAGGGTATATTCTGTCCCTTCCAAATTGAAGAGGCAAGCGATTTCCCGATTTCCGATAGATGCATCCAATCCAGCTCCAATTGCAGAAAATGGAGGCCCCCACTGAGAGAGAGGGAAAGGGCCTGTAAATGTACCATCAGGTTTCCAGCCAGTATAACGGGTTCCCAGTTTATCAAAAAAGATCATTTGATTCGTAGGGTTCCAGGCGCGCATATTTAATGCCGCACCTATACCATCATTTCTAAAAGGATTGGTATTATCCGGCCCCCATTGCCAAAGATCAAAAGGACCTACAACTCCCCCGCTTCTACTCACTCCTACATATTCATTAGAAATTTTGTCAATCAGATACATGGGATAGGTTAAAGTCCCTGGAGCGCCAGCTGAAGCCGCGGCTCCTACACTTTGACGTGCGTCGGTAAAAACAGGAATTCCCCCACTTACATTTTCACATTCTGTAACGGTATATTTCGTTGCCAAATTTGCTTTGACTACGATAGATGGATCTTCCAGACTTCTTACCACATAAGAAATAGGAGCTCCATTATTAATCGCTCCCCCCTCTTCAATAAAGGTCTTTACATCTTCCATACTTCCGACCAAAGCACCAGCCGCCAAATTTGCATCCCCTCCATAGGCATATCCGGAAATCCTAACATTGTCCAATTCATTTACTACACTCACATCTACCGATCCACTTCCACTAACAACCGCCCCATTGAAAGAACCCTCAACAGCCGCTTTTATGTCTGAGGAACTTTGGGTGGATTGAATGAGTAAATAGAAGATACGTCCGTAATTCACAGAAGAGATATAAGTCGCAGGATTATCCTCGCTTACATACTTCGCCAAATCATCGGGTGTCACACTGGGATCAAAAGCGTTTTCAATGTCCGGGATATCCAGAACGATGCTGTAAAGCGATTGGGTGACTTTTACAAAAATGCTATTGAAGTTGAAGGAACTGTTGTAGTCAAATGATCCTTTGACTTCTGTAGCCAAAGTCGAGAATTCTGCATTCATTTTTACCCCCACTTCTTGTAGAGAACGAACTTCTTCTCTTTCATAGGAGATATTAGCAGTCAGCGTTCCATTATTGTTGCCGATCAAATCATTGGTTGCCTGCGCAATCTTTGAGAAACTTACTTCCCCTACATTTTCCGTAACAATGGAAGAGCCATTGAGGGTATTTATGGTAATGGTTCCAGGTCCTCTTTTCAGAGGGATGATTCGAGGTGCTCCTTCGAAAACAGATTTTCCTTGCAAAAAATTTCCTGGGTAAATGATCTCTGCATTATTGGAAGCATAAAGAACAAAGTCTTCTGCATTTTGAGAAAGGTCCACCTCAAACTCACTACAGATCCAGATTTCATCTTCAAAAAATTCTTGTTCATCTACTGAATTTGTGGAATCAACATTCTCGAAGGTTGTTGGATTAACTATGGTCTGACCTAAATTTACTACTTGTTCAAAAGAGCTATTTTCAGGCATGGGTCCGGGGCCCTGGGTTCCCTCACAGGATAGTAGCACACTAGCAGAAGCCCATAAAATGAGTAGACTTTTCATAGTCAATAAGGCATGTTTCTTTTTCATTTCTCTTTTGTTATGTGATTGATTGAAATACCATCACAAATACCAGAAAACAGCCTTCAGGGGCTAAAAAAGCCGATGGACATCGAGTGGACAATGCTTTTTTAGCTTATGGACAAAGTATGGACAAGGGCCCGAAATCAAGGGTTTATATGCAAAAAAGCCAGACCCCTAATGGAATCTGGCTTTTTATATTTTGATGCTTTACAAACTTAGTTCGCTACAACTGTTTGCAACTTTTCATTTTTAGTTTCGGTACCGCGGTCAAAGAAATTTCTCATCCGGATTAGCCAAACTGCAAAAATCCCCAGCAGAAGGTAAGCTCCTATCATGCTAAACACAGCGAAGGGAGTACTCCACAAGAGAATCGGAATACAAATGGCCCATAGCGCCAAGCGGAAATAATCTGCCCAAAGCGCCCATTTCTTGCGCTCCAGAATCACCCCATGTGCAAAGACAGAATAGGTAACCAAGATAGTAAGTGCTATAATTTGTGGACTTGCAATCAGATCACCTACCGAGGGCAACTCAAAGGTCTTTTTGATGAGCAGGAGGCTAATAAACCCTATCATGGTCAGCAAAACAGAAAAGAAAATGTAAAGTTGCAGGCGAAAAGGGGTCTTTGCCACATACTTTCTTCTGTTCCCATTTTCATCCACGCTAAATTCTGCAGGAGTACTATCCGCTCCTTCCGGATTCCAGCTGGGTGGTTTGAGGAAAATCTTAATCTTATCCTGCCAGTGGGTAGCTTCTTTCGCCCTCCTAAAGAGATCAGCCCAATAGAAGAAATAAGCTCTATAAGGACTGCTACTTTCAAAACCGGTAGTGATCCCAAAATCTGGTTCTTCTTCTTCCTCTCTGAAGGTTCCGAGCATTTTGTCCCAGATGATAAATACGTGTCCGTAATTCATATCCAGGTATTTTTCATTTCTAGCATGGTGAACTCGGTGATGAGAAGGAGTAACCATAAATTTCTCCAGGATCCCCATTTTATTGACCAGACGGGTATGGGAAACAAATTGATACAAACCGATGAATACAATGACGGAGGTCGTCATTACCGGATCGAATCCCAGAATAGGCATCCAAATCCAGAAGAATGCTCTGTTGATTACCGCGAAGGCTGAAACCCGGAACACAGTTGTCATATTCAGTTCTTCACTCTGATGGTGAACGATATGCGCCGCCCACATGAAATTGATTTCATGGCTCAACCTGTGATGCCAATAAGCGAGAAAATCACCAATCAAGAGTCCTACAAACCAGGTCGCAGGATTATTGGGTACTTGCCAGGGAGCTACATTTTCAAATAGCCAGGCAAAGATGAAATACATCATGATCACCCAGAAAAAGTCGAATAGGCGCTCCAGCATGCCACAGCAAGCATTCACCAGGGTATCTTCTAAAGAGTATACCTGAACTCCCTTGCGGCGGGAAACATAATATTCGAGGGCAACCAGAATTAACAGAATAGGAACTATAAGTCCGGCGTATTGTAAACCACCCATATGATAATCGTTTTTTATGTTAGATGTATCTTCTGCGCAAAAGTACTATAATTTCATGTCTCCTTGACAAAATTTCTTGCGCCGAGGTAAAGATAAATGGTGTAAATCGACATTAAAACATGACTTATGTCATGGAAATTGAACCAGCGACTATAGCTGACCTCCATATTGTAAACATAAGCCGGTATGAGCGCCCAGAGCATTGCGATCAGGACCCACATACTTCCTTTATTTTTTGAGCTGAAGTAATTGTAAGCATGTAAAGGGAGCACCATTCCTACCAGACCTATTGAGGAATTGATCTTGACAGCAGAAAAAAGACGTGTAGAAGGATTGGCTATAACGAGAAAGAAAATGATCAGGTGCAGGATACTCCAAATGCGTAGCCATAAACTCGCTTTCTTTCCCAACTTATCTTCCATGAGGGTAATACTCGATTGTTCGAGCATACAAATTGCCATCGCGCCAAAAGACCAGCCGATTGTTTTCCAGTTAAAAGATAAATAGCCCTGCATAGCGTGCCCCGCTATCCCGGCAAATCCCATACTTATAACCATTAATATAAAATAGGCTCTCATTTGAGTCACGACAGGATTTCTGCTTTTCATAAATGAGAGGTGGATAAAAGCAAATAAGCTCACCACTCCAGTTAGCAGATCAGTTGCACTGGTTACCGGCTCCCGGATTTCCCAGCCCATCCATTCTATAGTCGGATTTAAGATTTCCATATCCTTAGCTAGACAATATTGACTTCAAAGCATCAATAAATGTTTCGATCTCTTCCTCAGTATTATAATAATGAACAGAGGCTCGGATCATATTTCCCAGTTTCCTTTCCGCCATATCCATCAAAGCTCCACCGGCATCTACAAAGGAAGTATTGATATTTTTTTCGTTGAGAAGAAGTTTAACTTCTCCTGCAGTCTTTGAAGACACTGTAAAGGTTACGATTGCGCAGGGTTCCCGTCCAAGGTCTCGGGTTTGTACGCCATCCAATTGATTGAGTTTTTTTCTCAAAAGTTCGGAAAGCTGTTTGGAGCGCGCCCAGATTTTATCGACGCCTATTTTCAAGGCATAATCAGCAGCAATGCCAAGTCCTATCTGGCCAGCAAAATGCTTTTCATAATTCTCAAAGCGAGTGGCACCTTGCCGAGGAGAATAACTTTCGATTTCATCCCATTCAAAAGAGAACAAATCAGGCAAAGGAGGATCCAGCTTATCCATGAAATCTTCTCTCACATAAAGAAACCCCGTTCCTCTGGGTCCTCGGAGAAATTTTCGTCCGGTGGCAGACAGCATGTCACAACCCAGGTCTGCTACGTCTACAGGAATTTGACCAATAGTCTGACAGGCATCCAGCAGATAAGGGATATTATGTGCATGAGCAATCCTTCCTACTTCGGCAGCCGGCTGGACTAAGCCCCCATTGGTGGGAATGTGAGAAATGGCAATAAGTTTAACAGAAGGACTTATCATTTTCTCAAGGGCCTCCACATCAATCTCTCCCCATTGATTATTCGGGATGATCTGTATTTCAATTCCCTGGTATTTCTTTTCCCTAAGAAAGCCCAGAAAATTACTGACATATTCCGTTTGGCTGGTCAATACCACATCTCCCTCTTGAAGATTCAGGCCGAGGAAAGCTTTGTACCAGGCAGTGGTAGCGCTTTCCAGCAGGGCAATTTCATCAGCTTTAGCGCCGATCAGTTCACCAAGCTTTTCTTTGCTAAATGCAAAGCCATCTGCGTATTTATCACAAGTCTCGTAGCCTCCGATGAGGTACTCACTTTTCAAATAAGCATCAACAGCATCAAATACAGGAGTGGGGAGGAGAGAAGACCCAGCATTATTGAAGTGGATCACATGTTGAGTACCGGGGGTTTCGGCTCGATACCTTTGAACTTCTTCAGGATTCATTGAGGTTTTTTCAGGCTACAAAATTAGCGCAGAAAGCCCACTAAATGAAATAATATTTTCGTAAAAACCGTAAAAAAGTGTCTGACGGAATATCGACGAAACAGAATTTATTACCACTTTCCCAAAATTTCCGAGGAAGATATTCCACGAAACAGCTAATTATTTTTCGTAAAAAATCAAAAAATCCGGTTTTTCGGACAATTTTTCTCATTTTCCAAAATATTTTCTGAGCTTTTTTTATTTCTAGCACGGTTTTGGCATAAGTCAGGATGGAAAGTTAAACTCTACCCCTGTTACTGCGTGAATAAAATTCTTTACCCTGTTACCTTGCTGATTATCGCTGGAACTTTGCTCTCTTTCCGAGCAGATGAGGATAAGGATACCTTTAAGAATTCCCTTACCAATACACTGACTCCCAAAGTACACCAGGGCCTTGACCTAAGCGAGGCCACCTTTACAGAGTTATTTGCCATACGATCAAATCAAAAAAATCTCAGCTTTGAGATTTATTCAAGCGAGGGCCAAATCATTCCCGGCAATATATACCGATACCATAAGGATGGGGAAATTACCTATGAGATCGGTCGGGGACTTAAAGAAGGCCTATATATAATTAAAATGAGCTCTAAAGAGACTGATCAATTCGTAAAATTGATAAGATTTGGGTATTAGGTAGCTATTTAGCATAAATCCTAAATTTTCGGGGAACGTTGGTTCCCCGTTTTTTTTTGTTCATACTTTGCTTCTCTTTTTATAGTTTGCTGATATGAAAAGCAGGATTTGCATATTCAGTATTTGTTTTTGTCTGTTTGCCTGTTCTCCTGGTAATTATTCCGAACGGGAGGTAGCCGAATGGGAGCCAGGTTTATACCTGGAAACTGGCGGTAAATATGAGTTAGAACGTTATTTCAAACTGTTAAAAGCAGATGAAATTTATGTTGGAACTGTGCTTGACCAGGATGATTATTCTGAATCTCTGGAACTCAAGATTCATGGAAGCCAATTACTGGATGAAAAGCTGGAGGAGAAAATTGGGGTAAATAAAGTATTTGAAAGGCTTGCCTACCTTCTCCTTTCAAGAATGGCCTATGCAAATTCGTTTGAATCTATAGCCGTAAGATACTATCAGGAAGAAGATGTTGAATTCGCTTCCAGGAGTTTTGCAAGCAGCGAATTGAATGTACCTAATTGGATGGATGGGGAAGATTTACTCGAAGAAACGGATTTCGAGTTCAATGAAGATGAATACTAAAGAAATGCTATTCCGGAAATAAAATCCTGAAGCAAGTCCCTTCTCCAGGTTTACTTTCAACATCTACCATTCCCCCCAATTGCTCGGAATGGGATTTGACCAGAAAGAGCCCCATTCCCGTTCCCTGGACTCCGTAATCATTGATCCGGGACTTTAGTTTGAAGAGCTTTTCCCCATCTTTACTCAGGTCTATTCCTACTCCATTATCTTTCACCCAAATCGAATAACCATTCGACTCCGATTTAGCTCCAATTTCAATTTGAGGGTCGCGATCCGGATGTCGGTATTTCAGGGCATTCTCCAAAAGGTTATGAAGAATACTAAATAAATAGCCCCGAACTCCTTTCACTTTTTTTATATCCACGAGGTTTATCCTTAAATCAGCATTGAGGTTTAGAATCTCATTACTCAATTCCTCACATACTCGATCTACCTCCTTTTTCAAATTAATTTCAGTTGCAGCCTCGTCAATTTTACCCTCAGTACTCAAAATTTCATTCAAGTCACGGATGATCTGATCCAGGTGTTTACTGACGCGACCTATGTGCTGAATGATTTCCTGATTTTCCTGGCTATTGGCATTCTGAAAATCAAATAGCTCAGATAGACCACTGATATTGGCTACAGGAGCCCTGAGGTTATGTGAAACTATATAGGTATACTGTTGTAATTGCTCATTTTGTCTTTGCAATTGCTCTAGCACAACTTTCATTTTCTGGCTGGACATCTCGAGTTCCCGGGTCCTTTCTCGAACTTTATCTTCCAGGCTACGATTGGATTTCTCCAGTTCTATCTGTGTATACTTTAAATCACTGATATCCTGGCAAAGTCCAAAATAACCGACAACCTCCCCTTCCGGAGAACGAATGGGATGTCCATTTCCAGAGAGATAGATCACTTGTCCATTTCGACGTATAGCTCTGTGCCGTACTGTATAGGAAGAGCCGGTCTGAACAGCATTCTCAAAGGTCGTATTGAAATTTGTGAGGTCTTCCGGATGGATGCGACTTAGGAAAACTTCATAAAGATTGGATGTGTCTTCCGGGATATCGTATATCTGATAGAGGGTCTCAGTCCAGCTAAGGTCATAGGTCTTCAAATCAAAGCGCCAGGTACCAATACGAGCCAGCTTCTGGGAGATTTCAAGAATAAGTTCTGCAAAATCGAGCTTATTCTCATTTAAGGTAATCTTTTGCTCCAGCCGTTTTTCGTGGCTGTTATCCCTAAATATCCCAATGAGGTATTCAAAATTTCCCGCCGCATCATAATTGATAAAATATTCCCCACTGATCCAGACGCCTGCGGGACCTAGTCGTTCAAAAAAATGCGTAAAACTAACTTCCCCATTCTTCTGACAGATATCCAGATAGTCTTTTGCTTCTGGAAAATCTTTCAACCAGTCTTTTAAGGAATAGTTCTTATTGATATGATCCATGCGAAGGTTCTCTCGCATGATTTTATTGAGAGAGGTACAGACCAGCTGATCAGATAAATCAAAAAGGGATAGGCCTTCCTCATCTTTGGTGAGGAAGGAGCCTACTTCTTCTGCAAGTTCAAATATTATGCAGCCTACATCAAGGCGATCGAAGAGCTCTTTAAGGATTCGAGGGTTGGTCGTCAGCCCTGAGATCATGGGTGCTGGTTTTAGATTGAATACCTATTTATAAATATACCTCCTTAAAGAAAGCTCTCCAAATCATTGCCTTTTATTTAGCTGGTAATGCTAACATGTTCTTTTACAAGTTGAAGGGCCTTTTCCAGATCGGCAATAAGGTCCTCAACATCTTCAATCCCTACCGACAAGCGAATAAGGGTATCAAAGAGCCCTGCTTTTTCACGCTCTTCTTTTGGAATAGAAGCATGCGTCATGCTTGCGGGATGACCAATCAGGGATTCAACCCCTCCTAGACTTTCTGCCAAAGCGAAGAGTTCAGTTCCGCTCAGGACCTTGAGGGCATCTTCCATCAAGTCTCCTTTGAGGGTAAAAGAAATCATGCCTCCGAAATCATTCATTTGCTCCTTGGCAATTTCATGATTGGGATGGCTTTCGAAACCGGGCCAATAAACCCTCTGCACTTTGGAATGAGCATTAAGAAATTCGGCTACTTTTCTTCCATTTTCAGCATGTCTTTGCATGCGAATATGCAGGGTTTTTATTCCTCTCAATACTAAAAAGCAATCATTAGGACCCGGGACGCCTCCACAGGAATTCTGAAGAAAGCGAAGGGCATCCTCCTGTTCAGCATTCTTAGTAATCACGCATCCCATAACTACATCCGAATGACCGTTGATATATTTGGTTATAGAATGAACCACCAAATCAGCACCTAACTTCATAGGATTTTGCAAATAAGGCGAAGCAAAAGTATTGTCTACAACCGTAGTGATACCGCGAGACTTAGCCAAATTGGTTACTGCCTTGATATCGATAATATTCAAAAGAGGATTGGTAGGGGTTTCTACCCAGATCATTTTGGTGTTATCATTGATCAGACTTGCTACATCCTCCAGGTTTTCCATAGCCGTGAAATGGAACTTGATTCCATACTTGGCAAAAACCTTGGTAAAAATTCTATAAGTTCCTCCATACAGATCATTACTGGCAATCACTTCATCACCTGGGTTCAAGAGCTTGATAACAGCATCTGTTGCTGCCATACCAGAAGCAAAACAAACCGCAGCATGTCCATACTCAATCTCCGCAAGTGCCTTTTCCAATGCAGTCCGGGTAGGATTCTGAGTACGAGCATACTCATAGCCTTTATGTTCACCGGGGGCAGATTGAACGTAAGTACTGGTTTGAAAAATAGGAGTCATGATCGCACCTGTAGTTGGATCGGGTTCTACTCCTGCATGGACACTTTTTGTTCCGAATTTCATATAATTTTTTTTCTTATTTTGAACCTTAACTTAATAATTGAAGTAAAATAAAGAAGAAAACTTCAAATCACCTTCCCTATGGCCAAATTAAACGCTTCGGAAAATAAAATTCTCGACGAAATTGCTAAGTGGAAAAGCCAAAGTCCGAGCTTTCTCAATCGGGCGACGGATTTCGTTAGCAAACCCTTTTCCTGGCTCACCTCCAAGTTAATTCCCGAAGATGTCAAGGGAAGCGTAAATGGAGTTACGGAAAAAATAGTAGAAAAGATCCAGGATGTTACACAGTGGTCCGTTAACTCTAATGATGTTTTAGAGTCGACCCGTGAATTTGAGATTCATTCAACCAGTATTGAAGGACTCAAAAAAGCATCGATTCATGACCTGGATCATGTTTCCGAAAAATTTATTGATTCTAATACCCGAATGGGTACGATAAGCGGTGTCGGTACCGGCATCGTAGGATGGCCCGGACTTATTGCGGACCTCCCTACCCTCTTTGTTCTTTCTATCAGGCAAATCTCTCAAGTTGCCCTTTGCTATGGATTTGATATTGCAGATCCTAATGCAAGTGCTGAGGATAAAGCCTATGAGATGGAATACATGATGCGTACGTTTAAAATAGCTACCTCCTCTGATTCCGTTCAGAAGCAGCGTGCTCTCGCAGAGCTGAAAGACTTTGAAGCTGGAAGACATTCTGATGTATACAGTGTAGTAGGAGGAGATTTTGCGACCAAGCATATCGGCAAAGGAGCGACAAATTTCATCTCACGAATGATTATCAAGGAAATTGTTGAAAGAACCATTACAAAAAAGGCTGTGGGGCTTGTACCCGGTTTAGGTGCCATTTTTGGAGGTGGCTTCAACTATGTTTACCTGAAAGATGTCGGGGAAACAGCCTTTATGCTGTATCGCGAGCGCTTTCTCCTCGATAAAAAAGGCAGGAAAAATACAATCAAGATCGATATTGAGTAAATCTACTCCTCAATACTTTCCAGTACTCCTTTTATAAAAGCTCCTAAATCCCAGGCAGCCCGATCCGCGGTTAGGCCCAGTCTGACAATGACCATATCTTTTGAAGGTATGATGACGACCTGTTGGCCTTCGAAACCACTGGCATAATAAATATCCTCTGGTAATTCGGGCCAATAGCGACTCATGGGCGTGCCTACTTTTTTGGTAGCTGCATTCCAGAATTGTGCTGAGTATAAACCGTGTTCAGAAGTAGGGGTACGTTTGCGGCTATAATCCACCCAGCCTTCCGGAAGGATTCTTTCGCCTGCCCAAACTCCATCATACAAATACAAAAGACCAAATCTCGCCCAATCGCGAGCGGTAGCATACATAAAAGACGAACCTACATAGGTCCCTCCTGCATCAGGCTCCATTTGAGCACTCCTCATGCCAATTTTGTTGAATAAGGCTTTGCGTGGGAAACGCAGGTATTCACTATGGGATTCAAAGCGATCCCGAATGATTTTAGAAATGATATTGGTTGTTCCACTGGAATAAGACCAATGGGTATCAGGCTTGTGGGCCAGTTTGGATTTGATTGCATAGTCTCCTGTGCTTTTTTCCATGAACAACATGCGGGTCGCATCTGCATCTCCAAAATAGACTTCTTCAAAATCCAAGCCGCTGCTCATTCGCATCAAATCGTCCAGACTAATTGCATTTCTTGGATCATTCGCTCTCTCCCATTCTGCTATAGGAGCTTTTTCAGAAACATCCAGTTCACCTCTTCCCACCAAAATTCCGGTCAGGGCATTGGTTACACTTTTGGTCATAGACCAACCGAGATGGGGCGTGCTTTTATCAAAGCCTTCAGCATATCTCTCCCCAATTATTTTATCTTGATATACAACCAGGGCGGCTCGGGTATTTTGGAGAAGTTCAGGATTTGATTCTGTAAATATTTTTTCAAAAGCGGCATTTAATTTCTCTTTATTTACAGAGCTGGGATATGCCAGGGTATCCATACTTCCAAACGGCCATTGCAGGCTATCAGGATTTTCCGATGGCAAGTCTACTGGCTCAAATCCAGCAACTTCCTCAGCCTGGCTCATTCCCTCTGGCAATAAAGAGCAACCCAGTCCCTCTCTGTAAACAGCTATGCGTTCTGTGCCGGCTGCAATAGCAATTGCTTTTTTTCCCTCTTTATCTATACTCACATCTATAAATGCATTGTAGGCAGCCAATTCTTCATCGATTACCGTCTGTAACTCTCGATGAGCCACAAAGACACAGGAACATGCTGCCTTAGCTGAATAACCTGACAATACGGAGATCGAAGATTTACCTATGGGATAAATGAAGAAGAGGAGGGCAATGAATCCTAGCATCAGCCCAATTCCTATATATTTTTTTGTTGACATAAAGTTTTTTTAAAGCAAAGTCCCCTAGCCTCTCAAATGATAGGCTTTCGGTTGAACAAAGGCACGAATTCCCTGATAGGAGAGCGTACTCCCAATTCCACTGTTTCCCCTTCCCGACCAGGGTAAATTGGCACTTACCCTGTCGCAGCAATTCCAATAAACCGAACCGGAACGCATGGCTTTCAAAACAGCTTCCGCACTTTCATAGTGATCAGAATAAACAGCAGCTGTCAATCCATAATCCGTATCCTTCATAAGGGCTATTGCTTCTGCATCCCCGGATACTTTCTGTACTCCAATCAAGGGACCAAAAGATTCTTCTGTCATAATACGCATGCTATGATCCACATCCACCATAATGGTTGGCAGGAAATAATAACCTTTGCCTTCCCATCTATCCTCTCCATATATAATTCTGGCTCCCTTGAGTAAAGCATGTCCTGCCTGATTTTGGAGGAAGTCAACCTGAGATTCCCTGGTAAGTGGCCCGATATAGGTATCCTTATCCATAGGATTGCCCACTTTCATATTTTTCACCTCTTCTACAAAAGCTTCTACAAAGTCATCATAATGAAGCTCATGCACATAAATTCTTTCTACTGCACAACAGGACTGCCCAGCATTGTAGAAAGCGCCCTCAGCAGCAGCGGCGGCTACCGCTTTAATGTCTGTATTGTCTGCGTTCACATACAAAGGATCTTTCCCTCCCAATTCCATCTGACAGGGGACCATCTTTTTGGCAACCTTTTCATATATATATTGACCCGTTTTATGAGAACCGGTAAAGAAGTATCCATCCAATGGCAGCGTCAATAAAGTCTCCCCTGTTTCTGCCCCTCCAGTTATCGTTTGAAAAACATGTTGCGGGATTCCCGCCTCATGCATTAGGGCTTCAATTTTCAAGCCGGTCAAAGCTGCATATTCAGAAGCTTTATATAAAACAGCATTGCCTGCTATCAGTGCTGGCACGAAAACATTTACCCCAACCAAATAAGGATAGTTCCAGGCAGAAATATTCCCGATAACTCCCAAGGGCTCATAGGAAATTTTCTCTGTCAGACCTTCTGATTTGTGGATACTTTCTTCGGCAAGCCAGCGCTCCGAATTATTCAGAAAATAGGCGATCCTTCCCCTTGCCCCATTTATCTCATTTATGGATTGCCAGAAAGGCTTTCCCACTTCATTGGTCAGGGTTTTAGCCAGATCTTCTTTGCTCTCTTCCAGCAATTGATCAAAATTGCGGATATGCTTGATTCGATCTTTTAAAGAGCGGTGGGCCCATAAAGATTGGGCTTCCACAGCAGAATGATAGGCATTATGAATAAGACGAGGACTATCTGCTTCAATTTCAGTAAGGATTTGTTCGGTCGCTGGATTGATTATTTTCATAGAAAGTCAGGGATAGATTAGTGTTCACCAATTTACACAAGCTGGGATTATTTCTAAATCAAATTGTAAGATATTTTCAGATCATCTTTGGAAAAAAAAATATTTTATTTTTACCTTTGTCCTTCCAAAAAATCCTAGATGAAGGGAGGTAAGGAATTATGATCATTATCAGAGTAAAAGAAGGAGAATCAGTTGATCGCGCCCTGCGCCGATATAAGAAAAAGTTCGAAAAGACAGGCATTCTGAAAGAAGTACGTAGTCGTATGTTCTATCGTAAGCCATCTGCCGACAAAAAGGAATCGATGAAAAAGGCTGTGAACCGTCAGCGTCATTACGCTAATGAAAACTACTAAGTCTTTTTCTTCCTATAGAAAAAACGCTCAGCTAAGTTTTAGCTGAGCGTTTTTTTATGTAATAAAAAGAGAAGCTCCTGTTACTATTCTCCTTTAAATTCTGTATATTATTTTTAGAAACGCTTCTTTGTGCATGCTAGATCAGATCTTTTATTCCTATCTAAAGGTTGAGAAACAATACTCAATTCATACGCTTGAGGCCTATCAAGGCGATCTGGCTACTCTCGAGGAATTTCTCAATCGTGAAGAAGAAATATCCTGTTTCGATGAGACCGAAGTTAAAACGGTACATCACCGCATGCTAAGAGCATGGATGGGCGAGTTATTTGAAAGTGGCCTGTCAGCCCGATCTGTTGCCAGAAAAATTTCCTCTGTTAAAACCTATTTCAACTTTCTCCAGAGAAATGAAAAGGTATCAAACAATCCAGCGGCCCGCATAAAAGTTCCCAAATTCGATAAAAAGTTGCCCGCTTTTCTCAAGGAAAGTGAGACAGAGAATCTTTTTGAACTCATCAAATTCGATGATGATTTCGAAGGTATCAGAGATAAATGTATGCTGGAACTTCTCTATGGTTGTGGCCTGAGAAGATCTGAGTTATTGGGACTAAAGCTGGCGGACCTGGATTTTTATAATATGCAGGTTTTGATTCGAGGTAAAGGCAATAAAGAACGAATTCTTCCTTTTGGGAAGCATGTAAAAGCTAGCCTGGAAGCATACATGCAGATGGCTGAAGACGAAGGTTTCCCTTTGGAGGATGTCTTTTTCAGAAAGAAAGATGGTGCTCCTATTTATTCAGGCCTGATCTACAGAAGGGTCAAAAAGTATCTGGGACAGGTTAGTTCCCTTGCCCAGAAAAGTCCACATGTGCTCAGGCATACATTTGCTACTCATTTGCTTGACAATGGGGCTGATCTAAACGCCATCAAGGAACTATTGGGTCATAGCAGTCTGGCATCCACGCAGGTCTATACCCACAATAGTATAAAGAAACTTCAACGTGTATATCAACAGGCTCATCCAAGAGCCTCTAACCATAAAGATGATAGCATATGAAAATCACCATTAATTCCGTACACTTCAGCGCAGCTGATCGTTTGAGAAATTACATTGAGAAAAGGATGAATAAACTCGACCGTTTCTTCGACCGGGTGGTAGATGCCCGGGTAAACCTCAAACTACAGCAAGAGGTGAAAGGAGCTAATAAATCTGTGGAAATTGCTCTTCATGTCCCTGGCAACACCTTAATCGCCCAAGTCCAAAGCAGCTCCTTTGAGCAAGCTACCAATCAAGCTATCGAAAAAATTAAAACTCAGCTGAAAAAGCACAAAGAGAAGTTGGAAGCCCGGTGAGCTTCCGCTTAAAAAGAATTAAGCCCTCCTATTCAGGAGGGCTTTTTTTATGGAAATGACTAAAGTCACTATTCTTTATGATCGCGGACATCTGCTTTCGGCCTATCCACCTTTACATTTGAGGTATAATCAATTAACACATTATCCTCATGATAGATACACTAAAAGCTCCCAGCACCCTTGTCCAGAAAAAAGAGAATAAAACTCTGTGGACCAAATACCTTGACTATTGCTTAGCTCAGGAGCCCAGAAGATTTATGTGGACAGCAGTAGCACTTATGTTGCCTTGTATTCTGATTCCCCTTTCTCTTTATAGCGCGGCAGGCTTTAGCTGGTTTCCTTACCTGGTAATTGGTTTTGGTTTACTTTTTTTCGCAAACCTGGTAAGTAATCTCGTAGAAATTGATACGCGTTTTACCATATCTCTTTTCTTCGGATCCAGCTTTATATTCCTGGCAACGCCCCTGATTTTACTTTTCCTCTAAGAAAAATAACGAAAATCGTGGTTGTTCTTGATGTTTTGAAGCGTATGGTAGATAAGCTTGATTACCGCTTCTACATCTGATTTATGTGCCATCTCAACCGTAGTATGCATATACCGAAGAGGCAATGAAATCAAGGCAGAAGGAACTCCCATATTAGAATATGCAAAGGCATCTGTATCGGTCCCTGTTGATCGTGAAGATGCCTCTCTTTGAAATTCAATTTTTTGTTCGCGTGCAGTATCCTGAATCAGGCGAAGCAGATTGTTATGCACTGCAGGCCCTACAGTCATGGCCGGCCCTTTGCCTGCTTTCACATCTCCCCTTGTGATCTTGTCAATCATAGGAGTAGAAGTATCATGGGTAACATCCGTAACAATGGCTACATCTGGCTGGATTCTTTCGGCTATCATTTGTGCCCCCCTCAAACCAATTTCTTCCTGAACTGCATTTACGATATAAAGCCCAAATGGAAGTTTCACTTTGTTTTCTTTTAAGAGGCGAGCGACCTCAGCAATCATAAACCCTCCCATACGATTGTCTAAAGCTCTTCCCATGAAGAAGTTCTTGTTGAGAACTTCAAATTCATCCTGATAGGTAATCACACAGCCGACATGAACTCCCAGGGCTTCAACTTCCTTTTTACTGGTACAGCCACAATCCAGGAAAATATTTTTGAGGGTAGGATTTTGCTCTTTATCTCCTCTACGGGTATGTATAGCAGGCCAACCAAATACGGCAGGTACAATTCCCTTTTCTGTATGAATGTTTACCCTTTTCGAAGGAGCAATTTGATGATCTGATCCTCCGTTTCGGATCACATAAATCATCCCGCTTTCAGAAATGTAGTTTACAAACCATGCGATCTCATCTGCATGTGCTTCAATAACAACTTTATATTTCGCTTTAGGGTTGACAACTCCATAAACGCTCCCATAGGCATCAACTTGATAGTCGTCGATATAAGGTTTTATGTAATCCAGCCATAGTTTTTGGCCGCTGGATTCAAAACCTGTGGGGGAAGCATTATTTATATAAGAAGTAAGGAATTTAAGCGAAGATTTTTTAATGATAGTTTTGCTTGCCATATCTGATTGATAATAAGGCACAAAGGTAGAAAATATTATGAATTCCTTTAATAGAATAAATTAATTGATTACAGTTTAAATAGGTATTTAATTTTTAGAGTGGGTAATTTGGGAATTGTATGGCAGCAGACATACCCAAATCACTATAAATAGGATTTTTGTCATATAAATTAAGAAAGATGGAAGTCAAGAAAAGTTTTAACGATTTAATCTCAAGCGAAGAACCTGTATTGGTAGACTTTTTTGCTACCTGGTGTGGCCCTTGTAAGGCAATGAATCCGGTTGTTAAGGAATTGGCGCAGGAAGTTTCCGGTAAGGCAAGAGTTATCAAAATAGATATCGACAAGAACCAGCAAGCAGCTATGCAATATGGGGTTCAAGCAGTACCTACCTTTATGATTTTCAAAAAAGGAGAAATTGTCTGGAGGCACACTGGGGGCACCTCATTGAGCAATTTAAAGCAGGCGGTAAGCCAATTCGCTTAGGCTAATAGACCTTCTCATTAGCTGAAGTCCAGACACCCCAGATTCGGTTATAGGCATGCAGTTTTTCTGTATCCTCCCCCTTGGGTGTCTGGATTTTATTTCCCTGATTGACCCATTCAAAAATTCCTCCATACAGATTGCGGACATTTAGATATCCGGCTTCTTTTAGTTGATGCCCAATCTTCTCACTCCTGTATCCTACCGAACAATACACAAGAATTTTTTTCTCCCTGGGAATATTCTCCAACTTTCCTATGTCAAATGCATCGTAGCCGATCCAGATAGCACCGGGTATATGACTTACTTCATATTCTTCTTTGCTTCTAGTATCATACACAAGCATACTATCCAGAGAGGTGTGAGCATCCGCTACACTTATCTCCTCTATTTCATGAGAAAGCAGCCCATCAAGTAAGAACTTGTAGAGGGGACTTTTTATGTTTGAATCTGAAGATATTTTCACTAATACGAGAAGAAAAATGGGAATAAATAATAAGAAAACGAACCGTAAGAACCTTCTATTCATTGTGTCGAAGATATTAGGCATTTAATCGAAATGCATACAATTATAAAGTAAATCTTAGTAAATAGCGCCTCAAATTAAACATAAGTTTTTGTTTAGGGTTTTGATCTCATCAACTCAATTAGAAAATGAAACAATCCTTATTTATAAGAAGAGCATTGGTATCAGGAGTAATCGCTGTTTTGATCCTCTTAGCTGGTAGCTCTTTGGGAGATTATTTTGGAAGCAGAAAATCCCCCGTACGGCAAATGTCGATCAAAGAAAGCCTTAAGTCTGTGAAAGTTAATCAAGTAGAATATAAAAGTCGAGAACTTTCGCTGAATGGATTAGGGAAAGTAGTCTCCGAAAATGCCATTGACCTTATTACAGAAATCCAGGGGGTCATCAAACCCGGTTCGGTTTATCTAAAAAGAGGCCAGCGTTTTTCCAGAGGACAGGTTTTGTTTAAAGTTGATGATACGGAAGCTCGACTCACTCTCTCCTCTCAAAAAAGTAATTTCCTGACTGCAATTGCAGGAATTCTTCCAGACCTGAAAGTAGATTATAATTCTGAGTTTGGAAAATGGCAATCCTATCTGGATAGTATAGATGTTGAAAAGGCCTTGCCGCCTTTACCTGAAATCAGCAATGCAAAAGAGAAGGTTTTTCTTTCCACCAAAAACATCCTCAATCAATATTACAGCATCAGGAGTGCAGAAGAAAGAATCTCGAAATATGTAATTCGGGCTCCTTTTAGCGGTTCTTATCAGGATGTGTTTCTGGAAGTAGGTTCTGTAGTAAATCCTGGAAATCGGGTCGCAAGAATAGCCAAAAGCAATCGTCTTGAGCTGGAAGTTCCTTTCAAAACTGAGGATATAGAATTCCTCAAATATGGGACTAAAGTTACGGTAAAAGCGGAAGATGAAGGCAGCAACTGGCAGGGAAGAATCAGTCGAATAGGCTCCTCATTAGACCCTACTACTCAATCTCTCAATGTTTATATCCAGTTCAATCCCGGTAGCACCAAAATTTACGAGGGTCAGTATTTACGGGTAGATGTCCCCATTACCCGAACAAAAGCAGTAATGGAAATCCCACGCAATGCTGTTTTAAATAGAAATGAGGTCTATGTGGTGGTAGACAGTGTATTGAAAGTAAAGCCTATTCAGGTTGAAAAAGTGAATAAAGAAACCCTATTCTTCTCCGGCCTGGATAAAGGTGCCTATGTAGTCGTTGAGCCTTTACTTAGTGCCAGTGAAGATATGCCCGTGAAAATGAATTTAATGAGCAATTAATACAGGACAGGAATTTTATGGAAAGATTAATTGCATACCTCACCAAGTACTCAATTTGGTCCAATGGGATCATCCTAATTGTACTCATGCTCGGAGGCTTTAGTATTTTCAATATTAAAAAAGCCTTCTTCCCAGAAGTAGACCCCAATACCATTTCTGTCACCGTTGTTTATCCGGGCGCGTCTCCGGAAGAAATGGAAGAAGGAGTAGTTATCAAGGTTGAAGAGGCCTTGAAAAGTATTCAGGGAATAGAAGAAATCAATAGTAAAGCTTCTGAAAATACGGCCAGTATCAGTGTTTCTGTGAAAAATGGCTATGAGTCAGAAATCGTTCTTACTGATGTAAAGAATGCAGTTGACCGGATCAACTCATTCCCCGAAAGCGCAGAACGACCTATCGTAATAAATGCGAAGCCCAGGGAAACGGCTATTTCACTCATCCTGGTAGGAGATCTGGATTTGATGAATCTGAAGAAGTATGCCGAAACCATGCGCTATGATCTATTGGCTTCCGGTATTATCTCAGAAGTAACTACCAGTGGTTATCCTACACGGGAAATCGCTATTGAAGTACCAGAAGAAACCCTGATTCGTTATGGCATGACCTTCGATCAGGTGGCAAATGCGGTTCGTTTAAATAACCGGGATATTTCTTCAGGATCTATTAAAACCGAAAATGAAGAAATCCTGATTCGATCCCGTGCAAAACAATACGATCCCAAAGGCCTGGGAGAAATCATTGTACGAACGAATACAGATGGGAGCATTCTCCGCCTGTCGGATATAGCCTCTATCAAGGCACAATTCTCAGAAGTTCCCAATAAGCGATATTTCAATGGGAAGCCCGCAGTTACGATCAACGTAATCAAGTTTCCCGAAGAAAATATCCTGACTATTACGGATTATGTTCGGGCCTATGCGGAAGAATTTAATGATGCCAACCAAAGTGTAGAAGCTGTTATTCTGGACAATCGCGCTGATTATCTCAATAAGCGTCTTGATATTCTGACCAATAATGGCTTGACAGGATTGATTCTTGTGCTGGTCTTCCTGGGTCTGTTCCTGAACCTTCGTTTATCCTTCTGGGTCGCCTTTGGTATTCCCTTCTCTTTTCTGGGAATGCTCTTTATCGCTGATTATGTGGGAGTAACCATCAATATCATGTCTCTTTTTGGGATGATTCTGGTGATTGGGATATTGGTGGATGATGGTATAGTGGTAGGCGAAAACATCTATGCACATTTTGAGAAAGGGAAATCTCCTTTCCGATCGGCAGTAGATGGGACCATGGAGGTAATGGGATCAGTATTTACCGGAGTAAGTACAACTATCCTTTCTTTTTCTCTCTTCTTTTTCTTTGAAGGGCGTTTTGGCGCAATTGTAAAAGAAATGGCGGTTGTGGTTATTCTCTGTCTGATTTTCTCCCTGATAGAATGTTACTTTGTCCTTCCTGCTCACCTGGCCCATTCAGGAGCCCTGGATAAGAAAGAACCCAGCCGTTTCAGAAAAGCCCTCGACAAAGGTTTTTCCTATTTGCGGGATAATTTATATGGAAAGGTATTGGCGAATATGATTCGTTACCGCTATCCGGTTCTGGCTGCAGCATTGGCCATGACTTTGATTGTTACCGGCCTTGTGCAGGGTAATTATATTAGCAGTACTTTCTTCCCTCCTATTTCTTTTTCAGATAATATGGATGCTGCGGTTGTATTAAAGCCCGGTACCCGAGAAAATATAACTGAAGGGATCCTAAAAAGGATTGAGCAATCTGCCTATGATGTTGAAGATGAATTACAGGCAGAAAGAGGGACTGAAAAAAGTTTCCTCCTTGCTACCCGGGTAGATGTAGGTACTTCCGGAAGTGCAAGATCAGGTATTAATTCTGGCAGTCATTTGGGTAATGTTCGTATTACCCTTGCTCCTCAGGAAGAAACGGGAGTAAGCAAGTCTAAATATGCCGCTTTGATGCGTCAGAAGCTTGGCCCTATGCCTGAGGTTGAGCAGCTCACAATCGGAGATAGAAGAGCCTTTGGAAAAGCGGTTTCTCTGAGTTTGAAAAGCAGGGATTCCAAAGAGTTGGAATTGGCCAAACTAGAAACCAAGTCCTACCTCAAGACGCTTGCAGACCTGAGAGATATTACAGATAATAATATACCGGGCAATAGAGAAATCAACCTTAAACTTAAACCACAGGCTTACTTATTGGGCCTTACCCATAATGATATCACCCGCCAGATTAGGCAAGGTTTCTTTGGAGAAGAGGCTCAGAGGTTGCAAATCGGGCAGGATGAGGTCCGGGTTTGGGTACGCTATCCTCGTTCTGGAAGAAGAAGTCTGGGAGATATGGATGCTATCAAAATCCGTACTGCTGCAGGTCAGGAATACCCGCTCACCGAACTGGTCGAATACGATACAAAAAGAGGGGTAATTGATATTGTCCATCTCAATGGAGCAAGAGAAGTTCGGGTAGAAGCAGATCTGGCTGATCAATCGACACCGGTTGCTCCCATCCTGACTGGCCTTCAGGAGGATTTCGTCCCAAAACTTAGAGAAAAATACAGTACGCTTCAGGTAAGTTTCGAAGGTCAGAGTCGCCGGGGAGCAGAATTTGGGGCATCTTTAGGTATAGTAGCTCCTTTCTTCCTTGTCGGAATGGTTTTGCTTATCGCTTTGGGAACCATGTCATTCTCCCAGTCTATCCTAATTATTTCTATGATTCCTCTTGGATTGATTGGAGCAGTAATCGGACACGGTCTGGAAGGCAAGCCGGTTTCTATTTTGAGTTCCTATGGCATGCTGGCCCTGGCTGGTGTAATTGTAAATGATGCCGTTGTATTCATCGACAAATTTAACCGCTTCCTGAGAGGAGGCCATAGCTTAGCGAGTGCTATCTTTTATGCTGGGAAATCCAGATTTAGACCAATTATACTTACCTCTCTTACGACAGTGGTAGGGCTTTTCCCTCTGATTCGAGACACCAGTCAAACCGCTCAGTTTTTGATCCCTATGGCCATATCTGTAGCCTATGGAGTAATGTTGGGAACGGCCTTTATCCTGACCATCTTCCCCTCCTTACTCGCGGTAGCAAATGATGTGCGGATCGTCTGGGGTTGGTTAAAAGAATTGCTTTGGCATGGAAGACAAAATATACCTCTCCGTGAACTGGTGGAACCAGCAATTAGAAGAGAGAAAAAACTGGAGAAGATCCTTTAATTAGCAAGAGAAATGATAGAAGTAATGAGTAGGAGAATCCTGATAGTAGCTATTTTTTGCCTTTCCTTTTGCGGAGCATTTGGGCAAAATTCCATTAGCCTGCAAGATGCGATCAATCTCACCCTGGAAAATAATTACGGGATCAGGATATCAGCATTGGATCAGGAAATAGCTCGAAATAATAATAATTGGGGAGCTGCCGGAAGATTACCCAGACTAGATCTAAACGTAAATGGTAGCCGGTTCCAATCGGGCAATCCCGGTTCTTTTGTTCCCCAAAGGACCAATCTGGGAGTAAGCCCTTCTTTGAACTGGACCTTATTTGATGGCTATAGAATTGAAGCCAATAAAGCCCGATTGGAGGAATTGGAAAAGCTGAGTTATGGAAACGCGGCTATTATCATTGAAAATAATTTACAAGCCGTAATTCTGGCCTATTATCAAGGCCTGCTGGCACAAGAGCAGTTGGAAGTTCTGCAGGAAGTATTGAAAAATTCGAGGGAAAGGTTAGAATACGAATCCTTTAAAACGGAAATCGGTACCTCCGGAAGCTTTGACCTCCTGCAATTCAAAAATGCACTCCTCACTGACTCGGCCAATGTACTGAGCCAGGAAGTGGTTTTGAAAAATAGTTTACGGAACCTGAAACTCATCATGGGAGTTGAGATGGAAACAGAAGTCATCCTCAGAGATCCTTTGCAGGAAAACTTCCCTCCTATCGATTGGGACCCTTTGCTGGAGAAAATGCTATCTGATAATAATAACCTCAGGAATCAATACATCAACAATAACATCCTGAGGGAAGATATCCGAATTGCAAGAGCCAATCGCTATCCCACCATTTCCATGAATGCCGGAACCACTTTTTCTACCGGACAATTACAACTGATCAATAGAGATCCCAATACTGCGGAAACCATGCCTTTCGTAACCAGAAATGTTACTGCTTTCGATTTTTCTGCTGGTATTACCATAGCTTTTAATCTCTACAATGGCGGCAATACCCGACGTCTGATTGAGAATGCCCGCATCAATGAAAGGATAGGAAAACTTCAGCAGGAGGACCTTGAACGCTCTCTGGAAAATGATCTTATCATTACGTTTGATCAGTATCAATCGAGGAGAGA
Source organism: Bacteroidia bacterium (assembly GCA_033391075.1). Taxonomy (NCBI): domain Bacteria; kingdom Pseudomonadati; phylum Bacteroidota; class Bacteroidia; species Bacteroidia bacterium. The sequence continues at coordinate 3,137,674 of JAWPMV010000001.1, forward strand.
ACTGCTCTTGATCCAATTGGCTAGCGTGGAAAATAGCCGACAAAGCCTGGAAATGAGCAAAGATCGCTTCCAAAATGGATTGATCAACTCCCTCGACTACAGAAATATTCAACTGCAATACCTCAATGCTCAGTTCGCTAAGTTTCAGGCACTGAGGAACTTAAAAGAATCCGAAACAGAACTTCTTAGGCTAAGTGGAGCTTTACTGCGAGAGTAAAATAATTTATGCCAAAGGGATTTGGCATTTATCTTTCGGAAGATTACTTTTGCTCCACATTCCAACCCTGCCCGAGTGGTGGAATTGGTAGACACGTTGGACTTAAAATCCAATGGCTATTGCAGCCGTGCCGGTTCGAGTCCGGCCTCGGGTACGTAAGATGTAGAGCCGCCAGTAAAATCCCCGAGATTTGCTGGCGGTTTCTTTTTTACAAGAATTCTCCTGCCGCTCCCTATTTCTAAGCCATTAAAAAGTCGTGAATCCTTTCCATGAGTTTTGAAAGCTCATAAGCAAGTCGTGCTAGCCTAAAATTATAAGCTCTCCTGCAAATCTGTCCATTTCTGCAAAAGCCAGTCATACTTTCGGGTAATTAACTGATAACGAAACACATAGAAAACACTTTAACCTAAAACCAACTCATACATGAAAACTTTTACCTTCACACTCCTTTCCTTTTTCTTATTTAGCCTCCACCCACCCACTCTATATGCTCAATGTAGTATTGAGGTAGGTGCTGCCGGAAATACAGAGATTTGCGAGGGTGATTCCGTCCTCCTCGAAGCAACTAATGGCTTTCTCAGCTATGAATGGAATACAGAAGATACAAGCAGGCTGATATGGGCAAGTGATCCGGGATGGTATATTATTGAGGCAACAGACGATACTGGCTGTGTGGCTGTCGATAGTATTCAGATTATTGTAAATGAGCCTCCCATTCTGGAAATCGGTGCGGATCCAGCAGACAGAGAAATATGCATAGGAGATTCTATTTTACTGGAAGCGTCCAATGGATTTCTAAGCTATGCCTGGAATACCTCAGATACGGCTAGAGTTATTTACGTTTCGCCGGAAGAAACTGTAGAGATTGTCCTGGAAGCATTGGACGAAAATGCTTGTGAGGCAAGGGCAAGGATAGAGATTATTGTAGAAAATTGTAATGGAGCAGATGATTGCGAATTGGAAATCGAAACGGATGATGATGATCCCCTTATTTGTCAGGGAGATTCTCTGGTGCTTGAGCCTAATGCCGGTTTTAATAGCTATAGTTGGAATACGGGAGACAGTACGAGAATTATTTGGGCTTCTGACTCCGGCTTATATGTAGTAACTGCTATGGGAGATAGTGGTTGTGTTGCTATGGACAGCATATTTCTGGAAGTAGTTGAACCCATTGCCCTCACAATAAATAGTGATCCTGATCCGGCAGAAATTTGTGTAGGAGGAGAAATCACCCTGGAAATCCCCGATGGATTTGATGAGATATTCTGGAGTACAGAAGATGATGATGAAAGTATAAGTCTGACGCTGGAAGAAAGCCGGCTGATTGTGGTAGAAGCTATAGATGAAAATGGCTGTGATGCACGTGCTGAGATTGAAATAATGGTGGACACTTCCTGCACGGCTACTTCTATAGACAGGGACTTTCAAGAAAATCTCCCTTACATCATTGGGCCCAATCCAGTCAAAGATATTCTGGGCATCACTTATACAGGTATTACAGGAGTTCAAACAGAGTTCAGCTTATTGAACCTCAAAGGCCAGCTCGTCCAAAGCTGGGAGAAGCAAAGCCTTTATCCACAAACCCGCATACAATTAGACCTGCATAAACATAGTCCCTCTATTTATTTCCTTGAAATTAAAGAGGGCGATAAACTTGCCAGATTAAAACTTTTGATCCATTAACTCTCAATACTTATCGGATGTTGCCCATAGATCTTTGATCTATGGGCTTTTCATTTGATAAAAAATGATACGCGCTTATTCATTGAGACTTTTTAAAACTTAAAGTGCTTATATCTTGTTAGCTTAAAAATTGAATCAAACTTCCCTGCATGAAAACATCTACTTACCCTAATTTAATTCTCCTGAGTCTATTCCTTTTTATTTATTCAGGAACACAATCACAAGCTTACAAATTCTTTGAGTATCCGGAAGGTAAAAATGCCCGGGTATATGCATTGGACAATTTTGAAGAAGAAGAACCCTTTCTTTTGGCTTTTCAATTTGAATCCCATTTAGATTTTCTATTTCTGGATCAGGAAATGGATCTCAAGCGAAAAGTACAAAGCGAGGATTTGCCCTCCCGGTATTGGGGTCGGGAAATTCAGAGCATCATGAATAGCGAAAAGGAAGTTTTGGTCTTCCTTGATGCTGGCACGCGAAAGAACTCATATCGAAGCCTGCTGTATCGTTTCAACAAAGATACAGGTAGCTACAAAGATGAAGAAGTCCTTGATCTGCCGGAGGAAATCATTGCCATGCTCGAGAAAGAAAAAGTTAAACTCCTAAAGGTTTTTCAATATGGAGATCGTTTTTACAAGATTTGGGTAGATGTCAAGCGTTCTCAATTGCATATATTTTATTATGAATTGGGAGAAAACCGAATTGCCCAATTTGAAAGCCTGAATATTCCTCAGGCCGGTCTGGGTAAGCTTCTCGGAAAACGAAAAGTAATTCCTACTCCTGTTATAACTCATCCCGAAGATGCTTCCGTCATAAGCAATGCTAAACAGGAAAAGATCTATGCTTTTGGAGAAGAATTGTTATTAACGATTGAAAACTTCGAAACGGGCCATACGGAAATCATTGCCATTAATACAGAGAGCTGGGATTTGACTGTCGAATTTTATCCCATTGCCAATTATCAACCTGAGGATGAGGTAAAACAATTCAATTCTTATATCTATGGCGGTCATTTATTCCAGGTTTATGCTAATTCCGAGGGATTAACATTGACCAAAAGAAGCTTTGATAATGGAGAGTTGATCATAGAAAGGAGCTGGGATGATCGAAGTAGTTTTTACGAGGATTTTCAGTTTAGGCGAAAACGACAGTTTGTCTCGGGCAGAATGAACGAGAACGAAGATCCGAAGCTTTGGCGTCAATTCGAACGCTCCCTGGCCGTGGTTATTCAAGAGGAAGGAGATTATGAACGTCTGATCATCGGTTCTCATCGATACATGAAGCAGAAGGACAGAGATGTCGTAAACACCCTCGGAGCTATTGCTTCAGTAGCTGCTGAAACAGGTGCAGGGGTATGGATCGGTGGAAATGGAGCCGCCAATGTGTTTATAGATCCTTTTACTCCTATCAACATGGTAATCGATGCTGTTTACTATTTTAGCGAAGGACGGATTTTTCAGGGAGATACGTATTTCAATTCAGAAACTTTTGCTGTTGCACCCGAAGGTGTCGAGACGGGAAAATGGGACAGAATCCTAAAAAGAGTCAATGATGAGGAAATGGAAAACAATGTCCGGAGTATCAGTTTGTTTGAATTCAATCAGAAAGTCTACTATGGCTATTGGCGGAAGAAGAAGTATTATTTACTAGAAATGTGATTCGAAGAGTTAAACAGCCTGTTATTGCGAGCCGGAATCTCCGGCGAAGCAATCTCCTTGAATCTAATAATTATTTGTAGTTAAGGAGATTGCTTCACCCTCTGTAAAGCCTCGCAATAACTAAGGCTATATTTAGAAATGAATCTTTATAAAAAACAAAAGCGGGAAGCCTATCTACTGATAAGTTTCCCGCTTCACTATATCATCACCGTAGTGATCACATAGCGTCAAGCTACTGTTCGAGGCATCCGCTTGGCCGGAGCTTTACGGAATCATGTCTGACGGTCCCTTGTCCAAGGTGAATTCCGAAGAATTCGCGACTGCCCTACTTTCTGACCTTTCTGAGTATACCATCGATCTAATCATTTGTTTCGATTTCCTTTCCGAAGAAATTCTTTCGATTTGACCTGAATTCGAATCGCCAGTTTCCGGTTACCTTCCTGCATGCTTCCTGTTGCCATTCCACTTGCTTTCTGGTCTCTTTCCGCTTGCGCTTCTCATTCCAAACCCGTAAGCTTTGACCTATGTCCGATTTGCATGTCGAATTGCTTCTCCATACGCTTCAAGTTGTGATTGGATACGTATTGCTACGATTGTTCTATGAACGTCCTTCCACATACTCAGTTTGCCAAGCAAAAGCTATTTACAATCGATGGGTGATCCGAAGATCTCCTTCGTTTGAAACGGTCTAACTTAGTTGGCTTGCGCCGCCCTTGTTTTCCCAACTCCGTAGAGTTCGCCTTTGGCTTTTTTCTGGTTAGCTCCTAAGAGCTTTCCATCGAACTACTTTCAAAAAACTCGATCCCGAAAGATCTTTTCTCTTGAGAGTAAGGCTTTGAAAATCTGCCCTTTATCTCTCACTTGATGAATCTAATTTCCTCTTTTATTCCAATACATGCAAATTATTTTGCATGAACTTATAAACAAGTTTTTCACAAATTAACATTTTATCCACATGGCTTTTCCACATTGTGGATAAGCCTGAGTAAAATCCATGATTCCTGATTGTCAGGCACTTATTCGATTTTGGTAGATTGCCAATTGAGGAGCAGCCAACGCTTCTTTTTTTTCACATATACAGCCGTATAGCGCAAACGAATATCAAATGAACCGCCCTGGTACTTTCCCGCAACCTTTAATACTCCCCGACTCATGGCTGTTCTTTTTCGAAAAAGGATCTTTCTTCCTTCTTCTGCCTGCATGTTTTCATATCGGATTCTTCCGGAAGCTACATTCTGCAGGAAAGCTTGTTTATCCTCTACATAGGCATTTGAATGAATAAACATCACATCCGCGTCCAGAATTTTGGCAAGCAGCAAGGTATCTTGTTCCATTTGAGCGCGGAAACGACTATCCTCTAATTCAATCAGGTTTTGCCCGAATATTCCTCCACAAAAAAGGAGATATAAAAAGAGGGTAAAGCTATATCGTATCATACATCATTTTTTTATAGGATAAAGTGGGCTTAAGACCGAAGTCCTCGAACCTTTGTATGCAAATCCAAAAGCTATTGAAAATGGTCCCTTTAGCTCTTCGTCTATCTTAATTTTCACCTTTTTAACCAGACTTCTTTGGGCAGGAATTTTTTGAGGGAATAGCGCGAACTCCAAATTCCCATCGAAAAGGATTTCTTTTTCCCCAAAAATCATATAGCGGAACTCAAGAGGGAGCTCGCTTTTTCCGGGGATAATATCATGTTCATAAGGATTATAAAGCTTCAGCCGGATTTCTTTCTCTGACTGACTCTCCATATCTATTTCAGCATCCATAAGGCTAAGCTCCAGTTTTTGAGCGATTTGAAGGCTATCTACTTTCAGTGCATGAATCTTTTTCCCTCCAGCTAACTGTATTTCTTTACAATCCTCGCATTCTCCAACGAATAAGACCTCTTGATTATGTAGTTCTTTCTCATGCGTCCATAGATCATATTGATTTCTGCGATAGCTATGGTCTGTATAGGTAAAGGCAGGAATATTGAAATAGAAATGATATTTAGAAGAAGAGCGATAACTATTTTGAAAAAACAAAGGCACTCCCCCACTCTTTTCTTTTAAATCCACCATCCACGACAATTCCTGCATAGCGGGCCTGATTTTACTCAGGCCTGGAAGCATAGCAATCCGAAGTAGCAAACATAAGAATAGGCTTAGGCCTCCGCCTATATAAAGGAATTTTCGAAAGGTTTCATTTCGACTACTCAATTCATAGCCTAAAAAGATAAAAGGGATGCACAATACTACGGTCCATTGGGGTTCGGGATGTCCATTGAAACTATTGAGGAAGAAAAAGACGAATACTGCAGGTATGAGAAAAAAGAGGAATCGGTAAAAAGCTGTATTTCGTTTAAACTTTCTATAATAAATCAAGAGTAAGGGAAGGAGGAAAGGGCCAAAGGTATATACTTGCCCCAAAAAGAAATTGAGTTGATGGTCTATGCTATAGGCATCATTTCTTCCAGCCAGATGGTACTGAAAAGAGGGGAAGGTTTCAGCATATTGCCAGTAGAAATGCGGGAGAAAAAGTAAAATGCCGAAAATCGATGCGAGGTAAAAATTCTTTTGCCTCAAAAGCTGAAGATTTGCCAATACTGACATCCCAATTATCAGAATGCCATGGTACTTGCTGTATAAGAGTAAGGCCATACTCGCTCCCCAAAAGAGTGCATGGAGGATATTGGGTTTCTTCAGAAATCTCTGATAGGTCCAAAAGAATAGAACTGTAAAAAATAATAGCGGCACATCCGGCGTCATCACAAATCCATAGGCCTGAAACATAGGAAAAGCCAGTGCTAACAAAATGAAAGCAAGTAGATGCTTACTTTCTCTGGGACTTCCCAACATTCGCCAAATCATCCAAAGCGAAAACAGCTGTAATAAGGGTGCCCATAATCGTACCCCTATCGATCCTGGCAATAGACTACTCCCTGTCCGAATCAACAAAGCCACAAATGGCGGATGATCAAAATATCCCCAGGCCAAATCCCGGGAGTACATCCAATAATAGGCTTCATCCGGATCAAGTTCCGTAAAAATGCCTTGCAGTACATTTATCAGGAGAATCAGCCCAAAGGCTATCAGCAGTAAAATGGGAAACTTTTCTTTTCTCATTTGCTTCCAACAAGAGAATTTGCTGGCAATTTGAGAAAAGAAAAGTTTCAGAAAAAGTCTTAACGAAAGCTCTTTATCTCTTGAGCTCGAAAAATACTCCTACAGAATAAGAAGGTTGGGCCAAAACCAGCTCTCCTCTAAAGGCACTTGCGATGGTTGCTGAGATCCCTACATTGCCTTGCACTTTATAAGTAGCCTCTACAGAGTAACTGGTGTATTCTATATTATTGGCGAAAATCGAGGTACTATTGGCACCTACCGAAGAGTCCCCATTTCTGAAAGAAGAAATACCATACAGACGACCGATGAGCCAGAGTTTGCTATTAGCCAGTGAGATCCCTCCTTCTATTCCATAATGAAATTCATCCGAGAATCCATTGGAGCGATTGTTGAAACCGAGGTAGGCATTTCCATAAGCTTTCCCAAAGCTTTTGCCAGCATCCAGTTTTATCAATTGATTGAATTCGCCGTCTCCCGTTTGGAGGTTGTTCTGGCTTCCCCCTATCTGTATTCCCAAAGGAACTCCCAATAAGATTGTCGCTGCTACAGCTACTGGAGCTCCTCTTTTCGTCAGACCGATCTTTATGCCGACATCCGTATCTCCAAATGAATTGATGGCATCACCGGGAACCAGTACTTCTCCTGTCGTTCCTGAAACGAGATTATTATTAAATGCCCTGCTAAAGAAAGGCATATACAATACGCCTGTAATCCGATCTGTGAACCCATATTCACCATAAAAGCTGGTGTTGAAAATTCCGGTAGTAACATTGGGATCGATCAATCCCTGATCCGTATAGTGCTGGTCTGCTACGATCCACCACTGAGAAAGCTTGAAATATCCTTCTGCCTTCAATTGCGGCCATCCTCCACCTGCAAACATTTTTGGCAGGGAGAACAGAAACAAGCCCGTTATGAGTATTGCTGTTTTTTTCATTGTCTTCAGATTCTTAGTTATCAAAAGCACCGTCTCCCACTTTTACATTGAAAGGTTTACAGAAATACAAAACGTACTCATAGTCATTCAAGCCTACTTCATTCCCTAAATTATAGGAATGTTCTCCTTCAAAGATCGTTACTTCGCCTATTTCATAGGCTCCTGATGTGGTACTGGGGTTATTGGTAAGATAGACATACAAGCCTGGCAGATTTGAACTGGCCTTCCAATCATCACCAATCGCAAGGACCATATCCCCTTCCACCTCAGATAAGGAAAAACTCCCTTCCAGGGTATAAAAACTGGTGGTTTCTATGGTACCTGTTCTTTCGGTAACGGCAGCGGTAGTTTGTTCGCCTACCTGAATCAGCAATTCATCACTGATCATTTCTCCCTCCACTTCAACTTCGGCTTTCAGAAAAGCTTCTCCTGTCATCAGGCCTTTGGCAAGTCCATCCGAATTGACTTCAATAATGGTCGGGGCAGAAGATGTCCAATTGACATTCTGAATCGGTTCCTCTCTCCCGATATTATTGAGGTAGCTCAATTGAAATTGATAGGTACTATCAAAGGCAATGGTATCAATGGGATTGATGATCCGCAGCATAGGATCAACTTCATCATCAATGATATCATCTCCGATACAGGAAGTCAAGACAAGGGGAATCCACAATAAATGGATCAATAAGTCAGAAAGTCTAATTTTCTGATACATAGTTTTTTGGTTTGTTGGCAAAGAGCAAATAGCTATAAAGAAATTTGCGATGGCAAGTTCGTTTTCCTGATGACCGGATTCATCACAAAATGATAACATTTTATCATAGCTTCTGTTAGAATTGGAGAATTCGAAAAAAAAATGTGAATTTTTGTCACAGCCTCAAAGAAACTGTGTCTAAATTGTAAGCGGCTATCGGCTAGCTGACGCTTTGAAATCATGTCTCTGGCGAAATTGCCGTCTATTAGAAATAAAACACCATGCTGCTAAGCACTTCATTACAACAACAAATACAGGAAAGACTCAATAGAGTCCGAAATCATACAGAATATATCTGTGCTCCCCTTAAACCAGAGGATACGGTCGTTCAACCGATTGTTGATGTAAGTCCTCCTAAATGGCATCTGGGTCATACTACCTGGTTTTTTGAGGCCTTTGTCCTTGAACCTAATTTACCCGGATACCAGATTTTTCATCCCAAATATGCTTACCTCTTTAACAGTTATTATGAAGGGGCAGGAGAAAGGGTCGAAAGAGTTTATCGGGGAAACATGACTCGTCCCTCTTTAGGAGAAATTCTGGAATACAGAAAACATGTTACCCAACATCTCAATGATTATCTCAGTGGTCCTTATGCCAAAACAGAGGAAATATATAGGGTTATTGAGCTGGGTATGCAGCATGAGCAGCAACACCAGGAATTGCTGCTGTATGATATCAAATACATTTTAGGACACAATCCGCTATTTCCTGTTTATCGGGAGAAAATCCCTACAAATGGACAAGCAAATGATCCTATTGGGGAGGCCAGGTTTCTCAAAGTAGAAGCTGGAATCTATGAAGTGGGATATGAAGGACCGGGCTTCCATTTCGACAATGAAGAATGTGTCCATAAAGTTTATGTGGAAGATTTTGAGATCATGGACCGACTTATTACCCATGGAGAGTTTTTGGAATTTGTAGAAGCCGGGGGATATAAGGACTATCGCCATTGGTTGATGGAAGGATGGGCCTGGGTAAATGAACATAAAAAAGACATGCCTTTCTATTGGTTTAAAGTAGATGGTAAATGGAAGCATGTTACGCTACATGGCCTCCAGGATATTGATTGGGATTTACCCATGACACACATCAGCTATTATGAAGCCAATGCCTTTGCAAACTGGAAAGGCATGCGCCTGCCTACCGAATTCCAGTGGGAAATAGCCTGTAATACTTTTAGCCCGGAAATCCCGGAAGCGGCAAATTTCGTAGAATCAGAGCAGTATGGTCCGTCCAGAAGAAAAGCTGGAAATCATCAGTTCTATGGAGATGTATGGGAATGGACGCAAAGTGCGTATTTGCCTTATCCCAGATATAAAGCTCCAGAAGGAACCCTGGGAGAATACAATGGGAAGTTTATGGTAAATCAAATGGTCCTGAAAGGAGGATCTTGTGCCACTCCCAGAGACCATATCCGTTCGAGTTATCGCAACTTCTTCCATCCCCATTTGCAGTGGTTATTCAATGGGTTCAGATTGGTCAAATAAATTATCAAGAAGACAATAGTATATAAGGTATAAATGGCTATTTCATAAAAACAACAATAGCCGTATAAATCATTCCCAAACAATGTTTGTTTCGTTATGTTAAATGAGACCCTACTTCAGACACAGTTCGCTCAAGATGTAATTTCAGGTCTTTCAGCAAAACCTAAACATCTCTCTTCCAAATATTTTTATGATGCAGCCGGTAGCGAGATCTTCCGTCAGATCATGCGGATGGATGCTTATTATCTCACAGACTCAGAATTTGAGATTTTTGATCAGCAAAAAGAAGATTTGCTGCGCGCTTTTTTAGCGCCCGGAGGTCCTTTTTCTTTGGTTGAATTTGGAGCAGGAGATGGATTAAAAACACAAATCCTGCTGAAGCATTTTTTAGAAAGTGGAGTTGACTTCTCTTATTGGCCCATAGATATATCCGCAGACGCCTTAGGCAAACTTGAGGCAGAACTGGCAGCCAAATGGCCGGAACTCAATGTAGAGGGTTATCCCTATGAATATTTTGAAGCCATGCGGCGAATGAACCTCGATGAAGGCAATCGAAAAGTTGTATTCTTTCTCGGTTCAAATATTGGGAATTTCACCATTCCTCAGTCGATCAAATTTTTGGGTAAAATTGCTGCTGAACTCAATGAAGATGATCTGGTAATGATTGGTTTCGATCAGAAAAAAGATCCGGATGTCATTTTGAATGCCTACAATGATCCCGAAGGCATTACCCGGGAATTTAATCTCAATTTACTGAGAAGAATGAATCGGGAACTGGGAGCTGATTTCGATCTGAATAAATGGAAACACGCTCCCAATTATGATCCGCAAAGTGGAGAGACCAAAAGTTATCTTTTGAGTAAAGAAAATCAGACCGTACACTTCAGAGATCTGGGTAGAAGCTTTAGTTTCGGAGCCTGGGAACCTATTTGGCTGGAACTTTCTCAAAAATACGACCTGGACCTTATTCATCATTTGGCTGAGAAGTCCGGTTTTGAAGTCGTAGAGAACTTTTACGATAGCAAAGGGTACTATCTCAATTCTTTATGGAGATTGGCTTAAACGCAGTATTGTAGTACGTAGGTGTTGTAGTGTGTAAGTAAAACAAGCAGACTATAACACTAAAACACTCGCACACTTATCTTTCGTTTTCCCCAAAAAAGAAACCGCCCCTTTATTTCTAAAGGGAGCGGTCCAAACCCAAACAAACACCATGAAAAAACTTATTATGCTCTACAGGACTTTCGTCCTACGAGGGGTCTGCAAGCTTTAAGGTAAGTCGCTTATCGACTTGACTTTGTTCCTGAAATAGGTAACATTCTTGCTTTCCCTAAGATGAGGAAACTCTGCTAGTAAATCCTCCACCTCTGTCTCCGACAGCTTCTTACTAGCTCCCGTGTAATTATTCTTAATCGTCCACTTTCCCTCAAATTTTCTGATACAATACATGGTGTTGTTTTGTCTTTTTTCAGAATCACGAGTGTAACACACTCACGTTGTATATGATTACAAATAGTTTGCCGAAAAGAAGGAGGGATGCCATTAAATAACCGAACAGTCAATTCCACAGTATGAATGGTAAAATGCGATACCTGAATTCTCCAATTTCAAGTATAGACGGATTTTGATATTCATATATATTATAATCGATGGACGAAATTATTAAGAAAAGGGTATTTTTTGGCAGCCAACTTAGTTCTAAGCGTCCATTAAGTTCAACTTTGATTTACTTTCCATAAACTCAGGGATATTTGAAGGCATTTGTAAGAGAATGGGCTTTTTGGCCGGATCAAGCCATTTGATCAAATCCTGAATGTTTCCCTTGTCCATTGCGGTACATCCTGCCGTTCCCGAATCATTCTTTCTCCATACATGTAGGAAAATACAGGAACCCTTTCCTGCTTCTGCCTCTGGTGAATTATGCGCCACAAATACGCCCCATTCATAAAGATCATCCTTCCTCAGCATATGGTCAGTGCTATTCCAATCCGGGTTTTCCTCTCCCTCATCTATAATCTGGTTATAATAATTGCTATTCCCATCCTCTATACACATAGTGCTTGACACGACCTGTATATAAGGCATGTTTACCCAATTGGGCGCTTCGCTGTATCCAAAAGCCGAACCTAATTGAAATATACCTGCAGGAGATCGTTTATCTCCTTCCTTTTTTATAGGTCCCTCAGCATCGCTAAAGGTCTCATTTCCCTTTCCCCAGGCCATCCCTGATTTACCAACTACAATTGGCCAGGCTTTGCCGACTTCTTCCCAGCCTTCTCCCGACCATTCATAGCGACTCATCTGGCCCTCCACAGCATCCCAATGAGCTACGCTCACCACAACGAGCTGTTGAGATTCCGGTTTTTCCATTTGGCTCATTTGAGATTGAGCTTCGACTTCATTTGGGACCTCTTCTTTAGGTTTGGATTCTGAGCAAGCAAAAAACAAGGGAATGATTACCGAAAAATATAGGATGTGTTTTCGCATAGATTTATTTTTGCACATTATTAGAACACAAGAACTAATATACCAGTCTTATACCAGAGCTACCTATTGCTCTAACATTTAATCTAAGCTTGCAATGAAAAAAATACTCCTACCTCTCTTTATCCTGGCGACTTTGCTAGGTATTGGCTTCCTATTTATGGGAAACCTGGAAAGTGATGAAAATAGTGAAAGACCGGAATATGCACTCGCCATACATGGAGGCGCAGGTGCGATGAGTCGTGATCTTATGACCGACGAAATGGAAGTTCAATATCGGGCAGGGTTGGAAGCGGCTTTACAGAAAGGAGAAGAAATCCTCAAGAATGGAGGAACAGCTATGGATGCAGTAGAAGCCACTATTCACATCCTGGAAGACAATCCCCTCTTTAATGCAGGAAAAGGTGCAGTATTTACCCATGAAGAAACTGTTGAACTGGATGCTTCCTTTATGGATGGAAAAACTGGAAATGCAGGAGCAGTTGCAGGCATAAAAACTATTAAGCATCCTATTTCAGCAGCCAGAATGGTTATGGACAGTTCTGTACATGTAATGATGGCAGGAGAAGGAGCGGATAAATTTGCCAGTTCCTATGGTCTTGAGATGGTAGAGAATACGTATTTCCATACTGAAAGAAGGCTAAAGCAAGTACAGGAAAAGAAAGCGGGTGAAGAACCCAAGGTTTTGAAAAAGCATGGAACCGTAGGTTGCGTAGCTTTAGATAAAGAGGGTAATCTAGCTGCCGGGACCTCTACTGGAGGAATGACCAATAAAAGATACGGTCGAGTGGGAGACGCACCTATCATAGGAGCAGGGACTTATGCCAATAATGAAAGTTGTGCTGTCTCCTGTACAGGACATGGCGAATACTTTATTCGTAATGTTGTGGCCTATGATGTTTCGGCCCTTATGCAGTATGGAAATAAAAGCCTGCAAGAAGCCGGAGATCATATTATCCATGAAAAATTGGTGAAGCAAAATGCCTCAGGTGGCTTGATTTCTCTGGATAAAGATGGAAATATCCATATGCCCTTTAACTCTGCAGGTATGTTCAGAGGATTTATTAAATCAGATGGCAGCAGTGGTATAGCTATCTATGATGATGAATTTTAGCCCCCTAATTATATACCCTATAAGCCCTCAAAAAATTTAAAGAATGATACAAGAATTTAAGAAAGTAGCTGTCATAGGTGCCGGTACAATGGGAAATGGCATCGTTCACGTTTTTGCTCAACATGGATATGATGTTAATCTTATTGATATCAGTCAGTCTGCCATAGATAAAGGAATGGCTTCCATTGGAAAAAACATGGACCGCCAAATCAAAAAAGAGCTAATTACTGAAAGTGAGAAAGAGCAGGCTTTAGCCAGAATTAAGACCCATACCCAGCTCAAGGATGCTGTATTAGACAGGAATCTGGTGATAGAGGCTGCAACCGAAAACATGAATCTGAAGCTTTCCATATTTAAAGAGCTTGCGGAATCCAGCCCTGCGAATTGTATTCTTGCCAGTAATACCTCTTCTATTTCGATCACGAAAATTGCCGCAATCACCGGAAGAAGTGATAAAGTCATCGGCATGCACTTTATGAATCCAGTTCCGGTAATGAAGCTGGTGGAAGTTATTAATGGATATGATACTTCTGCAGAAGTAACAAAAGCTATATTGGAGCTTTCAGAGGATCTGGGGAAAGTCCCGGTTTCGGTCAATGACTATCCGGGATTTGTTGCAAATCGGATTTTGATGCCCATGATCAATGAGGCGGTCTATACGCTCTTTGAAGGAGTAGCTGGAGTAGAGGAAATTGATACAGTGATGAAATTGGGAATGGCACATCCTATGGGGCCCCTTCAATTGGCTGATTTCATTGGGCTTGATGTATGTCTGGCGATTCTGAAAGTATTGCAGGAAGGCTTTGGTAATCCAAAGTATGCCCCCTGCCCTCTTTTGGTAAATATGGTAACTGCAGGCCATCTGGGTAGAAAGTCAGGAAAAGGCTTTTACGACTACTCGGCCTAAGACAGATATAAAGAATTATTTTTTTTCCTCTCCATTCAGGATCTGATTCTGACGGGAGAGGTTTTTTATTTCAACTATTCGGACAGAATATTACACCGTTGGGGAAAATATTGATACAATTATTTGTACTATTTCCCCATTGCATATTACATTTGTATCATCAGTTCGGATGTAGACACTATAGCCTCTGCGCTTTCTCCCGAACTATACCCCCCCTATATAGCTTCGTTTTCTCGTATTGCCTACTCAATTTCTAACATCAGGTACTTACTATAAAACAAGCAAATGTTCAAAAAACTTACTCTTTCTACCACCCTCCTGGCTTCCATCCTTTCTTTCAATACTTCTTCTCTCTCTGCCCAGCTCCCCCTTTATGTTAATATGGGTAGCACCTCTACCTGCGGCAACTTCGACCGCGGAGTTGATCTCGTCGGTGATTATGCTCCCGGAGATCATGCCTTCGTTTCCGGTAACAACCTACAGGTCTATGCGCCAGCCTCTCACATGAATCAGCCTCGCCCCGATGCCTGTATGTATGGCTCTGAGCTCTTCGCTGAAGGAGATTCAGATTTGGCCTTGAACTATTGTTCCCTTACTCCCAATGAAGATATGCTCCTCACCCTTCACTTTGAGGAAATATATGCAGGTATACAAGCTGCTGGTGTTCGTCAGTTTGATATCGTCATCCAGGGTACTACCGTCCTCTCCAATTTTGACATCTGGGCCGAAGCCGATGCCCTCAATGGAGGAAATGGAGGAAACAACATCCCGGTAGACAAAACTTTCTCTGTTACAGCAGACGCTTCTGGATGTCTCGAAGTAGTACTCAAGGACATCGGCATGAACAACCCCAAAATCAACGGAATTTCTCTTGAAGCGGCTAGCGCTTTCCCGGTTGAATTTCTCTCCTTCAATGCAAAAACAAATGTACAGAATGGAGTAGACCTCTTTTGGGAAACTGCCTCCGAACTCAATAATGCAGGTTTCCAGGTACAGTACAGTACCGATGGAAACAACTATACAAATGCAGCTTTTGTAGAAGGAGTCGGCAACAGCCAGAACATCGAAAGCTATCAATTTTCTCTCCCGCAAATGGAAGCCGGAAGCTACATCTTCCGTCTCAAGCAGATCGACATCGACGGTGCTTTTGCCTACAGCCAAAGCGTAGAAGTTGCTGTCGAAGAGCCGGGATCTTTTACACTGGGTCAGGTGTATCCTAATCCCGCTACATCATATGCTTCTGTAGAACTAAAGATCAACCAGACTCAGAAGATCAGCGCGCAACTGCTTGATTTGCAGGGAAGAGTGATTGATACTCCTTTCGAAGGAACTATCAGAGAAAACACCCTGCTAAACATCGAACTCGATATCGAGAATCAGCCGGCTGGACTCTATCTCCTCAGAATCAAAGGAACAAAAGGATCAATCACCCAGAAGTTCTTTAAGAAATAGGGAATTATGGAAGCATCCTAGCTGTCGAAGACAGGAATAACTTCAGCGACAACGAAGGTACTTCCCCCGATGTAGATTAAGTCCTCTTTAGCCGCTGCCTTTCGTGCAGCGGCTAAGCCTTTTTCCACCGAGTCAAAGATACCGCCAAAGAGATCATGACCGGCTGCCTTACTGGCCAGAGCAGCAGCATCAAATCCTCGAGGCACATCTGGCCTCACCCAATAATAGCGGGCATCTTTTGGCAGAAGTTGAAGGATATCATCATGGTCTTTATCTGATACCATTCCCCAGACTACATGGAGTTCTTTATGATCCATGCTTTTTATCTGGTCTATGGCTTGTTTTACACCAGCTTCATTATGAGCCGTATCAGCAAAAGTTTTAGGTTCTTTCTCCAGCAATTCCATTCGACCTCTCAATCCTGAATTGGATTTCACCTTTTTCAAGCCTCTTTGGATAGCCTTGTCTGGGATTTCCCAACCGTCTTCTCTCAAAACTTCCACTGCCATAAGAACAGTTGCCAAGTTTTCCATTTGGTACTCCCCACTCAGATCTAACCAGTATTCCCGGCTTTCGTCCTCTTCCCGGTCATAGACCTCGATCAGTTGACGATTGGATTCCCATTTTTTTAGGCTGGAAGTAAACCTGTGCTGAGCACAAAATAAAGGAGCCTCCACGACACCAGCTTTCGCCAGAAATACAGGCATACTCTCTTCCTGGTCCGCTCCTACGACAACCGGCGTAAATTTTTTGATGATACCGGCTTTCTCTTCAGCAATTTGCGGAAGCGTATCTCCCAGTAGATTCTGATGATCCAGAGATATATTGGTGATAATGCTTATTTCCGGAGAAATGATATTGGTAGAATCCAATCGCCCTCCTAATCCGGTTTCAATAACCGCAATGTCAATATTTCTCCTTGCGAAGTAGTCAAAAGCCATTCCTACGGTAAGTTCGAAAAAGCTCGGGGAGATAGCTTCGATTTTATCCTGATGAAGGGCTACAAATTTCACCACTTCTTTCTCAGGAATTTCTTTCCCCTTTACCCGGATTCTCTCAGTAAAAGAAAGTAGATGAGGAGACGTATAAAGTCCTGTCAGCAAACCCGATTCAATCAGGATGCTATTTAACATGGAAGCTACAGAACCTTTTCCATTGGTTCCGGCAATATGAATGCTTTGAAATTGCCATTGAGGCAATCCGAGTTCCCAACACAGCTTCTGGATATTATCAAGGTCTTTCTTAAAAGCCTTGGCACCCTGCCGCTGATACATAGGTAGTAAAGAATAGAGGTAGTCAAGGGTCTCTGAGAAATGTGTTTGACTCATGAAGAATAGGTCTTTTCCAGCTGCAAATCAATGCACTCTGGTTAGTGAAACATAATCATAATTCCCATCCACATTACATCTTCCTAAAGGAAATATATAATATTCTGTAATCTATACGTTGAGGACTTGTAAGGTTTAAGAATGCTCAACAAATTGAACACAATTTTTTATTTTGACCGAATGATTCGCTTTTGGGTACTCTTTGGAGTAATATTTTTTTTCCATTTTCATGTACAGGCACAAATTGATCAGGCTCCAGCGAGTGGCGGAAGAGCTGTCGCTATGGGCAAAGCCTATACGGGTGTAGGTGGAGATTATTGGGCTCTTTTTCACAATCCTGCCGGAATAGCGGGCATGGATGGCGCTCAAGCCGGTGTATACCTCGAACAGAGATTTTTACTATCAGAACTCAACTTCGCTCAAGCAGGATTTGCAACTTCCTTTGCTGACAATCAGGCATTTGGATTTTCTCTAAGTAGTTTTGGTTTTGATGCCTACCAGGAAAATAGTGTAGGACTGGTATATGGAATAGAAGTTCTGAATCGAATTCGTGTAGGTGCAGGTATAAAATATGGCATACTCAACATCCAGGAACAGGGAAATGATGGGAGTTTGCTGGTGCAGGTAGGCATACAGACCCAGGTAAATTCCGAACTAAGTATCGGCTTTAGCGCATATAATGTAAATCGTGCGCAACTGGATGTGCAGGGCGTTCCAGAAATTATTCCCAGTATCCTCAGAGGAGGACTCGCCTATTCGGCCAGTGATCGTGTCTTACTGGTTTTTGACCTGGTAAAGGATGTGGATCATGCCCTTTCCTATAGAGGAGGCCTGGAATACGAAATCAATGAAGTATTGAAAGCTCGAGGAGGTGTTGGAACGGAACCCTTAAGTTTCAGCCTCGGATTGGGTATAGATTGGAAAGAGTTTCAGGCTGATTTTGCCTCCAGTTATACCGAAAGACTGGGTTATTCCCCACATTTGTCCATCTCTTATCGATTTGGGAAGTCAGCAAAATAGCTCTATGCAAAAGATTTACCGTTCTACTTGCTTTTTCCTTTTCCTTTGGTTTATAGGATATCCTGGTTCCCTATTCTCCCAAATCGATACTACACAAAAAAATACAGAGCTTGAAAATACCGAGTTTGAACAAGCCGTAGAAGATCTTTTTCAAAATATAGATAGTGAAGACCAGGTTGATTATTCTTACCTCAGCGATCAATTGGAGGCGTATTTACAAAAAGGCCTTAATCTAAATAATGCAAGCAGAGAAGAACTCCTAATCCTTCCGGGAATGGATGATATTCTGGTGAGCAGGCTTTTGGAACATATCAAGAAATACGGAAAACTAGCCAGTATATATGAATTGCAAACCATCGCAGGTTTCAGGCCTGAAATTATTCGTCAGATATTTCCTTATGTAAACGTACAGGAAGCAGGAGTAAAAAATACTGCTTCAACGCTTAAGCATCCAAAAGGTCCGACACTGGATGAGGTAGGCCGGAATTTAAAGTTTGAATTTATCCAGCGGATGGTGTGGATTCCTGAAGAACAAAGGGGATTTACCGATCCTGATACTACCTTTAGGGAGTTACGGGATGAAAATGGCAATCAAATAGGCACAGACACCAGTTTGAGCAGCCGATATGCAGGTTCTCCCTATCGAGTATATAGCCGCTTTCAGGCTCGTTACAATCCATATGTAAGTTTTGCTCTGGTGGGTGAAAAAGATGCTGGCGAGCAATTTGACTGGGATCCTGAAAATAAAAAATATGGGTATGATTTTCTTTCTGCTCATCTCGCTATCCAAAATTATGGAAGGCTAAAGAGCCTTGTCATTGGGGATTATACGCTGCAGTTTGGTCAGGGAATGATCCTCTCTCGAGGCTTGGGATTCGGAAAAGGTGCCCAGGTGATCAAAAGTGTAAAAATGCCGAATAAAGGTATCAGTCCTTATCGCTCCGTAAACGAAAATCAGTTTATGCGAGGGTTTGCATCCACCTATGCTATTAAGAATTTTTACCTGACCGCCTTTTACTCCCGCCAATTTATAGATGCCAATATTCAG
Source organism: Bacteroidia bacterium (assembly GCA_033391075.1). Classification (NCBI taxonomy): domain Bacteria; kingdom Pseudomonadati; phylum Bacteroidota; class Bacteroidia; species Bacteroidia bacterium. The sequence goes on from JAWPMV010000001.1 coordinate 3,156,873, forward strand.
GCAAGGGACACCTTGAATGATGAAGCCCTGCTAGCATCCTCACTGCAAACCAGTGGTTTTCATCGAACCTTGTCAGAAATAGCCAATCGAAAATCCATCCGCGAACAAATCATAGGTGGAAGAGCTGAATGGAGATGGAGGAATTTACGCTTAGGGGCGACTCATTATTTACAAAGATTTGGTAGTGAGATAATGCCTGCAGAAACTCCTTATAATAATTTTGCATTCAGAGGAAAAGCTAATGCTGTGAGTGGAGTTGATGTGGATTGGGTATATAAGAATTTCAATTTCTTTGGAGAGATTGGTCGCTCTTTATCTGGCGGTATGGGGTATGTCGGCGGCTTTATGTCTTCCCTTTCCAATAAGGTAGACTTCGCTTTACAGGCCCGAAAGTTTGATAAAGATTTTCACAGCAATAAAGCCTATGTATTTGCAGAACGGCCTACTGCAGCCCAAAATGAAGCAGGAGTATATATGGGCTTGCGGCTTTACCTCAATCGAAAGTGGAGCCTGAATACCTATTTCGATCAGTTTTATTTCCCAACTGCCAAATTCAGGGCCTACTACCCTTCCCGTGGATGGGAATATATGGCCCAACTCGAATACAAACCCAATCGGGAAACCCAGGTCTATGCCAGGTTTAGGACCGACAATCAGGAACAAAATGTAGATCGGAATGAGGCTATTTCTCAAGTCAATTATCTCGTCCCGTTTCAACGCAATCAATTTCGCCTGCACTTTCAAACCAAAATCAGCAGAGACATTTTATACAAAAGTCGTATAGAGTATTCACGCGTCCAGGAAAATGGAACCTATCGGGGTAAAGGAGTTCTGTTTTACCAGGATTTGAGTTGGAAGTTTGGCTTTAAATGGCGCCTGACCGGCAGATACGCAATCTTCGACATTCCCTTATCAGATGCCCGTATTTATGCCTATGAAAATGACGTTCTGGGCTTCTTTTCAATACCTGCATACAGAGGCACTGGTAGTCGTTACTACCTGATATTCAATGCAAAGCCGACGAGAAATCTGGAATTTTGGTTTAGATTGGCTCAGTCTCGGTTTAAAGATGTAAGAAGTATAGGATCAGGCCTCTCCTCTATTGAGGGAGACACACGGAGTGAAGTAAAAGTTCAGATGAGGATAAAGTTCTGATGGTTCAGGGCAAATAAATCGTCCCTGACAGATCCCCCATATAAACTGCCTTTCCATTGACGACCACGGTGCCAACATCATAGGCATGAGGAATACAAACCTGTCCCTCAGAATCGGTGAGTCCATAATCCCAGTGTCCGGGATTTTTAATAATTACCTGCAAATCAGATGCAGGGCTACCATCAGCGTAAAAAAATTGGAGGAATGCCATTGTGAAATAGTATTAGTTGGATAATGGTAATATTTACCCTTAGCGAATTGCCAACCATTCACTATTTCGATTTTGTAGAAGACAAATAAATATAAGAAAAATAATATAAGCTCCTCACTAAAAATGTAAGAAGTACTTAATTTAAAATTGCTGTCATCTGTCCCTGATATCCTTCATTGATCCCCTGCAAATAAGTTTCCCCTTCCAGGTTCTCAATACTGGTATCCGCCTTATTGTTGATCAGCGTCTTGATGATTTTGACCTGTCCATTGAAAGCAGCGAAATGAAGCGCTGTATTTCCATCTGAATTGATCGCATTTAATTCAGCTCCTTCATCTACAAAAAGCTGGACCATTTCACTATTTCCATACCAGGCTGCCAGGTGTAAAGGTTGTAGGTCTCTCTCCATTCTGGCGTGGATGTCAGCAAAATTGTCAATCAAAAGTTTAGCTGATTTATGGCTTCCAAATCTGGCAGCTCTATGCATGGGTGTATTCCCACGATTATTTCTGACCTCTACCTCCGCACCATGTTCGATGAGTACCCGAACCATTTCGTGATTGTCAAAGAGGACAGCCAAATGAATAGGGGCATCATAGATAAAGGTTCTTGAATTCACATTGGCACCTTGCTCAAGCAGAACCAGGGCAATTTCGATCAGGTTCAATTCAGCAGCAAAATGCAAAGGAGTATATCCCTTCTTATTTTTCAATTCGGTTTGCTCTCCTTCTCTCAAAATCAACCTTAATGCTTTGAGGTCATTGTTGATCACCGCAAGATGAACCGGATAGTTACCCTGTTCATTTTCCTGCAAGTACAATTGTGCTTTTTTGGCTCTCTTACTGTCTGGCTTATTGAGGTCAAGGCTAGCTCGATCTTTAGGACTAAGAGTAGAAGCAGGATTTTTCATAGGTCCCATGCCCGGAGCTCGCTTCTTATTCATATTCCTCCTGTTTTTAGGAACAAATTTCCCTTCAAGTCCGCTTTTGCGTGGGATAGGAGGAGCATCCATAGAAAGGAGACTGTTTCCCAAAGTGTGTCAAAGTTAGAAACTACTTAACTTGACATACAATGGCAAAAGAGAAATTTGATTACGAAAAATTTAAAGAGGAAGCCCGGGAGAAATTACAATCCGGAGGTAGCCTTCTAGGCAAAGAGGGAGCCTTGACTTCCTTACTGAAAGACTTTTTAGAAGAGAGTCTAGTGGGAGAGTTGGAAACTCATCTAGATGAAGGTCCTAAAGGCAATCGAAAAAATGGCCGGGGAAAAAAGCGAGTAAAGACTTCCTTAGGGGAAGTTGAAATCTCTCCGCCCAGAGATCGAGATGGGAGCTTCTCTCCCAAACTACTTCCCAAGCGCAAAAGAACCCTGGGAGAAGATATAGACCGTCAGATTCTGGCCCTTTATGCACGAGGTTCAAGCTATGGCAATATCCGTGATTATCTCGAAGAGATGTATGGCCTGGAAGTATCGACCGCAGCGATTAGCCGGATTACAGACAAAGTATTGCCGCTTTTGCAGGAATGGAAAGGTCGGGCTTTGGAAGCGGTTTATCCAATCGTTTGGATGGATGCGATCCATTACAAAGTGCGTGTTGAGGGGCGAGTGGTAACCAAGGCGGTATATTGTGTGCTGGGCTTGACTCAGGAGGGCTACAAAGAAGTTATGGGTCTTTATCTGGGAGAAGTAGGCGGAGAAAGCTCAAAATTCTGGCTCCAGGTGCTCACAGACCTACAAAACAGAGGCGTTGAGGACATCTTCATTGCTTGCATAGACAATCTCTCGGGCTTTACCCAGGCCATCGAAAGTATCTTCCCTAAGACCGAGGTTCAACTGTGTATCGTCCACCAGATCCGTAACTCGAAGAAGTACTTGGCCTGGAATGATACCCGAGCCTTTATCAAGGAGTTAAAAACGGTCTATCAGGCTTCCAATCTAGATCTGGCTGAGCGCAACCTCGATATGCTGGAAGCCAACTGGGGAAAGAAGTATCCAGCCATCATCGATTCCTGGCGAAGGAACTGGGAACATTTGAGCAAATATTTCCAGTATACCTATGAGATCCGTAGGATTATTTATACCACAAATATCGTCGAAGGATTTAATCGTCAGCTAAGGAAGGTTACCAAAACCAAAGGGGCCTTTACCTCTGATGAGGGCTTGATGAAATTACTCTACCTGGTACAAAATGATGTTACCAAAAAATGGACAAGGCCTGTCCACAACTGGAACCAGACCTTGTCTAAATTATCCATTATCTTTGGCGATAGGCTCAAACTTGACTTATGACCCTCACGCTCATTTTCCCCAGGAAAAGACCTGGTCTTTTTGAAGGCCTTTTCCCGGAAAAAATGTTTAGCCAATTAATCGATGACACACTTGGTGAAACACTACCATAGAAAGGGCCTTTACTTCTGAGGCCAGGGTACTTTTTTGAACAGGATCAATACTAGCAGCTTTCTCTTCTTCCTCCAATGTATTAGCATATAGCTCTTCATCCTTTTCCTCTAGTGTTTCCAATTCAGAAACAGGATCCAGGATATCTTCCTTCGTTTCAGTATTGCTTTCTGCCTGCTCTGCTGAAAGAGTTTCCTCGGTTTCGACAGTTGTCTCTTCCGCAGACAAGTCTTCCTGAGTATCAACAAGTTCAGCTACTGTCTCTTCTTCCTCATTTTCGATAAAAGATCCCTCTCCCTCTTTTATTTCTTCAATGATGGTACCGTCAAATAAACTTAGGTCTTCAGAAAGAAATTCTTTAGCCGGTTCAAGCTCTTCTGATTCATCAATTGAAGATCCAAGGACTGGAAACTCCTCTTCCGTTTTAACTTCTTCCTCTTCTTCAAGAGAAACATCAGCTAAGAGTTCTTCTAAATTCAAGTCATCCTCTGATTCATCTTCAATCAGTTCCTCTACAGGGCTTTCATCTTCTTCCGTTTTTTCTTCCGGCTTAGTTTCGGCTTCAATTTCATCGACTTGCGCTTCTTCAGATTCAAGCTCATCGATTAATGGACTCGAAGGAATCGGCTCTTCTTCCTTTTCTTCCGCCAATTCAACCTTCTCTACTTCAGCGATTGGAAGAATTTCTTCCTCGGCCTTCTCAACTATCTCAGGCTCTAATTTTTCTTCTCTCTCTGCAGTTTCTACTGTTTCTGTTTCTGCTCCTACTTCTTCTTCCGCAGCTTCTTCTAATACAACTACATCGGCTTCTTTTCCTAGCTCTTCTACCGCTTCTTCTACTGCTTCTACTTCTTCTTCCGCAGCTTCTTCTAATACAACTACATCGGCTTCTTTTCCTAGCTCTTCTACCGCTTCTTCTACTGCTTCTACTTCTTCTTCCGCAGCTTCTTCTAATACAACTACATCGGCTTCTTTTCCTAGCTCTTCTACCGCTTCTTCTACTGCTTCTACTTCTTCTTCCGCTGCTTCTTCTATTTCCGCAGCTTCTTCTATTTCTGTAGCTTCATCTTCCGATTTAATCAAATCACCTATCTGCTTTTCAGCTTCTGATTCAGAGACTAGATCTTTAGGGGTATCCACTGAATCCAGATCCGTACTAATAGGAGTAATATGATCCTCTTCAGGGCTGCTATCGAAATCCTCAATAGGCATACCTGAGACGAAGTCTATTTTCTGACCTTCTTTAGCTTCCTCTAGGGAAACTAAGTCAGCAATCAAGTCCTCTGAAGTCTCTTTTTCTTCTATTACTTCGGATTCAATTTCAGCTATCTCCTCTTCGGAAACTTCTTCTGTTTTACTGAAAATTTCCTCTTCTACTTTAACTTCTTCTTCTATATTTTCTAGCAGCTTTTCTTCCTCTGAATTTTCATCTTCCTCCCTTTCTTCTTCTGTCTTAGTCTCAGCTTCAATCACATCGACTTGCTCATCTGTAGACCCAGGTTCTTCGAGAAGAGGACTCGATAAAATCTTCTCTTCTTGCTTTACCTCCTTTTCTGCTAATTCAGCTTTTTCCAAATCATCGACAGGAAGAATTTCTTCCTCGGACTTTCCAACTTTCTCAGTTTTCAGTCCTTCTTCCGGAGTTTTTTCTTGGGTAGACTCAGATTCAAGCACGCTATCCAAATAAGCAATTGGAGCTATTTCTTCTTCTTTAGAAATAACTTCCATCTCTCCCGTCTCTTCCGTCTCTTCCGTCTCTTCCGTTTCACTTTTTACATGCTCGGGGATTTTTGTTTCTTCTTTGGCGCTAAGAATCTCCTCTTTTTCCTCTTCCTCTTCCTCTTCCTCTTCCTCTTCCTCTTTGCCAAACTCTTCATTCACAGAAAACAGCTGAGAAGCCGTGAAATCCTGTAATTTTGAAACCGTTTCATCCTCCGAGATCGGAGAATCAACAACCTCTTCCTTGCTAAGCTCTGATTCTGCTACTTCTTGATTGGGAATATCTGCAATAGCAGCAAGTTTTACTGGCTCAATTTCATTTGTAAAGGAAGGTGCCAGGAAAGCCTCTTGAGCTTCCTGTAAATATGGATGACTAATAAGGAACTCATGTAGGCGATACAACAAAGCTGCCAGTGCAGGATTATCGCATGCCAGAAAATCAGTGAGTCTGACTTGGTCCCATCTGAGACTTTCTTCATCCTGAGCCAATATGCTTTCAGGATTGGGAACCAAAAGGGTATTTCCCAGGTATTCTTTTTCCTGATTGAGCAAAGCTTCAGCCCGGTCCAATCCCAACACTCCGGAATCCCAACTAAAGTATGCACTGAAGCCAGAGATTTCTTTGCTGAGTGCCAACCAATCATCCAGATTGGAATTAACAGAACTCAAATCGGAACGAATAATGATTGAAGCTAAAATTGCTTCAGCAGGTAGCACCAGCAATTCCCCTTCTTTGTACAAGTGGAAGCTGTTCTTTTTATATAGTAAAATCTCCGAGAGAAAATTCTTTTCATCGGCACCCATAACGACACCCTGACCCAGGCCGAGATGTTCGGGGATAAAGTTTTGTAAAACTGCACGGAATGCAGTAGCAGAAAATGGAAAGGAACCAACCCGATAGGAGTTGGAGATAAGTTTTTTCAATCTGAGGTCCCTAACACAAATTTCATTAGCAAGAGAAACGAAATAATCTAATTTCATCAGGACGGTAGCTTAGCCAATGGCTTTTGGGTAATACATTCAACCTTTGCTCAATCAAAAATAGAAAAGCAAAAGAATCATACTAGTACTACCTGCAAGAATGGGGCCTATCTCATCCTATCCGGCAAAAATCAGATAATGAACCGTTTAGCAGAATTGTGATTAATTGAAATGTTTCGTCTTATGGATAATTATGCAGGTACCTGGGAAGATCCAAAAATCTCCTTTACGCCCTCTATAATCGCTTGTTTATTGATGGGTTTGGAGAAATAGGCATCGAAGCCTGCATCCAGGAATCTTTGCTTGTCACCGGGCATTGCGTAACTGGTAACAGCCATAATTTTGATGTGACTATTTTTAGGATCACTCTTGATCACTTTCATGATCCCTTCACCATCCAGGCTGTTGCTGCCCAAATTGATATCCATAAAAATCAGATCAAAGTCATTCTCTTCAACAGCCGCAAATGCTTGTTTGTCATTAACAACATGCTTGCAACTGCATAAACTCTGAATGGTTTTGGTAAGAACAAGTGCGTTGATTTTGTTGTCTTCGACTATGAGGACGTTAGCTTTATTCATGGATTTTTTGTCTAAGGAAATTTTTCTTTAGTGTTTATTTCCAATTTCCATTTTATTTCTGAATTCTACTAGCCGAAAATCCAGGTAATCTAACGGTAAATATACTTCCTTCTCCTTGTTGACTTTCCACGAAAATCTGACCTTTCAAAAGTTCGATGATTCGCTTTACCAAAGACAAACCCAGTCCAGCTCCTTCATAGTTTCTGTCCAGTCCTTCACTCTCTTGTTCGAACTTCATAAAGAGTTTTTTGCTTACAAAGTCTTCACTCATTCCGATACCCGTATCTTTGATCTTAATATCCCAAAAGGCCTTATTAGAACCTTCCTCAGCAAATGCTTCGATCCAGGTCTCAACTTCTCCATTTTCGGTAAACTTCACAGCATTTCCTATGATATGCTCCATGACTTTCTGTAAAAGAGACAGTTCGGATTCCACATAATAGATACGATCCATTTCCCTCACCTTGAGTTCAACGTTTTTCTCAACCGCCTGACTTTCAAATTCTTTGCAGGTAGATTCTAGCACTTGGTTTAAACAAACCTGGCTGGTGGGCATTTCTGCTTCATAGGTTTCCAGATTTGAAAGATCCAAAATTGATCCTATGGTACGAAGCAATCTCTGACCGGATTCCAGCAGTAGATCTGCATACATATTGAGTTCTTCTTCATTTTCACCGTATTCTGCAGAAATGATTTCAGCGAGGCCGATTACTCCATTTATAGGCGTTCGAATCTCGTGACTCATATTATTGAGGAAATGAGCTTTTGCAATCGTGGCTGATTCTGCTCTTTCTTTTTCGAATATTAGTTTTTGCTCAAATTCCTTACTCTCCGTGATATCTGTAATCCGCAGGAGAAGTTGCTGTTTTTCTCCATATTTAACGAAGGTATAAGCCATACTACCCCAAAAGATCCTATTGTCCCGGGTCACAAATTCACGCTCCCAACTCCATTTCTCATCATTGATCAGACGATAATTGATTTCTTCCAATCCTTGCGCATTATAGGGATTTTTCATTAAAGCTTGTATTTTCTCGCCTTCAAAACTCCCGGATCTATCCAGATCAAATAGCTCCAGTGAGCGAGCGTTGCTTTCAATGATTTTGTGATCATTGAGGTCTGCGATAAAAATGGCATCAAAGGAATTATTGAAAACAGCTTTCAATTCCTGCTGTGCAGCAAAAATAATTTCATCGACCTGTTTATCGGAAAGAGATTGGAAATAAAGTGCTATTGCAATACCTATTAGGATGGCAATTATAAAATTACCTAAATAGGTTGCGGTTCGCTCATCCATACTTGTAATGGGATCTCCAAAAATCCGATGATCATAGGCTTCCATCAAGCCAATAAAGGCAAATGTTACCATCACCAAAAAGATGATCTTTCCTTTTTCCTTTACATCGAACAGGGTAAAAATAAGTAGGACCAGCAGAAAAAATGCTAAATGGTCTCCGCTTTCGAAGCCCATATAAGAGCTTGTAAGAAATACAGAAATATTCCCTACAATTAGAAACCAAAATCTAGAAAAAATAAGATAACCTCTATGGTTCCAGAGCATAGTTAAGAGGAATGCTACTACAGTAGCCATCTGACTCCAGGCAGCAACTTCTATCCCCAAATCAAAATAATGGAAGACATGGGGAAGATTTAACAAACTTCCAATAAATGCTATTCTGTTTAACAATTTGGTTCTTTTTGCTTCACCAGATAGCAATCCTTCTCTAACGCCTACATTGGAAAGAGCATTCCAGATTTGCTTAATTATGTTCATCCATACTTTCTTGATCCATCAAGATAATTTCGTGAGTATCATTTAGAAAGAACGAAAACTGGATTTCCTAACAGATAGAAATTTAGGAGATGAAATGAATTATTAGAATTCAACTAAAAAAAGCCGAAGAAAAAATTTCTTCGGCAAAATAACGGGGAATAAACGGGAAATTATTTTTTAGCAGGCACCTTAAGTCTTTACTTTAAATGCTTCATAAACATCCTCCATAGATGAATTCTCTTCTTTCAAAACTTTGGGGAGTTCTTCGGCCACACATTGCAGAAGTGCATCTACATCTTTGTAGGTAATATGATTACTTATGGCAACTCTAACACCGGTATTCTTCTTAGGCACACTGGGGTAAACGGCCAGGTTGACAAAAAATCCATTTTGCTGAAGTCTGTCCACAATTTTATAGCCGACAGACTGTAGCCCTACATTGATAAAACATATAGGAGAAATCGATTCAGAGAATACGGGTACCTGCAGTTCTTCCGCCCGTAAATTGAAATAAGCTATTTTATTTCTGAGTCTTTGCTGGAGTTCTGGCAATCTTGATCCCATATGAAGTTTGAGACTAGCAATTATTGCCCCCAGATTTGCAGGTTGCAAGGGACCGGAAAAAATCATGGTTCCTCCACAGGTTTTAACCTTGCGACGACTTTCTTCATTTGGATAAACCAGTATACCTCCTGCAGCTCCAAAGCTTTTAGCCATCCCAGCTACCAGATATAATCTTTCATGATAGGGTAGCACACTATTGACGTAGCCACTCCCGTTTTCACCAAATGCACTAGATCCATGGGCATCATCGATATACAAATGAAATTGATCATACTTGTTCAATAAGACCGTAAGCCTATCCATAGGGGCAAAATCTCCATACATAGAATAGATACCATCTGCCAAATACCATATTCTTTTATGCGTGGCACTCAGTTTCTGGATTCTGCTTTCAAGCATATCCATATTATTGTGTCGTACAAGCTCAACTCTGATCCCACGGATTCTCAAAAGGTTTGCTGCCATTTGAACAGAAGCATGAACCTGATAATCGAGAATTACAGCATCTTCATCTTCTATCAGAACTGGAAGGTTGGATAAATGCCCATGAGTCACTGAGGCTGCCAGAATAACCGGCCGTTTATAAATGCTTTCTAATAATTTCTCCGCTTCTTCATATAATCCGATCGATACATATGCTCGAGAGGATGAATATTGGGTTCCGTATCTTAAAATTGCGTCTATTGCCCCTTGTTTTAAACTCTCTTCAATTTCTAATCCCAGGTAGCTACAGCTACCAAAGTTGATAAGGTCTTTTCCTTTTATGTTTATCGTTCTCCCGTTTAATGCATAATCTTCAGCTGTGAGGTGAATGAGACCTAATTCTGAAGCCCGGCTAACAGATTCATCTATAGCTTCTAAAGACTGGGCTGTTTTACTTTTGCTCATTGTTTGCTTAGGTTAAAGTGAATATGATATTTCGTTTATTCCTCATCCAAATCTATTCCTTTAGCTGCCAGTATTAAGTACCAAAATGAAGCATTTGTACTAGAAAAAATCGATAATAAAAGGCTCCTAGCACTCTAATTCGCCCATTTTAAAAAAACTTTGTACCAATTACGGAATTCAGAAATAATAGCTTTTCGCAGGTATTTAGTCTTCGATTTTATCCAAAAAGCTGCCTTTTCGACATTATTTTTTTCAAAACGAAATCCCTACTTTTAGCCCATGCGAAATTATTTACTGCTTTCTCTTTGCCTATTCCCCCTCCTTTTTCCTGGCCTTTCCCAAGCACAGACCTATTGCACCAAAGCCAATAAAGATTTGTGCGAATCTCAATTGAATAAGTTGAAGGCCGTGACAGCTGATCAGAACATTCAGGAAATCGCCATTCAGGTGGGGAAAAACTTTTTGGGTACTCCCTATGTAGGTGGGACTTTGGAAGTCGGAACTGAAGAACAATTGGTAATAGATTTACAGGGACTTGACTGCACAACTTTTATGGAAAATGTGGTGGTTTTTTCCCGCTTAGCGAAAAAAGGAAAGCTTGATTTTGAGGCTTTTCAGAAAGAATTGGAATTTTTGCGATACAGAGATGGACGTATGCAATCATACGCTTCTCGTCTACATTATTTCACAGAATGGATTTCCAATAATGAGGCTAAAGGAATTGTAAAAGACATTACTGCAGATATTGGAGGAGAACCTTACAATAAGCAGATCAATTTTATGTCTACCCACAGATCTGCCTATAAACAGTTAGCTTCTGATGAATACTTTGAAAACATTAAGGAAATAGAAGTACAACTCAATCAGAAAAAGAGATTCTACATTCCCAAAGCAAAATTGGCAAGTTTAGAGTCCGGGATTCAAAGTGGAGATTTGCTTACAATAACTACCACTATCAAGGGGCTGGATGTCTCACATGTCGGAATGGCTTATAAAAAGAATGGAAGAATCCATATGCTTCATGCCTCCACCCGTTCGAAAATGGTAGAGATTACTTCTGTACCTCTTGCAGATTACTTGCAAAGAAGTAAATCTCAATCAGGGATTATTGTTTGTCGATTGCAGGAGGCTGTCTAAACCAATTCTTCAAGCCCCAATTCGTCCCAAACCAGGGCACTGGCTCCCAGAATAGCAGCATCACTATCCGGGAGTCCGGAAGGAATGATATCTATTTTATTTTTATAAATCTTGAGTAGGTTTCTTTCCATATGCCTTTTGGTTGGCTCAAGAATCCAATCACCGGCCTTTGCTACTCCTCCGAATATAAAGATTGCTTTGGGGCTTAGAAATGCCACCATGTCTGCCAGGGATTCTCCTAATATTTTGCCTGTATATTCAAAAGCATGTTTCGCCACTTGATCTCCAGCCTCTGCCGCATCAAAGATATCTTTGGGAGTCAATTTCTCGGCAAGGATATGTCTTAGTTTGGTATCGTCCTGGGTAGCTGCCAGTTCCTCCTGAACCGTCAGCACCAAACCTCTGGCAGCAGCATAAGTTTCCACACAACCTCTTTTCCCACAGGTGCAAGCCCTTCCGCCTCGAACAGCAGTTACATGCCCAAACTCTCCTGCAAATCCATCATGTCCATAGATGAGTTTTCCATTGCTAACAAATCCACTTCCCACTCCGGTTCCCAGCGTAACTACTGCAAAATTATCCATGCCCTTCGCAGCTCCATAGACCCTCTCGCCAATGGCAGCAGCATTGGCATCATTGGTAATGAAAACATGGGTATTCAAACGTTCCTTAATCATTTCCACCAGGGGAATCACTCCTTTCCAGGGAAGATTCGGAGCATATTCTATAGTACCAGTGAAATAGTTCGCATTAGGAGCACCAATCCCAATCCCTTTTATATCAAGTTCCTCCCCTATGGATTTACTCAAATTCAGGATGGCATCAATCAAAGCATCTATATAATCCTCAATGTTTTTATGTGAAACTGTGGGATGAGAACTATCTGCCAGAAGCTTACCATTTCTATCGACAATACCATATTTGGTATTCGTTCCACCTATATCGATTCCTATTGCAACTTCTTTCATAAATTTTTGCGAATTTCCGTTCTGTTTTTTGCTGCGAGCCTTTCGTCAAAACAGGTCGACTTCACCTGTAGAACTCAAGTTTCGCGAGTTCAAATAAACAACAAAATTCCTTTATTTAGAATCTTTATTAAAACTATGACGAATCGAAGACACTTCCTGAAAATCGGTGGCCTAAGCAGCTTATTGGCAGCTATGGGCTTGACTTCCTGCGAAACTGAAAAAAGTCCAACAGCGAATAAGCCCAAAGTGCAAAACAAACCCATAGTAATTTCTACCTGGGAACATGGATTAGCCGCCAATGCCTCAGCCTGGCAAGTATTGGGTACAGGAGGTAATGCCCTCGATGCCGTTGAACAAGGAGTGAGGACCACAGAGTCTGATCCGAAGGTAAGTACTGTTGGAATAGGAGGTCGCCCGGATCGTACGGGAGTTGTAAGTCTGGATGCATGTATAATGAATGAGCATGGAGACTGTGGGTCTGTAGCTTTTCTTCAAAATATAGAAAACCCTATTTCGGTTGCGAGAAAGGTGATGGAAGAAACCCAGCATGTAATGCTAGTTGGTCAGGGTGCTCTGGATTTCGCTAAAAAGCAGGGATTTGAAGAAAAGAACCTATTGACAGAAGAAGCTGAAGCCGATTGGAGAAAATGGCTTGAATCCAATAAGCAGGATGTTCGGCCAGAAATAAATGTTGAGAATCACGATACTATAGGCATGGTTGCCCTGGATGAATCCGGCAATCTTTCGGGTGCTTGTACCACGAGTGGTGCAGCCTGGAAATTACATGGCAGAGTTGGAGATTCTCCTATTATAGGGGCTGGATTGTATGTCGACAATGAAATTGGTGCAGCTACAGCAACCGGATGGGGAGAAGCCGTGATCCGTGCAGTGGGATGTTTTTTAGTAGTAGAATTTATGCGTCAGGGACATTCACCAGAAGATGCCTGTCGATTGGCAGTAGAACGGGTGATTAGCAAAAATCCGGATTGGAAAGAAATACAGGTAGGCTTTCTTGCTCTTAACAAAGCGGGAGAACATGGATCTTATTGCATCCAGAAGGGTTTTGATTATGCAGTATATGATCAGGAGAATGAGAATGTAATGATACGCGCAAAAAGTAAAGTATAGGTTTTTTGCGCATTTGGTAAGAGTTCAACTTTCCCCTTCTTTTCTTACAAGTATTATTTAATTCACAATTGATCAAAGGGATATTGACCCATAACGAAACCCACTGACTGACAGACAAATATGCCGATTTTTTCATAAGCCAAAGAGTATATATTTCGCATTTAATCTGTTTACAAAAAAATAAAATTACGGAAATACGTCATTCCTAACATCGATTCTAGTATTTCGATTCTTCTTGCTTAATATTGTGGCAGGGGATAAATCACTAGACCCTGCCAGTAAGAAAAAACTTAATTACGCAGAAAAAATTCTGCACAAGGCGACTCACTCATTATGATCACAACCGAGAGAGAAACTTGCTCAAGGCTACTTTTGGTTCTCCTATCTCTAATTTGTGTTAGCTGTCTTCAAAGTCAGGGACAAAATGGAACTCAAACGATCGATTTCAGGGGGTATAATGCAAATCTCCTAAACAATGACGGGGATTTTGTCAGAACGACTTTTGAATTGCCCTCCTATCGGATGCAAGGTACTTCAGAGGGAGTTCGACTTACTTTTGATGTAGGCAATGATCCAGGCCCCTTTAATGTGACCTATCGTTCAGAACTAAGAGAACAAAATATCAACACTTATCCAGCCTCAGGAACTTCCACTGTATATCATGCACGATTTACCGTAGAAGACTTACCTGATTTATATGGGCCGGTTACCATCTTTCAACGCTTTAATCGCGACAATGATGGACCCGATATCGAGGTAGAGCTTACAGGAGCTAATCAGTTCAGCAATGCAGTTCCCAGTGACCTACAGGTAGTAGCATTCGGAAGAAGAAAGCGATTGGGAAAATTTCTCAAGCCAATCAATGATCTTAAAATCATCATTTACTCCGGAGGAAATACCGGCAAATATAAAGTGAGCTTGAATGGCGAAACCCTGGATGAAAGAGATGGCGTAAATACTCTGGGTTCTACGCAAGGTACCTGGTCTCAATTTGGACTATATCCTCATGGGCTTCATAATTCAGCAAATCGACAGGATCAAATCAACTCCGGCAATACCAAGGTGTCTTTTGTTTACCATGATTATACCAAGACCAGCTATAATTATGAGGTAAACCTGGCAGACTTCACTACAGAAGATCTCAATGATGGCAATCCCAATCCAGGACCGGGTCCGGGACCTGGACCATTGCCTGTGGATACCTGCTCCGGCAACCCTCCTCAAAACTGGCAATTTGGAGACATTGGAGGACCTGCTATTCAGGGAGAAGTTTGCGAAGAAAATTCGATCTGGGATATTCGAGCAGCAGGTTCAGACATTTGGAATACAAGAGATGAATTCTTCTACGTCTATAAAAGCCTGGATGGTGACATTGACATTGAAGCCCGAATTCTCAGTATAGGAGATTCTCATTTTTGGGCAAAAGGGGGAGTCATGATCAGGGAAGGTTTGGGAGGAGATGCCAGAAACGTTTTCATGGGCATTACCCAGCAAGGTCGCTATACTTTCCAAAGAAGAACCACAGTCTTGGACTCTACCCGAAGTACAAGAAGCGAAGAAGGCAGTGTCAGTTTATCGCATTATGTAAAGTTGGAAAAAAGAGGAAACAAATTCTATGGCTATCAATCCACAGACGCACAAAATTGGAATCTGGTTGATTCGATTGAAATCGCTATGCAAGGCCAATTATATGTCGGAGTCGCAGCCACAAGTCATGACGAAACTTCTCTCAATAGTACAACAATCAGCGAAGTAAAAACCAGCATTCCAGGAGGCGGAGGAACAGCCTGTAACATTCCTGCTGGATGGGAAGGACAAGATGTAGGTTCTGTTGCAATAGCAGGAGAGGCTTGTGCAAATGGAGACCAGCTGAGCATTTCAGCTTCAGGATCAGATATCTGGAGCAGTGAAGATCAATTTTACTATGTATATCAACCTATGCTAGGTGATTGGCAATTATCAGCTCGTATTCTAAGTATAGGGGAAAGTGATCCCTGGGCAAAAGCAGGCCTTATGATACGAGAAAGTCTTGATGCGAATGCCAAAAATGCGTTTATAGCAAGTACCGCAGGTCGTAGGTGGTCCTTTCAACATAGAGACAACACTGCTGATGAAACCATTGGTATCCTCAATGAATCTGCCGAATTTACTTTTCCTCATTGGATCAGACTGACCAGAAGAGATAAGGATTTTTATGGTTACTATTCTGTTGATGGAGTAAACTGGGAACTTGTTGGTACGGCCAATATTGATGTACCCGACCAGGTCTTATTGGGTATCGCTTCAACATCGCACAACAATAACGTATTGAATGAAGTCGTCTTTGATCAGGTAGAATTTACAACAGGAAGTGGGAATCCCGGTACTTTTCCCGTTGAGTTTACAGACTTTTATGGGATTCCGGATCCCGCAAATGCCAAAGTCGATTTGGTATGGAATGTAGGAATGGAACAAGGCAATGATTATTTCAGCGTGGAACGCTCCATAGATGGAGTGGCTTTCGAGAGCCTGGCACAACTTCCCTCCAGAGGAGATACCCGAAGACTGAGAGAATATAAATTTTCTGACCTACGTCCTAACTCTGATAAGAATTATTACAGAATTAGACAGACGGATATAGATGGCCAATTTTCCTACTCTGCGACCCTAGAAGTAGGTTTTACCTCTGATCTAAATAATTCTATTGCAGCTTATCCTGTTCCGGTTAAATCAGGTGAACAATTAATGGTGGATATAAACTGGTATTCTGCAAATAATAGCAAATTGGAGATCAGGGACATCTTAGGCAGAGTCCTCTATCAAAAGAATTTAGGGAAGGAAGAATTACAGCAAAGTATTTCCATAGACACCTCTTCTTTGCTGGAAGGAATGTACTATATTACCCTTAGTGATCCTGATGGATATGAGAAAAGCCTGGCACAAAAAATATATGTCAATAGATAAATAAGTTCCCAGTCCATAAAAGAAAGGCCATGTTATAAAACACATGGCCTTTCTTTTATTTATAATGAATAATAAGGGACTTTTAGGGGATATGATTAAGCAGATAATTTATAGGAATACCGAACTCCCTGATTATATCATATCGTGGAATAGTATTTGCTTCCTCATCCTTAGGAAAACTAAATATCAATCCCCGACGCTAATTCCAGCTTTAACCTGTGTTTCAATAGAAGACCACTACATTTATTAGCTCTCGGAGATGATTGTCAAGAAACAAAGGATCGTATTTACGTATCTGGTATTAGAGTTTCTGCTCTTAAACGTATGCGCATTAGTCAGTCTGTATATAGCCAGACCTGAATTTTTCACAGGTGCGGCTACAATTGCAGGCAATTCAGCTTACTTCTCATTGCTGATTATTTACAACATTAGTTGGGGCTTGACCATATTATATTATGGTCCTTCTGAACTATATGCCAGCAAAAACATCAAGGCAAGGTGTGTACAGCACATCATCAATTCTCTAACCTTTCTCGGAATTACTTCCGTTTTGGTAATACTCTCTGGTATAGGTGATATAAATAAGGTTCTGATCCTGGGGCCTATCGTGATGTTTTCCGTTTTGAACCTCTTTGTTTTCATGACACTCCATAAGGTCTTCAAAAGGAGACAAAAAAGGGATTCACCTTTTGGATCTCGCTTATTGGTACTTGGATATGGGGATAAAGGAAAGGAAGTCTTTGATTTTACGGAGAACAATAAGCATTTAGGGTATGGAGTCATAGGGTATCTGGATGACGAGCAGAGTTTTGCAAATGAGCATCAGGCCCATTACCTGGGAACCATACAAGATTTAGCCAATATACTTGACACAAAACCCATAGACGAAATAGTCATAACCCTTCCTGCCAAACGGGAAGATGAAATTAAGAAAGCCATAGAAGTTGCAGATTTCAGAGGTGTGAGAGTAAATGTGATTCCAGACATTCCCAGTTATGGAACAAAAGTAAAATCCTACACCTTTGATACCCTTCCGGTATATCAAATACGAAGAATACCCCTGGATAATTTCAACAATTTTTTTCTTAAGAAAGTCTTTGACATAGTTTTTTCATTTTGTGTCCTAGTATTCCTCTCTCCGATTTACCTGATTATAGGACTTCTGGTATTTTTGGAAACCGGTTGGCCTATTTTCTATACACCTTTAAGAAAAGGGGAAGCAGGAGGTAATTTCAAGTGTTATAAATTTCGAACCATGAAGGTGAATGATGATCCGAATAATGGAACTAAGTCCACCGTCAAGAACGACCCGAGAATTACAAAGATTGGAAAATACCTGAGGAAATACGATCTGGACGAACTACCCCAATTCCTGAATGTCCTTAAAGGCGACATGAGCGTAGTCGGCCCGAGGCCCCACCGCGTCAACTTACAGCATGATTTCAGGAAGATCGTAAACGATTATATGATCCGCCATTATGTAAAGCCCGGCATCACAGGTTGGGCCCAGGTAAATGGCTGGAGAGGCCCTACAGAGACCTCAGAGCAGAAAAAGGAGCGAGTTAGACATGACCTCTGGTATATCGAAAACTGGAGCTTCCTCATGGATATCAAGATTATTTTTCTGACGGTCTTCGGCAGAAAAACTCGAAAAAATGCATTCTAGCTAAATTTCCACTAGCGCGTAATATTTATTTTGATGTAGGAAGGAGTTTTAAAAAGCGTCTGAAAGTTTGATTTATTTCTAAATCTTCAAAATTATCAAAACCAATAATGAATGTATGCCCGCGGTTCACACATAATGCCTTACTATTCAGGAAGGATTACTTGTGAAAAATTTCAAATTGCGTTTCTTGGCACTTAAAATGCAGAGTTAATACACTGGGTTCGTTCTTTCCTTTTAAATTCTTTTAAAAATTTTAAGGCGATACATACGCTAAATGAGTCGTTCCAATGTTTTTGGCAAATATTGGATATACGCCTGATAACAGCTTAGACTCAAACAAATATGATAAATCTGATATTTACAAGGAAAAGCCTACTAGCTGGGGTTAAAGCAGAGTCGGCAGATTTACTTAGCTTCGAAGAGAATTCTCAAATAGAATTCGGCAACCGCAATATGCGCGAGGTGCTAGAAGATAGCATTCCCGAAATCATTGAGAAATATTCTGACTATGCCAGAAAGAATAAAATTGTTCTGAATGGCAGTATCCCCGCTACATTGGTATTCCCTGTAGAAACTACTGCAAGAGAAGTGCATGAGATCATGCATTTCGTTGGGAGCTATTCCGATGTTCATTTCAACATTGTACATATAGACGACCTTATCCAACCTTTCCTTCATGGGCAAAAGCTTTCATCACAAGACATGAAAGAACCCATGATCGTCCTGGAAGGATTGGACAATTATCTCAGTGTTGTTTACTACTTCAATACCAAGGAGGTAAAGCATCAAAGCTTCATCACATTTGAAGAAAAGCAGGCCGAAAATCACGGCCAACATGTCATAGACGCTCTGGTCAAAGAATTCGAAAAAATAGGATTTAGCCTGAGCGAAGACGACCAAAAAGAGTTGAGGTATCAACATACCCTTAACAACAGCACCTATTTTATTCAGAAATCAAATGGAGTAGCAACTTTGAGTGCATCTGTACGCAAAGAAGATCTTGTCCTGGACAAGTCAGCATCCATAGATAAATACACGCTGAGTCGGGTACTCAATAAGGAAAGATTGACCAAGCTGGGAATCAAAAAGGTGGTTCTCATCGGTAAGCATCTCCTGGATTATGGCTACCCTCAGTATTTAACAGAGGAGCTTGGGCTCGGTGAGATGATTTATATTCCAAATTCTGTTGAATCAGGCAAATCTTTCCTGACTATTCTAAATGGAATTGAAAACAGAACATCTTCCCCTTTTCAACCCGATTTAAAAGTTGCCGAGGTCTTAAAGCCCCAGGTACAGGAAAAAGAATTTCTTGATCTTAGTAAATTAGCTCCCCAGCTAAAAGAGGAAGAACTCAAGGAAAAATTTGATCTCATTTCCAGGGATAAAAAAGAGCCTAAGCAAGAGGAGAAAGCCTTGCTTATCCCTCAAGAGGAAAATCAAGCACAGGAAGAGGCAGCTATAGCAAAGGAAGAAGTAGCTACTGAAGAGCAATCAAGCAATATTGAAAGCGAGGCTAGGGAAGAACAGCCTGAAGCCAAAGAACTTCCGAAGGAAGCAAAACCGCAAGAAGGAAATCCCCCCGTGGCTCAGGAAAACAATGAGTCATTACATGTAGAAGAGCAGTCTTCAGAAGAAGGGCTAGCTGAGGAAGCAGAAGGGGGAGTAAGTGAACCAAGTATTGAGATCCTCAAGAAAAGTCTGGCAAGATTGGCTGATAAGCCCTTGAGAGATGGCAGGAAAGAAGTAGAGGTAGCCAGTCAACCCTTGGAAGAAGAAGAATTCGCTGAAGCTGAAGCTGAAGCTGAAGGAAAAGAAGAATCAAAAAAGGAAAGCAAAGAGGAAGCTCCTGAACAAACAGAAGAAGAAGAAGAAAGTCCTGTAGAAGCCAAAGCAGAAGTTGCCAGTCCAAAACCAATTGTTGCTGCTACAGAAACCCCTAAAGCTGCTGAAGAAGTAGCTGCTCCTATTGTTGCTGAAAGCAAAGCAGAAGTGAAAACGGAAAGCGAAGCTGAGGTAAAACCAATAGCAGAGCCACAGGTCGTAGCAGAAGTCAAAGGAGAAAAGGTACAAACGCTGGCAAAAAGTCCTCAGACAGGTATTGAAGAATGGAACAAGATTTCCGAAATGGAGGAAACCTTGAAGAGGCAGGAGGAAGAGGAGCGCAAGAAATTTGAGATGCTTAAAGAAAAACTGGCTTTGCAACGCAAGCAGAAAGCCAGTCAAAAGGCACCAGAAGAAGTTCCTAATGTCCCCAGAAAGAATGCTCGCTCCATCAATCTAAAGGAGGCATTTGAGTTTATCAAGAATTTCCCGGAAGAAGAATTTATCACACAACTGGTATTGGACAAAAATCTCAGAGCGAAAAAAGTTTTGCGCTTTGTGAGCAATGCAGATTTCGCCCAATCCTATATAGAATATAAGTTCCTGCGACTCTATGATAAAGAGTCTCGTTATTATCCAGGTATAAGTGGACTGTACGAAAGCGAAGAAGGTAAATTCTACATGAGAAATTACTACAAGGGATCTACCCTCGCAGAATACGCCAACAAGGCCGGCCTGGCAAAAAAACATAGCCTTAAAAAGTTGAGTAGCTCTGATCTGGAATTTGTCGTTAAAGTCATCAATGAAGTAAATGATTCTCCGGTTTCTCATGCCAATCTCCATGCGAATAATATCATTATTCAGGAAAAAGGCTTCTGGAGATTCAATACTGTCGAGCAAATTCGCTTGGTAGGATTTACTTCCGA
This sequence comes from Bacteroidia bacterium, assembly GCA_033391075.1. Classification (NCBI taxonomy): domain Bacteria; kingdom Pseudomonadati; phylum Bacteroidota; class Bacteroidia; species Bacteroidia bacterium. The sequence continues at coordinate 3,177,732 of JAWPMV010000001.1, forward strand.
CGATTGCAGCCAGGAAGATATGCTTAACCGGGTTCATGAGATCTTTCATGCGCTCTTGGCTCCCGGTGTTTATTCTGAATTCCGTAACACGCTTAAATTGTAAAGTAAAGTGCAAATTAGTGAAAACAACGCTCCTCATGAGCTATATATCGAGCAGGTAAAACAGGAAGAAAAAAAGAAGAAGCGTAGATATCTGCTACTTTTGCTCTTATTATTACTGATAGGAGTTGCAGGGGGAGGAGGACTCTTCTCTCTACTGAGATCTCCTGAAGGTTTGGAATACAGAACCTTTAACAAGACTGATCTGGATGCAGAGAAGGTCAGAGCTCTGCTTGCGGAAAAAAATGTAAGCCTAAGAGTACTTGACTATGAAAGAGGGCGACTTGATACAATCAATACCCTGGAGGAGTACAAACAACTCTATGGGGATGGCTTTACAGGAGACCTTGTGGCTTCAGATAGCACGGGGGCTAATTTCGGGATTGAACCGGATGCCTATGCTAATCGAACAGAAGAATCCGATCCGAATGATATCTCCAATCAGAGAAATGATCTGGAGCAATATAGTGATGGAAACAGATCGTCAGGGGCAGATGGCTTTGAAGAAAGCACAGGTCCTCTCAAGCGTTACAAACTGGATATTATTGGTAAAAAGGTAGCAGGTGAAATTCTTTCCTTCATTATCACTGATTACAATCCTTCTATCAAATACAATCTTGACTTTGGTAATGGGATCGTACAGGATGCCAAAGAAATCACCCTCTATATGTATCCGGCCTCTGGACGATTTACCCTGAACCTGACCGCTACAGATGCACAGTTCAATAGAAGCATTACCAATGAGTATTTAGAAATCAAATCCCAAAACCCCTCCATCGCCAACAATCCTAATAACAGAGATGGAGATAACAATAGCTCTCGGGAACCGATTGCTTCAGATTGGGAAGAAGTTAGACCAGAAAATAAGACCAATCCAAATACGGGTACCGATTTCTCTAGCGAGGAAAAACCTGATGGATCAGATAGTGATCCCGCTTTGAACTCCAACAATGCCGGGACAGATAATACCAACAAAAGTACAGAGCTTGAACAACCTCGCTCCACTACCCCAACTGAGCAGCCTGATACCAAGACTCAGCCGGTCTTTGATGCTTCCAAGATCAAACAGCCGCTGACTACCGCTCAGAAAGCACCTTCTTTCCCAGGAGGAACTCAGTCGATGTATTCTTTTCTGAATAAGCACATCGCCTACCCTCAGCAAGCACGGGATTTTGAAGTAGAAGGCAAAGTGTATGTACAGTTTGAAGTTGATAGAAACGGAGGCATCAAGCACCCCAAAGTTGTAAGAGGCCTGGGATATGGATGTGATGAAGAAGCCCTTCGTATCGTAAAACTGATGCCAAAATGGGAACCTGCTGAGCACATGAATCAGGTAGTTCCTTATTTGTATACTCTGCCTGTAACTTTTAGGCTGGTAGATTAAAGAATAAATCTTTTCAAAAAATCCTATCTTGTGCGCCATTCGCATGAGATAGGATTTTTTCTTTTAGCTATATGAAAATAAGAATCGGAATCATCAACGTATCAGACCGGGCCAGCAAAGGCATCTACGAAGACATTCCCGGAAAAGCAGTGGTTTCTACCCTCAATGAATATCTGATATCAGAATGGGAAGCAGAATACCGTGTAATTCCTGATGAACAAGACCAAATTTCGGATGCACTCAGATTTATGGCAGATGAAGCGGGATGCTGCCTGGTAGTTACGACTGGAGGAACCGGACCGGCGAAAAGGGATGTAACTCCAGAGGCAACTAAAGCAGTTTGTGAAAAGATGATGCCGGGTTTCGGAGAATTGATGCGTCAGGAAAGTCTGAAATATGTTCCGACGGCTATTTTATCCAGACAAACTGCCGGAATCCGGGGAAATTGTTTGATTATAAACCTGCCTGGTAAACCCAAGGCCATTCGCGAATGCCTGGATGCTGTTTTCCCAGCCGTACCTTATTGTATTGATTTGATCGAAGGTCCTTTTCTGGAAGTCAATGAAGAAGTGATAAAAGCATTCAGACCCAAAAGCAAGTAAGCAGATAGTTTCCTAACTCAATTACAAACCCTCATTTCTATGAAACTGAGTTGATTCTCTATTTGATCATAGAATTTCTTATCATAGGCTTTTTGCAACCATTTACATGCATTTGTCGCTTTTCCAGTCTTCTCATAGTACAGAGCCTTATTGCGGTATACATAAGCATTATCAGCATCCAGTTCTTCTGACTTCAAGACATCTTTCATTCCATCCCGAAACTGGCCAAGGAGAATTTTTGAATAGCCACGATTGTTGTAAGAATAGGGAAAGTCGGGGTCAACTTCTATCGCTTTATCAAAAGCCTCTATCGCTTTTTCATGCTCATCATTTTCCTGGAAAACGAGTCCTTTATTATTGTGTGGGCCTGGCCACTCTGGTTCAAAGTCAATGGTCAGGTCTAAATAGTGAAGACCGGAATCTTCCAAACCCATTTCCAAAAAATTATCAGACATAATAAAAGCCACTCTCCCATTCTTGCCGTCTCTTTGAATGAGTTCTCTACCGATTTCATTAGACGCTTCATAATTCCCTTCTCTCCCAAGTCGCTTGAACTCTTCTAGTCGTGGATCTGGCTCGCTTTCCGAACAAGAAAAGAGCATGACCAACAGCCATAAGAAGAAGGTATTTCCTAAATGCCTTTTAAAAAGCCTCATAAATTTTCAATGTGAAAATATTCTAAATATGAATAATTGCTATGGTAAATGTTACTTATTAGAGATTTCTCCTTCTAAAGAATATAAAACTGATAATCCTATTGTCTAAACCATAAATTTTAAACACCATGGCAGTAATGAAAGTCGTTGAATTGATGGCCAATTCATCCACAAGCTGGGAAGATGCTACACAAAAAGCAATTAAAAAGGCATCAAAATCCATTAAAAACATTCGCTCCGCCTTTGTCCAAAGTCAAAGCGTTGTTGTTAAAGAAGACAAAGTCACAGAATTCCGTGTTAACCTGAAGGTTACCTTCGAAGTAAAATAACACAAAGAGCCCTGAGTGATCAGGGCTCTTTGTTTTTTCAGAAATCTATATATTTTATCAGTAATACTTTACAACTAATCGAACTTGATTTCCAGCAGGATTTCTCCATATTGATCTGAGAAAATAAACACCGGATCATTTTATGTTGAGGCCCAATTCTCTTTTCCTGCTCCTTATTCCCAGCCTGTTTTTCCTTTCCTTCCCACTTACCACCTTCGCCCAAAAAGATCATTTCAAAGCCTATTTAAAGGTAAGTGGGCAAGATAATCCAAGTAGACTTCAAGCCAATAAACTTATCCTCCAGCCAAATGGAAAGGATTTCTATGTCCTCTCTGAACTGAAAGCTGCTAGTCCGGATTATACCAATTATGCCCTTTTGATTTCAGTAGATGCTGAAGGAAATATACAGGAAAGTTCTACCTTAAGCAGCAATGTCCAGAATGCTGTAGACGGTGTAAGGGCTTCTTCCATTTGCTTTGATACAGATGGTCAGCTTTACATTGGAGGAGGCTATACAGGCTCCTGGAATCCTTTGGGGACAGGTGCAGAAAGAACTCTTTCTGCTTTAGATGCACAGGGAAATCTAAAATGGAGTCAAATGCAGTCAAGTTTTTACTTTGCTGACATTTTATATGATGCCGATATCGACCGGATCATTAGTCTCTCAGGTCCTTCCAATCTCGCCAATACGAATTACAACATACAGATCAATCAGTTTGCCAGAGATGGAAAATTAGGTCAGACTTTTTCTATTCTTAGTTCCAGTCAGGATTATGGCAAAGCCCTGATCAGTCTGGAAAGCAAAGACTATGGATTTGCGGGAACTTCCTATGATGCAGGGAAAGGTAGTGTACTCGTGGGAAAGATTGATCAAAGTCTGTCTCTGATCTGGGCGAGCAAATTTAGTCATCCAGATTTAGATATGGAGGTTCAGGATATGAGTCAACATCCAGGGGGAAGAATTGCCATTTCAGGGACAGCTAATGATATCAAAAGTGGAAGCCAGAAAGCTTTCTTATTAATCCTGGGTAATACCGGAGAGCTGGTAAGTTTTACGAGCTATCAAATTGGGACAGCTTGCCCAACAGAAGGAATGGGGATGGAAGCCTTTGAATACAATGGAAAAGATGGCTTTATTTTGAGCGGTTTTTACTACGAAAGCAATCCAAAGGAAAGAAGATCATTTGTTTTGAGGAGCAATCTGGAGGGAGAAATTGATTGGGTGAATACCTATAGTGAGTACAGACCAGAAGACAATAGCTGGGATGAAGTACTGAGAGATATTCAGCTTCTTCCTTCAGAAGGACAATTTGCTGCCATTGGTGAAGTAAACAGGTATAAAAATGGGATTGAGTTGGACAGGAAAGCTTTAGTTATGGTAAAGGGATCTTTAGAAGAAGGGAGCTTGAGCAGCGGAGAAGATTGTTATGAGGGTTTACAAGCAGCTAGTGAAAGCTATAGCCTGAATCAAGAATCTCTTACTTCTGCAAGCATTCTCCCTAATTCGGCCATCGGTTTCGCCTATCAACAGCCAACTATCTCGGTTGAAAATGGCTACTGTAGTTTCGGTTCTGTTCCAGAAAATGAAGATCCACAGGAAGATATTCGTAACAGATTCCCTGACAGAATTTCCCTGGACCAGGAAGCCTACCTTATTTTTAAAAATGGGCCACAAAGCATCAGTTTCCGATCCAAATATGGATTTATGCCGAAAGCAGGGAAATTGGAGGTCTTTGATATTACAGGAAGAAAGTTGGAAAGCCTGATTCTTTCCCCTAATGATCATAGCAAAGAAATAGTACTCCCACAGCTCAGCTATGGCATGTACTTCATTCTCTTAAAAGATGGAGAACATCTGATTGATACGCAGCGTTTCTTATTGGGCTTTTAAGCTAGACTTCCCAGCCACAAAGAGCTGCGATATATGCCTTGCTACCATCATTGGACCAGGCATCCAGCTGTGCGGGATCTTTTAACTGCTGTCCTCTCATACGGGAAACAGCCAGGTATCCGCAATTGACATCAGGAAGACCACTCATATCTCCCCAGAGTTTCTCGACCTGGGCTACTGGATAAATGTCTTCCTGTCCATGCCCCCAGCGCAACTTTACATTTTTTATGGTTACATAGGTGGGCATCCTACTGGCCATTTGCCGTACAGCCTCATCGATTCTTTCCGGCTTTGAATGAAGATCTTCTCGACTAAGTCCAAAGAGTTCCAGAAGCTGATCAACATCTATCCAGGTGGTAAGAGAGTTGTAATAACTCAATTTAAATTCATCTTCCTCCCGCGGTTGAGCCAATCCTTCAAGCAAACGTACCTGACCATTAACTCTGGCCAGGCCACCTCCCCTATCTTCAATTCTTCGAGGTACTACCTCAAAGCTGAGAACTTTCGATGAATGTATATGATATCCTAGAGCGGCTGGATCAATATCGGCTCCCAGAGTATCAATATTATGAAGCATGATAGTCTTAAGGCCTGGATGCTCCTTCAAAACCTTAGCCAGGGTTCCATTTCTCAGAAGGTTACTCACCTCATACCAATGCCCTAAAGGACTAAGTCTCTGAGAAGCTATATTATCTTCATAATCGGTTCCTTCTCCTTTAGATTTCGCCCATCCGATCAAGGCCTCTCTCACAGCATCCTGGACTTTTTGCTTGTTTTCATCCAGGGTTTCCTGGGCCATTTCTTCCCATAGAAACCTAAGGTCTCGTTCCATCGGAATGAACCTTTGTCCTATAGATCTACCGGGAGAAAGATATACTCCTCCCTCATATCCATAATTCCCTGCAGTATTGAGATTCTCCTGTATAGAGTTGTGAGTAAGATGACTCGTCGCAAATATATGAGGAATAGGCACCTCAAATGTTTCTGAGGTACGCTGGGTTTTCTTTAAATGAATTTCGATAAAGGATCTATGAATGCCTTCTATTTCTACAAAAGGACTCAGGGCTTTTATTACTCCGGCACCTTGTGTCCATCGACTTCCTACTCCTCCTGCCAGACTCAGTACCGCCAGCTCCCCATTTCGAATCGCTTCTTTACCTTTCTCCTGGTACGCCTCCAATTGCTTGAGTTCAACTACATCTTCAGACAGGACATCCTCAATCTGGCTTTCAGCTGACAATCGGTTTCTGGAAAGCCCAATTCGTCCTCTTTGGAGATCCTTCCGCAATTGTTCGTGTTGGATAAAGTCGAATCCATTTTCCTCTTTGATCTTGCGACTTAGCTTGTGTTGCTCCTTCAGATCAGAGGTTCCTGCCGGATCGCTGCTTCTAAACAATTTACCAACCATCGTCCTCAAGAGGTTATGGGCCGTATCCCCATTTCCCAATTGGGCGGTATATCTATCTATTTCTATTTTTCTATCGTTGGGAAGTTCACTTCCCTTTTCGGAAAGTTCGGCCAAATGCAATCGATAATAAGCATCGGGCATCAAGGCTTCATAATCTTCCATCAAACTAGCCTGAGTTCCCAGAGGATTTATGTTGAAGTCATAGACCACAGGCTCCATGGCAAAAGGAAGTGCAGCTGACAACTCTTGTTTACTTTCTTTCAGGATTTCCAGAACAGCTTCTTTCGCATTTCCATTATAGGCCGGATCGACAAACATACCCATACCTCCTCCAGACATTCCTCCCAGCATCAAAAAACCCCAGTATTGATCTCCAAACTTCTTCTTGGCCTTCTGTATGATCAATTCTGTAAAATGGGTTGAGGCCCAGGGAATAATAGTCTTGATTGGGTATTCCCAATTGTGATTGGTGTTTTGGGCAAGCTTTTGGATGTCGCCTTCTCTCAAAGCATGCTGAATATTGTTATAAATCTCATAAGCAGCCTGTCTTGCCTTCCATTCTTCGGAAGCGCGAAGCAGATACTTCTCTGTAACCATTTCCAGAATGGGGCCTACATTTTGAGCCATACCCCCATGCATCAATACCAGAGATTTACTCAGTCTTTCATTGATCTCTGCATGGAGATTTTCGCCTTGCAATACATTGTGGATAGGCAAGAGACATCCCCGACTGATTCCAAATTCGGGATCTCCTGATTTTGCAGCTGTGCCTTCAATTTTTTTGATTCCAGGCCAGACTCCTCCGGAATCCTGCCAACCTCCCCCGGAACCTCCTAACCATTCTCCTAATATAGCTCGTGATGCGACCAGTCTTCTTTCAGGCTCTGTCAATCCCCCTTCTAATGAAGCCGTCTGCCCGGTTGCACGCATAATGAGGGCAATCATAGAACCTAGCAGATTGGTCGAGACGGCAAAGCGGGAACCTTTAGGTATATCATTTACCTTCGTCAATAACTCAACTCCCATGCCTGGCCCAACAATACGCGCCAGTATCTCCTCCAGTTTCTGTCCGGTACCTTCAAAAGCGGGAGGCACCAGTCCACCGGCAATAATCCCGGCTTTCAGGAGGGAAAGATAGTCATTGCCAAAATTGAAGAGGTCGGCTAAATCAGAAATGTCTTTACTCGTATTCAGGTCCAGACTACTCAAGCGGATCACAGGTTCAGAAATAACCCTAAAATAGGTACTTATTGAAGGACGGATTTCTTTATCTCTCCCATAAACCCCTAAATCGACAGATACATTTATTACTCTGGCTCCTTCAGGATAATCCATACCCAAAAAGAAGATATCTGACCAACCGCTATGGCTAAGATCCATTCTGACAGAAGTCTGTTCTCTGAGAATGGGAAACAACTGACTATTTTCAGATTTATTAAGTAAAGCGGAATGAATATGTATGGGTAATTCTTCTACATGTCCGAGGCGAAACATCCATTGATTTCCTCTACTGGCGCGCACGCTTTTCCGAACCTGATCTGCTAGAATTTTAAAGCTCAGGTGATGGTAGGCATCTGCAAGCGCACTTGCCAGTACGGCATTCATTCCCACCTTTTCCACTTCTTTGTGAAAGGTATGTATCGCTTGTTCAAACTTTCTATCAAGAAGGTCTTCAAAACCATGATAAGGCAATTTCCCAGTGCCGGGTATATTATCGGATTCCTGCAGCACAAATCGGAAGGCAGAATGCAGGAACAAACTGGCTCTTACTCTTTCGTAAAGATTGTCTGTTTGCTTTCTGAATGCTTCTAATTCATCCAAATAGCTCATCAGGTCTTCTGTAGAAAGACCTTCGCACAGATCGAGGAAGGAACGATCCCTGATAGCCTGCTCCTGACTACTAATGGTTTCTATAAATGGATTCATTACTTTCTTTGATCTTCGGCCAGCAGATGTACAAGCTTATTTAGCATTTCGTTCTTCTCGATTCCAGCCAGTCCCAAAGCCAATTGTGCCTGAAACAGTCCATAGCCGGAGCTAAGGTCATAGCGCCTCCCCTTCATATCCAGTGCCAGATAACTACCCTGTTCGGCGAGTTTCTGTAAACTGGGGGTCAACATCAATTCATCTTGATCTGATTTCCTGGCCTCAAAGCTTTCTTGCAGGAGTTGAATAATTCCCCCATCCAGAACATGCATCCCAAAAATACAGAGGTAATAGCCCAACTTCAGACCGGGCATTTGCAAAAGCAGTTCTGCCTGGCTCAGAGAAGGTTTTTCTAATATGGTTTCAACCTGATATACGCCTTCTTTATGAGGTAAAAGCTTTCCGGAAAGGGTGCCATATTTCCCAATCAGGTATTCGGGAGTTTCATTGACAGCACTTACAGATCCTCCTTCTTGTTCTGCGACTGAAATCAATTGTTTCGAACAACCCATTTCATCCAAATCACTAACGTAAAGATGATCTCCCAACAGCAATAGAAAGCTATCGTTTTTCACATAATCCTTTGCACAGAGAACGGCATGCCCATATCCCAGGGTTTCTTCCTGAACCCTGAAATACATTCGATCCAGAAGATCCTTAATCTTCTTTACCTGGATTTCGGACCAATCCCGTTTATTCTCTTTAGAGGAAAGATTTTTTGCAAGAGAGCGAAAAGCTTCCAAATAGCGTGGTTCATCCCCGGGAGCACAAACGATACATACCTCTTCTACCCCACCAGAGAGTGCCTCTTCTGCTATTACCTGAATCACAGGTTTGGTTATTCCATCTCTATCAACAATGGGCAACATGGCTTTTTGAACCGTATCACTAACCGGATACAATCTACTGCCCCGAGCTGCTGCAGTAATAACAGCTTTTTTAATACTCATTTTTTCTTCTCCTATTCAATTTTCAGAGGGCCATTATAGTTTTTTTCGGTCGCTTGTGCAAACCATTCTAACCAGAGGGTCCTCCTCCCTTATTTTGAAAATTCCAATAATTAAGCCATTTTTCAAAGGATTACTAGTCCAAACAACATGCACAAAACTCTACTACTTACCCTTCTTTGCTCTTGTTCAAGTCTCTTTCTATTTTCTCAGGAAAAATTCAATACAGAATTTGCAAATGCTGATTCCTATATTGAATCCGGTTTTTTTGAGTTGGCAAGAAATCTTCTTCAAAATCTTCAGCCCAGAATCGAAACGGGTTCAGAGGATTACAGACTCTGTGTTGATAAAATTGCCCACACCTATAATCTCCAGTGGAAAGAAGCTTTAAACTCCCCTTCCTCTCAAAAAAGGATGACATTTCTAACTGGATTTCTCCAACATATTGAAAACGATGGGGCCTATTTATCGAAATCTCTGACTGTGGATCGAGCGCATTATATATATGAAGCTCTGATAGGAGAATATCTCAACAGAGGAGATCATGAATCTGCCATGAAATATAAAGGCAAATTGTATTATGCTTTTCAAAATGGATTACTCCCCAGCTCCATCAAGGAAGTCTTTAGCCTCGGCAAGTACTCCAATGGCAGTGTCAGTATTTGGGGTTATGAATGGTATGAAGGCTTTGCCTCTCCCAAAGATAATGGCAGCTTCAGTAAAATGGTCTTTTCTGTTTATCCGGCGAATTCTCCAGGAGAAGAAGAAAAAGAATTGATGCAATTTCATCTTAAACGCATCAATTGGATAGATCATAACCTGGGAGAATATGTTTTGGTAGAAAGGCCGGGCAGCTCTCAATCGGGGCGGGTAACAACCCTTTGGGATTTTAGTTTTGATCGTCCGATAGACTACCTCGAACTCCGTGAGATCATCCTGACGCTTGCCATGTCAGGTGATAGCCGCGGATAGCATAATCACTTGCAGTTATACGAAAATAAGAAAAGGGGACGGTTATTAACTGTCCCCTTTTTTATAGAAAAGGGCACCCCTACCAGGATGCCCTAAAACCGTTAACTAAATGAGAAGAAAATTACTTCTGAATGATCAGTTTTTCCTGCTTCACGTAGTCGCCATCTATTTTCATAAGCAATAGATAAGCACCAGATTGAATTTCACTGAGTTGGAGTCTTTCAGTATGATCTCCTTGTACACGGAGGCCCATATTTACTTTCTTCACAACTCTTCCCATCATATCCATTAGCTCAAAACTCAAATCACCTGAAAGAGGAAGATTAAAGGCTATATTCAAATCTTGCTTTGCAGGATTTGGATAGAGTTTGAATGCAGTGTTTGCAAATAGATCAGGATCTATCGAAACCGCATTTACATTCAAGATATTATCCATGTAATAGGTATCATCTGCACCTGCAGTGTTAAAATTCGGGAAGAGGACTACCTGATTGTAATTATGAGCGGCATCATAGGTTGGTGCTGTACTCATATCAAAACTCAAGGTCTCCCAGCTCATAGCTGCTGTAGTTGATACTTGGAGTTCAGAGAAAATAGAAGGATTACCATTTCCATCAGGTGGAGAGGTAGTATCTTCAAATTTAAGGAGAATAGGCGTACCCGCAGCAGGTGACCATACGTCTACAGAGAATACCGCACCAGGAGAAAGATCAATTACCTCATCAAGTGCAATAGAAACACCTGCCCAGGTTTGAGCACCTGCAGGTTTTGTGATACGAAGTACTTTAGCACTGGTATTACCGGTCATGTCAGGGTTATCCAAAACTTCGGTAGTAGCATCTCCGAAACCAGCTGGTGCATAACCCGCTGTAGCTGATTCAAAATCGATCGGAAGTTTTACAGGATCTGGATCAACAGTTTCTACTTGCTCAAAATCATCAAAGTAGTAGTCTTCGCCTCCTGTCTGACCTGCAGTACCGAAGTCTGGGAAAAGTACAACTCGGTTATAGTTATGCGCTGCATCATACGTTACTGCCGTCGAAATATCGAAGGTCAGGGTTTCCCAGGCACTGGCTCCTGTAGTATTCATGTCCAGTTCTGAAAAGATTGTAGCATCATTTACATCTTCTACTTTTAGGCGAATAGGCACACCCGCTCTAGGAGACCATACTTTAACAGAAAACATGGTTCCCATAGTCAAATCAAGAGGAGCTGCAATATCAATAGAAGCACCGCCCCAGGTTTGAGCAGTTTCTGGTTTGTTCAAATTCAAAACATTAGCACTTGCATTGCCATTCATATCAGGATTGGCAATCACCATGGCTGCTACTTCACCAAATCCAGCTGGATTGTAGTCAACTGTAGTATCTTCAAAAGTGATAGGTAGCGTAGGTAAGTTAACTGTATTTACCGCTTGCTCAATATCATCCATATAGAAGTTTTCACCTCCAGTTTGACCTGCTGTACCAAAATCCGGAAATAGAGCTATTCTACTGTACATATGTGCAGCACTGTAGGTAGGCGCTGCAGAAATATCAAAGCTCAAAGTTTCCCAGCTACTTGCTACGGTAGTATTAACATCTACCTCAGAAAAGAGAGTCGCATCATTTTTATCTTCTACTTTGAAACGAACAGGAACTCCGGCTCTTGGAGACCATACTTTTACCGTAAAGACTGTACCGACTGTCAAATCAATCGCAGAACCTAAATCAACAGAAGCCCCTCCCCATGTCTGAGCAGTCTCAAGTTTGTTAAGGTTAATTACTGAATCGCTCATATTTCCAGCACTCATGTCCGGATTGGCAATAACTGCAGCAACAACATCTCCGAAACCAGCGAGTGCGTAATCTACATTCGCTTCATCAAAGGTCATTGGAAGTGAGGCAGGCGTGGCCTGACCTGCGACTTGCTCAATGTCATCCATGTAAAAGTCTTCGCCCATCCCAGCTGTTCCAAAGTCAGGGAATAAAGCAATTCTACTATACATGTGTGCAGCATTGTAGGTAGCAGCTGAAGAAATGTCAAATGTCAAGGTTTCCCAGGCACTTGCAACCGTTGTGTTAGCATCGACTTCAGAAAAGATTGCAGCATCATTTACATCCTCTACTTTGAAACGAACAGGAATGCCTGCTCTTGGGGACCATACTTTTAGGGTAAAGGTCGTTCCGCCCGTGAGGTCGATAGCTGAAGCGAGGTCGATAGATGCTCCTGCCCATGTCTGAGAATTCATAGGCTTATTGAGTGTCAATACAGTATCGCTCATGTTTCCAGCACCCATGTCTGGATTAGCAATAACAGCTGCAACTACATCTCCAAAGCCTTGAGGATTGTAGTCAATTGCACCATCTTCAAAATCCACGGGGAGTGTGGGACTTGTCTGCGCCGATATCGTTCCGGCACCAAGACCCAGAAAAGTCAGGATCGAGATTAGTAGTATCCAATTTTTACTTAGGGTAGTAATACTCATATGTTATAGTTTAAATTGAGTGGGACATATCCATAATTTCTAGCGTACAAGATAGCTGAAGCAAGGCTGATCCCAGCTACTACATTACTACTCATATAGCGAAAAACGAATATATAGGCTAATAAGCCATGAGGAATTCGGTGAGGTTCTGGTTGGAATCCAGTTCAAACTTTTTGCGCAAGCGATATCTACTCGCTTCTATTCCTCTGACGGTAACATTGAGTAAGGAGGCCATTTCTTTGGTAGAAAGGTTCATGCGCATATACGCACATAGCTTTAGATCTTTGGGAGTGAGGTCGGGATAGGTAGTTTTAATCTCCTGGAAAAAGTCTTTGTTCACCTCATTAAAATGAAGGAGGAATTGTTCCCATCCTTTATCAAGGATACTATCCTGCTGCAACATTTGGATGAGTTTTTTGAGGTCTTTATTTATCGGGATATCCTTACTTTTCCTTCTGATATCCTGTAAGTCATTTTTGATCCGTTCCAGCAATTCATTCTTCTGCAATACATGCATGGTAGTACTCACCAACTCTCGTTTCTTAAACTCCAGTTCCTTCTGGATCTGTTCTTCTCTAAGCTTGCCAATGGTTTTCTTAGAGGCCTCAATTTCCTGCTCATGATCTTCCTGAAGACTTTGATATTTTTTGTTCTGTTGTCTGAGGTAGAAATAAATGGCAGCAAATAAAAGGAGTGCATATATCAAATAAGCAAGCCTTGAAGCATACCAGGGAGGATGGATTTTAAAGGAATAGCTTACTGCTTCACTTAGTTCTCCATTAGGCTTTCGAGCTTCTAATACAAAGGTGTAGGAGGAAGGAGGAAGATTTGTGTATTCCTTGGTGTTTTCCTGTTTCCACGGACTCCAATCCTGATCAAAACCTTCGAGCTTAAAACGGTATTCAACTTCCAGGGGAGATACATAGTCGGTGGAAGAAAAGGAAAATTTGAGGGCATTTTGATCAGAACTAAGCTCGATTTTGCCATCCGAATCTTCCTCAAAAGCTCCTATAGAAGCTCCACCATATAGAATTCTATCTTGTTCACCGGTAATTTTTACTTCCCGCACCAGAGCTGTAAAAAAAGGAGGAAAGCGTTGAGAATTTTTATAATCATACAAAATAAAACCTTCTTCCGAGGTGATAAATACATGTCGATCATTATGCCCATAGATCTGCTCAAACCCCTTATTCAGCAAGGGTTCTATTTGTGGGAATTCTTCTTTTATCACCTCCTTCTCAACTCCTCTATCTGTAATCTTCAGGACTCCAAAATCATTTTGACTGATATACCAGATATCTCCATTTGGAAGCATCCTCAGCCGGCGGATTTTAACAGAATCTCCAAAAATATTATTGAACCTTTCGAAGGGAATAAATCTTTCCTTTTGATAATCAAATAGGAAACTCCCTTTACTGCTACAAAAGACAATTTCGTCTCCAATCCGAAATAAATGATTATCGAGGTCGGAAGTCAAGCCATCCTTTTCTCCGTATTGATGAACACTTGAACTCTGCAAGGGCTCGCTAAGTTCTATTCTGAAAATACCGCGATAGGGATGTGCAATCCATACATTGCCTTTATTGTCTTGCTCTAGGAATCGGCTTGACTCTGAGAAATCTTCCAGATGGTAAAGGTATTCAAGCTCTTCCCCCTTATTCCTAAAAAACGCAACTCCCTGATAATTTCCCGCAACTGAGATATCCGGATATTTTTGCAAGGCTTCAAATTTCCAGTAACCTGTTCCTTCAAAAAAGCGATTTGCTCTCCCTGATGAAACCAAAGAGGCTCCCCGATTATCACTTAGCAATAGTTTATTGTCCAGCAAATCCAGTCCCCAGGTAAGTCCTTTGCTATTTTCAATCAGTTGAAAATTTGGGTTTAGGCCCGGTGGATAGTATTCTATCCAGGGTGCACGATATAAACCATTACTTGTTGCAAAAAAGATTTCATCATTCTTGATCTGAATATCATAAGCAGTTCCTCTCAAAGATTCATCTGGATATATCTTCCTGAAAGGAGAATTGACCTGGACCAAATTAATCCCATTGTCCAACCCAAGCCAAAGATTCATACTTTTATCGAGGTATATGCCCAAAATGCTATTTCGGAGCAATCCATCTTCCTGCTTTATCCACTGATAAATTTTCCCCTCCGCATCCAGCATAAGTAATCCTCCAAAAGCTGTACCTATAGCAAGATTTCCTTCTTTTAAGGCTTGAATAGAACTGATCTGAAGATCGGCCAGCAAGGCTTCGTTTTGTAATTTTTTCTTTTCCAACTTCCCCTCAAGAAGGCTGTATAAGCCTTCTTGATCAGTGGCTAATATTATTTCATCTCCAAGGGCACAAATACCTTTTATGAGAAAGGCTTCTGATTTAACAATTTGTCCCAGACTACGGCTTTCCTTCTGATCAATTTCCGAAATACTACCATCCTGAGCAGCCGCAATCACCTTTCCATTGGCAGAGCCTAAAAAAGTATAGGTTCGATCAGAGAAAACCTGGCTGGTTTCCGAATCCAGAAAAAAGATCTTATTGGAGGATCGAAAAAATACACCAGCATCTGTAGTTACGATCTCCCATACATCTTCAAAATCTGTATGGGATTCCGGAATCAATCTTTTTAAAGAATGATACCTCCACTGGCCAGAAGAATCCGGAGAGAAATAGCCTATCTCATTTTGTCCCCCTGCATAAATACGACCGCTCTCAGATATTGCCAGTGCCCTTAATACGCTTTTATTGGGTAAAGGAAAGAGTTCCCAGCTTCTTCCGTCATATACCAACAAGCCCTCAGAGTTAGCGAAGTAAACAAGGCCCTGCTGATCCTGAACGATACTCCAATTAGGAGCAGCAGCCTGATATTCATCTCTCTCAAAAGATTTGATAAAGGGAATCCCCAAATTATAATCCTGAGACAATCCGACTGAACAGAAAAAAACCAGTATCAATAAAGTAAAAAGCGGGAGATTCTTTCTCATAAGCCAATGAGTACACAATAAATACCCTAAAAACAAATAATGAGTAGTAAAATAGTAGAGAATTTATAAATAAAACAGCCTTGAGTAAGCTTTATGTTATAATTGAGAGGATGAAAGCTTGTATATTGTGTAATCAAATCATATATGAAAAAAATTATATAAGTAAACTTTCATTTATGTTCCGATACATTTCCTTACAGCTGGTTTTATACGCATTTATTCCCCTCTTACTACTCTTTGGAGCCTGCAATACTGCTGGGATATCAGTTGATCAGAACTCAAAAAAATTCCAAAAACTTATATGGTCAGATGAATTTGATTATGAAGGATTGCCTGATCCTACGAAATGGAGTTACGATCTAGGTGATGCCTGTGATTTGCCTGCAGGATGTGGATGGGGAAATAATGAGCTGCAATATTACACACAGGAAAGCTTGAAAAATGCCCGAGTTGAAAATGGTTTACTGACGATAGAGCTGCATAAAGAAAAGGTAGAAAACAGAAATTATAGTTCCGCAAGATTAGTTAGCAAAGGAAAGGGAGATTGGAAATACGGTAAAATTGAAGTTCGGGCAAAATTACCCCGAGGCAAAGGTAGTTGGGGAGCGATTTGGATGCTTTCTTCAGAAAATAAATACAAGGGTTGGCCTCACAGTGGAGAGATTGACATCATGGAAAATGTGGGATACGATCCGGATACGATTCATGCCTCCGCCCATACCCTCGCCTATCACCATAGCATTGGCACCCATAAATCCGGAAAAGTTTCCTTACCCGATGCGGGGGAAAAGTTTCATATCTATAGCCTCGAATGGGAAGAAGATGAATATCGAGTATATGCAGATGAAAAAATGATCTTCCGCTTTGAGAAGGAGGCGAATGATTTCAAAGTATGGCCATTTGACCAAAAGTTTCACCTAATCATGAATATAGCCTATGGGGGAAACTGGGGTGGAAAGATGGGACTAGATGACATGGCCTTACCTGCAAACATGCAAATTGACTACGTAAGAGTATACGCGCTTTAATTAAATACAAGCTATCAAACATGAGATTTTATTTAAGTATTATCCTGAGTCTGACGGTTCTGTTTTCTGCCTGTGAAGGGGAAACTCCAGAACAACCAGCTTTGCCCAAACTCTCAATCAGAAACGAGGCCGTTCAGGAAGGCAATTCAAATTCTATCCTGACAGTAACTGTTCAACTAAGTAGCCCTAGTGAACAAGAAGTAAGTATGAGCTATGAAACATTGGATGAAAGTGCTGCCGCAGGGGAGGACTTCGAGGCCGCTAGCGGAAATCTGGTAATTCCTGTAGGAGACACCGAAGCAGAAATAGAAATCAACATTATTGGGGATGAGTTTAGAGAAGAGAATGAAACCTTTTTGGTTAGGCTCTCAAACCCGGTGAATGCTGAATTTTCAAGAACCACGGGTACGATGACGCTGATGAATGATGATACCATGGTGGACGAATCTAATCTGAATATTCCATCTAGTGGTTATAGTACTCCAGACAACTACCAGGGGATGACACTGGTCTGGAGAGATGAATTTCAGGGAACAGACATCTCTGATGATTGGGTATTTGAAATAGGCGATGGTTGCGACAGAAACTTATGCGGCTGGGGAAATAATGAGCTTGAATATTATAGAGAGGACAATGCTTTCATTGCATCTGGAGAGTATCTCGCTATACAGGCCCGCAGAGAAAACTTTGAAGGCAGGAATTACACCTCAACCCGAATGATTACGCAGGGAAGGCAGAAATTCCAATTTGGCAGGATCGATATTCGCGCAGCTATGCCTTCGGGTCAAGGTATGTGGCCGGCCCTTTGGATGTTGGGATCAAATATTACATCTGTTGGTTGGCCTGCATGTGGGGAGATTGATATCATGGAACTGGTCGGACATGAACCCGATAAAGTACATGGAACCATTCACTGGGACAATGGCGGTAATTATGCAAGCTTTGGACAAGGCTTTGACAGTCCTACCTCTCTGGAAAATGAATGGAATGTATATTCAATTACCTGGGATGAGAATCAGATTCGCTGGCTTCTCAATGATGTCCAGTACAATGTTGCAGACATCACTCCTACCAATCTATCTGAGTTTAAAAACGAATTCTTTTTTATCCTCAACGTTGCAGTTGGTGGAAACTGGCCGGGACAACCCAATTCCAGCACGGTATTCCCACAGAGAATGTTAGTGGATTATATCCGGGTTTTCCAGGATAATTAAATCCATTTCACAGCGGCGGGTGTTAGTTCTTCCAAAGATCTGACACCCGCTAATTGCATATTCCTTTTGAGTTCGCTTTCCAGAATTTCCAGGACTCGACTTACGCCTTCCTCACCTGCTACGCTTAAGCCATAAATATACGGTCTTCCCAGGCATACAGCTTTCGCTCCTAAAGCCAGGGCCTTAAATATATCCGTTCCTCTTCTGATCCCTCCGTCCAACAGAATGGGAATTCTACCATTTACAATTTCAACTACCTCTTCCAATACTTCCATCGTCGACAAATTGCTTTCCAATTGTCTGCCCCCATGATTGGATACAATGATACCATCTACCCCATGCTCTATGGCAAGGCGAGCATCTTCCTTACACATAATCCCTTTCAGGAAGATTCTCATTTTCGTCCGAACTTTCAACCAGGGAATACTTCTCCAGGCCATTGCCGGATCAAGAAAAGAGACGCCTTCAGGCATTGTAGATAAATTTCCCATCCCCTGACTCCCTTTATCAATTGCTGTCTGTAGTTTTTGCCCATGATATTCGCGATTTCCCAATACAGGTACATCTATCGTTAGGACCAATGCCGTACAGCCTGCAGCTTCCGCCCGCTTGATCAATTTTTCCCGGAATTCCAGATCATCCGTAGGATACAATTGGAACCAGGGTTTTTGTTCTCCATCAAACACCTGCCCAATCTCCGTGATGCTGGATTTGCTCACCGTAGAAGCAATCATCAAATGACCGGATTTCTTCGCGGCTCTGGCTGTCGCCAATTCTGCCTCCGGATGGAATCGATCCTGCAATCCAACCGGGGCTAACATAATGGGAGTGCGATAGGCTTTTCCGAAGAACTTTACCGACATATCAATCTTACTCACATCCATCAATCTCCTCGGTTTGATCTGAAGTTGTTTGAATATATCCATGTTCCGCTGATAGGTCAGCCCATCATCCGCACCACTGTCCAGGTATTCAAAACTCTCCTTTCCCAATATCTTCTGAGCAGCCTTCTGGAATCCGTAAACATTCTTCAACAGATCAATATTCATATCCAATAATTTGATAGCCTCTTGTAGGTGTAAATAAAGGAAACTAATTTGGCAATAATGATGCCTGAGTTTGTAGCAAATAAAAGCACCTTAAGTGCAATATTCATTTTTTTCTTCCTGACTCCCTTACTTAGGGGGCAGGATACAGATCCCTGGGATATCCTGGCAGATACAGAATTCAATCAGGAATATTTTGAAGAGGAAGAGGCTTCTTTTCTGGCCCCGACCTTTGGACCTCTTCCCAAATCTTTTGAAGGGAAAAGCTTTGAAATCACAGGCTTTCTGATTCCCCTCGACCCTACAAACCGTGAGTACATCCTCTCTAAATATCCCTATGCCTCCTGCTTTTTTTGCGGAGGTGCAGGGCCTGAATCGGTATTGGAATTAAAATTTCCGGAAGGAGTTGAACCCAGAAACTACGAATTAGATGAATATATCAGCTTTCGAGGCACGCTGGTATTGAATGCTAGCGATATATTTCACATGAATTTTATCCTGGAGAATGCAGTTGAACTGGAATAAATTAGGATACAGTTTATCCAGCCCCCCCCCTTTCACCTCTTATGCTCGAACTGAGTCAAAAACCTGCACGTCTCAAAGGTTAAATGTAGCTGGATTGCAGCACTGAGAGATCATATTTTACTTAGTCCTCCAATATTTCGGTAGTCAATCCCAGCATTCAAGCTCTTAACTCAATGACTGGGTGCCATTTTTTGTCCACAAACCACTTCCAGCGCTTTCACCAATGCTTCATTCGCTTCCCGGGTACCAATAGTTATCCGCACACAGCCAGGCGCTCCAAAGGAAGCTACGGGCCTCACCATGATCCCCTCTTCCAGCATTTTTTCCTCAAACTCAAAGGCATCCATTTCAGGTTTGCTTAGAAAGAAGTTGGCCTGGCTTTTCCAGTACTTGATACCTATACGATCTAAATGAGGATAGAGAAAGGCTTTTTCTGCCTGAATCAGTTTTACGGTTTCCTCAATAAAGGCCTGATCCTCTAAAGCTGCTATTGCTGCCTCCAGACAGAGGGTATTTACCATAAAGGGTCGACGAACGGTCTGGACATATTGGGCCAGTTCAGGAGTAGTATAAGCATATCCCATACGCAGACCTGCTAAACCATAAGCTTTGGAGAAGCTATTTACTCCGATTACCTGTTTTCCTGCCTCCACATATGGAAGGGCAATGGTATAATCTTCTTTATCTGCAAATTGATAATAGACCTCATCGAATACCACGATTACATGATCTGGAACAGCATCGATCAATTCATCCAACTGATATTTGGGTACATAGGTACCAGTCGGATTATTGGGATTTGTGATAAAAACCAGTCGAGTCTTTTCATTGATTTCAGCCAAAATCCCTGCTACATCCAGCAAGAAATCATCTCCAACCAAAGGTACATCTATTACCTTTGCTCCCTCTTTTTCGGCAAACATTTTATAAGGAAGGAAACAGGGATTGGAAATAATTGCCTCCTGTCCCTCCTGTAAGAAGGCACGAGTGATCAATTCCAGGGTTTCTACTCCGCTATTAGCAGTAATAAACTGACCGGCTTTTAAACGAGATCCGTAGAAGTTCTCTAATGCCTCCTGATACCTGCCATCTGTTTGATCCGGATATTCATTTACACTTAAGAGGAAACGTTGGACGGCTGCTAAAGCTTTTGGAGAAGAACCCAAAAGATTCTCATTGGAGGAGAGTTTATATACTTTTTTCCCGGCAGCGGCATCGGCTTTTGACTTGCCTCCTTTGTAGGTTTTCTTTCCGTATAACCAGGGCTTAAAGGGCGAAATCTTATCTGACATAGGATTATTTCTTGGGATAAAGGTCCTGAAACAGACCCGTTTTGCAAGCTAGTGCTTGCAAATGAATTTCTCTGAATAAAATGAATGATTTTTCTTCCTGGCCTAGTAATCCAAAAGCTCTTTAATGGCTTTGGAAACTTTTTTGGCAGAAGGAAGCATGGTCTCTTCGAGTATGCTATTGAGCGGAATGGCCGGCATATTTTCAGCCCCCAGCGTTCTTACAGGAGCATCCAGTTCCTGAAAACACTCCTGCATGATGCGAGCAGATAAACTTTGGGCGAAGGTATTATTTACCGGTTCCTCTGTAAGCACCAGGCATTTATTATGCCTTCTGACGCTTTCAAATATAGCTTCTTCATCAAGTGGGAAAAGTGTTCTCAAATCCAGCACCTCAATCTGTCCGGGAAAATCCTTCGCGGCATTGATCGCCCAGTGAACGCCCATTCCATAGGTAATTACACAAAGGCTGTCTCCTTCATCTACCTTTTCTTCTTCTGCTTGCAAAAAGACATTGGCTTTCCCCAATGGCAGGACATAATCTTCAGCCGGTTCTACCGTTTTAGCAGCCAGTGTTCCCGGCACCTTTGACCAGTACAATCCTTTATGTTCCAATATTACAACCGGATTGGGATCCAAATGAGCTGCTTTCATCAAGCCTTTCAAATCCGCTCCTGTAGAAGGGTATACAATCTTGATTCCTCTGATATTGGTCAGTACAGATTCTACGCTGGAAGAATGATACGGCCCTCCACTTCCATAGGCGCCAATAGGCACTCGAAGAATCATATTTACCGGCCATTTTCCATTGGATAAATAGCAGGAACGACTCACTTCGGTGAAAAGCTGATTGAGTCCCGGCCAGATATAGTCAGCAAACTGAACTTCTACAATGGGCTTTAATCCAACGGCTGACATGCCTGCTGTCGAGCCGATAATAAATGCCTCCTGAATCGGGGTATTGAATACTCTATCTTTCCCAAATTTTTGGGCCAAAGTGGCAGCCTCTCTAAATACGCCTCCCAGTCTATGACCTACATCCTGTCCATATAGCAATACAGCTGGATCAACTTTCATCACTTCCTCTACTGCGTGAAGTGCAGCATCGACCATCACTGTCTTCTCTCCCCCCGCAGGATTCCGCACTCCTTTTTCCTCTGTTACAGGGCTTTCAGCAAAATCATGGGTGAAAAGGTCCTCGGGGCGAGGGTCCTCAGCTCTTAGCGCTCTTTGGTAATCAGAATCCACCCAGATTTCAGCTTCCTCTTCTAAGCTTCTGATTTCTTCTTCCCTGAATCCCATATCACGCATCTGGTGCTTTACGATAGGATAAGGATCTTTCATCCATGCTTCTTCCAGATCATCCCGATACCATTCCATGCGCACACCAGAAGTATGGTGATTCAGGAGAGGAACTCGTGCATGCAACAAGATGGGGCGTCTTTCGGTCCTGATCGTTTCGATGGCATCAAAGGCCGCACGATAACTGGCCAGAAAATTACTCCCGTCTATGCTTATTGCCTCCAGGCCTTTGAACCCTTCGGCATATTCAAACGCATTTTGGGAACGGGTCTCTTCTGCATTAGCAGAAATATCCCATTCGTTGTCCTGAATGAGAAAGAGAATGGGAAGCTGTTTTAAAGAAGCCATTTGAAAAGCTTCAGCTACCTCTCCCTCCGTTACGGAGGCATCACCGAGTGAGCATACAACTACTCCTTTTTCGGTATAAGAGAACAGCTCAGAAAATTTTTCTTTGTACTGAATGCCCATGGCCGCCCCTGTGGCTGGAATCGCCTGCATACCCGTTGCTGACGATTGATGTGGAATTTTCGGCTTCGAGGGATCATTTAGGCTAGGATGCGAGTAGTAGGTTCTCCCACCACTAAAGGGGTCGTCGCGTTTAGCCAGCAATTGGAGCATGAGATCATAGGGATCAAGTCCCAAACCAAGGATCATTGCGTCGTCTCGATAATAGGGATAGACGAAATCCTGTGGAAGTAATTGCATGCCTACTGCCAGCTGTATGGCTTCGTGGCCACGAGAAGTAGCGTGTACATACTTCGATACCTGCTTGAAATTCTCTTCAAATAAGTAGGACATTCTCCGAGCTGCAGCAAAGAGCTTAAAAGCTTCTGCAAATCTTTCTTTATCCAGTTTATAAGTATCGATCAGGTACGAAGAGGATGATATCATATATAAATTCTAAAGCTGCTATTCGATTATTAAAATTACAGCTAAAGAATAATTCTCTAAAGAATCGTAAATTTTTAAGAAAAATTACTCATTCATCGCAAAAATGTGAGATATTTATTCCACAAATAAGCAAATTCAAACAATAAAGAAGAATTTTATTCTATGGTAAAACTGGATGAAATAGACAGGAAGATCCTAAAAATACTGCAGGAAGATTGTCGGATAACTATCAAAGAGCTGTCAATTCGCTTTAGTCTTTCCTCTACTCCCATCTTCAATCGCATCAAAAGAATGGAGAAATCAGGGATCATAGATCGATATGTGGCGATCCTGAATCCAGACAAAGTAGGAAAGAAATTTAGTTCCTTTTGCCACGTTTCTCTCAAGGATCATTCTAAAAGTCTGGTTCAGAAATTTGTCGAAACCGTAAATGAATTAAATGAGGTAATGGAATGCCATTATGTAACGGGAAATGCAGACTTTATCCTAAAGGTAATTACCCATGATATTGAGTCTTACAACCAGTTTATCATTGATAAGCTCTTTCGAATCGAGAATATATCCAAGGTTGAATCTTTGATATCTATGGCGGTCAGCAAAAAGACCCATGTCATCGACTTGGATCAGGATTAAGTCTATTTTTGTTGTTCCTGCTTTTCTTTTACATTATTTTAGTGTTTCAAAATACTGTGCGTGCTTGGCACATTTTCTATGAAGCAAAAGTTAATTTACATCTTTCTCATTTTCAGTCTCTTGCCTGGAATTTTCTTAGGGCAGGATACCTTTAAGGTTGGGATTATCCAATATAAATCTCCCAAAGCTTTTTCGGAGACTTACCAACCGCTGATAAATTATCTGGGAAAAGAATTGAATAAGAAAATCATCCTGGACATCGTCCCGGAAGATGAATTGGCCTATAAACTTGCCAAGGGGCAATACGATATGGGCATATTTACGGTCTTCCCATACCTGAGAGCCAAGATTGATTTTGAAGAATTGGAGGTTTTTGCCTCTCATACCGTAAATGGAGAAGATTCCTATAGTGGTTGTATCATGATCCGTAAGGAAAGTGGGATCAATTCACTTCACCAACTGAAAAAGCGGAATTTCCTTTTTGTCAAACCGAGTTCGACCTCTGGCTACAAATATCCCAAAGGCATTTTCAAAGAACGTAACCTTGATATTGATGCAGGTTTCTTTGAATATGATTTTTCAGGGGGACATGACAGATCACTCAAAGCCCTTATGGATAAGGAAGTGGATGGAATAGCGGTAGATACCCGGGTATATAATAACCTTTCTGCACAAAACAAGGATGAATACCATATGCTGGAGTGCTATGAGATTCCATATCATGCCTATGTTTTAGCACCTGATGTCGATAGTAGCCTTAAAGCAGAACTCAAACTGATCATGTTTGATGCTCATAAAAACCCGAGCAATCGACCCCTATTCAACAATCCTTTAAAAATTGAGAAATGGCACGCTCAAACGGATGATGCCTACAATTCACTAAGAAGGTATTTGAGGATAGTACGGGAAAAGCCTTCCGTTCATGTAAGTTGGGAAATTCGAAACGCTGCCCAGAAGTTGTTGGATGAAAGAGGAGATCTGCTGGCTCTGCTACAGGAATCCTGCCTTAACAAACTAACTTCTACTCAGCGCTTTAAAGAGGTGAGTGATGAAGATTCTCAAATGGAAAATGCCAAAGAGGTAAAGATTAGTTTGGGGGTAATTGACAAACAGTTGCATTACAACTTTTACCTGGATGATGTACAAATAGGTGAAGGGAACCTCAATGAGCAACGACTGGTATCAGAATTGCCAACGCTGCTCACAAGAGATGTATTGAAAGCCTATATACTTGAAGGCCAGCTTCTATTCAATGGAGAAGCATGGTTCGTTACCTTTGGTTCAGATGATGGGGTTAAAGCAGCAGATTATACTTTCGAGATAGAAGGAGATTCAGGGATAAAGAGATTACTAAGTGAAACAGAAATATCTCGAATCACCAGCCTGAATACTTTTTTCAAAAAGGCGGACAGCAATTCTTTTAAAGAAGGTCAAAAAGTCCGTATTCTTTATAATGATGCAATGGTAGCAGAATTGGAAGGAGGAAATTCAGGCATAGGCGAAGGTTCTTTCTGGGATAATCTGGATAATCGCTGGGGAGTAATCGGTTTGTTGGTTGCCTTTATTAGTGTCGCTGTAGGTTCCTATTTTAGTACAGCAAGAAAAAGGCGGTTTCAATCTTATCAGAGACAAGCCAATGATCTCCTCCTCCATTTTTGGGTTGATAAAGCCAATGTAGATCCTAAACTCATTTCCCTCAAAGAAAAGATTCATGCTTCTCTCCAGAAGACACGCATCAATGAAAATCAGTTCTTGATTCTTAACAAACGAATCGACGATATAGAAAGAATTATCCATGAAGACTTTCCTCATCACAAAAAACTGAATAAAACAGTTAAAGATGAGTTAGACGAAATTTGCTCCAATGGAGTGATTACTGAAAAAGAATTCAGCAGGATTATGACCCTTACCCGCAAATTTGGGCGAGAATCGGCATCCTGAAACCCTTATTAACACCTTTTCATGAACAAATTTGCCTTCCTACTACTACTGGGATGCC
This sequence comes from Bacteroidia bacterium, assembly GCA_033391075.1. Classification (NCBI taxonomy): domain Bacteria; kingdom Pseudomonadati; phylum Bacteroidota; class Bacteroidia; species Bacteroidia bacterium. The sequence continues at coordinate 3,203,323 of JAWPMV010000001.1, forward strand.
TACTGTGGGTACCCAGCGACCTATTGGGTCAAAATGATTACTTCTTTCCAAAAATCAATTCCTTTGATGAAAAAGTGCCCAGTCCGGAAGATTTCCTGGGCTATGCCATTGGGGAACAACACACGCGACACGATCGACTGGTTTCCTATATGCAAGAACTCGCTCGTGTATCAGAGCGCGCTCAATACCTGCAATTGGGAATGACCTATGAGTATAGACCGTTATTGATGCTGATCATAAGTGATCCTGGCAACCTTGCCCGCCTGGAAGATATACAAAAGGATCAATTGAAGGCCGTGATTCCAAATAATGGATTTACCTATCCGACCTCCAACCCTATCCTTGTCAATCTAGGCTACAATGTCCATGGAAATGAACCTTCCAGTAGTGAAGCTGCCATGCTGACGGCTTATTATCTGGTTGCTGGTGAAGGAGCAGAAGCGGATAAATTCAGGAAAGAAGCAGTAGTTTTTATTGATCCGGTTATCAATCCGGATGGTAGAGACCGCCATAGCAATTGGGCAAATAGCTATAAAGGGATGCCACCTGTTTCAGATCCTGCAGATAGAGAACACAATGAAGCCTGGCCACGGGGCAGAACCAATCACTTTTGGTTTGACCTCAACAGGGACTGGATTCTTCTGGTGCATCCGGAGTCAAAATCCAAGCTAAAATGGTTTCACCAGTGGTATCCACATGTGGTTACCGACTTTCATGAAATGGGCACCAATAGCACCTATTTCTTTGAGCCTATGAAACCCATCGGTTCCAAAGACCCCATCATGCCGGAAGAAAACTATACTACTCTCAATGAATTGTTTGCCACCTATTTCAGCAAAGCCATGAATGAGATTGGTTCTCTTTACTTTTCTAAAGAGCGCTTTGATGGCACTTATCCGGGTTATGGTTCTTCTTATCCGGACCTTCAGGGAGGATTGGCTCTGCTTTTTGAACAAGCCAGTTCCAGAGGTCATCTTCAGGAAAGCAGTAACGGTCCGATCTCATTTGCCTTTACCATCAGAAATCATTTGGTCAATAGTTTGGCTACGGTTCGGGCAGCTGTCGAGAATAAAAGTCAACTATATGACTACCAAAAACGTTTTTTCAATTCTGCCATATCTCGTGCCAAGGCTGATCCTGTAAAAGCCTATGTGTTTGGAGATGCATATGATCAAAACAGAAATCGTGCTTTTCTTGATCTCTTGCTTAGACATAAGATTGAAGTTTTTGAAGTTGGTAATGATGTTAATCAGGGAGGAAAGAGCTTCAAAAAAGGAAGTGCATGGATGGTTCCTACTTCACAAGCGCAGTACAGGCTGGTCCAAACGATGTTTGAAACCTATGCTGAATATAGAGATAGTGTTTTCTACGATGCATCTGCCTGGTCTTTGGCCAATGCATACGGCCTGGCTTATGTGGGAGTAAAGGGCAATCTGGCGAAAGGAAATGCCGTGAGCATGGAAAATAATAAGATTGTAGTAGAAAGAATTGCTCGTTCAGAGTATATGTATTTGATGGATTGGTCCGACTATTATGCACCTGATGCCCTCAATTTTCTTCAGGGGAAAGGAATCAGAACCAAAGTTGCCTATAGAGGATTTACAGTTGAAGGAAATACCTGGCCAGCCGGGACTATTCAAATTCCCGTAGCCAATCAAAAACTTAGTGCAGATATGATTTATGGTCATATCATGGAAGCCAGCAGTCGCCATAATATATCTTTTACTCCGGTAAATACAGGATATGCCGAGGCTGGCGTAGATTTAGGGAGTCCCTGGTTTCAAAACCTGAAAGCGCCTAAAACGCTTATGTTGTTGGGAAATGGAATTTCCAGCTATGAAGCAGGAGAAGTATGGCACCTACTGGATACCCGTGTAGGTCTTCCTGTTACTAAGGTAGAGCAGGATCGTTTCTCCCGGATATCTTTAAATCGCTACAATACCATGATTCTGGTTTCCGGCAACTACAGCCTGGACAGCAATGCGATAGCTAAAATATCTCAATGGGTCGCTGCCGGAAACACCCTCATCACTACCCGTACGGCCAGTGATTGGGCGATCAAAAAGAAACTGGTCAAAGAGCAATTGGTAAAAGCCCCCAAAGACACCGCTAAAGTAGAACGAAAACCCTTCGCTCTTGCTCAGGAGATACGCGGAGCAGATCAGGTTGGGGGAACCATTTTTGAAGTTCAAATGGACCTCACCCATCCCCTGGCATTTGGCTACCATTCGGAAAAACTACCAGTCTATCGAAATAGCAAAGTCTTCCTGGCTCCCAGTAAGAGTCCTTACAGTACGGTTGCTCAGTACACAGCCGATCCACATATCGACGGCTATGTTTCTGATAAAAATCTCAAACTCATTGCTAATTCGGCAGCTGTTTTGGTGAGTTCTATTGGTAGAGGCAGGGTGATAATGTTCTCAGACAATCCCAATTTCCGGGGCACCTGGTATGGGACAAATAAGCTATTTTTGAATGCACTTTTTCTGGGAAATACCGTTTCTGTACCAAATTAGGCAGATTCCAACCCCTGAGATTTTGATGCGTCCTTATGAATACTTAATTTAAAATATATCCATCACGCTAAAATTCTAATTGCTATGGCTGAACATTTTGAAGACCCCTTTGACAAAAATGAAGGCGAACCCAAAGTAAGCTTTGATGCTAATGGGAATGCCCTTTCTAATGCAAGTCTCGGAAAAAGATTTGTCAACGTATTAGTTGACGGCTTTGCGATAGGAGCTATTGGAGCTCTGTTATCAATGAATACAGGCAGTTTCTTTTGGGGCAACCTGATATACTTTGCCTATTATATTTACCTGGAAAATAGCAAGGGGCAAACCCTTGGTAAAATGCTAACCAAAACCAAAGTTGTAAATGAGGATGGTAGTAAACCTGAGGTTTCTATGATCATCCTGAGAACCTTACTAAGGATCATTCCTTTCCTTTGGATTTCCTTCTTCATTACAGATGATAAGACGGGTTGGCATGACAGATGGACCAAAACTCGCGTAGTCGAGATTTAAGATATATGAAATCTATAAAAAGGGCAGGCCTACAAGGTCTGCCCTTTTGTTTTTGAAAATTCCCCTCAGCTTCTTATAATTGGGTAGATATTTACAACCAGAAAACTATCAAATCATGTCTAATTCAATTAATGACCCTTTCGAGAATTCTTCTTCAGAAGAGCACCTCCTAAACAGAGAAGATTTTGCTGCAGACCTAATGGTCCTGGATACTGCAAGCGGCGGGACTCGTTTTGCAAACTATTTGATCGATTCTTTGGGTATTTGGCTGTTTCAAACCTTCGGGCTGGGATACCTTGTAGAGAATTTTTTCCTTAACAATCTGATCACAGATTATGATTCATATGCCTATACTTCTGTGATATTGGGGATCTATTTTCTTTCCGCTTTTCTATACTATGCCATGTTTGAAATCATTTTCGAAAAAACACCTGGCAAATTTCTGACGAAAACCAAAGTCGTTAATCTGCAGGGAGGAAAAGCTGAAACCAAAGACATATTGCTAAGGTCCATTATTCGTTATGTCCCCTTTGAGGCATTTTCATTCCTCGGAGACAGCGCTATAGGATGGCACGATAGCTGGTCAAAAACACGCGTGGTTAGAGGCTAATCCTCTTTTCCATCTTCTTCCTCTTTGCCTAAATAAAATTCTACCAGTCCATCTGGGATATTGGTATGGATCAATTTGTTTTCATGCTCGGCATGTAAAACGAAAGATTCGGTCATGGGTATAAGGATTTCTTTTTCCTTATAGTCCATGATTAGGATGTCCTGTCCACTTGTCTCCATGATGTCTTTGACCGTACCCAGACGTCCCAATTTCTTATCCTCTACTTCGAAGCCAATTACCTGATAGTAGTAGAATTGTCCCTCTTCGAGCTTGGGAAGCTCTGCAATAGGAAAATAAATAGTTGAAGTTCTCAGGGCTTCTGCTTCATCGCGGTAGTTGATGCCTTCAAACTTCATGATTGCCTGCTGCCCTACCAGACCCATACGTTTGAGTTTGTATTTTTCGAGGGGCGCACCTTTTTTCCCCAAATAGAAGCTTTTCCGCTGAGCATATTCACTCATATCATGCACATCGAAATGAGCCTTCACCTCCCCTTTCAGACCGTGGGGTTTACCGATGTATCCTAATTCTACACAATCCTCTCTGAGCATATTTTCTATTTAGTAAAATTGCCATCTCCGGAATTCCGGAGATGGCAATATATGTTTGCGGAAATATTAATTATTCCTCGCTTTTTTCTTCTTCAGCTGGAGCCTCTTCTGCAGGAGCTTCTTCGGCTGCTGCCTCAGCTTCAGCGGCAGGAGCTTCTTCAGCAGCGGCTTCCGCTTCCGGAGCAGCTTCTTCAGCAGGAGTTTCCTCAGCAGCAGGAGCTTCTTCTACAGGAGCTTCTTCAGCTGCTGGAGCTTCTGCTACAGCTTCCTCAACAGGAGCAGCTTCTTCGGCAGCTGGTGCCTCAGCTACTGGCTCTGGCTTTGGTTCTTCTTTCTTTTTGACCGGCTTCGCTTCAGATTCCGGAACTGGCTCCAAAGGATTGCCGGAGATGTCTACAGAAATCACTTTCTTTTTCTTCTTGGCATCCTTTTCAGCACGCCACTTTCCGTAGATTTTTTCGATCTCTGCCTCAGACTTTCCTTGCTTGATCAGTGCATACTTTACAGTAACACCAGCATGGCGAAGGAGCGCACGAACGGTATTGGTAGGTTGAGCACCATTGGCGAGCCATTTAAGCGCAGCCTCATGATCAACGTATACCCTTGCAGGCTCAGTCAAAGAATTATAGAAACCGATTTTTTGGATGAAACGCCCATCTCTAGGGGCTCTGGAGTCGGCAGCAACAATCGCATAATGAGGTGCTTTGCTTCTACCTTGTACTTTTAGTCTTAATTTTACTGGCATATAACCACAAATCTGTTTAAAAAATTGAGTCGCAAAAGTACTCTTTTTTAATCAATAAGCAAAAAAAGGAGAAGAAATTTGTTTTAGCCCTTTAGGCCTTCAGTTACTTGAAATTCCGCAGCCCTTCGGGATGGATAAAGAGAAGCCAGGGTTGCAAGTATCAATACCGTAAAAAATACCAGGACAAAATCCCAGATATCCAGGGCAACCGGAAAAGCCTCGACCCTGAAAACTCCATTTAATTTGATCACTCCAAACTTGATCTGAATGATTCCGCAGATAAAGGCCAGGCTCACCCCCAGAAAACCTCCAATCGCTCCGACCAGCAAACCATCCGAAAGGAATATTCTTCGGATAAAGCCTTCGGTAGCTCCAAAAGATTTGAGAACGGCGATGTCCCGTTTCTTTTCTATAACGATCATAAAGAGTCCTCCCACGATATTGACTGCCGCTATTGCCAGCATCAGAACCAGGATCAAATAGGAGATATATTTTTCATTCTTCATCACCCGATACAAGGTTTTGTGTTGTTCGTACCAGGTCAGGATTTCATATTTACCTTCCACCTTATCGTCCCAGTCGCTTTTGAAGTCTTCCGCATCTTTGATATCGTTCAGACGGATTTCATAGGAAGAGAGTTCTTCTGATTTATCAAATAAACTCCGGGTAAAGTCCAAACTACTTACCAGGTACTTGGCATCATATTCATTCTGTACACTAAAGAAGCCAGCCGGATAGACCTGATCATTGACAATGCTTGCTTCCAATTGCGTGAGGGAAGCTGATTTAGGTATATAAAAGACATTTATAGGAGAAGTAAAGGCAAATTCATCCTCCAGGACCGCATTGAGCTCTGCAGCAATGCCTGAACCCAGAATAGCCCGATTGATCCCATTTCTGGCTGCAAAACTATATCCTCCATCATAGACAAAGGTATCCAGACGATTGACCTCTGTAAAATTGTCTTCTACGCCTTTTAGAATACCATAAGCGACATTATCCTCAAATTGAAGCCCTATCCTGCCTTCCAGGGTTTTTGTTATGGCTGCAACACGGGGATCATTGGCCAGCTCTTCATATAGTTCAAGAGAATCGGCCATATAACGTCCCTCAAAGGCAACGATCTTCACATCCGGATCAAAAGCGGAAAACAGATCTTCGATAAATTCCGTCAATCCATTGAAAACAGAAAGCACCAAAATGATGGCAGCCGTTCCGACTCCTATCCCTACAATTGACACCCAGGTAATGATATTAATCGAATTACTGGATTTCTTTGAAAAGAGATACCTGCGCGCTATGAAAAAAGGTACGTTCAATTATAGATCGGTTAAAATTTCATCAATCCGCTCAGCATACTGATTGGAATCATCTTCGTAAAAGCGAAGCTCGGGAATTTTTTTGACTTTATTTTTAATTCTGGCAGCCAAAGCCTTCCTCACCTCCCAATCATGTTCGGTTAGTGCCTCAATAACTTCCGGAAGTTTCGGATCAGGAAGGGCAGAGACATACACTTTTGCGATAGAAAGGTCACCCGTAACTTTTACGAGAGTCAGGGTAATAAAAGTTCCCGGCACGTATTTTAGGTCTCTCGAAAGGATTTCTGAGAGTTCGACCCTGATTAATTTGGCCAGTTTTTTTTGAACATTGGACTCCGACATATAGCTTTGTAAAGTTACTTTGACAGCAAAAGTACAAAATGCGGACATATTTACGAGTGATTGCGTACGGGAGGCCTTATTTTAGCTTTGGAGCTTTTGCCATAGTTTCTCTTTTTTTATATACCCTCTTTAGTACTGCCACCCTTCTTACTTCCATTCCCTTCCTGGAAATTCTCTTTGACAATAGTCAAAAAATTGCAGAGGCAAATCCCGCAGAACTCTCTATTGCAGATACAGATAGCATAAAAGATTATGCTTATTTCAAACTCGAACAAGCCAAGCAACACTATGGAACCTGGAACATGCTCATCTTTATTTGTGTGGGCCTCCTGATCATAAATTTGCTAAAAAACGCTTTCCGCTATCTCGCCTCCTGGAACATAGCTCCCCTCGAATTTGGCATACTGGAAAACATCCGAAATGACTTATTCGACCACCTCAATACCCTCAGTATGTCTTTTTACTCTAAAAAGAGGAAAGGGGATTTGATCAATACAACACTAGCAGATGTTCAGGTCATTCAGGAAGCGGTAATTAGCACTGTTCAGCAGGTCATTCAGCAGCCCTTTATGATCCTTGTAGTTTTGGCTACCCTTTTCGTTATTTCCTGGAAACTGACCCTATTCGTACTCATTATCCTGCCCATAACTGCTTATTTCATCAATATCATCACCAAGCAGCTCAAACGTAAGGCGCATAGAGGACAGGAAGTTTTAGGTGAATTGGTCTCTACTCTGGATGAATTTGTGGGTGGAATTCGCATTGTAAAAGCTTTTCAAGCTGAGGATTTTGAAAAAGAAAAATACCAGAGCAGGAACCGGGATTACTCCAAACTTCAGATTAGTATAAAAAGAAGAGTTGAAACAGCTTCTCCTACTACCGAGATTTTAAGTTTTGCTATAATAGCAGTTATCATCCTTTATGCGGGAAATCTGATTCTGGAAGGTACAGAAGGGAGTCCCAAAAGATCTGAATTCATTGGCTTTCTGGTTCTCTTCACTCAATTGCTCAATCCCATCAAAATATTCAGCAATTCTATCGCTAAAGTTCAGAAAGGAATTGCAGCCTTTGAACGGATCGAAAGTTTGCTGGCAGAAAAAGCGGAAATCATCGATGTCCCTACTGCCATTTCCGTAAATAAGTTCAAAGAAACCCTCGAATTTCAGGATGTCTATTTCAAATATGAGAAGGATGATGTGCTGAAAGGAATTAGCTTTAAACTGGAGAAAGGAAAAACCATTGCTTTAGTTGGTCCTTCTGGCGGAGGAAAGTCCACCATAGCTGATTTGATTCCAAGATTTTTTGATCCCTATCAAGGTAAGATATTGTTGGATGGAACAGATATTCGACAAATAAAGCTAAAGAGTCTCCGCTCGTTTATTGGAAATGTAACACAAGAGAGTATTCTCTTTCATGATAGCATAGCCAGTAATATCGCTTATGGCATAGCTGATGCCAGCAAAGAAGACATTATACAAGCGGCAAAAATTGCCAATGCCCATCGCTTTATCATTGACCTCCCCGAGCAATATGATACCATCATTGGTGAAAGGGGGACCCGCCTTTCCGGTGGTCAAAGACAAAGAATATCCATTGCAAGGGCTGTGTTGAGAAATCCGGAAATTCTCATTCTGGATGAGGCAACCTCAAATTTGGATACAGAATCCGAAAAACTGGTACAGGAAGCCCTTGAAAAACTCATGCAAGAACGTACAACTTTGGTGATCGCCCATCGATTATCCACCATCCTGAATGCAGACGAAATACTGAGCATTGAAGGAGGTCGTATCGTTGAAAGAGGTAAGCATCAGGAGCTTATCCAGAACTCCGGCATGTACAGGCGTTTGTACGATTTACAGTTTGGAGACTAGAATTTCTTCCTTTTTTAAATTTTTCTTACCGCTCACGCGCAAAATTCGTCGCTTCGAAACAATTGCATTGTCACTATATGTTGCTTTTCCGATTTTTAGGGAAAGTGGTATTAGGAAACCATCTATCAGACTAGCAGTACAAATCGCCCTGGCACTCTTAAAGACTTAAGAAATGCCAGGTTTATTTAATTAAGAGATGATGAAAAGCTTTACAGCACTCAAGTTCTTATTAGTTTTTGCTCTAAGCTTGAGCTCACAACTATTCGCAGCGAACGTTCAAAGTGTCAAGAGTGGCAGTTGGGATGACCCCAGCGTTTGGTCTACCGGAGCTGTACCAGCCCCTGGAGACAATGTGGTCATCAAAGTAGGCCACTTTGTGCAATCTACCCAGATCAATCCCAATATTGAGATCAATAACTTCACAATTGAAGCTACTGGAAGACTCCATTTAGGGAACAGAAATTTCAGGGTTAATGGACAAACCAATATTTCCGGTACGTTTAAAGATGTTGACACCAATGGAGCCAATGTTTTTCAGGGGAAAGTTACAATTGGAGCCGGAGGAATCTGGAATACCCTGGCAGTTGGAGGTAGTGCCCAAAGAATAGTTTTTGGGGGAGGAATCGATGTCAATGGAGATTCCATGTTGATCCAGGTGGCTTCTTTTGCAGGAAACAATCAACTTATTTCGGGAAGTACACAATTGTACATTACCAAGGAACTTTTTGTAAGTCCCGGATTAACTATCACCAATGAAAATACTGCCGGGATGTTTTTTGATGGAGGTCAAATAAGAAGTAGCGATGCTACCGCAACCTTTGTCAATAAAACCATCTTGAAGTATCATGATAGAAATGCGCCGATGACCCCGGGCTCTGTAGATTTCAGTACTCCCGGGAATACTGTCATTTATGGGAGAAGAGATCGCCAGTTCGTGCGACCAACTACCCATTTCAACATGGTTATTGACGACCATGATTTGGCAACTGATGAAAACAATAAAATTCTTCAGCCAGGAACAGCAACTATAGTATTAAATGAGCTTACCATTAATCCTTTTGCAGAATTAAGCACAGAGGATCAATTCCTGACTGTTCAGGGAAATACCATCATCAAAGGAGAAGTTTTCGACGGAAAAGCTGGAGGTTTGGTGACCTTTACCAATCTTCTTCTGGATGGAGGAAAAGTCCACGGACAACCCTGGGCCTTTGGGGATTTTGTAGTTACGGGAACGTTCACGATTCAGGGAGCAAATCCCATCATCGAAGACGGAAGTTGGGATGTTCAGGGCACCACAAATGTTATAGCGGGTTCTAATTTCAGAATTGAAGGAGGAGGCCCCGGACTTAAGCAATTCAGACAAGTAAACCTCGCTCCCGGTGCAAATTATATCGATGTAGCTACTAATGGCAACCTGATCTTTAAAGAGCAGTTGAATATTCAAAATGGTGCCTTCCTGATGAGACAAGACACCTATTTTGAAAATGGATTTGATCACACTGGCGATACCCTGGGAGTTGAAGCAAATATTTTCTTTACAGGAAATACACAAGAGGCTCGCTCATCTGCAGGATGGTTACTAAAAAAACCCATCAATATTGCATCAGGGGTAAGAGCTATCATCAATATTGAAGGTGGGCTTTATGTTCCCACAAACAACACTTATTTCCTTGGAGAGGATGCTACGGCAGTATTTGCGAATAAAGGACAGGTTATTTTTAATGAGAATATTCCAAAACTAAATGCCGTTACCACAGATTTTACGGAAGTAGGAAATGAGGTTGTCATGAATATGGTGCCCGCCAATTATGTAGAATTGCCTGGAGGAGACTTTTATCACCTCACAATCAATAACCAGCGGGTAGAAAACCAAACCATGTTCAGCTTCCTGCCTTTCCAAACCCTTCATACTCTGGGGGATTTTACCCTTGGTAGAAACATCTCTCTCAATCCAGTCCAATTTGATATGCAAGTTGATGGTTGGGGAAGAATCTACGGAGAAATCTTTGACAACAATGTAGATGGAATAGTTACTTTCGGAAACCTGGAAGTAGGTCGGGGGAAGATAGACGGAAACAATTGGAGAAAAGGAACCTTCGCAGTTGCAGGAGATTTTGTAGTAGAAGATACGGTTACAGTTGAAGAAGCAGATTTCTCTGTAGGAGGAATGACTACCATTAAGTCAAACGGTTTGTTGCTCCTTTCAACCAAAGAAGGAGATCGTTCTTTCGGAGGTTTGACAATTGAACCAGACGGAGAGCTCCTGGACAATACCCTGGGAGAGGACTTTGTATTCGATGGTCCGGTTGAACTAGCCGGAAAACTTAGTCTTGCAAATGGTATTTGCCTTTTCACACATCCCGTTATTATTACTGAAACAGGAACCCTGACTTTTGAACGGGAATGGGGTTCGTACAATTTCTCCAAAGGAATCATCAACAATGGAACCGTTGCCTTGGGTAATGGATATTTTGCAGTATCCGGGGAAGTTGGGGGTATGGCAGAAATTGCCCTGAATTCAGACATTTCCGTAGGTGCAGGAGATACCCTAACCAATACAAACTCTGCAGGATTTACTGTTGGCGGAATATTGAATGGAGAAGACGAAGGAAGTTACTTTATCAATAGAGGAATTTTCAATTATGCTCCACGTGCGCCAAATATCCCGATGGAAGTCGGTACATTTGACGCTTTCACCGACCCAGATAATTGGGTAAACTTTTCCGGAACTAATGGATGGCAGGAAGTAGAAACTGGAGATTATCGTAACATTGGATTCCTCAATGGGGGAAATAAAAAATTAGCCGGTGGAAACATCCAGATATATGGAGATATAAAGGTTGCAGAAACAACCGTAAGAAAAGCGCAAGATCCTTTTGCAGTCGGAGTAGTAAGAATTGTAGGTGAAGGTGATCAGCACATTTCCGGAGATGTGAGTGGATTGTTTGAAGAAGTTTTTGTCGAAAAACCTTCTGGCAAACTTATCCTGGACAATGACTTCGGCATTACCGGTACCCTTTTGATGAAAGGTGGGATCATGGAAGCCTATAATGGCGGCTTATTCATGGCCAACAACAGTTTTTTACAAGAGACAGAAGAATCTTATGTTCTGGGTCGGGTTGCTGCACTCAGGGATATTTGTGAAGGTTGTTCCAATGATTTCGGAGGATTAGGTCTGAAAATTCAGGCAGGATCCGGAGTAGCAATGGGCCCAACTCGTGTGATTCGTCATACGGGTGCCTCTTATGCCCCCGGTCAAGTCACACGTTATTATGAGGTTATTCCTACCAATAATGAAAATCTTAATGCTTCTATTGAATTCGGTTATCTCGAAAGAGAAATCAATGGAGCGATTGAAAAAGACCTCGATGTAGTTCTATCGACAGATGGGACCACTTTCGAAGTCCTGGGAGGAAAAAACCTGACCAAGAGCAATCTGGTTCAGAAAACCAAAATCGACCAATTAGGCATCATTTCTTTGGCCCCAAGTAGTATGGCCATCAATGCCTATCCTTCTCCATTTACAGATGGAAACCTGAACATCGATTATGTGATTGATGAGGATATGTTTGTTGACCTCAGAATCTTTGACAGAACAGGAAGAACTTTTGTAAAAAGAAGTGTTGAAAGTTTTGGAGGATTAAACACCTTCAAGCTCGAAGAAATGCAATTGCCTGCCGGCATCTACTTTGTGAGAATAGTCGCAGGAGATAAAATTGGATTCAAAACAGTCCTCAAGATCACTCCATAAGGCTAGTCATTATTAATATAATAAGTCCGCCAGGCAGATCTTCTGTCCTGGCGGCTTTTCCTTTAATATAAAAGCCGTAAATTTGCAGCCTCAAAATGGCATAAACAGAAAATGAACATTTCCACCAAGTATTCACCAGCAGAGATCGAAGATAAGTGGTATCAGGCCTGGTTGGACGCAAAATGCTTTGCTTCCAGTCCAGACGAGCGTGAGCCCTATACCATAGTTATACCTCCTCCCAACGTAACCGGGATATTGCATATGGGCCATATGCTAAACAATACCATACAGGATGTCCTGGTCAGAAGAAAAAGGATGGAAGGATACAATGCATGCTGGGTTCCGGGTACGGACCATGCATCTATCGCGACTGAGGCCAAAGTGGTAAAAATGCTGGCGGATCAGGGGATCAGCAAATTTGACATCGGCAGGAAGAAATACCTCGAGCATGCATTCGAATGGAAAGAAAAGTATGGGGGAATAATCCTGCAACAGTTGAAAAAACTGGGCGCCAGTTGTGATTGGGATCGCACCGCCTTTACCATGGATGAAGATTATTCAAAATCCGTGATTCAGGTATTTTGTGATCTTTATGAAAAAGGTCATGTATATCGCGGTATCCGTATGGTCAACTGGGATCCCTCTGCCAAAACAGCCGTTTCAGATGAAGAGGTAATCCACAAAGATACCCCCGGCAATCTCTACCATGTTCGCTATGCGATCAAAGATATGGAAGGGGAATTTGTAACCATTGCCACTACCCGACCCGAAACTATCCTGGGAGATACAGCCGTTGCGATCCATCCGGAAGATGAACGCTACACCCATCTGCATGGCAAGAAGGTTCTTGTGCCGCTGATCAATAGAGAAATTCCTATCATCGCAGATGATTATGTTGAACGTGAATTTGGAACCGGATGTCTGAAAGTTACTCCTGCACATGATCTCAATGACTATGAGATCGGAATCAGGCATAATTTACCGACCATTGATGTATTAAATGAAGATGGTACTATCAGTGAGGCGGGAGAAATGTTTATCGGAGAAGATCGCTTTGTCGTTCGTAAGAAAATCTCCAAAGCTCTGGAAGAAGCTGGGCATCTGGTAGAGAAAGAACCTTACAACCACTCTGTGGGATACTCAGAAAGAACAGATGCGGCTATTGAGCCCCGTTTGTCTATGCAGTGGTTCCTCAATATGCAAGAAGTCTCCAAACCGGCTCTAAAAGCGGTAATGGATGGCGAAATAGAACTGATTCCTGGCAAATTCATCAATACCTACAAATATTGGATGGAAAATGTACGGGATTGGTGTTTGTCCAGACAGCTTTGGTGGGGACATCAGATTCCGGCTTACTATATCAAGGGTACAAATGATCATGTAGTTGCTGCAACAGCATCAGAAGCCCTGGAAAAAGCAAAAGCAAAGACGGGAAATGCATCCCTGACAATGGATGAGCTGACTCAGGATGAAGATGTATTGGATACCTGGGCTTCGAGTTGGCTCTGGCCGATTTCAACTTTCCGTGGATTGACCGATCCCGGAAATGAAGATATCAAGTACTACTACCCTACCAATGATCTGGTTACGGCTCCGGAGATCCTTTTCTTTTGGGTTGCGAGAATGATCATTGCGGGTTATGAGTATATGGGCGAAAAGCCTTTCAAGAATGTTTATCTGCATGGAATTGTAAGAGATGACAAGCGGAGGAAAATGAGTAAATCCCTCGGTAACTCTCCCGACTCTTTGGAACTGATCGAGAAGTTTGGGGCAGATGGAGTTCGGGTAGGGATGCTATTGGCTTCTCCAGCGGGGAATGATCTTTTGTATAAAGATAGCCTGGTTGAACAAGGAAGAAACTTTGCTAACAAAATCTGGAATGCTTTCCGTCTGGTAAAAGGATGGGAAACTTCTGATGCACCTTCCTTGGACACAGATAAAATTGCCATTGAGTGGATGAAGGCCAAAATCAAAGATGCGGCTTTCGAAATCGAAGATCACTTCAGCAAATTTCGGATTTCAGATGCTTTGATGTCGGTATATAAATTGAAATGGGATGATTTCTGTTCCTGGTTCCTGGAAATGGTAAAACCTCCTTATGGAGAACCGATTTCTGCAGAAACTCTTGAATCCGTAATCGACCTATTTGAAGAAGCCCTTAAAATTCTTCATCCGTTCATGCCTTTTATAACCGAAGAACTTTGGCATGGATTAAGAGAAAGAGAAGCTGATGATTTCATCATGCTAAGTGATATGCCCAAAGGAAATGGAAATAAGCCTTCCATTCTTGAAGACATCGATCTCATCACAGAAGGTATCTCAGCCGTAAGAAATTTCCGTACTCAGAAAGGCCTTTCGCCCAAAGAAAGCATCGAACTCTATATAAAGAGCGATCAGAAAACTCTCTTTGAAACCTATCAGGGATTCCTGAGCAAATTCCTCAATACTTCCAAAATCGAGTTTGTGGATGAGCAGGTGGATGGAACAGGTAGCCTAAGAGTCAGAACTCATGAGTTTTTCATTCCTCTGGGAGAGGTAGATGTTGAAGCCGAAAAGGAAAAAATTCTCAAAGAGATTGAATACAACCAAGGCTTCCTGATCAAAATTCAAAAGAAACTGGCCAATGAACGCTTCGTTCAAAATGCACCTGAAAAAGTGGTAGAACTCGAACGGAAAAAGCAATCTGACACAGAAGCTAAACTGGCTCTACTGAAAGATAGTCTGGAACAGTTAGGCTAAAGATATTTAGATAATAAATCGTAGGGGCTGATATAAATCAGCCCCTATTTTTTTTACAAAATTCTTTGTCATCCTGAGCACCGTCGAAGGGACTAAATGAGGTACCAGAAATTATGAGTTAGTTCAAAATTGGCACAGCTTGGGGTAAGAAATGTAGGCCCCTCGACGGAGCTCGGGGTGACACAGCTTGTGTTGGGACTACAAATCATGTCAAGCTTAAGCCCCAAAAACAAAGGCCCCGGAAGAAGTTCTTCCGGGACATCAAGGTTTGTAAACAAAATTGAATATTACGAATCTTTTTAGCTCATGATTGTTAAACAGCAACTTTTGATTAAAGCATTTTATAAAACTTTTTGTTTAGCTGTTAATTCTCATAGGAAATAATAATTCCTACTTTAGAATATACCGAATTTTCACCTGTTTTTCAAATAGTCCCTCTACTCATCGCCCTGCCCGATTTACGAGATAAACACTACATAAAATCAGGCCCATTGCCAGAATTTGCCAGTAGGAAATCTGTTCACCATCCCAGGCTCCCCAACTAATTGCAACCAGGGGCATGAGATAGGTAGTTAGGGTTGCAAAGACTGAACCACTTATTTGTACGAGGTAGCTCAGAAGGATCAAAGCAATGGCATTTGCAAAGATTCCCAGGATCAACACAAAACCCATCGCACGCATGCCCCCTTCTACCTCAAAAGCCAGGGGAAAGAATTCTCCCGTCAGTAACAAAGTCCCCGAAAGAGGTAATATTAGCAGAAAGGCCACAGATGCGATCTGCAAGGCGCTAAGTCCACGCAGGTTGAATTGTAGCATATTGGCCGTAAAGCCATTGAGAACCGTTGCAAAGACCGAGACCAGGACAAAAAAATTAGCATAGCCAATCTCAGCATTTCCACTAACCCGCAACAAGAAAAGGGTCGCGGCCAGGCCTAGCAATAAACCCAGTGCTTGCATGCGATTTAGTTTCTGTTTATAGGCCAACAAACCCACGATCAGGGTCATGAGCGGCGTCAGGGTATTGATGATCCCATTGAGGGCACTGTCAATCTGGCTTTGAGCCACGGCATAAGAAAGGGTGGTGAAAATATTGGCAATGACAGAGAAAAGTATCAGATATTTCCATTTCTCACCCGGAATATTTTTTAGCTCCCGAAGGGCAAAAGGAAGAAGGGTAATAGCCGCGAAAGTCATCCGTCCCGAAACGACCTGCAAAGGTGTAAAAACGACCAGTGCTTTCTTTAGCATAATGAAGGAACTCCCCCAAACAAAAGTCAGGACAAGGATCAACACCCATGCTTGTATTTTGGGAGGAATATTTTCCAGGTATTCTTTCAGTGGCATGATTCGAGGCCAAAATTAGTAATTAAATCCAGACCTTTAGCCAGAGAAAAATTAATTTCTTGTAATATCTTTAAGAAAGTGGGTACTAAGTGAATAGAGAACAAATTAATTTAACTAGAACACATGAAAATCCTGGTCTTTAGCTTGAGCCTCATTTTTAGCCTGACATTTCTGCATCATCCTGTTTTCGCCCAAAGAATACCTGAAAGCATCAAGCAGAACATCCGAGCAAGAATTGACAATGGGGAAAATAAAAACATCATCATTGGCATTGTTGATGAGAAGGGAAAACAATACTATAGTTATGGCTATGTTTCTGATAAAGCCAAAGTAGCTCCCAAGAAATATACCCTCTATGAAATCGGCTCTGTCAGCAAAGTTTTTACCGGACTTGCACTGGCAATGGCGGCAACTGAAGAGCAAATCAACTTAGATGATCCTTTAGCTGATCATTTGCCGGAAGGGGTAAAACTCAAAGATTATGAGGGGCAAGCCGTTTTGATGAAACACCTTTCTAATCATTACTCTGGCCTTCCACGCCTGCCAGAAAACATGCCTTTTACAGATCCTCTGAATCCCTATGAAGATTATGACAAAGAACTCTTGTGGGAATTCCTGAATGGACATGCTTTGAGAAGGGCACCAGAGGCTAAATATGAATATTCAAATTTGGCAGTCGGACTATTGGGGACGATTCTGGCAGATAAAAAAGGAAAAAGCTATGATGAATTGATTTATGGGGAAATCTCCAGCAAACTGGATATGAAGGATACGAGGGTCAAGTTGAATGATGATCAGAAGCTTCGTCTATCTCCGGGCCATGATGGCAATAAACAAGTTAAGAACTGGGACCTCAACGCTTTGGAAGGAGCAGGCGCCATTCGTTCATCAGCCTCTGATATGCTCAATTTCCTCATGTACCAGATGGAAATGTATCCTTCTCCTTTAACTAGCGCTATGAGATTGAGCCAAAAAGGAACTGCAGCTCTGGATAATGGTACAGACTCAGTTGCCCTGGGTTGGCACATCAAACATGGGGAAGACTCAAAAATCATCTGGCACAACGGACAGACGGGAGGCTATCATTCCTTTCTGGGATTTGATAAAGCCAAGAAAAAGGGGGTAGTCGTTTTGAGCAATTCAACCATCAGCATAGATGACATCGGCTTGCATTTTCTGGATGCGAATAATCCCCTTAAGGAGATCAAAGAAATAGTTAAGCTGGGAGTAGAAACCCTGGATCAATATGTGGGCACGTACTCTTTAGCGCCCAATGTGAATGTATTTATCCGGAGAAATAATCTTCAATTGAGCGCACAGGTGACAGGCCAGGGAGAATTTGAGATTTATCCCGAATCTGAAAATAGATTTTTCCTCAGAGTTGTCGATGCAGCTGTCGAGTTCAATAAAGACGATGAAGGAAATATTGAAAGTTTTACTCTCTTTCAAAATGGTCTGGAACAAGTAGCCAAGAGAACTTCTGATGAGACTCCAAAAGTGGAGAAAAAAGAGCGAGTTGAGATCGAATTAAGTGAGTCGCAAATTGAGAAGTATGATGGAAGCTATATACTCGCACCTGGAGTTGAGTTCACCGTTACGCATAAAGGAAATCAGCTCTATGTAAAACTGACCGGCCAGGCTTCATTCCCCGTATATGCAGTATCAGAAAGCAGATTCTTTTACAAAATTGTAGATGCCGAATTAGAATTTGAAGTAAATGATAAGGGAGAAGCAAGGGCAGTAACCTTATTCCAAAACGGAGCAGAGCAGAAAGCAAAACGTAAAGAATGATGCTTCAACATTAAAAGGAGGAAATGTCGTTTTACGGACGGCTATCAAGCTTAAGGCTATATCTTACATAGTCGTCGATAAATAAGATTAAGTAGGCGATTAGGCTTGTGGCCTAGTGGGCGTGCAACTAATTTTGCACAAAATCTAATCGATGCTAAGAACGCTTGTCCCCCTTTTTATTTCCGCAATCCTAGTTTGTGGAACTAGCTTCGCCCAGTCAGGTTCGAACTATTCAGATCGTAGCATCAACATCAAAGAGGCCACAGAAACGATTCGTTTGGATGGTGTACTCGATGACAAAGCCTGGCAGGAAGCCGAAAGCAGTAATGGATTTTTCCAGCGCTTTCCAATGGATACTTCTTTAGCGGAGTCCCAGACGGAAGTAATGCTTTCCTACGACAAGAACTTCTTATACGTAGCAGCGATTTGCCACAGAAAGCCTGGTGAGTACGTAATTTCTTCATTACGCCGTGATTTTTCTACCAGAGGAGAAGATTATTTTGCTATTATTCTCGATCCTTTTCTAGACAAGACCAATGGCTTCGAGTTTGCAGTCAGTGCGTATGGTGTTCAAAGAGAATCTCTGATCACCAATGGAGGAAATGGAAGGAATGGAACGACTTCAAGCTGGGACAATAAATGGTTTGCCAAAACCAGTAGAGATGATAAAGGCTACTATGTAGAAATAGCTATTCCATTTAAAACCCTTAGATATAAAGAAGGGGGCACAGAATGGGGAATCAATTTCGCCCGCTCAGAATCACAAACCAATGAGCGAACCAATTGGACCCTTATTCCCCGAAACTTTCAATCCACTTCTTTGGGTTTTACAGGTGCTTTGAGATGGGATAAACCTTTGAGAAAACCGGGATTCAATATGGCAGTAATTCCATATATGACAGGAGGAATTACCAAAAATTATGAAGAAGGAACGGATCCAAATTCCGGAGGAGCTATTGGCGGAGATATAAAAATTGGGGTTGGACCAGCCCTCAACCTTGACCTGACCATCAATCCTGACTTTTCACAAGTAGAAGTTGATCGTCAGGTAACCAATCTGGATCGATTTGAGATTTCTTTCCCCGAAAGAAGACAGTTCTTTCTGGAAAACAATGACTTATTCTCCAGCTTTGGGACGCAATCTTTGAGGCCATTTTTTACCCGGAGGATCGGTATTGCCAAAGATATTGTTACCAATGAGACCGTAGAAAATCGAATCATTGCAGGTGCCCGATTGAGTGGGAAGTTGAATAAAGACTGGCGGGTTGGCTTGCTGAATATGCAGACAGAGTCTGATCCGGAAATTGGAGTGCCAGCCACAAACTATACCGTAGGAGTGGCTCAACGCCAGGTTTTCAGCAGATCCAATATATCCGGCATTGTGATCAATAAAGAATCCTTTGCTACTACTGCAGAGGAAGATACCCTGGCATTCCCTCGTAGTTTCAATCGGGTCGTTGGAATGGATTACAATCACGCTTCCCGGGATAATAAATGGCAGGGAAAAGTCTTTTACCATAAATCCATTGGGATGGAAAATCTCGATGATGAATACTCACATGGTACTAGTCTCCGATACAATAGTCCGATTTGGGAAGTGCAGTGGAATCATGAGGTGGTAGGGGAAAATTATGATGCAGAAGTAGGTTTCATCAGAAGAACCGGATATAGAAGAATCAGCCCTAGTCTGGAATATAAATATTATCCCAAACTCAAACTTTTCAATCGGGTTGGAGCAGAGGTTCAAACGGATTATCTATGGTCCAATGAATTGGGACTTACCGACAGAACCCTGAGTGCCGACATTATCCTAAGGTTTAATAGAGGAGATTATCTTCGCTTTGGCTATGAGAATGAATATGTAAAGTTGACAAGCAGTTTCGATCCTACCCGAACCGATGGATTAGAATTAGAAGCAGGAACAGAATATAATGCGCACAGGATGACAGCCCTGTTTTTCTCAGATAGTCGTAGAAAGTTTAATACCTTTTTCCGCGCTACGCATGGAGAATATTTCAATGGCAGAAGGTCCGGTATCTCTGGGGAATTGCGTTATCGCATGCAACCCAGAGCCGTTATTTCCTCCAGTTTCTCCTTAAATCGCGTCGAACTACCTGAGCCCTACAATAGTGCTACGCTTATTCTGGTGGGTCCCAAGATTGATCTCACCTTCACCGACAAAATCTTCTTCACTACCCTCATCCAATACAATAACCAGATAGACAATGTGAACATCAACGCCCGTTTCCAATGGCGTTATGCACCGGTCTCAGACCTTTTCATTGTCTATACCGACAATTATTATTCTTCAAATTTCCAGGTAAAAAATCGGGGAATTGTGTTGAAGTTGACGTATTGGTTAAACGTGTAGAGAAGTGTTCTGGTGTTCAGATGTTCTGGTGTTATTGCAAGTTTTTATATCCCAGGAGAACACCAGAATACCCGAGCACATTTATTTCAGCTTCCCTTCCAACTCTTCAAAAGCCTCTTTCTGCTCCTTTGTCAACTTCGTTGGGGTCTTCACCTGTACGGTAACATACAGATTGCCAAACTTGCTGGTGGTTCCATAATGAGGCATTCCGAGGCCAGATAGTTTGAGTTTCTCTCCACTTTGGGTTCCTGCTGGTATGGTGAAACTGACACTTCCCTTTAAAGTAGGGATTTTGATCTTTCTATTGAGAACGAGATCAAAAAGATCCACCTTGAGGTCTATGTATAGATCGTTTTCTCGGCGGCTGAATTTGCCATGGGGTTTGATTTTCACTTCTAAAATGAGATCGCCAGCAGGCCCTCCACTTCTTCCCGGTCCCCCCTGCCCTTTCAGCCGCAACTTCTGGCCATGCTTTACCCCTGCTTTGACATGTACTCGCAATTTCTTACCATCATACTTCAGAACATCTCTCATGCCTTTATAGGCCTCCTCAAGACTGATGGTCATATTAGCAACATGGTCCCGACCTTTACGTATGGTATTTCGGGCACCAAATATCTCTTCAAAAAATGAGGTAAATACCGAATTGATATCTCCTCCACCGGGAGCCTGCCTAAAACCTCCCATAGGTCCCCCCTGATATTGGCGGAAATTCTGCCCCAGCATATCGTACTTGCGCCGGTTGTCCGGATCAAGCAGTACTTCCTTGGCTTCACTGATCTCTTTAAACCGCTGTTCGGCAGAAGGATTGTTGGGATTGGCATCGGGATGATACTTTACCGCCAGCTTCTTATACTTCTTCCGGATCTCCTCTTCACTCGCAGTACGGCTTACTCCCAGAACTTTATAATAATCTTTATACTGCATCAATCAATAGTACACAATTCCCGTGCAAAAAGAAAAGTGTCAGATGCAGGAGGTCCCACATCTGACACAAGGTCATAAAATTTATGTCAAGCTGACAAATCAGCTTATTTCTTCAAAAGACGGGCTGACCATATCCCTTCTGCAGTTTCTACTCGTACGAAGTAGAATCCAGCAGGAAGTCTTGAGATATCCAACTGCTTATCGAAAGCTTTTTCTTCCAATTGCAGCATAGTTTGTCCTACCAAATTGATCACAGAGATCTTTTCCATTTGCAGGCTGGCATCCAGTCTGATTTGAGTTTGAGCAGGGTTAGGATACATCTTGATTGCATCAGCAGGAAGCAATTCAGGAATACCAACTGTGCTTTCTACCAGACGTACAGTAATGGTATCTATAGAAACAGTAGCATTGTTGTCAACAGAAGTGATAACAATTTCTACGAATTCTTCTCCTTCAGAATCTGTATCACCAATGATTTCCAATGGAAGAGCAACAGAATCATTTTCACAACCAGAAACAGTGAAAGTACTGTCAGTCCAGTTGAAGTCCGTTCCCGCGGTAGCTGTAGTACCAGCACCCAATGCAACAGAAATAGTAGTGGTATCAGGATTGTTGTTGGAAGTAACTACTACGATATCAGCAGTACTTGTAACGGTATCAGAAACCGTTTTTCTGTCAGTGTAGAATCCTACAACAGGATTACGTGCTACAAAATCAGACAGACGGCTTGGGAGGATCTGGTGTCCACCTAATGGAGGATCATCTCTGTCAAACTGAGTTCCCAGACCGGTTATGTTCCACCAGTTTCCAGAAGGAAGCGGGGTACCATTGATATCTGTATCTGAGTCAATTCTTACGATAAAGGTATCCACTCCGTTAGTGAAGTCTATGTTGACACTTCCACCTGCAGTGGTTGGCCAATCAGCAGTATCAATGATAGCTACACAACCTAAGGTAATGTATTCTGATTCAGTAGACTCATCAAGCATAGATACTTCTCGTGGAGTTTGCAATGCATTCCCTTGAGAAATAAGAATGATTTCTGAAACAAATATTTCTGCCAGACCGTTGAAGTTAGCTACCTCTCCCTGGGCAATGATTTCATCACCTTCCGTTACCTGGTAACCACTAGGGGCATCATTGAAGTTGAAGATATTGATACCACCTGTGCTGTCAATCAGGTAGAAAGAGTAACCGTTATTTCCGTCATAATCGATTCCGTGAACGATTCCTTGAACCTGAGCCACGACATCAACAGAGTCGGTAATACCATCACCGTCTGAATCCCCTGTAAGTACACCAATCGGATATTGTGGAAGATCATTGTCTTCTACAGTAATCGTTAATACACTATCAGCACCTAAAACAGCACCATTTGTTGGATTGCTAAGTTCCAGTACGATGGTTTCGTCTCCTTCAACATCATTATCATCAGTAAGTGCTATTGTCAAGGTATCAGTGGTATTCATTGCGTCCAGAGAAATGGTCGTATCAGCCCAGCTAAAGTCAGTACCACTGGTCGCTGTGGAAGTTCCCAAACTTACGGTAACCATAACTGTATCAGCATTAGCAGCTGAAAGTTCAACTACTACTTCTGCTGAACCGTCTCCTTCATTGACTATGATAGCAGTACTAGCGAAATCAACTTCTGGATTCATCGCTGGAGGTTCGCAGTTACTAGTATGCATACCTATATCAGCAGCATCATTGATAGGATATACGTCCCATTGGGTAGAACTTAAAGCCCAGTCGGTAGTTCCCCCATCGACACTGGCCTTACGTCTTAAGGTAAAGTTTGCTGTAGCACCGGTATCTACTGGCCAGGAACTGCCAGGATCTACACCAAGTATACCAAAGATATCAAGGGTATCACCCGTTGCTACATTCAGCAATACAAGCACATCATCCCCATTGAAAAAAGTAATAGAATGTGTAGTATCAGCGGCAGCTAAAACAGCGGCATCAGCAGAAGCGTTAGCAGCTACATAAACGTCATAGGGCGCGAGCATACCTGGAAGATCTAGCGTATCAGGGTCCGTAGTCCCACCATTGTTGAAGCGGTGAACCTGATAATCTGTCAGATCAATAGCAGTTGCTGTTGGATTGTAGATTTCGATCGCTTTGTTGTTACCGGAACCTTCTATGTACTCAGAAAGGAATAGATCTGAGCAAGGCACAGGTGCACAAACAGATGTATGCATCCCTAGATCAGCGTCATCATTGGTAGGGAATACATCCCACTGGCTTGAACTTAGTGCCCAGTCTGTGGTTCCATTTTGAACGCTCATCATACGCCTCAGGGTAGTGTTTGCAGTAGAACCCGTTCCTACTGGCCATGAACTTCCAGGATCGACCCCTAGTACACCAATTATATCCAGGGTATCACCCGTTGAAATATTAATCAAGACAAGTACATCGTCTCCATTGTAAAAGGTAATAGAATGGGTTGTATCAGCTGCAGCAAGAATAGTAGCATCTGCAGAAGAGTTGGCAGCTACATAAACGTCATAGGCAGCGAGCATACCTGGGAGGTCCAGCGTATCCGGGTCTGTAGTCCCACCATTGTTGAAGCGGTGAACCTGATAATCAGTCAGGTCAATCGCCATGGAACTCGAATTGTAAATTTCAATGGCTTTATTATTCCCCGAGCCTTCAATGTATTCGGAGAAGAAAAGATCTCCACATTGAGACCATACTGGTTGCATGAAAGAGAATGCAACCAGAAAAAATAGTAACGGTTTAATGTTCATATTGATTGTGGTTAAGGTTTTAGGTTTATGGTTTGGTTAGAGTATGTGTGAAGACTGCCAAAATAGTAATTAAATTCCGGTAGTTTCAAATTCTAAAATTAACATATAGTAAATTTTTCTCTCTCAGCATTTTAGTCAGGATAAATTAGTGAGCATTTTATACTTGTAGGCTCTACCTAAAAGTCTTAATTTCAGGCAAATTTGGTGTTGAATGAAAGCAGTGATTCCGGTAGCAGGTGTGGGAACCAAATTACGTCCCCATACACATACACAGCCCAAGCCTCTAATCCCTGTGGCGGGGAAACCTATCCTTGGCCATATCATTGATAATTTGATAGAGGCCGGGATCAAAAAGCAGGTCTTCATCATTGGATACCTTCGAGAGAAGATCCAGGAGTATGTGGAAACTGCCTATGAAGGAAAAATAGAAATGGAGTTTGTCGTGCAGGAGCCGCGCAAGGGGCTTGCCCATGCCTTATGGACCTGTAAAGATGTTCTCGCCAATACAGATGATATCCTCATCAATTTGGGAGATACCATCTTTGACAAAGACACCCCCAAAATCATGGATCAAGAGGGTTCTATCCTCGCCGTTCAACAAGTGGAAGATCCGCGTGAATTTGGCATTGCGATCCTGGGTGGAGATGGATTTGTAAAGAAACTTAGTGAAAAGCCAG
Organism: Bacteroidia bacterium; assembly: GCA_033391075.1. Lineage (NCBI taxonomy): Bacteria > Pseudomonadati > Bacteroidota > Bacteroidia > Bacteroidia bacterium. The sequence continues at coordinate 3,228,137 of JAWPMV010000001.1, forward strand.
ATATCCCTACCAGCAATCTCGCCCTGGTTGGCATGTATAAAATCAGCCAGGTAAAACTTTTGCTGGAAGTCCTGGATGAGATGATGAAAGACGGGGTACAGGAAGATGAAGAATATGCCCTGACCGATGCCTTGATGGATATGGTGCAAAGGGGACATAAATTCAAAACACATACGGTTGAGAACTGGTTTGATTGCGGCCGTATGCAAACCTTGCTCCTGGCAAATAAAATTCTGCTGGAAAGATCAGGCTCTCATATGCCCGGCAAGTATCCGGACTGCGTGATCATACCTCCGGTATTTATTCCTGATTCCTGCGAAATCAGCCAATCGATCATAGGTCCTTATGTAGCTATAGCTGAGCATGCCCATATCGACAATTCCATCATTTCCAACTCCATACTCGGTGCCTATTCACGCCTCGATTCTATCATCCTTCGCAAATCCGTAATCGGTAATGACACCAGCCTTCGCCAAAAATCTCTCAGCATAAATATCGGCGATAATACAGAAATCGACTTCGAACAATAATGGCCTATATCTACCACCTTATTCCTGCAAAGGAATGGGAAAAAGCTCTCCAAAGGGACAGTTACAAAACAGAATCTCTCAAAACTGAGGGTTTTATTCATTTTTCCACCAAAAAACAGGTAATCGGCTCCGCGAGCAAGCATTACCCAAATGAGGATAGCCTGGTGTTATTAGCCGTCCACGAAAAGCGGGTAAAAAAGCACCTTAAATGGGAACCCTCACGCAATGAGGAATTATTCCCCCACCTCTATTCCAAAATCAATATGGAGTGGATCGACACGACCTTTCTACTCAGTAAGAATGGAGAGGGAGAATGGGAGTGGGAGTAGGAAGTGTTCTTGTGTTCTGGTGATCTGGTGATCTGGTGTTCTGCTTTGGCAGAATATGCAAGGAGAACACTTGAAAACGAAAGCAAATGAAAACATTATTTAACTGTTACACATATCATCACCTGACCGGCTTCAATGGCATTGGCAATTTGCTGACCGCCTTTGAGGACTTGTGCTATGGAGAAGTTCTCATCTTCTACTTTGATGATTTTGATCTCTCCGATTTGTTGTGTGCGCATAAGGGTGGTTCCATTGGAAAGGGTTTTGGGCATGCGAATGGAAACAGATAGTTTCTGATTTTTCTTAAAACCAGCCATAGCCCCTCCAGATACCAGCACCAGTTTAGCCTGGCTTCCTTTGTGCTCCGTGATTTCGACCAGTTCTGCTTCGAGCTTGAAGTGTTTCTGAATGAACTTTTTGGTCTTATTCCCCAGAATCTTCATGGCATTTTCCATGGCTTCTTCAGGAGTTTTCGCATTCCTTACAAAACTACCTACGCCTCCACCAGCTAGTACATCATTGCCTATTCGCATTTGTTTGGAAGCAATGATTTGTCCGGTTTTTGGTTCGGTGATTTTCAGGCTGACATTGATATAAGCTTCATAGGTAAAGCTTACTTCGCCCGTTTCCTCATTGGTTTTCGAATTCTCTTTTACCTCAACCCCCAAAATGCTGCCTTCCATGACATAGTCGGTAGTTGCCATACCTGCGCTAAAGCCAGGAGAATTCTCCCCTAATACTTCAACACGTTTGGACGCTATAGCTCCACTATAGGTATATTGACTTACTCTTTCGGCTACACCATCATCTACCATTCCCGCAACGGTAAAGGGAGTGATTTGCAGACTTTTCTTTTTGACTTGAGAGAATGTAGAGAAAGGAAAAATGAGAAGAAGAACGATTGAAGTGATAAGGTATCTCATGAAATTGGCTTTAGGATTATGCACTGATATACTGTGATTGTTTTCAATGCTTGGTATCCTAAGTCTTGCATTTCGTAACCTCTGAAATCAAGAAAGCAGGAAGAATCTTCCTGCTTTCTTTTTGTACCCGCGGATGGATTCGAACCATCGACCTTTGGTTCCGGAGACCAACGCTCTAATCCCCTGAGCTACGCGGGCGGGAGTGCAAAGCTAATACATTTTCTTTTCTACGAAAAGGGAATGAGGATTAAAAACGTGTTTGGTTGTTATTGTGTTCCTGTATTCTAGTGGATACTTCCAGAACACGAGAACACCAGAACACTCTTCCAGCTTTTCCTTATTTTTAAGGCTCCATTCGCATTTACGAAACATGACCAAATATTGTAGTCTTATCATTTTGTTCTTTGCTTTACTCTCTTGCGGCCCCAAAGAAGATGCTCTACGCATTGCCTGTGTAGGGGATAGTATCACTTTTGGGAGTGGAATTCGATTTAGGAGCTGGAGAAGCTATCCGGCACGCTTGCAAAAATTGATGGGAAGAGATTTTCGAATAGGAAATTTTGGAAAGAGTGGAGCGACTTTGCTGGAAAAAGGAGATTTGTCATATCGTGTACAGAAAGAATATGAAGAAGCCCTTAGCTTTACCCCAGATATTGTGATAATCAAACTGGGAACCAATGATAGCAAGGACTATAATTGGGAACATGGGAAAGAATTTTACCAGGACTATATGAGCCTGATTGCTGCTTTCCGAAATGAGTTGGACAATCCCCGGATCATCATCTGCAAACCTGTACCGGTTTTTCAAGAGAATTGGTCCATAAGCAATGAGGTAGTCAGGGATGAAATCATTCCGATGATAGATGAGGTTGCGAAGGATGCAAAAGTTGAATTGATCGATTTGTATCGACCATTTAGCCAGAAAGCAGAGCTATTTCCAGATGGAGTTCATCCCAATGCAGCAGGAGCTTCACGACTGGCAGAACATATAGGGAATTATTTGGAAAACAATCCCGAGCTTAAATAAGTAATAGCTTTTATAGATGTTAATCAAGCATATTAAATCATAATGAAGTATATCACGCCAACTATCGCAGGCCTTTTGATGGGTCTCATCCTTTTAAGCGCCTGTACACTTACGGGCAAAAATGGGAAGGATGCAATGGAAAAAGCTCCGGTAATGGAGCAAAAATTGAGTGCTGAAGAATTGGGAAAACTCAAGAAAGCCTATTTCGCGAGTGGATGTTTCTGGTGCGTTGAAGCCATATTTGAATCCGTCATCGGAGTGAAAGAAGTAGTTTCCGGTTATGCAGGGGGAGAAATTGATAATCCCAGCTACCGTCAGGTCGCATCTGGCCAAACCCGTCATGCAGAGGCTGTAGAAGTTTACTATGATCCGGAATTGGTAAGTTATGAAACCCTACTCCTGGTATTCTTTGATTCTCATGATCCGACTACCCTCAATCGTCAGGGCCCGGATAGAGGACCTCAATACCGTTCTGCCATCTACTATATAGGGGAAACAGAAAAAAATCTGGTTGAAGCCTATATTCAGAAGTTGAAAGATGAAAAGGCTTTTGATGGAGAAATAACTACCGAAGTCAGTCCTTTCACCAAATTCTGGAAAGCAGAAGAATATCATCAGGACTTCGAAAGAAAAAATCCTAACCAGCCTTATGTAAGAGCGGTATCTATTCCTCGCTTGAATAAATTTAAAGCCAAGCATCCGGAATTGCTTAAGAAAGAACACTAGAGAAGATATATATCATATAATGGTTGCGGCAGGTTCTGACCTTGTCGCAACTGTTTTTGTTTTATACCTTTGGTTATATGCGTTTTACGAAAACCACACAGGAAAAATTGCAGACCATTCTCAAGGCTCAGGGCTATCATGTCCGGTATGAGCGGGGGAATTTTAAAGGCGGATATTGTATTGTACATGAGCAAAAGACCATCGTCATCAATAAATTTCATCCCCTCGAAGGCAAGATCACAACTTTGTCAGAGATCATAAAAAGCCTAAAAATAGATGGGGAAGTTTTGACAGAAGATCAAAACAAAATGGTGGACCGGATCAAAGGCAGCGATTGATATGAAGTTTAGCTTTTTGGGAACCGGCACCTCTTCCGGTGTACCCATGATCGCATGTGATTGCTACGTTTGTACTTCCAAAGACCCCCGAGACAAACGTCTGAGAACAGCGGGTTTATTGGAAAAGGGAAATACCCGAGTTGTATTCGATACCGGTCCTGACTTTCGCCAACAAATCCTACGATCAGGTATCAAAGAACTACAGGCAGTAGTTTTTACCCATTCGCACAAAGATCATATCGCCGGAATGGATGATATTCGTGCTTTCAACTTCTTCATGAAGCAGGACATGAATATCTATGGAACCTCTATTACTCTGGATCGGGTAAAAATTGAATTCTCTTATATTTTTGAGGCAGCAGACTATCCCGGAGTTCCCCGAGTCCAGATTCATGAAATCGATGAAAATCCATTTAGGATAGGAGATATTGATCTGACTCCTATCCCCGTCTTGCACAAAGAAATGGAAGTCTATGGATTTCGTTCAGGAAACTTTGCCTATGTAACTGATGCGAATTACATCTCGCCAGAGTCAATGGAAAAGCTCCGAGGTCTGGATGTGTTGGTACTCAATGCCCTTCGCTGGCAAAAGCATTATTCCCATTTCACCCTGGATGAAGCAATAGAAATTATCGAAGAACTCAGGCCTCAAAAAGCCTATCTGACGCATATCAGTCATCAATTGGCTACCCATGAAAAACTACTAGAATATTTGCCTAAGGGAATTGAGCCAGCTTATGATGGTTTGGAGATTGAGGTGTTCTAGGGTTCTGGTGTTCATGTGTTAGGCAGGAAACAATCAACAATAACAGCAGAACACCTGCGCAGGTTTATCCCCTCTTATCCACAATCCTACTCAACTTCCCTCCCTGACTGCGGGGAATTTCTCCAAAATGGCAAATCTCCACACTCATACTGATGCCAATATTATCCTTGATCTTTTTACTAAGCTTGGCTGAGAGTTCAGTGCAGAGTTCGGTTGAGGAAAGATTTTGACCGAGAAGGTCATTGGAGACTCTTTCGTCTAGTTCGACTTTTAAGGCTACTTCATCCATGGTTTTTTCCCGACTCACGATGAGCTGATAGGAAGGTGCGAGATGAGGGAAAGCAGGGAGTAAGTCTTCGACCTGTGTATGAAAAAGATTTACGCCCCTAATTATAAGCATATCATCGCTACGCCCTTTGATGGGAGACATCTTTATATGGGTTCTTTTGGCATCTGAATCATAATAGATGCTGCAAATGTCATTGGTCCAATAGCGTAAAATGGGAAGTGCCTCTTTCGTAAGGGTCGTAAAAACCAGGACTCCTTCTTCTCCATAGGGCAAAGGTTCGCCCGTATCTTTGTCTACTATTTCCGGAAAAAAATGATCCTCCCAGATATAGCTGCCACTTCCTTTTTCTTCAAAATCTTCCTGAGATACTCCGGGTCCGATGATTTCACTTAATCCATAGATATTGGTTGCATTTACTTCCAGACTTGCTTCTACCTGTTGGCGAATAGCTTCCGTCCAGGGTTCGGCGCCCAGAATGGCATATTTAAGATTTAGGCTATCGAGAGATATGCCTCTTTTCTGTATTTCCTCTCCCAATGTTTGTGCATAAGAAGGCGTACAACAAATCACTTCTGGTTGAAAATCCTGCAGGATCATCAATTGGCGATCGGTCATACCTCCTGAAACCGGAATTACGGCCATGCCTAATTTAGTTGCGCCTCCATGCATTCCCAGACCTCCGGTAAAAAGTCCATACCCATAGGCATTATGAAGCTTCATTCCCTTCCTTGCACCCGCACACACCAGGGAACGGGCTACTACCTCATCAAATACCTCCAGATCATGACGATTGTAGCCAACTACAGTTGGTTTGCCTGTAGTCCCACTTGAGGCATGTATTCTCACTACTTCCTCCTTAGGAACCGCAAAAAGATCGAAGGGATAGTTATCTCTCAGGTCTGTCTTTTTGGTAAAGGGTAGCTTATGTAGATCCTCAACTCCTTTAATATCAGCGGGTTTTAAACCTCTTTCATCAAATACCTTTTTGTAAAAAGGCACATGTGTGTATTGCCTTAGCAGCATTTGTTGCAGGCGTTCGTTTTGAAGCTTGCGGAGCTTATCGAGGGGAAGAGTTTCTATTTCTTTGTTGTACATGGGAGGGGATTAATGTGCGCTTGTGTTCGGGTGAAAACAACTAAAACACGAGAATACCAGAACAACTGTCTTATTTCTTCTCAAATCTCGCCAGCGCCTCTTTGGTATAATCACTCAGCACCAGTCGCCCAGACATCTCAGCTCTTTTCTCCAGCAATTCATCCCAGTCTTCCGTTCCTGCCCAAATAACCTCTTTGAGCATGCGCTGTGCTTCTGGATTACTGCTCGCCAGATTATCTGCAAGCTCCAGGATAGCTTTGTCCAGTTCTTCCGGCCAATCAAAAACCTCTGTATACAGTCCTTTTTCTTTGGCCCATTGTGCGGATTGGAATTCGGTAGCATTGATGGTAAGCTGAGAGAAAGCAGAGCTTCCGATCTTCCTTTCGACTGCAGGTCCAACAACAAAAGGTCCTATGCCCACTGCCAATTCACTGAGCTTTATCCCTGCATATTTGCTGGCCAAACAGTAGTCTACTGCTGCTGCCAAGCCAACTCCCCCACCTACAGCTTTTCCCTGTACACGTCCAATGATGAACTTTGGGCATTTACGACAGGCATTGATGACATTGGCGAAACCCATGAAGAATTTCTTGCCCGTTTCGAAATCATTGATAGTGATGAGCTCATCGAAACTGGCACCTGCACAAAAAGTGCGATCTCCTCCACTTTTGAGGATGATGACTTTTATCAACTCATCCTGACCGGCTTTTGTAATGGCAGCAGCAAGCTGCGACAGGATATCTCCGGGGAGAGAGTTGTGGGCCGGATGGTAGAAGGTGATGACGGCGATGCCGGGTTTTATTAGTTCGGTACGAACGAAAGGGTCCATATATTCTTTTTTAAGGAAGTGTTTTAGTGTTGTAGTGTTATAGTTTCATTTTTCAATAGTTGTGCGGAGATACCTCAAGAAGCCTAGAGTTAAAGACAGGGTATTTGAAAGGTGCAACTTTATTTTATTCAAATTTTCCTTATCAGCATACTCAAGATCTTCCAATATATAAAGCATACTTTTTACTTCTAAGGCTGAACTTTGAGAATATTCAAGGAATCTAATGAATTCCTTATTACTATATCTTCCAAAACCCTCTGCAATATTGTTCATTACAGATAATGATGCCCTTTTCAATTGGCTTTTCGTATCAAAATCCCTCCGAAGTTTTCCTTGTTCACATATTATAAAAACTTCTGTAACCAGCTTTCGTGCTTCTTTCCAACAATCCAGTTCTTCAAATCTGTTAATTTTTGCCATATACAATTTTTATTCTATATGACACCAAAAGAAACAGCTATATATACAACTACAACACTAAAACACTACAACACATTCAAATCTTTATTTAATCACTTCGTGATAAGCCCAAATTGCTCAAAATGATGATGAAAATGTTTCCGATTATAATTCTCCCACATCTCTTCATCGAGCATGCCAAAAACCGGATTGAATAGGGTCGCTGCCGGATTTTCTTTGAAAAGCGCATCTGATTCATCCATGGATTTGCGGAGGGCTTCTTTGGCTTCTTCCAGACTTCCGTATTTCAAGTCTTCCAGTTCTCCCTTTTTCAAAAGGGGATGTTGAAATTCTTTTGGCATACCTTTAAAATTGAAAAGCATCTCCTGGGTTTTTTCCATGTACTTTTCGGGCGTGGTCTGGGGTACTTCTATTTTGCCTAAAGCAATGTCATAGAAGTATTCCAAATGCTCTACCATATGCTGAGGTGTCAGGATTCCCCAGGAAGGTTTGGTTGATTCTGTTAGGGCATTGAGACTGGCATCTACCTTCTCGCGGCTAAATTCGAAGAAAGGATTTTTCTTTTGAACCAGGGTCAGTATGGTTGCCATGGCGACCAATTCACCTTCCTGATCGAAGATCTCTTCATACCATTTTACCACACCAGAAGGATATTCTCTGCCACGACTGTCGCGTTCTACTTTTTCTTTGCAGGTCAAACGTACTTGCAAGGTATCATTATGGTAGATGGGGCGAATGAAACGACATTCGTCCAGACCATAGTTTGCACCAACAGGACCTTTACCCGGATGAACAAACAAGCCTGCAGCAGCAGCCAAAATGAAATAGCCATGTGCAGCTCTTTTCTCAAATATCGACCCTTTAAGGGAGGTAATATCTGTATGTGCGTAGAAATGATCCCAGGTCAGATTGGCGAAATTGATGATATCACTATCTGTAATGGTACGCTTATGCGTAGTTATGGACATACCTGGCTGTATATCTTCGAAGTGATATTTAAAGGGATGTTGTGGCGCCTCCACAACTTTAGATCCGGATTGATAAATACCCGTAATGGCAGTCAAAGTAGTGGGAGTTCCCTGTACAGCACATCTCTGTAAATAATGCTTGATCCCTCTCATGCCTCCCATTTCTTCTCCGCCACCTGCTCTACCGGGTCCACCATGAACCAAAGTAGGTAAAGGAGAGCCATGTCCGGTACTTTGTTTGGCATTTTCTCTATTGAGTACCAAAATTCGTCCGTGATGACTAGCTGCACCTACGACAAAATCCCGGGCTTCCTGATCATCGAATGTTGCTATTGAACAACAAAGGGAGCCTTTGCCCATTTGAGCCAGTTCAATAGCTTCCTCCATATTTTTATAAGGCATAAGGGTACTTACCGGACCAAATGCCTCAATTTCGTGTACGCCTACATTTTCGAAGGGGGATTTCTCCAGCATCAAGATTGGAGAAAGGAAGGCCCCTTTATTTGCATCGGCATCTATTAGCTGAACTTCATCTAAAGAACCATATACAATCTTAGCGGTCTGAGCAATTTCCCCTACCCTTTCTCTCACTTCTTCGACCTGGTCTTTACTCGCCAAAGCTCCCATTCTAACTCCCTCCGCTAGTGGATTTCCAATTCCTACTTTCGCCAAAGATTTTCCCAGGGCGATTTGTACATCTTCTATCAAATGTTCTGGAACAATTACACGGCGAATAGCTGTACACTTCTGCCCGCATTTTGATGTCATTTCCTTGCGTACCTCTTTGATAAAGAGATCAAATTCGGGCGTACCTGGAACAGCCTTTTCCCCTAATACAGAACAATTCAAACTATCTGCCTCCATATTGAAGGGTACAGCTTCTGAGATGATCCGAGAATGAGATTTCAAATGACGACCAGTATCTGCAGAACCCGTGAAAGTAACTACATCCTGAGATTCAACTGCATCTAAAATCGTCCTCGCAGATCCACAGATCAATTGCAAGGCTCCTTCAGGCAATATTCCGGAGGCAATGATTTCCTTTACCACAGCCTCTGTCAAAAAAGAGGTAGCCGTTGCCGGTTTCACTACTGCCGGAACTCCTGCCATCCAATTACATGCACACTTTTCCAACATGCCCCAAACCGGAAAATTATAGGCATTGATGTGAATCGCTACCCCTCTTTTTGGCACCATGATATGATGCCCCATGAAACTTCCTCCACGAGAAAGATCGATCGGATCACCATCCACATGAAAACTCTGATTGGGGAAATTCTTCCTTAAAGAAGCATTGGCAAAAAGATTACCAAATCCCCCCTCTATATCTACCCAGCTATCTGCACGAGTCGCTCCTGTCTTATAACTAATTTCGTAGAATTGCTCTTTTCTTTTGTTGAGGTACAGGGCAAGTCGCTTGAGCATATTGCCTCTTTCCTGAAAGGTCATTTTACGCAGCGGATTCCCTCCGACCTTTCGACCATAAGCTAAAACCTCAGCCAGATCAATTCCATCTGTAGTTGCGGTTGCAATAAGCTCTCCATTTACTGCATTGTACAAGGGTTTTCCTTCTCCCTTTCCATCCATCCAGCTTCCAAGTACGTAATTTCCGAGTTTGTACATATTTCAGCGTATTAGGGTGTTTGTGTGTTTGGATGCTAGGGTTCTAAATCATTTACTAATACCCTAACACCCTAAAACACTCATACATTTAATCTCCCAAAATCTCCCTACTACTCCGGTACACAGTCCCTCGGAAATAGTAGAGCACTTCTTTTGTATGTTTATTTAAGACCTTGACATCAAAGTCAGCGGTTTTGTGTGTTACATTGAGGGCTGTGGCCTCTGCGATCAGTTCGTCGCCTTCTTTGGCTGATTTAGCATAGTTCATGCTGCCCTGAATCGAAACTGCCAATCTCCCATAAGAATTGGAGGCGAAGGCAAAGGCGCTATCAGCAAAGGTGAAGGCTATGCCACCATGTAAAATTCCATGGCCATTGAGCATTTCCTGTCGAACCTTCATCCCGATTTGGCAATGTCCTTCTTCTATCAATATAGGTTTGATGCCCAGCCATTGACTGCAATAGTCTTTTTCCATCATTTTCTCATAGATGGCCTGGGCTTTGGATTGGGAATCAGGCATGGTAACTTTCTTCTGATGGGAAAAAGTTAGTATTCTCTCGGGCCATCTTCCTCAATAAGGGACTGCATCTGTATCGGTCTTCCCTGTATTCTTCATACAGTGCATCCAGTTTTTCGACACAAGCTTCTATGCCCAATTCATCGGCCCAGGCAAGGAGGCCTTTGGGATAATTGACCCCTTTGGTCATGGCCAGGTCGATATCTTCCTTGCTAGCAATATTGAGGTGCAAAGTATCTGCTGCTTCATTGATGAGCATAACCAGGACACGATCCAGAATCATCTTTCCCTGCACCTCATCTTTATTGGGTAAAGGATTTTCAGCACCTTCCCGATAGTCATAAAATCCTCTTCCCGTCTTTCTGCCTAAAAATCCAGCCTCTGCCAGACGCTTTTGACTAAAAGAAGGTTTGTAACGAGGATCAAAATAAAAGGCATGAAAAACGGTTTCTGTAACGATGTAATTAACATCATGGCCAATGAAATCCATAAGCTGAAAAGGTCCCATTCGGAATCCTCCCAGCTCTTTCATCGCCCAGTCTATATCCGCTATACCGGCTAGTCCTTCATCGTATATGCGTAAAGCTTCCCCATAAAAAGGTCGAGCCACTTTATTGACGATAAAGGCTGGGGTATCCTTGGCTAGTACCGTCAATTTCCCCCAGGATTCAATGACTTTTCTGGATTGCTCCAAAACCTCAGGACTTGTCTGGACAGCCGGAATAATTTCTACCAATTTCATGAGCGGAGCGGGATTGAAGAAATGGATACCAATGAAACGATCCGGTTTTCTCAGGGCTGCTGCAAGTGCCGCTATTGAAAGAGAAGAAGTATTACTCGCGATGATACATTCAGGGCTCAGAATTCCTTCCAGACCTGAAAGCACCTTATGTTTGATCCCTAAATCCTCTACGATAGCCTCGATCACCAGATCTGCTCCAGTCATAGGCTCGACTTCCTCTGTATAGGTAATCTGATTTCTGATTCGCAGGGATTCCTCCATACTAACTCTCCCCTTCTCCACCAGTCTCAACATGAGTTTCCGTAGTTTCTCATGACTGCTTTCCAGCATTTCACCACTTACATCATAGAGAACCACCTCCCAGCCGGCTGTAGCTGCGACCTGCGCGATTCCGCTCCCCATGGTTCCTGCTCCGATTATGCCTAGTTTCATATTAATAGTGTTCTGGTGTTCTGGTGTTCTGGTGTTAGGGTCCAACTTGAACACCAGAACACATGAGCACCTCATTTTCCTTTAAACTCCGCTTTCCTTTTTTCTACAAAGGCCTGAACGCCTTCATTATAATCATAGGTCTCGAAGGCTGCGAGTTGAGTAGCTGTCTCCAGACTGAGTTGAGATTCGAGATTATTTGTGAGGGATTGATTAAAAGCTTTTTTGGTTAAAGCGAGGCCCTTTGTGGCCATTTTGGCCATTCTATGGGCAAGACTTAATGACTCACTCATGAAATCTTCTGCAGGCAGGACTTTGTAGATCATCCCCATTTTTTCCGCTTCAGTTGCAGAAATTTTATCGCCTAGCATACTGATGGCCAAAGCTTTTTGAAATCCAATAAGCCGAGGAAGGAAAAAAGTTCCTCCACTATCCGGAATCAAGCCTATACCTGAAAATGCCTGAATGAAGCTGGCTTTTTCGCTGGCAAGCACAATATCACAGGCCAGAGCTATATTCGCTCCTGCTCCCGCTGCTACTCCATTTACGGCTGCAATCACGGGCTTTTCAAGTTCTCTTATTTTGAGGATTATAGGTTTGAAATGCTCATCAAGAATTACCCGAAATCCCGGACGGTTTTCTTCATCGGTAATTTCTTTTAAATCCTGACCGGCACAGAAGGCTCTTCCAGTACCTGTAATAAGAACAGCCCTTACATCTTCCCTGCTTGCGCAAGTATCCAGAGCTTCCTGAAAAGCCAGAGCCAGTTCGCGGGTGACACTATTGAAAGCATCAGGCCGATTCAAGCTAATTGTTCCTACTCCCTCATTGATCTCGAATAGTAGTACAGACATGTAGATATAGACTTTATTTTCTTTATAGACATTTAAAGTAGTCGAAAGGCTCCAGACAATCTTCACACTTAAAGAGTGCTTTACAGGCCGTAGAACCAAACTGACTTACCATTATTGTATTTTTTGAGCCGCAATGGGTGCAAGTCACCATCTTTTTCTCACCCATCAAGGCTTTCTTATCTGCCGAAGCATCCAATGGAGCGGCTATCCCATATTCTTCTAACTTTCTTCTCCCCTCTTCCGTAATCCAGTCAGTAGTCCAGGCGGGAGCTAAAACCAATTTTATCTTTGTTTCATAGCCCCTTTTTTTCAAAGCCCTCACAATATCATCCCCAATCACATCCATGGCCGGGCAGCCAGAATAGGTAGGAGTGATACTCACTTTCAATTGTTTTCCTTCTACCTCAATATCCCGTACAATCCCCATGTCCATGATGGACAAAACAGGAATTTCAGGATCGGATACCTCATAGAGATAGTCCAGAATCTCTTTATGTTGTTCGGCAATTACCATTTCATATCGGGATAGGTCCGCTGCATATATTGAAGGTCAGCCAGAATGTATCCTAATTCTTCTGTGTGAATGCCTTTTTTTCCACCTCCCTGATGCCAGGGAGTATCCGGAATCTCCAAAGTAGCTTCAGACATCACTTCTCTGATCGTTTGGATAAATGCTTCTTTTACCTGCTCAAGGTCCGCTCCAATCTTATTCTCCTTCATCTCTTTGTCTATCTCCGTCTCTTCGAATAACTCCCCAGAGAATCGATAGAGGTGATTAACAGCCTCCTGCATCCTGGCATGACTTTCCTCTGTACCATCTCCCAATCTTATTACCCACTGACTGGAAAAACGGAGATGATAGCTAACCTCTTTCAAAGATTTTGTTGCGATAGCAGCTATTTGAGGATCGAGACTTTGAGACAATTCTTCCAAAAAGGGTTTATGAAAGGCATCAAACAAAAATTGACGAACAATCACATAAGCAAAATCTTTATTTGGCTGCTCGACCAATAAGGTATTCCTGTATTGATTCGGGTAGCGAAGAAAAGCGATTTTATCTTCTGTAAGTTCTTCTCCTTTTAATTCTGCAGCATATTGGAAATAGCTTCTCACCTGTCCGAATAAATCCAAAGAAATATTGGTTAAGGCTATATCTGTTTCCAGGCTAGGACCATGTCCACAAAGCTCAGACAATCTATGCCCCAGGATCATGGAATTATCTCCTATCGAAAGTAAATATTGATACAGTTGATCCCGCATGGCTACATGTGTTTTAGTTCTTCTGGCAAATCATAAAAAGTCGGATGACGATAAACTTTGTCCTTGGCAGGTTCAAAGAGTTCGCCGCTGTTTTCCGGATTGGAAGCGGAAATGTGTTTGGATTCAACTACCCAAATACTTACTCCTTCACTTCTTCGAGTGTAAACGTCCCGCGCATTTTCCATCGCCATTTCAGCATCAGCAGCATGCAGGCTTCCTACATGGCGATGCTCCAAACCATTTTTGCTTCGAACAAACACTTCCCAAATGGGCCATTCTTTTTTATTCATGATTTAGCGGATTATGCGTTTTGGGTAGATTTCTTTTTATCGGCATGCGCAATGGCGGCCTCTCTCACCCAGGCTCCATTGTCCCAGGCTTCGTTACGGGCATTGAGTCTCTCGCGATTGCATGGGCCATTTCCTTTGACTACCTGCCAAAATTCATCCCAATCAATCTCTCCAAAGTCATATTGGCCCTTCTCTTCATTCCATTTCAAATCAGGATCCGGGATGGTCAAGCCTAAAATTTCAGCCTGAGGCACAGTAATATCTACAAACTGCTGCCTCAGCTCATCATTACTTTTGAGCTTAATCTTCCATTTCATGGATTGCTCGGTATGCGTAGAAACCGCATCCGGAGGCCCAAACATCATAAGGGATGGCCACCACCAACGATTTAAAGCATCCTGCGCCAATTGTTTTTGCACCTCAGTCCCTTCACAAAGAGTCAGCATGATTTCATATCCTTGCCTTTGGTGAAAAGATTCTTCTTTACAAATCCTCACCATAGCTCTTGCATAAGGACCATAAGAAGTTCGGGTAAGCATAACCTGATTGATGATTGCAGCTCCATCAACCAACCATCCGATGGCTCCCATATCTGCCCAACTCAAGGTCGGGTAATTGAAGATGCTGGAATACTTGGCTTTACCACTATGCAATTGCTCGAAAAGTTCGTCACGACTGATACCAAGCGTCTCAGCTGCACTGTACAAATACAAGCCATGTCCAGCTTCATCCTGCACCTTGGCCAGCAAGGCTACTTTTCTCCTCAAACTTGGCGCACGCGTGATCCAATTGCCTTCTGGCAACATCCCAACGATTTCAGAGTGAGCATGTTGAGAAATTTGTCGGATATGGGTCTTGCGGTATTTCTCGGGCATCCAATCTTTGGGCTCAATATTTTGGCCGGCATCGATTTTAGCTTGAAATGCTGCTTCTTGAGATTGCATAGTATTTATGGTAAAATGCAGACGATAACAATCGTCCGTTATGAATCAAAATCAACGATTACTTTATCTGATTTAGGTACAGACTGACAGGTCAGAATGTATCCGGCATCCAGTTCTTCTTTTTCCAGGGAATAATTCACTTCCATATCCACTTCTCCCTCAATCAGTTTTGCTTTACAGGTGCAACAAACTCCTCCTTTACAAGCGAACGGTAAATCAGCAGAGCGATCTAAAGCTGCATCCAGGATGAAGTCAGATCCCCGAGGGATTTTGAAAGTGAAACTTTTGCCTCCTTCTAATATTTGCACCTCAGACATAGCCGAATTAGCTGACTGGGATTTCCCGGGCTTCTTGCGATTAGCGGTAGACGTATTGAAGAGTTCAAAATGAATTTGTTTTGCCTCTACTTCTCTTTCCATTAAAAAATCTCTCAGGAGAAAGATCATTTCCTCCGGGCCACAAATGAAAAAATCATCTGTCCCTTTTATATCGAGCAGAGAATTAGCCAAAACTTCCAGTTTCTCCCTATCCAGTCTTCCATTAAAGAGGGGAATATTACGTTCTTCCTGGGTCAGAAAATGAAAGATTTCGAAACGTTGAAAAAATCTGTTTTTCAAGCCTTCAATTTCTTCTTTAAGGATAATAGAGGAAACGCTTTGATTGATATAGAATAATTTGAAACTGCTTTTAGGTTCCAGTTCCAAATGGGTTTTGATGATGGAAAGTATGGGAGTAATACCACTTCCTGCAGCAAAAGCAACATAGCTTTTTTCTTGAGAAGGATCGATTTCCGTATAAAATCTTCCATTGGGCAGCATTACCTCTACATGATCCCCGCACTTGAGTTCGCGATTGACAAAGGTCGAAAACTTACCATCCTCTACTCTTTTTACGGCTACCCTCCACTCCCCTTCCAAAGGACTGGAGCATAAAGAATAAGATCTCCTGACTTCCTCCCCTTCAATGTCGGTTTTCAAGGTAAGGTATTGTCCCTGTATAAATTTGAAGCTCTCTTTTAATTCTTCAGGAATATCAAATACCACCGAAACACAGTCCGGGGTTTCTTCTCTGATTTCTTTAACCGCTAAGCTATGAAAGTGACTCATATTGACACGCTAACTAACACTCGTTAGGCAAATATACGGATTTCCACCTGAAGGTTGCAATATTTCTTCAAAAAAATGGATCGATAAGGGGCCGAGACTTACCCGATCAGGATCTGTTGGCAAACATCAAATACTTCTTGGGGGTAACTCCAAATTTCTTTTTAAAGGCTGCGATAAAATGGCTGGAATTGCTAAAACCGACCTGATATCCAACTTCATTGACCCGAAGCTGTCCCAGATCCAGCATTTTCCGAGCCTGATTCATCCGATAATCAGTCAGATATTTGTGTACGGTATTTCCGTATATATTCTTAAATCCAACCTTAAGTTGATAGGTATTCAAGCCGATTTCCTTCGCCAGTTCTTCTAAGCCAGGAGGATTGGCCATACGTTCGATGATGATTTGCTTTGCCTGACGAATTCTTTTCACATTTACCTCATCCAACAAGAAAGGACATTTTTCCATGCCTTTATCTTCTTCCCGGCTAAAGTAGAGACTGAGTATCTCCAGGATTTTGGCCCGATAATAAAGCTTGAGAGTATTTGAATTAAAGTCGAGGTTAAAAAGCTGATCAATCACCATTGCCAAAGCGGGGTTCAGGGGTTGATCTGCATAAAATTTCCGATTGATCTGCTCATTATTGAGGAAATGGATTTCCTCTGATTCTGCCAGAAACCATTGATGCAATTTCTGAACAGACACAAATAAAGCCATCAATTTCGCCTGAGGTTCCAAAAT
The DNA here is from genome assembly GCA_033391075.1 of Bacteroidia bacterium. Lineage (NCBI taxonomy): Bacteria > Pseudomonadati > Bacteroidota > Bacteroidia > Bacteroidia bacterium. The sequence continues at coordinate 3,244,881 of JAWPMV010000001.1, forward strand.
GATTTCATGTGGCAAGGCTTTTTCCGGATTGTAAAAGAGAAAGCTCTGATTAGGATTGAGTTCCTTTACATAGTTTCCCCGATGAAAAGAGAATTTCACACCTCCACGTGTACTAAAATAAAATTGAATCAATCCTGGATCCAACTCTCCTTGAACCTGAAAGGTCTCTTTATCAGGATTATAGGTTTTTGCAAGGGAAAGATCCTGGTCCAGCATAACGATCTCAACTCGACTTTTTGCGGCATTTTGAGAAAGCACTGGAAGAAAAACGGGTTCAGGCATAGAACATTATTTATTAATAATACCAATTTAGGTCTTTTTTAGTTTCTTTTTAGGCAAAAAAAGGCAAAAGCTTTTTGGGGTATTTTTCTTTTGCCTGAATCCATTGGACATAATAAATATTTATTAAAAATTATCGGATAGATGCGTATCTTTAAGTTCTTAAGAGAAGACTGCATCATGCCTAGCAAAACAACGCTACTACTTTCTGTATCCTTATTTTTTCTTGTCCCTCTCTACGCCTATCCTCCTCTTCAGCTGGATAGCACACTTAGCTGTAATGGAAGTTTGGGAGATAATATATTTACCGATGGCGACTTTGGTTCGGGTGTTCCGAATCTGGTAACTGTAAATCCCCAGATTGCTCCCGGATATAACTATACCACAGCCGTTCCTCCTGGAGATGGCTTTTATACAATCACCAACAATACCGGTGCATGGCCCAATCTATATGGAACCTGGCTGGAGTTGAGAGATAATTCTTCTGATCCCAATGGTTACTTTATGGTAGTAAATGCCAGTTTTGAACCGGGACTCTTTTATGAACAGCAAGTAGATGGATTGTGTGGAAATACCCAATATGAATTCAGTGTTGATATTATCAATCTCATCAAGAGACCCGTTACCGGTCATATAGACCCCAATGTAGATCTGCTCTTGGATGATCAGGTAGTACTTTCAACCGGAAGTATTGGGCAAACGGAAAGATGGAATAATTACAGTGTGGTATTCTGCACAGGTCCTAATCAAACCAGCATGAAATTATCCATCCGGAACAATGCTCCGGGCGGGACAGGAAATGACCTGGCCCTGGATAATATTCTTTTTCGTCCTTGCGGACCGGATGCACTTGTAAGTCCGGCAGACACTTCCTATGTATGCGTAGATGATACCGATCAGTTTCTGTTAACTGCCAATATAAGTGATCCGGCATTTCAAGCAGTCAGATGGCAAAGAAGTACAGATGATGGAGCTAGTTGGCAAGACCTGCCCAATGGAGATCAACTGATCTTTCCTGTGACTAATTTTGCAAGTGGTACCTATCTCTATAGATATCTTTTAGCGACCGATAATGGGAATTTGGACAATGTTACCTGTCGGCTTATCTCTGCTGAAAAAACTTTGATAGTAGTACCCATTCTCTATAGTCAAACGGATACGATATGCGATGGCAATTCTTATTTCGTGGGAAATTCTGTTTATAAGCAGACCGGGATCTATGTAGATTCTCTTATCTCAAGCATCGGTTGCGACAGCATAGTGACTACTGATTTAAGCGTCTTGCCCAGATTACAGACAGAGCCGATTTATACAGTACAAAGTCCCAATTGCTTTGGAGGAAGTGATGGTTCCATCGTTATTACGGATGTACCGGATGGATATCCCCCATTCAGCTATATCCTGAATGGAGTGGATGTAAACAATACAGGAATATTCACAGACCTGACTGCAGATACCTATCAGGTGATTGTAACCGATAAATTTGATTGTGATTTCCCTGCAACGATTGTTGTTCCAGCGCAGGACCCTTTTATTGTCAGCGTTCCGGAAGATACCAGCCTTTCATTTGGGGAGACCCTTTTACTCAGCAGCTTTTCGTCTATAACTAATGTAAGTTATAGCTGGAGTCCTACAGAAGGATTGAGTTGTACAGACTGCCCAGATCCTATTGCCTCTCCTCCGTCAACTACCCAATACGTATTGCTAGTTGAGGATGATAAGGGCTGCACGGCAAGAGATAGTCTTACCATCGAAGTAACTAAAGCCAATTTTCTTGTCCATGCTCCTACAGCTTTTACGCCAAATGGAGATGGACAAAATGATATTTTTCATGTCGTCGCGAGAAGCCCTGCAGGAATTCGTCAGATCAGAAAATTTTCCGTTTTCAATCGTTGGGGAAAAATCATATATAGTGTCGATGGTCCTGCTGCAGGTCAAAATGTCGTTTCCTGGAATGGCACTACTCAGGGAAAGTTTGCCCCACAAGGTGTCTATGTCTTTGTAATCGAAATGGAACTTATTGACGATCGAATCCTTCAATACAGCGGTTCTATTTCCCTATTACGTTAGCAACCCATTCTCAAAAAATATTATGCCTGAAATCCACTACAGAACTTGTAACCTTTGTGAAGCCTTATGTGGCATTGAAGTCCATCATGAAGATGGGGTTGTGACTAAAATACGGGGAGATAAAGCGGATCCTTTTAGCAAAGGACATATATGTCCCAAAGCTGTCGCTTTAAAGGATGTCTACGAAGATCCCAATCGTTTAAAGAAGCCCGTTAAACGCACAGAAAATGGATGGGAAGAGATCAGTTGGGAAGAAGCCTATGAGATGATGGTAAGTGGGATAAAATCTGTACAGGCAAAATATGGTACAAATTCCGTAGGAGTGTATCAGGGAAATCCCAATGTCCACAATCTAGGTTCCAGCCTCTTTAGCCCTAATTTTGTCCGTTCTCTCAATACGCACAATCGCTTTTCTGCAACCTCGGTAGATCAGCTACCTCATCATATAGTTGCCCACTTCATGTTCGGGCATCCCCTGAGTATACCCATTCCGGATATTGATCGGACAGATTTTATGCTCATCATGGGAGGCAACCCGCTGGTATCCAATGGCAGCCTGATGACAGCTCCTGATTTTGCAGGTAGATTAAAAGCCTTACAAGCAAGGGGAGGCAAATTTATTGTGATCGATCCTCGTAGAACTGAAACTGCGGATAAAGCTGATGAACACATATTCGTAAAGCCAGGTTCGGATGCCTATCTATTGGCAGCCATGCTTCATACACTTTTCGAAGAGAAGTTAGTAGCCCCTGGAGCCCTGGCAGATCATTTGGAAGGCATGGAAGGACTAGCAGAATATTTTGCTCCCTTTAGTCCGGAAGAAATGGAAAGCTTATGTGGAGTTCCTGCATCAAAAATCCGAAGCTTGACCCATGAATTTGCTCAAGCGGACAAAGCCGTAATCTATGGCCGTTTAGGATTAAGTGTACAGGTATTCGGTGGGCTATGCAATTGGATGTTTACGCTCCTGAATCTGCTTACAGGGAACATTGATTCCGAAGGAGGAGCTATGTTTACGCAACCCGTTGTAGACCTCGTTCTTCAAAGGGGTAAAAAAGGGAAAGAAAGATTTGCAAGATGGAAGAGTCGTGTCCGAGGCCTTCCGGAGTTTGGTGGAGAATTGCCAGTTTCTGCTTTGAGTGAAGATATCCTCACTGCTGGTGAAGGCCAGATCAAAGCCATGATCACCATAGCCGGCAATCCGGTACTTTCAACCCCGGATGGCGGGAAACTGGATACTGCTTTCGAGCAATTAGAGTTTATGGCGGCTATTGATATTTACATCAATGAAACTACGCGTCATGCTCACCTCATCCTTCCTCCGACCACAGGTCTTGAAGTCGATCAATATGACATTGCCTTCCATGGTCTGGCTATCCGTAATACCAGTAAATTTTCAAAAGCGCTCTTCACCAAAAGGGAGGAACAGCGACATGATTATGAAATTTACCAGGAGCTCACGGATCGCATGAAAGAAAAGAAAAGTCCGCATTATACTTCCGAGCAAATGCTGGCCTTTGCCATCTCAGGCAGCACTTATGCAAAAGGAGGACTCAGTCTGGAAAAACTCAAAGAAGAAGTTCACGGAGTAGACCTGGGCCCCTTAAACCCCTGCCTTAAAGACCGTCTTTTAACAGATAGTGGAAAAATTGAATTGAGTCCGCAGCTTTTTCTTGATGACCTTAAGCGATTAAGATCGATGTATGAAAAAAGAAAAGAGGACGGAACTTCCTTTTCTTTGATCGGAAGAAGGCATCTGCGATCCAACAATAGTTGGATGCACAATTCTCAAAGATTGGTCAAAGGTCCAGTACGTTGTACAGCTTTGATTCATCCTGAAGATGCCCGCTCATTGAAGATTGAAGATAAAGAAGAGATCAGGATCAGCTCGCGGGTGGGAAGTGTTGATATTCCTGCAGAAATTTCCGATGAAATCATGCAAGGGGTTATCAGTATTCCTCATGGATGGGGACATGGCAGGAAAGGAATCAAAATGGATATCGCCAGTGCCCATGCGGGAGTGAGTATAAATGATCTTACCGATCCTCTATATATAGACGAACTCACCGGTAATGCTGCTTTAAATGGGGTGGCAGTTCGAGTGGAAAAGATTTAGGATCGCGCATAACACTACTTACTACATGAAACCTAGTTCTCAAACTATCGGCCTGATTCTGGGGCCTCTGGCATTTATCTTCACGCTTTTGAGCATTCATCCGGAAGGAATGAGCCCAGAAGCCAATGCAGTACTGGCGACTACCCTTTGGATGGCCATCTGGTGGATCACCGAAGCCGTGCCAATTGCTGTAACTGCTCTTTTGCCTATTATCCTCTTTCCACTTACAGGTGGAATGGATATCAAATCTACCACGGCATCCTTTGGACACCGCTATGTATTCTTATACATAGGAGGATTTATCCTTGCTGTGGCCATAGAAAAATGGAATTTACACAAACGAATAGCCCTCAGCATCATCAATATCATCGGGACAAATGTCATCATGATAATTCTGGGCTTTATGGTAGCTACAGCATTCCTTTCCATGTGGATTTCCAATACCGCAACTTCAGTGATGATGCTTCCTATTGGCATGGCCATTATTGCACAACTCAAAGACAATCCAGAGACCCAGGAAGATGAGAACGAAATCTTTGGAAAAGCCCTCATGTTGGGAATTGCTTATAGCGCCTCCATTGGTGGAGTTGCGACTCTGGTAGGAACTCCGCCCAATTTGGTCTTAGCTTCTGTAGTAGAAGAAATCTATGGTATAGAGATCAGTTTTGCCCAGTGGTTCAAATTTGGATTCCCGATTTCTATCCTTCTCTTGGGTGTATGCTGGTTCTATCTGACCCGTTTTGCTTTTAGCTTCAAACAAAAAGAGTTTCCTGGTGGCAAAAGTGAAATCCAACGTCAATTACGATCCTTGGGGAAATTGAGTTATGAGGAAAAATGGGTATTGGCTGTTTTCATTTTAACCGCCTTTTGCTGGATTTTCCGGGTTCCTATATTCAATGAAGGTCTGGGTATAAAAGCACTGGATGATACCATCATCGCAATGAGCAGTGCGGTCTTAATATTCTTGCTGCCCAGTTCAGATCGAGGACAAAAACTTATCCGTTGGGATGAAGCTGTAAAAATCCCATGGGGAATCATTCTGCTGTTTGGAGGCGGTCTGGCCTTGGCTGAAGGCTTTAAATCCAGCGGGCTTGCCGTTTGGATTGGAACCCAAATGAGTTTATTGGATGGATTGAGTATTGTCTTCCTTGTGTTGATTCTGGTTGCTGCCGTTAACTTCCTTACGGAGATCACTTCAAATCTCGCAACAACCTCCATGCTCTTACCCATACTGGCACCTATGGCCCTCAGCATAGATGTACATCCTTTCCTCTTGATGGTAGGAGCTACAGTTGCTGCTTCCTGTGCCTTTATGCTGCCCGTAGCCACCCCGCCCAATGCGGTTGTTTTTGGCTCTGGCTATTTACGCATACCCGATATGGTAAGAAGTGGGATTTGGATGAATATTATTTCCATTTTTATCATTACAGCCTTTGTCTATATAATTTTACCCATGCTCTGGGATTTTGACCCCAGTACTTTTCCAGAAGGATTAAAAAACGTACTTCCTTCCAATTGATACATAAGCCCTGAAATAGCCCATGCAGGAATATCCCTTGTATAAAAAGATCGGATTTATTACGGGTCCTATCTTATTTCTGATTATTCTGTTTTTCCCTTATGAGATTATCAATCCTACGGCTCAAAAAGTATTTGCTGTCGCAGCCTGGATGATTTGTTGGTGGCTGACAGAAGCTTTGTACATCGCCATTCCGGCCTTATTACCGCTCACCCTTTTTCCCCTGATAGGAATCATGGATATAAAAGCGGTAGCGGCTAATTATTCCAGTCCCATCGTTTACCTCTTTTTTGGAGGATTTGTGATTGCGCTCGCATTGGAAAAAGTACAGTTGCACAAAAGAATTGCCCTTTCGATCATAAAACTAACCGGTACTCATGCAAATGGAGTCATCCTGGGATTTATGTTGGCTACAGCTCTTATGAGTATGTGGATCAGTAATACAGCAAGTACTGTTGTTATGCTGCCGATTGCCCTCTCTGTAATCAAACTATTGATCGATGACAAGGATGGATTCACCAAAGAAGAACAATCCTTTGCTTTGGCCATTATGCTGGGCATTGCCTTTTCCGCCAATATAGGAGGTATGGCTACTCTCATTGGCACCCCTCCCAATTCGGTTATGGCTGGTTTCCTGGAAAATGAATATCAGATTACCATTAGTTTTGTCAATTGGATGATCATGGGTGTTCCACTTGCAGCCGTTTTATTAGGGGTAAACTATTTTGTCATCACCAAAATTTTCTATCCCAATAAGCTGGGAAATATGGCCGAATCTTCTGAAGTAATAGAGGAAGAATTGAAAAAACTGGGACCGATCCGAAAAGAGGAAAAACTGGTACTAGTTATTTTCTTCCTTACCGCTTTAGCCTGGATTATGCGTGCCAGTATCAATAGCTGGTTCCCGGAACTGAAGCTTACGGATACGAGCATCAGTATGGTAGCAGCCATGGCTATGTTAAGTGTACCAATTAGTTTTAGTAAAGGAGAGTTTGCATTGAAGTGGGAGGACACAAAAAATCTCCCCTGGGGGATATTGATCCTATTTGGAGGAGGATTGGCACTGGCCAATGGTCTTTCTCAAGCAGGAATTATAGATCTGATAGGTGCGACTATATCCCAACAGGAAGGACTAAGTGTATTTGCAGTAAGCACACTCCTCATTTTTGTCATGCTCTTTATGACGGAGCTGATGAGTAATGTCGCACTAGTGGCCATTTTCGCTCCGGTAGTTGCTGGTATTGCTATTGGGCTGGATGTATCTGTTGTTCACATGATCATTCCTATAGCCCTAGCCTCCAGCTGTGCTTTTATGCTTCCTATGTCAACCCCCCCAAACGCCATTGTTTTTGCCAGTGGCCATATCAAAGTATACCAGATGGCCCGAGTTGGAATTGTACTCAACATTATTTCTATTATTCTTCTTGCCATTCTCGCTCAGACCCTGATTCCTGTTTTATTCTAAAAAAAAAGAGCCACCTAAAAGGTGGCTCAATCAATTCATATTGTTTTTTCCTAAGCGTTCTCGACAATCCAGAGTACGAGGAATACGATACCAATCAACCAGGCTAGACCACTGAGTACCCAAAGGAATGGAAGGAACCATCCTAGAATACTTAATACAACAGCGCCCAATCCAAAGATGATTGCCAATTGAAGGTTACGGTCAAGATCAGAAAAGCCGTTCTTCTTGCGCTTTTTTTCCATTTTAACCATACGTTTTTCAACGCGTTTTTGGATAAAGTTGGCAATTTTCTCGGCACGCTTTTGCTTACGTAATTCCTTTTTAGTTTTAGTATGTGTTTTTACCGGCGCTGGAGCCTTGGGCATAGCACTTCCCGCCAAGCTAATCGCGGGAGCAAATAGCCCCATAAAACTAAAGACCAGAATTCCTAGAATAAAGTTTCTCATAGTAAGAAATGGTTGGTTATAAATGTGTTTGTAACAAGTGATTTGTAAAAGTAGGTATCCTTTAAGGGACAGCTTTTCTCTGTGAAAGTTGCCCCTTAAAGATTTGTTCTTAAACGTTGTCAATCAACCAGAGGACAAGGAAAACAGCAGCAGCCAGCCAGGCCAGTCCACTAAGGGTTGCAAATAATCCATAGCCGGTAATAGAACCAGAGACGAAGACTCTCCAAAGAATACCCAACACAATCGCAATCGCAGCAAATATAGCAGCCAATTGCAAATTTTTGTCCCAGTCTCCGAATGCTCCTTTTTTACGTTTTTTAGAAATTTTAGCAGCTTTCTTTTCCATTCTCTTCTTGACAAAATTGGCAACCTTTTCTGCCCGCTTCTGCTTACGAAGCTCTTTTTTTGTCATAGGTTTCGCTGCTTCTGTAGCAGGAGTTTTAGGCATAGCACTCCCAGCGTTTACAGGTATTGCAGCAATAGAAAACAAGAAAGCAAATAGCAATAGTTTTAGAGAGAAGTTTTTCATAGTCAAGAAGTGGTAATTAGGTGTATTAAAGAATCAAAAAAGTAAATAAAGAATTCAATCCCAAAGATTATTTATATTATTTGAGCAATGGAAGTTCCATAATTCAGCTGTTTGAAATGGGTATTCAATCAATTTTGGAAAGAATTTTAATTTTTTTTTCTAAGAGCTGTAACAAAGCATTTCCCCAATCGTCATCCTCTTGAAATGGCAATACAAGACTTTCCAAACTCTATTCTCAAAACTCAGAACAAGCTTTATCGCTTTGCCCTGAGGATCCTTGGCAGTGTCCAGGAAGCTGAGGATGTGGTTCAGGAGGTACTGATGAAAGTTTGGGAAAAGCGATTGGACCTCGGCACGATTCAGAACAAAGAAGCCTGGTGTATGCGGATGGTAAAAAACAAATCTCTGGATAAGCTAAAGGCTAAACCGAACCAACCGCATGAAGCAGTAGAAAGTCTGTACTACCTGGATAGCAATCAAAGCCCTGAAAGAGAAACCGAGACCCGCGACATGCTGGATCATGTAAGTCGGATCATCGAAAAACTTCCTGAAAAACAACGGATGTGCATCCAACTCAGAGAGATCGAGGGAAATAGCTATGAGGAAATCTCTGAAATACTGGAAATATCCATGAACCAGGTTAAGACTAATATCTTTCGAGCCCGTCAAAAAATAAGGACGGCCATGATAAAGCTCGAAGTAGAAGAACAAAAAAAAAGACCGATGAAGGAATCTTGTGAATAAACTTATGAAAGACCTTATCGAAAAATATTGGCAAGGAGAAAGCAGTCTGGAGGACGAGCGGAAATTGAGGGAATGGTTGAAGACGGCTCCCGACAGCCCAGAGAATCAACGACTCTCTCGATTGATGAACTGGTATGAAAAGGAAGCAGATATTCGCATACCTAAAGAAATTAAAGTAGCGGATAAGATTGCCACCAGAGGAAGACGCATCAATATCATGCGTTGGGCAGTAGGCATAGCCGCAGCGATTGCTCTCCTATTTGCAACCATCAGCCTGGCAATAAGATTGAATGAAGAGGACAATAGGAGAAGTATGGCATATGTTGATACCTATGAGACTCCCGAAGAAGCTTATGCAGCCACCCAGGAAGCTTTGCTTCTCATTTCAACCAAAATGAATTCCACCAAAAAGCATAAAAAGAAACTCAGGAAGATCCATATCCTATCCGATCTGGTTGAATCCTATACAAAAAAATAAAATGACTAAGCAATTCTATATATCTCTGGCCACACTACTTTGTGTATTTCTTTTGGCTGCAGCTCCTCAACAACTGCATGCACAAAATGATGCGATCGCCAAATACTTTAGTAAGTATATGGATCAGGAGGAATTTACCAGTATTTATATTTCTCCCCGTATGTTTAGACTGATGGGTGCCAATAAACAGCAGGATGCAAGTCCTGAGATGAAGGAAACCATCAGACAAATCAGCGGTCTACGAATTCTCAGTGCTGATTCTATAAATGGTAACCGCCTCTATGATGAGATTTTCAGCAAACTCAATCAGGAATCTTATGAAGAATTGATGTCAATTCGTGAACCTGATAGTGATGTCAAGTTTCTGGTAAAAATGGCTGGTGAAAATAAAGTCAGTGAATTGTTGATGCTGATTGGCGGAGATGACAGCTTTTTTATGATGAGCATTATAGGAGTGAACCTAGACCTCGATAGTGTAATCGATATTGCCGATGACATAGGTCCTTCAGATGAAGAAGAGGAAGACGACAACAATAATAATGAAGAAGAGGAATAGGCTCCTCTAGTTTCCGAAACACGTATTTATCTCCTAAATCCTGAGAACAATTTCTTAGGCTGGGAAAACTATATCCGAATCTATCTTTTAACCCACTAATAATTATTTATGAAAATTAAATTTTTCATCCTAAGTCTGATGGTTTTACCCATCTTCATGTCAGCTCAGTCAAGAAGTATCGAAAAGTTTTTTGAAGCGCACAAAGACAATGATGATTACACCCTTATTGAGATTAGCGGCAATCTCTTTAACATGACAAAAAATAAAGATAAAGCGAATAAGAAAATCCGGATTGATGGCTTTCAATTGCTCAGTGCACCCAAAGGCTCCAGCGGTATTTCTTTATCTGAAGTCAGAGGATTTGCCAATCAGATCAAGAACGAGAATTTTGAAGACCTGATTACCGTTCGTGACTCCGATACACGATTCAATTTCATGGTTCAGGAATCCAATGGAATCATAAGTGAACTGGTAATGATCGCTGATGAAGACGACAGCATCACGATCATGAGTCTGAGAGGAAAGATACCAACGGAAGAATTGGACAACTTATATGATGAAGTTGAAATAGACGGTCTGGAAAAACTGAAAAAAAATTAGATTAGACTGACCTGACGGATCCGGATGTTAGCAGACATCCGGGTCTTCTATTTTTCATTGCTTACTCTTTCGAGAGCTTCTTCTGCTAAATTTTCCCACTGCTCCAGAGAAACAAAGGGTAAAATGAACCAGTTTTTCATAGGGGGTTTATTCTTAAATGGGCTCAGGTACTCTGCTTCTTTTAATTCCTCGCGTTCAATATCGGTTTCTTTCCCAAGTTTGAATCCCATTTTCTCCTGGTGGAAAAAACAAAACACTTTCCCATTCACTTTCAAGGCCGGAGCTCTCATCATTTTTCCAGCTTCTACTTCTGGAAAGTTTTCCAGAAAGCGATTACAGATTTCTTCAAAAATCTTTTCCGGTTGTAGCATGACAAGATTTATTGTTCCAGGGGATTGTAAATAAAGGTCAGCATCAGCAGGTAAGCCAGTGCAAGCAATATGATGGCTACCTGTACGAAAATAGGATAATAATCTTTTACCTCCCGTAAAGGGATGGTGGGGATTTCGGAGGCTTCTAAACTGGATATTTTGCCCAAAGCAGAAGCCAATGCTGTTGAATTATTGACAAAGAAATATCGTCCCCCACTAATTCGACTAATCTCTCGCAAACTTTCTTCATCCAGTCCAACCTCTTTACTAGCTGTATTCCTCCCGCTTCCCCTGCGACCAATCCCAATCGTATAGGTTTTTATATCGAAACTAGCAGCCAGACGGGCAGCGGATATGGGATCTATTTCGCCCCGATTATTAGCCCCATCTGTGATCAAGAGCATCACCTTTGTTTCTGTATCATGGTCCCTCATCCGATTGATCCCCATGATCATCGCGGGTCCAATGGCAGTCCCATTTTTGGGCAGGAAATCAAATCCAACATCATCCAACATTCGGTTGAGGTAATTCAAATCCTGTGTCAGAGGCACATAATTAAGGGCAGTCGCAGCAAACAAGATCAAACCGATGCGATCATTGGGTCGATTGGCAGTGAAAGACTTAATCGTCTTTTTAGCTTCAGCCAATCTTGAAGGCCTGAAATCATCCTGCTCCATAGAACTACTTACATCCAGAAGGAGCATAATCTCCATCCCATTTGTTCGTTTTTCCATGATTTTATTGACCTCCTGAGGCCTGGCAATAGCCACGATGATAAGCGCCAGTGAACTAAGCTGTAACGCGCGGGGAAAATGTCTGAGAAAACTCAATTTAGGTCCGCTTTTATTGAGTTTACCGGGATCATAACTCAAACGAATCAAAAGCCTTTGCTTTCGATAAAAGCGGATATACCAGAACAAGTATATTGGGATCAATGCCAACAAAAGCAATGCCTCCGGATTTCTAAACGTCTCTATGCCAACAAGCTCCTTCATGTAATCCTAATACACTTTTATAAGAAATATTCTTGTGCGGATATCTTTTCGGCAAATTAATTTTAAGTCCTGCTCAAAACAAACGAATCAGTCAGCTTTTATTTCCGTTTAGGTAAAAAAGCCTCCCTTAGAGGCAACTTGTAACTCAAAGGAGAAAATTGACCTAAAGATTTGGGGGAAAGCTATATCTTTGTCGTTTAATATCTTTATGCATGAAGAAAAATATTCTTATCACAGGTGGAGCAGGCTTTATCGGATCTCATTTAGTCAGGCATTTTGTTGAAAAATATCCCGATTATATGGTCTATAATCTGGATAAGTTGACCTATGCGGGAAACTTGGGAAACCTGAGTGATCTCGAAGGGAAGAAAAACTATAGCTTCATTAAAGGAGATATTTGCGATGCGGATCAAATGGAACTTATTTTCAGTGAGAAAAAGATCAGCCATGTGATTCATCTCGCAGCGGAGAGCCATGTAGATCGCAGCATCCTCAATCCTCTCGAATTTGTAACGACCAATGTATTAGGAACTGTTAGCCTGCTCAATGTAGCCAAGTCAAATTGGGCAGCAAATATGGAAGAACATCTCTTCTACCATGTTTCTACCGATGAGGTCTATGGTTCTCTGGCAGATGGCGAATTTTTCACCGAGGAAACAGCTTATGATCCTCGCAGTCCATATTCCGCCTCCAAAGCGAGTTCCGATCATTTTGTGAGAGCATATGGCAATACCTATGGACTGCCTTTTGTTGTAAGTAATTGCTCCAATAATTACGGTCCTTTTCAATTTCCTGAGAAACTTCTTCCCCTTTTCATATCCAATATTCTTGAAGAAAAAGCCCTGCCGGTATACGGTAAAGGGGAGAATGTAAGGGATTGGTTATGGGTTGAAGATCATTGCTCAGCAATCGACCTGATTTTTCACAAAGGAAAAAATGGCAGCACCTATAATATTGGAGGAGAAAATGAATGGCAAAACATTGATCTCATCCACTTACTCTGCAAAATCATGGATAAAAAACTGGGCAGAGAAGGGGGAAGTTCTTCCTCTTTGATCACCTATGTTACAGACAGACCTGGCCATGATCATAGATATGCCATTGATCCTGGAAAATTGAGAAATGAATTGGGCTGGCGTCCATCGCTAACTTTCGAAGAAGGACTGGAGAAAACCATAGATTGGTACCTTGCCAATAAAGAATGGATCAGCAATGTTCGTTCTGGAGATTACCGCTCTTATTATGAAAAACAATACGGTAACAGGTTATTAGGTTAAAGGCTTGAAACGCAAAAACATCACACTCAGTCCACTGGGTGCAATCCTCTCACTAGCTTCAACATCTATTTATTATCCGGGTTCACAACAATTGACGCTCTGGGGCTACATCCTTCTTACCCTATTTGCCATTCTGCATATGGGGCTCCTTTATTTTGTAGCGAGTAAACTCTCTAAAACACAGATAGGTGAATTTGCACGAGGAAGCATGATTGGATTAAATACAGGTTGGAATGCACTTCTCCTTTTTTATTTTACGGGAAGTTTGGCCTTAAGTATCCTCATCGTTCTGATCCTTTTATCCTCCAGTCTCCTGAGGATATCCAGAAATCAACATTATCACAGGCTCATTTCCTGGCTCAATTGGATACTTCCTATGAGTATTTTAGTAAATATTCCCGGCATGTTGATCTTCCTGATCAATATTTTCTTCGCACCATTTGGCTATTTACATCCCCTACTCCATGGAATCAGACTTCGCTTCCACTGGGCCCCTCATTGTTCTTCTATAACGATCTATGGAGGCCTGATAAGGCCTATGAAGGGATTTGCTGGACTTAATATGGGCAATTTCATTTTCATTAATCCCGGCTGGCAGCATTTACTCAGACATGAGATGGGACATCTGCTTAGCCTGGCAGCTATGGGCTCCATTTTTCACTATATCGGAGGCATAGATGAAAATTACCTTCAGAAACATTATTGGAAGGCTTTGGCAGAGTACTTTGCAGAAAGCTATAACTCTTCAGAGGATTCAGTCCTGAGTATGTGGAGCTAAAGAGCGTTTGTCGATAATTTATGGAGGTTTGTCCATAGAGTCTCATTTAGGTGGTTGTCAATTCAGCCTATGTGAAAAAATTGTCCTAATTTATCCTTTTATCACAAACCTAAATTCGAAACTTCTATCTAAGATGAGACATCTACTATGCATGCTCCTGTGTCTGTCGATGCTTGGCCAAACAGAACTATGGGCTCAAAAGAAAAAGAAGGATAAAAATTCCGATAAAGAGAAAACGGAAAGCAAAGAAAAAAGCTTGATAAATTCCGGTACCCTAAGCGGATTTAAATTCCGCGCCATTGGGCCTGCACTTACTTCCGGAAGGATATCTGACTTTGCGGTAAATCCTCAAAAACCCTCAGAATATTATGTAGCGGTTGCTTCTGGAGGAGTTTGGAAAACCACAAACTCCGGAACTACCTACAAACCTATATTTGATAGCCAGAAATCCTATTCCATAGGAGTTGTTGAAATGGCTCCCACCAATCCCTATACCATTTGGGTAGGAACGGGTGAGAATAATGGCCAAAGATCTGTAGCCTATGGAGATGGAGTCTATAAATCTATGGATGGAGGGAAATCCTGGAAAAATATGGGCCTGAAAAATTCCGAGCATATCGGAATGATCCTTATTCATCCCAAAGATGAGAATACAGTTTTCGTAGCAGCCCAGGGACCTCTTTGGAGCTCTGGAGGGGATAGAGGCCTGTATAAAACTACGGATGGTGGAGAAAACTGGAAGAAAGTACTCGACATCAGCGAACATACGGGAGTCAATGAGGTATTTATCGACCCTCGTGATCCTAATATCATGTATGCCAATTCCTGGCAAAGAGCCAGAAAAGTCTGGACCTTTTTAGGAGGTGGACCAGAATCAGCAATCTATAAATCTACTGATGGCGGAGAGAGCTGGTTCAAGTCTCAGAAAGGTATCCCAGGTGGTGATATTGGAAGAATAGGCATGGCCGTTTCACCTGTGAATCCTGACATAATATATGCGATTTTGGAAGCAGAGAATGGAGGGGGATTTTATCGTTCGACCAATCGCGGCGCTTCCTGGCAGAAAATGAGCAGCCAAACTACCAGTGGCAACTACTACCAGGAAATTATTGCAGATCCTCATGATGTGGATCGAGTATATGTGATGAATACCTGGAATCTAGTAACTAATGATGGAGGAAAGACCTTCGTCGCTTTGGGGGAAGGTGATAAGCATGTGGACAATCATTGTCTCTGGATTGATCCCAAAGACCCTGAGCACTATTTGGCAGGTTGTGATGGCGGTATTTACGAAACCTGGGATGCTGCAAAAAGCTGGAGCTACAGATCTAATTTATCTGTAACTCAGTTTTACAAAGTTGCAACGGATAATGCAGAACCCTTTTATAATGTATACGGTGGTACACAGGATAACTTCAGCTTAGGAGGTCCTTCACAAACTACCAGTTCTTCGGGTATTGTAAACAGCGATTGGTTTGTTACCAATGGTGGAGACGGATTTGAGTCTCAGATCGATCCCGAGAATCCTAACATTGTTTATGCACAGGCTCAATATGGATGGTTGGTGAGATATGACAAGAAAAGTGGGGAAAGAATCAACATTCAACCTCAAGCTGGAAAAGGGGAAGCTGGACTTCGCTGGAACTGGGATGCTCCCTTGATGATCAGTCCTCACAAAGCTACCCGTCTATATTTCTCTGCGAATAAAGTCTTCAAAAGCGAAGACAGGGGAAATACCTGGGAAGCCATTAGTGGAGACCTTAGCAGACAGTTGGATAGAAACAAATTGCCTGTAATGGGCAAAGTATGGAGCATGGACGCTGTGGCAAAAAACCGCTCCACCTCTATCTATGGAAATATTGTTGCCTTTCATGAATCTTCCGTAAAAGAAGGTCTTTTATATGCTGGAACGGATGATGGACTGATTCATGTAAGCGAAAATGGCGGAGGCGAATGGAAGAAAATGGAATCCTTCCCGGGCATACCTGATATGACCTATGTGAATATGCTCCTCACTTCGCAACATGATGAAAGTACTGTCTATGCAGTATTTAACAATCACAAGCATGGAGATTTCAAGCCATACATCCTTAAAAGTACAGACAAGGGAACTAGCTGGACTTCTATAGCTTCCAATCTACCAGAAAGAGGATCGGTCTATTGTATAGCAGAAGATCATGTAAATAAGAATCTTCTTTTTGCAGGAACTGAGTTTGGAGTTTTCGTGAGTATTGATGGAGGGGGAAACTGGACCCAAATGAAATCTGGTTTACCCACAATTGCCATTAGAGACATGGAAATCCAAAAGAGAGAAAATGACCTCGTTCTGGCATCTTTCGGCAGAGGATTTTATGTACTGGATAATTATGCTCCATTAAGAGAAATCGGTAAAGAGCAGATGGACAAGGATGCACATATTTTTGCCATCAAAGATGCCTTGATCTTCCTCCAAAGCAGTCCTATCGGAGGCAGAGGGAAAAGCTCTCAGGGATCCGACTACTTTACAACTCCCAACCCAAGTGTTGGCGCGACTTTCACCTATTACCTCAAAGAAAGTCCCAAAACGATCAAGCAGAAAAGAAAAGCTGCTGAAAAGAAAGCAGTCAAAGATGGTGGAAATCCTGAATATCCAAGTTTTGATGAAATGAGAGCTGAGGACAATGAGGAAAAAGCATACCTGCTTTTTACGATCAAAGACTCAGATGGAAATATTGCCAACCGCATGAAAAGTTCTGCTTCCAAAGGCATCAAGCGAATGAACTGGAACTTCAGGTATCCTTCTCCACGTCCGATCTCAGTGAGAGGAGGGGGTGGTCGCAGATTTGGCGGCGGCGGAGGCCAGCTTGCTATGCCCGGAACCTATTCGGTTTCTATGGCAATGGTAAAAGATGCTGAAATGACCGAGTTAGCCGGACCTGTTGAATTCAAGGTAGTTCCTTTGAACAACTCAACGCTACCTCCTGCAGACAAAGCTGCTCTATTTGCTTTCCAGAAAAAGGTAAGTGAGTTAAGTAAGGCTGTCAGTGGTGCGGGCAATCTCTACAGAGAACTGGACAATAAATTGAAACATATCAAAGAAGCTATCCGACTTACTCCTAGCATTCCGTTTGAAAAGAATAAGGACGTAAAAATGCTGGAAGAAAAAATGCGGGGAATTAGCTTGAAAATGAATGGAGATCAAAGCCTTAGCCGCAGACAATTTGAAACAGCTCCTTCTATTTCAGGCAGAATCAACTCGGTGATGTTTGGCATGTTCAGCTCTACTTCAGCTCCTACCAAAACTATGGAGCAAGGATATGAAATTGCAGCTGAAGAATTTCAGCCGGTTTACGCCAGCTTGAAAGAAGTTGTAAAAGAAGTGAAAGAAATGGAAAAAATGCTGGAGAAGTATGGAGCTCCATATACTCCGGGAAGAATGCCTGTTTGGAACAAGGAATAATTTTCCAAAAGTATAAATACAGGGGGAGCCTTGAGCTTCCCCTTTTTTATTTTGACAAAGTAAGAAGTCCTTCAATATGATTTACATGAAGCAAAAGTTCATGAACATCATTGATCCTCAGGTCAGCTGGGCAGCCCAACATATGTGCAATTTGCGTTATAATGTCCGAGCTTTTTGTAGAAGTTTTTCTGAGCTCCCGAATGGAGAGCGCGCCTGCGGATTTTGAGAGTTTTTCACCATCCATTCCTCTGAGCAAAGGATGATGTAGGAAATTTGCATGTGAAAAGGAATCAAAACCCAATCGTTGGGCCAGAAAAAGTTGAGCAGCAGATGAGTCTTTAAGGTCTTCTCCCCTAACCAGGATATTCACCCCCATATCCCTATCATCAACCAAAGAAGCAATCTGATAAGCTGGAATTCCATCTTTCCTCAGGATCACAAAGTCCCGCATACTGGCATAAAGGTTCAGGCGTTGAGGTCCCTGCTTCAGGTCTTCCCACTCTACAAAACTGCCTTCCGGCACCTTTATCCTAATAGCGTACTTATCAAGCAAAGCAGGATCCAGATTAGACTCTCTGCAGGTCCCGGGATATTGCCCGTCTTCTGATTCTTTTAGAATTTGCTTGCGGGTACAGCTACAAATAAAATAATCTTCTTCCAGCTCTTTGATCACTTCGAGATAGCGATCTATGCGTAAACTCTGCGAATAGGTCTTTTGCAATTCGTCAGGACTTTGGGGCCCTTCATCATAGTCCAGGCCCAACCAATCAAGGGTCCTAAAAATATCTTCTACATATTCTGAGCGCATGCGGGGCGCATCCAAATCGTCTATACGTAAAATCAATGGAGCATTATGGCTTTTTGCCATTAGCCAGGTATAAACAAAATTGAGTGCATTCCCCAAATGGAGGAATCCACTGGGAGTTGGAGAAATCCTGGTCTTGAAATAAGGTTCTTCCAGATCCATAGTAAAGACGAGAATTAGTTAATTTTACAAAGATTTCCTTATTATTCCTAAAGCTTCAAGCGGCTTTTTTTGGTCGAGTGTAATTTTCTCGTAAGCAATTATTCCACTAAGACAAGCACCTGGAATGCCCTGCCCTGGGTAGGTACTGTCTCCACATATATACGCCCGTTTGTGATCCAGACGAGCATCCATCATTTGCCAGGGTTTGATGGACATATATTGGGGATAGCCTCCTACAAATCCCCAGGATCGTGCCGTCCATTTTTCCCAGGCACCCGCTGTAGAAGAATGGGAAAAAATAATTTCATCTGCATCTAAAAAACCCTGCTCACTCAAGGCTGCAATAATAGCAGCTTCAATTTCGCTTTTATCTTCGATCACGTGATTAGAAGGGTCCGGAATATGGGTTGAGATAGAAGCCACATATTCATTCATACCACACCTCAATTGATCATCCGGATGAGAAAGGCTGAGGAAAATGCTATCTGTATTGATTTGAGGTAAAGCTTCTTTCAAATGTATCTGGTAATGAATACAGTCGAATTTCTTTTTCCGGGGAAAAACAATTCCCATTGTAAAAGCACTGTTCAATTGATCTGATTTCATCAATTTTCCTTTATGCTTCTTTTCAAGCTCTGATCCACGAAATAGCTTGAGGGTATTGTTTAAAGGGATGGCTGAAATAAGGCTCTTCGCAGAAAATGATTCCTGCTTTCCTCTATAGACACTTTCAACTTCATAGAATCCGTTATGGTAAGTAAGTTTTTCTACCGGTTTTCTCAATTGAACTTCTCCTCCTCGCTCACGGATATAGTCAACCAGCAAATCAGCGACCTTTATCAAGCCCCCTTCTACATAATAGTTCTTATAATTGGTGTAGCAGAGTGCAGTCGCCCCAAATAAGACATTCACCTCCTTCAGATAATTTTGAGCCGTAATCAGGAGTTGTTCATTGACAAAATCGACAAATGGCTCATTGTCGAGCAAATCATACTTGCCCAAAAGTCCTTCCATGGATTGAAAAGCCAGGCGAGCAAAGCCCAATTGTTTGAATTCAAAATTTTTAGCTGCTGATAATAAATCGGAAAAAGAGCTGGGAGGAAAAGCCTTTTGTTTGAGCGATGTATCCCAGACAAACTGACTGACCTTGAAGCAATATTCCCAAAAGGCCCGTTGATTTTTCTTACCAAAAACCCTTTCTGCTTCTGTTATCCAATCTTCCAGATCATGGTATCGCGTGATTTCCGTACCATCTTTCAACAAAACTTTCATCGGAATCTCCAGCTCCCAGGCATCAAGTTCAATCCCTAATTCATCCAGCAAATGCCCCAAAGGCATGTTTTTTTCCAATCCGACTAAAGTTGTTGCCCCTGCCTCAAAAATGTAACCTTTTCGAGGATAAGAACTCATACAACCACCGGGCAACCAATTTTGCTCTAACACCGTAACAGGAAAGGCATCACGGCTAAGTAGGGATGCAACAGCAAGCCCTGCAATGCCACTGCCGATAATGATGTATGGAGATTTAGCTTGCATCAGAAAAAGAACAGGAAAATATGAGAATTGTTTAATGTGTAAACAAAAATCAAAATCCACAGGTTCTTTTTAAGATGTGACAAAAATTAATCTATATAGTCAAAAATAAGACAGCTAGAATTTTTATTTTTGTTGAATTTCGAAAAACAAAATCAAATAGAGATCAGTTCCCTTCATGAAAGTCGCCGTATATAGAAAGGCACATTTTAACGCAGCCCATCGTCTTCATAATCCTGACTGGTCTGATGAAATGAACCAAAGAGTATTTGGGAAATGTAATAATCCCAACTACCATGGGCATAATTATGATCTGGAAGTAAAGATTGTAGGAGAGGTTGACACAAGAACCGGCTACGTAATGGATATGAAGGAATTGAAAGATCTGATCAACGAACATATCCTGGAAAGATTTGACCACAAAAACCTCAACCTGGATACAGAAGAATTCAAATCACTGAATCCCACAGCTGAGAATATCGCAGTTGTAATCTGGAATATTCTAGATAAACAGCTGAGGGACGAATTACAATTAACAATTAGATTATATGAAACCGAACGAAACTTTGTGGAATACCCCGCCACGTAATGGGGTAAATGGCCATAATGGACGCAATGGACATAATGGTCAGAACCACTCAGGGAAACACGGTCTTCATGAGGAATTGGGAGATTTGCATGTCGCAACTTCGACTGACACGCCTTTGAAGCCTGATGCTTTCGAGATGGATGACGACAAGAAAATTGAGCTAATTGAGGCACACTTTTCAGAAATCATGGACATCCTGGGATTGGACCTGACCGATGACAGTCTAAGCGGTACTCCGAGGAGAGTTGCGAAAATGTATGTCAAAGAGATCTTCAGCGGACTTAATCCTGCGAACAAACCCGAAGCACGTATGTTTGAGAACAAATATCAGTACAATCAAATGCTGATAGAGAAGGATATCACCTTCTATTCAAACTGCGAGCATCATTTTGTACCTATTTATGGCAAAGCTCATGTCGCTTATATTTCAAATGGCATGGTTGTTGGTCTATCAAAACTGAACCGGATCGTGCAATATTTTGCTAAGCGACCCCAGGTTCAGGAAAGGATGACTATGCAAATAGTCAAAGAGTTGAAGGAGGCCCTGAATACAGAAGATGTGGCAGTAATCATAGACGCAAAACACATGTGTGTTTGCTCTAGAGGAGTCAAAGATGTGAACAGTAGTACGATCACTGCAGAATATTCAGGAAAATTTAAAAATTTTGAAACTAAAAAAGAGTTTCTATCGTTATTAGAATTGTAGTAGTAGTAGTTTTAATAGATCCTTATGCGCAGAACGCCCGTTCTGCGCATTTCTTTTTGCCCAAAATCTTGCATACTTTGCTCCAGTAGCCGTTTTTCTCTATACTAGAGTTCTATCTTTGAAGAAAGAAAATATATGCTGGGATACTTCCTTGGGCTTAGCACTATAGACATACAATACCTCGTAAATTCCTTCCCTCGGGAAAATATCAAGCAAAAATCCACAGATTTTTGCATAAATATTGGCGGACCTGCACTCAATGCAGCAGCGACTTTTGTTCGACTGGGGGGACAAGCAAAATTCTTCACGGTTGTAGGTTCAAATCCTTTGCGCCCTTTTATTCTGTCTGAAGCCGAAAAATTGGGAATCGAAATCATCGACCTTTCGCCTGATGAAAAAGAATTACCTATAATGGCCACGGTGATCAGCAATGCACAAAGTGGAGATCGGTCTATCCTCAGAAATACAGGAAGGCAGCCTAAACTGGACTTGGAAATACTAAGGACTGCACTTAGGGATACGCCCGATATTGCACTATTGGATGGATTTCATATGGATGGGGCAATCATATTAGCTGAATATGTAAAAGCTTTGGCTAAACCTATTGTTATGGATGGAGGAAGCTGGAAGCCGCGCAGTCCGGAATTGATTGCACATTCAGATATAGCCATTTGTTCCGCTGATTTCACAACAGCTGATATGCCCGTTTTTGAATACCTGAAAGCTCAAGGGGTTAACTACAGGGCAATAAGTCGAGGAGCCAAGCCTATTTTATTTGAAGAGGGAAGTCAGAAAGGTGAGATAGAAGTAACTCAGGTAAAAGCGATTGATAGCTTAGGAGCAGGAGATATCCTTCATGGAGCTTTTGCCTATTATTTTGCCAGGGGAGATAGTTTTCAGTTGGCATTAGAAAAAGCAGCTGGAGTTGCCAGCATGAGCACCAGTTGGTTTGGGACCAGATTTCCTAATCAATAAGTTCAGATTCATCCCATTGATTTTCCGTTCCCGGCACAGGATCATAGCCAGAACCTCCCCAGGGATGACAGGAGCTGATGCGTTTGATGGCTAAGGCGCCTCCCTTAAAAGGACCGTGCAACTGTATAGCTTCTTTCGCATAATGGCTACAAGTGGGAGTATATCTACAGCTAGGGGGAAATAAAGGAGAGATGACGTATTGATAAAATTTAATCAATAGTAAAAAGAATCCACCTATCAATGTTCGAAGCATACACAAAGATACGGATTCGGCTCCATTTGTTTCAGGATTTGTATCTTTATTGTCTTAATATCTCCTTATGATTCTTAATACTACGACTCGATTTCTCCTATTATCCTTTTTTTGTATTTCCCTTTCCCCTTTAACTTCTTATTCCCAGGAAATCAAAAATGTTCTCCTTGATAATACGGGTTTACTCTATCAACCTTGTGAACCCAGCATCGCCATCAATCCCAAAAATCCTGACAATATTGTAGGTGGTGCCATACTCAATAAGGTTTATTACACAATGGATGGAGGAAAGAATTGGGAAACCGGCAAATTGAGATCAAGCTATGGGGTTTTTGGAGACCCTTGTATCATTGCCGATAAGAAAGGCAATTTTTATTATTTCCACCTTTCAGATCCGGATCAAAAAGGTTGGTTTAGCGACAAACTACTTGACAGGATCGTAGGGCAAAGATCCAGAGATGGAGGAAAAAGCTGGGACAATGGATCTTTTATGGGCGAAAGACATCCCAAAGATCAGGACAAAGAATGGGCCATTGCCAATCCCAAAAACGGACATCTTTATGTAACATGGACCCAATTTGATGCTTATGATAGCAAAGATCCTCAGGACAAGAGTAATATCCTTTTTTCCTATTCCAAAAATAAAGGCAAGAGCTGGAGTGAGGCGGTCCGGATCAATCAAATTTCCGGGGATTGTATTGACGACGATGGGACAACCGAAGGAGCAGTGCCAGCGGTTGGGCCTAAAGGGGAAATTTATGTAGCCTGGTCCCTGAATGAAAAAATATATTTTGACAGAAGTCTTGATAAAGGCAGAACCTGGATGGAAGAAGACAAAGTGATAACAGAACAGCCTGGCGGTTGGACCATTGACATTCCCGGCTTAAATCGCTCCAATGGCATGCCTATTCTACTTTGTGATGTGAGTAAAACTGATACCCGAGGCAATCTCTATGTAAACTGGGCTGACCAAAGAAATGGAGAAGACGATACAGACATTTGGGTCAGTAAATCCACAGATGGCGGAGATAGCTGGTCCGCTCCTAAAAGAGTAAATGATGATGGAGCAGGCAAACAACAATTTCTCAGCTGGATGACTATTGACCAAACGACGGGTTATCTCTATACAGTATTTTATGACAGAAGGAATCATGCAGGTCTGGAAACGGACGTATATATCGCCTATTCTACTGATGGGGGCGAAAGTTTTACCAATGTGAAAATCAGCGAAAGTCCCTTCACACCCGGAAGAGCTCCCTTCTTCGGAGATTATAATAATATCTCCGCTCATGCCGGAAGAATTTGTCCGATATGGACCCGGGAAGAAAATGCAAAAACCAGCGTCTGGACAGCGGTTATTTCTGAAAGTGATCTGGGAATCAAATAAATGCTATCGCTTCAGGACCTTTTCAGACAGAAAGCGACCAGAAGAATCCTCAATTTTCAAAATATAAAGGCCACTTTCTAATTGGGACATTGGGAGTTCCAGCCTTTGAGTTTGGGAACTAATATCTCTTTGCCATACTTTTTGCCCCAGCATGTTCTGCAAGCTAAGGTTGAAGTCTTCTTGCTGAATTTGGGTATACAAAAAATCGATGGTCAGATTGTCAGCTACCGGATTGGGAGCCAGGTTCATTCTAAGTCCGGGTATGCGTAAATCTCTGTCTGTAGAAACGACAGTAGAAGCTACCAAATCGGCAATTACAGGTAGATGGTCGGACATGAGGATAAGGGCCGTACACACGCTGAAAGGCACCTCAGAATTCCCCTGACACTGTAGAGACTGATTATAAGGATTGGAATCATTGCCAAAAGCAGTATAGCTGGCGTTTTCCAATTGGAGGTCCGAATTTGCATTGACCAGTTCGGAACTAAACAGCATCATATCAAAGCGATCATCCATACCTCCTGCTGATCCACAATCCTGGCTGGTTGTACGGGTAGACTGTGTATAAAAGGCTGCTCCACCAGCGCCTCCCCAACCAACCGTCGAAATCACATCGACCAGACTTAGTGCGGCATTGCTATTGTTAGTCATGGTTTGGTAGGCCGTTTCACTCGGACGATAGATATTAAAATCTCCCATGACCACTACTCCATCGCCATTGGCATTTTGGTCAATCCAGTTCATCACCAGATTTGCTGCCACCGCTCTGCTATTCGCAGAACTGCTTTCATCAGTCGCTTTAAAGTGTCCTACTATACAATAGAAAAAGAGGGAATCATTTCCATTTATACCACTCCCCTTCACAAATAATCGATAGGCATTGATATCGCGCAGACTATAAGGAATGACCGATTCAGAGATCAACTCAAGCTTATCTTCATTGTAGAAAAGTTGATTGACAATACTTGAATTTGCCTGATTCGTAATACTAGCCCTTTTAATAGCGTTTGTATATCCAAAGGAACGGGAAACAATTCCGTTGCTGAAAATAGGATTTGGATTTATCTCATTAACCGTAAATACATCCGGTCGTGCTTCTTCCAGGATTGTTTCCAGCCAGGCATATTTGCTCAACACATCAACATTGCCACAGTTATTACCAAAATTGAGCAAATTATAATGCATCATTTTGATTCTCTGTTGAGCAGGAAGCGTGCTGGAAAGAAGGAGGAAGGACAAAAAAACCAGGAGTATGCGCATGTAAATTTTTGGTTAATGATCTTGAGAAGCCAAAAATACAAATCCTAAAAGTTTTGTATCTATGTAAGCGAAATATTTTACAGAATAATTCATCATGATGAAGCCAAAACTTCCTGAATCCACGATCTTTTCTTTCTTCCTCCTCTTATTCATTTCCTTTGGGAATATCAGCCTTCTGGATGCACAGCCAGAAAAGGATCCCAATAAATTTCCTGTAGGAATTGCCGAGGGGAGTTATGATCGGGTTTATCCTTTATCTGAAAATCTCTCACGTGTCAAAAAAGGAGTAAAATTTGGATTTGTAAATCAAGAGGGAACCCTGGTTATCAGTCTGAT
Organism: Bacteroidia bacterium; assembly: GCA_033391075.1. Classification (NCBI taxonomy): domain Bacteria; kingdom Pseudomonadati; phylum Bacteroidota; class Bacteroidia; species Bacteroidia bacterium. The sequence goes on from JAWPMV010000001.1 coordinate 3,270,549, forward strand.
TTTTGATAAAGCGGCTGACTTTTCCATGGAAAGAGCCCGTGTTAGCCTCAATGAAAAAAGTGGCTTTATCGACAAAAGTGGCGAGGTAGTTATTCCGATGATGTACGACAGGTGCTGGAGTTTTACAGAAGGATTAGCAAAAGTTAAATTGAATGATAAGTATGGCTTCCTAAATCCTGAAGGCGAGCCGATAATTCCCATTGAGCACGATGAAGCTCAGCCCCCTTCCGAAAAAATGGTTCTGGTCAGGCTTGGGACGAAGTATGGATTCTATAGCAATGAGGGTCAATTGAGTATTCCCCTTAATTTTGATGAGGCCTATTCCTTCTTTGCAGGTAAAGCACGAGTCAGAATGGGAAATGACTGGTTTTATATCGACAAAGGAGGGAGATGTATAGAAGATTGCAAGAACTAAGCGTGATTTCCAACTCCCGGAATTCCTTGCTGTCCTTTCTTTGAAAGCCTGTCAATTACTCCCCTTATGGAAAGCAAAACTGAAAGCCTGAATATAAAATGCCCGAATTGTGGTTCTCCTCATGTTGCCTTTAGTGCGGAGCATCAGGCGCTTCATTGCGAATATTGTGAATTCAGCAAACATCTCCCGAAAGGGAATGATGAAATTGTCGAACGCCCCCTTTCAGCTTCCTATCATGCTGAGGATAGTCCTACCGGTCTTCATGTGAATGCCAAAGAAATTCACTGTGAAAACTGCGGATCGGACACCATGATTTCTCGTGAGCAGGTAAATCTTTCCTGCCCTTTTTGTGGTTCTAATCATGTCAATGAGCAGGCCATGAGCCAGAGGATCATAGAACCCTCAGGAGTTTTGCCTTTTAGCGTACCAGAGGATGAGGCCAAATCAAAATTTGAGAAATGGATAGGCTCAGGCTGGTTTAGTCCCTCCAATCTTTCCAAAAAAGCCCAAATCGATTCCATAAAAGGCGTCTACCTACCCTTTTGGACTTTCGATGCTTTCACAGAATCAAGTTGGAAAGCAGAAGCAGGCTATTATTACTTTGTCCAGAAAAAAGTAAGGGGGCCCAATGGTCAAATACAAACGAAGACAGTACGCAAAGTAAGATGGGAAGCTGCAAGCGGTTATTTTGATCACTTCTTTGACGACACCTTGATTTGTGCTTCTCATGGAGTGGGTCAAAAGTTGGTAGATCAAATACTTCCCTATCACTTAAGTCAGGTAGTAAACTTTGACAATCGATATCTCCTCGGCTGGGATACCGAATTGTACCAGAAAAATTTGCAGGAAGGCTATGAAGTGGCTGATCAGAAAATGGATAATTTCATCCGAAGCGCCTGTGCAAGTCAGATACCGGGAGATACCTATCGAGGCCTCAGGGTGCGCACGGAAAAACACCGCCATACCTTCAAACACCTTTTATTGCCTCTTTGGATTGCGGGATACACCTATAAAGGCAAGGTTTTTCAATTCATCGTAAATGGCCAAAGTGGAAAAATTTCTGGCAAAAAACCCGTGTCTTGGGTAAAAATCACACTTTTAGTGATCCTCATTGCAATAATTGTCGCTGTAATCGTTTATTTTTCAGGGGCACAGTTTTAACATGCGTATACCCAATTAGCATCTGTGTCTTGTAAAGGTTTCAAATTTGTAATAATTTGAAATGAGTCACCCTGAACAGAGCATATGTGGTTTACCAAGAAAAGTGAGGTTATTACTGCTGCAGATTTTAGTCTGAATGTAGGAAGAATGTTATTAGGTGCTTTCCCCATCATCCTCCTGGGGATACGTCTGGCCCATCCGAAGGAATTTGAATTAAACATCATCAATGACATAAGTGCCTACACCATCGGTATTTACTGTTGGGGGGTTTTGCTTTTATCCTTCTTGATCGATTGGGTGAGAGAGAATATTTATTCTATGGTGATCATGGCGATTGCCCTGATTGGCTTTGATTATCTCTACAATCTCTACCTGACTCAGTTCTCACTTTATGCCCGTACGGGCCTCATGTTGATGATTGCAGTGACTATGTGGTATTTCAATGACCGCATTCATGTGCTCATTTTCATGTTTGTATTTCTGCTCCTGATTGTTCTGACTGCCTTTCTGACTCCTCCACAGGGAGTAATCGATATAGAGATCATCAAATTCATCGCTCGCTACGTCCTGCTTTGTACGGTCATTTACTTGATTGTTGGATCTCATATTCATACCCTCAATCGTTTGGTGCATCAGAGCCAGGAAAACAGGCAAATGATGATTAATCTCAATGAAGGAGTCTGGCAAGTAGATAATAAAGGGACTATCAGATTTGTCAACAATATGATCTGCAAGATGCTCGGCTATAAAAATAGCGAGTTGGTAGATGTGATGAATGTCTTGGAAATGGTTGCCCAGGAGGATAAAGAACTCCTGGACGAAAAACTCCTTGAACGCAAGCAAGGTATCTCCGGCACATACGATATTCGTATGGTTCGCAAAGATGGATCTATCATCTGGATGCAAATCAGTGCTACCCCTATCTTTGATAAAAATGAATTTGTCGTAGGATCGACTTCTATCGCGATCGATATCACTGATAAAAAGGCTGGCGAACTGGAACTGGACAATTATTCCAATGCCTTAAAATACACCAATAAAGAATTGTCGATCAAAAATGCCGAGCTAGAGCAATTTGCCAGTATGGCTGCGACAGATCTTCGCTTTCCCCTCGAAAAAATAGAACAGGCATCCGTGATTCTTCGACATCTTCAGGATAAGCCAGATCCTTTGGCTGATGAATACATGGATGAGATCACAAACAGAAGTAAACAGATGCGTGATCTGATTGATGCACTCAATATCTATTCTTCCTCGGGCGCTGATAAAATGCAGGCCCAATCTGTAGACCTGAATGAAGTCATAAAAGAAGTGGAGAGTAATCTGGCTGATAATTTCGAGGCCTATAACGTTCAGTTGCATTATGATCAATTGCCTACCCTCAATGCGGACCGTATTCAAATGATCCGCCTCTTCAAAAATATCATCGACAATTCCGTAACATACAGAGGGGAAAAACCACCGGAAATAAACATTTCCCACACCCTTGATATAGAGAAGAAGCAACACATATTTGCCTTCGAAGACAATGGTGCGGGTATCAAACGTGAAGACTACGATAAAATCTTCATGATCTTCCAAAAAGACTCAGAAACAGACCAAAATATTGGAATGGGATTGGCCATTAGTAAAAAGATTGCCCTCAATCACAATGGCAGGCTCTGGTTTACCTCAAATGTAGGCAAGGGTACTACCTTTTATTTGAGTCTTCCCTGTACGTCTGAGGAAAGATGCCCTGAAACGGGAAAACTACTTAGTGAAGTAGAGAGAGAAAAGCAGCTTGCCTCCCAAAATGGCAATGGTGTAAAAAAAGAGACCAAAGCAAAATTGAGTGAGGAAGCCGTAGATTAAAGCTGTTCGCTCTCCTGCAATTTGTGGGTTTCAAATACAAAATCATACAATTCCTGCATCAGGATCATCACCTTTTTGATCCTTGACACATCCTGATAGATCATGTATAAATGTTTGGGAGTTTGTTTGATTTTTACCCGTGCCGTAAAGGTTTGTACATATTCCAGTACTCTACCAAATTCAGGACTTTGATAAAAGCTGGATTCCTGATTGTTGATAAAATACAAGCGCAAACTATTGGCTTTTAAGCCTACCCGTTCTATTCCCATCTGCTTGGCCAATTCTCGAATCCGGGTTGCATCAAAGAGTCCCATTACCTGAATGGGCATAGGACCAAATCGATCTATCAATTCAACTTGTATTCCTCGTAGCGTTTCTTCAGAGTCTGCCCCTGCAATCCGTCGGTAGAATTTCAAGCGTTCGGGTATGCTTGGTAAATAGGATTCTGGAATTCGAATATCCAGATCAAGGTCTATTTTACAATCCTCCACAAAGACTTTCTTCCGATGAGTCAATTCTTCCTCAAACATATCCGAGAAGTGCTCCTCTTTTAGTTCCCGCACAGCCTCATCCAGAATCTTGTGATACATATCATAGCCGATCTCTGCTACGAATCCGCTCTGTTCGGGCCCCAGGAGGTCTCCTGCACCCCGAATATCCAAATCCCTTAGCGCAATATGAAAACCACTTCCGAGCTCAGAGAACTCCTCCATGGCCCTCAGGCGCTTTCGTGCATCCTGGGTCAATGAGATCTCCGGAGGTGCCAGCAAATAGCAGAAGGCTTTTCTATTGGAACGACCTACCCTACCTCTCATTTGGTGAAGATCAGCGAGGCCGTATTTATTGGCTTCATTGATGATGATGGTATTGGCATTAGGTATATCAAGACCAGATTCGATAATGGTAGTTGCCACCAGTACATCAAATCCTCCTTCTATAAAACTGGCCATTCGGTTTTCCAGTTCCTGGCCCGTCATCTGACCATGCCCTACCTTCACCCGGGCATCTGGCACCAATTTCTTAAGGGAACCCGCTACCTCTTCTATATCTTTCACTCTAGGGTGGATGAAAAAGACCTGTCCTCCCCTTTTCAATTCATAACTGATCGCATCTCTCAAAATGGTTTGAGAAAAAGTAGTCAGAACCGTCTCTATAGGTTGTCGATTTGGTGGTGGAGTTCCTATAACTGAAAGATCCCGAATACCAGCAAGTGAAAACTGAAGGGTCCGTGGAATAGGTGTTGCGGTAAGGGTCAGGGTATCCACACCGGTTTTCAGCACCTTGAGCTTATCCTTTACATTTACCCCAAAACGCTGCTCCTCATCAATGATCAAAAGTCCCAGTTCTTTAAACTTTACATCTTTAGAGACCAAACGATGAGTTCCGATCAGCACATCTACCTTACCAGAAGCAACATTGGCCAGGGTCTCTTTGATTTGCTTTGTGCTTTTAAATCGATTGACATAGTCAACCGTAATCGGCATATCCTTGAGTCGATTAGAGAAGGTACGGAAATGTTGCAGGGCCAAAATAGTTGTTGGGACCAAGACGGCTATTTGCTTTCCATCTACCGCAGCTTTGCAGGCTGCACGTATTGCAATTTCTGTTTTCCCAAATCCTACATCCCCACATACCAGTCGGTCCATAGGGTGCGGTGCCTCCATATCAACTTTTACATCTTCTGTAGTTTTTACCTGATCCGGCGTATCCTCATACATAAATGAGGCCTCCAATTCCTGCTGGATATAGGTGTCTTTGCTATAGGCGAAACCCGGCATAGCCTTACGTTTCGCATACAGAGATACCAAATCAAAAGCCAGCTCTTTGATGCGTTTTTTGGTCTTGGCTTTTGTTTTGGCCCAGGCAGGAGAACCCAGCTTATTCAGTTTGGGTACAGCTCCTTCTTTCCCGGTATATTTACTGATTTTATGGAGGGCATTTACGTTGACGAAAATAGAATCGCCATTCTTGTACATCACTTTAGCAGCTTCCTGCGTATGTTGCCCCATCTGGATCGTATGCAAGCCCGCAAACTTCCCGATTCCATGATTTACATGAACCACATAATCTCCCGGCTTCAATGATTTGAGTGCTTTCAGGGTAAGTGCCTGAGAACGGACTTTGCTAGCCTGGCTTTTAAAACGGTGATAGCGGTCAAAAATCTGGTGATCGGTATAACAAGCAATTTCTAATTGTTCATCCTTGAATCCTTCATGGATATCTCCGATTACCCCATCAAATCGCACTTCCGGATCAACTTCTTCAAAAATTTCTTTGAGTCGCTGAATCTGTTTCTCGTTTTCTGACAGGACATAATTTCTGATATCAGATTGGGTATTTTCTTTAAAATGTTTGGCCAGCAATTCAAATTCTTTGTGAAAGGAAGGTTGGGCCTGTCCTTTCCATTCCAAACTGCTTTCTTGATCTGGAAAAAATGGATTGCCCCCCAATTCTAAAACGCTTCGACTTTTCAAGTCATTCAGAAAAGCTTCCGGTTTATAGTACACTTCATCCGGTTCAAGACTCAAGGCTGCACCTCCACTATTTTTCATGAGGGTTTCAAAATTATCCTCTGCTTTCTGATAGAGTCTTTCCAGATCTGCTTCAACAAAAGATATATTTTTTGTAATAATCAGGGTACTATCAGAAACATAATCCAGGAAGGAAACTTTCTCTTCTGTAAGCAGGCTACGTTGGATATTAGGGATAAGAGAAACTCGTTTTACCCTCTCTTCTGATATTTGGCTCACGGGATCGAAAGTCCGGATACTTTCGATTTCCTCTTCATCAAACTCCACTCTATATGGTTTTTCATGGGCAAAGGAGAAAATATCAATAATCCCACCTCTGACTGCATAATGTCCGGGTTCATAGACATATTCCTCTCTCTCAAATCCATAGGTATCCAGGGTTTCAATGATAAAGTCCATCCCGCAATCTTCACTCTCTTTGATCTCCAGGGTATTTCTTACCAGGGATCGTTTATTAACCACTTTTTCATTGAGGGCCTCTGCGAAAGTCACGATGACCTGCCTTCCGCTGCGGGTATGGTTTATCTCATTGAGAACCTCGGCTCGCTGCAGGACATTGGCATTATCTACTTCTTCTACCTGATAGGGTCGTTTATAGGAAGCAGGGAAATACAGGATTTCCTTTTTCGGCATGAGTGCCTTGAGGTCATTTTGAAAATAAAGGGCCTCTTCTTTGTCATTGAGAATGATCAGGAGGTTTCTTTGGACCAGACGATAAAGTCCCACCAACACAAAGGCTGCCTGGCTGCCCGCCATTCCTTTTATCTGAAATTTCCCCCCTTGATCTTCTTTAATTTTCTCAGCAAAGGATTTCAGCAATTCATTTTCCCTGTACGAAACCAGGATATCAGCTTTTTTCATAAAGGTATACAACAAGAATAGCCCAAAGCTTGTTCGAGAGCTTTCGGCTTGCGTTGAAATATGAGTCCCAGAAGCAAGCTCCCGGGAATGCTCGCAAGGTAGGAAAAGTGCGGAAACTTATGAAAATAGCTTATTATAAAATATCTTACTTATACTTGCGTAAGTGTTAGTAAGAACTGCATTCGTTTGTACAGAATGCATGCCCTACTTATCTTTCGCCAATACGCCCTAAGCTTTTTGTAGTAAAGATTACTTTCTGAATTATCAGAAGGTAACAGTGATATACCGCAGGCTAATTGCGAAATGGATAAAAAAGACAAATTACACGAACTGGTTCGGTCGATGAGTATGGCCGAAAAGCGGCGTTTTACCATAGATGCATCTCAACATACGACAGGAAAAGAGCGAAAATACATCTTGCTTTTTGATGTGATGGTTGAGATGAAAGTCTACAATGCAGAGGCTCTGGTTGAAGTACTCAAAAGTCATGGCTATGCAACTCAGCATCTGGCTTCTGATAAAAACTACCTCTACAACCTTATCATCAAGAGCTTAAGCTCTTTTTATTCGGGAAAAAATACCAGCCTTAATATCAAAGAAAAGTTACATCAGGTAGAAATTCTTTTTGAACGGGGCTTATATGAGCAATGCATTTCCATTCTGAAAAAAACAGAATCACAAGCGAGAAAATATGATCTCTACGCGCTTTTGATTGAAATTGCCAGCTGGAAAGGTCGGACGTATGAGCGTTTGGGGGAATACAGCAAAGCTGCTGGAGAACTTCAGCATACCCTTTCGCATATGGCCTGGATGGACAATCGCATGGCCTTTAAGAAACTCTTCTATCAGATGCAGGAGTTGGTTGAAAGGATTCCGAGTGTGAGGAATGAGCAGGAAATGAAAATCTATCAGGATTTTATTTCCCATCCTTTTCTGGAAAATGAAGAAATTCCGCTGTCTTTTCATGCAGGTCTGGATTTCTGGCGCATCCATCAACATTATCATCAGGCCGTCGGCAATGTAAAAGAAGAACTGCAAGCCAATCACAAGCTTTTGGGCCTGATGGAATCGCAGTCAGACTATATCGAGGAATTTCCTTATGATTATGCCACTATCCTGAGTCGCATTCTTAGATTGAGTTTACAGGCCTCTGAGGAAGAGTTTGAGCTTAACCTTGAGCGTCTTCAATCATTCCCCGCCAAAGCAAAGAAACTCAAACGCTCGGTAGAGGCCCGAGCAAAAATAGATACCAGTCTGATCCGACTTGAGAAACTAATAAAGGATCAGGAATATGCGGAAGCCATCAGTTTTCAGAAAGAGATGGAAAAAATCTGCCAGGTCCACAGAAAGCATATGAAAAAGGCCGATACCTTCAGGTGTCATTTCCTTTCAGCAGTCATTTTCGTCAAGGTAAATCGAATTAAAGATGCCCTGGATAAGGTCAATGAATTGCTCAATGAACATAGATCTGCTGCCAATCGAGAATTACAGATCAGTCTGGAAATCCTGAATATGGTTGTCCACTATCACCTCGGAAACTTCAGTTTGCTTAAGTATCGCGCAAAATCCCTCTCCGGTCAGCTAAGTCGTTCTCAAAGACTCTACAAACCAGAGGAAGAAATATTCCGTTTGTTCAGCAAACTATCCAATGACAAGATCAAGGACCCCAATTACCATAGCCAATTATTGATCGACGCACATGAGGTCCTATATGCATTGATGGAAGACCCTCTCCATCGGAAAGCCTTCCATCATTTTGATTTTCTTGTATGGTTAAACCGGCAAAAGAAAGAAATCAGTGGCCAGCTCCAGGAAATCTAGGCCTGAGCGACAATCTTTCTGATTTGCTCTATTCTATTAAGATCTTTTTCAGCGGCTTTTTCTGATTCCTTTTTTTTAGGAAGCAATCGTTTGGCATTTTTAACTGGCTCTATTTCCAGGGCATGCTCTATTACCTCTGACATCTTACTGACATAGATGAATTCAAGGTCCTTTACATAGGATTCCTTGATCTCACTTACATCTTTCTGGTTTTCCTGGCAAAGGACGATGGTTTTGATTCCAGCTCGTTTTGCGGCCAGCACTTTTTCCTTTATTCCCCCTACAGGCAATACTTTACCTCTTAAGGTAATCTCTCCCGTCATCGCCAAATTGGTCTTAATGAGGCGTTGAGAGAACTGAGATGCCAAAGAGCTCAGGATGGTTATACCTGCTGAGGGGCCATCTTTAGGAATTGCTCCCGCAGGAATGTGCAGGTGAATGTTCCAGTGCTTAAAGACATCGTAAGGGATGCCAAAGGAATCGCAATTAGCCCGAAGATAGGTATATGCCAGAGTGGCAGATTCTTTCATCACTTCTCCCAGTTTTCCCGTCATGCTCAGTCGGCCGTTTCCAGGGGTCAGGGTTGATTCTATATGTAAAATCTCACCTCCTACCCTCGTCCAGGCTAATCCAATAGCAACTCCGGGACTTTCAATCTGCTTATAGGCTTCTTTTTCAAATCTTTTTATGCCAAGGAAGTCTCTAAGGTTCTTCTCAGATACGTTGACTTTCTTTTTACCCTCCAGTACAATTTGCTTGGCTACTCCTCTGCAAATGCTCGCAAATTGCCTTCCCAGGACACGCACGCCAGATTCTCTGGTGTAATTTTCAATTACTGTGCGAATAGCTTTAGGACTCACCCCGATATGGCTGGTCTTCAAGCCATGATCCTTTCTGGCTTTGGGTAATAAGTGCTTACGCGCTATCTCGATCTTTTCTTCAAGCGAATATCCATTGATTTCGATGATCTCCATTCTATCTCTCAATGCAGGATGGATGGTCGAAAGGGTATTTGCTGTACAAATAAACATCACGCTGGAGAGATCATACTCTACTTCGAGGAAGTTATCACGGAAACTATTGTTTTGCTCCGGATCCAACACTTCCAATAAGGCAGAACTGGGATCTCCTCTGAAGTCATTCCCCACTTTATCAATTTCATCCAACATCAAAACGGGATTGCTGGTCGACGCCTTTTTCAATCCCTGAATGATACGACCGGGCATCGCCCCGATATAGGTTCTTCTATGCCCACGTATTTCGGCCTCATCTCTTGCACCTCCCAAAGAAATGCGGATGAATTCCTTATTCATCGCTCGGGCAATAGATTTACCCAAAGAGGTTTTCCCCACTCCGGGAGGGCCATAGAAACAAATGATTGGTGCCTTTTTATCTGCCTTCAGCTTCAATACTGCCAGATGCTCAAGGATACGCTCTTTTACCTTCTCAAGTCCATAATGATCCTCATCCAGTATTTTCTGTACCTCAGGAAACTCAAAACTGTCTTCTGCATAATGTTCCCAGGGAAGATCAAGGAGCCATTCGATATAGTTGATAACGATGGCATAATCCGGCATAGAAGGGGTCAGGCGTGATAGCCTCAGGATTTCTTTGTCGAAAGCCTTTTGAACTTCATCCGGCCATATTTTCACACTGCCACGATTTCGCAGTTCTTCTACTTCGGATTCAAAGTTAGCTTCGCCTAATTCATCCTGAATAGTTCGAATCTGCTGACGAAGGATATATTCTCTTTGTTGTTTATCGAGGTCCGTTTTGACTTTCGTCTGAATTTCTTCACTGAGTTCAAGGACTTTCAATTCATCTCCGAGAAACTGAAGAATAATTTCTCCTTTCTCCAGAAGATCATCCATTTCCAGAATTTCCTGTTTTTCAGAAATCGTCAGACTGAGGTTGGATGCGATGAAATGTGTGAGGAAGCTCAGGCTCTCAATATTGTCCAGCGCGATTCTTGCCTCACTGGGTATATTAGGAGAAAGATCAATGATGCGGCTGGCCTCTTCCTTGAGGCTATGCATGAGGGCTTTGACCTGATCAGATTCCGGATAGGTATCCAAAGCCCGTGTAATTTTCCCTTTGAAATAAGGATCTCTCTGGGTGAACTCCAGAACTTCTACTTTGGATCGTCCCTGGATCACAATCGTAACACTACCATCAGGCATCTTGATCATTTTGTGAATGTGGGCAAGGGTGCCCACCATATACAAATCATCAAAATCAGGATCTTCTACTTCTATATTCTTTTGGGTGATTACTCCAATTCTTCGGTCATTGCTTTTATAAGCTTCCTTGACCAGTCTGATGGATTTATCTCTGCCTACCGTAATTGGAATCACAATACCCGGAAAAAGAACTGTATTCTTAAGTGTAAGGATACCAATCTCATCGGGCAACTCTTCATTCATGATCTTCTGCTCATCAGAATCAGATACAATCTGAAAATCATCGTCAAAAAACCCTTCCTGATCAAATGGTGAAAATGTCATTTTGTCTGCTTATGCGTATTGAAATCTTGCCCTAGCCAGTATATTGGAGTAAAAATGGGGCAAAACGGCCGTCAATTGTATTTAACAAGGAGAGTGCCTGCTTTACAAAATTAACGTATTCTAGCACATTGTCAGTACTTTTTTGTCGGAATGTTCAATTTTGTCAGGTAAGTTTTGTTTTTTCGCGCTTAGGTTAATTAACAGTAACTCTTTTTTTTACGAAACATATGTCTATATCTTTTAATGATGTTGTCTCAGTAACGGGATTACCCGGTCTTTATCAGGTGATCAAGAATAATGACAATTCGATAGTGGTTGAGTCATTGGATGACAAGAAAAAACGACAACTAATTCGGGGAAATATGATGGTGTCCAAGCTCACCGATGTTAGTATTTATACCGAAGATGACAGTGAGCCACTATTGAGCGTGTTGCAGGAGATCCAGAAAAAGTTTGGGAAAGAGCTTCCTGTCAGCAAGAAAAGTAGCAAAGATGAACTCATGGGTTTTCTAACCGGGGTTTTACCTACTTTAGACTCTGAAAGGGTTTATCCTTCCAATGTGAAGAAGCTGATCGGATGGTATAAAATCCTCAGTTCATTTGACATTGAATTGAAAATCTCCAAAGAGGAAGAAGAAAAGAACAAAGAAGAAGCTAAGAAAGCAGCGATCAAAGAGAAGGAAGCCAAACAGAAAAAATAATTCCTTTTGCCTCTTACGCTACACCCCATAAGTGTCCATTTCCCCATCGCCTTTTTATTTCTGGCTGGTGGATTGTACATTTTTTATCTTTTCAAATCTGACTTTTTCTTCTATCGATCTGCAAAACTCGTCCACCTCTTAGGAGTGGTGGGATTGATTCTTGCCATGTTGACAGGCAGGAGTGCAGCTAGCGAGATAGAAGCGGACAGTCCCTTAACTGATATTGTCCGAAATCATGAAATCCTGGGATACGGTGCCATCTGGGCATTTAGCATGCTACTGGTATGGTCTTACTTGCGGGAGAAAAGTTTTAAACAAAAAGAGCTGATATTTTTCAGTACTCTTTATTTAGTTTTTCTGGGAGTAATGGTCTATAGTTCCTACCTGGGCGGAGAGATTGCTCATCCCTAAAAGAAAAAGCCCCGAAGAATTCTTCGGGGCTTTTTCTTATTTATGTTTATCAGATCATTCTTCTGCTTCTCCTCCGCCTTTTTCCTCATTTGAGGTTTCTGGCGTTTCTACATTCTTGGTCTCCTCCACATTTGTATTTGTGTTGTCAAATTCATTTTCGGAGCTACCAATGCGACGCCTTCTTCTTCTTTTTGAAGGATCCTTGTCTGCATCCCCCTGATCAGAATTATAATTGCGATCGCGATCTGAATAATTGTCTCTATTTCTATAGTCGCGGTTATATCCTCCTCCTTCTCTGCGGTCTCCATATCCACCGCCACCTCCGCGGTTGTAACCACCTTCACGGCGATCTCCATATCCACCACCGCCTCCGCGGTTGTAGCCTCCGCCACCACCGCCTCCACGGTTATAGCCTCCTCTACTGTCACGATTGTAGCCTCCGCCACCACCGCCACCGCGGTTGTAACCTCCTCTGCTATCGCGGTTGTAGCCGCCGCCACCGCCGCCACGGTTATAGCCGCCTCTGTTATCTCCTCCTCTATTATCTCCACCTCTGTTGTCTCTATTGTATCCGCCTCCACCTTCTCTGCGGTCTCCATATCCACCGCCTCCTCCACGGTTGTAGCCACCTTCACGGCGATCTCCATAACCACCACCGCCTCCGCGGTTGTAACCTCCTTCACGACGGTCGCCGTAGCCACCACCGCCTCCACGGTTATATCCTCCTTCACGACGGTCTCCATAACCACCGCCGCTTCCGCCGCCGCGATTGTAGCCGCCTCCGCCGCCACCTCCACGGTTGTAGCCTCCGCCACCTCCGCGATTGTAACCGCCTCCGCCGCCACGGTTGTAGCCGCCTCCGCCACCACCACGGTTGTAGCCTCCGCCACCCCCGCGATTGTAACCGCCTCCGCCGCGGTTGTAACCGCCGCCGCCACCACGATTGTAGCCTCCGCCTCGGTTGTAACCTCCACGGCCACCTCCTCGGTAGCCACCTCGGCCACCTTCTTCGGCTTCTCTTTCTTTTTTACGTTTTACTTTGAATGCCAGTCTGGCATTGATTTCCTGATCGATCTTCTCGATAAAGTTTTCGGGATAGGCGTTAACTTTAAAACTTTCCCCATCTTCCTGTTGCTCTATCTGCTCTGGATCTCCCCCGGTTTCTTCTCTGTACAAATCTGCTACTCTCCAGCCAATTACCTGGAGGTCTCTGCGTGTCATTCGTAAGTCTCGGGCCTGAATTTGTTGAAATACGGTGATAAGATTCATGAAAGGATGCTTAATGTCGGTTATGCACAATACGACGCTAATAACAAAACTTGGGTCTCAAATAATATTAATGATTACTACTCTAGTGCGTTTGTAGGTAATAGTTACGTGAATTTGCTGTGCTTGTATATATTAGTATTACGTATATCTTGAACAAAGTTCTCTATTAATCTCTAAATTCTCAAGTAAATATAGTGTCAAATCAAAAACTTTATGCCGAAATAATATTTAAACTCTATTAAAAACTCAATTTTTGCTACAAATGCAGTACCAAAAGCTCGGAAATTCCTCATTAAATGTAAGTATTATCTCTCTGGGATGTATGTCACTTGGCACAGATCAGACAAAAAATGAACGAATTATTCACGCTGCTATTGATCAGGGCATAAATTTCTTTGACACGGCAGACTTATATGATAAAGGATTAAATGAGGAAAATGTTGGAAAAGTTTTGAAGGAAAAACGACAAAATGTCTACCTCGCATCCAAAGTGGGTAATGAATGGAGAGCTGATGGGTCAGGCTGGGACTGGAATCCACATCCCGATTATATAAAAAAGAGTATTCATAAAAGCCTCCAGAGATTAGGCACCGATTATCTGGATCTTTATCAACTTCATGGAGGGACAATGGAAGACCCTATTGATGAAACCATAGGTGCATTTGAAGACCTAAAACAAGAAGGCTTGATAAGATATTATGGCATTTCCTCCATTCGCCCGAATGTCATTCGGGCCTGGACGGAAAAGTCCCATATGAGTTCTGTGATGATTCAATACAGCTTGCTGGACCGTAGGCCCGAGGAATTTAGCCTGGATCATCTCCATGCCCATGGAGTCTCAGTGCTTGTCAGAGGAGGGCTGGCAAAAGGTCTTCTGGTAGATAAAGAAGCAAGACCTTATTTGGGATATACTGCTGAAGAGGTTAAAGAGGCCCGGGAGGCGGTATATAATGTAAGTGGCCCTCTAAGGAGTCCGGCTCAGGTAGCCTTACAATATAGTCTGGGGCATGCAGCAGTATGTAGCATCGTATCAGGTGCCAGTAAGCTTGAGCAAATCCTGGAAAATACTGGGGCCGCGTCTTCTCCTGCTCTGAGTATGGACGAACGGATCAGTCTTCAAACGAGTATCCGGCCTATTCGATATGAAAAACACAGGTAGTTCGAACTATCATATGTTCTAATTAGGATCATTTGCCCTTCTTTTTAGAAATATGTGGCGAAAGCAAAAAATATTTACTTTTCTTCCTGTCTGCCGCCTTCCCCTAAATCAAGTCTAATGAAGCTGTAAAGTCCCTTCAAATCCCTCTTTTTGGCATTCCTACTTACATTTCTTACTTCCTTCATATTGCGTTAATATAAAGCCTCTTTTGGATTGGGATTCAAATATGAGGCCGGTATATATGTAGCTCAGAAAGGGAAAATCCTTTCAGTTTTACTTCTTTACTTTTCCTGAAACCTTTAAACAAACAGAAAGCCACCCGAGATATGCAGGCAAGCGCATTGGTATATTGTAAAAAATCCCCTAAAAGGGTTGTACTTGTTTCTGAGGATGAAAGCCTTGAAGAAGAAATTGAAGGCATTCTTTCCCAAATCAACCTTCCCAAAGTCATTAAGAGACACAAAAGTTTGGAGATAGATTCATCTATCCTAGAAGAGGAAAATCCTCACATGGTCATCATAGATTATGAGACTTGTTCCAATCCAGGCTTTATAAAGAAGGTAAAACAATTTGACCCGGAATTACCCCTTATCCTTATCCATGCATCAGAAAAAGCAGGTCACAAGCTGGCTGAGGAAGTCAATGGCCGTATAAAGTTTATGCCAAGGGATACCGTACGTTTTTCGGGCCAAATCCTATATAAACGAATTCATAGTTACGCGATCAAAAATTTTCAGGAACAAAGAGAGAATACGCGTAAAAAAATAGAGGAAAACATCCAGGGTTTAACTGAAATTCAGGATTTCTGGAATGCGGAGTCTCACCAAATCGATCCTTCCTACAAAAAGGTTTTGGCTGAATTAGCATCCACCCTCAATTATCTCCAGATGCTCAATCAGGAATTTGATACTTCCTGGGAATTTCAAGAAAATCCTAAAAAGACCAACTAAAGGCTTTTTTCATTTTTGCGCCTCCACAAGCAAATTTCTGACTAAAAATACTGCTGGATTCAACCCAATACCCTTTCTCATTCCTGACCAGTTTCATTCGAACTTTAACTCTTTGATCGTATAGAAGTTTAATTTTTACCTGTTCCGATCCCAGGCGTATTTTTTTGATCTCCAGCCAGTGTTGATCATTTTTATCAATAGATAAACGCATAGGCAGAATTTCTTTTTGGAAACTCAGGTCTTTATAAAGAGGAATTCGCGAGTTACTTACAATTCCTTTTAGCAGTACGTTCTTACTGCTATCTCTACAGAAGTACCCTTCCCATTGACTGGAATTCATTGCTGTCTCCAAAATTTCAGGTAGATCGCTTTGCGCATAAAGGGAAAAACAAGAGATGCATATCAGGCAGCAGATAAGGTTCTGCCGCAAAAAATGAGGCATAGGACTTAATTTCCCCTAAGAAGAGATTGTGGGTAAAAAGGTTGCAAAAGGAAGGCCTAATTATTCATTCTGCAGCCTTTGTTTATATCCTTCTAGCTCGGCCATAGTTTCTGCATCCAGTTTAGGATAAGCCATATCCAGTTTTTCCATATGCTGCAATATGATCTGAGATACAATCAGGCGCATATTCTTTTTATCATCTGCTGGAACCAGGTACCAGGGAGCAGTGGGTCGAGCCGTTTCATTGATGGCATCTTCATAGGCCTCCATATACTTATCCCAGTGTCCTCTTTCTTCGACATCTCCTCCCGAAAACTTCCAGTTCTTCGAAGGGGTATCAATCCGTGCCAGGAATCGGTTTTTCTGCTCCTCCTTAGAGACATTTAGAAAAAACTTGACTACCTGAATTCCATTTCGGAAAGCATAATCCTCCAGATTCCGAATATCCTGGTAGCGATCCTGCCAGACTTTATCCAAATCCTCAATTTGCTCTGGAGGAATTCTTTGGTATTTCTGCACAATCTTAGGATGTACCTTTACAACCAATACTTCTTCATAATAGGATCTATTAAAAATCCCTATTCTCCCACGAGGAGGAAATCTACGGGTCGTTCTCCACATAAAATCATGATCCAGTTCTTCTTTGCTTGGGGCTTTGAACGCAGATACCTCAACCCCATGCGCATTGATGCCAGACATTACGTGGCGGATGGTACTATCTTTTCCTGCTGCATCCATGGCCTGGAAGATCAATAACATCCCATATCGGTCATGGGCATACATCATGTTTTGCAACTCATCGATTTCCTCCCGATAATCTGACAATTGATCTTTATAGTCCTTCTTATCCTCATAACACTCCTGAACCTTGTTCGGGAATTTACTCAATTTGATCTTTTTTGAACCATCAGCCAGGTAGGGCTTTATATCTATAAATCTCATAGTTTTCGTTTAGCTGGAAATATAGATACTATTCGAAGAGTATTCAACCTCGAATAGGCAGTAATTGAGAATAGACAGGCTTGCCGAATAATAAAATGGATCGAAGTTCTTTTCTTTTGCTTTGAAAAAAGTTACTTTCGTTTGCCTAACAAACACCGGACATGCCCAAACAACTGTTCATTTTTTGTTTGTTCGTTTATTTATTACCTGTTAGCTCAGACGCACAAAACCTAAAGGCACAAATAAATAAGACTCATCTGGAAGCTTCGGAGATCCTGAAGCTTGACCTTACTATATTAAGTCGTAAAAAAATTGAGGAACCCCATTTTCCTGATATCACTGGATTCAGGAAAGGGAAATTGATTAGTCCCAAATTAAGCAGGGGAAGTAGAAGGGAAGCTACTTATTCTCAATTGTATTATCCACTTGCGCTGGGAGAATTCAAAATCCCCTCCTTTCCCGTTTATGTTGAAGATCGAAAAATATTTACCGATCCTCTATCCGGAAAGGTCATTGAAGATTCGGGAATATCTCCAGCTTTTCAAGAAGTAAAATTCCCCGTTGAACTGATTAGCCGTCTGGAACCCATAGATGTATATAAAGGTCAGGCAGTGAAACTGGACATTTGTCTCAAACTGGATGAGAAATACCTGAATAATTTTTCTTTCCCTGATTTAGAAAAAATAGAACAAGAAATCATTGCTCAACTCGATGATGGCGCTTTTGATTGGGAAGTGATTCCTAAGCGAATGATAAAGAACATTTCTGAGAAGTCGAGCCCCGAGGATCAGGACCTCTTGTCTCTCTGCAGTATTTACCTTATCCCCAAGAAGCAAGGGAATATTGATCTGCCGGCTTTTCAATTACAACTGAGAAAAAAATGGCTGCGTAAGAAAGGAAATAATCGCAAAGCGAGCGAAGACTACTCTATCCGATACTATCCTGCAGAATTTATCAGTAGAATTTCCCGACTTTCGGTTTCATCTCTTCCTCCTACTTCTTTGCCTTTATCAGCGACTGTAGGAGAATTTCAGATCAAGGATAGTCTGAATAAAAGCAATTATTTCTGTGGAGAGCCTATAAGACTATTCGTTGAAGTAAGTGGCATTGGAAATTTAAGAGCTGTTCCCAGATTAAGACTAAAGGGCCCTGAGAGTTTTTTGATATATGATCCCCTCTCACGTCCTGAACTCATCCCGGATCATGAAGCCCTTAAAGGGAAAAAGACCTTTATATATGAACTCGTCGCTTCTCAAGCTGGAGATTATCGCATACCTCCCCTGAGTTTGTACTATTTCAATCCCCGAAAAAACAGCTATGACTCTACTTACTCAGACTCAATTTATCTAAGTATACAAGGAGAGGCCATCCCTCAACTTCTTGAGATCAATACCCTCGATAATTTTTACCGAATTGCATTGAAGGATAGCAGCAATACTCCCCCTTACAGAATTGAGGGAATAAACAGCTGGATTCTTGGCGCATCCGGTGCGATTTTGATCCTGTTATTGTTGAGTTTTTTCCAACCCGCATACTGGTTTTTCGGCAAGAATAAGCAAAAAGCAGCCCTTTCTCCCGGTCTGAAAAAGTTACTACAAAACAAAAAGGCCTAAATATCACTTATTTTACATATAGGAAAAGAACTATTGCCCAATTTGCATAAGTTCTGAAACTTATAATGTTAATATGAAAATCATCAATCAAATTCTGAGTCTGGCCCTCTGCTTTGGCATGTTTAGCGCCTGTGCCCAGAATTCCACCACAAAGTCCTCACAAAAAAAATCAGCCGCTGTGACATCATCATCTATTGAAAAGGTCGTCAAGACAGAAGAAGAATGGAAAGAACTTTTGACTCCTGAGCAATTTAGAGTTGCCAGAGGTCATGGAACTGAAAGAGCTTTCACAGGTAAATATTGGGACAACAAAACTGAAGGCACCTACACATGTGTAGCTTGTGGACTTCCATTGTTCGCCTCTGACACCAAGTTTAAGTCAGGAACGGGCTGGCCCAGTTTTTATGAACCCATACAGGAAGAACATGTAGGAGAAGATCGCGACACTTCATATGGAATGGTCAGAACCGAAGTTCACTGTAATCGATGTGAATCTCACCTGGGACACATCTTTCCAGATGGGCCAAGACCTACCGGATTGCGCTATTGCATAAATTCGGCATCCCTCAACTTTGTTCCTCAATCTGAGACCGCAGAGAAGAGCGATAACAACTAAGCTTATCAGCTAAGCCTGAGTAACATTCGAAAGCAATATCAAAATATTTTCTGAGAGCATCAGATAGGTTTGTATGTATGCATTTTTTACCTATCTTTGCACACTCAAAATTTGAATAGCAATATGTACGCAATTGTAGATATCAAAGGACATCAGTTCAAAGTAGAGCAGGGCCAGAAGCTTTACGTAAATCGTATGGAGCAGGAGCCCGGTGAAAGTGTGGAGATTAAAGAAGTACTTCTTGTAGACAATGACGGAAAGGTAGCCGTAGGCAAACCTTTTGTTAAAGGTGCGAGTGTCTCCGTGAAAGTACTGGATCACCTAAAAGATGATAAAATCATCGTTTTTAAGAAAAAAAGACGCAAAGGTTACCGCGTAAAAAACGGACACCGTCAAGCGCTTTCTCAAATTGAAGTTGAAGCTATCAAAGGGTAATTCCTTTTTTAACACCTAATACCAAATACTCATGGCACATAAGAAAGGGGGAGGTAGCTCCCGAAACGGACGTGAATCAGAAAGTAAACGCCTTGGCGTAAAGATTTACGGTGGACAAAAAGTAATTCCTGGCAACATCATCGTTCGCCAAAGAGGAACAAAATTTAGAGCCGGAGAAGGAGTTGGAATGGGAAAAGACCATACCCTCTACTCTCTTTCTGAAGGAACGGTTAAATTCACTACACGTACCTACAACCAGAAAACTCGTAAGGTTGTAAGTGTAGAAGAAGCCGCAGAATAAAGAAAAAATAATAGGCTCTATTTTCAGGAGCCTATTATTTGGACTCCATTCATAACGGTGTTAGATATTATTTCATGTCAAAAACAACCTTGAGACAAGCTTCTTTCTTTTGATCAAAAATCTCATATGCATGGACTGAATTTTCCAGGGCCAATCTATGAGAAACGATCTCTCCTATGGGATACTTCCCACTTGCGATCAAATGGATCATTTTGTCCATATATGCTCTCGCAGGCGCCCTTCCTATCCGATACGTTATATTTTTATCATAAGCCTCTACCGGTGAGAAATCGATATGATTACTGGTATGGACACCTACTGTCGAAATAGTAGCTCCTGGGCGCGCTATATCAAAGGCCAGACGACCAGCAGAAGAAGCCCCTACTGCTTCCATTATCGAACTGGCTCCCCTACCCTCACTATGCTCCTTTACTTGCTCAATCGCGTCTTCTTCCTTAAAATTTACAGCGATTGCGCCAAACTTCTCTGCGATGGCTAGTCTTTCGGGAACAGCATCTATCGCTATTACTTTCTTCGCTCCCAGTTCGCGGGCAGATAGTATACTCATCAAGCCCACTGGCCCACACCCAATTACTACCGCTAACTCATCTAATTGTAAATCTGCTCTACTGGCACAATAATATCCTGTGGAAAGGATATCACCCGAAAACAACACTTGCTCTGCGGGCAAATCCTTAGAAAAACTTAACAGACTGGAGTCTGCAAGAGGAACCCTTACATATTCGGCTTGTGCCCCCTGAAGACCTTTGCCTCCTGATACCCATCCAAACAATTGTCCTTCTTCGCAGCGACAACTCAAACCGATCCGGCAGTAGTAGCATCTGCCACAGTTGGTAGTAAATGGAGAAACTACCCAATCCCCTTTTTGAATATTTTTCACCTCTTTCCCCAGCTCCACAACTTCTCCCACAAATTCATGTCCCATTACCGTCCCGGGATCCTGTCCCTTCTCATGCCCTCGATACACATGTAGATCTGATCCACATAGTGCTGCAAATTTAACTTTTACGATAGCATCTCTTTGATCCAAAATAACAGGGTCCGAAACTTTTTCAGTGCCTATTTTATATTGCTTATGGAAAGTTATGGCATTCATCTTATAGTATGATTATCAATAATGCCTCAAAATAGTAAAGAGGGTCAATAAAATTCATTTTTAATTTTCGGAAAATGCCAAGTTGGAGGGATTATTGCTTTATAGATATTTCCGAATAGGTACTAATGCAGACAATTGGTGCATCATTGTACGCGATTAAGATTCTGCAACTAGGATAATGTAAGTTTATTCGGAAAATTGTCGGTCTATTAGGTACAGGGAAATAGGATTTATAATGATCAGTTTAATATTCACACGTAAAAAGCTACTAGTTGGTGTATCTGGAAGAGTTACCGAATTTCTTGAAGTAGACGGCAACCCTTTCATTGAATTCGGATATCGCACTCCGGCTGAGGCACTCCGGGAAAATCTGGACGAAATCCTCAATGAATACAGATACTTTGTCAAAAGAAATGGGGAAGCCATGCCCCAGGAGATTAGCTTGTCTATTCTCTATCCCAATGACCGACCAGCAGCGGAACTGGCTCAAATTCAAGAAGTAATAAGCAGGGATGGCGTAAGCCTCTCTATCGTCCATATTGATAGCCTGGTGCTACCATATCTATATGGAATCGCATTATGATGAAATAATTTCGGAGCCTTGTATTGTTTTAGAAGCTCTGGACAATTATATCAGCTTATTATACTTCCACAATCCACGTAAAGTAAATGGAAGTTTCCTCCCAATCGAGGAAAACAATCTTCCTACTGAATACCTCAAAGAAAAACTTTCTCCCCAAAGACTGGAATCAATGGGGATAAAGCAGGTTTTCCTTTTGGGTAAGTACTTATATAATGACTTCGTTCTGGATTTTCTGGAAAATGATCTTTCTCTGGGTAATTTTATTGTGAGAAGAAATACCAGTCACCTGACAGATTATAAATTTATGATCAAGGGTAGCCAAAGGAGAATGAAGGACTTTAGCATCAATCCTTCTGAGCGCCTGGCTGACTGGAACAAAACCCTCGCAAGAATACAAATTCCGGTAAGTAAAAGAGATTATGACAGTGATCTTCGCTACAACAAACTGGAAGATGATAAAGACAATCTCTCAGGTCCCTCAGATTCTACCCTCAAACTCACAGGTAAGGTAGATGACAGAAGTCTGGAAATAAATCAGGAAATAAATTCCTTTTCCAATCATAGTTCGGATAACAGAGAACTTGATGAGCTTAAATCAAGGCTCAGAAAACAAAATGAGCTATATGAAAAAATGGCTCATTCTTTTGACGAAAGCAATCGCAGAGCGCAAGAATCTAATCTCAGGGTAAGAGAAACTGAAGGAGAGATCAAGCGCCTCAAAAAAATTCTGGAGTCAAAAGAACTGGAAATAGAAAACCTCAAAACTGAAATCAAAGATTCTGAGGAAGTCCAGCTCAATCTTGAGAACACAACTGAGGAATTGGAAAAGCTTCAGGAGCAATCCAAGATAACTTCAGATCTTAAGATTATACTTGCTGCCAAAGAAAAAGAATTGATTGAACTTCGGTCTGAAATCAAAAAGATCGGTGATCTGGAAAAAACACTTTCCAGCAAAGAGCAGGAAATCAGCGAATTAAAGATCAGGTTGATTAAAACCAATCAATACGAAAATGATCTGGAGACCAAGAATGCTGAAATTCTGGGTTTGCATGAGCAAATCAATAAAGTCTCGATGTTGGAAACAGAGTTGAGTGACAGGAACCAGGAGTTGATTGAACTCAGGTCTAAATTGGCCAATGCACTCGAGTTTGAAAAGCAGCTAAAGCTGAAGCAAGAGGAAGTTGAACAAGCCAGTAATCAGCAACAAAACCTGAAGGAAGGAGCCTACCTTCTGAAGAAACAAATCGAATTGCTTCAAAATAAATTGAAGGAAAAAGATGCATTTCTTCTGGAAAAGGATGAGGAGCTTAGCAAACAAGCAGAAGATGTAACTAGTCTGGAAGAGATTGAAAGAGAGAAAAACAGCTTGAAGCAGGAAATGGAGCTACTCCATACCCGCTATAAAATTCAGCAGGATCTCCTCATCAATAAAGACCAGGAATTTGCGGAATATAAAGATGAGCGTGTCCAGTCTGATGTTAAACTTGGGAAGGATATAGAGGAAAGGGATGAAAAGATTGAAGAGCTAAAAGATGAAATCAAACAGCGTCAATTTAAGCACAATGATGAGTTGAAAGTTCATTTGGCTGAATTGGACAACCTTAATAGCAAGGTAGACGCCAGAGAGCACAAGATTTCAAAGCTGGAAAAGGACAAAGAGAAACTAAACCAACAGGCCTCTGAATCTGAAGCAAATCTCAATGATCGCATCCTCGAACTGAAGGCTATTAACGTTCGCCTGAAAGTAAAAGAACTGGAGGTACAGGAGTTGGAGCAAAATCTTAAATCCCGTGAAGGCGAAATTGCGGAGTTGGGAGACAAGATGGTTGAGAAAAATGACCGGATCTCGGAAAGAGAGACGGAAAACATGAAACTCAAAGGGGATTTGAATTCCCTTAAAGATAAAGTGTTGAGTCTTGAGCTCGCTTTGAAGAAAAGTGAAGGAACGATTAAAGTTAAAGAAGATGAAATCCTTCTCTTAAAAAAGGAGATTAATCAACAAAAACTGGATGCAGCAAACATCTATCGTTCACATGAAAAACAGATTTTAAATCTGGAAGAAAAGATCAAAGGTCTCAATGATGATATCAATACAGGCAATGAAAAGATCGGGCAACTAGAAACCCAGTTGCGCCTGAAAGACAAAGAGATTCAAGAGAATATCGAGAAATTTCAGATCGAAAAGCAGGCAAAGCAAAATCTTTCGGACAAATTGCTGGAAAACAATAAGTACAAAGAAGAGTTAAGGCAAAAGCTGAAAGATAAAACTCACGAATTGGATCGGGCCCTTCCAGAGCTTGAAAAAAGCAAGATCCGATTACTCGATCTTAGTGGAGTTATTGAAAAGCAAAGAACCGCTGAACACGAACACAAAAATCAAATCGTAGATCAGCAAAAGAAAATTGGTATCCAGGAGAGGGATCTTGAAGAAAAGGCCAAAGAATTGGCTCGTTTGAAGGATATTTATGTCAAAACAGACTCTGACCTAAAGGATTCCAAGAAGAAGATAGAGGATAATCTGAATGCGATCTTCAACCTCAATAAAAAAGTAGAGGAAAAAGAAGGCATGATCAGCAGTTTGAATGAATCTATTAAAGGTTCCGAAAATGAGATTGTTGAACTGAAAGCCAAATTGGACCTAAGCACTTCACGTTGGGCTGATATAGGCTTGGCGCTGAAAGGAAGAGATGAGCACATCATCCAATTGGAAGACGAACTCACCTCTTTGCGAGAAGTTAAAAAAGTTCTGAGTCAGGACTATGATCAGGTCAATTTCGAATTGAATGATGCCAAGGCAAAACTGGAAGTATATGTTGCAGAAAGGAATGTAGCCGAAGCACGCGCCAATGAGTTAGGGCTTCAGGTAAAAAGATTGGAAGTTCTTTCCACAGAAAAAGAATCAGAGGACGAAACCTTATCCGATCTGCATACCACCATTCGCAACCTCAATAGGGAAATCACCAATCGAGAAGATAAAATCCAAAAATACAGAACTGAATTAGGCTCAAAAGAAAAAGAGATTGATCAGTTGAATAAACGTTTGGATTCACAAAGAGAGAAGTTGCACGCTGCCAATCAGGCAAATGAGAACCAGGAGCCTGATGAAAGACAAGCCAATATTGCAGCTCTCCAAACACGCCTCAATATTATGAAAACGGAATTGCAGGCGAAGGAGAGAGAAATGAAGGAGATGATCCATTCAAAATCCGAGCTAAATAAGAAGGTTCAGGTACTGGAGGAAAATCAACCCAGTGTTGGAGATGATGATAAGTTTCAGAAAATGATCGCAGGCAAGAATGAGGTGATTCGTGCGCTAAAGATCAAATTGGGGGAAAAGGACCGAGCATTGAAAGAGTTCAAACATTCTGGAGTTGCTAGTGGAAATGGCAAAGAGCAATTGGTCGCTTCTAAAGAGGCTAGAAAATTTGTTGAGAAGCTAAAATCTGTTGAGCAGGAGAAAGCAAGTCTGGCAGAACAATTGGAGTCTGCACAGGCGCAATTAGAAGACCAGGAGGCCTTGAGAAAGAAATTAGCTGAGATGGAAAGGGAAATGGTCGTACAAAGAGGCAGAACCAAATCCAGACTTGAAGCCCTTGAGGCAGAACTTCAAAAAGCTTTTGAAGGCCAGGATTCTCAAAATCCTGATATGAATTCATTTAACAAATTTCAGCGGACCGTCTAAATAAGGAAAATATCCATTTAATTATGCAAATATTACCGCTCAGGCATATGTTTGTTCTGAACCCCTAATAGGATAGTAATCCGTTTCTAATTCTTTTTAATTTACAGGGGATTATCAATTCGTTCTTAAGACAAGATTAGGAAAATATTCAGGGCACTTCCTGAAGCTGTATGTAACATGCATGAGTGAAACTGATTTTCTCATGCACGCAGAACGTAAATCTGCATGTTTGATCAAAAACGCAAGGAGTAGTGCCCTCAGCTATTGTATTCATGAAATTCGTATTTAGATTCGTACTATCACTTTGCGTTCTATACGGTGCACAAGGGTGTGTAAGCCATAATCAACTGCTAATGATGCAGCAAAAGGCAAACTTGGAAACCAGCCCCCCACCTACACCACCTGTTTATAAAATAAAGCCCCTGGACAATCTTATGATTAAGATTAATGCCTTTGATGGCTCTACCCAGGAATTTCTCAATCGTGAGTTTGGTGTCTCAGAACAAGCCAATGGACAGCTAAACTTTAATCCAGAATCCGTATATTATGTAAGTTATATTGTAGATTCAGAAGGATACCTTGATCTGCCCATTATAGGAAAGGTAAAAGCCAATGGTCTCAGCACCTGGGAACTCAGAGATACCCTCAATCTGGCCTTGAAGCCCCATATGGAATTAGCTTCAACCCAGGTAAAATTGGCCAACTTAAGAGTAACGGTCCTTGGAGAAGTTAAAAATCCGGGACTACAGTATATGTACAATGATAAAAATAGCCTACTGGAAATGATTGGTCAGGCTGGAGATATGACAAACTTTGCTGATCGGACCAGAATCCAGATCATCAGGCAAAGTGAAACGGGAACTATCAGTGCTTATATTGACTTAAGTAGTCCTGTGGCATTGCATTCGCCCTATTATTATCTCATGCCGGGAGATGTTGTTTATGTTGAACCCATCAAACCAAAAGCCTTTGAAGTCAGTTCAACTTCTCTAGGTGTATTCTTCTCGGCTGTTACTGCAGCAACCCTAATTATAAATCTGGTACTAGAGTTGCGGAGTAATCCTTAAAATACTTGCTATCAGGATTTCAGTATTACAAAAAAATGGATCAAAATAATATTGTACTTGGAAGTGAATCTTCAGAAATCAATATCAAAGGCTTTCTGAGGAGGATTTGGGAAAACAAATTGTATTTCGCAATCTGTATCCCGGCTTGTATGGCTTTGGCTTACCTGTACGCAAAATATGCTCCTCCGACATATGAAGTGGCAACCAGTTTGCTGATGGACGTAAGTGCAAGCTCACGTACAATAGGTACTGACCCAAGTAGTGCTGAAGCAATTGGTACCATAGATGCAGAAAAGAACCTGGTCAATGAAATCGGCGTAATTAAATCTTTCAATTTGATTCTCAAAACCGTCGATGAACTTGGTTTTAATGTGAGCTACCATACGGAAGATGGCATGAAAAGCAGGGAAGAATATGGATACTTCCCTTTTGAAGTGATTCAAAACGAAACCAGTTCTCAAGCCATAGACATTATGTATAATGTTGAAATTCTCTCTGAGAGTGAATACAGACTGAATGTCAATTCCAATGAATTTTATGTGTACAATCCTGTTAGCAAAAGCTCCAGAGAAGTAAAACAGGAATTGGACTTTAGCGGGACCTATCAATTTGGCCAGGAAGTACTTCATGACTTTTTCCGCTTCACCATAAATAAGCCTTCTTACCGGGTCAGCATGGCTGAGTTTAAAGGCATAGATCTCTTTTTCTCTCTTCATAGTGTAGAAGATCTGGCACAGGGATATATAGACAAATTGGATGTCGCCCAAAGTGATCTACAGGGTAGTATTATTCAAATGATCATAAGAGGGGAAGTGGTTCAAAAAGAAATTGATTTTCTAAATGCCCTGACAAAAAATTACATTCAGTCCCAGTTGAATAGACGAAAAAGTGTCGGTTCCGGACAGATAGATTATATAAGAGAAAGTTTGGCTCAGGTTGGTGAAAATCTTAATACCGCTGAGCGTCAATTGGAAAACTACAGAAGGGACAAAGGAGCCATTGATATTTCTCGAACAGCCACTTTATCCCTTGACAGGATCAATGTCTTAGAAGGGGAAAGAGGTAAACTGGAATTAAATAATCTCTATTATAGATCTGTCCTGGAGGAATTAAAAGATACCTCTGGGATCAATAGTGTAGTCATGCCCTCTACACAGGGCATCAATGATCCTGTTTTAAATGACGCTCTCGTTGATTTGAGAAAAAAGTATGCGGAAAGAAATAGAAGTGCTCAATTCAAAGGGGAAAAGAGTATGGACATCATTTCTTTGGACAAAGAAATAGCTCAGGCCAGACAGACAATAGCAGATAATATCAATAGCCTGGTTAGACAATCCGAGTTAACCCTGGATGAGAAATCAAAACAGATAGGCCTGGAAAGCTCTAAACTGAGCCGACTTCCTTCTAATGAGAGAAATCTGGTGAAACTTGAAAGAGATAGAGACTCTTACTCCAACACCTATAATTATCTCAAACAACAATTGACCAAAATTGAGATTGCCCAGGTAAACGAAATGCCCGACACCCAGGTCATTGATACCCCGCGTATGCAGGGCGATGGTCCGGTTGCCCCGCAGAAAATGTTGATTTACCTATTAGGTCTTTTGGTAGGAATCTTCATACCGCTTGGCTTTATCGTAGTATCCAGTTCAGTAAGTGAACATATCCTGACTATAGATCAGATCGAAAGATATGCGGGCATCCCGGTTGCTTCCAGCATTGGACATTTTGGGATGGATAAATATGGAAAGATTATAGATGAGCATAAATGGAAACTGGTAGAATCCTTTCGCGACCTGAGTGCCAGCCTCCAATTCCTTCTTCCCAATAGTCAAAACAATATCATCGGGGTTACTTCAACTATCCCAGGTGAAGGAAAAACCTTTTGCGCTACAAATCTCGGGATGATTTTTGCCGAAGGAGGAAAGAAAATTCTCCTGGTAGATACAGACTTGAGGAATCCGAGTTTGGTAGAAGACATTGAGCGGGTGAAAGGGAAAGGTCTGGTAAATTACCTCAGAGGTGAGATTGAATTTATCAATGAGATCATCTATGAGCATGAAGAAATTGAAAACTTACATTATATCCCAACTTATCCAATAGATGGGAACCCACATAAACTCCTTACAAGCCCAAAACTAAAAACGATCCTGAATGATCTGAGAGATGAGTATGATTATATCATATTCGATTCTCCACCGATCGGCCTGGTTTCAGATTACTTATTGATATCCAAATACTTTGATATTCATCTCTTTGTAGTGAGAAGAAAGTATTCCAAACTGCAGTATCTACACGACATCGACAAGATCCGCCAGAGAGGAAATCTTCAGAACATGTACATCATTTTCAATGATGTTAAAGATGAAGCATTCAAGTACGGATATAACAATTATGAGTATCGCGATTCCAGAAAGATCAAAGACATAAAGAAGAAGATTCGAAAATAGAAATCGTGTTTATTTACGTTAATGGGAAATAAAAAAGGACATGCACTTGTCACTGGCGGTGCAGGCTTCATAGGTAGTCATCTTTGCTCAAGGATGCTTCAAGAGGGATGGGAGATCACAGTTATAGATAATCTGGATCCATACTATGATCAAACCCTCAAAATGGCAAATGTTAGGATCAATCAGGCTTTTGAAGATTTTCATTTCATTGAAGGGGATATCAGAGATGAAAGTTTATTGGCAGGATTAGATGAAAGTATAGATCTCATTGTACATCTGGCAGCAAAAGCAGGCGTACGCCCCTCAATCGCAAATCCACTTGAATACCAACTGGTCAATGTCAATGGCAGCCAGAATTTGCTGGAATTCGCCCGACAAAGAAATATCAAACAGTTCGTGTTCAGTTCTTCCAGCAGCGTATATGGAATCAATCCCAATGTACCCTGGAGTGAGAATGATCGGGTATTACAGCCCATCAGTCCCTATGCCAGCACCAAAGTCAGTGGAGAGTTGCTGGGACATGTCTACAGTCATCTGTATGACATCAGGTTCATAGCGCTACGCTTCTTTACCGTTTATGGCCCAAGACAACGACCGGACTTAGCTATCCATAAATTTGTGCACAAGATTCTCAATAATGAGGAGATCCCTGTATTTGGAGACGGAAGTACACGAAGAGATTATACCTATGTCATGGACATAGTCGATGGCATATTGAGAGCCGTGGAATACGATAAAAGCATGTACGAAGTAATCAATCTGGCTTCCGCCAGAACCATCAGCCTGGCCGATATGATTGCTGGTATAGAAAAAGTATTTGGGAAAGAAGCGATTATCAATCGCTTGCCAGAACAAGCGGGTGATGTACCTCAAACATATGCAGATATTGAGAAAGCAAAGACCCTTTTGGGATATGAACCCAAAACCAGTTTTGAAGAAGGTTTGACCAAATTCAAAGCCTGGATAGAGCAAAGCTCAATTTTAGCCTGACAGTTGCTAAAAAACTAAGAGAGACCTCAGATGGACGAACAAGTTGAGAAGGTCCCCCAGGGGCCTATAGTAGATGTAGAGTCAGCTATTCGCGATGCGATTGCTGCAGGGGCGAGTGATCTTCCATCTCCGGAGGAATTGGAATTCTCAACTGCTACTATGCTTGCCCTGGTAGCGATGTCTCTGCTCACTATTTATTTTGTATGGAAAAGCAAAGGCACACTTTTACAAAAGTTAATTGCTTTCCTCACTTGTCATTTCCTATTGACCGGTGAGTATGATTATGCCTATACCATACCGGCTCCGGGTTTTGAGTTCCAGCCCTCAAGGCTCCTGTTTTTTGCTTTCTCGGCCATACTTTTTGTCGATCATTTTTTCAAGCGAAAATTAAATAGTGAGAAAAATGATGGTCCAAAATCTTATGCCTGGTTTGAAATATGGCTCTTTTGCCTGGTGGTCTATAACATCATTTCCCAATTCTTTCACCTGGATGAATTGGAATTGAAAGAAGTGATTGTAACCAGTATGTATCAGTTATACATTCTGATCATCTACGTGACCATAAAAAAATATGCAAGCAAGGAATTGATGCGACTAATTGGAATCAGCATGATTTCAGGAGCAGTGATTGCCTCCTTTATAGCTATGTATCAATTTGTCATCGATCCACTCGCGATGCGGATCGGAGACTATAGAATTGCATTTGGCCCCCTTTTGAGAGCCAATGGTACCTTTACCAATGAATATTTCTATGCCTACTTTGTAATCATCGCCCTTTGCTGGACCATGATTTATGTCAAACGAATGATGCTTCGCAACATCCTGATGGCCATTTTTATTGTGGGAGTGTTCATTTCTTTTCAGAGAATGAGCTGGCTGATTTTGAGCCTGATCATGGCCCTCTATATTTTCAAAATCGCAAAAATTCGATATGATGTCCTCGCCTTCCTAAGCATTGGCGGCATGATTGTGCTCATAGCCATCAGCTTGATATTTTCCAGGCAAATCATGAACTCTACCCTGGTAAAACAACGGCTTTCTGAAAAGCCAGATGGCCGCCTGGGTTATTGGGGCATGGTGATGAATAATATAGGCAAGAGCCCTTTTGTAGGCTATGGAAGTACACAAACCAAGACCTATTTCAATGAAATGCTAAAGGTCACCCAAAGTAGGGAACGGGCCAGTGCAGCAGAAGGAGATTTGCATAGCGGATACCTATCAACGATGTTTTACTTTGGGATTCCAGCCTTCGTCTTTTTCGTTCTGTTCAACTTTAGTAGCATCATTTATTTCGGCAAATTATTGCCCAGGCATCAATTCTTTGCCATTCCTTTCCTAATCGCACTTCTCTACACAGTCGCAAACGGAACCAACACCCTTTTATTCGATAAATATATTTCACTTCCCCTTGCCATACATTTCGGACTGGCTATGGGAATTAGAAGACGGCCGGAAATCCTTCAGGAAATCGAGGGAAGCATTACTGTTAAACCTAAAAAAGTAGTACCAACAAAAGAGAGAGTTATTGAGAGGGTATGAATATTTTCCTGAAAATCAAAAAGCTGATCGGTGATGGACATGA
The DNA here is from genome assembly GCA_033391075.1 of Bacteroidia bacterium. Classification (NCBI taxonomy): domain Bacteria; kingdom Pseudomonadati; phylum Bacteroidota; class Bacteroidia; species Bacteroidia bacterium. The sequence goes on from JAWPMV010000001.1 coordinate 3,302,003, forward strand.
GCGGACCGTTCGAGCAAAAAAAAACATACTCCTTGCAGTTTTATATAGAGGCATAGGCATTGCCGTTGGATTCGCGGTCTCTCCTTTATCCTTAAAATACCTCGACCAGACCCACTTTGGAATCTTTATTCTGATATCCGGACTCATGGACTGGACGGCTGATTTTGATATGGGGATAGGCAATGGGATGAAGAATAAATTTGGGTCGGCCGTTGCACGGGATGATGATGAAGAAGCAAAAGCCTATGTGAGTACAGCTTATGGGGCGCTTTCCGCAATTTTTGGCTCCCTGGCAATCATTTTTGTCTTTGCCAGTTTCTATATTCCCTGGTCCACGATCGCCAATACAGATCCGGGCATGGAAAGCGAAATACGCATGCTGGCAATCCTGGTTTTTGCAGCTTTCGCCCTCCGTTTTGTAACCGCCCTGATCTACGAAATATTCAATGCCCTCCAACAAACCGCAAAAGTTGACCTCTATAATACCGTCACAAAAGTCGCTTTTCTTCTGGTTTTACTGGGCTTAATCTATTTTACAGAATCCTCCCTCGTCCTTTTTGGAGCAGCCAAAAGCTTTACATTTGGCATAATCCCCATGCTTGTAGGCGTTTATTTTTTCCGGGGAGAACTCCGAAAATATGCACCTTCCCTCAGGTATTTAAAGAAAGACTACTTAAAAGCTTTACTCAGCCTGGGAGGTATGTTTCTGGTGATCAGGATTGCCATGATCATTATCTATGAAACCAACAATATCCTGATTACCCAATTGATCGGGGTGGACTCTGTGATCATTTATTCTGAGCCCTATCGCTATTTCAGTATTCTCCTCATGTTTTTTGTGATTGTCACCAATCAACTCTGGTCCGCATATATAGAAGCTTATGAAAAAGGGGACAGAGAATGGATGGATAGTATCATCAAAAATCTTGTTAAAATATGGTTGGGCACAGTCGCACTTGGGGGTGTCATGGTCTTATTATCCGACTTTGTTTACTACTACTGGATCAACAAATGGCTGGAACCAGACAAGGTGATAGACTTTCCTTTTATGGTCTCGGTTTTTATATGGATTTCTGTTTGTATGACCAATTGGGTAAACGTCTTTAACCTGGTACTCAATGGGACCAGTAAGATCAAATTACAAATGATCGCGATGATCTCGGCAGCCATTTTGAATCTGCCTCTCTCCTATTTCTTTACAAAAACGCTGGAGATGGGAATGCTTGGCATCATATTAGGAACAATTGTAAGTCTTATCCCTAATGCTATCATAGCTCCGATACAGGTGCGAAAGATTCTCAATGGAAAAGACAAGGGGATTTGGTCTAAATAAATAATATTCATTAGCCATAATCGCATTCATTTTAGCGCATAGTAAAGAGAATGAAATCAAAGAAGTTACATGTTGTCCAGGTAGGAGAAACGCATGGGTTTCCGGTAGGGATGGCGGCGATCGAAAAAATTCGCCTGATTGGGATAGCCCTGCTCTCTGCGAATGTGGACGTTACTGTGATTTCCAAAAAAGGATGCTTCTATCCGGATGAAGGCCAAGATTTCCCCCCTAGTGGCAATCACCAGGGAATTGAATATGTGTATACAGTTGGGTCTATTCATCGGCCAGAAGGATTCCTGAAAAGAAACCTGAAAAAGATTGATGGCTGGCTAAAGGAAATCGCCCTGCTGTGGAAGTACAAAAGAGCAGGAAGACTGGATGCTGCTATCGTTCATAGCATGGAGTTTAGTGATATTTTCATATATCGTATCCTGTCTATCGTTTTGGGATTCAAATTTCTCTATCCCTATGTAGAATTGAATTCCTCACTACCTCAAAGAAATAACTTCCTGGAGAGGACCCAGGATTATTTGCTGGAGAATATAGGGCTCAGAATGCCGGATGCTCTCTTACCCATCAGCAATCATCTCATTGATTTCTTAAACATAAAAGGGGTAAAGAAGCCTATACTGAAGGTTCCAATCATTGCCGAATTCTCTCGTTTTGAAATCCCCAAAGAAAGAAATGAAGATAAGTACTTTCTCTATTGTGGAGCAGCTGAATATTCAGCAGTTATCCACTTTATTCTGGAGGTTTTCGAGCAATTAGATAATAAAGATCACTATCTCTATCTGGTTGTAGGCGGACAGGATGAAAGCAAGGAGTTGATCAAAGCTCGGATTGCCGAAAGTCCTGTGAGCGAAAGGATAAAATTCTTTACGAAATTACCCTATGACAATTTGGTACAAAAGTACCTCAATGCTAAAGCATTGCTCATACCCTTACGCTTCAATATTCAGGATACCGCTCGTTTTCCTCATAAAATAGGAGAATACCTGGCCTCCGGAAATCCTATGATCAGTACAAATGTTGGAGAAGTGAAACACTACTTTACCGATGGAGAAAACGCACTGATTTCAGACTCCTATGATCCGGAAGCCTATAAAGAAAAGATGCAGTTTGTCATAGATGAACCCGAAAAAGCCAGGGAAATTGGAGCAAATGGGAAAGCTTTCGGCAAAGCGTCTTTCGACTTTCCGGTATTCGGCAAGGAGATAAAATCCCTGATCTTATCTATTTAAGCCTAACAGACAGAAAAATAAATTCGAATGCCCGGAAGCTTCGGATTCTTCGATAATATCGAAATGCAAGTAATTCCAGGCTAAATCTTAAACAAAAGTGCTGATGAGTGCCGAAAATTACCAGTTGAAACATGCTGAAAGTGAAATATGATTTTTCGGGTTTACCTTATGAGCAAGGATTAGGCAAATTCAGTTCTTTAGGTATTAGGATAGGAGGGAAAATGCTGCGGCTTATAGAATTATTATCAACATCTTATTGAGGATGAATTATGATTCATATCGAAGCGCATTCAACATATTCCTCCTAATGGATTCAGTCAAGCTGAACGCTCAGGACAATGTATGCTTTGTCCCGGGATTTTTTCATTTGAACTGTCCGGATTTTGAAAGCCTATTGAAAATTTGATTAAAAAAATAAAAAAAAAGCATAGAGAAATATATGTGTGGGATTTGTGGAACATTGCACTTCGACCCTGCCTATCAAGTCCAAGAATCTGAAGTTAGACGGATGGCTCATCCAATCATCCATCGTGGACCAGACGATGAAGGATTTTACCTCAACAATAATATTGGACTTGGATTTCGCAGGTTAAGTATCATCGACCTTCATAGTGGTCACCAACCTCTCACCAATGAAGATGGGACCATCTGGATCATCTTTAATGGAGAGATATACAATTTCAAAGAGCTCCGCAAAGATCTTGAGGCAAAAGGCCATAGATTTAAAACCCATACAGATACGGAAACCATCGTTCATCTCTACGAAGAGTACGGGACCGATTGTGTAAAGAAGTTGAGAGGAATGTTTGGCTTTGCCATTTGGGATGACCGGCATAAGAAACTTTTCTGTGCAAGAGATAGATTTGGGATCAAGCCTTTCTTCTACTACCTGGATGGAAGCAGATTTCTCTTCGGCTCTGAGATTAAAAACATCCTTCAGGCAGATGATGTTTCTCGCGAAATAGACATCCATGTTATGGACTATTATCTCACCTATGGATATACCCCCATTGATGAGACCATCTATAAAAAGATCAAAAAACTGGAACCGGCACATACCCTCGAAATAAAAGCAGGAGGAGAACCGGTGATCAAACGATACTGGGACATCAATTTCGAGCCCGATGATAGCATCTCAGAAGATGAGTGGTGTGAGTTGATTGAAAACAAACTGAAAGAATCCATCGAAATGCGCATGGTCAGCGATGTGCCTTTAGGGGCATTTCTGAGTGGGGGAATAGATTCCAGTTCCGTTGTGGCCCTTATGTCTCAATTTTCTGAGCAGCCGATCAAAACTTTCTCGATCGGATTCAAAGAAGCGGCATTCAACGAACTTCCTTATGCCCGTGATGTAGCCGCCATGTATAAAACGGACCATCACGAGAAAATCGTAGAGCCGGAGTCTATAGAACTCTTGCCCAAACTGGTAAGCGCCTATGATGAACCTTTTGCTGATTCATCGGCTATCCCGACTTATTATGTCTCCAAGTTCGCCAGAGAATACGTGACTGTGGTTCTTTCAGGGGATGGAGGAGATGAATTATTTGCGGGCTATGACCACTACCCTATGGCTCACAAAATCCAGAAGTACAATATGCTCCCGGATGCCATCAGTAAAAATGTATTCGGTGCCCTTCATAGAGCCATTCCAGCCAAGGTAAAAGGAAAAGGAATCACTTATTACCTTTCCCGACCCAAGGATAGCGTGAGTGCTTATATCTCAAAATTTCACCAGACAGAACGGGAGAAACTATATAAACCCAATTTCTGGAATGCAATCAAAAACAATCCTTCTGAATCCTATAAGGAAGAAATCCTGCGCGCAGGAAGTTCAAAGGACCTCATTTTCCAGATGCAGGAGCTGGATATGCGCACCTGGCTGGTAGATGATATCCTGACGAAAGTAGATAGAGTAAGTATGCAAAACTCCCTGGAAGCCCGGGTTCCAATTCTGGACCATGAGTTTGCAGAACTGAGTTTTAAAATACCCACTAAATATAAACTGAAAGGAAAATCCACGAAATACATTCTCAAAAAAGCCATGAGAAAGTATTTACCCGATTCTATCCTTTTCCATAAGAAGCAGGGCTTTGGAGTTCCCTTGAAGTTGTGGTTCAAAAGCGATCTGAATGATTATATGAATGATCGCCTTATGTCTAAAAATAGCCCACTATACGAATTCCTGGAACCTACTTATGTGAAAAAGATCATTCATGATCATCAAACGGGAATGAGAGATTTCAATTTCAAAATCTGGACCCTCTTATTTCTTGATGAATGGTTGAATCAACAGCCAAAGTCTTAAGGAAACAAGGTCTAGATGAGGGAATATAAATTCCTCAGGAGACCCACAGGAAACTGAAAATCCTTTCTCCGGAATAATGGAGATAGTATAAATGAGATAAAGCTGCGGGGCAACTCGCAGGAGTTCTTTCTAAATATGAGCCAATTCGCCTATCGACAAGCTTTTGCTTTCGAAAGAGAGCAGATTTCTTGTAGAGGCGAATTTGCGCTCATACGGTTGTAGCAAAACCTGCAATCCTCAAAAATTGGCGGATATATCCGCAGACATATAGATACTTGAGAATTTTCCAATGAAGCTTTTATTGGCTATAGACAATTTGAATCGTGGCGGAAGGGAACGTAGAATGCTGGAATTAATCAAAGGCTTGCTTCGTACGGGTTCTTATCAAATTACGCTAGTCGTTTTTTCGGATAGGCTCCACTACAAGCAGGTCCACGAATTGGATATAGACTTGCAGGTATTGGTACGGAAGCCTAAAAAGGATCCTAGAGTATTCAGGAAATTCTACAAAATCTGTCGAGAATTTAAACCCGACCTCATACATACCTGGGGCGATATGTCGACCATTTATGCCATACCAGCCGCCTTCTTTCAGGGAATAAAGTTGGTAAACGGAAGTGTGGTTGATGCCCCCAAAGATGCAGGCTGGAAACGGGAAGAATATTCCAGAAAAAGAATTGCGCTTCCATTTTGTGAGAAGGTTGTCGGAAATAGCCAGGCGGGTCTGGATGCTTATGAGATACCTGAGGAAAAAGCTGTTTGTATTTACAATGGATTTGACTTTAGTCGATTGAATAAGCTTAAAGACCGGGAAGAAATTCGTACAGATTTTGCAGTAGAGGCTAATAAGGTTGTAGGCATGGTAGGTGCTTTTTTCGATAGGAAAGACTACAAAACCTATGTAGCAGCTGCCAAAATAATACTCGATGCGGGCCATGATGTAGCCTTCCTTTGTGTAGGAGGGGGAAAGAATAAACAAGCTGTATTTGATTCCATTGAAGAAAAATACCGTAAAAACATAATATTTACCGGTTCGCAGGAAGACGTAGAATCCCTCATCCACATTTTCGATATTGGTGTATTATCTACCAATTCCGATGTACATGGAGAAGGGATTTCAAATGCGATTTTGGAATATATGGCGCAGGGGAAACCGGTAGTAGCAACCCTGGGAGGAGGCACCCCTGAGATAGTCCTGGATGGCAAAACGGGTTTTACTGTTAAGCCGAAATCTCCTCAGGAAATGGCAGATCGCATTATGCATCTCCTCAACAATCCCGAACTGGCACATGACATGGGAGAAAAATCCCGTGAAAGAATTAAAAATCATTTTAACCTGGCCCATATGACAGAAGTCTATATGGACCTATACAATAGTGTACTAAATCGCGTAAATGATTTCAATACTCATCAACTCGCTGACTGAGGGCGGTGCTGAAAAAGTTGCGTTAACCTTGCTGGAATCCTACCTGAAATCCGGAATGGAGGTGGAATTATTGTGTTTGGAGAAAAAAGACTTTTATCAAGTCCCGAAGGACGTAAAAGTAACCTACCTCAGTGAGGAAGATGAACCTTCTTCTCCTCTCTTAAAACTCATTTCCATTTTCGTTGCAGCCAGGAAGTTGAGAAAGCATGTCAAGAAAAATGGCGTAAAACTCGTGCAGAGCCATTTGATTCGGGCCTGCTATGTGAATGCCCTTTCGCAGGTGCTTGGGTCCCGACATAAAAGTCAGGGAGTCAATCACATGATCATAGGTACAAATGCAAAAGGAAAGATCAATCACTTACTGATCAAATACCTTTTTGCCCGTCTGGATGAAATCATTTCTATTTCTGAAATGATGAGAAGACATTGGAACAATCGTTTTGGATTTAAAAACGAGCACAATGTCATTCCCAATCCTCACAACCTTGATGAAATCAGAAAAAAATCAAAACCGGAATCGGAGGTATTTAACTTCGATCCTGAGAAAAAATATCTACTCTTCGCGGGGCGTCTTATTCCCCTGAAAAGAGTGGGAGAAATCATAGAAGTTTTTGCCAAGGTAAGAGAACTGGTGCCCAATGTAGAATTTATTGTATTGGGAGATGGGACAGAAAGGGCAAATCTGGAGCAGAAAGCGGCAAAGCTGAATGTCTTACCCTATATACATTTTATGGGTCGGGTTCAAAATCCCTATCAATACATGGGTCGTTCGGATATTTTTGTCCTGAATAGCGAGACAGAAGGACTTCCCAATGTCCTGATTGAAGCCATGGCCTGTGGAACGCCTATCGTATCGGCGGATTGTAATTCAGGCCCGAGGGAAATTCTCCAACCTTCTTCTGATCCAGGCAAATTTCTCAAGGATAGTGTAGAAGAAGCGGAGTATGGCCTATTGGTTCCTGTCGCTAATCCAGAGTCCCTGAGAAAAGCGATCCTGCAATTACTATTCGACGATGAAGTAAGGGCGCATTATCAAAAACAATCGCTTAAAAGAGCCGAGGATTATGAAGTAGATAAGATTACCAAAGAATATGTAGAATCCTTTGAAGAATTAATGATCGCCAGATAAGACAATGCAAAAGAAACACATAGCCATTTTTGGGGTAAAGTATTTCCCTTCCCGGGGAGGTACCAGCCGCGTGGTTGAAAACTTGCTGGAACATCTGACAGAACATTTTGAGTTCACGATTTACTGCTATAAACATCCCGATGCAGCTTCTCATATGGAAGGGGTAAATGTGGTAGAGTTTCCGGAAATCAAGATCAAAGGAATCGGTGTATTTCTCTATTATTTCAGATGTTGTATGCATCTTTTGTTTAAAGGGAAATTCGATCTGGTTCATATCCATAAAACAGACGCAGCCTTTTTCATTCCTTTTATTTCGAAGAAAGCTCCCTGTATAACAACTTCTCATGCCCTACCCTATATGAACGATAAATGGTCCAGATTGGGGAAGACTTATTTTCATATGGTAGAAAGGATTTACATGAAATCTAATACCATCCAAACTTCTATCGCCAAGCCTCAGGCAGACTATTATGAGGAAAAATATGCGAAACCAGTAATCTACATTCCCAATGGAGTAGAGCCTGGGCCTTCATTCGACCCGGCTGAAGCTGATGAATTGCTAGCTCAACATCAGGTAGAAGGTGAATACTTATTATTTGCAGCAAGGCGAATCATTCCCCTAAAAGGCCTCCACCACCTCATAAAAGCTCTGAATCAGATGAAATTTACGGGTACACTGGTAGTAGCTGGAGAAGATGATCAATTGCCGGAATACACAAAACAACTGAAAGAATCCGCAAAGGATTTAAAGATAAAATTTGTGGGGTATGTGGGCTCCAGAACATTGCTGAGTGCCCTGGTAAGCAAAGCCAAACTCTTCATTTTTCCTTCTGAAATTGAAGGAATGTCCATGATGTTATTGGAAGTGGGAAGTTTGGGTACCCCCATGATCTGTAGTGATATTCCGCAAAATCAGGCTGTCCTGAGCGGAGAAGAAGTCCTGTACTTTGCAAGCCAAAATGCAGAGGACTTAAAAAAGAAGTTGGATTTTGCCTTTGAGAATCCAACTGCAATGGCTGATATGGCTGATAGAACCATGGAAAAAGTGGCTAGTGAATATGCCGTTTCCAAAGTAGTACAACAATACGTAGACCTTTAATAAGCAAAACCTCTATCCCTCGCGAACATACGCGAAGGCCTGATTCATGAACTCTCATCTCCAGAAAAAGATTATCTCCTATGCAGCCCCGATTATGTCGGGACTAGGCATTCACAAATTATTTTCCCCCATCTATTCTGGTATAGGGAGTATCCTTATGTTTCATCGAATCGTGGAGCCAGGAAATCAGGCTCGTATTCATAATCACGAAAGCCTTGAGATCAGTCCTGAACATTTGCGTTCAACGGTGGCATTCTTCAGAAAAAGAGGATATAAATTCTATTCTTTGGATGAATTCCATAGCCGGATGCTTTCCGGACAGCTAAAAGAGAAATTCGTTCTACTGACCTTTGATGATGGTTATCTCGACAATTATGAATTGGCTTATCCTATTCTCAAAGAATTGGAAATTCCCTTTTGTATTTACATAACCACCAATTTCCCGGATCGAAAAGCCATCCTTTGGTGGTATTTACTGGAGGATATGTTGAGAGAAAATAAGCAGATTCAATTCAGCTTTGAAGGGAAAAACTATGATCTCCCTACGAGCAATCAACTGGAGAAAGAAGAAGCTTTTAGCCTTATCCGCAAATTGATCACTCAGCGTTTTGAGGCAGAAACTTATGAGCAGCAATTGAAGGAGGTTTTTCAGAACTATCAAAGCGATCTCTTTGCCTATGCAGAAAGCATGGCGATGAGTTGGGATCAGATCAAAGAGCTCGCGAGCGACGAATTGGTAACGATCGGGGCACATACCGTCAATCACTTTCCTTTACGGCAATTGAAAGAGGAAGAACTGGGACCTGAGATTATGGATTCCAAACGGATTATAGAAGGGCATCTGGGAAGTTCGGTCGATCATTTTGCCTATCCTTTTGGAAAAGCTCCGGAAGCCGATCAAAGGGAATTTGATTTTATCAAAGATGCCGGTTTTAAAACAGCCGTAACAACACGCATGAGTAATATTTTAGCGGGACATGCCTCTCATATGGAGGCCTTGCCCCGAATCAATATAAATCGGGTAAGCACCGATTCCGTTCTTAAATTACAGACAGGAGGCATGTTGCCCTTTGTCGTTCACAAAGGAAAGAAATTAGTTACCACCTAATCATGGATGATCCTATCCGCTTAGGGCTTCTCCTCGATTCATGGACCATCGAGACCTGGAAGTTCCGTCTGGTACAAAAACTCCTTTGCCTGGATTTCCTTAACCTGGTATCTGTTGAAGTAAGAGGGAAAAGAAAGAAAAATAATTCTATCCTTTCCCTGCATCGAAAAATAGATAAAAAAATATTCAAGCCGTCTGTAGATCCTATGGAGATGCAGGACGCAGGATCCTTATTGAAAGACCTATCTCAATCCAAAGAAGATGAGCTAGAGGTATTGATATATTTGGGAGATGATGAGTTAGACGAAAGTTACCTTGATAAGGCGACATTTGGACTCTGGTCGATGATCCACTTCAATAAAGACTCAGGTCCCATACCCATGCCGGGCTACCGGGAAATCCTGAGGAAGGACCCTCATGCGGTGTCAGCCATTCTCGTTAGAGACAAAGGCAATCCCAAAGGGCGGATTATCCAAAAGTCCTGGTCGCGTATAGATGCAAAATCTATCACCCGAACCCAGGAAATGATTTATGCCAAATCCATTTCTCTTATCCCTCGAAGTCTGGAAGCGCTCCATGAGCAAAAAGCCCTTCCGATAGAGATTGATAATAGTGATATCCCAAATGGCAAGATCAAAACTCATCCCTTTTTACTTGGAATAAACGGTTTCAAACATGGAGGCAGAATAGCGAAAGAACTGTTTCAAAAAGCTACAGGCAGAGGTCAGTGGTTTCTCATGTATAGCTTTGAAAATAGTCTTTGGAACAATGGACAGGAGTTTCTGCCCATTTTTCCTCCCAAGGAAGCTTTTTGGGCCGATCCTTTTGTAGTTGAACGGAATGATCAATACTATATCTTCTTCGAAGAACTCCCTTATGAAAGCAATAAGGGACATATTTCCTGTATGCGGCTCAATATAGAAAGTGGAGAACCTGAAGAGTCCTTTGTAGTACTCGAAAAAGAGTATCACCTCTCCTACCCTTTTATATTTGAGTATGAAAGGGATCTATACATGATCCCCGAGTCATGCGAGAACCGGAGCATAGAACTCTATCGATGCAAGGACTTTCCAGGAGAATGGGAGTACCTGGGAAATCTGATGGAAGGGGTAAATGCCGTAGATACAACCCTCTTTTTTTACCAGGGATACTGGTGGATGTTTTCTTCTATTGCCGAGCATGAAGGTGCCTTGCATGATGATGAGCTTTCCCTTTTCTATGCGGACACTCCTTTAAGCAGAAACTGGACACCACATCCGGCCAATCCCATCGTATCAGATGTTCGTAAAGCTCGCATGGCTGGTAAAGTCTTTCGCCATGAAGGAAAGATTTACCGACCTGCTCAAGATTGCAGCGGACGCTATGGTCGAGCCTTTTCTTTCTATGAGATAGAAGAATTGAACCCAGAGACCTATCGAGAAAGACTGGTAAGAAATATCCAGGCTGATTGGAACCCGAAGTTTACGCGCACGCATACCTTCAATCGCGAGGGAGGCTTGAAAGTCATAGATTCTTATCGCCGGATTTCAAAATGATCAGTTATCACTGATTTTTTCCAGATTTACCCTCACATTCTTGTGATAGGGGGTTTTGGCAATAGGATCACAATGATGTGCAGAAGTTAGTTCATTGGTTCTGGCGCCAATCTTTCTATAGTCATCCTCCTCTCCTTCATAGACCAGGCCATACCCATTCGGCATGGATAATACCCCCGGTTTGGCTTCCTTCACCAGACGAGCCAGGATCTTTACAGAACCTACTCCATTGAATAAACGAACGGTATCTCCGTTTTCAATGCCATACTTCTCTGCATCGACAGGGTTTATTTTCAAGTATCCTTCCTGGTCGTTTTTCCTCCACTCCGGATCCCGAATTACCGTATTGGCATTATATGTTCTCCTCTCCCCAGCAATCAAATTGAAGGGATAAGCTGCTTCTTCGGCCTCGATCTTTTTTAAGGTTTCCGGTAGATCGTCCAACCATTCTAATAATATCGGAATGTGAAGATGAACCTTCTTGTCTTTATGCGCGATCAATTGCCAATGCTCATGTTCATATTTATGATTGCTGAGAACTACGCCAGAGGGACTATTGATTATTTTCTGAAAGATCTTTTCCCCCAAAGCATCTCCTTTTCCCTCTATCCCGGCATTGTGAATGGCTTCTGGATACTTTTGGGCATACATATGGGAAGAAAACCACATAAATGCGGCATCTCCTGTTTCATGAGGCATATGTTTTCCCAAAGTTTCGCGCATAATAATGATACCATAATGTTTCCACTTGGGATTCTCATAAAAGGCCTTCATCAATGCCATTTGGAAAATTCCTTTAGAAGGATCTTTGCGATCTGCAGCAGCGGCGGCTTCCAGTTCCGGAAAGGATTCTGGAATTTCCCCCATTGCCTTCATAAGTCTAGTATGAATTTCGGCTTCGGCTAAGGTCCCTTCCAGGGGTTCAAATATCGGCCTTCTGATCTGAGCAAAATCACTCTTAAAGAAGGTAGCTTCAATTTTTTCAAATTGACTGCTGGCAGGTAGCACATAATCCGCTACCCGAGCTGTTTCTGTCATGGCAATATCGATCACAACCATCAAGTCCAGCTTTTTATAAGCCTCTCTTTGACGAGGAGCATCTGCATAGGAGGAAACAGGATTTGCACTTTCTACAATCAGCGCTCTATGTCTTTGGGGATGATCATTATCAATTTCCAGGGGCAATACATTGGGAGGAAATAGACCTGCGATCTGGCGGGTCTTGGTTACATGGGTAGTTAAACCGCCTTCTTCAGGATCTTTAGAATTCCCGATCAAGGGGAAAATCCAGGTAGTGAGGCTGTTGGTGCCATGCTTGCCAAAGTTCCCGGTAATGAGAAATAGTAAGCGTTTAAGGTATGCATTGAGCGTACTATTGTAACTCATTTCTATCCCCAAATCTGAGCGTATGGCTACTGTTTTCGCTTTGGCCATATCTCTGGCAACCTGTCTAAGCATTTCTACAGGCACCTCAGAGATCTCAGCATAGGCTTCAACATCTATTTCCATGAAATGCTGACGCGTATCTTCAAATCCTACCGTATGCTTATCCAAAAAAGCTTTGTCCTCCAGCCCTTCCTGTAAAATGACTGCCAGCATAGCCGACATCAAAAATGCATCCCGTCCCGGCTTAACCTGCATGTGAATATCTGCCTTCCTGGCCGTATCTGATACACGGGGATCAATGACTACCAGACTTCTCTCTTTATCCCGATAGATTTTATTTATCACATTTCTAGCCTGCTCTACCCCATGTGCCTGCATGGGATTTGCCCCTATAATCAACACATATTCAGCTTCGTGGATGGGCTCTTCATACATCGCATTTTGCTTACCAAAGAGTTTTCCGTGTACCCAGAAATTTCCTGTTTTTTCCTGAGCTATAGCCGAATAGAAATAGGGAGTTCCTAAAGCTTTTCGTAGAGCTGATGCATACATCCCGGGAAAGTGATTTCCCTGTCCGCCACCACCTGCATAGGCGATGGTGTCTCCCCCATGCTTTTCTTTGATTTCAAGCAATTTTGCAGCGATCTCTGAGATTGCTGTATCCCAGCTAATCTCTGCATAGCTTCCATCTTCCTGCCTTTTCAAAGGGCTTTGAATACGCTTACCATTCTGATAATAATTCAAACGAGTAGCTTTATTACAGATATATCCCTGAGAAACCGGATGATCTTTATCCCCTAGTATTTTGGTGAATTGCCTTTCTTCATTTACATGGATTTCAAGACCACAGTTGACACTACAAAGGATGCAAGCGGTTTTATGGGTGGTAGTAGGCATAAAGATTAGTTTGAGAGTACAGTAAACACGATAGCTGAGTTCTAATTTAAAACCTTGTATCCATATATTCAATTTGTACCCTCAATTTTTCCCTTAAACTGGTTTAAGTAATATTGATTCTCTTCCTTTCACTGATACAAAAAAAGTACACAGGCCTGTTCAATATCCCGATTTGCTATATTCATCAGCCTGAACATATTGCTAAATCAAGCCGTTACAATAGCTTACAAATATCAATTTCTCCCATTAATATAGAAATCATTGCTTTCTTAGTATCTTGCCTGAAATTGCTCCTATGGAACTTGTGGAGTTGACTGCATTGGCGCTTGCCCCGGTTGTATTTCTTTTCACTTATGTTTACCTGAGTGATAAGTATGAGCGTGAACCCCTAATTTACCTGGTCATCACTTTTTTCCTGGGAGTTGCCACAGCCCTCCCGGTAGTTTATATCGGAGGCTATCTGCAGCAAATTACCGGTCTCTCTCCAAGTCATGACTCCAATTTCGAACTTTTCCTCTATACCTTCTTCATTGTAGCGATGACAGAAGAAGGGATGAAGTTTCTTGTTTTGAGGTTTTATAACTATCCCCATGAGGAATTTGACGAACCTTATGATGGCATCATGTATGGAGTAGCTGTCTCTCTGGGTTTTGCTGCCATTGAGAATCTGCTTTATGTATTTGAAGCAGAAGGAGATGGATTTGAAATAGGCATACTTCGAATGTTTACGGCTGTCCCGGCACATGCCATGTTTGGGGTATTGATGGGATTCTTTGTGGGCAAAGCAAAGTTTCTCAAAGACGGCAAAGGAGCGCTGGGAACTACCATGTTGGGCTTGTTCAGTGCCATGTTTTTTCATGGAGTTTATGATTTCCTTTTGTATCAGGAATCCGAATACCTGACCTTGTTTGCCTTCATCGCATTGGCAGTAGGAATAATTCTGGCGAAAATTGCGATGCATACCCATGCAGAAGATTCGCCCCACAAATTTAAAGGTCCCTGGAATCCCTAATCGCCTTTTCCTATTATGTCCCTGATTGCTCCTGAAGATCTCAAGTCTTTCCTAGATCAACAACATGACAGATATAATACGCCTGACTTCATATTAGAAGATCCGGTGTCTATTCCGCATGAGTTCAGCAAGAAGGAAGATATAGAAATCTCGGGCTTTTTTTCCGCCCTGATTGCCTGGGGCAGAAGAGATATCATCATTCGCAATGCTCGTAAACTTATGGAGCGCATGGAATGGGCGCCTTTTGATTTCGTTTTGAATGCAGAAGAGGAAGAACTGGATGCTTTATCTGATTATGTTCACCGTACTTTCAATGGCGAAGATTTGAAAGCCTTGATTTTGGGATTAAGAAGGGTTTATCAGGAAGAAGAAGGTTTGGAAGGTATCTTTAGCAAGGGCATTAAGGCCGAGGATAGCGATATCGGCCATGCCATCATTCATGCCAGAACAGTTCTCAGTTCAAGTGAATCTTTCCCCAAAAGAAGCCACAAACATCTGGCGAATCCAGCAAAAGGTTCTTCGGCCAAACGGATCAGTATGTATTTACGCTGGATGGTCCGCAAAGACGATAGAGGAGTTGATTTTGGCATCTGGGAAGGTATTCGCATGGATCAACTGATTTGCCCTCTGGATGTACATACGGGAACCATTGCCCGTAAACTGGGGATTCTGCAGCGAAAACAAAATGACTGGAAGGCAGCATGTGAATTGACCAATGCACTTAAAGAATTTGACCCACAGGATCCGGTCAAGTATGATTATGCTCTATTTGGATTGGGCGCTTATAATGAGCTTTGATTTCCAATTACCCTCTAAATAAAAAAGGTCATCTCGAAGTTTGATTGAGCGTGGAAGGTAGCGCTGAGAGATCGTGTATTCTTTTTTCCCAAATACAAGCTTTCTCCGCACTCGGTCCATCGCACATCCGAGCCTCGAAATGACCGATTGATTTATTCTTTTATTACCTAAGGCCTGCGCAACTTAAAAATCAAAGTCGCATTCAAACCTGGATGGTCTATCTGACGGATCAATAAAGGATCAGTTGCTGTTGCTCCGGTATTGATAGATTCACTAAATGGGGTGAAGTCCGTGGTACTGAAATAGACCTGAAAATAAGGTTCCAATGAAACCAAAATTTGCTCAGTAATTTCAAAGCGGAACGGAGCAATGATCATAAATCCAGCACTCCAATCATTGGTTCTTTGAACCAAATCTCCATCCTCGACAAAGTTTGCTGCATCAAAGAGTTCTGCTTTTGATTCCAAATGAGTTGCATTCAAGCCCGCTCCGATCATAAAATCTCCTCTTCTTCCCAGGGGAATCAATTTACTTATCAATTGAATACCGAAAATCTGTCCGCTCAATTTAGTATCTGCCACCTGCGCTCCATTGGTAGCATCGGTGAATCTTGCATCCCCTCTGTTCTGGAAGGTCATGAATTGTAAACGGATGTCACTTCTTCTCCTATGAATCGCGAATCCTCCGGTATAGCCACCCGTATATTTTACTTCATCGAAAGCCTGACTTACATCAGCCCTATTGGTGTTGAAAATATCCAAAGCCAGGTTATATGGCCTCGGGTTGAGGATATTGTACTGATACCCTAACTGGATGGAAAAATTGGTTCTATTGATCTGGCCATAGGTATTTGTAGCGGCGAAGATCATCAGAATTAATAAACAATAACGAAAGTAGTATTTCATATGTTAGTTTTATTTGCTGCAAAATAGAGAAATATTCAGGAAGGGAAGGTATTGAGGCTGACAATTTATCTTCCTACTAAATGCCTGTGATTTCTGCAGACTTTACAAAGCCTACCACATCTATACCGACTCCCAGAATTCTGACTTTTGTCCAGTTCCCGGAAGCTTCCAGAATTTCCACTTTGGCTCCTTCATGTAGCACCAAAAGGTCTTGATCTCCAGAGGGTGCATTTTTTATGTAAGCAGTGCTTTCTGAGATGATTCCAAACTGTGTATTGAGTTCCGATTTTTGTCGGGCGAAACTCAGGCTTGTACTGATCAATCCTAAAAGAAGAAGTATTAAGCCCCCGAAAAAGCCTATCCTTTTGGCTGCCGAAACATTTACAAAAAGAAAAACAGCTCCTGATATCAAGGCAAGCCAGAATAAAGCTATGGAAACATAGGCCCATTGACGTGAAGAAAGTCCCTGGTAAAAGTTTTTGGTCCAGGAAACCAACATCAGTTCAGGTAGCGGATCAATGTTATCAATTACCCTCAGATTGGCCATACGCAAATTGTGCTTGGCGTCCTCGAAGGTAGGATTGATCCGTAAAGCCCGTTCGAAATTCAAAATAGACTCTGCTACATTTCCAAACTTATAATGAGCATTGCCCAAATTATAAAAGAGGAAAGCAGATTCTTTTCCTTCCTTGACGATGCCCTCATATAATTCTATGGCTTGATCATAAGCTTTATTTGCATAGGCTTCATTAGCCAATTCAAATTGACTATCAGGATCAACTGCCCACAAAATAGCGGGCATCAGCATCAGGAGGAAAAGATAGATATGTTTGTTTATGCCTTTCAAAGTCTTTGTATAAGGTTTGCCTTATGCCTGTAATTCCTTTTCCAATTTAACGATCAATTCCAGGGCTCTGTCATAGGTTGCCTGCATCCCCACCTCTGCGGAAGAGGGAGCGAATATCGCAAACTCGCAATGATCCATAATGGCTTTCAATTCTTCCACAGAGCTGCCACTGGCTCCTTTCTCCTGCAACATACTGGAAACCTGCTCACGAGAAAGATCTGACTGGCCAAGTGCCAGTTTATCACCCGCATATCCCCAAAGAACCCTGCTAACTTCATCAAAAAAGGAACGTTCATTGGAATCTTTGATATACTGCTGGGCAGTTGAGAGTCTTTTCTTTGCCTGTTTACTGGCCTTTTTGCTACGGGTTCCTACCACATCTGCTTTTTGGTCCTTACGGCGTTTATCCCAAACAAGGAGAATGAGAAAACCTAAAAAGGGCGCAAGCAATAATGCCCAGAATCCACCCGAGCCCAAAAAGAAGGAATCTGTATCAACGAAACCGGCTTGACTCGTACGTATATGTCTAATGTCCTGCCCCAGCAATTCCACATCTTCTTTATTCAGATTTCTTCCCTGAGAGCTGATTTCAGCAGGAGCATCTCCGGTTACAGTTAAGGGAAAGCGTTCTTTGCTTAGGGTCTTGTATTTTCTGCTTTTAGGGTCGAAAAAGGCAACCTCAACTTTGGGGATCTCATAATCTCCCGGTATCCTGGGAATGATGAGGTAGTCGAAAGTTCTTGATCCTGTTAATTTACCTCCCAAGCGAGAAACTCTTTCTTTGGTTTTGGGATCATAAACCTCAAAATCAGCCGGAAAGGTCAATTTGGGTGGCTGTATTTTTGGCAGATTACCTTCGCCACTGTACTTAATGCTTAAGGTAACGGCTTCACCCGCATCCACAGTATCATGATTCAGGCTTACATCCATGCTCAGTTTTCCTACCAATCCACTAAAGCTTGCAGGTTTACCGGCAGGTAATGCATCTACATCTATACTGATGGGCGTATTTTTTGCCAGAAATTTATAGTTCTCATGTCTCCCAAATGGAGATTGAAACAGATCATCCAAATCTGCAAATGGATCCAGGGGATCTCTTTTTCTTCTCGTCCTTTGCTTTGGAATAGGAACGATCATAGAGACTGTGAGGGGATCAATTTTCAGCTTGCCTGACTTTTGAGGAATAAGAATATCCTGTTTCAAAACACTGACATAGAAACGTCGGTTCTTTACCACTTCCAATGCAGGCTGAGAATTCTTCAGATCTACCTTTTCTGCCCAAAAGCCTTCATAGCCCGGAGCTTCTTCCAATTCGAGGCTATTGAGTCTACCCGCTATTTCCGGAGCGTGATAGAGCTTATAGGTTACAACAAACTGATCTCCCTGGTAGAGTTTCTTTTTGCTGACAAATGCCCGCAGGAAGATCAATTGTTTCAGTTCTGCTTCTATTGCCTGTTGACGATTTGCTGCGCCTGCTGCATTTGTATTATTGGAAGCTTGCGGAGCATCTGTAACCGTAATCGTAATGGGATTTGTTTTGTATGTTTTGCCCTGTCTGTCAGTTAAAGTAGCTGCAGCAATTTTGTAAGTTCCCTTTTTACGGGGAGATAATACAAAATTGTACATGACCGTTACAGATTGAGAGATTTTGCCTCCCACATTTTGATAACTCTGTTGAGTTGAAGTTGAGGGGCCCATGACGATCTGAAAACCATCGAATTTGGGATAGCTGATCGACTGAGCTTCAATATTTTCAGCTTGAAAACTCAATTGGAATCGCTCGTTAACCGCCATTTTGTTCTTTCTAATGGCAGCACGAAAATTTTGGGCAGTTACCTCCACAGATGAAAGTAACAGGAGGGAACTTATGAGGAAGAATACGTAATGGATCCTTTTCATGTCTTATTTATTCTTTAGGATCTGGGCGAAAACTCCGGCCAAATCCTGAGCGGCTTTCATGAGTTGTTTTCTTCTATGTTCCAACTCAGCTGCTCCCTGTGTATCTATCAAGCCCAACCAATAATTGGTAGTAAGGGCTTCCTGGCCGCATTCCTTAATGTTCAATAGGTAAGTCGCTTTATTGGGGGCGGTGGTTGCAGCAATATAACTTGCACCCACTTTGCCAGAGGCTCTTACCAATTGTTTCAGGTCTTCGACATTAGAGACAGTCATTGGTATTATTTTACCAAATTCTCTAATAGCTTGAGCAAATTGGAATGTGTGGTTTTCTAAAGTTTTTGTGTCGGCGGCCATAGTTTTTCTTAATGCCTTTCAAATGTTAAAGCTTCCCTTCTGGTAAAATCTTTACCTCTTAACGAAAAAAGGTCGCCTATCTTTTTATCAAATAACAATCATTTTTCCCTTTTTAATTTCTTTTGACCAAAGACTACTACCAGTCTTTTTCAGAAGGAACTTTCTTTTTCGGAGCTTTTTTCTTCTGAATTTTCTCCTGCAACTTTTCTTCCTGATTTTTAAGCATTTCCAATAACTGCTCGGCCTCTTCCCGTGTCATTTCATTGGCAGCCTTTCCCTGATCCTTTTTCATCTCCTGGGGTTTACCATCCTCATTTTTATCCTGCTGTTGTTCTTTCTGCTGCTGATCCTTCTGCTGCTGGTCCTGCTTCTGTTGATCTTCATTTTCTTGTTGCTGATCCTGGTTCTGGTCCTGATTCTGATCCTGATTTTGCTGCTGCTGCTGCTGTTGTTGCTGCTGAAGCTTATTCAGGGCATACATCAGGTTGTATTTGGTATCATTGTCCTGAGGATTGTTGCGCAAGGCATTCTTATAGGCCTCTACACTTTCCTTGTACTTTTCCTGAGCCATATAGGCATTGCCCAGATTGTGATACGCTTCTGATCGCAGCGCTTTATCATTGGCCAATTGAGCAGCCATATCAAAATAGCGGGCAGATTCTTCGAAATTTTTCTGTTCGTATAAAGCATCGCCCAGATTAAACAAGCCTTTCTGGCTAGCAGCATTCTCTCCGATTGCTGCCTGGTATTTTTCTGCTGCCGAAGCATAGTCTTCCGACTCATAAGCCCGGTTTCCCTGTCTTAGATTCGATTTTTCTCTATCGATCAATTGAGCGAAACTTGTATGGGCAAAAAGGGCCAGGATAAGTATGCTAAATATATACTTCATCATTTATGTCTTAAATATGGTCCAATCCGTAAAACGGACATTCCTTCTTTCCGAGATAAAATATTCGAGGGTCAATAAGAGGATGGCAAAGCCAAGAAACCACTGAAACTGATCTTCATAATCCGCAAACACCCTTTCTTCAAACTCTTGTTTTTCCATGGTATCAAATTCTGCAACCAACTCATCTACTTCTCTTAATCCTTGCTGTAAATGAAAGTATTCTCCTTTGCCTTTCACAGCCACCTCTTTCAACATCCCCTCATTGAGTTTGGTAAATACAACTGATCCCTGACGATCCCGCTTAAAATCTTTATCGCCATTTCTGTTATAAACCGGAATGGGGCCTCCACGGCTGGTCCCGACTCCCATGGTATGGATGACGATTCCTTTTTCGCTTACCTCTTCGGCAGCCAGAAGCGCATCACCTTCATGATTCTCTCCATCTGAGATGATCAAAATTGCTTTGAATTTATTGTCTCCCGTTCCCAGTCCTTTATCTGCTATCCGGATAGCCTCACCAATGGCAGTTCCCTGGCGGGGAATCAAACGAGGACTCACTGTTTTCAACAAGGTCTGGGCAGCAGCATAATCAGAAGTAATCGGCACTTGTAAAACGGCATTACCTGCGAAGGAAACTATGCCAATTCTATCACCGGGCAATTCATCAATCAGGCGCTTCACAAATAATTTGGCTCTTTCCAGGCGATTGGGCTTCTCATCGTCTGACAACATGCTATTG
Organism: Bacteroidia bacterium; assembly: GCA_033391075.1. Taxonomy (NCBI): domain Bacteria; kingdom Pseudomonadati; phylum Bacteroidota; class Bacteroidia; species Bacteroidia bacterium. The sequence goes on from JAWPMV010000001.1 coordinate 3,322,905, forward strand.
GAAACATCTACAGCAACCATCAGATCGATTCCGCTCCTTTTTACTTTCTCATAACTTTTCCCCAATTGAGGATTAGCCAGAGCAATCACAAGAGAAGTATAAGCCAGAGCAATGAGCGCAAATTTCCACTGATGCTTAAATTCAGGTTTCCCTGGCATCAGTCGGCTTACCAGGCTCGACTCACCCATATTGGTAATAGCCTTTTTCCTTCCCCACATAAATAGGAGAAAGAATCCCAACAAAGGGATTAATCCTATCAGGAGGTATAAGGCTTCTATATGTTGAAATCTTAACATATCAGGGTATACTTCTTACTATAGCATATCTAAGGATCATCTCGAAGAGGAGTATTATCCCTCCAATGATCAGGAACCAATGAAATTCTTCTGTGTGTCTGGTTGTGCGGGTAACCTGCATACGGGTTTTCTCCAGTCTATCAATTTCTGCATAAACATCGCCCAATGCGCGATTATTTCTGGCTTGAAAGTATTTGCCTCCGGTTTTTTCTGCTATACTTCTCAAGAGGGTCTCATCCAGTTCCACCTCCACTTGTCGGGTTACCGTTTGTCCGAAGGGAGTTTTCATAGCAAAAGGAGCGGTTCCATTACTACCTACTCCAATTGTATATACCCTGACGCCGTATTGTAAAGCCGTTTCTACAGCAGTATTGGGATCAATCTGTCCACTATTATTTACTCCATCAGTAAGGAGGATCACTACACGGCTTTTGGCATCACTTTCTTTCAATCGTAATACCGCATTCGCCAACCCCATACCAATTGCTGTTCCATCCTCTATAATTCCCTGTTGCACCTCAACCAATAACTTCTTTACCATAGCCGTATCCGTGGTTAGCGGACATTGCGTATAGCTTTCTCCTGCAAAAACAACCAGACCAATTCTATCATTGGGTCTTTGGGTGATAAACTCAAGGGCTTTGGCTTTTGCAGCTTCCAGTCTATCCGGGCGAAAGTCAAGTGCATTCATACTTCCGGATATATCCAGAGAAAGAATTATATCTATGCCTTCGGTTTCTATATTTTCTTCATTCAGACTGGTGCGTGGTCTTGCCAGGGCTACTACCATAAATACCACTGCCAGGGCCCGAAATATAAAGAGGTACTTTTTCAAGAATCCTCTAAAGGGTTTTCGATGCGCTTCCAGACCGGCCAAAATGGGAAGACTCAAGGTCGGATAGAGTTTTTTATAGCGGAATATCTGCCATAGAATATATAGCAGCGGCAGTGCCAACAGCAAAAGCATCTCAGGATGCTCAAATTCGATTCTTTGCAAAAAATTCATCATGCTTCCACCTCTACTTCTTGCTTACTTTCTTCTGCTTCTTCTAAAACTTCTTCCACAGGAGTTTCAGACTTAGGAGCATAGAATTGTTTGGTTTCTTTTATAAACTCTCTGGCAACATCCATATTTCCCATATTCTCCATATCTGTCGGCTTAAACCTGGCAAATTTTGCGAGGTCGGCCATTTGGAGGAAAGGTGCCAGTTTATCCAATTGTTTTTGCGGCGTTGGGGTCTGTTTTAAATCCCGAATGATCTCATCTGTAATTGACTCCAATGCAGGAACTCTGTATAGACCTTCAATATATTCACGGATGATTCCCGTCAGCTGCACATAGTATTCTTTCAATTCTCCTTTCTGCCACAATTTTTCTCCTTCCAACTTTGCCAATTTTCTCATGGCGATTTCATTAGGAGGAACAGGCGGAGGTGCAATTCGAATCGTGGGTAATTCTTTTTTGCGGGTGAATCTAAATACGAGATATCCTATGATAGCCGATGCAGTAAGGACAATAAGCAGCCAGGGCCAAATTTCGTCCCAGCTATAACTTACATTGGCAATCCCTTTGATAGGCCGATAAGTCTGGGTTGTATCCACTTCTATCCCAATCACATCAATAATCAGAGGATTACTGTTGAGCCGAACAGGTTCAGCTGTTCCACTCGATTGATACATCAGTTTTTGCGAAGGGATTTTGAAAGAACCCGTATCAAAACGGATAACCGTTATTCGCTGCGACCTCACCCAATCAGTTGTGGACTGATCCAGATTTATGGGAGTTACATCCAGGACTTCAAATCCACCCAAGGTGTCAAGAAAGGGAGGAAAAGTAACTTCTGCTCCTTCCGGGTGCTTGACAGATAAAGTGAGGGTAAGTGGGTCTCCGAGTCCAATGTATGTACTGTCAGCCATGAGGCGTACAGCTGGTTCTTGCGCATACCCGTTTAAGGTAAACAGCAGCATGAAAAGCAAGAACACAGATGGGATAGAAATATGCTTGTGTAAAGTTCTATTCATGAGACCTGCAAATATATCGTTTTTTAGTCTCAGGGAGTTGTTAAAGTTTTGTTAAAGTTGGGGAAAGGAACGTTAAATAAAGGCAAATAGAGCCCATTTGGGCTGTTTTGATTATCTGCGCTTTTCTCTTTTGCTGAAAAGAGTCATGAGGGCCTGAATATAGGACTCCCGCGTATTGATGCTGGAGAAATCTGCTCCTGAACGGAGGAAAATATTTTTTGTTCGCTCCAGGTTATTGCGGTACCAGTCTGAATAGCTTTTTCGCGTAGATTCCTGGGCCGTATCTATCCATGCATGTTTGCCGGATTCGGCATCCTGAACCCTGACTAAACCCATATTGGGAAGCTCTACCTCATGGTCATCATAAATATGCAAGCCGACCACATCATGTCGCCTTCTGGCGATACTCAGAGCATCTGTATAATCCGGACCCTGATTCATATAATCGGACAAGACAAATACGATACTACGCTTCTTGAGCATATTGGTGAGGTAGCGAAGCACTTCGGCCAAATCGGTCCCCTGCCCTTCTGGCCGGGTATCAATCATCTCACGTATTATCCTGAGAATGTGGTTTTTACCTTTTTTAGGAGGTACAAATTTCTCAACGCGATCTGTAAATAGAATCGCCCCCACTTTATCATTATTGTTAATGGCTGAGAAGGCCAGTACAGCCCCAATTTCGGCCATCAGTTCCTCCTTCATTTTGGGTTCCCCGTCCCTGTTTACCTGGGTTCCAAAAAAAGTAGATGGACTGATATCGATGAGCAGCATAACCGTGATTTCCCTTTCTTCCTCAAAAACCTTCACATGAGGTTGCTTCATTCGTGCCGTCACATTCCAATCAATGTTCCGCACATCATCCCCATACTCATAGGCCCGAACTTCACTAAAGGACATTCCCCTACCCTTGAAGGCAGAATGATAGCCTCCCGAAAAGATTTGATTGGATAAATCTCGGGTCTTTAGTTCTATCTTTCGGACCTTTTTTAAAAGCTCGGTGGTACGATCAGTCGTATTTTTTGACATAATGCTCCGCAATTCAGTTTGGCAAATATAATATTATTACTTTTGTAAAGTAAAAGGGGAATCACATTGCAATTGGGGGCAATATTGCATAAATGTTACAATTAATACGACTTCGATCACTTGTTCGTTTAAACATCCTGTTTTTTCTGAGTTTTTCTTTGCTGCAGAAAAGCTACGGACAATTGCCTGCCCTCCCAGCACCTGCGGGTATTGCAGACAGCCTTCAAGCCATTTGGCAGGATGAAGTCAATAATTTTAATTCAGAAGGAGGCATAATTGCCATTTATCTACCCGGAAAATGGTACTGGGCCGGTGCTTCTGGCAATGCCCTGGTCAATCCCCCTACTCCTGCCGACACAAGTATGTCTTTTCGGGTGGGAAGTTTATCCAAATCTCTGCTGGCTGTCAGTCTCCTAAAGTTACAGGAACAAGGGAGCCTTGATTTAGATGATATTATTGACCAATGGTTGAGTCCGGCTGATGCAGCCCTGATTCCCAATAGCGATCAAATCAGTGTACGGCAATTACTCAATCATAAAAGTGGTATAGGCAATTACACCTCTAGCAATGGATTTGTAAGCACACTAGCGATACAAGGTCTTGGCCATGTATTTAGCCCACAAGATCTCATTAGTTTTGGAACGGCACAGGGACCCAGTTTTCCTCCCGCTACGTCCTGGGAATATTCAAATACAAATTATGTGGTTGCTGCCCTGCTCATTGAAGCTGTCAGTGGAATTCCTTATGAAAATTATATACAAAACAACATCCTCAATCCATTGGGATTGAGTGATAGCTATTTTCCGACCACCGACACCTTGCCCGGGAATTTCATGGGATCCTTTTTCGATATCAATCAAAGTCCCCCAAAAGAAGATTTCTCCTACCTGGATCCCAGTGGAACTTTTGGAGCAGGTCCTCTGGCCTCCAAATTAACAGATATGATCAATTGGTTGGAAGCTCTGATGGAAGGGAACGTTCTGAGTCCTGCTTCTCAAACAGAACTTTTGACTTTTGTGAATGCGACTTGGCCCAACATTGATTACGGCCTTGGAATTGGAGAGTATAATAATGGAACTTATTCTGCGGTAGGGCATACTGGAGCTGTTTTTAATAGCTCCAACATGCAATATGTCAATGGTGCCAATTACTATGTAGTTTACAATCTGACAGATCAGGAATTTCCGCATTTCCCCTTTATGGACAGAATATACGATCTCTTAAATCCCTATTTACAAAGCTGCGCGGGATTTCAAATCGGGAATATATTGGGGCCAGCTGAAAGAGGCTTAAATGTAGGAGGAAGTATTCCCTTGCAAGCTCCTGTTCAGGCGGGACTCAGCTATGAATGGCTCAAAGATGGAAATCCAATTCCCGGAGCGAATTCGAATAGCTATGTGGCCAACCAAGCAGGAAATTATCAGGTGAGAATGATCAATGCGCAGGCTTGTGTGCAGCTAAGTAATGAGGTAAAAGTCACGGATTGCAGTCCTTATCAGGTGCAAATAAATGCTGTTGGGAATACAGCTTCTTATTGCGCAGGAACAAATGTTCAATTGAGTGCAGGAGGAAGTGCCGATAGTATCAATTGGCTCAATAGTACTGGCATCCTTTTGGCAAATTCAAATACGTATTCATTTACTGCCAGTCAGAGTGGCCCTCTTTACCTTAACTCGACCGACAATATTGGATGCCGCGCTTTTGATACCCTGAATATCCAGATTCAGGCTCAAGCAGTCTCTAATTTAGGGCAGGATCAAAGGGCTTGTCAGGGCGAAAATTTTGTCCTCACAAATGGAACAAATACAGATACCGTCAATTGGTTTGATATTTCGGCCAATTTACTGCTAGCCAACAGTCCTGATTATTCCTTTAGCCTGCAAAACGATTTCAGTTTGATTTCAGAAGTCAGAAACAGCTGTGGCAGTGATAGAGATACAATCAATTTCAGTTTACTTCTTCCTCCCAGCACGGAATTAGGCGCTGACATTTCAGCCTGTGCCGGTACTGCCATAAGCCTCAATACAGGTCTAGCGGGTGATTCGGTGAATTGGTTTAATCAAAATGGAGGTTTGCTGCTGGCAAATAATCAATCCTATTCCTTTAACCTGCAAAATACGGGAGCGATCATTTCTGAGGTGATCAATGATTGTGGGATAGCAAGAGACACCTTAAGCCTAGAACTCGTCCAAAGTCCTCAAATAGATTTGGGAATTGATATAAGTGTATGCGAAAACAGCCCCTTGAATTTTCAGACAGGCAGTGCGGCAGATTCTGTTAATTGGTACAATATGAGCGGACAGTTATTACAGGAAAATAGTAATAGCTATAGCCTTATACTGACAACTAGTGGGAATTTGATAGCCGAAGCGATAAATGAATGTGGTGTAAAAAGGGATACGATATTTCTGACCGCTATACCGCTTCCTACTGTCAATCTAGGGCCAGACTTTAGTGCTTGTGTAGGGACCAATCTCAATTTCTCTGCGGGTAGCCCTGGAGATTTGGTGAACTGGTTTGATATAAATGGCAGCCTGTTACAAGCAAATAGCCTCAATTATGCGTTTTCAGTTTCAAATGATCTAAGCCTGGTTGCTGAAAGGATAAGTAGTTGTGGTATCGCTCGGGACACTGTACAGATCACAGCCAATACCATAGCGAATGTAAATATTGGAGCTGATCGAAGGATCTGCCAAGGAGAAGAGGTCTTGATTAGTGCCGGGAATACTTCAGAAGCTATAGATTGGAAGGATTTCAATGGCAATATTTTGGCAAGAGACACTTCTCAAATCCGTTTACTGATAAATTCAGATGTGGGGATTATTGCTGAGTTAAGTTCTACTTGTGGGACTGCTACTGATACCCTTGAGATCACAGCTGTAGCACTTCCACTAGTAGATTTAGGTCCTGACACTGCTATCGTAGCTGGAGAAAGAATCAGTTTTAGTGCTGGACAAAGTGGAGATATTGTAAACTGGTATGATGGAAATGGAAGTTTACTATTGGGGAATAATACCAACTTTTTTATCAATCCTCTCGACCCTATCAGCATCATAGCAGAAGTAATCAATCCAGATAATTGTATAGGCCGAGATACGATCTTTATCGATATGACTACGGGCATAGAAAGGATCCAGGACATCGGACTGAAACTTTCTCCTAATCCTGCTGATGATCGACTAAAGCTAAGTTGGGAATCGCTTCCAGTAGGTATTTGGCAATGGGAAATACGCTCCTTGAATGGACAATTGTTGTTGAAAGGAAGCAGTCAGGGAATTAATACTGTGATTGATGTTTCCGGCCTGTCGGAGGCGACCTATCTGCTTAGAATAATGCACTCCCGGACACAAGCCTATCAAATGATTCAGGTCCTCCATTAATGTTCCCGATTTTATCCATAATGTGTACCTTTGAGCTGCATTTGGATAATCAATTGGCATGAGAAAACTGAAACTGGAAGAACTGGGAAGGCTAAGTACTGAGGCATTCAAAGAGATCGAGAAACATCCGATACACGTATTGCTGGACAATATCAGGAGCATGCATAATGTCGGCTCGGTTCTACGGTCCTCAGATGCTTTTAAAGTTGAAAAAGTCTATCTGTGTGGAATTACTCCCAGGCCTCCACACAGAGAAATAAGGAAGACGGCGATAGGCGCAGAAGAAAGTGTCAATTGGGAGTTTCATTCGGATGCGCTTAGTCTGGCAAAAAGTCTAAAAACGGAGGGTTATATATTACTTTCCCTCGAACAAACAGATGAAAGTTTGGATATCTCCACTTTTCAGACGGACCTGAAAGAAGGAAAATATGTCCTCATCATGGGACATGAAGTTGAAGGGGTAAATCAGGATTTGATTGATCTTTGTGATTATGCCCTGGAAATCCCACAATTTGGTACAAAACATAGCCTGAATGTATCAGTAGCAGCCGGGATAGCTCTCCATCAATTGGTATGCGGAGGAAAGTAATCAGCTATCTATGGGGATTCTTATTCTAAATTCACTCCCCTTTCCCATTTCGCTAGAAACAGTGATGCTTCCTTTATGTTGTTCGATGATCCCATGGACAATGTACATTCCCAGTCCTGTTCCTTCTCCCACATCTTTCGTAGTATAAAAGGGCTCAAATATGCGTTTTTGCACTTCCTCTGACATACCTTTCCCATTATCAGAGATTTTCACTATGACATCCTCTCCTTCCTGGTAAGTTTGGATATGTATTTTTCCTTCCCCCCCTAAAGCCTGAATCCCATTGCTGAGAATATTCATAAATACCTGGTTCAATTTACCTGGCAGGCAGCATACAAGGGGGATTTCCCCATATTCTTTTACAAGCTCTATCTTTCTGCCTATTTGTACCTTGAGGATCCGCAGGGTGGACTCTATTCCTTCCTGTAAATTAGCTCGCTTAAACACATCTTCATCAAGGCGAGAAAAATTTCGCAAACCTTTCACTATTTCCTGGGTTCGCTCAGCTCCGTACTGAATTCCTTCTACCAAACCGATCATCTCTTTGAAAAGAAAAGAGGCATCGGATTCCTTGATGAGTTTTTTGATTTTTTCAGCCAATTCCTCATCATCATGTTCTATCGCCAGCTTCTCAATTTTCTCTAACATGATTTTGATATCTTTGAGGTCCAGCCAGAGAGAATCAATATTGGAGGAAACGAAATTGATGGGATTGTTGATTTCATGAGCAATACCAGCTGTCAATTGACCTATGGATGCCATTTTCTCCTGCTCCACCAATTTAGACTGCGTGATTTTTTGTTTAATTAAGGCCTCTTCCAGGGCATTGGTTTTTTCCAGTAATTCTGCGGTTCGACTCTCAACAGCTTCTTCCAGCATTTTGTTTTGTTCTTCCAGGAGGCGCTTTTGGTCTTCCTTTCGCCTGTAAAGCTGTTTCTCTATCCTTTTTTGTCGAAAGCTTATTGCAGCAGTAAAAATGATTTTTTCAACGAAAAGGCCTATGATCAAATAAGAATCTGCATAACCCGAAGGCGAATCGCTGATTATAATATTTATAAGGGTGGGACTACTGGAAAGAATGATGGCAGTAAAACCAGCGATCACAAATATGGCTCTCTTATCTCCCGTCTTTTTCAGGTAAAAAAGAAATACAATCACTGAAAGAAAAAACAGGCCTACGTAGGCTGCCAGAAAGTCATCATGAACCAAAATATCCAGATTGCTGCTATGCAACACATACAAACCCAAAAACGTAGCTCCCAGACCTAAATAAATCAGGCCTTTCATGATTTTGTCCCATTTTGGCAATAGTTTATCCAACTCCAGATAAGAGCGAATAAAGAGGAAATAAACCACAATCAGGATATACCAACGAACTTCAAAATAGAACCTATATTCCGGATGATCAGGAAAGAACCAGGGTTCCATCCATTCCCAAAGCACACCTACATAATTGGGAATGTAAAGGGTATCTGCACCCGCGGTCAGCCCTTCCACAAAAAGCAGGGTAAGCAGGTATAACAAATAATAGAAATGAGAAGTATGTCCCAGGTAAATATTCAGGATGATTACCATGATAATCATCAGAATTACTCCTCCGATTATAAAGGTTGAAAACATCCGAACGATGGTGACATTGCTTTCAAATACCTCTGGCTTACTCAATTCAAGTTCCAGAAAAGGGAAGTGGCTATCATGGATATCATAGATCTTAGCCAGAATTTTCATACTCCCTCTCTCTGGCAAGCTGATCTTTTGAACTGCCGGAGACATATTTGAAGGTGAAATATAGGAACGATCTCTATAGGGAACATGGGCTCCCTGGAGATAGCTTTCCCAGCTTCCCTCTTTCTCCACATGGATCTCAATCTTGGTATTGTAAGGATGAAAAATCAGAAACCAGTCTTTAGCCTCTTTTCTCAATTCTGAAACCTCCAACTCCAAAGCTACCCAGACAGCTTGAGTCGTTTTTTCCTTTTTAAGCTGGTCAAGTGGAAGAAAATCTGAGCTTTGTACTGCCTCCTGAAAACTAATCATGCCTGCGGGATCGGGCAATACGGAGAGGAACTTTTCCAGGGGATATTTATCTTTTCCAGCTTCTAGAGCATGAAGCGGAAAAATTTCCTGTGCGAAACTTCTTCCCAGAGAAGCAAGGAAGATCAGGAATAAAAAATAGGCATACCTGCTTTGTGGGCGCATGAATTTTTTATGGCTCAAACAAAATAAAAAATTTATCCCAATACCCAGGAAGAAAAGATTTGCCCAGGCAGCAATGCTAAGGTTTTTTTATTGTTGGGAGAGCATACAGGAAGGCTTTAGATAAACGTGCAGAATTAGAAATCGTTTCACGGAAATCCTACAAATTAAGGTCGTAGTTGAGCACCTCTTCGATAAACTCTCGGATGCATCCTTTTCCTCCGCTTTTCTGCAGGACTACATCCGCAGCTTGCTTCACTTCTGAAACGGCATTGGCGGGGCAGGCAGAAACTCCGGATTTTTTGATCATTTCCAGATCATTGAGGTCATCGCCAATATAAGCCAAGTGCTTATAAGCCAGGCGTAATTCATCCAGCCACTCATCTACCACTTCTCTTTTCGGGCGGGTTCCACAATAAACATGAGAAATGCCCAGTTTCTCGGCCCGATTGTAAACGATATTTTCAGTACTGCCAGAACTAATCAAACCAAAGCGCATACTATGCCTTGTGATCATCCGGTGAATGGCCATGCCGTCCTGGCTATTAAATTGTTTGAATTGATCTCCATTTTCGCTGTAGAACATGCCACCATCCGTCATTGTACCATCTACATCCAGCAAGATGAGTTTGATATGTTTGGCCTGAATTTTTGCATGTTGCAATTCCAGATTCCTGATAAGCAGGTGGTCTACAGGTAGTCCAAGTGTTTCTGCTATACGAATCAGGCTATCGTAGTCCGCTTCCTCCTTCCCTTTTTCGAATTTGGTCAGGGTATCTTCCCAGATATCCAGCAACTCGGCAAAGGCATGAAGATTCATTCCTCTTTGATCACGTAAAAAGCGTAGATTCTTCCCGAAATACGACACAGCTACATTTGTATTAGACTCCTTCTGCGAAAATTGAGTCGCCAATTTACATTATTTATTCGGGGAAGCTCAAAAGATTAAGCAGCAAAAATTTCACAAAATTAAAAATCCCCCGCACCTGTTGGATGTGGGGGATTGGGTGTAGTGATGCAATATGCAATTCAGCCTGATTATTCAAATAACATGCCATAAGCTTGTCAATCCTGCTGATTTTCATGCGAATTCCTAACAAGGTTGTATCTTCGTTCGAAAATCAGCAAATCATATATGAAAAGATACTTTTCCTTCTTAAGCATTCTCTCACTTAGCTTTTTTTACCTACCTGCACAGATCAATACACAGGATGATAAAATCAGCCTTGAGGAGATTTGGCTAAGCCCTGTTTACTTCCCTCAATTCGCTCCAGAATTCCGTTGGATGAATGATGATTCCTATTACAGTGTATTGGAAAATCAGAAGGTTATGAAATACTCGATAGGTGATGAAGGAAGAGTAGGAACGATCCTGGATTTAAATACTGTTCTTTCAACAGCAGCTACTTCTGTCGAATCTTATGACTTCAGTCCGGATGAAAAACATATGCTTTTATATTCTTCATCTGAACAAATTTATCGTAGGTCCAGTCGGGAAGTGGTTCATGTTGCCAATCTTGATCCTGCCGAATTGAGGCTAATTCATGAAGGGGAAAAAGTAAGTAATGCTGAATTCTCTCCGGATGGATCCAAAGTAGCATATGTGTTTAAAAACAACCTTTACTACTATGATTGGGCCTCAGACAAAACGGTTCAGATTACAGATGATGGAGAAATCAATGCGATTATAAATGGAGCTACAGATTGGGTGTATGAGGAGGAATTTGCCTATACACGCGCTTTTAGCTGGTCTCCGGACAATCAACATCTGGCATTTATTCGTTTCGATGAACGAGAAGTTCCTCAATGGACCATGACCATGTATGCTGATCTTTATCCAGAGCTTTACCAGTTTAAATATCCCAAAGCCGGTGAAAAGAATTCGAGTTTGAGTGTTCATATTTATGAATTGCAATCTGGAGAAACCCAGATGGCAGATTTGGGGAAAGACAAGGATATCTATATAGCACGTATGCGCTGGGCCAATGATCACAGGCTGGCCATGATGCATCTCAACCGTTTGCAAAATCAATTGAGCCTTCTCCAATACGATACAAAAGATAAAAAGACCCATAAAGTCCTGACAGAAGTCAGCGACACCTATGTGCGTGAAGCGACTGATGACAAGTGGTATTTTCTTTCCGATGATAAAGGCTTCCTTTGGCTAAGTGAAATTGATGGTTTCCAGCACATTTATCACAAAGCCTCAGATGGATCGGCCATAGCCCAATTGACCAAAGGCGAATTTGAAGTAGAGGAAATTTTAGGGGTAGACGAAGAAAAGGAACTCATATATTTCCTTTCCACAGAAGTCAGTCCTTTTGAAAGACATCTCTATAGCATCAACTTTAAGGGAAAAAAGAAGAAAAAGCTTACAGATACTCCTGGAAAACATAGCATTACAGTAAGCAGTACCCTCAACTATTTTGTGGATTCTTATAGTACCCAGAGCAAACCTGGCGTCACTCGTTTAGTCAATAATAAAGGAGAAAGCCTGAAAACCCTGGTTGATAATGCTGTCCTTGAGCAAAAATTGAGCAGGCTGGATATGAAGGCTCCAGAATTCTTTTCCTTTACAACTACTGAAGATATTGAGTTGAATGGCTGGATGATCAAGCCCACATCTTTTGATCCTGCGAAAAAGTATCCCCTTCTTATGTTTGTCTATGGGGGACCTCGATCACAGGAAGTTTTGAATGAATGGGGCAGCTTTAACTATCTCTGGTACCAAATGCTTGCTCAGCAAGGCTATATTGTGGCTTGTGTGGATGGCAGAGGAACCGGAGCAAGAGGAAGAGATTTTGCAACGGTTACCTATGGGGAACTAGGAAAATATGAAACCATCGATCAAATTGAGGCAGCCAAATATTTAGGAGAGCAAGCCTATATAGATAAAGACAGGATAGGAATCTGGGGTTGGAGTTATGGTGGATATATGACCGCTCTTTGTATGACGAAAGGGAAGGGTATATTCAAAGCAGGCATCTCCGTGGCACCAGTTACAAACTGGAGATTTTATGATACCATTTATACCGAGAGATACCTTAAAACTCCTCAACTGAATCCCTCTGGTTATGACCAGAATTCTCCCATAAATTTTGCCAATCAACTACAAGGCAAACTCCTGCTTGTACACGGTACAGGAGACGATAATGTGCATGTTCAAAACTCTATGGAAATGATCAATGCACTGGTAGCCTCCAATAAACAATTCGATCTATTCTTTTATCCCAACCGAAATCACGGAATTTATGGAGGGTACACGCGTTATCACTTGTATAAAAAGATGACGGACTTTGTATTAGAGAATCTTTAGGGCCTTCTTTTACAAAGCCAGGAAAGAAATAAGCGCACAATCAGGAATTCTGGGGTATTCCTAAAAGCTTTGTACGTTTATTTCTTTTTCTTTTTCACCCAAAAGACTTTCTTTGACGAAAGATAATTTGGGGTGAAGGGGATCGTTATACACACATTAGGTATAGGCCCCCTAATTTATTGAACAGAACCACTACAAAGCTCAAATATGAATGCTTTTCTCGCTGCTTGTTCTCGTCCTTCACGTCTAATCCTGCTTCTAATCTTCGCATTGTGGAGCGGTATGCAAGAGAGCAAGGCTTCCCATCTAATGGGGGCAGACCTTACCTATACCTGTTTAGGAGGTAATCAATACGAAATTAACCTTACGATTTACCGGGATTGCAAAGGCATAGCCCAGGCTTTGCCCAGCTATCCGATAGATATCAGTTCGGCCAGTTGTGGAGTAAATACCAGTATCATTGTTACACAGGTATCACAAACCGATATTTCGCCTCTATGTCCCTTACTTTCAGCGAGTGGCCCCTGTGCTTCTGCCAATCCCGCGGGTTCTCCTTTTGTAGGAGTTGAACAATATAATTATACAGCCACCTTTGTCTTTCCACAGAACTGTAGTGATTGGGTCTTGAGTTGGGATGAATGCTGTAGAAATGGAGCCATTACCAATTCGCCCATTATACCGACAGCAGGAGGCACAGAGACCTACATCGAGTCAACCATGGATAACCTTACTGTGAGTTGTAATAGTTCTCCGACTTTCACCAATGCACCTGTTCCTTTCATTTGTGTAGGGGAAAATTTCCTGTACAACAATGGTGCGCTGGATCCGAATGGAGATTCTCTGGTATATGAATTGATCGATCCCCTGGAAATTGATTTAGGAACAGGAAATCCGGTACCCGTTCCTTATAATGCACCTTTCAGTGCAACTTATCCCTTGACTACAGCTCCTGCCAATCAATTTGGCTTCGATCCGCTGACCGGTCAGATGGACTTTACTCCAAATGCTGCAGAACAATCCATTGTAGCTATCCGGGTAAATCAATATCGAAATGGAAGGCTGATAGGCTCTGTGATGCGGGATCTTCAAATAGTAGTGCTCAATGCCTGTGCGAACAATACCCCTGATATAGCTCCTCCCATAAATATTAGCGGAGGTACCTTAACGGGTAATACCTTTACGGTATGTGCGGGCAATACCCTTTCTTTTGACATAGTATCTTCTGATGCGGATGTTGGGAACAATCTCATCTTATCGAATAATTTACTCTTTTCTATTCCAGCAGCTAGCATCACCAATGCCGGTAATAATCCGACTACTTCGACCTTTAACTGGAATACCACGGTAGCAGATGTAGGCATACATTCCTTTACAATATCTGTAGCTGATGATGCCTGTCCATATAATGGACGGCAGACCGTTGGATTTGAAATATTTGTTCAGGATCAGGTCTCTATCGTTGCCAGCCAGACAGCCATTTGTCCCGGGCCAGCTACTGCAGTCCAGTTGAATGCCGTTGTTCCCGGTTCTCCCGGAAATGGAACCTATACCTGGACCCCGGCAGCAAATCTGTCTGATCCTACGATAGCAGCTCCTGTTGCGAATCTGAATACCGGAGCGACTTATACGGTAAATTATGCGGAAGGTGTTTGCGCTTCTTCTGCAAGTGTTACGATCGAAAACTATGGAGATCTCGTCGCTACTCCCAGCGATCCGGTTCTTTGTAATGGTGGAAACGTACAAATAAATACGACTTTCAATTTTAATATACCTCCTCCTCCCGGAGCATGTGGACCTGCGACTAATACTTGTGCAGGAGCATCTGCCACGGTTCAGGTAGGTAATGGAACCTCAGCCACAGGAACCACTGCCAATGGAGGGGGAGCGGGTAGTCCCTTCCAGGGCAACTATCAGGATGGGCGGACCCAGGTTCTCTATCCGGCAGCAGAATTGTTGGCTGCTGGCGTGAGCCCCGGTATCATTACAGAGATTTCCCTTGATGTTAGCAGTAAATTTAGTACTCAGCCTTACAATGCCTTCAATATCAGTATGGGTTGTACAGGAAATGATGAACTCAGTACATTTATCGGAGGATTGACCCAGGTATTTACAGGAAATGTAACTACTGTTGCAGGAGCCAATGTATTTACTCTGACTACTCCCTATGAATGGGATGGGGTTTCAAATCTGGTATTTGAATTTTGTTTCGATAATGCTACTGCTTCTGGATTTGATCATGTCAACTATACAAATACGGCTTATAATTCCGTGATTTTTGGGTTTGACAATGGAGGAACAGCGGGCTGTAATATCGCAACAGGCTTTATCTCTACTCAGCGCCCAAATATTAGCATCGCAAGCTGTGAAATATTTGTTCCCATCAATTATGTTTGGACACCTGGTCTGGGATTGAACGATGCCAGCATCCCTAATCCGATTGCAAGTCCAACTACCAGTACACAGTACATCGTGAGCGTAAATACGCCTGCATGTAATTTCATGGACACCGTCAATGTTACCATCGACAATGCTCCAACGATCAATCCATTTGTAAACCTCACTGTTTGTGCAGAAGATTCCGTTCAGATTACAACAAGTGGAACCAATCTGGCAAATGCAACTTTCACCTGGACTCCAGCAGCAGGTCTTAGTGATCCTACTGCCCAGAATCCTGTAGCCTCTCCCGCTGGCCCCACGCTTTATACCTTAACAGCTGTAAATGGATGTGGATCAGCTAGCGAGACCATAAATATAACTGTCAATCCCAAGCCGGCCCTGACTCTGGCCCCTACAAATTTGCTTTGTAATGGAGATAATAGTGGAAGCATTGCGGCTAACGTAACAGGAGGGACGCCAACCTATACCTATACCTGGAATCCGGCTGTAGGAGTAGGTGCTACTGTAAGTAATTTGGCAGCGGGACCTTATACCCTGATCGTAAGTGATGGCAATCTTTGTGCAGATACAGCAACAACTACCTTAACAGAACCTGCTGCAGTTACACTCAGTCTGGTAGGTACGACAGATCCTACCTGTAGTGGAGATTCGGACGGTACGGTTGATGTTCTGGCTGGCGGAGGAACGCCTGGATATACTTATACATTAAGTGGAACCTCTACTGCAGGAAATCCCATTGCTATTACACAGGCAAGCCCAAATTTCACAGGAGTTCCTGCTGGGACCTATGTAGCAAGTGTAGAAGATATAAATGGATGTATATTCAATATTGGTGTTGGATTAAATGATCCCCTTCCAGTAAGTGCCCAGATTCTTAGTCAAACAGATTCTGACTGTCTGACAAATACGGGTGCCTTCGCCGTTTCCGGTGAAGGAGGAACTTCTCCCTATGAATTCTCAATTGATGGCACCAATTTCAATTTGACAGGCTCATTCACCAATCTGGGTCCTGGCTTATATACACTGACAATCCGGGATGTAAATGGATGTATCGGAACCCTTGACGTACCTATCGGTGCAATTGGAGCTCCAACGGGAACACTCGCAACTCAAGTAGATGTAAGTTGCCCTGGGGGAAATGATGGTTCCTTCCTCGTAACGGGAGCGGGGGGTACTCCTCCTCTGCAGTTTTCCATTGATGGTACCAATTTCTTCCCAAGTGGAAGTTTTAATAACCTGACAGCCGGAACCTATAATGTAGAAGTTCGGGATGCAAATGGATGTCCTTCCTTTGTGAATGTAGATCTATTGGAACCCGATCCTCTTCAATTGATACCTGTTCAGGTATTGGATGCTTCTTGTCCGGGATTGAATGATGCTTCTTTTATCGTAACAGGATTGGGAGGAACCCAGCCGTATGAATACTCCCTTAATGGACAGGCATTCTCAACCAATGGCAGCTTCAATAACCTGGCAGCTGGCACCTACACCGTATTGATTAGAGATATCAACCTTTGTGTTACTACTGATTCCGTAACCGTAGGAGAACCCCCTGCAATCGTTGGAACAGTAACCTCTTTGACCGATGTAGATTGTAATGGAACCAATACCGGTTCATTCAGCATAGTAGGTTCAGGTGGGGTAACGCCTTATGAATACTCTCTGGATGGATTAAACTTCCAGAATACCGGAGACTTTCTCACCCTTTTTGCAGCGACCTATAATGTCTTTATAAGAGATGCAAATGGCTGTGTAAGCCAAACTCCGGTTACCATAAATGAACCTCCGGCACTGACTGGAAATATTGTAAATCAGGTTGATGTAGATTGTGCGGGTAACACCAATGGTTCCATAAATATACAGGGACAGGGGGGCACGCCGGGTTATACCTATTCTATTGATGGAGTAAACTTTGGCACCAATGGCATATTCTCCAATCTCGCAGCGGGCCCCTATACAGTGACCGTAAGAGATATTATCGGATGTACCGTTGATGTTCAATTCGGCATAGCCGAACCAGCACCTCTGGTACTCAGCAGCTCTTCTCAAACTGACCTGGCTTGTAATGGAGATAATAGCGGAGCTGTTGATTTGCAGCCAAATGGAGGAACCGCTCCTTATCAATATGCCCTAAATGCAGGCCCTTTGGGCAATAGTCCAAACTTTACAGGATTGGCTGCAGGTAATTATGTAGCAACTGTTCAGGATGCGAATAACTGTACCGCCACTTTCAATTTCACCTTGACAGAGCCGGCACCTTTAGCCATCTCTATCAATACCGTTACAGATGTACAATGTGCGGGTGGAGCCGATGGAAGTCTGGATATCAGTGCATCTGCCGGAACAGCTCCCTATGAGTATTCGATAGACGGCCTGAATTTCTTCAATTCAGGATCCTTTACAAATCTGGCAGCAAATACTTATACCATTACCGTTAGAGATGCTAATGGTTGTTCAAATACTGCTTCTGCTACCATCAATGAACCTACAGCTATCACAATTACTGCCAGTGTAACTGCAGATGTGAGTTGTAATGGCGGAAATGATGGTGCGTTAAACGCATTAGCAATTGGAGGAACAGGTGCATTGACGTATACCTGGAATCCAGGTGCTTCTGTAGGCGCAGCCTATACCAATCTAACCGCTGGACCTTATACGGTATCTGTTAGTGATATTAATGGATGTACAGAGACAGCTACAGTAAACGTACAGGAACCTGCTCCCATTCAAAATACCATCACCATTACCCAGGGCATATCCTGCTTTGGACAGGCGGATGCAGCAGCAGATATTACTTCTACTGGCGGAAATGGAGGATTTACCTATACCTGGCAATCCGGAACGCAAGTCGGTTCTGCAGTTAGTGCTCTGCCTGCAGGGACTCATTTTGTAACAATCACAGATGCTTTAGGCTGTACCAGCCTGGATAGCGTTGAGATCATTCCTCCTTCTGAAATTGTAACCACAGTAGTTGGAACCGACATCAGTTGTTTCGGTTTGACAGATGGAGATGTTACAGCCTTCCCGGCAGGAGGTACAGGAACTTACACCTATGTTTGGAACAATACAGCTGCCTTAAATACGGCTATGCTAACCGGCCTTACAGCTGGTTTTTATGAAGTCATCGTTACAGATGGCAACAACTGTATGGATACGGCCAGCATCACGTTAATTGAACCTGCTCAGATTGTCCTGACGGGTACAGGTCAGAATGAAACCTGTAGTGATGCCAATGGAGAGGTTTCAGTAACTGCAACAGGAGGAGCCGGAGGATATACGTATTTGTGGAATTCTACACCTCCACAAGCTTCAGCCACGGCCACAAATCTGCCGGCAGGAACCTATCGGGTTATAGTAAGCGATCAGAATGCATGTCAGGATTCGACTGATGTAAGTATCATAGATGAAGCAGCCCCTACGATCAATATCCTTCAAAGTCAGGACATTTCCTGTAATGGCTTGACAGATGGTTCTATAGAAATCGAAGCGGTAGGCGGAACAGGCACTTATACCTATTCCTGGGCGCCGGGAGGACAAACTACTCCTCTGATCACTGGACTTTCAGCTGGAACCTATACTGTAACTGTAGACGATGGTCAATGTACTACCACTGAGACCATCAGTTTGATAGAACCTGGCCCTATAAATGCCCAGATCAATAATGTTGTAAATCCTGCCTGTTTCGGACAAGCGAATGGGACCGCAAATGTGGTCGTAAATGGAGGAACAGCACCTTATAGCTATCAATGGAATACAACGCCCATTCAGAATAGCCCCATCGCTACTGGTCTGGCAGACGGAACGTATATCGTAACCGTAACAGATAACCGTGGTTGTACTGCCACAGATAATGTTAGCCTGGTAGAACCTGCTTTATTGGAGGTTGTGGTTACAGGGACCAATGTTCTTTGCTTTGGGGAAAATACAGGAGAGGCATTGGCAAGTGTTACGGGTGGTAATGTTCCTTATACTTATACCTGGTCCAATGGAGTATCGGATTCTATAGCCTCTAATCTGCTAGCCGGGAACTATAATGTGAACATAGTGGATAGCAAAGGATGTACTACGGCTGGCGATATTGTAATTGCTGAACCTGCAGAATTTGTCTCGACAGTGGTTAGTACCGATGTTACCTGTTTCGGAGGCTCGGATGGAACGGCCGAAGTTCAGGCAACAGGCGGTACATTCCCCTATAGCTATCATTGGTCTACGGGAGATACAACTGCCCAAATCACCAACCTGGTCTCTGAGCGCTATACCGTTATTGTTACAGATGGAAATGGATGTAGTGATAGCCACGAAGTATTTATCTTTCAGGGAGATCAGATTTCGATTGATAAAGTAAATGAGGTAGCTGCATTCTGTAATCTGGACAATGGTCAGGCTACCGTAGCAGCAACAGGAGGTGTGGGAGGATTTACCTATGTATGGAATACGAGTCCTGCACAAACGGGAGCTACAGTAACGGGAATTTTCGGAGCGGGATTAGGAGGTCCTTATCAGGTGATCGCGATAGACGCAAACGGTTGTCAGGATTCGCTGGAAGTGAGTATTGATAATATTCCTCCTCCAACCGCAGCTTTCAATATTGGCAGAGATCCTGCTGATCCTATTTTACTCAGTCAGGCCAATCTCCAATTTATCAATGAGTCTCAGGGAGCGGTTTCCTATCAATGGGATTTCGGTGTCCTGGGCGCCCTTTCCAATGAAGAAAACCCCCGCTATGAATATAATGAGGCAGGTATTTTCACCGTCATTCTCACTGCTTTTGACCAAAACTTCAGCTGTCCGGATACTGCAAGTCTAACTTTCGAAATTGTGCCCGATGGAAAAGTCTGGACCCCTTCAGCTTTCTCTCCGAATAATGATGGGAAAAATGACATTTTTTATGTCGTTGGAGAAGGAATCGTGAATATCGAGGTGCTGATCTTTGACCGCTGGGGCCGATTGATCACCACCCTTAATAGCCTTGCCGATGGCTGGAATGGTTTTGATAATCAAGGAAATCGTGTGCAGGAAGGCGTTTATGTGTATGCCATTAAAGCCGAACTAAATACGGGCAAAAGATTTGAAAAAGGAGGAACGATCACGCTGGTTCGATGATGGTTCTGAGATAATTTAAAGCTATAGCTCTCTTTGAGAGTGATAAAGTTTAAAGTGCAAATCAATATTGAGCTTGAATTTGATATTTGCACTTGAATTTTTTGCTAAAACTTAAAAAGGGAAGTCTGATTGCTCAGGCTTCCCTTTCACTTACACACACATGAACATCATTATTCTTCCTTCACGATCAGTTTGTACTGAGGAGTAGGGTTTAGAGGACAAAAATATACGTAGGTCCCGGGCGTAAGGGTAACGAGATTTGAAGTCGCAGAAGCACCTTTCTTCACGGTTTCCTTCAAATAGGCTTCTTTGATGTGGCCGGATTGATCGGTTTTGCCTTCAGGCGCAACAACCAAACCTACTTCATGATCGACTCCATTGTTTGATACTTCAAACACATACTGTCCAGGGCTAACGGTCAATTCTTTTACCGTAAACTCTCCTTTGGTTTGCTCCAGGCTAATTACTTTAGAATCCTGTGCAAGACTCAAGCTGAAGGAGAATGCGACGACTATTAAGCTAACTACTAACTTTTTCATAATACTCTTTTTTGTTTTGTTGTTTTTAAGGGATTAAAGTTCTTCTGCAAGTGGGAAATCAATTTCGAAACCTGCCAAATTGTGGATGTAATTGCTGATGATTTTATCGCCTACCAATACCACTACGTCTATGAGAGACTCTTCTGTGTAACCAGCTGCGAAGAAAGCATTTTTGTCAGCTTCTGAAGCTTTCCCTCTGTTTGTTACTACAGTAGCAGTAAATTTCACCAGGGCATCAAATTTTGCGTTGAAAGAAGCTGAACCTCCACGCAGTTCCAGAATCTGCTCATCTGTAAAGCCATTCATTTTACCGATAGCTGTATGTGCAGACTGGCAATAACGACATCCATTGATTTGGCTAGTAACCAGGTTTACAATTTCTTTTTCCTTATTGGAGAGAGAAGTCTTACGATTTTGAAGAGCCAGATAATCTCCGAGAGCACTAGGGCTTTTTGCATAGTATGCATAAAGATTGGGTACGAAACCGATGCCCTTATTGAGCTGGTCGAAGATTGCCTGATTTGCTTCTGAAACTTCCTCTCTCGAAGGAATACCGAAAATTGTTTTTGTTCCTAAATCTGCCATTGTCTTGTTGTTGTTAAGTGATTAATTAAACGAACAATACAAAGATGGCAGATGAAAGAGGCCTTGCGTTAGGCGATCCTTCCCAAAGAGTTATCAATTTTTCCCGAAAGCTGAAATTCCCGGTATTTTTTAGGAGAAGATTTGGTGCGGGCTTTGAAAAAACGGCTAAATGACTGCAAATCATCATAGCCCAGATCATAAGCAATTTCTTTTACCGGAGTATCCGTATAGCTCAGCATCCGTTTGGCTTCAAGCAAAATACGTTCATGGATAATCTGTAAAGGCGTTTTCTTATTATACTGGGCAAAAAGATTGGAAAGGGTTTTGGGAGATTTAAAAAGGAGATCTGCATAATCCGCTACCGTATGGTATTCGCGGAAATGACTTTCAACTAAATAATTGAATTCTCTTACGATATCTACTTTAGTGGTCTCCATCGTATCCACATCTTGTTGCTCTTTAAATAAACGGGTACAAAGGATAATCAATCTTTTGAGCAACATCTGGAGCATTTCATATTGAAGATGATCAACTGATTTCATTTCCATTTCGAATACTTCCCATAACAACTCAAATTGTTTCTTTCGCTCTCCATTCAATTTTACACGCGGTACCTGGGAGGCGCCAAAGAAAAGAATCCCTTTACAGCTTACTTCTGAGTCATGGTCCTTGATGCAATAGAAAGGCCGATTGAAGCGGACGAGTTTGGCTTTCCCGATCTGGTCAACCTTTACATGATGAAATTCTGTTAAGAAAATCATTTCGCCTGCCTCCATCGAGAATTCCTGCCCATCTATATTTAAGATAGATTTCCCTTCCAGGTTCCAAACGATGCTCAAGCCATTTTCGATTCGTTCTTTCAGGATATAGCAATTCTCGGAGCTGATCTCCTCAATGATAAGATATTCCTGATTTCTACCCTTAAATTCCATGTATGATAATCTAGCTGCAATATCACTGCATTTAGTTTTGCTATTTGTCTGGTAAGATGCAAAAAGCTAAGTATGCTTTATTTCCAATTCCATTGATTTATACAAAAAAATATCTCAATAAAGGGATTCTAGTATCTTTCTTCTTTTTCTTTTTCTTTTTCCTTAGATGAACTGAGTCTCTTCTTCTTTTCCTTAGATGAAAAGAAGCAAAAATCAAGCAGCTGCAAATCCAACGCGCTGTCCGACCCCCGCACCCGATGCAGCAGCAGGGCCCCGGCGCGCCTGGATGGTGGGCTGGGACAGGGGTAGGATGGATTCCTAAAATAACTACCGCTAACACCCTAACACTTAAATACCCAAACACCTTTTCCCCAGTGCGGCTGGCTTTGGGCTCTGCGATTTTTGCCCCACTTTTTTCTTCTTCTTCTTTTCCTTAGATGAAAAAGAAACAAAAAATCAAGCTGCTGCAAACCAGCCGCACTGTCCGGCCCCCGCACCCGATGCAGCAGCCTGGCCCTGGCGCGCCTGGATGGTGGGCTGGGACAGGGGTAGGATGGATTCCTAAAATAACTACCGCTAACACCCTAACACTTAAATACCCAAACACCTTTTCCCCAGTACAGCTGGCTTTGGGCTCTGCGATTTTTGCCCCACTTTTTTCTTCTTTTTCTTTTTCCTTAGATGAAAAAGAAACAAAAAATCAAGCTGCTGCAAACCAGCCGCACAGTCCGGCCCCCGCACCCGATGCAGCAGCCTGGCCCCGGCGCATAAGGACGTGTTGGTGTATTTACGTCTTGGGATGTTGGTGTTGGCCTTGGTTCCTGACTTGAATTAATCCCCCTCATCCCTCCTACCCCAAGCGCGCTGGCCCTGCAGAGCCCATCGGGAGCCGGGGCGGCTAGTGCGGTTGGTTCTGGGCTCTGCGATTTTTGCCCCACTTTTTCTAAAAAAGTGGGAAAGAAACCCTATTACTTTCTCTACCAATACGATAAACAAAAGCCGTATCGAACCTACACTATTTGACATAGAATGATAAACTTGTGTTAGTAAAAAATAGCTCCTCCTGCTAATTTATTCTTGATTTTCCCATTCTAAAACGGGCTTTCAGCCTCTGGTGCATTAATATTTAAAGCTATGCGTTCAATATTCCTTAGCGGGATAGTGATGCTTATGGGTATGTTCCAACCTATCCAGGCACAGTTCCCCGAAGCTATACAGGTAGATGGCTGGATCATGCTTAAAGAAGGTGATTCGGAGAAAGGCCTGGCCGGAGTTGAGTTGTGGGTGCGCCATGAGAATGGAGCCCCAAGCAAAAAAGTTACAGATGCCAAAGGCTTCTTTAGCTTTAAAACCCCAAAGAATCAAAACAGCATTCGCATTGACATCCCCCCGGACGAATTTGCCTTTCTCGATCCCCGAGACGGCCATGTCATTCTCAATCCCAATATTTCATTGGAAGTCAAGATTACCGTAGTCAGCAAGGAAAAGGACGAAAAGCTGTATCAGGAGATCAAAAGTCTCACTCAACAGATCAATGGCCTGCAAATGGATAAAAAGCGCTTAAATGCCATGTATGCGGCTTTGAGGGATTCCCTGATGGACATGAGGCAGGCCCGAACACAACTTCTTTCTCAGCTAGTAATGCTTGAGGAAAGCCTGGAGAGATCCAGAGAAAGAAATGAAAGCCAACAAAGAGATCTAGCTGCCTTGAAAAAGCAATTGGCAGAAAGGGAAAGAGAAAACAAAAGCCTCCAACAGGCACTTTTTGTAGCCCTGGAAGAAAAATACCTTCGCCAGCAAAACATCTACAATCAAATCAGTAAAGACCTGCAGGAATACCTGATTCGCATCAAGGACATGCGAGATCAAAACAGATACCTGCAGGACTATTATAAATCCAACAATTTCAATCCTTACAAACGAGCTTCAAGTGCTTATAATAACAGTTTCGAACGCATTAAAAAGAATCACAAAAGTCTGTTGGAAGGAGTAAGCAGATATTGGGAAAATGCTGCTCTGCAGCAAAGAATAGCCCAGCTATACAACTTCCTGCTTATTGGCCTCCACGAAGAAAAAGTTGTGCCTTCTTTCAATGAACTAAACCGAGAAATAAGTCAGCGAAGGATAAAGAAAATCAAACAAATGGGACAAAGCATAGAAGCCAGCTTGAGTCCCGATATCGATGACCTTGAAAAAATGATTGCTCACATCCTGAATGCCTTATAGCATTTGGGTTTATTCTATACCATTAAACACCTATCCTATGTTAAGAAACTTACTGCTTTATATAAGCCTGTTTAGCATTTTGCTACTAAGCTCCTGCAATCCGAAATGTGATACCTCACTGGGAGTTGCGGCTCAATTATCTATCACTGAAGCTGTAGCGGGAATGGAAATTATGATACGGACCCAACCGGCAGATTTGTTAAGAAATGAAATCATTTATGCCCTCGAACCCAATACCGGAGCTGAAGTACGCGTACAGAAGCGATTTGTCAGAGATCAGGGCGTTATTGTCAAGATGCCCGATAATATGACGGGTGATGTGGAATTATTGGTCGAAGATCCGGATTGCGGAGGACTTATTCCTATAGCAAATCTGGGTTCAAGAAGCGCAGATTATTTTGTGGATAATCCCAACTTTGTAACTCCCATTTTGCCAGAGATCGTTGTGCCTTCTCTCCCAAACATTGATCCTATCGACATTACCAATGCATGGATTTCTCCACAGGATCGATCTTATTGCCTTTGGTTCGGGGATTTTCAAAAACACTTTTTATCCCATCCGGATGGAAGCCCCATAGACGAAAATCCTGATACGCCGGAAATAGATACAACCTTCTTTGACTCCAAGTTTTTGGATGAAAAGAGTTTTGAATTTGCCATAGGCGCCTGCACAGAAAATCAGGATAACAGTTTATTCCATAATAATCCCGTTTCCGGAGTAGTCGATTTTGAGAATAATTATATTCAGATTTTTATAGATCGAACTGGTAATCCAAGGGTGGGTGCTGTTGAAGAATATATAGGTTCCTTCGTCGATCCAACGGAAGTCCTTAATCCCGCTTTTATGGTGGGAGGTGCCTGTTTGGAAAATCAAAGCATGAATCAAAGACAAAATCTTATGGTACTAAACTCACAGTTGACCGGACATCAATTGATGTTATTTAAAGCGGTTCAGGAAGGAGACTAAAGAATTAGAGAATCCCAAGGTTTTAACAATTGTAGCCCTCAGTTTTCTGAGGGCTTTTTTGATTAAGCTAAAACAGAAAGATCAAATCAGGCTAAGAAGGTCGAACTCAACTATAGATATTCATTCACTCTATACATGTTCCTGAAATTTCATTTCCTGCTGAAATTCATTTCAGGAAAACAAAAAACCGGAGCCATCGGCCCCGGCACTTTGATTATCATCAGACAATTTATATGAGAATTCTTAGCCCCAGACTTATAGAACTCGTACTCCTCGGCACAATTCCCAGCCAGGGAGAGCTAAACCTACTACTTATGGGGAAACTGGCCGTTGTATTCAGGAGGAAACGGCTGTTAAACTGCAATTGAATTCCTAAAAAGGCGGCAAATTGTTGGCTGGTCCATGCCAGTCCTGACTTTCCGCTCAACTCATTGACGGGCTCTGCGTTTATGCTATAGTTGAGTCCGGGATAGACGGTAAATCGTCGGTTGATGCTGGTATGGATAAGGGCAAAATTTGCTCCTGCCTGGTAGTTCGCCAGGCTATCTTCGCGGTTTTCGAGATCCGTAAATCCATTCACACTGAAGAAATAGTAAACCCGATTATTGAGGGGCGTAAAATAGGCTAAATTCAAGTCTAGGCGATCGGCAGTAACAGCCAGGCCATCCTGAAATTCTTCCGACTTCAGTACCGCTGCGGAATATCCTCCAAAGACCGTGAATTTTTGATTTTTTGCCAGGGGTTTAAGGCGAAATCGCAAGCCGGCTCGGGAAATGCCTCCAAAAGAATTGTCCCAAAGGCCTTGCTGTGGATTGTATTCATTAAATACTTCACCCACCGAAGATCGGGCAGCATTGTCTAGCCTTCTTCTTCTGTATTCCAGTCGGAAGCCCAAATCAAAACGTCCATTTCGAGACATGCCCAAATAGGCGTCCATTCGGCTACTGAAATCCGTCAAGCGACTCAGGTCAGCATAAGGAGAAGTTTCACGGGCTTCTCTCACTCCCAACTGAAAAGAACTCAGAGAGGTCAGAACATTTAGCTCAATGGCATTTTTTCTAAGTAAAGTCAAGGAGGAGCCTGCAATGAATAAACTCGTATCAGAAAGCAGGCTAATTCCTCCTTCTGTTTCTTCGGTTTGTGCTACTAAAGGCTCCATATGCATGTTGAATAAAAGGCATAGGAATCCCAGTACTAAAATCTGTTTAGCATACATAGGTTCTTGCTTGTATTTATGGTCTTATTTTCTCTTTCCTTTCCAGCTATTCTGTTGGGCCCTTCCATCGCTATTGCGGAAGTAACCTTCAAAAGCCGTCCCCTCCCCTTTCAATCCCAGCCTAAATGTTCCATTCATAGCTGGAATAAAATTCTGTTCTGTTTGCCAACTTCCTGTGAGCAAATGATAGCCTTCTTCCACTTTGATATTTTCCAAGAGCAAGTCATAGCTTGCATCAGCTCCTTCTGCCAGAATGTTTACCCTCCCTCTCCAATTGCTGCTTTCTCTTTCCAATAACAAATGGGCTTTACGATCTTTCCCTCCACTGACAAAATCTACTTCCCATGCTCCCTCCCAATCTTCTGCAACATATGTCAAGGCTTCAACTTCATTTCCCTCTTTATTTCCTAATAGATTCCAAATCAGCAATCCGGAAGCAGAGAGCAAGCTAATTCCCAAAAGCAGCATGCCTACAGAAGCTAATCGAGGAGATTTCCCAGGCTGTCTGGCAGTCACATTGGCTCTTTCTGGAGAGTCAATCTTATCCTTTTTTTCTCTCTCAAAATCATAACTATCGAGAATCTCCAGCAGGATACCCGAAATCTGAGAGCTTTCTACATTCGCGCTATTTCGATCAATGCTACCTTCCAGCCGCTTCCGTTTCAATTTCTGAAATCGATTAGACTGAATCGTGATTTGTCGCCTGACATCTTTGGGCTGTCCATCCAAATGAGCAAGTAACCAAGTGAGGGCCTGGGACTCTTTACCCATGGCAATCATCCTCCGTAAATCTTCTTTGGATCTTTTATTACTCATTTTATGCATAAGATATCCGAGCCCAGATTAGAAAATCTGATCGGGATATAATAGCATAGGAAAATCGCCTGTCTACAATAACTTAGCAGCGAAATCATTTCATTCCGGGAAAAGCAAAGCTATCTCAGGCTTTCGTCGCTACTATTCCTTAGGCTTATTTCTCAATATGGAAATATAGACACCCAATCTCCAACACATTTGTTGCAAATCAGGGGGCTTGTTGAAGAAAGGCCAGCAGATCGGCTAAATCCTCAGGAGAAAGTCCTTCTTCCAGGCCTTCCGGCATGAGAGAAATCCCCAAAGAGCTTAGTTTTTCTATGTTTTTCTTGGCAATCAATTCTTCTTTGCCACCTGTCATCCTTAGCCTCAATTCTTCATCATTTTCAGAATAAATAATCCCTGTATAGATATTCCCGTCTTTGGTCCGAATACTATGGTTGAGGTATTTGGTATCTACCGCTGCATTGGGGTCCAGAATATCGTGTAATAGAGACTCTTTACTCTTGCGATTTATTTCCGTCAGTACCGGACCGACTTCCTTACCCATTTCGCCATATTGATGACAAGTAGAGCAAAGCAATTCAAATTGCTCTTCTCCTTTGTGAATATCTCCGGCTATTCCCAGTGCAGGTCTCATCTTTTCCATAGCTTCTTTTCTTTGCAATACACCAGCATCTGTAAACAAAGCTTCTGCTCTTGCTTTTACCTTATCATCCTCTGACCAAAGCAATACCCTCCGTCTTTCCAGATCAAGATTCAGTTCTCCCGGATTTACTTTCTTCTCTTCTAAAGCTGTAAGTAGCAGATCATGATTGTAGGATTTGTACAACATGATGCTTCCGGCCATCTTTCGAGCTTCCGGTCCTAAATCTGGCCAAAGTTTTAACAATTCAGCGCCAACTTCGCGATTATCTGAATTCCAGAGTTGTTGTAGGGCTTCTTCTTGTAGGGCGAATGGCTGGAGATTATCCAGCATGGCATATAGACTTGTTTTTCTTTCCTCGAAATCACTCAGGCCCATCAACTTTAGTAGTTCCAGTCTTTCTTCTACAGACTTATTCTCATCCAAAATCTCCCCTTTCGCATTCGCCATCAACTGACGAATCTGCGGAGAAGTATTTAACTCAAAAGCCTTACGGACTTTACCACTAGCCTTTAAAATGCTGATATTCCCTCCCTTTTCCATAGCCGTCAGATTGGTCTCCAGAGCTGTTGGGTTAAAGGCCGGGCCAGCCTCCCAGTTATCAGCGATATTTTCGAGCAATTTGGCTTGCTGTTTCGGATCAAAGTTGGGCTTGGTAGCAATGCTTGTAAGAAGTACCTCTATTGCCATTTTATCTGAACTTCTAGCCAGCATTCGGCAAAGGGAAAGCAAAGCCTCCAGATTATTTTCGGATAAAGATTTTGGATGATGTTCCAGCAATCGCCGCGCAAAAGTCAGCGGTTGTTTTTTCATAGTAGTCGCCGCTGCAATGGCTGTCCATTTATCGGCCTCTTTCTGCTCAAGCATATGTTGAAGGCCGTAAAATATTTCTCGGGCAAAAGAAGCAAAATACTCATCGGGAATTTGTCCTAATGCAAGGGCTGCACGCATCCTTACCCGAGGGTGCTCATCTTTGCATAGTTCTATGATACTTTTTGCGAGTTCGGGATGGTAGGCCAAATGTTCTTCACTGGCTCGGAGGGCATTTTCCCGAACCCCTGCAACTTTATCTGTAAACAAGCCCTCCAGATCATCGACCTCCAGGGCTTTCAGACCTTCAAGCGTCCACATTGCATGCATACGTCCAAAAGGAGAAGAAGCATGTTTCAGGGCTTCCTTTAATGCCGGAACCAGGTCTTTCATTTGCTTTTCCACAATTAGTCTCTGGGCAGTCAAACGAGTCCATTGGTTTTCATGTGAAAGCCCATCCAGGAGGGAATTTGGGTCTGCTGACTCAAAGCTAACAGCCTGAGGAAGCTCTTTAGCTCGGGGACGAATCCGATATATCCTGCCATCTTTTTTCCCCGCAGCCAAATCCATCTTCTCCTCTAATTCATCCGGTATCCATTCCGGATGCTCTATCACTTCCCTATGCATATCCAGTACATATAAAGAACCATCGGGTCCCGTACTTAAATTCACAGGACGGAAAGCCCGATCTGTAGAAGCCAGAAATTCTACTTTATCCCGATTTCTGGAAGCTGTAGAAATCGCGCCCTCATCGGAGAGCACATCCATATGGATGAGATTGAGAACAACATCCGCTACAAATAGATTATTATTAAATCCTTTGGGAAAGGCATTTCCTCCATAAAAACTAATCCCACATGAACCCGAAAAATAGCCAGACTGTTCGGGATGATTGACACGAGTGTCCTGCTCTCCAATCGGATAAATCCTAGACAAACCATTTTCCTCATGATCCGAAATGATATTCAGGCTATGCGAAGTCGATACCGGTAGACCCTCCAGATATTTCCCTTGAAAAACCAATTGAGAAACATGCTCGAGATTATGGGTTTCGTACATCCGCCCCCAATTGTCAAAAGCCAATTCAAAGCCTCCTGAGGACTCTCCTACCCTTTCCATGATCTTTTTGTCCAGGTCAAATCGAAAATCCTCTCCTCTCATCTCCAGGGATTTATCTGCTTGCCCCACAAAATAAGGTTTACCTGAATTTCCTCCATTTGCTGCGTATATCCAGTTATCCAGGCCATAGGTCAAGCCATTGTAATTATGCTGCAGATTGCCCACTCGAAATCCTTCCATCAGAATTTCCCTTTTTTCTGCACTACCATCTCCATCTTCATCCTTAAGAAATAACAAATGCGGAGGAGAAGCCACCAGCATACCTCCTTTATATGGCATAAAGGATGAGGCCAGAAAAAGGCTATCGGCAAAGAGTTCTCTTTTATCAAAGACACCATCTCCATTCTCATCGATCAAATGAACCAGGCGACTTTCTTCATCTCTCAAGGGATATCCCGGCATTTCCAGGACATATGCTTCTCCTCTTTCATCAAACTCCATATCGACCGGATCAAATACCAGGGGCTCCGTGGCTACAGCTTCTAATTGAAATTGAGGATGCAAACTAAAGCCATCAGGTGCATTGGGAGTAGTGGGTGTTGCTTCCTGGCAGGCAGAAAAATTCAGGAGAAAAAACAAAGAGGCAATAATGCCAGGGAGAAACTTTGGGCGGTAGTAGTTCATATATAAAAATCCTTATATCCTTAGAAACAAATCTAAAAAATAGCCTTATGCAGAACAAGTACGACTGGGTATATCTAGTTTTCAGATACAGATTTTTGTTTTGCGTATTCTGAGGGATTGATACCAAACTGCTTTTTAAAACATTTGCGGAAATACTGGACGTCCATGAATCCCACTTTATATACCACCTCGGTAATTGTAAACGCCCTTTGTTCGATGATTGCTGCAGCTCTTTTGAGGCGAAGGGATCGGATAAATTCATTAGCTGACTGTCCCAAGAGAGCTTTCATTTTCCTATACAACTGAGATTTACTGTAACCTAGCTCCCTACAGAGTTGCTCTACCCCAAAATTGGAGTCAGAAAGGTTTTGCTCAATGATATTTACCACATTTGACAAGAAGTCCTCATCCTTTGAGCGGGAATCAAGACTGGTCTCATCCCGCGACATAATCTGTTTATTCAGCAATTTGGATTTAAACTCATTTCTTTTGTCGATCGCATTTCGGATCATGAGCTTCAATTGTTTGGGATTAAAGGGTTTGGACAAATATTGATCTGCCCCATAACTCAGGCCTTCTTCCAAATGCCGCTCATTGGATTTTACAGAAAGGATGAAAAAGATAATATGGCAGGTTTTCTCATTCTCCCTAATCTTTTTACATAGTTCATAACCTGACAATTTAGGCATAATGACATCCGAAAGGATAAGGTCAGGAATGGACAATTGGGTTTGCTCATAGGCCTCTGCTCCATTGGAACAGGGAATGATACGGTATTCATCCTTGAGAATATTGCAAAGAAAGTCTCGAATCTCCTCATTGTCTTCTGCAATCAGAATGATCGGCTTTTGCAGGGGATCGGGCCTTTTGCTTAGCCGGTGTTCTTTTAGGTCTTTTAAGGGAATGACCGCTTCTTCTTTTGCAAACATCAGCTCCCCCGTGGATGTCAGGATTTCCGTCTGATCTTCATCTACAGTGAGAGGTAAATGGATACTAAAGACTGTACCTTTATTTTCTACACTACTAACAGTGATTTCCCCCTTATGCAGTTCAACATATTGCTTGGCAAGGTGTAATCCAATACCCGTACCACTGGTATCTCCAGGAGCATTTTGGGAATTATACAGATCAAACACATAAGGCAAATTTTCAGCTTTTATGCCTTTACCCGTATCGGATACGATTATTTTTATTTCATTTTCCCCCTTTTCCAGCTCTACGTTGATTTTCCCTGATGGAGGAGTAAATTTGATGGCATTGGAAAGGATATTAAACAAAACCTTTTCCATCTTATCCGGATCAAACTTCATTCGGATCGTCTCTTTGGGAAAATCTGCGATCAATTCGAGTTTTTGCTTCTTGGCATACTGAGCGAAATAATCCAGAACGGAACGCAGGAAGAAACTCATATCTCTGTACTCCTCCTGCAGTTCAATATTGCCAGATTCCAGTTTAGAAATATCCAGGATTTCATCGATCAATTTCTGCAGCCTTTCTGAATTTTTCTTCATCAAATCCAAATGACCTTTGAAGGGTTGCAACAGTTTCATTTGCATCAACTCAATCAGGGGACTTTGAATCAGGGTAAGCGGAGTTTTAAATTCATGGGAAATATTGGCAAAAAATCGAGACTTCATTTGACTCAACTCTTTTACTTTATTTCTCTGAATCTGCTCCAGGTATAATTCATTTTTCAATTTCTCCCGATTGATCAGGATTTGATACATAAAAATGAGGAGTCCAGCCAACAGGAGGAGGTAGGTAAATCGAGCAAAATAGGTCCAGTACCAGGGATGATGAATCTGAATATTCAGGCTAACAATTTCCTCATTCCAGATTCCATCATTATTTGCTGCCCGTAAGTAAAAGACATAATTTCCAGGAGGAACATTGAGATAATTCCTGAAATTCATTTCATTCGGGCTGCTCCACTCTTCTTCCAGAGGTTCCAGCTTGTAGGCATAGAGATTTTTATTGGCCTGGGAAAAATTGAGTTTGGCAAATGAAAAGTGCAAATCATTCTGTGAATGTTCCAATTCGATCTCTCCCTGAGGAAAAACGATCCTTTCCACTTCCTGGCTTTCTTTTTCTGTATCGAAGGATTCTATTTCTAATGAGGTAATATAAAATGGCGCTTCATGTCCATTTTCCAGGATTTCTTCATGCTTGAAATAATTGAATCCATTTATTCCCCCAAAGACCAATGTGCCATCTTTCCTCCTGAGACAGGCACCCATGGTAAATTCTTTATCCTGCAAGCCATCATATACATCAAAGGATTTGATTTGATAAGGCTTTTCAGCATTCAGGCAGGCAAGCCCATTATTGGTACTCACCCAAATTTTCCCTGACTCATCTTCAAGTCCTGCATAAATTACATTTCCAGGAAGAGAATCTGAGGTGTTTATCCTTTCTGCTACTTCAGTTTCTGGATTAAATTTATACAGGCCGGCCCCATTTGAAGCTATCCACAAATGATTTTTAGTGTCTGAAAAAAGATAATTAATATTGTCATGGATGTCAGCTGGTGCATGAGGACCGGCATAATTGGTGAGATTTATTATGTTTTTGTCCTCATCTAGTTCGATTTTATCCAGGCCTTTATTTCTGTGTCCTATCCATAATGTCCCTTGCTGATCCTCTAATATGCTGATCACATTATTGGTACTGATTTTATTTTCAGAGGCACCTGCTACATAGCTATACAATTCTCCGGTTTTTGGAATAAAAAGACTTAAACCGGAACGGTAACTGGCAAACCAGATATTTCCCTCTTTATTTTGATGGAGCGTACGAATATATTTTCCGGGTTTAGGTCCATGATAGACCTTGACAAAGCTTTCCAGGCTTTTAAAAGTGCGGCTATTTTTCTGTTTGATAAACACACCTTCTCCCCAGGTAGCTGCATATACCTGATCCTGTGGATCTGCGATCAATCCTACAATTACTTTGTTTTTCAATCCAGGCAATTCACTCTCTGAAACATTTCTGATTTTATGGTCTTGATCCATCAGATCAATCCCTCCTCCTTCTGTACCAATCCATAAATTCCCTTTGCTATCTTCTGCAAAAGCACTTACAAGGCCTCTGCTTATGGACTTATCTGTTCCACTGGCTTCTGAGACCAGCCCAAAACGATGTTCGATGGGATCAACTTTACACAATCCACTTTTATAACTTCCCACCCAAATGGTTCCTGCCTGATCCTCGTATAAGGACCAGATAGAATTGCTATTGATCCCAAAATTATTTCTAACGTCTGTCTGGAACTGGAAAAGTTTGCCGGTAGAGTTTTGGCACTTGATCAATCCGGCATTTTCGGTACCTACCCAGATATTGGATTTAGAGTCTTCCAATATTGAAAGAACTACCACCCCTTCGAGCAAGTTTTTTAATTCGGCAAACTTCCCTCCTAATTCTACAATTTGGGAGTTGCCATTTTCATCCTTCTGCAATCGCCTTAATCCATCATTGGTTCCCACCCAAATCTTGCCAGTAGGACCTTTATGGATACGCCGAATAATATCGTCCTCCGGCAAATCGTATCCTCCGCTATGTTTAAAAAAGGAAATGAAGTCTTTGCGATTATTGTATTGACATAAGCCTCCATTAAATGTTCCAAACCAGAGATTGCCATCTTCATCTTCTACAATATCCTCTACATGATTGGCACTGATACTTTGCCCTTCACGTCCATTGGCAATAAGTTGACCGATTTCCCCTGTTTTGCGATCCCAGAATTTCAATCCGCTGCTTTCGGTTCCTACCCATACGACGGAATCTTTACTTTCATAAATGCATTGGACAAAAGAAGATTCAAGGGACTTCCTAAAAACCGGATCAATCTCCTCATTGGAAAATTTCTGCCGGGCAGGATCATATAAGCTAATTCCCCCACCGTAGGTACCGATCCAGAGTTTGCCCAACATATCGGTAAATAATGCCGAAATAATACTTTCTTCTAGTAGTCCCTGCTCATCCTGAAAAAAGACCTCAAAATGTTCTCCATCATACCTATTGAGACCATTATCCGTCCCCACCCATAAAAAGCCCAATTGATCCTGAGAAATTACTTGGATTGTATTTTGTGAAAGGCGTTGAGAGGGCTGAGAAAAATAGGTAGTCTGTCCCAATGTGTAGAGGGAGCTTGCTAAGAATATGGATAGTAGTAGATAAAATTTCATTTTCGATCCCAAACCTTAAGAAGCATATCTGGTCCAATCAATTTGAAATGAGGCTAACTAATATTCAAGTTGACTACAAGGCCAAATCTTTCTTTTATAATTTAAAAGCAGGTCAATAAAGCTATAAAAATAATACTTTTCTGAAATATGAATGATTTACCTTCCTCTTTTGAACCATTTGTCATGCATGGCATTTCTGCTCATTATTTAACTTAGCTGTCCGATTCAGGTCTTGCAAACGATTTCGGAATGCTAGAAAGTTTCATTCTGAATCCATGTAAGAATTCATATATAAAAAAAACTATAAGAAGAGGATACTCAGGAAGGAGATTAAAAAAAAATCCCTAATTTTGATGACTACTAATTACGCTGCATTAAATTATTAAGGATACATTTTAAATACTGCGAACCCTCCTAAAACATTAATTTGGATAATCTACACTAATCATATAAAACTAATTACTACACTTATGAGAAAAGGACTCACAACTTTTTTGATTAAGTTCTGTGCATTAGTGGTGATTACTTGTTTAACGAGTAATTTATCTTTTGCTCAGAGTTTGATTTCAGGTACGGTTACCGATCAATCATCAGGTGATCCCCTCGTGGGAGCTTCTGTGGTTGTGAAGGGAACCACGAATGGTACTCTTACCAGTGACAACGGTTCTTTCCGAATCAGTGCTAGTCAAGGAGACGTACTCACAATTTCTTATGTAGGCTATGTATCGCAAGAAGTAACTGTTACTTCTGCTACTACCTATAATGTAGGAATGAGGTTGGGTAGCCTTGATGAAGTAGTGATCACGGGATATACCGCTCAAAGTAAGGCCAATGTATCCGGCTCCGTTGCCTCCGTAGAAGTAGAAGAACTCAAAACTTTACCAGTAGGTAATGTTGAGGCTGCTCTTCAAGGACGCGTTGCTGGTGTTACGGTCTCTACCTCTGGTGTACCAGGATCTGCCAGTTTGGTACGTATCCGTGGTTTCGGTACCGTAAACAGTAACCAACCGCTCTACATTATTGACGGTCTCCCGGTGCAGGGAGGAATCATTGAATTAAACCCCAATGATATCAAAGAAATGACCGTATTGAAGGATGCATCTGCAGCTTCTATTTACGGATCACGCGCATCTAATGGTGTAATCATCATTACGACCAAAAATGGATCTGTTGGAGGAAAATCTACCGTTACCTTCGACGCTTCTCTCGGTTCACAGTATTTCAACAATTTCCCAGACTTTGTTTCAGTTGAACAACTGGCAAATCTGGAAAACTGGGAAAAACCAACCAATCTCGGACAGCCTACGGGTAGCCCGATTTATGGAACGGGTACTTCTGCAGTCATCCCTAACTACCTGTGGCCCATCGGTGCCAATTCAGCAAATGAGGATGAGTATTTCTATTCTACGGATCTTGCTCTGTGGAATGGTATAACCAGAACGAATCCCGCTGGAACTGATTGGTTTGATGAAATTTTCAATCCAGGTCTTATTCAGAATTACAACGTTTCTGCTACAGGTGGAAACCAGGGAGCGCAGTATGCGATCTCTATTGGACACCTTAATCAGGAAGGTCATAGAATCTATTCTGGTTTTGAACGTACCAACGTACGTGCGAACGGAATATTCAGAATCAATGAAAACCTGAGAATCGGACAGAATGTTGCTGTATCTTATTCAGAAGAATCAGGTAACAGACAAATTGCTGGTGCTCAGTCAATCATTGATATGGCTTCTCGTCAGCCAGGTATCATACCTGTTTATGATATCTCTGGAGTGAATTTCTCTTCAAACAAAGGATTAGGATCGGCGTCAAACAATCCGGTTCAACAAGCTTTCAATTCAAGAGATGATATCAATACAAAAATCAGAGCGCTTGCTTCTGCATATTTGGAGTGGGACATCATTGATGGATTGACTGCAAAAACTTCTTTTGCTACTGACTTTGCTAACAGTGATTGGAGAAGCATTGGACGTGCAGTACCCAACGATAGTGAGCCAAGATTAGGTAACTCTCTTAATAGAGGTACAAATCAAGTACTCAACTGGACTTGGTACAACACCCTGACCTATTCAAAAACTTTTGCAGACGTTCATGATGTAAATGTTTTAGTAGGTACAGAGGCAATCCAAAACAACTTCAAGCAATTCGGAGCTACAAGAATTCAGTTCCTATTGGAAGATGTTGACTTCATGGTACTGAATGCAGGTCCTCCAGACGGTCAGAACACTAACGGTTTCCGTTCAGAGTCTACCCTCTTTTCTCAATTTGGTAAAATTGACTATGCTTATGCTGGTAAATACCTTTTGAGTGCGACACTACGTCGTGATGGATCTTCTGTATTCGGTCCTAACAATCGTTACGCGATCTTCCCTGCATTCTCTGCAGGATGGAGAATTTCTGATGAGGATTTCTTCAACTCCAGTTTCATCAACGAATTGAAAATTAGAGGTGGTTGGGGTAGAACTGGTAACCAGAACATTAACTCTCTGGCTCAGTTCACCCTTTATACTACGGCTGACATCGTTACTGCTACTTATGCAATTAATGGTGGAAACAACTCTATCACCAGTGGTATCCAGGCTTCAAGTGTTGGTAACCCTGACTTGAAATGGGAGGAAACTACTGATATCAACATTGGTTTGGATGCAGCTTTGTTGAATAATAGCTTGACAATTGCATTTGACTTGTACCAGAGAAATACTCAGGACCTTCTGTTAGGAGTACCTCCTTCTACCCTTCTGGGTCAGGTAGGTAGCCAGTTCAGAAACGTTGGTGAAGTAGAAAACAAAGGATTTGACCTTGCCTTGGGATACAACAACTTCTCAAGTGGAAGCGACTTTACTTATGATTTCAACATTTCTCTATCTAGATATGTGAACGAAGTTGTTGCTCTTGATGAGTCTATTGACTTTATCAGTGGCGGTGGTTTCCGTTCTAACAACTACACCAGAACATTGGAAGGATTCCCGATTTCTTCTTTCTACGGATTGCAGATCGAAGGATTGTTCCAAACTCAGGCAGAAGTTGATGCTCACCCAACTAACGGTGGTAACCGTGTAGGTGGTTTCAAATTCTCTGACATCAATGGTGATGGAGTAATTAATGCTGATGACAGAACTTTCCTAGGAAGTCCTCATCCGGATTTCACCTTAGGTTTCAATACCACTTTGAACTGGAATGGATTTGACTTCAATATGTTCTGGACAGGTACTTTCGGAAACGAAATCGCCCTCCTTACAAGATTGTTTACTGATCTTCAGCAATTCCAGGGTAACAGAAGCGTAAATGTACTTCAGTCATTTGGACGTGAAGGCGTAAATAATGCTGATGCAATCCTGCCTCCTTATGGAACCATTACTGCTGAGGAAAACGGACCTAACTCATATTACATTGAGGATGGTACATATTTCCGTCTGAAAAATCTTGCTTTAGGATACACACTTGGTAATGATATAGTAGGTGGTTTGGGTATGGAATCTGTTAGATTCTATGTTCAAGGAAACAATCTCGTAACATTTACCAACTATCAAGGGTTAGATCCTGAGATTAACTTCGTTGGAGGAAATGACTTGAGTCTTGGACTTGACGGAGGATTCTATCCTATTGCGAGGTCATTACAAGGTGGAGTAAGGGTAACTTTCTAAACAATTAAAAACTACTCGAATTTAATTATGAAAAACATTATCAAATACATAGCAATTGCTACGATTTCAATTTCTATGTTCGTGGTAGCGTGCTCTGAGGAGTTCCTGGAAGTTACTCCTTTCGGAACCCTGAATGAGAGCGTACTAGATAACGTAGACGGTCTTGATGGGCTCTTGATTGCAGCCTATGCAGAACTGGATGGATGGGCAGGATGGTCTGCCGGTGCAGTCTGGGATGCCACAGCAACCAACTGGGTTATGGCTGATGTAACATCAGATGATGCTTACAAAGGAACGGATGCGGGTGACCAGCCTCCGATGAACCCTGTAGAAAGGAATGAACACGATCCTGCAAACCGTGTTATCAACACGAACTGGAATGCTTTCTATGACGGTATTGCACGTTCAAATGATGTGATCAAAATCGCCAATGAATCAGCAGGCGTAGAAGCCGGAAGAATCGCTCAGTATATCGCTGAAGCTCGCTTCCTGCGTGGACACTACCACTTCCAATTGGTGAGAATTTTTGGACCAAATGTTCCTTATGTAGACGAAACAGTTCCTTCTGATGGTCTGGTAGCTAATGATCGCGAGATCTGGTCGGACATTGAAGCTGATTTCGAAGCTGCTATGGGTACACTTCCTGCTTCACAAGGTCAAATTGGTAGAGCTACCAGCTGGGCTGCTAAAGCTTATTTGGGTAGAGTATTTTTGTATCAAGCAAAATATACTCAGGCGCTCGCCATGTTCAATGATGTAATCAACAATGGTGGATTCAGCATGATCAACAACTTTGGTGATGTTCATGGAACTGCTGGAAACAATGGTCCTCATTCTATCTTCCAGGTTCAAATGTCTGTAAATGACGGTGTACCTGACGGACAGAATGGTAACTATGGAGAAGTTTTGAATAATCCTCATAATGGATCTGCCGGTGGTGGATGCTGTGGATTCTTCCAACCTACCCATAACCTGGTGAATGCTTTCAAAACTATGAATGGACTTCCTATGGCCAACTTCAATGATGTTGACCTGGGTAATGATCAGGGATGTTTCTCTTCTGATCCTGGTTGCTGCCAGGCTGATGCGGATGGAAACTGTCTTGAAACTTATACAGTAGATACGCAGCCTGTTGATCCTCGTCTTGACCACACGGTTGGACGTAAGGGTATTCCTTACCTCGATTGGGGACTTCATAGTGGTATCGGCTATATCAGGGACCAAACCTATGGTGGACCATTCAGTCCTAAAAAGCGTGTATTCAAAGTAGCAGAGCAAAATACCAACTCTATCAGTGGACACTCTTGGGGTGCCAATGGTGCTACAGCTATCAACTACAACATCATCCGTTATGCTGATGTTCTTCTGATGGCTGCTGAGTGTGAAATCGAAGGTGGTAATTCTACCAGAGGTATGGAGCTTATCAACGAAGTTAGAAGCCGTGTTAAGGATAATCCTGACACTTGGGTGAAAAACGGAGGTAATGATGCAGCTACCTATGAAATCGAACTTTATGATACTGGACTTTCTCAGGCTGACGCAAGAGCAGCTTTGAGATTCGAAAGAAGACTTGAGTTCGCTATGGAAGGTCATCGTATGTTTGACCTCAACCGTTGGGGAACTTCTGTAGAAGTAATGAATGCATACTATTCGAAAGAAAGTGAAGCGGGTAAGCGTGCTTACCTAATTGGAGCTTCTTTCGGTGCAAACAGAGTTCTCAATCCTATCCCGCAGCAAGCGATCGATAGAAGTGTTGGAACACTGACACAAAATCCTGGATACTAGATGATTAGTTTCCTTATATAAAAAACTCAGGCTTTTCATTAAGCCTGAGTTTTTTTAATCTCCTTTTGAGAATATAAGAATCGATTGCATTTTTTGCTCTTTATTCAAGCAATACACCAATTTGAAGTATACCTATATTCTTTTTATTCTTTTTCTGGGACTGAATTCCTGTTCAGGTCCTGAATCTGAACCCCTTTTCCGCCTGGTTCCGATTGAAAAGTCCAATGTTGACTTCATCAATCAAATCCAGGAAACAGAGGAGTTCAATATCCTCACAGACGAATTCATGTACAATGGGGGTGGAATTGGCGTTGGAGATTTTAACCTTGACGGCCTCTATGACCTTTATTTTACCGGCAATCAGGTACCCAATCGTCTGTACCTGAATGAAGGATATATGAAATTCAGAGATATAACTGAGGAAGCAGGCGTTGGCGCTGCAGACATCTGGTCCTCCGGAGTCTCTATAGTCGATATCAACAATGACAGACTTCCGGATATCTATGTATCTGCGACCTTCAAGGACGATAAAGAAGAGCGTGTCAACAAACTCTACATCAACGAAGGCAGAAATGCCAATGGCGTACCAACTTTTTCTGACAAAGCCATCGAATTTGGCTTGGCAGATACCTCCTACAATACACATTCCTATTTCTTTGACTATGATATGGATGGGGACCTGGACGTCTTCCTCCTGAATGACAAACTCTTTAGCCCAAGAAGCACAACCGATCTAAACCTCCTCATGGAAGGAGGCGAAGCAACCATAGACAAACTCTACAGAAATAATGGAGATAATACCTTTACGGACATCTCTACAGAAGCGGGAATCACAGAAGCCGGTTTTGGACTCGGAGCAGCAATATTCGATGCAAATGGAGATGGCTTCTTCGATATTTATGTCTCCAATGACTTTATTTCCAATGACCTTCTCTACATAAACCAAAGAGATGGCAGCTTTAAAAATCAAATAGAAGATTACTTCAAGCATCATAGCTTTTCTTCCATGGGCATAGATGCCACGGACCTCAATGGAGATGGAAAAAGTGATCTCATGACCCTGGATATGCTCCCGGAAAATCGAGAACGGGTAAAAAGAACCTATGCCTTTCAGAAATTCCAGTTCTACGATCTGATGGAGCAAACAGGCTATCTCATGCAATACAATCGCAATAGCTTCCAGATGAGCAATTCAGAGGGAAGGTATAGTGAAGTTTCAGAGATGCTGGGCGTGGATGCCAGCGAATGGAGTTGGAGTGTCCTTTTTGCTGACCTGGACAATGATGGACATAAAGATCTGGCGATCAGCAATGGCTACCCCCGTGACATCACGGATATGGATTTCACAGATTACAATTCCAGCGTCAATAGCATGATGACAAAAAAGGAAGATTTGCTAAATCAAATCCCCATCGTCAAAGTGCCCAACTACTTCTTTAAAAATGATGGAGAAAATTCATTTATAGATAAAAGCGAAGCCTGGGGAATATCAACTCCCAGTTTTTCTAATGGCTCTGTTGTTGCTGATTTGGATAATGATGGTGACCTGGATTATGTGGTAAATAATATCAATGATCCGGCACAGATTTACGAAAATCGATCCAATACGAAAAAGCTAGGGCATTCACTCCGTCTATATTTTTCCGGAGAAGAAGGAAACCGGGATGCTATAGGAACACAAGTAAAAGTGTATTACGATGGGAAAATGGTTTCAGGAAACTTACTTCCTCAAAGGGGATATTTATCCTCTATCGAACCTAGTTTGCATTTCGGATTGGGAGAGGTAAAAACCATAGATAGTATTTTCATTCGTTGGCCGGAAGGAGAACTTTCTTTAGTCAAAGAAGTGGATGTTTCGGATAATAAAGAATTGAGGCTGGACAAGATGCGAATGAATCGTTTTCTCCGAAACTGGCCAAGCAAAGAAAAATCATGGTTTACCTCCAAAAAACTCAGAGGCCTGAATTTTGATCATCAGGAAGTCAATTTCTATGACTACAATTTTCAGGGGCTTCTACAGCGCCTGCATAGCCGGGAAGGGCCCTCTATGGCTGTTGGAGATATTGATGGAAATGGATGGGAAGATCTCATTATTGGAAATGGGAGCCGGGCATCGACAAAAATATTCAAAGCACAAGCCAATGGGAGTTTCCGGGAGGATTCTCTTACAGATGTACGTACTTCAGAAGACCAGGGCCTACTCCTCTTTGATGCTGATGGAGATGGGGACCTCGATCTTTATGTGGGAACGGGCAGTACTGAGTTTCGAAAAGGTAGCAAGTTTTTCCATGACAAATTTTACCTCAATGACGGGAAAGGCAATTTCAGCCTGAGTCAGGAAAGTATCCCACAGATTCCTATTTCAACCGCTTCGGTAACTGCTGCAGATTACGATAATGATGGAGACCTCGATATATTCCTTGCCGGTAGAATTGATCCACAAAACTATCCACATGCAACCAATAGTTACCTCCTCGAAAATGAAGGGGGACAGTTTAGACAGGTAAATGAGGGCAAGGCACCCATTCTTAACGATCTGGGTATGGTTTCTCAGGGACTTTGGACAGATGTAAATCAGGATGGTTGGATAGATTTGATTTTGGTGGGCGAATGGATGCCTTTGAGCATACTGATCAACCAGAAAGGAAGCTTTAATGATAAAACCGAGATCCCTCAGTCCAGTGGATGGTGGAACAGCATCAGCGGGGCAGACCTGGACAATGATGGCGATATTGATTATATCCTGGGCAACCAGGGCCTCAACAATAAAGTTCAGACAAGTCTTGAACATCCTCTTCTGATTTATGCAGAAGACTTTGATGAAAATGGAAGTGTCGATCCTATAATCGCTGAGTATCAGGAAGGAGATTATTATCCCGTTCACCTGAAAATGGACCTCACAAGACAATTGGTGGAACTCCGAAAGCGATATTCCAAATACCAGGATTTTGCTTCCGCTCGGATGGAAGACATCTTCCCTCCGGAAAAACTCAAGGAATCTAAAACTTATAAAGCTGAAACTTTTGAATCGGCAATTCTCTGGAACCATGAAGGAGACTTCCACTTACAAAGTTTACCCAAAGAAGCCCAGGTCTCCCCTATCTACAATTCCTTCAGTTGGGATATCGATCAGGATGGAGATTTAGACATCATGCTTCAGGGTAATCGCTATGGTACGGAGGTTTTTCAGGGCAGGCAGGACGCTTCCAATGGACTGGTCCTTTTCAATGAAGGAAATAAGGAATTTGTTTATAAAGGGAATAAAGGCTTTGTGGTGGACGCAGATGCACGTTCTATGGTGAGCATGCATACAAAATCAGGCCTCTACCTGCTCTCTGGAGTAAATGATCAAAAGCCCCTTATCTATGCGTTACCTAATCAGGAATCCCTAAAAGAAATCATTCCTGAAGCGGGAGATATTGCCCTCCTTATTCATTATAAAGATGGAAGGAAACAAAGGCAGGAGATTTATCATGGCTCAGGCTTCCTTTCTCAATCCAGTACAAA
Organism: Bacteroidia bacterium; assembly: GCA_033391075.1. Lineage (NCBI taxonomy): Bacteria > Pseudomonadati > Bacteroidota > Bacteroidia > Bacteroidia bacterium. Next base: position 3,366,833 of record JAWPMV010000001.1, read on the forward strand.
ATTTCTCCTGAATCCTGAATGGGTAAAAGAAGTGGAAATTATCGGCAAGAAAGGATCAACAAGAAAAGTGAGTTTATCAGAAAACTGATACGAAATCAATGGTGAACATGAATCGCGGGATACATATACTGGCAATTATATTGCTTCTGGGGCTACTGGGAGCATGTGATCAGAGCAATAGCCTCTTCAAGGAGGTAAATGGCAAAAAGCTGGGGGTAAGATTTGTCAATTCTGTAGGACAAAATGATGTATACAACATCCTGACCTCCGAACACTTGTATAATGGAGGGGGAGTCGCTATTGAAGACTTCAACAATGATGGCTTAGCCGATATTTTCTTCACAGGAAACCTGGTTGAAAACAAATTATACCTCAATTTAGGGGATTTAGACTTTGTTGATGTGAGTGAAAGCGCAGGCATTGCTGCCCCCAACAACTGGTGCTCAGGCGTAAGTGTGGTTGATATCAACAATGATGGGTGGAAAGACATTTATGTGAGTTCTACCATGTCAGGCAATCCTGATTCACGCACCAATCTCTTTTTCATAAACAAAGGTCTGGATAAAAATGGCAATCCCATTTTCGAAGATCAGGCAAAGGCCCTTGGTCTCGCAGATGTAGGCTATTCGACCCAGGCTGTATTCTTTGATTACGATAGAGATGATGACCTGGATGTTTACCTGCTAACCAATCAGCTCGAAGTCAGAGCGCCTAATAAATTTTTCTTTAAGCGGAAAGATGGTTCTGCCCCCAATACAGATCGCTTATACAGAAATAATGGAGACGGAAGCTTTAGCAATGTATCGCGCGAAGCAGGAATCCTGATTGAAGGATATGGCTTGGGAATCAATGTATTTGATATCAATCAAGACGGCTGGCTGGACGTATATGTTTCTAATGATTATCTCAGCAATGACCTCCTGTACATCAATAATCAGGACGGAACTTTTAGCAATAAAATATCAGAATACTTCAAGCATCAGGCGCACTCTTCTATGGGCTGTGATGTAGCAGATATAAACAATGATGGCTTACCAGATATAGTGAGCCTGGAAATGCTTCCCAATGAGATGACAAGAAGGAAGCAAATGTGGGGAGCTCCCAGCTTATCAAAAGACCAAAACAGTGATAAACTGGGTTATGAATACCAGTACATGCGAAATACCCTGCAGATAAATCAAGGCCTGGGAGAAAATGGAGAAGTAAAGTTCGGAGATGTTTCTCTACATGCAGGTCTTTACGCTACGGAATGGAGTTGGGCAGCCTTGTTCAATGACTATGACGCAGATGGGAAAAAAGATTTATTCATCAGCAATGGTTTCCCAAAAGACATCACCGATATGGACTTCATGGCCTTCAAGTCCAGCACCAATCTTGCTACGAATCGCCAGGCTTTACTGGATGCCTTGCCAGAGGCCAAGATGCGCAATTTCTTTTACAGAAATACAGGTAATCTTAAGTTTGAGGATGTATCAGCTAAATGGGGTATAGAAGAAAAAAGTTTTTCCAATGGTGCCGCTTATGGTGATTTGGATAATGATGGCGACCTGGATATTGTCATCAACAATATCAATGATAACGCTTCTTTTCTCATCAACCAGTCAGAAAATATCAATTACCTTCAGATTGCTTTGAAAGATGAGCATGGAGGAGCAAAAGCCCTGGGAGCAAATGTCGATATATTTATCAAAGGAGAAATCCAAAGTCAGCATTTCATGCCCGTGAGAGGCTATATTTCTTCTGTACAATCCATCCTGTTTTATGGATTAGGAGATCAAACAGAAGTCGATTCAATCAGAATCCGTTGGGCAGATGGCAGTTATCAAGTTGAAGGCAAGCAAGCTGGCAATCAGAAAATTGAGATCAATTATAAAGGAGAAGAAAGGAAGGCGAAAGAAGCTAGAAATCTTCCCTTTGTAGAAATACAGGAAAATCTCAGATACAGACAGCAGGAAGCCCCCTTCATTGACTTCACGGTTCAGATGCTCTTGCCAAAGCAATACAGTCGGCAGGGCCCTTCTGTTTCCATTGGGGATGTAGACAACAATGGTGAAGAAGACATTATTGTCGGAGGTTCCAGTATAGATGTGAGCAGACTTTTCCTTTCTAAAAAAGGAAACTTTGAGCAAAAAAATGTTGAGACCTATGACCTCATCCTGCGACAGGAAGATGTGGGCACTTTACTCTTTGATGCCGATAATGACAATGACCTGGACCTATACCTCGTAGGAGGAGGATCTGAAAGCGAGGCGGATGATCCCAATTATGAAGATCGTCTGATGATAAATGATGGGAAAGGAAATTTCTCCCGTGCTTTTAGGCGAATTCCACTAATAAAAACCAGTGGATCTGTTGTGAAAGGAGCTGATTATGATAAAGATGGAGACATAGATTTGTTTGTTGGAGGACGATTTCTTCCAAAAGCCTACCCCTCCCCTGTCAACAGCTTTCTATTGAGAAATGATTTCGAAGGGAAAGACAAACCTCGATTTACAGACGTTGGTGCAGAAAGCTTTCCAGATCTGGATAAACTCGGAATGGTAACAGATGCCAGCTGGTCTGATTTTGATGGAGATGGTTGGATCGATTTGCTTGTGATTGGAGAATGGATGGGTCCTCGTTTTTTCAAAAACAATCAGGGGAAATTTGTGGATGTTACAGAAGCCAGTGGACTAGGATCGCTGGTGGGATGGTGGACCTCTCTCACATCCGGAGATTTTGATAATGATGGAGATATAGACTATATGGCTGGAAATCTGGGTACAAACTCATTTTACCAGGCATCTGATTCTATGCCTCTCTATATCTATGGGAAAGACTTTGACGGCAATGGAGGCTTTGACGCCTTCATGGCTAGTTCCATGGGATATGAGGACGGTAGAATATATCCCCTGCATTCCTGGGATGAAATGCAGAAACAAATGAATTTCCTGCGAAAGAAATTCATAAAATATGAAGACTATGCACGAAGCAGCATCACGGATCTATTTGATCCTGAACAATTGGATGCTGCCCTTGTCTATAAAGCCACTCACCTTAGATCAAGCTATTTTGAAAATCAGGGCAATGGGAAATTTGTAGCCAAAGTACTTCCTCTTGAAGCACAACTGGCTCCTATTCAATCTATGCTCAGCCTTGATCTGAATGATGATTCCTATCTGGATGTAATTCTGGTAGGCAATGATTATACGGGCGAATTCTTTTCCGGCCGCTATGATGCATTCAATGGTTTGGTACTTTATGGAAATGGCAAGGGATCTTTCCGACCTGCTAATTACACAGAGACAGGTTTTTTGGTGGATGGAGATGCGAGGGCGCTCGCCACATATCCTGACCCTTCAGGAAATATGCGCCTGCTTTCCTCCCAAAATCGAGCTCCTCTCAGTTTCTTTAAGGCAAGTGCTGAGCAAGAGTTCGTCAAGCTAAAAGCCTTGGACACCTGGGCCGAATTCACCTTTGAAGACGGCAGCAAAAGAAGAGTAGAGTTGACTTACGGAAGTTCCGGGCTCTCCCAGTCTTCTCGTCATCTTTTTCTCCCGAAAAACTTTAGCAGCCTGAAAATCTATAATTCCAAAGGCGAACTGAGCTATGATTCAGCCCCCTAGTTCAGGCATACAGAATCGATTGAATCAACAGTATTTCCTGCTGATACTTTTTTTGCTATGTCTCTCTTGTGAACAAAGAGAACAAAGTGAAAGAAAGTCTGTAGTCCATCCAGAGGGACTTGAATTGGCACGTAATCATTGCCAGTCTTGTCATATGCTTCCTCAACCCGGAGAGCTGGATAAAAGCACCTGGAGAAATGAGGTCCTCCCAAAAATGGGATTACGCCTGGGAATCAAAACCAGCAATACCAATTATCAGAAAGAGCTCGAAGCTCTTCAGCTATTTCCTGAAAGCCCTGCCCTCGAAAGAGAGGAATGGTTATCTGTCATGGATTATTTCATCGACAATGCTCCCCTCTTTAGTAATTCCTCTGCTTCAAATCAGGAATTAGCCCTCAACATGGCTAACTTCAGGGCCTCCGATGCAGGAATCAAGCTGACTCCTCTGACTACATTGATCCACTTCGATGAAGAAAGTCAACAATTATTTATAGGAAACGCAACCGAAGGAAGCTTACACCTCTTCGATACAAAGCTGGAGGCTAAAAAGGTCTACCAGCTCGATGGAGCCCCTTCCGATATCATCATAAAAGAAGAAGGGTATTATGTGCTCAGCATGGGCCAGGTAATGCCCCACGAAAAAGAAATCGGAAAATTGAGTTTTATCCCAAAAGCTGCAGATCGTACTGAGCAAATAAAGCACTTGATCACCGGACTTAAAAGACCCGTTTCAGCTTCCATGGCAGACTTGGATAGAGATGGAAATGAAGATATGGTCATTTCTTCTTTTGGAAATCTGGATGGGCGACTCCTCCTTTATCTGAATGTAAGGGGAAATAAAAGTTCACAAAAGGTCCTGAAAGTAAGTGCTGGAGCCAGTAAAAACATACTCCGGGATTGGGACAAAGATGGGGACCTAGATATTGTCGTTCTGATAGCCCAGGGCGATGAAGGAATATACCTGTTTAGAAATGATGGCCAGGCAAATTTTACAGAGGAAAAAATCCTCAGATTTCCTGCGAGCTATGGATCTACCCATTTTGAAATCCTCGATCTGAATGAAGATGGAAAAGAAGACATCCTGTATACCAGTGGAGATAATGGGGACTATTTTCCCGTGATGAAGGATTTTCATGGCATACGGATTTTTCTTCAGAAGGAAAATGGAGTGTTTAAAGAGGAAGTTTTTCTCCCTCAAAATGGGGTTTTCAAAGCCCTCGTACAGGATTTTGACCAGGATGGAGATATGGACATTGCTAGTATATCTTATTTCCCTGATTATAAAAAGCGGCCCCATGAAAGTTTTGTTTACTATGAAAATCAGGGAAATTTTGAGTTTAAAGCCACTTCTTTTCCAGAAAGTACGTCAGGTAAGTGGCTGACCATGGCTCAGGCCGATTGGGATGGAGATGGAGACCAGGACCTCTTTTTGGGTTCAGCTTTGTTCATGCGAACAGGAGTTTCCGCAGAAATAAAAACTGCCTGGCGAAAACATGCGCCTCCTTTATTTGTTTTGGAGAATATGACTAATGACGAGCAGGAATAAATGGGAAGAAAAATGAGTCTAATGCCTGAGAATTATGGAGGGATATTCAAACCCTCAAGAATAAGTAAAATTGCCTTAAAGAAGGATCAATTCATGCGAATTACAACAGTCTTATTGGGATGTTTTTTATGCTGCTTATCTAGCATGTACGCCCAGTCCAATGGAGAAAGAATCAGTTTGACAGAGGGGCTTAAAAAACTGGAGAAGCAGTTTGGAGTCAGCTTGTATTATGATGCAGAATTTCTCCCCAAAAGGGAGGTCAATATGCCAGATGCTGCTGAAACTATTGAATCCTCTTTGGATGCAGTGTTGAAGAATACCGGGCTCTCATTCATAAATTATCGAGATTATGCATTTATCATCGCTCCCGTAGATCAGATAGATCGCAAGTATAACCGCCAATACTTTGCGGAAAGAGATAGTATAAAAGAAAGCATTGCCCGATTTAAAGAAGAAGTGGAAGCTTTTAGTGTAGGAACAGCCGGAGCTACAGAAACGGGCGGCAGCTATACCATAGAAGGATTTATTACAGACGATGCCAGCGATGAATTTCTGGTAGGTGCGAGTATATCTGTTGAAGGAACAGGTAAAGGAGCCATCAGTAACGAAATTGGGAAATTTAAGCTCAGCCTGACAAGTGGAGATTATGTACTCCTGATGAAATCCATGGGCTATGTCGACAGTCGAATTAAACTGACTGTTTTAGGAAGCGGAAACCTGGATTTGAACCTCAGCAAAGAAGCCATTCAATTGGATGAGATCGTTATCAGTTCTGAGGCCCAAAACTCAAATGTCAGCAGTACAGATGTCGGCAGAGAGGTTTTGTCTGTGAAAGAGATGAAACGACTTCCAGCATTTATGGGAGAAGCAGATGTGATAAAAACGCTGCTTTTGCTACCTGGAGTGAGTTCTGTGGGAGAAGGAGCAGGAGGATTAAATGTGAGGGGAGGAAATGTTGATCAGAATCTGGTGATGCAAGATGGTATGTATCTTTTCAATACTTCTCATGTATTAGGTTTGTTCTCTTTATTCAATCCCGATGTAGTGAACAAGGTTGATTTATATAAAGGAAGCATGCCTGCTCGATATGGAGGTAGATTATCCTCTATCCTGGATGTAGAACTCAAAGAAGGAAATTATCAGAAATTTACGGGAAAAGGAGGTCTCGGTCTGGTCTCCAGTCGTCTTACCCTGGAAACTCCTATCCAAAAAGGGAAAAGCTCCATCATTGTCGGTTCCCGTTTTTCTATTTCAGATTACCTTTTTGATGTGATTGAAATTGCCGAAATCCAGGAAAGCTCGGCCTTCTTTTATGATACCAATGCAAAATTTACCCAAAGATTTGGGGATAAGGGCAAACTGAGCCTGAGTGGATACTATAGCCAGGATAGATTCAAGTTTGACCAGGAATTTGATTTCAGGTGGAAAACCAGAGGCGTGAATGCCAATTTCAATTACCTTTTCTCCAATACCTTTTCTTTCAATCTTGAGGCAGTCTATAGTTTATATGAAAGTAGCTGGACAGAGGAAAATTCCAATCGGGCCTTTTTATTGGAAAATGGCATCAACTACCTGAAAGTAAGGCCAGAGATAAATCTGAGCATTGGAGATTTGCATAATCTAAATGCCGGGATAGAATTCAATAATTATGAAGTTGATCCGGGAGCAATAAGTCCCCTCAATGCTTCTTCCACGACCATTGCCAAAGATGTTCCGGATGAGCAGGGAAGAGACATTGCTCTATACCTCAATGATGAATTTGCCCTTACGGATCAACTTTCCTTAAACCTGGGTCTGAGGTATGTATACTATCAAAGTCTGGGGCCGGGAGAGGTTTCTCTTTATGCTGAAGGAGTAGCTCGTTTGCCTGAAGCTGAAATTGGAACAGTCAATTATGGGGATGGTGAATTGATTACCAGCTATTCAGGCCTGGAACCAAGGGCTTCCCTTAGATTTAGTTTTGATGAAACTGCTTCTATCAAAATGAGCTATAATCGCACCCAGCAATTTATCAATCAGCTTTCAAATACAACAGCCGTATCTCCCGTGGATATTTGGCAATTGAGCAATACTTATATTGAACCTCTTCGAGCCAATAACTATTCCTTTGGTTTCTTTAAAAACTTTATCAGCAATACCTGGGAGAGTTCGCTGGAGGTCTTTTTCCGGGATATCGATAACCTGATTGAATATAGGGACCTGGCCAATCTTCTCGTAAACGATCAGTTGGAAACGGAGATCCTTTCCGGGATAGGGAGAAGCTATGGAGCCGAATTTTCTCTGAGGAAAAATAAAGGCCGCCTGACAGGTTGGCTGGGCTATACCTACTCACGAACAGAAAGAAAAACCGAGGGAGAATTCATCGAAGAATCGATCAATAATAATGAGTGGTTTTTATCAAACTACGACAGGCCTCATGATATCAGTTTTGTCCTGACTTTCCAGGCCAATAAGAAGAATCATTTCGGACTAAATTTTGTCTATAGTTCCGGTCGCCCCATTACGGCTCCGGCAGCTAGTTTTAGTGTAGGGAATGCATTGAATGTCCCTATTTATTCTGAAAGAAATAGCATCAGGATTCCCGCCTATCACCGCCTGGATTTCTCTTATACCGTTGGACAAAGTCATAAGAAAGAACAATTGTGGCGAAGTAGCTGGACCTTTGGCGTGTTCAATGTTTATGGTCGTAGAAATCCTTTTACTGTCTTTTTCACCCAGGATGCAGCCGCTCCCCCTCAGGCAAACAGACTTTCTGTATTGGGGAGCATCATTCCTTCTATCACCTATAATTTTAGTTTCTAATGCAGTCAATATATATGAGAATATTAGCAATAATTTCAGGCATAGGCTTACTCATTATGGGAGCCTGTATTGATATTATTGAATTGGAAACGGAGAACAAAGCGGACGGTATCATCATTGTTGATGCAAATCTGGAATTGAGTTCCCGTTCCGCAACTGTGCAAATCAGACAAGCCGCAGCTTTCTCTGCCGGTCCGGATGGGGTGGAACTTCCCGTAGGAGGAGCAAGGGTTCGATTAGAGGAAATAGGAGGTACAGAATTGACTCTGATTGAAACAGAAACCGGAATATATAAAACAGATGATGCGATTGGAGAAGCAGGTAAATCCTACCAATTATTTATAGAAGTCAATGGAGAAAGCTATGAATCTAAAATTGAAGTAATGCCTGAAAGGGTCCCCTTTGATTTTATAGATCATGTACAACGCCTTGAAAGTTTCAACAATTCACAGGGCAATATTGAAACGCAGGAGGTAGTTGCAATTCGATCTACCACTGACTTACCCAATAATGGAGAAGGAATCTTTTTGCGTTACCGGGCCTCAGGAGTTTACCAGTTCAATGAACGGGTAAGTATCAACGATAAGATTTGCTATGTTCCAGAAAGAATTGATAACAATCAGCTCACCATTATTAATGGTTCCAGTCTGAATAATGGCGCACTCAATCAACAGGAATTTCTACTCAAAAGAGTAGATAGCAGGCTGGCAAAACGTTACTGCTTTACCCTTGTTCAAATATCTATTACCGAAAATGAATACAATTTCTGGACAGCTATAGAAGATGAATTTGACCGTACGGGAGATATCTTCGAGACTCCTCCCGCCAAAATCAATGGAAATATCCTCAATACAGTTAATACCAAAAACGATATCATTGGCCTTTTCTCAGTTACGGTCGCAGATTCCGCCAAATATGTGATTACAGGATCAGATGTAGGTTTTAGTAGAGGCCCCTGTGAAGGATTCCCGCCACCTGCTCAAGGTTCTCCTTGCTACAATTGTCTACTTATTCAAAATTCTTCCTATCAGGAACCTGATTGTTTCTAAAAAATTATGCGAATTACACTGATCATTTTATTCAGCTTTCTCTTAAGCAATCTTAGTGCGCAGCAACGCTTGACGGTTCTTACTGACAAGGGTTTTTACAGCAGTGGAGAAAAGATGGGGGTAACCATCCAGAATAATTCCGGAGGAGAAAATGAGATTGTTTATCTCGAACTCCTGGATAAAAATTCTACCGTAATCCAACGAATAACAACGCGTTCAGATGGGAGATTGGCTTCCGCAATTATAGATATACCCCTCGAATGGAAAAGCGATTGGTACCTCTTGCGAGCCTTCAATCTGTGGGTCCCAAATATGGAAATCAAAGATATGGGAATCCATGTAGTACCGATTTACAGTGAATTTGACGAAAGCTCTTCGAATATGGAAGCCTTAAGTCCCGACCTCACAAAACTGGGCTACGATTTCCAAATAAGAGATGCAGAAGAAATATACAGCCAGGGAGATGAAGTTAACATACGGGCAGAAAACACTGATAATGAGCCAGGTACGAGATGGGAAGTATTGGTAGTAGATCAGCAGAGTTTCGATATCATGGGAGGGCTTTCAGTGCTCCGGCCCCATGTAAATCCAAAACTTTCACAAAAAAAGACCGAAGGAGGAGAAGCTCAAAACTCCCTTTTATATGTAGGTTTTGTCGGTAAAGCAGGGGACTTCAATCCCAATGGATTAGCAGCTATTTATATTGCGGAAAAACTGGACTTTACCTGGTTATCTATGGGTGAAGGGCAGGTTTTTGGTCTCTCAATGGAGGATTTCAAGGGGAATATGAATGCCCAAATCTTATCTATTGAGGCTTTTGGTGGAGTCGATTATCCTGGAGTAGAAATGATTTCCCCTTCAGCTTCTTTTGAAAAGATCGCTTATAATTTTCCTGCATTGCCCTACCCTCCTCAAATTGTCAACTACCTGGAGAACGCCAGGAAAAGAAGAATTATCTCCGATATTTTTAATCAAACACAAGCTCAGGAAGTAGAAAAAGATTTGCGGCCAGAAGATTTGGCTTTTACCAAAGCCGATAAAAGTTACGCACCCGAAGATTACATCCGCTTTAATGATACCCGTGATTTCATCAATGAAGTGGCGACTTTCATGAGAGTCGAAAAAGATGATAAAGGGGAAAGTTTTCGGGTTATGATGGAAAGAAATACTCTGGCCGAATTTCCGCCAGCCATGTTCATAAATGGGTATATGTTCACCGATCCCCAAGAGTTGTTTGAATTGAATTTGGATGATATTGAGCGGATTGATATCTACCGGAAAGAAAGAACCATTCTCAAACAATTCAGGACTTTGGGGAGAAATGGAGTAATCGCTATTTATACCAAAAATCCTAAAACAAAACCCACTTCAGGTACACAAAGCCTACTACAGGGTTTCCAGGAAAATGATAGCAAGATTGAGTCTCACAGGTATTCTTCCGGCCCCAACTTGGCTTCTCGTCTATTATGGGATGTGCGTCCGGAACAAAATGAAAATGGAGATTTGGTCTGCAATTTCAAATTGGGAGACGACCAGGGAGACTATGTCATACTCGTAAATAAATATACAGCCAAAGAAGGATTTCAATCCAGCCGAGTGCTCAAGGTCAAAGCTAAAAAGCCTTAAGGGACAGATAGTCCCTTGTTGACATTTCCCTTGTTAGCAGCTATCTTCATTAGCAAATCACACAAATGCTATGAAATTAAGACTGCTACGCTCAGCCTCTCTTTTGGGAGTATGCTTCCTGTTTATTTCCAGTTTTCTCTATGCGCAGGTAAAACCCGCTCCTGATCGCACAGAAGGAGAAGGTCCTTTTGAGAAACTTATCATCCGTGGTGCCACCCTCATAGATGGAACTGGTTCTCCCCCTATAGGCCCTGTTGACATCGTGGTCGAAAATAATATGATTACTGATGTTCGGGTGGTTGGAGCCCCTTTCCTCGAAATAAATGAAAACCGCAGACCTAAAGGCGCAACCAAGGAGATAGATGCCAGAGGAAAATATGTTATGCCTGGTATTATTGACCTCCATATCCATACAGGCGGAGTTCCTAAAGCACCTGAGGCAGAATACGTTTATAAACTTTGGCTTGCTCATGGGATAACTACAGTTAGAGGAGTTCCAGCCGGAAATATGGAATGGTCCCTCAAGGAAAAGGAAAGAAGCGCAAAAAATGAAATTACAGCTCCCAGAATGGTCTCCTTCCATCGTATGGGAACAGGAAAAGGCTGGGGAGGCAAAAAAATCCTCACTCCAGAAGATGCCCGTGAATGGGTTCGTTATGCCCATAAAATGGGAGCAGATGGTCTGAAATTAGGAGCTCATCGCCCCCCCATAATGGAAGCCCTCATAGATGAAGCCAATAAACTGGGCATGGGATCTACCGCTCACTTGGGACAAATGGGGGTTGCGCAAATGAATGCTATTGACGCAGCTCGTCTGGGTATGACCGGCATGACGCATTATTATGGTCTCTTTGAATCTCTATACAAGGACCATGATGTACAACCCTGGCCGGTAGATATGAATTATATGGATGAGCAAGATCGCTTTGGGCAGGTTGCCAGACAATGGAAACTCATTCATGAAAGAGGAAGTGAAGAGTGGAATGCCTTGCTTGAAGAATTTCTTGAGCTCAAATTTTTCCTCAATCCAACCATGACCATTTACTCAGCAGGCAGAGATGTCATGCGAGCCAGAAATGCGGATTGGCATCAAACATACACCTTGCCCAGTTTGCAGGATTTTTATGACCCAAGCAGAAAAAGTCATGGTGCTTATTGGTTTTACTGGACTACTGCAGATGAGGTAGCCTGGAAGAAATTTTACCAAATCTGGATGAGTTTTCTCAATGATTATAAAAATAAAGGAGGGAAAGTTACCGTAGGTTCAGATTCCGGATTCATCTATCAACTTTATGGTTTTGGTACAATCCTCGAATTAGAACTGCTGCAGGAGGCTGGTTTTCATCCCCTGGAGGTAATCAGGTCTGCCACCATGCATGGAGCAGAAGAAATCTTTTTTCCCCTTCAAAAGGAAATTGAATACGGAGTTGTACGCCCGGGTTTGAAAGCAGATATGCTGATCGTAGGAGAAAATCCCCTGGAAAATCTGAAAGTACTATATGGAACCGGAGCGGTAAAGCTCAATGATGAAACTCAAAAAGTAGAACGTGTAGGAGGCGTAGAATATACCATCAAAGACGGGATCATATTTAACGCTAAAGAGCTACTGGAAGATGTAGCTGAAATGGTTGAAAAACAGAAAAACGAAAGAGCTAAAAAATAAGTTTAGCACCAAAGAAAAGCTTATGAACCCCTTACTTAGAAACATACTGGCAGTAATAGCCGGTCTTATCATCGGAGGCCTGGTAAACATGGGCCTCATTAGCCTGGGTCCCTCCATCATTCCTCCTCCTGAAGGAATGGATCCCAGTGATATGGAAAGCCTCAAGGAATTCATGCCTCAAATGGAATTCCGGCATTTTATTTTCCCCTTTTTAGCACATGCATTAGGTACACTTGTTGGTGCCTTTACAGCTGCTAAACTTGCGATTAGCAAGCACATGAGTCTGGGACTCATTGTTGGTGCTTTTTTCCTCATTGGCGGTATTATGATGGTCGTTCAGCTTCCATCGCCTATGTGGTTTAATATCGTAGATTTGGTAGGAGCGTATTTTCCGATGGGATACCTGGGAGCTAAATTGGCAATGGGAGCTGTGAAGACCTAAGTTGGATATGCTAAACGCAATCTGACATCCCGTACAGCTGTCATTGCGAGGGTAGCGAGGCAATCTCCTTCATGCAAAATAGTATTGCGGATGTAATGAGATTGCTTCGCCTGACATTCAGACTTGCAATAACAGGAGTATTAAAGTTTTGTATCTTCCTTTATCCTTCAACCTTATATCTCGCTAAAAAACAAACACATTGGAATCAAGATTATCCATCATAACCCTGGGAGTATCTGACCTCAACAAATCTGAAGACTTCTACCTGAATATATTCGGCTGGGAGAAAAGTCAGCAAAGCAATGAGGATATCCTTTTTATGCACCTGAATGGCATCTATCTCGCCTGCTATAAGCGAGACAAACTTGCTGAGGATGCAGAAATGTCCCCAGAGGGAAATGGTTTCAAAGCCTTTACGCTTGCATTTAACACCCGCAGTGAAGAAGAAGTAAATGAGCTTTTTGGCTACTTTGAAGAAAAGGGGGTTAGCATCATTAAAAAACCCGAAAAGGTCTTTTGGGGAGGCTACAGTGGATACATTGCTGATCCGGACGATAATCTTTGGGAGATTGCCTACAATCCATTTGTAGAAATTGATGCTGAAGGGAATATAAAATAGCAGGCCAATGACCTTCATCCAACAAGAGTTAAAACTTCGTATGTAATTTTTTCCATTTGGTCGATTGAATAGAGGAATCTTAGCCATTCCTCCGGGAATTCTTTACCTTTCTTAAAAGGAAACACCAGCAAATACGACAACATGATGGATCTAAAACTACTGCTGAGAATGGGTATAATATTCCTTCTCTTGAGCATTTTAAATGTAGAAATTAGCCGTGGACAGGCAGATTCAAGCAAAAACGATAATAAAAAAGGCTTGCCACTCGAAGCAGCCAGAAGCATTCCCTTTAGGAGTACAGAAGCCACCTGGCTTTCGCTTGATGTCAGCCCAGATGGTTCACAAATTGTTTTCGACTTCCTGGGTGATTTATACCGTATGTCTATTTCAGGAGGTAAAGCAGAAGCCCTGACCTCTGATCTGGCATTTGAGGGTCAAGCCAGATTTAGCCCCGATGGTAAATTTATAGTCTATACCTCTGATAGAAGTGGCGGGGAAAATATCTGGACCATGGATTTGGGTAGTAAAGAGGAAACGCAATTGACCAAAGGAAATGCCAATCGATATCAATCTCCGGAATGGACGCCGGATGGAGAATATATTATTGCTTCAAAAGCAGGTATGCGCAGCGGTTCGCTTACCCTGTGGATGTATCACAAAGATGGCGGAGGAGGAACCAAACTGATAGAAAAACCGGATGATCTCAAGACCACAGGTGCTGCTTTCAATCAGGAAGAAAGGTACATCTGGTTTGCAGAAAGAAGAAGAGATTGGCAGTACAATGCAATTTTTCCCCAATACCAAATCGCACAATATGATCGGGAAACGGGAGAAAAAAACACCCTTACCACCCGATATGGATCGGCCTTTCGCCCTACCCTATCTCCCGATGGAAAATGGCTGGTGTACGGAACACGCCATGATGAACATACAGGCCTAATGCTGCAAAACCTGGAAACCGGAGAAGAGAAATGGTTGGCCTATCCCGTCCAACATGATGATCAGGAATCGAGAGGCACAAGAGATGCTTTACCTGGCATGTCTTTTAGCCCTGACAGCAAGAACCTCCTGGCATCCTATGGAGGAAAAATTTGGAAAATCCCCATAACGGGAGGAGCTGCCAGCGAAATTCCTTTTGAAGTGGAAACAGAATTAGCTGTTGGTCCAAGACTGGATTTTGATTATCCGATAGAAGACTCCGAAGAATTTACGGTAAAGCAAATCAGAGATGTCGTCGTTTCGCCAAATGGAAAACGCCTGGCATTTACTGCTCTCAACAAACTATATGTCATGGACCTGCCTGCTGGCAGTCCACAAAGTTTAACCTCTGATGCACATGTAGAATCCATGCCTGCCTGGTCAGCGGATGGAAATTGGATAGCCTATGTCAGTTGGGAAGGCGAAGCTGGCAATATCTATAAGGTCCGCAGCAATGGAAATGGACAGCCTCAAAAGATCAGCAATGAAGCAGCCTATTATCAGACTCCAGTATGGTCTCCCAAAGAAGATCGAATTGTGGCCATCAAAGCTCCTGCGAGTGCTTTCCGGAATTCTCCTCGTCAACGGGCCTTCTCGAGAAAAAATGAGATCGTCTGGTTTCCGGCCAATGGAGGAGCAGCCCAACTTATTGCTCCAGCCAAGGGAAGAAATTTCCCTCATTTTGATTCAAGTGGAGATCGCATTTATCTTTCCTCTTCTTCAGAGGGCCTTATCTCTATTCGTTGGGATGGATCAGACGAAAAAAACCATATAAAAATTACGGGCGAGAAGGCTCCAGGTGCCAATTCTCCGGTTTCTGCTAAAAAGATTTTGATCTCTCCTGACGGCAAAAGTGCGATAGCGGAGGTGTACTGGGATATTTATTGGGTTAAGGTTCCCTATGTTGGAGGAAAAGTCAGGAGTATCTCTGTGTCCAATCCAGACAATAGCAGTTTTCCCAGCAAAAAGCTCTCTGATATCGGCGGGCAATTTCTTTCCTGGGGTGCTGGAGGGAAGCAGGTACATTGGGCTATAGGCAATGCGTTTGCGACTTATGATCTGGATGCAGCAGCCCAAGCAGATAGTGCCTATGAGGCCACAGAAAACATCATCGAAGTAAGCGCAAAAAGAGACATCCCTCAGGGAAGTGTTTTGTTGAGAAATGCCCGACTTATCACCATGAAAGGAAATGAGATCATCTCCAGTGGCGACATTTATATCCAAAACAATCGAATCAAAGGCATAGGGAGAAGTGGATCAATAAAGGTTCCTTCGGGCACACGCAGATGGGACATGAAAGGGAAAACCATAGTTCCCGGTTTTGTGGATACACATGCACACTTACGTCCTGCCTGGGGAGTTCACAAGGATAAAGTCTGGCAATACCTGACCAATCTGGCCTATGGAGTAACTACAACACGTGATCCTCAAACTTCATCTACGGATGTTTTGACTTATGAGGATATGGTTAGGAGTGGAGATTTGACAGGTCCAAGAATTTACTCAACAGGCCCCGGAGTTTTTTGGAACGAACAGATCAAAAGCCTGGATCATGCCCGCAAAATCCTCAGCCGCTATAGCAAGCATTACGATACGAAAACCATCAAGATGTATGTCGCAGGAAACCGACAGCAAAGGCAATGGATCATTATGGCGGCTAAAGAGCAGCAACTTATGCCTACTACAGAAGGTTCTCTCAATTTCAAACAAAATCTGACGCAAGTCATAGATGGCTATCCCGGACATGAACATTCCTTTCCCGTATTTCCGATTTATTCAGACGTAATCAAGCTCGTAACCGACATGCAAACCTGCTATACACCTACCCTTCTGGTAGCTTATGGCGGCCCCTGGGCGGAAAACTATTTTTATACCCGCGAAAACCCGCATAATGATGAGAAGCTGGCCCATTTTACGCCCCATGATGTATTGGATGCGAAAACGCGTAGACGGGGACAAGGAAGTGGTCCTGGACCCGGAGGATGGTTTATGGACGAAGAGCATGTATTTGTAGAGTTGGCAGAGTTTGTCAAAGACCTGGTCGAAGCAGGCGGAAAGGCGGGTGTCGGAAGCCATGGACAATTGCAGGGACTCGGCTTTCATTGGGAATTGTGGGCTATGCAATCGGGGGGAGCAAGTCCCCATGATGCGCTGAAGATGGCAACGATTTTTGGGGCAGAAGGCATTGGACTGGAAAAGGAATTGGGAAGCCTGGAAGTTGGGAAACTCGCTGATTTGCTCATTCTTTCAAAGAATCCCCTCAGCGACATACGGAATACCCGATCAATCGAAATGGTCATGAAAAATGGCCGCCTATATGAAGCTGATAGTATGAACGAAATTTTCCCCAATCAAAAAGAGGCAGGAAGCTTCTACTGGAAAAGGGAGGAGCCTGTGAACCTTCCTGGTGTAAACAATTAAGATTACAAAATGAAAAAAACACGCATATTCCCAGCAATTCTCTTTGTCCTAATTCTCTCTGGCTGGCAGTTTGGACCTCTTCAGACCCAGGAAAGCTACTGGCCCATTTCTACTCCTGAGAAGGAAGGAGTTGATCAGGCAGTCCTGGACGAAATTCATGCGGATATACAGGCAGGAGAATATGGATTGATAGATCACTTTCTTCTCATTCGAAATGGAAAAATCATCGCTGACCATTCATACGAACAAGATTACAAAAGCATAGCTGCCCAATATGATACTACCAATCATATGTACAATTATGATCATCCCGATTGGCATCCCTTCTACAAAGGGAGTGAGCTTCATAGCCTTCAATCCGTAACCAAGAGCATTACTTCAGCTGCCCTGGGAATTGCCATAGATGAAGGACATCTCGCGGGAGTGGATGTAAAAATTGCAGAGCTCTTCAAAGACTATAGATTTGATAAGAATGATCCCCGCATGATGGAAATGACATTGGAAGATTTATTGACCATGCGGGCTGGCATTAAATGGGATGAGGCCTCCTATGATGAAGCAGACAATAGTTGTATTCTCATGGAAGGCAGTGAGGATTGGATTCAGTTTGTCTTTGATCAGGGAATGGATATGGAAGCAGGTAAGGAATTTGAATACAATAGCGGAGCCAGTGTTCTGATCGGTAAGGTGATTCATTTGATGACTGGGAAGTATGCGGATGAATGGGCAGAAGAAAAACTGTTCAAGCCACTGGGAATCGAAAACTATTACTGGAAGAAAACACCTCTGGGAGAGATTGATACCGAGGGAGGTCTTTATCTAAGCAGCCATGACCTGGCTAAAATCGGTTATCTCTTTTTACACAAAGGAAAATGGGAAGGGAAACAGATCATTTCGGAAAGCTGGGTTGAGAAATCTGTTTCTCCGATAATTCCAGATCTAAGCCCTCCCGGAGATGGCAGGGAACCGGGCTATGGATATCAATGGTGGGTTCCAGAACACGAAGCAGGAGAGACAAAAATCTTTGCAGGAAATGGCTATGGAGGGCAATTTATACTTGTCGCTCCAGAATATGATATGCTTGCAGTTTTTAATGGATGGCAAATCCACGGCAATCCTAAAAAATTCACTTGGAATGTTTTGATGAGAAAAATTCTACCCGCTAGTAAACCTTAATCTTTTTCCTATCTTCACCAGCCTAAAACACTAAGCTATGCGCAAAACCAAAGCATCAACCCTCTTTGGGTTCTTCTTTAGTATTCTACTGATCACTTCAAGTCAATTAGTTGTAGCCCAAACCGAAGGAAAAATTCCTGGTCCCGAGGATTATGATAAATGGGAAAGACTGGGAAGATATGCCTTATCCGACAATGGAAAGTATCTAGCTTATCAGGTAAATAAAAATAATAAGGAATATGAGCTGATATTAGTAAATCTTGAACTAAATGAGCCAGATAGCCTGGGATATGGCTCAAATCCTTATTTCACGGAAGACGGAAAGTATTTTTTCTACTACATAAATCCAGATGCCGAGTCCACCAAACAAATGAGAAATAATGGCGAGATCCCCGGCAAGGATTTAGCTATTCATAATCTTGAATCTGATGAGTTACAGATCATAGAGAATGTCAGTTCCTATGAAATTTCGTCCAGTTCTCAGTACCTGGCCATATCCTTTCCCAATTCCAATGGAAGTGATGCATTAGGAACGGATATCGCCATCATGAATCTGGAAAGCTGGGAGGAAACTAATTTGGGAAATGTAGCTGAATATGCCTGGTCAGAACAGGGCAACCTTTTGGCTCTTATTCTCGAGACTGAAGCCAGAAGAGGAAATGCAGTTCAGTTATTTGATGCAGAAGAAAGCAGGTTAAAAACCCTGGATAAAGCTAATAGCAGTTATTTAGGATTGACCTGGAGAGAAGACTCCCGAGATTTAGCTGTTTTTCGATCTAGTGTAGATAGTATTTATGAAGATTCCACTCATCATATATTGGTTTGGAAGGATCTGGCTGGGCTAGCAAAGCAAGCCCAGGAGTTTTCTCAGGAAAATTTCAAAAATTTCCCCAAAGATATGCGTCTGCTCAGCCAAACATTGGGATGGTCAAAAGGAGGAGAATCTCTTTTCTTTGACCTAAAATCCTGGGAGCAAAAGCAAGACAAAGATAGCCTTGAAAGTATGGGATCCGCAGCTCCAGGCATTCAAATCTGGCATAGTAAAGATGTGGATATTATCCCCGCACAGGAACTCGCTCGACGTCCCATGCATACCTATCTCTCCGTTTGGCATATAGATACGGATAAATTTGTCCAGTTGGAAAATGAGTTAATCGATGACATTTCTTATCAGGAAGATGTCCAGACCTTAATTGGAGCTGATAGCGACCCCTATAATTTAGAGGCTATGTTTGGCAGGCCCAATAAAGATTATTACACGGTCGATATTCGTAGTGGTAAAGCCCATAAATTTCTGGAAAAATGCAATCATGTTTATGGTGTCAGCCCGGATGGCAATCAGGTTGTGTATTTGAAGAACGACAATTTTCATGTGTATAATTTCAAAGCCGGGACACACACCAATGTAAGCAAAGGGCTCGAAGCCTCATTTGTGAACCAGGATGATGATCACCCTGTAGCTCAGAAACCTATTTACCGATATTGGATCATAGGTTGGGCAGAAAACAGTCAATCTTTTTTCGTCCACTCCAAATACGATATCTGGCAAATTCAAGCTGATGGTTCAGGAGGAAAGGCCCTCACAAATGGGAAAGACAAAAAGATCATTTATCGACATATCAATACAGACTTTGAAGCTGAATACATTGATCCAACGCAAAGAATGTATGCCAGTAAAAGCGGGGAATGGAGCAAGGAATCCGGCTACGTCAGCTTAATGCCTGGAAAAAAAGAACAGGAGATTAGTTGGGGTACCTTTCAGCACTATCGATTACGCAAAGCCAAGAAAAGTGAGGCCCTTGTTTTTAGTAAAGAAACCTTTAGCCAAAGTCCTAATTTCTACTATAGTGAAAAGGGAGATAAAAAACAGAAGAAGGTCAGTGATATCAATGCCTTTCAAAAAGATTTTGCCTGGGGAAAATCAGAATTGATCGAGTATAAAAATGCAGATGGGAAACGACTTCAGGGAGTACTTTTTTATCCAGCCAACTATGAAGCAGGGAAAAAATACCCGATGATTACCTATATCTATGAACGGCTTTCTCAGCGCCTCAATCAATATATGCCACCTTCCAATACCAATTATTATAACCATACGGTCTTTACCCATCATGGATACTTTGTCCTGATGCCTGACATTATCTTTACTGAAGGCGAGCCGGGTATTTCCTCTGCTAAAACCATAGAAATAGCTGTAAAAAAAGCCCTGGAAAGCGGTATGATCGATGCGGAAAAAGTAGGCCTTGTCGGACACTCATGGGGAGGCTATCAGGCAGGATTCGTACCTACACAAACTGATATATTTGCTGCTGCAGTTTCCGGTGCGGGCTTGATGAACCTAATCAGTATGTATGGAACCGTTACCCGTGCTTTCGGAGGAAACCTGGAAAGCGACCATTTTGAAACTTCCCAGGAACGCATGGGCGTAAATCCCTGGCAGGATCCTGACAGGTATTTGAGAAATTCACCCATCATGCAAATAGAAAACCTAAATACCCCCATGTTGGTTGAAGTGGGAGACAATGATCAGAATGTCAGCTGGACTCAGGGAATAGAATTCTATAATGCTGCCCGAAGACATGGGAAGCAGTGTGTCATGATCTCATATGCCAATGAAGGACATGGGCTCAGACAAGAGAAGAATCAAAGAGATTATCAACGGAGGATACTTGCCTGGTTTGGACACTATTTAAAAGGAGAAGAAGCTGAAGACTGGATACTTAGCGGTATTCCATTGGAAGAACAGAATCGAAGACTTAAAAACTGGAAAGAATAAGGATAAATTGAGCTTTCTATGAAAAAATATGCGCTGTCGGGAATTTTGATAATTTCCCTACAAATCGGTTTTGCACAGGAGATCAAGTCAGATGTGCTCTTAAATGCGGTCAGGGTATTAGCTGCTGACTCATTAGAAGGAAGAGGTTTTGGTTCAGAGGGTAATGTAAAGGCCCGCAAATTTATGGCCGCTCAATTCAAAGCTCTGGGGATTGCTCCAGCATTCTCTGAGGGATATTTCCAGGAATTTGAACATAAGGTCCCAAAAGGCCCTTTACATGGCTCACATGCCAAAGGAGAAAAGCCCAAAGGTAGTCGTATGGTAGTTGGTGCCAATGTAGTCGCCAAAATCAAGGGTCAGTCTGAGAAGACCATCGTAATTACTGGTCATATCGACCATCTGGGAATCATAAAAGGGAAAATTTATAATGGAGCAGATGATGATGCTTCAGGTACTGCTGCTCTGCTGGCTATCGCAGATTACTTTCAAAGAAATCCTCCTACACACACCTTGATCTTCGCAGCAGTGGATGGGGAAGAAATTGGTTCGCCCGGAGCGAAATATCTCCTGAAGAATTTCCCGAATGGAAAAGAAAATATTGTCCTGAATGTGAATATGGATATGATCGCTCACAATGACAAGGAATTGTATGCCTGTGGGATGTTTCACTACCCCCAACTTAAGCCATTCATTTCTTCCATAGAAAGCCCCATTCAAATTTCATTTGGACACGATAACCCAAATGACAAAAAGAAGGATGACTGGACAAACTCCTCTGACCACAGGATTTTTCACCTGGCAGGAATACCCTTCATGTATTTTGGGGTTGAGGATCATGAGGATTACCACAGGCCTTCAGATATTTATGAAAATATCAATCCGGACTTTTACATTGAAGCTGTAAAAGTGATCATCAAAGCTATTGAGAATTTCGATAAGAGTTAAGCCAGAACTACTTCTGGTTCAACAGCAAATTGTCTCAGGATGCTTTTGGAAAAATCTCCGATTCTTTCGGACTCTTCTTCATTTATACCAAATGGATGCATCTCAAATCCCGGGAATTCAGGACCTGCTTCCACATGAAGGATCGAATTTAACCAACTTCCTATCGCATAAAAGGGAGATTTACCTATGGGAAATAAGGCCAAGTTCACAATTCTCGCTCCCAGTTTATCGGCTCTTTTCCTAAGATAAAAGAGGGATCTGCGGCTTGTTGCGAATAAAGCCACACGTTCATGTGCAAAAATTTCCGTTTCGTTACGAAAGTTTGAATCAGCATTTTCTGTTCCCAGACAGACCAGATCAAATTCTGCCAACTCCTCTCGGCTAAATTCGTCAGGACTAGAACTGAGCACAACTTTTAATCCGCGGGAGCTCAAGATTTGAGCCATTTCATTGGCAATTGCCTCGACTTGATTTGTTACAGAGCTATGGAGTACAAGAATACTTCCAGTATGATTCATTGGGGGTAGATTTCTGATTATACAAGTAGTCAAAAAACAGGCCAATTTCTATGGCGATACAGCTGCTTTTCTTACCACTTGTCAGAAATCCCGAAATCCCGTATGATTTGGCAATTTTCCCTATTGAAATACGCGCAAATAATCTACTTCCATTGTTTGTGGAAATACGGTTGTACTATCTGGAGAGCCCGGCCATTGTCCTCCCACAGCAACATTCATGATAAAGAACATCTCCTGATTGAAGGGGTAAGGTTTGCCCCTCATATCGTTGGTAGTAATACTATGAAAGCGGGTTTCGTCTACATACCAGACAATTTCTCCTGATTCCCATACAATGCTGAAAACATGGAAATTATCAGCGAAGTCTTCGGCGATGGTATATACTGAGGTAGAATAGGTACTATTCCTATCGCCCTGGGCTCCCCAATGAGCGGTTCCATGAGAAGCTTTCGCTTGATGACCTACCAACTCCATAATGTCAATCTCTCCGCAAGCGGGCCAACCCACTTCATCTATATTGGATCCCAGCATCCAAATGGCAGGCCATATTCCCTGCCCTTTGGGAAGTTTGGCTCTTACATCTATACGTCCAAATTTGAATTCTTTCTTGCCTTTGGTTTGTATCCGTGCAGAATTATAGCTCGCTGCACCTGTTTTGGTAGCTGTAATGATCAATTTCCCATTCTCCAGCTTAATATTCCTGGATAAATCTGTGTACCACTGCAACTCCATGTTTCCCCATCCACAAAGGTTGGGACAACCATCTTCCAATTCGTAATTATAGTGATCCGGATTGAGTTCTGCAGCATCAAACTCCTCATTCCATACCAGTTGATATCCAAAATGTGTATTTGAGGTTTCATAGCCTCCATCTGCGGCTGTAAATTCTGAGCGGTCATTATCTTCAATCAGACCTACTCCTGTCATTCTACTGATTTCTGCCTGCTCAGGAGAGCTAAGATTTACCAGAATCTTTTCGTTCACTTCTTTATCAGTATCATCCAGGATCTCAACGGAAAAATCAGCACTCAAAGAACCGGCTGGAATAGTAAGAGTCCCTGAGGTAGGCGTAAAATCCTTTCCCGGCTCAGCTGTTTTCCCTTCTACTGAATAACTGACTTTTATATCCTGTTCCCATGTTTTAGAAGTCCGAACTTCAAAGGTCATATTCGAATTTCCAGCTTTCTCAAAGCTCCTACTATCCTGAATACTCAATTTTGGCAAATCAGCCTGAGGACCGGGTTCTGGTTCCCCTTCACACCCAAAAATAAAGAGAATACTCAGGGCCAAAAGGAGGTAGGTTTTGATGAAGTTCATAGGAAGAAATTTTAAGCAAAATACGAATATATATAGAAAAATATATGTCTTCTATTTATTATTTCCCGAAATTATAGAATCGATTTCTCTAATACCAAAAGAAAGCCAACCTTTTTCATTGACATTTTGGCTGCCTTGCAGGAGCAGACTTAGCACTTCTTTTTTCAGCAATAGGGTTTTCCTATGGACAGGATCATATGTCAGACCTATATCAGCCAAGTGCAAAGCCTTCTCATATTTTTTCTCTCCGATATAGTACTCAATTTTTTCATTCAACTTATTAAGCCCTCCCATCATTTCAACTAAATCAGGGTAAACGCTTTCTGGCCCTGAGCTATACATACTGGAAGGATTCGCGTCAAACCAGCCTGAATAGCCCTCATAAATTCCCCTTATACTCCAGGCAATTTTTCCATAAGTTCCCCCAAAACTCAGAGAAGGAGGAAGTTTAATTTCTCGCATTAATTGTTCTACTGCTTTCCCTTCATTCATTCCTCTTACCGTCTCATCATGAACATAGAGGATAACATCTCTATATTTTTTTACAAGCTTTTCAATTTTCTCTTTTCCTTTCAAGGCAGGACCATGACTGGGAATCAATACATCAGGCTCCCAGCCTAATACCCTATCCAAAGACTGGACATAGTCAAGGGCCCAGCGGGGCTTGGTTCCTCTCAGTGTATATATATTGGGAAAAGAGCGATAGAAATTGTCTCCAACAAAAGCAGCTTTCAATTCCGGAATCCAAACATTCAGGTGGTCATAGGTTTCCCCGGGAGCATGATAAATCTTGATGGTCAATTCTTCCCATTTCAGGATCAGGCTATCCTCCACAAAAAGATCTGCCTCTATTTCAGCAGCATAGTTACCCTGAGCTTCTCTGTCAGGATTGCGTGTATTGAATTGTGCATTTCCTCTTCTGTTGAAAAAAGGAGCCAAACGCTCCTGGTAATGCCTAAACTCTTCAAAATTTTCATGGGCAATGACTTCCGTTTCTTCTTCCTTCCAGACACTGACTCCTCCTCTATGATCTTTATGCCCATGGGTCAGGATGATGTATCGGGTCGGTTTGTCGTTTATTTTTCTCAATAATTCCTTATGTCTTTCAGCATTGAAAGGCATAGAGGTATCAATGATCAAATTAGCCTCCTTCCCTCTGATCATAAAGGTATTTCCAAATCCTTCTGCCCAGTATATGGGGCCTATAATCTGTTCTGCAGCTTCTTTATCCTGGCCCTGGCGAAACATTTGAAGCGGATCAGTAGGTGCACCCTTTTCAAAATCTTCCTGGGCAATAGTTTGAAATGGGATAAAGCAGCAACATAAAATAAAGAGTAAGCTCAGCTTTTTCATGTAAAAAAAATTATAGGCAAGAAGTAAAAAAAACTCCTTGCCTAATGGTTAATTTTTATAGGTTGATCTTATTTCCAGATCACCTTATCTGTTACGATGCCTTCATCAAACTGTATCCGTAGTCCATAAACTCCCGGAGGATAGTTTTCTCTTCGGATCTCGACATCCATCATTCTCAGGTTGGAGATTCTTTGAATAACTCTTCCCTGCATATCGATCAAGTCCACTCCACGGATGATTTTTTCCGCTTCCAGACGAATCGTTTCCGTGGCCGGATTTGGATAAACTTTGAGGTTAACCTCTGATCGTATATCCCGCACACTCGATATAGTCGTATTGGGGATATTCATGGCCAAAACCATATGGTAAGCCAGGTAAGTAGCAACTGTATCTACATAGAGTTTGGACAAATCCGGATCATTGGGATTGCCAAGATTCTGACGGCAAATTTCAACAGCTGCAGGAGTTATCTGGAACATGGACCATGCGGCTGCATACCATTGTTCGTTGTACCAGGCCCAGGGATCATTATTGTTTCCATAAGAATCTGGAGCTACCCCCGCAGTAGAATCACAAATTACCTGACCGGTATCACGAGCAGGAGTTTGGAGAACCAACATTCCAGGTACTCCCCCACTTCTTTGCAATGCCAGATCAACAATAGGATTGTTCATGGGTTGGTCAAATACATCATTATTGCCTACCTCAGCTGATCTAAAGGCAATAGTATCAGCCCAGGCACCATCGGCAAAGAGGATATCTCCGGATGCTCCAGGAGTTACGTCTCTAATACCGTTGCTGTTGTAGTCGGCTATATTTTGTACTCCCACATAAGGAGCTTCCATCGAGTCGATCCAGCTAAAGTCCCCCAATCCTCCTTGTAGAGAGAATCCCATGCTCACACTTGAAGAGTAGCCTACATGGTTTGCATTACACAAAGGTCTGGCTACATTTGCCTTAATATTACCCCAAAGTGTGGTATCAATAATGAGTTTAGGAGGACTAACAGAGAAGTCCAAAAACTTAGGGAGAGCAGCTTCTGACAGATCCCCAAGGAAAATCAGGTTTGTCGAAGCAAAGCCAGCAGCATCTTCTCCACCAGCAGCAATACGGGCAGAATCAATTCGCCAGGGGTTGCCATCTTCTGAATAAGTTTTGCGCAACCAGCGGACTGCCGTATGCATATCCTGGGTAGCTCTTACGCTGGCTTCCAGGATTCCCTGGGTTCTTTCAAGTGCGACAGGGCTAGTAGGGTTCCAGCCTTGACGATGGTTCATTGCGATAGCAACGAAACCTCTTTTGGCGAATTCTGTACAAAATGCTACCAAAGAGCTATCCTGCTTATCTCCAAAAGGAATAGTATTCAGGACAGGAGGGAGAAAGTCCCCTGCATGGGTAAGAATTACCACAGGTCTTTCTGATACAGTGTCTCCCACAGGTTCATAAATATCCAGCACAAGCGGAACATTCACAGGAACAGAATCCATACCCAAAATGATGGGAAGTATGCTAAAGTTAGAGCCATACTGTTCATTGGAGGTAACCATTACATCCGAAAATATTTCGTCCAGGTATCTTTCCTGAGCAGAAAGCGGAAGTAGTAACCCAAACAGCAAAGTGCTTAAAAGGAGTAGTTTTAATTTCATGAAAATAGGTTTTGGTTATTGATTTATAGCTAGGTCATTTTAACTGAAATCCCCAGGAAGCATAGACAAATCTTCCGATTACTGGGGCTCCATATAATCCATTTTGTCTTCTATTCAGAAGATTTGAACCCGCAATTTTAAAGGAGCTACGAATTTTGGGGATGTCTTTACCGATCTGTCCACTCAGGAAATACTGGGCAGGTATCCTTCCGGAGAATTGAGGAGAACTTTCAAAAGTATATCCTTCTATCCATCTGAAAGTAAGGCCCCAATTCCAGTTTTTAATCCCTCCAATTTTCATATTTCTTCCACTCAAACCGATATTAAATTTATTTTCAGGGGTATTATATGCGGGAATCAAGGGATCATCTTTATCGACCAGGATTCGGTTCCAGGAATAGTTTCCTTTTATCCCCAGCCAATTATTTATCTGGTGATTTATATTGACCGATAAGCCAGTCGTTAAGGTGATTTCTTTGGCATTGGCGGAAAATCTGAATATGCGAGGCAGAAGTACGATGGGTTGATTAGGAACCTGAAGGCCTATTTTAAATCCGATAAAGTCCCGGTATCTACTAATATAATAAGTCGCGTTTACAGCTGTCCTTCCTCCGAAGAATATTCCGGAGTAGGCAATTTCTGAGGAGATGTTTTTCTCTGGCACAATGGGATCTTCATCAAATCGTTCCCAGAGGGTCGTATCCAGAGTTTGACTTCTTCTGTAATCGTCAAAGGATTCCAGGGTTACCAGATTATCATATCCATTTAAATTACCCAGGAGGAATACATCCCCCACCCGGAAATAGTAGAACTGTTCAATCAGGGTTGGATTTCTCAAGGCATAGGAAAGAGACATCCGAATAGAATGATTTTCGGAGAATTGATAACTCGCGGATACAGCTGGACTAAATAAGAATCCATAATTCACATTTTTATCCAGACGGGCGGCAAAATTCAATTTCACCAAATCACTCAAAATGGATTTTTCTGCTCCTGCATAGATCCCATATTCTGAATTTCGAATAATAGTCCCCGAAGTATCACTGAATATGGTACCCTCAGAATAGGGTCGATATGCCCGAAAATTTCCCCCAATGACTACTTCATCCAGGAAACCAGGTTTGAATCGGTATTCTCCATGCACATGGAATAATTTTGACCTGTCTACGAGTCGGGTTCCTCCTTCTGAAACCGGCGTACCCGTAATGTCATCAAAAACTTCCTGGTATTCAGGCGTCCCAGGCATGAGCATAGCTCCGTCTTGACTAGCACGAGCCATTCCATGCCATTTAGAGAGAGAATCCTGATTCGCAGCTAAAACAGCATTAGCCTGATCAAAATCAAACTCAAACAATGGGGGTTCAAGGGTCGGGAATCCTTCCAGAGCTTTCACCTTGGGAACAATATTTCTAAACCAGTAATTTCGATACCCATCTACCCAGGCACTATTTCCTCTCCATCTGCTTTGTAGAATTTGGGCAGTACCAATGATGTCATAAGTTCTACCCGCCGATTCTTCAGAATGGTAGGCCCTTAAAAAGAATCGATCTTTATAGGTTACTTCAATTTTATTCTGGATTAACCATACATCGTTCAATTTAAGGCGGTTATCCAGTTGCATAACCGTAGAGCCCATCCCAAAATTACTGGCGAGAGCAATTTCCCAATTGGGTTTAGGCTTAAAATGAAGAGCAGCACTGGTCTTCAGGTTATAACTTCCGTAGTCTACGATATCTTCTTCTCTATAGCCAGTCCGATAAAAAACGCCCAAACCGGGATGTCGGGTAGGAATTTGTTCGAAGAGGGAGCTAAAATCTCCTTTGGTTTCGTCTCCGTAAATATTCACGGCATCTATGCCCCCAGGATTATCGAGCCCAACACTGTCTTCTTCTGCACCCCTGGAAGGAGAATAATCTACGGCATTCCAGTCTTCAATGAGGGAATAGGCTCCATTGATTTTGAAGGCCCATTTCTTTCGCTTGCCTTTCTTACCGAGGGTCGTTGCGTAGCGAAATAATACTTCCCGATAATTTCTTTCCCCGCCCTTTATCATCAATTCAAGGCCCTGGTATTTAAAAGGGTTTTTGGATCGCATATTGATTACCCCATTGAAGGCACCCGGTCCAAAATAGGCACTACTGGCCCCAATAACCAGATCTACACCTTCTACATCCAAATCTCCAATTCCTACAAAGTTTCCTACGGGATAGTTAAGTCCGGGAGAAGCATTGTCGAAGCCATCTATAAGTTGAAGAGAACGTATGGGAGCACTGCTATTAAAACCCCGGGTATTGACCACTTTAAAGCCAAAACTCACTGTCAACAAATCTACTTCCCGTAAGTTGGCCAGTTCATCATAGAAAGAAGCCTCACTTGAATTTTTCATGGTTTCTATGCCAATGCTTTCCACCGTAAGAGCCAGGTCTTCCTGTAGCTTGGAACGCCTTTCAGCAAAAATATCTACAGAAGCCATTTGGACTTCATCTTGTTCCAAAACTAATTCTAAAGGCTTACTCAAAGACTTTACCGTATACACCAGGGTATCATAACCGATATATGCCAGTTGAATATCGAAAGGAGGGTTTTGTTTTACCTCCAGTCTAAAGCTTCCATCAGCATTGGTATAAGCCCCAAGATTGGTACCTATTACCCGTACTAATGCACCTGCAAGTGGATCACCAGAATCACTATCCGAAATAGTTCCTCGGAGGCTTTGTGAAAAGGTAATGGATGGAATGAAGATGAGCAGACACAAGCCGAAAATCAGCTGTTTGGGTAATAGTAGAAATCTAGTCATTGAGTGAGACTATTAGGCTAGTAGTAGAATAGATGAAAACAATATAGGAAAAAAGGTCGTGAAAAAAACTCAAACTTTGTTTGACAAGTAAATCTTTGCGTCTTAGTAAAACCAATAAATGGGACGAATTTTCTCTATTTGGGATGAAAGATCAGATTCGCCCAAACAGAATGATAAAATTGTTGAGCCTTAGTCTATGTATAAATTCAATTCCTTTTGAGCTTCTTCTGCCAATATGATCATTTCCCAATAGGGCGGCAGGTAGTTTTTTTCTGTGCGAAATGCTTCCGCTTTCTGGAGAGTAAGTTCGCGGATTGCCTGATATTTCTCAACGAATGAATTGTTTTTCAAGGCCTGTGTAGCACTCATCCCCTCAGGGATAAGCCCTTCTGTGCCA
Organism: Bacteroidia bacterium; assembly: GCA_033391075.1. Classification (NCBI taxonomy): domain Bacteria; kingdom Pseudomonadati; phylum Bacteroidota; class Bacteroidia; species Bacteroidia bacterium. Next base: position 3,396,509 of record JAWPMV010000001.1, read on the forward strand.
AATAGGTTCAACATCATACAATAGCCTTTTAAGCCTCTTGCTACTGGCAGCATAAAAGGATTGTGGTCTATCTGTTTTCCTTGATCTGCACTTAGCCACATGGCATCCATGACTGCATTATCGATATGGTCTTTATACAAGGTTTCCGGATCTCTCCATTCTGCTACGACCGTCAATTGTGGGTCATATTCAAGGTCCGAAGGCATCTGAGTTACAAAATTTTCAACTCCAAAAGTATTGAGCCATTCGACTACTCCCGGAGATGAAATGGTTGACTCTGCCTGCCACAATTGCAAACCTTTCTTCTTATAAGCATAGGAGCCTACCTCTGAACAGAACATAGCGGTAGAGTCATGAAAATTCATTTTGAAGTCATAGGGTATATGCCGAGCCTTGCTTGCATCAAAGGCAGCCCGTGCAGCTTTCTGAGGAAGCATAGGATCCTCGATCAATTGATTGAGGTCGCTACGAGGGCGAAGGACCATAAATCTAAGTTTGGTATCCTTGAGATATTCTGAAACCGTGGCTATATCTACTCCTCTTTCAATATGAGCTTCTACCAAATAGGGTCGATGCTCTTCTTCATCAATATAGATCATAGCTACATGGGAAAAATTGCCGGGATAGTCATTCCCCCTTGAAATAAAAGCTGAAGCCTCTGCTCCTCCACGGGACACCAGAAGGTCCCCGCTATGTACTTCTATCCCAAAGATATTGGTGGAAGGAGTAGCTGATTTTTCTTCTTCCACAAACATGGCAGCTTCAAATTCCAATCCCTCCGATTGTAGCAAAACTTCTTCTACAGCTGCTCTCATCCCATAAAAAAGTCGGTAGAGGGTGTTCCTGCTGCTTCGATTTTCCATGTCCCAGCTATGGGATTGTTTTTTGAGCCACATACGGGCAAAACGATAATAATTGAGTAACCAGGGTCTATGTTTTTGACGGGCTGCAATCAGCGGTGCGAGTGAAAAGAATTTCACTTCCAATTCCACAAAAGTCGAATCTTCTGGTCCCAGGTTGGCATCGGCTAGGGGAAACAAGAATGCTTCTGCTTCTTTCTCCAATCCCAAAATCATGGAATCCAACAGATTTCCATCCAAACTTCTGGCCAGCACAAAACTTTCTTCCAGATACTCCCAGGTTTCATCCTGATCCCATTCGAAAGCTACTTCATCACTGATACTCATTTTCTTTTCTTCTGCATCCGGGATCATCAGGATCACAAATAGCAAAAGAAGTACTGCAGGAATCAGAAAACGTTTTCTTTTATAGAAGGGCATGAGGCAGGTTTATGTGGAATAGGAGCTATATCTACCAAAATATAATTCTCTGAGCAGAAATGAAATCTGCCAGAGAAATTCTCCTCCTATAGGACAAAGAATTTATTCCTTATCCCTTATTTCTTTAGACAAAAAATCAGCTTTTCAGCAGCTGCTAAAAGAAATAATCATCCGACTGACTGCCCTTTTTCCTCGAATTTTTATTGAAATACCAGGCAGCATAGATGAAAGCCATTCCTATTACAGCGATACCTGCCATAGGGGCAAATATGGTTTTACTGGCAATAAGGCTCATACCTAGTAGTAGTAAACTGAGGCAGAAAAGTTGGTTGGCGTATTTAATTAATTTCTTCATGATCAAAAGCTATCGAGTTAAATAAATACAGCATAGCTTGGTATATAGCTTTGACGATAAAGTAGAACGGAAATCTTCTACTTTGGTTGTGCATCCCAGTAAAGACAAGGGAAATTGGGAAAGGTTGGAAAGGGAGGAAATGTTTTCTTGTGTTCTTGTGTTCTTGTGTTCTTGTGTTCTGGTGTTCTGGTGTTCTGGTGTTCTGGTTTTATTTGAGCTTGATAAGCAACTCTCGAGAACACTGGAACACCTGAATACGAGAAAACATCTCTATTCTACCAACATCGCCGCTCCGAAAACACCTGCACTATCGCCTAATTTGGGTTTCAGGATAGGTGTACGCAGTATGGGATTGAAGACATGCTTTTCAATTTCTTTTACTCCCTGATCGTAAAGTTCCGGGATGTTTCCCAGGCCGCCACCTATGACGATGGCGTCCGGATCGAGGATATTGACAACAACTGCCAGGGCTTTACCGAAAAAGTGTAAAAGCCGATCTATGGTTTGTATGGCGAAAAGGTCTTCTCCTCCCTCCGCCTTTTCATAGATTTCTTTGAAGCTTAAATTTATTCCTGAGATGCTTTTGTAAAAGTTTTCGAGAGCCGGACCAGAAAGAAGCGTTTCCACGCAGCCCACTTTTCCACAATAGCAGGGCCCACCGGAAATATCGAGCACGTTATGGCCCCATTCGCCGCCTATACCATGTCTCCCGTTGAGTACCTTCCCCTCTATGACTACTCCTCCCCCAACCCCTGTTCCCATAATGATCCCAAAAACAACTTTTGCCTGGGGTAATTGTTCTGCTACAATTCCCAGTTTTGTCTCGGCTATGGCAAAGCAATTGGCGTCATTTGCCAATTTCATTGGAACTTTCAACAGCTTTTCGAGGTCTTTTTGTAAAGGCTGATTGAGCAATTGTTGGGAATTGCTGTTTTTGAGTTTTTCGGTATCTGGATCCATCGCACCCGGAGTTCCCATGCCAATAGCAGCAGGCTGTAGGGAAGTTTCTTCTTCCAGGAGATTCACCAGATGGGCTATACGACCCAGGGTATGTTGATAACCTTTGGCTCGCTCCGTCGGAATCCTCTTGCGCGCCAGCGTACGATAATTGTCTGCTGCATCGATAACGATGCCCTCGATCTTGGTTCCTCCCAGATCAATGCCCCACAGTGGCTTCATTGTGTGTGTATTAGAGGGTACTATTTTACTCTTTTCGCATGGATTTCGTCGAAAAAGATATCATCATTAGGCACATCGAATTCGATGCCCGTAATATCGCGATTATTGTTCTGGACAAACTTTATCGTACCAAATCCAAACCAGGCATGTACTTCTCTCCATTTGATTTCAAAGGTATCATCATGCCAATGCTCCAGTCGGGCATTGAGGGCAGGAGCATGGGGAAATTCCAATAAGAGCCTATCTTCCTCTACTCTGAGAATTACATCTCCATACATTGGATCATTATAAGTTCCGGCATAGGCTTCCAGATCAAATCCAGGACTAGTTCCGGTTTTTCTTTTGTCCAAACGCTCTTGCCGACGCTTATTCCAATTGGCGATGGCATTTTTTTCATAGGCTAGGTTAGTGTTACTCCAGTCCTTTTCCTCCTGATTCATAAAACGGTCCAGGATATAGTAAACCACCGGAGATGCTATTCCCCGCATGGTATTGGTTAGGACAACGATGCCCAGATTCTCTTCAGGGATAACAGCAACCTGGGAGTACATTCCATCATAACCTCCTCCATGACGGTAAACCATACGACCGGCATAATCAAAGTATCCCCAACCTAAAGCATAACCAGATACATTTCTATTCCTAAAATTGTCATTGGCAAATTTGCTCACAAAGTAATTGTTGTGGGGTTTCCAGAATTGTCCCTGGGCCTCTTCGCTAAAGATTTGTTTGTTTTCATGTGTACCATGATCCAATTGGAGCTGAATCCATTTGAGCATATCATCTGTGGATGACAATATTCCTCCTGCTGCGCCCATATTGTCCCATTTCGCATAAGGAATGGGCTGGCTGATCCAACCATTGGGTTTATGCGGTTGAGCGACATTGGCCATGAGTTCCAAATCTGTGACGGTCGTACGGGTTCTATCCATACCCAGAGGCTGAAAAATTCTTTCCTTGATAAATTCATCCCAGGATTTGCCACTGGCAGCCTTTATCACCTCTCCCGCTGTTATAAACATGAGGTTTGTATATCCATAACCGGCGCGATATTCATAGGCCTGTGGGACATATTTGATTCTCTTGATTACCTCTTCTGCCGAATAATTGCTTTTGTACCAAATGGCATCTCCACTGAAGGTTCCCAATCCCACTCTATGGCAAAGCAAGTCTCGTACAGTTGTATGTTCGCTTGCATAGGAATCATAGAGGGCGAAATAAGGCAAATGCTTTCTCACCGGATCATCCCAGTTTAGTTTTCCTTCATCCACCAATATCCCAATAGCTGTAGAAATGAATGCTTTTGTATTGGAGGCAATGGCATAAATGCTTCCTCCATTTGCAGGATCTGTCTTTCCTGCTTCCAGCATGCCGTATCCTTTAGACAAGACCACTTCACCATCTTTGATAATACCGATAGACATACCCGGTATTTTCCAGTCTTTCTGGGCTTTACTCAAATAGGCATCCAGTTTATCTACATCGACCTGAGCTTCTAATGAAGTATGAGGAATAAAGGCCAGGAAGCAAATGAGGAAGAAACGAGAAATCAACTGCATATTGGGTTTATGTTTTTGAGAAATGTAGTATTTCATGAGGAGCAATTTTGAGGTAATCTTCTACATGCATGATCACAGAATCTGTCAGTGAACCCGCATTGAAGGCTATACGCTCATTTTCAACAATAGATGTATCAAGATATAGATCAAAGTCCAAGAGTGGTCGACCGAAGGGAGGAACCGAACCGGGAACTAATCCGGTCATTTCCATCAATTCTTCCCGACTGGCAAAGCGAAGTTTTTTTGCTCCAAAGTGCTTTTTGATTGCATTTGAGTCCAGTTTTTTAGCTGCACTCAATACAAAAAGCGCAAACTCCTTATCGTATTTCAGCAAAAGCGCCTTTCCCCCGATAGATATATCTTCTCCTCTTACCCGGGCTGAATCTTCAGAAGTTAACGTAACTTCATGATGAAGACTTTTATAAGTCAATCCATGTTCATCCAGGTAAGCCAATATCCGTTCGTGCATGCTAGAAATTTGCGGGAATTTAGTAAAGATCAGGGAATTGCTCCCGTACATTTTGTCAAAAAAATAAGCTCCGTCCAAGCAAGTGCCTGACGGAGCTTATATTTATTTGCTAAGAGAAAACCCTATTTGTCTTCCTCTTTTGACATTTCTACAAATTTGGTCGCAGTGATCTTTCCTGCCTTTGATCCTACTTTTTCCTCCAATACATCATACAGCTTTTCATCACGAATCCGGCGGTAATGCTGCTCGAGCATTTCCTGATTCTGCATGATGTAGTTGATGTACTCCTCTTCTCTGGATTCTCCATCATCTCCCATAGCAGGAAGATTTTTACGAACAAAATCACGAATAGAATCCTTGAGGTCTTCCTCTTCTACTTTGATGTCTTCGTCCTTGGAGATATTCTCAACGATCATAGACCAGGTAACCGACTTGCTGAAATCTTCATATTCAGTTTCAACACGCTCTTCGGTATAATCTTTTTGAGTTTTCAGCATCCATCTTTTGAGGAATTCATCCGGGAGGTCAACTTTGTTTCCCTCCATCAATCCCTTCTGCACTTCATTCCTATAAAACCATTTGCTGTTTTCTTCAAACTCTTTCTCTAGTTGCTTAACCATGCGCTCTTTGAAAGCCTCCTCTGTTTCAATCTTCAATTCCGTCTCTCCTTCTTCGGGTGTCCACTGAAGACTTGCAGCTACTTTACCAAAGAATTCTTCATTCATCTCAGCGGTCTCAACGCGGTTGATCTTTTTCAACTCCATTTTCATTGCTTTTCCCTTCAACTCCTTCAGCTCATCTTCCTGCATGAAAAGGACCTCAGCTACGTCTGCATGTTTTTTGGCAATCTTGAAAACATCAAGGTCAAATACCTCATCTACTTTTTTGCCAATATAAGGCTTGAAGAATGACTTGGACTCAACCCTATCAGGATTAAGGGCAATCATTTTATCAAATCCGCCTTCAACTGCATTTCCGTCTCCATCTACTTCATGGATTCTTCCATACATGATATCGCCTTTGGCTACTTCTTCTGGATTGCTAACCTCACCAAAACGATCTTTGAAATTTTCGATTTGCTCACTTAGAAAAGCATCATCGATGGAAATGTTGTATTTGGTAGGCTTCTTTTTGAGTTTGTAATCCACTTCAATTTGTGGAGCCAATCCTACTTCAAAGACAAAATCGAGTTCCTTTTCACAGTTTACATCGAAATCATCTTCTGTTTTTTGGGTATTGGGCATAGGATCTCCCAATAGGTTGATCTCTTCATCTCTCAGATAATCACTCAGCGCTTTGCTGACAATTTTATTCACCTCTTCGATCAAAACCGGCATGCCCACCATTTTCCTTACCAGGCCAAATGGAACTTTACCAGGACGGAAGCCTGGCATAGAAGCTTTTTTAGCTTGTTTTTTCAGCTCTTCTGTTACCTGGGGTTTGTAATCTTCCGGGCTAAGAAGAACGGTAATGTTTGCTGTTAAATTCCCGGTACTTTCCTGGGTAATATTCATCTTACTCTCCTGCTTTTGGATAAAGAAAAATTCCAAACCTCATGCTTCGCGGAACTTATCTGCATGAAGGGACAAGAAACCTGCTCTGAGATTTGGAATTGATATGTGTGCGGATGGAGGGACTCGAACCCCCACGCCGGTTAAAGCACTAGATCCTAAATCTAGCGTGTCTACCAATTTCACCACATCCGCAAATGAACGATTGCTATTTTCAGGCCGACAAATGTATGTTTTTTTTCACTAAGAGAAAAATAATTGCGAATTTTATTGAGAAAATAATTCTCAAAGAGTTTCAGCCTTAATTTTCCGGTCCAGCACATGCCCACGACAAAGAATGCAGAAGTAGAAGTCGACTATGAAAAGCTCATCTTGAGAGCTTATCGACATATCATTCGCCCGATGCGAAATACATCTCGTAGTGAGAAGGCCATTATCCGTAAGGCTTTCGAAATGGCACGAGATGCACATGAGGGAGTAAAACGTAAATCTGGAGAACCTTATATTCTCCATCCCCTTGCTGTTGCCAAAATTGTGGTGGTGGAAATGGGACTGGAAGATACTACTTCGGTAGTATGCGCTTTGCTTCATGATACGGTAGAAGATACCAATATGGAGTTGGCGGATATCAAGCGAGAGTTTGGAAATAAAGCCATGGCCATCATTGATGGCCTTACCAAAATTTCTGGTACTGCTCTGGATCAAATAGAAATCAGTTCCAAACAGGCTGAAAATTTCCGTAAGATTCTTTTAACCATTTCGGATGATGTTCGTGTGGTTATGATAAAACTTGCGGACCGCCTCCACAATATGCGGACACTGGGTTCTATGCGGCAGGAGAAAATGCTCAAAATTGCCTCTGAAACCCTGTATATATATGCGCCTCTGGCTCACAGATTAGGGCTCTATGAGATCAAGACTGAGTTGGAAGATCTCTGCTTCAAATTTATGGAGCCGGCCAAATATGACAGGATCAAGCGCAAACTGGAGGCGATTCGTACCGAGGATCAAAACTATATTGATCGCTTCATGAAAGGGATTAAAAAAGCCCTTATTCCCCTGGATATAGACTTTATGGTGAAAAGCAGATTTAAATCTATTTATTCTGTTTATTCTAAAATGATCCGTAAGGAATTACCCTTTGAAGAGATTTATGACAAATACGCGATTCGGATCATACTGGAAACCCGGGAAGGACATGAGCGGGAAGATTGTTGGTTCGTTTATTCCCTGATCTCTGGTATATTTCAACCCAATCCCAAAAGGCTTAGAGATTGGATTACGGTACCCAAAGACAATGGCTATGAATCCCTGCATACCACCCTTATGGGACCTGAAGGGAAATGGGTAGAAGTACAGATTCGTACAGAGCGCATGGACGATATCGCAGAGAAAGGGATCGCTGCTCATTGGAAATACAAGGACGATGGAGAGCAACAGGAAGAATTCATTACAGAATGGATTGGACAAATCAGAAATATCCTCCAGAATCCCAGCTTAAATGCTCTAGAGGCTGTTCGGGAATTTAAAGATAATCTACAGCCGAATGACGTATATGTATTTACCCCTAAGGGAGAACTCATACGTCTTCCCATTCACTCGACGGTTTTAGATTTTGCCTACAAAATCCATAGTAAAATCGGTCATGAAGCAATAGGGGCCAAGATCAATAACAAAGTAGTCAGCCTGGACTCCGAAGTTCGCCCTGGAGATCAGGTAGAGATCATTACTTCCAAAAAGCAGAAACCCAAAAAGGATTGGCTACGCTACGTACGGACAGCCAAAGCCCGTGACCAAATCAGGCTGGCCTTGCGTAAAGAGCGGCAGGAATTTGTCGATCAGGGTCGTCAATTATTTCTCTGGAAATCCCGTCAATATGGAGTAGATGAAAAGCATCCTATGATCAAGGAGCTGCTTTCCTATTTCAAATATCCCAATATAGAAGAGCTTTTTTATGCGATAGGAACCCATAAAATCGATACGAAACGCATACCGGAATTTATCGAATTGAAAAAAGCCGGGAAGGAGTTGGATACTTCTGAATGGGAGCGCCTGCAGAAGGATCATGATGATAAATGGCAAGCCATTGGGGTTGATACCGATACCCTGCTACTGGGTAAAGAACAAAGCATAGATAACTACGGACTGGGGACCTGTTGTGGTCCCTTGCCCGGCGATGATATCATAGGCCTAGAAGAGAATAATCGAATTGTTATTCATAGAACCAGTTGTGAAGAAGCGGTCTCCTTTATGTCCAATTATGGATCGAAGATCGTCAAAGCAAAATGGGCCTCTAAATCTGATGTGAGTTTCCTTGCAGCGATAAAAGTGGTAGGGCTGGATAAGCAAGGGATGCTCAATGACATTATCCGTATCATTTCGCTTCGGATGAAACTGAATATTCGAAAAGTTACCATAGATGCAGAAGACGGCATGTTTGAAGGGGTATTCCATATCTATGTTCGAAATATTGACGAACTCACACAGGTAATGCAGAAAATAGAGAATTTGAAAAATGTATATACAGCCAGTAGATATGAAGAGGATCAAAAAGAATAAAGGATCTTCTCTTTAAATGGTCAGAAGTATTTTTCAGCGGGAATAAATCAAGACTTTCTCAAGTCTTACACCCTCTTTTTTGATAAATCATGGACTTCCTTTCCTGAGGCAGTTTTGGATAGCTTTTAGGTGTATTTTAAGTCAGACTTAAGATGCCGAAAAACCATGATTAAGAATCTCATTTCCTTTCCGGTTTTCTCCTTGCTAATTCTCATGCTTTCCTGTACCACTTCTCAGGAAACTCATCAAACAGCCGCAGCTGAAGCCACCTCCGAGGAAACTCAAGCGGTTCCCATTGTAGATACAGAATCCCCAGACGATCGAATAAGTCAGGAAGTTCAAGAGCAACATATTCAGTATATCGAAGCATGGGAGAAAACTTTCAAGGAAAGAGAGAAAACAGGACAGATTGCCAGTTTTCCCCTTAACCTAAAGGGACTTATAAATGCTGAAGCTTTCTTTTTCGAAGGGAAAATTCAAATGGTAAGCTGGAACGATCCTGCTGCAGGTATAAATGCCTTGAGGAGTTGGATATTTGAAGGAGAAAGGGCCAAATTCAGTAAAATTTTTGATCATGGGAATAATTGGTACAGGTACAACTACTCTTTTATAGATATCGACTTAGGCTGTATTCCTTATATCAATATGGGAGAATTACCCAAAAGTAGGGCGGGTTTAATTTCTTTAGATCAAAAAGTAGTAGAATTTTCCTGCGACAATATTTCTCAGTATACAGCACATAAACTCTATCATACTGCAGTACTTCAGCATGGAATGAAGGAGATATTTTACGAAGGCAAGATTGCGGAAAAAACTGGCTTACATCTGAGATGGGAGAAAATAGGAGAAAAGATTAGGGGTTCTTACTATAATTCAGATGAAATCGATGAGGTTGATCTAGCTGGATATCAGCTAAAAGACAGTATTCACTTGTATGAATTTCAAGGAGAGGACACCACCGGGAAATGGGAAGGAATTCTTGCAGAAGATAAATCTATAAGCGGAAGCTGGACAAATTTTAAAGACGGCAAAAAATCTCCTTTCAGCTTACAAAGAAGTCGAGTCTATACGGCAGCAAATGGAGAAAAAACTTACCAAGAGATATACACGCCTCCTGACTTTGAATCTTCCTATCTGTTATTTGATGATACAGAAATTCCCTTTGAAGAAGTTGAATATCTCAAGGAATATTATGGCTTTACATCGACTTCCGTAGTACTGCGGGGAGACAATGATTATCGAGCGATCTATGATTACTTTGAATATGCGATGACCAATACCCTTGTACCAGAATCTATCACCCGCGATGAAGGATTCCCGGATCCAGAATTCAACTATTTCTATTTCATAAATCTCCACCAACCTGACTTTGTCAGTGAAAAAGAACGAAATGATGGATACTATAGTGATTTAACAGATGGTTTTCAGAAAAAAAATCGGATGATGGCTTATCTCATTAAGCATATCGACCGAAGTCCGCGTAGCCTGGAAAAGCTTTTTTCCTGGTATGAAAGTAGCATCTATGAAGCCCTTCCTGACCATCTTTATGAAAAAATGCGGTTAGGGGTTTACTTTGATGAATTGCTCTCCAGTTATGATAGCATCCAGACGTATACGAACTATGAAATAAAACTTGAGGAGGTTTATCATAAATTAGACTCACTCGATCAAGCCCGCTTGAATAAAGTTGCTGGTGCATACGGGCGAATCGAATGGGAAGATAGAAAGGAATGTTTCAGGGCATTTTTCGATGAGAAAGGCTTTGTAGATCATATACCTAAGCTGGATTTCTGGGCCAGGAGGCAGCATGAAGGAAATGCTCGAACTGTAGCAAGTATCCTTCGCAGACTCAAAAAAGGCTACGAAGAGGGAAAAGGTGTTGATGAAGGGCATTAGGAGAAGTTCAGAATCTCGGGTTTAAGCTTTCTGCTTTTTCAGCCTAGTTTAGGATCCTTCATTAATAATTCAGGGATGATCTTTCCTTCTCCATCAGGGGTTGTATAAAAGGGACGTTTTTCAATGGTGTAATGGGTTTCCGGAGAAATTCCCAGACAGTGATATATGCTTTGGTGAATTTGATCAATATAGACGGGTTCAGTGATCGCTTTGAAAGGACGTTCATCAGCGGTTTCTCCATGTACGTATCCTTTCCGACTACCTCCACCAAAGAGCAGCATAGAGCATCCATCTGTAAAGTGTCTATGCATGCCATAATGTTTGAGTGCTTCGACCCGATCCGGAACGGGGACCTGATCCAGGACTTTCTTCCCGGGCCTTCCTTCCATCAGCATATCCCGACTAAATTCACTGGCTAGTACCACTAAGGTCCTGTCAAGCAGACCTCTTTCCTCCAAATCACGAATTAATTGAGCTATCGGTCGATCGATTTGCTCTTTCATATTTTTCAAACGGCTATGGCCATTTTCATGCGTATCCCATCCCAGAAAGGGAACATATTCTGTTGTCACACTGATAAAGCGCGCCCCTTTTTCCGCCAATCTTCTGGCCAATAGACATCCCAGACCAAATCTTCCGGTATTGTAGCGATCATAGGTCTCTTTAGGTTCTTGTGAAAGGTCAAATGCCTTCGCATCCGGAGATTTCAATAAGCGATAAGCTTGCTCCATAGAACGCATGAGAGACTCCTCTTGATACGTGCTGGCATTCCCTTCAAATGGACTTTGCTGGATCAATTCTTTATAGAGCTTATTACGACTTTCAAAACGCTTGAGGTCCATTCCTTTGGGCGGAGCTACACTGCTCAGACCTTTTTCCGGTTCTGGAATGAAAAAGGGACCATATTCGGTTCCCAAAAAACCAGAAGAATGAAAAGCTTTTAACTCCTCCCCTTCTCCCACTGTAAATCTTTGTCCAATATCTATGAATGCAGGAATGACGGGATTTAAAGGTCCTAATTCTCGAGAGATCCATGCACCCATATGAGGCACCTGTACAGACTGGGGAGGCTCATAACAGGTATGCCAGTGATATTGATGGCGGGTATGGAGAATGTGCCCCAAATCTGCTGCCCGATAAGACCTCAGCAAAGTCCCTCTATCCAGTACTTTTCCAATTTCCTCTAATCCTTCAGAAAAAAATATACCATCCAGAGCCGTTGGAGAAGAAGGGAAGGTACTGATCACAGATTTGCTCTCCATGCCTTTTTCAAAAGGGGTATAGCTTTTCGGGTCGAAGGTCTCTGTATGACACATGCCTCCAGCCATCCATAAAAGAATCACGGTATCGGCTGTACTCTCCCGAATTTCTTTACAACTACTCATGAAACTCAGGCTCGGCACAGTCGCTGCCATAGCCGCTAGACTCGCCTGATTCATTTTCCGGATGAAACTTCTCCGATCCATCTGATTTGACTCCTTCATAATTAGAGGTATTGAAATTCGGGTAAAAGAATAACTGACCAGATCAGGTCCTCGATTTCTGAAGATTCAGGATTCGCACTGATGATCTTGTGAATACTTTCCAGTTCACCTTCAGCCGGCCTCCTTCCTAAAGCTGCATAAAATATATAATCTATGATTTCGTCTCTTTGCTTCAGTTTTCTGTGTAAGTTCTCCGCTGCCTCTTGAATCCCCTGATGAAGGAAATTATCGTTGCTGAGCATCAGGGCCTGCAACATGGTCGTTTCTTCCTCTCTATCTGTAGCTACATTTTCTCTACTGGGTCTTCCAAGTGTCTTGAGAAAAGGGTCTTGCTGGACTAAAGAGGCTCGCAGAAATTTCCCCTCCAGTAATCTTTCTTCAAAACTAAAATCCAGCAATTTCCCCCAATAATGGCTGGACGGACGAGCGACTACTTTTTCCCATTCCTCATCAGAGAATGCATATGATTTCCAATTTTTCTCAGGCAAGCTATCCCGGCTCTTCCAATCTCTATCTGAATAGAGAAATTCTTCTGCACCATTTTCATAGCTAAACTTAATTGCTAATAATACGCCGGCCGGATTGGGGAGACTTCCTTCATTTTTCGCTTCTACGGCAAGGATATTAGTCGGCTTCAGATCATTGCTTTGTAAGGGAATGCGATTGACTTTTCGCCAATCATTCCCCTTCCCTATTTGCTTTTCATTGAGGTACAATTCAAAGGAATGATCGGCCGTAATCAAAAGTTCCGCATCCTGGATTGCCGAGGGATTTTTCAGGCTAAATCTCTTTCGAAAATAACGGACTCCCGGCTTGGGCAAGGTACTGCGATCGACTTCTTTATCTCTAAACCAAATCCATCTGGCAGGAAACTCAGGATTACCAGGTATAAAGGCTGCCCCATAATATAAAGCTTGAAATTGCTGACTAATTGCATCTGCAAATTGTTCTGCAGAGAGTCGTCGTGGCAGGGGTCCCTGAAAAACAAACTGTTCGGATTTCACATAATTGGGTGAAGCATAGGCAACTCCTTTCAGTTGATAGGTCCTGGATTTCATGATTCTGGCCAACAGCTTTTTAAAACTATATCCCTGCTCAATAAAGTCCGAAGCCAGCCAATCCAATAATTCCTGATTCCAGGCCTGATTATCCATTTCATCTACCGGACTAATGATTCCTCTTCCAAAAAGCTTGTCCCAATAGCGATTGACAAGGGTTCTGTATAATCTACCATTTTGGGGCTGGACGACTACATTGGCCAATTGTTCCAAACGATCTTTAAGCAATTCAGCATCTACCTCACCTAATTCCGGATAGATAAAAGCCGGCTGGGAAAAGCGACCTGTGGGCTTATCACAGCGGTGGATTTCTAAAACTGTATCCGCAAAGATATTGGCGAAAGCATAGGCCTGATCTAGGCTTACATTATTCACAAAACTATCATGACAGGAGGCACATTTTAGATTAAGTCCCAAAAAGGTTTGAGAGACATTTTGGGCAGCTTGCATTTCTACACTTTGGCTGGAATTGACAACCCCTCTCCATTTAATTCCTCTCAGGAATCCCTGAGAATTTTCATTAGGATTGAGAACTTCTGCTACCATTTGATCATAGGGCATTTCCTCCAGAAGGGCCTGATACAACCAATCTGTAATCCTTGTCCTTCCTCCTGTAATAAATCCGGTACCCGAATAATCATTCCTCAACAGGTCGTTCCAAAAACTCAACCAGTGCAGCGCATAGGCCTGATCTTCTCCTAATAATTTATCTATCAGTCGAGATCTTTTGTCTGGAGTTTTATCATTGACAAAGGCTTCGACAGTAGTTTTTTCAGGTAACAAACCCAAAATATCCAGGTAGACCCTACGCACAAATCTCCGGTCATTGATCAATTCCGGCCACTCGAGATTATTCGTCTGAAAGTATTGTTCCAGGAATTTATCAATCGGCTGCTCAACATGATCAGCGCGGGGCAATTCAGGTCTGCTTAACGCCATTTTCGCTTCCGGGAAAATCTTCAGGCTTTCGTTTGCCCAATGAGCGCCCTGATCAATCCAAAGTTTTAGCAGGCCGATTTCTGCAGTTGAAAGTCTTTTGCCTTTAGGAGGCATAGCTTCTTTATCCTGTTTACTGAGATTTATTCTTCGATACAATTCGCTGGCTTCGGCATTTCCCGCTACAATTACTTTTCCACTTTCTCCTCCAAGAAAAATCCCATCTCGATCATCCAGTGCCAATTCTCCTTTTTTCTTGGCTGTACTGTGACATTGATAACAGCGGTGTGCAAAAATGGCCCGTACTTCCAGGTTCAGTTTGTCCAGCTGTTTCTCACTTAGCGTATCTGTATCCGTATAATTTGCAAACTGCGCCCAACTGGCCTTTGTGGTCTCTTCTCCAGTATCTTCCCTAGCTAGACTAAGATAATCCTCTCCATGCGTAATACTGGCTCCCAGATGTCCGGAAATCCCGATAAACAAACAACTGATTCCCAATGCACTGATGGGGAGCCAGCCGGGCAATTTTTTCCTCCGTGAATAGATAAGAGCAGTCAGTATAGCAAACCCACTAGCGATAAGGGCTTTTTCTTGATGGTTTTCCAGGAGTTCTCCCGCATATTCTCCTCCCCAATACAACAATTGACCAAAAGCAGCTGCAAACAAACAAGAGATCGCACCCAAATAGATCAGTTTGCTATAATCCTGATTTTCTTTCTTGCCTAATTTCCACAACTCAAGCACAAAAGCCGTTATCAGGATTCCCACAGGAAAATGAACCAACATAGGATGTAATCTCCCTAAAAAACTGAGGAACCAGGAATCGGCAACAACTTCCATATCGGGAAAAAATTAAAAGCTCAATATGGGATATGAGCCCTAAGTAGTAGTATGAATTTTCAGTTGATTTAGAAATATCAGCTGAGCAATACTTTAATATAGCAAGCCCTGAGAATAATGTAAAATTTGATGTAAAACGAAATTGTCGGCTCGTTATACAAACAACATACACAGTTACATGCAAAGGATCTACCCGATTTAAGAATTATAGTATCCTAAGAAGCATGATAGAGATTATCCCCGCAAACAAGAAACATATTGCTTCTATTGAAGCATTAGCGAAAAGAAGGCCTAAGAAAAATATTTGTAAGGAGTCCCCTATACTTTATTATCTAGCCTGTACCGTTTTGAAAAACTACTCTTTTGTAGCTATAGAAGCCGGCGAATTGATCGGTTATATTCTATCCTTTCAGGCCACAGCCCAAAACTATGTATGGCTACAAGAGGTTTTTGTCCATCCGGAAAAGCACGGAAGGAAACTCAGTAGCCAACTGCTGCTGGCACTTGAATCACACCTCAAAGGCATTTGGACAACCCCTGTTAAAAGCATAAAAGTCGCCCTCCAAACAGATGACTATGTGGAGAAAGACTTTTATGAGAGTCACCGCTTTAAATTTACGAGAAGCGATGAGGCTCTGGGGAAAGAGATTTATCAGAAAAGGGTGATCGCCTAAGGGCGATTTTTCCCCATGAATACACTCACCTTGGGATTCATGGGATTCCCGGTAATTCTCCTAAAAGAAACTAACTGACCTGTATGATAGATGGCATCTGCAATTGGTCCATTGATCATATTCCAGTAGGGAAATTCAGAAGTATTATCTCCGTTTTGGAAGATGACATTCAATTCTGAAAGATCTTTCTCAGGATTGTTTTTCAGAATTTCGCTGGCCTCTGCAAGATTCTTTAAGGTAGCTGCACGCAATGCTTCATAGGTCTCCGGAACGTTCTTCGCAGGTCTGATATTTGGCGCATTCTTGCTGGCATTAATGATAGTGCCTGAGAGCCCGTATAGATGAAGCAAAGTCTCCATGGTAGTTCTGGCATCCTCGCTGGGTTTATAAGCCAAATCCTCTTCTCTAAGGCCTTCTGTCGCCCAATAGTAGCGATAGCCCAAACCATCAATCATCCGTGCAGCAACTGTGCCGGCTGTATAGCTTTCAGGGGAAAGTCCGATTTCTTCATAGGGTAATTTTTCTTCCATAGCAGTAGGAGAGCTGTTTTGACCTGAAACTGCACTAAGCAGAAAAAGGAAGATAGTGGTAAAGGCAAGATTACTTTTCATCGAAAACATGTAATTTAAGTCAGGATTCTATGGTAAACGCAAAACTAAGAAACCCTGACTTATAAATCTCTTTTTCATGAAAAAGCTTTCCCCGGCAACTACTTCCCTTCATGCTGATCGACAGCTGGAGCAAAACAAAATGGTGGCTCCTCCCCTCTTTCAGTCTGTAACCCAAACCGCTGATTCGGCAGAGGACTTTGCCCGTATGGCGTCTCAGCCACTGGATGATGATTTTTATACCCGCTATGGAAATCCAACCAGTAGCCGAATTGCAAAAGTAATTGCTGAGCTTGAAGGAGCTGAAGCAGGCATGATGCTGGCATCTGGTATGGGAGCCATTTCCACTGCGATTCTGAGTTTTTTGGAAAAGGGAGATCATGTAATCGCTCAGAAAAGCCATTATATCGGCACGACGAAACTCATGCAAGAATTTCTGCCTCGATTTGGAGTGGAAGTGAGTATGGTAAAGCAATCGGAAACCGCTGCTTTCGAAGCAGCCATTCGTCCAAACACAAAACTCATCATGCTGGAAAGCCCGGTAAATCCCACCATGGAATTGACGGATCTGGAAGCTATTGCTGAGTTGGCGAAAAAAAAGGAAATCTTAACGCTCTGCGACAATACCTTTGCCAGCCCAATTATTCAAAGGCCAATAGAATGGGGCATTGATCTGGTCTTGCATAGCGCGACTAAATACCTGGGAGGTCATCATGATCTGTTGGCGGGATGTGTGGTAGGGAGGAAAGATCTTTTGGAAAAAGTATGGAGTCAAAGCATCGTTTTAGGAGCCAGTGCAGCCCCTATGAATAGTTGGTTGGCCCTTAGAGGAATTCGCACCTTGGATCTTCGGGTAAAAAAACAAAGCGAAAATGCCTTGAGAATTGCTAAATTTCTTGAAGAACAAGCAGAAATTTCCAAAGTTTATTATCCGGCACTGGACTCACATCCCCAAAAGGCATTGGTCGGGAAACAAATGCAAGGCATGGGAGGAGGAGTGATGAGTTTTGTACTGAAAAAAGGCTATGATGCAGGGGTAAAATTTCTGGATAATTTGCAGATCATTTTACATGCAGCCAGTCTGGGAGGGATAGATAGTCTGGCTATATTGCCGGCGGTAATGTGGGGAGGAAGATTGCCGGAGGAGGTCATCAAGGAACAAGGACTTGAGCCGGGCATGATTCGCATGGCTATTGGAATTGAAGATGCTGATGACCTTATTGCTGACCTTTCACAAAGCTTACACCAACTGTAAATAAACCTACACATGAAACGCTACTTCGTCCTCGCCTTATTTTTATCTTTTCTATGTACGCTAAGTGCTCAACTTGATCCTGAAAAAGAACAAGCCATAGATGAACTATTCTCTAGCTGGGATGCAGGTAATCATCCGGGTGGAGCTGTCGGGATTATGAAAGAGGGAGAAATCATTTATTCTAAAGGTTTTGGACTTGCCAGCCTCGAATATAAGGTTCCCAATTCCTATGGGACTATTTTCAATATAGCCTCTGTATCCAAACAGTTTACCTCTATGGGGATTGTTCGCTTAGAGGAAATGGGCAAATTATCGGTAGATGACGATATCCGTAAATACCTGCCAGAATTGCCAGACTTTGGCCATACAATTACGCTCAGACATTGCATGTACCACACCAGCGGTATGAGAAGCCTCCACGCCATGTTGGGCATGGCAGGTTGGAGAGGAGATGATAGCCGAACAGATGAGGATCTTTTTCGCTTTATGAAACGTCAAAAAGAGCTCAATTTTGCTCCGGGTGAAGACAATCTATATTGCAATACCGGCTATATGTTGCTGGCAGTAATCATCGAAAGACTTACCGAAGAACCTTTCTCTGAATGGATGAAAAAGAATGTATTCTTAGCCCTGGGTATGAACCATACTTATGTAGAAGATGATTACAGCCGGGTAGTTCCCAATAATGCTACTTCCTATTATCGGGGAGGTGAAGAATTTAGTCGTGCAGTCGAATACTGGGGCTATGTGGGTTCAGGGAATATGCATTCTACAGTAGAAGACTTGTTGTACTGGATGGACAATTTTCGCAATCCCAAAAGAGGCTGGGAAAAAGCTTTCAGGCGGATGCAGGAAGTTGGTAAACTCAACAATGGAACCAGCATCAATTATGCATTTGGGATAAATATAAATGAAGTATTTGGAAAGAAATTTATCGGTCATGGAGGAGCAATTGGGGGATTTCGATCCAATGTCATCTGCTTTCCCCAGGAAAAACTCAATATCGTCGTGCTCGGAAATTTCAGTTCTTCCGGACCTCAGGGAAAGGTATTCCAAATAGCCGAAATCCTCATGGACGTAGAAGAAGCTGAATCAGAGTCCTCCGAAGTAGCCATAGATGCTATCCAGCTTTCCTCCAAAAAACTCAAACAATTCGAAGGAGATTACTGGAACCTCAAGGAGAACTACACTCGGAAAATTTATGAAAAAGATGACACCCTTAGGTATTTCAGATCAGAAGGAAATGAGACCATTCTTATCCCCATCTCCGAAAACAGCTTCCAAATGATGGGCCTTCCTTTTGTAGCCACGGTAAGCTTCAAACCTGGCAGCAAGAAAAGCATGATCATGAGATTTAGCCAGGCAAATGAAGGAGTGGAAGAAGATTTTGAGCGATATACAAAACCAGAAGTGAATGAAGAATTCCTTCAGAAATTGAGCGGGGTCTATTACAGCCCGGAACTGGATACCCATTATACCATTAGCACAAATGGAAAAACACTCACTGGCTACCACAATCGGCACGGAGAATTTACCTTGAGTGTAAAAAGAGAAAATTATCTTTCCGCCGACCACGGAGCTTTTGGGTCTATCAAAGTTAAACGAGATAAGAAGGGAGAAGTAGCAGGTTTTTATGTGAGCAATGGACGTGTGAGGAATATGTGGTTTGTAAAAAGATAAATCGGAATTTGAATGCTAGCCGAATCTTAGTCAAGCAACTATCGAAGAACCTCCTGCGTCTTTCAAAGAAATTTCGACAACATAAAAGCAAACGCATGCGAACTATTTACCTGGGTCTTCTGACCTTATTATTTCTCATTAGTCAACATCTATCTGCTCAAAACTATCGAGACTCCCTTCGAATTGCCTTAGAGGAGATTGCTGCTCGTGAAATAGTTCCGGGATTTGGGGTTTCTATTGTAAATAAGGAAGGCATCTTATATGAGGAAGGCTTTGGCTATGCCAAAGTAGAAAACATGGAAGCCTATACTCCACAAACCATTCATAATATCGGTTCTGTTTCAAAAACCTTTATCGGTATATCCATTATGAAAGCTGTGGAAATGGGGTTATTAAAGCTGGAAACGCCCATCAATGATCTTTTGCCTTTCAAAATCATTCATCCCCGACATCCTGATAAAGCGATTACTCTTTTACATCTGGCCTCACATACTTCCGGAATCAGAGACGGACTGGTCTATGAAAAAGCCTATGTACTTAAGGAGAAATTGGACATTCCCCTATCCGAACTCAAAGGAAGAACTCGCAAGGAATTCAAGGCTTACCTCACACATCAAGACATGAGTATGCCTCAGTATTTTCAGAAGGTTTTGGTCGAAGGAGGAGAATGGTATAAGAAAAAGAATTTCTATAAACATGCTCCGGGCGAAACCTACAAATATTCTAATATCGGAGCGGCACTAGCGGCACACATCCTTGAAATCGCGAGCGGAGAAAGTTTCGAAGCCTTTACTCAAAAGCATATTCTCGATCCTCTCAATATGGAAGCATCGGGATGGAGATTTTCCCAGATCAATATGGACAATCATGCCCATATCTATCTTCCAGATGGATTGAAAGTTCCTAAATATAGTCTGATCACCTTCCCAGACGGTGGATTCTTAAGCAGCATTCATGACTTATCTCTTTATCTACAGGAAGCCATACGAGGTTACAAAGGAGAAGGCAAACTAATGAATCAGGAAGCTTATGTGGAAATGATGAAAGGACATGCTCCGGGAGAAGATGACTATAGCATTTTTTGGGAGTACAGCAATCAAGGCCTGATTGGACATAATGGATCTGATCCCGGCATCTTTACCAATCTAAAATTTGATCCTGCCCTCGACCAGGGATGGCTCATTTTTACCAATACCAATCTGGACCCAAAGAATGGCAGTCTGGATCAAATCAGAGATGCATGGCGAGTTCTTAAAAAATATGGCCCCTTACTAGAAAAGCAAAACTAAGATGAAACACATTCTACTATTTATCCTCCTTCCCTGCTTATGTATACTGGGACAGGCCCAGGATGCCACTTTCAGTCCGACACAACTCAAAGAAGACCTGAGCATCCTCAAAAGAAACCTGGAAACGGTACATCCTGCTTTATATGCCTACCATCCAAAAAAGCGATTGGATAGTGCTTTTACGGCCATTGAAGCAAATCTGAATAGCCCACTTACAGAGGTTCAGTTTTTCAGAAGAATAAGTCCGCTTTTGAAACTGATTGCAAATGGACATACCCATTTCTTTTCTTCGGATGCTTATCTTGAAAGAAGAAGAACTTCAGATTTGATTTTCCCACTGGCTGTCTATTGGGAAAAAGAGCAATTGTATCTCCTGAGAAATGCTTCCCTGAATTCGGATCTGGAAGTTGGCTCTATCATCCAAAAGATCAATGGAAAACCAACAAAAGAAATCTTTGATCATCTGGTATCTCAGGAAACTCGTGATGGGTATAATAAAAGCCTGCCCATCCATTCTGTTCAAAGAGCCTTCGGTTCTAAATATGCCCTTCATTATGGCAATCCCGATAGCTATGAACTGGATATGCTTCTCCCCAATGGAGAAGAAAAAGTCTTCAAGATTGAAGCCCTTCCTTTAGACAGCATTCAGAAAAAGAGAAAGGAACGCTACGGAGCTCCTGCCAAGCCCTGGTACCAAAAGGGTGTAGATGCGTATACCCTCGAAATAGAGGGCAATACTGCCATCATGACCTTACGGACTTTTAGCAAGGGCTGGATAAAGAAGAATGGGCCTTCATACAAGCAATTTTTCAATGAAGCATTTAAACAGATAGATGATGCCAATATTGAACACCTGATCATTGACCTCAGAGACAATGGAGGCGGGGATCCCAAACCTACCATCAAACTCATTGCTCATCTATATGATAAGCCTTTCACTTTTTATAAGCGACTAAGCATGGTCAGCAGAGGCCTTCCTGACAAGCAGTATTACAAAGAAAAATTGGGATTACTTAAAGTGGCGCTTCCTTTTATCACAAAAAAGGAAGGAGATTTATACGTACTCAAAGGAGTAGCCGGCCTCAAAGGCTCCAAGCCAGCTGAGCCCTATTATAGTGGTAAAACCTACTTTCTTACCAATCCTAATTCTTTTTCAGCTACAGGAGAGGTGTCTGCCATTTTGAAAAATTACGACAGAGGTTTGTTTATAGGAGAAGAAGCCGGAGGAAATCCCAATCAGAATACCAGTGGAATCATGTTACCGCTCGAATTCCCTAATTCAAAAATTTCTGTCCTGATGCCTATGATTTTGTTTGAAATGAATGTGGATTTCAAAAATACAGGCAGAGGAATAATCCCGGACCATATCATCAGGCCCAGTTTTGAAGATGTGATAGAGGAAAATGATCCGGTTATGGATTTTACCAAAGAGCTGATCAAAAAAGGAAAATAAGTTTACCGACACGGGTATTTTCTTAATTTAGCGCTGCAATAGCTAATTGGGAATATGCCGTTCGTACTGATCATAATGGGAGTAAGTGGTACAGGAAAAAGTACCATTGGAAAAGCTCTTTCTAAAAAACTATCGCTGCCTTATTTCGAGGGAGACGAATTTCATCCTGCCACCAATGTGGAAAAAATGCGTCAGGGGATTCCGCTCAATGATGATGATCGGGTTCCCTGGCTGTTGGCATTACGGGAGCAGATTGAGCTTCAGCTGGAGAAAGGAAAATCAGCTATACTTGCTTCCTCTGCTTTAAAAGCCTCCTATCGGGAAATTTTACAGAGAGATGACAAACGGGTAAAGTTTGTCTTTCTTCATGGCTCCTATGAACTTATTCTGGCTCGTATGCAAGAGCGAGATCATGAATACATGCCTCCAAGTCTTCTTAAGAGTCAATTTGACACCCTGGAAGAGCCAGAATCAGCCATCAAAGTATCCATTGATCAGGAAGTTTCAGCCATCGTAGAGGAAGTAATTTCGAAAATATAGGGAGGCCTAAAATGAGAGTTGGTCCTCTCCGAAGAAAGGACCACCCTTAGAAACACACACAAAACTATTAATCTTTATGTTATTGGCTGTGTTTTTTAACTAACGCTTTTTTGATTGTAAAGGATGTCTGACGAAAGTTTATCCTCTAGCTTACCTTCTAAACGATAAGTTCCAGACTTGGTTCTCAGGAACTCAAATTTTAACAATTCATTAACTTTTGATTTCCAAGAGAAGCAAAATCCCTAAAAAAATTCTTTTCTTTTTATGAAAATAAAAAAGCTATTCGCTGATATGCTTTTGGCTTCTCATCATACAGAAGACGCCTAAAAGTACAAAAGGGATGCTTAGCCATTGACCCAGGGTAAGAATATCCAGGAAATTAGCCTGAAAATCAGCCTGTTCCACTTTGACATATTCTATAACAAATCTGGCTCCAAAGATGAGGACCATAAATAGTCCAAAAAGAAATCCCTCTTTTTTCTTTGCATCCGTTTTCCAGTATAAGTACCAACAAACAAAGAAAGTTCCCAGATAAGCCAAAGCTTCATACAATTGGGCAGGGTGTCGGGGTACATTGTCTCGCAGGGTAAAAATAAATGCCCAGGGCACATCGGTTTCATTTCCGATGATTTCATGATTCATGAGGTTTCCCAAACGGATAAAGCAGGAAACCAGGGCTACCGGTACAGTCAGACGATCCGCAATCCAGAGAAAGGGTTTTTTACTGACTTTCCTGGACCAGATTATAAGGGCAATAAATACCCCCAATGTTCCTCCATGACTGGCAAGGCCTCCTTTCCAGGTCATAAAGATTTCGAGGGGATTTTCGAGATAATAGCCGGGATTGTAAAAAATCACATGCCCCAATCTCGCACCTACTACGGTACCTATGATGAGGTGAATCAACAAAGAGTCCAACCAGGCTTCAGGTTTTTTCTCTGAAAGGAATTGTTTCCTAACGATCATATAACCGAGGAAAAAACCACCGGCGAAGAATAAGCCATAATACCTCGGAGAAAAACTTCCGATGGTAAAGATTTCTGGGTCAACAGACCAGGTGATGGCTAGTAGTGATTGGAGCATTTTGTAGTTTATTAGGATTAGCAAATAGCCAACATTTTGTACAAAGAACAAATTTGTTGGTAAATTTGATTTTGCTGTTAGTCTCAACAAAATGAGCATTATTACAGTATAGCTTAGGAAAAGAATCTAATTCAATGAAAATATTCAAGCTTTACCTTCCTTTACTATTGACAATTGCTATATGCAGTATTTCTCAATGGCTCTTGGGTCAGGAAAGTATCACCTGGAAAACCCTGGAAAATGTTAGCTATGAAATGAGCTATGATTCCACAGCCGACTATGTGATGATGACGCCGGTTTATGGGGAAAGCCTGAATAAACTACAGGGCCAGGAAGTAGAAATCAAAGGGTATATCCTACCTATGGATACAGAAGGTACAGCCTTTGTCCTCTCAGCTTTTCCTTTTAGCTCCTGCTTCTTTTGCGGAGGTGGGGGAAAGGAAACGGTCGTAGAACTAATGCTGGATGGAGAAAAAAGTTATACGGTGGATCAGGTCAAGACTTTCAGGGGAAAGCTCAAATTGAACGATGATCCCTTTGGCTTAAACTATATATTGGAAGAGGCCAAAGAGGTGGATGAGAGTTGACTTACTCTCATCCGTTAATCTATAATAATCGAAGCCATCTATACTTAGGCTTATTACCTATTTCATATGTCTATAGCCCCTGAGAGATAAGATTTAAGTTCTAACATAGAACCTTTCCGCAATTCCAACTCATCAATCTTCATATTCTCGGAAATTCTGAAATCCTTGGTAGCAAAGACCAGCTCTTTTTCTTTCTCTCCTTTCCCTATGGCTACCAATGTCACCTTTTCTCCTACCGGCAAACTGCTAAATCCCAAATATGACCCAGTGAGATAGGAGGCGCTCATGATTCCGTTTTGCCTTTTGAATACAAGCTTGAGAAGCATGGGCGTTTCATAATCGCTTTTCACAAAAAGTTCAGTTTTAGGTCGGCGATCAGAAATGAATCTATCGCAGTTTATCCAACCGAGACGACTCAGGTTTAAGCCATAAAAATAGGGTTTATTCCTCGAGCGCAGATACTCCAGAGAAGGTCTGGGTTTTCGATATATATAGGTATTTTCAATGATCACCGGGACATCATTTTGCCAGGATGTATCGATAAGGGTTTCAACAAATTCGCCTACCGGTTTTCTGAAATTCATCTTCTCTGATTCTTTCATGTTTAGCCATACCGTCTGCTTAACACTATTGTATCGAGAACTATCAGGTAGTTTCCAATTACTGTCTTGCTCCCAATCTCCAAAAAGATTCGGATCAGCGGGAGGAGATACACTTGTAGTATAAAGTCCCATTCCTTCTTTTACCTCTGCAGTCGGAATATATAGCTCCACTTTACGACCTTCTTTAAGCTTCAACTTTTTATTTCCACTATAGGCCAGAATCTGGAACATACCTCCACTTTCCAACATGCCTTCAGGAGAATGAGAGTCCAGGCCTGTAAAAACCATATCAGAGCGATCGATACATTCCCTGATCTTTAGCTTTACAGGTGCTTCAATTTCACTTCCATCTTCGGTTTCCAAGACATCATAGGGGACAAAGAGAACCGCCCCCCCTTTTGTTACGATCCGGGTTTCAATTCCTTTTTTCAGGCCGAAAATTTGTTGTTTGGGGGCCAGTAATTCTACTAATTCTCTCATCGCAATCTCCCTTTCATTGTATTCATAAGGAGCAATCTCTCCCAAAAACTCCATTCCAAGGAGTTCTTCCTGCTGAATTTCTGTTCCTTCATTTAACCAGGCAAAACTCCCATCTCCCCAGACAAAACTCACCCGTCTGTTTTGCTTACGACCCGACTCTTCTCGATTGGACATTAATGGTTGAGTTTCTCCAAAGGTTTTCATCAATATCCTTTCAGCATCAATCCCTTTTCGAAGCAAATAATCTTTCACAGATCTAGCCCGGCGAAGCGCTAATTCTTCATTGTAGCTCTGGGTACCGACGGCATCTGTATGACCTACAAGCTCCACTAAAGCTGTAGATTCGGGATCGTACGTATCAATAAATTTGTTGAGCGTCTTTTTCGCTTCTGTAGAAAGCGTTGAACTGGCAGTTTTAAAGTAAATGTGATTGAGATTGTTTTGAGCAGAAACGAATAAACTGGTCAAAAGGAGGAATCCGACCATACATAAGATCTTTCTCATGGTGTTTGTGTTTTGGATGGAATAAAAAAGGGGCTTAGCCTTAAGATAATGAATTTCTCAACTATCTGTAAAGCCCCGAACCTACATTATCCCATTTTGAAACAGATGTGCTACCAGAAAATCCGTTGACTCATCATATAAAGTGCCAGCAATCCAGCGATGATCGACAAACTAAATTTCCAATACTTGAAGGGCAGTTTTAGTTTTTCAACCAAAAATCCTCCGAACAGCATAATCCCAATGACAAAGAGAATCTGCCCCAGTTCAATTCCGAGATTGAAGGGAAACAAAATGGGAACTATGCTTTCTTCCTGTCCTAGCAAAGCCTTGAACTGATTGGAAAAACCCATGCCATGGATAAATCCAAAAATCAGGGCCATTGCATAATTGATTTGTACCTGTCCCCTACTCAATTCTTCATTTCGGGCCAGTGTAAGGTTGTAAACGGCAGTGAGAAATATGGTGAAAGCAATGAGGAATTCGATGAGTTCACTGGAAATCTGAATGATATCCAATGCTGCCGCTGCCAGGGTAACCGAATGGCCGATGGTAAATGCTGTGACCAGGATCAATACACGTTTCCAGTCTTTCAGTCTGTATAAAGCACACAACGCCAACAGAAACAACATATGATCATAGCCGGCAATGTCGAGGATGTGCGTAAAACCAAATTCGAGGTAAAAGAGAAATTGATCCATGAGAGCTTAGCAGTTTTATGATCCGGTTTTGATCAGCAATATGAAAAAAATCTCAGAAAATAACTGCAAGGATCTGCCAAGTCAGAACTTTCCTCAAGTCTATTCACTTTTTTCCTCTATAACCTCTCCGAATAAAATGGCACTTTTACGGCTAATGATCATGATCCAACGCTTTGTACCTCTTTCACCAGATCGGAAATACAGATCATCTTCCAGCAATTTGGCTTGATATTTTTCTGGGATCAATTTGAATTTATCCTCATGAATACTGCCCTGCAAAGGACTAAACTTAAAATGGTCCATATAGCCTTGCAAGCTTCCATAACTCGAATTCTCTTCAAGGTGTAAGGTATCCAATTCCCATACCGAGAGCTTAAATCCCAATTCTTCATGGGGGATACAAGCACCTCCTTTTGTTTTTGGCACATCGATTCCTGTCAGGATCTCGTGTTTATCTATATTGAATTGACAGGGATCAGAATCACAGGCAAACATAGCTAAAGCCAGGATAAGCAAGAGGTGTGTTTGAATTAGATTTTTCATAGATGCGGGTATTTCTTTGAGCAGTCTTAGGTAGATAAAGTTTTTAATAGGTTAAGTCAAAAATGAAATAGAGGTCAAACATGTAAAATCCTTCCTACTTCTCCATTTTTATTCATTGTCATTCGTTCTCTTCTTTTAATCCAAAATATGATCAAGCCGGTTGAAAACAAGTTCTTTCTGATCATAAACCTCATATTCAACTCCCACAAGTTCGGCTCCTCTATAACTTACCCCCTGGGCAGCAAGCAGTCCTTCTATTCCTTCCCCTTCTCCTACCCTCATTTTTGCCAGGGCACAGATATCTTCATTTTGTACATAAAGCCATAAATATTCGGTATTTGCCTCTTTTTCATAGGCTTTCAACCAATAACGTAATTCCTGACCTTGCATTATATCAATCAATTCTTCCTGATAGGCGACATCCCCTGGTTCATATTGATTGAATACAGGATTGGTATTCTCGCATGTAGGGCGATCACAAGAAGTCAGGCAATAAGTTAAACATGCAGCAAGGAGGAAGTTGAAAATATGTTTGGTCATGATTGTAAATTATACGCTTAGTTTTTCTTTCCTTTTTTAAGTTTCTCTTCCCAGTCATTCATCAACTGGTCAAATTTTTCATCGATGTGCTGATTGAACCACATATCGATAAGCGAGCGGCGGAATCTCCATTCCTTTCCCAGTTTGGCGGCAGGGATTTTTCCCTGTTGCGCCCAACTGTAAATGGTTTGTGGTTTTAGTTTGAGGTATTTGGCCACCTCCTCTATGTTCATGATCTCATCCATATATCAGGAATCATTCGAATTTAGGCTATCATCTTGTGCTGTAGGAACTTCTTCAGGTTTCATTTCCAGGGCAGGCTTGGGGTGTTCTTC
The DNA here is from genome assembly GCA_033391075.1 of Bacteroidia bacterium. Classification (NCBI taxonomy): domain Bacteria; kingdom Pseudomonadati; phylum Bacteroidota; class Bacteroidia; species Bacteroidia bacterium. The sequence goes on from JAWPMV010000001.1 coordinate 3,424,506, forward strand.
GGCTTTGGCTTCTCCATTTTCATCTCCTTCATTGTTTTCTCCTGAAATTCCCATCAAATGTCCTATAGAAGAAAACACCGTGGTATAAAAGTTCCCCTGGGTGTTGGCGCGGAACAACTCAAATGGCATGTCCTTGCTTCCCACAAAAGGTCGTAGGTTCCAGGAAAGCTGCATTCCTACAAAGGCAAAAATAACGATCCAATACCGGAAAATTACCACGCCGATTTTTGGATAAACCTCCGTTTTCTCAAAGGCATATGTCAGTCCATCCAGGACAAATTTCATCCCAAAAGAACCGGAGAAGATAAATATCCCCACATGCAAGAGCTGGATAAAATTGTAATTCTCAGCTCCCATTTGAAAAAAGACTACGATCGGAGCAAAGGCTAGCATGATGGTGGTCATTACCACAAAACCGCTCAATAAAATGATCAACAGAGGCTTGAGCTTAATCTTAGAGCCCAGAATCATTTGAACGATATAAAAAGAAGGAAAACAGATTGCAACAGTAAGTAAAATGAGCAGGAAGAGCTTAACACCCGTTACCAAAGACTGCATCCAGCTATTATAACTCCCCATAATAAGGCCATAAAAAAAAGTAAAAAGGCCCATGAGAGTCAGCTGACTACCAATAAGTTTGGTAGGGACCGTATCATCCAGAATTTTCTGAAAGAAACTTTCCCGGTCTTTAAGCACTTCGAAAGCTTGTGTGATAAGGGGAAATTGCATGGTTTATTATGATGTATTGTGTTACTTACACTCAAATATCTGGTTTTATCTGGTATTTACAAACTTTTGTTACTGTTTTTTATTGTTTGATACTGTTTTATACGATTATGTTTCCAAAATTCTCTTTCGAAGTATGTATAGATTCGGTTGAATCTGCCCTGGCTGCAGAGTCAGGAGGAGCTCATAGGGTTGAGTTATGTGATAACCTGGTTGAGGGAGGCACTACCCCCAGCTATGGTATGATCAAACAGACAAAAAAACATTGCTCATTGCCAGTCATGGTGATGATTCGCCCGAGAGGGGGAGACTTTTTCTATAATGAATATGAAGTGGAAGTCATGAAAGAAGATATCCTCATGGCTAAAGAAGCTGGTGCAGATGGGCTGGTGATGGGTTTGTTGAATGTAGAAGGAGGCATTCAAAAAGATCAATCTGCCGCATTGCGGGAATTGGCCGGAGATCTCCCCTGTACTTTTCATAGAGCCTTTGACATGAGCAAAGACTCTGCTGCCGCCCTTGAGGACATTATCGAATGTGGATTTAATATGATTCTCACTTCAGGTCAGGAGGAAAGTGTGGTAATTGGCAGGGAGAACATTGAGCATCTGCATGATCTCGCAAAAGGGAGAATCCATTTAATGGCAGGAGCAGGAATCAGAGCAGAGAATGTCGGAGAACTTATTTTGCATACAGGCGTACATCATATTCATGCGAGTGCAAGCCACTCCATCTCCTCTCCAATGAAATACCGAAATCCCAACCTAAGCATGGGAGTCCAGGTTTACGATGAGTATAAAAGAACCGTCGTAAGCCGTGAAATGGTATCCCATATTTTGCAAGCAGCAAATAAGGCCTGGAAGTCGGGAAATTTCTAACATTATATTGTAAATTGCGCCCCAAAATCGAATATTCGGCGCGAATTAATTATTTGATCAAATGAGTACAACTGAGGCGAGTTCTCTCAATTTTATCGAGAGCATCATTGAAGAAGAACTAAAGAGTGGGAAAAACACAGAAGTCTATACCCGCTTTCCTCCCGAGCCCAATGGTTATCTGCACATCGGGCACGCAAAGTCAATCTGTCTGAATTTTGGCCTTGCACAAAAATATGGAGGAAAGACCAATCTGAGATTTGATGATACAAATCCGGTGGCAGAGGATGTAGAATATGTAGAATCTATCATGGAAGATGTAAAATGGCTGGGCTTCGACTGGGAAGAACTGCGTTATGCTTCCGACTATTTTGATCAACTCTATGATTTCGCTGTTCAACTCATCAAGGAAGGCAAAGCCTATGTGGATGATTCCAGTGTTGAGGATATGAGGCGCATGAGAGGCGTGCCGACCAAAGCTGGAGAAGAAAGTCCCTTTAGAAATAGAAGTGTTAAAGAAAATCTTGACCTCTTCGAAGGAATGAAGGCAGGAGAATATGAAGAAGGAAGTCGTGTGCTAAGGGCCAAAATTGATATGGCTTCTCCCAATATGCACATGCGCGATCCCATCTTGTATCGCATCCTGCATAAAGAACATCACCGAACCGGAAATACATGGAAAATCTATCCTATGTACGACTGGGCACATGGACAAAGTGATGCCATTGAAGGAATCACCTATTCTGTTTGTACCCTCGAATTTGAAGTACACAGACCTTTGTATAATTGGTTTCTGGACAATCTGCCATCTTTCGATCCCAGACCAAGACAAATCGAATTTGCGCGGCTGAACCTGAGCTATACGGTCATGAGTAAAAGAAAGCTCAAGGAATTGGTGGAAACGGGCCTTGTAAATGGCTGGGATGATCCCCGCATGCCTACGATCTCAGGATTCAGAAGAAGAGGATATACACCTGCCAGTATCCGCAAGTTCGCAGAGCGCGTAGGGATAGCACGTAGGGAAAATGTAATTGACCTGGCTCTATTGGAATTTTCCATTCGTGAGGACTTGAATAAAACAGCTCCTCGTGTAATGGGAGTTTTAAACCCTCTCAAAGTGGTCATTACCAATTATCCCGAAGGACAAGTAGAAGATTTGGAGGTAGAAAATAATCCCGAAGATCCAGAAGGAGGTAGCCGAAAAGTTCCCTTTTCCAGAGAGATTTATATCGAAAGGGATGATTTTCTCGAAAATCCCCCTTCGCCTAAAAAATGGTACCGCTTAGGACCTGAGAGAATGGTACGACTGAAAGGAGCATATGTGATTCGCTGTGATGATTTTGTCAAAGATGAAGCCTCCGGTGAAATCACTGAGTTGCATTGTACCTATTTCCCGGAGTCGAAAAGTGGTTCAGACACTAGTGGATTGAAAGTTAAAGGAACCATCCACTTCGTTTCTGCTGAGCACGCCAAAGAGGTCGAAGTGAGGCTCTACGACAGATTATTTAATGATCCTGATCCTGCCGGCCACAAAGACAAAGATTTCAAAGAATTCATCAATCCGGATTCCCTGAAAATTACAAAAGCTTTGGTCGAACCGAGTTTGGCTTCTGCCAAGCCCATGGATCGCGTACAATTTATGCGGAAAGGCTATTTCTGTGTGGATCCGGACTCAACTGAGGATCATTTGATCTTCAATCAAACCGTAACCCTCAGAGATAACTGGAAGAAAAAGCAAAACAAATAGAGTTTGAAGCTCTATTTCATCAGTGGACTAGGTGCTGACCATCGGGTATTTGCACGGATGGAATTTGAAGGCTATGAGTGCATTCATTTAGATTGGATCGAGCCAAAGAAACAGGAATCTCTTCCGTCCTATGCCCTCAGGCTTAGTCAACATATAGATACAAAAGATCATGCCCTCATTGGAGTTTCCTTTGGGGGCATGTTGGTATCTGAGATTCATCGGCAAAAAGGGAGCAAAGCTTCTTTTCTTATTTCCAGCACTCCTCGATCGGCCATCCTGCCTCCAATCCCTTCTACTCTCTCGCGTATTTTTCTGCGGAAAGTATTTCTTCAAATAGGAAATCCCTTTTTCAAACTTATGTCTCCCTTCCTATTTGGAGTAAAAATAAAAGAAGATAAAAAGCTCTTACGAAAGATTATCTCGGAAACGGATCTGGACTTTCTTCGCTGGGCATTAAGGGCCATCTTGGGATGGAAGACTGATGAACCCGCTCAGGTTTTCATCCAAATTCATGGAGATTCAGACAAATTGGTGCCTCCAAAAAAGCAGCAAATAGAGCATCTCCTCGAAGGAGGCCACTTCATCGTCTGGGAAAAAGCACAGGAGATCGAAGAAATTATAAAAAGTCATCTCCAAGAGATATCTTGATTCTATCCAATGCGAACAAAATAGGAGGTGTTGAAGATGAAGGCTGAAAAGCTCAAGAATACTTTAAAAAAATTAAACATTGGTAAAGGAGAATTGGGGGAAAGGAATTGAGGAATAGCGGGCTTTTCTCCTTTCGATTTTTTGCCATTTTTCTAGGATTGACAGAAGAAAACATCATACGATTAATAAAACCTATGGCTACTACAAAAAACTCAAACCGCAGGAAATTTCTCCAAAACAGCATAAAAGTCGGAGCAAGTCTCTCCTTACTTTCCTCTACCCACCTCCTCACAGCTCAAAGCCCTTTTCATAAAGTAGAAAAGAAAGCGCCTAAGTCTCTAAAAATCCTATTATTGGGAGGGACTTCATTTTTGGGCCCACATCAAATCGCCTATGCCCTCGAAAGGGGACATGAAATCAGTACTTTCACCCGAGGCAAAACCAAGCCTAAAATCTACGCAGAACTTTTCGACAAAGTTGAATCTTTGGTGGGAGATAGAGAAAATAATCTCGAAGCCCTCAAAGGCAGAAAATGGGATGTGGTGATAGATAATTCCGGGCGAAGGGTGAAGTGGACGGAAGATACAGCTGAGTTGTTAAAGGACAATGCTGATCTCTATATGTACACCTCTTCTTTAAGTGTCTTCTATCCATTTACAGGTACAGATTTCAGTGAAAATAGGAAAGTATTGCTGGAAGTTCCGGAAGATATACTGACAGATGAAAACCGTCGAACCTATGAATACGGTTTGATGAAAGCCAATTCGGAAGAAGCTGCCAAAAGGATTTTTGGTAAGGATAGAGCTTGTGTCATTCGACCGACCTTTATCGTTGGTTCGGGTGATCCTACGGATAGATTCAACCATTGGGCAGCTCGTCTTCCTTTAGGTGGAGAAGTCCTGATTCCCGGTAAACTGCAAGATAAAGTCCAATATATAGATGTTCGCGATTTAGCAGCATGGATGATCAGATTGGCCGAGGATAAAACTGCAGGTACCTTCAATGCTTCAGGTCCGGGTTTTGCTCAAACGATGCCTGCTTTTGTTTATGGAGCTCATGCAAGCTTTAACATACCCGCCACATTTACACAAGTAGATGATTATGACTTCTTACAAGAACAGGGCGTTTACGCCATCACCCCCTGGATCATTCCGGTAGGAGATTTTGAAGGAATGGGCGTTTGTGAGAATAAAAAAGCCATCGAACATGGACTTACTTTTCGCTCACTTTCCGATACCATGCAGATGACCATTGAGTGGTGGAATTCTGATGCCGTTTCAGAAGAAAGAAGGCAAAGAGTTGTATCGGGAGCGAATTCTATGATCGCACGAGAGGCAAGCATTCTTAAGGCCTGGAAAGAACGCTCCTGACAAGCAAAAAAATCAGCAGAAAGGATTAGCTAAAATCGCAAGCCTTTTCGGAGAAAGCATTACCTTTGTTTCGATAAGGGCAATTGCTTTGTTCCCCTGTCACTTGAATAATTCTTTTATCAAAACATACATGATCGTTTACTCAGTTACCATTACACTCGCCCAGAAAGACGGCCATGATTGGGAAAGGTATATGATGGACAAACATATGGATGATGTAGTCAATACCGGATGTTTTGCCTTTGCCAACCTGCGTAAAGTTCTGAATGAAGGAGAAGAAGAGGTCAGTTATGTCGGAGAATATTTCGCTCCGAATCAGGCTTCTCTGGATATTTATTATCGGGATTATGCTGATGAAATGAGGAAGGACGCCAATTCCCGTTTTGCAGGTAAAATCAAAGCCAGCAGAAAGGTTTATGAGTTAATTGAGAAATAGTAAGATCATGAAACATTTTATAAGCATACTCATTATTGGGTCTCTATTCGCATGTACCGATAAGGTGGCTGAAATAGAAAATGAGAAAATTGCCGAAGCTCTTAAAGAGGAAATTTTACAGCTTGAATCAGAATTACTCAAGCGGGATCTTGAGAAAGACGTTTTTCCTGCCAGTGAACTTGTTCATATCGTTTATTTCAAAATGAAAGAAGGACTATCTGAAGAGCAGACAAAGGAAGCTATTTCTACCCTCGAATCACTCAGAAAAATTAAAGAGGTAAAAAGTCTTGAAGTAGGAGATTTGGGAAATACAGGAGACGCCAGAGCCGGAAGCATAGAGGGTTTGGTGTTACAAATGTCTTTTAAGTCGCTTGATGATCTGGAAGCTTATCAGAAAAATGAATTCCACCTCGAACAAAGAGCCAAACTCAAGGATTTTTTTGGGGGACCTCCGGTGGTTTACGATTACTTTATTAAATAGGGTCCTTGCTTTTCTTTTTCCTTAGATGAGATCCTTCATTGATAATTCAGGATGTTGGTGTTTTTGGGTGTTAGGGTGTTAGCGTTAGTAGAAACCTTAAATTATTACAACACACTCCTCAGGCGCGATGGCCCTGCAGAGCCCATCGGGAGCCGGGGCGGCGAGTGTGGCTGGCTTTGGGCTCTGCGATTTTTGACTCCATCTTATAAAACGTGTTGGTGTTTTTGTGTGTTAGGGTGTTAACGTTAGTAGGAACCTTAAATCCATACCCCCCAGAGCGATGGCCCTGCAGAGCCCATCGGGAGCCGGGGCGGCGAGTGTGGCTGGCTTTGGGCTCTGCGATTTTTGACTCCATCTTTTTCTAAAAAAGATGGAAACCAACCCATAAAAAAAGAATCCAATTATATATCACTCAAAAAAAGAAAAACAGAAATACTCAGTTAGTTAGGACTAAAAATTGCACTTGCAACTAAGTTCAACATTGATGAGCTTGCATTTCAATTTATAAACAAAACCTATCTCAAATTTCTATATGAAGAAGGCACATCTGGTAAGCGGGGGATGCGGATTTGTGGGGAGAAATATGGTGAAAAGGCTCTATAATACTACTCAGGATATCATTGTATTTGTTGACGACCTCTCTGTCGGAACAGCTCCAGAAAGCTGGCAAGATTTGCCGGTGAGCAAACAGATAAAAAATGCTCAGGTTTTGGGCGATGAGGGCCGCCTGGTTTTCATCCAGTCAGACATCAGAGATGTAATCAGAAATATCTACGAAGATCACACATATTTTCAGGAAAATTATGGATTAGACATCCCCAAATTTCAGGATGTCTTTCACTTTGCCGCAATTGTAGGAGGCAGAGCAAAGATCGATGGAGATCCCATGATGGTCGCCCTCGATCTGTCTATAGATGCAGAGTTTTTCCATTGGGCTTGTAAATACAAACCCGAGCGGGTGATGTATCCAAGCAGTAGCGCAGCATATCCCATCAGTTTACAAACGGATACAGCAGCCATAGCCCTTTCAGAATCAGATATCGATTTCAATAATATGGGCCAGCCGGATATGACTTACGGTTGGAGCAAATTGACCGGGGAATATTTGGCGAAACTGGCTGCCAGCCATTATGGTATTTCAGTTACCTGTATCAGGCCATTCTCCGGATATGGAGAAGATCAGGATCTCTCCTACCCTATACCGGCTATCGCCGCACGTGCTGCCGCTAAGGAAGATCCTTTTGAAGTATGGGGAACCGGACATCAGGGCCGGGATTTTGTTCACATTGATGACGTACTGGACTGTATCCTCCTGGCCATGGATCATATTCAGGACGGAACTGCCATCAACATCGGTATGGGAAGATTAACCTCTTTCCGCGAAATCATCGGACTCTTTACAAAATTTGCCGGCTACGATCCCCCCATCAAGCAGTTGCTGGATAAGCCTGTAGGCGTACACTCCCGCTACTGCAATATGGATTTTGTCAAAGAGAAATTGGGATGGGAAGCCAAAATCACCCTGGAAGAAGGTATGCGTCGAGTCTATGATGCAGCTGTGAAGCGATTGGAAAAAGCATGAGTTCGGAGAAAAAGCGTATCGTCTGTTTTGGTCCGGGTCCCAAATTCAAAGGAGGGATCGCAAACTACAATACCTCATTGGCCATAGCACTTGATAAAGAGCCCAATACAGAGGTGCATATCGTTTCCTGGACCCAACAATATCCAGCCATCATTCCCCGAGAATTTGTAGATAAATCCAGCAAAACTGATTTACTCGAGGGAACAGATGTACAGGTCAAGTACATCACCAATTACAATAATCCCTTTAGCTGGGGTGCTACAGTCAGGTATATCAAAAGCCTAAAACCGGAAATTGTCGTATTCCAGTGGGCAATTGCTATTCAGGGGCTCCCTTTAGGCCGAATCATTTCCCGTTTGAGTAAAATCAAGGATATAGAAGTGATCGTAGACCTTCATTTTGTCATTCAAAAAGAGAACAGCAATATCGATCGCATCTTTACAAAGATGGGAATCGGGAATGCCAATGGATATATCGTCCATGCCCTGAAAACCTATAGAGAACTTCAAACGCTTTTTCCAAAGAAGAACTTCTACCTCAGTGAAGAGGGAACACGGACGGAAACATCGGGTGAAAGAACAGTCATAAAACTTTATCATCCCATTTATGATATGTTTAAACCTGATCCAGGCTTTGATGTAGCAGCATTTAAGCAGGAACATGGATTGGCAAAGCATGTTTTCCTCTTCTTTGGTTTCATCCGAAAATACAAAGGCCTCCACAATGCCATACAAGCATTTAAAAAAGTGGCTGATCAAAGAGAGGATGTTTCCTTGCTAATCTGTGGGGAATCTTTTTGGAATACCCTGGATAAATCCAAACTTTCCACCCGCATCAAAAGTGCACTCTTTGGCTTGGCGAAAGGTTTATTCCTCAAAAAGGCAGATGATGAAGGAGAATACCGCCCCCTGGAGCTACTCAAGGAGCTGAAGCTGGAAGATCGCACGGCTGTCTTCAATGAATTTATCGCCAATGAAGAAGTCCATAAATACTTTCAGTCCAGTGATTGTGTAGTGCTGTATTACCTGACAGCTACTCCCTCGGGCATCGAATCCTTGAGTTACAATTTCAGCCTGCCCATACTTGCAACCAAGGTTGGCCACTTCCCCGAAACCATACAAGACGGATTCAATGGCTACCTGGCAGAAGATCAGGACATCGATTCTATGGCCGAGCAAATGCTACGATTTATTGAGCATCCACTAGCCGGCGAAAATGTAAAAACCGCTACCGAAAAATTGAGCTGGGCCAATTATGCAAAAGCCATTCTCAATACTTAAGGCAATCTCTATTCATTAAAATGATTCGATCCTCTTTCCAACACTCAAAGTCAGGGGATTGGATTTGTTCAACCAAAATCCAAAATCACTTTCGCTAAACTCACTCCCCGGACTTGAAGCCGGAGAAGTTGTAGTTCTCACAAAACTTGCGACATCCGTCTGCAATTGTATATTCCAATTGGGAAGTTCAAGGGATAAACCCGTTGTCAGAGAAACGCCAAAGGAATTTATATTATCCTTGATATCCTGCCCACTAAAACTTGAGACCTGATTTCCAAAACTAATCGGGAAACTCAATCCACTGATCAGCCTCAGATTTGGGATAATCGGAGAAAGAAGCAAGGCTTGTGGAACAATTTGAAGCTGGGATTGGCTAAAAGAAGATCCATCTGCTGAATTTCCCTGGTAGCCATACTTCACTTGCATGCCTAGGGCTGGCTGAGCTCCACAAGGCCCCAAAGGGGTATTAGGATAATATTGTGCACTAGCTCCCACACAAAAAAGGTTGTCTCCTTCACTTCTACCTAGCCCAATAATACCGGCAGGTAAAAAGGCATAATCTCCTCCCGGGACATAATTGATGGGTTCAGAATAATCAGATCCATAACTGATGTCCTCATCCTCCTCTTCTTCGCAGCAATTAAGGATGATATCATATTCTACATAGTCCGATACGAATTTCCCATTTTCCACATGTCCATAATTCTTAATCACAATCTCATAATCCAGAATTTGTCCCTGGCATCTTTGGCTTTTGGGATAAGGTTTATCAGCTACCCCTTTCACTACCAATCTTTGCTGAATACTCCCCTCTCCTTTTCCTGTGTCCTCTACCGGATTTTCATCTTCAGGAGTTGTGCCAAATCTTACCATAGCCTGAGAAAGCAAGGTATGCTCAACATCTTTAACCATAGATAATAAATCATCGAGGCTTGACATACCCGGATCAAAACTCCATCCATGCCACTTGGCATCATCCGGCAATTGTGCATTTTCTTTGCTGAGGGCGTACATATCCATCAATTGCTTCAGCTTGGTTTTTACTTTATCCCCTTCAGCACTATCTTCCATATCTATATTATTCTTCTCTCCAAGCTTATCAATTGCATCATTCAGGCTTGCTTCCGGATCATCGCTTTTCAATGCTTCCAGAATCAATTCTTCCACCACTTCCGATGTCAGAAAGCGCTTAAATGTTGTGAAGGGAAGTAAAAACGGATCGATCAAATCCAACATCATATCTAATGAAGTCAGGGCAGCATCATTCATCATTTTGCGATTGATTCCCTGGTTTTGGATCAATGTCAATAGATTGACCAGGCACACCTGGTTCCAATTCCCTTCAATATTGATTCGGTCATGATTTTCGATGGCTTCTCTTGAACTGGTTTGTAAGCGAGCATGCAGATCAGCTATGTCTTGTGCAATTGCAGATAGACCTTCTTTGTGTTGAGCATCCAGTTCCAGGCTCTGTTGAGAAATGACCCATTGAAATTCATAGGAGGAAAGCAGTTCTGAGATTTGGGGGCAGTTGTTATTTGCAGATAAAGCAAGAGAAGAGGCAAGGAGAAGCAGTGTGTGTATAAATTTCACGTTCTTGGGGCTAATACATAAATAACTTAATTGTCCCTCTGAGAGGGGAATACATGGCTATTTACAATTTACAATTTTCAATTGTAAGCCCCAAGCACTGAAAATAGCGAAATGGTCATACAGATTTTGCGCTTATTTCGTAACTTAGGGCAAGAATTACGAGAGATGGAAGCTGTTGCCAAGACATATTACGACTCTCCCATCGGAACAGTAGAAATTTCTGCTTCCGATGCTGGTATAACCGGGCTTTGCTTTACCGATTACCCTACCTATGAAATCAATCCTACGCATCCCATACTTTTGGAGTGTATCGAACAACTGGATGAGTATTTTGAAGGAAAAAGGACGCATTTCACTGTCTTTCTCGATATTGAGGGCACAGAATTTCAACGTAAAGTCTGGCGAGAATTGATGGAGATTCCAATTGGACAGACTCGTTCCTACCTGACAGTCGCCAAACGCATCAATTCTCCGGATGCCGTACGGGCAGTCGGAAGTGCCTGTGGAAAGAATAGCCATTGGTTACTGGTACCATGTCATCGAGTAATCGGAAGCAACGGAAAACTCACAGGATATGCCGGTGGATTGAAAAGAAAACGCTGGCTCTTACAGCATGAGTGGGCCGTTTTACATGGAAAACAGACGGAGCTTTTTTAGGAGTGTTTTAGTTTCTTTGTGTTATATAGGAATGATTAACAGTTGCAGGATAATACTAAAACACTTTCCCACATTCCTTTTTAAGCTTCCCAAATCTCAGTAAATTTAAGGCCTGCAAGCCTCATTCGACTCAAAACCAATTTCAAAATCGTCTAAATGCTCGTCAACGGAAACGCACAGCGCACGATCTGGCTCAAAAAAAACGACCCCCTTACCATTCAAATCATTGATCAACGACAACTTCCTCACCAGTTTGAGATAGTGGATCTTAAAACGGTGGATGAGGTAGCTCATGCCATCAAAGATATGTGGATCAGAGGTGCTCCCTTGATAGGAGGGACTGCCGCTTTAGGTATGTATCTCGCTTGTGTGGAAATGCAGGACAAAGAAGATCCGGAGAGTTATTATAAACTTTGTTTGGACAAACTTTGGAACACTCGCCCCACAGCTGTAAACCTCCACTGGGCAATCGAGCGTTTGGATAGAGTAATACAAACTTCTGCTAATCCTGAATCAAAAATTGAAGCTGCCAGAAATGAGGCTTTAATGATTCTGGAAGAGGATGTGGAAATATGCAGACAAATAGGAGAAAATGGCTTAGGGCTGATTGAAGAAATTGCTGCACAAAAACCCGGGGAGACGATCAATATTCTGACCCATTGCAATGCGGGTTGGATGGCAACCATAGACTGGGGTACTGCAACAGCACCTATATATATGGCTCATGATAAGGGCATTCCAGTTCATGTATGGGTAGACGAAACCAGACCTCGAAATCAAGGAGCCAGAATTACAGCCTGGGAACTGAAACAGCATGGAGTTCCTCATACCGTCATTGTTGATAATGCAGGAGGCCACCTCATGCAGCATGGACAAGTTGACCTCTGTATTGTCGGCACAGATCGAACCACCTATACCGGAGATGTAGCCAATAAAATCGGCACCTATCTCAAAGCCCTTGCTGCCTGGGACAATGCTATTCCTTTCTATGTAGCCTTGCCTTCTACTACTATTGACTGGACAATGAGAGATGGAATCAAAGAGATCCCAATAGAAACACGTAATGGCAAAGAAGTAAGCCATATCAGAGGCTGGAATAAAGAAAGTGAAGTCATAGAAGAAGTTCGGCTTACGCCAGATGGAAGTCCAGCAATCAATTATGGCTTTGATGTTACTCCGGCAAAATACGTCACTGCCTTGATCACAGAAAGAGGGGTTTGTAAAGCTAATGAAGAAGGTATTTCCAGTCTTTTTCCAGAAAAAGTTCAGCAAACGACTTAAGAAAATATAACATATATATATGCGGGGGCAGATCTTAATCTGCCCCTTATTTATGGATACAATCCTGCATCACGCTTATTCATTTTCACTAGCTTAAAAATGTAAAAATCCGTATATTCTAGTATGAAGCAATTGAGTACGGATTGGTTCATGGAAGGAACCCTCGATTTTGAGTATAAGAAATACGTTCTTTTGGCATATCTCCAGCAAGTCAGCAGAGAGTTTGCCGAATATCGCTTATACCCCTCATTTGGAGAACTCATTTTTCACAGACGAAATCTTGCCTCTTTTCAGGAAGAGAAAAGAAAACTATCTGAAAAATTTCCCGGAAAGATCAGTGAAGATGAGTTGAAAAAACTAAAACTTCAGATTGAGCCCTCAATTAGGGAGCATCCCAATATGCAGGAGATCGAACATATCGTCTCCTATTCCATTCCTGAAATAGAAGGTAAACTCCGACAGGGAAAAGAAATCTATGAACTCATAGACGAGGAATTGAAAATCGAGCCCATCGGAATTATCCCCCTTTACAAAAAGGAAGGCTATATTTTTCTGCAGATTCAGCCAGAGAAGTTTGTGCAGGCTTTCGAGTATCAAATTGTTTTCTTCGAAAACATAGAAGCCAATTATCATGGAATTTCCATGAATCCTCTGACGACTTTTGAGCTCAGTATTGTCAATACCTATGAGCATATGAAACGGGAATTGATCAAGGTCCATCAGAAGTTTCCCAATCCAGCTACCTATTTATTGTACACAGAAAAAGCCTTTCCTGAAAAAGAAGCATTATTGCCAGTTGCGAAACGGAAAATGTTGGCCTACTTGAAGTAAGGAGAGAGTTTTCTCAATATTTCCTGTAGCCATCTTCCTCCTTTTTAAATACCTGGAATCCATTTTCCTGGAGGAATTTTATTTGATCTGCCTTCAATTCGTACTCATAGGCATATACCTCATAATAGTACATCGCTTCCAGGTGATGCGGTTCCGAAGAGAGTATAATTTTCTCTTCCGGAATTTCAAGAGAGTTCACAAAATCTGCCATTTCCTTTTGCCATTGGGGTCTTTCCCAACGATGCTTGAACGGCTTAAGCCTTTCAAGAGAATAGCGTATTGGCAAAACCAATAAGAGAATCGCCAGTAATTGAAGTAGCCATTTTTTTCTTTGAAATCGATGGGCGTAGAGGGAAAAGAAACGAAAGAAAAATGCAAGTAAGATGAAAAAGGCTGGAGCAGAAACCAGGATATAGGTATGCCGTTTCATATCAGCTATACTAAGCAGAATGAGGGGAATCCATATCCAAAGTAGAATTATCTGTTGAGAACTTCTTTTCTTCCAGCGGAGATTTCGGATAGATAAGTAGATCAGGGGCAGGTAAATCAATTCACCAAAAATGATCCTGATTTCGTCCAGGTAGTAAAATATAGATCCTTGATGACCTCCTTCTGCTTCATAAATCGGGAACAAGACATTAGACAGCATCCAGCTCGTTTCTTCCGGAAAGTTTAGGAGTAAATAAGACATCCAGGGCCCTATTAGAAGCAAGAAGATCCCTGTAATTTTAAAGAGACTCTTCACAAGCATCTTGAAATCTCTTTTTTGAGCCAACAATAGACCGGAAAATACAAAGAGGATCATCAATGCACTGATCCATTTGGAAAGAAAGGCAGCGGCCATACAAAAAGCCAGAAGGTATAAGTATTTCTCTCGTGTATATTTCAGGTAAAATACTGCTGCAATTATCCCTCCCTGTAAAGAGAGTTGGTGGAAAAGTTCTACATGATCCGAAGATATTATCCCAGCGCTAAGTTCCAGGAATAGTCCATGAATCGCGTGCAAATAAGCGGCTATCAGGCCAACTTTTATCCCAAATAATTCTTTCCCGACTATAAAACTGAGGTATACGCTCAAAAGAGCGAGGAGAATCGAAGGTATTCGCAAGGCAAATTCGCCATCTCCAAAAATGGCAATGCTTCCCGCCATTAACCATAAGGGTAAGGTTTGCTTGCTAATCCAGAGCTCTGTTCTTCCCCAATCTTTGAAATCTGCTTCCAGGGGAGGATCATCATATAGACTAGGGATCAAAGGATGCTGAACCAGATGCTTTGCGACCAATGCATGGTACCTTTCATCCCATTTGTGGATAAGTGGCTCTAAAGAGAGAAATACCCGCAGTGACAAAGCCAATCCCAGGATAAGCCAGAGAGCTTTTCGATAATCCTCCTGTTTGTAGCAATATAAAATGCCTACTGATGCCAGTAGAAAGAGGGAAAGGATTAGTATTCCGGGAAGGTATTCCATAAAAAATGGGGCAAGGAAATCCCTGCCCCAATATATCATGATATCTTGAAATCGCTAGACGTCGATATTGGCGTATTTAGCATTTCTTTCGATAAACTCTCTTCTTGGAGGTACTTCATCGCCCATCAGGGTTGAGAAGAGGCGATCCGCTTCTACAGCACTTTCGATACTAACTCTCTGTAGTGTCCTTCTTGCAGGATCCATAGTAGTATCCCAAAGCTGATCAGGGTTCATCTCCCCCAGTCCTTTGTATCTCTGTATATTCACTTTACTGTCATCTCCTGATGCCCGCTCCTGTATGATCTGCTTACGATCTTCTTCAGACCAGGCATACCAACCTTTTTTACCCATTTTCACCTGATATAAAGGAGGCTGAGCAATATAGACATGCCCCGCTTCGATAAGAGGTCTGAGGTTACGGAAAAATAGAGTAAGGATCAGTGTACGAATATGGCTACCATCAATATCTGCATCCGTCATGATGATGACTTTGTGGTAACGAAGCTTTTCTATATTCAATTCTTCATCCTGTCCCAGGCCGGTAACCCCTAAAGCCATCACAATGTTTTTGATCTCTTCATTCTCGTAGATACGAGAAGGACGAGCTTTTTCTACATTGAGAATCTTTCCCCTCAAAGGCAGGATAGCCTGAAACTTACGATCGCGAGCCTGTTTAGCACTCCCGCCCGCAGAATCACCCTCCACCAGATATACTTCGCATTCCTCAGGCTTGCGGCTGGAGCAGTTCGCCAATTTACCCGGTAGACCTCCACCGATAGTCATGGACTTCTTCTGAACCGCCTCACGGGCTTTTTTAGCCGCATTCCGGGCTTCTGCTGCCATGATCACCTTGTCGATGATCATCTTTGCTGTCTTGGGATTTTCTTCCAGATAATCATTGAGGCTGCGCCCTACAATGGACTCCACAATACCAGATACTTCTGAGTTACCCAATTTGGTTTTGGTCTGCCCCTCAAATTGAGGCTCCTGAACCTTTACAGAGATTACACAAGTGAGACCTTCACGAAAGTCATCCCCTGTGATATTGAACTTGATTTTCTTGAGAAAATCCATGCGTTCAGCATAGTTTTTCAACGTTCTGGTCAGGGCTTTTTTGAATCCGGAAACATGTGTCCCCCCTTCATGTGTGTTGATATTGTTCACATAGGAGTGAATGTTTTCCTTGAAGGAGCGATTGTATTGAATAGCAATCTCCACTGGAGTTGTTTGCTCTTTGTCGATACCCTGAATGTACACAGGATCCTGGTGCATAGGTTCACGAGAAGAATCGAGAAACTTAACAAACTCCTTTAAACCACCTTCAGAATAATATGTCTCAGCCAGGTGGGTTTTGCCTTCATTCTCTTCCTTTCTTTTATCTATTTCAGAAAGAGGCTCACGCAAATCCGTAAGGGTGATCCTTACTCCACGGTTTAGATACGCCAACTCTCTCAAGCGAGATGCCAGGGTATCAAACTTATATTCCTTTACAGTAAAAATACTATCGTCTGGCCAGAAGCGTGTCTCCGTACCTCTTTTGTCTGTATCTCCAATTTGCTCAACGGGTCCCAAAGCTTTTCCACAGGCATATTCCTGATGGTACTTCTTGCCATCCCGAAAAACAAAAACCACACATTTGGTTGAAAGGGCATTTACACAAGATACCCCTACCCCATGCAATCCACCGGAAACTTTGTAGTTGTCCTTGTTAAATTTACCTCCAGCTCCCAATCGCGTCATCACCAACTCCAATGCAGATAATTTCTCTTTTTCATGTATCCCCACAGGAATTCCACGACCATCATCTGTAACCTCAATTGAATTGTCTTCATGGATGATTACATCGATGTGCGAAGCATGCCCTGCCATGGCCTCATCAATGGAATTATCCACCACCTCATACACCAAATGATGGAGTCCTCTTTCCCCAACATCACCAATATACATGGCAGGCCTTTTCCTTACGTGCTCTATCCCCTCAAGGACCTGAATATTACTTGCGGAATAATCCTGGGACTGATTCTCTATATCACTCATTTTCAATAATTTATACGAGATTCGTTTTTTCCTTTTTCTTCCTTGCAAGATAAGCAAAAAAGGGCAAAGATCATATTAATCCAGCCAGTTTCGAAGACTTATTTTTGGATAAAAAAACGATTGATTTTCAAGCAGATACCTCCATTTTTTACCACCTTTAAAATGGCCTGTTTCCAGCCTCCCTCAGGGCTCGATTTTGGAAGATTTTAGGAAGCTGAAAATTAATTGTTTTAATTTAACTGCTATCACAGAGGATCCATACTAGTCATAAAAATATGACTATTACTGATTATCAATACTTTATATATATTTTCTAAAAAATGGCCCTTCCTACTTCAATAGCAGAACAAGATTGCCCGGTTACTTACTGCATGAGCAAAATCGGTGGCAAGTGGAAACCTATTATTCTTTTCCTCATTTCTAAAGGGGCCAATAGGTTTGGAATTCTGCACCGAGGGATAGCAGGTATCAGCAAACAGATGCTTACCCAACAACTCAGGCAACTGGAAAAAGACGGGATTTTGGATCGGGAAATTTTTGCAGAAATCCCTCCCAGGGTGGAATACAGTTTGACAGAATACGGCAATTCTATTCTTCCAGTTATAGCTGCGATGAGGCTCTGGGGAGAAGAACATATGCCAGAAAAAAGCTAAACAAGTTTTTGCCAGAGGTAGAGTTTGACTACACTTCCAAAAAGACTTAATTCATAGGTCTCTATTTCCTGGAATGTTTCTTCACTGCTCAACAAGCTCCTCATGCTCTCTTCCTGATCTGTTAGAATGACAAGAATCCCCTTTGCAGTAAGCAATCTTTTCCACTCCTGGTACATTTCCCGGTAGAAGCTTCCCAACTCAATATGAGAGGCTACTTGGCGGCCCCAGGGAGGATTACTGACGATTCGATCGACACTCCCATCTCCATATGGCAAGTTCCGTAAATCCCCTTGCTGAAATTTACTCTTACTCTCTGCTACTTCGGAATTCGCTTTCGCATATACTACCGCCTCTTCCTGAATATCGACTCCCTCATACCTAGCTTCAGGAAATGCCTTTGAAGCTTCTATCAAAATTGTGCCTACCCCGCAGCAGGGATCCAGAACCAGATTGTCCGGCTTGATCCTTGCCAGGTAAGCCATTATATAAGCCAGAGGTGCTTTGGTAGAACCCGGTCTGCTATGAAGCTTATATTCTCTTCTATGCAAAGGCTTTTCCCCTAAACGTATGCCCAGTTCCAATTGATTTCCTTCCAAAGAAATGCGAAAATCCAGTTCTCCTCCTTCACTCCCTTTTTCATTAGGGAAATACACGCCTTTCAATTTGCTCTGAAAAAGAGGCAAAAGTTTGTCTTGTAACTCGAAGCGGGAAAAATTCTTTTTCCCCTGCAATCCAATGGTCAGACTATAGCTGGGAGCAGGAGAAAGTAGCCTGCAGGTCCGGACTATTTCTATCTGCTCCGGAAGATTTTCCAGGAGGAGTTGAAGTCGATCAGGAATTTCTGCAAGCATGGCCCGCGTATGATTCATTCCAGAGAGGCTTCCTAAATGAATAAAAACATCGTCCAGACTTCGGAGGCTAATAAGTTTTGCTGCAGGACCCTTATACTCAAAAAACAAGGTACGAATGCCTTTGCCCTTTACCTCCAATCCCTCAATAGCTGCAAGTTCAGCTTCACAAATATCTTCCAGTCCACGTAAACAGCGGGCAAAATAGGCAGGCATAAAAAAGCTTATTTACATTCAGGAGCGATGCCTTCAACATAGCGCTCGATTACTTTCAATTCTTCTGCTACTTCTGCCCCCTTAAATCCCTGAATATCGGTCGGAACTATTTGGGCGCTATAGGCTTTGAGTAGCTTTCTGGCGAGGGGCAGATAGGACCAATGCCATTTTTCTTCTTCATAGCCAAAGGGGCGCTTGCCTTCTCCTTTTTCCGTATAGGGCTGCCCAAATCCATATTCAGCAGCATGCGCCTTTAACCATTCATATTCTTTCAATCCTTTTCCAGAAGCGAAATAGCTATTCTCAAATGCATTGAGGTCCATATCTGTTCCCCAATGATGCCGAGAAGTGCCGGGCATAGAACTGAAGAGTAAAATTTCAGTCGCTCTATCAGTAGGATCAGGTTTTGATTTTGAGAGGTCCTTACCTCCTACTTTACGAGCACCTGTCCATTTTGCCTCCCAGATTTGCTTCTGACGAAAGAAATTACGGGTTGCAGATCTGATTGTAAGCTTTACGCCCTCTTCTTTTGCTGCTGCATGCATTTCCTTAAAAGCCGCCAGGGTTTCTTTGTGTAGATAAGCTCCCAAACCTGAACCAGCACCATGGGTAGCAGTGATCTTTTCAAAGTCTTCATGTTTTGCGGGATCAAAGCGGCCCAATAAATACGTATTGGCAATGGTATCTTTCGCCATAATGACTTCTGCTATCGTGTCTATTTCAGTTCCTGATTCCAGGGACTT
Organism: Bacteroidia bacterium; assembly: GCA_033391075.1. NCBI lineage: Bacteria > Pseudomonadati > Bacteroidota > Bacteroidia > Bacteroidia bacterium. The sequence goes on from JAWPMV010000001.1 coordinate 3,443,978, forward strand.
TGCTTCATCCATAGCCTGAGATTTACTCATAGAGGAATTGCAGGCTTGTAGAAGAAGGCCAGCTGTAAGGAGGAGAAATATACTTCTGAAAATGATCATGCGACAAATTAAGGAATTATAGAAGGCTCCTACAAACCACGCAGTTTAACCCTTGCTCATTTCCCAGGCTATGATAGAAGCTGCTATGCTGGCATTCAGAGATTCGCCTCCTCCATATCTGGGAATGGAAACCTTATGGGAAACAGCTTTTCGAAGCTCCTCTCCTATTCCATTAGCTTCATTTCCAATCAAAATAAGGCTATCATCTTTGAAATTGGCTTTACCCAATTCTGGTCCCTCCATATCCGCCAGCCACAACCTTGCCTTCATCTCATCCGGCATATCTTCCAGTTTTCCGACTGGCAGGATATTCATCCTGAACACTGCTCCCATACTGCTTCTAAGGCTTTTTAGGTTCAAAGGATCTACACAACCCGGTCCCAGAAGGATGTTCCGAATATTCAGCCAGTCGAGGCTTCGCATAATGGTTCCCAAATTTCCAGGATCCTGAATAGCATCCAAAACAAAGCCTCTTTCCTGAGGAATTTCTGTCCACTCTTTTTGCTTACAAAAGTCCGGAGAAGGAAAATGAACAATCCCTATGATTCCTTCAGATTGCTGATGCCCACTCAACTGATTGAAGGCATCGCGATCGGCCCAGGACAGCACATCTCCTTCATAATTTTCCTCTCCCCAATCCGTTATATCTTCTCTTAATACGAGGCTTTCCAATTTCCAGCCGCTGGCAATTGCCTCCTGAACCAACTTTTTTCCCTCAATCAGGAACATTTGATGACGATACCTGTACTTTTTAGTATGTAGGGAAGTAAAAAGTTTTATTTTCGCTTTGGAAATGACTTGCATAAGGACAAAAGTAAGAAAATCCCTTGCTCTCATGACACTTTTGTGTCTGTCCTTTGCATTTATTGCCTGTAATCCAACCAAGCATCTTGCACCCGGCCAGCTTTTGATACAAAATACCCCCAAAGTAAAAAGTGAAAAAAAGCTTCCGGAATCTGTACTCAATGAGGCAGTAAAAACAGAAGCAAATCGCAGGATGCTTTACCCCAGAACTTATCTCCATCTATACAATCTGGGTCTGAGTTTACACAAAGACTCCTCCTGGTTGAAAAGAGGCATGTTAAAATCTTCTCGCATCACCAAGTCATATAATAATACGGTCAATTGGTTGGTAAAAGAAATTGGGGAGCCTCCAGCTCTCTTGGATCAAGCCCATATAGATGCTGACATTGTTTCTCTCCGGGAATTATGCTTTGCGAATGGATACTTCTATCCCTCTGTTTATGCAGAATTAGATACTCTGAAGGGAATTTTTGATAGAGGACAAGTAGCGATCAAATATCAGGTGAAAGAGGGTACAGCCTATAAGATTCGAAAGCTAAATTATATTTTACCTCCAAGCGCCGATTCCAGCATTTTTAAATACATAGATGCCGAAAATTCTTTACTGAAGCCTGAGGAAAATTATCGTCAAATATCTTTTGCAGGGGAAATGGCGCGATTGACGAATAATCTGAGAGACAATGGGTATTTCAGTTTCAGCCAAAACCTCATCAGCTTTGAAGTTGACAGCTTGAATATTCGCGAAAATGAGCTTGATAGTGTCGGTCAGGTTCTTGAAAATAAATACCTCGATATCTCCGTCATTTTTGAACGGATTCCTTCCCGATACCAAATCAGAGAGATCAACCTCAATATCAAATCTCTTAACAATGGGGTCAGTGTAAATGCAGAAGATTTTGTGGATATGCGAGGCGAATTCCTGACGGAAGCTTTTAGAGAAAAGTGGAAAATTGACCAGGATATCCTCCATGATACCATTCCTCTGAATTTCAATATTGACAAAGAACACATTCATGTTATCAATTATAATTTTCTGGCCCGAAGGATACATTTAAAAGAAGAAGCTCCCTTTAGTCAAACAGAAGCCAGAAAAACCCAAAAGCGCCTGGGTGAATTGGGGATGTTTCAATATGCCATTATCAATTATGAATTGATTGATTCCATACAAGCACTGGATGTCAATATAGATCTACAGCTTGCTACACGCTACCAAATGAAATTTGGGGTGGAATCTTTTTCTCAAAATATATTCACTTCCAATATCCCTGGCATTGGTGGGAATTTCACCATTCGAAACCGAAACACCTTTCATAAATCTGAATTTCTGGATTGGTCTGTACAGGCACGTATTGGCTGGTACGCTTCTGAAGAAGGGGCCTCTCAGTTCCAGCGGGTTTTCTATGAAGTTGGTACAGAGTTGAATCTCAATTTCCCTCGTTTCCTTTTACCTTTCGGCAATAAGAAAAGAGACCTGAGTTTACTGAGTCCCATAAGTACCATGTCATCCAGTTTGAAACGGGTAGACAGACGCGAATTCGCCCGTACACAAGCGGGTTTCCAATTGACCTACCGTTGGAACCACAAACCTTTTCAGGACAGAGCTGTAAGCAGGTTGCGTCCCATTGTTCTGGAAGTTATAGATATAGATACACAGGACGAATTCCAAAAGTTGGTGGTAGATGAATTGGCACCTGCGATTCGTAGAGACTTTGAAAATCGAATCAGTTCAAGACTAGAATACAGTTTTACCTATCAGAATTATCAATCGACCAGGCTTTTTCCAACTTTTTGGACGCAGTTCAATGTGCAATGGGGAGGAAATTTGCCCTTCTTTCTTGATGGACTGACTTCTTTGGCTATTTCAGATACCAGCACAAGGGACAATTTACTTTTTGGAAAATTATTTTATGGACAATTTGGAAAAGCATCGATAGAAACCAAATTCACTATACCAGTTACCCGACAATCAGATCTTGTCCTTAGGGGATTTATCGGAGGAGCATTACCCTACAATGAAACTTCAACTGTGCCCAGAGAATCAAGGTTTTTTAGCGGAGGCACCAATTCTATGCGTGGTTGGCGCTCAAATACACTTGGTCCGGGAACTACTTCTTTAAAAGAAATTCTGGATCTGGACTCAGAAGACCAACTTCAGGGAATAAGTCTGATTGCTCCGGGGGGAGAATGGATATTCGAATTGAATGCGGAGTATCGATTCAAGGCGGGTGGAATATTGGAACTGGCACTCTTCACTGATGCCGGTAATGTCTGGTTTCACCGTCCTAAAAATGGCGAACCTCCTCTGGGTGAAAAGTCTCTACTGACCAAAGAAAACCTAAAATTAGGTTGGGATGCTGGAATTGGTTTTCGCTTTGATTTCTCTTTCCTCATCCTCCGTATGGATATCGCTCAACAATTGTATGCTCCGGATCTGGACAATGGCTGGATCCTCGGCAACTCAAATTCCCGAGATCGGAGACCTCAATTGAATTTGGGGATAAATTATCCTTTTTAAGGTGTTGAAGTTTGGAAGTGGTATAGGGCGCTAGTTTGAAATAAACTATAAGACCCAAGCACTATAACTCTTCCCCTTTTTACTTCCTAAGGCCAATCTCCCTAAGTCTCTCTTCCAGATATTCTCCTGCAGTCATGTCCGTATACGCTTTGGGATGAGCATCGTCTATACAGTTTTCCAGACAAGTAAGATCCATATCAGAGCGGGGATGCAGGAAGAATGGAACAGAATAACGAGGCAAATGCAGCCTTTCTCGAGGGGGATTCACCACTCTATGGGTAGTTGAAGCCAGTTTATTGTTGGTGAGTCGCTGAAGCATATCGCCGACATTGATCACAATCTCATTGGGTTTGGGGCTGGCAGCGATCCACTCACCCTCTGCATTTTTCACCTGCAAGCCTTCAGCACTGGCACCAATCAAAAGGGTAATGAGATTTATATCTTCATGCTCGGCAGCTCTTACCGCGCCATCCGGGACTTCGTCAGGATTGGGAATCCCATAATAATGGATAGGACGCAGGATGCTATTTCCATTATGAATTTTGCTGTCGAAATAATCCACGGGCAGGTCGAGGTATTCTGCAATGGCTCTGAGCAGGCTCCTTCCGGAGCTTTCAAGGCTTTGATAAAGCTTAACTCCATATTCTCCAAAATCAGGCACCTCATCCGGGAATACATTATCGGGATAACTCTCCTGTATCGGATCATTATCCTCCACGATCTGACCAATATGGTAGAACTCCTTTAAGTCTCCCACATTACGTCCTTTGGCATGCTCTTTTCCTTTAGAGGTATAGCCTCTTTGGCCGGCAATGCCTTCAATTTCGTATTTAAATTTGGTATCCGAATCGAGTGAGAAAAAATCAATGAAGCTGTTATAGGACTTTTCTATTACTTCATCAGCAACCCCATGATTGGCAACGATGGCGAAACCGATTCCGGAAAATGAGTCTCCTAAGGCTTTTACAAAAGCTGATTTTTGTTCAGCTGTACCCTTGACATAATGATTTAGATCAACGGTAGGTATATGGTTCATGCTCATAGCGATATTTTCTTTCTGTTATAAGAACGGAAAGTTAGGAAAAATCGCACAAATTTGAGTTGAAATTTATAAGCTTATTCTCTGGTAAGCAGCTTTATAGCCACCTCATCACCCATTCCCTGGCTAAAGGCCATCCGCATCATGAGTACGGCCAGAGGTTCTAACAGACGGGCACTGTGTAGAGGACCACAATCTCTGGGTTCAAATCCTGTGGCTGCAATGATTTTGTGGAGAGAGGCTTTTGCCTTTTCATCATCCCCACAATAGAACATTGTTCCATCATTTGCTCCAAAATAAGGTCCATTTTCGATCTGCTTGGCCATAGCCGTATTATAAGCCTTGATTACCCTGGCTTCTGGCAACATCTTTGCGATTTGCTCAGCAGCAGAAGTTGTATGACCGATGGCCAGTTCTGGATATTCACCAAAGATGACGGGATTAGTACAGTCAACTACAATCTTTCCTCTAAAAGAATCTGTATTCCTAAGTACTTCTTCAATAGCTTTGTATGGAACTGCCAGAAAAACGATTTCTCCATAATGAACAGCATTGGCAATGCTGCCTCCGGTAGCAAAATGATCCATCTCACCAGCAATAGCTCTTGCTGAATCCAAATTACGACCGCCCACCATAACATTATACCCTTTATGAGTGAGCGCTGTACATAAGGCTTTGCTTATGTTTCCAGTTCCAATGATACCTAGTTTCATGTCAAAAATGGAGATTTAGTAGTTTCGTTTTCAATCGATCTGCCGCAAGATAAGGAAATTATACTGTAATTATGAAATACACAAAAACAGGAAATTAAGCCGGATGAGCGATGCCTACTCTTCTTGCACAAAACTTGTTTTCAGACATTTCCAGCGTAATAAAATCAGCCACATTCTGGATAGAAATCTGGTTCTGAGATTTTTTAGGATAATAGTCTGCCTGGGTCAGATATTCACCTGTTCTTTCTCCATTATTCATAAAAGAAGGAGAAACAATGGTCCAGTCCAGATCTGAATCCTTAAGAATATCATATACCCTTTTATGATCAAGCGAAATATTCTGAAGATTCGGCGGGAAGCTCAGGCTTTCCATGATGAGGTATTGCTCATCTTCCTGTAAGATGCCTGCACCAGTAATAGTGAGCAATCGATTTACTCCTTTGCTTTTCATCGCCTGGACAATATTATCCATACCTTTTGAAAGTAAGGTAATGGGACCGGAAAACTGGCGAATTCCAATTACAGATAGTACCGCATCATGTCCGTCCACAGCTGATTCAACCAGGGAAGGATATAATACATCTCCATGTACTTTCTTTAAAGAAGGATGGTCGATTTTGAGGGCTTGTATATTGCGGGCAAATGCCGTTACCTCATGCCCTAGATCCAAAGAATATTCGACCAACAATTTACCTACTCGGCCTGTAGATCCTATAACAAGGACTTTCATATGAGGATGTTTATGTAGCTTTTCTTGTCAAGCTATTTTTAACTAATCCCGCAAAAATAAATAAAAAAGTCTAATTACAAATCAAATTTCGATTCGCTTAAGGATTGGATCGATATTTATATGTTCTTCAAAAAGTTGAACAGCCTTTTTTACCTTCCAGGGAGTACGTGTATTGATCTTAACTTCGATGCGGCTAATCTTGATTACGACTTCATAGGTGTCGATTTTTACCCGTATCACCGGAATCTTGTGTTTCTCAAAATATTCGATTTGTTCAGAGCTGTAATCCCCTTCACCTGTGATAATTATTCCTGAGAGAGGAGAATCGTCTGTTTCCATCAAACGTGTGGCTTTAGAAAGGCGTTTAAGGGCCTCATCAAGTCGGTGAATGCTAGCCACCAGCAATTGATTGTTGAAGCTTCTCAATTGGGTAAGATCAATCAGGGAGCCTGCAATGATATCTTTAACCCGATTATCCAGTTGATCATCATTGTACTCAACTTTTCCATTTACTGCTTTGCAAATGGTGCCCATGAGGGGCAAGCCTAATTCTTCCTCATAAGGCATAATGCCAAGCAGAGGAATATTTCTTTGGTCCAAAACCTTTCCAACATAATGTCTGACCTTTTCCGTTTTTTCGGGCAAGGCCTTATTTATGATCACGCCAAAAATGGGAATTTCTTTTTGAACAAATACAGAAAGATTGAGATCGAGCAGATCTATGGTGTTTCCGATTCCGGCTTCTACGACCATGATCACGCCTGCTTCCAGCATTTTAGCTGCTTTGGCATTTGACATTCCCACGACACTGCCTACTCCCGGATGACCAGTTCCTTCATACACTACTACATCGTGATTCGAACACAAAATTTTAGAGGCTTTTAGCAGGCGAGTTTCAAAATTGAATTGGCTAGGATCATCTATATATGCGGTAGTCGCACCTTTACCCAAAATAACCGGACTATGGATCTCAGGCACCAGATCAAAATTCATAGTGTCTGCAAAAAGGAAGGCATCTTTATCTGCGCGACTGGGACCGACATCTATAAATTTCTGTCCAACAGGTTTGCAATACCCAACATTTAAGCCTCTGCTTTTTAAGGCAGATACCAAACCGAGGGTGGAAGTAGTCTTTCCGACATGCTGGCTGGTAGCGGCTACGTAAATGGGTAGAGTGGGCATAATCTAAGGTTTGAAGTTTTAGACTCTAAGCTACTAATTATTTTCAAATGCCCGGAGCCAGATTCGGAAAGGATTGCAGGAAGTTTGCAGCTGTTTATAAGAGTTTTTTGTATAGACTGATAACTTTCTCAGCGATCTTTTCCCAACTCAACTCAGCTATAGCTGTTTGATTGGCATCCAATACTGATTGGTGGTATTCAGGATTATCTAGCAGTTCCAGGACCTGTTCGGCCATTAGGCCTGAGTCACCTGCCTGAAACTTGGGGGTTTCCAGGAAAATTTCAGAAATCCCGGATTGAAAAGGCACAATACAGGGAACTCCCATTTGAGTTGCTTCCAAAGCTACCAGGCCAAAGGGCTCAGAATCAGAAGGCATAACAAAAACATCTGTCATAGCCATTAGATCCAGGACCTGTGGTCGATCCATGAAGCCAGTAAAATGAAACTTGTCGCCGATGAGTGCTGAGGAGACCTGGTCCATAACTTTCGCCATCAGACTTCCTTTTCCGGCCATCACGAATCTCACGCTATCTTTTCTGGCCAGAATTTCCATAGCCATTTGAAAGAAATACTCAGGGCCTTTTTGACTTTCCAGCCTCCCAACAAAACTTACGAGTTTATCCTTGAAAGGCTTCTCTCTCCGGTAAGCTTTTATTTTTTCGATCGCATTGTGTACGACCCGAATCTTCCGTTTTTTAATGCCATATTCCTGACGTGCAATTTCTGCTGTATAATGACTTACTGTGAAAACCATATCAGCATCCTGCATGGCTTTTTGCTCCAGTTGAAAGACCCAGTTTTTACTCTCTGGTCCTCCTCTATCATATTCCAGAGAATGGATATGCAATACCAGGGGTTTGCCTGTTTGTTTATGAATTTCCAGGGCCGCTGGAAAAGTCATCCAGTCATGTGCATGGATTATATCAAATTCCAGGTCTTCCGCCAATCGAATACAAATCTCGCTATAGTCGATGATTTTACGAGGAAGATTTCTCCCATAAAGTTCGCGAAGTTCGAAGAAGCGGGCCGGCATTTTTTCCTCCTCTTCCAATACCATCACTTCCTGCTCAAAAGACTGATACCCAGATAAAGGAATATTTACATAGGAAAGCCGCAGATCCTGTAATTTTTCAACATATCGGCTATCCTCCGGATCCCAGAGTTCTTCCAGATCGATCTGATCCAATCCAATGATTTTGATTTTCTGTTCATCGGAATCAGCCTGGGAATTTGGGAGAATGAGTTGAACACTTGTCAACTCACTAAGTGCTTCAGCCAGCCCCATAGACGCGAGTCCCAGACCTCCATTTATCAATGGAGGATATTCCCAGCCGAGCATGAGTACAGATGGATTCATGAAGTTGCTTGCAGTGCCTGATCGTAGGCTTCTTCGTAGTAGGCTGTTAGATTTTTCCAATCAAACATTTCGGAGGCTTGCTCCAGTTTATATCTCTGCGAAATCCGATCTGTCCTTTGCATTTGTACAAAAGAAAAGAGCTGATCTGCTAATTGATTGGCAGCTTCGTCAAAACTTTTCCCTCTTCTATTGACCACATACATCCCTTCTCCTTCCGGATTTTTTACCTTATTCATCAGGTAGTCTCCAAAGCCTGCCAAATCACTGGTTACTGCCGGAACTCCCGCAGCCATACATTCTAAAGGTGTATATCCCCAGGGTTCATAATAACTCGGGAATATTCCCAAATGACATCCCTTTACAAAATCATCATAATCAATGCCCAGAGTAGGACTTAAAGAGGAAATGAAATCTGGATGATAGACCACCTTTACCTTATCATCCTTGTGATTGAGAAGATTGGAGGTGCGGAGGAAATTCAGGATATCATCTTTAGCATCATCATGAAGATTATGCGTAACAATCTTGGGTAAAGCATCCGTTTTCCAGCTCTGCAAATTACGACGCAGTTTTAATTTCAACTGGTCATCTATGAAAGCATTTACATCCGGGAAACGTTGATCTTCGGAAGAATATGCCTGAGCAAACAATCGTTCGCCAATCTGCTTCTGGATCAATTCGGTGGTATGCCGAATTTTCTCCATCGTGGCTTTGGATTGCAGGATTTCAGGATTGATGCTGCTGAAGGGACGTTTGGTAATGAAAAACATAACCACAGTGCGGTCGATATTGGCTGTTTTCATTCGCCAATTCAAACGCGCCAGGGCTTCCAGCGTCAGGTCATACCCTTTATTTTTGTATTCATACCTACCAGAGGTAAAGAAGTAGATGGTTTTATTCAGGTCAAAATAGTAGCTCTGAAAGAAATGGCCCATCACAAATTGATGGATTTCATCTTTATACTTCTGGTGGATATTTTGAAGTTCATGTTTGATAGCCCGTTTTCGAATGTTCAATCCATTCGGCAAGAGCACTTCTGGTTTTCTTCCAATCAAGGACTCACATTCCCGGGCGGTTACATCACTTACAGTAGAGAAAATATGAGCACCATGCGCTGCGGCTCTTTCAATCTTTACCCTCGTTTCTATATTGAAGTGTTTGCCTTCATCCTGCCAATTGTAAAATGGGAGGTTATCATAAAAATTCCCATCATTCATCGCCAGATATCGACCCAACATAGTAGCATGCGTCGTAAAAATGGTCGTAACGGGCAAATTATCTCTTCTGATCTCTGGAATAGCTGTGGCAGCCATCCACTCATGTATATGAGCCAGTATGCGGTGATCTCCGCTTACATCTTCCTGTACCAACTTGCTAAAAAACACCTTGACCATCCAACCAAAGGTCACGATTTGATTTACAAGATCATCATCCCCTGGCAAGCTGATATCATGATGCTCCCACAGGAGGTATTTGATCTCTGCCAGGCGATCATAAACAGAATATGGATTAAACAGAACCACATTGGGACGGCCATCTATCAGCCATTGTCCATAATGAACTTCCAGACCATCTTCCCGCATTTTAGCTACCGCACGTCCAAAGGGATCATCCGGAAGCTCCATGGCTTCGAAAATGGCGGATACATTTGGATGAACATAGGGTCCTAACAACAAATATCTGTCGCCCCAATTGTTGAGCATCGAGGGCGCTTTTGAACGAATAACCGTGTAAATACCACCTACCTGATTAGCAACTTCCCAGGCTGCCTCAACAAGTAATGCATTGGATTTAGGTTGGTAAACCTTTGGCGTATTCTTAGGATCCAGAAAATCCGGTTGGGGATTGTTGGTAGTCATAGCTAATATGGGAGTTTAAGCTGCAAGCGTATTGTTAGATGCAAAGTAAGAAAAATCACTTGGATAAAGGGAATTTTTCCAATCTATGTTAGATTAATTTATAAGTTCTGATTTTTTGTCAACCTCCCAAATCAGAACAGGCCCCTTTAATCCATTTACCTTAAGAGAAGAATCATATTGAAGGAAACGTTCATACCGATCATCTCCTTCCAGCGCTCTGCCTACCAAACGGTTTTTCAAACTGGAAATCAACCAGATTTCTATGGTATTGAATCCCGGACTGATTTGCTCACTAATATCCAGGCGAAAAGGAGGGATGATACAATCCCCGACCCATTCGGTATTTACTTTGACCTCCACCGCTCCATGAAGTTCTCCCAAATCCAGGATATACTGTTTATTGGCGAGGGTATCTCCTAATTGGAAAGAGGTTCGATAAAGTGCTTCTTCCGAGCAATATCTCAATCGCTCATTGCCCGCCCAATCAAAAAGAGTGGTATCGGAAAATTCCATTTGGGTTTTATTCCGGTTCTCATCTGCCAGCATAAAATCCCAGCGCTCAATATTTCGAGTACTAAGCGAGAGTTCTCCCAAAAGCGGGGCATCCAGTCTATTGAAACCAACTAATAAGGAGTCCTCTACTATTTCTTCTTTAGAAGAAAGGACAAAGGCGGTGCTTTGTGCATTCAGGAAAATGCGATGAATTCCCTGATTTCCAGCTTCCATTTTATGAATGCTCCCTCGCCAGGGATTGAAAATGTAGTTATGCTCATTTTCCAACTCAATCCTGAGTTCATAAAACCTATCTTTTGTAGCTTTATTTTTCAGAAAGATCATTTCGAAATTGCGGCTCTTTCTTTGAGTAGCTCGCAGGTTTTCGTAGGGTCGGGCGAAAGCAATCTTCTGATCAACAGGAAATCCAGAAAAATAATTTTGTATATCCTCTTTGCTATCCAGGCGAATGGCCTTAGGTAGCTGAATGAGGAGTCGATCCAATTCAGCTATGTGCTGATCATAATTCATATATCCCTTGATATCCTGAGGAGGATTATCCAGGAGGAGAATTCGAGCTCCGGAAGCGGAAAGTTTCTGGACATTGCGCAAACTCTCTATTTCAATCTCGGGCACATCAATCAGAATCAGCCTTTCATAATCATTCGTTCCAATCCGAATTTTTTTCCGATTGATTCTCGCCTTTTGCAAGGATTCATCATTTACCCATACCCAGTCCAATCCCAATTCATCCAGGGCTGTGATCAATCCTTTAACGTTTTCCAGCCATTTTGCTTCCTCATTATCTCCTTTAGCTAATCCGGGAGCTTGTAAATTGGGATATTCACTGCCTTCTTCAGCAGGAAATCCCAGGAAGGGATAATAAATCAATATGGGAGCATTGGTTTTGCCCTGTCTCAATAAATATTGACAACGTCTGACATAATCATTGAGCTGTTTTTGAAATTTCCAGAAGCTATTATCAGCACCCAGATGCTCTGAATTATGTTCTAAGGGATAATAGGTAGAAGAATAAGGCATCCAGGCCTCTTTTCCATATTTTGCATCGATCCGCTCATAGGGTGCTCCCTGAAAAACCAGGTGGTTGACCCCATTCAAAAAGAGATCATCAGCTGTATTTTTTATAGAGGAAGGACTAGTCGAGAAAGTTGCTCCCTGTGCATCCAGACAAAGAGAACTCACCCAGGGTCGCTCATATAATTCTGCTCCACTACTCACCATTTTGGTATAAAGAAGCCCATGGCCACTGTATCTCTGCCCTGCTTCTGGTAAACTGCTGTGTCCGGCAGCCTTTAGAATATCCAGGTCAAAACCATGAGGGACCATACGTGAAATCAATCCTCTTTCCTCCGCCCAGACCCTGCTGGAATCCAGATAATTTTGAATAAAGAAATCGGAAAGGCTCTTGTCATAGTCTTTGCGAATTCGTTCATCTGCATTACCCAAAATAAATTCAGGCCCTCGTTTAGCAGCCTGAAGATCCATCAGGTGATTGTCCTTCCCAGGATAAAAAAGGATGGGGAGATTTGGGGCTAATTCATATCCATTTTTTTCCTTAAAATAATCCTGAATCTCATCAGTGTACAGCCTTTCCGCTAAATACTCAAAAGGTGCCTGAGAGAATCCCCGCATCCCATTTGCATAAAAAGCAGGCAAGCCAGTTCTTTGGCCCAGGAGGAAATTATAGTTAGCCAGGACTTTGGAAGATTTGAAAGGATTCAGGACATAGCCTTTCTGATCCATGGCCAATTCCCAGGGGCTTTGTGCCACAGGCATTTTATATACTGCAATGATTTTCCAATAGCCTCCAGGAGCTTCCCAAATAATTTCATCTCCCTGTACAAAGTCACTAATATTCAGGATAGAATCAGGATCCAGGGCCACAAAGTCATCAAGATAGACTGCATATTCACTTCTTTCTTCCTGGATGGTTTTGGAAGCAAATACCTCTAGCAGCTCCAGATTGTTTTCTCTAAAAGTAGCCCACTGATCATTTTCTTCCTCAAAAAACAACTCTTCCCAGGCCATCCATTGATAAAAATAGGGCAATTCAGGCCTGGGCAGTTTAAGAGAGATTACCTTATTTCCCAATACGGTTGCCTCTCCAAAAATCAGGCTTTCCAGGCCTTCTTCCAGTCCTACATGCGGCCCTCCTACTGGAGAGATAGCTGAAATACTCAGGTCTACACTCATCCCCAATTGTTTGGCTTTTTCCAAACTGACTCCCAGGAGATCGAAATAGGCCTCTGAATTGAATTTATAAACCTGGGCCCAATGTTCCATATCCGGATCAAGGCCAACGGCCAGCGGTTGTATATCAACTCCCCCAAATCCTTTTTCATGGAAGCTTTCCAATTCCTGCACCAATTGTATAGAATCTACCCATGCACCCGGCCACCACCAGCGAAGAATAGGCCCGTTTTCCTGGGGAGGGTCGAAAAAAAGCTCCGCGTCAAAATTATTTCGAAATTTCAGGGGATTATTATTTACCCAGCTACTATCCGGACTAAAAGTTTCAGCATCGAACATGGAAAGCGGTAGCCGCTCCTGATAGGCTTTTCCTCGTAATTCGGTCCCTGTGGCGTGAGTCTTCCAGCGTGAGATACCTGTAAAAAGCAGGATCAAAGCTATTGCAAGAAGCATGTAGGGCAGTAGAAATAGATACTTTCTTATGTTCCTCTGCATACGCAAGGTTTGGCACAAATTACAAAAAGCCGAAAGATAATCCAGTCAGAAAAGAATTAATTCCCATAACATTAAACTTCCCTCTTTTTTTCAGCAAATTCATGAGTGGAAAAATAGAATTCTTTCTAATTTGCAAATTGATTCTAGACTATGAGTGCATTAAAAATAAATTCCTCAGTTACAGAGCGTTTCCTCCGTTACGTTCAGATTGACACCCAATCAGATCCACATTCAAAAACCGTTCCCTCTACAGCCAAACAAAAAGATCTTGCCCGGCTTTTGGTAGAAGAATTGAAAAGTATGGGGATAGCGGATGCGGAATTGGACCCAAATGGATATGTATATGCGACCATACCTGCCAATGGTAAAGCTGACACTCCTGTAATTTGTTATTGCTCTCATATGGATACTTCTCCAGATTGTAGTGGCAAAGATGTCAAGCCAATTATTCACAAGAATTACAATGGGCAGGATTTGGTCTTGCCGGATGATCATAGCATCATAATCAAAAAAGAAGACCATCCGGATTTGGCCAAACAGATTGGGAATGACATTATCACAGCCAGTGGTACGACATTGCTGGGAGCCGATAATAAATCAGGGGTTGCAGCCATCATGGATATGGCTCAGTACTTTATGGATTCGCCTGAGCATAAGCATGGAAAAATCCGCATTTTGTTTACGCCTGATGAAGAAATTGGGAGAGGCACTAATGAAGTTGATTTAGAGAGACTGGGAGCCGATTTTGGGTATACGGTAGATGGTGAAAGTTTGGGTTCTATGGAAGATGAAACCTTTTCAGCAGATGGGGTTGTCATTGAAATAGAAGGAGTAAGTGCCCATACGGGGTATGCAAAAGGGAAAATGGTAAATGCCCTCAAGGTGGCTGCAGACTTTTTAGCAGCTTTACCCAAAGATCACCTTTCGCCTGAAACTACAGAAGGCAGGGCTGGTTTTTTTCACCCATTACATATAGAAGGAATAGCCGAAAAAGTAAAAATAGAATTCCTGATACGGGACTTTAGGACGGAGGCTTTGATAGAGAAAGAAAACTACCTGAAAAAAATCCTCGACAAGACCCTGGAAATGTATCCCAACTCAAAAGCGAGCTTTCAGGTTCATGAGCAATACCGAAATATGAAAGAAGTCCTGGACCAACACCCCCAGGTAGTAGCTTTTGCAGAAGAGGCCATAAAACGTGCAGGCCTCAAGCTAAAGAAAGGAAGCATCCGCGGAGGAACCGATGGATCTCGTCTTTCATTTATGGGCCTCCCCTGCCCCAATATTTTTGCAGGAGAACATGCCTTTCATTCTAAAGAAGAATGGGTTTCTGTACAGGATATGCAAAAATCTGTAGAAACCTTGATCCATTTGGCCAGCATCTGGGAAGAGAAAGCCTAAACATTTTTTAAATAGAGATTGTTTTTTACTGTATCTTTTTGCTTTTTTATTTCGTTTAATAAAGCACACGGAACTATTTTCCTTGGCAAATATTTTGAAAACACAAATTTAGTTTCATTTCCTCCCGTTTATCATTCGTTCTTTCCTTAAAACTTAGAAACACAATTTTACCCCTACTGTTAAACTAGATCTTGCTCATTATGAATGCACAACTAGGGACTTATGCCCTGGACTCTATGTCGAGTCCTGAACAGGAAATGGTACGCCTCAAGAAACAAGCAGAGTTGCTCCCGAAAATTGAATTAAGGGCTTTGGTAGAGCATGGCTTGAAGAAAAATATGCAGGTATTAGACGCTGCATGCGGACCAGGTCTGACCGCTTGTATGATAGATGATTATCTGCATACAGGCTCTGTTACAGGAATCGATCTCAACCCAACCTTATTAAAAGAAGCCGAAAAACTCGCCTGGAAAAAGAGGAAACGGATCCGATTTGAATCGGCCAATGTTTACTTTTTACCTTACGAGAATCAATTTGATTACATCTATTGCAGGTTTCTTTTTCAACACCTGGAGTCGCCTGAAAAGGCGCTACAATCTCTTTGGAAAGCCCTCAAGCCCGGTGGTATCCTTCACATTCTTGATGTCAATGATGATTGGCTCTTCCTTGAGCCTGAAGTTCCTGCCTTTACTCAATTGAGTAGTCTGGCAGCTCAGCATCAGTCAAGAAAAGGAGGAAACCGATATATCGGAAAGGAATTGAGGAATATCATGGTCAAAGAGGGATTTGGGGACTTATTCACCAGTGTCATATCCGTTAGTTCTGATATGGTAGGAATGGAAACCTTCCTCAATATTACGACCAGTTTTAAAGCAGAAATTATTGATCCCGAAGCTGACCAGCCACATCCTCAGCAACTACTGAAGGAAATAAAAGAGGAGGTCGCCAAACGCGACACCTATGGCATGGTAGGTGTGTTCAATGTTTCAGCCAGAAAATCCTTGACCAGGAAATAGTAGAAAAAGGTAGCAGAAGACGCTCAAACGTATTTTCCCAATAAAGATCTATCACTTCAAGGAAATGAGTGTTGGAAAAGGACTGTATTGAATGAAGTCGAAGATCATAACTCGTTCAAAGATGTCGTCTATAATTTCAGTTCGACTTGCGAAAACACAATCGGAAATGGAGGTCGTGTACCAATTGACTCACGACACATTCGTAGAAAAAAGGCTTTGTGACGAACAGGAAGACCAAAGTCTGAAAAATAATCAGGAGCTCGACCAACATCCGGGTACCCAGGTATTTATTGCCCTGATCGACGGAGAGATTCGAGGAACCATTTCTTTAAGCCTCCACGATAAAATGGAAGAGGTTTATAATTATTCCTTTGTCTCTCAATTACTGGCCAGGAGTTATGACTCGGGTAGGCCCGCCTATTCAGGTTGGAGATTGGCTACAAAGGGGAGCCGGATTGAAAGGTATCTGCTGGCGGTCCGTTTGATCATGCATGGATATAAGGCCATTATTTCCGGAGGAAGTCATCAAGCCTATTTCAGTTTTCTCCCTTCTCAATTGAAGGTGTACAAAAAATTCTTTCCCGAAGGTCAAATCCTGGGACAGATTCGAAAACAAACACGCTTCATTGATGGCCAATTGGTATTGATGAAACACAGGGTTTCACAGTCGGGCTACAAACATTTAGAAAGTCTTTATTCCTCTTTAGCAAAAAAATACCGCTTTAAAGCCCGCTAGGCTGAGGCTAAAGATGATCCTCCTGTCCCCTTTTTCCGGGGAGCCACCTCTCCTAATGATTGCTTGGGGGAACAGGCTATTGATACCCATTGCAAAAAGAGAAACTAATGTTGCAGGAAGGCTTAGAGGAAAAGCAGACCCAACTCATAAGAAAAAAGGCAGGAGGTTTGTTCCGGGCTGAAAACAATTGCATATACCAGAGGTTTCACTAATGAAATCTTTATGCTATGTCTAATAATTCCCTTAAAGCATTTCTAGCTATCTGTGGCTTTATGCTCCTCTTTAGTTTAGGGCAAGCTCAAAACCCTGAACTCAGTGAGTTTAACCAAAAGAGATTAACGACAAGTAACCGGGCCATGTATGTGCTGGGCGGATGGGCTGTTGGGAATATCGCACTAGGAGGTATACAAAGGTCTCGGCTAAGTGGTGAGCAGAAGTATTTCCATGAAATGAATCTCTTTTGGAACCTGGTCAACCTGGGAATCGCAGGAGCTGCCCTTTATGGAAATGCTCAACTGGATCCTTCCTCATTAAGTCTATTTGAAAGCTTGCATGAGCAAGATAAATTAGAAAAAATTCTCTGGTTCAATGTCGCCTTGAATGGGAGTTATATCCTGGGAGGTGCATGGTTAAAAGAGCGATCCAAAAGCGCCACAAATAGACCTGAACGCCTCAAAGGATATGGAAATTCTCTTATGCTGCAAGGAGGCTTTTTGCTTGTGTATGATCTGGTTCATGTCCTTATCCAACAGTCCCAAAGCTCGGATAAAATTGAAGCTTTCCTCAGCCAGGTTCAGTTTAGCGGCACGGGAATATCTTTAAGATTTATTTTTTAGTTTTAGCCTGCAAGCTAACGCTTTAAATATGAAATACTATCTACACTTTTTCCTATTTCTTTTCCTCCTTTCCCATCTAAACTTTTCATATGCGCAGTCTGGGGTATGGGAAGAAGAAATTGCCCTTAGCGGTTCTCCGAATCCCCGGCATGAAGCGGGATTTGTTGAAGTAAATGCCAAGTTTTATCTCCTAGGCGGCAGAGGAATAAAAGCTGTCAACATCTACGATCCCGTCACAAAAAGCTGGACGAATGGACAAGCACCTCCCATAGAATTGCACCATTTTCAACCGATTGCCTATCAGGGAAAAATTTATGGCATCGGAGCTATGACCGGAGGCTATCCTACAGAAACGGCTATCCCCAATATTATCATATATGATCCTGTAGCAGATCAGTGGTCAACAGGGCCAAAGATTCCTGCAGCTCGAAGAAGAGGTGGCGCAGGTCTGGTCTTGCATAATGACAAGTTTTATCTGGTCTGCGGCATCATCAATGGGCACACAGACGGACATGTAAACTGGATGGATGTTTATGATCCTGCCACCGATAGCTGGCAAGTACTCTCAGATGCTCCACGCGCCAGAGATCATTTTCAGGCGTCGGTGATTGATGGGAAAATTTATGCGCTGGGGGGAAGACGCTCCACCGCCAGCGGAAATGTTTTTGCAAATACCATCGCTGAAGTAGATGTCTATGATATTGCCAGCAATTCCTGGACTACCCTCAACCAATCTTTGCCTACACTACGCGCAGGTTCGTACAATGCTGTTTTAGATAAAGAAATCCTCATACTTGGTGGGGAATCGCCTGATCAAAATCCGGCCCATTCAGAAGTTCAGGCACTCGATACTCGTACGGGCAATTGGCGGTCGATTGCAAACATGCTACAAGGGCGACACGGAACAGGTGCAGTTTGGTTTCAGGATACCCTTTTTACTGCTTCGGGCAGTGGAAATAGAGGGGGCGGGCCTGAATTAGCCACACAGGAAAAATTATACTTTGAACAGCATTCAACTTCTCTTTTTCCTCCAACCATCGTAAATCCATTTAAGGTTAAACCCAATCCAAGCCGGGATAAAGGTATTTATATAGTATATGACGGCCCTTTAAGGAATCTGGATGTGAGTCTTTATAGCTTATCGGGGAAACTGATTGTACAAAAAACAGGCGTGAATGATTTTCCCCTGGAATGGGATATCAGCGATTCATCTCTTCCTCCGGGATTATTTGTATTAAAAATTGGCAAAGGACCCAGAAGTTTTTCGCAGAAAATATTTCTAGAGAAATAAACTAGAAGCTGATACTTACAGCTCCATTGCTTCCGATAATACCCGGATCATAAATCTTGAAGCCGTATTTATCTCCGCGTGTATTGCCGGCTAATCGTACATTAAAATCAAGCCTTAGAGGTATAACTTTCAGGATTCTCTTTTCGATTCCCGCATTGAGTTCCAGATAGGCTTCTCTTCCTTCCTGTGCAAGGAGGTGTAATCCTACATATTCACTCAATTTCCATTTTCTTATGCCGGGAATTTTGTTGAAAATAAATCCTCCAAATGCATGCTCAAGGTGGGCTTCCAGGTAAGGGCGGCTTGATGAAAATTCATAGTAGGGCATTAGAAAAAACTCATCAAAACTTCCTTTCTGGACATATATTTCATTTCCCTGGTAGTGAAATAGATCAGGTAAAAAAACTCGATCATCTCTGAGGTATTTTCCGACACTCGCTCGTAAGGAAGTATTGCCAAATATTCCCAGATTTAGCTGCTGGGAAAGGGATAATTGAATTCTTTCAAAATCGGTATAGAAATCTTCTCTTGCCCAGGAGCGTGTATAAACAAATTCCACTAAAGGCCAGCCGGAACCCATATTTACTTTATCGTCCGGAAGACTCATATACTTATTGAAGGGCTTGAAACTCAGCTTAGCCTCTGTAATCAAAGCTTGATGAGAAGGAATCTGCAAATTGGGATCATATTCTCTATCCTTGAAGAATATAGAATAGTTGCTACTGTTTTGCAGGCTGCTTCTGTTTTCGTAGCGCCCATTTAAAGAGATAGTAAATCCATTGAACAATTCTCGATCGTAATAAGCTTCCAGAAATTCCTTTCTATATAACCTTACATAACTTCTTTTGAAGAAGGTAGCAAAGATGCTCCCCAAATTCATATTGATCTGATCCGGTCTACTAAATTGCTGGACAAAATTTCCTCCCATGATCCCAAAGCGCTCTGATCGTTTTTTGTTTCCTTCTACATCCAATGCAAGTCTAAATCCCAAGACCTTATTTCCAAAGCCATAGCGAAGCCGATATCCTAATATGGTTTTTTGATTATTTTCTCGTTCCCAAATTCTGTCTATCCCCTGCCCTATATAAGCACCTTCAATAGCATTGAAACCGGAGGTATTGCCAAGTCCACTAAATCTCCAGGCAGTCTTTTTCCGAAAATTCCTGATCGTCCCTCCAGATATCAAGGTCAGCATATTGAATTTTTGGGCGCGAGAAAGAGAGTCCAGGTATTCGGGTGAAGTTCTAACTTGCTCAACACTATCCTTAAATTGATAGTCCAGGCTTTCCATTTCGGACAGAGGCATAGGCCGAATACTGTCCCACCAGATTTTGTCTTTATATAAGGCCGTATCGGCAAAACTGATTTTTTCCAGATTAAACTTTTTCTTTTCTCCACTTTCCCCTACCCTATACTCACTCAATAAAGAAGTAAAGGTGCCGACTATCGGGAATTTGAGTATTTGAAAATTAAAACTGAAGGCCATATGCGTGCGTGTACTCAGAGGAAGCCATGCATTTTCTATTCTTCGATATTCCTGTCTGATTCGAAGGGTATCAACCACCTGTATAGCTTGTTCTTTGGAAACAAACATATCCAGTTTCTGGACCGCATAGGAACTGTCCGCGATATAGATCAATCCCTGAAAAACAGGATCATGCATACGCTTCGGAATGATGAGAATTTTGTATGCAATTTGTCCCTCAGCCTTGATCTGTCCCAGCAATTTGAATTTATAGTAAAAAAAAGCATTATCTGAAATGGGGGAAATAATCCCTCTTTCGGCTATCCCTCCTTTAAATGCACGGTTTTCATAGACATCGAATCGATTAAAGGTATTTCCCAGCGGACTGAATTGCTCTGAGGCGCCACTTATTCGGGTACTTTCAATTTCCTCCCTTACCTTGTTCGGGGCCTTTATATACATGTGGGAAATATTCTCTGAGAGGAATAGAATATTGGAGGGCAATTCATCCTGCAAACTAAAAGAGTCCACCTCTGCGTTTCCTTTGCTCTGATTCTCAATAAAGCTCTTCATCATACTATCCAGATCAAAACCTTCCGGAAATCCAATTTGAGCTTTGGTATAAGCTTCATAATCATAGGTAGGAAATGGAACCGCATTCTGCTTTTTATTATCAATGGCCTGCTGGATAATTGCATAGGCAGGATCTCTCCCATCAGAACTGATAATTACCTGATCCAATACAACCACTTCTTCTTTCATCTGAAAATTTCTCTCAGTGTTTGAAGTAAGCATGATTTCTTCCTCTATACTCTCATAACCCAAATGTGATATTTTGATCTTATGATTTCCAGCAGGAAGGATTAGACTAAATCGACCTTTTTGACTGAGGGTCCCATAGCGTGTTTCATCTACAGAAATACTGGCATAATCAAGTTTTTTACCTGTTATTTTATCTGAAATGATTCCTGAAAAACGGTAGGTATTTTGCGCCTGAGAAGGGAGGTAGATTGATAGAATAAGGATCAGGCAGAAAAAATGATGAAAGAATTTACCAGATTTTGTAGCTACAGTCATGAATGCTTGAGTGTGTAGATTTCCAAAACTTCCTTTTTTCGCCCTCAATACCAATAATTTAGGAGTAGTGTTTAAAATGTGCGTACGCAAGTTAAATATTTTGTAGTAAGACGAATAGATAAATTGAAATGGTTGCATTTCCCCTCCTTCGTAATTTTGAAAACATGAAATAAAGCTTCCAGAAAGCAATCTGACAACTGACACCTTTATTTTGCAGATTCGATCAAAGAGGAAGAAATAGATTAACTACTCATTTTATTTTTGTGCTGAATCTATCTAAGCCTAGCAAGAATTATCATGAATGAACTTTTTTCACGATTTAGGGAAAAGTGTAATAAGGACCTTCTGATCCTGGCTATACTGAGCGGGACTTTTGCGCTACTTATTTTTTGTATGGATCCTGGCTCAGTTAAAAAGTTAGCGCTAAGCTTTCCCTGGATCATCAATTTGATTCTGAGTATATCCCACTATTATCGACCAATTCCTGATAAGCATATACGCTCAATTAACGTATATACCTGGATTTGCTTTGTCATTTCCATCAGTTTTTACCCGGAGCCATATTTATCAATCATCTGGTCTATTTTTGTCAGCCTCTCTCTCTTTCTGATAGATTCAAAGAAACTAAGGAAAATAACTGCTATTCTCTTTCTTCCTTTAGCTCTCTACAATTTATTGTATTTCGTTTTTTATGATCCAAGTCAACATATTATTGGTAAAGGCCCTCGTGAGATAATTACCTTATTATATGGCATAGCTCTCCTCTCCTATTTTTCCTGGAAGTTTTTCAAAGAGGTTTTTCACATCCTTCAGGAAAGAGAGGCGCAATTCAAATTATTCAGAAGCATCCTTGACAATATCCCCGCCGATATTGTAGCTATGAATAAAGACAAGCAACATTTATTTGTAAACAAAACTGCAGTAAAAAGTCCGGAAGTTCGGGAATTCATGCTGGGAAAAACGGTATTTGAATATTGTGAAGAACGGAATAAGCCTATTGAATTAGCAATTGAACGAGACGCATCTTTGAATCATGTGCTGGAGAGTGGAGAAGATATTGAATGGGAAGAAGATTTTAATACCCCTCGCGGAGAGATCTCTTATATAAGGAGGATTAGTCCGGTAAAAGATGAAAAAGAGGATATTGAGTTATTGATCGCTTATGGTTTCGAAATTACAGAGCGGAAGAAAGCGGAAGCCAGGCTTAAAAAAAGTGAAGAGGTTCAATCAGCTATCAATTACTTTGCGAAATCTCTCTTTGGACAAAATACAGAGGAAGACATAGTTTGGGATATAGCTGAAAACTGTATCCATTATCTGGGTTTTGAAGATTGCGTCATTTACCTCCTGGATGAAAAGAAAGAATTCCTCTTACAAAAAGCGGCTTATGGGGCTAAAGGAAAAGCTGGTAGACAAATTCTCAATGAAATGAAAATCCCTTTGGGAAAGGGAATTGTTGGCTCTGTAGCTCAAAAGGGGAAAGCCGAAATCGTTGTTGATACTTCTGAAGATAAAAGATATATCCTGGATGATGAATTAAGGTTGTCTGAAATAGCTGTTCCCATTATTGGACCAGAGGGAGTCTTGGGAGTTATCGATTCAGAACATTCTTCCCGGGGATTTTATAGCCAGGGGCATTTGGAAATTCTGGAAGTGATCGCTTCCCTTTGTGCAAATAAACTCATAAAAGCTCGAGCAGACAGATTATTGCTGGAATCTAAGGAGAAAGCAGTAGAAGCCACCCGTGCAAAGTCTACCTTCCTCTCTACGATGAGTCATGAGATTAGAACCCCTATGAATGCAGTAATAGGGATTTCTCATTTGCTCCTGGAAGATCAACCCAAAGCGAGTCAAATTCCAAGCCTTAAGGCCCTGGAGTTTTCCTCCCGCCACCTACTTTCCCTTATCAATGATATTCTCGATTACTCTAAAATCGAGGCAGGAAAGCTCAGTTTTGAAAAGGAGTCATTTGATCTCAATGATTTGATGAGCAATGTTCACAAAACTTTTTCATTTAAAGCAAAAGATAAAGGAATAGAGTTAAGCAATAGTACTCCCTTAGTAGCAAATTATAAAATCAAGGGAGATTGGGTGCGTTTGAATCAGATTCTTTCCAATCTGGTAGGCAATGCATTAAAGTTTACGGACCAGGGTAAAGTTGATTTCGGCTTTGAAATAGAAAAAGCGACTGGAAATCAAACAGCATTAATCTTTTATGTTGCCGATACGGGTATTGGAATTCCTGCAGATAAGCTTGAAAACATCTTTGAACAATTTACCCAGGCATCCAGCCAAACTACCCGAGAATACGGAGGTACAGGTTTAGGTCTTGCTATTTGTAAAAAGCTAGTTGAATTACAAGGGGGAGAAATTGGGGTAGAAAGCGAGTCGGGAAAAGGAACCCGTTTTTGGTTTCGTTTATCATTTGAACAGGGAGGAAAACTGGATCAGCTAAAAAGAGGTCCTGGTGTTTTCAGTTGGAGTAAAGGTTCTCTCAAAGGTATGAAAGTACTACTGGTTGAAGACAATCGAGTGAATGTGATGGTTGGGAAAAAATATCTAAAGAAATGGGACATTGAAGCTGATGTTGCTGAAAATGGACAAATTGCCCTGGAAATGGTTTCAACAAACAGTTATGATTTAATCCTGATGGATCTCAATATGCCAGTCATGGATGGATTAACAGCAACTGAATATATTCGCAAAAAGGAAGGTAATTATTTTAATCAACTGCCAATCATCGCGCTTACAGCGGATGTTTCAGAGAATGTAAAAGAGAAAATCCTACAATCTGGTATGAATGATTACCTTACCAAACCCTTTGATCCAGAAGATTTATTTAAATCTCTTAGCGCCTATTACCCAGGAATTATAGACAATAGAATCTCGATATAATAAAAACCCACTTCAGCTCTGTACCGAAGTGGGTTTTTATCTTTATCAGATACGGTCCAACTAAGGGGTATCTGTATCTTTCTTTCTTTTCCTTCTGGGAGGTCTTTCTCCATCTTTTCTTCCATCCCTTCTTTTTTCTCGCATCTCCTTTCTATAAGCTTCGTATTTGTCCCACTGTTCAAGGGTCAGAATTCCTTTAATTTGCTCATCAGCACTTGCCTGAAGCTTCATCATTTCTTCACGCATGGCTTCTCTATCTCCATCTGCCGATTCAAATACTTCCCTTCTTTTGCTACGCATGTCTTCCTGAATTGCTTTCATTTCTTCTATCTGATCCTCACTTAAGCTAAGCTTTACTTTGAGGGAGTCTATGTTTTGCTCCATTCCCCTACGCCCACGTCCGCCCGGACCTTGAGCCCACATATCTGTTCCCAGAGAAATCAATACGCCTAATAGCAGGTATTTTAAAAGTTTCATAATAATTAATTAAATGCTGTGGATGTTGTCTTTTCTTACAGAATGCCAAAGGTCTTACATCTGCCTTTGAACTTAATTTTCAATTCTTAGACAAATAAAGTATTGCTAATATTCCCTTCTGGCACAATTTCTGCAAAATGAACAAACGAAGAGATTACACTCCTACAAATCTCCTGGAAGGATCGGTCATTACCCCTGACCACTTTAGTAGAAAAATCCTCCAATATATTACACATTACATAGCTAAGCCGACTGAAACAATCCCGAGGAATGAAGAATTTTTTCTTACCCTTTTAAAATTGTTTTTTTATTAATTTTTATAAAAAATAGAATAAATGTTTCATTTTTAAGCAAAATCTTACTTTTAACTTGAAGCATTAAATAATATTATTACATTTGTAACGTAGTTAAAAATGAAAGAAATCAAATCGCACAAACGAAATAACCGTTCTTTCAAGAAAAACTACAGTTGATCCAAAGAGTAAGCGAGACAGTCCAAAAACTCCCTATACTTGTAACATCAACAGCAAGATATTTGACATTCTGATTTACTCTCCCGGCTAAGTCTGACTCACTCAATGAGTATGGGCTGCTTAGTTTTTAGAGCAAGGGCTGAGGTTGATTCATGCAAAGCATTCGAGTCCCTCGGTTTTTAGAGCAAGGGCTGAGGTTGATTCATGCAAAGCATTCGAGTCCCTCGGTTTTTAGAGCAAGGGCTGAGGTTGATTCACACAAAGTGTTCGAGTCCCTCGGTTTTTAGAGCAAGGGCTGAGGTTGATTCATGCAAAGCATTTGAGTCCCTCGGTTTTTAGAGCAAGGGCTGAGGTTGATTCATGCAAAGCATTTGAGTCCCTCGGTTTTTAGAGCAAGGGCTGAGGTTGATTCATGCAAAGCATTTGAGTCCCTCGGTTTTTAGAGCAAGGGCTGAGGTTGATTCATGCAAAGCATTCGAGTCCCTCGGTTTTTAGAGCAAGGGCTGAGGTCGATTCATGCAAAGCATTTGAGTCCCTCGGTTTTTAGAGCAAGGGCTGAGGTTGATTCATGCAAAGCATTCGAGTCCCTCGGTTTTTAGAGCAAGGGCTGAGGTTGATTCATGCAAAGCATTTGAGTCCCTCGGTTTTTAGAGCAAGGGCTGAGGTTGATTCATGCAAAGCATTTGAGTCCCTCGGTTTTTAGAGCAAGGGCTGAGGTCGATTCATGCAAAGCATTTGAGTCCCTCGGTTTTTAGAGCAAGGGCTGAGGTTGATTCATGCAAAGCATTCGAGTCCCTCGGTTTTTAGAGCAAGGGCTGAGGTTGATTCATGCAAAGCATTCGAGTCCCTCGGTTTTTAGAGCAAGGGCTGAGGTTGATTCACACAAAGTGTTCGAGTCCCTCGGTTTTTAGAGCAAGGGCTGAGGTCGATTCATGCAAAGCATTCGAGTCCCTCGGTTTTTAGAGCAAGGGCTGAGGTTGATTCATGCAAAGCATTTGAGTCCCTCGGTTTTTAGAGCAAGGGCTGAGGTTGATTCATGCAAAGCATTTGAGTCCCTCGGTTTTTTAAAGCCATCTGTGAAAGCAGGTGGCTTTTTTTATTTCTGCTCGTGACCAAATTCCTCCCTAGCCATCATTAGAATACTATCTTTCAGACTTTTGCAGTAGATTGCAATACACATGCATAACAATATTTTTGATACGGACCTCCAACCTTTTAAGCTAAAATTGGGGGAAATCGTGAAAAATCTTCACGATATGGCGAGTGAAACTCGTAATGAGGGTCTTAGCCAAACTCTCAGTGAACTCCGGACAAGTATTGGAGAACCTTTTTTGTTTGTAATTGTGGGTGAGGTAAAAGCGGGCAAAAGCAGCTTTATAAATGCTTTGTTAAATGTGGGTAAAGAGGTAGTAAAAGTTGCTCCGGATCCCTGCACAGATACGATACAACAATTGATCTATGGAGATCAAGCAACTGAGCTGGAAATAAACCCCTATTTAAAAAAGATCATACAGCCCGTGGATATCCTTCGCAAGATATCCATAGTCGATACACCAGGTACAAATACCATTTCTGAACATCATCAGGAAATAACCGAAAGATTTGTTCCTCGCAGCGATCTAATAGTTTTTGTTTTCGAAGCTAAAAACCCCTATCGCCAATCTGCCTGGGATTTTTTTGATTTCATTCATAAAGACTGGCAAAAGAAAATCATCTTTGTTCTACAGCAGGCAGATCTCATGAACGAGGCTGATCTTACCATCAATATCGAAGGAGTCCGAAAGCACGCAATAAAAAAAGGCATAAGTGATCCGAAAGTCTTTGCCCTTTCCGCAAAGCAGGAATTAGAGGGAGATCATGCTTCCAGTGGTTTTGACAAACTCAATGATTATATACGGGATAATATCACCAATCTCAATGCATATAAACTGAAATTACAAAGTACCGTTTCCACCTCTCGTAACCTCCACGCTAAACTGGAGCTAACTTTGAGAGCCATGGAAGGCCAGTTAAAGGCCGATCGTGATTTCAGGGCTGACATTCATCATACCCTTCAGGATCAAGAGGAAAGATCTCAAAGACAGGTTGATGCCTTGATTAGAAATATGCTGGAGGATTATGACCGTATAACTCTTGAAAGTCAAAAGGAACTTAGCGACGGCATGGGTGTTCTGGCCCTAACCCGAAAGAGTTTTATGTCCGTCTTCAATAAATCTGATTCCCCTCAGCTTTGGCTGAAAAGCCTTACAAAAAATCTGGAACAAGACCTTAGCAAAAGCTTTAATGAAAGGCTAAATGAAGGCGTAGAAGAAATTGCAGACAGTATCCGCCAAATGGCCAAGATCATCGATCTGAAAATCCAAAATTCTCAAACAGTCCTCAGACCCAAACAAGACATATTTGGGGATATTTCTGAAAGACGGAGACTGGTATTGCGGGAATTACGGGAAGGTTTTTCTGATTTTATCAATCAAACAGAAAGCTTTGTGGGTAAAGAGGTTTTTCCGGAAGCGTCTAATTTATCTCCCAATATAGCTGCAGGAAGCGGCATGGCCGTAATTGGTGCTGTTTTGGCAACCGTTACATCAGGCGTAGCTTTCGATATTACCGGTGGGATTATCACTGCAGCAGGATTGATGTTTGCAGGAGGAACCATCTTATTGAAAAGAGGAAAAATAATTGGGGGCTTTAAAAAAGAGATTGACAAAGGGAGAAAACAACTTTCCACCAACCTTGACCATAAATTAAAGGCTTACATTTCTCATATTCGCAAAAAGATAGACAGCAATTTCTCAGAGTTTGATAAATTGTTGGATGAAGAAGGCAGGCATGTCGAAAAATTAGCTGTACAACATACCTTCACGCGCCAAAGTCTGGACAAACTTGAAGAGGAACTAAAACAATAGGATCTCCCTTTACGTTCAACCATAGCCTCAGTACTTAATCCCTAAAACATTTCCTCCTGCATGGAACTGGCCGAACTCAGGAAGCTCGTAAGACAAGGAGAAGGCTTTCAACTGGAATTTAAACGCAAAGCCAAATACCCGGAAAAAATCGCCCGGGAATTTGTCGCATTTGCAAATTCTGAAGGAGGTATTCTATTGTTAGGGGTAGATGATGATGGCAGTATATATGGGAGCAAAAGCCCCGGAGAGGACCAGTTTATCCTTGAAGATTTCCTCCAAAAATACCTTGTCCCAAAAATTGATTACAAAATCCGTAGAATTCCCATTACTGCCCAAAGAGAAGTAATTCTATTTCAGGTAAAATCAAGTTATAGAAAACCTCATTTTATTCGCTACCCAGACAGGCAAAGTGAAAAACAGGCCTATGTACGGGTAAAAGATATGAGTGTAAAGGCGAGTAAAGAAATGGTGAAAGTGCTAAGGCATAATAAAGACAAGCAAGGAGTATCTCTCCGAATTGGAGAAGCAGAAAAGCGAATCCTGGCTTATCTGGAGGAACATGCAGGCATAAATCTCCAAACTACTTCTGAATTATTAAAAAGTAATCTCCAGCAAGCTTCAAGCAAACTCGTGATCCTTACACGGGCAGGAATCCTCTCTATTAAAGCCAGTGAAAAAGGCGATGTGTTTTCCTTAAACAAAAAAGCCTTCGAATAACCGTACATTCCAATAATAAAAATACCAAACTCACTGGTATTTATACAATTCAATTCCAATCTTACCGTTATGATGTAAGGTTAGGGTATTTCTATTAATAATTTTAATTAGATTTGCTCTCTACTGATTGAATAAGTCAAGGTCATTTTTTAAGAAGAAACACTAACAGGGACCAATAACAGCCATTTTACTCGTTCCGGACTAGGAAAGATTTGTAATATAATGCTTTCCTCAAGGCTATATTTATTTGTAAGATATGACAAGAAATTTACGACTCATTCTAATCTTTAGCTTCAACTTTTTCATGCTTGGGCAACTCTATGCCCAGCAACCTGAACAAGATTGTATCAATGCTATCCCCGTTTGTCAGAATGTATACGTCCAAACCAACTCCTATGTAGGAGAAGGCTTAGATCCTAATGAAATCGACGCCAATATCTCTTGTCTTGGTAGTGGGGAAGAAAATGACGTCTGGTACATATTTACCGTACAGACAGCAGGGATGGTGAGTTTTACAGTAAATCCCATCAACTTTTTTGATGATTATGATTGGGCAGTTTATGACCTTACCAATAATAGCTGTGCAGATATAGCCACAAATGCAGGCCTTGAGATCAGCTGTAATTATTCTGCCACCTCAGGTCCTACCGGACCAAATCTTCCCGGAGGAGCTCCCAGTAATGGCGCGGGAGGCCCCAATAGAAATGGACTTATTCCGGTGGTTGCTGGTCAAACCCTCGTAGTCAACGTAAGTAATTTTTCCAATACCAGTTCAGGCTATACCCTGGATTTTTCGGCTTCTACAGCCTCTATTTTTGATAATATTCCTCCAACTATGGATAGCATTTCTGCCGATTGTGGGGGGGGAGTTGAAGTTTCTTTCTCAGAAAATATAGTTTGTTCTACGGTTCAACCTACAGACTTTACTGTAACCGGTCCTGGTGGGCCTTTTACAGTAACAGCAGTAGGAGGAAACAATTGTGTTGCTGGCGGAACGTTCGATACGGATTTTGTATTGACAGTTAGTCCTTTGATGGTCCAAAGCGGAACCTATTATATCTCTTTAGCTGGAGACGTAGAAGATAACTGTGGAAATATCGGTATTTACGAAACAGATAGCATAGCGATCGTAATTCCCAATATCGCAGCAAGTGCTACTCAGGATACTATTTGCCAGGGGCAAAGTACTACCCTTTCTACTCCTTCTCAGCCAGGTTTCACCTATGTATGGTCAGGCGGGAATACAGGAGCTACCGTTACCATTACTCCCCCTCTTACTGCAGTATATAATGTATTCGCAACAGATCCATTTGGATGTACATCCACAGGCTCTGTTCCCATTACAGTTTTAGATACTGCTTTGGCGACTTTTAGCCTTTCCTCCAATTCCATCTGTCCGGATGAAGTTATAGATGTAACCTTCACTGGTTCCAACGATCCCAGTGCAAGTTTCATTTGGGATTTTGGAGGGGCAAATGTACTCTCAGGTACAGGTGCTGGCCCCTATCAACTATCCTGGACTACAGCTGGTATAAAATCAGTTAGTTTGAATATTAGCCAACAGGGTTGTGCAAGTGCCAGTAGCAGCAATACCGTTACAGTAAATCCAGGTCCGGAATCAGATTTTACGGTTCCAACTAATCCTGTTTGCCTGGGTACAACAGCTACCATCACTTACAACGGAACTCCAAGTGCAACAGCCAATTATTTCTGGGATTTCGATGGGGGGATTGTCCTAAGTGGTGCTGGTGCAGGCCCATATCAGGTGAGTTGGGCGATTCCTGGACCCAAAAACATAAGCCTGAACGTAACAGATAATAATTGTGTTTCCCCAACTACAACTAAAAGCCTCACTGTGGCAGCAAATCCCGTAGCAAACATAAGTCCACTCATGGATCAATGTCTAAAAGGGAATGCTTTCAATTTCAGTTATAATGGAGGGGCAAGTATAGGCAGTTATAGTTGGGACTTTGGCGATGGAAGTCCAGCAAGCAGTTTGGCTTCTCCCATACATACCTATACAAATTCCGGAAATTATACCGCAACCCTCAACATCACAGATGGAAATGGTTGTAGCAATTCTACTACCCTGGATGTGGAAGTTTATCCGGCTGTACAGGCAGACTTTAATTTCAGTCCCGTCTGTTTCGGACAAAACACCAGCTTTACAGACCTCAGTAATACCAATGGAATTGCCATCCAATCCTGGGATTGGGACTTTGGAAATGGAAATGCTTCCAATCTTCAAAACCCCGACGAAACCTTCTCAAATTTTGGGTTCTTCAATACAAGACTTATCGTAACAACTGCACAGGGATGTGCAGATACCCTCATACAACAAACAGAAGTATTTGAGCAACCGCAGGCGAACTTCAGTTTTACAAATGCTTGTGAAAATCTTCCAGTTAGCTTTACGGAGACTTCTGTAGTAAGTAGCTCTTCTCTCCTATACAATTGGGATTTTGGAGATGGGCAATCAGCGGTAGTTGCAAATCCAGATCATCAATATACCGGCTTTGGCAGCTTCCCTGTGAATCTGATTGTAACCACTCAAAATGGATGTACGGACCAATTCCAGGACAATATCCAGGTTTATCCTAAACCTATTGCCAATGTTCAAATTGATGCGGTATGTCATGAGAATTCTACTGTATTCCAGGATTTATCAAGTGTAGCAGCTGGCAGTAGTATAAGTAGCTACAATTGGGACTTTGGAAATGGCCAAAGTTCTTCCGACGCAAATCCGCAGTTTGCCTATGACCTGGCCGGAATATATGATGTGAGCCTGATTGTAGGAAGTGGAGAGGGTTGTCTGGATACGACCAGTCTTTCAGCCACTGTCTATCCGAATCCCAAAGCTGATTTCAGCATGGAGTCAGTCTGTGAAAACGATGAGGCCAGCTTCATGAATCTCAGTACCATAGATGGCAGTATAACGGCTGATGTTATTGATCAATTCGCCTGGAACTTTGGAGATAATAGTTCAGGATCCACCCTGGAAAATCCTACACACACTTATCAGACAGATGATACTTATCAGGTTACCCTCACGGTAACTTCTAATAAAGGATGCGATGCAAACACGACCCTTCCTCTCCTGATCTATCCCGGACCTGATGCGCCACAAGCAGTTGAAGACACTTCTTGTTTTGGCTATCCGGCATTTTTGATCGCCCAACCTCAGCCCGGCCAGGATGTGGACCACGTAGACTGGTACACAGAGGCAACAGGCGGCAGTCCATTCGAAACTAGCTTCACCTTTGTCACACCACCCTTGACAAGCACACAGACTTATTATATCGAAGCGGTTTCTGGATTTGGTTGCAGGAGTTCTCGTGTAGAAATCAATGCCTATACGCATGATGAGAGTTTAGGCCGTTTGGTGGTCAATGATTCTGTCCTTGAAATCCCACAAGCTATTGCTGAGTTTGCTGTCATCGGTGGCAGTCCTATTGCTACCTATGATTGGGACTTTGGAGATGGAAATACCTCTACGGACTCGGAACCAGTGCATGAATACAAAAATGCAGGCAAGTTTCTGGTTAGCTTGAACTACCTCACAGAAAATGGATGTGAAGGGCAATTCTCTCGCTTGATCGAAGTAAAAGAGTTGGTTGTCGTAAGCATCCCCTCTGCTTTCTCTCCCAATGGAGATGGAGTCAATGATTTCTTCTACATCGGCAGCAATCTGATTACTGATGTAGATTTCAAAGTTTATAACCGTTGGGGAGAACTTGTTTTCCAAAGTCAGAATCCTGATTTCCAATGGAATGGATTCAGTTCAGAAGGAAAAAGATTAGCTGAAGGTGTGTATGTGTACTTGTTTGATGGAATTGATATACAAGGACGCCCTATAGAGCGCTCCGGTACCATCAGTTTATTCAAGTAACAAATTAGCCATTTCTTGCCCAAGGGCACTTCCAATGGCTACTCCCATACCTCCCAGTCTCAAAGCTGCAAAGAGTCGATCATCCACTTGCTGGCAGATCGGCTCTTTACTTTCCCCAAAAGCCATAATTCCTGCCCAGCTATCCGCTATTTCATAAGGATGATCAGGGATGATGATATCCTCCATCAAAGCTCTGAGTTTATCCATTATCAGATCGGTGGTTTTCATCTCCAGACTTTGCTCTCCAGCAAAATCCAGATTCCGCCCTCCTCCCAACATCAATCGATCTTCATAATTCCTAAAATAATAGTAGCCTTCCTCCATATGAAATACTCCCTTTATCTTCAGTCCCTCAATGGGTTCTGTAATCAATACCTGTCCCCTACCTGGCTTTAGTTCCAGTTGAGGAAAGAATTTCTGACTAAAGGCATTGGTACAAAAGGCCACTTTCTTACAGGAGAAAAGCAATTCCTCTCCTCCCATGGGATTTTTCACCGAAATCTCCATCCTGTCCGATTTTACGTTCCAGCTATTCACCTCAGCTCCACTCAATATTCTGACACCCAGAGCAGCAACATGATTGCTTAGATTCCTCATCATTTCGCCTGTATCAATTTGAGCCTCAAAGGGATTCTCGATGATTCCTTTGACGGCATCACTTGAAAAAGCAAACTGGCTTATTCTCTCTGCTGCATTTTTATAAACCTTTGTGCCAAAAACCGGGCTCAATAATTTATTGATTTTGGCCAGTTGATCGAGGTAGTGAAGTTCTTCTCCCCTCAACAATTCATAGCCCCCATAATTGAGGTATCCCAGCTTTTTTTCTCCCAATCTCTTTTTTAGTAATCCGAGTCCCTTCCATCTTTTTTCTACCAGACCCAGCATCCCCTCCTCTCCAATGAGATTCAAGTCCTGCCATAACTCTGATACCGATCCGAAACAGGCAAAACCTGCATTTTTCGTACTGGCTCCACTCGGAAATAAGCCCCTTTCCAAAACAAGAACCTTTGCATCAGAATCCTTTTCCAATAGTTCAGCAGCGGTGGATAAGCCTACAATTCCTCCCCCCACAATTATGTAGTCATACTTCATCAAAGAATTCGATTCCCAAAAGCTGATAGATGGATATTGAGTAGGCTGCATAATATCTGAATATGAATTTCGCAGAAAAGGATACGATCCGTTAATCATTCTGCAATAAAATTATTTTGTTTTATGATTTTATTATCCCTAATATTGTGTCGGAATGAAATTAAGCCAAACATACAAGTCTTTTTATTATTACTTCTTTTATTTTTTTAAAAGCAGTCCAGGGACTTGTTAAGTATAAACAATATATTTTTTTAGCCGTCCCTGAATGATATTCAGGGATTTTTTTTTAGTCAAAAATTATGCATCAAGTGCTTCAGGCAACAAAACCCATAGCGATCCAGGGAGTCCAGGGCTCCTTCCATGAGATAGCTGCGAAGAAATACTTCGGAAATGAAATCGAACTGGAAATGTGTGATTCTTTTCCGGGCCTCTTTCAGGCAATGGAAAGTGGTCGTTCTTCTTTTGGGGTTGTTGCGATAGAAAATACCGTAGCAGGTACTATCCTTCCTAATTATGCCTTATTGCGTAATTCCAATTACAAAGTGATCGGTGAAGTTTATCTCCGCATTGAGCATCAATTGCTGGGGCTGAAAGGAAGTACGATTGAAACATTAGAAGAGGTTTATTCCCATCCAATGGCAATCAATCAGTGCAGACACTTTTTTCGCTCCTACCCTCAAATCAAATTGATTTCTGCAGATGATACGGCTGCAAGTGCAGCCAGACTCGCCCAATCACAGACCAAAGGCCAGGCAGCTATAGCGAGTCGCCTTGCAGCCGAGACCTACGAACTTGAAATTCTCGCAGAAAGTATAGAAGATAATAAGAGGAACTTTACCCGCTTCCTGATCATTACTGATGATATGGACTTCCTGGCGAAGCAAGAGGAGATTAACAAAGCGAGTATCAGTTTTATTGTAGCACATAAAGTCGGACATCTCTCTCAGATATTACAGGTTTTGAGTGCCTATGATATGAGTTTGAGTAAAATCCAGTCCTCTCCGATTGTAGGACAGGAATGGCAATATTTCTTCCATGTGGATTTGGAATTTGACGACTACGAACGATTCAGACAGTCTTTAAATGCCATCAATCCCCTTTTATCAGAGTTAAAGGTATTGGGAGAATATCCAAAAGGCGACAAAAACGTTAGTTAGAAAAAGCGCTATTGCAAAGCAAATGATTATACCTGAAGCAAATAGATTAGGCAGCGTGAAAGAATACTATTTCTCAAGAAAATTGAGAGAAATAAGAGCTCGCGTTGCAGCTGGAGAACACATCCTCAATCTCGGGATTGGCAATCCGGATATGTCTCCTTCTGATTCGACCCTTAAAACCCTGGTTAAAGAAGCCATTGAGCCGGGCAAGCATGGCTATCAACCTTATAAAGGAACTGCCCAGCTTAGATATGCTTTTGCCAAATGGTATGAGAATACCTATCGTGTACAATTACATGCAGATTCCGAAATCCTCCCGCTTATGGGATCCAAGGAAGGCATCATGCATGTCTCTATGGCTTTTCTCAATGAAGGAGATCAGGCGCTGGTACCAAATCCGGGATACCCGGCTTATTCAAGTGCAGCCCGCATTGCAGGAGCGGAAATTGTGTCTTACAAACTTTCGCCCGAAAATGACTGGTACCCAAATCTGGAAGAATTAGCCAAACAAGATCTCAGCCGTGTAAAAATCATGTGGATCAATTATCCGCATATGCCTACAGGAACACGCCCTACAGATGAGCTTTTTGAGCAGTTGGTGGCTTTCGCCCAAGAACATAAAATCCTCCTCTGTCATGACAATCCTTATAGCCTGGTATTGAATCCGGATCCTAAAAGTATTCTTTCTATCCCTGGAGCCAAAGAAGTAGCGATTGAACTCAATTCTTTGAGTAAATCTCATAATATGGCTGGATGGAGAATCGGTTTATTTGCGGGAGCAGAGGCTTACCTTCAGGCTGTGCTAAAGGTAAAAAGCAATATGGATTCAGGAATGTTCCTTCCTTTACAGGAAGCCGCAGTTAGTGCACTTGCCAATTCATTTGCCTGGCATGGAGAAAGAAATGCAGAGTACCAGAAAAGAAGGAATATTGCCTTTGAGATGCTGGATGAATTGGGATGTAGCTACAAAAAAGATCAGGCGGGTATGTTTGTCTGGGCTCGGATTCCAGATAATGAAGCAAGCGGAGAGGAATTTTCAGAACGAATTCTAAATAGCATACACGTTTTCCTGACGCCCGGATTTATTTTCGGAGATCAGGGAGAAAAATATATACGTATTTCCCTATGCACACCAATGGATGGTCTGCAACTGGCCCTGGAAAGAATTAAAGCATTTACAAAAGCAACAGTATGATTGTTTCGATCATTGGATTAGGATTGATTGGTGGTTCCCTTGCTTTGGATTTGAGAAGTAATGGCTTTGCGAGTCGTTTGATTGGTGTGGACCTGAAAAGGGAACACCAGGAGCAAGCGATGGAATTAGGCCTGGTAGATGAAATCATGGAATGGGAAGAAGCCTGCAAAGTAGCGGATATTCTTATCCTAACAGTACCTGTAAGTGCGATTCTCAAGCAGCTTCCCAAAGCCCTGGACCTTGTACGCGAGGATGCTTTGGTCATGGATATGGGCTCAACCAAATCCGAAATAAAGCAAAGCATATCTGGACATCCGAAAAGAAAACGTGCTGTGCTCGCCCACCCTATGGCGGGCACAGAGTATTCTGGGCCCAAAGCTGCTATCCATAACCTTTTTCATAGAAAGGTAGCGATCATTTGTGATCCAACAGAAAGTGATAAGGATGCCCTCGAATTGGCAGAAAGATTATTAAAAAGCCTCTTCATGCGCATCATTTATATGGATGCCCGGGAACATGATGTACATGCTGCATATGTTTCCCATGTCTCCCATATTAGTTCTTTTGTTCTGGCTCTCACGGTCCTTGAGAAAGAAAAAAGTGAAGCCAATATCTTCAATATGGCTTCCGGAGGTTTTGCCTCTACAGTTCGATTGGCGAAAAGTTCTCCCAAAATGTGGAGAGATGTCTACGAACAAAATGCGGACAACCTCATTGATGTACTCGAAATTTATATTAAAAAAATGCAGGCATTCAAAGGCCTGATTGAATCCGGAGAATTTGACAAGACAGCTGAACTCATGCAAGAAGCCAATGAGATCGGCAGGATTTTGAAAGAGACTCCTCACTTAATGAAATACAGCTAATCTAGAAATTATGGAAAAAATGGATCTGATTCCCATGAAAGAATGGGGACTGGGACTTGGAGACACCATGAATATATCCGGTCCCTGTAGCGCAGAAACCCCCGAACAAGTCATGGAGACTGCTCAGGGAGTTACTCAACATGAAGTTGATGTTCTTCGTGCAGGTATCTGGAAACCCAGAACTCGCCCTAATTCTTTTGAAGGAGTGGGAAGTGTAGGCTTGAAATGGTTGAAAGATGCCGGAGAAGCTACCGGTAAACCGGTTTGTACAGAAGTAGCCAACGTAAAGCATGTGTATGAAGCGCTACGAACCGGTATAGATATTCTTTGGGTAGGTGCTCGTACCACAACCAATCCATTTGCCGTTCAGGAGATCGCAGATGCACTCGAAGGAGTAAACATCCCGGTCATGGTAAAAAACCCGGTAAACCCGGATTTGGAACTATGGATAGGTGCTATGGAAAGGCTTTATAAATCGGGCATTAATAAAATTGCGGCTATTCACAGAGGATTTTCTACCTACGGACCTTCAAAATATCGAAATGAGCCCCAGTGGGAAATTCCGATCGAGCTTAGAAGGCGTATGCCTGATCTTCCGATCATCTGTGATCCCAGTCATATTTCAGGAAAAAGAGAATTGCTACAGCCTGTCTCTCAAAAAGCCCTGGACTTGAATTTCGATGGACTCATGATTGAATCCCATCCTAATCCTGACAAAGCTTTGAGTGATGCAAAACAACAGGTAACTCCTGTAAGATTGGGAGAGATTCTGGAAAGCCTTGTTCACAGAAATGCCAATTCAGCTGATCCACAACTCTCAAATAAACTTGAAATGTTTAGAGAAAGGATAGATGAGATTGACGAACAACTCATCCGTATGTTGGCTGATAGAATGGATGTGGTTAAAAAGATTGGACAGTTTAAGAAGGATAATAGTATCACCATTCTTCAGACTTCTCGTTGGAATGAAATCATTCAGGAGAGATTGGCACTCTCTTCCCCTCTGGGAATTAGTAATGATATAATGGTTGAAATCTTGCAGATGATTCATAAAGAATCTATCCGCCAGCAAACCGCAGTGATGAATGCAGTAGAATCCAAATAAGTTAGAATAGGATAAATGGAAAAAGCGCGAATCGGTTGACTCGCGCTTTTTTCTTATAATTTACAATTGCATCAAAACGTGTTACTACACAATATTACTACTATTAAGTCTTCTTATGCCCTACCCCGCTGATTCAAAGTTCTGCCATATAGGCCGTTGGGTAAAGTCTTTTCATACGCCTGTCTATATCACTAATGGTTACTCTTCCGTCTTTATTTTCATCTAAGCCTCTATTCTGAGTATAAGCTCTGGTAGGCTTTGCATAGAGGGTGTAGCAGTACTCCTGCTTCCGGGCTCTTGGATAAAGGATTGCCAGATAAAGGTCCGTCAAGCTATCATAATTGCCATAGCGTTGTCTGGCCGTTTCGAGATACATATATACATACTCCAACTGCTGCAAGTGGGTCATTCGTCCCAACCTCTGTAGAGAAACATTCATTTCGCTGGCAGTAGCTGGCATAAATTGTATCAAACCCGTCGCTCCACTCCCTCTATGATTGAGGACCTGTGCGTCAAACTTAGACTCCGAATACATCACTGCCATCAACCATTCTGCGCGTACTCCCAGCATATCAGAAATCTCTTTTACCTTTCTTTCAAAAGAAGCTTCATCTGAGACATAGAGACTGGCCTTATCCATAAGGTAGAGGCGAGAATCATCCAGAGGTAAGCCTTCCACCTCTGCTGTGGGATTCTTGATTCCCAGGGATTCTACCTTGGGGTTATATAGCACATGACTAAGCAAGTTGGATGCGAAAACAAGGATCAGCCCTAAGCTGATATTTTTGAAATTACCACTCAAATTGGAGGGCATGGGCCTGGCTACCTGCGTCTCAACCCGCGCCGCTGCCTGATAAGCCCCTCGTTGTTTGGGAATTCTCGGTTTGTAAAAATTCATGTCTTTCCGATAAAGTGTTCAAATTTGCCATCTTTAATAGCATGTGATGCGTTTATTTTTAGTAAATTTAGAGAAAACTTTTATTATCGCAAACTTTTTTAGCAAAAAGATATCATTTTTAGCAAAAATTTTTAGCAAAAGCTAACATAGCCCCCAAAAGCAGTAAGGAAAACATTTAGAACGAGAATGGGTTCAAAGAGGGATGCCTATCCAGAGAAGTAAGCGGAGCCTGAATAATTATGCACTTTCAGACAATTTTTCTTCCTCTTGCTAGGTCTTATTTGTATTTTTGTAGCTAAAGCTCTGCTACTACGCTAACAAATAATAAGGTTACATGAACGATGCCGAGATTAAACTAGCCTTAAAGAACTGGAGGTCTTTATTGCGCTCGTACCAAATGCCAAATCACAAGAAAGCCTTTATCCAAATCGCTAATTCCATCCTCCCATCTATCGGAATTACGGCCTTGATGATCTATTCGGTTCATCTGGAGATGTATTGGCTGCTGGCTCTACTGGCTATATTGAATGGTCTGTTTTTGAGCCGTGTTTTCATCATTCAACATGATTGTGGACATCAATCTTTTTTTAAAGAGAAGAAACTAAATAAGACTGTAGGACTCATATGCAGTGTTTTTACTTCCATTCCGTATTCCTATTGGGCAAAAGCACATGATTTTCATCATGCCCATAACGGCCAAATGGAATTTAGAGGAATAGGTGATATTCCTACCATGACGGTAGAGGAGTTCAAAAACTCATCCTGGTTCAAAAGACTGGCTTACCGAGTCCTGAGGAGCGATGTGGGCATTTTATTTATTGCTCCGGTTGCTTATATGCTTTTCTCAAACCGTTTTCCTCTGTATAATATTAACAATGGCTGGAAAAAAGTGAGAAGATCCCAGGTATATAATAACCTGATTTTGCTATCCATTTACGT
Source organism: Bacteroidia bacterium (assembly GCA_033391075.1). NCBI lineage: Bacteria > Pseudomonadati > Bacteroidota > Bacteroidia > Bacteroidia bacterium. Next base: position 3,483,905 of record JAWPMV010000001.1, read on the forward strand.
TGGATTTGCTTTTATCATTGGGGTTAAAGCTTTTATTCTGGTTCAATTTCTGAACATTGTCGCCTTTGGCATCATTGCCTTCTGGTTCTTCTATGTTCAACATCAGCATGAAGAGACTTACCGAGAGTGGAAGCACAATTGGGACCATCTCCTTGCTTCAATCAGAGGGAGCACCTATTATGATCTTCCAAAAGTACTGAACTGGTTTACAGGAAATATCGGTTTTCACCATATTCATCACCTGAATTCCCGCATCCCCAATTATAATCTGATTGAGTGTGCAAAGAAAAATCCTGTTCTTCAGAAATACGTGACCAAAGTAAAATTTATCGAAAGCTTTAAGTGCTTGAGGAATAAACTTTGGGATGAGGAGAAAAAGAAAATGGTTGGCTGGCGAGAAGCCAATCTGAATCTAATATAAAATAACCCCCGCAATTTTGTGGGGGTTTTCTTTTGCCCCTAATGAAGGGAAATCATCTTTGATTTAGATGCATATAAGTTCAAATTCAAGCATCAAGCGCAAATTCAAATGAGCCTGACACTTGAACTTGAGCCTTGCACTTGAACTTAATCTGCTGAAAAAGCTAAAAGCGGCTATTTAATTAGAATAAGGCAAGCCATTCAAACATCAGTGTACATAGCTACCCGCATTGATGTCAATGCTACATCCTGTTGCATGATCCATCATTCCACTCGCCAGGAATAATACGCTAGGAGCCACATCTTTAGGTTCTGTCAGTTGATTAAGGGCTAAATCATTGAGAACGATCTCTTCTCCATAAGTATCAATAAATTCCTGTGCCATATCTGTACGGGTAAAGCCGGGAGCTACGATAAAGGATTTGATCCCTTCTTTGCCAAAAGCTCGGGCAATAGATCGACTCAGGGCCACCATGCCCCCTTTTGAAGCAGCGTAGGCCATATATTCAGGGGTATCTCCTCTAAAAGCTGCGCGAGAGGATATATGGATAAAGCGTCCTCCTCCTTGCTTACTGAAATGAGGAATCAATTCATGACATAGCAAAGCTGTAGCCACAAGGTTTACTTGCAGGGTTTTATTCCAGCCTGATTGGAAGCTATCCGTATCGGCATCCCGTTCAATGGGTACCACTATACCTGCATTATTGACCAGCACATCGATTTGTCCAAAACTCTCTAAAACCTCTGATACTAATCTGACACAATCTTCAGCCGATTCTAAATTGGCCTGAAAGCTTTGTGCACCCCCTCCAATTTCCCTTGCCAAAGCCTCTGCATCGGCCTTATTGCGATTGTAATGAACCGCTACCTGAGCACCAGATCCGGCCAAAAGCTGAGCGATACTTTTTCCGATTCCTCTGCTGGCTCCGGTAACCAGAATCTTCTGATTGGATAAGTCTATTTTCATGTTTCTTCTTTCGCTTATATATTTGCGCTTCAAATTACTCACACAGATAAACTTATGAAAGCTCTCGTTTTCCCCGGTCAGGGTGCACAATTTGTAGGAATGGGTCAGAAATTATATGACGCTTCCGATCTGGCAAAGAATATGTTTGCCAAAGCCAATGAGATTCTGGGGTTTGATATACAGGGAATTATGTTTGGAGGAACTGATGAAGACCTCAAAAGAACTTCCGTAACCCAACCTTCCATTTATATTCATTCTGTTGTTGCTGCTATGGTCAATGATCTGGCCAAAGATGCTGCAATGACTGCTGGACATTCATTAGGAGAATTCTCTGCCCTCACAGTGGCAGGTGCTCTTTCTTTTGAAGATGGCTTGAAGCTGGTTTCTATCAGAGCCAATGCCATGCAGAAAGCCTGTGACATCCAGGAAAGTACCATGGCAGCCATTCTTGGAATGGAAGATGCAGAGGTTGAAGCCGTATGTGCTGCTATTGACGGAGAGGTAGTAGTTCCAGCCAACTATAATACCATTGGACAATTGGTAATCTCAGGAAGCAAAGCCGGGATCGCCAAAGCCATAGAAATGGCCCAGGAAAAAGGAGCCAGGAGAGCGATTGAGCTACCCGTAAATGGTGCCTTTCACTCCCCACTTATGGAACCTGCAAGAGTCGAGCTGGCAGAAGGGATTGAACAAACCCAATTTTCTGATACCCGCATTCCCGTTTACCAAAATGTAGATGCGAAAGCACACAGTTCTGCTGCAGAAATTAAAGCCAATTTATTGCAACAATTGACCTCTTCGGTTAGATGGACACAGACTATGCAAAACATGATTGCAGCAGGTGCCAGCGAATTTATTGAAGTAGGTCCTGGAAAAGCTCTTTCCGGTATGGCTAAAAAAATCGATCGCAAATTCCCGGTTAGCCAGGTAAGCTAAACTCAAAAGAAACCGCATACATCAAAAAGGGAAAGAATCCTTAAAGAGGGATTCTTTCCCCAATTTCTACTGGCAAATCAGGTAGAGAATTGATAAATTGTTATAGTAAAAACACAATGAATATGACCCTGGAAGAAAAATTTGAATCAGCGAAGGAGCGAATCCTGACCTTAAAAGAAAAGCCTTCAAACGACACCATGCTAAAAGTTTACAGTTTGTATAAGCAAGGGAGCCTGGGGGATATTGATATGGAAGCTCCTGGAGTGTTTGATTTTGTTGCAAAAGCCAAATACAATGCCTGGGAACAGCTAAAAGGGCTTAGCCAGGATGACGCAAAGATGCAGTATATAGACTTGGTCGATGAATTGTTGTCAGCTGCTAAAAAAAATCCTGAATAGATTCCCTTTACTTTTGAAGAAAGAGATACGTCCCTTTTTTATTGCTGACTAAAAGATCAGTCCGCCTGTCTTTATTCATATCTGCCAGTTCGATCTGGGTTCCTACCCCCACTCCCCGATCAATTTCCTCCACCCGCCAGGATAGTTCTCCCCCTTCCTGCTTTTCAGCCTCCATAAAGACGAGTACCAATGGATCATCCCAACCAGGATCATTGCCATTGTGGGCAAGATATCTTTTACCTGTTATGATATCAGGCTTGCCATTTTGATTGAGATCCCCCATCGCAACAGCATGCGCCTGTGATAATTTATATGGGATTTCATGCTTCTGAAAGATTCTTTCCCCTGCTTCCATTTTTTGCTCAAACCACCACAATCCATACCGATGAGCAGAGGAAGCAAAAAAATCAGCATCTCCATCCTCATCTATATCCCAAATCGGCATTTGGGCAAAAACATATTGAGGATATTCGGGAGATGCGATGCTATCAAAAGGAATTCGAAAGAAATCCCAGGAATTCTGAGTCTCATCTTGAGGGGCTTTATACCAACCTTGTCTTGTCAATACATCCTTTTTACCATCACCATCTATGTCTCCAACTCCCAATCCATGGCCCACAGCTCCTGGAGCAAAACTTTCGCCTTTACCCTCTCCAATCCTCAATTCTTTCCAAAATTCACCCATTCTTTGGGGACTCATCCAACTCATCTGGTAATTCCCTTCCTCCCATTTCACACCTGTCACAAAGCCCAATTCTCCTTTCCCCTCCAGATCCGTCAGGATAGGACTTTCACCATGATAGTCCTCTACCGCTCTAAATTCCTCCCAATGTCCTGCTTTTCCCTGAGGGTTTTTATACCAGTAAACGGGCCTTCCCATCACCGGATAAACCAGGACATCCTGCCAGCCATCTCCATTTACATCCATGACATGGCAGGCAAAAGAGTTGCTGTAATAAGCATAATCAGAAGCAGGTTTATCCTCCCGATATACGCTGCTTAAAAAGTCTCCAGGAGGTCTGATTTCATGCATCTTCCAGCCAGGAGCCTCATACCAGACATCTCCAATGACAATGTCTTTTTCGCCATCATTATTGAGATCAGCAGTCGTTATACTTTCTGATCGGAAAACAGAATCAATGAGGATTTTTTCAAAGGCAGGAATCCCAGAGTCAGCAATTTCCTTTTTTTTCTCTGAGCAGGAAGCTCCTATCAGTCCTGAGATCATCAAGACTATGGGCAGTATAAGCAGCTTTAACTTCATGTTTTCTTCTTTCCTGAATTTAGCTAAAGCCTAGCGATCTTCAAGGCTCTCAAAGCTGAGCACCTCTGTATCATTTACCTTAACTACTCTTCCGTCCTTATATGCGCCTATGTTTAAATAGGAATTGCTTTGACCAGAACGAAAATCATAACTGATATGCAAGCCTCTATAGGGAGGATGATTTCTCAAATAGCTTTCCAGGCTCATTGCCGGAGGATAATAGTTATCCAGCACATGAACCAGATACTTCCCCAGATCAAATCCCTGCACGCTGTATTCGCCCGGAGGAAGAAAGTATTTTTGTAGATATGCCTGGTAGAAATTGCGATACTTGACATCTTCATTTTGTGTATAAAAAGAGGAGGTAAAGGTCAATTCCAATGCCTGTTTCAAGCTTTCATCTATGGTACTATAGCGCTTCCACATATGCGGTCCTCCCATGACTTTGATCGGCAGTTCCAGGGCCCTCAATTTGCTCATGATTAAGCCACAGGACTCTTCTGCACCTAAAATAGGGATGTATACCCCATCCGGTTCCTGAAATTTCAGGGCTCGAACCAAATCGGGAATCTCATCTTTGGCTATTTCATAATCAGGATCTATAGGTATAGAAATTACAATTCCCCCCAATTGCTGGAAAGTCTCCGTAAATGCCTGGGCCATAAGGTCCGTACTTTTGGTCTGATTGGTCCAGACCACCACTTTTTCCAACTCCAGAGAATCCCTCGCATATTGAGCCATCACCCGCCCATGTACCTGAACTTCAGGAGTGGCAAGGAAGGTAAACTGCTTATCATCAATCAGATTGGATGAGGGGCTCAGGGGAACGATTTGAGGAGTCCCCGTTCGTTCTGCCCAACGTGAAATAACTTCTGACTGGGTATTAAAAATACTCCCCAGCACCAAATCCGGATAAAAATTATTGAGTTCGTAAAGCAGATCTTCGACCTTTTGAGAATCTTTAGCAGAATCAAAAATTCTAAATACAAAATCCTTGGATCTGTTTTCTGCTTCATCCAAAGCCATCTGCAGGCCTTCATAAAACTCCAAAGCCAATTTACTTTTTGCAGGTATTTCAATCAGGCTATCCCTATACATTCCATCTTCCAAATGCAAGGGAAGGAAAACAGCTACTTTAAATTCATTGCGATCTCTGCGCCTTTTCTGCCTCCGCCTGTCAAACTGCCGGATGAGGTAATCTGATTTCTCACCTCCATTTCTCAGCCATTTCCGATAAATATCTTTAGCTGTATCCCGATCGCCCCGGTTTAGGTATTGAAAACAGAGAGCTTCGAGAAATAAAAGCTTGTTGACCGAATCATAAGATTCAAGATAGCGTTCGAGGAAATAGTCATCAGCTGAAAAAGCGAATTCTCTCATTTTGAATTTGGCATCATCTCGTAAGGTTTTATCTCTGGCACTATCAGCTACCCATTGAAAGAGTTTCATAGCCTGAACCTTCATATAATCATCTTCTCGCTCCATAAACAGGAGCGCCTTATGGTATTTGGAATCGCCTACATAGCGAGAACCGGGAAAATTGTGAATCAGGCTGTCGAACTGCATATGGGCTTCAAAAGGCTCACCTTTGAAGTAATGGCTAAGGCCCAATAAGTAAATTGCAGCAGAAGTCGCCTGATGTTCGGGTCTGAGAAGTGCCCGCTTAAATTTGACCATGGCCCAATCATAGTCCCCTTCTTGCAAAGCAGACTTGCCTTGAAAAATAAGTTCAGCAGCTTCCAGGTCCTCTTTGGGACCTTTATTCTTATTATTATTTTTCTGTGCTAACAGGCCAAGAGGAAAGATCAGAATGATAGCAAGGATCCAAAAACGCATAAAGGAGTGAATGTTTTTTCTAAAAACGGAGATATTAAGCTTTCGTTATAAATTCGCCCAATAAAAATACCCATATTTGGGTTCGGATTGATTTAGGAGCTGTTTTATATATGTATAATATCTGGAACAAAGAAATAACCTACCTAAAAAAAGTAGGCCCCAAGCGGGCGGAGCTCCTCGCATCCGAAAGCAATATCCGGGTTTATTCCGACCTTTTAAACTATTTCCCAAGAAAATATCTGGACAGATCGCGAGTAAGTAAAATAGGCTCCCTGACAGGAGATGAGGGCTTTACTACTTTATTAGGAAGGATTACTGATACAGATTTGGTAAAAGGACAAAGAGGAAAGAGTCGCCTGGTTGCAACTTTTAAGGATGATAGTGGCACTGCAGAACTCGTATGGTTTCAGGGGGTAAAATGGATGCAAAAAAATTTGGTGATTGGGGAAGAAGTAGCTCTTTTTGGTCGTCCGAGTCGATATGGAAAGAAAATTAGCTTCACCCATCCGGAAATCGATCACCTAAAAGACAAAGAAGAAGATCAGCAATCTTTTCTTCCGATAATACCCGCCTATCCGTCTAATGAAAAACTTGGGAGAGTAGGACTGGATTCCAGAGGATTCAGAACTATCGTGCAAAAACTGTTGGAGGAAACGGAAAATATGATTCCGGAGACCCTTTCACAGCCACTGATGGATACCTACAAGCTCATTAGCAGAAGGGAAGCCATCAAGCATATACATTTCCCTCCCAGTTTTGTTGCCCTCAAAAGTGCCCAATACCGCCTCAAGTTTGAGGAGTTTTTCTACTTCCAATTGATGCTGGCCCGGAGAAGGAAACACGCAAAGGTCCAGAATCAGAGCAGTCCTTTTCGCAAGATCGGCCAATATTTCAATGGCTTTTTTGAGAAGCATATGCCTTTCGAATTAACGGATGCCCAGAAAAGAGTCCTCAGGGAAATCCGGAAAGATTTAGGGCAGCCTATCCAGATGAATCGACTCGTGCAGGGAGATGTTGGGAGTGGAAAGACCATGGTCGCCTTTATGAGTATGCTGATGGCCAAGGATAATGGCTTTCAGGCCGCTATTATGGCTCCGACAGCTATCCTGGCAGAGCAGCACTATAAGAAAATCACTCAGATGGCTGAAAAGGTGGGCATGACGAGCTGCCTATTGGTCGGTGGGCAAAAGAAGAAAGAAAGAACCGCAATTTTGGAGAGCATAGCTGATGGAAGTGTCGATATCGCTATTGGGACCCATGCGCTTATCGAGGATACCGTTGTTTTCAAAAAACTGGGACTTGTGGTGGTAGATGAGCAGCATAAATTTGGGGTAAAGCAAAGAGCCAGACTTTGGCAAAAAGCCGAACCTTTCCCCCACAACCTCATCATGACCGCTACGCCTATCCCTCGTACTCTCGCTATGAGTTTGTATGGGGATGTAGATGTTTCCATTATAGACGAACTTCCTCCGGGAAGAAAGCCCGTTAAAACTGTAGTCAGAGGAGAATCCAAAAGACTGGAAGTGCTGGGCTTTATTCGGGACCAATTGGAGAAGGGCATGCAAGCCTATGTAGTTTATCCCCTGGTAGAAGAATCCGAAAAACTGGACTACCTCGCAGCTGTAAAAGGTTTTGAACTTCTGGAGCGATATTATAAAAATTTCCGGGTGGGAATTGTTCATGGGCGCCAACATGCCGACGACAAGGAAATGGAGATGCAGCGATTTGTAGAAAACAAGACCCAAATCCTGGTTTCCACAACCGTAATAGAAGTAGGAGTAGATGTACCCAATGCTTCCGTAATGGTAATCGAGAATGCTGAGAAGTTCGGCCTTTCCCAACTACACCAATTAAGGGGTCGGGTAGGCAGAGGCAGTGATCAGGCATATTGTATCCTGATGGCAGGAAAAAAGGTTTCTAAAGAAGGTAGGAAACGGCTGGGAGCCATGCGAGATACCAATGATGGCTTCAAGATTTCAGAAGTAGACCTCGAACTCAGAGGGCCAGGAGACTTCCTCGGAGTTCGCCAGAGTGGTTTGCCAGAATTTCAGCTGGCAAATATTGTAGAAGATCGGGATTTGCTTGAAAATGCTCGCAAAGCAGCTTTTGATCTGGTCGAAAGGGATCCAGCCCTCCAATTGGAAGAAAACAAGCTTGTTGCTTATTATTTCAAGCAATACATGAAGATTTACGGGCACATCGGTACCCTCGCCTGATTATTCCTTCAGGAACTTCTCCAGATAGGTCTTTCCACTTTCATCCCTCAGCTGCAACACATACAGCCCAGGACTCAATCCTTCGCTTGCGATCTCAAGAAGATTCTGACCCAAAATATTTCGTCCTTTTTCCTCCAGGACCAATTTCCCCTGAAGATCAATAATGTTAATGTCAATGGTTCGACTTTCGATCGAAGCCACATTGATAAATAATCGGGACTGAACCGGATTGGGTCTTAGCTCAAGTTTATTGTATGCAATATTGGGATCTACAGAAACGGTATTTCCAATAGGCTGGAAACGAGAAATCGTATCATTCGTAACATCATCATCTGTTCCGAAGCCACTGATCCATACTTTGAGTGGCACACTGGCTTCCGTAGAAGGCTTCCAGGCTGAATCGGCTACCCAATTGATGGTATCGTTTGGCATGAGTTCAAAACTATCTGCTACTCCGAAGCTGAATATTTCATCCCCACTTATCGTACAGGTTATTCTCAGCTGAGAAGAATCAAAAACAACCGGACTAAGGCCTCTATTAATAATTGACCCCGTGATAAATACAGAATCACCCGGATTTACATCCAATTCATCTACCTGAAACATAGCCATGTCAAAATTCTCAACTTCGGCCAGGCGCACATCATCAATTGCCAGAATAAATTTATCTGTTGAAGTATGACGAAAAGCAATGTAAACCGTTTGTCCTCCATAGTCCGCAAGACTAGCTGTTTCAAAAGTAAAATCACTTCCCTGATCTGCTACTGTATATACAGCAGGATTGGCCAGAAATCCGGCTTCGTCAGGCGTTGTGGTTGAAACCCGAATCTCATAGCTTTCTCCAAACTCTACATCCTGTGAGTAAGCATACCAACTCAGACAGGTATTATTGGGAAGCGTTAGCTGAGGAAGGATGAGGTAATCATTGCTGGTACCAACGGTATCCTCATAATAGGAAGGGGAAGCAAAAATCTTATTAACGCGAAGATTATCTTTAAAATCTGCTACGCCTTGCCAGCCGGGATTTGGAGTAAGAAAAGTTATTTCGCCATTTGGCTCTAACATATCCACATCCAGCACCTGCCATCCTGCAGGGAGACCATTGGTAAAGTCTTCTTCCAGAATCACGTTTCCGCCACAGGGAAACCTTCTAAAGCGATTTAAATCTTCTTCTGGTGCAGGAAAACCGGAACGACTGGTTTTCTGTGCAAAAAGGGGAAGATTGATCAGGATAAGTAATAAGGTGGATATAAGGATACGCATATACAAGCTAGTCTTTAGATAGATTGTCGTTCAATTTTAGGAAAACGTTGCCTACTAAAAACGAAAAAACTCAAATTACATGGGTAATTTGAGCTCTTCCGATCTCTACACGAGAGAATTATACTTTTTGACCACGGGCTCTCATTTCTTTGACAACCGCAGTGATTCCTTTCTTATTGATATCTCTAATGCCTTTAGCAGAAACTTTCAGGCTGATCCAACGATCTTCTTCAGGAAGGTAAAACTTTTTCTTGAAGAGGTTAGGGTAAAACTTACGCTTTACTTTATTGTTTGATTTGGAAACATGGTTTCCAGAGATAGTTTTCTTTCCGGTAACTTGACAAACTCTAGCCATTTTCTTCGCTTAAATGATTTAATTCTATAGGATATACCTATTAATTCTTTCGGAGCGCAAATATCAGAAATATTCCTAAAAGTTCAAACAATAGAGCCTGAAAATAAATACCGATGCATAGATTTATCATCCATGCATCGGATTTCTATCTTTTCAAGGACTCTTATTTATAACTTTTGGCCAATTGAAGGGCTTCAGGCGCCCATTCTGCCAGATTATTCGCTCGGGTTTGAGGAGAAGGGTGGGTACTCATAAATTCAGGAGGCGTTTCTCCCCCTTTTTGTTGCATACGCTGCCAGAAAGGTGCAGCCTGGTACACATCATAACCGGCAATTGCCATGAGATACAAACCGATTTGATCCGCTTCAGATTCATGTTTCCGGCTAAACGGAAGCAATACGCCTACTTGAGCACCAAGTCCCATAGCCGCCATAAATACCGACTGGGTTCTTTCGGCCTTTTGTTTTTCTTCTGCCGTTTGTGATTGCCCATTGCGAGATTGCATATATACACCGATCCCTGCGAGGGCTCCCTGCAATCCCAGGGTTTGGGTCATTCGCTCGTTTCCGTGATGCGCTAGTGCATGTGCCAATTCATGCCCCATAACAACAGCTAAGCCATTATCATCTTTAGCGACAGGCAAAATTCCGGAATAAACTACAATCTTACCTCCCGGCATGGCCCAGGCATTGACTGCTTTATCATCCACCAGGTTAAATTCCCAATCAAACTCCTTCAATTCATCTGCCAGTCCATTTGCCCGATAATATTTTTCAACGGCCTGCTGGATTCGCTTCCCTACCCTACGAACCCTTTCCGCATCAGTCCCGCTTCTGACCACCTTATTATTTTTCAGGAAATCATTGTATTGGGACAAACTCATTTCATTTAAAGTAGAACCGGGAATCAGCTTTACCTGTTTCCGATCCGTAAAAACTACTTTCGAACAAGAAACCAGGATCAAACTGGCGATAAGTAAAAGGGGAAGGATGGGGGTTTTGCTAATTATTGTCTTGACTTGCATGTAAGCATTTAATTTGGTGGAATATTTCGAGTCTTCAGTAGACTTGAGAATACATAGTGATACTATATTAGTAAGACGAAAGTTACAAAGGCTTGTCACCTGTGTTGATGCTTTATACAAGCGTGTAGAAACAAATACTTTTGGCAATCGTAAGATTTTTTATTAGTTTTGATTACTATCGAGACACAAATTTGGGTTGGCTGTTCTAGCTAGCCCTATTATTTTTTTGTTTTTAATTGAATGAATAAGTCCTCTAAAAGAGGCATTAGGACCAAAACAAAGGGTCCTGGACAATGTTTTATCTTAAATTTTACAGCTATGAGTGATGTGACGTATTTGACTCGGGAAGGCTATGAAAAGCTAAAAGCTGAATTAGATGACCTCAAAGGAAGAGGTCGGAGTGAAATTGCAAAAGCAATCCAAAAAGCACGCGAAATGGGTGACTTGAGTGAAAATGCAGAATATGATGCTGCCAAGGATGCTCAGGGACTACTCGAAATGAAAATTGCCAAATTGGAAGGCACCATTGCTGGTGCCAGAATTCTGGATGGGTCGGACTTGAATACCGACAAAGCCTATATTTTATGTAAGGTAAAGGTCAAGAATCTGAAAATGAAGAAGACCTTTACGTATACCCTGGTTGCTGAGGAAGAAGCAGACCTCAAAGCTGGAAAGATTTCGATTAAATCACCCGTTGGAAAAGGGATTCTGGGTAAAGAGGTAGGAGATTTGATTGAAATTGATGTTCCTGCCGGAAAACTACAATTCGAACTTCTGGAAATCAGCAGATAGATGGCCTCAATATTCACACGGATCGTAAAAGGAGAAATACCCTGTCATAAAGTTGCGGAAACAGAAGATTATCTGGCCTTTCTGGACATCTCTCCAGTTGCCAGAGGCCATGTACTCGCGATTCCCAAACAGGAAGTTGATTACCTCTTCGATCTGGGTGATGATGCTTATGTAGGGCTACAGCTATTCGCCAAAGAAGTAGCTATTGCCCTCAAAGCTGCGATTCCCTGTGAAAGAATAGGTACAGCCGTTATTGGGCTGGAAGTACCTCACACCCATATCCATTTGATTCCTATCAATAGTATCGACGATCTCAATTTTAGCAAACCCAAGCTCAAATTGAGCCAGGAAGAATTGGCCGAGATCGCAGAGCAGATACGAACGAAACTATAAGAAAAAACCAATACAACTCTTTCTCCCCTTCAGCTTCTGAAGGGGATTTTTTTTGACCTTCCATGCCATTTATCTTTTCTGACTGTCTATTTGACGGAAGAATTTGGGGACTGCTGTAAAATTATCAACTCGGTCGTTTGGGTATTGTGTGAAAGCATAATGCTCCCTACTCAAATTGCTTCCCATTTACATAGTTTAAATAGGATAAAAATGGAAACGAAAAACGCACAATTACTATTTAGCAATTCGTGGGAGGACCCTCAGCTACTCCTCGAAGCATTGGGAAAAGGAAGAGGAAAACGCATACTTTCAATAGCTGCAGCAGGAGATAGCAGCCTGTCTTTGCTTTCAGGCTCTCCTGAAGAAATACTGGCTATAGATACCAATCCCTTTCAGCTCTACCTGGTAGAATTGAAGAAGATGGCCATTAAGCACCTGGATAGATGGGAAGTCCTGGCCTTTTTAGGATTTGCTCCTTGCGAAAATCGTCTCAGCTTCTACCAGGAACTCAAAGGCTGGTTGAGCTATGATGCACAGGTATTTTGGGATGCTCATAAAGATCTGTTGGCAAACGGGATCATTTTTCAGGGGAAATTTGAAAAATATTTCAGTTTCTTCGCCAAAAGAATTCTCCCCCTGATCCATTCTAAAAACAAGGTAGCAGCCATGTTTCAAAATAGAAATGCAGACCAACAATTGCATTTTTATATGGAACACTGGAATACCCTGAGGTGGAGAATTATGTTCAAATTGTTTTTCAACTCTAAAGTCCTCAAGAGATTTAAGTGGAACCTGAATCATTTACCTCAACTTGAACTCCCGGTAGAAGACTATCTTTTTCAGCAAGCAGAAAGTCAACTCAGTGCAGCCTTTGCAGCGAAAAACCCTTTACTCCGTTTTGCCCTCAAAGGTAGTTTTGACAATGAATTGCCTCATTACCTGAAAGAAGAACACTTCCCACTTATAAAGCAGAATATAGATCGGTTGAAATTGCAGGAAGGAGATATATTGTCTGTGCTGAAAGGAGAGTCATCTTTCGAACAGTTCAATCTCGGACTGGTTCCCGAACAAATTCCCCACAAAAAACTCGTCCATCTGGCAGCAGGCCTCGCTTACTATTCGAGCAAAGAAGCCAATATTGCCTATTGGAATTTGAGTCAACCCCAGCGTCTTTCTCAGATCGCACCTGGCTATTTTCAATTCAGGAAATCCCTTTCCGAGTTACTTAGCCAGAAAGATCAGGGATTCTTTTGTCAATACTTCACCTCAGAAGTACGTATCTAATAGGTCAAAAAGAACTTTTTCATACGAAAAAATGATTCTGATAGAAAAAATTTGACCGATTACGAACTTTTTTTTTAACCGAAGCGTATTTATACTGAACTCCTCCCCAATTTTAAGCTAAATGATATTCTCGTCCTGTTGAAAATCGATTTAGTCTAGCGATAACAGGGTTTCAGTAAAATTTCAACCCTAACATATTAAGCTATACCACATTCCGGAAATGAATACGAAACCGGGTCAAGAGAAGTATGCCTGTACCTGAGGTAAACCATATGGCTTACCTTCAACAGGAGTATTTATGCAAACAACACAGAATATAATTGGGCTTTTTCTCGATTGCGCAGAAAAAAACCCCGAGCAGATTGCCCTTATTGATAAGAATGGAAGGGCGTATAGTTACCAGGAACTTCGCACACAGGTGGAAAGTCGTGCAGCTTATTTGTATAAGCATGGCTTACGATCTGGAGATGAAGTTCTCATATGCTGCGGCCAGGACATAGACCTGATCCGCAATGTATTAGCATTATTTTACCTGGGGGCTATAGCCGTCTATCCAGGAGATTGGACCCAGCGGACGTATTTGGAGAAATGCTGCCAAGCTCAGGCTTGTAAAGCTATGATAGCTGCTCCCAAAGCCCGACTGATGGCTTATTTCTCAAAGCCTTTACGGAAAATTCCGTTAAAAATGGAAGCCCATTCTCCTAATTACCATTCCATATTTCCTTTAGCCAAAGTACAGGAAGAACAAAATGCTTTAATCAGCTTTGTTCAGAAAGAGGATCAGATACTTGCTTTGAAAAGAAGCCACAAGGATTTACATACGCTCTTTCAAAGTCTCCTGGAAATTCAGGATCCACAGGCCTGGGAAATCGCCGCCCACAACAGTCTGGAATCTTTGCTTAGTTATCTAAGTATGGGAGCCACTTCTGTTATGCTCGATTTCAAGCGAAAAGTTTTGCAAAAACAGGAAGTAGAAAAGCTTTTTCAAGTTTTGAGCCTGTACAAAATCAATCGCCTGAATTGTGATCCTGCTATGCTTCGTGCTCTTTCCGATTATTTGATTGTAGAGGTAGAAGATCTGGCAGATCTGCAAAAGGTATATATTCAGGGTCCAGCTTTTCCGATTCAGGATGCTCATTTATTTACAGAGGCTTTACCCCGAACAGAAATCACCTATGCCTATACAGCAGCTCAAATGCCTCCTCTTACAACTGCAGGGATCAGAGATATCCTGCATTTCAGCAAAAGGGATCAGGGCTGTTATTTGGGTCAGAAATTGGGGGGAGTAAATATAAAGCTACTAGATATCGTGGATAAAGAGGTTCGTAAACTCAACTACCAGGAGTTTAGTCGACTATTGGTACCTAGTGGAGAAATTGGAGAAGTTTTGCTAAAAATTGATCCTATCGTCCAGGAAAAGAATCCGGAACTGTATACAAAAGAAGAGGTCTTGCAGGTAGAAGGTGATCTTTGGTACAAAAGTGGAGATACAGCCCGTTTCAAATCCGGGCGCTTGTACTATACCGGAAAAAAAGAATCTCTTATGGAGTACAAATTAAAGGTTTTGTCTCCCTTTATGTATGAACACTATTTACAGGAAATAAACAGCATTGCTCAGGCGACTTTATTGGAGCTGGATGGAAAGCTCAGCATCATTATTGAAGCTCGAAAAGAGAATTTACAGGAAAAGATCGGCGAAGAACTAAAGCATATCAGTCTTCACTTTGACCAGGTCATATTTGTCCGCAAAATTCCTATGCTTAAAGAAGGAAGCTCCGGCATTGATTATACTGCACTGAAAAATATGCTAAAGGAAGGTTCAATCAATGCTGCTTTTAAGCTGGATTAGCATAAGCCCGAGCAAGGCAGGAAAGATGAGGTTGAATACATAAAGTACAAAGGTACTGCCAACAGCCGTTACCGCAGATACTTGCCAAATTCCCATTACAAAAAGGGCAACAGATTCCCGAAGCCCTAATTCTGTAAAGGAAAAGTAGGGCAAAAGAGATTTAATCAGAAAGACCAGACCGATAAGTAGGAAAGCGAGAAATGGATTTCCACTGAATCCAAAAGCCAGAAGTAAAAGAGCATATTGAAGGCTATAGACCAAAAATCGCAAGCCCCCTATCAAACTCATGAAAAGGATATTCTGAGGGCTTAAGCTCCCCAGGCCATTCATCAGCACCTCCTTTCCTTTCTTCCATTTATTTGGTAGCCATCTATGGAGGTTCAATTTGGCGGAAAATATCAGCAAAACGGAAAACACAAGCGATATCCCTATAAGTATTAATACCAGCCACTCATTTTCAAGACCAATAGCAGGGATAAGTTCCTGAAGTACTTCCGCTTCACCTAGGAGCAAATAAGCAAAACAGTAACAACCCACCCAAAGCGTTATCAACATTTGAGTCAGTCTATTAAGAAGTAGCACTACCCCAGCCTCCCAGCGTTTTCCTCGCTTCAGGTACATGAGTCTTCCAGCGTAATCTCCTATTCGATTGGGCGTAAAAATTCCGGTGGCAACTCCTGCAATGACTCCTTTCCAGGCTGATCGAAATGAATATTCCGGATATAAACCTCCAAGGGCATATTTCCACTTCCAGGCTTCCAATCCCCAGTTTACAGGAATAAGTAGGAAAGCCAGCAGCGCGAATCCTATATGAGAAGTTCCCATGTTCGAAAACCATGCATTCCAGGAAACCTCCTCTTGTTTCAGTTTGTAGTAAATGAAAACAAGGGCACAAATCGTGATGAGGATTTTAAGAAAAAGCGCAAGGTATTTTTTCCCGGAGGAAAAAGAAAGGCGAATGCTTTGGGTTTGCCTCATAGTAGCAAATAATATGCATCTGATCTTAAATCCAAGTCTTTGCCCTAAGTGGCATTACATTTATGAGGAGAATAGACGTCTATCCCCTTCTTTTTTGTATGTTTGGGAATGGCTGAAGCTGCAGAAAGAATCATCCTGGGCATTGATCCGGGCACCCAAATCACCGGCTATGGGATTATTCGCTGTAAGGGCAAAAAGATGGAAATGATGGTGTGCGGAGTGATTCGCCTAGATAGAGGTCCCAAATCCCATGCAGAGAAGTTATCTCAAATTTATCATCGGGTCGGAGGGATCATACGCGAGTTTTCTCCCACAGAGATGGCATTGGAAGCCCCTTTCTTTGGAAAAAATGTACAATCCATGCTCAAACTCGGGAGAGCCCAGGGCGTAGCTATGGCTGCCGGTTTGTCGCAAGGACTGGAAATCTTTGAATATGCTCCCAAAAAAATTAAAGTTGCCGTGACCGGTCGGGGCACTGCCAGCAAAGAACAAGTACACGGCATGCTCCAGAAACTCCTCAAAACAAAAATAGAACCCCTTAAGCTGGATGCCACAGATGGATTGGCTGTAGCTGTCTGTCACTTTTTCCAGGGGAATAGCGTCTCAAAAGGGAAGTCCTATAAAAACTGGGGCTCTTTTCTTAAAGAAAACCCGGATAGACTCAAATAAAACCATCCTCCCAAAGATTTCATGCAATCCAGCAAGCGTTTTCAGGTCTATAAATAAGGACCCATTCATAATTCTGGATGCATTATTAAACCTGGATAAAAATATTCATGGGCATAGCATCGTTAGGATTGCGTATATACCCAAGAAACAAACACCCTGGCTAATATGAAATTTACCTTCTCTGGCGTAGTTCTCATCATTTTCCTCCTGTTAAACCAAAGCCTGCAAGCAAATGATTGTAGCAGTGCCGCAAATCTTACCCTAAATAATCCTACGAGTATTGTTCTGGATGCCTGTAATAATACCGACCTGGCTGGCGGGGTTTATCCCTGTGCAAATTGTGATCAGGACGCATGGTTCACGATAGACCTTGCAGGAACCAATCTCATCCAGCAGCATGTCCGTTTTAATATTGAGGCAAATGGATCTGCGGAACTCAATGCAGTGCTGATGTATTCAGATTCATGGGAAGAAAGTGGAGACATATGTACCTGGAGCAATGCTACTGCAGCTTTAGGACTACAAAGAAACATCAACATCTGTAACATAAATATTACAGGAATCGGCGATATATATGAGTTAGACTCATATGGACTTGATGGTTCCGGGAAATACGTTTTGCTTATTGAAAAAACGACTACTCCGGGTACCGCAACCACCATTACCATTACTCCAGAAATTTTAGGAACCTGCAATGCCCCAGCGAATGACCGTTGTTCTTCTCCCCTCGCTTTGGGATCAGGAAACGGGATCGATCCTATGGCACCCAGCCCTAATGTACCGGCCTGGTCTGATGCGATGAAGGCAAGTACAGCCTGTGCGACTAAACAAAGAATCAGTCGGGCAACTGTAGGTAATCCAGGAACGGCCCTGGTTGTTACTGAAGATCATTATGATTATAAACCTTTCGGCCAACCGAGAAGATATACAGGAAATATTGGAGATGGAGCTAAATTTCTGGGTTCTCCCGTTAGCCAGGCAGATACCTATTTGGAAAATACCCTCTACTATAGTTTTACAGTTCCGGGTACAGGTACCAATTCTGACTGGAATCTCGCCATAGGTAATTCGGGCGGGTGTAGCCAGGAACCCAATGATATGGTAGTCATGATTTTGAATAATCTGGATTGTTCGGATGCAGACAATTCAGGATTACGGGCTAGTCAAAAGATCAGTATGGACAATGGATTGGCTGCTGGCCTTCCTTCCTACACCTTTAGTAGTCTTACCTTAACCGGTGGAAACACATACTATGTAGTTGTTGACGGAACCCGAGCTTCTCAATGCGATTTTTGCATGCTCCTCTATAACGGAGGTGTGGTAAATCCCATCCTTCCTGCTGAACTCAGCAATTTCAATGGATACAATCAAGGAATAGAAAATATCTTGTTATGGGAAACCTCTCTTGAAGAGAATCATGATTATTTTTCTGTAGAGAGAAGTCTTGATGGAGAGAATTTCGAAGAAATTGGCAGAGTACAGGGCATAGGAAATGCTGAAGCCGGAAATTCATATTCATTTATCGATCCTTCGGCCAAAGTCGGACTGAATTATTATCGACTGAATATGATTGATATCGATGGCAGCAGTTATTACTCCAGAAGTATTCAAATATTAAGGGAAGCTCCTTCTACTGCTTTAATTTCCCTTTATCCCAATCCTGCAAGAAGTGAAGTGGAGTTATATTTTAGCTCAGAGGAAAGTGGGACAGCTTATGCAGAGATCATTGATATCAAAGGAAGAAAGGTATTGAGTAAACGGATCAAAACTGCTCCCGGCGAACAAAAAGAAAAGATCAAGCTTGATGAATTGGCCAGTGGAATTTATGCCATCAAATTTCAAATGGGCGCTTATGTGAAGGTGCAAAAACTCATCAAACAGTAAAGAAATTTACCACAATATTAAACCTCCTGCTTTCTTTGAAAGCAGGAGGTTTCTTTTTCCTCTTTCGTCAACTATTCCCTCCTTTTTATCCTAATAAAATCCAAAACTAGGCACAGAGGCCCACAACTTATTGATAATGAATATATTGTAGCTTTTTTTGCGAAAATTCTCTATATTCTTTAGACACTAATCAATTTACAATGACTTACTTCAAAAACATTTTATTTGCCGCCTGCCTAGTAGGCCTTATGATGCTTTTTGGAGGATTTGGATCATTGATCACTTCCTCCGAAATGGAGCCTGATCGTTTTCAGAATGAAACCGAGCTAATTGAAGGAGCATGGGAATTAACTCAAATTAGGGGTGAAAGTGCAAAAGACCTCAACATTCGAATGGTGAAAATCATTTCAGGAGGCCATTTTTCGTTTGCTTTTTTCAATGATGAAACACAGCAGTTTTTCAGCGCGGGAGGAGGCACTTATTCCTACTCCAATGGCCGCTATTCAGAGCACATTGAATTTCATACGATTAATCCGGAATTGACCGGAACATCTGTACACTTTGATGCTGAATTTCGGGACAAAATGTGGTACCATACCGGATCCATAAATGGAGAGCCCTTGGAAGAAGTCTACGAAAGAGTAGATGAAGGAAAAGGGCTAGATCACATCGGATCCTGGGAAATTTTTCGCTTATCCAATGAAGGGGGAAAAATGGTCCCTCAGCAAAAAGGCATGCGGACCATCAAACTCTTGTCAGGTTCCCGTTTCCAATGGGCGACCTGGGATGAACGAAAAGGAGAATTTATTGGTACGGGTGGAGGCACCTATGACACCAAGGATGGCTACTATACGGAGAACATTGAATTTTTCTCCAGGGACTCAATCCGGGTGGGCAAGAGTATCACCTTTGGTTGTGACATCAAAGGAAATACCTGGCATCATGAGGAATACGCAGGTTCGCGTGGCCTTCAGATCAATGAAATATGGATACGTATGCAGTAATTTTTCTCTATCACAAACAAACCTTTAGCCTTTGGAAATACATCTACGCAAAACCTAAAAACAAATTAGCCCTCACTAAGCGTGGGGGCTTTTATCTATAAAAAAGGGGAGAACAAATGTTCTCCCCTTATATATGTTGATTCAACTTATCAGTGCATAAAACTGAAGCCGAAGAATTTCTCTAAGAGGTTTGAGATAAAGATAAAGCCCAAAATGATAGGACATACATAGCTAATCGCAATATTGATAAACTTCTCCAGACCGGATCCTTTATAGCTTGGATTACCTTTGGAGATTTCGTCGGAGAGATTAGCCGTCTTCCACCTAAAGGCGACAAATAAACTCATCAGCAATCCCCCAAGGGGCAAACTTACTTCAGAGAATGCATCAGCAACCAGGGTGAGGAAATCCTGCGTCTTTCCTCCATAATTGATTATCCCCTCTTCTCCGCCACTCAAAGCCGGAGAAAATCCCTGAGACATCATACTTGGGATTCCAATCAGGAAAATAACTGCAGCAACAACTGAAACAGATTTTCCTCTGGACCACTTTCTTTCATCTACAAAATAGGAAACCGGTACCTCAAGCAGAGAGATAGTGGAAGTAAGAGCAGCTACACAAACCAATAGGAAGAAACTACCTCCAACGACCTTACCCACAATCGGCCCCATTTCAGCAAATGCTTTTGGTAATACCACAAAGATCAAACTTGGGCCCTGAGCGGCCTCCAAATCCATGGCAAACATCAAGGGAAGCAATAGCATACCGGCAAGGAAAGCTACTCCTGTATCCGCAACTGTTACGATAGCTGCAGAAGAAGTAATATTATCCTGCTTACCTATATAAGAACCATAAGTGATCAAGGCTCCCATTCCCAGTGATAGAGAAAAGAAGGCATGTCCCATGGCTGAATTTATCACATCCAGATTAAGCTTGGAGAAATCGGGTTTGAGGTAATACTCAACTCCTTCCCAGGATCCCGGAAGGGTCAGGGCATAAATGATCAATCCTAACAAGATTACCAGGAGTACAGGCATCAGAATTTTGGCTGCAGACTCGATCCCTTTTTGCACCCCTCTCATTACAACGAAAGCTGTAATTGCCATAAAGGCCAATGAAAAGAAGAAAAGCTCACCGATCTGTCCGACATAGGAACCAAAGAAAGCACCGAAATCTGCCTCATTTAACAGGTCTCCAAAGCTTATTTTCAGGAAGTAGCCAAAGGCCCATCCTGCAATTACATTATAAAAAGAGAGAATCATGAAACCACAAGCAACCCCTAAAATCCCTACCAGGGCCCAGTTTTTATTTCCTGTTTTGAGATAGGCTCCATAAGGATTGGAGCGGGTATGACGCCCAAGGCTGATTTCCCCGACCATAACGGGAAATCCTATCAAAAAAATACAGAGTAAATAAATCAGGAAAAATGCGCCCCCACCATTGTCGGCGGTTTCATATGGGAATTTCCAGATGTTACCCAGACCAACTGCCGATCCCGCTGCTGCTGCAACAAATCCCAGGCGACTGGAAAATCCTGTTCTCGTAGTAGACATAGTTTCTTTCTTCTAAGGGTTTTAGGTTATTTAAGGTTGAAATATAGGAATTTTTACGGGATAGCTTTTTTCTTCTTTAAAAATTTTAGCCCTTCCTTTTTATCTTTTTCCCCAACTTCTTCCATCCCAACACTGGACTTGACCCCGCTCAGGACTGCCTGAACCCAGTGATTGACAAAGCCCTTTTCCGGATTCACCTCATATCTAATCTTTCCATAGCGCAAAAACCTCCGGTTGGGGTTGTCTTGTTTCACCACCAGGGTATTGGCGATGGCTGAGAGTATGGGTTTGCGTTTTACGGCATCCTGTTCACCTCCCTTACCATCCAGCACACTTACTTTCAGATCATTGTAGCGCATGACCATATTTCCACGACTCTCATATTTGTCCGCAAAGACTTCAAATTTTGTGGATTTAATCTTTCCCTGCTTGATCCGAATACGACCGGCAGGAATCATGATAGAGTTTAACTCCTGCATGTCCCAGGGGCCAACATTCCCGGTAAAACTATAACTGTTGAGGGTATCCTGGAGGGGAAATAGAAATTTGGCTTCTAATTGTCCGTTTTGCATAAGGGTAGCCCGAGCCGTAAGGGTGCTAGTAAGCAAAGGATTTACTTCCAGGTATTCGGGATCATTGCTGATGTACTGTATGCTGGCATCTATATCTGTGAGAAAGACAAAACCTGCCTGCCTTCTAAAACCAGTTTTAAGCTGGAAATTGACGGCTCCTCCCATGATGTCTACCCGATCCAACTTTATTGCAAGCGGCAATTGGCGGATCATTTCCTGAGGGAATGGCGGCCTCCTACCGGGTTGCATTCTGAAACGCTGATCTTTATTCACCCGAAAATCAAGCCCCTGGACTTCCATTCGTTTTCCCCAGAATCTTCCTTCTTCAAAAAGCTTATACGCATCTATCCCTTCCAGACGAATTTTATGAGTTTGCATAAAAAGCTTATTCTCCGCATAGCCCTTTCGCATCACAAAATCTATGATCTCAAAATTTGGCAGAATCAGGGCCGAATCAATTTCTGCATATCCATTTTTCGTGGAAAGCCTTAATTCATTAAAGGTAAAAGTGTACATGCTGTCCTGAAACGGAAAGCTGTGACTCGCAACTTTTATATCCACATCATCTGAGTAGAAAAGACGATCTTTCCTCAAAAGACCCAGTGAATCCAATTTAAAATTCCGGGCTTTTACTCCCAAACCTTTATACGAATGCTGAAAGCTGCTATCTTCTTCTAAACGATCCTGAAAGAAGCTGGCAGCTTCCACATGAAGCTCTCCTATGTTGAGGATCTCAAAACTGGGATGCAGGATATCATACAAATCCTGATCTGTTCCGCTGGAGTCTTTGCGTAGGATTACCTGCCGGATAATTGGCTTGTTTATAAAAAGACGACCGAAATCCAGCTTTTTCTCAAAATACCATTCATCTGGATCTATTCCAGCCATGTTTACACGAGGGATGCTTAATTCCCATGCTTGATTAGCATTTTTGAGCTTATCTGAATTCCACTGAGGAAGCAGTCGGATGTTTTCTGCATAAATACTGGAATCAGCTGTTGAGATACCAACATTACCTATGCGCATAGCATAGCTGCTATCCGGCAACATGATATAATAGTCCTCGACCCGAGCGCCCAATTCTATATGCTGAGCATAGAAAAGATCATCTGTCCGAAAGGCTGAACTGGAATCCAGTCGAAAATCTGAAACATAAAGATTTAGATTTTCTGCTTTAAACTCATTGGTTCCTCCCTGATAATCATTTACCTGCAATTTGCCCTGATTCACTTTCAGCTGGCGAACACGGAGGGAATTAAGCTGTGCGGATATAAAATCATAGAGATTTGCTTTTGCCAGTGAGTCAATCTCCTCTTTCTCTATATCGGGATAACGTTCAAGCTCCACTGTAGGCGTATCGATGCTGATCATTTGCATATCAGCATTTCGATTGGAAAGGAGGTCATAGAGGTTTACTCCCTTTAGTTGCAGATCGGGTAGCTTGATCCGATACTTTTGCCCGATAGATTCTGTCCCTTGATTTCTTGGTCGAATATCTACTGCGCAAAGACGTATGTCTCCCCTTTGAGTGGATATATCCAGATTTCCCACAGAGACCTGATGAAGACTATCCGGAAGGTTTTGAAAGAAATTTGCAGCCTGAAGCTTTATATCCTTTGCATAGAAAAGGTCCTTTTGATGGGAGGCCAGAGAATCCAGTTTGAAATTTCGAATATCAAGCGCCAGTTGAGGCAGGACATAGCTTTCCTGAGACTTAACTTCTTCCAGTTCCAAACGAGCATTTTGAAGGATCAGTCGATCCATTTGCAAGCTTTTGAAAGCTGAGGATATAGCAGGGTAAAGGTCGATATCCTCAAGGAATGACTCTTTCTGACGTGAATTGGGTTTCCGTCCCAGGTCTTTCAACCTGATTTCTGCTCCTGAGAGAAATACACTATCTACAAACAATTCTTCCTCGAAATAGGACTTATAAACATCTAAACCATGGAAATAGCTTCTGGGAACTACAATATTGGCAATTACTCCATGCTGTTTTTGAGCAGCCTTTAAGGGAGTAAAAACCAACGAATCCGCATAGAAGGAAGAATCCGCAGTTGCAATCCCCAAATGTCTTGCCTGAATGCTATAAGAAGAATCCGGCAAGGTCAGGGAATAATGATCCACTTGCATATTGACACGGATGTCATCTGCATAAAAGGGTCGATCCGCTTTTTTGCTCGCGGAGGGATTTAGCTGAAAGTTGCGAATATTTACTTCCAATTCACGGGCTTTAAATCCATCTCCCAGAACATCTTCCCCCGCCATAAAATTAAAAGTTCCTCCACGAATATCGAGAGATTTCACCTCCAACTTCTTCAGATAACCCCCGATCAATAAATTGAGGTTCTGTTCACTAATCTCATCTATCTTTTCCTTCTTTATTTCAGGATAATTGGTTAGGCCGACGATGGGTTGATTGATTCTTACCTTATCAACCTCCAGAATTTGATCATGCCATAACTCCGCCAGATCTACTCCTTCAATCTGCAATTCCGGTACTTCTAAATCCAGGATGTCCTGGTTTAATCTGTTCAACCTACTCCGCGTCCCCGCTAAAGGAAAAATGCTCATCGCTTCTCCTTTTATCTGTTTATCGAAACTGGAAATTCGAGCAGCCTTTCCGGAAAGTTGGTAGGAATCTTCCTTTAGCAAAAATTGGTAGGTATCAATTTTCAGATCCAGTTCCTCTGCCAGCATCAAGCTTGCTTCTTTTTCCATCATCGTGGAATCGAGGGCCAGGTTCTGCATATAAAGGCCGACACCTTCCAGGGAAATTTGCTTATTGGTATCTCCCAGAGTTGCAATCTTAGAGAAAGAGCCTTTCTCAATCGATAAGCCTTCGATATTGATATTGTTGAAATAGGGTTGAATGCCCTGATAGAGATCAGAAAGTTCCGGCAATTTCTGTCTAAGGGAGTCGCTTTTAAATTTACCCAACTGGATCAATTGGGGCTTTACCAATCTAACCGCCCCTAAATTCACATTTCTATTGATCGCTATTTCCCGGGGTTTGATATCCTGAATGACGATGCGGGGCACCTTGAGTTCGAAGAGATTCTTTGTAGGTCCGCTACCGACAGTATAGCTGCGCAGATTGGGTTCGACATGAAGGTTATCAACAAAAAATTCGCTTTTCCGACTGGATAGCCCAATTTTACCGGCCTTAAGCACATAAGAAGAATCTGCCGTAATATGGACGTATTTGTCCACATCGATCTCCAGATCAGCTTCCTTTACCTTAAACCAGCTCAAAACTTCCGATCCAGAGCTAGAATCCATGAGAACTTCCTCAGCTATAAAATTGAGATTTTCTGCTACAAAAGAATTTCTCTTGAAATTTTTCTGGTCATTGTAAGAGAGTTTCCCTCCTTTGATCTCAAATTCATCAATCTCAATCCCTTTGATTTGCGGGGAAACTATTTCATAGAGGCTTTTTTGAACAGGAAGGCTATCAGAGATACTTCTTTCCTCACGTAAACAATTTACCTGAGGATTTTCTATATAAAGTCTTTCGGTATGGACTTTTCTTGTGGAAAGGAATTCTCTGAAGAAAAAGTGCTGTAATTCTATATGGGGGAAAGTAAAATCAAAAATGTTTTGAGGGGCATTGGGTCCTCTTTCCCCATTATAAACGATAGATACATCATTCAAGGCAATCGTACGTGCCGAAAGGTTCCAATCAACTTCCAGGCTTTTGACCTTGTAGCGATCATTACTCCTAAGCTCTACCAGCTCTCTTACAAAAGCCTCAATAGAAGGCTCAACAAGAAGATGTACCAGGCTCTGCGCTGTGATTAGCAGAAACAGGAATATTCCCAGGAATATCAAAAACCATTTTTTGCCTTTGCCAGAAAGCATAAATAATCAGGCTATCCCACAAAAGTAGTGAATAATAGCCGTTTCATAAATGAGCTTTATGTTTTACTCATTTATCATTCTCCTCTTCTCCATCTCCTCCACCAAATACCATATTGGTACTGGTATATGTTGACCCATAATTATATGCCAGCGTCACAACTTGTTTCATGGCATCGATGAACTGCTCTTCTGTCAATTCTTTGAGAGGATGTGTAAAGACTGTCATCACATATTCTTCAAAAATACAGTACTTCGCATCAAGGGCTCTATCGAAATTTGCTTCCAACAAAGTCTCGAATTCCTTTTTCTTGACATCCTTCAGTTCAACAACCGGGGTCATTATCCTCATACGATTTGCATTCTGATCGGTTATGATATAAATGACTCTATTGCCATAAACCGCCTGCCAATTGCCCAATTGGCCCTCAACGGCATCAACTTCTTTACTGAGAATACGGCTCATTTTTCGATTGTCCATATCCTGAGAAAAGGCCGTGAAAGAAAAAAATAGGCTGAATATTGTGAGCAGGAAGGAAAGTTGTGCTGTCTTTTTCATGTGCTATAGATTTACATTTCCTAAAACAGAAAAATTGTCAATTCTTCGCTAGAGGAATGTCTGCTATCCTACAAAGGATCTATTCTGCAAATTCATAACTGTGTTCGACTTGCTCTTTCTTGCTTACGCTGTAAATCGAAATACGGTTTTCTTTCCCTTTGAGGGCTACATTACCGACATATTCGGTGAGGAGGTCTTTTTCGTTTTCCAATCGCTCTTTAAGGCTTTCGGTAATCAGGATCTGCTTTTTAAACTCATTACATCTTCCCTGTATGCGAGCAGCAGTATTTAAGACATCACTATGGTAGGCGATTTCCTTTTTCACTACGCCAACCTCAGCCACCATCACGAGCCCCAGATTCACGCCGGCTTTAAATGCGGGAACGAGATCATATTTGTTGAAATAATAGTTGGCTCTTTTCTGGATGGTTTCGTCGAAAGTAAAGAAGGTCTTTATACAATTGGCGTTCCTAAGACCATCTACCATACGCCAGGTCAGTACTGCTTCGTCTCCCACATACTGATAGACCTCTACATCATGTACTTCAATAGCATGTGTCAGATCCTGGAAGCAATCCTGAATCAGTTCACTATACAAAACATGTCCGAGGCGCTCTGCATAAGTCGTGGAGGATTTCAGATCCAGGAACATAAATATTCGTTCCTCTTCTTGTGGCTGGTGATACTTCCCTATAAGAAGCTTATACAGAATCCCAGGGCCATACATCCGATTCATCTGGCGTATGAGGTTGAATATAATGCTGACGAAACCGGTATAAATGATGAGTACAAAAGAGATTTTCTGAAAGGGAGTATCTTTTAGCATGCCGACAATATTACCAGCAAGTTTATCGTCCATGATCCAGTGAAAAAGAAGAAGATAACCCAGGATAATAAGGAGGGTAAGGACTATATGGACTGCGCTTCTTACAACTATGGTCATCCAATAGGGCTGATTTCTCAAAAGCCCTTTCACCGTATCCAAAGCACCAAAGATAATCCCAAAAGTAGCTCCCAGTCCAAATCCTAAACTTAGAATTTGAACCCAGATACCTGATTCTTCGGGAATCAATAAGTATAGACCATCCCCACTAGCGCCATACAATCTGACCATGGCAAAGAGAGTAATTGCTGCAATCCAGGCCAAAGTAGTTGACACTACGTTCCTAACATGTTTGCTAAATGGTTTCGCCATAAGCGACCTTATTCTAAAAGCAATTCAAGTTAGGAAAAATGTCATAGGGCACAAACAATCCAGTGATTCTCCCTTTCTTATTTCCCTGCTTTAATTTGCATAAATGAAAAATGCCCTCTCCCAGGAGAAGGCATTTTTCTATCTTTTTATCAAGGATTGTTTATTTAACAGATTGCTCATGCAAGCTTTTCAACCAATTTACCAACTCAGTAGCATTTCCTGAATTAAGGAATTTGGCCGTTTGTCCTTCTGACTTTAGCATAAACTGAGAGAAATACTCAGAGGAACTAGGCGCACCCTGGCAGTTTCCTCCTCCATTATATCCGGGAACTCCCAGCGTAAAGCCATAGAACTCTACATTTTGAGAGGCAGAGGGATTTGAAGTTCCATCAAGCGTCCTTGCTCTTGAAGCCAGCCTGATCTTTTTGAACTGCTCAACTAAGATATCCAAATCAACTTCAGCTACCTGCTTGCCATGATTGATCATATTCTGAAGCGCAGCTGGATGGATCGTTCCATTATCAGCGCTTACAGAATAACTAATTGATTCAAGGGTTTTCAGATTTCCAGCATTATCAACGATAAATCCCGTCTTCTTTTCAGTAGCAACATCGAAATAGGAAACCAGGAACATCGCATCAGGTGTGCGGTAGTTGGCGAGGTATTCTGCTCCTGTATATTCAACTGCTTCATAAACGCGAGGTTCTTCAGCAACCTGACAGGCAGAGAATAAGAAGGCCAGACCAAGGATAATCAGGGTAGAGAGTTTAGTCTTCATGTTAAAGTCGTTAGATGTGTTAGAGTTTAGCTGGCTTATCAGATGCCTGAGAGGAGACATTCCTATCTAAGCTATCCTAACAAGTTAAAGAATAGAAATTAGGCTTTCAAGTCCTTCCGGACCTAAAAGCCTACTTTTTACATATTTTTCAGGGTTTTTTTGCCTATTTCACGGCTTTGACCGTGTACCCTTGTTCTTTCAGGAGGTTGATAACTCCCTTGGGTCCCCAGAGATGAGCCGCTCCAACAGCAAAAAAACTTACTTTTTCACTCATCATATTTTCCATCTTGGGAATCCAGTTTTCATTACGATTGTCGAGCATGACATCCTGATATCCTTCCATTTCAGAAGACTGCGTACTGAACTCATACAGGCCTTTGAGGTCCTGATCAACATACAGCTGAACCATTTCCTCTATTTTCCCTTTCTCAGTACCATAGGATTTTATGAATTCCACCAACATCTCGGCTTGATCTTCATAAGGGATTTTATCAAAAATGCTCATTTGATCCTCCACACTCTCCAATCCCAAAATCTCTAAAGAAGATTTCTTGGCAATTTTCATAAACTCCATCTCATAGGAAGCTGTTTTTTCTCCTAACATTTTAGGATACATGACACTCAGGGCCATAAAAGGTTTCATCTTTTCGAATAGCATCAGATTCATGCCCAGGGTATCATTGAAGAAATTGGAGACTAAGCCATAATCCTCTTCTGAAAGTAAATCCTTAAGGGATTGCCCATCTTTCATGGTAATTTTTGTCATCATCCCCATCATGGTCTTCGGGTCGTCCATATCCAGTTCCATGACGACTTGCTCTGCAGCAACCACTTTTTCCTTAGTCGTTTCAGTCATCATAAAGTCTTCTTCTGAAATGATGTGAATCGTTCCAAAAAGAAAAGAAGAAGTTTCCAATCCATTCCCGCTGATTTCCCATAACAGGCCTTGCCCTTCTTTTTCAGCTACTGCTACATCCGTTTGTCCAAAGAGAGATTGATTGAAAAGGCCCAAAAAGCCTAGAAAGATAAATTTTATAATTGTTAAGAGGTTCTTCATTTGATCTTATATAATAATTTGCCTGAGTGATATTTAGCTTAAAGTTCTTTTAATTCTGTCAGGCATTGTTTCAATTCCTGATAATGTCTTCCATAAAGTCTGCGGTAATACCAATTGGTTCCAAATATGGCAACGATTGCATAGAGCAGCATAGCGCCTCCAAACAGGAACCAGGCTTCTCCACTCAGAATAGGTTCTTCACTTCCAGTAGATAAACGTCTAACATATAAACCATAGTATCCCCCTGTAAATGCCAGGGTTGGCACCAGAAAAATAACGGCATACAGGTAGACTCGCATATAGGCTCCCATATTGCGGGTAATATTTTCCAGGGATTCCAGCAGATTGTCGGAGTGGAGGGCATTACGATTGAGGGCTTTGTATTTGTAATAGTAAAACAGCCCTGTACCCATAAACATGATACTAAAAAGAATAATCTCCCAGCTCGAAACTTCTTCTTTACGTGTCCACAACCAATATACCAGGCCCAGACCCAGCATAGCTGATGCAAGGACTTCTATAAATATATTTCGGTTAATACGGGACAAAGCCCCCTGCGAGCGTTTCTCAAGCAATACCTGTATCTGACTATGATTCAGGTACTGATCTTTAGAAAGATCGCTGGAATGAGATGACCATATTTCTTTTAGTTCCTCTAAATTCATACAAGCAAATCAGGTAAAATGAGGTAACAATATCTTTTTCAGTTTGCCTTTGATACGATTGATCTTCACGCCCACATGATTACTGGTAATCCCAATGATGGAGGCAATCTCATCATAGCTATGCTCCTCGAGATGAAGCATAATGATGGCTTTTTCCACATCGGATAGCAGTTTGATCGCTTCGTACAAAAACTTCTTTTTTTCTTCCTGTTCCCGATCGGGACCAGAAGCCGCCAGTTCGAATTCTCTTTCGGTTAGTCCCTGTTCGACTTCTCTTCTTTTTCTTTTACGCAGGCCCGATATAGCCGTATTTAAGGCTACACGATACATCCAGGTACTAATGCGGGAATCTCCTCTAAAATGAGCATACGAACGCCAGAGTTGCAGGAGAATCTCCTGAAACAAATCATTTCTATCCTGGGAACTATCGCAGTACATATTGCATACTTTATGGATAATTCCCTGGTTTTTCTCAACCAATTCTACAAATGCCTCTTTCTGCATTTCTTCCGTCATAGATCGGGGATCTTTCAAGGAAAGACTCACCCTATGTAACGTAAGTCGAAATTGTCAGGAAAAAATTACAAAAACCTAACAAAATTGTTTCAACAAGGTTTTATTCAGTACCTTTGTTCCACACGATTAAATTACATAAAAACATGGCATCTGTCACACTCAAAGGCGCACCATTTCCAATCAAGGATGATATTCCTGTGGCTGGCGTACCTGCACCTGATTTTACATTTGTGAGGTCTGATCTTAGCGAAGCGAGTCTCCTCGATGATTACAATGGTAAGATTAAAGTATTGATTGCTGTACCTAGTCTTGATACCGGGATTTGCCAAATGGAAACCCGCAAATTCAATGAAGAACTCAGTAAAAGAGAAGGGGTTCAGGGAATCGTTATTTCCAAAGACCTTCCCTTTGCGATGAATAGATTTTGTGAGACTGAGGGAATCAAGAATGTAATCATTGGTTCTGACTATAGATACAGTGATTTTATCAATGAGTACAATACCGAGATTTTGAAAGGCCCATTGAAAGGTTTGTCTGCTCGTGCAGTATTTGTTGTTGATTCAGCTGATAACATCGTTTATTCAGAGCTGGTTCCAGAGATCGCACAAGAGCCAGAATACAGCAAAGCATTAGAAGCTGTAGATGAGCTTATCTAAAAAATATCAATCAATTGAAAAAGCCAGGGCCTCAGGTTCTGGCTTTTTTTGTTTATAAAAAGTCAGTGGTAATGGCAATCAGGATAAAAGGAATGATAAAGAATACACTTATCACATAAGCGATTCCATAAAATCTGCTTTTGCGAGCATATTTCCCCAGGCCTTTAGCCAAATTTACCGGAAGTGTCCTTAATTTTTCGAAAGGAAATAAAAGAAATACACCAAATAGATTGAAGAGTAAATGGACAAAGGCACAGGCCAAAGCTGAAGCTCCCCCTTCCATTCCCAAAAATAAGGCAGCAATGATAACGGTAGAGGTTGTACCGATATTGGCTCCCATCAGGAAGTTGAAGGCTCTTTCCAGGCTTACCTTTCTGGTCGCAACCAAAGGAACCATCAGAGAGGAAGTAACTGAACTGGATTGAATCGCGGCTGTCGTCAGGAAACCCATCAATAAAGACCGAAAAGGACGTCCGAACACATATTTATTCATATTCTGCTCCCTTACGCCTACGAGCAGGTTCTTCAAAATATAAGTGAGGAGTCGAAGGGAAATGAAGAGTAAGAGCACCCCTCCAAATAATCCCATATAAGGATTGTTATTGAATAATGCGAGTATCCATTCACTGCTTTTGGTAAGTAGAGAGAGGGAGTCTGTAAATACAATCCCATTTTTTATTTCAAACCAGGAAGCGAAAAGCAAGGATGATTTTTCCAAAAATCCTGTAAAAAGCTCCAAGGGTAGTAGAATCACTACGATGAGGATATTGAAGAAATCGTGAACAGAGGCGCCGGAAACTGCTCCTTCAAATTCATCTCGATTGCCAATATGTCCCAGAGAAACTATGGTACTGGTTACAGCGGTTCCAATATTTGCACCCATGATCATGGGGATCGCATTGGCCAATGAAATTTCCCCACTTGCAACCAAAGCCACAATGATCGTGGTAATGGTAGAAGAACTCTGAATTATGGCAGTGGCAAGAATTCCAATAAATAGGGCAATGAAGGGGAAGGTGGTAATGCTTAGCAGGTTTTCGGCAATCTTTCCCCCCAAAAGGCCTAATCCGGCACTCATCAACTTGAGGGAAACCAGAAATATATAGATAGCCCCCAGCAATTTCAAGATGGTGAAGGCAATCTGACTTTTTCCTCCAGAAGCTGTTTCCAATACATGGGCATCAAGTCCAGAGTCTTCTGTATTACCTGTTGTATATGAGGATATTTCTTCGTTCTTATTCAAATTCAAATCGGCCTTAGAACATAAATTTGTCGTAGTGCCCTTTACCCTAAACATCAGATATAAGCGAAAAAAGAGGTACTCATATCCATCAGATCTATCTCTCGACAAAAGTAAGAGATATAATATTACCGTATCATTAAATTATCAGAGGGGCGTATTATAAGCCTAGCCACTCAAAGAAATCAGCTGCCGTTCGGGGCCTGAGTAATACGGTGAGAACCAAGCCCGCCAAACCTCCCCAGAGGTGTGCATCATGTCCGATTTTATCATGGGGTTTGTAAATGGCCGCATAGAAACTATAGCCCATATACCCCAATCCCAGTAACCAGCCCGGCATATCTATCAGAAAATATAAACTCAGGGTGATATCCGGTTGAATCAGAATTATACTCATGACAACGGCACTCACCCCGCCCGAAGCTCCCAGAGCACTATACATTTCATTGTCTTTCTCTGAAATCAAACGAGGAATATGACTCAGGACAACAGAACCCCAGTAAAGCACAAAAAATTGCCAGCTACCAAGAATAGACTCCAGACTGAATGCAAAGAAATAAAAGACCAGCATATTCAGGATCAAATGCATATTGCTGCCATGAATAAGGGCCGAGCTAAACAACATTTGATATTCCTTTTGGTGGACAAGTCGGTAGGGATTAAAGATAAATTTATACATCAGAACCCCATCCCGAAATGCCAGGATGCTGGTTAAAATGGTAATGATGAAAATTCCTGTCGCAACCGGAGTCTGCAAGTAGTATTGAAAAATATCCATTGGGTCTTCTCTTTCAATTCAAATGTAAGGATAAATCTGGCTTTATAGAGGATTCAATTACCTTTCAGCATGCTTTTATTCCCACTCCGCATCAGCTTCTGGCTCCTGATTCAAATCCTCTTTTATCGCATAGCTCTGAGGGGTAATTTCAAGTTCAGATTTATGCTTATAAAGGGAAGTCTTCCTCCTGCTTTGCTCGACGGTCCTTTTTAGTAAAAGGAATAATGTCCCCAGGATGACCAAAGAACAAAGTAGGCTAAGAATCGTTTTCATAACAGTAGGATATTACGTATTTTAATAGTCTGAATTATAAGAAACGACAATCTGATTCCTCTTTTCAAGAGGTTTTGGGTTCCTCTGATGAAGCTGAACGTTAATAATTAATTTAATCATGCTTTTGTCCTTATCTATCGCATTCTTTGTATTTGCTGCTCTGGTGGGAGTTCTGTATCTGATCAGAACCTACAGTCGTCCCACTGTACAGGCACAAATTTCCAGGGATGACACCAACAATGATAGTAGCCAGGATGGCGGAGGTGGCGATGGAGGGATCGACTATGATCCGGACGCTCCCCTGGATCTTCCTCCCGGGGTATACGTGCTTCCTAAGGAACCTGTTGGCATATCCGAGTGATATCCTCCCCATTTTCTTATGAATAAAAGCTCTGGACTTCTTTTTTCCTTAATCATATTCGCGAGCTGTTTCTTCAAACAGCTGGAGGCACAATCTCTATTAAATCTTCGCGGAAATCCTTTTTATATAAACGGAATCAATATCCCCTGGAACAATTTCGGCTGGGATATAGGGCTGCATCCGAGCAAAGGAGTGGGCTATGATCCCTTTTTCTTCGAAGAAGTATTTAGCAATCTTGAAGCAAAAGGAGTAAATACAGCTCGTTTCTGGCTTCACTGTGATGCAAGAGCTACTCCTGAGATCGATCAGAACTTTTTCGTCACAGGATTGGATGCTCCTTTCTTTGATCATCTGGATGACATGATCGAACGGGCCGCGAATCATAAGGTGAAATTGATCATCTGTTTGTGGAGTTTTGAATTGGCAGAAGAATTTCCGGATTTGATCCGGGATGAAGCAAGAACACAGTCCTATATTGACCAGGTGCTCATTCCCATGGTCCAGCGCTATGCAGATCGATGCAATATCCTCGCCTGGGAGATCATGAATGAACCTGAATGGACCGTCAAGAACCTAAAAAGAGGACATGAAGGCCAGGTAGAGTTAGCAGAGATTCAACGCTTTGTAGCTATGCAAACAGCAGCCATTCATGAGCATTGTGATCATTTGGTCACCCTTGGTTCTGCCAGTTTAATGTGGAATGCAAATCTCAAGGAAAATCCGAATAAAGATTTTCTGTGGTCAGACCAGGCTTTACAAAATGCCTACGACGATCCCCTCGCCTACCTGGATTTTTACCAGATCCACTTTTTCGATTGGATGAAAGAATGGGGAAAGAATTATGATCCCTTCCTCAAAGGAGCCAGTTGGTATCATTCGGATAAGCCTGTATTGATTGGAGAAACCCCTGTGGTTTCGGAGCATTATAAACCGGAGGAGATGCTAGAACGTGCCTGGCAAAATGGCTATATGGGTACTATGCTATGGTCCTATGCGGCACGAGACGGTTTGGGTTCCTGGTTTGGGACAGATGATGCATTGGGAGATTTTGCACAGAATTTCCCCTATCCGCAATTTTTGGCTGATCCCTGCACCTATTACGAACCGGATACCGAAAGTCTGGTGATGAAGGGAAATCTTCTTCAATCCGGTGAAGCCCTCTCCATTGAAGCCAATCTTATGGAGGAAGGCCCTATCCGCATATTGATCAGAGATGTTCAAGGTAGAGTAGTTTTAGATCGAAAAAGTTTCCTGCATCCGGGAAAAAATGTATTTCAATTAGGTACTCGGGTTAAGGGATCAGGATTGTATTTTCTGCAGATCAATGATGGTCCGATTAGAAAGCTGCTTTTTTATTAAGTTCGCTTCATGCAAATCGAAATCCCCACTCCTTCTATATTCAATTTCAATCACATCCTTAAACATCTGGATCGTAGTCCACAAGAGCTTTTGCACTATGTGGAGGAAGATCGGGTTTGGAAATGGGTGAAATGGAAAGGAGAAAGTGGTTTGATCTCATTTATCCACGATGGAGATCACTTTCAGCTCAATCTACACGAATATTCTTCAGGCCTGGCTGACTTGCTCCCTGAATATCTTTCCACTTGGTTTGACCTTGATCAGGACCTGGACAAGTTTTATCAATTGGTAAAAGAAGATGGGCTCCTGGCTCCTCTTAGCTCCTCTTTGTATGGCTTGCGAGTAGTTGGGGTTCACGGGCTCTTCGAAGCTCTTTCCTGGGCCATTATAGGACAACAGGTCAACCTGAGTTTCGCCTACAGCATGAAAAAGAGATTGATAGAGAATTATGGAAGCTCTTTGCTTTATAGAGATAAAAATTATTGGAGCTTTCCAGAGCCTAAAGCCATCATGCAGGCAAAAATTGAGGATTTGATGGGACTTTCCATTTCTCGTCGAAAGGCAGAGTACCTAATTGAGGTAGCCAATCAGATGGAAAAGGGAGATTTAAGCATAGAAAATCTCCAGAAATTGGGTAAAGCGGAAGAGATCGAAAAAAAATTATGTAAGATCAGAGGCATAGGTCCCTGGACAGCAAATTATGTAATGTTGAGATGCCTGAGAATCCCCTCTGCTTATCCCGTAGGAGATGCTGGATTGCAAAATGCGGTAAAGCAAAGATTGAAAATGGTTAGAAAACCCAGCTCTGAGGAATTATATTCTTTAGCAGAAAATTGGAAAGGTTGGGAAGCTTACGCAACCTTTTACCTTTGGAACGGTTTAAACAAAGAATAAGGTTTTTACCGAGCAGCACTTCCACGATCCTAATTAATCAAAACGAGCCTTCCAGCTACCTATGTCAAGAATTATATTTTTCGCCATACTGATCGGATTTTTCCTTCTGCTTGACCTCATTTCCTATTCCGGACTAAAAAGTATCATCAAGGATATCAAAAAAGCCCATTTAAGAAAAGGATTGCGGATTCTGGCCCTGGTTGCCAGCATCACCAAAATCCTGGCTGTATTTATTCTGGTGATTGTCTACGGATTCAATTATCGGGAATTTCAGGGAATAGCAGCCGTTAGCAATGCGCTTTTATTCCTTATTATGATCCCTCAACTTATTTTTGTGCTGGTCATGCTGGCAGAGGATGTTTTTCGTTTTGGGGAATGGATACTTAAGAAATTGAATTTCCTGGATAAAAAACCTGCTGCGGAAACTGAGGCAAAAGGCAATGGTATGGAAAGCAGACGTAAATTTGTAACGCAATTAGGTTTAGGTATAGCCGCTGTTCCTTTTTTAGGAGTAATGCATGGTGTAACCCGTGGCAAATATGCGTTTACTGTACGAAACGTTACCTTAAAAATACCAGAGTTGCCACAAGCTTTCCATGGATTTAAGCTGGCTCAGATATCGGATATCCATTCCGGGAGTTTTGATGATCCGGAGAAAGTCTTTAAGGGAATAGAGCTAGTAAATGAGCAAAAAGCTGACCTCATCGCCTTTACAGGAGATCTGGTAAACAATCGGGCAAGCGAAATTGAGCCCTGGATAGATGCCTTCAATGTACTCAATGCTCCCTTTGGCAAATACTCTATTTTGGGCAATCACGATTATGGTCATTATGTAGACTGGCCCTCCAAACAAGATGAAGTTGATAACCTCAATCGCTTGAAAGAAAACCATGCGAAGATGGGCTTTCAACTCTTGCAAAACGAAAACCGCATTCTTGAAAAGGACGGAGACAAAATCGCCTTGCTGGGGGTAGAGAATTGGGGAAAAGGTGGATTTCCTAAATATGGTGATTTGGATCAAGCCCTGACAGGTGTAGAAGAACTACCTGTGAAAGTGCTTCTTTCCCATGATCCCTCTCACTGGGACCAAAAGGTACTGGACCACAAGCAAAAAATCCATTTGACTCTATCGGGTCATACCCATGGCATGCAATTCGGTATTGAAATTCCCGGGATCAAATGGAGCCCGGTTAAATACCGCTACCCCAGATGGGCAGGTCTTTATCAGGAAGCCGAACAATACTTATATGTCAACAGAGGATTTGGATTCCTTGCCTTTCCTGGACGAGTGGGAATATGGCCCGAAGTAACCGTAATAGAATTGCAACAGGCCTAAAAACTATTTAATCAGGACCAATTCCAGCCTACGATTGATCGGATCATTCTCCTTTTTGAGGGGATTGTTATTGGCAAATCCATCAAAGCTAAGACGCTCTTCTGGCACTCCTCTTTCGATCAATTTTCGATAGATACAGCGCGCCCTTATATCTGAAAGGGTGAGAAAATCTTCCGCAAAAGGTCCGGAATAATAATCGTTCTCATTCAAATCGATATGTCCATATATTTCCAGTTTCGCCCCTGGATACGCTCCCAGCAATTTGGTTAAATCATCCAGTTCTGCTTCTGCCTCTTTATTGAGTTTGGGTGAATTGTAGGGAAAACGGGCATGATCCATAATGTAAACGGGAGATTTTCCACTAGCTCCTCCTGCTAAGAATGCTTCCATTTTCGCCAGGATAGAATTAGTAGGGAAGCCAAATTTTCCCAGGCCTGTAGCAGCACCGGCATCCGAACTTGCCCTTAAATCTTCGGTTTCTTCTTTTCCTTCTGATTCAGAACTTTCATCTGAAGTTTCTCCAACCCCCTCTTTTCGCAGAATTTCGTCTCCCTCTGACTTATTAGCGATGGATTCCTCTTTTTCCTCTTCCCCTTCTATCATTCCGTCCTCGCTAGATGATGCAGAAGAAGTACTACTCTCCGCTCCCTCCGTAGAAGAAATGACAGGTCTATTATTCGGATCTTCCTTAACGGGACTTACAGCAGCCTCTTCACCACAAGATCTAGCCAACCAAATCAGCAGCATGATCAAGGCCGCAACCAATAGCCAGGGCAAAATCTTTGACCAGGAAAATCCTGAATCACTCTTATCCGCTTTTTCTTCCTCCTCTGCTTCCGGCTCTGGCTCGTCTTTGAGGTCGATATGGTCAGGAACATGTGTATGCACATCTGATTTGTCCGCACTCCCATCCAGGATTCCTATTCCATCACCACCCGGAGGGATAATTACAGGAGGTAATTCATTTTCTTCAGATTCTCTACCTACTTCAATTTTGAAGCTTTCGTCCAGATTATCCGTATTCAGGCTTACGCCATATTCGGCTGCATATCGGGGAATTTGAATCCTAAGCCAGGCGATGATTGCATCGATATCCAGAGCCGAATCAAAGAATTTACTCCTGCCGATTTCTTGTCGGTTACCTGCACGAATAATGAAGTAAGGCTTGCCATCCGCTTCTCTTTTTTCAAAGCGATTTGCAAGTCCCGCATTTCTGATCAATGACTTGATCCCATTATCTCGAGAACGAGTACTCGAATAGCCTTCACTGAATAGTAAAGCTTCTCCTTCTTCATTGTTGAAATGGAAATAATGTAAACCTTCCGCGCCTTTGAAGGCATCGAAACCTACTTTTGTACTTCCCCCTTTTTGATCCAAAATGTACTGATTTACAGCTTTTTTAGGAGCCTTGGGAGGTTCTGGATACTTTTTTTCGAAAGAAGGAGCTTTTTCCTGTATAAAGGAAACGGCTGTTTGGGCACTTGCTTCATCCGGAAAGGTCCCACTTCTGGCAATTTCTTTTCCATTACTGCCTTTCAGAATAAAATAGCTTCCTCCGGCATCTGCGATGATTTCGTATTTCCGTGGATTCCTGGATTGCTTGATGATCGCCCGAATCCGTTTGTCTCGCTGAGTCTCGGTATTAAAGGAACGACTATACAAAATAGGAGTCCCTTGCTCATTGTTGAACAGGAAATAGTGTTTATTATTTTTCTTACTCTTGAGCGTATGAAATCCTAATTTTTTGGAGCGGGCCAGTAAGCTAAAGTCATAAAGTTCGGCGAAGTTTATCTCCTTGGGCAGGCTTGGCATCCGTCGGTTTGTCCGCTGTCTCCGCATATTAACCTCAAAGGAGGTATTGTCATTTGCTTGTGTGCGGAGTCTTTGAATTTTCTCACTCAAGTCATTTTCTGAATCGAATTCCAGACTTTTCATCCATAATTCACCCGCTTCATCCTTGAGTTCGAAATAAAACCTGCCATTCTCCTCCTGAAGATTGATGGCATCAGGGTCGCGAATTTGATCTACAAATCCCCGTATACTGGCGACACAATTTTCTCGATTTTGAAAAACAGGACTATCCAGAATAGCTTCACCTGCTTCATTCTGTACCTGAAATAAAAACTTTCCTTCTGCTTGAGGAATTAGGCTGAATTGCATAGTGTGTAATAGTTTCTAATAGAAGTGCAGGTTATGACATCTAAAAACAAAAAATTGTCTTATTTACAAAATTCAAGGGCAGTTTTTCTCAAAATTTCAGTACAATCTACAACTGATTGAAAATCTACATATTCAACTGCGCCATGTAATCCCTTTCCGCTTGGCCCAAAAATAACAGAAGGAATGCCTGCCTGAGAAAGTAGAGCAGCATCTGTCCAAAAGCCTATACCGCCGTGTTGAGCTGCTTTTCCAAGACTTTGCTCGAAACATTGATCTAGTAGTTTGACAATTTCGGCCTCTTTGGAAACCTCCAAGGGATGCCGTTCAACATCCATTTCATAGTCAACTTTCAAGTCCGGATATGCGACTATCGCACGGGCAATGACTTCTTTCAACTGTTCCTCAACAAAAGCTCTATCTTCTCCCGGCAAGGTTCTCCATTCTACACTTAGTTCACAAAGATGTGGATATACGCTGATCTCTGTTCCTCCTTTGATAATGGAAGCATGTAAAGAAGGTCTCCCCAGTAAAGGATGA
This sequence comes from Bacteroidia bacterium, assembly GCA_033391075.1. Taxonomy (NCBI): domain Bacteria; kingdom Pseudomonadati; phylum Bacteroidota; class Bacteroidia; species Bacteroidia bacterium. Next base: position 3,523,781 of record JAWPMV010000001.1, read on the forward strand.
CTCCTTTTAGGCAATTCTTCATTTTCCCATTTGAGCAATTCCTGTAAAAGGTAAGAAGCCTCTAAAATTGCATCTTTCCCAACTTCAGGACGACTTCCGTGAGCCGCTTTTCCATGAACCTTCAAATTTGTCCAGACAAAGCCTTTATGAGCAAGCATCACCTGCATATCTGTAGGTTCGGTAACGATGGCAGCATCTGCTCGAAAATCCTCCAAAAGCTTTTCGGTCCCTTTACTCAAAAACTCCTCATCCCCTACACAAGCTACAATCAAATCTCCTTTCAACTGCTCACCAGATTCCGCAATTATTTTCGTTGCCTGGATCATGGCTGCCACTCCACTTTTCATGTCCATGCTGCCTCTTCCGTAGACCTTACCATCTTTGAATTCTCCGCCGAAAGGATCGATGTCCATGTCTGTAATTCCAACCGTATCAATATGTCCATTGAACAGTAAGCTCTTAGCTCCTCCACTCCCTCTCAAGATGCCTATGGCATTTTTTCGCCCATCTGCAAAGGTCTGATATTGTACCTCCAAGCCAAAGGATGCCATATATGCCCCCAAATAAGTGGCCAGTTGACTTTCGCCACTGCCTTCTTGAGAAAGACTAGGATTTACGGATTCAATACGAATCATCTCCTGCAGGAGATGGAGGAGTTCATTGGAATATGAGCTGGTCATCTATTTCAAATATTTTTCAAAAGTTAAAAAAATACCTGAAGCAGAGGTGAAGTATTTATGAAATGATTGCAGGGAAAGGGGAAAATGAAATTATCCTCTCAGCTTATCCAGGAGTTCGTTGAGTCGATCAGCTTCATCCTGACTTAGGTTGCTCAGGATTCCGTCCAATTTGCCCTGAACTCCATCTATTTGTGTAAGAAGATCGAGGCCTGCATTACTGATGACCACATCTACCAGTCGTTTGTCTGCCTTACAAATTTTCCTTTCCACCAAATCTTTCTTCAACAATCGATCGATAATGCGAGAGACGTCAGACATCCTGTCCAACATACGACTTCGGATATCGGAAGTAGAAACAGGTTTGGGATGTTGTCCCCGTAAAATCCGTAAGACATTATATTGTTGCAGGGTTACTCCAAAGGGTTTAAGTGACTCCTTCTGAATTTGATTCATCCAGTTGTGAGTAAAAAAGAGATTTACTGCTACTTTTTGGTAGACACTTTTAAAAGGAGTCTTCTGTTTAATAGCCTCTTCTAGTTTCATTGAATGTCCTTCCTGTTTATTTTTCTTCACAAATATATTGTAAAATCTTAATACATGTTTAACCATCAAAAGACTAACTTTGTTGGTGAAATAATTTTGATGGCAAGCCTATTGCTATATAGCTGCTGAAGATGGAAGGACAGATGTCGGAGAATGGACATCATATTCCTGAATTTATGGGGATATTGCTTTAATTTGCAGCAGTTTAGAAATTCACAGAACATAACAATCAACCCACATATGAAATTTTTTATTGATACCGCTAACCTTGATGACATCCGGGAAGCCAATCAAATGGGCGTATTAGATGGCGTTACGACCAATCCTTCTCTTATGGCTAAAGAGGGAATCACTGATGTAATGGGACATTATAAGCGAATTTGTGAAGAAGTAGATGGCGATGTAAGTGCGGAAGTAATCTCCACAGATTATGAAGGGATTGTAAGGGAAGGAAGAGAATTGGTGAAAATCCACCCCAATATCACAGTTAAAATTCCTATGATCAAGGAAGGCGTAAAAGCGATACGTACCCTTTCCTCAGAAGGCATCAAGATCAATACTACTTTAATCTTTAATCCTATCCAGGCCCTGGTAGCAGCTAAGGCGGGTTCAAAATACGTGAGTCCTTTTATTGGAAGGTTGGATGATATCGGTCAGGAAGGAATGGACTTGATTCGTGAAATTCGTGAAATCTTTGATAATTACGGAACTGAAACTATGATTTTGGCTGCAAGTATCCGTCATAATCAACACCTGCGCGCCTGTGCACTTGCCGGAGCTGATGTAGCGACTATGCCTTTGAAAGTAATAGATGGTATGATCAAGCATCCACTTACGGATAAAGGCCTTGCAAAATTTCTTGCAGATCATGCAAAAATGAAAGAAGCGGTACAATAGGTATTCCTATAAAATAAAGAAGCTCCACCTTGGTGGGGCTTTTTTTTTGTCTGTGGGGCAGAATTTGGAATAGAAGTAGAAGTAGAAGTACAAATTCAAGTTTCAAGTTCAAATTCAGCTGGGTGAAAGGAAGGAAATTCACCACCCTTTGTCATTGCGAGTCCTTATGAAGGGCGAAGCAATCTCCTTGACTTCGAAAGCATTATTTGAATTAAGGGGATTGCTTCGCTCAGGATTAGAGCTCGCAATGACAGCTTTGCTGGTTGAGTTTTCGCAATGACAGCTTTGCTGGTTGAGTTTTCGAAATGACAGCTTTGCTGATTGGGTTTTCGCAATGACAGCTTTGCTGGTTGAGTTTTCGCAATGACAGCTTTGCTGATTGGGTTATCACAATGAAAGCTTCGCTGTTTCAATTACTCTGGCCCAAAAAGAATGAAAGAGAAACACTTACGTATCTCTCTCTCATTAGGCGGCTAAATTAAGGATAGCTCAAGAAATCTGATGGCTCAGTCCTGAGCTATTTGTTGGAAAAAATCTTATTAAGATGTAGATAAATTATTTATTTGAATATTTCGTAATTTACCAATGCAAAAATAAACAAGTATTTGATATTTGCCAATCTTATTTATCAACATTTAAATACTAAACGTTTCTTTAGCTCCTTTATTTCATCCCACTAAAATCTTTTCCTCCCCTCTCCTATTCATACGCAAAAAATAAACCAGAAAGAAAAACAGTCTGAAATGCAACCTTTTACAAAACTTTCAGTATAAATTGAAAGTACTGAACGCTTAATCTCAATATCATGACTCTCACCCTCGGCACCTACCTCATCTATATCCTACTCAGCTTGTTACTGACTCTTTTTGTAGGAAACATACTTGGCAAAACAGGCAAAGTTTTTTTCCAAGACTACTTCAGAGAGAATGAAAATCTTGCAGAAAATATCAATCGTCTAGCCCTGCTCGGCTTCTATTTGCTCAATATTGGATACATAAGCCTTACCGCCCATAGTGGAATTGCTATTCGTGACTATGAGCACATGTTTGAAGTACTCAGTTATAAGATCGGGATAAACCTGCTGGTACTGGCTGGATTCTACTTATTTGATCTCTGGATGATGCTTCGGATGCGCAATAGAAAAAAGCGGATAGAGGATTATATCCACCTGGCAAAATAAGGGATTGGGATTTTTCACAAATCCTATTTGTTATCTCTCTGATGTATAGTATTTTTGCGGCCAGATAACAAATACAATATATATGAAACTTCACGAGTACCAGGCCAAAGAATTGATCAAATCCTATGGTGTACCCATCCAGGAAGGGGTAGTTGCCACCACTGTTGATGAAGCGGTAGCTGCCGCGGAGAACCTTTACGATAGTCCAGACGGACAATTTTTCGTAGTAAAAGCCCAGATTCATGCGGGTGGACGCGGAAAAGGAGTCGTGAAAGAAACAGGTGCAAATGGGGTTGTTGTAGCGAAAGGAGTTGAGGGAGTAAAAGAAATCGCAGGTAAAATCCTCGGAGGAACCCTGGTTACCAAACAAAATAAAGCTACGGGCGGAAGTGTAGTAAACAAAATCCTTATTGCTCAGGATATGTACTACCCCGGCGAAAGCGAAAGAGAAGAATTTTATTTTAGCATCACCCTGGATAGAAATACCAGCAAAGATGTGATTATTGCTTCTAGTGAAGGAGGAGTAAATATTGAAGAAGTTGCTGAGGAAAATCCTGACGCAATTGTCAAAGAATGGATTGACCCTGCAGTAGGTCTTCAGGCATTTCAGGCAAGAAAGCTTGCTTATGCTTTAGGACTTTCTGGAGTAGCCTTCAAAAATGGGGTGAAGTTCATCATGAAGCTATACAATGCCTATAAAGGTACGGATGCTGACATGTTGGAGATCAACCCCATGTTCAAAACTGCCGACGACAAAGTAGTAGCAGTTGATTGTAAATTGAGTATTGATGGTAATGCATTGTACCGCCACAAGGATTTCGCAGAATTAAGAGATACTGCTGAAGAAGATCCTTTGGAAGTAGAAGCTTCAAAATACCACCTCAACTATATCAAACTGGATGGAAATGTAGGATGTATGGTGAATGGAGCTGGATTGGCCATGGCTACTATGGACATGATCAAATTGAGTGGAGGTGATCCTGCCAACTTCCTGGACGTAGGGGGTGGAGCAAGTGCTGAAACCGTAGAGCAAGGTTTCCGCATCATCCTCAAAGATCCCAATGTAAAAGCTATCCTCGTAAATATCTTTGGTGGAATCGTTCGCTGTGATCGTGTTGCCAATGGAGTTGTGGAAGCATACAAGAACATCGGTGAGATTCCTGTTCCGATCATCGTAAGACTTCAAGGCACCAATGCAGAATTGGGTGCTAAAATCATCGATGAGTCTGGACTTAAAGTTGCCTCTGCCATCACTTTAGCAGAAGCTGCAGATAGAGTAAAAGAAGCTTTGGCCTAAGCGTAGCTTTTAAAATATAAAAAAGCCTTCACCACTGGTGGAGGCTTTTTTTATTACACAATATCTGTCATCTCAACTTACAAATCCCTTGTCATACCGACCTTACGGAGGGACCTACATACGATTCCATATAATTTAGTTGCTACTACTTCGCTCAGCCTGACAAGGAGGTCCGGCCTACTAGCAGATGATAGCAATCGTCTGATTCAATCTGCTCCAAAACATCCCTAGGCGAAACTGCTATCCTCGCCCTTCGATCAAATCACAGACCTAACCTTATGCCTTGGGAAACTGTGCGAATAAAATCCTGCCGGTCAGCAGTCTCATATTATTATGGATATTCAAATCCATTTTTCGACGCTTATTGAAAAGCCAGATAAAGGGATATAGCCAAAGCAGCCAACGAGAAGTATTTTGTCTTTTATCCACTTCTATTCTCCCCAATTTCAATCCATTTCTGATGGCCAAATAGTGATACTGATCCAGGGTGAGAGAAGCAACATGCTGCAACCCATCATTATTGCGCAATTGCAAGGGTTTGAAGCTATAGAAGAAGCCGGAAAAGAGAAAGCGCCAGCGAGATTTCAGTGAAAGGATATTGGGTGTAGATATAACCAGACTACCTCCCGGCTTAAGTATTCTGCTACATTCAGAGAAAAAGACCTCATGGTCGAGAATATGCTCCATCACCTCTATGGCAATGATGATATCGAAGGTTTCCGCTTCATAGGGTAAAGGTTCTGTCAAATCAGCCTTTTTACATTCTACCTGATCATAGTAGAAAATCTCAGGAAAAAGATCACAAGCCGAAACCTGATAGCCTTCTTCATGCAGCTTTTTGGTAAAGGCTCCATGTCCTGCACCCACATCCAGGACATGGATGTCCGTTTTGTTTTGGGTCAGGTCTTTAAAAAATGGATAGAATCGATCATGTACCTGTGGGATGGCAATAGGTTTGATCTCTTTTGTTACCCCGCTTGATTGGCTCATTTTTCTTTTAATTTGGCTAAGGCCTGCAAATATATGCAGCATTTAAGAACTCAGACCCATAATCTGAGAAAAAGTATGACAATTATTCCTGTGATTGCCAGCAGAAAGAAACCAAAACCCGCCATAAACTCAAGCTTAACCTGCTTGCTCCAAAGAGCAGCTATCAAAATCAAGCCGAGATACAGGAGAAAACCTGGTCCACCAAAGAGGCTTTGATTGGGATCAATCCAACTTTCACCCTGACGGCAGGCCTTGTTTAATTCAACGGCAGTAAGAATCCCAAAGAAATTTCCTCTTCGAATATTTAGTACTTTATCTGGATCTATACATTCCTCAAAAGCCGCATTTACTCTAAAACTCTCCTCCCCCATCTGGTAATGTGAATAGAACTTGCCACTTTCCTCCAACTTCATTCCCAAATAAACCACGGATTGATCTCTGATCTCATTTGCAAACCAACCTTCCGCGAGGATCAGGATAAAAAAGACTGCCAGGGGAATGGAAATGATCCGTAGTCCTAGCCTGACTTTATCAAAAAAAGATGCTTCCCGTTCCATCTCTCTTTTTTTCCGTTGGCCTGCAGGACTCGCCCAATACCTCCGCCTCATTTCTTCATGATCCACATTTTCTGCACGCATATCTGGCCCGGGACGTCTGGGGCCACTCGGAGCACCTGAAATAATATCCCCGGCACTTCTCCTCAAATCATACATCTTCCGCTTGAGAGGATCACTCAAGGTTTCATGGGCAGCATTGATTGCGACAAACTGTTTGTGAGCATCCGGATCAGGATTGGTGTCCGGATGGTATTTCATAGCCAGTTCTCGGTAGGCAGCTTTTATCTCAGCAGAAGTGGCCGTTTCGCTGAGTCCAAGGAGGTCATATAGCGTAAAGTTATCTGGCAATGTCGGTTTAAGGCTAAATCGTTTTTTAAAAGGTAATCGAAAGGAAAGCGATAAATAGAATGATCAGAAAAAATCCCATAGCCCCAGTCGCTTCTTTCTTAGATTTTGAAATCCAAAGGATGCTGACCAGGCCCAATACCATATAGGATAAGGGTTTGGCTCTATCTGGATCATTGTCGAATTGGCGGAAAGGGAAAAACAAATCATATATAACTAATAATGCAATCGGGATAGAAAGAAACAAAAGAATTTTGGAAAGTAGCTTGACCCACTTATTTGCATCTTCATATTCTTTCCGTTTGCGCTGACCTGCAGGACTGTTCCAATAGGCTCTTCTAATTTCTTCTTGTGTCATCTGGTCTGCCGAAGCTGGACCTGAAGCTGGTCTTGTCTTTTGGACGTTGAGAATAGCCCCACCCTTTCGACTTAAATCATAGACTTTTCGCTTAAAAGGATCCTTTAATGTCCTGTAAGCGGTATTTATCACCTGAAATTGTTGCTTGGCATCCGGATCGGGATTGGTATCCGGATGGTATTTCTTGGCAAGCTTACGGTAGGAGAGCTTGATTTCTTCCTGGCTAGCCTTTTCACTGACTCCAAGAAGCTCGTATAAATTGAAATTTGCAGGCAATTCACTAAGAATTTAGTGTTCACCTGCAAATTACATATTTTCAAAGGAGATTATTCTTCTAATTCTCCATCCTTAAACTTTCCAATTTTTTTACTCCCATCACTGGCGATGATAGTTCCTTCTCCGTTTTGGAGATCCATATGCCAGTATCCTTCGTAACGGCTACCATCTGTATAGCTTAATACGCCATACCCTTGTCTTTTACCTCTGATCCAGGCACCTTCATAAACTTCTCCACTTCCGTAGGTAAATTTTCCTTCTCCCTGGAAAAAGCCTCGATAAAACTCGCCCTCGTAGATTCCTTCTCCTCCTACCCCTACACCTGTTCCCGTGGCTTCATTCCTTTTCCAGTTTCCTTCAAGGGTTCGACCATTGATGATGTATTGCCCCTCTCCGATTCTATCTCCATTTACCCAATTGCCGATATATTCTGTAATAATATCGCCTCGGGTGTACTTCCAGGTTCCATGTCCATTATACCGATTAGCAGTAAAACCACCGACATATTCCTCTTTGCTTCCTCCGGCATCAATAATGAGATTGCCTTTGCCTTCTCTGGCTCCTTTTACCCAATCGCCATCATATACCTGGGTTTTTTGGCTCATTTTACCCTTACCCTCTCGAATTCCATTGACAAAATCGCCTACATAGATATCTCCATTTTTATAGGTAAAGCTTCCAAAACCGTGTTTTCGGTCTTCTTTCCACTCTCCCTCATAGGTATCTCCATTGGCATAATGCATTTTGCCGACCCCATGCATAGCTCCTTTTTCCCAATCACCTTCATATACATTCTTATTCTTAAAGAAATATTTTCCGGTACCATCTCTTTGGTTCAATTGGTAGTTCCCCACATATAAAGTATCTCCAAATGGAGAAACCAGGGAACCAAAGCCATGTCGAGCCTTGTTATGTAAATTACCTACATATACGACACCATTGCTATATTCAACGGTATCAATATCTATGGCGGTTTGTCCTACTGGCATGGAGCGAGTAAGAGAATCCTGACTAAAAATTAGGCACGAATACAGAAAATAGGGGATGAAAATGGTTAAATGCTTAATTTTCATAAGGAAGAATTTTAAGCTAAAAAATTTATCGCGCTTATAAATAATTCTCTTTATACTTTAATCTATCTAAAATCTTCAATAGATTAAGGAACTTATGTTTGAATGGGGAAAATAGCCTGATTTTTAGTTTATAGGCTTGCTTATTAGGCAATTAGCACCTATATTTGAAGTGTTACCTTCAATAAAGGTATCTAGTAGATTGAAAATCAACGAGATAACACAGCAAAACCAGTAGAAATGGACAAATTTCGAAAACTCGTAGGGAAATACAGTCTAAAGCTCATACAGACCAAATACACCAAATACTACATGGTTTTGGTATTTGCTATGGTATGGATGCTGTTTCTGGACAGATTTAAGCTGACTTCAAGGTATAAAGTGCAGCAGGAGATTGAACAGCTGAGGGCAGAAAGGAATTACTACGAGCAATCACTCAAAGAGCTTGAGAAACGGTCATATCAAATGACCCAAAGTGAAGAAATAGAACGTCTGGCACGTGAAAAATATTATATGAAGAAAAGCGATGAGGATGTTTTTCTCATTGTAGAGGAATGATTTCAACAAATCGCTTGATTCTGAGAAATACAGGTCGCAATTTTGCGACCTGTATTTTTTTATATAATTGATTCATCATGAAACGAACAGAAATCAAAGACTTGCTAAGTCAAGAAGCACAAGAACAGAGTGTGCTGGTCAAAGGTTGGGTAAGAACCTTCCGCGCCAATCGTTTTATCGCCCTTAATGATGGATCAACTATAAATAATCTTCAGGTCGTAGTAGATTTTGAGCAATATTCGGAAGATTTGCTAAAAAAAATCAATACAGGTGCTTGTGTTGCAGTTACAGGTAAACTGATCGAATCTCAGGGTTCAGGCCAGGCCGTAGAAGTATTGGCTGAAAGCCTGGAAGTATTGGGAGAAGCTGATCCTGCGGTTTATCCTATCCAACCTAAAAAGCATAGTTTGGAATTTCTTAGGGAAAAGGCGCATCTCCGCATGCGTACCAATACCTTCGCAGCTGTATTCCGCATTCGCCACAACCTGGCCTATGCAATTCATAAATACTATCATGATCGGGGCTTCTATTATATGCATACGCCCATCATTACCGGGAGTGATGCAGAAGGAGCAGGAGAAATGTTCAGGGTAAGTACATTGCCACTACAAAATCCTCCTTTGACAGAAGAGGGAGGAATTAACTGGAAAGAAGACTTCTTTGGAAAGGAAACCAACCTTACCGTATCCGGACAATTGGAAGCTGAGGTAGGTGCATTAGCCCTCGGCAAGGTTTATACTTTTGGTCCTACTTTCCGTGCTGAAAATTCAAACACAACCCGACATCTCGCTGAGTTTTGGATGATAGAGCCAGAGATGGCTTTCTATGATATCCATGACAATATTGCGCTTGCAGAGGACTTTCTGCAGTATATAATTCGCTTTGCTTTAGAAAACTGCAAAGACGACCTCCAATTCCTGCACGACAAGATAGAGAAAGAGGAAAGAAATCTTCCTGCCGATAAACGCAGGATCATGAGCCTGATGGATACCCTCGATTTTGTCGTTAACAACGAATTTGAGAAAATCACCTATACAGATGCCATCAATATTCTCCGCAATTCCAAACCTTATAAAAAAGGCAAGTTTGAATATCCGGTTGAATGGGGCATCGATCTTCAATCTGAGCACGAACGCTACCTTGTAGAGAAGAAATTCAAAAAGCCAGTAGTTGTGATCGATTATCCCAAAGAAATCAAAGCCTTCTATATGCGGGCTAATGAGGATGGGAAAACCGTAGGTGCTATGGATATTCTTTTTCCTGGTATTGGAGAAGTAGTTGGTGGATCTCAGCGTGAAGAAAGATTGGATGTATTACTGGCAAAAATGGAGCAGATGAATATCCCAGAAGAAGAACTCTGGTGGTACCTCGACTTGAGAAGGTTTGGAAGTGCCCCCCATTCAGGCTTTGGATTGGGATTTGAAAGAATCATCCAGTTTGTAACCGGTATGAGCAATATCAGGGACGTCATCATGTTCCCTCGTGCTCCGAAATCAGCCGCTTTTTAGGCAAAAAAGCAGGAAAGGTTTTCGTTAAAATCAGATTTTAATTACGCAATTTCAGTATTTACTTTAAATCGTAATTTATTGAAATACGTAATTATATGTCTTGCTCTTACCGATTACCGCATTTCCCCATGCTGGTCTCGATCAGCCTTCTGGCATACCTGATCTTTTCCTGTACCGAATCTGATCCTGCCAGAAGTCTCAATGGTACCTGGCAATACGCTTTTCATGAAAATGTAGAAAATGGCGAGATCGCCTCAGAACCTGATTACATCGCTCGACCGGTCGTGATCACCTTTGATGACAATGGCAAAAAAGGTGATTTCTTCGGCCAGACAGTAACCAATGCTATTCAGGGAAAATACAGGATTGAAAGTGATGGAAGTATCTCATTTACAGAGATAACCGGAGGCCAAAGAGGTGAGCCTGATTGGGCCGCAGGATTTTGGGAAGCCCTTAATTCGGCAAGAAACTACACTATGGAGAATGAGCGTTTGGAAATCCTTTATGATGAAGGAAACAAGAAACTCATTTTTGTACCTGAAGAATAATATGCGCAAATGCTTCCTCAGGAAGGAAGCTTGAAATACAGGTATGTTTTGATCAATTGAGCTGCGACAGACGAGGGTCTGTCGCAGCCTTTTTTGGGAATCCTCCCCAATTCTTTTACATTTGCAGCGATCAGCCTTGTAACCTTTTACTACAAGAATCGATATAAGAAGTGAAAATCTTCTATGCCGAAGGAGTTGATGAGGATATTGAATGTGGAGTCGGCCCTACCCGCCTTTATTGTTCCCACCTTGAATTACGCCCGTGGGCGATTATTAACAGTACAACACAACCATTTACTATTTAACAGAAACAAAAAACATGTCACGAAAATCTAAATCTTCCTCAAGAGGAGGAAAGAAAAAAAGAAACAAACACACTACGAAAAAAGGAAAAAACAGAGGAAGCAAAACAGCACGAAACAAGCTCATGGAAAAAAGAATTTTGAGCTTCCTCAAAGAAAATAAATCACAAGCTTTTTCGAGTAAACAAATTGCCTCTCTGACTGGAATCTGGTCAGATTTGACCAATAATCAGATTCGATCATACCTGGATGCATTAGCGGATGATGGTCGAGTTCAATATCTGGATAAAGGAAAATATCAATACCTCTTTAAATCTACACTTATTAGTGGAAAAATAGAGGTAACAAGAAGTGGAGCTGGTTATCTTCTCATGGAGGATGGACCGGATATCTACATTCACCCCAAAAATATAGACAAGGCCTTACATGGCGATTTTGTCAAAGTAAAACGCATCAGCAAACGTAGCAAAGACAAAAAGCCTGAAGGAAAAGTAGTGGAGATTCTCCAGCGAGTTCGAACCGAATTTGTCGGGGTAGTTGAAGAAGGTTTTGGCGGTTCTTACTTTCTGCTTGCGGACGATCCAAGAATCAAACAGGACTTTTACATTGCTCCGAAAAACCTGAACGGTGCCAAAGATGGAGAGAAAGTACATGCCCGATTTTTGAATTGGGAGAATCGATCTCCTGAGGTAGAGGTCATAAAGGTATTAGGGGAAGCCGGAGAGCATAATACAGAGATGCATGCCATCCTTTTCCAATACGGATTTGATCCTAGTTTTCCTCCTCAAGTAGAAGCTGAAGCCGAGGCAATCAAAGAAGAAATACCTGCGAAAGAATACAAGCAAAGGAGGGACATGCGTAAGGTAACGACCTTTACCATAGATCCGCATGATGCCAAAGACTTTGACGATGCTCTTTCTTTTCAGGTCCTGGAAAATGGGAATTATGAAGTTGGGGTTCACATCGCAGATGTATCCTATTACGTCAAACCTGATAGCCCTATAGATAGGGAGGCTTTTAAAAGAGCCACCTCAGTATATCTGGTAGATCGTACGGTTCCCATGTTACCAGAAAAGCTTTCTAATAAAGTATGTTCTCTTCGCCCACATGAAGAAAAACTGACCTATTCGGCGGTTTTTGAAATGGATAAAAGTGCCAAAGTGGTCAATTATTGGGTGGGCAGAACCGTAACCTATTCAGATCATCGCTTCAATTATGATCAAGCTCAAGATGTCATAGAAGGAAAATCAGAAGGTCCTTTTAAAGAGGAGATGGGAATCTTGCACGATCTGGCACAAAAACTACGATCGAAGCGGATGAAAACTGGAAGTATTGAATTTGAAAGTAATGAAGTAAAATTCGAGCTGGATGAAAATGATCGTCCCATCCGCGTGATCAAGAAGGAGATGAAAGATTCTAATCATTTGATTGAGGACTTTATGCTGCTGGCAAACAGAACGGTTGCCCGTCATATTTTCCAACTTCAAAAGAATCCTCCCCTACCCTCGGTTTACCGAATCCATGACCATCCCAATCCAGACAAACTTGCAAGCTTGCAGGAATTTGTGAAAGCCTTTGGGCATCAGGTGGATTTCCAGGGAAGTGAGAACACCTCTGACAAATTGAATTCCTTGCTGTCCAAAGTGAAGGGTTCACCCGAACAAAACGTCATAGAAACCATCGCTGTGAGATCTATGGCCAAGGCAATTTATTCAATCAATAATGTGGGGCATTTTGGACTCGGTTTTGAGTTTTATTCTCATTTTACCAGTCCGATCCGTCGCTATCCTGATTTGATGTTGCATCGCCTTATCACCAACTATCACAATAAGGTATATCGGGAAAATCCCAATGTGATGGAAGAAGCGTGTAAGCATTGTTCGGATCGTGAAAGAACTGCAGCCGAAGCTGAGAGAGCATCCATAAAATACAAGCAGGTAGAGTTCCTGGAGGATAAAGTGGGTGCTGAGTTTAATGGAATTATCTCAGGGGTAATTGAGTCTGGAATCTTTGTTCAACTGGAGGAAAATCTTTGTGAAGGTTTCGTTCCAGCCCATAGCATGGATGATGATTATTATGCCTTCGATGAAGCGACCTATTCTATGGTCGGCAGGGATACGGATACTCGCTTAAGATTGGGAGATCCCGTGCGGGTTGAAATCACCGGAACGGATATGAAAAGGCGTACCATCGATATGGCTTTGGTAGAGCAACTCTAGCTTTCTCCTACCTATAATCCAAAAAGAAAAGCCATCTCGCTACAGATGGCTTTTGTTACACCGCTAAATATAGCCTTAGAAAACTGCGGTTCCATTAATATCTCCGGATTTTATCAGGAAGCGATTCGGCGCAGCATCCTGGCATGCAGCTGTTCTGCCAAGCTCTCTCAAGCTGGCATCATCAAAGTTTCCGGCATCTACCAGGGCTTGCGCGCTGCTTAGCTGGTCTTCACTCAGAAATATAACATTGTCTGTCTCAGGCAATTCTGATTCCCGTTCCAGTAGGAGGCTTTCGATATGAAAGACATCTACATCATTTATCAGTCCATCCCGATTTACATCTGCAGCCAGGTATTCTCTGACTTTGGTGAAGAGATTACTTCCTGACATATGTTTTTTAATCAGGACCAGATCAAGCAAACTGAGGCCATTGCCTTGTTCTGTGAGGTAACTCATACAGATAGGGGCCGGATCAGATACACCAAAAAGGTAGTTATAACTGCGATTTCCCTGATTCTGAAAGCTCATAGAGACATTTCCATCAGATTCGATCTGCACATTCGCAATATCTCTCCAGTTTCCATCATAAGCCTTCACCGAACCTTTGATCAGGTACACTCGATCTGTTTTACCCAGAAATACTCCTTCCTTATCACCTACTTCCGGATGAAGAATTCGGGAATTCTCAGCCATCTCTTTTGCTCTCAATTCTTCGATAAGTTCAAGGGGGGCATTGATAAAGACTTCCCAGTTTTCAGGAGTAATTTCATCAGGGAAAGAGCTTATGGGGGAATCTTGGGAAAGTGGCACAATTTCTTCAATAGCTTGATCTGCACATGCACTAAGACTAAAAATGAAACCGAGTGCTAAGAGGACCTTGACTAGTTGGGGGTATTGATTGTGGATTGACATGGTTTTCAAAATAATTAGGGTTGTTTTAAGACATTCTTCTCCCGTACTGCATAGCATTCACAGCATGCAGCCCACATCGGAATCGAAATGGATGAATGGAAAAAACCTTCGAACTTATAGGACGCAGGTCATTTTTTTATCTAAACAGATCGTAGAAAAATTTTCTGATAGGCAGGCATTGTGTTTATTGGTTATCTACTATTGTTAGACGGGAAGAGCTAAATTTTCGTTGCAGGATACCCGATTTTTACCCTAAACCAAAAAGCGTGCAATCTCTAAAGAGAAAGCACGCCAGACTCAGTGATTCAATCTGAGTTTCAAGATAAAAAGTCAATCATCCCTCTATTTCTTCCAACCATATCTCAGGAAGAAAGGGGTTACTATCGAGTGCTTTTTTGAGTAGTTGCTTTGCTGCTTTTTCTTCTCCAATTTCCCTTAGAATCAATCCTTTCAAACAAAGGAACTCGGGATCATTGCTTTGGGTAATTCCGGCTTTTTGGATATGGTTTTGTGCCAACTCCCATTGCCCTTTTTTAAAGTAAATTCCGGCAAGGAGTTTATTTATATCAATGTTTTCAGGTCTGCTTCGTGCTTCTTCCAGCCCGTAAGAAAGGGCTTTGTCATAGTCTTTAATTTCTTCCAGATACAGGCGGGCAAATTCCATCCCCATATTGTGCCCTTTCTCCGTATCATCCTCCAACATTATCAGAACTTCTTCCAAAGTTGAAGTTGCTTTTTCTTCCATTCCCAGTTCTGTATAGACTCCGATCAGGGATTCATAAAAGGAGAATTCTGGAATAAAGCTGCTGGCCTTTTCCAATAATTCTTTTGCCTCTTCATATTTACCTTCTTTGGCCGCTAAATCTCCTAAAGCTGCAATGGCAAAAGGATAATCTGTTCTTTCCTTCAGGATTTGCTCGTATTGCATTCTTGCTTCTTCAATTCTCCCATAGTTTTCATACAGATTCCCCAGGGTCAACCTACACCAGGCGCTTTCTTCATAACCGGGATAAGCTGCCTGGATGGCTCTATGCATGGCTTCTATGGATCCTTCCACATCACCGTGAATCTCCCTCAGATAGGAAACACGTGCATAAGACCTCAAATCAGGCCTTAGTGAAACCATTTTATCCGAAGTCTCTACCGCCGATTTGTAATCCCCCAATTCTACATAAGCATCTACCAAAGCCCCATGAATTTGTGCATTGTAGGGATTGAGTTCTCTCGCCTGGGTAGCAACGGCCAGGGCCTGAGGGAATTTATGGAGAGATAAAAGGATAGCTGATTTTAAAGAAAGGGCGTAAAAACGATCTTCTTTTGGGGGGCTAAAGGAAAGGATGATTTCAATTTGCTCCAGGGCCTTGGGATAGTAATATCCATGTTCTCCTCCCACCCGGGCTTCCAACATAAACAGCTGGATGAGTTTCAGGCGAGCATCAATATTCATGTGATCTTTTGCCAATTCATTTTTCAGCCCGGCATAAATATTCAGGCTATTCTGCCGCTCTTCAGCAGAACCCAAACCCGCATTCCTTTCCAATAATTCAGGAATATTGTGGGCATCATAGGCCGAAAAGAATTGTGTATGCGCTTTCGAATCCATGCAGGAATACAAGAGGGCCAGGGATAGGCTTATTGTCAGTATATAGATGAGGATTTGTTTGAATCGTTTCATGATATGGTTTTTAAGAAGGATGAAGGGAATGCCGGTACGAGACCGACATTCCATGAAATAATGCTTATTGCTTGACTATTTGTTCGACTTTGGACCAGTTTCCGCTTTGGGTTTTTATCAGATAAATACCTGCAGGGAACTCGGATACATTGATATTCAGAGAAGTCTGCTTGGCTGGATCATAGGTTCGAGACAGCAGAACTTTGCCTGTGAGATCGATAAGCTGCACACTTCCGGGCAATTCAACGTTTTCAAATGAAAGTTGAAGTTCATTCACAACCGGATTAGGATACAGGCTCAAAGTTGGACCTTCGAGATTCGTATCGTTCTGATAAGAAGAGTTTCGAGAATCCACAATATGAATGGTGATTTCCAAAGACATCCCTCTATCTCCTCTGGCACTCGAACGACTATAAGGAGTCGCCTTGATTCTATGCGTTCCCACTCTCAATCGGGCATCGAAATAGTTCCCGTTTCTGTCTCCGCCAAGGGCATAAGGAAAAACATTTTCCGTCCGATTCCCTCTGGAGCTCTCAAACTTTACACTTCCTACTCTTTGCGGATTGGTATTCGCCCTTACATTGAGCCTTCTGCTGGGTAGGCTGGCCAAATCAATGGTCATTCCATCCGTCAGTGGACCGATGTCCTGGTTATTTCTTGCATTGACCAGGGTAAAGCTATTCACCGCCTGCTGATTGGCAGATTGAAGAATAGTCAGGCTAATACTCAAGGGTACTCCTGCTGTGCCTCTTGCACTCCTTCTGGAAAATGGAGTTGCAGTAATTTGTATGCTGCCGGGTGTTAGGGGAATGCCGGTATAATTACCGTTTCTGTCACCAAACAAAGAGTATGGAAAAACATTCTCTACTCGACTCTGCCCCAATGCCTGAAATTTTACACTTCCTACGACCTGAGGATTGGCATTGGCTCTTACACTAAAGGTCGATCTTGGCAGTTGGTCTATGTAGAGGGTATCACCATCTTCCAGCATCTGTACATCCTGGTTATTTCCTGCATTCACCAGGGTAAAACTGGAGATAGCTTGGGTAGGATCAAGTACATCGGGCTGGGTATAATTCACAGCTTCTCCGCTACATTTGCCGGTTCCAGACCAGGGCAATTGTACATAGGGAAAATGCCTGCGAAAATCCGCATCATTGGCTTCGATTCCGGTTGTATAAGTCAAAACATTCAACAAATCCTGAGTTACAGGTGAAGCATTGGGGTCGTTGGGATCGAAATCATCGTACCAAAGACCTATTGCAGCCAATACGATTCCACTTACTGCCTGCAGTTCAATGCGGGTAACGTCATCTTCTAATCTCCGACCATTCGGGAAGCCATCCATATTAGGAATAAATTCCAGGGCAGGAGATGAAGCGAAATTTGGGTCAACCAAACCCGAAGCAGCCGCAGCTACCAATCCTAAGGAGCTAAAGCCCGGATCATGGCGATCTGTAATAGGCGTCGCCATGTTTAAGCGAAGCATATCTCCCCCATTAGGCAGGAAGTTATTGATGAAAGGTTTTCCATTGGCTAATGGATTTCCATTTTTTCCGGTAGCCAGCTGATAAGGAGCCAGATTAGGTACACCGGTATGGAAGGTAGGCCAAAGGTCCACCGAACGAGGCTTGCCCGCATCCGGAAGCAAGAGGGTTCCGAAAATGGCATCATCCAGGGCAGTTCCAGCTACAGCAGCTGAACCCTTTAATCCAAACAATCCATCATTTCCATTGCCAAAATCAAAAGCTCCTAAAGAGTTTCTTTGGATACGTAGGGGAGAAAAGGCAGGAACAGCTCCTCCAAAGAGGGCATCATCCATGTACAGGCCTAATTCAGGATTGAAAAAATACTCAAAGTGAGCAGGGTTTTCATTGTAGGGCGTACGAGCATTCCACTCATCTTTATCGCCGATTGGAATTACTGCTTCATTGGTTAAAGGCATTCCTAATCGAGAAACCTGCACCCAATTTCCGCTATAACTGCTGCTTCCATCTGTATTAAGGGTTCTGATTTGCTGGCGGCTGGCACTTGCCCATACACCGATCACAAAGTCACCGTCCAGGATATTTTGTGCTTGAGACACATCCTTTCCATCCTTTTGCAAAAGAGAAATAGGAACCTGAATAGCAATGGTGCTTACATTCAAACAAGCAACTCCATCCTTAGGCCTTCCGTTTTGGCGAGGGGTATCTCCCAAATCGAAAACTCCTCCTAAATCCACGAAAAAAGGATCATCCGAAGGACCTGCAAAGATTTTCTCTCCGTCAGAAGTGGTATGAATAGCTTGCTGAACCAGGGAAGCATAATCATGAGCACCCAAACCTACGGGAGACTCGATAGAACGAGGTCCAATGTTATAAGGCGGAACAACTCCATTGGAAAGAATGCTATGGAAACTAGCTCCCCCATCTGTACTTCTTTCTACCGTATAGGTTGTCATGAGATTTTCAGCTCCCAAACGGATATTGAAAAAAGTAGTGGGGTCCTGATTGGCCTTGGTAAAGGTAAAACGATAGATAATATCATCCCCTTGAGTCGACACATCATTGTCAACATGAATTTCATAGCGGATATTTTCACCAAACTGATAATAATTGGGACCGCCATGAGGCAGTTGGAAAGGAACGTAGTTCGCAATCAGGGTAACCGTATTAGGGTCGTCTGGGCTACGGAATGCATACACATCCGTGTTATCGGCCAATGGATCATTGGCGATCAGAGGGGCTTCTCTATGGCTGGAAGCGAAGAGCGAGGACCAGCCGAGTAGGCACAGTAAGATGCCAGCCCCTATAAATTTATAGGGATTCATATTTTTCATCATGTGATTTTAATGTGCTAAGTGAGTCGGCTATCTGGAGACTTCGGTTCCTCTCCAGGGTTCAGCCAGATATGGGAATACTGATTTAAAAGGTGCATCATTGCTTTCAACTCCGGTAGAATATTGAAGCACATTGAGCAATTGGTTTGTTACAGGGGATGCATTAGGATTGCCGGCAGAAAAATCATCATACCAAAGGCCGATGGCTGCAAGTACTACTCCCGAAACAGCTTGTAATTCGATACGAGTCACATCATCTTCCAATCTTCGACCATTGGGAAAACCATCCATATTTGGAATGAATTGCAAATTGGTATTTCCGGCAAAAGCAGGATCAGTCAATCCCAAAACGGCAGCAGTAATCAATCCATTCGAGCTAAACGCAGGATCATTTCTGTCTGTAATTGGAACCGCCATATTGAGTCGCAGCATATCACCACCATTGGGTAGGAAATTGTTGACGAAAGGTTTGCCTGCAGCCAGAGGATTTCCATTTTTTCCAGTGGCCAATTGATAGGGAATCACATTAGGTACACCTGTATGGAAAGCAGGCCAGATATCCACTGAACGAGGTTTGCCAGGTCCGGGAAGTAGCAGGCTACCGAAAATCGCATCATCCAATGCCGTACCAGCTACTGCAGAGCTTCCTTTTAATCCGAACAATCCATCCTCTCCATTTCCAAAATCAAAGGCTCCCAAGGAATTTCTCTGAATCCTCAAGGCTGAAAATGCAGGAACGGCACCTCCAAACTGGTCATCATCCATATAAAGAGCCAATTCAGGATTGTAGAAATACTCAAAATGAGCAGGATTTTCATTATAAGGAGTACGTGAGTTCCAATCGTCTTTTTCACCAATCGGAATAACCGCTTCATTGGTCAAAGGCATCCCCAGACGAGAAACCTGAATCCAGGGGCCAGAATTGCTTAGCGTACCATTTGTATTGAGGGTTTGGATTTGCTGACGGGAAGCCGAAGCCCATACGCCAATTACAAAATCACCATCCAGAATATCTGTGGCCTGAGAAACATCTTTGCCATCTTTCTGCAAAGTAGAAATAGGTACTTGAATCACAATACTATGCGTATTGAGTTTCGCCAAGCCATCTCTTACCTGTCCTCCATTCTGCCGAGGAGAATCCCCCAGATCAAAAATTCCTCCGAGATCAACGTAGAAGGGATCATCAGCCGGACCACAGTACACTTTTTCTCCTGTTGTGGCAGTTGCAATGCTTGCCTGAATCAAGGCTTCGTAGTTAGCCGCACCTAAACCCACTACTCCATTTTCGATAGAGCGCGGCCCAATATTAGGTGGAGGCACAATGCCATTGCTTACGATCACCTGAAAAGTATTTCCTCCGTCTATGCTTCTTTCAAGGACATAGCTGGTTTTCAGGTTTTCTTGTCCCAAACGAATGTTGAAGAAGGTTGTCGGATCTTCATTCACCTGGGTAAAAGTTGCACGATAAATAATGTCATCGCCAGGCGTACTTACATCATTGTCAACATGGATTTCATAACGGATACCTTCACCAAAAGAATTATAGTTGGGGCCTCCGAAAGGAAGTTCACCTGGTACATAATTGGCGATGAGGGTTACCGTATTGGGATCATCAGGGCTTCGAAAGGCATAGACATCGGTATTGTCCGCAAGGGGATCATTGGCGATCAGCGGAGCTTCTCGATGGCTGGATGCCTGAAGCAGGAAAGGCAGGCTGCCCAAAACAGCTAAGCTTATCCCTCGTTTGAAGGTTCTTAGCATTCGGGCAAGGGTCATTTTTGCTCTCATAAATTAGCTTCGATTAAGTGTTGTAAAATAGAATTCGAGCTACTTACGAGAGCTTGTGGTGAAGTGGATTTAAAATGGGTGAAAAAAATTTAACTCTTCCGCTGCACCTCCCCGTTTCTCTCCAAAGAGAAACAACCCGCTAGCCCGACCTTTGGTCATCTCGAAGTTTGAATGTGAGAAGGATTGTGGGCTGAGAGATCATGTTTTATTTGATCTCATATAAATGCAAGGTCTCTCGGCGCTCATAAGCCCTTTCTTTAGCCAGCCTCGAGATGACACGGATTGTTTAAGGATTTGCGCGCACTCCATGACACCAAAGGTTAAGGGAGTGAAGGCTTGAGGCAGTGGGTCAGGAAAGTCCTCCTGAGACATACATCATATCCAGACTTGGAGTAGTACTGCCTCCACGTTTTTCGAGGGTTACAGCAAAGGCTGCTATTTCACCTTCCATGGGATTCAACTCGATCAAGCCTTCTGCGGGATCAAAAACTCCTGCATCGACTGGCTTACCATCAATTATGGCCCAAAGCTGAAACTGCTTGTTCTGATCTGTATTACTAAGATTACCGGTATTGAGGAATACCTTTTTGTCTGATTTGCTATAATAAACAGTAGCCAAAGAGCCAGGCGAGGCAACAGTCCCAGTCATCAGCACTTCCTTATAATGTGGACTTGTCAGAATCTTTATTTGGGTACTACTTCTTTGAATTTGGCTGGCAAAGACATCATTCTCTATAGCCATTTCCTCGATCCTTTGATCAAGACTGGCTATTTGATTATTCGCATCCTGAATCTGTCGAAACTGAAACAAATTCATCGCAAGGCTTATCAACAAGGCAATGGCAGCAGCTATGGCCATCCATCGGAATTTAAAGCCGGAAGAGGAATTTTCATCTCCTAATTTAATGACAGGGGTTTCCTCTTCGATCTGATCCATAATTCCTGCCAGCAAATCTCTTTGAGGTTTTCTACTGAAAACAGGAGCGAGTGCTGCTAAACTTTCTTCAATCGCCTGAATTTCTGCCTGCACCTCTGGGTGTTTATCAGCCATACGACGCACCTCATCCGCTTCGCTTTCGCTTAGCTTCCCACTCACATAGAGTTCCAGTATACCGGACGATATGTATTCCTTCGGATCCGTCATCTTATTCTTTCATAATTTTTCTCAACTCATTCAGTCCCTGTCGCACCCTCGTTTTCAGAGTTCCTAAGGGTATTTCCAGTTTCTGAGCAGCTTCCGCATGAGAATAACCTTCAAAATATACGACCTGAATTACTGCTAAAAATTTCGGATCCAGCTTGGCTACCTTTTCTCGGATGCCAATTTGGTCCGGATTAAATCCTTCTTCTCCTATCCTCTCCGCTATATCTACGAGCTTTTCTTTGCTCTGGATTTTATTTTGATTTTTAAATCCCTTCGACCTCATTTTATCAATGGCAGTGTTTCGGCAGATGTTTACCATCCAGGTAAATAGACGCCCTTTGCTCGAATCATAAGATTTAGCAAATCGCCAAATCTTTAAGACAGATTCCTGAAAGACATCCTCCGATTCAGGATCGTTTTTAATCATTTGAAAGATCACTCCATACAGAACCTCTGAATAGTTCTCATAGATCATACGGATCGCGGACTTGTCTCCCTGACGGAGTAGTTCGACGATCTGTTTTTCAATATGTGTGAGTGCCTTCAATCCTATTATTCTACCTGGGTGTATTTAGCTTGCAATATAGAGAGTATATGAATCAAACAAGAAAAAATCCCGCAGATAAGACATATACGGGATTTTTTCTCAATCGGATTTATTTTTCACTTAAACGACCATATCCCATCCATCCTCATAGTCCCTGCTCCACATACGAGCCGCTTCAGCATCTCCATGGATACTTCCATCTTTAGGATCGGTTTTCAAACTTCTTCCTACTCTCTGAGAGATATTCCCCAGGTGGCACATGAGTACACTCTTGTGTCCTTCGACGATATTGGAAGCCTGGGTGGCTCCATCTCTGATTGCAGCGGCAAAGTTTCTCATATGGAAGGTATCCAGAGCACCAGCACCAACCGTATTGGTGGTAGCGCTTTTTTGCTCTTCTTTTTCTTCTTCTACTACTTTGCCTTTTTTATCATAAAGAATATATCCGTTTCTATCGAGGAGTATAGAACCCTCTGTCCCCTGGATGATAGCTCCCCGCCCTCTTCCTCTAGTATTGAGTCCGTTACAACTCAAGCCTTCCCACACAATGTTTTTTCCTCCTTCAAATTCGAAACTGGCATATTGAGTATCATAAAATTGCCAGTCATCTTCAAAGTGGTAGCGTCCACCTGAAGAGCTCACTTTGGTTGGATAATCAACGCCAAGGGCCCAGCGACAAATGTCAATTTCATGGGTTCCATTGTTGCAGATTTCTCCGGTGCCCCAATGCCAGAACCAATGCCAATTGTAGTGAATCAGGTTGTCCTGATAGGGCATGCGAGGAACAGGGCCTTGCCATAATTCATAATCCAACCAGTCAGGTACAGGAGCCTTCACGCCTTTTCCGATA
This sequence comes from Bacteroidia bacterium, assembly GCA_033391075.1. NCBI lineage: Bacteria > Pseudomonadati > Bacteroidota > Bacteroidia > Bacteroidia bacterium. The sequence goes on from JAWPMV010000001.1 coordinate 3,546,846, forward strand.
CTTCCCCTGGTGTTATGGTACCAGGCCTTTCCATTATAAGGCTTGCCAATTTTTCCCTCGCGGATCATTTGAACCCCTTTGATCGACTTGGGCCCAGATCTTTGCTGATTGCCCATCTGAATGGTGCGCCCATATTTTTTCTGAGCCTCTATGAGCATCTCTCCTTCATATGGATTATGCCCACAAGGTTTTTCAACATAGACATCCTTGCCTGCTTTCATGGCCCAAAGGCTCATCGGTGCATGCAAATGATCAGGGGTAGCAATGATGATGGCATCCAGATTCTTGTCATCCAAAAGTCTTCGAAAATCTTTTTCTGGCTTGATTTTTCCTTTAGAAACTTTTCCGGCATTTTTCATCCCTTTTTCCAGGGCGCGTGTATCAACATCACAGATATATGAGATACGAACATTATCCGTAGCAGCTGCGGAGCGAATCAAGGCATTACCTCTTCCATTTGTGCCGACTACAGCTACATTAAGGCGACTATTAGCGCCTATAATATTTGCATAAGATTGGGAAGTCATAGCTAATGGAAGCCCGACTCCTGCGACAGCAGAATGTTTCAGGAATTTTCTTCTGGATTGTTTTTTTGTAGTCATAGCATGAGCAGTAATAGATGAAATAACAATTATGAGTTCACTCAAAATTTACTAAATAATCTGTAACTTTTTTGAAATGCTCGCTTATGAGAGAAAGATTTTAAAAGAAATTTGCACACATGAGAATTCCATCCCTGTTCTTTGCCCTCGTCCTGCTTATTTGCACACAAACTTTCGCCCAGGAAAGACTTGATCTGAATGAAGCTCTAGCGAAAAAACTAATTGAAATCACTCCTCGAGGATTGGGGGGATATCAAGGAAAATGCCTGGAGATAATTATTAAAAACACCAGTTCGCAGATCGTATCTCTGGAAATACCTGCAGGGCAAATATTTGCCAGTGAGGATTCAAATATCCAGGATTTGGTCATTACTCAGAGACAGACACTCGCTCTCGGTCCAAATACCCAGAAGAAGAAGCAATTTTACACCATGTGTACCCAGGCCAAAAATGCATCTCCCTCAAAAGGAGAAAAATATAGTCTGGGGAAAATGGCCGAGCCTTCCTTATTCAAATTAGTGGGTCGCATTGATCAGGGAAATTATCAAAATAGCAGTGCACAATCAGCTGTTTGGGCCATCAGTGATCGAGAAGATATCAGAAATGTTTATGGAGAGGATACGAGCATGGTCAGAAACCTGGCAGAAGTAATCAGCGAAGAGAGGAATATAGATATTGAATCTTTTGACCTAAGCCCCAGAAGACATCATATTACTTCCATCAAAAGCAGTATGGAAGTATTGTTGAAAGAAAATATTGAGCAAGCCAAACTGATCCTTGTGGATCAGGAAGGAAACATAATCCGGAGGTATTTTGAAGACCGATTTTACGAAAGAGGCTTCCATCAGTGGAAAGTTGGAGCAAGTCATACGTTGGGAGATAGTGCAGAATTGTACTTACGCTTATTTGAGGGAGAGAGACTTGTTTCAGAAAAGAAAGTATTAGTATCAGATAGTATCACAAGCATGAGGGAGTTTCATAGCGAAGCAATCCTGAGCTATGAAGCCTCCCTTGATCTCCGGGCTGACATTGGGGTATTTGATCAGGCAAACAATCTCTACTTTCTAATTAAAGCAGATCATCTCATCAAAAAAGGATTTCACAGGGGACGATATATAGCCAAATGCCTCTTGCCACCCAATGAAGATTTTTTCATCAAAGTAATCAGCAATGGAGAAGTTTTAGCCGAGAAAAAGGCAGATGCGAATCAAACGGCCCCAAAGATTTATCCTAAAAAGAATGTCATGGGCGTGTACCGCATGAATCCAAAGGAGGCAATGGATAATGTAAGCATAGGGGTATATGACTCAGAAGGTAGATTAAAAAAAGTCTTGTATAAGATCAAGCATCTGAATGCAGGACAAAGGCATCTGAAATACAACTTCAGCCATCGGGAGGGGCCGGGTGCACTTTTTTATATTCGTACAGTATCAGATACAGGGGAAGTACTGCAGGAAGAAGAGATTAGCAGCAAATAGATTATAGTTTGAACTTTGCTCGTAATACTCTTCCCTTACCGCCTTCGACGAAGCGATTCTTGTGCATGACTAATTCTCCATTTACCCAAATGGCATTTATCCCACTAGCCAGTTCATGCGGAGATTCGTAGGTCGCATTTGCCCGAAGTTCATTGGGATCAAAAACCAGGAGATCTGCTTTATTCCCAACCTTGACAAATCCTCGATCCTCCAGGCCAAGGGTGAGAGCAGTTAAACCGCTCATTTTATAGATCGCTTCTTCCAGGCTAAAGAGGTATTTCTCCAGGACATGGGTCTGGATAATTTTCACAAAACTCCCATATCCCCTCGGATGGCGCATAGTTGGGCTTCCGTCTGAGGAAACCATGGAAAAGGGATCTTGCAAGAGCCTTTCCTGCAAATTTTCGTTCATCACAAAATAAGCAGCTGAAGCCCCCGAAGGCCCGATATCATCAATCAGTACCTTCTCAAAAGACTTTCCTTTTTCCTTGGCAACTTCTTCCAGGGTCTTTCCGGCATAGGGAGCCGTACCAAAAAGGGTAGCTTTCGGGCCATTCCTTTTGATGACCTTTTTGACTAAAAAGCCTTCCAATTGATACCGCCGATCTCGTTTTACCTCCTCAAAATTATTGGGGGGTAAAGCCCAGTCAGGAAATACTATTCCAATTCCGGTATAACTGGCATTATAGGGATAAACATCCGCCGTAATCCTGATATTCTTCAAACGTGCGCTATCCAGAAGATTCAATAATCTCTCCGCTCTCCTTCTTCCCCTCCCATATACGGATTTCATGTGAGAGACATGAACTTTACAATATTGCCCCTGGCGAATCAACTCTCTCAAAGAAGATTCGATCTGATCATCATCTTCATTTCGGATATGGCTCATGATAATACGGCCGTAATCTCCTGTTACTTTAGCCAATTCCAATAGTTCAGGATCTTTAGCATAGAATCCCGGTCGGTATTCCAGACCTGTACTCATACCCCAGGCTCCTTTCACATACGCATCATTGAGCATGGAAATCATTTTGTCCATTTGCTCCTCGCTGGGGTCCGGAGAATAATTTATTCCACTCATTTTCCTCAGGGTCCCGTGTCCCACAAAAGGTAGGATATTTACGCCCGGTTTTTTCTCCTGCACCTCCTTCATCCAGGTATTAAGGTTCTCAACCGCAGGATGAGAACCATCTTGTCCCAGACAAATGCTGGTAACTCCCATTGCCAGGAAATTGCGAAACTCGCCATCTTTCAGAGGATTTCCATGCGCATGTGGATCTATAAAGCCCGGACTCAGAATTTTCCCTTCAGCATTGAAATAGCTTTTTACGGTAATCATACTCGAATCAACCTTGCCTATATAAGCAATGCTATCTCCTCGAATCAGAAGGTCAGCCATATAGGCCGATCCCCCGGTACCGTCCATGATACGGGCATTGTGGATGTGATAGTCAAAACGGGAATTTCCACTGACAAACTGCTCAAAATCCGATAGACCACTCCTACAGGAAAGACATAGGAGGAGGATTAGAAAAATTATATTTCTTTGAGCATTCATAGTGTGAATATACAACAGACGTTCAAATCTTCCCTTTAGTTTCGAAGGAAATTCTTAATTTGATCATAATGACTTAACCTCTTCCCACTATGCACGCAAAAAACTACTCATTCTACTACCTGATTTTCATTTTTATCGGATTTATCTCCTGTCAGACTTCCTCGCCGCAAAAATCCGCGCCAGTATTCGAAGTTTCTTTTTCTCCTTCTCTTAGCGACACCGCATTTGATGGACGATTATTATTGATGCTGAGTACCAATGAGGAAGCAGAGCCCCGCTTTCAAATTACAGACAGGGCTAGCAGTCAGCAGGTATTTGGGATTGATGTAGAAGGGATGAAGCCAGGGGAAAAAATCTCTATAGACGGATCGGCATTTGGCTATCCCCTCCCCTCTCTGGCAGATTTACCGGCTGGCAGTTATCAGGTTCAGGCATTGCTTCATAAATATGAAACCTTTGCCCTTAAAACCGGACATACGGTAAAACTTCCTAATGATCGAGGTGAAGGCCAACAGTGGAATCGAGCACCGGGAAACCTGCTGAATAAGCCTATGACTATGACAATCAGTTCATCAGGAACTTATGAGGTAGAGATGAGCGAAGAAATTCCTCCTATAGAAGAAGCTAAGGATACCAAATATATAAAACACATAAAGATTCAGAGTAAGATGTTGAGCGAGTTCTGGGGTCGTCCTATGTATTTGGGAGCACATGTACTACTACCAGAAGGTTTTGATGAACACCCCGAAGCCCGCTATCCCCTGGCAATCATGCATGGGCATTTCCCCTCTGATTTTGGAGGCTTCAGTACAAGCCCTCCCGACCCAAATTTGGAACCAAGTTATAGCAGCCGCTTTGGAATAGAAGGATATAATATCATCCAACAGCAATCTGCCTATGACTTTTATAAGGAATGGTCCGGGCCAAACTTCCCTAGAGTCCTGGCCATAGAGATTCAACACGCCAATCCTTACTATGATGATTCTTATGCGGTAAACTCAGAGAACCTCGGGCCTTATGGAGATGCAATTACCTATGAGTTGATTCCCTATATCGAGGAGAAATTCAGAGGTATAGGAGAAGGCTGGGCAAGATTTGTTTATGGAGGGTCTACCGGAGGCTGGGAAGCCCTTGCTGTTCAGGTAAAGTATCCCGATGAGTATAATACTTGCTATGCAGCCTGTCCGGATCCGATTGATTTCAGAGCATATTGTCTGGTAAATCTTTATGAGGATGAAAATGCCTACTATGAAGAAGGACATTTCAATCGGGTAGAAAGGCCGGGAATTAGAGATTCTTTGGGTAAGGTAAACGCCACTTTAAGAAATATGAATCTAAGGGAATTGGCTCTGGGAACGAAAGGTAGATCTGGTCAACAGTGGGATATTTGGGAAGCTGTTTATTCTCCTATGGGAACTGATGGCTATCCTCAACGTATTTGGGATAAGGAGACTGGGAAAATCAATAAGGAGGTGGCCAACTACTGGAAGGAAAACCATGACCTGGCCTATATTATGAAAAGAGATTGGAAGACTTTAGGTCCAAAACTCAAAGGTAAAATAAATATCTATTGTGGAGATATGGACAATTACTACCTTAATAATGCGGTATATCTCGCCGAAGAGTTTCTGGAAAATACAAGTGAGCCTTATTATGACGGCGAAGTTGACTACGGAGACAGGGCTGAACACTGCTGGAACGGAGACCATACTCGTGGAAATGGATTGTCCAGACTGAGGTATCATCAAATGTTCATACCCAAGTGGACCAAGTGGGTTCAATCCAATGCTCCAAAGGGAGCAGACCTGAGCAGCTGGAGGTACTAAAGGCTCCCGAAGGTTAAGAAATCATATCTTCTTCATTGCCTTTTAGTTAAGGCATGTATTTTGTTTAGATTTTAGCATAATTTTCACCAAAAATCAGGAAAAAATATTGCACCTTTGCATGGTATTCAACACCTGGTTTTAACACAAATAATTACCTATCCAATGATCGTAATTGATCCTGCTATTCAAGAAAAGGCAACGCTCTGGCTCAACAGCAATATTGATGAAGATTCCAAAGCCGATATCCGGCGTATGATGGAAAGTGAGAATCCCGATGAACTGACGGATGCTTTTTATAAAAACCTCGAATTTGGTACCGGAGGATTGAGAGGTATCATGGGGGTAGGATCCAATCGGGTAAACAAATACACCATCGGTATGGCGACCCAGGGATTTGCCAATTACCTCAACCAGAGTTTTCCCGATGAAGAAATCAAAGTTGCCATCGCCTATGACAGTCGCAATAACAGTCAGTACTTTGGAGAGATCACTGCAGCAGTTTTCTCTGCTAATGGTATAAAGGTATACCTCTTTGAAGAACTTCGTCCTACTCCAGAGTTGTCTTACAGCATCCGTAAATTGGGCTGTAAAGGTGGAGTGGTTCTTACCGCTTCCCACAACCCCAAAGAATATAATGGCTACAAAGCTTATTGGGATGATGGTGGACAGGTTACCTCACCGCATGACAAAAATATCGTAGCTGAAGTTGCGAAAATCAGTGGGGTTGAGGCTGTAAAATTTGATGCAGACGAAAGTAAGATCGAAAGGATCACAACCTTGATTGATGAGCCCTATCTAGAAGCCATTACTACCAATGTAGTAAGCCCGGAAGCCATCAAAAATCAACACGACCTCAAAATCGTGTTTTCCCCTATACACGGAACCGGTATAACCATGGTTCCTCCTATACTTGAAAAAATAGGATTCAGCAATGTACATGTAGTAGAGGCACAAGCTACTCCGGATGGAAACTTCCCTACCGTTGTATATCCCAATCCAGAAGAATCTGAAGCCATGAGCATGGCTCTTCAATTGGCCAAAGATCTGGATGCAGATTTAGTTATGGGTACAGATCCAGATGCAGACCGTGTTGGGATCGGAGTAAAAAATCATAAAGGAGAATGGCAGTTGATGAATGGAAACCAGGCAGCATCCTGTATGATCTACTATCTCTTGAAGGCCTGGAAAGAGAAAGGCAAACTCAATGGTAAGCAGTACATTGCCAAGACCATAGTTACGACTGATCTTTTGACAGAAATGGCTACGGCTTTTGAAGTAGAAACCTTCCACACCCTGACCGGATTTAAATACATCGCTCAGGTTCTTAAGGAGCAGGAAGGAAAAATGGAGTTTATTGGTGGAGGAGAAGAAAGCTATGGATACCTCGTCAATGACTTTGTTAGAGATAAAGATGCCATTATTTCCTGCGCTGTTTTAGCGGAGGTAGTAGCCTATGCAAAAGACCAGGGCTTGAGCCTCTTTGATATGTTGATGGAAATTTACCAGCAATTCGGTATGTACAGAGAGCACCTGATTTCAATCAAACGCACAGGTAAGAAAGGAGCAGAGGAAATCCAGCAGATGATGGCTGATATGCGTGCCAATCCTCCCAAAGAAATTCAGGGATCGCCAGTGGTTACGGCTTTGGATTATCAGAGCCTCACTTCTACCAATCTTACGAATGGTGAAACATCTAGTCTTGATTTTCCCCAGTCCAACGTGCTACAATTCATCACTGCTGATGGGACAAAAGTTTCTGCCAGACCTTCTGGTACCGAGCCAAAAATCAAATTTTACTTTAGTGTAAAGGCTCCTATGGCTGAAAAATCTGATTTCGATGCAGTTTATGAAGCACTTGGAAAGAAGATCGATGGTATCGTTGATGACCTGAATTTGAACTAATTCAAGTTTTTAGCATTTACGAAAATCGGAATAAAATTATATATTCAAAGGCCCGTTTTCGAACGGGTCTTTTTTTATCCTGACTCTAAGAACATGTGGAGAACTGTACTGCTACTCATCACCGGACTTATTATCGTCCCGCTTTTAGCCTTTAATTTTGATACTCCTATGAGCAACCTCCAGGCAGGGACGCTCGGGAAACTGCTAAACATTTACCTCATTGCTGCAGCTCTTTGCTTTATCATAAGCAGCCTGACGAAAAACTACAGCCAGGTAGATAAACTCTGGAGTACGATCCCTATTCTCTATGTTTGGGTAGCTGCGGCAGAAGGAGGGTTTGAACCAAGATTGCTTCTTATGGCAGTACTTGTAAGCATTTGGGGAATTCGCCTGACCCTCAACTTTGCAAGAAGAGGAGGCTATTCCTGGAAATTCTGGGAAGGAGAAGAGGATTATCGCTGGGCCATTCTTAGAGCAAAACCGGAATTTCAACCGGAATGGAAATGGGTTTTATTCAATCTCTTTTTTATCTCTCTCTATCAAATGGGTCTGGTATTGCTCATGACTTTGCCCATCGTCAAAAGTATGGAAGGAGGAGCTCTGGGATGGATGGATTATATTCTGGGGGCGCTTATTCTGGGCATGATTATCTACGAGACTATCGCTGATCAACAACAATGGAAATACCAGGAAGAAAAGCATAGGAGAATTCGTGAAGGAGAAGATTTAGGGGAATATTATGGTAAAGGATTTACCCATACTGGACTTTGGGGCATTAGCAGACATCCTAATTATTTTGCAGAACAGGGCGTCTGGGTTATATTTTATTTTTTCAGTGTGATTGCCAGCGGGAATTGGATCAACTGGACAGCCACAGGATTTTTTCTCCTCCTGGTTTTGTTTAAAAGCAGTTCTGATTTTAGCGAAGAAATATCCGCAGAAAAATATCCGGCATACAGGGAATATCAAAGTAGGACTCCCCGTTTTGTGCCTTTCACCAAATTCGGATCAAAACCAGAGAAGCAAAGGGAGAAAGTTGCCAGTTGATCATTTCATTTGGGCTCGCAACTCATTGATCCTTTCTTTATATCCATGAGTGGAAAGAGTCTCTATCTGGCCTGCCAATTGCTGAAAGTCTTCCTCTTGACCATTGCCCAAATAAGCAAGGAGCAAATACCAATCCCCAGCTTCAGCATAGCGGATATCTTTGCTAGTACTTACGATTTCCAATGGGGCGATAGCCGAAGAATAATCTTTTATCGCCAATAAGGCATTCCCCAGATATAATTGTGATTCTATATAATTGGGGGCATCAGCATTGAGTTGACTAAAGAAAAGGATGGCATTATTATAGTCTTTTCGCTCATAGGCAAGTACGGCCTGATTGAAGAGATTTTCCATTTTTGCATTTCCCCTAAGAGAAGTAGCAGCATAAGGCTCAAAATTCTCACTTACCGCTTCGGGCCCTGAAAGAGGGCCCTTAAACCAAAAAAAGCTGGCAATCAACAGTAAAATTACAGCTGCGACTGAAAGGATTCGCCAGGAAAACAAAGGCTTTATCTTTTCTTTTTTCTCTAAGTCGAAGGATTGCATCTTTTCCTTTAGAAAGAGCCCTGCCCCTTCTTCCAGAAAGTCTTTTGCATGTTTCATTTCATCCAGTCCTTTCTGAAGTCCTTCTTCCGTCAAAAGCCTGCTTTCAAAATCAGCCTTTTCTACCTTCGTCATCTCACCATCCAGATATGACTCGATGAGATCATATTGTGAATCAAAGTCCATAATCTTCTTTTTTACTTGCTCGCTTAAGCATTACCGGAAATCTTAATTCTTAGCTATCCAGCTTTTCCAAACCGGTGCTTTTTCCAGGATTTCCAGCAATTTCTTCATACAAAGTCTTTTCTTTTTTCTGGCTACCGCATCATTCTTATATCCCAGTTCAGCTGCAATCTCTTTCATAGAGTAGCTCAACTGCCACATTTGCAATACCTTCTGGCAAGCAGCACCCAGCCCTGACATCAGTTCTTGTATTTTTTCCTGTCGATCTTTCGCTACTAAATCCAATTCAGGGTCTCCTTCCTCTTGTTTTTCCTCATAAGCCCTTGCATCCAGAGCTTCTTCTCTGCTGATTTTCTTGAAGCGCTTAAACCAAAGATTTTTACAAATCCCATATAGATAGGCTCCCAGGTCTCCATGAGCATGGTATTTTTCAGCTCTCACTTGTAAAATGAGAAAACGAATACCATCCTGAAAAATATCTTCAGCATCTTCTCGACTTCCGTTCCTCTTTTGAATAAAACGAAATACCATCTCCCGGCAAGAATGCCTGAGATATAGAAATTTCATCCCTTCTTCCAACTCCCTTCCTCCACTTTTAATAGAACTGATGATCCTTTCATCAGAATAATCCGACATGCTTTCAACTTATAGTTACCTCACTGAGCAGAAAAGTTACCGCTTCATGAGAAAAGATAAAAATTCCTGTCGCTAAGTGTTGATTGAGAAAGAACTTAAACGACTAAAAGAGAAAAGGAAAATCAAAATTAGGCGAAGAGAAAGGTGATATGAGATCTCTGTAAGCATTTTAAAAAAAATGTCCCATTGATGGTAACATAATTTAAGTCAGGAGGCACTGTCAGGTAAAGGACAACATTAGCGTCATGAAAAGAAACCTGGCTTTACTTTATCTCATTATCATTTGCTCATTCCAAACTTTACATGCTCAGGTACCACAAGGAATACAATTCCAGACAGTGGCCCGGCAAGGAAGTGGAGTAGCTATGTCAAACACCAATCTCACCGTCTATTTTCGAATACAAGATGGTGGAGGGACAACTGTGTACGAAGAGTCACATGCGGTTACTACCGATATTTACGGACTCTTCGATGTAGTCATCGGACAGGGAACAGTACTATCTGGTAGTTTCCCGGCTATTGGCTGGGGGACCAGCAATCATCAGATCCAAATAGACCTGGATCCTGGTACAGGGATCGTCAATATTGGGACCTGTGATTTTCAATCAGTTCCCTATGCCCTTTATGCTGACAAGGCAAATATGGGCATGATCGATCTGACCGATGTGGATTTGACAGGATTGGCTCCCGGGGAAGTTTTGGTATGGGATGGGACAAACTGGGTACCGGGATCACCCGGGACTTCGATCTGGTCTCAAAATCTCAGCGCAGCCCATTATCCTTCGGGTCGGGTCGGAATCGGGATCGATACCCCTGTTACCACCTTACAAGTTAGGGATACTGCTAATGTCCTTTTTGGCACCAATCTGACCGGTTCCGGATTTAAAATGATCTGGTACGGTCAGAAAGGAGCCTTTCGTGCTGGCTATCTCAACAATCCTTTTGGCGGCTATAATTATGATAAATTCTGGGATTACGATAGCGTAGGCTATTACTCATTTGCAGCAGGGCGAAATTCCAGAGCAAAAGGATTTGGGGCATTCGCTTTTGGTTCCTTCGGATGGGCAGATGGAAGTGGCAGTGTAGCTTTTTTTGGAAGTGCCCAGGGCAACAACAGTTTTACCTTCGGAGGATCTTCTAAAGGGCGAGGGAGTATTACATTTGAAGGAGTAGCAGATGAAGAGGGGGGAATCGCAATGTATGGCTATACAGGAGGACGATATGGAGTATCCATCGGAGGAGGAACTACCGGATTAGGAGCGTCCAGTTCTCGAGAAGATTATGCCATAGCCATTGGATGGAATTCGGATGCCCGAGGGCAAGCCTCTATCGCTTTGGGGCCCAGCGATGCCTATGGTTACAATTCCTTTTCAACCGGATGGGTTACAGAAGCCAGAGGAAATTATTCCTCTACTTTCGGCTACCAAACCAACTCATACCCCTATGCATCCATGGCCCTGGGGAGATTCAACGTCATAACAGGAGACAGTGCAAGCTGGCAAGCCAATGATCCTATATTTATGATCGGAGATGGGAGTTCAAATGCTGCCCGTTCTAACAGCTTTACCATTCTAAAGAACGGTCGAACCGCTGTAGGCTATAATAATCCCGTAGGATTTCTCAATGTATCCACAGCGCTTGGTTCACTCAGCAATGCGGGAAATTTGGACCTGACCCGCGCTTCTATTCTCATTGGGACGACCACCACAGGAATGGGATTTGATGCAAATCAAATTGAGACCCAGGGAAGCAGTTTGTATTTGAATTTCAATTCCGCAGCTGAAGTTAGGATAGCTGAAGGTGGAGGAAATGTAGGAATAGGATTAAATCCAAATGCTCGATTCGAAATAGAGCAAAGCTCTAATACTGTTGGGGGCGGACTGAGGTTGAATGCAAATGGCGGTACGGCTTACTGGGACATATTCTATGATGCAGCTTTAGATCTTCAATTTGCACGGAGCGGAGTAGCCAAAGCTTCTATTGATCGAGTAAATGGTGCTTACAATCAATTGTCTGACATTCGGGTCAAACGAGATATAGAAGAACTAGGCTCGGTCTTAGATAATGTCCTCAAGCTCAAACCCTCTACGTATTTCTACAAAGATAATCAGGCATCTGATGAACGATCCATTGGGTTTATTGCCCAGGAGGTTGAGGAAATATTCCCTCAATTGGTAAAACAAGGAGAGGTTTATAAACAACTTTCCTATGATGACTTTGCCATACTAGCCATTAAATCTATTCAGGAACAGCAGGAGATTATTGACCAGCAATCTCAAAAGCTCGAACAACAGCAAACACAGATTGATGAATTAAGCAAACTCCTACAGCACTTACAATCAGAAGTTAACGCATTGCAAGGCAAAAACTAATCAGACACAAAATAATGAAGAAATTCAGTATACTTTTTCTCCTAATAGGGGCAATCAGCCTAAACGCTCAACACAGATTTGATGGCATCCAGATCAATGCAAACATCCCGGAGGGCTGGAGAACTGTTTCAGAAGACTACGGCTTGATTATTCTGGGACACAACAGCATTGCCGGTGCCATCATTATAGCCGAACACGGCTATAGCAATGAAGCCGAAGTAAGACAAAACCTGGCAGAAGGCCTGCAGGAAGAAGGGGTCATGCTTGCCCCTGAGCTTCAAACAAAAAAGCTCAGTAATGGAACCTATTCAACAACTTATGCCGGATATGCAGATGGACAAATGGTAAAAGCTCCGCTTCGTCTTGGATTAAGTAAGAAATGGCAAACAGGAGGTATCATGGTTTTGGCGCTTGTCAGAAAGGACCTGTATAATGAAAGCTATGATCGCATTCTGGAACAGATCATGAGTTCACTGAGTTACCGTTCCTTTGCAAGCACAGCTAAATCAGCCGAATGGAAGGAGTACCTCAATGGTAGTAAACTGCAAAGCAGGTCTAGTTATGATACGAATACAAGTAGCTTCGACTCATATGCAGGCGCGGGTTCAAGCAGCAGTACCAGTATTCACTTTTGCAGCAACGGCCAATTTCTGGCTCAATTCTATTCATCCAGTTATTTTGGAGGGACAGGCGTATCAGGAGATGTCTCTGAAAGTGAGTCTGAAAGCAAAGGCCTTTGGTCCGTTTTTACTGTTAAAGAGCAAGTCGTAATTCGCCTGCTCTACGAAAATGGAGAAATAGAATACTATCCCGTTGTTTATGACAATGGTTATATCATTAGCAAGGATTCCAAATTCACAAAAGATGTCAGCAATGTATGTAGATAAGAAAATTTGGAGCAAATGCAGCTTAGCCTTTCTCCTCATATTCCTTCAGCTATCCAGTTCAGATGCCCAAAGTCTGGACAGAAAGGTGTTTTCAAGCGTAGGAGGAAAAACAACCAGTGCACCCTATTATTTTTCCTTTACTATAGGAGAACCGATAATCGGAACAGATTTGAATAACCTGCCTATACTTACCAAAGGATTTGAGCAACCCATAGATCCTACTATACTCGAAGCCATTCGCAGAGGGCAGGTAGGAGTAGGAAAAGAATCCCTTTCCAGGGTTTATCCCATTCCTGCCAAAAATGAACTAACCCTGGAATATCATTCTGAAAATGATACTGACAAACAGGTGTATATCATCAATGCAGCCGGACAGATATTCTTTAAAAAGAAATTCCAGCAAGTCGAGTTATTTACAGGAGCGAAACTGGAACTATCGGGAATTCCATCTGGGTCCTATTGGATCGTTTGTTCAGATCTTGGAAAAAAAACGATATTTCCGATTAGTAAAGAATAGTGCTTTACTAAATTCTTAATTATCTTAAAAGCAGCACGAAAGGCTGCTTTTTTATTGATTAAGGTGATTGTCTTAACATTTGAATGGTCCGTACTGAAATACATATTCTTTCACTGCTCCTAATTTGTAGCATCTTACTACTTTCTCCTTCTCAAATTTTTGCACAGGAGGAAGGGGCAAAGGAACACGAATCCTATATTTTCCAAGCAGAAAAACTCATTAAAGAAGAAAATTATAAACTTTCTCAAAGCTATCTGCTCAAGGCACATATGGCCTTGCAAAAAACTCATGATCCGAAAGCTTATCTGAAAGTATTGAATTTGCTGGCCAAAAATAGTGGAACGCTAAGTGAATTCAAGCAACAAGAAATTTACCTGGATTCTGCCTTTACCTATGCTGAAAAGCATCAATTAACAGAAACAAAGCTATTTATTGAGTCTAACAGTCTCAAAGGTCTATACTATGAGAATATAGGCCTGTATGTCAAAGCAAAAGAGGCATATACTCAGGCAAGGATGCTCAACAGAAAGATGAGTGAACCCGATCCTCTCCAAATCAGTCAGCAACTAACCTCTTTGGGGAGAATCAACCGTTTGATGGGAAACCTGCGGCAAGCACAAAGCTATCATGAGGAAGCTCTCGCTTTGGATCAGAAAGCTTTTGGAGAAATGAGTGAAAGAGTAGCAGTAGATTATAATGAACTGGGAGTCCATTATGAAAAAAGCGGGGATTTTGGAAAGTCAAAAGAGTTACAGGAAGCATCTATTCGGGTTTATTCGAAATTAGGGATGGAGAATACCGTCGCTATAGCAGGTGCATACAATAATTTGGGCAATGCCTTATTCTACCTGGGGGATTTCCAGAATGCTTTGAACAACTATAATAGATCCCTCCAAATCTACCAGAAGAAGTTGGGAGAACGTTCCTTAAAAGCAGCCTACCTCACCATGAATGTAGGGATTATTTATGCGGTACAGGGAGATTTTCAAACAGCCCTGGGGTATTTTGATAAAGAGAGAGAAATCAAGCAGGAAATATATGGAGGTGCCCACCCGGATTTGATTTTCAGTTACAATAATCTGGCAGCTGCTTATCAACGGATGGGGAAACCTGAAAAATCCCTGGAAATGTATCAGGAGTGTTTGAAAATCGCAAAGGAAGTCCATGAAAAGCGAAATCCGATGCTATCTCAGACCTATGAAAATATCTCCTATGCCTATCAACTGAAGGGAGAATATGACCAAAGTCTTGAATACATGCAGAAGGGACTTATTGCTGGAAGCAAGAAATTTGATTCCATGGACCTGAACGAGAATCCTGAAGTTGATGATTTCCTCAGTCCTGCTAACCGCATGCGAGCTCTGAGAGAGAAAGCCAATATCTTTGAGAGGAAGGCAAGAGCTAATGACAATGAAACTATATATTTGCAACAAGCTCTCAATCAGAATTTCAAAGCCATTGAACTCCTTGATTACCTGAGAAGTAGTTATAAAGCAGAAAATTCTAAACTCTATTGGCAGGAAGGCTCGAGTGATTACTTCGAAAGGAGTATGAATCTGGCGTATGAACTTTATAAAACAAAAAAAGATCCCAGCTATATAGAGCGTGCATTTGAATTGATGGGCAAAAATAAATCTTTGCTATTGCTAGCCAATGTACTTCAACATAAAGGGCAACAATATGCAGGAATCTCAGAAGACCTCCTGGATCTTGAAGATAGCTTGAGTCGTGAAATGAATTTTTATGAAAACCTCATAGCTAATAGTTCTGATAGTTTGATCAGCGAAGATTTTGAAGGCATTTTCTTTAGGCGAAAACAATCCTATGATTCTTTGATGGCTGTTTTTGAGGAAAAGTATCCCCTCTACCACAATATGAAATACAATACAGAAGTGAGTAGTATTGCCAACCTTCAAAACAGTCTGCTTGCAGAGAATAGTAGCTGGTGTGAGTATTTTGTAGGAGACAGTTCTATGTTTGTGGTTTATGTAAGTCCGGAGGAAAGAAGTTTTCATAAGCTATCAACTCCTATGGGCTTAGATAGCGTGATTGCCGATTTCCGCTCGAACCTTTATACCTACTTCATAAGCAAAGAGCAAGATGAAGAAAGCTTCCGGACAAGCAGCCTGACTTACCAAAAGCAGGCCTATGAGCTTTATCAAAAGTTATTGGCTCCGGTTTTAGGCGATAATTTTCCGGAGAGATTGGTTATCATCCCTCATAAGTCAATTGGATATCTTCCCTTTGATGTTTTATTGACCGAGGAAGTGGATAGCGAGGCTTCTTTTAAAAAACTCCCTTATTTAATCCGGAAAAGCAGCATCTCCTATTCTTACTCAGCCACCTTGCTCAAAGAGATGAAGGATCTAAAAAAACAGCGCCTGGCAAATCGTGAAGTCCTGGTTATTGCCCCAGAGTTCGAGGATAAACAGCTGGCTTTTGCAGATGTCGAGACCGCCAGAAGAGAAGGTTTGGGGCCGCTTGTTTATAATAAAAAAGAAGCGGATCAAATCAGGGAGATTATGGGTGGTCGCTCGCTTTTGGGAAAAGAAGCCACGACTGAAAACTTCCGGTCTTTTGCGGGTCAATACAATATCATTCATTTCGCCACGCATGGAAAACTAAATACAGCTAATTCAGACTTTTCCTATTTGGCCATGGCACCCGGATCAGAACAACAGGAAGAGTTTCTCTTTGTCAATGATCTTTACAATATGAATATCCCTGCAGAGATGGTGGTCTTGAGTGCCTGTGAAACGGGCCTGGGAGAATTGAAAGCGGGTGAAGGAATCGCCAGTTTATCCAGAGCCTTTTCCTATGCAGGAGCCCAAAGTATCATTACAACCCTTTGGAGTGTCAATGACCAGAAGACCGCAGAGTTGATGCAAAAGTTTTATCAGAACATAGCTGCAGGCGAGCCGAAAGACCTCGCCCTTCAAAAAGCCAAATTGAGTTTTCTCGAATCTCAAGATAATTACCATGCGCATCCCTTTTTCTGGGCCGCCCCAATCCCCGTAGGCAGCATGGAAGCTATTGAAACATCTTTTCCATTATACTTCTATGGCATAGCTCTGCTGCTGGTCTTGCTTTTGCTTTTTATAATTTACCGCAGCAAATTTCAAGACAACTCCTGATAAGGTACCTATGGCTTCTATTTTTGGACATGCCCTTGCTGCTGCCAGCATGGGCTCTCTAAATCCCCCAAAAGAGCAAAGACTTAAATTCTATCTATTAGGGATGTTTTGTGCCATCTTTCCGGATGCCGATGTCATAGCATTCAGTTTTGGAATTCCCTATGAAAGTCTTTGGGGCCATAGAGGGATTAGTCATTCCATTTTTTTCTCGATGATATTCGGTGTGCTAATCAGCTGGATTTTTTATCCTAAAGAAGCCATCCTAAGCAAGAAAGGGCTTTTATTGAGTCTCTATTTCGCCTTATGTAGCCTTTCTCATGCAGTACTTGATGCAATGACGACGGGAGGGCTGGGGGTTGCTTTTTTCGCTCCATTCGAAAATAGTCGCTACTTTCTTCCCTGGCGAGAAATCCAGGTTTCCCCTATAGGTGCCTCCAGGTTTTTCAGTGAGTGGGGATTGCGAGTAATCAAAAGTGAATTACTATGGATCGGTATCCCCAGTCTAAGTATTATTCTGCTGGGAGTTATCCGGCGGAAAGTGCAGGGAAAGCCTGCCTCAATAGAATGATAAATGCATCCTTATTTAAAAATCCATTTTCTCGCCCTTTGAGTTGAAATTCTGGGGAAAGAATAACCGTAGTTGGATAGCTAAGCCTACCATCTACTTTCCCCAAGAATTCAGCCAATTGATGTTGACCCGTTCCTGCTCCATTGGATTTATAGCGATACTCTCTACCCAGAAAACGGATAGCTTCCTGGCTTTCTCCATTCAGTTTGAGGACATAATAATTCTCATTCAGGTATTGAGCGATTTCCTTATCTGTAAAGGTATTGTTCTCCTGCATCAAACAGAACTTACACCAATCTGCATGAATGAAAATCATAAGCGGCCGAACTTCTTTCCTTTGCAATTCGACCAATTCCTCAAAATTTGTCCAATTCAACTCCTGGGAAAGAAGTGAGTGGGGAACTGAAAATAAGAGAGGCAGAAAGATCATGAGGTTTCTCATTTTCATGTTTAGTTTATGGTATAACGGACACCCAGGAATGCCCGAATTCCTTGATTGGGAGCAAAAACATAGGTCGGATCAAAGCTCAAAGCATGGGGATTATTGGGAGTTGAAATTACTTGTCCCAGCTCGTCAAAACTTACTCCCTGATCAAAGGGATCAAAGGCTCGGGCAATGCTATTGGCAGGTGGTGTATAATTTAAGAGGTTTTTGATCCCTCCATAGATTTCCCAGTTCCCCTGAGTCTTCTTCGTAATTTGAATATTCTGAAGACTCCACCAGGGCGACTCTGCTTGTCGAGGGTCTTTATCCCCCAGCAAAGGAAGTTCCATCGGCCCATAAAGATTACCGGTATAATCGAGGCTAAGACCCAATTCAGAAAAGCTATAGGAAATGCTCCAAACCCCGGCCACTCTCTCTGTTAGCAATTGGCGATCTCTTTCCCCATTTTCTTCCGAATAAACATCCATCAGCGTTATACCTGCCAAGAGATTTAATCCCGAATTGAAGGCCATATCCAGATTTAGAGAGAAGCCTTTTGAAACTGCAAAACCATCCAGATTATCGTAAATGATTTTGTTGGGATCGCTTTCATAATCCGCAATGATACGATTGCCAAAATGGGTATAAAAGGCCGTTGCATCCAGGCCGATATAGGTATTGTTTTTGGTAAAAATCTTCTTGACGAAATTCAGGTTTGCATTCCAGGAAGTTTCAGGCTTGAGCTCGCTTTCAAGTACCACCTGACGAGCCCCGGTAAGGGCTGCATGATCCTCGGTGAAAATATTTGCCACCCGATATCCATTTCCGGCACTCAGCCTAAGGATATTTCTTTTATTCGCCGAGTTCCACTTATAATTGATACGAGGGGAAAAGATATTCCCGTGCGAACTATTGTAGTCATACCTGACTCCTAGCAAAAGCTTGTTTTGAGAATTTAATGCAATCTCGTCTTGCAAAAACACGCCCGGCAAATGAGTTACAGAAGCCAGATTTGAGGGATTTGCAGTTGTATCAAAGCTGGCCGTTGCAGGAGTATTGTCATCATAATAGGTATAGCGATAAGCAGCACCCGCCAATATATCATGTCTTTCTCCCAAAGGCTTATTCCAGATCAGCTGAGTAAATCCTATGTTCTGCTTCGCCAGATAGGGCATATTCCCATAGACCGAATTTTGGTCATGACCATTGGCACTGAGCTGCAAACGAATATTTTCTGCTACAGGAAGCTGGTAATTGGCAATGAATTCCCAGCGATTGGTATAAATACTTTCTCCATAAACCTCTTCCCCCCCACGAAATTTACTCTCCCAATTCATCTGTCCTCCCCAACGGTCTTCATACACATACCTCCCTGCTACAGAAAACTCTTTTCCATCTTTTCTTTGAAAATTAATCTTATTAAAGAAACTGATTCGATTTTGCAGGGTGACATCTGTAAAACCATCTCCATTATTATCGATGGGATTTTGGTAGTTGAAATAATTGAGGCCAAATAAGGCTTCAGCCCTTTTTCCGACATTATATTTCAAACCCAAATCAGTATTGATCTCCCCCCAACTACTTCCCATTACATCCGCAGAAAAAAGAGGGGCATTGCCCGGTTTTTTGGTAATAATATTGATCAAACCTCCGACAGCTTCTGATCCATATAAAGTGGAAGCAGGTCCTTTTACAATCTCTACCCTTTCTATCAATGCCTGAGGAATGCCAGTTAAACCATAGACCGTAGAAAGCCCACTCACTATGGGCATTCCATCCAACATCACCATCGTATAGGGACCTTCCAATCCATTGATATGGATATCTCCGGTATTGCAGACATTACAGTTTAATTGTGGCCTTACGCCATTTACATTCTGAAGCGATTCAAAAACCGAAGGAGCCGGATTCGCCTTAAAGAAAGAAGCACTATAAACCTCTACCGGGACCGGACTATCCAATTTATTGACCTCCTTCATTGTACCGGAAATCACTACTTCATCCAATGCAAGCATTGATTCTTCCAGAGCAATGCTTAACTCCAGAAGCTCATTGGCTTTGCCCAAAACGAGTTTCTGCTTATACGGAACGAAGCCCAGCATCTTCACCTCTATTTCATAGCTTCCCAAAGGAAGATTTTCAATCAAAAACTCCCCGTTTTGATTCGTTGTAGATCCAAAGGGAGTCTTTTTCAGGACCACATGGGCAAACTCTATCGGGATGTCTCCATTCAGGATCTTTCCCTGAATTTGAGCAGTTTGGGCAGAAACCACTGAAAATGAGACTACTAGTAGAATAAAGTAAAGGATAGAATGCTTCATATCATATATTTACGTAAGCAAAAATAAAAGTTTAGGCTCACCTAAAAAATATTTTTTGCAATTATTTTCAATAAATCTGGATAAAACGAAAATAATCTTGACGAATAGCCTAAAATCATGTTCATATTTAAGCATGCCGCATGCCGCTTTATTCATAGGGAAATCTTGCTTTCCCTTTGCTTCGATATTGTGTAAATTCAGAGAAAAACTACTCGATATGCGATATGAAGTTGCCGTTATAGGGGCTGGATTTGGAGGATTGGGAATGGGAATCAGATTGAAGAAAGCCGGCTACAATTCTTTTATCATTTTTGAAAAAGCTTCGGAGGTAGGAGGAACCTGGAGAGAGAATCGCTATCCAGGTTGTGCGTGTGACGTTCCAGCCAATCTATATTCTTTTTCTTTTGCCCAAAATCCTGAATGGAGCCGAAAATATGCGCGACAAGGAGAAATTCTGGAATATTTAAAAAAGACCAGTCAGGATTTTAAAATGGAAGAATTCCTTCGCTACAATAGCGAAGTTAGCGAATTGAGTTTTGATGAAAAAGAAGGAATCTGGCATATCAAAACCCTGGATGGTTTTAGCTGTGAAGCAAGGCTAGTCGTGTCTGCAACAGGTCCTTTAAGTCGCCCCAACTTTCTCCATCTTCCCGGAGAAGAAAGCTATCAGGGAGAACTTTTTCACACCGCTCAATGGGATGAAGATTTTGATCCGAAAGGAAAGCGTATAGCTGTGGTGGGTACTGGTGCCAGCGCCATACAGGCCATCCCTGAACTTGCAGAAGACGCCTCCCAATTATACATTTTTCAAAGG
This sequence comes from Bacteroidia bacterium, assembly GCA_033391075.1. Lineage (NCBI taxonomy): Bacteria > Pseudomonadati > Bacteroidota > Bacteroidia > Bacteroidia bacterium. The sequence continues at coordinate 3,567,658 of JAWPMV010000001.1, forward strand.
AGCGCACCATGGTTACTACCCAGACCAGATCGGAAATTCTTCGGCTTTGAAAAGTGGATGAATAAATACATCCCGGGCTTCCTGAATTTGAAACGTACGCTCCTTTATTGGAGGCTGGAATCAAGTGTAAGCGGTTTTCTAAAAACCTCTTTCATGAATACCCTTGCAACTTTTGGAGCCAATACATTCCGTAAAAAGAGCATCAAAGACCTCGAACTTCGAGCGAAAGCTACTCCTAAATACAGATTGGGCTGCAAGAGAGTCCTGGTTTCCTCTGACTATTATCCTGCCCTTCAGCTGGAGCATGTCGACCTTATAGAAGCTACTGCCAAAGAAATGAAAGCCAATAGCATCATAGATGATCAGGGTCGTGAATATGAAGTAGATGCTATCGTGATGGCAACCGGCTTTATTGCTTCTGAGATCATGCTGGATATGAAGATTTATGGCAAAGGCAAGAAAGACTTGATCAAATCCTGGGAGAAAGAAGGGCCAGAAGCTTATTACGGTCTCTCTGTAAGCGGTTTCCCCAATCTATTCTTCCTCCTGGGTCCTAATACAGGCCTGGGACATAATTCTGTGGTTCATATGATTGAATCGCAAGTAAATTATGTAATGAACTACCTTCAGGTATTGAAAGAAAACAATCTCCCCTTTCTCGATATTAAAGCGGATATCCAGAAATCACATAATAAAGAGATTCAGGAGAAACTGGAAGAAACCGTTTGGCAAAGTGGAGGATGCGTAAGTTGGTACCAGACCTCCACAGGAAAGAATACCACCCTCTGGCCGGGTTCAACTATCAAGTATAGAAAACTTACGAAGAAAGTACATGAGGAAGCCTATGAATGGGAAAATCAGGAAGTATCCGAAGAAAAAACTCCGGTTTCATAAGCTAATTCCTTAGCTCATTCGTTTCTTAGAAAAACACCTATGCGAAATATTCTTGTTTCTTGTATTTGCCTGTTTTTCTTTCTCATTCTGGAAGAGACCCATGCACAAACCCTTGTCTATAAGGGCTATAAAGGGGATGATTACATCGGAGACATGATCGTGAAGCGAGAAGTTAAAGGTGATCAGGTATTCTTCCATTCTGAAGCCATCCTCAATGTTCGTTTTCTCCTGAATTGGGAACTTCGCTTTTATTATGAGGCAGATTTCAAAGGCGGGGACCTCAAACGCTCACTCGTGCAATTGACCCGAGACGGAAAACTACGCACAGAAGTAAAAGGCCAAAGAGAAGGAAGTTATTACAATTCTGATGTTGATGGAGACAAGGAAAGCCTGCAAATCCCCAATATTGATTACTGCGTTTTAAACACCTACTTCGAAGCCCCCAAAGGTCGAAAGAAGATATTCTCAGAACGCTGGGGCAGCTGGCTAACTGTAGAGGATCAGGGAAACGGCCGATATATTCTCCAGCCCCCCAACGGCAGCCACAATACCCTCATTTATAAAAACGGCATTTGTCAGGAAATGCAATTCAACCATACGATTGCAAAAGTGAGGTTTGTATTGAAAGAATGAAGATGTGTTCTGGTGGTACAGCACAATTATAAGCACTTGAATACGAGAACACTTGAACACAAGCACACTTCTCCCCCCTACCCGCTTGCTAAGGTATCCATCACGCTTATTAAGCAATTTATCAATTGCTGCAACTATGATACGGAAATGCTTGTATTTCATGCATAAGCCTTTGTAAAAAACCCGTATTATGAGAGCATTTATACTTAGAAACACAGCTGTCTCGCTCCTACTATTACTTTCGTTGGCCTTTTTACAGGCCCAGGGAGTTAGAATGATCCAAAATGAACATCATGGAGACAGCAGCTATTATGACATCTCCGAGATTGCTCCAGGAAGATTCTGGATGGCTGGAGAGAATGGACTGCTAAATGAAATCGATGATGAAGGAAATCTGACCCGCATAGCATTCCCTGAGCCCGATCTGGATATTTTGAGAATTGTATCCAATGATGAAAAAGTATTCGTGGGTACCAATCATGGGGGACTTTTCAGTTATGACCTTCGCACTGAAAAATGGCTAAAAGCAGTAGTCCCTGATAATTTTGAAAAGCGTTGCTTTTACGACCTTCTTTTATTACCAAATCAAAACCGCTTGATGGTTTCTGGAGGGCATCAAAAAATTGCCAAGGGCATCAAGACGGTACCTTTAGGTTTTATCGCCAGTATAGACCTCGAGTTTTTCGAAGAATTAAATATTCACCATAAAAATTCTTTGAGTTTTGTCTGGTCTCTGGAGCATGCAGAAGGCAAGATTTATGCTGCCAGTTTTGGAGGACGGAACACTAAAATCATGCAGGCGTCAGAACTGGATTTGGAGTTTAGCAAACAAAGTGTTGTGCCAGGGCTCATACACCATTTAGAAGAAGCTGGTGGAAGCATCTTTTACAGTGGAACTGCTTCTTCCAAATATTCGCAGCATGGCATTATCGGCATGCTTGGGGGTCCCCATGAAAAACTGGATGGATACGGATGTATCTGGAGCATTAAAAGATTAGGGGGTGGTTGGCTAGGACTCAACTATTATGGCGATGTCCTATTCCTGAGTGAATCTCTGGAAGTAGATAGCAAACTCTCTGTTACCAAAAATTCCATTTACGAATTCCAGCCCATCAATGAGCATCAGGCTCTAATGGTCGGACACGGACAAAAATCCATGATGCTGGATTTGCATATGGACAAGAATAGATTGAGCGTAAAAAACTAGATTATTTATATTCTTTGGGAGGATCTTTTTCTGGAAGGGGAATAGATCCGGGGATTCCCAGCAATGGGAATTCTTTCCTCAAAGGATGCCACTCATAATCTTCCGGCATGAACATACGACGCAAATCCGGATGATTATTAAATTTGATACCCATCATATCCCATACTTCCCTTTCGTACCAATCTGCAGATTCCCATAGACTGGTAACTGAATCCAGGCTGGGATCATCTTCTTCTATTCGACAGGAAACACGCATACGGCGGCGACCTTCGATATTCACAAGATTATAAGAAACTTCAAAGCGCTTCTCATCTGTGTAGTAATCACTACCTGTGATATCTGAAAGGAAATTAAATCCGAACTGATCTCTTAGCACCTTTAGGACTTCTAAGATTTTCTTGGCATCCACTTCTACAGTGATCTCATTGGCGTATCCGCGTACTTCAATGATGTAGTCCTGGAAGCTACTGGATTTGATGGTGTCTAGGAAATTGTTTTCCGCCATTGCTCAGGGTCTTTTTGCCACTCAAGGATCGTGGCTTGTTCTTCGGCCTTAAGATAGTCAAAGTCCTCGGCTTTTTGCAACAATTGGGACATATTTGTCAGGGAATAGTACGGGCTTCCGGTACTTTTAAATAGTTCAGTAGCCTGAGGAAATCCATAACTAAATATGGCAATTGTACCCAAGACCTCAGCTCCACTCTCTTTGAGCGCATTGACAGCTTTCACACTACTACCTCCTGTCGAAATCAAATCTTCAATCACCACATATTTCCCTCCTTCTTTTATCTGTCCCTCTACAAGATTTTGCATCCCATGTCCTTTGGCTTTTGATCGAATATAGACCATAGGCAAGTCCATTTCATCTGCCACCAAAGCCCCCAATGCAATCGCTCCAGTTGCTACTCCAGCTATAGCTTCTGCTTCCGGAAATTTCTCGCGGATCATTTTTACAAAAGAGATCTTAATAAAATTTCGCACCTCAGGGAAGGAAAGACTCAATCGGTTGTCACAATAAATCGGAGATTTCCATCCGGAACTCCAGGTGAAAGGCTCGTTTACACTAAGCCTTACAGCTTTGATTTTAAGTAAATACTCTGCTATTTTGCTACTTTCCACGACTAAATATTGATGATTAGCGAGCAAAACTATGAAAATATTTGCATTAAATCTCTCTATTGAATTTCTCAACCAGGAGAGTCAGCGCAATTATAATTTCGAATTGATTAGTTTGGAAGATCTGATGGGAATTCTGTTTAAAGGGACGGAATTTGCCAATCAAAAACTCTACGTAAGAGGAGAGAATTCCCCTGACTTTGTTCAGCACGTATTTGAGATCCAAAAAAATAACGTTTGGAGAGACATGGAGCTAAGCATTGCCTTTGTCTTTCGAAGCAAAGAACAAGAGGAAAGGTTCTGGGAAGAATTCAGGGACCTGTTTAAATCCGTAGATGCAGCAGGGGGCTTGGTGCAGAATGAGCGGCAGGAGTATTTGATGATCTACAATCGAAAGAGATGGACCCTTCCCAAAGGGCATGTTGAATGGCAGGAACCAATTGAAGAAGCAGCCCTTAGAGAGGTTTTGGAAGAGACGGGCTTGAAAGAGGTCGAATTGCGAGAACAAATGCCTGAAACTTTCCATACCTTCAAGAAGAAAAAGAAGTGGATCATGAAAACCACTTTTTGGTATAAAATGTATGCCTCCTCTGAGCAGGAACTTATCCCTGAAACTGCAGAGGACATTGAAGACGTAAAATGGATGAGTAAAGAGGAGTGGATGAATGTAGCTGAAGACAGCTATCCTTTAACCCGAGACCTCTTTGTAAATGAATTTACAAAAAGCCTGATCTGAGTATGCGGATTATCTTAATCTTTCTTACGACTACTTTACTATTTCCCTCTTTCCTTAGTGGCCAGATTGCTTTTTGGCAAAAGTATATTGGCGGCACGCATTATGACGCGGGCCAGAGAATTATTTGCCGGCCCGATGGATCATTGATTGTTGCAGGCAAAGTCCTTTCTCAGGACGGCCATGTAGATGCAAATCATAGCGAAAATGCAGATGTGTTTATTGCTCGATTTGCTACCCAGGGAAATTTTTTCTGGAAAAGTATCATTGGAGGTTCAGGAGAAGAAAGTCTGGAAGAATTTATCGAAACCCGGGATGGAGGATACCTTCTCGTTGGTTCTTCAAATTCATCAGATGGAGATATTAGCCAAAATAAAGGAGGAAATGATGTGTGGATTGCCAAATTGGATATTCGGGGGAATATTGAATGGAGCAAGACTTTTGGAGGTTCAGGAGATGATCGGGGAACCGCTGTTATTCAATTGCCCGATGGAGGCTACCTCCTGGGAGGGGAATCCAGTTCCACCAATGGAGATATGCAATCTCAGCACCATGGAGGGCTAGATAGCTGGATCGCTAAACTGACCAGTAAGGGCCGCATCCTTTGGGAGAAACATTACGGAGGCAGCGGAAATGAAAAAGTCAGTAGAATCCATCAATTGGGCGAAGAAGAATTTCTAATCCTGAATTCCTCTGATTCCAGAGATTTTCAGGTAGCGGGAAACCTGGGTAAAAAAGATGCCTGGCTTTTTAAAATAGATTATCAGGGGGAATTGACCTGGCAAATGAATATAGGAGGTGAGGACAATGATGACCTCCACGGAAGCATGGTTGACTCTGATGGAAATATCGTCATTTCTGGGACCAGCTTTTCGAAAACCGGTATCATGCTGAGTCAGGCAGGTAAAGGAGATTGTTGGCTCTTTAAACTCAATCCCGCTGGAGCAATTCTTTGGAGTCGCACCTATGGAGGCCCAAAATCTGATGGTGCCAATACCATTCGAGAAGGCCTGGATGGCAACTACCTGCTTTGTGGAATCACCCGTTCTCATATGGGGGATATCCCTCGAAATTCCGGCTACTATGACGGTTGGTTTGCCAAACTCGATAGAAATGGCGAACCTCTTTGGTCACGAACGATTGGCTATGGAGGGAAAGATGCCCTGGTAGATATCATGGAATTGAGTGTAGGAGGATACCTGGGAGTGGGATTTTCTCAATTCTCTCCGGCAGACAATCTACAGGCGGGTCACAAAGGCTTATATGATATGTGGGTCGTAAATTTTGGTGATCCACAGAAAGGCATGAATGTTCGGCCATACAAAACACCTCCAGTCCTAACGGGGACCGTTACAGATGTCCACAATGGACAGGGACTGGAATCAGAGATCATCCTCAGCAATACAAGAACCCTAGATTCTCTCAATTCGACTTTTTCTGATCTTGATAGTGGAAAATTTTATACCCTCCTCCCCTCTTATGGTTTGGTCAGTATCAATGTGCAAAGTAAAGGTTACCTTTTTTATGGACAGGATGTCAGCATGGATACCATTATTGATAAAACCATGATTAGTCGGGAAATAAAACTGGAACCTATCCAGATCGGAAGTTCTCTTATTCTGAAAAACATCAATTTCAATACAGGTAAATGGGATCTCTTGTCAAGCTCCTATCCGGAATTGGAACGGGTGGTTGATTTTCTGAACCTCAATCCCAGAGTTGTCATTCAGGTAAGTGGTCATACCGACAATACCGGAAATAAAGCCCAGAAAGTAGAACTCTCCAATCGCAGAGCACTTGCGGTCAAAGACTATTTGGTAGAGCAGGGAATCAATCCCAATCGACTCAAAGTAAAAGGATATGGAATGTATCGACCGATCGCTACGAATAAAACGGAAGCGGGAAGAAAGAAAAATCGTCGAGTGGAGTTTGAGGTTTTGGTGAAATAAGAAAGATGTAAAATGAGGATAAGTCAAGCTTTCTTACTTCTCAAATCCTTGTTCTGCATTCTCTCCTTCCCTTTTGTCATTCCTAGGCTTGAATAAGGGCAGTATCCTGCGCCGAGGAATCTGTATATAGGGCTTATAGGAATTCAGGATTTCTCAGCACACTAGCCCTACCAAAATCCCGCTTCGAAATGACGATTAGAATTGATGGATCGAAGGTATTGACATCAAGCTTCATACAGCCTTGTCATTGCGAGTCGTAATCCACGGCGAAGCAATCTCCTTGGCAACAAATAGCTCTCGGATTCAAGGAGATTGCTTCGCCCAACATTTTGGCTCGCAATGACAAAGTTGTTTAAAGCAGAAAGATGTAAAATGAGGGTAAATCAAGCTTTCTTACTTCTCAAATCCTTGTTCCTTATTCTGCATTCATCCTCCCCTAATTAAAAAGCTCTGTAAAACTGTAAAAGCCCTTCTTGCCCTGCATCCACTCTGCAGCAATGACCGCTCCCAGTGCAAATCCTCTCCGATTATGTGCCTTGTGCTCTATACTGATTTCATCAATAGCAGAAGTATAACAGACTTTATGCCGTCCAATGATTTCACCTGAACGAATATAACCGACAGATAGCTCCTCAGCTTCAGGGGCTCGATTTAAGAGAGCATCTGTTGCGATACGATTCTTTCTATCTAATCCTTCCAACACCTGATTACTGAGGCTTACAGCCGTTCCACTGGGGGCATCAGCTTTATAACGATGATGCTGCTCTTCAATAAAAACATCGTATTGCGGATATCGGTTCATGAGCTCTGCCAGTTTTTGATTGAGCAGAAAAAGCACATTTACCCCCACCGAAAAATTGGAACTATATAAAACGCTGGCATCCGCTTTCTTTGTCATTTCTTCGACCTCTCCCAGCCTGTCATACCATCCCGTAGTTCCGGTAACAAATGGGATACCCAGTTTGAGAACTTTCTGGAGGTTGGGGAAAAATGCATCCGGATGGGTAAACTCAATAATTGCATCCACTTCCTCTGCTTTCAAGGCTTCCAACTCATGCATATTGTCTTTGTCAATCTTCGCGACAATTTCATGTCCTCTTTCCAGGGCTTCGACTTCTATGGCCTTACCCATTTTTCCATATCCCAATAATGCCAGTTTCATAGAATAATTATTTGATTCTTGCCTTCTTTATGAAGGAGGGCAAAAATAAAACATTTTTATATGGACTTCCTAGAATTTGAATTGCAGAGAGAGGCCGGGATAAAAGGAGGTTCCACCGACACCCATATTGAGTTGCAATACATCCGGTCTAACTCTCATGCTTAAATCTTCGGATACATCAAAGCCTCTCAAATGAGCATGCACATAGGCTTCGGCAATCTGGATCACATGCCATCCCGCTAATAATAGGTAGGCATTATCGCGGCGACTTCTGTACTGGTTTCTTTGGGTTCTGAGTCCTTCTGTATCAAATCTTGCACTCAAATCCGTCTCTACTCCATCCAGGGCGAGCAGATAGGCCGTACCAAAGCGACGGTAACGCACATTATTGAAATTGATCCACCAGACAAAGGCACCATAACCGGCATAAAAGATGGGGATTTTCCAGTAGGATCGATTGTATGCCTGTCCCCAGCCAGGAAATATGGCACTTCTTTGCCAGGCTACCGCCGGATCATAGGGAGGAGGATTGGGTTGCTTGGTAAAGCCCTTGGGGTAAGGGATATTCAGATCATTATCCCTCCAGGGAATTTTGATAGTAAGTTGATACTTCTCGTTGACTTCCTTGATCTCAGGCAAATTGTCTTTTATGGCTGTAGCACTTTTGTTGAGAAACTTTTCTTCCGGCTTTTTGGATTTATCTCCCAGGTATTCAATTTCCAGGGGAAAGGGCTTAACAGGATATTTTGTTTTATACAGGAATTGAGGAATTTCTTTCGGGATTCTCACTTCCAGTCTATTGATATCCTGTGCAGACAATTGCAGTCCCAGTATCATAGGAAGAAGCAGCAGGATTAATTTCCTGAATTGAAGGATGCCGTTATGTAAAAACAGATTTGCTATGGATCTCCTATTTATGCTCAAGAGTGTAGTCCAAACAGCCAAATGGTTGTAAGGCGGGGCAAATTTGGAAAAAAATTCGGAGAAAGTACGGATGAATGAGGCTTTCTTAAATATCCAGCAATTCCAAAATCCGCTGAAGATCATCATTGCTACTAAAGTTGAGCTTTATTTCTCCTTTGCCATCTTTCTTTTGGATCAGGCTTACTTTATTCCCAAATTTTTCTTCCAATTGACGTTCCAGATGATCAAGATGTATGCGATTGGGATCCGATGTTTTCTCCGTTTTCTTTTTCTCTTTAGGAGTGCCAAGTTTTCGGACCAGATCTTCGGTTTGACGAACTGACAATCCTTTGCTGATGATGTCCTCAAAAATGCGAAGCTGCATGGTTTGGCTGTCTACCGTAATCAGGGTTCGCCCATGGCCAAAGCTTATTTTCTTTTCTTTAAGTGCCTTCTCAATTTCAGCAGGCAATTTCAGCAAACGCAGATAATTTGATACAGAGGTTCTGTTCTTTCCTACCTTTTCCCCCAATTGATCCTGTTTCAATCCCAGTTCGGAAATCATGCGCTGGTAGGAAAGGGCTATTTCGATAGGATTCAGGTCTTCCCGCTGGATGTTTTCAATCAAGGCCATTTCCAGCATCTGCTCATCATCGGCTGTACGAACATAAGCAGGGACTTCCTTTATTCCTGCGATGCGGGCAGCTCTCATTCTTCGCTCTCCGGCAATTAGTTGATATTTATTCGCGGAAAGTTTGCGGACCGTCAAAGGTTGAATAATGCCATGCAATTTGATCGAATCAGCCAGATCATTCAGTTTACTTGAATCAAAATTATTTCGGGGTTGGAAGGGATTAATCTCAATATTCGCCAAGGGAATTTCATTGACGCCTGCAGGCGATACATCCGGTTTGTTTGAAGGAAGATCTGTAGGAAGTATTGCTCCCAGTCCTTTACCCAGTCCTTTGTTTCTCTTTGCCATAGTCTCTCAAATTGCCCGAGCAAAATACAAAGAAGATTCCAGATTTACACTTCTGGAAAGATCAGGAGATCAGGGCTTTGTGCAGCCTGAGACTGCTCAATGATCCTCAGGGTCTCCATAGCCGCTTTTTCCATTGCCTTTCCATGAGGCATTTTCCTCAGGAAAGCGAAAAAAAGAAAAAAAGCTGCAAATACATCTCCCGTTCCTCCATAATGAGCGTCCAGCCTTTTATGTTGGAAAAGCATCATTTCTTCTTCATGCATCAAACCCAATTTGATTTGATTTTCGGCAGGAAGACTGGTAGCTATAAAAGACAAATTGGAAAATCGCTCCTGAAAGCAATTCAAGGCTTCCTGAGAAGAATCTAACTCATGTTCTGGTTTGCCTGTCAGCAGGCAAAGTTCTGTATAATTAGGAAAGGCCCAATCCGCCTTTTCGAGGAGCCTGGGCCAGGCATCCAGAACTTCCTGAGGCACATAGAGTTTGCCGTGATCTCCTGAAACCGGATCAATCAGGACGTTCTCAATGATATCCTCATATTCTTTAAGGCCCTGTAAAATGATTTCACTCTGCTGAGCATTTCCCAAATAGCCCACATATAGAATAAGCCGCTCATTTCTCCTTTTCGCAATGTCCAGGCTACTGTAAAACAATTCTTCAAAGGCCGTATCCGTTTTTACAAAGCCGGGTATATTGGTTAGTCCACTCAGGTATAAACTGGGGACAGGCAAAATGCGGGTTCCCAGGATACTCATCATGGCTTTCATGCTAGCTGTCCCATGTACAGCAAAACTATGAACACAGAGGATTTTCATACTGCAAATTAAGCAGGACTCAGCAATAAAAAGGACATAATAAATCACATTATGACAGAATATTTGAGCCCAACCCATCCATTTATCGGGGGATGTAGTTCAAACATTAGGAGAAACTTACTATTCATGCAAGGAGACCCATATTTCGAGGACTCTTTAGTATATTGAATACAGGATATGGAAGAACAAAAACATCCACCACTTTCGGAGGCTCTGAACAAGGCGATTCCTTCCATGAAACTACTCAAGGATGCCCTTGTGCCAGTTTTCAATCCCTTCACTCCAGAGCTACAAGTAGATAAAAAGATTTATCTACGGGGTATCTATTTGGATGATGTGGAGTATGTTCACAAACTACTCGTTGACAATCGTGAGCACCTGGATAGTTTCCTTCCCTGGTTAAACAGATTGGAAACTGTAGAGCATGTGAGAGATTTCGTGAAGCGAGCTCGCTATAAAAATATTTATGAAGGACGTTGGGTATATGTGATCTGCTACGAAGATATTATCGTAGGCATGATAGATTTCAATGATGGCAAAGCCGCTAAGCGAGAAATTGCAATCGGTTATTGGCTCTCAAAGGAATGCGTAGGAAAAGGAATTATGACCCGCGCCGTCGAAACTGTAGTTGATTATTTATTTGGCGAACAATCCGTCAACAAAATTCTGATCAAGGTTGCCCTGGGCAATAATAAAAGTATGGGCATCCCTGCAAGGCTCAACTTCAAATGGGAAGGAGTCGATGTAGGAGGCGGCAGTCTCAAAGGAGAAAAAGTTGACCTGGTTATTTATAGCCTGGATCGTCCTACCTGGGAAGAACGACAATGGGCGTCCATTTAATCCTCTTTAGGCCTCAAGGGATCAAACTCAATACTTTCTATCATTTCGGCAATTTCGTCCAGTAACTGCTTTACCACTTCCGGATGTTGAGCACTCAGTTCGCGGACTTCATACGGATCATTTTCAAGATCATATAAGAGGGTTTTACTCAATTCCAGATCTGTTATCAATTTCCAGTTCCCATCCCGTATCGCATAGGCATATCCTTCCGGATCATCAAACTGCCGCGTTTCAAAAGGCCAGAACATAGGTTTTTCTCTTTCGGCGGATTCTCCTTTCCACAATACACTCATATCTTCTCCATCAATAGGCCGATCATCTGGCACCTCCAATCCCAGGACTTTACAAATACTCGGTAATAAATCATATCCATGCCAGGGAATATCAGAAACATAATTTTCTGCTGTAAAGCCAGGAAACCTAATAATACAAGGAACTCGAATTCCCCCTTCAAACAAATCAGCTTTTCGCCCCCTCAATCCTCCCGTACTTCCATACATATTTACTTCCCACCAATGTCGCCACTGAGTAGTAACCGGTCCATTATCACTGGTAAAAATGACCAGACTATTTTCTCGCATGCCTAGTTCATCCAGCTTTTTCAATAAACGCCCTACCTGAAAATCCAAATGACTGATATTTGCATAATACTCTCCGGGCCCTCTATCACTGAGATTCTCCAGATCTATTTCTCCTTTAGTATAAGAAGCATACTTTGCATTGAATTCATCCGGACTAGCGATTTCGGTATGAGGTTCATTTAGGGGAAGGTAGAGAAAGACCGGCTTTTCAGGATCGCGTTTTTCCAACACCTCTATAGCTTCATCAACGACTATCTGTGCGCTATAGCCTTCAACAACTCCTAAAGCTTCTCCATTCTTGTGGAAGTTGTCAGGGTTTTTATGGGTAGGCAGGGCAAAGGCATGATTGAGCAACCAAAACTCAAAGCCATGTTCATCCGGGCGGGGATGCTTGGCATCATCCAGGCCTCCATTGAGATGCCATTTCCCAATTGCATAAGTTTGATATCCCGCTGCTTTCAGGACTTGTCCCAGCCCCATTTCCTCTTTCCGTAAATAAACATTTTCCCCTTGCGGTATCCAGCTTTTAATCCCACTCCGATAGGGATTTCTCCCTGTCATCATAGCCGCACGCGAAGGAGAGCACAAAGGAGAGGGGCTGTAAAACTGGGTAAAGCTGACTCCCTCTCTTGCCAATTGATCAAGGGCTGGAGTCCTGATGATAGGATGTCCATATGAGGCCAAATCACCATATCCCAGATCATCGGCGAGGATAAAAATCAGGTTTGTTTTTTCTGCTTGGGAAAAAATAGGGGAAAATTGAGAGAGACTAAGGAGGAAGATGAGTAGACTACGCATGAGCAAAAGCGTTAATTTCCTTCAAAATAGGCTTTATGGAGGGATTTAGCTGAAAGTATTGCATAAATATCAATAATTATAACATTTCTGTCACTTCGGCAAATGTGTCAGGAAGCTAACATTATGCACTCTAAAGCCCTTCTAGTTTTGAGCAAATTCTTAATTTCGTTCAATCACAGAATCATGTATACAATCCGCATTTTCGTAAGCACCCTCCTACTCTTGCCAGCTATCCTGGGATTTTCACAGAGTCAGGATCAATTTTTCTTTAAACAAGCAAACGCATTCTTTGCCAAACATGTAGTAAATGGCAAAGTCGATTACGCCAACCTCAAGGCTTCTCCCAATATGCTGAATGCCCTGGTGAGAACCGTTGAGAACTACGATCTTCCTTCCAAGTCAGCAAACGAACAGAAAGCTTTTTTCATCAATGCCTACAATTTACTAGTGGTAAAAGGACTGGTAGATGCTTATCCGGTTTCTTCGCCACAGGACATCAGCCAATTCTTTGACAAAAGATCTTATGTGGTAGCGGGAAGAAAAGTAAGTCTAAATGAACTGGAAAAGCAGTGGCTTTTCAAAGAGTATCCTGATAGCAGGTTGCATTTTGTCCTAGTTTGTGGCGCATTGGGATGTCCTCCCATTACCGATTTTGCATATATGCCTGAAAGTCTTGAGGCAGAGTTGGAACAACAAACCAAAGCCGCCCTCAATGATCCCAATTTCATCCGGCTAAATACGTCAGAAGGAAGCGTAGGCCTTTCTCAGATTTTTGATTGGTATGGAAAAGAGTTTCAGGAAAACGGAACGATCCTCGATTACATCAATAGCTATAGAACCAATAAAATCCCTGCTTCCAGTAAGCAAAGTTTTTATACCTATGACTGGAGCATCAATGATCAGCAGGCTGCTACCTCCAGTGATACAGATCCAAAGTCTAATATTCAAAAGTTTACCCCATCTGTTCTGCTCGGCCAGGGTCAGGTTGAAGCCAAACTATTCAACAATCTTTACACCCAGACAGGTTTTAGAGACGGGAATCGCGAGTTTGTTGATTTGGGGGAAAGACAGACCTTCTATACAGGAATCATTCAATTTACAACAGGAGTAGATAAAGATGCCCGTTGGAATGTAGGCTTTGAGGCCAATTTACAGTCCGTAAGATACGACTCAGAAACCGGGAGTAGCCCTCTTCGAATTTTTGGAAGCAATTCTGATGAAAGCCTGATCTTTAACCGGACAGCCCTCACTACCCTGGGACCAAGAATCCGTTTTCGCCCAATCAAAAGCATTCCTAATCTATCCCTTACCAGTACTTTTCTCTTTCCTCTTCATAATGATTTAGAAACTCCTTTCTTCCTGGCTCACAATAGAAAGACCTGGTTTACTCAACTCTTTTATGATAAATTCTTTGGGGATTTCCAACTGTTTACGGAAGTCGATTTTTTGTATCGATTCAAAACGGACAATCCTTCCTTTACCCAGGATGCCTTTTTCCGTGTTCCCATCACTGCTTTTCTCAGTTATTTCCCTACCTCAAAATCAACCGTCAGCGTAAACCTGCAATATTCACCTGCCTTTACCGGTCTACCGGGAAATTCAACAGGAACTTCTTTTAACCTGAATCGCTATTTTGTACAGGGAGGTGTAGGGGCTAAATATCAGGTAACAAAAGAATTGAATCTCGAACTCCTCTATACCAATTTCTTCTTATCAAAAGGAGAAGGAGCTGGTCAGACCTTCAACTTTGGAATTGTATTCCTGCGATAGTTATGCTGATTTTTGTGGCTTCCAGGCTACTTTCACCAGTATAGCAGCGAGAAAAGTCGAGAGGGCCAGTATTCCCAGGGCTTGCGGGAGGCTGAGATAATCGGCTATAAAGCCAATAACGGGAGGCCCTAATAAGAAACCGAAATATCCAACACTACCGATAGCAGCCATATTTCCCCCGGTACTCATGCCGGGGGTTTTTGCTGCCTCAGAAAATATAACCGGGACAATTGCAGCAAAGCCGATTCCGGCTATCCCAAATCCCAGAATAGCTACCCAGGAATTGGCAATAAGGAGTAGACCGCCTATGCTAATGGCTACCATCAGGTTCCCTCCAACCAAAATATTCATTGGACCAATCTTCTTCGTAACATCATCCCCCATAAACCTGCCGATGGCCATGGCCAAGCCAAAAGCTGATAAGGCCCAGCCAGCATAGCTGGGATCTGTATGCAGGCTTTCTTCCATATATAAGGTACTCCAATCGGCAATGGCTCCTTCTGCTAAAAAGCCTAGCAGAATTACAACTGCCAGCACTAAGAGATTTTTACCTGGCAGGGCAAAAGCTGGTTCTTCCTCCTTTATCTTATCTTCTTTGATCGGAAGCAAGACAGATCTTTGAAGAAAAATGATAAACAGAAAGAAAGTGGCAATGACTACCATATTGGGGGTATAAGCGATTTCAGCTCCTTTGGTCAAACTTCCAATGGCCGAGCCCAGCATCATTCCGGTGCTCCAAAAGCCATGAAAGGAAGACATAATACGCACATCTTCCTCTTCCTCCACGACAGCTGCAGCTGTATTCATCGCGATATCCATTCCTCCCATACTTATCCCCATAAAAAAGAGCACCAGCAGCACCAGACTATAGGTACTCAAGGAAAGGGGAAGCGGTAAAATGAGGCCAAATACAAAGGTCAAAGTAATCGATAAGGTCCCTGCACCATACTTCTTGCTAAGTCTTCCCATCAAAGGCATGATGCAGAGACTCCCAATGGCTATAGCCAGCAGGGTAAATCCCAATTCACTTTCATCCAGTTGGAATAATTGCTTGAGCTCGGGAATGCGGATCGCCCAACTTCCAAAGAAGAATCCATTGCACAGAAAAAGGGAGGCAATTGCTCTGCTGGGAGCATGAGTGAGGATATGTCGGATAGAATTCACGCCTGTTTACTATTTAGGTTAAGGGAACAAAAATAGCAAGCAAAGCTGATTTGCCAATTATGGGACAAGCAAAATGAAAACTAAAAGTGAAGGAATGCTTATATCAGGCTACCGTTCCCCGTTCCGTTCCCATTCCCAGTTCCGATTCCATTAGCATTCATCGCTGAAAATGGTTTGGCAGAATGGGTATCCACAAATTCAATCAAAGATTCAATTTGTTTGAAAACCGTGAATTCCTCAGGAATCGAATCCAACTGATTGATGATCTGGTAGCCAGACAGAATTACCTGTTCATGGGTACACATATTTTTCATCTTTTGCAGGAAACTATTCAGCTCATCGCCTGAAGGATAACTGGTAATAATAGAAACCAGGTAATCAGGTTTATAGAGTTCAAGAATTAGTTCCAAGTCCTTGAGGGGAAGATTTTGGCCTAGATAAATGACCTTATTATGCCGGGATTTTATGAGATAGGCCGCAAATAACAGACTCAGTTCATGCAATTCCCCTTCTGGTAAAAAGAGAACATAGCGTTTTGCCTGAGGATTGGGAGGAGAAATCTGCCCATCGATAGCCACGATCAGTTTCTGGCGAATCAAAGAAGTAATAAAATGCTCATGGGCAGGGTTTATACTTCCGGTTTGCCAAAGTATTCCTATTCTTGCCAGAAAAGGATATACGATCTTTAGCATGGTATTCTCAAATCCAAATTGAAGGGTATTGGTAGAAATGATCTTTTCAAACCGCTCTTCGTCCAGATTTACCATCGCAATCACGAGGGCATTTACCTGATTTGGAAATTCAAGGTTGGAGGCCGATATCTTCCTGACTTTCTCAGAAATTTCAGACGGTGCCATTTTTGAAATCTTGGAAATCTTGTGTCCATTGCGATTCAAAAATGATATATTCAAAACCAATTGAAGGTCTTTATCGTCATAATAACGGATATTGGTAGCAGATCGCTTCGGACTTATGATTCCGTAACGTTGCTCCCAAACTCGCAGGGTATGTGCTTTTATGTTTGAAAGCCTTTCTAGGTCTCTGATTAAATACTTTCCCACAATAATCGGGCTTACATATTACATATAACTAATATGAGATACTATTCAAACTTGATATGTGCAAATTTGTTTTATTTTTTTTCACCCTTGTGAGAGTATCACTTAAAAAGTAACTTCGTAAACCAATATTTTTTCCAAAAATCGTATGAAAATTTCACACCTGGCTCTTTCTTTCCTCCTGATCAGTAGCACCTTATTGTGGTCCTGTGGAGGAGAAAGTACGACTACGGGTTCGCCACCTCAAAGCCGGATGGCAGAAGAAACACCCGCAGTTCAGGAGGACCCGGAACAAGTTGCGAGGGAAAAGATCATCAATATTCTTTCAGACTATTATACAGATATCGCTGCTGAACAGCTCGATGCCGACAAATATTTCGCTCCGGAAGTAGAACAATTCTTTGGGAGTAAGGGCATTTCTCGCGAAAAAGTAGGCCAAAGCCTACGCAGTGGATTTGAATCAGTAGAAGATCGACATATCACCTTTGATCCCAGCAGCCTGCGAATAACTCCCACCGCCAATGGATATGAAAGTGTCTTCAGTGGGCAAACTATACATAAGCGTAGCAATGATGGACAGCAGGTAAATGCTGCTTTTAAAAACAAAGTTCGGTTTAATAAAGAATTCCAGATCATTGCCTATGCAGGTGCGGATGAGAAGCAGGCCCAGAATACCAGAGGCCTGGCTCCGAGAGAGGAAGCAAGTGCTCCATCAGGAGTTGCGGCAAGTCAAAGCATGGCTAAGCAAGTCCTCGAAGAATTTAAGAGTGGGAATTTTTCTCGCTCGAAAGCCCTCATCCATCCAAAGTATGGGTTCTACCTGATTGGACAACCGGGTGCATATAGTGTTCCCTATCACCTCACAACTTTTGATGAAATTTTTAAAAAGGCTCCCTGGCTGGAGAAAGGTACAGATATGTATACCGAGCTGAAAGAGGAGGCTATCCCGAATTTCACCTGTGAAGGAGACAATTATTTTGATAAAGACGGATGCTTTATTGCTCCGACAAAGAACTTCAATAACCTCAGCAGCCTGATGAGAGCGCTGCGCCAGGCAGAATTTGATGAGTTTGGCCCGGCAGTTATCAATAAGGCTGTAAACATTGAAAAGTTAGTTAAGGTTGAAGTAGTGGAAACCAAGTCCGGCATGGCCTATTACTATGGCGAAGATGCAGGGAAATGGTACCTACTTATTATTGACATGGCGAGTTATGGGTGCTCTGCCTAATTTTGATTTATTAATTCATTTACATTTTCCCAGAAATTTAATCTAAGAACATGGCTAAAAAATTTATCCGTTTTGGCTTTGCCCTTGCCTTTGTTGTAGGCCTATATGGCTGCAAAGGGAGCAAGAATATGGCAACCACGAAGACCGACGACACAACGACCCGCGAAATTACTGATGCTACTGTAGCGAAAGAAGCAGCTCCTACCGTCGAAGAAACAATGCCTGTAGGAGAACCTCTTCCCTTTGACCCGGATACCCGAGTTGGGAAGCTGGACAATGGACTTACCTACTATATTCGCCAAAATGCTAAACCCGAAAATTTCGCCGAATTACGCTTGGCAATCAATGTTGGATCCTTGCAGGAAAACGAAGATCAACAAGGTCTTGCTCACTTCCTCGAACATATGTGTTTCAACGGAACCAAGAACTTCCCAAAAAGTGATTTGGTAGATTATCTGGAAAGCATCGGAACCAAATTTGGTGCTCACCTCAATGCATATACTGCTTTTGATGAAACGGTTTATATGCTGAAAATCCCAACGGATGACGCAGATAAGTTTGACAAAGGATTGCAAATCCTGGAAGATTGGGCACACAATGTCAGCCTGGATGCTGAAGAGATCGAAAAAGAAAGAGGAGTTGTTATCTCAGAATGGAGAACCAGACTGGGAGCACAGGAAAGAATGCAGCAGGAAACCTTGCCAGTTATATTTTACGGTTCTCGCTATCCGGAAAGAATTCCTATTGGAAAAACCGAAATCCTCGAATCCTTCAAACCAGAAACCCTGGAGCAGTTTTACAAAGACTGGTACCGTCCAGAATTGATGGCCGTTGTTGCAGTAGGAGATTTCGATATGGATGAGGTAGAAGCCCAGATCAAAGAGAAGTTTGGACGCATCCCAAAAAGTGGAGGAAATACCCGTGATAGAGGGGTTTATCCCCTTGCTGACCATGAGGATACCAAAGTAGTAATTGCTGCTGATGAAGAATTCCCATTTAATGTCGTTCAGCTCATGACAAAACATCCCCATGTGAATGTTCAGGACATGGCAGGATACCGCAAAAGCGTAAGTCGTCAATTGGGTCTGAATATGCTCCAAAACAGACTTACAGAGCTTACCCAAAGTGCAGACGCTCCTTTTAATGCCGCTTTTGGCGGTTATGGAGGATTTGGAGCTCGTAGTACCGATGCCATGCAAATGGGCGCTCTCATCGCTCCTGGAGGCTTCGTAAAAGGTCTAAAAGCACTGGTTACAGAACAGGAACGTGCTGCCCGTTTTGGATTTACAGAATCTGAATTGGAAAGAACCAAGAAAAGTCGCCTTGCCAGCCTTGAAAAAGGTTTCAAGGAAAAAGACAAAACAGAATCAGCAAACCTGATAGACTCTTATGTTCAGAACTTCCTGGCTGGATCCCCGGTTATGGGAATTGGAAACAGCTTGAAGATCAATCAGGCACTCCTTCCTCAAATCAGCCTTGAAGAAGTAAATGAAGTTTTTAAGAGCATGTTTAGAGATGACAACCAGGTAGTGGTAGTCATGGCAAGCAAGAAAGAAGGAAATGAAATTCCTGCTGAAGCTGCTTTGAAAGCTGCGATCAAAGAAGCCAAAGCACAGGAATTGGAAGCCTATACGGATGAAGTTTCAGATGCTCCACTGGTAGCCGAACAACCGGCCCCCGGTCGGATCATGATGGAAAGTAGCTGGGACGAAGTAGGTGCAACTAAATTTAGACTTTCCAATGGAGCTACTGTTATCCTTAAGCCGACCAATTTTAAGGATGATGAAATCATTATGAATGCCTTTAGCTGGGGAGGGAACTCTCTCTACAGCGATGAAGAATATATGTCTGCATCTTTTGCCGATGCCATTGTCAGCAACTCTGGATTGGGTGAGTATGATGAACTCCAGCTAGGAAAATACATGGCGGATAAAGTTGCACGTGTTTCTCCTTATATAGGAGAACTTACAGAAGGACTTTCTGGTTCCAGCTCCGTGAAAGACCTGGAAACTATGTTCCAGTTGGTACATCTCTATTTCACAAAACCCAGAAAAGACACTACGGCTTTTGAAGCTATGATGGCTCAGCAGAAAGCTTTCATTGGAAATATGCTTTCAAGTCCTCAGTCCTATTTCAGCAATGAGGTAAATAAAATCATGACCAATGATCATCCACGTAGCGGTTTCCCAACGATAGAAAAACTGAATCAAGTGGACCTTGAGGATGCTTTCCGTATTTATCAGGACCGCTTTGCCAATGCGAGTGACTTCACTTTTGTCTTTGTTGGGAATTTTGAAGTGGAGCAAATGAAGCCATTGATCAAAAACTATATCGCCAGTCTTCCCCGCATCAAAAGAAAAGAAAACTTCAAAGATGTAGGCAGAGAACAAATGAGAGGGGTAGTTGAAAAAGAATTCCGCAAAGGAAGAGAGCCTCAATCTCAGGTTCGCCTGGTTTATACTGGTGATTTCGAATACACAGAACAGCAGAGTTTTCACCTGGATGCAGCTATTGATGTACTTAGCATTATGATGCGTGAATCCATGAGAGAAGACAAAGGAGGCGTTTATGGTGTTGGAGTTGGTGGAGGAGCAAGTCGCAGACCTCGTCAACAGTACTCTGTAAATGTAAACTTCACCTGTGATCCTAAAGATGCAGAAGACCTGATCGCTACCGCACTGGCTGATGTGAAAAATCTTCAGGACAATGGTCCCTCAGAGAAAAACATGCAAAAGATCAAAGAGATCATGCGCAAAGAAACCCAGGACAATATGAAAAAGAATGGTTTCTGGTTGAGTGGACTTTCTTCTGTGGTTAGAAACAAGAAAGAGCCTGCTTCCTTATTGGATATGAATGAAAAAATCGATGCCCTGACAGCAGATGATGTACAAAAGGCAGCGAAAAAATACTTTAATGGATCTAATTTCGGAAAATTCATCCTGTACCCGGAAGAATAAAAGATGGAATACAAGATCAGGAAAGGGAGCATAGATGAGGTAGTCGAAATTAGCCGACAAATACCAGAATTTATCAATCCCTATCCGAAAGAAACCTATGAGGCGCGCCTGTCGGGCGTGCCTCATCTCATTCTAGTAGCAGAGTCTCAGGGAAAAGGAGTAGGATTTAAAGTAGGGTATGATCGAGATAAAGACAGTTCTTTTTATAGCTGGATGGGTGGAGTTCTTCCTGATTACCGAAGAGCGAAACTTGCCAAAAGGCTGGCCGAATATCAGGAAAGCTGGGCAAAAGAACAGGGCTATATCAGTATTCGATTTAAAACGAGAAACAAACTCAAAGCCATGCAAATATTTGCAATCTCCAGAGGATTTGATATCATAGCATTGTTTCCGGAAGACGATTTGGGAGAATATCGCATCCTGATGGAGAAACAGCTGTAAACGCTTTTACTTACGGATTCGTTAACCCTATAAGACTCAAAAATATGCGCAAACAAATACTCTTAATTCTATTCTTTTTCTTCAGTTTTGGTATACAACTCTCTTTTGCCCAAAACAGTAGTGAACTTCCTATAGAAATCCTTAAAGATTTTGAAGGTAATGCTGCCCCCAAAAGCCTGTTAGATAATGATGGCAAACCCGTTATCCTCAGTTTCTGGGCAACCTGGTGTGCTCCTTGCCTACAGGAATTAAAAAGTATTAAGAAGATTTATGCGGACTGGCAGGAAGAAAGTGGCGTGAAACTGATCGCAATTTCCATAGACCGAAACAGGCAACTGCCCCGCGTCAAGCAATTGGTTGAGAAAAACAACTGGCCCTTCGAAGTTTACATGGATGCTGATGGCGAGTTTCGCACAGCCCTCAATGTGGTCAATATCCCTCACACCTTTGTCCTGGATGGAGAAGGAAATATCATTTACCAAAGTACTTCCTACAGTCCGGGAGATGAAATGAAGCTCTACGAAAAGGTGAAGACAGCTAGTGACTGATTTCCATA
Source organism: Bacteroidia bacterium (assembly GCA_033391075.1). Classification (NCBI taxonomy): domain Bacteria; kingdom Pseudomonadati; phylum Bacteroidota; class Bacteroidia; species Bacteroidia bacterium. Next base: position 3,589,445 of record JAWPMV010000001.1, read on the forward strand.
AAAGCCTTTATTCCTTTCACAAAATCTGCCTTCCCACCATAAGAGGGATGTCGGATGTACTGATACTCAATTGAGAGGTCTTTCATATCCTCAAGTCCGAAATAGGCTTTCTTCCCAACAGCTGCAATTCGCTCTATAGGGTACATCTTTAGCAAGCGTCGAATAAAAGCCTGCCCTATTCTCAACTCCCCTACCCTGGGCCCTCTATTGCTTTGGGGATTTTCCTTGAGATGAGGATGAAAGGGAAAGATATTCCAGATCAAAGGTACTTCCGGGTATTTATTCAATTCCTCCCAGACCATGAAGGCTGAGCGTTCTTTCTCCAGGTCTCCTTTTGTCAGACATTTGTACCCATACCCCCCACCAAAAACAGCATGCTCGACTTTCTGAAACAAAAGTGATTCGCAGCTAAAAGGTACTCCACTAAGTTTGCATCCCTTATATCCCGGTGCTTCCCCCAGAAGCAGGCTCCGTGGCTGGAGGGTCTCCATCCGTTCCAGATAAATCCTGAGATTATGTCTCCGTAAGATGGAAGCTTTCGAATTTCCCCTATACAGATTTTCAAAATCTTCTTGACTCGGGATTTTTTTGAGGGCACGAAAGAAGGCATCAATCATCCGGCAAATTTCTCTGCGAAGAAGGAAACTTCAAAGTTTGGGCATAAAAAAAGCGTGAGTAAGCGAACTCACCCACGCTCGATTCATGAAGTATCATTACTTTTTACCGAATCCAAAGTCATCGACGACAAAGCTCAGATAATAGGTAGATCCTATTTGAGGGCCGCCATAAACTGTCAGGTATTCCTTGCCTAATATATTTGAACCTCCGATTTTGACTACGGATTTGATTTTTTCTAATCTGAGAAAGACAGCTGCATCAATCTGACTTCTGGCCGGAATTTGGCCTATACCAAAAGGAGATTCCCAGAGATAGGCATCATTCCAACGATAATGCAGGCTAAAACCCAGGCCGCGATATATATCCCGATTACTCAAGGTTCCTCCAATTCTGTTTTTAGGAGTATTAAAGCCCGCCAGGTAGCCGGGATTATTTGCAATAGCAGAATCAGCGTCAAAAGTAGAATGAGTATAATTCACACTAAAGCGGTATTCATTAGGAAGGCGAAATTCAAGATTTGCCGTTCCTCCTGTCGAATAAATAGTTTCCGGAATATTGGAATAAACTGCAAAAGCACGATTCACCAATAAGCTATAGGTACTGATCCTGGTAACAAAGTTCAGGTACTGGTTATGATAAAGACTCAAGTCCAGTTTAACTCCATCTCCAAAAGCACCTGAATATCCAAACTCATAATTGGTGATTTTCTCTTGCTGAAGGTAATTCAACTCAGCCAATTCTAGCAAAGAAGGATCATTCCCTCCATTGATCAGAAACCTTTGGAAAGATTCCAGGGTCAGGAGTTGATTATGGATATCTACTCCGTTTACCAGATTGCCTTGTCCGATATCGAAATTGAAATTCTCAAGATTGTCTCGGGTTCCTCCCAGAATGATAGCTTCCCCCAGGTTCAGAGCGATATATGCTTCCTGTGATGCAGGATTTCGGAAACCAGTCTGAGCAGTAAATCTGAAGTTCTGGTCTCTGTTTTTTCCAAAGCTCAATACCAAGGATCCTCTCGGAGTGGTACGTCCTTCGAAATTCAGATTTTTATCATAGCGAACCGATCCTCTAAGGGTAATCCTCTTGTCCCAAAATTGACGGGCTCCCTGTACATAGGCTCCGTATTCAGGAATGGGAATATTAGTATTAAATCCTAATGCTCCATCATTAAAGAGGCTTCCTTCAGAATTGAGATTGTATTTTCGAAAACTACCTCCAATCTGCAGGCTGAACAATGGGAATTGTTCTTTGAAGTCATAATTACCATCAATATGGTAAAAAGTCGATTTATCGATAAACTTCGATCCACCTGTAGAAATGTCGGGATTGTTTAAGGTCAACTGTCTCAATTCCTGGAAAAGCGCCGTCTCAGGCCCTGATATATCCCTATCGGCAAACTCACGAGCTGCACTATGATCTGCTGCCAAAACACCTGAAATTTCACCCCGGTAGGCGGCACCATATTCCTGAGACCAAATCGCACTGGATTTAAGTCCTTCCTGAATAAAAGCACCAGTTGCCAACATCTGATAGGAATCTCTGGCATCTTCCAAAGAATAGTAACCTCTCAGGTAAAAGTTGGGCGAACGCAGTTCCAGATTATGGATTTGCTGGTTGATATTTCTTAGGGGGTAAATCGTAGTATGACGAAGGATAGCATCCGCATAGGTGTATCGATAGCCATAAATTGCCTCAACTTTATCTGTCAGTTTATAGTGCAAAGCCGCGCTGGCTTTGATGTTGTCAATATTATAGTCAACTATATCTGATTCTGCTATCCCGGACCTGTTGATGGGGGTAAAAGTCCCATTTCCTACAAGATCTACCGGAACCACAATTTCATCCCCATACATATTCACAGCATTATAATTGGGATCTGTTCGTGGGCGGGATAAAAGAAGTTCACTATTAGGTATATCTGAAATCGATATATAGTGACTCTGATCATTGGCCGTCCAGTCTGTTGCTTTGAGGTAGGAGATATTAAACTTAAAGGCCAATTTATCATTGATCTTTTGAGCATATCTTACTGCACCTTCTACAAAAGGATTGGTTCCACCTGCATCCTGTACCGTAACTCCCCCTTTTACCGAAGCACTCAAGCCCTGATAATCAAAGGGGTTTTTAGTTGACATCACAAGGGTTCCATTAAAAACATTGGGACCATAAAGCGCTGAGCCGGGTCCTGGAACCAATTCAATGTCTCTCAAATCAAGTTCGGAGCTCCCTACGAGATTACCCACAGGATAATTCAATCCGGGACCGATAAGGTCGACACCATCCAGTAATTGGACAAATCGCCAGTTTTGCACATCAGCGAAGCCACGCGTATTGAGCGAAGCAAAACTAAGGCTACTGACATTTACCTGAGCACCGGGTAAGTACCTGAGCCCTGTATAAAAATCAGGGTTAGGTATTTCTCTGATAGAAAGCAGGCCCAACTTCTGCGCATTGAGCGAAGATTGAGCGGTGCGCTCTTCCACTTTGGAAGGAGCAACTACCACATTCTCAACTTTTGGGGCAATAGCAATTACCCCCTCTCCTTCCGCTTCGGGATACAAGAGGATGTTGATTGTTTCTGACTTCTGCTTGACCTCAAACTCCTGGGTTTGATACCCAAGGGCCATAATCACCAGTGTGAATGGAGGGGCAGCCGAAGCCTTCAGTTCATAAGCACCGTCTGGATCACTTAAGGTCCCCTGAACCGTACCTTTTACCGATATGTTCGCTCCTACTATGGTTTCCCCGGAGACAATATCATTTACAGATCCTTGCACGAGAGATTGCGCATAGCTATTGGAGCTTAAACTGCAGGCAAGGAATAAAGAAAGGCAGTAGTAAATGCCTGTTTTAAGCATAAAACTAATCGTTTGGGCAAAAAAATTGGATTGAAATTTAAAAGACCAGATCCGAATGAGTTAAATCCCCAGCTCACCGGATTCAGTAAATATAACAGCTATTCGGGGCATTCTATTATGTTTGCTTTTCGATTTTTAAAATTTGTGGATATACGGCTGCTTTTGAGGTGTAAATGGTTCGAAATCTAAGAATTTTTGATAACGGGCAGACCATATTTTACTACCTCCATCAAAAATTCACTGCTTTTATAATCCCATTTTCAAAAATTATGTAACTTAATCACCTACCTATATACACACTTTGTTTAGTTCTCAAAGAATTTATACCAGTTCACTTGCCCCTGCGGATCTCCAAAAGGAAATAACGGAGGTTTTTCAAGCCTTTGAATCTAATTCCCAGCTTTCTATCACGGATGAACAACGTCCCTTTGATGCAGACTTTGAGCAAGGAATTTGGAGCCTGAGTCCACGAGATATGGAAAAAGGAGAAGAAAGGTTTAGGATCTGGGGGGAGATTCAAGCTTATGAGGAGCAAGGGAGCCGCTTTATTTTTCAGGCCAAAGCCAGCAAACGTCAAAAATGGTCTCTTTTTAAGGATTCCCTATACGGTCTCTTCCTTACCGCTTTTACAGCCTTTATGGAAGTGATCCAGGAAATACCCTTGATAGTTGTCATCCTCAGTATACCCATAATGCTGATTTTCGTAGGAGTTTACCTGAAGAAATCTCAACAGAAAATATTAAGCTATCGATGGGATCAGTTGGACAAAAATCTGGGAGAACTTGCCAGACCTCTTTAAGATCAGAAGCTAAATTCAGGATCATCAGGATCTGCCGTTCCAATCTCATATAGTTGATCCAGCAATTCAGCAAAAATGTCGTAGATCGTATGTAATCGATCCAAATCTTTGATTACTCCCATAGCTGTAAAGGAGAGGACATTTACTCCTTTGGGATATTTTCTTTTAAAAATCCCATCATCCTCTTCCGTTTTAATCTCAATATGCTTCTCTGTTTTGCTTATCAGGGCCCGCAGTTTCCAATTCTCAAATAGCATCCTCAACTTCCGTTCATCCGTACCCTGGATAATAAAATCCTTATCAAATTTAGGCTGCCCGACGATGATATCCTGAAGCCCAAATTTTTTACCAACATCTCTCAGGAAATTTCTGCGAACAATCCGAAAGGTAAAATTGTCACGATAGACATAGGCAGAACGAAATCGGGTAAAAGTTACATGCGTGTTGCCAGTAGATACCACATAAGTATCCAGACAAATTTCCCAGTCTTTATGATATGCATAGACTTTCTCCGTCTTGCTCATAAATTTTTTCTCCACCTCAAAATCCCCACCTACATTTTCACTAAACTGTTTCCAGATTTCAGCTTTACTCGGGCCAAACATTCCCCTTTTCTTTTTCATAGCAAAAGATTAGTCAGGAAATAATACGAAATTCAGACAAAAATCAATAGCTATGCAAACAAGAAGTATCCCGGGATAATACTTCTATCTTTTCCAGCTGATCCAAACAGGACTTCATCATCTGAGTTAAATGATCCAGTTTAACAGGATCTTTGATAAGGCCTACTACATGGTAAGAAAGCTCCCCGACCCCCTCAGGCAATTTCTTAGCAAGCCGACTTTGGGCTTTATGGATTTTGAGTTCAAACTGCTTTTCTTTTGCAAGAAGTTTCCGAAACATATGATCTCGAAACATGTTTTTTAACATGCGCTCATCAGAACCTTTGATCACGAACTTATGGTCAAAATCCGGATTCCCGATCTCCACATCCTGATAGGAAAAGAATTTCAAAAATCCTGTTAGCATATGACTCCTGAAAATTCTGAAATCAAAGGCTTTTATCTGATTAAAGGGAACTCGTAGACGGGTATAATAGATCATGCTGGAACCTGTATGAACTACATAGGTATCCAGGTGGATAATCAATTGATGATGTGGGATTTCGATTCGCTGTACGCTTCCTTTTTTGGATTGGTACAACTCCAGATTTCGTTGATTTGCGTATTCCTCCCAGACAACTTTTTTACTGGGACCAAATAGTTCTTTGATCTTCATGCTTAAGGGTCTTGTGTATGCAAAGGCAGAACCTTTGTATAAGGACTCTATTTCAGACCAAAAGATGGAATTATTTCATGATGAGTCGATGGGCTTCTTTTAAAAGTCCCTCTTTCTCAGCTAAGTCCAGAGAAAGGGGTAATTGAGCCAAACCAATCAGGCGACGCATGATTTCTACTCCCACCAAAGCTTCCAATACATCCGTATTTAGATTTGAAGAGAATTCATAGTTAGTCAGGATTTGATCAATGGAAGTCTGTGCTTGTTCAGCCATGTGGAAGTGGGCGATCCAAACCGAGAGATCAAACTCAGGAATACCAAAAAAACCAAATTCAGGATCGATGACTTTTACGCCACGTATGGTCTGCAACCAGGAGCCAGGATAAAAGTCTCCATGTAATAAGGTAGGACCATCTTCCAGATAATATTTGCTTAGCTCCCCTACCCGGACTTTAAAGGCAGCATCTGTTTTATAGCTCATCGCTATTTCCTGCAAACCTGGGCTCACATCATCCAAATTGAAGCCATTCTCTTCCAAAAAAGGATAATTAAAGATATGCTCTGCATTGAGCGCACGCATATCCCGATTCGGAATATTTGGGGTAATTTTTTCGCTGTTAAATTCCCCATGCAGAATGCTTAGAAATTCTGCCAGCTCTTTGATTTCCTCAACTTTGATATCCTTTTCTTTCTGGTAGAGAAAACTAAAATCTTCAGAGCTACCCAGATCCTCTAACTGGATCAGATAATTCTCAGGATCTTTAGCCACCAATTCTGGCGTATAATCATACAGCCGGACATCTTGTTGAATGGTTTCGTAGAATTTAGCTTCAACCAGGGCTCTTTCTACCGGAGCCGGCACTTGTGGATACTTTTCTACGTAGGGCCTGGACTGTTTCAGGATAAAGCTGCGGAAATTACTTCTCACCCTCAAGGTGTAATTCATATTTCCTTCTCCCGCCTTCTTCGCAGAGATGAGTTGCTCATCAGGAGCGATCCATTTATGGCTCCTGAGGTGTGCTTCCATCTGTGGCAGTTCATCAGCATTGAGGGTAAAATTCATTGGGCAATCCGATTTTCTATTAATCAGCAGTAAAGATATTCCATAATCTGGAAAATGGAAACTATAAGGGCCTGGATTTGCTGATTTTGTCTCCTCCCGGACTTATTCAAAATGCCGCATAAATTCCTCAGTAAAGCTTGCTGGAGGACTGTGGTAATAAAATACTTTTCTTTGACTCTCCAACTCCTTTGAGACCAATAAATAAGCTTTGTAAACTCTCAAATCAGAACTATCAGAAACAATATTGTCGGCTTCAGCCAATCGGATTTCCACTGGCAGTTCTTCGTATTGAAAACCTTCTTCAGAAATGAGGTAAGCACTAGCCAGTAAATCAAAAGGATTGTATTTATCTGCGCCCCAAATGCTCCATTGCTTCAGCCAGTTTTGGGATCTATCTGCCAGGTATTTTCCGGCCTCACCACTAGCTTCAAGACGATCCAATTCTTCCTTTCCAAACCAAACTTTATGTGAGATTTCAAAGGGATGTAAGACAACTTTAATGTCATGCTGCAAAAGGATGCGGAAGGCATTGGGGTCCAGGTCGAAATTCAGGTCAGCAAAGGGGGGATCGTGGCTTTCACTGGCTTTAAAATGGTGATCGATACTCCGTCGACCAGCCACTAATACGACCGATTTAATTTGGCTGGCTAAATCCGGATAGAGCAGGAGCAATAATCCTACATTTGTTGCAGGGCCAATGGCCATGATGTGAAACTTTTCTTTTTGTAAGGCCTCTGCCAAAGCTTCAACCGCATCATTGCTTCGTATTTCCTGTAAGTCTATCGCTTTCGCCGCTCCTTTATAAACAGGAAGCGCTTTAGGGCCAAATGCATCTCGAATCTCTTTTCCCAGACGGTAAGCATTATCAATGTCCGTATTTCCAAAAACGGTACTGACACCTACTACTTCCACCTTCTCCGAATGCAAAAGATGCATCAAAGCAAAGCCATCATCAACATCCCCATACAAACCATTTGGATTTTGGACTCCGATCGCCAGGTCTGCATCTACCCAGATTTTCTTTATTCCACTCTCTTCCTTTTCAGGCTCCTTCGACTTTTCTTTTACTTGCTCAGAACAGCTTATCAGACAAATCAATATCAGGCTCCAAAGGGCTCCACTTCTGCTTTTTGGCATAATTAATTACTCAATTTCTTCTGTAAGAACTGACAAATAGCTTTTGATTCCATCCACAAAATTGCCCAATCGTAAATTCTCATTGGGGCTATGCTGGTTATTGTCCTTATTTACTGTGGGAACGGTAATCGCAGGTACTCCCAGATTTACCACAAAGGGGGAAATGGGAATGGAGCCTCCTGAAGTAGGCTTTCTAACGATCTGTTTTCCATGGGCTCTATCCAAGGCACTACCCAGCCATTTTGCATAAGGAGATGTGATAGGGGTACGAAATGCTGCATAAGAATGCTCAAAGGTAAAAGATGCGATCCTTCCATGTTCTGCTCTTTCTTCATCCGTAGGTTCTCTATCCGCTTCTATTACATAATATCCTTTGCTCTCCACATGCTTTTTAACCAATCCCACCAGATAATCCGGATCAGATTGGGGAACCAAACGAATATCAATCTCTGCGATAGCTATACTCGGCACAATGGTTCTCCTTTGCGCCAACACCCAGCCGGAAGACAGACCTCTTATATTTAGGGAAGGATAAAGAACAGATTCCTGCAAACTGCTACCTACTTTATCAGTTTCAGAAATTCCGATGGTTCTTTGCAAAGCAGGCTCATCATCTGGTACGGCTTCATAGGCTTCCCGCATTTCTTTAGAAATTGTAACTCCCTCATAATATCCCGGAATGGTCACTCGTCCATCCTCATCCTTCATGGATGCTAAAAGCTGGGAGATTCTCAGAGCGGGATTTGGAGCATAGTTTCCGAAGTGTCCACTATGCTGTGGCTTTTTGGGTCCAAAGACTTTCAGGGTGATGGTACTGATCCCTCTCGCACCAAAAGTCAGGGTAGGAAGTTTGCTGGCATGCATGGGGCCGTCATAAATGGTTAGCACATCTGCAGCCAGCTTTTCTTTGTATTTCAAAACAGCATCCGGTAAATGAGGAGAACCCAGTTCTTCCTCAAAGTCCATAATGACTTTCAAATCATAGGGTTGTTTATATCCTTCTCTTTCCGCTATATCCAAAGCAGACAGAAACATAACTACCGGCCCTTTTGCATCTGAAGCTGCGCGGGCAAATACCCGCCAATCGGGATTTACTTTGCCTTTGATATTTGACCAGTCGATAATCTCCCATTTCCCATCCTTCATTTCCTTCAATACCGGCTTCCAGGGATCAGGCTGAAACCATGCTGTAGGATCAACAGGCTGCCCGTCAATTTGTAAATAGATCAATACGGTATTTTCAGATTTACTGCCTTTTCTTTCGGCTAATAAAAGTGGAGGTCCTCCGGTATCCAGCCTTTCGGTACTAAATCCCCTTTGCCCGAATGCTTTTTCCATCCAGCTCACATTCATTTCTACATGCTCCTCGAAATGGGCATCATTGGGAATACTCAGGCACTCTTTCAGGAGTTCGTAGGCCTCAGGTAATTGTTTTTCAACTGCTGCATCCAGTTTAGCCATGTTTTGGCTAAAGGCATCAACATTCAGGAAGATAAGCAGCAAAATCAGGCTGCTTTTTGCTAGAAGTAGTTTCATAGATATTCAATTGCTAGCACCAAGTTACAATTTTGCCTCAAGAGAAAAGAGAAAATCCTGCTGAAATAGCAGAACACATGATGCCACACCTGCCATTTCGACACCAAAATCGAGCAGATCATGTCATAATGGCCACTTTTCCTTAATGGTCAGGAATTTGATTCTAAAATGGAAACAAAGCAGCAAGTACATAAGAAATGAATTTCAACAACTATACATTGAAGGCACAGGAAGCCATCCAAAAGGCAAGTGAACTCGCCAAGGCTTCCCGGCAGCAGAGCATAGAGAGTGGGCATTTACTAAAGGCCCTACTGGAGACCGAGGATAGTATCATTCCTTTTATGCTGAAAAAGCTGGGAGTGAATGTTGACTTTCTCCAGACGAAACTGGAGGAAGTGCTGGCCGGCTATCCCAAAATAGAGGGAGCTACGGGCGGACAATACCTTTCTAATGAAAGTCATGCCATCCTGGAAACCGCAAACAAAGCAGCAGGCAAACTCAATGATGAGTTTATTAGCCTCGAACATCTCTTATTGGGATTGATCAATTCCAAGAATGGTGCAGGAAAATTATTGAAGGAGCAGGGAGTTAGCGAAAAAGCATTTATGCAAGTGATGGAGGAAGTACGGGGAGGCAGTCGGGTAACTGATCAAAATCCAGAAGCCAAATACAATGCGCTGAAAAAGTATGCAAGAAACCTGAACGAGATGGCCCGTAAGGGAAAACTCGATCCTGTGATAGGTAGGGAAGATGAAATCAGGCGGGTAATTCAGATACTTTCGAGGCGTACCAAAAACAACCCCATCCTGGTGGGAGAACCCGGGGTTGGTAAAACGGCAATTGCAGAAGGCCTGGGTCATAGAATCGTGCAGGGAGATGTTCCTGAAAACCTCAAATCCAAGACGATCTTTTCCCTGGATATGGGAGCCTTGATAGCGGGAGCAAAGTTTAGAGGAGAATTTGAGGAAAGGCTGAAAGCAGTGGTAAAAGAAGTAGTAAGCGCCGAGGGGAGCATCATCCTTTTTATTGATGAAATCCATACCCTGGTAGGAGCCGGAAAAGCAGATGGAGCGATGGATGCAGCGAATATCCTGAAGCCTGCCCTTGCCAGAGGAGAATTGAGAGCCGTAGGAGCGACAACATTGGATGAGTATCAAAAGTACATCGAGAAGGATAAAGCATTGGAAAGGCGTTTTCAGGCAGTAAGAGTAGATGAGCCTGGAGTGGAGGATACGGTTTCCATCTTGAGGGGATTGAAAGAAAGATATGAGGTGCATCATGGAGTTCGAATTACAGATGCCGCCATCGTTGCAGCAGCAGAACTTTCCAACAGATACATCTCTGACCGTTTTCTTCCAGACAAAGCGATTGACCTGATCGATGAGTCAGCAGCCAAGTTGAGACTGGAGATAGACAGTATGCCTGAGGCACTCGATGAGATAGAAAGAAAAGTTAGGCATTTGGAAATTGAGCGGGAAGCATTGAAGCGAGAAAATGAGAAGAAGAAGATGGGAGAGATAGAGGAGCAATTGGCCAATCTAAATGAAGAGCGAAAAAGATTGCGTTCCCATTGGGAAACAGAGAAAGGAATCATCCAAAAGATCAGAGACGCCAAAGAGCGACTTGAAGCATACAAAGTAGAAGCAGAGGAGGCTGAGCGCCAGGCAGATTTTGGGAAGGTAGCAGAGATTCGATATGGTGCGATGGTTAAGGAGGAAGAGCATATCGAGGCGCTCAAGCAGGAGTTAGCGGGCTATCAAAGTGATCTCCGCATGTTGAAGGAAGAGGTAGAGGCAGAGGATATTGCGGAGATCATTTCCCGCTGGACAGGAATTCCGGTGAGTAAGATGGTAGAAAGTGAAAGGCAAAAGCTCCTGAATCTGGAAGATGAACTTCACAAGCGAGTAGTCGGGCAGGAAGAGGCAATCGAAGCTGTATCGGATGCGATCAGAAGAAGCAGAGCAGGATTGCAAGATCCCAATCGACCTATAGGCAGTTTTATCTTTCTGGGAAGTACCGGAGTGGGAAAAACCGAATTGGCCAAGGCCCTTGCCGAGTATCTCTTTGATGATGAGAAATCCATGGTCCGCATCGATATGTCGGAGTACCAGGAAAAGCATAGCGTAAGCAGATTGGTGGGAGCACCTCCCGGATATGTGGGTTATGATGAAGGAGGACAGTTGACTGAAGCTGTAAGGAGAAAGCCTTACTCCGTTGTTTTGCTGGATGAGATTGAAAAGGCCCATCCCGATGTATTCAATATCCTCTTACAGGTTTTGGATGATGGAAGGTTGACGGATAATAAAGGAAGAGTGGTCAATTTCACCAATACCATTATCATCATGACCTCCAATATGGGATCGCACTTTATCCAGCAGAAATTCGGAGAACTGAATGACAGCAATAAGGCAGCCCTTATGGTCATGATCAAGGAAGAGGTGATTGATCTACTTAAAAGCCATCTGAGGCCAGAATTCCTGAATCGAATAGATGAAACCATCGTATTTGCACCACTGAGTGAGGGCGATATGCGATCCATCGTCCAAATTCAGGCAGCAAGATTGATCCGCAGCTTGCAAAAGCTGGACATCCAATTAGAGTTCTCAGAAGAGGCCCTGGATCTGATCGGAAGCCTCGGCTACGATCCACAATTCGGCGCAAGGCCCGTAAAGCGAATCTTGCAAAAAGAAGTGGTCAATGAATTGTCTAAATCAATTCTTGCGGGGGAGATAAACAAAAGTTCTCAAATTCAGGTGGATGTCAAAAACGGCATGATCCGATTTGAAAACATTACTCAGCCCGTCAATTAGTATATAGCTCTTAAGAAAAGAGAATCTTTTTCAGGCGCAGGGAGAAATTCCTGCGCCTTTTTTTCAACCATTTCTTCCCATTTCCCGTAGGTAAAAATACACACCTGCTATTAGCTAATTTTATCATTCGGTCACAAGTAAGAAAATGGGCATTTTTCACCAGGAAGTGCATCTCATTTGCTTACGTTTTTCCGATTGAAACTGGTATATTTAGTTAACAAAAATCAATCTTCCTTACCATGACCTATCCTAAAAAATTCTTCTGGATTTACCTCACCACAATCTCCTTCTTCCTCGTCGGATTGCAGCATTTGCAAAAGATGAATGTATCGAGAACAAGCTCTTTCAAAAAAGTCAAAAGATCTTGTAGCCAGTTTCAGATCAAAGAACATAAAAGGCACATTATCACAGAGATTTCTACTCAAAAAAGAGTCGTTGCTCCTCTTCCGATCAGTTCTACTATGATCAAACACAATGACTTCCATTATAGCATTTTTAGCAATAAGGAAGGTTTGAACAGTGGACTGGCTCGTTACAAAAAGGTGGTAAAAACCAAAGTTAAGGTAGGCAAACACGGAGATATTAAAGCCATCAGTATCATAGGGTACCGAGGGCATTGTAAGAAAAAGAAATCACGTGAATTTCATCAAATATCGAATCAAAAATTCATTCCCGGGAAGATCAACGGCCAGGCAACTGACCTTTGGGTGAATGTAGATTTCAGATATTAGATCACGCTAAAGAATTTTTGTTTTCATTTGGTTCTCCCTGGGTAGCTAAGGCTGCTCAGGGTATTTTATTTGTAAGGAAAAGGGAGAAAATGAAGTTTTCTGGTGTTCAGGTGTTCTGGGGAGTAAGCAGAAGGGAAGAGCGTATGGGAGTGTTGTGGTGTTTTAGTGTTGTAGTTTCAGGAAGCCAACTATCGCACTACAACACTAAAACACTTCCTCCCAGCACCTGAATACGAGAACACATCAACACCTATTAGAGCACCTATTAAATAGGGTGAATCCAAAACTATTTGTACTTTTATCAGATGATCTAATTCCAATCAGGGGACAATTTGATAAGCCTGCTTTAACATGAACTCAATTAAGCTACTGTCACACTACATTTCCGCATTTATTCTCATTTTTTTACTCTCTCATTCAGGCTCTCTTCAAGGGCAATGTGTTGACAATTTTCCCTACAAGGAAAACTTTGATGCAGGTCCGGGAGGATGGGTAGCTGGCCCGGCAGCAAATTCATGGAGTTTAGGTACTCCAGCTAAAGTAATTATCAATTCGGCATCTTCAGCCCCTAATAGCTGGATCACCGGAACCCTCTTTAGCTCTTACCCAAATAATGCAGACATATATGTAGAAAGTCCCTGTTTTGACTTCAGCAATGTTGCCAATCCTTATATATCCATGAATGTATGGTGGGAATCGGAAACGGGAGAGGATGGAGCTGTGCTTGTTTCTTCCATTGATGGAGGAAATACCTGGCAAAGGGTAGGTAATTTTATTGATCCGGTCAACTGGTACAATGATAATAACATAGACGGAAGCTTCCTGGGTGGACCTCCCTGCGGATCTTTTATCGGATGGGCAGGTAGGGTAATCACCGGAAATGGTAGCCAAAGATATGTATTGGCACAAAGACCGCTGGCAGGATTGGCGGGCCAGGCCAATGTAAAATTCAGGCTCTGCTTTGCCTCCAATATCACCCTCAATTCTGATGGCTTTGCTTTCGATGATGTACTCATTGCGGATGTGCCTCTTATCGAATTGGGACCTGATCAAAGCGTTTGTTTTGGCGATACCGTCCAACTGAATGCTTGCGACCCAAGAGCCCTCGAATATCAGTGGAACACCTCACCTATTGATACCCTTTGTGAGTTGACGGCATTAGCTACTTTTGAATACATCGTACAGGTTACGGATACCAATGGTTTTATCATCCGGGACACCATGGATCTCTTTGTATCCCCTACCGATGTAGTGCTTCCTCCTGACCAATTGCTTTGTCCGGGGGACACCCTGATGCTGGATGCAGGAAATGCGGGAGCCAGTCATCAATGGCTACCGGGAGGTCAAACCACCCAAAACATAAATGTCACTGAGACCGGCACCTACAAGGTCACTGTCTCGGACAATTTCGGATGCGTAAAAGAAGACTCCATAGATGTCCTTATAGATTTTGTTCCGGATGTAGATTTGGGTAATGATACAACTATTTGTATCGGTGAATCTTTATTATTAGATGCCGGAGCTTCAAATCCGGGAACTATATATGCCTGGAATTTTAATGGGGCCAATACTCAAACCATATTTGTATCTGCTCCGCAAGAATACGTGGTAGTAGTAACCACTGCAGCCAATTGTGTAGCTACAGATTCTATTGATGTGGGCGTTTCTCTTACGCCTGTAGTTGATCTGGGTATAGATAGAAATGAATGTGGCACCTTTACCCTTGACGCTCAAAATCCCGGTTCGACCTACCTATGGTCCTCGGGAGAAACTACACAAAGGGTTACAAAAAGCGGAAGCGGAACATTTTGGGTTCGTGTAACTAATGCAGATGGCTGTTCCGATGCGGATACTGTTACCATCGGCCAGGGAACTATACCTCCGGTAGACCTCGGAGCTGATCCTATCATCTGTAATGGAAGTTCGGCCACTCTGGATCTTATGCTCAATGGCTTTGATTACTTCTGGTCAACGGGAGAAACTACCAGGAGCATTATGGTTAATACGCCTGGCGTCGTTGTCGGTCGGGTACGGAATGCTGACGGTTGTGAATCCATAGATTCCGTTACGGTTATTCAATCTCCTCTCGTAGTTGAGCTTGGGCCGGATCTTCTGATTTGTAATGGAGACAGTACTCAACTAAATGCTGGAAACACGGGTGTCAGCTATCTCTGGAATACAGGAGAAATGGATGCTTTGATTTTCCCACAAACCGGCGGACTCTACTCTGTGGAAGTTACAGGTCCTCAGGGATGTGTAGCCCGAGATACCATTACCCTGACTGCACAACCGGATTTCATCGCAGATTTTTCTGGTCCGGATTCAGCTGAATTGTTTGAGTCGATTCAGTTTATGGATGAAAGTATTGGTAATCCTGATACCTGGTTCTGGGAATTTGGAGATGGACTCAGCTCCACAGATCAAAATCCTATGCACGCCTATCAGTCCATCAATACTTTTGAGGTTTGTCTACGGGTGCGAGAAGGGGTTTGTGTAAATGTAGTGTGCAAAGAAATAGTTGTGGAGATTTTTACCGGAATAGAAGAAGAGCTCGGATTGGAACTCAATATTTTCCCTAACCCTAATGGAGGAAGATTTAACATTGATATCAGCTTACCTCAATTCCATCCATTATCCTACAAACTTCTGGATATAAGTGGTAGAGAAGTTTATAGAAAAGACCTGGGTATCTCTTCTTTCCTAAGAGAAGAAGTATCTATCCCCGGCTTAAAATCAGGTATCTACTTATTAGAATTGCAAGTTGATGAGGCATTGGTTTACCGAAAAGTTATGATTCAATAATCGTATCTCAGAAAATATAGGTTTAACAAAAAAACAGCCCGGCTAATTCCGGGCTGTTTTGCTTTTCCCTATATTTATTCAGCCATCGGATTTTGCTGTTTTCTCAACAGAATAAATCCCCAAAAGCCAATAAGAAGTTCTAGGATCATCGCGACAAAAAGCCCTTGAGACGGCATACCATCCAGCAATAAACTGAGTATTCTCCCAATTCCATAAGAAAGAAAAATCAGGCTGCTTACCAGCAGGGAAATATAGGTCCAGGCAATTCGAAATATACCGAGCAGGATCAGAAGGCTGGCAAATACAATTACAGTCCCCGATGCTCTTGTATCACTTAAAAGACTAATGTTATCCCCCAGGATAATCTCGGATTGGGCCTGAAATGAAATAGGAAAAAAGAGCAAACCTACTCCAACATATAAGCCTATGATGCTGCTCAATATCAAAAATGCCCAAACTGCTTTTGAATTTTTCATTGTATTAGGAGTTAATAATTACTACTAATACAAAGCTGAAGTATTCAGGCTAAAATGATTTGTTCGAAAAGGATTTAGATTTGTTCGAAAGAAACTTATTCTGACTTGGCCAGCTCAAAAGCCCCATAAAAACTAGTTATCGATTCCTGCCATAGCTTTCATGACTGCTTACCCATTCATCGGCGATGATCGCTCCACTCAGGGATAATTCTCCGCACAATACAGTTGCGGCAATAATTTCTGCAAGCTTATTGACCTTGCCTGCGCCAAAACAACCCATGACTTCGAGACATTCTTTCTGGGTGGCCAGGCCTGTACCTCCTCCATAGGTCGCAACGATCAAAGCAGGGATGGTAATAGAAAGGTAGTAATCTCCATTTTCTCGTATTTCTCCATGCAAAATACCCGCAGAACTTTCCGCTACATTTGCTACGTCCTGCCCTGTCGCGATAAAGATGGCCGTGATTCCATTTGCGGAATGAGAGCCATTATTTATAGAGCCAGATAGCATACTTCCCACATTTGAAAGTTGGCGTTGATAATGCATGGCTTTGGCTGTAGTTCCCAGATTTTCCTCCACCAATTTAGCAGGCAAAACAATTTCGGCTACTACTCGCTTTCCTCTTGAATTGAGGGTGTTTACCTGTGAGTGTTTTTTATCTGTATCAAAATTGGCGGCCAGGGAAAAGTGTCGAAGTCCTTCCAATCCCTGACTGAGCATCCAATTACAGGCTTTATGAGCTGCTTTAGTTACCATATTTTGCCCCGCTGCATCTCCCGTTGTAAAATTGAATCGTAACCATCGCAGATTACCTGCAGAATATTGCTCAATATCCCTCAACTTTCCCACGGAGGTAGTCTCTTCCGCTTTGGCTTTGATTTGCTCAAAATTTTCATCTACCCATGCACCAAACTTCTTTCCATATCGAGCATTTTCAAATACAAAAATCGGCGCACGCTGCATGGCATCATCTACTACTGTAGTGGTGATCCCTCCGGCAAGACGCGTCAACTTCATTCCCCGATTATAACTAGCCACCAGGGTACCCTCTGTCGTCGCCATGGGAACATAAAAGTCACCTACTGCATATTCACCATTTACTTGTAAAGGACCAGCAAATCCTATGGGGACCTGAGCGACTCCACTGAAATTTTCAATATTGCCGGGGAGGATGTTCGGGTCAAATGAATAAGAAGAGAGATGTGTGAGATCTGCCTGGCTCTGTTCTTTAATAAATTCCTGGCGCCTGGCAGCCATTTCACGGGTATAGTCGTTTTCTTTGGATCGAGGTAGTTTAGCCATGTCTATTTTTTATAATCCACTAAAAAAGACATTTGCCTTCTGAAAACAAAAAAAGAGCTGTTTAGCTTGGATAGAGGATTTTAAATTGAGGAGCCGGATAAGTTTTTTGTAAGCATTCCTTTCTTTAACTTGCCGCGATTTTTCCCTGCCCTCGGGATAAAGATCGAATTATGAAAAATGAAGTACATGTATTTGCACCCGCCAGTGTTGCAAATGTAGCTTGCGGGTTTGACACCCTGGGATTTGCCTTACAAAGACCCGGTGATGATGTAATTGCCCGTTTCTCCGACACCCCCGGATTGAGGATCACAAAAATCCTGGGAGATGAGGGAAAACTTCCATTGGAAGCAGAGAAAAATACAGCAGGAGTTGCTGCCCTTTCTCTAATGAATCAACTGGATCTCAAGATTGGGGTCGAAATGGAAATCCATAAAGGAATTCCCATTGGTAGTGGGCTGGGATCCAGCGCATGCAGCGCAGTTGCAGGAGCAATGGCGATCAATGAATTATTGGAAAGACCTCTGAGCAAACAGGAGTTACTGCCTCATGCGCTTGAGGGGGAAGCTATTGCCAGTGGAGGAGATATTCATGCAGATAATGTGGGGCCCTGTCTATTGGGAGGCATGCAATTGGTGAGGAGTAATCTAGAATATGATGTCATTACCATTCCCACACCCAAAGATCTTTATGCCGCAGTAGTACTTCCGGAATTGGAAATCCTGACTGTAGAGGCCAGAAACATCCTCCGCAAAGAAATCCCTATGAAGGAAGCTATCACTCAATGGGGGAATGTAGGAGGGATAGTTGCAGGTTTGATGCAGGGAGATTATGCCTTGATTGGTAGATCACTGCAGGATGTGATCGTAGAGCCCTATCGAGCGAAATTGATTCCGGGCTTTTACAAGGTAAAAAAAGCAGCTTTGGATCAAGGAGCACTAGGATGTAGCATCTCAGGAGCCGGACCTTCCATTTTTGCGCTCTGTGAAGGCGATGAAACAGCTTTCAAAGTCGGGATTGCCATGCAGCAAGCTTTTCAGGCGGAGGGAATTGGGGCCCAAAGATTTATTTCGACCATAAACACCCATGGTGCCCAGCGTATAAAATAAGCGCGGGAGTGACATCGTTTATATTCTACGTCTTAAGAGAAATTACTAGAATATGAATAGGGAAATTTTACCTGAAGAAAGAAAGACTGAACCCGTAAAAAAAGGCCTGGATGTCGAGCTATTTTTTTACCTGACGCTGGCCATTGGTTCGGTGTTTTTGTTACTCATCAGTTTTAGTTAAAAAAAATCGCCGCATAGTTGCGGCGATAACACACAGACAAAAATCTGCTTCTCTCAATTATCACACTTATTTTATAATCAGTTTCTGGGTATAACATCTGCCGAAAGGATCATAAGCCCTCAGCAAATACATCCCTGAACTCATTTTATCTCTTTGGAGCAAGAAGCTTTGGGTACCTACTTTGGCTTCTAGCAGTTTCCTGCCTTCCAAATCGTAGATTTCGTAGTGATCCGTATCTATAAGCAATTCCGGGTTTTCTTTGTAGCGAAGCCTTGCCAAACTCTCTGTTTCCAGAGGATTCGGACTGAGCCAGAGTTCAAATAAATTCTCCCTTGATAACTCTTCAAGACTGGTGATGCGATTTTGAACCGTATTCGTTTCGATAAAGGCATTGTAATCAAATTGGATGGAGGCTTTATTTTCGATCAAGCTTCCTACAGCCAATCCCGGCTGAGGCTGTATCTGGAACTCAACAAAGCCGTGGCTTGCGGGTTCATTTGCATTCGAATCCGGCAGGAAAATTCGGTCAAAGGTGAACTTCAAGATACGATCTTCGGATACTCCATAATCAAAGTCATGGCTGGCACCCAGAATTTTCAGGCTGGACAAATCCAGGTTTTCAGGAATGCTGTCTTCTATTACCACCCACGTAGCGAAGTAATTGCCAACATTCTGAAAGCGAATCTTGTAGGTAAGGCTGTCAGACGCCAGGATGTTTCCTTCCGGGCTTACGAGGATATCATTCGGATCTACTGCTCCTACGATTTCGTTTACATCGATGGTCAGATTATTTGCCAGATTGCAGTCATCAGGAGGATTTCTGAAGTAGGACCTGCTCTCGGCCATTTTTCCGATTTGAGCATCAACAGAAACCGAATCTTTGACCATGATGGTCTTCTGGTCCATGGATTCTAGTCTTCCTACGTACCAAACGTATTCGGTATAGTCGGTATACACATTCTTTTCGTCCCAATTCAAATCCGCAGATTGAACTACTATATCATTGTCAAACTCGACCACAAGCTCCAAACTATCTGCGGCTATCGCTCCCCGGTTTAGATAAGAAACTGCATAGGTATTGACAAAGCCTCTCCTCAGCGCAGTACTGGACAAATAGGTTAGCAAGTCAGGCTTCGAGCAAGCGGCTTGCATAGCAAAATTTTTCCCACAAAAAGACAAGGAACCCGATCTATTTGCACTTTCATATACAATCGTATGAGCTAGCGCACAGTTTTGGGTAATAGACCAATCTGAATTGGGAGTGGTGGAAACCGTGTAAGTTCCATATTGTCGATAGATGCGGTATTCACCGGAATCGTTGGTTGTTACGTATTTGGGTCCTGGCAGTACTTCCAGAAGCATATTCGGTATACCTGCTTCTCCGCTGTCTTGCACACAGTTTTGGTTTGCGTCATAAAAAACGACCCCACAGATTTCAGCTCCATCAGCCTCAACTATCGTCTGGCAATCATCGGTTTGCACATTGGTTAGCACTTGTTCGAAACCGGAAGGCCAATCAATAACAATGGAGTCAATGTTTTGGGCATTTCCCAATCCGAAATAGGCGTTAAGGCTGGATTGTCCACTTGCTCCTCCCCCACTCTGGCTATTGATTTCACGCGTTTGCCAGATGCTATTCCCATTTACTCTCGCCTTCAATCTGATCTTTGCTCCGATGGCAGATTTATTTGACCGAACCCCTTCTAATTCTATACACTTCCAGCTGAGACATGGATTGGCATCATTGGTATATAAGGTATTATTCTGATCTCCCTGATTGGCCAGGAACAAATCCAGGTCTCCATCCCTGTCGTAATCCGCGCTTGCTACTGCCATGGTGTTTTCAGCGTCCCCATCAAATAGATCACTTTTACGGAAACTCCCATCCCCATTATTTACATAAAAGAAGTTTTTGAAGCCCGCATTATTGCCCACAAAAAGATCAAGGTAACCGTCTTTGTTCATATCCAGCCAAACACTGCCATGGGAATGCCCTCCATCGTTTACAATAATGGACGTATACTCTTTGGAAAAGCTCCCGTCTCCATTGTTGTTGTAAAGGAAATTGTTTTCTCCACCTGCATTAGCAACGAATAGGTCCATGTCGCCATCATTATCGTAATCGCCCCAGGAAGAGCCGGTAGATTTCCCCCCATCATTTACAATGTCGCCTGAAGTAATTTTGGTGAAGCTTCCATTGCCCTCATTGTGGTAAAGGGAATTATTATCTCCTCTATCATTGGGTACAAAGAGGTCTTGTAAACCGTCATTGTCATAATCTGCCCAAGTCGCTCCTATGGAAAACTTGGCTTCCAGCGCTATGTCATTATTGGTAGCTCTGCTAAAGCTCCCGTTTCCGTCATTGTGATATAGCTGGTTGTATCGGGTAGGCATATAATCTGAGACAAAGAGGTCCAGATTCCCATCATTGTCATAATCCACCCAAACGGCATTATGGCAATAGCCCTGGTACTCACTAAGGTCTCCAATGTTATCTCTCCGACTGAAGCTTCCATTGCCCAGGTTTTCGTAGAGATGGTTGGTCGCCCTGACATTATTCGCAATAAAAAGATCCTGGTCACCATCGTTGTCATAATCTCCCCAACTTGCACCAGCTGCTGAGCCTAAATCGGTGAGGATTGAGCCCAGGTTACTAGCCTCGGTAAATTGGCCGTTGCCATTGTTCGTATAGATTTTGCTACTTTCCCAGTGATTATATTCCCCAACAAAAAGATCTTCAAATCCATCTCCATTGTAATCTCCCCAGGCTACGGACCAGTTATTACCAGAAGCATCTGTAAGGCCTGCAATTTGGGTTTTACTGATCCGAAGGTTCACATCGTAGGGAACACTGACTGAAGGCAATTCTTCTCCACAGGAAGCATAAGAAGTGGTTGAAAAGCTGATCAAATCACCCGCCTTGTAATCCGCTTCATTTTTTACACGAAAAGCTATTTTAACTCGATTCTTTGAGGTATTTGTTATGCCGACCAATCCTTCATTGGCGATTTCCGTTATTTCATCGTTCAGCACTATTTCAAAGCTGTTCCCATTTAAGATGGGATCACTCATAGAAGTCCAGTTCCCACTCAGAGGGTACAAAATCTGTGTACTACCCGAAACCAGACTCATAGAATTAGCTGCTGGCAATTGAACATCGAGATTGATATCATTCACATAACCCAGTTTTACACTGGCAAGCTCTACTTCAATATCTGTATAGATTTCGCAATTAAGGTTTTCTCTTACTCCACTCAACCTCATTTGCAATTGAGCATCTTCCGGATCAACTTCCAGCGGCAGGCTGGAATAACTACAGGAAAAATCAGCGAAGGTAGCAGGGAAGGCAGTACACTCATAGCCTGCATCTACCATGATAGAGCTTGGTGCGCAAGCAGAGTAATTTGCTTTGATCAGGTAGGTCTTGGTTTGACCAGAAGAAATGCTACCGATTCGGTAGATATCTCCATTCAGTTGCAGGCTATCTCCTGAACTTGCGTCAACAACAGCATTTATGGTAACGTCCTCATTGGGAATTCTGAAATGCATCCAGCTATAGTCTACACCTGCACCATTGGGCTTTACTTTCACCGTCCAGCTAATTTCCTTTTGCAATCCATCAATAGAAGGAGTCGGTGTAGTTAACTGAAGATTTGCAGGAGAAAATCTGATCCGATCGGGATTGCTTTCGTACCACTCAGTTTCGCTTCCCGATAGAAAGTCTGACTCCTGGAAGCTAAATTTCCAATCTACGTCCTGATAGGTATTTTCCGGCACATCACAGGATGGCGCCAATTCTACATAAAAACTCCCTCGGAATCCATCATCACTCAATAGAATATTTCCTCCATAACCTTCAAAGTATTGTTCGAGGTCAAAGAAATAGGTATTCCCTGCACTTGAATCCGGCTGGATATTATTTTGGGTTTGGGTGGAACTTACATTTGTATAGCGCGTTCTACGGTGGCGCATATAAATGTCCTTGATCGTATAGTGGTCGGGAATGGTAAACTGCGCCTGTTTCACATGGGCCCAGTAACGGTATTCATAAGGGAATAGGTTTCCTCCGTTATAGTTTGAACAGCAATCTCCGATACTCAGCTTAAAATCCTGGTTGATGACCCTGGAACACGCATTGATAGTATAGTTTGTTCCTTTTTCATTGACAAAGTAATATCCAATGAGGGTAAAGCGACCGCCCCAATTATTACAAACGTATTGTTGATTCAAGGATGGGCTTGCGACATCGCTTATGTATAATTCATTCTCTACATCTACCTGAACTACAGTTCCACCTATATTGCCACTTACTTTATACTCTACTTTTAGCCATACCGAATCAAGATCATCAAATTCGTAGCCAATAAATGAGCTACAAAGGTTTTCCAGAACAGCAGGACTGAAATCATAGGTAAAGCTTCTGTTTTCTCCCTGATCTGTATAATTCATGCCAATCTGATCGCAGGAAATATATGAGGAAGTGGATTGATCATATATAATGAGTTCCGCCCGAACAGGACTTAGGTTCACACCTTTTTCAATGGTTGAACTTGCAGAGCCATATCGCCAATTGGTGTTGGCGGAAGCTGACTTGACCAGGCCACTAAATACTGCTTCAAGGGTATCACCATACATCAGCCGCTGTTCTCTTACTTTGCTCATATCCAAACTCCCTCCATTATCCGCTTTACCATCCTGATTGTTGTCAGGAAGTCCAAAACTGCTCCTTTTTATACTATAGGAATTAAATGCGATTCCTTCTGTACAATTGCCAGGACATTTGATTTCCGTAGTCGTTGTCTGCGTACATAGAAAAGGCATAACGCAAGCCGAGCTACAGTTTGTATCAGGTACATAGTAGATGTCCAGACTCAGTTGCACTTCACTTGAACCCTGAGGCAAGGCAGAACAATCAGCTTGTAAATTCAGCTGTATTTCCGATTTGGGAAGGTTAAAGGGAAGTGGACTTGGATATTTGGCTGTAAGGATCCGACTGCTATTATCATAAATTACAGACATAGGCGTCCAGGTATTCACCCCACTTTTAAAGCTTAGGTCAGTAGGATCATTGTTCCATAGAAGGCCTTGTGGAATGCTGAAGGCTAATTCATAGTGTGCTCCTACTCCTTCTGGGAATTCGTTTTTGAAGCTTGAGATGGTAAATAGGTATTCCCCTTCCTGACCATTGCCTAAATCAGAAGGACTTTCCACAAAAGTTGTCATCTGCCCCCTCAGGTCATTTTCCCCAAGCTGGCTTTTTGTTTGAAGCCCACTTTGGCACACATCATTGTAGTTAAGCTCTGTTTTCCATCCTGTATTGGTTTCATTATTACAGACATTCACACAACAACTGATCGTGTTCCAATTAATTACTATTTCATCAGCACTTTCCATATCCGGAAGGTTCAATTCCATTCGACCAATTGGATTGCTACCCAAACAAGCATAGGCTCTATTCTCCTGGGTATTCCAAAGTTGAGTGGGGACTATTTTTGTCGCGGCCCCTCCATTGATTTTTATTGTGATAGAGGAAGTATCGATCCGGGAAAAAATATTTTGATTGTATCCTCCTCCGGTAGATTTCCAGATATCGAGTAAAACATCTACTGCTTTTCCATTGCCGTTGTTTTTCAGGATAATTTCCTGGGTGTTTGGATTTCCATCTCCATAGCAAGCGGCTTGTGAAGCCTGGGTATTCAAAGAGATATTAGGCAATTCCAAAGAAATGCTAATATTGGCATTCATCGTCGCATCTACCACCGTATCATTTTCGCAATACCAAGCCGCATGTATACTAGAATTTATAGTATGGGCTTCACAACCTGATACTGCAAATGTCTCTATAAACTCCAAACTTTCGTTGGTATCAAAGAAAGCGTCCCCGTTTCCGATATTTTGGAAATCGTTTCCGCTAAAGAAAATTGTATCCTTTGTGTTATTAATAGTACCCAAACTACTTGCTATCAATTCGATGCCTGTAGCATGCGTATCGCTAATGAAGAATGAACTTAGTTTTCCATATCCTCCATTTACAATCTTGATATTTCTCGTGCTTGTTGCCCCACTGTTAACGGTCTGGTTGGCCGGACTAATTTTGATAATGCTTAGGGCGGGATAGAGAGCATTGTATGGGACACTCAGATCCTCTTTATCCCCTTCATTTGCTACAAGCTCCACCCGATTTTGCAATACTCCTCCAGATAAAATGCTATTCATCGCAGGGATAGAGGCTTCATAAGAAATACTAAATCCGGCAGAAGCTCCGTCTGCCAGATCATTCAGGCGAAAAACAGGAGCCTGTGGATTTGAGATGTCGTATTCATATACCCCCAGACTAGAAGTATCCTGAAGACTGCCTGGTATGTAGCTAATTCCTGTTGGTAAATAAATGCTGATTTCCTGGCCACTAAGTGTAAAACCCGAGGCATTGAGATAGCTGATTCCAAACTCCTGGCTTTCTGCGCAAACACTTATTTCCAGAGGAGTGTCAAAAGTGAAATAAACTTCGCTTAATTCAGCCCGGAAAAGATTGCTCATCATCAAAAGGCCAGGAATTAGAAATAAAAATAAGTAGTTCTCTTTCTTGAGAAGCCTGGCTTGTGAAGGAGTAAAGAATGGAAACCGAATTAGCTTGTATGGGTTCTTCATTGGCCTTAACCGTAAATCTCAATTGTTTATAAGGGTAAACTCTCTTACTATCTTACAATGAGATTCCAATTAGGTGCCAATTAGAAAAAGTGCGAATAGACTAATTGAGGGCTCTTTTATCCTGAGCAGTTTTCCATTTTTTGGAAGATCAACCAAATCTCGGATAAAAATTGCCCGACTTCCAACATAAAAAAACTCCCTGCACCAATGGCACAGAGAGCTCCAAATACAATCTTAATCTATATTATTTTACTTCCAGTTTTTCCGTATAGGAGAAACCATTTTTGTCGTATGCTTTTACGAGATAAAGTCCTGCTTTCAGCTGGCTTTTTCGAATGGAAACGGAGCTGGCATTCAAGTCTTTACTTGCGCTCAACAGGCTTCCACTAAGGGTATAAATCTCTAGTTTGTCTATATCTATTCGAATACCGGCATCCTCAATATGTCTGATCTCAGCCTGCGCTTCCACTTCCAGGGGATTGGGGCTCACACTCAGATAGAGTTTGTTTTGCTCAGCCCACTCCAAGGAATTCACGACCTGGTTTTGAACCGTATTAGTAATGATGAACTCATTGTAGTCAAACTGAATGGCTGCTCTATTCTCGATCACAGTACCAGCAGGAATCGCCTGACCGGGTTTGATCTTGTATTCGATAAAACCATGACTGGCTGCCTCATTGCTATTGCTATCAGGCAAGAATATGCGGTCAAAGGTAAAGCTGATCACACGGTCTTCTGAAATCTGGTATTTATAATCATGACTGGCTCCTTGCAGCTCAAAGCTGGCGAGGTCGAGAAAAGGAGAAATGGTATCCTGGATAAAGACTCGCTGCGCAAATTTGGTTCCCACATTCTGGAAACGAATCTTATAGGTCAACTCATCATCCTTTTCAATCGCACCTTTTGGGAATACAAGTATGTCGTTGGGATCTACTGCACCCACCACTTCATTGTAATCGATGCGCATGTTATTGGTCAGATCACAATCGTCGGGTGGATTGCGGAAATATGCCCTTACTTCTGCTTGCTTGCCCAGGGTTGCTGTTGCAGAAACAGAATCCGTGATCATAATCGTCCCCTGCTGCATCGGATTCAGTTCGCGAAGGTTCCATACATATTCCGTCACGCTTGTCCCCCTGGTCATTTGATTCCAGGGCACATCCGAACTCAGGGGAATGATGTCATTGTCAAATTCTACAACGAGTTCGAGATTTGAAGCACCCAAAGCTCCTCTATTGAGGAAAGATATCGCATAGCTATTTCTAAAACCTCTACGAAGAGCTGTGCTACTCAAATAAGTAACCAAATCCGGTTTTGGACAGCTTGGACTCATCGCAAAGTTCTTTCCACAGAATGAAAGTGAACTGGCTTTATTTGCACTTTCATAGACGATGGTATGAGAGCTATCACAACTGCTTACATTGGACCACTCATCTGTGCTGATGCTGTTTATGGAATAGGTACCGTATTGACGGTAGATTCTGTATTCTCCGCTATCATTGGTCGTTACGTATTTAGGACCTGGCAGTACTTCCAGCAAAATATTCGGTACACCAGGTTCTCCCTGATCCTGCTGGCAGTTGCCATTGAGGTCATAGTAAACGACTCCACATATTTCTGCTCCATCTTCTTCGATGACTGTTTGGCAATCATTGAGAGAGACATTGGTTAAATGCTGCTCAAAGCCTGAAGGCCAATCGATGATAACAGAGTCTATATTGCTGGCATCTCCCAGACCGAAGTAGGCGCGGATGGTAGACTGACTACTGGAACCGCCCCCCGTCTGTGTACTGATTTCTCTCGTTTGCCATACACTCTTGCCGTAGATGGTGGATTTGATCCTTAGCTTGGCACCTACAGCCGACTTATTCGAACGCACACCTTTCAATTCGAAGCACTTCCAACTGATACAAGGATCGGCTTCATTGTTATAAATGGTATTGTCCTGATTTCCATGATTTGCCAGGAATATATCGAGGTCTCCATCTATGTCATAATCCGCGAAGGCAACTCCCATGGTATTTTCCAAATCCTCATCAAACATCTCACTTCTGCGAAATGTGCCATCTCCATTGTTGACATAGAAGAAGTTTACATTGCCTGCATCATTTCCGACAAACAGATCGAGGAATCCATCTTTATTCATATCTGCCCATCCACTTCCATGGGAATGGCCTCCCTCCTGAGTAATGATGGAGGTATAATTTTTAGTAAAAGAACCATCTCCATTGTTTACATAAAAGAAGTTGTTCTGATTACTAGCATTGGTTACAAAGAGGTCCAAATCACCATCATTGTCATAATCTCCCCAGCTACTCCCGGTAGAATTCCCTCCATCATTTACGATATTTCCCTCAGTAATTTTGGTGAACTGACCATTGCCTTCATTGTGGTAGAGAGAGTTATTATCATCTCTGCCATTTGGAACAAAGAGGTCCAGCAATCCGTCATTGTCATAATCTGCCCAGGTAGCTCCCATAGAGAATTTGGCTTCCAAAGCGATGGGATTGTCTGTTGCACGGCTGAAGGTTCCATCTCCATTGTTATGGTAGAGTTGGTTATAACGGGTAGGCATATAATCCGACACAAAGATGTCCAACCATCCGTCATTGTCATAATCTATCCAGGCAGCATTGTGGCAATATCCTTCGTAGCTACTGATATCTCCGATGGAATCCTGACGAGTAAATGTTCCGTCTCCATTGTTTTGGTAAAGGTGGTTAACTGCACGTACGTTATTGGACACAAAGAGGTCAAGATCACCATCATTGTCATAGTCGCCCCAGCTTGCCCCTGCGCTTGCTCCTTTGTCCTGGATGGGCGCACCTGCAGTTGTTGAAACGGTGAATTGGCCGTTTCCATCATTTATGTAAAGCTTACCAGCTTCCCAATGATTAAATTCTGCGACATAGAGGTCTTCGTAACCATCATTGTTGAAATCTCCCCAGGCGCCACTCCAGTTGTTTCCTTTATCATCAGTCAATCCGGCAATCACAGGTCGGGTAAACTTCATGTTTACATCGAAAGGAACTGTGATACTTGGTAATGGCTTTCCACAGGGTTCGTAAGAGTTTGCTACGATGGTAATGAGATCACCGGCTTTGTATCCACTTTCGTTTTTGATTCTGAAAGCAATCTTCAAGCGATTTTTAGCTGTATTGGTAATACCGACCATACCGTCATAAGCGATCTCGGCAACTTCATTGTTGATATCAATCGTAAACTCGTCATTGCTTACTGTCGGATCCTGGATGTAGTTGTATGATCCGCTGATGGGATACTTGATTTTGGTACTATCGCTTACCAGGCTCATGGAGTTATTGCCCGGAAGCAATACTTTCAACTGAATATCTCCTACATAACCTTGCTTTACACTGGCCAATTCAACTTCTATATCTGTATAAATCACACAGTTCTCACTGAAACGATCTCCTTTCAATCTCATTTGCAATTCAGCTGGCTCTGGCTCTACTTCCAGTTTCGTCTGGGTATAGCTACACTTGAAGTTTGCAAAGCTGTCGGGATAAGCCGAACATTCGTAACCGGCAAATACATCTATATAGGTGGGTTGACAAGCAGAGTAACGAGCATTGATCGATAGCTTTTTGGTGGCATTGGAAGAAATAGCTCCCAATTTGTAGATATCGCCGCTGTACTCAAGCGTATCTCCACTAGCCTGATCCACAATAGATGTTATCGTTACATCATTATTTGGAGCCTTTACATGCACCCAACTATTGTCAGATCCACCTCCTCCGGATTTCACGTTCAGGGTCCAACTGATATTCTTGCCTAAACCGTCAATGATGGGTGTAGGAGAAGATAGCTGCAGTGATGGGGGCGAAAAGCGGATTTGATCCGGATTTGAGATATACCAATCAGTCTCGCTGTTTGACAACCACTCCGATTCCTGGAAGGTAACCTTCCAATCTACGTCCTGGTAAGTATTTTCCGGCACATCACAAGAAGGAGCCAGTTTCACATACAAGGTCGCACGGAAACCGTCATCGCTCTTAATCACACTTCCTCCGTGTCCGTCGAAGAATTGCTCTATGTTCAAGTGGTAGGTGTTCCCTACTACTGAATCCGGTTGAATGTTACTGATCGTTTTGGTGATCGAAGAATTGGTATGCTTGGTAGCTCTATGCTTCATGTAGATATCCAATACTTCGTAGTGATCCGGAATGGTAAACTGAGCTTTGTTGATATGCGCCCACTGCCTGTATTCATAGGGGAATAAGTTTCCTCCGTTGTAGTTAGAACAGCAATCCCCTATGCTCAATTTGAAATCCTGATTGATTACTTTGTTACAGGAAGAGATGGTGGTTTTGCTTCCTTTTTCATTCACAAAATAGTAGCCGATCATGGAAAAGTTCCCTCCCCAATTGATGCAGGAGAATTTATCGCTGCTATTTGAAGGATTTTCTACATCACTCAAATAGATATCCGTATCTATTTTGGCCTGTTCAATTTTTCCCCCAATATTTCCGCTCTGCAAATAGTCGATGTCTAACCAAATGCTATCACCATCCTCAAAGAGAAATTGGTCAAAGTCAAAACTTTCTTCGTCTAAATCCAGATTAACCGGATATACCAGTCCTGGCGATTCGGCCGAATTGGGATTATTCGCAGTCCAGTTGTTGTTGATATTGTCCAAATCTGTATTCGAATTTGCAGATTGAACGTCCCCTGAAGGCAAGATGACAGAAACGGGATAAACAAGTGCGATTTCCGGTATATCGACCAATATATCCAGGTAGCCATTTTTTTCTAAGAGTGCTTCTTTACAGTCGAGGTAAAGGCTACTCAATTCCCTATCGGATGAAATGGATAGCCTTTGATTATTTTTGGTCTGGACACTTAGGGGAAATTCCAACTGAGGCCAGCTAGCAGCTCCGGGATTAGCATCCACCCAATTATCTATTGCAGTTTCCAGGGCCGATTCTGTTTGATAGCTGATGTTCGATCCACCGGGATAGTTAACCTGAACCGGATAAACCAAGTCAAAACATTTTCCATACAGCTCAGAATTGCAATTTACCTGACTGAGGGTGATCTGGTCTGCAACTGTACATTGGCTGTCCTTATTTCTAACTAGCACATCATAGCTTGCAGCAGTCAATCCGCTGAAATTAGGAGAATCCTGAAAAGTCTGACCATTATCTATGCTGTATTCCAGGCTGCCTCCCTGAGCAGATATAGAAATCGTTCCATCGTTTAAGTCCGGACACGAAGCCGCAGTCGGAGAAGAAGGACTAATTGAGGTGATAGAAGGAGTTTCACAGGAAGCATCTTCGCAGTCAATTTTCCCATCTCCATCATCGTCTATCCCATTGTTGCAAATTTCATTCAGGGCAGAAGCCGTAAAGCTTATGTCTCTTCTTCCACTACCGCCAGTCTTACAAACCATGAGATAGGCATAGCTTTGATCTGTTGTAAAAGTAAAGGTACTTCCACTACTTACTTCATGATCAGGGCTACTACAATCATCCACAGAACAATTATCATCCGTCAGGTAAAAATTTGTATTACCTGAAGATTGAGAGACAACTTCAATTTCCATGGTAGTTCCTGAAACATAATTGGGATGTGAGCTCAGGTCAATGAAGATTTTTGCGCAAGCCTGTTTGTTGCTACCCGTAGGTACTCCGCAACCACAATCCGTATCCGTCTGAACGCCATTTGCATTGCTTCCGTCTGTGCATCCATTTTCATCGCATCTCAACACATTGCAATCATCGCAATCTGCAAGTATGGCATCGGTTCGAGGAAAATCAGGGATGAGAACTTTAGCCTCTTCAAAAGAGGCAATTGCCGTTTTTTGTTTAAAGTCATGCTCCTTTCCCAAAGCATAAATACCGGAATTGGGTGCATAAGGTTCTAAATTGTCCCTGAGAGCTAAATAGCCTTTAGCTCTGTTTTCTGCAGCCTTAAATTTCCGTATGCTTTGAACCATTTCCTTTCGGGAAGATTTGGTCCTGGAAAGGCTGTCTTTTATGTCTGCAGGTGTAAAGTCGTAATAAAAGGTCTGATCTTCACCTGAAATGCTGCTTGTTACTTTTACACTATCGCTGCTTCTATATAAACCAGCAGATTGATCGTATACCCTGAGACTTGCGCCTACATGGCTAAGGTTTTTTCCCAGTAGAATGGAGTTTGACGCATAGCCATAGGGAAAGCCGATACTACCTGATCTTTCCGACACCTTCGCGACAAAGGTGGTTCTCAGGGTATCCCCAACCATAATTCTGTTGGTTTTCACTTTGCTCATATCCAAAGACGAAGATCCATCAGGGCTTCCATCCTGGTTGTAGTCCGGCAAGCCAAAACTTGTTCTTCTGGCATCATAAGAAATCAGGGATAAGCCTTCCTCACATTCGTCTGGACAAACAAGCTGAGTTGTTGCCAAACTGCTGCATAGAAAAGGAATCAAACAGCCATCTGTACAGCTAGTGTCTGGAATATAATTGACAGTCATCTGAAGATCGACTTCGCTAGTCTCACTATTAATCTCTCCGCAGTCTACACTTAGTATCAGTCCTATTTCTGCTTTAGGCAGATTGAAGGGGGCGGGATGAGGATAGCTCGCGACAAGCTCACGCTGGTTTTGGTCGAAGCTTATAGAAGATGCCGTCCAGCTTTTTGTTCCACTTGTAAAAGTCAGATCAGACGTATTTCCACTCCATGCAAGGCCCTGAGGGATCTTAAATACCAGTTCGTAATTTGCTCCAGGCCCTGCAGGAAGTTTATTGCTGAAACTTGAGATGGTAAAGTTGTAGTTTCCTTTTTGTCCTACACTGAGGTAGTAAGGATTCTCTACAAAGACGGTCATATTCCCTCTCAAATCATTCTCGCCAACTTTAGATGTAGTTTTCACCTCTGTCTCGCATGCATCTGTGTATTTCACCTGAGTTTTCCATCCTGTATTAGTTTCGTTGTTACATACATTGATGCAACAATTGTAAACGTCCCAGCTAATTAAAGCTGTTGCCTGAGGTGAGAGCTCAGGCAAATCCAGAAGTACTCTTCCGATGGGATTAGATCCCAGGCATGCATAATCTCCTGTATTTTTGGTAGTATAAACCAATCGAGGCTCGATTTTTTCAGCAGCTCCTCCATTAACAGAGATCATCAAACTCGAAGTATCGAATCTGCTGAATATATTTTCCGTGTAGTTCCCTCCGGTTGATTTCCAGATGTCAAGTTCAACATCTATGGCTATGCCCTGTCCGTTATTCTTTACGGTGATCTCCTGTGTATTTGCTGTAGAAGGACCGAAACAAGTAGAGATTGAATTATTCGTTGATAGACTTAAGGAGGGCAATTTCAAGCTGGTGCTGATATTCGCATTCATAGTTGCGTCCACAATGGTTTCTCCTTTGCAGGACCAACCCGCATCTATGGAAGAACTAATGGTATTGCCAGAACATCCGAAAGCCAGTATCCTTTCAGTAATTATGAGGGTCTCATTGTTGTCGAAAAAATTATCTCCGTTTCCAATTCCTGTAAAGTCTGCTCCACTTAAAAATATGGTGTCTTTAGTAGGGTTGATTTGCCCCAAATCAGTGCCTACCAATTCGATTCCATCGCCATGAACATCCGTCAGGAAGAAAGAGGATAGTTTCCCATAGCCCCCATTGACAACTTTGATAGTCCTGCTTGCTGTATCTCCACTAACCAGACTTTGATTGGCTGGATTGATTTTGATGATGTTTAGCGCGGCATATAAAGCATTGTAAGGAGCAGAAAGCGATTCTACTACTCCTTCATTACTTTCGAGGATTACTTTGTTCTGAAGGCTTCCTCCATTTAGTATTTCATTCCTTGCAGGAATGGATATTTCGTAATCGATACTAAAACCTACCGATTCCCCATCTGGCACATCGTCGAGTGTAAATACCGGATTGCAAAGATCCCTTATATCGTCTTCTATAATATTGTATAGTGAGGTATCATTTAGACTGCCGGCTATATATTTAACCCCTGCAGGTAGCTCTACAGTTATTTCCTGATTGGTAAGTGAAAAGCCAGTCGTATTGAGGTACTCTATAGAAAAGGTGTAGGCGTCGGAACAAACCGTAACCTCCAGAGGCACTTCCATGGATAAGAAGACATCCTCCAAAGGCTGATTAGAGAGGGTGGAGAAGAAAAACAATGCTGCCATGATGAATATGATGACAGCATCTGTAATAACAGATGTTTTTAATCGGGTCTCCAGGCGAAGTTTCTTACGGGGCTTATCTGAATTTTTCGGAGTAAAGTTGTTCAATACGCAGAGCTTTATTTAATCGTTGTGCAATAATAGCTCTATGCGACATCAATTCGAGTTCGTTTATTTTACATATTAAACATATTACAGCTCATGTAATATTTTCATCAAACTATAAGCCTTAATAATCCTCAAAGCTGATTTCCATCTCATTGGGTCTTGAGATCGATAAAATTTCAGCTTGATTCCATGTAAGGAAATAAAAAAAAATCGTAGCAAAACATACATTTGCTACGATTTTTCGAAATAAATATATCTTTAGGGAACTTATCCCAATACGTCAATCGCGTTTAAGTCTTCAAAAGCTAACTTAAGCCTTTTATTAAAGGATTTTTCTCCTTCACGCAACCAAACACGAGGATCATACTTTTTCTTATTAGGCTTGTCGTCTCCCTCTGGGTTTCCGATTTGTGCCTGCAGGTATGCTCTCCACTCAGATTCGTATTCACGAACCCCATTCCAGTATGCCCATTGGGTATCAGTATCAATGTTCATTTTTACAGCTCCATACTCAATGGCTTCGCGGATTTCTTCACGAGAAGAACCGGAACCGCCGTGGAATACAAAGTTGATCGGATTGGAACCTGTACCAAATTTTTCCTGTACGAACTCCTGAGAGTTTTTAAGGATGATAGGCTTAAGGCTAACGTTTCCTGGTTTGTAAACTCCATGTACATTACCGAAAGCAGCAGCAACGGTAAAGTTATCGCTGATCTTTTTCAAACGCTCATAAGCATACGAAACTTCAGATGGCTGAGTATACAAACGGGAACTGTCGATATCAGTATTGTCAACTCCGTCTTCTTCACCACCGGTTACTCCCAATTCGATCTCGATGGTCATGCCCATAGTATTCATTCTCTCGAAGTATTTGGCAGAGATTTCGATATTCTCTTCAATGGGTTCTTCAGAAAGATCCAGCATGTGAGAGCTGTACAGAGGTTGACCCGTTTGCTCGTAAAACTTTTCACCAGCATCCAGGAGTCCGTCTATCCAGGGAAGGAGTTTTTTTGCAGCATGGTCCGTATGCAAAATAACGGGTACTCCATAGGCTTTGGCCATTTGGTGTACATGATGTGCACCTGATACGCCACCTGCTATAGCCGCTTTTTGATTTTCATTCCCAAGGCCTTTACCTGCAAAAAATACAGCTCCACCATTTGAAAATTGAATGATAATCGGAGAGTTCGCATCTCTTGCTGTTTCTATAGCGCCGTTTACAGTATTGGTTCCAACTACGTTTACTGCAGGAAGGGCAAAGTTATTTTCATTTGCGTAGTTGAGTAGTTCCGTAACTTCATCACCGTGGAGGACCCCGGCGCGAAATTTTTTCTTAGCTGTAATCATATATTCGATCTTTAGGGTTATGGGAGCGAGATTAAATCGCCGACAAAGCTGCAAAAACTTTCATTTGTGTACAAATGAAAGTTATTCTTTAACAATTTGATAAAAAACCTACTTCAAATATCCTTTTATCTCAACCATAGTATCGGCACCCGACCAATTGACTTTCACGACAACTGTATTTTTTTCGAAGTCCCACCAGGCTGCTTCCGGACCCGGGCTTTTTATATAGGCATCCTGATCACTCAACATAACCTTTTTACCAAAGACTTTTACACTTTCAGGAGCTGTTGAAAATCCATGAATATGCAAGAGGATATTTATTCCTCCATTCAAGGCTTTCATTTTCCCTTCACCTCTTATTTGGGCAAATATTTTAAAACCTTTCACTTTGCCGGTAAAGAAAAGCTTTTTGTAGTCATCCTGTAAAAAATTTGTTTCACTCACTCCATTGTCCCAATAAAGCTCTCCCTGATCAAATTCGGTTTCGGGATTCGGGTAATAATGCAGAACCAAACTATCACCTCGGAATTCGGAAGTATTTTGCATGACATTAGCCATGGGAATCCAGGAACCTCTTTTTACAAATAGTGGAATTTCATCCGCCTTTAAAGGAATGGATTCTTTGCTACCTCCGCTGATCAATTCTTCTGTATAAAAATTAAACCACTCCCCTTTCGGAAAATATATATCTTTTAACTTTTGTCCTCTTTCCAAAACAGGGGCTACCATCAAAGCAGGACCCCAAAAATATTGATCCTCAATTTCCCAGGCTTGTGGGTCCTGGGGGATTTCGTACATAAGTGGCCGCGCCAAAGGAGTTCCTTTCTGATTATTCTCGTAGGCCAGATGGTAATTGTAAGGAAGTAAACGATACCTTAGTTGAATTGCCTTTTTAACAGCCCGCTGGGTATAGGGATCGTAAAAAATTGGTTCAGGCTCAACTCCTTCTTCTCCATACACCCGCATAATGGGAGAAAATGCTCCTAATTGCATCCACCTTCTATATAGTTCCGGATCTTTGGGACCTCCTGTATATCCCCCAATACCTGAATGCATGTATCCAACTCCGCTTAAGCCACTGCCCAATATGATTGGGATTTGAGCTTTATAGGCATTCCAGGAGCGAGCAGCTTCTCCGGACCACATAAAGGTGCCATAGCGTTGTACCCCTGCATATCCAGAGCTCTGGATATTGAAAAACCTGATCTCGGGATAATCCTGCTTAAACTTTTCATACAGGATTCGCGACCATTTTAAAGAATACAGATTATGAACCTCTTCTGCCAGTCCCTTTTTATGAACCATATCTCTCGGATGTAGATTCGGGCCACTTCTTTGACTGGACCAGGCAGATATGCCATTTTCCATTTGAGTATGATACTGAGGCCACATCCAGTCTGCCAGATTTGTATTAAATACATCTAGTAATGCTGCAGGCCCCGAAGGGAAATCTGAAATAATTCGAGTCTTACCTTTTGCATTGGTGGCAAACAGGCTTCCTTTGTCGGCAGTTGCAAAATGCTTGCTGCCTTGTGCGATATAGGGATCAGCACTAAGGATGGTGTGAATTCCTTTATCCTTAAAGTCCGATATCATGCGTTCTGGATTAGGCCATATTTTACGGTCCCAATCCATATTTCCCATTTTTTCTTCACCTCCAAACCAGTACTTATCCAGTAAAATGGCATCAATCGGATAACCAGCAGCCAAACTCCTTTTTACGATCCGCTCTGCTTCAAACTGATTTTTATAGCCATTTCTCCCCTGGATAAATCCTAAAGCCCATCTGGGAGGCATACTCTGGCGTCCCGTAAGTCGGGTATAGCGTTCGACAATTTTTGCAGGTTCGGGACCCAAAATAATGAAATAGGAAAGGTTGGAGTCTTTCACACCATATTCCAGTACTCCGGGCTCTCTTTTCCCCATATCCAGATAGGCCTTGCGGGGATTATCAAAAAATATCCCATAGCCTTTGGAGGAAATAATAAGTGGAATACTCAAATTGAGGTTGTCCTCTCCTTTGCTATATCCATAGGCAGGAGAATTATAGGTATATAATCTTTTTCCATTGAGGTCCTGATCTACTGCCCTGGCTCCCATGCCGTATAAATGTTCTTCATCTGATAGCTGGAAGCGAACTCCTGTGATCTGGCCAACTCCTCTGAGATCTTTATGGTAAAAAAAGCCGTCTTCATCCAAAAGCAATTCCCGATTCCCATCCAGAAATTCTAAACGAGTAGGTGCCTGATGAAGGCGAATATTAAAAGGATCTACTCCGGCGAGGCGGTAGGGATCATGCGTATTCCCGTCATATATATTTCTAAAAGGCTCTGGTCTTTGTACAACTGCCGACGACCCTCTTTCCTCTAATCCCCCTTTAGGGAAATAGCTAACATTGAGTATCCCTTCTCCATATGATTTGAGTAGAATGGATTGCTCTCCATCCGAAAAATAAATACTCCCATTATCCAATTGCTGCATTTTTTCAACTGCATCCATATTATCAGCATTGCCCGCATGCGCATTCTCAAGGGGACCTTGCTCAAATACCTGGTATTGGGGATAGAATATATCTTTGTCTTCGCTGTCCTTAGCTACGAGTGAGCCATTTTCATTTCTGAAAACGAAAGCCATTTGGAGGAAAGGATCATGGTCGGTGAATCCATAGAAATTTTTGATCTGAAACTGTATCTGATATAAATCCGGGCCGATACGTTCCATTTTCATTCGGTCATCGGCTTTTCCCCAATTTCCCTGCACATAGCGCCAGTCACTGGGTTGATCAACCGTACCTAAAATAACACCTGTATGGGCATATACCTCTCCGGTATAACCTAGTAAGGCCTTATTTCCTTTACTGGCATCAAAAACAATGCTTACAATATCATCGGCCCTGGGATTTGAAGGATTTACCCGTAAGACCTGAGAGAACAAAGAATATGGGAGAAACAGTAGGGATATGAGGTATGCGTATCTCATTTGGACGTGTTTTGTCGGGTCTTTGAATGGGTGTCTTAGTCTATATCCGCAAAAGAAAAGCCTGATATACAGTCTTTTTTAAGCAATCTTAAGGCCAATTTATTGATTATTTAAGCAGAGAGAGGAGCAAAGAAGGGTATCGGCCAAAAATGATGTTTAAAAGGTCATGAGAGCAATTTCACCCGTCGAATCCCTGATGGATTTCGCTTCTTTGAAAGAAACATCTGTATCTTTGTCCGATAAATACTGGAGAATACGGTATGGGCCTGAAAAAAGTATTGATTATTAGATTTAGCTCGATAGGAGATATAGTCCTAACAAGCCCTGTCCCCAGAAGTCTGAAAAAAAGTCATCCGGATTATGAAGTCCACTTTCTTAGTAAAAAGGCGCATAAAGATTTACTCCTCCATAATCCTCATATAGACAAACTGCATATTCTCAAGGATTCTTTAGGGGAAACCATCCAGGAACTGAAGCAAGAAAACTTCGATTACATACTGGATCTTCACCACAATCTGCGGAGCTTTTTGATTAAACTTCGATTGGGAGTAAAAGCCTCTTCCTTTCCCAAGGAGAACTGGGCGAAATATAAAATGGTTCGCTTTAAGAATAGAAAGATCAAACTCAGGCATATTGTAGAAAGGTATGCAGATACCTTATCTATTGTGGGCAGTCAATTGGACCATGAAGGCCTCGATTTTTTTGTTCCAGAGGGATTGGAGGAAAAGGCTCAGAATCTCTTGAGTGAACAACTGCCCCAGGTCTCAGAAAAACCTCTGGCAATTGTACTGGGAGCCAAACATGCTACCAAACGCTGGCCAGCTTCTCATTTTATTGAACTTATTGAACAGTTGGGGGAAGCCGTTGTCCTGATCGGAGGACCGGATGCGAAAGAAGAGGCAGAAGAAATCAGTAAGTTTATACAAACACCTCTTTATAATAGCGTGGGCCATTTATCTCTACTGGAGTCAGCGGCATTATTAAAACAATGCCGAGCGGTAGTCGCGCATGATACAGGCTTTATGCATATTGCTGCTGCCTTTCAAATGGATATCTATTCTCTTTGGGGAAATACAGTTCCGGAATTTGGCATGACACCTTACAAAAGTCCTCATCAATTATTAGAGATCAGGAATCTGGATTGTCGGCCTTGCTCCAAAATAGGATTTGACCAATGTCCAAAAGGACATTTCGCCTGCATGAAGCAACAAAAAGCAGAAAAAGTGGCTGAGCGTATAAAAGGGGGAATGCCTAAATCCGAACTTTAGGACAGGTACAGCGCTTTTTCATTTTCACCAAATGAAAGTTGAGGTAGATAGAAGCATTTAATCCAATCTCATTATCCTCCAACAAAAAAGTACTCACAGGCTCCTGGCTATTACTTAGCGGACTTTGATTCTGTATCCCTGTAAAATAGGCCTCACCTTCAAATGTGAGAGAAAGATGGGTATTGAAGAAAAAACTGTATCCGAAAAAGGCACTTGCACCCAGATTGCGATAGGAATAAGAAGCCGGGATATTCCCTCCATTGCTCATAGCAAGAGCCTCTACTTTTCCACTGGTATAAATGAGGTCAGCTCCCCCAAAAATCTGAGATTGCCCCATATGATACATGCGTTTGTAACCCAGATGAAAATCCCAGTCCGTCTTTTCAGCCGTATAATCATCCAACTGTTGAAAACCATCTGGATAGGCAAAACTGGCATTTCGTCTAAAAGCTCCTATCCGAAATCCATCCGAGATAGAATAATGATAGGTGTACCTAATTCCATTGAGGGGATGTAGACTAAAAGAGGATCCATTATCATATCCATCACTCAAAGTTGGTATGGAGTTGATCGAACCTAATTGCAAACTGAGTTCATGGATCTGAGGTTTAAAGGCAGCCCTCTGTGCAGAAAGATTACCTAAAGACAGGATCAGGATCGAAAATAAACCAACGAAAAAACGCGTGCTGAACATAAATATGGGTTTAGCTGATGGAAAACAATGAAATCTAGTAAAAATTTGGCTATGGATCAGCTGATTTTTGAGTGGAACCTAAGCCCTTAGCGCCAGGCCTTTTGATTTGATTGTCCTCAACATGAAAAATCCCTCCTCAAAGGAAGGGATTTTCAGTCAATGTTTAGACGATATTACGGATACCACTCCGTATTAATTCTTCTCCAGTTCTTTCTCGAGTTCTTTTCCAGCCTCAATCAATTCTTTTAGAATTTCTCTTCCGGCTTCTTTGAGTTCGGGAAGTGCCTCTTTGATCTCTGGTACGATCTCTTTGAGAGCTTCACGGGTTTCTCGAGAAATATCCTTGGCATGTAAACGAATCATTTCTGACAATTCCTCCCCATTGTCAGACCAAAAATTTTCCAGATTGTTGCCATGTCTGTACATGGCATATTGCATGGCATCTGACCAGATGCGTGTTCTTTCTTTACGGGTGAAATCTTCTTCGAATTCAGGATACCACTCATCCAGCATTTCCTCCAGCTGCTCATCCTTGCGGTCCCAATCAGTATCATTAAAATCTTCATGGTTTTCCTTCACATTATCCATGAATGATTCGTAGCGACTCATAAACTGATCCTTGCTAAAGGGCTTACAAGCCAGAAGGATACAAAAAGGGATCAGTATGATTAGTTTTTCGATTCTCATTTCTTTATGTGATGATTTGTTCTTTATTCAATAGACAGACTTGTTTTCAAATGGTTGGAATCAGGCAACCTTATGCCTCTTTTCAGGGCCTAATATAGGTAGAACCGGTCCGAGCAAGAATTTATTATACAGGCAATGGGACTTTTACCCTAAATCCAGGTTTATATTTGATCGAGAGATGAGGACTAAAAATGCTGGAAGCAGGAATAAACACCTTTGGCAAAGGCTTTTCGTTTTTTAGGAATATTCCTGAGCAAAAAATTGTCATATTTAGGTAAAGATTACAAGAGCTGTATGCGAAAACTACTACCCTTACTTTTTCTCTTCTTTTTTGACATTTGTGTATTGGCACAATCAAATGAAGGTACTGATTTCTGGATGGGATTTATGGAGCATCTGGATCAAAATGCCAACACAAAAGTCCTCATGATTTCCTCTCGCTATACTACCAGTGGTACCGTCAGTATGCCTTTGCTGTCCTGGAGCACTAGCTTTAGCGTAGCAGCCAATGATGTGGTTTTTGTAAGTATCCCTTTGAATGCAGAAACAATAGGTAGCGAAAGTATTACCCGTACTGGTATACATATACAAAGCCAGGCCCCGGTTTCCATTTATGCTCATCAGTATGCCAACTTTCGATCAGAAGCATCGGCTGTTCTTCCTACAAATTCTCTGGGGAGCAATTACTATGCAATGAGTTATTTTGGCTATGAAAATAATCGAGGGGTACATCCTTCAGAATTCCTCATAGTAGCTACTGAAGATGAAACCACTATCGAAATTATTCCTTCGGATCCAACAGCAGGAGGCAGCCCGGCTAATAGTCGTATTAATGTTGTCCTGGATCAAGGGGAAACCTACCAGGTTCAGGCACTTTCCGGCTTGGGGGGAGATTTGACAGGGAGCAAAGTTTCTGCTGATAAATCTATTGCCCTCTTTTCCGGAGCAAGTTGGACCGAAGTTCCCCTGAGCTGCAGCACCCGAGACAACTTATACGAACAAATGTACCCGGTCAGCACCTGGGGGAAGAAATTCCTGACTGTTCCAAGCAAGGATGCCAGCTTTGATTATTATCGGGTACTTGCCTCAGAAGATAATACCGTCGTCTATAGAGATGGGGCGCTTGTAGCAAATTTGAATGAAGGTGAATTCCTGGAGTTTCGTTTGTATGGCCTTCCTTCCTTTATAGAAGCAAATAGAGGCATCCTGGTTGCCCAATTTAATATCGGCAATACCTGCAATTCTCAAAGCAATCTGGGCGATCCTTCTATGATCCTGCTAAATTCAGTCGAGCAAACCCGAGACACCCTTACCTTATATTCATCTCCCTTCGAGGGAATACTGGAGAACTACGTAAATGTCATTACGAGAGACATAGATAAGGACTCTGTTTATCTGGATGGGAACCTTATCTCTAATCAATTTCAAAGTATCGCGGGCAATACGGATTATGTATATGCCAGTTTAAGCGTTTCAACGGGAACCCATACGATCACCTCATCCGGTTGCGGAGTCATAGCAACTGCTTATGGATATGGCGAATTTGAATCTTATGCCTACTCGGCAGGGGCTAGTTTCCTTCCCCTCAATGCCAGTCCCATTCCCGAAGGAGGCTGCCTGAATGATACCATATTTTTTTCCACGGGATTACCCGAAGATCGCGTCTCGGTCCAATGGGATTTTGGAGACGGAAATAGTTCTACAGACTTTGAGCCAAGCCATATCTACACTGCCTTAGGGTCTTATCCTGTAGAGGTAATCATAGAGGATTTTTGTCTGAATACCATTGATACAATCAATCAGGATTTGCTCGTTACTCTCCGCCAAAGTCTTGAAGCGTTCAATGACACCCTTGTTTGCGAAGATGATCCCGTACAATTGGGGGCGACTGATCTGGCAGGGGCAAGTTTCGAATGGCAAGGACCCCTGGACTATTTTTCGGAGGAACAGTTTCCTCTGATTGATAATACGGATCCGGCTATGACAGGAGCCTATACAGTAGTCGGGATCATATCCGGATGCGCCACCTTCCCCAAAGAACAATTTGTAGAAGTGCGTCCCCTACCTGATCCCGCTCTTGGCATGGATACCGTAATCTGCGATGGAGGTCCCATTCTACTTGATGCAGGCAATTGGACGAGTTATCGCTGGCAAGATGGGAGTATGGAAAGCTCCTTTACCGTTACGGAAGAAGGAAATTATTTTGTGGAGGTAATAGATGATTTGGCTTGTGTAAATGCAGATTCTATCCAGATAAATCGATATTGTCCTCCCACCCTCTATGTCCCTACAGCCTTTACTCCCAATGATGATGGGCTCAATGATTTTTTTGGTATCCTTGCTGAGGATATGACCCAGTTCAACTTAAAAATATT
Source organism: Bacteroidia bacterium (assembly GCA_033391075.1). Lineage (NCBI taxonomy): Bacteria > Pseudomonadati > Bacteroidota > Bacteroidia > Bacteroidia bacterium. The sequence goes on from JAWPMV010000001.1 coordinate 3,632,413, forward strand.
TGATCGCTGGGGAGGACTGATTTTCCAAACAGATTCTCCTGATGAATTTTGGAATGGGCGGATTGCCGGTGGAAAAATGGCTCCACAAGGAGTATATGTATGGCTGGTCAGGTATGAATTGCCCCTGAGAGATAACACAAGTTTCCTCCGTCAGGAAAGCGGAACCGTAAGCCTGCTTAGATAAATAGAAAAATATCCACCATCTATTAACAATTTTAACATCAGGGATACAATGCATTGAATAAGTCGTATATTTGGCGGGTTAAAATTCTAAATTATGCAATTATCTAGTCGAATAGCTTCCGTTGCACCTTCAGCGACCCTTTCTATTTCAAAGAAAGTAAGAGAGTTGAAAGCAGAAGGTCGCGACGTTATCGGACTTACATTGGGTGAGCCCGATTTTGATACACCTGAGCACATTCGTGAAGCTGCCAAAGCAGCCCTGGATGCAGGTTATACTCACTATCCTCCCGTTGCAGGATATCCTGAACTGAGGCAAGCTATTGTAGATAAACTTAAACGGGATAATGGCTTGAGCTATGCTCCAAATCAGATTGTAGTCTCGACAGGTGCGAAACAGTCTCTGTACAATGTAGTTCTGGGTATGTTAAATCCTGGAGACGGGGTTATCCTCCCTACTCCTTACTGGGTATCCTATGAGGCCATGTGTATCCTTGCTCAGGCGGACATCACCCGAATTCCAACCAGCATTGATACTGCTTATAAAATCAGTCCGGAGCAATTAGAGACTGCCATCAAGCCCAATACGCGTTTGCTATTCCTTACGACTCCTTCTAATCCAAGTGGAAGTATGTACAGCGAGGCAGAATTGGCGGAATTGGTGAAAGTGCTGGAAAGACATCCGGAAGTGTATATCATTTCTGACGAAATCTATGAACATATCACTTTTGGTTTTGATCATGTAAGCCTCGGAAGCTTTGAAAGTATTTTTGATCGGGTGATCACAGTAAATGGCTTTTCTAAAGGCTATGCCATGACAGGATGGAGATTGGGATATATCGCCGCTCCTCTAGAAATAGCGAAAGTAAGTGAGAAGCTTCAGGGTCAATGTACTTCCGGCCCCAATGCTTTTGCCCAACAAGGAGCAATAGCTGCCTTAAATGGAGACCTCTCCCCTACCTATGCTATGCGGGAAGCATTCCGCAAAAGGAGAGATATGATGTATGATGAATTGAGAGCTATAGAAGGACTGGAAGTAATTCTACCCGATGGAGCTTTCTATTTCTATCCAGACCTCAAAGCATTTTTAGGTAAAACTTCTCCCGCTGGCAAGAAGCTCGATGACATTGGAGAGCTTTGCCTTTACCTGATAGATGAAGTAGGATTGGCCCTTGTTCCTGGCAATGCCTTCGGAACAGCAAGTCATGCCCGTATATCTTATGCCTATGCAGATGAGGTACTAAAAGATGCGGTAAATAGATTAAAAACAGGCCTGAGTAAACTCAGCTAAGACATATTTCACAAAAAATCGGTCAGAATCTGTAACCTGGCCGATTTTTTTTCGTTAATATTACAACATTCCAACATTTGTTCATATATCTGAATATGTCATTGGTAAAAAGAAGAAATATCCCATTAGAGTCTCTCAGCAAAATGGCTGGGATTCTCAAAACCATTGCTCATCCGGTAAGATTGGACATATTAGAATTGCTTGAAGCGGAGAAATCTCTGACCGTAAGTGATATCAAGGATAAACTAGGGCAGGAAGTTGAAACCTCTATGTTATCCCATCATTTGATAAAAATGAAGGATAAAGGCATTTTGGTTTCTGAGAAAAAGGGCAAATACATCTTTTACCAATTACGTGATCCCCATATCTTGCAGATCTTTGATTGTATGCAGGCATGTAGATTAATTTGGGAATAAACTCTAAAGAAACACGCAGGAAATAGATTACATGGAAATATTAGGATACTTTTTAGCACTACTTATTGGCTTCACCATGGGATTATTGGGAGGAGGAGGTTCTATCCTCTCTGTTCCGGTATTAGTATATATCCTGGGGATCAGTCCAGTACTTGCTACAGCCTACTCCCTTTTTATAGTAGGAGTAGTAGCCAGTGTAGGAGCAGTAACCAATTTTAAAAAAGGTCTGGTTGATTTAAAAACAGCTATTGTTTTCGCAGTCCCTTCTTTTATTGCTGTTTACCTTACCCGGACCTTTCTTCTACCCGCAATACCCGATATCCTGATAACAACAGAATCCTTCGTTCTGACCAAGGATATTGCCCTGATGATTTTCTTTGCCATCATCATGTTCGCAGCCTCTATTTCCATGATTAGGAAAAAGTCAGTCCCTTCTCTCAAGAAATTCAGGGAGCAAAAGTTCAATTATCCGATGATTTTATTGGATGGTTTTTTTGTGGGTACCCTGACGGGAATTGTAGGCGCTGGTGGAGGCTTCTTAATAATACCTGCATTGGTTTTACTGGCGAGGCTGCCTATGAAATTGGCAGTTGGGACTTCGCTCACTATCATTGCCATAAAATCTTTGATCGGCTTTTTAGGCGATATACAAACGGGTCAGGTCATAGATTGGAACTTTCTCCTCTTTTTCACCCTGCTGGCAGTAGGAGGAATTTTTATCGGAGGGTATGTATCTAATTATATTCCCGGGAAAAAGCTTAAATCCGGCTTTGGCTGGTTCGTCTTATTCATGAGTATTTTCATTTTGGTAAAGGAATTACTCTTCAATCAATGAATCTTAATTTTTTAAACTAAATACTTGTTCTATGCGAAACAGATCACAGAAGTATTGTCACATCTATTTCGCATATTTGTAGAATTTTAATCCTCACTATTATGGTAGTTGAACAAATTTATACAGGATGTTTAGCACAGGGTGCATATTACATCGAGAGTGAAGGGGAAGCCGCGATCATCGATCCCTTGCGTGAGGTACAGCCATACATTGAAAAAGCCGGTAAAAAAGGCGCAAAGATCAAATACATTTTTGAAACCCATTTTCATGCGGATTTTGTCAGCGGTCATGTGACCCTCGCAGAAAAAACAGGGGCTCCTATTGTATATGGTCCCAATGCAAATCCAAAATTTGAAGCACATATTGCAAAAGATGGAGAGGTATTTCAGCTAGGGAATCTTAGTATCACTGTACTACATACTCCAGGCCATACCATGGAAAGTTCGACCTATTTACTCAAGGACGAAAAGGGGAAGGATTATGCCATCTTTAGCGGAGACACCCTCTTTCTGGGAGATGTTGGCAGACCGGATCTCGCACAGAAAGCGGCAAGCATGACGCAGGAAGATTTGGCTGGAATGTTATTTGATAGCCTGAGAAACAAAATCATGCCGCTATCAGATGACATTATCGTTTATCCTGCGCATGGAGCAGGTTCTGCCTGCGGGAAAAACATGATGAATGCCACCCAGGACAAATTGGGGAATCAAAAAGAGATGAATTATGCCTTACGGGCGGATATGACGAAAGATGAATTCATCAAGGAAGTAACGGATGGCCTCCTGCCTCCTCCCGCCTATTTCCCCCTCAATGTACAAATGAACAAAGAGGGATATGAAAGCATCGATAAGGTTTTGAATGATGGGAAAATGGCGCTTTCTCCAGATGCTTTTGAAACAGCTGCAAATGAAACCGGAGCAGTTGTGCTGGATGTGAGAAATCGCGAAGACTACATCAAAAGTCATATCCCACGCTCTATCTTCATAGGGCTCGACGGAAGCTTTGCTCCCTGGGTAGGTGCCCTGATCAAGGATGTCAAACAGGAAATTCTCCTGGTGGTGGATGAAAGCAAAGTGGAGGAAGCCATTACACGCCTTGCGAGAGTAGGCTTCGACAATACCCTGGGTTATCTGAAAGGAGGCCTTGAAAGCTGGCAAGCAGCCGGAAAAGAAACGGATCATCTTCCTACAGAAACCGCCCTTGAATTTGCGGACAAATTTGCAGAAGGAAATATTCAGGTACTGGACGTGAGAAAGCCGGGTGAGTATGCCCTTGAGCACGTAGATCAGGCCTATCATGCACCTTTATCTTTCCTTAATGATCACCTGGCCAGCATTCCCAAAGACAAAGCCGTGTATATGTATTGTGCCGGTGGGTATCGTTCGGTAATCGCAGCTTCCATCCTGAAATCCAGAGGTATTCATAATCTTGTCAATATCAAGACCGGATACAAGGGAATCGTAGAGACTGAAGTAGCTCGCAACAATCAAGTTGCTGCAAAATAGAAACCCCTGTGGTTTGCTACAGAGTATATTCCCTTTAATGAACAAATTAACCCCTACCCACAGTAGGGGTTTTTCTTACCTTAAAAAGAGCTTGATATTTTACAAATTGGAAATTATCAAGTTGTGTGTCAAATTTATAGACAAATTAGTTCTGATACCTAAAATCATTTATAACAGGTTACAACGCTATTCTCAAATACAGTGGGATTCTATAAATACACTTTAATGAATTAAACCTGGTACAGTCTAACTTCTTAATGTCTCCACAGTTTTTGAATAATTTCTGGGTTGCCTGACTCAACATACTCTCCTAATAATATGTACTTAATAATTCGGTCGGCTAATCAAGCTACCATAAAAATCAGAATATTTCGGATTCTTCAAATATTCTACTGAAATTAGATTCAACTCCTAATAAATCCAATTTGTTATATCCACAATGGTTAGAAAGCTATTTTAAATATAAATACTAGCACACTCTTTACTATGACTACAGAACTTTTCAGAATATTGGATTTCCGGCCCGTGCCGCTGGACACTATTGATAGTTCCATAAATTGGTATAAAGATCAAGTTACAATTGATCAAAATGAAGGAATTTATGACCTAATTAAAAAACCGAAAGAGGACTATACACCTGCTGATAAGACTAAGCTGGAATCACATCAATGGCTGGACGATAATAGCTTCAAAAATTATTTCCTCACTCCCTTAGCCAAAGAATGGAAAGATTCAAGTAGCTCTTTAAAGGATTTAAGAAACTTGTTGATAGTAGACGCTGCAAAAATAAACAGCTACAAAAGCACAAAGATCATAGCTGACTGTTTGGCTTTGCACCTCATTGAAAGTTATAATCTGAATAGAAAAGAAAATGCCCGCATAAAAATCAAGGATGAAATTGAGAAACGAGTTCCCATTTATCATAATCTGCCTCTGTTAGTACTTGCTACTAAAACCTATGTGAACAAAGGTAGCCTCAGCAGATCTGAACTGATTGAAATTCGGCAACTCAACCCCTATAATCTCCAGGCTCTGTTTCATAAACAGGAGTACCAATCTATGATGGTAGTCGATGAAAACATAAAACAGGTCAATGATAGCCTGAATAAGGCAGTAAAGGAACAAAAATCTTTACTTGAAGAGTTGGAGAGTCTTGGCGAAGAATTAAGGCGGGAAGCAAAAAAATTACAGGTAGAAAAAAAACGAATCCAGGAAAAGTACAATACCGATATTGAGACTGGAATAAATGAGAAAAGCAAAGGACTCTGGATATTTAGAAAAGAAACGTCCACCCAGACTGAGGCCAGCAAAACGGCAGAAAAAGAAAAAAAAGCTGCCTTAATGAAAGCAGAATCAGCTGCTTTCCAAAAAGCAAAAAAGATCCTTGAGAATAAAACCGTCAGAAAAAACGAGAAAGAAGTTAAGCTCCTTGAAGCATTTCCCGCATTAAAGGCTCCTGTGGATGAAGAGTTTCAGTCTGAAAACACCCCCCATGCACTTTTAGCAGAATTGGAGAACATTCCTTTGCAAATTATTGCCAATCTAAACCTAATATACTTGCATCTATCCGAGTTGGAAACCTATGGAGAATCCCTTCCAGAGGATTTGCCCGCCTGGACCCAGGAATATCTGGAGGATGGCAGGCCTGTTCGACAAAAACCCGCCTTAAGAGATATAGGGATAGCACAGGTACTGGATGTGGAAATGAAACCCAAGGCTTATTTCGTAGAAGAGGTATCGGATGTTGAGATTATTCGGGCCAATGAAAGCTATGAGCATGAGATTACCAATAGTATCGAAACTTTTGAAGATACGGAAGAGGAAACAGAGGAATCAAAATCAGAGTCTGAAAATTTGTCGTCAGAAGTCTCCGCTGAGTTTAGCAAAGATATAAGCAAATCAACAAATGAAGCAATCAAAGCCGAAGCCAAGCTTAAGGTTAGTGCAAAGTACGGAACAGCAAAAATACAAGCATCCGCAGGCGGGTCTTATTCTCGAAGTCAATCTGAGCAGGAAAATTCAAGCCGGAATACCGCTCAGAAAATCACCAAAGAAGCTGAAAAAAGTTTTTCTCAAAGACAATCAAAAAGAATCAGGAAGGCCATAACGACTAGGAATATTGAGCGACATCTTTTCAAAAGAGAAGCAGCCGCCCTAAGCAAAACGGAATTAAATCTTTGGCTTAAAATGCGCCAGGAAGTACAGCTCAGGCAATTTGATACAGCCCTGACCCTGGTTTTTGATATTCCTGAGCCAGGAATCTGGCTGTTGCATCATCTTCAATCCCAAAACTCACATCTGAAGGAACCCGAAATTCATAGGATCAGTCTATCCAGCATAGATGAATCAGAAATAGAGCTATGGCAAAATCGATATCCTGAAATAAGCATTCCTCTTGCCCCCAAAAAGTTCATCTACCTGACGGCTCAGGAAAATAGTGCCCAGAGTGAAGGAGCTGATAATTTTCTCGAGAATCCTGATAACAAAATCAACTTTAGCTCAAGTATCCAGTTTGCAAAAAACATGAGAATTCCTGCTCATTACATTCCTGCTAGTCTTGATGTCACTTGTTCAGGTTATTATAGGGAAAGTTCTAGTCGCAAAGATTGGTTTGAATGCCGTAGTACTTTTGGTGGAAAATATCTTGGAAGGCTAAGTGGATATGGAGTACAAAATGAAAATTATGACCTGACTGATCTATTCAGAGAAAAAGATGTAAACTATGCTGAAGGTCTTGATTTAGCTATCCATGTGCTAAGTGCTCGGCACAAAATTGCCCAGATTAATACTAAGCTGCTATGTAAACGCACAGATGCAGCCATGTATGAATGGAAAGCAGAAGTACTTCGTATAATCAAAGAGGCTCAGCTTGTCCGACAGGAAGAATATGAGCGACAATTAAGCATTGCAGAAATGCGCGGGAAGGATACTACCGTATTTAAAGAACGAAGCCCTGAGGAAAACAGGCGAATGATGGAAAATGAATTGAAAAAATGGTGTGTGCAATCTATGATAGGAGAACCTCTAGGATTTAATGAATCTGAAATTCTCGTACATAATATCAGCTATGGCAGCTTAAATATGCCCGAACCGAGATTTGGACAGGAAATGATGGGTAGGAATGGTTTGGCTTATTTAATGAATGAGTGGTTTGAATGGGACGCTATGACCTTCTTTTCTGATGATTATCTAGCAGCCAGAAGGTCGACCTGGGCAAATAAACTATCCCTGAATTATGCTGACAAAGAATTCGAAACCTTTTTGAAAGCAGGAAGGGCATCAGTTTATGTACCTGTAGCTCGAGGTAGTGAAACCAAAGTACTCAGTTTTCTACAACAATTAATGAATGTACATACTCCTATAGCTGAGATTGTCAATTCGTATTTAAGCTATGTTGACTCTGAAGATCTGGAAACATTGCCGCATATTGATCTACTCAACAAAGTACTGAGAGACAAAAAGAAAGGTTTTATTCCTGGTCCAGGTTCGCTTTCTTTTGACAATGCGGATTTAAGTAAGGCCATCCTATCATATAGTGAAGAGGATTTTGAATTGACGCGCTGGTACCCGTCAATGGATGATATAGGTAGAATTATAGAAATTCGAGGGGTTGAATATGAAATAGTTGATACAAATGATGAAGATCTTACACTGACGCTGGGAAGGCCTTATGAAGGTGCTATAAAAGAAAATTTGAGCTATCGCTTAAAAGGGGTAGCTATTGGAGAACCCTTCTATATAGATTTGCCTACAGGATTTGAGATCAACCTTACCGACGCCAAACTTGTCCTTGAGAAGCTCAATGAAATGATTGCTGGAAGCCTGCCTGAAGCTCCCCCCATACCTGTTGCCCCAGCCCTCAATGAAGAAGAATAGTTTATGGAAGATCAAAAGGACAATAAGGAAATCGTCTATGGAACAGATGAGCAGAAAGAAATTGATCAAATTAATTCATTTGAAAAAGATGATAATGCAATCCTCGAATTAATAAATGAAAGCAAAGAACGCCAATTGTTCGCGCTGAGAAGTATGAGAAGCGCAGCTATTATAGCTGTAAATGGGGTACAAGACATGAGGATTGGGTTTTTGGAAAAACCAGAAAAACCTTCGTTAAATGAGATCCTCACAGATTTAACCTTCAATACCCTGCTTTCATTTGGCCTGGCGGTAATGGGGGGACCTGGAATAAAATCTTTACTTGATACTTTGATGACTCCGATCCTGAGGTCACGTCATGTATTTAATGCTTCGGCAACATTAGGTAAACTCAGCGACCGTGGCTTTTCTGCTTATACGCGTATAAACTACAGTATAGTCAGGAAGAACAAAGGATTGCTAACGGACCGTTTTTTAGATGAAATTAAAGAAAAAGATCTGGCCGCAGCCTATAGTTTTTCTATATCGAAAGACATTCAAAATGGATATAATCATATAGATAAAACTAAAAAAATGATGGATAAGTTGAGTAAAGCTGGGAAATATAAAGAACCAGAAGTGAGAAGCAGTTTATCTGGAAATCTACTGGAAAAAGTTCTCTCTCATGTCAATTATCAAATGTATGAAGTAGGCATATTACACAAAAGCTATGAAGTTCAGATCAATTCAGGTTTACTTAACAAAAAAGAAAACAAACTACAAAAGATTGACCTGATTAGGCTGCTAATGGAAAATTGCGCTCCTGTACCCAGACCGGATCAATTTCCTATAGCTTATGACAATCTAGCTCGATTTTTTGAAGCCTGTCTATGGGCCAAATATTTATCGGAAGATTTGCTATATAAGGATCCTGAAAATCCGGATGTAGTAGGATGGGAAGCTATTGGTGCAGGTAATTTCATTGTGAAAGGTGCAGGAAAAGAACTCTCTACCTATCTGGCGAAAAGATTGGTAAATGAGAAAGGCATTTCCTTTTTTACTGCGGCAGATGCAAGAGGTGGAGGAAAAGCATTGGAATCCGCTATAACTACAGTTGGTCAGTACCTGCGAAACACCCTGGTTGAAATGGAAAAGAAAAAGAATAATAAATTTTATAAAGCACTTAGAAATCCTGAGAATTTAAGTAGATAATCAAGTGCCAAGTCGCATTTTTACTAGGTTTTCTCAATTTTTTCAACTTCTTATTTCAAGTCTAAAATTTTGAATCCATTCGATCTCCATAATCCTTTAAGTAAACGCAGGTTGGAAGAAAGAAAGAAAAATCCAGAGGCATCCATAACCTGATCAATATCAAAACGGGTTATAAAGGTATCGTAGAAACAGAAGTTCCACGCAATAATCAAGTGGCGGCAGGAAACTAAGTATAAAATATGTGAAGAATTCAGGGAGTGACTAAGCCTTGGCTCCCTGTTTTTTTTGTGTCTGCTTTTTTAGCGCTTGTTTTTTCTTTTGCTGAAGAGAAATGAAAAGGACACCCCCCAGAACCAGCACACCGCCCATAATCTGAACCATGCTCAACCTTTCTCCCAGAAAAATATAGGCAAGAATAATGGTCGAAATAGGACCCGAACTTCCGACAATGGCAGCATTGGACGCACCAATCAATCGAATGCCTTCGGATACCAGAAAGGTAGGAATGACTGTACTGAAACTCGCCATCAGGGCTGCATACATGTATACCTGCCAGGGGAAATCCAGGCTAGCAAATCCCTGATTATAGATGAGGTAATGGATAATCACTGCACTGGAGGAAACGGTAAGGGCATATGAAGTAAATACCCAGGTACCCATTTTCGGCAGCAAGCGCCCACTCCCGGCTAAATAAAGTGCATAACAAAGCGCACTGCCAAGTATCAAGGCTCCTCCCGTGTATAAATCCTTTTTGCTTCCAATTTCTACATTGCCGAAAAAGACAATCATGATCCCTATATAGGTCAGAATCAAGGCAATGATCTGCTGCCAGCTCAATTTCTCCCGAAAGAAAAACACCCCTATCAACACAACGATGGTCGGATAGATAAATAGAACCAATCTTTCCAGGCTGGCACTAATGTATTGCAAGCCCAGAAAATCAAACAAACTGGCCAAATAATAGCCCAGGATTCCTAGTGCAAAGATTTGCCAATAATCCTTTCCCTTGGGTCGATAGGTTCCAGCCTTTTGTGATAGGTAGATGGCGATCCCCAGAAAGATGGGCAGCGAGAAAAGCATCCGAAACAGCAGCAGGCTAATTGCATCGACTTCATACTGATAAGCCAGTTTTACAAAAACGGCCTTGGTCGAAAACATAACTGCTCCTAATAAGGCCATAAAAATTCCCCACAATTGCTGGTAATTTGCCCCCTGCCGTTGATTTTCCATGCTGTTTTAGCGCGCTTTTTGACGCGGACGCAAGTTAGAGGAATTGTCTGGAAAACATGCAGCTTTGCTCGAAAGTTCTGGGGCTGTATCTTTGCCCCTCGAATTAGCGTAATAAGTTCCATGACAAATAAATTGAAAGAACTGGTTGAATGCGAGATCAATTCGATTTCCAGTATTCCCCTCGATGGAAAAATTGAAGAGGCGGTTGAACTTATCTATAAACAAATCCATGAAATTGGTGGGAAGGTCGTAGTTTCAGGGGTTGGGAAAGCGGGCTATGTAGGCAGAGCGATATCTTCAACCTTTTGTTCCACAGGCACGCCTTCTGTATTTCTGGACGCCCTGGATTCACAGCATGGAGATTTAGGAGTTTTACAAAAGAACGATGTCCTATTCCTGATCTCCAATTCAGGAATGACTCGTGAGATCATCGAGTTAGCCGAACTGTCTTTAGCGTTGTATCCCAATCTTTCAATTGTCCTCTTAAGCAAAAACCCGGAAAGTCCTTTGGCCAAAATGGCTAAAATATGTGTCCTGACCGGATCGCCAACCGAAATTTGCCCACTAGGCCTTACTCCCACTACCTCGACAACAGTTATGGGAGTGGTAGGAGATCTGATTGTGGTTTTATTATTGGAAAAAATCGGTTTCACCAAAGAAATGTATGCCGCTCGTCATCATGGCGGGTATTTAGGTAAAAAAGCCAGACAATGAATAGCTCACTCACCCTTATCAGCGGTCCCTGCGCAGTAGAAGAATTGGAAACCTGCCTGGAGATCGCCAGAGAATTGAAACGAATCACCGCAAAACTGGGGATCAAATATATCTTCAAAGCCAGCTATAAAAAAGCCAATCGAACCAGCCTTAACAGCTTTACAGGAATCGATGAGGATAGCGCTTTAAACATCCTGAAAACGGTAGGAGAAGAAGTGGGAGTAGAAACCATAACGGATGTTCATGAAAGTAAAGATCCTGCGAAAGTAAGTCAGTTTGTTGATCATCTTCAGATACCAGCCTTCTTATGTCGTCAGACAGATCTTTTGTTGGCTGCGGGCGAAAGTGGATGTGGTATCAATATCAAAAAGGGCCAATTCCTTTCTCCGGAAGCCATGAAGTTTCCTTTGGAGAAGGTCCTTTCTACCGGAAATGAGAAGGTCTGGCTATGTGAAAGAGGAACTACCTTTGGCTATCAGGAATTGATTGTGGATGCAACTTCTATAGCCCGAATGAAAGAGCATGGAGCAGCAGTCATCATGGATTGTACCCATGCTACCCAAAAGCCTAATCGGACCGTAGGTACAACAGGAGGTGATCCCGCTATGATTGAGACCCTGGCCCTATCTGCCATTGTTACCGGAGCGGATGGGCTTTTTATTGAGGCGCACCCCAATCCTTCTGTAGCAAGGAGTGACTCTGCAACCATGCTTTCTTTGGAACATATGGAAGCTCTCTTGACCAAGGTGATGAAAGTGAAGGCTGCAGTTCTGTAGAAATTGTCATCTCGAAGCTTGGTAGAGGAAAGGCTTGCGGGCTGAAATATCTGGTATTTGGACTGCCTTATTTTGAGAATCATTTTGTGATGGCTAGAGATCCCGGCTCTTGGATTAAGGCCGGGATAACAGTTCGTGCATTGAATAAGTCGTAAAAGCAGCTAAGCCTCTCATCCCGGAATCTATCAGATGTCCAGGATCTCTAGCTTACTCAATCCCCCAATTTCACTCCACAGAAAAAGCCACCCCACTCGCATGGGATGGCTCCAAGGTAATAATGAGATTCCTGATTTCTAGTATCCGGGGTTCTGGGTCAATTGTCCATTGACATCCATCTCCCGTTGTGGGATCGGATAAACAAGGGCATCAGCATCAAAAGCCAATCCTCCTATGCTTACCTGATTTCTTTTTCTATCTCTCAAGAGATGACCCTCAAACATCAACTCAAGCTTTCTTTCCTGAAGAATGCGATCCAAATCCAGATTACCGGCATCTATCGCAGCCAGGCCTACTCGGGAACGCACCAGATTAATGTCTTCGGCAGCTCCTGTTGCATTTCCAGCTCTGAAACGAGTCTCAGCGCGAGTCAAATACATTTCTGCTAAACGGAGAATATTGATGTTACCGTCCTGCGCAGAATTGTTGATCCACTTTCCAGTACGATCGATCCCATTTCCATCTACATAAAATAAGTCGCGACGGGCATCACCGGATTCATATTCTGCCAGGTGGGCAGGAGTAACATCGATATCTCCCCTACCTCCAAATTCTGGAGCTGCGTAGAAAGTGATAAAATCATTAGCGCCGTCCTGTGAGGTTACCTCTATAGAGAAAATATCCTCTGGCGAATTAGAAGATGCATTAAAGCTGGCAGCATAGCTGGCATTAAGTGAATACCTCAAAGAGGAGATCACACGATCAGCTTCCTGGTCAGCCAAATCATAATTCCCCATCATGAGATGCACGCGGGAAAGAATTCCACTTGCTGCAAAGGTTGTTGCAAATACTCCATTCTCTTCTGGTAGATTTGCCTTTGCATAGTTCAGGTCAGCCAGAACTTGCTCATAGATTTGAGCAACACTCGCCCTGGGCACTTCACTGGATGCATCAATAGCACGTGTGGGTAGCAAGACGAGGGGCACAGCGAGATTACTGCCAGGATCACCCGAATTATAAGGCTTGCCAAATAAATTGACCAGGTCAAAATAGATCACAGCTCTCACAAATCTGGCTTCGGCCTCAACTCTTCCCTGATCCCCAGCTTCCAGAATATCAATGGCACTTAGGACATTATTTGCCCGGTTGATGGCTTCATAACTTTCCGTCCAGAATCTTTCTACATCTCCATTTTGAACGAGAATGGTTTTCTGAAAAATTTGCTCTGGCTCTTCAAAGGTTCCTGCCCAAATTTGCTCTCCATCATCAGCGAGCAATTCTGAGAGGTGCTGCCCTCCGCCCCAAACATCATTGTCAGACAATCCGTCATAGGAACCGACAAGCGCAGCGATAACATTATTGGCCGTATTGAGTGCAGTTTCTTCATCAATAGACTGCTGTGGAGTCACATCCAGTCTGGTATCGCAGGCAGTAAAAACCAGCGCCCCGGCACACAATACGGATAGGAATTTATTAGATAGCTTATTCATTGTTCTGTTCATTTAATTAAAATCCGATGTTAATACCAAAGATGATTGTCTTGGACTGAGGAGCAGAGTAGAAATCATTCCCCAATCCGATATTACCGGCAACAAAGTCAGCATTTACTTCTGGATCCCAACCCTGATAATCGGTGAATGTCATTAGGTTTTGACCAGTAGCATAGATGCGTACTCTGTTCATGCGGAGTTTTTGCGTAAAATCTGAAGGCAATTGGTAACCAATGCTTACTGTTTTGAGACGCAGATAAGAACCATCATCGATAAATCTGGAAGACTCACTCGCTCCATTCAGGAAGCGAACCTCTGGGATGTCTGTTACATCTCCGGGATTCTGCCAGCGGTCCAAAACTCTTCTGTCCTGGTTGTCAAACCAACCAAATCCATCCATCTGGAATACTCCACCGCCATTGTAAATCTGGTTTCCTGAAACTCCCTGAAGGAAGATATTGAGGTCAAAGCCAGCAAATGAGAAGGTATTATTGATTCCGTATATGAAGTCAGGATTAGGATCTCCAACAACTACACGTTCGGCTTCATTGATATTGTTAGTCGTACTAGTTTCATCAATTACATTTCCATTATCGTCCATAGTGTTCAGGAAGAAAAGAGCATCTCCTGTGGCAGGATCTACGCCTGCATATTCAGGTGCAAAGAATACTCCGATTGCCTGACCTTCTACTGCACGGTTGATGAAACCTCCTTCGATAACCTGATCATCCAGATTGGTAATGAGGTTCTGGTTTCTGGCAAAGTTGATGCTGGTAGTCCAACGAAATTTGCCAACAAGGTTTTCGGTATTCAATACAAATTCCCATCCCTTATTTTCCAATTCTCCAACGTTTCTCAGCTGAGAAAGGAATCCAGTTGTGGAAGGAACGTTTACATTGAGAAGAAGGTCTGTGGTGTTTTTGATGTAATAATCAATTTCACCATTAATTCTTCCTTTGAACAAACCAAAGTCCAGCCCAATGTCTGTCTGTGTAGTTGTTTCCCACTTCAGATTGGGGTTAGGAGATTGTGTAGGGTTGATACCTGAGTTCCCGGCGAAAGCCGCTCCCCCACCCCATAATCCTCGGGATGGGAAGTTGGTGGTTGGCGTATTACCCGTGATACCGTAGCTAGCTCTCAATTTCAAGAATGAGATAAGGGAATTGTCTGTAAGGAAATTTTCTTCTGAAAGAATCCAGCCTAAAGAAGCTGCTGGGAAGAATCCATACCTTTCGTCATTTCCAAAACGTGAATCGCCATCCACACGACCTGCAAGAGAAAGCAGGTATTTATCCCCAAATTTGTAGTTGGCACGTGCGAAATAGGAAACAATATTAAAGATGGTTCCAGTGGAAGTACCTCCAAATATTTCAGCGGCACTGGCCAGTTTTTGGAACTCATCATTAGGGAAGTTACGGCCTTCTACACGAGCAAATTCTGTATTAGATTCCTGGAAACTCATTCCCCCTACCAAATTCAGATCACTCTCCCCAAAGCTTGCATTATAGGTCGCAAAGTTGTTGAAAGTGAAATTGAGGGTATGGGTAAAGTTATTTCTTCCCAATCCATTAGGTTCACCAGTATTTCTGGCAACTGCACTACTGAAGTATTGCTCCTCATTTTGTGAAAGGAAGTCAACCCCAAATTCCGATCTTAAAGAGAGTCCTGGTAACACTTGCCAATCCGCATAGAAGTTTCCGATCGTACGGAAAACTCTTGCTTGAAAGCTGGTATTATTTTCATAAAGTTTACCGTTGAAGTAAACCGTTCTTTCGAAAAAATCTCCTGTTTCCGGATCAACCACCGGCTGGGCTGATGGAAGAGCAATCAATTGAAGAGGAGTTGAAAAGGAGTTGTCATTAGGTAATCTGTCGTTTCTTGTGCGGGCGAAATTCATGTTCATTCCGATCTTCACATTTCTGGAAGCTTTGTGATCCAGATTCAAGCGTCCACTGAAACGGTCGAAGTTGTTGTAAATGAGGATACCTGACTGATCGAGATAAGAAGTACTGATAAAGAAACTGGATTTATCCGAGCCTCCACTTGCACTCAGGTTAATTTCCTGAAAACCTGCGTCTTCCTGGAAAGCTTCCTGCTCCCAATCTGTATCATTGCCATCTCTCCAACCAGGGATACGGCGGTCTCTCCACTCATCAGCGGTCAAACCAAATACAAGACCGTTTCCATCATTGAAATCAGAATTGTCAAAGGCTTCTTGCCATAAATCCAGGTATTCAGGTCCGCTCAACCATTCCCGGTTATTAGTCGGCTCACTAAAGCCCTGCTTATAATCTACATTAAAGCGGGTTTTTCCAGCTTTCCCTTTTTTGGTAGTAAGGATCACAACACCATTGGAAGCACGTGAACCATAAATTGCAGCAGCAGAGGCATCCTTGAGGATTTCAATCGATTCAATATCATTGAAATTAATATCCGCCAAAGGATTCGTCGGTGCATTCAGGCTGGATTGACTGGCAGAAGTAATTACAACCCCATCAATCACATAAAGAGGTTCATTACTAGCTGTTACAGAGGCAGATCCACGGATTCGCATATTGATTCCCTGGCCCAGTTTCCCGTTTTGCTGAGAAACCAACACACCAGCAGCTCTTCCTTGCAAAGCCGACTCGAAACTGGTTACAGGTATATTTTCGATATCCTGACCGGAGATTTTAGCGATATTCCCCGTAAGGTCTCGCTTTATCTGAGTTCCGTATCCTGTAATAATTACTTCATCAATTTGCAGACTCTCGGTCATGTTGATATCAATGACCGATCTACCGTCAATGGTAATTTCCTGTGTTTCGTAGCCAACATAGGTAAAAACAAGTACTTTCGAATTTTCGGGTAAATTCACCACGTATTTACCCTGAGCGTTAGTGAGTGTGCCAATCGTTGTTCCTTGAACAACGACAGTTGCTCCTTCCAGTGCATCACCTTCCTCATTCAGGACGGTTCCAGACACTGTCCCTTGTCCATATGCTGAGGTGAACAGCATAAAAACCAGGGCAAGAGATAAGAGTCTATTTCTCTTCATAGGTTAGATGTTTAAAAAAGGCTAAAATAATTCTGTTCGGTCCTAAAGACCGTCATTACATTTAATCCGTAATTGATAGGTGCTTATGCGAGAAATAGGCGAGCGTAGATTGTGTTTTCTATACTACGCAATTGCTTGATTGCTCATAGCAATTCAAGATTAGCATAAACTAAAATAGGAATCTCATCGGTCGAATGACCATGCATGCATGTAATCTCAAATGATAGTTGCTTTACAGAATGGAGGCGAGTATTATTTGTGCTTTCAGAATGTGTCTTTCGTAGTCTCTTTTGATTATACAACATCTACATCAAATGACAGTTAAACGCCGATTTGACCTAGACTCATTTTAAATTCCCAAAAGGGATTTTGTTTATTCCAATTATGTAACGGGGAGAAACTCTAATGAGTAGCCTCTAGCTTAATTATTTCTTCAAAAATATTCTAAAAACCATGCCCAGCCTCTCGAATGCCGGTTTTTGAGAATCTGTATTCGGTGGAAAATCCTACCCCATAACAGTGTTATTATTTATTTCAATTATATATCATTCTGAAATTTTTCAAATCAGCTCTATGCTTTTTCTGTCTTTTTTCTTCAAATTCATAAATCATTCTTCCTAATTCTGCCAAAAATGGAAAGCCAATTTCCTCATATTCATAGGTATCATCATTAAAGATTTGGTTCTCATTCACAAAAATCGTCGCCGTAAGCATGAACTCTATCCCCTTTTCCAAATCAATGATGTAGGCATTGTCCGTAAGAAATCCATAGGCTACTCCTACTTTATTAAACACCCGGATATGATCCGGTATTTTTTCCTGATTATCCCCAAACATGAAAAACTTCACATATGAGTCATAATAATAACTGCTATCTGGATAGGAGGGATATCTACTCTCCCTGGGAAGGATAGACATATATTTCCACAGAAATTGACGATCCTCTTCTGACAAGTCAAATCCTAAACTCCCCATAACACTGTTAGGAAAAAATACAGACTTCAAAAGCCTTTGTTGATCTTCTATTGGGAAACGATTTTTGCTAGCGAAATCTTTGGCTTGGTTTATCCTTTCCCCTCCACGCATCTCTCCTTTTCCTAATAAGAGGCTTTCTCCATCTAAGAAAGATAATTGGCTGATCTTGCCTTCTTCCCTATATATTTCCTTCTCTTCCTCATAAAAGGTAAATGGATTTGTATGCTGATTTTCAGCTTCGCTCAAGGCAATCGATAGACGGTGGCTAATTTTCGTATCCAATAGACCTTTATCCCATAAAGCTTGATTGAGAGCTTCCTGGCCTAGAAATTCATATAGCCGGTTGAAGGCATCATTATCACTTACCACCATCACCTTTTTGATATAATTTCCGATAGAAGGAAGATAATTTTGAGCGCTGCTATCTGCCACTACCTGACTTTGTCCTGAATACACACTATCAATCCTAAGTGAAGTTTCACGATCCAGACCGTCTATATTGAGTTGCTTCAACTTTTCAAGTGCTAGCACTGCCGCCGGAAACTTAACAGTGCTGGCTGGATAGAAATACTCATCTTTGTTTAATCTAAAGGAATGGCTATGAAAGGAAGGTTGATTTTCTGCATCCCGATTAATTTGGGTATACTGGATTTGGAGACGAAATTTCTCCGCATCTTGATATACTTCGCTTACCACCCCTCCCCTTTCTTTCATCATACTTTCCAATAAAGGCACTCTCTCTTCTTCACAACTCAAAAGAAAGACCAGGAGGATTATCAGGGGACTAAAGGTTCTCATCTTGATTATTTCTTATTTTGAAACACCAATTTACACTGGAATGATTCGAAAAAATAAGATAAGCTACCTGATCCTTTGTCTTTTTCTCTTGCTCGGCTGCCGGGAAGAAAGAAAAAAGCCCCAGGAAAAAACTGCGAGACTGGAAATCATAGATAAACCCATTCAATTTGACAGCTTGAGGAAAGCACTCTCCCTTGAGTACCTCAAAGATCATCATGGACTCATTCAAAAGGAGCCTATGATTATTCCCAGGATCATCGTAGTCCATCATACGGTTATTCCCAGTCTGGAGAAAACATTTGCTGCCTTCGATCCTCCTACCCTCCCCGGAAATCGAGCTTATATCCAAAAGAGTTCGTCCCTCAATGTTTCCTCCCAATTCTCCATTGATCAAGACGGGAAAATCTACCGTTTTCTTCCAGATACGACTTTCGCCCGCCATGTCATTGGCCTCAATTATTGTTCTATCGGGATAGAAAATGTAGGCGGAAGCCAGGAATTGCCTTTAAACAAGGAACAAATGGAATCAAATATTCAACTGATCCGCTATTTGGTAGCAAGGTATCCCATTGAGTATGTAATCGGTCATCATGAATACCAGGAGTTTATAGGTCATCCCCTCTGGAAAGAAAGTGATCCCAACTACCTGACAGATAAAAATGATCCGGGAGAAGAGTTTATGTCGGGAATCAGAGCCGCTTTAGCTGATTTGAAACTAAAAGGCCTGCCTAAAAAACCTATATAGTCTTTCGGATTGATCTCAACATTTTTGGTACTCCCCGCCCTATTTGCGTAATTGTCGCTGAATTTATTAACCTAACCTATGCCTCTTGCGATGTCAAATAAAACCATCTTGAATAAGCAAAACCTCATCTTCATTTTCAGTTTTTTGTTTGTGTTTACCACTTTCGCCTGCGCACAAAAAGTGCGGGTTCCAATTGTCCATAGCAATATGGAAAAGAAAGGCGGCAAACTACAGGTAAAGGCTGGAGATCGCGTCTTTGTTGAAAGAGTTACAAATTCCAGCCTTAATCTCAACAATATGCGCGGGAATCCCACAGGTACAGAGAGTGGGATATTACTCGATTTTGCAGATACAACTTTTAGCGGAAAAGTATTCTACGGATTGCTGCCGTATCATGACTCAAAACACCCCATGCCTATTTATCGCAGACAGTTGGCGGTAGAAAAAGGAAAAGTCGAGCTGGTTTTGGCCAGAAGTTTCGAAGGAAGGTATGATATGATTGATTGGGTAACAAAAGGATATGGCACCCTGGGATATCGAGTTATTTCAGCAGATGGTGAGACTTTGTATGATGGAATAGTTGGATTCAAAAAAGACGATAATGGTTTTGGCCTGGATGCTACCATCATTGAAGGACCTTTCGTCAACATCCTTACAGAAAACTCAGCTACGATCTCTTATGAAACCCTTGAAAAGGAAAAGACTTATGTAGAGATCAACGGGCAAAAGTTTGAAGATAGTAAAGCAAGCACTCATCATGAGATTGTAGTAAGTGGATTGGAAGCCAATAAGGAATACGAATACAAGGTATTCTATGGAAGCATGAATCAGGCTTATACCCTCAAAACAGCTCCCAAACCTGGATCAAGAACCCCATTTACTTTTGCATATGCCAGTGATTCCCGTAGTGGAAATGGAGGAGGAGAAAGAGATATTTATGGTGCCAATAGCTATATCATGAAGAAAATCATGGCTTTGGCAAAAATGAAAGAAATCTCCTTTATGCAATTCTCCGGGGATTTGATCAATGGATATTTGAGCGACAAGGGGATGATGGACCTCCAATATGCAAACTGGAAAAGAGCCATTGAACCTTTTGCTCATTATTTCCCGGTTTATGTAAGCATGGGAAATCACGAAGCTTTTGTTCGTGTGTTTGCTGAAGGTGAAAGAGGATTTGGACTAATGGTTGACAGATTTCCATATGAAACAGAATCTGCTGAAGCCATTTTCTCAAATCACTTCGTACTACCTACAAATGGACCAGAAAGTGAAGATGGTGCGGTCTATGACCCGGAAGAAGCTAAAGTGAATTTCCCAAGTTATCAGGAGAATGTATTCTATTACATCCATGATAATGTGGCCGTAATTGTGCTCAATTCAGACTATTGGTATGCACCAACTACCCAGGCGCTCTCTGTTACAAGTGGGGGTATGCATGGTTATTTGATGGATCAGCAAATTGCCTGGTTGAAAAGCACCATGGAAAGCCTGGAAGCCAATGAAAATGTAGACCACATTTTTGTTACCCAACATACGCCTGCTTTCCCGAATGGAGGACATACACAGGATGATATGTGGTATAAAGGAAATAATCAAATGCGTCCTTTTGTTGCAGGTAAGCCGGTAGCCAAAGGAATTATAGAAAGAAGAGATGAATACCTGGACATCCTGGTAAATAAAAGTGAAAAAGTTATCGCTATCCTGACAGGTGATGAGCACAATTATGCTCGTACTGAATTGAGCGACAAAACTCAAATTTACCTGCCAGATTATCTGGGAGATAAAATCAGCTTATCCAGAACCATTTACCAGATCAATAATGGAGCTGCAGGAGCCCCTTACTATGCCCAGGAAGAAACGCCCTGGACGCCTATGGTGAGCGGCTTTACCACCCAGCATGCGCTTGTTTTCTTCCATATCAATGGAAAAAGCGTTGAAATGGAGGTAATCAATCCAGATACCCTGGAACCTGTAGATAAGCTAAAACTTAGATAAATACGATTATTATAAAACGGATTTCAGATCCAATAAATAGAATAAACATGTTACGGAACTACTCACTAATTCTGATTAGCCTATTTTCCTTCCTGCTATTTGCATGTGAAGGTTCCAAAACTGCTGAAAAAGAAGATAAAAGCCCTTCTCTTCCTGTTGCAGACGACAATAATGGAGGCATTCAGCTTTCAGATGGATTTGGGGCAATGGTCGTGGCA
The DNA here is from genome assembly GCA_033391075.1 of Bacteroidia bacterium. Classification (NCBI taxonomy): domain Bacteria; kingdom Pseudomonadati; phylum Bacteroidota; class Bacteroidia; species Bacteroidia bacterium. The sequence goes on from JAWPMV010000001.1 coordinate 3,653,844, forward strand.
GATACACTCGGGATAGCTGGCCATATTGTGGTCGATGATGAAGGGGATTTATACGTTAAATTGAGAAGGACTAAAAATGAAGAGGGAATCATTGCCTTGAGAGACTCAAATGGCGATGGCAAAATGGATGTCCAACAAGGCTTTGCCAATTACAATGGTACTGGAATAGACTTGCACGGAAATCACCTATATGCTTCTTCTGATGTGGCAATCCATCGATACAAATTGACCCCAGGAGAATTACTTCCGGATACCAGCAGCATGGAGACCTTGATCAGTGGATTCCCCGATCAGGGACAGCATGCTTCCAAGCCCTTTGTATTTGATGACAATAACAATATCTATGTAAATATTGGAGCCCCTTCAAATGCCTGTCAGGAAAAAATGCGTCAGGTAGGCTCTCCCGGCCTTGATCCTTGCCCTCAATTGGAATATCAGGCAGGCATCTGGCGCTTTAATGCAAATGAAGCTGGCCAAACACAAAAGGATAATGGGTATAGATATGCCTCAGGTATCAGAAATGCCATGGCTTTGGACTGGAACCATAGCAGCAATGGCCTCTTTGCTTTGCAGCACGGCCGCGATGATTTACACAGACTGGCGGAAAACCTGTATTCCGAAAAAGACAATGCAATCCTCCCCGGAGAAGAATTTTTCCAGATAGATCAAGACGATGATTTCGGATGGCCATATTGCCATTTTGACCAGTTGAAAGGAGAGAAGCTCCTCAATCCTGAATATGGAGGTGATAGAGAACAACAAGGAAGATGTGAAGGCATCAAAAAGCCTATTTTCGCATTCCCAGGACACTTAGCTCCCAACGACCTGATTTTCTACCAGGGAGACCAATTCCCTTCCAAATACAAAAATGGCGCCTTCATTGCCTTTCATGGTTCATGGAATAGAGCTCCTGAGCCACAAGGGGGATATTTTGTAGTCTTTATTCCTATGGACGCAAGTGGAAAAATCACTGGAGAATGGGAAGTATTTGCAGAAGGATTTCCTCAGGTTGAAACGGTAGAAAGCCCAAGAGATGCCGTTTACCGTCCAGTAGGATTGGCAGAAGGACCTGATGGTTCTCTTTATATAAGTGATTCAAGAAAGGGAAGAATTTGGAGAGTCATGTATTACGGAAGCAAAGAAGTTTAGGATAGCAGAATATGAGAATATTTGGTATATTTCTAGTGCTGGGTATTATTTGGATTTCCTGTACAGAGGAAAAACAAGCCAAATCTGATCAGACACAAAGCCCGAAAACGGAAGTAAAAAAAGAAGAACCGAAAGAGGTAGATCCGAGATTTGCGGAGGGAGAGGATAATTATAAAACACACTGTATGACCTGCCATATGAAGGACGGCTATGGTGTACCAAATCTCAATCCTCCCCTTGCAGAAACCGAATGGGTCAATGGAAATAAAGATACGCTGATCAGTATAGTACTCGAAGGAAGGACGGGTGAAATGGAAGTCAATGGCGAAGTGTACAATGGCGTGATGATCCCACACAATCACTTAAGTGATCAAGAAATAGCTACTATACTAACATATGTCCGGGCAAGCTTTGGGAACAAATCCAGCCCAGTGATGGAAGAGGAGGTTGCCGGGGTCCGGGCGCAATTATAGATCGGATGAAATTCCTGCTTTGCTTTTCCCTGTTTTGCTTTTTTTCTTTGGCTATGGCCCAGAATAATAAAGCCAGCCTTTCCCGTTTGGAGATCTATGATATTCGTAAAGGCTCAAGGGAAGTCATTTATGAGCATAAAAAGCATTTTGAGGCTCCGAACTGGAGCCCCGATGGCTCCTATCTCTTATTCAATAGTGCGGGAAGGCTGTACAAAATCAATTTAAATGGGCGAAAGCCCGAGGTAATGAATACGGGTTTCGCCCGACAATGCAATAATGATCATGGCATCTCCCCGGATGGATCATTCATTCTCCTCAGCAATAATGACCTGGAAAGAAAAACGGGACCAAGTACCGGAGGGACATCTCGGATATACCAGATTCCTATAGAAGGGGGCGAACCCAAGATTCTCACCCCTATAGCCGCTTCCTATTGGCATGGGATTTCTCCTGATGGGAAGGTGATTGCTTATACTGCTTCCAGAAATGGAGAGTTTGATATCTACATCACCCATTTAAACGATAATGAATGGCATGATGAAATCCGTTTGACCGATGCACCAGGTCTGGACGATGGGCCGGACTATTCTCCAGATGGCCGATATATATACTACAATTCCTATCGGAACGGGAGCATGGAAATATGGCGTATGGATGCTGATGGTTCTTTTAAGACCCAACTCACCAATGATGAATACTCCAATTGGTTTCCCCATCCTTCTCCGGATGGCAAACATTTGGTTTTTATTTCATATCTCAAAGACCAGGGCTATGCCCATCCCCCTATGAAAGATGTCATGCTCCGGCTCATGGATTTAGAAACGGGAGAGTTAGAAGTTCTCTGCTCCTTCACCGGTGGTCAGGGCACAATCAATGTTCCTTCCTGGGCACCGGATGGAAAACGCTTTGCCTTTGTCAGTTACGAATTTTAGCCTAGCGGAATAAAGAGGGATCATTCGTATCCCAGAAAACGGTATCATTCACATACGGAAGAGGTCCACCAAAGCCTCTGAAGATCTCTGGAGCAACTCTTGGAAAACCAATAGGATCAATAGCTACAGGATCGAGTAAAGGCTGTATGTTTAAGGGCATAGCTGTTCTACGATAGTTGTTGTATGCCTCAAATCCATTTCCCCAAAGCGCTATCAGGTATTCTTTCATGATGATATCCAGCTTCTCCTCAACTGTAGCTACCCGATTGTATTGATATAAGACATAGTTGATGTAGTTTTCTTCCTCCATCTGAAGTCTGTTAAGAATTTCTCCTACACTTTCACAAACAGGAAGCAGACAGCTATCCGGTCGGAAATCAGGGTCAAGATTAACAGCAAAACTCCTTACCTTTTCAAAAGATTTACGGATACCTTCTTCCAGCATAATTATAGGATTGTCCTGGGTTCCTATTGTCAGGGCAGCTTCCGCACGAATGAAATACATATGCGATGCATGAAGCATAGGCAAAAGGGCTAAATTTTCTCCTGTCCCTCTGCTATTGCCCGCTCCTCTTTCAAAGGAGTTATCGTCAAACTTTCCCCCAAATGGATATAAGCCAATCAGTGTTCTACTTTCCTTATCATCGCTAGGCCCCATTCCATTTCCATGATCTCTTCCATAATATCCAGCTTCACTAGCGATACAATAGGGCATATTGCCATCTATATCTTTATAATGCTGAGGAGTTTCAGGTATCACGCCCCCCTGACCGAGTACCTCAAAATTCGGACAAATTGCGACTCTATCAGGACTAGTAAAATCAGGAACTTGTCGATAGAAATAAAAACTGCTTCTTGGATCAGCTACTGATTTTTCCTCTGTCAGTAACCACATAAAATAATTGGACATAAAAGGAGGCTGCCAATCACCATTATCTCTATAAGTTAGTTCGAATAAAGGGGCTAATTCCCCTTCTCGACCCGGAGCACTTTGATAGCGATATTGAAAGTCCTCCGATATATCTTCTATTAGCTGACCATCTTGAATTATCTTATTGATCTCCTCCCGGGCATTTTCATCCACTAAACGGGTGTTATTATACGCCCGGAGCTTCAAACTATTTGCGAGTCGTATCCATTTATTAGCATCTCCCGCAAAAAACAAATCAGCAACAGGGGATTCCTGGCTTTTTTCCAAATCATCTACCGCTTCACTCAGTAGGCCAATTGAAAGCATATAATTTGAATCTTGCGGAAAACCTGCATAAAAACCCTGACTTGTATTTCCGTTTAAAGAAGGCACTTCACCAGACACTGGCGCTAATTCATATTCATTACTCAAGTCAATTATCATTTGGTAAGTAAAGGCTCGAAGGATCTTGCTACTTCCTGAAATAAAATAGGATTCTCGCAAGTCCGATGATCTGATTAACTCCCTGCTGGAAGTACTCAATTCTCCAAACAATCTCGCAGCTTCTTTTGTAACTGTGAATTTATCCACCCCTTCTCTATAGCTAGAATTTCTCATAGGAAGCATACGACTCATTTCCATAGTATAGGCTTGCCATTCCTCAAAGAAATCAATCAGGTGGATCTGGCTTTCTGCATACAAAATGTGTAATTCTTCCTCACTAAGGGGGTCTCTTCCAGTATCTCGGCAGGAAAAAAACAGAACTGAGATAAGGAGTATTAAGCAGAAGTGATGGATTTTCATGGTTTGTAAGGTGTATATATCGGAACAAAAAATGACTTAGAAATTCAGGAAGTCTTCTATTTCATCAGCATCGGTATAAATATAAGACGCAGCAAAGAGCTTTTCCATAAAGTCATCCAATAAAATATTTCCATTTTAGAAGGCTTCCCACTGAAAAAAGCGCAATATATTTCGTCCATTTTCAAATTTTTTTAAGGGCTTCCTTATTATAGATTTGGGCATTACATTCGGGCAATTTTTAATATATGACAAAACAGATTTCTTCTCATATTCTCATGGTCCGGCCTGCTAATTTTGGCTACAATGCGGAGACAGCGCAGAACAATGCTTTTCAGACAAACGATCAAAGTTTGAGCATTAATAAGATTAAACAAAAGGCCATTCAGGAATTTGATGACTTCGTGCAGACTTTGAGAAATGCAGGAGTAGATATTATCGTCGCCCAGGATACAGAGGAACCGATAAAAACGGATGCGGTTTTTCCCAACAACTGGCTTACGACCCATGAAAATGGAGCTGTCATCACTTATCCCATGTATTCAGAAATGAGAAGTCGGGAGAGAAGAGAGGATATAATAGAGGATCTGGGAAAGAGATTTGAGGTAAAGGATCGTTTCCATTTGGAGGGAGGTGAGTCCCAAAATCTCTATCTGGAAGGAACCGGGAGCCTGATCCTCGACAGACCTAACAAATTGGCTTATGCCTGTACAAGCGACAGAACCAGTGTAGAACTACTGGATAAGTTTTGTTCTTTCACTGGCTACAAAAAAGTTCTCTTTCAATCCGTCGATCGAAACGGAATTGCGATTTACCATACCAATGTAATGATGGCTTTGGGAGAAACCTTTGTGGTTATTTGCATGGATAGCATTCGCGATTCCGATCAGAACCAGGCATTACGCAGACTTTTTGCCAGTAAGGATAAAGAACTTATAGATATAAGCCTGGAGCAAATGGAAGCTTTCGCAGGAAATATGTTGCAGGTTAAAAATGAAGATGGAGATACTTTCCTGGTTATGTCCAGCCAGGCATATAAGTCCTTAAGAGAAGATCAAATAGACAAAATTCATCAGCATACGAAAATCCTGCATAGTCCTTTAGACACGATAGAGGCTTATGGAGGCGGGAGTGCACGTTGTATGATGGCTGAGGTTTTTCTCCCTTTGAAAGTATAGTCTTTCGACAAAGTGTTTTCTGAGGCCTCCTGAGAATTTTTCGGAACTTACTCCTCTACTTCTTCAGCTGATTGAAGCAGGTAGTTCAATTTATCAATATCCTCGATGTTCAATTTTAAAATTCCTTTGAAACTGAGGTACTGATCCGTATAGTAAGTCTTGTCGTAAGACGTCAATTCCAATTCCAGGACCGTTTCCGGACCGGCACCTCCACAAAAGAAACAAGAGGCAAAGGGATTTTGAGACAGGATGTATCTTTCCGGTTCGATAGGAATGATGTACCCACTGATTTGCACCTCTTTATCTTCCAGATCTTTTACACTTTGGCCGAAAGTTGGATACGGTAGATACTGGTCAAATTCTTCATAATACTTATCCTCGAAACTGACATCGCTCAGATTCGACCAGTCAATCTTGATAAGCGGAGGATGAAAGGCCAGCAAAAGAGGCATAGCCAGAGCTAAAATATAGGTAGTTATCTCTTTCATAAGTTCGAGCAATTAATCATTCAACACCTGGGCTTTGTCCAAAATATAATTCAACTCTAATTCTGCATCATTCAGCTTAAGAATGCCTCGAAATTCGAGATATTCATCCGTCTCAAATTTTCGGTCATAATCTTCCAAGCGCAATTCAATCACAGACTCCTGCCCTGCCCCACCACAAAAAAAGCAGGAGGCAAATGGAAAGGCAGAAAGTACGTATTGCTCACCACTTACATCCATAGGAAGGACATAGCCTTTAATTTTTACTTCTTTCCCCTCCAGTCCTTTTACAGACTCACTGAAACTCGGAGTACCATACCAAAAATTTGCCTCATAATTCTGGACATAAGAATATTCTATCTCCGCAAGAGTTTCCCAGCTCAAATCAAGCTGAGCGGAAAGTCGAGAAGAGGCTAGTATAAATAGGATAAAAATAAATTGTCTCATAAATCAGGAACTGAGGGTTTCAGCGATATCCGTCCTCCATGCATTGAGGGCCGGTAAAAATGCAGCCAATACACCGAGGATCAAACTGGCAATTAACAAAAAGCCCTCTTCTTGCATACTCGATAATACGTCAAGATCATATCGGTAGTTGGTTTGGATTAAAGAATCCAGGATCTGGATTCCCAGGCGACTCATCAGAATACCCGCTATGTATCCAATAATGGCAATCATCAAGCCTTCCAAAACAATCATCATGAACAATTCAGGGCGCGTCGCTCCCAGGCTTCTCATCAAGGCCAATTCGTATTTGCGGTCGAGCAGATTATTATAGAGGGAAATAAAGATGCTGATTCCAGAAATAATCATGATTGCAATAGCAATCCCTCGAATCAGTTGAATTCCTACGGCAAAGAGGTCAAAAAGACGATTCACCTCAATAGCAGGCAATGCTGCCTGCATACTCGTTTGGCTATTGACCATTCGGGGCAGCTGCATCATACCCATAGGACTACGAAACTTGATGAGCATGGCAGTTATATCGCGGTCTTTTTCCTCCACATCATCATGCTCCTCCTCATGTTCCTCATGCACTCCCCAAATACTTTCGAGACCTGTCAATATCAATTGATCCAGAACAGTACCTGATTTCTCAAGCGTTCCTACTACTTTATAAGGATGATTTTCATGCGCATTGACTTCTCCTATCAGGCCGTGATTGCTAAAAAACTCATCGCCTATCTTGAGTCCGAGTCTTTCAGCCAGGACTCCTCCCAGCACTACCTCAAACTCATGATCCCAGGCATTCCCTGCTTCGATTTTCCCTTCGTAGAGTTTCAGGTATTCATCTGTAGTTCCCAGTATTTTAAAGCCTTTGTAGTTATCTCCAAACGCCAGGGGGATTCCCTGCTCTACCAAAGGATGCTTTTTTAGTTTATTAGCTTCTGCAAGGGAAATATTACCTGTCGGATTATCGATATGATAGACACTGCTTAGAATCAATTGAAGAGGACTGCCTTTCGCCCCTATCACCATATCGATCCCCCTGATGTTCTTTTTAAAGCTTTCATCCAAACTTTCCCGCATAATCAAAAGCAAGGAAATAATCCCTACTCCCATAGCAAAAAGGAGCAGACTCATAAAAGTCGGCCAGGGTCTTGCCCAAAGATTCTTCCAGCTTATTTTAAATAGATTCAATTTCTTTTGCTTAGAGTTCGACTCGGTTATCAATGCGATCCTTCAGACGCTTATCATGGGTAACGATCACTAAGCTCGCTCCAGCGATTTCTGCCTGTTCTTTCAAAAGATCCAGCACCTGTTCACAGTTCTTGTCATCAAGCGCACTAGTAGGCTCATCTGCCAAAATCACTTTAGGTTGATTAATAAGCGCACGAGCAATGGCTACTCTTTGTTGTTCGCCGATACTTAGTCTATGGGGATAGTCTTTCAACTTCCCCCCTAAATTCAATCGACCCAGGGTATCTCTTATAATCCCACTTCCCCTATTTTCTGATCGGGCAAAAAGCTGGGCCATCTTCAGATTTTCCTCCACGTTCAGGGCCTTGACAAAATGGGCTGACTGAAATACCATACCTATGTGTCTTCCCCGAAATATATCCAGGCTAGCTGCCGGCATGCTACTAATTTCTTCTTCGTCTATAAAAATTTGCCCCGAAGAAGGCCGAATAAATCCCGCAAGTAAATTGAGAAAGGTAGTTTTCCCTTTTCCCGATTCTCCCAGAATCAAAAGACTTCCCCCTTTCTCGACATCAAGATCAGGAAAATGAAAAGTTCGTTCAGGAGTATATGAAAATGCTAAAGCCTGGGTTTGCAACATAGACATGAAATTCCCTGCAAATATAGTTTGAAATCTGTTGAATGCTTAAATATAAGAGCTTCTTTCCAGCGATTTGAATATTCTCGACCAATGGCTTAGAGGCTTTGACAAACAGGATTTGGGGAGATATGAGGCAATCCGTTGCTAGCTGACGATCGAAGGCTAAAATTATTTAGAAATATTTTTGCAACCCTGTTGCAAGAAGCATTATATTTGCCCTATCTATGATGAACATCCACAGAAAAGATAGAGATAGTAGAGAACTTTCTGATGTATTGGGAATGGGCAGTGCACTTTTATGCCTGCTTCATTGCGTTGCTGCTCCGGTCCTTATCGGATTTGGTGCCAGCTTACAGGAAGTCCACAGCTCTTTCTTCCTCCATGAATTTTGGGATATTGTCTTTCTTGCATTGGGTTTTATCGCGGTTTTCTTCTCAAGTAAACATAGCCGAAGCAGCTTCCTGAAGATTCTCTTGTGGACGACTTACCTTTCTCTTTTCTGCAGCGTTTTGCTTCACCATAGCAGCCCCGTGTTTGAATACCTCATATATGCTGCTTCTATCATTCTCATCATAGCTCACACCCTCAATTTTCGGAAACTCGTCTTACAGAAAAGTAGCCGTATCTAAATTGCGATTCAGCACCTGAGATACTATATTGACCTAAACAAATCGAAACTACTATGTCTCGCCCTATTAGCCTATTTTCCATTTTTTTCCTCCTCCTGATTTTCTTCATCAGTCCTGAAATCCAGGCACAAAAGAAAAAGAAGAAAAAGAAAGAAGTAGCAGAAGTTCCTACTCTCACTTACTCAGAAAGCATGTACCAGGCCATGAGCTGGAGAAATGTCGGTCCTCATCGCGGAGGCCGTTCTACAGCTGTTGCAGGCTTAGCACATGATCCCTTTACTTATTATATGGGAACCACCGGAGGAGGATTATGGAAAACTAGTGATGCAGGTGCGAGCTGGAGTAATATCTCCGATGGTTTCTTTCAGACAGGATCTGTGGGGGCTATAGCTATAGCAGATTCAGATCCAAATGTCATTGTGGTTGGCATGGGTGAATCACCTGTAAGAGGGGTTATGACTTCCCATGGAGATGGGGTTTATAAATCAACGGATGCGGGAAAAACCTGGAAGCATATGGGCCTGAATAAAGTGCGCCAAATTTCACGGGTTCGTATCCATCCAAAAAATCCTGATCTGATCTATGTTGCCGCCCAGGGGAGTCCGTATGGATATACGGAAGACCGAGGTATTTATAAAAGTACAGATGGCGGAGAAAATTGGGAGAAAGTTTTGTACGTAAGCGAAAAAGCAGGTGCATCGGATCTGAGTATGGATGCCCATAATCCTCGTGTACTATATGCCGCTTTCTGGGAACATATCAGACATCCCTGGAAAGTAGTCAGCGGTGGACCTGGTAGTGGAATATATAAAAGTACAGATGGAGGGGAAAATTGGGAAGAATTGAGTAAAGGTCTACCGGATTTGATGGGGAAAATCGGAGTTTCAGTTTCTCCCGCAGATCCCAATCGTGTATATGCCATTATAGAATCCCCGAAAGGAGGGCTGTATCGCTCAGATAATGCCGGAGAATCTTGGAGACTTATCAATGGAGACCGTATCCTGCATGCGAGAAGTTGGTACTATATGCATGTTTTTGCCAATCCGGTGGATGCCGATCAGGTCGTAGTCTTGAATGCTCCTTACCTTCGTTCCAAAGACGGGGGCAAAAGTTTCAGCCCTGTAAGAACGCGACATGGGGACAACCATGACCTTTGGTACAATCCCACCAATCCCGATATACAAATCAATGCCAATGATGGAGGTTCAAACATCACCTTCAATGGAGGAAAAACCTGGAGTATTCAAAGCAATCAGCCTACGGCCCAGTTTTACCGTATAAATGCCGATAACCGCATACCTTACTATATATACGGCGGCCAACAGGACAACAGCAGCATGGCCGTACCAAGCCGTACAGCTCGCGGAGGAATCTCCGTAAATGATTTTTATCCGGTAGGAGGCTGCGAAAGTGCCTATACGGCTTTCGACCCTAATGATCCCAGCATTGTTTATGCGGGTTGTTATCAGGGAATCATCGAAGCCTATAATACGGAAACACGTACCGGCAAAGATGTGATGGCCTACTCTTTCCTTGGATTGGGTACACAGCCTAAAGATCAGAAATATCGCTTCAATTGGAATGCCCCAATTCTGGTTTCCAAACATAATCCTGAGGTGATTTATCATGCAGGAAATGTATTGCTCAAATCCACCAATAAAGGATTGGCATGGGAAGATATAAGTGGAGATTTGACCAGAAATGTAGATGAGCATCTGGGCTTTGGCGGCGGACCTATTACCAGTGAAGGAGCCGGTGGAGAAGTATATCATACCATTTACTATATCGCAGAATCCCAAAAAGACGCCGAGACGATTTGGGCAGGAACAGATGATGGTTTACTTCACCTTACCAAAGATGGTGGAAAAAGCTGGACCAATATCACTCCTCCCAATATCGGGGAAGCCATGATTAATGCGATCGAAACTTCCTCTCATGAAGAAGGCACAGCCTATGTTGCTGTAAATAGATACAAATTCAATGACTTTACCCCCCATATCTTTATCACCAAAGATTTCGGCAATACCTGGGAAAGAAAAGTATCAGGCATAGAGGAAGAAGCCCATGTACGAGTTGTTCGTGAAGATCCCAAAAGAAAGGGCTTACTATATGCAGGTACAGAAACCGGTTTGTATATCTCTTTTGATGAAGGAAATAGCTGGAAGAAATTTCAATTGAATCTCCCCATTGTCCCAATTACAGACTTGAAGGTACACCACAATGATCTTCTGGCTGCAACCCAGGGACGTGCATTTTGGGTCTTGGATGACCTTACTCCTTTGCATCAGATGGAAGAAAGCATTTCAGATGCCCAGGCCCATCTCTTTCAACCCCGAAATCCTTATCTCTATGGAGGTGGAAGAAATGACCGCTCCAAGACCCTGGGGGTAAATCCGGATAATGGAACCGTCTTCTTCTATACCCTCGCCAGCGACAGCTTGAAGCCCACTGCAAAGATTTATGATGAAGGAGGAAACTTGATCCGGGAGATCAAAAAAATGCCTGCAAAAGAAGGGATGAACAAATGGGTATGGAATATGCAGACTGAGAAGATAGAAGGAATAAAAGGGATCATGGTTATTGGAGGGTTAAATGGCTTTGAAAAAGGACCGGGCAATTACAGAATGGAAATGTTTGTTGGTGAAGACACTTTGAGTAGAAGTTTCAAAGTATTGCCTGATCCACGTTTTGGAGCCTCACTCAGAGAATACCAGGAAAAAGAAAGCAGCATGATCAAAGCCTATGATGCTGTTACAGATCTTTATGCTTCTGTAAGGGATTTACGAGCCGCAAATAAGCAGATTTCTTCTTTTCTGGAACTATTGGGAGACGATCACGAAGAACTGACGAAAGAAGGAAAATCTATTCAGAAAGAAATCAAGGAATTGGAAGCTCTATTGATCCAGCCGAAACAAAAAACATTTCAGGATGTAATTAATTTCGAGAATAAACTGGACGCGAATCTGGTATACATCATGGGTGCAATTGATGGTTCTCCCCCACCCGTAACACAAGGGCAGAAAGATCGTTTAGTTGATGTTCTTGCGGATTGGCAGGAAGTTTCTGCAAGGATTGATCAGCTTTTGGGAGAAAAACTCTCTGCATTTAATCAGGCAATCAAAGCGAAAGATATCCCCCTTATTCAAGTGGGAAATGAATAAAATTGTAAGAATAGGTCAAGTTCAACGACAATTCTGATATGAGGAAATATTTATTTACATCCGGCTATAGCCTTTTGATAGTAGCTGTCTTTAGCCTGCTCCTTGTTGGATGCAAATCCGGGGGCAAAGATAATTCCAGCTTTTCCCAACCTTTGGAACCTAAATTTGTGAAAGAAGGAAGTTTAACCCTCATTGATAAAGACAATCAGGCCAGTATTCGCCAGATTGATATAGAGATTGCAGATGAACCGGAAAGTATTGAAATCGGATTGATGTATCGCCGGAACATGAGCGATAGTCAGGGAATGCTATTTATCTTCCCGGCATCGGAACCCCGCTCTTTTTGGATGCGAAATACCTATATCTCTCTGGATCTGATCTTTATTGATTCCGAAAACAGGATAGTCAATATCCAAAAAAATGCCTCTCCAATGTCTGATAAATCCTTGCCCAGCACCGCTCCAGCACAATATGTACTCGAGGTGATCGGTGGCTTTTCTGACAAATATGGATTAGAAGCCGGAGACCTGATCAGTTTTGAACGAATAAAAAATCCTGCCTGATTGAATTTCTGTCATCTTTAAGACATACCCAAGCCAGACTATCGACTATTTTTGATTGTCTAGTTTGGTATGAAAGCAATTGCCCACATATTTTTTGCAATTATTCTCCTGGGTTTTATCGCCTGCGAAGAATCAGCAGAGGTACCTGATCCCGGTACAAATCAAGGCAATGGAAATCCTAACCCCAACCCAAGTCCCAGTCCTACAAATCCTGATTGGCTAGTTCCCATAGAAGAAGTATTGGATGGGGGTCCGGGCAAAGATGGTATCCCTTCTATAGATGAGCCTGAGTTTACAGATGTTATTGACGCGCGTTCATTTTTGTCAAACCAGGACCTGGTAGTAGGGATAAAAATCGGGAATAAGACAAAAGCCTATCCACACATGATTCTGGATTGGCATGAGATTGTGAATGATAGTCTGAATGGGCAGTATTTTTCGCTGAATTACTGTCCCTTGACAGGTACTGCTTTTGCCTGGGATAGAAATATTAATGGAAATGTAACCACTTTCGGAGTTTCTGGTCTATTGTATAACTCCAATCTCATTCCTTATGATAGGGAAACGGATAGCGAGTGGTCCCAATTGCTCCTGACATCTATTCACGGGAATAATAAAGGAGTAGAAGCAGATTTGATCCAGGTGGTAGAAACCAGTTGGGAAACCTGGAGTCAAATGTACCCGGATACACGGGTGATGAATACGAATACAGGGTTTGAACGGAGATATGGCCTTTATCCTTATGGGGATTATCTGACAAACAATTCACTCATATTTCCGGTTAATCCCTTAAACGATCTTTATCATAAAAAAGAGAGGTTCCTCGGCATCTTGCAAGGACAATTCCTCAAAGCCTATCGATTCAGTGCGGTGAATCATTCACCTATCGAAGTTCGGCCAGATTTTTTTGCAGGAATTCCTTTGGTGGTTGTTGGCAGCGAAAGCAAAAATTTTCTACTCGCCTATCAGCGTAAATTGGAGGATGGTACAGAGCTGAATCTATCTGCGGTTCAAAATGAGTTGCCGGTAGTTATGAAAGACCAGGAAGGAAATAAGTGGGATGTTTTTGGGGAAGCAGTGAGTGGACCTAGGCAAGGAACAAGATTAGTAAAAATTAAACAGACCATCGGATATTGGTTCGCTTTAGCAGCATTCTATCCAAATCCGGAAGTTTTTAGATAAAAAATCAACAAAACCGAAAACACAAAGAGTTATTGATTTGTTTCATTAAGAATAATTAGTGAAGTGTGGTGTGAACAAAGACATCGACTGTGCAAAACGGTTCGGTGTCTTTTCCTTTTTATATATATTTGAGGATGAAAAGAACACTCCTGTTAACAGCATTATCCCTCATCCTGTTTTTTCCACTTTTTTCCCAGGATTCATTTAGTGAAACTGAAAAAGAATTCATCCTCTCCGGTGAGAAAGAAAGCCCTATGCGCTTGTATTTAATCACCCAAAAAGAGGATTCAACTTTACTGAGAGAAAAGTCAGCAGATGTAAGGGTGGATAAAGAGGATGAAGTACTTCAATATTTCATCCGAAGATTATACAAAACCGTTACCGACCCAAAATCAATGGGAGTAGGCATAGCCGCTCCACAAGTAGGTCTTTCGAGAAGAATCATCTGGGTACAAAGATTTGACAAAGAAGGATTTCCTTTCGAAGTATATCTCAATCCCAAAATTGTACAATACACCAGTTTGAGACAGGAAGGCCTGGAAGGATGTCTGAGTATTCCGGATGTGAGAGATACTGTAAATCGCGGATATGCCATCCTGATTGAATACGATAAGCTTGACGGATCTCATCATTATGAGATGATCGAAGATTTTACAGCTGTAATCTTTCAACATGAGATCGATCACCTCAATGGCATCGTATTTACCGATCACCTGAATGAAGAGATGGAGAATGCCCAGAAAGGCAAAGTCCTGGCATCAGATAAAGCCACTGAATCAAGTATCCCACGTGCAGATGAACGCTGGCAGCAAAGAATTTCCTATAAAATGGAAATCGACATGGATGTACAGAAGGATCAGTTAAGCGGAGTTCAAAATATCGCATACACCAATCATTCACCCGATACCCTCAATTCTGTTTTTTATCATCTTTACTTCAATGCTTTTCAACCAGGTAGTATGATGGATGTGCGTTCCAGAAGTATCCCTGATCCGGACGGTCGTGTCAGAGATCGAATTTTTCATCTGGAAGAAGATCAGATTGGGTATCAAAAAATCAAATCTCTCAAATACCGCGGGGAAGCCATAGAGTTTAACATGCAGGGAACTATTCTGGAAGTAGAGCTCCCTTCTCCCATTTTACCTGGGGAAACGGTACAATTGGATATGGAATTTGAGGCGCAGGTTCCCCTACAAATCCGTAGAACCGGTAGAGATAATCGCGAAGGCATTGAATATTCAATGGCTCAGTGGTATCCGAAGCTGTGTGAGTATGATTATGAAGGATGGCATGCCAATCCCTATGTAGGCAGAGAATTCTATGGGGTTTGGGGAGACTTTGATGTAACCATCAATATTGATAAGAAGTACGTAGTTGCAGCTTCAGGCTATTTACAAAACCCCAATAAAATCGGGCATGGATACGAGGATGAAGGAGTTGAAATTGAGCCGGTCGAAGGGGATAAATTGAGCTGGCGTTTCATCGCCCCGAATGTACATGATTTTCTTTGGGCAGCTGATCCGGACTATCGCCATACCAAACACCAGGTCCCTGATGGTCCTATGCTTCATTTCTTTTATCAGGTGGACTCTACCCGCAACAATTGGGAGAAACTTCCTGAAGATGCTTCAAAAGCATTTCAAATCCTGAATAAGACCTTTGGCAAATATCCCTATAAACAATACTCTGTGATCCAGGGAGGAGATGGGGGAATGGAATATCCCATGGCGACCCTAATCACAGGATCTCGTTCTTATGGAGGTCTCCTTGGAGTTACGGTACATGAAGCCATCCATAGCTGGTATCAAATGGTACTGGGAAGTAATGAGTCTCTCTATCCCTGGATGGACGAAGGATTCACCAGTTTTGCCAGTAGCTATGTATTGGACAAGATCAACAATAAGAATAGCCTGAATCCCTATGCGGGTTCATATTTCGGATACCAAAGCCTGGTGCAAGCCAATGCAGTTGAGCCTATGAGCATGCATTCAGATCATTATAGTCTGAATAGAGCATATATTACCTCTGCCTATTCCCGGGGAGCCATCGCGCTTAACCAACTAAGTTATATCATGGGCGAGGAGAAATTCTATCCAGCCATGCTTCGCTACTATAATACCTGGAAATTCAAGCATCCCAATGTAACCGATTTCAAACGCGTGATGGAAAAAGAATCCGGTCTGGAACTGGATTGGTATTTTGAATACTGGATCAATAGTACGCACAATATTGACTATGAGGTCAGTACGCTGGAAGCCTTTAAAAAAGGAAGCAAGGTAAGCTTGAAGAGAGTAGGTAAAATGCCGATGCCATTGGACATTCTTGTTACCTATAAAGATGGGAGTCAGGAGCTGATTTATATTCCCCTCGTTATGATGCGGGGCGAGAAAGAGGCTGAAGCCTGGTATGGGGAGGTAAAAAGGACGGTATTAGAAGACTGGCCCTGGACAAACGAAGAATATACCTTCACCCTCGATAAGAATCCCAAAAATATTGATCGTATTGTGATTGATCCCAGCTACCGGGTAGCTGATATTGATCGTAAGAACAATTATTTCCCGTCAAGTAGTAGAAAAAAAGGCGGTATGTTTGGCTCAA
Organism: Bacteroidia bacterium; assembly: GCA_033391075.1. Lineage (NCBI taxonomy): Bacteria > Pseudomonadati > Bacteroidota > Bacteroidia > Bacteroidia bacterium. The sequence continues at coordinate 3,670,186 of JAWPMV010000001.1, forward strand.
GAATGAAGCGAGAAGAGATACGGGAATAAAAGATTTTTTATAAACGCATGATGCAATGCTTTAGGGGTCGATTAAGATCGGCCCCTATTTTTTTTACATCAGTTCGAGGGCTTCTAAACTCACATCGATACGATGATTGACGAAGTCTCCAATATTTTCCTGATCCAGAGGTTGAATATGTGTGGCGAAATAGAGGATACGATCCCCTTTCTCCATTCTTCCTACGTACCAACCCATATTTATTCCGCCATCTATTGACCAACCACTTTTGGCATAAAGTGGATCCTCTGACTTCCCTTCCACCCGCATAATCTTTTTGAGTATTTCCACGAACTTTTCTTCCACCTTTAATTTCCCTTCAAAAATCCGCTGCAGAAAATCAATCTGTTGAAATGGGCTAATCCGGGAGTCCCCCATGAGCCAAAAGGTATCCAAACTTTCCTCATCAAAGACCATCTCTTTATACTCCATTTTGTCTACCCAATGCCTCATTTGTTTTACTCCCACTTCTCTTGCCAAATGCTGATAACAAGGCACACAGGAAACCTGAAAGGCACGAGCCAGATTCATATCTTCTTCCCATACATCCAGGGCCTTCTCTTCCCCATCCCAGTAGAACATACTCGTTTCATCTTTCACCACTCCCGTACTCAAACCTACCAGGCTATTAGCGATCTTGAAGGTTGATGCAGGTAAGTAGCCCGATTCACTATAGGATTTATCATTGCCATAGTAGGTATTCTGATCAGGATCATAAATCAAGATTCCTCCAAAAACATTCCTTGCCTTCAACAGACTGTCAAAGGCAGGCATTTCTTCGAATTTCATTTGGCTGGAGATTTCCATAGATTTCATCTCATCTTTCTTCTTCTCTTCCTGACAGGAAAATAAGAAAAAGATTATCAGGCTTAGGGCTGCTATTTTATACAATTTGAGTAATTTTCAGGCTTAATCTCAGGATCCAAATTTAGGTATTTATCCATGAATTTCTACTACTGCCTGCTCGCTGCCTGGTCCCTACTTGCGATTATTATTTTGCTGGTTCTTTTGTTTACAAAACTGATTGCTCCTTATGGGAGACACAATCATTTGAAAAGCAAAATGACCATCGCCAATCACTGGGGATGGTTCTGGATGGAATTGCCGGCTTTGGTCTTGTTTCCATTAATTACCTGGATCGGTCCTTCTACAAAATCCTCCTTCCTCTATTTATTGCTCGGGCTTTGGGTTCTCCACTATTTCAACAGAAGTATACTATTTCCTTTTCGACTAATAAGTCAGGGAAAACAAATGCCTTTGCTTATTCTCATTTCGGCCTTGCTTTTCAATGCCACAAATGGATTTTTCAATGGCTATTATCTGGGCTTTCTGGGAGAAAGTCAATCCCTGGATTTTAGCTTAAACCAAATACTAGGGCTTCTCCTATTTTTTGGAGGTTTCTTCATCAACCTTCAGGCAGATCAAATACTTATCAAGCTCAGGAAAAAGGGCAAAGGATATCAAATTCCCCAAAAGGGTCTATATCCTTTTATTTCCTGCCCAAATTACTTGGGAGAAATAATGGAATGGACAGGCTTTGCTTTATTGGCCTGGAATCCGGCTGCAGCAAGTTTTGCACTCTGGACCTTCTGCAATTTATTTCCTCGCGCACTCACTCACCACAAATGGTATCAAGAAAAGTTCCCGACTTATCCCGCATCGCGAAAAGCCATTATTCCTTTTTTGATATAACTTCAAAAAAATAATCTATATCCGGGATTGATAGGTATGCAGATCAAAATAACGCCCTTGCTTTGCCATCAATTCATCATGGCTTCCTCTTTCGGCTATTTTACCTTCTTCTATCACCAGGATTTGATCAGCTTTACGAATGGTACTCAAACGGTGAGCAATGACAAAGGTAGTTCTCCCTTTGAGTAACTCAGTCAAACTCTGTTGGATAAATTTCTCACTCTGATTGTCCAGGTTTGAAGTAGCTTCGTCAAGGATAAGTATACGCGGATTGGCCAGGATCGCTCTTGCAATGGTAATTCTTTGCCTTTGTCCACCAGAAAGCTTCACTCCTCTTTCCCCAATCAAGGTTTCCAGTCCCTCCTCAAAACGATCTGCGAATTCATGTACATAGGCTGCTATGACCGCATTTTCGATTTCATCTGTGGTCGCTGAAGGACGTGAGAAGAGAATGTTTTCTCGTATGGTCCCTTCAAACAAAAAGTCATCCTGCAAAACCACCCCGAGTTGAGAACGGTAGGATTCTAAATTGATGCTTGAGAGATCGATTCCATCGACTGTAATGGTCCCGGAATCGGGATTTAAGAAAGAAGCTGCTAATCCGGCGATGGTTGTCTTTCCGGAACCAGAAGTCCCTACCAAGGCTATGGTAGAGCCTGCAGGAGCATCAAGATTTATGTCAGTCAATACCTCTTTACCTTCATCATAGGAGAAATGAACATCCGAAAAAATAATATCTCCTTTGATTTCGCCAATCTTATATGTCCGATTCGGGTCATCATCTTCGGTTTTCATTTGCAATAATTCTTCTGTCCGATCCAGTCCGGCAAGGGCATCTGTCAGCTGGCTACCGATATTTCCGATCTGAACAATAGGAAATACCATAAGGGCGAGTATACCCATATAGGCAAGCAAATCCCCTTCAGTCATATTCTCTGCAATCAAATCCGGAGTAGCCAATAAAAGAATCAAGACAGTCGCTAATCCAATCAGAAAAGTTGCCATACTGGTAACAAAACTGGTGGTAGTCAGAGAGCTTTTGATGTTTTCATAAATTCGGAGCACACCGGATTTAAATACTTGAATCTCCTGTTCCTCCGCATGAAATCCTTTGATTACCCGTATGCCACCCATTGACTCTGTCAGACGTCCGTTGACTTCTGCCTGAATCTTTCCCCTCTCCCGGAAGATAGGTCGAATCCTTCCAAAAGCGCGAAAAGATATAACGCCAAAAATGATCAAAGGAACCAAGGCGACAAAGGTAACTTTCGCATTGATGTAAATGAGGAAAACAAAGGCTCCGACAGCCGTAATACTGCCTCCGATCAATTGGGTAAAACCTGTTCCGACCAGATTCCGAACCCCTTCCACATCCGTCATCACCCGGGAGACCAGACTCCCCGATTGGGTATTATCATAGAATTTGGTTGGCAATTTTATAATATGCTGCTGCACCCGAGAACGCAGTTCTGCAATCAGGTACTGAGCTTCTACGCTCAATAGTTTAACCAAATAATAAGAAGTAACGGCCTGTATAGAAATGGCAATCAAAATCGCTGCCAAAAGGGGGTAGAGTAATTCGGTATTGCCCATTCCTACTACCTCATCTATGATGTATTTAGGTGCTATAGGCAAAACAAAGCCGGCAGCTCGACTTATCAATACCAAAAAAAGCCCGAAGCCCAGCAGCCGCCTACGCGGCCAAATATAGGTTTTAAATGCGGCTTTGAGGTTACTTCTGGGTTTCGCTTTCTTTTGCTCAGTTTTCTTAGCTTCTAGTGTTTCAGCCATTTTATGGTGTTAAATAGGAGTTTCGGTTTCTGTGTATGCTTGACACAGTGCGGGAAAAAACGTGACAGATAGAATTCCCGTTTTTGCATAGATTCCTTCTCCTGATTTGCCTCTCGCAGACTTTTTTAGGAGATTGAATACTATTAATCAGGAAGTTCGAAAAAGATTTCAGTATGGCAAAATTAAAGACACATGTAACGAATCAGGATGTCATCGCATACGTCGAAGCAATCGATCATGAGCGAAAAAAAGCAGAAGCTTTTCAAATCCTGGATATGATGAAAGAGATCACAGGAATGGAGCCTCGGATGTGGGGACCTTCCATCATTGGATTTGGGTCTTATCATTATAAATATGAAAGCGGGCATGAAGGAGATGCAGCCTTACTTTCTTTTTCCCCCCGCAAAGCAAAGCATGTTCTATATGTACTGAACCAATTTGAGGGACAGGAAGCCCTATTGGAAAAGGTCGGGAAGTACAAAACCGGAAGAGTATGCCTGTATATTAACAAATTGGCAGATATAGACTTTGAAGTACTTCGAGAGATTTGCAAATCCGCATTTGAGCATGCAAAACAACAACACACTTAGCCTATCTCAAATATAAATATGAAACAACTATCTACTTTCATTGTGGCTTTGCTGCTATTAGGCAGCTCATTCGCCCAACAAAAAGAAACCTACGATTACACACGGGCCAACAGAGACATGGTGAGCCATGGAGTTCAGGCCATCCTCATGTGTAATGGACTCTTTACCTCTGAAAGAAGCCTTGAGCAGGTTTTTTCTCAGGAATTAGCTTATCTACCCCAGCCGGTAGGTACAGCCAGAGGAGGTGATTATCAGGTGGATTGGGAAAGAAAAACCGTATCCATCGGTGTACCCGGTGGGACTCCCGTTATGCGAGCTGTATTTAGAGAAGGTATCGGCTGCATCATACTTGCCCCGGACCAGACCTTTGAAGATATCCCTGATTTACCGGAACAAAGCCTTCCCATCCTGGCCGGTGATCCTGCAGAAATCGATTGGCCTATGGGAGATCAAAATGCCCACAAGGAAATTCCCAAAATGGTGGATAAAGAGGCATTGGCAGCTGCCTCTGATTGGGCATTTGAGCGGGAAAGTTCCGAGCAGGTAAGTCTGAGTCTGATTGTTATGCATAAAGGAAAAATCATTCATGAGCGTTATGCAGAGGGCGTAAATATGTTTACCAAAACCCGTACCTGGTCCACAGCCAAAAGCATAGCTGTAAGCCTGATCGGGATGATGGTAGATCAAGGAAAAATGAATCTGGATGAACCTCTGGGACTTGATTGGTTACCTAAAGGGAGAGATCCGGAAACTGATCCCAGAAATAAAATTACCTTACGCCATGTACTCAATATGTCCAGCGGTTTGTATACCGTCGATAATGGTCGAATGGAATATGCTACCGGTTCCGGGCTTTCATACTGGGCAGGAGCCAGCTCTATCAATGGAGCTCGGAATCGTGGCCTGATCCGTGAACCTGGCAGCCATTGGGATTATGAAAATTATGATACCATTTTGGGTGTAGTGGCAATGAAAAAAGCCCTGGGTGGTGATTCAAAAACCTATATCGAATTTCCACGCAAAGCCCTATTAGATAAACTGGGAATGAGAAATACCTTTTTGAGTACAGATAGATTTGGCGATTTTATATTGAGTAGTCAGGTCTATACCAATGCTCGCGATTTGGCGCGATTTGGTCAATTGTACTTACAGGGAGGTGTTTGGAAAGGAGAAAGGTTAATCTCTGAAGATTGGATCGAATTCGTTCGAACTCCTGCTCCATCCACTGCAAAAATTGGGAATATGTATGGCGGCCAGTGGTGGTTGGTTCCGGATAGTAGAAATGATGTTCCAAAGACGGCCTATTCTACTGCGGGGAATCGTGGTCAATATGTTATTGTGGTCCCCGAATATGATCTGGTAATTGTACGCCGAGGACTTGATTATGGACGCCAGGGTTTCAATCGATGGGACCTGACCCGAGAAGTTCTCAAAGCTTTTCCAGAAAAGGCAACTTCTGACAATGATTAATTAGGCATAAAGCCTGATAGAGAAATATATGAATGGAAGGATCTTCTCCTTCCATTTTTTATTTTATACTCAATACACCTACACCACCCATGAAGAAATTACTGTTCAGCATCCTCCTCCTATCCCTCTTCGGACTTAGCCATGCCCAACACAGTGCGGCCAAACCTGGTGAAATGGTCGTCATCGAAGGCGATTATTTCGGTGATCCCATTGATGGATATAATTTGTATTTACCGAAGACTTATCCTTCCAACATTCAATCTTATCCGATCCTCATCTACCTATGCGGCGGAAGTTCGGTTGGAGGTGAAATTGATGTGGTTAAACGCTGGCCCATTCCCAAATTGCTAGTGGAAGAAACAGACATGAGCCTGGAAAGAAACCAATATGCCCTGGACTCTTTTATTGTGGTTGCGCCTCATATGAAAGCGGGTCCTTTTCGTGAACGCCAATGGTACCTGAATGAAGGAGCCATTGAAATGATTTTATCAGAGATATACGAGAAATACAATGCCGATCCCTACCGGGTGTATATCACCGGATTGAGCCGAGGAGGTCATGGTACCTGGGGATTGATGTCAAAAATGGGAGATCAATTTGCAGCAGCCGTACCTATAGCCGGAGAAACCCATGGAGTTGAAGGCTATGATAAAATGCTTAAGCTTCCCATTTGGACGGTTCATAATACGGAAGACAATATGGTGGGAGACGGTGACACAAAAAAGATCGTTAGCAAGTTGGAGGAATTGACGGGAGAGAAATTTCTTAAATTGAATAGCCCTACAGGAGCTGAAAGTGATTACCTGAATCATAGCCGTATTTTCAGTTCTGTTCCTGCGGAAGGTCATGATTCCTGGACCCCTATGTATGAGAGTGTAGAATTTTATAAATGGCTGCTCAAACATCGCATTAAAGATTGATGAAAGAATTGGATATTGACATTCGAAAAGTAGCCCTAAGTGAGATTTTGCCTTTACGCGAACTCTATCTACAGGAATGCAATTTCCAGATTCGATACGATGCCTGCCACATCAGAAACTGGACAGACTCTTACCTTATTTCTTTGGCTGGGAAAAAGATCGGATATGCATCCATCAAAGGATTGGATGAGCTTGCGGATAGAAATGCCATTTTTGAATTCTACCTGCTTCCTCATCTTAGAAATAAATCTTCCTTAGTTTTCGCAGCAGTTCTGGAAAAGGTTCAAGTTCCCTATTTGGAATGCCAGAGCAATGATCTCATCCTTTCTCCTATACTTTATGAATTTGGGAAAGAAATTGAAAGCAAAGTCATTTTATTTGGGGAAAGTCATCAAAGTCTGATCAAGAAAGAGAACGTTATTTTTCGCCCTCTCAAAAAAGGCGATGATGTATTTGGGAAGAAAGAAAGTGATAAGGGAGCATATGTTTTAGTATGGGAGGGCGAAGTTATTGCAGATGGAGGCTTTCTCACCCATTACAATCATCCCTTTGCAGATCTCTACATGGAAGTAGCCAAGGATTTTCGGGGAAAAGGATATGCCAGTTATATCTTGCAAGAAATTAAAAAGGCCTGCTATGAAGCGGGAAAAGTCCCTGCAGCCAGATGCAGCATTTCCAATCCAGCCTCAAAAGCCAGTCTGCTTAAAGCAGGTATGCAGGTGCTTGGCTATATGTTGAAGGGGAAGGTCAAATAAATGTTGGAGCAGCACAGATTTTCTCAGAACGAGTTATAAATCAAGAAACGATATAGAGGTTAAACCTAAACTCAACAAGACTCTGTCATCCCGGATATTTTCCTCACTCTGCTCGAAAAACTCCGAGATGACAGTTCTTATTTGATAATTGAATGCTTTGACAATGTTAATATTGTTCCCTAAATGGTACAATATATGAGCTGGCCCTAGCGGTGTATTATTATCAATCAATCTGATCTTCCATTGCTTTAATCAAAAAATCCACATCCTTTTTCGAAGTACAAATCGAAAGGGATATCCGCAAGGCATTAAGCCCATGTGTGCTCATGGGACGACAATCAATTTTATACTCATCGAAAAGGGCTCGCTTTACCTTCCAAACATCCTTGCCCACAACTTCAACTCCCTGGATGGGACCCGAAAGATCATCCGCAGCAGGGCTTTTCAATTTCAGCCCCTCAATTTTAGAGACTTTCTCCCGAAAATACCGCTTTAGCTCATAATGCCTGCCTACGATTTTCTCATGACCGATCTCATTTCGATAATCGACCGCCGCTCCGAGCCCTAAATATTCTGGCAAATTGCGGGTATTATAGTTTTCAAAACGGCGAATACTTTTGTCTTTGTATCCTCTGGCGACAATCATGGGAGTGAGTAATTTTTGCGCTTTTTCTGTCGCATAAAAAATCCCCATTCCTTTGGGTGAGAACAACCATTTATGTGCACTATTTGCATAAAAATCACATCCCAATTCATGCATATCAACATCTATCGCACAAGAAGATTGAGCCCCATCAACTGCTACTAAAATTCCTTTTTCATGCGCCATTTCGGAGATTTCCTTGATCGGCAGGATCATTCCATTGGTATTGGTAAGGTGAACGATGGAAATGACTTTAGTATGTTTCGTGATGGCTTTTCGAAAAACATCCAGCAATTCTTCTTTAGATTCTGGCAAGGTGGGAAGTTTGGGACGCACAAGTTTTACTCCCCTACTCTCCTGATGAAACCGCCAGGGAGCCATTGCACTCATATGCTCATGATCACACAGGATTACTTCGTCTCCTTTCTTAAGATCCAGACTGGAGGCAATGAGGTTCATGCCTTCGGTAGTATTATGGATCAAGGCAATTTCTTCTTCATCAGCTTTCATCAAGCCAGCTACTTTCGCCCGGACTTTTTCTTTCTCTTCCTGCCAACCTCCCCACATGTATTTGGAGGGAAAGCCATCCAGGGTAGCTCGGAATCCGTTGGTCGCCTCGACAATAAAGCGAGGACAGGGGCCTAAAGAACCCGTATTGAAATAGTTTAAGTCATCTTCAAAACTGAATTGGGCTCGAATTTCTTCCCAATAGGCTTCATCTTCTTTAGTAGAAAGGGAATTCCCCAGATCCTCCCAGCTTTCCAAAAGGCTATTCTGTCTGGCCTGAGTTAGTATCGGTAGTCCGGCTAATCCTAAAAGTCCTGCTCGGAGGAAATTGCGTCTGCTCTTAGTCTTCATAGATCGATGTTTGAAAGAAATATGAATCTACGGATTTTAGTGAGATGCTTAGGCTATTTTTGAAATTCTCTTGTTTTCAGCAGGTAATTTCACCAGATTTAGCCTACAAATACATTCATATGCAAGCACTTATCCAAACTCCTTGCCCCTCTCTCGAAGAAAGCCTTTCCTTTTATACCCGTCTGGGATTCAAGATTGTTTCTCCGGAAAATCCATGTGTCGTTTCTGATGGAAAAGCTTTTATTGAGATAAATCCGGATCGCTTTGCACGAGCCGGATTGAAATTGTACAAGGAAAGTTGGAAAAATGAAATCGCAAAACTCAAAAGAAGTATACCTGTCCTGGAGACAGAAAATGGAGCTTTATTTGCAGACCGAAGTGGCGTTTGGATTTACCTTATTGAAGGTAAAGCTGGTCTGGAATTGAAAGCAGAAGAAAACAGCAGTTCTCATCTTGGCAATTTTGCTGGTCTGAGTTTAGAAACCATTGATATAGCTGCTGCAGCTGAAGTCTATGAAATCCTGGGGTTTAACAAGACTATGGGAGGTCCCGAACAAGGATGGGCCGCCTATCAGCATGATAGCGGTATAGGGGTCAGTTTGATGAAACCCAATGCTTGTCCTCACCTCTTTTTCAATCCCTCTATGACTTATTTCAATGGAGGCAAAAATCTTCCAGTTATCGCCAAAATCAAAGAAGCAGGCATTCCGATAACAGAAGGTATCACGGTTTTCAATAAAGAAGGAATAGTTGACAATGTGATCATCCGTGATCCAGGCGGATATGGCTTTTTCATTTTTAATGATTAAGACTTTGAGAAGTCTTCCCTTTTTTCACCGAAAATGAAAACAAGCCACCGACCTGCATATGGAAGGACTTGTAGGCGCATTTCCATTGATGGTACATTCAGGAAATTGGGGCAGACCTTGAAGGCTTTAAAGGAAACCTAAGATAACAATAGAATCCCCTTTACATATTTACTGTTTTTGCTCTGGCGAAAAGGGAGTCTCTGACTGATCTTACCTACTTCATCATCCCATTCGCGATTGTATTTAAGCTCCAAAATGAAAGCAGGGTCTATACTGGCCTCATAGCTATTCCATCTCGAAGCATGGATGGGAAAGAATTCCAGTTGCCGATCCAGAGTAAGGCGAAATTTCTGATCAAAAGAAAGTAAATAGGAACGACTGTATCTATTAAAAAGACTGGGCTGTAAAGCGCCGAGTTCCGGAAAGGACTGTAAGATAGCTGGAAGCTTTTCGCCTAATTTCGCCAGATCAAAATCCTCCACATCAAAGGCATCCTTCCAGCCCAGTTCATTATGCTTATGCTTTATTTCCAGTTTTGCTCCCTTTATGATCTGCTGAGTATCGCCATACCACCTGATTCGATATTTCTTTCTTTCATTCCAACCCAGGACATTTTGATTCCAGGTATTCCTATCCGGGAAATCGAGGTAAATATTGTTGACGATCCTATCGGGATATAAGGTACTGAAAGAAGCCGGATGCAAATCAATGATTTGTTTCACCGCATCCAGACTCATGGACTCGATCCTGAATTTTCGTTCATATCTCAATTCTTTTTTCATAGCAGTTCATTGAGTATGGGAAAATCCCAGACCAAACTGGAATCAATAGGATCATATTCCAGATAAAGCAGTCGATCTTTGGGCAATTGAGCTCTTTTTATAGGATCTTTTTCAACACTATTGTTGATACCTGAAGCCAGAAACCAAATGCCATCCTTGCTTTGGTATTGATAGGATTTTGCTTTGATGCCCAGATCACCTGAAATCACGACCACTTGTATGCCTCTTTCCTGTACTGCCTGCAGCAAAGGGTAAATTTTCCTTTGAAATTGAGTTCTTGCCTCACAGGTATAGGGCCACCAGGCTTTGTCTGCATTGGCCGTTTCTTTGGCATCCATCTCAATTTCGGTATCTGTCCAGGTCAGCATATGGGACATGAGGATCAAATGGCTGGCATTGCGAAGGGTATCGCAGGTCCGTTGGATCATCCTGAATTGGTTCTCCTTGGCTTCGCACTCTGTTTCTTTATAGGAGGTATGGGTAACTAATACTTTCATTCCTCCAAAATCAGCTAAATAATGCAAGGGCCTACCCGTTTTTTCCCTTAGCCAATCCATATTCCCATTGCGGTAATCGTGATTGCCCAGGGCCCAGAGAGTTGTATGTTCTCCTAAGGAAAAAAGTCGATCCAGATAAGTCAGGGTCGCCTTTTCTTTCGTTGTCTCGGAGCACATATCGCCTCCTAGCCACAATTGCTCGTAACCACTCAAATCCAAGTGTTCCAACCTTTGATCCACCTTATTATCACCCCTGTGCCAGCTATATGTATGCCCCATGAATAGGATGCCTTTTTTAGGCTGGGGATCAATCTCTTCTTTACAAGAAAGCAAAGAGATAATCAGGATGATATATAGGAAAGCTTTTTGCAAATAGAACGATTATAAAGTCTCTGCCAGTTTGCCCTTGAGTCGTAATTCTGAACCTCTTTCGATCAGATGGAGAAAGTTAACTTTATCAAGAATCAATTCTTCTACTTTTATTTTTGCAGGGCCAAATTCCGGTTTTTTCTGGTAAGCGGTAAAGGCCGTATTGCAGGAGCTGATTTCGATCCTTTTGACTTCTGCATTTGAAAGGTCTTTGGAAGCCAGGGCGATATTAGCTCCTTCGATTTTTGCATCATAGATGATCACAAAAGACTCCTCCCCTACACTGATGCCTTTATCACCAGGATTTCTCACTTCCAATCCAAACAAATTGACACGGCTACCCGAAAAATCTACTCCATCATTCCCAGTTGAAATACATAGCAAATCATGGATATCACCTTTTCCAAAGTCTACATCTAAGCCATCTGAAAAGCTATGACTGATCACCGAATTACGGATTTCAAACTCCGAACGAATGAGGTTGATCGCATCTTCGCACTGGTTTTCATGAACCAGGAGATGCGCTATATCCACCTCAGATTCATAAAAACACAAGGCACCCGTCAATTGCCATTGGGCTTTATTCAGAGAAGAAAAATGCTCCAGATTTGTATAGCGAATATTTGATTTTTCAGCTGCTTGTAAGACGGTAAAGCCAGAGGCTGTTTTATCTGAGGAGTACAAATGAATGGCTTCTTCTTCGGTTCCCAAAAGCTGTACAGCAGATCGTGAGATAAAGGCAGCTCCTTTTACGAAATCCAAGCGAGTTCCGGGAAGTATCTCAACCCTATATCCAGGCGGAATCAGGATATCCTTATCTATCTGATGCTTTCCTGATATCAAGACTTTCTGTCCCTCAATTTTCAGGAAATCACTTTCTTCCAGCTTAAAGTTTGCCGAAGCCAAAGGAATTTCCGCCAATTCTCTTGACCAGGGAAGTACTCGACTTTCATAGATTTCATCTAATCCGGGTAATTTGAAAAGAAGTTTTCTTGTATCCTTTGGCCCTTCAAATTCTGTAAACTCAATCAATTGCTCCTGATCAGAAGGCCAAACAAAGATTGGCTCCTCCAAATGCGTTTCATCCAGCGCAATAATTTCAAGCGGAAGCAGGTGATAATTTCTCAGTCTATAGACCGCCTGATTCCCATTCCCTTTTTCCATAGATACCCGGATGCTATTGTCATTGAGGGGAAATAGCAAAGCCCGTATCCTTCGGGCATGTGCCTTCAATTGATCGGGATCATAAGTGTAGTCAAAATATTCTTTTCGAAGCTGGTATAATTTACCTTCCCATAGCGGTCTGAGGTCAAGAATCAGATCATCGAGATAGGCAGGCTGCGTGAATTTATTCAGATACTGATGGTATTTCTTGACAAAGGCAGTATCCCGCATATGCTGTTGGATGAGTTCATCTTCCGGGTTTCCCAGGGCAAGGTTTATCCCTTCTCCCAAAATTCGCTTTCCTCCTCCCAATCCAAAAATGCCGGATTCTGTATAACCATCATAGGCTATAGGTTCCAGTTTCGCGAGGACTGGATTATAGTAGAAGCGCTGGTTATGCCAGATAGTACTGTGATGTGCCTGACAGATATCGGTGATCGCATAGTATTTGGCCAGCAGATCCAGGTCGAATATCTCAGAAACAGCTTTCTTTCCTTCCTTGTAGGACAACATCAGGCTCCGCCCCACTTCAAACTGTTTGCGGAGCACCGAATCCTCCAGTATTCTTTTTTCTCTGAAAGCCAGTACTTCTGCAGCTTCAAAACTTTTATGTTTATCCTCCACCTCTCTACCGGGGATATCCATATCAAGTGATCTTTTCCGGGCATTCCAGACCCCATCTTCAGAAAACTTCAAAATCGGTCCTTCTCTTCTAGCTCTGTATTCTGGCAGGATTTTTTCGAAATGCTCTTCCAGGGCGTATATTCCTTTTTTCTCTCCATTAAGGGATACTTTCACGAAGTCATAGCGAGGACTCAGGACATCTTCTCTTGCCAGGAATTGATGATACATCCATTCACTCAGGAAGTCTCGATTCTCAGGTCTTTGAATGGAAAAGGTTGTCATGCGATTCCAGGCATGTTCTTCTTTTGCCCGAATTCGAAAAGACCATTTTTCATATTTCAGGTGATCCATCCAGTCTCCCTTGAAGCGAAGTTTAACAGGAATTTCATCTGTGGTTTCGATAATACGAGCTTTTACCCAATCCTTATCCTCCGCAAAATAAATCCCGGTATTGAGGATTTCCTGCCGACGATTTTTGAGAAAATCCATTCGGCTGTCATCTATCTTGAGATTTAGGCTAAAAATACTGCTATCAATATGTCCGACGATCGCACTTGAAGCCATCGCAACTCTTTCTATACTCAGGTCATCAAAATAAACTGCACTGGCTCCTCCCATAGGATAAATCCTAATTCCCTGTTCCTGATAATAAGCAGGAACCTCAAAGCTGAGTTCAAGCTTTTCCCATTCTTTATCGTCAATCTCAGAGGCTATGTCGCTGTGCTTATAGAAAGCTTCCCCAGCCGGATTATCTATGCTTACAACCAATCTACTAGCCTCCAGCTTATTCCCATACCGCCAAATGCTCACCCGATATCTATCTCCGGGTCGAGCTTTTTTCATCAGATAAAACATCCCATAAGCCTGGTCTTTATCGGTTTTGCTGGAATGATTTCCCGTTCGGGCATAGGTATCCGACTGGCTTTCTGCATTCTCAAACAAAGCCCCTTCTCCCTGGAACATACTTTTGCTTCCATCAAACACCAATTCTTCTGCCCCACAAAAAATGCGCTCTTTTACCTGAGCCTCATAGGAGGAGCGAGGGATATAACTGATCAGGATAAGCAATAGACAAATCCCTAGTAGAATCAGCAGGGATTTTTTCCCTATTTGGATAGGAAAAGAATATGAGCTACTATGTCCATCTTTCAGGATCATAGGGCCAGTTCAGCTTGATCAACGAGGGAATAGGTAGTGGAAGCAGAAAGGGCAGTCAATTTTGTTTGCAAGCTTGAAATTTGATCCAGGGAATCTGTTTTGATCCGGTAACTCAAACTCATTTGTTCCAGGCCTTTGTCCAATCTTTTCAACTCCACAAAAGGGAACAGTTCGGTAAGTACCTCACTCACCACTTTTACATCCTCTACGTCCGTTTGGATATTGAGATACATGGCATCGGATTTTTTCAATTCCTCAAATCCATTATATCTATGGAGGAAGTACATAAACAGCAGGATAAACACAAAAGCAACAAAGGCAATCAGAATTTGACTGGCTCCTGCTGCCAGACCGATGGCTATGCACAAAAACAAATACGTCAATTCTTCAGGGTCTTTGATTGCCGCTCTAAAGCGAACGATAGACAAGGCTCCAACCAGGCCCAGAGATAGAGCTATGGATGACTTTACGATGGTTATGATAAGTAAAGTAGTGAGTCCCAACGGAAGAAATATATTGGCAAAGCGCTTTCTATTGGAGATGGCATTTCCAAAACGAATATAAAATTGCCTGAGAATGGCGCATAAAGCCGCTGCAAAAAATAAATTAATCAGAAAATCCCCCAGGCTTACCGACTGGGAAAACTCTTCAAGATAAGACTCAAATATGTTCATGAAATTGCGTTAGCAGGATCTTGATCCATTTATCTTACGAAGGTAACAATTTGTTTACAAGCATGCTGAAAAATGCCTACGCTGCCGTTTTCTGCAAATTATGCACAGCTCTCTGCAATTTTTCTTCAAGTCAGCTTAATCTTATGTATCATTATGCTTAAACCCTTAGAAATGAATAGACAGAACTACTACTCGATCCTCCTTTTTTGCCTCTTTGCATGCTTTAGTAGTCAGCTAAAAGCTCAATCCTGCGACTTTATCCCGGGTATGAGTCAGCAGGCCCGTGTTCAATGTGGCCTACTCGAAGTACCTGAAAATCACGACAATAAAGCCGGAAGGAAAATTGAAATTGCCTATGTGGTTCTCAAAGCCAAAAATGAGCAATCTACTGCACATCCGCTGATTTACTTTTCCGGCGGTCCGGGAGGTGCCTCTATCCATCCCATGATTGCTCAGGGAAGAGCTCAAAGTAGCATCAACCAGGATCATGACATCATTATGTTTGATCAAAGAGGGATCGGATATTCCTCAGGACTCCCCAATATGGAAGCTGATTTCTTCAGCCTTATGTCTCAAAATGCCGATGAGGCGAAGGAACAGAGCCTGATGAATGACTTAATAAAGAAGTACAAAAAGATGTGTGATGACGAAGGCATTGGTTTGGAACACTACAATACCTTCCAGAATGCCAGAGATGTGGGCGCACTTATGGATCATTTGGGATATGAGAAATACAACATATCCGGAGGATCATATGGTACTCGTCTGGCTCGGGTGGTTCAGGATATGTTTCCGGAGAAAGTCAATTGTAGCTTGCTCAATTCGCCCAATCCTTTGGGGGATGATTTTCTGATTGATCGCATGGAAAGTTATAGCCTGGCATTGAGCAGAATATTCGATTACTGTGAAGGAAGTGAAGACTGTAAAAAGAAGTATCCCAATCTCAAAGAAGAATACATTGCAGCTATTAAAAAACTTAAGCAGAAACCCATCATTGCAAAGGTAAAAGGAGAAGACTTCTATGTAAATGCCCAGGATGCGGTTTACCTACTTCGCCGACTTTTATACGGAAATGCCTCCCGGGAAAAAGCTCCTGAATTGATCATGGCTTACAAAACCGGAAATACCGCTCCGATTGAGGCGGTTTTGGCAAATGAAATTCTCTTTACCAATTTCTACAATTCCTCCATGTGGTTATCGGTTGAACGCTATGAAGCTTTCCACGAAGAAAATACGCCCAAAAAAATCGCTGCGGTTTATAAAAAAATGGAACTTCTTCCCGCACGACTGGGTATTTTTACTTCTGCTTATACTGCGACTATGAATCACTGGCATCAATCTGTTTTGCCTGTATCTGAAAGAGACTTTAAACAGTCCGCAGTACCATCCCTTATCATGGTCAATCAATACGATCCGGTGACACCTCCGGAAAATGGCCACATATTCCAGAAACACTTAAGCAATTCCTATCTCTATATCCTCGATGAAGGAGGGCATGGAGGAGGTAATGAGGATTGTCGGGAAAAGGTCATGCTGGAGTTTATGGAGAATCCGAAAAAGGAACCTAATACCTCCTGTCTCAATCTTTATAAGGAGTAGGCTTGATTTAGCATTCTTCTGAGAAAGGTTTATCTTGTTTTTCACACACAAGAAAAGCCCTATGCCTTCATTAGAATTCAATGATTTTGTAACGGCTATCCTTACTGCCGTAGGAACGCTTGCTTTGTTTTTATTAAAGGAAAGAATAGATCGGAATAAAGAGCGCAAAAGTCAGGAGCAAGAAAGATTGAGCTATTTCAAAGCTTACACAGATCCTTTACGGGATTATTGTTATTCCTTGCAAAAGCGCTTGTATGATATCTTTAAATACAAAGCCAGATTTGTAGATCAGACGGTCCAGCATGATGAATTTCAGAATTACCAGTACATCAGTACCCTATATCGGTTTTGTGCTGTACTGGGATGGATCAGGGCAGTAAACAGAGAGTTGGCAGGGGTAGAGCTAGGTAATGCTGAGAATTATAAAAATCTTAAGCAAGCTTTGAAGAAATTTGAGAAGGCACTAACTAATAAAGAAGTTGATTCGAGTCGCCTGGAGTATTTGGCCATAAAATGGGGATTAGACATCAGTAGTTTACAAGCTGATGCGCAAAAATTAAAATCCTTTTGCAATGAATTGGATCAGGCACTTTGGCAGGAATTGATTTTGGTAAATCAGGCTAAAAAGCAAAAGGAAGGAGAAATGATCACCTCTGATTCTTTGCAAAGCCTAAGCAAAAAGGATCAATTGTCTGTACTGAGGTCTATTGCAAATAAAATCTGCAAAGAAATTGGTCAGGAAGAGGTAGAAATGCAGCTGATCGAAGATACCCGGGAATATGCTTCCTTCGTTCTAGCTCGAAAAGAAGCATGGATCTATAGTAACTGGCAACAAGCCATCGGAGATATGATGCTATCTCCCAGTGATGGCAGCAATCCCAACAGGCGATTTGAGGTCATGGGTTTCAGGGCTTTCGAAAGTTTGTATTTGAAACATGAAAAAGAAGATCATGAAGACAGCCGGTGGATCAAGCGGGTAGATGCGCTCTTCAGAAACTTAAAGGTAAGATCAATTAGTAATTCTCCC
The DNA here is from genome assembly GCA_033391075.1 of Bacteroidia bacterium. NCBI lineage: Bacteria > Pseudomonadati > Bacteroidota > Bacteroidia > Bacteroidia bacterium. The sequence continues at coordinate 3,687,647 of JAWPMV010000001.1, forward strand.
ACGGACGCCCGCATTCCTGTTTTAAAGGAACTTTGTGAATGTCTCTTAATTCTCATTGAAAGTCTGGAAAGACTGGATGGTGAACCGGATAAGAAAACCCGGGACAAACTAGATCAACTTTCTGCAAAAACTCAGGAAGTATTAAACGGAAATCAAAAGAAACATGAAGAGGAAGTCTCCAAATTAGCACAGGCTGAATAAAGGTATTTCAGCTTCCTACAACCTATTCTGGAATTTCTCTGTCTTTCCTTGTAAATCACACACGCTATGCGCTACTATTATCAAAAATTCAGCAGTTGGATAAAAGAAAAACAAGCGAGAATAAAGCCTGGCAACAGGGCTTTTATGGGCGCTCAAAAGGGTTTACTGTATTTTTCAATAGCCATATTTTCTATATCTGGTCTTCTAACTACCCTTTCATCCAATGACTGGAGATTTATCCTCTTCCTGATTGCATTTGCTGCCAGTAGCCTCTTAGGAGGGATTCTCATTTCCAGACTTTCCCGCAAACTTAATCGCCTTCCCAAAAAATTCCATTGGACCCTGATAGCCTCTATTCCTCTTCTTCTGATAGCAGGTGGATTTTCAGGGAAGCACCTATTTTATATGATGATCATGGCTTCTCTTTTGGGAGCCTCTGTCGCCGTTTTGAGTTCAAATGTCTTTCGAGAAAAACCCAGGGCTCACAAAATCACAACATTTATAGGCTTAGGTCTCGGAAGTATCATGCTCATTGCAGCCATATTCTATTTTGCTCCCAGAGGCTTTGAGTTGGATGATCCTTTGCCAGAAGCGAGTAGCCCTAAATGGTCTTATCCGACCTTGGCTGATCCTAGCGAAACCGGTGAGTATACAGTCAAGGAATTTTTCTATGGAAGCGGAAAGGACAAACATCGTGATGGATTCGGTGCCGCTGCGGATTATATAAGCCCAACAGTTGATGGAACTGCTTTTTTGGATGATTGGGATGGTTTTGGAGGATGGTATAGGACTTGGTACTGGGGACATGATTATCGAGAACTCCCCTTAAATGCCCAGGTTTGGTATCCGGAAGGAGAAGGACCCTTTCCCCTTGTGCTCATCACCCATGGCAACCACGGCATGCAGGATTATTCAGATGTGGGTTATGGATATTTGGGGGAAATGCTGGCAAGTCGGGGCTATATTTTTGCAACGGTAGATGAGAATTTCCTTAATGGTTCCTGGTCCGATATTTTTGGGGGACTGGAAAAGGAAAATGATGCCCGAGCATGGATACTATTGGAACATCTGAAACTTTGGCATCAATGGAATGAAGAGGAAGAACATCCTTTTTTCGGGAAACTGGATACAGAGAATATTGCCCTTATCGGACACTCTCGAGGTGGAGAAGCTATGTCTCATGCAGCAGCCTTCAATCAGCTTTCTACTTATCCGGATGATGGAAGTGTAAAATTTGATTATGGCTTCAACCTCAAAGCCGTTTGTGCTATCGCCCCGGTAGATGGTCAATATCAACCGGGAAGGACAAGAACCTATTTCAATAATGTCAATTATTTCTCCTTGCATGGCGCACAGGATGCTGATGTCACAAGTTTTTCCGGTTCACGGATATATGAAAGAGTAGGATTTACAGACTCACTCTACCACTTCAAATCGGGACTATATATTTATGGAGCCAATCATGGGCAATTCAATACCTCATGGGGCGACAATGATCGGGGTGGCGTTTCTTTCACCCGTTTACTCAACCTCAAACAATTGATGCCCGCAGCCGAGCAGGAGCAAATTGCCAAGGTGTATATCAGTGCTTTTCTGGATGCCTCCCTAAAAGGAAAAACAGAATACCTTCCCCTATTTACAGATGCCCGATTGGGAGCTGATTTCCTCCCCAAAAATGTTTACCTGAATCAGTTTGAGGATACGGAGATGCAGTTTCTGACTAAGTTTGATGAGGACCTGGATTTGAAAAGCAGTCCTTATCGTCCAAATAGCTTTTCTGCTTCAGCATTGACGGTCTGGAAGGAGGCCAATATTAAGATGAAATACGGAGTAAAAGATACTCGGGCTGTTTATTTGGGATGGCATAGAGATGAGGAACCTACAGACACTGCTTTCTTTGATATGGAGGTAGCAGGAGCTGAGATCAAATTGGATTCCAGTAGTCAATTGGTTTTCAGCATGTCTCATGTAAAAGGATCTACAAATCCTAAATCCAAAGGGAAGTGGATCAATAATGAGGAAGAAAATGAATCTGAAGAGGAAGAAGATGAGGATGAGGATGAGGATGAGGATGAGGATGAGGATGAGGATGAGGATGAGGATGAAGATAAGGAGGAGGAGGAAGGGTCTAAAAAGGCAGAAGGAATTGACCTGAGCATCCAACTTACAGATACACAAGGCAGACATATTTCATTTCCTTTAAGTGATTTCAGCCCCTTGAATAAATTACTTAAAGTCAAAGTAATGAAAGATGATTTTATCTTCGGGGATCCTCAATCTGAAAGTATCTTTCAAAGCTATGTTTTTCCCCTGGAATCCTATCTTGAGAAGAACCCGACATTTGAAATCGAATCACTACAAAGCATAAGATTTGTATTTAATAAGACGGAAAAAGGATTGCTGATCCTGGATAATATTGGTTTCCGAAGCCCCTGGTAAAAGAATTTGATGAGCGTTATAGCAAAAAAAGGTTTAGGGTAATTATTTAAACCTAAAGAAGAAGCTTTTGCAATTTCAGGGCAAGCACGCATCCTTGATATCGAAGATGTGAGTAGTCCCGCTTATATCCTTAGCGAGGATCAATACCTCCTAAATTTGCCCTGCAGATTTAAAAATATCTTTTCTCATTATTTCCTTTTTACACTTGCTTCAAACATCAATACGCTTATCCGGATTTCAGGAAGATTTTGTCAATTCTGCATTTATGTATTTCTCTTCCTAAATTGCGGATATTTTAGAAAAACTACATGAAAAAATTATTACTACTAATTGGAGGAATATTCCTATTGCTTATTGCTGTCCTCCTATTCAATACCCTGATGGTATCCAGTTCTCAACCTCAATATGATGAGGTTCAGCCCATGGAAATTTCTAATAATGCCATCCTGAATTTTCAAAAAGCTATTCAATTCCCGACGATATCCTATACAGATCGCAGTCGCATGGATACAGCGGCATTTGAAAATTTTCTCGAGTATATTAAAGGAGCCTATCCCCTGTTTCATGAAAACTTGGAGCGCGAGCTTTTTAACTATACCCCCCTTTACACCTGGAAAGGGAGTGATCCCAATGCTCCTGCTTTAGTTATGATGGGACATTATGATGTGGTTCCAGTTGATTCAAATACCATAGATCAATGGGAAGCCGGGCCTTTTTCTGGTGAAATCAAAGATGGTAGTGTCTATGGAAGAGGAACGATGGATGACAAGATCAATGTAATTGCAGCACTGGAAGCTGTAGAAACCCTATTGGAAAAAGGCTATCAACCTCGCAATACTATATACCTCTCTTTTGGGCATGATGAAGAAATCGGAGGAGATGAAGGGGCCAAAAAAGTAGCAGAACATCTCAAAGCAAAGGGAGTTCCGATCAGTTTTGCTATAGACGAAGGAGGTTTTATCGCCAGTGAAGAGATAACTCAAACCAAAGGTCCTATCGCTATGGTTAATACCGGGGAGAAGGGCTATGTATCTTATCGACTAACGATCCATACAGATGGAGGACATTCTTCTGCTCCTCCAGAGGATAACACCATTGGCTCCCTGGCAAAAGCTATCACTGCTCTTGAGGCAAATCAGTTTCCTTACAGAATGCTTCCCGTGATGGAAGCGCAATTGGAAAAAATGGCACCAGCTATGGACGGTTTTTTCATGCGCATGGTGATGGCCAATCCCTGGTTGTTTGGCAGTTTTATGGCTGAATTTGCAAATGCGCATACAACCACCGCTCCCACCATTATCGAAGGAGGGGTGAAAGACAATGTTATTCCGACCCAGGCTTCTGTTGTGGTAAATTTCAGGATCATGCCGGGCGAAACAGGGGAAATGATTGAAAAACATATCGCTGAGACGGTAAATGACGAAAGGATTAGCATTGAAAAATATGATATACTCAATGAAGCTTCACCTGTATCCGATCATGAATCAGATAGTTATAAGTTGTTGGAAAGAACCATCATTGAGATGTTTCCGGAAGTGACCGTAACTCCCGGCCTTTTAGGTGGGGGAACTGATAGTAAACATTTCATCGGGGTGGCTGATCAGGTATACCGCTTCTACCCTACCCGCATTAATCCAGAATGTATGAGCTGTTTCCATGGAAACAATGAACACATCAGTGCCAATAATTATAAAGAGACCATCCAATTCAACATGCAATTGATCAAAAATTTCTGTGAATTGTAAAGCATGGATGTACAGGCATATCTAAACAGGATCGGGTATCAAGGAAAGCTTGAGCCCGATCTTGCGCTTTTACGCGAGCTTCAAAGTCATCACATATACAAGATTCCATTTGAGAATCTGGATATCCACTATGGAAGGAAAATACGCCTGGATAAAGACCAGATTTTCCAAAAGCTCATGGTCGAACATAGAGGGGGATTTTGTTATGAATTAAATGGCTTGTTTTACTTTCTACTAGAAGAATTGGGATACCGCTTAGTCAGGATTTCAGCACGTGTATATGGATCGAATGGAGAATTGGGACCAGAATATGATCATTTAGCAATCCTTTGTCAGCTAGCAGAAGGTCTCTTTTTGGTAGATGTCGGCTTTGGTGAATTTTCCCTTTATCCTCTGGCCTTTCAAACAGCAGAAGAAATTGAGGATCCCAGAGGTAGATATCGATTTGAGGTTTATGACGAAACACATTTTCTTCTTTCCAAAAAAGTAGACGAAATCTGGAAAGCTGAATACCTCTTTAGCCCGGAAGATAGAACTTATCAGGAATTTGAGAAAATGTGTGAGTTTCATCAGATCTCTGAACATTCCCCCTTCACCCAAAAAAGAGTATGCAGCCTGGCTATTCCTGATGGCAGAATCAGTTTACTCAATGATAGGCTGAAAATTCGCAAGGGAGAACAAACGAAGGAAATAGACATTCATGACGAAAAAGAAGTCAAAGTCTATCTGGATGAGTATTTCGGAATTCGCAGCGATTTCTGGTCAGAAGAATTTTCAAATAATTCCAGACCAAATTAATCGGCAGTCGTACAATAAAACTTAGTTAAACCAAGAGACTCCCTATGGCAAAATTTACAGATACCCTAACTGAAGCCCACCAAAAGTTTATCCAAAACCAAAAACTCTTTTTCACAGGAACTGCTGCACTTGAGGCTGATTCCCGTATCAATATTTCTCCCAAGGGCCTGGACTCCTTCAAAGTAATCTCAGCAAGCGAGGTAGCCTATATGGACCTGATCGGAAGTGGAAATGAGACTTCTGCTCACACCCTGCAAAACTCCCGGATAACCATCATGTTTTGTTCATTTGACAAGCGTCCCAATATCCTGAGAATTTATGGCAAAGGGAGAGCCGTTATTCCTGGCACAAAGGATTGGTCGAAGTATGCTGCCCATTTTGATCTGGCTAAAAACACCCGACAAATCATCGTAATCGATGTTGAATCAGTCCAAACTTCCTGCGGGTATGGTGTACCCGTTTATGAGTATAAAGGAGGTCGTGATCAGTTTGACAAATGGACCGAACACAAAGGAGAAGAAGGTATGAAAACCTATATTCTGGAAAAGAATATGAAAAGCATAGACGGATTGGAAACGGACTGGGCCAAATATGCTGTTGAGAAAAAATTAAATAATTAATTGACAAATCGTTTCTGGTTCAGATGATTCCAGCAGACAGTGTATGAAATATTTTATATATTGAATGTTGACTTAATATACTGTCTGGGAAACGCACATGAACGCCGAAGAAAAAATTCTCGCAACATTTCTTGATTTTTGGAATACCTGGGCTGCAAGAGCCAAAAAACGTGAGACTATTGAAGAACTTATCCCTTTCTTTTGTCCGGAGGTAAGTGCCATTGGTACCGGATTCCATGAAGTCGGGAAAGATCACAGCATGGTTATCAAGAATTTTGAAGATGACCTCAATGACTGGCAACACCCCATAGATCTGGAATTCTTTTTTACCAGGGTAAAAGTCTTGTCAGACACATCCGGGCTGGTTGAAGCCGAGGCCAATGTGTATTTGCGAATGCAAAATTCCCCTGACCTTCATTTCCATTTGAGGTTTACGACTATCTTTATTCTTAGTGAAGGTCAATGGAAATTGACCCATAATCATGTTTCAATTCCAGCCCAGGAACAAGATGTCGGTGAAGCTTATCCAATTGATGCCTTAAGAGCAAAAAACAATCGCCTGAAACAGCTGGTAGAAGAACAGACAGCTGAGCTTAAAAAAGCCAAAGAAAGATCTGAAGAACTCTTATATAATATCCTTCCTTCGGTTGTGGCTCAGGAACTCATGGAAACGGGAAAAACCGTTCCTTCAAGATTTGAAGAGGTGAGTATACTTTTTACCGATTTTAAGGAATTCACGAATATAGTTGCTACTATCCCGGCTCGAAAACTGGTAGAAGAATTGAATGAGATTTTTCATGAATTCGATGACATCATGGAAGAAGTCGGGGTCGAGAAAATCCAGACCATTGGAGATGGATATTTAGCAGCCTGTGGTCTTCCTAAAGAAGATCCGGATCATGCCTTGAAGTGTGTCATTGCGGCCCAGAAGATTTTGCTGTATCTGGATAAAAGGAATAAAAACAGTGCCATCAAATGGAAGGTCAGGATCGGTATTCATTCGGGTCCTATAACCGCCGGAGTGGTAGGAAAGAATAAAATCACCTATGACCTCTTTGGTGACACAGTCAATACAGCCAGTCGAATTGAGACAGCCGGGGAAGAAGGTCGAATCAATATCTCTGCTTATACCTATTATCTCATCAAGGACAAATTGCCTTGTGAGTATAGAGGCAAAATTAAAGCTAAGGGTAAAGGAGAACTGGACATGTATTTTGTCAGTAAGTAAGAGTAGCTCAAAAAGAAAGCCCGGGATTGCTCCCGGACTCGAGGGTACTAATACTAAGTACAATAAGGGTATCTTTAATGGAATCAGTCTTCTTCCTGATTTCCATCCTTTTGTCATTAAATCTTGCCTAATTGCCCTACTCTTTCAGGGCTTTAAAATTCTGTCTATAGATAAATCTTGTCAACTTTCTTTAAGAACATATTAGATAACTTATATAAGTTATATTTTGTTTAACATTTATACAAATTTATTAAACAAAACATATAGAAATTGTCTCCCATCTGTCCTTTTTATCCTACATATCTACCTGTTTTTAATTCAAAATGTATGAATTGAAAACGGTATCCTTTGAAATTGATATTTCGGCTTAATAATAAATTTTTTATGTGCCTTAATAGATTTTTCAGATATTGTATAGGAAGCACGCATATCACATCTAAATAACCATGAAGATCAAAAAGATAGCATCCTATATCTTTTTTTGTTACAGTCCTGATTTAGCCCAAAGAATTATCCTTCGGGGATGATCTTAGATATTAACACCTAATAGTGTCTGAACAATTTTTGTATTTACAACTTTATCTCACGAATCATGAAAAAAACTTTTACCTATTTACTGTCTTTTCTAATCCTATTAAGCTTTCAAAAGCATGCATTGGCTCAAGGAGGCAATGCACTGGATTTTGATGGAGTCGATGATGTAGTATCTATTAGCTCAATCACAGGGAGCCTTCATACGATCGAATTTTACCTCAATGCCAACACTACTCTGGATGGAACAGGAGCCATTTCTCTATTGTTCAACTTCAATTTAAATACTCAATGGATTGCTTTAAATGGTGTCACAGGTGCTTTAACGGATGAAACTATAAGTATCAGTAGCGGGGGTGGAAATTACAGTGCTACGGATACTGATATCAGCAGTGGATGGCATCATATTGCCATTGTAAGTGATGGTGCAACATACAACCAAATCTACATTGATGGCTTAGCTGCAAATATGATTGCCACCGGAGCAACAGTATTTAGCAATACTACTATTGATCTGGGAAGAAGGATCATTTCTCCACCAAACAGTCCCTTTAGTGGCCAAATCGAAGAATTACGACTTTGGACCGTGAGCAGAACACCGGGGGAGATCATGTCAACCTTAAATATGGAACTTACTGGTGCTGAGGCGAACCTAGCGACCTATTTTAACTTCAACCTGGGAACAGCAGGTGGAGATAATGGAAGTAGTTGTCCAGCCGCTCCTTGTATTATTAGTATTAATGATGTAAGTGGAAGTGGGGTAACTGGTACACTCGCCGGCTTTAGTCTAACAGGAGCAAACTCTAATTGGGTAGCCTCCAATGCTCCTCTACCCGTCGAATTCTTATCCTTCAAAGCACTTAATACGCCTACAGGTATTTCCCTGGATTGGGAAACGACTCAGGAAATCAATAACTCAGGTTTTGAGGTACAATTTTCAACTGACCTGAACAATTGGGAAAAACTGGGCTTTGTTGAAGGTAAAGGAGCTGTTACAGAGATCAATAGCTACAATTTCCTCCACAGCAATCCAAAGAAAGGACAGAACTATTACCGACTAAAGCAAATTGATATCAATGGAGCCTTTGATTTCTCAGAACTCGTTTCTGTTTATTCCAGTGGATTAGGTGTACTCAACATCTATCCTAATCCAAGTCAATCATTGATAAATATTGATGGGATTGATGTCGAAAATGTAAAATACCGGATCATAGATAATACAGGAAGAACGATCCGCCAATCCGAATTGGACAAAAATCAGATTGATATTAGCTCCCTGGCAAATGGCATGTATTTCCTAAGTCTCGATATAGCAGGAAAAAATATTGTCCAGCGAATCCTTAAATTCTAGGATATACGAATTGACAAATAATTCGAAATTCGAATAAAGGAATCCCGTAATCTATTCGGGATTCCTTTTTTTGGTACAAAGATTCTTGCAGCGAATGCAATCAACTTTTCGTTCGATTAAAAGAAGCACAGCTTTTTCATTCACCTAAAAACAAACACAATGAAAACCTACAAGATTTTTGCTTTTAGTCTATTGATATATTGCTTGGCCTGTGAAGAAGTTGACTTTTCAAAGGTTTGCAATGTAAGTGATCCCTCGACCGAATTAGACTGGTTGAAAGACATGATTGAAAATCGAGGAGATATCTATCAAAATGAAATAAGCTATTTTAGTTTCATTTTTGAGAATACTGTATATATCCAGGATTTGTATTGCGGAAACTCATTCATCTTGTGGAATTCTACCTATTTTGATTGCAAGGGAAAGGAGAAAAGTTTCAGCACAGAAGATCTCCAAAAAATCAATATGCAAGAGAAAGAACTTGTTTGGAAAGGTACAGATTGCGATTAGGTTTACGGTTTCCTGATTAGTTGTAATTTTTTAAGCTGCTTTTTGGAAAGATATGCATTGTAGAGATTTTAGTAGCTGAAAGGGAAAGATAAAAGAGATTATCCTTAACTTGTATTCATCTACTACAAATAAGTTTCGAAATGCTAGAAAAAGCTTTTCGCCTGGTATTTTTTACAGGGATAGTCTATCTCTTGTCCTCCTGCAATATTGGATCAAGCCCTGAGCATCAATTTGCTCAAGAACTTCCGCAAAAGCTAGATTTCAATTTCCATATAAAGCCCATTCTATCGGACCGATGTTACAGCTGTCACGGCCCGGATGAAAAAGCGCGAGAAGCCGATCTAAGATTAGACCGGGAGGAAGATGCATTTAACGCATTAAAGAATGATCCATCTACTTATCCCATTGTTGCCGGGAACGCTCATAAAAGCGCAATTTTCCAAAGGATAAGCAGTTCAGATCCTGAACTGCAAATGCCACCCCCAAGCTCAAAGCTCCACTTATCAGCTTATGAAATTGCCTTGATTGAGAAATGGATAGAACAAGGCGCAGAATGGAAAGATCATTGGGCCTTTATTCCACCCTCAAAAGGATCGCTTCCCATTTCTCAGAAAAACACATGGGCCCAAAATGAAATTGATCATTTCATCCTGAAAAAGTTGGAAGATTCAGGTCTCCAGCCCTCTCCAACAAGCGATAAAGCAAGTCTTCTGAGACGGCTTTCTTTTGACCTAAGGGGTCTTCCACCCAGTTTGGATGAACTGGATCAGTTTCTGGCAGATGAAAAACCAGCAGCGTTTGAGAATTGGATAGATAGGTTTCTGGAAGATCCTGCTTATGGAGAACGCATGGCAGCAGATTGGATGGATGTTGCCCGCTATGCAGACACGCATGGATATTTGGATGATACCCATCGAGAGGTCTGGCAATGGAGAGAATGGGTCATTAAGTCCTTTAATGAAAACCTCCCCTACGATCAATTCATTATTTGGCAAACGGCCGGAGACTTATTACCCAATCCAACGAAAGAACAAATTCTAGCAACCTGTTTTCAACGTCTACATCGGCAAAATCAGGAAGGAGGTGTATTGCCGGAAGAGTATCGGGTTGAGTATGTCGCAGACAGGGTTCAAACAACTTCCAAAGCTTTCCTCGGACTCACCATGGAATGCGCTCGCTGCCATGACCACAAATATGATCCGATTAGCCAGAAAGAATATTATAGTATGGCTGCTTTTTTCAATAGTACGTTTGAAACAGGCAGAGCGCCCATCGGATATGAATCCGGCCCTACGATGCTCCTGACAGATGATGAAGTTGATGCTCAAATAAAGAGCCTTAAAGGGGCGATTTCGAATAGCAAATCTATACTCCGGCAAAAAGAGCAGTCCCTGATTAAAGCTTTTGATGAATGGATGAAAAAAGAAAGGTTCAAAGCTGCTGCATCTTCCCGAAAAAACACAGCTCTATTGGCTCATTTTTCTTTTGACAAATCCACAGGAAACACTTACCCTAATATCATAAATCCCAGGAATTCGGCCATCATGATCAAAGGCAAAGCAGAGGATTATGCGGAGGAAGGTTTTAGAGGAAAAGCCATTCAATTCGATGAAGAAAATGCGGTATTATTTGGGAAAGAATTAGGACAATTTGATCGAACAGATCCCTTTAGTTTCAATCTGGCCATTTTTCCAGCTGAAGCCTATGAGGATGCCAGCATCTTTGACAATTGCGATCATAAATGGCATGCCTACAGAGGATATGAGCTCAGGATTAAAGAGGGAAAGCTTTTGTTCCGAATCAGTCATAACTATCCTCAAAATGCCCTGGAAATAATCTCAGAGCAAGCCCTTCCTGTAAATCAGTGGAGCCAGATCGCCATCAGTTATGATGGAAGTAGCAAAGCCGAGGGTATGCAGCTTTACCTGAATGGTGAAAAGATGCCAAGCAAAATCAACCTGAATCATTTATATAAGTCCAGCCTCCATACAGATAAAAATGATATGGTAGTCATGCCTTATTTTGGCCTGAACATGGGATGGCGGATGAATGATCCTAGTTTGCTGGACGGTAAACTGGATGAATTCAGCATTTATTCTCGTGAACTAAGTCCTTTGGAAATTGCAGACCTCCACCAAAGACGGAACATCAAAGATATTCTGCTATCAAACAGCCTTGAAGGAGAGGAATTGGATCTATTAAAAGACTACTATCTACTGAGTGTCAGAGATAGTCTGGAAGAAGAAAAAAGACTCAAAAAGTTAGAGCGGGAAGAGAACAAATTATTGAGTGAGATTTCTGAAATCATGGTATTGGGAGATCAGCAATCTCCCAGACCTACATTTGTTTTGAATCGGGGAGCTTACGATGATCCTCTGGAAGAAGTCTTTATGACTACTCCTGAGAAGATTCTGCCTTTCCCAGAAAAAGCAGAAAGAAACCGACTAGGTCTGGCGAAATGGCTGGTTTCTCCGGACAATCCTCTTACCGCACGAGTGATGGTAAATAGATTATGGCAAATGTGTTTTGGAGAAGGCCTGGTCCGTACGCCAGATGATTTTGGGAGCCAGGGAGCTCTCCCCAGTCATCCGGATTTGCTGGACTTTCTGGCAGTGAATTTTATTGAATCCGGCTATGATATAAAAGCCATGCTCAAATTTATACTGAGCTCTGCTACCTACCAGCAAAGCTCTGTTATAGATGAAGAATTACTAGAGAAAGATCCCGACAATATCTTATTGGCCAGAGCGCCCAGATATCGACTTTCTGCTGAAATGCTCCGTGATCAGGCATTGGCTGCCAGTGAACTTCTGGTACGAAAACCAGGTGGTGAAAGCATCAAACCCTATCAGCCCAAAGGTTTGTGGGCGGAAGCAGCCTTTCAGGCCTGGGCAAATTATCAGCAGGATACTGGAGAAGATCTCTATAAGCGAAGCTTGTATATTTATTGGAAGCGAAACACCCCGCATCCCTTTATGACCACCTTCGATATTCCGGATCGGGCAAGTTGTACAGTAAAGCGCCTGCGAACCAGTAGTCCGCTTCAGTCTTTGATGCTGCTCAATTACCCACAATTTCCAGAAGCAGCCAGAGCATTGGCAGAATGGACCATGAAAAAGGGAGGAGAAAACCTTGAGGAAAGACTTATTTATATCTACAGAAAACTGAGTAGTCATTTTCCGGATGAAACAAGCATGCAATTGATGAAGGAATTTTATGAATCTGAATATAAAAGGTTCCAAGAAGCAGAAGGGTCTGCCCAGGACTTTCTTTCTGTGGGAGAATACGAGCTACAAGCACAATCAGATCTTCCTCAATTGGCAAGCCTGGCATCTCTGAGTCTCAGTCTCTTAAATACGACCCCTGTTTATATGAAACAATAAGGAATATGGATCAGGATTTTCATAAAGAAATACAAAAACGGGATAGACGAAGCTTCCTCTCCACATCCACCCTGGGACTGGGAGCTCTGAGTCTTTCATTATTAGGGGGAGCTGGAACTTTGCTGGGCCAGACTTCTCAGGCAGAGACAAAAATACCAACAACTATAGGAGAGCTTCCCCATCATATCGCAAAGGCCAAGCGTGTTATTTTTCTCTTCCAGGCAGGAGGTCCCTCTCAAATGGATCTTTTCGACCACAAGCCCATCCTCAGTCAACGACATGGGGAAGAAATGCCCAAATCTATCCGAGGCAAGCAACGGGTTTCTGGTATGACTGCCTCTCAGGGTAAATTCCCCATTACTGCTTCCCATTTTTCCTTTCAACAATACGGAGAAAGTCGAGCCTGGATCAGCGAACTACTCCCCTACACGGCTCAAGTCGCTGATGATCTCTGTTTTGTAAAAAGTATGCATACCAATGCCATCAATCACACCCCTGGAGTAAGCTTCTTTCAAACAGGTTCTGAGCAAAGCGGAAGGCCCAGTTTTGGTTCCTGGGTAAGTTATGGACTGGGAAGTGATAATGAAGATTTGCCAGCCTTTGTAGTTCTACTTTCACGTGCTCAGCGGGTTCAAATCACCCTCAACTCCAGCTTATGGAGCAATGGATTTTTACCTACCTTCCATCAAGGGGTACAATTTCGGTCCGGGAAAGATCCTGTTTTATACCTCAATAATCCAGCTGGCATTGATCGGAGAAGCAGGCGAAAAGCACTTGACCTGATCAAAAGTTTAAATGAAAGAGAACAGGCAAAAAGTGGAGATCCGGAAATAGCAAGTCAGATCGCACAATATGAAATGGCCTATCGTATGCAGACCTCTGTTCCGGGTGTCGTTGATATTTCCAATGAACCCCAGTATATCCTGGATATGTACGGCAAGGATGCCCAAATCCCGGGAACCTATGCAGCCAATTGTTTGCTTGCCCGGAGATTGGCAGAACAAGGGGTGAAATTTATCCAATTGTACCACATGGGATGGGACCATCACTCTGATTTGCCTTCCCGATTGCAAGATACTTGTAGAGAGACCGATCAGGCTTCAGCTGCCCTGGTAAAAGACCTTAAACAAAGAGGCTTATGGGAAGATACCCTAATAGTTTGGGGAGGTGAATTTGGAAGAACGGCTTTTTCGCAAGGGACGGTTACGCCCGACAATTATGGTCGGGATCATCACCCTCGCTGCTTTACAGTCTGGCTTTCAGGGGGAGGAATTAAGCCGGGAATTTCCTATGGAGAAACCGATGACTTCAGCTACAATATTGTCAAAGATCCGGTTCATGTACATGACCTGCAGGCGACTCTTTTGCATCAATTGGGACTGGACCATGAACGACTTACTTTCAAACATCAGGGTCGAAGATATAGGCTTACAGATGTACATGGACAAATCGTAAAAGGGATTCTCAGTTAGCAAAGGATTAGAAGAAATCCCATCTTTAAACATGATTCAGAGTTTCTTCAATTGGAGCGGAGGAAAGGACTCCTCTTTTACCCTCTATAAAGTTTTACAAGCAGACAAATTTGAGGTAAAGGCCCTGCTCACCAATATCAGTGAAGAGTATGAACGCATCTCTATGCATGGGGTACGCAAAGAACTTCTTGTGGCGCAAGCTCAGCAATTAAATATTCCCCTTCACACCCTTTCCCTTCCAAAAGGAATCGATATGGAGGCTTATGGCAAACTTGTCAATAACAAGATTGCTGAATTTAAACGGGCAGGTATAGATACAGCCATATTCGGAGACATCTTTCTGGAGGACTTACGAAAGTATAGAGAGGATCAATTGGCGAAAGTCGGGATAAAAGCCGTCTTCCCGATCTGGAAAAAAGATACCCGGGAATTGGTGCAAGAGTTTATAGAGCTAGGATTTAAAGCCTATGTAGTTTGCTGCAATGCCCGACTGATGGGCAAAGAATTTGTAGGTTGCCTCATTGATGAAGACTTTTTAGCCAATCTTCCCAAAGAAGTCGATCCCTGTGGAGAGAATGGCGAGTTTCACAGCTATGTTTTTGATGGACCCATTTTTCAGGAGGAAATAAAAGTGAAAGTAGGTGAAAAGATCCTGCGGAGCTATCAGAAAGAGGAGGAAGAAACCAATTGGGATAGTGAGTATTGGTATTGTGATTTGTTGGCGGAATAGAAGACAATAAACATCCTACTTATTTGCAGTAGTTTAATAAAGATGACAGCTCTTGTGAATCGGACAATTAAAGTATCTCTTTCTTTTCAGTACCTGACTATTCTCTTCAAATGGGCTAAATGGAGCAAGAAACCTTAGCTTTTTCATTGAAACCTTTTCCAGTACCATTTCATCTAGGAAAATCAGGTGAATTGCCCTTAATTTCGCTTGGGATTATTCACTTTATTTGTGTTACAATAGTAGTACAGAGAGCAATATCTTTCTTTCTTCCATTTCCTCTTCACACTTATGGCACGATCTGAAAATGGGAAATCCGGTCCAAGGAAAATTAGTTTCTTCTTGGACACAAGCTTTAGCTTAACTATATCGGGAATGTAAAGATGTTGAAAAGGGCAAAAATCTGTATTCGATGTATCTTGAAAGAAGTAGGAACTATCTTCCGTATTGTAGACATAGTGCAAAGAGGAAAGTGAAAAGGTCATGGTATCATTTGCATACTCAATTTCACCGAGACACCTCCCAAGAAAAAACTCTTCTTCCGTATTAAACCAACGCATACAATAGGTTGAATCAGAATGAACGGCCAGATTGATGGTAACATCTTCTGCATAGCCCATATAGAAGTCCGTGTAAATAAACTGGGAAAATCCCATCAGCGGCAGAATGTCTATTAAGCAAAGCAGCAATATTCTCATAGTGATAAGATACAAAAGCAATAAAAAAATCAGCTGGCAATCGAAATCACCAGCTGAAATTTATTCTACATGACAAAGGATTTACCTCGTCAAATACATATTTCGTTCATTGTATGCCTTCACAAAGAAAGGGTCTTTCAAATCTTTGATGAAGTAGATCTTCTCACCGGTAGATTTCATCTCTGGCCCTAGGGCTTTATCTACATTCGGGAATTTGTGGAAAGAGAAGACCGGTACTTTGATCGCATAGCCTTTCAGTTTCGGTTGGAAATTGAAATCCTTGACCTTATGGGTGCCGAGCATTACTTTGGTCGCATAATTCACATAGGGAATTTCATGAGCTTTTGCGATGAAAGGTACAGTTCGTGAAGCCCTTGGATTAGCCTCAATGATAAATACTTTTTCATCTTTGACCGCGAATTGAATATTGATCAATCCTTTGATCTTCATGGCAACGGCCAGTTTATTGCTGATGGCTTTGATTTCTGTCAGGACTTTCTCGCTGAGGTCGAAAGGAGGCAGGACTGCCATAGAGTCTCCCGAGTGAATCCCTGCAGGTTCAATATGCTCCATCATTCCGATGATATGCACTTCTTCTCCATCACAAATTGCATCCACTTCTCCTTCTAAGCCTCCATCCAGGAAGTGGTCCACGAGAACTTTATTGCCCGGACTGCGACTCAGGATGCTGATTACATGCTTGGTAAGTTCATCATCATTGATCACGATCCGCATATCCTGTCCTCCCAATACATAAGAAGGTCTCACCAGTACCGGATACCCGACTCTATTTGCAATTTCGATGGCATCTTCTGCACTTTCCGCTACCCCAAAATCAGGATAAGGAATCTCCAGATCTTTCAATAGCTGAGAAAAGCGTCCTCTGTCCTCGGCCATGTCCATCATATCGAAGCTGGTACCGATGATCTTGATACCAAACCTGTGGAGCTTCTCAGCCAGTTTAAGCGCCGTTTGCCCACCCAACTGCACAATGACTCCTTCAGGCTTCTCATGCTCTATAATCTCAAATACATGCTCCCAGAAGACTGGCTCGAAATAGAGTTTGTCTGCTATATTAAAGTCTGTAGATACAGTTTCCGGATTACAATTGATCATGATGGTTTCATAACCCATCTCTTTGGCTGCCAGAACCCCATGCACACAGCAGTAATCAAATTCGATTCCCTGTCCGATTCGGTTAGGGCCCGCACCAAAAACTACTACTTTCTTTTTATCGCTAACGATGGATTCATTCTCCTCATCAAAGGTTGAATAGTAATAAGGAGTCTCCGCTTTAAATTCAGCCGCACAGGTATCTACCAGCTTATATACACGGGTAACTTTCAGTTGCTTACGCTTTTTGTAAACATCTGATTCCATACAACCGAGCAAATGGGCAATCTGGCGATCTGCATATCCATTTTTCTTGGCTTCCAGCATCACCTCGCGAGGAATATTTTTGATGGTATATCTGGAAACCTCTTTCTCCAGAATCACCAGGTATTCAATTTGTTTGAGGAACCAGGGATCGATTCGGGTTGCATCCAATATGTCCTTTAGGGGTACGCCCAGATGCATGGCATCCTTGATATGGAAGATCCTATCTGCAGAAGGATGCTTAAGGCTGTACATGATGTGCTCCAAATTCCTCAATTCCTTCCCATCTGCACCCATACCATTTCTATTGTTCTCCAGAGATTGACAGGCCTTTTGCAAAGCTTCATTGAAGCTCCTGCCGATGGCCATCACCTCTCCGACCGCTTTCATCCCTAATCCTAACTGAGGATCAGCTCCCTGGAATTTAGAGAAATTCCAGCGAGGGATTTTTACAATTACGTAGTCAAGGGTTGGTTCGAAGAAAGCCGAAGTATTTTTCGTGATCTGGTTGGGCAGCTCATCCAATCTGTACCCTACTGCCAATTTCGCAGCGATACGGGCGATGGGATATCCTGTCGCTTTGGAGGCAAGGGCTGAAGAGCGAGATACCCGAGGGTTGATCTCAATGATGATGATCTGATCAGTAATCGGATCAACCGAAAACTGCACATTACATCCTCCTCCAAATTCTCCCAACTCATCCAATACCCGGAAAGCCATATTTCTCATTTCCTGATAAATGGTATCAGGAAGGGTCATAGCAGGTGCAACGGTAATTGAGTCCCCGGTATGAATCCCCATGGGATCAAAGTTCTCAATCGTACAGATTACCAGTTTATTTCCAGCATAGTCCCTCATCACCTCTAACTCATACTCCTTCCATCCGAAAATACTTTGCTCCACCAGTACTTCATGAATAGGACTAGCCTGCATAGCACGAGTAAGGAGGGTATCAAAGTCTTTTTCTTCATTCACAAAGGCACCTCCATATCCTCCCATGGTATAAGAAGGTCTTAGTACCAAAGGAAAGCCGATCCTTTGCGCAATTTCTTTTCCTTTCAGAAATGAATTGGCGGTCTCTGCTTTACAAACGGGAATTCCCATTCGATTCATGGTTTGCCGGAAAAGCTCCCGGTCTTCCGCTTTTTCAATAGCGGCCATGTCAGCGCCTAGAATTTTCACATTGTATTTCTTCCACAATCCAGCTTTTTCACATTTCTCCGCAAGGTTTAGTGCCGTTTGTCCTCCCATGGTGGGAATAACGGCATCTATATCCTGCTTCTGGAGGATGTGCTCGATGGATTCAACTTCAAGAGGTAAAAGGTAAACGTCATCAGCGGTTACGGGGTCCGTCATGATCGTTGCCGGATTACTATTGATCAAAGCAACTCTTAAGCCCTCTTCTTTGAGTGCGAGAGAGGCTTGAGATCCAGAATAATCAAATTCACAGGCTTGTCCGATGATGATGGGTCCGCTACCAATAATGAGCACGGATTTGATGGATGGGTCTAATGGCATTGGAACAAATTTCGCGCAAAGTTAGCAGGTTTCAGGCTAAGTCAAAACAATGGAATTTTAAATCTTAGTTTTCTTGAGATTCCGTTGAAATATTGAGCTTTAATTCTTCAGCAGAATTAACTTTTCGGCCCTTAATTTCAAAGAGTCTGCATTGATCGTACATTTCTGCCCGATAAACTTCATACTTCTCTTTTATTGCTTCGACAAAATCGTCATGGCAAGCCATGACATATTCGCCAGTTTTCAAATTACTAACGCTATCTATCAGTCTGATATTGAATTTCTTAGCACGATTATAATAGGCAGCATAAAAAGAGGCATGCGGGATGCCCATAGGAGCCGCCAAATAGTAATCCTTCACCTCCAGTTTTCTGTCGACCTGCTCCATAATATAGGCGAATTTTTCCTCTGGATATAGCAATTTATACACATGGAATTCACTATTGATCCAGTAGTATGGGAAGGCAAAAAGGAGGAAGATTAAAATGTAATTAAAAGATTGAGAGAAGTAAGGAGAGCGAGCCATTAGTTCTCTTCCGGCTGACCAAAGCATATATAAGGCAGAAGCCGTGATCATTGCAAGTAAGGGATATAGGGCTGCATCGTACCATTCCAGCTTGGTTACGGAGAAACTAATGATCAGAAAAAAACTTGCCAGGGATAAGCTCGCCAACAGGCTCAAATCTCTTAATCTGGGGAAATTTCGGTTGAAAGCTACAGAGAATCCCAGCGGAAGGAAGAAATAAAAGGGATAGAAATTCCTCCCCGTAATTCTATGGAGATAATAATCCCATTTGTGATCATGTGCCTGAGATACATGAACATTTACAAATTGCCGAAATACTCGAAAATGCATGGTGCTGTGATGTACACTTGCAAATGAATTCAGAAGCAGATGATAAATCAGAATTGAGAGTCCCAGTGCAGCAAAAGCTATATAGGTAGATGGCCTTTTCAGGATACTAAGCAATTGCCCTTTTACTAATGCATAAGCAATGAATCCAAAGACAAAGAAGAAAGCCATCACGCTTTTTGTCAGATAGGCAAGTAAAAAACTCAGGCTTAGCAGGAATAAATGTCGATTTCTCTCTTTCTGGCTTTTTGCTTCCATATAGTGGTAGAAAGCAAATAATCCCATGCACATGATCACTGCCAATGGCGCGTCATGATCACCGGTTTTGCCAATATGGATCATGTGGTACCCTCTGCTACAAAGGAGGACCATACCTGCCAGCACTCCCCAGGAAATATTACCAAACTTCTTCAGTGAAAAATATGGGAAATAGAATAATAAGGTAAGCGTTCCCAAGGCTATAGGTAGGCGCATAGCCAATTCTACCATATTCGCTCCAAATATTTTATAAAAAAATACCTGAAGGAGGGTGATAAATGGAGGCTTATGATTGGGATGCCCCATGCCCTGAAAGGCATCAAAGTTTTTGAGATACTCTCCATCCTCGGCTATGGAAAGCATTCGCATCCCAAATAAAGATTCATCCCAACTGATTAGGGGAAAGAAATCCAGATGGTGGAGAACCTGCATATAAGCCAGAATTGCATAGATCGTTAGGATCACTCGATCCCGCCATTTCCGGTCGGTATACAGGTCTTTGAGCTTCATTTGATTAAAGGGGCCGCTCTACTCCCACTCTATAGTCGCAGGAGGTTTTGAACTAATATCATATACGACACGATTTACTCCTTTTACCTCATTGATAATGCGATTGGAGACATAAGCCAAAAATTCATAAGGCAAATGCGACCAGTCAGCAGTCATTCCATCTCGACTTCCTACAGCACGCAGCGCAACTACTTGTTCGTACGTTCTTTCATCTCCCATTACTCCTACAGAGGAAACAGGTAAAAGAACCGCAAATGCCTGCCAGACTTTGTCATATAAATCCTGTGCTCTGAGTTCACTGATAAATATATGATCCACTTCCTGCAAAAGGGATACTTTTTCTGGAGAGATATCGCCCAAAATTCGGATAGCCAAACCGGGTCCGGGGAAAGGATGCCTTCCAACAAATTCTTCGCTCAAGCCCAAGTCTCTTCCTACCTTTCTAACCTCATCCTTGAATAAATATCGCAGGGGTTCAACCACCTTCATATTCATTTTCTCTGGCAGACCTCCCACATTGTGGTGAGACTTGATTGTCGCAGATGGGCCTTTCACCGAAACACTTTCAATCACATCCGGATAAATGGTACCCTGAGCGAGAAAGTGAACATCTTTGAGTTTCTCCGCTTCCTGTTGGAAGACTTCTATAAATACGCGACCAATGGTTTTGCGCTTCTTCTCAGGATCGCTGATGCCTTCAAGTTCTCCCAGGAACTGATCTTTTGCATCCACCCCGATTACATTGAGCCCTAATTGCTCATATTGCTTGAGTACATCTTCAAATTCATTCTTCCGCAAAATCCCATTATCAACAAATACGCAATAGAGATCATCTCCAATCGCTCTGTGAATGAGGCTGGCAGCAACCGTCGAATCTACTCCTCCGGAAAGCCCGCAAATCACCTTCTGCCCTTGTAATTGCCCTTTTAGCTCAGCAACTGTGGATTCGATAAAAGCTGCAGGTGTCCAATTTCCTTCCAGGCCACATATCTCCTGCAGGAAGTTCTGAACAATCCTAAAACCTTGTTGAGAATGGGTTACTTCCGGGTGAAATTGGATGCAATACACGGGCAATTCCTCATGTTGAAAAGCAGCAACTTCGACAGAATCTGTGCTGCCTGTTATAAAGTATCCATCCGGCAGTTGGGTAATGGTATCCCCATGACTCATCCAAACCTGGCTTTGCACATCGACCATATCCAGCAATTGAGAACTCCGGCTATGCTCAAAAATGGCCCGGCCGTATTCTCTTTTAGAGGAATTGCTTACAATTCCCCCCTGATTTCTGGCGATCAACTGAGCGCCGTAGCAAATTCCCAGTACCGGCAGTTTTCCAATGATGGTATCCAGATCGAAATCCGGAGCATCTTCATCATTTACGGAACTTGGACCCCCGGAAAGAATTACTCCTTTTATATCGGGATCATTGGGGAAAGGACGGTTATAAGGGACGATTTCGCAATAGACATTTGCCTCGCGAACTCTTCGAGCAATCAGTTGGGTAAATTGCGAACCGAAATCAATGATCAGGACTTTCTCATTCATGCCGCGAAATTAGGACATTTCCGTTCTTTTTCCGAATCGGTTTTCTTCTTTCTTCGTTGTTTTATTTTCTGTTTTAATTGGGGCTTTTTTCCACCTTTTTAGAAAAGGTGGAGCCAAAATCGCAGAGCCCAAAACCAGCCGCACTCGCCGCCCCGGCTCCCGATGGGCTCTGCAAGGCCTGCTCACTTGGGTAGAGGGCAGGATTGATTAGGGAATTGACGCTAACACCCTAACACGCAAAAACACAAACACCTTTTATTTGCCTTATTTGCTAGATTCCTTTACTTCCTGTAATTTATGGACGAGTTTTTGGTAGTAATACTAAAAGATTCAATCAGTAAATAATACTGATGGTCGATTTTCGTTAGTTTTTAATTATTCCGAAAGTACATGTGTCTATTTTTCATATTTAGATTAATCACATGAAAAAAATCATTTTGTCAAGCGTTGCCTTTTTCTTGTTCCTTGGCAGTATTCAGGCACAGATCTATTACCAACCCCCCCGTGGCGAGGGTGCTCGCCGAACCATAGAACCCGGTAAAGGACAATTGTTCAACAAGAAATTCTACACCAATGATGTGTATTATTTTGTTCAATTTGCCGTTTACAGTCCTTCAAAAGACTGGAGAAATATCAAAGGACCCTCAAATATTGGGATTGTGTGGCTAATCTTTCACTATGATACCTATATCAAAGGAAGAGATATGCCCGGTGCTTATTACATCGTAAAGCCTTTTGAAAGTTCCTCCAAAGCCAAAGCTTATGCTGACCGCTATAAAAAGATGGGCTATGATTGCTTTTTCAATCCGGAATTGACCGGATCGAAATTTGAACTCCGGGCATCCACCCTGGAATAAAACAGACAGTAACACAAAAATACAGATCAGGAAGGACTGAACTATTTCAGCATCTTCCTGATCTTTAGTTTTAGATAGGCTGTGGACCAGCGTTCCCGCCAGCTTCCTGCACAGTGATGTGCCCCATAGATCTCCGGATCCTTGAGGTAGAATTCCGGTAATCGGTATTTTTTAGGGACTTCCATATGAAATGCCTTTCTCGAAGGACTTAGGATTCCCTGAAATTCTCCAGCTTCAAAAATCCGAGTTAAAAGCATCGGACCTGTAGCGTCTACGATTTGGGTAAAATCTTTGACCTGGGGGGGATTTTCAGTCAAATCATCGATGACGGCTTTCCAAAAAGGATGGCCGGGAACTGAAGCAAATACGGCATTTCCTATTCCATCATATGCATCTCCCATTGCTTTTTGCCGATTATAGGGCAATACCAGCTCTGCTTCTGTAAAATCGAAGGGCCGGATCATTTCATAATCCAAATCCAGATAAAGCCCTCCCATTTTATACATAATGAGATAGCGAAAGACATCTGCCCGCATAATATTGCGAGAGAAGCCCTGATAAATGGGATAAAAATCTGGATATTCCTTTGCTACATAATCCGCCGAACTCTCATCTGTCCATAAGATATACTCCCAATCCGGGTGTAGCTGCTGTACTTTTTCTTGAAAGGCCTTCCACTCTTTCGGGACTTGCTGGTTTTTCCAGCTTTGGTGAATGAGTTTTGGAATCTTCATATCTATTGACCGGCAGCTGCCTGGTCAATGAACCAATACAGCTCTCCTTTCTCTGGATGAATATAGGAAGCTGGATAACTTTCAAAGCTCCCTTTTTGCTCCACTATTTCGGAATATTTTTCAGCTTTTGAAACCCCAGTTGCTAAAAAGGCAATTCTTTCTCCTTCATTGATCACTCCTCCACTTAGAGAAATCCGTTTCTGGCCTGAGTCGGGATGAGTGGCAACGACACAAACATTGGGGTCTTCCAGCAATTCCATTTGATGGGGGAAAATAGAGGCCGTATGGCCATCTGTTCCCAGTCCTAGCATAATCAAATCAAAAACCGGCCAGCCATTTCGAATCGGCAGGAATTCCTGAATCGTCTTTCCATACCGGATAGCTTCAGTCGCAGGATCATTTTCCCCTCTTACCCGGTGTATATTTCCTTCGGGAATATCAATATGATCCAGGAGATGCTTGCGGGTCATTCCAAAATTGCTATCGGCATCATCTGGCGGAACGCATCTTTCGTCTCCCCACCAAAAATGCATAATATCCCAGGGGAACTTATTTGCATAATCTCTGGCTAGCAGATCGAATAAAAGACGAGGAGTACTCCCGCCTGAAAGGGCTATGTGAAAGTGCTCTTGTTCACTTTCAGCCATCCATTCAGCCAGATGCCTGGCGAATTGCTCGGCAACTCGCTCAGGATCGGCATATATTTTTTGAAATATCTTCATTACAATTCACAAAATTCACCATCATTGGTGAGATTCGCACAGGGATATCTCCAGTGCATTCCCTCACCATCAATCATATTATCTGCCACTTCGGGCCCCCAGGTTCCGGCAGGATATCCAAATACCGGAATGCTATCATCCTTTTCCCATGCATTGAGGATGGGATCAATGAATTCCCAGGCAGCTTCGACAGCATCTCCACGCGCATAAAGAGTAGAATCTCCCAGCATAGCATCGAGCAGGAGTCTTTCATATGCACTGGGTACATATTGGCCTCCCAAATCTTTGTACTGGAAATCCATATTTACTTTTTCCACCTCAAATCCCATACCCGGAACTTTCAGGCCAAACTTGAGCAAAATCCCTTCATCCGGTTGGATACGGATGATGAGCTGATTATGGCCATCAAAGCCCTGCAGACCTTCGAAAAGTCTGTGAGGGGTTCGCTTGAAGTGAATGACGATTTCAGCAACTCGAGTCGGTAATCTTTTTCCTGAACGGATGTAAAAAGGTACGCCTCCCCAACGCCAATTGTCGATGTAAAATTTCATCCCGACAAAGGTGGGAGTACGGGATTCTTCCGGAACGCCCTTTTCTTCCCGATAGCCTTTTACTTTCTCACCTTTCACGGTCGAAGCTGTGTATTGTCCACGAATGACAAAGTCAGCTACTTCCTCTTCCTTTATGGGCCGAAGAGATTGAAAGACTTTCAGGATTTCATTTCTGATAGAATTAGATTCGATCACAGAAGGTGGTTCCATTGCGGTCATTCCTACAATTTGAAGCAGGTGATTTTGAATCATATCCCGCATCGCACCCGAACCATCGTAATATCCTCCTCTATCCCCTACTCCGATACTTTCAGCAGAGGTGATCTCGACATGATGGATATATTTATTGTTCCAAAGGGGCTCAAAAATCCCATTTGAAAAACGAGTTACCAGGAGGTTTTGAACCGTTTCTTTCCCCAAATAGTGATCGATACGGTAGATCTGATGCTCTTTGAATCTTCGGAGAAGCTTTCTATTGAGCTCTTTGGCAGTCTTCAGATTGTAACCAAATGGTTTTTCTACAATCAATCTTCTAAATCCATCTTTCTCTTTGTTCAGTTTATGGGCGGCCAGATTATTGGCGATTACCTCATATAAACTGGGAGGAGTGGACATGTAAAAGATATAGTTTCCTCCCGTATTGCAGGAGGCATTGATTTCATCCAGTCTGCTATTCAATATGCCATAATCATCAACCGACTTGGTATCTATAGGTTGATAATACAGCATTTGTATGAAAGCTTCCAATCTTGTCTCATCATCCGTAGGCTTTTTGGCAAACTCTACAATTCCTTTCCTTACTTTTTCTCTGAAAGCCTCATCGCTAAATTTTGTCCGACTTACCCCTAAAACCGCAAAGCAATCCGGTAGTAAATTTTGAACATAGAGATCATAAAGAGCAGGTATGAGTTTCCTGTTTGTCAAGTCTCCGGAAGCACCGAAAATGACAACTATTTGATTCTGATCTGCTTTCATATGACTAGTCAGCTTTTTTTACTGCATGTCCTCCAAACTGATTTCTCAAAGCTGCTAACATTTTCATCGCAAATGATTCGTCCTGACGAGACTCAAAGCGTGTAAAGAGCGAAGAGGTAATTACATGAGCAGGCACATCGAAGTCAATAGCTGTTTGTACAGTCCAACGGCCTTCTCCACTATCATTTACATATCCTTTGATTTCTTCAAGCTTAGGATCATCCTTGAGGGCCAATCCAGCCAACTCAAGTAGCCAGCTTCGGATTACAGATCCATACATCCACATATCCGCAATTTTTGGAAGGTCGAGGGCCTGAGGCGCTTTTTCCAGGATTTCAAATCCTTCTGCATACGCTTGCATCATACCGTACTCGATTCCATTATGAACCATCTTTACCATATGACCTGTACCGCTTTCTCCACAGTGCAGCCATCCCTTTTCAGGTGCCAAAGTTCTGACAATAGGTTCTATATAATCAGCCGCTTCTTTTTCACCTCCATACATCAGGGCATAGCCTTCTGTAAGTCCCCATACTCCACCACTTACTCCACAATCGATCATATGAATGCCTTTTTCTTTCAAAGTGGCAGCACGTCTAACCGAATCTCTCCAAAATGAGTTCCCTCCTTCTATGATGATATCTCCTTCATTGAGCAAAGGTGCCAGACCCTCCAAAGTCATATCGACTGGCTTACCCGATGGAACCATGATCCAAATCACTTTTCTTTCGGGGAGTTGGGACAGCATATTTTCAAATCCACTGGCAGCAGCGGCTCCTTTAGAAACAGCTACCTCAATTGCTTCCTGAGAAAGATCATAGGCTACTACTTCATGCTCATTCAGCAAAAGACGGTGGACCATGTTTCCACCCATTTTTCCGAGTCCGATGAATCCAATTTTCATAAGATTTTGTGTTGAGAATTTTCTATTAAATGCTTCGCTAATGTCTTCGGGGCGAAGGTAAGGCGAAATAAGGAGAAGTTCTCATTTAAAGATGTAGAATAGAAGACAAAGCACTCCTATTCTGACAGCTCTCTATTTCGGCTACTAAATAAGTCAAAATGTAGAAATCTCGCACTACTTTTTATCGAAAGTTGGAGGACCACTTTCCCGAAGGAAGAGTAAGGCATCAAATCTTTGAGTTAATATATACTGGCTGAATCCATTTTGCTGAAAACCCCAGAGGCCCCAATTGAACATCCAGGAGTTTTCTTCGTTTTGGGTGAGACCTTCCAAATTGAGGAGAAAATAATCCTCCGCAGCAGTATTGAGCTGGTAATAACAGGGTAATTTGGGAATGCTTTTTATATATACAAAGGCGAAAAAAAACACCCTCCTGTTTAGGAGGGCGTCCGATTATTTTATGCTTGTATTACTTACAAAAATTTAAAATTCACTGCCAGGCTAGAGAATACCGGAACTTTTTGTCCCTTGATCTCTCCCGGGTTCCAGGCTGGCATAGAGCGGATCACCCTAAGGGCTTCCTCATCGCAGCCAAAGCCTATCCCTTTCATCACTTCCGGACTGGTAATGGCTCCATCAGGCTGAATAACAAAGCGAACATATACCGTACCTTCTGTTTTGTTCTTAACAGCTTGCCTTGGATAGCGAATTTGTTTGGAAAGAAATTGATAGAGTGCAGCTTCCCCGCCCGGAAATGAAGGCATAATGTCAGCGGCTACTACCGGCTCATTCACCTCCAATCTACTAGCGGTGGTTTGCACTTCTCTTTTCACCTTATCCATTTCCGGATCAAAAGCATTGCTGCTTACGGTCTCCAACTCCATATTTTCAGAGGGGATATTTGTGATCTGGGTCCGGGTGGTAGAGGGTGCAGAAATGATCCCTGCGATATAACGAAATTCATCTATACTTCTCAGGGTATCGATCTGACCATTCGCAGAATTCTTAACAATGATTCCATTGGGCTCTTCCTTCAACATTTTTGCAACCCCCTGCAAACTTAGATCAGCACTGGCATAGATAGGCTTCAAAGGTAGAGGATTTTTTCTCATGTTTAGGAAGATACCAAATCCTGTCAAGGCTAGCACCAAAACGGTACCTGTATAGATAAACAGTTTTTTACGTTTGGCTGCCTTTTCCTTACGTTCTTTCTCAAGAATGTAGGTCAATAATTTGGTATTCCCTTTGTTACTCATGTTTTATTAAAGCTGAAACTTTTCTCTAAAATCCTGATAAAATGCGTCTCCAAGTAGGCCTGCAAAGACTTCATGTGTTCTCTCCAACATTTGTTCTGCGCTTGCATCTTCCGAAGTAAAGCCTACTACTTTGATTTCCATATTCTTCTGTAGATTCCACTTTCTTTTGGAGATAACCAGAATATTGTCCTCACTTAGTTCTGCATGTCCGGTAGGCAATTCGCGGATTTCCTTGAATACCTGAAGGATAAATTTCAGATCTGTACTGCTAAGCTCATCAATATCCATTTTGTTGTCTAGCCCAGATTTCTTCACATAGCTCTTCAAAGAGTTTCTTTCGATATAAGGACGGAAGTAAAACAATCCTTCCTTAGCCTCTGTGATTTCGCTCATGTCCTGATAATAGCTCAATTCCTTCTTATGAAGTTTTTTGAATCGGGCCACCTTATCAGCATCTTCCAAATCAGCGGCTGACAATACTCGCACAGACTTCAATTCCTGATCCCCTACCATCATTACTTTCTTAGTAGAAAATTCATCATCTGGTAAGGTCCCTTTTATGCTAAAGAGATCGCTGAGAGAAATAGAAGCATCCAGATTTTTCTTGACCGGTGCGATATTCTCAGACATCTCTTCTTTCTCATTTATCTGCTCTTCCAGCTGCTCCTCAATTTGCTCTTCAATTTGCTCCTCCAGCTTCTCTTCTATCTTTTCTTTCACCTGAACTGCCTCAGGTTGTGTATTTCCGATATTGGCATGATTACCATTGCTGGAAACAGGCTCCTGGGTAAGTTCTTCCGGAAGCTTATCCAGAATGTCCATATTTTCAACTTCCAAAGAGAACATATCTTCAGAAATAGGTTTATCAACAATGGATTTCTCTATTTCAGGAACAATTTCTTCTTTACTCAGCTCTGCAGAAATATCCGTATCCAATACGTCTACTTTGGCAGGAGTATCCTGAATTTTGGCTTCAACTGACAATTCATTTTCTACCGAAGAAAGTTCATCCATGTTCAGATCCAGCTCAGACTCTGCATCAATATCAGACATATTGCTGATTTCCTCAGAACTCAGTGAAGCACTTTCTTCTTCATCTTTCGCCAAAACTTCATCCAGAGAAGCTAACAACTCTTCATCCGAATAATCACTTAAGTCAGTATCAAGTTTCTCCTCAAGCTCAATCTTTACTTCCTCATCTTTTTTTTCCTCTATTTCTTCTTTTACCTCTTCTTCTGTCGTGTCCAGATCATAAATAGAAAGATCTTCTGCCGGCTCGGAAGTATATGAAGTCTCGCTTTTGCCAGGCGTTGTGTACAAGCCTACCCCTTCCCCTTCTTTCTGCAATTCAATTTTGCTCAGCACCTCAGTAATGTTCCAGCTGATAACCATTTCAGGAATCCCCAAATTGGCACCACGCTCTTTGAACATTTTTTCGTAATCAGCTTGCTTGGAAGGATCCACACATGTTTTTGCGATTTCCTGAAGAAGGGAATCACGATCCTCTTTGACTTTCAGCTCAGCAGCAATTTTTGCTCTTTTCTCCGCTTCCAGTCTTTTTCTCTCTTCCTCTGCCAGACGGATTCTCTCTGCCTCCATGACCTGTTCCGTCCTATTGGCCAGGCCATTTACTATCACAGAAAATTCGTCCTTGCTATTTTCTAAATCCAGACCAATGACCTTATTGCTAATCTTAAGATCTTTATTGATATAATTTTTAAAGGCCTGGGTACGCAGGAAGCTTCCTATCAGAAGGATGTTTCCCACTTTATTTTTTTCTAACTCTTTGTTGCTGAATTTCTCAGCCAACTTGTCTTTATTGACCAGTAAGAGTTCTTCAAATTTTTCTGGCTTCAGGCTTACTTCTGCTTCCAATTGAACCGAGTCTGTAGTTTTGCTTACTACGTAGGTGTGCGTTGGATTAGGTTCTTCCAACTGGCGAGCCAGTTGTGCCTGTCCTTTGAAATCAACTGTCAGTCCTGCGACGGAGCATTCTGCCATCAATTCCGTCAATACCCGGTCATTTCCTGCCAGGGTACCAAAATCTTTATAAGAATGGAATTCAAAATGTTCGTCATTGAAGAGTGCAGCTTTTCCTAATTCTTTCAGATTAGGCGCTGGTGCATGCTCATCAATATTTTGATAACAAAGGTGAGTGTAATCATCCATGGATTCCAGGACCATCACATTTTTCTCTGTGACTTTGTCGCTATCCGGAAGCCCATGCATGAAAGAGACAACGATATTGTCTCCATGGATATATTCCAAATCCAGGGATTGGGAATTATTGATAGTATCAATGATTTTTTTCTTGTCTTCCTCGCTTTTCATGTCAACGGGAAAGGCAATGGCAGTAGGTATGGCTCCTGCGAGCTTCTTGCCATCTTTTTTGGCCTGGTCTTTATATGCCTGGCCAATAGCATCTAAATGAGTGGCTAATACTTCATGCGGAGAGGAAGGCTCATAATTGAAATGGCCTCTTCCTTTGATGTCCAGCAGTTGTGCTTTATCAGTCTTAATCCCCGCAAGTAGTTTTCTCTTAGTAAATATAATACAAAGCATAGGTAATAATCGGTGTAATGGGTTCTTGAAATAATGATTAAATAAGAACGTACCGCTACCCCAAGTAAGACGGTAATAATGAGAGTCAGTGGTAAAGGAGTGAAACACCTCAGCCTTCGGTGTATTCAAAACCTTCGACTAAAATACTGCAAGAATGGTGCTAAATACGGCAGGAGAGTATGAATGGCTAAAAAATAGTTTCGTATGGTAATAATCCTAGCTTCAATCTTTGCTAGGCGTTTTTGGGAGCAGTTTTCGGTAAAGGTCTAAAAGTGCCTTTTATGCAATATTGAGGCTATTTTACTTAGCTTCAAGGATATATAGAAGTAAGGAAAACAGAAATCAGGCCAGCGAGGGCCTATGTAAGATTTTTTAAAATAATTTTATTATTCGACTGTAATATCTCAAAAATCGTAACAAGTGTCTACTATTGAGAACAGCAGTCATTATCAGCTGCATTGTCAGGAAGGAAATTGCAGGAGGTATAAATTCACTACGGTATTGATTTCCCGGTATCTAATTTCGCTTTTATGTTTTTCGACTTTCAATCCGCTTCCCTCCAGCATTTTGAGGAATTCTCTGGCGATATGTCGGTTGGGTTCTGTGAGGATTAACTTAGTGTCTGGTTGCATGAGAATCTTGAATGCATGCATCAATGGTTCAAAAGCTCTTTCTTCGTAGGCAACATCTGCTGCCAGGATAACATCCGCTCCCTGTTCAGGCTTGACTTCCCGCCAATCCAGCTGCAGCAATTGAGCATCTTCCTCGAAATTCTTATTCCAATTATATTCCGCTAATTCTAAAGCAGCCGGGAGGTAATCTGAGAGGGTGACCTTTCCTCCTAAAGCATGAGCAACCATACCCGAAAGTCCTAGCCCACAACCGATCTCTAATACAGTCTTGCCTTTTACGAGTTCGGGCTTTGCAGAAAGATAGCGTCCCATGGCAATGGCAGATGGCCAGAGTTCCGCCCAATAGGGAATGCGCTCGTCCAATACGTCTTCGTGTTCTTCGCCTTTTTCGATGAGTTCGTCGAGGAGGGCATCGGTGTCGGCGATGCGGGAGATGGTCATATCTAGCTCTCCCATAGAGATTTTTTCTTCTATCAAGTTATAGCGTTGATCTATGGGGTTTAAGTCCGGTTTCATATGGCTCGGGGGCTTTTTTCGCCCCGCAAATATAGGCATTGATCCCTTGATATTCAGAGCTTCTCTGTCTTACGAGGCAACCCTTCCCCCCAAATAAACATTATCTATATAACGATTACGATTTACTACTCTACCCCACATGCACGCTTCTCCATGGACATCCCTGATATAACACTGGATTTCTGGACCATTCTTTTTCTGGTAGCCGGAGCTCAGGCCTGTTTCTTTTCTATCCTGATTCTACTATTGAATCAGGAGAAGGGTAAAGGCAGAATCTATCTGTCCGTTTTCCTTTTTCTTTTTGGCTACATGCTCATCTTTAATTTTTGCTACTGGACCAATTATTTATATCGCTTCCCGGCTTTACTCCATACCATCTCCCCGCTCAATTATGTCTTTGGTCCCTTGCTCTTGCTTTATTTCGACAAGCAAAGAAAAGAGCCCAAACTGCAAAAATTCTGGTACCTGCATTTTATTCCTGTCGTCCTGGTATTTTTGCATTTGTCTCCTTTTTACCTGGCCGATGGTTCCAGTAAACTCCTGATGATTTCCGGAGAAATGCCTTTTCCTAAAGGTCTGCTGTTTCGATATGTTGGGTATCTATACACTCCCCTTGTATTTGGGAGTTATATGATTGCGTATTTTTTCTGGAAGATCATGCTCCTGCTAAAAATTTATTCAGAAGACGGTCTTTCTGAAAAGTCTCCTGAATTGATTCTGATCAGGAAACGCTGGTTTTTGGTATTGCTTTCCCTCTACGCAGCTTTTATGTCTAGCTACCTGATTTATTATGTCATTTCGGGCAAAGAATTCTTCACCATTGCCTATGACTATGCGATTACAGCTGTCATGACTGTGTCTATCTACTCCCTGGCTTATTTGGGTATAAAAAGAAACTTCATCCTTTCTGGAGAGCTGCATAGAAAGGTTTTCACCAAAGATAAATATGCCAACTCCTCTCTTAGCCTGGGAGCCGCGGAGTCGATCGTCATGAAAACAGAAAATTATATGAAGGATGAAAAGCTTTTCCTACAGAATGATTTGAAACTCATAGACCTGGCAAATCGCCTGACAATTTCGCCTCATCATTTGTCTCAGGTTATCAATGAACATCACGGAAAAAGCTTTAATCAATATGTCAATGAATACCGGATCCGGGAGGCTCAGGCCTTACTTTCTAAACCGGAAAATCGAGAGGAACACATAATCCAGATCGCCTATCAGGTGGGATTTAATAATAAAAGTACCTTCAATCAGGCCTTTAAAAAGGTATTGGGTTTGACACCCAGCCAGTATCGAAAAGAGGTCTTTGCGGAAAGCCTGAATAATCCGTAAAGATTTATAATTCTGAACCTCTGAGAGCAGCTTTGCAGGCATATTCGTCTTTTCGGATATAAAATCAACCTCAAAGCTAAGATCTATGAATTTCAGATTTATCTATGTAATCCTCTTTTCTCTGTTCTTTCTCATTGCCTGTGAAGGTGAAAATCCTGAACCCACTCTGGGCCAGATTGATCTGGTAGAAGGGATAAAGGTGATCGATTTTGAGAACAATGGAAATGCTGGCGACCTGGTACTTTTATTTAGCATCCAAAATCCTGGGGATGTAGATCAGGTGCAGATATTTCTAAGAAAAGGTCCGGACCTGTCCAATTTAGACAGACAAGATGTAGATAATCCTAGTCCGGACCGTCTTTTTACAATAGAGCTTTCTGGTCCCAACTATGAGCTTCGCCTACCGGCAGATTTTTTAGACATAGAAGGGAATGTGATAGAGAAAGATACAGAATACAGCTTAGGATTTCTAATCAGTCAGGGAGGAGAAAAGCTATTGAATAAAGAATTTGAAAATTTTAACCTGGTGGAAGAGCATGTCTTAAACGGTGAATTTGTAGGAACCTGGGACGATAATCTTTACACGGCCTTTGGCATAAGTACAAATATCAGCCTTCGATTAGCGGGTGGACGAGCCTCAGGCATTTTTTACTATAGCAATAATTTCACCTCCTGCTGCGAAGGTGAAAATGACGGAAATATCTCTTTCAATCTCAAGGAAGATGGAACAATAGAAGACTTTATTTACAGACAGGATTTAGCAAACTTCAGAGGAGGAGCCTGTCCTGGAACCTATAATGGGGAAGGATTTGTTGAGAATTATACCACTCTGGTAATCAATTTCAGCGGGGATGATTGCGAAGGACCACACACGGGAGGACGTATCCGACTTGAGAAGCAACTGTAGCAATTAGGCTTATCATGGTTAGTTTAAATTGATGAACGTGTGTAGGAACTCCGGATGAAAACTCCTCCTTTTTTATTGTATTCATCTGGATTCAGGTGAAAAATGAGAGGCAAGCCAAGGCTTGTCTCTTTTTTGTTTTCGGGTATCTCAGGAAGCCTTTCGCGCTTGCCCCCATTTCCCTTAATGTGCGATTATCGGAAATGAGCACACAGGCCTTTGGATGAAAAGGCAGGGCGGGTCGTTTCCTTTTTTAAACCTGCCATGCGACATTGAGTCAGGTCTTATCAATAAGGCGTAAGTTGTGCCCTTTTTTGTTACTGGTCCAATCTTGCAAAATCAAGGATTTCCCTTTGTGACACGATCTCTCTTTTACTTTGATTCAGGAGTGTTCCATCCGCATCATGTATGAGCCAAAGTTTTTCAATAGGATCAAAAGAGATAGATACTTCTTTCCCTGCGTAGGGTCTTCCCATATGGAATTCCTTGCTCATAAATCTGATTCTCCCATTATGTCTTATTTTTCGCCTCCATACCCGCTCTGAAAGATATTGCTCTACCCTTTGAAAATCGAAACATTCATAGCTAAACACTCGAGTGTTAGTTTTCAATTCCGGGAACAATGATATTCTGGATTTATATCCCCTAGCTGATACCATATATACCTCTCTTTGTATTCTTCCCGCTTCATCAAGCGCTTTTTGAAAATCCTCTATTCGTGTATGAGTTTTGGGATGAGACCATCGAGCCAAGGTAGCCTGTAAATTTTCAACTGCTCCATTCTCTTGCGGGCTTGCGGGATTGTTTTGTATTACTTCTATCCCAAGCCCTATCCACCATAATATTGCAAGCGTGGGCGTATCTCTGTGCCGCATATTTATAAAGGGACGCCCATTATCTATTTTGATCTTCCTTGGCATTCCCCATCTCTCAAAATTCTTATTCATTTGTCCTATCGCTACTTTGGGAGCAATCTGCCTCATCGTTTTTCGGGGGAAAAAGCTTAGTGTCCAATTGAGAGATACTTGCTTCATCTACCGTATTGATCCAACTAACCTGCTCTCCATTGCCCATCTCAATCCGCTCTTTACCATCTATTTGCCAGGTATCATGAGCCTCAGTTGTCCAACTTGCCTTCCCTTTCTTGGGCCTACCTTTAGGCTGATTTAGACCCAATGACTTCCACCAACGCTGAATCGTGCGTTCATGAGGAATTCGCTCAGCAGGGAATTTCTCTTGCAAAACACTGCGAATGAAGAGTGCCCCTTCTTTTCCTTTACGACTGGATGTGATTAAAGCCCGCATATCTTTTGTATAGGCATGTTTGCTCCCACAAAGATGATAGTTATCTGAGAGGCCTGCTTTGCCTCGTCGCTTATAACGGTAGTAGATCTTTTTTACTCCACTTACAGAGTATCCATATTTAGAAGCTATTGCATCATAGCTCATGCCAGATGAGCGATCTGAGATAATACCTTCTCGTACCTTATAGGGGATTTTTTTTGCCATGAGTCAAGGGTTTGAGAAAAGATACAACTTCTGCCCTATTCCTAAAACACAACAACATGTCGCATGGCAAAACCAAAAAGGGAAACGGGGCCTGCGCGGAAGGGTTCAGGAAATCTCACAAATCGCCTCGGCAGCGATATAGGATTCGGTCCATGCTGCCTGAAAATTAAAGCCACCGGTCACAGCATCGATATTCAAAACCTCTCCTGCCAAATATAATCCGGGGAGAATTTTGCTTTCCATGGTCTTGAAGTGGACTTCTTTGGTATCCACTCCTCCACAGGTTACAAATTCATCTTTGAAGGTACTTTTCCCATCGACCTGAAATTTGCAAGCGGTGAGCATGTCCAAAAGATCGTTTAAGTCTTGTTTGCTAAGGCTGGCGTAGTTTTTTCCTTTGAGGGAAAGAAGCTCCAGCATTCTGTGCCAGAGTCTTTTGGGCATGGATATAGGGGAAAGGCTGGAAAGCATCTTTTTGCCCTGGGTATTTCTCATGGCTTGAATCTCTTGTTCGAGGAAACTCCTCCCCTTTCCGCTCCAGTCTACCTCAATCTCGAATTTATAATTCATTTGATGGAGATCCCTGGCAGCCCAGGCCGACAATTTCAAAATACCCGGCCCACTCAATCCCCAATGGGTAATTAACAGAGGGCCGCTTTCCCTGAATTTGCTTTGTAGAATTTTGACTCCTGCTTCCGGCATAGAAAGACCTGGAAGGTCTTTGAGTAAAGGATGCTTGATGTTGAAGGTAAAAAGAGAAGGAACAGGGGGAATAATTGTATGGCCCTTTTTTGCCATGAGGTCCCAAATTGCCGGAGTACTTCCCGTCGCCAACATAAGCCTGGAAGCACGATAGATATCTCCCTTCGATCTTAGCACCCAATCTTCTCCTTCTTTTACGAAGTCCTCTACAATTGCACTTGTCTTTATCTGCACCCCATGATCCCGACAGGCTTTCTGAAAACAATCGATAATAGTCTCTGAATTATCACTAACTGGAAAAACCCGACCATCTTCTTCTATTTTGGTTTCCACCCCTTTATCCTCTAACCAGGCCATCATATCTCCACACAAAAATCGGTGGAAGGGCCCCCTAAGTTCTTTATTTCCCCTTGGATAAAAAGCGGTCATTTCCCGAGGATCAAAACAGGCATGGGTAACATTGCAACGACCGCCTCCACTGATCCGGACTTTACTCAAAACCTTATTTGATTTCTCCAGAATCAGAATGCGCATGCCGGGATTTCTTTCTCCACATTGAATGGCAGTAAAAAATCCCGCGGCTCCTCCTCCTATAATAATCAGGTCGTATTTCATCATTGCGGCAAAGATACGTTTATCCCTTTTTTATCCTATTCTATCAAGATTCCCTTCATGCGAATATCTACATAGTCATGGATCATTTGCTCCAGACTTAATTGAGAGTTGTCTTGCTGACTGATCCATTCCATCACAAAATATTGATCCAGACTGAGCAATAAATTGACAGGCATTTTTCTGAAGGCCCCTACTTCCATCCCTTGCACATACAAGCTCTCCAATTCTTTCAGCACTCCTTTGAGATACATATCGACTTCCTCCCAAATCTCGGGAAAATCTGCTTTGATTTGGCCGATGAGGCTAAAGGATATATGCTTAACCCCTCCCGCAATCCATTCTATCAGGGTGTAGAGATCTTTGACGATATGTTCTGCCTCTTTTTTCCGGGAAAGTTGGTAGCCACCAAGATTCAAGATTAACAAGCGAACCGCAGCAGACAGGATTTCCTCTTTACTCACAAAATATTCGTAAAGAGTGGATTTACTTTTCTTGCCAATTTTTGCAAGCTCATCCATACTCATTTCCTTGAGATTCTTTTCCTGAATCAAAGGCAATAAGTCTTTCAACCAAGCCTGCATTTTGGGACTTAACTTCTTTCGCTCTTTATCTGTTGATTTTCTACCCATACTTGCGTTCAATCAGAAATCGAACTATATTAGCTAAAATAGTTCGAAAAATTACAAACATCATGAAAGATCTTAAATATTTGGGAGCTTATGTAGAGCCCGCATTATGTTTAATTGGATTGTTCTATGGCGGCTGGTTAGCATTTGCAGGAGTAGCTTATGCATTTATAGCCGTTCCCCTGCTAGAGCCGGTTTTGCCTGCTTCGACGAAAAACTTCAGCAAAGAGGAGAAATCCTCACGCTTATCCAATCAATTTTTTGATGTTTTATTATTCCTCAACATACCTATTGTCTATGGCATCATTGCATTATTTGCGATAAATACCTCACAAGGAGTTTATAATAATTTCGAATTATACGGACTAGTTCTTTCTATCGGAACTCTCCTAAGTAGCAATGGAATCAATGTAGCCCATGAAATTGGACATAGAAAAGGGAAATGGAACCACATTGCCTCTCAAATCCTTTTGCTCCCCAACCATTATATGCATTTCTTCATCGAGCATAATCGCGGACATCATAAGCGGGTAGCGACTTTAGAAGATCCGGCTACCTCTCGCTATAATGAAAATGTATATGCTTTCTGGATCAGATCTACCCGGGATAGTTATTTGAGTGCATGGCAGCTGGAATCGGATCGTTTAAAACAAAGAAAGCTCCCCTTTTGGAGTATAAAGAATAAGATGCTGGTCTTTACAGCTATGCAACTGGCCTATCTTTCTGCTCTCTGGATCTTCTTTGGATTTACGACTTTTATAGTATTGTTTCTTGCAGGGATAATAGGGTTCCTTTTATTAGAAACAGTCAATTATATCGAGCATTATGGGCTTTTGCGGAAAAAGCTTCCCTCCGGAAAATACGAGCGAGTATTATCCAAACACAGTTGGAATTCCAATCACGAATTGGGCCGAATTATGCTATATGAGTTGACCCGTCATTCAGATCATCACTATATGGCCAGCAAAAAATACCAGGTACTGGACCATCATGAGGATTCTCCTCAACTTCCGATGGGATATCCGGGTTCTATGCTGATGTCTCTGGTTCCGCCTTTATGGTTTCGGGTAATGAATCCAAAGCTGGAAGAATTCAAGGAACAGACACAGGCTGCTGAACTGGCTATTCATTAAGGGCCTGAAAAACCAGGCGATAAAAATCAGGATGTGATTGCCAGGTTTGACCGGTAACTACCCTACCATCACGCACAGCTTCATCTTTGCCAATAAAGGTTCCTCCACAAGAGGTAACTTCAAATTTGACGTGCTCGTAGCAGGTAACCTTTTTGTCCTTGACCAGGCCAGCAGTCGTCAATACCTGAATTCCATGGCAGATAGCAAAAATGAATTTTTCCTGTTCATTGAATGCCTGAACCAGGGCTACGACTTGAGGGTCATTCCGTAGAAATTCAGGGGCTCGACCACCGATGATCAGGATGGCTGTATAATCTTCTGCTTTTGCGTCGGCAATACTGATATCACTTTCCACATAATACCCTTTACGCTCTACATAAGTATCCCAACCAGGCTCAAAGTCATGGATGACCAAATTGAGTAACTTCTTTTTAGGGGCAGCAATCGTAGCCGTATATCCGGCTTCTTCAAAACGATGTTTGGCATAGAGGGTTTCATAACTTTCTCCCCCATCACCTGTGAGTATTAGTAGATTTTTCATAGAAATAAATTGAGGTCTTACTTAACAAGTCACTACTACACATCCCCTTACCAGGCCAGATTCTATTTTCTCATGTGCCGTAGCAATTTCTTCTAAGGGATAAGTATCTGCTACCCGATGAATCAGTCTATCTGCACTCAAGAGTGCCGTGATATCTTCCATCGCTTCTTCTTTGGCATGATCTGGCATGGCATAGACAATTACAAAGCGAATGCTAATGTCATTGTACATGAGCTGATAGAAGGGAATAGATGGATTCTTATCCTCCATAGATGCATAAGTAGCAATAGTTCCACTTATTTTTATGGAATCCAGGATAAAGGGAAGATTCAGGCCAAATTCCCCTTCAACTACTCTGTCTACTTTTTCTCCTTCATTCACCAACATAATTTCCTCGGGAGTACCTGCAAAAGGGTGTGAGATCACCTGATCTGCTCCTGCATCAAAACATGCCTTGCTGCTGGTCTCACTCCCCGCTGTGGCAATCACGGTTGCGCCATCAGCCTTTGCCAGCTGAATCGCATAATTACCCACTCTTCCTGCACCGCCGGTAACCAGTACCGTTTTTCCCTTTACAGAACCATCGGCAAATACACATCGGTGAGCAGTCATAGCAGGAATTCCCAGGCAAGCTCCTGTTTCAAAATCAATATTATCAGGCATCCAAACTGCTGTACTCTCCGGGATACACACATATTCTGCAGCTGTTCCATGAGAGCGGCCATACTGCGCATTGTAGGTCCATACCCTTTCCCCTACCCTTGCCATAGATACTCCTTGTCCAACTGCCTCTATGATACCAGAACCATCACTATGAGGAATAACCGGACCATTATCCAGTAAACCAGGAGCTGAACCAGCCCGTTTTTTTACATCGGAAGGATTCACGCCAGAAGCTTTTATGCGAACAAGCACTTCTCCCGGCCCGGGTTCGGGCTTTTCCCACTCGCCAATATGTATTACTTCTGATGCAGGGCCAAAGGCTTCAAAGGAGGCAGCTTTCATAAATTCGGGGATTTTGATTTGAGCTGAAATTACAGATTTTTAGAAAGAATCCTAGAGCCTCCTCTAAAAGATTATTTCCTATTTCTAAAGCTTTATGACCAATTTCCCGGCAGCCAAATTATTCTCCATGGTATAGTGTGCATCTCTCAATTTCTCAAAAGGGAAAACTTCATGAATATTAGGCAAATATGTGCCTGATGCAACCTTATCAACGATCGTTTGCATTACAGGAGTAGCATACTCTGTATGCAAGGTCTCGCTACTATAGAGGGTGAGCTTGACCGTTGAGGGCATCCAGGGGAAAAATTTGTAATCCCAGACATTTCCCCGAAAACCCACCATTCCTACTGTTCCCTTGGGAGCGGTTGATTTCAGACAATCCATGATCGTACTTTCTATTCCCACCAATTCTACAACACCCGCTACTCCTTCAGGAAGTATTTTCTTGATTTCTTTTTCTACAGAACCCTGGTCTATAAGAATTTGATCAACTCCAGCAGCTTGCAGTACTTTTCTTTTAGCTTCTTTTCGAGTAGTTGCAAAAACAGTACATCCCATATCACGAGCTATGGAGGCTGCTGCTAGCCCCACAGATGAAGTTCCCCCACGAATCAGTAAAGAAGTATTGGCTTTCAAGTCTATGGCTTCATGAATCACTCCCCAGGCGGTAAGATAGCTTTCTGGCAAGGCACCTAATATCTCCCAATCCAGATTTGACTCAAAGGGAAACACATTGCTTCGAGGGATCAGGGTCTTTTCCGCATAGCCACCATCATATAGTCTTCCCATATTTCCCATGGCCGCTGCGACCTTTTGTCCGGGCTTCAGGTCGGTATTCCCTCCATCAAGTACTACTCCTACACACTCTATTCCCAAGACTCGAGGCACTGTAACAGCTTCTCCCGAATGTCCTTGTCGTGTATATAATTCACTGCGGTTTAGCCCAAATGCTTTTATATCTATTAGCACCCAGCCTTCTCTGGCTTCTGGGTCAGGAACTTCTTTCATCTGAAGCACCTCAATCGGTCCATATTCTTCGATTACAAAGGCTTTCATAGGGTAAATCTGTATTTGATAAATATATAGTTACAGGAAGAACAGCACATAAGCTGGAGAAATTAATTGACCATTTGTTCAGCTTCGGGCTTTTTGAGAACCTTCTTCCCAAACCAGCGTACATCTGTTTAGTTCATTATACACAATCGCAGCTTATAGGCCTATTCTACCAGATTAATATTTCTATACGTTCTTATGAAAAAAGGTAGCATACTCCTTGTATTAGCATTTGCGATTTCCCCATTACTCCAGGCTCAAATTCCTCTCAAAGGCGGACTCCTTTTTGATGACGAAAGTTATTATAAGGTTCCATACGCCAAGGATTACCTTTCAACTTTAACGCAAACCAAACTAGCATCCTCGGTCTCTCTCAAGGCCTATGCTCCTGATCCTAAAGATCAAGGTTCTTATAATAATTGCGTGGGCTGGGCAAGTGCCTATGCGGCTCGCAGTATTATGGAAGCTCGAAAACAGGGCTGGACCGATCGAGGAAAAATCAACAAAAATGCCTTTGCTCCCGGCTTCATTTACAAACTCATTGCTCCCAAGCAATCCTGTTATGAGCCGACATCTATAGAGCATGCCCTGCAAGTGATGCAAAAGACAGGCGCAGCCAAATTTTCGGCAGTAGAACAAATCTGCCCTAAATCCCTGAGTAGAGTGGCCTATGCATCTGCCTCTCGTTACAAAATTGCCGATTACCAACGCCTGTTTTACTACAAAGAACCGGCACAGCAAAAAGTAATGGCCATCAAAAAATCTCTGGCTGATGGCTTACCAGTAATTGTTGGTATGCGTTGTACCCCCAGTTTTGAAAATGCGGACGGATATGATGTATGGAAAGTCAGAGAATCGCGAAATACCCGCAATTATTATGGTCATGCGATGTGTATAGTCGCTTTCGATGATCATAAATACGGAGGTGCTTTTCAAATCATGAATAGTTGGGGGAAACGCTGGGGCAATAAAGGCTTTATTTGGGTGAGGTACTCAGACTTTAGCAATTTTGTCAAATATGCCTTTATCATGCATCCCAAAAAGGCTACGGGTTCCTCCTATATGACGAAGAGCAATTAGTCAGGAAAATAAATTTTCTTTCCTAAAAAATCAGGGTAAAGGCCAATTGATGGACTACCCAAACGCCTAAAATCAGCAGGTAGGCTTGATATTTCTTTCCCTTTTTTCTGTCAAGAAGTATCAAAGCTGCCAATATTGAATAGATAACTCCATATTGAAGGTGTTGGGTGAAAGTCGGAGATAATCCGAATACGCCAGGTCCTATCCTTCCTATCGTTGGGCCAAGAAATACCAGGGCACTACCAATCATATAACGCATATGCTTGGAGCGCGTTTTTTTATGGTAAATGGCCAGGGAATAAAAGATAAGTAGAGATATACAATCACTCAGTGGAAAAAATAAGCCTTCAGGCTGATCTGAATTTAGGATTCGGATCATCTGAGGCAGAAAAGACAGAATCAGTAAGGGAAAAACCACATAAGAAGCTTTTCCAATTTTCTTGTGTAAATCATTCCTTCGGTTTCTTATCAGGATGGGTTGGACAATCAGCATCAATATCCAGATAGTTGCTATAAAAGCGTGTAAATGGATATAGGTATTGATGTTCTCTCCAAAAGAGGGAAATAAAGCAAAATAGGATTTGTAAAAAGCCAGGAAGCTCAGGGGGAGCAATAAAATCATGATAAATCCCAAATTTCTATAGGATTTTTCCATAGGAGTATCTTAGGTGTACGATATATCTAATAGGAGGAAAACTTTCCTCTTTGATTCCTTTTCGCCTGGCTTCCCATTCAGCTTAAAGATTTCCTTCCCTCAGCTTTTCCTACACATATCAGAATCAGGCGGCCAGCTCTTTCCGTGATTTTTTAAATATCCAATATCCAAACAGGGCACAAGCTCCAATAAATAATCCCAGCATGGTAAAATGAAACCAGGAAGGTTCCGCCCCTTCAAAATCCCCTTTCGCCCGCGCAACATAGGTCAGGATCATCACCAGACTAACATAATAGAAATAAGGAAGTTGAAATTTAAGCTTCAATTTATGTAGATAAAAAGGAGCGAGTACAATCATTAAATATCCCAAGGCACCTCCGGCTATTTTCACAGCTTCAAGGGGAATATTATTCAGATAAACATTGCTAGCCAGGAAGCCCCAATGAATCACATGCAAAACCGCAAAAGTAGTGAGCCAGTTTCTAAGTCTTTTATTTTCTTTGACCGGCTGAGGATAATCACGGGCAAACTGATAGAAGGTAAAGAGAAATACAAAAGCCGAAAGACGTCCAGAAAATCGGGCTGAATACCTAACTGTTTCTTCTAAAGATGGAGCCATCGCGTAAGAAATGGCAAAAATGGCAATTTCTGCAGCCACGCCCATCCATAGTAAGCTTCTTAGAGAGTAGTTCATTGGGTTTTCTTTTTCCAGGTCCTGAGTTCAAGCACCAATTTTAGCCTTACCTATAGCTTGCTTAGAGGGCTTTTTTCTACAATCAGGATATTAACGTTTATGTAAAATACGCAATTGTTTGTGATCTGCATAAAAGCAGCTATTGATCTTTTAGCAGGAGCCGGTGCTTAGCGGACTTTCAAGGCTTAATATATTTTTTTACTTTGAAGAGATATTTCTACCCCTACTCATGATTTGGCTTTTGGGCGTTATACTGCCTTTCCTCTTTTTATTGATCATTTATTTGCTGGGCCCAAAACCTGAAGCCCCTCAGTATGATCTCGACCTACCTAAGCTGCCTTCCCATTTATTTGAAATATCAGAAGAGATAGCTGCACGTGAGGCTGATATTGACAATATCCGCCCAGACAATGAAGCCCGTATCATTTGGTCAGACGTTCAGGCAGAGAAAACCGAATATGCTATTGTTTATCTACATGGATTTTCAGCCAGTTTAGGGGATGGCGATCCGGTTCATAAGGCATTTGCCGAATATTTTTCCTGCAACCTGTACCTGCCCCGATTGCATGCACATGGATTAACTAGCGAAGAACCTCTGCTCGATTTTCAACAGGAAGAGTTTCTGAAGTCGGCGGTAGAAGCTTTTGCAGTGGGAAAAAGGATCGGTGAAAAAGTGATTTTGATGGGGACTTCTACCGGTGCAAGCATCGCCCTTTATTTGGCCGCTCATTTCCCTGATATTCATGGCTTGATCCTGCTCTCTCCCAATGTGGAACTTTTCGACAAAAAAACCTGGTTATTGAGTCGCCCCTGGGGATTGCAAATTGCTCGTATGGTTTTGCGGGATAAGTATAGAAGAAGTGAAACCAAAGAGGATAAGCAAAGTCCATATTGGGACAATTTTTACCGATTAGAAGCGGCCGTACAATTAAAAAGTATGATCGAGCACACCATGTCCGCCAAAATATTTAAAGGAGTAAAACAGCCCTGTTTCGTAGGATATTACTATAAAAATGAGGAAGAACAGGATAAAACTGTATCTGTTCCGCATATCCTGAGCATGTATGAATCTTTGGGAACTGATCCGGAATGGAAAAGGCTTCGAAATTTTCCGGAAGCCGGAGATCACTGTATAGCCTCCTCTATTTGGTCTGCCTCCTGGGAGGAGGTTCGGGATGAAAGTATAAGCTTTGCGGAAGAAATTCTGGGAATGGAAAGAGAGAAATAATTGCTTAAAAGTCAATTTATTTTTTCACTTTGAAAGTCGTATATTTAATCAATGAACACTGATAAATACATCCGAAGCATAGATGAACTCTTGCGCCAAATGGCCCAACTGGAGAAAAACCTCCAGGATGCTGAAGGTGAGTATAAATTCTTTATCCAGCGTTCCCTCAAAAACAAGAATAAACGCTTTGAACACCTCATTCCCTATAAGTTCAGGCTACAGCTCAAAAACATCTGTCGTGATGCTGGTGTTATCGGACAATTTGATTGAGTTGGATTAATTCTTCTTTTTAGCCTACATTTGGACTTCATTTAACAAAACACCCAAGGTGAAAGTACTCGGTATTGACGTTGGAGGTTCTGGTATTAAAGGT
Organism: Bacteroidia bacterium; assembly: GCA_033391075.1. Classification (NCBI taxonomy): domain Bacteria; kingdom Pseudomonadati; phylum Bacteroidota; class Bacteroidia; species Bacteroidia bacterium. Next base: position 3,732,573 of record JAWPMV010000001.1, read on the forward strand.
AATATCGTTGACCTCAAAACGGGAGAAATCCTGGCAGAAAGACATCGCATTGACACGCCTCAGCCCGCCACTCCCAAGGCAGTTGCCAAAACAGTAGGAAAACTCGTGAAACATTTTGATTGGAAGGGACCCATTGGTTGTGGATTTCCTGCTGCAAGCCAGAATGGAGTTGCCCGAACCGCAGCAAATATTGACAAAAGCTGGATAGGACAAAATATCGAGAAGCTTTTTGCCGAAGAAACCGGATGTCCGGTAAAGGTTGTCAATGATGCCGATGCAGCAGGATTGGCAGAAGCTATTTTCGGTGCAGGTAAAGGAAAAGCTGGGGTTACTATGCTCCTTACTGTAGGTACTGGAATTGGTAGTGCAATTATCCTCGATGGTGTTTTGGTTCCAAATACTGAATTGGGACATCTTCACTTCAAAGGAGATATAGCCGAAAAATATTGTTCAGATGCCGCTCGCAAACGCCTCGACCTGAGTTGGGATGATTGGGGCAAGCGTTTCAACAAATACCTGCATCATATCAATCGCCTCTTTTATCCTGATAGAATTATCATTGGAGGCGGTGCAAGCAAACGCTTTCATAAATTCGATGAACAGATCGATGCGCCGGTCAAGGTAATGCCAGCTACCCTCCTGAATAATGCAGGAATTATAGGGGCAGCACTAGCCGCCCGAGCTCTCAAAAAATCCTAGGTTAATTTTCCAAAGCAGCAAAAGGATCGCTTCCCCCACTTAGTTCAGCAGGGCTATCGGCTGTTTTAATCTGATCAAGAACCAGCGTAATTAAGCCTTCATGAGTGGTGGAAAGTTTGGCCAGTGAGTGTTCCTGCCATCCTTCCCAACTAACTTTCAATCCGCCAATTGGAGCGATAGAAACCCACATACTATAGGCAGTAGGGATTCCGCTATCATCTAGTTCCCACAGGTATTGATCTCCCGGAGTAGCTCCTCCTGTCGAGTACTTTACCAATAAGCTTTCCGATCCATCTTCTTCTTTTACCAGGTATCTGCTGGTACCCGGATCTTTCACCTTACAAGGCGCATTGAGCCAATAGGCATCATTTACCCACATTTTCCAGGCTGCATCTACGGCTTCAGCTGCCGCTTCTCCTGTCAACTCTTCTCCATCCTTATAGGCTTTTCCGGATTGTTCATTGATATCGACCAAAGCTCGCATGCCATCCCCCCACTCAACCTGGGCGAAATGGCGGTCTTTATCCCAAAGATGCTGATTCATTCCTGCAAAACTCCAGCTTACAGCTCCGATGCTATCCCAGGCTGCACAATTAACAGCTGTCATCATTTTTTCGGCCAGGGCTTCAGCTTCCGGTCCTTCTTCACCAGCAGGCACTTCTTTATCCATTGCCCAAATACCAATCACCGCAATGGCGAGCAAAGCCGCAATTGCGATTGCAATCCATTTAAAAATCTTCTTGATCATATGATAATTCTTGTAGTAGCTCTCTGGGCTTAATAAGTAATCACTCCTGAACCTATCAATTCTTCACCTTTATACCAGGCTGCAAATTGTCCAGGGGTAATTCCCCTTTGCAGTTCCTCAAATTCTATATACAAACCTTCTTCCTCTCGATAAAGTTTTGCCTTTTGTAAAGGTTGACGATATCGAATCCGAACATCCAGCTCCAGGCTTTCCCCTGCGCTTAGTTCAAGGTCTTCTCTTAACCAGTGTATATCTTCTTTTTGAATAAAAAGGGCCTGTTTGTTTAGTCCGGGATGCTCAGCTCCCATACCTGTGTAGATAATATTTTCTTCTACATCCGTAGCGATCACGAATAAAGGTTCGGCTTTCCCTCCTACATTCAATCCTCTTCTTTGACCAATGGTAAAATAATGAGCTCCCTGATGTTCTCCGACCTCTTGTCCATCAGAAGCTTGATAGACATAAGGAGTAGAAATTCTCTTCAAGTAGGCATGACGATTTTCCTCGGCCTGACTCAGTACTCTTTCTTTATACAAATCGGCATGGGCATCGATTTCTACAATTTTGCCTTTCCTGGGCTTGAGTTGTTGTTGGAGGAATTCCGGAAGTCGGACTTTTCCTATAAAGCAGAGGCCTTGAGAATCCTTTTTCCCGGCAGTAACCAAATCCAGAGATTCAGCAATTTCACGTACTTCTGGCTTGCTTAAATGTCCGATGGGAAATAAAGCATGACTCAATTGCTTCTGGGTAAGTTGGCAAAGAAAATAGGACTGGTCCTTGTTTCCATCTTTGCCTGCCAGCAATTGATATACGGTCTCTCCTTCCTTTTCGAAAGATTCCTTTCTGCAATAATGACCCGTAGCTACAAAGTCCGCTTTTAGTTGCAGGGCTCTTTCTAAAAAGATGTCAAACTTGATTTCGCGATTACAGAGCACATCTGGATTGGGTGTACGCCCGGCTTCATACTCTGCAAACATATAATCTACGATGCGTTCGCGATAGGGCTCACTCAAATCAATGGTCTGAAAAGGAATACCTAGTTTTTGAGCCACACTCAGGGCATCATTGCTATCCTCTATCCAGGGACATTCATCACTGATAATCACAGAGTCATCATGCCAATTTTTCATAAAAAGGCCGATAACTTCATGCCCATCCTGTTGTAACAGATGAGCTGCTACACTGGAATCCACTCCTCCTGATAGACCAATTACAATTCTCGCCATTTCGATTATATCTCTGGCAAAGATACGACTATCGGAGCAAAACGTTTTGATAAAATCTCCTCCGGCTTTTAGGATCTTCCAAAGAAATCAGATAATAACCGGGAGGGAGGCTTTGCCGGTAAATTCTGATCCCATTTCCATAATCTTCCTGAGATACTCCCAGGGCCTGTCCATTGATATTGTATAGACCAATTTCAAGTTCTCTCTGACTAAAGCGATCCCATTCAACCTGGATGTATTCAGTAGCAGGATTAGGAAATACTTTTAGGTGTAATTCTTCTGCTAGAGAAGGTTCAATAGCTGTGGTATTGCTATAATAATCACATACCCATCCATATAAAATAGAAGAGGAGAAACTAAACAAAGAATCCATATAAAGGGCTGGTGTATTACTAAAGCCAGTCAGAAAAGGTGTATGTCCAGCTCCCTCCCAGGTCAGAAAGGGATTTTCAATTCCTTCATTCTCCATCCTGATTTTCATGCTTGCACTTCCATCTACCGGTAAATTTGCGTTAAAGAGAACTACTGCCCCACTCTCATACGGAACGATAGCATCATTATTCCCATGCATACTCAGCATAGGAACCTCATCCGCATTGATCCAGACGGAATCTCCTATGGCTCCGCAATAATTGATGATGCCTGCTACTTCGGAGGAATATCCCAGATTTCCACTCAAGCCTTCTACCCCACCGACTCCTGTAGTATCCATTTCAGGCGGAAACTCACTCAGGTCTCTCAAATATCCCAAATGAATGCCCGTAATTCCACCAGCAGAAACGCCTCCTGCATAGATCAAATCCGTATTTACTCGGAAGGTATTGCCATTTTCAGCGATATCCTTCCTAAAGTAGCGAACACTGGCCCGCATATCGTGAGTAGCTTTAAGTACAGCTCCGTAGAAGTTGGCATTGGAAGGATTGGTTATAAGACTTGTCGTAACACGATAGTCTATGGAGGCTACCACATAGCCCATTTTTGCAAAAGTAGTCCCCAATTCCTGCATGTAGCCATCATCCCGGTTTCCAAATACAAAGGATCCCCCGAAGGCCAATACTAATAAAGGTCGCTCGGACATCGTATCTCCTTTGGGCTCATATACATCCATCAATAGGGCTCGACCATTCATACCGTACTCAATTCCGGTACTCACCTCAACAGAGTCAAATACTTCGATAAGAAAACGACTGGAATCACAGCTAAACTGAGCGCTGAGTGTTGAAGGGAAAATAAAAAATAGGGGGGAAAGAATAATTGAGAATAGAATTCTTTGCATAAGCGGCTATAAGTTGAGTACACTCCTGCTATCCTGAGAAGTGCATCTACAAATATACCCAATAAATTGGTAGAACTTTGTCCGTATCTATACCAAAATTGATCCCTATTGACAGCCTAGATCCTGCTGAGATTGGGTGTCATTATTTGGAAAACACAGGCCTGATAGCGTTTGTGCAGGCACATATCGACTCAAATTTGGATCATAGAGCGCCTCAGAAATGAATTCAGTGATGGCATCTATATCTGATTCCATCAAACCCAAAGGCCCAAAATCTATAGCCAATTGTTGAGCCGGCACAGCAGGATTTTCTGCTACTCCCGAGTTTTTATAGGAAACCACATCCCTCAGTCGAGTTAGACTACCTCCATGCCCGTAGAATTTGGAATCCTTTAGATTGTATAGTTGAGGAACTTTAAATTTGTAATTATCCTGAGGATTGTTCGTGAATCCTCCTCTTCCCAGACGGGTAGCTTCATCAACTCCATCACCATAGGTACCTGCTTCGGGCAGATCATTCATTCCCAGGGCATAAAACTCCATAGAATTCAGGGCAGGCCCCTTATGGCAGCTGACACAATTTGCTTGACCGAAAAAGAGTAAAGCTCCTTCTTTTTGCTTGCTGCTCATGGCTTCCAAATCACCTGCCAACCACTGCTGGAAAGGAGATTGATTTGCCATAATGGTTCTTTCATAAGCAGCCATTGCAAGTCCGGCAGTTATTTTTGTATATCTTCTGTACTCATCCTCCAGGGGAAAAGCTGCGTCGAATAAAGCTTTGTAGTTTTTTTGCTCAATGAAGCTGCTATCTACTTCCATTCGGTGAACACTCATACCTGCAATCGCCTGAGTCTCTATTCCATGATAGCCTAGAAAATTAGCTTCTTTCGGAGTGTTAAACTCCCAACTTTGCTCTGTCCCAATATTATCTCCTGTCGCCCCAAACTGACCATTCCAGAGCATCAATTCCTGCCAACTCAGATTTAGTGCCGCCGGAGACCTGATGGGTTGAACGTCCAATTCCAGGCTGCTATATCCCTGCATAGGAACTCTTCCTTCCCCTTTCGTCCCAAAACCATATCCTCCTTCACCGATTCCCTGAATCACACCTGCCTGGAAACCTGCAGCCACATGATGGCAGCTGGCACAAGAATAGGTATATTCTCCCTGAACCTTCAGCGGATTAGAACCCAGTCCCGTTTCATGAAATAATAGTTTTCCCAGTTCAATCTTTTCTGGAGTAATGGGATTACGAGGGTCTTGAGGGATAAGTGCCGTAAGACCATCCTCTGGAAGTTGAAATGCCCGAATTCCTTCCTGCCCTCCTGCAATCAATAATTGCGCAATCAATTTAGAATCCAAATCATCTCCTCCGGTACCGGGCCCATCTGGTTCACAAGCGGTAAAAAGAAAAGAAAAAGAAAGGATAAAAATCCCCAGGTAACGCATATTCATTTCCGAAAAATTAGGTAGCTCTTATCTAAGCCCAAGTATTTTAATTTATCGGACAAATCCAGTGCCAATCAAAGACCAGAGTAGCTTTCTCTTCGTAAAAGCCCAAGAGAAAAGAAAACTTTTCCAAGATTTGAGTATAATTCCTTTAAATGGAGAAAATATGGCTTAGCTGAAAAACTGGACATACAGCCAGGAATAGACTCCCAGAAACTTGAAAGCAGAGGCTATTACAATCAGAATCAACAGCCGATGAATCCAGACATTGGCATTGGGGATCTGAGAGATCCATTTTACCCCGAGATAAGCACCTATTGATTGAAAAACAGCCATAGATATTCCATATCCAAAATGAATCTGATTCATCCTGAGGAAGATGTAGATGGCCGGAATATTAAACAGGAACACAACCACTAATTTTATTCCATTGGATGCTTTTAAACTGTATCCGGAAAGCAAAACCAGACCTGCCAATAGAAAAATCCCAACTCCTGCCTGTATAAAGCCTCCATATATTCCAATGAGAAAGAAAGCCAGGATATTTAAAGGTCTTTTATGTTTCTGCACATCAGCCGTTGTTTCTCTGATCCATCTTTTGGGATTGATCAAGAGCACGATCAACATAAAAACCATCAAACCGCCGATGCTGTAATTCATCATCTGCTCATCAAGACTTACAGCTATACGAGCTCCCAGCGCTGCTCCCAAAACGATAGGTACGGCTATCCAAACGATTCCTTTCAGATGGAGTTCCCCTTGTTTTTGAAAAGCACGAACACCCGTTGCACTTTGAAAAAGGGCTCCTATACGATTGGTACCATTGGCTACATCAGCTGGCAAGCCGCATATAAAAATGAAAATAGGAAGGGTGATAAGTGATCCACTGCCTGCCAGGGTATTTATAACGCCTGTCAACAGACCTGCAAAAGCGAAAATGAACCATTGTATAAGAGAGAGATCCGTCTGAAAAAGCTCGGACATAGGGCAAAGAATTGGTCTTCAAAGGTACATTTCTATTTATGAGCAGCAAATATTCTCTTCAATATTCTCCGAAATTGTGAAAATAGCGGTCTCCTGCGTAGATTCGCTGCCTGAATTACAAAGCAAACAAAGGCCATGATTGTCATGAAATTTGGAGGAACCTCAGTCGGGTCTCCTGAAAGAATTGAGCAAGTCTATCAAATTGTTAGTCCTTTGCTGGAAAAGAAGCCAATCGTAGTGGTATCAGCTGTTGGAGGGGTCACTGACCTCTTGATAGAAGCTGGTCAGAATGCCCTGGCAGGTTCTCTGGACATCAGCAAGATAAAAGCCAAGCATGAGACCGTAATTGCGGGTCTTGGACTGGATGAACATATCATCGATGATATGCATCGGGAACTGGAATCTCTGCTTATGGGGATCATGATGATCAGAGAGATCAGCCCCAGAACCTCGGATTACCTGGTATCCTTTGGAGAAAGGGTTTCCTGCCAATTGGTTGCCGCGCATTTCAGAAATAAGGGAGTAAAGGCAAAGCATCACTTTGCATATGATCTGGGAATGTATACCGATAATAATTTCCAGAATGCACTTCCTTTACCGAGGGCCTTCGAAGCGCTTGGGAAAAATATTCATGCCCTTGATCACCTCCCCATCGTAACCGGATTTATTGGCCATAATGATAAAGCTGAAATTACTACACTTGGAAGAGGAGGGAGTGATTATACAGCTGCCATTATTGGTGCGGCTGTAGGTGCAGAGGAAATTCAGATTTGGACAGATGTAAATGGGATTTTAAGCACAGATCCTCGCATTGTACAATCTGCACATAATCTACCCGTTGTTTCTTTTAAAGAGGCTGCAGAACTTGCCTATTTCGGAGCCAAAGTCCTGCACCCAAAAACCATTCGCCCTGCAATGGATAGAGACATAGCGGTAGTTGTTAAAAATACGGCGAATCCCCAACATGCGGGAACACGTATCCTCTCGGATTCTCCTACCAGTACGACTACGGTTAAAGCTATTTCTGTCAAAAAGAACGTTTCCCTGATCAATATTTATAGCCTTCGCATGCTGGATGCTTTTGGTTTCCTGGCAAAGATCTTTGATATCTTCTCCAGAAATCAGGTCGTTGTAGATATGGTTTCTACTTCAGAAGTATCTGTGACAGTTACTGTGGATGCAGGTCAAAATATCCAGGCAGTTGTTGATGAATTATCTGAATTTGCTCAGGTTCGGGTGGATAAAGATCTTTCTATCATTTGTCTGGTGGGAGAAGGTATGAGAAAAGGCGTAGGAGTCGCTGGTAAAGTCTTTGATGTGATGGCAAAAGAAAATATTCCCATCGAAATGATCTCTCAGGGAGCCTCTGATATCAATTTGGGCTTTGTGGTAGGGCAGATACATGCCTCAAAGGCCGTAGAACGCCTGCACGCGGTTCTTTTCGGAGAATAAAGCTATTCTATCATATAGAATTCTGCTTATCTTAAAACCATTCTTAGGGAAAGCTGGTTTTAATAGGGAATTGACTGATTATGACTCTTTTTCTCCAAATATCCATTTTTGTTGGTACCTGTATTGCCATGGAAGGCTGGGCCTGGATCATGCATAAATACATTTTGCATGGCCCCTTATGGTTTCTGCATAAATCTCATCATAGTGTAAACCCCGGATGGTTTGAGTGGAATGATTTGGTATCTCTATTCTATGGAGTCGCAGCAGCTGTCTTAATCATCTTAGGTATCCAGAATCAAAACTGGATGTTGCCTGTTGGAGTCGGGATTACTTTTTATGGAGTGTTCTATTTCATCTTTCACGATGTGATCATACACAGGAGAATAAAGGTGAAATACAATTTCAAAAACTCCTACATCAATCGCCTGATCAGAGCGCACAAAATCCATCACAAGACCTTAACGAGAAAAGGAAGTGAGGCTTTCGGCTTTCTATATGCCCTTCCCAAATTTGAAGTAAAACGCATGAGGAAGACAAAAACCCGCTAGATATCCCTTTTCAGTTTTTCCCGAAGTTCGGCAGCATCTTTTCGCGCAAGCAAGATATCTTTTGCGCTTTTCCCTTTCCTGTTCTTAGCCTCGAGATCGGCTCCATTATCAAGGAGGAAGTTGATGCTTTCGACAAGCTTGTCCTTTTTCCTGATGGAAGATCGAAAAGCGCTAAAAAGAGGCGTCTCTTCCTGAAAGTCTCTGCTTTCGATATTTGCTCCATTATTCAGCAATACTTCGATGACCTTGGCAAAGCCTGCCTTAGCAGCAGTATGTAAGGCTGTTTTTCCTTTTGAATTTACGGCCTCTATATCAGCACCCGCATCTATGAGCTCCTGGATTTCTTCCGGATGTTCGCCATTGTCTCCCCTACTCGTATAAACGATCGGAGGCCAACCCATTTTATTTGGGCGATTGATATCTATTTCAAATCCCAAAGCCTTCAAACGTTCATACTCCTCCTTTTTCAAGGGATCCGAGATAATCAGTTCTTTGGGATCAGCTCCATATTTTACCAGCATTTCTATCAAATCCCAATTCTCCTTCCAATAGGCAAATTTCAACAACCAATGACTAAAGGGAGCGATTAGCACCCCTCTTTCTCCCATCTCATGCAGTATGTTTTGATTTTCTCCAGCCACCACATAAAAAATCAGGGCTGTTTTTTCCTCTGTCCAGGCAAGTGGATGAATACGATCCAAAACTTCCGGATTGTTATTCAGTTTTTTCAGAAAAGCTTTTTCATCCCCCAAAAAAGCCGCACTGTAAATGTCGTAGCTCGCACCATATTTTAGCAGAATTTCTTCCATAGCCCGATTTCCTTTAGACTTAGCCAAACATAAAGGGCTGATTTCAACCAATTGCTCACTAAAATGACACCCAGGCGCTTCGATTTCAGCTCCGCGATCCAACAAATACTGTACACTTCCGATTTTGCCATGATTCACAGCTTCCCAAAGCATACTCCTCCCATGCGAGCCTCGAAATTTGAGCCAATGAGGTCTTTGCCTGAGGATTTCTTCTACCATTAGCAGATCTCCTTTGCCTGCAAAATGGGCTCCTACTTTCAGGAAATTGTCATGCGTTTCCTCCAGTAGTCGCTCAACTTTATGGCTTATGTCCTTCATTTTATGTTGAATTTCCGGAGTACAGCTGTGGACAAATAGGACTTATCCAGAGGTTATCCACACACTTATCCACAATATAGCCCAAAAGCCTTCCGGATGTAGTTCAGCGGAAAGAGCAAAGCAGGCTATACATTATAACTTATAGCAGTTCTGTAGCCAGATTGGCCAATTCCGATCTTTCTCCTTTCTCAAGCGTCATATGGGCAAATAATCTTTGCCCCTTTAGCTTATCAATCACATAAGAGAGCCCATTACTTTGAGCATCCAGATAAGGAGTGTCTATTTGCTTGATATCTCCAGCAAAAATCAATTTGGTATTTTCTCCAGCCCGGGTGATGATCGTCTTAATTTCGTGAGGTGTGAGGTTTTGGGCTTCATCAATGATGAAGAATACTTTTGACAGACTCCTACCCCGAATGTAGGTGAGCGGGGTGATTACAATCTTCTCATTTTCGACCATCCCTTCGATCTGCTTATAGCGTTTTTCAGAAGGAGAAAATTGATTCTTGATAAACTTCAGGTTGTCCCAAAGGGGTTCCATATAAGGATTGAGTTTGGAGGTAATATCTCCCGGCAAGTAGCCAATGTCTTTATTACTCAGAGGAACAACCGGCCTGGCAATCAGGATTTGTCGAAAATTCTGCTTTTGCTCCAGGGCTCCCGCCAAGGCCAAGAGGGTTTTCCCTGTTCCGGCAACTCCTTGCAACGTGACAAGTTTTATCTCCGGGTTGAGGATTGCATGCAAAGCAAAGGTTTGCTCAGCATTTTTGGGTTTGATCCCAAAAGCAGTTTGCTTTTCTACCCGATCCAGGCTTTTATTCTCGGGATTGTAAACAGTCAGGGTAGACTGAGTTCCATTTTTCAGGATAAAGTAATGGTTATCGAAAGGTTTCTCATCCAATACCTTGTCCACATCTATGCTTCCTTTCTCAAAAATCTTATTGATGGTATCTGCAGAAACATGTTCCTGAAGGGCATTGCCTGTATACAGGTTCTTTACATCTTTTATCTTACCCGTTTCATAATCTTCAGCAGGCAAATTGAGCGCCTTGGCTTTTAGCCTCAGATTTATGTCTTTGGTGACCAGAATTACTTTACAATCCGGTTCTTCTTCTTTGAGAGAAAGTGCCGAATTGAGGATTTTGTGATCTGGCTTCTTTTCATCAAAAATAACCTCCGCATCTACCTGTCTTTCTGCTTTTGGCATTATGACGCGAAAGCGGCCTTTATATTCTCCTTCTATAGGAACCCAGTCCTGCAAGGTGAATTTTCCGGAAAATCTATCGATAAATCTGATAAATGCCCGAGCCTCAAAGTTTTTGGAAGAATTGCCCTGTTTAAAATTGTCGAGTTCTTCTAATACGGTAATGGGAATGGCGATATCATTCTCTTCAAAATTGTTGATCGCATTATTATCATGGAGAATGACGGAGGTATCTAGTACGTAAATTTTACGCTTCTTGCTTGATTCTGGCATATAGCTATTAATCCTTCAGGTCAGAGGGATGATCACCCCACCAAACAAAATTACAGGAATTTATTTTCTAATCCTCACCAGTTTCTGAAAAAAGCTACAGGAAAATCCCGAGATGAAATCCTCTTTTCGGCCATGAACATCTGGCAAAAATTTTCGTATATTAATTTTATGTTAACAAAAGATTATCTTAATTTTACAATATGCGGGTAATTATAACCTTAATGTTAACCTTCCTGGCTCTATCTATTTCTCTGGGAATGCCTCAGGTAAAACCTGCCTCTGTTGAAGCTTATGTAGATGATAGCTATTTGGTGAATGCGGATGCTATGCGGAGAGACAATTCAAAAGCGTATATGCAGGTATATAAACATGCGCTGGATGAATTGAGAGAGGAGAAGCCGGAGAAATATAAAGAAGTAAAAAAGAAATACCAGGCTGCAAAGCATCTCTATCGTAAATACAAGTATCTAGCGGTAGAGACGGAAAAGAAAATAGAAATGATCAAGCAGCATAGTCAGGATCTTCTCAGTTGGCTAAATGAAATGCAGGAAGTCTCTGAGGGGAAAGTTTATGCTTATATCGGTTCAAAGGTACGATTCTCCTCTTACGAAAGCCTGGGGGACACCCATATTCGCTATGTAGATCACAAGGGAGATGCTATGCTTGCTGTACAATTGGAAGCTGAGAGAGGTTTGCTCCTCCTTCCCCCTCAACCTAATGCTGTAAAGATTACCCTGGCTACTGATGCGAGTCTACCAGACTGCAAACATGAATTGGGGCATTACGCATATATCATTATCGAGCCTGCCAACTACTATGAATTTCTCCTGGGTTCTTCTGAAAAACAGGATGGAGATGGCCATCTCCACCAGGACCCATCCGGAGTGATGGCAGAGCTTTTCGAACTCCAATTTTAACATTCCTTGATTCCTGCATGCAGCAGTATTACTTTTCTTCCCGTTTTGAAGGAAAGTATCACTGCTCCCCATGGAAAAATATTACATCCGCTATTTCATCATTCTAACTTTCTTACTACAAACTGTTGCTTTTGCGCAGGAAGAAGAAGGCTTTAAACACGCGATCAGGGCTACCATAGCTCCTCAGGCTTCCTTTTTTAGTCCGTATGAGGATAACTTTACCGAAGGAAATGCTCGATACCAAGGCTTCAGCTTTGGAGTAGAAGGATCCAAATGGGTCAGTCCAAATGTACAATTGAGTTTGGGCTATTATTTTTCTCAGCAGGTAGGTAATACAGATGATTTCTTTTGCCTGCGTATAGGTCCCAATCCCTGCCCACAAAGAAGAGCCAAGATCAATATCATGAAGATCCCCTTTACGGCTGGGATCAAGATCCACGAAGCAAAAAATTATCAGACAAAATTCAATCTGGGCCCTCAAATCCAAATCAATTTTACAGAGTCTCGCAGAGGAAGACCGGATTACAAACCGATAAGCCTGGGGATAGTAGGCGAATGGTCTCACTATTTTGTTCTGGGTAAGCACCTCGATTTTGTGGGAAGCCTTAGATATGACCAGTCCATAACAAATGTTGATGAAAATTCCCTGAGCAATCGTTATAGCGCCGTAGGTTTACATCTGGGACTCAACTACAATCTTTAAACCTAAACCAAGATGAATAAATTCCTACTATACATTTTCTCTGCACTCCTCTTATTTCCAGCAGCTATGAGCGCTCAGGATGCTCCTGCATTTTCACTAAGACTGAGTATTCAACCACAAGTTTCTGCCCTGAATCCTTATGATGCAGGCTTTATCTCAAGCTCCGAGCGAGTTATTCCCAGCCTGGCATTTGGTATAGAAGCCAGCAAAAGTATCAATAAAAAGCTGGAACTCAGTGTTGGTTATTTTTATTCTAATCAGGCAGGAAATTTCAGCCTGGTTGAATGTAGCCCCAGTGCCGAATTTGTGGCCGGAAATCGCGCTGTTTTCGATCCTATTGTAGATCGCGTAGGTCCTAGCTGTCCCCTTCCCAGGCACAATATCAATCTTATAAAAATACCTGTTAGTCTTGGATGGAAAGTAATCCGAAAGGATAACTATATGGGCCGACTGGGATTCGGGCCCCAGATACAGTTTCTATTGACCCCACCAAATTATGGGCTCTATGATTACAAAGGCCTGAGCGCTGCCTTTATGTTGGAATGGGCCAACTACTTTAAGGTTTCAAATAATATCTCTCTGGTAGCAGGAATTCGGGCAGACAGAAGCCTTAGTGCTATAGATCACAATTATGACACTCCTTCATTGGGAAACACCTTAGGAATTAGCCTGGGAATAGAATATAGCCATTGGAAGCAAAAAAAATAATTTTTTACAGATAGCCCTTTTTTTGCAAGAAAGAGAATCTCTCTTGATTCTCTTTCTTTAGTTTATCCATCAAATCATTTCAGATAAAAAAAATACTTTTCCACAGCAGAAGGCTAATTAACAGAAAATTAGTACTTTAGCCTTGTACTTATAATTCCGGGAAGTCAATACTGTTAGAATTATTGACACAAAAATGCTTATGAACAAAGGTCAAGAGCTAAACTTCCCCCCCATTTCCCCCGAGACTCATCATACTTGCAATTCCCGTCGTGAAGGCGACTGGATCATTTTCACTTGTCCCAAGTGTCCGAGATATATTCGGAAATTCAATTGGAAGACAAGGAAAATGGTCGTTATCGGTGATGATGATATGAGCATCAAACACATGGGTACCCATTTGCCTGTAGGCGTAAGTCCCAGCTTAAGCACGCCGAACTAGCGGTAAAAAGGGTACGCATTTATTATTCTACATAAGCAAGTCCACTCAGATCGTAGGAGGCTTGCTGAATTAAGTCATTATTTTCTCTCTTGTAGAGATTGATACTGGCATTAACCCTATTGGGTCCTTTAGGCATATGTAAGCCAGGGATCAAGATTTCGATATGACTATCTTCGAGGATTTTTCCCTCATATTTTCCCAGCATGACTATTTGGTCTCGAGCTCTCATGGAAGTTGAAAATAATCTTGCCTTCCATTGATATTCTTCTGATCCAATATCTATCGTATCAGAATTCAGGGGAATGCTAAGGATCGTTGTTTTTCTCCGATTCAATAGGTTTGATACTTTTCTTTTCTTACCCGCCTCGACCTGAAATTCTAACTTTCCTTGTACAATGGGAGTCTTTTTCCTCTTTTTCTCGGCCTTCTTTTGTTCTGGCTTTGATTGTTGAGACTTTGCCTTAGCAGACTCGCGAACAATTGGTTCCGGAAGTAAATGGGCAAGCTGGTTATAAAGAAATTCCTGTATAAGATTCTCGTCTATTCCTGAGAAGTTTTTTCGCTGTCGACTTGTTAAATGCTCTATCTTCCCTTTCAACTCTTCTCCTTCATCTTGTTTATAAAAATCCAGACGAAAACTTGCTTTATGCATAGAATTAATGGGCATTTCCGTATCCGTTTTCTGTTTTTCCTGCTGGGTTTTCAATTCATCCAATTGGGCAGTTAGACTTTTCTCCTGCTTATTCCAGGATTTCTTTTCGTTTTTATATTTCTCCTCAAATTCCATTCGAAAAGCTTCCTGTTTTGCCAATTCGGCTTCACTCTTTTCACTCCTTTCTTCCAGCATCATGGACTTTTCCATCCATTCATCTCGTTCTGCCTCAAGCTTCAAAACTTCTTCATTATCAATCAGTTGAGACGGATCCACCAGATTTTGGGTAGAGTCCATCAAATCCTTCATTTCTCCCTTTAATCTCCTGACTTCCTCAAGCAATTCCGCCTTCGTCATTCGATTTATTGATTTTTGATGGGCCATATCTATGAATTTTGTTAATAGTAAGTAAGGTTAAATAAAAACCCGGATCATTAGATTGAGCCGGGTTTATGAATGTTTGCAAGATCCAATCATTCGAAAGTATCAGATCTTTGTCCAATCAGGATTGTATTCATGCTCTAAGGCTATTTTATCCTTCGTAGAACTTGATTAATCCCAAATCTCCAAATGCTGCAACAGGACCAGGAGTACCGGTAGTTCCTTCCAGGCTCAAGCATACAACTACTCTATAAATGCCTTCATCTACAGTGTTTGCAGGAATGACAACATTCAAGTTGTAAGTAGTCGCCGATGGCTCGTAAAAAATTACGGTTGAAGGAGTTGCACCAGCAAATTCACCACCGCCCATTTTTTCAAGGAAAACTTCACCTTTCCAGGTACCAGACAAGAAAGTAGCAAGGGTACCACCTACATCCCAGTTGATATTAACTGTTGCGGATTGGTCTGTCTGAATTACTTCAGCTACAGCAGGAACACCAGGAAAACCAGTGCTATCTTCTGCTCCTTCAGCTAGGCTGAAAGTACCGTTAGTAATAAGAAAGGAACCTGTAAAAGCATTTTCAAATGTGAGTGAAGGCATAACTATGAAGTTTGTTGATAGTATCTGTTTTGGATTCACACAATGTTTAATTTAAAACAGACGCGATCGGATTGATAATTTGATTAAAGAGCGTGCGAATCGAAAGACAACTTAGGAAGGCCTACTTAAGAGATGCTTATATGAGACTTAAAGCAGATTAAAATTCGATTTAATTTCAATTAATCCTTATAACTTGCTCAATATCAATAAGTTAAACACAAAACAATTGCTTAAAGAAATTATATTAGTCATAAGAACAGTAAAGGAGGATTCAATCATTAAGCACTCCTAAAAGCGGAGAATAAGTGTTTTTTAAGCAGCTTTACTTATGAACTAACAGGATTCTTTGGATAGCCAGGAAAAGGGGGCGAGGAATAGGTACGAATATATCCGTTTATCAGTTTCTTACCGTTGAACTGCCGTATATCATCAGTTTAGCCATTTCCTGAAAAAGACAAAAAACTTCATCATCCGGCTCGGAATAAGGCAAAAAAGTGAGAAGCATACATATCTTGTACATACCGGAAGGAATAGGACTATCACCAACTACAAGGCTGGAAAAACTCAGGGAGAAAGGGGAATCGGCTACCTCCAGTTCAGCGAATGGAATAGCATTGCCTTTTCTCTCCAAAAATACGTCTAAATAAAAGTCTCCCGGAGGAAAGTGGTTTATAAATTCAGGTCCTAGAATACCTGGAGGGAGTAAAGAAAAGTAATCAATTGATTGGCATATATATTTTTCAATGCCTTTTTCCGGGGAAAGGTTAAACTGGCAGATAGGAATTGAGTCTTCAATAGACTCTTCATTTATTCTACCAAGATTCAGGAGACTTGCTTCTATTTGAGCTTTGAGGTTCTGGAATAATCTATGTAAAACCATAGGATAGAGCTTGGTATTCCAATTATGAATCTAAAAGATACAAGCTCAGACTAAAATAGCACTTAAATTCTACTTAAGGATTGCTTAAATAGACTTCAAATTCACCTATAATCGCATATTATTTAATCATTTAGCAAAGTTGATTAGATCGAATTTTTTCAAACATTTCCTGCGTTTTAGGTGCTGGAGAAATATTCAGCTCTTCCTTGAGCACCTCACAACATCTTTGATATTGTCTAATCGCCTGATTGCGCCGCCCGGATTTGCAGTGTGCCAACATCATTTGTCTATGGATATGCTCCCTACAAGTATCGAGCCTTAAGGCCTGCTCTCCATAATGGTGGGCCAGTTTGTATTCCTCCATATCTATGCGATAATCAATCAACCTTTCGAGGATAGCCAGATAGGTTTCCTGCAAATTATCACGCTCAGGTTGTATCCACTCGGAATACAAATCATCCATTAAAAGCGTATTGGTATAAAATGAAGCGGCTTTCTCATAACAGGAAATAGCGGATATTATTCCCGTACTTCTTTCCATGGATTGCCCCTTTTTCCAGTGGTCCAGAAAAGCCTTGACATCGACCTTTATTTCCCATTCAGGATTCAGGGAATAGGCTCCATTTTTATAAATAAGGATATCAGAATCCGGTAAAAACTTCTCAAAAGATTTTCTGATTCCATGCAAGGCTACATTAAGGCTATTTCGGGAACTGGCTGTAGCCACTTTGGGCCAAAAGGTTTCCATCAGAATTTCGCGGGCTATCGGCCTTGGGTGATGATAAAACAAATAGCTTAATAAGCCCTGTCCTTTCTTTCCAGGTAGATTGCTCATCTTCTTTCCCTGAATAAAGATTTCAAGTTTTCCCATCAGTTTCACTTCAATACTAGTAGAATCCTCTTCCTCATATCGCCAATTTTCTGTGGCTTGATGAGAAATACCGATGGGAACAGAATTGAAATGCAAAGAAGAATTTGCAAGGGCAATCGAAGGGCCTGGAGCGTATCTGTTTGACAGTTTAAATAAATTCGTCAGGCTGCTCAGTACAGCTTTTATACTGTTAGTTGGCTTTTTTACCCCTCTTTCTATGAGTTTTTCTACCAGTTCCAGGATTTGATTCTGGTCAGGGTTTATCAGAAAATCATCAACTCCTTTTCGAAAAGCATAGGCAACTTCCTGAGGCTTAGCTTCTTGTTTGATTAGAAAAATGGGTTTATCCTCATACACCTTAAAGAGATCTTCAAGGATATTGAGGTTGGACGAACCCGGGATAAAAATGATAATATCCACCTGATTTCGGAGAAAGCTGTGCTGAAGATTCTGAGGTACTTCCCAGAAAATTTCATAGCCTTCTTTAAATATTTGTCCTAACCACTCAACATATGAAGGAATGTTTGTCGTAATTAAAATTTTTGGACGTTTCATTGAGCAAGGTAAATCAGCAGTTAACGAATAAATGCGTCAAGGAGGATCTAATTAGATCCGCAGGAAAAAGCTTGTATTGATTAAGAACCCTATTAAAGGGTTTGCAGCATTCCAGGTAAACGTCTATGGAACAGGGAAATAAAGCCCTTATGAGGTAAAGCTATTTGCTAGGATAGGAAGGGAATAATTTATCTTAATGTACAATAAAGATACAAGAAAGAAAAATATTCAGCACGAGAAAGTGCTTCTATAGTATACTTACGTCCTTAGTTACGAGAGGTTACAATATTTTAGGGACTATTTTTGGGTTGGCAATAATATGACATATCTTATTTTTTGTATTTGAGGTACAAAGCAGCCCTCAGGAAACTTAATTAGCCAGTATAAGTAGGGACAGATTATAATCTGTCCCTACTGCTACGATCTTCTATTTCTCTCTTTCCTTTCCCTAAAGTTCTAAAACGACAAAGCCCTCAGCTTTCACTGAGGGCTTGTATCTTATAAAGGGAGGCGTCTACCTACTCTTCCGCGTTCTACCGCAGTACCATCGGCGTGGCAGGGCTTAACTTCTCTGTTCGGGATGGGAAGAGGTGGACCCCTGCGCTATGGACACCAATTCTTTGTACCTGTAAGCTGTTTTCTGATCTTTCGATCTTCTTTTATCAAAGTCCCTCTGCTTTCGCAGTCCCGAACCTTTGTCATCAGTCTTACAAGTCTGGTTCTTATTGACTTGTCGAAGGAAGAACACAGTAGCAATAGCAATCTTGTAGAAGTATTCCACTCCGAAGAGTAGGAACACTGGAAGAAAATCTATCGGGTAATTAGTACGGCTCAGCTGAACATGTTACCATGCGTACACTTACCGCCTATCAACGTAGTCATCTTCTACGACCCTCAAGGGAAAATTCATCTCATGGTGGGCTTCGCGCTTAGATGCTTTCAGCGCTTATCCCTTCCCGACATAGCTACCCTGCAATGCAACTGGCGTCACAACAGGTACACTAGCGGTCAGTCCAACTCGGTCCTCTCGTACTAGAGTCAGCTCCATTCAATTTTCCTACGCCCGCTACAGATAGAGACCGAACTGTCTCACGACGTTCTGAACCCAGCTCGCGTGCCACTTTAATGGGCGAACAGCCCAACCCTTGGGACCTTCTCCAGCCCCAGGATGTGACGAGCCGACATCGAGGTGCCAAACCTCCCCGTCGATATGAGCTCTTGGGGGAGATCAGCCTGTTATCCCCGGAGTACCTTTTATCCTTTGAGCGACGGCCCTTCCATACAGAACCGCCGGATCACTATACCCAACTTTCGTTCCTGGTCGACTTGTCTGTCTCTCAGTCAAGCACACTTCTGCTATTGCGCTCTACGTATGATTACCAACCATACTGAGTGTACCTTTGGAAGCCTCCGTTACACTTTTGGAGGCGACCACCCCAGTCAAACTACCCACCACACAATGTCCTTCCGTAGAAGTTAGGCAACTATTAAAGAAAGGGTGGTATTTCAACAACGGCTCCCCGAACACTGGCGTGCCCGGTTCATAGCCTCCCACCTATCCTACACATCCTTTAACCATTGTCAATGTGAAGCTGTAGTAAAGGTTCACGGGGTCTTTTCGTCCCGTAGCGGGTATCCGGCATCTTCACCGGAACTACAATTTCACCGAGCTCGTGGCCGAGACAGTGCCCAGATCGTTGCACCATTCGTGCAGGTCGGAACTTACCCGACAAGGAATTTCGCTACCTTAGGACCGTTATAGTTACGGCCGCCGTTTACTGGGGCTTCAATTCAGAGCTTGCACCCCTCCTTTTAACCTTCCAGCACCGGGCAGGTGTCAGGCCTTATACTGCGTCTTTCGACTTTGCAAAGCCCTGTGTTTTTGATAAACAGTCGCCTGGGCCATTTCTCTGCGGCCCCCCGAAAGGGGCGTCCCTTCTCCCGAAGTTACAGGACTAATTTGCCTAGTTCCTTAGCCACGGATCACTCGAGCACCTTAGGATTCTCACCCCGACTACCTGTGTCGGTTTACGGTACGGGTCTTTTACACCTGAAGCTTAGAGGATTTTCTCGGCAGTCTTTACCCACACTTTCTACGCAACCGTAGTCTTGTAGTACTGTCAGGTTCGACAGGGTCGGCGGATTTGCCTACCGTCCCTATATCTACACCCTTTAACGTGCTATTCCGTCAGCACGCGGTGGTTTCAAGCCTGCGTCACCCCATCGCAGTGTAAATGAGTATCGGAATATTAACCGATTTGCCATCGACTACCCCTTTCGGGTTCGCCTTAGGTCCCGACTAACCCTATTCTGATTAGCATTGAATAGGAAACCTTAGTCTTTCGGTGAAGAGGTTTCTCACCTCTTTTATCGTTACTTATGCCTACATTTGCTTTTCTATGCGCTCCACCAGGGCTCACGCCCCAACTTCCGCGCACATAGAATGCTCCCCTACCACTTGCAGTAAACTGCAAATCCATAGCTTCGGTAGTATGTTTGATGCCCGATTATTATCCACGCTCAAGCGCTCGACTAGTGAGCTGTTACGCACTCTTTAAATGAATGGCTGCTTCCAAGCCAACATCCTAGCTGTCTTAGCGCTCAAACCTCGTTAGTTCAACTTAACATACATTTAGGGACCTTAGCTGATGGTCTGGGTTCTTTCCCTTTCGGACCAGGACCTTAGCACCCTAGCCCTCACTGCCGCGTATATCTTATGGCATTCGGAGTTTATCAGAGTTTGGTAGGATGTGACTCCCCCTAGCCCTATCAGTAGCTCTACCTCCATAAGACTCACCGCGACGCTGTTCCAAAAAACATTTCGGGGAGTACGAGCTATCTCCCGGTTTGATTGGCCTTTCACCCCTACCCACAGGTCATCCAAAGACTTTTCAACGTCAACTGGTTCGGACCTCCATCCCCTGTTACAGGGACTTCATCCTGCCCATGGGTAGATCACCGGGTTTCGCGTCTGCCCCCAGTAACTATACGCGCTATTCGCACTCGCTTTCGCTGCGGCTTCGGTACTGAATACCTTAACCTTGCTACTGAGGAGCAACTCGTAGGCTCATTATGCAAAAGGCACGCCGTTACCACACTAAGTGGCTCCGACCGTTTGTAGATACACGGTTTCAGGTACTTTTTCACTCCCTTATGCAGGGTACTTTTCACCTTTCCCTCACGGTACTTGTTCACTATCGGTCATCTAAGAGTATTTAGCCTTGGCGGATGGTGCCGCCAGATTCAGACAAGGTTTCACCGGCCTCGCCCTACTCAGGATACCACCTGATACTACTTCAATTACGCCTACGGGACTATCACCCGCTACGGTGCTGCTTTCCAACAGTCTTCGACTTCGATCAGATTCTCATTATGTGGTCCTACAACCCCATAGCTGCCTTAACAGCCATGGTTTGGGCTATTCCCCGTTCGCTCGCCACTACTTAGGGAATCACTATTGTTTTCTCTTCCTCCAGGTACTTAGATGTTTCAGTTCCCTGGGTTAGCCTCTCTTTCGAGATTATTGGGTTGCCCCATTCGGAAATCTCCGGATCTTGGAGTGCTTGCCTCTACCCGGAGCTTATCGCAGCTTGCCACGTCCTTCATCGCCTTTAGATGCCTAGGCATTCCCCGTGTATCCTTCTTTTTTTTCTTCCTAAGAATTGCTGCAAGTAAAATTGTTATTTGACTTCTTTTATACGCACGTATAAAGTCCGTCTTTTACTTTTCTCGCTACTGTGTCTTCCTTTCAACATGTCAAATATCTTCGCGCTCCTAACAAGCTTAAGCATCATCTACAAAAGGGCCGGGACACAAAAATCCGGTCGTCTCTTGCTTATAGGCTGATACTTTTTATTAAGAGTCTTTTTGTGGAGAATGCCGGATTCGAACCGGCGACCCCCTGCTTGCAAAGCAGGTGCTCTAGCCAACTGAGCTAATCCCCCTCGAATAACTTACCGCTCTCTCTTCTCTTTGGTATTCCCTCTTTTCCCGCGGCTGATTCGTGGGCCTGCGTGGACTCGAACCACGGACCTCTACATTATCAGTGTAGCGCTCTAACCACCTGAGCTACAAGCCCGTGTTATCCTTGTCCTTCTTGACTCTTAATAACATAAGTAAAATATAGAACCTCGGTTAGAAACTAAACCAGGTAATTTTATGTGTCAGCACACGCTGACGTTTTGTTTGATCTGCATCTCTCGATGCAAACTCTCTAGAAAGGAGGTAATCCAGCCGCACCTTCCGGTACGGCTACCTTGTTACGACTTAGCCCCAGTTACCAGTTTTACCCTAGGCGAGTTTTGACATCGACTTCAGGTACCCCCGGCTTCCATGGCTTGACGGGCGGTGTGTACAAGGCCCGGGAACGTATTCACCGCGGCATGGCTGATCCGCGATTACTAGCGATTCCGACTTCATGGAGTCGAGTTGCAGACTCCAATCCGAACTGAGAACGGCTTTTTGGGATTGGCTGGCTTTCGCAAGTTCGCTACCCGTTGTACCGTCCATTGTAGCACGTGTGTCGCCCTGGGCGTAAGGGCCATGATGATTTGACGTCATCCCCGCCTTCCTCACTCCTTGCGGAGGCAGTCTCGTTAGAGTCCCCAGCTTAACCTGCTGGCAACTAACGATAGGGGTTGCGCTCGTTGCGGGACTTAACCCAACACCTCACGGCACGAGCTGACGACAACCATGCAGCACCTTGCACTCTGTCCCGAAGGAAAAACTGCTTTCACAATCTGTCAGAGGCATTGTAGCCCAGGTAAGGTTCCTCGCGTATCATCGAATTAAACCACATGCTCCACCGCTTGTGCGGGCCCCCGTCAATTCCTTTGAGTTTCATTCTTGCGAACGTACTCCCCAGGTGGATCACTTATCGCTTTCGCTTGGACACTCAGACCGAAGTCCGAACATCTAGTGATCATCGTTTACAGCGTGGACTACCAGGGTATCTAATCCTGTTCGCTACCCACGCTTTCGTGCCTCAGCGTCAGTTCCGCCTTAGAGATCTGCCTTCGCAATCGGTATTCTGCGTGATATCTATGCATTTCACCGCTACACCACGCATTCTAATCTCCTCAGACGGACTCAAGCTTTCCAGTATCAATGGCGGGTATCCAGTTAAGCTGGACGCTTTCACCACTAACTTAAAAAGCCGCCTGCGCACCCTTTAAACCCAATAAATCCGGACAACGCTTGCACCCTACGTATTACCGCGGCTGCTGGCACGTAGTTAGCCGGTGCTTATTCTTCTGGTACCTACAAAACTCCGTATAGGAGCGAATTATTCCCAGATAAAAGCAGTTTACAACCCAGAGGGCCGTCGTCCTGCACGCGGCATGGCTGGTTCAGGGTTGCCCCCATTGACCAATATTCCTTACTGCTGCCTCCCGTAGGAGTCGGGCCCGTGTCTCAGTGCCCGTGTGGCTGATCATCCTCTCAGACCAGCTACCCATCGTTGCCTTGGTGAACCATTACTTCACCAACTAGCTAATGGGGCGCATGCCCATCCTTTAGCGCCGGAGCTTTGATCATTATACCATGCGGTATTATGATAACATGGAGTATTATTCATCGTTTCCAATGACTATCCTCCGCTAAAGGGTAGGTTGCATACGTGTTACGCACCCGTGCGCCACTCGTGTATCTCCGAAGAGACCTTACCGTTCGACTTGCATGTATTAGGCCTGCCGCTAGCGTTCGTCCTGAGCCAGGATCAAACTCTCCATAGTTAAATCTTCTGATTCAAGAAACCAACCGTATATAAGCCTAATTGCTTATATGCGGTCCTATATTTTACATCATGTCAAATAACTCTTATCTATCTTTTTCCCTCAATATCAAGACCCCGCTTCTCCTTAGATAATGTCTTTTTTAGCTCGCTTTCTCTCCGCCTTTTTCCCTCTTCTCTCTATCGTTTTTCCGAAAGCGTGTGCAAATATCGCACTTTCTAACTCACTTTTCCAAATTTTTTCTAAAACTTTTCGAAAAAAAAATAAAGGAGTTCTAACCTTTATTTATGGTGAGCAAAGCAATATGTTAAAGCAACGTTCCCCGCGAAGGGATGACAAAAGTAGAGGTCGTAATTTGTTTTTCCAAATCTTCCGACAATTAGTTTTTCCACATTATCCGGAGTCAATTGATTATCAAGCTTATCGGTCTATATTTTTTTTCACTTTTTTAGGAAAGTACAAAACACAACCTATTCTTAAGCCCGTAAAAGGGAAATCCCGGATACCATACTGGTAGCGAAAAAGAAGTTTGATTTTTTTAAACGATTGTTCAAATTCGGCAGAATAAACGATCGGAAAGTCACCATTTCCTACATAGCCCCAATACCCTCCGACCGATTGTTTGATACTAAATCCTTTCCTGATCAGGTCAATTCCTCCACCAAATTGAATCGCATCGTTCTGACGATATTTAGGATCATAGGTCTGCCATACATAAAAACCTCCCAAGGCATGTGGCCGAATGGTCCAAAGTCCCCGCTTATAGGTTTTGGATGCAGAGACATCAAAATAGTATCCCGGCCCATCTGTAAAGCGTGCATCTTTCAATCTGACTCCTGAAGCAGTACGCATACTCAGGTTCAAAACTATATCCGGAAGCTTTCTATGATCTTTGGTAATCTGGATAAGGGTACTCAAATAGATATCTCCGGCTGCCCATCCCCTACCCGAAGTAGTTCTGGCCCGACGCATATCTCTCACTTCAGGACTCGTGATAAAGTATTCAGCCGGCACGTAGTAACTTTCCACTGCTACCCTACCATCTCCTAAAGGCACATAAAAGCGCGTGAAGTAATCAAAGGTTTGGTCTCCTTTGGCGAAATAATAATCGAAACTGCTTTCCCACTGATATTCCTGTTTGATAAGGCCCTTATGAAAAGGAGGAACCGGTAATGCATTTGGCCCCATAAAGCCCGGAGACATAATCATATATCTTTCCCAGGGAGAAAAACCATCATATCCCACCAGGTTATTCCAATACTCCAAATCAACTTGAGCCCTCAAAGGATTGAGAGGCAGAAGAAAAAGACCGAAGAGTATGAATGAAAGGAATTTAGTAGTAAACGACTTCTGTATTGGGATGAGAGCTTTTGAACCTCTGTACTTTTGCATCTGATAGTTTGGTATTAAAACAGGTAAGGGTTTTCAGGTCAAAAAGAAGCTGAAGTGCTTTGAGGCTACGTACCGGAGTGTTGGAGATATCTAAATCTTCCAACATAGCAAGACCTGAAAGTGGCTGCAAATCCTTTATTTGAGTTCCTGAACAGGATAGCTTACGCAAATTACTCAAGCGAGCCAGTGGATCAAGTTTTGAAACGGGTGTATTATCAATAGATAATTCTTCCAATTCCTGAAGATAAGCCAATGAACTGAGATCCATTACCGGGCTTTGGCTACATCTTAACACTTTGAGGCTAGTCAAAGAGCTAAGGTGCCTCAAATCACTGATGCGGGTTTTGGAGAAACTAAGTTCTTCAAGTGCGATAAATTGATTGAGGGGATAAAAGTCCCTGATCTCATTATTGGATTCTATATTCAGGCTTCTCTTTTGTGTCAAGGCATGTAAAGTAGAAGGATCTGCTTTGTCTTCGATGTATTCTATGGTTCTAAAGAAAGACCTCCATGCAGCAGGTGTCTTTTCCCACCAATCAATGAGTTTTTGAGATTTATAGATAATCAGACAATCAGGAAGCCTGGTCAATAATTCCCGTGCTTCTTTATCCTGGATCTCATTGCCATCACAATAGAGATTGCGCAATCCCTGAAGTCCTTTTAAGGGAATGATACTTCTTATTGAGCTAAAGTCGGCATTGATAAGCTCCAGATTTTGCAAATTGTTTAAAGGGCTCAGATCAGCAACAGAAGTAGAGGAAAAAGTCAGTTCTTTGAGTTTCTCCAGATTTTCCAATGGCAAAAGGTCGGAGATAGAACTACTATCCGCATACAGCCTTTCCAGATTCTGAGCTGCTGCAAGAGGACGTAAATCCAGGACACTGGTATTACGAATATCAACTTCTCTCAGGTTTTTCATTTCCAGCAGCGGGCCCAATCCTCTGATGGCCCTATTTCCTCTTACATCTATGCGGTCAACATTTACTAGTAATTGCAATTGATCTCTTCCGGGCTTTCCTTCAAAAGGAAGCAGCTTCCCCATGACTTCTCTCCAGGCCGGGCTCATTGCTTCCCACCAATCCTGCAAACTGGCCGAACCAAATATTACCAGAACTTCCGGTTTCATCCTCATGAAGCTGCGGGCTTCGTCTTCCGGTACATCTGTATTGTCGCAATATACTTTCCTCAGATTACGCAGATCCTTCAAGGGCATAATCGAATTGAGCTTGCTTTGATCTGCCTGAAGGATTTCCAGGCTATTTAGTTTGCTCAAAGGCCTGATATCTACGACCGGGGTTTCAGATATATCCAGATTTTTCAGACTGGAAAGGTCCTGAACGGTGAAGAGATCATTTACAGCCGTAGCCTTGAGGTCCAGTTTCTCCAGATTTCTCAGATTAGTGAGAGGAGAAATATTGTTGATAGGTGTTTGAGAAAGGTCAAGCTCCTTTAATCCAACTAATTCTCCCAGGGCATATATATCTTCTAAAGGAGTACGAGAAAGATTCAAACTCCTCAATTCCGGCAATTTCCTGAGCACCTCCAAATTACTAATACGCGTTTGGCTTGCATTGAGCTCTCGTAAATTGATGGCGTATTGTAAAGCTGAAATATCTCTTACGGTAGAATTAGAACAGTCCAATATTTCCAGTCGGGTCAAATTCCGTAAGGCATTTAAGTCATAGACCTGGGTTCCGGATATATTTAACGATTTGAGTCGACTCAATTTTGCCAGGGCATTCAAGTCGGTAATAGAAGGATTGTCTGACAAATCCAGTTCTTCTATAAGCAAAAGTTTTTCCAATTCACCGATGGTGCTTTTACTCAGTAAAGATATCAGGCGTATATCTGCAAAGACACTATCCTCTAAATAAACGGTATCCGTTCTTTGCCTGAGATCCGCCATTCCCATATCTGGTCCAAAGCCTAATTGGCCGGAAAAGAGATTTTTCCAATCAAAAGGAAGGCCCATCCACCATTCGCTCAATTCTTCATCCCGGCTCAATTTGGTGGTATACATGCTGGCGATTTTCATGTCCCGCATGCTTTCATCAATATTGATTTCGAGGAAACGAGGTTTCACCAGATTTACTGGCTCCCCATCCTGGGTGGTTCCTCGCATATGTCGAGTCATAGAAACCAGGAGGTACATTTCTCCAAACTCATTGATCTCATCGGAAATCTCATCTATATTCAATTCGAACTCGACTTCCTGGAAAAAGAAGTCGATGTCCTTTAAATAAGCCTGTACATCTTTTTGGGTAATCACGGATCGGCCCTCGATGAGGTCATCTTCTATTTGAACCTGGGCATCCTTAAATACCTTTGCGTAGCTGCTATTTATAATGATCTCCTTATCGCGAGCCGAACTTTCCGCACTTCCCACAGTATTCATGAGGAATTGGAGGAAAGACACCAATTGTTCTGCCTCAGATTTATAGGCAGCAACTTCCGGATCATTGACTACAGGTTGTTGGGCAAAGAGAACTGAAAACAGAAATAAGGGAAGAAGAAATACTTTGTATAAGGTATTGCGGGTCATTTTTGATAGATGTATTGAAGCAAGAGCTCTTTCTGCCCTTTGGGTATCTCGACCAATTGGGAGATCAGCCAGCCTCGATTGGGGCTTTTCCGCTGAAATTCCTTAAGCTCAAAATACCAGCCTTCCACCTGAAAGAAGTGGAACTTAACCGAATTTACAGTATTAAACGACAAATTACCTCTTTTTATCTCATAATAGAGCAAAGTCAAATAGTCAGGACTATATCCAGCCTTGGCATATTGCTCCAGATTTCCAGTATTTTTGAAGACTTTGATAAGTTCAATGAAATCGAGTTCATGGCTAAGTGGGTGTATGAAAGCAGGCATATTTTTGCCCGTATCTGGTCCCCCATCAGCAAAAACTTCCTGAAAGGGTTTGAATAAGGCATGGGTAAATACCCATTTAGAACCCACTTTGGCTTCTTCCAGTTTGAGAAATAAGGTGATGGGTTCCTTCCGACCTTTATAATTAAAAGTTGTTTGTACTTCGGCAAACCATTCCCCTCCATGAAAATCCAAAAACTGGCCATTGCTGCCATTTACAGATTGAATAAACTTTGACTTTAGTCCAGGATCCAATTTGCTATTTTCATTGTCGAAAATGGCATTCAGGTACTTCTCCCGCATTTGGGGATTTCGATAGAGATCATCTCCGGGATAAAAGCGTTTACCTTTACTACTTTCCTCGCAATTGAATCTCCGAAAGAATTGATTGACCTGTTTGGTTTCCGCATAGAGTACGGATTCATCTCCCAGATAATCTCCCAGACTCTGTGCATAGCTAGTAGAAGGAGACACATATACATAGGTGAGGCCCAAAAGCATGAACATACTCATAAGCCGCTTTGCAAGGAGAAATGCGTTGATCTGCATGAATAAAAAATGAATTGCCAACCGAAAGGTAAAAGACAGAGTCTCAACAAGAGATGTTGCGCCTTTGCATTCACCCTACATTTTCATATGATGCTGTTCGAGCTGTTGGTTCTCTTTATATACAGAGCTAAATATCAAAAAAGGTGCCTTTCCCTTCAAATCAATTGAAGGAGAAAAAATTCACCTCATTTATGCAGAGGTTTCTACGACTTGTATATCCCCTAAGAGGACATCCCAAAAGTCTATAATACGTCCGCCAATCTGAGTACTTTTCTTTTCAACATATACCGTGATATCCTTTTTCGTGGTATCCTGATACTTCAAGCCTTCTTTGGTTACCCCTTCAAATCGCTGATAAATGGTAATGACCCCTACATATCGACCATCAGGCTGCAGTTCCAAATCACTTATATACTGAATATTGTACCAGCGAATGGTAACTTTTTCATAACTGAGGGCCATCAACCTTTCAAAGTATCTCCTCACTCCAAAATATTGTAGCGCGGTTTTGTACAAAGAGGAAACAGAAATCTGGCTTCCGTCAGCAAATAGTTCAACTGCACGATCTATCACTCGATTCCCTTCGGAGAATGGCGTGGATTTATCCCCTATAATGCTGATGTAGCGACTCAGGTCCCGTACTTTTTCTATGGCTAAAGAATCAATGGCCTGTTTTCTGGCGCGACTGATCTCCTGGGCCTG
The DNA here is from genome assembly GCA_033391075.1 of Bacteroidia bacterium. Classification (NCBI taxonomy): domain Bacteria; kingdom Pseudomonadati; phylum Bacteroidota; class Bacteroidia; species Bacteroidia bacterium. The sequence goes on from JAWPMV010000001.1 coordinate 3,761,506, forward strand.
GGAAAAGCTGAATGCAAAAGAACAAAGGAGGGCCAGTATTATACTTTTATACATGTCTTAAGTTGTTTGCTTTGTGAATGTGTCTTTGAGGCTATCTTTTGATCAATTCCAATTCTTTGATCTTCCCATTTCTGTCCATGATTACCTGATCAATGTAATCTGCATTTTTTCCCTGATCTTTTAAATAGTTGAGGTATTTCCTGATAGTAGTAGGACGATCGTATTCTCTCCTTCCCCCTACGTCTGAGATGACAATTAGTACGGGAGCATTCGCTGAACTAAACATTTCCAAGGCTCGGTCAATGCGAATGTTGGCAAGTGAAGAGCTTCCTGCATTGCTAATGTTCTGAAAATGATCCAGCAATTGGTCCTTAGCTGAAACAGAACCTGCTTCCTCTCTTCCATTTTCCTCTCGCGCCATCAATTCTTCCCGCTCTCTCTGAAGTTCGTATTCTGCCTTTTTGATCATGGCCTGAATATCGGGATCGTCAATGTTTTGATATTTAATCTGCATCAATTGCCTTTCCTTGTCCCGTAAATCATCCATACTACTGGCAGGATTATCAATGAGTGCCTGGAGCTGATTTCGGATCATATCCATTTCTCGTTCTTTGGCTTCTTTTTCAGCTTCTGCTGCAGCCAGGGCTTCCTGACGAGCCATTTCTTCCGCCAGTTTCTTTTTCTTATTACATCCTGTCGACAAAAACATACTTGCCGCCATCAATAGGATGAGAATGGATTTGGGGGATTGTGTAAAGGAGAGGAGTGAATGAGTAGTCATATTAGGCTAATGAATCTGAATGTGGTCGTATTTGGGCTAAGTTAAACAATCCTACAAAATATCTGGCCTATTCTCGGCTTCAATTTTGTCAAGAATCCTTCATCTTCGACCAAGACATACTTATTTAAGACGAATGCATTACAGGCATGCCAGAAAAAATTGGTAATTAGCCCCTGAGAACTTAAAAATGCCTGATACATGAGAATTTTACTGAGCATCCTGTTTTGTTGTCTGTCGGTGTCCATATGGGCGCAAGAGAAAGAAATCTGTGTAAGTGTGGATGATCTTCCTTTTGTGAGTTATGGAGAAAATGATCCCCATGTACTCAGGGCTATGACGAATCAATTGCTGGAAAGTTTCACCTCTTATGAGATTCCGGCCATAGGTTTTGTGAATGAGAAGAAACTGTATATGTATCGAAAAAATAAACTCAAACAAAGCCAGCTTGATTTACTCAAGGTATGGCTCAACAATGGTTTTGAGTTAGGAAATCACAGTTTCTCTCACTTCAGTTATCATAACACGCCATTCACTACCTATACAGAGGATATATTAAAAGGGGAAAAGATAAGTAAAGCACTTTCTAAAGAATACGACCTCCCCTACCGATATTACCGCCATCCTTTTCTCAGACTGGGACTTAGAAAAAGCCAGCATGATTCCCTGACTAACTTCCTTCACCAACATCAATATGAAGAAGCTCCAGTCAGTGTGGATAATGAAGATTATTTATTTGCCAAGGCCTATGCCATCGCCTGGAAGAAAAAGGATGAAGCTCTGATGAAAAAAATCGGTACTGATTATGTCGACTATATGATGGAGAAACTCAGCTATTTTGAAGGCAGATCAGAAGCATTATTTGGGAGAAATATTCGACACATTCTTTTGATCCATGCCAATAAAATCAATGCTGATTACTTTTCACTCCTTGCAGAACGTATGAAAGCAAAAGGTTACACCTTTGTCGGGATGGAAAGGGCTTTAGAGGATCCTGCTTACAAGACTCAAATAAGCAAGTATGGAGATTATGGTATCAGTTGGCTGGATAGATGGGCACTGAGTAAAGGGGTGCCCAGCGATTTTTTCAAGGATGACCCCAGATCTCCTGACTACATTTATGAAATGACTCAATAATATGTCCTATATCATCCGTGAGATAGCCAATGAGCTTGAGCGAGAAATGGTCTATCAACTCCGCCAAGAGGTCTTTGTTAAAGAGCAAGGAATTCCTGCTTATCTTGATAAGGATGGAAGAGATGAACAAAGTCGGCATGTAATTGTGTTGAATGCACAAGAAGAAATCATGGCAGGAGGCAGATTGAGTCCTCATCCTAAAGAAAACATCGGCATCCTTAGCCGAATAGCTGTTTCAAAAGTTCATCGAGGAAAAGGTCTGGGGAAAAAAGTAATTAAGGTATTGGAATCTCTCGCTTCAGAAGATGCCTATCAAGCCGTTCAATTAAAGCCTCATCTGCATTTGGAATCCTTTTACCAAAGCCAGGGTTACAAAACTCTGTCAAAAGATGAGAATCCTGCAGGCAAGTATCCGCTACTATTGATGGAGAAAGTTTTTTAATCAAGCTCTCCTTCAGGACAGATTCAAACTTATTGACTATCAATCAATTAAAAGCAGATTTTGGCTAGTTTCCAATTTTTGCTTACCTTAAGTACAACTCCTATCCGATTTCCTTTTTCCAAATCATTTGCAAAATCCCGAAGATATTTGCCAGGGAAACATTTGCCCTTTTTTTGAATAAAAGGGCAAGACTCTCTATGCAAATATTTCGGGATTATCTGAACACACAATAATTCAATAATCCCTAAATCACCTATCATGTTAAGAAACCTAAGAATCTATTTTATCGCGACCGTGCTTGTATTAGGTCTATCTGCCTCGGCCCTCTTTGCTCAAATCCCCGAAGTAATTTCTATGCGAGACGTAGGAGTAAAAGAAGGTGCCGATACTGAAATGCTGGAGAAAATGTCAAAACATGGAGCCAAACAACTTGCTGAAAAAAGCGAAGGAATGTTTTTCGCCTTGCTTATGGGAAATCGAGGCCAACGGAAAGGCAAATACATGCACTCTTATGCCTTTGCAACTAAAGAACAAAGAGACCATTATTTCCCTAAGGAAGGAGCTGATGCACCTCAACATACCCAGGATCTTTTCAATAGTATAAGTTTCCCTGGAGATCAAAACCCAAATAGTTTCCTCGAAGGAGGTGAGTTATATACCGATTATGTAATCCTGGGTTATGATCAAATGGAAGCCCCAAAAGGAGGTGCGGTTGTATCTATTCATCTATTAGAAGTGGCCGAAGGAAAAGAAGCCGAATTTGAAAAGATGGTTACAGAATCCATTCATCCCCTTTGGCAAAAGAATATAGAAGGTATGTATATCTATGTTCTCAAGGGAGATCGTGGAGCCAGAAAAGGAAAATATATCCAGATGATGATGTTTGACTCCATGGAAAGGAGAGATGCTTACTTCCCGGTAGAAGGGGAAGGTTTCTCAGAAGAACTGGCCAAGCAAATTACGGATGAATTGTGGCCTGCCAAAAAATTTGAAGCCCTGGGCATGTCAAGTTCGGGCTATACAGATTATCATTTTGTGAGTCGGTAAGAAGCTAGCCATCGCGCATGCCAAGTGTTATAGTGCTTTAGTATTATAGTTATAGAGGTTTTAAACTTTTCAACTACAACACTAAAGCACTATAACACATTTTATTTCCCCCAATTCCCTATCTTTGCGGCAAAAGAAAATCACTTATGCTGAAAACCAAGCTGGGTCAATTAAGGGCCCTTGCATTTGCCGAAGGAATAAGTCTTTTACTCATCTTTGCCGTTTCCATGCCTTTAAAGTATCTCTATGATATGCCAGGACCCAATAAGGTCATAGGCATGATTCATGGCGTGCTCTTTATTGCTTATTGCTATTGGCTCTGGGAAGTCGCACAGGAAAAAGGATGGACATGGCCCACAAAAATTTGGGGCTTCATCGCATCTTTCATCCCTTTCGGAACATTTATAGCAGATGAAAAGATTTTCAAGAAGGCCCAGGCCCCTAAGACCAATTAAACAAACATGGATAACACAAGCCTGAAAGCCTTTATCGAAGGCATTCCCAAAGCGGAATTACACCTCCACATAGAAGGGAGTTTCGAACCGGAACTCATGTTTGAGATCGCTACCCGAAATGGGATCAAGATTCGCTTTGATTCTGTAGAGGCAGTAAAAGAAGCCTATCAATTCAATAACCTTCAGGAATTTCTGGATATCTATTATGAAGGGGCCAATGTGCTCATTCATGAGCAGGATTTTTATGATCTCTGCTGGGCTTATTTGAAAAAAGTGCATAGCCAGAATCTCGTTTATGCCGAGATTTTCTTTGATCCACAAACCCATACTGATCGAGGGATAAGCTTTGATACAGTTATCAAAGGTATAAAGCGTGCATTGGATGATGGGAAAGAGCAATTGGGCATAGAAGTGAAATTGATCATGTGCTTTCTCCGCCACCTGGATGAAAGTTCAGCAATCGAAACCTTTAAACAATGCCTCCCTTATAAAGACTGGATCATAGGTGTCGGACTGGATTCTTCTGAAGTTGGGAATCCTCCTTCAAAATTTGAAAACGTTTTTGCCATGGCTCGGGAAGCGGGCTTTATCCCGGTAGCACATGCCGGAGAAGAAGGCCCTGCCGAATATATCCGCGAAGCCCTGGACTTACTCAAAATCGAAAGATTGGATCATGGGAATCGCTGCTTAGAAGATGAAGATTTGGTGAAAGAATTGGCTGAGAAAAAAATGGCCCTGACCCTTTGTCCCCTCTCCAATCTCGAACTCAAAGTTATTCAGGACCTGAAAGATTATCCGCTTAAGGAGATGATGGAGAAAGGTCTTCTGGTAACCCTCAACTCAGACGATCCGGCTTATTTCGGAGGATATATGAATGAAAACTACTGGGAAGTAGCTAAAGCCATCAATCTGGATGAATATCAGATTTACGAACTTGTCAAGAATTCTTTCCAGGCAAGCTTCCTGAGTGAAGAAGAGAAAGCGACATATATCAAGCAGGTCGACGATTATTACCAGGCCTATTTACAGGATAAATTTTAAGCCATATGAGTCAGGCTCCCCTCATTCTCGATCTGGAAAAAATAAACTCCCTTTTACCCAAAGCTGACCTCTTCAATGACATTATGCAGGGCTTTGTAGCTTTTTCTAAAGGCGAAGCCGTTATTCCGCCGGTTGGAGAGCTCCTTATACCCGAACACGAAGGTGAGGTTCATATAAAATACGGATACCTTAAATCGGCGCCCTACTATGTCGTAAAAATCGCATCTGGCTTTTATGACAATGCAAAACTGGGACTACCTACAGGAAATGGTTTGATGCTGCTTTTTGATAAAGGCAATGGTCAACTAAAATCTATTTTGCAGGACGAAGGGCATCTGACAGATATTCGCACAGCGGTGGCAGGTGCTTTATCAGTTTCCAGTCTGGCACATAAATCGATGAAAAAAGTGGGCATAGTGGGCACAGGCATTCAGGCACATCTACAACTGGAATACCTTAGCAAGGTTTGGGAAATTGAGTCCGCCTTCATTTGGGGCCGAAATGAGGAGAAAGCACATGCCTATCCCGCAGAAATGTCCCATCTTAAGTTTCCCATTCATCCGCTTTCCGATCTTGAAGAATTGTGCCAAAAGTCAGATATCATCATCACTACCACCCCTGCCAAAAAAGCCCTCATTCAATCCGAATGGATTCAAGCTCCGAAATGCATAGTAGCAGTCGGATCTGATACCCCTGAAAAAGGCGAACTCGATCCAACTCTTTATAAAAAAGCCAGTCTTTCTGTTGTCGATAGTCTCGCCCAAAGCCAAAGCAGAGGAGAAGTGTTTCAAGCACGCAAGAATGGCTTTGTCTCAGATCAAACAGTCGTAGAACTAGGTAGCCAAATTGATAAGAAAGAGAAGCTACAGAAAGAGCAAAAAGGAATTACCATCGTAGACCTCACAGGCATTGCCGTACAAGACCTGATGATCGCCAAAGCCATTTTCGAACTAGCAGAAAAAGAATAATTTTACCGCACAATAATTTACCAACCATGAATACAGCAAAATCACTTTTGTTCACTTTCCTATTTATTCCTCTCCTTCTTATCGCTCAAACTGAAAGCTCCATGAGCTGGGGACCGTTGATACCCAAGAAGAAAAGCCAGGAACGCCCAAAAGTTGTCGCACAATTAGAGGACAGCTTTATCGCTTTGAGAAGATTTAGGAAGATCGAGGATAAAAAGGGAAAGTTTTATAATGATCAGTTTGAACTGATAAAATTTGATAATTTGGGTAAAGTCCTGAAGAAGAATGTCCTTTCCTTAAAAGGCATTCCCCAAAATCCTGAAAATTTATCTCTCATTTACCTGAGAAATGAACTTTTCGCCATTTACGAATATTATCAATCGAAACAAGAGAACTATGTTTGGGAAAAGAGAAGCATAGATATAGAAAGTCTTAGCTTTAAAGAAGATGCACAAGAAATCTCTCGCAGCAATAGCAAGGAAGATTTAAGCCCAAGAAGCTATTCCATAAAAGCATCCAGAAATGAAAACTTTCTACTTTTCTATCGGGAGAAGTGGAATCCTGGAGAAAGTAAAAGAGTATTTTTTGGAATGATGGTCTTTGATCAGAATTTCAGCAAAATCCTCGACAAAACCATCAAAAAGGAAGTAGAAGATAAAGTCCTGGCTTATGGCAGCGTAGCAATTGATGATCAGGGGGATGTATATTTTGGCCTACTCATTGAACCCCCAAGTTTTGGAATGCTTGCTTCAAAAGCCAAGGTAAAAGAAACTCGCACAAGTTTCCGATTATACCATTTGAAAGCGCAAGCCTATATAGAAAAAAGTTACGAACTTGAATTATCAGGGGCATATATAGCCCAAATGGAAATTGATTTAGATCCCAATGGGAAAGTCTTTGGGAAGGGGCTTTATGGGGAGTATTATAAGCAAAAACAGTCAGAGCTTGAGAATTCCTCAGAGGAAGAGCGTGATGTTTACAGAAATTTTGATAGAAACACAGCTCACGGTATCATAACCTTTAGGGAAGAAGACCTTGTAGGTACAAAGATTAGCCCTCGGTTACAGGCCTTCACAGAAACATTTGCAATAGAAAACATTCCGCATAGCAGAATTGTGAAGAATAAGGGAATGACTGATTTCTTTTACCATAAATTCAAACAAGGGAGTGATTCCTTTATATTCCTCGAAAAGTTTAAATCCGAAGTTGTGCCTGGCCCAAGTGCCAGCTTTGATATGAGTTTCTCCCAAACAGTTCCACTATTTAATGACGGATTTAGTTTAAGTGCTGCAACAGTAGTTGTCACACAGCTCAAGGACATTATCTTACTTAAGATAAGCGAAACAGGGGAAATAGAATGGCATAAAACCCTCCCAAAATTCCAACGGATGGGAAAACTACAATTGACGGAACAGAAGTGGAGCTACGGTTCATTCGGAATTTTAGATAAGGGCAATTCGCTGGTACTTGCCCTCAATGATGGTCCCATCAATTTCCAACAACGTGAGAAGGCCTGGCCTTATTCAAAGCCAGATAAAATGGAAATGATCAGCCTGCTACACATTGACGAAAAGGGAGAAGTCAAACAAGAAGTCATCGAAGAAAGCAAGAAGGAAAAATTCAAATTGGTGCCCAATTGTTTTTCGGATTTTGAGGCTACCAAAAACAATGGAATCTATTACGCAGAGAATGCAAAAGGCTACAAATGGGGCTTTTTAAAATAGTTTCTGAAACTAGCTAAATCAGGGACTTTCCCATTGCCAAACATTTAGTATATTTAGTCAAGAAGCCTATTGACTAACACTAACTAACTATGCGATTCCTCATTCAAATTGCTAGCTTCCTGTTGTTATGCGCATTTTTTAGCTGTAAAACTGCACCAACCCAAACTAGCGAAAAGGAATCTACCACAGAGGTAGAAAAAACCGAAATGCAAATGGCGGCTTTACAGCTGCTTTCATCAATAACTGATGAGCAGAGAAGTGAAGCATCCTTTTCCTTCGAAGTCGAAGAAAGATTCAATTGGCATTTCACTCCTAAAGAAAGAAAAGGACTTCAGTTTGCCAAACTGGATCAAGCTCAGCGTGAAAAATTGAGTGCGCTCATGCGTACCATCCTTAGCGAACAGGGTTACAACAAAGCCAAAGATATCATGAGTCTGGAATTGGTCCTTCGCATCGTGGAAGACCGACCGGAAAATGATAGCTATAGAGATCCGGAAAATTATTATTTCTCCCTTTTTGGTGATCCCTCGACGACTGAAGTCTGGGGATGGCGCTTTGAAGGTCATCATTTGTCCCTCAACTTTTCCTCCCTCGGGAATGAGCTATCTGCAACACCTTCTTTTTATGGTTCCAATCCTGCTATTGTACCTGTTGGAGAAAGGAAGGGTCATGAAGCCCTGGACAAAGAGCAAAATCTGGCCAGAGCATTTGTGAAAAGTCTGGACGAAACTCAGCAGAAAGCAGCTCGGGTAATGGAGGAGGTTCCAGAAGAAATCATCTCCGGAGTCGCTCGTAAGGTGGAAGAAATGCCCCTCGAAGGACTTGCTTATGCCGACATGGATGATGGGCAAAAAACCGCCTTTCTCGAGTTATTGGATGTTTATCTGGGAAATATGGTGGCTTCTTATGCTGAACAACAATTGACTCAAATCAAAGAGGCGGGTTTTGATAAATTACACTTCATGTGGGCCGGAGGTATGGAAACCGGTGATGCCCATTATTATCGCATCCATGGACCTACTATCCTGGTCGAATATGACAACATTCAAACCAATGCAAATCACATCCATACGATCTGGAGAGATTTAAAAAATGATTTCGGAGAAGATCTATTAAGTAAACACTATCGTGAAAGCGACCATCATTAATAATTCTAATCCCTATTTTCTATTGCCTATGAACCCTTTGGCATTCTTCCTTCTCTTATGCTTTAGTAGCTCAGCCATTGCTCAACATAGCGTTTATGAACTCATGGCCAACTACCATGAGAACATAACCGATCTTACCTACTTGAAGATAGGAGATCAGGAACTAAAGCTGGATATATATCGTTTAGGAGATCACATTGGAGAACCTCCCTGGATGGAGTATCCCGAAGGAAAACGGCCTACCCTCATTTATATTCATGGAGGCGGATGGGTAGCCCTGGATAAGTCGGTGGTAATGATGAAATTCCTTCCCTATTTAGAAAATGGATGGACAGTTGTAAATGTCAATTACCGTCAGGGAGTAGGAACAGCACCGGCTGCTGTGGTAGATTGTCGATGTGCCTTAAATTGGGTCTATGAAAATTCGGATAAATATGGCTTCGATACAGACAGGATCGTACTTTCAGGAGCGTCTGCGGGGGGGCATCTATCTCTGATTACCGGGATGAAAGATGCCGACCATTATGATAGTCCCTGTCAAATCAATCGCGACCTCAAAGTTGCAGCCATAGTAAACTGGTTTGGGGTAAGTCGACTCAGTGCCTACCAGAATCCGGAAACTGGAGAACACAATATATATTGGATGAAAAAAGGGGATGATTTTGAGGAACTAAACAGGCGAGTATCTCCTGTATATTATGTAAACAGCAATACACCACCGATCATTACTATCCATGGAGATAAGGACACATCCGTTCCTTATTCTCATGCAACTGAACTTCACGAAGCCCTCGATAAGGCGGGCCTCAAACATGAATTACACACAGTTAAAAATGGGAAGCATGGTGGGTTTACAGCCAATGAATTAAGTTTGTGTTTTGAAAAGATTTGGGCTTTTCTTGATGCGCATGTTGGGAATTAATAGAATTACGATCAGGGAAATTTGGTTTGTTTTGCTAATTGAATTATACGAAACGGGAATTAATTAAACCCTTACGGGAAATTTGTTCATGAATAAAACGAAGAAAAAGATCATTTTAGCCTCCATTACCTTGTTCAATGAATTGGGTTTGATGAATGTGAGGAATCAGGATATTGCCAAAGAGGCAGGAATGAGCTTAAGCAATTTTAACTACCATTTCAAAACCAAGCAGGACCTTGTACATGCAGTTACAGATTATATGAAAGATGTGCTGCAAGAAAAGGTTTATGGGAATAAACTTCTGATTAAGGAAGGGAAAGGACTGGACATCACTAAATCATATTTCGAATTTGAAGAGGAATTCCGCTTCTTTTACCTCGACACCTACAATATCCTTCAATCTTATCCCGAGATCAAAAAGGAAATGCAGCAACAAATCCAGGAAGCTTTACAGGTAATCAAAAATCTGAATTATCTGGCTGTCGGTATGGGATATCTAAAAGCAGAGCCTGAGGATATGCCAGGTTTATACGACCAACTTGCAGAACAAATCTGGATTAATAATCACTTTTGGTTTACTCAAATGCATATTCGCGGAGAAGAAGATAATATAGTTATAAAAGGCCTGAGAGCTTGTGTTGCTATTTCTTATCCTTATCTAACCGAAAAAGGGAAAGAAGCATACAATACATTCCTTGAAAGAGCAATCAAAGAGAAAGATGCTCCTGCCGATTAACGAGCTTCCAAAACCGTCCGTATTTCTTTGTATTTAGCCTTATTGATCGGATAATACAGGATAAAAATAATAGAACTTAAATAGAACATAAGAAGGATCGGTCCTCCAACCATACCCAGACCATCTACTGCTTCCTGAGGAATTTCTCCTAGCTTTGCCTGCTTGGGAAATGCGATCCAGCTTAGTAATATTCCTGCGATAAACTGTCCCAATCCTGTGGTACATTTAAAGGCAAAAGACATCGCAGCGAAAAAGAGCCCTTCTTGTCGTTTCTTAAACCGCAACTCATACTCATCGATCACATCTGCCATCATGGAGTTTGCCAAACTAAATGAAACCCATAGAAACATATAGGCTATAATGAGGGTAACAACATAAATCCCAAGCAAGGCAGGATCTCCATTGGAAGGAAAAGCTCCTATCATTCGTAAAAGAAATGGAAGGCTAAAAAATACAGCAAAAATCACGGTGCTGTAAATGGCAGCTCTCTTTTTATCCAATCTTTCCCCTAGACCTGGAGCCACCAGCAATGCCAGGATTCCTCCTATTGCAGAACCAATAGGTAAAGCAGCCATTTCCTTGGTGCTAAATTCGAAATAATATGTCCCAAAATAGGTACTGAATACCACCCCTACCCCTATTCCAACATAAACCATCATAACAAAGAGAATCAGGCTCCAGAAGGATCGCATTTTTGCAGCTTCATTTAAACTGGCAAATAACTGAGTAGTACTTAGCCTTTCCTGTTCAGCTGAAAGTTTAGGCAAAAGGGGGATCATTTTTTTAGTACCATATACACAAACCAAAATGGCGATGATCATTAAAATAGAACAAAGAAGGGCAAAATCAGGATAGGCTGATTTATTAAAAAGGCCATTGCTAAACTCCTCTGTCGCCGGAAAATAAAAGAGAAAACCGATGATCATGATGACAGGGGAAATGAAGGCAGCAAACATGATTCGGTAAGCCGTTACGGAGGTCCGCTCCTTATAATCCGTTGTCAATTCGGCTCCCAAAGACATATGAGGAACGATAAAAAAAGTTAAGGCCAGTCTGACCAGAACTGAAAAACTTGTCATCCACCAGAAGAGACCATTTTGTTCCAGGGATTCTGGAGGAGCAAATAGCAAATAGGTAAAAACACCAAGCGGAAGGGCAGAAACCAACATAAATGGATGTCTTCTTCCCCATTTTGCAGATTTCCATTTATCAGACAACAAACCCACCAGAGGATCAGAAACCGCATCAAACATCAAAGCTAGCAAAGAGGCCGTCCCAGCGAGTGCAGCATCAAGTCCCAAAACCTGACTAAAATAAAAAAAGAGAAAAATCTGAAACAGACCATCCTTTATTCCCTGTGATGAGAAACCCAGCCCATACAGAACCTTAGTAGTAGTAGTTAAGCCCTTCATGTATTCTTTGGTTTAGTATTCAATTTACTAAAATTAAATCATTATTTGTATAGGATATACTAAAATGCTTTCGTAAGTTTAGATATAAGCCTAAAACATCAATATAAAGATAGCTAGCCCTTAAGCCCAAATCATGGAAAATAATAATCAACAAACTACGGCTTCCTATGATATAGCTATCATAGGTGCTGGTTTCGCTGGGATTGGAGCTGGAATCAAACTGCGAGAAAAGGGCAAAAACTCCTTTGTGATCTTCGAGCGCGCAACAGAATTGGGAGGTACCTGGAGAGACAATACTTATCCAGGCTGTGCCTGTGATATTCCTTCTTTTCTCTACTCGTATTCATTCGAACCCAATCCCGAATGGAGTCGTTCCTTTTCCCGACAAGGAGAAATTCTGGAATATCTCAAAGGCTGTGCGGAGAAGTATGATATTCTTCAGCACATCCAATTCAATACCAACATAAAAGAAATCTCTTTCAATGAAACACATGGGTACTGGCATATTTATGATGACAATGGCCGTGAAACCATCGCAAGGGCTATAATCTCTGCGGCTGGACCTTTCAATACTGCATTTTATCCTGATATTAAAGGTCGAGAGAGTTTTCAGGGAGAAAGTTTCCATTCGATGCATTGGAATCATGATTATGACCTTAAGGGGAAAAGAGTAGCTGTGATAGGAACAGGAGCCAGTGCTATTCAATTTATACCGGAAATAGCAAAAGAAGTGGGCGAGCTCATTGTTTTCCAGCGTACTCCTCCCTGGATTCAGCCTAAAATGGACAATAAGATCACAGAAAAAGCCAAAGCTCGCTTCAGAAAATTCCCCTGGTACCAACGTCTTTGGCGGGAATTAATTTATTACTTCCTGGAAAATAGAGGAAAAGCCCATTTTGGTAACAAAAAACTGAGGGCGAAAAGAAAGAAGGAAGCTCTGGATCATCTCCATGCTTCCGTAAAAGATCCGGAATTGAGAAAAAAACTGACTCCGGATTATGAAATTGGTTGTAAACGAATCTTAATCTCTGAAGATTATTATCCGACCTTGCAATTGCCCCATGTTCAGCTTCACACAGATGGGATAGAAGAAATACAGACTAAGGGATTGAAAAGTAAGAATGACTCCTTCATAGAAGTAGACGCGATCATTTATGGAACCGGCTTTTATACGACCGAATTTCCCGAAGCCTATAAAGTAGTCGGAAGAGCCGGAAGAAGTCAGCATGATGAATGGAAAGAATCAGGTCCTGAAGCCTATTATGGAATATCTGTGAGTGGATACCCTAATCTTCTCTACATGGTAGGCCCTAATACCGGTTTAGGCCACAATTCTATCATCCATATGATGGAATCTCAATTAAACTATATTTTAGATTACCTGGACAAATTGGAGCAGACGGATAAAGCATCCGACTATTTTGATGTAAACCCTGAAGTTCAGCAAAGCTTTAATGAAGAAATTCAACAAAGCCTGAAGAAAATGGTCTGGACTGATGGAGGCTGTAAAAGTTATTATCTCTTAAACCGGGATGGCAAAAACACTTCGATCTGGCCCGGATCAACCATTGCATACCGAAAAAGAACCAAAAAAGTAAAACTTGAAGACTATACCCTCATCCAGGGAGATCAAATAAAAGAAATAGATACTTCGAAATTCGAACAATTACGATAAGCCAGCTTTTATTTGTATTCTTATGCAGCTAAAGCGCCTCATGATCTACCTACTCGCACTGATACTGCTACTGCTTGCAGCAGGATATGGCATACGAGAATCTGTAAAGCCCGTATTCCTGCCTGCCCTGGAGCCTGCATATCATTTTCAAGCGACCAGGTTGAGTGAAGGGCCTATCATTTACAGCAAACTCCATCAACGATTATTAACTGAAGAAAAAGAGCTAGGTTATCCCAACATCAATGGACCTTCTCTAATCAGAGTACCCGACTGGCTCCCCCATCCTCTGGGAAAATACTATCTCTACTTCGCGCACCACAAAGGGTCTTATCTGCGATTGGCTTATGCCGATAGCCTCTCAGGTCCCTGGAAGGTTTTCGATTCAGAGATTCTGCCCCTGAATAAAACAGGCCTGGCTACCGAGCCATCTGATAAAGCCTCAGGGGTGTACGATCTTATAAAATATACACACCTAAGCGAAGCTTTGGCTTTGTATAAAATTGGTACTGATGCTCGAAAAGCCTGGGAAGAACGCCAGGAGAAAAAGATAAGAAGCTCTCCTCCAACTACTCCACACGTAGCAAGTCCTGAGGTAATAGTCGACCATGAGCATAAAAAAATCAGGTTGTACTATCATGGCGTTGTTGAGGGAAGTCTTCAGATGACTAAAGTAGCAGAATCAGAAGATGGCCTGGACTTCCAAGCCAGGAAGGGTATCCTGGGTCTTCCCTATATGCGGGTATTTAACTACCGGGGCAAAGTGTATGGAATGTCGATGCCCGGAATTTTGTATCGATCTCGGGACGGAATACGTGAGTTTGAAGTACGTAAACGTTGGCTTTTTTCTACCGACGTACGCCATGCAGGTCTTTATCTGAATGGAGAAGATCTTTATATATTTTTCAGTAAAGTCAGTGATAGCCCGGAACGAATATTCTATACCCGAATGAATATGCGGGCCGAGGATTGGAATGAGTGGGCTGTAGAGCCTCCACGAGAATTATTGCGACCGGAAAGGGCATGGGAGGGAGCGAGTCTTGAAAAGAAAGCTTCCTTAAGAGGGGCCATGGGAGAAGCAGTCAATCAATTAAGGGATCCTGATATTTTTCGGGATGTCGATGGTAAATTATATATGCTATACACAGGAGCTGGAGAACAGGCCATAGGTATAGTTTCGCTCGATAAAATCCAGGATCCATGAGTAAATATGAAATTAGGTTTTATGAATGGGAGAAGAGGCATAGCGAAAAGGTCTATCTCCGTCAGCCATTTGGAGACAGATGGGAAGAATATACCTGGGGAGAAAGCTGTCAGATGGCGAGGAAACTTGCTACTGGTTTGAAATCTTTGGGCTTGCCGGATAAGAGCCATATAGGATTGGTCTCAAAAAACTGTCGGGAATGGATTATTGCAGATATGGCTATCATGATGGCCGGTTATGTTTCTGTCCCTTTCTATCCTACCCTGACTTCTGAACAAATCAATGAGGTAATCAACTTGGGTGATGTCGCAGCCTTGTTTGTAGGTAAAATGGAAGTCTGGGACGAAATGAAAAAAGGAGTCCCTGAAGGAATGCCCATCATTGCCTTTCCTCACTATGAAGGAAATTCGAAAGTCGAAGAAGGAGAACAATGGCATGAGTTTATCAATCGCTTCGATCCCATGGAAGGCCAATACTATCCGGATACCGAAGATATCTGGACCATTGTATTTACCTCTGGAACGACCGGCACACCTAAGGGAGTAGTTCTTCCCTATGCTATCCTGAATAGTACCAGTGCAGTTGCAGAAAAAACCAATGCCCTGAAAATATCTTTTGAAGGAGATAATCGCTTTTTCTCCTACTTGCCCCTCAATCATATAGCAGAAAGAGTAGTAGTCGAAAATTCTTCCTTTGGATATGGGGGAACGATTTCTTTTGCAGAAAATCTGGATACTTTCGCCCAAAACCTCAGAGATGCCCGTCCTACCGTATTTTTTGCCGTCCCAAGGATCTGGACAAAATTTCAAATGGGGGTCTTTTCAAAGATGCCCCAGGAGAAGTTGGATCGATTACTAAAGATTCCCATTGTAAGTGGTCTGATAAAGAAGAAAATCAAAGCCGGCCTGGGCCTGGATAAAGCAAGGGTATGCATGTCGGGAGCCGCCCCTATTGCTCAAAGCCTCAAAGAATGGTATCAAAAACTGGGAATCTTTATTGCAGAAGGATATGGGATGACGGAGAATTGCGCCATTTGCACCAACCTGGCTGGGAAAGATAGTCGTCCGGGGTCAGTGGGCAAACCTCAGGCAAACGCAGAAATTAAAATTGATGAAAGTAGTGGCGAAATTTTGATGAAGGCTCCTTATGTGATGCAAGGCTATTACAAAGACCCGGAAAAAACCGCAGACACCATTCGAGATGGCTGGCTACATACAGGAGACCAGGGTTACATCGATGAAGATGGTTATCTATTTATTACCGGTCGGGTGAAAGACACCTTCAAAACCTCCAAAGGAAAGTTCATCGTACCGGCTCCTATCGAATGGAAATTCGAGCACAATCCAGATATAGAACAGATTTGTATAATGGGATTGGGATGTCCTCAACCTATAGCATTGGCAGTCGCCTCAGACATAGGAAAATCAAAAGCCCAGGAAGAAATAAAGGCCAGTCTCTCAAAAACCCTTGAAGAGGTCAATCAATCCCTACCCAATTACCAGAAAGTATCCAGTCTCGTAATTGTCAAGGAAAGCTGGGGAGTCGATAATGGCTTACTCACGCCTACCCTGAAGGTCAAAAGAGGCGCCATGAACCAAAAATACCAGGAACAATTGCTCAACTGGCATGAAAACACTGATTCTATCATTTTTCAATAACAATCAGCTTATATGTTAATAGCTTTTCTATTTATTCTCGTCCTCATTCCTATAGCTATTTACCTGTATGTGCAATCGGGGCCACAGCTCCCCCCGGAAACGGATACTTTGATCAAAGAAGTACTATCAGAAAAACTGCCAAAGCTAATTAGTGGAAGAACAGGTAAAGCCATGAATGGCCATGTTTCACTCTACTACGAAGTGATGGAAGGAGAAGATCACTCGAAAGGCAACATTCTCCTCATCAATGGGCATAGTTCGACCCTGCTCTATTGGCAGCCTTATTTCTACCAGCCTTTATTGGATGCTGGCTATCGATTGATTCGCTTTGACAATCGAGGGATTGGCATGTCGGATTGGATTCAGAATTGGAGCAAAGAAACGGCATTTACGCTCGAAGATATGGCTAAGGATGCCATGGCAGTTTTAGATGCTTGCGGTATTGAAAAAGCCCATGTCCTGGGTATGTCCATGGGAGGTATGATTGCACAAAGGATAGCCATTAGTCACAGTGAACGTGTACTTTCCCTCTGCTCTATTATGTCGAGCGGATTTATAAATGACCCTGAGTTGACCACCGTACCTGCAAAATTCAAAGCAGATCTTACCAGACTCACGCTTCGATACATGCTCAAACCAACAGAGATCAACCGTATGAAAATGCAGTTGGGGGTAATGAAAGTATTGGAAGGAGATGGGGACTATGCACTTGATCCAAAAGCTGTCCTTCAGGCCACGCTTTACAATATTCGGCGGAGAGATGGTATGAACAAAAAATTGAGAGATCAACATACCTGGGCCATTACCTATTCAGGATCCAGATATGAAGAATTAGCTTCAATTAAGGTGCCCAGCCTAGTCATTCATGGAACCGCTGATCCGCTGGTAGAATTTGAACATGGGAAAAAATATGCCGCAATGATACCCCAGGCTGAGACCTTATTCATTGTGGGAATGGGACATGACATCCCACAGCTTCATATTCAGGAGATTCATAAAGCAATTTTCAGAAACCTGGATGCCATTAAGAATAATCGGAATAAAGTTGCGTAACGCTGATTAGAGATTATCCTGAAAAGCAGAGAAAATATCCGTAGATTCATTTCCCCAAAATTTGAGAGATATGAGCTCCCATTATTTTTCTGAAGAACATGAATTATTCCGGCAAAGTCTGAGGGCTTTTCTAGAGAAAGAAGCGATTCCTTATCTGGATAGTTGGGAAGAGGAAAGGAGAATTCCCCGGAGAATATGGGAGAAGATGGGGGAAATGGGATTTCTGGGTTTATCTTATCCGGAAGAATATGGAGGAGCAGCTCTGGATTTCTTCTATGATGTTGTTTTCAATGAGGAGATGGGCCGCTGCAATTCGGGTGGCTTTGTCATTACTCAACAGGTTGTTCAGTACATGTCCAGCCCCTATATTCTTAAGTACGGTTCGGAGCAACTGAAACAAAAATATCTTCCAGGTATTATTTCGGGCAAAAAAATATCTTGTATCGGGATCACAGAACCGGGGGCAGGTTCGGATGCTGCAAATATTCAGACCCGGGCCATTCGCCAGGGAGATCACTACATCGTCAATGGTTCAAAAACCTTTATAACCAATGGCGTTTATGGAGACTTTATCGTAACGGTAGTCAAAACTGATCCGACGGCTGGGGCAGCAGGAGTAAGCCTGCTTGTCATAGATAGAGATGCAGAAGGAGTTTCAGCCAGAAAGTTAAAAAAACTGGGCTGGCATGCCTCAGATACAGCGGAGCTCAGTTTTGATAATGTAAAGGTTCCGATTGAAAATTTGATTGGTGAAGAAGGCAGAGGATTTTATTACCTCATGAATGGACTACAACTTGAAAGGCTTTGTTTCATTCCTGGCAGTGTTACGTCTATGGAAACAGCCATAGACAAGTCCCTGCAATATATGTCAGAACGGGAAGCCTTCGGCAAACCCATCAACAAATTTCAAGTACTCAGGCATCGCATCGCCCAATTGGCATCAGAAGTCGAGGCCCTCAAAGCTTTTAGCTACCATTGTTGCCAAATGTATGGGGATGGGATATACGATGTAAAGCTTTGCTCCATGGCCAAACTTATCTCCACAGAATTACAGGAAAAAGTTGCCACCCAATGCCTCCAATTCTTTGGAGGTTATGGATTTATGGAAGAATATCCCATGGCTCGCATGTACAGAGATGTGCGTGTCGGGACCATAGGAGGAGGTTCTTCTGAGATCATGCGAGAAATTATCTCCAAGATCGTCATTGATGAAATGAATTATGAGAAAGTATAAAAAACGTGTTCGAGTGTTAACGTTTTAGGGTATTGGAGTTAATCTTCGCTCAACGCTAATACACAAGCACGCTAACACGCTATAACCCTTAATTATGAAAGAAGCCGTAATCGTATCAACAGCAAGAACAGGCATCGGTAAAGCCTACCGGGGAGCCTTCAACAATACAAATGGACCTACACTCGGAGGACATGCCATCCGGGAAGCAGTAAAAAGAGCGGGAATAGATCCGGCTGAGGTAGATGATGTAATCATGGGCTGTGCCATGCCTCAGGGAACCACAGGTATGAATATCGGTAGGTTAACTGCCCTTGCAGGTGGCCTCCCCGTCACGGTAAGTGGCATGACTGTAGACCGCCAATGCTCTTCAGGTATGATGGCCATTTCTGTGGCCGCCAAACAAATCATCCATGATGGTATGCAAGTCGCTATCGGAGGGGGCCTGGAGTCTATCTCTTTGGTTCAGAATGAGCATATGAATAAACACAGGCTAATAGATAAAGCCCTTGTAGCCCAACACAGAGATGTTTATATGCCTATGCTCCAAACGGCAGAAGTTGTAGCCAAAAGATATGGCATCTCCCGCGACCAAATGGATGAGTATGGATACCAAAGTCAGATGCGTACAGCCGCCGCACAGGAAGCCGGGAAATTTGATGATGAAATCATTCCGATGACGACCACCAAAGGAGTATTGGATAAAGCAACTGGCAACATTGACTTTGAAGAAGTTACCCTGACCAAAGATGAAGGAAACCGCCCAAGTACCAATATGGAAGGCCTGTCAAATCTTCGTTTGGTAATCGAAGGCGGAACCATTACTGCAGGAAATGCAAGCCAGCTTTCAGATGGAGCTTCTGCATCCGTCCTTATGGATAGCAAATTGGCAGAGCAAAGAGGACTTGAGCCCTTGGGTGCATACCGAGGGATTGCTGTAGCAGGATGTGAACCAGACGAAATGGGCATCGGCCCCGTTTTCGCAGTACCCAAACTCTTAAAAGCACATGGATTGAAAATGGACGATATCGGACTTTGGGAGCTGAACGAAGCTTTCGCAGTTCAGGTACTCTATTGCAGGGATCGCCTGGGTATTCCTGATGAAATTTTGAATGTAAATGGAGGAGCTATTTCTATCGGACATCCCTATGGCATGTCAGGAGCCAGAATGGTTGCGCATGCATTGATAGAGGGCAAAAGAAGAGGTGCCAAATATGTAGTCAGCACCATGTGTGTAGGCGGCGGTATGGGAGCTGCCGGGCTTTTTGAAGTTTACTAAGATGCAAAGTTATTATTTCACCGAAGAGCATGAATTGTTCCGCTCCTCTTTTAGGGCTTTCCTCGAAAAAGAAGTCAGGCCATATGTAGATCAATGGGAAAAAGATGGACATCTACCCAGAGAGATTTACAAGAAATTTGGCGAAATGGGCTTCTTTGGAATGTCCTTACCCGAAGCATATGGAGGCATAGGAGGAGATCTTTGGTACAATGTGATTTTTGATGAAGAAATAGCAAGGATGAATTCCGGGGGATTTGGTGCATCGATTGGTGCCCATCCCCTACTGGCTCTCACCCATCTGAATGCAGAAGGGAATGAAGCCCAAAAACAAACATACCTCCTACCGGGAATTGCAGGCGAAAAAGTAGGCTGCCTGGCAATAACAGAACCTAATGGAGGTTCAGATGTAGCCGGAGTCACAACAACTGCCATACGCAAAGGGGACCATTATCTTGTAAATGGTTCCAAAACCTTTATCACCAATGGAGTCCTGAGCGATTTTCTGATCGTAGTCGTAAAGACAAATCCTGATATGGGGGCAAAAGGGATTAGCCTCCTGATTATAGACAGGGATAGCCCGGGTCTATCTGCCACAAAATTGGACAAACTGGGCTGGAGAGCTTCCGATACCGGAGAAATCGCTTTTCAGGATGTAAAAGTTCCCATCGAAAACCTACTTGGAGAAGAGAACAAAGGCTTTTTGTACATTATGCAACACTTTGTCTCTGAAAGGCTTTCTCTTGCAGTCGGTGGATACGCATCTTCTGCTTATGCATTGGAACTTAGCCTCCAATACATGAATGAAAGAAAAGCCTTTGGAAAGAAGATCAACCAATTCCAGGTATTGAGGCATCGGATAGCGCAAATGGCAGCAGAGATAGAAATGAATAAGATCTTTGTTTATAGTCTGTATCGACGCTATCTTGCTGGGGATTATATTGTTAAAGAAGCTTCGATGGCGAAGCTATTGGGGACCCAATTGGCAGATAAAGTAATGACGCAATGCCTTCAAATGTTCGGAGGCTACGGATTCATGGAAGATTTTCCCCTGGCACGAATGTTCCGGGACGCAAGACTTGGACAAATCGGAGGAGGTACTTCCGAAATTATGTGTGAGATTATTGCAAAAACCATGATAGATGGACGGGGGTACAAAGAACCCGCTGAACGTAAGTATAATTGACAAAAGGAATCAGCTCAAGGAAATCTTAAACGCGGCGCAAGGGCCTAAGTTTAATAGAGCGGCAAAATGAAGAAATTATTACTGGGCATACTATTGATGCTGGTATTGACCAGCCTGTATTTTCTATTCTATCCGGTAGATTTTGATCCCGTAGCCTATTCTCCACCAGAGAATCCAGGCTTCGAAGGAGTATTTGCACCAAATCAAAAGCTTGATCAGCTACAATTTATTCTTAATGAAACAGGCATGGCACCAGAGGATATTGCCCTGGGGCCAGATTCAGCCTTATACACAGGTTTTGATGATGGTAGAATCGTAAAATTTAGCCTGGAAGGAGAATTGATTGCTACCCTGGGAAATACGATCGGCCGTCCGCTCGGAATGAAATTTGATCCTGCTGGAAAATTGATCATTGCAGATGAATATAAAGGTCTGATCAGCATGGATGAGTTAGGAGAAGTGAGGGTATTGACCAATGAGGTCGCGGGTACTCCCATTCATTTTGCAGATGATCTTGACATTAGTTCCGAAGGCATCATCTACTTTACCGATGCCTCTCAAAGGAATCATGCAGATGAAATCGAAAAAGAATTTTGGGAACTACAACCTACAGGAAGGTTATTAAGTTACCATCCCGAAAGTCAGGAAACCCGACTTGAACTTTCCGGTTTAAGGTTTGCAAATGGAGTAGCCATCGGGCCAGAGGAAGAGTACCTGCTCATAAATGAAACCGTAGGCATGCAAATCATGAAATACTGGCTTAAAGGACCTAAACAAGGTCAGGCTGAGGTTTTCTTTGATCAACTCCCCGCCTATCCGGACAATATAAATTTCGATGGAGATTCTTTATTCTGGGTTGGACTTAGCCAGGCAAGAAATCCGGCTTTCGAAGAGCTGTATGAAAAGCCTTTCACCCGAAAAGTCATTGCCCGACTGCCTAAATTCCTAACAGAAACCGAAGAAGTTGCCCCTATGGGATTGGTACTTGCCATCAATCTTAAAGGCGAAGTGATCCATTTTCTCCAATCCCCTACAGGCAAGATTCATGATGTAACCAGCGTCCTTCCGATTGGGAATCAGCTTTACCTCGGCAATCTGGAACATACCGCTATTGGCAAACTCCCTATCCCCCAATAAGTTTCCTTTCTTTCTCTATTAGCGAAGAATTCCTCCTTCTTTGCCTTGCAACTCCCTTCTTCGAATCAAAAAGAAATGCTAATTTCCATTAGCCTTTCAACCAAATGATCAATAATGAGAAACCTACTGCTACTTTTGCTAAGTCTATCCTATCTTTCCTCTTTTTCCTTTAGCCCCGAAGAAATCGCTCGCTGGGAAAAACGAGCAGAAGGAATCGAAATAATCAGAGATAGCTGGGGCATCCCTCATGTCTATGGGAAAACAGATGCGGATGCCATTTTTGGAATGCTCTATGTCCAGTGCGAAGATGATTTTGCGCGGGTCGAAAGAAATTATCTGGACGCCACAGGACAAATGGCCCTCGCTTATGGGGAAGATTATATTTATCATGATTTAAGAGCTCGCATGTTTCTCGATTCGGTGGAAGCAAAAGCCTACTATGCGAAAAGTCCACAATGGATGAAAGACCTTTGTGATGCCTTTGCAGATGGTATCAATTTTTACTTGTATAAACATCCGGAAGTCAAAACGGATTATCTGACACGCTTCGAGCCCTGGATGCCTTTTACTTTTAGTGAAGGAAGCATAGGAGGTGATATAACCCGTATTCCTCTTCAGGGAGTCAAGGCCTTTTATGGAGATGGAAAAATGAGTTTTCTCGATGATCGCTGGGCATTGGAAGAAGCACCTACAGGTTCCAATGGATTTTCGATTGCACCTGCCAAAAGCAAAAGCGGAAATTCCCTTTTCCTCATTAATCCTCATACATCCTTTTATTTCCGTTCCGAACTCCATGTAAATAGTGAAGAAGGACTCAGAGCCTATGGAGCCGTAACCTGGGGCCAATTTTTCATCTACCAGGGCTTCAATGAAAACTGTGGATGGATGCATACCTCTACCTATGCAGATGCGATAGATCAATACGAAGAGACCATCATCAAAAAAGGAAATAAATACTTCTATAAGTATGGGAAAAAAGAAAGAGCTATAACTGAAAAGACAGTATCCATTCCCTATACTTCTGGAGATGAAATCAGAAGAAAAGAATTCACCCTCTATTTTAGCCATCATGGACCTATCATAAGAAGTCAGGGAGAAAAATGGATCAGCTTTCGAATGATGAATCGGCCGCTTGATGCCCTAACGCAATCATTTATGCGAACCAAAGCTACGGGCTATAAGTCATTCAATAAGACGATGAAAATCCGAACCAATTCCTCCAATAATACGGTCTATGCAGATAATTCAGGTAATATCGCCTACTGGCACGGCAATTTCATTCCTAAGCGAAATCCTGAATATGACTATAACGGCTTGATCGATGGGAGTAATCCCAGGACTGATTGGGGAAGGCTGCACAAAGTCAAAGAAATGATCCATGTGCTAAATCCTTCCACGGGCTGGATTCAGAATTGCAATGCCACGCCTTATACCGTAGCGGGAAATGCTAGTCCCAGCAGAAGCAATTATGCAGAATACATTGCACCTGATCTGGAAAACTTTAGAGGAATCAATGCAGTAAAGGTCTTGAGTAGATATACTTCTTTCGATATTGAAGATTTGAAAGAGGCTGCCAATGATCCATATTTGGCCTTTTTTGAAAAAACCATTCCTGCTTTGGTAGCGGCATATGATCAACAAAAGAGTGGAAATCAGGACATGAAAGAAGCTATTGATCTATTGAGAAGTTGGGATAAAGGATATGGGGTTGAATCCATTGAAACTTCATTGGCGATTTATTGGGCGGAGCAATTACGCCCCACGGTATTGGCAAATACTAGCCGGCTTGAAAGGAGACAGAGCATGTTTGACCAATTGTTGATAGACAAAATTTCAGCTACAGAAAAACTAGCTGCCTTTAAACGGGCGATGGATAAGTTGAAAGAAGACTTTGGGACCTGGAAAACGCCCTGGGGTGAGATCAATCGATATCAAAGGCTGACCGGAAAAATAGAAGAAAGCTATGATGATGAGGGAGAAAGTATTGCTGTTGGATTTAGCAGTTCTCGCTGGGGTTCGCTGGCTGCTTTCAACACAAGATCACCGGGAACCAAAAGACGCTATGGCCGCTCTGGTAATAGCTTTGTAGCAGTCGTCGAATTTGGCCCTAAACTCAAAGCCCAAACCATCGTCAGCGGTGGCCAAAGCAATCAACCTGATTCCAAACACTTCGGCGATCAGGCGGTTAGGTTTAGCAAAGGTCAATTTAAAGAAGCCTATTATTACCGGGAAGATGTTATGAAGAATTCTGAAAGGAAATATCGACCGGGGGAATAGGGAAAGTGTTCTAGTATTCTTGTGCTCAGGTATTCTAGAGAACTTTTTACCTCTGATAAAAAATCTTACTAATCCACAACAGGAATCCCCAGAATCCTGGAAAACAAGAATACATGAACACCCTTAAACTTATCCTCCGCCTACTCATGGCAGCATTTATGATCTATGGTGGAGTCAATCACTTTCTGAATCCTGCATTTTATGAACCTTTTATGCCCGATTTTTTCCCAAAAGATTTGGCAAATTATGCTTCGGGAGCAGCAGAAATTATCATGGGAATTGCTTTGCTTATTCCCAAATACCGTAGACTCGCTTCATGGGGCCTCATAGGACTTATGCTAGCTTTTCTACCTCTCCACATTTGGGATTTATTTAAGGAAAACCCGGCCATTGGCAGTAAAACAGCTGCATGGGTCAGGATATTTGTTCAATTCCTATTCATCGCATGGATTTGGTGGGTAGGACAGGAAGACAAGAAAAATTAAGTATTCTTGTCTTCTCGTGTTTATGAAATAATCACAAAAACACCTGAATACCAGAACACGAGAATACCTCTCTATAACCACCTCCTTACCTTCTCGGTATAGACGGTATAGCTTTCACCAAATTTCTCCTGAAGAGCTTCTTCTTCTGATTTAATCTGAACTCGACTCATATAGACATAGAAGAAAGCCAGTACAAATAAAGCCAGGGCATTTTGCAGATAAAAGGCCCAACCGATCAGGATAGCCAAAAGACCGAGGTACATCGGGTTTCTGGTCCATTGAAAGATACCCTCAGTAATCAGTACAGAAGTCTTGGAAGGATTCATGGGATCAAGACTTGTTTTAGCTGCTCGAAAGGCAATAATTGCTGCCATTCCGCTTGCAGATCCCAAAATCATAAAAACCAAAAATACAGACTTTCTCCAGGAAGCCTCAACTTCAAATTCACCGAATTCAATATAATTTGCGATGGCCCACATGGCCAGGCCAGAAAGAAATGTGAGAACGGGAGGTACTATACGTAGTTTCATCTGCTGTATTTTTACTAAATAATAGATTGGCTCTAATTACATATGTAAGTAAGCAGTAGTATCCCTATTTGATAGGCAAGACCCTTTCTATTACAATTTATCGAATCTTTTTCCCCTTTAAAAACCAAACGTAAAAGACCAAATTAGCCCACCCCATCCAAACTCCTCTCGTTATCTGTTTTTAGCCACCACCTCAGACCAATGAAAAAAATTAGCCTACTACTAGCTATTCTGACCCTCTTTTTTGCCTGCTCCAAACCCAGGCAAGCGGAAACAGCAAATCAACTGGACCTTTTGACAAAACCGGATTCAACTGCATTGTTTGGACCTGGATATGTTTCTACTCCCCTAAATGAAAGAGACCTTGCTATAAATCCCGCAGGAACTGAGCTTATTTTTACCCGTGGAAACCATACCTATGGCATAAGGGCTTTAATCAGCATCAAGAAATTCGGCGAGAAGTGGGAGGAAGCAAGCATTCTTCCCTTTTCCGGTTCCTACCATGATTTAGAACCCTTTTTCAGTCCGGACGATCAAAAACTATTCTTTGCCTCCAATCGGCCCATAGCAGAGGATAGCTCACGCAAAGACTACAATATCTGGTATGTCGAGCGCAGAGGAGATTCCTGGTCAGAGCCCTTTGCCCTGGATAGCCTCATCAATACCCGGGGAAATGAATTTTTTCCGGCAGTTGGCGAAAGTGGTAATCTCTATTTCACAGCTGCCTATCCGGGTCATCCGGGAGGAGAAGATATTTACCTCAGCAAATGGGAGAATGGGAACTACACAGCGCCTATTGCCCTGGACTCAGCGGTAAATTCGCCTTCCTATGAATTCAATGCCTATGTATCTCCCAAAGAAGATATCATTGTTTTTAGTTCTTTTGGAAGAGCAGATGGCAAAGGAGGGGGAGATTTGTACCTGAGCAAAAAAGATGAGGCAGGGAATTGGCAAAAGGCTTATCCGCTAACTGCTATTAATACCCCCGCTCTCGACTACTGTCCTTTCATTGACCTTCCCAGAGGGAATTTGTACTTCACCAGTAATTCAGGGGAGGAAGCCCCGAAGAAACTTAAGCATCCAGATCAATTTATCAGTTTGCAAAAGGAAATCAGAAATAGAGCGGGTAATATTTATCGGATTGATCTCGATCAAATTATGCAATAGCTCATCAATCAGGATTTTAGCCCAAATTTTCTGTTATTTTGTAGCATAGTTTTCTTGAGTCAAATCTATGAAAAAGTCTTTGCTACTACTATTGCTGTTTTCTTTACTCGCCTCCTGCGATTTGGAAACGCAGGGATATAAATTTCATCTGGGACAAGGCATTATGATTGGAGAAGTGAGCGAAAATTCTGCAATTCTTCAGGCCCGCCTAACTACCAGCCCCAAGCTCATCGAGGATGATATGCCGGGAATTACAGGCACAGGTATCTTTGAAGTAAGTCCCAATGAGGATTTTTCCTCTCCAACTTTTACACACAATGTGCTTGCGCTGAAGAAGCAGGACTACATCATGAAATTTCAGCTAAATGATCTCCTCCCTGATACTCGCTATTACTATCGCTTACTCTATGGAACTGTCGGTAAGCTTTATCTCACTAGCAAACCCGGAAGTTTTAAAACCCTGGCAGGAGCTGAAATAAGTAGTGATCGCTCTTTTGTGGTAGTTACCGGAATGAATAATTACTACTTCCATTATGGAAAATACAATGCAGCCAAAGCATATAAAGGGGCAGATAAAGAGAAAGGATTCCCGGCTCTGGAGGCTATAAAAAATTTGGCGCCAGATTATTTCATTGGAACGGGAGATAATGTGTATTTCGATCATCCTAACCAAAAGGGCTTCAAAGCTGCACAAGAAAGAGGTGATAATCCCCATCCGGCTACCTATGGAGGAAAGGCTGTCGAGGATGAAGCCGGAATGCGAAAGAAATACCATGAACAGTTTAGCCAGCAAAGGTTTATAGAACTTTTTAGACAAGTGGGTACCTATTGGGAAAAAGATGACCATGATTACCGATTCAATGATGCGGATCCTTTCCGAGACTTTCCGATCTCTCATGAATTAGGAATCAAAAACTTCCGGGAGCAATTACCGGTAGTAGATCCCAAAGATCCTCTTGCGAAAACCTACCGCAAGCATCGCATGAATAAGGAGCTAGAAGTCTGGTTCCTGGAAGGTAGAGATTATCGTAGTAATAATCAGGATGAGCCTTCTAACACAAAAACGATTTGGGGGGCAGAACAGAAAGCGTGGCTGAAGGAGAGTTTGAAAAAAAGTGATGCAAGCTTCAAAATCATCATCTCCCCTACTCCTATGGTTGGACCCGATGATGCCTACAAAAAAGACAATCACACAAATCCCAACGGATTTCGACAGGAGGGAGAAGCTTTTTTTGACTGGCTAAATGAAGAAGAATTCCCTCATGACAAGCTCTTTTTCATTTGTGGGGATCGCCATTGGCAATACCATGCTAAACATCCCAGTGGATTCGAAGAATTTGCCTGCGGTGCACTCGTTGATAATAATAGCCGAGTGGGCCGTGTTGCAGGTGGTCCGAAAAGTACAGATCCCGAGGCCTTGATCAAACAATTTTATATACAGGACGAAGCAGATGAGGCCAGTGGTGGCTTTCTCCACCTAGCCACTGAATCAGCGAATGGAAATACTAAACTCATTTTCAGTTTTTATGACGAAAAAGGAGAACTACTCTATCAAAGCATCAAAGAATCATGAAGCCTTTACTTCTCAGTTCCCTCTTTCTCCTTGCTCTTTTCTCATATTGCTTTAGTCAGTCTCCAAAAGTGGGCCTGATCCTCCCCCCCGAACAAATGGGGACAACTTATAAATGTTGCGTAGCCATACCTCAAAGTGGGTTTACCCTCTATGAGGAAGCAAGAGACAATTCTATAGGAGGATGCATTCTTCCTGGCAAGCAGGAAAATTCGCAGGAATACTACGGCTATGAAACTTATCCCAAATCTGGTTCAGAGATGCTGAAGTTTGAGGATATGCATCGCTTGAGTTATGAAGTATATTGCCTGGAATTTTGGGAAGAACGTGCAGGCTTTGTTCGTATCAATGAAACCTACTGGGTCAAAAAGGAGGAGATCAACAAACAGGGCTTTAGCCTATCATACTGGATGGATTTTCTTGTAAAAAACAGCGGAAACTTCCTGGGCTACTATGCCAATGATTCAGGTTTGAATCTACGCAAAGGAGTGGGAACTGAATTTGAAAAAATAGTTACCATGCGTGGAGATGAAATGGAAATAAGCCTTACTGGAGAGGTCAAGGGATTGTGGGCGAAAGTAAAGGTCAAACAATACAAAGAGCATCCCTGCAATCAAATGGAAGAGGGTGAACCCCAGATTATCAATACCTATGAAGGTTGGGCGAAAATCCTGGATGATTCCGGAACGCCCAATATTCATTATTATGCAGGAGGCTGTTGATTGAGGAATTGAAGAACAAGGAACAAGGATTGGAGAATGGAGAAGGAAGGAGCTAGTTTTAATTTGAAAATTTTCCGCTTTTACCTTCCTTGTTTTTACTTCTTACCTTTTTCCCAAAAGCCATATTCATGAAAATCTATAAACATCCCCATGTCCAGCAAGTTCAGGAATTCTATGGAGAGCTTCTTAAGGATTTTCATCTCCACTATAGCGTGCAGGAACATTTGAGACTTTTGGCTGAAAAGCTTTGGTCAGGTATAAAGAGTGAGCATGAAGTAGTCGCCATAGAATTATCAAATTACCATCCGAACTATTTGGGTGAAAAATGGCAAGAAATAAAAGAAAACAAGCTGTCAAAGGCAGATGCTTTTCGCTGCATAGCGGCTCAGTATGGATTTGGAGAATGGGAGAAAGTTGAAGCACTTGGGAATCAAGCCTATCATCAGGATTTTGAGCAATTGGTGGATCTCTTGTTGGCGGGAGAAATATCTGAGCTAAAGTCTTTGGTTAAAGAATCTCCTGAGATCATTCAGCTCAGGTCCAGCTATGGTCACCAGGCCAGTATCCTCCACTATTGCGCAAGCAATGGTATGGAACTATGGCGTCAACAAGTTCCTGCAAATTTGGTAGCTATAAGCGAATTCCTGATAGCAGCGGGTGCAGATAAAAGCGCCAAAATGAAGGTCTACGGAGGAGCGTTTACTCCTTTACCCTTATTAGAGACCAGTGCCCATCCTTTAGTAGCTGGGATCATGGATGAGATGAAGGCTGTTTTAAGCTAAAATTCAATACAAACGGGCGTCTTACATTCAAACACATGCACAATACCCGGGATAGGTCTTCCTTTCTTGTCCAGTTTATAAACCGAAATATTGTTGCTATTCTGATTGGCACAGAGTAAAAAACTCCCACTGGGATCGACCTGAATATCGCGAGGCTCCTTTCCCCCGGAAGGAAGTCTTGCCATAAAGGATAGCTTTCCTTCCTTATCTATAGCATAAGCCGTAAAACTATTGTGTTGGCGATTACTCACATACAATGCTCGAGCCCTTGGATGAATCCGGATGGCGGCTGAAGAAGGCATTCCCTTGAAATCGGGAGGCAAGGTATTGATCTCGTTTTTAATACTGAGTCCACCCGAGGATTTCCGATATTTTGCTACAGATAAAATGGCCGTCAATTCAGAAAGAATGTAGGCGATGGGTTCGGCAGGATGGAAAACCATATGCCGGGGCCCCGAACCCGGAGGAAGACTGAGTGCATTTTTTGCCTTTTCCAAAGGCTTTTTTAGTCTATGACTCCAAATTTTATCTGAACCTAAATCGCATACATACAGATACTTCTTATCAGGGGAAAGAATAGATTGATGTGCATGCGCTTTTTCCTGCCGAGCTTTATTAGGTCCTTTTCCTTTATAACTAAAAGACTTTTCCAGACTTAGCTTTCCTTTTTTACTCTCAAATACATCCAATAGTCCATCTGCATAAGAAGTAGCAAAGACCCTCCCTTTATGATGCAAGACATGGCAGACAGCTTTCCCGCTCGCCTGCACCTTGTCTATCCGCTTAAGTTTCTGAGACTTTTTGATCTCATAACTCACTACCTTGCCTTCCTTTTTTTGAAAAGCCTGGGAAACATAGAGAATGCCTGCTCGCTCATCATGGGAAAGATAAGCGGGATTCATGCCCTTTTCAGAGGTATGCACCTGCTCGATTACGCCCGTTTCCAAATCCAGGTTGCAGGAATATACACCTTCCCCACAGGCGTTAGGCGCATGTGCTACGGCTTGGGTATAACATCCGACAAAGAATGGCAAAGAAGGCATAAGGGCTAATTATAGTTTGGGAATAAATTGTCGCAAATAGGTATGGCTTTGAACCAAAGAAAGTTTTTGTTTTTCCAGCGAGCCTTCATAGGCTCTATCCTCCACTTCCACACAAACGGGCCCATCATATCCGGCACTTGTCAAAACGGAAAAGAATTTCCCCCAATCAATCTCTCCCATGCCCGGCAATTTAGGGGTATGCCATTTATTGGGAGGGGCCATAATCCCATATTCGTCCAACAAGTGTCGATCGATGCGCACATCCTTGGCATGTATATGAAAAAGTTTGTGAGCATACTTCCTCATCGGCGAAAGGTAATCCATGTGTTGCCAGATCATATGAGAAGGGTCATAATTGAGCCCAAAATGATCACTGGGAATATCCTCCCACATCTTCTTCCAAATGGCTGGAGTTGTTCCTAAGTTCTTTCCACCCGGCCATTCATCATTCGTAAAAATCATGGGGCAGTTTTCAATACCAACACGCACCTTCATGGATTCTGCGTAGGCGATAATGTCCTTCCAAACCTCCATAAATCGCGGCCAGTTCTCTTCGACAGATTTGGTATGATCACGACCGATAAAAGTATTCATCTGAGAAATTCCCAATTGAGCCGCTGCCTTTATCACTTTTTTGATATGGTCAATATAAACGTCTCCTTCTGCCTTATCTCCTACCAATGGATTGGGATAATAGCCGAGAGCACTTATGCTAACTCCATATTTCTCACAAAGTCGATGAACCTCCTTTGCCTCATCCACTCCAAAATCACTGACATCAATATGGGTAACTCCCGCATAACGTCTTTCTGCTTTCCCCTTTGGCCAGCACATGACTTCAACACAGTCATATCCGGTTTCGCCGGCAAATTTCAGTACTTCTTCTAAATCCAAATCCGCTAATATCGCACTTGCAAATCCTAGTAGCATATTCTTTTTCTTAGATCCTGTAATGAGAATAGAAATTAGAAAGAATTCGGTGACAATTCAATTTATAAAAGAGATTATAGGCGGAATCTTTTTTCTTCAGAAATAGCAGGATTTGTAAAGTTTGAACTTCTTTGTATCTATAATTTTAAGGTCAAGTGTCATTTTATGCGCATAGAGATTGAAAAAGCCCTGGTCCTGATTTCTCAAAAGTTCAGGCAGAAATTGACCACAGAAATGTTGGCCGAAGAAGCGGGCTTATCCGCTTTTCATTTTCATCGTCTTTTTGTTGAGGAAAACGGACTCACGCCGCAAAAATATATTGAAAAACTCCGACTGGAACATGCAGCCCATGTTATGGTACTCAATCCCGGTCTTAAAATGATACAGTTGGCTTTTGAAAGTGGTTTCTCCTCCCCTTCCAGTTTCAGTCGGTCTTTCCAGCAATATTTCAGGATGAGTCCCAGTCGATTCAAAAAGGAACAAAGGCCGACTTATCAGGGAGATGCCACAGCTACAGAAGAACATTATCGGCTAACGAAAGGTTTGGAGATATCCTACCTGGGTCATCAGTATTTCAAGACCCAATTGATCCATCCCATACCGGAAGAGATAGAAGCTAAAGCAAAGGAGCTTTGTCCAGATGAAGATAGAATCATCTATGGAATTTACCTGGATGCACCCATTCATCATGATCCCTTGGATTGTAGGTATCTGATTGGATTGCCCTCAAAAAAAACTGCCAATCACAATGCCAATATGGAAGGGGGCTATTTTCTGCATTTCGAAGTCCTTGGCAATATGGATGTTCTCAGAGAACAATTACTGGGCATCCATAAATACCTCCTCCACCTCAACTACGCCATCAAGACTCCCATAGCTATGGAGAAGTTTCAAGTTGCTAAAAATGAGACTCCTTTTAGGTATCTCGATAGCCCTCGTGAACTCTTTATCCCCATTATCAAAAAATAGCAGGATTTGAAAAGCTGCTGAAACTTAGGTCCGCTTCCTTTACAGAAAAAAGAGATGAAGCGATTTATTACCTATGCTTTTTACCCGATACTTCTGTTTTCTCACATCATTGGAGCATATCTGGCGATAAGCCTCGATTGGAATTTGGGCATCACCTACTCCTGGATAGCTGGAGTTCGATTGGCCCTCTGCGTTATTGTAGAATTTAGTTTCCCCATGAAAAAGGCCTGGAAAATGAGTTGGCGTTCCTTCTTCCGTGATTTGAAATATGTCGGAGTAGGCTTACTTAGTTTCCGCTTAATTGACTTTATCCTCGGCCTGATTCTGATCAATGCGAGTGAGGGGAATCCAGGCCTATTGGAAGACAGTACAATCCTGGGTGGTTTTCTACTTACCGCTCTATTTTTCGAATTCTTTCAATACTGGTATCATCGCCTTAGCCATGAAATGCCGGGCAAACTGGGTGCATTTCTTTGGAAATCCCATGCTGCCCATCACCTGCCAGAAGAGGTTTATCTCCTTATGCATGCAGTATTTCATCCCATCAATGCGTTTTTCACTTTCTTCATTATTCAGGGGACCTTATGGTTGATGGGAGCTCGTCAGGAAAGCATTTTTATCCTCAATCTCCTCATGAGTTTACAAGGCCTGATCTCCCATTTCAATGTCGAAATCAAAGCCGGGCCTCTCAATTATATCTTCATCGGTACAGAACTTCACCGCAATCACCATAGTGCCAATATAGAAGAGGCCAGGAATTATGGTGCTTTCCTTACTTTCTGGGACCTCATTTTTGGTACTTTTTCCTACAATCCAAACAAAGCCCCGGAAAGATTGGGCGTTGCTGAGCCAGAGCTCTATCCCAAAAGCACAGAGATTTTGAAGGTCCTTGCTCTACCGTTTATTCCCTCAAAAAAGGAGATCAATCAACTCAATATTTCTCAGGAGATAAATCCGTATCTTGAAGAGAAAGAACAAAATCTCTCATGAACCCCATCCGTCTGAGTAAAATCCTCCTGCTATTTATGGTGGGCTTTTATATGCTGCTGGTTGTCCTGAATAATATTACAGACTATGACTCCAATTTTGCTTTTGTCTCCAATGTAATGGGAATGACGGATACCTTTTCTGCAACTCCTCCTGCTTATCGAATCATAAAATCAGCTACAGCTCATCATATTTTTTATGTTGGAATCATCCTGACAGAACTGAGCATCTTCTTGCTTTGTATGAGAGGAGTTTGGGGATTGTGGAAAGCACGTAAGGAAACAAATAAAGTCTTTGTTCAAGCTAAAAAATACGGCATTTACGGACTTTGTTTGGGATTATTCTTATGGTTTACAGGATTTATTGCTGTGGGAGGAGAATGGTTTATGATGTGGCAATCAGAAAGCTGGAACGGAAATCCTACCGCTTTCAGAAATAGTATTCTATTCACGGCTGTCCTCATTCATTTGAGTAATAACAATGATTAAATTCAACAAAACCATTTCTTTGTTATAAAGTTAAGCTATGTAGTGAGATAAAATCTCAATTACATGGAAGCCAGTATTCTTTTATTTACCGTTGTCTTATTTTTGGGATGCTTGCAGGGGCTTATCATGGGGCTCATCCTGATTCGGGATAAAGGGCCCAATCAAAAGGCTCATAAATGGCTGGCGATCCTGCTTTTTTTCTTTTCCTATCGCTTGCTGGCAGAGGCCCTCAAATTTTTTGAGATTGGCTACTTTGATTTTGCCTACCATATCACCCTCGAATATAATTGGATATATGGGCCTTTGATATTCTTTTTTATCCGGGCTTATATTTATCCGCAACTGCTCTTTAGCAAAAAGGATTATTGGCATTTTCTTCCGGTCCTGATCGAATTTCTTTTTAGTTTTTTTATCAAAAGTCAGAATTTCTATTGGGATGGAACCCGGGAAAGCCTGAGCTGGGCCGGGTACTGGGGCTATGTTTTGTGGATGCATACTCCGTTTATGTACCTGATCGCTGCTTTGATGATTCTGATCTACACACGAAAGTCTGTACACTTATTGAAAGGGGCCGAACAGAATGAGTCGCAGAAATTGATCATAGAAAATCTCAAGTGGATTAAACAGCTCTTGCTGGTATTGAGTATCTATTCCGGTCTATTTATTCTGATCGTAGTAGTCGATTTTATTTTCTTCAATTATGCCTTCAACCATTTTGACTTTTATCCTCCCTTCTTAGCCCTGGCTGCGATCACCTACTGGATCGGTCTTCAGGGTTTTGCGCACAGGAATAAGGTCCCCTACAAAAAGAAGAAAATGGCTTCCAGTCAGAATCAGGAAATTCTGCAGGCCCTGGCTCTACGTTTGGAAAAAAGTATGAGGGAGGAGAAATTATTTACCGATCCGGAATTGAGTCTGCATTCTCTGGCTAAAAAGTTCGAAGTCAAACCTTACCTGATTACGGAAAGTCTCAATCAGATTCTAGGCAAAAGCTTTAAGCAGTTCATCAATGAATTTCGCCTTGCCGAGGTACAGGAAATGCTGGCTTCCCATCAATATGAGAATTTCACTTTATTAGGAATTGCCTTTGAAGCTGGATTCAATTCCAAAGCTTCTTTCAATCGGGTGGTAAAACAAATGACAGGAAAATCCCCCAAAGAACTAAAATCCACGACCTTTACTTCAAAATAAAGTCTCATTTCTCCAATTGAGCCGATAAGCGTGTCTATGAGTCCTTTCTTGTGGCATATTCTTTCACTTCATAAAAATCAACAAACATGAAAAAGATACTTATTGGCCTCAGTATTTTACTAGTCGTTCAACTGGCAACTGCTCAAAATCAGGAGCAAAAGGATCCATTTAAAGAACTCGAAGGCACCTGGAAACTGGACCTAAGCCCAGCTAACCTGGAGGATGATAATTTCACCGAATTGGTCATCAAAGAAATCAGTCCACTTGGGCTAAAAGGGAGTTTCTATTATAGTAAACTTCGGGAAGGAAGGGTAAACATCAATTTTGATGGCGTTTATTTCGCCTTTGTTACGGATGACGGATCGGGAGATTATAATACTACAGCTATTTTCAAAGAGGGCAAACTCATGGGTACCACCCATTCATTGGGCAGAGATTTCCTTTCCGTATGGACCGCTGTTAAAGTAAAGTAGCGATTGGCTTAAGCTCAAAATGAAAGTTCCTGGCTTTGTCAAAGAGTCGGGAGTTTTTCTTTTCATCTTGCCGAGATGTGCATTTCCAAAGAGAAAAGTCTAATTTCTGGAAAGCTTTCTGCTATGAACTACTACAAAAGATTTTTCTTACTAACGATTTCCTGCCTATTCACATTCCAGCTTTGGGCTCAAGAGAACATGCTTTGTCAGGGTGCCTACTGGTCGGAAGATGAAGGCAATAAGAGAATGAAAGAATTTGCCGAACTGTGGAATGATAAAGACAGCTGGGAAGAAAGAGCCTCAGCGATAAAAACCCAAATGAAGCTTGGTATGCAATGGGAAAAAATGCCGCAGCTATCAGGAAATTTCAATCCCATCATCAGAAAGAAAAGAATAATGGATGGCTATAGTGTAGAGAATATTGCCATCGAAAGTTTTCCCGGATTTTATATTACGGGTAATCTGTATCGACCACTGCAAAAAACAGGAAAACATGCTGCAATTCTCTCTCCTCATGGACATTGGGAGAATGGGCGTATGCGGGAAGCAATGCAGATTCGTTGTGCGGCTTTGGCAAGAATGGGAGCTATCGTATTTGCTTATGACATGCTGGGCTATGGAGAATCTCAACAGCTCGATCATAATATTCCGATTGCTTTACACCTGCAAACATTTAATAGCAAACGTGTACTGGAATATTTGCTTTCGAGAGAAGATGTAGATGGGGAAAGGATCGGTATGACCGGAGCTTCAGGCGGTGGCACGCAAACTTTTGTATTGTCGGCCCTGGATGAAAGAATCAAGGCTGCAGTTCCCGCCATTCAGATTTCAGCCCACTTTTTTGGAGGATGCGTCTGCGAAAGTGGAATGCCCATTCATAAGTCTGAACATTTACAAACAAATAATGTAGAAATAGGCGCTTTAATGGCTCCCCGACCGATGCTGATGCTTTCAGATGGAGGAGATTGGACCCGAAACACCCCAAGGGTAGAATATCCCTATATCCGCAAAGTCTATGCTCTTTATGATGCAGAGCACAAACTGGAGCAAGTTCACTTCCCCTCGGAAAGACATGATTATGGCTATTCAAAACGAACTCCCATGTATATGTTTTTTGCGCACCATCTCAAGCTCAATATCAATATGCTGGAATTTCAGGGACCTCCAAAAGAAGATTTCTTTCAACTCCTGAGTGAAGAAGAACTTCAGGTATTTGATAAAGAACACCCTCTGCCAGCAAATGCTTTGAAAGGGGATGCATCAGTATTGAAATATCTGGGTTGGTAAGAATGTATTTCCTCTGACGACTAAAGCTGTGACCGTTCATCATTTTATTTGACCGTTGCTCATAAATCTTCATCCTGAGCATCCCGACGGGCGTATCTAGAGGAAAATCACAACGATTATGAAAAAAGTATTCTTATCTATCATCAGTTTTATACTAAGCACATTTGGCATGGCACAAGACATTAGCGGTAGCTGGAATGGTGCTTTAAGTGTTCAAGGCACTACACTCCGAGTAGTCTTTCACATAGAAAAAGACGGCTCTACTTACTCAAGCAAAATGGACAGCCCGGATCAGGGAGCTTTCGGAATCCCGACCGGTACAACTACTTTTGAAGAAGGAAAACTCAGCATCTCAGCTCCTTCTTTGGGAATGTCCTATGAAGGGACACTTTCTGAATCCGGCGACAAAATCGAAGGAAGCTTTAAACAAGCAGGCATGGATCTACCTTTGGAACTAGGTAGAGAGGAAGTAAAAGTAGAGAAAAAGAAGCCAGAGCCCAGACCTCAGGATCCACAGGATTTCCCCTATGAACAAGAGGAAGTGAAATTTACTGTAAATGAGGGTGGCCACGAAATGGCCGGCACCCTCACCTACCCCAGCGATGGGAAATTTGAGCAAGTGGTTGTACTTATTTCCGGTTCTGGACCACAAAATAGAAATGAAGAATTGGGTCCCATGAATCATCGCCCTTTCTTAGTCCTTTCTGATCATCTCACGCGTAAGGGCATTGCAGTATTGAGATATGATGATCGGGGAGTAGCCGAATCCGGAGGTGATTTTAAATCTGCTACTTCTATGGATTTCGCCCATGATGCTTCAGCAGCAGTTGCCTACCTCAAAGGCAGAAATGATATGAAGGGCAAAAAAATTGGATTGATGGGACATAGTGAAGGAGGCATGATCGCTCCTATTGTTGCCAGCAAAAATAAATCTGTTGATTTTATTGCCTTATTGGCTGGACCGGGAATCAATATTCCAGAACTGATGCTCATGCAAAGTGATCTTATAAATAAAGCCAGTGGTGCTCCTGATGAAGTTCGCGAATCCAATAATAAAGTTTTGAAAGAAATTTATGCACTCATGAATGCGAACCAGAAGGCAGATGGAGATGAACTCAAAGAAAAAATGGAGGTGATACTGGAAGAATCCTATAAATCTCTGAGCGAAGAACAGCAGGCAGAAATAGGCGATAAAGAAAGCTTTTTCGCTACCCAAACCAATGTATTGCTCAGCCCCTGGTTTCGTTACTTTATGGCCTTCGAACCCGATGACTTTCTTTCAAAAGTTAAGTGTCCGGTACTAGCGGTGAATGGAGAACTGGATTTACAGGTGCCTTCCAAAGAGAATCTGGAAGGGATCAAGAAAAGTTTGAAAAAAGCGGGAAACAAGGAAGTTGTAACCAAAGAATTTGCTTCTTTAAACCACCTTTTCCAAAAAGCCGAAACCGGAGCGCCCTCAGAATATGCTGAAATTGAAGAGACCTTCAATCCAGAAGCCCTCAACTTCATTTCTGCCTGGGTAGTAAAACAATAAACCAAAAGGGACAGATATAAGGCTGTCCCTATGTATCTTTATAGATTATGATCGAAACCGGTAATAAGCAATTCTGGATCTACCAGAGTCTGGGATGGGGAACGATTGGGCTGTCAAATTTTGTGGTGCAATTAATAGGAGGATTCCCCTGGGACTACTTACTGGGCAATGCCATTCTTCCTTTCATTTTCGGACTGGCCATTACCAGCATTTACCGTAAGCTAATCAAGGATATGGATTGGCAAAAGTGGAAGATTAGGCAACTGCTTTTACTGATTGTTGGTTCGACCCTTTTACTTACCACTTTATTTCTTGCTTCGGTTGTCTTTGCCAGCTATATCATATATCCTACTCCTGGCATAAACTTGCCCAGCCTCTTCTCCAATTTCTTCATATTTACTATCATCATGGGGCTTTGGAACCTGATCTATTTCCTCATCCACTACTTCAATAATTGGAATAGAGCAGAGATAGAAAAATGGAAACTGGCAGCGGAAATGAAAGATGCTCAATTGGGCTCTTTGAAATCCCAAATCAATCCTCATTTTGTTTTCAATGCCCTCAATAATATCCGAGCCCTTATTCTCGAAGATCCCGATAAGGCTCGAGATATGCTCCTCAATTTCTCCGACCTCTTTCGATACTCGCTTAAGCATACCGATCAAGCCAAAGTTGATCTGGAAGAAGAATTGGAAATTGTCAATCAATACCTGGAACTCCTATCTATTCAATACGAGGATAAACTCCAGTATGAGTTGTCTGTTTCGCAGGGTTTAGGAGAAATAAAAATTCCACCTATGATCCTGCAATTGCTGGTCGAAAATGCAGTCAAACATGGCATTTCCCAAAATAAAGCAGGGGGAGAAATCAGGATAGATATTTCGAGAAGTCCGCAAAATATGGACATTGAAGTAAAAAACTCCGGCAGCCTGAAAAAATCGGCCAAGCTGGGAGAGAAACTGGGAGTAGGATTGGAAAACATATCTCGCAGGCTTGAGCTCATTTATAATGGCAAAGCGAAGTTTGATATGTATGAAGAAAAAGACTTTGTGGTAGCACGTTTAAATATTCCTTTGGTATGAGTACTTGTCTGGTAATAGAAGATTCCCGTCTCGCCCGTCAGGAACTCATCGCGATGCTGGCTGATCTGGGAAGTTTTAGCGAAATATTAGAAGCTGAAGATGCTGAACAGGGAAAAAGGCTGCTTCTTCAGGAAAATCCCGATCTGGTATTTCTGGATATCCATTTGCCCGGACAAAACGGCTTTGAGTTTCTGGAGAGTCTGGATGAACTACCAAAAGTGATATTCACGACTGCCTACGATGAATATGCGATCAAATCATTTGACTATAATGCCATAGATTATTTGCTGAAACCGATCAAAAAAGATCGATTAGAGAAGGCATTGGCTAAACTGGATTTGGCGCCTCATGGGCAACCAAAAACGCTGGGAATTGGGAAGCAGGTATTTGTAAAGGATGGGGAAAAATGCTGGTTTATCAAGCTAGGAGATATTCGCATGTTTGAGTCAGTGGGGAATTATTCAAAAGTCTATTTTGAAGGGGGAAAACCCATGATCCACAAATCCCTCAATTATTTGGAAGGGGTATTGGATGCTGAAATATTTTTCCGGGTCAATCGCCAACAAATCATCAACCTCAACCATATTGAAAAACTGGATTCATGGTTCAATGGAAAACTAAAAATCCGATTGAAAAGCGGGGAAGAAGTTGAAGTCTCCCGCCGTCAATCCAATCGGATCAAATCTCTTTTTAGTATCTAATCAGTAGCTACTTCTTCTGTACCCCCCACAATCATGATGTATTTGATCAGATCAGCTACTTCTTCATCTGAAAGTGTCTGTAAGAGTCCCTGCGGCATCATGGAAACCTCCGAACTTTCTCTACTCTGAATATCGGCTTTATTGATGATCAGTTCTTCCTGACCTACAATCCGCATCACAATCTGACGATCATTTTCAGCGGCGATATTTCCCAGATACGTTCGTCCGTCCCGACTCGTGATTACCTGCATTTTGTAATCATCCTGGATGTCTCCATTAGGGTCCAGCATATTGTACAGCAAATAATCAATGCTTCCTCTATTGGCTCCCGTGAGATCCGGGCCTATTCTTCCACCAGCTCCATCCAGAATATGACAGGCTCCACAATTCTTGCTAAAAAGCTGCTTACCATTGCTGGCAGATGCTGCATTTAACACAGATTCTGAGAGAAGTTCCGTATATCGCTCAATCTCTGACTGTGTATTTTCAGCCAATTGATCGATAGGTCCCCAAACTTCGACAAAGCCATTGCCCATTACTCTTCTCAATTGTCGGGCAACATAGGCGGGGATATCTTTACGGGGTACATGCTCTTTCTTGATGGCTTCTGTTAGCATATTGGCATACATTCTTCTGGTAGCCATGCTTTGGATGGTTTCTGATTTTTCTTCAGAGGAAAGGGAAGGATAGTCTTTAATCAGGGTCAGGCCTAAATCATAATTCTCATATTGAGCCATCGCGCGGATAGCTTCTATGCGCAATTCATCTTCCTGCATCAGATCTTCCAGTTTTCCATGGATTTCCGGCCATTTTTGACTAGCCAAGGCCCGTAAGGCTTTCTTTCGCTCCTCCAGATCTGCATCCTTGTCTGAAAGAACATTCATATAAGCCTGCGCAGCTTCGGCACTCCCAAACAATCGGGAAATGTCCTGCACCACATCCTTAAAGGCAGGGTTTGTTCGCAATCTATCTCTTGTGGCTGCCCAGGGATTGGGTTCTTTGACATCCGAGCGACCATCCAGGGCTTTCTGCATACCTTTCAATATGGCTTCGGTATTAGTGGAATTGGCATTGAGAGATACAATCAATTTTACCATATGATCTCCATCTACCAATCTGCGAGAG
Organism: Bacteroidia bacterium; assembly: GCA_033391075.1. Classification (NCBI taxonomy): domain Bacteria; kingdom Pseudomonadati; phylum Bacteroidota; class Bacteroidia; species Bacteroidia bacterium. The sequence goes on from JAWPMV010000001.1 coordinate 3,803,076, forward strand.
ATGAACTGACTGATCATGGGATTTTTGCTGTTCAGAGCCAAAGACATCGAACGAGCAAAGTTATCGTTTACCAAAGGTTCGAGTCCAAACCAGGTCATCAAAGGAATATTGGGATCGGCATTGTCGAGATCTCTGCTCAGGAGATTTGTAGCAAGTCGCCATGCCGTTTCGGTATCAACCCGCTGCATAGCTGCTGCCAGATAAAGTCGAACCACAGCAGAAGCATCTTTGCCCGCCATATCAATCAGCATTGAAGCCATTTCCTCTTTGAGATCCTTATCCTCGGTCAGCAATTGAACGGCCCAGGCCCTGATGTATTCATCCTTATCTTCCAGCGCTTTGGCCAGATCATTGTCTCGAAAAGCCTGACTCACATGTAAGGTCCACATCGCACGTAGTCTGAGGTCGCCATCCTGGTTATTCCAAAGCATATCCTGAAGTTTGGCTTTGGCTTCCTTTGATATTTCGCCTTTGCTGGCTCTGTATTGAAGAATCACACGAGCCCTTCTTGCGTGCCAATCACTTTCGCTCAATTGTAAATCCACCAATTGTTCGTCATTGAGGCTGGATAAATCTGCATACCTTCCTTCCCAGTTCTTTGCCTGTGATTCTTCTGGGTAAATGCGGAATACCCGTCCGGTTTCTTTTTGCTGTACGGAATTCCCACAAATATCTGCATCATGCCAGTCCAGGACATAGAGATTTCCATCAGGCCCCACCTCCATACTAAATCCTATCCACTGCGCATTATTGGCCAACATAAAATCTTCTCCATGACTGGCAGTAAAACCTGAACCATTTCGATTGAGTTCATCTGAAAGTACTGCATGCTCATGGATATTGGCCATGAAGATGCGGCCCCGTTGATCTGCCGGAAAGGCATCAGATTGATATACTCTTGCTCCTCCATGGGCTGATCTATGTCTGTGATCCACTATCGTCTGAATGTCCTGGTAAACATAAGGATTGAAGTGCTGGCCTCCCTGGCGATGGTAGATGCCCCCGGGAATGACATGGAAAAGGTGGGGGATTACACATGCACTGATAAACAATTGCCCCTTAGGATCATGATCTATGCCCCAGGGATTGCTGAAGCCATGAGAAACCACTTCAAAAATGTCTTTGGTGGGATGGTAACGCCAAACACCACCATTGATATCAACTCCTTCTTTCTCAAATATATCTTCGGGAAAAGGATCCTTGTGCTTATACATTTTCCCATCGCCTTCAGGTTTTCGAATACGAGAAGGAGTAGCAAATCCTTCAAGCCCATAGAGCCAACCATCAGGCCCCCAATGAAGGCTGTTTATGGTCTCATGGCGATCCCGAATTCCCCAACCCGTACGAAGGATTTTTATATCCTCTTCATCGGCTTTATCGTCCTGATCAGCATCCGGAACAAACATAAAGTTAGGCGGAGCTCCCAGATAGAGTCCATCAAATCCAACCGCGATAGCGGAAGGGAAGGGAATCCCTTCCAGGAATACTTTCTTCGAATCTGCGACTCCATCTTTATCGGTATCTTCCAAAATAAGGATGCGGCTGTTCCCAAAATTTGAAAAACCTTCTTTTCGGTTTTCATAGTCTCGATTCTCGGCAATCCAAAGGCGGCCTTTATCATCCCAGCAAAAAGCCATTGGTTGAGTAATCATGGGTTCGGAGGCCCATGCATTTACTCCATAACCTTCCTTGATCGTCATATTATCAACCGCTTCCTGAGGATTTAGAAATTTAGCCTGCCGACCTTCTTCCTGTGCAAGCCCCCAAAGAGCCACACCTGTGTACATCCCATCTTCTCCGATAAAGGAATTCCAGTCATCGCGCATGGTAATATCATCCAAACGCCCTTTATAGAACAATAATTCATGTTGGTACAATAGAGACTCCCCCTTTTGCAAAGCCCTTCCTTTCTGACTCATACTTCCGCTCCCTAATCCCCTATTGCTTACTGTCCAGGCTTGAGGGAAATCGGCATTAGAAGGGTGATCAAAAAGCGCTACATGAAAGGGACTTTCCGACTGATCCAGACTTAAGTCTATCCACATCGCACGTTTGCCATTGGCCTGGGCATTTCTTTGTCGTGCTGCATTTACAATTTGCTTTTCTCCTACTATATGGGAGAAGAACAGGCCATTATCACTTGAGCTCCCTATTTCGACATCCGTCAGGGCTTTCCCTTCCCATTCCAAATCCAGACTCACCTTTTCCCCCAATACACTCATGGACCAAATCTGGCTTTCTTCCAGGATGCCAGTTCCTTCTTCATTCAGGTATTGATAAACGATTTGCCATTTGACTTGCTCTCCTTCTTTTTTCAATATCTCACTTGAAACCTTCTTCCAATAGCCCGCCCCATTTTCCTCTAAATAATTACGGCCATTGAGATTAGAGAAAGCCCAGAACAGACCTTCGTTTTCTGCCAGAAATTTTTGGGAACCGGGCAATTGTAAGGAATGGAGGTAAGGACGGGATTCCTCTTTCATTTCATGAATCAAAAGAGCAGCTTTAGTATCTCCTGCTCTGATCAGGTAGGAATCTCCGGATTCATTTTCGTATATCGAAAAGGAAGAAATCGTATCAGCAGATGGCTGAGAAGTACGACATGCTACGAATAAAAGGGCCAAACTGAGTAGATAGACCAGCCTATAAATTTGTCTGTTCATGTTATTAGTAGTAGTAATTTGTAAGATCAAGTTAGGAAATTTAATGTTCCTTTGTAAGCCAAATTTTTCGGAGAAAGCTAAGCCCATTTAAAGAGAAACTGTATTTGAGATGAAAGCCCTGGACAAATCAATTACTTGCCAAATCAAATGGTTGATCAATGGGAGAGCCCTGAAAAAACAGGAATTTGTCTCTACCAGCTACCTGAATCGCGGACAAGAAAGAAACCTGGCCCATCCAGATTTTCACAAGTTTCCCATTGAGATTCATTTAAGTCGAGATCTTTTTCTGGAGATATTTGCCCATGCTTATGATCCCTTTGTAGCAGGAGAAAAGGAAGAAGATCCCTATGAATGGGATCAATTTGAGGTTTTTGATAGACTGAGATGCCTATCCTATCCGGATTTGGAAGTCTTATACCAGGACCATAAAGACTTACTGACTCTTACTGTATTGGAATTGGAAACTGATTTTTCTGATCTCATTGCTATGGAAAGGGAATCAGAATCAGAGATTAGTGTTTATCTGCACCTTTGGAAACATTGTATAATAGAAAAGGAGCAGGTTTGTATACAGGGATTGGCTTTGAGTGCGCAGGCCCTGGATTGAAAGCTGCCAATTGCCTGCCCTAAAAGATTATTGCGAGACTTAAAATCAGAAGAAGCAATCTCCTGGAATCCCGATAGTATTTTAGGATCAAGGAGATTGCTTCGAAGCCTTGAGATATTCTTTCTATAAATTAGCTACTTCATCTTCCTCAAAGCATGCTGCGCCGATTCCATTTCCGGATCGAGGCTTAGGGCTTTTTCGTAATACTTTTTTGCATTAATCTTATCTCCCAGTTTTAGGCATACTTCTCCCAAACTATCCCAAACATTAGGGACCTCGGGAAAAAGTCGAGTATTCAATTCAAAAATATTTCGGGCGTCCTGTACTTTCTTATCTCTCATCAACTGATAGCCCAACATATTCAGAATCATATCTCTGGGGTCTGTCGCGTGAAAATTAAGGGTCAGCTCCTTGAAATTATTCTCAACATATTTGATTCCCGATTTTTTGTAGGCTTTAAATACATTTTGAACAGCAGGGAGATGGGGTTTGGGAGCTTCCTCTCCTTTGATCAAGTCCAAAATACCTGCCCCTAATTGTTCGGCAACCGGTTCATCCATATTGGCAAAAACCATGACGGATATTTTATCTCGCAGGTTTTCAAAATAAACTGTATTTGCTCCCTCATAGCCACCCGCATAAGCCATGGGCTGCCCATTTTCTTTAAATTTTTGCAAATAAGGATAGAGAGCATCCATCTGCTTTAATTCATCTGACCAAAGCTCCTCTCCATAAAAATAGGCCTGATAAAAACGCAAGATATCCCGAGTAGTAGATTGAAAACCTCCATCTGGTTTGGGAATTTCTACAAAGCCCGTATTATTCTGTAAGTCTCCTTTATAGTTTTTGAAATAGCCTATTGCTCTGTCCTTAATCTTATCCACCTCTTCCACATAGGTTTCTGTCATGGATAGGGGCTGGAGGATTTGCTCCTTTACATTTTCTGTGTAAGGTTTTCCACTCAGCTTTTCAATAATAGCTCCAAGCACCACATATCCGGCATTGCTGTATTCCTGTTCTTCCCCCGGAGGGAAAAGCAAAGCTTTCTTTTTTATCCTTTCCACCAAAGCTGCAATAGTTTTATCTTTTTTGGGTGCATCGAAATAGCCCGGATAAAAATAGGGAGCTATACCCGAGCTATGATTGAGCAACATTTCAACAGTAATTCCCTTTGCCGCTTCTGCTTGAAAACCGGAGAGAATATCGCCCAATTTATCCTCCATTTTCAATTGGCCATTTTCCAGCATTTTCATGATCAAGACCTTGGTAAAGGATTTATTCATCGAGCCTATATCAAATTTTGTAGTCAGTTTGTTGGGTAAAGATTTTTCACGATTAGCCAGGCCAAAAGCCTTATGGTAAACTTCCTTTCCTTGATCTGCAACCAGCACAATGCCAGAAAAAATATCCAAATCTACATACTGCTTAACCAAGCTATCTATTTGCGGCTCCAGGCGGGAAATATCCAGCTTTGCATCTTGGGCAAATGCCAGGGGTAAACAGAAAATTAAACTGAGAAATAGGGTAAGTACTTTCATTTTTTCCTCAAGAATACTGAGAATGCGAATAGCAGATAGAAAAATGGTAGGAATGGCCCTGCTTTTGGTAAGAACGAATCAAATAGACTTCCTCTGGCTTTTCATTGCTTTCATAACATAAATGCCTCGTTCATAACAGCAATTACCGTAGCTGCCCAAAGAATCCTATTTTTAAGCATGCAAAAGAAGTGGCTGGAAGGATGTATCAATCTTATTTTTTGGCTGTCCAGTGCCTGGCTGATCATCAGTAGTTTCTCTATAGAGGCTCAGGAAATCGAGATCATCAATGGAGTGGAAAATATCCAGATTAGTCGGAACGAAGGATTGATGCTGCAACTCAGCTTATTGGTCATTATTTCAATGGCTATGTTTTACCTAAATCTTTGGAACCTCAAAAAATTGCTGAGCGGCAAAGCCAGATTGTCAATTCTACTTTCTTCAGCATTTATTTTTATGGCTGCTTTTCTCCTTTATCTGGGCCTAAGGGGAGTCTCGGTTTTTAGCCTGGAATTGTATCCGGCAATTTCCCTGATTATTGGGATTTTGTTCTTTTATTTTAGCTTATCGACAGCTTATGGATTAGGGAAAGTTTGGCTGGCAAGTGATAAGCGAAATCAGGAGTTACTCTTTGCAAAGAAAAGTGCAGAACTCAGTCTATTAAGAGCCCAATTGCAGCCACATTTCCTATTCAATGTCCTCAATAATCTGCTGGCGATGGTAGATCAGCAAACAAATCCAAAGTTGGCGAAGAGCATTGGTAAATTATCTTCCTTATTGCGCTATGTTGTATATGAAGCAAAGCATGAGCAGGTTTCTCTTTCTAAAGAAATAGAATTCATTCGTGATTTTGCCGCTTTGTACCAGGATCGATTTGAAGAAGGAGAACTAGAGTTCAGACTAGAGGTAAAAGGAGATTCCGAAGCCATATTTGTCGAACCTGGCATTTTTATACCTTTTATCGAAAACGCCTTTAAATATGGTATTCTCCCTGAAAAGCAGTCCCTGATATCTATAACTTTTTACCTGGAGAAAGCAGGCCAAATCCTTTTCCAAATAAGCAATCCCATTCACCCGGAAATCCATAATCCAAATGAGGGAGGAAATGGTTTACCTGCTATCAAGAAAAGACTTGAACTGGTTTATCCAGATGCACATATTTTGGAAATTGATCGTTCGAATGACTATCGCGTAGAATTAAGCCTGAGCTATGATTAAGTTAATAATTGTAGATGATGAGCCTAAGGCTATACAAATGCTCGAATCCTATGTAGAGCATTTTCCTATGCTGTCTTGCCAGGCAAGTTTTCGGAATGCATTGAAAGCCTTTGAGTACCTGTCTCAGAGTAAGATTGACCTCATCTTGCTCGATATCAATATGCCACATCTCTCCGGTCTGGCACTTTCCAAAATGATTGACCCAAATATCCAGCTCATTTTTACGACTGCCTATTCAGAGTATGCTGCGGAAAGTTATGAGGTACATGCGATCGATTATCTTCTCAAACCCATCAGTCTGGAAAGATTTGGCAAAGCGATTTCAAAAGTCCTCAAACAAGAAAAACAGGCAGAAGCCCTCGAAAGCCAGCAATTATTGATTAAAAGTGGAAGCAGACAATATCCGGTACAAATTTCAGATATATTATACCTGGAAAAGGATGGAAATTATATGAGCTACTATTTGGCAGCGGGCAAGGTGATAGCAAGGCAAAGCGTAGCTGAGGCTCTCCTTCATTTACCTCAATACTTTGTTCAGTGCCATAAATCATTCATTGTAAATTGCCGTAAGATCAGTTTTTTTGAAAAGGATGAGATTAGCCTAGCTGAGTTGAAAATCCCTATTGGCAATTCCTATCGAGAAAATTTTCTTCTACAGATGCGTGCAGGTTTTTAATCAACAAAGAATTTCTTCCTAGTTTAGACCTATGAAGATTCTTTTTATCCAAACCGGTGGAACCATTGATAAAGATTATCCCAGAAAACAGGGAGGCTATGCTTTTGAATTTGGGGAAGCAGCGATGAAAAGAATTCTCGCAAAACTGGATACTCAAATTGAGTTTGAGATCATTACAGCCTTTCAAAAAGACAGCCTGGATATCACAGCCGAGGATCGACAAAATTTGGTAAAAATCATTGAAGGGCGCGAAGAAAAAAGGATCATCATCACCCATGGAACGGATACTTTAATTGAGAGTGCACAATATTTGGAACGTCAGGTAAAAAACCGATCTATCATCCTTACCGGAGCTATGCGTCCGGAGCGATTTAGCAATTCGGATGCAGACATCAATCTCGGCATGGCACTTGCAGCAGTTCAATTACTACATGAGGGGGTATATATATGCATACAGGCTTTGGTACGGCAGGCATCTCTCATAAAGCGCGACAAAGAAAGTGGCTCCTTTTATTAGGGAAAAATTATTGACTCACATGACCCGGAAATTTTATAACATTCACATTCTATTCCTTTCCTTTATTTTCACTCTTTCCTCTCTTTCTGCTCAGGAATCAATTGGCCTATATGCCAAAGCCAAAGATGATGGGATTGAGATATACAGAGATGGAAAGGCAGTTTTTTTCTACCAAACCAAAACCAAAAGCCTGGATGGACAATATCCTCGGGCCAATTATATTCATCCTTTGTACGGACTGAATGGCGAGGTTTTGACCGAAGACTTTCCAGAAGATCATTTGCATCAAAGAGGCATATTCTGGGCCTGGCATCAGATGATCGTAGAGGATCAATGGATGGCGGACCAATGGGATTGCAGAGGAATAAGCTGGGAGGTAGATAAGCTAAAGACGAAAAGCAATCAGTCAAGTTTGGAAATACATGCGAGCATAAACTGGTTAGGCATGCTCCCTTCTAAAAGTCGAGAAGAAAAGTTATTCCGGGAAAAAACCATCATCAAAGTCAATGGAGAACGCTCGGATGCTATTGAAATAGAATTTGACATCTCCATCACTGCCAATTATCTGGGGAGTAAGCTGGGAGGATCAAATGATGAAAAAGGATATGGCGGATTTTCAGCTCGTTTGAAATTACCAGAAGACATTAGTTTTCATGCCAAACAGGGAGTTGTGGAAGCTCAAAACACGGCCGTTGAAGCAGGTAACTGGATAAGCTTTCATGGAACTTTTGCTCCAGATGCATCTGTACAAAGCCGCATAACTATTATGAATCATCCCGATAACCCCTCCCCTTTTCAGGGATGGATTTTACGGGAGAAAAATAGCATGCAAAATCCCGCCTGGCCGGGCAGACATTCGGTCTTTTTCGTCAAAGGAAAACCCACTCGCCTTAGATATAAGCTTTTGATTCACGATGAAATGTGGACCAAAGGCATGATAGAAGAAAACTTCCGCAAATTCGTCCAGAGCCCCTAAAATTTACTTGCATATACAAGTATTTTATTTATCTTTGTTTTATGAGCAAAGATCAAAGACCGGCTACCCCAAATTTTGACAGGATAAACCCTGCCACTTGTGTCAATGCCCGTCTCCGACGTTTGCATCGCATGATCAATGCCGCATATCAGCAGAAAATCAATCCCTTTGGCCTAAGGGGAAGTATGCTTTCCATTCTCTTTATCATTGGTAAAAATCCGGGTATCAATCAAAAAACGATTGCTGATTTGCTGGTATTAGATGCTTCTACAATGAGTAGAGATCTAAAAAAGCTCATGGAGAAAGCCTGGGTCCAGATAAACAAAGGAGAGGATTCCAGAAGCTCTGTACTTAGTTTGACGGATGAAGGCTACAATCTCGTAGACGAAATTGCGCCAGTCTGGGAAAACCTTCATCATAAGGTTCAGGATATTCTGGGTAGTTTCAACCTCCAGCAAATCGACATCATCACAGAGGCCATTCGTTCAAACATGGAAGATATCAAAGCCTAAAATTTTACCCATACACTTGTATATACAACTAATTTAAGCACCACATCATGTTAGAAAATTTGCCAACTTATATTCCCCTCAGTTTTATACTGACAACTGTTGCTAGTCTGATCCTCTTCTATTGGGTACAAAGTCGATCAGGTATTGAAAAACGACTGAAGAATACGATCATAGGAGGTATTGTCCTCTGGTTGATTGTACATGCACTCCTGGCCATGAATGGTTTTTACCATCTGCATACCCAGGATATGCTGCCAAGATTTCTATTGGTATTTGGACCCATTTTTCTTCTCATTATCTACCTTTTCAATAGTGAAAAGGGGAAAGCTTATCTGGATAGCCTGGATTTGGAAGCTATGACCTGGCTTTCGATCATCAGAATCCCGGTAGAATTTGTGTTGTACTGGTTGGCCCTCAGTGAGGTCATTCCTGAGCTTATGACATTCGCAGGCAGAAACTTTGATATCATTGGAGGGATTACAGCGCCATTTGTGGCCTACTTTGGTATACAAAAAGGGAAAATGAATAGAAATCTCCTCCTGGCCTGGAATGTTTTGGGCCTATGCCTTTTGTTATTCATCATCGCAAATGCATTGCTTTCTGCCCCCTTCCCTTTTCAGCAGTTCGGATTTGATCAGCCTAATATTGCCATCCTCTATTTTCCCTTTGTATGGCTACCGGCTTTTGTTGCACCCGCGGTACTATTCTGTCACTTGGTGAGTATTCGTCAACTCCTTTATGCGAAAGAGGGAATAAAGACTTCTTTACATACAGCAGAAGCTTAATAAATGATATTCTGCTAATAGGTCCGGGCTTCCTTTTTCGGTCCGGACCTTTTTTTAATGGAGCCAGGCAAAAAACTCCATAAGTAGGGCAATGCCCGCATGAAGCAAGACACCGCCCCAGATATTTTCCGTTCGTAAGGCAAGCACGCCCAATATATATCCTCCGAATATTGAGGAAAAGGCTTCGAGGAAGGGTTTACCAAAATGAAGAGCCGCATAGGTACAAACCATAGGCAATACTACCTCAGGTCCCAGCAGGCGCACAAAACTATAGATGAGAAATCCCCGAAAGAAAAATTCTATTGAAAGGTAATTGAATCCATAGGCGCTCTCAAAGATCAAAACAGCCAGCCACTCAGGGATTGCGGTTTCCTTGATAAATCGAGCGGAACCACTTTTAGCATAGAGGGGATAGTAATTCTGAAACTGCTCGGCGAAACTTGCAAGACCGATAATTACCAACATAATCGCCAGCAGTGGGAAATACATTTTGAAACTTTCCCATTTGAACTTCATCCCATAAAAGGAATTGAGATGTTGTCGATCCTTTGGCCAAAAGATCAATAGAGGAATAAAAAACAGAATCAATCGATTGAATCGCCTCAAAACCCGCCAGACAAAGCGGCATCCATCCATTTCCAGCCATTGGCAAAAGGCTCCCTCTAACGCAATGGCCCGATACAGACCTAGTGCTACAAAAGCGATTATCACCTTTAACCAAAACTCTCTTTTCCGCAAAAAATCAGCTTTCTTAACTTTTGAGATACAAAAGGCTGCAAACAAAAAGGGAAAAAGCAGAAAAGTCGTATAGGCCAATGCCCGAGCCGGATAGTTTCTGATCGTATCAATGTATTGGTCCTCAAAATCCAGGCTGTAATTGAAGCTAAAAATCACCAATAAAAATATGGCGATAGGTAGGTATAGTTGCCAACGAAACTGTTCTTTACTATAGTTCCAAACATGAAGAAATAGCGGCTTCATAGATCGATCAATTCAGCCCAAACATACATATATGTATTTCCTATTCAAATATTAAAATAAAGAAGCCTATATTTAGTCTGATTCAGAAATGCTGCTGTCCTCATGCACAGGCCCAAATTATAAGAAAGTTGAGATGAGTTGATATGCAAAACACCTTCGACAATTCTGCCTCCTTTGGTCTTTCCTATGCGCTCAACCGCAGGAAATTCCTAAAACTGTCTGCTATGTATAGCACTAGTCTTTTGGTTGTACCTGCCTTAGCCTGCAGACCTTCCAAAGAGAGATTGAGATTTGGTTTACTGGCTGACTCTCATTATGCCCGAAAAGAGAATTGGAAAAATCGCCGTTATGATCAGTCACTGGCCAAAACGGAGGAAGCGGTACGGATCATGAATGAAGAAAAGGTTGACTTTCTTTTGCATCTGGGCGATTTCAAAGACGAGGGCAATACTCCTAATCGTGAAGAAACCCTGGGATTTTTGGACGAGATCGAATCCGTTTTTCAAGGCTTCAAAGGACCTACTTTTCATGCAATCGGAAATCATGATGTAGACAGCATTACCAAAGCGGATTTTCTTCAACATATAGAGAATACAGGGATTGCCAGAGATAAAAGCTATTACTCTTTTGATCAAAATGGTTTTCACTGTGTGGTCCTGGATGCCAATTACCACAAAGATGGCAGGGATCAGTTTTATGCTGAGGGAGCGGACTGGCAAGATCCCAATATTCCTCAAACACAATTGGATTGGCTGAAAGCGGATTTGGAAAAAACAAACTTGCCCACACTCGTTTTTTGCCATCATCCCCTTTATGAATTTCGGCGAAACGACAATCAATACCACGTAAATAATTTTGCGGAGGTTCAGCAAATCATGGAAAAGTCCCAGAAAGTCATGGTCGTCTTTCAGGGGCATGTGCATGCAGAAGAACACAGCAAGATCAATGGGATTCACTACATCACCCAATTAGCCATGGTGGATTATGAAGGTCTGGAAAACAATAGTTTTTCCATTGTAGAAATCAAGGATCATCAGATTCGCATAGATGGTTTCAAGCGAGTTTCCGATCAGCTCATAGAGTAAATGCCTGAACGCAAACTATCCATAGCAGAACGAATTCTGGGGCTCTCAAAAATATGGAAGGAGGCCAATTATAATTTCGCGTATTTTGATCAGGTTCCGGATTTGGATTGGGAAGCAGCTTATCAGGACTTTATCCCTAAAGTCATAGAAGCTGAGGATTTGTATGAATATTATCGTTTGCTCCAACAGTTTACTGCGCTTCTGGAAGACGCACATAGCAGTGTCTATTTCCCTCCACATATAGGCAAAAGCATCACATCTCTTCCCTTTCATATCGAAGCAATCGGAGGTAAATTTCATATAGTAAATGTTGCCAAAGGCTTAGCAGATAAACTTCCTCTTTTCGCCGAAGTGAAAAGTATAAACGGGAAAGCGACTTTAGCGTACCTGGAGGAAGAAGTTCTGCCCTATACTGCTGCATCTGCTCCTCATAGTAGACTTTATTGGGCGACTCAGGATTTGTTGAAAGGAAGGATAGGAGAAAAGATTGAGCTAGCCTATGAGCATGAGGGAATGACCGGGAAGTGGGAAGGCATACAAGAAGCAAAAGAATCGAGGGATTGGATAAGAAGTCCATTTAAAAAAGCTCAGGATGTAAGTTGCGATTTCACCGAAGAAGGAATTGCGCATCTACAGATCAATAATTTTAATAGCGAAGCAGTTTTAGAGTCTTTTCGCAAACTGCTTCCCCTACTCTATGCTGCCAATGCCATCCTCCTGGACCTTCGTTTCAATCTGGGAGGAAATAGCCAGATTGCGAGAGAAATCCTCAAATATTTCACAGATGCTCAGCTCATTCCTAAGGTACAAGGCAGTAGCCGCAAACATTTGCCCAGCCACAAAGCTTTAGGATCTTTCCTCGCCTTTCAACCCAATTCCGATTGGAAGCCTACAGAAGCCGATCAGGTATTGTTTATGAAGTATTATCAGGGCAGGGTTTGGGAATTGGAAGAGAATCGTCCCTACCTCAATGATCAGGAGGCTCCGAAAATCTTGTTTCCTATGCTTGTTTTGACAAGTCCCGATACGGCCTCTTCCAGTGAGGACTTTCTGGTTTCTTTTCAAGGTCTGAATAGAGGCAAATTGATGGGGAGTAAAACTTGTGGAAGTACAGGAGCAGCAGTCTTTTTAAAACTCCCCGGAGAAGGTATAGCAAGGATTTGTGCCCGAAAATGTAGCTATCCGGATTCCCGTGAATTTGTGGGCTATGGCATAGAACCGGATATTCCTGTCGAACTCACGCTTGAAGATTGGAAGCAGGGGGATATAGTAAAGGAAAAGGGAATTTCTTTTCTAAAAGACCTTATTCTTTAAGAAGTTGTGGGGGAAAGTTGGGCCTGGTGGATGTCCTATCATTCTCTTCTCTTCTTCATTTTCTGCCCGCTGCCGCAATACTTCCAGTTTAATACTTTTTTCTCCTCTGTGCATGGCCCATTCATGATTGAATTCGAAAATAGGTTTCAGGATAAAGGAAAAGTTTCTGAACAAAGGCTTTTCTGCCTTTATTCGCCAATCATAATGAACCTCGCAATATTTTGATCCACTTTTCTGCCGGATGTTCCATACACCTTTGCCTTCCAAATCCCCAAAAGCTTCGAGTTCCAATCGCTGAGGAAAAACCTTACGAGTAGAGCGAAAACTCCATTTAATGGTATAGGGGAGAAATCCTTTGGTAAAGACATTGACCAGCTGTTTCATCCCATCTACCGGCCCCTCTTCGATCACCTCCACATCCAGATAAACCGACGGCCACCAACGACTGAGTTGGCTGGGTTTATTGAGGATATTAAAAATTTCCTCTTCTGTGGCTTCTAATAGCCAATAGGTATTGAAGTGATAATCATTGGATTTGGGCATGTTTCAAGGGTTTTTTCCCAATATACGAGAATAGTAGAAGGAGCGGATTTCAACTTTTTTAAAAAAAATTAAAAAAACATAAGTACAAAAAGAAAGCTCAGGTCTTATCCTTATGAAAACAGTATAAATATCAGCTAATATGAAAAATCTGATCCTTCTCTCCAGCTTCCTCTTACTCTTCCTCACCTGGAAGGCTATGGGGGTCCAGGAGCTGGAAGGAAGATCAGAAAGAGCCACGACCCACTTAGGTCCCGATTACAACAACAAACCACAGGATAACTCGATAGCAATTCTAGCCCGCTCATCATTTAATAAACCTAACAAACAAGACGCAAGTAGAACACCCCTTATGGACGCTTTCACTGATGGGGTCCAAACTCCTGAGACCTGGAATAACTGGAAACAGGAGATTCATCAGCTTTTAAAGAAAGCGCCATAAGCTGTGTTCCAGCTTATAATCTCGACGACGTGTACATAAAGGACCTCATTTGAGGTCCTTTTTTTGTGTAAAAAAAGAAGTGTTTGGGTGTTAGCGTGTTAGGGTGTTGAGTTGGGATGCTCTTCTACCTTCTCCTACAGCATGTCATTGCGAGGGAACCGAAGCAATCCCCTTGACTACAAATAATTATTAGGTTTCAAGGAGATTGCTTCGCCTGTAGTACAGGCTCGCAATGACAGCTTAGCTGGGGTTTCTTTGGGGTTTCCTTTTACTCAACTACCACCATCCGATAAACTTGCCCTCCTTCAAATCCCATTTGCAACATATAATGGCCTGGAATCAATCCCGCTACGGAAATCTCTGAGGTGAATTGCTCTCCATTTAAAAGCGTTCGCCCCTGCAAATCCAACAAACGGTAGAACAGGAATTTCGATTCATTTTCTCCCACATCCAGCTTAAGGAGGTCTTTTGCGGGATTGGGATATACCAAAATCGCATCATGGCTCAGTAACTCATTGATAGAAGTAGTCAAAGAATAAGGATCGCTCCCATTATTGAATTCATCGATATTGCTAATGCCATCATTATCGGGATCGTCATTAGGGCCGTAAGTATAGGTGAGTAGATTGATAAATTCCCAGCTATCATCCAGTCCATCATCATCTACATCATTGCCTGTGCCGGAGAAATTGGGATGTGAAGGATCGAGGGAAGGCATACGTGCGCCTACATCTCGTAGGTGATTACGGAGTTTTACCCGAAGGTCATATTCATTGGCGGGCAATGAAGCCGAAAGGTCATTGGACTCACTTATATCATTGGCGAGATCGTAGAGGTAGAAATTTCCGGTCTCGTACTCTGCGATCATTTTATAGTCTCCTTCCACAATGGTCGAACGTGGAGTCTTTGCCGGATTGTTTTCATAGTGTGGAGAATGAAAATAAATAGGCTTGGCTGGATTAGGAGTACCTCCCAGCAGTGAAGCGGAAAAATCTTTCCCATCAGTAAGAGCAGGTAAGGCCTGAGTTGAACCACTAAGACTCGCAAGGGTAGGAAAAAGATCATACAGGACTATGGCTTCATCATTTCGGCTATCTGCAGGAATATTAGGACCCTTTATGATGAAGGGAACTCGAATACCTCCTTCAAATATGAACGTCTTTCCTCTGCTCAAAGGAGTATTGGAAGACTGGCCTGCAGAAGCTCCATTATCTGAGGTGAAAATCACATAGGTATTTCCATCAAGGCCGAGATTTGTCAATTCCTGCAAGAGCATACCAATACCCGTATCCAAATCCTCCGTCATAGCTGCGTATTCAGGATTTGTATGGGTGCTACCGGCTGCCCGACTGCTGGGATCATTATAAAGATCTATCGTAGCCTGCTGGGCCTCTATCCCCGTATGTACCGCGTAGTGGGAAAGTTGCACATAAAAAGGCACGCCATCGTTTTTGGCAGTCTGGATAAAGTTGATGGCTTTATTGGTAAGTTCAAAAATGCGTTTGGGATCGCTCTGGGCAACAGTACTCCCTGTATCTCCATCTCCATTGCTGGTACTTCCATCGCTGTCATCAAATCCATGAGCATTAGGACCTCCATTGCTCAGATGCCATTTGCCATAATGCGCTGTACGATAATTAAGTCCCGTATTCTTCAACCATTCAGCAAAGGTTGTATCCGCTGTCTTGATTTCTGAATCATTGGATGCAGGCACCAATAATTCTCCTGTTGTCAAACCGTTTCCTGTCGTAGTAGTCTTGGTTCTGGCGGTAGTCTTTCCCGTCAGTAAACTGGCTCGGGTAGGTGCACATTTAGGTGCAGGTGCATAGGCCTGAGGAAAGATCATTCCATCCTGTGCCAGTGCTTCCAGATTGGGGGTATAATAAAAATCACTTTTAGTGGCCGGATCATTGGCAAGCATTTGTACAGAGGTCCCGGTCCAACCTAAATCATCTGCAAGGATGACCACAAAGTTATTCTGCCCTGGCAATAGGTTTACCCAGGATAAGGCGATAAATAAAAAGCTGAAGTAAATTTTAGACATAGATTATTCCCTGAATGAAGTATTTTAGAAGCTTGGAAAGGATACTTTATATAGGTTTAGACTATTTTCCTAAGAAAATCCTTCCCCACTCCAAGAGAATGTCAACTTAAAGAGGAGAAGCAGATATCCAAAATGAATCTTCAGTATAATCTTTTCAATGTACTCATTCTTTTAGGTGCGATTCAGGGCCTTATCCTGTGCATATATTTACTCTTTTTTAGCAAATCACCCAGATCCACAAAGACAGCCTTTGTACTTTTCCTCTTTTCTCTTGCTTACATTAACCTCTACTATGCCTTATTAGACATAGATTTTTTTGCCATTTTCCGGCCTTTGCATATCCTTCCTATTCCGGCCAAATGGCTGTTGGGACCAGGCATTTATATCTATGTAAAATCATTAGTTCAAGCAGATAGAGGCTTAAAACAAAAAGACTGGCTCTTGTTTTTGCCTGCATTTCTCATCAATCTTCCCTATTATTATTGGTTTGCGATAGCCTGGAAAGAAGGGAGCTACCGCATCGTACGTGTGGTCATTGAAACGGATTTTTTTCGCTACAATGAGGTCTTTTCTATTCTATTCAATCTGTTCATCCTGCTTTATTTGCTTGCCTGGATAGATAACCAAAGAAAGCTCCATTCCTTTACTACCAAATCCTCCCGAAGATTCGGCATCCTTAACAGCATCCTGTTGATTTGCTTGCTCATTTTTTGCCTGAATCTGGAACTGGTCGCTATCGATCTTCTTGCCCATGATGGCAAGGAAACCCGTCGATGGTATTATAGTCTCTGGATCCTCCACACCTTATTCATCTATGGAATTGGTTTTCTTGGATTTTCTAAAGCCGAGGCATTACTTCAGCCTATGAAAATGCAGGCAAATGAGGATGAAAACTCAGATTTATTAAATGCTTTGGACCTCTTGATGAAAGAGGAAAAACTTTTCAGAAATCCTGAACTTCGAATTGCAGAAATCGCCATGAAGTTGGAAAGCAGTCCGCGAGAATTATCCCGACAAATCAATTCCGCCCTCCACTGCAATTTTTCTACCTATGTAAACCGATATCGCATTCAGGAAGTCAAAGAAAAACTCCTCTCAGAAGCCTTCGAAAAATATACCCTTCAGCATCTGGCCCATGAAGCAGGTTTCAAATCCAAATCCTCCTTCCATGAGAGTTTCAAGGCTGAAACCGGCATGACTCCCTCTGCATTTAGGAAAAAAGCCATAAAAGGCAGGAATTAGGATGGTCTAGCCCTTTTTGAAATAAGTACGGATTTCTGAATAGCGGACAATTCAAGGGTAAATTTCCTATACTTTCTGCCGTAGAGCTTCGAATATTGGAGAAAAAGCAAAAGATTATGAACAAGTATTTTTTATTTCTCCTACTTACATTTTCCCTTCCATTTTCATATGCCCAGGACAAATCATGGCTTGAAAATGAGGTACATCAAATCAACTCTATAGATGAGGAAGACTATGAGGATCTGAGTTTCCTTAAAGAAGAGTTGAAAGGAAAGCGCATTGTCCAATTGGGCGAAAGTTCCCACGGCATTGGAGACTACTATCACCTCAAAAGTCGCCTGGTCAAATACCTGCATCAGGAGCTGGGCTATGAAGTCCTGGCGATGGAAGGAGGCTTTGGGGATATCAATCTCGCCAATGTGGATAGAGATGCTTTGGATGCAAAGACCTTGATGCAAAAAACCCTCTTCGGCAATTTTCAGAATGAAGGCATGTTGGCTGCTTATCAATACCTCAAGCAGGTTTCGAATAGCGATAGACCGCTGGAATTAGCCGGTTTCGACTGCCAATCTTCCTCCTCCTATTTTCCAACATTTATGGGCAAGCTTCTGAAGGAATATGATCCACAATTGGCAGAGCGATTTGGAGAAGAATTCAAAAGTTCCTTTAGCCTTTATCATGAAACGAAAGACAGCGCAAAAATCATGAAAAGCATTCGGCAAAATGCGGGCTTGTATACAGCAATTCGAACTTTCCTTCAAGAACATAAAAGCGAGATAAAAAAGAGTTATCCTGATCATCCCCAGCTCATCCCTATTCTACTTCAAAGTCTGGATAGCTTTGAGGCCTATTGGGACTTTAGTTTTCACGACCTCAGCATCTTCAAGAATAGCAATATCCGGGATGAATTGATGGCGAAAAACCTCATCTGGCTGGCCGAGCATGTTTATCCACATAAAAAAATTATCCTTTGGGCACACAATGGACATGTTCAAAAAGGAGAAGCCAGTTGGACCAATCCTGATGGAGTAAAACCCCGATTGCAAGGAGAACTCCTCGATAAATATTTTGGAAATGAGAATTATGTAATCGGTATTTTTTCTATTCGGGGAGAAACTTACCAGCACTGGACTCAATCCTACATTTCCTTTGATCATCGGGACAAGGATCATTTAGCAGAATACAAGTTCAAAGACTTAGCAGGTCAAATTCATTATCTCCCTCTTTCTCAGATCAGCAAAACCAAAGCAAATAAATGGCTCTTCAAACCTATAACAGTCTACCAGGTAGAGACAGGAGGTGAATTCCAGGTTGATCCCTGGGTAGAATTGTATGATGCTGTCATCGTACTGGATAAGGTAAAACGCCCCAAATATTTCCATTAATCGACCAAAGCTGAAACTTTCGCTGGCGCATAGCGAACAATCACATAGACCTTAACACCCTAACAATTAGTTCAAATGCGCATACAACAACTACTATTAATTAGCCTGACCATTCTTTTATGGTCCTGTAAAGCCGAAGTTCAGGAAAAAGATTATTCAGAGGCCATCCAGTATATGGAAAACAAACTTCTGGGTGGTGTTGTCATCGAAGGAGAAGAACCAAAACGCTTCACCCTCGAGGAAAGAATGAACGAATTCAAAGTTCCGGGAATTAGCATTGCTTTTTTTGAGGAAGGAGAGATCAAGTGGGCGAAAGCCTACGGATATGCAGATAAAGAGGGGGCAAGAAACGTGAATGTAAATACCTTATTCCAGGCTGCCTCCATTAGCAAGCCTGTAGCGGCCTCAGCAGCCCTAACGCTAGTCCAAGAAGGCATATTGGATCTGGATACGGATGTAAATAGCTATCTGGATGGATGGCAAATAGAGGAGAATAAGTTTACGGAAAATGAAAAAGCCAGCCTCAGAAGACTAGTCTCCCACAATGCGGGTCTGACCGTACATGGATTCAGAGGATATGCTAAAGGAGAAGCTGTACCCTCTACCCTTCAGATACTGGCCGGAGAAAAACCTGCCAATTCACCCAAAATATTTCCCGACACCTTACCGGG
The DNA here is from genome assembly GCA_033391075.1 of Bacteroidia bacterium. NCBI lineage: Bacteria > Pseudomonadati > Bacteroidota > Bacteroidia > Bacteroidia bacterium. The sequence goes on from JAWPMV010000001.1 coordinate 3,822,269, forward strand.
AGCCATCTATCGATATTCGGGAGGAGGATATACGGTTATGCAAAAATTCATGGAAGACCAGACTGGAGAAAGTTTTGCAGATTTATTAAAAGAAAGGGTCCTGGATAAAACCGGCATGAAAAATAGTACCTATCGACAGCCCTTACCGAAAGAAATGCATCCAATAGCAGCTCATGGATACAGAGCCAATGGAGAAAAAGTGGAAGGCGATTGGCATACCTATCCCGAGCAAGCAGCAGCCGGGCTTTGGACCACTCCTTCAGATCTGGCTCACTTTGCGATCAGTGTCCAAAATGCCTATCAAGGAAGTACTTCAGAATTCATCAGTCCGGAAACCGCTAAAGAGATGCTAACCGCTCAAGCCAAAAATCATGGCTTGGGACCTGGTCTTACCATTCATGGAGATACCCTTTGGTTTGGACATGGAGGAGCCAATGAAGGATTCCGCTGTCAGCTTTTCGCCAATGTAAATCCCTTCAATTATCAGGGAGTCGCCATCATGACCAATAGCGATCAGGGCAGTGCCGTAGCATTCGAAATGCTCCTGGCCTTATCCGAATATTATGGATGGGACATTGTGAAGCCCAGAAGAAGGAAAGCCATTTCTATTGATAAAGAAGCTTTACAGAAGTTCATCGGGCATTATTTCTACCAAGAGGAATATCAGATGGATATTTATATGGGAGAAAATGGGCACCTCCAGATGCACCAAATCTGGGACGATCAGACCATAGAATTAAGGGCTACAGAGGAATTAAAATTTTTCGAAGTCACCACAGGCATTTACCTCGATTTTATCATGTCTGAGGATGGTAAGATCACGCAGGTTGAATCAAATGGGTTCACCGCTAAAAAAACAGAATAATACGGCCAGGCTCTTTTGAGCAGAAGAAAAATTCTTTAGACTTGTAGGTGAGGATAATAATCTTCACCTACATTTTTATTCAAGCATATGAAAATCTTAATCATTGGCGGAAAGGGTACTATCGGAAAAAGAGTGGTCGCTGCCCTGGAGTCGGAGCACGAACTTATCATCGGTGGGAGGAAAAATGCAGATGTGGAAGTAGACATTGCTGACAGTTCATCTATCGAAGCTATGTACAAGCAAGTCGGCAAAGTAGATGCTGTTATCTGTATAGGCGGAGAGGCGAAATGGGCAAAAATGAAAGACCTTAGTGAAGAAGATTATTATATAGGGATTCGTTCCAAGCTTATGGGACAGGTAAATCTCGTCAGACAGGGAGTACAAAACCTCAATCCTAATGGATCTTTCATATTGTCTACGGGTATTCTGGCGGATGATCCCGTACCCATGACGAGCAGTGCTGCCATGGTCAATGGAGCGATCCATAGTTTCGCCCAGGCCGCTGCCTTAGAACTGGAAGAGGGCAAACGCCTCAATGTGGTTTCTCTGGGTTTAGTTGCTGATTCTGCCGATAAGTACAAAGATTACTTTCCGGGCCATAATCCGGTTCCGATGGATGAGGCGGTGAATGCATACATCAAGGCTTTACGAGGTCGTATGAATGGGCAGATCATTCGTCATTATAGATAATTTCTTTTGAGATTTGTATACTTTTTTAGGTAGATGTTCATACTTTTTTTAGAAAAAAGTATGGCAAAAAAGCGCAGAGCCCAAAGCCAGCCGCAATGCCGCCCCGTCTCCCTATGGGCTCTGCAGGGCCAGCGCTCTTGGGTAGAGGGCTGGGTAGGGCTGGGAAGATTTAGCATATTCCTACCCTAACACCCTAACACTTTTCCCCTTCCTACCGAGGCGCTTAGGATTGCGGGCTGCTTTAAAATCTTGCCGGTTTTTGGGTACCTTTTTTCCGCAAAAAAGGTACGGAAGATCAAAAAAACAGAACCTAAATAAAGTAAGGCAACCTTAGCATTCCTGAGATCAAACAAAAAGGAGAAAAGTCTGATTTTTGCCCCTTAATCCTCCTCTATGTATATTCAACGATTCATTGAACAACAATCTAAGCTACTATAACTAACATGGAATTTCTAGAAATCATTCGAGTCGCGATTAATGACGCACTGGAATACCCGCTCCTGGTCATGCTGCTGGGTACGGGTATTTTTCTTACCGTGCGTTTGGGTTTTATCCAGTTTCGCCGTTTAGGACATGGCATCGCAGTTACTCGCGGAAAATATGACGACCCCAATGATCCCGGGGACGTAACTCACTTTCAGGCCCTAACCACAGCCCTTTCTGCTACCGTAGGTATCGGGAATATTGCAGGGGTGGCCATCGCCATTCATTGGGGAGGACCCGGAGCTGTATTTTGGATGTGGATGACGGCCCTTTTGGGTATGGCAACCAAGTTTACCGAGGTTACCCTGGCCCAGAATTTCCGGGAAGTTGAGAACTCTGATAACAAATTAGTGGGAACCGTATCCGGTGGCCCTATGTACTATATCGAAAGAGGTCTTGGAAAGAAATGGAAGCCTCTGGCTATGTTTGTAGCATTTGCCCTGGGTTTGACCGCTTTCTTTACCGGAAATGCTGTTCAGGCAAATACGGTTTCGGACCTCATGTCTGCAGAATTCGGAGTTCCCGTTTGGATCACAGGTCTGGTAACTATGGCACTTGTGGGTACGGTAATCTTCGGAGGTATCTCTCGGATTGGTAAAGTAACCGGAATTTTGGCTCCTGCCATGGCGGGTATCTATGTATTGGGAGGATTGATCATCATCATCATGAACTTCTCAGGAGTTATTCCTGCATTTACTTCCATTTTCACTGAAGCCTTTAACCCAACCGCTGGAGTAGCTGGGGTCGGAATCGGTGTATTTATCCAAACCATGCTTTGGGGGGTAAAACGAGGACTTTTCTCCAATGAAGCGGGTCAGGGTTCAGCGCCTATTGCTCACTCTGCTGCAAAAACTGACGAACCAGTATCCGAAGGGGTTGTTGCCCTATTGGAGCCTTTCATCGATACCATCATCATCTGTTCGATTACCGCTCTGGTAATTCTAACCACAGGGGTTTGGAACAAAACTACTCCTACACAGATTGTCATGGACTCCGGGGACATTAGCTATGTAGCAGCTGATGCCAAGGGCTATGAAGGTCTGGAAGCTCCCGCAGAAATCCTCATTGAAGATGGAAATTTTGCAGAAGGAAGCTCAATCCTGATGGCCTGGCATGAAGCGCCCATCGAAAAATTCTTCCTGGATGAAGAAATGAATCAGCCTTTTAGCGGAAAATTGGTTCCGGGCGAAGCATCAGCAGTTGCCAGTGATGGAAGTAAGCATGAAGCCCTGTATGGATTGGCATTTGAAAATGCTGCACCCCTCACAGCTCTTGCCTTCTCTCAGGAACTGGGAAGTATTGGTAATTATATCGTTATCCTCTGTGTATTCCTCTTTGGTATTTCTACAGCCATTTCCTGGAGTTACTACGGAGACCGTTGTGCTAACTACCTATTCGGACAAAAAGCTATAATCCCATACAAAGCCCTCTTCCTCGGCATGCACTTCATTGGAGCCGTAGCTTCTCTGAATGTTATCTGGGATTGGGGAGATACAGCGCTTTCATTGGTAACCATCCCCAACGTATTCGCGCTCTTGCTGCTATCAGGTACGGTAAAGAAACTTACCGACGACTACTTTGATAATAAGCCTTATTTGAAGCATAAGAAGGATTAAGAAGAATGTGTTATAGTTTTGTAGTGTTATAGTTAGTTCCTTATTTAGGCACTACAAAACTATAACACTACAACACTTAAACACTGTCCTATGAAAATCGAACACCTCGCCATCTGGGTAAAGGAGCTAGAAACTATGCGAGCCTTTTACGAAAAATACCTGGGTGCCACGGCCGGGGATAAGTATCATAATCCCACAAAAAATTTCACCTCCTACTTCCTTTCCTTTGCTGAAGGAAGCCGCCTGGAACTCATGCACAAGCCTGAGATTCCCGATTTGATGAATGCACATGAAACCCAACACATAGGTTTCATTCATTTCGCCATGTCTGTAGGCAGCAAGGAAAAGGTAGACAGCCTGACCGAAGAATTGAGGAAAGATGGCTATGTCATCGAAGGAGAGGCCCGAACCACCGGAGACGGTTATTACGAAAGCCTCATCCTCGATCCCGAAAATAACCGAATAGAGCTAACTGTATAGAACCTACAAGGAGTCTCCTACTCATCTGTAGGCGCGCCGGAGATGAAACGAGCAATTAGGGGACGGAATGTGCGTTGGCCTTCTCTGCTCGTTTCGATTTTTTACTCCACTTTTTTCTAAAAAAAGTGGAAAAACTCCCAAAATCCCTTTAATGAAAAAAGCACTGCTTCTACTAATAACTGCAAGCTTAATCAGCGCTTGTGAAGCCCCAAAATCAGAACCTTTAGTTGAACCCGACATTAGTGCTGTCCCTACTTGGGCAAAAGAAGCCATCTGGTACCAAATCTTTGTAGAACGCTTTCGAAACGGCGATCCTTCCAATGATCCCACAGCAGCTGATATCGTACAGGCCTATCCGGATTCCATTCCGGCAGATTGGCAGACCACACCCTGGTCCTGGGATTGGTATAAGCCTGATCCCTATTTCGCACATTTGGCTGCATACCAAAATAACTTCGGAAGCAAAGCACAGCTTCGCCGTTATGGAGGAGACTTGCAAGGGGTTCTGGATCAATTGGATTATTTGGAGGAATTGGGCATCAATGCCCTCTATTTTAATCCCCTGAACGATGGGCCTTCTTTACATAAATACGACCCGCGTACCTATCGACATTTGGATAGAAATTTTGGTCCTGATCCGAAAGGAGATATAGAGATAGCAGCAAGTGAAGACCCTGCTGATCCCCAGACTTGGAAGTGGACAAGTGCTGACCAACTCTTTTTGAAGATTGTAGAAGAAGCACACAAAAGAGGCATTAGGATCATTCTGGATTATAGCTGGAATCATACAGGCCGAGATTTCTGGGCCTTGCATGATGTACGGGAGAAAGGGGAAGCTAGTCCTTTTAAGGATTGGTATTCCATTCTGTCCTACGATGACCCTGCTACTGAGGAAAATGAATTCCAATATGAATATTGGTCTGGGGCCAAAACCCTGCCTGTATTGAAAAAGGATACGGTAGGCGAATTTAGGGGCTTGCCCTTTGAGGGGAATTTGAGTTCTGAATCCTTAAAAGCGCACATATTTGCCGTTACAGAGCGCTGGCTTGATCCTAATGGCGATGGAAATCCCGAAGATGGAATAGATGGCTTTCGATTGGATGTGGCCGCAGAAGTGCCCCTGGGCTTTTGGCGGGAGTATAGAAAAGTAGTGAAAAGCGTGAATCCGGAAGCCTATTTGGTGGGAGAAGTCTGGTGGGATAAATGGCCGGATAAACTTATGGATCCAAGGCCCTTTCTAGAAGGAGACGTTTTTGACGCCATCATGAATTATCGCTGGTATCGCAAGACAAGAGGTTATCTATCCAAAGGAAAACCTGTGTTGAGTGCGGAGGAATATGTCAAAGAAATCGACAGCATCAATCATGGCATAGGCGAGCAATACACCTATGCCATGATGAATGTAGCAGCCAGTCATGATTCCCCTCGCCTACTCACTTCTCTGGCCAATAAGAACAAATACAAATACCACGCAAATCCCAGCGAGGACAAGAACTACCTCATATCCAAACCGGATGCAGAGACGGATAAAATTCACCGCATGCTTTTGCTCCAACAATTCAGCTATCCGGGTGCACCGCACATTTGGAATGGCGACGAACTCGGGATGTGGGGCAGCGATGATCCCAATTGCCGCAAACCCATCATTTGGCCCGATTTAGAATTCGAGGATGAAGTATATCATCAGGAATTAGGCTTAGAACGACCTCGAGATGAGGTCATAGCAAATCTTGATCTTTTGGCCTATTATCAAAGCCTTAGCAAAATGAGAAAGGAGCATAAAGTCCTATCTCATGGCAGCTTCGACTTCGTCTACGCCAATGACAAAACAGATTGCCTGGTGTATAGAAGAAGCTGGGAGGGCGAAAATATATATGCGGTATTCAATCCTTCAAAAGATGATCAGGAAATAACTTTTGCCGTTTTGGAAGATGGCAGTTATCAGGATATGTTAAATAAAAGCAGGAGTTTCCCGAGCAATGAAAAACAGCTAATGGTAAAGATAGCTGCGCAATCTGGGATGGCTTTGAAGCTTGAATAAGTCATCTCGAAGCTTGGCAGTGAGTTGGCATAAGGGCTGAGAGATCGTGTATTTCAAAAAGCGTCTAAAATACAAGATCCCTCGGCGCGCCAGAGCCTATTCTCTAACAATCCTCGGGATGACAGGCTGTATTGGAAGAAGGAATGATTTATTCTTAATCTTGTGGAGACGATAGCAATCGTCGCATTCGGGAGATTATATAAATGATATGCGCGCTGGGGATGAAACGAAAACTCAGCGGATGGACAGTGGGATGGCTCGGTTTTTTCGTTTCGATTTTGCGCCACTTTTCTAAAAAGTGGCAATGAAATTTAAAAACATAATGAAAACAAAAGGACATAAAATCATCATAACAGGCGCCACTCGCGGCATAGGCCGCTCCCTCATGGCCCGCTTCCACAGCCTCGGAAATCAAATCGTAGCTGTAGCCCGAAACAAAGAACTCCTGCATAAGCTAGAAGCAGAATTCGAAGACATCAGCTGCATTGCCTGCGATTTATCAAAACCAGAAGAAGTTGAAGCGCTCATCAAAAACCTTCAAGAAAATCACAGCGACAGCAACATCCTTATCAACAATGCCGGCATACAAGTCGGCTTCACCAATGGCGAACGCTTTTCCGATAAACCCGAAAGGCTTTCCGAAATCGCCGATGAGATCCAAGTCAACTTCTCCACCCCCATTACTTTGTCCCAACAACTCATTCCCCTTCTTCTTCAAAATCCCGATCCCGTACTGGTCAATGTAAGTTCAGCCCTGGCCTTTGTTCCCAAGAAATCAGCTCCTGTTTACTGCGCTACAAAAGCCGGCCTCCACAACTTCACCAAAGCCCTTCGCTACCAATATGAAGATACCGCTCTCAAAATCTTTGAGATCATTCCTCCCCTCATCAAAACCGACATGACCAAAGGCCGTTGGGGAGATGCACCAACGCCCGACGATCTAAGCAATCAATTTTTCAAAGCCTTCGAAAAGGATCAATACGAGGTGAATATTGGAGTCGCAGGAAAACTGCGTTTGCTGCACAGGATTTTCCCTAAACGGGCGGAGAATAAGTTGAAGCATTCTTAAAACCACCACACAGTGTCACCAAAAGCGAAGTCGAAGGGTCTCATTTGAAATCTCCCATTCTCCTATCTCCTCCTAATTCGTCACTTTCAGCCTAGGCAGAAGAAATGGGAGAGTAAATAAGGGGGAACTAGATGCTTCGACTAGCTCAGCATGACAGTTCTAGTCTAAGCACCATGCAGGGGATAGCAGTCGCCCGCTGCAACCTACGGTTTCCCTAGTAAAACCTAACGGTTTTCCGTAGGTGTCCGAAATCACACAATCTATCTTTTCGACTGATAATCAGCATATTACAACCAATGCCCTAAACATGTATTGAGTAAACGAATTTTCCCTTTAGCAGAAATATTCTATATCTTGATTTAAAACAAACACGCAATACTATTTTTTTAACCTAATTCGAATACTATGAAAGCTTATGCCCTTGTTGTTCTAAGTTTACTGATTTTGTTCAGTTTTGCTTGTGAAGAAAAGAAGCAACCGCAAGACCCGGATCCACCACAACCTATTGCGAACTGCGATTGGGATTCTGAAATCTCGAATGAAACAGCCAAGGAAATTCAAAAAAATTGGAGTAAGAAATGGGATTTTCCCGCTTCATCCCCTTATGCCCAATACAACGGTACAGTACCCGATAGCTTTTTTATAAACAGTTTCGCCTTGCAAACTTTGGCAATCGCCCACTGTGGTTTCAGAGTTTATTATGGACTAACAGAAAAAGGAGACATGAGATCGATGTGCCTCGTTATTACGGCCATAAATGATCATATGGGTGATATTCTGGACGGTGAAAAACGAATACTTTTTACCAATATTACCCAAACGGAGATTAGAGGAGATACGGTAATTACTCCTGTAAAATACATCGGCCTCGACGAAGCCAAGAGGTACACAAGTAATTGGCGTTGCTATAATGGAGTCAGTAGAGAAAATGATGAAATAGGCAATGTCAAGTGCGATGTTGATCGGGTGATGCCTGCGCGAGGAAGGTACAAGGAGAATAAACCTCAATTAATTCCTTTAGGGAATGCCTTTGATTCTGATTCTGTATTTATCCATATAGAAGAAAGCGGTATGCCACCCAATGCTTATGTTTTTTATAACTCTTTGTACAAATACGATGATAAAAACAAAAAAGGCTTACGACAGGACCTATATATCAGAGGTTATGGCAGAACGATAGCAAAAGGAACGAATTCTTTTGGTCCGATAGAAATTGTAGGGGTTGGACCAGGTGGAGAAGCGATTGACATTACGGGAGGATGTCCAAATCAGTGTAATATCGAAGACGCTTTACAAGCCGACTAATTTGTAATAGCAATCTGATGTAACAAAAAGATTTGAAGCATTTGATATGCAAATCATATTTAAATACAGTCAATTTATCATTTTACTTCCTTTCATTATTGGATTAGTAAATAAGAGCTATAACAATATTGAAAGGAAGTATCTCTTTTCTGCTATTATTCTAGGGATTATAGCAGAAATATTAATGGTTGCAGCTATTTATTTATGGAGGAATAATATGCCTGTAGTCCATATTTACACTGTAATAGAATTTATTTTTCTAGCATCAGTATTCTACAATGGACAACTTAAAATTTTAAATTCTAAACAGTATAAGTTGTTAATACTTGCATTCATTTTTCTATCAATATTCAACACTATTTTTTTTCAAGGAATCTGGATGTGGAATTCAAATATCAGGAGTTTAGAGGGAGCTATATTGATTTCCTTATCGTTACTATACTTTTTCACTCTCATTAAAAAGCTGACAATTCCATCCCCTGCAAGAACTTTCCAATTTTGGTTTTCCATTGCTGTTTTATTCTATTTCTCAGGGAATTTATTAATTTTCATTTACTCAAATCACTTGACCGAGCTAGGAATCCAATCGGATGATAGCAGAATTCTTGAAGAACAAATCAGGGTTATAAGCTTTATCCTCAATATTTTCTTATATATTTTCTATTCCATAGCCTTTCTATGCAAGGAACAGAAGCCCTTCCCCAAATCTTCCTTGTCAGCACCCTGATCATGCTGACTTTGGTAGGATTCATCATCTTCTTTGTGCTGGTGTACCAAAGGAGGCTGATGCGGCAGCGTTTTGATATGCTGGAAAAGGAAGCTGAGCACCAACAGAAGCTTCTTTCGGCTACCATAGAAACCCAGGAAATCGAACGCCAGCGCATTGCCCGCGATCTTCACGATGAGATCGGGGCCATGCTCTCTGCTGTCAAGATGAACCTCAGTCTGGCCAGCCGTAAGACCGAAGAACCCAAAAAACTCAGCCCTTTACTGGATGAAACCAGTGATATGCTCAAGGACAGCATCCAGCAAGTCAGGCATATTTCTCATGCCTTACTCCCGCCCCTTTTGGATAAATTTGGCCTGGTAGCAGCCCTGAAAAGCATGGTCGCCAAAGCCCAACAGGAAGAAGGCCCTCAATTGCTCTTCAAGATCAAAGGAGAAGAAGTTCGCCTGGAAGCTCAAAAGGAATTAGGGCTCTATCGAGTCGCCCTGGAGTTCATCAACAATGCGATCAAACATGCCGAGGCCCGACAAATCCGCCTGCATCTGCAATACGAGGAAGACAAAATCAGCCTCGAAATTAAAGATGATGGCAAAGGCTTCGACCTGGAAGGCAAAAAGAAAGAAGCCAAAGGACTCGGCCTCCGAAATATCGAAAGTCGCATCAAAGCTATTGGGGGAGACTATGACTTTCAAAGTGCTCCCGGACAAGGCACCCAACTTTCAATAGAACTCACTCATGAAAATAGCTCTCGTTGACGACCACGCCCTCTACCGCAAAGGAATCGCTGCTTTATTGGAAGACATCGCAGATGCAAATCTCATCTTCGAAGCAGAAAACGGACAAGACTTATTGGACAAACTTCAACACCAGCAAGCCGAACTCATCCTTCTCGATCTGGAAATGCCCATCCTGGACGGCATCGCAACTTTACCTAAAATCAAAAGCAGCTATCCCGATTGCAAAGTCGCCATCATCTCCCTACATGCCGATGAAGGTCTTCTCTTCCAGCTCAAAGAGTTAGGCGCTAATGGCTTTATTCAAAAAGATGCGGATTATGAGGTCTGGGAAGAGGCGATTGAACGTTTGCGCACTGAAGGGACTTATTTTTGAGCCATTTCAACCCCTTCCCGCAAGCCCTAACAGACTCCCAAAAAAAATCACATCCAGGCGGCGACGGGGCCTCGCTGCTGCATCGGGTGCGGGGGCCGGACCGTGCGTTGGCTTTGCAGCAGCTTGATTTTTTGCTTCTTTTTCATCTAAGGAAAAAGAAGACAAGCCACTAAGACGAAATAAAAAACATTTTCCTTTATCTTTATTCAAAAAGAAACACCCAACACATGCTACTACAAAGAATCATCCTCATACTAGGAGTATGCCTGCTCCTTTCCCCAATAAAATCACAGGCACAAAAAAATAATGAATCTGATAATGGCATCGATGCCCGTTTCTTCGAAAAAATGGAGTGGCGCAATATCGGTCCCAATCGCGGCGGACGTTCGCTAGGAGCTTCAGGAAGTCCGGGCCGCAAAAACGAATACTATTTCGGAGCTACCGGAGGAGGACTCTGGAAAACCATTGATGGAGGCACTAATTGGTTCCCCGTTACCGATGGACAAGTGACCAGCTCATCCGTTGGAGCCGTGGCAGTTGCAGAAACCAATCCGGATGTCGTTTATATCGGCATGGGAGAAGTTCAGCTAAGAGGAAGCATCACCCAGGGAGATGGGGTCTACAAAACCACGGATGGAGGAAAGACATGGCGCCACTTAGGCCTCAAAGAAACCCAGGCGGTATCTCGCATTCGCATTCATCCTACCAATCCCGATATCGTCTACGTAGCTGCTTTAGGGCATCCCTATGGAGACAATGAAGAAAGAGGCGTTTTTCGATCTACGGATGGAGGGAATAGCTGGGAAAAAGTACTGTACGTGAGTGATAAGGCAGGTGCTGTTGACCTCATCATCGATCGCACCAATCCCAAAGTTCTCTATGCCTCCACCTGGCAGGTCTATCGCAAAGCCTGGAAAATGTGGGGCGGAGGTCCGGATTGTAAATTGTGGAAGTCTGTGGACGGTGGAGATAACTGGATCGATTTGACCCAAAATCCCGGCATGCCAGAAGGCCCTATTGGAAAGATCGGAGTTACCGTTTCCCCAGCTGATCCCAATCGCGTCTGGGCCATAGTTGAAGCCAATGAAGGCGGAGTTTTTCGTTCGGATGATGGAGGATGGACCTGGACGCGCACCAATAGCGAAAGAAAACTCAGGCAAAGAGCCTTCTACTATTCTCGTATCTATGCTGATCCCTGGGACAAAGAAACGGTTTACTGTTTGAATACCGGCTTCTATAAATCAACAGATGGAGGCGTAAATTTCGACCAAACCATCCGAGTTCCTCATGGAGATAATCATGACCTCTGGATCGACCCCAATGATCCTATGCGCATGGTCAATAGCAATGATGGGGGCGGCAATGTTTCTATCAATGGCGGAAAAACCTGGACGGAGCAGGATTATATTACGACCCAGCTTTATCATGTCATGACCACCAGCGATGTTCCCTACCATGTTGCGGGAGCACAGCAAGACAATAGTACGGTAGCCGTTCCCTCTGATGGCTGGGGGCACAGACAAGCCCGTGGACCCAATCATGGCTGGTATTATCCTGTAGGTGGGGGAGAAAGTGGCTGGATCAGTCAACATCCGACAAAGCCCGACATTTTCTATGCAGGAAGTCAGGGCGCACTTTTGACCCGCTATGACCGCAGCAATGGACAGACACGCGACATACAGGTATATCCGCGTTTCTTTTCTGGCGAACCCGCCTCTGCCCTACCCGAACGCTGGCAATGGACCTTCCCCATCATGTTTGCCCATCAGGACCCCAATGTGATGTACACCTGTTCGCAGCATGTTTGGAAAACCACCAATGACGGTCAGAGTTGGGAGAAGATCAGTCCAGACCTGACCTATGCAGATCCTTCTACTTTAGGAAAAACAGGTGGGATTATTACCATGGATATGAATGGTCCGGAGATTTATGCAACGGTCTTTGCATTGGCTCCTTCCTATCACGACATCAATACCATTTGGGCCGGTTCGGATGATGGTAAAGTGCATATTACCCGTAATGGAGGAAAGAAATGGACAGACATTACCCCTCCCGATCTTCCCAAGTTTTCTCGCATCAGCATCATAGACGAATCTCGCCACAATCCGGGTACCCTTTATCTGGCAGCCAATCGCTATCAGGTGGATGATCGTGAGCCCTATGTGTTCAGGACGACGGATTACGGAAAGACCTGGACCAAAATTATCAATGGGATCAAAGCCGGTCATTTTGCCAGAGCGGTTCGAGAAGATCATATTCGTCCCGGCTTATTGTTTCTGGCAACCGAACATGGAGTTTATGTATCTCAGGATGCAGGAGATCATTGGCAACCCATTCAGCTCAACTTACCCGATACACCGATTCGCGACCTGGTTATCAAAGACAATGATGTCGTACTGGGTTCTCATGGGCGAGGATTTTGGATTTTGGATGAAATCGGTCCGCTTAGAGAATACAAGAAAGAAATGCTGGAGGAGAAATTGGTTGTTTTTGAGCCCAGAGATGCCATTCGTGGGATCAATACAGCTGATATTCAATACTATTTAGGAGAAGAGGTTGATCAGGTCTTGGTTGAGGTATTGGATGCAAAGGGAAATTTGATCGATAGCTTTGAAGGTACTGAAGCCAAATATACAGTCGATCCAAATATTCCCTGGTGGAGAAGAGGCGGTTCAAGTAAACCTACTACCGCAGCAGGTATGAATAGCTTTAGTTGGGATTTACGGTATAAAGGGGCCAGTAGCTTTGATGGCATGATCATTTGGAGCGCCAGACCCACTCGTGGTCCCAAGGCTCCTTTGGGTAAGTATCAGGTCAGGATCACTGTGGGAGAGGAATCTCAAACGAAATCTTTTTCCATTAACATGAATCCTAATTTGAAAGGGATAACAGAAGCAGATTTACAGGAGCAATTTGAACTGGCTTCAAACATTCGGGACAAAACAACAGAAGCCAATGATGCGGTAATTCAAATCAGAAAAATTCGTGCACAAATCGAGGAAAGAATTTCGGCTATGGAAGATAAAGCTTTCGGAGAAATGGCAGAAAAGCTCTTGAAAACGATGCAAAATATTGAAGAGGATCTTTATCAGACCAAAAACCAAAGTGGACAAGATCCCCTCAATTTCCCCATCCGCCTGAACAATCGACTGGCTTCCCTGAGAAGAAGTATGGAAAATGGAGATGCTAAACCTACGGATGGAGCCTATCAGGTCTTTGATGAATTGTCCAAAGAATTGGCGGGACATCTGGATAAGCTGAAAGCAAATCTGGATAGTGATTTACCCAAACTAAATGAGATATTGAAGGCGAAGGGAATGGAGGAGATTGAACGATAAAATAATTTGATAAAATGGGGCAGATGATCATCTGCCCCTACAATTTTTAATTAGCTTAGAATATCTGATACGAGTATTTCCAGATCAAAGCCTTGAATTCTCAAAACATCAACATGCTTTTTGAGGTCTTTTGTGGAATAGTTTCCATCCTTCGGATTTGTATAAACTTCAATCTGCCCATTTTCCAAATCAACAATCCAGCAAACTGGAATATTTGCTAACGCATAATTTGGAAGTTTTAGTTGCTGATCATATTCAAGCGAACTGTCAGCGACTTCAATTATTAGAATGATATCCTCAGGACCAGGATGGCTATCCGTATAATCATCTGCTCGAAATTTAAGAATAGCAATATCAGGTTCAGGCTCCGAAAAATCATTCAGTTTGACTGGATCTTGGACACTAATAATCACCTCATTTTCAGGTAACTTATTCAGAATCCTGTTAATCCGCTTTACGTGTCCAGCATGCTTACTTCCGATTGGGCTTATGGTGAAAATCTCTCCCTGGATTAATTCCACACGATCCTCTCTCTTCAGAATACCTACCTCGGACATGAGGTGATATTCCTCCACATTAATCAATCTTCTAGCATGAAATAAAGCCATATCAATCAGATTATCCTTTACGAGATACTAAATTAAGCTAGATGAAAGAGGAAGGGTTTTTAACATAAGACCCCAATCATCCGCTCTATGTCAACATAGAGATAAGTTCAAGTTCAAGTTCAAGTTCAAGTTCAAGTTCAAGTTCAAGTTCAAGTGGATGTACTGATACAAACTCTTCCCCTATTCCAGAACACAAGAATACCAGAACACCAGAAAACTCCTATTCCACTCTCTCATAAGCCGCATAAAACCAGGTCTTTGGCGTTAGCTCTGGATCATCCTCCCCATAGTATCCCCAACCCACAATGAAATAGGTATTGGCCTTAATTTCCTCATAGAAATACTCCACTTTGGTAGGCTCTCTCAAATCACGGCCCCAGATAATTGTACTATCTGCCGGCACCATGCCCTGATGAATTACCTGCTCGTCGGGCTTATTCACCACACAGAGGATTTGGCTGTCCTCCACTTTATTATAGCCCGTACTTTCGACGACATTGACCTCCCCATTTCCATCGGTGTAAGTATCGGTAATCTTGACAGTTTGGTAAAAAGGAGAAGTAGATTCATATGCTTGCTCGACATCAATGCGAAGCGATTCTTCCAGCCCCATTCCATCCAGCAAAGCTTTACTGATCTCCCGAGGTTGGGCCTTTCCTTTTTGCTGACCATTGGGATCATTATAGACGATGAATTGCCCCTTCCACTTACCGTTCCAGGGAGCGAAAACATCCGCGAATTCCTCCTTAGTACTCATTTTTTGCTCAATGAGGGGCTTTTTTTCTTCCATAACCTTCTTTTTGGTCTGATTCTGCGTTTGACAGGAAATCAAGAGAATCAGCGAAAGAATAGACAGATAGGTTTTCATTATTTCAGGCTTTTAGGTTAATTCGCGGCGCTATGCGACTTTACAGTACCAAAAATAAGAACAATTTCCGTAGCCTCAAGGAAGCAGTCCTCAAGGGTTTACCCGAAGATAAAGGACTCTTCATGCCGGAGGAAATCCCTCAATTGCCCCCTGAGTTTTTCCAAAAGCTGCCCCAGATGTCCTTTCCGGAACTGGCCTATGAAGTGAGTAAATGCTTGCTGAAAGGAGCCATACCGGATGAAGAACTGAAAGCTATTATCGAGCAAGCCATCAATTTTGATGCGCCGGTGCATAGTCTGGATGAGGACAAGCATATTTTGGAACTGTTTCACGGGCCTTCCCTGGCCTTCAAGGATTTTGGCGCCCGCTTTATGGCCCAGCTGATGTCCTATTTTGTCAAACATGAAGGGAAGAAGCTCTACATCCTGGTGGCAACTTCGGGCGATACCGGAGGAGCGGTAGCTTCAGGATTTTATCAAACCGAAGGAATCGAAGTAGTCATCCTCTATCCCAGTGGAAAGGTAAGCTTGCTACAAGAAAAGCAGTTGACCACCCTCGGCCATAATATACAGGCATTGGAGGTAGATGGAACTTTTGATGATTGTCAGGCATTGGTGAAAGAGGCTTTTCTGGATAAAGAACTCAATGAAGAGATGAGACTGAGTTCGGCGAATAGCATCAACATAGCCCGCCTGATCCCGCAGTCTTTCTATTATTTCCGCGCCTGGCAACAATTAAGACAAAACGATAAAAAAGTTGCCTTTGCGGTGCCCAGTGGAAATTTTGGGAATTTGACAGCCGGATTATTAGCCAAACGAATGGGACTTCCCATAGATCATTTCATTGCGGCTACCAATGTCAATGACATCGTTCCCGCTTACCTGGCTTCAGGAGAATATAGCCCCAGGCCTTCTTCTCCAACCATTTCCAATGCCATGGACGTAGGTAATCCCAGCAATTTTGAACGAATGAGGGACCTATTCGGAGAGGATTGGGAGAAGATGAAAGCTGAGATCAGTGGGTTTAGCTACACGGATGAAGAAACGAGAGAAGCCATCCAGGCAGTTTATGATGCCTATGGCTATATCATAGATCCACATGCAGCCGTGGCCTATTTAGCTTTTCATGACTTCAGGAAAAATAATCCAAATTATCAGGGAGTCATTTTAGGAACTGCTCATCCGGCCAAATTTCTGGATGTGATTGAGCCTGTATTGGATAGAAAGGTTCCTGTTCCGGAAAGGCTGGAGATTCTCCGTGATCGCAAAAAAGAATCTATCGAAATTGGAATTGGCTATCCGGAATTTAAGTCTACTCTTTTGAGCCTGCTTTAATCACAAAGCCCTTCTATTTCCTGATAGGCTTTATTGATTCGGGTAGGCCTGATATTGAGGCTCTTCAGTAATTCATCCTTGCCCAGCAAATCACGGCAGAGGACAATTCCTTTATCCAGCAATTTTTGCTTCTCTTTTTTGGTAAGGGAGGTTAAAGTCGTAATAGGATATAGATTTTCTGCTTCGATCAGGTCTCGCAAATTTCCCTCTTTAGGGAATCCCCAGGAAACGAGATTCATCCCATAATAGGTTCCGTAATTCAGGGCATCCTCTGTAAAGCGTGAGTTGGTAACGATCCAGCCTTCATACTCCCGGCCTCGAAAGTCTGGATTTTCTTTCCATTCGTTTCGCAAGTCACGAAAACGAGAATGAATATACATGGCTACCCGTACATCCACTTTTTTGGAGGCAGTATTTCCGAATTTACATTCAACCATAATCTGCCGATTGCCCTTTACCCCAAATACATCGACTTCATGAGTAATCCCTTTCCCTTGCATCACCACTCCCACTTTCACTTCAAAACCCTGCTTCTTAAGAATCTCTCCCACGAATCTTTCGAAAGGATAACCCGAAGGCCCAAGCTCCATTACCGCTGATTTCAATTTATATTTTGCTGCACAAGGGCGGCCATTTTTTTTGAGCAGAGCATAGGCTTTTTGGTAAATTTTGCGGGAAGAAATGCCCGGTACCAAAGTCGCCTCTACCTCTTCTGCGATTTCACGTACTGTCAGTTCATCGGCTCCTGCCTTGGTCAGAGATTGCCTGAGTTTCTTTCCATCGTAGGGAACTAATTCCCCTGAGGCTTTCGTGATGTATAATTCTTTTATCTGCATTTTTCGAGTCTACAAGCAATTGTCATTGCGAACGAAGTGAAGCAATCTCCTTAAATCCAATAACCTTATAAAAATCAAGAGGATTGCTTCGCCGTAGTTTCCGGCTCGCAATGACAGCTTTGCTGGGTCTTTGGCTAAAATGTAAGCACTCATCTATTTCAAAAACTGATGATCAATCGCTAAGATAAGTCGAATCCTGTTAAGAAGGGAAAGCATCTTCTAATCCCGAAAAAATCTTTTTGCAAAGGCTTTTCCTTCATTCTCAGTCTCTTCGACAAGAAATTTGGCCTAGAGGCCTAAAAATTTAGCTTAATATTTGGAAAGCAAATGAAAGGTTTCCATATTTACAGCGTTCAAAAGAAAAAATGAAAATTTTGCAATCCATACTATCCATTATTATTAATGTCGTAAGCATTATTCTTCGTAATTGAAGGAGAGTGGTTTTGCATACATAACATAATAAAAACCATTCTCCTTACAGAGAATGGTTTTTTGCTTTTGGATCAGCAATTAAGAGAGAAAACGGAATTATTTAGAACTCATTCAAAAAACATACTTCTACATAGCTAAAACGATATGAACCGCTACAGTAAAAGATTGACCCAGGATGAAACTCAGCCAGCAGCATTGGCTATGCTATACGGTTTGGGTTTGAGTGAAGAAGACCTGAACAAGGCACAGGTAGGCATCGTGAGCACCGGTTACGAGGGCAATACCTGCAATATGCATTTGAATGATTTGGCAACACGCGTGAAAGCCGGAGTAATGGATGAGGACCTTTTGGGTCTGATCTTTCACACGATAGGTGTGAGTGATGGAATGTCAATGGGAACGGAAGGAATGCGTTACTCTCTTCCTTCCCGAGATGTAATTGCCGACTCCATAGAAACTGTAGTAAATGCCCAATGGTACGATAGCCTGATCACAGTTGTGGGTTGCGATAAGAATATGCCGGGTGCCATGATGGCTATAGCTCGCCTCAATCGTCCTTCTATTCTGGTGTACGGAGGTTCTATAGCTGGAGGACATTATAAAGGAGAAACCCTGAACATCGTTTCCGCATTTGAGGCTTTGGGCGAAAAAGTTGCCGGCAACATCAGTCCGGAAGACTTCAAAGGCATCATACAAAATGCATGTCCGGGAGCGGGTGCATGCGGAGGTATGTACACGGCAAATACGATGGCTACAGCCATAGAAGCCATGGGAATGAGTCTTCCCTACAGTGCTTCGAATCCAGCCGTAAGTGAAGATAAATATGCGGAATGCCTGAAAGCCGGAAGTGCTATCAGGCATTTGCTTTCTGAGAACATTCTTCCCAGAGATATCATGACCAAAAAGGCTTTTGAAAATGCCCTGACCATGATCATGATTATGGGAGGATCTACCAATTCTGCCTTGCACATGATTGCTATCGCCAAGGCAGCCGAAGTAGATATCACCCTGGATGATTTTCAGCGAATCAGTGATAAAACTCCTTATATCGGGGATCTAAAGCCTTCAGGTAAATACCTGATGAAGGATGTACATGCATTGGGAGGCACACCTGCTGTAATGAAAATGGTGTTGGAAGCCGGTTATCTGCATGGAGATTGTATGACAGTTACCGGTAAAACGCTGGCTGAAAATCTGGCTGAGCTTCCGGGACTTCCTGCAGAACAAAAACTCTTCTACTCTTTCGACAATCCCATCAAAGAGAGTGGCCATCTGCAAATCCTGTATGGGAATTTAGCTGAGGATGGTTGTGTAGCAAAAATCACAGGAAAAGAAGGAGAAGTATTTGAAGGAGTAGCTCATGTTTTTGATAGTGAGTTTGAGGCAAATGAAGCCATAGTAGCCGGGAAAGTAGTTTCAGGTGAAGTAATCGTAATTCGCTATGAAGGACCCAAAGGAGGACCGGGCATGCCTGAGATGCTAAAACCAACCGGAGCCATTATGGGAGCTGGATTGGGAAATAGTGTAGCCCTGATTACCGACGGAAGATTTTCCGGAGGCACCCATGGATTTGTTGTGGGACATATCACTCCGGAAGCTCAGGTTGGCGGCTTGATTGGCTTGCTGGAGAATGGAGATAAAATCACCATAGATGCAAAAGACAATAAGATCGTTGCACATATTTCGGAAGAAGAAATAGCGAAAAGAAGGGCCAGCTGGAGCCCCAAACCTCCCAGAGTAAGTCGGGGAGTACTTTACAAATACAGCAAAACTGTATCCACTGCCTCAGAAGGCTGTGTTACTGACCAATAGAATATTTTTAGACTAATATAAAAATGCCGACTGCGTTTAAAGCTTCTCAACAAGTCCTCTCAGCCACCGGGAAAAAAGTCTCGGGCTCAGAGGCCGTAATCCTATCTCTCATTGCCGAGGGGGTTGATACCATCTTCGGATATCCGGGAGGAGCCATTATGCCTGTGTATGATGCTTTGTATGATTATATGGATGTGCTTAACCACATTCTGGTCAGACATGAACAAGGTGCAACACATGCAGCTCAAGGCTACGCCAGGGTAACCAACAAGACAGGGGTCTGCCTCGTAACTTCCGGTCCGGGAGCTACCAATCTGGTAACAGGGATTGCAGATGCCATGATCGATTCTACCCCTATGGTCTGCATCAGCGGACAGGTGCCTCGCCATCTGCTGGGTTCTGATGCTTTCCAGGAAGTTGATGTGATCGGTATTACCATGCCCATCACCAAGTGGAGCTATCAAATTACCGATGCCCGTGAGATCCCCGAAGTTTTTGCCAAAGCCTTTTATCTGGCAAATTCAGGAAGGCCGGGACCGGTAATGATTGATATTTGCAAAAACGCAGAACTGGGAGAACTTGATTTCTTCTATACTCCCTGCAATAAAGTCAGAGCTTACCATCCCTATCCGGAAGTTGATCAGGCTTGCTTACATAAAGCAGCTGACCTCCTGAATAATGCCAAAAAGCCCTACATCCTGCTAGGACATGGGGTTTTAATTTCAGAAGCACAGCCTGAGTTTCGTGCTTTCATTGAAAAAACCGGTATTCCGGTGGGAAGCACCCTGCAAGGACTATCTGCTTTAGAATCAGATCATCCTCTTCATACCGGCATGCTGGGTATGCATGGAAATTACGGTCCCAATGTCCTGACCAATGAGGCTGATGTCATTATGGCTGTGGGTATGCGATTTGATGATCGGGTTACCGGTGATGTAAATCGATATGCCAAGCAGGCCCAGGTCATTCATATCGAAATCGATGAGTCTGAAATCGACAAGAATGTAAAAGCGGCTGTCCCATTAGTGGGAGATGCCAAAGCTGTTTTACGTGCGCTATATCCCCTGGTGAATGATAACTCACATGAGGAATGGATGCAGCGATTTAGAGATTGTGCAGCAGAAGAATATGAAAAAGTCATCATGAAGGATATGAATCCGGAAGGAGAGCTTTGCCATATGGCCGAAGTTGTGAATAAGCTTTCTGATAAAACAGAAGGAAAAGCAATCGTGGTTACCGATGTAGGTCAACACCAAATGGTGACTGCTCGCTATTATAAATATAAAGATACGGATGGCTGGGTGAGTTCTGGAGGCCTGGGAACCATGGGCTTTTGCCTGCCTGCTGCTTTCGGAGCAAAATTGGCAGTACCAGAACGAGAAGTTTTGGCCATCATCGGAGATGGATCTTTCCAGATGACTATACAGGAACTCGGATGTCTGAGCCAGAATAATACAGCTGTTAAGGTCATCATCCTGAATAATAATTTTCTGGGTATGGTTCGACAGTGGCAGCAATTATTCTTTGATCGTCGCTATTCTTTTACAGAATTGACCAATCCGGATTTTGTAAAAATAGCTGATGGATATGGCATTCCTGCCCAAAGGGTAAAAACTCGCGCAGAACTTGATCAGGCACTCGAAACCATGTTGGCTCATGATGGGCCTTATCTACTGGATATCGTAGTCGAAAAAGAAGAGAATGTATTCCCAATGGTTCCTTCAGGAGCTGCTGTATCTGAAATTAAACTTGAACCCTAATAACCATGGAAGATCAATCATATACCTTATCCATATTTACCGAGAATAAAGTAGGTCTTCTGCACAGGATCACTACGATCTTTACGCAAAGACATATCAATATTGAAAGTTTAACCACTTCAGAAACCGAAGTGGAAGGCATTTCCCGCTTCATCATTGTGATCAATACCAGAGAGGATCAGGTAGTAAAGCTCCGAAAGCAAATCGACAAATTGATCGGAGTAATCAAAGCCTTTATCCTGAGAGAGGAAGATGTCGTAATGCAGGAAATTGCCTTATATAAACTTACCACGGATAAACTGGCTTCTGATAGTTTTGAACGTATCATTCGGGAAAACAATGCCCGGGTCCTTAGCATTACTATGGATTATGTCATGGTGGAAAAAACCGGTCATCCGGGAGAAACCATAGATCTATTCCATAAGCTGGAACCCTTTGGTATACAAGGATTCTCCCGCTCAGGTACGATCGCTATCTCAAAGAAGCCCCTGATGATAAAATCATATCTAACTATGTAAATAGATTGCCAGCCGGTAAAAGAATTCACCACACGAAAAAGATTCCCCGGAGGCAATTTCAACTCAACACTATTAATTAAGCTTTAATTAAGAACAATGGCAGTAATCAATTTTGGCGGCGTCGATGAAACGGTTGTAACCCGCGAGGAATATCCCCTCGAAAAATCGAGAGAAATCCTTCAGGGAGATACTCTGGCGGTATTGGGATATGGCGTGCAAGGGCCCGCACAGGCACTCAATTTGAAAGAAAATGGATTCAATGTAATCATTGGTCAGCGGGAAAATTCTGCTAGCTGGGACAAAGCTGTTGCTGATGGCTGGGTACCTGGACAGACTTTATTCTCCTTGGAAGAAGCCTGCGCAAAAGCTACAATCATTATGAATTTGCTTTCTGACGCAGGTCAAATAGCCACATGGCCAACCGTAAAATCTCACCTGACAGAAGGAAAAACTCTTTGCTTCTCTCATGGATTTGCGATTACCTATCACGATCAGACTTCTATAATTCCTCCTGAGAATGTAGATGTTGTACTTGTAGCTCCTAAAGGTTCAGGAACCAGCTTGAGAAGAAACTTTTTAGCAGGAGCAGGAATCAATTCCAGTTTTGCTATCCACCAAAACGCTACCGGAAACGCCAGAGAAAAAATCATTGCTATCGGTATTGGTATTGGTTCTGGATTCCTTTTTGAAACAACTTTCAAGAAAGAAGTATTTAGCGACCTTACCGGAGAAAGAGGTATCCTTATGGGTGCTTTGGCTGGGGTAATGGAAGCTCAATACAATATTCTGAGAGAAAAAGGACATTCTCCTTCTGAGGCATTCAATGAAACCGTAGAGGAATTGACACAATCTCTGATCCGTTTGGTTGCTGAAAATGGCATGGACTGGATGTATGCCAACTGTTCTACAACAGCACAAAGAGGAGCTTTGGATTGGAAAGATCGTTTCCGCGATGCTACTGCACCTGTTTTTGCAGATCTCTATGAGAGTGTAGCAACTGGAAATGAAGCAAGAATCACGATAGAAGCTAATAGTGATCCTCAGTATAGAGAAAAGCTGGGTGAAGAATTGGCGGCAATCGCAGATTCAGAAATGTGGCGTGCAGGAGCAGCTGTAAGAGAGCTCCGTCCAGAAAGACAAAGCGCAAATAGTAACGCATAATTTATCATGTAGTCGGCGAGTGTATCGCCGACTACCCATTTTCCAACAATCATGGTCTCTGAAAAAACGAGCCTTTTGCCTCTGGGAAAAATAGTCGAGGCAAATGAGCGACTAAAGGGAGTTGTCATGCGCACTCCTTTAATGGAAAACCTCAACCTTTCCCATAAGTTCAGGAGCAAGATCCGCCTGAAGCGGGAGGATCTGCAAGTAGTACGATCCTACAAACTGAGAGGGGCATATAATAAGATGTCTCAACTGGATCCTGAAGTGGCCCGAAGGGGAATTGTCTGTGCCAGTGCTGGCAATCATGCACAAGGCGTAGCATTTTCCTGTCATGCCCTCAAGATTTCCGGAAAAATCTTCATGCCCGGGACTACTCCCAAACAGAAGGTTCAGAAAGTACAAATGTTTGGGCAAAACAGGGTTGAGATTGTGTTGGTTGGAGATACCTATGATGAAGCCTATAGCGCAGCTATGGGAGATTGTGCTGCACATCAGAAAACCTTTATCCATCCCTTCGATGATTTTGAGGTAATGGCAGGTCAGGGAACCGTAGCTATGGAAATCCTGGCTGATAGCCATGAGCCGATAGATTATGTATTCCTGGCAATCGGAGGAGGAGGCCTGGCTTCTGGCCTGGGTTCCTACCTAAAACAACTTAGTCCCAAAACAAAGATCATCGGAGTTGAGCCAGCAGGTGCACCCGCTATGCATGATTCTCTCAAAGCAAAAAAACTCATCACCCTGGAGGAGATCGATAAATTTGTAGATGGTGCAGCTGTCCAGAGAGTAGGGATCAAGACTTTTGAGATTTGTAAAAAAGTTCTGGATGATATGCTTCTGGTTCCGGAAGGGAAAGTTTGCAGTACTATTCTCCAACTCTATAATGAGGAAGCCATTGTTGCTGAACCTGCAGGAGCGCTGGCAATAGCCGCTTTGGATCAATATGCAGACAAGATCAAAGGGAAAAATGTGGTCTGTGTCATAAGTGGGGGGAATAATGATATCATGCGTACCGAAGAGATCAAGGAACGCTCTCTTCTCTATGAAGGTCTCAAACATTATTTTGTAATTCGGTTCCCTCAAAGAGCGGGCGCCCTCCGTGAGTTTTTGGTTAATGTACTCGGACCCAATGATGACATCACTCATTTCGAATACACCAAAAAGAACAATCGCGAAGCCGGACCTGCTTTGGTAGGCATTGAGCTGAATAAGTCGGATGATTTCGAAGCCCTGATTGATCGTATGAAGGAATATGAGGTCAACTATCAACACCTCAATGATTCTCCGGATCTTTTCACGCTTCTGGTCTAAAAGCCGTTAAAAAAACTTGTCCATCCCGAGTCAGAGCCTTCCTTTTCAAAACATATTTGCTATTTTTCGATTGAAATAGCATTCCTCCTCTTTGCGAAAGGATTTGGGTTCGGCTCCATGTGGAAGTATCTCAAATATTTTGTTCCGGCAATTTGTCCCATTATCTGGGCCTTATATGTCTTTGTCCTGCGGAATATGTTTTCCTACAGGCTTACAGATACCGTATTGATTATTTCCGGAACCTGCATGCTATTGTTTGGGGCTATATGGTACCTCTTCTATAGTAAGCCGCAACACAGATTTACCCCGGCTATCATCATTAGCCTGGTCTTTACCCTTTCTCCGCTTTTTCTGAGAGCAACAAGTCTGGTGGATATTGATTACATGGCAAAGTGGTGGCTCGATCGACCTCTTTTTGTCTGGCAAATTTGTTTGGGTTTATTGATCCTGGCTTTCTTTTACCTGCTTCGATTTTATTTTCGACCTGCACAGGACCCTTTTTCAGTATTGAAGCTCCTCATTATCCTCCTGGTAGTAATTCTGGCTATTGTTAATTTTTTGTTTATTGATGATGATACAACTCTGACATTCTCTGCAGTTACTGTCATCTCGCTACTCAGCATACTTCCGGTGGTACATATTTTTGATATGCTTTTCTGGGAGGGAAAAATGAAACGGGAAAAAGAGAATATAAATTCTCTGGATGATTTAATAGAAAAGATTTCCGGAAGCTAATAACCTATGACTAAATCCCTTAGATATACCTGGCCTGTTTTTGCCTACCTGATTATGGTAGTCATTTTATATGTGGGAAGTTTAGGTGAATTAGCCGAACTGGTACGACTCAGGGAGTTGATTAATGTTATACTCACTGTTGGGGCTATCTACTACTTATATACCAGCCCTTTTAGTCAAACTCATTTTCTCCCCTTATTTACGCTGCTCATTGTCAGACTTATGGTACCCATGCTGGTCCCTTTTAATGCTACTACCGGAGTGAGTTTTTATATGGGGAGCAATATGGCCGTATTGTTTTTTTATTCTCTGAGAACCCTGCACAAAGAACCCATTCGCAAAATTGATTATCGCAAACTGTACCTGGTAGGAGCGACCATAATCTTCCAATGTATTTACTACGGTATCCTGGTTTTTATGTATGAGGAGACAGAAGCTATGGACCGAAATGAATTCTTTACCGGAGCCTCAGCCGTCAATCTTCTGAGCCAGATATTCATTGTGTGGCTGGTTGTTATCCATTTAAAACTAGTTGGGAAATGGGAAAAAGATCAGTTAGATGAAGAGGAACTTGAGTTGATCGAAGAAATAGGAAAAGGGAAAGAAATTGAAGATCAGGAGGGAAAAAATGCGTAATTGATCTTTCAATTGAGGAGGGATATTTAACCGTTCCCCTAAGCTTACTTGGTCAGCGTCAACTAAATAGCTAATATCTGGTATACACCAAATTCCTGATATTAGCCGTGAAACAGAGACCCCTACAAAACTCCTTCTGGACCCATGCCAAATACTTGGTCCCATTCCTTGTTCCACTACTCACTTTCTTTTTGGTAAAAATCCTGGATGGTCGCTATCAATACTTAACTGAAAGTACGATTGTTGTATTTTGGTTGACTGCCATGGTCTTTATGATCCTTTGGTGCCTGAAGTTTACCAAGCCCATGCGAAAATTCTCCCTCCTATTACTGGGTGCTTTTCTGATTTCGCTTGCACCCGGATTTTTCATTTTCCTTGGGATCATTGATAGCAATTTTTATTCAGACCTCCCTCCGGCAAAGGGGCCCTATGTATGGTATCATTCCTTAACTTCCATTATGATATTTGGCATATATCTGCTGCGTTTTTTCTCAAAACCGGAAAAAGATCTTTTTGCCATTCTGAAATTAAGCCTCATCATATACCTCTGTGTATTGGTAAATGCCTTCTCTTTTTTCAATGAAGATGAAGCCTTGATGGTCTTTATATCGATCAGTGGGATTGCCAGTATTATACTTTTGCCCCTCATACATGGAATAGAGATGATGATGTGGGAAAGAAGCAAATCGGTTTGGATGAGCTATTTGAAAGAGGCTGAGTTTGGAGGAAAATTAACCCATAGTGAGGGATAAGGGAAAGAGAAATCTCAGCATTTTTTCTGGGACTATTGCTCACCATTATCCATCTGAGCATGTTGTACAAATGGAAAACTACCTAAATAATAGAAACTCAGGATAGGATGATTGATCAGATAGGAAAATAATTCCTGTACCTACAACTCATCCCCGCAAAATTTACAATGCACCGCATCCATATCATGCCCTTCCAGGCTACAAGAAGGACAAGCCTTTGTACTGACTTCAGGCAATTCTCCCAGCTCACCTCTTACGAGTTCGGCGGAGACGATACCTGTCGGAACCGCCAGCACCCCATAACCCAGAATCATCAGGATGGCAGATAAAAATTGTCCCATAGGAGTAACGGGAGCAATATCTCCATAGCCTACGGTAGTGACCGTAACTATGGCCCAATACACACTATGCGGAATGCTGTCAAAACCGCTCCCCTCCCCTTCTTCGATCAGGTACATAGCCGAGCCAATGATCAGAACTGCACTTAAAACTCCGACCAAAAAAACCGTAATCTTTCGACTACTACTAATGATAGCATTATATAAGGTACTCGCCTCGCTAAGATACTTTGCAGCTTTAAATACTCTGAAAATTCTCAGAAGTCTCAGGGCACGAATGGTAGCCAGATATTGAGTGCCCGTAAAGAATATACTGAGGTAGGTAGGTAGGTAAAATGGCCAGAAAGTCTACAATCCCATAAAAGCTGAAAATGTATTTCAGGGGTTTACCTGTGAGCCAGATCCGGAGCAAATATTCCAGGGTAAAAAGGATAGTTATGCCCCATTCGAGGTAGTAAAAGAGATCCGGGTATTTGCCTCCCAGACTTTCTACAGATTCCAGCATGACTACCAGTACACTCAGGACAATGAAGACCAATAAGGTAACATCGAAAGTCTTACCTGTGGGTGTATCTGCCTCAAAGACAATCTCGTGCAGCCTATCTTTAAAACTCTGTTTTTCGTTCGCCATCTTACAGCTTGAAAGTACTATAAGAAAATGAGATATGGAAATAGCAGAACCTTATCTCATTTTGCTTCGTTTATTAATATGCCTATATTTGCGCTTCCTATTTATGAAGCTATACAGATTTCCATATTATCTGATTCTTGTTATTGCCGCCTCGCTGGCAATGATTTTCTTTTTGAAGATCAACAAGAAAAGCTTCTATAACCATTACTTCCAGGAGATTGCCGATATAGAGTTAAGAAACTCTCAGGCCTTCAGTCTGGATGGTTCACTCGAAGTATTTGCCCTTACAGAACTCAAACCGGTAGTTCTGTCCATCTTTTGGCTAGGGTTAGGGCTTCTGTTTGGTGTAGTGTTCAGGATTCTTCCTTTGCACATCCGAGCCGAATTCTTACCTACAGCCAACCACACGCATATCAGCTTTGTAAAGCTGGTTCATCCAACCCGTGCTCCCTAGCACATTTTCCCTTTAGAATACTAAATCAAGCTTAGGTCATTTCATTGATCTGAGATACCTGTATGGGTTTCCCATATATATATCTAACATTCACCTTCTATTTTTTAAAACGAAAATTATCTCATGAGAAATAAGAATACCGTTATAGGATTGTTACTGGTATTTGTAGCAATATGTGCCTATAACCTGTATTGGACCTACCAACAATACAATATCGAAAACCAGATCTCTCCTTATAGAGAGGCTGCAAATGAGTTGACTCAGGATACTGCTTCCTGGGGAGACAATGAATATGCAACCCTGCGTGCTTATGACAGCATCCGTACAGCTATGGCTGATGAGCGTCAGAAAGCAGCTGCAAACTCTTTTACTCTGGGGCTTGACCTCCAGGGTGGGATGTATGTAACCATGCAGGTGCAGATTGAGGACATTGTTCGCCAATTGGCAGGCAATATTCAGGACACTTCTTTCACCAATGCACTTGCCTGTGCAAGAGAAAGAAGGCAAGCCGAAGCAACAGCTTATGTACCTCTTTTCATCGATTGCTATAAGACAGCAAATCCAGAAGCTCAATTAGGGGTTCTCTTTGCTGATCCGGATCAAGAGATCGATTTTGACACTCCTGATGATCAAGTGCAGGAATTTTTGGAAGAAAAGGCCCGTGATGCCATGGACCGTACTTTCCAGATTATTCGTACCCGTATTGACCAGTTTGGTGTAGTTTCTCCTAACCTTCAGCAGTTGGACAACAACCGCATCCTTCTGGAGCTTCCCGGTGTAAAAGATGAAGACCGTGTAAAAAGACTTCTGAAGCAAACGGCTAAAATGGAGTTCTTCACTACCCATACCGTCGATCGCTCTTATCCGGTACTTTTCGAAATCAATGATTACCTGAAAAGAGAGCAGGATGCAGCAGCAGAAGCCACTTCTACTGAAGATGGGGAAGCAGAAACAAGTGCAGACAGCGGCGAAGAAGAAGGAGAAGAAGATGATGCAGATGCAGACTCGACCCTGGCCAGCCCCGATACAGCTAGTACTGATTCGGCTAAGGCCTTTGAAGATATGACCGAGGAAGAGCGTCAGGCAGAATTGGAAAAGTATAGAGCAGAAAATCCCCTATTCGGACTTTTCGCTCAGACTTTCGACTATAATGCCATGATCGCCAATGGAGTTACTGAGCCTTTGGTAGCACGTGCACTTGAGCAGGATATTTCTCGCATCAATGCCATTTTTGCCAGAGAGGAAATCAAAAACCTCATTCCTCCGGATATGCGTTTTGTATGGTCTTATAAGCCGATTGATGATGAGACGGGTAGTCCTACCAATCTGTATGACCTGATCACTATCAAGACCAATGATGATGGCACTCCTGCCATGGGTGGAGACGCTGTTGCCAGTGCTCGTCAGGACTTCAACGGAAGAACAGGTGCTCCGGTAGTAACCATGAGTATGACTTCTGAAGGAACGAAAGACTGGGGACAGATCACCGAAGCTAATATTGGCAAATTCGTTTCTGTATTGCTGGACAACAAAGTTTATTCTTATCCAAGAGTAAATGATGCGATCCGTAGTGGTAGTACAGAAATCAGTGGTGGATTTACCATTGATGAGGCGAAAGACCTTGCCAACGTACTTGAGGCTGGTCAGCTTCCTGTAACTACCATTATTGAAGGTAGCCAGACAGTTGGACCTTACCTCGGTGAGCAAAATATCAAAAATGGATTGAGCTCTCTGTACTATGCAGGTATCGTGATCCTGATCTTCATGGCGGTTTATTATGCCAAAGCAGGTCTGGTTGCAAACGTAGCCCTGATTGCTAACGCAATCTTTATCCTGGGTCTTTCAGCAGCGATGACCATTGTATTTACCCTACCAGGTCTTGCGGCTTTGGTATTGACGATAGGTATGGCGGTAGATGCCAACGTACTGATCTTTGAAAGGATTCGGGAGGAATTGAGCAGGGACAAGACACTCAAAGCGAGTATTAAGTCCGGTTTCGCCAATGCATTCTCTTCTGTAATGGATGCAAACATAACCACCCTATTGACAGGGGTTGTGTTGGTAACCTTCGGAGTAGGTCCTATTAGAGGTTTCGCAGTAACCCTGATCATCGGTATCATTACCTCTTTGATCTCAGCATTGATCATCACGCGTTTGATTCTGGATTACTATGGAAATAAAGGCAGTCATGCCATGAACTTCGGATTCGACTTCACTATGGGACTTTTTGACAAAGTCAAAATCAACATGGTAGGACGTCGTAAGTTCTTCTACATGGTATCCGGTGCCCTGGTTATAACCAGCTTGATCCTGATTGGAACAGTTGGATTCAAAACAGGGGTAGACTTCCAGGGAGGTCGTCAATACACCGTTGAATTCACTCAGGGTAGCTCTGATGCAGCAACTGCCAGAGACCTTGATGCAACAGAAGTAAATGATCTTCGTGGTATCCTTACGGAGAGTTTCAATAAAAATGCTCCACAGATCAAAACGCTGGAAGCTGATAACCAATTGCTGATCACTACCTCTTATCTGGTAGAAGATCGTAATGCAGATTCTTTGGTTAAAAGCATCATGCTGACCGGAATTGGTGATAACTATGGAGATGTGAGTATCCTGTCTAGTACAGATGTCGGACCTACAGTTGCAAACGATATCAAGAATGCAGCTTATCGTTCGGTAGTATTCTCACTCATCATCATCTTCCTTTATATCCTCTTGCGTTTCCGCAGGTGGCAGTACTCACTGGGTGCAGTTGTAGCTGTATTCCATGATGTATTGATTGTACTGGGAGTATTCTCCTTCCTGAGCATGTTTGACATCAGCCTCAACGTTGAGATCGACCAGGCATTGATTGCGGCCTTGCTGACGATCATTGGTTACTCGATAAACGATACGGTGGTAGTGTTTGACCGGATCAGGGAGAATCTGGGAGAAATGAAGTCTTCGGTTCTTGAGACCATTTACAATACTTCTATAGACCAAACGATTAGCCGTACGTTGATCACCTCTGTAACTACCTTCCTGACTGTACTGATTCTGTACATCTTCGGTGGTGATGTGATCCGTGGCTTTACCTTTGCGATCCTGATTGGTATCATCGTCGGTACTTACTCTTCTATTTTCGTTGCATCTCCGATTTCACTGGATATGATTAACCGCAGTGGTGGTATTCAGCCAGTAGCTGATGAGGAGACAAAAGAAAAGACCAAGAGACCTCCGGCAAATATCAACAAGCCAAAGAGTAAAAAGAAATCTAGAAGATCATAGTATTTGCTATGATATCCAACCCAAGAAGCCGTCTGCTAAGCAGGCGGCTTTTTGTTTTTTGTCCTAGATGAGAAAAGTCACTTCCTCCATTGAGTTTGTATAGTTCTCTCTCAAAAACAATCTCTTATCATGTGAAGGAATTATAAATCTAAGATGACGTGGAAATTCTAGAAGCCCCCCCTTTATTTAGTATACCCAAGAAAAAGACGGGACAAAAAGGGATAGACACCTTTTTAAGAAACAGCTATCGAACCCATATCGCTTATAGCTCGCTCGCAGATAAGAAAGCCAATATCATGATCAAATTTAATTCGGTCGTGATCAGTGTTCTGATCGTTTTTTTCGAAAGCATCACTGACTTAAATCCAGCTGCATACTTATCAGGAATTATATTCTTATGTACAGCTCTGGTTTCCCTGGCATTTGGTACTCTCTCAGCCAGGCCTGAGATAACCAAACTCAATAAGCCCAAGCACGATTTGGACATCCGCAAAAGAAATCTCCTCTTTTTCGGCAATTATGTAGACCTGGATCTCGAAGATTATGAAATAGCCTTTGATGCTATGATGCAGGATTACAAACTGGTTTATGGTAATATGGCAAGGGATCTGTATTTTCTGGGGAAAGTATTGGACAAAAAGTTTATCTACTTGAAGTGGTCCTATAATACCTTTCTGACTGGACTTGGATTTACGGTATTTGCCTTTCTGATTTCTCTCTACGCACGAAGCTTTCATTAATCAGCCTTCTCTGACAATGGTAAGATAATTGCTGCTTCTCATGCATCATTGCCACAGCAAAAGTCGCCATTTATGCGAGAGACCAGCAAAATTCTTATCTACCTGACATGTATAGTAGGAAGTGGCCTTCTGATAGGCAGCATTATTCTCTTCTATAAAAATGCGAACCTCCACGGATTCCAGTTCCAGGGAGACTATATGGGTACGGGTAAAGGAGGACAGCTGAGAGCAGCCAGTCTGAGTTGGCAGGGCTTATTGATCCTAAGTTTATGCTGTTATGGAATCGGGGGATTTTTCTGGTGGACGAGTCCCCGGGGAAATGAGGCGGATGAAGATTAGGTCCTAATCCGTGAGCACATAATTGTAGGTACGATAGGCGATATTATAGCCTCCTCTTTCCAGTTCATGGACAACGGCTTCTATCATCATTTCTTCTTCAGCATCGTATTCTGTCTTGAGGTTTATACCAAACAAACGCCCAACCGTTTGCCAGAAAAAGGCAGAAGCACCGCTTTTGGTTTCTTTGATCAGATGATAGGTTGAATTTCCAGTTTGACGAGAAATGAGCTTGACCAACATTTTCCCTTGCGAACGGCTCATTTTCCTAAGATCTTGCTCATATCTGCCAAAAAGCTCTTCTTCCCGAGACTTCAGGTATTTTTTCCGATCCTTTTTATCGTGAATACCCGCCAGCTCTTTATTCGCATCTTCCATGACCTCTCCAACCTTTACAGCATAAGGATAAGTCTTATGGATGTTCCAACGAAGCTTGGTAAACTTGGCGATACGCCTTTTTCCTCTTCGTAGCTGTTTTTTGGTGGGATATGAATCAATAATATCAACAGGATCAAGACTTCCTGTCATCCACATTTCCCCCATATATTCATAGGCCTTAAAGCGATCCTCAGGCTTGGGACGCTCTTGTCCAAAGCTTAAGCTATATCCGATTAAGGATATTGAGGCCAGGAAAATAATATGTTTTAAAAATCTTTGCACGAAATGGAAAATACACAAATTCTACAACTATTACGAACTAAATCAGTGAATAGTTTGCTCATAATTAGGATTCGTAATCTTATCACAAGTCACTGAGTCCAAACAAGCAAAATTCGTGTACTATTGAGACAAGTCCAGCAGGATTAACCCTAGCTATAAAGCTCAAAGAAAGGATGATCTTAGTATTCGTAATTGATTTTCAGGCTGATTCCTCGTGTATTGGGAAGGTTAAAATAATCCCAGCCCATGATATTAGAATCTCCCCTAAGGTTGGTTTCCGGATCAATGCCGCTATATCGTGTAAATAAAAGTAGATTTCTTGCGGTAAAGCCTATCCTGATCTGTGAGTTTTTCTTACCCAGCCAATTGATCTGGAAAGGATAAGCTATATGTACTTCCCGAAGTCTGATCCAGGAGGCGTCTTCAATGTACTTTTCAGAGAGGCCCAAAAACCCATATCGCCTCCAGTAAATACCACTCATGCCTTCAGAAGGCTCAGCAAAAGCTACTGCTTTGGTATTGGGTTCGCCAGCCTCGCTAACTCCCGGAAATACATAATTTCGAAGCTCTCGCTGATCTCCACTTTCGCGAGAAACCCCCAGATAACTCATGACCCCTCTGGTCCCGTTCCATACATCTCCTCCCTTTCTGATATCCCAAAGCATGGAAAGTTGAAGTTTACCAATTCCAAGCGCATTTCTGAGGCTGAGGAAAAAGTCGGGATTGGGATCACCGATAATTGTATGAGCTTCATTTATCAGGGGAAAACCATCTTCCCCTATGATCATTTCTCCAGCCTCATTTCTTTTGATAGAAGTCCCACTGAAAACACCATAAGCTTGTCCGTTGATAATATTGGAAGAAATAGCCGTAAAGGAGGCCAGGGTGATTTGAGGCATGTTGATGGGGAGCTCACTCACCATAGATTTCACATGGGAGAAACCGATATCCAGATTCCAGAAAAATTTTCGTTTTTGAATCAGTTGAAGCAAAAGGTCTACCTCCAGGCCTTTGTTGCTGATTTTACCTGTATTTTGGGGAGCAGTAAGGAAGCCTGTAGCAGCTGACATTTGGGTTCTGACAATCTGCCCTTTACTTACAGATTTAAACGCATTTATATCTGCCCTTATTCTACCCGCAAACATCTGAAGTTCCAATCCAAATTCAAGGGCAGTAGAATGTTCGGCCAGGAGATCGTCATTACCCAGTAGGGTGGACCGTTCTAATGCAGTTACCCCAAAGGCGGGAAACCTGAGGCCAGGCAATAGGTCATCACCATCGGAAACGGCATAGTCGAAATAGGTATTGGTCAAAAAGCTCGCTGCATCATTTCCCGAAGAACTGACTGAAGCTTTCAGTTTTAAATAGGAGAAAGTCCCCTCAGCCTCGAAGTCAAGCGCCTCACTGAGCTCAAATGCACTCGAAATGCTTGGATAGAAAAAGGAGCGATTTCCTTTTGCGAGGGTAGAAGACCAATCGTTTCTTCCAGAAATATCCAGGTGTAGGAAGTTCTTGTATGAAAGTTGTAGGTCGGCAAAGAGGCCAAAGAGTTGTTTTTGCCGCTTGCTATGCTGAGAAGAAAGAGAATTTGCATTATCCAGTAAATATATGCCCGGACTTTTCAATTCTTCTCCTCGAAATTCTTTCATCTCAAAGTCTGCTCCATAATAGTTTTGTCCCAGAATCCCTTTTAACTGCCAATCACTAGAGAGGCTTTTTTCCGCTATCAATAAAAGGTCGGAATTGATATTTCGATTTACAATATCGGTTTCATCTATCTGTCCTTTGGGATGGGTTCCTGAATAAATATCATAAGCATCCAGGCGTTGGTCAGAGTAAAAGTCCAGGCCAGCTTTCCAACTCATTTTCAGCCAATTATTTAGCTGATAATCAAAAGAAAGGCTCTGAATCAGGCGATAAACTTTGTCCCGGAAGGGATTTCTATTTACTGTCCAGAAGGGATTGTCATATCTTCCTCCTCCCCGATAGGCCCGTTGATCTCCCCCTGGCAGAAGATAAGAAGAAGGCGTATTCGCTGCTTCCTTTCCCCTAAGCCCATTTCCAATATCAAAGGATACCGGATTTCGAAAAAGTCCCAGAGGCACCCCTGAGAACATGGATCCCCTTTTCATTCGATTGGCTTGAGAAAAAGTGAGCTGTGTTGAAATCCCAATCTGCATACGAGGATTTACCTGCACCTGAAACACACTTCGAAGACTATTTCGATTGAAAAAGGAATTTGGCACTACCCCATCATGTCTGAGAAAACCGCCAGAGAGATAATAATTGAGTTTTTCTGTGCCCCCGGAAACAGAAAGGTGCTGGCTATGCCTGATTCCTTTAACAAAGAAACTCTTATAAGGATCATAAGTCCGAGCCGCTGTTCCATTCCCTTCTCCTAAGGGTACCAGGGCTCCCAATTGATCGTAGGGATAGTCCGGATTCCCATCAAACTCCAATTGGTCCAGGGCAGGACCATAACTCGTACTTACAGAGCTTTCGGGACCTCTGTATTGGATTTGCCCAGCAGTGAATTTACCCTGAGCATAGCGATTTTGACGCAGAGGCAATTTGTTTACTTCTTCAAAGCCAATTTCAGAACTATATCGAATTCTGGGTTTTCCTTCCTGTCCTTTTTTAGAGTTTAGAATAAGGGCACCATTGGCTGCACGAATTCCATATAAGGCTGCTCCTGCTGGTCCTTTTAAAATACTGATGCTTTCTATGTCGTTCAGGTCAATGTCTATCAGCCTATTGGATACGTCTACGCCACCGGTTCCATTTCCGGTAGAGGTATTGTCAATGGGAATACCATCGAGGATAATAAGGGGTTTATTAGCCCGGCTAATAGATTTGAAACCTCTGATGATAATATTGGCAGATGCTCCCGGCGATGCAGAAGAACTATTGACCCACACCCCGGAAGATTTTGCTGCTAAAGCCGTGATCAGATTACTCTCCTGGCTATTGGTAAATTCCTCCGCTTTGAGAATATCCATCGCATATCCCAGTTTCCTCTTTTGTGCTTTCATCCCTACTGCCACAATCACGACTTCATCCAATTCCTGATTGTCTTCTTCCAGCAGGATCAATTGCCTGGATGCCTGATTTACTTTAATGAATTTGGTTTTATAACCGAAATAAGAGATGCTTATGGTATGTTCTCCTTTTTGTAAGCGAAGCCTGAAATTACCTTTATCATCACTAATAGCCCCACTTTTTCCATCTGTTCCTTTTATACTTGCCCCAACCAGTGCTTTTCCTTCTTCCCTGCTTTGGAGGCTTCCTTCAAACACAAATTCCTCCCTTACCTCCGGGCCTCTGCTTCTCCTAACATTCCTTTCTGGCGCCCGCTTTGGTTTACTTCTTTTGATCGCATAATTTTTACGCCCCATTCGCTTGAAATCCAGTCCCAGATCTGGCAGGATATCTTTGAGGATCTCATCAACTTTCAGAGAAAAATCGATTTTTTTATCTACCCTCAGCCCTTCTAAAATGCGAGCTTCGTACAGAAAGGATACCGCTTTTCGCTGACCTAATTCTTCAAGTAGGTCTTTGAGGCTGTAATCATGTGAATGGGAAAGGCTATTGGTGGTACTGGCAGCTATTTTTGCCTGCGCCCGAAGAGAATCAGGCGAAAGAGATAATAAACAGAGAAATCCTGCTATCAGGCAATAGTAGCGGTTTAGCATGATGAAGCCTAAGGTTATTCTATGTAAAGTACGGAATCTCCCGATTTTTTTATCTCGATTTCAAAAATATAAGATAAGGATTCGAGGAGTACCTCCATATTTTCTATAGAAACGGAACCTTCAAGCCTTCGGTGTCGCAGGCTGTCATTTTTTATTTCGACTTTGAGGCCATATTCGGCTTCAACGCGGCCCAGAATATCTCCAAAACTGATTTCATCATCAAAAAGCCAAACTTGTTCTCGCCAGGAATTCCAGATCTTATTTCTATCCGTCCGGGTAATGAATGTCTGCTCTTTTTCGTCAAAGAAAAGACTTTGTCCAGCAGAGAGTTTTTTCTTCTTTCCGGAGCTATGAGACACTTCAATCAAACCTTCATCAAGACTCAGGACACTGGATGCCTTACGAGTATTTAGGTTAAAGGAAGTACCGATGATACGTGAGTCAATATTCCCGGCATGGATTAGATAAGAACTAGCTCTGTCCTGGGGCTTTATGTCAAAGTATGCTTCTCCTTCCAGCCAAATTTCCTTTAGCTGCTTTTCGTTCAAGTCGCTGGCAAATTGGATTTGAGAATTGGCATTGAGGAGGATGCGAGACTCATCTTCCAGAACGATCTCTCGCGTTTCTGCAAAATCAGTCGTATAAGTCAGCGTTTCGGCAGAGGTCAGGAATTGATAAAGGAGGAAGGAAGAGCTGATAAGCAAGAGCAAAACTGCCGCCCATTTCAGAACAAGAAATTTCTTTCTTGCCGGTATAGAAATTTCTTTGGCTTCTTGTCCAATTGCATGTTGCAGTCGGCTGAGTTGGTCTTCCAATTCCTGCTTCTCAAGAGGAGCTTTCATAAAAGGAATCCCTTTGACCATGTATTTGGCTTCTTCCAGAAGATCGGCAGATTCCGGATGATTACTTCTCCAGTTTTCCCAAAATTCTGCTGCCTCATCCGAATTCCCTTTGACCCAGGACACGAATGATTCATCTTGTATGAAGTCTTCAATATTTTGATAGTTCTGCTCCATGCTTTATAAGGAGAAAAAAAAATATAGTTTATACTCTCTCTTCCTCAGATATCTTTCAGATATTCTAATACCTGGGTTTCTCTGAGTTTTTTTATTGATCTATGTATACTATTGACAATGCTTTGATAATTGAGATCCAGTATCTCAGCTATCTCGTCATAGTCAAGATTGTTGAAATATTTGAGGTAGATAATCTCCCTTTGTCGGTCAGAGAGTTCCTCTAGTGCTTGCTTAACTCTTTCCTTGGATCTTTTCCCCAAATCTGTTAGTACCAGTTCTTCCGCTTCGATTTTAATCTTTAAGATCTCCTCTTCATCCAATTGGCTATGCTGATTTTTTATTTTTAAGAGGCGAATACATTCATGTCTCACGGATCGAAGCAGGTAAAACTTTATCGATTGTACCTCTTTCAGTGATTCTCTGTTTTGCCAAAGATATACAAAGGTATTGTGAACAGCGTCCAGGGCCATCTCCTTTTCCTGACAGATCTTTTTCGCATAAGGAATAAGCTGAGCATAAAAATCAGAATATAAGCGAGCGAAAGCGTCCTGGCTTCCCCCGGTAAATTCATCCCAAATCCTTTTTGATGAATCACTGCTCATATCCCATAGATCCTGTCAGATAGTTAGTATCAATCTTGTGTTGCTTTAAGCTAAATCCTTTATTCAAAAAAATCTCGTATCCAGCTAAAAGTTCAAATTTGGCATTTCTTCCGCCTTTTTCCTTATTTTTAATTAAATATTTGTTCCAACTCCATAATTAAGTGCTTCTAAGATCTATTTTACTCTTTCTCGGTCTCTCACTGATAAGTGCTTCCTGCAACTTTTCGGGGACCAATATGGATCCTACCAGAGAAACAGAAGCCAGCCTTAAAGAAATGCTTCCCGCGGCTATTGTCCAGACCTACAGGAATAATGGCAGCATAGGAGCCCGAGTGAGTGGAATTGTCATTCAACATTTTAAAGGTATAGATGCCCAACCAGAAAGCTACAGTTCCTATCTGATTGATAGCCGAACCCTGGATGTGTATTGGAGGCTGGGAATCTATGCAGGAGCTCTTAAAGATTGCAATCAACTCATTACCATCTCCCGACAAGAAGAAGTCCCCTTTTATGAAGCCATTGCCTCCATTCTTTCCGCTTACAATTTAGGGATAGCAAGCACATATTGGGGAGACATTCCCTGGTCGCAGGCCTTTCAACCTAATCTTTTTCCTCAACCAGTATATGATAGCCAGGAAAGTATTTTTGAGGAAATGGATGCTTTACTGGATCGGGCTATCACCTTATTGACTGCCAGTCCTCAAGTTTCCGAAGCTCGGGAAGATGATTTGATATTCAAGGGAAACCATGAAGCCTGGATCAAAACAGCCTGGGCGCTTAAGGCACGTTATGCACTCCAAAGGTCAAAAAGAGACAATCAGGCAGCCAGCAAAGCTTTACAATACATTTCCGCATCAAGCCTCACTTCCATTGAAGATCAGGCACGCCTTTTCTATGGTTCCAGCATTAGTGAGTCTAATCCTTTGACCTTATATTCAATTGAAAGGCCTAATCAGATCGTGCTAGGAGATTTTTTGCTGGAATTGCTGGTCGAAAGGCATGATCCACGACTCAATGCTTATGCAGCCCTTAGTGAGGATATATATCGAATATATCAGGAAGACAATGATCAGATCTTTTGGGGCCAAATGGATGCACCAGTTTCCCTTATTAGCCTGAGTGAAGTAAAATTCATTGCAGCAGAAGCCCATTTGAGACTGGGAGAAGAAGTTGAGGCCGAGCAAGCATTCAAGGAAGCGGTTTGGAGTAATTTCGAAGAACTCGGCTTGAGCAGTGATCCGCTTAGTAGCCAAACCGTAGATATTGAAGCTTCTTTCGACGGCTTAACTTCTTTCGAAGAAAAACTGGAGCGTATCATTACCCAAAAATATATAGCTGCATTTGGTCAGGGGATTCATGAAGCCTGGGTCGATTACCGTCGAACTTCTTATCCAAATTTACAAGTACCTGAAAACGTAAATAGCAGTTTCAATCCTTCCCTGGTAATTCCTCAACGCTACCTCTACCCTATCAGCGAATCCAATACCAATTCTTCGAATATGCAGACAGCGATAGCCCGCCAGGGAGGTCATTTGCTGGATAATCAACTTTGGTTATTTGAGTAGGCGAAAGTTCAAATTCAAGAAGCAAGAGCAAGTGTCTATCTTCATTTTCAATTCGACGATTGGAAGGCGAGAAATCCACTTACTTGATTCACAAATAAAGGATAAACCTTCTCTTTCCCTATAGCTTTTCAAGCTGCTATTCCTCCTCCACATAAAGTTTTTTTCATAAAGAGAGTATAAGGGCAAATCTCTTTTCTCTTATAAGAGATACACTGTAACCTAAACTCTACTATATGAAGTATATTAGATTTCTACTAATTATTGGCCTTAGTATGATTTCTGCGAATCTGTTTGCCCAAAAAACAGTTTCCGGAACTCTGACATCCAGCGATGGACAAGCCCTCATTGGGGTAACCGTACTGGAAGAAGGCACAACCAATGGACGCTTTACTGATGATGAAGGTAAATATACCATCACAGTAGCTGGTCCGAATTCTGTTCTTGTATTTTCTTATACCGGCATGAAGCGGGTGATGATGCAAGTGGGAGATCAATCAACCATCAATATTCAGATGGAAGCTAGTGATCTTTTACTGGATGAGGTAGTTATATCTGCACTGGGATTTAAAGAAAGTAAAGACCAGTTGGGATCTACCTACTCTGTGATTGATCCGGTTTCTGTACAAAGATCCGGAGAAGCAAACTTACTCAATGCGCTGGGTGCAAAGGCATCAAACGTACGGATCAATCGTACCAATGGAGACCCCGGAGCAGGTAGTACCATCCGTATTCGTGGAGCAAATACCATCTCTGGTGATGGCTCTCCACTGGTCGTTGTAGATGGTGTTCCCCTGAACAACTCTACCACTTATGGAGGGGGAAATAATATCACCGGTGGAAGAACCGGAGGTACATCTCAGCAGTCTCGTTTGAATGATATCAACCCAAATGATATTGAGTCTGTTCAGATTTTGAAAGGTGCTTCTGCTGCAGCCCTGTGGGGAAGTAGAGCAGCCAATGGGGTAATCGTTATCACCACTAAAGATGGTGCTGCTGGTAAACCCAAAATCAATTATAAAGCTTCTTACTCAATTGACCGTATCAACGAAAGGGTACCTATGCAAACGGTATGGGGACAAGGTCGTAGCGGTTCATTCATAGCTGGTAATGCTGAATCCTGGGGAGATTACATTCCCGATCGTGCGGGTGGCCAGGATGAATTTGACATGAGTGGGGAGAGATTTGTAGCTGAAAGTGGTAATATCTATTACCCCATCGAATCGAAAAATTCCAGAGAAACCTTTGTGGAAGAAAACTGGAACGAAGCTTTCGGGAATGGAGGATTCTTCCAACAAGACTTTTCTATCAGCGGTGGTGGCCAGAAGGCTACTTATTTCTTCAGCTTGGGTAGACTGGACCAGGAAGGAATCATCAAGGGCTCTTCTTATGACAGAAACAATATCCGTTTCAACAATAAACTTTTCCTCACAGATTGGTTGACAATGACGACCAAGTCTTCTTATACTTTGACTAACTCGAATCGTATCCAGCAGAATTCAAATACTGCAGGTTTGATGCTGGGTTTGTTAAGAACATCCCCTGATTTTGATGGAAGAGACTATTTGGGAACCTACATCGATGATGATGGACAGGAATTCAACAGAAGACATCGTTCTTATCGTCGTCCCTTAGGAGATAGAGACAATCCCACTTATAATAGTGCAGGTTGGACCGTAGAGCAGCAAGTCTCTTCTTCTAATGTAAACCGTTTTACGGTAACTCCGATTTTTGATATCACTCCGACCAATTGGTTGCAAATCAAATTGAGAGGTAATGCAGACATCTCTGACGATAAGCGTGTTTATTTCTTCCCCATTGGATCAGGAGGTAACCGTAGCGTAGGGATCTTCGCAGAAGATATCATCGGTAGAAGAGAGTTGAACTTTGATGCGATTGCAAAAGGTAATTTCAAATTGACCGACGCCATTGACCTAACGGCTACTGCAGGATGGAGTATCAACGACAGAACCTATAGAAGAAATTCCGGTCAGATTACCGGTTTCCTCGTAAACGCTTCCAAAGAGACTACTTCTTTGAACACTGCTGCGGAAAACTCTGAATTTGAAAACTTCAAAACATTCAGAAGAAGTAATCGCGGATACGGTATCCTGGGATTTGATTTTGATGATCAACTCTTTGTAAACCTATCGGGTGGATATGAAGCATCTTCAACCATTAGCGATCAGTTCTTCTATCCTGCAGTTGATGCAGCATGGGATTTCACCAAATCAGGATTAAAGTCTGATGTACTTTCCTTTGGTAAACTGAGAGCTTCCTGGGGTAAAGTGGGTGTACAAC
The DNA here is from genome assembly GCA_033391075.1 of Bacteroidia bacterium. Classification (NCBI taxonomy): domain Bacteria; kingdom Pseudomonadati; phylum Bacteroidota; class Bacteroidia; species Bacteroidia bacterium. The sequence continues at coordinate 3,864,361 of JAWPMV010000001.1, forward strand.
CACGTTCACATGCTTTCCAAACACTGGCAGAAGGTGGATTTAGCTATAGCACCTATAGTGATCCGCTAAATATTTCACTCTTTGGTGGTGGATTTAGAATTGACAACAACCAGGGTAATCCTGACCTCCAGCCTGAGATCAAAACGGAGTGGGAGATTGGTACGGATTTGAGATTTTTCAATGATCGTCTCGCCTTCTCTTTCACTTATTATAGCAATGAGATCGATGGTATCCTCCTTGACGTAGACCTTTCGCCATCTTCTGGTTTCTCGACCAAATATGGAAACTTTGGCTCTATGGAAAATGAAGGAATCGAATTGGATTTGAGCTATGCAGCTATCCAAAAGCAGGACCTTTCATTGGATGTATTTGTCAACTGGGCAAAAAATGAAAACCTGGTAACTGACCTGGAAGGAACAGAAACCATTGACCTCACAGGAGCTTCTGTAAGTTCTCGTGCGATCGTTGGATATCCTTTAGGCGTACTTTATGGAACAGGTTCAAGAACCCTGGAAAATGGAGACTATGATTTGGATGAAAACGGTTTCCCACAACTGACCAATAGCCCGATTGTATTAGGTGATCCTAATCCAGATTGGAGAGGTGGAGTTGGATTTAACTTCCGTTGGAAAAATTTGGGATTGAATATGTTGCTGGAGCACTCTCAAGGAGGTGAATTCTCTCCTCGTACCCTTTGGGTATTGAGACGTTTCGGAACTACTATGGAAACTGCAAATCGCGTAACCCTAAGTCAGGACCTCGTAAACTTTGCTGGTAATACCATTCCTGCCGGATCTACCGTTCGTGGTAATATCGAAAACTTTGGAGGTGGTGATGTATTGCTGGACGAAAGTTGGTACCGTACCGGTATCGGTGGTGGATTTGGTGATAACCAAGCCTATAACTTCTCCGTCTTTGACGCGACATTCACCAAAATCCGTGAATTGACGCTGAGTTATACCCTGGACGAAAGCATGGGACTTCCGCTCAATGGAATCATTGTTTCAGCTACTGCCAGAAACGTTTTCAACAGAAATAAAATCGACGGTATTGATCCTGAAACCAGCCAGACAGGTGTAGGTAATGGATTTGGATTGGAGTATTTCACCAACCCACAAACTGAATCTTATGTATTCACCGTTTCAGTCAATTTCTAGTCTGACTTAATTTGATAAATATGAATAAGTATATAAAAGTAATCATCATGCTATTCACTATCTCTTTGGCTTCCTGCCAAAGTCTGGTGGACGGTATCAATGATAACCCCAATGATATCCTGATAACGGATATAGACGCGGATCTTTTCCTGACGGGTGCTATGTTGGCAAATTCGGTAGCACAGGGAGGACACCTTACCCGTATCAGTGGAATGTATAGTGGCCAATTGGTCGGCTTATCTTCTCTCTACTCTAACATCTATGGATTCTCTCTTTCTACAGCAGAATCTGTGGCTACCTGGAGTAGGGTTTATGTAGGTACAATTCCAAACCTTCGCCACATACGAGATATTGCTCCAGATGATCGACTTCTCGTAGGTATCACCAAGATTGTAGAAGCCCACGCAATCGGCATGGCAGCTTCTCTTTTTGGCGATGTACCATATTCGGAAATCAATAATCCTGATATTGTTGATCCAGTTTTTGATGATCAGACTGCTGTATTTAATGCAGCTATTGCATTGATCGATGATGGAATTAGCGATCTATCAGCTGCCAACAGCCGTCTTCTTTCTGCTGATATTTATTTTGAAGGAGATGCTTCCAGATGGGTGGAAGCTGCTAATACCCTAAAAGCAAGGTATCACATGCAAATGAAGGATTATGCTTCTGCCTATGCGGCTGCCCAAAATGGTATCAGTGATGGGGATGGTTCCTTGAAATACATTCCTCGCGGTGATGCAAGTATTTCTTCCGGAGACAAGAATCTTTTCTGGACAATCCTTGAAGGTTCTCGTGCAGGAGATATTGGTACTTCCAATAGCTATATGATCCAATTGCTGGATACAACAAGTGCTATCCAGAGAAACAATGCAAAAACTGACGAAACCGCTCGTTGGGGATATTATAGCATTGATCCTTCTGGGGGTTCTGCTAATAGCGGAATCATTGAGCAATTCGAACCTCAGAACCTGATAAGCTTTGAAGAGAATCAATTGATTCTGGCAGAAGCCGGTGCAAGAACCAATGGGCTTGCTACAGGTTTGGGACATTTGAACGACCTCCGTGCATGGTTCAACACAGGGGCTCATGTAAATAGCAATTTTTCTGGCCTACCTTTGAAATACGAAGCTTACGAAGTGGTTGATTTCGAAAATGGAGGAATGGAAAATGCGGATGGCCTTGATGCCACCAAAGCCCTATTGAGAGAGATCATTGAAGAGCGTTATGTTTCAGGATTTATGACTCGTATGCCTTACAATGATTCAAGAAGACTGAGAGCCAGTGATTCAGATATTGCGGTTCCTTTCTTCCTGGTGGATGGACCTAATCCTCCTTATTCAGAGCGCATGCCGTATTCTGATGATGAGTTGAATTCTAATGCAAATGCACCTGCAGAAGATCCCGGTATATTTACCAAAACAAAAGTTAATCAGTAGTTATCTTATATATATAATGCAGGTCCGGGGCTCCCTGGACCTGCATTTTCATTTCGCCCAAATACTAACAATGAGAACTATTACTAGCCTACTATTATGCCTGGCCTCTCTGAGTTTATTTGCTCAGGATGGAAGCCTCCCAATCGACCGGGCCCTGAGATGGAGAAATATCGGCCCTGCCAATCAAGGTGGAAGGATTGTAGACATCGAAGCCCAGGCCAATGACTTTACCAAAGTTTATATCGCTACTGGTTCAGGCGGGGTTTGGAAATCCAAGAATGCAGGTACCAGCTGGGAACCCATTTTTGACAAATACGAAACCGCCTCTATTGGAGATATTGCCCTTGATCCTCAGGACAATCAAGTCATTTGGGTAGGAACTGGAGAAGCCAATAACCGTAATAGTGTTTCATGGGGAAATGGGGTGTACAAATCCTCAGATGGAGGGAAGAATTTTCGATCGCTTGGCCTGGAAAATACGCATCAAATCGCGCGAATACTTGTTGATCCTACCGATAGTGAGAATGTATGTGTTTGTGCGATTGGACATCTCTGGGGATATTCCGGAGAAAGAGGACTTTTCCAAACAAAAAATGGAGGAAAAAGCTGGAAGAAACTAAAGAACGGATTGCCGGATGATGGAAAAACAGGCTGTACAGATCTTGTCCGTGATCCCAGCAATCCCAATGTACTCTACGCAGCTTTCTATCACCGCCTGCGTCAGCCCTGGCATTTTCAGAGCGGAGGAGAAGCTGGTGGAATTTATAAAAGTGAGAATGGAGGAAGAAGTTGGAAAAAGTTGAGCAAAGGCTTAGCTGCTCCCACCGGAAGAATTGGTTTGGCCATTTCGAAATCAAGTCCAAATGTTCTCATGGCATTGGTCGAGGCAGAAAAAACCGGAGACTTAAGTAAGCCCGGTAGTGGAGTATATCGTTCAGAAGATGGAGGCGAAAGCTGGAACTATGTCAACACCTACAATAATAGACCTTTCTACTACAGCCAGATACGCATCAATCCCCATAATGACCAAAGGGTTTATCTATTGACTACCCGCTTTATGGTTTCTGAAGATGGAGGAAAGAGCTTTATCAATGGAAGCCAGGATCAGGAAGTTCACGGTGACTTTCATGGGATGTGGCTGGACCCCAACTATGAGGATCGATACTATCTTGGAGCTGATAAAGGACTTTCGATCACCCATGACCATGGCAAAGGATTTCAATTGCTCGATAATCTTCCCATCGGCCAGTTTTATCGCATCAACCACGACATGCGTGATCCCTACTACGTCTATGGAGGATTTCAGGATAATGGCATGTATGGAGTCGCAAGTTTTAGTCGGGATGCAAGAGGTATTCTCAATGATTCCAATTGGAAGTTACACTGGGGAGATGGCCAATATGTGGTCGTCAATCCTTACAATTGGAGAGAAATGTATACCTCCATGGAGAATGGTTCTTATTATTCCTATGATCCCCTCACCCATCGCATCAAACGCATCAGCCCTTCTTTCAATAATATCCTGAATAGAGATGAGCATTTTTCTGATACCATTACGGATATGGCTTCGGCCAATCGGTGGAATTGGTCTGCGCCTATGCGCATGTCTCCCTCCGATCCCAACACGCTTTATGTAGGAGGAAATCATTTGTATAAATCAAGCAACAAAGGCAAAAGCTGGAAAATTATCAGTCCTGATTTGAGCAGCAATGATCGTATAAAAAGAAAGCAAGGAGTAAGCGGCGGAATAACTCCCGATAATACCGGAGCGGAAACCCATTGTAGCATTAGCAGCATTTCCATTTCCCCTGTCAATGAAGACATCATCTGGATCGGAACCGACGACGGCCAAGTGCATATCACCCAAAATGGAGGAAGCTCTTGGGAAAATATTCGTGAGGGTGTCCCAGAAGTGCCAAGCGGTATTTGGGTAAGCAGGATCAAAGCCAGTCCCTTTTCACCTGGAACTGCATTCCTCTCCTTTGATGGCCACAGAAGCGATCTATTCAAGCCCTGGATCTTTAAAACAAGCGACTATGGGAAAAGCTGGACCAAAATTGTTAAGGGAATAAAAGAGGATGAAGTAATCCGCCTCATTCAACCTGACGATCGAAATCCCAATCTGCTATTCTCGGGAACGGAAAGCGGTATATGGTACAGCCTGGATGAAGGCGAAAACTGGAGCCGATTTATGCCCAATATGCCAACCGTTTCTGTACTCGATCTAAAAATCCATCCCAGAGATCATGACCTCATTGCCGGAACTCATGGCAGAAGTATCTGGATCATGGATGATATCAGCCCCCTTCAGCAAATGAATGAAAAGGTGGAAAACAGTCCCATTCATTTATTTGAACAAAGAACCGCAACGCTTTGGGAAAATGTCAGTCGCGGAGGACAAAGGGGTCATTTTTGGTATGCAGGAGAAAATCCTCCTTATATCAGGAATACATCTAGCCTTGCACGTGCAGGATTTCGTAGCGAAGCAGCCATTTCCTACTTTATCGGAAAAGAAGCTACAGGAGACATTTTCCTCGATATCGAAAGCCTGGATGGGAAGCACAAAAAGACTATCCAGGTAGAAAACAAAGTGGGCCTAAATCGATACTACTGGAACCTTGAATTTGATGCAGAGCCTTATACCGTTGAGGAAAAGAAAGTGATTCACAAAGTCTTTGAAGAGTTGATCGCAATGGGAGTTTCTTCCAGAATCAAAGGCATGTATGAAAGATTCAAAATTGCCGAGGAAGCTGAAGAACAACGAAAAATTGTAGAGCCTCTATCCCAAGGCTACATCAGTGTCAACCTGAATAAAGATTTGCTCATGCCCAGAGCAGAGAAAGGAAGCTATAAGCTTACCCTCAGAATGGGAGATATCCATCAGGTACAAAGTCTGGAGATCAGGGATGATCCTCTGCTGGAAGATTAGTCCATCACGCTATTCATCAAAAAGGTCCTGAGCTATTCAGGACCTTTTTACTTTTTACGAAAAACCTCTTCTCAATCAAAAAAAGAAGTAGGTCTCGTACACTTTTTGCCTTCTTTCATATATTTCGAAGAGGTAAGTCTATTCGAAAAAACGGCTATTTATTTTTTCGGATAATTCCGAATTTAGTTTAATCAGACATTTTAGAAGACCTCTCTATGAAGCTCCACGTAATCCTGAGCCTTCCCTTCTATGTATTGTGTTACTACCTGTTCTTTTTCTCTTCCTCTCTGGCCTGGAGCCAGACGATGAACCGTTCCGGACAGGATAATAGCATCTTTGTTTCCCATACTGTATTTATGCCCAAACATTCCTATCCTTCCGGCGAACAAAACTGGACCATAGAGGCTGCGGATATGAATGGGGATGGATTTGTAGATTTGGTAACCGCTTCAAAATTGGATGGAGGGATTAATGTTCATCTCAATGATGGAAATGGGGTTTTCGAAGAGAAACAAACGGTCATTTGCCAAAAGAACAATCGGGCTTTGAGCATCTTTCATGCAAATGGAGATAAACATCCGGATATAGCGGTAGTAAGCGTAGATGGGAAATTGAGCATACTGGAGAATGATGGTACAGGCAAGTTGAGCCTGGTTGAGCAACATAAAGTCAGCATCATGGCCCATGATGTTCATGCTGCAGATATAGATGGGGATGGGATACAGGAACTCCTGCTTGCTGCGATTGCTTCACAGCAGGTAAAAATTTATTCCAGAAAAGGTTCAACAACTTTTCATCCAGCCAGTGTATTGAATACCGGTTGGGAACCGCGCAGAATCATATCGGGACACCTTAATGAGGATAATAAAATTGATATAGTAGTAGGATGCGATGATGGAAGAATCTATCTCTACCTCAATAAAGGGGATGGGACTTTTCGGGAGAAAGAAGCCATACATTCAGGATCATCCAATTGGGCGCTGGGTATTGCTGATTTCAATGAAGATGGTAAAATGGACATCGCTACCGCTTCTTATTTGGATAAGTTCCTCAGTATCCATATCAACCAGGGAGATGCAAAATTCGTCCGTACCCAGCAAATCTTATCCGGGGACCACAACTTTGATCTGGTCTGGGGAGATTTCGATATGGATAAAGATATTGATTTGGTTACCTGTTCCACAGTTGATGAAGCCATCAGCATTCACCTGAATGACGGCAAGGGATATTTTAGCGACCGAATCGGTGTACCATCCGGCAACTGGAATGCTGCAATCACTAAAGCTGATTTTGATGGAGATGGAGATCTGGACATTGCTTCTGCCTCCATCAATGATCACATGATCAATGTTCATCGAAATATCAGCCTCGAAAGCGTAGCTCGCAAAGTTCCTGAAAAGGAAGTCAAAAGTAGGCTGCCTTTCTTTTGTATCAGAGGAATCGTCAGAGATGCCAAAACAGAAGAGATCATTCCTTTTGCAGAAATCCGTGCACAAAATTCAGAAGGCATAAAGCTATCCAAAGTAAAAACCCGTAAAGATGGTAGTTATGAGATTTGCCTTAAACCTACCGAATACAAACTGGCGACTCAGGCAAAAGGATATTTTCATGACCTATCAGAAGTCAGTTTCATCCAGAACGATAGTACTCAGATCATAGAGCAGGATATCTACCTCAATCCGTTGGAAAAAGAAGCCAAAATCGTCCTAAAAAACATCTATTTCGATGTTGACAAAAGTAGCCTCCGCCCAGAGTCCTTTTTAGAACTCGAGCAATTGTTGGAAATCCTGCAAGGCAATCCATCTTTGATCGTCGAGATCGCCGGGCATACTGATAGTGATGGCACTGACTCTCACAATGATCAATTATCACAAGGTCGTGCACAGGCAGTAGTGAACTTTCTCAGTGAGGCAGGAATCACCATTCATCGCATGCGAGCCGTAGGCTATGGAGAAAAACAACCCGTCGCAGCCAACGATAGCAGAGAGAATAAGCAATTGAATCGAAGAACGGAGTTCAAAGTAGTAGATTATTGATTTCTTCCGTAATTTCCGAAATCGAATAAAGCAAAGCGCAGAGCTTTGTTATATAAGACGGAAAAAAAGAAGAAACATGTCTAACAAACTATTACACGCTACAAGCCTGCTATTAGGCTTTTTCCTGTTGGTATTCCCAACAGAGTCAATGCAAGCGCAAGAACTCGACATGGACCTGTTCAAGTCCATGAAAGCCCGCAGCATAGGACCCGCGGGTATGAGTGGCAGAATTACTGCTATCGAAGCTGTAAGCAGCAATCCCGAAATTATTTATGCTGGATCCGCCTCCGGAGGCTTATGGAAATCTGAGAGCGGAGGAATTGATTGGGAACCCATCTTTGATGAGGAAAGGGTCGCTTCCATCGGATCGATCTCTATTTTCCAGAAAAATCCTTCCATTGTTTGGGTAGGAACCGGTGAAGGAAATCCCAGAAACAGCCAGACGAGTGGAGCCGGCATCTATCGCAGTTTAGATGGTGGAAAGAGCTGGGACCTCATGGGCCTGGAAAACACACGCAACATTCATCGTGTCATCGTCCATCCGGAAAATCCCGAGATTGTATACGCAGGGGTTCAGGGTTCCGCCTGGGGAGATCATCCAGAAAGAGGAGTTTATAAAACTACTGACGGTGGAGAAAACTGGGAGAAAATTCTCTATACCAATGAGCAGACTGGAGTTGGAGACATGGTTATGGATCCTTCCAATCCCAATAAACTTATCGTAGCTATGTGGCAGTTTTACCGCAAACCCTGGACACTTAAATCAGGGGGAGAGGGATCAGCCATGTATATTACCCATGATGGAGGAAAAAACTGGACGAAAAAAACCGCAGAAGATGGTTTGCCCAAAGGAGAATTAGGAAGAATGGGTTTGGCAATTGCAGCAAGTGATCCCAATCGGGTTTATGCCCTGATCGAATCCAAAAAGAATGCTTTCTATCGCTCGGATGATGGAGGAGTAAGCTGGAGAATGACCAGCAGCAAAGATGAAATTGGTAACCGCCCTTTCTACTACTACGACATTTTCGTAGACCCACAAAATGAAAACCGCATTTACAGCATTCACTCTCGGGTAACCATCAGTGAAGATGGCGGGAAAAACTTTTCATACCTCTTTGACTACAGTGCTGTTCATCCCGACTTTCATGCATTCTATGCCCATCCGGAAAATAGCGATCTGGTCATGCTGGGTAATGATGGGGGAATGGCAATTTCAAGAAATAGAGGAAAGACCTGGAGGTTTATCGAAAATCTACCTTTAGCCCAATACTACCACATCAATATCGACAATGAATATCCCTACAATGTCTATGGGGGAATGCAGGATAATGGTAGCTGGAGAGGTCCCGCCTATACCTGGAGATCTGGAGGTATCAGAAATGGATATTTTGAAGAATTATTTTTCGGAGATGGCTTTGATGTAGTTCCGGATCCCGAACATGCAGATCGTTATGGTTATGCTATGTCACAGGGAGGAAATGTAGGACGTTATGACCTTAAAACAGGAAACACCAGTTTCATCAAGCCTTTGCATCCGGATGGTGAATTTCTTCGCTTCAACTGGAATGCCGGTATTGCTCAGGACCCACATGATCCTGCAACTATCTACTATGGTAGCCAGTATGTCCACAAAAGCACGGATAGAGGAGCAAACTGGGAGATTATTTCGCCCGACCTCACCACCAACGATCCCGAAAAACAAAAGCAATTGCAAAGTGGTGGACTAACCTATGATGTTACGCAGGCAGAGAACCATACCACTATTCTGGCTATTGCTCCAAGTCCTTTGGAAAAAGAAGTGATTTGGGTAGGAACAGATGATGGAAACCTACAGCTCACACAGGATGGAGGAAAAAGCTGGAACAATCTCAATGAAAAGCTGGAAGGCGTTCCCATGGGTAGCTGGATTCCCCAAATCCATCCTTCTACCTACAATGAAGGAGAAGCTTTCGTAGTCGTAAATAATTACCGTAGAAATGATTGGACTCCCTTTCTCTACAAACTGACGAATTATGGTAAAAAAGTAGAACGTATAGTAGGAGAAAATGATGTATGGGGATACTGCCTCAGTTTCGTTCAAGACCCTATTGAACCTAATCTCATGTTCCTCGGAACTGAGTTTGGGCTATATGTAAGTGTAGATGCCGGAAAAAAGTGGACCAAATGGACACATGGATTTCCAACTGTATCTACGATGGATATGAAGATTCACCCACGCGAGCATGACCTGGTGATCGGTACTTTTGGTCGTTCTGCCTTTGTCCTGGATGATATTCGTCCATTGAGAGAAATCGCAACAGAAGGGAAAAAACTCATGGAGAAAGAACTGCATGCTTTTGCACCTCCTACTGCTGTTAAAGCCAATTACCGCCAGGCTACAGGTACTCGTTTTGCGGCTGATGCCATTTATGCTGGTGAAAACAGACGAAGGGGAGCGATGATGAGCTTCTACCTTAATCCCAAAAAAGTTGAAAAGAAAAAGAAAGAAGCAGAGGAAGGAGAGAAAGAAATGGTAGCGACTAGAGGAGGCCGCAGAGGTCCCGCTAAGGACAGTGTAAAAGTCAAAATTTATGATGCCTCCGGAGCCTTGATCCGTACCCTTAGGGTCGTTCCTGATACCGGCGTAAATCGCATGTACTGGGGCATGGATAAAGAAGGCCCCAAGTTCCCAAGCAGAAGACCGGCCAGACCCGGAGGATTTAACTTCAACAGAGGAGGTCAAGCGATTATGCCGGGAACTTATAAAGTCGTAATGAGTTTCAGAGAAAGTATGGACTCTACGCAGATAGAAGTCATCATGGATCCCCGTTCAAATCCTGAAGAGAAAGACAATCTCAAAGCGATGATTGCCTTACAGGAAGAAGGAGCGGCCTACATAAATACCCTGAATACAGCTGTTGAGAAACTGAAGGATGCACAGGCTAGCCTTAAACAGGTCAATGCCATGATGCCAGCTAAAGATGATCAAAGTGATGGGCATAAAGCAGTAGCCAAAGAAGGAAAAGCTATGTCAAAAAGCATCACGGAAATGATGAATGCCGTATTTGGAGAAGATGGGAAACAAGGTATATATCGCGATCCCAATACCATTCTGAATAAGGTAACTACTCCGGGTCGATACCTTCGTTCGACAGCAGCCTCTAAAAATGGCACCCAAAGAACGGCTTTAGACCATGCGAAAAAAGCAGCTACTGAATTTGAGGAAAAAGTAGAAGCTTTTATGAGCAATGAGTGGAAAGCTTTTACAGAAAAAGTAAAAGATCTTCAGTTAAGTCCTTTCAAGGATTCAGCTGAGGTAGAATAAACCTGGCTATCAGCATCCCTGTCATTGCGAGCCCGAATTTCGGGCGAAGCAATCTCCTTAACGCCTAATGATTATTTGTAGCTAAGGGGATTGCTTCGGTTCCCTCGCAATGACAGCTGAAGCTGATATTTATCCCTAAAAACGATCACCCGCATAATAATAACCCACACTAGAATGAAAATCGTCGATCTCTCAAAACCCATACAGTATAATCCGGGTGATCCTTCATTTATGAAGGTAAAGATCAAGCATAAAGCTCACAAAAAAGCAAAATGGCTTCTGAGAGCTTTTGGCCTTCCCTTCAAACTCTTTCCTAAAGGCTTTAAAGGATGGGCAGACGACAGCATTCAGAAAATGGGCGTTCATTCTACTACCCATATAGATGCTCCCTGGCATTATGGTCCGGAATGTGAAGGGAAAAAAGCTAAAACGATCGACCAGATCCCCCTCGAATGGTGCTATGGAGATGGGATTGTGATTGATATGAAAGAGAAGGCCGATTTCGATGCCATTACCATTGAAGACATAAATTCTTTCTTGGAAAAAGAAAGCCTGGTTTTAAAACCCGGGATGATTGTACTTATCAAGACTGGACGAGATCAACACATGGGTACCAAACGCTTTTTTACTCATGGTACAGGCATGAGTGCGGCAGCAACCGAATACCTGATTGATCAGGGAATAAAAGTCATGGGTATCGATCAATGGGGTTGGGACCTCCCCCTCCCCTATTTGATCAAACAGGCAAAAAAAACCAAAAACCGCGAATTGTTCTGGGAAGCACATTTGGTAGGGAGAGATAAAGAATATCTACATATGGAGCAATTGACCAATCTGGATGCCCTGCCTTATACCGGCTTTAAAATAGCTGTATTTCCCTTAAAAATTGTCGGAGCTTCTGCTGCCCCTGCCCGGGTAGTGGCCATCATGGAAGACGTTTAATACTGAATATGAATACCTGGTTTAAACAACTCTGTGGCTTTGAGGAAAAAGATCCTGAAAACCTAAGAGCAAATATTGAGTTGGAGGGCAATATGATGCGTTCCAAAGCAAATGGAAAAAGCATGATCTGGGGAAAATTAGAGTGCCCAAGTCTACAAGAACTCAGACAGACTTCCCGCCTCAGTATGTATAAAGAATCTCTCAGCTTGCGGGAAGAAGTAGGTAATGTGCAGGATTTCCATTTGGACCCTTCACATGCAGCTGCTTTTTTTCAGGCAGCCTCGCAATTCAATTTATTGGAGATGGTTGATCCTCACACTACTCCTGAGGAAGGCATCGGCATCTACGACTATGATAAAACCCAGGGCCCTGCCTGCGCCATCGCTTGTGGGGCAGGAACCATTTACCGCAATTATTTTGTAGAAGTGGATGGGCAAATAGGTCAAAAGGAAGACCGACAAATTGATTGTCTGAAAGAATTGGGAGAAGCATTGGGGAATCTTGAGGAAAGGCTCTGGCGAATGCAAAATGGATATGCACTGATCCGATCTGAAGATGCTCTGGAAGAAATCGATCATAAGATTCGCAGCTCTACGCTTGGAGAAAGAGAAGAACTGAAATCCCGACTCCGCATCGGCTTACAATGGGATACCCAGGTTACGCTCAATGAATCCACTCACTTAGTAAGTCAAGCCTATTGTTCCGCTTTGCCTGTTGCTTACAATCAACTGCCGAAAAAGCATTGGGAAAGCTTTGCCAGACTGGTTCTGGAAGCTTCCTATGAAGCAACTTTACACGCAGCTCTCATCAATTTTCAAAAAACAGGAAACCCCAAGGTCTTCCTTACCCTATTAGGAGGAGGAGCATTTGGGAATGATGCGGATTGGGTATTTGATTCTATTCAAACAGTCTTGGCTCAATTTGCTCAAAGTCCGCTCGAACTTATCATGGTCAGTTATGGGCAAAGCAATCCGCGTATCTCAGAACTGATTTCCTGATCTTCGTATATAGGAAGTAAAGGCAAAACAAGAAATGGAGAATTGAAGCTAGTTTTTCTTTCTCATCTTTTGCTCCTTGTCTTTCATAATCACCCTTCCTATGAATCACTTCGCCTCAGCGGCAATGGCTAAGAGGTATGCGCAAGGCAGACCGTTCTACCATAGCCTCATCCTGAACCATATCCTCAATCATTTAAGCATTGAAAAGAAAATGGGTCGGGCGCTAGATATCGCCTGCGGAACCGGCCTATCGACCCGTATCCTTCCGGATTTAGCAGAAGAGGTTTTCGCTACGGATCTTTCAGAAGAAATGTTGGCATTTGCTAAAAAGAGGGTCGAAGCCAGTTTCTCCCTTTCCCCTGCAGAAAAACAGCCCTTTCCCGCCCATCACTTTGACCTCATTACGGTAAGTTCGGGCGTACATTGGTTTGATATAGACTTGTTTTTGAAAGAAATAAAGCGGCTATTAACAAAAGATGGCTATTTGATCCTGTATGACAATTTCTTTTTAGGCCAAATGAAGGAAGAAGAGAGCTTTAAAGCCTGGACAAAAGAACGATATTTCTCAAGCTTCCCTACCCCGGCAAGAAACCGAAATTATGATTGGTCCAAAGAAAATCTGGCAGCAAGAGGGTTGAAGCTTGAGGTAGAGGATAATATGAAAAACGAATATCCATTCTCTCATCCTGAACTTTGCACCTATCTCAGCACCTTGAGCAACATAAATGCAGCCGCTACTAGTGGAAATTACTCCTTTGAGGAGATTGATGACTGGCTAAAAAAGGAGCTTCTCCAATTTTATCTGACCGATGACGAAAAGAAGCACATATTGTATAGGGCAAACATAAAATATATCAAAAAAATATTTTAAACTTGCGAATATACCGAGAATACAAACATTTGATCAAATACGCATAAACCCCATTTATAACCCAAACAAAACATGAAGCAATCGCGCTTTCTGCTCATTACTGCTCTCCTTATTTTTTCTATTTCCTTATCTGCACAAGTCAACAACCATCATGAGGATCAGGTCTTGTATTCTTCCCATTTAGATGAATATCGTGGCATAAAGATCAGCCTGCCTTCCGATTATGATCAGCATAACAAAAGTTATCCGGTTTTATATGTTTTGGATGGCGAATGGGTTTTTGATTATGCCATCGGATGTGTAGATTTTTTGTCCAATGATATCCTGGGACAAATCCCCAAAATGATTGTGGTTGGCATCCCCAATACGGACCGAAAACGAGACCTATTTGTCAACCTGGAATCCGATGGTTCTTATCATCGTTTTCTCAACTTTATGGAGGATGAATTGATTCCATTTGTTAATAAAAAATTCAGAACTAATGGCTTTGATCTCATATATGGATGGTCTTCCGGATCTGGTATCTGCACTCAATTACTGGCTAGTCGTCCCCAGCTTTTTGATGGCTATATAGAAAGCGGATCAGGAATTGGCAGAAGGACTGAAGCATTTTTATACCAAGAGCTTGTAAAGCAGAATTATGACAATACCTACCTCTATGTAAGCACAGAAGGAAAGAGCCCTATCAGAGTGGAAGGTGTAAGGCGATATTCCATGGTACTGGACTCTCTCAAACCCGAGGGGCTACATTACAAATTTGAAGTATTGGATAAATTGGCGCATCTGGATGTTCTTTCTCAGGGCCTTTATGCAGGTTTGAAATACATTTTTTCTTCCTTTCAGGTGCCGGAGGAAACCGTGCTGGAAGGAACAGCTGCTATCCAATCTTATTTCACCCAACTAAATAAAGCCTATGCTTTCGAGCTGGAGATTCCCGTCGGAATCTTCACAGAATCAGCTTCCATCCTGGAACAAAATGATCAGCTGGAAGAAGCCATAAAACTTTTGCAACTGGGCATAGCTACTTACCCTGAATCTCCAAATTTGGCAGGAAGCCTGGGAGAATTGTACGAACAAAAACAGATGCTTCCAGCGGCAAGAACCTATTATCAAAAGGCCATGGATCTATCCAAAAGAAATCAGATTCTTCTCTTCAAATACCAAACGCTCTTTCAACAAATCAAAGATGCAGATGGATAGATCCAGGGAGTACTATGTTTATTTCAGGGAAAGCTGATATGCTAAAAATTCTTTTTTCATCTTAAATGAAACCACCTGATTTACTTCGACAAATTTACTGAGCGTATTGATGAGAAAATTGAATTGATCTTCATTGAAGGCTTCATAGGCAAAATAGTTTAGACTGGATTTCTCGTATTTAGAAAACCAATCCAGCTCTTCTTCTGAAAGATGCTTTCTCAGCTTCTCATATTCCAGGTATTCTCTCACTGCCTTTTTTAAGCGCAATTCCTCGTATTTTAGCTTTTGGTCTATTTGTCGTGCTTCGTCCAGGTCAAGAACTCCTATAAATATTGGATGTATAATCTCCATGAATTTGGCATATAGGCTAATATTTTGACTAGCCCGCCCCAATTGTTCCTGCACATCTTTGTAATTCTGTTGGTAGTTTTCCTTTTCAGCTTTCTTTTGGGCCTGACTCGAAAAATACTGGTAGGATTCGCGATCAATCCTAGCCGTTTCAGCCGTCTGCTTGTCGATTTCCCCATCTATGATTGCGATAATCTTGTTCACCTCTTTTCGCTTATACTTCTGCCCATCATAATCAAAGGATTTTACCTTGATTTCTTTATTCTTTATCTGTACCAGGGTTTGTTTATCCTGGTGAAGATAACCGTTGTCCATGAGGGCAAGAATGCGGTCTTTGTGGTAAATCTCTTCAAAGCTTTTCAGGGATTCCTTTACCGGGCTTTTATCGAGCCCAATATCCAGGGGGAAATAATTATCGTAAAAGCCATGGTAAGCTTCAGGAAAGGAATATTCTTTATGATCTGCTTCCAGTTTTTGCTCAAAATCAGCTTGAGTAAGGTTCTGGACTGAAACTTCTGGCCCAAACTCTACTCCTGCATACATCAACTCAGTAAATTTCTTTTGTGTCTCCTCCGGGTTCTTAAAAAGTGTCCACACACTATCTTCTACTGCTTTAGTCGGGATATTATAGGCCTCCAAATGAGAGACCCGATCTTCATAGCTGGGGTGTGAAGCCCATTGGTCTTCCACACTAACTTTAGAATAATCAAGCTTTTTGAAACTTTGCTCATTAGCCTGAATAAATGAGTCTTTGATTTCAAACTTATTCTCTTCTGCGAAATTCCGTTGAACTAAGGCAAAATTGTCATAGATATTCTCAGGCTTATATCCCTGGGCCAACCATCCATTGTATTTCTCAATTAAAAAATTGTAGCAAATGCTGGCAATTTGTACCCTTTGCAAAGCCGGACCCATGTGATTGGAGCCAGTAACTTTAGCAGAGATTGCATCGGCATGAAACTCCATTTGCCGAGACAAACTCATATAGGACTTATTTACAAGGGTGTAAACCTTTTGCAGGATTTTTTGAATCAGTCCCACCACCGCATAAGTGATCGCACTGGTAATCGCAAAGTAGCCGCCATCTTTTCCCATGCTGTCCAGGTTCCGTTCAAAGTCATCATTCTCAAACAACATATTGTAAATCACCTGATTCACATTGTAGATATAACTTCCCAGCTTCATACTTTTTTGGGAGAAATGCCCAAATTCATGTGCAAGGATGGCTTTAAATTCTGTCAGATTAACAGCTGCTACAACTCCAAGGCCTATGTTGAGATTCTTCTTTACCGGAAAAAACATACTCCAGAAGCTGGAATCATAAAAGACACTGGCATTTACCTGATTGGAAAGGTAAATCCGCTTGGGTTTTGGGGAATCAGTTTCTTCGTTTACCTTCTCTATGAAAGCGAATAAGTCTGGTTCTTCAGATCTTTTTATCTCCACCATTCCCGAACGGTCGGCTTTCTTTGAAGAAAATATAAATTTGATCAGGAAATACAGAACCATTAAGCCCGCCAGAACCATCGCCAAACCTAGCATCAGGGTAATGAAGCGAGGCACAGCACTGACCATCATTACCCCCAGATATCCTAATAAAATTGCTAAGCCAATGGCAGCAGTCATTAAGACTACATAGGTGAACAGGAAAAGGATAATAGAGAGGAAGACCTTGAAGGCCTCTTTTCTGAAGTTGGGATTTACTTCGCCAAGGGTTTCTGGCACCTGAGCCGGTTTCAGAGGATAATTCATGATTGTGTTAAATTCTTAGGATTGATTGTGTTTTCTAATGGAAAGCAAATAAACATTTATCCTATAAAGAGCAAAATCACAATAAGGCATTGCATTTCATCCCATAACAAGAGAAAACCCACTTACCTGATCGGAAGGCTAAAGCCTACTACAGGAATAGGAATCGGGAACCAATACTTACTGTTTCTCCTTTGAAATCGCGCCTGTCCGCTGCTTCGATCAACAATTGTATACGTATAGGTATTATACAGACTTGAAACTCCCAGATCCAGATTACCTTTCCAGCTGTAAATCCTCAATGCCAGAGAAAAAACAAAATGCCTATCAATATTTTTTCCTCCTGATTCTCTGGAACCATTTATACGGACATACGGACCTTCAAAGCTTTGCTGTAAAAAATAATTCTCACTGATCAGGTCCAGCTTCCTGTTTAGTTGCAGCTTTCCGCTCAACATCAGAAAAGAGGGATGGTATTCACTTTCGATGGGTGTACCGAAGGCTATACTGACATTGTTCATGCTGTTTCCGAAGGTCGCTATTCCATATGGAGATACAAATCCCGAACGATTATAGGCATCTGTGCTTAATATTCCTCCTACAAATACCCCGCCTCCCAGATGAAAATTTTCATGAAAGGAATACCCATACTTCACATTGGCAAAGGAGATCAGGCCTCCTTCGCCCAACAAAATGAGGAAAGAAGATAGAAGTAATTCAACGCCTACATCCACAGAGACATTATTGGAAATACCCAGATGTAATGAATTTAGCGTTATTCCATTATTGCGATATCTGATTTCTCCTTTTTCCATGGGAATCGCAGAGGGTCCAAAGAGATACTGATCCGGCATAAAGTTTTGTGCATGTACAGGAGATTTCCCAGTCAAACAAAAGAGTAAAAGGAAAAATGTGGGGATTACAAATTGAGTCTTCATATGTAGAAATATTATTTATCAGCTAGAGGTGACAAATACGACTTCCACATGCAGAGCTCCTCAAGGATTTATACAGGCAGATGGCTAAGAATAAGAAATTGTGCAAAAATGAGAGAATTCTTCAGGAGAAATACGGATGTATACTAAATGGATATACCTAATCTATCTGATTGGCTGAATTCAGGAAAATTTATTGAGGGAGAAACAAAAAGCTGCCATTTCCTTTTCGAAGGAAATGGCAGCTATATTTTCTGAAGTCAATAAATCAGTTCGCCAGAAGCCTAACGATTTCTTCGACCATTAATGAGCTTTGTTCTCCGCTACCCATATTCTTGATCTGATACTTTCCACTTTCCAATTCCTGCGAACCAATCATAATGGTATAGGCGATTCCTTTTTTATCCGCATAGGAAAACTGCTTTTTCAGCTTGGCTTTTTCGGGATAGTACTCTACGGCTATCTGAGACTTCCTCAATTGATTGAGCAATTGGAGAGAGGCAGCACGGCTTTCTTCTCCAAAATTGATGATAAGTGCTTTGGCCGAAAGAGAAGGCATGTCTTCAAAGAGTCCCAGTTCTTCCATAACCAGGTAAATGCGATCCGCTCCGAAGGAGATTCCAACCCCTGATAAACCAGGCCTTCCAAATACTCCGGTAAGATTTGCATAGCGACCTCCTCCTCCAATACTCCCGACTTTCACTCCATTGGCTTTTACTTCATATATGGTCCCGGTATAATAGGTCAGGCCTCTTGCGAGCAGCAGATTGAACTCTACGGTAGCATTATAGGATTCGAAATAGGAATAGGTATCCAATACCTCTCTCATTTCTTTTACCCCCAGACTTCCTTCCTCTGAGTCAGCTAGTTCTTTCTCGAGAAAGTCCAGTTTTTCCTGATTAGTCCCACTAAAAGAAATCAGCTTGAAAAGCTTATCTGCAGCATCGCCTGGAATTCCTCTTTCGCCCAATTCTTTCCTTACTCCTTCTTCTCCAATCTTATCCAATTTATCAATGGCCACACACATATCTGTGAATTTGTCCGACTGTCCAATGACATCGGCAAAGCCTGCCAGGATTTTGCGATTATTGACCAGGATGGTAAAATCCTTGATCCCCAGATTGCTCAGGGCCTCATCATAAATGCAGATATATTCTGCCTCGTAGATCAGAGAATCTGAACCAACTACATCAGCATCGCATTGGGTAAATTCCCGATAGCGACCTTTCTGTGGACGATCAGCTCTCCAAACCGGCTGTATCTGGTATCTTTTGAAGGGCAAAGAGATTTCATTCTGATGCATTACAACAAATCGCGCGAAGGGCACGGTCAAATCATAGCGCAGAGCTTTCTCTGCGATCTGAAAACTGAGTTTACGGGCATCCTCGAGCTCCGTGGCTTTATTCAGGAAATCTCCTGAATTGAGGATTTTGAAGATCAATCGATCTCCTTCTTCTCCGTATTTTCCTGTCAATACGGAAAGCTTTTCCATAGAAGGTGTTTCTATGGGAGCATAGGCGTATTTTCTGAAAACATCGCGAATCGTATTAAAGATAAATTCTCTTCGCAAGCTTACCTCCGGCAGGAAATCTCGGGTTCCTTTAGGTATAGAGGGTTTATTTGACATAATTTCTTGTAATGGGGCGCAATTTAGTATAAATTTCTAAAGCATTTGGAGCATTTTTCCATGCTTTTCTTCAAGATTTTGGACTTTTTCTTTTTTTCAGAGTCTTTCGATAAATGAGCTAAACAAATAATCAACAGATATGGAACCAATAATAGGACTCGCAATTGCAGCACTCGGTGGACTCGCGGTAGTCAAGAGTGGCTGGGTAGTCGTAAAGCAACAACAAGCAGCCGTCATTCAACGATTAGGGAAATTCCAGCGAGTTGCCCCCGCAGGACTACAATTCAAAATACCATTCATTGATGTGGTAGCTGGCAGAATGAGTCTGAAAGTCCAGCAATTGGATGTACCGGTTGAGACGAAAACTTTGGACGATGTTTTTGTTCATCTTAAGGTTTCTGTCCAATACCAGGTCGTCAAGAGTAACATATACAATGCCTTCTACGAATTGGAAGATCCACAAACGCAGATCACCGCATACGTATTTGACGTTGTACGTGCAGAGGTGCCTAAAATGAAGCTTGATGAGGTATTTGCCCGTAAGGACGATATCGCTATCGCTATCAAGGCCGAACTCAACGAAGCTATGGAGAATTACGGATACGGAATTGTCAAAGCTTTGGTTACAGATATTGATCCTGATCCACAGGTAAAGATTTCGATGAACCGTATCAATGCGGCTGAGCGTGAAAAAGTAGCTGCTCAATATGAGGCAGATGCAGAGCGTATCAAAATTGTAGCAATTGCACAGGCAGAAGCCGAAAGTAAGAAGCTACAAGGTCAAGGTATCGCGGATCAGCGCCGTGAGATCGCCAAAGGTCTGGAAGATTCTGTAGAGGCCCTAAACAAAGTAGGCATCAACTCTCAGGAAGCCTCCGCTTTGATTGTTGTTACTCAGCACTACGATACCCTGCAAGCCATGGGTAGTAGCAATAAGAGTAACCTCATCCTGCTGCCAAACTCACCCTCAAATGCCAGTGATATGATGAATCAAATGATTACTTCATTCTCTGCTGCAAGTATGATGGGAGATGAGTTGAAAGCAGCCGGTAACGAAAAACGAAAAATCAGAAGTCATAAACCCAATGAACCTAACTTTGGGAACTTACTAGAAGAATAAAGGGTTCACACCATATTATACACCTAACGAGGCGTGAGGAATTCATTTTCTCACGCCCTTTTTATTTATGAAAAAGACTTGCATAGCTGCTTTTTTGGTGGCAGTTTCGCGCTAGGAAATCAATAAAACATGAAACCTACCTTAGTTATACTTGCTGCGGGAATGGGAAGTCGCTACGGCGGCTTAAAACAAATAGATGGTGTGGGACCCAATGGAGAAGCCATCATTGAATATTCTATATACGATGCCATAGAGGCAGGCTTTGGGAAAGTTGTTTTCATCATCCGTGAAGACATAGCGGAAGCATTCAAAAATTACTTTGGAAACAAATTTGAAGGCAAAATTGAAGTCGATTATGTATTCCAGGAGTTGTACAAACTTCCTGAGGGTCTAGATTTGCCTTCACAACGTCAGAAACCCTGGGGAACTGGCCATGCCATGCTTATGGCGAAAGATGCCGTAAAGGAGCCCTTCGCCATCATCAATGCAGATGATTTTTATGGCAGGGATGCGTATAAAGTCATAGCCGAATTCTTCAAGGATCAGGACATCAATAGCAAGGAATACTGTATCGTAGGCTACCACTTGAATAAAACCCTGTCAGATTTTGGATCCGTATCACGAGGAGTTTGTGTGAGCACGGATGAAGGCTATCTGGCCTCTGTAACAGAAAGAACCTCCATCGAGCGCAAAGAAGGAAAAATCTTCTTTTCTGATAATGGTGAGGATGTAGAATTAGAGGAAGAGACACTCGTCTCTATGAATTTCTGGGGCTTCTCCCCTACTGTATTCGATTATACAGAATCCTATTTCGTTGATTTTTTCAAAGAAAAAGGACAGGAGCTAAAGTCGGAGTTCTACATTCCCTTGATTGCGACTAAAATGATCGAATCAGGAGCAGGCAAACTAAAAGTACTCAGTTCTGATGCACAGTGGTTTGGCGTAACGTATCGGGAAGATAAGGAACATGTGATGGGTGAAATTGCCAAATTGATCGAAGCAGATGTTTACCCGGAAAATCTTTGGGCCTAACACACTTTAAACATATAGCCGGCGAGTCTGAATATCAGGCTCGCCTTTTTTTATAGAATCCCTTCCTCAACCAAAATATCAGCGATCTGATCCACCTTCCGGAAAGATTGGCCGTCTCCGAAATTGGCGAGGCAAATGATGGCTACTTCTTCTTCCAGGAAATATTTAATCTGGCTGCTGATGCCCCAATCTCCCCCGTCCCAGGCAGCTATGGGTTTGCCATTAAAGTCTCCGATGTATAAGCCAAAGGCCTGGTTATTTCTTCCATGGGGAAAGGCTTCTGTCCGATGTATGAGATCATAAAAGCTTTGACCCCCAAAGCTCTTCGTATGGAAATTGATGCACCATTTCGAGAGGTCCTCTATGGTCGTCATTACCCCACTTCCTCCATAGTGCGGAGATATACGAGGATGCTGAATGAAGTCTCCCTTTTCTCCTACATATACTCCACTCTCTCGATAGCCCTCTATATTCTCCTTTGTCTTGAAATTATAGGGAACTACTCTATCGGGGATGATTTGGGTAATGTCTGTATGAATCAGGCTGTTATTCATAGCCAGGGGTTCAAATAGCCTTTCTTCCATAAATTGATCAAAGGGCATAGCACTGACTTTTTCTACAATCTTCGTCAGGAGCATCCAGTTCACATTGGAATAGTCCCATTTTTCACCTGGAGTAAATTGAAGCTTTTCTTCTGCCAAAACTACTTCGATGCAATCATCAATATCAAAATGTAATAAGGTGTTCCAGGATTGCCCATCTGGCCTATCGAGTCGGTAATAATCTGTAATTCCGCTGCAATTGTAAATGAGGTGTTTGATCTGGATATCTTCCGGATACTTTTTCAATTCCGGGATAAAATCCTTTGCAGACATCTCCAAATCCAGCTTTTCCTCCATAATAAGAAGAGCAATGGCTGCTCCCGTAAATTGCTTGGAAACCGAGGCTATGCTAAATACAGAATGCGTACCTATGGGAATCTGATAATCCAGATTTGCGCTGCCATATCCTTTTCCATACAAAAGTTCCTTTCCTTTTACTACTCCTATGGCATAGCCTGGGCTTGCAATTTTTTCATATTCCTTAAAAAGCTCGTCTATCCTTTTCTGGACCTTTTCATCCAGCTTTGACTGATTTTCTTCCCTTTTTTCCTGCCCCAGCAATTTCTGCATAGACCAATAGCCAAAAGGGATTCCGATTAGTAAAAAAACAAATAGTAGAATTCGGGAAGTAGCGGTTTTCATCCTGCATTATTTAGGTATAAGGACTCGATGTTCTTTCGAATGTTGCAAAACCTTCTCCTTTGAATAGTGCACGGGGAAAAATTGATTTGTTGCCCAAAGTTCAAATAAGTTCTTGTAGAAAGGACTACGTATGTCGCCGGATTGGCCGGGAGAATTCATACCCAGACAATTATCCCAGTTTTCTGTATCCACAATGAAGCGGAAAGATGCTCCCGAGCGCTGATTCAGGCCATTGCTGGTATTGTTGACGGTCAAACCGTAGCCTCCACGGGGATAAGGCCCCGCTTCAAAAATAGAGCGCAGTGAATCATTGACTGCCGCACTCAGCGGATGGAAAATTTGCACATGTTTATTCTTCTCCTGTCCATACTGCCACTTGCTCTGATCTTTCCCCAGTCTTTTCTCCAAAGTTTCCAAAGCTGTTGAGAGGCTTTTCCTCAGTACTTCCTCCCTATCAGCTTCATAAAGCACCCAATCTATAGCAAGCTTCATTTGAGGATAATAGAGACTTTCTCCATGAAAATTTAGCAGAGCTGGAGGCACTTTGGCCACCACATAACTTCTCCGAATAGCACTTTCCCATTCCACATAAATAGAAGCTGTAATAGAACCCGGTTCTAAGAGATAATCCCAATCCAGCAGAGCCGCTTTGGCAGCCTTCAGTTTTTCATCTTTCAATTCAATGTTCTTTAACATAGGGACAAGCATTCTGGCTGGAATGGAGAGATAATCTGTTTGATAATCAGCCATATCCGTCATGCTATGTTTTCTGCCTCTGTCAATCAATTCTGCTAAGCGATCGCCTCTGTACGTATCACCCCAACTATATCCTACTGCATCCCAATATTCATAGTCCTTGGGAGTTACATCTTCATTGGCGGTAATGATGTATCCATTTTCGGGATTATAAATATGGGCTTTGGCTTTGATAGGTAAATAACCATCCCATTCAAATCGGCCATCTCCCGGTACCGGTACCATTCCACTAAAGTTTCGGCGGATCGGGGCAATTCCTACTGCCTGCCATCCAATATTTCCTTCGCGATCTGCCCAAATCATATTCTCTCCCGGGATATGGCTATAGTTACATGCCTCCCGAAACTCCTCCCAGTTTTTGGCCTGATCCATACGCAAACTGGCCAAATAAGGAGAACCACCCACTTCCAACCAGGCACAACGAATCGCATAGGCTTTATTTCTTTTTTCATCCACAAAAGGAACTGGACCATGTACGGTATACCTATATTCGACCTTTTCTGGCTTTTGTCCTTTCACCTTTATCTCATCCTCAATGATATGCATATCCAACCATTGCCCTTTGTGCCAGTATTGATTCTTGTTTTTGGGATTGATATCATATACATACATATCTTCTCCATCCGTACGATACACCGTTAGTCCCCATGCACCATACTCATTATGTCCAATAGAAATGCCAGGGATTTCGGGTTCTCCTCCTCCAATGACATTCCATCCGGGAGCTACCAAATGAGACATATAGCGAAGAGAAGGAGCTGCCAGTGTTCTATGAGGATCATTGGCCATTATAGGATAACCGCTTTGGGTTCTGCTTCCATCCACTACCCAATTATTACTGCCAATACTTTCCAACTCTTCCTGAAGGAGGGCTTTCCTTTCTTTTTCCTGTATTTCCGCTATATACCTAAAGGCATCTTCCTCATTTCTCACTTCGGCAATCAGGTCCTCAGGTTGAAAGATGACAGGTCTTCGGTAAGCATCATAGAGTTCGAGGATATTTTCGGAAAGCATTTCCAGGCTAATGGATTCATCCATATTCAGTAGAGGGTCTTTCGGATGAAACCAATTGATCTCCCGAACTTTTTCTTCCGATGCAAGTCGAAGCATCAAACCATTTGCCCATTCCTGCCCAATATTTCCCAATAAGCCCTGATGACGGGAAATAACAACAGCTGGCGTCCATTTTTGGGGTTTGATTCCCAGAAGAGAAAACTCCAAAGGGAGAAGATCAGGATTTCCTTCTGTTTCTTCAATATAGGCATTGACTCCTTTGACAAAAGATTCAATGATCAGTTTTCCCCTGTCATGGTAGTAGTTCATTTCCTGATCCATATCTCCCCGAAACATGAATAGTCGAGTCCCTATGTCTCGCTTCAATTCTCTTGGCCCTAAAATTTCTGCGACTGTTCCCGTCGCCTGCCTGCGCCAGACTTCAAATTGAAACAATCGATCCCGGGCAGCATTATAGCCTTGCGCAAAAAAGAGGTCTGCTTCATTATCTGCATAGATGTGGGAAATCCCGTATTCATCTGTATAGATATTTACCTCGGCCTGAAGTCCATCGAGTTTTTGGGATTGTGAAAAGAGGAAAGAAAAAGCCCATAGGCTTATGAGAGTAGTAAGTAGTTTTTTCATCTTGATAGTCTTAGAGAAATGAATCTACAAAATTGTAGTCCCTAATTCCATCAGGTCGAAATTTATTCACATGATTTAATGAATTTAGCGCGATGCAAGACCTCTTTTTCCTGAGAAACCTCTATAATGTAGTTTCCACAATTGAGGGAAGAAATATCCAGCCGATTTTGATTGCTGTTCATCGAAGCCTGGGAGATTAGTTGACCCAATTGGTTGATAATGGCCAATTCATATTGTATCAGATCAGTTTCAATAAGCAAATGATCCCGGGCAGGATTCGGATACAATTCCCAAAGGAAATCAATGCTTTCCTCCATAGAAACTGCATTACAAAAATCCAGTCCTCCCTGATCCAAATAGTAGAGCTGCAAGAAATCAATCATAACCCGTCCCATACTATCGGCAAATTGCTGACGATCGTCTTCCTGAAAACGAATATCCTGATTGCATTCTGCCTGAATGGCATCTATACTTCCTCCCTGCTGCGAACCATATCGTCGAGTATTGTATCCTCCACTGAAATAGGATTCACCGTTCTGGGGGGCAGGGTCGAGGTCTGAGGGCACACTGGGGTAATTACGATCTTCCAGCAAAGCTCCCAGGCTTTGGGTCCCGCGGACAAGTTGACTCAGGGAATTGGATTGACCATCAGCCAGAATCAGGTTTCTGATGCTAATATCATTTATGTAGAGAGAGTCATTGAGGCTACTATTGGGCCGGCGAAGTTCCGATCCACTTAGTAAATATCCGAGCTCGATACGCTGGATGT
The DNA here is from genome assembly GCA_033391075.1 of Bacteroidia bacterium. Classification (NCBI taxonomy): domain Bacteria; kingdom Pseudomonadati; phylum Bacteroidota; class Bacteroidia; species Bacteroidia bacterium. The sequence goes on from JAWPMV010000001.1 coordinate 3,890,455, forward strand.
CATGGCCATGTCCGTGCAGGTCCAGAAAAAGTCCTTTTCCAAAGGCCTGCATGATTTGATTTTCTGACGAATCGATAAAAGCATGATAGGAAGTCCAGGCAGCTTCGGCTTCTGGATTTGAATCTGCTGCTTCTCCTATCGCTCTATTAGCATCGAGTTTTTCTCTATGAAGGAGGTTGATGACCACATGGGGATAGCAGCCTGTTTGTAACTGAATGGCAGCTGCTATTTCTCTTCCCAGTTCCTGTGTATAGGAATCTTTTACATACACACAACCACTACAATCGCGATCTGGAATACTTTGAGGTTTCAGTTCTCCTCCATGAGGGACAGAGATGATGAGAGGTAAATTGCCAGCTATGTACTCGACATAATTATCAGAGCTAAAATAGGATTCCCCGGGAATTAATTGGGCAAATATTGAGAGCGGGAAACTGAGGATCGCAATCAATACAATAGGGAAAGGCAAATATCTCATTGGGCAGAGCAATTCTAAGCGCTGAAGGTACATATTTTCAGGGACTTGGGTGATCAATTTATCAGCTCTTCAAATCCCCTGTTCTTTCAGACAAATTTCTAGAGAGATTTCAATGCTTCATTGAATACCTCAAGGGCATGGTCAACATGACGTTTCTCAATATAGGTTTGTCCGATCACCATACGATAAACGTATGAACCCTTAATTTTTGTATGAGAAACAAACAGTTTTCCGCTGTCATTGATGATTTCCAAGAGTCTGGCATTTACTGTATCCAGTTCTTCAGCTGACATTCCTTCCTCTCCTTTGTATCGGAAACAGCTGAAATTCAGGAAGGGTTCTAGTAGGAGTTCAAAAGAATCACTCTTTCTAATTTCCTCAGCAAAATATTGATTCAGTTCAAGCTGAGATCGGAGCTTTTGCTGAATACCTTCCAGTCCAAAGCCTCGCATAACAAACCAGAGTTTAAGGGCTCTGAATCTTCGGCCCAAAGGTACTCCCCAATCCCTGTAATCGTTTACCAGACCGCGGGTTCGGGTCTTAAGATATTCGGGTAATATCTCGAAGGTTTTCAAGAGCACCTCTACATCTTTCACAAAATAGACCGTACAATCAAAATTGGTAAAGAGCCATTTATGGGGGTTGAATACAAAGCTATCTGCATCCTCTATTCCTTCTATCATCCAATGGTATTCGGGCAACAAAAGTGCTGAGCCTGCATACGCAGCATCCACGTGCAACCAAACTTCATATTTTTTACAGATTGCAGCTATTTCTTTAAGAGGGTCAACGGCTACTGTACCTGTCGTTCCTATTGCTGCGATTACACAGCAAGGCTTAAAGCCAGCAGCTATGTCCTCCTGTATTTGCTTTTCCAGTTCTGCAGGAATCATGGCCATTTTTTCATCCACTGCTATCTTTTTCAGGTTCTTTCTACCAATTCCTGCGATTACTACTCCTTTTTCTATGGAGGAATGGGTTTCAGAAGAACAATAAATTCGCAAATTATTGGGAACGCCCTCTTCATTGGATTGAAAATCGGTGGAGACTTCCCGAGCTGTCAAAATGGCTACCAAAGAAGCTGTCGAAGCTGTATCCTGTATTACTCCCTCAAAAGTAGTCGGGATTGCCATGGCTTCCCTCAACCATTCCATCATGCGCTCTTCCAGTTCTGCGGCGGCTGGCGAAGTATCCCAAATCATGCATTGTGCAGCTATGGCAGAAGTTATGAATTCAGCATAGAGGGATTCCACCGAACTGTTAGCAGGGAAATATGCGTGAAAATTGGGATGCTGCCAGTGGGTAACTCCTGGTAAAATGATTTCTTCCAAATCTTTGAGCATATCTTCCAAAGACTCTGACTGGGCAGGCATGCTAGCAGGGATTTGCTTATAAATATCCTTAGGCTGCACCTTGGATTTGACCGGTAAATCTTCAAGTTGATCAAAGTAGTTTTGAATCCAGTCTATTACCTGGGGAACATGTTTTTTGAAGTCTTTGCGATCTATCATGTTTGGAGGATGCTATTTTTGAATTAGGTAAACAAAAAGAGCCTGCAAGATAGAAATCCTGCAGGCTTCAAGTCTATATTTTTCTTAGAAATTATTTTTTAAAACAAGGGCATCAGGATTTGGGGAATTCCATAAAATCTCGCTCTATTCCCCGAGTCCTCAACCAATCTCTCAAACCTATTCCTGTACCTGCCGGCCAGGGCTGAACTTCTTCTATGGGAACAAGCTTATAACCGGTCAATTCGCTTTCATCTATGACGATTTCGCCTTCTTTGGCTACCACATGATATACCATCAGAATCTGATTTCGCCTGTAGAACTTATACATGCCTACAAAGCTTCCTATTTCTGCATCCAGGCCGGTTTCTTCTTTTACCTCTCTCAAAACAGCTTCATCCGGCTCTTCTCCTCTTTCCAAAAAACCTGTTACCAGTGCATACCAGGATTTGGGCCATCCAATACTTTGCACCAAAATTAAGTGCCCGTCTCTTTCAACGATGGCACATACAACCGGAATAGGATTATTCCAATACACAAAACCACAGCTTTCATCCTTGCAAACTTTACGAGCCTGTCCTCCTCTTTCTTCTTCAACCAAAGGCTTAGCACATTGAGGGCAAAATTTATAATTATCCATGTAATCGGATTAGATATTTGTATGGGCTTCAATTGGATAATCTTCTGTCAGACCTCCAAATTGTTGCAAATGATGAATACAATGCTTGTAATGGAATCTTTCCCAGGCCTCAAAGCCAATCTTTCCAAAAACCGGGTGCAAAATCTCTGTACCGGGATTTTCTTCATGAAATTTATAGAAAGCACCCATAGCTGAAAGGAGTTTGCTTTTTGCTTCATCCAAATTGGGGAAGCGCAAATCCATCAATCCTTCTTTGGGCACTCCAACTGCTTTGAAATTTTTCCAGAAAGCTTCATCTGTATTTAGGAAGGCCCTCACTTCCGGCAATTTATCTTCGGGTGTAACACATGGGAGACCGATTTCCTTTCTACCCAAATAGAAAAGAGCGCCTAAATGTTCGACCATGTGTTGAGGAGTCATAATCCCAAATCTGGCTTCACTATTTTCATCTATGCGATCCAGTGCTTTGGGGATTTCTTCTTGTATGAAAGTACGCGCAGTAGACATAGTATGATAGCTTTTTCGTTTTATCCAAAGCTAAGCTTTATTGGATAAAAGAAAAGCTTTAGCCAGGTTTTTCCCTGACTTATTAAATCAGTTTAAGCCAGTACAATTAGCTCTTTGGCACAACTCTGATAGGTATGTTTCAGAATGTCTTTCATAAAAAATCGGCCATTCCCCCGACCAATAAAGCGTACATTTTTCAGTTTTTCGTCCAATGCATTTGCCATTGCTTCGCTCTGCTCCAGAAATTGGATTTCAGGAACAGGAAAGCCTGCGCGGATGGATCGATAGCCTTTGTAGACACAATTGTGCTCATCAGAAAGCAAACCTATGGTCTTTAATTCTCCCAGGATATCATCCACTTTCGCTTCAAAATCAAATATATCATCTGCCAGTACTTCGGTGGTACATCCATAATAAGGACCATCCTGGGCCAGATTCTGGTAAATGCTTAGCCGGGCGGAATGCAGAGCAGGATCGTAAACATTGATATAAAAGCATTTTGTATCTAATGGCTGATCGAAAGCAAAGTCATAGAGTCCTGTTTTTCTAAATCGAGGTCTCGGGAAGTTGGATGAAGGATCTAGCAGGCGAGAAAGAAAGGCCGGCGGAACAGACCATATCAATTCATCAATCGCCATGACTTTATCCCCCAAAGCCAACTCTTCAACTTTTCCTCCTTTTTCAAGCACAGAAGTAATTTTAGTTCCTGCTAAATAGCTTACTCCTTCCTTTTCCAATTTTTCCATAAGAAAATCTATCCAGCTTCCTATTCCTCCTTTACGTGGATAAATTTTCCTCGCTCCAGGAGCTGGATAATGATAGCCAAGGGCCTCATCATAATTATCAATTTTTTTCAGTCTATCGGTAGTCTCTGCATCAAAGGCCAGAACCCGGTTCATATCGAAAAAATAAATGGCATCTTTGGTCAGTTCAACAGGATCCTTCCCCATAAATTTCGAAACTACCTCTTTCATAACCTCTCTGTAAAAGAGCTTCCCAAAACGAGCGATCATCAATTCCTCAAGATTTTCCGCTTCATGACTTCCTTTTGCTTTCAACAGCTCCAGAGAAGCTCGGATAGATTTATGTTCGGGGAGTACAGCGGTATTGACGAAAGGACTGATTTCACTCAAAATGCCTCCATAATAATTGCCCGAGTCTCCCGGATTGAAAAAGAGGTAGTCCTCCTCTGTCATTCCTCCAAAAAGGAATTCATCCAGTTCTGCAAGTCCACAATCCCCTGCTACATGAGTCCCATAATCAAAGGTTCCAAATTCATGTGAATCACTTTTCAGTAATCCACCAGCTCTGGGACTTAGTTCGATAAGATATACCTTATGTCCTTTTCTTGCCTCGAAATATGCAGCTGTGATACCGGCTATCCCTGCTCCGACTATTGCGACAGTTGTAGTTTCTTTCATATTGATTCCTGTTTACCAGGCTATTGAACAAGCGGACTTAAATACGTTGTCCGATCAGAGAATGCTTTTTGAAAAATACCCGGAACAATCCTTCAGAAAGAAAACTTTTACCCGAAAGCTCATACAATTTCGAAAGTAGGGAGGCGGGTATTGCCAGGATACATTTGGCCAGTAGACGAGATTTGAATCCCGGTTCAGAGCTATTGAGCATCTCTTTGTAGAGATTCATATCTGCCATATTCTTTGCAGCTCGCATAAAATACATCCCTCTCAAACAGCGAGCATGAAACTGTTTGAGGTTATATTTTTTCATAACTCTCCAATAGAAATCCTCTTTGAGCAATTCCTGATATCTTTTTATCCGAATTCCTGCATTTATGGAGCTATGAACGGTTGACTCATTTTCTCCGATTGCATCATTATAAATCATCAGGGCTTCATGGATATAATACCTGTTTGCAATAGCGTCAATCTGATACCAAAGTACATTCGCATCTCCCGGCAAGTCGGGATTGAGGCGTTTATCTCCAAGAAGTTTTGTTTGAGTGATCGCAAAAAAATCTCCATTACCCTGCAAAATGATCTTCTCCAAAGGCATGTATTGGTCATGATCAAATCCGGTCCCAGTGAAGGATCGGTCTATACTCGACATAGCATTGCAGGTAATTGCGGTTACGGTAGGGTCTATTTCCGTTAGGACTCGCATCATGCGTTCGAAGCAATTGGGCAGCAGAAGGTCATCATCTCCCATTTGAGCAAACCATTCTCCTCCAATATTATCAAAGGCAAAGTTCATCCCTCCGGCGCTTCCCAGATTTTGCTCGACATGGATTACCCTGACTTTTTCGTGCAAGGCATATTTATCCAGAACGTCTCGGGTATGATCCGTACTCCCATTATTGACCAGAACCAATTCAAAGTCCCGGTAGGTTTGATTCAATACACTATGGATGGATTCCTCTATGAGGTGAGCGCGGTTGTAAGTGTAAATGAGCAGGCTGATCTTCGGTTTACGATCTTCCATATTTGTAGGATAATGTTTAGTTGAAAGTAGTCTCCAGGATTACTTTCATTAACATATCCACAAGTATCAATACACTTTAATCATCAAAAAAAGGAGCGTAGCCTTATATCTTCAGCTCGATGATTCACAAGCAATATATAAAAATGAAGGAGAATCACAATTTACCTATCCTCCAAACGACCAGATATTTGCCCTAATCGTAGTTTTTATATTTCTTCTCTTCCTAATTCAATCCCGTGCCTCCAAATTTCACCTGCTTTTTCTGATCTGCTGGCAGGAGCTCACACAGTCGATTGATACAACTTCTCAATTTCTCGTCATGATTATTTTGCATGGCGTGATTTCCTTCACGTATCAGTTCATTGGCCTGATGAGGATGGGTAAAGCCTCCATAACTCCCTGCGGCCAAGTCTTTGAAAAATTCACGAATGAAACGGGGATGTTTCCAGCGTACTTTCCAGTTGTGCTTGCGCACTTTTGAGATGAGTTCACGGATTTTGACGGAACTATTGGTTGCCAGAACGGACTTTTCCTCGGAAATTATTTTCTGGTAAGTATCCTGATCCTCCTCTTTGGGGGGATAAGCCATGAAAATAAATTCCATGAATCGCTTGGATTCAAAGTATTCATTTTTAATGCGAATAACCTGCTTTTCCCGGGTCAATTCATCGACCTTTTGAGCGAGTTTTCGTTTCTGGTCCTCGATCTGGTATTTATTGTCGGTGATATCGTCTTCACTCATTTCCCGGGCATTATCAGCCAACTCCAGGAGCTCAAACTCCATATCTACCAATTCCTGAGCCGTTTCGAAATTACTTTGTGCTTCTGCTTCTGCAATTTCAGAACGGATTTTTTCTGCCAGCGCATAGAGTTCTTCAACCAGACGAGGCAAATTCACCCTTCTTTCCGTTGGATTGAATTGATCCTCATATTCCTGATCTGTCATCATGAGGTAGGTATTGATGCTCAGGTCGCGAGATTCTGAAATTTCCAGACTTATTTCCACATCAGAGCCCCTAACCAAATCACGATTCAGGTCTTCTCCGGTAATAGAGATAAAACCGATCGGCTGGGTAGTTGCTGGAAGGGCTGAAGATGGGCCTTCGAGAATATTGATGGTCAGGCGTTGGGAAGAACCTTTGGCAATGGTTCGACTGATTTGCTTGACAATGGTTTTCTTTGCAGGTAGAATGGTATTTTTTTCAAAAATGACTTCGAGTATGGTGGTATTATTCTCTACATCATCAATCTCGATACAGATATCATTGGGAAGCGGTTGCCCAACTACAGCATATTTCCCCTGGCTGATCCCAATCGCTTCTGCATCAGTCACAATAGCATTATTCTGGGCATCAAAAACCTGCAGGCTAAATTCATTATAAGCACCTTCTACCAAAGGCAAATCCAATTGGATCTGAGAATCAAGCTTCACCAGTCCTGTATCAAATCCACCATCCAGTCTCTGGATGCGGTAAAATAGTCCTTCTGTTTCTCCTTCAAAGCGTGCAATAAAATACTCCTCCTTTTCCTTACTGGCTTTTTCGTAAGCCATTTTTACCTTGAGCTGAATATCTTCAGGCTGATCTTCCTCTTTCTTTTTGGCAGAAATATTTAAGCTGGCTCCATAAAAGGCCGCTCCCACAGCTACCACTGTAGTTGGATCCGCCTGCGTATTCACTTCTACTTTAAGCTTTTTCGCTACCTGTTCTCTGACATAGGGGATATAGGTAGATCCTCCTACCATCAAGACAAACTTGAGGTCTGCAGGTTTGAGTTGATTTCTTTTTAAGATGCGCCGAGTGAGGGTCAGGGTTTGCTTGATCTTCTTTTCGATCAGTTCCTCAAATGCTTCTCTCTTTATTTCGACTGAAAGTTGAATTTCTTTTCCCTTATTATCCTCAAAACTAAATTCTATTTCACTACTTGTATCAGTAGAGAGTTCATGCTTGGCATCTTCAGCCAGGCGAAGAAGTTTCAGATAAAGCGCATTGTATTTACCACTTGCACTTTTCATTTCCTTTTTCAGGCTTTTGAATTTGCCTTTCTTCTCCATTTCTGGAACGACGAGTTTCTCGACGATGGCCTGGTTGAAATCATCTCCTCCGAGGAAATTATCTCCTTCATGGTCAATAATCCTCATTTCTCCATCCTGAATCTTGACCAGAGCTACATCAAAGGTACCTCCGCCAAGGTCATAGACCAACCATTGCCCTTCTTCAAAATCTCCCGCATGATCCTGATTTGCATAAGCCAAACTTGCTGCAATAGGTTCCTGTAATAACCTTACCTCAGAAAAGCCTGCCCGAAAGCCTGCTTCCTTGGTTGCATTGGATTGAATGGTATCAAAAGAAGCAGGAATCGTAATAACAGCTGCATCCAATTTTGCTCCATTCTGAACAAAAGTTTTTAACTCCTGAAGTACAAATGCAGAAAGTTGGATCGGATTCAGGCTTTCCTCCCAATCATCTGCTTTCCAGCTTTCGGTAGTTCCCATCTTTCGTTTGAAACTACTGATGACCGAGTTCGGAGATTGAAGGATATATTCTCTTGCTTTATCCCCTACAATGATCTTCCCTTTTCGGAAAGCAATGACTGAAGGAAGGGTATCTCTTAGGCTAATGGGATGCTTGCAAATCTTTACTTCTCCTTTGTGGAAAAAAGCAAGAGCAGAATTGGTTGTTCCGAGGTCTATGCCAAATGGGATCATGTATATATAGAAATCTGTGTCGTGTAAACTTATTTTTGGGCATCCTTCTGAGCGACTATGACAATCGCACGTTGGATAATCTTTATAAATCCGTCTTCTTCAAGGCGAATGATGGGCTTAAGGGTTTCCTGTATAAATAGATTTTCCTCCGAATCTCCACTAATACTGGCCTCACAATCCGTTCTTGTTTCATCATATGCCTCTCCCGTAGGATCGTAATAGCTCAAACCCAAAGATTCCCAGGCAGCTCTGATGCGCCTGAAATTGCGTTCGAGATTAGGGCCTTCTGGCTGTGCGTTTATTTTCTTTTCAAGGTCAAATACCTGATTGATTATCAGGATATATTGTTTCAGTACGGGCTCGTCCATTCAGAATGCCTTTATCAGTTTTACTTATCCTGGAAACTAAAGTTACAGGATTGCGAGGAATAGTATCAGTTGTGCCTCAAAATCTTACCATTCGCGAATGTGATCACGGAGAATGGAATTGGACTGCTTAATTTAGGATTGTCAATCGTCCTTAACAAGCGCATGAAAGCATTAGCGGTCTGCCCACATGTAAACAAACCCTATCTTTTCATTCTTTTCTCTCTGCTCTTTTTAAGTTGCGGGGATAGTGCTATTTCAGAGAATAATAGACTTAGGGAAGAGATTTCAGCGCTAAGCAAAGAAATTCAATTTATACGTACAGAAAATGCTCGTTTACGCGAGTTGAACGGAGAAGAACTTCAAATTGGATTTGAAGTTCAGATAGCTGCATTCAAAGAGTTTAACCTCCACGCCTACTCAGACGAGCTTATTCGTTTTCACGAAAAAAAGGGCTTTGATTACAACAAATATGTCCTGGGCCAATTTAGCCACTATGAAGATGCAGAGGCCTTCCTCAAAGACATTCATCGCATGGGAATAAAAGATGCATTTATTGCTGGTATTGTAGATGGAAAAAGGAGTAGCATTCCAGAAGCCAGAGTAGCAGCAAGAGAGTATTATGGATTTGATGCACTCAATGAGTTCGCTGCAGATGAAAGCACAGCTTGGGATTGAAATGAATAAAGTCCTTTATACTTGATTAATGGAAATTCGCGCTCATGCTAAAAGATGTTCATGATTGCGGGTTGTTTAGCATTTTTAATGTAAAAAGGGAAACGGGGACTGTGCGAAAGGGTTCAAGAAGCCCCATAGGCCTCGGCCGTTTCTTTCAACAATTTCCTTATCGAACTATACTCCAGCCCCAGTCCCTGAACTTTCGATCCATCATAAGAGCGAGACAACATAGCGCTTCGCATACTTTCCAGAGAAATAATTGGAGGTTTTCCTGTAATTCTTGAAAGCAATTCGGATAATCTCCCTACCCATAGGGTCGGATATTCAGGCAGGCGCATGGAGGGAGGCTTTTTCCCTAAATCTTCAGCAATCCAGCCAAAGATTTGTTTGAAACTGAGATTTTCGGCAGAAAGCAGGTAGCGACTTCCATTTTCTTCTTCAGTATTCAACAATAGGGAAATGGCTTTGGCCACATCCTGAGCCGCTACAAATCCATTAGCTCCGGGATTATAGAATCTTAAACCTTTATCTACAATGCTAAACATCTTGGGAGTGCCATTTTCCCATTGATCATCAGGCCCCAGAATTACCGAAGGATTTACCATGACTGCCTGAAGGCCTTCAGCTATTCCTCTGAGTATTTCCAATTCGGCTTTGTATTTGGACTTTGAATACCAGGAATTTCTCACACCTGCTGACCAGGGAGTATTTTCCGTAATCGGGCTACCATTCTCCGTAATACCAATGGCAGCAATAGAGCTAACATGCACCAATTGCCGCACTCCGGCATCCAGACAGGCATCCACAACATTTGAGGTGCCTTGAACATTGATTTTGAGAATCTTGTATTTCTCCCTTCGCCAAAAACTCACATAGGCTGCAGCATGAACTACCTGGTCGATTCCTTCCATTGCTTTCTCCAGCGAAAGCACATCCAGTATATCTCCATCGACGACCTCCACCATAGGTGCCCAGTCCGGCAATTTTCGTGAAGCAGCATTGCGGACCAGTAGCCGAAGCTCATGCCCTTCATTCAATAGCTCTCGCACAATATGCTTGCCCAAAAAGCCAGTTCCTCCCGTGATGAGTATCATAAAATTTGTAAGTAGCTCAAATTTGCTTTTTTCACATTCCTTCAAAATTGAGAAAAAATATTTAATTGCATCATGGATTTGTCGGTATTTTTTCAAGCAGCGGATTTACTAAGAGAAGAAAAGGAGTATACAGTTGGCCAATTGGGAGCCCGTATCCGCGATCTGAGCCATTGGGAGGAAGCAGATATCATCTTATTAGGTAATCTGGAGGACCGGGGAAATAAAGCCGGCAAAGAGCTTTCACAGGCAGCAGATAAGATCAGAGAGAAACTTTATGAGCTTTCTTTGCCCTATTCTGAAATAAAAATAGCTGATTTCGGAAATCTTAAACCCAAAGAAAGCATCGAAGCTCACAATGAGATGTTTGCCTATGTCTTGCGCACTTTGCTGGAGCAGGACAAGCGGGTCCTGATTTTAGGGGGAGATCAAAGCATTACCTATGGGCAGTATCTGGCTTATGAGGATAGCGGAAAAGAAGTAGAGTACGTACACATAGATTCCAGCTTTGACCTTGAAGATGCTGACAGGGGTTTTCATGAAGCTTCTTTCAACCATCGCATCTTTCTCCACAAACCCAATTTCCTCTTCAACTATTCCAATCTGGGCTTCCAGCGATATTTCGTGTCCGAAACGGAGATAGATACCCTAAAGTCTCTCAACTTCGCAGCCCTCCGATATGGGAGTATCTTTGGCAATCTGGCTTCTACAGAGCCCTACATGAGAACTGCGGATATGCTAAGTTTTGATTTTTCTGCAGTAAAAGGAACGGAAGCTCCCGGAGCCAATCGGATTTCTCCCGGAGGATTTTCAGCCATGGAAGCTTGTCAAATGGCTCGTTATGCGGGCCTGGCATACCATTTAAATAGCTTTAGCCTCAGCCAATTCATACCCGAACAAGATCAATTGGATCAAACAGCTCTTCTCGGTGCCATGATGTGCTGGTATTTTATGGATGGCCACGGAAATCGCCAGGATGATTTTCCCCGAAAAGACCGCAAGAACCTCAGAAAATATGCGGTACAATTGCATGCCAGCATAGATAAAATCAATTTCTTCCAACACAGAAACAGTGGGAGATGGTGGATGGAGGTTCCTTATGATTTAGCCAATGGCAAGAAAGCCAAGCCTTCCCGATTGATCGCCTGTAGCAAAGAAGACTATGAATTTGCCAAAGGGGATGATATTCCCGAACGCTGGTGGCTGACCTACAATAAGCTAGAGAAATAAGTACCTCTTAACGAGAGCAAGCCTTAGCTTTCTAACAAACTTAAGATATGAATTCAGAGCTCAACGATGAAAATCGCCAGATGTGGGACAGTAATGCTGACTTCTGGAATGAAAAAATGGGATTGGAAGGCAATAGATTTCACAATGAACTTATTGCGCCCCATAGCCTGAATTTTCTCAATATTTCAGCAGGAGACCGTATGCTGGATATTGGTTGTGGAAATGGGATTTTCGCCCGAAAAATGGCCGCAAAAGGTGCAGAAGTTCTCGCCTTTGATTTCTCCCCTCAAAATATCATAAATGCCCGTTCCTATCCCACAGATCAAATTACCTATCAGGTACTGGATGCTACGGATAAAGCAGCTTTACTGGATTTGGGGAAAGCCTCCTTTGAAGGAGCAGTTTCCAATATGGTCCTCATGGATATCCCGGTAATCCAGCCGATGTTTGAAGCCACTTTTGAATTACTAAAGCCAGGAGGAGCCTTTGTTTTTTCCTGCATGCACCCCTGCTTCAATTTGAGTACCCATGTGGAGTTGAAAGAAATCAGGGATGTAAAGGGTCGATTGCATGAAGAAAGTTTTGTCAAAGTAGGAGAATATATCCAGGACAGCCGAACTACCGGAGAGGCCATCATAGACCAGCCCGTTCCGCAATATTACTTTCACCGTCCCCTTCGGAAGATTTTCCAAATTGCCTTTGAGGCAGGTTTTGTATTGGATGGATTTGAAGAACCGGTTTTCACTAGTAAGAAGGAGAAATTTTTCAGAGAAATTCCGCTTGTCATTATTTGCCGGATGAGGAAAATGAAATAAATTCCTTTTCTGCTCACCATAGAGAGCTTTTAGCTCATGCATTCTGTACCTTTATAAAAACCCACTATCCATGCGCTACTTAGTCTTCAGCTTCCTATTGCTATTCTCCTTTTCCCTTTCCATAGGTCAGGATAGTTTCTTCTATAATCCCAACAATCGCTTTTCGCTGGGAACGGAATCCAACAGGACCTCTTCTGTAAGTGCAGGAGATCTGGATGCTGATGGAGATATTGATATTGTGGTAGCCAATGGAAGACATTGGCCGGAGCAGAATCGCGTATATCTCAATTCGGGAGATGGAAGTTTTACAGTTGCCTATGATCTGGGGAAATATCGCTCCACGACCTATGCCGCCGAATTGGGAGATTTGGATGGAGATGGAGACCTCGATATAGCGGTTGCCAATGATGATGCTCCCAATCGACTCTTTTTCAATGATGGAAAAGGGAATTTCACAGAAGGTGGTCATTTTGGATTTGACTATGCTCCCAGTCGCAATCTCAATCTCAATGACCTGGATCAGGATGGGGATTTGGATATTTTGATTACCAATAGAGGCCGGGTAAATGAGATTTGTTTGAATGATGGAAAAGGGAATTTCGGGGAAAGTATTCCTTTTGGAAATGAGGATGATTCTACTATAGACGTTGCCATTGCAGATCTGGATAATGACGGTCAAAAAGACATCATACTGGCCAATAGAGACAAACAACAGAATTTCATTTGCCTTAACCGCAAACTCAATTTTGATACGCGTATTCCCTTTGGAACAGGTAAAGATGAAACCCGCTCAGTAGCCATTGCTGATTTCAACCAGGATGGAATAGCAGATATTCTCTGTGGAAATATTCGGGAAGCCAATCGCATTTACTTTGGAGATGCTAATCAGGATTATTCCCAAAGCCTGGAACTTGACAGCATGGAAGAAAGGACCTTTAGCATCCTGTGTGAAGATTTTGACAAAGACGGAGATATAGATATCGCCCTGGCAAACTCTGGCAATTCTAATGCATATTATTTGAATTCAGGTGAAGGAGAAAGCTTCCAGCGAATCGTCTTTGAAGAAGGAGAACACGATACCTATGACATCATTTATGCCGACCTGAATGGCGACGGATATGCGGATTTGATTGAGGCGAATTCCGGTTTTTTGAATCTCTATTTTCTCAATGCTTTTGAGCGATGGAAGAATAGGAATTAGAGTACGTATGTGTTGTGGTGTTTTAGTGTTGTAGTTTTGTAGTTTTGTAGTTTTGTAGTTTTGTAGTTACCATTTTGCTCTAACTCTTGCACTTGAACTTGAACTTGAACTTGAACTTGAACTTGAACTTGAACTTGCACTTGAATTTATCTTCCCATTTACCAAACCAAATCCTCCCAGGGTTTTTCCCTTCGTCCCTGTCGTAATATTGACAAAGCCTCATTTAGGAAAAACTATATTCTTGATAAAGAAGTATGAAAAGCAGCGGTAGCTGTGAATCAATTAATTTTTCAAGATTAACTCATGTACAGGAATAGTTTCAAGTTTTTTTTCATACTCATACTCTTTTTTATTCAGAGCACTTCCTGTACTTCACAGGGACAAAATATGAGTAGAAGTCATTTAGACGGAAGCGATCTTTTTCTGGCTTTATCCGGAGACAGAAGTCGAAGTAGCCAGGATGTAATTTTAGAAGAGATTGAAGAGAATTGGCAGCCAGGATATGAAATCATGGCTTTAGAAAGTATTTATCTATTGAGAGATTATCGACTTTCCTCTCAACTATGGGCTTTGCTCAATAAAAAAACAGGAAAAGTCTATGGAGCCGATTTTGATAAATGGTACGATTACCTTTGGAACAGAGATCAGCATATCACGGCCTCTTATGCCGATTTCAAGGCACTATTGTATAAACGAATAGATCCGAAATTTGAACAATATTTTGCTGGCCGGCAGAAAACAGCCTTGATCAGACTGGATGAAGTTAGATGGGGAGGAGTCAGACAGGACGGAATCCCGCCTTTGCGCGGACCGGAAATGATCTCAGCAGAAGAAGCCGATTATCTCGAAGACGATCATATTGTTTTTGGGATAGAGCTAAATGGCGATGTCCGAGCATATCCCAAACGCATCCTTGCCTGGCATGAGATGTTTGTTGATGAAGTCGGAGGAGTGCCTGTTGCTGGTGTGTATTGTACTTTATGCGGAACAGTCATCCTCTACAATACAGAGCATGATGGTGTAAAGCATGAGTTGGGAACCAGTGGATTTTTATATCGATCCAATAAACTCATGTATGACAAGGCCACTCAATCTCTTTGGAATACTTTACAAGGCGCCCCGGTGATAGGACCACTGGCAGGAAAAGGAATAGAGTTGGAATTTATGAGTGTGGTTACTACCAGCTGGGGCGAGTGGAAATCCCGTCATCCCCAAACAAAAGTCCTTTCCTTGAATACTGGGCATAGAAGAGATTATGGAGAAGGAGTTGCCTATCAGCAATACTTTTCGACTGATGAATTGATGTTCAGTACTCCCTTTAAGGACCGAAGACTGAAAAACAAACAAGAGGTATTGGCCCTTAGATTTGGAGAGGAGCAGTTGGCAATTTCGACGAAATTCCTCAAAAAGCGACCCATTTATACAGATAAAATAGGAGAACAGGAAGTCTTGGTTTTGACAGATAGAAGTGGGGGAAATCGGGTTTATGATCCCAAAGGGCTATTGTTTACTTCTTATGATGGAGGTTCTGCTTTGGTGGATGAAAAGGGAGTAAAATGGAAGTTGGAGGAAAGTCAGCTTATTGCTGAGGATGGGCAAAAACTGGATCGTCTTCCCTATCACAGAGCCTTTTGGTTTGGATGGTTAGCGGCCTTTCCAGAGACAAGATTGGTGAAATAGAAAAAATAGTCTGTCCTCCCGGAATCTACTAGATGTCCGGGATGACAAACTTTTTGGAGGATTTAGCGCTTGATACCAGCAAGCCTTTCTCCAATTTTTCTTAGCTTCGTTGGCTTGATCCAACTGAAAAACATATACAAAGCCTTTGGCACTCAATCTATCCTGGAAGACATCTCTCTGGAGATTCGAGAAGGCAGTCGCTTTTGTCTATTGGGAGGAAGTGGCAGTGGAAAGTCTGTAACCATAAAACTAATTCTGGGTCTGGAGGAACTGGATGAAGGAGAGCTTTTTATAGATGGCAAATTGAGCTGGGGGTTCAAGCCGGAAGACTGGCAGGAATGCCTATCCAATTTTGGAGTAGTCTTTCAGGGCGCAGCTTTGTTTGATTCCCTGAATGTCCTCCGAAATGTGGGCATCAAGCTATTTGAAGAACGCCAACATAGCCCCTCTCAGATAGAAGGACTGGTCGTAGAAGCCCTGGAAGCCGTAAACCTTAGCGGCGACATTCTCCAAAAATATCCCGCTCAACTTTCAGGCGGAATGAAAAAGCGGGTAGCCATTGCCCGAGCCATCCTACACAAACCCAAATATCTGGTATACGATGAGCCTACCACCGGACTTGATCCCGTGAGCGCAGCTGTGATAGACGAGCTGATTCAAAAGCTTTCAGAGGACAGTGAACGCACTTCTATCATCATTACCCATGATATGCATACCGTTGAGCAGATAGCCTCTGATGTAGCCATGATTTATGATCGAAAGATTTTATTTCAGGGAAGCCGGGAGGATTTCTTCCATAGTGAGCGCGAGGAAATAAAGGCTTTTTTGAAAAGGAGTTGAAGAAGTGTTTTAGTTTGGCAGTCTTGTAGTTAAGAAGTCTTTATCAATACCAACTACAACACTAAAACACATTTCCATTTAATCTTTCCCCACAAATTCCACCATCTCTTCCCATGCCAAAGTCGCGCATTTCATTCGGCCGGGAAAATCACGGGCAGCTCCGAAGGCTTCAAATTCTTCAGGCAGTTCATCCGTCTTTCCTTCTTCAGTCAAACTCGCTAAATATTCCCTTGCCATTTCCCGAGCCTCTTCCAGGCTTTTTCCTTCCAGGAATTCCACTAAGACAGAAGTAGAAGCCTTTGAAATCGCACATCCGTATCCATGAAAACTCAAATCCTTGATTTTACCATCCTTTAGATCGAAGTACAAATGAAAACGATCTCCACACAGGGAATTATAGGCATCCAAATGCTGGCCTGCTTCTTCTCTCTTTTCATAGTTCACAGGCTCTTTGCTGTGCTTGAGAATGACACTTTGGTATAATTCTTTGAGTCTGGGATTCATGAGAAAAAGCGATGAATATTTTTGAGTTCAGCAGCAAGGCGGTCTATTTCTTCTTCCTGGCTATATATACTAAAAGATGCCCGAGTCGTAGCAGGTATTTCCAATAAATCCATCAAAGGCTGCGTACAATGATGGCCTGCCCGCACAGCTATTTGTTCAGCTCCTAAAAAAGTAGCTACATCATGCGGATGTACATTCCCCAACATAAAAGAGACTATCCCACTACAATGATCTGATTGTCCGATAATTCTAATCTCTGGGACCTCCCTCAGCTTATCCAGGGCATAAGCTCGCAGTTCTTTCATTCGTTTATGAATTTCCCCTCGATCAAAAGCAGCCAAATAATCTACTGCATAACCTAATCCAATTACACCGGCAATATTCGTAGTGCCAGCTTCAAATTTCTGAGGCGCAGGAGCAAAAGTCGTATCCTCATAACTCACCAGACGAATCATATCCCCTCCAAAGCGTACAGGCTGCATTTCTTCCAGATAAGCCGCTTTGCCATATAAAACACCTATACCCGTAGGTCCAAACATCTTATGTCCGGAGAACGCCAGAAAATCACAATCCAAAGCTTTTACATCTACCGGCACATGGGCAATACTCTGAGCGCCATCAAGAAGAACGGGAATATCATACTTATGCGCTTCGCTTATCATTTCCTCTACCGGATTGATACTTCCCAGGCTATTGGAGATATGCACCACCGCCAGCATTTTCACCCGATCGCTTAGCATTCCCTGAAAAGTCTTAATATCAATTTCTCCTTTTGCGTTTAGGGGAATGATGCGAAGCTTTGCACCTCTCCATTTGCAGACCATTTGCCAGGGAATAAGGTTGGCATGATGCTCCATAGCGGAGATCAATACTTCATCACCGGGATTGAGTCTTTGAGCTAAAAATCCATGCGCGACCAGGTTGATGCTATCCGTAGTGCCACTTGTGTACACGATTTCTTTTTCCGAATCCGCCCCAATCAGGGAAGCGACTTTTTGCCTAACGGCCTCATATTTGGCACTAGTTTGAGCTGCCAAATCATATATGCCTCTATGGATATTAGAATTCTCAGATCGATAGAAGTTGGTAATCCCGGCAATAACGGACTCAGGTTTATGGCTGGTAGCCGCACTATCCAGATACACCAGCTCGGGATGCTGGCTAAAAATCGGAAAGTCTCCTCGAATATCTGTAACGGACCGCATATATAACTCTGAGCTGGAAATAGAATAAATGCTGAACAGCTAACAAATTTAGGAAAGATAAGTTTTAAATTTGCCCGCTATAAGACTCATGAAGATAATTGACAATAATGAATCCATCTGCCATCCCGGACATCTGATAGATTCCCGAATGACAAGATGTATTTCTTAGTAAGACGAAATATGATAGCTGTAGAAGAAGCCCTCCGATTAATCTCCGAAAATACCTTCGACTTTGGAACCGAAGAAGTTCATCTCGATAATAGTTTGGGAAGAATCCTCCGAGAAGATTTTTATGCCGATAGGGATTTCCCTCCCTATAATCGGGTAACCATGGATGGAATAGCCATTGCCCATGCAAGCTTTGCTTCCGGACAAAGGAATTTCAACATAGAAGGCGTAGCGGCGGCAGGCTCTCCCCAGCAAAGACTTTCTGATCCAACCAACTGTCTGGAAGTAATGACAGGAGCCATATTACCTGCGGGCTGCGATACTGTGATCCGATATGAGGATTTAGCGGAAGGTGATGGGCAAGTGAGGATTCAATTGGATAGCATGATCCATGGTCAGAATGTTCACAATAAAGGAGAAGATAGGGCTCAGGGTTCCGTCATTGTTAAAAAAGGGAAGAAAATATCTTCTGCAGAAATTGGAGTTGGAGCAACGATAGGGAAAGTGCAGGTCAAGGTGAGTTCTTTGCCCAAGACTCTGATCATCTCAACCGGCGACGAACTGGTGGAAATTCAGGAAAGTCCCCTCCCCCATCAAATTCGGCGGAGCAATATTCATCGACTCAAGTCCACCCTCAGGAATTACGGCATAGAAGCAGATAGTCATCATTTTGATGATGATTTCGAAGAGATCAAAAACAAACTTCAGCGTATGATTGAGGAGTATGACGTAATTCTCTTAAGTGGTGGAGTGAGTAAAGGAAAATTTGACTATCTGCCCGAAGCTTTGGAAGCCGTTGGCGTTCAAAAGCTGTATCATAAGATTCAGCAAAGACCAGGGAAACCAATGTGGTTTGGAAGAGCGCCCAAGGATACCTTTGTATTTGCGTTACCCGGAAATCCCGTTTCTTCTTTCCTCTGTATGCATCGATATTTTCTCACTTGGCTTAGAGAGTCTTTGCAATTGCAGGCAGCGGATATCCCCCAGGCAGCCTTAGCTGCTCCCATCCATTTCAAACCCAATCTCACCTATTTTGCACAGGTAAAACTATCTTATACGCCAGAAGGGAAGGTACTCGCCCATCCAGTAGAAGGTAATGGCTCTGGCGATCTGGCAAATCTGGTCGATGCAGATGCATTCATTCAGCTTCCACAAGGAAAGGATGTGTATGAAGCCGGAGAGGTGTATGCTTTGTTGTTTTATAGGTGATAAAACGTGTTCTAGTGTTCAGGTGTTCTCGCATTCCATTTAACACTAGAATACCAGAACACCTGCGCACAAAAACACTTTATTTCCCCCTCTCTATCTCCTCAGCTTCTTTCTTCAAATCGGCCGCAAACTGTTCGAAGGAGGCGTCGAAAGGAGGAATGCTTCCTGCTGCCATGGGGAACATCAAGCCACCGATTTTTTCACGCATTTCAAATATGCATCCGTCGGCAGTCTTCCTAAGGGTATACTTCCGCACGCCCTTAAAAAAGGGAGCCGCTCCATCAGACCAAAGCATTTTCTGTTCGGGAATCATTTCTTTCACCTTGAGTTTGAAGGTTCTCTTTTCATCGACCACAGACTTGAGCTTGATTTTGTTTCCCTCTTCTATATCGCCTTCAAAAAAGGTGATGGTGGAGTTCCAGCGTGTGATATCAGAACCATTGGTGAGGAGGGACCAAACTATGGCCGGATCAGCTTTGATCTCAATAGACACCGCAGTTTCCCTGCTAAAGGTTTTTTTTAGGGTACTTGCTTTCCCGTTTTGTGCTTGTGTGAAAGATGGATTTGCCATAATTGTCAGGATTAGAAAAAATACTTGAAAGTTCTTCATTGTTTAATTTTTCCTCTTTGACGTCTGAGGAAAAAGAAATGATAGGATTTCAATCACTTTTTTCTAATAAATTTTCCATGACCTTTCTATTGTGCTCTAAATGATGGAGTTGCAGTTCGGCCGCATCAGAGGTAAAGGGGTCAATTCCCTGTACGATCTGCATGCGAAGGTCGAATAATTCGTCTTTTGTTTTCTTTTGTGCCTCTTTGTACATCTTAATCTTTACCAGTTCCTCCTGGCTATTTTGTTTGGGATTAAAGATGCCATTGAGCTCGGTACATTGATGACAGATGCCTTCCTGATTTATCAGGGAGCAGCGACGATCAAAAATCTCGAGCATTTTGGTACGTGCCTGATGTAAATGGTATTTGACAAGGGCATCAGTCCTATCCATGATCTGGGCAATCTCTTTCACCGTGAAGTTGTAAACTTCCTTTAGCAATAAACAAATCTGCTGTTCCAACATCAGCGACTTCCCTATGCAGGTAAAACAGAAGGTAATATGCTCCTTGATTTCAAATTGCCCTTGGGGAGAGGTCATCCGGATATTCATGGCCTCCTGAAAGAACTCCCGATTGGACATGGCAGCTTCTTTGCAGATATCTCCTACATTTTCCGGCCATCTTTTCTTAGCTCGAAGAAGATCGCGGGCCAAATTAGAAGCTATGCTAAATATCCAGGTTTTCATGGAAGAGTCTCCCCGAAAACTATCAATCTTTTCAGAAGCCTTTATAAAAGTATCCTGAAGAATATCCTCCGAATCCTGCACAGAAGCAGTCATTCGGAGGAGGTATGATTTGAGTTGACCTTTACTTTCTTCGAAAGTGGTAGTCAGTTCCTGAATTTTCATGATCGATTTGAAAAGATTCTTCTCTATTCAAGGATTGCCTGATAAACCAGCGAATGGAATTCTCTTTGGTGATTGAGATGCGCATAAGGCATCAACTGTATCATCTGAATGATGATGAGATCTTCTTTAGGATCGATGCGGAAATAGGTTCCGGCTGCACCTCCCCATCCATAAGTTCCCTTAGAACCCAGATTATTGGTGGCAGCCAGGTTTTTGGTAACTGAGAATCCCAGTCCAAAACCAAAGGCATCGGTTGGATGAACCACCGGTCCACCGGCATGTTCTATTCCTTCCGTATGTACCTGAGTCATTAATTCAATACTTTTAGGACTTAAAAGTCTCTTTCCATTCAATTCTCCCCCATTTAACAACATCTGGCAGAATTTGAAATAATCTTCAGAAGTTGAGAGTAGGCCACCCCCACCGCTAAACATTGTAACTGTTTTGGCGAAGCGACTTTTGGAAGGATGATCCTGTACATCAATACCACCCATCATTTTGGGTTTGTAACAGGTTGTAAAACGATCCACTTTTTCCTGTGGAACTTCAAAGAAGGTATCATCCATTCCCAGAGGGGAAAAGACATGTTCTTTCAGGTAAACATCAAAAGATTGGCCGGAAGCTACCTCTACAATGATCCCTAAAATATCTGTTGAGATTCCATATCTCCAGCCTGTTCCGGGTTGAAAGTACAAAGGCATAGTTGCCACCTTATCCGCAAATCCCATCATGGATTGTTCAAACCAGAATCCAGTAGCACGATACATTGAATCTACATAGGTTCCCTTTCCCCAGCCATATCCTAAACCGGAAGTATGGGTAAGCAGATCCACAATTCTCATAGGTTTCTTTACAGCCTCCGTTTCGCCACTTTTGTCATCCTTTACCACTGCTTTCATTTTCTTAAAGGAAGGGATGTATTTATGAACCGGATCATCCAGCTGCAGTTTTCCTTCTTCATAAAGCATCATGATCGCGACAGAAGTAATCGGTTTACTCATAGAATATATCCGAAAAATGGAGGATTCATCCATTTTCTTCCCACTCTCCTTATCAGCAAAACCCATAGATTCAAAATGAATGATCTTGCCTTTTCGGGCTACGAGGGTTTGCATACCTGCAAACTTATTTTCGTCCAGGTAAGATTGGAAATGGCTACCGATCCGGCCTAGCCTTTCCGCAGACATGCCCACTTCTTCGGGGCTACTCATATAGCTGTCTTGCGCCTGCCCGGTGGCTAGCACAAACAAAAAGACAATACAGAGGGAACTGAAATATTTCAGGTAGGTATTCATAAGTAGTTTTTAAAGGCCTAAATCGTAATTAAGATAGGCAGGAATTCAGGAGAATGAAAATAGGGCAGCCTAAATCAGCTGCCCATTGTATTATTTTATTCTGGAAGAACTTAATTCTATATCTGCTCCTGACCAGGCAACTGCCAGAAGGACTTCCATCTCCTTTGCTTTGGCATTTTCATTTAATTTCTCATAGGCCAGTTTCATCCCGTGATAGGCCCAGCCATTTTTAGGCAATCGCTTGAGATCTTCTTCATATGTTTGGAGCGCAGCTTCATAATCCCCTGCCTCAATTTGAACTGCTCCCAAATGATGCCTTACGGAGAAAAACCAATCCGGAGGCTCATTATAGTTGAGGGCATCTTCTATTTCGATTGCTTCTGATAAAAGACTCATACTCTCTTCAAATTCTCCTTCGGATGCTAAAATTTCAGCTTTGAGCACTCGTTTTCCAATCTGCAGCAAATTAGCTACCGAGTTGATGTCCCAAATCGTCATTTCTTCGAAAGACTTATCCGCTGCGAAATCCTCTAGTTTTTGCAATTCCGATTTTGCCTTATCCATTTCTTTTTTTCCGAGGAAAGCCATCCCACGGGAATAGGCCCGTATCGCATTAGGGTATTTGAGGGACGGATCATGTTTAATCCTTTCCAAGATTTCGTCCCACATCCCAAACTTCACATAGATAAAGTAGGGGATGGTATAATAATGCTGGAGCGTACCCCAGCCCGGTTCTTTCATGAGCTGTTTATGGGTATATGTCGCTGTTTTTATCGCTCCTTCCAAAGCCCATTTGCTATTTCCTTCCAAAGTAGCTGTAGCTGCGAGGAAATGATAGTTGTGGGGATATAAACCCAATGGATAGGCTCCCTGTGCATGGCAATTGGAAAGATAGATGCTATCTACATCCACTGCTGCAATATTTGAAAGGGTTCCTTTATGGTATTCACCCGTACGGATATGGATATGAGAAGGCATATGAACCAAATGCCCGGCTCCCGGTACCAGACCTTTATCGAACATCTCCGCACTTTCATTTCCCAAATCAGGATTATTTGAAGCTTCTACAGCATGGATGTAAAAGTGATGAGCACCCGGATGCTTTGGATTGATATCAAAAACCTGTTCGATAGCAGCCAATATATCCGGTGTCCATGATTTGGGATTTCCTTCTTTATCCCATAGGTCCCAGGGGTGCAGGTCCATGACGGATTCTGCATACATAGCTGCGATATCCGCATCATCGGGATACTGATCAAAAACTGATTTCATGGCTTCCGAATAGGCGATATCCAGGGAACTTCTATCTTCCGGAGGCTCTGGAGTATAGCGATTGCCCATTGCTTGTATCAAAGCCTGTTCTTTAGGGCTTGTATTGGGAGCCAATTCGATAGCTTTTTGAATGGCAGCATAGGCGCGCTCATAATTATCGCTTTCCATGCCTGCATTGTAATTCGGTCCCAGGACATAGGAAAATCCCCAATAAGCCATGGCACATTCCGGATCCAGCTGTGTCGCGTAATAAAAAGAACGGGCAGCTTCCCCATGATTGAAACCATAGGCGAGGGTCAATCCCTGGTTAAAATATTTTTGAACCAATTCATTTTTCGTGCTAATGGGAAAATTCAGCACATCGAGTCCATCCAATAAGGGGGCTTTACTTTCTGTTTTGAACCAATCAATATCCGAGCTTTTTGCGCCACAGATGTTGTAGGTTTTCTTAGGACTTGCAGCGAGCTCTTTTTTAGGGCTCTCACAGGAATTTAGTATGATTCCTATACCTGCGATAATAAATAATAGGCGTTTCATGTATGATATGGTATGATATGTTGTTTGTTTGCTTACCGATATACGGAGGGAAATTCTCGAGAGATACCCCGGTTTTCCGTTATTTTTTTTGCCTTAAAAAGAGTATCGCTTTTTCTAAAGGATACAGATAAGGAGGAATTTTTTTATTAAAAGTTGTACATGAGTCTATAAGTCAGGCTCCATTTATCCGACCTTCTGTTTCACATCATAGAGTTCCATTTCTTTCTCTTTCCCTTTCAGGTAAATAGAACCTCGTGATTCCAATTTCCAGGCTTCCACATTGCTACTCAAATATGCTTTCAGTTTCTCAGAGATAAGCAGGCTGGAATTCAGCGCATTGCACTTCGACTGGATACGGGCAGCCGTATTTAGCACATCTCCCGAATAGGTAATTTCTCTTTTTATGATGCCCACCTCCCCGGCAATTACCTGTCCCAAATGAAGACCTGCTTTAAACTCCGGAAAAATACCAAAAGCCTGTTCATAGGCTTCTTTTTTCTCCATCAAGCCTTCCCTGATGTTAAAAAAGCAAGATAGGCAAAGGGCTTTTTCCTCCTCCTCTCTTTCCATATCCCAGGAAACTACCACCTCATCTCCTACATATTGATAAATCTCAGCTTTGGAGAACAGGATCGGATCGGTAATATCGCTGAAGACTTCTTTCAAAAACTCATGGTACTTTTCCTCTCCCAATTTCTCGGCTATCGTTGTTGAGGATTTCAAATCCAGAAACATGAAGATTCGATTTTCTTTCAGGGGCGAATGATACTTTCCAATAATCATTCGCTGGAGGTTTCGAGGACCAAACTTATCGCTGATTTGTAGGGTAAATTGAGTAATCACAACCACTATTCCCCAAAAAACCACATTCTTGAGATGCTCGGTTGTCATGATTTGCTCGAAAAAATACCGTTGAGCAACTGGATTTCTAAAAGGATTGCCTGAGAGGAAATAGGTACCAAAAGTTGCCGTTACCAGGGTTATACAACTTACAATCAGCAGAAAGATGCCTCCAGCAGCCAAAATAGACTTATAGTAGGGTCGGCTCCTCGAGTGCTTATTTATCTCGGTCAAAGCGATCCCTCCCAAAAAGCCGCCCATCAAACCGGCAAAGCAATTAAACGCAAGGCTTCTAAAGAAAGAATAGCTTTCAATAGCTCCTTTTGATATACCGCTCATCAGGAGGAAATGGTCGTAAATAGTAACAAATAGGCCTATTGACAGCCAAACCAGGGTAATGTCCCAGACCCGGCGCATTTGAATAGCCTGGCTAGCATTCATATCTGTATTATTAGGTTAATGCTGTCCTAAGAATACAAAATTTTGCTGATAATCAGGGTTTTATGACAAATTTTTGTGTGTCAACAAAACCTTTAGCATCAATTTTAAGGATATAAACCCCCGGGATCAGATGTTCTGTATTCACGGGCATTTGATGAGTTCCAGGACCAAAGGGAGCATTAGACTGAACTTCCTTCATCAGTTGCCCTTTCACATTATAAATCGCCATATTCACCCGATTGCTTTGGCTCAATTTAAATCTGGCTTGAATTTCTCCTTTTGCCGGATTGGGGAAAATATCGAATAGTCGATTGCTCCCAACAAAGAGTCTATCCTCATCATCTGATAAAACGATATTCTCATCACCTGGCTCATAATCCACATAGGCAATGGGAAGGAAATACATTTCATCTTCGGTTCGTTCTCCCCAGCTAGAGAATTGGGGAGGATTGTTGGGATTTTCGGGATTGTTGCTGGTATTGTCATAAGTCGCATAGGCATGTATAGAGGAGCCTTGCTCAACTTTTATCAGACGGTCGAAAGAGTAGGTTCCCTGCCAGTTGAAGTCCCATTGAGGAATGGAAATCAGATTGGTGGTATCGCCCTGCGGATCGATAGCCATGATCTCCCAACTTTGTCCCAGCAGATGCATATGCGGAGAAATACTGATCAGGCTCAAATCTCTGGGGGCCTGCCATACTCCGTGAAAAGTCTTCACCTGGTTGGCCGGAATAAAGAAAGGAGGATTAGTGATAGTTCCGGGTAAAGGGAGTAAAATCTTATAGTCAATTTGGCGTTCGAGAGGTCGATCTACGAAAAAGATATTTACACTGGAAGAATCCCATTCGTCTATGGGTGAAGGCGCATAATGCATTTGAATTAACATATCTGCTCCTCGAGGAATGATCTGTCCCGTTCCTTCCGGATAGAATCTAGGAATTTGTCCCGGCACATAACTCGGATATAAATTATCGATAGCACCTGTAACGCCAAATCCTCCAAATCCATCATATCCATATCCGGCTTCTCTGGCATCATTGGCCCTGCCGGTTCCCGTTGTATCGGCCGAAATCAGGGCATGGTGAACAATCTTTCGGTTTCCGGGTCTTAATTCCACTGCTGCGACTTCCTTATCCTCTGAGAAATTAGTAGGCAAAACAAATACCCGATAACCATCTTCATTATTGCCGTTATGTTTGTAAGCTTCAGCAAAGGAGAAAACTACATCCGGAGTACCCAAAGCAGAACCCGAAGGATAGGTAGGTGGGTCGGTAAAATCAGCAGGATCTCCCTCTGGCGTACCTCCATCTGCCCATTGTGCGATGAGGGAAATTTCATCATCCGTAAGGAAATTTTCACCTAGAAAGGAATTGTACTCAGGATCTGCTTTCCAGGGAGGCATAATCTTTTCAGCCGTAACGTATTTGATGGTACTGGCCCATGTGGATACTTCTGCATAGTTTGTCAAAGCCATGGGACCTATCTCTCCCGGCCTATGGCAAAAGGTACAGTGATTGTAAACAATGGGAGCTATATCTCGATTGTAGGTGGGAGTTTGGCCCAGAAGAGGAAAGACAAATGAGATACAAAAAAGAATGAGTAGTAGCTTCTTCATAGGGAAAAATAAGCTTAGGGTTTCTGAAAACTAATAAAGCAGCCAACAGCCTGGGTGCGGGAGATTTCCGGATCACGACCAGCGAGGACATCATCCAATGCATCCTCAAGTTCATGTTTTGTGATTACTCTTCGCCGGCGTCCAGGTCGATCATAGGCATTATCTATTCTGCCTCGATATATAATTTCCCCTTCAGCATTCGTCAAAACAACCTCCGGAGTGATCTGTGCTTCAAATAAACGGGCCAGGGCCTGATTTTCATCCAGCTTTAGTTCAAAAGGGAATTGGTATTTTTCTTTAAATGCCTGAATCTTATCAGTTCGAGAATCTGAAAAGGGGAAAAGGCCGGTAAAGCTGATTCCCTCTTTTGCATATTTATCATGTAATGCTCGCAAAGTCAGGCTGTAGTATTGGCACATGGGGCATTCCTCTTCGAGGAATATATATAGATAGGCTTTGCTTGTGGAAGTCTCTCCCTGAGCCCACAGAGAGCTACAGATGAATCCGCTTAATACAAAGGTCAGGGACAGAGCAAGTCTTTTCATACAATTTGATTCTCTTTTAAAATACAAATTATCCTCCGGACTGCTTGCTTTTGTAGCCCATCTTGCTGAGCTCGTTTTTTACTTTGTCTACAAAATCTCCTTGCAGCAAAATTTCGCCCCCTTTTACCGAACCTCCACACCCGCATTTCTGCTTGAGGGTTTTCCCCAAATCCTTTAGGTCATCATCCGTTCCTACAAATTGGTAGATTTTGGTGACCATTTTATTCCCTTTAAGACGTTGGCGACTGATCCGCAAATCCTGTTGCTGGGGAGGCAGGGTTTCTTCTACATACCCTTCATCATATCCATATTCGTAATCCGGGTCTGTAGAGAAAACGATGCCGGATTTTTTATTTCTTTTCTTTGCCATGTGGGTAAATAAGGTATTGGAGTTGGGCTGTGTTGATGTCTTAACGATAGAGATTTGTAAAATTAGGGAATATGGGGGAAGGAACCAATGGGCCGTATTTTATCCTATCTCCGCTTTTCAAGCAACATTCTCTCTAAATTCAGCTCGCTAAGAAGCCATAAAGCTTCTTAAGGGAATAAGACTCGTGGCATCCAGAGCCCGATCTCATTTTCCAAAACAAACAGAATCCTTGCACTAATTTGATTTCCTTCTTTGTATATTAGAGACAAGAGCAAAGAACTATCAAAATATTAGCCCACTCATCGTGCAAATAGAATGAAGTATCTTGCTTTTCTCCTTTTCCTCAGCCTTATTATATTCCCTTTTTTAGAGGTGAAAGGGCAAATTGCAAGAACCGGGCAAGTCCTATCCATTTCATTTACCGAAGCCTCTTTAGCTGAAATCTCTCTACAGCTGGAGGAGAGATGCAATTGCAAGATATATCTGGCACATTCAGAAAGTAGTTTTAAGCCCCTTACTGCCAGCTTCCAGGACCAATCTGTAGAAGAAATACTAAGCAATATTCTAGAAAATACCCCCTTAAGTTTTATTTCCTACGATCAACAACTCATCGTCATAGGAAAGCGAAACAATATTGAGCGCAGCCGCAGTGCAAAATCCTATCAAAGTCTGGAAAAGAATATTGAGATTTTGAGAGCGCCTGAGCCGGGGATAGAGGTGATTGGAAAAATCGATGGGAATTCTGAGGGAAAGCTCCCTCAACTAAGCGGAAGGATACGTGATCAGGAAACAGGAGATGGAATTTCCGGAGCCACTGTTTTTATTAGCTCTGCTGAGCGCGGAACAAGCAGTGATCAGGAGGGTAGATATACGATTGAGTTAGAAGCTGGATCTTATGATTTAATTGTCCAATTCATTGGATACCGGAAACGAAAAATTCCTATCAGGCTGATCAGTTCCGGGCAGTTGGACATTTCCCTCATCAAAGCTGATATCCAATTAGATGAAATCGTACTGGAGGCTTATGCCAGTGACAGAAATGTAGAATCAAACCAAAGCGGCTTGATCAGAATAAACATGAAAGAAATCGAAAGATTGCCCAGCTTCCTGGGAGAAGTAGATGTGGTAAAAAGTCTGTTATTACAACCGGGGGTTTCTTCTATAGGTGAAGGCAGTAGTGGTTTTAATGTGCGAGGAGGAAACACAGATCAAAACCTGGTATTGCTAGACGAAGCCATGTTATTTAATAGTAGTCATGCCCTGGGATTTTTTAGCACTTTCAATTCGGATATCGTTCAAGATGCGACCTTATATAAAGGCAACATTCCCGCAAAATATGGAGGAAGGATATCTTCTGTACTGGACATGGGCGTAAAAGACGGGAATTTCGAAAAAATCAACATAAAGGGAGGATTAGGAATAGTATCAAGCCGACTGATGATAGAGGGACCTATCAACAAACACAAAACCTCCTTTTTAGTCTCAGGCCGGAGCACTTATTCCGATTTTCTGTTAAATGCAATCAAAATCCCGGAGGTAAAAGCCAGTTCCGCTTTCTTTTATGATGCCAATATCAGATTGACGCATCGCATTGATGATCGAAACATCATTTCCCTTTCAACTTATCAGTCAAAAGATAGATTCTCCTATAATGATGAATTTGGCTTTGACTATCAGACCTCAATAGCTCAGATGTCCTACCAAAGGATCCTGGGCAAGCACGCACTATCCAGCTTCAATCTTGTTTACGGAGCCTATCAAAGCAATCAGCAGGAATTGAGACCCAGTATAGCCTCTAGCCTTAGTGTGGGAAATTCCTATTGGAAAGCCAAAGAGAATTTCAATTTCTCCAAAGACAGATTTTCGATGGATGCCGGCATTTCGGCTATTTTGTATAAGGTAAATCCGGGTGAATTGAAAGCCAATGGTCCGACTTCCGCTATTTCAGAAAGAAAAGTTGAGCGGGAAAGGGGCTTAGAACTGGCAACTTATGTAAGTGGGACCTACGACTTTTCTCCCCGACTATCTGTAAATAGCGGCTTACGCTTCACCCATTTCCGCTATCTGGGTCCCGGCAGCCTACACATCTACCAAAATCCAGATCAAGTACGTGAAGATGAAATCATCGGAATCCAGGACTTTGATTCGGGCACCATTTTTAGCGAAGGGAAAGTTGAACCCCGACTTTCAATAAGGTATAAACTAGACTCGCAGTCATCTCTTAAATTCAGTTATACTCGGAGCAGTCAGTTTATCAACCAGATTTCTAATACTGAAACGCCCTTGCCAACTGACATTTGGCAATTGTCGAGCCCTTATATCCCTACTCACCTATCCCATAACTTTTCTTTGGGTTACTTCAGAAATTTTGATCAAAATAAATGGATTAGCTCACTGGACATTTTTTATCGGAATATAGACCAATTGTTTGATTACAAGGATTTTGCTGAGCTGGTAAGCAATGAGCATATCGAAACAGAATTGAGACAAGGAATAGGGCGCAGCAGGGGCATAGAATTGAGTATCAAAAAACAGCTGGGATTTATTCATGGCTGGTTTAGTTATACCTTTTCAAGAAGCGAACGAAAAGTGATGGAAATAAATGAAGGTCAATGGTATCCTTCAACTTTCGATAAACCCCATGAAGCATCTCTGGTAACAAATATTCAGCTGAGTAAAAGAAGCACGATCTCTTTTAATTTTAATTATGCGAGTGGAAGACCTATAACCATACCCATTGATAGGCACCTTATAGATAATCGATTGATTCTGTTAAACTACTCTCAGAGAAACGCTTTTAGAATACCCGATTACCATCGCCTCGATATTGCATATACCTTAAGTCAAAGTTTTAGGAAAAGTCAGAAGTTGAAAAGTAGTTGGACTTTTTCCGTCTACAATATCTATGGACGGAGAAATCCATTTGCAGTATTTGTAGATCAGGCCATAGTGGGTGATCCCAAAATCAAAAGACTATCTGTATTGGGTAGCGCCTTTCCTTCTCTTACCATTAATATTGAGCTATGATCAGAAAATCTCAGATATGGAAATGGACCTGCATAATTCTGGCTCTCTTTTTTTGTTTTCAAGCCTGTATCGATACTATAGAAATTGATCTACCTGAAAGCGATGGAGGAAGACTTGTTATAGAAGGTTCGGTAGAAAGAGGTCCAGATGCCTATGTCATTCGGGTTTCGGTTCGACGTACAGGACAGGACATCCGGGATATTGTTTTGAAACTGGAAGAAGCAGATATTTTTCTCATCATGAATGATGAAGAGGTACTTCCTCTCATCAATAATGAAGCCCAGTTGATCGAAATTCGCTCCTTTCATTTTCGACATGGAGCAGATCCCGCGAGTGCAAATTTCAGAATAAGAGTCAGACTTAAAGATGGTCGTGTTTTTGAATCAGAGGATCAGAAAATCCTGGATCCCGCTGCTTCTTCCTCTCTTGCAGTCAATATGTCCGAACGTAGTCTGGTGAATGATGCAGGTATTTTGATCCAGGAAGATTATGTTGAGCTTTCTGTCAATACAGCATTAAGGAATGACCTGGGTGAAGAACTCTCTTATTTATGGGAGGTTTCGGGTGTATATGAATTTCGGGAAGTAGCATGGACAGATGATCCTGGGTTTTTTCCCTCTACCTGCTATGTCCCGGTTTCCAGTCCTCCCGATGAAATCAATGTGATCCTTGCCAGCGAATTAAGTGGAGATAGCTTGTCAAATCATAAAATAGCTGAAACAGAAGCCGACTTTCGCTTCGTAACTGGCTACTATTACACGGTTTTGCAAAAAACAATAGATGAAAAAACTGCGAAATATTGGAATCAAGTTGCGGTAAACATTAGCCGAGATGGCACCATTTTCGATCCACCTGCCGGGCAAATAGAGGGCAATATTCGAAATATTAATGACGAGCAAGACGAAGTATTGGGCTATTTCTATGTTGCGGGAGTTGATACCCTGAGGTATCTGACAATTCCAGATGAAACCGGCAATCAACGACATCCTTGTGCGATCGAACCCCGTCAACCCCTATGCTGCGATTGCCTGGCTTCCCTTGTCAATAGCACCCTTATAAAACCTCGTTATTGGGATTAAATATGAAGGCTATCCCTCAGCTCCTCGTCTTACTATTTTGCCTAAAGGCGTTAAGTCCTTTACAAGCTCAATCTGCTTATTTGCAGCTTGACAAGCCTTATTATTTCAATGGAGAATACATTTTTTATACGTTCTTTTTAGGCGAAGTAAAAACCGATTCAGCTGTACTTTTACTTAGACTTGTTAAAGAAGGAGAAGTACTCGATCAGCATTATCAGGCAAATGATGAAGGATTTACAGGGGGATATTTCAAGCTTGCTCACGAACTCCGTAGTGGTATTTATGAAATTCAGGCCTTTGCCTTTGATAAGAAAAATGGAAGTCCCATCGACTTATTCAATACTCCAATCTCGATTTTTGGTGAAGATAGTCCATCAAAAAAGCCTGCTCATTTTATCAGCTCCAATTCCCCTCCATTGCCGGACAGAAATTCAGCTATCCAGCTGAGATTTAAGACGGATGATGCCCCAGAGTCAGTTTTAACTTCTTGTACGATTCAAGCTCTACCTGAGGGAAGCAGCCAACTTTCTATTGCAATTCGAAAACTCAGAGAGGAGACTCACTTATTAAGCAATATCCGATACTTCCAGCATGAACTGGATGTGCGATCCTGTGTAAGTCAGTTACCCATTTTGGGTTATAAGTCCAGATTAGATTCAGCCTCCTCAGAAAGTGCCCTGATTTATGCATTTCAGGCAAGGTCCTTACTATTTCAGCTTGCCTCTATGGATTCTAATAGAAATGTTCCTATTGAATTCCCCAGAATGTATGGCCCAAGTGAAATACAGTTTCTTGATTTTTTTCTATCTCGTCCGGCACAATTGGAGCCCTTTACTATACCCCCACCAGAAAAGTCAGAACATATAAAAATAAAAGACGCAAGCATATCTGCTGAATATTTACTCCTGCAAAAACGGAAGCAGATTTTTCAACTCTTCCATCAATTACCACATCAGGTAATAGCAGAGAATTCAGCCCTCAGGCAAAAACTTCCCGAAGCGGATTTCGAAGTAGACGTACAAGATTATGCAGTTAAAGGGAAATTGAGCGATCTGTTTTCAGAATTTGTTTCTCCCTTGAATTTCCGAAAAAAGAAGGGAGTAGATCCAATCAGGGTATATTATAGATTTAAGGGGAAGCCGATTTACCACAAATTTCCACCTTTATTTGTTGTTAATGGAATCGCGACACAAGATGCAGATTTCATTTGTTCCCTGCTTTTACAAGAAATAAAAACTGTCCACGTTTATAGTGAGCCAGAAACTTTAGGTGCTATTGTGGGGAGCTATAATATTGGGGGATTGGTAGTCTTAGACTTAGTTGATCCCTTATTCAAACTCCCGGAGGAACTCAGCTTGCCGGGGATGAAGATTCCCGGTTTGCAGTTGCCCATCATTTATCCAATCAAAGGGGAGATGGAATCCGAAACCCCACGAATTCAATCCTTGCTGTATTGGTCTCCCCATCATGCGCTTGAGTCGGAAAATCAGGTTCAACTTACATTTCCCACCCCAGACTTATTTGGGAAATATTGCCTTGATATGCTTATTCAGGATTCGAGGGGCAAAGTTTATGTGGAGAGCATTCCTTTATTATTTGAGGAAAATGTCTGGCGACGCATAGGAAATTGATTTTAGCAAGAAGTAGGTCCAGGCTTTTCAATTTATACCTCCTCGATAGGAACCCTCAATCTTGAATCCATATTCACACAGATGGTATACATAGACAAAGGGCCTACCAAGCGAAGTCGGCAGACCCTCTTTTTGTAGCTAGTATTATTTCTTACTTAGCTTCGTTTAGTTCGATATTGCAGGTGATTCCAATTTCCTGGCTCACTACCAATCCTCCTGTTTCCAGGGCACGGTTGAATTTGATCCCGTATTCAAAGCGATCAACGGAACCTGTCACCTTAAATCCTGCTTTTCTACCCCTCTGCCCCAGAGAGACACTTCCATTGTACTTGACATCAAATTTGACTGGCTTCGTGACATCTCTCATCGTAAAGTCTCCAACCAGATGGTATTGCTCTCCGTCTTTTTCAATTTTGCCTTTAAATTTGATTTCCGGATAGGTCTCAGCATTGAAAAAGTCATCGGATTTCAAATGTCCATCTCTTCGTTCATTGTCTGTATCGATAGAGGCAACCTGAGCCGTAAATTCTACCTCTGCCCCATCAAAGTCCTCCGGAGCATTGCTTACCGTACCTGAAAAGTCTTTAAATTCTCCATCCACTTCACTGATGACCATGTGGACAGCTGTAAAACGAATATCAGAATGGTTCTTGTCAATGTTCCAACTGCTTTGTGCAAGCAGGAAATTGAAAGAAGCGAGAGCAAATAAAAGGAGGATCGTGATTTTTTTCATGTTTCTCATCTTTTAACGGAAATTTGGATTTGTATTAGTTTCTCTTGTATTAGATCAGACAATTAGCAGGAGATTTTCATTCCCTGTTTTCTACTTCAAATGTTTTTTAAAGAATTTAACCGTTCTTTTCCAGGCCTTCTCTGCTGAGGCTTTTTCATATCGGGCTGTTGTATCATTGTGGAAACCGTGATTGGCTTCTTCATATACAAAAGCTTTGTATTTCTTTTTATTTGCCTTTAAAGCCGCCTCATACTCCGGCCAGCGTGCATTTACCCGCTTATCCAATTCGCCAAAATGTAGCAATAAAGGAGCTTGAATGTCGGGAACCATTTCTACCGGAGCCGGGCCTCCATAAAAAGGAACAGCAGCTCCCAAATCTGAAACTTTCGCCGCCATCATATTGCAAATCCATCCTCCAAAGCAGAAGCCTACTACACCGACCTTGCCGCTACATTCCGGATGTGATTTCAGGTATTCAAAAGCAGCAATGAAATCTTCCAACATCTCATTTCGATCTCTTTTCCTCTGCATTGTTCTGCCTTCATCATCCGTACCCGGATATCCTCCCAACGGCCATAGTGCATCCGGGGAAATTGAGATAAAGCCTGCCAATGCTGCTCTTCGACCGACATCTGCTATATGGGGATTTAGGCCTCTATTTTCATGAACGACCACAATACCTGGCAATTTCCCTTTGGCATCTACTGGCCGGGAAAGTTGTGCCCGGATTTCCCCACCTCCTTTGGCCGAATTGTAGGTAACATTTTCTGTTTTCAGTCGAGGATCATCCTGCTTGAGCTGAATCTTACTTTCATAATCGGGCATGATAAAGCCCAATAATGAGCTGACGGTTAATCCCCCTACAGCATAGAGAGACAATTTATCCATGAATTGCCTTCGATCCAGCCGGTTGTGGGCATAGTCGTCATAGAGATCAAAAACTTCCTGAT
The DNA here is from genome assembly GCA_033391075.1 of Bacteroidia bacterium. Lineage (NCBI taxonomy): Bacteria > Pseudomonadati > Bacteroidota > Bacteroidia > Bacteroidia bacterium. Next base: position 3,925,521 of record JAWPMV010000001.1, read on the forward strand.
CGATGTCTTCTTTTCGTAGTTCTTTCATAGCGGTATGATTTAGGTTTGCGTTATTTTTCTGAATTGAGGATATACAACATAAGATACAATTCTACTCATTTAAGAAATCGCTTGGTGAATGCTTCTTTATATGCTCGGCCAATAGGAACGATACTTCCACCCTTGAGATAGATCTGATTCCCGGCGACTTTTTCCACCCAGGAAGTATTGATCAAATAGGACTTGTGTACGCGGGTAAATTGCTTCTCGCCCAGGCTTGATCCCCAATATCTTAAACTCTCCTGTGAAAGCAGTTTCTTATGGGCAAGATGAATCTCCGTATAATCTGAATCGGACTTGATAAATAAAATATCTGAAACAGATACCTTAATATGCTCATAGCCTGATTTAATGAAGATTTCCCCTGAAGTCAAAGCAGCTTCTTCTGGCTCTTTCCCTTCTTGGATATTGGGGACTTTAGCAACTGCTTTGACAAAGCGCTGAAAAGAAAACGGTTTCAACAAATAATCAATCACATTCAAATCATAGCTTTCCAGGGCATAATCGGGAAATGCAGTCGTAAGGATAATGTGGGGAGGATGAGCCAGGCTTTTGAGAAAATCCAGTCCGGAGAGTTTAGGCAAATGAACGTCCAGAAAGATAAGTTCCACTTTCTGAGACTGTAAAAATTTTAAAGCCTGAATGGCATCTGAGAAGGTCGCCTGTAAATCAAGGGTCCCCAGGTCATCGATGAATTTTTTCAAAATTCGCTGTGCGGGTGGCTGATCTTCAATGATGATACAGTTCATACTAATTCCGCTTGATGAAGATTAAGAGAAAGGTACACATCATATTGCTGTTCTCCTTCCTGGATTATCAATTCGTACTCATTTGGGTACAATAGCTCCAGACGCTTCCTGACGTTTTCCAGACCGATTCCTTTGGAGAGATTCTCTGTATTTGAAATCGGGAGAAAATTATTGCTACAATAGAATTCCAATATTCCGGAAGGGGAAATATCCATTTTTATGTCGATCTGAATATTTTCTGCCTGACTTGCCTGGCTATGCTTAAAAGCATTTTCAATGAATACAATGAGAATCAGAGGTGCAATTGCGAAAGATGAGGGAATCTCTCCACACCGAAAATTGACATCTCCTCTTTCTTCAATCTGCAGTTGACTCAATTGAGTAAAATTCTTCAGATGCTCTATCTCTTTTTTGAGGGGGACAAAATTGGATCGACACTCATAGAGCATATAGCGCAATACTGAACTCAACTCTAAAATGATTTCAGGCGTCTTGGGGGAAGCCTCTATCGCATAGGAATACAGATTGTTGAGGTTGTTGAAAAGGAAGTGGGGATTTATCTGAGAGTTCAGGAATTGCAGCTCGCTTTCTTTTATTGCTTCCTTAAGCTTATCGACTTCTTTTTGTTTCTCTATTGCATCCCAGGCAAATTTAAATCCAACCAGAATGACGATAACAGGCAAGACCTCCCATAAGGTAAAGAAGATACCCGGAAACCTTAGTCCTCTACTGTCCGGGTAAAAAATTTGTTCAAGCAAAAGCTCCTCGCTCAGGATCACATACATCACAAGGAGCGTAGTAAAAAAGAAAAATTCCAGGTACTTTTTTTTGTAAAAGAAGGTAGCCAGAAGGACATAATTGATCACAAATGCAGGGAGTGCATTGTTGAGGAAAAATATGACATGCAGATATTCGAATCGAGGATTATCTTCATCAAAGGAATAAAAGGAGAAGAGCAGCAAGTGGAGTACGAGCTGAAAAATTAATTCTCGATAGGGCCTGAGTATATTCGATAGCCGCTCTAACATATATTAAACTTACTAATCCCCACATAAAGCTGAAAATCAAGTCTCTGAACAACCATTTTTTACCTGCAATCGACAGTCTTTTTGAAAAGGCCCGTGAAAAATAGCATTTCATCGGACATTCCTCATGCTTGATAGATTGATTTTGTAGGAGTAGGGAATGAAAGAGAAATTAAGCTTGTCTAAAGGAAAATTCCCCACCCCACTCCTCCAAATTGTACCACTAAACAAAGTGAAATGAAGTTTTACAAACTTTGGAGTTTGCTTCCAATATTCTGCTTTTCCGTGATCTTTTCAGGATTCCAAACGGAGGAAAAACTTATCGAAAAAAAAGAATCCTGGCCGGAAGCATCCAGCTATCTGGAAGGAGTCCCGATCTACGAGAAGTTCTCAGATCTTGAATCTTTGTTTCGATTTGAGAATGACACGACTTATGTCATCAATTTCTGGGCTACCTGGTGTAAGCCTTGCATAGAAGAACTTCCCTACTTTGAAAGCTTACACGAAAAGTATCAGGATAAAAAAGTCAGGGTTGTTTTGGTAAGTCTTGATTTTCCCCGACATCTGGAAAGCAAACTTCTCCCTTTTCTGGAGAAGCATTCACTCGCCTCTACGGTCCTGGTTCTTCTGGATGGTTCTTATAATGATTGGATAGACAAAATTTCTCCGAAATGGTCAGGAGCCATACCGGCTAGCTTGATCTATAATAAGAAGGAAAAGAGATTCTTCGAAGATGCCTTTCCAACTTATGAAGCACTCGAAGCAGCACTTCCTTAATTCTTGAACAATAAACCTTATTCACATATGAAAAACATTCTTTTCTTCACCGCCTTTATCGCCATCTTAGGATTTACTCCTCAGCCAAAGCTCGCGGGCATTGGAATTGGAGATATGGCTCCTGCTTTCAATTTGAAAAATATAGATGGCCAAATGTATTCTTTCGAGAATATCAAGGATGCGAATGGCGAAAGTCCTAAAGGATATATTATTGTATTCACCTGTAATACTTGTCCCTATGCAAAAGCCAATGAGAGTCGATTGATTCAGCTTCAGGAAACCTACGGACCAGCAGGTTACCCGGTCGTAGCTATCATGCCTAATAATCCTGAACGGAAGCCCGGAGATAGTTTTGATGCAATGAAAGCCAATGCTGATGAAAAAGGCTTTAACTTCCTTTATCTCATAGATGAAGAGCAAAGTGTTTTCCCTCAATATGGAGCGACCAAAACGCCCGAAGTTTTTCTCCTGGATGAGAAGCGCATTGTTCGCTATCATGGAGCGATTGATGATAGTGTAAGGGATGAAGAAGGAGTAGAAACTAAGTTCGTTGAGAATGCGATAGCAGCTATTCAAAATGGACAAGATCCCAGCCCAACTACCACCAAGTCTATTGGTTGCGGTATACGATAGACATGATAAATATTTGGATTAGAAATAACCCATTTGGCTTTCGCGCCAAATGGGTTTATTGATTTATTCCTACTATTTCGATTTTCGCTTTTGACGAGCCATCCAGCCCATGAGGGTAAGCGGCTGACCATCTATCATTACAGCTTTTCCATCATAGTCCAGTTGGCATTTATTTGCATGTGAATAAATCCAGGAAAAGTGGCCCAAATAGTGGAAATTCTCTCCCCCAAATTGATTGGTAATGTCAACCACATGATCAAAATAAGACAGATGCACATTCTCTGCACCTGCTTCGATTAACTTTTTATAGGCAGGTACAGCCGTTTCATCAGCTCTCGTTACAGGGTCATCTTTGCTATGGATAAACCAAATCGGAAGGTCCTTGATTCTTTGGATATCATCCTCTTTGAGGTTCTTGGCATGATAGGCCAGCGCACTGGGAAAAGCAGCTGCGAAATAGTCCGGATGAAGCAAAAGAAGTTTCAGGGTCATATACCCTCCATTGGAACAGCCCCCTACATAAATCCGATCTTCATCAATATTAGGATTCTTATCTACATAGTCTTTAATCAAAGCCATCAAGCTTTCATTATAGGTATCATTGACTTCTCCACGTGTGTATTGCCCTTTCCCATTATCCATCCAGAAAGTAGGGCTTTGTGGAACCAGTACATAAGCTCCTCCAAAATATGCCTGAATCTCAGGAGAGGCATAATTTGCAGCCCTATTGGCTATCAGGGGAATAGTCGGATCAGTTCCTCCTTCTCCGCCTCCATGAAGCCAAATAATCAGGGGACGTTTGCCATTGGTAGAAGCAGGTGTATAAGCAGCATATGTCAGATCTATGTCCTCATGGGTAAACGTCCCGCTAAGGTCAAAGGCATCAATCAGAGGTATGATACGATCTCTTTCCTTGTTCCAGACCTGCTCATTTCTTTTGTCTGTAACGGTCAGCATAAAATCAATCCATTGATTTCCGCTACATTTCTGATTTCCAGGAAAGTATTTGATGGGAGAACCTAACTGTTCAAAAGGAGCTGCATAAAGCACCAGGGAAATGTGTTCTCCTTTGGGTACTCGATTTCCCCTTTCATCTGAAACATAGGCATATAAAACCCGTAACTTTCCGCTTGCCTCCGCAGCTGAAAGTTTGCCACAACTAGTTGATCGATTGACCTCCACTTCAAAATTACTTCCATCAATTGCTGAAAGGCTTTTCGACATAGGCAGGATCACCTTACTAGCAGCAGCTCCCCAATCGAAACCTTCTATAACCAGGGTATATTCGCCATTTTCTACTTGATGGGAATGTGAAGGTACGGCAGGAGAATTTTTCGCTATGAGTATTACCAAGCTTGAAAAAAACAGATAAACCAGAAGTAGTAGATGTTTCATATCAGAAAATTGTAGGATTAAGATAAGGCTAAATACTACACATTTTCTCAACAGAAAAAAAAGCTCGCCAAACCCCAGATTTCAAGCTGCGAATGACACAAAAGGCAGGGGAAAATCAATTCAGTCGTTGGGCCTTCAATACTTGCTGTTTAGCGATATTTTTTGGCTACAAATAAAACAATAGAGAATTTTGAATCATCAATACACCTCAAAAAATTTATCTATGAGCTTCATGAAAAGTAGCAAAGTAATATTCTTTGTATTTCTTCTATTTATTCAAAGTCTGCAAGCACAAAATTCCTCTTTTATAGTTAAAGGGAAAATTGTAGAAAGTCAGGAGCAAACTCCCATAGAATTTGCGACGGTCTTGCTATTAGAGAAAGACAGCGAGAAAGCCATAGGTGGAACTACTACAGATGAAGCCGGCTTATTTGAAATCAAAACTCAAGGAAAAGACTTTCAGCTAAAGATAAGTTTCATCGGTTTTGAGACTCAATTTATCAAAGAGTTTGATGGTAAGGAGTCAATTATTGATCTGGGAGTTATCCAATTGAAGGAAGTCATTACAACTACTGGTGAGGTAGTTATTCAGGCAGAAAAATCTCAGCTGGAATTTAAGCTGGATAAGCGGGTATTCAGAGTTGGCAAGGATTTGAGCAGCACCGGAGCCAGTGCGCTGGAAATATTGAATAATGTCCCCTCTGTAAACGTAAATATCGAAGGGGTCATAAGTCTTCGTGGAAGCGCCGGAGTCCAGGTTTTGATCAATGGGAAACCTTCTGTTTTAACTAGTGAAGAAGGGAATGCATTGGGGTCTATTACTGCTGAAATGATCGACAGAGTAGAAGTGATTACCAATCCATCTGCCAAGTATGATGCGGAAGGAACTTCTGGCATTATCAATATCGTTTTGAAGAAGGATGAGCGGAAAGGCATCAACGGCTCTGTAACCCTCAATACAGGCGTTCCGCATAACCATAGCCTGGGATTAAGCCTCAACAGAAGAACAGAGAAATTCAACCTATTTGCGCAGTTGGGGGCAGGCTATAGAAACCTGCCTAATGATTCAGAAAGCATCAATGAAGACCTCAGTGATAATAGCCAGGTCAGAAGTATAGGAGATGAGGAAAAATTTGAGACCTTCCTCAATTTGAATCTAGGAGTAGATTACTATTTCGATCCCAATAATGTACTCACCCTGGCCGGAAATTTCGCCTATGAATTTGAGGACCAACCCTCGATATCAGATTTTCAGTTTTTGGATGGTTCCGGAGCGCTACTTTCTCAATGGGAAAGAGAGGAGATCACTACGGCAACCAATCCGAAGTGGCAATACGAACTCCAGTACAAACGAGATTTTAAAGATCATAAAGAACATGATTTGCTTTTCAGCGCTTTGGGCAATTCTTTCGCCAAAGACCAGCAATCTCAATTCTTAAATACTACAATTCTGGGGGATGATCTTTTCGGGAATCAGGAAACCATAACTGATTTTCGAGAGGATGAATACACCTTTAAGCTGGATTATACCAAACCTATATCGAAGACCTTAACGATGGAAACAGGTGCTCAATATGTAATCACTGATGTGAGCAATGATTTCGCAGTAAATGACTGGATCAATGGCGAATGGACAGCAGATCCCAGTCTTACCAATCTGTTTGAATATGACCAAAAGGTTTTGGGCGTCTATGGTACAGGAGCTTATGAAGGAGTGAAATGGGGACTAAAATTGGGCCTGAGAATGGAAAGCACTGACTTGCAGACCTTACTGGTAAATACAGCAGAGGTCAATAAGCAGGATTTTGCCAATCTTTTCCCTAGCATCCACAGTTCCTATAAAATCAATGAGCAATTTTCCATGCAGGCAGGCTACTCTCGTCGAATCTGGAGACCAGGACTTTGGGACCTCAATCCTTTTATGAATATCCGCAATAATTTCAGCATTCGTACAGGAAATCCCGCCCTGCAACCGGAGTTTACGGATTCTTATGAGATCACGGGTATTTATGTATTTGAGAACCTATCGCTCAACTTCAGCACCTATCACCGATTTACAACTGATGTAGTAGAACGGATCGCGACTTTCGAAAATGAAGTAAGTACAAGCAAACCTGTCAATATTGGGACAAACCGAGCTACAGGTCTTGAATTTAATGCCAAATACAATCCCGTGAGATGGTTCACCCTGCTGACAGATTTGAATTACCTCTATTTTAATCGGGAAGGAACTTTTGAAAACACCGTCTTTGATTTCAATGCAGATCAGTATTCAGCCAAAATCATGAGTAAATTTAAACTCCCGGCAGACATTGATTTCGAAATAGTAGGGCAATACAGATCTCGGGTTCAAATGGTTCAGGGAGAGATGTCAGAAAATATATTTGCGGATCTGGGCATTAGAAAAAAACTCCTCAATGGCAAAGCGGTCATCAATCTTAGCGTAAGAGATGTGTTCAAATCCCGTATCATGGAAATCAATACCTTTCAACCTGACTTTTATCTCTATAACTGGAGAAGAAGGGGACGCTTTGTAACGATTGGATTTAGCTATGGATTTGGGAAAGGAGAAGCTATGGAATTTTCTGGACAGAAGAGATACTAGAACCCAGCGCCTCAGGCCCACACTCCCTTGTTCTGGTGTGCCGTGCAACACAAATTGATAGTGTAGATTTGCGCCTCCCTTTGCTTCTATAGCAAGGGGAGGTTTGCGCGTGCCGTGGGGTCAGCGCTTTTTCTTACTTTTAAAGATATTCCCCAGTTTGTCGAAATCCTTTTTGTAGAAAATCCCCAGGCCGGTCTGTGAGGTATTATTGTAAAGTTCGCTGTCTATACCCTCGCGATTAAATACCTCCAGTACCAGTTCATTTCCTTTGTTAAGGGTGCCCAGATTATTATTGGCTCTGGGAAGAAGTTTGATAATGACTGAGAGGTTACCGATCGTTAGGTTTGAATCCTGACTTACGAGGTTTCCATCTCTTTCGATAATGACCCGGTCATTGAAAAGTTTATAGGAAACGAGGAGATTTACGTCTTTAAAATTGGTGGTTCCGAGGTTCAGACTGAGCTTATCATCTACCGCTTGTGATAACCAGTAATTCAGTTGATTGCTTAGCATTTCAGATACACTGGTTGTTACTCCCAAAGCGGCAGCATCCTGTCCATTGATAAAGCCACCAGTCGGGGCAAATCGATTGAACACCATCAGGCTAAAGACCTGTTTATTGAGTTCCTGTTCATCATAAGTAATGGTTTTCAGATAAGAAGCTACCTGCGGGATGTCATCATTACTCATACTGGGAAGCTCAATCTCCAGGGCTATATTAGGTTCAAGCAGGGATCCCTGCATTTTCATCAATACATGAACCGGAACCCTTACTGCATTCTCTTCATTGATTACTTCGCGTATATCTGCATAGAGAGGATAGATGGCTTCGAGATTCAACTCTGCCTCATAAGGATCTCCGGACCAGGTGATACGGCCGCCTTGCTTTACTTCAAATTTCTTATTGAATACATTCTGTGCGGTAAAGAGATAATTCCCTTCTGTGATTTCATAATTGCCATACATTTTGAAATCCCCATCGGTATTGATCACCATGTTCAGGTTTCCAGTACCCCTTCCCTGCATGATATCCCCTACCCTTTCATCAAATATGAGTTCAACATCGCTTTCCTCCGAAACATAGGCAGTCAAATTGATTTCTACATCTTTCAGACCGGTATTGACCTTTCCATCATCCTCTTTATCTCCTTTAAATCGAATATAATCCGGACGTCCAAACTCCGAATCATAGGTAACCGGAACTTTGAGATAACTACCAGCTCCTGAAGAAGCAAAGGCATTGACGACAAGTTTTTCCAGGCTACCTGTAATATCAGCAACTCCATCTTTTACAAATACTTTCCCATAAAAGAGTTTATTGTCGCCTTTATCCGTATCCATGACCAGGAAATTTGAAATCTTGTCCAACTGCAAGGCAAATATGAATCTCTGCAGGCCCTCATGGTAGATATAGCCATTAAAATCTGCATGATTCTGATATTTATCGAAGAGTCGGATTTCCTCAAATTTTATGCGGTCATTGTCGAAAGCAATTTCACCATTGAAGGTGTATTCTGTTTTGAAATAATCAACGCCAAAGCCTGCATCTTTGAAATGCCCAATTCCATTTACTTTAAAATTGTCCAGATTTCCGGAAATCTTAAAACTATCCAGTTCCACGCTTCCTTTCATCCCATACAGCTGACGTTTCACAAATGGATAAGCATATTCTAAGGGTATAGGATTATTGGTTTGAAGCTCCAGATAGAGAGGCGATTTCTTTTCATCCGCCGCATATCTACCCGCCAATACAAGGGTTGTATCTTTTTGATTCTCGTACAGCTGGCTTTTTACCCGAAACACATTCTCAGACTCTTTCCAACTCAAACTGCCAAACATGTCCCCATAATTGAAATCATCCAATCCGAATGAATCGATCCGAACATTGCTTTCAACAAAGGGATCATTTAGAAGATTTTGTAAGGATATAGAAGCATTGAGTTTTCCATTGGGGAAATACTCGGCGGGATAAAGGTCCTGGAAAAGTTTGAGATCCAGTTTACTCATATCCAGGGTCAGCAAATCCTCAGGATCCGGCGAAAGCATACCTTCTGCCCGGATATAAGTATTGCCATTGGAAAGCATGAGGTTCTGAATATCGAGTCGCTGCTCTTCGTAAGAGTAAATGATGGAGTCTTCCTGACTAACAGGAAGGGTATCCCCCCTCATGACGAGTAAAGAGTTGCTGGGATTGACCGCAGATCGAATACTCCCATCTTTGGCAAAATAGGTTTTCATCTGCAACTGGACCCGATTATTATATTTTTCCTGAACAGCTATGAAGGTACTTTCATAGTTCTTTTCCAATCCATCCAGGTTGAAACTGATTCTTTCCAACTTACCATCCTGAGGCAACAAAAGACTATCCATCAATAAGGCTCCCACTATACCCAATTGCTCATTTCTCGCCAATTTGAATAATTCTATATCAATTTGATTGCCCATCAAATTGAATTCTTTGTAGCGCAAGCTATCAAGGTTCATCTTCATGCTTACCTGCTCATACTCCCCGAACTGGAAACTTCCAGTCATAAGTCCTTGTGTACCCGGCTGTGCAGGTATTCCCAATAAGGCCAGCATCTTATTCAAGTCCTCTTTGGGAGCCATAGCAAATTGCCCACTGACTTCCGTACTGTCTATTTCCTTTTCGGCATAATAAGCCTGACTCAGGCTATCATTATTCTCAAAGAATAATTGCGTTTCTTTGGCCAAGGTAGATACAAGCGAAAAGCCCTGACTAAGGTTGAGCGTTCCTGTTATATCAGCATCAACCACTGAACTTTTCAGGTTATAATATTTGCTCTTATTGGGGAGTCTGTCTGCACGGAACCAAAGATCCGGAATATGTAAATCCTGCTTTTCCGTGTTCTCAATCAGATCTGTATTTTTCAGGTTTAGCTCTCCGGTGATATCATCCGGAAAATTTCCTAACAGACTTCCATTTACTTCGGTGCTAATTGAAATATCTTTTTCATACAGTCCATATCGCTTCAGATTGAATCCATCGATTCGTCCTGTGGCGGCATAAACCGGAATTTCTTTGCTTTGATCAATATTGAGGTCCAGATTTAATTTACCTTCCTCATCCTCTCCATATACCTTTCCAATCAGGGCATCTTTTTCAACACTGATATCCGTATAAATGGAATCGACCTTTCGCCCCATAATCTCGGAATCAATCATAAATCCTTTGACTTTCATCTGGGCAGTTGAAGTCGAAGTCCCTGAGCCATCCAATAAGACATCCACATTCAAATTGCGGGAATCCAACACATCCTTGAAGCCCATGGCATTCAGGTTCAGTTTGTTTGTCAGGATTTTGCCAGAATATTTGGTCTGATCCGCTTTGGGAGGAAGTTGGATATGTAAATCAGCCACCAAGGTTCCTGCACTGGTGTCCTTGGCCGTTGCATTCAGGTCAAAATCAAAATAATTGCCAACCAGTTTTCCATTTATGGAAGTATTTCTAAGCTTATTCAAAAAGGCTGGCAAACCTACAGTTGGAAGCGTCTTTTTCAGATCTATAGCTGAAATTCGGGCTGTTCGGAAAAGGATATTGATATGAGCCTCTTCTTTTTTGAGTGCATTTTCCAAAATGAAACTGGAATAGATCGAACTGGAATCACTCAGGGCCACATGAAAAGCATCGCTGTTTAGTCTTTCAATATTCCCTACAAGTTTGCCCTTCAAGCCCAATCTTCCTTTGACTGGGAGGGTATCCGGAAGGAAATGATACAATGAATTGATATCCAGTTCACTTTCCTTTAGATCCAATTCAAAATCATCAGTAATATCCGTATCAAAGACCTGTTTTAAATCTGAATAAGGAAATGATATGCTACCCATCAATCGGCTATCATCCATTTTTACAAGAAAGTCTTGAAAATGGACTTCTGCTCCTATTCCTTTTGTAGTATCAGGGAAAATAGAAGATAGACGAGTTTGGAGACTGTCCAATTGAAAACCACTCAGACTTTCAATAAAAGATAATTGATCGATCCGTGCATCCAGGCTAATACCGGGATTAAAGGTCATGGCTAATTCTGTACTAATATCTTTCAGGTCCAGATTATTGAAATTAATCCTGCCTTCAACCAAAGAATCTACTTTCTGACTCAGAGAATCTATATGTCGGAATTTTGCCTTATGCAAGCTTATATCCTGCAAAACAAAACGTAAGGGTCGTTTCGATTTGGTAGTATCGGTACTACTGAAAATGGAGAGATCAATGGGGATATTATAGGAACTGTCCACCCGACTACGAACCAATCTGAGTTCGGGATTGAAGACCTGAACGTCTGTGATGCTTACCTTATGAACCGGTTCGCTATTAAGCAGATATTCCCATAAAGAAAAATTCAGAAGGTCGATTTTAACGGCATTTATCTTGAGGAAATCCTCTCCATTTTTATCCGGGATTTCCAGACCCTCAAGAATCGCATAAGTTGGAAGCCCTGCATCTACCCCACTCAAATGCACCTCTGTTCCCAGGTCTTTTTCCAGCACTCCTTTGATCTTATAGACCATCCAGTTCTGGACAGGAGAGAAAGTCAGCGAGTACCCCAACAGCGATACCGTACCTAATAGAATTATTAAGCCGATACCTAACCTTCTGCCGATTTTATTAACGCGCTGTTTCATTAAGAGCTTGAATGGGCAAATATACGCAGCAATTATCTATCCAAATTGCCTGATTTTCTTAATTTTACGGGAATTTTAACATAAAGTATGACTTCGTGTCCTATTTATTAGCAATAGAGTCTTCCTGCGACGAAACAGCTGCATCAATTTTGAAAAATAATGAGGTGCTGGCCAATATTATTTCCTCCCAACTGGATCACAGTGAGTATGGGGGAGTAATTCCTGAATTAGCTTCGCGCCTTCATCAGCAAGCCATCATGCGTGTGATTGAAGCAGCCCTGGAAAAAGCGGAGATTAACAAAGAAGATTTAGATGCCATTGCCTTCACACGAGGGCCGGGCTTATTGGGTGCCTTATTGGTGGGAACCTGTTTTGCCAAGGCTTTTGCCTATGGGCTGGGCATTCCCCTGATTGAGGTCAACCATATGCAGGCCCATGTCCTGGCAAATTTCTTAACAGAAAGTCCTCCGGAATTTCCTTTTATGTGTTTGACCGTATCAGGGGGACATACTCAATTGGTGCTGGTTCGCGATTATCTGGACATGGAGATCATAGGCCAAAGCATAGATGATGCAGCCGGAGAGGCTTTTGATAAAGCTGCCAAAATCATGGACCTACCCTATCCGGGAGGACCAGAAATTGATAGGCTTTCCAAAGTCGGAAATCCCACAGCCTTTCAATTTCCCAAACCCGAGATAGGTGAATTTGAATTCAGCTTTAGCGGTCTGAAAACTTCTATTCTCTACAAGATTCGGGATGGCATGAAAACAGATCCCAATTTCCTCAAGGAGAATATGGCAGATCTGGCTGCCAGTTATCAGCGAAGGATCGTACAGATCTTATTGGATAAACTGGCCAAAGCAGCCCAAAAATATGAAGTCAGGCACCTGGCCATCGCCGGAGGGGTATCCGCCAACTCAGAACTAAGAAGCAGCTTCCAGGAAATGTGTAACGACAAAGGCTGGATTGCTCACATTCCGCCCTTTGAATTTTGCACCGATAATGCTGCCATGATCGGCATCGCAGGATATTATAAGTATGTACAAAAGGAATTTACGGATTTGTATGCGGTTCCTTATACGCGGGGATTTTAGCTTGCTTTTTGCCACAAATATCTTAGGAATTTCCAAGAAACAGGCTCAAAATCATAAGTGAATACAGGCTTGTTGCAGGGTCCATGTTCTCAAGTTTTTGGCGCACATAGCCTCTTGCTTTCACCAATTGAGATTTTACAGTATGGACTGAGAGTTGCAATTCCTGCGCAATTGTAGGATTGTCTTTGCCTTCAAAATAGCGCTTCCGAAATATCAGTTTCCTTTGGGGAGGTAGGCCTTCGATAATATGATCTACCTCTGATGCATACTCCTTTTTAATAAAAATAGTCTCTCCATTTTCAAGATCTATTATTGGATAATTCTCCAAAAACTTTCCTCGAAGTCTCTCATCACTGGCTATTTTCCTTAAGTAGGTATAGGTAGTATCCCGGGCTATTTTATATAAAAAGGGTCGAATGGATTGCTCAGAATTTATCAGACTTCTTTTTTCCCAGATTTTAATAAAAACATCCGCTGTGACCTCTTCTGCTAGCTCAGGGATTTTCAACATGCTTTTGCAGAAATGATAAATAGGCACCTTATACTGCTCAAAGAGCCAATTTAAGCCCACTTTTTCGCTTCTCTTGAGGGCCTCTATATACCTATGTTCCTCTTTTACTACCAATAAAATAGATTACTAAATAACAGACATCTGCAATTCTTAATATACGAGAAATCGGATGTATCCACAAAAAATTTAGCCTTAGCGTAATCCTTTTGTGCTCTTGCTTGCGGATATACATAAACAAGGATTATTATCCTTCAGACTACTACTACAGATGAAGCGAAAAGACCAACTCATCCAGAAACTCTATAACAATAGTTGTTCCCGATCTGAACTAGAAGAATTATTGAATTTGCTATCTGAGGAAACCTCCGATGAGGCTCCAAAGATTATGGAAGAATTATTGAATCAGATGCCTGAGATCTCCATTCAGGAAAAAAATGATTTCAGTAGGATAAAGGAACAGATAGATAGGCATATAAATAAGGAAGCCGAAAGAGAGCAGGAGTATAGCTCTGATAAAAAACTCAAGCCATTCTTTTTTAGACGGACAATGAGGATCGCCGCTTCACTCGTCTTATTGGCATCCTTTAGTTGGCTGCTTTATCAAAGTCAGGAGAGCAAGAAAAGCACAAAAACAACCCTGGCCGGGGAGATCAAAAAATTTGAATTACCTGACGGTTCCCAGGTAACCCTCAACGCCAATTCCTCTATTAAATATGCAGAAAACTGGAAGCAAGGAGAAACAAGGACCGTTTACTTAAAAGGGGAAGCATATTTTAAAGTTGAAAAAAAGCCTGCTAGCGGAGCAAAATTCCAGGTTTTAACCAATGGCTTGAAAGTCGAGGTTCTGGGAACCTCCTTTAATGTCAAACAAAGAAATAAATCTACTTCTGTTTTTTTGGAAGAAGGGAAAGTTCGTCTCCAGGCCCCTGAAAGTGCAGAACCGGAAGTCCTATTGAATCCCGGAGAGCTGGTTCATTATTCTACCAGTAAAAAATCACTCACTTCTCCTAAAAGTGTTGATGGAAGATTCGAAACCTCCTGGAAAACAGGAATTCTCGAATTTGAAGAGGTTCCCTTACAAGAAATTCTTGAGAAACTGGCTGAAATCAATGAATTCCAATTCGAGCTGAGAGACAGCTCCTTAGGCCAGGAATTACTGACCAGTTCAATTCCCGCTCACAATATTGAAAAAGCGATATCCATTTTAACGAAAACCAGCGGAATGAATTTCTCGCTTGAAAATGGAAAATATATTCTTCAGCAAAATGCTGAATAGAAGGAAGGATTGAAGCAATTTTTCATAGTCTTTTTAGCAGACCTAAAAACCAACAGCCTGTGTCTAATAACTCTACTACATATAAAACTGCAAGTTTACTTCTGCTTCTCTTTTTCAGCAGTTGGCTTTCATTTAGTTATTCCTTTCCAGCAAATATCCAGGATGAAAATGCTGGCCGACCGCTGGCAGAAGTCCTGGATGATCTGGGAGAAAGGTATAAAGTCTTTGTGAGCTATCAATCTAAATTGATCAATGGGGTAGAAGTCGATTTTACTTTCAAACAGACAGAAAGTCTGGAAATGGCATTGGATCGATTATTGACTGAAATCGATTTTTCTTACGAATTATATCAGGACCAATATCTTATCATTTATAAGAATAGTAAGAAAGGTAGCCGAAATGCAAAGCGAATTCAGAAAAAAATCGCCCAAATCAAGCAGTTGGAAAAAAAGGGAAACCTTACCCTTCTTCGAAACAATAAAGATTTATCTCGGAGAAATCAGGAGGTACTTACAGAGCTAAAAAGGCGGAGAGATCAGAGCATTTCCGGTAAAGTCACAGCAGAAAATGGAACTCCTCTAATAGGTGCAACTGTTCGGGCAAAAGAAAGCAGCCAGGGTACCCTGACCAATCAGGAAGGAGAGTATACGCTCATACTTTCGGATGAGGTAAAAAACCTGACATTCTCATATGTAGGCTATGAAAAACAGGAAGTAGAGATAGCTGGAAGAAAGGAAATAGACATTGTCCTGTTGGAAGAAATAAAATCTCTGGAGGATGTTGTGATTACAGCTTTGGGGATGAAAAGAGAAAAAAAATCCCTGGGATATGCTGTTCAGGATGTTCAAGGAGAAGTAATCCAAAAAAGCCGTGAGCTGGATGTTGTAAATTCTCTTTCAGGAAAAATTGCGGGGGTAAATATCACCCAGGGAGGTGGCGGACTTGGAGGCGGAGGAGCGAGAGTTGTAATCCGGGGAGAGACTTCTCTTTCAGGAAAAAACACTCCCTTGTTTGTGATTGACGGAATCCCCGCTAGTTCCAATGATGTTGCCTCAGATGATATAGCCTCTATTTCGGTCCTGAAAGGTCCGGCTGCGGCAGCATTGTATGGGTCGAGAGCTGCTGCCGGGGTTATTCTTATAACAACTAAATCCGGAGCTTCTGCACAAAGTAGCCGGGTGGGAGTAGATGTAAACCTCAGTGTCTCCTCTCAACGTCCGTTTATCCTTCCCTCTTATCAAAATGAGTTCGGGCAAGGAAGCGGAAGTCAGTATCGATATTTCGATGGAAATAATGGTACCTGGCCAGATGGTTCCATCTCAAATGATGACTCACGGATAAATTGGGGACCTCGATTTGACGGCCAACTTAGGCCTCAGTTTACCGGTAATAATCCCTGGCAGGCCTATCCGGACAATGTAAAGGAATTTTATGAGCGAGGAATCATAGCCAATAATAATATTGCGGTATATGGAGCAAGTCAGGAAGGGGATTTCAGACTTTCTTACACCAATATCATCCAAAAAGGGATCATTCCTAATACGGGACTTCAAACGGATCGTCTTGACTTTTCAGGAGGATGGAAACTATCTGATAAATGGGATGTCCGCGCAAACATAAAATATATTGATTCTCGCTCGGACAACAACCAGGGATATGATGTGCGCCTTTATCCCCGAAACATCGATATTCACGCCTTAAAATCCTATTGGGTGCCGGGTATGGAAGGCCTTCAACAGCTTAAATGGAGAAGTAGCGCCAATAATCCCTATTTCATTTTACGTGAAAACAGAAGAGCTTTTAATAATCAAAGGCTGATCGGATATGTAATGACCAATTACCAAATCAGTGAGGAATTTTCCGTCATGGGACGCATTGGGCAAAACCGAAATTTTAACGAAAACAGTGCGCAAAATGCTTTTAGTACCGTGGGGAACAACAATAAGTTTGGCGCATTCTCCACCGGTCAGTCTCGTTCCCGCGAATTGAATGCCGATTTCCTCTTAAAATATCAGCGGAACTTTGGTGAGGACCTGAATATTATCATCAGTGCAGGTGGCAATCATCTTCGCCAGGATGGCTCAAACATAAGCAGTTCTGTCGAACAACTATTGGTGCCGAATATATATAACCTTGGAAACAGGAGAGTATTTCCCAAGACAGGTAATAATGTCTATGAGAAGGAATTAAATTCTTTATATGCCTTCACAAATATTGGGTATAAAGATTACCTCTATTTAGATATCACAGCCAGAAATGATTGGTCCTCAACTTTACCGACTAATAACAACTCCTACTTCTATCCTTCTGCCACTTTAAGTGCCGTGTTAAATGAAGCTATTAGCCTCCCCAAACCTATCAGTTTCTGGAAACTGAGAATCGGTCTGGCAAGAGTAGGAAACGATACAGACCCTTATGCATTACAGGATCAGTTTTTCTGGGGTACAGGAGAAAATGGTGTTGCAAGTATTATTCAAAGCAATGTAAAAGCAAATCCAGAGCTAAAGCCTGAAATTACAAGTGCATGGGAAGTGGGAACAGACATCCGATTCTTCAACAATCGTTGGAAAATGGATCTTACCTATTACAATTCTATCACTTCCAATCAGATTTTGCGTGTAGAAGTATCTCCGACAACCGGATATGACTTTATTCTAAAAAATGCAGGAAAAATCAGAAGTAGCGGCTGGGAGCTGATCTTGAATGGCCAAATTTT
The DNA here is from genome assembly GCA_033391075.1 of Bacteroidia bacterium. Taxonomy (NCBI): domain Bacteria; kingdom Pseudomonadati; phylum Bacteroidota; class Bacteroidia; species Bacteroidia bacterium. The sequence continues at coordinate 3,942,982 of JAWPMV010000001.1, forward strand.
CCAATCCAAGAATTTCAGTTGGCGGACGACTCTGAATTGGTCCCGAGATCGATCTATCGTCGAAGAATACGATCCAGAAAATCCTGATGCCTTTCTTTCAAGAAGTATTACTACCCATTTGTTTGTTGAAGATAAGTTGGGGGAAAGAAGAGGTGCGATGTATGGCAAAGGATACGAGCGTGCGCCCAATGGAGAAATTCTCTATACCAAATCCGGTGACACACAAAGAAGCGATAAAATATTTCTGGGTAATTACAATCCTGATTGGATGGGTTCGCTCTACAATGAGCTGGATTGGGGACCACTTAGTCTTGCCTTTCTCCTAGATGTCCGATATGGAGGGGCCTTTTATTCCTCCACTAATTATAACCTGAACATACGGGGACTTTCTGAAGCAACCCTTTTAGGAGGCACAGATGCAAATGGCAATTTTACCCCCCGAGAAAACATATTGCCTGAGGGTATGTACCTGGATGAAGGGACCTATAGAAAACTGACCAAAGAGGACCTCCGAGAATCCGGATTAAGTTCTGGAGGATTGACGGGACAACAGTACTGGGAAAACATCATGGACAGTGAAATCCCTGAAGCGGTAATTTATGATGCTTCCTATATCAAATTTCGAGAACTAAGTTTTTCTATTGCCCTGCCCAATTCTTTCATTTCAAAACTATCTCTTCAATCCGCCCGGGCAGGCATTGTAGTTAGGAATCTTGCTGTATGGACGGATGTCCCCAATGTGGATGCAGAAACTTTCAGTTTTTCTAACCAGGCTGGAGCCGTTCCCGGTTTGGACCGGGGAGGAATTCCTTCCGTGCGAAATATCGCCCTCAACTTAAACCTAAAATTCTAAAGAGACATGAATAGATCTCATACCAGCATATCTCTAGGTATTTATAGCCTCTTGCTCCTGCTTGCTTTGAGCATTCCTTCCTGCAACACCTGGGACAAGGATATCAATATTAACCCTAACTCTCCCAATGCGGTACTGGAGGGGGAAAACGCGAATGATATTGATCCTTCGGTTTTCATGGTCCCTATGCTTTGGTCTACCGTAGATGGATTTGACTATTTGGCCTGGAATGTAATTCCAGCAGTCACAGAATATCATGGAAAGACTAAAAGTCTGAGTCAGGGTAATCGACATAAATCCTGGCATGCATTTGATGACTCAGGATTTTGGGTACCTATGTATAGCGCGATTCGGGTTGTAAAAAACATGAGGAGTGCGGCGATACAGGCCGAAGATCAACGCTACGAAGCTATCGCTGACATCTGGGAATCTTATACCTTCTCTATGATTACCAATCTCTATGGAGATGTTCCCTACTTTGATCCTATATCAGACGATCCTCCGCTCCTGAGCACATATGATAGCCAATCAGAAATTTATCCGGCCATTCTACAAAAACTCAAAGAAGCAGGTGAAAAGCTAGGTCGGCTGGATGTACCCATCAATCAAGCCAGTGATCTGATATTCGCAGGGGATATTCTAAAATGGAAAAAATTCTCAAACACTTTACGTCTTCGTTTGGCCATGTATATGTCCGATGCAGATCCGGAAGCATCAAAAGCCATTTTATCTGAGATCCTCAATGATCCTGAAAACTATCCGATCATGGAGTCCAATGATGATAATGCTTCTTTCAAAAATGATCCCATCGAAAGACCTTCCGTCTTATATAACATCAGCAAAGCCAAGATCGAAGAAGCACCTTTCAGCAATGTATTTATTGAACGGCTCATTTCTCTAAGAGATCCTCGCTTACCTATACTTGCGAAACCTGTTCGTCAGGTCCATAGTGATCCCAATACCCATGTCTTACCTAGCAATCCGGGAGCGGTAAAATATGCGGGGCAATTATATGGTATAACAACAGATAATGCACATGCCGCTCAGTGGAATGGAGGTTTCCCTTTTGCGTCAGCTTTGGGAGATTTCTTTCGAAAGGAGGATGCAGAAGGCTTGCCTTTGATTGAATCAGCTTCAACTCCTACCCTTATTGCCATATATGCCGAACAAGAATTTTTCCTTGCAGAGGCGATTGAAAGAGCCCTGATCGGAGGAAACGCGCGCGAACACTATGAAAATGGAATCAGGGCATCTATAGATTTTTATCAAGCCAGTTTTTCTGGCTCGCTGTATGAAGGAGCTTATGGAAATGATGGCTTCAATGATTTATCTGCTTATCTGAGTCAAAGTTCTGTTGACTATGATGGGGGTAGAGATAAATTGACCCTTATAGCGGAGCAGAAATGGTTAGCATCCTTTTTCTTGGGGCTTGAGCCTTATTTCGATCATAGAAGAACCATGCTGCCTCCTTTGCGTGCCTCCTCTGGCGCGGAGAATTTTGGTCCCAATGGTAGTGGTAGCAAATTTCCCAGCCGCGCGGCATACTCAGATGCAGAATTGGCGAACAACTCTTCAAATGTCCAAAAAGCCCGGGCAAGTGGTTTCCATATCCCTATTGATAGCGATGAAAGTCGCAATGAAGCCTTGATGTGGATACTCAATAACAGGGATTTACAAATGCCAACTTTCCAGGAACCCATTTATAGTAGTGATTATCCACTCATTCAATCTATCAATGGATCCGGGACGGACTTCAAGCAATGGTATAATGAGCATTGGGAAACGATGTTTTGGTGGAAAAAATAATGAAAAGCATGAATATGTTAATGCATAAGAAATATCTCTGGCTCTATATGTCCTTATTCTTCCTTGTGGGTTTAAGTGCATGTGTTGATTTGGTTGATGAAGGATTAGAGGTAAACTATCCATTATCTGATGCCAGTTTAACGGTGCAGGCTATTACTGCTGAAAAAGGAGCAGTAGATGAAACCATTAGTTACCAGATTTCGGTCTCCTCCAGCGAGGATATTAAATCCTGTATTGTACAAAGCAGCAATCCGGGACAGAATGGTTCTGGCTTCAATGTAAGTGATCCAGCATTCGACGATCCCTTCATTGATCATATTTTTGGTACTGTACAGAAAAATACCCAGTCATTTACTGCCCGCTTTGATTACATCATTCCAAAAGACATTAACAAAAGTCGATTAAGCTTCTCTGTAATAGACGAAGCGGGCAAAGTAAGTATAGAAAAAACCATAGAGGTTGTTCCTTCTATTGCCAGATATAGCAATCAAAAACTGTATGCAAAGGATAAGAATTTCCAGGATGCCTTTGCCTCAATTGAAGGAGAAGTCTATGAGGATATAAAAAGCAATTATAGCTCTGTTTCGGAGGCAAATCGCGAGGTGCAGGAAAAAATCGACATTCTTTTTTACTATGATGCCAACGCTCGCAGATCAACAATCGCAGCTCCGGCTTCAGAAAGATTGGGATTATCTCTTAGTGTAGAGAACAAGACTTTGTTCAAGAAACTATCCGGCCTAAACATCTCGGATATATCTGAATTGAGCCCAGCCTATATCAGTCAATTGAGGGAGAATGCTTCTCTCTTGCAAGAAGGCTCGATGCAAATAGACAATCTCAAAGTAGGAGATGTAGTTGGTTTTATCACTGATTTAAATGCGCGCCATTCCCTCAAAACAGGCTTGCTTATAGTTACAGGTTTGCATCCCTCAACGGTACCTCAATATGATGGGGTTTCTTATGTACTGGAATGTGATATAGTTGTTCAGGAATAATTATGAAAAGACAAATGATATATCGAATTAAGGTACTTCTTTGCTACTTTTTCACTCTCGCATTGATCTTTAGCCTACCCTATTCTTTAAAAGCTCAAAGTGATTACAAATTAGCTGAGCAGGATTCCTTAGCACTAGTAGCCTTTTATTGGGCAACTGATGGCCCTAACTGGCTCTCCAATCAGCCGGGTTTTGGATTTAATGATTTGTCCTCGGAATGGCAAGGCAAATACGACGGGCAATTCAATCCCTGGTTTAGCGGACCCGCCAAAGACTGGTTTGGAGTAAAGGTAGAAAAGAGAGCTATTCCTAATTCAAATGACTCCACTTATAGAGTTACCTGGTTATGGCCGGTCATTGGTCGCCGCACAGATGGACAAAACCTGCTTAATGGCTATATCCCCAGAGAAATCGGACTACTCACTGCTTTGGAACAATTCAGGGTAAATGGGAATGATGGCTTTAGGTGGGAGCTTGTACCAGATGAATTATACCTTCCATCCTTGCAATGGTTGGATGTTGAAGCCTGCTGGTTTGGAGGAGGTGTTTCAGATGAATTAAGGAACTGTGGTCAAATTCTTAAAATGAATTTGCGCTACAACTACTTCGATTATATCCCCAACTGGGATTTCCTTGATGAACAAGCCTTGAGAAATTTGAATGGAACGCAGTGGCTTTATAATTCCAGGTTTTCCTATGCAATCCTCGAACAGATTATCGATTACTTCTATACCATTTCCCCAAACCCACAGGAATTTGGGGTTGAAATGCGAGATATGTTTGATGTGGGTGATGAGCGAGAAATAGTAGCCCCTCTGGGTAGCTCGGTGGACATTGTTTGTAATGATGCCGGAAATCAGGATGCATTCATTAGCTATCAATGGTTCAAAGGAGGTCTTAGCCGATTTGGTCGTACCCAAAAGACTTATTCCATACCTTCCGTTTCTGCCAATGATTATGGGAATTATAAAGTCCGTATCTCAAATGATTATGTAAAAACCTATGATCAAAATACCAATTATGGCGAGGTTTTTACCAAAGAAATCCATCTGGTTGAACAACCAGTTCCTCCGGTAATAGAGAAAGGAATCAGCTCGAACAATGGACAATCGCTTAGGCTCTTCTTCTCTAAACCAATGTCAAATTCAGCTTTGATCGAATATCAAAATCTGAGTGTAATGGCCGGCACAAATAATCTGAATATTCTATCGGCAACGATAAAAGGAAGATTAGAGAAACAAGTGGTCTTGGAATTGGATTCCCCGATTAAGAATGGAGACTTGATTGATCTGTCCTACACAGGCAGTGGAAACATAGCAGATCATAATGGAGGATTACTTCAGGCATTCACAGGTTTTGAGGTAGAAAACAGGGTTAGACTAGCCCCCATAATCACCTCGGCGGCAACTAGCCTGGATGGTTCAGGTATCGAAGTATATTTCGACCAATTCATAGATGAGAATTCCTTTTCCGGAGCAAATTTCAAAGTTTTTGGAGACAGTCTATTGGGAATTTCAGCCATAAGTTTATTGCCAGGAGAAATAGACCGCCACATTTCAAAAACTGTCTTTCTTAATCTCACAGAACCCTTATTAGATACTGCTGCAAGTTTAAATATTCAGTACCTGTCTGGGGAAATTGCAGGTTTATACGGAGGGACGCTTGAAAGTAGTGATACGATAGCCATAGAAAACCGGGTATCCATTGAGCGGGAAACCATTACCTTCATTTTTGAAGATGGGAGTGAATCTCTGGATAATATCCTCCTTAGCGGCTCCTGGAAAGTTGATCCTATCCAAATGTATGACGATGGTACGCATGCTGATGCCATTGCCAATGACCATATCTGGACACATGTTACACAATTGGTCGAGGACGATTATAGCTGGGACATCATCAGTCGGGAAGAAATAATGCGTTTCGATACGGTTGAAACGGTGGATCCCAATACTGGGGTTGTAACCCTGGTAATTACCCCCATTTCTATCAATGAAGATTCTATTTTAAGTGGAAATATACTCCTGGAACTTTCCGTAAAACCGGGCGAAGTTCTTGGAGATACACTCTATGGCATTCAAAATCGAGACGTAATTTTCAGATTGCGCACCCAGGGAGCCAGTGAAAATGTCTTCCTTATGGGAATTGAGGCAGATTGGAGCAATGGAAGGTTAATGTCAGCAATTGATCCTGGGAATCTCTATGCCGACACCCTTATAAAAATGACAGCAGGAGATCTTATTTCCTACAACTATAGAATTGGGGAAGATTGGGAAAACCTGACTCCAGACCCCAGAGAGTATACCGTAAAAAATGGGGAGAACCTGATTCAGGACGAATTTGGTGTCTTTACAGATATCAATGAGCCCGCTCCTCCCCCACTGAGTATTTTCCCAAATCCAAGTCTGGATGGATTTATCAGAATCTCTGGATTGGAAGAAGTCGTGGATTTGGAAATCTATGACCTGAATGGACGAATGATAAAAGGCCAAACAAATCTTCGGGAGCATGAAATCACTTTAGACTTGAGTTCACAAGCCGCAGGCCTTTATGTAGTGAAAATTAAAACCAATCGGGGATTTGTATATACCTATAAATTTCTACTTCGCTAATAGACCAAAACCATTAACAATGAAAAACTATTACCAACGTGCATTTCTGCTTTTGTTGACGGGGATTTTCTTCTGCTTCACTCCTGCAGCTGCACAAACTTTAGAATCAGACTCTCTTGCACTGGTTGATCTTTACAATGATTGTGGGGGTACAAACTGGGTAGGATTCGATAACTGGTTGAACGGCCCCATATCGAGCTGGGAAGCCGTAACCATCGACTCCGCTCTGAATCGCGTAAGCCATGTAGGTTTTAAAAACATGGACTTGACTGGAAGCCTCCCAGCTTCCCTTGGGAATATGGATGAAATGAGTGGAAAGATCGAATTCCATGATGATAAAGGACTGACGGGAACCTTTCCATCTTTTATCTGGAATTGGACGAAAATAGACCGATTTCAATTAAAAAGGTCCGGTATTACAGCTATAGATACTACGGGACTTTCAAACCTTGTAAACCTAACGGAATTCAATACTGAAGCAAATCCCATTACAGGAATGGTTCCCGGGGTAGTATTTACCCTTCCCGCTATGGAGAAGGTGTATGTCCATGATTGCAATTATGACCAACTTCCGCCTGAATTGACAAATATCACTGGCTTGACTCGTTTATACTTGAATGGAAACAACCTAACTGAGATCCCAGATATGTCGGGGATGAGCTGGGGCAGCGGTGCAAAAGTCCGCTTTCACAATAACGCCTTAACCTTTGAAGACTTAGAAGCCAATGTAGCCTTGAATTCAGATCCAAATGTAGCGGAATTCCGCTACTCCCCGCAAGCGGTTGTAGGAACAGAGACTTACACCTATCCAGCTGCAGGTAGTGCTGTAAGCATTCCGGCAAATGTAGGCGGTAGTGACAACGTTTATACCTGGATCAAAGATGGGATACCTGTTGGGAGTAATCCTAGCTATGATATCGCGGCTTTTGATGCCAACACGCATTCTGGTACTTATTATGCAGTTGTGCAAAGTAACATAGTAACTGGCCTGGATATCTCTACAGGGGAAACCAAATTGTTTGCTTCTGCCGCTGCACAGGATTCATTAGCACTCGTGGATCTTTACAATGATTGCGGAGGAACAGAATGGGTTGGATTTGATACCTGGTTAAATGGGCCCTTAAATACCTGGGAACAAGTGACAGTGGATAGTGCAAGTGGAAGAGTTACTCATGTGGGATTCAAGACAATGGACTTAACAGGCACTCTACCCGCTTCATTGGGAGATATGACAGAAATGGGAGGAAAGATCGAGTTTCATGATGATAAAGGATTGACGGGTGAACTTCCTGCATTTATCTGGAGATGGACAAATGTAGAACGCTTCCAGCTCAAGCGTTCAGGTATAACAAGCGTCAATACAAGCGGTATGGAGAACATGGTCAACCTTACGGAGTACAATACCGAAGCTAATCCTATTGCAGGAATGGTTCCGGGCGTAGTATTTACGCTTCCCGCAATGCAGAAAGTGTATGTTCATGATTGCGATTATGATCAACTTCCTCCGGAGTTGACTTCAATAAGTGGTTTGGATCGTTTATACCTGAATGGAAATAAGCTTACTTCAATGCCTGATATGTCAGCGATGACATGGGGAAGTGGAGCTAAAGTTCGCTTCCATAATAATGCGCTGGATTTCGAAGATTTAGAGCCCAACATAGGCCTGAATTCAGATCCTAATGTTGCAGAATTCAGATACTCTCCTCAGGCGATGGTAGGTATGGAAATGTATACCTATCCGAATACAGGGGATAGTGTAAGTATCGCTGCAAATGTGGGAGGATCAGCAAATGTGTATACCTGGATCAAAGATGGCGCGCAAGTGGGTAGTGATGCTACGTATGATATTCCTTCTTTTGATCCTGCGACAAATTCAGGTACCTATTCTGCCGTTGTTCAGAGTACAATCGTAACAGGTCTGGATATCACCACCGCTAACACACACCTCTTTGCTTCTCCCCTGGATCAGGATTCTTTAGCCCTGGTTGACTTGTATAATACCAATGGTGGTACAAATTGGACAGGTTTTGATACCTGGCTAAATGGCCCCCTAAATACCTGGGAACAAGTCACTGTGGACAGTGCGACACAAAGAGTAACACATGTTGGTTTCAAAACGATGGATATTGTCGGAACCTTGCCAGAAAGCTTGGGTAACCTCACCAGGATGGGAGGCAAAATTGAATTTCACGATGACTCCCTGATGACAGGTGAATTCCCGGCCTTTATCTGGCGTTGGGTAGATGTAGACCGTTTTCAATTAAAACGTTCAGGAATTACCAGCATGGATCTTACCGGCATGGAAAACATGGTCAATCTGACCGAATACAATACAGAAGCAAATCCCATCGGAGGTAGTGTACCAGGCGTGGTCTTCACCCTTCCTGCTATGGTAAAAGTATATGTTCATGACTGCGAATACGACGCAGTACCAGCTGAACTTACTTCCATCAGTGGTCTGGATCGTTTATACTTCAATGGAAACATGATTTCAGATCTTCCAGATATGTCCGGCATGAGTTGGGGGCCAGGTGCAAAAGTCAGGGTACAAAACAATGCTCTTACCTTCGAAGATTTAGAAAGCAATGTGGTGCTGGAAGCAGATTCAAATGTAGCTGAATTCAACTTTTCTCCTCAAGCCCATGTAGGGATGGAGACTTTGCTTGATTTAGCAACAGGAGACACACTGGATTTGAGTATAGCAGTAGGTGGAACAGCCAATACCTATACCTGGATCAGAGATGGATCTCCTATTGGAAATGACATGCTTTACAATGTTGATTCTGTAAGCGTTGCAGATGCAGGATTTTATCAGTTACTGGTTCAAAACACAATCGTCCAGGGACTGGATATTTTTAGTGAAATCTATCAGGTAAATGTAGATGGAGTAACAAGCATCAATGATCCTCTCTACTTTGGAGAGATAAAAGTGCTTGGAAATCCATTTGATACAAATCTGAGAATAGAAACAGGTCGATTGGTCGAAGAACTATTGATTCTGGATATCCATGGGAAGAAGTTGATCTCAGAAGATATCAATGCAGATTACATGGATTTACAACTGGATGAATTAGAATCAGGTGTGTATCTCGTAATGCTTCGTTCAGGAAATGCGTTCCACTCCTTAAAAGTAGTGAAGCGATAAACCAAGCATTATAATTAGAAACCGTCATTTAGTATTGAGCTGAATGGCGGTTTTTTTTACCCCCACACTTTCGTCCCCTCTGAACAATTTTTACAAATCTCGATTTCCGCTCTGGATTTGAGCAAATTTCCTCTGAAGGATTCATAAATTGGATTTCGCCAGATTTCCTCAAAGGATTTCTCCTGCAAACTCCCCATTTCATAATCAGCATCCTTATCAAAACAACAGGGCAAGACTTTACCATCCCAGGTAATTTCCGCTCCATGCCAAAGCTTCCAACATTGGTTTTCCAGGCTATTTTTAATCTGATAGCTGCCATTAGCCTGCTTTTTATACCGACTATAGCGATCTATTGTCGGTATAAGCTCGCTTCCCTTTTCGTAGTCATAAATCTGAGCCGTTTTAAACATGACTTTATCTACCCCCAATTCTTCTCCCATCTGTTTAATATCCTCAATCTGATGTTGGTTGGGTTTGACGACCAAAAACTGAATCATGATAAAAGGATGCAAACTATTTAGTCGCTTTCTGGCCGCTACCAGATTCCTCACCCCCTGTTTTACTTTTTCGAGATTGCCCCCAACTCTATAAGCAGCATAGGTATCCTGCGTTGTACCGTCAATAGAGATAATGATCTCCGAAAGGCCACTTTTGATGGTTTCCTCTGCCCTTGATTCTGAAAGATAATGGCCATTGGTACTTGTGGCGCTATAAATTCCTTTCTCTTTGGCATAGGCAGCCATTTCTAAAAAATTGGGATTGAGGTAAGGCTCCCCCTGAAAGTATAACAAAAGGTATATAAGGTCCTTGTGAAGCTGATCCATGGTCGATTTGAAAAGCTCCAAATCGCCCATACCCGTAGGACGGGTAAAGGAACGTAAACCCGAGGGACATTCCGGACAGCGAAGATTGCAATGCGTCGTGGGCTCAAAGCCTATTTTTGCAGGATTTCCCCAATGCCGACTTTTCCCTAACATTCTGGAATAATGAAAGGATGACCAAAGGGCAGCAAAATTTGCCACTTTTCTGGGTCTGAGGGTTTGTGTCAGCAATCGAGCCTTGCGCAAGGATAGCATGTAGGCAAGTTAGGAGCTTTTGGGCTTATGGGGAAGGGATGTAAGGAAAAAAGGGAAGGTGTTCTCGTGTTCATGGGTTCCAGTGTACATGAAATATACTAGAACACAAGAACAGGAGAATACATGCGCACATTTTACCTCCCTTCCGCTTTACTCGCCAACCAAATCAGGGCATAAACCGCAAAGAATTGAAAAGGAATGGACTTGATATAGGGCCAGAGATAGGTCCAGATGGGATATTCTCGGCTATTGAAGCTATCCAGGCTCCACCAGAGGGCATCCGGTTCTGAGGTCCCGACATACCATGCGGGAATCAAGAGGATCATACCAATGATAAAGAGCATGGTTCGCTTTTTCCCTTTTTGAACGCCAAACATACGATGAGAGCGCATGAACAGAGCTCCAAAAAAGAGGCTGAATAAGCTGGCCAATGAAATGATGAGGTTATAAATCCACAATTCATTCATCCCATAATCTTCCCACAAAAAAGTCGTCCGCTCGTAGATCCAGTCATGATATTCTGTAGCAGCTTTACTTAAAAGTAAAGTTGAAATGATAAGAACAGAGGAAAACAAGAGGGTATCTCCCAGAATCGCATGATTTTTTAAGCCTTCCCATTTCCTTCGAACGACAGTTTTGGATTTTCTAGTCTGCTTGTAGGTAGGAATACGCCGAATGCGATTTTTGTGTCGCTCCTTAATCTTTCCTGGCATCACCTTAAAAGCGGCCGATTTCTTCCCCGCAATGGTCCATACGTATTTTGCATGGGTAGCGGCAGCATAGGAAAAACCCTGGTCTATGGCTTCATAAAAGCCAGAGGCAGAGATTTTGGGCTTTTTGCACTCCACGATGATCAAGGGTGTCTTGCAGGCAGCGTCTTCATACACGACAATATCTGCTTCTCTGGAAGAGGAACCGATCTTGATATGTTCGCAGACGCGTATCTGTTCGGCCGGATAGCCAAATTTGTAAATCAGGCTCAAATATGCCTGAATTTGTACAGATTCTTCGGGATTGCTGAGTTTGCGTGTTTTTCCCTGGGGTAGATAGGAAACCTTGTCTTGTTTCTTGTTCAGGAACAAATATCGGTCTCTTTGTGCTTGTCTTATCAAATTACTCGATGTTTATGAGTGAATTTTTAAAGGAGCTTTTGAATTCGATTTTGTCACATGTACTGCTGTTGATACAGCTATTCGGATAATATTTGGCTGGGGAATAGTTTGCTTACGGGAGATTGGGGAGAAGGTTATAGGGAATGAGTTAGTGTGTTTGGGTATTAGGGTGTTAGCGTTTGAAAATCAGTTTATCCTCTAACACACAAACACCCTAAAACGCTAATACGGCCTACGCCAGTAGGCCTTTCACCACCTTCCCATGCACATCTGTCAATCGGTATCTCCTACCCTGATGTTTGAAGACCAGCTTTTCATGATCGATGCCGAGAAGATGCAGAATGGTGGCCTGGAAATCATGGACATGAACGGGGTCCTTGGCTACGTTATAGCCAAATTCATCGGTTTCGCCATAGCTGGTACCGGCTTTGATGCCGCCACCTGCCATCCAGGCTGTAAAGCAGCGGGGATGATGGTCCCGCCCATACCTATCACCTCTTTTGAGGCCCTGAGAATAATTGGTTCGCCCAAATTCTCCGCCCCAAATGACCAGGGTATCTTCGAGCATACCTCTTTGCTTGAGGTCTTTGACCAAAGCGGCAGATGCCTGATCGGTATCACGACATTGTGCAGTCAGATGTTCAGGGAGGTCATTATGGTGATCCCAACCCTGGTGGTATAGTTGAACAAATTTCACATCTCTCTCAATCAGCCGTCGAGCCAAAAGGCAATTAGCAGCATAGGTCCCAGGGATACGTGATTCTTCTCCATACATCTCATAGATGTAATCCGGCTCGCCAGATACGTCCATGACTTCCGGGACAGAAGATTGCATGCGGTAAGCCATTTCGTATTGGGCGATGCGGGATCGAACTTCCGGATCGCGAACTTCCTGATGGTAAAGCTGATTGAGCTGTTTGATGAAGTCCAGGCTTTGCCTGCGGCTGATATCGGATACGCCTTCCGGATTGCTGAGAAAGAGCACCGGATCTTTGCCTGAACGAAATTGTACGCCCTGATGCAGCGAAGGTAGAAATCCCGTTCCCCAGAGTCGGGAGGAAAGCGGTTGTGCGGCTGCGATCCGACCGGATCCTTTCGACAGCAATACACAAAAGGCCGGCAAATTTTCATTGCTACTTCCCAATCCATAACTCAACCAGGAGCCCATGCTCGGGCGGCCACTTCTCTGAGAACCGGTTTGAAAAAAGGTCATAGCCGGATCGTGATTGATAGCTTCTGTATGCAGGCTTTTCACAAAACAAAGATCATCTGCTATACTGGCTATATGAGGTACAAGATCACTCACCCAGGCTCCGGATTGGCCTCTTTGTTTAAATTCTCTGAAAGCAGCTTTCAGGGGAAAAGCAGCCTGATTAGCGGTCATCCCAGTCAATCTTTGCCCCATACGAATCGAATCGGGCAAATCCTCCCCTTCCCGATCACGCAATAAGGGCTTGTAATCGAAAAGTTCCATTTGGGCAGGTCCTCCACTTTGAAACAAATAAATGACTCGTTTGGCTCTGGCGAAATGATGGGGTTGAATCAGGCCTCCTATCCCTTGACTTTCTGTTGGAAGGGGAGTTTCTCCGCAGCCGGGAAGTAAAGCACTCAAAGCCGCAACACCTATACCTGCACTAGCCCGACTCAGGAAATGCCTGCGACTCAATTGCAAAGGGGAAGTATCTTCTGGAAGTTCCTTATGTTTCATTTCTTTTGAGGCTTTTGATCAGGCTTTCTGGATGCTTTCAGTTAGGTTCAAAATAGCATTGGCCAACTGGGCATAAGCAGCAAGTTCCGTTTTATCAAATTCTTCCGTATCCGGGTATTCACCAATATTCAAATAGGCAACTGCCTTTGGGGGGTCTTTCTTAAATGCCTGGCGATGTTCGATTAACAATTCTTCCAGAAGTTCTAGCTCTTTATCTGAAGCAGCACGCGAAGTCGCCAACTTAAAAGCAAAGCTGATCCGATCTCGATCATTGGATCCGCCCTCTCTCAGCATCCTTTCTGCAATCAGACGAGAAGCTTCAATAAATTGAGGATCATTTAGCATAACCAGGGCCTGCATAGGCGTGCTGGTAGATTGCCTTCTGACCGTACATTCCTCTCTCGGAGGTGCATCAAAAATGATCATGGATGGAGGAGGAATGGTACGCTTCCAAAAGGTGTACATACTCTTTCTATAAAGATCCTGTCCATGATCCTGTATGTATTTTCGCAAGGGCTGATTTCCTGAGGCAGTTTCCAACCAAAGTCCATCCGGATGATAGGGTTTTACACTAGGACCTCCGATTTTTGGGCTTAACAAACCGGAAACAGCAAGCGCATGATCGCGAACCATTTCTGCCTGTAGACGAACTACCGGGCCTCTCGCGAGGTAAATATTCTGAGGATCGATTTCCTGGAGTTTTTTATTGGAGGCAACGCTTTGTCTGTAGGTGGCAGACATCAGCATTTTTTTGAGGAGCGCCTTTAGATCCCAGCCTGATTCTCTGAAATCTATCGCCAGCCAATCCAATAATTCAGGATGAGTAGGCAAATCTCCCTGGCTTCCAAAATCTTCCGGTGTTCCGACAATCCCTCTTCCAAAGATCATTTGCCAATAGCGATTTACGGCTACCCGAGCAGTGAGGGGATTCTCTGCATGGAAAAGCCATTGAGCAAAGCCAAGTCTGTTTTTGGGAAGCTCCTCCGGAAAGGAGAGTATATGAGCAGGTGTAGCAGGATATACCCGTTCTGTAGGAGCTTCATATGAACCTCGATCCAGCATATAAGTCGGACGCAGAGAATCCATATCTGCCATGATCATGGTTGGCTTTAGGATAATATCCTCTGTCCTCATTTCTCGAATCTTGTACTCTTTTAAGCGCTGGACATGACGCTGATAGGTTTTGTCCTGAGAATGGAGATATTGATAGGCCAGGCGTTTATCGGCATCATTTACCTTTCTTGCTTCCAGATTTGCCAAAGGATTGTAGTGCTTAAGCTCTTGGACTTCCTGTTGATCGAGTCGCCGATTGAAAAACATCAGTTCATCCAATCTCCCACTGATCATTCCTCTCTCTTCAGCTCTACGCCCTATTTTCATGCGAGAATGAGCTTTAACGGAAGACTTCAAATCATCGGACAATGAAATCCCTTCCAATTGTTCTCCGTCCAAATAAATGCTCACACCTTTCTGACTTCTTGAGCCATCATAGGTGAGACTTACCTGCACCCACCTGTCCGGAGGTATTTCTTCCCTGCTTCTGATTTTTAGTAATTGTTTTCCCACGCGCCCCTTAAGAGAAAACTCCAGATGCCTATCCCAGGAAACGTAGAAATCCATGCCTCTGGCTTTTTCCTCGCCCTCAAAAATCGGAGCCAGAATTGCTCCCCCAGCTCCCCCATGTACGCTGTACAACCAGCAGGAAAAACTAAAAGCTTTATTAGGATTAAAGTCTGGAATTTTTCCGAGGTCCAGATAATTTTTGCTATTAAACTCCAGGGCTCCTGAGGAATAGCCGGATACCGGAACCGGTTGATTATAGGCTTTGCCAGGACGAATTCGTCCTTTTTCTTCTTTTACTATATCATCTTCCAGGTAGTCAAGCGGAAAATAGGCAAGCAAACCCTTCGGTATAGTAGCTTCTTGTGGCTCATTAGGTTTTAATTTCTCCTCTTCTATCTCCTTGCTGAAAAATAGTTTTTCATATTCTGCCAACTCACGACTTTGATCCTGAACCAATTTTTTCGTGTAGGCCTTATAGGATTCCACCGTTTCTTCGGGTAAAGGTAAGCTTGGCTCAGCTACTTCCACATTATATTCCACCCTTCCCGCTTCCGGAACAGAATTGAAAAAGCTAAACATTTGATAAAACTCCTTCTGCGAAATGGGATCAAATTTATGGTCATGGCATTGTGCACAGGCCATAGTAAGGCCGAGGAAAGAAGTTGAAACAGTGTGCACACGATCCAACACATATTCCACCCGATACTCTTCATCAACCACTCCTACCTCCTGCGTAATTTTATGATTTCGATTAAAACCAGTAGCCAATTTCTGTTCGTAAGTGGGCTCAGGCAGTAAATCACCCGCCAATTGCCAGCTTACAAACTGATCATAGGGTAAATTTTCATTGAAAGCTTTTATCACCCAATCTCTCCAGGGCCACATACTTCTTTCGATATCATCCTGATAGCCATGTGAATCAGCATAACGTGAAACATCCAGCCATTCCATAGCCAATCTTTCTCCAAAACTCTCAGATTCCATAAATGCATCAATGATTTTCTCATAAGCATCCGGAGAATCATCCTCAAGAAAGGCATCAATTTCCTTTATATCCGGGGGCAATCCTCTTAGATCAAAAGAAAGTCTTCGGATCAATTTTTCCTTGCTCGCTTCCGGAGAAGGTTGGAGTCCCTGCTCCTCCATTTTTATCCGGGTAAACTGGTCGATTTCATTAGTACCCCAACCACTATTCTTTTTGGGTGTTTCGGTCTTTTGTGGGGGAATAAAAGCCCAATGGTCCTTCCATTCAGCTCCTTGCTCTATCCATTTTTTCAGAATTTCTATTTCATGTGGTTCCAGAGACAAATTAGACTCAGGAGGAGGCATGACTGTCTCAGGATTATTGCTGATGATCCTGTGATAAAGGCTGCTGGCATCAAGATCCCCGGCTACTATAGCGTAGGAAGTTTCAGAACTATCCAGCATAGCAAAGGCTCCCTCTTTGATGTCCAGCCTCAGATTTGCTTCGCGAACCTTTTCATCCGGACCATGGCATTTAAAGCATCGGTCTGAAAGAATAGGTTTGACATGAAAATTGAAATCTATTTTATCTGGAATACTGGCAATAGCAATCTTTTCCTCCTCCCCTTTTGAACAAGCAAGAAGTAAACAAAGAATAGGGATAAGACTTAGAGACCAGTGCTTCATAATCATTCAGATTGGGAGTCCTCTTCATCTCCACTATCTGCAGAAGCTAGCTCAAATCCGATATTGACTTCCACCTTAGGATGATCTGCCCTAAACTTCAGGGCAGCTTCTTTACTTACTTTGCTTTGCCAGAGATAGAGATTTTTCAGACTGGATAAAGCTGCTATGGGTTCCAAACCAGCATCCGTAACTTCGGTAGCATACAGATTGAGAGATTCCAGATTTTTCAAGCCTGAGAGGGCTTTCACCCCTTCATCTGTTATGGGATTTTTCTCCAGGCGCAAACGGCTCAAATTTTCCAGCTTTCCAATCGCTGCTAACATCTCATCGCTAATGTTCATTTTCGCCAAATTGAGCCAGGTAATATGCTTTTGAGCTTTCTCAAGGCTTGCGATATTTTCAGGACTGAGCTCCACGCCGGATTTTGGACTTACGCTGAGCAAATTATTTGTCTCTGCCAAAGCGCTTACTTTAAACCCATTGTTTTCGATTTCAGCAATAATCGCATCATCCAAAGGCTCAACTTTTATCAGCTCAACAAAGGGTCTGGGCTTGGTATCCAGGCTATATTCTGCCATGAGTAAAGACTTCATATCTTCAGATACTTCCTGAGAAGTAATCGAATTATCAAATTTTGCTCCATTATTGATCCACCATTCTATCACTTTTATTTCCTGGAAAGTAAGGGGATCGCCTTCGGGAGGCATTCTTTTTTCGCTGCTGTTGGGAAGGGTTACTCTTCGAAGCATTTCACTCTCCCAGGATTTGCCAGCTATATAAATAGGTCCATGACTTCCTCCTTCTGCTAATGTTTCCGGAGTGGTCATCAAAAGCTTCCCTTTGGTTTTGCTTTCATTATGACAGCTAAAGCAATTTTCCTCTAAAATTGGTTCTACCAAATGCTGATATACCATTACCGAATCCGGGCGCAGAGGTAAGTTGCGATTATTTTCCTCTTCGGCAACATCTCCTCCTTTCAGGAATGCAGGTGCATAGGCAAGCAGATATCCTTCTCCATGGGTGATGTTTCCTCCCAAATGCCCAGCTACTGTCAAAAGAATAACCATTGCAGCACTCATGCCGGTCAGAATCTTTTTATCCAGACTTTTGTCGGGGCGATGAAACCACCAGAGTACGGATGCAAGCACCGCCAGCCCCACTCCGGTCCATCTGTGCCAAAAGATCGCGTCATCATTATATCCTCCTCCATCAGCCAATTGCCAACCAAAAAAGGCAGCAAAAATTGCTGAAATTGCTCCCCAGAAAAAACTGTAGCTAATGGCTCTGCTTAGGCCTTCGGAAGGAGATTTACTGTTTCTCCATTTCAAAAAAACCGCCAGCAGCAAAATCCCTATAGGAAAGTGAACAATCAGCGGATGAAAACGGCCGAGAAACAGACCAAAATCTGATGCAAGTAGCATGTGTAGAAAGTAGTTAGAGTTAATTATCCTTATCCAGAAGGGAAGTTAGCAAAGGGAACTTCTCTTCTCTAAATTATATCATCTAAAATAAGTAAGTATGCCTTAAATTGAAACCCCGAATGTGAATACGCAAAGAATATTTGTAAATGCTGCTGGAAATCAATTTCTTATCCTATTTTTAGGATATTTTGTTTCCTGCATCTATTTCTTTATCATTTGGCAATTTCCTCATTACTTTAAGCTCTAGTCCTATCATCCTCCCTATCCATCATATCGTACTTGGCGTAAAGAATCTCTCTGAGGCCGTGGCCGAATTTGAAGCTCAGGGTTTCACCCTAAGTGAAGGAGGGCAACATCAGGGAGGATTCTCCCACAATGCACTTATCCATTTTGAAGACGGCAGTTTTCTAGAGCTTTTTGCTTTTAGAAGCAGTCTCAAAGTTGCTTTATTACGCCTGGCTGATCGACTGGGCTTACTTGAAAAGATGAAAGCCCGGGAAAAAATGGGGCACATGCCACGCTTCATGAAGTGCTTACATGGGGAAGAAGGGATTATGGACTTTGCCATGTTGGTTCATGACATTGATAAATACAAAGACAGGGTTTCTTATGAGGATATTGGTCCAGCAATTCCCTTTTCACGAATTCGACCAGATGGCAGTGAGATCAGTTGGAAATTGGCTTTCCCCACTGAATTGAAGCTCCCTTTTCTCATGAGTCCTTATCAACCTCCACAAGAAGTTCCTGAGGATAAACGCAAACATTCAAATGGAGCTTTAGGAATCCGCCAATTGGATATAATTGTTCAGAACTGGGATAATCATTTCCAATCTTTTTTGCGCTTTTTAGATACTACCCCTCAGATTGGCAGAGAAGCCAAAGAGCCCAAGGCTTCCTTTATGATAAATAAGCAGCATATCCTCCTCAAATCCACCAGCGATGCCAGATTTTGTGGCATCCATAAAATACACCTTCTAGGTGCTCAGGGAGAGAAGAAAGAGATAAATCTGAGAAATATCCTGATTGATATTCATCAAAGCTGAGTTCCTAGTACACCTTTTCAGGCTGCCCTACTCCCGCTTTTATCGGGGATTTCGGTCCCAGTATCTTATCCAGAATTTTTCGGGTTATGAGGTAAGTGGGTCTAACCCCAACTGCTCCCAAACTCCCTGATGCCAACGTACTTCCCGTTTCCAGGGGATTATCAGAAGCATAATACGCATATCTCAATATGACATCTTTGCTAATATTCTTTCTGATCCAGGCCGCAGCCTGTATAGCTTTCTGATAATGCGCTCCTTCCATTTCGAGTCCGATGGCTTGCCAGCTGGATTTCTTAAAGTAAAACAATACATCTTTATTCTGCAGAGAGGTGCCCAATACCGTGATCATTGGCCCTTCACATACATGGGTTTCTTCAGATGAAAAATCCTCACATTTCAGATCATTATCAAAAGGATAGTTATCAGCAGTTCCTTCAAAAACATGTGCATTGGGGATCATGATATCTCCCTTTCCCCCGGTAAGAATGCCTGCTTTTCCCATGATGGAAATTGATTCCACAGTCATAGCAATACTTTCATCTTCTATATCATAGGGCTTAAGCAACTCATCCATGGTCTCATAGGCTTGCTCTCCAAAGGCATAATCCATGACCAGGATTATAGGTTTGTCTTCTTTTAAAGCCTGGGCATCCAGACTTAACTCAGGAGAAAGTTTATCCAGATCCAGCTTTGCCGTATCGAAAATCTGTACGGTAATATTGGTTCCAAAAGGATCATCCAGCTCGTACATGCCGTGTGCAAGTGCGTATTTTTTGACCCGTTCCATCATCGCCGCTTGCTCTGGTTTGGATAGTTCCAGAGCCATCTCTTCTATGCTATGTTTTGCACTAAGGTTCTTTCTCAGAGCCGGGAATGCATATAAGCTATTGACTACACTATGCAAATTGGCACTGATAATATGCAGAGGTCTATCCAGTAGCTTCTCTTTATGAAGGAATCCTTTGATTTGATTGGCCCACCTTTCTCCGTAGATATGGTGTCCAATTCTTTCTCTCAAGGTAGGACTAAAGCTCACCATGCGAGATTTGTTTTTCTCTTCATCTTCCATCGCCACATAGCCCAACCAATAAACCACATGAAAAAGCCGGCTATTCATGCCCGTTTTAGGCTGAAGCTTTTCATAAGCGGCCCGTGTTTCATTAAAACTCCTCCCAAGCAAGGTGCTCAGGTATATCAGTGCCAGCTCCTCATTTTTCGCATCAATATTTGTTTCTCCTTTGACAATCTTTCCCAATTTTTTCCATTCCAGTGTGAAGGTACCATCATCATCGCGGGCATTGCGCTTGATTTTCTCTCCCTCTACGTACATGAAAGTCAGGTGAGTCAGGATATCATAGATTTCACTTCTGCCCCGAGTGATCTCAATAAACATTTGCTCCTTATCTACCCGATAGCAATTCCTTCTCCGCTTACTCGGTACAATCACCTCAAAACCTGTTGTACTAAATCCTTCTTCCGAAATGAGCTTTATATAGCGACATTCTTCGATCCCTTTGGGAAGACGGTCAATCACATATACCAATCCCTCAAGTTCAACTTTGTTGGGATCTCCCATATCCCCATAAATTTCCGGGCTCAAGGTAAGAAGGGCATCCGTCAAGACCTCTCCCGATGCGCCTAACTGCTTATACCAACCTCTGTTGGCGAGATGTCGCATCTCAATATACAGTCGCTCTATAGCTGCACGGGCTTCTCTTGCTTTGGTGAGTTCTTCTTCCTTATTGATCATATATTTCTCCTTAATGTTCACTAGCTAAATTCTCGTAAAATTACGAAAAGTCTTACGCTTATTTTTACGGTTCTTTTTTGATTGGGTTAAAGGCCTGAACCATGAAATTTGGCCTTACTATCATTTCTTATAACCTAATTCATAATCAAGCGATTAGCTCGAAAACGATAACGCAATCGATTTCGGAAATTTATTCGAAAATTGCCTTGACAGCTTGCCGAAAAATCCTGTATATAGAAAAAGTAAAGCCTATTATTTATGTGGAAATATGCTACTTCCTCCGGTCATTTTTTTGGATAAAATGGCAGATTGCTTCCCCTAAATTATAGGCAACAAACTCGAATTTCAGAATCTATCATGAACGCTTTTCCTGCCTGGTATGAAGAATAAAGTTCAGCTTATCACCTACGTAAATCGATTTGGGGGAAAGACGCTATCCGATTTGCAAGGCTTATTGGAGGGACCTTTGAAAGGGCTTTTTGGCGGTGTCCATATCCTGCCTTTTTACTACCCTATTGACGGCGAAGATGCTGGCTTTGATCCGATTGATCATACGCAGGTTGATCCGCAATTGGGAGATTGGGAATCAATTAGATCTTTATCTGATGAAGTCGAGATTATGGCTGATCTGATCGTGAATCATATGTCTGCCGATTCTCCACAGTTTCAGGATGTCATGGAGAAGGGCTCCGATTCGCCACATGCAGATCTATTTCTGACCTATTCCCGGATTTTCCCTAAAGGGGCTACCGAAGAAGAGCTTGTACAAATCTATCGGCCGCGTCCTGGTTTTCCATTTACAAAAATGAAGTCCCAAAACGGGGAGCAAAAACTGTACTGGACGACCTTTACGTCCAAACAGGTCGATATTGATGTAAAACATCCTGCCGGCAAGACTTATCTGGAAAGTATACTGAAGAAGTTCCAGCAGGCGGGGATTGGAATGATCCGAATAGATGCTGTAGGCTACGCCATCAAAACTCCCGGGACCACCTGCTTTATGACCCCTCATACCTATGAATTTATTGAGGACTTAAGTGCAGCGGCTGGGCAGTTGGGTATAGAAGTTCTGGTTGAAATACATGCATATTATAAACAGCAGATAGAAATTGCCAAAAAGGTAGATCGAGTCTATGATTTTGCTTTGCCTCCTCTCATTTTACATAGCCTCTTCAAACAAGATTCTGCAGGAATAAAAAAGTGGCTGAAAATTAGCCCAAGAAATGCCATCACGGTTCTGGATACTCATGATGGAATTGGTATCGTAGATATTGGTGCTGGTGCTTTGGCAGGAGAAGAGGAAGGCCTGATTGCACCAGAGGATATTGACGATCTGGTGGAAAGCATTCATGAAAAAAGCCAGGGAAAATCAAGGCTGGCAACAGGCGCAGCCGCTTCCAATCTGGATCTCTATCAGGTCAACTGTACTTTCTTTGATGCATTGGGAGGAGATAGGCATCAGTATTTATTAGCAAGACTTATCCAATTCTTTTGTCCCGGAATACCTCAAGTATACTATGTAGGTTTTCTGGCTGGAGAAAATGATATGAACCTCCTGGAAAAAACAGGAGTGGGGAGAGACATTAACCGAGAATACTTTAGCCGTGAAGCACTTCTGGAGCATTTGGATAAGGATGTTGTGAAAAATCTTTCTCAACTAATCCGCTTTAGAAATGATCATCCGGCCTTCGAAGGGGAATTTGAGCTCAAGGATTCCGATAGTAAAAGTTTGATTCTCCGCTGGGAGAAAGATGAAGACTATGCGGAATTATCTCTCGATCTGGAAGCTTATGAATTCCAGCTGAGTTTTAGTGCTAATAATCAGGAAAGGAGCGTCAAAAACCACTTTGATTTTTCCCTCGATAGCATCAGAGCCTAAACAAAGGTCAATCATTTATCCAAACAAAGATTAAACCTATGAGAACCTGGTGGAAAGAAGCGGTCATTTACCAGATCTATCCTCGAAGCTTCAAAGACAACAACAATGACGGAATTGGAGACCTGCAGGGAATCATCGAAAAGATTCCTTACCTCAAGGAACTGGGCGTAGATATCATTTGGCTTAGCCCCATTTATCAATCTCCCAATGATGATAATGGCTATGATATCAGCGATTACTACAACATCCTGCCAGAGTTTGGTAGTATGGAGGATTTTGAAGAAATGCTGGAGAAAATGCATGCAGCCGGCTTGAAGCTGGTCATGGATTTGGTTGTCAATCACAGTTCAGACGAACACCAATGGTTTCAGGAATCCCGAAAGTCAACAGATAATCCCTATAGGGACTACTATATATGGAAAGCGCCTACAGCAGATGGCGGCCCTCCCAATAACTGGAAATCTTTCTTTTCCGGAAGCGCATGGGAATGGGACGAATTAAGCGGAGAGTATTATCTACACCTGTATACCCGCAAACAACCTGATCTCAATTGGGAAAACCCCAAAGTTCGGCAAGAAATCTACCAGCTTATGCGTTTCTGGCTGGACAAGGGCATAGATGGTTTCCGCATGGATGTCATCCCGCTTATCAGCAAAGATCCCGAATTCAGGGATAAGGATTGGAAAAGCTTAGGAGCTGACTTCGGAGAGGCATATGCCAGTGGCCCAAGGGTACACGAATTTCTGCAGGAAATGAATCGGGAGGTACTTTCGAAATATGACATGGTCAGTATAGGAGAAGGTATTGGGGTTAGATCAGACAATGCCAACAAATATGTAGGGGCGGACAGAAATGAACTTAGCATGGTCTTTCATTTTGGCCATATGTTTATAGACCATGGAGAGTTAGGGCGGTATTATCCCAGAGATTTTGAGCTTCACGAATTTATGGGGGTATTTGAAGAATGGGAAGAAGCTTTGGGAGATCAGGGTTGGGGAACCATCTATTTGGGGAATCACGACTTCCCTCGTGCAGTTTCCCGTTTCGGGCAGGAAGGCGAATACCGTGAGCTTTCTGCAAAAATGCTCGCTACCTTGCTCATGACACGCAAAGGTACTCCGACCATTTACCAGGGAGATGAAATCGGCATGCAGAATACTGATTTCAAAATGCTGGAAGAATATAGAGATGTTGAAGCCTTTAATGCATACCAGGAACTGGTCCTTGAGGGAGACATGCCTAAAGAAACATTTCTGACGGCAGCCAGAACACATGGCCGTGATCATGCCAGGACCCCCATTCTCTGGGAGGATGGCCCATTTGGAGGGTTTAGTGAGGCAAAACCCTGGATAAAAGTTTCAGAAGACTATCCGGAGATCAATGTCCAAAAAAGCATCAGCGACCAAAACTCCGTTTTTTATTTCTATAAGAAGCTAATGAATCTGAGAAAGGAAAACTTTTCCTGGGTTTATGGAAAAACCGAAGTACTCCAGGAACTTCAAGCTCCTCTTTATGGATATTATCGAAAGCATGAGGAAAGCACTTTTTTAGTCCTGCTGAATTTCTCTTCCGAAATACAAAACATTAAACTCGATTTGAGTAATGCAGAATTGATCATTGGAAACTATGGTCAGCTAGAAGAAGAACAGCAAGTCCAAGGTTGGGAGTCCCGCGTTTACAGATTATAAACAAAAGAAAGCCTGGTCAGTAATATTCTCGAAATACTTAAATTTTCTCACGAAAAATGAGTTGATTTGTAGTCTAAGTCGTTCGAAAATATGAACCTAAAGTTAAGGGCTGGCTATATATACTTACTTCTTGCACTAAGCTTCGGTTTTCTAACTGAATCAAAGGCACAAGACTTTCGCCAGCAAGTCAGGGGAAAAATCTTTGATGAACTGAATAAGCAGGAACTGGATGCAGCAAGTATAAAGCTGATTCAGGGAAATCAGGAATTAACTACTTCCAGCAAGAAGGATGGCAGCTTTGAGTTTGAAAATGTACCGGTAGGCAGGTACATTTTGCAAGTCCTCAAAGAGGGCTATGCAGTCTATCAAATCCCGGACCTTGTAGTCAATGCGGGAAAAGAACTAAACCTGGAGATTCCCTTAAGTTTTTTCAGTTACAGTTCTGATGAAATCGAGATTTCCCAGTATAATTCCAGAAAGTATAATCTCAGCAGCGTAAGTACGCGGGTTTTCACCGTAGAAGAATCCCAAAGATTTGCAGCTACCTACTACGATCCTGCTCGTCTGGCAGCCAATTATCCCGGAGTAGCAGTTACGGCTGATGAATCTAATAATCTGGTGATCCGGGGTAATTCTCCTAATGGAGTCTTATGGCGCCTGGAAGGAGTAGATATTGTAAACCCTAACCATCTCACCAATGCTGGTACTTTTACCGATCGTCTCACCCAAAGCGGTGGGGGGACCATTATTCTAAGTAACCAGCTGCTTTCTGATTCTCGCATACAAACCGGGGCTTTTGATCCGCAATATGGAAATGCCCTTGCGGGAGTTTTTGATATGCGTTTGAGAAAGGGAAACAATAAAAAACATGAGTTTATCATCCAGCCCAGTTTGATTGGTTTAGATCTATCAGCAGAAGGCCCTATAGGAAAAGGTGGGAGCTCTTATCTCGTCAATTATCGTTATTCGACCATCGGTTTGTTTGCCCTCATGGGACTCGAGGTTTCTCCGGAAGACATCACCTATCAAGATTTCGCTTTCAATGTGAGTGTGCCTACCGAGAAAGCCGGAACCTTTACTTTCTTCGGAATGGGTGGATTGAGTAGCAATAGATTTGATGCTCCCAGAGAAGATAGTTTGATCGAAGAAAATCGCGATCGTTTTGATGTGGATTTTTCCTCCAACATGGGTGCTATGGGTATGACCCATCGCCTAAATATCGGAGAAAAAACGCTCTGGAAAAGTGTACTTGCAGCCTCAGCAATTGATAGCAAGCGAGAAGAAAATTTTGTTCGCACATTCAGCCAGACAGATCCTTCCACTTTTGATGAAATCAAGCAGGAGAAACTTTCTTTCACCTCCAGCCTCTCTCACAGAATTAATTCCAGTTTTAATCTTGAAGAAGGATTTTTCCTGACACGCCTGGGATACAACATGAATAGTGAACAGTATTCTTTGGAAAATCCAGGATCAGCCGCTCAATTATTGGCCCGAGCAGAAGGAACTTCCCTCCTGTTTCAGCCCTATGTTGCCGCCATCTATTCGCCCAATAGCAAATTGCGTCTAAATGCTGGTCTTCATGCGGTGTATTTCGGCCTCAACGGAAGTACAGCTGTAGAACCCCGACTTAATATAGACTATCAATTCTCTCCCAAATCCAGAATTACAGCGGCCTATGGACTTCATAGCCAATTGCAATTATATGGGACATATTTCACAGAATTTGAAGGTAGATCTCCCAATAGAGAACTGGACTTTACCAAAGCTCACCATGGAGTAATCCGTTTCCTTCAAAGCCTGACTGAGGGTCTTTCTTTGAGTGTGGAAACCTATTACCAATCCCTGTATAATGTCCCGATCTCACAGGATCCGACAAGTAATTTCTCTGCCCTCAATCTTTTCGAAGGTTATGTAACTGATTCTCTCGTAAATGAAGGAAGCGGCAGAAATTATGGGATTGAAGTAAGCCTGGATCAAGACTTGAAAAATGGTTTTTACTATCTGGTAAGTGGCTCGATATATGAGTCTAAATATACCGGAGCAGATGGAATTGAAAGGGATAGTCGCTTCAATGGAAACTACCTTTTTAATGCAGCTGCCGGGAAAGAGTTTGAACGAAATACCTCCAAAGGAAAAAATAAAATATTCGGAATCAATCTCAGCCTGACCTATCAGGGAGGTTTCCGGGATTCTCCTATTGATCTGCTAGCCTCTCAAGCTGCGCAAAGAACAGTCTTTGATTTGAGCAATCCTTTTAGTGAAAGATTTCCCGATTTCTTTAGAACAGATTTGCGACTGGTATTTAAAAGGAATAAATCCGGCTTTACCCGGACGTTCGCCCTCGATATCCTCAATCTTACCAATCGGGCAAATGTGGCCTTTCGGAGATATGACTTGGTAAGTAATAGTGTAGTTAATAAAACCAGTTTTGGTTTACTGCCTTTGCTTAGTTATCGGATGGAATTCTAATTGAGTTCAGACTTAGTTGGAAAGAGTGTTGGTGACTTGGAGTTTCAGCAGGAGAATATTCTTCAGTGGTTGGCTTTGGCCTCTGCGATTTTTGCTCCAGCTTTTTCTAAAAGAGCTGAAAAAATGCCGCACAAGATCGTCTTGAATTTTAAAAAATAAGCCTTTAGTTGAGTTAAATCATTTGATTTGATTTTTGAAGCCGACTAACTTAGTGCTTCAAAAATATTGCTATGTGGAACCTCAATAAAATCATCAAACTAACTCTCTCAGGACTTTTTATTCTCTTTGCATATTTCCAGTTGAATGATCCCGGGGATTCGACCCTTTGGATCGCCATTTACCTCATCTTATCTGCCCTCTATGGCTTCGCAGCTTTTGATAAATACAATCGAATTGTATTGGCTGCCTGTATGCTAGGCTTATTGGGAGGGGTTGTATACCTCTTTCCCAGCATGATTGAGTTTTTCACCAATGATGATGGCATAGGACTGGCGCAAACTATGAACAATGATTTTCCTTATATCGAAGAAGCCCGGGAATGTGGGGGCTTGTTAATTGGGTTTTTGGCGATTGGCTATTTGTGGAGAGAATCCGGAAAAAGTATAGCATAAAAAAAACAGTCCCGACTCCTCGGGACTGCACGCTTAACGTTTCATTTCTCTTTAGCAATCTTCTGAATACAGAAGATGTACTTCAGAGGTGGTACAATCTATTTGGTTTACCCCTACAAATAGATCTTGTGTACAAAACTAGAAACAACTTTCGTGCCAAAGTCCGAAATATTTTCCCAGCCGTACTGATTTTCTTCATAAAGGGGAAAATTCCCAATTTTCAATCCCCAAGAAGCTAAATCTGTGGTGTTTTGAATACCTGCTGTATTAAATTTGATGCAAGATGTCTAAAAAGTCCACACATTCATTCTCAGAGATTCTTATTGGAGGCCAAAGGGTACAGGGCCTTGAACTCGATTCCCAAAGCAGATGTGTGCATTGGAATAGCGAACTTGATATCGTTGCCCTGAGGATGCCCGAGGATGAGGCATTTTATGCCTGCTATGAATGCTATGAAGCCATTCATCATACACTTCCTCCTCGATGGAAGAAAGAGGATTTTGAGGAAGCCAAATCCATCTTATGTGGTCAATGCGGAACTGTCATGAGTGTCCGCACCTACCTCGATTCAAAAAATCACTGTCCTTCTTGTAAGAGTTCCTTCAATCCCGGATGTGCGAAACATTACCATTTTTACTTCGAATAGAAATAAGATACCAAGTACTCAGTCAGAGCTGCCAACAGCTTAAAAGCCCCATCTTTTAGCCTTCCTCCCTCCTATCTTAGCTTAACATCATTAACAATAAGCTAAACATGGAAAAGAAATTAATTTCAGAAAGTAGAAAAAAGAGATTTGAAGTTCAGGGAATCACAGGCTTTAGTATAGAGACATTGAGTGAATTGAAATACGGGATACGCTTTGCATTTCAACTCTGCGTTTCCCTCGTTTTGATCGGCTTGCTCACGAAAAGTTATATTCTGCTCATTGCCATGAATTTGGTTGCAATTGGAGGTTCTATTTTTTCAAGACATCCCTTCGACTATCTGTTCAATCACATCCTTAGCCCCCTTATTAAAAAGCCAGCCGTTCCCCAAAGATCCCCTCAACTTCGATTTGCCTGTATCATGGCCAGTTTCTCCTTAGCGGGAATCATAAGTCTGTTTTATCTGCAAATGGATACTGCTGCATATCTCCTGGGAGCAAGCCTTGTTTTGGTAGGAGGATTGGTAAGTACGACTGATATTTGTATTCCTTCCCATATTTATAATGCTTTATTTCTGAAAAGTAAAAGCCCCAAAGCTGTAAAATCAGGAAATCTGTTTTAGCTTTGGTATGTGAAATATGTCATCTGTATTATCGGTCCTACAGCCGTAGGAAAGTCGGCCTTATCCCTGGAACTGGCTGATCGGCTGAAGGCGGAAATCATATCCTCTGATTCGAGGCAGATGTATCGCTACCTGGATATTGGTACGGCTAAGGCAAGTGAAGAAGAGCTTGGCAAAACCCCACATCATTTTATAAATAATCTTGATCCCGATCAGGCTTACAATGCTGCTGATTTCGAAAAAGAAGCAGAAAACCGGATAAAAGACCTCCACAAAAGTTCTGATGTAGCAATAGTCGTGGGAGGTTCTACCCTTTATATGGATGCTTTGTGGTATGGCTTTGATGAAATGCCGGAAATAGATCCGGAGGTTAGGAGAAGGCTTATGCAGGAGCACAAGGAGCAGGGTTTAGGGAAATTGCTCAAAGAATTGGAGGCAGTCGATCCTTTGAGCTATGAGAAAATTGACCAGCAGAACCACGCGAGAGTCATACGGGCACTTGAGGTATATAGGAGTAGTGGAAAGCCCATTTCCTTTTATCGCAAAGGAAAGAAAGCCAAAAAGACTCCCTGGACATATATAAAGATCGGTTTGACGGATGAAAGGAAACCTCTGTACAAACGGATAGATAAGCGGGTCCTCGAAATGATTGAGGCAGGATTGGAAGACGAAGTCAAAAGTTTGCTCAAAACATATGGTTCAAAAGCTCCTGCTTTGCAATCGATTGGTTATTCAGAAATGATCTCCTATTTAGAAGGAGAAATAGATCTAGCTGAAGCCATACGCCTGATCCAGCGCAATTCCCGAAGATATGCAAAACGACAATTTACCTGGTTCAGAAGGTATGAGGATATTCAATGGTTTGAGGCCGGACAATTTGAAGAAATTTGGAAGTGGCTGCAAATAGAAATGGAGAATTAACGTAAATTCCGAAAACAATACCTCATGATACAAACCATCGAAAAGTGGCACCAATGCATGTCCAGTAGAGATATGAGCATCCTGGACGAATTATTGGACGAAGAAGTGGTCTTCCATTCTCCCGTTGTGTGGACTCCTCAGAAAGGAAAGAAGATGACCACTTTCTATCTCATGGCAGCGGATCAGGTACTCGGCGGGGGACACTTTAGCTATCAAAAAGAAATAATTGGTGAAAGACAGGCTTGCCTCGAATTTGAGTCTAAAATAGGAGATACCGTTGTCAATGGGGTGGATATTATCAGCTGGAATGAGGAAGGTAAAATCACCGAATTCAAAGTCATGGTCAGACCTCTTCAGGCAGTGAATGCCATTTGGAAATCCATGCAGATGATGCTGGAGAATATGGGCTATAAAAAATAAGCTTCAGGAAAACTTTATTATACAGCCAGGTCATTGCGAGCCGGAAAGACCGGCGAAGCAATCCCCTTGGAACCTAATAACTTTTTGCAGTCAAGGAGATAGCTTCGCACCGAGTTAGGGCTCGCAATGCCATGGGTATATGGCAAAGAAAAGCTTATTCCTTTATTTGATTTCCCCCAAGAGACAAATTTTTCTCTCAAATAGGAGCTCCTCACTATCCGTCTGATTATCAAAGCACTACTATTCAGAAAATTCTTTAGCTCTTATACATCACCCCTACACATTCATAATTCCGGATATGACTTCCGAATTACTTTCCTATCTTTACCTCACTTTGGTGCTTTAATCACAAAGCTGAAAAGGGAATCCGGTGTAAATCCGGAACAGTCCCCGCTGCTGTGAGTTCCAATAGCACTTTTGGCCTTATGCCACTGTCTGACAAACGGATGGGAAGGCGCCAAAAGCGGAACAAGTCAGAAGACCTGCCAGGGTATTTTTCGCAATCACAACTTTCGGAGGAAAAGTTGGCGATAGATACGCATAGATGTACCCTGAGCTTTTGGTCCATTCATCTATACCTGCCTTCTATCTCCACCCAAATTTTTCTTCCTGAGTTGTAGAGAATTTGGCTTATGAGATACATCTCTACGAAACTCATAACATGTTTATTTTTTTCTGTGCTGCCCTGGCTTTTGCCTGCACAAACAGATACCCTGCAACTAAAAGTCGTAGAGATAGAAGCTATCAATATCCGAACAGATACGGAGGCAAGAAATCAAAAAGTCTGGAATCATCAGGCTCTCAAAGAGCTAGGCTATACTAATCTCGCTGAATTACTCTCTGCTGAAACAGGCAGTTTTATCAAAAGCTATGGACAAGGCAGTTTGGCTACCTCTTCTATCCGTGGGGGAAGCGCCGGACAAAGCCTGATCTTATGGAATGGCCTGCCTATAAGCAGTCCTATGTTGGGGCAATTGGACCTTTCTCTTCTCCCCCTCAACAACAGTGAATCTATCCAATTCCAAAAAGGAGGGAACTCGGCTCTTTGGGGAAGTGGTGCAATTGGAGGCCTGGTTTCTCTTCAAAATCAAGCTGAATTCGAGAACAAATTGCTCATCGATGCATTCTCCAAAATTGGAAGCTTTGGACGCTTTGAGCAGAACCTCCAATTGGGACTAGGCAACAGGCAATTTCAAAGCCGGAGCAAAGTCAGCTATCTGGAAGCGAAAAATGACTTTTCGTATTTCCTTGCGGATGGTTTACCTGAGCGTGTTCAGACCAATGCCAGCATTCAGGTCCGAAGTTTACAACAGGATTTGTACTGGAAACCCTCTCCCAAGCATCAACTCAGCCTGAATTTCTGGACACAGGATGCTCATCGGGAGATTCCTCCAACCAACGTACAAAACCGAAGTGAGGCACATCAGGAAGACAACTTCATACGTAGTCATTTGTCCTGGAAGTATGTAGGCAAAAAAAGCCTTTATGAAGCAAAAGCTGCCTATTTCGATGAAGAGCTCAATTACTTTAATGACTTAATAGGGCTTGAATCCAGAAGTCATTTCAAGACCCTGAGCGGTGAGATAAGTGGCCAATGGAGCCTTAGTCCGACACATCGATTGCATGCAGGAAGCACCCTTCGCCATACACGGGCCTGGTCCGGCGGTTACCAATTCATTCCTGACGAATTGAGAAATGCGGCTTTTGTATCCTGGTTGTGGCAAGTCAAGCGTTTGCGGATTCAAAGTAGCTTAAGGCAGGAAATCGTAGATGGCAAAGCAGTTCCCTTACTTCCGATCCTGGATCTCAGCTACCAGTTGTTGCCAGCCTGGTCCATTCGCGGAAAAGTAAGTAAGAATTATCGTCTACCAACCTTCAATGATCGCTATTGGGCGCCGGGAGGCAATCCTGATCTATTGCCAGAATCCGGATGGAGTGGAGAATTGGGAATCGGGACGGAAAAGAAAAATGCTTTTTGGCAACTGACTGTGGACCTGACGGCATTTAACAGAAGGATAGATAATTGGATCATGTGGGGAATTGCTGAAGGTCAAAGTTTTTGGTCGGCCAATAACATCACCCGGGTATGGAGCCGGGGATTGGAACCCAGGATAGGGATCAGTCATCAGAGAAAGGAAATCAGTATAAGTGCTCACTTGGCATATGATTATATCCTATCAACCAGCCAGGCAGCGATTGAGGCTCCAAGAATCCCTCTGGGATCTCAGCTGTTTTATACTCCGGTTCACCAGGCTCAGGCAAGAGTCAGTTTTGCCTGGAAAAGTTTCAGCTTACGATATACACATTTATACACAGGAAAAACTACGGGAATCAATGAGAACCCTCCCTCCTTTCAATTGGGGAATGTACACCTCCAGTTTTTAAGAAAAAGGAAGTCGGGGAATTATCTCATTTTTTTCCAGATCAATAATATCTGGGACCTGGATTATCAGGTAATAGAAAGGCGCCCTATGCCGGGTATCCATTACCAGATGGGAATCAATTTCACACTCAATAAGAATCAATCGAAATGAAACAGATTTTTACCATTTCTTTACTCCTAATTTCTAGTTTATTAGGAGCCCAAAACACTTCAGATTTTGAGAATTTCACGGTGGCAGCGGATTCCTTCCTTAATGGAAGTGATGGGATCACTACTTTTAGCGATGGCTTTATTTCTATGTCGGTAGACTATAATGAAGCCTGGATGTCCTGGGAAGGTTGGTCTATTTCCAATAGCACCGATACCTCGACTATGGGATTTATGAATCAGTATAGTGCTATTCCTGGAATGGGAGCTGATTCTTCCAGCAATTATGCCGTTTCATTCAGGTTCGGGCAAGCCAATATACTGAGACTAGAAAATGATGCAGCGGGAAAAGAAGTTGCAGGACTGATGGTTACCAATGGAACTTATCCTTATTTGAGTATGCTCAATGGAGATAGTTTCGCCAAAAAATTTGGCGGGGTAACTGGAGATGATCCGGATTTTTTCCTCCTCACCATCAAAGCTTATAAAGACGGAGTCCTGAGTACAGATAGTGTAGATTTCTATTTGGCGGACTATAGATTTTCTGATAATAGCCAGGATTATATAGTTGATGAATGGACCTTTGTTGATTTGAGTTCATTAGGGCAAGTGGATAGCCTGTCCTTTGGCCTAAGCTCTAGTGATACAGGAGCAGCTGGAATGAATACTCCAGGATATTTCTGTATTGATAATGTACAGACGGAAGATGCCGCCACGGGAATTTTTGGAAATCGTGAAGAATTGGCTTTTAGTTTCTACCCTAACCCGAGTTCAGAACTCATCAAAATTCAGGGCATGGAAGGAAAAAGCGCTCATTATTCAATTTATGATCTGAGTGGCAGGGAAATAGTTTCAGAGGAAAGCTTGGCCTTTGACCAGCAATTCTCGGTAAATAATCTGCAGCCCGGATATTACCTCTTGAAAATGAGAGCAGGTAATAAACTTGGAACAGAAGTATTTATCAAAAAATAAATCTTTAGGACTTCGGGTTGGAAAATATGCTAGCCCGAAGTCAATTTTCTATGTCAGAGATTTTATCCTTAGCCGGAGAGAGTTTCCAATTACGATTACATCAGAGAAAGCCATAGCTGCTGCTGCTATGATTGGTTTCAGCATGCCGATTGCTGCTAAAGGAATTGCCAGCACATTGTAAAAGAATGCCCAGAAAAGATTCTGATGAATCGTTTTTACAGTATGCTTACTGATTTTATGCAAATCGATCAAACTATCAATTTTATCGCTGGATAGAATGACATCAGACGCATGCATGGCTACTTCGGTAGCTTTCGCCAGAGAAATGCCTACATGAGCTCTGGACAAAGCCGGCGCATCATTTACTCCATCCCCGACCATAGCTGTTGAAACTTCATCCGAGAATCCTTTGATCATTTCCAATTTCTGATCGGGTAGCTGTTCGTAATAAATACGGTCTATGCCCAGTTCTTTGCCAACTTCTATACACTTCTCTTCTTTATCTCCGCTCAACAGGATTGTTTCAACTCCCAGTTTCTGAAAATAGGCGACCATATCTTTTGCACCGGTTCTTAACTCATCTTTTAAGTCTATACCTGCCCAAAACTCTCCATTCCGAAGGAGATACAGGCTATGATCTTTGATACCTGTTTTATTTCCAAGGATACGAGCTGATCCCAAATGATACAGATTCCCTTCTTTGTCTTCAGCTTTCATTCCTATCCCTTTCTCTTCTTCTACTTGTTTTAGCATTTTCAAACCTGCATGTGCCAACTCCCTTTGAATAGACTTTGCGATTGGATGAGAGGAATATAGTTCGATACTTCTCAATACTTTTTCAACCTCTATCCTATCAGATTCAGCCGTTTCTATGGCTGCAATCTTAAACTCACCACTGCTTAGCGTACCGGTTTTATCAAAAACTATCCGTTTAATCTTAGAGAATTTTTCCAGGGTACTTCCTCCCCGGATCAAAACGCCCTTTTTACTCGCCCTTCCAATCCCCACAATCACTGCTGTAGGAGTAGCCAATCCCATTGCACAGGGACAGGAAATCACCAGAACAGCTATACTGTGAATGATAGATGCCTGTATACTTATTTCAAATACGAAGTAGGAAAGCAGAAATGTCAGTGCAGAAATCCCCAAGACTATGGGCACAAATACAGCACTGATGCGGTCAGCCAACTTCTGAATTTCCGGTTTATCTTTTTGGGCTGACTTAACCAGCTTAATGATCTGGGAAAGGATTCCTTCCTGAGCTGTTTTATTTACTCTAAACTGTAAATTTCCCTGAATGAGTAAAGTTCCACCTATCAGTTCCTGTCCCTTTTCTTTGGCCAGGGGCAAACTTTCCCCACTGATCATAGACTCATCCACTTCTCCCTGTCCTGCCAATACCAATCCATCAGTAGGAATTCGATCTCCTGTATTCACCTGGAGAATATCCCCGATCTGCAAAGCTTTAATTTCTACTTCCTCCAGAACTTCCTGCCCATCTATCAATTTCAATCTTCGGGCTTTCTGGGGTTGAAGTCTCGCCAACTCGCGAATAGAAGAAGTAGTCTTTTTTACAGACCTTTCTTCCATCAAATTTCCCAATAAAACCAGGGTAATGATACTGGCAGCCGTTTCATAAAAGAGGAAATCAGGCCCTAATTGCAGCAAAGTCCCATATAAACTATAGCCAAAAGCTGCAATGGCTCCCATCGCTATCAATACATCCATATTGGGAACGCCCGTTTTCAGGGATTTCCATCCAGAAACTCCAAAATGAATCATTCCGATAATAAATACCGGACTGGCTAATACTAATTGAACCCAGGTATTGTGAAGCCAATGCCATGAGACAAACATATGCAGGATAAGGGGCAAAGTAAAAATAGCAGAAAGGTAAAAACGCCTTTCCAGCTTTGATAAGCCTTTCGTTTCATCTTCTCCTTCTTCCTCCGTACTTACCTCATAACCAAGGCTTTCTATTCCTTCTATGATCCGGGGAATCTCTCTTTCGTTTAGCAACTCAAATTCCACCTCTCCATTGGCAAAATCAACAGAGACCCCTTCCATTCCCTCTTTTTTCAGGTATTTTTCCACTCCGAGGGCACAATTGTTACAGGTCATGCCATTGACCTGGAGGGATATATGTGTAAGTTCTTTTACAGACATTCTATTCTTAATTCAGGATAATTCCTGTAATTTATACGTCCAAAGTTCAGTCAAAGATACCAGAATTAAACAACACTTTCGACTGATTAACGTTATAGCAGAAAGAACCAAAAATCATTGTATATGAAGATCAATCATATGACTCTTGCATTGTTAATCGCTGGCCTTGCCATGCTTTACCCAGCGAAATCCAATGCCCAAGACACAGAAAAGAAACCAAAAGTTAATAAAGAACTCAAACAGGTAATGAAGGAATTGCCTGCTGATCTCCAATTGCAGGTACTCCGATATGCAGAACGGCAAAAAGCTGTGTATATGGCTGCCAAAATCAAAAGAGAGGAGTTGGCCAATAGCCCAAAAGCTGTTGATATCAACGATCCCAGAGTTATTCAGCTTGAAAGTAGTAGCCCTGAAAAGGAACTAAAAGTAAAACCTCATCCGGAAAAAGCTCAGGAATTGAAAGTGAAGCCTGCAAACAATTCAAATTTTGCAGTTAGTCCTCCAGCTGCAGCCCCGGCTGCTCCTGCCAAACCTTCTTATATGCAGATCGCAGAGGAGATGCCACAGACCAACATTGAGTGGGTAGAAGAAAGTTTTGACTTCGGAGAGGTAAAGGAAGGGACTCAACCCAGCCATATCTTCCGTTTCAAAAATACTGGAGATCAACCCCTAAAGATCACGAGAGTAAAACCTTCTTGCGGATGTACAACTCCCAATTGGTCCAAAGATGAAATCGAACCGGGCGGGGAAGGATTTGTAGAAGTTTCCTACAATTCAAAAAATCGTCCCGGCATGGCTAATAAATCTATAACCGTAACCGGAAACTTTAATGAACGCAATAAAGTATTGCGCTTTAAGGTGAATGTAATCCGTGAATAGATACAAAGCTTATAAAACAAAAAAGGCCGGAGATGATCCGGCCTTTTTTTATTTATCAATTAAGATTTGTTGTCGCATTATTGAGAGGGGGGTTTTTAGCATCAAGGTATACAAACCATTCGGAAGGTTCGGGACCTTAAGGCTAAGGCTATCCTGTACTGGATTTAAGGTTTGTTTTAAGACAGATTTGCCTTGCAAGTCGATTAACTCCACAACCACCTCTTTATGGCTGATCGGGCTCCTCAGAAAGATTCCCAAATCTTCTTTGATCGGATTGGGGAAAACCTGCATGAATTCCTGATTTTCGAAGGCAAAGATTTCCAGAATGCGTGAGTAGTTTACTTCGCCATTCAAGTCTTCTAAGCCCAATCTGTAAAAGACCTTTGTGGAAGGGGATCTATAATCATAGGTATGCCCTATTCTACTTTTAAGTTCAGGATTCAGGACAAACTCGAAATTTTCTCCATCCAGACTTCTTTCGAGGATCAATGATTCCGGCATTTCTTCCAGTCCCAGATCAAAACGGAGGAAGACCGTTCCATTCTTAAGTCTTTCTCCAAAGAATTTGATGTCTCTGGCAGAAAGCGTCGCCCCCGGAGTTTCATAAGCCCCAATATCGTGGGTTGTATTTACGGGTACTGTAGTCCCATAAAAATCACGAGCTCCCACATTGATCCCAAATAAGGTATTGAGATCCAGACCTGCATCTTCTAAGGGTGAACCTGCTTGTAGGGTATAATCATTGAGGGTCGGAAGATTGTTTGGATTTCCAATGATTCCTCCATTTCCGGCATTTACCAGTTGAGGATCAATCTCCAGACCTACATTGGTGAGCCCGACCATTTCCTGTCCGCTAGCTCTCCAGGCAGCCAAATTTCCATATACAGTTCCGGCCTCATTGTATTCATAGACTCCTGTCAAACTGAAGTAGGCATTTCCTGCAAAATCCAGATCCGTTGCAAACTGTTTATCCACCATGCGAATACCATCCGCAGTAATAAAGACATTGTTTGAGACCTTTGCATTGGTTATGGCTCCACTTATAGAACGAATAGCTGCGGGAGCTGCTCCTGCACCTGCGCCGATATAAACTACATTATTATACACATAGGATTGGTCGAGTACACCCGTACCCGGAGTTACGGCATCACGCCAAAACTGTATGCCTGCATAATCATTGTCGCGGCCATCATTTTGGCTGATATTATAGCGAATGGTGTTATTGATCATGTCACGGGACTCTCCGAATTCTGCCAGCAGAAAACCGGCGCCGTCATTATCATGTGAATAGCAGTACTGTATCACACAATTGACACATCCTCCATCCAAATCAAAACCTCCACCATCCTTGGTACTATTGGTTTTATTTTCATAGGATTCGCTGCTTTGGATGATCCCATCTTTGGTATCCCAAAGCCAGATTCCTACGGGTCCTCCATTATTGGCGACATTATCGGCTCCATTATTATAAGCCACACATAGGTCTATCAGAACATCTTCTGCATTTCCTACCACAATCCCATTACCGGTATGCTCTGTAGTCAATCCGTTTTGACCGGGATTATTATAGGCGGTACAGTTTTGGATTAAAATGTCTCTATTGGGATAGATCGTAGTTCCTGTCAACCAATCACCGATGATTTCGATGCCAAAATCCCCATTATCATGTACATCTGCATAAGTGATTGATACGCTCTCCCAACCACTGGACGCCTGAGTTCCTCCACTACCTCTATAAATCTCAGTACCCTGAAATTTGATACCTCCGAGGTTAAAGCCAGATACTTCAACTCTACTGATTAGCACGTGCTCATAGCGATTAGGGATGACAGGCGTACCTGTGTCTGAGTAAAATACGATGCCCGCAAAATTATTCACTAGCCTACCTGCACCCACAAAATTCAGGTCTGTTATTTCAAAACCCGCACATTCGTAGGCTACGAAAGCATGTGCACCTGTGACATTTAGAGTTGCTCTACCCGTTCCATAACTGGAAATTATGATAGGGTTTGCTGCAGTACCACTTCGGGCACCGGTAAAGAAAAGTCCGTTTGCAGAAACAAAGGTTTGTCCACCTTCAAAGAGGACTTCATCACCAGGGCCTATTGCTGCCAGATTGACCCGATCAATAGTTTGCCAGGGATCTGCCGCAGTAAGGCCTGTATTCAGATCATTACCTGTAGGAGATACATAATAAGTAACCGCCATTGTGTCGAATACAAAGGAGGTGAAAATGAGGAAAAGTAAAAATTTAGAGCAACAAGGAAGAGAAAGGTTTTTAAATATAGTCAGCCAACTATACCTGTCTATCCACATATAAGGAGTATTGAGAAGATTCGTTTGGTAATTTACGAGAAAATTTCGTCTTATTCTAACATTCGTAAAATTCTGCCCGTAAAAATTCTAGCGTAAATTTCGCAAAATTTGTGCCGAGGCTTCGGGATTGCTGGGAGCAAATGCAGAAGCATTTGCAATGGTCCCATCCTTTGAAATAATCATGTATCCCGGCAAGGTCCTGATGCCATAAGACATAGGAACTTCTGACCACAATCCTTTTGCCCAAACATGAATTCCTGCCAATTGAGTCTCCTCTACTTTTTGTAGCCAGGTTTTTTGAAATTCATCCAAAGAAACATTTAGTATGACTATGTCTTCATCCGAAAACTCAAAGGCCAACTTATTGATATAACTTAGTTCGTTTTTACAGGGATCACACCAACTGGCCCAGAAATGCAGGTATATGGTTTTCCCTTGATAATCACTCAAGCTAACCATTTTCCCTTCACGATCTTCCAGGCTAAAATCCGGAGCAGGATTTCCCGGAGCCAAAGCCAGAATATCTTTAAAGGCATATTCCAGATATTCTTTCAATGCCAATCCTTCTTCAGAGTTTACAAACTGAAAATACCGAGGCAGTACATCACCTGGATTCAGGTATTGAATCGCATGCATAAGGCTACGGGCTCGGAATACACTTAAGGGCATTCCAGTCAAATAATCCGGTGCACGATCATAGAGATAGGCAAAACGGGAGGAAGGACTCATTTTGCTGATCACTTTGCTATATTCATAGGCAAAGAAAGCATCCAGAAAGTCCTGGTATTCTCTCAGTTCCCAGGCTTCTTTATCCTGTATATTGAGTTCATTTAAAAAGCCATAATAGGATGTCCCTACGGGTACCCGTTCATAGGGCAATTCATTCAGATAGGCATGTTTGACTGGGTATTCGAGTAAATCTCTTCCCCACATATACTCTATCCTTTTCGCCATATAGTCTACAAAATCTTCCGGCAAATCCTTATTCTCATCGAGAAAATTGAGTTTGTATTCTTTCTGACGGCTGAGGTATTCCAGATAGGAAGCTGGAGATGCTTCTTTGATGCGGTTATTTGCTTCTCTTCTAAATAGTTTGTCTTCAAACTTGAGGAAGAAAGCCGCCAAAAACTGGCTGGCATTTACTCCGGAGCCATAGCCGGTAAAGACCAGGGTTTCATCAAAAGACTCAGCATCTGCAATCAGGTCAATACGATCTCCTGGGAAAAGGTAGACAACACTTTGCTCCCTGCCATAGCGCAGATAACAGGGCCGCGCCTTTTCAATGTTCAATTTGAGTTGAAAATTACCCTGACGATCCAGTTTAGCTTTGATGGTTTCCATCTCAGCCAAAGGATGCTCTCTGAAACTCAGGGATATTTCCCGGGTCTCATCATTTAATATATTTCCAAAAATCCGCACGGGCTGGCTAGCCCTTGCTTCAGTCCCCTGCAGAAGCAAGATACCAAAGAGGGAAAAAAGGATCTTGATTATCTTGAGGTCAGCTTGCATGGATGCTCTTGTTGAGAAAGCAAAATACTCCATTTCATACTTAGAATTGTCCGGATATTTTTTCCTTGAGCATTGTCAATCAAGATGATAGATTCATTTATTTAATTGACTATGGACAATCGCCTATTAGTACCTATCTTGTCAATGATTATAAGTTCAAATTAAAAAAAATAGTCGATGAAAACCTATAATTCTGAAGAAGCCGGGCCAAAACTTTCTGTACTTTCTGGCTGGGAATTTAAGAATGAAGGAATTGAGAAGACCTTTATGTTTTCAGATTTTGTATCGGCTTTTGGTTTTATGAGTCAGGCTGCTATTCTGGCGGAGAAAGCCAATCACCATCCAGAGTGGTTCAATGTGTACAATAAAGTAGAGGTACGCCTCAGTACACATGACGCTGGCGGCCTTACAGACTATGATTTTGATTTGGCTGCAAAATTCGACGCACTTATTTCTTAAATATTTTACCCCAATGCTCCAGGTTAAGATCATCAATACATCTTCCAATCCTTTGCCCAAATATGCCACTCCTGCCTCTGCCGGAGTAGATCTTTATGCCAACAATGAAGAAGCTATTACCCTCGATAGCCTCGAAAGAACCCTTATCCCTACCGGTCTATTCATGGAACTCCCTATCGGATATGAGGCTCAGGTAAGGCCACGCAGTGGTCTGGCTATAAAACATGGCATTAGCCTCGTAAATACGCCCGGTACCATAGACGCTGATTATAGAGGAGAAATCAAAGTCATCCTCGTAAATCTAAGCAAGGATCCTTTTACCATCGAAAAAGGAGAGCGTATCGCCCAAATGGTCATTGCCAAACACGAGCAAGTTGACTGGGTAGAAGTTCAGGAACTCAGCGCAACTGAAAGAGGCGCCGGAGGATTTGGGCATACGGGGAAGTAATCGTCAGAGACGATTACAGTTCGCAGGTATTCATGTGTTCTCGTGTTCTCGAAAAATCACCCGAACACAAGAAAACGAGAACACCAGAACACTGCATTTCGCAATCGATCAATATTTCCCCTCCCTTCTTCGTTATACCTACACATGCAGATAGTATCTGCCCATATAGCGAATTTCTGGAATGAAATTCGCCCTATGATGTAACCTCAACATACTTTACTGGTATTTAAAGAAAGATTTTAGGAACTTATACGTTCCCTAAGTAAAGAAATTAAGCCCAATGCGAATTCCATCCCTCATATTCCTCTTGCTCGCTGCTACCGTAGTGTTTACATCCTGTAAAGGAGCAAAGGACATTAGGGACATGCAAGCAAAGAGTTTACAGGCTTCCGCGGAAGAAGAAGCATATGTCGAGCCTGATCTTACTGAATTTTTCAAACTCTTTGAAGATGAGTTGACAGAAAATGAAGAGGTAGAGCGTGATTTCGTGGAAGGCTGCACCCAAATGATGCGAGGCAATTTTGATGAAGCTCTCCGTCTTTTTGAAAAAGTACTCGAAGCAGATCCTGATAATCATCCCGCTCAATATAATAGTGCCCGCATTTATCTGGATCAGAAAAACTATGAAAAAGCAATTGAGCTTTCTCAACAAGCGGTAAAAGGACAATCCGATAATTATTGGTACCACAAATTTCTCGTCCGTGCCCTAAGAGCTGGTGGCGATATAGACAGAGCCATCAATGCCCAAAGCGATCTGGTCCTAAGTTTCCCGGAGAAATCTACGGAAAAAATGGACCTGGCAGAGCTGTATTTCAAAAGCGGCAATGCGAGTGGTGGCCTGAAAGTTCTAGACCAATTGGAAAAAGAGAAAGGTATAAGCCGTTTGATAAGCTTGAGAAAGTTTGAGGTGGAAAAGGAAAGAGAGAATTATGAGGAAGCCCTGGAAAGCTTGGATGAACTGCTGGAGATCGGAGATACCGATACAGGCATTTACCAAAGAAAATATGAAATGCTCTATAGACTGGGCAGATTTGAGGAAGGAGTTTCAACCTTGAATGCCATTCTTGAGCAAGACCCGGACAATGGTTTCGCTCTCCTTTACCTGGCTGACTATTATAAAAAACAAAATCAGATTGAGAAGTCTGATGAGTACCTTTTCAGAGCCTTTGCAAACCCCCTGATTGAGTGGCAAGGCAAAATGAATATTATTCAGCAACTCCTCCCCTATGCAGACAGTGATGCTACAGTTCGGGGAAGGCTGAGCAGACTTCTTGAAATATTCAATGAAGCACATCCGAATAATCCTGAAGCGATTATGTTGCAAGGAAGACTGGGGAACAATGTTGCAGGAGGGGCTGCTCCAGATTTGGATGCTGTAAGAAGCGCTTTGGAAAAACAACCTATGCAAATTGAGCTTTGGTTGGAATTGCTCAATGCATCCAATTCTGCCAGAGATTATGATCAATTATATAAAGACGCAGAGTTTGCCTTAGAGTATTATCCCAATCAAGGTCAATTCCTTTACTATTATGGAAAAGCTTCCAGCAGAACGCAGGATTATTCCGCGGCTGAGTATGCCTATAATAAATTGAAGAAAATTGCGGCTCAGGATGATTTCAGCCTGATAAGGACTCATTTGGGTCTAGGGGAAATGCACAAACTTAAAGGAGAATCTGATAAAAGCGGTCAAGCGCTTAAGGAGGCTAAAACAATCCTCGATAGATTATCCGGAGCAAATGATCCGATATTCTTTGTACTCCTGGGAGATTATTATGCAGTCTCTGGTGTTCCCGAACTGGCAGAAGAAGAGTGGAAGAAAGCAGCCAGAGAAGGAATAAAACTTGACATCAAAGCTCGCCTGAAAGAGTATGGATACGAGAAGGAATAAATTCCTTCCCGTACCGAAATATCTTAGTTGCCTCTGGGGCTTTCCCCATTCGCTTCAGCAGCTTCTTTTTTCTGATTGGATTTGCGGTATTCTTTATTCTTGCGGAAAATTCTTTCACGCATCAGGAAACTCTTTTGAACATCTTTCAAGGTTTCATCCAACTCATCTGTACTTCCTTCCAGATTACGCATAGTCTCCTGAAGGTTACGGGCAAATACAGAGTCCTGCATTAATACACCTAAAGGAGAATCAGGATTATTCAAATCTTTCACCAGCACATTCAGGTCCTGCGTAATTTGATCAACCCTTTTCATCGTACCAGCTGCATTCTGGATAGTAGCCTGCGCAGATTGAACACTTTCATTCAGACGCTTCTCATATTCCGGACTATTTAGTAAAGCACCAGCCATACCCTTACCTGCATTAATGTTGGCCATCATGTCAGATAATTCTTTGGTAGCGTTTTTCGTATTAAAACTGGCTAGACGAGCTTCGCGAATACTTGCCTGAATCTGGGCATACATAGTGGAATCATTAAAAAGTCCCCCTACAGTTCCTTTACCACTGACAATCCCATTGGTAATCCCTTTGAAATCCGTTGTGATGGCTTGAAGATTATCATTGGTTACCTGAAAAGTTGCCATCAGCTCATCCAATCCCGTACCGCTCTCACTTTTAAGCAAGCCCATATTATCGATTACTTCTGCCGAAGAACTTCCTCCGGATATAATCACCAATTTATTCCCAATAAACCCATCAGAACCAATGCTTGCTGTAGCATCCTTTTTGATAAATTTCTTATTGTCAGCAGTGATATTCATCGTAAGTTTTACCGCTGTGCTACTTTCAATATCAATGCTTTTAACGGTTCCGATTTTCACTCCTGCAAACCATACACTACTTCCTTTCTGTAAACCATCTACATTCTCGAAAACGGTTTGAACACGGAAAGTTTTATCGAATAGATTTTGCTGCCTGCCAATGAGGTAAAGAATGAAAATGAAAAAAATCACACCCACCACTACAAAGGAGCCGAGTTTGATGAGTTTTGTACGTTCGTTGTCCATTATTCTGAATTAATAATAATCTAATTAAGAGGAAGAGTATTCGAAGAAAGGTGCCAGTCGTGGATCACTGATCTTCTGCAAATCTTCATAGGTTCCCTTGATCGGGAATTCGCCATCTGCCATGAGGTTGATCCGATTCCCAGTCATACGGGCACAGGTCAAATCATGGGTAATAATGATGGAAGAAGTTTTATAAGTCTCCTGTACACTCAGGATCAATTCGTTGATTTCTTTTGCCGTAATGGGATCCAATCCTGCCGTAGGTTCATCATAGAGTATGATCTTGGGATTCAGGATCAACGTTCGCGCAATACCGACACGTTTTTGCATACCCCCTGAAAGCTCAAC
The DNA here is from genome assembly GCA_033391075.1 of Bacteroidia bacterium. Classification (NCBI taxonomy): domain Bacteria; kingdom Pseudomonadati; phylum Bacteroidota; class Bacteroidia; species Bacteroidia bacterium. Next base: position 3,987,549 of record JAWPMV010000001.1, read on the forward strand.
CGGCATCATATCAATCGCATATAAAAGACCCACATTATGTAGGGCTTCCTCCACGCGATCATTCATTTCTCCCCGGCCGACATCAGGCTCATTACGCTTTAGCGGAAACTCGAGATTTTCTCTTACGGTCATGGAGTCATAAAGGGCAGACATTTGAAAAGAGAAACCTATTTGCTTTCTCAATTCATCCATCTCATAGGTATTGGCAGTCATGATATCCTTGTTCAATACATTGAGCTTACCAGCATCTGCTTTGATCAAGCCTACCATACATTTTATCAGAACAGATTTACCTGTTCCGGATTTCCCCAATACCACCAGGTTTTCCTCTTCATAGAGGACCATATTTATATCAGTAAGTACCACATTGTCACCAAAGCGTTTTTGCAAATGCTCGACTTCAATGATGATCTTATCTGGTGAATAATCTATACTAGGCATCCTAGACGGTGTAAATTAGGGTTCTAACAAAAGTCATGATCTGTAGGGTGATGAGGTCAATCACGAAGATCATAAACATGGACAATACCACAGCAGAGTTTGCAGCTTTACCTACTCCAACAGTCCCTTTCTTGGAAGTAAAGCCCTTATAACAACCGATAATCCCGATTGCAAAGCCAAAAAGCAGGGATTTGAGGGTTGAGGCAAAAATGTCTTCCATTTTCAATACACTAAAAGCCTCTGCCCAATACAGGGTGAAACTCGTTCCCTCATTAAAATAAATAGAAGTAAAGCCTCCCAGCATGGCCAGGGTATCTGTAAAGATTACCAATAAGGGGATCATAAACATACAGGCCAGAACCCGGGTGATCACCAAATAGGTAAAAGGATTGGTTCCGGACACCTCCATCGCATCAATTTGCTCGGTTACCTTCATCGATCCCAATTCTGCCCCAATATTAGAAGCGATCTTACCTGCTCCGATCAATCCTGCAATCAATGGCCCCAAAGAGCGTATGATCCCGACTCCTACCAGGGATGGCAACCAGGAGACGGCTCCAAATGATTCAAGACTTGGCCGGGATTGACGGGTAAATACAATTCCTCCGATATAACCGGTAAAAATGATTAGCGGTAATGTTTTATATCCAATGATATAGCATTGGTTGAGCACCTCCTTAAATTCATAAGGCGGGCGAAATACGTCTTTAAAGAATCGGGCGATGAATTTATAGACACCTGCCATCTCGAGTAGAAAGTCCTGAACTCCGTTGGGCAAAGTGAATTTTCCAGAAGTGGATTCAGCCTGATTATCCAGCTGTTCCTCTTGGGCAAACGTTTCTTGCATAGAAAGGCTTTGGGTTAATGGGGCGAAAGATACAGATTTGTACGCAAAAAACGAGAATAAGATGTTGAAAGTACCAACACTAGCATCCTGAGCGACATCTCCCAATAATTTTCTAATTTGCCAACAAATCCAGCTGTTAATCAGTATCATATATTAATGAAACACCTCAAGATCGCAGGATCCTGTCTCAACCAGACGCCACTGGCTTTCTCCAGTAATCTCAAACACATCCTTCACGCAATTGAAGCTGCAAAAGCGGATTCCGTCCAGGTACTCTGCCTGCCGGAAATGGCCATTAGTGGCTATGGCTGTGAGGATACTTTCTTTAATGATTATGTACTAAAGAGCTCACTTGAGAGCCTGGAAAAAATCGTAGAAGCCTGTGTGGGAATCACTGTTTCTGTCGGTCTTCCGATGGAATATGAAAATTGCCTGTACAATGTTGTAGCCCTCATCCATGATCAGGAGATCATGGGCTTTGTCGCCAAACAGGAATTGGCCGGGGATGGTATTTATTATGAGCCTCGATGGTTCAAACCCTGGGAAGAAAATGTGATTGTCGCCTATGAGTGGAAAGACAATCATTATGATTTCGGAGACCTGATCTTCGAAATCGGAGGAGTGAGAATAGGTTTTGAAATTTGTGAGGATGCCTGGAACGGGATCAGACCTGCCCAAAGGCACTACCTAAATAATGTAGACCTCATTCTCAATCCAAGTGCCTCCAATTTCGCTTTTGGAAAAACACATGTCCGCAAAGGCCTGGTAGCAGAAGCTTCCCGCTCTTATAATTGCACCTATGTATATAGCAACCTGCTGGGAAATGAAGCAGGGAGAATCATTTTTGATGGCGAAATCCTGATTGCACAGGCAGGTGATCTTTTGGTCAGAAATAAGCGTTTCTCCTATGATGATTTTCAAATAGCCTCAGCTATTGTGGATATAGAACGGGTACATATACACCGGAAAAAGTCTTTCAACTTTAAACCCGAGTTCCCCGAAAACCTCATCATTTCAGAGGATCCCTATAAAGAACTATCCGATAGGGCATCAGAACCCAATATTGCTCCCATCGAAAGCAAGGAAGAGGAATTTTATCTGGCAGAAAGTCTGGCCCTTTTCGACTACATGAGAAAAAGTCGAAGTAGAGGCTTTATGCTTTCTTTATCCGGAGGAGCAGATTCTTCCTCCAGCGCGGTCCTTTGTGCACATGCACTAAGGCGTGCGGAATCAGAAATGGGAGCAGAAAAATTCAGGGAACGGATTGCCTACGCAGCTTTGGATGACAGCAAACCCTATATGGAGCAATTGCTCACCTGTGTGTATCAGGCAACAGAAAATAGCGGAGAAGATACCCTGGAAAGTGCACGAGAATTAGCATTGGGCCTTGGAGCCAATTTCCACAACTGGAATGTTGAACCTTTACACAAAGCCTATAAAGACCTGGCAGCTGAAGCAATCGGTCGTGAACTGAGCTGGGAAAAAGATGATATCGCTTTGCAGAATATCCAGGCTCGCCTTCGATCTCCGGGAATCTGGATGCTGGCCAATATCAGAAATGCCCTTTTGATTACTACCTCTAATAGAAGTGAGGCAGCAGTGGGCTATGCAACCATGGATGGAGACACCTCAGGGGGTTTGGCTCCGCTGGGAGGTATGGATAAAGACAGTTTATTGGAATGGTTGGTGTGGGCAGAGAAAGAACTTGACATCCCGGCCCTCCGTTTTGTAAATGCCTTAAAGCCTACCGCAGAGCTGAGACCTGCTGAGCAAACCCAGACGGATGAATCGGACCTTATGCCTTATGGTGTACTGGATGATATAGAAAAAGCTGCCATCAGGGATTATAAATCTCCAGTAGAAGTTTTCAAGACCTTGAGAGGTACTTATCCAGATTCGGTTTTGAAAGGCTACATCCGAAAGTTTTTCCTGCTTTGGTCCAGAAATCAATGGAAGCGCGAAAGATATGCGCCTTCCTTCCACCTGGATGACGAAAATCTTGACCCAAAAACCTGGTGTAGATTCCCAATACTCAATGGTGGATTTTACGAAGCTTTGCGGGAGATGGATGAGCTATAAATACTGCAGATGTGTATTATACAGGACAATAGGTATTAATAATTTTATAAAATTGCATATACTGAATAAAAAGCCGATAATACTCGCGTGTAAAGGGGGATGCTAATTTTTAATTTCCTCCCCGAATGTATATTTTTGAGGCTAAATTCTAGCTACGAACAACGATAATTTATCCAAACCCATGTCTGAAATATCCGATAAAACCGAGAGCGTTTCATTTAATATTGATGGAGAAGCCTATGAGTTTCCCGTTCTAACCGGTACTTACAACGAAAAAGGTATTCATATAGGAAAGCTGAGAGGACAAAGTAAATATGTTACCCTCGACACAGGCTTTAAAAACACAGGTTCTACAGCCAGCAAAATCACATTTATTGATGGAGAAAAAGGGGTTTTACAACACAGAGGTTACCCCATTGAACAACTGGCAGAAGATGCTTCTTTCCTCGAAGTAGTTTATCTCCTTTTACACGAAGAATTGCCGACCCAGTCCCAACTGGATGAATTTGTAGCAGAAATGTCGGCATGCAGGGATCTGCCTGATGGAGTAAAAGGAATTCTAAACTCTTTACCAGATGGCACCCACCCTATGGGTATGCTTTCAATTGTATTCAACTCCCTTTCCGGATTTTATCCCGGGACCCTTGATACCTGGAGCGACGAAGGAGTTCGCAGAAAGGCTATCTATAGAATGATTGCAAACATGCCTACGATGGCGGCTTATGTATATCGCCGTTCGCAAGGGCTGGACTATATAGATCCTGATCCTTCTTTAGGATACATCGCCAACTTCCTGCATATGATGTTTGGGAAAGTTGATCCGGTGATCGAAGAAGCCCTGGATACCCTCCTCATCCTTCATGCAGATCATGAGCAAAACTGTTCGGCTTCTACTGTAAGATTTGTGGGTTCTTCTCATGTAAATCTTTTTGCAGCTATTGCTGCCGGAAATAATGCCCTTTGGGGACCGCTTCATGGAGGTGCTAACCAAAAGGTACTGGAGATGCTGGAAGACATCAAAAATGATGGCGGAGATACGGCCAAGTATATCAACAAAGCCAAAGACAAAGAAGACTCTTTCCGTCTGATGGGCTTTGGGCATAGAGTTTATAAGAATTTTGACCCCAGAGCGAGGGTTATTAAGAAATATGCAGATAAAGTCCTCGATCAATTAGATACGGATGATCCTGTACTGGATATCGCCAAAGGACTGGAAATTGCAGCACTTGATGACGAATACTTTGCAACACGCAAAATCTTCCCTAATGTAGACTTCTACTCAGGTATTATCTACAGAGCTTTAGGAATCCCTGTGAATATGTTCACTGTGATGTTTGCCTTTGGAAGACTTCCCGGTTGGATTTCTCAGTGGCAGGAAATGCGTCAGAATAAAGAGCCAATTGGTCGTCCAAGACAAATCTATGTTGGGGAAAGCAGCAGAGATTATGTTTCCATCGACAAACGCTAATGCAACGCTCAAGGCAATTTCAAGCTCTTTCTAATACCTCAGAGAGAGATTGAATGTAAATTTGAGTAATACTGAATGACTGTTTACGAAATTTATTACCTTTGAGGCCTGCCAGAAAATGGCAGGCTTTGTTTTAAGGGGAAGGACCTGTAGAAGAGGGACAGGATTTGGGAATATTTTTGTAAATTGATTTGTGTAACGTTTTTACCCTATGAATGCAAAAAACATCTTTGACTTTGAAAAGCCTATTGTGGAGCTCGAAAGTAAGCTGGAAGAAATGAGGCAAATTGCGGGAGAAAGCGGTGTGGAGATGGATGCAGCCACTGGAGAGCTGGAAAAAAAGATAGAAGAACTCAAAGTCAACATATATAGCAACCTTAGTCGTTGGCAAAGGGTCCAGATTTCCAGACACCCGGAAAGGCCCTATTCACTGGATTATATACATGCCATTACCGACGAATTTGTTGAGCTCTTCGGAGACAGAAATTATCGGGACGACAAAGCTATGATCGGAGGGATAGGAAGGATTGGAGACCAAAGCATCGTCTTCATCGGTCAGCAAAAAGGAAGGACGACCAAAGAGCGCCAATACCGCAATTTTGGTATGCCCAATCCTGAAGGCTATAGAAAAGCCTTGAGGTTGATGAAACTAGCTGAAAAATTCGGATTGCCTGTCGTATCTCTAATAGATACACCTGGCGCATATCCTGGACTGGAAGCAGAAGAAAGAGGACAAGGAGAAGCCATTGCCAGAAATCTTTTGGAAATGTCTGCCCTAAAGACACCTATTCTTTGTATCGTAATTGGAGAAGGAGCATCTGGTGGAGCCCTCGGCATTGGGATTGGAGATAGAGTGTATATGCTGGAAAATACCTGGTACTCTGTTATCTCTCCCGAGTCTTGTTCCAGTATTTTGTGGAGAAGCTGGGAAAATAAAGAGCAAGCGGCTGAAGCACTTAGACTCTCCGCCAGCGACAACCTTGAGCTGAGTATCATCGACGGGATCATTTCAGAACCTGTAGGAGGCGCTCATAAAAGTCCGGAAGAAGTCTTTGAGGGTGTTAAGGCCAAAATTCTGGAGGATTTAACTGAACTAAAACAACTGGAAACTCAAGATCTTTTGATCAATAGGGTTGCCAAGTTTACAAATATGGGAGTCGTAAAGAATCCTAATAAGAAAATAACAGAAAGTGTACTCGCTGGACGATAATTCACACTTTCTTTACATGCTAATAAACCCCCGTTCTTAGTTTTAAGACGGGGGTTTAATTTCTTTAGATTTATTCAATTATCCTGATTTTAATATATTCCCCCTTTTCAAATGAACAAATCTCGAAAACTTTTTTTTCTCAAAAACCTTAACTAATTTTGGTTAAGGGAAATGAAACCAGAACAATGGTCTATCAAACCCAGAAGGCATTCATCATCATAGCAACTATCACACTCATCTTATTTGGATGCAGTGATATCGCGCCTATTTGGAAAGGAGACTATAAACTCCAGAATTTTACGCTATATACCAATGAGCCCTGCCAGTACAATGTAAAGGTAGGCCCTGAGTTTGGCGAATTGGATGCAAAGCTGGAACTCACCATTACCTATTACAATAAAATTTCCCGAAACGACCTCCCACTTTCTATTTTCCTGGAGCAAGACAGCACCCACGAAATTCAGGAATTCACGGCTATCGTTCCACTTAAAGAAGAAGGAGACTGGCTAGGTACGCCAATCGAAGGGAAAGAATATGACCTCATCCTGAGTCATGATGCAGTAGAAAGAATAAATCTCGCTCCCGGCAATTATACCCTTCGGATTTTTGCCAATGATATAGAAGTCAGCAGCGGGGAAATAGAAGGAGTCATGCAAATCGATGCACGATTATATGGCTTGTCTGAGGAATAAAGTTCATCCACAATCCCAATTGCCTCGAAATTCTTTTTGATTTCCTATCAGGATTCTTTCACCCAAAAAGGATGTAAACCAAAGTACGAATATTCACTTGATATAGAAATTTCCGGCTGAAGCAGGCCTTAATTCGGGCATTTTCCCTTCAAATGATTCTACTAAAAAAGGGAGACATAATTGCTTATGCCTCCCTTTTTCATCAGAATGTATGTTTTACTCTTCGGTAACTACAATCTTTTCAATTTTATCACCCGCTCTTATGGCATCAATCACCTCTTGTCCCTCAACAACTTTCCCAAAGCAAGTATGGTTTCTGTCAAGGTGAGCTACGTTTTGACGGTTGTGACAAACAAAGAATTGAGAACCACCGGTATTTCTTCCAGCGTGAGCCATAGAAAGAACTCCACGGTCATGGAACTGATTATCACCCTCCAATTCACAATCAATTTTGTAACCAGGGCCACCTGTACCTGTACCATTAGGGCAACCTCCCTGAATCACAAAGTCTGGAATAACGCGATGGAAGGTTAGGCCATCATAAAAGCCTTCTTTAGAAAGCTTGAGAAAGTTAGCCACCGTGTTGGGAGCATCCTTGTCATAAAACTCAACCTTCATCGTCCCTTTTGCCGTTACTATATCTGCTTTTGACATATTATATTGGTTTAAAAATATTCTGGAATGGGGGCAAAGGTAGGAAGCATTCTCTATTTGAGAAAATTATTCTTCGTAGGGGAAAAGTCTTTAGGCTTTGTCTATATAGGGTAAGTTATTATTCACGCATTTTGAGCAATTCTGCACGTTTTCATGAATTTCCTATTTATGGGGAAACAAAATGGCATGGATTTCGGTATAAAAGTGTATATTGACACTCGAATATAAGCGCAGTATGAGAATAAAATTTTTACTCTTCGCCTTGCTGGCAACTTTTTCACTTCAGGTAATGGCTAATACTCCCTGGCCTGTAAATGAAAACTTCGATGCCGACCTTGGTATTGAATTAGTTGTTTACCCTAATCCTACCAATGGAATATTCTTCTTGAATATCAAGAATGAAAATCTATTGCAGGAAAAACTTGAAGTTAAAGTGGTAAACCTGATTGGCCAGACAGTTGCTTCTCAGGAAGTAGAAAGCAATCTCGAAACAAAATTTGATCTTAGCACACTGCCTAAAGGATTCTACTTTATTCGTGTACAAGTAGGAAAACAAGAAATGGTAAAACGCGTCGTAATACGATAGTACCACAGACGCTGCGAATATATTTGTAAAGAAATTGAAAAAGCCATCCAAATTGGATGGCTTTTTCGTTTATATCTATTGCTTATAAGGCGTAAAGTCTATCCCGGGCTACTACTTCCCATCTTTCTTTCGTCTGCTCATTCTTCACCACATAAGCCTCCTGATGAAGTGCCACCGTAGGACATACATGCCAGGGAACTCCATATAGGATATCCCCAACTTCTACTTTTGAAGGGTCTTTAGGTTTTAGGGTTAAATGCTCCTCACTATGGCCGACAAACTCTTCGACTTCAACATTCAGAAATCTGACCCTTTTATCTATGGGATTTTCTGAACCGATACTTTTATGCCCCAAATCCACGCATACCAAATCTTTCGATGGTTTACTTATTACTCTGCTTAGCACAAGTGCAGCTGGCTCAAAAGGGAGTTCCCTCATTTTCTCTCCATAACCCGCATCCCAGAATACATAGGTTCCTGGACTCAGCACTACCCTATCTCTTTGTGCATGGACGGGGAAAGTCGGACTCCCTCCGGCAATGATCTCCGGAACTTCCTGCCCAGCTTCCAATAAGCTCTTTTCAAAACTCCATACCGATTCAAAGGCCTCATCCGAATCAGATTTTCGCTTATCAAAATCCGGATCTCTGAAATGCCCATCATAGGCATGCAATCCTGCCTGATAAACCTGCGGCAATGCAGAGATAAATTGGTAAAGAGCCCGTGCATCATTACCGATTGGAATTCCTGTTCTATTCATCCCCGGATTGAGGTCGATGAAGATTCCAATTTCTACTTTGTGGGTTCTTGCAGCAGTCGAAAGTGCTCGAAGTATAGTGTGGGTGTCAACTAATGCCGAAAACCTTACTTCGGGAAATGCTGCGGCAAGCTTGCAATACATATGGATATTGGGTCCAACAGGTTGATAGGCCAATAAGATATCTTCTGCTCCCGCTACTGCCAACATCCGGGCTTCTGCAAGGGTTGCACACTTAAATTTCTTTATACCCAGCTCCAGGTGCATCTCTGCTACCTGAGCCATTTTATGCGTTTTTACATGCGGACGCAGTCTTTTTACATCTCCCGCAATTTCAATCATCCGATCAATATTCGCTTTGATTCGATCCGGATAAACAAGTAATGCTGGAGAAAAGATTTCGTAAGTATTTGATGCGAGGTACCAGGCTTGATTCATGTGAAATTGACGTTAAACGAAGCTAAATTTCCAATAATTTATAAATTTCTTACAAGTAGCCTTCTATTTAGCTGAAAATATAGCTTAGGCATAATCTTTGGGGTAAATACTCTCCAGATTGTGAAATAAATTAGGTATCCTTATCTGGCCACAAACAAGAGCAGCCCCATTTCATTTAAGGTCTGCATCCACATATGTTCAAGGATTATTATCACATATTAGAAGTTGACAGGGAAGCCGGTCAGCCGGAAATTAAGAAAAGCTACCGAAAACTCGCCAAAGAGCACCATCCGGATAGCAATCCTAATCCGGACGGAAGTGAGTACTTTCTGTTGATCAATGAAGCTTATCAGGTTCTCAGCGATGCAGAGAGTCGGAAAAGCTATAATAATCGCTATGACCAGATTTATCGGGTAAAGAGGGCGCGAAAAAAGAAGGAAAATTCCAATATTTTTACGGAAGCCTTTTCCAAAGAACCTGTAGTAGAAACCTACGAACAACAGGCTTATACTCCTCCCAAGGCAGAACCCCAGAATCGTGCCTACCAGGAATCTTACCAGGAAGCCTTCGACTTCTCTGAAGCTTTCCGCTCCTATCCTCCACCAGAGGATAAAAGCAAACAGACGACAAACAAAAGAAAAGAAAATAGAAGCCGACCTACTAGGGTTCATCCGATTTCCAGAATCTCATGGGTAGGAAAACTCGCTTCTGTAATTTGTTTGTTGTTTACTTTCACGATTATCACCGACTATTTCCTATCTGAAGCATCTGAAGTCCAGGTAATGCTGGAAGCCCGATTGACCACAGGTCCAGACGATAAACTCAATTGTGTAATTAAGACAGACAAGTCTGAATTTCCTATTGACTATGATAAGTATGGTTTTCTGGGGAAAGGAGATCGCTTGATCACCTATACCACTCCCATTTACAAAGTGATGAACAGCGTTGAACTAGTGGAAGGACAGAGCATCTGGCCCCACTATGGTATTTACAATGCCTTCTCCATTTTCATTTTCGCTTTATTGGCTTGTACAAGTCTCGGGATTCTATCTAAAGATCCCCTCATTATCTTCCGTCTTGGTATAGCCAATGTTATTCTGGCGCTTATCACCGCACTCATCCTTTTTCAATCCTGATCGATGGGGTTGAATTTATAGGCACTCTTGAGTAATTTCTGCAAAAATTACTCGAAACATGGCATCCATCTCATCCTTCTTTGCAGCTATTCCCTGGTGGGCATATCCCCTTTTCCTGATTGCACTCATCGCAATCCGGGATATATTTTTCAATAAACATCACACCATCCAGCACAACTTTCCAGTAATTGGACATATACGATATATGCTGGAAAGTATAGGCCCGGAACTGCGGCAATACATCGTTGCAAACAATCGGGAAGAGCTACCCTTTAATCGAAGAGAAAGAAGTTGGATTTATGCTTCAGCCAAAGAGCAAAACAACTACCAGGGATTTGGTACAGATCAGGATATCCATAGTCCTGGCTATATATTCATCAATCCCAGTATGCTTCCTTTCCAGACTAAAAAAGGACATCCCAATGAGACAGATAAAAGTTTCCTTCCCTGCGCAAAAGTAATGGGCGCTTACAATAAACGGAAGCGGCCTTTTCGTCCTATGTCTGTTGTTAATATCTCTGCCATGAGTTTTGGTTCTCTCTCTGCAGCAGCGGTGAGTTCTTTAAATAAAGGGGCACATAAAGCCGGTTGCTATCATAATACAGGAGAAGGAGGTCTTTCCCCCTATCATTCACATGGAGCTGATGTTATGTTTCATTTTGGTACGGGATATTTCGGAGTAAGAAATCCGGAGGGGAATTTTTCCATGGAGAAAATGAAAGAACTGGTTGAAAAAAATCCTTTTGTCAGAGCCATCGAGGTCAAACTTTCACAGGGAGCCAAACCAGGAAAAGGAGGAGTACTCCCAGGTAAAAAAATCACCGCAGAGATTGCCGGTATCAGAGGGGTAGAAAAAGGAAAGGATGTCCTTTCCCCTGCACGCCATACTGCCTTTAGCAATGTAGTTGAGTTGCTGGATTTTGTAGAGGAAATTGCAGAGCAAACCGGACTGCCTGTAGGCATAAAATCTGCGGTAGGAAGTCTGAAATTGTGGGAAGAATTAGCAGATTTAATGCTTTCAAGTGGAAAAGGGCCGGACTTTATAACTGTTGATGGAGGAGAAGGAGGAACAGGTGCAGCCCCCCCTTCCTTTGCCGATCATGTTGCCTTGCCGTTTGTATATGCCTTTAGCAAGATTTATAAGCTTTTTCAGGATAAAGGTCTGGCTGAAAGAATCGTTTTCATAGCATCGGGTAGATTGGGATTGCCTGCTCCCGCTATGATGGCCTTTGCAATGGGTGCAGACCTCATCCATGTTGCTCGGGAAGCCATGATGTCTATCGGATGCATACAGGCTCAGATTTGCCATACCAATCGTTGCCCTACCGGCATAGCAACTCAATCAAAATGGCTGCAAAGAGGCATCAATACCCAGCTCAAATCCGAGCGATTCTATCAGTACAACAAAACCATCCGCAAAGAAATGTTGGAGATTACCCATGCTGCCGGATACGAACATCCCTGCCAGTTGACTATGGAAGATATCGTCATGGGCATGGGAGATAATCATTATACCAAAAGCCTCAGAGAGACCTTTGGTTATGAAAAAGCAGAAGTCGCATTTAGTGATATGCAGGCTTTGAAAGATTGCCCGCATTTAGGGCAGAAGGATGAATAGTGTTCTGGTGTTCTTGTGATTTTACAGAACACGAGAACACCAGAACACCAGAATACATGAACACCTCCTAAAAAATCTTTTTAGGAATTTCCCCTACTTCCCAATCGATTACCAGGCCTCGTGCGATCCCATCTGCGACCTTTTTACCATAAAGTAATTCGCAGAGATACAGGGCGGGTTCAAAAGATTTGGCGCCACCAGCTCCAGTGATTGCATTTTGGTCATGGACAAAGATGACATCTCGATGCACACTGAGTTGGGGAAACATTTTCTTGTATTTGTCGATATCACTGGGGAAGGTTGTTGATTCCAATCCATCCAGCAGTCCAGCCTTGGCAAGAACAAATGCTCCATCACAGAGCGACATATTGTATTGAGTTTTTGCTCCGGTTTCGCTTACGAATTTGATCATTTCTTCATCTTCCAAATCCGTGTCCAGATGATGCTCAGCACTTGGTACGACCAGAATGTCAATATTCGGATATTCTCCGGAACTATAGCTATAATCGGGCGTGATGACCAATCCTTCAAAACTCCTGACCGGATCCAGACTTTTAGCAATAGTAAAAACTTTCATGCCGGGATCAGTATGAAAGATGGTATGCTGAAAGATGTCCATGGGAGCGGTGAGTTCGGTATTGTAAACGCCATCCATGATGAGAAATCCTACATTCCAAACACCTTCGGGTTTAGGAACATTCGGGAGAGCTTCCTTTTTTTCCTCTGTAGCAATAGCAAGTTCTGTCTGCTTTTCACTACAGGAAAAAGTAAATAAAAGGATAAGAGAAAGAAGAAAGTATTTCATTGTGTATAATTTTCTATTCAATCGATTCTTACTATTCGCGAAAATATTTATTTCACCGAATCTTGAATCTCAATAATTCGTTAATTAGCATTACAAACGAACGAATACTACGCTTCATCCAGTAATCTGTCGTACTTTCACACCCCCAGACAACATGAACAGCGAACGTATTATTCTTGCTAATTTCGAAAATATTCATGAAGCAAACCACTTCGCCAATCTGCTGCTCACAGAAGGAATCAATTGCGAAGTAATAAAAGAAGAAAGTCTACCAGGCTTTCTTAAACATGCTTCCCTTCTACAAGCCTTTCAAATTAGAATTTCGCCCGAAGATGAATTCATGGCAAGGGTTATCCTGCAAACTCAGGATCCCTGGTTTATGCCACAGGTCCAAACCCCTATTGGCCAGCAATATCGCCTGATTGGTGCGATCATCACCTTTGTAGGATTCCTTTGTGCTTTCTTAAGCCTGGGAGGCCCCAATATACAATGGGTATGGATTCCTCTTTGTCTCGCGATCGGAGGACTCTTTCTTTTTATCACAGGAATAAAAAAAACTGCAGCGGAGGAAAAAGAAGAATTATCCAGGCATCAGGACAGTTGATTCAAAGAATCCAAAAGAAATCCTATTGATTTTTCAAATCTTGTCTAACTTAGTTCCGTATAAGTAAGCTAGAATTGATAAATCCCTGTTATGCGCTATTTGAGCATTATTGTCCTAATCCCCCTATTGTTTTCCTGTTCAGAACCTAAGAAAGAAGTCGTCGATGAGGTGGTCCTCGAACAAAAGATCGCCCAATTGCTGATGGTTGGTTTTAGAGGAACGGAACTCTCAGATACCAATCGTATCATCGCTGATATCAAAGAAAGGAACCTGGGAGGGGTTGTCCTCTTCGATTATGATGTAGAGCATAAAGGCCTTCGAAATATAGTGTCGCCAGCCCAGGTGAAAAAACTGGCCCATGACTTACAGGCGCTCACAGAAAGTAAACTTCTGATCGCCATTGACCAGGAAAATGGCCTGGTAAATCGACTCAAATCCAAATATGGTTTCCCCGATTTCAGCGCTTCTGCCCAATACCTGGGAAGTATGGACAACCTGGATTCCACACGCAACTGGGCCGATAGTACAGCAGCACTCCTGGCTGAGCTGGGGATCAACCTGAATTTTGCCCCTGTGGCTGATGTGAATGTGAATCCCGCATCTCCGGCTATTGGAAATAAGGAAAGGAGTTATTCAGCAAATGCGGCCACCGTTGCTAAACATGCAGGAGCTGTGATTGATGCGCATACTGCCTATGATGTAATGACCTGCCTTAAACATTTCCCCGGACATGGCAGCGCAAAATCGGATTCTCATGCAGGATTCACGGATCTCACCGATACCTGGTCAGAAAATGAATTGAGTCCTTTCGCAGAACTCATAAAGTCCGATAAGGCTACTATGGTAATGACGGCTCATGTATTCAATAAAAATCTGGATGCAGAATATCCGGCCACGCTTTCCGAAAAGGTGATCAATGGCGTTTTAAGAGGAGACCTGGGATGGAAAGGAGTCGTAATCTCTGATGATATGCACATGGGAGCCATTACCGAAAATTACGGCCTCGAAGATGCCATCGAAAAGAGCCTGAATGCCGGAGTAGATATCCTGGTTTTCGCAAACAATAATGGGCGCTTTTATGATGGTGATGCAACAAGCAAAGCCATAGCGATCATCAAGAAATTGATCGATGAAGAAAAAGTGAGCATGGAAAGGATTGAAGAATCTCTTGCCAGAATAGATGCATTGAAAGGAAAGATCATGTAAGTCCCTTGGGCATGACTGATCCATATTTCCTCTAAAAAATATCAGCAAAGCTGTCATTGCGAGCCCTTATGTAGGGCGAAGCAATCTCCTTGAATCAAATCCTATTATCTGTTGACAAGGGGATTGCTTCGCCGGAGTTTCCGGCTCGCAATGACATGTTGCTTAATTTTTTTTAGAGGCGACTAGACTCCTCTAATCTTATTGATCCAGTCACTAAAAGTATTGAAGATCTCTGTATTCAGAGGAACTTGTTTTTGGAGTCTGCGGTTTTCAAAGGCTTCTGCTTCGGAACTGGCTTTTTCAAACCAGTGATTACCATCTACCATAGCCAGACTACCTTTTCCCGGATGATAAGCATTGACGATATCCCGAATCAATTCATGATCCTCTTTATTGGATACGTAGTCTCCTTTTCCCCAAACCGCCAATACGTGCGCATCCAGATTTTTCCAGGCCTGCGAAATATTTGTATTGTGCAATTGAACCTGAAACTGATAGAGTCTTCCAGCATGCAAATGTCTTATTTTTGCTTCAGGATCTCTTTCACTGGATATCTCTCTCATACGAGCCTCCAGGAAAGGATGATTTTCTATAATTTCCTCAGGGCTTAATTTCTCATTGTATAGGTAGTGATAAAGCTGAGCATCATTTTTCAGACTTTGCTCCAGCCTTTCTACATCCACTTCTCCCAAAAGAGCCTGGCGACGAGAATTCTCAAGCATATATTCAGCCATAGGTCTGGCAATCGTTCCATAAGCCATGACTCCCTTCACTTTTACTTCATTGGCAATCAAAGGTGCCCAAACGCCGCCCATACTCAAACCTAATAGATAAACTTCCTCGGGATTTACTTCATCCGAATTTTTCAGCTCTTTCAAAGCTTCCAGAAAAATGTTTTTATCTTCTTCGAAATCACATTCTGTGCAGGCTTTTCCTTTACCGTCCCCTACTCCACTTTTCTCCACCCGATAAGTAGCAAAACCTTTATTGTTGAAATGTCGAACTAATTGAGCAATACCACTTTGAGGCGCGAATGCAGCATCTACAGAGCCGCAATCTATTCCCTGAATGATATACACCACTGCCGGGATTTTTACATTCTCTGGCAAACTCATGATGCTACGGTGTAAACCTGTCGCGGTCTCCACACTCCGGTAAATCATGGTCGCGCCTTCATACCGTTCTTCGGGAAAGCCCATCAACTCCAACTCAAGCTCTTCTTTCTTTCCATTTCTAAAATAAGCGAGATTGACTTTATCTCCTGTTTGAAAGGCTTTGATTTTTTGGATAAAGTCCTGTCCATTGGTGATAGAATTTTCTCCGAGTTTCACAAGCACATCACCGGCCTGCAAGCCTGCAGCTTTTGCAGTTGAAGCATCATAGACTTGCTGCACATGAGCACCATTCAAGTCAACTAACTTCAATTCATTTTTCAATTCTTCAGTTACGGCTCCCAATCTGACGCCAAGGAAGGCACGACGAGCCAGGTCCTGCGCCTGAATAGTACTTAAGAGAGCACAGAGAATAAGGTATAGCAATGTCCTTTTCATAAGATTAAATGAAGTGTGAAAATTGCGTGTGTATTTCGATCGGGAACTTAGAAAGCCTAGAGAAAGCTGTCTCCTCTCTCATGCGGATCAAGCCCTAATTCGGAGATGCGCAGATTTATTTTTGAGATAAGGGTCTCAGCAGTACTTCTTTCTTTCCTTCTAATTTTTAAAACGGCTTCCCCTTTTTCTGTTCCGGGTACTTCATTGAGCATATCCAGACGAAGGACGCGAACGATAACTTTGGTACTGAACCAGCTTTTCTTTAAGGTAACGGATTCTACTTCCATCAAAGGAATATCTATTTTTTTGGGGCGAGATTTCAAGACTCCTCCAAAAAGATTTTCCTTGGTTTCAAACTCCAGGATCAGGATATCATTAATTACTCGAAATATTCCGGTAACCTTCGCAAAGCCTGCATAGACATTCTCTATGCTAAAGGCCAATCGCATTCGATCAGTAAGCATGTTCTAAATATTAGGAGCTCACAAGATACCACAAAATCTGCATTTAGCTAGTATTGAGGGATTTTTGAAGCTTCGCCAAAGAGTGCCCGGCCAGGATTGCATATATCCCTTGTCAGTAAGCTAAAATCAGATGAGAAAGGAAAGATTATGAGGCGCGCAAATTGAAAAGCTGATCAATTCGGCTTACCAACTCAGGCATAAGAATGGGTTTTTTGATATAGTCGCTTACTCCTTCTGCCATGGCTTTCTGGACAGCACTCTTTTCTGAGCGACAGGTAACCATGACAAAGGGTATATCAGATAACACTAGGTTACCTTTTACCATTCGACAAAAGTCTATACCTGACATTTCTGGCATCATCCAGTCGCAAAGGATCATATCGGGCCTAACTTCCCCCATGAATTCCCATGCTTTGTTAGCGCTTTCGAATGCAAAGACCTCATAGCCCTTTTTCTTGAAATGGTACTCCATGAGATCGAGCAAATCCTCTTCATCGTCTATAATGACAAGCTTTTGGCTATCTTCTATGTTGCTATATGGATTCACCTTGCAAAAAAACAATGTGTATGTATACTCACTATTAAGATTAAATTATCTAGAGATGATTTTTTCTCTTGCCCTCATTTCCTATCTTCCTAATCTAATTTGATCTAGCCCCTATGTTTTCAGCTACTACCTATACAGAAAGAAGACAAAAACTGATCCAGTCTATGGATTCCGGCCTCTTGCTCCTGCTCGGGAACAATGATAGTCCGATGAATTATACCGATAATATTTATCCTTATCGTCAGGACAGCAACTTCTTGTATTTTGCCGGGATAGATATTCCTCAATTCGCCGTTATCATTGATATTGAAGCTGGCACAAGCACTTTATATGGCAATGATGTTTCGGTCGAAATGGTGGTTTGGACAGGTCCTCAGGCAAGTGTTCGGGAACTAGCGGATAAGGCAGGGATCAAATTCACTGCCCCTTTAGCCCAATTAGCTGGAGATCTGGCTCAAGCAAAAACAGCAAGCAGAAATGTTCACTTTCTTCCTCCTTATCGCTTCGAAAACAAGATCCGACTATCACAGATATTAGGACTAAATCTGGCAACGATAAATGAGCAGTCCTCCCGGGCTTTTATAAAAGCGGTTATAGACCTACGTTCAAAGAAAAGCGAAGAAGAAATTGTAGAATTGGACCGTGCTTGTTCTATCACAACTGATATGCATGTGGCTGCTATGAAAGTATGTCGGCCTGGTATCAAAGAATCAGAAGTAGTAGCTGCTGTCAGGTATGAGGCGCTCAAGCATGACGGGGATGTATCCTATCCGGTAATTGGAACCATCCACGGAGAAACCCTCCACAACCATCATTACCATCATATACTTGAAGCCGGCCAGCTATTTCTACTGGATGCAGGAGCGGAAACTGATACCCGGTATGCCGGGGATATGACCCGAACTTTTCCGGTTTCACCGACTTTTAGTTCTCAGCAAAAAGAGATTTATCAGATTGTCCTGGATGCCGAAAATCGCTCGATAGAGATGTTGAGACCCGGTATTACTTATAAAGAAGTTCACTTGGAAGCCGCCCGGACTATTACGAAAGGGATGCAGGCCCTCGGATTGATGAAAGGGGATGTAGAATCCTCCATTGCTGCAGGCGCTCATGCCCTCTTTTTCCCACATGGATTGGGACATATGATGGGATTGGATGTACATGATATGGAAGATCTGGGAGAAGATCATGTAGGGTATACCGATCAATTGAAAAGAAGCACGCAATTTGGGTTAAAGTCCCTCCGACTCGGTCGAGAACTGGAAGAAGGATTTGTGTTGACCGTCGAACCCGGAATTTATTTTATTCCTCTCCTGATTGATACCTGGAAAAAAGAAGGGACTTGCGAAGAATACCTCAATTTTGATAAGCTTGATGCATATAGAAGTTTTGGAGGTATCAGGATAGAAGAAGATTACCTCATTACTTCGGGTGGCAGTCGTTTGCTCGGTAAGCCACTGGCCAAAACTATTGAAGACGTAGAAGCCATAAGAAATAGCTAAATCATGCAGCAAAGCCTAGAAGCACTCAAAAGACAACTATCCGATAGAGGCCTTTTTGCCTTAATTATTCCTAATACAGATCCCCACCAAAGTGAGTACATAGCTGACTACTGGAGGGTCATGAAATTTTTGACCGGCTTTAGCGGCTCTACAGGCAATGTTGTGATTAGTTCTGACTTTGCCGGCGTATGGACTGATTCCCGATACTTTCTCCAAGCAGAATCTCAATTGAAGGGATCTGGCTATGAGTTGGTAAAGCTCAAAATTCCCCATACACCTGAATACATAGATTGGATAACAGAAAAGGCTCCTGAGCATGCGAAAGTTGGGATAGATGCCCGTTTGTTTTCATTGGCTTTGTATCGCAGGATGGAAAAACGATTTGCGAAAAAGGGTATTGAAATTGTCGATGTAGGTGATCTTATTTCAGATTTATGGCCAGCTCGTCCAGAAATACCTCTAACTCCTATATTCATCCATGATCAATCATTTGCCGGAAAAAGTCGGGCGAGTAAATTGAGAGAATTGCGGGAGGAAATGAAAGCAAAAGCTGCGGATTATACCTTTATAAGTAGCCTGGATGATATTGCGTGGTTATATAATATCCGGGGAAATGATGTGGATTACAATCCCACGCCTCTCTGCTTTAGTCTAATTGGACTGACTGAGGCAACTCTGTATATCAATCCCAGCAAAGTTTCAGATGATATCACCGAGATACTTGAACAGGATGTAAAGCTGAGGCCTTATGAGGAAATCTCAGATAGCCTGGCAAAGATTGAAGGAGGACAAAGTCTTTTCCTTGATCCAGGCAAAAGCAATAAAGCTGCTTTGAGTAGTATTTCCAATGAGGTCAAGCTCCTTGAGGGGATGAATTTAACGACCCTTCCCAAAGCTTTAAAAAACGAAACCGAGATCTCCCATATTCGGGAAGTTATGATCAAGGACGGAATTGCCATGTGTAAATTCCTGATGTGGTTAGAATCTCATATTGGTAAGGAGAAAATCACGGAAGTGAGTGCTGCCGAAAAGTTGGAGGCCTTCAGAGCAGAACAGCCTAATTTCAAAGGGCCCAGTTTTGGCACCATAGCCGGTTATAAAGGCAATGGTGCCATCGTTCATTATTCGGCAGAGGAAAGTAGTTGTGCAGAACTCCATGCGGATGGGATATTTCTCCTGGATTCAGGAGGGCAATACCTGGATGGTACGACTGACATTACCCGTACCCTTGCACTCTCTGAACCCAAAGAGAATGAGAGAAGAGACTTTACATTGGTTTTAAAGGGTCATATCGGTATTGCGACTGCTGTATTCCCTGCAGGAACCCGAGGACAACAAATCGAAGCCTCCGCGCGAAGAGCCTTATGGAAATATGGCTTAAACTATGGTCATGGTACCGGACATGGGGTGGGATTTTTTCTCAATGTCCATGAAGGCCCTCAAACTATGGGGAGTGGCGCAAGTGGTGCACAGGGAACTCCTATGATGCCAGGTATGCTGACTTCCAATGAACCGGGGATTTACCATAGCGGAAAGTATGGGATACGAATAGAAAACCTCATCCTTTGTGTGGAAGATCAGGAAACGGAATTTGGTCAGTTTCTAAAGTTTGAAACCGTTACGCTCTGTCCGATTGATTTAGGTTTGGTGGATGCAGATCTCCTGAACCGGGAAGAAAAGGATTGGCTTAATTCATACCACGCAGAAGTTTATGAAAAACTCGCTCCTCGTATGAATGAATCCGAAAAAGCCTGGCTAAAAGAAAGAACTCAAGCATTGAGTTGATCTTTCGCCCACTCTTCTCCTCTTTCTGCTACTTCCAGAATTGAAGGTTCGGTGATCAGGTAATCCATAACCGGCCACTCGACACCAATGAATTTGGAGACTTCTTCCTCAAATTCTGCTGTCATCATGGAATCCGTTCCATAGGCATTCATAGAGTCTGCCGTATCGATATCACTCACCGGAATGCTCAACTTCTGACTCATCCAGTTCATGATCCATTCCAGAATTTCAGCAGTACTTTTGATCTGCTTTGCATTTTCATCAGTCACGGCCTCCTGCTCAGTTTCTTCCAGAGGCAATTGCCAACTGGCTTCTTCATAAAGCTCTCCAGCTAAATATGCCTTTTTACAAGCTCTGCGCATGATCTTTCCACTGGAAGTTTTCAGGATACTTCTTCTTTTCACCAACTTTATCGCATATACCTGCAATTCATGTTCGGCTGAGATGGACTCACGGATTGCCTTGAAGACTTCTTCATTATCCACTTTGCGGAACAGGCCTCTATCTACCTCATAGATTACTACCAATCTTTCATCTCCAGCAGCCTCCACCGAAAATGCAGCACCACCATTAGGTCTCAGCACTTTGTGGCTATTTTCTACGGTCAACTCTATATCTTGTGGATAATGATTTTTTCCACGAATGATAATCAAATCTTTAAAGCGACCTGTAATGTATAATTTATCTCCACGCAGGAATCCTAAATCTCCTGTGCGTAAGAAGGGACCTTCATTATTTGGAAGATAAGCTTCAAAAGTTTCTTTGGTTTGCTCAGGGTTCTCCCAGTATCCTTTCGCTGAGCTTGGCCCTTTAAACCAAATCTCCCCAACCTCATCTGCTCCGCAAGGCTTCAAGGTTTCTGGATTTACAATTCTGACTTCATGTTCTGTATCTGTAAATCCACAATTGGCCAATTGGTGGGCATTCGGATGATCTGGAGATACTACTTCTACTTTGTTTTGCTCCAGCAATTCTCCATTGAAATGCTCGTGATTAGCTACATGCCCTTTTCCCCAGGCAGTGATTACGAGGGTTGATTCTGCCATTCCATAAACGGGAAAGAGAGATTCTTTGCGAAAACCTACAGGGCCAAATTTATCTGCAAATCTTTCTAAGGTATCAATTCTTACAGGTTCCGCTCCATTACAGGCGTGATCCCAGGAACTTAAATCCAGTTTTGCCAGCTCTTCATCATTCACCCTTTGCACACAAAGATCATATCCGAAATTTGGACTAACAGAGAAAGTAGCCTTATAATCAGAAATGGCTTTCAACCAACGATGAGGACGCTGAACAAATGAGAAAGGCGCCATCAAATAGCTGGTAATCCCATAAAATACCGGCTGCAAAGCAGTACCAATAAGTCCCATATCGTGAAAAAGAGGTAGCCAGCTTACATAAACGGATTCATCATGGCTGCCGGTAAGATATGCCAGTGAACGCTGATTAGCCATGAGGTTGCCATGACTTACCATCACTCCTTTGGGACTTCCGGTAGAACCAGAAGTATATTGAAGAAATGAAATGCTGTCCTCTGTCAAATTAGGTCGTGTCCAGATACCCGCATGAGAGTCATCGATGGAATCGGTCAATAACCATTTCCCTCTCAAACGCTCTGCAAATTCCGGCATATTGGTTTCGATACCGTCATAAATATCCTGCGTCCCCATAAAAATGCGGGGAGTGGCATCTTTGATGATAGATTCAATTCTGGAAACCTGTTTCCCCATTTGCGGAGGATAGACAGGTACAGCAATTACTCCGGCGTATAGGCAAGCAAAGAAAGCGGCCATATACTCGAGACTTGAAGGATACATCAGCACCGCCCTTTCGCCCTCTAATCCTTTTTCCTGAAGATGTGCTGCAATAGATCTCGCTCTTGTATCCAGTTCATCAAAGGTATAGGTCTGACCTAAGTCTTCTCCATTTTTCAGAAAGCCAAAAAGGCGTTTGCCCCTATTGATTTCTGACCTCTCTCTCAAGACGTCTACAAGATTGTTTACTTTGAGCACAGCTTGTGGAATTCCCTGCGACATGTTTTATTTTCTTTTATTAATTATCCTGAAGCGAAAATAAAGAAGGGTAGCTGTAAATTTCTTGCCTTTAGCTTCATCCGCATAACAAGCCGTTTTAACGGACATTTTATCAAAATCAGAGGAAAACAAACTTCCTATTGCTGAAAGAAATCATTCCTTTAAATGATTAAAAT
The DNA here is from genome assembly GCA_033391075.1 of Bacteroidia bacterium. NCBI lineage: Bacteria > Pseudomonadati > Bacteroidota > Bacteroidia > Bacteroidia bacterium. The sequence continues at coordinate 4,010,147 of JAWPMV010000001.1, forward strand.
CTCTGCTTATTTCCTGAATTAAAGCCAATTTTGTAGCAGAGGCCCGAACAATGGTCAGCTACATGACGTTGAGTAGCTAAGCACCAGCCTAATTTGGACTCATTCATCTTTATTCTCTATCGAAATGAAAAAAATCGCTTTCCCGCTAATCTTTCTCCTAGCCACTTTGATGGCTTGTCAGGAAGATAGGAGTAAACCTCAAGTTGATCAGCAGGATATCCCGGCTCAATTCGCCTCATTAGAGGATGATGCTGAATCCTTTAGTGAGAATTTTAATGAGTATTGGTATAAAGGAGAAGCAGAAATTAGCAGCTATAAATTGGAACAGGCACGCTACGGAGAAATTCATGAGGGGCATGCGGTTCTGGTTTATGTAACCGAGGATTTTTCCAAAAAGAAGCAGGTAAAACTGGACAATGCAGGGAGTGCCGGAACAGACAGAGTTCCGATTCTAAAATTGAACCTTACAAAGAAGTTCAATACGGGTATTTACCCTTACTCCATCATGCAATCGATCTTTACGCCCGTTGAATTGGATAAGCATCCTCATAGTTTGAAAACGACTATGAGTTCACAGGAATGGTGTGGACATGTATTTGCTCAGCTGAATAATCGTAAGAATCATTTTGAATTATCCAGCTATTCCTATTTTGAATCAGAAGGAGATGTAAATAAGGAAATAGAGAAAGTAATGCTGGAAGATGAATTATGGACCCGCATTCGTATCAATCCTGCTGAATTGCCTACGGGAAAAGTAAAGTTGATCCCTTCTGTGATTCATAGCAGACTAAGACATCGTGAACTTAAGGCGGAAGAAGCCATAATCAATTTGGAAGAGAAAGAAGGGAAGATGCACTACAAAATATCTTATGCTTCAGCAGGAAGAAGTCTGGAGATTGTTTTTGGTAAAGCCTTTCCTCACAAAATTCTTTCCTGGGAAGAAAGTAGTAAGAGTGGATTTGGTCCCAATGCGAGAAATCTTGTTACCAAGGCCAGCCTGATGGAAAGTTTAAACACAGATTACTGGTCTAAACATAATACGGATGATCTGCATTTGCGAGACAAACTGAGACTTCCTTAAGAATTTCAATTTACTCATCGTATGAAATCCAAAAAGGCGGCTCAAGGGCCGCCTTTTTCTTTCTTAATTCAGGTTTCTGTATTCATTGGGAGTCATTCCTACCTGCTTCTTGAACAATCTCGTAAAATGTTGTGGATACTTGAAGCCTAATTCGTAAGCAATCTCGCTAATGGTTTTTCTTGTGTCGAATGTCTTACTTTTGGCTAAATCAATGATTTTGTCGTGGATAAAGGTCTTGGCAGATTTACCCGTTTCTTTTTTGATTAAATCTCCAAAGTAGTTTGCCGAAAGATTTAATTCATCCGCAAAATATGCCACGCTTGGTAAGCCGAGTTTTTGGGCATTGTTCCCGGAAAAATAGTCCTGAAGTAAGCTTTCAAACTTTTCTAATATTCCTTTATTTATATGATCTCGGGTAATGAATTGACGATCGTAAAAACGAACACAATAGTTTAGAAAAAGCTCAATATTAGAGACAATTAACTTTTTGCTGTGTTTATCAACTCCCTGCTGCAGTTCATAGGCTATTTTTGAAAAACAGTCAAGAATGATTTGACGTTCCTGTTCCGAAAGATGCAAGGCTTCGTGGGCCTCGTAAGAGAAAAAATTATACTCCTGAATCCCATTTGCCAGAGCTGTGCCTTTGATTAAATCCGGATGAAAGACAAGCGCATATCCTTTGGGTTGATAAACCTTGCCATCGGTTTCTAAATTCAGCACCTGACCGGGAGATACAAAAACCAGGGTGCCCTCCTCATAATCATAGTAATTACATCCATATTTTAAATTCCCACAATTAATCTCTTTCAAAAAGATACAGTAGATACCAAAAGCCAGTTTTAACTTTTTATTCCCATCCCAAGATCTGGGATGAGCTTTTGAAAAATCGATGATGTTTACGAGTGGATGCAATGTCTCATGTTGGTTAAGCGCATTGTATTCACCTATCGTATCAAATTGATATATCTTCTCCATAAGAAGTTCATTCGGTTCACCTAATATATATATTCTATCTGGAGTCCTCTTGTCTAGCTGTAAAAATGGTAGATAAAGCAGTAATCGGTATACAAATACTAGGTTTTTTATTGCCTTCTTTTGTTACTTAAAGGAAAAGACCGATAATTTATTTTCCCATCATTCTCAATACTAATTCTATGGCAGCCTTTACCTTAAACATAAATGGAAAAGATCATCAGCTGGAGGTAGATCCTTCAACTCCCATGCTATGGGTACTTAGAGATCACATCAATTTGGTTGGAACCAAATACGGCTGCGGGATCGCTCAATGCGGTGCCTGTACGATTCACCTGGATGGCGTAGCCGTCCGTTCCTGCCAAATGCCGGTTTCAGCAATTGGAGATAAAGCCATAACAACCATTGAAGGCTTATCTGAAAAGGGAGACCATCCCTTACAAAAAGCATGGATAGAGCATGATGTTCCTCAATGCGGCTATTGCCAGGCGGGGCAGATCATGAATGCAGCCGCTTTTTTGAAAGACAATCCCAATCCTTCAGATGAGGAAATTGAATCAGCTATGAATGGAAATATCTGTCGCTGTGGGACTTATACTCGTATCAAAGCGGCCATTAAAACAGCGGCGAATTCCTGATCCTTTTTTAGAGATTATTTCTGAATTACCATTTACTCATTTCCAATGTCAAATATTAAAACTTCCTATAACAGACGGTCTTTTTTAAAAGCTAGTGCCCTTGCAGGTGGTGGATTGGTGATTAGTTTCAACTTCCTGGCATCCTGTACTCCAGAAGAAGTAGAGGAGAAACTGGTTCTACCTAAAGAATGGTACGATTTCAATAGCTATCTCAAAATTGGAGACAATGGGGTCGTGAGCATTTATTCTCCCAATCCAGAATTTGGGCAAAATGTAAAGACTTCCATGCCTATGATTGTTGCGGAAGAATTGGAGGTAGACTGGAAAAATGTAATCGTAGAGCAGGCAGCTTACAGTCCGGAGCAATTTCCGGGATCTCCCTTCGGTCAATTTACCGGAGGAAGTCGGGGGATCATGATGAAATGGAAACCCCTGCGTATTGCCGGAGCTACAGCTAAACAAATGCTGAAAGAAGCTGCCGCAAAGGCCTGGCAAGTACCTGTAGGAGAAATCACGGCGCAGGCCGGACTATTGGAACATAAAGCCAGTCAAAAATCTGCGGGCTATGGAGAAATGGCATCCGCTGCAGCTCAAATCCCCGTTCCAGAGGAAGTGGATTTAAAAGAACCTAAAGACTACAGCATCATTGGACACTCAAAGAAAAATGTAGATGGCAAGAAAATAGTTACAGGAAAACCCCTGTTTGGGGTAGATTATCAAAAAGAGGGGATGCTCATCGCTATGATTGAGCAGCCCCCTGCTTTTGGTATGACCTTGAGTTCCATTGAAAATGCAGATAAATTAAAATCCATGCCGGGCATTGTGGATGTATTTCCTCTAAAAACTTATAAAGATGGCTTTAAACGAGGATTTTTTGATACCAATGCTTTTGCAGAACTTGTTGCTATCGTAGGCAATTCTACCTGGGAAGTCATGCAGGCAAAGAAAAAGCTGGAGGTAAGTTGGAAGCCGCTACCCGACAAGACCTTGACCATGAGCAGGTTTGGACGGGATTTCAAGGTAAATGTACCCGGAGGGCTTGAAAATACGGTTGAGCACAATGCCCGGATGAGCGAGTTAATGGATAAACCGGGCAAGATTGTTCGGGAAGATGGAGATCCTGATGCTATGTTCAAAAAAGCTGCCCGGATTATAGAACGGACCTATACGGCTCCTTACCTTGCCCATAACTGCATGGAGCCCATGAACTTTTTTGCTGATGTAAAAGAAAATCAGGTACATGTGGCTGGCCCACTTCAAGGCCCGGGACTAATTGAATCCGCAATAGCAGATCGTCTCGGCATAGCAGAAGAAAATATCGAAATAGAAATGACACGAATGGGAGGAGGATTCGGTCGCCGTGCCTATTCTCACCATGTCGTTGAAGCAGCTGTGATTTCCCAGCGAGTAAATGCTCCCGTTAAATTGATTTATAGTCGTGAAGACGATATGACCAATGGTGTTTATCGTCCCACCTACCAAGCAAGGTATCGTGCTGCCCTGGACGAGAACAATCAACTATTGGCTATGCATGTGAAAGCTGGAGGAGTTCCCGAGAGTCCCCTCTTTGCAAATCGTTTCCCTGCAGGTTCCCTGGATCATTATAAAGCAGAGGAGTTTTCCATCGACTCCAATATTACCACAGGTGCATTTAGAGCTCCCCGGTCAAACTTTATGGCAGGAGCAGAACAATCTTTCCTGGATGAAATAGCGGAGGAAATGGGTAAAGACCCAATAGAATTTCGCCTTGAGTTATTGAATCGAGCGGCAGAAAATCCTGTCGGAGAGCGAAATGACTATGATGCAGAACGATATGCAGGCGTCTTGAAACTGGTAAGAGATAAATCAGCCTGGGGAAATAAAGATGAAAACCTTCACCGGGGAGTATCTGCTTACTTCTGTCACAATTCTTATGCTGCTCATGTACTGGATTTGAAACTGGTAGATGGAGAGCCAAGTGTCCAGAAAGTAACCTGTGCAATAGATTGTGGGATTGTTATTAATCCAGATGCAGCTGCGAACATGGCCGAGGGAGGAATTACAGATGGAATAGGAAATGCATTTTTCGGAGAAATGAGCTTTATAAATGGAATTCCTCAAAAAAATAATTTCCATCAGTACCGAATGATTAGAATGGAAGAAGCTCCTAAAGAGATAGAAGTTCACTTTGTAGATAGCGATGTCGATCCTACCGGATTGGGAGAGCCCCCTTTCCCACCCATCTTTGGAGCTGTTGCCAATGCTATGTACAAGGCTACAGGAGAACGTCAATACAATCAACCCTTTCTGGGAGAAAAATTAGATTTGACGAAAGAATAAAGTAAGATATGACACCCATTAAAACCTCTCACAATAGACGGTCTTTCCTTAAAGCCTCTGCTTTAATGGGAGGAGGAATGATGCTTAGCTTTAGTTGGTTGGCGTCTTGTGCTTCCGAACAGGAAGAAAGTCTGAGTTTGCCAGATGAGTGGTTTGAACTGAACGGATATTTGAAAATTGGGGATAATGGAGTGATTACGATTATTTCTCCCAATCCGGAAGGAGGACAGAATATAAAAACGTCTATGCCTATGATTGTCGCAGAGGAGCTGGATGTAGACTGGAAGGATGTAATCGTTGAACAGGCTCCTTTGAACACAGAGCTTTATCAACGTCAGTTTATAGGAGGGAGCAATGCCATTCGATTTGCATGGAATAGCCTTCGTATGGCAGGTGCGACAGCTCGTCAAATGCTATGTAATGCAGCTGCCAGCGCTTGGGATGCATCGCCAGCAGAAATTACTACGGAGGCAGGGGTTCTGTATCATACAGCCAGTGGTAAATCTGCAGGATATGGAGAAATGGCTGCTGCAGCGACACAGACTCCAGTACCCGAAGAGGTACAATTAAAAAACGTACAGGATTTTACCCTCATTGGCACTTCTCGCAAAAATGTAGATAGCAGGAAAATCGTAACTGGTGAACCCTTATTTGGGATAGATACCCAAAAGGAAGGGATGCTAATTGCTATGATTATCCACCCTCCAGCTTTTGGGATGAAGTTATCATCTGTTGATGATGCTAAAGCCCGATCCATGCCTGGCATTCAGGATATCTTTCCTATCAAAGTGCTTGAAGATGATTTCAACAGGCAACATTTTGATACCTGTGCGTTTCTCGACGTACTGGCAATAGTAGGAAATTCAACCTGGGAGGTAATGCAGGCTAAAAAAACTCTTGAGGTGAAATGGGAGCCTTTTGAAAGCTATACAGAGGAAAGGCAGCCATTTAGAGGTCCTAAGTTAAACCTGCTTATCCCAGCTGGATTGGAGAATACAGCTGATCATCAGGCAAAAATGAGAGAACTGGATGCAAAAGCCGGTCAGCTAGTTCGTAAAGATGGAGACCCTGAATCGGCTTTTAAAAATGCAGCCAAAGTCATAGAACGCACGTATACTGCACCCTTCCTGGCTCATAATTGTATGGAGCCTATGAATTTTTTCGCAGAGGTTAAGGAGGGCAAAGCAAAATTGGCAGGGCCTCTTCAAAAAGCAGAACTTACTGAAAAAACCCTATCGGCCCGCCTGGGGATTCCTCTTGAAGATATTGACATTCAGTTGACCCGATTAGGCGGGGGATATGGACGCCGTTCCTATGCAAACTGGGCAATAGAAGCTGCCTTGATCTCCGAAAAGGTGAAGGCCCCGATTAAGCTCATTTATACGCGTGAGGACGATATGACAGGGGGCATTTATCGCCCCGCTTATCAGGCAAGCTATCGGGCAGCATTTGACATAGACAATAAGCTGACAGCCTTTCATGTAAAGGCAGGAGGCATTCCTGAAAGCCCCTTATATGCAAACCGATTTCCTGCTGGTGCCATTGATAATTATCTCGCGGAGAGTTGGACACTCAATACCAATATCACCATTGGCTCCTTTCGAGCACCCCGATCAAATTTCATTGCAGCTGCCGAGCAGTCTTTTTTGGATGAATTAGCTGAAGCGGTAGAAAAAGACCCGATTGAGTTCCGCCTGGAGCTTCTTGAACGTGCTGCAAAGCACCCTGTTGGAGAAAGAAATGACTATGATGCAGAGCGATATGCAGGAGTGTTGAAGCTACTCAAAGAGAAATCAGGCTGGGGAAAAGATCAGGACTCGCAGATCCGAAGAGGGGTATCTGCCTATTTTTGCCATAATTCCTACGCTGCTCAGGTCGTTGATCTTTATGTAAAAGATGGAAAGCCTGTGATCGAAAGGGTTTGCTGTGCGATTGATTGCGGCATTGTAATAAACCCTGATGCTGCGACCAATTTGTGTGAAGGTGCCATAGTAGATGGAATTGGTAATGCACTTTTTGGAGAATTAAGATTTCGTAAAGGAGTGCCTGAAAAAAACAATTTTCACCAGTATCGCATGATCCGCATGGGAGAAGCCCCTAAAGCAATTGATGTTCATTTTGTAGAAAATGAAATTGACCCTACAGGCTTAGGAGAACCTGCCTTCCCTCCTGTTTTTGGAGCCCTGGCAAATGCGTTGTATAAAGCTACCGGAGAGCGCCAGTACCATCAACCTTTTATCCTGGATAAAAAACAGATCTGAAGACAAAGGTCTATCCTTTCGAAAACCTTAACTATCACTTACCCAAAAAGGCCACTTTATGAAAGTGGCCTTATTCAATGGCAAAACATATACAACACTACTGAGGTTTCTTTATCTTCGAACTACTATGATCCTTCTTGGGTATCGGTAGAAAAATGGGCTGTAATATCCATAACGACCGTAATAAGGATTATAATTGTTGAATCTGTCTCTGTTTCTTCTGTAGGTATAGAACTCATCTTTATCCTTCTCCTCGCTGATGATCCTTTGCAGATATTTTTTCTGCTTTTTCCAGATCTGCTTTTCCTCTTTGGTGAGTGATCTTTTGTCTACCTGTATCAGTTCGTACAATTCCTGTTCTGCGTCGATCAGTCTTTGAGATGCTTGTCTCTCTTCCTGCGCAAAACTTATCTGAGCCATCCCCAGCATCAGGGTTAAAGCTGCGATGTATTTGATAGATGATTTTAAGAGTACTTTCATAACATTAATTATTAGAGCAATTACTTAATACACGTTAGGAATGCAAGGGAGGTTAGGGACTATTGGACCGGAGTGTATGAGGGAGGAATATCCGTGCCCTGGAACTTAATTTTAGTGTAGGGCCATATACACAAAAAACAGCCCGAATCACTGATTCGGGCTGTTTTTTGTAAACGTTCTTGTATGAGTGTTAGTTCTTAATGATCTTATGTTCCCAGCTTTGATGGCCGGATTGAACACGGACCCAGAGCATTCCTGCACTGAATCTGCTCATATCGAAGGTTTGTAATTTAGTTCCAAAGGAGTTGGCTTTGATCTCAACTTTATCCAGCAGAGTGCCAGATACATTGAAGAAAGAAACTGTATAACTTCTGTTTTCAGTTTCGGGTAGATTGAGGCTCAACTGATTATTAACCGGACTTGGAAAGGCTTCTAAACTTAGAGCGGGTACGCTAAGTATGGTAATGGGATCGTGATAAATGAAAGTCCCGTCTTCAAATTTTTGCTTGAGACGATATTGTCTTCTAACATTGGTTTCAAGTTCCCACTCATCTTTGAAAGTATATCTGCGAAAATTCGCTCTTTCTCCAAATTCTTTTACTCCGCCTATTGCTAAGAACTCTGAATCTGGAGTTTTTCTCTCTACTATAAAGCTACTGGTATTGATATCCCCCTCTATTTCCCAATCGAGGTAAACATTGTCTCCTTCCAGGCGAGCATCAAAATGCAGCAATCGACCTGCAGTCGCTGGTAAAACAATAATATCACTATACGTAGAGTTAATAATTTCCGTGGTAGGCTCATATCCTTCAGGAACCGTAGGAAAAGCAGCTGCTTCAACCTGCAGGTTAATCAAGAATACGAGAATTAAGAACAGACATCCCTGTCTTTTCATAACTGAGCGAATAAGATTGTACCTGAATTATCCTGTAAGATGATAGTTATGAAGAAAAAATAAACAAGGGAAAAACTAGTTTACTATAGATCCTCATAAAAACCCCTTACAATCCCCTCAAACCCAATTGGATTACGACGCTAATTTACGATTAAAATGTAATGACTTATTCTTTATGTAATATTTAAGTCAAAAATGAACATTTTTTGGGTTATGACCATTCTACACAAGAGCTATTTTCTAATTACGCTGGAAATATACGAAAAATAACATAGAAAGAAAGAAATGACCTGAGTAAGAATATTGAAGACTTATTCAGAATTTGTACAGAAAAATGATTTTTTTTCCAAAATCCTACGTCCCTCTAAGGAATTCTGGCTCAGGCATTTGTATTCTCAATACAAAGAAAATTCGGTTTTTCCTCTTATCCTCTCAGCTTAAATTGCCGAGAGAAAAATATTTAGATTCAGAAGTATCTTCCCCTATTCTTGGGGCTTAGGAAACCCTTTATTCTGTACAGTCCACTGTGCAGAATTTTATTTACCTAAATAACAGGGACTTATAACAAAGGAATTCTGGCGAGATAGGCATTACCCTCTTCTCCAAATTCAGGCATTCGATCGGAAATCAGTTGGTATCGGGAATACAGGTTCTTGAGTCCCAGGCCTGTGGACTCTACTTTGCGAAGTCTTTTTTGTAAATTATTCTTGACCAGCAGGGTATTTCCTTCCTCTACTCTGAGTTCAATTGTGAGGGCATTTTCTGCAGAAATCTCATTGTGTTTGATGGCGTTTTCTACCAACAATTGTAAGCTCAAAGGGGGAACTTTTTTTCGAAGTGCTTCCCGATCCACCTGCCTGTAGAGCCTTAAGTTATTCCCAAAACGAATTTGTTGGAGAAAGAGGTAATTGTCAATAAATCCAAGTTCATCTTCCAGCGGAATGAGGGTGCGATCATTTAGGTCCAGCACATATCTATAAATACGGGTGAGTTTCAGGATGAAACTTTCCGCCAAATCCGCATCTTCATGAACCAGGGTACTTAGTGCATTTAGGGAATTGAATAAGAAATGGGGATTGACTTGGTTTTTCAGGGCTTCAAAACGAGAAAGAATGTTCTCACGTTCTTGTCTGGCATTTCTCAATTCCAGCAAAGCCTTCTCAGCATGTAGCACCTGGTTTTCTTGCTGCAAACGAAAAGAATCCAGGGCTTTGTCAATGATCATTTTCAATTCATCCAGATTCCAGGGCTTGGTGATGTAATAATAGATTTTGCCTTTGTTGATAGCCTGGATCACAGCTTCGATGTCACTATAGCCCGTCATGATCATGCGCACAGCCTCCGGATGTTGTTCCTGCACTTTCTCCAGAAACTCTACCCCACTCATTTGCGGCATCCTTTGATCACTGATAATGAGCGAGATTCCCTCAGCTTCATCAAGGATTTGAAGAGCTTCACTTCCCCCTTGTGCAATAGATACCTGATAATGATGTCGGAAACTGGCTTTGAATGAAACCAGGTTTTGTCGTTCATCATCCACATACAGGATATGTGCTTTATTATCTTCCATACATCATTATTCAGGAACCAAATTCGCTAAATTTCTTTGAAAATAGTAACTTCGATAGCCTTCTTGAAGACCTCTTATGCCTCCTCCGAAGAAAAAACCCTTTCAGGATTATTATAAATTGTTTGGCTTGCCTCCCACAGCGAGCCATTCGGAGATAAAAACTGCCTATAGAGAACTTGCCCTAAAGCTCCATCCGGACCAAAATCCATCCCCTAAGGCACATGAGCAATTTTTAAACCTAAACGAGGCCTATCATGTGCTTAATAATCCAAAAGAACGTGCCAAGTACGACATTCGTTACAAAGCATTCTACAATCCGCATAAAAAATCCGTCGGTCTCAACGAGCGTATAGAACTCACACGTGCCAAAAGGGCCAGCAGATACGGGCGAACCATGTATTCGCAACGCATGAGGTACCGGGGAAGTAGTGGACCCTCTAGCGGTACAAGGGAACGAAAAAGAAAATATCCTCCTCCCCCACCGAGAGAATCTACTTACAATTGGGAGGAAAAAGAACTCAGTGAAGAGGAACTTAGCTATCGGAAGTATGCGGGCATCATCAAGATGATGACGTTTGTCCTACTTCTTTTTGCTTCCTATAATCTCTCAGACTATTTCGTGAAAGTTGTTTCAGATAAATTGAAGGTAGTCGAGACGGTAACTTCTGAAAGTGGGGACGTACAGGTCTTTGCCCGAAAGTATTATTACCAGAGCTATAAGTTTTTTGTAGAGCCCAAAGACCGAGAAGTTTTCACTTATGATACAGAAGTTCAGCTGGAGCGTTCCTATTTCAAAGGGCGGCTTGCATCCATCAGGGTTTATAAGGATAATCGGATCTTTGTGATTGATCCTATCCGGCCCTTTTTCGATTATAAATTCTATTTATTGATCTTTCTTTGTCTGGCTGCGCTTGCTACCCTTGTCTTAGGAGGGAAGTCTCAGAGAACCATCATCCTGGGAGCCGCAAGTTTTACGCTAGGGATCATTTTATTTCTGATCTAGTAAATTCCTTTTCCCTCTGGCCCCATATACTGACCCCAATTGTTTTTTGCTGAAACCGGAATCCGGGTTTTGCTCCGAACAATCATGAAGCCAAAATACTGATGGATAACAGAGGTATTAGCCTGCATACAATAGAGAATATCTAAAAAGCCATCTCCATCCAAATCTCCAAGCCAGGGGGTACTTCCTATATTTTTACCCGCTATTTTAGGACTCATGATTTCTTCTCGGGCGTGATTGAGGTCTTTGTAAAAAAGGTAATGTTGGCCATCTGCCGCGTACAATCCATCACAATTATATTCATTGACAGTCCAGACCGCCTCCTGATAGCCATCACCGTCAACATCATAACTCAAGGGACTGCTATACCCACAACAGCCTAAATTCTTTTCCCACAATATCTTTCCATCCTTTCCACTAATGATAAACTGCTTCTGACCGGTATTCTGAGGCCAAACTCCTTCACTCATGGATAAGAATATATCCAGGTATTCATCTTCATTGAAGTAGCCCGGACAAGGACTGGTATTAGCTTCTAAATCCTGAAAAACATGGAAACTCAGCAGGCGCCCCGTTCTGCTATCATGTACCCCATACCTTCCATTGTGAGAAATAGAGATTATTTCTTTTATGCCGTCATTATTAATATCAGCCAGAACCGGAGGAGCTATGTATCCATGTTCCGCCTCCTTATATAAGGCCATAGCCCCGGAAATATCTGATTTCATCAAATCGTCGAGACTGAGGATGTAAAGAGAGCCTCCTATCGTTTCTCCCCCGGTACCAAATATGACTTTCAGATCGCCTTCTTCCTCAAACTGATAAAGTAGGGGAGACATATAGCTTTCTTTCCCGTCTGGCATCGTATCGGCAGCAAGGACTTCTCCCGTAGCAGAACTCATCACAGCCAGCACAGCAGGATATCGATCCTTCTCAGAATTTGGGGCAGCATTTACATTCCCTCCATTAGCCAGCAAGAGATCTTGCAGACCATCGCCATCCTGATCGGGGATAAATTGGCTATTGTAAAAATTAAAACGCAAAAATTTTGCAGCAGGCCCCTGATAAGAATCTTTCTTAAACCTCCAGATTTCCTTTCCTCTTTTTCCATCTATGGCCAGGAGTTGAGCACTTCGCCCTCCAATGATCACATCCTCTGTACCATCCTCATTTATATCGAGAAAACTGGCTGAGCCTACTATTTGATCTACACCGCCTATCGTCCACAAGATTTTTCCAGTCTTCCCGTCGAGAGCAATTACTGCAGAATCAGAATCCTGAAATTCATTCTTTCCTGCCCCTATCACCACATCCAGAATACCATCTCCTGTTAAGTCTGCACATTTTATAGAAGAACTAGTCCCTAAAGTGGGAAAGCTGGTATTCCAAACCAGGCTGTATTTATCTCCCTTGGGGCTACAGGAAGTTGCCAGAAAAAGGGAAGCTATAAGCAGACGAAAGGCTAATTTCATGAGAGATTATCCGGGATTGATAAGCAAGTTAGAATTTCAATATTTAATATTATGGTCAAATTTACAATAAGCTAAAATATAATGTATCTTTAGCAAGATTTTTTCCTCTTGTGGGGCAGGAAATTCTGGACGAACTTGCATCGACCATCGTTCCATTCGAAAATAAATACATTGCTAACTACCTCTACCTATCATTTATCCATCAGGAAATATCTCTTCCTGATAGGTATTATCCTCTACTCTCCTCTTTTGCTGTCCCAAACGCAGGATAGTGTACAATACCAAACATTTGGTCAACAGGAATCTGCCACCGCCGAGGAATACAAGCTTAGTGGTACGGTAATCAATGCCAATACCGGTCAGGGTTTGACGGGTGTGGCAATTGCCGTTGAGGCCCTTTCTAAAGGGACTTTTTCCAAATCCACAGGCAGGTATAATCTAAAATTGCCAGCGGGGAAACACTTTATCAAAGTATCTCTCTTTGGTTATCAAAAAAGATATTTCGAGATCGAACTATATGCTGATGGGATTTTGCCTATCGTTATGGTTCCGGCTGAATTTGAAGTAGACGAAGTAGTCATAGAAGATGAAGCTGCTACTAGCCAGGTCAAAAGAGAAATTGCGGGTTTGGAAAGAATGTCCGTGTTACAAATGGAAAGAAAGGCTCGCTTATTGGGAGAAACCGATGTCCTCCGCAGCCTACAATCCGTTTCCGGGGTTAGTAGTGTAGGAGAAGGCGCTTCAGGTTTCAATGTTAGAGGAGGAAATGCTGACGAAAATTTGATCCTTCAGGATGGCGCCTTGATATATAATCCTACCCATGCTCTGGGATTTTATTCACTTTTTCATCCCGACTTACTCTCAGAGTTTCAGTTATACAAAGGAGGAGTTCCGGCAAAATTTGGCGGAAGGCTCTCTTCGGTTTTGGATGTAAAATTGAGAGAAGGAGATAAAGAAAAATTCAATGCAAAAGGTGGACTTGGAATTGCTTCTTCTCGGCTAAGTCTGGAAGGGCCTATAAGTAAAGGCAAAAGCTCTTTTCTCATAGGAGCCAGGGCCAGTTATCTCGATTGGATTCTTCAATCTTCTGGTAATATCGATCTCAAAAAAAGCGAGGCCTTCTTTTATGATATAACTGCCAAAGTTGATGCTCAGCTGACTCCTTCCACTTCTGCAGGATTCAGTGTATTCACCAGCCATGATGACTTTCAGTTTGCCGAAGAGGTAAAACTCGATTATGAAACCTATACAGGAAGGGTTTATCTCCGGCAACTAATCGGCAAAAAGAACAGCCTGAATCTGGATGCGAGTGTAGGCCGATATGTGAGTTCGCTTTTTGATGTACAGGGAAACACCCAGTCGGTATTTGATACAAAGATCGATTATCTCCGTTTTCGCCTCAATGACCTCATTTCCTTTAGTGAAAATCACGCTTTCACCTTTGGAATTGAAGGAGATTACAGTCAGGTCTCTCCGGGTAGCCTGAGTCCCCTGAATAATGAGTCACAGATCATCGCCAAAGAACTCCCCATCGAAAAAGGCTTAACACTGAGTGCATATGCAGAAGAGAAATTTACAGTCGGAGATTGGTTGAACGTTTCTTTGGGTATTCGATATTCTCAGTTCAGCAATTTCGGACCAGGCAATGTTTACCTTTACCAGGAAGGAGTTCCCAAATCTCCTTTTTCTGTAATTGATTCACTTTCTTTCGGGGAAGGAGAAGACATCGCTACCTATAATGCATTGGAACCCAGGATTTCTCTTAAAATTAACCCGGGAGAAGATAAAGCCATCAAGATTGGCTATCATCGCTCTTATCAGTTTATCAGTCAAATCTCCAATACAGCATCAGCTGCTCCAATTGCCATCTGGCAGTTGAGCAATTATCATATCGAACCCAATTTCGCCGACAATTATTCAATCGGGTATTTTCAGGAGTTTTTGGAAGGGAAAATAGAGAGTTCTGTTGACATCTTTTATCGGGATATACATCGCCTGATTGAGTATAAAGATTTTGCAAATTTGCTGCTCAACGAAAGTGTTGAGACCGAATTACTCGTCGGGAAAGGCAGGTCTTATGGGGTGGAATTTTACTTCAACAAAAAGCAGGGGAAACACCAATTTGAAGGAAATTACACCTATTCCAGGACACAAAGACAGGTAGAAGCAAATGCAGAGCAGGAAGGCATCAACAGCGGAAGTTGGTATCCTTCCAATTTCGACAAACCTCATATCCTGAACGCCAATTATTTCTATCAGATAAATCCACGCAACAATATTTCTGTCAATTTCACTTACAGCACAGGAAGGCCCACAACAGCTCCCGTTAGTTCCTATCGTAATTCCAATATTTTGAATATCCCGGTTTACTCTGACAGAAATGTATTTCGCATTCCAGACTACCATAGACTGGATTTTGCCTATACCACCATTTTCAGAAGTAAACGCATAAAAAGATGGAAGAGTAGCTGGACATTTACCGTTTACAATTTGTATGGGAGAAAGAATGCCTATTCGGTATTCTTCCAACAAAGACCCTCTCAGCCTGTTACTGCTTTTAGAATAGCCGTACTTGGAACCGTTTTCCCTGCCATCACCTATAATTTTAGTTTCTAAGCATGAACCTCCTTTTCACTCATATAAAGAAGTTCCTTTATCTAAGTCTGGGTCTCTTAGTCTTCTCGGCATGTATAGATGAAATCCGCCTCGACATAGATGCTGATCAGGCCAAAATATCAGTAGATGGTTTTATAAGTGATAGCCTAAGGGTACATAGCATCGGGCTTTCGTACAGCTCGGTATTTGGCGTGGGAAATGATAACATTCAGGCTCCCATTTCCGGGGCGAGTGTCGGAATAAGAGATGGGGCTGGCAATTTTTTCGCTTTTGAAGAGTCTAGCGATGAAGCAGGATTCTATGAACGCTTGATGGCAGGTGAAATTGGCCAAAGTTATCAACTGGAGATATTGCTGGCTGATGGGAAAGAGATTCGATCTAAAGCCATCACAATGCCGGAGAAAAATGAGCTATTGGGAGTCCATTATGAGCAAATCGAAAACAGTTTCGTCAATCCTGCGGGGAACGTGAGTACAAGCCTTGATTTGGTGGTCAAAATTGATAGCAGACTGGACATAGAAAACAGGCCTTTCCTCCGCTGGCGTGTAGGGGGACAATATGAATTTCGGGAAGAATACCCTATGGTAATCAATGCACGCTGGTGTTATATCCCGGACAATCTGGATTTCAATTCTATTCAGACCCTGGATGCCCGAAACATCGAAGGCCCTTTACTTCAAAAGCAGACAGTGATTAAAACTCCCCTGGATCACCGCTTTGCCTGGCAATACTGTTTCCATATCCAACAATTTAACCTGAGCGAAGAAGAATATACTTATTGGACAAATATTGAAGAAATTATCAATACGGGTGGCAGTCTATTTGATCCGCCTCCGGGGACGGTAAAAGGTAATTTATTCAATCCTTCAGATCCCAGTGATCAGATTTTAGGATTCTTCTCGGTAGCCTCTGTTTCCTACAAACGCTACTTCAGTAATCCTGACATCCTTAATCGATATATTGATTCCAAATGTTCATTCAGTCCCTTCCGGCCACAATTTCCAGAGTGCAGAGATTGCAGAATAATTTTTGGCAGTACACTTGAAAAACCAGAATACTGGATTCCTTAAAACTCGGCTTTACTTGACTGCCCACTTTCATACCAATAATAGGAAGAGATCCGAATTTTATCTTTAAGGCTGGCAGCATCCGGAATTTGGGGATTTATGTAATAATAATGAGCATGGTCCCCATTGCTCGATGAAAATTTTGCAATCAATTCAAACGCTTCTTCTTCTATATACTGATCGAGGGTATCGATCATATCTCCATAACTCTCCCATATGGGATTCCCTCCCGAAATAGCTGAACTTTCATACTTATCATACATAATGATATCCGGGCCAAAGTCTCTTAAGTAATCGCCCTGAATCACCCCATCCAACGCAATTTGATGATCATTGAGTCCCCAGCTATCCAGGCATCTCCAGCCAGAATAAAAGGGAAGCAAGCCAGCTTCAGAAAGTGCGATCGAATAGCCTTTTTCTTTATAGTCATGTAATATCCTCCCCACCTCATATCTACCATCCTGCTGTATTCCTTCTGAAGGAAAAGCAGATAAATAGTGTATTAGGGAAAAGGCAATAATCGGAACCGCAATAAGCCTGGATTTCAAAGGAAGCCATATACGAGGAGAATTTTTACCTAATACATATGCCAGTAATAGAAGGGCCATGGGAAGCAAAGCATACTGAAAACGCATGAGATAATTCATCTCATTGGAAAGGAGGATCCAGATTCCACTAAACGCTAGAATTGGGAAGAGGAAAAGCCAGGCCGATTTGTATTCTTTTTTATATATAAAGTTCAGGAGGAAAGCTATAATTAGTGGAAACAATAGCTTGAAAGCATTCGAAAGGGATTCAAAAAAGCTTAAAAGATAAATGCCCCCTCCTTTCTTGTAAAAGGGATTGGGAAAGAGATGACCAAAGTATACATAGTGCCAGAGAAAGTAAATGCTTCCGAATCCCAATACCCAGATAGCATAGGACTTCAATAAATGCTGACTCTTTCCTTTCCCCAAATATCCTCTAACTCCTAGCCATAAAAAGGCAGATAAAAAGACTCCCTCTGGACGGCATAGGCCTAACAAAAGGGAAGCTATTCCAAATGCATAGCTCCATGCTTTTTCCTCTGGGTTTCTAAGATAAAGAAGGGCAGATAATGAAACCAAAGCTGTCAAAAACCCAAAAAAAGGACTAGCAAAAGCTGCTTCAATATAGGCATAGGCAGGGCCAGACAATATAAGACTCGCAGCTAAAAATGACAGCCATCTTGCGTTCCCCATCCGTCCCCATCCGATGTATATCAGAAATGAGGTAGCGAAATAGGCAAAAAGATTTAAAGACAAGACAGCATTTTCTGTGCTTAAACCCATTTTCTGTAAGAGAGCAGCGAAGACCAGAAAAAGGAAATCAGTTCCTCCATCGATGGGAGTTTCGCCCGGATTCCAGACAATACCGAAACCATTTGCCAGATTATCTATATACCTCATCAGGATGGCTGCATCCTCATAAGGCAAGGAATTAAAAACCCCTCGATAAGCTAAATAGTAGCCTCCCAATACCAGGAGCAGCAGCATAGCTATAAAATCTCTTATGTGAGAGGACTTCATAGATGCAAAAAAACCAATTCTTTAGACTTTCAACTGATTTTCATGCAGCAAAATTTAACATAAAGCTGTTTTTGATTTCCTATTTCCACTAGTTCTGCCTTTTTTTACCGATTCCCCGCGCCTTTATCTATATTTTGAAGCAAGACCAAGCACTCATAGAAGCAATTATAGCCAAAGACCCACAGGCCTTTGAGTCCTTTTATGAAGTGTATAAGAGTCGTGTGTATAATACCTGCCTGAGTTATACCCATAATGAAGAAGATGCAGAGGAAATTACGCAGGATGTTTTCATAGAGGTATATAATTCAGCCTATAAGTTTCAGGGGAAATCGAGTTTGAGCACCTGGGTTTACAGAATCAGTATTAACAAAAGTCTGGATTTTCTCAGGTATAAAAAGCGAAAGAAGCGCTTTGCTCAGATTCAGCGTTTGTGGGGAGGGGAAAAAGACGAAGCTTTGGATTTGCCTGATTTTAAACATCCGGGCGTATTGACTGAGAATCAGGAAAAAGCTGCTATCTTGTTCCGGGCAATCGAGACTTTAGCGGAAAACCAGAAAACAGCATTTATTCTGAGTTTTGTAGAAGAGCTTCCCAGAAAGGAAGTCGCGGATATTATGAAGATTAAACTTAAGGCTTGTGAATCTTTGTTGCAGCGGGCCAAAGGAAATCTTCGCAAAAAACTGGAAAAATTCTATGAGGAAGAAAGGAATTCCTGATGGAAAACGTCAAATGGATATGGACCCCAAAAAAGAGCAATGGTTGAATGAGGTTATGAATAGTCTCGAAGGCAAATCTGCTGCCGAGCCTAATCCTTTCTTATTCGCCAAAATCAAACGTAAAATCGAAAGCCCCGATGCATCAGCCGATCATGTTTTTATCGGTAAAAGAGCATTGGTGATGGCTTTTGCTGCCCTGGCCTTGCTACTTTCTCTGAATATCCTGGCCATTTCTGAATTGAGTCAGCAAGAGAGCACGTCTATTGCTGAAACTACGTCTCAGGATGACTATTCCTATTCTGTTGTTTTTCAAGACAATCTCAATATCTACGAGGATGAAACAGGATCTACTTTTTAAAATTCTGGTAGGGACAATGGCAGTCCTGAACCTCGTATTGTTAGGATTCATCTTTTGGCCCAATACTTCCAGGCCGGGAAAGCATAGACCTCCGGGTAAACCGGTTCCCGAGCTTGTGGCTGAAATCCTTGATTTCAGCAAAGAGCAAAAAGATCAGTATAAAAAGATGGGACGGAAACACCATCAAGCGATTACAAAATTACGGAGACAAAAAGATGATGCCGTAGTTAATTTTCTGGAAGCAAGTACACGAGATAGCGTCGATAAAAGTCTGGACACAAAAATGGAGAAGATCCTGGAGATTGAAGAGGCGAGAATTTTGCTCACCTACCAACATCTTGAGGATATCAAAAACCTTTGCAATGACGAGCAACTAAAAAAATTCTCTAAGGTCATTAATGCAATGTTTAAAACTCCAGCCGGTGGAAGAAGACCGGGAGGCCCCAATGGACCAGGAGGCCCACCAGGACACAGAAGACCACCGGGAGATTAGTAGACTTTACTCCCAGTTTTATTCAACAAACAACATATGTTAATCACTCACTTATCACGCAATTTAATTTCGAGTTCTCTACTTCTTGCATTGGTCCTCTTCTCCTGCGAAGGAGTAGAATTGCCGGGTCCAGATCCAGAAGACCCGACCGATGATCCAAAAACCTCTGAAGAAATCATTGCCGATTATCTTTCGATTGAGCTGAATTCTCCAGAGAATTATAGTGATCCCGTCTTTCCTGCTCATTATAATGCACAGGTAAGAGGAAATGACAATACACCATTAGCCAATCCCATAACCAATGATGGAGCAACCTTAGGAAGAGTTTTGTTTTATGACAAAAGTCTCAGCCTCAATAATACCATTTCCTGTGCATCCTGCCATACACAGGAAACTGGCTTTACCGATCCAGCCCGCTTTAGTGAAGGATTTGAAGGGGGACTAACGGGTGCTCACTCCATGCGACTCGGCAATGCAAATTACTTTACAGGAGCTCGGATGTTTTGGGACAAAAGAGCTGATGATCTGGAAGATCAGAGTACTCAGCCCATTCAAGACGGAATTGAAATGGGATTTACGGCACTCTTTGGAGGCATGGACTCCCTTTCAGAAAAAATGGCTGCCCTCCCCTATTATCCTATTTTGTTTGAAAAAGCTTTTGGTAGCGAGGAAATCAGTGAAGAGCGTATGCAAATGGCTCTTGCACAGTTTATCAGGAGCATGAAATCAGTCAATTCTAAATTTGACGAAGGATATGCAGCGGTTTATTCGCCCACTCAGATGGGTGATAATGTGGGAGCTGATTTTCCCAATTTTACAGCAGAGGAGAATCTGGGGAAACGCCTCTTTTTTGCAGCAGGTGGACGAGGAGGAATGGGAGGAGGCAATTCTTGCAATACCTGTCATCAGGCTCCTACTTTTGCTTTAGGAAATAATTCGAGGAGCAATGGATTGGATGCAGGAGAAACTGTGATATTCAAATCTCCTTCGCTGAAAAATATAGCAGTTGTCGGAGGATATATGCATGATGGAAGGTTTGCTAGCCTCAGAGAGGTTGTGGATCATTATGCAGATGGAATTCAGGCAGGCCCAGCTTTGGATAATCGTTTGAGAATGCCTGGCCGAAATGGAACACCTGTTCGCCTGGATTTGACGAATAATGAGCGAGAAGCTTTGGTAGCATTTTTGGAAACCCTGACAGATCAGGTATTGTTGGAAGACGATAAATTTTCAAATCCATTTTTGAACTAAGATACTTCGAAAGGGCAGCATCCTTGTTGCCCTTTTATCTTTTATAACCCTTCCAGTAGGAGAGAATATCCTGCCATTTTTGGGACAAATCTTTCACCCCTTCTTCAGAAGGACTACTTAGTCCATGAACGGAAAACCAAACCTCACAGATCGCGAGGTCATCCGCATATTTTTCGGAATCAGTACTGAGGAGGTTATACATGCGGTACCAATTGTTAATCTGCGTTTCCGTAACCATACGGCTGTTTGCGTAATAAATCCAATTGGGGCCTTCCTGGTAAACCAGTAGCATGATCGAGGCCAAAGTAAGAGCTCTCCACAAATAAAGTGGGGGAAATCGTAGTTTATCGAAGTACATAAAGTTCTGGATTGTGTATTCAAAAATACCTTTGTATACAGCATTAGCCAAAGCAGTGCAGGGACATTCATTACATGTGGAAAACTTTTTTGAATTACCGGAATCCTGATAGTTCGACAGCTGGGAAAGCTGGAAACAGGGAAAGGCCCGAAGGCCATATTCCCCTTTCATGATTGTGCTTTGGAACCCTTCTGGAACCCTCATGCTGCAAGCCCCGTTTCCCTTCAGTAGAAAGGAAACAACGCTCGGATGACAGCTTGATTTTCCTGGGCGTTGGTCATCTCGAAGTTTGGTTGTGTGTAGG
This sequence comes from Bacteroidia bacterium, assembly GCA_033391075.1. Lineage (NCBI taxonomy): Bacteria > Pseudomonadati > Bacteroidota > Bacteroidia > Bacteroidia bacterium. The sequence goes on from JAWPMV010000001.1 coordinate 4,031,548, forward strand.
TCTGTGCGCTGAGAGATCATGTATTTTTCAGACAAATTAAATACAAGGTCCCTCGGCGCGCTGGAGCCCTAGCCCATCCAATCCTCGGGATGACAAGCTTGCTCAGGGCTTTGCGCGCACTCCTTTGTTTGCAAAACAAGGGAGTGTGGGCTTGAGGTGGTGGGTTTTGGACGCTTACGCCCTAGGCCCCTTTTCCTTGATGAAGAAAAGACTTCATATGACATTTTGTGCTCTTCTTTGGGCAGATTATAATCTGCCCCTACCATGCATGAATTATCTCTCTGTGGCCCGGCGCGCACTCCTTTGTTTGCAAAACAAGGGAGTGTGGGCCTGAGGCGGTGGGTTTTCAGAGGCCAAAAACATATCCCTTCACTCCCTTATACTCCACCTTCACCCACATTCCCGATTGACATTCGATTTGCTGAATGCCTCCTTTACTTCCTTTTGCAATTACTTCTTCATCACAAGGGATAATCCCGATTCGTTCGGCATCTATGCGAGGAGCTTTTCTAAGACTTAGTCCTAAGGGATTTTCTATGCAAATCCTTTCCTCAGACGCACTATCGTTCTGGCTGGCATAAGCGGGATAATAAAAGAGTCCCAGAAATATGCATTTGATGATGAGAAGTGAAATATATTTGAATGAAAACATGATAATCGAATTAAAAAGTTGATGTTGTAATTAGCAGCAGTATCCACCTTCTCTACTCGCAACACGCTTAAGGATTTTTCCCGGCTCTGCATAGCGGCTTAGATATAAATAGGCGGAACCACCTCCCTCTCCTCTTCCGGCTCTGAACAATAGATCAGGAATATTATCTCCGTCCAAATCTCCTGCAAATTCAAGGATAATTGATGACCAGTAATATTTTCTGTCTTGCGGATTCAGGTACTCCTTCATCTTATGGAGATCGAGCTTTTGAGATTTTCCCTGATATGTTACTTTCAGGCTGAAGTAAGGAGTTTCTTTTTCCCCCATCTCCCAGGGATTTTTGCGGACTAGTTCAGCATCCACTTCATGCAATTCTATCGATAGTTTCAATTGGTCTAGTTGAATGCTAGTGTCCTGCATGGACAAATCTGTATATTCTATCGGGCTAAAGTCCTTGATCTCCTTTCTTTCCTCCAGGCGAACTTTACTCCCAATCATGAAACGAGAACCTCTTTCCAAACTGCTATCCTGTAGCCAGTAATCTGACAATTCCAACATTTCATCCATCCCCATTCCATATAAAAGAAGTTCAGGCTTAATCGCGGTCATTTTTCCTTTCCCACTTTCCCAATCCCACTCAAAACCATACCAGTGAAGCCTGGGATCATAATTTACATCACCCGTACAATGAGATCCGTAATCCAGACGTACCTCCCGATTCATATCGGTGCTTTTCAATTGTTTTAATGGATTCAGGTAAGGCCCAAAGGAATAACCCGTCTTGCCTTTATAAGTAATCTTTCTCCAGAAACCTTCTACTCCACCAATCTTCACCAATTGTCCTACTTTTCCGTGATGCTTTACTTGCTTCCCAAAAGGAATGACCATCACTCTCTTTCCGGATACATCTGCCTCCGCACGTAGACTCAAACCAGAAGGAGCCATTACATTCAAATGCGTTTGGTCTTCATACCAGCGGCCTTGTCCAAATGCAGAAAGGGAAAAAATAAAGGCCAGTAAAATCGTCGTAGCTATTTGTGTGAATCTTTTCATTTTTTTCTCGATTAATGTGTTACTTGTTGTTTACATCGGTAAAACTAGTTGCCATGCCTTATAATAATCGGGGCTTTCGAATAAGTGCAGGCATTGTCCGAGAATCCGTATGGGAGCCCCAAGAATTTGATTTAAGCTGAAAACCTCATGCAAAAACTCACTACACTACTAATTATCCTCACCTTTTGTATTGCGGCTTGCTCGCAAAGCACTTCAACTTCAACTTCCACCACAACTCCTGCTGAAGAACCGAAAACTGAAGCCATGAGTCTCTTCAATGGGACGGACCTCAGTGGATGGGTTATTCACGGTACTGAGAAGTGGTATGTGGAAGATGGCCTACTTATCTGTGAAAGCGGGGAAGATGCTGCTTATGGCTACCTGAAAACGGAAAAGACTTTTAAGGATTTTGACCTGAGTCTGGAATTCAAACAGGAAGCCAATGGAAATAGCGGTGTATTTTTTCGTTCCTCTATAGAAGAAGGAAGCGTAAAGATCAGTGGCTGGCAAGTCGAAGTGGCTCCTCCCAATCACGATACTGGAGGCGTTTATGAGTCTTATGGCAGGGGTTGGTTAAAGCAAATCCCCGATGAGGAAGAAGGAGACTTAATGATGGGCGAATGGAACCAGATGCGGATCAAAGTGGTCGGAGATCATGTTCAAACCTGGCTCAATGGAAATCCCAAAGTAGATTTTCACGATGAGAAGATCGGTGAGGCCATGGGATCAATTGCCTTACAGATTCATGATGGAGGAGGGATAAAGGTCAGATGGAGAAATCTGGAAATGACGGAATTGTAATACCCAAAAAAACATAGGGGCAGCTCTTTAGCTGCCCCTACTATATATTTTTAACTAGATTTATCTCCTTCTTCTCGTAGTCTTCTTAATTCCCAACACTCCCAGCAATCCACGCGTCAATTCTCTGGCCACTGTCCGACCAATTTGTCTGACCATGGTATTTTTGGAGATGGCTTCGAAAGCAGTTTCATCTTTCTTTACCCTTCTCCGGGAACTGCCTCTAGCTTTACTTCTTTCTTCCCTTCTTTTTTCCTGGGCTTCATCTTCATTAAACTCCTCGATCTTCTTGTTTAGAATCTCGTAGGCACTTTCCCGATCTACATCCTTATTGTATTCACGTACCAGTCGAGATTTTTTCACAATACCATCGATCTCTCCTTTTGTCAAAACGTCCATACGTGATTGAGGAGCACGAAGCATGGTATAGGCCAAAGGAGTGGGTATCCCTTTTTCATTCAGGGCAGTAACAAAGGCTTCCCCAATCCCCAATGAAGTCAGGACATCCTTGGTTTCATAGAATTTGGTAAGAGGAAAGTTCTCTGCTGCCAGCTTGATAGCTTTACGGTCTTTGGCCGTAAAGGCACGAAGCGCATGCTGTATCTTTAGCCCCAACTGTCCCAATACATCATCCGGAATATCTGCCGGATTCTGGGTTACAAAGAAGATCCCTACGCCTTTGGAACGAATCAGCTTGATAATAGCCTCTATCTGATCCAGCAACTCATCTGAAGCCTCCTCGAAGATCAAGTGGGCCTCATCTATGAAAATAACCAGTTCCGGACGATCCGAATCTCCTTGCTCAGGGAAAGTCGAATACACCTCAGCCAGTAAGCTCATCATAAAGGTCGAGAACATGGCCGGACGATCCTGAATATCCGTCAAACGGATAATGGATACAATTCCTTTCCCCTCATCATCAATTCGCACCAAATCCTCCACATCAAATGAAGGCTCTCCAAAGAAACGATCCGCTCCCTGCTGCTCTATGGTAATCAACTTACGCATGATCGCCCCAACAGAGGCAGTCGAAAGTCTTCCGTATTCTTTCTGCATTTCTTCCTTCCCTTCATTGGTCAGGTATTGCAGGGTCTTTTTAAAGTCAGGGAGATCCAAAAGTGGTAGTCCATGATCATCACAGTATTTAAACACTACCGCAACTACACCCGCCTGATTCTCATTCAGTCCGAGAATTTTTGAAAATAATACCGGTCCAAATTCAGTAACTGTTGCACGAAGTTTTACGCCAGGTTCATCAGAAATAGATAGCAATTCTACTGTAGAACCCGCCGCTTCAAAAGGAAAGCCTATTTCAGTATGACGTTCATCGATCTTGGGATGACCTCCACTGGGAACAGCAATTCCACTCAAGTCTCCCTTAATATCCATGAGGAGAGAAGGGATGCCCTGATTGGCCAATTGTTCTGCAACGATTTGTAGGGTTTTGGTTTTACCCGTACCCGTAGCTCCTGCTATCAGGCCATGACGGTTGAGGGTTTTGAGAGGAACAGAAATATAGGTTCCCGTTTGAACTTCTCCTTCAAAAACAGCAGCACCCAGGGTCAAAGAATCTCCTTTGAAGGTATAACCGCTAATAATGTGATCTATAAATTCGTCTTTCATTTTGTGTATAGGCTTGTTTCCAGAGACAAATTAGTATTTTTTTAATTTTTTGTCTTTGAACTTGGGACGCAATTTTCCCAATAAGGTATCATGTTCTTCTTAAAATCCTAAGAAAAGCGCTTTGTGATCACTTTTTTCGTTTGAATAAGCCTCCACTTTTTCGAGGGGCATCCAGAGACTTGATGGGTAAATTGGCATAGATAGCCATGATATTTACCCTTTCTTCCTCAAATTTCTCTACTTTCTCTACCAGTTCTCTCAACTCTTTCTTAAAATCGTCCTGCTCCACAACTGCAAAAGAAGGGTCCTGCCCGAATTTTCCTTCCATTCCATTGATACTGAGTTGGATTTTTCCGGTTAAAGAGATTACCTGTGCTTTGAGGTTGACTATTTTGTCCAGAGACTTATTGGCGATATTGCGGATACCGATCAATGAAGTAGCAGCAGCCCCAATGGGAGCAGAAGCATTTTGTAAACCTTCAGAAGCTATATTGGAACTGGCGATACCGGTAAAGACTCCTACTGCAATGGTCGATATATCAAAGAAGGTATTCCAGTTACGTTTTTTCTTGATGACCAGACCCAGGTGATTATCGATACGGATCAGTTTGTCATAGATATCTTTGGCAGCCTGCAAACTCTGTCCATAGGTCTTCTGGGTTTCTTCCGGATCATCTCTATCCAGAATGGTAATATTCAGGCTCTGCTCATCTGAGAGTTCTCCATCACTTACCCTAAAGTGCAGGGTGATATTTCTTTTGCTTCCCTGTTGTTTTACGAAGTCAAAACCAGGTTTCCAGCTGAATTTTCTTTCCTCTGCATTAAAGTCATATCCATTGATTCCTCCATCATTGACCAGACTGAGGTCAATGTCCTCTAAGCCATTTCTATCCTGTACATCCAGGGTAATCAGCAATTCTTCATTCTCAAAAATCTCCTGATTCCGAAGCTGGGCTATTTTGGGAGGATAATTATTAGCTGCAACACGCACCATGATGGTGTCATAAACCGTAAAACTTCCATCGCTGGCAGAAAAGATCAGGGGATAGCCACTTGCCGCCTTTGCATAGGTAAAGCCGGGTTTCCACTGAAATTTCCCGGTATTTCTGTCAAAAGAGTAATCTCCATTCCGTATATCTCCGGATTGAATACCATAGATGACCTTTTCTCCATCCTCATCAGTTGCCTTAACCTGAAAAGAAGAGCTTTTATCCTCTCCAAACACATAGGTGCGGGTAGGGTTTCGAAAAACAGGCGGATGTTCTATATCTTCTATAAGGAAATATAGGTTCTTTTCATTCGCTAATCCTTTATCATCCTCTACTCGAAAAGTCAGGGTAAAATTGTTTTTCTTCGCCTGTTCATTGGTAGGGCTCCAAAGGAAGGTAGCTACGCGATCATTGACCTGGAAATAGGCATTTTCAAATTGCTTCTCTTTATCCAAATCAACAAAATAACTCAGCTTGAGCTGGTCATTTCGATTTTTATCCAATCCCTCTATTACCAGGGCAAAATTCTCTCCTTCTTTCAGCTCAATCAATTTAGCGGTAAGATCGGTTCGAGAAGTGAGGGAAAGTTGCGGTCGGTATTGAGGGGCTTTGACAGTAATGATAGCAGCCTGGCTGGTTTGCTCTTCTGTCTGATCCTCGATTACCGTAAAAATAATGGGATGTGTACCAATATCCTCTACGCCGGGTTTCCAGATAAAAGTCCCTGTGGTTTGATCGATTTCTCCTCCGCGAGTCCAGCTGAACTCAAACGTAAGAGGAAGACCATTGCCACTGGTTGCTCTAAGTGGAATGACAAGCTCTCGGCCCACAGTAATTTGTTTTGCAGGAATAGGAGCTAGTCTTAGCTTCTTCTTGGGGGCTGGTCCCTGCGATTGGTTTTGGGCTTGGAGAGCGGGGGAAAGGAGGATTGTAATTAGTATTAATGCTAGCGGAAAGCCAAAAATTCTCATACTCAGAAAATTAAACGGGGCGGCAATTTACCAAATCAGTTATTTATTTCCTTCTTAAATGTGCTAATCCCAAACCTAATTTTAGCATAAGAAATTTCGCCGCCCAAATAGCTAAAATAGGTTTTGGAAGAAGCCTTGGGTCCCAGTTTTTCACAGGCCATGTAAATACGATCCAGCAGCTGTTGATCCAGCACCCTCGCTGCTTCGATTTCGTATCCTTCTTCGTACAATCTCCCCAAATGGCTAATGACCGTTTCGGGAGACATTTTTCGTTTTTGCGCAATTTCCTCTACACCAAGGCCCTCTCTGTAATAGGAAAGACTTACAATATTAGAAGTGCCTTTGGGTAGATAATCCTGCGCTCGTATATATGCTATAATGGTGTCCATAAAGCTTTCACCATATTGATCCAATTTTCGTTTACTCATCCCATTGATATGTGCCATATCTACGGGATGTGTAGGATGTTGAAAGACCATTTCTTCCAGACCCGTATCTGCAATCACCTGATAGGGAGCAATGCTTTCCTGATCAGCTAATTGTTTGCGAAGATCTTTCAGAACTACCAGCAAGCCCTCCTCCCAAATCTCTTTTTTGGTTTTAGGTTTTTGCATGCTGGCTTGTCGCTTCTGACTGATGGCCAGCATTTCACTCGGATGGACCAGCATCACCTTTCGTCCGAGGAATAAAATATCCCGACTCGCGGCGGTAAGCTTGAGTACATTTTTCTGATCATAGGCAATCTCTATAAAGCCCTGATGCAAAAGCTGGCGAATGATTTCCTGCCAATGACTCACACTCATATCCCTTCCTGCCCCATAGGTCTTGACCTGGTCATATCCTTTCTCCACAATTTCTTTTCTTCCCGATCCCCTCAGAATATCTATCAACATACTTATCCCAACCATTTCCCTAACACGTGCAATTGCGGAAAGGGCTTTCTGAGCTAAAACTGTACCATCAAATCGAGTAGGGGGATTTTTACAGACATCGCAATTGCCGCAATTTTCTTCCAGATGTTCCCCGAAATAACTCAAGAGAATTTTTCTCCGACATATCTGGGCATCCGCATATTCCTGCATCCGCTCCAGTTTGGCAAGTTGAAGTTCCTTTTGGGTGCTTCCATCTATAAAATAATGAAGCTGCATCACGTCCGCATAGGTATAGAATAACACAGTATCACTATCCAGTCCATCTCTACCTGCCCTACCGATCTCCTGATAGTATCCTTCTATATTCTTGGGAAGATTGTGGTGGATGATCCAGCGAACATTGGATTTATCTATCCCCATACCAAAGGCGATAGTCGCCACAATGATGGGTACTTCATCATTGATAAATCTTTCCTGCGTTTTCGAACGCTTATCTGCAGGCATGCCCGCATGGTAAAAAGCAGCGGGGAAACCGGCATCCTGTAATTTTTTCGTCAGGCTTTCTGTAGTTTTCCGGGCTGTACAATATATAATGCCTGACTGATCAGGTCTTAGTCGGATAAATTCTGAGATTTGTTCGAACCTCCTTCTGCCGGGAAGTACGCTGAGGCTAAGATTGGGGCGGTCGAAAGAAGAAAGATATACCTTGGGACCCGGCAGGGCCAATTGCTTGATAATGTCCCGGCGGGTGATTTTATCTGCAGTAGCAGTAAGGGCAATAACCGGGACATGAGGAAACATCCGTTTGAAATAATTCAATTGGGTATATTCCGGACGAAAGTCATGCCCCCATGAAGAGATACAGTGGGCCTCATCAATCGCAAAAAGCGCAATTTTAACCCGCCGTAGCAATTGACCAAAATCTTCGGTCAGGGCTTTTTCCGGTGAAACATATAGTAAATCTATTTCTGCCAGTTCTACCTCTTTTAGCATAGAGGCCTGATCTGTGCTCGAAATACTGCTATTTAGAAAGGCTGCTTTTACTCCATTGGCTCTCAGGCCCTCAACCTGATCTTTCATCAAGGCAATCAAGGGAGATACCACAATGGTCATTCCCGGCATCAGTATAGCCGGAATTTGGTAACAAATTGATTTTCCTCCACCTGTAGGCATGATAACTAGACAATCTTCCTGGTTAAGGACAGAGTCTATGATCTCACGTTGCAGAGGACGGAATTCTTCGTAGCCAAAATACTGTTTAAGTGCTGATTCAGGGGACATTACCTGCATAAATGCAAGTTACTCAATAGTCCCGGGAAAAGTAATTTTAGGGCAAAAAGAAAAGGCAAAGGATGAAACCTCTGCCTTCGGAACTACATCTAACCTAAAAACTAACTAACTATGAACTACTACTACTAACGCTCTGAATAATATTACGGAAATCTTCCGTAAAAGTTGTGATTGTTCCACATGTCTTTCAACCTTTTTCCCATCCTTCATCTTTTCCTCAAATCTGCCCCTCAATATCGTGCAAACTACTTATAAAAGACATGTGGACTCAATCAACTTAGGAACTACACCTAATGTTCACAAATATCACAATTTCAAACCCCACTTTCACATCAAGCATAGCAAGTTTCTTACATAGATTTTCCTCAAACGAAATGGATCAAATAAAAAACTCTTAACCTAATACCTTCCGGGAATACTAAATATCAAACTCCGTGCCTAAAATTGCAGGGCTAGAAAAAATTTGGTCCTCAGAAGTTTTTGATCAAATCCTGAAGTAAGTTTTTTGGAAATTAATCGCCCTTTTTTGCCCGATTTTTTTTGTCTTTCTTTTTCTCTTCTTCCACAAATTCCTCAGCCAAATTAACAGAAACGCGATATGCAGAGCCATTATCTCCCTCAATCATGATAAAACTCAGGATATCTTCATTGAGCCATACCGTGTAAGGATTTAGGAAAAACTGGTATCTCCTTTCACCTTCATATATTTTTTTCTTTTGGCTAATTTCTCCGGTATTCAAATTTATATTGCGGAAGAAGATTCTTTCGGGACCTCGGAATTTTTGCTCAGACGGCTCATAAGTTAACATGGAAATCTTACCTTTTTCTTTATCGATTTGCATATGATAATCAAAAAATAGTCTTTCCATATATCCGGATATTCTCTGATATGAGGGTATGATTAGCGCCTTGACTGCCTTGCCTTCCGGAGAAAACTGAAACAGGATAAACTCAGCCAATTCATAATTATTAACCGGCGCTTCCCAATAATTTGCGCTTTGAGGATTTTCCAGAGAAGAGGTATGGTATTTCTGGACCAGAAACCACATATTTCCATCTTCGGTCTCGAATATGTCGCGCATGAGGTATTCATCAAAACGTTTCAAGGGTCGAAGCCCCAATTCTTTACGCTGTTTTTCAATTTCAATCTGTAATCCCGGATTGATATTGATCTTTCTACTCAGGTCGAGTTCCTGGGTTTCAAAATCAAAACAGAGTAGCTCATAAGCCTTGGTCCCTCTATCTCTCCCATATCCTTTGCGATTGGCTTTGGGCAGGTATAATTTCTGGCCACTTCCGACAAAGGTAGGCATACGGGTATTGAAGCGATTGAACATATCATTGGGTTGCAGAAATTCATCATATCGAATTTTCTTTTGCTCACCACTTTCAATATGATACTGCAAAGCTTCCAGATTGCCTGGTTTTTCATAGGAAAGGCTGTACACATTCCCTTCATTGTCGATCTGACAGTCCATAATTGAAGCCTTTCTACTCGTTCCCTTGAGGCTTCCTTCCGCTAAAAGATTCAATTTCCGATCATAGATCAACAAATGCACCTTATCTACATTTTTGTATCTATAGCCAATCCGATTGTCCTGGCGAATGAAATTGTAATTAGCGCGTGCGAAAGTCCCAGGCCGCTCATGCTGAAAATAATAATAGAGAAGTTTGCTTTCATCCGGCGAGACCTCAAAATACAAGGTCTGGTCAGCCTTGATTCGTTGGTTATGGACTACCCGAGTATTTTCTACCTTTCCGCTATCCAAAGAAATCACATGAGCAATGATCATTTGTTCTTTGCTACTTCTCTTTCCCACAGAGCCCATCACATAAATTTTATCTTCTTCTACAAAATAGTAGTCTATGCTCTCCTCATCTTCTAACTCAAAATCACATACCCAAATCTCCTCCTGGAATATGTTGTACTTACTGAGTCTGCGGTTTTTATACCGAGTCCGTTCAGGCTTCCAAAGGTGCAAGAATTGACCGGAGTTGAGTTTCAGGGCCGGATTAAATGATACATACATATCCGTTCCGTCCAGGCTTCCCAGGGCAACAGGATAAACCCAGGGCGCTTCGGTGGGGAATTTTTTCATTTTTTCCTTGCCCAAGACAGCTTGTGCCCTGACTGCTTGCTGCTGCCCGAAACAAGACGCGATTAGTAGCAAAAATATTATCCGTAAGCTAAATCCAGTCATTATGATCCATTAAGTCCGGTAAAAGTCCATTCACTTTTACTCCTCATCATTAAGATAAGATAAATCAAGAAATTCCACGTTTCAGCTTGCAGATTTTATTTCCTAGCCTCCAAGACCAATGGTCGAGATGGATAAAGAAGCCAGTGGACTTCTATTGGTAAAGAAGGTCAGGATGTCAGTTGTGGATAGACTGATCAGGGAATTTCTGCGAAAACCGAAAGATATCCCCAGGGGCATTCGCCAACCATAACGTCCATTGTAGTAGGCTCCGCTATTTATTCTCAACATACGGATAGGGCTGACGGTAGCAGTCGCATGAAATACTGAAGCCTCCGGATCAATATAGGTCAGGTTGTCTTTATTAAAAGGAGTCAACAATTCCCCATGCAATACAACTTTACGGGACAAGCGGAAGGTGGTATTAAGCCTCATCCGGGTATTAAGCGGGACTTCAAATTCCTGACCTGGACTTGATTGAACCAGATCAAAGAGATTCCCCACTTCTTCTGATAAATTATAGCTATTGATAATTCCATCTCCGAGGTCATCCAGCACTTCCCCAAAGTTGATCTCGCTTTCAAGTATGTCTTTTTCCCATTTCAAATTCCCGACATCAACGATAGAGGCCCCCAGACTCAACTTCTCTCCGAAATCCATGACGACTCCTATATCAAAGCCACTTCCATTTCCTGCAGAGGAAAGCAGCTGATTACGATCTGAAGGATCACGCAAATTGAGCTGACCGAAATTGATATCATACAGAGCGGCAAAAGAGGATAGTCCTTGATATAATCCATTTTCTACTTCAGCTCCCAGATAGCCTATTCCCCATATGCGTTTATAGGTGAAGCCGGCATATAGACTAAAGGCACTTACTTTCATAATCCTCCTTCCATAGCCAATTCGTAGTTCTCGGATATGAGAATAAGATATTCTGCTCCCATCTGCCGCACTATTGAGTTCGGCAGGACTATTTGCATTCTGAAAGGTAGAGCTGTTTTGCCCCAAAGCCAACAGGGAAATCATATCATTGGGAAGGAGACCAGTATTATTGACTCGATCCTGAACGCCCACAGCTATCCCTCCCAGTTTTTCAGTAGCATAAGAAAATGACATCCAGTTTACACTCAGCCGAGCTTCATACTCAAAATTCTCCTGAGGATTGGTTCTTCCTAAAATTCCCTGCTTGAGGGTATCATTCAATACATCATCTGAGAAAGTGGCATCCAGCAATTCACCGAGATCAAGGCCCTGGCCATATAGGCTGCCTCCTACTTGTAAAAATCCTCCCGAACGCTGGGTTCTTCCAGTACGCCCCAGATGGGCGGGATTGATCCCGAGGGCTCGATACTTTCCACTAATTATGCTGTCACCACAGCAGATCTGCCTACCATTGTCATAGTAAAGTTGTGCGTTTAAGTCCGACTTGCTGTTGAAAATCAGAACAGCTAGCAAGAGCCAAAATAGATGTTTCATTGGGCTTTGTTATTTGCATGAAAGAATACATTCTCTGCAATAGCCCAATGAAATAGATCAGGCTTTTTGCATAGAATCAAAATACTCTTTGGCAGCAGCTTTTACCCGCGGAGCCATCAAGATCGCAGCGATCATTGTGGGAAAGGCCATCAATGCATAGGCGCCGTCAATAATATTGATGACGGAGGTAATTGAGACTGCGGCGCCAAAACAAATAGAAGCTACGTAAAAATAATTATAATAGTGTTGTTTTTCTGCACCAATCAGGAAACCCAGGCTTTTGGTCCCATAATAGGAAAAGGTAAAAAGAGAACTGAGGGCGAATATAGATACACAGATCATCAGCAAATAAGAACCTACTCCCGGCATAGCCGATTCAAAAGCTTTCAGAGTAAGACTGATTCCCTGAGAGCCGCCTTCCTCCCATACACCCGTAATGATAATGGCTAAGGCAGTCATTGTACATACGATCAGGGTATCAATCGCAGGTCCCATCATAGCAATCAAGCCTTCGCGAATGGGCTGAGCCGTTTTGGCGGCACCATGTGCCATAGGGGCTGTACCAATACCTGCTTCATTGGAAAAAGCTCCCCGCTTTACCCCCGAACGAATGATTTCTCCCAAAGCACCTCCTAAAACAGCACTACCGGAAAAAGCATCTTCAAAAATCAAAGCAAAAGCATCCGGTACTTGAGAGGCATTGATCAACAAAATGTAGATAACCATGGCTGAGTACAGCACAACCATCACAGGCACCAACTTTCCGGCAACTCCGCCTATTCGTTTAATCCCCCCAAATATGACCAGACTCACCAGAATGGTTATGAATATCCCAATAACAAATTTGGTCCCAAATGAATCAGAGAAGCCTGCAGGAACGAGAAGAACATCTGTCAAGGTTTGTGTGAACTGATTGGCATTGAATATCGGCAAGGCACCTACCAGTGCAGCTACTGAAAAGAAAGTAGCCATAGGCTTCCATTTCTTTCCAAGCCCTTCTGTTATAAAATACATAGGTCCTCCCTGCACATCCCCCTTGCTATCCTTACCCCTGTACATAATAGCCAGGGTACAGGTAAAGAATTTGGTAGCCATCCCGACTATTGCTGTCATCCACATCCAAAACAAGGCTCCGGGTCCCCCAGTAGCTATGGCTACAGCCACTCCACTGATGTTTCCCATACCAATCGTAGATGCTAAGGCCGTAGACAATGCCTCATAGTGATCAATATCACCCGGATCATTCGGATCATCATATTTCCCTCTCAGGATACCAATGGCATGTCCCAAATAGCGATAGGGAATCAGATTGGAATAAAACAGGAAGAAAAGTCCTCCTCCAATGAGGAGAATCAATAAAGGCATGCCCCAGGCAAAGTCGGAAAAAGCCTGCGTAGCGGCGTCGAGTTGGTTCATAGTAATAGCGTAGTTTTAGGTGTTTGGGGGTTAGTGTATTAGGGTGTTAGAGTTGGTCCATGTCAACGCCATTCGCTAACACCATAACACACTAACACTCTAACACTCTAACACTCTAACACTTCTTAATCTTCCCCATACAAAGCCTTACCGGCTTTAAAGTACTTGCTTTCGTCTCTCCATGTAGGGGTTTCATCGGAATTGGCCAGAATGCTGGCAATTTCTGCGAAAGACTTTACGAATTTTGAGATGTATACGAAATCAATGCTTTCTGCTTCATCAGCTACCTGGTGGTAGTATTTCATCAACTCTGCGTCGAAGGCTTTGGTTCCCGGACTTACATTGATCGCGGGAATCCCTTTACTGGCGAAAGAAACATTGTCAGAACGATCGTAAAGGTTTTGCTCTGGAACGGGATCGCCAGCGGCTATTAGTCCATTCTTTTCAGCACCTTGCTTGATAATGGGTTCAACATCCACATGATTGAATCCGACTACAGAGACCAGGGTCTTATCATTATAGCCTGCACCGTCGCAATTTAGGTTAAAGACCATGGTATTGAGTGGCAGCAAGGGATTGTTTGCATAATAGGAGCTTCCCAACATGCCCATTTCCTCTCCAGTTACCGCTAAAAACAAAACGGAACGTTTAGGAGGATTGGCTGCGAGCAATTTTGCAGTTGTCATAAGAGAAACAGTACCGATAGCATTATCTCTGGCTCCATTGAAAATAGAATCAGTTTCTGTAACTCTCCCTCCCGAAGGTCCTGTTCCAACATGGTCAAAATGAGCCGTGACTAATAAGTATTCATTTTTGAGATTGGGATCGGTCCCTTCGACCCAGCCCAATACATTTCGAGAGCCTCTGTATTCCAAATCCACACCTTCATGCTCTATTTTTATATTTGTTCCTTTGTTCTCCTTCAAGGCTTTTGCCAGATCAGCCCCTTTATCTTCTGCCCAGATATGGGTGAAAGTAGCTGCGGGAGAACTGATATCAGAAGAGTTACTGATTTGAAGACGAGCTCTATTAAGTCGACGGGTAACAAATTGCCAGGGAATACGAGAAAGTCTGTATAATTCGATCAGGCCAATCCCTCCTCTTTCCAGGACCCACTCTCGTTTTTTCGCACCCAGCTGAATGACGGAAGCAGGATTTTCATCTCCGGCCTGTCCGAGATTTGCTACAACGATTTTTCCTTTCAAATCCAGGCCTTCATAATCATTGACCCCATTTTCTTCATCAATAATCCCATACCCCACAAAAATCGCTTCGGCATCCATGTTCCCAGCTTTACCTCGAGCTACGATAAAATCCTTACCAACTGCCCAGTTTTTATCTCCCCATTGGATGCTCCCTTCTTTGGGAGGCGTAGTCATGACAAAGGGGATTTCCTGATAATAACCAGTTGCTCCCGGCACTTCCTGAAGTCCATTGGACTGAAAGAAGGCAGAAATATAGGCAGAGGCGACATTGTTGCCGGCAGTACCTGTAGCCCTTCCTCCCAATTCATCGGAAGCCAAAAAGCGTAAATGTGTTTCAATCTCCTTCGAGGTATTGTCTTTGGACTCCTGAGCCCAAAGCTGGAGGGAAGGAACACTTAGTAGTAAAATGAATAAGTAGGTGTGTAATCTGTTCATAGCTTAGTTTTTAGCAAGACCAAATATACAGATTCCACCTACAAAATAGCAGCAGGAACAGATTATATATGCAAGCTGTATTTATTCAGCTGCTAAATCCTTCTTGAATTGACGCAAGGTTGAGCCAATTCCTTTATACACCTCACCACTTCCTTTAAATTTCTGAGTAATGTAAGCATCATTTTCCTGTATATCCCGGATGTAAAAATAGTGATGCCACATGCTATTTCTATTGTTGTACATCTTGTTGGCAGTTCGCCACTTATCATAAGCAGCCACCAAAGCCTCTGGTTTGGGCTGTTTCATCTGCTTGGGCATAAGAGCCATATCCAGAAAATACTTATAGCCTTTGGCCTTATAATAATTGATCTCGCTAAGGCTGATCAGTTTGAATTCATAAGGATAGGCTTTCGTGATGGTCTTGTTGAGGGTAGTGTTTGCCTCTTTCGCCCTCCGATTCATACTTACAATAAACTTTCTCCTTTGACCTACTGCTCCATCTTCAGCATCCATAAAATCAAAGCGAGGAATCAGCAATACATTTTTATCCAGATCTTCAGGTGTATCAGGAATGATTTTATTGACAGGTATTTGTTGTGGGGGAATTTCGGTAGAAGGGGCTTGCAGACTTAAAAGTCCAGCCAACACTATATAGATAAATTTCATAAGTAAAGAATATGCGATATAAGAGAACTATGAATTTAAACGAGATATTTCAAGCCTCCAAAGCTTTTATACAGCTGAGTTTACATAGGATGAATCTTCCCTATAGCATAGAGCAATTCTTCCTTTCCAACCCGTTTGGCTTCCTACTTTGCTCGAAGTATTATTTTTAGAAACAAAAATTTAAAGCTGGTCGAGAAATTCTTATTTAGGCAGTCAAGCTTTCCTTAAATTTTTACTTATTATAGACCAATGGTTCATAAAGCATGTCTTTAGGGAGCTTCACACATACAAAACCAAATCATGAGATCCTTTCTGTTCTCAAAATTTCTCCTGGCTATCTTATGCCTAATTCCATTTTCTGTCCTCGCACAGACAGCCTATACAATTGAAAACATCCCCAATCCTAAAAACGGAGGAAGCGGATACGTGAGCGACCCCGATGATATTTTGAATCCGGCGGATGAATTGGCACTCAATCAGCTGATCTCCGAAATGGAAGATTCCACCACAGCGCAATTAGCGGTTGTAATTGTGCAGAGTATCGGCACGGTTAATCCCAAATTCTTTACCACAGAGCTTTTCAATCATTGGGGGATTGGGCAAGCGGATGTAGATAATGGGCTCCTGATCTTTACGGTTATGGACCAAAGAAGGACCGAATTTGAAACAGGCTATGGGCTAGAGGGAGTTTTGCCGGATGTAGTCTGTTATCGAATCGGTATGCAGGAATTGGTACCAGAGTTTAAACTGGGCAATTATGGACAAGGCTTGATCAATGCAGTAAAAGCTATAAAGTTAAACCTGGAAGATCCGGCGGCAGCGGCTGAAATCAGTTCCAATAGACAGCCTTCCTATATTTCAGGAAACAGTAATCGAACGGACCCTTTATTAGGTTTGTTTTTGACCTATCTGGGCATAGCTTTTTTAATAAGTGTGGTAATGTTGTATCTGGCTGAAAGGGTTTTGTATGGGAAAGAAGAACTCTATGATAAGTATCACAATCTCAGGAATTACTATTGGGGCTTTTTGGTTTTCCTCATTCCTATACCCTATGCTTTTCTCTATTTATTTCTAAAAAGAAAGCTCAAAAAACTAAGAACTCAGCCTCGGTACAGTAGAGAAACAGGGGCACTATTATTTCTTTTGTCTGAAGAAGAGGAAGATCCATATCTGAAGAAAGGGCAGATTACAGAGGAAGAAATTGGTTCGGTGGATTATGATGTATGGGTAAGTGAGGATAAGGAAGAATTTCTCATCCTACGCTATAAAAAGCGGATTACCAGGTATAAAAAATGTCCCAAGTGCGGATACCTTACCTATTATCATTCCCATAGTCGCACCATATCTTCCCCGACTTATTATTCGACGGGTAAAAAAGAAATTGTACATAAATGTAAAAGCTGTACCTATCAGCAAAGAAAAACCAAGACCATTCCGAAACTTGTTAAGTCCAGTTCTTCTTCCGGTAGTTCCTGGAGCAGCGGAGGTTCATCCTTCGGAGGAAGCAGTTCCTTTGGAGGGGGCTCTTCTGGTGGTGGGGGTGCTGGTGTAAGCTGGTGATTATCAGGTATAAATCTTAGAAAAAATTCTAAATAAGATTAAGATAATTTCATTTTAAATCATGATCTTATAGAAACACCCATCTTAAAAGATCATGAAAGCTACTCAGTATTATCCTTTTGTATTAAGCTTCCTGTTAATACTCTTCGGTTGCCGGGACGGCTTAATTATTCCCAGCAATCAAAACAATGAGCTCCAACTTGAGGGCTTTTATCCCGGCCTGGATATAAAGAAAATGTACCATCAAAATCATATCCTGGTTTTACAAGAAAATTGGGACCGGGATAGAAAACGGCCCATTCAACTTTTTGATACAGATGCTGAACAACGCTTAAGAACCATACCCGATTTGCATGGGCAATTAATATCGGTCAGGAATCGGAAAATATATGTGCTAGGTTCTACGCATAATATTAACATTGGACCGGAGAAAGTAGACATTATTCTAGAGGAATTTGATTTCGAAGGAAATCAAATTCGAGCATTAAGCAAGGAGAATAGCTGCATTAATAATAAATATCGTCTGCAAAACGGACATTTAGCTGACGTCGATCAAAAGGGAAATCTATGGATGGCGGTAGGAAAGGCCGATCCCAGTTTTGTCTATGAAGGGATTTTGCAATTCGATCTCGAAAACAACACTTGCAGTATCTGGAACACGAATAATTCTTCTTTGACTAGCAATGAAGTCTCCAGGTTAATAATATTTAACGATCAGCTTTATGTCGTTTTAAAATTGAGTTCGAGCAAAAGATATGAGCTTTTCCAGTTTAAAAATGGGGATTTTGAATCCTTATTAAAGACAGAACCTAGCGAATTCGCCTTTGCGGGCCCCTTTTTTGATGCAGAAGGAAACATCATTTATGGCCAAAGGTCTTCTGAGGGAACCTTTTTAAAAGACCTGGATGGAAAGGAAAAATCAATAGGTAGTGATGAGTCCATAGATTTGATTCCTCATTATTATATGGATTCTAGAGGAAATGAATATATAGTTGGTACAGAGCAGGTTTTGGTACCCTATCGCGGCTATGCTCCTACCATAACTGCTGCAAGCTTTTTATCAAGGAATGGAAAAGTTTATGCGAGTTTGGATATGGAGGGCAACCCATTTTATGGGACCGAGCGGATGTTTATCAATGCTTTGTACGTGAATCCGAACAAGACCTCAAGCCTCTGGATAGCAAATGGGATGGAAGGACATAAATTAGGCGGTTTGGTAAAAATTACTTTTTAAGAAATCCTTATTTAAAAAACACCTCTGTAGCCCCATTTCCATATTTGTGAATATCAGCGGGGCCAAAGTTCTTGACATGGGTAGTTTCCTTTAGGATTTCCAGAACAGCCTTACGAAGCTTTCCCTCTCCTATGCCGTGAATAAACACCACACGCTCATAATTTTGTACCAAAGCATCCGAGAGGGTTTTATGTACTTCTGCCAGTTGAGATTGAAGAATGTCAGAGGAAGTACTTTGATAAGGATTGATGCCCAAGGCCTCCGCATGCAGATCCACTTCTATATGCTGTCTTTGAGGTTTTGGAGCCTCTTGCTCCTTGACCCGAATAAATTCACTCTTGCTGATCGCTTCAACATCCAATTGTTGTTTATCCTCTCGTAAGGAATAGACCCAGGCCTTTTCTTCGAGGAAGTTTACTTGCTTTTGTTTTTGACTAAAGCGAGAACGATTCCAGCTAAGTTCAAAAGTGTAAGGACTATGGGGATGTCCCTTGCCCGGTTTAAATGCGAGTACTTGTATATAAAAGGATCGGGTTTTAGATAACTCATCTCTATCTAAGGCAAGTATTTCCCGATAGGCTCCTCCTTCTATTTCTACTGCATCCAGCAAAAAATATTGATTTCCCTGCCTACGATATAGGGTCAACAACTTATCTGTCAACTCAGGATTGGCGATAAAAATTTTGTGAATTCCTTCTTCATCCTTACCTACCACCAGACTCAAATCCAATATAGAAGCTCCCCTTAATTGGGTTTTACTTTCTTCTTGCTCTTTGGCTTCTTCTATGGGAGTTCCCAAATAACTACGCTCTCCACTATCTACAGCTACTAATTCATCCACATGCACATCCAGGGGAAAGTCATCTCCCATATCCACCTCTACATAATGCTTATCAATCAAGGCAGTTATCACCCCTTCTCCATTGGCGTGCAACATCCGTACTCTTTGGCCTACTCGGTATCTCATCTATAAAGCTTACTTATTGATTCTGTTTATGTCCGTAAAACTACTCATACTGGCTGCTGTAAGCAATGGGAAAGCCCAGTATTTGGAATTAGTCTAAATTAAAACCAAATTTGACCAAACAGGAGCCCCAAAATACCATTCAAACATCAATATATACCGTTCACGCACTCCAAATAACCGTTCATGCGCAAAGCCGAATCTTTCTCTGATTAAAAGCGTTCATTTGTGTAAAGTTTTTAAACAAAGAATTAGCACTAGATAAGTATGCTCAATTACAATCACATATCATGTATCAAATTGCGTCAGGCAGTTCAGCTTGAACCGCGCATGGCAGTAGATACTGGTAGTGATAGATTCGGGTGTGTGCATTGGCATATATGATGTCAGAAACATTGTTTCACATGCACCCGGAACCCAAAAAAGTTCCGGGTTTTTTATTTCCCGAATCTATCCTCCGAATACTACTGTAATCACAAAAAGCTGATTTTCAGACCAAAACGGTAGACAAATCGCGAATTGTGAGCTGGGAGAACTATGCCTTGACCTTTGGGAGAACCAAAGGAAACATTGAAAAGTTGAAAAATACTTTTCATGACGAAAGGTCATGGGCCTAAAGCTTTCCTGGCAACAATTCGACAAGATAGCTGTGTAGCTTTTCCAGAGAAAATGGAAAAGTGCAGATGGGAGAGCTATGGATACAATTGAGCAATAATATTGATTTAACACTTTTTTGTTATAATAAATCGTTCTTTATTAATTCATTGAGAGGTGTATTGTTGGAGAGTCTTGTGCCGGCTTGTGAGGAAAAGATCTTGCATCCGGACCGTGAAAACACAATGACCGGCACAGGCTCCTGACAAAAAAGAATTTTTGCATTTGCACAACCTTGAAATGCAGGCTTCGGCCTGCGTTAGAACCCAGATCAGCGGGATACCAGAAAGGTTCGACTCCTTTTGGGTTCTCATGGGAAGGAAGATCTGATAAAACACAAAGGAGGTGATCTAGCACAATCATTTAGAGGGAAAGTCCCTCACAGATTTACTCCTTCCCACAAAACAATCATCAATAAATAAGCATTAACCATGAAACGATTTCTTAAATATTTCCTTGCGCTGCTCTTTTACAACCGCTACAGACGATACAATATTCGGCACAAAAGGCGGTACAGAGAGCCAAATCCGGAACATTTTGGGTACGATTGGTATCAATTCGGGGTCTGATTCTTACATAGAGAATACAAGAATCTGAGGCTTAGGCATGGCTTTTGTATAAACGGAATGGGTACAATCTATTCTACTTCGCGCCTAACCTTAGAAAGACAGATTCGTCTGTCTCCCCTGTGAATGTTCCTTGTTAATGGGAATACCCCCATCTGCGAAAGCAGTACCCTGGCAATTTTCTGCCAAGCAGAAAATTTCGAAATCACAAAGGCGTCATGCCTGGACTTGTAGAATTTTATTCACCTAAATCCTTAAAAGCAATGCAGAAGATGCGAAATCTCATGCTATCTCCTCAAAAGGAGCAGGAAGTGATCGGAACCCTTACCTACAAAGGTAAGCTCGAAGCGATCAAGTTGTACCTTGCGTACACAGGCTGCCGGCTTAAGGAAGCAAAGGTGGCAGTTGAAAAACTGGGACAAGATATTGAGCCAGGACAAGCAAGTTAAATATAATCGTAGCACGGATATGTTTACTCGCTAAGCAGCTTCACAGAACTAACAGGCTAGCGCCACCACTGCCTGTTAGTTCAAATTTCAATTGAACGTACGAGCGTGTTTGTGTTTAGGCGGGTTAGCGAGAGCTGATCGCCTGAATAGCAGGAGGTTAATATGCTTACCCTACACGTCACTATTTTATGAAAGCATCTGTGTTATCGTGTTTTAGTGTTGTTGTTAATCTACGATCAACTCTAACACCCTAACACCCTAACACTCAAACACTCAAACACATTACTGTCATGGACATGACAATAGAAACCGATCGACTATTCCTTCGGCCCCCGGAAAAGGGAGATGCCGAAAGTATGTTCGAGCAGTATGCCCGACATCCGGAAGTGGCCAGGTATTTACCCTGGTCCGTTCACAAAGACATAGAGACCACACAAACCTGGTTGAAAGAAATGGGAAACTCCCTTTCTAAAGAGACAGGATTTCACGGGCTCCTTGTTCCCAAAAACTATGGGAAGGCCATTGGTGCCTTTTCTGCCCGTGAACATCCTTTTAAAGTTGATGTCGGATATGCTATCGGACCAGAATTTTGGGGAAAGGGCTATATGTCCGAAATTCTCCGCGCAGTTATCCATCACTACTTCACCTATACAAACAAAGTTAGAGTAGAAGCGATCTGCGACGTAGAAAACACCGGCTCCGCCCGGGTAATGGAAAAAGCGGGTATGACCCGTGAAGCTTTCCTTCCCCGTTACGGAACGGCCCGGAATATTGAGGAAGGTCCCAGAGATATGTTTATGTATGGGATAATTAAGACGTAAAACGTGCGAGAGTGTTTGAGTGTTAGAGTATTAGTGTTGTAGTTTTATAGTGTTGTAGTAGGAATATTTGCACTCAAATGCGCGCTGGAGTTGGAACGGACGTGGGCGGACGGATTGTGCGTCGGCCTTGGTTAGTCCGTTCCGATTTTTGCCTACTTTTCTAAAAAAGTAGGAAGAAAATCCTTATAAAAAACCAAATGGCCAAGATAAAAAAAGTCCATCTGCTAAGAGCAGGCTTCGAACCCGGCAAAGCCATGAAAGAAGCCCTCAAAGCCATGCAGCATAGAAACTGGGCGAAGAAAAGCAGGGACGTAAAAATGGAAGTGCTGGAAGATCTGCTGGATCATCCGGAAAAATATGAAGAGGACGAAGTCCTCGGACCAATTGTACATGCACTCACAGAAGAAGAGAGAAGTACAATCATGAAACGCATCCCTCCTATGCGAACGGAAGGAGTCTCCTGTAGTATTTATGGGAGAGAGAACATAGACGAAGGAGCAGTCGATCAAATCAATATTGCTGCTAAACTTCCCATTGCACGAGCTACCGCCCTGATGCCGGATGCGCATGTAGGCTATGGCTTACCGATTGGAGGAGTTCTGGCTACGGAAAACGCCATCATTCCCTATGCAGTTGGGGTTGATATTGGCTGTCGCATGGCCCTGAGTATTTTTCCGTTAGGGGAAAAGCATTTACAAAGAAATGAGTACCAGTATACCCAGGACCTGAAATCCGAGACCTGCTTTGGAGCCGGTAAAGGAATGAACGATCCCTTTGATGATCCCATTTTAGAACGTTCAGAATTTCGAGACATTCCCTTCCTCCGAAAGCTCAAAGACAAGGCAGCTAAGCAGATTGGTTCTTCCGGCGGAGGCAATCATTTTGTAGAATTTGGCCTGGTGGAGATTCAGGACAATGAAAATGAGTGGAACCTCAAGCCAGGCACTTATCTGGGCTTGCTTTCTCATTCAGGTTCCCGAGGATTGGGAGCGACCATAGCTACGGAATATACCCGCATTGCCCAAAAGCTCACTCCCCTACCCAAAGAAGCTAAAAACCTTGCCTGGCTGGACCTGGATACCGAAGAAGGACAGGAATATTGGATCGCCATGAATCTGGCAGGAGATTATGCTTCGGCTTGTCATGACCATATCCATCGACGTTTGGCAAAAACCATCGGAGAAAAACCCATTTGCCGTATTGAAAACCATCACAATTTCGCCTGGAAGCAAAAGCTGGAGGATGGGACTGAGGTGATTGTCCACCGCAAAGGAGCGACCCCTGCTGCCAAAGGAGAATTGGGCATCATTCCTGGTTCGATGACAGCTCCGGGTTTTATTGTCAGGGGAAAGGGAAATCCTACTTCATTGCATTCGGCTTCGCATGGGGCTGGGCGGGTATTGTCCAGACGGAAAGCCCGTAATAGCATCACGCGTCATCAACTCAACAAACATTTGAAAGAAAAAGGCGTCAGCCTGATAGGCGGAGGGATCGATGAGGCTCCTTTTGTTTACAAGGATATCCATCAGGTGATGAAGCATCAGACGGACTTAGTTGATGTGATAGGGGCTTTTTATCCTAAGATTGTGAGGATGGATAAGCAATAAATTTTATTTTATTTGGCCTTGTCTTGAGCTTAGTTTTCTTTTTCCTTAGATGAAAAAGAAACAAAAAATCAAGCTGCTGCAAAGCTACCCCACAGTCCGGCCCCCGCACCCGATGCAGCAGCGAGGCCCTGTCGCGCTTGTGGGTTACAAAAAGCAAATGAAATAAAAATTACAATTGTCACCCCGAGCGCAGTCGAGGAGCCTAGATTGAAACCAAGTTCAGAGACATGTGCTTAGGAAAATTAGATGCCTCGACAAGCTCAGCATGACAAAATGGTCTGGCTTAACATCCATAAGATGGCTATCGTTCCCCTCCACCCCAAATATCGGCCCCGAGCGCATCCCATTCTAAGGGGATGTGGGCCTGAGGCGAGGGGTAAGAAAACCCGCCAGCTTATCTGGCAATTCTTTGTTATGTCTCACTCGAGGTTTGAGGTATAGCTTCAGACTGAGGGTGAGATTTAATTATTAGAAGTGAGGAGGAGACCCAAAGTCGGATTATCACGTAGACGATAGCAATCTACTATCAGCATTTTACTATATAAAGCTAATGAGTTAATTAAAAACAGCATAGGCTGTCATTGCGAGCCGTTGAAAATGGCGAAGCAATCTCCTTGACGTCAAAAGATTATTTGCATACAAGGAGATTGCTTCACTTCGTTCGCAATGACAGCTATGCTGACCGGCTAATCGCAATGAATTTCTGGATGATTGGGGGAGAATCCAAAGAAGTTTGAATCCTTAAACTAATGAAATTACAAAGCTATCGCCCCCTCCATCCCAAATACCGGCCCTTAGCGCATCCCATTTCAAGGGGATGTAGGCCTGAGGCGAGGGGTTAAGGTAAACGTCGAGAAAGTCGAAAACCATTATCGGAAGCCTTAGCTCTATTGTCAGGGAAGCTACTGAGCCGGTAAGAGAGGCGACAATAGCTATTGCTGTCTGCCCAAGACCCACCACGCATAACTCTGGTACGCCCTGTTAATGGCCCTTGAGGATTATTTTGAGAATCCGCATTCAAGTCTCCATACCAATCATTACACCATTCCCAAACATTCCCACTCATATCATAAATCCCCAGTTCATTGGCTACTTTTTGTCCGATGATTTGAGTCTGCCTTTTGGAATTAGCAGAATACCAAGCCACAGAATCCAATTCATTGCTACCACTATAAAGGGTATTCTGGGCTTTTAATCCTCCACGGGCAGCAAACTCCCATTCTGATTCGGTAGGAAGCCGATATCCATTCGCATTATAATTGATCCTCCATGCCTCGGCCTCTCCCTTATTAGTTTCAATACCCACTTTCTCATACACCTGTTCATAGCCCGCCTGAAAACTTAGCCAATTGGCATACTCAACCGCATCTTCCCAGCTTACGTTGATTACTGGCCTTCTCCTCCTACCCCAGCCTTCATCCAAAGGTTTTTCTCTCCTGGTTGCATCACAGAATAGATCATATTCCTCAAAGGTCACTTCATACTTGCCAATCTCAAAATTGCTAAGAGTTACCTCATGTCCAGGCTCTTTATCCTTCTGCCCTATCATAAAAGTTCCTCCTTGAACATAGACCATCGCCGGTTTCACAAAGCTGGATTTCCCAATCTGCTGCTGCTCTATATTTTGCTCCAGCTCGATTTCATTCAGCGTCAAAATCAATTCTTCAGCTCCTATACTGTCCACATATATCAGTGTATCCAATTCAAGTGTGCCAGGCAGAAACCTCTCTTTTCCTGCAAAGACCTCAAACTTATTGCTCAACTGCAATCTTACTGCATTTGCCCTTTGCAAGCGCACCGGCAATTCAAATTCGCCGTAGAAGGAGGTTTCAGTAAAGGAATTTGTAAGCGTTTCACGTACCTCAATTGCACTTATTCGATTCTGGTCTTTATCTACGACTACTCCCCGCAATACAGTAATCGCTGGGGGTTCCTCAGCCGTAGTATCCCTCTCCGCATGTAAAGTCGGATCTACTTCCAGTGCCGTCCCGGGATAGATGCTCAAGCTTTGGGACCTTCCCGCATAGTCTCCGATCCAATGGTTTACCGGAATATCATATGGACCAAATCCGTCAGGCGTTGCCAATTGCAAGTCTTCAATCAGCCAATCGTCAATGCCCGGCTTTCCTGCTATACCGAGTCGGAATTGAATTTCTTTGATCTCTCCTAAAGGAATGAAGCTATATAAGGTCCAACTATCCCTCCAGGCTTTTTCAAATTGGAAATTTGCATTTGTACTGCTATCCAAACGTACATCTATGTTCCCCTTCTCCCCGATTAGAGAAAGCATTATCGGTATTTCATCCGTATTCCCACCATCCAATCTTCCAGTAGTTACATTCAATCGATATTCATATCGCCCCAGTTTTTCGGCTAAAGAAGCGTATGCTTTATTATTACTAATCAAAGGAACTCTCGCCAGTTTTTGCCGCAATAATTCCAGATCTGATTGGGGCAATGATTGGAAAAACTCAGCTGCGAGGCTATTGAGATTTCGTATCACGGAATCGGCTAAGGTTCTCTGCACAAAGGCATCATTTTCTACTTCCGTAAATTCGAGGTAAACCAGACCTTTTAAATAGGAAATTCCATTTGGAGTGGAGTCTGACAAATCAGGAAAGTCCTGTTTAATTTTTCTAGTTAAAGCTCTGGGATCCAGGGACCTGTTTTTCGCGAGGGCAACAGATTGAGGATTTTTCAGGCTATCGGCCAGTACCCGATCTGGCAAGCCTAACAACAATTCCTGTGCCTCCTCATTATGTCGGGACTGATAATTGATCCGGGCCCATTTGTATCGGTGTTGCCAGAAATTATTGACAAAACTATCTGCGCGATTTGTTTCTAAAATCCCTTTATCAAAGGCCCTCTTATAATTCATTTCTGCCAATAATGAAATTCCATCCTGACTAGCTAATTCGTTTTGCTTAATCGTTTGCTGAACAGCCTGATAATGGTAATAGCGAGCGCTATCTTCCCGACTGTCCAGGTGTAGGTCTTTAGCCAGATAGACATGTTCTTCCTCATTGACCAAACGCCCCAAATCCTGCATAGAGACAATTCCAAGAAATAGCAGGATAGTTCCCAGAACGATCCCCAAACGGCTGAGCCATTGGGTCCCCATTAAACCAATCCCTCCTCTATATAAGCTTCTGGGCAAAGGAATCAGCATCGGATTATGCTTTACATCTGAAAGGTATTTCAGAGAAATAATGTCTTCCAGATCTTCCGGCCGTAAATCTTTTAGTGCTTGCTGCAATCGAGCCTTATCCTCCAGGCTTTTCGAAGAATTCAGGTATTGATAGATCGCCAAAGTCAGGTCCTGGTCTTGTTTAGCCAGGCTATTTTCCGGCGCAGGATTTTCTTTCAGTATTTGTGAAATCAGATTCCGTGTTTCCTTAGCATGCCTTTCTTCGAGTTGGTCAATAAGTTGTAGGCGAATATCATCCGGGATTCTTCCTTTTCTAAACCACTCCAAACGAAAAAGATGTCCCAAAGCTTCCAGTCCGATTTCATTGGAGGTGATCATTTCCCCCAATTGAAGTGTCAACTCAAAATATAAAACCGGATAAACCGCACAGGCACAAAGCCATTGAAAACGACTTTCTCCCAAATAAAGCTTTAATTCCTCTATGAGCTTCTCGGAATTTTCTTCCGGAGGACTGACTTCAAAGGCTTTTAATTTCCAATCGAAAGGTCGGGGCTTTTCTTCTTTGGCCCATCCGGGTACCATTTCCTCCCATCCTTCTTCCGTTGCGGGCAAGAAATTGAAATATTGGGATAACCTCTCTTCGGCTCTCCCCCAATCCTCATTAGGCAAAGTACTTAGCAGAGCCTTTTCCGCCCAGCCCTCCTGAGCCAGAACAAATTCTGAAAGCTCTCCTGTAAGAGGATCAAGCAAGCCTTCTCCCGTTCCAATAATGATCAATCGATATCCCGCAAATGTTGCTCCCAATTGGGACCAGCTGATCTGGGTTACCGCCTGAGATCGCCGCTTCCAACACAGACTGGGATCTTTATCATAAAAGTAAAACTCTGCCGTAATGTCTCGCTTATTGAGTTCACTGAGCATGGCATGATAAAAGCGAGCCAAATGATCCTTGGGACTACTTTCATCTATCAATACCAAATACTGAGAGGCCTGCAATTGATCTTTATAGGAGAATAGTGGAAATTCTCCGCCAGCTTGAATACTTCTTGATAAGGTTTTGGCCAGATCCAGGCTTTTGATGCCAGAAACTCTTCTTGCCCTCAACTGAGTAGCGACACTGGCAAAATGATCATTCCCAAAAAGATTTAGGTCAGGCAGCTCTATCTTCAGTTTTTGGCGTAAAGGAGGTAATTTTTCTGCACTCTCGTCCAGAACAGCTCTCCTGTTACTCCAAATGATCAATTCGTAAAGCCCATACAAGGCCAACGCAATCAAGGATAAGAGGAAATAAAGACCGTAATCTTCTTCCTGTCTGAGATCGCTTACATCTGGTGCCTTTATCTCGAGTTTATTTACGGGGACCAAAGGAAGGTCTACCACCCTTGGCAGGTCAATTATAATCGAATCTATGTGAGAACAAAGCAGGACATCAGGATGCTTAGGATCAAATTGTCTACTGATCAGTTTAACTACATAACTGCTTTCAACGGAGGGATATCTATAGATGATTGAATCTTTCTCTATAATTTCCCCATTGCCCAAGTCCCAGCTATAGGACATAAGATTCCTTATACTATCCGCTTGTTTCTCCAGTTCCTCATTGGGACCGAAAGAATCATAAATTTTTACCGGGAGAAAGAAATTTGCCGAAGCAGTAAGTTCATAGTTCTTTATCTGTGAATTTATGGTTGCGATACAGGTCGGATTGAAATTAACTCTTCTGCTTCCATCGCTTTTTTTCCCTCTGGCAGTAAGCACCGTATAGGTAATCTTATAAGACCTGTCCAAATCATCGTAGCGATGAGAAGCAGTCTTCGCTGTATCCCTTTTCGACCCATCTCCCCAATCCCAAATGGTTTGCACTACACTATCTCGCGCAAAGGAGTAGTCTTTAATGAGGGAATTTTCCTCCATAAAAACCTCCCCTGATATGTCATTTACGGAAGGAGCAAATGAATCAGCCTCCACATAGATCAAATTGCTAACGGTATATAAATAAGCCGCTGCACTCATGGATATCAGGCTAAGCCCAAGAAGCAAAAGGGCAATTTTATTTCTATCCCACCAGATTTTCACAATACTGGCCGGCTGAACTTCTTTTTTCTTTCTAAGTAATCCCAGGCTATGCTTCTCTCGATACTGATCAAAGAGTCGGTAAATTCTCCTTTGCTGCTCTCCATCTTTTGCCAGAACAGCAGCCAGTTTCTGCTTTATCTTTTGAGGACTATCTCCTCGCCTCGCCGAAGCTTCTAACAACTCGCTCACTCGTATCGCTTCCCTGGGACCGATAGGGATCGAATGTTCACTCAATTCCTTGAGGAAAGCTTCTAAAGGGATGATATGGAGAGGAGAGTTTTTGATGTTTTTTCGTGTTCTGGTGTTCTGGCGTTCTTGTTATTTTTTTGAGACATTCACATGAACACCAGAACACGTGAACACCTGCGCTCTATTATTCTTTCTTCAACTCCCGCATTAAGACAGGTTCAATATCTGCCATGGGAAGTTTATTTTTACTACCGAATAGGTCAGAGATCAAGCCTGGTTTTTCTTTGAGGTATTCTCCCTGCCAGGCAGCAACTTCATCACTATTCACAGATTCCAGTTTTTTGATCAGGATGCAATTATCAAAGGTCTCTACCAACTTCTGAAGTTTATTCTCTATGCCTTTGTCTTCTCTTTTCTTGAAAAAACCGGAGAGTCCTTTAGCGAGATTATAGGTCAGGTTAAATACTACTACGATTTGAGCCTGGGAGGATGTCAGTTCGAGATTCCAAAAATCTCCGATGTAGCGGTTGAGAAATTCGGGCATTTTTTCATGCCAGTGAATGGCCATAATATCATGCTGAATCAAAACTATTCGTCGATTAGGACCGATTCGTTTCAATACATCATTTCCATCCTCCGGTAAATCCAGGTCTTTTTGTTCGAAATGATTTTGCAGGCGAATAAAAGCGAGGTCTCTGTTTCTCTTGCTTTCAAAATCGCTTTTCTGGGGAAAGCCCAATTCATATCGATAGTATTTGCCGGGATTCAAAGGTTCTTTGAGCCGTTTTAACACATCTCTAACCGTAAACTCATAGAATCGATCGGCCAAACTGCCGGGCAATTCTTCATGTGGACCATGAATAAAGAAAAACTGCGGCCTGCGAACTTTTTCTTTGAGGCCAAACTGTAATTCATCTCCAAAGTCATTTACATATTCTTGCCGATCGCAGAGAAGATAGGTTTTGGTTCCAGAGGCTTTCTTTTCAGGAAGGAAATCATTTCTAGGGAGTCCTTCTTTCATCCACTGCTTCAAACTTTCATCTGCTCTACTTTCGCTCCCGGCTTTTACAGATAATTCAAATGGGAATACTTCTTCATCTCTTTCTTTTTCATCCCCAAAATTTAGGGACCGAAATCCTGCTCCTTCTCCATGCATGGATTCCAGACTGGACTGTGCTTCCTCAAATGATTTTTTGATGGAAGAACCTCTGACCAGACTTTTGTAAAATTCCTCGCTAAATTTTCGGGCTTCGGAATCTCCTATCTCCCGATTGGTTCCAATGACACAGGGAATGCCTGACCGGTGAAAAGCTTTTGCCTGGCCTATAGTATTGCAGCCATTCAGAAAGGCCAATTTCAAGCCTTCTTGTAAGCCGATAAATTTAGATAGTCCTTGTATGTGTGTATAGGCTTCTTCATTTAGCTCGGCTGCCTCTGTTGCCAGGCCTTCAGCTTCGGCATGTCCGCCGTAATGGAAGATTTTGATCTCCTCTTTATAATCCCGAAATGCATTGCGAATCTTCTCTCCACTTGCTGCTGGTTTGATCAAGGGAAACATTTCCGGTTGCAGGATTTCCCCCAACCTGAGCATTTCTTTATCCAACTCAGTCAGAAATCGCCCACTTCCGTTTCGGTCATTGGCGAAGGCAAGTAATATGACAGATTTTGTAGGCATTATTTCAGATCGTCAAGCAAACGCACACGATCTTCATAGTTTTTGGCCAGAACTACATAGGTATTTTCGATCTGTTTTTTCAGGGGGCCATCATCTCCTTCAGACAAACCAGCCCTCAGATCAATATTCTTCTGATTCAACAAATGAATCCAGGCAATCAGTTCAGCAGTAGCCGGCTGTTTTTTGATGCCACTATTTCGAACATCAATGAAGTGCTGAATGGCATGATCCAGCATATTTTCTTTGAAATTATCACTTAGTTGAAGATTGGCACTGACAATATCTCTCAGTCGATCAGGCCCGGGAAATTCAATATGATAATAGACACATCTTCGCATGAATGCATCTGGAAGGTTTTTTTCAGAATTGGACGTAAGGATGAGGATAGGTCTATTTCCTGAGGATTTATCATAACGGAAAAAGCCCTGATCATCGGGAGGAAGTTCCCATTTGTTTTTTTTCGCCCAGCTGGCAGATTCTTCCGCAGTTGCCTCTTCGATTTTAAATGCCAAATGCTCAAACTCAAAGAGGACATCATTTGGAAAATCTCTGGGGGCTTTATCTATCTCATCTATCAAAACGACAGACCTCCTTCCCGAAGAATTCAAAATGGCCTTCCCCAGACTTTCAAAAGAAATATAGCCCATGGTATTTACGGCAGATTCAGGATTTCTCGAATCGCGGAAATGGGAAAGCGCATTATACTTATAAAAAAGATCTTTGGCCTTGGAACTGGTTTTGGTATAAAACTCCAGAAGTTCACATCCTTGCTGTTTGGCTACATAGGAGGCCAGTTTAGTTTTTCCTGTTCCCGGTTTACCTGTAACCAAAAGAGGAAGATTTAAATCCAGGGCAACTTCTACTGCAGCAGCTAACCCATCGTCAATTAAATAGGTGTGCTCATTCAGGTCGAAGTTTTGGTCGTTTTGCATGGACTGATTTTTAGGTCGCTGTGGGAAGGATTTCATCCCAATATATGAAAAGTGTGCATTTTTCATGCCTAATTGCTTTTTCGGGAAATCGGATTTTCCCATTTTTACGTATATAAGACAGACTGGGAACCCATGGGAAAAGCGTTTTCAGCTAATTTTTCATTTGTGCAAGATGCTGATAAAGCTCGGCAGCTCGCTGGATTTCTCCTTCAAGAAATCCTGTGAGGTTTTTAGTTTTTATGTATTTTGCGTGGCTTTTGAAAATTTATGAGAAAGATTGTCATCTCTGACATACACGGTTGCCTAAAATCCTTCAAAGCTTTGTTGGAGCATCAGGTCGTACTCGAAAAAAGAGACGAGCTCTATTTACTAGGAGATTATATTGACCGCGGACCAGATTCTAAAGGGGTAATTGATCATATCATAGCATTGAAAGAAGCGGGGTATAAAGTTCATGCCTTAAAGGGAAATCATGAGGAAATGATGGCGAAAGCTGTCCGACAAAATGATGATACCTCTATGTGGCTTTACAATGGAGGCCACCAGTCTCTGGAAAGCTTTGGACTTCGCGACCCGAAAGAAATTCCTGAAAAATACCTCAAATTCATCGATGAGCTCGACAATTTCTTCGAAGTAGATGAATACATCCTCGTTCATGCAGGCCTGAACTTTACCGGCAATAGTTCCGAAGAAGAAGGAGATGATTTTCTCTGGCGGATGCACAATCCCCTTTCTGATCTCAAATCCATGATGTGGATCAGGTGGTGGTATGAAGACATCAACTGGAGTTGGTTGAAAGATCGCATCATTGTACACGGTCATACCCCGGTCGATATTGACGATATTTGGGATATGGTCGAACTTTTATCCGAAGATCAGGTATTGGATATAGACAATGGTTGTTTTGCCAAGTATAATGCCGGAATGGGAAGATTATGCGCCTTTGATCTGGTAAATCGCGATCTTTACTTCCAGGAAAACATAGAAGGCAAATCCACTTAACAAAATTTAATTTGGAATGGCCGTTAAAAAACAAATAGAAATTGAAAAAGCGGCCACTTATTCCGGCCACAGGGGCTCAGTCTTTGCACTGGCTCTGGATGAAAGTCATACTACTTTGTTTAGTTCGGGAGATGATGGGGTTGTTGCTGCCTGGGATCTGGAGAAGAAGGAGGATCAGGGGAAAGGTGTATTGAAAACAGAATCTGCGATTTATAGCCTGCTTTGTATCAGCGAACAGGATCTATTGCTTGCTGGAGGGAGCAATGGGAGTTTGTACCTTATCGATACACGCGCCAACAAATTGATCCAACAATTTAGAAAAGCAGATCTGGCCATTTATCACATCCATTATGATCCGGGATCGGACCATTTATATGTGCTCTTTGCCAAGGGATTTCTTTCTATCCTCCAGCTAAAGAGTTTCAAAGAAATCTATTTCAATCAAATATCTGAAAATCACCTGAGAAGCCTCGTCCAATTAGGACAGGAATTGTATATCGGGAGCAGTGATGGAAAAATACGAGTTATGGATGCTTTGGATGGCCATATCAAACAAAGCTGGGAAGCGCATGAAAACTCTGTATTCTCTCTCGCCTACCACGAAGCAGGAAAATATTTGATAAGCGGAGGTAGGGATGCTCAACTAAATGTATGGGATCAGCAAAGCAAGTGGGAACGCATTCATCACCTCCCTGCTCACAACTTTACCATAAATGATATCGACTTTTCGCCAGATGCAGATTATATCGTTACGGGGAGTAGAGATAAGACCTTCAAAATATGGGATGCTTATAATTTACAATTATTAAAAGTTATTGACCATGTTAGGTACGATTCTCATTTTCACAGCGTTAATAAAGTTAAATGGCTAAAATATTCGAAATATTCCTTAATTTCGTGTAGCGATGATCGAATGATCCATCGTTGGCTCTTGAGGATAAATACCTAAGAATAGATATCATGATTACTCCGATTGAAATACGGCAGCAAAGCTTCAAAAAATCCCTTCGTGGTTACGACCGTGAAGAGGTGGATGCTTTCTTGCTTGCCCTGTCCCAGGAATGGGCGAGACAATTGGAAGCCCATAGAGCCGTCAAAGACGAGCTTTATAGAGTACAGACCAGTTACAATACCCTCAAAGAAGTTGAGGGCATGCTTCATAAAACCCTGATTCAGGCAGAACAAAGCTCTCGCGATACCATGGAGAGTGCCAAACAACGTGCTAACCTCAAGATGAGAGAGGCCGAATCAGAGGCTCAGTCCATTATTCGTCAGGGAAGAGAAGAAAGAGACAGACTTCATAGAGAGATTACAGAGCTTTCCCGTAAGCGTGAACAATTGATGGTTCAGCTAAAAGGATTCCTGTCCACACAGCTGGATTTCGTTAATACCTATGAGGGCCGCGAATTGCCTCCTTCTTCAGAACCCATTCCTAAACATTTGCACTCTGGCTTTGATAAAATGTCTCAGCTTCCTCAGGTAGAAGAAATGACCGGAAGCACCCAGGTGGAAAAAGAAGAAGTGAAGGTAGAGCGTCAAACTACCTCTAGTGAGGAAACTTCGCAGGAAGAAACTCCTCAAATGAATGGCAATCATGCTCCCAATACCAATGGCAAGCAAGTAGAAAATATCTTCGAAAGCCATAAGAAAGGAGTAGAGGATGCCAATTTATTAGAAGATATCATGAAAGAATTGTAGGCAATTGTGTAATTTTGCCCGCTTCATGAAATCTTTAATCCATTCTATATGATTCTTACCGATGCCGGTATCCTTGCAGAAATTGAGCAGGGCAATATCGTTATTGAACCCTTTGAACGCAGTTGTCTGGGAAGTAATAGCTATGATGTACATTTGGGGAAATACCTCGCTGTGTATAAGGATCGTGTGCTTGACGCGAAGAAACACAATCAAATAGAAGAGATCATCATCCCCGAGGAGGGATACATTCTCCAACCCAATACCCTCTACCTCGGCGTAACCGAAGAATATACAGAGACCCATAAGCATGTACCTTTCCTCGAAGGAAAAAGTAGCATCGGTCGCCTTGGCATACATATCCACGCCACCGCAGGCAAAGGAGATGTCGGTTTTTGCAATACCTGGACGCTGGAAATAACCGTTGCACAGGCAGTACGCGTATATGCAGGTATGCCCGTAGGCCAGTTGATATACTTCGATGTACAGGGAGAAGTCATAAATGCCTACAACAGCAAAGAAAATGCAAAATACACCACTCGGACCATAAAGCCAGTGGAGTCCATGATGTGGAAGAATAAGTTTTAAGTGTTCAGGTATTCTGGTGTCCCAGTGTTCGAGAAGGGCCATAAGTAGTAACCAGAATACAAGAACACGAGAACACTTGCGCACATTTCGCTATTTTAACATAGCATTAACACTATCTTTCTTGACCTACATCATGGGTGCTTTTTAGATTTACGCCCAAAAATTTCCTTATAGACATTGGAAATACTACTATGGATATTAGTGTAAAGAACCTAAGCAAGAAATACGGGACGCAAAAAGCGGTTGATAATATTTCTTTTACGGTGAAAACTGGTGAGATCCTGGGTTTTCTGGGACCCAATGGAGCCGGAAAGACAACCACAATGAAGATCCTGACAACTTATCTTTCTGCTACAGAAGGAGAGGTAAAAATCGGGAGCTTTGATGTATCCGATAATGCAGAGAAAATCAAGGCCCATATCGGTTATCTCCCGGAAAACAACCCCCTTTATCTCGACATGCCCGTACTGGAGTATTTGTGGTTTATGGCAGAAACCCAGGGAGTAAGCAAAGATAATATCCCGGGGCGAATTGCGACCATTGTCAGTCAATGTGGCCTTAATAAAGAGAAGCACAAAAAGATTGGTGAACTCTCCAAAGGCTATCGTCAGCGGGTAGGTCTGGCTCAGGCACTCATCCATGATCCGGAAATTCTCATTCTGGATGAGCCTACTACGGGGCTTGACCCCAACCAAATCGTAGAGATCAGAAACCTGATCAAAGAGATTGGAAAAGAAAAAACGGTTATCCTGAGCACCCATATTTTGCCGGAGGTGGAAGCTACCTGTGATCGGATTCTTATCATAAATGAGGGAAATATCGTTGCAGATGGTACGCCCGAGAGTCT
The DNA here is from genome assembly GCA_033391075.1 of Bacteroidia bacterium. Taxonomy (NCBI): domain Bacteria; kingdom Pseudomonadati; phylum Bacteroidota; class Bacteroidia; species Bacteroidia bacterium. Next base: position 4,067,202 of record JAWPMV010000001.1, read on the forward strand.
GAGCAAAAAGGCCGAAGAAAGCTCGGTATTTCGTGTGCAAATCAAATCACCTAAACCCGATGAACTCGCTGATGAGTTACGGAAACTGGAAGATGTCAGTCTCGTAGAAGTTCTCAATCGTGCATTAGGCAAGTTTGAAATCACAAGTAAAAGTGATATGCCTTTCCGTGAAAGGCTCTTCAATACCTGTGTAAAAAATGGCTGGATACTTACTGAATTACAATTCATGGAAGCCAGTCTGGAAGACATTTTCCGCGAACTTACCCTCAACTAATCTAATCCTGAAAACGAAAATCCAATGAAAAATATATGGATCATAGCAAAGCGGGAATTTCAAACATTTTTTGACTCCCTCGTTGCCTATATATTATTATTTGCTTTCCTGGGACTGACAGGATTTTTGACCTGGTTCTTTGGAAACGATATATTTTTGGTGAAACAAGCGGACTTGAGTCCCTTCTTTGATTTCGCCTATATCCTTTTCATCTTCTTCATCCCAGCCATCACCATGCGGATGATTGCAGAAGAGAAAAAAGCGGGCACCCTCGAAGTTTTGGTAACGAGAGCCATTTCAGACTGGGAGATTGTAGCCGGAAAATACCTGGCCTGTCTTATGCTAGTAGGAACTTCTCTTTTGTTTACCCTGCCCTATTACTTCACCATTGCCTGGTTGGGACCGATGGATCATGGAGCAACCATTATGGGTTATTTCGGGCTTTTATTGCTCAGCTCTGCCTATATCGGTATAGGACTTTTTGCCAGTAGTATTACCAACAATCAAATTGTGGCTTTTCTTCTGGCCTTATTGATCGGCCTTATTTTCGCTTTTATCTTTGACTTCTCTGCCAGCCTCTTTCCCGGAGGAGTAGGCAACTTCCTGGATTATCTGAGTTTCAATACTCATTTCAATTCTATCTCTCGGGGAGTTATAGATTCACGCGACCTGATCTTCTTCCTCACCCTTACGGCTTTAGGCCTTTTGTTAACCGAGCGCCAACTCGCTCAAAGAAACGTAATCGACTAAGCCTAAGATCATGAAACTGACAAAATCAACACTGAATATACGGACACTGCTGTACATAGGGATTTTCCTTATCGTCAACCTGATTGCCTATCGGGCTTTCTTTCGCCTTGACTTTACAGCAGATAAAAGATATACCCTGAGTGACAGCAGCAAGGATATCCTGGAGAATCTTGCAGATCAGGTAACTATCTCGGCTTACTTTTCACCCAACCTCCCTCCTGACTTTGAAAATGTAAAAAATGACTTTCAGGATATGCTCTCAGAGTTTGCGAGCTATTCGGATGGTCAGGTAGTCTACGAATTTCTGGAAGTTCCGCAGGAAGATGCAGAGAAAGCCAAGTTGCAGCAAAGTGGACTGGCTCAGGTGCAAATCCAGAGCAGGGAGAATGATGAAATTAAAGTGGTAAATGGATTTATGGGAGCCATTGTTAAGCTTGGAGCCCAGCAAGAGCCTATCCCTCTGATCCGCGATGTGAGAGGAATGGAATATTCTTTGGCTTCCAGTGTAAAGAAGCTGGCCATCAAGGATAAACCCAAAGTAGGCTTTGTACAGGGACATGGCGAACCTCCCATCCAACAGATGCCTCAGGTAGCACAGATGCTACAGGTATCCTATGTGGGAGACACGGTCAATCTTGCTCAGCCCAATTCCTGGGCTGCCTTTAAAACCCTGGTAATCCTTAAACCTCAACAACCTTATTCAGCACAAGAACTTGCTCAGCTAGATGAATTTCTGGCAAGTGGGGGAAATCTATTTGTAGGACTGGATGCTGTTCAAGCCAATCTACAAGGCCAGGGTCCCTGGGGGCCTTTGAATACTGGCCTCGAAACCTGGCTGGGAGAAAAGGGTGTGCGGGTAGAGCAAAGTTTTCTGGTAGATCAACAAGGAATTCAAATTGGGGTTCAAACTCCACAGATGACACCTTTTGGGCAAATGAATGTAACCAGTTACATCGATTTCCCCTACATCATGCAGATCAACAATTTCGAAGCTCATCCTATTACCGAAGGTCTGGAAGTCATGTTGATGCAATTCCCAAGTCCGATAAGTTTGAGTCTAGATAGTACTTCGAAAGGAGGGAATCTGGTTTATACCTCTCAACTCACCGGAAAGCAACCGGCTCCGGTCTTCTTTAATCCTAATAAACAGTGGACTCAAAATGATTTTACCGCCGGGCCTCAACCTATGGCAGTTTGGGTCGAAGGAAGTAAGGCAAATCAGGATTCAAGAATTGTTGTAGCAGGGGATGGAGACTTTCCCATCTACCAGCAGGGCCAGCAATTCATACCGGACAATGCCAACTTTCTCGTCAATGCCATTGACTGGTTGACGGATGATACCGGGCTTATTCAGCTGCGTACCAAAGGTGTGGTAGCAAGACCCCTGGAGAAACAATTGGAAGCAGGAGAAAGAAGTTTGGTCAAAGTGCTCAACTTCCTCTTACCGATCCTGATCCTCTTAGGTTTCGGGCTCTACCGCAGACAAAAGAGAAAGATGCAAACCCTTAAATGGAAGGCGATTGATTATAGTTAAAGAAGTGTTATAGTGCGGTAGTGTTATTGTTCTACCAGTTAACTACAAAAAAAAACACTACAACACCTTTACAGTAAAAACTCGAAAAGATGTTCAAAAGATTCACAAATAAACAACTGGGCATAGCTTTAGCAGGACTGACAGTCCTCTATTTGGGTATGGTAGCATTTGGAGGAAGGAAAGTCCGGACCTTTGAAAAGACCCTGGCAGCTGTAGATACTGCTCTGGTCAACACCATCATTGTAGATGCTCCTCAAAAAGACCAGGTAAAGCTGGAAAAACAATCAGGCGTATGGCGTTTGAAATTGGCTGATGGCAATACAGCTCCAGTCAATGGAAGCGGATTGCGTTCTGCCTTGGCAGGACTGTCCTTATTAGAAGCCTCACAATTGGTAAGTCGGGATGAAGATGATTGGGCCGAATATCAGGTAGACAGCGCTGGAACACGTGTTCAACTGCTGGGAGCAGATGGGAAAATGCTCGACATCATCCTCGGAAACTTTACTTACCGCACTACTGGCATGAACTATGTTCGTCTGCCAGAGGATGAAGAAACCTATCTGGTCGAAGGCTATCTGGAAGGGAATTTCAATAAAGCAGCCAATGACTGGCGTAAGAATAGCATTTTTGATTTTACAACTGCCGATGTTCAGGGATTGGGCTTTGCTATGGGTGAATCCGGTTCCTATAAAATCAGTAAAGACTCTACGCAGCAATGGATGATGATGGAAAGCGAGCAAGTCCTCGATCAGGCGGAAGTCAGCAGTTATATTAGCAGCATCTATGCCTTAAAAAGCAGCAATTTCGTAGACCGAAAACCTGCGTCTATGAGTCCTGCCATGCAATTAAGTATCCAAACTGCCACGAAAGGCATTATTACAATCAAGGCCTTTCCCGACGCTGAGCATGGCTTCCTTATCCAATCCAGTCAGAATCCCGAATCCTATTTCTCCGGAAATCAGGAAGACCTGACAGAAAAAGTATTCGTTCTGGCAGATAAATTCTTTACCAAAGAAGAAGAATAAAGAAATCATCTTACAAAAGATATGAGCCCTCACCTGCGGTGGGGGCTTTGTTGTTAGGCACAAACTGATCTAAAGTCCCACTGGTCCTACTCCTACTAAACCTCCTCTATAGAAACGCCTGAGAAAAAGAAAAAAAAACGAGACAGTTCAACTTCACTCAAGTCAACCCATACAAAATTGCTTTTACAAAAGCTCATTCGATAAAAACCCATCCCTTCAAAAGTGCGCTGGCCCTGCAGAGCCCATCAGGAGCCGGGGTGGCATGTGCGGCTGGCTTTGGGCGTTGCGATTTTTGCCCCTTTTTCTAAAAAAGGGGAAAGAAATCTCCTACTAAACCTCCCTTACAGAAAAGCCCACCAATAAGAAAAACTGAGAAAGCTCAACTTCACTCAAGTGAACCCATACACAATGGCTTTTACAAAAGCTCATTCGATAAAATCCAATCCCATAATAAGTGTGCTGGCCCTGCAGAGCCCATCGGGAGCTGGGGCGGCTTGTGCGGCTGGCTTTGGGCGCTGCGATTTTTGCCCCTTTTTCTAAAAAAGGGGAAAGAAATCTCCTACCAAACCTCCTATAAAAAAAGTAGCAAAACCCTCAGGAAAGCTGCTCCAACCACTGCTTCCTCAAAAAATACTTCCCAAGAATATCAAACTCCAGATTCACCGGATCACCAATCTTCAACTGATTGAAGCTGGTATGTTCATAGGTATAGGGAATAATAGTAATGGTAAAATAATCTTTACCTGCTTCAATAAGCGTAAGACTCGTCCCATTTACACAAATAGAACCTTTCTCCACCAATAAATGCGCAAACTCTTCCGGATAGCTAAACCTAAATAACCAGGAACCGTCTCTATCTTCGATTGCCTCTACTCTACCAACCGTATCCACATGTCCCTGTACAAAATGCCCATCGAGGCGATCGCCTACTTTGAGGCACATTTCCAGATTTACTTTATCTCCGGCTTTCCAGGAATCCACACTTGTCTTTTTCAAAGTCTCCTCAACAGCTACAACTTTATACTGGCTTCCCTCTTCATTGGAAAGAAGAATATCAGCAACAGTCAAACACACGCCTTCATGAGCAATGCTCTGATCTATCTTGATTGGCTCATCGAAAGGAGCAAATACCTCTATGACCTTGCCGCTGCCTTCTGATTTGACTGAGTAAACTTCTCCGATATGGGTTACGATTCCTGTAAACATGATAATTAGTTAAAACATGTAGGGACAGATCATAATCTGTCCCTACAAATTTACTTTATCTAATAGACTTTGTTTTGATTAAAGCCAAGTTTATGCAACCTGAGCTACTCTTTCCTTATTTTTCTTAGCCGGCTTTAATATTCCTTTCTTCTCATAGTACCTTCTCGCAAACGCAAGACCTATAAAAGTGAGGATGGTAGGCAATATCCAGGGAAGTATTTGCCAGTAGCCCGTCAGGATTCCGTCCAGGTATTGTCGTCCTCCGAAAGCAAGAAAAGCGGTATAAGCAGCAGTCCCCGTGGTAACCATGCCCACATAGTGCTCTTTGAACCAGGACTTGCCGGCCATTTGATTCTTATAGTCTCTGATCAGTTGAGGGATGGAAGCTATGCCCAACATCCCGAAGAACATCATCAAAATAGATGCGCCATTCTGAAGATTGAACAAGGCATAGGTAATCATCATGATGCTAAAAAGGATAATCGCGATATTGATCGTATAGTGGATTTGCTTGAAGCGCGTACTGACTCCTTTTTTATTCTTCAGGATCGCGACTCCATACCAGAGGGGATTGCCTGTAATAAAAGTCAGGAAGCCAAGGAATATAGCCATATTGTATTCCTCGATAATTAAATTTTTGATACTCAGTATCCCAGCCGTGATCACAACGAACCACATACAGTAGACATAGAGATTTCCAATTTTGCGATGTGTTTTTCCTCCCTTTCTGGTAAATACTGGTAGCCAAAAGAGGATCAAACTGATGAAGCCTGCGATGACATGTGAAAGGGTGGTGATTTTAGTAAACGATTCCATATAATTGCTTTTTCTCTTGCTTTACTCAAATGTAGGATAGGAGTTTCAGCATTGAAAGAAGCAGTGACGGCTGACAAGGCAATAATGACGAAAAACAAGCTTTAGGGATGAATGACAAGCTTTTGGGATAAACGGTTTTTGAGTTCCTTTATCTTATTTCGGGAAACTGGAACCTCCAAATCTTCATCGACTTTCAAACTCAGGGTCAATCCCTGGGCATTTCCCTTCACTTTTGAAATCTGTCCCAGGTTTACAATAAAGGAGCGGTGACTTCTGTAGAAATGATCATCCGGCAATTCTTTATCCAGCTGAGACAAGGTAGTTCGAAGGATTTCCTTTTCGATCTCACTTTCCCCTACATAATAAACCAGCACATAATTTTGCATCGCCTCCAAATAAAGAAGTTTGTCCAGTTCCACTTCAAAGGACTGTTTCTTATTGGCAGAAGAAAGCCTAAGTTTCTCAGCCGGATGATTTTCTATAAGAGGCAATTGAATCTCACTTGCGTGTTGGTTGTTTTTCTTTACAAAACGCAATTGATTGACCAGCCCACTAAAGATGATTGGGAATATTCCAATCGCGAAGGTAGAGATAAAGGAGAACAGCAGGTTTCCCACATGAAAAGGACCCGATGGATATCTATATAATAAGTACGCATGATTGGCCAGTGCAATAAAGGATATCAGGATAGTCGTGGTCAATATCCATTTGCCCAGGGTCCAGCTCGGCAAGTCTTTGCGGATTTTCAACACAAAGCGGATAAAGATTTCGAATAGCAAACTTACGGCAAAGGTGATCAGCCCAAAGCCCAGACAAAGCATGAGCGTATCATCCTGAACCTGCCCTATCCCAAAGGGTCGGAAAAAGTAGAGAAATAGAAAAATGAAAGCACCAACACCTAAAGCTTCCCAGAAAAAAGCTTTCAAATTAGCTGAATCCGGATATGCTTCATTGAGTTTCCGTAAAATAGATTTCACACGCGTTTCTATTGGACCTATCTAAATAAAGAGACCCAGCCTTTTTCTTCACGTGGAGTATTTCCATTGATGCCGAGTTCTTCATAGCGAATATAATAGTAATAAACGCCTTCTACAGCTTCTTTGGAAGTTCCATCCACCTCACCCCTCCATAAGGTATTGATATCTGTTAGAGTTGTATGCATGAGGCGGCCCCAACGATCAAAGACCTGGAACTCTTTTAGAATGACGTCCCGATGGAAGCGAGGTTTAAAAATATCATTGATTCCGTCCAGATTTGGAGTAAATACATTGGCCATTTCTAATAAAGGACAGAAATCAATACAGGCAACTGTTGAAATCGGGCTTTCATTACCCAGGGTATCAACTGCTGTTACTACATAGCAACCAGCCAAATCCTCACGATTGCTGCTAAAGTCATAGGTAATGGTAATCTCTTCTCCAAAGCTGTTGAAGGCGATGCTTTCCACCCAACGGAAAGGCCCTAATTCACTTGGGCCAAAGAGAATTCTGATAGAATCCGTATCTGAAGCACAATCCAACATAGATTTCGTTACGGTAACTTTATGTTCCAAATCCTCACAGGCTCCTTCAACCAACACACTCGGTGGGCAAGGAGGTTCTTCATCCTGTGCAAAGGCACATTCTTTCTGGGAATCATTGAGCAATAAAGGTTTGACATTGGCTACATTATGGCTACCTATAGATCGTATGAAATAACAATACTCCTGATTCGGATTTAAACCCGTATCCATATAGGTATGCAAAGTAGCTCCTGTGCCGTTGACTGTGGCAATAGGAATATAAGTTCCATTTATTCCATTATCAGATCGATGTACCTCATAGGAAGTATTAGACCAGGGCACAAATTCTGTCCAGTTCAATTCTATCTGTCCATTCCCACCTGTCGTTACCAGATAAATACTGGATCCCTGGTTTTCTCCCAAACTGGTATTTATCAGGAGACCAAGCGAATCAAAAATTTCAACCCGATAACTATACGCCCTGATTTCTGTATCCAGTCCTGTATCGGTATAAGTGGTATCATCATAATTCAGATCCACAATATCGATGGCTGGAAAGGCATTATTATTTGCCCGGTACAAGCGATAGGTGAAGGGTCCGGGGAAGAAAGGATCAATTGAAGGCTGAGACCAGGAAACAAAAATTTCGCCATTGACAGGATCAGTTACGGAAACACTGTCATTGGTTAGGTATAAGATATCATTCTCAATTTCCACACATGCCGGTCCATCCGCACAACTCTCCATTACAGGTAGGCCCGGATTATTCTGATCATCATAAAGGGCAGTAACTACATAGCAAATCTCTTTTCCAAAGATGCCATCGATACTAGTCAAAGAATCCCGTAAGTTGAGGTTATTCGGGCCTACATTAAATTGCAGCAATTCGTATCCCTGATCAGCGGGGCTCATGGTACAACAAACCGTGTCCTGCATAAAATCGCTGCCTTCTATCTTACGATAGACATTATAGCCCACGACCATGTCTACACAAATCGGAGGATCCCAGGCCACATCTACTACTCTGGAACCTTTGGTTACCCGTAGATTCAGGGGCGGGGGAGGAATCACTTTGATAGTTACGACTTTATTGGCAGTAAGGGTGGTAATTCCCGGGCGCGTAGTCAGCGCGTAATTCTCATTATCTGAAGCAAAGAAGTCTATCTGGTAAAACTGCTTTCTGATATTTTCACAAGCCGTATTCCAGACGACCTCCCCTCTAATCGTATCCGGGTCTGCAGGGCTCCCATTGACCACTCCATTATTTAAGGTAGCTTCCGGTAGATTGGTGAAGTTTCGCAAAGGTCCCACTACTCCATCAATCACCCGGCCTTGTATAGTTGCAGGATTATTCACGGAAAAAGGACCATTATTTCCCAGCACCCCATTATTAAGCCTGAGATATAAACTATCCTGTTCATCGGGGTCCCATGCCTTAAAATCAAAGGCAATGGTTTCCCCTGCGAAAACACAGGTGTCATTGATAGTCTCTATTATAGGAGGATTATTATCACAAGCCTGGACAAAGACAGCCATGTCTCGTATTACATAGCCCAATAAGATTCCATCCCGCCATTCTTCCACTACATAAGCAAAATTGTACAGGTCTACCCTACCCGGTGCATCCCAGGTGATCAATCCCGTTACAGAATCCATAACCATGGTATTTCCTGCTCCAAACTCAGCATTATCCGGGAAACGGTAGTTGGTAACTGAAATGGGCGTATTGATTGTAGGAGGATCATACTGGAAAGAAGGTCTTAGGTAGTAAACCAATGAATCTCCATCCGGATCAAAGCCTCCGGGATTATGTGTCCAGATTTTTCCCTGACAAGCATCATCCAAGGGCTCATTCAAAAGAACCGGAGTATTATTATTTCCTATAATGGGCGGGGTAATAAATAATTGTGTCTCTATATAAAAGGCCAGCTGTTCGGAATTATCCATATTCGCGATACCTGTCCTTCTGTTTTTGTCGAAATAGCGAAGTTGATACAGTCCGGGACCCGGGAAGACAAAATCAGTAAAATAAAGATTACGTTTTACAGGCCCTTTCACTTCGACCCCATTTCTGGGACTGACGATATTACAATCTTGGGGAGGTACAGTCATGATGACCCCATTCGCTCTCGGAATCTGGTCGAGGCTACCAATCTTAACATAGGTAGGATTACCAGGAGCCCCAGGTCGACCGGGAGAACCTGTTACAGCCCAAATTTCTATATCTGCCGAACAGCGATCCACATTTGCCACTGAGGGATCCGTATAGGTTGTCAGCGTTATTGTATAACTATTGGTGTTGTTAGGATCATTTTGTTCAAGGGTGATCTGCCCTGCCAGGTTATGGGTAGCCCAAAGATCATTGCCTGTGATTAATAGGAGACTGCATAGGCTAAACAGGCGTACCCATAGGGAAAAGGATTTGCTTTCTGGCATGTGTTTACGTTTGTTCATATTCGCGCTCATCGACAAAAGCGGGTTTGTATTAAAAATAAGGAAATCAGGCAGAAAACTCAGCCTTTTCAAAATAGTTTTGAATCTGTCCCAATTTTGACTCTTTTTTATAAGGATCGCAAAATCCTCTTGAGTCCATAAGCTATCCTGGATTTGTCGAAAATTAGACCCTCTTTTTGTAAGAAGTCCGACCAATTCCAGTATTTTCTAATAAAGGCTCGATTTTTTACCAAAATCTGCTTTAAAGGAAAGGCCCCTGCAATAAGAACGCCCATTAATCTTCGACGGTGGTGTGAAGGAAAGAAGATAAAAGGATCGATATAAGAGCCTTTTTACTGCCTACCTATTGAAAAATGTAAAGAAGGGCAAAATTCCCTAATCTTTTCTCGATCCATAGTTGCATGTTTTTCAAAATTAACCGTAATTGCACAGCCGTTTTGAGAAACATTTGTATTTACAGAATTTAATGGATTCAAAAAGTTATAAAACACTGTCAGCCAACGCATCTACCGTAGAGAAAAAATGGTGGATTGTTGACGTAGAAGGAAAGGTACTTGGCCGTGCTGCCAGTGAGATCGCAAAGATTCTCAGAGGTAAGCACAAACCTTCTTTTACCCCTCATGTAGATTGCGGAGATAACGTTATCGTTATTAATGCAGATAAAATTCGTCTAACCGGAACTAAATGGGAAGACAAACAATACATCCGCCACACAGGATACCCTGGAGGTCAGCGTGTATTGACTGCAAAAGAACTTATGGAGAAGCATCCTATTCGCATGGTAGAGAAAGCTGTTAAAGGCATGCTACCGAAGAATCGTTTGGGAAGCACACTCTACCGTAACATGAGAGTATATGCAGGTACAGAGCATCCACATGAAGCTCAAGAGCCTCAAGTTTTAGAAATCAAGTAATCAACGAATTAATCTAATATATAATGAGTCAGATAGTTTCAGTAGGTAGAAGGAAGCGTGCGGTAGCACGGGTTATCCTTTCTGAGGGAGGTACTGGAAAATTCACTGTCAATAAAAGAGAACTAGATGTTTTCTTTCCTTTTCCACTCATGCAGCTCAAAGTAAAAGAGCCTTTTACAGCACTTGAGGTAAACCATAGCGGTTATGACATCAAGGTAAATGTAAATGGAGGAGGGATCAAAGGACAAGCAGAAGCTATTCGTCTGGGGCTATCCAGAGCACTCATCGAAGCGAATCCTGAGTTTCGCCCCGTTTTGAAAAAAGCTGGACTATTGACTCGTGATGCTCGTAAAGTTGAGCGTAAAAAATACGGAAAGAAAAAAGCGAGAAAAAGTTCGCAGTTCTCAAAGCGTTAATCGATCGAAAAGATACCTATGGAGTCACCATCATATCAAAGTTTACTCGAAGCAGGCGTTCACTTTGGACACCTCAAAAAGAAATGGGATCCCCATATGTCTCCGTACATTTTTATGGAGAGAAATGGCATCCATATCATCGACCTGAACAAAACCCAAAAGCTGCTTGATGAAGCTGCTCGTGTTGCAAAACAATTGGCTGTATCAGGAAGAAAGATCCTCTTTGTTGCTACAAAAAAGCAAGCCAAAGAGATCGTTGAAACAGAAGCTCGTCGCATCAACATGCCATTCGTTACAGAACGTTGGTTGGGAGGAATGCTGACAAACTTCGCTACCGTTCGTAGAAGTATCAAAAGGATGAAAAACATCGAAAAGATGAAGTCTGATGGTACTTTCGAGCGTATCAATAAGAAAGAGCGTCTCATGTTAACTCGTGAGCAAACCAAACTTGAAAAAGTACTGGGAGGAATTGCAGACCTTAACCGTCTTCCTTCAGCTCTTTTCGTAGTTGATATCAAAAAAGAACATATCGCAATTGCTGAAGCCCGTAAATTGGGTATCCCTACCATCGCTATGGTAGATACAAACAGCAACCCAAATCTCGTTGATTTTCCAATTCCTGCCAATGATGATGCTGCCAAGTCAGTATCTCTGGTTATCAATACAATCTCAGGCGCTATTGCTGAAGGATTGGAAGAAAGGAAGAAGCGTCGTGAAGATGATAGAGTGAAGAAGGAAGCTCAGCGTCAAAGAGAAGAAGATGCTAAACCGGCAACTGAAGATAAAGTTACCGAGGAAGCATAAAAATATATCTATTAACGCTTTGAACCGGATCTGAAAAGGTCCGGTTTTTTTTTGCCCCGACTTTTCCTTTTGCAGCACAGAGCTCTTTTCTTACGTCATAAAAGAAAACCCCTATGAAAAGCTATACACACCTACTAATTATATGCCTGCTAGGAAGCCTTCTACTCCCCTCTCACACAGATGCACAAATCAACCAAAGAAATAAACAAAGGGTCTTTCTGCAAAATGGATGGATTCTCAAAGGAGATACCAGCCTCGTAGATGCCGGAAGAAAACTTAGAGTAGAAAGTGTGGACAGTCAAGTCTTTATCTTTTCTTTAAGTGAAATAGACTCCGTACGCTCAGAGAAATTGTTCAATGGACCGGGTAGTCAGAGAGGCTGGAGAAATCATGTGCAAGTGGGTTTTCTACTGCATAATCCAGATCCCTTACCGGGAGTTGATCCCAGCCTCCTTGGTAATTTCTTCTCGCTCTCTCTACAATACAGTGCAAACTTCTATACAGAAAAAGGCTTGGGGCTGGGAGTAGGTACAGGAGTAAACCTCTTCAATCGGGGATATATCATGCCGCTCTTTGTGGATATTCGGGGAGATTTGGGGAAAGGATACATCCGCCCGCATGTCTATGGACAAGTTGGAACAAGCTATCCTCTTTATGGTAGAGAAGAAGTAACAGATCCCTGGGGCAATATCCTTTTTGAAGATTTTAAAGCGGAAGGAGGGCTCCTTCTAGAATTGGGTGCAGGATTAAAATTCCTAGCAAAGGAACATTATGCATGGACCTTGAGCCTGGGATGGCGATTGCAGGAAATCAGTGAGGACTATAAACAGTGGGAGATCCGCTACAAAGATGATTACTCTTTCCAACGGATCTCCTTTCAGATCGGATTTATCTTTTAATCTCTATTGCCCAAAATACTTAGGCATAGACTGTCTCGCTTGCTGAAGTTCCTGAGCTAATTCAGGACGATTAAACTCCGGATCCAATGCCAGACTCGCCAGATAGTTGAGGGTCTGAACATATACACTCCTTCTTGGAAAGGTATCTCCGGAATCATAATAATACTTAAGGGAATTGACCACGCGATCTTTCGCCATATTAAAGTATTTATCTGCCTTTTCCTTATTCCCTAATTGATTCCAGGAAATAGCCGTTCTCACAATTAGATAAGGCTCTGGAGTTGCGATTTCCAATGGGAATTTTTCTTCAGCAGCAATAGCCAGATTATTAGCTTTGCTACGATAATCGGCAACTACTACCCTATTATTATCAATCACAGCCTGAAGACTATCCGCAGCTTCAGATCCGCCGGCTATTTGAGATTCCATATTAGCGATACCTCGCTCAAGCTCTGTAGCATCACGCACATAACTTCCAATCAATCTATGGAAGGTATTGTGGTAGTTGGAAACCATACGAATGATGTTCTCATCAAAATAGGTTCCGGGCTTGTTAAGGTTACGGAAACGGAATTTGTTCATGAGGTTATCATACATCCGTCCCTTATCGATATTACCGGAAAACTGATCAAATCGATCACTAAATCCTGGTTTTTTCAAGGGAAGAACCCGATAAGCCAATCCTTCCTGACGAAGGAAAGGATCCAGTTTCAGGAAGTTGCTGGGCGTTACTGTATTAGCGAAATAGATCGGACGCTCCCAACCTTGACTGGCTGTATTTTCCAGAAGATTCAGCAGCAATACGTCTTTCAATTCCAAATAGCGGCTTTGTCCTCCGCGTGTATTAAACTTCCAGCTCATATTTTGCTGAACATAAGGAGCATCCTCAGCTCCAATGATTCCTTTTGCCACTAAATCTGCAGCAGAAGCTCCATTGATAGTCTTGGTTACTTCTTTCTGAGAACCATAATTACGACTCTGGTTAGTCTGTCCTCTATAATTGGAAGGAGAAATAGACAAAGGTAAAGGAGGAGAATCATTGACCTTCTGGTACATTTGATCGATATACCAATCAGTATTCACATAGCTCAAACATAGTACTCGAACATCAGGACGTACCTGTTCAACTTCCTGCGCATACCATAAGGGGAAGGTATCATTATCCCCATTCGTAAAGAGTACTGCATTAGGAGCGAGTGAGTTCAGCAGGTTGTAGGCTGAATCTGGTGCTACATATCGATCTGCACGTGAGTGATCATCCCAGCCTTCTATTCCCATTAATAAAGTAGCAATTATCCCCAGGCCAATGCCGAGATAAGCCGCTGCATCTTTCAGGTATTGTTTGAGCACCATATAGATCGCAGGGACAGCCAGCCCAATCCAAATCGCAAAGGTTTGGAAAGAACCCGCAAAGGAGTAATCCCTTTCACGCGGCTGCATGGGATACTGATTTAAATAGATAATGATGGCAAAACCCGTAAAGAAGAATAGGAGTCCTACGATGATCGCCTCATTCCTTCGTTTGAGCGTTTGATATACCAGCCCAAATAATCCCAATAAAAATGGGAGTAAATAGAAATGGTTCTTCGCTGGATTATTCTTGATAAAGTCAGGCATGTCGCTGGTACTGGTGAAAATTCCACTTTCCCAATCCATATCCTGTGTATCTCCCTGTCGGCCAGCAAAATTCCACATAAAGTAGCGCCAGTACATATGGATCACCTGATAGTTCCAGAAGAATTTAATATCCTCCGAGGAGGTAGGTTTATCGTCATACGGGGTGTTTGCAGCCCCTTTCCGCCTCACATAATTCACATATCCATGCGGCCCCATATTGTAGCGACCACTTTCATACATCCGTGGGAACCATTTCAAATCCTTGTTGGCATAGCGTGCTTTTACTTTCTCACCTATCGCACGGTAGAATTCATTCCCATCTTTATCGGTATCCAGTATATATTCTGTTCCGGCATTGTCATATCCTACTGCACGAGCATTATAGAGAGGTCCTTTGAGTAAAGGCCTGTTTCCATATTGCTCCCTTTTCATGTAACTGATGAATGTATGGGTCGCATCGGGATTGTTCTCATCTATCGCAGGGTTGGCATTCGAACGAATTGGAACCATGAGATAAGAAGAGAAACCAATAAAGATGACCACTGTGCTCATAAGCGCCAGATTGAGCAGACGTTTCTTGTTTTTAGCGCTGTAATAAACGCCGTATGCAAGACCGGCAAATAGCAGCAGGAAGAATACCACCAGACCGGAGCCTACCGGTAATCCTAATCCACTTTTCACGCCTCCAACAGAAGAAACGGTTGCCAGAGCACGTTCAAATGCCCAGGCGATATCGAAGGTATAAATGATGATCCCTGTCTGAATGATCCCCAGAATAGCAACTGATATGCCACTGGTAACGAAAAATCCGGTCCAGGAGAAATCGTGTTTTTTGAAGTAATAAATAAAGGCAAGTGCCGGGATGGTCAACAAGTTCAACAAGTGAACTCCGATCGATAGTCCCATCAAATAGGCAATCAATACGATCCAACGCTCATTTCCAGGCTCATTGGCACGAGCTTCCCACTTAAACATCAACCATACTACAATGGCTGTGAAGAAGGAACTCATCGCGTAAACCTCTGCTTCAACTGCATTGAACCAGAAAGAATCTGCGAAGGTATTTGCCAATCCCCCTACTAAGCCTGCAGCCATAATGACCAGGGTTTGAATATTAGTAGGCGCCTCATCGCTACCTCCCATCAGGAGTTTTTTCGCGAGGTAAGTTGTGATCCAGGTTGTAAATAGCACAGTGAACGCACTCGAGAGTACACTCAAAAGATTGAGCATAAAGGCGACATTGAGCATATCAGGGCCTGCCAACATGGCAAAAATCCGTCCTACAAGTAGGAAGAAGGGTGCTCCGGGAGGGTGTGGAACCTCCAATTCATTTGCACAGGCAATAAATTCCCCACAATCCCAATAACTGGCTGTAGGTGCCATCGTCAATAGGTACACCACCAGGGCAATCAGGAAGGTTCCCCAGCCAGTAAAATTATTAATTCGGTTATAGTCCATATTCATGTTCAAATTCAGAGGTCGAATATAAAAAAACATTCGCACAAAGGCGCAGGCAAATCTGCTTAATTCGTGTAAAATCAGCGAATTAGATAGAAAAATCTACTTTTTGTGGGGAGAGAAAAATTTTTCTCCAAATTACCAGGGCTTATTAAAATCCTCAGGTGTATATATATGATTACGCTCTTCGAAATTTGAGGAGGAATTGGAAGCCGGATGGAAAGAATCGGCTGATTTTATTAGCCTGCGAATCCAGGCCAATGGGCTTAAGATGAGAAAAAACAGCAGAGCCAGCAATAGGAAAGAGGAAATCGCACCCAGTTTTTGACTCAGAAATACCCAGCTTTTATGGATTCCCTCACGTAGCTGTTTACTCAAAAGGCCTCCTGCTCCCAAAAATAGAGCTATCCAAAGGGCTATTTCCAAATCGAATAAAACAAAAAGTAAGCCTCCCAGTAACACCAGGGCCAGCAAACTCTCATCCGAACTGTAAGTGGGGGATCGCATATTAGAAAAGCGTATATACGAAACTTCCGATGGCAGAGCTTTCAGCAAAGATGAGGATGACAGCCATAAACAATATGATGAGGATTATCGGAGCCAGCCAGAATTTTTTTCGTTCCAGGACAAAGTTCCACAGATCCTTAAATGATTCCATATTCAATCTCTTTGAGTTCGCTAATTACATTTTCTGCGAATCTTTTTCAATGATAAAATTCTCCAGAACCAATACATCCATCTCGGTTTGCAGGAAACAATGAATAGCTTCTTGCGGATTACATACAATCGGTTCTCCTCGGACATTAAAACTGGTATTTAGTAAAATGCCGTATCCACGTTCTTCCTTAAACGCCTGCAATAGGGCATAAAAGCGCGGATTATCTGATTTTTTTAAGCTTTGAATACGTGCACTTCCATCCACATGTGTAATCGCAGGAAGGGCAGACCTTTTAAAAGTCAGCTTTTCCTCCAACGGTAATTCATGGTAATTCTCAGGAAGCTGACGGAGTTGATCAGTCTTTAGCTTCCGAACAAAACTCATATAGGGAGAGGATTGCTTTAGGTCAAAATACGCTTCCAACTCCTCTTCCAATACAACCGGCGCAAAAGGACGAAAGCTTTCCCGATTTTTGATCTTAAGATTGACAATACGCTGCATATTTGCCTGTCCGGGATCTCCCAGGATGCTCCGATTTCCAAGGGCCCGGGGACCAAACTCCATGTTTCCCTGAAACCAGCCGACTACTTTTGCAGATGCTAATTGATTAGCTATATAGGGAAAAAGGAGCTCATCTGCTTGTTCGGTAAACTTCAGATTTGCTTCCTCCAGGGCAGCCCTGATTTCCTCAGAAGTATATGCAGGTCCGAGATAGGTTCCTTTCTTTACATCTTGGGCAGGCTGCCTCCTTTCTTTTTCAAAATGGATGTAATAAGCAGCCAAAGCAGCCCCTAAAGAGCCTCCGGCATCTCCTGCAGCCGCTTGTACATATATTTCTTTAAAATCATTTTCCTCCAAAAGCCTCCCATTCGCTACGCAATTCAAGGCCACGCCTCCTGCCAAACAGAGGTAGTTTGAACCGGTCAGACGTTTCGCTTCTTTCGCCAGCAAAAGTATAATCTCTTCCGTTACTTCCTGAATTGCCCGGGCCAGATCACAATGTTCCTGCAAAATTGGGGTTTCAGCTTCCCGTTTGGGTATGCCAAACAAATTCGCCCATTGCTTATCCTGAATCATGCGCAGATCATAAGGATAGCTGAAATAGGAAATATTTAGTCGAAAGGATCCATCAGGAAACAGATCGATCAAGTGATCCTTTATGCTTTGTTTAAATTTCTGGGTTTGAGTTGAATGAGGATTGCCATAGGGAGCGAGCCCCATAAGTTTGTATTCCCCCGAATTCACCTTAAAGCCTAAAAAATACGTAAAGGAGGAATACAGCAAACCCAGAGAATGTGGAAAAGAAATCTGTTTTTTTACCTCAATCGCTTTTCCTTTCCCATGCATAATACTCGTTGTCGCCCATTCCCCTACTCCATCCACACATAAAATAGCTGCGTCCTCAAAAGGGGAAGGATAATAGGCACTGGCAGCATGAGACAAATGATGTTCAGGAAAGAGCAGAGGTACGGATTTGGGATCATATTCCCCGATTGCACCTAATTCCTTCCTCAGGCTCGATTTGAGGAAGAGTTTTTCTTTCACCCAAATCGGCATAGACTTTACAAATTGCCGAAATCCTTTGGGCGCATAGGCATAATAGGTTTCTAGCAAACGCTCAAATTTCAGCAGCGGTTTATCATAAAATACGAGGGCATCCACCTCCTTGAGCTTTATTCCTGCTTCTTTCAGGCAATAGGAAAGCGCTTGAGCAGGAAATTGAGGATCATGCTTAATCCTACTAAAGCGTTCTTCCTGGGCTGCCGCCAGTATTTCGCCATCCTTCAGTAAGGCAGCGGCAGCATCGTGATAGTACGCAGATATTCCCAGGATATACATGGACATCGAAAAAATTGAAGCGAGAATATCTTCTTTTTTAGCTAAAAAAGCGAACACTTTTACCTGCGAAACCAGACAAAAAAAAGGCGGACCCGAAAGTCCGCCCTCGTGAGGAAATAGCGTAGCTAAGTCTACTGCTTAAGAAATTTTCCGATTGAATGTTGATTTCCATCTTTTCCGATGAGGCTCGCATAGTACATGCCCTCACTTAGATTACCTACCTGCATTTGATATACCCCTTTTTCCAGGTCAAAGCTTTCTCTTAGAATTTGCTTCCCAAATGCATCCACTACCAGCACTTCATAGGCTCCTTTTGCTTGATCCTGCAATTTGAAGTTCACAAAGTCGACAGCAGGATTAGGCGAAATTTCAAAGCGGAGGTTTGAGAGAAAAGAATTCTCCAATTTGACTTCCTCTACTTTCGAATATTCAAACAAACCATTTTTATCTACCTGCTTGAGTCGGTAAAAGACTCTTTCGGCGACATAGGCCTTATCCACGTAGAAATATTCCTGTTTCTCAGTCGTATTCCCAGCCCCTTCAATTTGGGCAATCTTTTCAAAAGCCTGCCCATCTACACTTTTTTCAATTTGGAAGTAATCATTGTTGATTTCGATAGAAGTTCCCCAATTGAGTTCTACTTCTCTTCCATTGATGCCTCTGGCCGCAAAATGTGTCCATTCTACCGGAAAGGCTCCATTTGGGATAAAGCTGTCAAAAACATTTTGCCCTCCCATAAAAAGTGCAGGATCGGTATTGCCGAAAATGGTTCCAGCTCCTGTTGGCACAAATTCAAAAGCGGGGGTTGAGCTTGCGGTAAAATCCACATTAAATAGCTCCTGGTTCCCGGCGGCACTCAAGGCCTGGAGTCCAGACCCTGAGTTTGTGAATTGAACATAATAATATCCATCTCCTCCATCGGACCCAATTGCTCCCCCTGGCCCGAGGCCGGTGTTCTGGGCAAAGCCCATGGCTGTTCCATTAAAAGTGATGGATGACACCGGATTGGCACCTAATACCGCCGGCCAACGCATGGTGATCTGGCTACCCAAAGACCAGATATTGCATGGTGCTGCAGTTACATCCAGATTGGGTTTTATGAATACAGAAAGTGTATTTCCGGTTACGCTCTGGCCGATCTGCACTTGCAGCCAGTTGCAAAATTGTGCTTGTGCAGGGATAGGTAACAGTATCCCAAACCAAAACAAGCAAAGAACAAGTATATAAGGTTTTACTAATCGATTCATGATTATTGGATTAAGGAATTTGTTCACTGAAACTATGGCTATCACTAAAGGTGGTATTCAGTGGATGAAGAAGAATATTGAGGAACAATACATTCACCTCTGTCAAGGGACCCGTATAGATCACTGAGCCGTCCATACTCAAATCTTCTATGGCATATTCCGTAACTATATGAGATACCGAGAAGAAGGTATTGTCAGGCGCAAAGAGGATTTTACTGAATATGGGATTCGCATCTGAAAGAGGTCCTGTATAGAACACAGACTTATCTCCATTTGCGTCACCTCCCCAGAGCATTTTCACCCCGGCTGCTATCCTTTGCGCATGATTGCCATGAGTCGCAGTAGACAGATTGGTAAAATCTACAGAAGTAGCCGAGCCAGTCGTAACTGTAGCAGTTCCAACTGTCATGGTACCCAGGTGATTTCTATGTCGAACTGCGATGTAGTAATCATCCGTCGGCAGATCAAAGCCGATAGGGGAAACACCATCTCCTGCATCGACTACAGATCCATTTCTCAACACCAGGCCTGCCTGACGTCCCAGGATATTCGCAGGATTGATCTTATCTCTCAACTCAACAAATACCCAATCAACCGGAGCAGTAGTTCCACTCGTATTTAGCACAGGTCCAGAAGCTGAATTGCTGCCTAAACCTGCTATAGGAGCATAGCCCATGGCGGTATAGGGTTCGGTCAGCATATCTACCGGATGTTTTACCCTCAGTGAATCGTGCATTAGGCCTGCCGCAGAAACATAGGCTCCCTGCAAGAAGACTTTTACATCTACCAGGATAGGATTTACGGGAGGCTGGTCGAGGAAATAAGAAATGGAATCAGAGGTACATCCTTTATCATCCGTGATCACTACTTTATAGGTATCACTTGCCAATCCTACAGCCAATTGAGTGGTCTGGGTTAATGGATCATCCCATTGGTAGCCAACATAAGGAGGAGTTCCGCCTTGAGGTACAGCCAGGAGTTCTCCATTTGAAGCACCATTGGCACTAATAGGAGAAGTTTCCAGAATAAAGCCCGTAGGCAATGCATTCACCTGCACATAAACCGTATCACTGCTGGAG
Organism: Bacteroidia bacterium; assembly: GCA_033391075.1. NCBI lineage: Bacteria > Pseudomonadati > Bacteroidota > Bacteroidia > Bacteroidia bacterium. The sequence continues at coordinate 4,087,692 of JAWPMV010000001.1, forward strand.
AAACAATTATTGCTAATGGTCCAGATCAGTGGGAATGGATTCAAGCCACTTACAGTAGGTGTAAGTAGGTTGGTCAGGTCTGCGGTTGGATCCGTATTGCCTGGAACAAAGATGGCATTAGGATCTCCGAAAGACCATGCGCCTGTTTCTCCTACTCCTGGGCTATTTGCACTCAATGTCAGAAGTTCTTCTGCACAAACCTCCACAAGATTCGGCATATTGATTACTGCCGTAGTAGGAGCGACTGCAGGAAGTACCGTTACATTGAAACTACAGGTATCTATATTTCCAACAAGATCCACTGCCTGATAGGATACGACTGTATTACCTACCGGAAAGGTCGAACCACTGGAGAAGCCTGCAATCAGAGAAATTGAGATCGTTCCCGGACAATTATCAGAAGCTGTAACCCCTGTATAGGTAACTACGGCATCACAGGTCGTAGGACTCCCCGTTACAACAATATCCGGAGGACAAAGTATTTGTGGAGCTTCTGTATCTGTAACCGTAACATTGAAACTACAGCTAACTGTATTGCCTCCCAGGTCCGTATAGGAATAGCTAACAGAAGTTACTCCCAGAGGGAATTGATCTCCGCTCGCAAAACCTGTCTGCAATGTAGGAGGTCCGGTAAGCGGGCAATTGTCCGTTACAGCCGGCAGGGCATAATTTACCACTGCTCCACATTGACCCGGATCATTGGATACAGAAATATCCAGTGGACAAGTCATCACAGGTGCGATATTATCATTGATGGTTACGGTGAACGAACAGGTATCTGTATTTCCAGAAGAATCCGTAGCTATATAGGTTTCGGTTGTAGTACCGACCGGGAAGAAATTCCCATTTCCTATCCCAGAAATCAGGGTAACCTGAACGGGAGAACAGTTATCAGAAACTCCTACTCCGGGATAAAAGACTACTGCACCACACTGACCTGGATCTACATTCTGCACGACATTAGCCGGACAAGTGATCACAGGATCTTCATTATCAATAACCGTAATCGTGAACGTACAGGTATCAGAATTACCAGACTCATCAAATACTATATGCGTAATGGTATCTGTACCTATAGGATAAAAGGCTGTGATACTTGGATTTATCCTTCCATTTCCATTAATCCCACAATTATCTGTCGCTGTAGGTGTATTATAGCTTACTGTTGCGCCACATTGACCGGGATCATTGAATACCACGATATCTGCAGGACAGTCTATGACAGGAGGAATGGTATCCAGAACGGTAACATTGGCTGAACAGCTACTGGTATTTCCATTTACATCTGTAACGGTAAGCACCACGGCATTCAATCCTGTATCCACACAAGCAAAGCTTGTTGTACTTAAACTCAAGGATGCGATCCCACAGTTATCCGAACTTCCATTGTCAATCTGCCCGGGAGTTATTATTGCTATGCCTCCTGTATCAAGGTAGACCGTAAGGTCCTGACAAATAGCGATCGGAGGCAAAATGTCTTCAACCGTTACCGTCGCTGTCGCAGTTGAGCTATTGCTATTATTATCGATAGCGGTCAGGCTAACAGTGTTGGCTCCGACATCCGCGCAATCAAAATCATAGTCTGAAAGCAATAAGGTATCTATCCCACAAGCATCCGAGCTTCCATTATCGATATCATTTGCTGTGATACTGGCTTGCCCATTTGCATCTAATTGAATGGTGATGTTCTGCGTTTGGGCAATGGGTGAGACGGTATCCTCCACCGTAACTGTGGCTGTACAAATTGCACTATTGTTGTAATTATCGACAACAGTCAGGGTAACAGTATTTGTCCCTACATCCGCACAAGTGAAATCATAGATATCCAAAAACATGGTATCGATTCCACAGGCATCATAACTATTGTTGTCAATATCAGCAGCGACGATACTGGCATTTCCACTGGCATCCAATTGTACAGTGATATCCTGACAGCTAGCAAAAGGAGCTATTGAATCGACGACCGTTACTATAGCAGTACAAGTTGAGATATTTGAATTATTGTCGGTTACGGTTAGGGTAACAGTATTGGTTCCAATATCCGCGCAAGTGAAGGTGCTCTTATCCAGACTCATGCTGGCGATTCCACATGCATCTGAACTACCATTGTCAATATCATTAGGGCTAATGCCAACAAAACCAAAGAAGCCTCCGAGATATACCGTGATATCCTGACACACCACAGCTGGAGCTACATTGTCTTCAACCGTAACATTCGCCGTACAGGTCCCAATATTTCCACTACTATCTCTGACAGAAAGGATAACACTATTTACGCCAACATCAGAACAGGAAAAGCTAGTTTGACTCAGATATATGCTATCAATTCCACATATATCAAAACTTCCATTATCTATCTGAGAAGGAAGAATCGTAGCTAATCCATTCACGTCTAATTGAACAGTCAAATCCTGGCAAATTGCGGTAGGAGGCAGATTGTCTGCTATTACGATCGTAGCTGCACAGGTATTGCTATTTCCCGCAGTATCGATAACCTCCACAATGATATTGTGAGTTCCGATATCACTACAGTCATACAGCGTCTTCAAATTTCCATTCAAATAGAAATTAGTCTGCGCAATCCCACAATTGTCGAAGCTGTTTGCCCAGGCTGGACTCAAGCTTATATCTGTAATCCCGGTAGCTGGTAAGGCAAAGGTAATCGGGAAAACCGGACATACAGCTGTTGGGTTTTCTGCATCATTTACAGTTACGGAAACGGAACAGCTGCTTGTATTTCCAGAAGGATCTGTAGCTGTAAAAGTAACCACTGTTGTTCCCACCGGATAAAAATCACTGGCAACCTCATCTCCATTATTGTAATCATTCACGACCGTTACTGCACAATTATCAGATGCACTTGCAATAAGTGTCACTTGTGCACCACAAGAAAAGGGATCATTGTTTACCACAATATTTGCGGGACAAATGATCACGGGAGCTATAGTATCCAATACTGTAACTACTGATGAACAGCTTGCCGTATTTCCATTATTGTCTATGACTGTCAGGTTTAATGCATTTGCTCCGGTATCGGTACAACTAAAATTGTAAAGATCAAGGAACATAGTATCAATCCCACAGATATCAGAACTTCCATTATCGATATCCAGGGTTTGAACAGAGGCCTGTCCGCCCGCATCCAGATAAATGGTAACATCCTGGCAAATCGCCTGAGGAGGAATCGTATCTAGAACTGTAACATTGGCCGTACAGGAAGCACTATTACCATTGACATCATCTACGGTTAGGGTAATAATATTTACGCCCGTATCCGCACAGCCAAAGCTGCTCTGGCTCAAATTTCTTGAACTTATGGCACAATTATCACTCGAACCATTATCAATATCTCCAAGTCCAATAGTAGCTAATCCAGAGCCATCCAGGTAGATGGTAACATCCTGGCAAATGACTACCGGAGAAATTGTATCGAGTACTGTGATGCCTGCATTACAAGTAGAAAGGTTTCCACTGGAATCAATAACTGTCAAAGACACCAAACTCGCTCCGACATCAGCACAGTCATAATCGTACTTACTTAGGAACATGGTGTCGATTCCACAAGCATCAGCACTTCCATTATCAACATCAGCAGGCGTAATAGAAGCCAGTCCATTATTGTCCAGGTATACATTTATGTTTTGACAAACGACAGTTGGAGAAACCGTATCCACAACTGTTACGATTGCTGTACAGGTACTGATATTATTGTTTACATCTTCTACCGTGAGGGTAACCGTATTGCTACCGATATCCGCACAGCCAAAATTGTAAAGATCCAAATAGACAGTATCTATTCCACAGGCATCATTACTTCCATTATTTATCTGTGTAGCAGTTATACTTCCAGTTCCTGCAGCATCCAAATGGACAGTGATATCCTGACAGACTGCCGTTGGAGGAGTATTGTCTATCCCTGCAGCGACCGTAACGGTTTTGCTGGATTCACATCCATTGGCATCTACCGCCTTGATAACATAGGAGCCAGGAGTCAATCCTGTAGAACTTACAGTGGTTCCCCCTGTTACTCCTGTCCCAAGAACTGTAAAGGTTACTCCCCCATTATTTGAGATGGAAAGGGTATATGGTCCATTGGCGGCGGTAGCATCAAAGGTAATAGAGCCATCGTCCGTTCCAGGGCAACTTTCATCTACTATTGTTTCCGTAATGGTAGGAGCAGGAATTACATCCAGCGTACTCGTAGCTGTATTCGTACAGTTATTTCCATCTGTAAAGGAATAAGTTATGACAGCAGAAGCCAGTCCTACCGCATTCGGATCAAAAGTGAAGGTATTACCATTCCCATCATCAGTAACTCCGGTTCCGGAATAGGTACCTCCTGCAGGAAGTCCACCTCCCAGTCCAGCTTGTATGCCCGCACTAATACAAACATCTGCCAAAGCAGCAAAACTCACAGTAGGTAAGGCATATATTTCCAGGATGGTATTGGCCGTTTTGCTACAGTTATTGCCATCTGTATAGGTATAGGAAAGGATATGCACACCTGCTCCTGCTGTAGTGGGATTCAGGCTAAAAGTATTTCCATTTCCATCATCGGTAACACCCGGGCCGGAATAGGTCCCCCCGGCAGGAGACCCTCCGCCCAGGCCGGTTTGAACAGCTGCATCAACACAATATCCTGATACAGGTGAAAAGCTAACTGTGGGTAACGCGAATATCTCAACGTCATCATCTGCAGTCGTGCTACAGCCATTCGCATCCGCATAGGTATAGGTAATCGTATGAATTCCGACACCGGCTGTAATAGGATCAAAGGTATAGGTCAATCCATTGGCATCATCAATCACGCCTGGACCTGAATACGTACCTCCTGTTGGAGTTCCTCCCCCCAATCCAAATTGAAAAGGAGCTTGTTCACATAGGTCTGCCGGGGCAGTGAAGCTGACTAGCGGTATATCGAAAACTTCTATATCATCATTAGCTGCACTTGTACAGCCATTTCCATCCGTATATGTATAGGTCAGGGTATGAGTGCCCAGACCTGCAATCCCCGGATCGAAGGTATAGGTCAATCCATTGGCATCGTCCGTTACTCCTGTTCCAGAGTAGATACCCCCTGTTGGACTTCCCCCTCCTTGCCCTGTCAGGATTCCGTCATTTATACATACATCCGGGCCGGCCGAATACGTAACTGTGGGTTCCGCATAGACGACCACATCATCTGTGATGCTATTGGTACATCCATTTATATCCGTATAGGTGTATGTTAAGGTCTTGGTTCCGACCCCTGCGATGGCTGGATCAAAGGTATACGTTAAACCATTCGCATCATCTGTTACGCCAGGTCCGGAATAGATGCCGCCAGTGGGTGTGGCTCCTCCAACTCCTGTGAGTACAGGGTCATTGATACAAAGGTCCGCTGGAGCTGTGAAGCTAAGAATAGGATTGTTGACATTTGTTGTGGCAGCAGCTCCCAAGGTACAAGTATTGGGCGTTGCATCCGTAGCAGTTGTTAATTGGATGCTTAGTGCTCCTGCCGTAGTAGGTGTAAAATTGACAGTAGCCGTCGGATTATTCATACTCAATTGCGGCTGCGCAACTCCTCCGACCGTGTAATCCACCAAAATGGGATAGATAGGGCTGCTAGAGGCACTTGCATCAAAGCTGATGCTAAAAACTTGTCCCAGACATACGTTTACCGGGACACTTACTGTCACATCGCATTGAGCATAGCTTGTAAAAGAGTAAAAAATGAAGAGGCAACTTAGGAGAGTTGCTCGCCAAAGTCGGGTAAAGAGAGCAAGTCGGTGGCTGTTTGCTGGTCCTTTATTTGGCCAGACTGAATTGCCAGGGTAATTGTTAACCATAGAGAATTCTAAATAAGTGTGTGTTGTACTTGAGATAATTCTTTCCCAGCACGAAAATTGATTTTCGCGAGATCATTAAATGAGGTACCCCAAAGCTTCACTATGGCCGCTGTTCAAACCAGAACCTATAGGAGGCTTTCCCACAGGCTTTAGGAAATGCGCCAAAGCGGGATCAATAGGAATTCAGGGCGATCCTGAAACATATAAATGTTGAGGTCCTGAGATGCGGCTAGCCAGGGAGGGGGCATAGCGATTGAAATCCAGTATTCAGGACATTGTAAGAGGCAGGTTTTCTTCAGCTTTTAAAGCAAGGTACTTTATCAGCATAGGCGATTGTTATAAACCCAAATAAAAGACACCTGTTTACTCCGCGCGACCAGGGAGTCAATGTCAACAGGTGCTATAAAAGAATGAAGAAATGAAATGTATTTCTGGCCCAAACAAAAATTAATTCAGGCCTGTTTCTTCAGACCTTTAACCAAATGTAAATACTTCCGTTAATCCAAATCCACGTTTTTTATCGATGTCTGAAAAGAATTGATAAGTGTAGAAAAATTCTTGATTACTGTAAGGAGGCTTTCTTCTGGGAATTTTACTTATGGTAAGTTGTACCAAATCTGCATTATTCGCAGAAAATCAATATATTAGGTTATAAATACTGCTACAATGAAATTCAGGGCCATTCCCATATTATTATTGGTCCTCTCATTCGCCATTATACCTGAGAGTAAAGCCGAAGACCGTCCGAGAGAAAAACATTATCAACGGACGGTCAGGCCTATTATGCGCAAACATTGCAATTCCTGCCACAATCAGGAAGACAAAAAAGGCGGATTGAATCTTGAAAAATATGATTTCACTTTTGGCATTGTTCGAGATGGGGAGCTATTCACCCGGGTAGTAGAAATGGTAAAGGAAGAAAGTATGCCTCCGGACTTTCGCCCTCGAATGAAACAGAAGGAAATCGATACCCTCACTTTTTATCTGAATAAATATATTGAAGATGCCCTGGCTGAAAAAGATCCGGGCCTCATTCCTCCCCGAAAACTCAACAATCGGGAATACAGATATTGTGTAGAAGATCTCTTTGGTATAAAAATCAATACCGATTCTCTTTTTCCTTCTGAAGCTTCAGGAGGTTCGGGTTTTGATAACCAGGCTCGGGTTCTTTATCTCACTCCTTTACAAATGGAACGCTATTATGAAGCAGCGGAGATCATTTTGGAGGAATTATACACAGATAGTGCAAAATGGGAACATTTTGTTCCTAACTATCAAGTTCCCTTTCGCGAGTCAATACGGGTTTGGTGGAATAAATGGTGGAAGGAAGAAGATATATCTTTAGCACACCCTATGAAAACGGCGAGAGAAATCCTCCTGCCTGTCGCAACAAAAGCCTACCGAAAATTTCTCAATGCGAAAGAACAACAACAATTGCTGAATTTTTTCAAAGAGGTCTATCTCGCTTCTCGAGGCGAGGAAAAAGCTTTTGATCTGGCGATGAAAGAGACCTTCAAGGTCATCCTTTTATCTCAAAATTTCCTGTACCGACAGGAAAATGATCCGGATATCTCAGGTGCTTACCCGATTAGCTCCTTCGAAATGGCTTCTCGTCTTTCCTTTTTCCTTTGGTCCAGTTTTCCAGATCAGGAATTACTCGAATTGGCCTATAGAGGAGATCTGCAATTACCAGAAGTACTGGATCAGCAAGTCAAGCGAATGCTTTTTGATCCCAAAGCTCAAAGAATGGGTGAGAGTTTTGCCTTAAACTGGTTTGAACTCAATAAAATGAAAGCGCCGGATTTCCAGGTCGATCCAAAGACATATCCCGAATTTACCCCCCTCCTGAGAGATTTGATGTTAAAAGAAGTCGAACTTTTTTTCAATCATGTCCTGACGGAAAGTCAAAATTTCACAGACCTTATAAACAGTGATTACACCTACCTGAATAAAGAGCTGGCAGCCCATTATGGCATCGAAGGAGTGGAAGAAGAAGGATTTGAGATGAATTGTCTGGAAGATAATGCTAGAGGAGGCGTATTGGGTATGGCTGGTATTCTGACCTCTACTTCTCTCCCAGTGCGCACCAGTCCTGTCCTCAGAGGAAAATGGGTATTGGAACAATTGCTGGGGACTCCGGCTCCACCTCCCCCACCCAATATTCCTGATCTCGAGGAAAGCCAACATGAAGGTGCAGATGAATTGAGTCTTAGAGAATTGCTCTTAAAACATCGCGATGATCCGGCTTGTAAATCCTGTCATTTACAAATGGATCCTTTGGGCTTAGGACTTGAAAATTTCGACGCAATTGGGAGATGGAGGAAAACCTATGATAAACATCCCATAGATGCTTCTGGAGAACTCGCTAGTGGAGAAGCATTTGAGGGACCAGCGGAATTGAAACAAATACTTCTGAATAAAAGAGAGCTATTTGCCAAAAACCTGAGTAAAAAGATGCTCTCCTTCGCTCTCGGCAGGTCCTTACAGTTTAAGGACACGCCTTCCATTCGCCACCTCAGCAAACATCTGTTGGAAAATGATTTCCATACGATCAGCTTTGTTCAAGAGGTAGTGAAATGTTATCCCTTTACTCATAAAAAAAGTGATCGACCTGTAGAAGAAATTTATTCCTCATGAAATCTAGCTGGAATCTATCGCGAAGACATATGCTAAAAGGTATGGGGGCTAGTATTGCCCTTCCCTTCCTTGAAGCAATGATTCCTCAGAGATTATTCTCTCTTTCAAAATCCCCAAAAAGGCTAGCCGTACTCTTTGCCCCAAATGGAGTATGTCCCGGGAAATGGGCGCCTGAGAAAGAGGGAAAGGACTTTGAACTATCTCCTATCCTTCAACCGCTTAAAGGCTTTGAGGATAATCTGCTTGTTCTTCAGCAATTGATGAACATGAAATCCGTCAATAGCTATGACGGACATTATACCAAGACCGCCAATTTCCTTACCTCTGAGGAAATAAGTAAAACCATAGGAACCAATGTACATTCTGGTGGAGTTTCTATGGATCAATTGATCGCCCAAAAAGTGGGAGGAGAAACCCTCTTTCCATCCCTGGCTTATGGCATTGACAGAATCTCCAGTGGAGTGGATGTAAATGTAGGACTCACCCGGCTTTATGGTTCTTCTATTTCCTGGAAAGCTCCGACTCAACCCTGCGCAAAAGAGATTGATCCTCGCTTTGCCTTTGATCGCTTGTTTGGAAGAGTAGTTCCCGGCAAGGTAGTTAAGGAAGAAAATCCCTGGAAAAAAAGTATCCTGGATGTGGTTCAGGAAGATGCAAAATCCCTACAAAAGAAATTGGGGATTGCTGATCAAAATAAACTGGAAGAATATCTGGAGTCCATTAGATCTATTGAGATGAGACTGGGCAATATTGAGAAATTGGAAGAATTTGAGAAAAGCCTTTCTCCGGATATTAAGCAGGAACTCAAACAGATGGATATCCGCATAGATGAGTATGTCGATATCACTGCAGGAATTGATATTACAGAAAAAGTCCGCCTGATGCTGGACATCATAGCCCTCGCATTCTGGAGCGATGCCAGTCGCATAGCTACCTTTATGTTTGGCAATTCGGTTAGTGGCCGGAACTTCTCCTTTCTGGAAGGCGTCCATGCAAATTTCCATTCCCTTTCCCATCATTCCAATGATCCCAGGCGCATGAAACAGTATGAGCTGATCAATACCTGGCATATGGAGCAGTTGGCATACTTCCTCAACAAATTGAGGTCTATGCAGGAAGGTGATGGCAATCTCCTGGAAAACTCTATGGTCCTCTTTGGTTCAGGTTTAAGAGATGGCAATCGACATTCTCCCTACAATCTTCCTATCCTTCTGGCGGGTAAAGGAGGAGGTAGCCTAAAAAGTGGCCAACACCTCATTTTTGAAAAAAATACTCCTTTCGCCAACCTTCACCTGAGTTTGATGAATGTAATGGGATGTCAGATGGATTCCTTTGCAGACAGTACAGCTGAACTTTGCGAAATCCTTGTCTAAACTATGGCAGCTGTTCGGAGCAAGAAATTACTACTAAGTATCCTGCTGGGAATAAGCAGCCTGATCCTCCTATATCTTGGATTGAACTCAAACATGGATGCTGATGGAGGCTTTATTGGCTATCTCGGCCGTTTTCACCCCCTCATTGTTCACTTCCCCATAGTTCTGGTAGTCTTAAGTCTGATTATAGAACTTGTGGAAGTTTGGAGAAAAGACCTCATCCACAAACAGTTAAAAACTGCGCTGCTTTTTACAGCCATTGCCAGTAGTCTCCTTTCTGCATATCTGGGCTATTTCCTCTATCAATCTGGCGAATACGAAGGTCAACTCATTAACGATCATATGTGGGGAGCTATTTACCTGAGTCTGATTTTATCTTTGGCAGGAATAGCTGCTCTATATGAAAAGAAAAGCTTCAGAATAGCAGGGATAATTCTGGCAAATTTGCTACTCATCTATACCGGACATCTGGGGGGGAGTCTGACGCATGGGGAAAATTACCTCTCCGAATTCTTCACAAATATCGAAGCTGAAGATACCCCCATCCTGCAAAAATCCAGAGACGATATTCTGGTCTTTGAGGATTTGGTTCTGTCTGTTTTTCGGGCGAAATGCCTGGCTTGCCACAATGAAAACAAGGCCAAGGGAGGATTGGTGATGGATTCTTACAAAAGCCTGCTTGCAGGAGGTAAAAGTGGAAAATCTATGCTTGACAGCCTTCAGGCAGAAGAGGGAGAACTCTTTAAACGATTGAAGCTTCCCCTATCCCATGAAGAACATATGCCTCCTTCTGGCAAAGCTCAATTGAAGGAGGAAGAAATTGCGATTCTGGATCTCTGGATAAAAGCAGGTGGAAAGAATGCCCACAAACTAGGGGAATTGAATAGGGATCCTGCCCTTGATAATTTGATTGATGCATACATACCCAAAGTGGCTCAGTTGCAAGTACTGGAAATGAAGGAACAAAGATCTCATAAAGAGATTTCGCAGGAATTGATTCCACTGGCTCAGGATTTAGGATTTGTAGTAGAAAGTGATTCAGGAGAAGATTCCCTGAAATTTATCCTGTCCATGAAACTACCTCCTGAAGCAATTGGAGATGAAGAACTCATTGAATTATTGCCCTATGGCGATTACATTTCCCGTATCTCTCTCATTTCTTCTGCAGTTACGGATGATGGTCTTTATACTCTCGGGCAGTTAGGAGGTCTCAAAAAGATTGTCCTGGCCAAAACCTGTGTCAATGGTTCTGGTCTGATATATCTTGCACATTTGGATGATCTGAAAAGTCTTAATCTTTCTGAAAGTTTTCTGGATGATGTTGGAGCTTTAGAACTCATCCATTTGAAACAATTGGAGGAGGTTTATTTATTGAATGCCGAACTAAGCGAAAAACTTCGAATTGCCCTGGACGAATTTCTCCCAAATACGGATCTTAAACTGGAAGAAGGACCTTTATACTAAAAATAGCGCAAGGCAAAACCTTGCGCTATAAAACAGTTTATAAGGGCGTCATTAGAAATCTATCTGAAAACTGAATACAGGTACCAGACCACTTTGAAATCTGTTTTGCAGGCGATTAAATCCCGGATCATAGATTTGATCTCGTATATTTCTTCGGTTGGTTACATTTTGTACATCCAGTGAGAGGATATAAGCCGTCTTTTTCAAGTTTTTTCTATAGGCAATCCGAAAGTCAATGCGATAATAAGTACCCACACCCAGAGCAAAGGCCTGTCCCGGCTGTTCGACAAACTCTCCCTGCAATTTGGAAGCGGCTTCATCTCCGGGAGTAAATCTCAATCCCCCATTGAGTACAGAGCGGGCACCTAGTTGAAGACTTCCTCCCTTTTTCAAGGGAATTTCTGTTCCCCCCATCAGGCTTTGATTGTAGCGGCTGTTATAGCGAGTATTGTAGGTCTCACCATCCGAAGCAACATAATTACTCTCGTAAACTGATCCGGTAAAGAGGAAGAAGAATCCCTGAGAAAAGTATTTTTCAAAGGTCAAGTCTAATCCAAGATTTGTACCCGTTCCATTACTGACCAGTGCACGATCTCCATATCCATCTCTCAAATTCAGCAACATAAAATCACTAGGCTCTGAATCCGGGCTAATTGGAAGATTAAATAGTCTCTGGTAATAAGTCTCTAGCAGCAAACGTGTCCTGTTTTCGAAGATTTTCTCATAGGCCAAAACCGCATGATGTGCTCTTATCATGTCCAGATCGAGATTGGGCTGAGTAGTTTCTCCATTCCGTTCTACTTCGGTGAAGTAGGAACCTAGTGGTAAAATCTGACTGTGAAGACCATAGGCAAGGCTTATCGATTGCCTGGCCGGCATTTGATACTTGAGAGAAAGTCTCGGATCAATGGCTCCGGAATTATTAAGACTGAGCATACTCGCATGTACTCCTGCATTGAGTGTCAATCGATCTGATGCATGAATCTTGAACTGGCTATAGGCCTGTAATAATTGGGAACTTCCTTCCCCTTCCACCAGGGTTCCAAAGGCATTGGTTTCGGCATTTCTCTCCTCATGATTAAAACCATAATTGATGTGGCTGGCGATGATGCCATTTTTCATGGTGAGGCTGGGAGAAAATTGTCGACTGTAGAAAATATGGGAGGAAATACGTGTATTTCTATAGTCTTCTTTTTCGAAAGGGGTTTCATCCAGGCTAGTCCAGTCAATTTCTTCCTCCAGCATATCTGGGTTAGGACTAGGCACTACAGTTCGGATATCCAGGGTATCATCATTGTCGATCACCTGATTGCCAGAAACTGCTACCACTGCTTTCAAGAAAGATTTATTATCTATCAAACGGGTATAAGTAATTCCTGCAGCTCCAACCCGAGTCAAATAGTCTCTGGTAGTTCTGTAAGGTCGACTCCAGCTCAGGCTATCTTCTACCGGATCCCATAGTTCTTCACTCAGCCCTCCCATTCCGAATATCGTCCAGGTATTTTTCAGGTCTTTGGAGGGAAGGTATATATTAAAGGAAAGGTCCTGAAAATTGTTGTCTATCCTTTCGCCCACCAATCTGAAACCTATATCATTCAGAATTCCCAAAGTAGAGTAACGATAATTGACCAAATAGGAGCTTTGTCCCTTCTTGATGGGGCCCTCTAAAGCCAGGTCGGTTCCGAGTAAGCCGAATTTGAAGCGACGCTCTGACTTTTCTGTATTTCCCCTTCTAAAGCGCATATCAAATACGCCTGAGGTTGCATTTCCGTATTCTGCCGAAAAAGCTCCCGTCGAGAAGTCGGATTTTGCCAATAGCTGAGCAGAAAATACGGTGATCCCTCCTCCGGATGATCCCTTGCGGGCAAAGTGGTTAGGATTGGGAATATCAATCCCTTCCAGTCTCCACAATAATCCGGCAGGAGAATTTCCCCGAATGATGATATCACTATTATTGTCCTGAGAAGCCTGAACTCCTGCAAAACCCATGGCCATACGGCTGGGGTCATTGAAAGAACCGGCATAGCGCTGGGTTTCCTCTACACTGAAACTCCTCATACTTACGGGATTGAAAGAGTTGATGGCCTCATGAGGATTATCATCTCCTCCGACAGTAATATCAACTCCTTCCATTTGGATACCGACTTCTACCAACTGAATATCCAGCACCATTTCTTTCACTGAATTCAGGATGAGGTTGTCGGTAACATAGTCTTCAAAGCCAATGAATGTACATTTCACAATTTGGCGACCTACGGGAACTCCTACAATTTTAAAGCTGCCCGTTTCATCAGAAACGGCCCCTTTCATAGGACTTAAATCTTGAACTACTAGCGTGGCACCAGCTATGGGTTGCTGTGTGTCCTTATTGATAACTCTACCTCTGATGGTTTGTGTTTGAGCGAGCCCGAGGTAGGGAAATAAGCTCGCCAAAAGGATTAGGATGTGATTCTTCATGTTCTTGATAAATTGATGCAATTAGGAACATGAGCAAATTAGCGGGAGGACAAGGGAATTGATAAAGGCATTTTAGGCCTTCTTCTGCTCAATTATGTATAATGAATAAATCAGGACAAGTCTGTTCTCTTCTTTCCGAGGATTTGCAAGAATTCTCAGGGATGAAAGATGATTTTGGGTTTTTCGCAAAAAGTATGGGCAGAATTACGGGAAATACCCAAATGAAGTCTTTTGGGAGAAAAAGGTTCATGTAAGAAATTGACCAAATGATACGGAAAAATGAACGAATGGGGATAGAAAGAGTCTTGAAGGCATTGCTTTTAGCTACCTTTAGTTAGCTGAAGAATCCCTTTAAACCAGAATGTATATGAGGCAGATGCAGAAAATGCTGCTTGCATGCTTACTCCTGATTATCCCTGGCTTCTTCTATCCTCTTTCCGGTCAAACCACCAATGTGAGTGGTGTGATTAACCAGTATTTTTCCGTTACAGCCATAGATGCTTCCAATGAAAGTCTGACCTTATCAACTTCTGCGGCAAGCTTCAATACCAATGATGAAATCCTGATCATTCAGATGCAGGGAGGCACGATGGAAAATGCTGATAATGCCAATTTCGGAAATGTAACGAGCATAGGAGGAACGGGTTTGTATGAACGGGCCACCATTTGTGGCAATACGGGTAATGAGATCAGCCTTCAACACACATTGAGTCAATCTTTTGATGATCCGGCGGCAAGCAATGCCGTAATTCAGGTGATAAAATTCAGCTCTTATGTGGATGTCAATGTGAACGGGAGTCTTTTTGCTCCGGCCTGGAATGGAGCTACTGGAGGAGTACTTGTACTCTCAGCATCCGGAACAATCAGCCTCAATGCAGATATCAACCTAAATGGATTGGGATTTCGAGGAGCCGCAACTGAAACCATGAATTCAGGATGCGCGGGTATGCCTTTTTTCAGCTTTGACCAATACTTTTATGCACAAGCAGATCAGGGGGGAGCGAAAAAGGGAGAAGGAATTATTCCCTATGAAGCCAATAAAGATTACGGCAAAGGAGCTCAGGCAAATGGCGGAGGTGGTGGAAATGAGCATAATGCAGGAGGAGCTGGTGGAGCCAATTATGGGAATGGAGGACAGGGAGGAGAAAAGACAACAGGAGGCTCTTTTACCTGCTATGGAAATCATCCGGGAGTCGGAGGAAAAAACCTTCAGACTTTTATCAATGCGTCAAACATGATGAGTCTTGGTGGCGGCGGCGGTGCAGGAAATGATAATGATGGAGAATCTCAGGATGCTGCACCGGGAGGAGGGATCGCAATCATCCTAGCAGATCAAATAGAAGGGAATGGATTCAGTATATCGGCCAGGGGAGAAAATGCTGCAGCAGCAGCTGGAGATGCTGGTTCCGGAGGAGGAGCTGGGGGAAGTATCCTTTTGAGCACCAATGGCTTTGGTGCTACAAATCTGAACCTTGATGTAAGTGGTGGACAAGGGGGAAATGCCGGCATTGCAGCCAATTGTCTCGGACCGGGCGGTGGCGGAGGTGGTGGTCTGATCCGAACCGCTACAGCGCTGAGTGTAAATGTAATCAGCAATGTCGCTGGAGGAGCTTCCGGTGTAATTAATGCTTCGGTAACGCTTGCCTGTGCGGGTTCTCAAAGCTCTGCAACAGATGGACAAGCAGGGGCTGTAGTCAATGTGGCTCTGCTTCCTCAAAGTAGCACCGCAAGTTCATGTGTACTGGCTGCCAGGCCTCGGATAGAAGAGCTGGAGGAAAGCGAGATACTGGACATTCAAGTATATCCCAATCCTGTAAACCGAGGAAATGAAATAGAGATTCTATTGGAAAGTGAAAAAGATATTTGGGGCTATGTGGATCTTCTTGATCTGAAAGGAAGTAAAATCCTTCAACAGAATTTTGAAAAAAATGTAGGCAAAACCAGGCTCGCATTCCCAACTCATGAGCTTCCAAAAGGAATATATCAGCTGAGAATAATATTGAACGCCCGGCTATATACAAGTCGTTTAATTATCCAATAGTCGAAAGCAAGAAAATCCCATCTTAAGAATAGTTTTCTCTCAGGAAATTCAGGATATTCCTAAAGCAACATCTTCTTCGTCTGTAGCGTTTGAAGTATGTGAATCTAGGCAAAACACATGAGAAGACTATTAGGTAGTTTAGGGGTCCTATTAGGATTATGCGTTCCGTTCTTCCTTCAAGCCCAAAGTCTCGAAGGGAAAATTCAACACAAATTTAGTGGTAAAGCCCTGAAAGGGGTTAAAATTCTTGTTATCAATCAGGAAAGGAGTTTTCAATCCGATAAGGAGGGGAGATTCCGGATCGAAGAATTGGAAGTAGGAACCAATTGGATTGAGATCAGTCATCCCGGATTTAGGACCCAGAAAAAAGAACTCTTCTTTGCCAAGGATTTTCAAGACGAATATTGGACAATAAATCTTTGTCCGGGACCTTCCACTCAATTTGATGAAGAAATCAGTCTCGGAACAAAAACAGAGATACCCGTTCATGAATCTCCCTTTTTTACACAGGAATTTGATCAAGTCGAATTTCGGGAATATGCCTCCCGCAATATGAGCGAAGCCCTCCTAAAGATTCCGGGGATGTGGGTTCGGGAATTTGGGCCTGCCCAAAGCAGTCCTATCATCAGAGGGCTGGGAGGAGACTTCAATAGCTTATTGGTTGATGGAATTCGTACCAATCATTCCCTGATGGGCAAGTTCTCTCCAAGTATCCTTGGCAGTGTTGATCCTTTTCATTTACAATCCGCCGAGATTTTATTTGGTTCTGCTTCTACTCAATATGGCTCAGATGCATTAGGAGGAGTCGTTTCTCTTCAAAGTAAAGATCCTGATTTCTCAGACGATGGAGTCCAATTTCATGGCCATAGTTTGTTTAGGTTTCTGGGACAGGGAAGTGAGCAAAGCGGAGCAGGAGCCCTGGAATTAAATAGTTCCCGATTAGCAGTATTGAGTAGTTATAGCAGGCGAAATTTGGGAGGACTGATCCCAGGGAGTTCAGGAGAGAATTTCCAACAAGAATCAGCCCTTCTTAAAGCCAAACTAAAAATAAGTCCTCGGCATTTATTTAGCATATCCTATCAGAAACATATCCAGCGAAACGCCCATAGCCGTGAATCAGGAAGGCCCGTTGAGCAATTGCAGGACAAACTCAAACCCTTGCAATGGCAAATGGCTCATGCGCGCTTCAGTTCTCAAAGCAAAAATAAATGGTTTAAAGAAATGCGAATCAGCGGGGCCTTTCAGCAATATGATGAGAACCGCGAGCAAGAGCTCCCACAAGAGAATCTGAGTCGAAAAGAAGAAAATCAGAGTAAGATTTGGACTGGCATATTTGAGGTTCACTCCCAACCCAATATTTACTGGGATATCGTTTCTGGTGTTGAAGTCTATCAGGAAGGCATCCAAAGTCAGGCTTTTCAGGGAAGAAGCGGATTGGGAGATTTAAATATTGTAAATCCACGTTACTTAGATCAGGGGCAAAGCGGAAGCATGGACATATACAGCTTGCACACCTTTAAACTGGTAAAATTAAGGCTGAGTCTGGGAGGTCGGGCACATAGGAGTCTCATTAAAGCAGAAGATCCTGAATTTGGAGATCAATCCCTCAATCCAAATGCCTTTAGTGGTAATATCAGTGCCGTATATCCCTTAACCAAACATATATTTTTCTCCTCTTCTTTCAATACCGGCTTTCGCAATCCCAACATATACGACATAAGTAGTTTTGGTACGCAGGAGGATCGTTTCGAACTTCCCACAGACAGTCTGGCTGCAGAAAGATCATTTAGCTCTCAAATAGGTCTGAAGGCAAAAACACAGAGCTTTATTGGTTCTCTCGTTCTCTATCGAACTCGTCTAAATGACCTGATTGACTATTTACCCGGAAACTATTTGGGAAATTCTGTTTATGAAGGCAGACAGGTAGTTCAAAAGGTCAATAGCGGACAGGCTTATATTCAGGGTATTGAGGCCTCTCTTGAAATTCCCCTGAGCAGGAGCATGGCTTTTTACGGGAGCATTATGTACACTTCTGGTGAAAAGATGGAGGATCAGACACCTTTAAGTAGTATTGCTCCTTTGAATGGCAGGCTGGGATTTCGTATGCGAGCAAAATCCGGCGTTTGGACCCGCCTAGAATGGCAGAAAGCTGGGCGACAAGATGAATTGTCCATTTCAGATCGAACCAATCCTTATATAGGCCCTAATGGAACTCCCTCCTGGAATGTATTGAATTTGCATGTTGGCTATGACTTTAACTGGGGCTATATGACCCTTGGCGTTCAAAACTTCTTTGATCAAAACTATCGGGTTCACGGCTCGTATGTAGATGGTATTGATCGGGTGGTTCTTCTCTCAATGCAACTCGGATTTTAAATAAAAATCTGATTTTCCTTTGAATCATCGATTATTTGCATACATTTTGTACGGATAGTTTTAAATGACCCAAACTCCAGGAATGAATTGTATAAGTAAGCTACTTATTATCCTCCCCCTATTGGCCTTGCTAAGTTTGCAATCATGCAAAGGCCTCAAGAAAAAGCAAGGTATACAGGCTGAAAAAGCCTGGAAAACAACCATTTCCAATGCTTCAAAAGAGCGGGTCGAATACAAGACCCTGGAACTTAGCGGGAAAGCACAATTGGATATCGAGAAAATGGGCGTCAATAATATGGGCGTCAGTTATCGCGTCAGCATGGAAAAGGACAAAAGAATCTGGATCCGTGTGAGCAAGCTGATCGAAGTTGCTCGTATTCTCGCAAGGCCGGACTCACTCTTCGTACTCGACAAGATCAATCGCAGATACATTGCCTGTGATTATGCACTTGCTGAAAAGTTTACCGGACTGGAAATGGATTTCGAATTATTGCAAGACCTCATATTAGGAAACTTCAATCCCATACCGGAAGAATTGAGCCCCGGTTTGCAAGAAAATGGTGTGCAAACATTTACGGGGGAGAAAGCAGGCACAGACTTCACTTATAAAATTGATAATTCCACCTTTAAGGTGAAAGAAATAAAGGCTGTGAATAGCGGATTAAAGCAAAACACGGTGATAAGCTATAGTGATTTTTCGGAGAAAGCATCTACCTTGATGCCTCAAAACACCTCGATTTCGGTGTTATCCCCAGAGGAAATCTCGATTGACTTATCTCACAGAAAAGTGGACCTTAATCCTTCGGATCCCAGCTTTTCATTTAGGGTACCCAGTTCTTATGCCAAAAGAGGCTGTAAATAGAATCACCTACCTTGTACTCTTATTGGGACTTCTTTTAGGAGCCTCTGGAGAGAGTATTGCCCAAAGTAAAAAGCAACTCCAACAGGAATTAGCCCTTACCAATGAGTTTATTGCTGAAACCCGTAAGAATCAAGAGATCAGTTTTACCGAGTATAATCTCCTGAAAGAGAAGATGAGACTTCGAAATGAATTGCTCAGAAAACTCAAAGGAGAAATTAATGAGAATCAAAAAGAGATTGAATCTTTGGATGCCATTATTTGCAAAATGGAAGAAGACATCATCAATCTGAAATTTAATTACTCTCAAACTGCTAAAGCTACCTATCTTAGCCATGACCAGTCCAACTTCTGGCTTTCTCTACTAAGTTCGGGTTCTCTATCTGAAGCCTATTACCGAATGATGTATTATCGTCAGTTTAGTAAGCACAGAAAGCAGCAGATAGAACTTCTGAAAAGAAGCCAGCAATACCTGATCGAAAAATCTATCAAACTCAATGAGAAAACAGAGTTTAGGAAAGTACTGGTAGCTGAGCAGATGGAAAGTGAAAATATCCTCAAAAAAGAAGAAGGAACAGCGGAAGAAATCGCCAGCAACCTCAAAAGTAGATATGCTGAGTATAAGGCCAATAAACGCAAGGAAAAGCAATTGGTTAAAACAGCGATCAATAAAAGCGAAAAGTCCTGGGATGCAGTCTATTCCAGTACACAGGGAGAGAGCAAGAGTAGTTTCACCGGTAAGAAAGGATTGCTTAATTGGCCGGTAAAAAGAAGTCGTTGCATCATAACCGGCAAATTTGGTAAGACTGAAGATGCTTATGGAAATCCGATTACTAATGATGGGCTTTTCATCAGAACTCAGGTAGGAGAACCCATTTTATCTGTTTTTGATGGTACAGTTACGGCAGTGCAAAATCTTCCGCTGGGAGGCAAGATGGTAGTGGTAGCTCATGGAGATTACCGGACCACTTATTCTAATTTGGATAGGGTTATTGTTCGAAAAGGAGATCAGATCAGCAGTGGCCAAAGAATCGGCACGATACATACCGACAGCCGAACAGGGGAAAGCGTATTACAATTCCTCATCTATAAACTTCCCGGGACTTTTGTCAATCCGGAATTGTGGCTGGCAGACTATACCAGGGGGAGTGATTGACTCCTTTGCACAATCCCCATTCCCCTTGAAATGGGAATGCCCGCAAGGCCAAATCAAAGATTTATGATGTGTATTCTATAAGAAGTCCGAAGAGGTCTATTCTCTTGCATGAAGAAACAGGGCTGTCGCGAAAGTTTAATTAAAAACCACCTCTATCTCATTTGATTCAACTTTCCCCACCCAGATCCCAAACTTACGGGCAAGGCCGTCTGTCTTGTTTTCATAGGTCGCTTTGAGGGTAGCTTTTATTTTTTCTCCATACAGATCCGGAATTCCCTCCCAAACACCTGTACTCATATCCACTTCAAGAATAATCGTTTCCCCCGGCATAGCCACCCAAAAATCAGGAAAATCTCCATCCCAGGCTGTAGGAGTCTTTTTTCGGATTGTATGCTTCTCCCCTTCCACTTCCCAGAGCATATTGAGATTGAAAAAGCCCCAGGTATTCCAGTCCTTCCACAACTTCAAGGTCTCTGTAGAGGTATTGGTCATCAGGATATGAAAGCGTGGATAACGATCTAAAACGATCTCTCTTTCGCCTGCAGGATTACTGATCGGTACGACCAGTTTCATTTCCCAATCTGCCTGAGAAAAGGCAAGATGGAAGCAAAAGGATAAAAACAGAAAGGAGAAAAAGCTTTTCATAGTACAAGCTAAGGAATAGGTAGCAAATGGGAATCCCCACGAAAGAGTCTAAGACTTTATCATGGGGATTCGAAGTTCGGCATTCTGCCGATAGAAAAAAATGTCTTTCCTAATATCTGTATTTACAGTTGTTTCAATTGGTGCTTCACATAGGCGGGGATCTTAAATCCTTTCAACTCTGCCATAGCAAGGTAATCATTGGCTTTATCCTTGTCGCCCATTCTCATGTGTGCAAGTCCCAGGTAATAAGGAAAGTATGCCTGATCTCCCAACTGCTTCCTGGAGGCCTTGAAGTATTTGATCGCTTTTTTGGTCTCCCCTATTTCCAGGTAAGATCTTCCGGCCAACATACGCGCATCTGCTGCTGCCTTATTGCTTTCTGCATTCAGGTATATGCGCATAGCCATTTCACTAGATTGAATGGCATCCAGATATTGCTTTTGATTATAGTGAACCAAAGCCATTCCATAATAAGCTTCAGGATGTCCTGGAAAGTGTTGGAGAAGGGTTCTATACTGAGATATAGCCATTCCGTACTCTTCACTCATTTGATAAATGGCTGCTAGTTCCTGATGAGCTTTTAGCCCTCTGGGGAATACTTTCAGGGATTTTTGGTAAGCGATAGCCGCACTATCCAGTTCACCACTTTCCCGGTGATACTTACCCAAAGAATTCAATGCCTGATAATATGCAGGATCGGTTTGGATAGCCTGCTTGCAAAAAGCCTTGGCCTCAGGAACCTTTCCTTTTTCAAAAGCAGCCTCAGCCTTGCTATAAAAGGCCATAGCTTCAGTTGAACCAGATTGGGAGAAATTTTGTGCTAAAAGGGGGGAAACTAAGCAAGTCAATAGAATGACCAGTGAATATTTCATGTGCGGATTGCCTGTTGGGTTTTAAGAATGTTTTGAATTACAATAGGCAAGGTTTTACAGTAGAAAGCTAGTATCAAGCCAAGCTTTTTCCAAACCATTAGCACGGGAACGGCTACAATGGCTTCCTTAATGGTCAGGAAGTCATGTAATATTTCGTAAATAATCAGGTAATTTTCAGAAATGAGAAAAGCTCTACTGTAGACTTCTTCTCTTGACCAGATAATCTGTCAGAACTTTATCGTAGGATTGCTTGATATCCACTTCTACGAAGTCTATGCTAAACTCATAGCAACGCTGTTTAAAACGAGCTTTAAAGGCTTTCATCATTTCCTGGTACTTGCCACGAATCTGGTTAGGCAGGACTTCAATTTTTTCGCCACTTTCCAAATCTTTCAGAATGATAGGACGATTGGGGAATTCAAAATTTTCCTCTGTATCCCGATCCAGTAAATGAAAAACCAGGACCTCATGTTTTTCATGACGAAGGTGTTGAAGGGCCTTAAAAAGCTCATCTCCATCTTCTATCTGGTTAAACAAATCCGTAATCAGCACCACAAAAGATCTCCGATTGAATTTTCTCGCTACCGTATGCAGGATTTTGGCGGTGGCAGTTCTTTTGGTGAATTGGGTTGCACTTTGAACTACTTCTTCCAACTTCTTGAAGATGGGCACCAACCAGGAGTAACGAGATTTTGCGGGTGCAAAAAAGGTAATTTCTTCATCAAAAAGAGTCATTCCTGCAGCATCTCTTTGATTGATCATGAGGTATTGAAGGGCAGCAGAAAGATAAGCCCCATACTCCATTTTACTCATGCCTTTTTGTGGGTACCGCATGGAATCACTCACATCCAAAACCACCTGACAACGCAGGTTAGTTTCTTCCTCAAAACGTTTCGAAAAAAGTTTATTGGTCTTGCCATATACCTTCCAGTCGATATTCTTCAATGACTCGCCTGGATTATAAGGTCTATGTTCTGCAAATTCTACAGAAAATCCGTGATAGGGACTTTTGTGCATCCCTGTGATAAAACCCTCAACGATAAGCTTGGCTTTGATCTCAATATTCTTTAGTCGGCTTACTACAAGCGGATCAAGGTATTTTATGGCGGATTTCTGCATAGTTTAAAGGTACGAGGAATTTCTGGGAAGTGTTCACGTATTCTGCTGTACATGAATTCTGGAAAAATTACGAGAACACGAGAACACAGGAGCTATAGCTCCGATATCTGCTGCATCACCTGGCTCTTCTTACGACTACTGACTGGCACATTAGAATCATCTGCCATGACGATATACCCACCATCGATCTTCACGAATTCACGAATGTACTCAGTATTGACCAGGTGGGATTGATGGACGCGCATGAAACCAGAATCGCTCAGCATGCCATCAAATTCTTTCAGGGTTTTGGTAACGAGCAATTGCCGACCTCCTTTGAAATAGAAGATGGTATAATTAGTACTGGATTCGCAGCGAATGATTTCCGACAAATGGACGACATGAATCTTTTCCAGGGTGTTGAGTGCCAGACGATTCATAGGTTTTTTCTCCTTTACATTGTCCAAAAGGAGGTCTAGTCGTTCTTGTTGGCTTCCCAGGGACTTACGGGCCTTTTCTACGGCAGCCAAAAGATCATCAGGGTCTATGGGTTTGAGAAGATAATCAATGGCTGAAAAACGAAAAGCCTGGATTGCATAGGCATCCGAAGCAGTAGTAAAGATGACACCGAAATTGATTTCCCCAAATATTTCCAGCAAATCAAATCCACTTCCATCCGGCATTTGTATATCCAGAAAAACGATCTGAGGTTTCTTTTCACGGATCAATTTAGCACCCTTTACTACCCCTTCCGCTTCTCCTATGATCTCCAGTTCCGGGCAGTAGCTGGCCAGATCAGCTGCCAAGGTATTTCTTGCTTCAGCTACATCATCAATAATTACTGCGGTCATCATAGTACGAAGCTAGGAAATTATCATCACAACTGCACGTGGAGATGGTCATCATGCCTTACCGCCCTGCAACCATGAAATCGCACCTTATTATAATTAAGGCCAAGTCTCTGTTTAAGATGGGGTTCCAGGAGAATTTTTCCCGCTCTGGAATCATTCACCAAAATTCTCACATAGGCTTTCATCCGAATTTCATCCAAAATCATTTTCTCTTCTGAAGTAGAGGGCATAAAGCGAGACATCAGATCGTACTGCCAATATCCTTGCTTTACACAATCTGCTGCTTTATCAATCTCTCCTTTTCTGGGCAAATCAGATCCTCCATAGCCCATAAAATTACGGGCCGTTCTATGAAGTGCATCCCCACTTTCAGCATCTTTATATAAAAAGGCTATGTCTGCTTTCTTTCCATCCGAGTGACTTAGATGGGGGACTAAGGGAAAACCCTTGAGGAAGGCTAGATTGGCATCCATATAAGCAATTACAGTCCCAGGATATTTCGCCTGCATCTTATCAGCACTATCCTGAAGTAAATCCTTCAATTCTGGACTCACATAATGTCGATTAAGAATGGCAGTAAAATAATTGAGAGGCTTTAGGTTTCCACTCAAGGGCAAAGGTACTCTTCCAAATGGTTTGGCGAGTAGGGGTAGAAGTATAAAACTGATGCAAAGATAGAAGAGCGTAAATCCAGCTATTTTCGCCAGAATTCTCTTTGACCTTTCCGGAAAGTGTTTTTTAAAATAAGGGCGAAAGCCTATGAATAATATATAAATAAGTCCTCCTAGCTGGGTGAGGATCGTCAATAATACGAAAGCCAGCAGACGTAAAAGCATACGAAAAAATCTGGCGAGGCTCATTTTATAATTGGCTTGGGAAGGAATCCCTATTGATAAAGCGGCGAATTGAGGAGGAATTCCTCAGTATCATTGTGCCTGATCAATTTTCCTTCTTTTATCTCAAGGATGCGGGAGGGGAACTTCTGGATTAAGGGATAGTCATGGGTAATGATCAATATGGCCGTACCATCTCTATTGATCTCTTGCAAGAGTCGCATAATTTCCATGCCTGCAGTTGGATCCAGATTCCCCGTAGGCTCATCAGCAATCAGGAGTTTGGGATCATTGATAAGAGAGCGGGCAATGGCTACTCTTTGTTGCTCCCCACCGGAAAGTTGGTAAGGATAAGCTTTCCCTTTACCTGCCATCCCCACTCGAATCAATACATCATTGAGTTTCTCCTTCATCGAGGAGCGATTTTTCCATCCCGAAGCCTTTAAAGCAAAAATGATATTTTCATTTACCGTTTTGTTGGGAAGGAGTTGAAAGTCCTGGAAAACGATTCCCAGCTTTCTCCTCAATAATGGGATCTGTTTTTTCTCAATATTATGTACAGAGAAAGAATCTACCTGAATAAAACCAGCATCGGGCTTAACATCTGCATAGATCAGGCGGGAGAAGGTACTCTTACCAGCACCTGTCTTACCAACCAGGTATACCCATTCACCCAAATTGATCTCACTCGAAATACCGTCAAGGACTTTTTGACCTCCAAAGGATACGGAGATCTCGTGCATGTGTACAATGATTCTGGTTCCTAACATGGGTCGCTTTTGCTCAGACTTCTACCTTCGTGATCTTGCCATAATCTTCCATATCGTCTATGGCTTTCTGGATAATGGCAGCCTGATCAGGATTGGGGACAACCTTACTCAGACGTTCTTTTCTATTGGGACGAAAATACCCAACCAGGGTAAGATTCTCATCTCTCAATTGAATATAGTCCGGGATTTTGGCTTTCCCTTTCACCTTCATGAGGTAGTAGGTTGGCATCTATCTAGTTTTTGAATATATCTCTATTCGTTCCGGCATTCCCGCCTGTTCCTGGTTTGGAACCCCGGTAACCGAACATGTCGTCATAATTGGTCGGAAGGACCATTGAGAGCAAGAGATACACAAAGATAGAAGCACCACCCGAAGCGAATAGGGAGGCGATGAAGGCAAAACGAATCAATACGGCAGAGATGCCAAAGTAATCCGCAATACCGCCTGCGACTCCGGAGAATACCCGATTGCTTCTGGAACGACGGAGACCTTTTTGTCTACCGGTCGTGAAGGTTTCGGCTCTTCGATAGTCGGTGCGATTTCGAGTGCTTCTATAAGAATTTTCAGTAGAGCGATCCTGTGTACGGGAACGACTCTTTTCTTCGTTTCTTGGGGGTGGCGGAGGTGCCGGTTTTGTCTTACGATATACGTTAAGTGCCGGGAAATTGAGTTCTTTCTTGCGGAAAGCGAGTCTCATGGTTTTGAAAAAACCATATCCCAGTGCAAGGTATCCGATTACAGAAAGGATGGGTACAAGCGCTTCAAAGAGATCCCCGATAACGGGAACCGTTCCTGCAAAGATGGTCGTAACCAGGAGACCGGCTCCTGCTACCAGCGCCATCATACCTGCAGCCCCTAATTGCGTACCCTGATCTTTAGCGACCTCTTCTTCCGCTTCTCTGATCTTTTCTATGTCATCATACATCAAAGAGGTGTCGAACTCTTCGATTATGCTACTTCTTCTTCTTGATCTTTCTCTGGCCATATATTTTGTGAGGAAATACGATTACAGTTCTTCACCTATAGTTTACGCAGAAATTTCGATAAGTTTTCAAGAAAATCAAAATGAGTAGGTCTTTCCTGAAATTATTTATTTGATTTTGCTGAATTAGTCAAGGGATAGGAACGTTTTTGCGTGTTGGAGTGTTAGGGTGTTAGCGTTTTAGAGAGGGTGTTCAGGTGTTCTTGTATTCTCGTGTTCTGGAAAAATCACTAGAACACGAGAACACCAGCGCACTATAACACTTTCTTTTGGCTGCTATATCTTCTTAATACTGCATAGATCACGAGTAATAAGAAAAAGCCTATGGCCAGCATCCACCAATTCTTTTCGAACCAATTGTCTTCGACGATGGGTTTGTCATCTCCGATGAGGGTAAAGCCTGCCCAGTAGAAGGGGTGGGCGTCAGCATGTTCGTTTAGATAATCAAGTTTGGCGAGTTGGAGGGCTTCGTCTTTGCCTTTGCCATCGGCGAGGTGCTGGTAGAAGCTTTCCATGAGGCGACGGGTAGCCGATTCCTGCACTTGCCAAAGGGACATGACCGTATTCGGACTACCGGCATGTGCAAAGGCTCGGGCCAGGGACATGATCCCCTCCCCTGCCTGGATTTTGCCTAAGCCCGTTTGGCAGGCTGACATAACGACCAATTCGGCATTAAGTCGCATATTGTAGATCTCATAGGCATGGAGTATTCCTTCATTAGTTGGGTTGGTGCTATCAGATATTCCAGCAGCCTCCAGCATCGATCGAGGTGTGAAAGCCAAACCGGAATACATAGGATCACAATCATCTGTAAATCCATGCATGGTTAAATGAAGGATACGATAATCATTGGCTATCTCTTTGAAGCGGGCTTCGCTGGCATTGAGGGTATCGAAGCGGGTCCCATTTATATTTGCCAGAATTTCATCCAGTTCCTGGCTAGACTGCGCTAGGTCTACGAAATCATCTTCATCAGGAAGTTCACATGTTTCTCCTCCTGCACTTTTAAAGGCTTGCACCAATTGGGATTTACTCATATAGGAAGGGGCAAAGGCAGCCATTAGGGCTTTATCTTCTGTTTCCTTGTCTTCCAGCAATTTCATCAGGGTAGCTGAGTAGGCCTGACGGATACTGAATTTCTTCATAAGAAATGGATAGCTGCGATAGTCGTAGATATCCTGCGGATACTCAGTCAATAGAGCATCCCAGGGAAGATAGCCAAGCTTGCCATCGGGAACGATGATGAGTTGGGGTTTTCCTTCGTGAGTAATTGGTTTTAATGAGTCCAGCAGCGGTTCTACAAGCACTTGGTACAAGTCATGAGCCTGCTGTGCATAATAGCTTCTAAATTCTTTATCGCTCTTGGGGGTAGTCTTTGAGCTCAGGAGAAATTGGTTTAATTCTACGTCGAAGTTTTCGGGTAAGTTGAGCTTTTGGAAGCTGACATCATCGCGATTGATGGCGAAGGCGTAAAGGGCGGTGTCTGTGCGGAAGTATTCGAGAAGGGTTTCTGAGGGAGAAAGGGTGGATTGGAGTTCCCCAAGGGAGATTACTTTTGTGTTGTATTTGGAGCGTGCGAAGGCGGGGTGGGTTTCATTTAAATTTTCAATGATTTTATCATTTCGCTGGTGATAGTAATGAAGACTATCTTTGATTGAATTCTTATTTAACTCCGTTTTAGAGAATCTTGAATCATCGAATTTTAATAATGACTTAAAATACAGAATTTTAGCTTCCAGGAAATGTAATTCATTCTCAATTTCATCGTTGGGCAAGAAGGTGGAAATCTTGCTCAATTCATTAAGATTAAGATATAAATCATTTGATTTAGCCTTTTCAGAAAACAAGAAACTTTGGTTCAATATTTTTTTGATCTCCTTTTTATTAGAAATTTCGTAGCCAGCCCAAATACCAATACCGTATATTTCTTTTCTTCCTTCCAGAAATGTAAACCTGTCCCTACCTTGATTAATTACCAATTTCATAGAATCGATAACTTGATCAGCCAGGGAACTTACTTTCATACTCTTTTCTAGAAGATCATAAGATTTATGGAATGTGTATGATCGAGATAGGATTTTCGCCTTCATTTGGAGCGATAATAAAGAGTAAATATCTATGTCTTTCTCTTGTATATATTCAGACATAGATGGATAATTTTTTTCGAACTCTAAAAATTCAGTATCAACTAAACTTTTGTCAATATAGTTGACTGCGGAATCATAGCTTTCTATGTTAAAAAAGGCAGAAGAAATTCTTTCATCCAAGACCTTCTCTCTAAGACTTTTTTTCCCATTTGATGCTAGTAAAGATTTTGCCTTTTTATATTCTTTCAATGCCCTATGAAAATCATTCTTCAACAAGAACAGGTCTCCAAAATACTGATAAAGCAAAGCTTGCTTAGGTTTATTTTCTATAAAATCCTTTGAGTATTTATATCCATCTAATGCCTTATTCAAAAATTGTTCTCCCTTATCTGTTTCTGCAGATTTTATAAATTTCATTGCAATTGTAAAATCAAAATCGGGAATCAATTTTGCCATATTGGGGCTAGATTTCAAAATCTCACTAGCTTCTTGGTAGTATCCTAAAATTTCTTCTATTTCCGTATGACCATAAGGAAGGTTTGCTAAATTTTGGAGAATTCTCAGTTTCTTATTTTTGTTCTTTTCAAAACCCAAATTCTCATACAGCCTAAACGATTTCTGGAATGCTTCTTTTGCCCTGGTAAAATTGTTTTGACTTAACCATGCATATGCGGAATAATTAAGAATTTCGGCTTCTTTTGCCTTGGATACTTTCCTTGTAGAATAAATTTCATCGCTCCTTTTAAATGCCTTTAATGCAGCATAAGGTTTTTGTGAATAAACCATATTCATGCCCAAATCTTGAAAGTACCTAGCCTTTCTAGGAGCATTCTCAGGGAAAAAATTTATAAGAATAGAATCTATTTTGGATAGATAATACCGTGATTCTCTATACTTTCCCTTTGCAAGATATAACCATTGAAGTTTTGACAACAAATCAACTTCCAATGCATTTCCATAACTAGAATTTATAGGGAAGAACTCAATTAAATATGCAACATCCTCTATTTTTGTAATAACCTCATTTGAAATATTGTGTGAAATTTTAAGGTATTGACTCTTTATGAATTCGAGCGAATCCAACCTATCCATCCCCATATTTAATTTAATCGCCAGGTTTATTTTTTCAATAGAACTGCTCCAATCTTGATCTCGAAGTGCTAGTCGTGCCTGATGATTAATATGTCTTATTAATGAAGAATTGGCCGTACCTTTACTTCCATCTGTGTTAGTTGATTTAAGCAGGCTATCTATAACATGGGTTCTACCCAATTCGAAACAAGTTTCAATATAATTTTGAAAAGCTTCTTCACGATCGATTTTGGTGTTATTATCAATTGAGAAAAATTGTGCATAATGGTGATACGCACTGTCCCACATGAATAAGTTGAAATATTCACTTGCTAATTCAATATTTGAATTAGAAACATTTAACAATTCCTTATCGTCCTGGGTATTCTCAGTCAGACAAGAAATAGTCAAAATCAAGAGTCCTGCTAAAAATACTCTAAAAGACACTACTCGTAAAATTCAATAAAATTCAGGATTTCGGGTATTTTCGAAGAATTGCAACGTATTCTCAAAAAGGAACTCTCATTCATCTTAATAATATAAGTCCTGATAAAGGTCTGATGTTCAAGGTAAAAGCCCTGGGTACTAAGTCCATTAGGACCTTTCAAATCATAATTGACATCTACCCTGACTGGCTTAGGGTTAATATTATTATCAATTTGAATTTGATGATCATAATAATCTCGGATTTGGGTAAAAGCATCTGAGACTCCTAAACTGCTATAATCAAACTTTGCAATAGTTATCCCGCTATCTGCATCAGCTTTTTGAAAATTAAAGTAAAGCAAATTCCCAGTTGGTATTGATTCCTCATTATTCACTTCATTTAATTCAAAAATAGACGCATAGATCCTTTCTGCATTTTCAGGATTGGCATCATGGTAGGCATCTCCACCACCTGGAGGAGGAGGTAAATTACAAGCAGGAAGGCCTTCATCAGGGCTAGCATTGCCATTTACAAAAATACCGGTGACTAAGGTATCATGTCCAATAAATGTATTATAATCCACACCAACGGCTAATAATTCTCCACTCCATACATCATAAAAATTCCCCAAATCTCCGTAACAATCTTGGGAAGCTTCAGGACATTGTATGTTTCCACTTTCCATGCAGATCCGTAGTTTCACTGCAGGTGTATCAGGAAAACACGAAGTCTCACAATCTCCACAACACGTGCAGGATGACAAAATCCCACTGACTAATAAAACAATCAATAGGTTTTTATATCCCAATTTTACAAACTTATTTTTTGATTCCATTGTAGTATGATTTTTTAGCAAAGTCGAAATTATCGGGGATCAATTTATCTGATTGAAGCTGTTGAATGAGATTGTTAATGTATTCAATCAATATTGGATCCTGAGTTTTTCTCTTGGTTTTAGACAAATATTTACCATTGTAATTTGCTTGTATAGCTGCAATGGCTGTGATAGCTCTCAATCTTGCGATCTTATTGATATTATTAAGGTTTTCTATCGGAGATATAGGAGAAATTTTCAAATCATTACTGTTGACCCAATCAATAAATTTAAATGAGATTATTTGGTATCTCTGATAAATATTTGCTATTAAATGTCGTGGCAAACCATACTCCACAACATCTTGCAAAAACGGAATGGCATCCTCCCCAAGAAGAAGAATCTGGTTTAACTCTCCATCAAGACATTCCTCACAAAGCAAAAATGGCATTGAATTACGTTCTATCAGACTTTTGTCTAATGGAACTACTTTTTTACTACAAGAGATTAAACTTATAGAAAACAGAATTACAATTGAACAGGTGAATTTCATGTTTCAGTTATTGAGCCCAACACATGGACACTCTTTGTCATACCGATAAAAGGTATCAGTATGCCATTCTTCACAAGCACGACACGCTTGATTAAGCCTTAATCCATTAAGAATTAGCGAAGAATATGGTTTTATGTTCATTCGCGTTATTTGCCCTAAAGTAAATTCAAATCTCCCGACAGCTCCCGAATTCATGAAATTATCGGAAACTGTAACATTACTAATACTGTTATATTCACAATCTAATACCCCACTTGCTCCAATATGTTCTAAGCCGAAACTATGACCAAATTCATGAGTAAGTGTCTCGGAGATAGCATTCCGAACATCAATGATTATTATATTTTCAAAAATATAAACTCCTCTTCTAGAAGCTGGAACAGTTCGCGTGATAGGATTATTATTATCATCTAATGCTGAAATAGTAGAAGGAGGATGCAAATAATATACATTCAGTGCATTTTCAACAAAGTGGTTTGTCAAGCTAAATGTGTTTTTGAATTGTCTTTCAATAAGAGGCCTACGAGGATTACTAGCATGGTAAATAAGACTACTAAGCTGTTCCATTAAATTATCATCATCTACATTGGTGATAACAGCATTATTTACTACTCCTCTAAGATTGATTCCCGTTTGATATCTCTCGAAATTACAAGCTGCAAGCCCAAATTCCGAACTTATTTTTGAACTCCTATCTATTGATATTCCCATAGGAGTTACATTAAATAACTTAACTACTGGTTCATGCCTAGGTTTGAGGCTGATATAATAACTTCCATTAAGGCCACTATTTAAGGTCACGTGGCAAAGCTGATTTTTTCGATTATAAATGAATAATTCAGTGTTCGGCCTATCTGATTGTAGGTTTGGGACATTAAAGAAATAAATTACTTTTCCTGGATTATTAGATTCTATATAGTGAAATGGCCAATACAAATTATCATTAAGATGATTTCCGTTTGAATCATAACCATCGATCGAAAGAGTAGGCCTGTAAAAGTAGTTATCTGGATTTGGTAAAGGATTGGCCATGTTGAATGGAGTGGCCTCTACGCAAATGAGACTCCTAAAATAAAAAGGTCTAGGTACTGGAATTAATATTCCCAATAGAGGAATCGAAAAAGGTAAAATCATCCGGGAAATACATGATCGAGCCCCGTCTCCACCTAATAAAGAAATTAAAGACTTCAGGGTAGTGTAATCATTCTCCGTATAACCTGGAAAGAAAAAAGAATTTAGTTGATCCTTAAATTCATACTCGATAGAATAGTTACCAACTTTTTCAGCCTTATATAATTGCTCAATATTAAATATAAAATTTTTGTATGAATTCTCTGAGTCTAAAATCCTAGGTACTAATTTTATATCAGCAATAACTGGGAGTAACCTTCTTTTTCCAACTATATGGCTTAAAGCAAGAACTTCCTGCTTGTTACTTTCATACAGACTCGAATCAAGCTTGTTTATTTCGATTTGTTTGATACCCTTAACAACAGTTCTTCCCTCTTTTATTAATAGTTTTGTATTACTTAAAATCTTATAATTTCCTGTCAAAATTAGTTCATTAAAACTAAAACCAGGAGTCCTTCCAAAATCCAGAACTAAGGAATCAATAAGATTAATTACGGAATCAGTAGGAGGTTCGAAATTAATCACCCAATCTAGTTCTGTTTTATGACTTAATGGTTTCAGGCAATATTCACAGCCCCATACAATTGCTCGAGATTGATTATGAACTAAAGTTAAATGTTCAGGAAATAAAGAATTCGTATAAGATTGAGAAAAAACTGGCTGCCCTAGAAATAGCATAACTGTTACTATTATTTGGCAAAATCTTAGAACAAGTAATTTCATTGGGCAAGTTATTAGAAGGGGGATATATTTAAATTATCCAAAATTTATGGACATTCACAACTTCCCATTCACAAACTCAAAATTTAGAACAAAAAAAAAATTGGCCCTAACACATCTGTATCAATATTTCAAATAATCGGCTTGCCATAAATTCCAGATAGTGCTACATTTGTTTAGTCTACAAAATTATCCCGCCGTTTAAATATTAGCTTTTCCCATAGCTGGTCAAGTAACTTAAACTTTAGCAATCATGCCTAAAAATGCTATTGCACATATCCTATGGGAAAATGCAAACATGAGTCCGACCTTTGGACTGATGTTAATTTTTACTTTTGTAAGTTTTAATTATTCATTTTCCCAAAATAACTTCAAAAAGTCTTGCGAAGACTATTACCTGGGAATAGATGTCCCTAATTCTAAGCAACCCATATTTCTTGATGCATATGCGGAATTAAGTAACGCTCAAGAAAGCAAGGAAAAAGTTGATTTTGACAGATACATGCTTGCTCTTGAAATGGACTTAGATACTTTAAAGTCCTTAGGCTGTTGGGAAGGATATAGCCGAGCTCTTCAAACACTTGGAGCCAGTTATTTGTCAATGGGTGCTTACATGAATGAGTTTGAGAAAGCAAAAGATTATTTAGACGAAATATTTACATTAGATTCATTAAAACTTCATTCTTCGCATCCCATTCGAACTAGCTCGGCTTATTATTTGGCTCAATTTTATGAGAGAACTTACCAAGCTGACTCCGCAATTAAATTTTTTAAGATTTGCCTTCAACATTATGGAGGAAATATAGCTAATAAAGGATTAAATATTTCCCTGATACATTTTGGATTAGCTCAAGTATATTTAGAATTAAAGCATAACATAGTAAAAGCCGAAGAACATTTTGAGAAATTTCTTGAAACAAGAAGGCATCCAGAATATGATACGTCAAAGGATTTAAGCGGATATCACAATATTTACAAATTAGAAGGTTATCATAATTTTGCTAAAAAATATTTTATAATTGGAGATTATGATAAGGCTCTTTCATACACCTACAGATTTAAAGACTCACTTTCCATTCACCCCTTTAATATTGAAATTCGAAAAATCTACGCATCTAAACTGCTAGGAGAAATCCATTTTAAAAAAGGGGAAATTGAATTTGCCTATGAAAACTTTTTGCAGGCCAAGGAGTATTTAAAAAAATCTCCAAACTACTATAAGTCATCTTCTCTTGATTATTTTTTTATTTCACTAGGGATTTCAAAAATCCATACAGAAAATAATTCCTTCAAAGATGCTAAAAGCTCTCTCATTGAGGGAATGAAAATTCTAACAAAAGAAAACAATCCAGATAATAAGTTTCATGCAGCCTTAGGCCTTCAACAACTTGCTTACATAGAATTTTTATCGAATCAATATGAAAATTCTATGAAATCCATTGATAGTTGCGACCAACTATTAGATCAATTTGAAATTGTGAGCGCAGATCTCAAAAGTAAAAATCTAATCCTTAGGAGTAAGATTTTGGAAAAGCGAGGTGATCTTAAAAAAGCATTAACGCTTATTAGCAAAGCTGAAAAAATGCTTACGGATAATTACTTTGAAGAGTATAATCCATACAAAAATATAC
Source organism: Bacteroidia bacterium (assembly GCA_033391075.1). Taxonomy (NCBI): domain Bacteria; kingdom Pseudomonadati; phylum Bacteroidota; class Bacteroidia; species Bacteroidia bacterium. The sequence continues at coordinate 4,122,369 of JAWPMV010000001.1, forward strand.
TTTTAAAAGTATATAGCAGGAAAGCAAACCTCTTATGCCAGCTTGCTCAATATGGTTCTCTGGATCAAAACATGCAAAAGGAGGCTATTGAATACTACTTTAACGCAAGTACGATTTTAAAAGACTATCTCTATGAATTAGAAAGAGAGAATAGTCTACTCGAATTAAAACAAAGTTCTTATGAACTTTTTGAAAATGCTTTAGCTTGTATTTGGTCAAATTATCAACATAATCCAACGGAGACATTAGCTCAAAAAGCTTTCCTTTTAATGGAAAGAAGTAAAGGATCCGCTTTAGATAGGAAGTTAGTTGAAAAATATAACAATAGGCTGCTACCAAATATAGACGAGAAAAATAATCGAAATCTTCAAAAGGAATTGGCATTTCACCAGGCCCAATTGACAAAATTAGATCCCGCTGAAGATTTTTATGAACGTGAATACAGACAAATTTCTCAACGGATACTAGAGCTTGAAGAGAAATTAAACCATATTACCAAGCCCTCTAAAAAGCTTTATTCCTATGCAAATGCAGGAATAGTCGACTTCACCCAAATGTTAAATAATATAACTAAATCTGATTATGAGAATATTTTATCTTTCTACTGGGGAAAAAAATCCCTCTATAGGATATTCTATAATTCCGATAAGGGCTTTACCTTCTATAGAACTGATAATATTGAAGCCTTGAAAACAGAAATCCTCAGACTTAGAAATGTCTTTCTAAGCTATAAACCAAACAAGGATGCAAGGGTATTACAGAATTCGTATATAGATTTCACAGAATCTGCTTATTCACTTTATAAAAGCCTGTTTGAAAATATTGAGTTGAATAGAGCCAAAGAAAAAAGTGGAATTTTAATCCTCTCGGACGGACCTTTAGGAGTCATTCCTTTGGAGGTTTTGCTAACACAAAAGCCTCCGAAACAATTTTCCGGTTATAATGACCTTTCATATCTTGTTCGAGATTTCAACTTACACTATGCGCCATCGTTTTCATTCTTAATGAATGAAAACCTAATAAAAACAAAATCCCAGAAATCTGAAATCCTGGCATTTAGTTATTCAGGAGAAAAAGCAAATTTCAACAAGGTTTATGCATCAATAAAACGTGGGGGGAAACTTGAAGATTTACCAGGTTCCTATGCAGAGCTTCAAAGTATCTCCAAATATTATGATGGTTCATATCATATAGGTAATGAGGCGACTAAATCTCAATTTTTTAAGCAAGCGGGGAATTATAGCGCCTTGCATCTTTCTTTACATGGAGGTTGGGACAGTTTAGATTTCCCTTATTTGGTATTTCCTACCAATGACGCTTCAACAGATGTAGATTTTCTGTATTCTTATGAATTAGCAGGTTCCGGGCTAAAAGCAAATTTAGCAGTTCTTAGCGCATGTGAATCAGGCCTTGGGTCTTATATTTCAGGAGAAGGAATGCAGAGTATTGCAAATAGTTTTTTAGGCGCGGGATGCAGCTCTGTTATTTTTAGTTTATGGAAAGTTGATGATAAATCCACCTCTGATTTGATGGAATTCCTCTACCATAATCTTAGTCAGGATAAAGAGATGAATGATGCATTATCCCAAGCCAAAAGAGACTTCCTAAAAAATACCGACCCCTATATTTCTCATCCTGCAAACTGGTCTTCTTTTATACTTTATGGGCAAAAGAAGCCCCTTAACCAAAATAGTTGGATGTATCAGCTTCCCCTTTTTCTTTTGATTTTCATCTCAACCTTAACTCTTATCCTTGGGATGTTATATCTACAAAAGCAAAAAAAGATAAGTACAGCTAATTCCCGGTCTCTATCCAACCCCTTCGAATTGTTATGATTGAATCTGTAATATTATATTCTGTGTAATGAATACTTCCAAAAGGTCCAGCCGAAGTACTACGGAAATTCCCTGTAGGAATAAGACTCCTGTCTAAATCGGGAGTTGGTATTATTTCTGCGGTGATTATAATTGGCTCCCAAAATGGAGCCATTCCAGGATCACAAATTGGAGGTTTGGGTTTAGGAAATTTCAATCCTGCAACTTGTAAATAAGGGCTATATTCAGCTCTAATTTGCTCAAGCGTTTTACCATCAGGTCTATCCGTATATAAGGAATGAGGTATTCCATCATCGGTACTATTGCTATTGATTATTTTGTATTTGATTTTGCTAGTCTGGAGACTTTTGTCTCCAGGGAAAACACCCACAACTTCTATTTTCTTCTGTTTTATTAGAACAGTTAAAGGATAATTTAGCTTACTATCCGGATCTTTTGCCGGAAGAAAGTCTGTAATGTAAGGAGTACATGAGCTAAATAAAACTAAAAAGCTCAAAAGGAATATCTTTGAATTTTTCATCTCTTATTTCAAATTTTGCATTGATAAATTTAGTTTCTCCGATCTTATTTTATAAGGCCCATCCTCGCTTGCTAATTTCTCTAAAATAGATCTTGCACCGGAAAAATTGCCTTCTTTTAGATATACCAGAGCCAAATACCAATTGGCATCTTGAATATATTTTCCATCAGAATTATTATCGAGATATAGCTCAAGATCATTAATTGCAGATTCATATTTCTCCAGTTTCAATGAAGCCATAGCACGATAGAATCTCCCGATTTTTAAACTGTCATTTCCTGAATCAATAAAAACAGCAAGTTCTTTTGATGCAGCTTCAAAATTGTCTCTGGAATAAGTCTGTAAAGCATCGAATAGTAAAGAATCCAATGGATTATCCTGAATTACTGTAGGATCGGCACTCCTTCTAGGCTGTGTGGTTTCCTGGTTACTGAGGTGTCTATAATTTTCAGCAAATAGCTTATCATTCATATTTTCACCAGAATTAGCCATCCACCACACCCCCACACAACACACCAGAAAGAAAGCAACCGCAGCAGCCAGCTTCGCAGGCTCACGATACCATACCAAAGGCATCACAACGGTGGGCCTCTCAAGGCCAGATTCAGTATGGGTAGAATCAGTATTCTCATCAGGTGTATTAACTACCGTGCTATCTTCCTCTAAAGCCTCTCCTACAATTTCGCCCAGATAGATCTGTTGTTTTAGTTGTTCAAGAAGTTGAGGGTTGCGGCTGAGTTCAGATTCGAACTCCCGTTTCTCCTCGGCGCTTACTTGCCCGGCAAGGTATTTCTCTCGGAACCTGAAAGTATATTTAACGCTGTCCATTACTCTTAGGGAATTAGTAGTTTGAATTGGGAATCAGAAATGAGAGAAGCTTGTCCAGGTGTGAGATGGCTGCATCGCGTGCCGCTTCGAAACTGCTGTATCCTAGCTGCTTCAATTTGGCCGCATGCTTTTCCCTGAATTCCTCCGCATACCATTCACGCCTGCGTTTGGGATCAAAAATTTTCAATAGGACGCGAGCCTCTTCTCCCAGAGATGCGATAAATAATTCTCTGGCCTTTTTCCTGCACTGATTGGCCCGGCTGTTGATTGTGTCTTCGGTGAGCTTGAGGGTCTCTGCCAATTGACGGGAACTCTTTCCCTCGGCCTTTCCCTGGAGAATTTCTAAACAATTGCTGCCACTGGCTTTAAGATTTTCATGAATGAAAGTCTTACGTTCGGATTCCAGCCGTTTATTCAACTCAAGAACCGGATCCTCATAAAATGCCATTTCCACTTCCGCTGGCAATTCATCCGTAGTATAGGGTTTGCCCAATAGATTCCGGACAAGGTTTCTACAAATGCCAAAAGCATATCCTTTCTCCGATTCTATCACTTTCACCTGCCCCTCATTGCGCTTTTTATGGTACTCCAGATAGGCATCCGACAATATATCATCGGCATCCAGTCTGCGTCCGGAATACTTGTGCACAAATCTCTTGACGGCAGAACGAAAGTCCTCATCTGTAAAAGGATTATAATCCTCCATGTGCAGCTAATCTTTTATGCGAACGAGTAAAAATGGATACTCTCATATACTCAGTTCAATTAGTAGTGTGAATTCTTAGGTCTTTCTAAATCAAATTCGGAAAAATTGCTGCTTTATTTTCTGAAAGGGGCTATTCACAAGAATAGGAGGCGCTAATAAGAAGATAGAGCAAGTATTATTTCCCGTTGAGATGTAAACAAGATCACGAAAATTTTTAATTAAGTCAATTTTACGATTTATCAGACTTATCAGGATTCCATCTAACAGAAAACTGAAGCACAAAATCAGCTGGCATACTTTTATTATCAGAAACAAATCCAAATATTTAGAGTTTCCATAAGGTAAATTCAGGAATCGCAAAACATGCCTCAAAAGAAAGCCATAGTAGTAGGTGCAGGAATTGGTGGATTAGCCACATCCATTCGCTTGAGATCAAAAGGATATGAAGTAGAAGTTTTCGAAGCTTCTGAGAAAGCCGGAGGGAAACTCAATCAAATGGAGGAAAAAGGTTACCGATTTGATATGGGCCCCTCTCTATTTACCCTGCCAAAAGAATTGGATCATGTCTTTGAAACGGCTGGCAAAAATCCCCGAGACTACTATGATTACGAAAAGCTGGAACTTATTACCAAGTATTTTTATGAGGATGGTACCCAAATAGATGCCTGGGCAGAGCCTCTGCGTTTTGCCAAAGAACTCGAAGAAAAGACGGGCGAAACTGCAGCAAAGGCCTTGAAGGTATTGAAGAAAAGTTCGGAGATTTACGACATCACTTCCCATGTTTTCCTCGAACGTTCCCTCCACAAACTCAGCACCTACCTTCGAAAGGATACCCTGATCTCTATTTTGAATTTGCATCGCATCGACTCCATGCGAACCATGCATAAAGCCAATGCAAGTCAATTCAATGATCCACGTGTCGTACAGCTTTTCGACCGATATGCTACCTATAATGGTTCCAATCCCTATGAAGCTCCTGCAACCCTGAGGATCATTCCCCATCTCGAATTCAATATCGGTGCCTATTTTCCGAAAAAAGGAATTTATGCCATTCCTACTTCCTTATACAGTCTCGCTACTGATTTAGGGATAAAGTTTCATTTCGGAGAAAAAGTGGATGAAATTCTGGTAGAGGATAAAGCAGTTAGAGGGATTCGGATAGGCGAAAACAAGCATGAAGCAGAGGTGGTAGTGAGCAATATGGATGTCGTGCCTACTTACCGGCATTTGTTATCCAGTCAAAAAGCTCCGGAAAAAATTCTGACCCAGCCTCGTTCCAGTTCAGCCCTTATATTTTACTGGGGAATAAAGGATAGCTTCCCTGATCTGGATTTGCACAACATTTTCTTTAGCCAGAATTACCAGGAAGAGTTTCGATATATCTGGGAAGAAAAAAGCATCTACGAGGATCCAACCATTTACGTCCACATCAGCAGCAAATGTGAAAAAGGAGATGCACCTGCAGGCAAAGAAAATTGGTTCGTCATGATCAATGTCCCCGCCAATCAGGGACAGGATTGGGAAAGTCTGATTTCAGCTGCCAGAAAAAACATCCTCTCAAAACTTTCCCGCATGCTGGGAAAAGACATTGAATCGCTGATAGAGTTTGAAGATCGCCTTACTCCCGAACTTATAGAAAGCCGAACCTCCTCCTATCAAGGTGCCCTTTACGGTAACAGCTCCAACAACAAATTCGCAGCTTTCCTCCGTCATCCCAATTTCCACCGCAAGATCAAAGGACTATACTTTGTCGGAGGTAGCGTACATCCCGGCGGAGGAATTCCCCTCTGTTTGCTTTCAGCTCGTATCGTCGGAGATTTAATTGAGTAAACTCAGTGTTAGGGTGTTTGAGTTTTAGGGTGTTAGGGTAGAGAGTAGTTTGTGATTTCGCTTCCTTTCCATCCCTAAAACACGAATACACTAACACGCAAACACCCTCTTTTTCCCTTCCTCTAACACATTAAGACACAGCTCCCCATCCCTATCCCCTATTCCATAATTTTTACCCCAAAATAACTTTGTGGCCGCGCATCTTTTTGCCCTACTTAGCCGTCTTCTATGGCAAATGTAAAAACCTGAAAACTATTTATGAACCTACTCAGAATTTCAATTCTAAGCCTTGTATTCCTGTGCTTTTGCTGGATACAAGGCCAAGCACAGTCCTACACCATTAACGGCTACGTAAAAGATCTCAGCAATGGGGAATCCCTCATTAATGCTACCATCCTGGATGAAGCTTCAGGAAAAGGGGCCATCACGAACAATTTTGGATTCTTTAGCCTTAAACTGCCTCAGGATTCAGTCAAATTGAAACTTTCCTACGCCGGCTTTAGTCCCAAACGCATCTCATTTTTCCTCAAGCAGGATACTACCCTCAATGTGAGCCTGGATGCCCTGACCTTAAATTCGGTGGACATCATTGCAGAGGAAGTCGAAAGAGAAGTTGACAATGCACAAATGGGAGCTGTAGTGGTGCCTATTTCGCAGGTAAAACTGATGCCGGCACTATTGGGGGAAGTCGATGTAATCAAGGCTATCCAATTGATGCCCGGTGTTCAATCCGGAAGTGAAGGTACTACCGGCCTTTATGTGCGTGGCGGTGGACCTGACCAAAACCTCATTATGCTGGATGGAGTTCCTCTCTATTATGTGAGCCATTTGGGAGGCTTTTTCTCGGTCTTCAATGCTGACGCCCTAAGTTCTGTTAAACTCTACAAAGGGGGCTTCCCCGCTCGATATGGAGGACGGCTTTCTTCTATCCTGGATATCCGGATGAAAGAAGGGAACCTCAACAAATTTGAAGGCGAAGGAAGCATAGGCTTAATATCATCCAAACTTTCCCTGCAAGGGCCAATACAGAAAGGAAAATCTTCTTTCATCATTTCAGGCCGACGTACCTACATTGATCTGCTTACCCGTCCGATTTCCAAAATTGCTTCTCAGGGAGAGGCTTCAGTAGGCTATTATTTCTATGATTTAAATGGAAAGATCAATCACCGTTTTTCCGATAAGGACCGTTTATACTTCAGCTTTTACATGGGAGATGACAAATTTGGTGGAAGCGGAAAAACGGAAGACACAAATTATGAAGACGAATTCAAACTCGGATTAAGTTGGGGAAACAGGATAGGAGCCTTGAGATGGAATCACGTTTGGTCCAAAAATCTCTTTTCCAATGTTACGGGTACTTTCTCTCGCTATCAGTTGAAAACAAGTGCAGAAGGAAGCAGTAAATACTCGGATGGAGATACCACCATTACTGATGTATTTGGACTGGAATATCTCTCTAGAATTCAGGATTGGGGAGGTCGAATTGACTTTGATTATTACCCTTCTCCAGCTCATGATATAAAATTTGGGATACAGACCACCTACCATACCTTCGAACCCGGCACCATTGGTATTAATCAAAGAAGTAATGAAACCCGGGTAGACACCAATCTGGTATCAAATCTTGACTATACCTGGGAAAGTGCGATTTATTTTGAAGATAGAATAAAGATCGGGCAAAAATTCAGTGCCAATCTCGGGGTACATGCCACCCAATATCTGATCGATAAGAAAACCTTTTATACCATTCAGCCTCGACTATCTGCCCGCTTTGCCTTGAGCAAAAACGTAGCATTCAAGGCTTCCTATGTTCAGATGAACCAATTCATTCATTTGCTGACCAATTCTGGTACCGGACTCCCCATCGACCTCTGGGTACCAGCTACAGATAAGGTCCCTTCTCAATTTTCCTGGCAGGCCGCAGCCGGCGTTTCAGCTTCTCTTTGGCAAGACCAGTATCAATTGACAGTAGAAGGCTATTATAAAGAAATGACAGGCCTCATTGCCTATAAAGAGGGAAACAACTTCTTCTTCGGTGGGCTTCAATCCGGCAGTTGGGAGGAAACAGTGGAAACCGGAGGAAGAGGAGAATCCTATGGTGCGGAGGTTTTACTCCAAAAGAAAACTGGAAAAACGACCGGATGGATCGGATATACGCTTTCCTGGAACTGGCGCCAGTTTCCCAATATCAATGAAGGCTCTCGGTTTCCCTACAAATACGACCGCCGACATGACATCAGCATCGTAGTCAGCCATAAATTCAACAAAAGAGTATCGGTAGCAGGCACCTGGGTATTCGGTACAGGAAATGCCATCACCTTGCCTACGGGTGGATATCCGACTTTGGCAGATCCTACCCGACAAGGAAATATCAGGTTCAGAGATGTGAATGGAGAAACCTCTCCAGTATTCTATACTCCTTTCCGACAAATCTTCACAGACATTACGGGATATGGAAATGGAGCACAAGTATTTGAAAATGGAAGAAATGGCTTCCGGATGCAGGCTTATCACAGATTAGACCTTGGAGTAAACTTTACCAAAGAGAAAAAATGGGGAGAGAGAACCTGGACCATTGGGGTGTATAATGCATATAGTCGCCTCAATCCTTTCGCTTACTATTTGGATGGCAATGAAAGATTCAATCCGGACACCGGACAATTCGACAGCAATCCAACCCTAAAAAAGCTGGCCATTTTCCCCATCATTCCATCCGTCAGTTACCAATTCAAATTCTAAGCAGCAAACAAATGAACAAGTACATAGCAATTATATTTCTTAGTGGCCTATTCTTCTCGGCTTGTCAGAGGGACCTCAATATCCCTTTGCCTCAGCATGAGCCGAAGTTAACCTTGTATGCCTTTCTTCAGGCTGGAGAACCGATTGATCTCTATGTGATGAGAAGCTTTGGAATACTCGAAAACCTGGAAGATAAAGACGTAGCTGTCGCGGATGCAAAAGTGGAGCTTTACAAGAATGGCAACCTGATTGATGAGTTAATATATAAGGATACCACTTTTACCGATACCCTCTGGAGATTTACCTTCAGCCCAGGTCCGGGAGAACCAGATACTACCATTTATTATACAGAGGTTTTGAATGGAGCAAAATATTTCCCCAGCAAAGTTCTCGATGCTCCCCAAGCCGGAGAGACCTATAGGTTCGTAGCGAGCCATGCTACCTATGGAACTGCAGAGGGAGAAACCACCATTCCAGGGAAAGCCGTACTAAATGGGGTAAACTTCTATGCAGATTCCTTGTCTTTTGTAGATTCTTATGGGGATGAAATGAATTGGTCTGCCCTGGATTTAAAAATCAATGATCCGCCCGGAGAAGGCAATCACTACAACTTCATTGTGGGGGTAGATTATGAAGCAGATGATTTTCAAGGAGGATTTGAAGAACGCAGAGAATGGAAATGGCCGGGACTGGAAATCAAAAGCGATCCCGATGGTTACACCTATATTCAGAATAAACCCTTATCCGATGAAGATTTTGATGGGCAAACAGCTGATCGTCTTTGGTGGTTTGATTTGCCAGAAAGTTACAGATGGTCAGGGCAGGAACCACGAGAAGTAAAATATCATCGATTGCTGATACAAGGAATCAGTCTGAGTAAAGAATATGCCAGATTTCAGGAGAAATTGCAGCTACAAACCTACAATCGTCTATCAGGAATAGAGAGTGCCTTTGTTCCCAGCGAACCTGTTATCATTCCCAATAATGTCAAAGGAGGCTATGGGGTCATTGGTTCCTTCAATGTAGCAGAAGAATATATACTCGAACTGCAATAGATCTAGTTTAGCACTTTCAACTCCCTCCTCGCGATATTCAACCATTCCTTTTGGGATTGTTTGTAATGTTGTGGGGAGGCTTTTGCATAAAGGAGCATTTCATTATAAATATCCCGGGCCTGATCCTCTTTCCCCTGACTTTGGAGAAATTGAGCATAGCGACATCGAGCTTGTTCTCCGCTAAAGGTTTCTGCCAGAGCACTGTATTCGATTTCTGCAGCAGCCAGATTTCCCATTTGTTCCAAAGCCTCCGGAAGTAGCAGGTCAAATTCTGTAGGTTTATTTCCGCTCCGAAATTCACGCATACGTTCTACCGCCGCAGGAACCTGATCAAAACTCCCTAAATGGAATTGAGCATAGGCAATTCCCTTCCAGATATTGGGATCTTGTTTGCCGGGGCCTGTAGAAAGAGCCGTATAAATATCCAGCGCATCTTCATAACGCCTGGCTCTCTGGTAGCCATCAGCTAAGGCCATTCGATTTTTGAAGGAAGGAGATAATTCAACTGCTTCCTCCAGATTTTGAATTTCTTTTTCCGGATAAAAGAAGGATCCCAGACTCTCTCCGGCTTTATCTGTAATACCCTGATCTTTTAGTTCGGGAAATTTTTCAATAAAGAAGTACAGAATGCTTCCAAAACCTGGTACAAAAAGGATAACAAAAATCCAGAAGAACTTTCTCTTCTTATAGGCATCATACATAAAGTAGATCTGGACAGCAATTACGAGGAAACTTAAAATTCGGCCCATGGTGTACACGTCTAATGGTTAAATAGCGAAGTAAAAATAGTGCTTTTTTTATGATAAGCTTTAACAGAATCGACGCAAAAAGAGCCATAAGGGTCTAAAACATTAGGAAAACTTTAACTTTTCATTAGGAATTAGACTGAGGAATCCCCCCTATTTTTGACAAAAACCATCAATATGAAAAAAGTCTGGATACTCTTTTTACTCTTATTGCCCCTGATGAGTCAGGCTCAGAATACAGAAGGGCAAATCTTGTTCGAAGAAAAAATGAACATGCACGTTGACATGGAAGTTGACGGAGAAAATGAAGAAATGATGGAGCAGCTTAAGGCTATGCTCCCGGAACATCGCATCACAAAAAGAATGTTGACCTTCACTGAAACCTCCTCTATTTACAAAAATCACAAAGGCACAGATGAGCCTATGGAACTCTCTCATGAGAGTGAAGGCATGGCTATCCACATGAAATTTGAAGAGCCGGAAAATATCCTCTTCAAAGATCTTGATGCCAATCGAAGTGTTCAACAACAGGAATTCTTCACCCGTAAATTCCTGATTAAGGATGATATCGAAAATTTTAAATGGAAATTGACTGGAGAAAGCAAAGAAGTGATGGGATACACCTGTCAGCAAGCAACTTCAGGTGAGGGGGAAGAGAAAGTCATTGCCTGGTTTGCCCCGGAAATACCTGTTTCAGGAGGCCCTGGTAAATATGGCCAGCTGCCCGGAATGATCCTCGAATTAGAGGCACAGGAAGGAAAGCTGAAAATCTATGCAACAGCTATCACTTTTGAGAAAGTGGATAAGAAAATGATGGAAGAGCCTAAAAAAGGAAAGGTTGTTAGCCGTGATGAGTTCAAGAAGATTCAGGAAGAAAAAATGAAAGAGATGCAAATGGAAATGGGCGGTTCTGGAGGAGGAAGAATCATTATTCGAAATTAGATTTTCATTTCGATCAAATAAAAAAGCCCGCATCTTGTGATGCGGGCTTTTTTTATATCTATGCTCTTAGAGAGCTTTCTTTCAAATTAGAAAGAGTAACGCAGACCGATCTGGCTGTACCATCTTGCACTTCTAGTTCCAGTCTGGATCAAGCTGTAAGGCTCTCCATCCACGCCGTCAAATGCAAAGGTAGGCTGATTGGTTCCAGGCAAGAAGTCAACAAAGCGAATCAGACGGAAGTATCCATCATCTACGAAGTAAGACTTACCCCACTCTGGGTTGATCAGGTTAGCTACGTTAAAGATATCGTAAGAAATCTGTACTGTATGTCTTTTGTTTCCAACATTGAAAGAGATATCCTGAGCGATCTTCAAGTCGAAGAGGTGCTCGAAAGGAGTTCTGGAACGGTTTCTTTCAACATACTCACCACGAACAGTACTCAAGTAAGGATCAGCTTCGATATAAGCATCCAAAGCGGCCCATTGCTGAGAAGCTGTAGCAGCATCAGCAAATACAATATCGCCTTGAGAAGCAGGAACATAAATCAAAGCTCTGCTATCTTCACTATCCTCATTGGTAAAGTTGTCTCCGTTTTGGTAAACGTAAGAGAATGGCTGACCTGCTTGTCCATTGTAGAACAAGGAGATAGTAGTTGACAGGTTTCCGTTACCATATTCGAAACGCTTGGCAAGGAAGGCACTGATTCTTGAACCGGCATCAAATGTACTTCTGGTTACAATAGGATTGTTACGTCCCATTACAGAAGTGTTATCTCTCCAGTTAGTAGAGTTGATAAATCCAGTTCCTTCAAAAAGAGACTCAGAACGAGTGAATGAGTAAGCAATGCTACCCAACCAGTTGTCAGAGAATGGTTTTTGAAGTTGTACCGTGAAGTTTCCAGTATATCCTTTGCTGGTATTATCTACCAGAGTTACTCTTGAATAGGTATCATCAACAACATCTCCACTAAAGATGGGACGCTGATCAGCACCATCAAGATTATCAGTAGAAGGAGCGAGGTTAACATTCTTCACATCCATATCGTTCAGCGCCTTCGTGAAGATTCCTTCCAATGTCAGGATAAATCCACCGGGAAGCTTTTGATCCCAGGCAACAGAAGAACGGAAGAACTGAGGATACTTGAAGTTCTCAGCAAACAAGTCAACATCACCGGAAGGAGAAGTCAGGGTAAGACGCTCTCTCCAGGAATCAGGAGTCGCACGGAAAGGTCCGAAAGAAGCATTGAAGCTTGAGTTCAAACCATTACGGATGAACATACCGCCTGGCCATACCCAGGGCACTCTGGAGGTGAAGATACCTGCACCACCACGAACCTGAGTCTTCTGATCTCCATTAACGTCCCAGTTGAAACCGATACGAGGAGAGATCATGATAGAAGTACTAGGAGCTTTACTTGCCTGAGCACCTTTCAAATCATATCCAGCTGCTTCAAGAACGGGAATAGTTTCGCTATTGAAAGCTGCATTATCCAAAGGAGGATCATCCGTAAAAATCGGGATATCAGCGCGCAATCCGTAAGAAAGCTTGAAGTTATCGTTGACGTCCCATTCGTCCTGTGCATAGAAAGCCAACTGCATCGCATTGAAGGTAGGCCCGAGGTTATCAGCCTCATCACCAAATCTTACAGAAGCAGCATCGCCAGGAGTAGTTGGTTGCTCATGTCCAAAGAGAGAGAAACCAGGAGCACCACTCATGAAGAGATCCAAACCAGTCTGGATTACGTTACCATTATCATCCAAAACATTGTCATAGAAATATCTTGGAGTAGAGAAGATGGCAAAGAGGTTCTGAATTTTGAAAAATTCGTTATGCGTTCCGAAGGTGAAGTTGTGACGACCTTTACTGATAGTCAGGTTGTCTGTAACAGTAAATACATCCTGGTTTACAATGTTTGAGTAAGAGAAATTATCTGTACCAAACAAAACCAATCCGTTTCCGTCCTGAGCCTGAACCTGAGGGAATGGATCTCCCAGAATATCACGGTCATCACGAACAGTTGTCAAACTCACAACCAGGTTGTTGAAGACACTGCTGCTGATCGTACTTTTAAGTTCTAAAGCTGCAGAGTTGGTAGTTGAAGGGAAGAATACACCTACATTCTCGAAAGGAAGGGTAGTATTACTAGGTCTCAATACATCAGACTCAACTCCTTTTACATAAGAGTAACGAAGAGACATTTTGTTGTTCTCATTGATGTTCCAGTCCAATTTAGCCAGGAATCTATCAGTAGAACGATCCGTTGCATTGTTCAAATATCCACCAGGATTATAATTGTAGGTATTATCCAGGTAATTTACCAATTCGTCAATCTTAGCAGCATCAGCACTTCCTTGATAATCAGCAAAAGAGAAAGGCTTAGGTTCTTCATCTCTTTGAATCTCAAAGTTGGTAAAGAAGAAAAGCTTATCCTTGATTATCGGACCACCAAGTCTGAAACCGGTAGTATAAGAAGTAAAAGGATCAAGTTGTGTTCTGTTAGCGATATCATCTCCAGGTGTTTTACCTGCAAGATTTTGATCTTTGTAGAATCCATAAACAGATCCTTCAAATTCATTGGTACCACTACGAGTTACTGCATTGATACTTGCTCCGGCGAAACCACCATATTTTACATCAAAAGGAGCCAATACAACAGAGATCTGCTCAATTGCATCTGGCGAAATAGGACTGATACCTGCCTGTCCACCATTGGTTCCTGAGTTAGCCAAACCAAAAACATCATTGTTAACAGCACCATCAAAGTAGATAGCATTGTATCGGTTGTTCATCCCTGCAACAGACAATCCACCACCGTTTGCATTTCCTTTCTGAGAAGGAGAAGTACGGGGATCAAGTCTTGCAAAGTCCTGAAGGAAGTTACGGTCAACCGTAGGAAGCGTATTGATTGCTTCTTTTCCTACAAAAGTCTCCGCACCTGTACGGTTACCATCGAAAAGGTCTCCGGAACCCGCTGAGATTACAACCTCTTCCAGAAGGATATCCTTGCTACTCATTCTCAGGTTTACCCGGTAGGTTTGACCCAAAGTAAGGTAGATCCCTTCTTGCGAAGATTGCTCATAGCCTACAAAAGTAGCAGTTACTTTGTAAGGACCACCTACACGCATGTTGGGGATACGGAAATATCCTTCATCATTGGTAAGGGTACCAAACTAAGAACCCGTAGGACCATGAATAGCAATTACAGTGGCGGCGGCTAATCCGTTGCCGTCATCGCCAGTGACCCTTCCGTTCATTGTAGAAGTGGTCGTGCCCTGTCCCAAAGCATTGGGAACAATTCCAATGGCCAGCAAAGCCATAATCAGAATAGTAAAGGCTTTTTGCATGTTTAGTTTTTAATTAAGTTAGATAAGATTAAAAAAGAACGAATACATAAATGATAAACGCGCATTTGCCAGTGGCAAATGCGCGCAGTCTTTTATACTAAGTTTTGTATAGATCTTAGATTAAAATGGACCTTCCTATAAATATAAGGTCGCATTGAAGCTTTCCAATAATTTCTACTCGTGTACATGTAACCTTTCGGTGTTTTCAGGTATCACCCTAAAAGACGCCGCAAGCTAGTCATAATTTCTAATTTTGAAAACTCCTCTTGAAGATTTAATTATATCATAACATACTGAAGTACGAAAAGCAGTACTAAAATGTATAGAATTGGATGTACGGATTTTGCATTTCCTTTAAATACATTCACCAACACATAAAACATCATCCCTATGGCGATCCCATTGGCAATGCTATAGGTAAAAGGCATGAAGATGATCAATAATAAAGCAGGAACGGATGTTTCCAAATCACTCAGATCGATCTTCTGAATACTTTCGAGCATCAGCAAACCAACCATGATCAATACCGGAGAGGTAGCTGCCGCAGGTACAATCCCGGCAACCGGTGCCAAAAATATAGCCAGCAGGAAAAATACTGCAGCACTCACCGCGGTCAATCCCGTTCGCCCTCCGGCAACAATACCCGAACCACTTTCTATATAGGTAGTAACTGTTGATGTTCCGAGCAATGATCCAATCAATGTCGCACTCGCATCTGCCAATAATGCTTTTTCCATACGAGGTAAGTTCCCATTTTCATCCAGCAAATCCCCCTTGGCTGCGGTTCCGATCAGGGTCCCAAAAGTATCGAAGAGGTCAACCAGGGTGAAACTCAGAATAACCAGGATAGCAGTGAAAATCATCCCTGCACCACTCTGCCCTTCCGGGGGGGTAAACAATCCAGCCAGATCCAGCTGAAAAGCCGTCTCTGATAAACTGATTTCCGAGAAGCTATAGGAATCCGGCAATTGGGTAACTCCCATAGGAATACCCAACAATGTAGTACCCAATATCGCCCAAAGCATGGCAAAACGTACTTTCATAACCATAAGTGCAGTCAGGAGAACAAATCCGATGATCCCCAGTAAAACCGGAGCAGAATTCACATCTCCCAAATCCAGTACAGGTCCTTCCATATTTACGATGCCCGCATTCTTCAATCCGATCAGCGCAATAAATAGACCTATGCCCGGAGCGATGGCAAATTTCAGATTGGCCGGAATAGCATCAATGATGCTTTTTCGTAATCCAGTAATTGTCAACAGGATAAATATCAGGCCAGAAAGAAAGACAATCGCAAGTCCTTGCTGCCAGGTGTAGCCCAATCCCATGACGACGGTGTACACAAAAAAAGCATTCAATCCCATACCTGGGGCCTGAGCAAAAGGATAGTTTGCCAATAGACCGATCAACAAACTTCCGATCGCAGAAGCAATACAGGTTGCGACCAGAACGGCCCCCGTATCCATCCCTGTTTTCCCCAGCATTTCCGGATTGACAAAGATGATATATGACATGGTTAAAAAGGTGGTCAGACCGGCGATGATTTCTGTCCGGACGTTGCTCCCCTTTTGGGATAATTGGAAGAACTTATCCATGAATTTCAGCTAGTAATAATATAGTAGTTATAAAAACTTAATCTCTAAGAAGGGCATAAGTAAGTAAAAAATTCTTAATTTTGGCGGAATTTCGATTCAACCTATGATAAGATATTCACTGCTCTTTCTTCTCATCATCTGCTCCAATCTCTATTCCCAAACAAATGTTGATCTCCAAGAGTATCTCCTTCAACGAGAGGCTCTGATGCAAACAGACAGTTTGGATTTTTTGAGTAGAAACACCCTTCTTTCCGTAGAAGAAAAGCTGCTCAATGAAAAAATGAAGGAATACCAGAGGAGTATGCTTGAAGCATATAAGGCTGAGCATTTCTTTCCTCCCGCCCGCAATTTCTACCAGTCTAAAAGCCATATTGAGGCCAACCCTTTCTTTGACCTTATTCACAGGATGCCCAAAGGAGGTATTTTACATCTGCACGATCTGGCTATGACAAATGTGGAATGGATCCTTGACAAAGCCATTCACACACCTGAGATACATGTCTTTTGGGAAGAGGACAACAAAAGCTTCCTCAAAGGGAAAATGTATGCCTATAAACAGGGGCAGGCTCCGCAAGGATTTTATCCTGCAAAAGAACTGGATCAAAGAATTCCGGATTTCAAAGAAAAGTTAAAGGCTCTACTGACCTTTGACGAAAGCATTGAGGGAGATTCTGTTGATATCTGGTATGAGTTTGAAGCCATTTTCGAAAGGGTTTATGGATTCACCTATTATAAACCCGTTTTCGCTGAGTACTTTTACCAGGGACTCAAAGACCATATTGAAGACAATATTCAACATATAGAGTTGAGAGGACGCTATGACGAACACCTCTATACCCTGGAATCCTCCACTACCCCACATGCTGAAGTCATGGCCATAATTCGGGAAGCTTATGCAAGAGCCAGAGAGTTGGATCCGGAATTTAGCATGAGCCTGATCTGGGCCAATCTTCGTTTTCTGGACAAAGAATTTATCGAAAAAGATATGTTCGCAGCGCTCGAAGCCCATAAAGAAGATCCGGATTTGATAAAAGGCTATGATCTGGTAGCGGAAGAAGACAATGGTAACCCAACCCTTTACCATGCAGCAGCATTCCTCAAACTGAAAAGGGAAATTCAGAATCAAAAGCTGGACTTCAATCTCTATCTACATGATGGAGAAAGTTCCTGGATGCATGTGAGCAATCTGTATGATGCTGTATTGCTAGGATCAAAACGTATCGGACATGGATTCAACCTTTTTCGTTTCCCACAATTGATGAAAGTGGTAAAAGAGAAAGATATTTGTATCGAGGTGAGTCCATTGAGCAATCAAATCCTAGGATATGTTAGAGACCTGCGCATGCATCCTGCAAGTACCTATATTCGAAATGGATTGGAGGTAGTTATCTCTTCAGATGATCCTCAACTCTTTAATTACAAAGGCTTATCCTATGATTTCTGGTCAGCTTACATGGCTTGGGAGCTGGATTTAGCTACGCTCAGGGAATTGTGCAAAAACAGCATAGAACATGCCGCCCTTGGGCCAGAAGAAAAAGCCCATGCTATGAAAGTCTGGGAGCATCGTTGGCAAAATTTTGTCACAGATGCAATCGCAAATTGGAATATAACTTCGAATGAGACATATCTGAGGAAAAGAAAATCCTCAGAAAAGGAATAGATTTGTGTTCAACTTCCTATTGACCTAAACAATACCTATGAATCGCTACATCCCATTTTTCCTGGCATTTCTTTTTGCCGCTTCCTGTACCTCCCCTCAAAAAACCGAAAAACTTCCCGTCAAGCTGGTACTCGTTTCCATGTTCGAGAAAGGCCAGGAAACAGGAGATTTGCCCGGAGAGTTTCAGTATTGGGTAGAAAGACTGCCCTTGCAGGATAGCCTTGCTTTTCCTCAGGGCTACAGACAATTGAGGTACAATCCGGACTTGCAGGTATTGGGAATTATGACCGGAGTAGGAAACATCAGAGCTGCAGCTTCTATTATGGGCTTGGGGATGGATGAAAGATTTGATCTTAGGGATGCCTACTGGTTAGTAGCAGGTATTTCCGGAGTTGATCCCGAGGATGCTCCTACTGGTTCGGCAGCCTGGGCAGAGTGGTTGGTCGATGGAGATTTGTCTCACCAGATCGATGCGCGTGAAATTCCGGAGGATTGGACAACCGGCTATTTTCCCCTAAGGAAAACAAAACCCTACGAACAACCCAAGCAGGAAGATGATGAAGGTGCAGTAGCGAGACTCAATCCTCAAATGGTTGACTGGGCCTATCAAATGACCAAAGATATCGAGCTGGCTGACAACGAAAAGATCAAAACCATGCGCGAGCAATATACGGGCTATGCGGTTGAATCAATGAAACCTATCGTAATGAAAGGAGACCAATTAGCGGCCAGCACCTATTGGCATGGAAAGCTATTTAATGAATGGGCAAATGACTGGGTGAAGTATTGGTCGAATGGAAAGGGAAACTTTGTCACTTCTGCTATGGAGGAAATGGGGACCTATCATGCCCTGGATAGATTGGAGAAAGCCGGAAAAGTGGATAAAGAACGTTTACTCGTTCTCCGCACTGCCTCCAACTTCACCATGCAATGGCCTGGCATCACCGCTCAGGAAAGTATTGCTGGGGAAAAATTGGGCAAAGGATATACCGCTTATATTCCTTCTCTCGAAGCTGCTTACCAGGTGGGGAGTCCTGTTGTACTTGAGATTGTCAACAATTGGGATAAATACAAAGACCAGCTGCCAGGTACAGCTCAGTAAATACTCCAAAAATGAAAACCCTCTATTTCATAGTATTCTCGATTAGCCTCTTGTTTTTATCCTGCGAAGGCCCGAAACCTAAAGATATCCGCAATGAATATCTAAGGAATAATCTTTCAGATGCAGATTATCAAAAAGGGAAAGAGCTTTTACATAAAATGCAAGAGGCTTATGGAGGTAAAAATAACTGGCTGGACAAAAAGCAAGCTCGTTTTGTCCAAGTCGCAGACTGGTATGGAAATAATATAATTGGTCGATGGGATACCCTGCCACAGATATTTGAGATGATATCTGAGTTGGGTGAAGATAATAGTTCCCTGATCCTGAAAAATGGGCCTACACAAGGTACTTATTGGGCCATAAAAAATGGAGAAACCTTTAGCAAGGAAGAAGGAAAGGAAGTGAAAGAAGAGAATGAAACCATGAAGGATAAGCTCCTGTTCAAAAACTATTGGTTCCAGTTTCCCTTTAGAATATCAGAGGCAGAACATATCATCTATGCTGGTCAGGAGAAAGTGGGTGAAAAAGATTATGAACTCATTTATGCCATTTGGGGCAGTGAAGAAGCAAATGCAGAGTATGATCAATTTATTCTATACCTTGACCCTGCTACCTTTTTCATAGAATACCTCTATTTTACCGTAAGAGATAAAGCAAGGATTCTGGCATTATCCGCTCGATTCGATGACTTTAAATCTATCGATAATATTAGCCTTCCCCATAGTCAATTCGTCACCAAAGGTAAACCCGGGGCAGATGGCCTGAAGTTCCATGAAAACCATTATTTGGAAATCGAGTGGCTTCCCTAATTAGTAGATTTTTACACTTTTTTTTATCCCCATGTTGACATAGCTAGTTGCTTTGGGGTCTTATCCTATTGAGAGGATTTATCCTCCTTAGCTATCGTACACATTTCAATCAACCCTCTAAAACACCCTGCCGGTCATTACAGGACTGACCCTCCAGCAATAGTGGATATTTCTGGCTGATCCACCATATACCTATGCCAGGCGCGAAACTGAAAAGCGCATGAGAAAGAATTACCGAGTTAAGGAAAACACAATAACACAACTCACAATGAATGTAAACATGAAAAAGAACCTAATTATTACCCTAACAGCCACCATACTACTCACGATCTCTCCCCTATTTCAGGCTTGTAGCCAGGAAGAAGTGGGAATTGAACAAGTTCGAAATGAAGAAATCTTGCTATTTCAAACAGAAATACAAGAGCTCTTTTCTCATGTAAGTGAAGCTATGCGAGGAAATACAGCGAACAAGGCCTCCAAGCTCAAGGAAGTATTTAAAAATGTCTTGTGGAGTACATACGAAAGCCAGGATTCCTTCGACAGCTTTGACCTGCAATATAAAAGAATGAGTACAGGCTCCAGCCTAACTAAAGCTTCAGAATATACAGAGCTCCAGAAGCTCATTTATTCTTTTGATACCTATGAAGAAGCTGTTTCTAAATTGAACCAAAAACTGGAAGAAGGGCAAGGTAACGAAGTAGAACAGCAAACTTATGTTGTCATGATAGGAATCCTAAATCTATTCAATGAACATCCAGACGAATTTGAAAAATTCTTCCGCACCAAGGGGGAAGGAGAAAAAAGAGCCAAAAAATGTGGTTGGTGGGAATCCTGGGGAGAATGTGCTTCAGGAATTATAGGGGGAGCCCTTGAAGGAATAGTAGGTGGATGTACAAGCGTTGGAGGAACAGCAGCAATTGTCGGAGCGATTGGAGGCCCATTTACTGCCGCAAAAGGAGCGGTTGTTGGCTGTATTGGTGGCGGAGTGGTAGGTGCTGTTTATGGAGGCTTAAATGGTGCGACTGGCAATTGTGATGGTTGCGGCGAATAAATACCCTAATTATGGAGAAATTCAATAAAATTACCCGCGTATTCATATTTTTTGCTTACGCAACTTCCATTTTACATTTCATCAATGATTTTCAGGAGCAGGTTCCGCTTATAGGAAACTATGAAGGTTGGAGGTTTTATGCAGGTCTAATCAGCCTCTTCTTTAACTTACTTCTCATATCTAGCCTTCTCATTTTTTTTAAGCGAATATTCACCTGGGCCTGGCTAGAATCATAATTTAGATGAAAGGGAGTAAATCTCAGAAAATGAGAGGTAGTCTCTTTAGTCTTTGCTCAAGTAAATCCCATCGGATTTCAACTCAATCATTCTTTGTTTGTAAAGAGATCCGATGGCTTTTTTGAATAGTTTTTTGCTGATCCCAAATTTCTGACGAATAGCATCAGGATCACTTTTATCCGTAAAAGGTAGAAAACCCTCAGCTTTCCGAAGAGCACTAAGGATCAGATCGGCATTAGGTTCGATACTGGCAACACCTATGGGTTCCAAACTGATGTCCAGTTTCCCATCTTCGCGGACCTGTTTTACATAGCCTTTGATTTCCTGACCGAATGCCAATTCCCGGAATAGTTCATTATTAAAAATGAGGCCTTTATAAGCTTGATCGACAATAACACTGACACCCATATCACTTTTTCCACGGACAATCAGGTCTACTTCCCGTCCTCGGGTCAAAACTCCCACAGGACTCTCTTTCAAAAAAGAATCAATTCGACTGCTAGCAACCAGCCGATCACTCAGATTGTCCTTGTAGAGATAAACCAGATAAGATTTATTCTGCTGCATCTTATTCTTCTGGTTTTTAAAAGGAACCATCAATTGTTTCTCCACCAAACCCCAATCTAAAAATGCACCCACATTATTCACTTCCGCTACTTTGAGATAGCCAAATTGATTCAAAATCAATAAAGGTTCCTCTGTAGTGGCCACTTTGCGATCCTGGGTATCTCTATAAACAAAGACCCGAACCATTTTCCCAGGTTCCATCTCTTCCAATAAATACTTATTGGGAAGCAAGACTTCTTCCTCTCCGTCTACAGCCTTGAGGAATAAACCGACCGGGCTGCTCCGATTGATCAATAAATCCTGGTAAATACCAATTTCAATCATATCATTTTCATCAAAAGCCCTGCAAGTTGCCAAAAAAGCCCAGCAATGCCAATCTTCTTGCCCGCTTCAACCCTTATTCATTAACAATATTTTAACCTTTTCTTTAGAATTCAGCATCATTATATGAATTACCTTTGGTCCAGTTCGATCTGTTTTGTGAATGAAACTATTGGGTTCAAACGTGGAAAAAGGAGTTGAAGCAAAATTTTTATTGACTCCTCTTTTGTAAGTTTGTTGTAAGCCCTTAGTATTTATGAAATCCCCACATTTACTACTTGTCTTTTTCTTGCTGTCCTTTTCTCAACTTCTTTTCGCCCAAAAGAGTTCGCTTGAGCTTGTTGGGAAAATTATCGATGAGGAAAATCAGCCCCTGAAAGGAGCTACTGTTGTAGTCCTTAATGCTGCTGATTCTATTATGGTCAGCTTTGCCCTTTCCAATAAAGATGGAAGCTTTAAATTTCGGCGCATCCCTGTCGGGGAATACCTTTTACAGGTAACCTTTATTGGATACAAAAAGATTTCTCAGGAACTGAACATCGATCAGATAGATCAGGAAACAAGAGATATCGGTACCATATTAATGGAAGAACAGGACCTGAGTTTGGATGAGGTAGCTATAGAAGCCGAGCAAACTCCCATTCTCCTAAAAAAAGATACGGTAGAATACAATGCCGGCTCATTCAAAGTGCAGCCCAATGCAGCCGTAGAGGATCTCCTGCGAAAATTGCCGGGCGTAGAAGTAGAACGAGATGGAAGTGTAAAAGCACAAGGTGAAAATGTCCAGAAAATTCTGGTAGATGGTAAGGAGTTTTTTGGAGATGATCCCACCATTGCCACTAAAAATCTTCCAGCCGATGCAGTAGACAAGGTCCAGGTTTTTGATAAGAAATCAGAAATGGCCGAATTCTCGGGAATTGATGATGGAGAGCGAAATAAAACCATTAACCTCAAACTAAAAGACGGAAAGAAGCAGGGAGCTTTCGGAAAGATCAGAGGAGGATATGGAACAGAAGATCGATATGAAGGGAATTTCAATATCAATCGTTTTAGCAAAAAGCTTCAGCTTTCAGCCCTGGGTATGTTCAACAATACCAACCAACAAGGCTTCTCTTTCAATGACTATATTCAGTTCATGGGAGGTCTGGGCAATATGATGTCATCTGGCGGCGGAGGAGGAGGAGGAGGAATGAGCCTCAGCATAAATGGCGGAGGCATGGGTATTCCTCTGGGCATGAATCAGGCAAATGGCTTTACCACTACCAATGCAGGAGGGATAAATTTCAACTATGACTTCAATAAGAAAACCGAATGGCAAAGTTCCTATTTCTACAATGAAGTGATCACAGATCTGGATCGAAGTACCAATCGCCAGAACTTTATCAACGATGGAGACTTCTTTACCGAAGAAAAGCAGCTACAGGAAAGCAGAAGCAAAAATCACAGGTTCAATTTCAACCTCAAACATAAAATTGATTCTAGCCAGAACCTCATTTTTCGGGGAAACATTGGTTTCAATGATGGGAGCGTGATGAATAATAGCGAAAGACTGACCCTCAATACAGAAAGAAATCCGGAAAACAACAGCCTTCGGGATAATACCTCTGAGGGAAATCAATTGAATCTTTCAGGCACCCTAATTTATCGCAAGCGCTTCCAGAAGAAAGGAAGAACCTTTAGTACTTCATTGAGTGTGAGTGATAGAGATAATGATCAGGAAGCTTTTATCAATTCGATCAATAGCTTTTTCGATCCTAATCCCTTGTTCGCATTTGTGGATACCGTAAACCAAAGTCAATTTCAGAATACGAAAACTACCAATTATAACCTCAGGCTAAACTATACAGAGCCTCTTTCAAAGGGCCTTTATTTAGGACTATCAGCTTCCCATAGAAACAATCAGTATGACCTGATCAGGGATGTATTTGATTTCGATTTACGGAACCTTGATCCCTGGGTAAGAAATGAGATTTTGAGTAATTTTTATGACTCTGATTATCGATACAATCGCTTTGGGACCGACCTCAGGGTCAATAAGAAAAAGCATACGATGAGTATAGGAGTAGATGGCCAGCAGTCTTCTCTTAAAGGTACTCCCGGAAATACAGGGCTTCCCATCAACCAGGAATTTTATGCCCTTTTGCCCAAAATGAATTGGAACTGGGACATCGCTACAGCAGAAAATCTGAGTTTCAACTATCGGACAAATCTTCGCGAGCCCAGTCTGGAACAATTACAACCGATTGTTGACAATAGTGATCCCCTCAGTATTTATGAAGGAAATCCCAATTTGAGACCTGAGTATTCTCATAATGCCAGCCTGCATTATATGAAATATGACCAGTTCAGTTTCACCAGCTTTATGGTGATGGTCAATGCAACTTATACTCAATTTAAAATCACCAATGCCAGATTTGTAGATAGTCTCTTCAGGCAGATAACCTCACCAGTCAATGTGGATAATGATCTTCGGGTAACCACTTACCTGAACTTTAGTACTCCGATCAAACCTTTGGGGATCAAAATTGGCTTAAATGGAAATGTAACTGCCATGCGTAGCTTCCTCTTCCTCAATGAAGTTGAGAACCTCGTAAATCGTCTCAACAGCTCTGTGGGGCTTCGTATCGACAATCGCAACAAAGACGTCATTGATATCAGTGTGGGAGCTACTTTCGGCCATAATCTCACGGATTACTCTGTGAGTAGTGAATTGAACAGAACCTTTCTGAATCAGAGCTATAATGCGACCCTCATTCTCAACCTCGGCAAGAGCTGGAATGTAGAAACAGATATTGACTACAATATCTACACAGATGATGAATTTGGGCAACAAAGTATTCCCCTTTGGAGAGCCAGCATTTCCAGATTTATCCTAAAAAACAATCGAGGTCAACTCAAACTCTCTGCCTTTGATATGCTTCAGAGAAACCTCGGATTTAGTCGAAATAGTAACTTCAACTACATAGAAGAAATAAGTACCGCCACCCTAAGTCGCTACTTCCTGCTTAGCTTCACCTACTCCTTATCCAGAGTAGGCTTGAAAAGCGAGGGTCAGGGAGGAGGCTTTATCATGCACTAAACTTAATATCAGATATTCCAGGGGGCAGTTTTCACTGCCCCTTTTTCATTCATGTAAATTATTTCTACCTTTTGCTGTATTTGGAAAAGCTATGAGTAATTCAGCCCTAAAGCCCATCTACATCAATCGCGAAACCTGTAGTATTGATGAAGTGATCGATCAATTAGGTCGGATCATAGACTGGGCGGAAGAACAAAACAATCCCCTTGGCTTCTTTCCGGCTCTTTATCAAGCCGTTACTATCCGAGTTGCAAATGGAATCAAAATCCAGCGATTTGCAGATGGAGGAGGCATGGAAAAGTTGGACGTAGTATTTGCCAATCGCTATTTTGAAGCCCTTGATCGGTACCTCAAAAGTGAAAAGACTACCCAATCCTGGAAACTGGCTTTCGATCAGCATCAGAGAGATGACCTGATTGTATTGCAGCATCTTTTACTGGGGATCAATGCACATATCAACCTGGATTTAGGACTATCAGCAGCCAAAGTTGCTAAAACTGCAGGTCAACTGAAGCAGGTAGAAGCTGACTTTCTGGAGATAAATTATTTATTGCAGGAGATGATCGAAGAGGTTCAAGATAGATTGAATACCTTTTCCCTGATTTGGAAGTCAGCTGATTTCCTTCTGGGCAAAGCAGATGAGCTCATGGCATCCTTCAGCCTAAAAAGATCACGGAAATTAGCCTGGAAGATTGCTGAGGAGGCCTATTTACAGGCCGATCCCTACGCTCCCAGTTTCATAGCAAGTATGGACAGAAAAGCAGAGAAGATGGGCAAAGTTATTTTATCTCCTCCCAACTTCATGCTTACGACCGGACTAAGACTTATGGGCAAATTTTCCTTTACAGATGCTAATGCGATTATCTGTGAACTCAGGAAACCCTATGACTAAGGCTTATTTTTTAGTATTCCCTCTATCTCATCCAGCTCTGCCTCAGAAAAAGATAAATTGTTTAGACTATCCAGAGAGTTAGCCAATTGAGCGGGTCTACTTGCTCCTATCAAAACAGAGGTAACTCTATCATCTTTCAACAGCCAGGCAATGGCCATCTGAGCAAGACTTTGCCCCCTTCTTTCTGCTATGGCATGCAGGGCTCTTATTTTTGTAAGAACCTCCTCATTGACTTCATCTTTTTGCAGAAAACCATGCGATTTTCCTGCACGTGAATCTGCCGGAATCCCTTTCAAATATTTATCAGTCAGCAGGCCCTGAGCAAGAGGAGAAAATGGAATGCATCCTACTCCTTTATCTTCCAATACATCTAACAAAGCCTCTTCAACCCATCTCACCAACATAGAATATTTGGGTTGATGGATAAGACAGGGAGTTCCCAGGCTATCCAGGATTTCCACAGCTCTTTTCGTTTGCTCTGCATCGTAATTAGAGATGCCCACGTAGAGGGCTTTCCCCTGCCGAACAAATAGATCCAGGGTGGCCATGGTCTCCTCCAATGGAGTTTCCGGATCAGGTCTGTGAGAATAAAAAATGTCAACATAGTCCAGTCCCATTCTCTTGAGACTTTGGTCCATACTGGCAACCAGGTATTTCTTAGAGCCCCATTCTCCATAGGGGCCGTCCCACATGAGATAACCGGCTTTAGAGGAGATGATGAGTTCATCCCTATAAGAACGAAAATCTTCTTTCAGGATGCGGCCGAAGTTCTCTTCCGCCGAACCAGGAGGTGGACCATAATTGTTGGCCAGGTCAAAATGGGTTATTCCACGGTCAAAAGCCATTCTGAGCATGGCTCGACTATTTTCGAGTACATCTACATGACCGAAATTATGCCAGAGTCCCAGAGAGATCGCTGGTAATTTCAGGCCACTGTTTCCACAACGACGGTATTGCATCGTTGCATATCTTTGAGGAGAAGCTTGGTAGTTCATAAGTAATTTTCTTATCGGAAGATGAGATATTTCCCTAAGAAAAACTACTTTTCCGGATACCAATTTCGCAATCTTACCTCAACTTTTTCATTGCCACTATTGACGAGTTTTTTAAAGGCTTCTACATCACTGAATTTTCCGCCGCCACCCCGATAATGAAAAGGGTATACAATTTTGGGAGAGAATTCAATCACAGCGCTGGCAGCGGCCTCGACATCCATCGTATAGGGCAAGTTCATACAAACAAAGGCATAATCAATGTTCTTCAGGGCTCGCATCTCCTGAATATCCTCGGTATCTCCAGAAACGTATAGTCTTTTTCCTCCGATGGTAAGCACATATCCATTCCCTCTACCTTTGGGGTGGCGAGAATCAGCTGTTTCAGGAAGGTTGTACATAGGAATAGCCATAATTTCTATTCCCTGGGTCTCCATTTTGGAACCATTGGATAAAGCAAAATCAGAAGCATAGCTTAAGTCCCCCAGTTTATCTATGACGGCTTTAGGAGCAATGATTTGTGCTTTGGAAAGATCCAGTTTCTCCAGGGTTGATTTGTTCAGGTGATCCCCATGGATATCTGTTATCAATACCAAATCCGGCGCTTCAAAATTCTCGAATTTTTCCGGACCACCATAAGGATCTACATATACCGTCAATCCGTTCCATTCGAGTACCATAGTTGCATGGAGAACCGGATGGATTTTCAGGCTCCCCTTTTCCGTTTTATGCTCATCTGTTTGGGCAAAAAGCAGGAAGGGGATACTTAGTAGTAATAGCGCGATCAATCTTTTCATATCTGTTAATTTGAATTAGCTTTTCGGAAGGGAATTAATTTCCCCTAAAAAAAGAAACTGATTTGAGAAAAAATGTTCCCAAATCAGTTTCAGATTTATCAGATTACCATTACTGCAAACACTGCAGCACAGGATTGGCATGCATGGATACAGCAAGTATCACTGCCAGTACACCCATAGCAATAAAAATCGCTATCTGAGTAATCGTATGCTTGTCCTTACATCTCCGCTGATAATAAATAGCGGTTATAATGCCGAGAAATAGCATAATGAAGAATAAAGGAAGATAGCTTTCGAAACATTCGCCGATCAAGGCGGAGAAGATGGAGGAGCCAATCAAGCCTGTCGCGAGGATTAATAGGATATTGCAAATCCGGGGTCCACAAGCAGATTTTTTCCCTAACACAGCCCAGATAAAACCCAGGATCATAGTCGCAAACGCAAGGACAATTGTCCAGGTGTACATATGATCTGTGGGAGCACCTTCTATGGCTTGCCCCATATTGACACCGACATAGCAGGTAATAACAGCACCCATGAGCATGGTAAATAACAAAGCCAGCACATATGGGAAGGCTTTCATGTACCAGGGGCAGGTGTCGGCTACCAAACCAGGAACATGAACACAAATATCGGATTCTCCTTTACACGTACCAGGCCCTACGGTATCCAATGCTATAATTACCGGACGATTGTCCTCTTGCTCTCTTTTCAGAACCAATGTAAGTTCCGGTCCATCCGTAACTTTGATTTGTTCTTTACCTTCATCCTCCCACGACCAGATAAATTGTCTGGGGGAAGCACCGGTAAATGCGGCTTTGATGGTAAATTGAACATGACTATCACTAAGTTCCCTTTTATCGGTCTGTTTGACTTCTCCAATAACCGGACAATCAACAGGCGAGGGATCGAGCCTTACACTGGTGATTACTGAGCTTTCACAAGTTTCAGGTCCTTTACCATCCACGCTCACCTGATGCGTAGAAAAGTCATCTCCATTTTTATAGGTATGTGTGGCTTTTAATCCATCCGGTCCTTTCTTAACTACTTTATCACTTCCATCTCCAAAATCCCAGGTATAAGTAAGGTGAGGATTGTCAGCTTTTTCCAGAGTCGCAACAAAATCAATGGTAGTTTCCTTTTTGTCCTGGGATTTTTCACGCTTAGTTTCTTCTACGCTCTTTAGAGCTGGATGCTCTCTTCCCGGAATCTTTATCCCTATCGATTCCGAATCTCCACATGGACCAGGTCCTGAACTTGTTACACTGACCGTAAATCTTACGTCATCACCAAAAGGTCTTTCATAGGTATGCTTTACTTCTGGTTTTTTGGTTTTGATAGGATCACTACCATCGCCCATATTCCAGGTAAATTCTTCTATTCCTTCTCCTTCGACCCGTAGGTGAAAGCTTGCATTTATAAGCTTGTCATCCGGATAACTGTAGGTATAATGAGAGAATCTGATTTCCGGACAGTCCTCAACAATATGAATCTCATTGGAGCTATGCGGGAAGAAAGATCTTTTAGCTTTAAAATTAGTTAAGAAGGTCCAACCACTTTCGCCAAAATTGCGTTCATCTACATACTTTTTCCTAATCTCAGTTGGAGCATTTGCCATTTGCTCCCAATTATCCCCAATCATTTCATTCCCTCCACTTAAGCCAAATCCTTTACTTGCATCCAGTGCGTCTCCAAATACTTTGGAAATTTCGACTGCATTATTGCCTTTGTCATCTTTTACCCTTTTTGCAAAATATCCCCCTAATACCGTGAACTCTCCATCGGGTCCTTTTAGGGCAGTATTTACCAGGGTTTTCCCGAGGATAGCAGCAGTATCTATATCATTTTCAGTAGCGCCCTTGTGGGTAGAAAAGACGACGCCATATCTTTCAAATCCTGGCCTCTCTATGGGACCGGATCTTAGATTGAATTGCTCCAGTAAAACAGGAGGAGGAACAAGAGATTTTCTCATTTCTTAGAGTTTAAGGTGTTTCAATACAAGAGATTGGGAAAAGCATTCTAGGTGACTATTTTTAATATGGGCAAAAAATTTCATAATTGCCAAAAATAAAGCCCTCCATATATCCGAAATAGCGGAAAATTACTAGAAGCTATACTACTGAAAACCCTTAATAGTCAGGGAGAAAGGAAATAAATAGCAGGCTGTTTATAATGCTTAGTCGAAACGAATTGCCTTCAAAGGACTGATTTTATCAATCACCAGGGTAGGGATAAACATGAAAATGGTACTGATTAAAACAACCGCCAGATTTACCGCAAAAAAGCTACTCCATTCCCAGGAAACAGGCACCGTATCGATAAAGTAATCTGCCTGGGGAATTTTCAACCAGGAGAAGGTGTATTGGGACCAAAGGAGACCTAATCCCAAAATATTGCCAAATATGACTCCGAGGCTAATGAGGAAAAAGGCATTGAATATAAAAAGTCTTTGTACCCGTCCGGAAGACAAGCCAAGGGCCTTCAATATCCCGATGGTCTTGGTTCGCTCTATAATCGAAATAAGAATTACGCCCGTCATATTGATGATAGCCACAACCACCATGAGCCCCAGAATGACCCATACATTCTGGTGTTGGAGATTTAACCAGTCAAAAATCTCGGGCATTATATCTGTGATTGCTCTGGCTTTTTGATCTATTCGAGCCACTTGTGTAATCGAGTCTGTGGTCTGTATCAGATTTGAAGGCTCTCGTTGGACCAGCGGAAGGCCACTCAAATTGAGTTTGTAGGGTTCATAATTATCAAAACTTTTGAGGTCCACTTCCAAACCTGAGACCTGATTATCCTCCCATTTCCACACCTGCCGCAATCGATCTATATGACAAATCATAAATTGATTGTCAAACTCCTCCATACCGGTTTCATAGATTGCCGCAACTTTAATGGTTCGTATCAATTTATTGCCGGTTCGGGATTGAAAAATCAGGCGCGCCCGATCTCCAACTTCCAGCCCAAAGTTCTGAGATTGTTTTTTCGAAATGACTATATCCTTGGAAACAGAAGAGCCCGAATAGTCGGGTATTTCACCTTCCAGCAATACTGATTCTATATATTTCCAGTTATAAGCAGAATCCACTCCTTTCAGCATTATGCCATCCCAGGACTCTGAAGATTGCATGACCGCAACATGGTGGATGTAGGGACTCACAGATTCAACATTGGAAACAGAAAGAATAGAATCCCGCAAACTCTCGGAATAGGTAATGGGCACAGCTTCCATGATTTTATGCTTATCCTCCAGATAATGAGTAAGCACCACATCCGCGCTAAAGCCAACAACCTTCTGTTGAATTTCCGTTTCAAAGCCAGTAACTACCGACAAGGCAATCTCCATAGTAGCCGTAGCCAATGCTATACTTAAAATGTAAAGCTTGATTACGAGACCCGTTGCAGCTCTTTCACTACCAAAGGTCATTCTGCGGGCAAAGAAGTATTCGAAATTCAAAAGATATCCTTTATCGTTGAGAGCAAACTATTAGTTGAATAAATGCGAAAATCATTCCCGGGCTAATTTTTGCTCCTGTAAATTATTGTAAATTTAGCCTTTCAATTTATTTCGTGCACAAATGGAATCCGCCAAATATACCAAAATAAGCCTCATATTACTTGTAACGATCACTTGTTTTCTAAGTTTCGCTTGTGAGGGAAGTGGCCAGAATAATTCTTCTGCCGAACAAAAGGCTGTAGAAATGAGGGAAGGAGAACAAGTAGACGAGCAAAGCAAGCGCAGAGCCGCACTCAAAACAGGTCCTGAAATGCTTTTTGAGCAGCATTTGGCTAAGCTTGAGGGGAAATCCATCGCTGTTGTAGCCAATCATACCTCCCAATTCCGCAATGGAACCCATCTAGTAGATAGCCTCATAAGTACAGGAATAAAGGTCGAGAAAGTTTTTGCTCCTGAACATGGATTCAGAGGTACGGCAGATGCTGGAGAAGCGGTAGAAAGCGGTAAAGATGCAAAAACAGGTCTTCCTATCATCAGTCTTTACGGTAAAAATAAAAAGCCGAGTAAAGAACAGATGGAAGGGCTGGATATGGTCATCTTTGATATTCAGGATGTGGGTTCTAGACATTATACCTATATCGGTACCATGACTTATGTGATGGAAGCCTGTGCAGAGAAAGGCATTCCTATCATGGTTCTCGACCGTCCCAATCCCAATGGCTGGTATGTAGATGGTCCGGTCTTGAAAGCCGGAAACAATTCCTTTATCGGCATGCACGAAATTCCCATTGTCCATGGAATGAGCATCGCGGAATATGCTAACATGGTCAATGGAGAAAACTGGCTAGCAGATGGCCTAAAGGTAGAACTCGAAGTGGTTCCCTGTGAAGGCTACGTACATAGCATGCGCTGGGAAGATACCGGTCTGGACTGGATTCCCCCCTCTCCTAATCTCGGTACTGAATACAGCGCATATTTATATCCGGCCATTTGTTGGCTGGAACCAACTCCAGCCAGTGTAGGAAGAGGAACACATGATGCCTTTACTATTGTAGGTGCCCCCTGGTATACACCCGCAGCTGGCAGCTACAAAGGCCTGGAAACTGAAGCCTATAGTTTTACCCCTGTTTCTTTAGCAGGCAAATCAAAATACCCCAAGTTTCAGGATGAAACCTGTAAGGGGATAAAATTCTCGAACCGAGTTTCAGGCAAAGCCCTCCTGATTGCAGG
Source organism: Bacteroidia bacterium (assembly GCA_033391075.1). Classification (NCBI taxonomy): domain Bacteria; kingdom Pseudomonadati; phylum Bacteroidota; class Bacteroidia; species Bacteroidia bacterium. The sequence goes on from JAWPMV010000001.1 coordinate 4,154,714, forward strand.
TATAGAAATTATAAAAGAACTATACGCACAGGCACCCGATAAAAAAGCCTTCTTCAAAAAAGGGTTTAACAAATGGCCGGGAAGCGGTGAATTTCAACAACAACTGGAATCTGGAGTACCAACAGAAGAAATTTATACTTCCTGGCAGGAAGAGATTAGGGCATTTCAGCAGATTAGAAACAAATATTTGCTTTATCCTTGATCCTGAGGCAAGTTTTCGGCAATAAAGGACATTTTCTAAGCTTGATCTTAGGCTATCCCTAATATTTCCTAAATTTGCCGACCAATATCACCGAATGCTATGGATATTTCTGTTGTAGTGCCTTTATATAATGAAGATGAATCAATTCCAGAATTGATGGAATGGATTGATCGTATCATGAAGGAGAATAACTTCAGCTATGAAGTTTTGATGGTTGATGATGGGAGCAAGGATAAATCCTGGGAAGTTGTGCAGGGCATGACAGAGAAGTATCCACAATTGAAGGGGATTCGGTTTGGGCGAAATTATGGAAAGTCTGCGGCCCTTCATGTAGGCTTTCAGGCGACTCAGGGAGATGTGGTCATTACTATGGATGCAGATCTGCAGGATAGTCCAGATGAAATCCCGGGATTATATAAAATGATTGCTGAAGATGGTTTTGATCTGGTGTCCGGCTGGAAGAAGAAACGCTACGACCCTATTTCCAAAACCATTCCTTCCAAATTCTTCAACTTCATCACCCGCAAAGTTTCGGGCATCCATAATCTTCACGATTTCAATTGTGGTTTGAAGGCCTATCGCAGTGAGGTAGTAAAAGCCATAGAAATCTATGGAGAAATGCATCGGCAAATCCCACTCATTGCAAAATGGGCCGGATTTGAGAAGATAGGGGAAAAGGTAGTTGAGCACAGAGCCCGTAAATATGGAGTCTCTAAATTTGGCTTAAACCGATTTATCAACGGTTTCCTCGATCTTTTTACCATCGTATTTACGCAGAAGTACTTAAAAAAGCCCATGCACTTTTTCGGTACATGGGGCGTATTATTTGCTGTAATCGGAGGCTCTACCCTGGCCTATCTGGCTTTTATCAAATTGGCTCTGGGCGAAGGACTCGGGCATAGAATTCCCGCCCTTATGTTCGGCTCTGTTACAGTACTTCTAGGATTTATCCTGTTTAGTACGGGTCTCCTGGGCGAAATGATCAGTAGAACTGACCCCAATCGAAATTCCTATCGCATAGCTGAGACGGTAGGAGATATGGTCAAGGTTGAGTAGCCTCTCTAAACCCTTCCTGACCCCTTCCGCGCTATCCCCCTTTCCCTTTTTCATGAAAAGGGGAAACGACCCGCATGGCCAGAATTCTCAATGGCCTTGTGCGCATTTCCCTAAATCGCGCAATAAGGGAAATGGGGCCTGTCGCGAAAGGGTTCATCACAATCAAACCAAAGGTCATCTCGAAGCTTGACCTGCGCCATGATTGGAGGGCTGATAGATCATGTACATCAATTCTCTCAAAATACATGATTTCTCGGTACGCATTCCCTCACACCTCCAAGCCTCGAAATGACTTTTGTGGATTTCTGAACCCTTCCGCACTACCCCATATTCTTTACTACATTTAGGAATTCGAAAGGTCTTACTTTCAACAATTATATCAAGGACATTTACTTAAAAAAAGGCGTGCGGGAGTTGGAACGGCTGTGGGCGGACGGATATGCGAAGTGGCCTTGGTTTAGCCGTTCCGATTTTGCGCAACTTTTCTAAAAAGTTGCAAGAAAACCCATACTAATCATCAAAAATCATCCTTTTTAATTGTATTCGCCTAATGGGCATAATTTTATTCCCCTAACCAATCCAGCTCAATATCATCTACTTTCTTCTTGAAAACTTTCCAATCTACTTCAAAGAATTCCTTGATGGCTGCCATATGCGGCTCCATCTGCTTCTCCGCCTGATCAACAGCAGAAACTTGTGCAGGCGTTGAGGGGAAAAGCGTACTCTGAAGATTACGGATTACCCCCAACATGCCGTATTCCAGAATTTCTGGATTGCGGCTAAAGCCCTGAATATCTCTGGGGGGTAAAATCCCTTTCAGGATGGTTTTGATCTTCTTTTTGAGTTCCTGAGCCTCATCGTACAAGATTTCATGGGCATCATTGTCAACTTCTTTAAGTTTGGCGCTTACTTGATCCAGGCTTTTTTCAGCTGCCCGCAGGTGATCAACTTCAGCCGTAACAAAAGCGATATTTCCCAAATGCCTGTCCAGCAATTCGGCCTTCTCCACAAAATCATCCTGACTCATCGGCAATTTAGGATCGGCTTTTACCTGTACATCAATCGATTCGGATTGATCTCCTACGGTTATTGAAACCTTATAAGTACCGGGCACCACCTGTCTTCCGCTAGGGGGATCACTTCCTGCTTTGGCTTTTGGAGCAGATGGGAAGCGGATGCCATTGTTTTGTAAGTTCCAGGAAATGCGATTGAAACCTTTATGGATTTTTCGGCTGAAATTCCTAACCAGATTTCCCGCTTCATCAACTATTTCGATTTGGGCTTTGGCCTCTTTATTCTCCAACTCATTTATATAAAAACTCAGTAAGGCCCCCTGCACTCGATTTTCCGCTGCAAATACCGTCGCACCCGTACTTCGGTACCCATTCGGTTCTCCCATATGAGCCAGATAAGCATCCGGTGCCTGAAATACATGAAGCTTTTTATCCAGGATTTTTTTGGAGGCACTGATTTCGCGGAAAGGTCGAATATCATCCATAATAAAGGCAGAGCGTCCGAAGGTTCCGATGATCCAATCCCCTTCTCTGGGATGAATTTTCATATCCATCATAGAAGTAGTTGGCAATCCAGCTTCCCATTTTTGCCAGTTCTTTCCTTTATCCAAACTCACATAAGCGCCAAACTCAGTCCCGAGGAATAGCAAATCTTCCTCAACCGGATCAGGCGCAATAGAAAGGGCATAGCCCCAAACTTTATCTGTATCTACCAGATTGGTAAAGCTGTTTCCATAATTTTTGCTGTGAAAAACATAGGGATCCCAATCTCCTCTGCGATAATTATTGGCTACAACAAAGACTTCACCGGCGTTGTGAGGAGAGGCGACAATTTGACAAATCCAGGAACCCTCAGGCAAGCCCGGCAATTCCCCTGTCATATCTTCCCAGTTCTTTCCACCATTACGCGTTACATGCAATTTACCATCGTCACTACCTACCCAAATCAAGCCTTGCTGCAAGGGGCTAGGTTCAACCGTGATAATAGTTGTGAAGTTTTCCGCACCACTATTATCGAGAGAAAGACCACCAGTAGTCAATTGTTGTTGTTTTTCAGGATCATTGGTGGTGAGGTCAGGTGAAATGCTTTCCCAAGAAGCACCTCTATCCATGGTTTTTAGCAAATATTGGCTACCATAATAAATTGTATTTTCTTCGAAAGGATCCAGAGCTATAGCAGCATTCCAATTAAAGCGGAGTTTGCGGCCATCAGCAAGGACAGGTTTGAGACTCCTCAAAGCCCCTGTCTCCAAATCATATTGCAGCAAGCTCCCTCCCTGCAACATAGAATAGCCATAACGAGCATCCTGCGGATCAGGAATGGCATCAAAGCCATCTCCATAACCTATGCGATTCCAATATAAATTTCGAATGCCTTTCCTGCGCCAAACCTGAGAAGGACCTCGCCAGGTTCCATTGTCCTGCATGCCTCCATATACATGATAGGGAGTCTCCATATCATAATTAATATGATAAAACTGCCCGAGGGGCAGGGTTTCCGGGAACATCCAGGTCTTTCCTCTATCCCGTGAAACAGCCATTCCTCCATCATTTCCTAATAAGAGAAATGAAGGATCATCCGGATGACTCCACCAGGCGTGATTATCTCCATGTAGTTCATTGGGATTCACAAACTGACGAAAAGTTTTTCCTCCATCCTCACTTACCGACACCCGACTATATAAATTGTAGATGCGGTTTTCATTTTTGGTATCAACAAAGATATCGGCATAATAAAAAGGTCTGCCTCCTACATTCTTATCTGTTTGTTTTTTAAAGGTATGCCCTCCATCCTCGGAGCGATAGAAGGCAGTCTTTTTCGCTTCGATCAAAGCATATACGATATTGGGATTACTCGGGGCGATAGCCAATCCCATACGACCCAACTCACCTTCCGGAAGACCATCAGCAGGCGTTCTTTGGGTCCAGTTTTCCCCTCCATCATAAGAAATATACATTCCTGAGCCTTCTCCTCCTGATTTGAAATACCAGGGCCAGCGTCTATGCTCCCACATGCCTACGATAAGCTTATTGGGGTTTTGCGGATCGACTACCATATCTCCTACGCCCGTCCTTTCATTTACATAAAGTACCTTTCTCCAGTTCTTTCCTCCATCCGTACTCTTAAAAACTCCTCTTTCTTCATGATCGTCCCAGGGATTTCCGATAGCACCGACCCAAATGGTATTGGGATCATCTCTGTGCAAAATGACTCGATGAATATTACGGGTTTCTCCTAATCCCATATGTTCCCAGCTCTTTCCACCATCAATGCTTCGAAAAACCCCATATCCATGAGAAAGACTATTTCTGGGATTTCCTTCTCCAGTTCCCACCCAGATTTCATTGGGATTGTTCTGATTCAGGGCAATGGCACCTATGGATGCTGCTTTCTCCTGTTCGAAAATGGGAGTGTAACTGATGCCACCATTATCCGAGCGCCAAACACCTCCCGTAGCTGTCCCAACAAAAATAATATCGGGATCACTTATTACGACATCAAATGCCGTAACCCTGCCACTCATTCCGGCGGGGCCTATATTTCGGGCTCTAAGGTCTTTGAATAATTCAGGATCTAATTCCTGAGCGGAAAGGGGAAAAAGCATCCCCAGCATGCTGAGTAGTATTAATAGTTTCTTCACGTGTTTTAGCGTTAAGGTCAGGAATTCAAATTCCGGAGAAATAGTGAAAGCTACAAGTAGCTGGAAGATAATAGGCCATTGTTTATGGAATATTGAATAGGCTCTGCTCTTTGAGGTATACAACACATATTAAACAAGCATAAAATCAGCTTCATGAAAATCACCACCTATTTGTCCCTGATCCTTCTTTTGCTTTTCTCTTGTCAGGAATATTCAAATGAACAGTTGGAATCCTATACTGCTTTTGAGCAATACGATCAAAATGACCGTTCCGATTTACGAGAAAAGGCTGGAGATGAAGCCCCCGAAGAAATGCCGAGAAAGTTGATCCGCAAAGGTGAAGTCAGTTTTACGGTAAATCACCTTGATAGTGCTTATGTCCGAATTGCCCATTTGATCAGGGAGCAAGGAGCTATCATTTCTAATGAGACCTTGAGATCACATAACAACTATAGAGCTTATGAAATTACGGTCAGGGTAAAGCCAGAAAATTTTGACCTCCTGCTTGATAAAATTCTGGATGGAAGTGAAGAAGTAACAAATAGATCTGTCAATACGAAAGACGTAAGCCAGCGCTACTATGATCTGGAAAGCCGACTAAAGAGTAAGAGAGCTATGGAAAGCAGGTATCTACAATTGCTTACAAAGGCAGATAAAATTGAGGACATGCTAAAAATTGAGGCACAAGCGGCTCAACTTCGGGAAGATATCGAGGCTATGGAAACCCGCTTTCGTTTACTCAAAAACCAGATCGGATTAAGTAGCCTTCAGCTTTATTTTACTGAAACGGAGGCCATGCAAAAACCAAGTCTACTTCAAAAAGCAGGCTCCAACTTTGGTCAGGGCTGGAATGGCTTTATGAATAGCTTGATTGCCCTAATCAATATCTGGCCTTTGCTTCTCTTACTTGGAGCCTTATTTATTAGCCTAAAACGATATAGAAGCCGTAGGAGAAATGAAGAAATTTAAGCGATCTATTTGTAATTTTAGGGGGTGAGCGAAAATCCCCATATAGAAGAACTTAGTTTTGAAGAAAGTATAGAATTCCTCTTCTCTTTACGGGAAGGGGAATTCCCGTATAGGATAGAAGCAGAAAGAGATCGACATCGTCTGTATGCGATAGATGAAGCGCGCAATACCTTATGGGAATTTCGTTTACCGCTTCCTCTGGCCGCCCTCCCGACCGAAAGAACAGAATGGAGAAGCTACCTTCATGAATTAGAAGAGGAGATTCCTAACTATGTGTTGGTCCTCGTGCAGTTGGGGGCTGCTGCTTTGGGTTATTTTGAAGATGGAGAAGTTTACATTCACAAAACCATCAAGAAATATATGAAGCGGCATAAGCGAGGAAAGGCCCAAATCAGTTACCTCAATACCCGGGGCAAATCCAAAGCAGGTTCCCGTATCCGTCTGGCGAATACGATCCGCTTTTTCGAGGAGATCAATGAGAAGTTGGTAGAATGGTCCGAAGACTTCGAACTGGAAAGAATCTGCTTTAGTGGGACAGCACAAGTCTGGGGGCTATTGTTCCAAAGCAGCCCACTTCCTCCTTTTGAGAAGAAAGATGAGCGTTTGGTAAAAGTTCCTATGGATGTGAAGGTTCCTTCCTTTGAGGAGATGATGAGAGTCTCTGACTTTATAAAAAAGGGAAGACTCTCCGTTCATCAACTTAATTATCATCCTCTTGAGCATTAGGGAATCAAATAGGGTAGGCTTTGTGTAAATCAATGGTTGTTACTGTAGGAACATTCAGACGTAATAAAAATTAAAATCCCCGGCACCTAAGGCCGCTTTTCCCTAACAAAAAGCCATGGTACCGGAGATAACAGTCGTCTACATAAAAGAAATAGTGCATGTGCAATATATTTTTCTCTTGGGCCCAAGTACTAACACAAATGTTTCTAAGTATTAAATAAGGACAAAAGTCATCCTCACCTCTTGGATACCCAGGTTGTTTTCATAGTATAGATTCAAGACTGAGCTTTAATTTTCGTCAATGTGTTTCGATGCTCGTTTGAATGTTTAGAGAGTTAATATGCACAACATACACTATCCCTTCAGAATCAATTCAAACTTATTACATTTTAGGAAAATGTGGGGAGTTGAAATGGGACAAGAATGGTATCTTTTGGGACATTTTGCGAAAAAAGCGCCCAAACTAAGCTTTTTAGGTCTATTTATTCCGCGGACCCATTTTTACGAAATTGTGTAGGACTTTTCCCAACCAGGTCCTTAAAGGCCTTTCGAAAGCTGGCGACCTCTTTATATCCAACTTCCAAAGCGATCTCTATTACCTGCATATTGGTATTCATTAAGAGGTCCTTTGCTATGTTGATTTTATTATTTCGAATAAGTTCGCCTGGGGCGACCTCAAAGATCTCCTTGATCTTCCGGGTCAGTTGTCGTCTCTCATAATTGGCATCCTCAGCCAATACAGAAACCCCATAGTCTGTATTCTTGAGATTGAGATCAAGACTTTCTCGAACTTTATTTATGAACTCCTGGTCATGTGCAGAGAAGACTTTATCAGCTTCAACTTGTTTCTTAGTTTCTCCATTTGATGAAGAAGTATTTGTAAGGAATTCCTTCAAATATTTTTCCTTCAGCTCTCTCCGCTGGTGAATCATTTGGTGTATGCGCGTTTTGAGAAAGTCTGGATGGAAGGGTTTCAGCAAGAAGGCATCTGCACCCATCTGATATCCATTCAACTGCACTTCGTCTTCGGGTTCTCCTGAAAGAAGCAAAACTGGAATATGCCCCATTGTTGGAGATTTTTTTATACGAGTGGAGAGATCAAAACCTGTTAAACCGGGCATCTTGATATCTGAAACAATCAAATCCGGAAGGTGCTCTTCCGCCAATGCAAGGGCCTGCTCCCCATTTTCGGCCAGATACAGCTGGAAGTCCTTTTGTAATTCAAATGCGATAAAGTTTCTCAATTCCCGATCATTATCAACGATCAGGACAGAAGCCTTAGTTCCATCCTCACTTTTGGTCTGTTGAATAGGGGGTGCAGTCAGGGTCGTTTCAATAAATGACTTTTCTCCCTCTTCTTCATCAGACTCCTGCATCCACTCATGTGCTTTGATATGAGCCGTTCCCAGGGGCAAGCTTAGGGTAAAACTTGTAAATTCCCCTTGTTTTCCATCAATTTCCAATTTACCTCCCAGAATCTTAGATAATTCATAGGATACTGCCAGCCGTATACCTGTAAGGTTGCGATTTTCGACTTCTTCTGTCTGAAATTGATGAAAGCGGTTGAATACTTTTTTCAAGAGCTTTTCTGAAACTCCCTGGCCCGTATTCCAGACATTAATATGGAAATGTTGCTTATCTGTACTAATCCCGAGCCTGAGTTTGCCTTTATCATTTAGATCAATAAAGGCTCTTTTAATCAGGTTATCGAGAATCATAAATAGTTTTTCCCGATCTGTTGCAACTTCCAGTCCATCAGCCTCATTAAAGATTTCCAGCTCGAAACCTCTGTCTTTTGCCAGGGGTTGTACAAAGCGGAGAATTTCATCCAACAAATCTTTAAGTAGAAAGCGGCTGGCATTGACCTTCATCCGACCTTCATCTATTTTGGTCAGTTCCAGTAATTGATCTGTACTATCCTGCAGTCTTCCTGCATGGATCTGTATATTTTTCAGATAATAGGAATAGGCATCCCTATCTATGGGTGTTTTTTCTTTCAGGCTTTTCAGCATGGATTGGGTAGGTCCCAAAATGAGGGTAAGAGGAGCTCTACTTTGCAAGAAAAGGTATCTGAACAAACGAGATTTAATCTGGTCAGCTGCCTTGATTCGACTCTGCTCGAGATCATTCTTTCTTGTTCTCATAGCCAAAGCAAAAGAGAAACAAGCCAATTCGATCAAGGTAGATAACTGAAAAAAGTTGATCCGATCAAAATAACCTAGCAGGTGTGTTCCTTCAAAGCCAAGCAAAAAGAGGACGGCATTGAGCAAATTGCCAAAGGCAAGGAAGATCGAACCACAAATAAAATATCGGGCTGCTCTGTCTCCTTTTTTCATCACCAAAGGAGCTATCAGGAAGACAAAAAGAACACCAGGAGCTGTGATTAGGAAATTAAATCCAAGCACTCCGAAGATCTCATAGCTTACTCCTAAAATGAAGGTGCCTATAATCAGGTTGATAAATTGAATCCAAATCAAGGCTTGCACCCATTTGTCATATGCAGGTTTAAGCTTCTTGAGATTGGTCATTTCCTTAAGGAGCAACAAATAGAATATGACAATTCCATTGTCAGCAAGGTTTCTGATATTCGGACGGTAATTGGGTATCTCATCCAGAATAAACTCAGAGATCAAGCCATTATAATCCAGGCTATGCAGGATCAGGCAGACCATATACAGGGAATAGTAAAGGTAAATGGGTTCTTTACTGCCCAAAAATATGATCAAATGGTAAATAAAGAGAACCAGGATGATGCCCAAAAAGAGAGAATGAAAAATAACCCGAATAGGACCATGCAGATCCAGGTCCATGGACAGGGGCCTCACGATCAGGCTTGAACGAACATCCAAATCGGTAAATTGCAGAGCTGTGATTTCCAGGTAGGTCTCTTCATTGGGGGGAAGTTTGACCCTCAATTGGTTTTGCAAGCCCATTCGCTGGTCTATGCAATTATCATAGAAGATAATAGCTTTGGGAGCTTTCCAGGAGTCAGGAATAAAATGGCCAGACAACAGCTTTTCTTTTTTCCCCTCACTAATTTGATAGTAGCCCCAGATTTTATCCCAATTACCGGGAAGGATAATAAAACTGGCAGAATCTGAGTATTCGCTTTTAAGATTTAAGATTAGCTTTACTTCTTTTCCTCTCTGCGGTTTGAACCATTGATCATTTAACTGGCTCTGGAGGTCAATTACTTGATTTGCAGGGCTTAAAACTACCGATACGTGTATAGGGTCCCCTTTTGCAGTATTGGTAATGCACATGCACAGCAAAAAGGCACAAACGTTTAGCAAGACACTTATTTGTAGCCGTATCCTCACGTAGACAGACCTAAGTTGAATTACGAGTTAAGAAAATTTAAACAGAAATTGAAATAATGATGAGGTAAGGGCAAAAAAACAACCGGCATCCGCTACGATGCCGGTCTATTCCTTTGTTAACTTATATTCTGATCTGCCGAGGCAGCTCCACCTAGCCAACGAAGGTAAAAAAGCTAAAAAATGTCTCCCTACCTTCGGGGAGCATTAATGGTGAAGAATTTTGTTAAACTACAATTGGAACAAAGCATTTTCTACCTCCTTTCTTTAAGTGAAACAAAACAGCAAGCTTCGTCTTTGGTCGATTCCTCCGACTACTTTCATGCTGGCGGTGAAGATTATCACCTCGCTGTATTAAAGATAAGTATCTCCCCTCGACTTGCCAAACAATCAGGCAGTTTTTGACAAGAAATCCATGGAGTATAAAATGGCGATGTAGTGGCTGACTGTTCCTGTCAGGACGAAGAGGTGCCAGATGGCGTGGCTAAAGCGTAAATTCTTCCAAAGGTAGAAGATGACTCCCAGGGTATAGGCCCCTCCCCCAATAGCTACCCAGAGGATTCCTTCAAAGGACATCGCAGAGAATATGGGCTTCGCAATGAAGACTATGGTCCAGCCCATCATGAGGTAAATGATCGTAGAAAGAATATTGAACCTACCCGTAAAGAAGATTTTAAGTATGCTTCCCAGCAGGGCACAAGTCCATAGAAGAATCAGGAATAAATAGCCGCTTTCCCCATTCATAAAAAAGAAGATAAAGGGCGTATAACTTCCTGCGATCAGAAAATATATGGCGATGTGATCCAGAATTCTCAAAACGGGCTTCACTTCCGGATGCTGTATGCTATGGTAAAGAGTGGAAAAAAGATAAAGCATTAATAAACTCACGCTAAATATGCTTACCCCCCACAAATGAAGGACATTGTCGTGGTTGATCGCATAGCTGATCAGGACGGGTACACCGATAATTCCCAATATCACTCCCAATCCATGGGTAAGGCTATTGGCCAGCTCTTCTTTGAGATTAAAACTTTGCATGAGTTATAGGATAAGCCTCCAATCAGGCAGGCAAACTTTCTGTTTGCTGTTTGTTGATAAAATCAGCCACTTCTTCCATAAGCCACATGGGAGTTGAGGTAGCTCCACAAATGCCTATGCTCTTCTTTCCCCTGATCCAGTCCAGGTCCAGTTCTTCTACTCCGGAAATGAAGTAGCTCTCAGGATTAACGGATTTACAGGTTTGGTAAAGGGCTTTCCCATTGGAGCTCTTTTTTCCAGAAACAAAAATGATGACTTCATGCTTATCTGAAAACTTCTGCAATTCAGGTTCGCGATTGCTCACCTGCCGACAAATGGTATCGTTGAATTTGAAGTCCTCAAATTTGTCGTTCATTTTCTCCCGAATATTATAGAGAAGCTTGGTTCCCTTGGTAGTTTGAGAGAAAAGAGAAACAGGTTTATCTATTTGCAGTTTTTCTGCTTCTTCTTCAGATGAAATTACGATGGCTTCTTGCTGGGTTTGTCCTACCAAACCATTTACCTCTGCATGTCCTTTTTTACCCAGAATCACGATTTGCCGATCTTCATCATATGCATTACGGATACGATTCTGCAACTTTAACACTACTGGACAGGAAGCATCTATCAATTCAAGATTGTTTTCGAGGGCAGTGAGGTAGGTTTCGGGAGGCTCCCCATGCGCCCTGATCAATATCGTCGCATTTTTGAGTTCTTTCAATTCATCATGACTGATGATCTCAAGTCCCAACTCCTGCAAACGTTCTACTTCTTTGTCATTATGCACGATATCCCCCAGGCAATACAATTGCCCATGTTCTTTCAGGTGATCTTCAGCCATTTCGATGGCATAAACTACGCCAAAACAGAAACCAGAATTCGAATCGATTTCAACTTGAAGCATATTATTGGGGTTTCAATTCTCGACCTTATTTATTTCTATCATTCTCCCTTTCGCAAGTTTACATACTTTTTCTACTTGCTCAGGAATACTCATATCGGTAGTATCTATTACGATAGCATCCGCAGCCTGTTTCAAAGGACTTTGTTCGCGGGTAGTATCAATTCTGTCTCTTTCCTTGAGATTTTCAACGACCTCCTCCAGACTGATTTCAATTCCTCTTTCTTCCAACTCCTGTAAGCGCCTTTGGGCTCGCACCTCAACATCAGCTTTCATAAAGATTTTTAGCTCTGCCTGAGGAAAGACAACCGTCCCGATATCTCTTCCATCCATCACAATTCCTCCTTGAGAACCAATCATTCTTTGTTGGCGGACCATCTCTTTACGGACCAATGGATGAACACTCACCTGACTCACATTGTCATTTACTTCCGGAGTCCTGAGTACATCTTCTACATGAACACCATTTAAATACGTTTGAGCTACTTTATGTTCTCCTTCTACTCTCAATTCTATTCTCATTTGCTCCAGGGCCTTCTCCAATTTCTCATTCTCTGAATCAAAAGGAATATCATTTCGGAGGAAATACAAGGTCGTAGCCCTATACATAGCTCCCGTCGTGATGTAGATGTAGTCCAGCTTTTCAGCTACCAGTTGTGCAGTTGTACTCTTCCCACATCCTGCATAACCGTCAATCGCAATGATAATTTTTTTCACGCAGACAAGTTAATCAATTTTTTCCCTGAACTCACATTTGGCAGTACAGGTTTCATGGACAATTATACTATACAAACCCGCCAACTTTGGCTTTAGGGTAAAGTACAGCCATTTGGCGAGATTTTCTGAGGTAGGATTTTTAAGTAGATCAATGCCTTCCCTTTCTCCTACCTCATTGAGGCACCAGTGATCCAACATTTCGATATAAGGCTTGACAAGCTTCTTTATATCCCCAAAATCAATCAAAATCCCTGTATCAGGATCAATTTCCCCTGCCACATTTACCACTACCACAAAGCTGTGACCATGCAGTCTTCTGCATTTATGCCCTTCTGGCATTTTGGGTAAATAATGAGCGGCTTCAAATCTGAACTTTTTGCTTATTACTACTGGCATATAATTCGCCTTTCCTGCAAAACAACTGCGAATTATTTAGATAAGCAAGGGGGGAGAGGTGTTCTGGTGTTCTGGTGTTATTGTTGGGGGAAGGGTGCGGGTATTAGGGTATTAGGGTATTAGGGTATTCTCCTCTTAGGCTAATAAAATCCAAAGAGTATCAGTGCTAATCCTATAAGACTAACACTTGAACACAAGAACACCTGAACACGAGCACACTATCCTTACCTCCTCCTAAAGCTTTTACAAACTTCCCGAAAGGCACTGAGGTGATAGATTTCATCATCTGGGGCGTAGGCACGAATTTCGAAATGAGACTCTTTATCGAAAAGTACTACATGATAGGCGAGTTTTTGCTGATCTTCAATTTGCCGATTTCTTTCTATGGCCCAGGTTTCCAGGCCTTGCATTCCATCGATAAAAACCTCTTGCACTTCAATCGCTTCATAGGTACTGAAAAAGGTGTCAGGAAATACGGCTCGTTCTGGCCAGGATTTGGGATCGGAATTCCAATGGTTTTCTGAAACCAGTAATCTGTGTTGGTTTCCTTTACCGCTTAGGGCCTCCCCTCCTTTGGTAAAAATCAGGCTGATACTATTTCCTTCTTCTTTGACCAGGGTTTTGGTTTGGGCCAATTCCAGCTCCATAGGTTGGCAATTGATCTCAAAGGAAGCCAGGGTATGTTTACTCATTTTCAGGCGATCACTCGGATCATAAGTAAGGCCCAACATGCATTCCTCAATCTCTTTGCCCAATTCTTTTTCTCGGAAAGAAGGATAACTGGCAATTACCAACACCAAATAACGCTCATCTCCCAAAGCAAGGAGGTTACTGATCATTTGCTCATTCTGATCCGGAACAAGACTGGGTACGCTATAAGAAAATTTCAATATGCGTGCCTGGAAGCCGGAAACTTCTACTTCTTTAGAGGAAATCAGCTTTTGACCGGGCGCCAGCATGCCTTCACTAAATTGGGCTCCATTCTGCTTGAATGATTGCCCTCTTAGCTCTTTTACCCGTATTTGACTTTGCTTGCGAATGGCCTCTATACCAGGATAGCCCATGGCCAGTTGAAAGTCCACAGGAATTTTCAGGTACATGTGTGTACCCGGTATATGAGTATATGCCCGATGGGTGGATGAACGAAGGGGTAAATGCGGTTTTTGAGTTGGCACTAGTACCTGCATGTTGAATAACTTAAAGGTAACGATTGCTAATGAAAAAATATTATTTGCAAATAAATTTAGTTAAAATATTCCATTATGCAAATAATTATTGCAATAATGTTAATATTTTTGGCAATAGACTTCGTGTTTAGGTGAGTATTCCCGTGAAAGGGCGTATATTGATTCTCTTTCAGATATATATGACAAGATTGTTTTTAGGGATACCGATAAGTCCTTCCATAAAAGAGGAGCTTTTGCATTTTAAAGAAGCTCAAACTGCCTATACGGGAGTAAAATGGACAGCGGAAGAAAAGCTCCACATTACGGCATATTTTTTTGCAGAAGTGGCGGAAGAAATGTTAGAAAATCTAAAGTCGCTCCTTTACATTGCCCTAAAGGATCAATCTTCCTTTGACCTTGAATTTGAAAAATATGAGCTTGCTCCTCCCCGCCAAGCCGCACGCATGATCTGGGCTCGTTTCAAAAAGTCTGAGCGCTTCATTTCCCTCCATGAAGAGGTACATGCCCTGTACAGCCAAATTGAAAAACCCATTCAAAGAAGGAAGAAACCGATTCCCCATATTACCCTTGCCCGTCTAAAGGATCAGGCTCCCAGAGAAAGGGAGGATTATACTTGGAAATATAGCTGTAAAGATTTGAGCGTAGATAAGCTTATTTTATGGCAAAGCAGTTTGCAGCCAGAAGGAAGTATATACGAAGCTTTAGAAGAATATACCCTCAGCTAAAGAGAAAATGCTCGCATCAAGGGCATTTAAAACGAAATCCAATGCCATGCACATTTTCAATGGATAGTCGTTCATCAGCTTTCAGGTATTTTCTCAGTTTGGAGATAAATACATCCATACTGCGCCCCAGAAAATAATCATCTTCTCCCCAAACTCCTTCCAGTATCTCCGCTCGCTTCAGGACTTGATTTTTTCTATTGTACAGAAACTTTAATACTTCTGCCTCTCTTTGGGTCAATCGCTGCTGTTCTCCCGCATGGCTCAGGTGCAGATTATCAAAATCGAAATCATAAGCACCTAATTTCAAGGAGCCAGGTCTGGGTAGGACTTGATGTTTGCTACGCCTCAAAAAAACCCGTATCCGCAGGATCAACTCTTCAATGCTGTAAGGCTTGGTTATATAATCATCTCCTCCCGTTTCAAAGCCCTTGATTCGATCCTCCTTTAATGATTTTGCTGTTAAAAAGATGATGGGTATTTGCTGGTCCATCTTCCTGATTTCTTCTGCTATGCTAAACCCATCCAATTCGGAAAGCATGACATCCAGCAGACAAAGATCAAAACTTTCTGCTTGAAAGCTTTCCAGTCCCATTTTCCCATTTTCACAATGACAAATCTCAAAGCCTGCCTGCTCAAGATTGTCTCGGGTTACAAAGGCCAGGCTTCGATCATCTTCCACATAGAGAATTTTTGCAGACATAGGTTAGCTGAATTGAATATTGATTCGGGTGCCTTTTCCTTCTTCACTTCCCAACTGGATTTTCCATCCATGAGCATCACAGATTTGTTTCACATAATATAAGCCCAGCCCAAATCCTTTTACATTATGTACATCACCAGTTGGAATACGGAAGAAGCGATCGAATACATGTTTTTGATATTCTTTGGGAATGCCCACTCCCTGATCACGTATTTCCAAGACTGGCCCTTTTGACTCATCTCGACTGCTTATTTCTATGTGGGGAGCCTTTGAACTATACTTTATGGAATTGTCAATGAGGTTGAAGAGGATGTTTTGCAGGTGTAATTGATCTGCTTGAACCTTGTCCTCAGTAGCCTGTAAATCGAGCATGATTTTTCCCGATTTATCTTCCACTTTAGCACTAAAACTATCTTTGAGGGTATGGATTAACTGATGCAGGGGCACCCTTTCCAGATTTAGTTGAAGATTATTCTTTCCAACTTCAGCGATCTGTAAAAGTTTTTCGACCTGTTGATTGAGTCTTTCGTTCTGGTCTTGAATAATCGAAGCATAATTGAGCAGACGAGGATCTTGCTGGACCTGAGCATCATCCAGAAAGACCTGGTTGCTGATTTTTATCGTGGAAATAGGCGTTTTAAACTCATGGGTCATATTATTGATAAAATCTGTCTGAAAGCGAGCAAGACGATTTTGCCTTCGAATAATAAAGATGGCCAGGATAAAGAATACGATTGTCATGAGCAGAAGCAGGGTAAAAAGAATGCTCATATCCATAGAACTCAAGATAAAGCCTCCTCTACTCGGAAATCTCACGCCAAAATAATAGATCATATCTCCCTGAGCAGCTGTGAGATTCAGGATATCACTTTCCAGTCCGTCATAGCTGATGGAATTGCAATACAGCATCTCATCGCTGGAGCAGTCATATACATAGTAATCAAAGTTTTCCTGCAATAAAGCGGATTCGAGGTGATAGCGCAGCGCCACCTCCAGATCACTGGCATCAAAAGCATGATCGATATTGACGAGGTAGTAGTCTGTAGAGATTTGTTGTACCAAATTCTGTCTTGTTGGCAGGGGAATGTTGGCAAGGCCTGCCAGATTATTGGCCACGCGAAAAAGCGAGGCTCGCACTTTCTGATCAAATTCAGCTTCTCGCAAAGACCATGTTCTATATAGCCAATAGGTTTGTATGCTCAGGATGCCGAGAATAGCAACCGAGCCCAGTACAATTAACCATTTGATTAAGCTTCCTTTCAAGCTGATTTCTTTCCCCTAAGATAGTACAGAATCTGATTGAGAATCGAGACATTAACAACTCATTAACAAACAATAGGAACTGCTTAACAAGCTCGTATTGTCTTCTGAATTAGTTTTGAGGAAATGATGATCATCAATTCATTCAACTAAAAAATCATAAAAAGAAATCATGAGAAATCTAATCTTTGGAAGCATTTTACTTCTATCCCTTGTTTGCCTTGCATGGATTCCCCGCAATACTGAGTTCACAGCAGAAGTTGAAAACAAAAAAGTACTCAAAGCCTCTTTGGTAATTGGAGAGGATGCTGCGATCAGCTGGAACAAAATGGAACATGACTTTGGGGCAATTCCTCAAAACGTACCCGTATCTTATGAATTTGAGATTACCAATACCGGGGATCAGGCAGTAAAAATCCTGGATGTAAAAACTTCTTGTGGATGTACAGCAGCCGGATACAGCAAAGACGCTATCGAAGCTGGAAGCTCCACCTATCTTACTGCTAACTACAATGCAAAAAGCGCAGGCCTATTCAGCAAGTACATCAAAGTTTATACAGATGTTCAGGAAGAGCCTTTCAAGCTTCAAATCAAAGGAGAAGTAGAAGTAGCTAAGTAATGCCTGACGGGATCATTGTTTGATCCAGGTCCTGCTTACAGAGGCTCCGCCTTCTCTTAATCGCACAACATAGAAACCCAAGGGCCAGTTTGTGGTGGATACTTGTATCTCCTGCAAGCTGGCATAACTTTTCACCTCCTGTTCATAAATTTTTCGTCCCTGGAAATCATAGACTTCCAAGAGCAAATGAGCAGCTTTCGCAGTCTCCAATTCAATATTTAGTTGTTCATTGCCGGGATTGGGGAAAAGCTTCCAGCCCAGGAGTTCTGAAGGCAAGTCCTCTACTGAGATGGTCATATCATCAGCAATCGACAGGCTAAAAAGGTCTCCATCATTGAATTGCACCCCTTTAAACTGAATTTTACTCCCTAGCAGCACACCATTATTTCTGACAATTGCATCAGAAAAGTCTTTGTCATTATCGATCAATAGTGAAAATTCGGATTCATCTGTCAAATCCAACCCTAGACCTGCCAGTTCAAATTCCACCCAAACCAATCCAGGATTACCCGTTCGGCTTACTCGCCAACTTCGGTTAAATCGCATGTTCTCTCCGCTTGGCACATTGGGATTTCGCTCGAGGGTCCCTCCATCATGCCCCCATACCAGGTACTCCTGTTCTCCCAGACCTGACGGATTGCTGATTCGCAAAATGGCAGAAGTATCTATGCTCATGCTATTATCCTGCAGTAGATGTTGCTGACTATCCTTTCCTATACCTGCAAGGGCTTTATCATGACTACTCTGAGTATAATAAAGGTGAGAGCTCACCGGAATTGTCAGTCCATATTTAACAGAGAGATAAGTTTCGATAGCATTACGGCTTTGCAAGTCCTGATCTTTGCCATAAACGATCAGTTCGGCAATCTGCCCGGTATACCAGGCCGAATAGCGGCGATTTCTTGCTCCCACAAAATAAGGCCCCTCTCCCTGCAAGCCATCTCTTAGGGTGCGAGAGCTGTTTTCGATCCCATTCTCAAAAATCTGATATCCATCGGGAGAAGAAGAGACACTCATCATATTCCAATCGCTCGAAGGGGAAGTAGTATTGATCGATCCCGGTTCGAGTCCATAGACAGAGTAGTCTCGGCTATTGCCATTCACTTCCAATCTATAGCCAGATTCTTTGACGGTAAAAGGATTTCTCCAGTTAAGGCTATTGGCTGAGTTTAGAACGATATAATAATTGTGCTTGTCTGGTTTGAGGTATAATTCAGAAGAACCAATCATGAGGTTTCTGAAAATGGTGAAGTCAATGGCGGGATTTCCATTTATTTGATCCCATTCTCTGCGGGGTCCTTCATCAAAGGCCGTTGCAGAATTTCCATGCGGACTCAAATCTTCCCATATACTCAAGGAATTACTATTGGGTCCCAGTTCTGCCTGCAACCATAAGCTCAAGCCATCGTCAAGCCTTCCCGGAGCTTTAGGAATTGCTCCTTGTGGGACCTGCCCCAAAGTGAAATATTCACCATCTTCTAACCTCACTCCAGGAAATCCAATTTCATTTTCATTCAAATAAGATTGAGCATAAACCCTCGAATTTGAGAAGTTCCCATCCTCATCTACCAAAATCGCATAGGTATAGCCGGGATTGAGGCCCAATTCTTCCAGATCAAAACTTACAGCAACTTTCCCCAAATCTCCCGCATGACTCACTCGCCAGCTTCTTTGGATTCGACTGTTGACTCCCGGAGGAACACTCCCGCCAATGCCTAAGTCTCCATTATCATGTCCCCAAACCAGGTAATCTCCATCATCCAATCTACTAGGTCTGGAGATAGATACGATACTGCCGGAGCTAACATTTCGACTTTTGGTTTGGCTAAAGCCCATCAAGGCTCGTTCCTGACCAATTCCGGCCAATTGATTCGGGTGACTTGTATGATTATAAAAGCGATGTTGATTTACGGAAATATCGATTCCGAATTTCAAGGATAAATAAGTGAGAATGCTATTTCTTTCTGCATTATTCAGGTTGTTTTCGTATACCAAAACCTCTGCGATTTCCCCATTAAACCAGTCGCTATTATCAACTGATCTGGCGCCCATGAGTGTGCTATCTCCCGGATCAAGCCCGGTCAGGGGATTGAGGATAGCAACATTGGCACCATTTAAGAAAAGGCGATAATCTGTAGCATTAGAATTTGCACTCAGTATGCTCCATTGATTGACATCGACAGGAATTTGAGCTGTTTGTGATGGTTGGATTCCCGCTACCTGCCACATGCTTGACGAAGCCACTTCCAGTCTATATCCGTTTTCAGTGAAAGCAAAGGGGGTTGCAGCATCTGCAGGACTATTTCCTTTCAATACGATAAACCAGGCATGTCGATTTGCCCGCCCTGCAAGATCAAGGGCTTCTCCCACCAATCTTTCATTTGCAGCATTGAAATTGACGGATTCATTGAGGTTGATCTCTTCCAATTTTCGAGTAGGGCTTGTTCCGGATTTTGACAAATGATTTTGGCCTCCAGAGATATCAAACCAGTTTTCTACGGCTCTTGCATTGGGGCCAAAGTTTGCATTTGCCCAATAAATAAGTCCCCGTTCAACTCTTCCCGGTGCTACGCGAGGAGGTTCGTCTGTTCCACATAAGCGAATATCATCTATAAATATGCTATATGGATTTGTCAGATATGCATTTTTGGCAATAAAGCGGATATAGGCCTCTGTTGCACTCACATTGGCCCGGAAAGTCATGCTGTACTTTCGCCAGACAGTATCTAAAATAAAAAATTGAGTACCTAATTCCTCGTAGGGAGTTCGCCGATTGACCAGAGCCTCTATCCTTGCACTATCGACATCACTCTTCATCCAGCAAGTCAGGGTATAGTAGGAAGCACTATCAACAGGAAACATAGCCCGAGTAGCAGTAGTCATAAATGCGCCTGCCCCTCCAAAGTAATTGACCTTCAATTCCGCACAAAAACGCCTGTCGTATACATTTTCATTCTCTAGAAAAAGAAAGGATGAACCGGGATCTCCGCCATCATAATGCGACCATACAGAAGAGAAGGCCAGACTTTCAAAGCTTCCCAAAATTGCCAGATTGCAACTATCAGAAACTTCTTTTTCACAGAGGGTAACAAAGTCCACAAAAAAGTCATAAGGTCCTCTTTGAGGAAAAAAACTGGGAGAAAACACGAGTACCGCATTAGGCCAATTTTCAGGTGCCTGAAATTCTACATTCACCTCCTGCCAAAAAGGAAGGGTAAAAACGGAATCCAATAAAACCGGGATAAAGCTAGAGTCTCTCAATATGCCGAAATAGACCCTACTGGTATCAGAAGATCGGGCAAAAAAGGAAAGTTCATAAAATTTGCCAGCGGTCAGGGAAAAAGTCTGGGGGCGATTGTTCATACTGGCCCCATTCCCATTTACTTCCAGTTTAGCAGCAAAGTTGCCAGAAATTACTGAACTATCTGTCTGGCTCAGGCCAGAAGGATTTCCATTTACCCCATCCGTAGAATTCCAGCCCAATTGGATATTGGCTTCTTCAAAGTCATGAAATTCAATTCGATTGCAAAGCTGAGCCTGCAAGGGAAGCTGAAAAATAGAAATCAGGATAATGGGGAGAAAAAATGTTTTCAGGAAATCTGTAGTTGTCCTATACATAGGCAGGATAAAGTGAAAAAATGATTGTATCAGTTACCCCCTCAAACCTAAGTAAGCCAATCTCTTTACAAGTGTCAAGTTCTTGTATGTTCGTTCAAAAAGTAACCCGCAAGGCAAAATCTGCCTTGCGGGTTTCATTATTTAGGTAGAATAATTCTATTATTCTTCTCCAAATGTATATCTCAGGGTAAGCAATGTTCTTCTACCCAACATTGGGAAGTTAGGGAAGGCACGGTAATTAGAATCAAAAAGGTTGGTAGCATTTACACTAACGAATAGTCCATTATCGAAAGCATATCCTACAGAAGCGTCAACCAGATTTCTCACATCCGTTTCTCCGGAGAACTGTCCAAAGTTGGCAAAGAAAGAATCATCATGCTGAAAAGCGAATGAACCATTGACGCCACTTCTTGGCGTGTAGTTCATACCAAAACGATATTTGTTTTTAGGCGTGTTGAGGTAAGCAGGGAACTGCAGACCATCATCATTATCGTTTCCAGGAATCCACTCATTTTGACTCAACCAGGAATAGTTGGCAAAAAAGCTCAGGTCATTGTTTACAAAATACTGTATTCCAATATCAGATCCCCAGTGGTCTCTCTTAGCGTCCGCAAATGAACGATAACCAGCTGTAACGTGGGTAATTCCATCTCCCTGAGGGATATTGTCAGATTCAACAGCACCGAAGATGCTCAATAAAGGTGCTATCGCAGTCTGGAATCCAGCACCCCCTTGTCCATAAGCACCGCCAATAATCGGAGCAAGTCCTGCTGCGGTAGCTGCGGCTTGCTCTGGAGTCTGTCCAGCATTTGTAAACAAGTCCACGAGGAAAGGAGTAATGCCTGTTGCAACTGCATTTGCAAGCGCATCCTGGATCTCTGTATCGCCTAAAACAAGGGCATAAGTAGGAGCTACTGCTGTAAATTGAGTAAATCCTTTCACACTCATGTTGTAAACGTCTACCGTTACAGCCAGCTTATCACCAAAGAATCCTTTGTATCCAAATTCAATCGCATCGATGATATTCAGACGTGCAGGTGCTGTAGGCACCAGTTCTGTCAGCGGCTGCTGCGTAAAGATATTATATCCAGCGAGTACACCCGTAACTCCTCCTGGAGCATTTGCGGGGTTTGACAAATAAGCAAGAATTTGATCGGTAAGAGGTTGACCAATTTGTGCCGCTAAACCAGGTCCAAGCGCAGCAAGGACATCTGCACTAACAGCTCCATAAGGAATCGCCAAAGGAAGTCCTGGGGTACCGAAAGGCAGGTCAGGAATACCTGGAACAGTAATGTCAATAACCGGATCGGTATAGGTATGAGGAGTTTTCTGTCCGTAGAGCCAGATGTCAAACAAACCAGGAACTGGTGAAGCAACCGGGAAGTCAATGTTTACCTGAAGACCAGAAGGCGGTCCGGTAGCGCGGTTGTAGGTCGCGCGGAAGGTATGCGTAGGAGCCGCTTTATACACCAAAGCAGCACGAGGCGCCCATGCACCATCGTCCAGGAAGTTGAAACGGTCATAACGACCTGCAAGTGTCAAATCAAGCTTATCACCCAAAGCGAATTTACCTTGTAGATATGCTCCATAAATCTGATAATCATCATCTTCCTCATTTCTTCCATATACCAGGTTTTCAGTACCATTGATCGCTTGACGATAATCCGCACCAGCAGTCCAGAATGCATTCAGGAATCCCGGAGTTTCAAAATTATACTGAACCTGAGCCTCTACTTGTTTACGGGCTACAGGAGTTCTTAAACCAGTTTGGTAAAGGAAAGTAGGATTCTCCTGACTTCCTCCATCATTGTCTACATAGAAAAACTGTCCAAAGAAACCTCCTTTTTGAACACGAGCCTGTCCCCAGAATTCAGTTGCCTGAGCAAGGCCTTCTCCTTGATTATTGTAGAATACAGAAGATGACTGATTATATCCACCAGAAGTGAAAATACTTAGATCTTCAGTAGGTCGAAATTCTAAAGTTGCATTTACGGCTGTATTGAACCAGTCATTTTGCATAGGATTGCCGTCTCCATCATCATCCAGTTCGGCCTCTGTCAATAAGGTGGTTAGTGGTTTTGTAACATCAACTACACCATTGGTGATTTGAGGCTGGGAAATGGTCGTCTGGAATTTGGCAATCTGATCGGCGTCTATTGTAGGATCCAGAATAAATTCATTTCCTCTCTTATAGTGCGCATTGATTTTGTATCCAAACTTCTTGCTGGCATTTCTACCTGCATGACGGATGGTACCTCCAAAGGTATTCAATTCCCCACCTATCAATTCGATGGTAGTTCCGGGAAAATCAATAGGGTTCTTGGTAATGAAGTGGATTACCCCTGTTACTACCCCAGGTCCATATAGGGCTGATCCAGGTCCTCTTACCACTTCTATTCTTTGAAGGTCAATATTGTTTATACCTTGAGCATCTGTCTGAAAGGTACCAATACCTGGCCCGATCAAACTTCTATAGTCCATAATTGGGAATGCCCCGGTACCGAAAAGACCCGCAGCACCACGCATCTCAATATTGATACGGTTGGCAGATTGTTGCTGAATCTGTACCCCTGGTACATTGACAAGGTTACGTGTTGCATCAATCTGTGGCGAAATCTTTAGATTCTCAGTATTAATCACCGAAATAGAAGCTGGAGCATCCTGTATTTTTTCAGGACGTCGAGATGCGGAAATAACCACCTCTTCACTAGAAGTAATGTCCTCAACCATCACGATGTTGAGCGTAGTAGAACTTTGTGTAATCTCAATACTCTGCGCCTTATACCCTATATAGGTAATATTGAGGGTAAGGGGAGGGCTATTATCGACACTCAAAGAAAAATTTCCCTGATCATCGGAATAGACACCTGAGGTAGTACCTTCGATTTGTAGCGAAGCACCAACCAATGGAGTACCATCTTCCGCAGTTGTCTTACCGGTAATTTTGGTCTGAGCCGAAAGATAGGAACATAGGGAGGTGAGGATGACAAGTAATAAAACGTGTCTGAGTTTCTGCATAATAGTAGTAGTAAAAAGTGATTTATTTAAATGTCTTCCCAGAAGGGAATATTTGATAGTTGCCTTAGGTAAATTTAGATTTCGAGTAGTATTTAGAGTATAAGTCATCACGTTAATCAGATTAACGTGTATTGATGTTAGTAGATATGTTAGCTAAAAGACCGATAAATTCCTGTGGCATTTACCAGAACGAGGATAGGGTATGTAATTTTTAAATGTAACCAAAGTTTCCAATATTTCAAATATAAGGAACTTAGGCCAATTAGCCTAAATGATTTCCTGAAGCATTTTCACGGCCTGTTTCATGCTCCTATTAAGATAATGATTTTTCCCATTATATCGAATCTTCATTTATTCCCTTAAACAAATGTTTTATAAAAAATAAATATATTGAGATTCATATTTATGGGAACTCATTAAAACCTAACGGTTATGGATAGAAGATCTTTCCTGGGTTTAAGACAGGAAAAAGATGTGTCTAAAGCTCTCTTGCCCAAACAGATACATTCCGGACTTTCTCCTTATGCGGGTCCATGGACTAAGGTTCAGGCCTCTCACCTTCTCCGAAGAAGTTTATTTGGTCCGAAAGCAAGTGAAATCAACTGGTCCGTCAGCGCGGGATTAGAGGCTAGCCTGGATGCACTTTTTGCAGATCAAGCGCCGCCAGAACCTCCACTCAATTTTTATGATACCGCAGATCCGGTGGTTCCCCTTGGAAACACCTGGATAGATGCCCCTTATGTGGACGGTAGCCGAAATAGCAGGAGGAGAATATCCCTCTTAGCCTGGAGCATGGGACTGAGAATTCATCAAAATATTTCTATCCGGGAAAAGATGTGTCTTTTCTGGCATAACCATTTTGCTATCCAGAGTTCGGATGTAGTTGATTCCCGATTCCTGTATAAGTATTGCAATCTGATACGAGAACAGGCCCTCGGCAACTTTCAAACCCTCACAGAAAGAATCACGGTTGACCCTTCCATGCTTCATTACCTAAATGGGAATAGCAATTTTCGACAATCAGATGATGGAGGCCAAACCTATAGAGCTTCCAATGAAAATTATGGACGGGAACTCTTGGAACTTTTTACCATTGGAAAAGGAGACGATGGAACTGAAGTTTACTATACAGAAGATGATGTCAGAGCGGCAGCTCGAGTGCTTACGGGTTGGATTCATCGGGGACGCCTTTCCAATCGCTTTCCCGTGACGGTAGAATTCCGCAGCAACCGACATGATCCGACCCCCAAACAATTCTCTTCTCATTTCAACAATCAAGTCATAAGCGATAATGGAGCCAATGAGTACAAAGATCTGATCTCGATGATATTCAATCAATTGGAGACGGCTCGATTTATTTGTAGAAAGCTTTATCGCTGGTTTGTCTATTATGAAATTGATGAAGATGTCGAAAGTCAGGTGATCAATCCTATGGCGGCTCTGCTCAGGTTCAACAATTATGATATCAAACCTTGTTTAAGAGCATTGCTTGCCAGCGAACATTTTTATGATGCGGTAAATAGAGGCTGTATTATCAAAAATCCACTCGAATTCACCGTAGGAATTCATCGGCAATTTGATATAGAGTTTCCAAAGTATCCCAATATTCTCCCGCAATATCTGCATTGGTACCGCTTACATACGGAAACCACAAACCAATTGCTCGAATATTTAAATCCTCCGGACGTAGCGGGCTGGCCGGCTTATTATCAGTTGCCGAGATACCATGCCTACTGGATCAGCTCAGTTACCCTTCCGGCCAGGCAAAATACGGTAAGTCTCTACAATAAAGATCAGGGCTATAAAAGCAGTGGATTCCAGACCCTTATACAACCTCTCACATTACTCGATGCTGTGAGTGATCCACTGGATCCTAATACCCTGATTTCCGAATGGGCAGAATTGCTATTTCCGCAAGCCCTGGATCAAAGTCAGTTGGACTTTTTAAAGGAAGTACTCATTCCCGGTTTGCCTGATTATGAGTGGACCCTTGAATATGGATTATTTCTCGAAGATCCTTTCGATCAGGTTCTGAAAGCATCTATTCTCAGCAAATTGCGAGCCTTATTGGATACCATGATGAGTCTGGCGGAATTCCATTTATGCTAAAGCCCTTTTAACAGAAAATCTCATGAAAAGAAGAAACTTTCTGAAAAATACAGCAGCGGCTACCACCTTGCCTATTATGCTGGGAGGGCTTCCTGTACACGCGATCAATCGAAATCCTCTCCTGGATATCCTGTATAAAAATGCCATGATGACGGATCGGGTCCTGGTCCTGATTCAATTAAATGGAGGAAATGACGGATTAAATACGGTTGTTCCTCTCAATGAATATGGCAATTTGAGTCTGGTCAGGCCTCAGGTAATTCTGCCCGAATTAAGTATTCTGAGATTGAATACAGATACGGGATTACACCCTGCGCTGACTGGCTTCAAACAACTTTATGATAGCAGCAAATTGACGGTTTTGCAGAATGTAGGATATGATAATCCTAATTTTTCTCACTTCCGATCAACAGATATATGGCTTACTGGCTCTCCTTCTAATGAAGTTTATTCCACTGGATGGTTGGGACGATATCTCGATATGGACCATGGAGGATATCCCGCAAATTATCCCAATGATGATTTTCCCGATCCATTGGCCATAACCGTGGGGTCTATTGTTTCCAATACCTGTCAGGGACTGGGCAGCAATTTCGGAATGGCTATTCGCAGCCTGGATGAATTTAACCAGTTGCAGACGGGAGGAACAGGGGGAACACCCAATAATCGATATGGTATTGAACTGGATTTCATCCGACAAAGCATGCTGCAAACCAATCAATATCTGGGAAGTATACAGGATGCAGCAAGTGCCGGTAATAATCTCTCCCAACTTTATCCCCAAAGTGGCAATCGCCTGGCTGATCAACTCCGCATAGTCGCTCAGTTGATTTCGGGAGGCCTACGCACTCCTTTCTATGTTGTAAATCTGGGAGGTTTTGATACGCATATCCAACAGGTAAACTCCAGTGATCATCTTGCTGGTCGACATGCAGATTTGATGTTTGATTTGAATGAGGCAGTTACAGCATTTCAGGATGATTTGGAGCTGATGGGGATACAGGATAGAGTTCTCGGGATGACTTTCTCAGAGTTTGGAAGAAGGATCAGAGGAAATGACAGTTATGGAACAGATCACGGTGCGGCTGCGCCTATGATGCTTTTTGGAAGTCAGGTAAATGGTCAGATTATTGGCCAAAACCCTATCATCGACCCGGCGGTAGATGAGACCGCCAGTATTCCGGCTGATATTGATTTCCGATCTGTATATGGTTCCGTTCTGATGGATTGGTTTTGTGTGGATGAAAATGACATAAAAACCCTGCTATACAATGATTTCCAACGCATCAACATCCTTCCTCCGGACCTCAGCTGTGATTCAGCAACCAGTGTTAAGGATCTATTGAATCCGGACTTATTGAGTCAAAATTACCCCAATCCATTCCAAAGCAGTACTCGAATTCCTTTTAGTAGTGAAGGTGGGGATTTACGGATTGATATTTTCAATACCAGTGGAGTAATGATTAAAACCCTCACGAATCGATTCTTTGCGCCCGGAGAATACCAAATCACCTTTGATGCGGAAGGCCTGGCTGCAGGCGTCTATTATTATCGTTTGAGGCATAACAATAGTTATGCTACGCGGAGTATGATCCTCACTCGATAAAGCTGAGACTAAAAAAAGAGTCGGGACAGATGATCATCTGTCCCGACTCTTTTTCATAATTTTCGATTATAAAATCTCTTTTACCCTTCCGACAATCCCACTGGCAAGTTTAACCTTGATTCCATGGGGGTGATTGGAGGATTTGGTCAGAATCCGCTGTACGGTCCCTTCAGTCAATTCGCCCGTACGCTGATGGTGTTTTTGTACCACGCGAACCTCGGCTCCGACCTGTAAATTTTTCCTATTCCTATATGGCATCTCTCTATGGACGTTTTCGGTTTCCTCTCACTCGACTATTTGTCCCAACCTCTTGGGGTCTTTTGCCTCCCCAACCAACATTCAGTAAATCCATCTTCTCATCCCAGCGCTGTTTGATCTGGTATTCCATTTCTATGAGGTCAGAGGTACGATTGTAAGCACTTCCCGTTATATCTTCTCTTTTGGCAAATACCGCATACCAGTGTCCTTCGCCATATTCGATTTCCAGCAAATCATAATCATCTTTCCAACGCTGAGAGATATTGTATTCCATTTCCCATAGATCAACGATCCGGTTGTAACCAGAATTGGTGTGGCTCTTGCTTTTTGCGAATACAGCATACCACTGCTCTTCCCCATATTCTATATCCAGCAATTCGTATCCATCATCCCAGTTATTCTTGATATCTCTCTGCAGGGCATTGATATCTCTGGCCCGACTGATACGGCAGTCCTCCATTTCATCACTTTGTGCATATACTCCATACCAGAGTCCGTCCCCAAATTCAATATCCAGCATAATAAAGCCATTTCCCAGAATTTCGCGGGACTCGGTTTCCCATTCCAGTAGATTGGTGGATCCAAAGAAAGAAGTCTTTCTCAAGTCCTGGCTTTTACCAAAAATTGCATACCAGTGTCCTTCACCATATTCGATTTCGAGGAGATCATATCCATCTTTCCAGCGTTGCTGGATTTCAGATTCCAATTCCCATCGGCTATCAGTCCGGTTGTATCCGGTATTATCTATATCCTCACTTTCTCCAAATATGGCGAACCATTTTTTTTCTTCTTGTGCATTTCCTTCAAAGGAGATCAGCAGCATTACTGCTAGTAGAAATGAGATGAGTCTGTTCATGTTAAAGTTTATTGTTTGCAATAAGAATTTCGCAAGTATGTGCTTTTCCGACTGTCAAATACTTAGGTCAAATAAAATTTAAGATATAAAGGCTTTTGCTAAAGCACCCAAAAATGGCACAATTTTATGTGTTTTCAAGCATTTCAGGAAAATGATAAAATAAAAGATCTTTAAAAGAAAGGCTTCCCTATTCCTTAAATCTATCACATTTGTGTCTAATATCAGACAGCCTCTATCTAATCATACAAATCATTCCAGTCTTACCCTCAGCATTCCACAATTTTTCAAGTTAGAACGCAATACAAGGGTTTTCCGACTTTCTCCATCATCCACCATAACGGCAGCAGTATTGGGGGGAGTGCTACCTAAATTGTGGGCATAGAGGGTAATGAAATTATTACCTGGTCGGAATGTGAATTCAAATTCGGCTTTTTTCTTTTTCAGGCCGTATTGTTCAATGATCCATTCTCCATTCACATTGACAGAAACGGTATCCAGGTCTTCGGCTGCGTGATCCCAAATGGTAATCGTTGCTTTTGGATTGCGGATAACAATCTCCTCCTGGGTTTTGATCCGTCTCTTCTTTATTCGGGTCGGAATACCATCTCTTCCATAAGAAATATCACTTTCTACCGGCCTTTCAGTTGAGACAGGCTGAGGTTTAGGTTCTTCCCTGGGAGGAGGCGGTGGGGGAATATTCTCGCGGGGTTTTTCAGCAGCTGTAATGGGTGGGGCCGCTTCCAGATCATCATTACAATCCCGTATCTGTTGAGGACCGGAAATTCTTTCACAATAATCTGCATAGGCTCTCACCTGATAGGTCCCAGGCCTTTCTACTTTATAGGAAGCTTGATTGGCACCGGGAATATCTTTTCCATCTTTGATCCACTGATAACGAAGTCCGGCTCTGACTTGTGTATATAACATCAATCCTCCATCATCGCATAATGTCATCGGCTCTTTGCGATTCTTGAAATCAGGTCTGCCATATTTCATCACAAAGCCTTGCGAATTGCTGGTCAAATCGAATTGAGCACCTGGAAAGTTTTTGCCTTTGCTGTTGCCAGCTACCCAGATGCTTCCTTCCTGATCTCCGCTAATGGCCGGTAATTGGTTCATCACATTGCTGGCCCCTTTGTCCTGCCAAATAATGGTCTGCTTGTCCAGTCGATTGAGTTTGCTAACAAAGAAATCGGTACGGTCGCTGAATCCGGCGATATAAAGATCGCCATCAGAACTATGGATACGGGATTTTAAGGTGAGGCTGGAATTCGGCTCTAACAAATCACCCCTCCAGCGACGCTTCCCATAGGTATCATATCGATAAATCACACTGTTCATGACCAGATAAGAAGTTCCCTCACAGTCTGTATGAAAGTCAGCGGTCCGGTATTTACGTTTGCCTGTATCCATACTTTGAGCCCAGAAAAGATCTCCCTCCGGACTGAATTTCGCCAAAAAGTAATTATCACCCTGCACTGCACCTCTTAAAATCTTCTTCTCAAAATTCGCAATGATCTTGTATCCACCTGCGACATACACATTTCCATCACAGTCGGTATGCAAGCCATTGCCAAAATCATATTTATACCAGTCTATCGGAAAGGTTTTCACCCAAAGTAATTCTCCCCTTGAGGAGTGTTTGGCCAGAAATAAGGAACCTCGATTGGCAGCCTTGTAGCGCATTCCACTAATAATCATTTGATCATTGAAACGGCCACTGGTATATACAGAACCCAAATCATCTACAGCAAGACCTGTCAATCGCTGGCGAGAGACTTCTTTCTTCCAGAGCAGACGACCATCCGGACGGTATTTACTCAAATAGGTGTCATTATCGGCAACAATGAGGTTTCCATCATTATCGGTATCTATAAATCTCTGGCTGAGATCACTTTTTCTTTCTACGGGGAAATTCAGGCGAAAGAGTCCATTAGGGAAAAATCCATCGATTCTGTCTTCAACCCGAGATCCTCTCTCTACGCTACTTAAGACATAAGTAGCACCAGTAGGAGCATTGGAAATAGCTCTTATATAGGTATCCCCTTTAGATTTTGGCAATTTATTGGTCCATAGCCAACGAGGTAAAATGGGGAGCATTCCGTTTACCGTATCTGCCTCTGTAAATATGCCCGGAGGAGTAAATCTTCTTAGATTTAGGGCCGGAGATACATTGGTACAAGCTCCTAGGGAAACTTTTACAGAATAATTGCCTGGCGTTTTTACCCAATAGTTTTTCCCATTTGCATTGGGGATTTCCAGCTTATTTTTTAACCATTGATACTCTCCCCCTCCACGGACGACAGCACTTAGTTGAATAGAATCATCTAAACAAAGGATATCTTCATAGGATTCAACTGTAGGCTCTGGGGGAGGAACAAAAGTAATTCTCTGTTCCTGAGAGGTATTTACACAGCCGTCTTTTCTTCTCTGTAATTGATACACGCCACTTTCTCGAACGAGCAGGTCTCGTTGGGTTGCTCCTCTGATCGGGCTTCCATTTTTCAGCCACTGATAATCTATCCTTCCCATGGCAAATCCAGCCTCCAGTCTAATTTCTGCCCCTTGACACAAAGTCTGATCACCTCCCGGATATACGTCCAACTCACAGCTATTGAGATCCATCTCAAAAATATCATTACTCCCCAAACTTCCCTGATCCGAACACCAGAACAGTCGCTTTCCATTATCG
The DNA here is from genome assembly GCA_033391075.1 of Bacteroidia bacterium. Classification (NCBI taxonomy): domain Bacteria; kingdom Pseudomonadati; phylum Bacteroidota; class Bacteroidia; species Bacteroidia bacterium. The sequence continues at coordinate 4,186,318 of JAWPMV010000001.1, forward strand.
GTAACAAAAAAATCGAAATCATATCCTGGTGTATTAATGGGCGCACCGATGTTTACCGGTTTCGACCAGTTTCTCCAGGTATTGTCAAGGCGTTTGGTCATGAAAATATCATGGTCTCCCAGGCCTTCATGTCCATTGCTATTGAAATAGAGGGTAACTCCATCTTCAGCCAGGAAAGGCGCATCTTCATCACCAACCGTATTGATGGTGGGTCCCAGATTGACGGGTTCACTCCAGGCAGTATCATTTATAGGAAAAGAAATGTATATGTCCGTTCCTCCATAGGTATTTTCTCCTTCATTGGGCAAAAGCATGATCCTTTCCGGAGTCATGTAATAGTCTTTGTATTGCCCCTGATAATTGAAATTGCGGATATGAGCATCGATAGGAACGGACCAATAGCCTTGTCTGGTCCGCACACTATAGGCAATTCCACCTTCTCTCACACCAGGAGGCACCTGCATGACCCATAAGGTGTCTTCATCCGGGGAAACCTGCCAAACAAAATCATGCCCTTTCCCATTCAGAGGCTTTCCGATATTTCTGGCGGGATTCCAGCTTCCATCTCTTCGACGGGTACTGAACCAAATATCGCCAGGATCGGCTTGTCCACCTGTGTTCGAAGGCATTTCTCTACGCCAAAAGTATAGAACACTCCCATCTGAATTGGGAATGGGCTCTCTTTCTTCATAGGCTGAATTAATCTCAAATTCCGGATGAATGACCTTCTGACCCCAGAGAGGAAGCACCGAAAAGATGGAAATTAGCAAGACTAGGAAATTCGGTCTCATGTTTACTTAGGTTCTGAATTGTCTGGATGATTATCCTTAATATAGTCAACGCAAAGATTTGCGATGGATTTTATGAGGATAATAATTTCTTTAATACACTAAATAAATGGGGTAAACGTGCAAGAAACGCCTCCTGCAATAAAGGGAAATTCAAGCAATTTCCGTGTATATTCGTTTTACTATTATGCGAAAGCACCTATTCCTTTGGCTTTTACTTGCTGTGCTATCGACAAGCTATGCGCAGGATAGCCCCTGCGTGAGTGGTGAGTTGCTGGTTATGCTGGAGTCGACTGCTCCGGAAAAAGTCCTCGCCCGTCCCTTCCAGGGAGCAAATTCTCTGACCTACCCTCAAGTCAAAAAATGCATTTCCCCTGCCCTCTCTATTTTCCTTCTGAGCTTTGATCAGTCGGAGTTGGATGAAACAGAAGCCCTCTCGCAACTCAGGCAATGGGAAGGAGTCAGGTATGCTCAGCTAAATCACAAGCTCGAACATAGAGCTTTGAATACGACCATACCAAATGATCCTAATTTTCTTGGTCAATGGCCTCTGGAAAATATCGGGCAGAACAATGGGACTGTAGATGCTGATATTGCGGCTACAGAAGCCTGGGATATTACCACCGGTGGATTGACGGTTCAGGGAGATACGATTGTTGTGGCAGTCATTGATCAGGGCATGGATTTGAATCATGAGGACCTAAACTTATGGAGGAATCATGCAGAAATCCCCGACAATGGGATAGATGATGATGGGAATGGGTTTACGGACGATTATTTGGGTTGGAATGCTAATCAGGATAATGATGAAATCCCTCTGGATATACACGGTACACCCGTAGCAGGCATCATTGCTGCCCAGGGAGATAATGGAAAAGGAATTGCCGGAGTAAGTTGGAATACCCAGATCATGACGCTGGTAAATATTCTGGCGGTAGAGGCAGAGGTTGTTGAAGCTTATAGTTATGTATTGGAAATGCGGCGAAGATATAATCAAAGCGGAGGGGCAGAAGGGGCTTTTGTAGTGGCAACCAATTCCTCTTTTGGGGTTGATTTTGGGAATCCGGCCAATTTTCCCATTTGGTGTGCCATTTATGATTCTTTGGGAGCACAGGGAGTAATCAATGTAGCAGCTACTACCAATGCAGCTCGGAATGTAGATGTGCAAAACGATATGCCCAGCGGATGCATCAGTGATTTCCTCATTACCGTAACCAATACCAATAATCAGGATGTCCTGAATACAGGAGCGGGTTTTGGAGCCAATAATGTCGATTTGGGAGCTCCGGGCACCCAGGTACCGAGTACTCGGGAGAATGATACTTATGGGAGCTACAGCGGAACTTCTTTCTCTACGCCTTATGTAAGTGGTACTGTGGCCCTGCTTTTCTCTGCTGCCTGCCCGGAAATTTTAACCCAATACAAACTCACACCAGAAAATATGGCCCTGGAATTTAAATCCTGGATTCTGGATGGGGTAGATCTTTTACCTTCTCTCAATGGAAAAACCCTATCGGGGGGAAGGTTGAATGCTTATAATAGCCTCTTACTTCAACAAGGAGATTGTAGCAATTTTAATTTGGATTGTCTGGCGCCCGATATGCTTGAAGTGAGTAATCTGACAGATGTTTCAGCCCTGCTTAGCTGGGCGAATATTGATTCTGCGGAGAATTATTCTTTTCGATATCGGGAAAGTAGTGCGAGTATCTGGACCGATAGCGTGCTCAGCGATACCTTTCTCCAACTTGACATACTGACCCCCTGCACCGATTATATTTTTCAGGTATCAGCCAATTGTACTGACGATAGTTCCGGTTTTTTGGCTAGCCAGAGATTCCGAACCGAGGGTTGTTGCGAAGCGGCTCCAGGATTTGGCGTAACTGAGCTTGATTCTACTGAGATTTCTCTGGTCTGGCAGAATGTTTTTGGTGCCAATGCCTATATTCTTCAGTTTAGAGAAGAAGGTCAACAAAGCTGGAATGAGGAAATAATCAACGATACAAATTTTCTCCTGGGCAACTTAAATCCCTGCACGCTATATGAATTGAGGTTGGGAACAGATTGCGGGAATCCCGATACCAATTTCACCCAAATCCTTCAAATACAAAGTCCGGGCTGTGGATTTTGTCTCGATACAGAATACTGCACCTCTCGCGCCAATGTCACACAATTCGAATGGATAGAAGCGGTTAAGATCGGCCCTATTCAAAATGTCTCTGGTTCAAATGGAGGTTATGCAGAATTTTCTGAGCCCTCCTACATACTGGCTGAAGATTCTACGTATGAAATCACCCTCGAACATGGATTTGTAGGATTGGCTGGCAGACAACATTGGCGAATTTGGATTGATGCAAATCAAGATGGACAATTTGCAAGTAATGATAGTGAATTATTCTTTGCCACGGATTTGCCGATTGATGGAGAATTTAGCGATAGCCTGAAAACTCCAGCAGCCATTCTCAGTGGAAATACCCGTATGCGAATCAGCATGAAATTTGAAGGCACATTGAATCCTGAACTTCCTCCCAGTGAATGCGAGACCTTTGAATTTGGAGAGGTAGAGGATTATTGTATCCAAATTTTACCTAAAGGAAGTGTCAGCCGAACTCCCCTATTTAATCCCCCTTTCCTAAAAGTTTATCCAAACCCTTTCCAAAATCAATTAGTTATAGAAAGTGAGGAGGCGGTTCTGGACTGGCAACTATTTGATGTTCAGGGACGATTAGTAAGAGAGGAAGGTAATTTAAGGAACTACGAACGTTTGTTGAATTTAGGAGATCTCCCAAGCGGCATATACTATCTGAAAATACACACAGAAAACGGCACAAGCAGTAAGAAAATACTCAAGTATTGAGTTACATCCTTGTCTCGATTACTCTAAGCAACACCTCTAAGCTAAACTGCGATGAAATCTATTTGGTCAACGTCATGTGCATTCATTCTCTTTTTTCTACTACTGCATTCATCTTCTTTCAGTCAAATTCAAACTACCTTATCTCTAGGAGATCGAGAATCTGGCGATGATCTAACCAGCCTTTGTGAGCGACCTATTTCTTTTTGTCTGAAGGCCAATTGGGGCAGCAACATTGAAATGGAAATTAAAGGTCCTCCCGTTAAGATTCTGAGTGTAAATGCAAAAGTTTCTCAAGGAAGAAAAACCATCTGGGAATCGGAAGGATTTGAAATTGATAGTCTTTTCTTTCAAAACGATCGTCATTACTATCGTGTCATGGCTGATCTCACCAAAAGTAAATTTGTAGGAAGAGCATTTCTGGAAATCCGAATAGATTATTTGGACCAAAGTGATGGAAATCAGGAAATCCAAACGGCTATCCGTAAATATGCTGTTTGTATAAATTGGGAAATAGGAACCATAGAAGATTGTCAGAAAGTATGTAATTGCTCTGAAGATTGGAAAATAGGCATCATGGCAGGAACTATTTGGGGACTATATGGAGGCGGACCTGATATCTTTCAAGACAATACTTTCAGACCCAATATCAGAGACAAATTTATCGGGGCAAGTTATAGTTCTCCCGGATATCGATATAGCTATTCAGCAGAAATTGGCCTTCAATCCAATGATTTTGTCTGGCAGGAAGTTATTTACTTTGTCAATCAACCCGTAATCGTTGCTACAGATACAATCTCTCGTCTTCAACTCTTCGTAACCCCCGGCCTTTGGCGAGCTCACTTAAGGGGGCTAAAAAGTATTGCTTTAGGCAACAGCTATTATTATCTTATAAATGCTAAGGTAGATGGTGAAAATGCCGCCAACCTCGGTGAGATCAAAGACCAGCGATTCAAACGTTTCCAGCCCGAATTTTTCTGGGAATTTCGCTATGGTCATCCCCTCGAAGGTCTAAGTGTAAGTGCACGTGTGAGCATTCGAAGGGGAGGAATTCAAGGTGTCACGGATAACTGGCATCCCTTTGGCAGGCTATATTTAAATTATGGATTTTGAGTTATTACGAATAATTGCTCAAAATCAGAATATTAGCTAGCCTAAAGCCAACACAGCCTTTGGCCAATACGTATTTATAGCATGATCCACGCCTTCAAATATTTAGGTCTGGCTATTGTATTCTTTTCCTTACTCAGTGGTAAATCTCTGGCGCAGGATCAGTCTGACGATAGTTATCAAGCTGATGAGCTTGCAAAACAACAATTTGAGCTTGCCCTGACAAATCTTAACCAGGATCGTAATGATACTGCGATTATACTTTTCGAGGAAGCACTCTCGCATTATAATGATGCGGAAAATAGTGAAGGGGTTTATACCAGTGGTATCTATCTGGCCATCGCACTCAAGAAAGCAGGACGACTGGAAGACTTCCTCGCCCATAGCCATATCTTTCGTTCTCATTTGGTGGATTCAGACTCTCTTAGTGCGCAGCTTAAACTCTCTCTGGGAGCATCTTTTTTCAAAAAAGGCGACTATCAGGAAGCCCTGGACAATCTAGAATCTGCCCAGGATCGCGTGGAGAACATGAATAACAATGATTTGCTCCACTACCGTATCCTTGAAAACAAAGCCCGGATTTATAGAAAAATAGAGGATGCTGGGGGAGAATTGAAAACCCATGAGGAAATCGAGAAACTCCTAGGAACCCATGAAGTATTTCTTCTGGAAGAAGATCTGCTTGAATTATCTATATATAAATGGGCAGCCCTTGTTCGGGCAAAAAAAACAAAAGAAGCTGAGAATTATCATTTAAGGTCCGAAAAAATATACCGGGCCTATGAAGACAGCTTTAGCCCGGATCGGAAGGAATTTGCGTTGAGAGAAATGGGGCATACGGCTTATGAGATGGGAAAACACCAAACAGCAAAGAACTATCTCAATGAATACCTCAACCTGGCTTCAAAGCAGGAAACAGAAATTGATGAAGCGAAGTATTTATTAGTTCAGATCGCTTTTCGTTCAGGCGAAGAGACCTCTGCACAAAAGTTACTTACAGCACTATTGGCAAAAGGAAAAGAGCTAAGCCTAAGTAAAGACAAAATTGCAGAGCTCCATTTTATAGCAGGTGAATTGAAAAAAGCAGAGGGATTGTATGAAGAAGCCATCCGTCAGTATCAGGAGGTTTTCAAAATTTGGAAACCGGATCAAAGAAGCCTTTCCATTCACCAAATCCCTGAAGTAGAAAATCTTCCGGCTAAAGTCCTCAATCATCGTGTTCTCTGGTCCTATGCTGAAACACTCAATGATATGGGATTGATTGATGAAAAAGCCTCAAAGGCATTATTCGAATCCTCTCTTGCTGCTTATCAAAAAGCCATGGAATTCGGAGAAAAATTGAGAAATGATGTCCTGTTTGAAGAAGAAGAAATCATCCCTTTAGCCCAGGTCAGACAAAAATATGAAGAGGCAATACAACTGGCAGTACATCTGGGACGCATCAATAAAGATGATCGTTTTATAGGTATAGCTTTTCAATTTCAACAAGCCGCAAAAGCAGAAGAAAGAAGAGAAGTTTTTTTCCAGTATTACCGCAATCAGGGCGTCCCTTGGGATTCGAAGGAGGAAAGCAGAAGAAAAATCTTTATTCAACGCCTCAAGGATTTTGAGAAAGAAATTGCAGAAATCCCTTTCAAAGAAGAGCGCGAAGTTTTGCAATCTATCCGAGACAATGTTGAGGATGAATATGGACGTTTCCGCCAGTCTTTACGCTATGGAGATGCTGCCTATTTTAAACTCAAGGAACAAAGCGCTCAGAGCTCCATCGCTGAGCTTAGGGCACAATTGGGCAATTATGAATTGCTGCTTTGTATGTTCCAGGGGAAAGAGAAACTCTACCTCTTCGAACTGAGAAAAGAAATCATAGACCTTCGCATTGTTGAACTCAGCGAAGAAGGGAATAAACCTTATCTGGACTTTATAGCTATGGTTCAGGATAAATATTCTTCAGCTCATGGTTTTGGTGAACGAGCCTATTCTTTTTACCAGGAATTACTGGAGAAACCATTGACTGACAGTACTTCATCTATTGTTCTGGTTCCTGACGGTTTGTTTCATTTTTTCCCATTTGAAGTTTTGCTAAGCGAAAAAAGCGAATCTATTGATTTTAAAGACCAGCCCTATTTAATCCGAAAATATCCGATCCGCTATCTTCTCCATAGTACTGATATCCTGCCCACCAAAGAATATTTTTATCGGGATTATCAGCATAAGTATGCCATGTTTATGCCCAGACCTAAAGAGGGTAAGAGCCTGAGTTTTATTGATTCCCTCCAACTAAATGATGAGGAAAGAACCAATATTTCCAATAGCGATTTTCCGCTGCTCGATAAACAGGAGAAGTACATGGAAAAAAGACGCAAACAAATGGGTGCAGAAATCTTTGCGGGTTGGAGAGCTAGCGAAAGAAGCTTCAGAGGCTATGGGGAAGATTACCACAGCGTTGAAATGGCAGGCTATGTGGTGAGCTCAGATTACCAGCCCTTATACTCAGGCCTTCAATTTAGTCCGCAGGATGATGGAGGGCATTTCCTGGCCGTTCATGAGATTCTTGGCAATGATTTGAATAATGATCTCCTGATCCTGCCCAATCATGCTGCAGTAGGAAGTCTCCAGAATGGACAAGGTTTTCGAAGCCTTGTATATGCATTAGAAATCTCCAAGGTGCAAAATCTCATTATCAGCCAATGGATGATGGAGGAAAACGGAAATCAAATCATACTCGAAGATTTGATCAAAAGACTTTATGTCGGAACCGGTAAAGCACGTGCCCTTCAGGAAGCCAAATTGAACTACTTGAAAACAGAGGAAGAAACCCATCCTTATTATTGGTCAGGCCTCGTTTTATATGGAGATAATATAGAACTGGAAGGGGAAGAAAGACCCTGGTGGAGCTATGGTGCTTTGATATTTGCCCTCTTTATGCTCCTCCTGATAATCTTCGGTTTTAGGCGAAAAAGAAGACGGAGATAGTTCAGTACAGAAAAAATCCATAGGCTTTGTGCAACACTCAGCAATCCTCTTTGTCATTAATGCAGTTTGGAAATGTGGAGAATATTCGAGAAAAGCCAATAAATCTCTCGCAAAAAAGTATCAGGTTTTGAATAAACCCCTGAAAATTCCGTAATTCCGACCTAAAATACGATCCAAAATATTCATTTATGCTGTACCTACTTCAAACCCCCGCTGTCGCAGACTCTACGGGACTGGCAACTGAAGCTGCTGCGAGTAAATCTCTTTGGGAAGTCCTATATGCGGGTGGCTGGCCAATGATCCCCCTGGTTATCCTTTTAGCACTGGCAATTTTCATCTACATTGAAAGATGGCGGACGATCAGTCAGGCCGATGGTGATTCTAATGAGATTATGCAAAGAGTACGGGATTATGTACTGAATGGCAATATAGAAGGAGCGAAAGCCCTCTGCGATACACAAGGATCTCCTTTTGCACGAATGATCCGAAAAGGATTGGGACGTTTGGGTTCTCCCCTGAAAGATATCCAGGCATCTATTGAAAATGTAGGGGAACTGGAAGTTTATAGAATGGAACGAAGACTTTCTATTCTGGCTACTATCGCAGGTGCTGCTCCCATGATTGGTTTCTTTGGAACCGTACTGGGGATGATTAAGGCTTTCAACGCCATTGTTACTGCTGGTGGTCAAACAGATGCTATTCAGTTGGCAGACGGTATTTCCGAAGCCCTGGTAACTACGGCCTCTGGATTGGTAGTAGGTATCATTGCTTATCTGGCTTACAATTCTCTGGTAGCCATGAAAGACAAGGTAGTTTACAAACTGGAATTGACCTCTGCTGGATTCGTTGACCTCTTGCAAGAGCCTGCCGGATAAAGGCAACATCTTTCTTTTTCACCTTAAAAAGACCTTAATCCATGGCACTCAGATCAAGAAATAAACCGTCCCCGGAATTTAACTCCGCCTCTATATCGGACATCGTGTTCCTCTTGCTGATCTATTTCATGCTGGCTTCAACTTTTGTTACCCAGTCATCGATCCGCATCCAATTGCCAAGTAGTACATCCGATCGTCCTGCCTCTGGTGGACATAATATTACTGTTGGACAAGGCGGACAAATTGCCTTTGATAACCAAATCGTGCAGGAGAAAGAGGATCTCAGACCTTTCCTCGAAGGTTTCCTGAATGATGAAAACAAACAAAATGATATCGTAAACCTGCGCATCGACAAGGAGGTAACCTTCCAGGAAGCTGCAGGAGTAATGGGAATCATTTCTGAATACGAGAACGCTAAGCTGGTGATCCTTACTGAAAGGGAAAACTAGCGAATACATATAAAGAGAAAAGGGCGGGTCTTTTACAGGCCTGCCCTTTTTTGTTACAATATGTTAGACTTTTGTGAGGAATAAGGAAGTTGAACTTCTGAACTTGCTTACCTAACAACAATCCGGGCCTTTCCCGGCAAACACTTAAGCCAAAAATGAAATGAAGTATCTCAGCATTTTTTTCGGCCTTTTACTAGCCTTCTCATTAGTAGCCTGCGGACAATCTGAAAAGATGTCCAAGTCCAAAGGGGAAATGAAGGCGATGGAGATGAAAGACAAGGATAAAATGTCGATGACAAAAGACGAAATGGAGTCTATTGAAATGAAAAAGATGGATAAAATGGAGATGAAAGGATTTGCTGTGCTTGAACTCTTTACTTCAGAAGGTTGCAGTAGCTGTCCTCCTGCAGATCGACTTCTGAGTGATGTAATCACAGATGCCGAAGAGAAAGGTCTTCAGGTCTATGCACTTTCTTTTCATGTCGATTACTGGAATCGTCTGGGATGGAAGGATCCCTATAGTTCTGCTGTTTTTTCTGAAAGGCAACGCAATTATGCCCGCACCCTTCAGAGCAATGTATATACCCCGCAATTGGTCGTAAATGGAAAGGATGAATTTGTAGGATCCAATCGTACCAAAGCTGCTATGTCTATCAAAAAAGCCCTCGATGCACCCGTAAAAAATCTGAGCATTGATTTTGAATCAAAACTTATGGGAGATCAACTTTCATTCACTTATAAGAGTGGGGACAAAATGGAAGGCAAAGTGCTGAATGTGGCTTTGGTTGAGTCTGATCTTTCCCAGAACGTAAGTCGGGGAGAAAACAGAGGCAGATTACTCAAACATGACAATGTGGTCAGGGCTTTTGAAAGCCTGGAATTGGATGCATTGATGGGAAGAGGAAGTTTACAACTACCTGAAGATTTCAATCTAGCGAAGGCCAAACTGATTGTCTATGCCCAGGACAAATTGACGCGAGAAGTCGTTCTGGCTCAGGCAATCGAGCTGTCGGAGAAAGCCGCAATGATGGAAAAGTAGGCCTTCCTATACCGAACCCAAACAGATAGGAGCAAACGAATCCTTTCCAGTCATCCCGCATTTATCTTGAGTAAGGGATAAATTGCGGGATATTTCTTTGTTAGGTTTTGAGATTATTACCCCACCGGAAAGCTTATTATATACTTTCAGGAAAAAAACTTAAGCGTAAAAATTCTCAGAGGCAGTTGTAAGATATAAGATTTTTCCTCTCCAATTTATTTGGCAATACGCTTTGAAAGAGGGGAAAAAACCAGAAATAGGGAAATTATCATGATTTGTTCAAAACGAGTAAGTAAAATAGTAGGCTCAAATCCAATGTAAGCGAATAGGAATATTTCGTTTAAATGAAACACTCGTATAATTTAGTTTGCCTTTTCATTACCTAAGTTATACGTGAGAAAGTATTTATTACTCCTAGCATTTACCTGCTGCCTCATTCCTTACCTGTTTTCTCAATTGCCGCCTATTAATTTTGAGCAAATCCATTTAAATAAGGATTTCACCTCGCCTCACATTTATGGGATCGATCAAGATGAGGACGGATTTTTGTGGCTTGGAACTTCCAAAGGAGTTTATCGATACGACGGATCTCTTTTTCATTCGATTCAGGCAGAAGCTGACAGCAGCTCAGCCTTGTCTGGAATGAAAATCCGAGCTATCATCAGCGATCAGAAAGGTAGTCTTTGGTTTGGAACCCAGGGAGAAGGTTTGTTCCGTTACGAAATTTCAACAAATCGACTGTCTGCATTTTCTCCTGACTCCAGTGAACATACCCCCTTGAATAATCAGGAGATATTGAGCCTGGAGCGAGGAGGTGAAGACATTTTATGGGTAGGCTCAGAAGGAGGCCTTAATTCAGTAAATGAAAAAACACTACTCGTTCAAAGCATTCCTCTAAAGGCCAGGGGAAAAAAGATAGATGAGCCTTTTTCAGTCCTGGGAATCGAGAAAGATAGCCAGGGAAATATATGGGTTGGTAGTTGGCAATACGGTTTATGTAGGCTTGTTTGGGATCAAACAAAAGAAGGCCTGAAGCAAGCGTACCTGGAGAAAATTGAGTTCTCTAACAAAATCATGGCGAAAGCTCCGCTGAGGCAAGTAACCAGCCTGCATATTGATTCGCAGGATCGAATCGTTTTTGGGAGCCTGGGAAGAGGACTGTACATTACCAATCCCGTTACTGAACAGGAAATCCACTTTTTCAAAATCAAGGAATTATCCAGCCTAAGGGAGCAGAAAACGGGTCTGGCGATTCTAAGCTCTTTTATTGACTCAAAAGGAAACATATGGGGAGGGAGTACGAGAGACCTGCAGATTGTGAGTCCTATTAAATCTCTACCGAGGGAAGGCGAGGACAAACTGAGAATCGTAGAGGGGAGATCGATTAGCCACCAAAGTATAGGAACTTTGGGCCTTCCCAAGGGAGGAATCAGGTGTATTTTCGAAAGTAAAGAAGGCATTATATGGATTGGTGCAGAGGGTGGATTAGCTAAATATTCCTCCCAATTGTCTCTGTTTAAATTTTACCCAACAAATACCGAGTTACATCACCTTAGCAACGTAGATCATACACTACAGGGAATCCTGAGAGGAGCGTGGATGACAAATCATGACGAAGACCTTTTGTACTATGATGTTTACGGAAATCTTAAGAGATCCTACAATACCCAGGCCGCGCCTGATTTTCGACTGGAATCGAACCGAGTATTGGGAGTATACGATGATGTCAGGCATAAGGCTATTTGGATTTTTGGCCCCAGCGGGATAACAAAACTCAACGCAGAGGGTAAGAAAGTTCATTACCTTCGTCTTGCGCCACCAGGCCAAAGCAAAATCGACTACATCAAAGCTTTTCATATTGATCCTGAGGGGTTTATCTGGATCATCTCCAAACAAGCGATCTACGCCCTTGACAGAGACCTATCTATTCTTAAAAAATATAATTCTTTATCAGATATAGATCCGAGGCTAAGCTATGGAAAAATCAATGATGCCATCCAAAGCAAAGGAAATACCTTTTGGGTTGCATCGGAATTATCAGGTCTGTTAAGCATCCAATTTAAGGGAAGGGAGGCGAAGCTTATGAAAAGATTTATCCCTTTCCCCGACAATCCCGAAAGCCTGAAAAACAAATATTTCTTTTCTTTACTCAAGCATAAAAACTCCATTTGGATAGGTTCTCATCAGGGACTCCTTACTTTTGATCCGGCAAAGGGTGAATTTGAGTTTTACGGGGAAAAAGAAGGACTCCAAAACCCGATTATGGCCCATTTGCAGGTAGACGAGCTGGGAACGATTTGGGGAGTTTCTAATGATTATATCCTTCGCTTTGATCCTCGCTCCAAACGTTTTACTCACTTTGGAACAAAGCATGGAGTTAGAGGAGGAAGTTTTACCAATTACTATTCCCACAAAAGCAATGATGGCACATTGCTATTCCGATCCAATGAGGGATACCTGAAGCTTGATCCAAAACAACTTTCAGATGAAGTGGAAACTGCACGCTGCCATTTCACCGAATTATATTTGAATGGAAACCTCATTCAACCTCTAAAAACCCTTCAGGAAGAAAGCATAAGCATTCTGGATCAAAACCTGGCTAGTACCCGCGAATTAAACATCCCACCTAGTCAGAAGCGTCTGGAGATTCGGGTATCCTGTATTCAATACAATTTCCCCAATGAGCAAAACAACTACTATAAATTGGAGGGATACGATCAGAAATGGAGGCCATTAGAAATGGGAGAAAACATTTCCTACATGAATCTGGAAGCTGCAAGTTATACCTTGCGGATCAGAAGTGGGGACCTTGAACTAGACGATCAGATTAGCCTAAAAATCAATATCCTGCCCCTTTTCTGGGAAACCCCTTTAGCAAAACTATTGGTCGGAATTCTTCTGACAATGTTAATAATTGGCTTATTCTACCTCCGAAGCTGGCAAGTCCTGAATCAAAATCGCCAGCTACAGAAAAAAGTAGAGGAACGGACGCGAGAGCTAAAGGTTGCAAACCAAAAGGAGAAAGAAGCCCGTCAAAAAGCTGAACAGGCAACTCTAACCAAGTCCCAATTTCTTGCAAATATGTCTCATGAAATCCGAACGCCTATGAATGGTATTCTGGGAATGGCAGAATTATTATCCATCGAAAACCTGAGTAATGAGCAGGCAGAGTATGTCCGCCTGATTCGGAAAAGTGGGGAAAATCTCCTGACCATCATAAATGACATACTCGACTTCTCCAAAATAGATTCTGGCAAATTTATCCTGGAGCGCGAGCCAATAACTTTGGAGGATTGCATGGATGATATCCTGGGACTTCTGAGCAGCAAAACAGGAGATCAAGCCCTGGAATTGCTCTCCAGGCTTGATTCGAATCTTCCTGCTGTTGTTTGGGGAGATGAGTTGCGCCTAAAACAAATACTGATCAATTTATTGGGGAATTCACTTAAGTTTACCCATAAAGGGGAAGTTGTCCTCGAGGTGCAGGAGAAAAAACGATTCCTTCAGGGAGATCAGCCTTTCGCCCGATTGGAATTCAAGGTGCGAGATACTGGCATAGGTATCCCTCCGGAGAAACTAAAATATCTGTTTAAGGCTTTTACCCAAGTTGATGCTTCCACCACGCGAAAATATGGCGGTACCGGATTAGGCTTGAGTATTTCTTCCCATTTATGTCGCCTTATGGGAGGAGAACTTAAGGTTTGGAGCGAGGAAGGCCAGGGAAGTGAATTTTCCTTTGAATTAGATATGGAGATTAAGGAAGAAGAGTCAGTATTTTCAGAAACATATCGTTCACTATCGGGAAAAAAGGTTTTGATCATAGATTCGGAAATCCACAGGAGTCGCTTCTTGATTTCGATTCTGGAGCATTACCATATGATCGTGATCCATGCATCCGATCTGGAAAAAGCTCAAAGTTTGGTAGCCTCTGAAAGCGGAATTCAAGCCCTCATTTGCAATGGCTTAAATGATGCCAAAATCTCTCCGTATAAAGACTGGATCAAGCGAAACCCAGATATAAAATTTATCCAATTGCTACCCTTCTCAGATTTACGAGAAAACAAGCAGCAAGGAGAGCTTTGGGAAATCATCAAAAAACCGGTCAGAAAGAGTCTGCTACTTACAAGCCTATGCGAACTAAGCGAACTTGCAAAGCAAAATAATCATCCACCCAAACCGATACCTCAAGGCGTATTCCCGTCTCAAGAGATTTTATTGGTTGAGGACAATCCTATCAACCAAAAACTGGCCCTGAAAATCATTCAAAAGCTAGGCTTAAAGGCACAATTGGCCAATAATGGAAAAGAAGCTATTGAATGCTTGCGCAAGAGGAGTTTCAAAATTGTCTTAATGGATGTTCAAATGCCTGTCATGGACGGACTGGAGGCAACTCGCTTCATAAGGTCCAACTTCTCATCCGAGCATCAGCCCATGATTCTGGCTATGACGGCCAATGCCATGAAAGGAGATAAAGAAATGTGTTTGGAGGCAGGAATGAATGATTACATCAGCAAGCCTTTTAAAATGGCTGAAATCAAAGATTTGCTAAGCAAATTTCTGCTGGATTTAGCCTAAATGGATCAATAATCAGTGCCTTGCTTTTTCAAGCCGTTCAGCTTAGCGGGAATTAGTTCACGCTCCTATACTCACGAGGACTCATTCCGGTTTTGGCCTTAAACATTTTGCTAAAATGCTGGGAATACTCAAAGCCCAAACCAAAAGCCACCTGACTCACGGGTTCATTGGAGTTAAGTAACAGAGTCTTGGCTTTGTCGATGACAAAACTATGAATATGGTCCTGGGCATTTCTGCCGGTTTCCTTTTTCAGCAGATCGCTCAGATAATTGGCGGACATATTCAGTTTTTCACTGCAAAACCGTACCGAAGGAATCCCTGTGGCCAATTGCTTTTCTGAACGAAAGTACTCTTTCAACAGATGCTCAAAGCGACTGAAAACATCCTGATTGAGATTGCTTCGGGTGTAGAATTGGCGATCATAATATCGAGTACAATAGTCGAGCAGAAGCTGAACATTCGTAACAATCAATTTCTGGCTGTGCTTGTCGATATTTGAGGCTATTTCCTCTTGTATTTTTTCTAGGAGATCATTGAGGACTTTTTTTTCTTTGTCTGAAATATGCAGGGCTTCATTGACTTCATAATCAAAAAAACTATAGCTATCGATTGTTTTGCCCAATTCGGATTTTCTTATCAAATCTGGATGAAAAAGTAAAGACCAACCTCTGGCATCACTTTCTTCCTCCACCTCTTTGGAACCCATGACCTGACCCGGCGCCATAAAAATCATGCTGCCTTCTTCAAAATCATAAGAGTTTCTCCCATAAGCAAAAGACCCTCTGAATCCTTCTTTAAGCGCAATAAAATATAGAGAAGAAGTGATCCGCATATCCTCCATCCCTTGAGCATAACCCGGCTTATGTTGAAAAATGGAAATCAAAGGATGTTGAGGCTTTTCAAAACCCATCACGCGATGAACCTCAGATATGCTGTTAAAATGAATAAAATCCATAATCCGTCCTGTTTTTTCTTCTTACAAATAAAGCTAGTAAAAAGAATCGCTTTGTATACATTTTCTAAATCTTTGTATCCATTTCCCATATCAAGAGGGATAGCAGCCTTATTAGGGAACTGATTCTCTACTCGCATCATGTTTCCAACTTGGATAAATTTCAGGCAGTCTCTATTTTAAGGAGAATTAGCAAAAAATAGTCTGTATTTATATGTCAAAAATTGATCTTTTTGGAAAACACAAACGCCAAATCTGGAAACAACTAGCAGAGCAACTGGAAGGAGAATATGTTAAAGGAAAAATGTTCAAAACCGATCGGGTTGAGGCTTATCATGGAGATTGGATGATAGTTTTGGATAGTTTTGTCATAGATAAGATGGTTTTCACCCGAATAAGAGCTCCTTATGTGAACCGGGATGATTTTACCTTCAAGATTTTTCGGGAGCATATTGGTCATAAGGTGAGTAAAGCCTTTGGGATGAAAGATATTGAAGTAGGGCATCCGGAATTTGATAAGGATTTTGTCATTCAAGGCAGTGATAAGCGCAAATTACAGATGATGTTTGAAGATCCGAATATCCGACAACTCATCAGTTGGCAACCCAAAATATTGCTAGAGTTAAGAAGAGAAGCTCCCCTATTCAGCAAGCCTAAGTTTCCAGATGATGTAAACGAAATTTATTATCAGGTTACAGGTATTATCAAAGACCTGGAGCAACTGCATGATTTATTTGAATTATTCGGGCATACCCTCGATCACCTTTGCGCTATAGGAACGGCTTATGAAGACGATCCGAATTTCAGCTATTATTAGGAAGTGTTGGAGATGGAGAAAACTTCTCCACTTATCATGCGTTGTAGTGTTTTAGTTGGTAGCTCTTATTTCTTCATTCCTTCTTCCTTGTTCTTCCTTCATTTTTTCCCAAAAGCAGGTCCCAGGAGGTCAATTCGATCTGTCCATATTCCTCCTCGATAGTTTTCTGGCAACTCTAGTGCATCTTCCCGTTTATCAAATCCCGTACTAAAGCCTTCGCCCTTATAAGGACCCACAAGCATGACGCGGGAATTGACAGACTCCATGCGATTGACAAATTTATGGGGCCAGCCCCAGAGCCAGGGGGCGAAATTTTCCGGAACCATCACCACACAATCCTGGCACTCTGCTGGGACGATTCCAGTCCAGCCATAGGCAAAGTATTTGGTCAGACAGGATTTTAATTTAGGACGAGTGGTGTATTGTATATCAGGAAGGAACTTTATCACTTCCTCTACGGATTTTCTCCCACCATATACCATCAATTTCCCGGAGCGTCTCTGACTGAGTTCTTTCAAGCTTTCGCCCAGAACCTTCCCCTCTTCCTTCAGATTGCTTTTCACATCTATCATGAAATCCTTGTCTGGAAAGCTGGTCAGGATTTGTTCCAAAGAAGGCATCATGCCTACCCCCTTTCCCCTAAAGGGAAAAGTCTTGCCTCCATCTGCTGTGTATCCATATCCAATGTCCAGCTTTTGCAAGGAATCCAGGCTATGATCTTTGGTTCGTCCCCTTCCCTCTGTTCGGCAATCCACTGTCCAGTCGTGAAAGACCCCAAAGCGATCATCTGTAGTCTTGTGAACATCAAATTCGACGATTTGAGCTCCTGCTGCAAAAGCTGCTTCAATAGACGGAATGGTATTCTCTAAATATTGATGCTCAACCGCTATCCATTTTTCTGCTGTACAGGTTTCATTGGTCAGGCCTTCCCGATCATAAGGCTGTCCCATGGCGCGGTGTGCCAGTAGAACGGGAGAAGCTTCTGGAACTGAGACGAAAAGATTGCTGTTGTTGAGGAATATAAAGAGGGGAAATAACAGAAGGAGCCAAAGGTATTTCCGTTTTCGGGACTTGCTTTTCTTATTCATGGATGGATGCTATTGCTCAAGTATAAGGATTCTCAGGCATTTCGTATAGCAAGCAGGAAGAATTTAGAAAAATTTAACAGTTCAGACAGGACTTATGGTCTTTCAGACAAAAAGACAAGTTTACTAGTTGATTCAGGATTAATTTATGCTAAAGGGATCATAAAATTTCCAAAATGAGAAAACCTGCAATCTTTCAAAAAGTCTTGACGGGCTTTGGCTACTTCTTCTGGATCAATGTTGCTGTGATCCTATTGCTAAATTGGATCGCCTATGTAGAAATCGGCTATTTGCCAGAAGTTCAGGAGGATTTTCCACTAGGATTTCTCGGCGGAAAAGAAAGATATAGTTTTATTAATGCTTTTCTCGCAGAAGACCTACTATTCCCTACCTGGTTTGGTAGTTTATTTGTCTCCTTTATATTATCCCCCATCTACCTTTGTTATGTCCTCCTTTATTGGCTCTTTAAGGTAGAGCAAGATCTTAGTAAACCAAACCTATCCTTTTCCCTGTTTGGATTTATTTTATTCAATTTATTGAACTTCCAATTTCTTATTGAGCGGTATTTATACAAATGGACCTCAATCTCTCTGGAAATTCACGACTGGACCTGGTGGTTCATAGACTAATTTTCCCTAAAGGAATCAGCTTTATTTACCCACCTTCTGTTCCGGCGGATTATTCAGGATAAAGTCCACTACTTCTTCCGGCTCATCACTCAGGTAGAGAAATTTGTAATAAGGCTGATTGTAGGCCAGTTGTTTTAGGACAGGGAATAGAGAAGTCTCAATCTCGTATCTTTCTTTTCCCAGAAAAACCATAGGACTGTAATACCCAAAAGTAGCATAGTGGTTCTGAGCCGCATCCTGAAATATCTCCTGGGTTGTACCTGCACTACCCGGTGCAAAGACTACTCCATGATGACAGAGGGCTAAAAGGGTATCTTCCCGAATCGAGTTTGAGAAATATTTGGCGATGTGAGAGGCAAATACATTGCTGGGTTCATGACCATAAAACCAGGTGGGAATAGCCAGATTTTCTGCCCCTTCCGGATAATATTCAAATACATCCAGGGCACTCTGAATAAATCCTGCATCCGTATAATGAGGCGCTACTTCCATGATCTTGAAGGCTTTCTCCAGGTCCTCTGCTTCATAACTGGCGAAATAGGCGCCCAGATTGGCAGCCTCCATGATGCCGGGCCCTCCTCCTGAAATGATAAAATATCCCTCTTTTCCCAATAGTCGGGCTGTGTGTGCAGTTTTTCGGTAGAAGGGATCGGTACGCAATTTCCCATGTCCACCCATAAAACCCACACATCTCAATCTCGTCATACCCGTATCATCATAGCCTACCAACTCTCTCAAACTGTCGTCAATGGCATGGTCGTGTATACGTTGGCTGAGGGCTTCAATGATGTGGGGATTATAGCGACTTACAGAAAAGTGTTCGTAGATTTTCAGGTCAAGGCTTTGATCGTCCAACTCATTGTAGCCATCGAGAAGTTCCCGGCAAGTATAGAGCTCTCTTCTATAGGGATTGTAAGGTAGGCCTTCGTTTGGAGGGATAATAAGTCCTCCTTTGGAACGGATAATGGCCTGATCACTTTCTGCCAATTCACATCCGAGGAAAATCACATTTCGCAAAAAGACGGAATTCCACTGAATGTCTATACTCTTCAAATCCATCTCCAGGATCGAGCAGTTTTGCAGAACATGATAGGTGTTGATGGTTTCCAGGAGTGCTTCCTGTGTTTTGAAGAGTCTTTCGTTGAAATAACTTTGCTGGATCATATGATTCACTTTGGCTTAGGTAGACCAGGAGCCGTCTTCCAGAATTGCTTTTAGCTCCTTTCCATTGAATTCGAATAATTGTTGGACACTTATGCCGCATTCACAACAGCGAGAGCCACTTTGTAGATAAAGTCTCTCATTGAGAAGAAATAGTTCCGGATAACTAAAAAAACTGCAAGGTCCTGTTAGCGGATATTCTGCTCCCTGACTTAAAAGAAAAGTTGCAGCCGGCCCTTGATAATCGGCAAAGGTATAGCTGAGGATAAAGTATTTCTCTTCCTTATATTCAAACTCATGGACGATTACTTCTTTATTATAGGCAACTAATTCAATTTTTAATGCACCCCCGGTATCTTCAAATTCATCCGAATAATCCCTTTTGAGATTAATTCGATTGGCAAGTTCTTGCTTTTTCACCGAATCAGTTATCTCTTTCATGCTTAGCCACTTTATCTCTACTTTATCTCCTAATAAAATGAGATGAGGCTTGATCGAAGTATCCAGATCAGTTGTAGTCACCTCATGCTCAAACAATTCATCGACCAGGAGGAAATTTTCCAGGGCTTTTGCGGAATGAACTTTCCTGGATTCATGATCCAGAAACTGAAGCTCGCTTCCAGGAGGGATAATTGCCTGGGCATAATTAATTTCATAGGAAATGGGGAAGGCAAAGCCTTCTTCCTGAAATTCAAGCACTTTGCCTTCAGGCAAGGCCTGAAGGGAGTTAACTTCTTCTTTTATATATCCAGCTTCCTCCTCTATTTCAAATTCTGTCGCGGAATCTTCTTCTACTAGAAGAGCAGCCACCTCTTCCTCAACCTGGATAGGATCAGCCTGAGTTTTTTCCTCCTCCCCACAAGCGAAAAGAAGGAAAGCAGTAAAAAGCCATAAGATTTGATCTGTCCTAAATCTTGTCATAATCTTTGACTGTAAGTTCGTGATCTACCTCTCCGGTGTGCTTGATCTGAGCCGGTTCAAAAAGCATAATCCAGACTTCTTCTTTAGCTATAGGCTTATGTTCTACTCCACGGGGCACAACGATCATCTCTCCTGCTTTTATCACTTCAGTGCGGTCCCGGAATTCAATTGTCAATTCTCCTTTGACCACAAAAAAGAGTTCATCTTCATCTTCGTGATCGTGCCAGACAAATTCCCCTTGCACTTTGGCCAGTTTGACTTCCTGCCCATTGAGTTCGGCGACGACTTTGGGAGACCATTGATCCTGAAAGAGGCTGAATTTTTGATCGAGATTTATGACCTTCATTTGATGCGTATTAGCGTTTTATCTTCTTCTTGTATTGCTGTTTTAATAGGGGAATAAAGGTAAAACATATTATTCACTCAATCACCCACCAATACAAGCCCTCTTGCATGCTTTAATCTTCGATGAGGGCCCCAGCCACTGCAATATCCTGAGCTGCATTGCCCACTGATTTGAATAGGGTAATTTCTTTACTATTCCTCCGGCCTATTATCTCTTTGCTGACAATTTGCCCGATTTCTCCGATGATATGATCTTTCGTGATTAGCCCGGCTTCGAAAGGCTGCGTAATATCTCCGGCTTCTTCCCAAATTGCGGAGGCTTGGTCTACAAATACCCGGCTATTAATTACTGCTTCCGGAGGGATTTCTGCCATGTCTTTTCTATAAGCTCCAATGGCATTGATATGGGTACCCTCCCTGAGATGTGCAGCCTCAAATACGGCTTTTGAAGAAGAAGTTGCTGTACAAACGATATCGGCTTCCTTGAGCTCCTTCCCTACTGCTAAATGACATGAGATTTCATATATTCTCTCCATCTCCTTCTTTAGTTCTAAGGCCTTTTCCTTCGTACGGTTAAAGAGGAGAATCTTTTCTATATCTCGAACAGCTAAAACAGCTTCTATCTGGGTTCTCGCCTGGACCCCAGCTCCAAATACGGCTAATACACTAGCATCCTTCCTCGCCAAAAGCTCTGTTGCAATACCTGAAGCTGCTCCTGTCCTCAAAGCCGTCAGATAGGTACCATCCACCAATGCAAGCGGCTTCCCATTTTCTGCATTCATCACTAATACAACTGCATGTATATAGGGCAAACCTTTTTGGGGATTTTCATCATGAATCCCTACCACCTTTACTCCAAACTGCTTATTCTCTGCCAGGTAAGCAGGCATAAAAAGGGATTGTCCCTTTTCCTCCGACATAAAAATATGTGCTCTAACAGGTACCTGAGCTTCTCCGCTGGATATCTGACGAAAAGTAGCTGCCATCAATTGGATGGCCTTTCCCATAGAAATCTTTTCGGCTATGTCTTTTGCGGAATAATAAGGAATGGGAGAGGGAGGCATGTGAAGTTAAAAAGTGTTATAGTGTTTTAGTACGGTAGTTGGATCGAGATCAAATTAACTACAACACTATAACACTACAACACTTTTCTTATATCTGTTTTATTCTTTCCATCTTCGCCGCCAACTCAATCACCCACTTTTGCAACTCCTCTCTCATATCCTCTCTCTCCAGTCCAAACAGCAAATTGGTTTTGATAAAATTGAGTTTATTACCGATATCATATCTCTTTCCATCAAACTCCAGGGCATACATATCATGCTCCTTAAGCATGAGTGCCATGGCATCAGTAAGCTGGATTTCATTTCCCACTCCCCGGGGAACTATCTCCAGGTAATCAAAGATTTCGGGAGTAAGGAGATAACGGGCAGCAATGACCAGATTGGAGGGAGCTTTTTCTACCGGAGGTTTTTCTACAAACTGATCTACCTTCAAGACGCTTTCGGAGACAGACTTTCCTCCAACTACGCCATATCTATAAACCAGACTGGGGTCTACCCTTTCAAGACCGATTACGGATGAGCCATGCTCCTCATAGACATCTATGAGTTGTTTACTTACTGGCTGAGAGGTATTTGATCGAAGGATGCAATCTCCAAGAAGTACCATAAAGGCTTCATCTCCCACATGATTTCTTGCATGATTTACTGCATCTCCGAGTCCATTGAGTTCTTTCTGCCAAACGAAGTGTATCTGTGCTCCTTTACCAATAGAGCGAACCATATCCAGCAGTTCTTCTTTCTGGCTTTCCTCCAGCCTTTGCTCCAAAATAGGATGGCTATCGAAATGATCTTCTATGGCCCTCTTTCCTTTGCCTATCACCATCAGAATATCCGTCAAGCCAGATGCAATGGCTTCCTCGACCACATATTGTATGGTCGGGATATCTACGATGGGCAACATTTCTTTAGGGATGGCTTTGGTCGCAGGTAGCATCCTGGTTCCAAATCCGGCAGCAGGGATAACGGCTTTTCTAATAGCTTTGTGAGATCTCCTCATGTTTGGAAATAATTTCCGGTTTTATCACTTCTATATCTTCCTCGCTCAGGTTCCGTTTGAGTTCCTCGAACATGGATTCATTTTTATATGTACCAATAATTGCGCCACCAGAACCCGTAAATTTTGCACTAGCCCCTGTATTTCTTGCTAATTCGACCATCCGAAGATTTTCCTGGCTGATATTGATAATGCTCCGTCTCAGGTCAAAATTCTGGTCAATATAGGATCCCAGCTCATCATAAGCGCCATGAATCAGCATTACGCGTACATGATCAGAAATAGCTGTGAACTGTTGAATAGCTTCATGCACTTTTTGATCCCCTGCATTGTATCGGGCACGAAGATCATTATGTACGAGCTCAGAACCACTGGAAAGGCTTCTTCTATAAGCAATGTACAAAGGAGGTAGCTTATCAACCGGGAGGACTTCATAGGCACCGTACCCTCGGCTTTCCATCAAATCTCTATTAAAGTCCATGAATACCGGTACTTCAAAGGATTGAGCCACCCGATCCTGCAAACCTCCTTCTATTCCCAATTCTTCTCTTTCTGTAGCCAAGACCAGATTTGCCTGCAGGTGAGGAGGAATATCTATCTGATAATAGGTCTTGAGGGCTTTGATACAGGCAGTGATGATCGCACTGGAACCAGCCAGTCCCAGACGAAGTGGAATGGTACTTTGATAGCTGAGGCGAAAATTCTTTTTTTCAAGCTCTATTTCGCAGGATTTACAGTATTCTGAAAATCTTTTGATGGACGCTTTCAACAAGCGTACTCCTCCATAATATCCGAATTGATCGATATCTTCACACAACTCAGACATATTCTCAAATTTAAAGCGATCCCGGATGTGTGGAACGATTTCCAGTTTATCCGAAGGAGTAAGAACTACTTCCGCTTTAAAATTCTTAAAAACAAAGGCAATGGTTTTTCCGAAATATCCATCAGATGGATTCCCTATCAGGGCTGCTCTGGGATAAGAAGAACTTCGAATTTGGTTTTCTCTGTGCATCATTTCGTTAACAAATTCCAAAAATCTAAGGTAGAATTACTTAAAATCACGCTTTCAAGGGCCTTTTGAGCTGAGGTCTCTAAGTATCAGCCTTCCAAAAAAGCGGAACATTTTTGCTTTCTGTCAATTTTATTTCGGTACAATTTTGGTCTAATTCGGAATATACGGATGTCAAAATAATTTCAACAAGTGTTCAGTTCACAAATATGGAATCGCCTATTTTCCTCATGTCAAAAAGATCTCAATGGAAGAATCAAATAAACACTACGCGTACTTATTGATGCAAATCGAGAATTGGAAACAATTGAAAGAGGAGCTTTCCAATCATGATCGCGAAATCCTGGAATCCAGCTTATCAGATATATTCAGGCTCAAGTATGGCGATAACTTTCGATCTATTCTTCTCCATTCAGGCGAACTATTTCTTATCCTGAAAAATGAAGCCATAGAAAAAACCATCCTGAAAACTTCGGGTGAAATTAAACACCAACTGAAATCCGGATACGGATTAATTCCCCAGAAATTAGAAGTGTCAATTGTGATCGCAACCCGCCCCAAATTTATGGACTCTTATGAAGTCTTATTGTACTTGCGAAAAGTACTGAACATTTGTAAAAAAGAACAAACAAAAGATATCCTCTGTGTAGCCTAAGGCTATGCGGAAAAATATAGAAAATTCCCTTTATTTCCCACCAGAGACTTCTTATCGTTCGATATTGGCTTTAATCCTTTTACGAATATCACCTGGGGCATCTGCAAAGTCCGAAAGATTGCTGGCTTTCCAGGTATTTTTATCCTGAATTACCGGATACTGAAAAGTCGTCTTAGGGACAGATTCTTTTGCGTTGGATCTTATACTTGCAGGTACAGGAACCGTTTTCACGGGTATCTCTTCTGCGGGGACGCTTAACTGCGTTCTTTCATAACCGGCCAGCAATTGGCTACGGAAAAGTATGGCCAGGCTACAAATTGCAAGCACAGCTAGAATGAGAAGTGTATGATTAAAGAACGATTTCATACCTAATGAGGGCTATTTTATTTACCGATCTTAGAGAACCAGAAGGTTCTTTTGATCAGTACAAAATTATTGGATTTTATGATGCTTCGTAGGACTTCTTGCATGTTTGGTACAAATTATAACCGGAACAGGTTAAAGCCCTGTTTGTTTTACCCTAAATTCCTATCCACTATATTTGCATCCGATCTTGAATAGCCCAACAATATGAGTCTTTATGACTGGTTGGTATTGCTCCTGTTTTTCGCCTATATGATTTGGGATGGGAGCAAAAGCCATAGAAAAAATAATGATCTGGAAGGGATGCTATTGGCCAAAAGGAGTATGCCAGGCTGGGCACTTGGGCTTTCTATTATGGCAACTCAAGCTTCAGCCATCACCTTTATAGGCACAACTGGCCAGGCCTTTTTCTATGATATGCGATTTATCCAGGTCTATCTGGGTTTACCGCTGGCTATGATTGTACTTTCAGTTACCCTGGTTCCTTTATATAGAAGACTCAAACCTTTTACTGCCTATGAAGCTTTGGAGGAAAGATTTGGTCTGGAAGCCCGCCTGGCTACCAGTTTCCTTTTTCTCCTCTCAAGAGGTATTTCTTTGGGATTATCTATAGCTGCTCCAGCCTATCTGCTCGCCTGGATTCTTCAACTTTCTTTGGGATGGACCATCCTCATCATCGGGATCAGTACTACAATTTATACCTTATATGGTGGACTGGATGGGGTTATTAGAACGGATGTAAAGCAAATGGCGCTCCTGGTATTTGGATTGATCTTTTGCTTTAGTTGGATCATTTTAAAATTGCCGGAAGAAATCAGTATAGACAAAGCCCTTCACCTCAGTGGTGCGGCGGGTAAATTGAAAAGCATAGACTTCAGTCTTGACTCAGGAAATAAATATTCGGTGTGGAGCGGAGTTCTTGCAGGCTTCTTTCTGATGCTCTCCTACTTTGGGACAGATCAATCCCAGGTACAACGGTATCTCAGTGCAGCCAGTTTAAAAGATGCAAGAAATTCTCTCCTGATGTCTGCAGGTTTAAAAATTCCCATGCAATTTTTCATCCTGCTTCTGGGGGCCTTTTTATACTGCTTCTACTTATTTGCTGATCGTCCCTTAATGTTCCTGCCTGACAGATTACATGCCGAGCAGCCAACAGAGATCATCACTCCCCGGGATGCAGAATTTCAGTGCATACATGATGCCCGGAGAGACGCAGCCCTGACATATGCATCCAATTTAGAAGATAAACATGCACGCAGCGATTTTCTCAAACTGGACAATCAGGCCAATAAGCTTCGCAAAACAGAAATGATGTATCTGGCAGATAAGGAGCGAAACCTGAGAAATGACCTCAACTACGTCATGCCTTATTTTATCCTGCATGAACTTCCTCCCGGCATAATTGGATTGATCATAGCTGCCATACTTGCTGCAGCTCTCTCCAGTATTGACAGTTCCCTCAATGCCCTGGCAACAGTCAGTGTAATTGATTGGTACCGGAGATTAAGAAAAAGGGAAAGAAGTGATGCGCATGACCTCAAAATGACCCGATGGTTTACAGCTTTCTGGGGCGCTATTGCGACTTCTTTTGCCTTCCTCTTTGGGGAAACCGAGTCCATCATCGAACTTGTCAATCAGATGGGGAGCTATTTTTATGGACCTATTCTGGGAATATTTATCCTCCTGGCCTTTAAAAATATTAAAGGCAGATCAGCAGTAATGGGATTGGCAAGCGGTTTATTGGGGGTCTTTTTGATCGCAGGAATATTTGTAAATCGACTGGATGGAAGCCTGAGTTTCCATTTCCCCATAGGATTGATCCCTTTTAAATTCAGACCCTTGATTGAATACCTCTGGTTAAATCCCCTGGGCGTAAGTCTTACGGTTGGGACCGCCTTTTTCTACGATTTCGTCTTCCAAAAAGACTAAAAAATCAAGGGATTCATCCTTCCCTCTTTCCGTTTTTTTCGAGCAGAGCTAATTTCCCCAATAAGACAGTTTATAAGACCGAATACGGGGAATTTCTAGCTTTTCAGAAAAAGCTCCATAAAAAAAAGGCCTGAAATTTATTTCTTAGGGATAACAAAGAGAATTAAGTCGTTTAGTAGGTAAAGCTTAATTCTCCGTTCTTTCCACACCTTCTGCAATTTCTATTCAACATCCGGCAATCATTTGCTGATCGTACATGATCAGATCGCCACATATATGTAGGCGTTGGATATCATAGATACATTGAGTTTTGGGGAACGGACGGGGGAATAACGGGATAATAGAAAATTGCTTTAGGCCGGATGTCCCCTCGTCCCTTTAAAAAAGATAAAACCTCCACGTTGTTAAACGATGGAGGTTTCTTTTTTTAAAAACTAGGGGATTCAATCCCATTGGGAGAATCAACCCTAGCCCTTGCTCTTGTAATTCCAGGATTACCGTCCTGTTATGATTCAAAATTAGTAGACAGACTCATGACTGCAAGGCAAATTTCACTCCTTTAGTAACATACCCTCCCTCCTGGACAAAGCCTACGCATTTAGTCAAATCCTTTCATACGAAAATTGGAAATATCTTCTTTTTGAGTGAAATACTTTCAGTTTTTCAAATTCCCAAGAGTCAAAAAAAATTGGGAGCAGAACTAAATCTGCTCCCTGAATACAAACCCCAATCAAAGGTTCATTTATCATTTACCAGGCCTGTATCTGCTCTCTGCTTATTTCAGTCAGCCTATCGATGCTGCCCTATATAGCCCAGAGAGGCCTTTTTGTACTATAAATTTCTTGAATCGTGTAAAGGAAAGAATAAGAAAGGGGGTAAAGAAAAAACTAGGGGATTCAATCCCTTTGGGAGAATCAACCCTAGCCCTTGCTCTTGTAATTCCAGGATTACCGTCCTGTTGTGATACAATGATAGGAAGATTCTTTGGTGCATCAAGGTAGTTTTTACCTAAATGGTTACATAAAATACGCAGGATGTTTTTCTTCGATGTTGAACGGTTTTAGGCGGTTTTGGTCAAATTCCTACACCTGTGATGAAAAAAATACAGCAGGAATTGAGGAGTTCCCACAGGTCTTTATTTTGGGATTCCAAATTTTTATGCCGCTGAAAGGAAATACTATTGCCTTAAAGACTCAAAGATTATTCGGGACTCCAAACCCAGCTTAGATCTTTCCTTATTACTTAACCGACTTTCAGTAATATTTGCTGCTATTCTCATTATTTTTATTAATGGAATATACACATATTGGATTAATAGGGAAATTATTCAGAAACCAAATGAAAACGTCAGTTCTGATCATTCTCTTGCTCTCCACTCTCACATTCACCTTCTCTCAGGAAAGTGAAAAGAAAACATTACCGGATGTACACGATTACATAGCCGTAGATAAAGAACCACTTCCACTCAATCTTTATCTTGTTCAGGATAAAATAGGATATCCTGTAAAAGCCTTAAAGAATCGGATCGAGGGAAAGGTATTTAGTCGAGTGCTTGTAAACACAGAAGGGGATGTCATACAATTCGTTCTCACTCGAAACGACCATCCTGTCCTGGGTGAAGCAGTAGAAGCTGAGCTCGAGTCTCTCCGCTTTCAACCTGCATATCTTGATGGGGAGCCAATAAACTATTGGACGAATGTTCCATTCAAGTTTTACCTCAAACAGACCATAAATAGCCAGCCAAAAAAGCATAACTACCGAACGCTGGTTCAAAAAGTTTTCAAATCCAATCGCAGTAAGGCAGAACAACTGCTAACAGAAGGATTAGCCCTTTTTGAAAAGCGGGAGTACAAAATGGCTGGAAAGAACTTTAAGGAGTGTATCCAAAGAACTCCCAGGCAAAAGTCTAACAAAAGTCAGGAGATCCTGTTCCAGGCCCGATTGAACCTGGCACATGCCTATGTTCAATTGAAGAGTTGGGAATTTGCTGAAAGGCACTATACAGAAGCCATTGGATTGGCTCGGGCGATCAAATCCTCTGAGGTCGTTGATCAACATATCTGCAGCGCTTATCTGGGACGGGCTTATAGTCTTTTAAAAGCAGAAGACTACCTACGTTCTATTACAGATTATAATCATGTGAGTCGTCATTTTGAAGATAGGCTGCTTAGTCAAAAGGAAGGACAGTGGAGTTTTCCTTTCCCCTGGAGGCAGGATTTGGATTGGGTGATGTATCAAAGAGGCCTGGTTTACTTTCAACTCAATAAAAATCAGGAAGCTATAGAAAACTTCCAGAAAGTTTGCGAGTTGGAACCAGCTTCCCGTTTACAGCTGGTGGCTTTAAGTCATATGGGATTAGCCCAAAGTAAAATGGGTGATTTTGAAGCAGCTTTCAATAATATCCAGGCAGCCATCGAAATTGATGGGGATGATCCTCAGCCGTATTATTTCAAGGCAATGGTTTTGATGGAATTGGAAAGTCAGGACATGGCCTCTGACTTAATTCAACAAGCGCGAAAATTATTTGCAAAACTTGATGGAGACGGTAACGAAATCCCAAGCGCTTTTCCAGCCAATGAAGAATAATTTATAGAATTGCTTCCCACATACGGATGCGAGGAATATCTCCTTCTTCCGTGTATGCCAGATTCAGTCGGTTTCCACTTTTGATCATAATGGGAAATCCACTGGCTCTGGCACTACTCATTTCTCTCACAAGCTGAGGAGCTGTCAACGTTCCATTCTTAGTATACTTTCTTAACAGCAGCTCTCCCTGATTACTTTCATCTCTCTCCATCCAGCTGATAAAGATTTCTCCTTTATGCCAAAGTAGATCTACCCTCCCTATCGCATTTCCGCTATCTATCTGGATGGGTTTCCCAAAATTCTCTCCCCCATCCTCTGAAATAGCCAATTTTACCCTGGGGCTGTCATTAGCCATGGTGAACCAGCTTACGGCAACCCGATCACCTTCGGCTGCAACCGCCGGCCCATTGACCGGACATCCATTTATTTCCCAGCCGTCCTCAGATACCGGGCTCCCTTTGGTCCATTTTCCCTCCTTATAAATACTGCGATATATATCTCTAACTTCTCCATCGGTCCGGTCTCTGTACACCACGATTGCTCCAGAAGCCGTTTGGGTGGCATCTGTCTGACAACAATCACAGGTTCGGCCATCAATCTCCTCCTCCTCATAAAAAGAACCATCTTCCGCTATACGAGCAGTTCTCAAACTCATTTCCTTTTGCTCTGTTTTATACTTTCTGCCATCCAGCCAAACTACTGCAGGCCCGGCATTTGGAATAGAGAAAAAGCTCACAAACCCATGCTCAGTTTGAGAACTGTCTGTATAAGGCTTTCCCAAAAATTGAAAACTATCTGTTCCTGCCTTCTTTTTAGAAATGTTTACCCCATATGCATAGGTATCAGATCCTGTTTTAGCTAAATGATGGGCATAGATATCTCCATTTTCATCCATAAATATCTCTGGAAAATCAGCCCAGTTCACAAACCAGTCCTTTCCACTTGCCAGTTCCATCGTTTCAGACCAGACCTCTCCTTCACGAATCGCCATTTTCAGACGACTGATCTCCTCCCCTTCTTCTGTCCAACTCAGATACAACTTCCCATCCTTTTCCATCATTTGAGGAAAAGCACTCCCTGCTGCCATGGGTAGGTGTACCTCCGTAAAATTGAGTTTGCCGGGATTATCGGACTGAGAACAAGCAAATAAAAAAAGTAGGGCGATTATAGTAGCAAGTGTTCGGTGCATTTCCTTATTTTTTCGAGGCAATTTAATGATTAATTTCGCCGCATGAATAAGGAATTTTACAGTGGATTAAAATTAGGCGTTTTAGGCGGAGGTCAATTAGGACGTATGCTTATTCAGGCAGCAATTGACCTAAACGTTTATATAAAGGTGCTGGATCCTTCAGCGGAAGCCCCATGTAAAGCCTATGCGCATGAATTTGTAGAGGGCTCCTTGCAAGATTTCGATACAGTAGTTGCCTTTGGGCAGGACGTTGATATCCTGACAATCGAAATTGAAAAGGTCAATACAGAAGCATTGGCTGAACTTCAGCGTCAGGGAAAAAAGGTATATCCGGACCCTTCCATCATAAAACTCATTCAATCCAAATGTGCCCAGAAGCAGTATTATCTGGACCAAGGTCTACCGAGTTCTCCATTTCGCCTGATAGGCAATGCAGCTGAAATCAAGGATCATCTCGATATGTTGCCTGCTGTTCAGAAGCTGGATAGAGATGGATATGATGGCAGAGGGGTTCAGGTGCTAAAGACGGAAGCAGATCTTCCCAAAGCAATGGATGCTCCGGGATTGCTGGAGTCATTTGTTCCCTTTGAAAAGGAGATTGCCCTCATCATAGCCCGAAATGCAAAAGGAGAGGTAAAAAGCTTCCCTATAGTAGAAATGGTCTTTCATCCGGTTCATAATCTGGTAGAATATCTTTTTTCGCCTGCCGAAATCAGTCCTGCGCAATTTGAAGAAGCGGAAAACATAGGCAAACGTCTGGTAGAAGGCCTGGATTTCGTAGGATTATTGGCCATTGAAATGTTTGTAGGAAAGGAGGGAGAGATTTTGATTAATGAAATTGCTCCCAGACCTCATAATTCCGGACACCAGAGCATACGAGGAAATCTGACTTCACAGTATGAGCAACACCTCCGGGCCATCCTGGGATTGCCACTTGGAGAGACGGACATTCTAAGCCCATCTGCTATGGTAAATTTATTAGGAGCAGACGGGCATAAAGGCAAAGCTGTTTACAAAGGAATAGAAGACCTCCTGAGTATCGGAGGAGCTTATCCGCATATATATGGGAAAGCGGAAACCAAGCCTTTTCGTAAAATGGGACATGTAACTATTTTAGCGAAGGATTTGGAGCAGTTGCAAGAAAAAGTAAAGCAGGTAAAGGCGAGTTTAAGGGTAATCAGTGAGTAAGTGGGCAAGATTTAGCTTTGATGTAAAAACAAGGAATAAGAAATGGAAAGTGGGGAAGTATAGCCTGAGAATAGCGAAATTGTGGCTACACACTCAAAACCCAAAGAAAATCATATGAAAGCAAAAGTTGGAATCATCATGGGCAGCAAGTCTGATCTGCCAGTCATGTCAGGAGCGATAGAAATCCTCAAGGATTTTGACGTAGCCTTTGAAGTCAGTGTAGTCTCTGCCCACCGAACTCCCGAACGCATGATGGAATATGCAGCTTCTGCTCGTGATCGGGGCCTAAAAGTCGTAATTGCGGGTGCAGGAGGTGCGGCTCATTTGCCCGGCATGGTTGCCTCCGTCACAAGCTTGCCTGTGATTGGAGTACCGGTAAAATCTTCAAACTCTATTGATGGCTGGGATTCTGTTTTATCCATCCTCCAAATGCCATCGGGAGTACCAGTTGCAACCGTTGCCTTGAATGGTGCAAAAAATGCAGGCATACTCGCTGTGCAAATCCTGGGAACGCATGAAGAGGAGCTGGCAAAAAAGCTTTCAGACTACAAACAAGCCCTCAAAGATAAGGTCCAACAAATGGTCGAAGATGTTGAATCAGAGACATTTTGATTTTTCGCGAAGGAATTGAAAAAGCTTGCGTGAATGGCCTGATGAAAATTCCTCAAAAGCTTCAATTATCTTACATCGGTACCATAAAATGCTAAAAAAGGGAGTTCTAAAATGGAAACCGTAAAAATCATATGTACATTGTGGTACGATTGATTTAAATGTCTCTACTTTAGAACAATTGACTTGCTTTCATTTAGATTTGAATGTAATTCTGACTTAATCTTTCAGGCTATGAAGAACCTAAGATTTAGTTTTACCTTCTGTTTGGGTCTCTTTTCTATCTTACTCATATCTCAATCTTGCGGAGAACAAAGCCTAGCTGATTCTCAAAATACTATCAGTGGATTCGATACACTGGAAGAGGATACGATAAATATCCCGAGAGATAGTATTGCCATCTCAGTATGGGAAGGCGCAGGACTCAGGAGAGAACCGGGAAGACACCCCCAGACAAAGGATGACCAAAAGAACTTCATTACTGGTATAACTTACGGAGAAGCTGTTCGCATGCTCGGCATTACCGATACAGTAGTTAAAGAGGACAAACGTGTGTACATGAAAGTCCGACTACAGGATGGTAAAGAGGGCTGGACAGACGAATATCTCTTTGAAAAGAATGCCAGAAGAGGAGTAGTTGTTATTGAATCCGATATTTATCGCCGTCCAGATGTAATGACCCTTCGCCCGATAAAAATGCAGGGAGGAGAAATTGTTGTTACGATGGAAGAAAAGGATGGCTGGTTACATGTTTCCGGTCCCGAGAAACGAAAAAAGGGTTGGATCAAATTGGACCAGGGG
Source organism: Bacteroidia bacterium (assembly GCA_033391075.1). Classification (NCBI taxonomy): domain Bacteria; kingdom Pseudomonadati; phylum Bacteroidota; class Bacteroidia; species Bacteroidia bacterium. The sequence goes on from JAWPMV010000001.1 coordinate 4,219,278, forward strand.
CAACCCATCTCCTATTTAAAAAGAGATATCCAGCTCGCCAATGTATTTGACCAGGCCAAGGGGGTTCGTAAGCTTGATGAAAAGATAGACGCCTTAAAAGAAATTACGGAAGATGATCAATTCCGAGGCTCAATCTTGATGGCTATGGTTCAGCACCTACTCAATGAAGAGCTGATCAACCTGCAAAGCACAGAAAAGTAAAACCAAAGATTTAACAAAAAAGCCGATGCTAATTTCTTAGCATCGGCTTTTCTGATTTAGCTTCTTTTCATTCTCCTAATACCAAACCGATATACCGGCATGTATGGTATTGTCGAAGCTTCTGTGGTGAGATCCTCCCAGCGGATTGGCAAGGACCAGGGTGAAAGGCCTGCTTTCTTCCAGGAATCTTCCCCCCAGATAAACCTCCAGGTGCTTTTTCCGCAATCCAATTCTACTTTCAATAAAAAATACGTCCAGATCAAAACCAATGAATTGATTTGAGGGGTCTTTCAAGGGATCGGAGGCTTCGATCTGGTTGAAGGTTCTTTCCAGTCCAAACATTCCTTGCAAATAAAGACCTTTGAGAAATGCTTTCCTTGGCTTGTAATCCAGTCCTATGGCGAAACTTGCCGTGGCTCTGCGTGTACCTCTTCTCCAGTGAAGGGGCAGTGTATTTGTAATAGGATCAATGTTATCCCGAAGTTCTGACCAGAGGTGAGGCCTGTCATCCAGGGGATTGGCAACACGCCTTGGGAAATAAGTACCATCCATCATAAATTGCCAGCTGGGGCTCTTTTTGAATGGATAACGAATCTGAATATCCAATCCCATGGCATACTCCAGCAATTGGCCATCGTTTTGGATAAAAACAGGACCGCCTGCTAGTTGAAAATCTCGCTCAGTAGAGTCCACTTCCGGCTTGGGTTCAGCCATTTTTTCTACAAGAACCAAAAGGTTATTGATTCGGGCAGTGAGGGAATCACAACAGCCATTATTGACGATAACCGTATCACAAACTGGTGGCGGAGGGGGTGGCGGAGGAATACTATCTTCCTGAATGGTTATGGTTATGGTCGTATCATGTTTCTCTCCTTCATTATCCGTTACTTCCAGCCTTACCGGAAATTCACCTGCTTCAAAAAAGGTATGGGAAACAATACTTTCTACTTTACCTGATCCTCTTTCTCCAAAATCCCATTTATAGTCCACAATTTTGAAACCCTGCTCATCTCTGTCAGTAGAAAACTCTCCATTAAATTGGATCTGAACTCCTATTTTTCCATTGAAGGTAGAAGGTTTAATAATTGCCAGGGGAGGAAAAGTTGGCTCCGGTTCCGCACAATCACAAGGCTGGTTGCCTCTTTCAGGGTAAACCGCATTTTCATAACGTTCTTCAGCCTGAGGTTTAAATTCGAAAATATCTACTCCCAACAAGACATCCACTATTTCTATTACTTTCCCTGCTTCGATTTCAGCTACATATAGATTATTTTCCAGCGTATCTACAAGTAGCTTATACTCCACAGGCGTACTTCTGCATCCGAATTTCACATCACCACATACTTTCCCATCACATTCCAGGTAATAGCCAGCTCCTGTAATGATTTCGTACATTAACCTTCCAGAGCTGTTCCGAGCACTCCCTTCAGGCATAACAGCATTTGCCACTTTATAGGTAGCATTTCTTAACCGAGAGTCTTGCCTGAGTTGTTCTAATATGGCATTTGAGATAAAGCCATCCCCGATTTTTTTCTGTACGCCATTCACCAATTGACAGGGAATGGAAAATTCTTTTTTTCCTTGAAAATCAAACTCTACGCTTCTTTTTTCATCCGTTAGCATAAGACGACCGGACTCAGTTCTGCTAACCTGTGCCTGCACAAAGCCAATAGGAAACATGAAACATAAAGTGAAAAGTATCACAAGTGTTCTTAGCATGGAATGAGGGTTTTGTGTGTTTGAATATGGGATATTATCGCCAGGAATATAATTCAAGATATGACAATATCTTGTTTTGGCAAAAATTTGAAAGCTCCGTTTTTATCATTATTCAGAGAATAATCCATAAAAAGGGATAAAGAAGCCCCTTGCATGACAAGCATAGCTCGCCATGCAAGGTTCGGACTTAGCTTTTCCCTAATGCTAAAGTTTATTTTTTCCTGCGGATGATGCGGAAGCCGAGGTCGTTGGTGTACGGTCTTCCTTCTTTATTGTAAGTCGTGAAACTTTCGGGTTTCAGATCTCCTTGTGCTATAATTTTCGCATAGGCTTCCTTCCTATTAATTGAGCCTCCTTTGATAATCTTTCTTTTTCCATTATCTGTACTCACCCATTCCCATACATTTCCACTCATATCATAAATTCCAAGTCCATTAGAATCTTCCTTTCCTACTTTCTGGGCACGCTGCTTAACCCGGGTCCAGTAAACATTTGCCACTAGTCTTGAGACATTACTCCCGCTGTACTCAAAGTTTTCGGTTCCGCCCGCACTTGCAGCAAATTCCCATTCTGATTCTGTGGGCAAGGAAGCCATCACCCATTCAGCATAGGCATTTGCTCCATACCAGCTTACGCCAACAACAGGAAGTTCCTTATGATTTCTTTCTACTATAAAGGTTTTTCCTGAAAGTTCAATACCAGAATAACTTAACTCGATCCAATCCTCGGTTTTCTCATAATCCATCTTTGCATTGAGGAAAGCTGCATACTGCTCATTGGTGATTTCGAATTTACTAATGAAAAAGCTCGGTATTTCCTTACCCACGTATTTGGAAGATTTCAACCTTAGTTTACCACCTGGAACAAGAATCATAGCAGGTAAAACCTTCTGTAATTTAGCCAAGGCTATTTTTTCGGCCAGGTATCCGGCTTCATCAAACCTATCTTCGACTTTGGCTGAATCGTAAAATTCAAGTGCTTGTTCGTATGCACCAGCAATGAATAAGTCATCGCCAGCATTACTAATATCCAGGACAGTCTCTGCGACCTTTTCATGATCAAGTTTATCCTTTAGGAATTGCAATGTCTCATCTACCCGGGATTTTTGGTTCAGATCAAAGTGTTCGCTAAACAAGGAATCCAAGTGTCCATTTTCAAAACTTTTCAGGGTTTCATAGCCTTTTCCTAATAGGTTTTTGTATTCCCTAAAATGTTCCTGAGCTTTTACCCATTCTTTTTCATCCATCCAAAATTTCCCCAAGCTATCATTGCTCATCAGCTGGCGACCGATTTGACTTAGGTTATCCAGCCTAAGTAACTCTTTATTGTCTGGCATAGCTTCCTCAGCTTTTTCCAGAGCAACAATCACCTTAGTAAAATTCCCCTGGCGGATTTCGTATTCAGCGATGCCAATGTTTTTATCAAATCTCTCTTTTTTATTCTGTTCATTTCTGAACCAAATCACTGCGACCGTCAAAAATACCAGAAAAGACACCCCTGTAACAATTAATTGCATTTTCTTCTTTTGTTTCCTTTCTGCAGTATTCGCCAGCAATTCTTCAGCTTTGCCCAAATGAGGACTTTCCGGAAAATCTCCAATAAAAGCTTCGAGCATCTCAGCCTTTTTAGAAGCTTTTGCATGCTTCCAGGCCTTCAATTCCTTTAATTTAAAGGTAGCCTGTTCAAAAAACTCGCTATTGGGATATTCTTTGATAAAGTTTTCAAAGGCCTGAATGTTGTAAAAGGCTTCTGCTTCTTGCCAGGCTTTTAATCCTTTTGTTTGTTCGCGTTTTCGTTCGTCGGCCTCCTCTTTAAAAGAGCCATCCGGATACTTACTCAAGTAATTTTCAAATGCTGCCAGGCTATTGGATTCAAGCGCTTCTCTCCACACCCGATTTTCTGTAAGGGCAAATTTTATTTTCGAAACCTCTAAGAGGTCTTCGCCTTCAGGGAAGTTATCCTGATATTCCTGGCAAAGAGCTTCTGTAGGCTCTATGTTTATTTTGGAAAAAAGTTCTGCGGCCTTAATAACACCTATGCTTTTCTGAGCTTCCTTCTCAAATTTCCCTCCGCGAAAGTCATTTATAAATAAGTCAAGTATCTCAAGGGTATTGATGGTTTTAGCCTCTTTCCATCTTTCCTCTTCATTATCTCGGGGAAAAAATATAAACTCCCCGCCCTTATCACCCACATCTTTCAGAGGTTGACCAATAGGAGTTTGATCATAATTATGATTTACACGAGTTTTCAGGCGTTCTACGAGGGTACCCATCCGAATACCGGAATTGGATTCTCTATTAAGGATATCTAACAATTCTTTGGTAAAAGGACTATTTTCATTGATTGTTCCATCGTTTACTGGTTCATTTCGACCAGAGGCCAGCATCCACCTTGAAGGCTCTTTTGCAAAGACTTGTGAGTTGGGATCATGGGACCTTTTTTGGCTTACAAAAGCTGCACCCGAATAACAGGAATCTGCTATAACAACTGTATGATGGGTCTCGATTCTGTTGATCCTTTTCATCAGATCTTCATGTGAGAAATATTCTCCCAATGCCCGATCAGCACGCGCTTCAACCGGAACCCAATAGGCCGTATCCCATTCTTCGTCATAATATCCGTGTCCACAGAAAAATATGACCAGATTATCTGTTTCTGTTCTGATTTTATTTTTTAGCTCTTTAAAGGTATCGTCAATATTGTTTATGGTTGCCTCTTCGTTGATTAGGCTAAAGGTGTGTTCCTTTTTGAATCGATACTTCTCATTGAGCACTTTCGCAAAACTTCTTGCGTCATTTACAGCATTCCCTAAAGGGGTACAGTTTTGATACTCATTGATACCGATTACAAAGAGGTAGTTGTCCCTAAGTATGGTTTCTTCTTCCTGATTTTTCAGAAAACTTAGGTCGATTGCGCGTTTGTTTGATACAGAGTCAGACATAGCATTAGGTTTGTTGGGTATAAAAAATGTGTGCGTACGATTGTTGGTATCCTTATGAAGTCATAAGGAAAAACGGAGAAAAAGAGACAGAAATATGCTTTTCTCAAATGAGTCTCATTTGAAAAGGCTTATTGCAGGATGTAAAATGAAAACAGGTTCGTAAAGTACACTCCTTCCAAAGAGTGGTAAACTGTGCTTGCGTGCGTTCACATAGAGTAATTCAGATCCTCAAGTGAGCAGTAACCGTAGAAGTAAAGTTTAACTCAAAGGCGTTTGTTTGGCGTTAGAAGGAATGAGAAATGGGAGTTCTCGTACAACAGGACTCTATATTTTGTAACGGCCCATTTACCCTACATGTTACAAAAAAGTATAAATAATCGAAAATTTTACCTAAACAAAATAGGACATAGCCCCCTAATTCAGACCTTGACGTTAGAAATTTTCTCCAATGCCAGACTCAAGGCATGTGTTCCTTTCCGCCCATGTCCCTGAGCTTCTACGGCCTTATATAATTGGTGAACAAGGGCTAAACCCGGCAAAGCCAGATTCATAGCCTTGGCTTCTTCCAGTGCTATTTCCATATCCTTGATAAAATGCTCCACATAAAATCCCGGATCAAAATTTCTTTTCACAATTCGAGGTGCCAGATTACTCAAGGTCCAGCATCCGGCTGCCCCTCCACTGATGGCTTCCAGCATTACTTCCAGATTCAAGCCCGCCTTATATCCATATAGCAGGCTTTCACAAACCCCGATCATTGTCCCGGCTATGGTGATTTGGTTACACATTTTGGTATGCTGCCCCGATCCTGCCTTGCCTTCATACACCATGTTTTTGCCCATCAGTTCAAAAAGCGGCATGAGGGCATCTACCTCTTCTTTATCTCCCCCAATCATAATGGATAGCGTCCCGTTTTGGGCTCCAACATCTCCCCCAGATACAGGTGCATCAATAGATTTAACACCCTTTGCACTTGCCTGCTCATAAATTTTTACGGCTAGACTAGGACGAGTAGTCGTCATATCAACCAACACACTTCCCTTGCGAGCAGTTTTCAAAATGCCCTTTTCCCCAAAATAAACCTCTTCGACATCCTGAGGAAAACCCACAATTGTAAAAATCACATCAGCTGCTGCAGCTACTTCCATGGGACTGTCTTTCCATACCGCACCCGCCGCTATAGAACTCTCAGCTTTGGATTTTGTACGATTGTAAACAAAAGCACTATAGCCTTCATCAATAAGGTGTTTCAACATTGAGATACCCATTACTCCGGTACCAATCCATCCGATTTTAGTATTTTTTGACAGGCTGAAAGACATAATTCAATATTTGAGGATTTATATTCAGACGAAGGTAAAATAAAAGATGTAAAAAAATCATATGGACATAAACGTATATTATTTACTATATTAGTAAAAAGGGACCGATACACATACCCGGATTCTCATTCCGGATATCAATTTTGGACTACTGACTTATACTAATCGCTCTGCATTGTCGATGCCCAGGACTACTAACCTCATACAGCGGATCGCCACCTACGATGATAAACTCGCATTTGAAAGTTTGCTTAAACTTTATAGTGAGCGCTTGTTTACCTATGCAATGGTTCTGCTGAAAAAGGAAGAGTTGGCAGAGGAAGTAGTTTCTGATGTTTGGCTCAAACTCTGGAACAATCGAAAAAGACTCACGGAAATCATACATTTCGATTCATACCTCTACACAGCCATCAAGAATCAGGCCCTTAGCTATTCTGTTAAAGAGAATAGCTTGAATGGATCGCTACATAGGATTAGGGATTACCATCATCTTCCTATTGAACCTGCAAGTCTTGAGCCTGATCCATTTAAGCAACTGGAAGCCAAGGAATTGAAAGAGGTGATCATAGAAGTAACCAATCTATTGCCTCCACTTGGGAAGAAAGCATTTCGCATGGTTCGAGAAGAAGGTCGCTCCTATCAGGAAAGCGCAGATGCTCTTGGTATCAGTGTCAATACCCTCAAGACACATCTTCGTCGCGCGACCAAAAAACTCAGAAAGCAAATCAGCATACGCTTCTCTGAATTTACCCTTTTATAAAAAAATTCAACTGCCTTGTCACCCATTTGGGCAAGAACTCAGTCTTCTATAGTAAGGAGACATAATCTCTTTATTACAAAATTGAGCTGAGTTCAATTTTACCTAAATTACTACTGACGAAATGGATAATATAGACGACATAATCCTAAAGTCCCTTAATCACTCAGCAAATACGGAAGAATTGGAACAATTGGAAGCCTGGCTCAGCGCTTCCAAATACAATGAGCACGTATATAAAGAATTGCTAAATGCGTGGAGCCAGGGTAAGAAGACTGATTACAATAGGGTATCGAATATTTGGAACAAGTACCAGGAAAAAGCAGAAATCGGGAAAGAGGCTGAATCACTGTCGCCTCCTTTTCGGCCTAAGCGGCTATATTCACGAAGGAATTGGAGCATAGCTGCGAGCATAAGTGTACTGATCGCTTTAGGTCTGAGTGTATTTTTTATCTCGGAAAGAAATTCGCGGATCATATACCAGACTGCTTTCGGGGAAAAAATGGAAGTTGTCCTGGCTGACCAGTCTGAAATCACCTTAAATGCAAATTCCCGCCTTTGGCACTACAAAGGAAAACCCAGAGAAGTCTGGCTGGATGGAGAAGCTTTTTTCCATGTGAGTAAAAAGCCGGAAAGCGGAGCAAAATTCACGGTACTGACTTCTGATCTGGAAGTCGAAGTATTAGGAACTTCATTTAATGTGAATAGCCTTAAACAGAAAACCGATGTGTTTCTGGAAGAAGGGAAAGTAAAGCTCCACCTAAAAGGAAAGCAAAAGGATAAAATAGAACTGATCCCGGGTGATCTACTTTCTTATTCAGCCAATAAAGCAGGCAGTCTCACCAAAAGAAGAAATACCTCTCAAAACCTCACCTCCTGGAAAGATGGGGCAATTATTCTGGAAATGGTTGCAGTTTCAAAAGTCCTGGACGAAATGGAACGCATCTATGGGATCAGCATACAATTGAAGGACAAAAGAATTTTAAATAAAGAAATCATGCTGGCAATCCCGATCGAAAACAGAAGTATTGCCTTATCAGCCCTTGAAAATGTATTGGGCAGAAAGATCAAGCAGACGAGAGATAATGAATATTTAATAGAATAAAGGACCCGAAACCAGATTAAACAATAACACTTCAGATAATTATTTACACATTTTTTAACCACATTAACTATGGGTTTTAATCTACTACGAAAGAAGGGACTCATAATGCTGTTTAGCATACTCATTATGAGCAGCTCTTTCTTAAGAGCTGAGGAAAGACCGATACTTGAAGATCGACCTTTGATGGAGGTTCTAAAGGAGATCAGTGAAAAGTATCAGGTATTTTTCTCCTTCGATGCCAAATTAGTCCGCGAAATTAGCGTGGATTACCAATTTAAACAGGAAGAAAAGTTTGAGGAAGCGATCAATCGTTTACTCACCACAACCAGTTTGAGTTACAAATTCCTGGGTTCCAAGTACTACGTGATTTATAAACGCGACAGGAAAGGGATAAAGACTCTCAAAAAACTGGAAAGGAAAATCCTTCAAATCCAGAATCTTGAAGAAAATGGAAGCGTGCGCTTGCATCCTGCTGTTTCTGACAGAGCGGCCAGAATGCAAACCATTACCAATTCTACATTAGAAATGATGGAGAAGAATGTAAGCGGTACCATTACTGGAGAAGATGGAACAGCCCTGGTTGGTGCTTCTGTACGCGCCAAGGGAACCACCATCGGAGCCCTGACTGATCAGCAAGGGAAATTCTCATTGACTGTCCCTGACGAAGTTACTACCCTCTTGGTTTCTTACATCGGCTATGCTACTCAAGAAGTCGAAATAGGAAATCGTTCTGTTGTTGACATTGTCATGAATGCAGAAGCTTCTTCTCTTGATGAAGTAGTGGTAGTTGCCTATGGTACGCAGAAAAAAGCCACCATTACCGGCGCTGTTGTAGCTGTTGATGGAGCAGACCTGCTTCCTTCACCTTCTGTAGACCTGTCCAACTCACTCGCCGGGCGTCTGCCAGGTTTGGTTGTAATTCAGCCAAGTGGTGAGCCAGGTGCTGATGGAGCTATCGTGAGAATTCGGGGTCAGAACACCCTCGGGAACAGCAGTCCTCTGATTGTTATTGATGGTATTCCTGACAGAGATGGAGGCCTTGGACGTTTGAGTCCTCAGGACATTGAGTCTATCTCTGTATTGAAGGATGCATCTGCTGCGATTTATGGAGCTCGTGCTGCAAATGGAGCGATTCTGATTACTACCAAAAGAGGTAAATCAGGTAAACCTCAAATTCGCTACGATTTTAACAAAGGATGGTCTCAGCCAACGGTTGTACCGGAGATGTCAAATGCTCCTGAGTATGCCCGTATCATGAATGAGCTACCGATCTATCGTACTATCCCTGTTGAAGAATGGCAAACTGCCTGGAACAGCATCCAGACTACGGGTGTTTACGACTCTCCTACTCCTGGAGTAAGTACCCTCAATGCTAATTACAGCCCTGAAGCTGTACGTAAGCATGAAGATCAGTCCGATCCCTGGGGATTCCCTGATACGGATTGGTTTGGAGACGCCTTCAAAACATGGTCTCCTCAGGATCGTCATAACTTGCAGCTCTCAGGTGGAACAGAAGATGTCCAATACCTGGCTTCTTTAGGCTATGTTCACCAGGATGCAGTTTATCGCGAATCTGCTACCTTCTATGACCAGTTCAACATTCGTTTGAATCTGGATGCCAAGGTCAATGATTACATCAGGACCAGCATAGGAGTTATGGGTAGAAGAGAAGATAGAAACTATCCTACCGTAGGTGCAGGTGCTATTTTCCGTATGTTGATGCGGGGTCGTCCTGTAGAACCTGAAGTTTGGCCAAATGGTCTGCCAGGTCCAGATATTGAGAATGGTGAAAATCCATATGTAGTAACAACAAATGCTACTGGATATGATCGCCAGCCTACTGACTTTATCCAAACTAATGGAACTATCGATATCACCAATCCATGGATTGATGGTTTGAAACTTTCACTTTCAGGTGCAGTTGACCTCAATAGAGGTACACGCAAATTGTGGCAAACTCCCTGGATGCTCTATTTCTGGGATAGAGTCTCTACTGATGCAAATGGTGATCCTCTTCTTGAGGGAGCCGTTAGATCCCCTTTCTCTGACCCACGTTTGACGCAGTCCAGCAGTTCTGTATTGAATACCAATGTAACAGCTATTCTGAGTTACGATAAATCCTTTGGAGGAAGTAACCTGAATGTTCTTGCAGGGGTAACACGTGAAGAATTCACCGGTGAAGGATTTAGTGCTTTCAGAAGAAACTATATCTCCGCTGCCGTTGACCAATTGTTTGCAGGGGGATCACTCCAGCAAAACACAGGCGGTAGTGCCTACGAGCGTGCTCGTTTGGGATACTATGGTCGTATAGCCTACAACTACCAGGAGAAATATCTTGCTGAGTTTATCTGGCGTTATGATGGATCTTATATCTTCCCAGAGTCAGATCGTTTTGGTTTCTTCCCAGGTTTATTGTTGGGATGGAATGTTACCAATGAAGACTTCTTTGACGTTGGTGCAATTGATTACCTGAAAATCCGTGGTTCTTATGGACAGATGGGTAATGACCAGGTATTCTTCAACAATCAGCTCCAGGAATTTGCTTACCTGTCCACTTTTGGATTTGGTGAGTATCCGATCAACAGCCAGGTTGTTACAACTCTGCGTGAGACTTTGCTTGCCAACCCAAGCTTTACCTGGGAGAGAGCCAATAACCTCAACGTAGGTATTGATGCAGCATTGTTCAATAACAGAATTGATGTTACGCTTGAATACTTCAAGAACAGAAGAGATCAAATTCTGATTCAGGAAACGGGTTCTACCCCTGCTTCTTCCGGAATCAGTAGTCTTCTTCCTCCTGTAAACGCAGGAAAAGTAGATAATGAAGGATTTGAGTTCCTCGTCGCATACAACCATTCTTCCAATAATGGTGTTCAGTTCAGAGCTAGTATAAATGGTGGTTATGCCAAGAATACAGTAGTATTTATGGACGAAGTACCTGGTGCTCCTGATTACCAATTGCAAGAAGGAATGCCAATCGGTGCATACCTCGTTTACCAATCTGATGGTGTATTCAGAGATCAGGCGGAAATTGAGGCCAACAATATCGACTACAGTACAGTTACTTCTCAACTGCTTCCTGGAGACATGAAGTTTGAGGACGTTAATGGAGACGGAGTTATTAATGGAGATGACCAGGTTCGTATAGACGATAATGGTGTACCTACTTTCAACTTCGGTGCAACCTTCAGCCTGACTTACGGTGGATTCGACTTCAACTTATTGCTTCAAGGTGCTACCGGAGCTTCTCAGAGATTCCAAACTGAATCTGGAGACATCGGTAACTTTACCAAGTATGCACATGACAACCGTTGGTCTATTGACAATCCTAGTGGTGAGCACCCACGTCTTGCTAGCCGTGGTGATACTTACTATACAGGAGGTGCTTATGGAAACAATACCTACTATCTATTCAGCAAGGATTATATCCGTCTGAAAAACATAGAGATTGGGTACAACATTCCTGGAAGCGTATTGAATGATGTGAATTTCTTCAATAGCATCAGGGTTTATGCCAATGCACTAAATTTGATTACTTTTGATAAACACGGAATATTTGATCCGGAAGCAACGAATGGAGCGGGTACTTATTACCCACAAGCTCGCGTTCTGAACGCCGGTTTCACCTTAACTTTCTAAATTATAGACAATGAAATTAACCAGAATCATATTCTCGGTACTCTTTGTCGCTGCGATATCGTATTCATGTAGCAATGACTTCCTGAATACGCAGCCACTAGATAAAATATCCAGTGATGCTACCTGGGCTGATGGCCCGCTTTCCCAGGCCTTTGTTTTCAATGTATATTCTTTCCTGGGATATGGTGGATTTGAGGAAGAAGGGCTTTCTTCCTTCACTGATGAAGCTATGTTTACCCATGCGGGTAGAGGAATTAATACGTTTACAGAATCTACGATCAGCCCGGATAACCTCGGGAATCAAAGTAGTACCTTCGAATGGGGACAAATGTACCTGGCCATTCGTCAGGCGAACATCGCCATTCAGAACCTGCCTGCTTCTACCTTCAATGATGATGAGTTGCGTGATCAGCTATTAGGGGAATCTTATTTCCTAAGAGCCTATTACTATCATCAATTGTTGAGATTCTATGGAGGAGTACCCATTATTGACCGTCCTTACGAATTGAATGAAGATTATTCAATCGCCAGGAATACCTTCCAGGAATGTATCGAATTTATCGTATCGGATCTGGATCAAGCGGCTCAATTATTAAATGGAAAAAATCCTGAGGCAGGAAGAGCTACTCAAATAGCCGCTATGTCATTGAAAGCACGCGTATTGTTGTATGCTGCCAGTGATCTGCATGATGCAGCTACTGCTCAGGCAAATTCTTCTACCCTATCCGGCTTTTCAAATATCGAATTGCTCGCTTATGTAGGAGGAGACAGAAATGCCAGATGGCGTGCGGCCCAGGCTGCAGCTAAAGCTGTACTGGATGCAACTACCGGATACAAATTTGGATTGACTGCCCCGGTTTCAGCCGAAGAAGGAAAAGCCAACTATGTATCAGTTGCTATGGGTGGTGTAAGTAGTGTTGCTGACGCTGCTGCTGCTGCTGAATTGATTTTCCAACGTACGCATACTACCCTCTTTACCCAGGAAAACAACTGGCCTTTGGGTGGGATTCACTTTGGCGTAAACAATGGTCCTAATGGATACCATAACTGGGCAGGTAATACACCTATTCAGCAATTGGTAGATGACTATGAAATGATGGATGGATCCAGCTTTGACTGGAATGATCCTACCCATACAGCAGATCCTTATGCTAACAGAGACCCGCGCTTCTACGCAACTGTTATGTATGATGGAGCTGACTGGAAGCCCAGACCTTCTGATGTGGCAGGTATTGACCCGAATGACCAAATCCAATCCGGAGCCTATGATGACGGAGCTGGTGGATTTGTCAATGGTATTGATACACGTGAATCACCCATTGAAAACTGGAATGGTAGCCGTACTCACTATTACGTGAGAAAGTTTATTGATCCAGATCCAGGTTTACCTGATAGCCGTTCTGCAGGACAGGTTGTACCCTGGCCCTTCATTCGCTATACAGAAATGGCCCTGATTTATGCCGAAGCCAGCATTGCTTTGGGAGAAGAAACAGAAGCCAAAAACTGGTTAAACCAGGTTCGTTTCAGAGCTGGTATGCCTGAGGTAACAGATGCGGGAACAGATCTTCTAAACAGATTGATCAATGAGCGCCGTATCGAATTGGCTTATGAAGAGCATCGTTACTTTGACGGACGGAGATGGATGATGGGAGAAATGCTGCATCGCGGTATTAAAGCTATAGATGTAAAGGCTACTTTGAAGGCTGGATCAGCACCGCTTAGTCCCTATCGTCATGACAAGGATGTTTACGATTATACCTATACCGTTGTGGATAATACAGAAAATGAAAATCGTCAGTGGAATGACAAGATGTACTTCCGCCCGATTAGCCGCGACGAAATCAATCGTAATGCTCAATTGATTCAAAATCCTGGCTACTAAGCCAAAATATACCTAGAAATAAAGATCTATCTCCTGTTCTTTGGAGATAGATCTTTATCTTTACAGACTATGCTACTACCCTACTATAGCCGGATAAAACGGATACTGTGTATTTTTTTTCTGTTGGGCTTAATTGCTTGTGGAGAAGAAAAAAAGGAAGCTCCTGAGGAAAGCCCGGTCTCAGAGGAAAAGGCCTTATTTCAATTGGTATCTCCGGACAAAAGTGGAATTACTTTTCAAAACAGCCTCACAGAAGGACTTAATACCAATGTCCTCATGTATGAGTACTTCTACAATGGAGGAGGTGTAGCCGTCGGGGACCTCAATCAGGATGGAAAGGACGACCTCTATTTCACCTCAAATATGTCTCCCAATAAAATCTACCTGAATAAAGGTGAACTGCGCTTTGAAGATATTAGCCTGCCTTCAGGAGCTGCGGGAAGAGAAGGGCCCTGGAAAACAGGTGTCAATATGGTAGATATCAATGGTGATCAAAAACTTGACATATACCTTTGCTATTCCGGTGCCCTTCCCGACCCCAAAAGAGCCAATCAACTCTTCATCAATCTGGGAAATGACGAAAATGGCATACCGAAATTTGAAGATCAGGCAGCTCAATATGGACTCAACAGTCCGGCCTTTAGTAATCAATCCTATTTTTTCGACTATGATAGAGATGGAGATTTGGATATGCTCTTGCTCAACCACAATCCCAAAAGCTTACCGGTTCTGACGGAAGCTCAGACAGAAGAATCCCTCAGAATTCCTGATCCCCTCAGAGGCCTGAGATTTTTTGAGAATACGGGAGATAAGTTTCAAGATGTTACAGAAAGCAAAGGCATCAATGGTTCCGCTCTCAGTTATGGCTTAGGCCTGGGAATAGCTGACCTAAACAAGGATGGTTGGCCGGACTTCTATGTCTCCAATGATTATACCGTTCCCGATTTTCTCTATATCAACCAGAAAGGCAAAAAATTTAGCAATACCCTAAATGAAAGTCTGGGTCACAACAGTCATTTTTCTATGGGAAATGACCTGGCCGATATCAATAATGATGGATGGTCTGACATCTTTACCCTGGATATGCTCCCAGAGGACAATTATCGACAAAAACTTTTACTGGCTCCCGACAATTACGTCAAGTTTGACCTGAATATTCGCAGCGGTTTCCACTATCAGTATATGCGAAACATGCTGCAACTGAATAATGGGAATGATACCTATAGCGAAATAGGTCAAATTGCAGGCGTCTCCAATACAGATTGGAGTTGGTCAGCCCTTTTCTCAGACTTCAACAATGATGGCTGGAAGGATCTTTTCATCAGCAATGGATACAAAAGAGATTATACCAATCTCGATTTCATCAAATACATGGAGGATTTCGTCCAGAAGAAAGGCAGATTGATGCGGCAGGATGTCATGGAAATCATCAAAAATATGCCTTCCTCCAATGTCACCAATTATATCTTTTCAAATGAGCAGGGCAAAGGCTTTACAAACAAAGTAAAAGCCTGGGGAATGGACCGGCCCAGCAATAGTAATGGAGCTGCATATGCAGATCTGGATAATGATGGAGATCTGGATTTGATCGTAAATAATGTCAATAAAGCTGCCTTCATTTACGAGAATACCAGCGATCAGAATAAGGACTCTCATTACTTGCAAATAGAGTTGAAAGGAGAAGGAAAAAATACTGCTGGCATAGGTGCGAGAATAGAAGTTTATTCAGATAATGGGACACAGAGTCTGGAGCAATATACGGGTAGAGGTTACCTTTCTGCGGTAAGCCCTGTTTTGCATGTGGGACTGGGGAAAAATACATCCGCCGATTCTCTACACATCTTTTGGCCTAGTGGAAAAGAAGAAATCATCAAAGCAGTTCAGGCCGACCAAAAACTGCTGATCGAGGAAAAAAATGCCTCCAACTACCAGGAGATTCGACTACAAAATGAAAAGCAAGCACTGTTTGTAGAAAAAACTTCCTCTATTCGCTCTACTGATAAAAGCCTCCCCTATCGAGATTTTGACCGACAATTACTCCTCATCAACGAATTGTCACATGAAGGCCCCTGCATGATCCAGGGAGATATAAATGGGGATGGAGCAAATGACCTTATCCTTGGGGGTAATCAGGATCAGGCTAGCAGGCTATTTATCAATAATGGAAAGGATAGTTTTCAGGAGAAAAGGATTTCTGCCTTTTCAGCAGATAAAGCCCATATCGATGCCGCCATGGACTTGCTGGATGCGGATGGAGATGGAGATATGGACCTATATATTGCCAGTGGTGGATATCACAAGCTTACGCCCACAGACAAAGGTTTACAGGATCGTCTTTATCTCAATGATGGGAAGGGAAATTTCAAACGGGCAGTCGATGCTTTGCCCACGATTTCCAGTAGCGCTGGAGCTATAGCTATAGGCGATATAAATGGAGATAAAAAACCGGACATCTTTGTGGGAGGTAGAGTAATACCCGGGGCTTATCCGGAAATACCGACTTCCTATCTCCTTATCAATGAGGGCGAGGGAAAGTTTGAGAATAAAATCAATCAATTTCTTCCTGAGTTGGAAAAAGGTGGGATGATCACCGATGCAGCCTTTTCTGACCTGAATGCTGATGGTTCAGAGGAATTGATCATTTTGGGCGAATGGATGCCCATCCTGATTTATGAGAAGACTGCTACTAAATGGACAGATCAGAGCGAAAAGTATCTGGGTAAAGCCTATAAAGGTTGGTGGAACAGCCTGAAGATTTCAGATGTAAATGGAGATGGAAGAATGGATTTGCTGGCGGGGAATGTGGGACTAAATATCCAGTTTCAAGCCTCAGATTCAGAACCTGCCCAATTGTATTATAGCGACTTTGATAAAAACGGCTCTGTAGATCCTATTTTCTGCTACTACATTCAGGGTGAGTCCTATCCCTTTGTAACCAGAGATGAATTGCTCGGGCAATTGGCAAAACTGAAGTCCAAATACACTTCTTTCGCCAGTTATGCCAATCACAAAATGATCAACATCTTTACCCCGGATGAACTAAAAGAAGTTCAAATTCTGGATGCCAATCATATGTCCACCAGTCTTTTCCTCCAAAAGGAAGATGGAAGTTTTGCTTATGTGGAATTACCCAAAGAAGCTCAATATTCTCCCATCTACAGCATGGAAATTTGGGACATAAATAAAGATGGGAATCAGGACCTTCTGCTTTTTGGCAATAATAGCTTTGCCAAATTGAGATTGGGAAAATTTGATGCTAATTACGGACAAGTATTTTTGGGGAACGGGAAAGGAAACTTTAGCTATTTAGCCCAAAATCAATCCGGCTTTAACATAACTGGTGATATCAGAGCCAGTCAGATTATCGGAGAGGGAATCTATCTCACAAGAAATTCCGGCTCCCTTTTGTATTATCAATTGAATGAGTGAGGATCATGCAAAAGAAACACCTAAACAAATTCACAGGAATCCTTTTGGGACTTGGCCTTATGTTTCAGGCATGTGGACCCAAACGCAGTTTTAGCGAACAGGAGGTCGTTGTGGCATGGAGTGAAATGACTTTATACATCACCCAATTCACCCCTGCCAACTCCCCTACCTATGCCTCGAGAGCAGTAGGCTATATAGGCCTGAGCATGTATGAGTCCATCGTTCATGGCTTTCCCCAATATCAGTCCATCGCTCCTCAACTCAATGAGCTGGGCGAATTGCCTAAACCTGATCCCCATCAAACCTACGATTGGCAAATGGCCCTGAATAGTGGACAAGCGGAGATCATCCGTAGCATCTACAATCAGACGTCCGATCAGAATAAAGCAAAGATTGATTCCCTGGAAAAATTGATCTATGACTATCGACTCTCGCAATTGGAAGACAAAAGCATAGCTAAAGTCTCAGTAGACTATGGAAAAGAGATTGCGCAGCGAATTTTCGAATGGTCCAAAACAGATGGAGGGCATAGAGCCTATCTCAGAAACTTTGACAAAAGCTTTGTCCACCCTCAGCATCCCGGTCAATGGAAACCTCCACTCTACGCCCAATCCTTTAGCCACAATCCCCTGCATCCCTATTGGGGCGAGAACCGAACTTTCCTCAAGGAAAATACTGATCTTGAAATCCCTTATATGATTCCTTATGATACAACAGAGGGATCAGAATATTACCAGCAGTTCATCGCGGTTTATGAAAAGGATCTTGAGCTCACGCAAAAAGAAAAAGAAATCGCCATTTGGTGGGGAGATGATCCGGACGATACCTTTACCCCGCCCGGACACTCATTTTATATCGCAAATCTGGTCGTAAAGGCCAAGCAGCCTTCCCTGATCCAGTCTGCAGAGACTTTCGCCAAGGTAGGTATTGCAGTAGCAGATGCTTTTATCAATTGCTGGAAATGGAAATATCACTATTTCTCCGAAAGGCCCAATACCTTTATTCCGGAGTTTATAGATAGAAACTGGGAATCCTTTTGGCCCGATCCTCCTTTTCCTGCCTTTCCTTCCGGACATGCCATTCAGGCTGCTGCATCCAGTCGGGTACTTGAAGAAGTTTATGGAAATGCTTTTACTTTTATAGATAGCTCACATGTGGGTCGTGAAAGAGATGAGGTAAGAGATGTGGATTTTGTGGAAAGGCCTTTTGAGACTTTCTGGGGAGTAGCTATTGAGACTGCTGATTCCAGGTTTTTCGGAGGTATACATACACCTCAGGATAATGAAATAGGTTTGACAGAGGGAACACGTATTGCCAAACATGTAACGGATCTGAAATGGAAAAAATGAGCCTGAAAAGTTGGGGATTCATGCTTCTCCTCCTGATTCCTTTGAGCAGTTTTTCACAGTATGAAAAATTTGAAGGCCCCATGGCCTTTACAGATATTACGGATTCGGCCGGAATACATCATCAATTTAAAGTTTATGAAGGCATGTTTGGGGGAGGAATATGTGTCTTCGACTACAACAAAGATGGATTTGAGGACTTATTCATCACCAGTGGGATGAATGATGATGTGTTGTATCACAACAATGGAGATGGAACTTTTACCAATGTGTATGAAGGTTCGGGCCTGGAAGATACACGAGCTTTTGTAACGCAAGGAGTAGCAGGAGCAGATGTAAATCGCGATGGATGGATCGATCTCTTTATTACCACCATTACGGTTAAGGATACAGCTAATAAAATTCCACGGGCCATGAATCTCCTTTTCCTGAACAATGGAGATAATACCTTTAGGAATGCAACAGAGGAGTTTGGTCTGGACGAACTCATTACCTTTAGTACAGCCCCCAATTTTGGAGACTTCAATGCAGACGGATATCCGGACCTCTTTGTCGGTAATTACTTTCACGAATACGAGGGCGGACTGGACCATATCAGCGACGCAACCATTGTCAATGAGCATCAGACCGCCAAAGGACATTTGCTCCTCAACAAAGGCGGCAAAAGCTTTGAGAATGTATATGAGGATTATGGACTTAGCCACAAAGGTTTTGGCTTTGGGGGCGTTTTCACAGATTTCGACAATGATGGAGATCAGGACCTATTTGTCAATCACGACTTTGGTTACAAAAGAACCCCTGACCTTTTGCTCGAAAACCTCTATCCTAAAAAAGAATTCAGAGACGTAGCTGACGAGTATAACATGGATTTGAAAATCAATTCCATGGGTACGGCCATTGCAGATATCAATGATGATGGGCTCCTGGATTACTACATTTCCAATATCAAATTCAACTGGTTCATGCTGAGCCAGGGAGAAGGAAAGCCGTATCGGAATAAACTGAAAGAAAGAGGCATGAAGTATTTCGCCATCAGTTGGGGAAGCAATTTTGCCGATTTTGATCAGGACGGAGATATGGACCTTTATGTATCCAATGGCGATTTGAACCCTTATTGCACGCCTATGGGCAATTTCTATTTTGTCAATGAGGGCGGACAATTTACAGAGGATGGATTGGCGAAAGGAGTGAAGGATTATGGCATTGGAAGAGGGTCAGTCATATTTGATATCGAAAATGATGGCGATATGGATATCCTGGTAGTGAATCAACAAGCGGTCAGTCATTATCCCATTCCCACCATGACCCGCCTCTACCGCAATGATTCAACTAAAGGAAACTGGATGAAGGTAGCGCTGGAAGGAGTAGAGGCCGAAAGTCATGGACTGGGATCACGAGTGGAACTTCACTTGAATGGAAAGAAGATGCTACGAGAAATTGATGGGGGAGGCTCTAGTCATATGTCCCAGAATTCTCGTATCGCTCACTTTGGTTTGGGAAATGCAGAGCAGATAGATTCTATTGTCGTACGCTGGACAGGCGGAAATGTACAGGTAGTCAAACCCGAGGGCGTGAATCAGCTCATAAAAATCACAGAGATTCCTCAAGAAAAAAGCAGCAATTCGATGCTATGGATTTTGTTGGGAGCTTTGATACTCGGGGGTGTTTTTGTTCTTAGGAGAATGAATGGGAAAGAGGCTTAAGTAAAGGTGTTAGTGTATTTGAATGTTAGGGTGTTAGAGTTGAATACAAACCCAAGAACACCTACCACTTCCCATAATATTTATTGATCGCCTCCGTCCGTGAATGCACATGCAATTTCCCGTAAATATTGTAGACATGCTTTTTCAGGGTCTTTTCGCTGATATGCAAAGTATCCGCAATCTGGATATAGGAGTGTGCTTTGGATAAAAGTTCGAGGATTTCTTTTTCACGGGCAGTCAACTTATAGCTTTCTTGTTGGCTTTTCTTTCGGTGGAATACGGAAACGACTTTCCGGGCAATATCGCTACTCATAGGAGAGCCGCCCTGATGGAGTTCTCGAATGGCATCAAGGAGGAAATCAAATTCACTACTCTTTAGCATATATGCATGCGCACCCGCTTCTAAGGCCCGAAAGACTTTTTCGTCCTCGTCATAGACCGTGCAAATCATGAATTGAAGTTGAGGATTTCCGCTTTTCAATTGCTTTATACATTCGATTCCATCTATACCCGGCAAACCGATGTCCATCAAAACGATATCCAGATCCATATGAGGGATCTTTTCCACTGCATCTTCTCCCCTTTCAAAAGCTGCCAGGCAATGGATATCTTCTACCGTTTTGAAAAGCGCTAATAAAGCTTCCCGTATATCGGTTCTATCCTCTACTATGGCTATTTTGATTTCAGATTCACTCATATTGAGCTTGGCTTAGCGGAAAAATGAGTTCAAGTCGTGTTCCAGCTTCATCCGAGATATATAATTCGGCTCCCAGTTTTTGGGCTCTTTCCTTCATATTGCTGATTCCATTTCCCTTTCCTTCCTCCAGTCGCCCGCTTCCATTATCCCAGATCAACATTTTCATCCAATCATCTTCCCACCTAAAAGCCAATTGAACCTGGCTGGCTCCTGCATGTTTGACGACATTGTGCAGCGCTTCTTTGAAAATTAAATATACATTTCTTCGCTGATCCCCTCCTATCGGCAAGTCAATATCCAAATTCGGCAAGTCCCATTCCCCCAGAATCTGATGGGTATCCAGAAATTTCCGAGAGAAGTTCACGCAATAGGAAATCAAAGACTGCAGGCTATCATTGCTGGAGGCATTTGCCCAAATGACCTCATTGAGGTCCTGCATTACCTCACTGGCGTAATGGAAAATCTTGCTTATCTCTGGATAGCGATCCACATCCAGTTTCCGCTTCAACAATTCACTCTGGAGGGCAATGGTTGTTACGGAAGCCCCAATCTCATCATGAAGTTCTTTCGAAATTCGATCCCTTTCGTCCAACTTACCTTTTAACATAGCCTCCCGCTCTATGAAAAGATTCTCTTGCCGACTTTGCAGCAATTGAAAGCGAAGTCTATCTCTTTTACGCTTCCAAATACTGAAAAGGATTACCGCCAATATTCCGAGTATAAGACAAATACCTAGCAATAGATTAAACTGCCTGCTCTTCTCGAGATACATAATCTGATTCATAAATCCCTCCATGGCAAGATTCCGATTTTCCAATTGCTTATTCAGGCGTAGGGCATATTCATTACTTTCCTCCGAAATCTCTGCTTCCTTCAACTTCAAAAAGTCAGGCAGAAGCCCTAGAGCACGAACCGGTTCTCCTTTTGCCTGAAAATATTCCATTTCCATTTCGTACAGCAGTCGCCGTAACTTTAGGGGCATCGCAACCTGAGCACTGTCGCGAATAACCTGATCTCTGTAGTTACTTGCCTCAGTCAGTCGATTCATTTTTATCAGGTTACGGGCAATGCCTATTCTACTGTGCAAATTCAAAGTCGGATTCGCTTCGCTTTTCTGGAGTGCTTCCTCGAATAATTGAAGCCCTTTACTCAAATCTCCCTTTTCTATATAAGCATAAGCGAGATTATGAGAAATCTGGACAAAAGAGGCCTTTTGGGAACTGGCTTTGGAAAGCTCATAGGCTTGCGATAAGAATTGATAGTTCTGTTCTGCATCATCTTCCAACAAAGCAACATTGGCAAGGCTAAGCAAACTAGTAGTAATGCCCAAGGTATCCTTTTCTGATTGGTAAATCTGCAAGGCTTCTTCTGCATAGTTTTGAGCTGGCTGAGGTAATTTCAACTGATCATAAATGCTGGCCAGATTTCCCAGCACAACAGGATAATTAGGGTGCTGATGATCCAATGCTTGCAGAGCCTTTTCATAATACGCAATGGCAGAATCCAGTTCGGTATAGGCCTGAAAAAGGATGGCCTTACTTATCCAGACAGCAGGGACATTTTCTGGCATTTCTTTGCGGCTAAAATTAAGAGCTTCTTCTGCCAGCTCTTTCCCCATATCCTTATCGCTGAGCAAAACGCCATGTAAATAGATTCCCGTGCGATAATATTCTTTTTGGCCAGCGATATAGCTATGCTTATCACTCCAGCTTCCCAATTCTTCCCACAATAAAATGGCAGAGTCGAGATGCTGAAATTGTAGTCTTTCTATATGGTCGACATAAGATTCAGCATCTACCTGATCCTTAATAGGCGCTATTTGTGCCTCTGTTTGTGTGTTGCACAGCATAAACAGAACGAGTAAAATCTGTGCGTATATGTGTTCTCGCTTTTCCATAAAACCAAAGCTAGTGCCTTTCCCAATCTGAGGAAATACTGATTAAGTAGTATTGTTGAGTCAGTTGAGAATCAAGAATTTAGGCAAAAAAGATTATGAAAACCTTTTGTTATCTCCTTTTTAGCCTATTTGGCCTTTCGGCTTTCGCGCAAATCCCGATTTACAACTATAGTAGCGGAACTTGGAATACGACTAGCATGTCCATCAACAGTGGCCTGCAACAAACTACCATCAGTACCTTCAATCGAGCTCATCGGGATAAACTCAAGAAAAAGTACAGTCGTCCCGATCAAAGAAACAGGCGTAGCGCTGGCATTTCCAACAATGGGACGCTGGCAGCCGCCCAAAGTAGTTTTTACCGATCTTTCAATTGTCTGACTTGCACAGCTTTGGCAAATAGGGGAAATCGAAGCGTCTCTTACTACCATAACCTCATCCTGGATTTTGATACAGAGCTTTTACTACGTGGCGGGAAGGTTGATGATCTGGTGGATATCCTTAGCCAGGTCTATATTCAGGCATGGCAAGTTAAAAAGCCTGGACAGAACCTGAATGAACATCAAATCGCTTCCCTAAAGGAATTGATCTGGGAAGCCCTGGTGCATCCGAGAAATAAACTCTCTCGAGCCAGTGATAGAGAAAAACAGGAAGCTTATGAAGACTTTGCCTTCAGAACCCAGCAGATGTTGAGCTATAATCAATCTGTATCGAGCAGAATCTTTGCGGTAAAACGGGCAAATGAACTCATTCAGGACTGCCTCAAGCCCTTAAACATCTACTCTTATGAATTAGAAGCTGATGGCTTCAAAAAAAGATGATATTATTTTCTACTGAATATCAGCCAGTTACAAAATAATTAATCATTTTTTTCTCATTAGCAGCTACTGCGCAAAAACATTGCGCAGTAGCTTTCCTACTTTGTATCACAACGAAAGAAAAAAGATATGGAATTCACAGGAACAGAAATTTTGACACTCGGATACCCAGAAGGAAAAGTCATCGGAATTATCCTGAAAACAGTGGCCAAACATTTCACAGCAGAAGAAAAAGATGAGGCCCTTGCTTTATTGGCCGAAATTCTGGAAGCACCAGAGAATTATCTGGAAGATGAAAAATTCGGATTGATTGCACAAGAATTGCTAAAGCCAAAGGATACCACCATTCCTTTGAATGAGGAAGTTCTGGAATACAAAATCTACGGACAGGAAGGAATTGAGGAAGGAGCCTTGAAGCAGATCAATATTGCCATGAAATTGCCAGTAGCTGTGGGAGGCGCATTGATGCCAGATGCTCATCAGGGATATGGCTTACCTATCGGCGGAGTATTAGCAACAAAGAATTCCGTGATTCCATATGCAGTGGGCGTAGATATCGGGTGTAGAATGTGTATGAGCCTTTACGATTTTCCAGAAAGCATTTTGGAGGATAAACGGGCCAATTTGAAAAAGATGTTGATGAACAACACCCGTTTTGGAAGAAAGACCTTTAAGCGAAAGATGGATCATGAGGTGATGGAAAGTGATTTGTTCAAGGAGGTGAAAGTCATCAAGGACTTGAAAGATAAGGCATATAGCCAGCTAGGTACTTCAGGAGGGGGAAACCACTTTGTCGAATTCGGAATCACAGAGATTCTGGATGAAGAGAATGAATTCGGATTGCCATTGGGAAAATACCTGGCTGTCCTCTCCCACTCCGGTTCCAGAGGCTTTGGCGGAACTTTGGCCAACTATTACACAAAAATGGCCAGAGAGATCTGCAAACTGCCTCAAGAAGCCAAGCATTTGGCCTGGTTGGACCTGGATACCGAAGCCGGACAAGAATACTGGATGGCCATGAACCTGGCGGGAGACTATGCTTCTGCCTGCCACCAGCAAATCCATGAGCGTATGGCTGTAGGTTTGAGAGCGACTCCATTGGCGATCATCGAAAACCACCACAACTTCGCCTGGAAAGAGTTGGATGCAGAAGGCAATGATATCATCGTCCACCGTAAAGGTGCAACTCCAGCAGGAAAAGGCGTACTGGGAGTGATTCCAGGATCCATGACTGCTCCAGGCTTTATTGTGAGGGGTAAAGGAAATCCTGAGTCTATCAACTCAGCCTCTCATGGAGCTGGCAGATTGATGTCAAGAACCCGTGCGAAAAACTTGCTGGATAAGGCTGAAGTAGCTGCCTTCCTACAAAAAGCAGGAGTTGAAGTCATCGGTTCAGGCCTGGATGAGGCCCCAATGGCTTACAAAGACATCCATAAAGTTATGGATCACCAAAAGGACCTGATTGAGGTAGTCGCACAATTTCAACCTAAGATCGTGAGGATGTGTGGAGAAAATGCCTTCAGAGAATCCGACTGATCTTTTTATCAGGCACAATCATGAATGTTGATGTATAAAGCTGCAGCACCGAAGTAATCCCGCTTCGGTGCTTACTCAGTTTTTCGAGGCCTAAATAGAAAAATACGGATTTTTCCTGAGAAAAATTACCAAAGTGCCCTTGATTTATAGAAATATTAAAAAATTCCGAATCAAATCCCCAAAGAAAATTCCATAGTTTGTACTTATGCATTATCTTGCAAAAGATTTAGGAGGAGAGAGCCAAAAAGAAGAGTAATGGATTTCGCGCTTATTCCCCTAACCTGATTTAAGTAAAGGTGTTGCACGAGTTTGACTTTGTTTATCGATTCTACAAAAATTTCTCGCCTTTGTAGCAGCTTATCTAATTTAATTCCTTGCTATTGTCCTGGAATTATAAATCGAGTGCAACTTATATCCCAAAAACTGAATTATGACAGATGTAACACTTATTGAAAAAGCTGCAGCTTGGGCGAAAAGCCAGGGTTTTGACCAGATCAAAGCTAATTCCGAGGGCTATGATACCCCTACCCAGTACACCATGAAGGATCAGGATAAAACCTTTACTCCTGATTTGACTGGAGTCTTTCTGGGAAGAAAGAATTACGTCGAAGTCATCACCAAGAACATGGATAAAGAATTTCTTCTTTCCAAGTATAAGTTGCTGAGCACCCTGGCCAAGGTTAAAAATGGACAATTCATCCTTCTTGCACCTACAGGCCATAAAAGTTTTGCGGATAAAATGGTAGAAGATCACCAGCTAAACGCAAAAGTACACAGACTCTTAGGTTAATAATTTTTTCTCAGGAATTATTTCGCGTAATTGCGGGCGAAATTGCTTAGGCAGTCATTTTGGATCAGTCGGTGCATTTTGGATAAACAGAAAGCCATCTTGCCTCATAATTTTTCCGGAATACTGATTTTAAGCTTTTCATTAGAATAAAAGGTCTTCCCATGATGACCTTGTGGTTTCAAGCGGAGACTTCAAAAGATACTGGGGTCTAAAAAGAGATAAACCACGTAATTCAATTAATTGGCTACAGTCAACAAATAAAAACCATATGCTAATAGTACGTAAAGGAGTAAATGAAACGGTAGATAGGCTGATCAGAAGGTATCGCAAAAAGCACAAGGATACGCAGATGATGAGAGAGATCAGAAAGCGCCGTGAGTTTACCAAGCCTTCCACCAAGCGCAGGCAAGAAGTAGCAAAAGCGAAGTATAAGCTTCAAAAGCAAAGCGAAGGGGCCTAGAGGTATTTAGCCTTATAGGAATACATAAATCTCCTATCCCAGCTAAAGCAAATAAGATTTAAATCGTAGTTTGAGTAGGAATTAGTTCTAATTCCTACTTTATGACCATATACAGGGGTTTCATCATTTGGATTGTAGCCATTGCCCTGATCCTGGGAGCATTTCTTTTATTTGTCCAATTAGGTTGGCCGGGACAAGCCAGCGATTGTATATACAAAAGCCCGAATGGCTGTTTTTGTGAATCATTTGATATAGCAGAAGTAAGCTCCGGAGCCCCGGGCGTTCGTCAGCCAGTAAATACCTGGTTCAATCTCTATTCTCTCCTCAGCTCCTTTATCGTAGCCTTTTATGTCTATGCGGATCGCAGAGATCTTGCCGGGAGTCCTCCTCCCAATCAGATGCGTTCCCATAGTTGGTTACCCGAACTCTATATTTTCGCAGTCTTGTTTTTGGGCTTAGGCAGTATGTGGTTTCACGCCTCCCTGACCCAATGGGGCAATTTCATTGATGGAGTTTCCATGTACGTATTTGCCGCCTTTTTGGCTAGCTATTCGCTGCGACGAATCTGGGAGTCAGATACAGCCTTTTGGATCATTTATTCGCTAAGTCTGGTTTTATTCAGCATCCTTCACCTCTTTATTCCTTCCTTCATCAATATTCTCATCCTGGTAGTGGCCTACTTTGGCGTCGAGATTTACATTTGGCTGCATACAGGCAAAGTCATGCAGGGCAAATCGAAGACCATTTGGCTTTGGTCCCTTTCCATCTTCTCCATCCTGGTTGCGACCTTCTTTTGGTGGGCCTCTCATAGCGGGAACTTTCTCTGCGATCCCGATAGTTTCTTTCAACCGCATGGGCTGATCTGGCATCCTTTGGCGGGAGTGTCAGCGGTCTTGCTGTATTTTTATTGGAGGGATGCGGAGGATGTGTAGGGGGTTATTTTCCAATACAAAACTTCGAAAAGATATTCCCCAATACCTCATCCGTACTAATCTCACCCGTGATTTCGCCGATGTGATGCAATACCGTACGGATGTCAATGGACAACAAATCTCCGGAAACGCCCAATTGCATGGCATTTTGTACGTCATAAAGCGCCGTTTCTGCTTTTTGTAAGGCAGAAAGATGACGGGCATTGGAGATGAGGGTATGGCCCTCATGTACGTTTGAGAAGTTATTGACCGCATCGAGCATGAGGGAACGGAATGCGTCCATATGCAGCTTGTCCCTGGCTGAAATAATGATCCAGGGGTATTGGCCGGAAATGTCAGTATCATGCTCCTGGGCGTAGGCTTTGGGATCTGTAAGGGCATCCAGCTTGTTCCCGATGGAGAGCACCTGTACCTCATCTGAGAGTTCGAGTCTATTGATGAAAGTTGCGGCTTGCTCTGGGGTTTCTGTTTGGCAGTCGAACAGGTAGATGAGCAGGGAGGCAGAATGAGCCAATTTTAGCGTCCGTTTTACCCCTTCCGCTTCTATCACATCTTCGGTTTCCCTGACTCCTGCGGTATCCATCAAACGAAATTCTATCCCCTCGATCACGACCCTGTCTTCGATCACATCCCGAGTCGTTCCCGGAATATCTGATACAATGGCTCTATTGTCGTTGAGCAGGGTATTGAGTAAGGTAGATTTGCCGGCATTGGGTTTGCCAATGATGACGGTGGGGACGCCTTGTTTGATGGCATTCCCCAATCGGAAACTTTCGATCAAGGTCTGTACTTTCGCCAAGATCTCCTTCACCAATGCCTCCAATTGGCTTCGATCTGCAAACTCAACATCCTCTTCCCCAAAATCGAGCTCCAGTTCAATCAGAGATGTGAAATTGAGTAATTGCTCACGCAAGGCTTTAAGCTCCGAAGAAACTCCACCCCGCATTTGATTCATGGCCAGTTTATGGGCTCCGGCTGATTGGGAAGCAATGAGGTCTGCTACGGCTTCTGCCTGCGCCAAATCCATGGCTCCATTCAAATAAGCCCTTTGGGTGAACTCACCCGCTTTCGCCAGCCTTGCTCCTTTCTCCAAAATCAATCCCAAGACTTCCCGCAGGATGAAAGGACTCCCATGACAGGAAATTTCTACTACATCTTCTTTGGTAAAAGATCGAGGTGAACGAAAAACCGTAGCCAGTACTTCATCCAGAATTTGTTCTCCCCTTTTTATCTGCCCAAAATGGATGCTGTAACCTTCCGCCTTAGATATATCTTTGGAAAATATCCCATCGACTAGGGATATCGCATCAGCTCCTGAAACACGAATTACCCCTAAAGCTCCAGAGCCTTGAGGCGTACTGATCGCGACTATGCTATCCTCATGATGAATCATGGGGCAAATATAAGGATTTGTAAACGTGTTGGGGTGTTAGTGTATTAGGGAAAAAGACATGTTCCTGGCTTCTTGTGGGTCGGGAAGCAAGTGTTGTAGTGTTTTAGTGTTGTTGTTAGTATTCAATAGTTCCAACTACTGCACGAAAACACCACCAGAAAACGTGAACACTAGAACACATGAACACGTCTTACCCTTGATGCTGCTCCCGCAACAAATCATTTACGGTTTTGACAGGATTGAAGGTTATGATCGGTACTTCTACAAATAGGGTGATCCAATTGGACATGGCGCCATTCCAAAGGCCGGGAAGTTCCTGGGCTTTGAGGTCTCGTCCATTTTTGGATTTATTGGAAATGAATCCCGTTTGAGGATCGGTAAATTGAGTGAGGTCAAAAGACTTGCCGTGGCGATCACGAGTCGCACATACCAAATCCACCGGATTGAAGTGGGTGGCATGCTGCATTTGGCTCAATTGAGCTGCGTCATTTTTATCGATCTGGGCGGACTCAGCGATTTGAAGGGATACACTATTATCTGGATTCCAGGCCCAGAAAGGCCCTCCACCGGGTTCGCCTTCATTTTTCACCATACCACAAACACGAATGGGACGATTGAGTTTTTGAAGAAAATAGTTTTTCTTTTCCTCTACCCCCCAATCTGCATAGTCTTTCGGAGGTTTGACGCATAGTTCGTTTTGGAGAAAGCTCTCGATTTCTTTGAGAATTCTTTCTTCTCCATTTTCTATGCGTTCCAAATAAGCGAATATGCGCTTCTGGTAATTCAGGATAACTCCTGCCAGGGCTTTTTTATAAAAATAGGTCTGGGTCTTTATCAGATCCGGGACCACATTATCTACATTTTTGATGAAAATGATATCCGCATCAATTTCATTGAGGTTTTCGATCAAAGCTCCATGTCCTCCTGGTCTGAAGAGAATGCTTCCATCTTCTTCACGGAAAGGATTGTTTTCCAGATCTACCGCTATCGTATCTGTAGAAGGTTTCTGGATGGAATAGGAAATGTCGAACTGTAGGTTGTACTTTTCTTCGTAAGATTCTTTCACCTCTGCTACCAAAGCCTCAAACTTGGGCAGATGCTCAGGAGATACGGTAAAATGAAGATAAGCTGTACCTCCTTGTGCAGCTCCATAGTTTGCCGCCTCAACCAGATGCTCCTCAAGCGGAGTTCGGGAACTATCTCCGTAACTATGAAACTTCAAAAGACCTTTGGGAAGGCTTCCATATGCTAGTCCCTCTTCATTAAGCAAATGATTGAGGATATCGACATGACGATTTTCTTCTATTAAGGATTCCAAACTGCTACCGTTGAAGCTTGCATCCAGATCATTGGCAAAAGCAAAATCACGAATTCGACTAAAAAAGCTTTTTAGGTCGCCATTATTTTCATCCATCAAAGCCTCAGCAACTCCATTATTTCCTTCATAAGCAGCGGCAAAAGCAAACAATGCCTTAAACATCCTACTTGCGGCTCCCGAGGCAGGAACGAATTTAACTACTTTTTTACGGGAGAGTTCTCCTTCATATTTGGCAATATAGGGAGCAATCCCATTTTCACTCAATCGAATGATACCATTGCCAATAGTTGCAGCTTTTACAACCTTCAGGAAAGGAAATCCTTGTTTGAAGTTCTCTATTTGCTTTTCTATAGCGGCAAGGCTACTACCTCTTTCTTCTATTTGACGGAGATCGGCGTCTGTGAACATAGAGTGTGTTTTGAAAATTCGTGTGCAAAAATAAAGCCGAATGGCCAAAGTTCCAGTAATTAATTAGTCTTTATGTTTCAATATCTTTCACACATCTGAAACCCAGGTGAAATAAGGCAGATTCCGGAGAGGTTCCAGATCTACCAGAAACCCTGTAACCATGACAAAAACCCGGTTCGCACATGAAAGATCCTCCTCTCATAACGCGTTCTCTTTGCCCTGGAGTTGTCTCAATATATTTGCCGTCTTTGCCATACATTTTATACCAGTCTTCACACCATTCCCATACATTGCCAGCCATATCAGTCAAACCCAGGGGTGTTGCACCAAATTTGCCTACAGGTGAGGTGTAGAGGAAACCGTCTTTTTCTTCATTTACAAAAGGGAAAGATCCCTGCCAGTAATTTGCCTTATAAACCCCTTTTACCTTTATCTCTTCCCCCCAACTATATTTCTGACGGGAGTTATCACCATTTCTTGCTGCGTGCTCCCACTCTACTTCTTTGGGTAGTCTTTTACCTGCCCACTTACAATAGGCACGGGCATCATTATAGGAAACCTGTGTAACGGGGTGATTATCGGGAGCTTTCCCTCCTTCAGGACCTCTGGGAAATTGCCAATTAGCGCCATCCACCAAATGCCATTCCTTTTGGCCCCGCATATCATGAACAATGCTATTGCCAAATCTTTCGGCTTCTGTTGTATAGGCAGTCGCTTCAACGAATTTCCGATATTGCCCTACCGTAACAGGGCTTTTATCCATATAAAAAGAGTTCAATTTGTGATAACTGGTCGGCTTTTCTCGTGGCAAGCCTTCGATAGAACCTAATTCAATCTCCCCTGCAGGTATTTGGATCATGCCCTCATAAGGATTGTCAAAATTGCCCGGAACGATCTTTTTAATATCTCCTTCAACAGCAGCCATATGAGCTTGCATGGGATTAGGAGGAGCTACGGACTGAGGAGGCGTCTGATCGACAATCTGAGCTTTTGCCTGCTTTTGATCACAAGCAATGAAGAAACTGCTTATGAATAGTAGTAGCGTGATGACTGAAAAGGATGAGAATCCTCTTGAATTTGAATACATAGAGAGTTTATTGCTAATTAAATTTAGCGATTTCTTTTCCTAAAATTTACCCCATTTGGAAGGAATAAAAAAATATTTATTCAACGGCAGAACTATGTTGTTTCAGCGCTTCCAGCCATTTTCCATAGGCTTCCTGATAAGCAGAAGACTTTTCCGGATCGGGATTGCATTCTTCCAGCAGACTCAGTCCTTCAAATGCCTCCTCAAATGAGCTATAATGTCCAACTCCTATTCCTGCTGCGCGGGCAGCCCCCTGAGCCCCATCTGTATTATATAGTTCGATAGGCGTTTGGGTAATTCCTGCCAGGGTTTCTCTGAAGATAGGGCTGAGGAACATATTGGCTTTTCCGGCTCGAATGACAGAAGGGTTGATGCCCATCTCCCGCATGATATCCATGCCATATTTAAAGGAGAAAACAATACCTTCCTGTGCAGCTCGAATCAGATGAGCTCTTTTGTGGCGGTTAAATTCTATTCCGAAGAATTGACTTCCGGGATTTTCATTGCACAATACCCGTTCGGCACCATTCCCAAAAGGCAGAATAATCACCCCATCAGAACCAATGGGTATTTCCTCTGCTTCCTTATTCATTTGCTCATAGGTCAGATGTGAAGCCAAATTGTGCTTCATCCAACTATTGAGAATACCCGTCCCATTTATACATAAAAGTACCCCGAGTCGAGTTTCAGCTCCGTGATTTACATGAGCAAATGTATTTACCCTGGATTGAGAATCATACCTTACTGTATCACTTACCCCATATACAACTCCAGAAGTACCAGCTGTGGCAGCAATTTCCCCCGGACGGAGTACATTGAGAGACATGGCATTATTGGGTTGGTCGCCAGCTCGATAGGTAATCGGTATTCCCGGCTTTAATCCCAACAATTCTGCGGCCTCTGAACTCAATTCTCCTTGCCGGGAAAAAGTATCCACGGTCTCAGGAATCAAGGAAGCATCAATGCCATAATGATCCAGGAGCATTTGAGCCAGGCTATTTTCCTTAAAATTCCAGAAAATACCTTCAGATAAACCTGAAACGGTCGTTCGGATATCTCCGGAAAGTTTCATGGCTATAAAATCGCCCGGAAGCATGATCTTATGAATCTTATCATAGATTTCCGGCTGATTTTCCTTGACCCACTTTAATTTGGAAGCGGTAAAATTGCCGGGAGAGTTCAGGAGATTGACCAGGGTTTTGCCAACTCCAATACTCGTAAAGGCTTGCTTGCCAATTTCTACGGCCCTGCTATCGCACCAGATAATAGAAGGACGAAGGGCCTGCTGATCTTTATCTACTACTACCAGACCGTGCATCTGATAAGAAATGCCGATGGCCCCGATTTGAGATGTATCGAGTCCATCGGCTGTAAAAAGTTCCTTGCAAACTTCCTGGATACAGCTCCACCAGGTTTCCGGGTCTTGTTCGGCCCAACCAGCCTGAGGGGCATGGATTTGCAATTCTTTTTTGGGGTAAAAGCAACTAGCAAGTACTTTACCCGAATTTCCATCCAGGACAGCTCCCTTTACAGAGGAACTGCCTATATCCAATCCTAGTAGTAGCATAGGTTCATATTTGCTTATCCGGCATAGTCTGCTAAATAGGAGACTGCCTGATTGTATACATTTTCGCCGGTGTAGCCCAGCTTTTCATCCAATACAGTATAAGGAGCTGAATGACCAAAGTGATCCAGGCCGATAACTTTTCCAAAGGGTCCAACCAATCCCTGCAAAGTAACAGGCAATCCAGCTGTCATTCCCATTACCGGGATACCATCAGGAATTACACTTTTTTGGTAGTCAGCAGATTGTTCGCGGAAACGTCCTTCAGAAATGGCAGATACCACACGAACTTTCAATCCTTTCTCTGCTCTCAGTTTATCCGCTCCATCGATCAGGGTCGCTACCTCAGATCCATTTGCCACAAAGATGATATCAGGGCTTCCTTCTGTATCCTGAACTACATAGGCTCCTTTTTCTGCACGTAAGGCAGAAGTATAAGCATCTCCTTCTACGGGCAGGTCTTTAATATTCTGACGAGAGAGAATCAGACCTGTTGGGGTAGCAGTATTCTCCATGGCCATTTTCCAGGCTACGGTTGTCTCATGTGCATCAGCAGGACGCAAAGCGAGGAAACTGCTTTTGCCCGAGTGGTTTTTCAATTGCTCAAGCAAACGAATCTGTGCTTCCTGCTCAACCGGCTGGTGAGTAGGTCCATCTTCTCCTACGCGGAAAGCATCATGTGTCCAAACATATTTCACAGGCAGTTCCATGAGGGAGGCCAGACGAATGGCAGGCTTCATATAATCAGAGAATACAAAAAAGGTAGCCACTACAGGAATTACCCCTCCATGCAGAGCCATTCCATTTGCTATTGCTGCCATGGTCAGCTCTGAAACTCCGGATTGTAAAAATGCTCCACTGAAATCACCTTTTTTGAAAGTGGTGGTTTTATTGAGGAAAGCATTGGTTTTATCGCTATTGGAAAGGTCGGCAGAAGAAACAATCATATTGCCTACCTGATCAGCATAATGTGCCAAAACGGTACCGGATGAATTACGGCTCGCATTATTAGCTTTTTGCTCGATAGATGCATAATCAATGGCTGGAACTTCTCCACTCAAATAGCTATTGAGTTTTGCTGCAGCTTCTGCGTTTACCGCTTCCCATTTTGTCTGAGCTGCTCTTTTTACAGCTACTTCTTTACGACGGCTTTCTTTTACTGCCGCATACATATCAGCAACTTCGGGGAAGATGACAAAGGGATCTTCTGGATTACCTCCGAGATTCGCTATGGTTTTGGCGAAAGATGCTCCCGCTTTACTCAAAGGTTGGCCGTGGGTTTCAACTTCTCTTTCAAAGCTCTCACCTTCCTCCGTAACTGCACCTTTTCCCATGATCGTTTTTCCGATGATCAAAGAAGGGCGCTCCGTTTCGGCAATAGATTCTCTCAAAGCTTTACGGATGGCTTTGGGATCATTACCTTCTATGGTAATCACATGCCAACCCCAGGCTTCGTATTTCTTTCCTGTATCCTCATCCATAGCATCAGCCACAACAGAAGACAACTGGATATCATTTGAATCATAAAACATGATGAGATTTCCCAATCCCAAAAATCCGGCTATTCTACCTGCTCCCTGAGAAATTTCTTCCTGGACACCTCCATCAGAAATAAAGGCATACGTCCTGTGTGCGGTCCACTCACCAAAGCGATCTGCCAGGAAGCGTTCTGCAATAGCGGCTCCTACAGCAAAGGTATGCCCTTGCCCCAGCGGTCCTGAAGTATTTTCAACTCCTCTTGCAAGGTCTACTTCCGGGTGGCCGGGAGTAGGACTTCCCCACTGACGGAAATTTTTGATATCCTCTATGGAGTAATTGCCCAATAGCCCCAAAATAGAGTACAGCATAGGAGACATATGCCCGGGATCCATATAAAATCTGTCCCTGAATGGCCATTGATTGTCATCAGGATCAAAATTGAGAAATTCGGAGAACAAGATATTTACGAAATCAGCTCCTCCCATGGCACCACCGGGATGACCCGATTTGGCTTTCTCAACCATGGCAGCAGAGAGGATACGGATATTGTCGGCAGCTTTGATGGAAATCGCTGTATCTAGCGTGGGATAGGTAATTTGCTCTGACATAGAGATGTGTTATTTATTTGGCGCAAAATAACGAAGGAATTTCGCGAATTGCTATCCTTTATCAGACACTTTTTCATCTTTTCACAAAGGGTCCGAAATAGAGGATCATTCCCTGCTGTTCTGGATCACTACTGAGGGGCAAATTACAGAAAATTAACTTATGGTCAAAATGACCTTTAGATAGTAGCGTTTCTTTCTACTCTTCCAGGGCTTCAAAATAAACCCGTGTATAGCCTGGAAGGAGTTCTGGATGAAAGATACTAACGAGGTCTTTGAGAATAAGGTGAGGATTGATTACTCCGGATTCCCAATAATCATTTCCCCCTGTTTGCAGTGATCGTTTATAATTGTGATATACTTTATTGTTTTGGACAGACGAAAAATCTAAAAATCTTTCATCCTGAGCTATCAGGGCTTTGTAGGATCTTATGGCTCCCGGGCTGATCCAGATATTTGCTTCAAGGCCCGCTGGATATACTGCTTCGAAGGAAAGGGGAATACTA
Organism: Bacteroidia bacterium; assembly: GCA_033391075.1. Taxonomy (NCBI): domain Bacteria; kingdom Pseudomonadati; phylum Bacteroidota; class Bacteroidia; species Bacteroidia bacterium. The sequence goes on from JAWPMV010000001.1 coordinate 4,254,809, forward strand.
GCTGTCCCTTCTTGATCTCTCCAGTAATATCTGGCTCCTGCATCCTGATACAATTTCGCCATATAACTATCGCCCCCAGGTACGGACCAGATTCCTTTAAAAGGTAAACTACTAATGATGACAGGCTGCCTGGAAAGGGGCTTAACCTGAGCTACTACCTCCTGATATATTTGATCAATTTCCAGAAAAATACTGTCTGCCTCTTTTCTTTTTCCCAGTAGAGCCCCGAATACCTTGATCCACTCTGCCCTTCCCAGCATGCTATATTCCTGCCACTCTGCCAAAGGCAAGGTTTGAGTTCCCAGAGCTTCCAATTGTTCCAGTTTGGAGGATTGGGAACCAGGAAAGGCTGAATACAAAAGAATATCTGCTTCCAGGCTCAGGGCCTTTTCGACATCCAGATTAGGACCTCCCCCCAATTCCGTCAAAGCCCCCTGACTTAATTTATCCCTAACAGATGCACTATAAACAAAATCACCCTGATCTATCGCGACCAATTTATCCAGAGCTTCCAGCTTTTCAAGCATAGCTGCATAAGGACTGGCGAGAGAAATGATCTTTTCGACAGGTACCGTGATGAGGGCATCCGCTTGTTTATCTTTTTCAAGGGAAGAAGACCTGGGTTGCAATTGATAGCTTAGGGTATCGATCGCTTTCTCATAATGCCTGAAGAAGTGGAGCAATTGGTAATCTCCTTTATCTTCGATATCAAAACCCTGAGCATAAGCAACGGATGTTCCTGCCGTTTTGGTTTCAGGTACAGACGCCTGCTTACAGGATAAAAAAAAGCACAGCCCCATCAGTAAAATGAGACTGTGTATATATCTTCTTGATGATAAGTCTTTATAAAAGGGCATGCCCCAAATTAGGCAAAAAGTCTTTTATAATACTCATCAGCCATACGGCCAGAATCAAAAAACGGAACTACATCATTCATTCCATTTTTCACAATTTCCCACCATTTACCTTCTTCAGAATAATAAGCAGGGATAATCTCACTGGTAAGCACACGCATCAGATGGTGATAATCATGCTCATCCTGAATCTCTATAGATTGCGTTGTGTCGGCTTCAGGAATGATAAAGCTGTTGGCTCCATGTTTGGCAAACTCCGGAATCCATCCATCGTTTACAGATAAATTTACAGAACCATTCATAGCAGCAGTCATCCCACTGGTTCCGGAAGCTTCCATAGGTCTGCGCGGGGTATTCAACCAAATATCCGAGCCTTTTTTGAGGGCGGCAGAAAGGTTCATTTCATAACCCGTCAAAATAGTAGCCTTATCACTCAGGCGAGTCAATTGAACCAAACGATTGAAAGTATCTTTGGCTGACTCATCATGTGGATAGGGTTTACCTGCCCAAATTACCTGAATAGGGTCTTTGGCACGCATCAGCAATTCATAAAAACGCGTATGATCTCTCAGGATGAGGTCAGCACGCTTATATCCTGCGAATCTCCTTGCCCAGACAATTGTCAAAAGGTCGGGATCTAAGATTTTTCCGGTTTGATCAGCTACGATCTCGAAGAGCTCTTCTTTCATTTCGCGCTTCCGAGCCTTGAGAGCATCCATATCATCTGCATCCAAAGCCGCTTTCAGGCTTTTATCCTGCCAGTATTTCTGGTTTTGAGAATTGGTAATACCAATAATCTCTGGTTTCTTCTTTACGCCAGCCCACATCTCATTAGACACTTTGGCGTGCAGTTGAGAAACTGCATTGGATTTTCCAGCCATAGTGAGTGCAGCCGGTGTATAGCCAAAATTATCTCCTTCCGTATCAGTGATCTTACGTACTGTATCGAGATCTAATCCATCAAAAAAGCCCATTTTATCCAGCAGATTGATGTCATGCTCTTCGTTTCCGGCTTTTACAGGAGTATGTGTTGTGAATACCAATTGATCCGAAAGTTTTTTCAGGTCTTTGGATTGCTTGTAGAGATGAAATGCCATAGGAAGGGCATGGGCCTCATTCATATGATAAACATCAGCTCCCCCCAATGCTTGCACAAGCTTTGCTCCACCGATCCCCAAAACAATACTCTGGGCAATACGTGCCGCCAGATTGGGATCATAAAGATGATGGGTAATGCTACAGGAAAGGTAATCATTGAGGTTTTCACGGTCCGTACTCAGGAGGTACATAGGAACCGTTCCAAATACTTCCGGAGCCAGGTAAAAAGCCTGTACATTTACTGTATGTCCATTGATTTCGACAGGAAAAATCAAATCAGTTTCTTCCAGAAATGAATAATAGCGCTCACGAGAAAGTACTTTCATGGCACTATTATGATCTCTTACCTGGTCATAATAACCAAGTTTCCATAGCATGCCTACCCCGATCATATTTTGCTTGAGCTCATAGCCACTGCGCATATGTGATCCAGCCAGATATCCTAATCCTCCGGAATAGATTTTCAGAGCGGTATCCACTCCAAATTCCATCGAAAAATAGGCGACTTTTTTGCTATATTTTTTTGGGTAGGTATAAGGGTGTTCCCATTTGCAATCTTTTTTCATTTACTGCTAAATAATTTGATGGGTTGTTTAATATATCTATCTTTGATATCGGCAAAATTAGAGGCTTTGAGGACAATTACAACTTCCTTGATCCTCGAATGTTACAAAGTCATGCAGGTGCATTTTCTGGCTGGTTTTTTGCCGAAAAAAAATATATAATTTTGGCAGACTCTGAGTGACCCATTAAAGAGAAGGCTGTCTTAATTACATCACGATCTCTGAATAATGGCTTGAGGAATAGAACTGAAATTTAATGACATGAAGGAAAATAAGACATTACCCTCCATGTTCAATGCCAAACACACTAGTATGCAAGCCTTAATTGTCGGGGCTTTCGATGGAATAGGTCAGGATTTTGCGAGGATGGCCGCCCTAAAAGGAAAGCAGTTGATAATGGTGGACTCGGACGAAAATAGTCTGATACAGTCCAGACAGATTCTTATGCCCTCCTTTCCCGACACGAGCTTCAAAATCATATCAGAAGAGCTAAGTGGATTTGATAGCGCAGACAATATTTTTGAATCTGTCCTGTTTACCCAGGCTTTTTCAGAAAATGTGGAAAGCATTGGAATGTTGATCAATATCCTCGAGTTCCAGTTACCTTTTGAAGATATTGCAGATTTTCAGGAAGAAGATTTTGGGAAACACCTTGATTTCCTTACCCTTTCTGAATTGAATGAACTCTTTGCCACCGAAATGCTTCGCAGTGGTCAGGGAGAGATTCTCAATGTCCTTACAGGCCCTGAGAATATGCACGACTGGGCATTGGATCACTACAAAAGTACTGAGCGAATGCTCATGACTTTCTCCAAAACCTTGCATAATAAGGTAAGGCATAAAGGAGTAAGTGTTCATGCGCTATCCTATTCTGGCTCAGGATTGGTTTTCCTTTCACCAGACGCCACAGCTGCTCCCGGACAGGCCCCTAGTTCGTATTCTATGGATTACGTACAGGAACTCCTGACCGCTATGAGTTAATCTCTACTTATTTTTGGAAAGGCATTTCGGATCGAAATATCCGAGAGGATTCTTTTGTAAAAAAAAGAAGAGGGAAAGCAAAGCTCTCCCTCAATGAATCTACCCAATTTAAGAATTGTATGCGTTAAACCAATTCTGCATATACAACGCGACCCAAATCTGATTATTGTAAGATTTTCTATTTTTTTTCTCTTTTCAGTAATATGTCTGCCTCAGTACTAATGCTGCAGGCCCATTCACAACATCCCCTCTCCCGCTTGGACAGAAATATTGGCTGTTAGGTTTTTTAACTTAATTTATTTTTGTTCATGTAATATTTAAATCATAAATTGTACAATAATTACAACAAACACCAGAACCACCTCCCGAATTCCTAATAAACCATTTACCGATAAGGAAGCTATTTATGAAAAGCTGGCAGGAATTCAGACAAGCCGAACCCCTTCTACAAAGAATTGAAAGAAGATTTACCCAACTTCAGGAATTTGAGAACAAGCATAAAGAAGAATTGGAAAGTGAAAGTTCTCAATTTAGTGCTGATGATATTTTCACCGCCAAAAAGGCCCTACTGGAAAGTATAAAAGCGGAGGCAGAGAATTTGCCGGGAAAAGTTTACTACTGGCTTTACCCCTTTTATGGAGGAAACTTTTTGCAATTGGTAGCTGCACTTGGAAGTTGTGGAGTAATGGATAAACAAAAAGACGATCCCGAATCCAGGAGCGCCTTTTATAAATTTTTCAGAACGGTTCCTATGAAGGAACGCCTTATGCTGGGCCAAAAACTCGAGCAGCCCGAATTAACCGAACAGGCCATCCGTATTCAGCGGAAGATACAGGCCAAGAGGAACGCCGTGCGTACTCATATAAATAAAAACCATTCAAACTAGGGTTGGTTACAAAGCGTGTGAGTCCCTGGTGTCGAAAAGGAGTTTGAGACGCAGACAAATATTAGACTGCATTATTTCCGTTCAAACAGCGTTTCAAACTTCATACAGGAACCGGATCTCCATTTTAGTTTACTGAGTTCTACCATTCCGTCTACTTTCACAACTTCGGCATAAAACTCCACGCTTTTGTTTCCACCTGTTCTGGCATTTCTGTAAGTCACTCCTGCCTTACCCCAAAGCCTCAGGGTTCCGTTTACCGTCATATTTTTGGTAAACTTCAGCTTATTGGTGTAAAAGTGAGAAAAGCCATTGTGCTCACATGTTTTCGATGGATACAATTTCTTCAGATAAGTCTGCAGGCCTTTATTGACCTGATTCTTAACCTGTTCATTTGTCGATTGTGCGTATGTGTGAGAAAGAGGTAATGTGAAGAGGCAGAAAACAAGGATCAGCCCCAAACGATTGATTTTCATAGGTTTCTGTCTGTTAAGTGTTTATTGAAAATAACACTATTCTTCCATTTACCCTACCAGAAATCTTGAAATAGGCGGAAATCCTCAAATCATGGCTACTTTTAGAATTGTTCTTTATAAGGATAATTTAGGGCATCTTTTACATATAGTCCTTAATTTACAGCCAAATTGATTTCGGGTGAAACCAATCCTGCTCATATTATCCATCAACATATTTCTGGGAAGCCTGATTCCCAACCTGGATTTTAGCCAGTTTTACCGCCTGGCGCAGGTACGGCATCATTATCTGGAACATATTGAGGAGGGTAAAGCGGAAAGCGATGATTTTCTGGAATTTATCTGGTTACATTTCATCAATACCCAGGAGCACCAGGAACCCAATCACGAGGACGATCATAAGAAATTACCCTTAAACTCCCTGGACCTCAGTCAGAGTTTGACCCTGTTTTTTGTTATTCCCAATAAGAGCTTTCAGGCAAGTACGGTATTCCCCTATAAGGAATTTGAGCCCTATTACCTTTTGCCGAAAGGATTTCCCTCTATGGTTTTCCACCCTCCGATCTAATCTCTTTTTTTTCTTGTTTTCATGTTTGTGCTGAGTACAGGACAAACGATGGTTTCATCTTGATAAAAGAGTATGATCAATCGCATCATAGAATTTTCTATAAAGAATAAATTATTAACGGGCCTCATGGTGTTGGGCCTTATCGCCTGGGGGATTTTTTCCCTCGGCAGATTGCCAATAGATGCCGTTCCGGACATCACAGACAACCAAATCCAGGTGATCACCACTTCCCCCTCACTGGCTGCCCAGGAAGTGGAGCAATTCATTACTTTCCCCCTCGAAATGCAGCTTGGAAATATTCCACGCGTAGAAAATGTGCGCTCCATTTCGAGATTTGGGCTATCTGTTATTACGGTGGTCTTTGAGGAAGACATGGATATCTATCTAGCCAGGCAGTTGATTTCCGAGAGACTTCAATTGGTTAAAGAGGAAATCCCGGCATCTTTCGGTCAACCGGAGATGGGACCGATTACCACCGGCCTGGGAGAAATCTATCAGTATGTCCTCTATGCAAAAGAGAGTCATAAAAAGGAATTCAGCCCGATGGAATTGCGGAGTTTACAGGACTGGGTGGTGAAACGCCAACTCATGGGGATAGACGGAGTCATCGAAATCAACAGCCTAGGTGGATTTCTCAAACAATATGAAGTCGCCATCAATCCCGAAAAGCTCAAAAGTCGCAAGCTATCTCTGACAGATGTATATGAAGCCCTGGCAAACAATAATGCCAATACGGGTGGTTCATATATAGAAAAAGCCGAGCAAACCTATTTCATCCGGGGAGAAGGCTTCCTCAAGGACGAATCAGAAATTGAACAGGTGTTGGTAAAACAGGTTGACGGTCTTCCGATCCTCATTAAAGACCTGGCGAAAGTACAATTGGGTCATGCTCCCAGATTTGGAGCAGTAACCATGAATGGAATGGGTGAAGTAGTCGCCGGACAAGTGCTCATGCTCAAGGGAGAGAATGCAGCGGAAGTTACGCGCAAAGTAAAAGAGCGAATGGAACAGATCCGATCCTCTTTACCAGAAGGAGTGCTTATGGAAGCTTATCTGGACCGAACGAAACTCGTCAACCAAACAACAGAAACCGTAATTACCAACCTGATCGAAGGGGGACTGATTGTAATTTTTGTACTGGTTTTACTCCTGGGGAATCTGAGAGCAGGTCTCATAGTGGCATCCGTTATCCCCCTTTCTATGCTCTTCGCTGTATCCATGATGAATGTATTTGGCGTTTCGGCCAATCTGATGAGTCTGGGTGCCATAGACTTTGGGCTGATTGTCGATGGAGCGGTAATTATTGTTGAAGCCATCCTCCACCATTTGGGTCTCAAAAGCTTCAAGGGACAGATTTCACAGGATAAAATGGACAATGAGGTCTTTCAGGCAGCTTCAAAAATCAGAACATCTGCAGCATTTGGGGAAATAATTATCCTTATCGTTTATCTGCCGATTCTATTTTTAGTAGGTATTGAAGGAAAGATGTTTCGGCCCATGGCCCAAACGGTAGGTTTCGCAATCCTGGGAGCCCTGATTCTCTCCCTGACCTATGTGCCCATGATATCGGCCCTTTTCCTTAGCAAAAAACCTATCCAGATTGCTCCTTTCTCCCAAAAGATCATCGCTTTCTTCCAGCAATTGTATACGCCCGTTTTGGCTTTTGCTTTCCGCTTCAAAGCTATTTTCCTTCTGGCCACGCTGGGACTCTTTATCCTCAGCATGCTGACTTTGAGAAATATGGGAGGAGAATTTATCCCAACCCTGGAAGAAGGGGATTTTGCCCTGCACCAAATTCTCCCTCCAGGTAGCTCGATCGCACAAGGGGTGAAAGTTTCGGCCGAACTACAAAACATGATCCTGGATAAATTTCCAGAAGTCGAGAAAGTCGTAACCAAGATCGGAACAGCAGAAATCCCCACAGATATAATGCCTTTGGAAGCGGGAGATATTTTTGTCATCCTCAAACCTAAAAGCGAGTGGACCAGTGCAAAAAGTCGAGAGGAGCTCTTCGAAAAGATGGAAGAGGAGATGAATCAGTATCCCGGAGTTATTTATGAATTCACCCAGCCCATCCAAATGCGATTCAATGAATTGATGACCGGGATCAGGCAGGATATAGCCATAAAGATATTTGGAGAGGATCTCGGAATCCTGGCGCAAAAGGGAGAAGATGCCAAAGAAATCATGGAGGGAATAGAAGGAGTAGGAGATATACAGGTAGAACCAACAGCAGGACTTAGACAAATGTTGGTGAAATATGAACGCTCAAAAATTTCCAAATTCGGTCTGAGCATAGAAGAGATCAATCGCATCATCCGGGGGAGCTTTGCCGGGGAAAAGGCAGGAGTGATGTTTGAAGAAGAAAAACGATTCGATATTGTAGTTCGGCTTGATCCGGAATTCCGGCAAAATATTCAGGACTTGCGCAATCTATATGTTCCTCTTCCATCCGGAGGGCAAATTCCTCTGAGCGAATTGGCACAAATTGATTTCGAAGATGGGCCAACTCAGATTTCCAGAGAAAATGCCCAAAGAAGAATCACCATCGGCGTAAATGCGAGGGGAAGAGATGTAGAAAGTCTGGTTACTGAAATTAAAGAAGAGCTAGCGGAACAACTGGAACTCCCCGATGGGTATTATGTCAATTATGGTGGGCAATTTGAGAATCTGGAAAATGCCCAGGCCAGGCTGGCGGTAGTTGTACCTGTCGCACTCGCCTTAATATTCTTTCTCCTCTTCACCACCTTCAAAAGCCTGCAACAGAGCCTGATCATTTTCACAGCTATCCCTATGTCGGCCATTGGTGGGATATGGGCACTTTACCTCAGAGGTATGCCATTCAGTATTTCAGCCGGAGTAGGCTTTATTGCCTTGTTTGGAGTAGCAGTGCTCAATGGAATCGTACTACTCTCCTATTTCAATACCCTCAAAGGACAAGGGATGGATGATCTTATGGAACGTATCAAAGCAGGCACGCAAGTACGATTGCGACCTGTGATCATGACAGCTGCTGTTGCCTCTCTGGGATTCCTGCCTATGGCTGTGTCTACTGCAGCTGGTGCAGAGGTCCAGCAACCCCTGGCTACAGTCGTAATTGGTGGCTTACTTTCGGCCACTTTCCTCACCCTAATCATTTTACCGATACTATACTTTTATGCTGAAAAGACTATGAAAAGCGCAAACTCCAAAGCCAGTTTGATTGTCTTATTCCTATTGATAAGTGCTCCTCTCAGCAATTATGCACAAAGCAGCATAAGCCTGGAAGAAGCTATTTCTATTTCTCTCCAAAATGCACCCAATCTCAAAAGAGATGCTTTCATGCAGGAAGCAGTAGAGAAACTGAGTAAGGGAAGTCTGCTCAATCCTCGTACAAATCTGTTTACCAGTGGAGAAGAAATCGACAATAATTTTGACAATGGAATTCGATCTATTGGATTCATGCAAACATTCAACCTTCCCGCTGCAAATAAGGCCAGCAAAAACTATTACCAGGAAAATACCAAAAGAGCCTTTGAGCAGTTGGCCCTTTCCCAAAGATCCCTGAAACAAGCTGTACGCAAAGCTTATTATCAATGCACCTATATCTGGGAGCTAGACAGTCTTCAAAAAGATTGGCTGCGGTACTATGAAGAGTTTGCAGACATAGCTCAAATCCGATTTGAGGCTGGAGAAAGTGGAAAAATCCCTTTACTCAATGCCCAAACACGAAAACAGGAAATCCTCTTTATGGCTGAGCAGACAAGTTTGTCCAAAGACATTTCCCGGCAAGAACTCCAAAAATGGTTGTTCTCCGATAGCAGTTTTCAAGTGAAGCAGCGAAATTTCTCCCGGGTAGAATCCTTAAATTCTAGCCCAGGCCAAACTCATCCCTTCCTGAATATGCGCAAACAGGAGCTTGCCATGGCCCAGGCACAGGTGAAAGTCCAGCAAAGCAAACTCTTGCCACAGATACAGGCAGGAGGAAGATGGCAGACTATCAATGGGAATAGTCCTTTTTGGGCGTATCAAGCCGGAATCAACATCCCTTTATTCCGAAAATCCTATCGCAATTTTGTAGAGTCAGCCAGGGTTTCAGTTAAGGCGAAAGAAGCCGAGTTGAGCTATCAGGAATCTCTGCTTGCCAAAAACAGAAGCATCCTGGACCAGAGGCTACAAAGAAGCCTCCAGGCCATCAAAGTGCTGGAAGAACAATTGCTGGTCCTGGCCAGCGAACAACAAAGTATCAGTCGCGAGGCCTACCAAAAGGGAGAAATCAATTATGTCCAGTACATGCAAAGTCTGGATAAATGGATGGAGCTTAGGATGAAGCATCTCCAAAGCCTGTATGAATGGCACCTGCTCTATGCAGACTTTCTTTACCTAAATGAAGCCTAATAAAGAAAATCATGAGAATTTTACTATATATATTTATCATCATCAGCCTCTTTGCATGTGAGGAAGAAGCAGACTCACATGGACATTCACATGCTCCAGAAGCTGCAGAAGAACATGAAGGAGAAATTTCCCTTACGGCCATGCAAATGAGTAAAATCGGCTTAAAATTGGGGAGTTTTGAAGAAATCAACCTCAAAGGAGTAATCCGTGTGAATGGCGTATTGGAACTGCCTCCTCAAAACAAAGCCAGTGTTAGCACGCAGTTAGGGGGAATTGTTCAAAGAATTCACGTAAAGCCAGGTCAGTTTATCCGAAAAGGAGGGCTGCTCGCCAGCATCCAGTACAAAGAACTTCTGGATTGGCAGGAAGAGCTGGGCGTAGTTGAGGGACAACTCTTGTACATTCGTAAAGAATATGAGCGTCAAAAAGACCTAGTCGAAAAGGAGATTGCTGCTCGCAAGCAGTTTGAAAAGGTCGAATCTGAACTTAAAATAGCAGAGACTAAACGAAAAGCCTTGCGGTCCAAATTGGGTCTATTGGGGCTGAATCCGGATAAACTGGAAGGGGATCTTATCTCCAGCCTGGGACTTCGTTCTCCCATAGGAGGTTTTGTCAAAGATATCAATGTAAATACTGGCACATTCGTCCAACCCCAGGAAGTCCTCTTTGATATTGTAGACAATCATCACTTGCATATCGACCTCAAAGTATTTGAGAAAGACCTTCCCTATATCTCTTTGGGCCAAAAGATTGACTTTAGTTTGCAAAGCGATCCCAGCAAGATTATGCAAGCCAGTATTTTCTCGATATCCAAAGCCATGAATGAAGAAGACCGAACTGTCATGGTACATGCGGAAATAGATAATAAAGATGAACGCCTCATTCCGGGTATGTACATTGAAGCTCGTATAATCGTTGACGATCAAAAAGTTATGGCTTTACCCGAATCAGCCATTAGTACAGATAAAGGGCTTGACTTTATTTTTGTAAAAGAAGAGACCAGTGGAATGGAGACTCACTTTAAGAAAGTCCAGGTACTTACGGGAAAGCGAGATATCGGATATGTGGAAGCAGAAGCTCTTGAGAAATTGACGGGTAAAGAAGAAATCGTGGTAGAAGGAGCTTTTTTCCTGATGGCACAAAGCAAAAAAGGAGAAGTTGGGGGAGGCCATCACCACTAAATAGGAAAGACAGATCAAATTCAAGCTTCAAGTGCAAGAGTCGATTTACGAGAACTTGAATTTGACATTTGCACCTGGATTAATAATGCGACTTGAGCATTATTGATGAAAAGGATATACTAAAAAAAGGCCCGAATGAATGATCATTCAGGCCTTTTTTCTATTACAAAAGAAATTATTTTTCTTCGAGGATCAGCTGCACATATCTTTCCAGCCTGGCAACTTCCTTTTCATCCACATATTTGCCAATCTCTCTGCGAAATTGCTCGATATTCTTATATGGACGATATTCTTCAAACTCATGGGCCATCTTGTTTCCAACTCCGGGAATTGCCTTAATCTCAGCCTCAGTAGCTGTATTTAGATCAATTGGGACGAAAACATACTGCTCATAACGCGCTATTTCCTCATCATCTACGTATTTACCCATCTCTCTTCTGAATTGCTCGACCTTTGTGTAAGGACGGTATTCTTCAAACTCATGGGCCATTTTATCACCAACTCCGGGAACCATTTTGAATTCCGCCTCAGTGGCAGTGTTCAGGTTCATAGGAATAAAGAGTTTAGCAGCCAGTTCTTTCAAGGCCTCTTCTCCCATTCCAGCGAGCAAAGTATTCAGATCGCCTTGTGACATGATGGGCCTGGCTTCCATTACCGCGGCTACCATTTCCTCAGTAAGTCCGAGAGCGCCTAAGTCTTCTTCACTTGCCTGATTGGGATTCAAAACGGCAGCGGCTTCCATAGTTTCTTCCGCTTGAGGTGATTCCATTTCCGTTTTCTCAGCTTCTGTTTCTTTAGTAGCAGATTTTTCTCCACAAGCACTAAAGATAAAGGCCAAAGCCAATAAGCTTATAATTGCTATATTTTTAAGCATAAGGTGATGTATATAAATTTGGTTAATTATCTGTTTTAGACACGCGAAGGTATAACAATCCTATCATCCCACTGGCCAACATCGTACCGGGCGCCAGAGCAGGAGTCGCTCCTTTCAGGCTTTCCCAAATAAGCGTTAAGCCTCCCATATTGGGATACATTTCCAGTTCAAATTCAATATTTCCCTTCAAATGAAAGAAAATACCGAGCCCTGCACTGAGCATAGATAATAGCATCAGTCCATAAAAGATTTGCTCCAGTTTTTTGCTTGGGGAGGAATGAAGCCAGATGATAAGGACAGAAGAAAGCAGGATAAGTACCAGAGGTACCCATTGCCAGAAATCTTCCATGTGTTCCAATAGAAATAGTTCGGCACCAGCCCCAAGGCTGCTTACCAGAAATATTGCCAAGATGAATTTGCGCATATGCCAGGCATTTGTACCGGCAAATATATACTTATATATAATGATTCTAAATAAGGAATGAAGAATTTTTCCTCTTTAGTCTCTTTTGCGCTCCTCTTTCAGCAAATGTTCGTCTATTTCATTGATAATATCGGCTATACCGGTATAGGCCATCGGCTTGGGTATAAATACCTCAGCCCCCAACTCAAGTACCTCTTTGTGTAACTCGACATCTTCAATATCTGAAATGATCGCAACCGGAATATGTTCAAAGACCTCATGAGCTTTCAACTCAATCAGGGTTTCTTTGCCATCTTTGCCGGGCATATTCAGGTCCAAAAGTATTAAATGAGGAAGTAGGGAAAAGCTCTGATGCAATTTCTGCATGCTTTCGATAAGGGCATCGCCACTTTTAAAGCACTTTATCTGATATGTAGGTCCGTGTTCACCATTACCCAGTTGAAATAAATGTAGAAAGGCCGCATCATCGTCTGCATAAAAAATTAAGGGTAAATTCGTTTTCATTTATCTATTTAACCATTCGACATCCAAAGTATAGTTTGCCCCTATACTTGACAAGCCAACTGACATGGATGGTCTGTTTATTTCCCTGTTCCGAACTAATTGCCTCCCAATCAGAGCCCAATGCTTTTTAAAAGCTAACTCCCTCATTTTCTGAACGATTGATCAATTTTTGACCTTATTTTTATAATCGTAGCATATAGAAATATGCTATAATCTATAAATCAGGCTTGAACTGCGTTTCGGCTTTGATGGACCCACCGCCTCAGGCCCACACTCCCTTGTTCATACGAACAAAGGAGTGCGCACAGGGCCAGTATAAATAACCGAAGAGGTCCAGCGACTCTACACCACCATCCGTGCGTTGGCCCGGCAGAGCCCATTAGGAGAAGGGGCGGCTTGTGAGGCTGGCTTTGGGCTCTGCGATTTTTGCCCACTTTTTCTAAAAAAGTGGGACATAAACCTAAACTACCCTTCTTCAAAATCTTTCCCTAACAAACTAAAACACATCAATATCAAGTAAGTATGTTGCATACAGGACTTAGTGATCCCAGCGCCTCAGGCCCACACTCCCTTGTTCATACGAACAAAGGAGTGCGCACAGGGCCAGTATAAATAACCGAAGAGGTCCAGCGACTCTACACCACCATCCGTGCGTTGGCCCTGCAGAGCCCATCGGGAGAAGGGGCGGCTTGTGAGGCTGGCTTTGGGCTCTGCGATTTTTGCCCACTTTTTCTAAAAAAGTGGGACATAAACCTAAACTACCCTTCTTCAAAATCTTTCCCTAACAATCTAAAACACATCAATATCAAGTAAGTATGTTGCATACAGGACTTAGTGATCCCAGCGCCTCAGGCCCACACTCCCTTGTTCATACGAACAAAGGAGTGCGCACAGGGCCAGTATAAATAACCGAAGAGGTCCAGCGACTCTACACCACCATCCGTGCGTTGGCCCTGCAGAGCCCATCGGGAGAAGGGGCGGCTTGTGAGGCTGGCTTTGGGCTCTGCGATTTTTGCCCACTTTTTCTAAAAAAGTGGGACATAAACATAAATCACTCTCTTTCAGTATATTCCAGAAAAAAGCCCCAAAAAGCTCAAATATCCATTTACGCAAAACGTAAGACCTTTGAGGGATTCTTCATTGTAAAGGGAACCCAAAATCCTTATATTCGTAAATACATGTAGAAATCTATTTCTATGGCGAATAAACCACAAAGCAAAAAAGCCCTGGATCTAAAATCATTTTCTATTCCCATTATATGGGAAGGCGAGGATGAAGTACCGGAAATGCCCTTTCCCCCTGCAATGGAATTAGCCTTTAGTGCTGCTACCAATGCGATTTTGGGAGGTATGCAGGCGATGATGCAAGAAGGAGTAGAATCCTATTCTGATTATAGTTCCGGTAAAATTGACCAGAATCAATATACCTACAGGGTTTTTGTAAAAGGTACCCAATCAGCCATCAGGAACGGAAGTAAAACCGTTGTTGCTTTGGGTGTTAAAGAAGGGGCCAAAGTGGTTGCAAAAAAAGTGGGGAAAGAAAGTCTCAAACGTTTCGCCAAATCCAATGCCATGACCGCCATTTGTTTTGGGCTCGTAGATCAGGGAACTGATGCCTACAAGTTCAGCCAGGGGCAAATGTCAGGTACAGAATTCAAGATCAGAACCTCAGAAAATATAGGGAGCACTTCAGGAGCCATAGGCGGTGCTGCCATAGGAGCAATGCTAGGTTCTATTGTCCCCGGTTTGGGCACAGGTGCGGGTGCCGCATTGGGATATATGGCCGGAGCACTGGGAGCCTCTGGAGGAGCCAATCTCGGTAAATCCGTAGGAGAATACTTTTTCCTTGAGGATCAATCAGATAAAAAGGAAGATAGCTCCGAAAAATCCTAAAAATTCCTTTGTTAATTCCTGCAATTTATTCTCTTTCTGCTGGCTAATTTCCTAACTTACCCGCTTATACTTTCTTTGTCAGATGAATCCTGGAGAAAGAGGCTGGCTCAGCAGATTTGTATCATTTCAAAAACGAGCTCTAAGGAAAGGCGACGATGCCCTTTGGACTGAACGACTCAAACAATATTCGGGTGTCCAGCAGTATCTCTATGCCCTCCTCCAGCCTACCGGATTCATGTATGGCTATCCTACCGACTTTATCAGCAAATCCCACCGCAGAGCTAAATATTGGTCAGAAAAAGACAAAATCAAGATTCTCTTCGTCGAGGGACTGCTATATGCAGGGCTTTTTTTTCACAAAGATAAATCCGAAAAGATGGCAGATGCCCTGGATGGGATCATCAAAGACATCCGCGATTTTTACCTGGAAAATTATCAGCTCTACTCAGAAAAACCCGTCAATCCTTTTGGACGCAGAAAAAAACCCGTAGATCAAATCGAATACCTCATCGATAAGCGGATCAATATCAAGTACGACTGGCGAAACTTCTGGAACAGCTTTTTCCACAATAGCCTCCTTTTTTTCGACCTCATCTTCTTTGTTCAGTGGTTGGAAAGCCGGGACGATATCCTGAGGCAGACCCTAAAACAAAGACGACTCGATCTCCGACTGGACATCCTCAAAGTTATCGCTGCCGCTGCAAATGCTGATGCCAAAGTAGAGAAAGAAGAACGAGAACTCTTCAACTACTTTCTGCAATCTGCACGTTTGCCTGCACACAAAAAGATTAAAGCCGAAGCCTATCTGAAAAATGGGATCAAAATAGAAGAGCTCAATTTTGAACAGCTGGATGACTGGATACTTAGAAAATATTTTCTGGAACTGGCGATGTTGACAACCTGGGCAAATCGGGACCTCAATCAAATGGAACAGGACTTTCTGCGAAAACTGGGCTTATACCTGGATCTTAGCGAAGAAGAAAGAAATGCCAGCATGAATTCTGTTCAGGATTTTGTTTTGAACTATTGGGAGAAGGTGCACTTTCTACAAATCAAGCAGAACTATCGCATCGTCTCACAACAATTACTGAGACAACTCCGTAGGGTGGTAAAGGATAATCAGCGCCTCTTGGCCAAGGAAGTACAGGGCAGCCGGGAACTGGCCAAACTTCTCGCCAAAAATAGCCGAACAGAACTGTCTAAAAGAGAAAAAGAAAAAATGCGAACCCATCTCCTGGATGCATTGAAAGTAATTCCTGCTTTCGCTTACCTCTTTTTGCCCGGCAGTTTCTTAACTTTGCCCCTCCTCCTGCGGGTGCTTCCGGAATCAGTTTTATATCCGGCAGCAGCAAGGGCAGAGTTGGAGGAAGATTCTGACGAATAATTATGGCCATTCATATACTCAGATTGCATGAGATCAGCTCCGAAAGTCCGGACGCTGCCAGCCTCCACTTTCAGCAGGCAAAAGTTGATCGCATCCATTTTTTACCCGGTCAATTCATCACCCTGAAGGTAGAAATTGAAGGGAAGATTTATTTTCGCTCCTATTCGATAAGCAGTGCCCCTCGACTGGATGATGTCCTGTCTATTACGATCAAAAGAGTAGCAGGAGGCCTGGTTTCCAATTATATCCTTGACCACTTCAAAAGTGGTCAATTGGTAGAATTCCTGGCTCCCAAAGGTCGCTTTATTGTTGAGAATTCGATCAAAAACGAAAGGAGACTCATCCTGATCGGAGGGGGAAGTGGTATTACTCCTCTCATGTCAATCCTTCGTTCCACCCTCTTCAATGAACCCAAAAGCAGGGTAAGCCTCATTTATGCCAGCAGGGATGCAGAACATATTATTTTCAAAGACAAACTGCAGGATCTGAAAGGGAAATTTGGCGAAAGATTGGAAGTCCATCACATCCTGAGTCGGGAAAACAAGGAACTGGCTTTTCCCTATCATAAAGGCCGCTTGAATACTAAGTTACTTGATGAAATACTCGAGGGAATCAATCCTGAACTTGCCCGAGATTATTTTCTTTGCGGCCCTACAGAATTGATGGAGCTGGTTCATACTCATTTATTGGAAAAAGGAATCCCAGAAGAAGACATTAGGCAGGAAAAATTTCTGGCTAGCGAACAGGATATCGAAAGTCAAATTGATTATAGTGCCCCATCTGTAGAAGTCCTAGTCTGGATGGGAGGCACCCAATACAACATCAAGGTACCTCCGGGTTCTACGGTGCTACGGGCAGCTATTGACCTGGATATTGATCTTCCTCACTCCTGCCTAAGAGGAATTTGTGCATCCTGTATGGGAAAATTGGAACAAGGGGAGGTGAATATGCTTAATAATGAAACGCTCCTGGATTTTGAAGTCGAGGCTGGAAAAGTTCTGGTCTGTCAATCCCAACCAAAAAGCGAAGATGTAGTTATAAGAATGGGCGCCGATTCAAGCACAGGTTCTTCCTGATGGAAAAGCTGTAATTTTTAATATTTAAGCGTATTTTTGCCCATCAAATAAATTAAGGCCCGAAAATCACATTATGATACAAACGGATATATGTATAATTGGAGCAGGACCTGTAGGTCTTTTTGCAGTTTTTGAAGCAGGTCTCCTCAACATGCGTTGCCACCTGGTTGACGTATTGCCTCAGACAGGAGGACAACTCTCAGAAATCTACCCCAAGAAACCCATATATGATATTCCCGGCTATCCTTCTATCCTTGCCGGGGAGCTGGTTACAGAATTGGAAAAACAGATTGAACCTTTCAAACCCACCTATACCCTGGGAGAGAAATTGATGAAGATGGATAAGCGAGGGGACCGGGACTTTTTATTGGAAACAGATGAAGGGACTCAAATTGAATGCAAGGTGGTAGTTATTGCAGGAGGATTGGGCAGCTTCGAACCCAGAAAACCTGCTTTGGAAAACCTTGAGAAATTCGAGAAAAGCAAAGGGGTTCATTATATGGTAAAGGATCCTGAGCATTTTCGAGGAAAAAAACTGGTACTTGCCGGAGGAGGCGATTCGGCCCTAGATTGGACGATGTTCCTTGCCGAGATAGCGGAGGAACTCACCCTGGTACACAGAAGGGAAGCTTTTAGAGGAGCTCCTGATTCCGCAGCCAAAGTTCAGGAACTTGCGAAGGAAGGCAAAATCAATCTCGTACTCAATAGCCAGCTAAAATCCTTGCAAGGAGGAGATCAGCTGGAGTCCGTCATAGTCAGCAGCAAAGGCAAAGAAGATGAGGCAATTTCTTGTGATTATTTGATTCCCCTATTTGGCCTGAGCCCCAAATTAGGTCCTATTGCTGATTGGGGATTGAATGTAGACAAAAGGGCGGTAGAGGTGGATACCCGAGACTACTCCACCAATGTGGAAGGAGTATATGCTATCGGTGATATCAATACCTATCCTGGCAAACTGAAATTGATCCTTTGTGGCTTTCATGAAGCAGCTTTGATGGCACATAGCGCCTATGCCTATATGAATCCTGATAAAAAGGCAGCTACCCTTAAATACACTACAGTTAGTGGAATTTCAGGCTTTGAATAAACAAAAATTTACTAAATCAGTATTTAGCATATATTTACCTGCAGACATCTAATTTCTGCATTTTGACTTTAAGGATTATGATAAAAATTCAAGTAGAAGATACAAACGGTGACAAAAGAGAGGTCAGCTTCGAAGCCAATCCATCCAGCAATCTGATGGAGGTTTTGACAGAAGAGAAATTTGATGTTCCTGCA
The DNA here is from genome assembly GCA_033391075.1 of Bacteroidia bacterium. Taxonomy (NCBI): domain Bacteria; kingdom Pseudomonadati; phylum Bacteroidota; class Bacteroidia; species Bacteroidia bacterium. The sequence goes on from JAWPMV010000001.1 coordinate 4,273,222, forward strand.
ATTTGTGGGGGCATGGCTGGTTGTGGAACTTGTCATATTGCCGTTCTCATAAATGCCGACAAACTTGATACTCCGGATGATGACGAAGAATTTATGCTCGATTCTCTTCCCAACTTTCAGGAAGGAAGTCGTTTGTCTTGTCAGCTTCCTTTAACGGATGCCCTGGACGGAATGGAGATCAAAGTTCTCGGAGACGGTTAGTATCTCAATATACTATCGACAAAGCCTTGCGGATGTAAACATCTGCAAGGCTTTTTTAATAGTTGAAGCTCCCTTAGGTCAAAATTCGCATCAAGCATCCTAATATTAGCCTCAATTATTCCCATTTCTCAAATAAAACATTTCGAGTTCTAGGTCCCTGACTCAAGCGGAAGCCTTTAATTTGTTTCTCTTCATCCCTCAAGAATCGGCATTCACTGAGAAAAGCAGAAGGAGAGTTAAAAATATCTTCTGAATCCAGGCTTAGCTCTATATTTCCAATATTGGGGGCCGAGAGATATAAGATATCTTCCTCTAAAATAAGCTGATAGAGTATCCGTAACTCAGGACTATAATAATAACCGCTGAACTCATCTAATGATATTTTTTCCGGATCAAATACATCAGCTCCTTCTACCGGCTCTATTCTTTCCATTTCCGACAATAGATCTTCTCCTCTGCTTACAATTGCTTTCTGAGCTTTGCCTTCTGCAAATTCAGAAAAGCTGATTCTGACATTTAATGCTTGTAAATGAAATTCATGTTCACTTAAAACCTTGAGGGTATGCGTACCCTGCCCGCTGGGTTCTGCCGTCAGCTTTCCCTCTTCAATCCTGAATACAACTGTTTCTTCCTGATTAAATTGAAAGCTTCCTGTATATCTCTCCAGAATTTCCTGACTCAAAATCAATTCCTCTTCTTCTCTGTCTTCCACTGGGCTTTCCTCTGGAGACTCTTCCTTCTCTATATATTCGTCCAGGAAAATGGGAGGAATGTGGCGCGAAATCACATCTACAGGATTTAAATCTCCCCAGTTTGATAAAACAATAAGGGAGAATTTTTGATCCGGGAATCGAGCAATATTTGTTTGAAAACCCGGATGGGTATAGCCAGAATGCTCAATCATCCGCAAGCCTTTATAGCTTATCAGATTTTGTCCAAAACCATAATTTATCTCTTCTCCATTATTCAACTCTGATTTCCGCTCCATTAATTGAAATACACGACTATTTCCTACTTTCTTCTTTTCGAAATTAAGCACCCATTTCACCAAATCATCTGTCGTACTATAAACGGCGCTGGAACCAATAAGGGCCATACCGTTTTCCTGCCTATAGGCAAGTTTTCCATCTTGAAAATAATAAGCAGTAGCCCGATTTTTAATTATCTCATCCGGATTATCATTCGCAAAACTGAACTCCATTTCTAATGGATCAAAAATATTTAGCTGCATCCAATCGCGATAACTTTCACCCGTAACTCTTTCCACAGCGATAGCCAAAAGGATATAGCCTGTATTCGAATAACTATGCTCCTCACCAACAGGGAAATTTAGTTCTTTTTGGAAATTCAATGCCTCTAATACCAAATCTGCAGTAGCTTGCTCTCCATATCCTTCTCCAGATTTAAATACGCCCATAGAAAATAATCCTCCTACCCCTCTCAAGCCACTTTTATGATGTAAAAGGTCTTCGATCGTTATGACTTGATCAAATATTGGGAGTTCAGGAATATGCTTTCGAATATCATCCTCCAGCTTCAATTTCCCCTCTTCGATCAGCATGGCAATAGCCATACCCGTAAATTGTTTGGCAAGTGAGGCGAGATCAAATACAGATTTTGATGAAAGGGGAATCTGGTATTCCAGATTGGCCAGGCCATAGGCCTTTTGGTAAACACATTTTCCATCCTGTACGATCGCTATGGCTAATCCGGGACTTTCTTCTCCTTTTGTTCCTTCCCAAAAACTGAAGAGCTCCTCTACTTTAGCTACTTTGGATTTGGCAGAGGCTTGAAGCTTTATAACCTCCAGTTCATAATAACCGGACTTTTTTTCTTTGGGGAAAGGAGAAATCAGAATCTTATACTCACCTGATGATTCTGCATGGATCGGAATAAATTCTCCGGCTATTCCATTATCGTCAAAAACATCTACTTCTGTACCTGAAGGGTCCTGAACTGACACAATGATATCAAACTCATAGCTCATGGATGACGCAAAGAAAAACATTCCTTCCTCCAGAGAAATCTTGTACTCATGGGTTTCACCTGGATGCAACTTTTTTTTCTCAATAAATCCCTTTCTAAGGACTTCTTGTCCCCATCCAGCCTTACAGAAAAACAGCAGGCAAAGGATCAGAAGATTTCTTAATTGAAATTTGTGCTTATTCATAGGATAGGATTATGGGTTAAAATTGGTCAATAAGAATCCTGTCACAGAATCCAGAAAAATTGAATCTGAGTATATATCTCCCTCTTCCTCATCTCCAGGAGAAAAGGGATTTTCTACATGCTTTATATGTCGAGTCTATTTCATTCCAGGCGTAATATATGGTCAGAAACATAATCAGCCCCTCCGGTGATAATTTGTCCCTGCGGAAGACTTCGGGCTGTTACATACACATCATAAATATGAGCAGATTTATAGCCGGGCTTCACCCGAATCTTTAAAACTCCATTTATTACTTTTGTCTCAATCAGCTTGATTTTATCTTCAAAAGCTTTCACTATAACGCGATCTTCCTCTCCCACTCCCATTACTACCCGGATTTTACCGTGAACATTTATTTGAGAAAAACCGCTCAAGTTTCGATTTTCTTCTACAATCCTCTTTGTCCTGCCCGAATGTTTGAGTTTACCCTTTGAAATAAGTTCCTGAATATTATGGCCTTTCTTTGTCAGATTTTTGATCTGAGAAATTGGGATGTTCCATTTTTTCAGGCTCAGTAAATCTCCCAGGCTGGGATTGAGGAATCCGGCATTTTCTATTTCTTTAAGGTACCTTTTGCTAATTCCATAATGGTGAGAAAGGATTAGTTCCTGAATCGAATAGTCTTCGAATCCCAGAGATTGAAATAATTTTATATATGAAAGCTGAACCCCATTCAGGTATAACTGGCTGACTTCTCTAAAAGAAAAACTTCCTCTTCTCAATTGACTTATGTTGTTTAAGTAGCTTTGAGATAGGCCATGATCGATGGCGAGCAGAAATTCTTCTTTCTCAAATTCCAGAAATCCCCCTTGCTGAAGTGTCAGCAGAAATTCGTTTGTTATTCCACTATCCAGAATCCTGTGATATGTCTGATCCTCAGGAGAAATCGATCTAAAAGCCTTAAATCGCCTGAGCAAATTCAAATCCAGTTCAGAGTTTACTGAAGATCTGTAATTCCCCTCAGGAATCTGTTTTGATAAAGGTTTAACTCCTGCCATTTCCCGAAGCTGAGGAGATAGAAAGGAAGGATTTTCCAAAGCAATAGCTGAAGGCTTGATTTCAAGTTTATCTTCCCCTAAATAAATCTCCTGAGGATCTATTCCTTCAATTTTTGAATTTTCAGAGCGCATCTCCAAACTCCCTCCTTCTAGCGATTCATCCATCTTCTTTCCATATCCTCTGGCAATTTTTTGAAGAGAGTCATTTGTATCTGAAAACAGTTTCCATCCCTCTTTCTCAGGAGAATTAAAGAGTAGAGAATTGGGAGAATTTTCAAACTGAAATTCCTCCGAGTTTTTAGAGGCATTCAGAAAAAAAATACTGCTAATAAGGGAAAAAAACACCAGAACATATTTCCAGGAAGAACGAACTTTTGATCGGGGCCTATTCATCATAGAAATCCGCTTCTTCAGCATAGAGCTTGAATAATTAGAAACCAATCCCATCTTTTTCTGCGGGAGAGACACACTTAAAAGGCTCAACTGATAGCTCTGTGTTTCCTGCCCCATATCAAGCACGCCCTGGTCTGTTAGGAACTCAAGATTATCTTCCAGAGAATTTCTGAGTAAATAGGCGAAGGGATTGAACCATTGAAATACAATCAATAATTCAGCAAGCATAAGGTCCAGGCTATGCTTTTGTTGTATGTGAATGGATTCATGAGAAAGAATTTGAGCATATGTCTTTTCATCATACAACTTTGGGTTTACAAAAATTATGTTCCAGAATGAGAAAGGAGCCATATCCTTAGGGAGGTAAATGATCTTATTACCTTTAACATGGTTTATTTCGCTCTTTCGAATAGTGAGCATAATTCCATATAGATGAAATAACCATCTCAAGCCGAAACCAATTAGTCCCAAATAATAGACCAGCCAAATAAGGCCTATAAACCCGGGAATCAGGCTTGAATCTTGCCCTCCTCCATCATACTCACTCTTTTGTATTTCTTTTTCTGCCAGGGTGCTTTCATTTAACTCTACTATAGACGCTTCTAGCTGAAAAATGCTCTCCTCTATTGAGGTAGAAAGATTGTGAGCTTCTGGTTCTGAATTCCAAAGCTTGATCTGCCAGTTGGGAGGGATATGAAAGATGGGAAGTAGCAGGCAAAGACAGATACCTATTAAGAGAAGGTAGCGATTCAGCCTAAAAAAGGTGAATTTTTCTAAGAGGAGTTTGAATAAAATGAAACAAACTCCTACTAGCAAAGAGACATGTAAAACATAAGGTATCATGATTCTTTGTTTTTAATCATTCTCAAGATCTCTTCCAGTTCCTCAGGAGAAATTTTTTCTTGCTTTGCGAAGTGTGCAATCATTTTAGGGTAAGAATTATCAAAATAAGTCTCCAGAACATCTCCTACGGCCGTATTCTGATAAGAATCTTTGGAAACAAGCGGGAAATAACGATGCGCCTGTCCAAATGACTCATGGTCTACAAAGCCTTTTTCCTCAAGAATTCGGATGGTTGTTGATACTGTATTGTAGTGAAGCTTGGGTTCTGGCAGGTCTTCTATAATCTCTTTTACGAATGCCTTCCCCATTTTCCACAATACCTGCATCAACTGTAATTCACGTGCCGTTAGCTTTTTCATATATCAGCTTTTCCTTAAACTACACAATAATTATGTTTACAGCAACTATTTTATTAGTTATATAAACTAAATAATTAGTTATAAGCCTTTTTACTTCAAACTTTATTATACATTTTCAGGTTTTAACTCAAATAGCAGGGCCTTTCTATATAGCTTTGGTTTTTATGAACTCTACCCAGAAAAATTCTTTATTTCTCAAGTCAGATAGCAAATCTGATGAACTCTGGCAAAACATGCAGCAGGAATTGGCCAGAGCTGTTCATGATAAAAAGCATCCTTTTCGGCTGGCCGTTTTGGGAAGTCAAAAGCAGGAAGGCATCGGATTGAGATACATAGTACTCAGGGAACTGAGCAAAGCCGGGAGTATGCTGTTTTATACAGACGCACGCAGCCCAAAAGTCGCCGAGCTCCAGCAAAAGCCTGCTTCCAGCTTACTATTTTACCATCCACAGAAAGCTCTGCAAATAAGAGTCACGGGTAAGATGTTGATTCATCAGAAGGATTCTCTCTGTAAAGAACATTGGAAGCGTATCCAGGGCATTGTACGCAGAGCCTATACCCCTCATATCCAACCGGGAACAGTCATAGAAAATCCAGAGGCAGCTCATGTATGGCCAGAAGATATGACAGATGAATATTTTGCTATTCTTGAGTTTATTCCGGATTCTTTTGATCTCCTTCAATTGAATCGACTTGAACACCTCAGGCTTGAGTTTAGGAAAAAGAAAGAGGATTGGGAAGTGAATTGGCTGGCTCCCTGAGTTAGGCAGTTTTAAATGCAAACTTCACCAACTCCCCTAATTCTACATAGTCCAGGGTTTTTTCATCTGTTGCTTCCAGAACAAGTTGTGGGGCACAACCAGCTTCATAAGCTTCTGCCCACCTTGGAGCACACAGGCACCATTTATCGCCTGCTTTCAATCCGGCAAATCGATACTCAGGTCGGGGAGTAGAGAGGTCATTCCCTTTGCTTTTGCTAAATGCCAGAAATTCATCCGTCATAACCGCACAAACGGTATGGACACCACGATCTTCCGGACCTGTCTCACAGCAACCCGTTCTATAAAATCCAGTCATAGGATTTGTACTACATGGGATCAATTCTTCGCCAAATACATTTTTTGCCATTGGAGCTACTTTCTGAGGGGGAAAATATATATGTGAATTAAGAAAAAGAGAGGATAAAGAAATAGGATGGCGAATTGGGAACCAATGCTTTAAGCAGAAGCCGGAGTTTCTGCCTGATCGGCTTTATTTTCCTGTCTTTGTTGATCTCTACGTCGCCATTCTGAGTGCAGGTAAACGCGAATAAAGGCGTCTTCGCCTTTTTTGGTCAGGGAAGCACTTACAATACGATAGATCATTTGGAGATAGTAATCTATCTTCTGATCCTCATCTCCTTTATAATAAATCTCGGCATCCATGATCCAGCTATTCAGGATTACCAGTACACTATGGGCGAGCATATCATAATGCCCTTCCCAGTCCTCTACTTTCAGGTAGCCTTCACGGATCAGGAAATCATAAATCTCTCTACATATCGCCAGACGAACCTGGTATTGCTTGCGGGCATGGCGACGGATGTGCTCTGATTTTCGTGCCAGGAGATTAAGATCAAGAAATACGAATTTGTATTTGTAAAGTACTTCAAGCATTCCCCGCAAACTCCGTATAAAAAAGTCAAAACTGAATATCTCCGCCCGCAATTTGGCGACCTCTGTATCCAGCTCCGTTTGCATACTCGCATAGAGTTGCATAATGATATCATCCTTTTTGGGAAAGTGGTAGCAGAGGTTCCCATAGCTAATGTTCATGGCATCGCTAATATTCCGACTGGATACTGTACTTACACCATCGTTGTTGAACAACTCTCTAGCGGTTTCCAGTATTTTGTCTCGGGTTTTCATACGCTACGCTTTTCACTTTTAACGAATATACAAATATAAAGAAAACCCTCCATAAAGGAGGGCTTACACTACAATCGTACTTACAAACCTAAAGAAGTGTCTTATATATCTTAGTTGGTAACTACAACCAGGTACTTGGAAGTCTTCCAGAATCTCTCAGGATTCGTAATTTCAAGACTTGCAATCTCTTTTCCTTCTTCGTTCAGTACATAAGAGTCAGAAGGATGACTGGTCAATAGTTTCGCTTTTTTCGTATTCAAAGGAATAGTCTGGACTTCTGTGATGTCGATTTTGGTGAAAGCACCATCATCAAAGTTGCTATTCAGTCTCTTGCTATTCATTACCGCTTTGTCTTTCAACTCTTTGCTACTTCCCATTACAAAGAAGGCAGTGTTAAGAGCGCTAGTCTGATCTTCAAGTTGCTCAAGTTGCTCACCGATCTGAGATTCCTGTTCTGCTATTCTGGCAGTCTGCAAATTGGTTTCCTCAGTAAGGGTGCGAGTTACCTGATTCAGGGTGTCAACTTTACCATTAAGGCTTTCTACTGTAAAGCTCATAGTGGCCAGTTCGTCTTTCAAGGTAGATACTTCCGTATCTCTTTCTTCCAATTGCTTCTTCAAACGAGAGATAGAAGCCAGGTATCTGCGGTTGTTACGCTCTGATTTTTCAACTTTAGCAGTCAAATCATCAATCAAAGTACGGTTTCTGTCTAGCAGGTCATTGATCATCTGAATGTCTGATACAATTTGATCTTTAGAAGACTTTCTCAATTCAGGATCTTCTGCACTCATTTCGATCATCTGCTCTTTCTCTTTGATCACTGCAAGGTTCTCTTCAAACTCATTAAAAGTTGAGATGAAATCATTCATCAATGAGTCTTGCATTTGATTTTGATCTGCAAGCTCTTTATTCTCTTTTTCAAGTTGGTCAAGTTTTGCCTGATTACAAGAGAACAATAGAGTCCCCGCTACTAACATTAAAATTACACGCTGTGTGATTTTCATAATTTTCATTTTTAGATAAATTTCTTTGTCTCTTTGTGTTGTTGTACCAATAGTTGGCAAGGGACATACCAGAAAATTAACTAATTGAAAACCAGACTTTTATCATTTTCACCCCCTCCTTATTTTTCTCATTTTGAGAAAGCCATTTTCATATTGAGAAAATGCTGGGACTTTTGAGAATAATATAGTTTCATATCCTGCTTTCTCTCCCTGCAGATAAGGTTCCGCTTTCTTTCTTAGCAGACTTTTTGGATAGCTGGGGTAAAAACTGGGTAAATTTTGCGCAAATGGTCCAAAGAGATAAATAAATAAGAGAAAAAGTAAAAAATTTATTGATAAATTTGAGTCCTCACCAAAGTCTCGTGAAGAATGCCTGCACAGAAGATCGTGCATTCCTTGCCTAAACATGATGGATATTGATACATCGGCGCAATTGACCGATGTCTATCCTGTTCTTTGACATCTGGACTTTTTACACCTCATACATCTCTTACTACCCAGAGTAGCTAAGAATTTTCCACAATACCTGCATACAGCCACAGCGCCTGCACTCGCAACCCAATCCCAAACTCCCCCATGGCAATTCTTCTTCTAACTCATTCCATTACTTAATCGCAGGAAGTATGAAAACATCAAACTTTATAGTCTTAATACTCCTTTTTGCTCTAATTATTCCGGAGTTAAAGGCACAAGTACCTCAAGGAATACCTTTTCAGGCAGTAGCCAGGAACAATCAAAGCCTCCTGAGCAATCAAAGCCTGGATATAAGATTTACAATCCTGGAAGGCGGAAATGACGTCTACCAGGAAACTCATGGAGTCCAAACCAACCAATACGGACTCTTTACTGCTATCGTAGGAAGAGGTCAAAAAATCACCTCTCTCGATTTCGCTGACATTAATTGGGGAAATCAAGCGCATTTTTTAAAAGTTGAAATATTTTTCAATGGTGTCTGGGAAATTATAGGAACCAATCCGCTGGAAAGTGTTCCGTATAGCCTTTTCTCCGGTGAAGCACATACGCTTTCCGGTGGTCTGGATAATATCTCCGATGTTGTTGCACCCGCTCCTTTTGATGGAGATATTTTAAAATGGGACGCAGATCAATCCAAATGGGTCTCCCAAAGTGGCAGTGCCGGTTCTGCAAATGCAGGTAGCGGAATCCGAATCTCAGCGGATACCATCTATAATACCGGTGATACCCTGGCTGATGATGATATTTTAATCGGAAGCCCTGCTCAAGGAGATTTGGATGGTACCTATCCCAATCCGCAGGTTACCGGGCTATGGGGCAGAGATATTTCCTCTGATGCTCCCACTATTGGCTATGTACTCAAGTGGAACGGTAGCGAATGGGATCCGGCACCCGATGATGGAGGAAGTGGAAGCGGGGTGAATATAACCCCTCGATTTAGTGGAGATGGAAGCGTAGGCAGCCCCTTAGAACTGGCAAAACAGGATGCAGCTATAGAACAAGTTCTGAAATGGGACGGCTTTGCATGGAGTCCTGCCAATGATTCCATCAATACCCAACAGTTATCTATTGCTGGAACTATCCTTAGCCTTTCCAATGGAGGGGGTTCGGTCAACTTACCTTTCGTCAGCTATATTCCCGGTGCAGGCATCCGCATTGTAGGTAGTATCATCGAAAACACGGGCGATACCAATCCCAATGATGACATTACTACCCTGGATCAGGCGCAGGGCGATCTCAGTGGCTTTTTCCCCAATCTTACCGTTGTAAGATTGAATGGTGATCCTATTGAACCCACTCGACCCAACAATTTTCAGATTCTAAAATACGATGGAGGGAGATGGAAACCGGCCGAAGATGAAATCAATGATGCGGATGCAGATCCGACCAATGAAATCCAAACCCTTAGCCGCAATGGCAATGACCTCATTCTCTCTAATGGAGGAGGAACCTTAACCTTACAGGGATATTTAGCAGGCCCTGGCATCACCCTGGCAGCGACTGGAAATCCCAATGTAACAAGAATTGTAAATTCGGGAGATGACAATGCCCAGGATGATATTACCAATATCAGTCTGGCTCAGGGAGATATTAGCGGAACCTTTTTCAATACACGCCTGAGCTTTTTGCAGGGGAATATCCTCTCTGCAGATTCACCCAATCCCGGAGATGTCTTGAAATTTACTGCAGGAGGATGGGTACCAGGAACCAATAATGACGCAGATGCCAATCCTTCCAATGAATTGCAGACCCTCAATATTGTCGGAAATCAATTGTTTCTCTCTCAAGGAGGAGGCACAGTTATTTTACCGGATCCTCCAATTTATACCGGTGGGCCGGGCATTAGCATACAAGGAAACATCATCACCAATACGGGAGATAGAAATGAATCAGATGATATAACCATTAATTCCGTTGCGAATGGGGATCTTTCGGGTTTTTATCCGGGACCCGTGGTAGAAAAAATACAGGGATATAAAGTCTCGGATTTACCACCATCCCCTAACCAAATCCTCAAATGGACCGGAAATATTTGGGCGCCTAGCAGCAATTACGATGATGATCCCGGCAATGAATATCAAAGCCTCAGTCTAAGTGGAAATGACCTCAGTATAGGCCCTAGTGGAAATACGGTAAGCCTACCCGAATATACGGCCGGAAATGGGATAGATGTCATCAATAATGTCATCATCAATACCGGAGATAGAAATGAAAACGATGATGTAAAAATAACTTCTTCTGCACAGGGAGATGTTAATGGCACCTTCAATAGCCTTATTGTTACAGGCATTCAAGGTTCACCCGTAACTAATTCGACCCCCAGTTTTGCAGGACAAATCCTGAAATGGGATCAGGCCCAAAGTCAATGGGTACTGGGCTTCGATGAAGGGGAAGTGTACTCCGCAGGTTCAGGCATCAACATTCTCAGTGGAAATATCATAGAAAATGACGGGGATACAAACCCCAATGATGATGTATTGAAATCTGATGTGGCTGGGGGAGACCTTTCTGGAAATTATAATAACCTCACAGTGGTTTCACTTAGAGGTTCTGAAGTTTCCAGCCAACCACCCACGACTCCGGGACAGGTATTGAAGTGGACAGGACTCGCATGGGAAGCCGGTCAGGATCAAGGCACAATCTATACTGCTGGAAATGGAATCAATATTACGGGTGCCAATGTGCTGGTAAATACCGGAGACACCAATCCCAATGATGACCTAAAGAAAACGGATATGGCCGTCGGGGATGTTTCAGGAACCTTCGACAATCTTTCAGTAACACATATACGAGGTTTTGAATTAGCCAATACAGCTCCGCTACCCGGAGAGGTATTGAAATGGAATGGTAGTCTTTGGGAAGCTTCTCCCGATTCTGCTCAGGATGCCGACGGAGATCCTAATAATGAATTGCAAAATCTGAGCATCTCGGGTACGGATCTAAGTTTATCCAATGGAAATACAGTAGCTCTCCCCTATTTCGCTGGGAATGGAATCCAACTTTCCGGTGCACAGATCATCAATACTGGGGACCTCAATCCCAATGATGATGTAAACAATAATGACAATGCAGGAGGAGATGTAAATGGCAATTTCAACAACCTTCAAGTAGTACAAATTCAGGGAAATGCGGTTTCAGCAGCCACTCCTGCACAAGATGGACTCGTATTGAAATGGGATGCAACTAATGCAGAATGGTCTCCGGCTCCGGATGACACCCTGGAACTCATTGCCAGTGCGGGTTTGGCCATTACCAATAATAACATCCGCCTTACCAATACAAGCGTTACTCCGGGTACCTACGGTTCCGCCAGTTCAGTTCCAGGATTGACCGTTGACAATAAAGGAAGAATCACAGGTGTAACAGAGATTCCTATCACGGATGAGAATACGACCTATGCTGCCGGCAATGGCTTGGACCTTTTGGGAAGCACTTTTCAATTGAATAATACAGGAGTAAGTGCAGGCAATTATGGAAGCAGCACCCTCATTCCCAGTTTCACCGTGGATGCACAGGGCAGAATTAGCAATGTAAGTGAAGTCGCTTTCACCGATAATAATACAACCTATACGGCTGGAACCGGATTGGAGCTAAATGGAACTACCTTTGATATGAGCAGTACAGGCGTAAGCGCAGGAAGTTATGGTTCAGCTACGCAAGTACCAATCATCGATGTAGATGCCCAGGGTAGAATCAGTAGTATCTCTACCGTAGCTGTCTCAGGAGGAGGCGGTGGCCCGACCTATACTGCAGGAACAGGCATCAATATCAGTGCGGGAAATGTTATCAGCAATACAGGACTCCTCAACAGCTCTAATGCAGGAGGAGATGTCAGCGGCACCTTCTCTACTTTAAGCGTAGATAAGTTGAAAGGAGTTGATATTTCTACAGATGCACCTATACAAGGGCAGAGTCTGCTTTTTGATGGAACGGAATGGAAGCCCGATACCCTGAGTTCTCTCAATATCAAAGTTGAAAGCGACATTCTCCCAAATACGGATGACACCTATAATCTCGGTAATGCAACTATGCGTTTCAATACCGTCTTTGCCACAGTAGGGACCATCAATACCTCTGACCTTCGAGAAAAGAAAGAGATTGAGGATTTATCCTACGGAATGGAAGAGATTATGCAATTAAGGCCCGTCTCTTTTGAGTGGAAAGATAAGCGCTATGGGGGAAGGAAATTGGGGTTGATTGCCCAGGAGGTGAATAAGGTAATCGATGAAGTCGTTGTTACCCACAAAACTTCCTTTGATCCGGAAACAGGAGAGATGATTCAGGAAGAACTGGATCGCTACGGAGTCTTTTATGCAGATCTACTTCCCGTCCTCATCAAGGGGATGCAGGAACAAGAAGTCAGAATAAAAGATCAGGAGGAATTGATCAGGGATCAGGAAAAGATGATAAAAGAGCAGGGGGATTTATTGGAATCCCTGGCTAAAAGACTGGAACAGCTCGAAAAAGCTGTAAAGAGATAATTTCAAATTACTTCCTGTGTAAAGTTTGAATACAGCCGGATAAAGCCAAAGTGCTTTGGTCCGGCTGTTTATTTTTAGCCTAAAATAGAAAAGCCTTTTCGTGGCGATTTCCGACGTCCAGGCGTTTTTTTAGGGGCTGCCTTTTTTCCTTTACCCGAGCCATAGCAGACATTACAGATCTTACTTTTGCGGCTCATAAAAATTCCGGCACCTTTGCAATTGGAGCAGGTCTTCCCTCCTCTTTTTCCAGAGCCACTACATTTTTTGCAGATCTTGTTTTCGTGATAATGGATTTTCCCTTTACCCGCGCAAGTATGACATTTGCTGCTCATCATTTCTTTTCTTTAGATATTAATAAAAGAGGTCAATCGTGGAGCGCTTCCCATTTTTCAAGGTACGAACCTTCCCGTCCAGAAATTCTATTGCATCATATTCATTGGGCAAAATCTCTTTTCCATTCAAATCAATCAGCCCCATCTTTCCATCAATGATTGTAACTCCTATGCCCGACTCAAATTCAATTGCATCATACTTATTTTCTATAATGACTTTCCCATTGATATCTACCATCCCAATCTTTCCTCTTTTCATGGTCCAGGCCCTTTCTGATTCAAATTCAATGGCTTCGTATTCATTATTCAGTAAAATATTCCCTCTGCCATCTATCATTCCCATTTTACCATTTTTCAGGGTAAAGCCACGTTCTCCGTCAAAACCAATAGATTCATAAACTGTAGGCAAAACTTCCTTCCCTGAGAGATCCACCAGACCGTATTTGCCATTTTCACTAAGCAGATAGAGGCCCTCATTAATTCGTACTTTTTGTGCCAAAAGAGATGGCATCAGGCTCATATTAACCACTATAAGCAGTAAGAGAAAAGCGAGTTTTTTCATTTTTGCATGTTTAGGTTTGTATGAATAGAAGGACTAAGTGCTCCTTTACTTTAAAGGAGACCAACATAAAGAGGCTGAAAATCAGCGAAGGTTGGAATGCGAGGAAATGGATGCAAAAAAATTAACCTCATTTCTTCGGATTTCCCTGACAATGCTTTTTAAGAAAATAATTGGCATTGAAAGCACTGCGCTCAGCGGCAAGTTGAAAATCCTGGCAGGCCTGGTTTACTTTTCCCAGAGCCACCAGACACTCTCCTCTACTTCGATAATAATCCCCCACTCTGTTTTCCCGTTCGATGGCCTTATCAAAATCTTCGATGGCCCAGACATGATCGCCCAAAGCAGCTTTGCTAATCCCTCTATAGTAAAAATACTCTCCTGTATCATCTTTCAAGCGAATGGCATCTGTAAAATCATCTATGGCATCTTCATGAAAATCCATAGAGGCATAACTCTTCCCTCTATTCCAATAATACAAATGATTGCCTGACTCAATCAGGATAGCATAGGAATAGGATTGCACAGACTCTCCATATTCACCCAATTCAAAAAGGCAAATTCCTCGGTAGTAATGAAAGCGCGCATTATTGCGATTGATGCGAATGGCTTTGTCATATTCCTCAACAGCTTCTGCATATTTTCCTTGCGTAGCCAGAGAGAAACCATTGGCCGCATGTTTGCCAGCGGTCTGGGCGCATAGGAAAAAGCCCAGTATCATAAGACTTAAAAAAAGTATGGCTCTATTCATGGGAATATTTTTTTTCATGAATTCTTAGGATTAATTTAAAAAATTACGCTCAAATTTGTGCGTGTGAGAATTAGATGAAACAGGAACTGCTATGAAAAAGCTATATATACTAGGCTTGCTTTGCTTTTTTGCCATGGGCTGCAAAATGGGCGATACCACTCAGGAGGGCACTAGCCAAACAGAAGACAATCAAAGTAAAAAAAGAAAATTCCCTATCGCTCTTGAGCATGGGAAGTTTATGGAAGAAGATGGCAGGAAGCTCTTATATGGAGGAGAAAACCCTGCCTGGCATTTCGATATTACCGGAAGTGAGTTGAAGGATGAGCAATATCATTTTGGAATCGGCAGGGAACGCTTTCATGCCCTCACTGATCCTGTATATTTTTCAGAGGCTGAAGCAGATGTTGTTTATGAAGACAGTGCGCGTTTCCTCTTGTTAAAAATGGGAGAGGAAGTAAAAGCTTATGGCATAGACCTGCTTACGCATCATGAGATAGTCAATGATGTGGTGAATGGGGAGCCCATACTGGCAGCCTACTGTATTTTGGCAGATTTAGGCGCTGTGTATTCGAGGGAATATGGAGATACCAGCCTCACTTTTGCCCTGAGTGGATATACTTATTTTGATCCGGAAGTATGGGAAGGATTGGATGGCTTTGTCTGGTGGGATAGAGAAACAGAAAGTACCTGGTGGCCCTTGATTGGAAAAGGAGTTTCTGGTGATATGCAGAATATGCCCCTGAAGGTTTTGGACGAAAGTATGTGGTCTCAGACTCAGTGGAAAGATATCAAAGGAAAATATGAAAATCTGGAGGTACTGAAACCAGATCAAAGCATGGAGCCCCCCCTTAGTTGGCCAGGATTTTCAAGTAAAAAATTAGCTGAGATAAGAGAAGCAGAAAAAGTGGATGCAAAAAGTCCACCCAGGTGGGGTGAGGTTAAGGAATAGCCAAATGTTCTTCAGGGCAAATGATTCCTTTTCTGCGGATCAGATCATCCATCTCCAGCAATGAGGCCAGGGTGATTTGTGAATAATTTTGGGAAGCATTGCCAAATCGACGGGCCTTGGTTTGCCAGATTTTCTGAATAAGTCCTATCCCTCCTTCTCTGGGCCTGATTTTACGAATAACCCTGCGGACATTTCTATTTCCGGCATGATAAACGTGCATAACCAGTAGACGAAACCAAAGATCAGTTTCTGAATACTCAAGTCCATAGTCTTTGCAGAGTTCTCGGGTTTTGGGAAGACAAACACGGCGAATCAACCTCGCCGCTCCCTGTGCAGATTTGTAGAAGTCTTCTCTTTCGTCTAAACTATCATTGACCACTAAACCCACTTCACGCGCTACTCCTTCCATCAACTGAAAAGCGCCATAGGCTCCATCTGTCGAGAACTGCAAACGATCCGGGCTTTCTATCAGCAAAATACTTTGTGCATACCAGGGATCGGTTTCCTCTTTCATAAAAGCTCCCACTGCTTTATCGATATGCGTCATGAGGGCTTCATATTTGTAGAAGTGGTTTCGACCTGTTGTGAAATATATTTCATCTTTTTTCCGCAGACCATGAACCTTACGGACGGAATCTTCATAGGCTTTTTGTTCCTTCTCACTTCTGCTGCGCCAATCGGAAGTTTTCAAATGAGTGAGTATTTCCCGGCTTTTGGCAATGTTTACAATCAGGGAGTCTGGACCCATTTTCATGGCCTTTCTCCAAAACTGAGGCTGCACCAATGTATCCCATCCCTCGGTATGCAAACTGGTATCACGGATAATCTTCAGGCAAAAATCATCATAGGTTTCCGGCTGAAATACATGATTTCCTGCCTCCTGCTCAAGGTCAGGGGTATTGTATCGGGCTGGCCAAACCAGGAGTAAGGCCAACAATATTCCAACCAGTACGATAAACAATTTGCGCATCTCGTCTTTCCAGCCAATTCCCTGCCAGCTTAGTCCGGGAAATGGGAATCATCAATATTGGGGATAACTTTTAAAGCATTCTTATAATAGATCTTTTTCAAGACTTCATCAGATAATCCCAGTCCATACATTTTCCAGAAAGCATGACGTTTTCTGTAGTAATCGAAGTATTCATCTTCGGTTTCCAATACCCGAAAGTATACATAGTATTCTTTGGGCCTCCAGCTATCTTTGCCGAACATGATGCGATCCTGGTATTTTTCCAAAAAGGCTTTGGCTGCCCGGGGTTGACGACCGAGCTCCGCCAGGACTGCTCCGATTTCTGAATACATATTGGGCATTTCATCCAGCAATTCTCCAAATTTTTTCAGGTCATTTCCATACCAGCCCAGGTGAGCATTGATGAATTTAGTATTGGGATGCTTTTTAAACATGCGATGCTGCTCAGCGATTACTTCTTCCCAGGAAGGATACTGTTGGGGATCTCTGTATCTGCCCGGTCTTTGCTTGAGTTCCAGCCAGCGTTCGTTGTACTTATCTCTGGGTTTCCAAAAAGCTGCAGGCTCTCCGCTATGGATCAAAACCGGAATCCCCAATTCTCCACATTTTGCCCAAACCGGATCAATACGAGGATCATCTACAGCAATGCGATTCCCATTTTTATCCTTGGCAGTAAGGCCCAGGTTTTTGTAGATCTTGAGTCCATTAGCCCCTCTTTTTACATCATTTTCAACTTGCTTGGCGGTCAATTCTCCCCAATTAGGATCATCTATGCCTTCAAAGCGAATATTGGTAAAAACGATAAACCGACCAGGCGCATTTTTATTGGCATTGTCCAGATTTCCTTCCAGGGTTTTAGGATCGCCAAAGCCTCTCCCACTCAGGTTTACCATAACGGCCATATTCAGCGCATCCATTTCAGCTGTCAGATCTGAAAGATCCATTTTAGCCATGCGGAATTGATGATTATGCACATCAATAAATGGGAATTTGGATCTTTGGGTAGGATGCTCTTCCACTACCAGGGTAGAATTGGGAGAATATTCCTCGAAACCCATCAGCGTATCTGCAGGATTGAGTGCCTGGGAGAAAGTGGATAGAAATAAAAGGCTTGTAAATAGAATAGATAGGAAAATAGACTTCATCATCGTTGCTTTTTTGTTGCAACAACGAATATAAGAGGAAAATGCTTGTGGATGTTAGTGGGATAAAATGCAAGGGAAGATTTATTCATCCAGCTCGCAGAATATCGGCCCTAATTAGTTGATGGTATTTTCTGTCACAAAGAATACCCGATCCGCAACAGCTACAGATTCAACCTGATCAAAGGCATAGACAAACAATCTATAAGCTCCCGGTTTTTCAGGTGGAGTAAAGCTGATGCTATTGCCTTCAACTTTTGATATCAGACCTTTCAACGGCTCAGGACGATACTCCATATCGCCTCCGGTAGAGAATTTGTAATCTCCTTCAGGCATGATTTCCCAAACGTATTTGAGCGTATCTCCTTCGTAATCATAGCCGCTAACACTAGCTTCATAGGTAGTTCCTATGTGGAGATAGGTATCATTTCGTTCTCCCAAATCCTGGTCAATCATCATAGAATCGAGTAGAGGCGCTCTGTTTTCTGGCCATTTACCTGTCCATTTATGTTGCATCAGGTCAACCATTGGTGTCTTTTCGCCACTTTCCGTAAACATGCTGAACCAGAAATGAGTTCTCTCCTGTTTGTTTCCCCAATAGAAAACACAGGAGCCCAGACAATATTCTTCATCCATGGCAATGGAAGAGTCATATAGATCGGACATTTTGGCCATCTTCATTTTGCTGTGCATATCGAGGGGGACATTCCACTGAGTATAGCGAACTTCCCACCATCCAAGGGGCCCCCATTCGGAAATGATATAAGGACCATTCCATCCCCACCAGAATTGGCGCATTTTTTCCGGAAAGCCTTTTAATCCTCCAAATACATTGAAAGAAAGGACATCTATCTCTGGCGCCTCTTCAGCAATGGCACGTGTACGTGCAGCATCCGGCATGATCATCGTTGTCGTAGGATGATTGGGATCAACCTCATGGATCATTTTACAGACACTATTTACGGCCCGCCATATATATACATTATCTTCTGTAGCATCCAGCTCCAGTTCATTCCCTACGCCCCACATCAACAAAGCCGGATGATCCTTGTATCTAATTACATCTCTGCGCAACCTCTGTAGCTGAGTCTCAACGATATGCTGATCTTTATAGTCAAAGCCAAATCGGGCAGGAATCATATTGAGTCCTGCGATCACATAGAGTCCATTCTTATGGGCTTCATCCAGAATTGAATCCAGCTTGATCGTTGACCAGGTTCTTATGGTATTTCCTCCACTTCCTGACAGTTTATCCATAAATTGATCGCCTCCCGCACCTTTTACATAAAAAGGCTTTCCTTCTCTAAATAGCTGAAATCCATTTTGGGTTTTCCGTAGCTCCACCGTTTTGGTAAAGGGTGCATTTTCATCTGGCAAGTGATCAAAGTTCTTCCAGGCCCAGGGGCGGAGGTACATAAAAACTGCCAGACAAGCGATAAGAGATGCAAGCATGCCCAGGAAAAGGAAGCGTTTCCAATTCCCCAACAAATATTTTATCAAAAAATTCTGCTTCTGATCAACCATTCTTTTCAAATCAGTTGTTTAATTCCACTCCCTGAGAAGAGGTAACAACATTTCCATCTTCATCACTGATGTATAAGTATACCCGATAATCATAATAGTCATTGGGTATTTGAATTCTTACTTGTTTTCCTCCATCGACTACTGATATATCTCCTGAATCATCCAGGTATTTTTCGCGGAGCAGATACCATTCATATTTGAGGTTCTTATCTGTATGGTTATTCTCCGTAATCGCTTTGAAGGTATATATGCCTCCCCGATACATGCGAGCATCCGGAGGAGCGATATAGGCTTCGTATAAAGGAGCTTTCTCATCTTCTTTCACCCAGGCATTTTTCAAGGCATAATAAGAAGGTTTCAATCGTCCCTTAAAGTCCGTAATCCCAAACCAGGTCGCGGTTCCTTCCATTCTGTCTTACCAGCAGAAAGCAATTCCTCCTACATTATTTCCCCGCTTACTTTCAATATGATTTTTCCAGTTCTGGCTATAAAGTTTGGCCTTTTCATAACTGGAGTTTTCATGTGGAATAGATTGAGGGTCAAAATCCTGATTACTAGGATCCCAGTATTTCTGAGGTCCAAATGCTGATAAGAAATAGGGTCTCTCCGGATCAAATTGCTGGAATACCGAATCCAGTTCTTCTATTCGTTCTCCGTAATAGCTATTCACCCCGATCATATCCAGAGAAGGGGCAAGGGTACGAAAATCCTGCAGCGTACCTGCCAGATTTTTTCCATGCTCCACAGCTGTCATTACAGGGCGATTGGGATCAATCTCATGGATTTTCTTGGCCAAACGCTCAATCATCCGCACATAGGCCCATCTCGTTTTGGTCAGATAAGGCTGTTGGAAGCGAAACTCCTGAGAACTCCAGGTTTCATCTCCAAGTACCCAACCCAGAATAGCCGGAGAATCCTTGTATTTATAAACCAGTTCAAGGGTTTCCTGCTCATATTTTCTAACAGCGGCTGTATCAAAGTAATAATCGATGGCCGGATCAAACCAGGCACCATACAATACCTTCAAGTCCTGCTCTTCAGCCAGTCTGAGGATATTCCAGTCATAAATGCCCGCCGCACCAAATCTCCGGATGGTATTTGCCCCCATTTCCTTTACCCGTGAAAAATCCATTTCTAACTGCCTACGCGTCAAAGGAAGGAAACCATCTCTCCAACCATGAGTAGGATTATATGCAATTCCTTTTATATAAAAAGGCTCTTCATCTACCAACAATTGAAAGTCTGCACCTTCTCTTATCACTTGAATTTTCGTAGGCTCATCTTTTTTCAGGCCTCCATTTCTCACCTTCTGTATCGAAGCTGCCAGGGTGTTTCTGTCCTGACTTGATACATAGGCTTCCTCCCTGATCTCTTGGTTGAGTAAGTAAGGGGGTTTATCGATGAAAGGTTCTGATGAGGTAAGGTGTTTATGAATAACCAGCTTGGTTTTCTCTGTATAATCGAAAGCTGTTTTCTTTTTTCCATCTCTAAAAAAGAGTACAGAACGGATTTCGGGATATTTACTGCCGATACTCAGGAAAGCATCGTTTAGCCAGATTTCCTGTTCGCCGGAATTGGTTTTAGCTTCCAGTCGAGAAATCATAATGGGCTTTTGAGAAAGGCCATATTCGCTTTGAAGTAAACTATGATAATCCTCATAAAGGTCATCAAAACTGTCCCAACTGTCCTTATCCTTTGGATTCCCTTCATTCCTTACACAAATTCCTAACCACTGAACATAGTTATTGCCAGGATAGAAATTGGAGAAGGTTTCAGCAGAACCAGGTTCCCATAACCAAACGACATTGGATGCACCTTTCTCTACAAACCTTTGGACCATGTATTTCCAGGTATCCTTGTATACCTCAGCAGCAGCAGGGTGCTCAGAATACCAGGGATGATCTTCCCGATCCGGCTGACCGGCAAAAGACAAAAATACCGGTTGATTCAACTCTCTAAGCTGGACAGCAAAATCATGGATGTATGCATCGAATTTACCTTCCAGAATATGGGTAAATACCGGATAGATATCTTCCTTGCTATTTTTAATGCCCATTTCTATAGGCTGAAAATTGATCATAGGAAGGTTTCCATTCCTCAATAAACTTTTCAGCTTATCTATTGGCAATTGTTTATTGCCATCCCAGGCAAATGGAAAGTTGACAATATCAAAGCTCACCTGTAGCTCATCCTCCATCCCATGAAGCATATTGAGATCCAGATCAGCTCTTTCATCACTTGCTCCTATTCCACTATAGAACCAACGCACTTGCTCAATCCCCTGTAAGGCACGATTGCGCATGAGTTCGGTTTGTTGCTTTTCATAAAAGGTATAACCCGTTAGTGCACCAATCAAAAGAATGGTAAGAATGAAAGACCCATTTCGGATCAATCTGTAAACAACATAATGTCTCAGGTTCCACCAAAAACTCCGAATCCCTGTGATGAAATCATCCATTCCAATCCAAGAATAGAGTTTAAGCATAGCCTTTTGCTGTGCAATCCAGACTCCCGCACTCAGAATGACTACATTTATCCCGGCAAAAAATGCCATGGCAAAACTGTAAGGATTCCAGTCAATAGATAGTCCATATACGATGGCTACTATGCTGAGCACAATCATCAGGAGGTTGGGAATGGATAATTTCCATGCATTCTGTGGCTCATCATCCTTGGGAGTCGGTATATAAGGTACTTTTATTTTAAAAATGGCATAAATGAAGCCTACCAGATGAATCCACCAGGTCGAGGCCAGCAATATTCCTCCCAGTACATGAAAGCCTCTTTCATGTTCTTCCAACATCCATCTTTGGGCGAATTGTCGGATCAGCATATTGAGTACCAGGAGAGGAATAACGATCTTCCCAAACAAGATCAAATCCATATGCCAGGGCACACGTGCAAAAAAGAGAGAAAAGATAGGAACGAGAATATCAATAAGGCCTATCAATCCATGGAGGAAGAAAAGCGGAATGGTTGCATAATGAAGTCTTTGCGGCCAACTCAGCTTTCTGAATAATTTGGGGTATACCCGGAAGAGGAGTTCAAAGGTTCCTCTGGACCATTTAAGTTGTTGTTTCCAGTAAGCACCAGCGGAAGCCGGTACCAGACCCCGTGTCAATTGCTCGGGCACGTAAATGGATTTCCATCCTTTTGCATGCAGTTGCATAGCGGTGTGCATATCCTCCGATAATCCCGCTGCATGTCCCCCAATGGAATCAAGGGCAGATCTCCGGAAGGTACAATTGGCTCCAATTGCCTGCACGGTCCCATATGAGTTCATAGACATCATCATAGGACCATAAAAATGGTAGGTCTGCTCGGCAGCTCCTTTGGCTACAAAACTCTCATTTTGATTGCCATATGCCTGTACACATTGTACATAGCCTATTTCTTCATCTTCGAAATATGGAATTACCCGATCTAGAAAATCTTCTGTAGGTTCATGGTCAGGGTCCAAAACCACGACAATATCGCCATCACAGTGGTTTCTGAGGCAATAATTCACATTCCCGGCTTTGGCGTGGGTTTTATCTTCTCCTCTATAAGAATGGATAACGCCCAGTTCTTCGCAGACCTGAATCATATATGGATCATTCCCCTCATCGCACAAATAAGTTTTGTGCGGGTATTTCACGGCCTTCATGGCCTTGAGGGTATTGACAATCATGTCATAAGGTTCCCCCGGACAAAAGGTTGTGACCATATCGACGGTCCACTCTTTGTCTGTTTCCGGCATTTCAGGAACACTGATACTGCTGTAGTGATACCACTCATGCAGCATTTTGATCAAACGGAATCCAAGGGCAAATGTGAGAAGTACGTATAGCGGAAAATATCCTATATGGTCAGGATCAATGAACCACACCAGAAAAACCGTCATAGCTATTAGGCCCAGAACGATCATGAACCGTATTCCTAAAAGCTCGAACTCGGTAGGCGCAGTAATTTTCCTTCGCTGCAGGGCATGCTTACGTAGGCGGCCGAAGTTTATCATTGATTAATTAAAACCTGTATTAGATTGTCGCTATTTTGTATCGATTTATACAAATGTTCAAAGAAAAAGTCTTCCAGCCCATCCGTTTGGGATAAACGGTTAGGAAATCTTCGCCAATGGGAAAATAAAGCTGCTATAAAATTTATTGGGCTCTTTAAGTATTAGGAATCCAAATATTTGTAAGTGGATTCATTAGAAAGAACTGAATGGTATGATAAAAGTATTTAGCGTAATCGTAAGTAGCTGTTGATATTTGATCGCTTACTTACAATGGAGAAAAGGGGTAGGAATTTGGAGATAAAAGAAGTTGGACAGCTCTTCCATTTGGACTCAGGAAAAAGACAGGGACAAATTGACTAAAATCGGGTACTTTCTGAAAAATCTAAATATCCGGACCTAAGTATTCCAAAGTCCAAATATTCGATCTCTGAAATCCGCTTCAGACTCAGTATAGCCACTTTAAAAAATTTCGGAAACTAGACTCCTAAAAGTTGGGAGAGTTTTTCGCCTGCTGCAGCGACTGTCTTTTTGGTGTTACCGATAAAAATTTCGTCTTCAAAAATCATAACCGGTCTCTTGAGAAAAGTATACTCCTCCAGGATATATTTTCTATAATCTTCTTCATTCAGCTCCATTTCATGCAATCCCATGCTCCGATATTTCATGGCCCTTCTGCTAAAGAGACTTTCATAGGAGCCCGACATCTTTTTCATTTCATCAATTTGTTCAGCACTGATGGCTTCAGTCTTGATATCCTGCATGATGACCTCCGGTCCGGGTTGGAGTTCTTTGATGATTCTTTGACAGGTCGTACAGTTGGCCAGGTGATAGATTTTTAGCATGCCCAAAAGTACATCTTGTATCCTGATCTCACAATCTTCTTTAGGGGGAATATTTTTCCAAAATTAGGAAGTACTCCTGCCAATTATGTATATTTTGCCTCTTCTAAAGATTCGATTTCTAAATAATGAACAAAGTATCTTTTCTACTGATCACAATTCTTACTTGCACTTTTTTCACTTCCTGCCTCACCATTGAAGAGTCCTATAAATTCAACAAAAATGGATCTGGATGGATGCAGTATAAAATTGAGACAGCTGATCTTGCTGAATTGATGGAGAAATTTGATACAGATGAAGATGCCTCCTCAGGCTTTGATGCTGAAAAATTGTCCATGCGTAATCTTGTTCCAGGACTGGAAAAAATTGAGGGTTTATCGGCAATTGACCTTGTAGATTCTCCGGATGACAATGAATATGGTGTCAGCTTTAAATTCAAAAACCTGGCTGCGCTTAACAAGGCTTTGAATCATATCATGATGGATGAAAACAGTCCTTCTTTCACCTATTTTCGTATGGATGGGAACATTATTACTCGTGAACATAAGATGAGTAAAAACAATGTAGGAGGAGAATTTCTGAACAAAGTGGATGATTCAGAAGCGGCTTCTGCATTCCTTCAGAAAATGGATTATAAAATTCGCTACAGCTTTAAGCAATCTGTAAGAGTTGCCTATAGCATGTCCGAAACTTCTATCATAGGGAAAAAGAGCAAAGATCTTCAGGTCGAGACAGATCTACGGAGTCTCCTGAACGATAAAGATGCCCTCAATACCTCTATCGTATTGAAATAAAAACCCGCATTCCCGGGAATTTATAGCTTCCGGAGGTGTAGCCTCCTTTGTAAATGGCATGAAAGACAAAGCCCTAAGCAAATACCTAAAACCTGAATCAGCCCTGGTTCTGGGTTTGCTATGTCTGGTTGTAGGGATGCCCCTATCAAAATTTCTCTTATCCATAAGTCCAGGAATTATCGGTGCCGCTGCTTTATGGCAGCTCATTCAACAAAAAGGAAAAAACAACCTCAGCGGACAGCCCTACGCCTGGCTTCTGGCTAGTCTGTTTTTCATTCTACTTTTATCAGGCCTTTATACAGAAAACCTGGATGTTTGGATCAAGGACCTAAAAGAAAAGGTCATATTAGGAGGTTTACCCTTAGCCATTGCTATTCTTCCCGCTTTGTCGAGAAAGCAATACTTGCTGGTTTATTATTGCTTTATCCTGGCGGTCAGTCTTACCGCTCTCCTGAGTCTCTATTTCTATATCCTTGATTACGAAACGATCACCCAATCAATCGAGAAAAACAAGACGGTGGACATCGTTGGGAGAATGCACCATTCCTATTTCGGTTTATTGCAAGCCTTTAGCATCATATTGGCCGTAGATTTGGGGAGGAGGAAAGAACAGATTTTCGCTAAGGTAGAAGTAAAGCTGCTATTCCTTTTCGCAGCTATAAATTTCCTCACAATTCATCTTTTTGCCAGTCGTACAGGACTCGCCTGTTTATACGCAGGGACATTCGCCTATCTCATTTTCAAGCTCTTTACCTCTTCCAATAAAAAGCTGGCGGTTTTGATATTGTTGGGGATGCTGACACTACCAGTACTTAGCTACTATACAGTACCCTCTTTCAAAAATCGAGTGGATGTAAGTCGTTGGGATCTTCAGCAATACTTCATTGAAGATCGGGATCTGAGTGAAAAGTCTTTTTCTCAAAGGCTCCTGGTTTGGAAATCAAGCTGGAACATTTTTCAATCTTCCCCTATCATCGGAATTGGGCTTGCGGATGTGGAAGATGAACTTAAAAGGCGAGCTGAGGAGGATCAAAACCGAATAAATCAGGAATTTCTACTGAAATCTCCTCATAATCAGTATTTAGAATACCTCGCAGCATACGGATTGGTTGGATTTTTGCTATTATTGTGTAACTGCATCTTTCCCCTCCTGTATATCAGGCCGGGGATTGCTGTTTTTTATGCATTCATCAGTATGTGGATGACAGCAATGATGTTCGAATCGATACTTGAGCGAGTAGTAGGAATAAGTTTCGTATGTACCTTCCTGATTACTCTTCCATTATTTTATCAGACAAACAAAAGCTAAACTCATTAAGCTCACGACCACAAAATTTGCCTAACCTTTAAGGTTGAAAAATTATGTTACACAAAACGGCAATCCTAATCTTTACTTTTATCCTTGCATGTGCCTATGCACAAACCCCTGAAACCTACACAGTCAAAAGAGGAGACAATCTCTTCCGCATTTCCCAAAAGTATGGAATGAGTGTGGAAGAATTGAAAAGACGTAACAATCTCCGTGGCAGCAATATTGTAGTTGGACAGAAATTGAACGTAAGTTCCACGATCGACAACCCAAGAATCAGTAGCAGAGGACTTGATGCTGGAGAAGATATTTCTGAAGGCCCACGTACGTATTACAGGGTCCGCAGAGGAGATGATATTTATTCCATTGCTTCTGAATTTGGCGTTTTGGTAGATGAAATTCGCGAATGGAACAGCATCTCGCAGGTGAGAACCGGACAAACCATTATCGTTGGCAAAAATGATGTGGCTCGAGTCCCCGCATTTGGTATGGCTCCCAAGGAAGATCGATATGAGGACTCAGATTCCTACCGAAGAAGAGGGCCATCTACTACCTTGGTTAGAAAAAATAGCCAGGACAGAAATGATAGCTACCGTACAAATCGCAATGATAGCTACAGGAGAAGCAATGAGAGCAATAGCAGTAGCAGTCGTAGCAGAATAAGCGATTATCGCGAAAGAGATGCCCGCGAGAATAATAGCCGTCGATCTAGTAGGGATACCTATGAGAAGAACTATGATGATAGAACAAACGACTATCGCAGGTATGATGACAATGATAGGAATTCAAGTAGTCGCCAAAGTTCATCTTCTTATGATGACCGCTACGAGGATGATCGTTATGAAAGCAGCAACGCAAGATTTAGTGAAGACAGAAACAAGAGATATAATGATGAGCGCTATGAGGATGATTATGACAACAGTCGGATGCCACGCGCAGCGGACATCAAATATGGAAGCAGAGTAGCAGCCATTTATGAACCTTATGAAGAGGTATCCAGCGGAAGAAGAGTAGCCAAAGACTTTGAAGAAGAAAAGACATCCTCTTATACTGAATCCTACAATAAAAGAAATCGGAATAAAGGAAGAATCACCGGTGATTTCACTGAACTTAAGTCAAATAAAGCTGGTAGAAACCGCTTTTATGCATTTCATGATTCTTTACCTCTTGGCACGAGAATTAAAATGGAAATCCCTAATAATTCTGGCTTCATCGAAGTAGAAGTGATCGACCGTCTTCCAACTTACGAACGCGTCATGATCGGACTTTCTCCTGCTTGTGTAGCTGTGCTGGAAGGTGCAGGATCAACTTTGGATGAAGTAACGATCATTGCAGAATAAATTATAAACCAGAGAAAATTCAGGAAGCGGGAAATTCGCCTAGCTTCCTGTTTTTTTACCCATTGATCTGCAGATGATTGGAATAGTTTCGCTGAATCTTTAGATTTAAACCTTTGCGAAAACTCTGACTCCTTAAGCGGGACTTCCCTAACAGAAAAAATGGTAGTATTTATAGAAACGGCTACTGGTAAGGCGATTGAAGCTTACAAATCCGCAGTCCGCGGCCGATTCTACCATAATTCCCATTTGGTACTCGTACTCCTTATTTACGAAATCCTTTTCTTTTTCTCTTCCGAAGGCCAGGTGGTCAAATACAATGGGATTGATGCCTGGTTTAAACTGGCTCAAAGTCATTTGCCAGGAGGGACCCTCCTGATTTCTCTGACTCTGATCGGATATTTAGGCTATTATGTATATCACGACTGGTTTGGACTCTGGACAAGCAAGGAGTACAAAAAAGCCCGTGATGATGCCAAGAATAAAAAGAAGAAACTTTCAGAATTCAGGAAAAAGCCCTTAAAGAATGGAATCATCAACTGGTACTATTGGTTTTTCATCATTCTGGAAGGATTTGTATATGGCTCCTTTATTCGGATGCTTCTTCCCTATTTCAACTATGCCCTCGTTTCTGTAGTTGATCCCCAGGTTCTGATTCCTGCTCAACTGGATGCTGTTAGATCTCTTAAATCTTTCCACACCAATGTATTTCAGGACCTTTCTCTGACTTTTGGAGGTGGTTTTTATGATGAATGGATTTTCAGAGGTCTTTTACTGGCCTTCCTCTTCCGGGTATTTAACAAGGAATTGGGTAGCTGGTCAATGGGAGATTTGAAGAAAGCGGAGGTTGGTAAATTCGTTAAAATTCCCAAAGGCAGTATTGGGAAATTCGATAACTATATCATGGATATGCAGGGCTTCAAAAGACGAAAGAAGTCTTTTGCAGAACGTTTCCCCGTCGTTCTTATCGCCGCGATTATCTACTCCTTGTCCCATTTTACTTATTATTATGGGGATGAATTCACCATTTACAATGCATTTTATCGAGTTTTCTTCGCGATAATTATGTATTTTGTATTTGCTAACCGAAGATTACCTGTGGCCGTGTGGACGCATGTTTTCTACAATTTTTGGTACTTCCTCTTCCTCTAGGATTTCCTATATTTGTAGCTGTTTTGTTTAAGGATGTGTATACACATCCCCATTTTGTGTTCGTAATAAAAAACCATTCTATATACGTATGATCTATAACAATATCATCGAAACAATCGGAAATACTCCTCTTGTCAGGCTCAATTCAGTTACAGAAAATATCAAAGCTACAGTTCTGGTAAAGGTGGAATATTTCAATCCCGGTCACAGTATCAAAGACCGGATTGCAATACAGATGATAGAAGATGCCGAAAGAGATGGCAAAATAAAACCCGGAGGAACGATTATCGAAAGTACTTCCGGTAATACCGGAATGGGCCTCGCTCTGGCAGCTATTGTGAAAGGATACAGATGTATTTTCACCATGGCTGATAAACAATCTCAGGAAAAAATCGATATTCTGAGAGCTGTGGGAGCCGAAGTAGTGGTATGCCCTACCAATGTTGAACCAGAAGATCCCAGATCTTATTATTCAGTTGCTGGACGTTTGGACAAAGAGATCCCAAACTCTATTTGGATGAATCAATACGACAATCCAAGCAACAGAAAAGCACATATCCTGAGTACTGGACCCGAGATTTGGGAGCAAACAGAAGGCAAAATCACACATTTTGCTGCGGGAATGGGGACTTGCGGAACGATCAGTGGGATTTCAGAATACCTTAAAGGCAAGAATCCGGATATCAAAACCATTGGCCTGGATACCTATGGTTCTATATTTAAAAAACTGCACGAAACGGGAGAAATAGATCCCAAAGAAATCTATCCCTATTTGACAGAGGGCATAGGAGAAGATATTCTCCCGGAGAACTGCAATATGGAGCTCGTTGATTCGATCATCAAGGTAAGTGATAAAGATGCTGCTCTCATGACACGAAAACTGGCAAAAATGGAAGGCCTATTTGTAGGTTGGTCCTGTGGTTCGGCTGTTTTTGGAGCCCTGGAGTATGCCAAAACGCTCAAAAAAGACGACATGATGGTCATCATCCTACCGGATCATGGAACTCGCTATTTGGGCAAAGTATACAGCGATACCTGGATGTCTACCCATGATTTCATTGATGAAGGAAATATGTTGACAGCTGGGCAAATCCTGCAGGACAAAAGTAATGGACATGGACTTGTTACCTTGGGCTCAGAGAAGACGCTTGCAGATGCCGTAAATATCATGCGTGAGCAAAACATTTCTCAGATTCCGGTGATGAAAGATACCGAGATCATCGGAAGCCTCAACGAGAATCGGGTTTTGAATACCATCCTGGATGATCCCAGTCTCAAAAATGCCCCGGTTACCAAAGCCATGAGTGATCCGCTTCCTTTTGTGCTTTCTTCCACCCGTGTGGATGTAATCTCCAAACTTATCCATAAGGATAATCCTGCAGTGATCGTAAAAAGTCCTGAGGGTGAGCTAGATATACTCACAAAGTTTGACCTGATCAATGTACTTGCAAAATAAACGTATTTGAGTTTTAGTGTGTTGGCGTGTTAGGGTTCAACTTAGATTTGACTCCAACACACCAGCACGCCAATACGTTTTTAAAAAATTCCCAAAAAGAATTTGAAATAAGCTTGGTAAATAGATAATCCTGACCTAATATTGCGGTGGGTAAGGCTGTACGACCAGATCCTTTTGAACTCCGCCAGGGCCGAAAGGCAGCAACGGTAGAAAGTTGATCGGTGCGATATAGTTCTTACCCTTTTTCTTTTTTTAACAGTTGGGTTCAAATCTGAACTCTGAATTGCCCCTCCTTCTTAATTCTCCTTACATTTTTCCAGATATCCATGAAATGCTTCTACTCTACTGAGGTAGCTTTTATGTTGATGGGCTAAAGCCTGATCTATCTCAGTAGACAAATTAGCCATATAAGTAAGCAAAGAAGATTTATCCTGATAGTGTAGCTTATCAAATTCAATGCTTGCTGCTAATGATTCCGCCTGACCGATTCGATGTATATTGGTTTGCAATTCAACATCTCGCGCCTTCATTCGGAGAACCAAATACTCTTTCAAAATTTCCAGAAGCAAGTGCAAGCCAATCAAGTTATCCTTCCGCATAAATTTCTTAACACATTCAAACATCAAGAACCATATGCGATGAATCTCATTAGAGTTTTCTTCAATTGGATGGAAGCCAAAGCTTGTTTTTTCTTTTTTTTTATGGGCTAATTCTTCTCCATACAGAAGCAGGAAGGAATCTAATTCACGAAACTCCCTTTTCATCCAGGAGTCATAGCTCAGGATACTTAGGTCTAGCCGCTCTATACCCTCATCAAGCTGCAAAATCAACCTATAGGTCAGACTTTCATCTGAAATATGTTCCTCTTTAGCCAGAATCTGCCCTAATTGTGGAAGCAGTTGATCCCAGGCTGTTTTCAGCAGAAATTCACCCCTTTCCAAAACAATCACCAGATCTGTATCCGACCAAAAATCCAGGCTCTTCCCATCGACTTTGGAGCCTGTAAGGAAAATAGCCTTAGTCTTAGCTTCTTTATTTTTACTGAGGATGGATATATACGTATCCAGAAGTTGATCCATGGGTAAATACAGTTAGTCCCTTAGGTTTTACCAACAACTCAACCCACATTCTGAACTCTCTTACCAGCGAATCAAGGTAGATCCCCAGGTAAATCCACTCCCAAAGGCTGCCAGACACAGAAGATCTCCTTCTTTCAGCTTGCCTTGTTCCCAGGCTTCGGTCAGCGCAATAGGAAT
The DNA here is from genome assembly GCA_033391075.1 of Bacteroidia bacterium. Taxonomy (NCBI): domain Bacteria; kingdom Pseudomonadati; phylum Bacteroidota; class Bacteroidia; species Bacteroidia bacterium. The sequence continues at coordinate 4,304,458 of JAWPMV010000001.1, forward strand.
GGAAGCAGCTGTGGTATTGCCATAACGCATGATATTGTTGTAGACCTTTTCTTCGGGTAGTCCAAGGCTTTTTCTTACGGCTTCAGCAATACGCAGGTTGGCCTGGTGTGGAATAAAGAGATCAATATCTTCCAATCCCAGATTTGTAGCATCTAAAGCTTCATTTACTACTTCCGGAAACTTGGTTACTGCCAGTTTAAAGACAAAGCGACCTTCCATAACCGTATAGATATCTCCATTCTCAATCATTTCATTGCTGATGAAAGGAGCTTTTCGAGTAGTAGGTGCCAATACTGCCAATTTCTCAGCATAGGTCCCATCAGCATGTAGCTTAGTGGTCAGGACCCCTTGTCCTTCTTTTTCTGTTGGTTGAATGACGGCAGCACCTGCTCCATCTCCAAAGAGAACTGTAACATGTCTACCTTCATCCGAATAATCAAAGAGAGGAGATTGAATCTCTGATCCTACCAGCAAAATATTTTTATAGGTTCCCGACTTGATGAATTGATCCGCAATAGAAATCCCATAGATAAAACCGGAACATTGATTTCGGATATCAAGGGCAGGGATTTCCAGATGGGAAATTCCCAATTCCCGCTGAAGCAAAACACCACTACCCGGAAAGTAATAATCCGGACTCAAGGTTGCGAAGATGATGAAATCTATATCCTCTGGAGTAATTCCGGCTCTTTCAATAGCCATACGGGCGGCATTTGCTCCCATATTGGCAACCGTATCTTTTCCTTCTGTAAAATACCTCCTCTCAACAATCCCTGAGCGCTCCTGCACCCACTCATCATTGGTATTTACAATTTTGGATAACTCATGATTATCAACAACATTTTCCGGAACATAAAATCCCAGACCGGCTATTTTGGCGTTTGGCATAGTATTGTACTTCTTTTATGATCTTTCAAATGTAAAGGGATGAAAGCTAAATCGGAAATGGATAGCTCAATTAAGAAATGAAAATCTTTGGGGGAAAACCGGCAATTTGTCGTAATTTCCCTTCTACCTAATTCCTATTTATGGAGAAAACTACTACTAGCCTGAAAGAGCCGCAGTTTAGTAAAGACTATCAAAACTACGTTCTCGCCCTACTTACCCTGGTTTATACCTTCAATTTTTTTGACCGACAAATCGTAACCATCCTCCAGGAACCCATCAAAGCGGACCTGGGACTTTTTGACTGGCAATTGGGATTACTTAGCGGACTCTCCTTCGCTTTGTTCTATACTTTTTTAGGAATTCCCATTGCACGCTATGCGGACAAAGCCAATAGAAGAAATATTGTCGCCATTTCCCTTACGCTTTGGAGTGGAATGACCGCACTTACCGGGTACACCCAGAATTTTATCCAGATACTCCTGGCAAGAATGGGTGTAGGGATAGGAGAAGCAGGTGGTAGTCCTCCGGCTCACTCCATGATCTCGGATTACTTCCCTCCCAAAAGAAGAGCTACTGCACTTTCCATCTATTCGATGGGCGTCTATTTTGGATTGATGATCGCCTTTGGTATGGGAGGTTGGTTGGCCAGTACATATGGCTGGAGACAGGCTTTTTTGATCGTAGGTATTCCCGGGATTATTCTGGCCATTCTGATGAGACTTACCGTAAAAGAACCTATCAGAGGATTTTATGATGATGCTGCCAGCAAAAAGGTGGAAACCCCTCCTTTCTTTGAAAGCATCAAATTCCTTTTTAGCAAAAAGACCTTTACTTATTTAGCATTTGCCACTGGACTTCATGCCTTCGTAGGATATGCCAATACTTCATGGATGCCTTCTTTGATGCTCAGAATACATGGAGGTCTGGAATGGATCCCTCCTTTTGCATCTGAAGCTGTCACCATCAACCTTACCGTAGTTGGGCTTATGTTTGCCTTCTCCGTTGGAGTGGGCGGAGGATTGGGAACTTTTCTAGGAGGTTTCCTTTCGGACAGACTTTCTAAAAGAGATAATCGATGGTATTGCTGGATTTCAGCCCTCAGTATCCTGATTTCTATTCCTTTTGGATATGCAGTGATTTTCACAGGAAACATGACCCTTCTGGTTCTCATGTTTTTCATTTCCAATGTATTATTTGGTATGTATCTGGGGCCCTCAATTGCGGTTTCTCATAGCCTGGTCCCCCCTCACTTCCGCGCCATGGCAAGTGCCGTTTTATTTTTCGTCCTGAACCTTATCGGAATCGGCATGGGCCCATTGGTTACAGGTATATTCAGTGATTTACTTGCCCCTACATTTGGAGATGAGTCAGTCCGATATGCCCTGGCAATCTCTGTAGTTGCAGACCTCGCCGCCATGTGGTTATTTTACAAGGCTGCAGGGAACTTAAATACGGACCTTGAAAGTATAGAAAGTCCAACACTAGAAAATAAAATTGATGACATCGGAAATAACTGATGCACTTTTTTTAAATCGTTGTAAAGAACTGGCAGAAATGTCCGACTCCCGGGTTTATCCCAATCCGAGAGTTGGATCTGTCATTGTCCATGAAGGAAAGATCATTGGAGAAGGTTTCCATCGGATGCCCGGAAGCGCTCATGCGGAAGTGGCAGCCGTGGCTTCGGTAAAAGATAAATCTCTGCTTCCATCCTCCACCATCTACGTCAACCTCGAACCCTGCAATCATTTTGGAAAAACCCCTCCCTGTACTCATCTCATTTTAGAACATAAGATACCGGAGGTGGTGATCGGTAGTCTGGATCCAAATCCTCAAGTCGCTGGTTCAGGGGTGCAGAGATTGAAAGAGCATGGACTAAAAGTGAGAGTAGCTGAAGATCCTGGCGAATTTCATGACCTCAATAAAGTCTTCTTCACCAATCAGCTAAAGAAGCGAGCCTTTATCCTACTTAAGTGGGCAGAATCATCTGATAATTTTATTGCGACTTTTAATGAGGAAGGGAAAGCGATTCCCACTCCCATTAGTGGTTCACAAAGTTTGCGCCTAGCACATAAACTCAGGGCCAAACATCATGCGATCATGATCGCCAAAAACACAGCTCTGATCGATAATCCTCGCCTGAATACCCGACTCTATCCCGGAAGAACTCCTATTCGGATCATCCTGGATCGAAACATGGAGCTTCCCAGAAGTCTTGGGATTTTTCAGGATGGATTGGAGACCCTTATTCTGAATGAAAAAGAAAACACCTCCGAAGGGGCCGTACGCTGGATAAAAACCGATAAGCTTGGAGACCTGAATAAACTTTCTGGTGAACTACTGGAAAGATTAGGCATTTGTAGTGTTTTAGTTGAAGGAGGAAGTAATCTTCTCCAGCAATATATCGACCAGGCGGCTTATGATGAGATTTGGCGAGTTGAAGCCGAAAAGACCTTACTGCAAGGCATATCCGGTCCCAAAATACCTGCACAGATAAATTTTGAACAAGGAAGACTTGATCGAAAGGATCAGTTATTCTATTATAGAGCCTATCAGGACATCTTTAGCCCAATAGCTCCAAACACATGAAAAAACTACTGCTATCCCTCAGTCTCTGCTTATTCCTCTTCCCAACACTTCAAGCCCAGGAAAGTGATCCGGCTTTATTGACCCTGGACCGCATTTTCCTTAATGGCGAATTCATCCAAAGCGGTATTGGACAAATCCAATGGTACAAAGGAGGAGAAGCCTACACACAAGTAGTGGCTTCAACCGAAATAAGAGGCGCGCAGGATATCATCAAATACAATACCCAAAGCGGTGATTCAGAAACCTGGATTTCAGCCAAAGACCTCATTCCCTCCGGGAGCGACCGTCCTTTGCAAATAGCCGCATATAAAGGACTGGCCAATGAGTCTCAGGTGATGATCTTCACCAACACCCGTAGAGTATGGCGAACCAATACCCGGGGAGATTACTGGGTATTTAATAGAGAAAGTAAAGAACTCCGGAAGCTGGGAGGAGACTTGCCCGGCTCTTCGCTCATGTTCAGCAAATTTGCCCCGGATGGGAAAAGTGTGGCTTATGTAAGTGGCAATAACCTTTACCTCGAATCCTGGGAAAATAAAGAAGTCCAAGCCCTTACGGAAGATGGTTCGCGTAACATTATCAATGGGACTTTCGATTGGGTATATGAGGAAGAGTTTTTCTGCCAGGATGGATTTAGATGGAGCCCTGATTCGCGTAAAATAGCTTATTGGCAATTGGATGCAGCTGGAACGGGCATTTTCTATATGATCAACAATACCGATTCTGTTTACTCCAGACCGATTCCTATAGAATATCCGAAAGTAGGAGATAAACCCTCTGGAGCACGTATAGGCATTCTGGATGTTCAAACGAAAAAGACACTTTGGCTAAATATACCCGGAGCAGAACGGGACAATTACTTACCCAGGCTTCAATGGATTGGGGATAAAGTTCTGGTTCAACAGCTAAACCGCAAACAAAATCACCTCAAACTATGGATTTGTGATGCCGAAAGTGGGGAGGCGAAACTGGTATATGAAGAAAAGGACAAAGCATGGGTAGATATTTTCCATATGGATGCCAGCAGCCCCAGAGGCATGAGGGATTATCAGGTAGTAGATGAGGGAAAAGCCGTTTTACGGCTTGCAGATAAAGATAGCTGGAGACATCTCTATAAAATAGCTTTAGATGGCTCTGGAGCAAAGGACATGAGCCCTGCCGCTTATGATTTGGCAAGAACCTATGATCTTTCGAGCGATGCATCTGCGATTTACACCATCGCATCTCCTGACAATCCCACCCAAAGGTATTTATACCAACTATCTCTGAAAGGAAAAGCTAAAAGCAAAAGACTGACCCCCGAGGAGTATTCCGGTATTAACCAATATAATATTTCCCCTAATGGAGCATACGCCATCCATACCCACTCCAATGCCAATACTCCCAATAGCTACCGCTTGATCAGCCTTCCTGACCATAAAAGTGTTCGCAGCTTACAGGACAATTCGGCATATAAAGAAAAATTGGCGGGCCTGGATCTTCCGACCTATGAATTCTTTACGGTAGAGACTGAAGATGGAGTGGTCATGGAAGGGAAAATGATGAAACCCAGCGTCTTTAATCCCCAAAAGAAATATCCCGTACTTTTCAATCTGTATGGAGAACCTGCCGGGCAAACGGCAGTGGACAGATGGGATGGCAATCTCTGGCATGCAATGCTGGCTCAACAAGGCTATATCGTCCTGACCCTAGACAATAGAGGCACTCCCAGTCTGAAAGGACGGGAATGGAGAAAAAGTATATACAGAAAGATCGGAATTCTAAATTCACATGATCAGGCAATGGCTGCCAAAAAGATAGCAGAATGGCCCTTCGTCGATAAAGATCGCATGGCCGTATGGGGCTGGAGCGGAGGAGGCACCATGACCCTCAATCTACTTTTTCGTTATCCCGGACTCTTTAGTACCGGCATGTCGGTAGCTCCGGTTGCCAATCAGCTCCTTTATGACAATATCTACCAGGAACGCTATATGGGACTGCCTCAGGAAAACATGGAAGATTTTGTTGAAGGCTCTCCTCTGACATATGCAAAAAATCTTGAAGATAATCTTTTGCTTGTTCATGGAACCGGTGATGACAATGTGCACTACCAGAATAGCGAGGTGCTAATCAATGAATTGATCAAGCACAATAAGCAATTTCAGGTTATGCCTTACCCCAATCGCTCACATGGCATTTACGAGGGCCCAAATACCCGTAGGCATTTATATACCTTATTGACCCAATACCTGCTTAGAAATTGTCCTCCAAATGCAGAAGAGGATCGATAATTTTTATAATAAGAGGCAAGTAAGTGGATAATTCCCTTCATTTGCCCTCCACTACATAAATTTCTACGTTATAGCTTTGAAGCAACATTTTCCCTTGTATCACTCGTTTCCCTAAAAGAAACAGGAAGCACAACAAAAAGAAATGCGCCGAAAACTACTATCAGTACTGCTAGTTATACTACTCAGTCCGCTACTCAGCCTGGCCCAACAATCAGGCTCACAACTACTGGATATGCCTATATCTGCCAGCTTTGCAAACCAAAGCCTGATGGATATTTTCACTGAATTGGAAAAGGAATACGAAGTCCGCTTTTTCTACAAAGAAGAATGGATTCCTCGTCAAGGCATTTCCATGATTATCAATAATCAAAGCCTTCGTCAGGTATTGAGACAATTGCTGGAAGCCAGAGGACTGGCTTTTTCTCAGTATGGAGAAAAAGCAGTGATCATTGGCAGGAGAACTGACCTTCAAATCCTGGAGGAATTTTCCTATGAGCAATACCTGGATGATATCGATGGCAAAAAGAAGAAAGCGATCACTTCTGGTTTTGTGGAAATTCTGGGAGATTCTACCATACGCCCTTTGCCACAAACGGCCAGCATAGAAGGGGTGATATATGATGAGGAAACCGAAACTGTTTTAGCCGGAGCCCAAATTGCTTTTCCCCAATTGGAGATAGGGGCTATTTCTGATGAAAAGGGAGAATTTTCTATGGACATGCCTACCGGTAAATACGTAGCAGAAATTGAGGCTCCTGGTCATGAAAAACTCATTATAGATGTATGGGTGTATTCGGATGGAGAATGGGAAATCCCGCTTTACTATACCGCATACCAATTGACAGAAGTACTCCTTGAAGCAGAATCTGTGGGGCAAAGCAAAGACAGCCCGGAAGCCGGAAAAGTAAATATATCGATCGTAGATATTCGTAAGCGACCCGCTTTATTAGGAGAAGTTGATATAGTAAATACGGTCTTGCTCTTGCCGGGCGTAAGTTCTGTTGGAGAAGCATCTACGGGTTTCAATGTAAGAGGAGGGAATGTAGACCAAAACCTCCTGATGCTTGGAGGAAATCCCATTTTTAACTCCTCTCACTTATTTGGACTCTTCTCTGTCTTCAATCCCGATATCGTACAGAGCGCCACTTTGTATAAGGGCCATATTCCCGCACAATTTGGCGGTCGGATTTCTTCGGTGCTGGATGTAAAGGTGATGGAAGGAAGCTACCGGAAATTGAGAGGTCGGGGAAATGTTGGATTACTTTCCAGTAAACTCATGGTCAATGGCCCGATCAAGAAGGGAGAAAGCTCTTTTGTGCTGGGAGTACGGGGAGCCTATCCGGATTTATTTACGGGATATGTAGAGCAAATTCCGGATGTATTTCAAAGTAGTACTTACTACTGGGATGTTTCGGGCAAGGCTACACAGAAATTCGGAGAAAATGGCAAACTTTCCCTTTTTGCTTATGGAAGTAAAGATGCTTTTTCATTTGCCGAAGGATTTGGATTTAGTTGGGACAATTTTGTATCCAGCCTGACCTGGAACCAGATATATAGTAGCCAGCTATCTTCAGAGGTTTCCGCTAAAACCAGCCACTACCTCAGTCGCTTTAGCAATGAAAATGGAAAAGATGGTTCGATCAATAGTACCGGGATTGACAACCATAGCTTCAAGGCCAATCTCCAATACGTACCCAACTACAGCCACAACTTCAATTTCGGGATGGAAATGAATTTCTATGACATCCTGGATAATAAACAGGAACCTTTAGGGCCAAACTCCATTTTGGAAGCCAATTCTTTCCCCAAAGATCAGGGCCTTGAATTCGCCCTCTATGCAAATGACAATTTTGACCTCAATGACTTTGTTCGTTTTTCCGCGGGTTTAAGATTTAGCCGATATACCGCTTATGGGCCTTATGATGTAAATGTATATGCGGAAGGAAAAGATCGCACCATAGGCAATCGAACCGGGACGATCAGTTATGGCAAGGGAGAAGGCATACGCAGTTTCAATAATCTGGAGCCTCGTATTTCTCTTAGGGTCAGATTTGATGAGACGGCTTCTATTAAAGCCAGCTATAATCGGGTCAATCAGTATTTACACCTGGTTTCCAATACAGCCTCTGCCACACCTATAGATATTTGGCAAACCAGCAATACCCATATACCTGCCCAAAGAGGGGATAATTATTCTCTGGGATTCTTCAAGGATTTCGGGGCAAAGGAGTGGGAAACCTCTCTGGAATTCTTTTATCGTGATATGAGCGGTTTGGTTGTAACCAAGAATTTCGGCCAACTCCTCGGCAATCCCAATATTGAAACAGAAGTACTCAATGCCACCGGCTATGCATACGGAGGAGAATTTAGCATAAATAGAAGTTTCGGAGACCTGGATCTGGAATTTTCCTTCACCTATGCACGTACCCTCAGACGCACCGAAGACAATCCAGAAGGAATCGGAATCAACGATAATACATATTTCCCTGCGGATTTTGATTCACCGATCAATATCAACCTGAATGCAAAGTGGCAACAAAGAAGTACACGTACCTTTGGGCTGAACTTCCTCTTCAGGACCGGACGTCCGGTGAGTGTTCCGGCTGGAGTAATCCCTGTTTTCCCGGGCATATTGCTTCCGGATTTCACAGAAAGAAACAGCTTCCGTATCCCGGATTATCATAGATTGGATCTCTCTTATACCTTTGACGATGGATTGATCAATAAAAGTAAAGTCAAAAGTGATCTGACTTTTTCAGTCTATAATATTTATTCGCGAAGAAATCCCTTCTCTGTTTTTTTCCGAGAGCAAAACAACCGACTCCGAACCTTCACCCTTTCTGTCCTGGGTACCGCGATTCCTTTTGTTAGTTATAATGTGAGATTCTAATTCAGCTTCTGATGCAAAAGATATATTCCACTTTCCTTCTAACTCTCCTCTTTCTGCTGAAAGGGATCTTCCTTTCTGCCCAACTTCCTCAGGCAGAATACATGAAGATTCACTTTGACAAGAGTTTCTATATCGCCGGAGAAGATGTTTGGTTCTCCCTTCATTTTCTTTCGCCCGAAAATCGCAAAAGTGAAGTCGTTTATGCGGAATTGTTCTCTCCGGAAGGTGAGCAATTGATCCGCCATACCCTGAAAGTAGAAAACGAGCAAGTTTCAGGAGACTTCATTTTACCGGCAAATCTGGCAGAAGGATACTATACCATGAGGGCTTATACCCGCTGGAACCTCAACTACGATCCCCCGATCATGTTGGAGGCTCAAATTCCTGTGTACAATGCGGTCAGAGAAATAAGTAGTTTACCGAAACTGGAAGAAGGAAATTATGCCCTGAATAGTTCAGATGAACTGAGCATCAATCTTGAGAAAAATATCTATAAGCCCCGGGAAGAGGTTAAACTGAATATCAGTGGGAAGCATGATAAACTGATTCATGTCTCTGTTTCTGTAACAGATTTGAGTTATGAAGAAGATTTGATCCATGAAGACCTGGCCAGCAACACCTCCGAAGGCAGATTTAAAACAGAGGAGGAAAAGCTGGAAGCAGAGTTCAAATTGAAAAAGGTATTTCGCCTACGCCATCCAGATACGCGAGAGCCGGTCAATTCCAATTTCATCATGGGATTTGTGAAACTCAATCACCAGAAATTGATACGTACGGCCGAAAATGGATATGTAGATTTTCCTCTGGACAATTTTTACGATAGCACGGTTATCCAAATTTTTGATGCCAGCCCCTTTCAGGATACTTATATCCCCTTAATTGAGACGGTAAAGGATTCTTTTGAGCTTCCCCCTCCGAGTCTAAACCAAGATACCCCTCCCTTGACAGAGGCAGTCAAACATTATATCCTCAAATATCAGCATCGCTTCCAGGTGAGTAAGCTCTTTGGCAACATGGATTTGATCCGGGCACGTGCTCAACAAGTGGTCCCCTCTCAATTCAAGCCCACCAATGTTTATCGCACCAATGATTTCATTGATCTTGAGAGTATGTCGGAATTTTTCAAGCAAGCCATTCCGCCCGTCACCTATAAAGCAGGGAAAGTAAAAGGAGACAAAATCATCAAAGCGCGTTTGAAGCTTTATGTTCCTCATAAAGAACCTATCTATAATAAACGGATCATCAAGAAGCCAGCTGTAATGCTGGTAAATGATTATTTCACCTATGATACAGAGGCCATTCTAAATATTCCTCTTAGCAATGTTGAGCAGGTAGAGATATACAATACGGTCGTTGAACTACCTACTCAATTTGGGCCAATTGGAGATTTTGGAGCCATCGCTGTGATTACCCGTGATGGAACTACGCCTCCTGAGATTGCAGAAACCGGCAACAACATCAAGATTTCAGGTTTCTATAGTCCTCGTCAATTAAAGACCATTGATTACGGAAGCATTGATCACAGGCTAAGCAAAATTCCGGATTTCCGACCTCTGATCTATTGGAATCCACAAGTCCCTCTTTCTCCCACTGAAAGCTCCAGCCTGAGTTTTCCTGCCGGAGATCAGCATGGTTCTTATCTGATTCGGGTGAAAGGAATTACCGCAAGTGGGGAGTTTGTGACAAGCGAGTCAGTGTTTAAGATTAGCTACCTTCCTTAGGGAGACAGAAAATTCTTATTGCTGCCCACCCTTGTGGATTTTATCCGTTATAGAGTTAGGGTAAACTAACGCTTACCTGTAAATGAATGAGAAACCCCTGGATTCTGCCTAATGGAAGCTGCTATCACTACCTTTTCCTCTCTTTTTGTCAGTCTATACGCGCTCACATTTTTACCTCTGATGTCAAGGCTGGGAATGAATAGGGTTAAAACGCTGTCCAATAGCGAGTTTGCCAGATATACCTATGTAAAAAATTAGATATTTTCTAATTGGGAGTTTTTTGTATTTTCGCCAATTGGAATTACATCTGGTTATCAAATACCCTATCGAATGCAACGAATACTTCTACTGTTATTCTTTTTTCTTACAGTTCTCTTTGCCACTCCTATTTCGGCCCAAGGTCAGGACGAGGCCTTGCTGAATACCAAGATTACTGCCAGTTTTTCCGGACAAAATTTATTGCAGGTCTTTTATGACCTCGAGCAACGCTATCCGGTTCAATTTTTCTATAAGGAAGAATGGATCCCCAGAACAGGGATAAATTCCAATTTCAGTGCCGAGCCTTTAGGTTCTGTTTTGGCGAAACTTATGGATGAGGCAGGTTTGGAATATGTTCAATTCGGACCCAATGCCCTTATAGTGGGTCGGATGTCTGATATTGCGACGCTTGAGTCCTTCTCTTATGCTGATTATCTCACAGATGTAGATGCTGTAAATAATCAGGAGAAAAGCATCATTAACAAGCTGAGCATAGTTGGAGACTCTACCCTTCGTCCTTTACCTACCAGTGCCAAAATCTCCGGAACTATTTATGATGTAGAGAGTGAAGATGTTCTTCCTGGTGCGCAGATTATTTTTCCGGATTTAAAGAAACAGGCTTTTGCTGATTCTGAAGGAAATTTTGAAATCGATATTCCTACAGGAAAGCATGAAGTAAGTATCGAAGCTCCGGGGCATGAGAAAGTAACCACTTTCCTACAGGCTTATTCGGATGCTGATTGGGACGTTCCCCTTTACTACACAGCTTATCAATTGAATGAAGTATTGCTTCAGGCCGAATCAGCTGGACAAAATAAAACCTCTGCAGAAGCAGGGCGGGTAAATATCTCTATTGTTGATATCAAAAAACGTCCCGCTCTCTTAGGTGAAGTCGACATTGTAAATACCGTACTCCTACTCCCTGGAGTTAGTACCGTAGGTGAGTCAGCCTCCGGTTTCAATGTGCGGGGAGGAAATGTAGACCAAAACCTGATCATGCAGGCGGGCAATATCATTTTCAACTCTTCTCACCTTTTTGGATTCTTCTCGGTATTCAATCCGGATGTAGTACAAAATGTGAGTTTATATAAAGGACATATTCCTGCTCAGTTTGGAGGTCGTGTTTCCTCTGTACTGGATGTAGAAGTAAAAGACGGTAGTTTCCGTACTGTAAAAGGAACAGGAAGTGTTGGCCTTTTCTCGAGTAAATTCTCCCTCAACGGTCCAATAGTAAAAGAACAAAGTTCATTTGTGATCGCCCTTCGTGGTGCATACCCAAATGTTCTTACCGGTTATATAGATAATGTTCCTGAAGTTTCTCAAAGTAGTTCTTACTATGGAGACGCAACCATAAAACTCACCCAGAAATTGGGAGACAATGGTAAAATTGCCCTCTTTGGATATGGGAGTAAAGACTTCTTCCGTTTCTCTGAAGACTTTGGTTTTAGCTGGGAAAATTATGCATCAAGTTTGACCTGGACCCAGATTTACAACAGCCAGCTTTCTTCCAAAATAGAAGCCAAGGCCGGTAGATATTTCAGTAATTTCTTTAATGCCACTGGTGTAGAAGGAACGACCAATGATGCTGGAGTGAATAATTATGGTTTCCGCGCCAATGTTCAGTATGTTCCCAATCGCAAGCACAATTTCAACTTTGGAGTGGAAGGGAACTACTATGACATCCTGGACAATGAAACTCGTCCTTTTGGGGACAATTCAGTAGTTATCCCTCGTACCGCTCCGAAAGACCAGGGACTGGAATTGGGACTTTATGTAAATGACGATTTTGATCTCAACGATTTTATCCGCTTCTCTGCAGGTCTTCGCTTCTCCAGTTTTGCGAATGTAGGGCCTTACGATGTCAGTATCTACGAAGAAAACAGAATCAGAACGGATGATACGCGCATCAATACAATCAGTTATGGCAGTGGAGAGCAAATCGAAACCTTTGCCAACATAGAGCCTCGTATTTCTCTACGAATTCGTTTCGACGAAACCAGCTCCATGAAAGCAAGTTACAACCGCGTAAATCAATATCTCCACCTGATATCCAATACTGCTTCTACCACGCCTATCGATATCTGGCAGGTAAGTAATAATTATTTCCCCGCCCAAAGAGCTGACAACTACTCTCTGGGATTCTTTAAAGATTTCGGAGTAAAGACCTGGAAGACCTCTCTTGAATTCTTCTACAGAGATATGTCAGGCCTGGTAGTAACCAAGGACTTCGCCAGCTTGTTGGGTAATTCTTCTATAGAAACAGAAGTACTCAATGCAGTAGGATATGCTTACGGTAGTGAATTTAGCATAAACAGAAGCTTTGGAAACCTGGACCTGGAACTTTCTTTCACCTATGCAAGAACCTTTAGAAAGGCAGACGGCAATCCTGAAGGGGTAACGGTAAATAATGGAGAGTTCTTCCCCGCTGACTTTGATAGTCCTATCAATATCAATTTCAGTGCAAAGTGGCAGCAGCGTTCTACTCGTACCTTCGGTATCAACTTCCTCTTCAGATCAGGAAGACCCGTAAGTGCACCTGAAGGAGTATTCCCACTCTATCCTTCATTGCTTGTGCCGACTTTCACCGAAAGAAATACCCTGAGAATTCCTGACTATCATCGTCTGGACTTCTCATATACCTTTGATGATGGGCTGGTAAACAAAAGGAAGTTCAAGACAGACCTGACATTCAGTGTTTATAATGCATATGGAAGAAAAAATCCTTTCTCTGTTTTCTTCAGGAGAGAAGGACTTGAGTATCGTGCATTTACACTATCAGTTCTGGGAACCATCCTTCCCTTTGTTAGTTACAATTTCCGATTTTAATCTAAGCGCTTTTTCCTATGAAAAGGATAAGAATAATCGGCAAACTTTTACTGAGTCTCCTATTGGCTTTCCAGCTTTCTTGTGTTTCTCAGTTGGAAAATCCGCTGGAACTCGAGCCACAACTGGTTATCAGTGGACAGTTCAGTAACAGTCCGGGCGCTCGGGTGATTCGCGTACTTTCTGTAGAAGGCCTGGATGGTAAAGGTACCCAGCTTGAAGCCACAGGTTCCATCTATAAAGATGGACAAGTATTTGCCGATTTGGTGGTAAATGCAGAGGGTGATTTAGCACTTCCCACAAATTTTGTCGTGGAAGAAGGCTCAGAATATTTTGCAGAAGTAGTTACCAATGGCAATAATGTATACCGCTCAGCACCTCAGATTGTACAACCTAAATATGAGACCCAAAGTATTTCTTTTGAAGTTGAGGAAGACATTGAAAGTTCTCGCTTTCTGGGCCTCACGGTAAACAGATCTCGCATCGAATTTTTTGCCCATGTAGATCTTCCCGATCCACAAGTAGAGAAAAGATATTACAGATGGGTGGTTGATGAAGCCTGGAATTATATAGAATCTAATCAGGATGATACTTGCTATTTGGCGAATACCATTTTTGATAATACTTCTTCTTTGGTAACCAATGCCAGCGGTCTGCTGCAGACCGGCGAAGCGCGTGTTTCCATTCTGGACAGAAGACTCGATAATACCTTCGCTCACACCCATTTCGTCAATGTTTACCTACATTCCCTCGATGCCCGGACCTTTGAGTTTTATGAGAAGTCAGCACGTCTGACCAGTGGGACAGGTACCATCTATGATGAAGTACCCGGGCCCTTCAGAGGAAATTTGGCAAATGTGGCTGATCCGGAAGAAGTCGTTCTGGGTTGGGTAGAATTTTTTCTGGCAGATACCCTTCGCTATCAATTGCGAAGAGATGGGATAAATAGTACAGTTCCTACACAATGTGATGATATACCTGGAGGTGGGCCTTGTCCCCCTCAGATACCACCACCTGGCGGAGGTCTTCCTCCTCCTTGTCAATGCAATGCATGTGCAGCGGTTTTGGGTCAGGATGCATTAAGTCCTCCTGAATATTGGATAGATTAACTCAGTTTTTAACGCTTTTATAGATGTTCAACTTCCAGTCGATACACAGAGGAATATTTGCAGGCATTTGTGCGTGCCTCCTCATTCTATCTGCCTGTGTCCAGGAGTTGACAAATACCCAGGCTCTACAAGAAACCCTTGTAATAAGTGGACAATTAAGTAATAGCCCCAAATTCAGGGACATCAAAGTTCTCAGGGTAAATAACCGACTGGGTACCGGAGATTCTCTGGATGCAGTTGTGAGTTTGTATAAGGACGGACAATTTCTGACTGATTTAAATAAGGTTGCCCCCGGAACTTATAGACTCCCATTAAATCTTGAGATAGAAGCCGGATTTAGCTATTACACAGAAATCCAACTTGAGGGAAATTTATATCGAAGTCTCGAGCAAAAAGTTACTACTACCGCAGATACAGATAGTATTAGCTTTCGTATCCTGACCGAAGATGAGTATACCCAGGAAAGAGGATTCGCAGAACCTGTTGTCCTGAAGGGCATAGAATTCTCCGCACATCTGGATCTTCCCGAACTTACAGATGGGGAGGTTTTTTATAGATGGGTAGTAAATGAAGTCTATAGCTTTGTAGAATCAAATAAAACAGATACTTGCTACATCCGGGAAGCGATTGAAGAAAATACCTTTAGTCTGGTATCCAATACAGACCCGGACATTAGCTTTGGGAAAGTTAAAGTTCCTATCCATTTACAGGGACTGGACAAATCTTTTGCATACAAGCACTATATCAATGCCTACTTACACAGCATTGACAGGAGCACTTATGAATATTATTCAAAGGTAAAGGACCTGACGAGCATTGATGGAACCATTTATGACCAAATTCCTGGTCCTATCGATGGCAATATCAGGAACCAGGACAATCCAGATCTACATCCTGCGGGTTTTGTGGAGTTTTTTCTGGCCGATACCTTTTACTATGGACTAAACAGATCGAATATACCCTCTAATGTACCTGAACAATGCTGGGATATCCCGGGAGGAGGACCTTGTCCCCCAGACCCCACGGTTCCCTGTAAATGTCTGGCCTGTGAGGCAATATGTGGAGAAGAGGCATTGACTCCCCCGGATTACTGGGTGGATTAAAGAGCACATACCTTGAATAACAATTGATATGAATAGGCTAACTCACATATCAAAGATTTTATTTTCCGCCCTGATCCTGCTTGGATTGGGACTGTTTTCCTGTATAGAAGAATTGGAAAACCAGGTCCCGGTTTCTGGCCAACTGGTGGTTAGTGGTCAGTTTAGCAATAGTGATTCTTTGCGGCAGATAAGCATACAAAGAATAAATAGCATTACAGGTAGTGGGGCAGCCCTTAGCGCAAGTGGTCGTATCTACCGGGACGGAACAGATCCTATCGAATTGGTCGAAGTTGAGACGGGAATATTGCGAGCTCCACAGACCTATGTTTTCGAAGAAGGCAGAGAGTATTTCGTAGAAATTAATTTAGAGAATCAGGTTTATCGGTCCAAAGCTCAGCTTGTCCAACCGCTTCTCCATACAGATTCCATCAGTTTTGAGGTAAGGGAAGAAAGAAATGATGATAGGAGGCCTGGAGAACCCATCCTCTTCCGTAAAATCGAATTTTCGGCTTATGTAGACTTGCCTGATGTAAATGAAAGACAGGCATATTACAGATGGGTAGTTGATGAGGCCTGGTTATTTATTGGTCTGGGAGTTGGCAGTATTTGCTATGTTCAGGAAAATATTGCTAACAATCCGTATCAGGTCATCAGCAATACCGTTCCAGGAGCTAAAGTTGGTTTGGTCGGAGTGCCTGTACTGGACCATGATCTCGATTTTAGTTTTGAACATCAGCATTATATCAATGTTTATTTACATAGTGTAGATGCAGCAACTTTTGATTATTACGAAAAGAATCAACGTCTGATTGGTATAGATGGGACCATCTATGATGAGATACCAGGAGAAATCGAGAGTAATATCCTGAATGTCGACAGACCAGATGAAAAAGTCAGGGGCTGGGTGGAGTTCTTCCTCGCAGATACCTTGAGATTGAAAGTTTTGGGGAGTCAAATTCCTGCCCCGGTACCCCAGCAATGCAATGTACCACCTGGAGCTACGCCTCCAAATCGGTGCTTGAGTTGTCCAGGTACATATGGAATAACTTCAATAGAAAAACCTTTTTATTGGGAAGATTGAATAAGAAAATATGATAGATCGATATATGAACAGAGTTTTACTGATACTGGGAGTATCCCTCTTAGGATTGAGTGCATGTGTAACTCAATTGGATAATCCCCTTGAGCTGCAACCTCAGCTCGTGATCAATGGAGTATTCAACAATAGTGCCGGCCAAAGGCAGGTAAGTGTCCGTCTGGTTGATGACCTGGATGGTAATGGACAGATTCTGGATGCTAGCGGTTCCATTTATAAAGATGGGCAGCTATCTGCAGACCTGATAAACAATCCGAATGGAGAGCTCGAACTTCCAGCAGGATATGTCATTGAAGCAGGGTCCGAATACTACATTGAATTGATTACAAATGGGAACAAAGTCTATCGTTCAATCCCTCAGGTAGTAGCTCCTAAATACGAAACGGAAACTATCAGTTGGGAAGTTGTCGAAGATGTAGACAGACCCTTTTTCAGAGGGGATCCGATTGTTAGATCTACCATCGAATTTTTTGCACATGTCGATTTGCCTGATGCAGATGCAGACAAACGCTATTACAGATGGGTTGTAGATGAAAGTTGGGATTTTCACGAATCCCCCATTTCGGATACCATCTGTTATCTTACCAAATCCGTATCGGATTATAGTGCCTCTCTCCTCACTAATGCCAGCAATTTGCTTCAGGTAGGTCAGGCCAGAAAATCAGTGGCCATACGCGATTTTGATAATTCTTTTGCAGAAACTCATTACTTTAATGTATACCTCCACTCGCTCGATGCCAGAACATATGAATTTTATGCAAAATCTGAGCGTCTGACAAGTGGAACAGGTACCATATATGATGAAGTACCCGGACCATTTAGGGGAAATATCTCCAATGTAGATGATCCGGAAGAAGTTGTACTGGGATGGGTTGAGTTCTTCTTGGCGGATACACTCAGGGCTCGTCTTTCTGGAGACGACTTCAGGGCACAAAACTTCTTTGTATCCACGCAGTGTAACCAAACCGGAGCACCCGGCCCTTGTCCTCCGCAGATTACCCCTCCCGGAGGAGGTCTTCCCCCTCCTTGTCAGTGTCTGGATTGCCAGAATGTATTGGGAGAGGATGCACTCAATCCTCCTTTTTATTGGGAAGATTAACAGTAAGTGATAATTGACTTTGGCTTTTTGCATATGAAAAAATAAGTCTGATGACATCCTTTCGACTACATATCCTCAATTATCTCCTCATGGGCCTTTTATTGGCAGCCTGTGTGGAACCGCTCGAATTCGAGCTAGATTCGGAGGTAGAATATGTTTTGATCGATGGAGTTGTCAGCAATAGTCCAGATGAGCGGACAATCACAGTTTCCAGAGGTAGAGGATTTGACCAAAAGGAATTTCAGCCTATCAATGCGAGGGGGAATATTTATCGAGATGGTCAGTTATGGGATATCCTGGCAGTACAGGGGGTTGGTAAACTCTATGTTCCCTTTACCTTGAAACTGGAGGAAGGCAGAAGCTATGAAATAGAAATAACTACTTCAAATGGAGATGTCTTTCGTTCCCAGCCACAACTCGTACAGCCTAAACGGGAGATGGATTCTCTTTCTTTCGGGGTAGAAAGAAGATTGGCGGGTACAACTTTCAGTGGTTTACCCAGATTTGAGCAGTTTGTCGATGTCTTTGCACATGTAAGAACACCTGGCCCTTCTGAAGATCGTTATTATCGTTGGCAGGTAGATGGTACATTTTCTTTCGTAGAATCTGCCCAGCCACAAAATCCTAACAATATTCCAAGTACCTGCTACCTGAGTCATTTCATCTCGGAAAACCCCACAACTGTCCTGAGTTCTCAGGGCTTGGCAGAAGGGGATATAAAAAAACTTGTCAATAGCCGGATTGCTGACGAAAGTTTCCTGTTCAGGCATGTAGTGAATGTATATATGCATTCTATTGACAAATCTACTTATGAGTACTATGATCGGGCCATCAGGCTTACGCAAAGTGCAGGTACACTTTTCGACGAAGTTCCTGCACCGGTCCAGGGCAATGTCAAGAAGACTGTCGGAGAACCAGAGATTGTGCTGGGACAGATCGACTTTTCCCTGGTAGATACCATGAGGATCAGCTTAAGCAAAGGCATCCTTAAAGTACCGGTCAGTAATGTATGTGATACACCTACCCCCTGCCCTACAAGGCCTCCTGCTCCGGGCGGGGTGATAGATCCTATATATTGTAAATGCTGGGATTGCGATCTCGCTTTACCCAATGCAAGTCTCTTCCCGCCTTTTTTCTGGGATGAGTAAGAAAAAGAAATAAAATCGAATGAATACGAACATCTTAAGGTATTACCTACTAACAATCGTTCTTCTGCTTGGCATTTCACTCCCGGCTCAGAACTACCTGAGTACACCGGAGTACCTCTATGCCCAGTTTGACAAAGAATTCTATGTTGCGGGAGAGGATATGTGGTTCTCAGTATACTTTGCCAATCCCGGTGCCCGTCAGAGCGAGATTGTCTATGCTGAACTTTATTCTCCTGATTCAAAAGAGATTTCCCGCCACATGCTAAAAGTAGAAGGGAATCGTGCCTATGGAGATTTTATTCTTCCGGCAAATGTTAAAACAGGTTATTATACTTTCCGGGCATATACCCGCTGGAACCTAAACTTTAGCCCTCAACAGGTATTTACCAAAGAAATTGCCATCTATAATGCAGAATCCAGTTCTGCCAAGATTGGGGATTTGTCTACACCAGACTACAGTCCGGCAATTTCGGAGAACCTGCGGATAACTTTGGCAAAAAGCAGCGTAAAACCCAGAGAGAAGATCAGCATTAAACTCTCAGCGCTTGCGCAGGGTTCGGGCAATGCCTCTATTTCCATTACCGATCTTCGTTACCTGACTGATGAGAAAAAATCTGCCTTGAAGCAATATCTCGGGGAGATTAATTCCCAAACTGCCCCCGCTCTCAGTAGTGGACAGCAGGTGATAGATCCTGAGAAGTCTCTGGAGAAAACCTTCATGCTGAGGCATCCTGATACAGAGGAATATGTGAATTCCAACTTCGTGATGGGATTTGTGAAGCAGACTCAGCAAAAATTGATTCGGGTTGCGGAAAATGGAATTGTTGATTTTCCCCTGGATGCATTTTATGACTCTACCGTAGTACAGATTTTTGATGCGAATCCCTTCCAGGCCAGTTATATCCCGCTCGTTGCACCGGTAAATAAGGAGCTTGCGATTACTCCTCCTCCTGCCAATAGCAAAACGCCTCCTATGACGGATGCAGTGAAATTCTATGTTCAGGAGTACCAAAAACGCTTTCAAATCGGCAAACTCTTTGGAAATCTGGATCTCATCAGAGCCAAACAAGTTGAACTGGCTGAGCGCCAATTTCGCCCAACTAATACTTATCTGGTAGATGATTTCATCAGCCTTCCCAATATGGAGGAATTTATCAGGCAGGCCGTACCTCCTGTAAATATCAAAGATTTTAAGATCAAGGGGACCAAAGTAAAGAAGCCTGGTTTTAGACTCTATATTCCTCACAAAGAAGTAAACACCAATAATAAGGTAGTTAAAAAGCGTCCTTTATTACTGGTAAATGATTACTTCACCTATGACTCAGATGCAGTCTTAGGTTTGGACTGGGCCAATGTCGAGACCATAGAAGTATTCAATTCTGTTGATAATCTTCCTTTGCAGTTTGGGCCAATTGGTGAATTTGGTGTCATCGCCTTTAACACCCGCGATGGAAAAACCCCGGATAACATCACTGCTACAGGTAATAACCTGATGATCCCCGGATTTTATCGTCCTCGCCTGGTAAACAGCATGGATTATAGCAGTAGAACCTATCTAAATAGTAAGATTCCTGATTTCCGTCCTATGATTTATTGGAATCCTTTGGTATCTCTTGCGGGAGGCACTGAAACGGAATTACAATTCTCAGTAGGTGATCAAACAGGACTATACCTGATTCGGGTAGAAGGTTTTCTCGATAGTGGAGCCTATGTTTCAGGAGAAGCTATTTTGAACATCAGCCTTAACCGTTAAGGAGAGAGATAAAAAAAGCCCCGACTTAGTAAGTCGGGGCTTTTTTTATGCTATTGATTTTCTGACTGTATATTAAATTTTGATCTTGTCCCAAACACTCGTTCCACTCTTCTTTCTTTTGGAACGCTTACGCTTCTTATCCCAACGACGGAACACATCGTCTTTTAAAAGCACATATCTGACAGAAACTCCCGGATTCAGGATCAATCCCTGTCCATAGGTCCATTGAGGTTTGAAATCAGCTGATATATTGAGGCGTAAGCCGGTGAACTCTAATCCCAGTACGCCATCCAGTCCTGCTACTCCACTTCCCTCATTTTGCACCCCCATATGTACGCCTGCTCCTGCATAGACATTCAGCCTGCGGGAAACAATGGGTTTGTGTTGTTTGGCCAGGAGGTGAAAATAAGTGGTCTGTGTTTGAAAATGGTTTTGAAGTATCCCTTCTACAGTTGTTCTTTTCAGGACTCTTTGGTTGATTGACAAACCAAAAGAATTACCGGTTCTTACTCCGAGAGCAGTCATGTAGGTCTGCCCGGAAAGGCTTTCGAGAAACAAGAGGGATACAACGCTAAGAATAATTAAGATACGCATACCCTTTAGACTCAAGAATCGTGCTGAGGTTGCTTTTTTATGAATAGTGTTAAGGTGTTATCGTGTTTTAGTGCGGTAGTTTACCTTGAAATTATTTCAAACTACAACACCTTAACACAATAACACATCTTCCAAACATTTCCTCCACCCTATAGGTTGCTCTTGTATGAAAAACTACCTCATCATTGGAGCCTCTTCTGGTATTGGGAAAGCCCTGGCGGAAACTTTAATTGCGGAGGGCGCTCAGGTCTTTGGGACTTATCATCAAACAAGTCCTGATAATAGCAGGGTTCACTTCATTTCCTTTAATGCACAGGAAGATGAATTGCCATTGGATGAATTGCCGGAGGTGCTGGATGGGATTGCTTATTGTCCCGGAAGTATCAACCTGAGGCCTTTTGCCCGAATAAAAGCAGAAGCATTTGTCTCTGATTACGAATTGCAGGTAGTGGGAGCAATCAAAGTATTGCAGACGGTTCTTCCTCTTCTAAAGAAAAGTGAGCAAGCCTCTGTGCTTCTATTCTCTACTGTAGCAGTACAAAGCGGTTTTCCTTTCCATAGTCAGGTTGCAGCTTCCAAAGGCGCCATAGAGGGTCTTACCCGCTCCCTGGCGGCTGAGTTGGCACCCAAGATACGTGTCAATGCTATAGCCCCTTCTTTAACCAATACCCCCTTAGCTGCCAAACTCCTTTCCTCAGATGAAAAAATCCAGGCCAATGCAGAACGCCATCCCTTGAAGAAGATCGGCGAGGCCCAGGATATTGCTCATATGGGAGCCTTCCTTCTTTCAGACAAATCTTCCTGGGTATCCGGACAGATTCTTTCCGTTGATGGAGGTATGTCAAGCATAAAAAACTAGTATATGGAGTTGAATGAAAGAGATCGAGACAGGATCATAGAAATGGCATGGGAAGATCGAACGCCTTTTGAAGCCATAAAGTTCCAATTTGGGTTGACGGAGAAAGAGGTCATCCGATTGATGCGAAGAGAATTGAAGAGGAGCAGCTTCAATCTTTGGAGAAAGCGAGTTTCACAAGGCATAAGTCAAAAACACCTGAAGAAACGAAATCCGGAAATTGATCGATTTCGCTGTTCCAGACAAAGGAGTATTAGCAGGAATAAGATTTCAAAACGCTAAGATCCGAGCGAAAGCTTTTTAGGATATTTCTGTATTTTGAAAGGAATCCTAAAAGAATCGCACATGAATTTTCGTCTGTCCTTTATCCTTCTCATTGCCTTAAGCATATCTTTCAATTCCTGCCAGGAAGTCAAAGAAGAAAAGAAGCTCAGCCTATGGGAAGTCTATGACCAATACCTTCAACAAGCCAAATACGTAGACCTCACCAACTCCTTTGCTCCAGACATACCCGTTTGGCCAGGTTTTGGGAATGCGGAATTCAAGCCTACAGCAGCAGGAAAGGATATCGAAGGATACGTGAGCAAGGGAGATATCTTCACCTTGGACAAACATGGTTTCATTGCGACCTCCTATGTTCTCCCAACTGATCAATATGGAACCCAGCTAGATCCTCCCGCGCATTGGAATCCCAAAGGAGCTACTATCTCAGACCTCCCCCCGACCTATGCCGTTCGGCCTCTGGTGGTTTTAGATATTCATGAAAAAGTAGCCAACAATCCCGGCTATCATGCGGGAGTAGCTGATATAGAGAGCTGGGAAAAAAAGTATGGGAAAATCCCCGTTGGAAGTGTCGTTATGGTACGCAGTGACTGGTATAAAAAATGGGAGCAGCCCGATCGCTATAATCAAAAGCCCTTTCCCGGAGTAAGCTTAGATGCTTTGAAATTTTTGCATCAGGAACGGAACATCCTTTTCCACGGACACGAAGCCCTGGATACCGATACAACTGCAAATCTGGAAGGAGAATATTGGCTCCTACACAACAATTTTTGCCAGGCAGAAGGGGTACGGGCCCTGGATAAAGTACCCGAATCTGGCGCTTTATTAATTATCGGTTTTGCAAAACCCGAAGGCGGAACGGGAGGTTTTGCCAGGTATATAGCGGTCTGTCCCCCAGATTGGGAGCATGGCAGTTCTGTCCTGGAAGATGTTGGGGCTCCACTTCCGACATATGCAAAAGATTTACAAAGAGATGATCGCGGAGTATTAGTCGAAACTCCCTGATTACTTCAGATTGATTGACTTCTCTTTACTAAACAGAATTTTCCGAAACTCTCCCGGCTTTTTATCATTCAAAAGTCTTAGGTCCCCTCGAGCTTCTATCAGTTCGGAGAAGTTGTCCTCCCTTTTTGCGAATTGCTCTTCATTGCCATAATTCGTGATGAGGATGATGTGGAAAGGGGCATCTTCCGTAGGATCAACTTCCAAAAACTGAAAGGAATGTATGTAGCCTTTCTTAATAGCTGTTTCCCTTAATACTCTCCAATTGTTTTGGTAATAGTATAGTGCCTCAGCTTTATTGTCATTTTGCACCTGTACAAAATCAATACTCGTGATTTTGTCCTGAGCTGAAAGGGGAAATATCCATAGGAAGGAAAGCGAAAGAAGAAATAATAATTTTCTCATGTAAGTGAAGTGTTTAGGTGTTCCCTTATTTTACGTCTTATCTAAAAAAGGCGTTTGGGGAATTTATCGGTTAAATTTTGTGGCTAGCAGATATTTATCTCTCAGTCAGAGATTCAGCCGGGGAAATGATCCTGCATTCGCCCACACACAAAAAAATCAAAACATGAAGACCTATTTACTTAGCTGCCTGCTTATTCTTAGCTATTCTATTTCTCTTGCTCAAATAGTTTCTGAAGAAGAATTTGCGGACGAAGCAGAAAGCATAGAATTTGAATCTGAGCTTGAAGAAAAAAAAAGCAGAGAACAGAAACTCACGAAAAAGCAGGTAAAAAAACTCAAGCTTTACCCCAAGGAAAGTGAACTCAATACCTACACTACAGAAGTGGATGAAATACTGCGAGCCCAGTTTGTTGAACAGTTCAACTTCAGCATTGAGGCAATGTATTTAGGCAACAACCTCTATTACATTCCTTTAATCGTTCTGACTACGAAAAAGAAAGAAAGCATGGAAAGGCTTTATGAGATTCAACTTGAGCTCCATGAATTTCTACGCAAGCATAATCGTAAAGAAACCAGCATCAAGAGCATCGTTTATTATAAAGAGCGTCCTTATGGAATGATGACTTCCAAGACGTCCAAAGACACTTGCTACGTCTATGATTTGGAACCTATGCTCACACATTTAGAAGCTCAATTAGATACCCTCGAGGACGTAGCAATAGGTGAATTCTCATATATTCGAGCACACAAAATCAAAGAAGTTTACTGGCATGCAGCTCCCTATTTATTTAAACACAAAGCCCCTTTCACCCTGGCAATCATCAGTGAAGATGCTGCAGGCAAGACCCATTACAGCCGGATGGACAAAGCCTTCGGTCGATGGAGAATTGACTATTTTGGACCTGCCCCCAAAAGAAATTACGGCTATGATTACATAACTTCCAGAGGTGCCTTAAAACGGCCACAGGCAGGAGTTCCTCTGACCACACAACATTATATTCACACCTATAGAGGCAATTTTATCTTTGCTGATGAGCAGTATTCCAAGCTAAACTTAAGAACCTATTCGGACGTCTTCTACCTGAGAATTAAGTAGGTAAACAATTACGAAAGGAAAGTGTAAATTAGCGGGAACACAGCAATACACAGACGATGAAAAGGCTCATTCTCGCTTTCCTTCTATTTCCCCTTTTTCTTCCCGCTCAAATTGAAGTCAGGATTGATGACTTTTCAGACTCCTATTATGCGATTGTTCGGATCGCGGCGGGTTTTGAAGACGAAATCTTTAAGAAAGCCCAGGTTCATCTAATAGAAACTGAGACGAATAGAGAACTCATCAAAATTGAGGCTGAAGAAGTAGTTCTGAGTCTGGAAGAGTATCCAGGATCAAGGGTAAGCATTCCTTACGCCAAACAATCGATCATTATTTACGAAGATTTCAATTTTGATGGAATAAAAGACCTGGCCCTACAGGATGGGCAGGAATCCTGCTATCATCAAAGTTCTTATGACATCTACCTGAATAAAGGGGATCGACTGCACTATAATGAAAGCCTGACAGAACTTGCCCATTATCATTGTGGGATGTTTCAAGTCGACAGGGAACGTTCCCGCCTGATCACCTATGCAAAAAGCGGATGCTGCTATCATGAAGTATCTGAGTATGTCTGGCTAAACGATCAGGCAGTACTCCGGCAGCAAAGCATAGAAGATGGTACGGCTTATCCTTTAAGCATTGAGAAAGAAAAGACCTGGGTAAATGGTGAGTGGAAAGAGACCACAAGTAGTCGACTCATCAAAGATTCTGAAGAGCTGAGCATCATGTTGAGCTTTAAACTGAAGAAGAATGGAAAGGAAGTGCTTGTCTATAGCTATAATGATGCGATCCTTGCTTATGCATTGGAAAAGCCCAATAAAGAATTGGAATTCAACTTTCCGAATGAAAAAGATAAATGGAACGGAGAAAAACACTTTAGCTTTAGCGACTTCAAAGATGAAGCTTCCCTTAGCTTTTCAAATGCTTCGGCCAAGTACGAAATTTACCATTCAGGGCCCGATAATAAGTTTGAAAAAATAGGGATCAAGGTTTGGGTAAGTGGAAAGGAATACCATTTGGAAGGGGATCCTGCTTCTGCTAAAGGAAGTTTGTTTCAATTGATTGACAAGCGTCAGGACAATGTAAACTACTAGATTTTTATGGCCTATAAACAACTCAAACTCTGGTTTGATGAAGAATTGGCAGCAATGCTCTCGGATAAGATTCTGGAGATTAATCCAGCTTTCAATAAAGCCTCATTCATCCAAAGCATCTCTCAGCATATTCCAGAACTTGAACTTAAAGACCGCATAGAAGTATTCGCAGACGAATTCGAAAGGCAATTGGGCAAAGGCTATGAAGCAAATATCCGACTGCTTATTCAAATTCTGGGTCCGGAGAATGAAAAGGAAGTAGATATGTTCAAGCGCTTCTACTGGATCATGCCCATAGCCAAATATGTGGAGAAATACGGCCTGAATCATTTTGATATTTCCATGCAGGCCATATCTGAAATTACCCGGCGGAATACAGGGGAGTATTGCATCCGGCCTTATCTGGAAAAGTATCCGGCAAAGACCCTGGCCATCATGGAGAAATGGGCAGAAGCAGACAACTTTCATTTGCGAAGACTGGCCAGTGAAGGAGGTAGACCTAAATTGCCCTGGGCATCCAAACTCCAGCAATTTATCGACGATCCAGAACCTCTTTTCCCCATTCTCAATAAACTCAAAGACGATCCTAAAAAATACGTTCAGAAATCCGTAGCCAATTGTCTCAATGATATTCTCAAAGACAATTATAGCCTCGGCAAAGAGCTGATATCAGGATGGATGCCTGCTGAGTCAAAAGAAAGAAAATGGATCATCAAGCATGCGCTCAGGAACCTGAAAAAATCAAAGGATCCCTGGGCATTGGAGGTGTTGACGACTTTGGGGAGCTAACAAATTTTCCTAGCTTTGTGATATCGCCTATTGGAATTTCCAAGCCCTGTTTTATGATCTATCGAACTACTGCCCTACTTAGCTTTCTGCTGATATTCCCCTTATTTCTATTATCGCAAAATCAGACTCTCGATAGTCTGAAAACGGAATTAGCGGCTACCAATTCTCATGAAGAAAAATTGGAACTCTATATCTCTCTGGCCCGAAATTTTGACAAGGTAAAGATTGATTCCTCGGAGAAATACATAGAGCTGGCTGAGGCAGAATTGCAAGAATCTGATCCTGATCGCAAAAGATATGAAACCTATGATGTCCTTTCGCAAGTCAAATATAAACTGACCAAAAATCAGGAAATGCTGGAGGCGGCCCAAAAAGCTCAGCAAATCGCTTATCAAATTGGAGACTCTCTGCTCATCGCTGAGACCTACCGCACCATGGCCCTCAGTATCCCGGCCGTATCTCGTCAGCAAGCCAAAGACTTTATCCTCAAGGCCATTGAGATGATTGAGGATAGTACGGAAGAGCTGAAACGCTTCCATGCGCGGAATTACGAATATTATGCTTACCTGCTACAATACGAAAACCCTCGCCTGGCCCATAGCTATCGCAGCAAAGTTCTGGAACAGGCGATGGAGCTGAATGATAGCAGCCTTATGGCTTCCTGTTATAATGGAATTGCCCTCTACTACAGGAATTTCAAGGTAGATTCTGCCCTTTATTTTTTCAGGCAAGCTGTAAAGATCAATGAAGCCAGAAATCGGCGCGCCGTTCTAGCCGATAATTATGTCAACATAGCCAATTGTTATCAGGTCAAGGATTTCAAAGACTCGGTTATTTATTATTCAGAGAATGCCTTGAAGCTGGGTCGAGAAACCAGTAATATCTCTCCCATCCGCCAAAGCCTTCGCCTCTTTCTTGCACATTATCGTGGGGCTGGGGAGTATGAGAAAGCGTTGGATCATGCGAAAGAAATGCTGGAATTAGATAAAGAACATCCCAGTGGATACCGTTCTATGATTTGGCTGGACTTCGCTTCGATTTATAAGGAAATGGGGAAAACAGATACGGCTATCCTCTATTTGGAACGTGCCCGAGATCAGGGATTAGAAGATAAGTATCCACCTAGTGTTGCGACAGCTTATGCTTATTTGGGCGAAGTGGAAATGGAACTCAATAACCTGGATAATGCCAAGAATTATTTTCAGGAGGCCGATAAGATGTATGCGCGCATGAATATTGAAGCAGCTCGGGTTCGAAGTTTTCAGCGTTTGGGGGAAATTGATTTGAGACAAGGGAACTTCCGTTCGGCAAGGGGCAATTTTGACCAGCTTCTGGAGATATCCCGTAAACTCGATGATATCTCTTCTCAGGCAGTTGCTTATGAGGGTTTGGCAAAATGTGATTCTGCTGCAGGAAATTCAGCTGCGGCTTACCGAAACCTACTTAACTACTCCCAGCTTCAGGATTCTTTTAGCCGAAAAAACTTCAATGAAGAGGTTGCGGAAATGCAGACACGCTTCGAAGCAGAGAAAAGAGAGGCGGAAATTGAGAACCTTGCCCAGGCTAATCAGATCCAAAGCCTGGAACTGGACCAGACGAGCATACAGCGCAACTTTGCCATGCTGCTGGCACTATTTCTGGCTATGATCGCTTTAGGTATTGTATACTTCATGTTCAGGCTGAGGAGCAATAAAATCAAAATAGAAGCTCAGGCGAATGAACTGGAAGTTTTAAATCAGACCAAGGATCGTTTATTTGGAATTATTGCGCATGACCTTCGAGGCCCGGTTAGTGGATTTCAAAGCCTGGGAAAGATTTTCACCTACCATATCAAAAACGACAATACAGATAAATTGCTGGCATTGACCGAGCAACTAGAAAAGCAGGGCATACAGCTTAAAAATCTTTTGGATAATCTATTACAATGGTCCATACAGCAATTGGGTAATTACCGGCCTCAATGGGAGAGGGTTTACCTGAGATCATTGGCTAAGGAAGTAATGGATTCCTATGAAGAGAGTAGTCGGGCAAAAGAAAATGAATTGGAAATTTCAATAGCCGATGACCTGGAAGCCAAAGTAGATAGGAATGGATTAGCTGTCGTGCTCAATAACCTTCTGGGAAATGCCATAAAGTTCACGGAGCAGGGCAAAATCAAAATGAGTGCTGAGAAAAGAGACAAGTATTTGTATTTGGAGGTAAGCGATACGGGAAAAGGAATGAGTCCCGAACAATTGGAAGAGTTTAGACAAAAAGGAAGCCTGAAAAGTGAAAAGGGTACTTCCGGGGAGAAAGGAACCGGTCTCGGCCTCAATCTAATCCATCAGATCATCGAGCAATGGGGAGGAAAGATGCAGATCGAAAGTCAGCTTCAAAAGGGTACTTCCGTAAAGATTGAATTTCCAATCGCCTGATTAGGGAATTTCTATTTTGAGTCTTTCTGAGGTAGCCAATGCCTGGCAGTTGAGGATATAGCCCTCTTCAATATCTTTGTCATCCAGGGCCATACAAGTTTTCATTTCAGCGCTTCCTTCCCGAAGCTTCGCTACACAGCTACCACAAACTCCACTCTCACAGGAATAAGGTACCTCAATTCCATTTTCCTTGAGTCCCTGTAGAATCGTTTGCCCTTTCTTCATTTCGAAATGGAAGGAATTCTTCTGATAACTTAGCTCTATGTTAGCATGGTCTACTGAATCAATTTTTCGGATACCCTCATCCTGATTGGCGGAAAAATGCTCAATATGGATCAAGTCTGCAGGAATGCCCAATTCCATCAGACTTTTTCTCACATCCAGATTCATAGAAGATGGACCACAGATAAAATATTCGGTTTGCTGAGCGATGGGGGGATGATGGTTAATAAAATCTTCTATTTCCCTGGAATTAATTCGTCCCTTTTTCCCCTTCCAACTTTCCCAACTTGACCAGAGACCGGGATTACTGAGGATATGAACGATTTCTAATCTTTGCTTGTATTCCGCTTGCAAACTTTTCAATTCTTCATTGAACAGGATGCTGTCCTGATTTTTATTCCCATAGAATAAATACACCTGACTATAAGGAGAAGCTACAAGTATAGATTTCAGGATCGAAAAAATGGGCGTGATCCCACTTCCGGCAGCGAAAAGATAATAGCTTTTATAGGCTTCAGCAGTTATTTGGGCAAAGAAGCGACCTTTGGGCTTCATAACCTTCAATGTATCTCCCTCCTTAAGCTGATCATTAGCAAAGTTGGAGACCTTTCCCGCTTTCACCCGCTTAATGCTTATTTGCAAGTCTTCTTCCAGGAAGGGGCAACTATTTAGCGAATAGGTCCTGCGATAGGATTCCCCTTCAATCTCAAACTCTATAAGTAGATGCTGACCCGGATGATAGGAGAATTCTTTGATTAAATGCTTTGGAAGGGTAAAGCTTATTCTCACCGCATCCTTAATGGGCTTTTCCAGCTTTGATACCGTGAGTTTATGAAATTGTTCAGACATGCCTGAGGGATTAATTTTGTTCTGTTTTCATCCAGCCTGCTATGATCTGCTGAAAATTTCGGATGGGACTCTCTCCTTGTTTCGCAGATGCAGCTATACTAAAAAGAGGATTAGTCAAAGACTTTTGTTGTTGCTCGCAGGCGAAAATGTCCTCTTCCATGAAATCCCCACTTGCCATAGGATCATTGGGATCCTCGCTCTTATATTTGGTATCAACTCCCATGATCTTTTTCCAGGCTTCACCGCTTTTCATTCCCAGCCTCATGTATTCCCAATCTGTCATGGGCTCAAGTTTGGACCTTAATACCACTTTGGTGAGATCAGGTGCAAGTGGAATAACATGGAAAGTGCTCCAGCTTGACTCTGTTTCCGAAAGGCCCAGACTTGGGAAAAGCCAGGGCACATAGGCACCTATATATTCATCTGTCATTTCAGCGATTCGCTTATAGGGAATCAACTGATCGAGATTGTCCTTATATTTTTTCACCAGAGGTTCCCAAAACATGTAGTGATCATTTACAAAGCCAAATTCGGCTTTGGCATGATCGTACATTTGAAGGGTATTGGAGTGTAAATGTGCGAGGTGGTAGACATCGATGTAGTTTTCGACCACAATTTTCCAATTGGCCTTGATGAGTTTTTCGATTTTCGTATCTGGATACTCTATTAAGCGCATGGGGTCATGCGGTCCCAGATGTTCAGCGATTCCGTCAAAATAATGAATGATAGAGGGCGCATCTGCTTTTGGATGAACCCAAATCATGCCTCTCCAGATATCCACGCTGGCTTTATGAAGACAGATTTTATCGATTTCCAAATCTGGAAATTCCTTTTCTTTTTCCGGTACACTGATCAATTGCCCGCTTAAATCATAAGTCCAGTCATGATAAGGACAAGTCAGGGCTTTTTGCTTTTTACCTACGGCCCTAAGGAGTTGGGTGCCTCGATGCCTGCAAAGGTTATGAAAAGCCCGAATTCTTTGATCTCGCCCTTTGACTAGCAGAATATTTTGAAACCCACACTGTACAGTCAGGTAGTCTCCCGGATCAGAGAGATCTTCCATAAATCCTGCGAATTGCCAGCTATTTCCAAAAATGATCCGCTTTTCCCGGTCCAGCCACTCTTGAGAAGTATAGGCTTCGATAGGTAGAATTGGCATATTTTGATAAGTATTCATTGTATTAAGCTAATGATGGGAAGAAAGGAATTAGAAGCATGTAGACAGCCATCCATACCCAGCTTAACATGATTAGCCAGTACAGAACAGGATGTTCGTTTTTAGAAATAGGCTCCAGGAAATAGGTAATTCCACTAAATAAATCCGGAATTACCCACAGAAGAAAGAGGATGCCCCATACCCAGCTCAGGTTCATCAGAACTGCGATATACAGCAGGATCAATCCTGCAATTGTTCTCCATTTACGTTCTTTCATAAGATTCAAATTCCTTTATGGTACAAAGCTAAAGGGGAAAAAGAAAAGCATTTTTGACATAGATCAAAAAAGTCTCCAAAGCTTCCCAATAGTTTTGGAGCATGAAAAATTTACTGATTATATACCTATTGCTTTTGGGCATGTTGAGTTATGCATGCAGCAAAGCAGTTAATCCATCTCCCAGCCCCGCTCCGGAAGCAGCTGAAGAAATCCACCCCATTGATATAAATCAAAAAGGATTTGAACTCCTCGAAAGTATGCAGGGTCATTGGCAAGGCAAGAACAAAGTCCTGGCCTGGGACTGGGATTGGTTTGCTTTTGATTATCGCCCTATTTCTTCCTCGCATGTATTTGGCATCCACGAAGGAGGATCTATGGGCAATTTGCTGACCTCTTTTTTTGTAAGTGATTATAAAGGCACCCGAACGATTATGGCGAGAAATGGAGGAGTATTGAGTGGAATTTATCGCATCAGCTATTTTGTCTTGGATAGTGTGCGAAATGATCCGGGAGGAGATTATTACAGATTGGTGGATGCGATAGGTGGAGCCAAAGTGATGTATATGGAATTGGAGTTTAGCGGGGATAGTTTGAACTGGAGTGCCTACACCAGTCGATTGGGGGAAAATATGGTCCCAACTCGCCACATGGCCTTTCAGGGAGTTAATACAGATCGAAGCCTCGCCCAAACAGCCGCAGATCAAGTAGGATTTCCAAAAAATGAGCCAGGGCTTGATTTGAGTAATGGCTTCAATATGGACTATTTGTATATAGCTGAAGGTGAGCAAGCGCCATTGTCCGCTTCTTTTCTGGCTCAGGGGAATGAAAATGATGTATTTACTTTGGGGCAGGAATCTGGCGACCCATTTCCTATCACTGATCATCCTCATTTAGCCTTATTGGAAATTGAGTTCGAAAAAAGTAGCCAGATCAACGATGATCGCTTGATGGTTTACTTATCAGAGAAACCTCTTACTGACGAAAATGGATTCATTTCCGCTGAAGCTTTCAACAGCATCCTTCATTTTCCAGAACTGGAGGCTGATGCTGAGCAATTCCAATTCACTTATCTGCATCCGGGTAGCTATTATCTGACAGTCATTGCGGATCACAATGGAGATCAATTGCCTGGCTCGGGAGATATCAGCTCTAAAAGTCAGAAGATAACTGTTCTTCCCGAAGGTGATCATACCCTCAATCTTTCCACCATAAACATCCAGCTCTAAGACATGTATCGAATCATTCTTGTGGTGAGTTTCTTGCTCATCCTGACTGCCTGTTCCCGGGAAGTGATCAATCCGGAAGTTGTGGCCTATGAACCTCAGATTTCCAGGCTCATGAACAATTATTGCATCACTTGCCATGGAGGGAGTGCCCCCAGTGCCGGACTTTTACTCAATGCTTATGAAGGAGTAAAAGAAGCCGGAGAATCAGGGAAACTTTGGGATCGAATCAATGATGCCCAAAATCCCATGCCCCCCAGTGGGCCTTTATCCGAAGACAAACGAACACAAATAAAAAACTGGATCGATGGAGGCTTTAAAAGATAGATTAGCGTTTAAGCCTAATGCGACTTAAAGTCTCTTGAGAGATCCCGAGATAAGATGCGATCTGCCCCAATTTCACCCGTAACTCTATATCGGGGAAGAAAGAAAGGAGCAGATCGTATTTTTCTTTGGCTGAAAGGAATAAATATCCCCTTGACATATAATCGATGAAGGAAAGCTGCTCTTCTGCGATCAGGCGTCCAAATTTTTCCATTTCCGGGAAGTCTCGGAACAAAGCCTGATACCTATGTAAAGTAATCGCATATAAGTGGCAATCTTCAATACACTGAAGGTTCTCAACACTTTTTTCTTCTCTTAGAAAGCTGTACCAGGAAGTACAAAGATAGCCCTCCGCATAAAACCAGTTCGAAACTTCTTTTCCATCTCCGTGATAGAATGCCCTGATTATCCCTTTTTCAATGAAATATAATTTCTGGGCATAGTGTCCTTCCTGGAGAATCAAATGCTCCGATTCATGTTTTTCTTCAACAAAAGCTTTCCTGATAGCAAGTTCAAGTTCTTGCGAAACCGAGATTCTCTGGCTTATATATCTGATCAAACTATCCATTGGGCTTAAGATAAAAGCTTCCCGGCAAAGGATAAAAAGAATTGTCCCCAATCTATCGATTCTTCCGAAAGCCGACAAAATACTTCCTTTCCCTTCTCTTATCCTGCCCATTCCTGACAAAGTACGTTTCCCTGACTTTATTTTAAGCTACTTGACTGCCATTAGCCCCTCATCTATTAGCCTTTTTTCATTCTAAATCTTGACACATGAAAAACGCTTTTTTACACCCAATTTGGGGCTTATTTCTGGTATTCTCATTCCAGGGACTTTCCGCCCAAACTACCTTGACTTCTGCCTCCAATCCGCAAATCGGTCAAAGTTGGGATGCAGTTCTTTCTGATCCTACGGGATTTGATCCTGGGCCGGGAGGAGCAAATCAAAGCTGGAATTTCGCAAACCTGGATACAGCTGAGGCTCCTGCTCTATTTAGCTTTGAAGTTCTGGCACCTACGGGAAATCCGCTGGCTTCCGACTTTCCATCTGCGACGCATATTATCTATTGGGAAATTTTTGGCTTTGAATTGTATCAATACGAATTTGCAGATCAGTCCGAGCGAGTAACTCTGGGCGGAGTTAGCTGGGATCCCTCTGATTCCAGTCTGCTAAACAAAACCCTATATACAGACAATGATGATGCCCTTAAGTATCCTCTGACTTATCAGGACAGCTATACTTTTTCTTCCCGGCAAGAGGTAAGTGGCTTTGGCTTTACCGCTGTGTATGGGATTGAAGGAGAAGTAACGGCAGATGGCTATGGGAGCCTTACTACTCCTGCCGGGACCTTTACGGATGTACTGCGATTTAGAGTACAACGGATTAGAATTGATTCCAGCTTTTTTGTCGGGCAAAAGGATACTGCCGTTCAGTATATCTGGATGCAGGAAGGAAATGCGACGGCATTACTTGTCTATGAAACGACCACCAATGAAGATGAAGAACCCTCCCTCAACTGGACAAGCCCCAATAATGCCAATGGAATCTTTGGTCCCTTAGCCAAAAAGGAAAAAGAAATCAATATTTTTCCAAATCCCGGCAGCTCTAATTTCCAATTGGAGTTGAGTGACTTCTCCCTACATGAAGACATACAAATCGAAGTTCTGGACCTGCAGGGGAAATTGCTTTATGAAAAAGAAATGCGAAATAATGGAAATATAATCCCACTATCTCTTGTGGACTTTAGCCCTGGAATCTACCTGATTAGTTTACGGGATACAGAGGGGAATTGGGCAAGAAAAAAGTTGATAAAAAATTAGGGAAATAATAAGAGTAAAGGATTATAATCATGTTTTTCGCAGGAAGGTCTTAGGGCCTTCCTTTCTTTTTATAGAGTATAAAGGGATTCGGATAAATTCCGAATCCCTCCCACTTCCTTATTGAAGGAATAATCTTTTCACAAATTGATGATCTGCCCCCTGGAGCTTGACGAAATACAATCCTTTCGGATATTTCTCCAAGTCCAGTTTCACACTCATCCTCCTTGCCAGAGATTCATGATGAAGCAGTTGTCCCTGCGCATTAAACACAAATACCTCAAGTTCCTGTTCTCTCATATCTGGCAAAAGTTGAAGTATCGTAATTCCATTCGTCGGATTGGGGAACAATTCAAAGGCATTACTTAGCTCTAAAGGTACTTCCCTCAAAGGGCGTG
The DNA here is from genome assembly GCA_033391075.1 of Bacteroidia bacterium. NCBI lineage: Bacteria > Pseudomonadati > Bacteroidota > Bacteroidia > Bacteroidia bacterium. The sequence goes on from JAWPMV010000001.1 coordinate 4,340,001, forward strand.
AGCCTAGGGAGAGATCAAAGAGAATGTGGGTTTTCCTGAAGGGAAAGCTTTGTCCATCTTCATATTCAAGGGCATACAAATTCAATGGCCCTTTTGCAGTCAACCACAAAAGTCTTAAGAAATCTCTGGGGGGATATAAATAATTCCCCTTTAGATCTCCAAACAGGGAAAAGGGAGCCTCATCATCAATGCTTTCAATTTTAAAGCCTTGCCGACTTATTCCCAATTTCACTCGATCTGCTTTTTGACTGGCATTGTATCTGAAATTGATCAAAGCTGTCCCAATCGCCATCAGGTCAATATAGGCAGCATTCGCAATAGGGTCATACTCCGCTATGGGCAAGTTAGACTGAGCATTTATCAGGCTAAAACTTCCTATCTCAGCTTCAGGCGCAGGTACATCCAGAGCTTCTACTTTTAGCTGATGAATTCTCAATTGTTCTGTGCCGGCATTGTTCTTAAAACAGATCTTAATGATCAGGGAATTGCCCTGAAGCTTTTCCACCACTTCTATTTCCCCAAAGTCTTCATCATCCGGCTTATCTCCTGTCAGGGTATGTAAAGCAGAACCCAGATTTTGATAATTTTGAATTAGCCTTTCCTCTCCATCTACCCATAAAATCAGATCGAAAAAATCCGAACTTTCCAAATCACCCAACTCAGATAAAGAAGCACTTAGCTTTACGGAATCATAGCTCGATATATCTATGGGATCAGATTCAAAACAAATGACTGCATCCGTATCCTGCGCCTCCAGAAAACTTTCACCCCCATCTGTCATCGTCATCACATAATCAGAACTTGCTGTTAAGCCCGAAAAATCACCAGTCAAAGACCAGGCTCCACTCGGAATTTGAATCGTGGGGGGTTGTGGACCCATAATTCCCTCTCCGGGAATGTTGAAATTTTCTTCATACAGCACCTGGGCATCAGAAAGCTGGAAAAGGCCCAGCAAAAATAGAAAGCTTAGCAATTGTATTGTGTTTTTGCTCATGGTAAAAAAATTTAAGTATTGCGTTTTAGATGTTAGACCCCAGGATGTCAACTCATATCAACATCAGGCATAAAAAAAACAGGAGCCACTCGTGGTTGGCTCCTGTTAGCGTGTATCAATAGAATAATTCTTAGTTCATCATGTCGCTTCCATTCGTATTGAAGTTGGTATTCTTACGTTTGAAGAGAGAAATATCTGGCTTACCAAAGCGGTAGGAGAAGTTCACTCTTACAACTTGTGGGTTTCTGATTCTCCAACTGTCCTGGATGAAGAATTCAGATTCGGTATAGGTTCCAGTTCTGCGACTTCTGAATATATCTCTTATACTAACGGTCAGACTAGCTTTACGCTTGAAAAGGTCTTTACGTAAAGCAGCATCTACAAACCAGAATTCTTTTCTGAAACCCTGAGCGGTATTACTTACGCCTCTCCACTGAAATCTCCGTCCACCACTACTTGGGATAAAGGCAGCAGGACTCTGGTATTCACCCGTAATTTGCAAGCGAAACTGAGCAGGTAATTTAATCACCAAATTCTCTTTGATAAACCAGGTAAACTGCTCGTTTATCAAACCCTCTTCCACATTACTCGCATCTACCTTTGATTGATATAGGTTGACATTCGAAGTCAATTCTATTTGCGGGCTAAAGGTATTTCGCATGGTGAATTCCGTACCATATGCCTCACTATTATTTGAGTTGGCATAGCTGGTCATGATCACCTCTCTGTCTCCGATGGTTTCCAAAAACTGATAATTGGTGATCAGGTTATTGGCCTGCTTGTAATAAATCGAAAGGAGGAAATCATGTCCTTTCGTGATGATATTTTGATAGGTAAGTTCCAAAGAGTTGGTAAACTCAGGTAACAAATCCGGATTTCCTCTTCTCAGGTTGAGAGAGTCGGAAAAATCTGTAAACGGAAGCAATCTAAAAAAGCTGGGACGGTTGATTCGACGGCTATAAGAAAGCTGGATATTGTCCTGCTTGTTGATCTCTTTGGTCAGGAATAAACTTGGGAAAAAACTGAAAGGGAAATCATTCTCAAAGACATCTCCGGTTTCAGGTAACTCTCCTGTATATTGGCTGCTTTCGGCTCTTAGGCCCAATTGGTAGCTCCATCCGGAAGTAAACTGCTGGCTAAAAGTCGCATAACCCGCATAAACTGCGTCCTGGAACTGATATTCATCTGCAAAGTTTGGCACTCTGAAACGCTCTCCACTATCTCTATCAAACAAATAAGAGGCATTCTCGCTGTCATAATCTCTCAGAGCTGCACGGACCCCTACCTCCATTTTTCCGGTTTTCCCAATAGGTTCCACATAGTCGGTTTGAATGGTAAAGAATCTTGAGCCCCCATCATTTTCCTGCTCTTCTACACTGGTAAATCCAGGGAAAATATTGGTAAAGTCTCCGATTCCTTCTGTGCGCACCTCATTGATATTGATATCTGCCGTCCATTCTCTTCCTTTTTTAGGGAAAAGGTGTTTAAAGAGAACCGATCCTCCCATATTTCTAAACATTCTCTCGGAGGTAGATAGACGTTGGGAAAGTCCACTTCCGACGATTTGATCTCCACTCAAGGTATCATTGGTGATTCCTATTTCATTGAAAGAATCAAAGCTTCCTCTCGTAAATGAACCGGAAAAAGTAAGGGTATTTCGGTTATCCAGGAAAATATCAACTCCTCCTCTGAAACTTGTGAAGGTTCCGGTAAATTCATTTTCAGTGTCCTGAAGTACATTGGTGAGGGGCGCTCCTAATAGATTGAAGCGATCCGTCTCTCCCTCTCCTTTGCTAATTCGTTGGTTGAGGTTGGCACTCAGGAATACATTTAACTTTCCTTCTCTTGCATTGATATTGGCTCCTCCATTGAATCCTCCTCTTGTATCTATACCCGCTCTTAAACTTCCATTGTATCCAATTTTTCTTTCTTTCTTCAGAACTATATTCACGATCCCGGCCTGTCCACCAGATGCATCGTATTTAGCGGAAGGATTGGTAATGACCTCAACAGACTCTATTTCATCAGAAGCAATTTGATCCAGGGTCAAGGTACTGGGTCTTCCATCTACAAAGAGTTGAGGAGCCGCATTTCTCAAGGTTAGGTTGCCATCTATATCTACTGATAGAGAGGGAACATTTCTTAAAGCATCTTCCGCAGTACCTCCAACAGCTACAGAGTTTTGATCTACTTTAAATATCTTTTTATCTAATTCAAGCTTAACCAAAGTAGCTTCACTTTCAATAACTACTTCATCTAATGTAGTGGTTTGGGTTGCCAGCTTGATGTTGCCGAGGTCTTTGTCAAAGTTTCCTCCAGCCATAGCCCCCCATCCACCGGAACCAGGTCTTCCACCCGGTCTTTGTCCGTCTGCTGTAGCTTTTCCCCCACCTTCCGGACGCTTTAATCCGAAATCAACTTTTTGTTCAATGGTTGCATATCCCAGGACACTGATCTTAAGGGTAAATTCACCCATGACCGGCAATTTTGTAAGATCAAAATCACCATTCTCTTTGGTGATTTGTCCTGCTAAAACAGCTTCTGTACGGCTTTTCGTCTTGGGATCAAATTTCATCCCGATCAATTGGACAGACGCATAGCCAATACCTTTGCCTGCATCATCAACTACCTTTCCATAAAGCCTTCCAATATTCATGGCTTCACGGTTCCATCCTCCCTGACCTTGTCTACCACCTTGAGATAATGACAGAGAAAATGTGCTAAAAAGGATAGTTGCAAAAAGTAAATATGATTTTAAATTCATTTCCCAGCTTTCGTTAGATTCTTTACTGAATGTGTGTTTAATTTGTATGTTAGGCTACAAACTGAACCGCTTTATTCCCGAAAGGTTCAGCATTTAGATCAGAATGCCTGCATTTACGGCAAACGATATAAAATCACCGACCAAATTGATTTTGGTTTTTTCCTTTTCCTCTACCTTATCGTAAACTCGAAGTATGTTCAAACATTAATTCTCATGTCAAAACATTTCTTTGTCCTACTATACTTATGCATTTGTCTCATTCCATCCCTAAAAAGTCAGGATGGATCCAGTTTATACAAGACGTATTGTAGCGGATGTCATGGGGCTAATATGGAAGGAGGAATCGCTACCGCTTTGATTAAGGATGATTGGCAGTATGGCAAAAGCAGGAGCTTGATTAGCCGAAACATTAGATTTGGAATTCCGGGTACAGAAATGATCGGCTGGAAGGAATCTTTGGGTAATGCAGCTGTGAGATCTATCGTGGATGTAATCATGCGAGCCCAAAAGACCTCAGCAAATGTGAGCAGAAATTTTCCAAAAAGTCTGCAAACGGAGGATTATGAATTAGCGGTAGAGGTTATCGGTAAAGGCAAGATCGAGACCCCCTGGGGAATCGAATTCATTCATAAAGATCTGGCCCTAATCAGTGAGCAGAAAGGGCAGTTGCGTTGGCTGAGAAAGGGGAAAGTGGATCCGAAACCAATTACAGGCTTGCCTGAAGTGCATATTTTCACCGGAACCCTGGGTGGACTAATGGATATTGCCCTCGATCCTGATTATCATGAGAATGGCTGGGTATACCTGGCTTTTAGTCAAACGGATGGGATAGTTGGAGACAGGACTTCAGCTGCTATGACGAAAATCGTACGGGGAAAAATCAAAGATTATCAATGGACAGAAAACCAGGATCTATTTAGTGCTCCCAAAAGTATTCGCGTAAGGATGGCGACTCGTTGGGGGGGCAGAATGCTCTTTGACAAAGAGGGTTATCTTTACTTTAGCATAGGAGATCTGGATTTTGGAGAAGATTGTCAGGATTTGAGCAGGGCAAATGGAAAGATCTTTCGCATACACCCGGATGGAAGTATACCAGAGGACAATCCCTTTGTAGATACAGAAGGAGCCTTGCCAGGAATTTATGCCCTGGGTAGCAGAAATACGCAGGGTTTGGCCCTACATCCTGAAACAGGTGATATTTGGGCGACAGAGCATGGACCTATGGGGGGAGATGAGTTGAATATCATCCGAAAGGCTGCCAATTATGGATGGCCCATTATCACCTACGGGAAAAATTACGATGGGAATATGGTTTCGAATTTGACGGAAAAAGAAGGCATGGAACAGCCCGTTTTACATTGGACACCTTCTATAGCCGTTTGTCCGATTGATTTTTCTTCGGGGGAATCCTTTCCTAAATGGAAAAATGATCTCTTTGTGGGCGCACTGGCATTCGAAGAAATCAGGAGGCTAAGAATTGTTGAAGGAAAAGTAATTTCCCAGGAAATAATCCTCAAAAACTACGGCAGGATTCGTGGTTTAAAATTTGGAGCCGATGGTGCGCTCTATGCATTGGTTAATAAGCCTGACGCGATTTTACGGATTACTCCCCGGGAATAAATTTTGTTTATTTCTTAATGCTGTATTGCTCCTCATGATTGATGACCACCGCAGCTACGCCTTCATCCCAACCCATTAGCGTAAAAGGGCCTTTAATGAGGGCATACTTTTGAGTCTTGCCTTTTTTCCGAAAGCTGATTATGTGATCATCTCCAGCCCTAAGTTGTCCTGTAAAAGGTTTCAGGTGCAGAATACCATCAGAATTCTTGAAGCTCAACACACGATCAGTCAAAGACCACTTTCCTTTTACCGAAACTTCGTTTGGATTGAGGTCATAGGCCATGGTAAAACTCCCATTCTTGTGCATCTTAAGGATAAAGCCCATAGGCTGTCCGTTTTTTACAGTTTTTCCTTTCCAAACACCAATCAAGGAGGTCTGGGCGGATACACTCAGGCCGATCAGGATGCTGAAGGCAATAGCTAATAGAGATTTCATAATGATGAGGTTAATGGATCGTATTATTTTTGGGGGCTTAAACTTAAAGAATCAGTCTTCCTCCCTTTTCCCTTAGTAAATTAAGTATATCAAAATGTAATCTCATTCATTTTCTTCTTCCGCTCTTTAAGAAGAAATTTCTGGAAATTTATTCCTAAAGAGGTATTAGGAATGGGCTGCCCTGAAATCAGTATTAATTCTCATTGTTACCTTACCTCAAATTGAACAAGAAAGATACAAAGAGGGAATGAAATAAAAGTCTAACAAAAGTAAAAAAAAGGCCGTTTTTGCTCTCCGAGGCAATATTCATTTTTATTGAAAATACATTTAATTTATAAATTTTAAGCACACAAAACCTATTTTGTGTTATTTCAACAATGGAATATTTCAGATATGCGTGCCTGTAAATTTGGCATAAACAGCCTATTTATTCATATTCGGCTTTCGAAATTCAAACATCAATACATTCAACATTATGGATGGCACGCTAGCCGAAATCCGCATATGGGCGGCAAACTTTGCTCCGAGAAACTGGGCCTTTTGCCTAGGTCAAACACTACCCATTACTTCCAATACTGCTCTCTTTTCTCTTTTAGGAAACACCTATGGGGGAGATGCCAGGACTACTTTCGCACTTCCCAATTTAAAAGCCAGAATTCCCATTGGAAACGGAAATAATGGAAATCTTAATCTTCAACTGGGAATGATAGGAGGAAATTCTCAATCCGTTCTCAATATCCTGAATATGCCCAGTCATAATCATGAGGCAGAATCTCACCTAAATATAGGAGGAGGAATAGCATTGATCGTAAATAGTGAGGAAGGTGAAGAAGGGAATCCCAATAACAATTACCTTGCCGGGACAAATGGAAGCGGATATAGTGATGAGCAGGGATCGGGAACCTTAAATGGTTTGCAGAATAATTTGAATGTGGAAGGAACTGTTACAACCGGCTTAACAGGAGGTGGTCAGCCATTTAGCATCATGAATCCTTTTATCACCCTAAATTTCATTATCTGCACAGAAGGTTTATACCCACAAAGAAGCTAATCCATTAAGGGGAGCATTTCGGGTCGAATCGTCGAGCTTACATCCATACAATCAAGAAGTAATTTATGGAGATTAGAAATAATCTTAAGTATCTCATTTTCTCATTTGCTCTTTTATTACCATCGCATTCATCTTTCGCTCAAACCAGTCTTGTGACCGAAAGTTTCGAAACAGAGGGTGATGGGAGCAGGTATGAAGCCAACTATTTTGCAGATTTCTGTGGGAATACGGATTGGTATAGGAGAATGGTTGCTTCAGAATGTACTGCGGGTTCTGAAAATGATTTTATCGCATTTTCAATTACGGGCATAGATGGCAGTTATTTTATGGCAGCAGATGATGCTGAAGAGTCTCCGGAAAATCCCTTGGGAAGTGGAGAAGCCGCTTATGTAACCCTGGCAACCCTGGATGTTTCCAGTTATGATGAAATCACGGTATCAGTAAAAGTTGCAGCCAATACGGTTACAAACTTTGAGAATGATCATGCGATTGAAGATGCATTTCTTGCCCAATATGCATTTGATGGAAATATTGCCACCGGCGCAAACAGCGCCGGTGCTTTGCCTTCTGAAGCTAATTTAAATACGGGTAGTTATACCAATGCTATAGCTTTCTATGCAAGCAGTGCCTCCAGTCTCCTTTCAGAAGATACTGACCTGAATGGGACTCCGGATGGTTCAGATCTGGGAGCAACATTGACTACTTACTCGTCAACCTTCAATACAGGAGGAGCATCGAACTTAAGCGTCCGCTTTGTCATTCGCACCGATCAGGGGGGAGAAGACATAGCATTTGATGATATTGAAGTTATAGGAGATGTAACGCTGCCTGTTGTCCTGGCAGATTTCTCAGCAAAAGCAGAAGCCGATAATATCAGCCTCTCGTGGGAAACCTTCTCGGAAATCAATTCAAAAGGCATGATGCTTGAATCTAGCTTTCAATCCGGCCAATGGGAAGACCTGATATGGATACCTGCTAAAGGAATCAATAATGAGGGGGCTGATTATCAAATTACCCTTGAACGCATGCCTCCAGGTGAATATCAGTTCAGACTTCGAATGGAAGATTGGGACGGTAGCAAAGAATGGAGTTCTACTTTGTCTCTTATTGTTTCGGAAGAAGATAGATGGAAGGTTTACAGCAGCACTGATTTTATTCATATTGATCAGGGAAGCTTTGAAGATTCATTCACCTTCCAGTTATATGACCAGACCGGGAAATTAATCAAGAACCTTAATCTACAAGGAGCAAAAAATGAATTTCCGCGGGATGAAAGCCTCCCTTCAAATCTTTACTATTTCATCATTCGAAATAATAGGGGCAGATATTTTAGCGCAAGAATCTTCATTCCCTAAATGCAGGTATTACAGTATGACAAATTCAAATAATCGACTGCCTATCAGTTTATTCGCAAAAAGCTATCATATTCCATACTTTTCAAAAAAGCCTGCAATTGCATTTGAAAAAAGTCGAGGCTTTTCTACAAAAGGAAAATGTCCGGCTCCCTCGATTTCTATCAATTCCGCATGAGGAATATTCTCCCGATATAACTGCAAACTACTCAAGGGAATAAGGTCCTCTTTTCCGTGCATCAGTAGGGTGGGTGCTTTGATATTTCTCAATGCCTCAGAATAGTCATGTTTCATGCCCATACTCAAGAAGCACGCATTCTGTATCCAACCCCCGATACCTTTCACTTCTCCTGTAGCAGAATTATTTGTTGCCAAATTATAAAAGCGGATAAACTCCTTATTCTGTACTACCAATTCTTCTTCGGACATCTCAAATAACTTGGAGTAATCAAATACCCTTTCCATATAACTTCTGTATTCCTCTACGTATTCCTCAGGCAACTTCTTTTCAACCACCCCATACAGCCCATCTCCATCAGAAGGCATTTTCAGAACTTCCGCAGGAGTAATTAGTACCAAAGCTTCTACCCTCTCCGGAAATTCAAGGGCATACAAACTCGCAATAAAACCTCCAAAGGAATGACCCATGAGGACTATTTTATCCTGCTTAAGGATACGTCTCAGCTGCTCGATATCGGCAATCTGTGCAGGTAAGCCCAGATGTTCATTGAGCGACTTCATGTTTTCGTAAAAATTAGAAGTGGGAAACTTGTCAAACGGTCGGCTAGAATTCCCACATCCTCTTTGGTGGTAATAATAATATCGATACTCCTGCCCCAGGCTATCCAATCCCGCCCAATGTTGGTCATATGGTATCCCTGGGCCACCATGCACAATCAGGACAGGCTTTCCACTTCCCTGAGTAGTATAGTAAAGGGAAATATCATCATTGAGTTGGAAGTAATTTTCTTTGCCCTGATCTGGAGCTTCTTTTAACAAATGAGCATAAGCAGCTTCACTTTTCAAGCTACCGGTCAGGTAAAGGGGGCCGGAGAAAATAGCAGACAAAAAGAAATAGGCTCCTATGGCCAATACCAGAAGTACGGCCCCAATTGTCACATACAGTTTTTTCATTTTATTTAATCAATAGGTAAGTAGATTTCTACTTTTATTTTATTCCGTTTTTGCTCGAGATCGAGTGGATAATAAATCTCGAAGCAATCCCTTTTGGGGTTGTTATAGCCATGTTCATATAGCCAGACAAACATGCTTTGCCAAGCTTTTTCAAATTCATTAAATCCAATTTTAAAGCTTCCGCAAACACATCTTGAGGCTTTGAGCACCTTTATTCCAATTTCTCCATCTGCCTCAATTGCTTCTTCCAAAATAATGGCAACACTTGACCGCAGCCTGGAAAGATCTGTGATATTGGGATCATCATGATAAACAGTTAAAGATCTGTTTTGGGCATCCGTAAACAAGCCTCTGGGATCTGCCCATCTTTTCAATTTATGGAAAGCTTTAGGTGCTTTTCCAAAATCCCCAATATGAGTAACAAAGGCGATGGGTATATCCGGCATTTGCTTGATTTCAACTTCTCCATGCATACTCAGCCATTCTTTATGAGATTCTATGTTACGAATGTAGGTATCAAAAGAAGTTTCTATTTGTCCATTCTTGCTTTTCGTTTTGCCAATCTTGCTAAAGTTCTTGCTTCTTTTTCGGAATTCTGTGGGGCTGAGTCCAAAGTATTTTTTAAAGGCTTTGCTAAAAGTGGCATTATTACTCCATGCAAAATCCAGGGCGATCTCGTATATGCTTTTTTCTTTTTCTTCAATTAGTTTGGCCGCAGATTTTTCAAGTTTTTTCCTACTGATGTATGCATTCAGAGGTTCATTGATTACCGTCGAAAAGATTCTGTGAAAATGAAAGGGAGAATAATTAGCCTCTTTTGCCACCATTTCCAGGCTTAAAGACTTGTCCAGGTTTTCATCGATAAATTGAAGGGCTTTATTTACCCTGGCGATATATTCTTTAGGTGGAGACTTTTCCATAAGGCTCTGAGCATCAATCCTGGCAGCAAAGAATGGACCTTCTATCTATAGGAATTAGATATTAAGGTACAAAATTGCAGCATGATTTTAGCCTCGCTGACTATTTTAATTTCTTCAATATCCGCTTAGCAGAACCTTATCTATTCGCCGGATACTTTCGCCCGAAATCTCCAATAAATAAATCCCTCTTGGAAATTTTTTCAAAGGCTCACAACTAAGAATCAGGGATTGATCCTTTTCATAGCTTCCTGTATAGAGACTCATCAATTCCTTACCATCAAGACTTAGCAATTTGATGGATAAATATCGGGCGTCTGGCAATTGGATTTCTATTTGGGAAAAGGGAGTCAAAGGATTTTCATAGTGTATTTTTTCTCCTGTTTGAGTGGCCAGAGGATCGAGTCCTGCTTCGGCTTCCAATACAGCTTCCACCCCAAAAGCAGAAGTATTGCCATTGGGGTCCGTAGCTGTTGCAGTAAGGATGGGTTCAGCAGCCGTGATTGTTACCGCAAAGGTCTCATTCAATCCATAATTTCCTGCAGCATCCGTAGTGATATTGCTAAAACCCAAAAAGGTCTTTCCTTGTGCAGAGGTAGGACTGCTAAAAAACTCTAATCGATAATTCGTATTAGGAGCGCTGCTAAAGGTCCCGTTTATGGTCGTATTTATTGTCCCGGAAAATCCTGTAATATCAGGAGCCGCCTGATTGTTGTTTCCCCCACTCAATAAGATACCGGGATTGGGATGATCATAAATGCTATTGCCGAGTATGCGATGGTTGAGGGCGGAAGCAGAATTTACATCAATTCCTCTTTGCAGATTGTTGGCAATATAGTTACCCTCACCTGCCACTGTGCCTCCCACCAGACTATTGGTATTATTTAAGCGAATGTATATACCCGTCAGGCTATTGGGTAGATATTGAAGGCCAGAAAAATCTGTCCCGATATAGTTATGCTGAATAAAGGTACTATCATTGCCGTTGGAAAGGATGATCCCATTTTCCTGATTGCCAGAAATAATATTGGCTCCCGCAGCTGTCCCATTGCCTATAAAGGTAAGTCCGCAATTGCTTATCGAAATGCCATTGGTTTGATTTCCAAGAGCAAGGGTCCCACTGATATCCGTACCTATGAAATTGCCATAAATGATGGTAGAATCTGAAAAATTGATATGAATTCCCTGTGTAGCATTGCCGGAAATCACATTTCGGTGAGCGGGAGTGCTTCCGCCAATTTCTGTTCGATGTACACCAACCCCTATCGATATTCCCATTCGATTTGGAATGGCAAGGGTCCCACTTATATCTGTTCCTATGAAATTGCCTAAAATTTGATTTCCAAAAGCCGAGTCTCCAAGAACTGCTCCTGAGAACAAGGTAATGCCTCCATTTCCATTCCCCGAGATCAAATTTCCCTGCCCCGCCAATATGCCTCCGATTTGATTGCTATCTCCTCTTACATACAATCCATTAGAAGTATTCGGGATCGCTGTCGTCCCATTAATATCGGTACCGATATAATTTCCATAAACATGGTTGTGACTGCTTTCATACATCTGAATACCAATTCCATTTCCTGAAATCAAATTCCTATGTGCAGCCGTGTTTCCTCCTATAGTGATCTCCCTACAAGAATTTGCTGAGGTTCCCTGGGCATTTCCTATGGCAATCGTCCCACTTATATCCACGCCTAATTTATTCCCCAATACAAAACTGGAATCAGAATTACTGAAGAAGATTCCTACGCCTCCATTTCCGGCAACCAGATTTCCTTCATTCGCTGCCGTTCCGCCTATATTTACATGACTAGAATTATATATACCGATTCCCATAAAATTGTTGGGCAGTGCTGTGCTTCCAGCTCCATCTACCCCAATATGACAAGCCGTAATGGTCAGCCGGTCTGCAAAAGACTGAATCCCTGCATAAGTCGATCTTGTCACTATGAGTGCATGAATTTTTGAAAAGGCAGCATTGGCATTTAGAAAGAAGCCATTGGTTTGTCCATTAGCATTGATCTCGATCAGGGGAAGGCCCACATAAGCCGGATCAGAACTCCCATCAATAAAAAGCGTGTCCTGAATCGTAGGAAAAGCAGAAAGCAGGTTTATGGTCTTCACGCCTGCTCCAAGAATATTGAACTGGATGGTGTCCCATCCTACAGTAGTATTCGCAAGGCTAATCGCCTCCCTCAGGCTACCGGCTCCAGCATCATTTGAATTAGAGACCGTAAATATTGTCGAATAAGCAGGGGATAGGATAAATAACAGTAGAGCAAAGCAAAAAGTAAACTTTTTACCGTTCATCTCGACGACAGATTAAAGAATGTACCCGATACTCTGGGAGGGATTGTGAGGGTTTGGAAGGAGTTCAAATATACGAAAGACGGAATATAATTCATCCTCGAACTTTCCCTTAATATTTAACCATTTACGAAAAAACTTCCAGCTCATCCCTATAGGATAAGACTGGAAGCTCCGAAAGTACATGATATTCAAAAATTCCAAATCACAATCTCAGACTTGTGATAGCTATATCTTCATTTTAGCTGAAAAGAACGATTGCTGAGATTTGTGAATCGGAACAGAATTAATCTACGTTGTCATGTAAAAACCCATTGTTCTCCCTCATTCTGTACTTGTTCACCTCATCTTCCTCTACACTAATTCTGGACAGTTTTGGGCTGGTAGGAACAGAGTCTGCATCAAAGAGTACCTGTTGCTTACGAACATAAGCGGGTACCTTCTCCAATCCGGAAAGGCTTTCAGGATCGTGGATGTCATAGACTTTAGAGTTGAGCTTTTTGATACGCTCTTCTCTTTCCTTATGATCCAATCTGCGAAGGTGTTCGCGACGGATAGGAGCCTGCTCCATTAGCTGAGGGGCTGCAGCTTGCTCTACGGGCTGTTCTAAAGTTTCTTCCGTGAAATTGCTGCTGGCATTGTCATCATAGCGAGTAGCAATTACGGTTACACGGATTCTCTCACCCATGGACTCATCATATACGATACCGTAGATGATATTAGCTTCATTACCGGCTTCTGCCTGAACGTGCTCTACAATGTCTGTTGTCTCATCCATACGAAGAGAGTCTTCAGAAGCTGTGATATTTACAACAATCCCTCTTGCGCCGTGAACTCCCAAATCATCCAATAATGGAGAATTGATCGCTTCTTCAACGGCCTTCATTGAACGGCCTTCACCCTCAGCTGTTGCGGTTCCCATCAGAGCTTTACCTCCATCACGCATGATGGTGCAAACATCTGCAAAGTCCACATTGATATAGCCTTCGGTGGTGATGATCTCTGCGATACCTTTAGCGGCATTGCACAGGACCTGATCCGCTTCTTCGAAAGCCTTGCGCATAGTCACGCTGGTTCCGAGGATTTTATGGAGATTGTTATTGTCAATTACAATCAGGGTATCTACCTGGCTTTGCAGGTCTTTGATTCCTGCAATTGCCTGCTGGGTACGTCTGGGTCCTTCAAATTTGAAAGGAGTGGTAACGATACCTACAGTCAGTATACCCATTTCTTTTGCCATAGCGGCAATTACCGGAGCAGCACCTGTACCGGTTCCTCCTCCCATACCGGCAGTTACAAAGAGCATCTTTGTACCGTCCATGAGAGAATTACGAACCTCTTCAAGGCTCTCAATGGCTGCTTTTTTACCAACTTCAGGATTGGCTCCTGCGCCAAGTCCTTCTGTCTGATTAGCTCCCAAACGAATCTGAGTGGGAACGTCGCTATTATTCAAGGCCTGAAGATCTGTGTTACAGACCATAAATTCTACGCCTTCTATGCCTTTTTCGTGCATGTTATTTACGGCATTTCCGCCGCCGCCACCTACACCAATAACCTTGATGATGGCATTTTCTTTAGATGGAAATTCAAATTGCATGATACTTTCGCTTATAGGTTGAGATAATTGGTAAAACAGGTGCTATTCTGATCCGGGTTTTACCTCATTCATAATTATGTCTATTCAATAAAATCGCCTGTGTTAGTTAGCGTACTTTCAAACCAGGTTTTCACTTTGTCGATGAAGCTGATGCGGGGACCTGAGGTTCCTGCACCTACTCGCTGGTACTGCATAGCTGATTCCCCTCTTCCACTTGCACGTACGGGAGCAAGCTCCTGTGCTTCCAGTCCCATGATGACCAAACCCGTTCCGGTTGCGTACATAGGGAAATTCACTTCGTCAACCAATCCACTTGCCAAATGCTCTCCGGGAAGTCCGACACGGGTATCGATTCCGGTTACGTATTCTACACACTCCTTCATGTTCTGGAGTTGAGAACCCCCACCAGTTACCACGATACCTGCTACGAGTTTGTCTTCGTATCCAGAGTTTTTAATCTCAGCTACCACAAATTCCATGATCTCTTCCATACGAGACTGTATCACCTGAGCCAGCATGCTCTTGTGAATCTCCTTCGCAGAACGATCTCTTGGTCCGGGGATGCTGATTACTACATCTTCATATACTGCTTCAGCTAAAGCGCTTCCATACTGGATTTTCAGTAATTCGGCATGCTTCTTCATCACTTTACAGCCATGTTTGATGTCATCGGTTACAATGTTTCCTCCGAAAGGAATCACTGCAGTATGGCGAATGATGTTATTTTCAAATACAGCAATGTCAGTAGTTCCTCCTCCGATATCTACCAGGCAAACACCTGCTTCTTTTTCTTCTTCAGTCAAAACAGCTGCACTTGAAGCCAGGGGCTCAAGAATAAGCTCTGCAACTTCCAGTCCTGCACGAACTACACATTTATAAATATTGTTGGCGGCAGTGGTCTGTCCGGTTACGCAATGGAAGTTTCCTTCCAGACGCACCCCTGACATGCCGATCGGATCGATAATGCCACTTTGATTGTCAACCGTGTACTCCTGAGGTAGCACATGAATGATCTCTGTTCCCGGCTGGGTAGCGATCTTGAACATGTCCTCATGGAGGCGATTTACATCTGACTGTGTGATTTCGAAATCGGGGTTATTGAGGGTAATGATGCCTTTGTGCTGCATGCTACGCACATGCTCACCGGCAATTCCCACATGGACCACTTCGATTTTGATTCCGGAATGCTTTTCTGCTTCTTCAATAGCCTCGCGAATAGCCTGTACCGTTTTTTCGATATTGACTACTACTCCACGGCTAACTCCGGCAGAATGAGATTTACCCACTCCGAGGATGTTGATTTTGCCGTATTCGTTGCGTTTCCCAACGATGGCGCAAATCTTTGTAGTCCCGATGTCTAATCCGACTACAATTTTTTCGTTTGCTGAAATTTTCTCTGAAGACATAGCTATTATGTTAATTTTTGAACTGTTTAGACTGAGCGTAAAGTCGGTGTGCGTTGGACTTCGGTGTTGCTGCTAGCCTTCACGTGTCTATTAGTTATTTGGTTTATTTCCTTTTCTTTTTGGCCACTACCTGACCATTTACTTTTACATTTAGTGATTTGTACTTATCCCATCCTACCTTGGGTACTACCTGCTTGTAGAAGACCAGGGCATTGTCAAACTTCTCTGCAATCCTATCCGGAAAGCCAAAATCTATAGTCATATCCCCTACCTGAGGATAAATGATCATTTCTCCACTGGTTTTAATTGCGATCTCTGATACTTGCGCATTCCAGAATTTGTTGTGCTGGATGTACTTCAATACCGGCAATGCATTCTCCAGGGTTTCACATACAAAAGTGTCAGCTACCGTCTCCTCAAAATCTCCTCTGATCAAAGGCACTCTTGCGGAATGCAATCTGGAATCCGGAAACTTATGCCCTTCTTCATCCAGATAGAGGTAATTCCCACTATTGTTGATCAATCTTGCAATCGGTTTCCTCAGAGCAACATCCACATTCAAAACTCCACTATTGCTTTTGTAAACCTCCGCTTCTTTGATTGTCGGATTTGCAATCAATTCCTGCTCCAACTCTCTCAAAGCAATTTCTCCCATTTTCTCTCCCAACAATTCTCTCTCCTGATCGAAAGAGATCAAATCTTTCACCGCATCGGCATCCAGAAAGGAGTTGTTATCCTGATCAACAAATGTTACCTGGATGTCTTGCAGTGGTAAATTCTCCTGATAAGTATTAACCATTGCGAGCAGGGCCATCATCGTAAGAGCAACAAGGGGGTAAAACCAGATACCTCTCATTTTAAAAGGTATATGCTTGCTTGCCTTTTTGGCTCCTTTCTTCTTTGCAGGTTCTGCTTCTACAAAAGGACGATTTTGCCGAGGCGCTTTTTGCTTGTATGTCTTTACCAAGAGGAACATTTTCTTTAAGTGTTTATGTGTTGTGGTGTTAGAGTGTTGTCGTTTCGCTGCTGCTTAGAACTACCGCACTTCAACACTAAAACACATTCATATTTTCTTTATCCTTTCTTTAATTTTCTTCACTTCCTTATCAATATCACCGGCACCTAAACTCATGACAAGCGTAGGGGCCTGAATGCATTGTTCTATTTTATCGGACAGATCTTTGCGAGCAATCATTTCGGCTTTATCAAGACTCATCTTTTCCAAAAGGGCAGATGAGGTGATGCCGGGAATGGCGCTTTCGCGAGCTGGATAAATCTCCATGAGTAAGACCTGATCTGCTTTGGAGAGGGCTGCTGCGAATTCATCCATGAAATCGCGGGTCCTCGTAAACAGATGCGGTTGAAAGATCACCAGCAGTTGTCTGTCCGGAAACAAAGCTCTTCCAGTACTGATTGCAGCCTCCAATTCGGTGGGATGATGCGCATAATCATCGATATAGGTCAGCATCTCTGAGTGATGATGTACCTGAAATCTTCTGTATATGCCGGAGAAAGTTGAGACTGCCTCTCTGAGTTTCTCCACATCCACGCCTAATTCAAGACTCATAGCCATCGCTGCTGTCATATTGAGCACATTGTGCTCACCCGGAAAATGGGTTTTGACATCTTTTAGATCTCCATAAGGAGAAGTAAAGTCGAAACGCATTCCCAATTCCTCTGCTCTTAGATTGGAAGCCTGAAAGTCACCACTGCTTATTCCGTAGCTTTTCACTGCTTTCCCCCAATCAAACTCCCGAATCGAATCATGTACCAGCAATTCCTTTGTCTGATCGGCAAAGGCCCTGAATCCTGCCCGCATATTTTCCACTTCTCCATATATATCCAGATGATCTGCATCCAGAGAAGTGATGATGGCTTTGTCCGGGTGGAGTGTCAAAAAGGAACGATCAAATTCGTCCGCTTCGACTACCATGAGATCTGATGATCCAAATCTGAAATTTCCGTTCAGATTATTGGCGATCCCTCCCAGAAAAGCAGTAGGCTCTTTTCCTGTTTCTAGCAGTAAATGGGTCAACATGGAAGAAGTTGTTGTCTTCCCATGAGTTCCTGCTACTGCCAGACATCTGTAGTCTTCGCTGATCATTCCCAATATCTGCGAACGCTTATAAATGGGAATTCCCTTCTCCTCTGCTGCCTGAAACTCTTCGCTGCTTTTGGCTATGGCAGGGGTATAAACCATCAGGTCTGTATCCTGCACATGAGCTTTGTCCATTACGTAAAAGATCTTCATCCCCTCTTTTTCCAACTCCTCAGTTACCACTGACTTTGTTCTATCATAACCCGAAACACCTACTCCTTTTAAGTGGAAATAGCGTGCGAGGGCGCTCATTCCTATGCCTCCGATTCCCAGAAAGTAGATGTCATTGATATGCTTGTTTGTAAATTTCATCTACGATTTCTGCAGCTGCATTATGTTTCTCCATCGCCTCAATTTTCCCAGTCAGGGTCTTTAGTTTATTTTCATCTCCCAAAATGCTCAAGGCTTCCGGGATCAGTTTTCCTTTAGCTTCCACATCCTTAACCAGTACTGCTGCTTCCTTTTCAGAAAGGGATAAAGCATTTTTGGTTTGGTGATCCTCTGCCACATTGGGAGAGGGTACCAGGATGGCCGGTTTTGATAAAGCAATCAGTTCTGAGATCGTGCTACCTCCTGCTCTACTCACAATCAGATCAGCTGCGGAATAAGCTGCGGCCATATCATTGATAAAAGCCATAAGCTTTACATTGGGATGCTTCTGAACCCTGGCATTTAGGGCTTCGAAATAGCGCTTTCCACACTGCCAGATGATCTGTACATCCGCTTCGATGATCTGCTGCAATCCCCCTTCAAGCGCCTCATTGATCTTCATCGCTCCCAAAGAACCTCCCAAACTCAAGAGAATGGGCTTATTAGGATCCAGATCAAATTTCTTGGCTGCTTCCGCTCTATCAATCAGTTTGAATTCGCGGATTGGATTGCCAGTAACGACGATCTTGCTTTTGTCAAAGTACTTGGCTGCATCTCCATTGCCGAGCAAAATTTTCTCTGCTTTGGGAGCTAGCCATTTGTTTACCAAACCGGGGTATGCATTCTGCTCACAGATAAAGAGCGGTACATTTTTTCCGGCGGCTACTCTTCCCAGAGGACCACTTGCATATCCTCCAACTCCTACAACAGCTTCCGGCTTGAATCTTCTTACAATCTTGCCGGATTGCATAAGGCTGCTGATGAGTTTGATGGGGAATGAAAGATTCCTCCAGATGTTTTTCAGGCTGAGCTGTCTGTGTATTCCGCTGATCCAAACCGTTTCGATCGGATAATTGTACTGCGGAACGACACGAGTTTCCATTCCTCCTTTGGCCCCTACGAACAAGATATCAGCATCAGGATCGCGACGTTTGATTTCGTTTGCGATGGAAACGGCCGGGAAAATATGCCCGCCTGTTCCGCCTCCTGATATGATGATTCTTTTATTCATTAATAATGTGTTCTTGTGTTCTCGTATTCTTTTGTTCTCGATTTAGATTCTGGCGCTCCTGAACACATGAACACCAGAACACTTCTTATTTGTTAGGTAAATCTTAATTGTGTTCTTAATCCTTCTCCTCTTTTCTTTCCTTTATTTTCTATCGCATCCCTGCTTACACTCAGGATGATCCCCAAAGAGATACAGGTGATCAGGATAGAGGTTCCTCCTTTACTTATCAGGGGCAGGGTAAATCCGGTAACGGGTAATATTCCCACGGTTACGCCCATATTTATCATCGCCTGTAAGACCAGTATAAATGCCAGTCCCGAAGCCATTAATGCTCCAAAGGTTCTACTCATAGTTGCAATACTTACACTGCGGAATAATAGGAGCAGATAGAGCAGGACAATAAATATTCCTCCCATAAGTCCGTATTCCTCAATGATAATGGCATAGATATAATCCGCATCTGCTTCAGGCAGATAGTTTCTTTGGGCGCTTTTCCCTACTCCTTTTCCAAGCAATCCACTAGTAGCTATTGCGATGTGGGCCTGTGTAATCTGAACATTAGGGGTATAATCCGAATCTACCATACGCATCACATAATCATCCCAACGAGCTTTCCAGGTGGCAGAACGTTTTGCGGTACTGTTCAAGATTCCTAATCCCATGACACCTACCAAAATCAGCAAACCGATATATTTTACATCTACCCCTGCGATGAACATGACCATTACACTGGCTATAAACATCAACATGGCAGTACTCAAGTCAGATGGCGCAATCAATCCGCAGATGACTGTTACCCAGAATAAGGCAGGTAAAAATCCCTCTGTAAAATCCTTGATTACATCCTGCCTCATGGTCAGAAGTTTAGCCAGGTAAATCATCAAGGTGATTTTGGCCAGATCAGAAGGCTGGAAGGAAGTTCCAAAGATCGAGATCCATCGTGCAGTTTCATTGGTTTCACTTCCCGAGGCTATGGTGTAGATCAGCAAGGGAATGGTAACCAGCAAAAGGCCATTAGATAGTTTTGCAAAGATTCTATAGTTCAAGAGGTGAACAACAAACATGATCAGAAGTCCCGCTCCCAGGAGAAAGGCATGACGTAAAACCATTCCTTCAGTATCTCCACCGTAGATACGGTAAGCCCTCGCGCTTCCCGCACTATATAGTGCAAGAACACTCACCAAAACGATCATGAATACCGTTATCCAGATCATTTTGTCTCCTTTCAGTCTTGTTAAAATCCAACTCATGTCTTTCTTCTGTTAATTTTTTCCTGTTGAATCTTAGTCTTCCTTATTCTTTACTCTTGATAAAACTTCTTCTTTAAACTGCCTGCCCCGATCCTCATAGTTCTTAAAGAGGTCGAAACTGGCACATGCTGGAGAAAGTAGAACCGTATCGCCTTCTTCTGCCATTTCAGCTGCAAGGGCTAGTCCTTCTTTCATGCTCATGGCTTGCTGCAGGGGTTTGTCAAAGTTTTCTTCAAACTTCCTCTTGTCCTCCCCTAATACCACAATGCCTTTCACTTTCTTCTCAACCTCCTCTTTCAAATCACTGTAGTCATTTCCTTTGTCTACTCCTCCTGCCATCCAAATCAAAGGCCTGTCCATAGCTTCCAGCGCAAAAGCAAGCGCGTCTACATTGGTGGCTTTGGAATCATTTATATATCTCACTCCTTCAATCTCGGCTACCCATTCCAATCTGTGTTCGACTGGTTTGAATTCACAAAGCGCATCTTTAATCTTCTCTACTTCCACTCCGAAAGCCTGTACAGCCAGCAAAGCAGCTAAGGCATTGAGTTGATTATGTCGGCCAATCAGCTTGAGGTGGGTAAAGTCCAGAAATTCTGTTCCTCCTAATTGCAAGTGATTATTGGCTACCCATGCTTTAGATCCTTTGAGTTCTTTCAGGCTGAAGGGAAGTCGCTCTGCTTTAGGCTTTGCATCAAACAGCTGCTTGGCAATCTCTGTATCTTCCATCCAGTAGATCAGCTTGTTATTCTCTTCCTGATTCTCTGCGATTCGCATTTTTGCAGCTCCATATTTTTTGAGGCTGTAATTGTAGCGATCGAGATGGTCCGGGGTGATGTTGAGCAAAAGCGCGATTTCCGGCTTAAAGGTCTCGACATCATCCAATTGGAAAGAGCTGATTTCCAGCACATAGGCATCAAAAGATGCTTCTGCCAGCTGCCAGGCAAAACTTTTTCCGATATTTCCTGCCAATCCTACTTTTATACCTGCTGCATTCAAGAGGTGCCAAATGAGGGAAGTTGTGGTAGTTTTTCCATTGCTTCCGGTAATGGCAATCAATCGTGCGTCGGTATGAAGACTGGCAAATTCAATCTCGGAAATGATCCTGCCTCCTTCTCCTCTAATTTCTTGTATGATCCCTGCATGCTCCGGAATACCGGGGCTTTTTACGATCATATCTGCTTCAAAGAACTTTTCTTTTGTATGTTTTCCCTCTTCAAAAGGGATCTCTTTCTCTTCTAATATTTTTTTGAACCTTTCGGCGATATTTCCTGCATCTGATACCCATACCTCATAGCCTTCCTTTTGGGCCAAAATGGCTGCCCCAATTCCGCTTTCTCCAGCTCCCAGTATGGATACTTTCTTACTCATCTATCTCAGTTTCAAAGTTGCGAAGGCTACCAAAACGAGTAGGACTGCTACGATAAGAAAGCGAGCCACAATTTTTGCTTCGTGTAAACCTTTCTTTTCGTAATGGTGGTGAAGTGGAGCCATCAAAAAGACTCTTTTCCCTTCGCCTGTGCGTTTTTTGGTGTATTTAAAGTAGCTAACCTGTATGATGACAGATACTGCTTCAGCAATGAAGATTCCACAAAGAATCGGAATGAGTAATTCCTTTTTCACCATCAGTGCAAGTATTCCCAATGCTCCTCCCAGCGCCAAACTTCCCGTATCTCCCATGAATACCTGTGCCGGATAGGCATTGTACCAGAGGAATCCCAGACATCCACCGATTAGGGCTGTGGAATAAACCAACAGCTCTGCCGAGAGAGGGATATAACTGATATTCAGGTAAGTGGAAAACACAAAGTTTCCAGACACATAGGCAAACAATCCAAGACCTGCTCCTACGATAGCTGTAACACTGGAGGCCAAGCCATCAATTCCATCGGTAAGATTCACCGCATTGGAAACGAAGGTGATGATGAAGATCACTACCAGCAGATAGACCACTCGTCCCAGGATCTTCGGCTCAATGAAGTTCTGAAGTATGGGTACTTTGGAATAATCAAATACAAAGGATTTGAAGAATGGGAAATCTGTGATGTAGATAAAGCTTTCATCCTTAGGGCCGAAAAGCTCACTGGCAACCAGTTTGCGGTTGATGGCCGGGATATCCACTTCAAATTCTGTATTCATCAGGTTTCCTGCCAGGTCGTGAAAATCTCTCATGACCGTATAGGTCCCGATATCAATGTAATTTTCACCATCAGGCGCTTCTTCGTAGGCTACTCCATTTATTTTAACCAGCACATCACCCGGTCTGAATCCTACGTCCGTCAACAGCTTATTCGTTTTGATGACGTTTAGTTGAGTCAGGTTGGCTCTACTCCCCATAAAATCAGGGTGGTTGAGCATAACCAAGCCAACTACAATTCCTAAACCGACTTGTCCGACAATTTTGAATTTACCTTTCAATCCCGCTTTATCCTTCTTGAATACTTTTATGTAGTCGTCTACAAATCCAATGGCACCCATCCAAACTGTGCCCAGGAGAATCAACCATACGTAGCTGTTTTTGATGTCTGCCCACAAAAGGGTAGGAATCACTATGGCTGCTATGATGATAACCCCTCCCATAGTCGGGGTACCTGCTTTCGCCGCATGATCGGGTCCAGTATCCGAATCCCGGACAACTTCTCCGATCAGGTTCTTTCTCAATAAGTCAATGATCTTCTTGCCGATAAGCAAGGATATTATCAATGAAAAAATGATTGATAGTATCGCTCTGAAGGTGATAAATCGAAAAACACCAAAGCCAGGAATATCATAGAGTTCGTTCAGCCAGTCTAGAAAATAGTAAAGCATGTTTCGTTGTACATTTGGTTGATTGATAAATAAGAACGTGCTTCTAATTAAGCTTCCTGCTGTCTGTATTTTGTTGTATATCGCCTAAGCGTCATCATCTTTTGATTATTCGTTCATGGCTTCCATCAACACTTCGCGATCATCGAAAGGATGTCGCACTCCTTTGATTTCCTGATAGGTCTCATGACCTTTTCCGGCAACCAGAACGATGTCTTCGGGCCTTGCCAATTGGCAAGCGAGTCTAATCGCTTCTTTGCGGTTGCTGATTCTCAGTACTTTTCTTTGCAAAGGGAGTGGCACTCCTACATACATATCCTCGATGATTTGATCCGGGTCCTCATTGCGGGGATTATCAGAGGTCAAAATGATCTGCTCCGAATAATCTGTAGCAATTTTGGCCATTTTCGGCCGTTTAGTTTTATCCCGATTTCCCCCGCAGCCTACTACAGTCAGGATTCTGCCTTGCCCTTTATGGATGTCCTTCATTGTCCTCAAGACATTTTCCAGTGCATCCGGGGTATGTGCATAATCCACGATGGCAGTAAGTTTGTTTTGCCTCAACACTTCAAATCTTCCAGCGGCTCCTTCCAGCATACTCATTTCTCTTAGCACTTCCTGTGGTTCAAAACCCAGCTCAACGGCACAGGCATAAACCATCAGAAGATTGTAAGCATTGAAACTTCCCCTCAATCGAAACCAAACTTCAGACCTTCCTATCTGCAGGTTTAATCCTTCCAGTGCGTTTTCCAGAATCCTGGCGTGATAATCAACTGCTCGCTTTAGTGCGAAATACTTCACAACAGCTGATGTATTCTGTACCATGACCTTGCCATTTTTATCATCTGCATTGATGATGGCCACACTTTTTTTTCCCATCGAATCAAAGAGCATTTTCTTGGCCTGGATATAGGCTTTAAAAGTGCTGTGATAATCCAGATGGTCGTGGGTAATATTGGTAAACATTCCCACGCGGAAGGGTATACCTGCTACTCGATCCTGATCAAGTGCATGACTGCTCACTTCCATGAAACAGTACTCACAACCTGCTTCCAGCATCTTTGCGAACAATTGATGCAAAGATTTGGGATCAGGGGTTGTATGGGTAGCATGAACTACTTCGTTTCCGATGCGGTTCTCTATGGTAGAAACAAGTCCGGTCTTTATCCCCAGGCCGGTAAACAACTGGTACAAGAGCGTAACCGAAGTTGATTTTCCGTTGGTACCTGTGATACCAATCAGAGAGAGCTTTTGGGCTGGGTTTCCGAAGAAATTTGCCGATATATAGGCTAAAGCCCGTGAACTTTTTTCTACCTGTACCCAAGTAATCCCCGGTGCAGGATGATCAGGAAGCTGCTCCAGCACTACGGCTGAGGCTCCCTTTGCTATCGCCTTGTCAATGAACGCATGCCCGTCTACTTGTGTGCCTTTAACGGCTATAAACAAGTGGCCCTCTTCTACTTTTCTGGAATCGAAATGAAAATCTCCGATTTCGATTCCCGCGTCTCCCTGTATCTGCTTTACCTGAACATTACTGAGTAAGTCTTGCAGTTTCATATTCAGCTAAGAAACAGGGTTATTCTTGCCTGATCTGTAAACTTGTAACCGGGCAGTAAAGACTGCCTCCGTACACGGCCTATTCCTCTTAGAGTTACTTCAACTCCCATATTTTCGAGGAGGTTGATTGCATCTCTACTAGTCATGCCTTTGAGATCAGGGATTATATTTTCTTCCATCTCAAGCTTTTGGGTACGATATCTTGCGCTATCCACAAATGCCTGGATCCATTCTTCATTTTCTATGTTTTTGACCGGGATTTGAAGACTGGCAAAAACTTCTTTCGCACTATTCGCTTCAATCTTCGGGGCATTGGGGAATGGATTTGAATTTTCCGTATCCAATGGCTCGGCTTCAATCCCATTATCCATCCGATATACTTCCTGTGCAATGCGGCGGAAAATCGGAGCTGCTACACTCGCACCAGAACTGGTACCAGCATCTGGCTCGTCAACCATGATAAAGAGCGTATATCTGGGGTCATTGGCGGGGAAAAATCCACCGAATGAAGCCCTGTATTTTCTGATATATCCGTATTTGCCCGTTTTCTTTGCAGTACCGGTTTTACCCGCCACCTCAAAAGGCATATTTCTAAATTGTCTCTTTGCTGTGCCATCCCGTACTACCAACTTCATCATTTCTCTCACTGCTACTGCTACCTCAGGGCTACACATTTGCTCCGTCACTACCTCAGGTGCATATGCCTGGATCACATTTCCGTTGTCGGAAACTTGCTTGATGATCCATGGACGCATCAGTTTTCCTTTATTAGCTATACCGTTATAGAAAGAAGCCATTTGCATAGCGGTAACTCCAATCGAGTAGCCGTAAGCGAGGTTAGGCAAGGTAAAACTGGTGTAATCTTCATGGCCGGGCTCAATGATCAAGGGATTAGGTTCCCCTTTGATCTGCTGATTAGGCTTTTGGTAGAATCCAAAGTTTTTCAAGTGCTCGTAGAAACGCTCGGGATTCCCTCCGAAGTATTTTTGGACGATCTTAGCGATTCCAATGTTGGAGGATTCTTTGATCACCTCTTCAAGGGTAATGATTCCAAATGCATGACCATTATCCGAAATCTCCTTATCGTCAAGCATCATTTTACCATTGCCGGTATCAACTGAATCACAAACATCGAAGAGTTCGTCCTGCAAGAGAGCCGTTGCAGAGGCAATTTTGAAAGTCGATCCTGGCTCATAGCGTGTTGCAAGGGCCTGGTTATAGGTTTCAGGATAATTGGCAAGCGCCTTTACCTTTCCAGTTTCTACTTCAATTAAAATAGCAGTCCCGGACTGGGCATAATGACGGGTAACGCCGTCTTTCAGTGCTGACTCGACTACATCCTGTAGATCGACGTCCAGAGTTGTGGTAATATCGTAGCCATCATGTGCTCTTATTTCACCAAATTGATCGAGGGGCAAATAAGAATCTCCGACTACTTTTTGAGCAAGGACATAGCCATCGCGTCCACGCAATTCTCTATTAAAAGAATGCTCGATACCGCGAATACCTAAGGTATCATCCGCTAATTGTCCTAATGTAACCCGCGCCATATCATTAAAAGGATAAAAGCGCTCGTTTCGGAATTTTTCAACGACTAAACCTGCTTCCCAGCGTCCCCGGCGAAGGATGGGCCAGTTTTTAACCGTCTGCAATTCCTGAAAATTGATCTTTTTGCGAAGAAGATAGACGTGGCGATCTCCTTCGGCCATAGCAGTGCGTACCTTTTGGTAAACGCGAGTATGAGCCAGCGAATCCTCTTCCAAGTCAAAGAATTGATCCGCCATCAGACTGGATAAATGTTTCAAAGAGTCATCAAAATTGTCCCACTTGGTGGAATCAATAATTGAGGGGTCCAGGGCGATTTTGTAGAAAGGGATGGAGGTTGCCATGATGGTTCCTTTCTCATCCAAAATATTTCCACGATCAGCTACCAGCTTTTTAATAGAAATCTGTCCTTCTTCCAATTCCTTCTCGGACCAATAGGTAGAATTGAACTGCAATCCGACCACGCGCAGAATGATCATCAGTCCCATCAATAGGAAGAGACCGAAGAGCATGTACACTCGTGATAATATGTTGTCGGATACTTTCTTCATGCCAGATATCTTTTTATAGGGTTATGGATATGAATCTTTTTCATATCCAGGTTAAAGCGTAAAGAATGAGAGGGAAAAGCTGTGTCTGTGTCTGTTTCTGTTGATGGTTATTCAGTATTCGATTTGGTCTTGATCAATTTGTACGGGGGCTGTGCCAGTGGCCGTAGCCCTAAAGTGTCTACTGCGGGTTTTAACTCGGAGAACCTGGTCCCGGCACTCAAGGTAGATTTCCGAAGCAAGTATTTGGATTTCAGGTCCTTCACATCTTTCTCCAGCATTTCTATTTCCTTTACTTGCCGTTCTGCGTAATGTGTGTTTCCGATATACAGCATACCAATCAGAGCAAGGAAGATGATGAATCTCAGATAATCATCTACGCGTTTAACCGAAAGGCCTTTTTTGCCTTTGGCAGCCACCCCGTTTATCAGGGGTCCATTCTGCTTTTTTCGGTTTTTACTGATCACTTGCATGATATATTCAGTTCACGTTTTTGTGTTTCTATTTTCTTTCTACTGCCCTCAGCCTCGCACTTCTCGCCCTGTTATTCTCGTCGATCTCTAGCTGCGAAGCCTGAATCGCCTTTCTTGTTATTTTCTTCCAGGGACTCAAATCATTTCCGTAGAAATCTTTTTCCACTTTTCCAGCAAGATTTCCACTCCTGAAAAAATTCTTGACCATCCGGTCTTCCAGGGAGTGATATGCCATGACTACAAATCTTCCTCCGGGCTTCAGGATATTGAGGGAAGCGAGCAAAAGCTTTTCTAAAGCCTCCATTTCCTGATTTACCTCTATTCGAAGGGCTTGGTACACTTGAGCCAGAAATTTTGCCCTTCTTTTGTGAGGAATGGCCGACTGAAGAATATTCTCCAATTGACCCGTAGTCCTGATCTCCTCTGATGCCCTCCGCTCTACGACCAGATGTTGAACCTTTTTTGCATTGGGCAATTCGCCGTATACTTTAAAGATTCTGTAGAGCTCCGACTCCTCATATGTATTCAAAATCTCTGCAGCTGTGATTCCTTCACTTGTATTCATCCTCATATCCAGGGGCGCATCAAAACGATAGCTAAATCCCCGCTCCGCTGTATCAATCTGATGAGAAGAAATCCCCAAATCCGCAATGATTCCATCTACTCCTTTTATTTGCTGCGCTTCAAGCGCAGATTCAATGAACGCAAAGTTGCTCGCCACAAATTCCAACCGCTCGTCTTCCAATAGATTCCGTTTCGCATCAGCATCCTGATCAAAAGCGATCAGCTTGCCTCCTTCCAGCCTTGAGAGAATTTCTCTCGAGTGGCCTCCTCCCCCGTACGTTACATCGACATAAATTCCATTGGGATCAATGGAAAGCAGCTCAATGGTCTCTTTCAGCATGACCGGCACATGATAAGGAGTCATTATTGTCCTCCTTCCCCTGAACCCAGGTCTTTCATGACTTCTTCAGCAAGCATTCCAAAATCGTATCCGGGATCTTCCATCCAGCCTTCAAAGGCGTTTTTGTCCCAGATCTCCACCCGGTCGCTTTGAGCTTCCAAGACCAATGCTTTTCCCAAGCCTGCATGCTCGATCAAAAAACTGGTTAGCAAAACTCTTCCACTTCCATCCAGCTGCACTTCTCTCGCTCCACTAAAGAACATCCGCTGAAAAGCCCTACGCTTGGGGTCATAGCTATTTAAAGCGCGAATCTTGGCAGATTCTTTTTCCCAAACCGCCAAGGGCCATAAAACCAGACACTTGTCCAAGCCGCGGTTAATTACGAAATCATTTTGTTGATCCTCGGGCAATTGCTTACGAAGACCTGAAGGCATCAAGAAGCGGCCTTTAGCGTCCAGTTTACAATGATATTCTCCGATTAATGATTTCATTCGTCAATGTACTTTCGGAATCAACGACATAAAGAAAAGCATTTTTCCCACTTTTTCCCACTTTTATACACATTTTTTACACAATATGTTCCACTTTATGTATTGATGCTAACAATAATGGAAATTATTTTTTATTATCCAACTTAATTAGCACAATACGCCAACATCTTTGGCTATTTAGCAAATATTATTACTAAACAGCTTAGGATATCGGGGCGAAAAGTGGAGAAGAGTGGAGAATCCGAACCTGATTTGGTCCAAATCCGAAGAAGATTTGAAAAAATTGCCCATTTCTATGCACGTTTTTACTCACATGCGGTTTCACAATTACATGATCATTTGATCAATTCCGCATGATTCAGTAGTAAGACAATGTGAAAGGGGAAATTGCATGGAGGACCCTTACGCGCGGCCCCCATTTCCCTTAAAAAGGAAATGAGCGCGCGGGGCCAAATCGAAGATTTACTATAATATACTATTGGAAATAGGACATGCAGGGTCGTTCCTCTCTTAAGGGGAACGGGCTTGTGGCGGAGGGATACAAAAAATACGGCAGCCCTTGCGGACTGCCGTTCCTGATTTCTTGTATGTATGTTTGTTTGCTAGTTCAGGCTGAGCTCCTCAGTCTGAGTAGTTTTGCCAGCATATACACGGAAGGTGTATGTTCCTTTGGCAAAGCCGTCGAAGCGGAAAGTTCTGGAACCGTCTTTGTTCAATTCGATAGTATCATCGAACATAACGCTTCCTCTCTTGTCCTCAACATAAACGTAGATCTCTTTGATCTCCGGATTGTCAATTTGCAAAAGCACTTTTCCACTTCCTTCAAAAGTGGTCAGCTGGGCCGTGAAGTCTTTTTGATCCTTGATACGAAGAATCTCCAACTTCTCTGTCTTTCTCCAGCCTTTACCTGAAAACTCGATGAAGTACTCACCTTCAGGCAAATTTGCAAAGTCGTAAAGTTTGGCGAATTCAAGGGTACTTTTGAATTCCTCTGAATAAAGCTTCTCCTTGTACTTGTCATAGATTCGCAGCCATACGTTTTCCATTTGTTCTCCCTGGAAAAAGATCCTGTAACGATCTCCCTTGACTGCCTGAACCTTGATCATAGGATCAGACTCCGAAATACTCACACGCGTAGTAAAGTCATTTGCTGTTGCGGTAGCCATTTTTACCATAAAAAGTACTACCATTGCATACTTGAAAAATTTCATAACAAATGATTTTTGCTTTATTGTTTAACTCGGGAGTAAAGCAACGTCACATTTATTAATAATGCAAATTATTTATGTATTTTTTATTGATTTAATAATTATTCATTAATTTTTTAACAAATTATTAATATTAGCAATTAATTCTTTAGCAGCTTCTTATATAAGATCTCGCCTTCACTTTCCAATTTCAGGAAATACACTCCCAGACTGAGTTTATCTGTTGCTATTGTGTACTGATAGCTACTTTGTGAATCCGAACTCTCTTCTATTTTCCTAATCAAACGTCCCTGCATATCTAGTAATTCCAAACTAAAAGAAGCATTATTCGGGATTTTCACTTCTATATTTATAAAGTTCCTAATCGGATTGGGATCAGCCTTTAATCCAAAAGATGCATTGATAAAAACAGTACGCACCTCTGAATAACTATAGTTCCCATCCACTTCGATCTCTTTCAATCTATAATAGAGTTTCCCTTCTGGGGGACTTTGATCCGTAAACGAATAGGTCTCATTACTTCCTTTCGCCAATACTCTCCCTACCCTTTCAAACATCTGTCCATCAATGCTCCTTTCTATTTGAAAGAAATCACTGCCTGTTTCTACAGTCGTTTTCCACCTCAGTTCAACTTTCGCATTTCTTTCATAGGCTACAAAGGATTCATATTCTACTGCCAGGGTAGAAGAACTTTGTTCAACATACTGAGACAGCAAATGGATATAAGCAGCCTGATAATAAATTGCCGGTTCCGTGATTTGCCAGGAATCCTGTGGCCAGGACGTATTCCAATCTAAATAAGATTTCTGCGCAGGTTGGTCCTGCGGAGGAGAGAAGTATCCCTGAGAAGGCGCATAACTGGGATTAGGGCCACCGGAAAGATATCCGGGAACAGGTCCCACCGAAGAAGTTTGCGCATTATCATACACGGTTCCATCCCCAAACCAGGCATGGTAGATTTCATTTATTGAATTCTCAGCACCAAAATCTTTCATATTGCTGAGAAAAACCAGATTCATCGGATTTACCCCATGCATAAAATGAATGTATCCAGCAGCTCCATTTTTAAAATCCTCCTTTTGGTCATCATTGGCTGCCAGGTCATAATAAACCATATTATTCATAATCACCCCAGTATGGGATTTGACCTGATTACTTCCCCAGACATAATCCTGATCAGCTAAATAGGCCCGATAAGGGTCAGATCCATTTTGATAAGCCGGCAATAAGCCCGCATTTCCACTACTGGCCGAATTGATGAAGTTATTTTTAATGGCATTGGCGACCGTGGGAGTAGCACTACCATTATTAGCATAATACAAAAGTGCATCCTGGTAAACATTCTCATAGGGATACCAGAAGTTCCATTGCAGGGCATGAATGTCTGCATAATTTGCATCTACAAAGGATTTATATTGAGCTTCTCCAGTTTTAATGAAAAGGTAAACGGCAGTAGCGAATTTTGTTGCATCCTGGTCGTATTCACTGACTTCAGGATTTGCGCTTTGAAAACCGCTATTGTCATAAAAGGAAGCTGCAGGATTATTTTGTATCCAGTTCCAGGCTTTCACAGCTCTTGCCAGGAGGGTATCTCCATAGGTCTGCATGCCTGCATCTGACAAAGAACCAAATATGATAGAAGCTTTGGCGAAATTGCTAGCGAGGGTTAAAGTTGCAGATGCCTGTGCAGGTCCATATCTGCGGAAAGCATTGTCTGAAGTCGGAGGACTGGAAGCGGCAAAATCGGTTACCGAGACTTTCATCAAACCACTTCCATCTGCTTCCTGCATTTTCAATAGCCAATCCAATTCCCATTTGATTTCGTCCAGCAAATCCGGGATGCCATTTCCAGATTCTGGTATATTAAAGTCGTCTGTCCAGATGTCGGGATTCTTTTCATAAGCCGAAAGGAGATTGTGAACTACGGTATGGGTAAAATTCACATACTTATTATAATCTCCTGCATCATACCAGCCTCCACTCAAATCTTTGGAAGTTGATGCCAGGGGATTGCTAACCAGTCGACAATCCAGATCTTGTTCTGTACCCAAATGACTGGCACCATCTGACCATTTTGCATCGGTATAGGGAGCTTGTTTGGCGAAACCACTTCTTTGGTAGAAGAAAGTTCGTACGGCTTGTTTTAGAACTTCTGTATAGACATCCTCTCCTATTTTAAAGGGAAAGGAGGCTACATCATTGCCAGGATCATAGATATAATATTCTCCCGGCACATTGAGGGAGCTAAAATCAAACCACCAGGCCTTATCTCCACTTTGATTATGGGTAGCCCCTCCGTTCCAGCTAGTGATGGTCCCTGAAAGAATAAGATTCTGATCCGGATAGGAGCGAACTTCATAGGTATTTCCCGGGCTAAAGGATTCATTGGAATTGAAACCCATTTGTGGATCGCTAATTACAGCGACTTTTTCTGCATCTGGCAGATAGCCGAATTGATCAATATGGATATGAGGGGAAGGAGTAGGAAGTTGAGCGTAAACTGCGATAATCTGGCAACAAAGGAGGAAAGAGAGTAAAGAATGTCGCAAATACATATAGCTTTTCAAAGGTTAATTGAAGCAAATCTTGAGCATAAACTGTTGAATAGGGGTAATCAGGATGTAGCAAATGAGCTTTTGCTATAGAGACTAAACTAAAAAGTTTTCCGGAATGTTGGGATGCTCGTACTAAGGTTTTCAGAATTGGTAAAGGGGGGAGATGTTTTCACGTATTCTGGAGTTCTTGTGTTCTGGTTTAGGGATAACTCTCTAGAACATGAGAACACATGAACACCGGAGCACCTCCTTAGCTCATGACTTGATATGCTACGAAAGCAGCCACATAGGCCATAAGAGTCAAATAGGTCAACATAATAAAGACCCAGAAATTACCTAGCTCCTTTTGGGTGACGGCCAGCGTACTCATGCATTGCATCGCAATGGCGAAGAAGATGATGAGTGAAAGGACTACAGCTGGTGTATATAAGGGTGAGCCATCGGGCTTTTTCTCTGCTCGCATACGATCTATGAGGGCGACTCGACCTTTTTCCTGTGCCTCATCCCCATCCATTGCATCCGGATCATCCTGTTGATAGATGATGCTCATGGTTCCGACAAAAACTTCTCGGGCTGCGAAGGAGGTAATGAGGGATATCCCAATCTTCCAGTCATATCCCAAAGGTTTAATGACGGGTTCCAGGCTTTTGCCCAGAATGGCGGCATAAGAAGCTTCCAGCATTTTGGAACCTTTCTGCATCTCCAATTCCTGAACTTCCGCTTCTGTCAGATCATCTGCACTCAATAATTCTGTGTATTCTTGCTCGACTTCCTGCATCTGATTTCCCGGTCCATAAGCAACCAGAAACCATAACACGATAGAAATACCCAACATGATCTTCCAAACCCCCAGGACAAAGTCCAGAGATTTTTGCCAGACAGTTATCCCAACATTTTTCCAGCGGGGCATACGATATGTAGGCAATTCCATCACGAAGACCCTGTCTGACTTATATTTCAAGGCTTTTTTAAAGGCAAAGGCTATCAATAAAGCTGCGAAAAAGCCTAAAAAGTACAGCGCTGTCATATAAAGTCCCCTTTGGTCAAAGCCCAGAAAGCTTTGAGAGGGAATGAACATGGCAATCAAAAGGGTATATACAGGAATACGAGCAGAACAACTCATCAAAGGAGTTACCATCACCGTGATCAGTCGCTCGGAACGATTGGGGATATTTCGCGTCATCATGATCGAAGGAATGGCACATGCCATGCCTCCCATCAAAGGAATCACTGACTTTCCACTAAATCCGAAAGGCCGCATGATCCTATCCATCAAATAGACCACCCGTGCCATATAGCCGGATTCTTCCATGACCGTGATGAAAAAGAATAGAAAGGCTATTTGAGGAATAAATACAATCACACCCCCAAAACCTGCAATAATTCCATCCGTTATCAAATCCCGGCTCCAATGTTCCGGGAGTATATTTTTAATGAGATCGCTAACGGATTCCGTTAATCCTTCAATCAATCCCATAGGGCCTTCTGCCCAGGAAAAAATTGCTTGAAAGACCAGCATTAAAATGGCTATGAAGATCACATACCCCCATATTTTATGGGCGAGGATCTCATCCAATTTATCACTTAGAGACAGTTCTTCTCGTCCCAGCCTGAACTTACTTTCGGTAAGGAGACCATCAACCTTATCCAGTCTTACCAGTAATTCATTGCTGATCAATCGTCGTGAAGTTTCTGATGAAAGCTTCGCTTCCTTACGGGCCTGCTCAATTACTTCTGTATACTCCTCCCCCAGACTTTCTCCATCCAACAAATTCTGATAGGCCATATAATCAGAATCTGTATTCAGTTTCTCTTTTATCGGCCCCAATAAAGGAAGAAAAGGAGCCGGTATCCGCATAAATGGTCGATCAGAGCCTTTTAATTCAGCTCCCATGGCTTGCTTGAGCTTTTTGAGGCCGGATTTCTTCAAAGCAGAGACTGAGAAGACAGGAATCCCCAACAATTGAGAAAGCTTCTCTTCATTGAGGGAAATCTTCTCTTCCGCCATGCGGTCAGCCATATTCAGAACCAAAATCAGCGGGATTTTCAAATCCATTACCTGACTACAGAGCAATAAGCCCCTGGATAATTGGGTAGCATCTGCAACTACAATTACCTTATCCGGATGGTCAGGATGCTGCGGATTCTTCAATACGCCACAAGTAATGCTTTCATCCTGGGAGGAAGCATAGAGGCTATCTGTTCCCGGCAAGTCCATCAGCCTTAGCTTCTGCTTATTAGCAAGATTGATTTCTGCCAGTTTCCGATCAACTGTTATCCCTGGAAAGTTCCCAACTTTCTGGTTTAATCCACTTAGTACATTAAAGAGGGAAGTTTTGCCGGAATTAGGAGTTCCGACCAGGGCAATAAGGGGGGTATTTTCCTTCACGACAATCGACTCATCCAGACTTCAGAGGCATCTTTTTTACGCAAAAATACTTTTACCTGATTGGCAGTAAAGGCGATAGGATCACGTAAGGGAGATCGGCCAGACAATCGACAGGTAGCTCCTACACTGATGCCCATTTTCAAAAGGGCTAATTCAACTTCCTCGGAGTTTATACGTGAGATTACTCCTTTCTCACCTGGATTTAGAGCTGCCAGGCTAAACTCTTCAAGCGTTTGCTTCATATCTGGAACCTATATTGCACAAATATATGGAATAAGGTGGGCTAAAGATTTAAATATTAGGGAATTACCTAATTTGGTTACCTAATTTTAGGTATGTCCTCGGCCACAATATCCGCGCAATATAAGAATTACTTAGAATGATTCTAAATAAAGAGAAGAATTGCAGAAATAGGCAGATTAGAAAATAAATTCGATCGCATCCAAATCCATTAGGGTCTTGTTTCCAGCCTCTTCATTTTGAAATACAAAGTACAAATCATGAAATCCCTTTATTGATTTAATCTTTCCACTTATCTCCGCCCAATTTGTTCCTCGGATTTGCACAAATCCGATCTCCTCCCCTTCAGGGCTTCCTATCCGCATACTTATTTTTCCTCCCCTTAATCCAAGAGCATAAATTGAAATCTCAGAGATGGAAGTAAGATCGATCTGTTTGAAGGATATCCAGGATCCATTTCTGATCTGCTTTACCCGATCAATATCCCGATTTTCTCCGTCAACCAAAATGCTGACTCCCTTAGCTTCATCAAACTCTTTGGCGGGAATTCGGCTATTTCTCATCAAATAGGTCTTTCTCGTGCTCAAGGGAGAGAATTCTTCCTTCCCTTTATCTGTATAGCTGGCGGAAAGGATGTACATGCCATTTTCCTGGCCCTCACTATGTTTATCAAAATCCAGTCTCCCGGAAGGAGTCAGGGATTGTCGGGAGCGCTCATCCAAAGACAAGATATAGCGAACCATTTCGGAGCAATCTTCCAGGCTATGCTGGGGATGCCCCGCCATGATTTTCTCTCCCCAGTTTCCATTTCCTCCTGCGATTATTTTAGAGGCCAGATAGCCCACCATATCGTATTGTTCCCGGTATCGATCTGCAATGGCAAAATAACTTGGCCCTACCGATTTGGTTTTCAGGGAATGGCAAGTGGCGCAATCACTATTTGCTATCAATTTCTGTCCGGCTAAATGACTCATTGTTCCCCGGTCTAATACCTCCTCCAAAGACATTCGCTCCAGCATTTCGGCATCTTCGAGGTAGAGAAATCTTATATCTGCATCAGCGGGGATTAATTTTCCAGCCGCGGCATCTTCCGGATCTTCGACTTGTATTTGGTAGGGGAAAGAAGTTCCCCTTTGGAAGAAAGTCTTATTTCCTGCAAAAGCAATGTCTAGCTCAGGAGCAGCATTTCCTACTTGTATCCTGATCGGAGCTAATTCGAATGCCCCCAGACTGTCGATCACTTTCGCCTGTACAATGTAAATACCAGGATTCTCAAAGGTATGCTCCACCTTCATCCCCTTGGCATCAGCTTCAGCCTGTTGGGTAAAAAACCACTCAACGCGTATGCTATCATCCTCATCAAAATCATAGGAGGAAGAAGCATCAAAAGAGACGGACAAAGGGGCTGCTCCTGCATAGGTATCAGCCTGAACCAAAGCCACAGGCTTTCTATTTGCACCAGCATATTCCAATTTGATCAGGCGTGCGTCCGGATTGTCGGCAAAGTAGTTTTGGCCATATTCCAGTATATACATGGATCCATCCGACCCAAATTCCATTTCGATGGGCTTGGATAAGGGCATTTCCGTGAGGAATGGTTCAATACGCTTTACATAGCCTTCTTCATCAAAGGTTACTGCTTTTATCCAGCTCCTTGCCCATTCATATATAAACCATTTTCCTTCATAGTATGGGGGAAAAGCATTTGAAGAGTTTGCTGCATACATATCCCGATGATAAATGGGTCCTGCCATAGCACTATTGGACCCTTTGCCTAACATCGGAAACTCTTTGGAAGCCTGTTTGGGATACCAGATATAAGCAGATTGAGCCGGAGGTAAATTCTGAGCTCCTGTATTGTGGGGAGAATTATTGATCGGTTTTGCCGGATCAAAAAGATCTCCTAATTGATCATTGTTAAAGTCCCGATCTGGAAAGGCTTTATTGTCCCCCATGAAATACGGCCAACCAAAGTATCCAGGTTCTCTTGCCTGATTGAATTCGTCATAGCTCTGCGGACCAAATTCTCCATCGAGACCTGCATCAGGTCCTACATCCCCCCAATACACATAGCCGGTTTTATGATCGACTGCTATTCGAAAGGGATTTCTGGCTCCCATCGCATAGATTTCCGGTCTTCCCTTCGAACCATCTTTGGGAAAAAGATTGCCTTCGGGAATGTCATAACTTCCATATCGGTTAGGTTTGATCCGGAGTACTTTTCCTCTGAGGTCATGGGTATTGGCAGAAGATTTTTGTGCATCAAAAGGGCCTCTTCCGGGCCTTTCATCCAGGGGAGAATAGCCATTTGATTCTTTGGAAGAAGTATTGTCTCCGGTAGAAAGCCAGAGATTACCCTCAGGCCCAAAAGTAACTGAGCCTCCAGAGTGGCAGCAGGTCTCCCTTTGTACCGCTACTTTGAGAATCACTTTCTCTGAAGCCAGGTTCAGGCTATCTCCATTTGGAAAAGTAAACCGAGAGAGATATTGTGCTTTCTCACATTCTTTCCCAGGAGAATAGTAGAGATAGATATAATTATTTCGAGCAAAATCGGGATCTATGGTCAATCCCAATAAGCCATCTTCATAATTTCCGGATGTACAAACGTCAAAGTTGTGAATCAATCGGCTTTCTTCCGTGACAGGATCGTAGAGCTTCATTTTCCCTCTACGTTCGATAAAAAGAATTTTATCATCAGGGAAAACACATAGCTCCATCGGTTCTATCAAATCATCATCCAGGACTTTGCGGGTAAATCGGTTTTCCTGGGGAGCTGCCGGGGATTTTATGGAGGAAAGGGAATAGCTGTTTTTCCCGATGGCAAAACGGATCAGTTCAATCAATTCATCCGTTGAGGAATTTTCTGTTTGGACAATTCTCCCTCCATCGTAGAATACTTTTTCCTTATCGGAAGCAGAGCTGATATCGTTTACTTTAACTGAAGCTTCTGAAGTGAGCTGACTATTTTTAAACTCCTCATACCAGGGCCAGGTTAATCTTTGCTCCAGGCCACTATTGAGCATGACCAAACCACCGCCTGATTGAACATACCTTTCCAGCATACTCAATTCATAAGGGCTCATAGATTTGAAATCTTTTCCTATCAATATCAGGGCACTATAAGACCAGCAATCCTTATCTCTGAGTTTATAAAATTTGCTTTGCGAATGAATTTCCCATGATTGAGCTTTCGCTTGCAAGTCCTTCAATAGCTCAGCGGGATAGGCTTTCGAAAAGTCATCCGCTATAAGCAGGACTTTTTGACTCTCTCGCTGGATGATATCGGAAGAATTGCAGGAAGGGAGAAAAACAAGGGCACAAATGGCCCAAAGGTAGTAGCTTAGGTTTAGATCGACTCTCATGATGCGTAATTCTTGTCCCAATTTAAATGAAAATTTAAAGCTGAACAGGGAAAAAAGAATTCAATTTTCTAAAAAAGGGATAGATCAAGTACGAAAAGCTGAATGAAATCCAAGTAAGAAAATGAAGTTTTGGGCTAAAATGATGATATGGCGTTCTTATTTACTTGACAATTGGTGCAAATTTTCGCACAAATCCAGAACTCATATCCTGCTTTTTCGCCTTCGATCAAATCTATAAGAAGTTAGATTTTTTGCACTTTCCCTATTTGCCGAAATATCAAAATGTTTAATATGCAGAAAAGGACGACAAAGTAGATTCTCCCAAATCTTTGATCTGTTGTCCCCATGAATAAGCTCATGATTCATAATATTAGCACCCAAACGACCTCCTCGCTCTCGACACTAGATTATCACCTGGGCAGTGCAAGCGATATTTATATTGCCATCCATGATCAGGAAGGGAATATGAAAAGAGTACTGCTAGACGATCATCACACCAAAGGAAAACACAGACTAAGTTGGGATCCCCGTACACTGAGAAAGGGACCTTACTTTATACACATCAGAATGCCTAACAGAAGATTAGTTAAAAAGATTGATGTAGCTTAGGCATAAGCTGGACAAAAAAACGAAAGCCCATTTTTTCAAATGGGCTTTTCTATTTTCTATAAATATCTTTTATCTGCTTTCTTTATCGCCAAGCAATCTTTCGAGTTCTTTCTCCAAAGCAGCTCCTCTCAATTTCTTGGCAATGATTTTTCCATTAGGATCAAGGAGAACGGTATAAGGGATGGAATGCACTCCATAGGTTTTGGCTGCGAGACTTCCCCACTGTTTTAGATCACTTACATGCTTCCAGGGAAGTTGATCCTTTTCGATGGCTTGTACCCATCGATCGCGATTTCTGTCAAGACTGACTCCCAGAATTTCAAATCCTTTATCCTTATAGGCCGCATACATGCGTCGCACATTGGGATTTTCTTGTCGACAAGGCCCGCACCAGGAAGCCCAAAAGTCCACCAATAAGTATTTTC
Organism: Bacteroidia bacterium; assembly: GCA_033391075.1. Lineage (NCBI taxonomy): Bacteria > Pseudomonadati > Bacteroidota > Bacteroidia > Bacteroidia bacterium. Next base: position 4,379,419 of record JAWPMV010000001.1, read on the forward strand.
CTCTGTAATCTTTCAGGCTTATTGTTTCTCCATCAGGAGAAGGCAGGGGAATATCTGGTGCAGTCACACCGATAAGCCTATGTTTCATACTCGCCAGACTCTTGCTCAGCTGCTGGGCTATTGCGGGATTGTCATTGGGATAGTATTCGAGGTATTCGGCTGTGAATCTGGCAAAGGCATCTTCATCCTTGGATTGAAAGCCAGCTACAAGTCCCAAAAGGGCCGCCTTATGTGCCGAACTAGGTTTAGGAATGCCCGACAACTGTTTTTCAGCATGAGCGATGACATCCGACGTATTGAGCCCTACCTGAGCGACATTACTCGAATAACTTTTGAAAGCATCATGAAATTGAGGAATGCGATTATATGCAGGGTCAGAAAAATCAACGAATTGAAAATATTTTGAGGCAAAGTATTCAGCTTCACTAGTAAAACCTTCTCCACCGGACTGAAAACTCACATAAATCTGGGGGGCAATGACCTTGGCCAGATAAGGATGCGTTTCTTTCAATTCATTCAAAAAACCGATTTTCAGCTGATCGACTTTTTGCATTTTGGCAATGGTGGCTGATTGGTCCCGTTTGGCCCTTTGGTTTACCCTAAACTCTCCAATCAATTTCCCCATTTGGGCTTGCCAGGCTTTCAGTTTCTGATTGGCTTCCTGAAGTTTTACATGTATAGGCGAATTACCTACCATAGCCCGGGAGAAACTTTCGCAGGCTCCCTCCACATAAATCTGGTCTTCAGATCCCAGGATCAGAGGCACGGTATTCTGAGGCTTTCCCAGACCCAGGAAATAAAATCCTAAGGGTATCTGATTGATTTTTATTGAAAACACTTTATCCTCTCCTTGTTGCATGACGGCTATAACCGCTACCTGCCGTAGGGAAACCCCATCCAGGATAAAAAGCCGTAAAGAATCAGCATTACAGGAAGTAAGTTTACCTGTAAGCCATACTTCTTTTTGGGCAAATAATTGATGGGAGGTACATGATAAAGCCAGGACAAGGAGAAATAAGAGGATCTTTTTCATAAGATCGAAATGCGAAATTAATTCATGCGTGGATCTACGGGATAATTGGAGATAATACGATATTTTTCTCCCATTCCCTGCAGGATTTCTCTCCAAAGGTCGGTATAATCTTCCTGAAATACGAAGGAGGAATTTTCCGGGGCAACAATCCAAGACTTCCTTTCCAGTTCTGTTTCCAATTGGCCAGGTCCCCAGCCAGAGTAGCCTACAAAAAAGAGGATATCCTGAGGCTCAGCCTGTCCCATAAGGATCATTTCTTTGAGCTTGGAGAAATCTCCTGCCCAATAGAGATCCTCTGCGATTTGATGACTCCCATCCAATTGTTCCCCAAGTCGGTGAACAAAGTGCAGGGTGCTTCTTTCCACAGGTCCTCCAACAAAGACCGGAGCATTAAATTCTGGTAATCCGTCAACGACCTCATTGATTTTCACTTTCAACTGTCGGTTCATAACGAAACCAAGACTTCCATTCTCATTATGCTCTACGAGGAGAACAACGGAACGTTGAAAGTTTTCATCATGCATGAAAGGCTCAGAGACAAGAAATCTACCGGCGCTGGGTCTATAAGAACTTGTAAGCATATCATATATACATTAAAAATGGCACGGAACCCCAGGAGCATATATGTTTATAAATACGTTGCCACACTGTAATTACGAAAGTGGCTAAAGAAAAGATGCTTTAATATACAGGATGTTTCCAAGGAATTAAAAATAAATGTATAAACGTGGGGAAGGGGTGGGATTTGCGTGTTTGGGTGTTAGGGTTTTAGGGTGTTAGAGGAGAACGTATTGCTATGTTGGTGTATTGGCGATTCTTCGAATTTCACCAATTGGGAAACACCAACACGCCTATACACTAACACACTAACACCCCTTTCTTTATTTGTGGACTACAAATAAAGAAAGGGGACTGATCCAAAGTCCCCTTGATGTGCTGTACACACAAAATCCGCTAATTAATGGAGCTTTCACTCCAGTCTAACGAAGCCATCAAAAGCCGCTCGGGGCTTGTTGATGACTGCGTAAGAATGGTATTGCAAATAGTGTATGAAAAGCAATTAGTTTACACTTTCCAGTTGACCGCTGCCTGTGATGCTGGCGTCAACGGAAGGAGTTCCTTTATAGCGTACATCTCCACTTCCGAGGATGCGTACGCTGAGTTCGTCAATAACGTGGATATCGGCATCACCACTACCTTCGATTCTTACATCGCATACCTCTGAGACAAAGTCAAAAGACTCCATATTTCCGGAACCATCCATATCAATGTTATGGATCTGCGTTTCTCCTGTAAGGAAAACATCCCCAGCACCTTTGATGCGAGTTTCAAATTCAATGGCTTCTGTATCCATGCTGATATCTCCTGATCCATCTACTTCGACATATACTTTCTGGTAATCTCCCAGCATATCAATACTCCCGGATCCTTTCACAAAGAGATCAAGATTACTTCCGGTAAAGCGATCCAGTACATAAATATCACCCGAACCATCAACTTCCAATGAACTTAGATCAGGAAGGGTGATGTCAATGCGAATGGTTTTATAGGAACGAATGCAACGATTGTTTTTAATCTCCAGAAGAGATCCCGTTACCTGGGTTTCAATTTCGTCGATAATGTTTTGCTGTGCAGTAATCTCCATGGCAAAATCCTGGCCCTGGCTGATATACACATCTCCCGGCAAATCCAGAAGAATCTTATCAAATCCTGTTTCTGTGCGTGCTTCAGATACTCTTGTTCCGTCTCCGTTCTCACAAGGCAAAATCCCTTCGGCATCACAAGCCGTCAGAAAAAAGCCTGCCACTAAAGCTAAATAGAGCGTGCGTGTTAGTTGTAAAGTTTTCATTACATATAAAGATTAAAGGGTTTAAAAGTTCACGTCACGAATAGACAGGAGGATTGGCGCGGGGTTGCGCGGGAGGAGGAAAAAAGTGTTCTGGTGTTGGGGAAGAGTGTTAGAGTGTTAGAGTGTTAGAGTGTTAGAGTGTTAGAGTGTTAGAGTGTTAGAGTGTTAGAGTGTTAGAGTGTTGTAGTTTATTATTTCGAGAACACCAGAAGACTTCCATTCTTCATTTCCTCAAAAACGTGTTGGTGTGTTGGGGTTGAAGGTTTTCTTTAATGCAAGAACACTAACACGCTAACACGCTAACACCCAAAAACACCAATAGGTTCTTCCCTCTTCCACTCCCCTCTTATTCCGATTCACTCCCCCTCTTCTCGGGTTCACTCCATCTCTTTTCGCCATGCTGCAATTATCCCCGTATTTGGAGGAAACAAATCGATAATATCATGTCAACAATTCTTTCTTTCTCACAAGCTCTCGTAGACCGTTGTAAAAATGGAGATCGCCGCGCAGAACCTGAATTATATCAGCGCTATGCTCAAGGGATGTACAAAGTTGCTGTACAAATGCTTCGTGACCCTATGGAGGCAGAAGACGTTGTGCAGGTTGCATTTACCAAGGCTTTCAGAAGACTTCACACCTATAAAGGAGATGCAAGTTTTGGTGCCTGGCTTAAAAGGATCGTAGTCAATACGGCTATCAACCACATGAAAAAGAGAAAACTCGAGTATTTCTCTTTGGAAGAGAATCATCACAATCATAGTGAAGATAACCCGACAGACGAAGCGGTTCGTATCGATATGACTCAAATCCAGTGGGCTATCCAACAGCTACCCGTAGGATATCAAAAAGTATTTACTCTTTACCAATTGGAAGGATACGATCATGGCGAGATCAGCAACATCCTCGATATCAGCGAAGCTACTTCCAAGTCTCAATTTTGCAGAGCCAAGAAGAAGCTGAGGGAAATGCTTACAGCATAAGAGGTGTTAGTGTGTTTGAGTATTAGTGTGTTAGTATAATATAATTCCAACTCTCATACCCTAACACCCATAAACCCTAACACACCAAATGTAACCATTTGCAATCACCTGCGAATAAAGGAGTAGACTCGACAAGCAAACTCCTTTATGACAAAAGAGACTTTTATTGCTCAAATAAATCACTATACATCCTCCGGCATTCCCTATCTCTTTTTGATAGATTTTGAGATGGAATCCTTTTTCCTCTGCAAGCTGGATGAATGTGCAAAAAAGGGAGTTTATTTTGAGGTAAAAAGCAAAGACAATCTGGGACAATGGAAGCAAGACCAACATAGCAGGGTTGATATCCTGAAAACCCAAGCAATAAGCCCAGAAAAATACCACAAAGCCTTCCATTATGTGAGAGATAACATCCGTCAGGGTAACTCCTTTCTCACCAATCTAACTTTCCCAACTTCACTTGAGCTGTCGGTAGACTTGCGAGAAACTTTTCTGGCCAGTCAGGCACCGTATAAATTGCTCTTCAAGGACCGATTTGTCCTCTTTTCTCCTGAATGTTTCATCAGGATTAAGCATGGACATATCTATTCCTATCCCATGAAAGGGACCATAGATGCCTCTCTGCCCGATGCAGCAGAATCTATCCTGAATAATGATAAGGAATCCTGGGAGCACAATACCATTGTCGATCTGATTAGAAATGATCTGTCTATGATCTCTTCTCAGGTTAAGGTGCTGCGGTTCCGATATCTTGACTATATCAAAACCAATCAAAAGGATCTTATTCAAGTAAGTTCCGAAATAAGAGGGACCCTGCCTTATATGTGGCAGTCCCGAATTGGAGATATGCTCATGCGCATTCTTCCTGCCGGTTCTATAAGTGGAGCACCCAAGAAGAAAACGCTTGAAATCATCCAATCTGCCGAGCAGGGAAAAAGAGGTTGGTACACTGGGGTCTTTGGCATATTTGACGGAAAGGAACTCGACAGTGCAGTCAACATCCGTTACATTGAGCAAGATGAAAATGGCCTTCAATTTAGAAGTGGAGGAGGAATCACTGCCTACAGTGATGCAGATGCTGAGTATCGTGAACTTTTGGACAAAGTCTATGTACCCGCTATTTGAAAGCATTAAAATAGAAGCAGGCAAAGCTCCCTATTTGAGCTGGCACCAGGAAAGGGTCAATTGCTCCTATCCTCAATTATTTGGAGCACAAAATCCTTTCGAGCTGGAAAAACTGATAAGAATCCCTGCGGCTGTCAAGGAAGGTTTATTTAAGGCCCGTTTTGTCTATGATGAAAAAGAGTATTACTGGGAGTTTCACCCCTATTCCCCTAAAAAAATCCATAGCCTAAAAACAGTAGAAGCCAATACCCTGGAATATTCCCTGAAATACCAGGAAAGAACAGCACTTAAGAACCTTCTCATTGATACAAAAGAAGGAGAAGAAATCATTATTCTAAAGGGAGGATTCGTAACCGACAGCTCTTACAGCAATCTCATTTTTCGTTCGGGGGAAAGCTGGTATACCTCTGATACTCCTCTGCTGGAAGGTACCTGTAGAGCGAGACTATTAGCTGAGAGAAAAATAGAAAGTGTTAGCATTCGAAAAGAAGACCTTGGTCAATTCGAAGCGGCCAAACTCATCAATGCCATGCTGGATATGAGCGAGACAAAAGAAATCGCCCTTTCTTTAATGGCCTAAGGAATATCTATACTCCCCCAGGCATCATCCGAAAGACTTCCCATATAAATTTTATCTCCAAACTGATGCACACTTGTAATAGGTGCGAGGATTCCTTGGGTGTCTTGCAGATTATGAAGGAGGTTAGCTTCCGTATCAAAGGCCATTACCATACTATATCGCTCCACTGCGGGCTGCATAAATTCCGGTAGGCGCCATACTACTTTTCTGAGAAAAGGATTGGGCATGATAGCATCCATTTCAGGTTTGCGCGGATTAGGAAAAGCTACCCAAAAGATATCCTCGCCATTAAAACTCAGATTATCAGGAAAGCCAGGAAGATTGTCAATAAAAACATCATGCTGCCCGGCCTTGGGACCTTTCAACCAATATCTCACGATCTGATAAGCTGCTGTTTCATTTACCAACAAATAAGACTCATCCTTATTCAATGCGATACCATTTGCAAAGTGAAGGCTATCCAGCAATAAAGTGGTTTCTTTGGTCTGGGTATCATAGCTAAATAGTCTTCCCCAGGGACCATGCTCCATCAAATCCTCCCGAAAACCATGCAGCGCAAATTTAGAACTGGCATCTGAGAAATAAATCTTGCCATCAGAGCCTATATCCAAATCATCCACAAGTTCCAGCTTTTCCCCCTTATAGCTATCCGTAAGTACTTCAATTTTTCCATCAGGAGAAATCGAAAGCAATCCCCGCGGAGCATCTGCTACGATAAGATTACCCAGGCTATCAAATTGCATCCCCAGCGGTCTTCCCCCTGTGTTCACAAATTCTTCCACCCGGGACTGATCCGGACTAAAACGAATGATTTTTCCATTGGTCAAACCGGTATAGACATTGCCCAGGCTATCGATGGCCAGATCTTCAGGGCCTTCGCCAAATTCACTTACCACATGTCGATCCATGGCATTGAGCTTATCATTCTTTTGAAAGGGGCCTTCCTCAAGGGAAGGAGCCTCCGGGGGATGCCATACAACCGGGTCTATATCCACCGGCCAAAAGCAGAGGTAAGCAATCAATAAAGCCAATCCAACGAAAAGGGAGCGTAGCAGTAGTTTCATAATCCTTATTTAAAAAGGCAAACTACTCAATCCTCTGCATCCCGCAAAAATTCTTCTATGGGTTTATCCTGAATATATAGTTGTTCAATCACTGCCATGCCTTCTTTGATGCGTACATCCACAAATACCTCCTCTTTCCCCCACTCAGAAAACTTCCGAACAGCCTCTTCAGCTTTGGGAGCCATTTCCTCATTCATATAATACTCATCAAAGGGATAGGAAAATCCCACTTCCTTATCGGTAATGTAGTTTATTTCAACCCGTAGATAGTTCCCATTTTCAGGAGCCCGCGGAAAAATCTCCTGAGGTACAGACAAGCCCGTTGAATCTTTGCCGAGGCTTATAAAAGCAGAGGTTCCGTACTCAAAGACTTCAAGTCCATTTTCATAAGGCAATTGGGGATTCTCATATTGGAGAAATACATAACGCCCTTTAAATGGATTGTAGGGATCTATGGGCCGGGGTTGAAAGCGATGGAGCTCTCCTTCGCTCAGGACTGATTCGTAGCCAGAGATCATTTGCAAGGGAAAGCCTGCATAGAGGATCATGGTCAGAATGAATGCGATATTTCTATACATTGTCTTATGTTTTAGAAGTGTTCTCGTATTCTGGTGTTCATGTGTTCTGGAAAATCAATTCAAACTAGAACACTTGAACACCAGAACCCCTGAACACTTATTTCTTTTTCTTCATCAAATAAATATTCACGCCAAAGAAGGCAGAGCCAATGAGCAGAAAGGCGATACCTTTCACCAGGAAGCTAAAGTCGGGATCGAAAAACCTCATGACAAAGAGGGAGGACATGATAAACATCCCTGCATTGACCAATCCCAATCTTTCTTTAATGATCCCTTCTCTTAAATAATAGGCACCAAAGGCCAGAAGGAATACATTAAAAAGAACCATAAAGATTTTGGGGGGAAGGGTATCCGTACTTCCTAAGAGCAGGTAAGAGATCACCAATACCGGAAAACCCACAATGAAGTAATTCAACCAGTTATTCTTTCTGAGGTGATAAACGAGTAGGCCTCCCATTCCTGCCAGGGCACTCATGAATACACCTATATTCGTCCATGAAGCCCAGGAAGCGTATTTCTTACCTCCCAGTATTTCCGCCCATTCCAGATCAAAATCAATGGATTCAAATGAGAAGAACATGGCCATCACATAAGTCCCGATAATTGCAATAGACTGAAAAGGTCTTTGCCAGGGGTATTCTTCTTTGCCATAGAATTTTCTTCCGATAAGATATAGCAGGCCAAATACCATGGCATAAGCAATGATGCCCCCACTTTCTACCCGCCATTCTGGTACTCGCATTATAGAGAATAAAAGAGAAATCCCAAGTGCCCATCCCAATTGATTGGCACGTATTCTACGATCCGGATGTGAAATATTCATCCAAAGGTGAGGAATTGCAGCTCCCAATAAGAGCCAGTACCTTACAATATGGCTGCTACTTTCCGGTACATGAAAGGTCCAGGAACTGATTCCTGCCAGGAACATCATCGTAACCAAAGTAGAATTTCTCAAATACATAAGTGGGATACTCAATAGCATCCATATCCAGAGAAATTCTTCCATACTGCCGGCTATATTATAGGTTTGGCTGATGAGGGCTATGGAAGAAGCCAGCATCAACATCAAAAAGCCAGAGGTACTTTCTATCCAGGCCACAGAATCCTTCTTCTTGAAATAGGCATAGGCATAAAAGCCCTGGGCGATCAATAAAGGTGCGACACTCAGGAAAGCCCGAAGCCCCCTTCCAAAGTTGTCCCAATTATAGGCGAAAATTGAGATGATCCCTGCTCCGATTAGCAAGGCTCCCAGTATTCCCGTAATAATGAAAATTGGATTGTTTCCCTTTTGCATAGCCAGAGGCTGATAATGTGCCTCCAGCTTTTGGGCCGACTCCTGATTCAGGACTTTTTCATGTAAAAGTCCCGGCAATTCAGCAAGCAGCCATCGTGCATGTTTCGAATTTGACATGGGGATAATATTAAGTCATAAGCCCCCTTAAAAAGAAAGGCCTTTTGGGCAAGTGAACGCAAACACAGCACCCAGGTTTAGGAATTTAAGATAAAAAAAGGACTTTTGAATATGACTATAATCAGTCTTTCATGACCCAGCGGATCAAAACAGGGAGCAAAAACAGATCTGCCAGCATAGCAAATAGGATGGTCAAAGCCGTAAATAATCCCGTACTAAAGGTCCCTCCAAAATCGGAAAAGAGTAAAAGGATGAATCCCCCACAAAGGACAAAAGAGGTCAATAACATAGCTTTCCCCGTACCTTGCAAGGTGTGCATAATGGCCGTTTCCAAATCATGGCCCAAGCTTCTTTCGAGGCGGTAACGAGACAGGAAATGAATGGTGTCATCAACGGCTATTCCGAAGGCAATCACGAAGACAAGAGCCGTGGAAGCTGTTAAGGTAATACCAACTAAGCCCATCAAGCCTCCCGTCAGAATGAGAGGTACAACATTGGGGATCATGCTGATGAAAAGCATCTTCCAGGAACGAAAGAGAAAGCCCATGATAAAGCCAATTGCAATGAAAGCCAGACCTAATCCCCAAAGCAGGCTGGAACGGATATAGTTGAGGTTATGCTCCGTGAGGAAGGCATGTCCGGTTATTTTGTAGGAATAAAGGCTTGTATCTGTTTCTGTAGCAATGAAATCATTCAGTTTTTGATTGAGTTCCTCAAATTTGTAAGTCCCCATATCTGCTGTTCGTGAACTCATCCTCGCAAAGCGACCATCGGGAGTCATCACTTTATTCAATAAAGCCTCGCCTCCATTCAGTTGAGCCATGCTCAGGTATTGGTCGATATCCGATTGCTTGCGAGGAATCCGTCTATATCTATCTCGATTGAAGTGATAGACATAGTTTGCTTCAGAGACTAAGGAAACCGGAGATAGAAAGGGACTAAATTTAGCTTCCTCCTTCAGAAAGTTCTGAATCTTCTCCATTTGCACCAGCACTTCCCGATCACTCACCCGCAGGCTACTATCTTTGACTTCGATACCTAACTCAAACGGACGTAGGCCATAGGCTTTTTCTTCAAAAAATTCCATAGACTTCCGTACCGGATCATTTTTTCCGATATCCTCAATCAAATAGGTATCCAGGGAAATGCGGAATATGAGTAGAATACTAGCAATGATGATAAAGAGGAAGCCACTAAAAACCAGCTTGTCTTTTTCTTTGGTAATGCGGTGAACCCAATTGAAGAACTTAATCCAGACCGGTTGATTTTCCAGAGAGGGTGCTTTAAGAAATTTATCAGCAGGAACGCCCAACATCAAATTGGGGAGAATAACTACTGATACTAAAAAAGTAAAGAGTACTCCCGCAGCAGCATACAAGCCAAATTCACGGATGGGAGGAATTCGAGATACATATAAAGAAGCAAATCCTATCGCCGTAGTAATACTAGTCAATAATATGGAGAGACCGATTTCCTTCAAGGAACTTTTCATCGCTTCCCACTTCCCTTTTCCCAAACGCAATTGAGCCAGGTATTGGGTATTCAGGTGAATAACATCTGACATCCCCACCACAAAAACTATAGGGATCAGAAGGTTATTGATGAGGTTGATCGTTTGTCCGGTCCAACCCATAAAGCCCAAAACCCACAATAGTCCGGTAAGAACGGCCAATTGAGGAATCAGTACCCCTATCCAATTTCTATAGGTCAGAAATAATACACTTACAATCAACAGAAAAGCCAAAGACAAAAACATCAATAATTCTGTCCCGATCTTTTCGACATATTTGGTACGGATAAAAGGAATGCCACTTATGATGTATTCTAGACCAGAAGCATTAAGGGCATCTTCCAGTTGATAACTCAATTCGTCTCTTGCCTCTGAATCAAAGATGGCAGCATCGATGAAATAGTATCCGCAAAGATAGTCCAGGTCGTGGGTGGCAAATATTCCCAGCATACTGGAATCTTTCAGAATTCTTTCCCGGGATTCATCCAGGGATTCCTGGCTATCCCATTCTAACCAGGGCTGCTGACTAAACTGCAAAGCTTTTCTTTCTACAAAAGAAAAGTTAGTTGCTGTAAGCATAGAATCGACCCCGGAATAGGTACCCATTTCCTCAAATAGTGCATGGGCTTTATCTACGAAGGCTTTCTCAAATACATGTCCAGAGGGACTTTTCAAAGAGATATAGACCATGTAATTCTGATCCTCTCCAAATCTTCCCTGATATTGGTTATAAAATATGTATTCCGGATCGTCTTTGGGATAGAAGCTTTCAAAACTAAAGCTGATCTGCAATTTACTCAGTCCCCAGGTCAGGAAGAGAGTGAGGAGTAATATGATCCCAAATATGAGTTTTCTACGCTTTAGTAAAGATTCTATCATGCAGCCAAATTCACGCTATCCTATTTGCCTCGGGCCTTGCCCTTTTCTATCTATATGCTAACTCTTTTGGAGCTTTTTTGGTTTTTTTGAACCGGCTAATTCTTTTTTAAGAAAACGTCCGGTATGGGAATCCGGATGATTGGCAACTTCTTCAGGACTGCCCTCAACCAAAATCATTCCTCCCTTTGCTCCCCCCTCAGGACCCAGATCTATGATATGATCCGCAACTTTTATCACATCCAGGTTATGTTCGATCACTAGTACCGTATTTCCCCTGTCCACCAATTGATTTAATACGATCAACAACATCTCGATATCCTGAAAATGCAAACCGGTAGTCGGTTCATCCAGGATGTAGAAGGTATTTCCTGTATCTTTTCTGGAAAGTTCAGCCGAAATTTTGATCCGTTGAGCCTCCCCTCCGGAGAGAGTGGTCGCAGGTTGTCCCAGCGTAAGGTAGCCCAATCCTACATCTGCCAGGGTTTTCAGTTTACGTTTGATCCTGGGCATGGCATCAAAGAATTCGAGGGCATCAGAGATGCTGAGATTTAGCACATCCGAAATGGACTTCCCTTTAAAACGAACCTCCAGAGTTTCCCGATTGTAACGCCGCCCCTGACATTTAGGACAGGTAACATAGACATCCGGAAGGAAATTCATTTCTATGGTTTGCATACCTCCGCCATGACACTCTTCACATCTACCGCCCTTTACATTGAAGGAAAAGCGGCCAATTTTATAGCCCCTGATCTTTGATTCAGGCAGGTTTGCATAGAGTTCACGGATATAAGTGAATAAACCGGTATAGGTTGCCGGATTAGATCGAGGAGTTCGCCCAATAGCAGATTGATCTATACGTACAATTTTATTTACATAGTCCAGGCCTTCGAAAGACTCATAAGGCATGGGCTTCTTTTTGGAACGATAGAGATATTGACTGATGATAGGAAAGAGCGTCTCATTGATGAGGGTAGATTTTCCTGAACCAGAAACCCCACTTACGCAGATAAACACTCCCAGGGGCAATGTTAAATCTACAGATTTGAGGTTATTTCCTGTAGCTCCTTTGAGGATCAATTGATTGGGCTGTGCCTCTCTTCTTTCTGTAGGCACTTCTATTTCTCGTCTCCCTGCCAGATAATCTGAGGTGGGACAATCGGATTTCAGGATTTGCTCCGGCGTACCCTGTGCTACTATTTCCCCTCCATACAATCCTGCTCCCGGACCAAAGTCTATAATATGATCTGAAGCCAGCATGGTATCTTTATCATGCTCTACTACCAACACCGAATTGCCCAAATCTCTCAATTCGAGCAAAGACTGTATCAATTTTTCATTATCTCTTTGATGCAAACCTATGCTAGGCTCGTCAAGGATGTATAATACATTGACCAATTGAGAACCAATCTGGGTTGCCAGACGAATTCGTTGAGCCTCCCCTCCTGAAAGGGATTTAGCCGGTCTGTCCAGGGCCAGATAATCCAGTCCCACTTGCATCAGGAAGCCAATTCTTTTGCGAAGTTCTTTGATCACTTCCTGACCGATTTGCACCTGTCTTTTACTCAGCCTGTCTTCCAGGCCTTCTATCCATCCTGCGAGGGAACCAATGTCCATGGAGGATAACTCATAGATATTGTGCTCTGCAATCTTGAAATAGAGACTCTCTTTCTTGAGTCGACTTCCACCACAGGTCGAACAGGTAGAAATTTTCATAAACTGTTCGGCCCAGGTCTTTATTTTTTCGGAATTGGAGCTATGGTACTGGTCATGAACAAAGCTTCTGATCCCATCAAATCGGGTTCTGATCTTTTTGGCTGTGGCAGTGATTCTATCTCCTTTCAGGATAAACTCCACAGCTTCTAAAGGAATCTCATTAAAGGGAGTTGCCAATGAGAAGCCGTATGCCTCCGCAATTTTTCTAAGCTGACGGAAAATCCAGATATCCCGGTATTCTCCCAGAGGTTCAACTGCACCTCGATTGATTGACTTGCTGGGATCGGGAACCAATAAGCCATTGTCAACCTCAAATACCTGCCCCAGTCCATTACAGTTTGGGCAAGCTCCATAGGGAGAATTGAAGGAGAAGCTATTCGGAGAGGGAATATCATAACTGATCCCTGATTCGGGATCCATGAGGTTTCGGCTGTACCAATAGGTTTCCTCAGTCTCGGCATGAAGCAGAAGCACGATCCCTTCTCCGGTTTTCATCGCCTGGCGAACACTTTCCCCCAGACGATTACTGTCTTTGCCCACTCGCACCCTATCTACAACCAGCTCTATATCATGGATCTTGTAGCGATCCAACTGCATGCCTTTAACAATCTCCTGCACCTCTCCATCAACCCGAACCTTGCTAAAGCCATTTTTGGCCAGGTTTTGAAAAAGCTCCCGATAATGTCCTTTTCGGGACCGAATCAAGGGTGCCAGGATCAGCATTTTTTCATTTTTGAACTGATTTTCGATTGCATCGATTACCTGCTCATCAGACATCTGCACCATTTTCTTCCCACTCTTATAGGAATAGGCATCTGCTGCTCTGGCAAAGAGCAGGCGAAAAAGGTCATAGATTTCTGTGACCGTACCTACAGTAGAACGGGGGTTTCGGGAGGTAGTCTTTTGTTCGATTGCGATGACCGGACTCAGGCCCTCAACCTTATCTACGTCCGGACTCTTCAGGTTCCCGAGAAATTGACGTGCATAGGCGGAAAAGCTCTCCAGGTATCGCCTTTGTCCTTCAGCATAAAGGGTATCAAAGGCAAGGGAACTTTTACCAGAACCACTCACACCCGTTATAACCACAAGCTTGTTGCGGGGGATGTTCAGGTCAATGTTTTTGAGATTATGCTCTCGGGCTCCGTAAACTTCAATTTGCGGCTCACTCATTCCAGGAAAAGACTTTGCAGGCCCCTCCTATCTGTCGGTTCTCAACTCGTATGCAATTGGGTTGGAAACGATGGGAAATCGAATTTCGTAACTCTCGCCTTCACTCACTGTCAACTGATCAGTCAGCAACCAGGGGTTCATAATTTTCAAATCCCGATAGGTGGAACCGTGTGACTGCGCAAAGGTAGCAAGATCATCTATATTTTCCTTGACCAGAGTAGTACGATATGGGATTGGATGATAATATTCTATGGCATCCAGATCAAAGCCATAACGTTCAGCTCCTTCGAGGACACTTTTGTATCCCAGGATTCTGTAGAGATATGCCCCTGTTTCAGGGTTGAGGTCCATTTGGAAGTAATCACGGGTCCCATTGTTCTTGACTGCGCGTTCAACACCGGTGGGGCCCATATTATATGCTGCTGCTACCAAAGTCCAGTCTTCCAATTGCTTGTAAGCAGACTTTAAGAAGCGAGCGGCTGCGTAGGTTGCTTTATCCGGGTGGAGTCTTTCGTCCACCTGATCCGAAACTTCCAATCCATATTGCTTTGCAGTAGCTGGCATAAACTGCCAGAAACCTTTAGCACCTACCACGGAGGTAGCATTGGAAAGTTTACTTTCGGCTATACTTAAGTAGAAAAAGTCGCTGGGAATTCCTTTGGCTTCCAGGATATCCATAAAGCGATCCTGATAGCGATAAGCCCTCTTCAACAATAGTTTTGTTGCAGCGGGATAATTGAGACTTTTCCGTATTTCTCTGTTGATTTTTTTCTCGATGCGAGGATTCTGGATATCTACAGTTTCTCCTGCAAAATCCAGGCTCAGAGGGGCTCCGTAGTTGAAAGCTGATACCTTGCCGGAAAGCGCTTTTAATTTAGCGTCAGATCTTGGACCGGGGGTTTCTGCCTCCACTTTCCAGACAGGGAATAAAAGGCCCGCTGAAATCAATCCTAACGTAAGGATAATAAGGAGTGTACGTTTCATAGTGTTTGCAAAAAGGTCTGTTTGTTGCTTTCTTTCTGTGTTTGTTAGGTACTTATACGTACCGAAGGCGCAAAAGTGCTACCGTTACCGGTAAATTTCGAGACACTTTCGCCCGATTTCTTTCAAGGCTCCGTTATTTTGGAGGACTTGAACACTTCAAAGGTATAAGGTAAACTTGCTTCTATAGGGTGGGAATAGCTTGAATAGGGTTTTTTCTCGCTTTACTTGTACGAAATCCAGTCTTAAAAGTTGGGTTTGAGTAAGTTATCGGTGTAAAAGTTAGTAAAATGCTCTACTACTTCATCCGCAGAATCTACTACTTTAAACAAATCCATATCTTTTTCAGAAATGTTGTTTTCCTGCTCCAGGAGCACTTTTTTGATCCAGTCAATCAGGCCTCCCCAGAAATCACTTCCTACTAAAACTACGGGGAAACGGTCAATTTTCAGGGTTTGAATGAGGGTAAGTGCTTCAAAAAGCTCATCCAGCGTACCAAATCCTCCGGGCAAGACCACAAAACCCTGTGCGTATTTGACGAACATCACCTTGCGCACAAAGAAATAATTGAAGTCTATGTCTTTATCCTTATCAATCCAGGGATTGGAATGGGTTTCAAAAGGGAGCTCAATATTTAAACCTACAGAAGTTCCTCCTGCTTCGAAAGCTCCTTTATTACCGGCTTCCATGATCCCAGGTCCTCCTCCGGTAATAATTCCAAAACCACTTTGGGTAAGTTTAGCGGCTATTTCTGTCGCCAGTTTGTAATACTTGGTATCAGGTTTTGTTCTGGCAGAACCAAAAATTGATATACAGGGCCCAATCGCGGACATCTTCTCAAATCCTTCCACAAATTCAGACATGATCTTAAAAACGATCCAGGAATCTTTCCCAGGCGCTTTTTTCCATTCTCTTTTATGCTCGGTGAAATAAGAATTGATTCGTTTGTCCATGTGATTGAATGTTTTAGCGGGGCAAAACTATCTAAAATTGCCTAATAAAGAAGGGTTTTTCCTACAAAATTGTTTCAAAGGACCCCTTATTTAGGAAAAGGCACCGATATCTCATTGTGGTCAAAGCATATTTACCCTAACATCAAGCCAAAGAATAAGGGCATAAATGATTCATTTATGCCCTTTTTAAGATCCTTATGCGAAGATTCTTTATTCAGTAATGATGATTTTCTCGAAATGGCTGAAATTCCAACCTTGTACCCTTAATACATACAATCCTCCCGGCAAATCTCCCCTTCCTAATTCCAATTCAAAGGCTTGACCATTCTCCAGAAGTCCTGATCCAACTTTTTGCACCAGCTTTCCGTCAGTACTCAGAAGGTCCACACGAACTTCCTGTTTTTCCTGCACTTCCACCAGCAATTTAGAATTTGCATTTATGGGATTTGGTGCAATGGAAACAAAGTATGCATTACTAAGGTCCACACTTAATTCCAGATTATCAGAATAGCTAAAGCTACCATCATAATCTATTTGTCTAAGGCGGAAGATATAACTTCCACTATTGAGGGCTCCGGTACGGAAGGTATATAGATTTACATTTGTGCTATTTCCGATTCCATCTACAAAGCCAATATTTTCAAAGTCCAGACCATCTTGACTAATCTGTACTTCAAAGCCACGGTTATTGATCTCTTGTGCGGTGGCCCAATTGAGTTCGACGCTTTGGTCGATCTGTTTCCCGTCGAAACTCAGCATTTCTACCGGGAATACTCCCTGACATTCAGGAGAAGTACTTGAAATGACATTTATAGGTTCACTAGAATGCCCACAAGTTGCTCCTGCAGGATCTTCATAAGCGATCATAAGATACTCTCCCTGGTATCCATTGGTCGGATCGAGCGTAGGTGCATAAGTACCATTGGCATCTCCCTGCATCAATACCCCATCTCTGAACCACTCATAATACAACCAGCCAGCGCTTTGGGTAGCAGGATCGGGGTCCAGGACGATTGCCGTAGGGCTTGCATCATCCTGACAGGTAGTCCCATTCACAGCAACTCCTACTTCTTTACCACATAGGCCAAAGAAGATTCCATCAAGTGCCAGGTCATTTCCTTGCGCACCAGGAACCAGGTTTCTCATTACGAGATTGGCAGATGTACTCGTTCCAGACTCCCAGGCTCCAGATATCTGAAACCAGACGGCAGAGTCTGCTTCTGGCATTTTGGGAAGTTCAAAACTTCCATCTGTTGAGAGCACTCCATCGATGTAGTAACCGGATACCGTATCTCCATTGATCCTGAGTTCAAAATCAGGGAGTGTATCGGAACCCGGATAATTGATGGCTTCCTGGGTATAAATGTTTTTTACAAATACTGAAAAGGTATAGGTATTGTTGGGACAGACATCCAGGGTCTGTTCCCAAATAATCCCGCTGAGATCTGTCGTACTACAACTGGTACCGACCGTATCGCAGGGATCGACAATCATGAAATTTCCTGGAGTGTAAGTTCCGCTACTAGCATTTATACGGTCCGTGACCTTCCAAATAGTTTGGAGGTTAAAACCAGGCGCATTATAACAGGTAACCGCAGGATCGTTTATCACTGTACTTGCAATGGTATAATCTCCAAAAGAACAGGTATATCCGCTATTAAAGCTGAAACTGTTTGTAAAGCCGGTATTTCCATCATCAAATTCAGGATTTACAACCATATTGGGTCCAACAGTACCACAGCCTCCCGGAATCGGATCTTGAGCGTATAGATTACAGGTAAAGAAAAACGAGGTAAGTAGGAAAACAAAGGTAGAATTTCTAATCATACTAGGGGAAGTAATTGTGTTTTTCCGAATTTTTAAGAACTCTTATCCAGAAATTGAATAATTATTTACGAGTACCTTTTAACTCGTCAATGTTAGACTCCGACTAAAGTACAAAAAAAAAATCATTTCCCTGAGGCCAATTTTTTACAATTTCCGATTTGTATTTCTATCTGTATGAAAATTTTAATTAATCCGAACAAATAGGCTCAGATTTCGTCCTCTAGGTAGAAACAGATTCTAAACGTAGAAAGCTTAAGGCTGCTTAAAGATTGAGAAATCGAATAATTCTATGCTAATTGGATCTGGCCATCTGAAATGCTTGAGAAACGGAACACCTAATTAAGTACCGTTATATTCCTATGGAAAACAGTAATCTCATCATCCTCATTTTATCTGCCGGAGCTATTATCTATATCCTGTTCAAGGTTGCTCAAAAGGTCTTGAAAGCAATTTTGGTTCTGGCTATTGCAGCCCTTGCTTTTTATTTATGGCAAGGAGGCAGCATCAATGAACTGAAAGGGAAGGGCATGGAGGCCCTGATCGATCAATCTTCAATAAGTAGACTGGAAGAAAATAATTGTGAAGGAGATAATGCGGATAAGACCAAATGCCTCTGCATAGTAGGTCCGATTAAAGAAGACCTCAGTTCACGCTTGAGTATTTCTGATATGGCAAGTATTGACCTGGATAAAGAACTGGTCAAAAAAGAGATTCGAATCAGCCTGAAGAACAAACAAAAAAATATCCGCAAGTGCATCATCAGCAAAAAGGGACCGGAATACTGGGATGGTATAAAAGGTGCCTGGGAAAAATTGAAAGATGTAGTTGAAAAGGAGCCGAGCTAATCTTTAGGCAGTATTCAATTGCCACAAAAAGAAAGACGCAAAACAATCTGTTGATTGTTTTGCGTCTTTCTTTTATGTTTTTGCTTTACTCTTCGGTTCCGGCAGCAGGTTCGGCAGGAGCTTCTGGAAGGCTAGCTGGATCTTGTAGAGGACCTGCATTAGGTACTACAAGCTCATCGATAGCAGTCTCTGTACGGATTGTATCAGGATCAACTTCAGGGCTACCAAAAGTAAGGTTGGCTATGATGGCAACAAGTGCCAATCCGCCAGCGAGATACCAGGTGATCTTTTCGATTACCTCATTACTTCTCCTCGCACCCATAATTTGCTGGGCACCACCCCCGAAAGTTGAAGATAGTCCTCCACCTTTGCTGTTTTGAACAATTACTACCAGCGTAAGGCCGACAGAAATGAGTATGCATAGAAAGCTAAAAAAAGCCATTATTTCTTGTTTATTTCTAAAATTTGAGCGTCAAAATAAGCACTTTTTTCAGGGAATAGCAAACTGAGTTTCTTATATATACGGATTGCCTCCCGGGTATTGTTTTGCTGGAGATGAAGTTTTGCCAAAGTCTCTGATGCAATTTCCTCATCCAGGCTTATACTCATGCTTGCAAAATCCTCTGTTTTCTGATAATTCTTTTCTGGATTGGGCCGCCTGATCTTAGGATTTTTGTTGAGGAAACGTTGAATCAGGTCCCTGGCCTCCGGACTGGAAGTGGCCTCTTCTGTATGCTTGAAATCTTTTCGAAGAATTTCCGTCCGTATCTTTTCAGCTAGCCAGAGATGTTTTTGCGTTTTTTCTTTAATCAAACTATCTAAAAAACCCTGAAAATCAGCTCCCAAATCATTGCCCACAACTGAAAAAGGGATATCCAGACTACTTAGCTGCTCTTCAACAGAAGTATCCACGATGCTAAAGAGCTCGTGCTTTTGGTGAATGGATACGGTTTTTTCCGGACTTTCCTCCATTGTCTCGGTTATTATTTTTTCTCTAATACTCTTCTTGCCCTCCATGAAGGCTTTTAACAATGGGCGATTCGAAGCATGTGCTGAGGCCAGACCAATATTAGCTGTACTAGGCACAGCTTTGGCCTTGAGATACCTTGCCATCGCAAAATAAGGATATTTCCGGATCATTGTATCCAGAAAATCCAATTCTTCGCTATTTAACTCTCGCTCGAAGGATTTGTGATATAATTCCCAAATATTCACGATTCAATGATACAGGGATTTTCGGATATTTTTTCAGGCGGAATGTTGGATTTCTTACAGAGGGGAAAAGGTGTTGGCATGTTAGAGTTTTAGTGTGTTGGTGTTATTATTATCTAGCAAAATGCATACGCTAATACCCCAACTCGTTAACACTCCAACACCTTTCGCTTACCACTTCCCCAAAGACTTGGTAAATATATCCTGCGTAATCTGCTCGAGAATTTCGTTGATTTTTTCTTCTTCTACAGAGGTAAAATCTTCACTGGCATCGAAGTCTACAAATCCACTAAAGGTTTGTTCCCAGCTAGCATTTTCGTCTTTGTTGTTTTTGAAACTGACCCGCACGCTTATGCTGAGCCGGTTTTGTTCAGCCGAAGTGGTTCCTGTAATGGCAATAGGAGCTACATCATAACGAGTAATACTCCCTCCTAGCTCGACATCAGCCGGTGGGTCGGTCAAACTCAATTTACTTTGGCTCAAAAATCTGTCCTGTAGCTGCAAAGTCATCTCGGGAGCGAGATAGGGAACTACGATTGGGGCTTCATTTATAAACTGATCCACATAAAGGGTTTCCAATACGACTCCGGAGGTTCCCCCTATTTTAGGTACACCGGTAGTATTGAAGGAAACTCTACATGCTGCCAGGATCAGGCAGGCAGCAAATAAAACCAAATAGCTTACATTTTTCACAGGTCTATGTTGTAGTTATTGATTTTTCGGTACAAAGTCCTTTCGGAGATGCCCAATTCCTGAGCGGCTTTTTTCCGGTTGTTGTTATGTTTGAGCAAAGCCTTGGTGATCAGGTCTTTTTCGTTTTTCTCCAAAGAAAGCGAAGCTTCTACTAAAAGTGGTGCTTCTTTGGCAATGGGTTGTACCTGGGGTTCTGGTGCCTGAATGATTTCCGTTTCACCATACCGACTCTCATCATAAGCGGGAGTCGAATTGAAACTCATGCCTCCGGAAGGATCGAAATCCCTGCCTTGCTGCATGGCCATAAATAGCATTTTCTTTAAATCAGTTACTTCTTTCCCCAGATCGTGAATCATTTTGAACAAAAGATCACGGTCCTCGGTAGTCACCGACTCTCCCCCATTCGATCCAGGCATGTGAACAATGCTGGGCAGATAAGATTCCTGAATCAATAGATTCTTTTGCAGGACAGTTGCTGCTACCATTTCCCCTTTTACCAGAACCGTCAATTTCTCAACCAGGTTTCGAAGCTCCCGAACATTCCCAGGCCAGCGATATTTATATAGCAGCTCTACAGCTTCCGTTTCGAGTACAATAGGATCTCTTTTATACTTTTCGGCAAACTCAAGGGCAAAATAGTTGAACAAGAGTTCTATATCCTGTCCCCGGTCTCTCAATGCGGGCACAACAATAGATACCGTATTGAGGCGAAAGTAGAGGTCCTCTCTAAATTTCCCCTGGCGGATCATTTCCACCAGATTCTTATTCGTCGCAGCAATCACCCGTACATCAGCTTGACGGACTTTGGAAGATCCCACCCGCAGGTATTCACCATTTTCAAGTAAACGCAAAAGTCTCGCCTGGGTCTTGAGGGGCATTTCTGCAATTTCATCCAAAAAGATGGTTCCGTCTTCTACTTCTTCGAAATACCCTTTGCGGGTATCATAAGCCGAAGTAAAAGCCCCTTTTTCATGTCCAAATAGTTCTGAATCAAGGGTCCCTTCCGGTATAGCACCGGTATTTACTGCCAGAAATCGTTTGTGTTTTCTTTTGCTAAATTGATGGATGATCCGTGAGAACACATCCTTTCCACTCCCATTCTCCCCATAAACGAGTACGGAAACCTCAGTAGGAGCTACTTGCATAGCTACCTCCACAGCCGAATTTATCTCTCGGCTGTTTCCGATGATTCCATATCTCTGTTTTACCTGCTGTATGGTCATTAGATCATTTCACCTTTTAGGGTCGCGCTGCTGGCTTCAGTACAACGTACCTGAACATAATCGCCTGGCTTATGGTCTCCTTTTTTTCCGAAAACCATCATTTTATTCTGGTCATTTCTTCCACACCAATCTTGATCGGAGCGGCGGGAATTCCCTTCAATCAAGACCGTAAAAGTCTTGCCTGCATCTGCCTGATTCAATTCGGCAGAGATTTCATTTTGCAATTTGATGATCTCAGCCAATCTGGACTTTTTTACCGATTCCTCTACATCATCTTCAAATTTCTTGGCTGCAGCTGTACCCGGTCTTTCACTATAGGCAAACATATAAGCATGGGTATAGCGCGAAGCTTTGATGATATCTACTGTCTTTTGGTGATCTTCATCTGTTTCAGTACAAAAACCAGTAATGATATCCGAAGAAATGGCACAGTCGGGAATGATCTCCCGTATGCGTTTCACCTTATCCATATACCAATCATAGGTATAGCCTCTATTCATCATTTCCAGGATACGATCTGATCCTGATTGTACAGGCAAATGGATATAGTTACAGATATTGTCATACTTAGCCATGGTATGCAGGACATCATCTGTAATATCTTTAGGATGGGAAGTAGAAAAACGCACCCGCATATCCGGAGCAAGCTGTGCAGTCATTTCCAGGAGTTGGGCGAAATTGACGGTCTCTACCTCAGTCCCTTTATTTATGGCTTTATTGATCTGAGCTTTCCCCTTCAGGCTGCTGTCGGGAGACCATTTATAGGAATCCACGTTTTGGCCCAAAAGCGTTACCTCTTTGTATCCATTTTCATATAACTCTTTAACTTCTGCTACAATGGATTGAGGATCTCTGCTTCTTTCTCTTCCTCGAGTAAAAGGCACAACACAGAAAGTACACATATTGTCGCAGCCCCGCATAATGGTTACAAAAGCTGAAACCCCATTGGTATTGAGGCGAACGGGAGAAATATTTGCATAAGTCTCTTCCCGGGACAAAAGCACATTGACTGCTTTTTGCCCACTTTCTACCTCTCCTACCAAACGCGGCAAATCTCTATATGCATCAGGTCCCACTACCAGATCCACCAGTTTTTCCTGATCCAGGAGTTTCTCTTTCATTCGCTCCGCCATACATCCCATCACTCCAACCATCAGATGTGGCTTTTCTTCTTTTTTCTTGCGAAAGTTTTTTAGGCGGTTCCAGACCTTAGTCTCTGCATTTTCACGAATACTACAAGTATTGATGAAAACCAGATCTGCATCGTCTACCTCTGTGGTAAAGCCATACTTCATATCGGTCAAGACAGAAGCGATAATCTCGGTATCAGAGAAATTCATCTGACAACCATAGGTTTCTATATATGCCAAGCGTCCGGAAGCCGGATGTATCGCATCACTTTGATAAGCAACTCCCTGCTTGCTCTCGTCTATATCTCGGCTTAAAGCGCCCGGGGCGAAGGTTTTTTGCGTGATTTTATCTCTCATGTTTCTATCGCTACTCTTTCAGCCTGCAAATATACAGAAAAAAAATCCGCATCCTGCCATTTTGTCAGCTAGTCTTAGGAAATTTTTACTGAGATTAAAGAGAAATGATCTCGCATTGTCTAGCCCATTACACTTTCAGCTTCAGATTTGACTTAACTAGCCTTATATACATACACATTTATCGCCCACCTAAATATGAGTAAATCAAAAAAACAAGCATGGTTCAAAGTACTGGATGACAGTGCTGAACTAGCTGAAGGCCGTGTTCGTACCGTAACTGCGCAACATAAAGATCTATGCCTGGTGCATTTTGAAGGTAAATTTTGTGCCATGGATAATAAATGCCCTCATCAGGGCGGGCCTCTGGGAGAAGGAAGCATCGAAAATGGCCTCTTACGCTGTCCCTGGCATGGCTGGGATTATCATCCTTGCACGGGTAAAGCTCCTGGCTATGATGATGGAGTCGAGACCTTTCCTACTGAAATAAGAGAGGGAGCGGTATATGTGCAAATGGAAGTCGAAGAGAAGCATGAAAGCACGATCACAGACCTCATGGCGGAAACCATGACCAATTGGGGAGTGGAAGTTGTATTTGGAATGGTAGGCCATTCAAACCTTGGGCTGGCGGATGCTTTACGGAGACAGGAAGAAAAAGGAAATTTAAGGTATTTTGGTATTCGCCATGAAGGAGCGGCTTCCTTTGCTGCTTCAGCTTATGGAAAGCTTTTGGGAAAACCCGCTGCCTGCTTTAGTATCGCAGGTCCTGGCGCAACCAATCTATACACCGGTCTCTGGGATGCAAAAGTAGACCGGGCACCTCTTTTGGCCCTTACCGGTCAGGTTGCAACTCAGGTGCTGGGAACGGGTAATTTTCAGGAACTGGATTTGGTACAGGCTTTTGATTCGGTCGCAGCCTTCAATCATAGGGTTGATCATGGAAGTAAGCATACAGAACTGATGAGTCTGGCCATTAAACATGCTCTAATCAAAAGGGAGGTTGCTCATCTTACCTTCCCCGATGAAATACAGGAAATGCCTGCTCCTCAAGGGCTCGAAGCTCAGACACCTGAAGGAAGAATGGCCGATTTTCGCATCAGCCCCTCACAAGATAGCCTGGATTCCGCACTGAACATCCTGAAAAATAGTAAAAGACCCTTAATCATTAGCGGGCATGGAGCTCGTTTTGATATGCCCGCCATTATTGAACTGGCAGAAAAACTCAAGTGCCCCGTCGTAACTACCTTCAAAGGCAAAGGGCAAATTTCGGATGCGCATCCGAATGCAGGAGGAGTATTGGGAAGAAGTGGTACGCCTATCGCTTCCTGGTTCATGAATGAATGTGATGCGATTCTGGTCTTTGGGGCTTCATTCTCCAAACATACCGGGATAACTGATAAAAAACCGACTATACAGATTGATTTTGATCCTATGGCCCTGGCAAAGTTCCATAAAGTGGATGTGCCTCTTTGGGGAGAAATTTCGCAGACTGTAGGACTTTTACAAAATAGCCTGAATGATGTTTCTCATACAACTGACCAGGTTCCGGAAATCGCCGGACGCTGGAAAATCTGGAGAGAAGAGAAACAGAGACGAATGAAGGAATACCGTGAACAAGGACTGGGAGCCATTCATGTTTTTGATGCCATGAATCAATATGCCCCGGAAACCGCTGTGATGTGTGTGGATGTAGGAAACAATGCCTATTCTTTTGGAAGATATTATGAAAGCAAGCAAAACAACTTCCTGATGTCCGGTTATCTGGGTTCTATAGGTTTTGCCCTACCTGCTTCTATGGGAGCCTGGGCAGCTGTGGGTGATAAAAGACCCATCATAGCTGTAGCGGGAGATGGAGGACTGGGTCAGTACCTGGCAGACTTTACTACCCTGGTCAAGTATAATATGTCGGTAAAACTCATTGTCATCAACAATTCTGAGCTGGGTAAAATCTCCAAAGAGCAAAGAGCCGGAGACTTTGATGTATGGAAAACAAAACTGACCAATCCGGTATTTGCGGACTATGCAGTTTCTTGTGGAGCCTGGGGAAAAAGAATCAGCAAGCCTGAAGAGATCGGCGAGGCCATGCAGGAATTGTTTGCCCAGGAAGGACCTGGACTTTTGGAAGTTATGTCTGATGTAAGTTTGATCTAGAAGATTGATTTTTGCGTGGGAAATTACTAGGTTGTGGAGTATCTGTCTATACTCCACAAAACCCCTATACAATGAAAACTACGCTTGCTCTAGGCACTATCTTCCTCACACTTTTTTTCCTTTCTGCTAATGCACAGAATCTCGTAGTTAATCCGAGTTTTGAGGAAGTACAGACAAGTAGAGGTGCTGTTTCTTTGATCAATCCCATTTCGGCAGCCAATAACTGGAACTCCCCTAATAAGGGCATCCCAAAAGTATATGCAAGTTCCGCGGAAGGTTATGTACACGATGAATATGGCTCGAGCTGGAACTTTAAGGCAAGAAGTGGAAAGCATGTAGCCGGGATTTTTGTCTATGGTGGAAGCAATATGGACTATTCTACCCAAAGAGGATACATACAGGGCGCCTTATCAAAGCCTCTGGAAGTTGGGAAAAAGTACTATTTTTCTTTTTGGGTTCATTATCACTGTGAAGGCAGTAATAAAATCGGCATAACTTTCCTCCCGGAGAAAACCCAATTGGCCTCTCCCGGTCTGATCCGTATGGAACCTGCGACTTATCAGAAAAAGGTTTCTCCTTACAATCAAACGGAATGGACCGTAGTCCAGGATTCTTTCATCGCCTATAAGGCATTCAACACTTTTATCATTGGCAATTTTTTCCGCAATGACGAAACTGAACTGGAATCCAATAACTATGGACACCATTTCGCCTATATCGATGATGTGAGTGTAGTCGAAGCCCCCAATCAAGATACAGAAGCTCCAGAACTGGATCGCATAGAAATGATGAAATGGGAAATGAATGCCATCCGGGCGAAAAGTACTTCCTTGACCCGCCTGGATACTTCTCCGGAACTAGAAGATCTTTCCTCCCCTCAACTGGATGCTTTTTTCGCCCGAGAAATATTTTTTGACCTGGGTTCATCATTTATTCGCCCAGAAGAAAAAGAATACCTTGGGGTCTTGGTAGAGCAAATGAAAGAAAAGGAGGACTTTGAAGTCATCATCAAAGGCTTTGCCAGCGATGAAGGAACAGATCCTTCCAATTTGACGCTATCTATGGCACGGGCAGAAGCTGTAAAGAAATTTTTCCGCACTCAGGGCATCAATTCTATGCGGCTCTACATTCGGGCCCTTGGAGAAGTAGAGGGGCCGGGAGATGAGGAGCGTGGAAAAGAATTTAACCGCAGGGTCGAATTCGAGATAGTATATAAATAAATCATCTTTGCTTAATATTTTTTCCTGTAATTTGGCTGTTGGAAAGCATCTCTCTTTCTTCTAATGGCTAGATCGACCTATGAAAAAACTATTTATCCTACTAAGTCTCCTATTTCTCGCACAAACAAACAGAGCCCAAGTCAACAGTCTCCAGCTAGACTCTACAGAATTGGACGTTAGCATTTTACTAGACAATCTGGTCGTTCCCTGGGATATGCACTGGGATCCGGGAGGCTGGGTGTGGTTTTCGGAGAGAGAAGGAAAAATCAGCAGATTCCAAATCGAAACAGGTACTCTTCAGATGGTCCATTTCATCGGAGACACCTATCAATCTTCTGACAATTCAGGATTACATGCCCTCGCTTTACATCCTGATTTTCCAGCTGTACCCTATGTATATGCACATTATACCTATTCACGATGGAGGTCTCGATTTGTGCGCTTTACCTTCGATGAAACAAATCTCCTCCTGAAAGAGCCCTATATTATTCTGGATGAATTAGAAGCAAATACTTCCCACAATGGGTCCAGGATTGTTTTCACCCCGGATAAGACAAAACTATACCTCTGCCTGGGAGATGCATTTATGAGTGGTCGGGCATTAGAGCTGGAAGAATATGCGGGTAAAATCCTCAGAATGAATCTGGATGGAAGCGTGCCTGAGGATAATCCTTACCCCAATAGTCTGGTTTGGACTTATGGTCACAGAAATCCGCAAGGACTGGTTCTGGCTCCCAATGGGATTCTCTATAGTTCTGAACATGGTGGAGGGGAAGATGATGAATTAAATATTATAGAGAAGGGAAAAAACTATGGCTGGCCGGAAGTTGCTGGATATTGTCAATGGACAGAGGAAGCTGAGTATTGTGCTGCGAATGAAGTCATTTTGCCCTTAATGACCTGGTCGCCAACTTATGCCGTCTCTGGTATGGAGTATTATGATCATGAAGCAATACCCGAATGGAGAAATTCAATTCTGCAAACTTCCCTGAAAGCCAGTGATGGAAGTCGAATGGGACAAAGATTGCAACAATTGAAACTTAGCCCGGATGGGCGGGAAGTCGTATCAGTTAATGATTATTTTAAGCAAACTTTCGGAAGACTCAGAGATGTAATGGCCTTGCCAGATGGAAGAGTCCTGGTCTTAACTTCTAACAAAGAGCTTAATGGAAATGGGGATGCGGTAGTAAAAGCGGATGATGATAAAATGATTATGCTCCGAAATCCAGATTATCATGGACCGTCAACGCCCGTTCCACAGGCAGAAGAATTGATCCTTTATCCCAATCCCAGCAATTCAGGATTTAGCTTGAAGTTTAAAGAAGGCTTTACGGATATAGAGCTTTATCTCAGAGATTTAAAAGGACGCCTGGTTTGGAGCAAGGCACTTTTCCTAAATGGTAGTCCTGTAGCACCTGTGAATGACAAACTCAGCAGTGGAGTGTATATGCTGGAAGTCATATTTGCTGATGGTAAAAAATTGAGGAAAAAGTTGATCATCAAATAGCAGGGGATCAAGTATCAATTGACTTGATCGCTTTCTATTCTCATCAATTCATTCAGTACCTATCGACTAATTGCATCCCAGACAGGCACTTTTAAAAATCCTGAAAGGGTATTCGCATCTTCTCTGACCTGGAATAGGTTGCCGTGGTCAATGACATTTATTCGGCTTGCATCCTTGAGGATGAGGTTGATCTCATAGCTGTAATAGGAGCTATCAGAACCCGAATTGTATTCTTCAATGAGTTGAAGGGCGTGGATTTCTTCCAATTTTACCAAATGTTTTACTCTGGGTTTTTCAGAATTCCGATCTGTATTTTTCCGGCCTTTGTAAAAATAACCATGAGCCTTATCAAAAATGATGGGTTGGGTACTATTCAGATAAAGAAAGGCTCCTACCCCGGCGAACAATAAGCCCATGAGTCCCAGAAATAAATCCATCCATTCAAAGGGAGTAGTTGAATAAAATTTGTAAAGGCCAAAGCCAATCAATAAGCCTGCACCTACGCAAAAGAAAACCGCCGAGAATAAGATCATTCCGGTAGTTGCCCGAAAGGCCATCCTCAGAGGCCCTTCATCCTTCAATTTATGGGTTTTGAAATTGGACCCGCCCCCTTGCAAAGGCCCCCATTCAGTCTGGCTTGCAATTGAATCATCAAAGATGCTGGCGTCAAACTGGGGCTGCATGGCATTTATGGTTTCGGCCCACTTTTTAAGTTTCTTGAACATAGTTTTGGCGTTTCTACTTTGGGTCAATATTCTCTAGGATCATCTTCAAGGATTGCATAGCTGAAATTGTCTGACCAGCCTGAACTCAAGGGAAGAATTTTGCGCTTTCGTCCCTCCTTTTGCATCCCTACTTTTTCCAACACACGGATAGATTGTTCATTTCCTACAGCTACTCCTGCTTCAATTCGGTGCAAGTTTAATGCCTCAAATCCAAAACTGATAATACCTTTGGCCAATTCTGTTGCATAGCCTTTCCCCCAAAATTCCGGTAATAAGCTATAATGAATCTCTCCCTTTCGATAGCGATTGGGTGCGAGACTCATCCCTGCTTCTCCCATAAATTCCTGGCTATCCGGATGCAAAATACACCAGGAATAGATCCTTCTTTCCGCTTTTTCCTGATCCTCAATAGCAAAACTGATGTGATCCCGGGTTTCTCGAATTTCAGTGGGAATACCCAGGGTATTATAGCGGGCGACTTCGGGCACAGAATGAAGTTTATGAATATTGCTTACGTCTTTCCATTTAAATTCTCGGAGCCATAAGCGTTCGGTTTCCAGGTTGATCTGCTTTGTCATGAATTAGGCTTATTTGTACACTAAAAATAGGAGCTTTCTCCCGCTTTGTAAAATGGATTATTCCTGGGAGCCTTTTAGCAGGGTTTGAGATAGAATCATGCCTGAGTCCGTTTCAATTTTCAATACATACATTCCTGCTGCCAGATCTCCCAGCTTTTCCAAACTAAAAGAACCTTCATATGTAGAAATAGATTGCTGATAAACCAATACGCCTCCACTTGCATAGAGCTTTACTCCCGTTGCCCGATCTGCTCTATTTCCCCACTTGATTTCCAGGCGATGCTGGAAAGGATTGGGCCCAAGCTCTAAAAGTTGCGGGCCTCTGGCTGGCTTTTTTTCTTTATGAGTTATGGCAAGTTGCCAATCTTTCTGTACGGGTGGGAGCAGGATATCCATTTTATTCTGAAAGGGTCGGTCAGTGAAATAGGCCAGTTTTCCATATTGATTCTGTTTTTCCTCCAGGGGAATGAGGCTCTCTCCCTGAGCAAAAGGATTTTCAGGCTCAAAGTAATCCAGACTAATCGCAATGGGCACATCCGCAGGCAAAGAGGGAATGAGTTCATATTTTCGCTCCAGAATGGCAAGAGAATTATCAGCAGAAAGTTTGTGAATACGTCTTAGGGTGCTCAAACCTAAATCTGCCTCTACACTTATTTCCATCCCCATATTTCCTGGTTTTACTAAATGAGGAAAGGATAAAAAGCTTTGTTTCTCTATCATACCTGTCCCTGTAATTCGATTCTGCTCGTTCTCCCCCTCTATGCGAGAGTTTTCTCCCTCCAGATACAGGGTATGGGTATTGAGATTTAGCAGGCCCGATTCCATAAATAAATTCTCTTCCAGTTTCAGATCACTTTCGAGTTTCAGGCTCGTGCCCGCCAAAGCCAATTCGAGTTTGTAGAAAGATGCATCACTATATAAAAATTGATTTTCTTCCTGATCGCCAGAATAAAAACGAAAGGTGGAGGAATCCTGCCTTAAATTTCCTTGATCATTCAGGCTAAGGCCCTCTAAACTCAACAAGAGTTTTTGAGCCGAAACTTCTATTCCCTGAGAGATATAAAGAGGAGGTGCATCCTGGGCCATCATGGAGTGAAAGCCGAGAAAAAATAGTATACAGTTTAAGGATGTACGTATAGCAGAATTCATTTATCCGATTTTTCGTAGTATTAAAATTAGGAGAATCCTCCCCCAAATACTAAGCTGTGTTGGACATTGAGGTATTTTGCCCTCTTTTCAAATTTTGCCTCAAAAAAGCTCTGATTTATTACCAGGGCATATATACATATATAGATTGAATAGACATTTACTTTATCGGACAGTAGCATTTTTCTCCTAACTCACAACACACTGAATAACAAACATATACACTAGCTGATGCAGTAAAAACAAGAAGATTTAAAAATTGAATACAAATTCAATAAAATAACGACTAAGTCGCATTGTAAGAGCAAATTCCTCCTGGCAAGAATTTAGTACGAAAGTTCGGATTATAATACAAAAGGCATGCTATCTTTATAGACCTCAAACGGATGCTATGAAAAAACCTTGTCTCTTTACGTACCATTTGATCGTCTTTTCACTTGCTGCTTTTATCCCTATTGGTGGATTCGCGCAAGGCCTGGGAGTAGGTACTGATGCTCCCACAGAAATGTTGGATGTAAATGGTAAAATAAGAATGCGCGATGGAGCTCAGGCGGGCTATACCTTGCAGGCGGATAGCCTGGGAGTAATGAGATGGGTCCCTCCCTCTTCCTTACACAGAGACCAAATTTTGTGGGTAACAGACTATGGAGTTATTCCCAATGACAATACCCATGATTCTGATAGCATACAGATTGCCCTTAATTACGCTTCGGAAAAAGGGATGAATCTTTATTTTCCTCCCGGCATATATAATCTTGATACGACCCTTAATGTCCCACCTGGTGTCCTATTGATAGGGAGCGGGATAGGCAAAAATCCCCTGATTGCTCCATTCGAAGGTACGGTCCTCCAATACCTGGGAGAAGGTTGGGCAGTAAATTTCAGTGGGCATGCAGCTGGTATGCGGGATCTATCGATCCGGGATGCCTTTGGAAATGGAAGTGGGGGCATCTCTATTACCGCAAGTACAGATTTGGTGGAAAGCCTGACTTTCAATCGAGTGGTTATATATGGTTTTACCTCCGGTACTGGTTTATATTTTTATGCAGAAAATGATAAAGGCATAGCTTATGGCTCCTTCTATGATGTGAGAATCAGGCATTGTCGGATTGGGATTCATATACAAACCCAGGATAGAGGTTTTGTAAACTCTAATTCATTTATGCGGGGAATCATTTCCGGGGGAGGTTATGACAAAGCTATCTTTTTAGAAGGGGGAAATAATAATGAGTTTCTGGGGCAGGTGATTGAACCCTATCAGACCTCCACGGCCCACATATATGTTGCCAAAGGTCAGTTCGTGGCCAGAGGAATCCGGGTAGAAGGAGCCGAACAACCTATTGACAGGCCCTTATTTTATTTTGCTCCAGGCACCCATGAGTCGATTGTTGATGGCACCTTTGCGGGCGGTTTGATCCTGGATAAAGGAGACAATCATCTCGATCTTTCGTCCAGCAATTCTATCAATACCCGTAATCCGGGAACCAATGTCATAAAGAATTCTGCTTTATTGGGGATCCACGGGCAAGAGGTCCCCAATTGGCAGTTTTCTCATAGCAATTTTCGACTGGAGATTCTGGATCCGGCAGTAGTTGATGCGCATCGCGTACTAAAACTTTCTATACCCGCAGGAGAGGTGCTAAGTCTGAGTCCCAAAGACGCCGACGCACCCAGAAGGAAGGTTCTGTCTCGGGAATCATTCGCAAATTTCGGGGCCTATATGAAAACAGATCAGGCGAATCTGGCTTACACCACTTTTTTGGCCAAAAGCGGAGTCATCACCTCTTTGCCTCATCCGGCCCATGATGAATGGCACTTTATTGGATTGAGGGGAGAAAGTCCGGAAAACCATATACGGCCGAAATTCATGTTTGATAATAGAAGCGGCAGCGATACAGCCATTGTTTATCTGACTTGTCCGACTTTTAGTTGGGGCCTCACCTTGCCCGCAGCAGAAGCCGCTCCTTTTCCGGTAACCGGAGGACAGGTATATGGCACACTCAGTACCAGCCTGGCAGAAGTTTATGTGCCAGATAACAATATCCTCGTATTGCCCAAGGAGGCGAATACCTTCATCATCAAAGGAAATAATGGGATCACCCGTATCAATCCAAGTGGAGATGATAAATTCCCCAAAGGCACGGTTATCACCCTACTATTTGAAAATGCCTATATCGGTTTGCCAGTCAATGCCTATCTAAAACTCAAGGCCCCTTTCAGTTCAAAAGAAAGAAGCTCTCTAAGTTTACTTTCTCTCGGTGATGGTACCTGGTGGGAGGTCAATAGAAATCTCTAGTCAAGACAAAAAGACGATAAATTTTTCCCGGTAAGCTATCCAGGAGATTGAAGTAGGTATTTGTATTTGGTTTTTTGTTTTTACAGACATAAAGTACAAACAAAAAAATATATCCAGATGGGTATTTCCCGGATGCACAATCCCCTATTATACCTTTTGCTGTTCTTTTTCGGACTCACTTCCAGCTATGCTCAAGTGACTATTTCGACCGGCCAACCTGGCCTGGGAGATATGGAAGTTTGCGTGGATTCGTCAACTTTCAGCTTCTCTGTTGGACCTTTTGCCGCAAACCTTACAGGGGTAGAAGTACGACTCACTTTTCCTAACGGAATTTATTATGTACAGAACTCACTCAATAATCTTCCGGCAGCATCGGTAAACCTCATCGAAAATTCATATGTCGGGCAGGTCCTTATTCTGGATGGTAGTTCGATCAATAGTGGGGAAAGTTATGAATTTGAAATTCAGCTATTTGCAGGCTGTGATGCCCTCCCTGATTTTCTGAGTGGACAATCTTTCAGCAATACCATAGAGGTATATGAAAATGGGAGCCTTTATGAAAACTTTGGAAGTCCCATATACAATCCTGCCATCGATTATGGACAACTGAGCATGTCCACAGGAGCAACTCCTTCCGGAGTAGCCGGACAGATCGTCACAAGAGAAATCAGCATTTTCAGTACCGGTTCCGGCTGCATCAAATTGCTAAACTGGTATGATGCACATGGAGCAGATATCCGTATAGATAGCGTTTATTTTCAGGGGCAAAAACTCAATACCTGGACAAATGGAGATACGATCTTTTATGATTTTACAGGAATAGATTTCAGCCTAATTGGGGATGGGGATTCGGAATTTTGCAATGCTGATGGAGCTATAGTTCTAACTGAATACATTCAAATATTAGGCTGTACCAATAAGAGTTCAAATGTAAGTGCCGGATGGGGCTGTAATGGCATATTCTGTAGTGATTTTAGTCTGAGTGCAGATGTGGTTGTCAGTAACCTTCAACCTAGCCTGGAATTCGAACCCAGGCCAGATACTTTATCTGGCTGTTTTTACAATCAGCCCAATCGCAAGGAACTGGTGATCCGCAACACAGGAGCAGGTTCGCTCAGCAATCTGGAAGTAGAATTGAAAAAGAACTACTATGCAGGTCAGTTTCCGGAAACTAAATATGATGGTCTGGATAGTTCCTCGGTCGAAATCCGCTTTAATGACGGAAGTTTCCAGCCCATCAGTCCCCGAAATGTGGAGATGAATATCTACGGGAACGCCTGTAGCCTTCCATTGGCCTATCGCTTTTATGTCGATGTAGATTTCCTCTTGCCAGGAGATAGTATTACCCTGGCTTTCGATATGATCAATTGTGTGCCGGATATATGCGGAGAATCGGAGATCAGACAAGGCTCCTGGGGCTATAATGCTCGTTATGATCTGCCTTGTGTTGGAAGCAGTACGGTAATCGCCAATCAAACGGGTGGATTCCCCGGAATTTTACGACACCAGGTCAGTAATTTTGATCCTCCTACCCTGGTAGATGGAAAGGAGGTAAGCTTTACCACCACCATGGAACAATCAGAAATCATCTTTCCGGAGGGAGGAGCATATCTGGTTCGCTATACCCTTCCCAGCTGTGGAGCCAGTTTTTCCGGAAATAGTGCAGATTTTGCCTGGACCAATATCGGCGGAGACCTAAGTTGGCCCCTGGAAAATTTCAGCAGTTCCCCTACACAAGTAGAGGCCAGATTCCAACTGGATAGCATCCCTACAAACTTTTCCATTAATGGCTCTGAGATAAAGCTCGACCTCATGGGAGATTGTAGTTGTCCTTCCACAGACAGCATACAATTCTTACAGAAAGAGATATTCTATTTACCAACGCCTGCTTGTAATCCTCTGGTAGAAATCCCTGTTTTTTGCGATACCATCAGCGTAATTGTTGATCCCTGTATAGTCACTACCTGCAACGGCATGCAAATCCTGGATTTCGATTTCCAACGATCAAATTTCGACCTGCCAGACAGCGATCTAAACAGAATTCCGGATGGTGGGACCGTCCTAAGTCCTGATGTAAGAAGCAATAGAGCGAGACTGGGAGATACCATTCAGGCGCAAATGAAGGGCTTTGTAAATGGCGCCGGAAGCTTTAGCTATGGATATACCGATATGACGGTAGCATTCTCCCAATACCTCACCCCTATATCCGGCACAGTCAGGATGTATGATCAAAGTACTGGCAATACCCTCAGCTGCACCAATGTACTACCAACCCTTGTGGGGGGAACAGATATATATCGGATGGATTATTCTCCTTCTACACTTACTGCAAGCTGTGCTGCCTTCGGAGGATTAAGTCTGGAGACCGGCGACTCTATTAGCCTGGATATAAGTTTTATAGTTTCTTCTACAGATCCTCAGAATATTGAAGTGGGAGCAATCTTTCCGGTAGAAATGTATTTGAGCAATGTTCTCAATCCTACAGATACGGATAAATTTACCTGCCAGGGAACCAAATTTTCGGAATTGATGCAATTGGTGCCGATGGTAGACACCTCATTTGTAACCCAGATTTCTGCCCAATCCTGTCAACAAACCCAGGCAAGAACTTATATCAATATGTTTACCGGGGGAAGTTATACCGATATGTTTCCCTTCGAATATAGGGTATGGTCCTTCCCGGATAGTCTGATCGTTACACCTCCTGCCGATTATAGCTACGTAGGGGCTAATATCCTGCTACGTTTCACTCCATATATACAGGTGATGAATGTAGATCCCATTGATCCTACTGCAAATCCCCTGATCTTTGACCTCAAGGCTTTGGTGGATAATGGAAGTCTGATCTATCCGGATGATGGATATGAGCTTCAATTTTTCACCACCTGGTTGCCCGAATGTGATGCTGTCTCAAATCAGCAAGTAGATGTACCGGTAGAGGGCAGATTTCATTGGGCGAATGGACTCTCTGCCTATGATACGCCCAAAAATTATTTGCCCACGATTCGCCATAATACCCCTGATATCACCCTCAATAACCAAAGTGCGGCTACCCAGGATGGTCTGCGAAGAGAAGTAAGCTGGGATATGCAAGTGAGCAATAATTCTATCAGCTCGAATAGCCCGTATACCTGGATGGCCTTTTATTCGCCTTCTGGGGAAATACAGGTAGTCGAACTGGAGGATACAAATGGAAATCCCGTAACTCAAAACAATGGCATATACGAACTCGGTCTGATCAATACTTCCGCCAGTAAAGCCTATACCATTAATGCGGAGTATGATCTCTGTAGCCTTGATAGCCTGATCGTATATACCGGTTGGGAATGTGCGGGTTATCCGGCAAATCTTGCCACGGCATGTCAGACAGATAGTTTTTACCTGGCCATTGATCCTAAACCAGCAGATGGACAGATCAGTTTAAATACGACCGTTAGTGATACGGTTTCTCTATTTGAGCCCATCACTTACAATCTCGCGATCCTGAGTACCCAGATCGCCAACCTGGATGAATTACTGCTTGAAATTTTTCATGCGAATAGCGGCCTGGATTTTATCACAGGTAGCACAGAGTTGGAATATCCTTTAGGTTCAGGTTTTCGGTCGATTGCTGATCCTGTAGCCATAGCCGGGGGGTATCGATTTACCATGGCAAATTATGATTCCACCCTAGCCGCAGAAGGTCTGGCTGGTTTATCCAGTTCCACAGCCCCTTATCGACAATTCAATATCCGTTTTGATCTGGCACCTAATTGCAATTTCACATCAGGAGATAGCTGGCTGTTGAATTTGCAGGCGGCTTTGCCTTGTGGGGATCCTTTATTGATCCAGCGCATCATGGAACCCATCTACATAGATGGAGGCCTGGCTCCCTATCAGACCAGCCTTTCCAGTCAACTCAATCAGGTGTATTCCTGCGATCTCTATGAAATGAGATTCAGTTTCAGTGCAAATGATACCATAGGTGGAACAGATTCTCTGGAAATCTTTATTCCAGATACTTTAAGTTATGTGCCCGCACTCTTTAGAAATATTCACAATTCTCTTCCAGATAGCCTGCCAAGAATAGAAACAGCTATAGGCGGAAGCTGGTATAAATGGGCCCTTGATTCCACCCTAACGAGCGGAGATTCTCTTGTGTTTTTATTTGGCCTGCAGAAAAGTAGTGTTTCCACTTGCCCTTCAGGTACAGATATTTCTCTGATCCTGAGAAGTAGCTATCAATATCCGGGCAATTGCCAAACAGGTGGAGGGAATTTCAATGGAAGTACAGGTCTGGATAGTGTATCCATTCCTATTTCCAATAGTTTTGTTCCTCAACTTTCTCTGACTTATTCCGGATTGAATCCCAGGAGTGTAAGTCAGGATAGCCAAAGTTGGAGCCTGAACCTGAATCATCAAAGTGGAAACTATCCGATTGCCTATCCCTGGATTCGATTTGTATCGATATCCGGTAATTCACAGGCCATTTCTTTACAGACTACCAGCAATGGAAATCTTTTAAGTTCCCTCAATGGATTCTGGCAGTTAGATAGCCTTCAGGTTGGAGAAAATTTATCCCTTGATTTGAATGCACTCGTTTCTTTCTGTGGACCTGATACCCTTCTATTGTTATATGGTTACAATTGCGATGCCTTTCCCACGGACCCCACTTCCCTCAGTTGCGAACATGACACTTTGCAGTTGATCGTCGATCCCGCTTTCCCTTATATACAATTGGATACCCTGAGTGTATCTGATCCCCTCTGCTTTGGAGCAGACAATGGGGAAGTACAATTAATAGCCAGTGGGGGTCCGACTCCTTATAGTTATTCTTTAAATAACGGAGCCTTTAGTTCACAGCCTGGCTTTGATCAACTGATCGCTGGAAACTATCTCTTCTATGCCAGAGATAGTATAGGTTGTATAGACAGCATCCGTGTAAGTCTGAATCAACCTACTCAGGTTCTTCTTTCTGTAGATAGTTTGAGGGATGTCGATTGCTCCGGAGATTCTACAGGAGAAGCGCATATATCTGCCAGCGGAGGAAATGCTCCCTATCAATTTGCGATAGATGGTGGGGCATATGGAAATACAGGCTCCTTCTTACATTTAAGCGCCGGACTTCATATGCTAAAGGTGAGAGATAATCAGGGCTGTGAAGATTCTACTCAATTTTCCCTCAATGAAAACAATCCCCTCCTTAGCCTCCTGCAAATTGATCAGGAAATTTCCTGTT
This sequence comes from Bacteroidia bacterium, assembly GCA_033391075.1. Taxonomy (NCBI): domain Bacteria; kingdom Pseudomonadati; phylum Bacteroidota; class Bacteroidia; species Bacteroidia bacterium. The sequence continues at coordinate 4,417,370 of JAWPMV010000001.1, forward strand.
TTGGAGAAAGTGATGGTGCCCTATCAGTAGCTACAGCCGGAGGAACAGCTCCCTTTATATATAACTGGCAGGGAATCGGAAGTGCGGGAAATAGTATCAGTGGACTTTTGGCAGGAGAATATATTGTGGAAATTCAGGATTCGCTGGGATGTAGCGTAGTTGATAGCATCAGCCTCAATGATGCTCCGGAAATATTTAGCAGCCTCAACCTTGTCCAGGCCCTTAGCTGCCAGGGTGATGCCGATGCAGAAGTGGAAGCTTTGATTAGTGGAGGGGTACCCGGATATCTCTATACCTGGTCTGCCGGAGCTTCCAGCAGCAATATCGCAACTAATGTTCCGGCAGGGATGCTTTACCTAGAAGTCAGTGATAATAATGGTTGTATCAGGGAAGATAGCTTGCTAATCACAGAACCGAGCAGTCTGGCCGTTACAGCCAGTGGACAGGAGGTAAGTTGTTTTGGGCTGAATGATGGACAAGTAAGCGCGCTCGCAAGCGGAGGAACAGCCCCTTATAGTTATGAGTGGAATAAAAATCCGGGGCTGAATACCCCCACACTCCTCAATAGATTGGCGGGGAACTATGAGGTTGAAGTTACAGATGCTAATGGCTGTCAGGATACTGCCACTGTTCAAATCAATCAACCCCAAGCCATACAGGCCCGGATACAAGGCTTCGATGAGACTTGCTCCAATGGCAATGGACTCATATGGGTGGAATTAAGTGGCGGATCAGCTCCCTATACATTCAGCTGGAACAATGATCCCAGTCTAAACACGGATACCTTATATAATCAAGCTGCCGGGAATTTTAGCCTACAAATAGTAGATGGCAGTAACTGCGAAGAGAACCTGAGCTTTACCCTAAACAATCAAGCCTCTCCTCAACTCGAGATAATAAGTTTGACTGAACCTAGCTGTAATGGTGCTTCCAATGGTCAGGCTGAGGTTCGGGTAAATGGGAGTGGGAACTATAGTTTTCTTTGGCAGCATTCGGGAGAAACTACGCCTGCAGTTGGTAATCTAGCTGCGGGGACTTATACAGTCAGCGTGGATGATGGAACTTGTCAGGGAAGTTTGGATGTAGTTGTGAATGAACCAGAGGCCTTGTTTACGCAAATAGATTCTCTGGTCCGTCCGGGCTGTCCGGGAGAAGATGATGGTAGTTTGTTTATCGGGGTAAGTGGAGGAAGCGCACCCTATTTCTACGAATGGGCGATAAATCCGACTTTTACAACTTCTGGACTCACAGGATTAGCTACTGGATTTTATGAGGTATATGTCAGGGATCAGCAGGATTGTCGGGATACGCTCAATGCTTTCCTTCCTGATCCGGTTCCTTTGCAGATGCAGCTGGATATTCAGGCAGTATTGTGTTTTGGGGAAAGCAATGGAGCTGCATATGCTATTGGGAGTGGCGGTACAGCTCCTTATTCCTACAATTGGAGTACGGGAGCGAGTGGAGATAGTCTGAAGGGGCAAACCGCTGGCAGCTATCAATTGGTGATTTCTGATGCGAATGGATGTAGCATAGATTCGAGTTTTATCATCCCGGAAGCTAGTCCATTGACACTGAGTATGACAAAAGAGGACATCGATTGCTATGGAGGGGAAAATGGCAGGGCAAGTGTTGAAGCAAATGGAGGAAACAGCCCTTATCAATATGTATGGTCTCATGAGGAAAATCTAGCGAGCGTACACAATCTTTCAGCGGGGACATATTCTGTCCGGGTGGAAGATTCAAACGGATGCGTAGCAGAAGATTCCATAATTCTCACTGAGGGCGATTCCATTCATGTAGAATTGCTCTCTCAAGTTGCAGCTTCCTGTGGATTGCCCAATGGAAGGGCCAGCGTCCTCGGGCGTGGAGGCAGTGGAACGCTAAGCTATGTTTGGGACAGCGACCCTATTCAGTCAGGACCTACTGCTAATATGCTCTACGGTGCAAGTACGGGACGCACCTATATCGTGGAGGCAATTGATGAGTTGGGCTGTAAAGATTCGCTGGAGGTACGGATCGGGAGTCAGGACCGACCTGAGGCTTATTTCCTAACCATACCAGATCTCAGCCAACCCATTTTCCGTAGCGAAGCACAGATTCAGTTTATCAATCAATCCGAAAACAGCAATGCCTATTTCTGGGACTTTGGAGAAGATGGAGCTTTTTCCAATGAAATACATCCCACCCATATATATACAGAGGCAGGAGAATATGTTGTGAGTCTGATTGCGATGGATGCTGCGACCCAATGTCCGGACACCATGAATATCACAGTCATGGTCATTGAAGACGGTATGATCTTTACGGCTTCCGCCTTTAGTCCCAATGATGATGGTAACAATGATGTCTTTTATGCTTATGGTGAAGGCATCCAGGAATTTGAGATGTTGATCTTTGATCGCTTTGGAAAATTGGTAATTCGACTGGAAAATATCACCGATGGATGGGATGGAAGAGGGCCAGATGGGAGACTAGCTGCTGAAGGTGTTTATACTTTTGCGCTAAAAGCTAAACTAAATGACGGCACCAAGCTCGAGCATGGAGGTAGCATAACACTCTTTAGATAGCCTTTTTGACTATAAATCAGGTAATTACGTAGATTTATTTAAGCGTTTTTAACAATAAGACTTGGGTGGATGAGATATTTTGTTTAATATTATCACAAATAAGTTAAACAAAAGCTTGACATATCGAAAAAGTTTCTTATATTTGTATCAGAACTTTCAGAAAATATAGAAACTTATGAGCCATATTGAGTTCGATACCAAACTAGTTAATATTCACAGCTCGCTGAAACCAGCAGCTTACAATCTCACAAGAGATGTAAATGAAGCCGAAGACCTGATTCAGGAAACCATGGTAAAAGCCATTTCCAATCGGGAGAAATTTCGGGAAGGCACCAACCTGAATGCCTGGATGTACACCATTATGAGGAATACCTTCATCACCAAGTACAACCGGACGGTAAGAAGAAAAACTTTTATAGATACAACAGACAATCTCCATTATATCAACTCTACCAATTATTCTATAGAGAATAAAGGAGAGACTTCGATAAACATGGATCAGATCCTAAGAGCAGTCGAAAGCATCTCTATCGATCTCCGAACTCCTTTCATGATGCATTACAATGGATGGAAGTACTATGAGATTGCTGAGGAACTCAATATTCCTATGGGTACAGTTAAAAACCGTATCCATGTAGCCAGAAAAGAATTGCAGAGAAAACTCTGGCGCCACGATCCGAAGAATAATTAAGGTTTTAGTATAAAATCAGAAGCCCTTTTCAGTTTGACTGAGAAGGGCTATTTTGATTTTAAGAATATTTCCCATAATAAGTATTTAGTCTCTCATTATTTCCCTTCGCTTCGCTTCATATTCTTGTTTATTTATTAAACCTGTATCTAACATCCTTTGAAGTTCTCTTAGCCTTTCCTCCATTGAACGCCCTTGGTTATTAGAACTAGTTACTACATTATTTATCACGATGTTGGGATTCAAATTCGCCCCACCATTGTATTTTGCATTGAATGCTCCATCAGACATAGTAAAGTATGTAATACCTTCTATAAGCGCGACTATGGCTGGTATAAATGTCCAGCAGAATAATAAATATAAAATACCCCATAGGGTTCTTCCTAAATAGAATTTATGGGCTCCAAGCCCACCTAAGAGAATTGCAAGTACTCCAGCAGTAGTTTTGCTTTTCATAATTAAATCGTTTTAGTGGACATGGCTTAGAACTCATATGTCTCCCTACAGTATTATCTTTCTATAATTTACCCTGGATCATTTCTTATTTGAATCAGAGTTACCTAATACTGTATATAAGCAAAGTAGGTTATGCCCACTAAAGTAGCTTATCTTCAAAATTCAGCATCTTTATCTTTTAGATAACCAACAAAGATTCGAATTAATGAGAAGTTGAGGAGTTCTTTTTACTTTAATCTCGTCCGAAAATTTTAAATTAAATTGAAAAGAACCTTGACGGAAAAATTTTAATAATGGTTGCCAGGACAGCCATTTTATATTTATAATTGAGAGGATTATTTGTGTCCTTAGAATGATTGCTTTATCCCAATCGCTAAAGAATCCCTACTTATTTGAACCAATTAAAACCAAACTCGAAATTCAATAGTGCCAAAAATAGTGCGCAATGCTTTTCCTCATTAGCAAAAGATCGTAATCAAAAAGGAGATAAAAGAAAACTGACCCCCGGAGAGGGGGCCAGTTCGGCTATACACACTAACGAAAACTACTACTGTCTTTTTTGATATTCTAATCTAATCTAATCTTTCTGTGTTTGCTTGTCTGCTGTGCTGCTTGTTTGTTTTTGTTGTCTGTGTTTGTTTCGCTGCACACTTAGTATAGCGTAAAACAGGCCCTCAGGTTGTGCTTTCAGGGCCCCTTTTGATTATTCGTGTAGGATTTTTGGATAAGTGTGTAGGGAAAAGGAAAAACGTGTTCTGGGGTTCTCGTGTTCTTGTGTCCTTGCTTAGGATCTCCTGGTAATTACCAGCCAGAATACGAGAACAGCAGAACAGAAGCGCACCTCTTACATCACCTCCCCAAACTGCATTTGGTGCAATTCGAAGTAGGAGCCTTTTTCTTTCATGAGGGAATTGTGGGTGCCGGATTCGATGATGCGGCCTGCGCTGAGGACAATGATCTGATCAGCTTTCTGAATGGTGGAAAGGCGGTGAGCGATGATGATGGAAGTACGACCTGCCATAACGGTGTCTACGGCATGCTGGATGACTTCTTCGGACTCTGTGTCAATATTTGCGGTCGCTTCGTCCATAACAAGGATACGGGGATCGTAGACCATAACGCGAGCAAAGGCAATGAGCTGTCTTTGGCCCAAAGAAAGGGTTGCTCCTCTTTCCTGTACTTCATAGTCATAGCCTCCCGGCAATTGACTGATGAACTCATGAGCCCCTACCCTTTTTGCAGCTTCTATCACGCGCTCCAGAGGTATTTCATCGCTATTGAGGGTAATGTTATGGTAAATGCTGCCAGAGAACAGGAATACATCTTGTAATACAACTCCTGTGAGGCTTCTTAGGTAAGACAGCCGGTATTCCTTGATATCTGTTCCATTGATCTTGATGCTCCCTTTCTGAATCTCATAGAAGCGACTCAGGAGGTTGATGATGGTAGATTTACCGGAACCCGTCGAACCAACAAGTGCGACCTTTTTGCCAGGTTCAACTTCAAAATTAATATCCTGCAATACCCAATCTTCGTCTATATAGGCAAAAGTTACCTCTTCAAACTGAATGCTGATTTCTTTCTCATTACCAGGCAGGCTTTCCAGCTTGCCTTCATCAGGAATAAATTCCCGGGTATCCAGGACTTTGAAGATCCTTTCTCCACTTACCATTCCCAATTGCAGCATATTGAACTGATCTGCCAATTGACGAAGGGGGCGGAAGAACATCTGGGTGTACATGATAAATGCGACCAGTTCCCCAATTCTAACTTCTCCCGCTACCACATTTCCGGCCCCAAACCAAACCAAAACCCCTAAACTCAGGGCAATGACGATTTCCATGACGGGAAAGTAGATGGCATAATAGAGGACAGAATTCACATTGGCTTTACGAAGCTTGGCATTGACGGCTTTGTATTTATCCATTTCCACTCCTTCGCGATTGAAGATGTGGACGATCTGCATACCGGTCAGGTGTTCCTGCAGAAAGGCATTCATATCACTCACTGCCTGCCGGACTCGGGTAAAGGCTCCTTTTACTTTATTTTTAAATACATAAGTAGCAAGGACCATCAGGGGCAAAGTAGTCAGGACTGCCAGGGTCAATTTCCAATTGAGCCAAAGCATAAAGCCAAGAATGGCAATCAATTGCAGGAGTTCACCTAAAATCCTGACCAGACCAGAAGTGAAAACATCATTGAGAACTTCGACATCATTGATGGTTCGGGTTTGAAGCATCCCGATAGGGGTTCTATCGAAATACTTGAGTTGCAGGTGCATGATGTGCTCAAAAACCTGTTTCCGGATATCGCGGATTATGCTCTGTCCCAGCCAATTGGTCAAATAGGTATTGCCATACATAATGATGCCCTGTATGACTAAAAGGCCCAGAATCAGGAGTACGATCATCCGCAATCCTTCTACATCTCTAATGGCGATGTAGACATCCAGAGCCAACTGCACCAATAAGGGTCGCAGAGGCACCAGTAATGCAACCAGAATCGTCAATCCCAGGGCCTGTGCAAATCGCAAGCGATAAGGTTTCACATAACTGAATAGCCTCCGAAGTAATTTGGAGTCATATACCTTGCCGCTGACCTTTGGGTTTGACATATAGATCTTTTAGGTGAATGCCTTGCCTAAGCAAGGGCTTGAAAACAGGGGCGATGCTTTTCGCCCCTGTTTTTTTTACAAATGTATCATCCGATTGCCAGTTGCTCCCATGGCAGCTTCTTTCACAGATTCTGAGAAAGTTGGATGCGGATGAGAGAATATGGCGATATCTTCTGCAGAAGCTCTGTATTCCAGTCCCATGACTCCTTCCATGATCATATCAGCAGCTCTGGGCCCAATGATATGCATACCCAGGAGTTCGTCTGTTTCTTTATGGGACAGGATTTTTACGAAGCCAAATTTTTCGTCCATACTGGCTCTGGCTCTACCCGAAGCTCTAAAGGGGAAGTTTCCTGTTTTGTAGGGAACTCCATCCGCCTTAAGCTCTTCTTCGGTATACCCCACTCCGGCAACTTCCGGCCAGGTATACACCACACCGGGGATTGCGCGATAATTGATATGAGGATGTTGCCCGGAAATAGCTTCTGCGACAAAGACTCCTTCTTCAGAAGCTTTATGAGCGAGCATTGCTCCTCGAACCACATCTCCAATGGCATAGATACCAGCAACCGAAGTTTCCAGCTGATCATTTACCGGAATGCGGCCACGATCTGTTTCGATCCCAATATTTTCCAGTCCGAGATTATCAGTATAAGGACGACGACCCACAGCCATCAGACAGAGATCTCCTTTGAAACTGATTTCCTCACCTGCTTTATTTTCTGCTGTAACCGTGACTTTTCCTCTACTCACTTTTGCCCCCGTCACTTTAGTGCTCAGTTGCAAATCACATCCCAACTCCCGCTTCATGACCTTGGCCAACTCTTTCCCCAAAGCTCCATCCATTCCGGCGATCAATCTATCAGCATATTCCAGAATGGTAATCTTGGTACCCATTCTTCCGAACACAGAAGCCATTTCGACCCCAATAACTCCTCCTCCGATCACAATCATTTCTTTAGGAAGCTTGGTGAGCTCCAAAGCTTCGGTAGAACTGATGATCTTCTTTTTATCGATTTCTATTCCGGGCAAAGAAGCTGGCTTGGAACCTGTTGCAATGATGGTTTTTGAAGTTTTCAAGATTTCTTCTGAACCATCCGCTTTTGCGACTTTGACAGTACTTTTATCTACAAAACTCCCATGTCCTTCATAGACATCAATTTTATTTTTCTTCATGAGGAATGCTACTCCACCGGTAGTTTGCTCCACGACTCCTTGCTTTCTCTTGATCATTTGGGGAAGATCCAGGTCGATCTTACCAACTTTGATCCCATGCTCTGCAAACTGGTGAGTAGCCTGGAAATAGTGCTCCGTAGAATCGAGCAATGCTTTTGAGGGAATACATCCCACATTTAAACAAGTACCACCAAGGGTAGGATATTTCTCAATGATCGCAACTTTCATCCCCAACTGGGCGCAGCGGATAGCCGCTACATAGCCTCCGGGGCCAGAACCGATCACAACGACATCATAGGTCTTTTCTGCCATTTTATCTGATTAGGATTATCTCTTGGAGCAAAGGTATCTTTTCAAAAGAGATTAGGCAAAGGAAATACACTTTTTGTCCTTTCCAGAAAAGAAATGAACCTACCAAATAAAAAGTGAGCCTGCAGAGATCTTCTCTGCAGGCTCGATATTCTATTCTAAAGCAAGACTTAGTTTCCTTCGTTCACCCGTCTTGAGACCTGGTCGAATAAAGAACCTCCATCTCTCAAATCAACATTGGAAGCATCCAGCCTTCCGGTTCTGCGGAGGTCCACCCAACGGTGTCCAGCCTCAGCCCAGAGTGAATACCTTCTTTGGAACAAGATCTCATCGATCAACTCATCCGTAGTTGTTCCACCTGCATAATCACCAATCCCTGCTGCATTGCGAATCACATTAATCGCATTTACAGCTTCTGTAGGATTGTTGGTCATTGCATGAGCTTCTGCATAAATGAGAATCAATTCCTCATTTCTGATGTATTTGATGGGAGCCGTATTACTTTCCCAACGAGCATCCTGGTATTCTCCCGGGATGTTTTGACCATTTGCATCTGTCAAACCTGGGTTAGAAGCAGGATTATTTACACGCTGAGCAAACTTGGCCAAACGAGTATCTCCAGGAATCGCATCTTCTATCAAAGCAGGATGCGCAATCAGGATAGTATTGGTAGCCTGGTCAAATACGTAGAACAAAGGATTGTTCACATCAGGAGCTTCTCCATATACGTGAGCGGGTCCCATATTCAAATCTCCATTGAGGTCAAAGAATGACTCATTCAAAGCATTAAGAGCTGCCTGATAATCGCTGGCATAAAGCGCCGCTCTGGCTGCGATAGCACGATTTACTTTTATCAGATCAGCAGGTGTATTAAAACCGTCATATCCAGCGGTCAAACCGAAAGGCAGGCTAGTACCTGCTCCATTCAAAGCTCCAAAACCTACGTCCAGGAAATCTCTGATTGAAGATAGAGCCTCTCCATAACTCTGGATCGCACCTGGCTTCAAAGGATCTGCAACATCTGTTCTGATACCATTGTTGAATTGCTGAAGCAAGGGATAGAGTAACTGATGTCCTTTTACTGTATTAGCAAATCCTACATAAGCAGAAGCTTCCTGAGCAGTAACTGAACTACTGCCATTAGCTGCTTCAATCAAGACATTGGCTTGCTTAACAGCCAGATAGGGAGTGGTAAATGTTCCGGCAGAAGCAAAGAAATCAGGATAAGTGGCTGTAATACCAATTCCCAACCAGTCAGAAAGAAAGCGTGGGTCAGAACCAAAGTAAGCCCATACTTCACGACCAAAACTTCCGAACATTTGCGTAGCACTTCCATAGTATCCACGATGGCGAGCTTCCAGTCCTGTTACCAGGGTTTGGAGCTCCGCTTTGGAAGCATCATTGGTAACACTCCCCAATGAGGGGTTGTTGGGATCAACTACTTCTTCGATCTCACAAGAGCTGAGTGTCAGCAGCCCAAAGATCATCGCGAGAATAGCGAATTTATATGATAAATTTCTCATTGTAATTTTCTTAAAGATCTAATGGCCTAAAGGTCTGCTTTGATGGTGAAGAACAATCTGCGAGAGCTTGGGTAAGGAGTTACCTCGATATTTCCGGAGATTGGCTGAGTACCAAAGTTGGATACTTCAGGATCATAACTACCATAAGTAGTCCAAAGCAGCATGTTGTTGATAGACAAACCAACTCTCAATCTGTCAAATGCTCCTCCGAAGATGTTGTCAGGCAGGGTATAATAAAGAGCTGCTTCTCTCAATTTCAGGTAAGAAGTCTCTTCAATATAAGCACCGGTATTTCCATTAGCTGCCCAGTCGAGCAGTCTGTCAAGACCATCAAACTGGTCATTACCATCTACATCTGCATTCCAGTTAGGAGTAGTTCCTCCATCATCCCATAGTAGAGCGGAAAGGTTGATCGCCTCTCCTCCTTTTTGCCAGTGAAGCAAGAAAGAGAAGTCAAAGTTTTGGAAGAAATTGATCTCAGTTCCCAAAGTCATATGGAAGTCAGGCTGACGGTCTCCATATACTGTAAAACCTAAAGGATCATCTGTTCCAGAAGGGTTACCTACAATTGTCGTTGGAGAGAATCCAGTTGCGAAAAGATAAGTTCCCAAAGAAGGACCAAATCCACCAATTGTCTGAGGATCAATCGCAAGGCGAGTAATCTCAGATCTGTTTTGCCAGTACTGAATTCTAGAGTAAATATTCAGGTTACGAGAGCGAACAGAAGTTACACCCAAAGCCAATTCAAATCCTTTGTTCTCAAGGTCACCTGCATTGGTTGCAATAGCCAATACACCGGTAGACTCAGGAGGCTGCTGGTCAAGAATCAGGTTTTTTACTTCCTTGTTATAGTAAGTAGCGGTGAAGGTAAGTCTGTTGTTGAACATACCCAGGTCTAATCCGAACTCTAATTCCTGAGCAGTCTCAGGTACCAGATTTGGATCAACACCACGAGTTCCAACCTGACCACCAAGGTTTCCACCAATCAACTGAGGAGACAGAGATTCGAAGGTTACACCAAAGTTTGGCAGACCACCCGTTTCTCCATAAGCAGCTCTCAGTTTGAACTGATTTACACTAGAAGCACTCCAGAAATCAAAATTGTGCAGGTTAGCCGCCAAAGAAGCTTTCGGGAAAGCATAAAATTCTTTCTGATCTGCATTCAAAGTCGACTTATCCAGACGGATACCTACAGATGCAATCAGTTTGTCGTCGAAGTTCAAGTCTTCCTGAGCTACGATACCGAGGTCCGTAACATCCTGATTGGTTTGAGCCTGTACAGACTGTACAGTCGCCCATTGTAGATTGGTCTGTCCACCAGAAAGGCCACGACCACGAGTCAGGAGGAATTCAGATTGTTGATCCAGTCTCACTACCCCAACAGAAGTATTAGAGTTGAGAGAAGAACTGAGGTTGGTATTCAGTACCAGGAAGGCCTGAACATTGGCGTTGAGGTTATCCTGACGTCCCCACATTACATCTCCAGGGTTGGCAGAAGCAATCTGGTGCTGCAGAACTTCCGGGAAATAAACCAGAGAGTTTCCACTTAGGTAGTCAACCCCACCATTTACTTTCAATTTCAGGAAAGTATTGGTATTACTCAGAATGTCTAGATCAATACTTGCAGCTGTAATAAAACGATCAACTGCCTGGTTGTTTACCCCTAAATCACGAATGGCAACAGGGTTGTCATTGAAATATGGGTTGATCGGATAGTTTCCATTTGCGTCTGGAAACAGATTGGCATAGGAAGGAGTATAAGCTAGTGCATACCCCAAACTACCACCGGTATTGTTTTGGTTACCGGTAAATCCCCGATCATTATCCGTCTTATTATAAGAAGTATTCAAAGATACTTTCAAACGGTTAGAAAGGCGATGGTCCACATTTGCGCGAACAGAGTAACGCTCAAATCCGGTGTTTTCAATAATACCGTCTTCAGAACGAAGAGAACCTGAAATTCTAAATTGAGTTTTCTGGGTTCCTCCACTTACACTGATCGTCGTGTTTGACAGTAAGGCGTTTCTTCCATAGAAAAAATCTTCCCAATCAGTATTTCTTCCTTCAGAATCTGCTGCTCTCAGTGCAGCCAGTTCATCTGCATTACCACCCGTAAAGTCAGTGGTACGTTGTTCGTCCCAGATTCCAAATCCCTGGAGATTCTGAGCCTGTGCCATACCAATGTCCTGGCTGAAGTTTACCTGGGTTTTACCTGCCTGTCCTCTTTTGGTTTGGATAATTACAACCCCTGCATTTGCACGAGTTCCATAAATCGCTGCCGCTGAAGGTCCTTTCAGGATTTCAATTTTTTCAATCTCATCCGGGTTGATGTCAGCAATACGGTTGGCGGCATCATCCTGCGTCGCTGCATTCTGACCACCACTTGCACCATTTACCTGAGTACGTCCCGTACGGATTACTGAATTGTCAACATATACCCCGTCAATGATAAACAGCGGTTGAGAAGAACCTGCACCCAGAGTTGAAATACCTCTAAGTTGCATATTCACCCCACCACCAGGAGCTCCACTGTTGGAAGTCATGTGTACACCGGTAACCTTACCGAAAAGGGCATTATCAAGGGTTTGCTGAGAAGTTTTCCCTCTCAATTCTTCTGCCGTAACACTGGAAACAGCATTACCCGAGTTCGACCTCTTTACCCCACCTGCTAGACCGGTAATTACGACCTCATCCAAGCGGGCAATGTCCTCGAGCATTTGAATTTTCAGGTCTGCATTGCTGGCACTTACTTCTACAGATTGAGAAGAATAGCCAATGTAAGAGAAAACAAGTGTTGCAGAACTTCCGGGAAGGGTAATGCTAAAATTACCTTCTCCATCCGTAGTAGTTCCTCTCACTGTTCCTTCCTCCACGATCCTCACCCCAATCAGCGGGGTTCCGTTGTCGTCTGATACATTACCGCTTACTGTAACTTGCGCCATAGCCAACTGGCTGAAGCATAATAGTAAGCAGCTAAACCAGACGTGATAGATTAGCTTGCTCATAGATAGATTATGTTAGTATATAAATAATAACTGTAGCCAAAATGTATATATAGATGTTAGGTGTCTTGAAATAGTTTTAAGGCAGGGACAAACTCTGATTACCCGACAAGGCGGGACAAAAAGGATTACAATAAAGCTGGTTGATTATTTATTGAATGGGGATGTAGATGAGTTATGTCCAGGTTAAAGGTTAATTAGGTTAGTTTTGCCAAAAATATATAGTTCATTTAGATAAACCATAATTTCCTTGAGGCTTTTTAATTGATTAGTCGAAAATTTACATATATAAAATTCCCAATATCTAAGCATAGAAAAGCATCTCGCGTAGAGATTATTATTCTATAAATCTCAAAAATCATATAGTATTATTCCATAAAAATGGCATAATTAGAATATTGTTCCCTCTCTCTGTAAAAAAGCTTTTATTCATTTTTTTGAGTTTAATTTTTTACTTAAACAAAAGAATAATTTTCCTCTTCCAAATATGCTTTTCAGACAGGTGAACTTATACTCAGAACTTTTAGCTCAATAATAATTTCCTCTGCCTTCATCAAGGACAAGAAGAATTTCTGTCTGTTGCTTTAACGCTTGCTCAGGATGATTGGTGGCTTTTGTTCCTGTTTGTTAGGAAATAAATGCTAAAAATTGACAGGAATTTATAGCAGAAATGAAAAATCCCCTACCAGAAGGTAGAGGATTTCCCATAAACTACTATTTTTTTAATCCTTAGGCATCGCTAGTACCTGCACTCAAGGCAAGCTTTAAATTGATATCGTCATAGATGGTTTTGTCTCCGAGGTCTTCAAAGAATTTTCCAGAACCATAACGAATGTCCCACTCTGTTCTGTCAATATTGAAATCAGCTTCAGCATTGAAGCTTCCTCCATTCATAGAAACAGTTGCAGGGAAGGTAATTTCTTTAGAGATCCCTTTGATGGTCAGGTTACCACTGATGTTGTGGGTAGCTCCAGCCTCTCCCTCTAGCGCTGCTACAGAGGTAATTTCAAAAGTAGCCGTAGGATGCTCAGCTACATTAAAGAAATCAGGAGAACTCAAGTGTCCCAATAATTTTGCCTGAGTTTCTGCATCTTCAGCCAGGTCATTGTTGGCGATGGTAGTCATATCGATTGCAAAGTTACCTGCTGTGATATTTCCGCTTTCAACACTAAATACCCCATTAGAGATTTGGATTGTACCATTATGTTGGCCGGTTACTTTTTTTCCGGTCCATGCCAGCGTACTGGCATCTACATCTACCGTAAAATCCTGAGCTGCTGCTGTAGCCTCAGCTTTGGTAGCTTGTTCTCCCGTCGCTACTGTTGCTTCTTTCTTTCCGCCACAAGCTGCAAGGAAAAAGGAAAGGCCCATTACGAGGATGAAAAGATTACTTCTCATGTTTCTTCTTTGTTTTTTGATGTTTTGATTTGAAAAAATTGTTCTTCACAAAAGTCAATGTTTAAACATTGATATAGAGCTTAACGGCTTTCACCGCAAATAGTTTTGCCGCGAAGAAAAAAAAATTTAAAAACTTAACAAAAGAAGAATGCAGTGGGTTATTATATACAGAATTTCATATATAAAATTCTTAGATCGATTTAAGAAGTAATTACTTAAGACAAGTGTCCATAATTAAGCAGAAAGCTAGAAAATACCGCCTATATTGGGTGTAAAGTTAGGTTAAATGAAAACTGGGCGACTTTCACTTGCCAAGAATTTCTAAACTTGCAGAAATAGAATGATTCTAAAAAAGACGAAAGATTATGCCCGCCTTGACATTCGATCCCTATGGGGCTAATTTTGAACGCTTTTGCTTAAAAAATCTAAACTATGACATCAATTTCTTCCATGTTTTCTCTCTCTGTAGGTAGAAAGATGGTAATGGGATTAACCGGACTTTTTCTGGTATCCTTTTTATTCGTTCACCTCAGTGGCAATTTGCTACTGTTCAAATCAGATGGAGGAGTATCTTTCAACGAATACACCCGATTTATGACCACCAATCCGGTTATTCGTGTTATGGAGTGGGTTCTCTTCGCAGGATTCATATTCCACATCATTTACGCAGCCATCCTCACGCGACAAAACCGCAAAGCTCGTCCGGTAGCTTATGCCTATAAGTCCGGTTCAGGGAGCAGTTCCTGGTTTTCTCGCAATATGGGTTTGAGTGGCAGTGTTATCCTTGCTTTCCTCATCATTCACCTGGTCATGTTCTGGGGTAAATACAAATTCGGAGAAGCAACTACCGAAGTTAGCATAGAGGAAGCTTACACTATGGCCTGGAAGGTAAAAGAAGACATCTCCTATGGCGCCAATCAAGCCATGGTTGAATCCGGGACCTATGTGGACCTGGAAGAATACCTTTTATTAAAAGAAGCAGGTCGTGCAGATGAAAAAGTTCAGGGAATTTCTATGACGGAAGTAGTTAAGGCTTCTTTCGGTGAATGGTACATCGTGCTATTTTATGTCCTTTCTATGGTCCTCATAGCCTTTCACCTCAATCACGGTTTCCAGAGTTCTTTCCGTACCCTGGGCCTCATGCACAAAAAGTACACGCCTTTGATCACCAAAGCGGGAACAGCCATTTCTATTGTGCTCCCCTTGATCTTTGCGGCTATGCCCGTTGTGTATTTCCTAAGAACTTTATAAAACACCCTCTAAAACCGTAACATGAATTTAGATTCTAAAGTACCTCAGGGTTCCTCTCTCGCAGACATGTGGGACGAACACAAGTTTAATATCAAACTTGTAAACCCTGCCAACAAGCGTAAATTCAATATCATCGTGGTCGGTACCGGTCTGGCGGGTGCATCAGCTGCTGCTACCCTCGCAGAACTCGGTTACAACGTAACCACTTTCTGTTTTCAGGATAGTCCTCGTCGTGCACACAGTATTGCTGCACAGGGAGGAATCAATGCTGCTAAAAATTACCAAAACGATGGGGATAGTGTATATCGCCTCTTCTATGATACTATCAAAGGAGGAGATTATCGTTCTCGCGAAGAAAATGTATATCGCCTTGCACAGGTCAGTGTAAACATCATTGACCAGGCAGTGGCACAGGGAGTTCCTTTTGCCCGTGAGTACGGCGGCTACCTGGCCAACCGCTCTTTCGGAGGTGCACAGGTTTCCCGTACCTTCTATGCCCGAGGCCAGACAGGACAACAATTGCTATTGGGCGCTTATAGTGCCCTTAGCCGTCAGGTAGGTTTGGGGAAAGTAAATTCCCTGCCCCGTCGTGAAGTTCTGGACGTCGTATTGATTGATGGAGAAGCAAAAGGTGTAGTTTGTAAAAACCTCCTTACCGGGGAACTGGAAAAATATGCAGCAGATGCGGTAGTGATTGCCAGCGGAGGATATGGAAATGTATACTTCCTTTCCACCAATGCTATGAACTCCAATGTTTCTGCAGCCTGGAGAGCGCACAAAAAAGGAGCAGCATTTGCTAACCCTTGCTATGTACAGATCCACCCGACTTGTATTCCGGTACACGGAGATTATCAATCCAAGCTTACCCTGATGAGTGAGTCTTTGAGAAATGACGGTCGTGTCTGGGTACCTCAGCAAACCGGAGATTTCCGTCATCCCAATCAGATTCCGGAAAGCGAAAGAGATTATTACCTCGAGCGCAAATATCCTTCATTCGGTAACCTCGTTCCCCGTGATGTGGCATCCAGAAATGCCAAATACATGATCGACGAAGGAAAAACCGTAAACAAAGACAGTGCTGCTGTTTATCTGGACTTTGCCGACGCCATCAATCGTCTGGGCAAATCTGCGGTTGAATCTCGATATGGAAACCTCTTCGAGATGTACCAAAGGATCACCGATGATAATCCCTATGAACAGCCTATGCGCATCTTCCCTGCGGTTCACTATACCATGGGAGGACTTTGGGTAGATTACAACCTCAGCACCAATGTTCCGGGCTTGTACGCACTGGGAGAAGCCAACTTCTCTGATCATGGAGCCAACCGACTCGGAGCAAGTGCTTTGATGCAAGGACTGGCAGATGGATATTTTGTGATTCCATTTACCATTGGAGACTACCTGGCCAGACAGCCGTTAAATGATCACCCAACTACAGATCATCCAGCCTTTGAGGAGTCAGTAGCTGCGGTTAAAGAAGAAACCAATTTCTACATCAGTAATAAAGGATCTCGTTCGGTAGATTCTTTCCATAGAGAACTCGGAAAAATCATCTGGGAATACTGTGGAATGGCCAGAACCAAAGAAGGACTGGAAAAAGCTAAAGGTTTGGTACAAAACCTTAAGGCTGAATTCTGGCAGGACGTAAACGTGCCGGGCAAGGACAATAACTTCAATCCGGAGCTGCAAAAAGCCTGGAGAGTAGCCGACTTCCTCGAATTGGGAGAGTTGATGATCGACGATGCCTTACAGAGAAAGGAATCTTGTGGGGGGCACTTCCGTGAAGAATACCAGACAGAAGGCGGAGAAGCCTTGCGGGATGACAAAGACTTCGCATTTGTTGGAGCCTGGGAATACAAAGGCAAAAACAAACAATCAGTCATGCATAAAGAAGAACTTGAATTCAAAAATGTAGAACTGAAGACCAGAAGTTACGTCTAAGTCTTTCGATTTAATCCTTTATCAAAATTTAACTCAATCAAGATGAAAATAAATCTCAAAATATGGAGACAAGACGGCCCAAAGGACAGCGGCAAAATGGTCGACTATGCTTTGGACAATGTTTCTCCGGATATGTCTTTCCTCGAAATGCTGGATGTACTCAATGAGCAATTGGTAGGGAAGAATGAAGAGCCGGTAGCTTTCGATCATGATTGTCGCGAAGGAATCTGCGGTTCCTGCGGACTGATGATCAATGGGCAGGCTCATGGTCCTCACAGATTGACGACCACTTGTCAGCTGCATATGAGAAGCTTTAAGGATGGAGATACGATCTTCGTAGAACCCTGGAGGGCTCAGGCTTTCCCCATCATCAAAGACCTCATGGTTGACAGAGATTCTTTTGATGCCATTATCCAATCCGGAGGTTTCATTTCTGTGAATACCGGTAGTGCACCAGATGCCAATGAGATTCCTGTCAGTACAGATGTTTCTGATGAAGCCATGAACGCTGCTGAGTGTATTGGTTGTGGGGCTTGTGTGGCCAGCTGTAAAAATGCTTCAGCCATGCTATTCGTTTCTGCAAAGGTATCTCACATGGGTACGCTGCCCCAGGGACAACCTGAGCGCATGAAGCGTGTTCAGAAAATGGTGCAAACCATGGATGAAGCTGGATTTGGAAACTGTACCAATACCAGTGCCTGTGAGGTAGAATGTCCTAAAGGTATTTCAGTTACCAATATCGCGAAACTCAATGCCGATTATCTCCGTTCTACGGTTGCTTCTGAAGTAGATGCATAAATAGGACACAATATAAAATTGATAAAAGCCAGCTCTTCGGAGTTGGCTTTTTTGTTTTGGGGAAAGAATACTTTGGGTGTCGTGAATTCTTCCTTCTCAACCTACTTCTTTAATGTCTACATCAACCAGATAGCTGCCCCATTTTGCCAGGTCCTCAAATACGGGAACAAGTTCTCTCCCTTTTTCAGTAAGTCGATATTCGACTCTTGGGGGACTTTCCGGATAAGAATGACGGGTTATTAATTCGTCCTTTACCATTTCACTCAGTTGAGAAGACAAAACCTTCCGGGAAACTTGTGGGATTGAATAATCAAGTTGCCCAAATCGCTTCGATGATTTACGTAAGCTCAAAATAATTATGGGTTTCCATTTACCTCCTACTACTGAAAGTGCTGCCGTCAAAGGACAATTATTTATATTCTTAACCTTCATCTTTTTTATATGTTACTACAAGTTAAGCACTTTTAGCCTAGAATTTTAAAACAAAAGTAAGCAAATGTAACCAACAAGAGTTACCTTAGGTAACCAGGCTGCTTTGATCTAAGAGTATGACAAAAATACTCTCTATTCTATTATAAGAGATACCACAAGCCAATCGGCTTGTTTCAGGATTCAGTAAAGAAGATTTTCGTTCAAAATTTAGATAGACATTTAGGACCTATAGCTAGAGGTGAAAAAAATTCATACTTAGCGTCAAAAATATTCATCTATACGATTATGTATTTTCATGTATTCTTTCATGCTTTGAAGGCAGAAGATGAGTGATTCATCAACCTAAAGACAAAACGCAAATCATGAAAGAATCGAATATTATTACCTTCCTATTAGGAGCCTTGGTTCTCCAACTTTTTTCTTGCCAGCCTGAATCATCTTCCGCACTCAAAACAGCCCTTACTTTCTACCTTTCTTTTGATGAGGGAACAACCGCAGATTTTGCACTGGGGGATCCTAATATTTATACCGCAAAAGCTTCCTATGTTGATATGAAGAGAAAGCTGGAGGAAATACAAGTAGGGATGAACAATCCTAATCATGGAATCACTGAAGGCAAGGGTAAATTTGCTAATGCCTTTGAATTTGGAAAGAAAAGAAATGGTCAGGTCCTTTTTTATAAAAGCAAGGACAACATCTCCTACAATCCTCAAAACTGGTTTGGTTCCCTTTCATTTTGGCTAAGTGTTGATCCTTCAACTGATCTTGATGGGTATACAGATCCCATACAAATCACCGATGCAAATTTCAACGATGCTTCAATTTGGGTTGATTTCACGGATGATAATCCTCCACATTTCAGACTGGGGGTAATAGGAGATAAAAGCGCCTGGAGCCTCGATACCCTGAATTCCCCCTTCCAGCTTGAATTTGAAAAGAGAATTCTTACGGTCGAAAAAGCCTCATTTTCCAGAAAAAAGTGGACCCATATTCTTATAACTTATGAGAATCTGGGCACCGCAAATAGCTTGGCCAAGCTGTACCTAAATGGTAAAAGCAAAGGTAGCATAAGTGGAATAGATGATCCTTTTAGTTGGGAATTGGAAGAATCAAATATTTTCCTGGGATTGGGTTTTACAGGTTTGATGGATGAATTGGCCATCTTTAATAAGCCATTGACGGACAGGCAGGCGATGGAACTTTACCAATTAACAGGAGGGATCAAATCAATTCTCTGATGCTTTGATGATCCACAAGATTGTTCCGCTCTTTTTAACAAAACATGAATTTCTGAATAATGCTGCTAATATTGTGTGATTTTGCATTTTACATGGGACCTAAGTCATTAAAATCGAACTCATGCAATACAAAAATATCGTCAGGGAAATATGGAGTAAAGAATCATTCTTGTGCATAGGCCTGGATACAGATATTGATAAAATACCCAAGCATTTATTGCGGTATGAAAATCCAATTCTGGAATTCAACAAACAAATTATTGATGCTACGAAAGACATTTGTATTGCTTTCAAACCTAATCTTGCATTTTATGAAGTCCTGGGAGAAAACTATTGGACTACGATAAAGCAAACAATAGATTACATCCCTGAAAATATCCTGACCATCGCAGATGCCAAAAGAGGAGATATGGGAAATTCTGCGAAAATGTATGCCCGGGCATTTTTTGAAGAATTGGATGTAGATGCTCTTACCTTACAAGCGTATCAAGGCAAAGATGCCTTACAAGCTTTTTTAGATTATCAAGATAAGTGGTCCATCGTGCTGGGATTAACCTCAAATTCAGGTTCTGAAGATTTTCAATTTATTGAACCTGAGTCCAAGCCTTTATACAGAATAGTCATGGAAAAATCCATGGAATGGGGAACAAAGGAAAATCTCATGTTTGTTATAGGGGGAACACATGAAAATGAACTGGGAAAGATTAGAAAATTCTGCCCGGAACATTTCTTTTTGATACCAGGGATAGGTCATCAAGGAGGAAATTTTGATAGGGTTGTAAAAGCTGGATTAAACTCTGATTGCGGTCTGATCATAAGTTCTTCTAGAAAAATAATCTATGCCTCAGACGGAGAAGATTTTGCAGAAAAGGCAAGAGAAGAAGCCTTGAAATTGCAATCAAAAATGAAGTCCGTCCTAAAACAGATCAAAAAGTGAGATCCGCATGGAGTGAATGTGGGAATGTCAGAAAAGGGAAACAAGCATTTTCTTCTATCCAATCTAATCTTCAAAAGTAAATTATTGTTTCAGGACAAATAAAACCTATAAAGAATAGGAAGGATTTAGAAAACACAATACTTTGCACAAATTTTGAAATTGACTCAAGGAGCTACTAACTAAATAAAAACAGGGCATAAATGATAAAGGGACTCACTAACCAAATTGGGAAAACAATTGTATTAATCTTCACGCTTAGCTGCTGCCTTTCCTGTTCCGATCAAGCCAAGAAAACTCAGGCTGAGGATTCTGAATGGTCGTATTTAATCGATGAAAATCTCTCCGAATGGGATACCTATTTAAGCTTCAAACATCAATTGGGCTATGATGGCAGCCCTCCACTTGATGAGTCAGGCAATGAAATAGAACCTATTGGATTAAATAAGCCCAATTATAATGTTTTCACCACTATGTCAGAGAATGACGAACTGATTATTAAAGTTAGTGGGGAATATTATGGTTGTCTTGCCAGTAAAAAAGAATATGAGAATTACCATTTTCAGCTACAGTTTAAATGGGGAGATAAAAAATGGGTCCCAAGACTCGATCGTCTCAAAGATTCTGGCATTTTGTATCATTCAATCGGACCATTTGGAGTAGAGCATTGGCGTTCATGGATGATGTCACAAGAATTTCAAATCATGGAAGCCCATACTGGAGATTTTTGGAGTCAGGCAACTTCAGCAATTGATATTCGGGCGTATGCATCTGAATCTGGTTTAAATCCAATGGCACATGAAAGCCAGGACTATTTGAGTTTTGGAGAAACTGGAGAAGCAGGAAAGTATTGCTTAAGGAGTAATAACTATGAGAAAAAGCCGGATGAATGGAACACCCTGGAATTAATTTGTTTCAATGGACAAAGTTTACACATAGTCAATGGAGAAGTCGTGATGGTCTTGAAAAATTCCAGGTATATAGATGAAAATGGAGAGGTGGTTCCTATGACTAAAGGAAAAATACAATTACAAAGTGAAGCGGCAGAATTATATTTTAAAGGCATCAAAATTAAGCCCCTTGATAAACTCTCAGCCGAACATTTGGCATTTTTTAACTAATACACATCATATTTCAGAAGAAGCTGATCCAATCTTCTTCTTTCTTTCTGACCTAAAGACTAGCCTGTCAGCCAGTCGGTAATTAAAAAAGCGCATGAAATCCAGAACTATTATTGGATTCTTAATTATCATGATGCTTGGCTCATGCGCCCAACATCAATCGAAAACTGAACATCAGAACGAAAAAACGACGAACTCAAAAGCTGACTTCAACAGTGGGCTGAAGATTGAAAACAGGATCAATCGCGGAACAAACTATACGGACCCTCAGGGAATTGATTACAGTATTAGAAATATACCCATTACGATCACTAACGATAGTACCATTCCCATTCATCTTCAAATAGCCTTTTCAACAGAATACAGCTACCCACTTCCTGAAAATAAAGAGCACTTTAAGCTAATTCCATTGCCAAAAGAATGGGCGCTAGATGGATGGGGCGTGACCGAAAGTATGCTTGATGAATTGCCTAAACTCATCGAAAAGCCCTCATTAACTGTAAAGCTTGAAGCTGGAGAAGAACTTCTTTTATCGATTGGATCCCTATACTCCAGACCAACGAAAACAAGTGGCGTCCTTCCGAGAACCCTCTTTGTTCAAAATGATGGGAAGAGTTTCCCTGAGTGTGAAAGCCTCATGCAAGAGGAGCTATCATCAAATCAACAAATACCGATGGGCCTTAAAATTATAATTGGAGAAAGGTGTATGCTTATTCCCTGTGGTTCAATTGCTTACCTTAAAAACTAAATTGTTCAAAGCTAGCCTACGATGGGGAGCAATTCATTCCTGAAGATTTCAGGAAACCTGTATTTTTAGATAAGTCTTTGACAGGGGCTATTTTTCCATTGCTTACAACTTCAAAAACCAACTTTCCCGATCTGAGCCAGTCTTTGAATTGAATATATAGCTTGCACACAAAATATGAAACCGTATATCAAGGCAATTCTCTTCCTACTACTGCTTACACTCCTGGACTTTTTACTGCGACAGGGTTTTGTCTTTCTGATTATCCCCCTCCCTCTCCCGGAAAATCTGTCATCCATTTTAGTATATAGCCTCTTTGCAGTAGCAGCCTGGTTCATCACCCAATGGTTCTGCAAAAGAGATAAAATTGAATTAGGCGATTTGGGGATTTCTTTCGATTCAAAAAATCGATCTGACTTCTATATAGGATTTCTGATAGGTGTAGGGCTATGGGCAATTGTCTCTCTCATTCAGGCATACACCGCAGGTTTTTCATGGGAACTAAGGCCCGAAATAAGCTTATTCAATGTTCTGTATGGCCTTGTCTTCATCTTCATCGCTGATCTGGGGACAGAGCTCTTTACACGAGGCTATCCCTTAACGCGATTTAAGGACAGTTTCGGGGCGATACCTGCTATTATCATCATGACGGTTTTTGTGGGGCTGAAAAGCTATTCCCCAAATATGGAAAGAGAACTCCTCCTTTACGCAATCCTTATCCCGGCTTTGCATACGATCTTCTTTAGCATCATTTATTTCAAAACGAAAAGACTGGGAGCGGCCGTTGGGGTTCATACTGGAGCCAATTTTATTACGATAAGCATATTCGACCTCCGAGTCGAACAGGCAAATCAGGCAATCCCTGCAGGTATTTTCCAAGCTAATACTGAATTGGAAAGTCTTTCACTTGTAGCAATACAATTACCCTGGGTATTCATGGCAGCCTTATTCAGTATAGTTGTATACTTTTGGTGGGCGAAAGAAAAAGTGCCACACAAGCAAGTATAAGTAAAAGGAAAATCACATCTTGTTAGCTACAGAACAACACAACATAAAACATGAAAAAAACAGAATATATCCTCCCTCTTTTTGGCCTGATAATCGTCGTTTTATTAAGCTTGAAAGTAAAAGATATGGGCCTATTTGATTTTATACTAAAGGGCAACAAATCGAGAATGGAAGAAGCACAACAAGAGAAATACGATCGTGCTGAAATCCAGTTGATAGACTTGATTCATTTAGTAGAAAGTGAGAATAAAGAAGTTTTTCCAGAATTGATTGCCTATACGGGCTTGGAAAAAAACAGGCATATGAAAACTCACCTGGATGTATCTTCAGAATCGGAATCCGAATTAAACAATCTGTATTACACTTCCCTGCAAGCCCTTATAGCTGAGTATCGGGAATCAAGGCCTCTTACAGGAGATTTTGATACAGATTTCACTTTCATAATACCGAAGAGTGAAATGATAAAAATTGAGGCGAAGGAAGTTGTACGCGTATATCTAAGCTACTGTACGCCGGAGGAAGAAGAATGCCTGGATAAAGTCAGCTTCTTCGATTTTGTGATGGGCGAAAAGGAGTATTTACTCCTGGATATTGAAGGGGCCGAATTGTATAAAAAGTAAAGAATCCTGGATGTTTATCATTAATCTGACTTACAAAGTCGAGCTTGCTCAAGTTGACGAGCACTTGGAAGCTCATATCGATTACCTGAAGCAGCAATACGCAAATTCAAACTTCATTGCCTCAGGAAGAAAAGTTCCCCGTACGGGAGGCATTATCCTCAGCAAATTGAAGGATAGAGAAGAATTATTGAACATCCTGGAAAAGGATCCATTCAAGGTACATGGCTTAGCGGATTACGAGCTCATTGAATTTGTACCCGGCATGACTACGGAGGAATTCCGGATATTGAGGGAATGAAAGAACATCAAAGCTTCCTTCCCGTATCATTATTCAAAAAAGCACAAAGCATGGAACGTATCATGTACATAGAGTACAAAGAAGATGGATTGGTGGGTGATGCACGGATAGGCCGTGTTAAATTCTCCAGGACTATGAAATCCATCCACTACAAAGGGAAGACCTTCCAAACCCTTTCAGGAAGGGGATTTAAAGCTAATTATTTCGATGTCGAGAGTGGTGAGTATTACTGGATTTCCGGTTGCAGGAAAGATGGTAAAGACAGATTGTATGGAGAACGTCTTCCGATATATATTGATGAGGATGTCCAAAAAGAATATTGGCTAAACATCCGCAAACTTCCTCATCTGCTTGGAAAATTAAGGATACACTAGTTCAGTGAAAAACTAATGCGAATCAGCCAGAAGAAAGGCAAGTGAAATCAAAATAAATCCCTATAAAATTCATGGAATATCCCGGCCTATATCAAGCATTCAGCGAATACATGCGCGTACCGCTTGAAGCTTACCTGGATATAGAAAAAAGATTAATCCGCAAAAGCCTTGATAAAAAGGAATTCTTAATCAGGGAAGGGCAGATCATCCGGTATATGCCTTTTATACATAAAGGCTTAATGGTTAATTATCGTCTGGATGAAGCGGGTGAAAAACATGTCATTCAAATTCGTTGGGCAGGATTGTGGTTGGGAGACTTATACAGCTTTTTTTCAGGCAAAGCCACCAAATTTAATATTCAAACTTTTCAGCCCACCGAATTGCTGATGATCAATCATGAAACCTTTGAATATATCATAAAGGAATACCCCATCTTCGAAAGATATTTTCGCCTCAATTTGCAAAACGCCTATGTGGAAACCCTGGATCAATTGTTCAACCTCCATAGTTTGAGTGCCGAAGAACGCTACCTCGAATTAATTACGAATGTTCCTTCCCTGCTGGATGATATCCCTCATTACTTAATTGCTTCCTACCTGAATATTCAGCCTCAATCCTTAAGTCGAATCCGCAAGAACCTACAAAATTAGGTCCCATTAACATAGGTGAATGGAATGCTTTTCCTGGACCCTTAGCTTAGCATTTGACAAGCAAAATCAGCTTGTCTTAGCTAATGTTTAATACCAGGTTCAAATTTTAACAAATGAAAAGCATTTCAAATTTTAAACTTTCGGCAATACTTATCAGCCTATGTTTGTGGGTTCCAA
Source organism: Bacteroidia bacterium (assembly GCA_033391075.1). Classification (NCBI taxonomy): domain Bacteria; kingdom Pseudomonadati; phylum Bacteroidota; class Bacteroidia; species Bacteroidia bacterium. The sequence goes on from JAWPMV010000001.1 coordinate 4,442,690, forward strand.
TTTCTTTGCTAGCCCAGACTTTGCCCGAGAATGTTGCCAAGATAGGAGAGAATATCTATAGTTATGGAGGTTATGGAGAGTATTTCTCTATGTTCATTGTCACCTCTGAAGGGGTCATTGCCATTGAATCGGTGGATAGCAAACACGCAAGTGGAATGCTGGAAGCGATAAAGGAAGTAACAGATCAACCCATAAAGTACTTATTACACAGTCACAATCACTGGGACCACGCAAGCGGAGCTCAGGTATTTAAAGATGCAGGAGCCAAAACCCTCGCTCATGTAGAAGCTTATGAATGGATGAAAGCAAATACCGGCAGAGATATGGCTATACCGGATGAGAGTTGGGCAGGAAGCCGAAAAGATATCAGCTTAGGGGATATGACGATAGAGTTACATTACCTGGGAATGAATCATGGATTGGGAATGACCGTCTTCCTTATCCCCGATCAGAAGATCGCCTACATTGCTGATTTAGTCACCCCAAAAAGAGTCTTAATGAGCGTAGTTCCCGACTTCAATATCAGGGAATGGGAAAGATCACTGGCAGAAATTATTGAAATGGACTTTGAAAAGGCCGTATATTCACATAACGAAAGTGAAAATGCCTTGCAAGGAGGAGATAAACAGGATGCAAGAGATAATCTTCAGTTTATCAAAGACATACGTGCAGGCATTTATGCCGAATTTCAAAAAGGGACCTATGCCTACTCTATCCCTTCCATATTGAAATTACCACAGTATAAAGGCTGGGCCATGTATGAGGAGTGGCTATCGATGAATATATGGAGGGTTTTGTTGGATGAATATATGGGCCCATTTCCCTGGCGACCTGATCATGAATACCAGGATGAATAGCGATGAATAGCGATGAATAAAAAAGAAACGAAATAGCAAATATCAGTAGCTCCATATTGGGGCTACTTTTTCCGTATAGAAGCTTCTGTTAATGATTTAAAAGATGCCTATGACTCTTTCTCCACAAGCAGAAAAAATCTTTGCTCAAATCAGTCCAGCAACTACCAAACTCGGAGACCTGCGAAAGATTGCCAAAGAAATCAAAAAGGATCATGACTTGGCCCTGGAGCTATGGTCTAGCGGTCATTTTATGGCGCGTCAATTAGCAATTCTCATTATGGATAAAAAGCTGATTTCACAGGAATTCATTGATGAACTTGACAAAGACTTACAGGCTCATGATTTGAAGGAAAGGAATCAATTGATCGATTGGTTCATGGCAAATCAGTTGGCCAAAGACAAAGGCCTGAAAGCCCTGATGGAAAGCTGGGAGAACAGTCCTTCTGCTATGCAGAGACGAATCTTCTGGTATCACCAGGCAAGGCTGCGGTGGATGGGAAATACCAGCCACACCAATACCGGAGATCTTTTGCGTTCTATCGAGGCAAAGATGCTCAAGGAGCAGGAAGAAGTTCAGTGGGCGATGAATTTCACCGCAGGCTGGATCGGAGTATTTGATGAAGCCAATCGGAAACGCTGTATCGAGATCGGAAAGCAAACAGGGCTTTATAAAGATGAAGTCGTCCCCAAAAACTGTACGCCCAGCTATTTACCCGAATTCATTAGGGTCGAGGCAGGGAAGCGAGATACATAAGACTTATTCTAAAGGGAAAAACAGCCTTTCTGTCAATCTTGGACCTTCCATGAAACATCTATTCACAATACCCAGGCTTCTTGCAATCATTTTAATAAGTATCGGCACCTTCCTATTGTACAGCAATCTCTACATACAAATGAGCTGGCATAAAACTATGGGCATTGTTCAGGAGGTTAAGACAAAAGAAATTAGCTACTAATCAGTTAAGCCAGACCTGGAGAAAACACAGCAAAAGTATCGAACACAATATCCATGAAAAACAAAGCTACCACCCTTTTCCTCCTAATTTGTTCCTTATCAATAATCAAGCTGTCAGCTACTGTCGATTACCTGGTCGTCAATCACCTTACCCAACAATTATACTGGGCTGAAACTGATCATCCGCCCGGATGGATTGCCTGGGAAAATATCGCGAAAAACAAGTATCAAAGCGAAGAAGAGAAATACCTGAATATGGGCTATACCTTCACCCAAAATCCTTTTCTCCTAGAAGAAATCTTCCTTCTTGTATTGATAAGTGCAGTTTTCATAGGGTTTCTGCTTAAAAGGAAAAGGACTTTTAGCTAGAAAATCCATTGAGAAAGGAGGCATTTCCAGATTACATTATGATCTCATAAATAATCGGAAACCTATATGGACGTATTTGTCATCCTTTTCAGCAAGCCTTCTCTTTTTTCTGTCCTGGGATTAACTAGCATAGTTCTGGGAATTCCCTTAGGCATAATGGTATCTCGAAAGGATGGCCCACAGGCTATTGCTGCACTCCTTATTTTTGGATTTGTATTACTCTCAGTAATAGCTTTTGTACTTGATAGGATATTGATCTCATATATCTCTCCTGCAAGCCTTAGTACATACGAATTCCTATTTCTTATCCTTCTTATCTTATTCAAAGCAATTTTAGACAGATACCATTACAAATAGCCTTCTGTCATTACGAGTCCTAATTCAAGACAAAGCAATACCAGGATAGTTCCGGCATTTACCGTATTTTTAGTCCAGCAAAGCAGTCTTTCCCCTTACCCCAACATACCCTATATGAAAACGCTCTGGCTATCCCTACTTTTCCTCCTTCCCTTTCAGGAAGCTTTCCCACAAAACAGATTCATAACAATCGACTCGGTCAAGGTTTGGCTAAATACTCAAGGCCTTGAAAACCGAAAAGCAGGTCAACCCGTCATTGTCTTCGAAAGCGGAAAAGGATCTTCCATGGGTAATTGGGACAGAGTTCTGGAAGGAGCCGTAAAACTTGCCCCTATCCTTACTTACGATAGAGCAGGTGTAGGAGAATCAGAGGCTGTTGAAGCAAAACCAACAATCAAAATGGTTTCAGATAGATTAGTAAAAATTCTGAAGCATTTGGAAATAGAGCCGCCTTATCTATTGGTCGGTCATTCCCTGGGAGGATTATATGTTCGCGGTTTTGCCATCCATCATCCGGAACTTTTAGCGGGCCTAGTTATCATTGATCCTGCTGATTTCACAGAAAATCATATAAACAAGAGAGAATACTATGAAGTGCTTAATTGGGAAGAGGAAAGAGTGGACAGTTTGATCAATAGTTACATTAGCAAACGAAATAACAGAAACCCTGATACTCCACCCGGCATACTGCGAGAAGGGGTGTTTTTGGAAGAAATTCGGGAAAGGGAATTTCAGGAAATTACAGAAAGCCCCCTCCCCAATATTCCGGTACATATCATAACGGGTGGCCGTTTTGATCTGCCTGAGAAATACCGTTCCAAAGTCTTTGATGAAGAGGCCGTCTTCAGAGCCAAAATACAGGCCCGTTGCACCCGATGGATTTCCGTCATCCAATCCGTGGACAAAGGCATGTTCTTCTACAGCGCAGATTCCGGCCATAGCGTACAATGGGAGGATCCCGAACTTGTTATTTCGAGTATAAAATTGGCGATTGAAGATTATTGGAGCATGAAGTCAAAGAAGAAAGATTAAGTCCTACCAAAAAGACTTTATAAACGATTCACATCCTACCTAAGTGCGTTGGGCCCAAAGCCCATCGGGAGTTGGGGTTGTTCTTTGGGAGCCTGAAAGAGGATATACCTAAGTGCGTTGGCCCTGCAGAGCCCATCGGGAGACGGGGCGGCATGTGCGGCTGGCTTTGGGCTCTGCGATTTTTGACTCCATCTTTTTCTAAAAAAGATGGAAACATCCCTCAAAAAACAAACCCAAATACCTTAAAAAAACCCCTCATTTAAGCTCAAAAATTCGTAAATTAATATCACCAAAAACCTTTAGGACTCAGCACAAAAAATGAACACAAAACTCCTCAACAAAGAAGAACTCGCCTGGTCTCCTATAGTAGCCAATAACTCCATGAACCGCGAACGACAAGCGATCGGAATTAACAGCTACGAAAAAGACATTGGCCTAAATCCTCTTGACTTTCTTTTGAAGAATAGCAGCCAGGAGAAGGTTCGCTGGTTGGATTTATGCTGTGGAAAGGGAAATGCTTTGATACAAACGGCTAACATCCTTGAGGAAAAAGGAGGTTCCGATCAGTTCGAACTCAGCGGTATCGACCTGGTCGATTTTTTCTCTGATCCCGCTAATCTAAGGATTGACTTTCAGGTACAAAACCTGGAAAGCTGGATGCCTCAAAAGGAGTATGACTTAATTAGCATCGTTCATGGATTACACTATGTGGGAGATAAAATTTCCTTAGTAGAAAGAGCCATTTCAGCTTTAAGCCCACAAGGCCTGTTTATCGCAAACCTCGACCTGGAAAACATCAAAATCCAAGCTGTCAATCAGCCGAAAAAACTGCTTTCCAGCTTCTTCAAAAAAAATAAACTTGAATACAATGCCCGCAAAAAAATTATCTCTTCCGACAAGAGAAAAATAGATACATCAGGCTTCCACTACCTCGGTGCAGATGACAAAGCCGGCCCTAACTATACCGGCCAGGAAGTTGTAAATTCATATTATGCTCTGAAGTGAGCAGGCCAATTCTTGCAGTAGAAAACTTACTTTCATGCGTATACTTTTACTTATATCAAGTCTTCTCCTGACAACAGGAAGTATATGGATTGTTGCCAAACAAGGAATCAGCCTGAGTTCATTGGGGCCTCTGCTCTTCTTCGGAGGATGCAGCTTAGTATTCATCTTTGAAAAAAGGTGGGATACCTGGATTGAAAAGTTTAAACAGAAAAAAATAGAATCTGCCAACTGCAAAATCCACGAAGAGGGCTTTTACTTTCCCAAAGGATACTACTTCAGGCAGGGGTTTATGAAAAATCAGAATAATCTTCCCTTTCATAAAATCAAAGAAATCAGAATCAATACCTTGCCCATCAGTGCCGTAACACATGAAAAGGAAGTGATTTTTCTACAAGGAATGAAGCGCGAGGAAGTAGAAAAAACGGCCTTTGCCAAACAGCTCAAAATTGTAGAGCCCGTAGATATCTGGTCCCTGATCTGCGATGACTTTTTGGATACAGAACCTGATGAGGAAGAGCGTAAAAAAATCATCTCTCTCCTTGAAGAGCAGGGAATCAGCAAAACAGAACTTGGTCAGATAAGGAAAAGAATAAAATTCAGGATGCTTCTCCGAACCTATTTCTCCTGGGAATGGATATATTATGGTCAATTTGATGTCCTTCATGAACTTTGGCCCATGAATAAGAAAAAATATGCCTGGACCATGGATATAGCTTTAAGAAATGGATAAAACACTTACTCTTGTTTGCTTATTGGCCCTCATGCTAAGTGCTTGCAGCAAAGAAAATAAACTACCCTCCCCCAATATTATTCTCATCATGGCAGATGATCTGGGTTATGGAGATATTCCCTCTTATGGCAATAAGCACATCCAAACACCCAATCTCGATTATCTGGCTTCAGAAGGCGTTCGCTTTACCGATTTTCACTCCAATGGTTCGGTTTGCAGCCCCACCCGCGCGGCTTTGATGACAGGAAAATACCAGCAACGCACGGGAGTCGAAGGAGTGATCACAGCCAAGAGTCATCGAGAAGTAGGCATGAGCCTGGATGAAATCAGCATGGCCGATGAATTCAAAAAGCATGGCTACCAAACTGGTATGTTTGGGAAATGGCATTTGGGCTATGCCCCAGAATACAATCCTGTTTTTCAGGGCTTCAATGAATTTGTAGGCTTTGTCAGCGGCAACGTTGATTTCCAGGCACACATTGACCAGGAGGGATATCTCGATTGGTGGAAAGGGGATAGGATTGCGAATGAAAGCGGATACACAACCGACCTCATCACAGACTATGGAGTGGATTTCATTCAAAACAATAATCCCCAGAAAACGGCTAAGCCATTCTTTCTCTACCTTCCTCATGAAGCCCCCCACTATCCCTATCAAAATCGGAAGAGCAAAGCCTTAAGAGAAGTCGGCACAGCAGCTAGTTTGCCTGTCGATAAAGACAGTATACCGGGGCTTTATAAAGAAATGATAGAGATCATGGATGAAGGCATTGGGCGCATCATTCAAAGCCTCAAAGAGACCGGCCAATATGAAAATACCTTGATCGTTTTTTGCTCAGATAATGGGGCTAGTAGGAATGGGAGCAATGGAGTACTAAGAGGATTTAAAGCGGGTGTTTATGAAGGAGGAAGTCGGGTTCCGGCGATCATAAGCTTTCCCGGAAAAATCCCGAAAGGCTGGCTGAGTGAAGAAGTGGTTCTTAGTATGGATTACTTGCCCACCTTCCTTGATTTTATAGGAAAAGAAGCTTCCGGAGATAAAATAGATGGAATTAGCATCAAAGATCATCTGATGCATAAATCAGCACTTCCTGAAAGAGATCTTTTTTATGCCTTTAAGCATCAAAGCTTTATCAGAAGCGGAAACTATAAATTGATTCGCAAAAAGAATGAAGCGGGAGATATCTATGAACTGTATGATTTAGGCAAAGACCTTCAAGAGAAAAACAATCTGGTAGCAGTTCATCCGGATATAGTAAAAGTTCAGGAGGAAAAGCTGAAAAAATGGGAAGAAGAGGTTCATCATGGTGTCACCCGGATATCCCAATAAAGAACCGTAGATGAGGTAAAAAATTATAGAGAGAGAAGATGAGTAATGAGCAAACGCATTTTGAAGAAATCGTATTAGGTTTTCAGGACGCAGAACTCGGTTCTATGTTCGGCAAAGCTTGCGGAAAACTTCATAAGAAAGCCTTTGTGGCTTTTTTTCAAAATGAGATGGTCTTTAAATTGGGAAGGGAAGAGATCGAGCCCTACTTGCATAAATATGAAGGTTCCCAAAATTGGGATCCTTCCGGCAAAAACAGGCCCATGAAAGATTGGCTTCAGGTCCCTGCCGAATACAATGAGGATTGGCCCAGGCTCGCTCAAAAGGCCAAAGAATATTTAGAACAAATTGTATAAAAGGAAAAGCAACTTACAATCTATCTTCAGCAAAATACATGACTACTCCCGAAGATCAACTCAATCTCCGCGCCCGTCATCCGGACTTTCAGCTTGCCCTGGATGTAAATGAATCAGCCTCCGAAAAAGCCAGAAATCAATACAGCTGTCAGTTGGATGTGCCTTACGGTAAAGAAGCCTTACAAAGCCTCGACATCTTCCCTTCTGCTGTTCCCAATTCTCCTGTCCTGATCTTCATTCATGGAGGCTACTGGAAGGCTTTGGATAAAAGCAGCTATCGCTTCATTGCAGCTCCCTTTGTTGATCAGAATATCACAGTTTGCCTTATCAATTACCGCCTGATTCCTTCGGTAAACATGGAAGCCCTTTTGCAAGATATTAGTAGCTCTCTTGCATGGATTCAGCCTAATATTTCCCGATACAATGGCAATCCTCAAACAATGGTACTTTCAGGACATTCAGCAGGCGGGCATTTGGCTTTGATGGCATACCTGATGAATGAAGCCTTAAGGCCCGCAATAAAAGGTATTTGCAGCCTGAGCGGCATCTTTGATTTAGCCCCCATCAAAAACAGTTACCTGAATGAAGATTTACAGTTAAGCGAGGAAGATGTGGAAGCCTTTAGCGTTGCAAACAAAGACCTCAGTCAATTGAAGTGCCCTAGCCTTTTGAGCGTAGGTTCAGAAGAGACCGCTTTATTCATCGATGAATCCAAAAACTTATATGAACAACATAAATCCAAGGCTCCTATAAGTTATTACGAATATCCCGGTCTCAATCATTACGAGATTGTGCATAAATTAGGGGAAGCTGATAGTCCTTTGGTGCGGTTTTTATTACAACTCATTCCCTGAGGCTGAAATTGACTTATCCAGAGTAACCAGGCTTATTTTATACACTTCATTTGAAATCAACCTATATGCTTTTTAGATTTTTCCTTTGCACCCTTTTGATTGCCTTGTTTTCCTGCTCTGAGACTGAAAAGAAAACTAAGCCTGAAAAGCCAGCTGAAAAAGCAACACTTACCATATCTGATTTAAGTCAGGATAATATCCCCACATCCATCGAACTAAAAGGGAAGTTTCTGGAAGCCAAATCCTGGACGGATAAAAATGGGGAGAACCTGCTTATCGTAACGAGGAAAGGGCCTTTCAAACAAGCCCATAAAGAGGACGAATATTCAGAGGAACTCTATTCCGTAGAGCTCTTTGGCGAGCAATACATAAAAAAGGGAAGCAACTATATCCTCCTTTGGGACATCTATGATTTTGTAAGGGACTGTATGTCGGATATGTGGCTCGGTTTATTGCCCAATTCAACACAGATTACGGATTGGGATGAAGATGGGATAACCGAGACTAGTTTGATCTATAAACTCACTTGCAGAAGTGATGTTTCACCCTCTGATATGAAAATTCTGATTCACGAAAATGAAGTTAAAATGGGCTTGCGGGGATCGATGATCCTGGAAATGGATAAAGCTAAGATGGGTCCGGATTTTGACCCCGATGCTGCAAAGATTGACATGAGTAAACTTCCGGAGATGGAGCAGTATATGAGCCTGATGGGTCGATATAAGAATGAAGATGATTTCAAGGAACAGCCGAAAGTATTTCTCGAAAACGCACGGAAATTATGGATGAAATTTATGGATAAGGATGAATTCCAGCAATTGTAAATGCTTCAGGCTGAATTTATATTTTTATTGCCATGCTAGTTAAGCAAAACATTTTTTGCATTTCTATTTTCTTGTGGGTGTTCTGCCATCCATTTGCATCATCAGCCCAGGAAAACGAGCTGGATTATGCCGCCATAGATGAAAGAATTGACCAGGTCTTAGACAGCACAGGGATTCCCGGCTTTAGCATATCCATCATAAATGCCGGGCAGTCAGACTTTCTCAAAAGCTACGGATACAGAAGCATGGAAAGCAAAGAGGCCGTAGATCAGCAAACCCGTTTTGAGGCAGCTTCCCTGACCAAACCTATTTTGGCCTATTGGGTGCTAAAATTGATGGAGCAGGAGAAAATTGAGCTGGATAAACCTTTGTACCAATACCTCGAGTATGCCGATCTCGCGCATGATAAACGGTACAAACTCATTACGGCTCGCATGGTTTTGAGCCATACAACAGGTCTACCCAATTGGAGAAAGGACAGAAATAGTCCTAAGCTAAAGCTCCGAAGAAAACCCGGGAGCAAATTTGGCTATTCAGGAGAAGGCTTTGTTTACCTACAGAAGGTGGTTGAACATATACTTGAATCAGATTTAAACAGCATCGCCCATGAGTTCATCTTCTCTCCCCTCAACATGGAAAACAGCTCAATGGTTTTCGAGGAAAATGGGAATTATGCGCTTGGGCATAACAAAGCACATACTTCCAGAAAGAAGTCAAAACCCAATAAAGCCAATGCTGCATACAGCTTGCAAAGCACAGCTGAGGATTATGGCAAATTTCTCCAGGAATTGCTCAATCCAGAATTCATCGATAAAGCCCTTGTAGAACAGGCCTTCAGTATTCAAAGCCTGATGAAAAAAGAGGATCCTAGCTTAGGCTGGGGATTGGGTATGGGAATAAACCAGACAGCTGAGGATCAATACATTTGGCATTGGGGTGACAATGGGGTTTTCAAAGCCTTTTTCATCTTTTCCCCCATACAACAAAGAGGCTTTGTATATTTTTCCAATAGCCAGATCGGCCTAAGCATAGTAAAAAGACTAATCAAGTGGGTATTTCTTGACAAATCGATCATGGAGAACTGGCAATATTACTCGCAATTTTAGGCTTAACCTCAAGCGCTTCTAAATCAGCAAAAAAGCTCATGAAATTTACTGTTTCCGTCAACACCCTCTACGAATGCTCCCTGGAAAGAGCTTTCAAAACCCCTATGCTATGCGATGTCTCCAAAGTTCATACTGGATATGGGATCATGCCGAAAGTTACCCATAGTACGGAAGATGAAAATTGGGGAAAAGTGGGACAAAGCAAGAAGGTTCACGTAGCCAAATCTCTCAGCCAAAAAGGAGGATGGGCCTCTAATGATACCGTTCTCGAAAGAGTGGAAAACAAGTATTGGAAGATTCAGGTAGATGAATTCCAATCCTGGATGTTGGGCTTTTATAAATTTGTCGGACTTTGGGAAACGGAAGAATTGGAACCCAATAAAATCGCCATCACCTATACCTATGATTTGTATTCAGAAAGTCCCTTCTTTTATCCTTTCAACTGGATATTTGCCCGGACTTTCTGGAAAACCTATATGAAAAGGGTATTGGAGAATATCAGAGAGATGGCCTATCAGGAAGAGCCCTATTTATATGAGTGAACAATAAATAGCAAAACTAATCAGAATCAAAAGTCATCTAGGCTGCCACTGTCTATCGAATGAAACGCTCTCGAACTGCCACAGTCATGGGTTTTTACTAGTTTATCTTCTCAGCACTTATTCGGTGATTTGTATTCAACTATCCTGAAAATGTATGCATAAGTTGGGCTAAGCTTTTGCATCTTGAAGGTAAATCATAAAAAACAAAGAATACCCTCTTATGAGTTCACAACAAACAGCCCTCGATTCGCCTTTCGGATATCGCTCAAGTGCCAAAGAAGTCGTAGCAGATGTTGATCTGAGTGGAAAAACCGCAGTGGTTACTGGCGGATATTCCGGAATCGGTACAGAAACAGTCCGTGCCCTTGCCGGAGCCGGAGCAAAAGTAATTGTGCCTGCCCGTCGTCCGGAGGTAGCCAAAGAAAATCTGGCAGATATAGAAGGTACTGTCTCAGTCCTGGCTTTGGATTTGGGAAAACCTGATTCTATAGATGCATTTGTTAAGGAGGTCTCAGAGCAAAATGATGAGATTCATCTCCTCATCAACAATGCTGCCATCATGGCCAATCCCTTGACCCGAGATGATAGAGGATATGAAAGTCAGTTTGCTACCAATCATCTGGGCCATTTTCAATTGACTGCAGGTCTTTGGCCCTTATTGGAGAAGGCTGAAAATGCCCGCGTTGTAGCTCTTTCTTCCTCTGCACACAGGATCAATGGTATCGACCTGGATGATCCTAATTTTGACAAAAGAGAGTATGATAAATGGACCGCTTATGGACAGGCAAAGTCTGCAAATGCCCTCTTTGCCCTTAAACTGGACAAACTTGGCGAACCCAAAGGCGTAAGAGCTTTCGCAGTAGATCCTGGCGGCATCAAAACGCCATTGCAAAGACATCTGACCATGGAAGAACAAATTGCGATGGGATGGTATGACAAGGATGGAAATCCTCATGAAATGTTCAAGACCATCGAACAAGGCGCTTCGACCACCGTTTGGGCAGCGACCTCACCCCAGCTAGAAGACAAAGGAGGAGTCTTCTGTGCCAATTGTAATATCTCAGAGCCCTGGAAAGAGGGAGATATGCCCTTTATGGGCGTGCATGCACATGTGCGGGATGAAAAACTGGCCGATGATCTCTGGGCAAAATCTGAAGAATTGATTGGGCGAAAATTCCCGGCTTAGAAAAGGAGAAGAATCAAGTATTTGGATTGAAATATTATCCCGATACTTGATACTCTTTTTGATCAAGCATGAGCTGGTATTATCTTCTTTATATTTCAGAAAGGGAAATCAGATTGAGCTTCAAGGCTTTTACAATCATACCTGCAGTGTTTTTTACGCCCAGAATTTGAAGTAAACTTGATCGATGTCCTTCTACCGTCCTAAGACTGATAAAAAGACTATCAGCTATTTCCTGGCTGCTCTTTCCTTTAATAATCTCTTCCAGAACCTCTCGTTCCCTTCTGGATAATTTGGGAGCTGTCGAAAGACTAGGATCCGGCTTTGAATTTCCTGTCAGATTACTGAGCATAGCCAGACCGACAAGGTCTGAGAAGTAAAAATCTTTCTCTGCAACCTCAAGCAAAGCTTTTTGCAGTTCTTCCCATTTAGCTGATTTCAGCACGTATCCGTTTGCTCCCTGTTTCATCATATGCTGAATCAAAGGTGCATCCTCGTGCATAGTCAGGATCAGGATTTTAATCTCCGGATACAAAGCTTTGACCTTGCCACAGGTCTCCATTCCATCCATTTCTGGCATTTCAAGGTCTAATAAGATCACATCAGCCTCCCCTCCTCTTTCTAATAATTCCAACAACTCCGCCCCATTTGAAGCCTGTAAAACAACCTTCATATCTGTATTGGAACTAATCATCATCTCTATTCCTTGCCGAAATAAAGGATGATCATCAACCAGGCCTATTTTCAAAGATGTTTCCATAATTTATTTCGTAAGCTGAGGGATTCCAATTTTGAAAACCACCCCGCCCTCTTCAGGATGTTGAATTTTCAGAGATCCTTTCAAAAGGGAAAGCCTACTTTCAATATTCTTAATCCCTAATCCAGATTCCTTTGAATTATCCGTAAGCTTCATTCCTACACCATTATCTATATATATCAAGTGCAGGCCTACTTCACTGCTACCTAAGCTAATTTGAATAAGGTCCGCATCTGCATGTTTTAGAGTGTTGGTAATCAATTCCTGCGTAATCCGATATATATGCAAGGCCTGCTCAGGAGGCATTTCTGAAAGATTGCCATAGCCAAATGTTACCTTGTGGCCTGCGTTCTTTCTTACAACATCACAAAGGCCTTCTATTGCCTCGGGCAAACCCAATTGATTCAAAACGGTAGGTACCAAATCCCTAGCGATGATGCCCAGGCTTTTAATCGACTCGCTCAATACTTCATCAGCTTTATCCATCCATTCCGTCTCCTTTTCAGAAGCTTTTTGTTGGGTTTGCTGGATGTACAATCTGGCTGTGGCAAGCATGGAACCTATATCATCATGTAAGTCTCGTCCTATCCGCTCTCTTTCGGCTTCCTGAGCGTCAAGCACGGACTGTAAGAGTTCTTCCTGATATTGACTTCGCTCTTCTTCTATCTTCTTCTGCTGGCTGAGAAGTTTTCTTTGATAGAGGACAACAAAGCCTATGATGGCTACTGCCAGTCCAAACATACCTAGTATGCCTCCAATCAAAAATTGTAGTTCTATTCCTTCACTTTCAGCCATAAACCTATTCCAAATAAAAGGTAATGGATGATATTGATTACAGAATGAAGCATATAAATGATCTCAATAAGTCTATCAGATTTCTCTGCGATCAAGTGGTTCATTCCTAACACAATTATGCTCCCTGAGTAATACAATAAAATACTGCTATTGATCCAAAACTCAGGACTCTTTTCCAGGCTCTTAAGCTTCATTTCATCTAAAATCCGGTAAAAAAAAGCTAAAGAAAAGATCATAAGCAGAACTCCTCCAACTAATAATGCATTTGAATTTACCGTATCAAACTTTTGGAAAAAAAAAGTATTGACAGCGGAAAAAAGTACGTAAGCCCAGATAATAACATCCAGCAATTGTGATTTCCACCAATTTATAAGCCATATTTTATAAATATGCCCCAGGATGATAAACTCCAGGGGCATATAAATATGATATATAAACAGATTGTTTTCTCTATTCAGAAAATACAAGAAAGCAATGAATTGGACGATAAAAGCCAGCCCCATAAGAATAAGGAGTAATCTTCTATCCTTTCCCAGGCCTTTCACAGCATATAATCCGATTCCCAGAGGCACAATAGGAATAAAAGCAGAAATTACAAATAAGGGATGGACAGCTATCATGGCTATTCTTATACTTATTGATTTTCAGTCTAATTACAGAGCGGAGGACAAGGCGTTGCGAATTCGAAATAGAGATTATCAGCTGAATTTAATGCTCTGCTTCGTGATTTCGATTCCTCCTGATTCGAAAAGAAATGTAAAACGGGAGCAAAAGAAGGCAAGCCAAAACTGTCATCATTGTGATTTACTCCCAGATGGAAAATGATATAGTTAAAATTTTCCCCAATAGCTCTCATCTTTTCTATATCTGTGCTGTCGTATTGGTAGAATTTCACCCTTTGTCTTTCAATGGGTTTTAACTGTTTACCCATTTTCGCTGCTCCCTGCTCATTTGGATCCTTAATAGACTCAAACTGATCTACCATAAAACCCGGGTGGAGATACATCCAATTCGTTACAAGTTGAGATTTCAATTCCTCAGATATTTGTCCCTCAATTACAAGCGGAGGATCTTCCTTAAACGGATAGTATCTCTTCTCTTTCCCTTCATTATTGAGAGGTTCAAATGTCAAAACAGGCTCTAAAATGGGTACAAATCGAGAGGTCCCATTTTCTTTGTGCTCCACTGACATATGGATGTGTATAGAAGTTAAGCGATCTTGAATTAGCTCCAACCATTCATCTTTAGAAAGATAAAATTTACTTCGTCTAAGTAGGTACTCCTCTTTATTGGATTCATCGATACTTTCGGTATGGAAACAATCAGGCAATTCAGCGCATTTGCACATCCTCCATGCCTTCGTCCATTTATCGAAAGTTTTCTGATCGATTGTTCGTTTATCGTTTTCTATCATGGCATAATATATTAGGTTATAATATGAGGGTTATCTCTTCTTGGCTTTTGATAAAAGTACTTCTTATCCAATCTGGTTTCCAAAAAGGGCAAACAATGGCAAAATCAATAACCCTCTGACTATCAAATCGTTTAGCCAATTTCCCTTTATAAAACCAGGTGTTTCCACTTATTAAATCAGGTGGTACCCCTTCATCCTATATTTCCCTGCTACCACGCTTACCTAGCGACTCAATAAATCCCAAATTTGAACTATTCGGTAAAGAAAATTAACCGATACAATAAAATAACAAATTATCGGCTTTTTCCAGCCCTGTCAAATCAAGCTATTATAAAAATAACTAGCTCGGATTCTGATAAGGCCAAAAAGCTTACCCTAAATCAGAAAATATGAAAACGACTAAAGCAACAGAAAAAACATTAACTCAATCCAGGTTTTTCCTGGATTGGACAAAGGCTGAACTTGGAACAGGTTATAGACTCTTGGATTATGAGTTTACCTCAAACATGGCCATTACAGAGGAAAGTTTGCAAACAGCAATGGAAGAAAAGTCAAATCCTAAGAGCAATGAATTCGAATTTGAAATTAAGGTTTTTAAGTCTGAGGAAGAGATGATCCAGCAATTAGACCTAGAGGCATCTGCGAAAGCTGCGGCTTGGGGTGCCCAAATGCAGGGAAAGGCTTCCTGGTTCAAAAAGAACAGGTTTTCAAAAACTTCTTTAGTAGTAATGATTAGTGTTAAACAGGTTTTAGGTACGAAAAATCTAGCAATAGACCATTTAAATCTAAAAAAGGAGGCTTTGGAAAAGATGAAGGATAGCTTTGAAAAGTTTTATGAGAAATATGGTAGTCATTTCGTAGGAATGATAGAATATGGAGGAGAACTGAATTTATTTGCAAAGACTGAATTCACAACTGAAAAGTCCCAGCAAGAAGCCTCTGCCAGCATAAAAGCCAGTGCTAAAAAAGTAGAAGGAGAGGGAAAATTCTCTTCGGCTTTTTCAAAGGAATTACAATCCTACGGTTTACATCTTACAGGATATGGGAAAGGAGGCTCGCTGGAAGGAATGAATCCTTCTGCTAGTGCTGATGAATGGAATAAGTGGATGTTCAATACATGGATTAAAACTATTGAAGAAAAACCAGCCATACTTCGATCAGAACTCCGAGAACTAGCAAGTATAGATAATGCACTTGATAATTATAAACAGGAGCTTCGTCGGCCTATTTACCATACAAATTTACTTGTTAATTCGCTTTCTGCATACGAGAAAGTGAATAGAGATCTAATCTACCTAATAGAAGATGGGGAGAAATTTATTCCAGCTCCTTCAGTCCTGGATCAAATCAAGGGGGAACAACAGAAAGCGAAGCTAGCTATAGATGCGCTTAAGGAATATCGAGTATGTGAAACCTCTGCTTTAAATCGGGAAAAGCCTGAAGTGGTTTTGAAAGGACATGCGAAGCCTGAAGAGCTTGAAGACACTTTTAAGAAATTCTACAAAAACGTTAAAAACAATCGCCCCATTCGCGAAAGAGACCCCTTTTATTTACAATCAACCGGAAGAGAGGGTTCCTATTTCTTTGGGGCGCCTGTTGGAAACTTAGGGGGGGATGAAATTATGCTCGCAAATAGCAATCATAAATCGAGTGCCATTGCAATAGAATTTCGTGGGGAAGTAAAGCATGGTGGAAGAGTAAATATCTGTCTCGCTCATCCCATCAAAGGAAAACAGTATCTCACTATAGGCAGTATAGGGAATTGGATAAGAGTAAAGAAGAAAGCAGGCCAAAAAGGTAGTTGGATTATCAGCAAGAAGAATCAGGATGATGAACACATTAGATACGGAGATAGGATAAGAATTGTAAATCCTGAACAACAGAATCTCACCATAAAGCGGGCGAAAGATTGGGGCAAATTTTATTTAACAGCTAAAACACATCAGAACCACTTTATCCTCATCCATAAAATTTAAGATAAGGAAGAGGTTTTTCGATGGAAGTCTCAAACTTATCTGATAATCTATGATTTGCTTCTTGAGTTGATAGCCTCTTTCAGCTATTAGGTTCGACTCATTTCCGAGTCCAGGCCTTTGGTCGTTAAGATCGCATTCTTTTTTTAACCATATAACAAATTGTCATGGAACATGTATTTGGAAACATTAATGCAAATGGGACAGCTGAGTCCAAAAGTTCAACTTTGCTTACAGTAGTTCACGATGATATTGGGGAGTATACCCTTGTATTTCAAGAAGGTATCTTTTCGGATTTGCCGGCATGTGCAGCTAGCCAAAATTACCCCGGATGGCATGATTTTACTTCAAGCGGAGGATATACCCTGGACAATGTAACAATTGTAGCCATTTCTAAAGAGAAGGTAAAATTAAAAACAGGTGCCTCTGATGGAGCTCCTGCTGACAGAAATTTCTCTTTCATCGCCATTGGAAATTAAGCAAGCTCTCTCTTTAGAAATAAAAAGCTTAAGTAGGGAAAAGCAAGATCCCTTTTTTATCGGGGAGATTCGTCTCCCCGATTTCTATTTCCCAACAATTCCTCTAATACGTCCAGTCTCTTTTTCAACAAGTCCTTCCCCAAAGAAACCTCATCCCCAAATTCCAGATAGTTTTCATCATCTATCCGAAAAGGCTTCCATTCCTCTTCATTTTTTTCAAAATCAGCTTTCGCAAAATCCAACCACAATCGAGACATCCTGCCCGAAAGTTCATAATCCCATTTCTCATACATATCAGAATTGGGAACCTGATCCAGTATACCAAAGGCATAAGGAATTTCAACTGCATGAAAGGCACCCAGAAAGGCTTTTTGTCTGGTATTAGGTTCCCGGCTAAAGTAGTATTGATAAACGGGCTGATCAGTCTTTGCTGCGGCTCTGGCCCAACGTCTGATTTGCACCCCAAATACCCAATCGCCCCAATGATCCAGATGAGAGTGAAGGATGTCTGCATCTGTTTTTGCAGGATAGATTTGCGAGAAGTGTTCCCATTGGTCCGGATATCGCTTTTCAATCATTTCTTTATAGGAAGATAGCTTTCGGGGCAAAGTTTTGAGATTCACAAAACCCGACCACTCCCGAGAAGTGAGGCCCAGCAGCAAAGGGACTTGATTATGAGTAGCTGCTTCAAATATCTCTTTTACTGTCATAGGCAAAGCATATCCATCGACAACAAAATCCGATCTAAATACTGTATCCGTGGCAAAGGCAGCTGCCACCAATTCCTCTGCGGAAGTATCTCTAAGTTCCTCCAAATTCTTTGCGCCCATTTCCTTCATAAACTTCTCCCCCATTTCCTCAGCTGGAATTTTAGGATGAACTTTTTCTCGCAAATGCCTTTCCCCATAAAAGCTGGCCCCGCTCTGCCCAATGGCCCGATGAAAAAGGCCTTTCGCCAGAGGACTGGCCATGAGGGTATTTACACTCCAGCTTCCTGCTGATTGTCCAAAAATGCAGACCTGCTCTCTATCGCCTCCAAAGTGATGGATGTTTTCCTGTACCCATTCTAAGGCAGCTATCTGATCGAGCAAGGCATAATTACCGGAAATGCCCTGATCGGATTCTGCACTCAGTTCGGGATGAGCCAGAAAGCCCAATATCCCGACCCGATAATTGATGCTTAGCATCACAACCCCTTCTTTTGCCAGTTGACTTCCATTATAAAAAGGCAAACAAGCCGAACCCCGTTCCAGATTTCCTCCATGTATCCAAAGCATGACCGGAAGCTTGGCAGAAGGGTCCAGAGAAGAAGTCCAGACATTGAGATACAAACAGTCCTCAGATTGTTGTCGAGGGGATATACGGTAGATAGAAGTTTTGGGATATTCTGCCTGTGGGCATACCGGTCCAAAATCCTGGCAAATCTTCGGCTTTGCCCAGGGCAGCAATTTTTGCGGAGGCTTCCAGCGAAGACTACCGATAGGTGGTTTGGCATACGGAATGCCTTTGAAAACGACAAGGTTTTCTTTTCGATATCCAATGATAGGACCTCCTTCCAGCAGTAGGGAAATAGCTTCTTTTTCTTCGCCAGGTAAATTCATGGATAGAAGATAGTTAAGCGAAGGATATCAGGCAAAAGAAGATAATTGGGACTGGAAAAATTCCGGATACGTAATACCTGCTTGCATCACAGTAGAGCTAAGGAATAAGCTTGACTCGGAGTAAGTCTTTTTCATTTTGTTCTAAGCTAATACCCCAATTCCTTAAGAACCTGAAAGACCTCTTTACAAATTATTTCCGCATTCTCTTTTCGGGTAAAAATGCTCACATGATTTCCACTTATTTCAATGCTTTTCCCATGTGTGGAAAGATCTGCATAGTCCTTATGCTTGCCATATAGCTGTATTCTTTCCCTGACTTTAGCATCATAGGCCTTTCTCCATTCAGTATCTGCAGGAACGGCATGAAAAGCTCTGATGGGCAATGAACCAAAGTCTTCAACTTTACCCGAACGCTCCAGGGTGACATAGTAGTATTCGGTTTCCTTCTTGAAAGCTCTGAATGTTTTTCCAGTCTGAAACTGATCCTTGATTCTTTGGTTCATTTCGTCCGGGAGACCTTCACCATAATAGGGCGTAGTAAAAAGTTTATCATAGAGCGAGAAGACACCCAAATCACATAATATAGCTTGAGCTTCTATAGAGGCTAAATATCCTTTGTACTTGAAGGAGCTTTGCTTGGGAGCATTATAACGGACAACATGATCCGGATGGGTAGCATCCAGAAAAAACATAGCTTCGACCTCATCCGGATATAATTCGGTAAATACGCGGATCTGAGGTCCGCCTGTCGAATGTCCCATCATGAGATAAGGCGGAGATTCCCCTGCTTTCTCCAAAAGGCTATGTAAGCGGCGAGCAACCGTTTCAGGATCGCGTGGAGAAATAATTTCATCACTATGATTTATGCCTATTCTGTCATACCGAATAACTCTCAAGCTATCTTTAAGACCTTCGCTTAACCAGTGATAAAACTCAGTCGTTAAGCCTCCTCCGCCTTCAATCACCAAAGTAGGCTTTTCACTTTCCTCTCCCGTACGAAGGATATGTAGTTGATAGCCATCCATATCAATCATTTCTCCCAGTGGTTCAAGGGTATCTGGCATAATCAATCGATAGCCTAAACCTGCTACTATGATCAACAATAAAAAGGAAATCAAGGATACACTCATCCATTTGATGAGTTTTTTCATCCAGCTCAAAACTTTTCTAAAAAAATTCATTCTTCAGTATTTCTAAAAGGGACATCTTAAAGGCTGACATACTCCATCAAGTATCATTTCTTCAGCTTTTATTCTAGGTTTTCATTCAAACATAATTCTCACAGCCTCACGGGCCTATTTATATTGACCAAGGGAGCCAAAATGCCTATACACGACCTATATAAGGACTTGAAGGAAGTTGGAGGACAAAAGGATGCTGTTCGGCATCAAATAAGATGAATTGGTCAATAAGTAAGCGTATAAAAAGCCTCCATACGAATGGGAGTAATAGCAATGAAAAGCTGGGAAAGTCCCATATTTTTTCCCTTAATTTTCTCCCATTTAGTTGGCTAAATTGGGAAATGAAAAATCAGATCCTATTAATCACAGGAATTCTCTGTTGCCTTTTTAGCTGTTCGCCGAAAATCAGCTCCGACATAATAGATCCTTCTGATTCCCTTTCAGAAGCAGAGGTCATCCATGTGTATGAAGTAGAAGAGGATATTCCACAGAATTCCGAGTTTAAAGGAAAGCTAGAAATAGGAGAAATAGGACTGACGAAGAATTGTAACTATGATCTCCTAATTGCAGAGGCCAAAAAGCTTGCAAGAAGGTCGGGTGCCAATCTAGTCAAAATGATAGAGGTGAAATCTCCGGGTCTTGTCAGTACCTGTCCTAGAATAAAAGCAGAATTATACAGAAATGATGAGATCGAAACTTATGGGAGTCTGGAGGGTGATACAGCCTATGCCCTCATTCATTTCTATCGACCCAAAAATTTCTTTGGAAGCGCCATAAAGTTTAAGATTTACAGTAAACAGGGAGAGTTGATCGGAGCTTTGCAAAACAACTCGAAATTCAGTCTTAAAATGATAGATTTTGGAGATCAGATATTTTGGTCTCCCAAAGTTGGTAGAGACTCCCTTCATATAGATATTGAAAAAGGAAAAGAGTATTTCATCAAGTGTAAAATGGCACATACCTTCACAAGCAACTTCAAACAGATGGAACTGATCCGGGCTAAAAAAGGCAAGCAGGAAGTTAATAGCATTAAATCAGAAGCTCAACTCAGGGCTTCATATTAGACTTCCCATTCTTCCATTTACAGATTTTTCAAAAAAATTCTCCTGTCAAAAGAGAAAACCACATCTCATCCCCACTATAGACCAAAGGCCTTTACATATATCTTTTTCAGATAATTCAGGAAAAGATTTTACTACGCAAAAAGACTGCGCACATCAGCCCTAATCTTGTAGGGTAAGGCAAATTCAGGCATAGGAAGTTCCTATATTTTTCTTGGACAAAATTACTTCCCGCCAGAATCTTATTTAAAATAATAGGTACAGGGAGTTCCTATATTTTCCAAAACTTACTCCTCACTTATTTAATTGTAATAAGACATGAAAACACTAAAATTATTCAATGCTGTCATCAACAAAGAATCAAAAGGAGAACTTCATGTTTCCGAAAAGGGATACATCATTGAGCCAGGTGCTTTGTGGGCAAAAAAGAAGATCGCCAGCTTTTACAAAAGAGAAAAACTGGATGGATATGGTTTAAACAAAAGCTTTCATAAATCCTGGAAAAAAATACGGAATAGCAGCAGAAAAGAATTACTCCTCGAGCAAATCGAGCACTATATATCCACCTATGGAAGCGATTTTGAGGATGAAGTCTACATTCCAAGTGAAGTACTCAAGCTTCCAGATGTCAAACTTGTCTTCAAAATTGTCATGGCTTATTCCGAAGAAGAAATGACTGAAAAATGTCTGAACTTATTGCAATCCGGAATAGCCCTGAAAGAGGAAACCATCAATGATGTTTTGTCTATTCTGGAGGACGAGCTTTCCTATACATTTACCGGAGAAGAAAACATCAAAAACAAGGAAGCGGTTGTTAAGATTGCAGATCTGTACGGCATCCTTCCAACAGATACCCTGGAGTTTTTCCGCTACATCATTTACAAAGCTACGGATGATTCTTTGCTCATTAAAAGTGAGGAAGTGATTGAGGCGATCAAGCAATCTCCATTCAACCCAGCCGCTCAGTTCGAGCAGTTTGGTTTGGAGAAATTAGCTCAAATTTTCAATCGCTTTAAGCCCTTGTTTTTGGCCTTTAAACCCAAATGTGCCAGAACCATCAATAGGCTTTCAAAGCTTTCCAAGATTCATCACAAGCCTTTAGTTTCTAATCCTTTAAACCTGGCTACCAGCATTACTTTGACAGAAAAGGATAGACATTGGTTAGATAATGCGCCCCCCTTTGCACTGTTTAGAGCTATATCCGCATGTCATGCCCGGATGCAAGGTCAAGATGCCTTTGCGTATCGGATCAGAAATGGAAAATCTTTTGTAAAGAGGAATAAGACTTCCGGAGTCGTATGGGGAAATTATTTTTTCTTGATGGAGTATTGCAAAAGCAGATTTGACCTACAGGGGAAGAAATACTTTTTGCCCCATGAGGTAGAATTTGCCCTCCCAACTTCAGAGAAAATGTTTGTGGGAAATATTCCTACCGGAAGCAAGTTTTTCGGTAAGTCCCTGGCTGTAGGTATTTATTGGGAAAATAAGTGGGGAGCCCATGATCTGGATTTGTCTGGATTGAATATTGGTGGAAAAGTTGGATGGAATTCCAGCTATCAGCAAGGCAAGGGAAATTTGATGTATTCCGGAGATATGACGGATGCCTCAAATGGGGCAGTTGAGTATTTGTATGCACAATATAGCCTTAGCGAACCGACCCTGGTAAAAAACAATGTTTATTCCGGTGCAGGAAATTGTGAGTATAAGATCATAGTCGGAAAAGGAGATGCTGTGGATTATGATTTCATGATGAATCCGGAAAAACTATTTATGGAAGCCAAGTGTCAATCTGTTCAGAGACAAAGTATTTTGGGATTACTTATACCTGAAAAAGCCAGGCAATGCTTTGTCCTCCTCAACTTCGGAGCAGGTACGAGTAGAGTTTCTGGTAGTTCAGAAATTTCAATAACCGCAACCCAGGCCTTGTACCAACAATGGAGCAATCCATTTACATTTAGAGACATGATCCTGGAATTAGGAGGGGAAATTGTAGGCAAAGTAGAAGAAGCAGACCATAATTTTTCCCTGAACGCTTTGCAAAAGGATAGTTTCATCCGGGCATTTGCCTAATATTCAGGATAAATCACAATGCAGAAAGCCCTATGTTCTATTAGCGCATAGGGCATTTCCTTTACTCAAGCATAAGGGAAATGAGGCTTGAGCCGAGAGGACTCCAAAGCCTTAAAAAAAATGACCTACCCCTGACAGCATATGTCATATCAGCTTCATAGATTTGTATAAATAAAAAATCATGAACCACCTCTCAAGGCTACTATCCATTTTGACCATCTTGAAATCAAAACGGATCATAACAGGTACTGAGCTGGCCAAGAAATTTGAGGTTAGCCTTCGCACCATTTACCGGGACATCAAAAAGCTGGAAGAATCCGGGGTTCCCATTATCACGATTGAAGGTAGGGGCTATTCGATTATGGATGGCTATGTGGTGGCTCCTATTATGTTTGATGAAATGGAAGTAAATGCCTTGATCACGGCAGAGCAACTCATTGCCAAAACCAATGATGATTCCCTCATCAAACATTTTGAACGAACCCTGGAAAAAATAAAATCTGTCTTCAGGAGCACTTTGCAAATGCAGGGAGAGTTTTTAAGTAGTAAAATGCTGGTGCTAAACCACAAGAAAGACCAGGTCAAATCTTCCTCTCTCTCCTATATGCAGATGGCTATAATAAATTTCAGAGTTGTAGATATCGTTTACCAGGCCAAGGAGAAAGAAAAGACCCAAAGAAAAATAGAACCTCTGGCAATTTATAGTTACAATGACAAATGGATTCTGATTGCCTGGTGCCGTTTGCGTATGGATTACCGTGCCTTTAGGCTGGACAGGATCCATCATTTCAAAATCCTTGAAGAGGTCTTTGAAGATCGGAATTTTGAGCTCGGAGATTATTTCATGACTTGCTCAGAAATTAATTTCAACCCCTGACATGATCTGTCATAGGGGGCTTGTATATTTGCTTTATATCCACACATTAATTCTAATTTTTTACTCAACAAATATTCACTTATGACTACACAAGAAGTAGCAAACAAATGGGCAGAATACTGCCGCACAGGACAATGGGACAAAGCCCAGGGAGAACTATATGGACAAAACTGCGTGAGCCTCGAAATGGAAGGCGCAGAAGGATTTCCAGCAAGAGTTGAAGGCATGGAAGCCATCAGCCAGAAAGGACAAGCATGGAATGAAATGATGGAAGAATTCCACGGCATAGAAATCGAAGGTCCTATCGTAGCGGGCGATCATTTCACAGCCACTATGAAAATGGACATCACCCCCAAAGGCCAGGAAAGAAGAGTGGACGAAGAAGTAGCCGTATTTCGAGTAAAAGATGGCAAAATCGTATCCGAACAATTCTTTTATCCCTTAGGCTAATCGATCAAAGCGCAAATGCCGGACGAGTGGCATTTGCGCTTTTTTTATCCCACACAAAACCATTTACTGAAAAAAGGGTACACAACATTGTCTAAACCTGCGATTGCAAATCGACAATGAAGATCTTAAGTAAAGGAAGATATTACGGCAACCAAAATTCTGAGCGCTCCTTCAATGGGGTGCTCTTATCGCATTATACCTATACAGGAGTAAAAACGGATTGGCATTACCATGAAAATCCCTATTTCATGTACGTATTGCAAGGAAATATGAAGGACTGTAACAGAAAGCAGAAAACCCTCTGTCCTTCTGGAAGCCTGATGTACAACAATTGGCAAGAGCCTCACTATGGATCCAAACATTCTGAGCAGGCCAGTGGATTTCATTTGGAATTTGAAACAAGCTGGCTAAGGAAAAACGGTTTTACTGAAAACTTGTTGGAAGGAAGTCAATTAATCGAGCATCCCCGGATTCACGTATTGTTTGTCCGACTCTTTCACGAATTCGCTTTCAAGGACACCTATAATGAAGTTTCGGTTGAGCTATTACTTCTGCAGCTATGTGAGGCCTTGAATTCGGCAAAACAACTGGCTGGGGCGGAAGAGCCTGAATGGATTGCGGGCCTTAAAGAATTGCTCCACTACGACACAAACAAGCTTAGCCTCCAATACCTTTCCGATCAATTGGGCGTACATCCTGTGCACATTTCCAGAGCTGCTCCCAAATATCTTTCGATGAGTGTGGGAGAATATATTCGAAAAGAAAAACTCAAAAAAGCGATTCCCCTCCTCTATAGTCCTTCTTTATCTCTTACTGAAATTGCTTACCAGTCCGGCTTTTCAGACCAAAGCCATTTCAATCGGGTTTTTAAATCCTATTTCGGAATGAATCCGGGAGATTATCGAAAAAAAGGACAGCTGTCTTTCTGCTCCTGAACCCACCGCCTCAGGCCCACACTCCCTTGTTTTCCAAACAAAGGAGTGCGCAGCAGGCTACAGAGAAATAAATCATGCATGCTGGGAGCAGAGTATAAAATGTCCATTGCGGTTACTTTCCTGCTTGAAGGGAAACTGGCAGGCAGCGGACGGGTCTCCATGTTAATCTCATACAATTTTAAGGCTTTCCCACTTCCTATCTTTACTGCTTAACCCTACATAAGCATGTATAAATACCTGATCATTTTCGCATTTCTATCATTTTCCATTCTCCTAAGTTGCGCCCAAACAGAGGCAAACGATTATGAAGGAGAATGGATCGGCCATTTACCGGATAGGAATAGTTTCAATTTTGAAATTCGCCTGGAAAAGCTGGCAGAGAATGAGTACCAGCTCCTCATTTCCAATGATAAGCCTCTCCTGAATAAAAAAGTAAATTCTTCGAGTAAAGATCATCTCCAATTCAATATCGAAGATCAGCTAGACCTTAATTTTTACAAACATGGAAAGACCAGGCAATTGTCTGGCTTTATCAAATCTGGAAGATTTTACTACCATCTGGATTTACAGGAACAAGAACCTCATGTTTATATGGGCAAATGGAATCCATTTATGGTTCATAAAGGCCTTATATCCGATGATGTCATGCTTTATATGGAGTATGACGCAGAGTCGGAACTTGTAGCCTATCCATTTTTTGGAGATCAAAGATTCAGAGGAACCTGGACAAGCGGCTTTAAACAAAAAGGAAATACCCTATACTACCAAGATAGCAATACAGGGTTTAATTTTCGATCAAGGCTTTCAGGGGAAAGCGTAAGCCTGGAAATTTATTTAGTTGATGCCCTGATTACCAAGACCCAGCTTAGGCACGCAAATGATTGGGAATATAAAAGAGATCCAGACCCTGAAGGACAAGGTCCCCAAACACCAGAATCCCTGGAGGATGGCTGGGAGACTGCAAATATTCGGGATTTTGGGTTTAAAGAAGATAAATTGCTTAGGATGATTGATCGGGTAAAGGACAATAGCCTGGTAAATACCCATAGTATCCTTATCGCTAAAGAAGGGAATTTGGTATTTGAAAACTATTTTGAAGGATTCAATGCCCATATTCCTCATGATTTGCGTTCGGCTTCCAAGAGCATTTCCTCAGCTACTATTGGCATCGCTATAGATGAGGAAATCATTAAAGGGGTTGATGAAAAACTATATGATTTCATTCCCCAGAAATACCAATACACCAAAGACAAACAAAAAGCTGAGATTAGCCTCAAGGATTTATTGACGATGAGCTCAGGACTGGATGTAAACAAACAGGCATCTGAAAACTATTATCAGGATCCTCGCAATACGGACAATTGGCTAAAAACAGTACTAGAGGCACCTATGGTTAATGAACCGGGAAGCTATGCCGATTATGGTTCAGCCAATCCCTTTCTACTTGGCGTTTGTCTAAGTGAACGTTTGGATAAACCTGTGGAAGTATATATGCATGAAAAACTCTTTGCACCTCTGGGCATAACCAACTACATAAATCAGTCAGACGAAACAAAAGAGAGGCCTTATTTTGGAGGAGGCATGCTACTTACTCCCAGAGATCTCCTCAAATTCGGACAACTTTTTCTCAATAAAGGGAGCTGGAAAGGAAAGCGGATCATCTCAGAAAGCTGGGTCGAGGAGTCGACTCAAAAACATGTTCGATTGCAGGACTACGAGGATAAAAATGAATACGGATACCAGTGGTGGCACGATAGCTATGAGGTAAATGGACAGAAAATAAATGCCATAGAAGCCAGAGGTGCAGGCGGCCAATTCATCTTTATTCTCCCTCAGTTGGAATCTGTGGTGGTGATTACTTCCGGCAATTTCAGAAATGGAAAAGGGAATCAGGCTCGAACCATTTTAAAAGACTATATTCTTCCAGCAATGGTATTTTAGCCATCTGGAAGCATATAAGATGAAATTCACCTTCGAAGCATTTAAAGTCGAATTTAAGAACTATTGTCTCCGCTACCTCTCTTCTTTGCATGTGGAAAGGGAAGCTATATCTTCTTTTGGAGTATTTACAGACCAGGATATGTCCTCCTTTGTTTTGGCCTACAATACCCAAGAGCATATCAAAAATTTGGTGCCGAAAGATTCTTCTTCTTCAGAAGCAGAGTTGGCAAATTTGACAAATATATGGTGGATACCCGAGTGGAAAGGAAGTGATGAAACATTTGATCCGAAAGAGAGTCAAAGATTTTACCTGAAACTTGAAAAATTGGCAGCACTTCTTCCCTCTCCCCTCTACAAAGAATCTTTGTTCAATATGTATTGCGAAGTTCTGGCAGAGATCAAACATTCCAATTCTCTACCAAAACATTCCTCTAATTTCTTTGTACTGGTTCAGGAAGCGGACAATTTTGGATTACGTGACTCTGATAAATTGAAAAAGATCCTAAATGAGCTAGAATGGCTAGAATATGTGAGATTCAACAAAGTCTTTATGGGCTTAGATTAAATCGATATATTCCATTTTAAGCTCTAGTAGGAAGAAATGCCTAATATCTTTTTCATCACCCTTATCGGCCTTTTTCTATTCTCTGCATTCGGATGTAAAGAAAAGAGCGCGCATAAAACTCCCTGGATAAAATCAGAATTACTGTTCGAGGATAAGGGAATCCATAACTGGCAGGCAAAGTGGATGCTGGATGGAGAAAGGGCGCAAATCCTTCATACAGAAGCAGGCATGGAACTGATTGCGGGTCCTGAGCATGGGAATGATACTTGTCATACTGTTTTATGGACGAAAGAAAGCTTTAGCGGAAATATTAGGATTGAATACGATTATACACGCACCGACACAACTACCCGATGTGTAAACATCCTGTATTTCCATGCAACAGGCTCAGATAATGAAGGATATCCCCAGGATATTTCCTTATGGAATGCAAAACGCAAAGTTCCCCATATGAGGACTTATTTCAATAATATGCATGCCTATCATATCAGTTATGCAGCCTTTTCCGCCAAAGAATATTCCGGTGATAATGATTACATCCGCTTGCGAAGGTATAATCCTCAAATAGGAGGACTAAAAGGGACAGATATAGCCGGAGACAAATTCCGAACAGGCCTATTCAAACCGAATATTTCTTATCACATAAGCTTAAGCAAATATGAGGGTCAGATCGAAATGCATATCCAAAATCTCGAGGACAAATCTGATAATTTGCTTTGTAGCTGGGACGTTTCGGGATTTCCTTTATATGAATCGGGCAGAATAGGATTCCGCCATATGTATACGCGAAAAGCAAGATATAAGAATATTGAAGTATGGCGGCTGAAAGCAAAGCCCTAAAATTAGTCTCAGGGCGTCCATTTAATAAATCTCTTCGTTATCTTAATGATTTGGCTGCAAAGCATAGCCTCACACGCTGGTCAGAAGCTAGCGATAGCATTTGATCGACTGGATGGGCAGCCTTCTCCAGAAAAATACGGAACTATAAACCCTAAAAGATGAAAGGAAAGATTATCCTCCTATTGATTGTAGCCCTGGCTAGCTTTAGCGCTTGCCAACAAACTCAGAAGTCCCAGGAAGCTCCTCAAGCTGCTGCTACAGAAAGTCCAAAAAGTGATAAAGGTATGATCAAAGTTAGCATCCTTTACCCCAATGAAGAAGGCAAAACCTTCGACATGGACTATTATTCCCAAAAACACATGCCTATGGTCGCGGACTTATTGGGAGAATCTCTGAAGAAGCTGAAAATTGATAAAGGAATCGGAGGAAGAACTCCTGATGAACCTATTCCCTATTTTGCGATCGGCTATTTGTATTTCGACAAACTTTCCGAATATCAGGAAGCATTTGGCCCAGTAGCGGGACAAATTACCGGCGACATTCCCAATTATACCAATGTTCAGCCGATAGTACAGATTAGCGAGGTTCTGGAATAAAGAGCGGGCACCTCCCAAAGGATAAATCGTCCGGATAGCCAAGCCTATCTATAAATATTTAAACCATGAGAACACTAAGCACAATCATTGTCCTTTTTCTATGTTTAAATGTCCTAAAGGCCGGAGATCAGTTTATTTCTGGCACCGTAAAAAGTGACCTGGACATAGAACTCTTCCATGTCAATATTCATGTGAAGGGAGCTGAGAAACTCGGAGAAACGGATTGCCAGGGAAAATTCAGAATAAAAGCTGAGCTAGGAGATACCCTGATTTTATCAAAGCCAAATTTCGAATCGAGAAGCTGGATTGTAGATTCCCTCTCAGATAATTCCCTGATTTTAACATTTAACTACCCCCAATTAAGGAAGAAGCTCGAAGGAAATCCGGCTTTCAGCCTCTTATGTCAAGGAAGTAGCAGTGAGCCTTTATACATTATCGATGGTATGACCAAAGACACCCCCTATTACCATGCTATCCGAAATGAGATTATAGAGGAAAATATATCTTCCTTATTCATTCTGAAAGACCCTGAGGTCCTGGATTTATTAGGTCCATGCGCAGCCAGTGGGGTCGTGTGGATAAATACGACTTGTGCATTTCGGACGAAAGAGTAGTTTGCAAGGGAACTCAAATCTCTGAACAAAATGCATCGCTTCCATGCCAAACTGGAAATCATAGTAGGTAACCCTTTCGTCTACCTTCCTCCAGCGATCCTCCAAGTAATATTTGAGGAAGCCCAGAAAGACAAGGGACACATTCCGGTCAGAGGTACCATCAATGCCCTGGCCTATCAACAAACGCTGGTAAAATACAGCGGTGCATGGCGGCTCTACATCAACATGAAAATGCTCAAAGATTCTCCCCGGAGAATAGGAGAAGAGATTTCTGTTGAGATTGAATTTGATCCCAGTGATAGAAGCATACAGCCACATCCAAAATTGATTGAGGCTTTGAATAAAAATGAAGCAGCAAAAGCTGTATTCGATAGCTTATCCCCTTCCCGACAAAAGGAAATCATCCGCTACATTGCCCAGCTAAAATCAGCGGAAAGTGTAGATAGAAATGTAAAGCGAGCCATTAATTTTCTATTGGGGAAAGAAAGATTTGTCGGCAGGGCTAAACCTTGATGTTGATCGGAAATTTCTGCAAATCAAAGAGCATAACTTTATCATAAAAAAAATGCAGGATATCCGAATGGATCGAATCAGGGTCCATCCTCTTTTCCTGCTGGGAAATACTCAAACCATGTCCAGCCCCAGAAAAACTTTCCGCCACAAGCGAGAGGCCCCTACCCTCCTGACTGGAGAAGAAAATCTTCCTTTTTTTGAAATTGCAAATGAAACCGCACAAGAATGGATGGTTGGCTATTTGCAAAAGAAAAGAGAGATGAGAAGAATCAGGTAATTGATGTACTTCAAAGAAAGACAGAATATTTATTGAATGACCAAAAGTAGAAGAAATTAACTCCCCAAATTTTACACTCGTCTTACACTATTTTACACTCAGCATCTCAGGGTTGAGTAGCATAAACTTATATTTGTAGTAAGCAAAATAGATCAACAAAAATGCTTAAGCCTGCATTTGTATACTTCTCTCTACTACTTATTTGCTTAAGCTGCAATAAGCAAAACAAGGGAAACCTGGCTGAAGAATCCCTCACAGACTTCAGGCAGATTGCTGTGGATTCTACTCAGCAATCTGCTGAAGAAGCCTATGTTGATCCCTTTGAAGGTCTGAATATCGATGCCCAACTTATGTTGGTTCTCCGGCATGTCTTTCAGGATAAGCAAGAGAATTTCTGGTTCGTAGGAGATAATGTCTTTTTATACAATAGAGACAGCTTATTCAAGCTCGATGACATTGGGCTATTTGACAAGCTCGCCACCCGAGTGGTAGAAGAGGATCAGGAAGGCAATATCTGGATTGGTAGCTCTGAGGGAGTTTTCAAATTTGATCCCACAACGAGTCCGAATATCGGGCCTGAATCCTTCCATAACTTCTCAGAAGAGGAGGGGATGTTGGGCCATGATGTATGGTGTTTAAAGGCTGACAGCAAAGGAAGGCTCTGGGTAGGAACTATGGAAGGTTTAAGCTATTTCGATGGAAAGAATTTTACGCACTTTCCCCTACCCGAAGCAGAAGTGGATAGCAATAGAGGTATGAGCAGTGCAAATATTGTACATAGCATTACAGAAGATCGCAAAGGCCGGATGTGGTTTGGGACCAATGGAGGTGCTTATGTATATGATGGAAAAGACCTTCTAAATATTTCGGTGAAAGACGGACTTTGCCACAATGCAGTCAATGATATAGAAGAAGATGAAGAAGGTAATATCTGGTTTGCTACCCATTATCAAGGCGTATGTCGTTGGGATGGCAAGACCTTTACTTCAATCACAGATGGATTGGGCCTGGATGAAATAGAATGCTGGTTTCTCTTTAAAGATAATGCCGGCAATATTTGGTTTCCAATAGAACATAAGGGCGTCTATCGTTACGATGGTCAATCTCTTCAAAACTTCCACAAAGCAGAAGGCTTTCCTATGAATGGCGTATTTAGCATGATAGAAGACCAGGAAGGCAATTATTGGCTTTCCGGTTTTGGTGGCCTTTATCGCTATGATGGAACTGCCTTTCTCAACTTCAATAAGAATAGCTCCTGGGATTTTTAGTCTATTTATATGAAAAGCCTTCTAGTATATACAAGCCTCTTATTCCTTTGTTTCCTTGCTTGCAATAAGCAACAACAGAGCAATTTGCCTGAGGACAATGTTGAAAACACCAAAGCGGCACCTATTCCCGCTAAACCAGAAGTGGATAGACTCTTTTTCGTAGAAGGCCAGCTCTGCCAGCATCTTCGCAACATCTTTCAGGATAGCAAAGGCAATCTATGGTTCGGAACCAATGTATATGGCATCATGCGCTATGATGGGGATAGTCTGGTCTATTTTGACAAAGACAATGAGCAGAGCAAAATAGGTCGTATCACGGGAATTGTAGAAGATAACGATGGAAATATTTGGTTTGGAGCCTATGGAGGTTTGCTGAAATATGATGGGAGCAGTTTTCAGAATTTCACAACTAAAAATGGCCTTATCGATCATGAGATCTGGAGTTTGATTCAGGATAGTGAGGGCATATTTTGGATAGGAACAACCGAAGGTATTAGTCGGTTTGATGGTCAAAAATTCACCTCCTTTCCCTTTCCTAAAGCAGAAGTCACCAATCCCGATCCGGTCTATGCTCCCAATCGGATTTCAAGTCTCATGGAGGACAGTCAGGGAAAAATTTGGATAGGAACCGATGGATATGGCATCACCCTATATGATCCTTCTCTCTCCAATGAATCTGATGCTTTTAGCCATATTACCAAAGCAGAAGGCCTCGCAGATAATAACATCAGTGGCTTTCTGGAAGGCAAAAATGGAGACATCTGGATCGGGACCATGTTTGGGGGCCTTAGTCGATTTGATGGAAAAACCTTTAAAAATTTCACCGAAGAAGGAATCATCGAAGGGGTGGAAGTAGGCGGCTTTCATCTGGACAGAAAAGGAAATTTTTGGTTCACAGCCGAGAACAATGGTGTATATCGCTATGATGGAAGCTCATTTAGCAATTTTTACAAAGACGCGAATCTTCCGACAAATGCTATTCTTGCCATTTATGAAGATAAAGAATCTCGCTTTTGGTTTGGAGGCTGGGGAGGGCTTTTTCGTTTTGATGGAGAAAGCTTTCAAGCAGTAAGCAAAGAAGGTCCCTGGGACTGATTCCAAACGCTTTTACTGAACAAAAACATCCTCAATCATTTTTAAGCAGCTCCTATAATGTCAAAGAGTCCGCCTTTGATAGGGGATAATGATTTTTCTTGTGTCTTAACAAGGAGCAGGATTTGCTCATAAACAACAGGAGCAGGCAAATTGCAATTCTTAGCTTCAATGCTAACTTCTCCTCATAAAAAGACACACAATTTTACGTCATAATTTCCATATTCTCATGCCCTTTATTTCAACTTCCATTCCGGATAAACTGGGCGGATTCCGTCCCCTTTTGCTAAGCCTGTTTATCATTTTCCAAACAGCAAATACCTATAGTCAAATCTCTAAATCTGCATACACGATATCCTTTTACTCTCCTTATTTTACACAAGTCGGAACAAAAATAGGAGCCAGTTTTTTCCTGGCTGATGTATCTAAAAAGGGAATAAGCAAAGAAATAAGGATAGGTCCTCAGGTGGGCTTTTTCAGCCAAATAGGGATCAGCCAAAACTATCTACTAAACGCTGAACTAAGTCTCCTGAGAAAGAGAGATTCGAAAAAAAGATTTCAAAGTTTTGGATTGGGCCTTGCTTACCTGGTCTCTTCCAAAGGCCTGGGACCAATAGTCGATCTGGGTTCCGCAGGAGTTTCGTCAGCAAGCAGAGAAACAGATTCCTTTATCACACCTAGTTTGAATTATAGTCTCGGCCTTAGTCCTTCTAAGGGACCCGCTTATCAATTCAGTTTATTTCTTGGCAAAAAATTCTCTTTGCAGGACAAAGGAGAACTCTTCTTCGGTTTTGAAACCGGTATTATTCTCAACAACTAATACAGATGAAAAGAACAGAATTTATTAAAAAAGGACTGGCCATGGGACTGGGTATGCCTTTCCTATCCATGTTTCTGGAATCCTGCTCGCAGGCAGAAAATGAAGCGAGGGAATTAGTACCTCAAATTTCTACAGATTTTACCGGCAAGGTGCTGATTGTAGGAGCAGGAGCCGCAGGAATGAGTGCTGCCTATTTTCTGGAAAGGAACAATATCGAATATGAGGTTCTGGAAGCTTCCTCAACATATGGAGGCAGGGTAAAGAGAGCAGCAGATTTTGCAGATTTCCCCATCGACCTGGGGGCAGAATGGCTGCATGCAGATCCGATTGTATTAGCCGAAATTCTTGATGATTCCTCCATTGACGACAACATAGAACTCATTACCTATAATCCTCAATCTTATTCGGTATGGAATGGTAAAAAGTTGACTCGCCACAATTGGATAAGGAATTTCTACAGTGAGCATAAATTCAAAAGCACTACCTGGTTTGGCTTCTTTGAGAAATACATGATCCCTAAGATCGGAGGTAAGATTCTCTACAATCATGTGGTCGAAGAAATAAACTACCAAAACGAAATGGTCCAGCTCAAAACCGCCAATGGTCAGAGTTTTGAAGCAGATAAAGTACTCATCACGGTTCCGATATCCGTCCTTCAACAAGAGCTAATTGAGTTTAGCCCTGCCTTGCCCTCTCAAAAAGTAGAAGCAATCAATGGAGTTGATATGGGGGAAGGAATTAAAGTCTTCATCGAATTTCAGGAGAAATTTTATCCGGATATAATATTCATGGGGGGCCTCGCGGGAGCCTTAAGTGCATCCGAACTCATCTACTATGATGCTGCTTTTCGAAAGGATGCTGAGAAACACGTATTGGCCCTCTTTACGGTAGGGGAAAAAGCGGCTCCTTATGCCCTACTGGAAAATGATGAAGCTATTATTAATAAAATCCTGGGGGAACTGGATGAGATGTTTGAAGGGAAAGCCAGTGAAACTTATAAAAAACATATTATCCAAAACTGGTCGAAAGAGCCTTACATAAGAGGCTCCTATGCACAGGATTATGAAAACAGGAGCCAAAACATCTCGGATATTCTGGAACCTGTGAATGCGAAAGTCTATTTCGCAGGCGAGGCCATACATGATGACTGGCAATCTACCGTAAATGGAGCTTGTGAATCGGGCTATGAAGTAGTAAAAAATCTATTGGGGCTAAGTGAGTAGGTGAAATTTTTTAGGAAAATTCAGCCTAGCTAAACTTAGGTGAAACTATTTGCTATGCAAATGATACTCAACACAAAACTTGGGAACTGAACTTTCCTGCCCAGGATGCTTTCGAAATATCAGACAGTTCAAGGAAATTGACGCCACCTAAACAGCTTGGCGTCTTTTCTTTTCCAGGATGCTCTAAGCTTCTCTTTTGTATGAAAAAAAGTTTTTGAAGATATTAGCTTAAAATTCGAAGCACCATGAAAATACAATTCACTCTCATCCTCCTTTTTCTTTTAGGTATATCCCTTCAAGCTCAAGAAGACAGCAGCCTTGACATATTGAATCAGGCGGGAATGCCCAATCTTGAGGAAAGCTGGAGCATGGAAGAATACAATCTGGCAGCCCTTATTCTTGTGAATACAGTTAAAGAAGGCAAAATAGAATTACCCCATCACAAGCAGCCTAGCTTCAAACTCCTCGAAAGACTGACCAATACCCAAAATTATTTCCAATACAAGGATACCAGCCTCAACGGAAGATTTAAAACAAATTCCCAATTTCAGCTAAAAATTGGAGAATTGCAGCAACTTTATGTCCAGAAATTCAGGGTAATAAATGGCAAACTGAATTATGGGAAAGAGGGGCTTCTCATCATGAGATCCGCACTTTATATGACCCAGGATCTAAGCGAACTGGGAGAAATATTTCTTAAAAAAAATCCAAATTTATCTGACAGACAAAAGGCAGGACTTGCACGTTACAGGGGTGGAGTCAAAAATATCATGCTGGGATGTTTGATGACCATATTTGATGAATTCGAACTTTATGAAGAAGAGGATATTTGTAGCTTCTCACAAGACTTTCTGGGCTTATATCTATCCCTTGAGAAAAGATTGGAACCCGCAGATAAAGTCGAACTAAGAAAGAGAATATTGGCTTCCAAGGGAAAGGTAAAACTCAATTGCATTAAAGAGTCGCTGGAAAAATTATAAATGAGTGGAAGGCTTCCTAATGCAAACAGAAGGTAATGGTTATGGAAGGGAGACAAGAGTTTGAATTATTGATCCCGAATTATGTGCTGGATGAAATTGTAGCCTACCGGGTTTTCAAGGAAGAAAGCTTTTCATTCAAAGGATCTTCCTCAAAGCCCTTTAAAAGGGTTTATTCCTTCGAACTGCGAGAACTTGAGGGAAAGGTATACGAAATCTATTATCCCCAAAGCCTGCTCAGTGTATCCAAATATTTCCTCGAACTGGAGGAAGAAATCCTCCCTTTGGCACATCCTCAAAATAGCAGCCTGTACCTCTCAATAAATGAAGACGATGAACTGGAGATGCTAAATTTTGAGGCCATAAAGAAGAACCTCTTTCAACTAAAAGAAGCCCTAAAAGAGCAGCTTTCAACTGGTGAACAGGACGAACAAATAGAAGAGCTCTTCGACTACCTTTCTACCAAAGAGAAAGCCGCCAAATACCTCATGGAAGACCTGAGATATTTATTCGACTTTCATGGATTAGCTAAAGAAGATGGGGTTTACCTCGATTTTACAAAGGAAGAAAGCAAACTGGAATCAGTGGCAAAATCCGTTTTTAGCATGATAGGCATAAATCCCCTCCTCTCCAGCATGGACGTCATGAAGTTTGACTACCTGGAAGATGGCAGCTACAAAATCGAGAGTTTGTCTGGCATTGATACCCTCTCAACAGATGAAAGGCATGATTTTGAGAAAATTCAGGAATGCTTCCTGAAAGCTGAATTCGATTTTGATGCCTATCAGGACATTACGCTACATCACAAGCAATACCTCTACGACATAGACAATATCCTTAGTTCCTATTTCTACACATGGAAAACAGATACTCCGGATATGAGAAAGCACAAAGAGATCAGGATAGAGCGACTTGATAATTAAAGATTAGCCTGCTATCCCCCTGATTTTCCCTACCACCTCACTGGGCTTTTCATAGCTCTTTAGTAACTTATCCTGCCTAAAATCTACTAAAATTGCTATGAACAGAAGGAAATTTATCGAGAGAACCGGAATTTTAAGTGCCGCAAGTCTTTTCCCCTTAGCTGCATGTACAGAAAAAGACAATAAGGATATGGACAAACAGGAGATGGATAAACCAAAATACAAATTGGGATACCAGCTTTTTTCCATTCGAGACGAAATGGGAAAAGATCCCATCGCCACCCTAAAGGCCTTAAAAGAACTAGGCTACCAGGATTTTGAACATTACGGCTATGATGAAGAAGCAGGAACTTTCTATGGGTTTAAAGCTGCTGAATTGAAAAAAATGCTGGAGGATATGGAACTAAATATCAGCAGTGGGCATTACGCTTTTTCTCCTTTCCTGGAAAAATCGGACGATGAGCTAAAACGCTATTTGGATGGCTGTATTGAAGGATCCAAAGCATTGGGGGCAGATTATATCACCTGGCCCTGGATGGCTCCCGAACAGCGAAATCTGGAATTCTATAAAATCCTGATTGACAAGCTCAATTTGATGGGAAAACAGATCGCGGAAGCGGGTTTGGGTTTTGCCTACCATAACCACGGCTACGAATTTGAAGATCTGGGAGGAAAAACAGCTTATGATATGATCATGAATGAGACCGATCCGAATGAAGTTAAACTTCAGTTGGATATGTACTGGCTCAAACGATCCTCCAATTTTACTCCCCAACAATTGATTGATAAACAACCCGGTCGCTTTAGCATGTGGCACATCAAAGACATGGATCCGGAAACTGAGGATTATACTGAACTGGGCAATGGATCAATAGACTATCTGACATTTTTGCCTGATCCTAAAAGTTCAGGTCTGGAGTACTACTATATCGAACAAGGAGGAAACTTCACCCACAATTCGATGCAAAGTGCCATCGATAGTGCCAGTTATTTCAAAAAACACCTACAGAAATTTCTCTAATCCGCGAGATACATGGATGGGCAAAACTCCTTTATCACTCTTCATATGGTATGTAGCCTGGATGGCTTTATCGCTAAAGCGGATGGAGATATATCCTGGATGCATCGAACGCATGAATATGATAAAGGAGTAAGCCTGACCGAAGCGGATATAGAAGCCTTTCTCAAGGGAGTTGATTGCTACCTTATGGGTTCAAAAACATATGAACATGCCCTGGAACTAGGATGGCCCTATGGAGAGACCCCAGTTTTCGTTCTGACAAAACGAACACTTCCTTCAACTAAAGAAAGCGTTACTTTTCTTTCTGGTGATCTCAAAGAACTTCTTCAATCAGAGCTCAACTCTTCTTATAAAAATATCTGGATGGTGGGAGGAGCAGAATTGACGAAAGACTTTCTCCAAAAAGGCCTGGCCGATGAAATCGTCATTACGATCATGCCGGTCATTCTGGGTGGGGGCACCCCTTTTTTCGATTTGATTGGAACAGAAATTCAGTTGGAATTGAAGGATCACAAAGCGTATACAGAAGCGATGGTTGAACTAAGGTATCGGATTGTAAAGAACTAATTCCTGCTGATAGCTTTTTGCAAGCTCTCCTACTTCATATCCATTTTCTTCTCCAGACCGGGCAAAGGATAAAGCTCGCTTTCTTCAAATCCGCCAAAAGAAAAGTCTTCAATGCTAAATTGGTGGAAATAGTTTTCCAGATCATCCGCCCTGATCACTCCATCATCAAGCAGAACCGGCATCTTCGTCGCTACTTTAAAACCATCGACTTCCCAGTAATCTAAATAAGCGATTGAACCATATTTATGTCGGGTAAGAGGATTGCCATTATCGCGTAAGGTGTAGATGCAATAATCCAGCAAGTGACTTTCCTGATTGATCCAGAGTATGTATTGATCATACTCTTCACTCGCTTCCTCACTGCCCCAACTCACAAATACCAAATCGTATTTCTGACCTTTGAGTTCTCTCTCCCCATAGTACCGCTTCAATGGAGCATTCCGGAGACGATAAGGCAATTCGATGAAATAATGAAGAACCACGATCCCAAATTCCATCGTCCGTGCCTCCGCTTTAGCTACTTCCCCACTCCCCGCAGGCTTTTCATAATATTGCCATCCTTGTACACCGATCAAATCTCCTTTCTTTTCGCCAGAAAGAAGCTCTGCATTTCCATCGAAAGTGTTGAAGTTGTATCGAAACTGAAATTGGGTATTGGGGTCCGGCCAAAGTTTAGCCATCTTTCCCAGAAAACCCTTCCAATCATCTGTAACCCGGGCCTGATATAGATTCTTTTCTTTTAGAACGTCAAAGCCCTGGGCTTCCAGAACCTGGTCCAGTATCTCATTGGCGATTTGCTCTGATTTTTGCGGATGTAATTCCGTAGGCTGACTAATGTCTGCAATTTTACAGGCATTTAATACTAATAGCGCACTTAGCAGAATCAAGGGATTATTTTTCATCGTTTTTATTTCTTTACAACAAAGCTAAAGAGGATTTAACCCTGAATAGA
This sequence comes from Bacteroidia bacterium, assembly GCA_033391075.1. Classification (NCBI taxonomy): domain Bacteria; kingdom Pseudomonadati; phylum Bacteroidota; class Bacteroidia; species Bacteroidia bacterium. Next base: position 4,481,969 of record JAWPMV010000001.1, read on the forward strand.
TGAGAGGAAGCGACAGAGAATTGAGAAAAAGCGACAATTATATAGATTTTTGCCAGCCTATAAGTAGCTTCAGATATGAAGCAGAAACTCATTTCAAAATCTCTCTTCAATAGTTGGCTCCAATTTGCTGCCCAGCAGGGCCACGATACCTCATCTATCCTGCAGCATCTGCAAATTCCTGAAACGGAACAGATGATTCCCTTTTCGAAGTTTGCCAATTTTGCACAGTGGCTGATGCAAAAGTCGGGAAACTCTCAAATTGGATATAGCTTAGGCAGACAATCCAGTTTGGCAGCTATGGGCATGGTCGGTCAATTGATTCAATCGAGTCGGAATATTCGGGAGGGACTGGAACATGCCTGTAAATTTTTCAATCTGTTGAGTGAGGTACTAAGTCTGAAACTAGAAGAAGGAGAAAAATATGCTTCCCTGATATTTGAGTTGGATAAAGAATCAGTGCAAGACTTTCCGGAAGTTTGTCAACAACTCTTGCTCACTTCTATGATCTTCAGTTTCAAGGAAGTTTACTTTCTCACTTTACAGAAAGCTTATCCTCAGCAAGTCGATATCACCTTCGCCCCCATCCATCAAAAAGAAATGGAAGCCCTGTTTCAGTGCCAGATTCGGGCAAAGAGTAATCGGAACCTTATGGGATTCGAAAAGGAAGTATTGGACCAGAAGATATTCTTCGCCGATTATGAATTGATGCTTCATCTGGAAAAACTGGCTTGCCACCGCTTGGGAAAGCAGATGGAAAATCAGCAGGAATTCTCCGATAAGATAAAGGCACTGGTATACACTTTATTAGATCCCAGCTTTCCTTCACTGAAAAGCGTTTCTCTCCAATTGGGCATGTCAGAAAGAAACATCCAGAGAAAACTGAAAGAAGAAAACACCTCCTATTCTTCTTTAATCACAGAAATGAAGAAATCTATGGCCACCGCATTTCTGGACAAAAAGCTTAGCATTAAAGAAACCACTTACTTACTAGGATACTCAGAACCCAGCGCTTTTATCCACGCTTTTATTAGCTGGTTTGGTATTTCTCCGAAAAATTACCAAAATCAACAGATTGCATAGATTTGAATACGTGGAATCTGAGCAAGACATTTCCATAGATTTAACACAATGAAAGAAGGACTTATAAAGAATACCTGGGAATTATTCCTGAAAGAAATACAGACCATCCTGAGTCTCCTATATTTATTGATGATCGGGATTGGAATGATTTTCAATTATAAAAAGTACATCAACTTTGGGATCAACATATTTGAATACGCAGACATCTTTCATTTTCTGATAGCACCTTTTCAGGACATACGCATCATTATGGTTTCTGTGATATCTCTCTTGATTCCGTTAAGTGTATATGGTCTCAGGAAAGCATTTTATAGCCAATTTCCAAAGCTCGGAAAAAAACTCAGTCTGGGACTTCGGGATAAAAGCTGGTATCAAAAAGCAAGAATTATCTTTTGGGGTCTCATCATAATATTTTTTATTTCTGAGGCAGCTTTAGGTTATGCAAATTTCATCAAAAACAACCTCGACTTTCAACCCAGTGTCAGTATTACCTATGCAGATAATGAGAAAATTCAGGGACAGCTCCTCGGCAAAACCAAAGAAGTTCTCTTTTTGCATCAAGCGGGAAAAGTAAAGGTAATTATGATTACTGCGGCAGTTAAAGAAATCGAAATTCTTTAGCCGAGAAAAGAGCAAGAATTTTCGAAAAGAAATCCAAGATTCAGGAAATTGAAAGGATTTATAAAATTATCGCTAAGTTGCTGCCCCAAAAATGCCTACAGAATACTAGCACAATTTTGACTAAGCCTCAGTAGGGGCTTTATATTTTAGGATAAAATGATCTTAGAAAGATTGATTGGATAAAAGCCCTAATCTTTTTCTTGAGAGATCGAATTAGCCACAAATTCTTAATATCTTCGGCTCAAATTAAAATTCACTACTAGCATGTATTTCTCACTACTAAGCAAGAATTACCTCAAACTAGCTATACTCTTTACTTTCCTCATCTCCTTTTCCTGTACTGCAGAAAAAGAAGTTGCAAAAACCAACAAAGTTGAAATCCGAAAAACCGGTTTAGAATATGATTTCTATATCAATGACCAACTCTTTCAGATAAAAGGAGCAGGTCTGGATGTCAATAATGGAAAAAACTTCAAAGCCCTTTCTGAAGCAGGTGCAAATACCTTTAGAACCTGGCGAACGGACCATGCTGAAATGGAATTGGACTCCGCCCTTAAATACAATTTCAAGATTGCTATGGGCATTGATATGGGAAAAGAGCTCGAGCATTTCGACTATAATGATACCGAAGCTGTAAAAAAGCAGTTTGAACGCATAAAAGGAGAAATCCAGGAATACAAGGATCATCCGGCTCTCCTGTGTTGGGTGGTAGGAAATGAATTGAATCTCTTGATACAGGAAGATGGTTCTTTAGGGAAAATAAACCCCAAGGCTTATGATGCACTTTCTGATATTGTAGATTATATCCATGAAGTAGATCCAAATCATCCTGTAACCACTACTTTTGCAGCCGGTGCGCATGGCGAGCATGTAAAGGTCATGCTAGAAAGATGTCCACAAATAGATTTCCTTTCTTATCAGGTGTACAACGATCTCATCAACCTGCCTCGTCAGGAAATGGCTAATAATCTGGATATTCCCTACCTGGTGACAGAATTTGGTCCAAAAGGGCATTGGGAAATGCCATCAACAAGTTGGGGGCGTGAAATCGAGGAGAACTCAAGCCAAAAAGCTGAAGGACTGAGAGAGCGGATGCGCATCGGGCTAAGCTCCGATACAACTGGAAGAAATATGGGAGGCTATGCTTTCGTTTGGGGACAAAAGCAGGAAAGAACTCCTACCTGGTACGGGATGTTTAATAAAGATGGTAAAGCCACTGCCGTGGTGGATGAATTGACTTTGTTCTGGTCAGGCGCTTATCCGTCCAACAGAGCCCCTGCAGTTGAGGGAATGAAACTGGATGATAAAGTAAGTACGGATAATATCAGCCTGAAAGCAGGAACTGAGTACCAAAGTGAAGTTATGGCATTTGACCATGAAGAAGATGCCCTAAGCTACAAATGGGTGCTCATGGAAGAAGTAGGTGCAAGGAGCCAGGGAGGAGCCTTTGAGGCCGAACCTGAAGTTCTTGAACTTGACATTATTTCAGAAGAAAACGGAAAAATCACCTTCAAGGCACCTGCGAATAAAGGCGAATATCGAATTTTCTGCTATATCTACGACGATCAGAAAGTTGCTAACGCAAATATTCCTTTTTTGGTAGAGTAAAGCCTATCTGGCCATTCGAAGGAGACTATTTCCCATTCCTCTGTTTTTTTCCTAAGTTGGTTTAAGCAAGATGGAATTTTTCAGGAATATAGTTAAGCACCTTAATAAGCCTTTCCCCGAGCAGAGTAGCAATTTTGGAGAGCCCAAAATTCTGGCTGCCCTCAGCTTATTTGTAGCCTTATTCCTTTTTGTATTCCAGCCTTTTGGTATTTCGACCATAGAATCCAACAAATTCCTCATCTGCCTGGGATTTGGAGCCATGACCTTCCTGGGAAGCAGTCTGTATGAATTTATAGTTGGGAAGGTGCTGAAACTAAAGGGAGAGCTGGAAAAATGGACCCTGGGAAAATGGATGCTCAATAATCTGGGGATCATGCTCGTCATAAGCCTTGCAAACTTCCTTTTTGCCAGACTAGTCTTTTTTGGCTATATCCAGTGGGAGCTGTTTCCGGCCATGATGTACGGCACATTTATGATAGGGATCATCCCGATTTCCGTCCTGGGCGCATTTATCGTATGGCAGCAGGAAAAAAAGTATATAGGGATAGCTGAAAGTATGAATCAACAGCCCCTCTCATCTTCTTCACAGAAAGCTATCAATGAAAAGCATCTTTTCCAGATCCCACTCAGCAATATTCGCTATATACAAGGTTTACAAAACTATGTTAGCCTGGCTTATATAAATGAGGAAGGTCTATTAAAAAAGAAAACAGAACGAGCGACCCTAAAACATATTCTGGATAATCTTTCAGACAGTTCAATCATTCGCTCTCATCGATCTTTTCTGGTCAATAGTTCCTACATCCTTTCTGCTTCCGGCAATGCCCAGGGACTGCTACTTAGCCTTGCTGACTGTGATCGGGAGATTCCTGTTTCTCGGACCTATGTACCTACCTTTAGAGCAGAAATCGTATAAAACAGCTTTGTAATTCGTCCCACTGCCTTGCAAACAGTCACTTTGCCTTGTAATTCGTACCACTTCCCTCTCAGTCGTCACATCTTCCTTGTCCACAGCAGTTTGAGCGCATAGTTTTGTTTTGTCCATCACTCAAACCTTTTATTATGAAGCTCAAAAAAGTTCTAAAATACGTCCTGATCTTCCTTCTCCTGGGTAGCCTGATACTCCTCTATCTCGCACAGCAAAATACAATCAGGATTTATGGGGGGAAAACAGAAATTGTGAATCATAGTGATTTTCAGATAGAGCAGAAATCCTTTTGCATAGAGCATGTAAATCTCCTGGCTGAAGACGGAGAAAGTTTTATCTCCAATCAACGAATATGCATCGATAACGGAAAAATCGTTTCCGTGGATAGCAGTTTCCAGGCTCCTTCAGACTGGCCCACAATAGATGGTTCCGGAAAATACCTCATACCGGGTCTGATTGATTCACATGTGCACCTTTTCAAAAGTCAAAACGACCTTTTACTCTACCTGGCTACAGGAGTTACAGAAATCCGTGAAATGATCGGGGAAGAAGATCATTTGCAATGGCGTGAAGAAATTAAAGCAGGAAGACCCGGACCTGATATGTTCATTGCCTCTCCCCGCCTGGGAAGTTTTGGTTTCATGGAAGGATGGTTTATGAAAGTTAGCCAGGGCTTCAACAATATCAGAGATGCCAAAGAAGCCGAAAGTTATGTCAATAGATACGCCGAACTAGGCTATGATGCAGTGAAGATTTATTGTTATCTCAATGAAGAAGCCTATGAAGCGGTCAATAAGTATGCGGTGGAAAAAGGAATGAAAGTGGTCGGACATATACCCTTTGACCTTGAGCTGGATGCTATATGGAATTCAAATCAAACTGAAATTGCCCATATCGAAGAATTGATGAATGCTTTCCGCAGAGAATATGGACGATTTGAAACGCAGGAGGAGGCAGATGATTTTTTAGCCTATGTAGATCGGCGTAGCAGAGAGATCGCTCCTAATCTCAAAGAAAACAGGATTTCAGTTACGACTACCATTTGGCTTACCCAAAGTTTCGTCAGACAGAAATTTGAATTGGAGAAAGTGCTCAAAGAAGTAGAACTCGCATATGAAAATCCGGGCATCAGTGAGTGGGATGAAAAAATTCCCGGAGGTCTGGGATGGTTGCCTCATATTAACCGCTATAAAATGCCTGAAGGATTAACTGAAGGAGAAAAGGCAGGACAAAAGATTTGGTGGTATACCTATGGATATGCCTGTCAGCTCATCCTGGGAAGTCTGCATGAAGAAGGAGTGAGTATCATAGCCGGAACAGATGCAAACCTTCCTCCTACCGTTCCAGGCTTTTCCCTGCATAACGAACTACAAGCTATGCAAGAAGCAGGAATGTCACAGGCAGAAGTCCTGAGATCAGCTACAGCCATTCCCGCTCAATGGATGGGCAGTAATACGGGAGTCATAGCGGAGGGCTTCAAAGCCAATCTCTTATTATTGGATCAAAATCCGCTGGCTGATATTTCTCATACCCAAAGTATAAACACGGTCATCCTCGATGGACGGATATACCCAAGAGCTCAGTTAGATGAAATACTGAAAGCCGTAAAAGCAGCAACTGATGCAAGCAGGACAGAAGATATAAGTCGATTTTCTTCGGACTAAAAAGTACCTACGGAAAGAAATAGATGCAGGAGAATTAAAGGAAACAGTATTTCCTCTTGCTTCTATTTTTTTCTATTAGAGAAACCTTCAAGTGCGTCAATATTAGGCATTATCCATAATACAACACATTGACTTCCCGATTATTTAGCTGCCTATTATTCTGCATTTCAATTCTTTTTTATCCAGTCAATATATACACAGGTGATGGAAGATTTGGAGGAATAAGCACTCCTTTTAGCCAAACAAAATTGAGCAAAAAAACTGAGCCGCTATCGTATCAGATAGGGAAATGATTTGCCTCCTTCCTATATTGGGAATTGTAAACAATCAGATATGAAATCCAAGTTGCTGCTACTCCACGGTGCATTGGGCAGTTCAAAACAATTTGAGCCACTCAAAATCCAGCTGAAAGACACCTATGAGCTCTATGATTTGAACTTTGAAGGTCATGGGGGAAGAAGCTCAGAAAATGAATTTTCCATCCAGCTTTTTACAGAAAATGTTATATCCTTCCTTTCAGCCAAAACCCTTTCAAAGGTCAATATCTTTGGCTATAGCATGGGAGGCTATGTCGCACTGAATCTGGCTCATCAACGTCCGGAATTAGTCGATAAAATCATCACGCTGGGGACTAAGTTTGACTGGACAGAGGAATCAGCAGCTAAAGAAACGCGCATGTTGAATCCTGAAAAGATCGAAGAAAAAGTGCCAAAATTCGCAGAGATGCTAAAACAACAGCATGCTCCATTGGATTGGAAAGAATTGATGCGAAAAACAGCCCAAATGATGTTGAGCATCGGTGCGGGAGCAAAGCTTCATCCGGAACAACTCAAGCGAATCCAACAAAATGTAATCATCGGCCTGGGCAGTGAAGACAAAATGGTTAGCCAGGAAGAATCGGAAAAAGCTGCCGATTTATTGCCCAATTCGAATTTTGTCAGGCTAGAGGGAATTCCTCATCCGATAGATCGCATAGATCCTTCCATCCTGGCCGCTTATATCCAGCAAGCCTTTAGCCAGTAAAACAAGCTATCAACAGATGCAATCCTCCCAGGCCTTATCTCCTCAGATTGTAGAGCTTTTGCACCTATACGGCACAAAGCGAGAAATGAGTGCGCATGAGATTTTAATTGGGGTTGGGGAAAGTTGCAACAGCATTTATTATGTATTGAAAGGTGGTTTTCTGAGAAAGTTTTACAATGAAACCTCCGATGTACTGCGTAGCATTTCCTTTCATCTAGCGGAACATCGCCCTTTCATGACCCTCAATGAAAGTTATTTTACAGGAACAGCATCTTTATACGAAATCCGGAGTTTTACCAGTTCTGAAGTTCTGGTATTTGAAAGGGAGCTCGTTGAGAAAATGAATAAAGAACATCCTTTTGTCAGGGAGTTTTACGACAAATGGATACTCGGCACCTTGCTCTTCGAAAATGAATTCAAAGCCCGTCTGATCAGCTACAGCAGCCAGGAATTTTATGACTACCTCCTCAAAGAATATCCTGAAATCATAAAACAGGTCCCCGCTAAATACATTGCGGAAATCATGCGCATTTCCCCCGAATGGCTTAGCAAACTTAAACAAAAGCGCTAGCCTCCCTCACTTTCTTGAATTAGTTCAAGGATCATTTTCCAATTCTTCCCTAATATTGAATTGCAACATTCACATGAATCTATGGTTTGAATCTTTAGCTGAATATAGAGATACAAAATCCTAATCTAAGGTGTGTTAGAACTAGAACGACTGTAAATAGATGGACTTAGGTCCTGACCCTTGTTTAGGCATTCCGATTTTGCGCAATTTTTCCAAAAAAATGCAAAAAGCCTTCCCAGACAAACAGAAGAATTATCTAAAAAAAAACTTCTCATGACTACTACCCTCATCAAAAATGGCACTTTCTTCGACGGCAGTGGAGCCAAAGGGAAAAAAGCGGATGTCCTGCTTAAAGACGGAAAAGTGGAAGCGGTTTTTGATACAGCTCCTGAAATAGAAGCTGCTCAAGAAATTGATGCCCACGGTAAATGGGTAACTCCCGGTTTCATCGACATCCATACCCATTATGATGCTGAGATCGAAGTCATGCCGGGTTTGGAAGAATCTCTGAGACATGGAACCACTACCGTAGTTATGGGAAATTGTTCCATTTCGGCAGCTTTGGGGAAAGATGAGGACATCGTGGACCTCTTTTGCCGGGTGGAAAATATGCCCGCCCAGGTCCTGACTGAATGGATCAAGGACCGCATCAGCTGGAAAAATCTGGGCGAATACTATGAGCATTTGGAAACCCTGCCCATGGGACCCAATGTCGCCAGCTTTGTAGGCCATTCAAATATCCGTATTGCAGCCATGGGAGTAGAAAGGAGTTTCAAACAAGCCCATGCTAAGGAAGCCGAAAAAGTGAAGATGGATAATTACCTGCAGGAAGCTATGGAAGCAGGTTATCTGGGTATGTCCATTGACATGCTACCTTTCCATCGTTGGGGAGGCGTATTCACTAAGGAATACAAAGGCACTTCCGTTCCCTCTCAACAGGCCTCGGTCAAAGAATACCGTAGACTCGCCAATATCCTGCGCAGATATAATCGGGTCTTACAGGCAACTCCCAATGCCCTGGATAAAATGTCAGGGGTACACCTATTGGGCATGAGTTCCGGTTTATTCCGAAAACCCCTGAAAACAACCATCGTAGCTGCTATGGATCTAAAGTCCAATGAAAGCATCCATAAACTGGTAACCACCCTTGCCATGATGGGGAAAAGATTCTTTAATGCCGACATGAAATTCCAGGCATTGGCCATGCCTTTCCTCAACTATGGTGAAGGGCCCATCACCCCGCTTTTCGAAGAATTCCCTTCTATGGTAGAAGTCATAGGAGCAACACCCGAAGAAAGAAAAGCAGCCTTCGAAGATCCTGCTTTCAGAAAATGGTTTCGAAAAGACTGGAACCATAAAGCTACTTCCGTTTTTCCCCGCTTATTGAAAGAAATGACCGTAGTCAAAGCTCCGGATAGCAGCCTGATTGGCAAAAGCTTTCAAGAGCTGGCAGATAAACAAGGAGGTGATGCTTTGGATTACTTCATGGACCTCATCATCCAATTCGATACCGATCTAATCTGGAAATGTACGGCTGCCAATCACAGAGATGATGTCCGTGTCAAACTTCTGGCTCACGAAGCCACCATTCCCGGCTTCAATGATTCCGGTGCTCATAATGTCAATATGGCATTCCATGATGGTTCATTACAGGCCTTGCGCCAATCTTTAGAATACCCTGAGATATTCCCGATTGAAAAAGCCATCCATCGACTCACCCAAATGCCCGCAGAATGGCTGGGACTGGATGCCGGTTCATTAGAGATTGGAAAGAGAGCAGATGTATGTGTAATCGACCCTTCAAAACTGAGTAGCGGTCTTACAGAGGAACCCATCGAAGACTATCACTCCAGCCTCAAGGGTTCTTTCCGTTATGTCAAGCGATCAGACGGAGTAGTAAATCATGTATTCGTCAATGGAGAAGAAGTATTCAATGACCAAAACGGCTTTTCTGCAGGAGTAGGAAAACAGAAGTACGGACAATTGCTTAGGAGTATCAATTAAGCCCTCCCCTTGCTCTTTAAGCTAAAGAAGGTGCGTAAGTCCAGAGGCTCGGTCTGCGCGCACTCCTTTGTTTTTCAAAACAAGGGATTTGCCTGAGGGCAAGCTTTATTTCTCTCCTACTGGAATCTCCAAGATATTCTGACTAATATGAGTGTAGGAATATGCTTCTGCTCTTAGCAAGCATCCACTAACGGAGATCCATGCTGAAAAAACTACTACTATTGACCGCTGTCGTCATTCTAATCCTCGTTTTGAGTTTGAATTGGCGAACGGAAAACGTTTCGGGCGAAAGGATAACCGAAGAATTGGAAATCCAGGAACTCTTCGAAACTCGTTGCGGCATTTGCCACAATGGAGCTAGTCCCGAAGCTCCCAGAGTCAGTTCCCTAAAACTCCTCCCGGAAGCCCAAATCCTGGCCGCTCTGAAAACAGGGGTTATGAAGAATCAGGCGGCTATGCTCTCTGATAAGCAACATAAAGAGCTTGCAGCTTATATTTCAGAGGTAGATGCTCATTCAGAATCAAATACAATTGTAAAGGGATTATGCAGCGAGGAAATGGATCTTACTGCCTCTTCTTCCTCTGCTCAAATCAATAATTGGGGGATGGGCCTGGAAAGTCATCGTTATCAGGATGCAGAAAACTTGGCGATCAAGGCATCCAATGTCGCTAAGCTGGAACTGGACTGGGCCTTTGCCTTTCCCAATGCTTCCAGGGCCAGAGTCCAACCAACTATTTCAGGCAATACCCTTTTCACAGCAAGTCAACAAGGAACGATCTATGCACTCAATCGAAAAACGGGATGCATCCAGTGGACTTTTCAGGCGGATGCTGAAGTCCGGAGTGCACTCGTCATTGGCCGAGATTCAATAGGTCAGGCCAATCGTCTGTATTTCGGTGATTTCAATGCCCAGCTATATGCCCTTGATCTCCAAAAGCGAAAACTCCTTTGGAAGAAAAAGGCCGATGATCATCCGGTAGCAACCATCACAGGAAGTTTAAACCTGTATAATGACAAACTTTATGTACCCATTAGTTCAACAGAAGTAGTCAGTGCAGCAATTGAATCCTATGTCTGCTGTAGCTTTAGAGGAGCAGTAGCCTCCTTTGACACTAAAGATGGAAGCCTGCTTTGGAAAACCCAAACCATAGCAGAAAGTCCAAAGGAAGTAGGAAAAACAGCCAAGGGGATAGCCATCATGGCCCCTTCAGGTGCACCGGTTTGGACCAGTGTAACTATAGATACTCAAAGAAACTGTCTCTATGTTGGGACAGGAGAAAATTATACCCGGCCAGCCAGCCAGACAAGTGATGCTATCCTGGCCTTTTCTCTGACAGATGGGGAACTTCTTTGGAGTCAGCAAACCATTTCCAAAGATGCCTGGAATGGAGCCTGTGTTACCCTCGATCGCCGAGCCAATTGTCCGGAAGACAATGGCCCGGATGCTGACTTTGGAGCAACACCTATACTTGTGAAGAGAGAAGCTGGAGATTTGATTTTGGCAGGACAAAAATCCGGATGGGTCTATGCCCTTGATCCCGATAATAAAGGAGCCATTGTTTGGAAACAATTGGTAGGAAGAGGTGGCATGATGGGCGGGATACATTGGGGAATGGCAACGAATGGGGAAGAACTCTATGTACCTATCAATGATGGAGGGGTTTATGGCTTAAACACGGATAAAGAAAAATCTCCCGGTATGCATGCCCTCAATATTGCTGATGGAAAAATCCTTTGGTCTACCCTGGAAGAAGATCGATGTAAAACGACATTGAGAGGATGTGGTCCGGGTATCTCTGCTGCGATTACTCTTACACCCGAAGTCGTATTTGGAGGGGCATTGGATGGAGTATTAAAAGCTTATGCAACTGATAACGGACGAGAACTTTGGAGCTTTGATACGAAGCAGGATTATGAAGCTGTAAATGGAGTAAAAGCCTTTGGAGGAGCCATAGATTCTGATGGACCTGTAATTGTAGAGGACCAGGTATTCATTACTTCCGGCTATGCAAAATTCAGCGAAATAGAAGGCAATGTCTTGCTTTGTTTCTCTCTCAAAGAATAGCTTTCCTTTTAGGCCGAAAAAAACCACATAAAAAATGCCTATTCCTTCTCAACATACGCCCATCAAATGGTACCAGAGGAAAGCCACAAAATGGGGCCTCGGAACGCTGACTCTCATTGCGATCGCTTTCTTTGGGCTGAAGTCTTACCTGAGTTCCCCAACTCAGGCACAAGCGAATATCACAGACTCTCCTAGCAGCATCATCGGCTTCAACCATGTCGGGATTTCGGTCCTTGATCTGGATAAAATGCTCGACTTTTACCAAAGGACCACTTCTTTTGAATTGATAATAAGAGAAACAGTCAAAGAGAATCCAGCGGCTGATAAATTGTTTGGCCAGGAAGGAATAAGCTTTGAACGAGCGGTTCTAAAAGCCCCCAATATGCTACTGGAACTAACTGAATTTGAAAATCAGAGCGATAGCATCATAGAAAATATGCCCCCACAGGGACCGGGCATGACACATACCTGCTATCAATCAGCTATGGCCAGATCGGGTTATGCTCAATTCAAAAAAGGAGGAATAGACATGCTGACAAGAGGAGAAAAAGCTGTCAAACTGGGAAATTATGGCGTAAGTTATGCCTATGGCTATGATCCTGAAGGCAATATGTTGGAGATGGAACAAATGTCAGAAGATATCATTTCGCTCAACATAGACAGTGATTGGGCAGAGGCAAATCCGATCTGGATGACACAGGTGGCTATTCTAAGTCCGGATATCGAAGCTCTCAAAGCTTTTTATCAAACTGTCCTCGAAATCGAACCTGCCAGGGAAGGACTTTTCAAGGATAATCCTGCTTTTGATGAAGTCGCAAACCTCAATGATCTCTCCTTCAAAGCTGCCTGGTTTATGTTGGATGGCAGAGGAAAGAAACTGGAACTGATGGAATATCAGCCTCCAAATGCAACTCCCAAACCTACAGGAAAACGGAGAATTACAGATCTGGGATATAGCTATTCCTATGAGGTATTGGATATAGATAAGGAATACCAGAGATTGCAAGCTGCTGATGTTGAGTTTGTCAGTGAACCGCAGAAATTAGGAAACTTTGTGATGGTCTATGCACATGATTTGGATGGAAATGTCTTTTCGCTCAGGCAAGCCCTGGAAGAAGAGTTTTCCTTGAAAAACTTTTAATCAAACATCTGGCAGTAGAAATGAAAAGTCAAACAAAAACAGCCATTCTTTTGGGCTGGGCCTTTGGAGGCCTGCTTGTGATCATCGGAATTCTGAACATATTTCTCGTTCATCCCGTACCCGGACTCATTTATCTTCTATTATCTATCCTCTTTCTTCCTTCTGCAACTGCCTATCTACAAGACAAATTTTCCTTTACCATGCCTTCGGCGGCTAAAATCATATTGGGCATCCTTATCATGTGGTTTACCCTGGGGGTAAGTGATCTCTTCGAGCTACTTGAAGCAGCTACGCTTAGATAGCTATATCACAACTTTTCAAGGGAAGAATAGTATGATAAATGAACATAACTATATCCACTACTTTTATGAAACCTGCTATTCTTTTTCCTATCCTGATTTCCTTTCTATTGCTCACTTCTTGTGGGAATCAAAAAACCCAGGAAGTAGCTTCAACACCAGACATCCCAGAAAAAGTAGAACTTAGGAATGAAGGGGTATTTATCCATCATCAAATGTTTGGGAAAGGAGATACGACCCTCCTCTTTGTACATGGATGGTGCATAGATCAAACTTATTGGAATCAACAGATCGAGGCCCTAAAAGATCAATATCAAATTCTTGCCATAGATTTAGTTGGATTTGGAAAATCTGGAAAGAATAGAGAAAAATGGTCCATGGAAGCTTATGGAAGAGATATTCGAGCTGCCATAGATCAATTGAAACTAGAAAATGTCATCCTTATCGGGCATTCTATGGGTGGGGACGTTATACTCGAAGCGGCCATAGAGAATGATAAGGTAATAGCCTTAATCGGTATTGATAATTTTAAAGATGTAGGACAGGGATTGGATGAAAAAGCACAGGAAGAGATCGGCAATTTCATGACAATGCTTAAGGGCAATTTCTCTGTTGTTGCTCCTGCCTATGCCGAGCAATTTCTCTTTCACCCAAATATGGATACTACGCTGAGAGAGCAACTGAAATCTGATTTTGCATCCAGTGATTCTGTGAGTGCAATTGGAAGTTTGGAAGCTTTATTTTCCTATGCAGAAAAAGAAGCGAAACAACTGACCCGCCTAAAACAAAAACTTTACCTCATCAATAGCACGGCCATTCCAGCAAATTGGGAAGGCTTGATTAAGAGTGGAGCATCCTATGAGGTTTTTGATATTGATGGGACAGGGCATTATCCCATGCTTGAAAAACCCCAGGTATTCAATAAACTCTTGGAACAAGCCCTGCAGAAAATCTCCACACAGCATTCAGAGGAATAAAATATGTTGAAGATCAGAAGCGCTACCAAAGAAGATGTATCCATCCTCTATGAACTCATCATAGGCATTGCCCGATACCACGATCAGGAATATGCGGTTAAAACCACTGAGGAAGAATTGCGAAAATCCGGCTTTGGCGAATCGCCTCGTTTTGGCGTCCTTATCGCTGACTATAATGGAAAAGCCGCAGGCTACCTTTCCTATACCTGGAGCTACTCGATTTGGAATGCCGGGACCTATATGAATCTGGATGACCTTTTTGTAAAAGCTGAATTCAGAGGAAAAAAAATTGGGGAAGCCTTGATGCAAGAAGCAAAGCTTTTATGCCAAAGCAGAAATACAAAGCTGATCCGCTGGGAAGTACAAAAAGACAATCCGGGAGCCATTAAATTTTACGAACGCCTGGGAGCCAAAATGAAGATTAAAGGGATATTTCGCTGGGAGTTGGAAGAGAAATCCTCATGATAAATATCTAGTAGGTAGATATAGCATAAATAAATCATGAAAAACACACTCATTATTGCTAAGACTAGCTCTTCTAATTTTGCCTGGGGAATCTACGGATTTTGTAAAAAGGTGCTCTGGGAAGACATCAAGTTCTACAATCAAGACGATGTGCATTTGGCCAGTACCTGCCTCAACAGTAAAACCTATTTAAGAGAAGCATTGCCAGAATTAAGGGGAAAGCCGGAAGAGCTTTTATTTGCAAAAGCAGTGGAGCAATTTCTGGCAGACGACAGCTGCCATTATTGGTATTATTATGATCGAGAGGGAAGAGATGCTGAAGACTTTTACGAAGTCCCCTATTGGGGTCCGAAAAATGAAGATGGGATTAAGCCAAGATCCATCGAGACCTGGCATCCTGATGAAAGATTGGGGATAGAGAGCCTTCAGTCAGGGGCTAAAGCATTTTTATCCAAGCATTTAGGGATAGAAAATTGCGAAATCATCGTAGATTATGAATCTGACGAATCTTTTGAAGAAAGCCTTCAGTCTTTTAAAGAATACGCCGAGGTCTTTTGGGGAGAAAAATCTCCGAAGATTGAGTTTAGTGATGATTTAGTCCAACAGCTTTCTCATCTATGGCAACGATCAAAAGACGAAGTATTGCAAAGACTAATGAATGCGAGCAAATAATTTCCCGAAACCATGAAAAAACTATTCTACCTCCTGACTTTCCTACTCTTCAGCTCCGGTCTATTTAGCCAGAACATAGAAGCCTATTATGGAGCTACCTCTAGCATGCTTAACAGTAATATTCGCGAGTCTTCCCATGAATTTGTTGAGTTTAATAGAAGCACAAAGTCCAGCTTTTCTATCGGGATAAGCCAAATAAAAATACCGATAGGGAAAAAGAAATTCTTGTTGAATGCATTCATAAACTACGACGATTATGAAGGAAAGCTCAGCAGCAGCACAGAGTTACCGGGAGTTATTAATTCTACCCAAACCCGGGTCAGGAAACAAAGCCTGAGCCTTGCACTTTACCCCCTAAACCTACATTTTTTTGCAAAAAGGCTATGGATTTCAGTCGGTCCCGAATACGCCAGGCCCATTCAACAATCCCTCAGTGGCTACCATGCCTATGCCTATATTGATGAAGGTTTGATAAAATCAATCAAGGACAATGATCCCGCATATTTAGTCGATGATCGTTTTAGTTTAAACTTCCGAATGGACTTCAAGCTCCTTCAAATGGAAAAGCTTTCCCTCCATTTTATGTCCAATTACAATAAGGGATTAAGCAAAGAGTTTGCAGGATTTGATCACGATCCTTTTGCTGATTTCCTGAGATTAGGATTCGGTTTTGTGCGGAAGATTTAACGGCTAAGCAAACAAAACTGTATCTTGAAATCCTACATGAAGCAGGATCCCATACAAATCAAATTCAAAAACCGTCAAAATCCTCAGGCGGAATTTGACATGATTGATTTAGGGGAAATTTTCTACCGCAAAGACCTGAATCATTCTCCCTTTGATCTTCATCTCGTAAATTTCTACCTGATTGTACTTTTTGAAGAAGGAGAAAGTGGGCACACCATTGACTTTAGCAATTATAATTGTGAAAGGGGAAGCCTTATCACCATTCGAAAAGACCAGATTCACAGGTTCCATAATCATCCCGCAGCCAAAGGAAAATTACTCCTTTTCACCGATGACTTTCTCCTCAGTTATCTGGAGAAACTGGAAGCGCTGAAATCTTTGCAATTATTCAATGAACTCCTGGGGGAACCCAAAATTCAGTTGAATGAGAGTGAATTAAATGAAGTCCAGAACCTCATTCAACGAATAAGTCAGGAGTATTTCAAAACCAATGATGAGTACTCACTCGGAATCATCCGCAGTGAATTACACATCCTCCTGGCCAAACTCTACCGTATCAAATCCCAAAGAAACCAGATCATAGAGAACCGCAAATACCTCGAAGAATTCATCAAATTTCAAAACCTGGTCGAAAAGTACGCAAATCAGCATAGCAAGGTAAAAACCTATGCAGACATGATGAGCGTAAGTTCCAAAACCCTCAATGCATATACCCAGGCGATTGTCCATAAATCAGCCAAGGAATTTATCGATGAGATCTGCACCAAACAGATCAAACGCCTCCTCATCAATACCGAACTTTCCGTAAAGGAAATTGCCTATGCTTCGGGTTTTGAGGAAACCACCAATTTCTATAAATACTTCAAACGCCAGACAAGTTTCACCCCAGAAGGTTTTCGGGAAAGCGCCCGCTAGTTTCCCATTTTTACAGTCATTAGGCTTTTTCTTATATCCATTTACGGGAGAATCATTCCCAGCTTTGCTTCATCATCACAAAGCAAATAAATCAAGATGAAAGCAATAACATTTTTTAGCCTCATTGCCCTCGCGATTGTATCAATCAATTGCAGCGGCAACAAACAATCAATGTCTCAAACTAAGCAAAAAACTCCTATGGAATTGACAAACAAGGAAAAAGCAGTCGTACTTATTGAAAGCCTTCAAACTGGTGCTCAGGAGCCCGCAGGATACATCAATCCGAGCAAGTACATCCAGCATAATCTGGCAGTAGGTGATGGCCTCGCTGGATTTGGTGAAGTAATAAAAAATGCACCTCCAACAGGCTTTAAAGCCAAAGTTATACGTGCATTTGAAGATGGAGATTTCGTTTTCCTACATTCTGAGTACGACTTCTTCGGCCCGAAAGCCGGTTTCGACATCTTTCGATTCGAAGATGGAAAAATTGTTGAGCACTGGGATAATCTCGCAGAAATCACCCCTCCCAACCCTAGCGGAAGAACCCAATTGGACGGAGCTACCGAAATCACAGAGATGGATAAAACGGAAGTAAACAAAAGCATCGTTCAGAATTTTGTCACCGATATCCTCCTAAATGGAGAAGCCGATAAAATGACGGATTATGTGAGTACAGAAACCTATTTGCAACACAATTCAGGAATTGCGGATGGACTCGAAGGATTGGGTGGAGCCCTACAGTACTTTGCAGAAAATGGCCTGCTTTTACAGTATGATAAATTGCACAGAGTTCTGGGCGAAGGGAACTTTGTCCTGACGGTAAGTGAAGGGAAATTTGGGAAAGGAGATCATGTAGCATACTACGATCTCTTCAGATTGGAAGAGGGTAAAATCGTTGAGCACTGGGATATCATTGAAACCATTTTACCAGAAGATCAGTGGAAAAATAGCAATGGGAAATTCTAGTTGACATTGATAGTCATGAGAAAGGACCACTCTATGATGAGTGGTCTTTTTTTTGTGCATTCTCCAACTTTCAACTTCACTTATCACTCCTTTCTAAAAATAAAACACTCACTTAATCTAAATTCCCCATTACAGGGAAAAGCTACATCGATATGAAGGGCATCTTTACAAACGCAAATGAAGGCCGATTGCGAGCCGGATGGAGAATTCTCTTTTTCCTCTTTTTATTCTGGATAGGAGCAGCTACAATTTTCGTAGTTAAACCTCTTTTGGGAGATATTAGCAAAAAGGCTTTTCTCGGGGATTACAGTTTGCTGATAGTAGCGATTCTTGCAATCACTGCTTCCATTGCTGTACCCATAGCAAGAAAATACCTGGACAAAAAATCTTTTGTCTCATTGGGCCTAAAAATAGACGCACATACCTTCAAGGATTTGTTTTTCGGCTTTTTTCTCAGCGCTGCAATGGCTGGCCTGTTTTATCTCCTGGCAATTTCTTTGGGACTGATAGAATATCAGGGAATAAACTTCCAACTTTCATCTTCAGTACAAGGCTTCAATTTTGTAACCTTCATGAAAGTTCTTTCCTGGGGCTCCCTCCTGCTATTACTCCTGGAACATATACTGGTTGGCTATTGGGAAGAACTATTTTTTCGCGGCTACTTACTTCAAAATATGGCTGAGGGCATGGGTTGGATAAAAGCCATTGTTATTTCCTGTCTGATTTATGGTATCGTTCACGCAAGCAATCCAAACGCAAGCTTGATTTCCTCAAGTATCATCGTTCTTTTCGGATTTCTACGCATCTATGGTTACCTCAGCAGTCAAATGCTTTGGCTATCCATAGGCATGCACATAGGCTGGAATTTCTTTCAGGGCCCGATCTTTGGATTTGCTGCCAGCGGGCATCAAAATGCAACTTTGATACAACACAGCTTAGTATCTGAGAAAGCCTGGTTAAGTGGGGGCGAATTTGGGCCAGAAGGAAGCATATTGATCATTCCCATCATACTGCTGGCAATGTATGCGATGAAATTATACACCCGAAAACGTCCGGGAATTCAAATTCGCCCTCAGAACAAAAACATAGAAAACACGCCAGAGATACAACCATTTTCCCGGTAGGATAGTAAGATGAAACTAGACCATTCGCCACTCATCTACTCTCCTTCATAAAATGGACATCTTTGACAGCTTTCTCCAACAATTTCCCAACTACTCCCCCGAGGCATTTGAGGCAGTGAGGCCTTACCTGAAAGTTCGGGACCTGATAGCAGGGGAATATTTCCTTCAGCAAGGAGAGGTTTCCAAACAGATTGCATTTATTGAAGAAGGTTTACTGAGGCTTTACTACCTCAAAGACGGCAAAGAAATCACCCATTGTTTCTGCAAAGAAAAAACACTCTCCACTTCCTATAGTAGCCTTATCACCCAAACAGAAAGCAAAATTTCGATTCAGGCCATCGAAGCCAGCCGATTGATTGTGCTTTCGTATGAAGCTTTGCAGAAATTATATAGAAGCCATTTATTTTGGCAGGAAGTCGGAAGATTAGCGGGCGAAAATGAATACGTGATCAATGAACATCACAAGCATTTTCTCATGGACCTATCTGCAACCGAAAGGTATTTGCAGATCCTCGAAAAAGACAAAGCGCTTCTCCAACGCATTCCTTTACGTTATCTAGCTTCCTATTTACAGATTGCCCCAGAAACCCTGAGCAGGATTCGAAAAAAGATCTCCCGAATTTGACCCAGGTCAATTTTCGAGAAGCTTACAGGCGACAACTTGATCCATCGTTTAATTTTAACCCCTTTAACATGGATACAAAAAGTCTGAAAACTTCCGTTGTAGATAGCTATTCTAAATTGGCTACTCTTAGCCAAAAAACAGCCTTCTCCAAATTATTCGCTTGCTGTGATACAGGCGCAAACCCTAGCTTGATAGGAGAAAAAATTGGCTATTCCTCTGAGGAATTAGAAGCTGTTCCGGAAGGATCAAATTTGGGAGTTGGGTGTGGGAACCCTTCGGCCCTTGCCAAAATTCAAAAAGGAGAAACCGTAATTGACCTGGGATCCGGTGCCGGTTTTGATGCCTTTCTTGTCTCCCCCATCGTAGGAGATAGCGGGAAAGTCATAGGCATTGATCTCTCGGAGGAAATGCTAGAGCTAGCTAGAAAAAACTCCAAACAGGGTCAATTTGCTAATGTAGAGTTTCTGAAAGGAGATATAGAAGCCCTTCCCCTTCAGGAAGAAATCGCCGACCATATCATTTCCAATTGTGTGATCAATCTTTCTATCAACAAAGCGGAGGTTTACAAGGAAGCCTATCGGGTATTAAAAAATGGGGGTAAAATCTCAATCAGTGATATCGTACTGGAAAAAGACTTGCCTGATTTCATCAAAAATTCTCAGGCAGCGCATATTGCCTGTATTGCAGGTGCTGAGAAACTGGAAGATTATTTAGGATATGTGAGAGCAGCTGGATTTCAGGACATCCGGATTGAAGGCAAACAATCCTTTCCATTGGAAGTCATGCTGTTGGATCCACAGCTACAGCAGTTAGCCCGGGAACTCAATTTTGATATGAATAGCCAGGAAGTGAAAGAACTTGCCAGCAGGGTGAGTAGTATTTCCTTAAGTGCGAGAAAGTAGCGGAGATATGAAATGCATTTCCTCATTCAGGGGAAATGCATTTCGGTTTTCCAACTCCTGATTTTTCCCTACCTTATGAGAAAAACTACTACTCTATGGACTTATCTGGAATAAATCTGGCAGAAATTTTAGTCGCTGCCCTTTCTACTTTTGTCGTCGGTTTTCTTTGGTACGGAGATTTCCTGTTTGGGAAAACCTGGAGAGAATTATCAGGAATCAGTGAAGAAAAAGCCCAAAGCGGACACATGCCCCTCATCTTTGGAGGATCTTTCCTCCTAAATCTCATCATAGCTGCAGCTCTATCCATTTTTACAGAAGTTGCTATGATGTTAGGCACTTCAGCGATCTATGCAGGCATCATGGCTTTCCTCCTTTGCTTTGTATTTGTTGCTACCAGTTTCGGAGTCAATTATCTTTTCGCTCAAAAACCTCTGAAGCTATATCTTATCGATGTAGGCTATATGTTTGTAAGCTTTTTTGTAATGGGCCTAATCGTAGGAGCCTGGTATTGATTTTTTAAAGCATAAAAGAATGGAAAGAAGAAAATTCATACAGAAATCAGGACTGGGTTTATTGGGAATAACAGCACTCGGGCTTAATGCTTGTTCTGATCTACTCCCGGAAGCCTCAGCCCTTCAATTAGGTACCGCTCCTCTTCCTGCAGGCATGCCTTTCAAGATCTCCCTGGCTCAATGGTCCCTCAATAATAGTCTGTGGACGGGCAAATTGGACAATCTGGATTTCGCCCAATACACCAAAGAGACCTTCAACATTGAGGCAGTCGAATATGTCAATCAGTTTTTTATAGATAAAGCCAATGACACTGCATATTTATCTCAAATGAATCAACGGGCTGCTGATCATGGAGTCAAAAATCTACTCATCATGATTGATATGGAAGGGAATCTCGCGAGTTTGGATGAGAAGAGCCGATTAGAAGCCATTGACAATCACTACAAATGGATAGACGCAGCTAAATTTCTCAACTGTCATTCTATACGTGTAAATGCAATCGGCAAAGGAGAACGCAATGCAGTTGCTTCGGCTATGGTAGATAGCCTGGGCAAACTCAGTGAATATGGAGCCAAAGAAGAAATCAATGTAGTGGTTGAAAATCATGGCGGTTATTCAAGCGATGCTGCATGGCTGGCAGGGGTTATCCAGCAAGTCAACAATCCCTATTGTGGGACCCTACCTGATTTCGGCAATTTCATGATCAATCTTTTCCCCCGAAAAGAATACGATCCAATAAAAGGCCTGAAAGAACTCATGCCCTATGCAAAAGGAGTCAGCGCAAAATCCCATGACTTCAATGCGGCTGGAGAAAATAGCCATGCCGACTTCCCTGCCATGATTAAGATTCTTCAGGACTTTGATTACAGGGGCTATGTGGGCATCGAATATGAAGGCTACAAACTGAGTGAAGAAGCTGGCATCAAAGCAACAAAAGATCTACTCATTAAATCAGCCATGGCAAGCTAAGTATCTTTAACCCATGAAAACCTATTCCCTATTTATTTGCCTAGCTCTGCTTATGGCATGTAATATGAGCTCTCCTCCTCAATCCTCTTCTTCTGCGGAGGAAGGTCTCTTTCGTCATGAGCAAGATGAACTGATCATACATGCTATTACCCTTATGCCAGAGAATACCCAATTCGCGATGGCATTGATCAAAGCTGGGGAAGTTGAATTTTTGGGAGTTAACAGAATCGATACTAGTAGCTTTTATACTAAGAATTCCTCCAGTGTCTTTGAAATTGGTTCCATCTCTAAAGTATTTACTTCCACCCTGTTGGCAGGCCTCTCTATTGAAGGTAAAATAAAACTGGAAGATAAAGTAGAAACCCAATTACCCTTTTCCTTCAAACAAGGAAGCGAAATCACCTTTGAGCAACTGGCTACTCATACCGCAGGCTTGCCACGCATTCCTCCCAGCCTGGAAACCGTAAGTCTGGATAATCCTTATTTAGGCTTTGATGAAACAAGACTCAAGCGCTACCTCAGTCAGGAGTTATTGCTGGAAAATGAGCCCGGCAAAGTCTGTGAATATTCCAATCTGAGTGCAGCTGTACTCGGCTATAGCCTGGAGAAAGTAAGTGGGAGCAGCTACGAAGAACTGCTTCAGCAGAGAATCTTCACCAAATATGAGATGCCCCATTCTACTACCCTCAGAGAGAATATTAAAGACAGGCTGGTAATAGGGATCAATGACGAGGGCGAAGAAGTTCCCAATTGGGATATGGAAACTTTTATGGGAGCAGGTGGAATTCTTTCTACCGTCGAGGACCTTTCCAAATTCGCCCTGGCTCAATTTGACTCAAGCAATCAGGAACTCAATCTCACTCGACAGGAATTCTTTCCTGTTACAGAAAATTTCTCCATGGGCCTCGGATGGAGCCTTATTAGCGCCGAGTCCGGAGCCATTTGGAATTGGCACAATGGCGGGACCGGAGGATATACCTCTTCCATGATTCTTGAAACAGAATCCCAAAATGGAGTCATTGTCCTTTCCAACATTTCGGCTCTAGGAGAATTGACCAGCGAAGTTTCCGGACTCGCACATGCCTTGATGCTGAGTTTGGAATAGAAAACCCATTCCCCGACAATCATTCTATTTATAATTAGCAAAACCTTTCGCTTCGTATCCGTAAATAGTAGCATCATGCGAAACACAATCATTTTACTCCTCCTCTCTAGCCATCTATTCATTTCTTGCGAAAATTATTTTGAGGATAAATATGTCTCCCAAAAAGAGATCTACGCTTATCTGGAACAAGCGTCCAAAACAAAGCCTTCTCAAAATCATCCTTCTCCCTTTAGAGAAATTGATTTCGATAAAGTAATTGCATATGATTTTGAGGGGAATTATGAGCCTTACCCAGCTGTTTATAATAATAGTAGCCAAAACTTTGTCCCCGTGGTTTTACGGCAAAAGGTACTCACACAAAAGCAGCTCGATCAAATGCTTAATTTCCTGACGAAGCCCGAAACCTATGGCAAAGGTACAGCAGCTTGTTTTGACCCAAGAATGGCCATTGTATTCTTTAAGGGAGACAAAGTTATATGCCAGATAAACATTTGCCTGGATTGCAATTACCTCACTTCTACCATAGAGATTCCGGCAAGCAGTGAAAAGATGATCCAAATTGATGAAGATTTTGAATATCCCGCTAAGGGGTTTAGTACATCTGGTATTGCAAGCATTATTGAGCTGGCAAAGGAATTGAACATGGAATATGCATCCTACTTCAAAGGAGAACCAATAGAATAGATCAACTTAATCCTGAAATAAAGTGTGGAATCAATAGGAGTTGAAGCTCTTACTAAGTAGAGCGCTTCAACTAAAAAACACATCCTTTGATTCCGCATGAAAAGCCTGAGAATATTTGCCTTATCCATTCTATTCTATCCAGACAATGCTTTAGTCCAGCTCATTTACAAAGAGATTGTTCATACCAATGCGAATGTCCGCTTAAAAGAAGGGCCGGGAAGTCTGGATAGAGGGATGGTGGCGATTGAAAAAGGGGCAATTGCATAAAAAAGATTTCAATCTGATTAAGAAATATGAGTTAATCGAAGAAGAATAACCTGCAATATTATCAGAAACAGCATGACTGAATCATCAAGCACAAAAGGAACGAAAAGCTGGTTTTGGCTAGGTCTCCTTAGCTCATGGACTTGCTTTTTACTTTTCTTCACCCAATTTATTGGATTTTTGATTTGGGGAGGAGCCCTATTCGTTTTAATTCATCGAAAATCTTCCCTTAGGTGGAATCTACTTGCCTTTTCCCCCTGGCTCTTGGTCCCCTTATTATCCATGACTTTTGCGACGGCAAACTACTTCCAGGGCGAAGCTTCTCTAAAATATACCGGAATGCCCTCTCAAGAATTTTACAATCTTGATCCTGAATCCAGAAGCTGGAAGCAAACTTCCGGATGTCTGATCATAGGTTATGAATTTTTTACCCATAGTCCCAATAATGTAATGGTCAAGCTATGGACCCACCTATTGGGTCCGCAAAGAGGGATATATCAGGGGATATATCCTGACAAGCGCGAAACAGAGGAATTGCTGGCTACTCAAGCTTCCAGCTTGATCTTTAAGAAAGGAATAAAGGGTTCTACTTTCCAGCTGAATGGAAAAACTTTCCTGATAGAAGAATATCAGTATCACCCACAGGAAGACCTTTCCCTGGATAAGATTGCTCATGTTTTATTTCTGAATAAGGAATTGATCATTTTCAAAGCCCTCGACCAGAAAAGCTTTCCAATTACTTACCTGATAGATTATAAAAGCGGCAAAATATTCGCACGTTATAGAGATGATCCGGCAGGCCCGAATTTTTAGACAGAATTCCTCTCCAAATTTCCAACTCAGTAAGAAGTCAAAGCCTCCTTATCCAAAGATTCATTTATCTTAGCGGGGATGCTTTGCATCCTTATTAGCTTTATTCTTCAAACATAATGAAAAAAGTTTTTCTCGGATTGGCCCTACTTGGAATTCTTGCCGTTGGGTATTTGGTATTGGACAGTTTTCTTTTTGAAGGAGTTCGCCCTCAAGCAATCAATGAGCAGGGATTTCAGGCAAATTATTTTGCGCATGACACACTTTCCAATCAGTTGGCAGTAGTATTAATTGGGGGTGGGCAATGGGGAGATTACTGGGCTTCAGAATTTGCCAAGAAAGGCTATGCAGCTCTTTCTCTTCCTTATACACAGGCAGAAGGATTGCCCGCTCTTCCGGAAAATATCGAACTGGAGTATTTTGAAAAAGCCATAAACTGGCTAAGAGATCAGGAAGCAGTAGATCAAGATAAAATTATCGTCATGGGGGCTTCCAGAAATGCAGAATTAAGTTTGGTATTAGCGAGCACCCTGCCCGAACTCATAGGAGGTGTCATTGCCTTTGCGCCCAGTGCAGTTTCCTGGTCGAATACCGTTTTGCCCTACAATTCTGATGAATTAACAGCCAGTTGGACCTATAAGGGAAAGGCTATTCCCTATATTTCCATGAAAAAACTCAGAGGTGGAGAGTCAGAAAAGCTCAATACCCTGGCTTATTGGTCTGCAGGTCTGGAAGACTCTCTAGCTGTGGCTAAGGCTATCATTCCTATCGAAAAAATCAAGGGTCCAGTGCTCTTATTGTCTGGCAAGGATGATAAAGTCTGGCCCTCCGCCAGCATGGCTGACAGGCTGGAAGAGAGAAGCAAAGCTTACGCATTCACTTATCCTTTCGAAAATATCCAATACGATGATTCAGGTCATTTGATTTCAACTGATCCCAATCAAAAAGAAGGCCCCCGAAAAGGCCAAATGACTATCGAAGGAAAATCCTACAGTTTTGAATTTGGCGGCAGTGCGTCCGGAGATTTTAAAGCAAAACAGGATGCCTATCGGAGGATCATGCAGTATCTTGAGAAACGCTAGCCAGATGTTTCCTTGATTCTTTAAGGCAACTCTCAGGATTGTGAAAAGTCTTTAGCCTAATACATCGAAAACCACATGCAAAAACACACGCTTTCCCTACTCCTTTTTTTGCTTTTCATTTCCTGCAAAGACAACAAACAAGTCATTTCCCTTCAGACGGGCCTACTAATATCTCATGTCAACATTCTGAGCAGCGAAGATGGGAATTATGAAGCCTATGAAGGCTATGTTCTACTGGAGCAGGATAAAATCATGTATGTGGGAAAGGAGAAACCTGAAATTAAGGGTGAGTTTGAAGAACTTGATGGGACAGGCAAATACCTGATTCCCGGCCTGATCGATAGCCATGTGCATGTAACAGAAGTGCAGGGGATGAATTTTGATCAGCAGGCTAAACACACAGCACCGGCAGAGCAATTTAGAAAGCAGGTCCCACGCTCCTATCTGTATCATGGATTCACCAGCCTGATAAATCTGGGTGGGATCAGTGAAGACCAGCTAGAGTTTTTTGCAGCTCAGCCTTTAAGTCCGGAAATATACCATACAGGTAGATCAGGGGTTTCAGTCCCAAATGGTTATCCCATGAATTTCGTCCCGGAACAATTTCGCTTTGAAGCTGCTCCTAACTTTGTTTTTCTGGAAAGTGAGGCCGATAAGATTCCGGAGAAATTCAATCCCGAGGATCATAGCCCCAAAGCAGTTGTCAAACGCATCAAAGAATCAGGCGCTATAGCTGTCAAAACTTATTATGAATCCGGTTTTCGCAATTTGGGAACCTTACCCCTCCCTACAGAGGAAATCATAACTCAACTTCAGCAGGAGGCAGATGCAAATGATTTGGTCCTGAGTGTTCATGGCAATTCCTACGAAGCCCACAAATTTCTCACGGACATAGGCGTGGACATCATCACGCATGGGATGTGGAACTGGGGCGATTATAAAGATGTTCCTTCGGATTCTTTGCCACCGGAAATAAAGGAAGTATTGGACAAACAAATCGAGCAGCAAATTGGATACACGGCTACCTTGACCGTTCTGGAAGGAGAAAAAGTACTGACTGATCCAAACTTCCTGCATAAAGCAGAATTGGCAAAGGTAGTCCCTGCACAAATGATCGATTGGTACAAAAGTGAGGAAGGCCAATGGTTTGGCAAAGACATATTCGGAGATATGCCTCCGGAAATGGTAGACCGCATTTACGGAAATATCCAGGCGCATGCCCTTCTGGTACTTAAATACCTGGCAGAGCATGGAGGCCTGATTTTGTACGGAACTGATACGCCCTCTGCCCCAACCTATGGGAATCCCCCTGGCTTAAACGGATATTGGGAATTGGAACTGATGGCAAAAGCTGGCATGTCCCTGGAACAAATTCTTGCCTCAGCTACCATTCATAATGCAAAGGCCTTTCATCTGGAAAATGAAATTGGTTCCATCGCAAAAGGGAAAAGAGCAAACCTTGTACTCCTCAGTTCCAATCCCCTGGAATCTATCGAAGCCTATGCCGCAATCGATCACATCATTTTGAATGGAGAGCTGATTGAAAGAGAAAGTCTTTCTGCGAAATAAGCCTTATGTAGGTTCAAAATAGCGCTGCCGATTTTTGTTTCAAAAATTGAAAAGACTGAAAATTAGAACTAGCTTAGGATTACATATTTCAGTTAAGGTCTATCCTACATTGTTACACACATACTTCCTTCGAATACTTACTTCACGCATAGGGATTCATGAGCAAGCAATTTTGACGATAGCTTTGCCAACACCGCTTGGCAGTAGATACTAGTTCTATTAGTATACCGCTGAGATTCAGAATTTCAATCTCACAACGAAAAGCTATGAAGTCAATCCTTAAGTTTTCATCCATTTTTTTCCTGGCCCATATGCTACTTTGGTCACCTTTGCAATCTCAGGTCTTATTAGGATCAGCGATCTCAGGAGAAGGCAGCACGGACGCTTCGGGTACAGCAATAGCACTCTCTTCCGATGGCAATATACTGGCAATAGCTTCCGAAAGAGCCCTTTCCGCAGGTTTTACAACGGGACATGTTCGTGTGTTTAGCTTTCAGGACAGTATGTGGATCCAGAAGGGAATGAACATTGACGGCCAGGCCGGAGGGGATAGAGCAGGCAGTTCACTCGATATTTCAGCTGATGGAACAAGAGTAGCCATAGGTTCTAATGGGCATAATGTTAACAGAGGACATGTACGGGTATTCGAATGGCAAGACAGTAGTTGGGTACAGATTGGGCAAGATATTGATGGAGCAAGTGGTGGTTCTCGGGCAGGATCCTCTCTTTCTTTATCATCAGATGGCAATCGTTTGGCAATGGGTGCTCCCTGGAATGATGATGTTGCCTCTAATTCCGGCCAGGTAAGAGTTTTTGACTGGGATGGAACTAATTGGATACAAATAGGGACAGATATTGAAGGCCAGAATGCCGGAGATCAAGCCGGTGCTTCGGTTGTCCTTTCTTCTGATGGTAATCGGCTGGCAATCGGCGCTATAGACAGTGATAGTGCAAATATTCAGGATGTAGGGGAAGTAATAGTTTTTGAGTGGACAGGAACTGATTGGACACAATTGGGTCCTTCCATATACGGGAGAAATGCAAACGACGTATTTGGTTCCTCAATTCGTCTATCTAATAATGGAAATAGATTAGCAGCTAGCGCCAAGCCAACTAGCAGAAGAATCGGTGGATATATCAGAATATTTGAGTGGGATGGGACTAACTGGAACCAAGTGGGGGCTGATATTTTGGCAGAAACAAATGGAGATGGTTTTGGTGAAGCAATTGATTTATCTGAGGATGGAAATCGAATTGCTGGAGGTGCTCCAGAAAATAGTCAGAATATATCAGGTGCCGGGCATGTGCGAATTTTTGACTGGGACGGTGGACAATGGATGCAAGTTGGGGTAGATATAGAAGGCTCCAGTACTCGAGCTGATTTAGGAAGTGCACTGGCTTTTTCAGCAGATGGAAATATATTGGCCGTAGGGGCTCCTTTTCAAAATGGTGCATCCGGAGAGACTCTGGTCTATGAACTTGATTTTACCAGCACTCCCATAGATCCATACATTTCTTCCTTTCATGCTTTTGAAAAGCTATTTCCTAATCCATCCACAGGAATCGTACATCTTCAAATAAATCTAAATACCTCCGCAGAAGTACAATTGAGTCTGTACAATCTATTTGGTCAAGTCATGTATTCAGAAAAGAAACAGGGTTTATACGGAAAGAATCAGCTGGAAATGAATATCAAGAATTTACCTGCAGGGATTTATGAGGTATTTGTGACGGTTAAAAACATCTCCATTAGCCGAAAACTGGAAATAAGAAAGTAAGCTCAGGCAAAAATTTTTCGACGACTGAAGGAATTCCCAGTGAAGAGCGTCTAAGCCTTTACAACAAACAAAATTCCTTTATTCATGAACTATTCGAAAATTATTTTTGCCCTCTTTTTGAGTCTTTCCCTTTTTTTCTATGCATGCGAAGAAGAGAGTCTTTGTCCTGACACGATTTGGTACCAGGATGCGGACGGAGATGGGCTGGGGAATCCGGATCAAAGCCTTAGTGCATGTGAACAGCCCTCAGGCTACGTAAGCAATGCAAATGACACCGATGATTCTGCTTCTAATGGGATTGTCGCTTTAGGCGATGCACTCTCAGATCAGATCGATGCAGGAGATGGAGCGGGTATAGACAATGCCTTTCGCAATAGCGGGATCGTTATTGATGAAGCTGCCAACACCTATTTCGCAGTAAATGGTGTCCATCCCATCAATTCTGGAGATTACTCCTCTTACTATCCCAAATCCATCGTTGAAGCCTCCCTGGATACGGATGAAATTGTCAATGTCTGGTCCTTCGATGCTAACACTTTGGGAAGGCAAGTAGATATGGAAGGTCTGACTTTCGCCGAAAATACAGACTTCCTTTACATTGGAGATGAATACAACTTCATTTACGAATTGGATCTGAGTAGCGGGCAGGTTACACGTGAATGGGACCTTGCAGAAATAGGAATTAGCACAAGTACTGATCGAGGGGTAGAGGCTTTGACCTATCTGGATGGATATTTTTATGCGGGTGTTCAAGCAGACCAAAGTATCTACCAATTGGATTTGCACCTGAGTGCAAACGATCCCAATGATGCCGATTATCAGAAAGTAGAATCCATTTCTTCTTTTTCTGTAGGAGTATCTCCGAGTGGCTTATTCGGAGCTAGCGATGGGAGTATTTACATGATTGCTGTGACAGGAGATCAGGTCATTTACAATTATAGCACTTCTGGCTCTTTAAACTGTACCTACACCCTGGCTTCCAGCCTGAATCTTCAGAGAGCTGATGGAATATATATTGATAGCAATGAAGAATATGCATACATCGCAGATTCACAGGGTATGCTAAACGGGCTTTCATCCGTTTACAAAATCCCCTGGGACTCAGGCGCATGTCAATAACGAAGTTTAAGGCATTAGTATTAGAAAGCTGCTTTAACAAGGAGGCGACACCTGGGTGTCGCCTTTGCTTTATTCACTAGCTATCGAATTATTAGCAAATAAAAAGTTCGCATACTAATTTGCAGAAACACACATAAACTTTTTATTCTTCTTTCCCCATGAAAATACGCTCAGCCAAAGACGTTGAAAAACTGGATGCCCGACTAAAGGAAGAACTCGGCATAGATGTAAGCACCTACCGAAACGAAGAGGCAGTCTCCAATTTCACCGAACTTCTCATTTTCCCTAAATATGTAATCAACTGGACACTCAGACCAGTCCTCATCGCCTTTTTGTTATACATCATTGGCTTTTTCTTTCTGGATTTGGTTCATGTCGAATACCTGTTATATGCTTTGATTGGCCTGGTACTATTCCTGCTTAGCGGCGTCTTTTTCGGCCTGCTTTTTCTGACCTGGCGAATGAAAAAAGACCTTTGGGGCATCATCGAATATTCGCTGGGGATTATGAAAACAGCTGTCAGTGATATCAATCAGGTCAGTAAGCAGATAAAGCCAGAGAACCGTAAAGAAGTTTTGTCTCTGGTATTCAAGGGAGTTATTCATATCGTTACCATTCCCATGCTCAGTAAAGTAATTTCGGATAAAATCCCTCTACTAGGTGGAGTAGTTAATTCTTTTGTTAAAAAAGTTCTCACACTCGTATCCGATAAAATCAAATTCGATGAGGTGCAACTGGAAGAAGAATTGCAAAAGAAAAAGGATGAGCCTGGAGCCTTAAAGGTCTATGCAAATACCCTTTCCTCAGCCAGTACAGGACTTGAAAAAATCTTGAATGTCACTTTTGGGGTAGCACAGTTTCCCATCAAAACTTTCTTTTTCATCTCCGCTACCTTTTTGTTTCTTTTCCTTTACCTGATTAATTAACTTAGGAAAAGGACTCCTACTACATGGAAAAATTCAAGCACCTACACCTTTGGATGATTCTCCCTTTACTTATCATCCAATTAGGTATTTTCAATTACTATTGGCCAGGATTTAGCAGCAAAAGCTGGGAGATACATATTCACTACTGGCTGGTAAGTGCTTGGTACTTATTTCTTATCCTACAAGCACATTTCCTAACAAAAAATAAGCTAAGCAAGCACCGAACATGGGGAATATTCGGCTTTCTGCTCGCGGGCGGAGTGATTTTCTCAGCTATAAGCTTGCTGGATTTTCCACTCAAACTAGCAGCGCAGGCGAATCCTGAAGCTGGAGGACCTCCCGTATTTTTCTATTATGCAACCCTCATAGCTGAATTCTTTTCGATTATTGCCTTTGCCTATGCCATTTCACAAGCCATTATTCACAGAAAAAATCTACAGGAACATGCCTGGTGGCTAATCGCCAGTGTATTTTACATGATGGTTCCGGCTCTGGGAAGGGGAATGATTCTTTTCTGGCGGACGATTTTGAATCCAGAAGATTTTAGTCCCCTCTATGTTTTTACGAGCACAGAACTTATCTATCTGTTTCTATTTCTATTCTTTGCCTATAAGTTCGGTAAACTAAAACACCCGGCAAGCTGGATAGGCTTAGGCCTGATTGCCATCCGCTTCATAAGCAAGCCATTGGCTGCAAATGAATCTGTACAGGATTTTCTTCAAAGCCTTATTAAGTATTAGATTTTCCCCTGTCAGATGAAAGGCCTTCTTTATTCCTTCAAGTTTTTTTCAGCAAACTGTCAGGATTTAGCTTTTCCCGCGTAGTCCTTGTAAATGCTAATAGAAAACTTATGAAACGGATTCCAATTTTTATCCTTCTGCTCAGTTTACTTTCCTCAACTTTCGCCCAGCACCGTTACGAAATTCCGATGGCAGAAAAAGGGGAGTTGAGTATTGACGTTTATGATGCTTCGATTCGCGTGATAGGAGTAGCGGGCAAGAATGCCAGTGTCGAAATCCTTAAGGAAGGAAGCGAAAAGCCTGCAAGCAATAAAGAGATTCCGCATTATGATGTGAAGAAGGAAGGGAATAAGCTACAGATTGTAAAAAAGGAAAGTTACCGAATCAAAAACATCCTGATTCTCGTTAAAATTCCCTGGAATTTCAGCTGTAAATTGGATACCTATTATGGGAAAGATCTGGAAGTCAGTAATATGAAAGCAGATTTACTCGCAGATGCTTATTACGGAAATGTAAGTGTAAAAAATTGCGATGCACGCATAGAAGTGAATAGCTTTGAAGGCCTGCTGAAACTTGATGATTTAAAGGAATCGGTCATCGCACATAATACCGAAGGAGATATACAGGCAAGCTTTCAGCATATCCCCGCTTCCTTCTCCTCCATTTTTTCCAGCAATAAAGGCAATATCAAGATCAAGCTGAATACAAATGAAAAACTCCTTGTAGCCATGGACACCTATTTTGGCAAGATCAATAGCCAATTCAAACTGGGTATTCCAGATGCCAGCGAACTTCCCAATCCCGATAGGAAGAATAAACTCTCCTTTCGCACGATCAATCAGGGATCAAAAGCAAAAGTCCTGACGATCAAAAACTACTTTGGGAATATTGACCTCCTGAAAAACTAAACAGACATGCTGAGCGAACACACCTACAGGATGTTTGTCCGAGAACATAGCGATAGCCTATTCAGGTATGCCTACTTCTTCCTCAAGAATCAAATGGATGCAGAGGATGTCTTGCAGGAGTGCCTACTCAAACTCTGGGACATCAGAAAAACAACTACCCTAAGGGGAAATCCCCGAGCTTTTGTTTTCCGCATGATCAAAAACAAATGCATCGACCGATTGAGAAAAGAAAAACGAAACCCCATCGGTACTGCTGAAGAATTACCAGAAACAGCCAGTGCTGCCCAGGCCTTAAGCACTTTAGAAGTCAAAGAAAGCAAGGGCCAACTCATGCACATCATCCAACAACTCCCGGAATTGCAAAGAGAAATTCTGATTCTGAGAAATATGGAAGGATGTAGCATAGAAGAAATCGCAGAAAGCCTGGATATGAAAATCAATACCGTAGAAGTCTATCTCTCAAGAGCACGAAAAAAAGTAAGAGCTGCCTATACCAAAATTGAAAAGTCATGAAGCATAGCATAGATAATATAAAAGCCCTTTTGGAAAAATATTATGAGGCCAGGACCAGCCTTGAAGAAGAGCAAATACTTTTCGACTACTTTTCTTCTGAAGAAGTTGCTGAAGAACTCCTCCCCTATAAAGAAGAATTTCAGGCATTTTCTCAGGAATACCCAAAATTGAAAGTTCCCGAGAATCTGGTCGAAGATATTATCTCCAACTCCTATCAAAAGAGTTTTCAGGAGAAAGTCAGCTCAAATAAAATTTCTGTAAATCGCTACCTCATGATTGCCGCCTCTGTTTTCCTGATTGCTTGTTCATTTGCAGTAGGATATTATAGTGGGGACAAAAGCACGCTAATTGCAGAAGAGGAAAAGGGAGACATACACAGCCTGAAAGAAGAAATTCGGGACATGAAATCCCTCATGGTTCAAAACTTCCTTGACCAGAAGCAGAACCACCAAAAATTGTATGCCTTGAGCCTTGCCTCTCAATTTGATTCTATAGAGGGCGAAGTGCTGGATCGGGTTCTGACTACACTCAAACATGATGAGAATGTAAATATTCGTCTGGCTGCTGCAGACTTACTTTATCAATTTGCCGCCAATCAGGAAGTTCAACAAGGTTTGGTAGAAGTATTTCCCAATCAGGAATCTCCCCTTGTTGTCCTCGAATTGGTCAGAATCATCAAAAGTCTTCAGCCCGCAACTTCTCAGGCATTACTAGATGAAATCATAAAACAAGAAAGCTTACAGGATTCTCTCAAAGAGCAGATCCTGACTACCTATAAAGCGATTTAACCTAAAGCATTAATTAAAATGAGAACATTCCTATCCAGCCTATTTATAGGCCTGAATCTCCTATGCCTTTCATTCAGTGCTTTTACTCAAAAGCCATTGACAGCTGAAGACCTTTTGCCCTATACCACTCACTTCGACCTCAAGGAAAATCTAAGCCTTGAGGGGGAAGTAGTTGACATCCTGGAAAAAGAAATTCAGGCACACCAATTTGTGGGTTTGGCAGAGCTGCATCGTTCCAAAAATCTAAGCCTGTTTACAGTCGCTTTCCTTAAACTCCTCCATAAACATGAGTTCGATTATTTTGCGATGGAACTGGGCCCCATTTCTGCGCAATTCCTTCAAAAATATGCTGAAAATCCGGATCAGGTAGGCGAGCGAATAAAACAGATCAATCGAAGCTATGGAAGCAAAACCTTTGATATTGCGCCCTTTGTATTTGCCGATAGAAAGGAGGACGCCCTTTTTATGGAAGAAGCCGCTCGATTGGATTTCGAATTCTGGGGCCTAGATCAGGAGTTTTTTGATTCCTTCGAGCTTCATTTGGACTCCATTTATGCCACAGCTGATAAAAAAGGGGGAGAGATCGAAAGCTTATACAAGGAGTGTAAATCGAACATTCGAAAATGGAGGAGAAAAGAATTGTGGAAGGGGAATTTCGCCTACACCTGTAAGCTTCTTGAAGATGAATCTCTCAATGATTTTTTTTCCTCTTTTAAAGGAAACCTCATTGCGGAGCCTCATATAGATGCCGTAAAAAGCAGTCTGAGAATCTATTGTAAAAATGAGCAGGGCAAAGGTAGCAACCAGGAACGAGCCTATTATATGCAATCCAATTTTGAGCAGAGGTATAAGCAAGCACAAAAAGAGAAGGAACAGCCTCGGGTATTTATCAAAATGGGTTCGGTACATTTGAGTAAAGGGACTTCCATTTTTGGGGTAGACGATATGGGAAAGTTTTTGGAAGAAAAGGCAGCTTTAGAAAAGACCGCCTACCTGAATATCAGACACCTCAGGCGATTTCGAAATGGGAAGGATCTCATTGGGAAGAAAGGCTGGGAAGAAGTAGGCCTACTCATGAAACTAGGAAAGAAGGATCGTTGGACCCTGACAGATCTTAGACCGATGAGAAAGGCTTTGCAAAGAGGCGAAATACAAGTGGACAAACATATCAGTTATGAACTGATGAATTTTGATTTTCTCCTCATTCCCCCGAATGACAAAAAATCGAAACCCAATTTTTAACCCAAAATCAGATCTATCCTAATCTCAGCCAGGCTTTTCTCATGCATGAGCAAGGCCTGGCCTTTATAGTTAGTACAGTTTATGGAAATAGGATATAAATTGCTTCTTCCTATAAAAGATAGCTGTAGGAGTTCGGCCTAAAGAACTGCCCGATTTCGACCCACAATTTTTGTCAAGATGAAAAGACTTACCTGCATCATTTCCCTGAACTTTATAATCCTTTCTTCCTGGGCTTGTTCATGTATTGGCATTCATCCAATCAACCTTGCCAGCCTATATGCCGATCAGGTCGTTGTCGCCAAAATCAGTCCCCAAAGACCCTATTCCAATGCCATCGAAGTCAAGATAACACAAGTCCTCAAAGGAACTGCCGAGCTTAAGGGCCAAGCGGTTCTCTTATGGCAAGATTTCTTTGAGTGTTCTTCTCTTCCACGCATAGATAGCAGTCAAGAATTTGTGTTTGCCTTTGATCGAATCGAGGAAGAATATTTAGTAGAATATTGGGCCAATAGCAAGGAATTGCAAACCGTATCGGATTCTAGCAGCTATAAAAATGTCCTGACAAAGCTGAAAGCACATCAACACTTTGGGCTTCCTGGCTGTAGCGTTTCCTATATTAAAATGGAAGCTCAAATGGAAGTTGTACTTGCCCGCAAATACAAGCCGAAAAAAAACAGAATCATCCTTCGTACGAGAAAAAGAAAATTAAGCCGGGAGGATTTCATCCAATACCTCAAAAATTTGGAGAAGATCTAATCTGATGAGAATTCTCATTTTGTCAGCTAATGAAAAGATAGCTGCCGTTAATATTTTGTATATTACACCCGCTATAATAACTTACTAAAAAATGCCCGGGAGACAGAACGAATAATGCCTGAACAGCCTTAGCTGATCGGTTTTTCGAATCTGCGACACTTCCCTAAAAAGTGTCAATCCCCCAAATCACACCTACTATTATGAAAAAACAAGCCATTGTAACTGGAGGAACCAGAGGAATTGGCAAGGAAATTTGCAGGCAACTCCTGGAGAAAAACTACCATGTGCTCTTCATTGGAAGAGATAAACAAGCAGGAGCCGAAATAGAACAAGAGTTCCAACAAGCCTTCCCTGATCTAAATGCAAATTATCTCTATGGCGATCTAGGCAGCATTGCCTCTTGCAAAAAACTGGCCGCCGACCTTCAATCTCAGTTCGAAAAAATTGACCTCCTGATCAACAATGCCGGAATATGGCCTACCCAGCTTAGCACCAATCCTGATGGACTTGAAATAGCCTTTATGGTCAACCATCTTGCCCCACTCATCCTCACAGAAGCTTTGCTTCCCAATATTCAGAAAGCAGAAAACGCTAGAATTGTCAATGTAAATGCCGGCCTCTACCCCAAAGGAAAAGTTTCTGTAGAGGAAACCCCTTATGGCAAGGATTTTCACAAGATCAAGACCTATTGCAATACCAAACTTTGCAACATACTGGCAACCTTGGAGATAGCGGAGAAACTGGAAGGAAGTGGAACCACCATCAATGCTTTGCATCCCGGTGTCATAAAAACAGGACTCGGAGATTTTGGAGGATTTATGGGACTCTTATTGAACTTCGTAAAGCGTTTCTGGAAAAGTCCTTCTCAGGGGGCAGAAGCTCCCGTATGGCTAGCAACAGCAGCGGAAATAAATGGAGTAAATGGAAAATATTATGATGAAAAAAAGCTGGAGGAAATTACCGGCCAGGCGACCGATGCTGAAATAAGAAAAAGTATGTGGAACAAAAGTCTCGAATTGGCAGGAATAGATTGGAAGTAAGGATGGAGCATTATGGAATGGGAAGTGCAAGGGTATTATAAAAACCCGGACGAATTAGCTCCTTCCTGGCATGTGGACTGTTCGTGTGATTTTATTGAGGAAGTGGAAGCATACGGGCAAAAAAATCTTCTGGATGTGGGAGATACTGCTGAGGTAGAAATCTTCTTTGGAAATACCGGGCTGGAATTATTCCGGGGAATTTTCTACATGCCTGAAGCTGGAAAAGGAAAAGTAGCAGAAGAACAATTAAAGTCATTTATCGAAAAGTATGTTGAAGACGAAAAAGGATAGGTATTTTTTCATCCTTCACAGCCTTTTATTACTCCTTGTCTTGCTAGGGTTTGCGCCAAGCTTTTACCTGCGTCCATTGAGCAATCAAGCTGCATTGCCTTTCCATCTCCTGATCCATGGAATCAGCTGTACCAGCTGGTTTATCCTCTGTTTACTCCAGGTATATTTAATTCAAAGCCATCGAACACTATCTCACAAAAAACTTGGAACTTCTGCAAGTATCCTCGCGCCTGCAATCTTCCTTAGTGGTCTTTGGGTGATGTACCATCGGATACAAAATTTTTATGTAAAAAACGGAAATGATCTGTCAGGAAGGCTGGACTATCGCGAATTTGAGAGCATGCTGATCTGGGGAGATATTTTTGTACTTATCTCCTTTCTACTCCTGGTTTATCTGGGATATCGATTTCGGCAAAAGATTCATCATCACAAGCGATATATGCTTTTCGCTTCGATCATGATTGTTCCTCAGGCATTTGTACGGATCGGAAAGCTTCCTTTTTTACAGTTGGGAGATGATCCCGGGGCCAGTGGGAGTATCTATGCAGTCCTGGGTCCGGTTTTGATCTTGCTCTCTTTGATTTTCTATGATAGAAAAACATTGGGGAAAGTGCATCCCGTAACCAAATTGTCCTGGGGCTGGTATATAGGCTTATTAGCAATTGCGACCCTCCTGATGCGAACTGGTTGGGGAGCAGATATACTGGAAGTATTTCAATAAATGATTCCTCTTGATATGAAAGCCTTTCTTTCTCAGATATACAAAGTAGAAGATGACATATTCGAGGCATACATTTCTCACTGGAAAGCTTTCGAATTACCCAAAAAGACCATCATGACTGCTCCGGGAGAGACCGAGCGCTTCATGTATTATGTAAAAGAAGGAATCCAGAAATCCTATTACCTCAGTGGAAATAAACAGCATGTGATCGCTTTCGCCTATGCTCCTTCTTTTAGCGGAATCCCCGAATCTTTCTTTACCCAAACTCCTTCTCGCTATTACCTGGAAACGATCACGGATAGTACATTTCTTCGCATTCCCTATGACAAACATCAGGAACTCATGCAGAAGTACCGCCCCATAGAAACCCTTTTTAGAAAAGCTACAGAAATCTTCCTCACAGGTGTCATCCAACGCCAACATGAACTCATGGCTTTTGACCTCGAAACCCGCTTCAAAACTTTCGTCAAAAGAAGTCCCCATCTGCTCAATATGGTTTCCCAAAAAGACCTTGCCTCCTACCTACGTATGGACGCTACCAATTTCAGCAAATTGATGAACAGCATTCACATTTAATCTTCAGATATCATGAATCAGCTTAAGTGGTTTGACAGGAAATTTAATTTTGAGCATACGCAAAATATCCTTCCTTCGGTCATGGAAAGATTGAGATTGACCCCATTAGGCCTGGCCGCTACCATAGAAAGAGTGCCACAGGAAGTACTGGTTCAAAAAGCGGAAGGCAAATGGTCCATCCTGGAAAACATCGGACACTTGTTGGATTTGGAAAGCATTTGGCAAGGAAGATTGGAAGATATCTTAGCGGGCAAAAAGTACCTGCGTGAAGCAGATCTTTCCAATACCAAAACCCATGAAGCCCAACACAATCTCAAGGATGCTGAGGTACTGTTAGAAGCATTTAGAGAAAGTCGAACAAAGACCGTGATGGAGCTAGAGAAATTGGATGAAACAGATGTTTTCAAATCCGCCCTTCATCCCCGTCTGCAACAGCCCATGCGAACCCAGGATTTATTCCTCTTTGTCGCAGAGCATGATGTTCACCATCTGGCAGAAATCACCTATCTAAAACGGAGCTTGCGTTCCTAAGCCTGTTAACAAATCAAGGCCTGCTTCGTCTTCCGGGAAATAACCTAATTCCACGGATATGCGAAACCTATTATTGCTAACTTTTATTCTCCTCTTCCCTCTATCCATTCATGCCCAAAGCCTCTCTTCTCAGGATAGCATTCAGCTAGTATTTGAGAAAATTTTTGAGAATCTCGAAGCAGATTACCTGTTCAGGAAACAGGTAGATTGGCGAAAATGGAAAACAGATATTTATCCAAAGGCCCTTCAGGCAAACAGTCTTGAGGATGCGCTTAGCTACAGTACGCAATTATTTGACAGCATCGGATGCAATCATTGCATGATATTTTCCAGCAATGGTTTTTTCCAAAGCAGCTTGAATAAAAACTTGCAACAGGAAGATTTTAGCCGAAATTTTCTATTAAAATATGAGAAAGAACCCGGCTTCGAAACAAAGATCATCCAGGATTCCTATGGCTATGTCCTCATCCCGGGTATGCTACTTCTGGATGCGGATAGAGATTCTCTGGATCGGGTCGCCCAACATATGTATAATGAGATTCTAGCATTGAGTGAAGGTAGAGAAATCAAGGGCTGGATCATCGATCTTCGTTTCAACATTGGGGGAAATGTCTATCCCATGCTCGCAGCCCTCTATCACCTCCTGGGGGATGCAGTAGCCTATACGGAACTGGATGAGAACAGTAAATTGATTCAAAAGAATCATTTAGAGGCCGGTGCATTTTATACCGCCGAAAAAGAATTGGTCAAAGTGAATCCTGCCGAGCTCCCGGATCTCAAAACTCCGATTGCAATTATTACAGGTAAACTCACCGGAAGTGCGGGAGAGGATGTCGCCATTGCGTTTAAAGGCAGAGAAAACACCCTTTTTCTAGGCGAAGAAAGCTATGGCTTTTTAACGGGAAATGAGATGGTAGAAATCTCTTATGATGCAAAAATGGCCTTTACCACCTGCTTTATAGCGGATAAATACCATGTGTACAGAGAGACCGTCAAACCAGACAATCTTATCGAAAAAGGAGATAATTTCGATCAACTTGAAGAAGACGCAAATGTGATTCGCGCCCTGCAATATTTTAATTCATGGGAAAAAGACTGATCTTGGGAAAAGCAGCTGTTGGCTGTTTAACGTTCCCGGATCAATGAACATCTTTACTTCTGATAAAGAGAAAAAACTATGGAGGAGGGTATTCCTTGTCCTGGCAGCCATTTATCTCAGCCTGGGATTTGCAGGCAGTCTTGTCAATTGGTTGGAGGACAAAGGTTTGCTGACTACCGGATTCATACTTGCTTTTGGACTGGTCTCTGCTGCAGTTCTTGGAAGTGTTATCAAACGTAAGTTGGGAGGGGTAGAAATCTGGCTCTTATTGGGAATCATAGGTGTCTATACTTTCCTGATCGTTCGTTTGGGAATCAGTCCCATTGAGCGCACGCATTTATTTGAGTACGGATTATTGGCCATACTGATAAAAGAAGCACTGACAGAAAGAAACGTCCAGCTTCCCAATAGTCCCTCTCCCTGGCTGGGAGCCTTTATACTCACCACACTCTTCGGGGCCCTGGATGAAGGAATACAATACTTCTTTCCCGATCGGGTATTTGACCTGAGAGATATCCTCTTCAATACCCTGGCAGCTTTTATGGCCTTAGTCGCACATTTTATCCTACTTTGGGGGAAAGAAAAGTTTTCAGCAAGGAATTCAGCTTAGGGAAATTGGCAAAAATGCAGGGATCATGTATTTTCATTCTTTAGCCCCATAAGTCTCACACAATGAAAAACATCCTCTCGATTCTCCTCCTGTATTTACCCTTTTCCTTATTGGCACAAAATTCTCAAACCCACGGATGGGTCTTTGAGGATAAAAACAGAAATGGAATTCGGGATACAGGTGAGGCAGGTATTGCCGGAGTAAGCATTTCCGACCAGCATAAGGTAGTACAAACAAATGCACAGGGATTTTTTCGCATAGAAAGCAGCCTCGATTTCCCCTACCTCTTTATCAGCATGCCTGAGGGATACAGCGGGAAATTCTATTATCCAAAAGCCTCAGAGCAAAACTTCCCCCTGACAAAAACGGAAAAGCAAGACCATTTTTTCTTTATCCATGCTTCAGACACCCATATAGATTCTGCCAATTTGCCTCGTATGCTCCACTTCCGAAAGATGGCAGAGGAATTGAATCCTGCTTTCATCATAATTACCGGTGATTTGGTTAGGGACGCCTTGCGGGTGGATGAAAAAATAGCCAGCGCCTATTATGAGATGTATGTAGAGGAAATTGAAAAATTTTCCATGCCTGTGTTCAGTGGAGTGGGAAATCATGAAATTTTCGGGATAGAGCGAGACAAATCCCTGGTAAGTCAAAAACATCCTTTATATGGAAAAGGCATGTATCGACATTACCTTGGCCCCAATTACTACTCCTTCAATTATGGTGGGTTGCATTTCATTTCTATAGATGGTGTAGACTACCAGAATCTTTATTATTTCGGAGGTGTAGATTCGGTTCAGCTGGATTGGTTGGAAAATGATTTGAGTTTTGTAGAGGAAAGCAAAGGTGTCATTACTTTCAACCATATTCCTTTTGTCTCTCCGGGATTTTCCTTTCAGAATTTTGATTCCCATCTTTTTTACGGCCCGGTCCTTCTCAAACAGAAGGGGAAACTGGAACACCGGCATATTGTCTACAATTATGAAGAGGTAAAAAAACGAATCGGTGATCGCCCATTTCCCTTTGCATTGTCTGGGCATTATCATGCCGTTCAGGAAGGAAATATTTTCACCTATCCCACAACTTTTGCCCAAACTTCAGCCATTTCCGGGCCAGACAGCTTCCCTTTTCAGGGACATGTGGTTAAGTCAGGCTTTACATTATATGAGGTAAAAGAAGGAAAGATTATCAGGAGCGAATTTATTCCCCTGAATTTGCCCTAGATTATTCAACACAAACAAAAAGAGATGCAATTTGACAAGGACCTCGCTTCCGAACATCGCGAGCTTTTTTTAGCAGCCCGCGAACTTTTACTTTCTTTTGAGGGAGTAGTAGAAACCAAAAAGCCACGCATCACTACCTACTCCAATCAAAAAGGAGGCATTTGCCATATGAGGACCATGTCCTATGGAAAAGATTTCGGATTTCTGAAAGGCGCTCGTATGGAAGATAAGTATGGCAGTCTGACAGGCAAAGGAAAATCCATCCGTGTACTCCCTCAAAAAGGAAGCCTTGAGGAAGAGAAAATTCGATATTATTTGGAGCAGGCTATCAGGATAAACTCTCAGAAAAAGGCCAAATAATCCAAATGGTATTTACTAGAATCTTTTTTGAATCTGGATTTTCTCATTGATTAGATTGCCTATATCATCCTCAATCTGCAGCACATAAACCCCTGGTATAAATGCACTCACATTTAATTGAAATATAGGTGATGTGATTTTCTCTTCCAATAAGATTTTTCCGTCTATCTGATAAAAGCGAAAAGCCTCCAAAGGTCGATTCTCTTTGTGAGAAACAGTAAGTAAACCATTAGCAGGATTGGGATAAACTTCAAGAGGAGAAGCTACTAGCTCCTCAACTCCGACAATCTGTCTGTCTGAGTATTTGGCGATAAAAATGTTTGAATGGTTACTTGCAGAAAGGTTAACGCTTCCAGGAGAAGGATCAAAATCTACTGTATCAGTGATTTCTCCAGTTATATAGACATATCCATTTTGGTCTGCATTAATACCGTAGCCATTATTGTTAGTTTTTCCGGAAAGCTCAAATTCCCACAATAGATTCCCATTTGGATTTCTTTTCTG
The DNA here is from genome assembly GCA_033391075.1 of Bacteroidia bacterium. Taxonomy (NCBI): domain Bacteria; kingdom Pseudomonadati; phylum Bacteroidota; class Bacteroidia; species Bacteroidia bacterium. The sequence goes on from JAWPMV010000001.1 coordinate 4,525,031, forward strand.
CACCAGAATGTCCTGGTGATAAATAAATGGATAGGTAGAATCCGGGGATATCTTGTAAAAATTCCCGGAAATATAAGAATTCCCCAATGCATCGACAGAAAGGCCATATACTCTGTCATCAAGTCCACCTCCCATTCGCTCTGCCCAAATCAAATCTCCCTTAGGGCTTAATTTCTGCAGAAACATATCTTCATATCCTACTGCACTTAAAAAAGTAGTATCGGGCCCTGGATGAAAATCTGTTTTGCCTGAGAAAAAACCCCCTACAAATAGGTTCCCTCTTAAATCCGATTCCAGACTTAATGGAAGATATTTGATTGCTTTTGCCCAAAGAAATTGCCCGTGCTTATTTAATTTCTGGATATAGGCATTTCCTGAATTACCATTCCCCAAAAAATAGCTTCCAGAGCCAGGATCCATATCTACCCTTCCTTGGATATATCCTGAACTATACACGTTCCCAAATGGATCTACTGTCATCGCATAACTATTATCATCTTCATAACCGCCGAAAGACCTGATCCAAAGATGATCGCCACTTTTATCAAGTTTCCATATAAAATTATCCATACGTCCATTTGAACAAGGATTCTCAATCCAGTTTTGAGTGTCAAGGATTATACAATCAGAATATGATCCGCTAAGGTAAATGTTGCCTTCTTTGTCCATATCCATATCTCCAAATATTGAATATGTCGCGGGAAGAATTTTAGTCCAAACAATCTCCCCTTCAGGGTTCAGTTTTTGCAATGTCGTAGATAAAATCCAGCGAGACCCACAGGTAAAAACATTCAAAGAATCATCAACAAAAACTCTATAAGTTGGATATCTATACAAAGTGCTGTACAATATACGTACCCAACACAAATTCCCTTCAGCATCTAGTTTTTGAACAAATGCACTTCCTATAGTAGGGTCAGCACTTACCATATGAGTATCAGGTCCCGGATCAAAATCAACGGTTCCCTTAAACCTACCGGTGATATACACATTTCCTAGCTTATCAGTTGTTACAAAACTGGACAGGTCATTATCTTCATCACCAAAAGAGTGAGCCCAAACAAGGTTTTGCCCTGAGGTTTCAAGGATGATAGTGGTGAACAGAATCAAGAAAATGCAGATAGGTCTCATGACAGAAGCTTAACGAAGTGTACGCAATATTCTAACGCTAATTCCATACAAGAGGTAATTCCTCAAAATAAAAATTCTGAAAACTGTTCGCCTGATTAAATCGTACAAAGACTGTAAGAAAGACACCTCTCTCCCAACTAATACTATACACCACAAGAACTAATTTTCTATTCAATGGAAAAGGAACTTTTAGCCTTTATGAGCCAGTACGTCGAACTGGATGCTCGTGAAGAGGAAATCTTTCTCTCAAGTCTCAATTTCCAGCACTTCAAAAAAGGGAGCTTTTTGCTTAAAAAAGGAGAAATAGCCCAGCACTGCTTTTTTGTTGTCAAGGGCTGTGTCAGGAAGTATTACGTCATGGGAGGTGAAGAAAAGACCACCGCCTTTTATACAGAGTACCAACCCATCAATCCCATCAGCCTCATGACCCAGGAACCTTCCTCCTACTATTTGGCTTGTACGGAAGATTGCATTTTGTCTGTGGGAGATCAGGAGAAAACCGACGAACTTTTCCGCGAAGTTCCCAAGTTTGATTTGCTCGCCCGGGAGTTCAGTAGCCAGATGATGGTCGAACAGGAAATCATGTTTGATGATTACCACAACCTCGATCCGGAAATGCGCTATGTAAAACTCATGGACAAACGGCCGGACCTCCTTCAAAGAGTCCCCCAATACCAGCTTGCCAGCTATTTGGGCATCAAGCCGGAATCCCTAAGTCGTATCAGAAAAAGGATACGTGAAAGAGAGCAAGTGGCATAAGCATACCAATGGTGTTCAACTAAACGTGCGAGGGCCATCAAAATTCGGTGTTCGGGGCCGGACAGAGCCAGGCTTTAGAATTTTGACGGTTTTTGCGCCCCTTTTTTCCGTAAAAAAGGGGCAAACCCCTTATGATGTAGACCCTTAAAAAGAACAAAAACTTAAATCATTTCTTAACTCAAATCAATGAAATTCATATTTGAGAAAAGTATTTTTGAATTCGTGAGCATTACACATTTGTAATCCTTTCGTCTACTTTACGTCAAACACAGATTCATGAAGATTCTCATTCTCAAAACAGACCTCCAGGATGACGAGGCCGTGGATCAGGTTCAAGATCTCCTGAATAGTCACCCTGACATTGCAAAATGGACCGTGGATACCGAAGACATCGACAAGGTGTTACGTATCGAAGCCAAAGATGAATTATCCTATGATGAGGTAATCGCTATGGTAAATTATCAGAACTTTCATTGTGAAGAATTGGAGGATTGATTTCCGTCTTCCATTCACGAGAACTTAACTTCCTAAAAATTAACTATGCCCCACATTTGTGGGGTTTTCTTTTTACAGCAGGGAAATGTAATTGACAAATTGTATTTATCAGCAATTCCTGAATATCTTTAGTCCAACATATGAAAGTCCTGCATTTATTCTCCTGCCTCGCTCTCCTTTCCCTCATAGCATGTGCCAATTCGTCTGATAAAAAGCCAAAACTGGATCGGGAAGCATCTGTTTCAGAGATAAGCAGCAATTCTCCTGATTCTGATCTCGCCCTAGAAACAGCATTTTTCGACCCCAAACTTCCCTTTACCATATCAGAAATCAGCACTCCTCATGACTATCCCTCTTCCATGGACGATCCTTCCGTTTGCGAGGGATGGGAGTTGGATGAAAAAGTAATCAGCCAAATCTTGAAAAGCTCAAGGGTTATAGAGGGTTCTGAATGGCATCACATCTTTGATCACCTGCCTTGCAATCATCAGGCGGTGATTGGGCAAGGGAATCAGGAATACAAACTCTCGCTAAATGGAGGTTCCTGGATGAGTATCAGTAATTCGGATAGCAGTATGCTTATGGGTGTTTTTGATAAGAAATTCGATCAGTATTTTCTTTCTGAGCCTATGCGTGAGGAAGATCAATAAAGAAAACGCTTCACACTTCTTGGGTCCTTTTCTTAAACGGGTTTATACGCCCAGGCTGTTGAATTGAGTAAATTGATTTCATCCACCCTTTAGCCCCACTACATGAAAAAAGAAGAAATCATAAAGGTCCTGAATGAAAATTACCAGGCATTTATCGACTATGTATCCAGTCTCTCAGAAGAAGACTATGGTTACAGACATGAAGGCAAATGGGATGCAGCTCGTCAATTGAATCATATCAATTTAAGTGTAGCCCCTTTGGTCCAGGTTTATGCTTTGCCTCCGGCCATAATTGAGAAGAAGTTTGGACGAGAGGAAAGGACCGCTAGATCTTACGAAGATCTACTATCCGCTTATCAGAAGTTACTTGCTGCTGGAGGAAAAGCCCCTGGCCGATTTGTCCCGGGAGAGGAAGAAATACCTCCCAGAAAGGAGATGCTGGATCAACTTTCTTCATTAGTTCCTCAGCTTTCTAAACTCATCGAAAAGATGAGCGATGAAGATCTGGATAGTTTGCTTATCCCTCACCCTCTTTTGAAATTGATTAGCTTACGGGAAATGCTATATAATGCCATCTATCACGTTAGGCATCATCAAAAACAAATAGAAACATATTTAGCTCTAAAAGCTTAAGTAGCTATGTGGCAGTGTCCAAGATGTAAAAGACAATTCCAGAAAAACAATCAGAGTCATATGTGTACCCTGAAGGATATCGGAGAATTATTCGAGGGTAAGTCTGATGAGATGGTATTGGCCTATGATGATATTATTCAGGTTATCAGCAGATGGGAACCCTGTAGCATTGGAGCTTCTGTCAATACCATAATCGCAACCAGTAAAAAAGCCTGGCTCATCATCCGTCCTATGAAAAAAGAGTTGGATGTAAAGTTTTACCATGATGAGGAAATCTCGTCTAAAAAGATCAAAAAGCAGACACTATGGGGGAAAAAATATGCCTACCATATCCGAATCAGTCGGCCGGAAGAATTGGATGAGGAAGTGTTCAGATTACTGAAATTGGGACATGAATATTCCTTAAGCTAAATAAAAGATGATTCAAAAAAGGCTTCCTCTTAAGGTCTCTTCGATCAGATTCAGACTAGTGAAAGAGGCAAACATTTATTTTTGAGGAGGAAGAGGGAAATTGAACTTGTGAGGGGAATCTTCGTTTAAGCTGTAATAAGCAGCAAATCATGCAAATTCTACAAAAAGGAGAATATACGGGCGAAATTGTGCTGAGTAAGCAAATTGAAGGGAGTACGCTGAGCCATACGCAGTATGCCCAAAATAAAGGTAATCCTGACTGGCATTGTCATGAAAATCTGCATATCTGTTTCGTCTTTCAGGGAGGGAAATCTGAAACAAAAAAAGCCCAGCAATATACGGAGAAGGATGGAAGCATCTTCTTTTACCATGCAGAAGAAACACATCGATGGATCTCTCCTAATGCCATCTCTAAAAGCGCCAATATCGAAATCGCTCCTGCCTTTCTTAAAACATATCAATTGTCAGAATCAGGAATCAAAAGAGCCCTCTATAATAACATAAATGCGAAAGCCCTGATTTTGAAAATGCAGCAGGAATTGCTGGCAGGAGAAAATGAACCCCAAAGCTATTTACTCAGCCTCCTCCTCGAACTCCTCAGCAGTCAAAAGGAGGAAAGGAATAACAAACCAGAATGGGTCCCAAAATTGAAAGATTTGCTCCATGATAGCTGGAATGAAAAGCTAAGCCTTTCCGAGATGGCCAGGCTGCTACACCTCCACCCAATCACCATTTCCAAAAACTTTCGGAAGTATTTTCATTGCACCCTGGGAGAGTACCAACGAAAACTCAAGATTAACCATAGCATCCCTTTGATCAAAAATTCAGAAATGTCCCTTACCGAAATCGCTATGCATTGTGGATTCTCTGACCAAAGCCATTTCATTCGCAACTTCAAACATGCGACTGGTTTCCTGCCACGTCACTTCCAGAAATTCTGATACTAGAAAGCTAATTTCATTCTATTTTAAGCGAAGAGGAAGCCCAAACTTTGTTGTAAATCCGGAACCAACCGGATGCTCAACACCTCTGTTATGCCAATACCTAGAATCCTTTTCGGAAGTCTGTTTCTTTCCTTCCTACTCTGCTTACCCTGTCAAGTGTTTGCACAGTCTGAGGATATTTCCCCTGTCAGAAAAGCTGAACTCGATAGCCTTGTTCACAGAATCTCAGCCCTGGCAGAAGAATTCTATATCAGCCAGGATACGGGCCAACTCATGGGCGAACTGCTTCAGGAAAAATTAGTTGCGGGAGCTTATGCTGATCTGTCTCATCCTGATAGCCTGGCCCGTCGATTGACCAGAGACCTTCGATCTGTAAATGGAGACCTCCATATGTATGTCGAAGCCATTCCGCCTGGGGATCGTCAATCCAATGATAGTAGCCATATTCTGGTAGATCGACGTGGGGCATGGAGCAATTACGGTTTTCAGAAAACAGAGATTCTGGATGGGAATATTGGATATATTAAAGTTAGTCATTTCACTTCCTGGCGCCATTTTGAGGCCGCTCAGGTAATTATTCAACAAGCCATAAAAAATATCGAGCAAACGGATGCCCTTATAGTAGATCTGCGCGCTAATGGAGGAGGTTTCGAAGAAATTGTAGCCTATATGATCAGTTACTTTTTTGACGGAGAGGTCATTCACCTATCCGATTACTATTGCCGCCATGACGATAATAGAAGCAGTATTTATACTCAAGCTGATGTACCCGGCAAGAAGCTTCCTGATTTGCCATTGTACATTCTGATCGATAAAAAAACAGGTTCAGCTGCAGAGTCTTTTGCCTATATGTTGAAGCATTTGGATCGAGCTATGGTGATAGGGGAACGCAGCGCTGGCGCTGGCAATGGAGCCTCTCAGCATCGGGCGGCTGATCGATTCCTATTGACTGTTGCCTGTCAGCAAAGCATAAATGCCGTTACACAAACAAGCTTTGAAAAGCAGGGAGTAATTCCACATATCGAGACAAGCAGCTCAGAAGCCCGGAATACCGCCTATAAACTGGCTTTAGAACAACTTAGGGATAAAGAAGGGAATGAGATTCATCCTGTCAACTATGACCGGATTATTGACGGTCTGGAACCAAAATAGGCTGGATATAAATCGAGAAATAGTTTCACAAAGTCTTTGTCATTGCGGGGGAAGCGAAGTACTCCCCTCAACTCAGAAAACTTATTAGGTTCAAGGAGATTTTTTTGCTGGACTTTCCGCCTCGCAATGACAGCAAGGCTGATGTTTAGATATCCATAATCTTAGACACATCCGGATCAAGTTCCTGGGGTTTATCCATCAGAGAAATTGTAAAAAAGAGGAACATGGAAACGAAAAGTGCGAAGGCTCCTACGTCTATTGAGTAGGGCAAAGGAATCTTGAAAATTTTTATGATAAAATTGACGCTCAGGCTGGAAATGATGGCAATGTTTGCAGCCTTGGGAGTTGCGCGTTTCCAGTTAAAGCCTATGGCAACTACCGGGACTATCGCTGCTGCGAAAGTTCCCCAACCAAAAGCTCCCAAAATAGCAACCAAATCTCCCGTATAAAGGGCGAATGCACCCGCCAGAATGGTCAACAGAAAGGTAACCATCCGCGCCCAGAATAATTCATTGGGAATTCTCTTTCCGATAGCTTTGGGTATATCATGTATGATGGCTGCTGTACCAATATTCAGAAAAGCATCTGCGGTGGACATGATAGCTGCGAATAATCCGGCAAATACAACTCCTGCTAAAATGGGGGAAGCATAATGTTGTAGAAATTGAGAAGCCGCTTCATCTGCATTGCCCAATTCGGGATGACTTCCATCTAAAACCACTGCACGCATGGCCAGGCCAATACTGATCCAGAGTAAAGCTGAGAACATATAGCCAAAAGCTGAAACAGGCAAAATAAAACGGGCATCGGAGATCTTTTTATTCATCATCATCTTGGTGATGACATGAGGCTGCCCCGCTCCTCCCAGTGCAAAGACAAATAACCAGGACAAACATCCAATCATCCCCAGGGTTCCCCAGGGACTCATCGCCGCCGGATCATCTTGCTGGATGATCTGGCTGATTTCCCCAAAACCTCCTTCAAAAGCAAAAATAGCAGCTATGAAAATCAAGATGGATGCCACCACCATGATTCCTCCCTGAATGATATCTGTGTAAACAGAGGCAATGATACCTCCCGTTACGCTGTAAAACACAAGTATCGAACAGGAAATCAGCATACAAGCTTCCAGAGAAATTGCATCAACCCAGGGAGTCTCGATCAGAATGTCTCTAAGAACCACAGTCATAGCTTTGATCTGCGTTGCCAGATAGCCAAGCACTCCGAGTAAGATCGCTATCGAGATCAGGAAGGAAGTGGTATTGCTATTGTAACGAAGCTTGACTACATCCGGAAGAGAAACAGAGTTTCCCAATTCGGCAAAGAGACGAAGTCTTTTGGCCAATAAGAAAGTCGATAAAGAAAAGCCAATCATGGCACAGACTGCCATCCAGGCCGAACTCATCCCCATGCGATAGACCAGGCCGGGTCCACCGACAAAGCCAAAACCACTCATGGTGCTGGAAAAAATGGCGAAAGCTGCCACCATAATTCCCAGGTCCCGCCCCGCCATAAAAAAATCTTTTACACTTGTAGTCTTTCGCAATGCCCATATCCCGATGACGATACAGAGGACCATATATATGCCCAGGGCCGAAAGAATGATGTGATGCCTGTATTCCTCCATGCTTAACCTTCAATCTTAAATACTCTGGCGAAGTAGCTTCCCAGTTCTTCGCCTATGCTATCCTTGTCTCCTTCTAGTTCAATTCCTGCCAGAACTTTTGCCAGGCGTTTCTTATACGCTAATTGCATGGATCGGGCAATCATGATTCTTTGGGCTTGGGGCGATCCTGCTCCATGCATACTTTCGGTCAAATAGCCTACGGCATTTCGTCCTAGCGTCATATTCTCAATCAAGCGCAGAATCCGCATTCGATCTTCCGTATCTACGTCTTCTCTTGCCTTCAGGTACTTCCTCAACAACTTGCCGATCTCCGGATGATTGAGGTCTTTTTCACTTGGCATGGTTGCCACCAGGCCACCGGCCAAATCCTGGGCTAGTCGCCCGATTTCATAGGGCATTTTGGTTACGTGATGTTTGCACACATTGGCGATCATGTCATCGCAGATATAGGCTCCGGATTTGGTTTCGAAGCCTTGATGAGAAGCCGCTATTCCCGTAGCATAGATGGTTTCATTGAGATGGGTCATCTCTATGAGTTTGTCTTTGATATGGGAGGCTTTGGCAGTTCCATTATACTCAGCTATGCTGGCAGCCGCGCCAATCAATACATCTCCTACTCCGGATTTACAGACATAGCTCCTGCGATGATAGGAAGTAAATCGCTCGACCAGCATACTGGCAAATTCATATTCTCCATCCATAAAAATATACTCATTCGGAATGAAGACATCTTCCAGGATAATCATGGCCTCTTGTCCTCCGTATTTGGCATTCCCTACATCGAGACTCCCTCCTTCCATTGCTCTCGTATCACAGGACTGACGCCCATAGATATAGGTGATGCCCGGAGCATCTACAGGAATGGCTCCTATTATCGCAAAATCCTTGTCTTTTTCTCCCAATCGAGTAGTAGGCATGATGAGTAGCCAATGCGAATTGATACAACCCGTTTGGTGTGCCTTTGCTCCGGTGATATATACCCCCTCTGCGCTTCGTTTTGTAACATGCACATAGAGGTCCTGATCAGCTTGTAAATGCGGTGGCAAGCTTCTATCCCCTTTCACATCCGTCATCGCACCTCCTATCACATAGTTGTTTTTATGCACATGGGTCAGGAATTTTTTCAAGCGATCATGATAAGGGCTCTGATGTTTTTCATCCATCTCATAGGTAACCGAATAGAGAGAATTGAAAGCATCCATGCCTACACAGCGCTGGAAACAGGTCCCCGTGAGTTGGCCCAGTTTTCGCTGCATTTTGTTTTGCATGACCAGGTCTTTTTTACTGGTACATACATGGAGAAAGCGACTGATCCTTTCTCCGGTAAAAGGAGAAATTACGGTAGCCAGCTCTGGATTACTGACTCCTAAATCATAGGTCTTGGCTACGGCATTAATAGAAGGTCGGATCATGGGATGATCTACCGGTTCTTTTACTTTTTCGCCAAAGAGGTAAATCTCCAATCCTCTTCCCCTTAAACTTTCAATATATTCTGCTCCCGTTCGAATCGGGCTTGCTGCGGTTTGTATCGTATCGCTCATAATTTCTTATTCAGTCTGATTTCTTTGGGTTCTATCTCTAATGATTTTCTGAAAAGCTTCTTCTTCTTCCGGAGAAATCACATGCTTTTCAAATCCCCGTACATAGAGGTAGATAAAAACTACCGGAACGAACCAGATCCCATACAACATCCAGGCCGTTGGTATGGGTAGCCCTCCCCAAATGGGTGCTTCTACATGATCGTATTGCCAGGAACTGAAGACGAGCCCACAATACGTTATAAAGTAAATCCCCATACCGATCAGAAGATCACTTCTTTTGAAGCCTCCATCCTTGGCTCTTTTGCTGCCCCAAAAAAGACTTGCTCCAAAGATGCCAATGATCCCCAGGCCAAAGGCAAATCCCAAATATCGGATAGCTGCTGAACTAGCCTGGCTATTGGAACTGTGAAGCATGGTTTTGAATTCAGGATGTACCTTTCCTGTGGCTTCTGGAACTCCGGGAGTCAGAGCCAATGCCAGTATTACAAGCAATACCAATGATAGGCTGATGAGATAGGGGTAGTAGTCTTTCATATAGAAATAGATCCAGTCTTCAAATTCGGAAAATTTGGGCAGATTAAGAAGTGGGAGCTACTCAAGCCTGACTTCATCCCAAAAAACCCAGTGATGGCTTTCTGCATCTGATCGTCTAAGTCGGATTTTAAGAAACCTGATTTTCCTGCTTTCCAAATTGATGCTGTGATTAAAGAGTTTGTATTCATTCCGATCATCCACCTCTTCTGTCAGCCCTTTTCTTTCCTCCAGCAATTTGTATTTCTTTCCATTAGAGGAGTACAAAACTTCGATTTTTTCAGGAATATCGATGAGCGCATTTAGCTGCTGGATAAATCTCAGGTGAACTGCCTGGAACTGTTTTTTCTCCCCAAAATCCATCACAACTTCAACTTCTTTATCCCGATATCCCAGCCATTCCGGATCGAGAAATCCATTCTGTGCTTCGACTCCATTGATGAGGGTATTGCTTCCCTTGCCTGCATAGGTGGGATTTGCTTTGGTTTGTCTAATGATTTTTCCTTCCCAGGCCCTATTGAGAAAAATACTTTGGCTACTGACAAAACTGGCGAGGCTATTTTCCCCTGCAGCAACCGCTTTTATATCCAAAGGAGCTTTCACAAGGAAGGCTTTCTCATAAAGAGGACTCTTGAGAGAAGGCTCCACCCCATTTATGGTATATCTAATTCTATGTGGCTCACTACCGGCATAACTCAAATTCACTTCAAACTCCCCCAGAGAAGCATTATAGCTGGGATTGATTTGAACCTTGCTAAAAAAGACGGGCCATTTGTCTGATCGAAAGGAAGAAGCAGGTAGGCCATCCTGATTAAAGAGGCTCGCTTCAGCCTCATCCTTCCAGGCATAGCGGCAAGCCAGGGGACTGCTTACCTTCGGACTGCTTAGCACGATCTTATCTTCGATTATTTCCGCTTTTGCAGGATAGAATATTCGATCTTCTCCCGCGATAGTGAAATTCGTTTCATCATCCTGTAGCCTCAAGCCACTTTCAGCAAAAGAAAAGGACACTTCCAGTTTATCCCCTATCTGTTTAGCTTCTTTAAAAACCGGCCCGCTAATGGGAATTCCTGTCTTTTCATAGTCCTTGACGAGGGCCATATTTGCCAGTCGCTCTCCAACGGCTTGTTTCTTTCGGGGATGTATATCCTCGGGATTGCCCAGATCCATTGTACTCACCATACCCGAACGTGCAATTCTTTGGCTATAATCCTGGGCTTCCCGGATACCTGTACCGGAAAGAGGAGTCGCATATTTGAAAGGTGCGATCTGTACATAATAAAAAGAAAAGCGATAGCCCCAATTTCTCCTCCAGCTCTGAACCATAAATGGAAAGAGTTTGCGATATAGCCAGGGATCATAGGTATTTGATTCTCCCTGGTACCAAATAACCCCTCGAATGGTAAATGGGATCAAAGGTGAAAGCATGGAATTGTATAAAATACCGGGATTTTTAGCCTGTATAGGGTCAGGGTATTGGTTTGGAAATTCGCGATGTCGGCTAAGAGCTTCATCAAATGCCCGCATCATTGGCTGGAAATCTGCCTGACTTTCCAAGGCATCCCGTGGGGTCCAGGCCTCAGCGGGTGTACCTCCCCATGCTGTTTGGATGATCCCAATAGGGATGTCAAGCTCTTCCTCCAACTTACGGGCAAAGTACCAGGCTACCGCACTTTTATCAGCAATTTGCGAACTATTTACTTCCTGCCAACTGCCTTCACAATCAATGCGAGGAGTAGAGGAAACCGTTTTCTTGACTTTGAAAATTCGGATCCTTGGAGAATTTGCACGCCCAACCTCCGCTTTTCCTCCCTCCGTCATTTCCAGGGGCCATTCCATATTTGATTGACCTGAAGCGATCCAAACCTCTCCGATCAGGACATCTTTTATTTCTACCTGATCCTCTCCCTTTATCAAAATCCGATAAGGTCCACCGGCTTCAGGCGTAGGAATTTGAACCAGCCATTTTCCTTTGGTATCAGCAAAAGTAGTGGTACCGATACTGTCCCAACTCGCAAAGACTTCTATCGCTTCTCCCGCCGCAGCATTTCCCCATATATTGGCATATGAGTTTTGCTGCAATACCATCCCATCCTGAAAAAGAGAGGGCAAAGCAATTTTTGCCAATATATCTTGAGAGAAGAAAAGTAAGAAGAGAAATAGCAGCGTCTTGCGAACAATCATAGTTAGATCCTTTTGCCGGAACCTAAAACTACTGATTATTTACAAATTATCGCATGAGTCGAAATTGAAAGCCCAAATATCCTAGTGCTTGAGGCTCATTTGCATATTGGCTTCTGGATTGACGAGTTTACGGCTAGGTAGGGTAAAGCAGAAAACACTTCCTTTGCCGGGCTCAGACTCTACCCAGATATCTCCTCCATGCCTATGTACAATTTTTCTACACATAGCCAGGCCGATACCTGTTCCTTCAAACTCATTGGGACGATGGAGGCGTTTGAAGATCTCAAAGATCTTTTTCTGATTGTCTTCCGAAATTCCAATGCCATTGTCCCTGACACAAATTTTAACAAATGCACCGACATGGCGGTATTTGATCCATACTTGTGGATGCTCACTTTTGTTGAATTTCAGGGCATTGGAAATCAGGTTGTGGAACAGAATGCCCAACATCACGGGCTCACAACTCAATTGGGTGCTTTTTTCCGGTAGGTGAACTGTCCCGCTCTTTTCTTCTAGAAAGACCGAAAGATTGAGAACATTCTTTTTCAAGACTGTATTTAAGTCCGTGTCTTTGAGGTTCATTTCTGAACGCCCCATCAGAGAAAACTCCAGTAGGCCTTTCATTTGCTCGGTCATCCGCTTTACCCCTTCTGTCGCAAAACGAATGTATCGATGTGCCTTCGGATCCAGATTTTCTTCATAATCTCTCGCCAGTAAGCCTACAAAATTACCTACCATTCGCAGGGGTTCTTTCAGGTCGTGGGATGCTGCATAAGCAAATTGTTCCAGGTCATCATTCGAACGCTTAAGTTCAGCATTGATCATTTCCAGATGAAGGGTTCTTTCTTTGACCTTTTCTTCCAGCGTACTGTTCTTTTGTTCGAGTTCTTTCATCAAAGCCTTCCGTTCTGAGATATCCCGAATAATATGGATCGCATGGGCCCTTCCCTGAAATTCAAAAGGCGAAACAATTACCTCAGCGTCAAAGCTATTGCCAAACTTGCTGACATACTGCCATTCAAAACGCCTGATCTCTGATTGGGCTTTATCTATCTGAAAGACTTCTTCCCTCTTTTCTATGCTGGTCTTACCATCAGGCTGAAATTTGGGACTAAAAGTGAGGGTATTTGCATGCAGGATTTCATCGCGGCTGGCTTCAAAGAGCTGAAGCATTTGCTCATTACAATCAATCGCTTTCCGCCCCTCCAAATCCAGTAAGAGAATCCCATCGGCAGAAGATTCAAATAGCGTCCGATATTTCTCTTCATTATTTTTGAGTAAAGTCTCATCTCGTTTTTGAGAAGTTATATCCCTGAAGGATAGCACTCTTCCCACCACTTTCCCTTTATGTAAATGGGGCTTAGAATGAACTTCAAATATTTTACCGTCCTCCAGGCGGATTTCTGTAAAAGTCTCTGCCCGATTATCTTTCAATACCTCTTCGACATCCCGGTAAAAAACCTCTGGATTTTCCAATCTCACAGGCATCTCCGATACCAATTCCATCAATTTTTTCCCTTCAATATTTTCAACAGAGGTATCCCACATTTCAAGGTACTTGCGATTATATTCCTGTACTTTTCCTCTTCTGTCTATGACGAGAATTCCGTTTACAGAGGAATCCAGAGTTGCCGCCAATAAAGATTGAGAATAAGCTACCTCTTCGGCTTTGCGCATACGAGCACTGACATCTTCAATGGACCCAAAAAATTCATCCGCTCTTCCATCTTCATCGAAATTGCTCTCCCCTCTCAAATGGAAATATTTCTTTTCCCCTTTGTTTTCTATGCTATAGATAAAATCAAGGGTTCTACATTCCTCAGGATTCTCTAATGCCTGAATCAGGCTTTTTCGGTATTCAGCTGGAATTCGATTGATCAAAGCTTCTTCAATCTCAAGGACATCCTGCGCTTCGTATCCAAAAGTGCTCCGGAAAAGGGAAGATGCCTTAAACTTTTGGTTGCTAAACGAATATCTCCAGGGCGCGATTTTCAAGTGTTTTAGGTTGAATCGCAAATCCTGTTGATCCAGTTTCAATTTATGTTGGTTTCGCTCGAAATAATTTTGGTAGATATAGATGAAAATGATTTGGAGCAAAAAGGCTTTCAGAATAAAATAAGCATTGACAATGATGATATGCTCAAACTTCAGGAGAGGATCTATAAACAAGAAAGAACTTGCACTTAAAAAGATACAACTCAAAAGAAGAAGTTTGCCCCACAAAGGCACCTTCTTGAGCATTCCGGAAAGATATGCGATCAGGAAATAGGCAAACTGCGTAATAGCGAGTGCAGGAATGGGTTGGGCAATGACAGCCAATATAGTGGCGAGCGGAAACAAAACAATCATGCTGACAAGCATGGCAGGTCTCCGAATTTCCCGGTAATAAAGCAGACTGATAATCAGAAAGAATATACCAATAATGCAGAAAGCTATTCCAAGAGGATAAGTCTCAAAAAGAATCAGGAATAGGATCAGAGGAAGGCTGGTAAGCAGGGACACCATTACCAGCCTATCAAACAAGTATTTTTTAAGGTCGGATACCGTAGCCAGCTCCCCTTTGGGAGCTTTATCTATCCGAAACAATAACGTAAACAACCTGTTTCTCATAGGGTTTGTTTGTCAAAATCCAGGCAGGTTGCAATAGTAAAAGAATGTAGGCACAGGGGCCAGGGCAAGGCGACAAACAGGATCAGTAAGAATAGGATGGTTCCCAAATAGGACTACAAGAATGGAGACTTGAAACAGCTATTAACTTAAGAAAAATTGGTCCGATTAGCTCTTAGTCTCAAGGAATATAAAGATACTATATTTTTCACAAAAAAACTATTCATTTTGTGAAATAGTTATTGTTCACTTCCCAATGGCTTTTTTTTGCATAAAATATCAAGTCTGACAGGCTTTTTTACACCAATTTGATATCTTCGATGCATGAAAATCCCCACTACTGACTACATATCTATTTGGGTATCTGAGCACTATGGAATTAAGTGCACAGCAAAAAAACTCGCAGGCGAGGTAGACTATAATTACTACCTAAAATCAGATGAAGGCGCAGAATACATCCTCAAAATAGCCTCCGCCGATTCCGACAGAAAGAACCTCCACATGCAAAATGCCATGTTCCGCTTTCTGGCCAGTAAGTCTCCGGACATGGTTTTACCCAAAGTTCAAGACAATCTGGCTGGAGAAGAAATAGGAAGCTTTATTTCTCAGGAGGGAGAAAAGCGTATGCAAAGGCTGCTGAGCTGGGTTCCGGGAAAACTCTGGGCTGAGGTAAATCCCCATAGCGAAGATTTGCTTCAGAGTCTCGGAACAATTTGCGGGCTTTATAGCAAACATCTGCAAGGCTTTGACCATGAGGTCGGCCACAGATGGTTTAAGTGGGATGTGAAGGAAGCCGTTTGGGTGGAAAAGGATTTTCATTTTTTTACAAATCCCCCCCAAAGAGAAAAAGCTGATTTCTTCCTGTATCTATTTAAAGAAAGAGTGCTTCCTCTCAAAGATTTACTCAGAAAAAGCCTCATCCACAATGATGCAAATGATTATAATATCCTCGTCGATCCAAAAAAAGGAATTGTAAGTTCTCTGATAGATTTTGGCGATGCGATCTTTTCATATACTGTCAATGAACTGGCTGTTGCAATGGCCTATGCATGTATGGGAAAAGAAGATCCACTGGAAGCTGCCCTTCCGATTCTAAAAGGCTTCCATCAGGAGTTTCCACTGAGAGAAGAGGAACTGCAAGCGCTCTTTCCTCTGGTATGTGCGAGGCTCTTGATCAGTGTTACCTGTTCAGCGAGGAATAAGCACGAGCATCCCGACAATGAATATTTATTGATCAGTGAGAAACCAGCATGGGAACTCCTGGATAAATTTTATCGACTTTCTCCAAATTTCGTTGAATATCGTTTCCGTGAAGTTTGTGGTTTCACTCCTCATCCCAAAACATCAAGCTTCAGAGATTGGGCATTAATGGCAAGCTTTTCTCCTTTATTTAAGCGGAACATAAACAAAGAAGCAAAGCACATATTCGATTTGGGTGTTGGTAGTCTGGAGTTAGGGAACAATGGTGATTTTGACAGCATTGAAAGTTTTGATAAAAAAGTAATAGACATTCTTGGAGTAGCTGAAACTGATCTGGGGATAGGAAAATATGATGAAATCAGACCTGTTTACACCACAGATGCTTATGAGATCCAGGGAAACAATGGCTCCATTTGGCGGACTTTACATATAGGACTGGATGTCTTCCTGCCTGCAGAAACGGAGATACATGCACCTCTGGCGGGAAAGGTTCACAGTTTCCACAACAATGATTTCGAACGCGACTATGGACCTACCATAATCCTGGAGCATGAGATAAATAAGGAATTAACTTTTTATACCCTGTATGGTCATCTCAGCCTTGATTCTATTGAAGGACTGGAAGTTGGGCAAAGGATAGAAGGAGGAGAAAGCTTTGCAAAAATCGGAAATAGAAGGATAAATGGAATGTGGCCTCCGCATTTGCACTTTCAAATCATGCTGGATATGTTGGGGAAAGTTGGTGATTTTCCTGGAGTTGCCTTTCCCCATCAAAGAAAGACCTGGCTGAGTATTTGTCCCGATCCTCAATTAATCACAGGAAGCCTTTATCAGCCAATTCAAAAAAGAGAAAAAGATGAGTTGCTGGCAAAACGAAAAGCACATTTAGGGAAAAATCTGAGCCTTTCTTACGAAAAGCCTTTACATATGGAAAGGGCCTATCTCCAATACCTTTATGCCAGAGATGGCAGAAGATATCTCGATACGGTCAATAATGTTCCTCATGTCGGACACCAGCATCCCCGAATAGTTCGTGCTGCACAAAAGCAGATGGCCATTCTCAATACCAATACCCGCTATCTACATGAGCAGATTATTGCCTTTGCGGAAGAATTAACTGCCAGCCTGCCTGATCCTCTCTCGGTAGCTTTCTTTGTAAATTCTGGCAGTGAAGCCAATGAACTCGCTCTGAGGATGGCAAGAACCTACAACCGGCAGAAAGATATGCTGGTAGTTGACGTTGGCTATCACGGGAATACCCAGGCATGTATTGAGATCAGTCCCTATAAATTCAATGCGAAGGGAGGAAATGGCCCGGAGGATTTTATTCATATTACTCCTATGCCTGATGGATATCGGGGATTATATGCCTATGATGATCCTGATGCAGGCGAAAAATATGCGTCCCATATTCAACAAAAAATAAGCAAACTACAGGAAAAGGGAAGAGGCTTTGCTGCTTTCATCCACGAAAGCATCCTCAGTTGCGGCGGCCAAATTGTATTGCCACCTACTTATCTAAAGCATGCCTATAAAGCTGTTCGCGATGCAGGGGGAATATGTATAGCCGACGAAGTTCAAGTAGGATTCGGAAGAGTGGGAGATCAATTCTGGGGTTTTGAATTGCAGGGAGTGGTGCCGGATATTGTCAGTATGGGAAAACCCATAGGAAATGGACATCCACTGGGAGCAGTGGTTTGTCGACCAGAAATTGCAGAGGCTTTTGCAAATGGGATGGAGTACTTCAATACTTTCGGTGGGAATCCGGTTTCCTGTACCATTGGAAGAGAAGTTTTGAAAATCGTGCAGGAGGAAAATTTGCAGGCACACGCCAAAAATGTAGGCGATATCCTCTTGAAGGGCTTGAGAGATCTACAAGGTCTACATCCCATCATTGGAGATATCCGGGGACATGGCTTATTTCTGGGATTTGAGATGGTAAAGGATCAGGAAAGCAAAGAGCCCGCAGCAGAAGCCTGTGCTTATTTGGCAAATAGAATGAGGGAAAGAGGAATCCTCATGAGCGTAGATGGTCCTCTCCATAATGTGATCAAAATAAAGCCTCCATTAGCCTTCGGAGAGAAGCATGCAACTATCTTATTGGAAAATCTCGCCCGAGTCTTTCAGGAAGATCAATTAAGGCTTTAAAGTAGTTTTCGAGCTCATTCTCTTTAATTTGAGGCATTATCTCAAAATATTTTAGAATTCCCTTTATTTATAGATATCTTTGATAGATATAGTTAGCAGGACCAAATCCTGTTTCTAAGATTCTACCTTACTACTCGTGACTATGAATGCGTTATTATTAAACGTATCCACAGGGCCATTTAATGAAGCGCTAAGTCTGCTGGGAATTGGGATGATCAGTATCTTCCTGGTTTTAGGGCTGGTTGTTCTCTCAGGAAATGCCCTCATAATATTCTCCAATAAATTTTTAGTAACTGTCGAAGAGCATCTTCCCCAAACGGAAGATAGCCCCCTTGCACAGGTCTCTCCCTCAACTATGGCAGCCATAGTTACGGCTGTTGAACTCAGTACCCTTGGCAAAGCCAAGATCCGAGAGATCTCAAAAAAACCATCCACTTAGAGTATAATTCACTTTTTCAGCACTCAATTATTATACAACATAGACGTCTGGCATTATGGCTAAGAGTATTGATTTTTGTTTAGTATATCGAGATATGTGGCAATCCTCCGGGAAGTACCTGCCACGTGTCGACCAGTTAATCCGTGTAGCACCGGCTATTATTGAAATGGGTTGTTTCAGAAGGGTCGAAACCAATGGAGGAGGCTTTGAACAGATCAACCTCCTTTTTGGTGAAAACCCCAATAAATGTGTCCGCGAATGGACCCAGCCTTTCAATGATGTTGGGATTCAAACCCAAATGTTGGAGCGTGGGCTCAATGGCATACGCATGAGTCCGGTACCTGAAGATGTGCGCAAGCTGATGTTTAAGGTAAAAAAGCTACAAGGTACAGACATATCTCGCTCCTTTGATGGACTCAATGATACCCGAAACATCAAAGATTCTATCCGCTTCGCAAAAGAAGGAGGCATGGTAGCCCAAGCGGCATTAAGTATTACCTGGTCTCCGATTCATACCGTTGACTATTACGTCAATATGGCCTATGAATTGATCGAAGCAGGTGCCGATGAGATTTGCATCAAGGACATGGCAGGTATCGGTCGTCCCACTTCTATAGGAAAAATGGTAGCGGGTATTAAAAAGAAATATCCGGATACCCTCGTTCAGTATCATGGCCATTCTGCTCCCGGATTCTCCGTAGTTTCATCTTTGGAAGCAGCGCGTGCAGGAGCAGATATCATTGATGTAGGCATGGAACCGCTTTCATGGGGTACAGGTCATGCAGATTTACTCACGGTACATGAGATGCTCAAGGATGATGGATTCACGGTTCCGGATATCAATATGGATGCTTATATGCATGTCCGTAGTCTGACTCAGGAATTCATCGACGACTTTCTGGGATACTACATCAATCCCCGTAACCGATATATGAACTCTCTCCTGATAGGCCCGGGATTACCTGGAGGCATGATGGGAAGTTTGATGGCCGATCTGGAAAAGAATCTCAGTGGTCTGAATAAATGGTTGACGAAAAGAGAAAAATCTACCTTAACACAAGATGAGCTGCTCATTCGATTGTTTAAAGAAGTAGAATACATCTGGCCGCAAATGGGATATCCTCCACTGGTTACTCCTTACAGCCAATATGTAAAAAATGTAGCCATGATGAATGTCCTTCAGATGGCTAAAGGCAGAGAACGCTGGTCTATGATTGCCGATAATGTCTGGGATATGCTCATGGGCAAATCGGGTAAACTTCCCGGCAAGCTGGGTGCGGAATTACAGGAACTGGCAGCAGATCAGGGCAGAGAATTCTTTACAGGAGAACCCAAAGATCTATATCCAGACACTTTGGATAGTTTCCGCGAAGAAATGAAGAAAGAAGGCTGGGATTTCGGAGAAGACAATGAAGAGCTGATGGAACTTGCAATGCATCCTCAGCAGTACAGAGCCTATAAATCGGGTAAAGCCAAAGCTGATTTTGAAGTAGATTTAGCAGAAAGGAAAGCAAAAAAACAAACATCTTCGGCTCCTGCAGTACCTGAGAACTTTCAACCTAAAACTCTTCACCTTGATGTGAATGGGGAGAAATTTACTGTTTCTGTTGCTTATGACCACAAAGAGTTAGCAAGCTCCAATGGGAATGGTCATGTGAAAGTTGACAAGCCTTCCTCCAATGGAAATGGGAACTATAAAGAAATCCTGGCTCCTCTGGAAGGGACTTTTTATTTAACCAAAGAAAGTTCTGATACTCCGATCAAAGTAGGAGATTCCATTAATAAAGGAGACGTCATTGGTTATATCGAATCCATGAAAGTCTTTAATGCAATTTCAGCAGATCAGGCAGGAAAGGTAGTTGAAATAAGTGCCAATAATGGGGCAGGAATTGAGGAAGATGATGTCCTCATCAAGGTACAATAAGGCGAATGGATCTATTAGGAAAACTCTACGAAATGACCGCGATCCAGCCTCTGTTGGATTCACCGGGCAGCCTGCTTATGTTGTTCATAGGATTTGGGCTCCTCTATTTAGGGATAAAGAAAGAATTTGAACCCCTATTACTGGTTCCCATTGCTTTTGGTCTTCTTCTCGCAAACTTTCCCGGCGGCGGCATGGACATAGTCGATGCCGAAACTGCTGAAAGTATGGGTCTGCTGGAACTGACCAAGAAATATGGGATCATGAATCTCCTCTATTATTCCCTGCTAAAAACGGGACTATTACCTCCCCTGATCTTCATGGGAGTAGGTGCGCTTACTGATTTTGGTCCCATGTTGAGGAACCTGAGACTGGCCTTTTTCGGAGCAGCTGCGCAGATCGGAATTTTCAGCGTTCTCTTTGGGGCATTGGCCGTAGGTTTTGATATAAAGGAAGCTGCTTCATTGGGTATCATAGGCGGAGCAGATGGTCCTACCGCCATTTTCACCACCCTGAAACTGGCCCCTCATTTATTAGGTCCGATTGCCATTGCAGCTTACTCCTATATGGCTTTGGTTCCTGTGATTATTCCCTTTGTAGTTCGATTTACAACAGGCGAAAAGGAACTAAAAATCAATATGAAGGAGCAGGACAAGCTTTTCCCTAATAAACGGGAGATCAAAAATATGAAGTCGGTCAAGATCCTCTTCCCTATTGTTTTGGGAACGCTGGTTGCGATTTTGGTTCCTTCCTCTGTTCCCCTGGTGGGCATGCTTCTGTTTGGAAACTTATTGAAGGAAGCTGGCAATCTGACAGAGCGCTTACATAAAGCAGCCTCCGGTTCCATCATGAATATATCGACCATATTTCTTGGCCTTTGTGTAGGTGCGACGATGACAGCAAATACCTTTCTAAACTCCCAAACGCTCCTGATTATCCTGGGCGGCTTTTTGGCCTTCTGTATTTCTGTGGCTGGGGGGATTTTCGCAGTAAAAACCTATAACCTTTTCGCTGCAAAGAAAATCAATCCCCTGATCGGCGCTACGGGTCTGAGTGCTGTTCCTATGGCTTCACGGGTAGCAAATGAAATCGCGCTTAAGCACGATCCCCAAAACCATCTGCTACAGTATGCTATGGCCAGCAATATTTCTGGAGTCATTGGTTCGGCTGTAGCTGCAGGAGTCTTGATCAGTTTGCTCGCATAAGTTTGGATAAGGCAGCAGAGCTTTTTTAATTCAGATATGAAAATTGCCATTCTGGGAAGCGGAGGTGCCGGAGGATATTTTGGTGCCCGACTAGCAAAAGCTGGACATGAAGTTCATTTTCTGGCCAGAGGAGCCCATTTAGCAGCATTGCAAAATCATGGGATTCATATCAAAAGTATAAATGGAGATTTTTCTCTGGAGAAAGTTAATGCCACAGATAAGATAGAGGAAATCGGCAAGGTGGATCTCATGTTTATGGGGGTAAAGTCCTGGCAGTTGAAAGCTCTGGCTGAACAAGCAATCCCACTTCTGAAGCCTGATACTTCAGTGATCCCTTTGCAAAATGGCGTGATGGCCTATGAAGAACTGAAAGAAGTTTTTGGTGAAAAACATGTTCTTGGGGGAACGTGCAGGATCATCAGTAAAATCACAAAAGCAGGACATATTCATCATTTCTCTGTTGATCCGCTGATTCATTTTGGGGAATGGGATAACTCAGATTCAAAGCGCATCCATGAAATTGCCGACTTATTGCGGGCAGCAGGCATTCGCGCCAATCCCTGTCAGGATATACAGGCTGAGATTTGGAAGAAATTCATCATCATTTGTACGAGTGCTTTATTGGCGGTAGGAAAAGTCAGTTATGGACAGATCATGGAGCAAGCAGAAAGTCGGCAATTGCTGCGAGAAATGATTGAGGAAATCCATGCTTTGGCACGTAAGATGGGAATTGTGATCGAAGAGGAATACCTGGACCAGAGCATGAGCTTTATGGATTCATTTTCCTATGATGCTACCGCCTCTTTGGCAAGAGATATTTGGGAAGGCAAACCCTCCGAACTGGAATATCAAAATGGGAGTGTACTGAGACTGGCAGAAAAATATGGCGTTCAGGTTCCGATAAATCGCTTTATTTATTACGCCCTTTTACCTGCTGAAAGAAAGGCAAGAGGCATTTAGGCAAACTTTCTCCGAGCATCATACAATAAGCCTTCACAAACACTGCCTAGCAAATTGTCTGTACTCAATTCTGCTGCTGGAAAAAGTTCGATAAAGGCTTGTCGTACCACGGGAACCGCACTAGCACCTCCCGTCAGGATGATAAGTTCAATATCTTTTGCTTCCAGAGCTGCAAGCCTCAAAGCCTCTTCTGCTGTACTTTTGAGGGAAGATATCTTCTCTTGCAGATCTGATTCAAACTGCATCCTTTCGACCGAAACCTTTAATCCCTCCTCAATAAAATCTATCCGAATTTCTGATTGAGCATCTGCAGAAAGCTCAATTTTGGCACTTTCTACTTCTTTTAAGAGATGGTGGGCCCGTTTCTCTTCTATCAGTTTAAGAAAGCGATGTAATTTTTCCGGAGCCTCCGCTTCGGTGATCACATTTTTCATAGCCAAAAAGGTCTTTCGCAGATAGAGTTCAAGGGCGATACGATTCCAATCTGAAGCAGCATTATAGGGCCAATTGGGAACCGCCAATCTTTTCGCTCCATATTTACTTTTATAGCCAAATTCCCCCATCACCTGCCCCACCGAAAGCACACTATCAAAATCTGTCCCTCCTAAAGCGATCCCATTATTGGCGAGTATATCCTCTTCCCGGGAAGTCTTATCCTTCCTCTCAGGTCCTAATCTAATGATCGAAAAATCAGAAGTACCCCCTCCCAGGTCTACGACCATCGCCAATTGTTCTTTGGACAAGCGGCTCTCATGGGCAAAAGCAGCAGCTATAGGTTCATATTGAAACTCTACTTCTTTAAATCCTATGGCCTGGGCCACTTTCGTCAAATCTGATTCTCCACTTTTATGGGCAGTCTCCAAATTTGAAAAGCGCACAGGCCTTCCAACTACCACATGGCTCAGTTCTTCGTCCAGACCTTCTTCTGCCTGAGATTTGACATGTTGAATAAAATCTCGAAAGAGATCGTGAAACTTTAATTTAAAACGGGAAGTCAACATGGTCCCGGAGCCAAAATATTTGGTTCCCAGCAGTCGCTTAAAGCTGCGAAGGAGGCGTCCTTCTTCTCCATTTATGTAGAGTTCCAGAGCCTGACGCCCATAAACGGGATGATGGAGATCATGAATAGGATAAAAAGCTACGGAGGGGATGTCCGATTTTCCTCCATCCAGAGAAATATACTTCATCCCATGTTCTCCATGGTCAATTGCACACAAGGTATTGGAGGTCCCAAAGTCGAGGCCGCAGTACATAGAGGAAGCTTGTTTGTGTAAAAAGGGCTACAAAAATAGAAGCTTTTTTTGGCAGAGCAAATTGAAAGTGAGATTTGGGGAAACAAACCTTAAAGATTGTACCATCCTGAGGCTGGCAGGCGAGATGGCTCTTATGCGCCAAGAGATTCTGCAGGTAGAGTTTTGCATAATACATGATCTCTCAGCACGCAAGCCTTCCTATTGCCAAGCTTCGAGATGAGGAAGAGTTCTATTACACTCACATAATCTGTCATCCCGGCCTTAATCCAAGAGCCGGGATCTCTCGCCAACAAAATGAAAGCTAGAGATCCCGGATATCTGCTAGATTCCGGAATGACAGGCTGTTTACATAAAAAAGAAAAGCCCGGCTAAAGCGGACTTTCCTTTTACTTCGTAAAAATATCTCTCAATTGATCCAGGACCTGAGAACCCCCAGACACAGTGATGCTATTGATCTTATCGGCGATCTTCTCCATGTACTCCATCTCCTTCAGTTTGAAGAGCATCTCGTTTTCCTCCATCAACTTGGCGGTATTCATCAAGCTTCGGGTAGAAGCGGTCTCCTCTCTTCGCGTGATGGTATTGGCCTGGGCGTTTTTCTGAGCGACCAGAACTTTGTTCATGATCTCCTTGATATCGCCCGGCAGGATGATGTCCTTGATACCACAGTCCTTGATCTCAAGACCTAAAGACTGGCTTTTCTCCTTCAGAATTTCGCGGACAAACTCAGAAACTGATTCTTTTTTATCCAACAACTCATCCAAAGTCAGGGTACCGACATACTCCCTCAAAGCCAACTGCACATGGCTGTACAACTGAGTATCATAGACCTTGTTCTCGATCAAAGCCTGGTGGATATCCACGATGCGATAAGCGGTGTGGAAGTTCACCCGAATATTGGCTTTGTCTTTGGTCAGAATTTCCTGCCCCAATACTTCTTGCTGCAAGAGTCGAAGGTCAGCTTTCTTTACTTCGATATTGATGGCATTTCTCCAGAAACGATAGGTACCTGGCTCCAGGTCTTTGACGTATTTGCCCTCTTTGAAAAGCAGACCTTTCTCATAAGACATTACCTCAAAAGTTCGGATGTATGGCAAAACCGATACTTTCATCAGCGTATTCAAGCCGATATCTTCGGTGATTTCCGGCTTGCTTAGGTCAACTTTCTGAAAGGTGTATTCACATACCCCTTTGAAGAAAGCATACCTGCCCGGACGAAGTACTTCCTGAGAAATTCCGTCTCTGTAAACCAGAGCAACCTCATGATCTTTTACTTCTATTACAGTCAGCAAGGAAGCTAGTTTCGCATCTTGCAATAAAATATTCAATTCAATCTGTGTCAAAAAAGGCATGGCCATATCATAGATCACGATTTCTTCGAAAAAACCGATCCAGTACACGCCATCTACCAGGCATCGCTGATATTCACCTCTTTTCATCACAAGGGCTACTTTACCTTTAGCAATTCGTACTCTTTTCATGATTATAAAATTATGTTTACATGTATACTGAGCCCTAAGGCACATTTTAAAAAAAAAGGGAAATCATTCCGCAGGATCATTCCTATAAAGCGGGAAAAAACTTGAGTCAGGATTCATTCAGCTAGTTCTGGTAATCGGCTGTTTCCGGAGAATTCCTCGAAAGGAAATCTGCAGATTGGCCTTATACAAAAAGTAAACAAAGGCTCATGACGGTATCCGTCTTTACGCATAGCTTTTAAGAAACTGTTTCCAACATCCGAAGATGCTTTCCACCGATCCCTTAGCCTGACTTCCCGGGTGGTGATCTTTTTTACAAGAGACCTACTTGTGAATAAAATGGAGTTTCAATCCATTCTAGTGTTCTAACCAACTGAACTAATACAGCGAACTGTATGTGGGATTCGAACCCACGACTCCTAGATTAAGGTACAAGACAAATTCCGGCAGAGACAGCATATGTTGACTCAAAGAGCTACACACTATGGGGCTATACAGAAACCCTCATCTGGTTCTCAAACTTTCCTTCTCCTGCGCGCTTCTACTCCGAGAAGATCTTTCGCTCTCCCCCCGAAGGGGAAAAGCTTAGCTTTCATATATTTAAAGAGCTTTGTTTCATTGTTACAATACAAAGGTGAGAAGCTACTGCGCAATCTTTTTGCGTAGTAAAGAAATTTTTATAAATTTTCTTAAAAATTAGCATCTGGCAGGATTTACTCCCTTTTAGCATACAGGTAGTGATGGCCTTAAAATTAGCTGAGAGGGCTGGCCAAAAGCGCTGGATTTAGAAACGAATAGTTCGCGAATACCTTAAAAAGCGGTATTCCATTCCTGATTTTGACGGTTTTTATGCCACTTTCTTCCTAAAAAAGTGGCCAAAGTCCCTAAGAAATAGTTTATGCCCGTTAACCGAAATGCACTTATTCGCTACAAAACCATCGATCAATGCCTGCAAAATCGATACAGAAGCTGGACGCTGCAGGACCTGATTGATGCTTGTTCTGATGCGCTCTACGAATACGAGGGGATAGATAAAGGGGTAAGTCGGCGAACTGTGCAAGCGGACATCCAGGTCATGCGTAGCGATAAACTGGGCTATAATGCACCCATTATCGTCAAGGATAAGAAATTCTATACCTATGAAGATGCCGAATACAGTATTACCAATATCCCTTTAAGCGAACAAGACCTCGAAATGCTGACTGAGGCAGTAGAATTCATGAAACAATTTCAGGGCTTCTCGCATTTTCGGGAACTGGGAGGTATGGTACAAAAACTGGAGGACCACATTTATTCCCATAAAACGGATACAAAACCGGTCATCGATTTCGAAAAGAATGAAAATCTCAAAGGCATCGAATACCTTGATCCTTTGTACCAGGCCATTATCAAAAAGAAAAGCATCAAAGTTGAGTATAAATCGTTTCGGGCAAGAAATCCCCAGGGCTTTATTTTCTACCCTTACCTTCTCAAAGAGTTTCGCAATCGATGGTTTTTGGTAGGAAGAAGAAAGAATCAGGGAGGCATCCTGAATTTAGCCCTGGATAGAATCATAGCAGTCGAAGAAAGCGAAGAGCTCTATCGAGAAGATAAAGAATTTGATGCGAGTACGTATTTCAAACATGCGATAGGAGTTTCCGTCAGTCCCAATTTGGAGACAGAAGAAATCCAGCTTTTCGTCAATCATACCCATGCGCCTTATGTCCTGACCAAGCCCCTGCATCCTTCTCAGGAGTTGGTAGATAAAGACAATTACGGGATCATCATTTCTCTTGAGGTCCAGCACAATTTTGAGTTGGAGAAAGAAATACTCGCCTTTGGAGATGGGATTAAAGTGATCAAGCCTGAACGATTGAAACGAAAAATTAAAGATCGCCTCAAAGGAGCGATTGATCTTTATGATACCGAGATTAATGAAAGTGGACTCGTGGCAGCAAGTCGCAAACTTTCACATAGGGGCTTTTGTGATCTCAACTTTGTCTTCACCCAAAGAATCATCAGAAAAATCAAAGGTATACTCGATAGTGAATGGAAAGATCTCCCAAAGAGGCCTTACTCTCAACGTTGCTTTCTCCAGAAACATCCTCGCTTGAAAGAATTTATTTTTAATCCCAATCTGCGGCGGATCATTGAGAAAATAGATCCCAATGCCTTTATCGTAAAAGCTATCTATTTCGATAAAACTCCTCAAAGCAATTGGTTTGTATCCTGGCATCAGGATCTACCGATCAATGTAAAAGAGAAGATTGAAACTCCCGGCTTTGAAAACTGGACCTTCAAAGAAGAGATACATAGTGTTCAGCCTCCCCTTGACCTCTCAAAAAACATCTTCTCTATCCGCATTCACCTGGATGATACAGATGCTAATAATGGTGCCTTACAAGTGATTCCCGGCTCGCATAATAAACGCCTGAGTGATGAGGAGATAAAAGTAATTAGTTCCAATAGTATCCCCTCGCTGGGAGAATTGGCTGCGGGAGGGATTCAGATTATCAAACCTCTCATTCTACATGCCTCCTCCAAAAGCAAAAGCCAGAAAAGACGCAGGGTAATTCATATCGACTTTGCCTCTATGGAACTTCCGGGAGAATTGGAATGGTTAGAGAAAGATGTATTTTAAGAAAAATGGCAGATAATGGAACTGGAAGCCTTTAAAGACAAACTTACCCAACTCCTGATGGCCCATAAACTGGATGCCTTCTTTAAGGAAGTGGATGAAAATCTTGCCAAGAGATCGGATCTACAAACCTTTTATGGACTTTTGAGAGCGAGGCATAGCAGGTTACAAATGGGAATAGGTCAGGGAACTGAGGAAAAATCAGAGGTAGATCTGGAATTGAACCGAATCATTAAGGGCTTGTCTGAGTTCGTTGAGATGCTAGAAACTGCTCATGTAAAAAAAGAAGAAAGCAAAGACAGCCTCGAAGCTATCCTGGCGGAGATAGAAGAGCAGAAAAAATTGCTGGAAGATTCTGTTCAGGGAAATAGTAGTCGATTGGTGAGGATTGGGCAAAGTCTGATCAAATTGGGCAAAACCATTGCAGAGCCTCCTCCACCGGAAAGTGGTATTCCCTATACAGTGTATATGGAATTGGGGCTAAAGAAAGCTGCCAGAAGAATGAAAATCGGCTATGCGGAACTGGAGCAATGTTATGGTCTATTGCTGGACTCATTCCGCAAAATAAATACCGCTCACAAAGACCTCGTAACGTATCTGGATGTACCGGAAGAAGATCTTGATGCAGAGGATATAGAACAAATCAAAGCTGTTTCTTTAAATCTAAGAGGTACTGTAACCAATCTTGCCAATACCCCTTTTGAAAGACAGGAGTTTGATGCTGTAATTACGATGGCTGATGAATTATTAAGGAAGAAAGCAGAAATTCCCGATGAGCTGGCTTTTGTCCTGATGTATATGGAGGAAATGAAGGATAAATCTCTTCTGATCAAAAGTTTTATGGCAGAATTTGTGGTGGAGATAAAAGCCCTCATTGACTCTTTCAAAGAAATTTTCGTGGAACTTGAGCTCAATTTGCAGGAGCAGGAGGAAGAAATATAACTAAGCCGGTGGATGCTCTCCCTGCAAATACAGAATTCTCCTCAGATTTACTACGCTTGTCCGATTGAGTTTCATACAAATAATACTCGCCCTTCCGGTCGGAGTCAGTCCGAGGATTGTTTCATAATCTTTGCTCCAGATAAAATGCTCTCCCCACTCATGTTCTCGTGGATTGTAGAGGGCTACTTCTTTCTGGCTAATGGGATCAAGCGCAAGGGTCTTGGTATACTTAAAATTATTACAGCCCTGACAGGCAAGGGCCCAATTATGAGGCTTATGTGCCCCTCCTTTGCTTTGAGGCAGAATATGTTCTATGGAAAAACGATGCGTGGCAAATGCTTCCTGACTTAAACAGTATTCGCAGCAAGCATTTGCACGCCGATAAACTATTTCACGATCTGTAGGAGAAAGGTATTTCTTGCCCATCTTAGGCAGCGCGTATATCGAGTTCTTTGATAAGATCCCGAATACTTACGTTTCGGATAGAAGAGAGCTCAGCGATCAATTGCATTCTTTCCACATTTAGCTGCTCCATCTTTTCCGTCAAATGTATAAGACGCTGCAGTTCAGGATCAGAAATTTCTTCCGCCTCACGTCTGGCAATCAATTGTGACAACTCCTCCAGTTCTTCCTGGGTAAGTCCATCATTGATTTGCTGTAATAAAGCGGTCTCTTTTTTTCCTAAAGCAGGTGCTCTTTGACTGGCACGTATGCTTAAAAGCTTCTCCAGGGCAATTTCCACCTCATTGGGGCTAAGTTCTTCGAACTTCTCGAATAATTTGCCCAGAGACTTTTTATGTGGCGGTTTTTGTGACATAGAACAAAATTGGTCTAAGCTATACGCTTAATATACGAATAAGTTGACAATTTAGGTACCTTCTGACCGAGCTTTGATCGAATACATCACCGGAATCTTTGCCCCCAAATGCTTGAATTGATACTTATAGCGGCCGATTTCCTTGAGATTCTCAAAACAATTCCAGGTAGAAAAATTGAATTCATTGAAAACCTCCAGCTTCAAGCCGGCACCAATCAAGGCATTCAGAATTTCACTAATCGGGTGGTTCCAGCCATACTCTGCCTGTTTGATATCTGCACTTCGATCTGCATAAGTCCCTTCAGTGGTTTCGGCGATTACTTCCTCATTGAAATAGGAATAATCGATGCTATCCATTTCATAATTGTGCATCCAGATAAAAGGATGAAAGTCCACCATGTAGAATTGTCCGCCCGCTTTTAGGAAGTGGGCAATAACCTTTGCCCATGCATCCAAATCCGGCAACCAACCAATAGTCCCATAAGAAGTAAAAACAATGTCAAATTTTCCTTCCAGATGTTTTGGCAGGTCATAGACATTGCAACAGACAAACTTAGCGGGGATATCCAGTTCCGCAGAGAGTTCTTTTGCCTTGGAAATGGCTGCATCCGAAAAATCCATGCCTGTGACTTCTGCACCTTCCCTCGCCCAGGACAAGGTATCCATTCCAAAATGGCATTGGAGATGAAGCAAAGACTTTCCTTTTACTTCGCCTATTTCTTCCAACTCAACAGAACGCAGGCTACTTGCTCCGGCTTTAAATTTCTCCAACTCATAAAAGTCAGAATGCTCGTGGACAGCCGTTTTCTTGTTCCACAGAGCCTTATTGGCATTAAAATATTGATTAAATCCTTCCATAATAGGTGAGTCCATTCCGAGAGGAATGGGATTAAAAATAAAACGTAATGGAGAGGTGTAAGGGCGTAAAGGTAGGATTTCCTAATCAATCACCCAATTCTTGCTAAACTTTTTCAAATCCTGTGCAATCAGCTTTTCCTCCGTACCTACATATTTCTTTCCAACCAGAGGAAAGGAATAGGCCAGGATGGCACCGTCGGTAGGATCATAAATCATTTTGCTGGGATGATAGGTAAAGTCATCACTTTGTTTGCGGATGTAGAGCACCAAATGCCGCGTATCTCTTTGTAATATAGCTTGTCGCAACTGCTTCTCACTTACGATCTTAAACTCAAAAGGATAAAGGGATTTTAATTCATTGGGAGTGATTTGCCCCATGGCTTCCTGACTTATCATCAAAACTTTTGAATCCAGGCGGGCGCCGGCTGCCTGAGGAGATTGTATCCATGCAGACTCTCTGATGATCCGTTCTTTTTGCACGCCCCTTACTACAAATTGGGCAGTCAACAAGGCATAGACATAATCTGGTTCAGTAGGATTGGCCGAACTAAAAAGACGGACCACTTTGGTGTCCAACAATTTTTTCTCCAGAAAAGCCTGCTTACTAAAAGTCAGAATCCGCAACTCCCCAGGGAGAATCGGATCCTCATATTGCTTAGATTCTTCCTGATAAGGACCCATACCATAAATCCCCAGCAGGTAACGATCGGGGTTACCTGCTATTAGGGAAAGGGCCTGTTTATAAGGCAATATCCTCTTGGGTGTCAAAACCCAATAATTATTTACTAATTCGATGATTTGAGCTCTGTGGGCTTCGACCTGGCTTTCTACCAGCTCATAATTACAGCTCAATTCTTCTGATTCGGCAATTTCTTCTCCATCCAAATCCCAATAAGCAAAAATCAGCTCCTTGCTGTCAAAAACTCCATTATGGATATGGTAGAAATTTATGCTTTGTGCCTGTGAGGAGAGTATCCCCAGGCAGAAGAGCAGTTTAAGGAAGAGAGTTCGCGGGTTCATGGAATTACCAAGTGATGTTCATGTAACGTCTACGGAGTAGTATTAGTACGCATACATTCTATCAATCAGGGTTTCGCATAAGGAAGTCGGTTCAATCTTTCTGTCTTGTGATAGGAATCTAATCCACTGATACACACACTTTCAGCTTTTTCCAGATCGATAAAACCATCACCTCCTAAAATTTCCTCACTCAAAAATAATTCTTTTAGCTGTCCGACAAGCAGAATGGCGTCATTGGCAGCTATTTTATGTTCCTCAACCAGCGATAAACCCATCTTAATGGATGATTCGGCTACATAAGGCGCCGGAATATTTCCTCTAAATTCAGGATTGAGCCCTACCGCTTCGAATTCTGATATGTCTCTGGGATAGCGAGCAGCTGTCTGATGGGCTTTGGTATAAAAATCTTTGTGGATATGGTTGATCGTATAAAAGCCAGTAGCTTTTATGTTCTCATACGTATGCCTATCCACGGAATTTGGTCGACTCAGCATGCCTAACAAAGGAGGATTTGCCCCAAAATGTATCACTGAGCTAAAAACTGCCAGATTGGTATTGCCAGCTTTATCTATGGTTCCGACGAGATTGGCACTTTTGAAACCTGAAAGGGAATTGATCAGATTGGTCCTGAAGCGTTTTTCGAGCTGGTCTATGTCTTCTTCGCTGATTCTTTTTAGCATAAATAGATTTGGTGGAATGCTTTTATAGGAAAAGAACTATGGGGAAGCAATCTTGTTTAGGGGGCAGCGCTCAAGTAGGAAAAGTTATAGCTAGAGATCCCGGCCCTTAGGTTAAGGCCGGGATGACAAAAACTATTTAATGCCATCATAACAAATCTGTCATCCTATACTTGCCTAAGAGCTAGGGAAGAAAAGAATTCTTAGTTTGTGGTATTTGAATAAGCAGCAAAAG
Organism: Bacteroidia bacterium; assembly: GCA_033391075.1. NCBI lineage: Bacteria > Pseudomonadati > Bacteroidota > Bacteroidia > Bacteroidia bacterium. Next base: position 4,557,466 of record JAWPMV010000001.1, read on the forward strand.
GAGAGGGGATAAATCCGTTAAGTGTCATTGGTTTAAAAAACCGTCCGGGATGTTGGTTTCCCTCTCCCTCTGATCCAAAACTAGAACAGTACAGTAGGCTAAGAGCCAGAATGTAGGATTGATAAGTTCGAATCAGAGCTGCTCAACTATAGGATTATGGATAATAACGTATATGGAATCGACATTGCCAAAAAAAGCTTTGAAGTAGTCTGTCTTAATGATAGTGGGAAAAGCTGGGTAAAAAGCTATTCCAATACTGCTTCGGGCCATTGTAAATTTATCGAAGTCCTCTCTCAAGGAGATCTCTGTGTCATGGAAGCAAGTGGTCCCTATTATTTATCCCTGGCCTTTAGTTTACATCAGCATGGGATTAAACTAAGTGTAGTTAATCCCCTGGTCATTCGCCGCTACAGTCAGATGCAATTAAGGCGAACCAAGACCGATCAGCAAGACGCGCGCTTAATTGCTCAATATGGACGGGATCACCGAAGCTTTATTAAGCTCTGGCAGCCTCCAGCGGCTATTTTTCTCCGCTTACAGCAGTTTTTGACTAGCATTAACCTATTTCAAAAACAGCTCCAGATGCTTCGTAATCAGCTCGAGGCTATGGATCAAGTTCCTATTGTGGATCCTTTGGTGAGAAGTCAGCAGCTTTATCTGATCGAACAGCTACAAGCTTCGATCAAGCGGCTGGAGCAACAGATGCTCAGCCTTAGTAAAGAGCATTGTTCACAAAGCTATCAGTCGCTTATGAGCATCCCAGGTATAGGACCTAAGACCGCTTGTTTGTTGATCTGTATTACCCATGACTTTAGCCGATTTGAGTCTGCCAAACAATTGGTCGCTTATTTGGGATTATGTCCTCGTATTTTCACATCGGGTAGCTCAGTAAAGGGAAAGGAGAGGATCGTAAAAATGGGGCAGGCCTTGGCAAGAAAGTATCTCTATATGGGAGCCTTTTCCGCGATGAAAGTAAATCCTCTTTGTCAATCTATGGTAGAAAACATGAAGCAAAAGGGTAAACATCATAAAGTCATTAGAGTTGCGGTTGCTCATAAACTCTTAAGACAGGCTTTTGCTGTAGCTAAAAATAGAACTCAATTTAATCCCAATTTTATTTGACTTTTACTACAGTACATCCCGGAATCTATCAGATGTCCGGGACCTCTAGCAGCAACATCTACTTAGCCTTTCATTTGACCCTTTCGCCTATTGTCAAAAGATTTCCTATCTTTCTTCCAATAATCTCTTTTCCTGAATTAGTTGCATATGAAAGCCACACGCCTACTTCCTCTAATACTATTTAGTATTGCATTTCTTCTGTTTTCCGCCTGCGAGCCTCCCAAAGAATACGACTTCATCATCCGCAATGCCATGATCTATGATGGATCAGGCGAGCCTGGATACAAAGGTGATTTGGCCGTAAACGGAGATTCCATTGTCGCAGTGGGAAAATTTCATGCAATTGGTAAAACAGAATGGGATGCCGAAGGAAAAGCCTTAGCTCCCGGCTTTATCAATATGCTCAGTTGGTCTCCAGAGACGCTTATAAGGGACGGACGCTCCTTGAGCGATATCAGACAAGGAGTAACCCTGGAAGTCATGGGAGAAGGCAGCAGCTTCGGTCCTTACAATGAGGAAATGAAATCCTATATGCAGGAGAACTTAAAGGATCTGGATATAGAAGTGAGTTGGACGACTTTAGGGGAATATCTCCAATTTCTGGAGGATAAAGGAGTTTCTACCAATGTTGCTTCATTCGTAGGGGCTACTACCCTGAGAGCCTATTATATCGGCTTTGAGGATCGAGCTCCTACTGCGGAAGAAATGCAGGGCATGAAAGATTTGGCCAGACAGGCGATGGAAGAAGGAGCCATGGGGATAGGTTCAGCCCTGATCTATGCTCCGGCTTTTTATGCTAAAACGGACGAATTGGTCGAGCTTTGTAAAGTAGCAGCGGAATATGACGGTATGTATATCACACATATGCGTAGCGAGGGGAATAAGTTTCTGGAAGCCATTGATGAAGTAATTGAAATTTCTGAGCAGTCAGGCATCCGTTCTGAGATCTACCATCTTAAAGCCGCCGGTAAACAAAACTGGAATAAACTGGATCAGGCAATTGCCAAGATTGATTCTGCGCGTGAAGCAGGAATCATTCTCACCACCAATATGTATACCTATACAGCCGGAGCGACAGGTCTGGATGCAGCTATGCCTCCCTGGGTGCAGGAAGGTGGATATAATGCCTGGGCAAATCGACTTAAAAATCCCGGCATCCGTAAAAAGGTAATCGCAGAAATGAAGACCGATGCACAGGATTGGGAAAATCTCTATTATTCCGCAGGATCGCCGGATAATCTGGTTTTGGTAGGCTTTGAAAATGAAGAATTGAGAAAGTATACCGGAAAGACCCTTGCCGAAGTAGCTGAAATGCGTGGTACAAGTCCGGAAGAAACGGCTATCGATCTGGTGATCGAAGACGGTAGTCGCGTGGGAACCGTTTATTTCCTGATGTCTGAGGAAAATGTTAAAAAGCAAACCAATTTGCCCTGGATGAGCTTTGGGTCGGATGCCGGTTCGATCGCTCCCGAAGGTGAATTTCTCAAATATAATCCTCATCCGCGAGCCTATGGGAACTTTGCTCGCTTGTTAGGAAAATACGTGCGGGAAGAAAAGGCCCTGACTTTGGAGTCAGCCATCCATAAATTGAGTGCACTGCCGGCCAGCAATCTCAAAATCAAACGAAGAGGAGCCTTAAAAGTCGGGAACTTTGCTGATCTGGTAGTCTTCGATCCAGATAAGGTACAGGATCATGCGACTTTTGAAGATCCTCATCAGCTTTCCACGGGCGTAAGCGATGTCTGGGTAAATGGCGTACAAGTTCTCAAAGACGAAGCGCATACCGGTGCTACTCCTGGAAAATTTGTTAAAGGCCCCGGAGCCATAAACCCATAATATTTTGAGCCTCATTTATTTGATCTATGCTTTCCTTTTTGCCCTTACGTTGGGAATCAGGACCTATTATAGCAGAAAATATAAACCGGATCAGGATTCTCTTAGCAAAGGGCCGATTTATGATCGCGTCTTGCTGGCTTTGATTGGGCTAGCAACTCTTTTTCCCTTTGTCTATATATTTATCGGATTTCCTGCCTTTGGGGATTATGAATTGTCTGAGAACGTTCAGTTTATGGGCCTGGTATTTTTCTCAGGAGTTCCATATTATCTCTATCGATCCCATCAGGACCTAGCAGAAAATTGGAATCCCGAAGTCGGAAGGAATGCAGAAAACAGCCTCATCACATCCGGGATATATGCTAAGGTCAGACATCCTATGTATAGCACTTTTTTGCTTTGGGGGGTAAGCCATCTCTTTATTTTCCCCAACCTAATAATTGCTCCCATGCTCCTTGTTTTGATGATACTTTTTCTTCCTCAGCGGATTAAAAGAGAAGAGACTTTTCTATTGGAGCTTTATGCTGAATATGCGAAGTATAAAAAGAAAAGCTATGCTTTGATTTGGAGGCTTATTTGATTGGGTTTATTAGGTGTTTTCAGGGTTTGCCCTTCCACCTTTTTTAGAAAAAGCTGGAGTCAAAAATCGCAGAGCCCAAAGCCAGCCACATTTGCCGCCCCGACTCCCGATACGTTCTGCAGGGCCAGCACTCTTGAAGTGAGGTCATTTCGAAGTTTGAATGAGGGAGAGTTTGGTATGAGATGAAATATTGACCGAACCCTAGGTGTCCCCCCGACCGAAGTGGAAGGGCCTTAGCTTTCCTTCTTCTCCTTCCATCTCTTTGGGAGAGGGAGAGGAAATAGCCCGGAAGAATGAGGTCCCTCGACGGGGCACGGGATGACACGATTTTTGGAGCTAGTGATGAAAAGGATTGTATAACTTTGCGTTTATTCCTGAGATAATGCCAAAACAGCATCATGATTTCGAGCGACGAGCAGGATGTTCTTCCCACCCACATTCACTTGAAGAAAATCCCGTACCTCTCCCCGTATCTTAATGCCTGATTCTTTTGAAGAAAGGGGATAAAATTCCCCCTTAGCATCCCCCAGCAATAATAGGCCATAGCTGGCATCATAAATCCCAATCTCTGGTTTAGATCTATAAAAATTTCCGCCCAAAAGGATATCCAGATTTCCATCTCCATCTCTATCTGCTATATCAATGGCAAAGACAGGGGCCATTTGCGCTGCTTGTGGAAGAGCCTCCAATCGGAATTCCCCTCCCTCATTCCATGCGATCATAGAACGGGTTTCGTATACGTAACTTTTTGCAGCTGTGCGAATTGCCTTTTCCTCAAAAATATCCTCTACTCGCTGCTCTTTGTAGTTTTCATAATAGAGGTATTTCTTTTTCAGTCCAGGCATCTGCATGGTTAGATCATGTCGAAGTGCCAAAGGATAGTCTTCCTCCCCATTGTACATGCTGATGATTTGCTCGGGGGTTTTGTTGCCGTCAAAGTCATTTACCAGAATACTCATAGGCTTTTCCTCCGAGGCTTTAAAGCGAGAGTTTAAACCCAAATTCCCAAGCACCAAATCCAAATCTCCATCATTATCCAGATCAGCCGCTTTCACTACATTGTAAAAGCCATTGCTATTTTCCAGGCCTACCTCCTCTGTGATATTTTTAAGCCTTCCGTCTTCATTTTCGAAGATGCTGACAGGCATCCATTCCCCTAAGACTATCAAATCTTCATCATTATCTCCATCCAGGTCCATCCAAAGAGCATCAGTAATCATCCCCAGAGACCTGAGCTCAGGGGCTTTAGTCTCCGTTACATCTGTGAATTGCCCTTTCCCATCATTTTCCAATAAATATCCACTCACTGCTACTCCGTAAATACCGGGTTTCAAACGAGTGCCTACAAAAAGATCCTGATCTCCATCAGCATCTATATCGCTTGCTTTCACTGAGGAGCCAGCTTCGATTTTCTTGCCGGGAAGTCTCTGCGGCGAACGACTAAAATTGCCCGATCCATCATTGAGGTAGAGTCGATCCAACAATTGAGGCATCAAACCCTTGAACTCATTTCCCCCGCTTACCACATACAAATCCATATCCCGATCTCCATCGGCATCAAAAAATAGCATATCTATATCCTCCGCATTGCGATCTCGTTCGAATATGGATGTATTACTCTTGGTAAAAATACCCTCCGCTTCCTGAATAAAAAGGCTGCCAGCCTGGCCAGAAGCTCCACCGATAAAGAAATCCTCTAATCCGTCCCCATTCACATCTGCTTTAGCCATTTTGGGCCCTTCAGAAGATAGCATATGATAGATCAGAGGATCGCGATCAAAGTCGATAAAGTCATTTTCTATATGTCTGTGGTCAATTAGGTCCAAAGAAGAAAAGAGTCCCGCAGCAGGCATTTCTGGAGCTTCCTCTTTCTTCGCTTCCGCCTCAGACTGTCTAATGATCAGCAATTGATCAGCCTCAAGATTTTCCAGTACACTCATCCTTCCGTCTGGCCATAGCACTTCAATTTTTTCGACCCTTGTGCTATCTCCTAATCCAAAATGAAGCTTCTGATCTATACAGGATTGAAAGCCTCGCATGGGCGCCAATTCCTGGTACAAAGTTTCATCGCCCACTTTCAGGCTTACTTGTGCGCCTAAAGCAAAACGATTGGGCCCCTCACCTTCCAGTGCCAATTCCAGGAAATGAGTTCCTGCTTTCGATTGAGATTCATTGCGAAAGAGGAAGGCAGGCATATTGGAATTATTGACGACGATGTCTAGGTCTCCATCATTATCCAAATCGCCATAAATAGAACCATTGGAATGACTGGGGACAGATAAGCCCCAATTTTCTGTTACGTTTTCAAACTTCAGATCTCCCTCATTTTTGAAGGCATAATTAGGAATGCGTTCGGAGGGAATGATGTCAATGAGTTTGAGAATGGCGTCTTTTTCTTTGTTCTTGATGGCCTGAATGATCTTGGGATCATTGGAGTGGAAATTGATGTAGTCCTGATCGAGCAGGTCTTTATAGATGCCATTTGAAACGTAGATATCCTTCTTCCCATCATTGTCAAAGTCAGCCATCAAAGCGCTCCAACTCCAATCGGTCGCATGTACGCCAGCCAGTCTTCCAATTTCACTAAAACTGCCATCGCCATTGTTGAGTTGGAGGACGTTTCGGGTAAATTGATGGTGGTAGCCATTTTTGACATTGAGTTGGTATTTATCCCAGTCCTCAAAGGTCATCTTGGTTTTATAGCGTGCATCCTTCTCAGGTAGCATTTCTGTCACAAAGATTTCCGGATAGCCATCATTGTTGATGTCCGCCATATCGGCTCCCATAGAACCCATACTGGTTTCCCGGATTTGATTGACCAGATCTTCTTTGAAGCTTCCATCTTTTTGGTTGATGTAGAGATAATCCCTTTCGAAGAAATCATTGGAGACAAAGATATCCTGCCAACCATCCCGGTCCACATCTCCGATTGTTACCCCTAATCCAAATCCAATATCGCTTCCATAAATACCCGCTTCTTCACTTACATCTGTAAACTTTCCCTGAATCATCTTCCCTTCCTCATCAAACTCACTGTCATTTCGGTAAAGCTTATTTCCTCCCAGGCTATCTCTTTTTTCTCGTAATCCCGGTCGAATATCATAGCCACCAACCGGACGGAAGGAATTATTGAGCAGGTACATATCGAGGTCGCCATCCTTGTCATAGTCAAAGAAGGCTGAGTGCGAAGACAAGCCTTCATCGGCGATGCCATATTCATGGGCCTGTTCTGTAAAGGTCAGGTCGCCATTATTGATGAAGAGTTCATTGTGCCGTTTATCTCCTCCCGGTCTGCCGGACTTATTGACATAAATGTCCAGCCAACCATCGCCATTTACATCAGCAAATGCTACTCCTGTAGACCATACGTTTTTAGCTGCTACGCCCGCCTGCTCGCTAATATCTTCAAACTCAAAATTGCCTTTATTCAGATAGAGTTTATTGTCCTTGAGGTTGCCGCAGAAAAAGAGATCTGCCAGGCCATCATTGTTGATGTCACCCATTCCTACTCCGCCTCCATTGTAGAAGTTGCGATAGGTGTACATATTGAATTCAGGCGTGTATTCGACATCATTGCTGAAGTCGACGCCAGTACTATCGGCGGGCATGAGGGTGAAGAGGCTTTTTCCTTCTTCCTTTCCGCTCTCACAGGAACTTACTCCAAGGCCTAGCAGGCATATGGACAGCAGGTATGCCTTAAGAATTCCTAACCTATATTGCTTTCCTTTCCTCATGTTAATATGCTAATTCAATGAGTTGCAGCTTATCATTATTGGGGGCAATGAGCAAATGGGATTTACCCTTTATCCGCAAAAGTTTCACATCTCTTATTTGCCCATTTATGTCCAGTTTTTGATGCCTCCAGGGAGTGTATGTATACGTGTCGCCCTCTGGAGCAGGCTTTCTGGATAAGACTAATCCATTCAGACCATCCATTCGCCCAATAGCTGGTTGAATCTCATATAGATTCCCTGCAATCAGGATTTCTGGTCCTTTAAAATTATCCAATTCCTCAATCAAAATCGTGTAAATGGGGGCAAGCTGAGCTTCCTGGGGAAGTTTTTCCATCCGAAATTTCCCAGCTCCTTCATTCCAAACAATCACAGAATGAAAAAAATCCGCTTTTCTCTTTACAGATGCTTCAAGTTCTTCCGGGCTAAAAATTTGGTCTATGCTACTATTGGCAAATTTACTGTACTGACGAAAGCGTTTTTTGAGCATGACCAATTGAGTGCTCAATTCATCAAAACCAGCAAGCGGGTATTCTTTCCCCTGACGATAATAAGTGATAATGGGATCCTTACTTAAATTCTTGTCAAAGTCGTTGATATAAAGTCGAATCGGTTCCTCGGGACTGGGTTGGAGATTGGAGTTCATACCGAAATTCCCAACTACCCAATCCTTATCTCCGTCGCCATCCAGATCTGCGGTTTCAATACTTGTCCACCACCCATAAGGCATAAATTGATTATCCTTTTCGTATTGGAAAACAGGGCTTTGCTTCTTTAGCTTCCCATCCTGATTTTCAAAAATTTGTATGGGCATCCATTCTCCTACTACGATCAAATCGAGATCGCCATCTTCATCAGTATCCGTCCATTCCGCAGCTGTAATCATTCCCAGTTCTTTCGTATCCATAATTTCATCTGAGGCAATCTCAAATGTTCCTTTGCCCTGGTTAATCAATAAGTAGGAATCCGGAAACATCCCATAAGCAACCGGCCGGGATCGATTCCCCACAAAGAGGTCTACATCGCCATCCTGGTCAAAATCAGCTGCTTTCACGCAAGATGTTTGGGCAAAAAAATCAGGGAGGGAATGTGTAGCTTTTGAGAAATGAGCCTGTCCATCATTCAAATACAAGCGATCCTTCAGCGCAGGGTTTTGTTGATAAAATTGATTACCAGCACTACCAACATACAAATCCTGATCGCCATCATTATCTGCATCAAAAAAGAGGACAGCAACATCTTCTTGTACTGAATCTTCCTGAAAAAGCTCCTGATTCACTGAACCAAAAAATCCTTCCTTGTTCGAAAGATACATAGTCCCGGCTTGTTGGGTCGCTCCTCCAATGTAGAAATCATCGTTCCCATCATTATTTAGATCAGCAAGCGCGATCTTTGGTCCCTGAGTAGAATAGAAATATGGGATCAGGCTTTCTCTTTTGTGATCCTGAAAGATATTTTCCTGGTGATTGAAGCTGATTCCTCTTTCAGTTGGAGATAGCTTTTTGAAATAGTTAATGCTTTTGGAAAGTTTAGTTGAATCCGGGAAATAAGCATCTTCTTCCCTGAGTATCAGGGTCCGATTTGCCTCGCTTATTGTACGGGAAAAAACTTTACCATTTGGCCACTCTATGTTAAGCGTAAAAGGTGGAGTCTTTCCCAAAACGATCTCATAAGGCATGGAAGATTGCCATCCTCTTACTGGATATAACTCTTGATGCATGACATCTCCTCCGCGCTGGAGGGAGACCTTTACTCCCAGAGCTTTCGGATTCTCCTTAGGTCCTTCAAATTTGAGTTTCAGATAATGATAATCCAGCTTTTTATTTCGCTGATTTTCGTAGATGAAAGCAAGATCATTGATATTATTAACCACTATATCCAGATCGCCATCGTCATCCAAATCAGCATAGGCTGTTCCATTTGAGTAAGAGGCTCTTTGAAGCCCCCAACTTGAAGTTTTGTTCTCAAAATTCCCATGCTTATCCTGCCGAAATATATAATTAGAGACTTTCCCATCCGGCATTTGAGCTGCCAGTTCCAGGTCAGAGGCATGTTCCTGAATCTGCTTATTCGCAATGAACTTCAAATAATCGAGATCATTGGGGCGGCGAATAATCCCATTGCTTATGTGGACATCCTTATATCCGTCCAGATCGAAATCCGCCATGAGTACAGACCAACTCCAATCTGTGCTAGATAAGCCTTTGAGTTGTCCCACTTCTGAAAAGCCTCCATCCTTGCCATTGTTGACATGGAGCATATTTCTGGGTAATTGATGACTATAGCCAAAGCTTCGTTTAAACTGATAGATATCATAAGGATCGATGCCCGCCGAGCTTTTAAAAACCACCTCATTTTCCGGCTTCATATCCATAGTAAGCAGATCGAGGTATCCATCATTATTCAGGTCAGCCAGGTCATTGCCCATGGAGAAATTGCTGGTATGGGTGAAAGCTGAACTTGAACTTTCTGTAAAGCTTCCGTCGCAATTGTTGAGGTAGAGGAAATCGTTTTCATGGAAATCATTGCCAACATAAATGTCAATACATCCATTATTATCGACATCGCCTACAGCTATACCCAATCCGTATCCGGCGATTCCTCCTAATATGCCCGCTTCTTGGCTTACATCTACAAAGTGAGGGCCTTCTCCTTTATGCTGATTTAAATCATTTCGAAAGAGTTTATCTCCGGCTTTAGGATCTCGTTTACGGGTAAAGCTGGTATCACGATAGGATTCCGTACTATGGACCGAATGACTAAGCAGGTACATGTCGAGGTCTCCATCCTTATCATAATCCAACCAGGCAGCTTGTGTAGAAAAACCTTCATGATTTAAGCCATATTCAGCTGCTTGCTCGACAAACTGAGGCCCTTCTTTTAGGCCTTGATTGATAAAGAGCTGATTTTTGCCCCTTAAGCTCTTATAATCTCCTACTTGACAGAGATAGATATCCAGCCATCCATCCGCATTGATGTCTACCATCGATACACCCGTGGACCAGTTGCCTGATCCGCCAACAACAGCCGCTTCGGTAATGTCTTCAAATTGAAGATTGCCTTTATTCAGGTAGAGTTTGTTGCTATGTTGATTGGAGGAAAAGTAAATATCTGGCAAGCCATCATTATTGATATCTCCGATGGCCACACCTCCCCCATTGTAGAAGTAGAGATACTGGATGATATTCATGCTATCGCTTTCCAATACCTGATTGACGAAGTTGATCCCCGTTTCTTCCGAACTTTTCAATTGGAAAAGCGGAGCTTCTTTTTTCCCCTCGCATCCAGGCAGAAAAAATGACAGCAGCATAATAGCTGCAAAAGAAATTGGTATGAATGGAGACCTAGGAATCATGATCAATAGCTGAACAGCTGCATCGGCTCATTATTTTTTGCTACCAGTAGCAGGGAGGTATTTCCTCTTTTCAGGCTGATCAGATCCCGGACTTCCCCCTTTAGAAAGAAGCCACTTTCAACCGAAGAAACAGGCTCAAAACTCCCATCTCCATTGCCTTTCAGCAGTAATCCGTAATTCGCATCATAACGCCCCACTTCAGGCTTCACGGCATATAGATTCCCTCCCAGGAGGACATCGAGATTGCCATCTTTATCAAAATCTTCTACCAATAAGCCATAGACGGGAGAATACTGAGCTTCGAGGGGGAGATCCCTGATTTCAAATTCTCCATTGCCCTGATTAATCAGGATGGAGCTTCTGAGGTTATGTACTTCCTTTACCAGGCTTCCTTCCAATTGCTCGGGGCTGAAGATATCTTCTATTCTTTGTTCCTTATAATTGATGTATTTCAGGTATTTGCGCTTGAGTACCGGCAATTGCATGGTCAGGTCATGACGCAATACCAATGGATAGGATTCTTCTCCATTAAATTGGCTAATGACAGGATCGGGAGTCCCATTATTATCAAAATCTTTTACGTGGACAGTAATGGGTTTTTCGGCAGATGCTGAGAAGCGAGAATTCAGCCCATGATTTCCGACAATCAAATCCAGGTCCCCATCCTTATCAAAGTCTCCGGCCTGCATACAATTCCACCAGCCTGAACTTTTCTCCACATTACTGATTGCATCGATTTGTCTGAATTTCCCTCCATTATTTTCAAAGAAACTAATGGGCATCCATTCCCCCGAAATAATCATATCCTCATCATCATCCCCATCAAAGTCCATCCAGATGATGTCCTTGATCATCCCCAGATTTTCCAGTTCGGGAGCAGCTACTTTGGTGATATTCTTGAACACCCCTTTGCCATTGTTGTTGAGCAAATAGCCATTAGCAGAAACCCCATAATAACCGGGGATGGCCCGAATCCCCACAAAGAGGTCCATATCTCCATCTTTATCATAATCAGCTGCCTGAACGCAAGCTGAACTTTCGGGCTTGAAGGTAGGAAGGTATTGAGGGGAGCGACTAAACTGCCCGCTGCCATTGTTCAGATAGAGTTGATCCACCAGCACATTGGTTTTCATCAAAAACTCATTTCCTCCACGAGCTACATAAAGGTCCTGATCTCCATCATTGTCTGCATCAAAAAAGATACAGTCCATATCTTCAGAAGCTCTATCCTGATTGAAGAGAGCTTGATTAGTGGAAAGGAAAGATCCATCGGCTTGTTGCTCATAAATAGCCCCAGCAGAATTGGCTGCTCCTCCAATGAAGAAGTCTTCGAGTCCATCACTGTTGACATCTGCTTTGGCGATATGCGGGCCTTCGGTGGACATCATATGATAAAGCAAAAGGTCTCTTTTGAAGTCCACAAAGAGATTTTCTTTATGTTCGTATCTCCAATCGAGGCTGTCTTTTATTTCGGTGAATAAGGGAGCATTAGCTCCTTTAAGGCCTTGAGGATTGGCAGGTCCTTTCTCAGCATCTGTATATTTAATCGTGAGTAATTGGTCCACTGCAACATCCTTCAAAATCGTTTGCTCTCCTGTGGGCCATTCTACCTTCAACTCTTCAACTTTAGTGATGTCTCCCAAACCGAAATTGGGTCGATAGTCGATGGAAGACTGAAATCCGCGAATGGGGATATTTTCAATATAAAAGTCTTTCCCTGCTGCTTTCAGGCTCACATTGGCACCTATGGCATAGGGATTTTCATCTGTGCCTTCTAGTTCAACTTTCAGATAATGCCTTTCGGGGTAAATCTTGTCTGCCTCATTTCGATAGAGGAAAGATTCCATGTTGACATTATTTACTACCAAATCCAGATCGCCATCATTGTCAAAGTCGGCATAGGCTGATCCATTGGAATGGCTGGGCGTAGCTAGTCCCCAGGCATCGGCTACATTTTCAAATTGTAGTTCTCCCTGGTTTTTGAATAGATAATTGCTGATGCGGGTAGAAGGAATGGTATCGATGAGTTTTTTGAAGTTGACGCCTTCCGGTGTACGCATCTGTCGAACTACTTCTTCATTGGAAACGAAGTTGATGTAGTCCTGATCGATGATGTCTTTATTCAAGCCATTTACGACATAGAGGTCTTTCAATCCATCATTGTCATAATCGGCCATCAAAGCTCCCCAACTCCAGTCTGTTGCTTCTATCCCTGCCAATCTCCCAATTTCACTAAAACTTCCATCTCCATTATTGAGTTGGAGGACATTGCGCGTAAATTGATGGTAGTAGCCATTTTTCACTCCATATTGATAGCGGTCCCAGTTTTCAAAGGTCATTTTGGTTTTGAAACGCGCATCTCCTTCCGGCAACATTTCTGTAACGAATATCTCCGGATAGCCATCATTGTTGATGTCTGCCATATCAGCCCCCATAGAAGCTACGCTCAGGGACAAAATTTGATTTTCAAGGTCTTCCAGGAAAGTGCCGTCTTTCTGGTTAATGTAGAGGTAGTCTTTTTCGAAAAAGTCATTAGACACGAAGATGTCCAACCAACCATCTCTATTTATATCTCCTACCGTTACTCCCAGTCCAAAACCGATTTCGCTCCCATAGATTCCAGCAGCTTCAGAAATATCTGTAAAGTTTCCTCCATCGTTTCGGAAAAATTTATCTCCTCCTTTTTCATCTCTGATGGGTCTTTGGTCCACCTTTAGGTTGAAGTCAAAAATAGATCTATAGGAATTGTTGAGCAGGTAGAGATCGAGGTCCCCATCTTTATCATAATCAAAAAAGGATGCATGGGTTCCATAGCCGTTATCCGCTATCCCATATTTTTCGGCTTCTTCTTTAAAGCTTAGCCCGTCTCCTCCCTGATTAATAAATAGTTCGTTTTGTTTATTGTCTCCAGCTACATCTCCTGAATTACACACGTAGATATCTAAATAGCCATCTCCATTCACATCTGCCATGGTAACACCCGTGGACCAGGCCCGGGTTCCCGCAACACCAGCTTTATCCGTAACATCTTCAAACTGAAAATTCCCTTTATTCAGATACAGGCGATTTGATTTCATATTGGCTGTAAAATAGACATCCATCAAGCCATCCTTATTCACATCTCCTATTGCGACTCCTCCTCCATTGTAGAAGTTTCGATAGGTATAGATGTTGAAGGATTTGTCGTACTCCAATTGGTTGACAAAATCTATCCCGGATGCTGAAGATGATATCTGGGTAAAGAGTTGGGGTTCTTCCTCTTTCACATCTGTCTTAGGGCCTGATTCACAGGCGAAAAGAAATAGGAGAGAACATATGATTAGTAACCTCATGTTTGTTGGACTGGGAATAAAAGCTAGCGAAAGGTGTATTTGACAAAAGTAATCAAAAGCCTTCAGACGAAGGCTATGGCTATTTTTTCTTTTCGGAATTTTTCAAGGCATTCAGGTCAACAATGTCAACTTTTACTTTGGAATCATCTACATAATAGACGGTGATCCGGCGATTTCCATCGACCTTTAAAAAAGCATTGCTCCCTACCGGAGTAGGGTTATTTATTTCTGTAAATCCTGTTCCAAACCAGTCTTCCATTAGAGCGATAACTTCCAGGATCAGTTTATCGGCCTGCAGATCTTTATTCCAGGGAGCCCAACCATCATAATAGAAGCTGATGGGCATGGCAGTTACATATCCATTTTCTGAACTTGGATAAAATTCCATACTCGCCGGATGTTTAAACTCCTGAATGGGATAATGAACGGTAGTATTATTGGCTCCCTCCATGATTATCCCTTTTTTATTCATTTCCCAGCAATGTGCATAAAAATCATCCATAGTCATCCCCAGATAGATCCCGAGGAACAAACTATCATTTCTCACTCCACTTGCCAGTTCTTTAGCTTCCCGTTTTCTATACTCCTCTTCAGGGGTAGATTCACAGGAGGTAGAGAGGAAAAGTATAGAAAGAAATATCAGGACAATTGAAAATCTCTTCATGAATAATGATTGATTAGAGCTAAAAAAGCTGGAAACCCCATTGGGTTTCCAGCTTTATATAAGATATACTATGGATTAATATCCAGAGTTTTGAGTCAGGTTAGGGTTCGCATCAATCTGAGCACGTGGAATTGGGAACAATTCTACGTATTCGCCAGGAGATGATTTTTCCCACCAGTCTGAAGTGAACACACCGAAGCGGATCAAGTCAGATCTACGATGACATTCTACAAAGAACTCACGTCCTCTTTCTGCAAGCAGATTTTCGGCAGTCAGTTCAGTGAAGTCAGATACACCTGCTCTTGCACGAATTTCGTTAACCAAAGAAAGTGCATCAGCGTCGCCGGGATTCATTCTCCACATAGCTTCAGCTTTCATCATCAGAACGTCTGTGTAACGGTAAATTGGGAAGTCATTGCTCATGTTTGGCTGACCACCAATTTCGTACTCAAACTTAGCTACACGTGCACCAGCTTCACGCCATGCATTAGGAGCAAGTTCGTTCAATTGAGCTCTGAACGTATAAGGAGCACCGTCCTGGTCAGAAGCTTCGAAACCAGCATCTTCCAGTCTTACTTTTCCAGATACATCCCACTGTGGTCCAATCAGGAAGTTACTTCTAACAGTAGAAGGTCCTTGCTCTGTATTAGGCTGACCTTTTCTCAAGTCAGTGTCTTCGTAAGAGTTATAGAAATCTTCCAAAGTACACCATCCGTTCCAAGGCTGAGCAGCGAGGTTATACGTTTGCTGGTTGATGTAGCTCAAAGACTGCATCACGATGTTGAATCCACCTGCAAATACTGCATCATAAGGAATTGCAAAGATCATCTCAGATGATCCCTGGTTGTCCAGGTTGAAGTTGGCGAAGTAATTTGGCTCAAGGCTGTAATTATTCGAGTTAATGATTGCATCACAAGCAGTAACCGCTTTTTGCCACTGAGGAGTTCCCGTATAAACTTCTGCGTTC
Organism: Bacteroidia bacterium; assembly: GCA_033391075.1. Lineage (NCBI taxonomy): Bacteria > Pseudomonadati > Bacteroidota > Bacteroidia > Bacteroidia bacterium. The sequence continues at coordinate 4,573,050 of JAWPMV010000001.1, forward strand.
AGGTACAATTTAGCAAGTGCCATTTGTACCACCATTTGGTTGATACGTCCGTAGGTAGAACCGTCAACACTTGTATTTACCAATGGAAGCGATGCAGTCAGTTCACCTTCTACGAAAGAGTAAACTTCCGAACGAGAGTTGTTTTGAGGAGTAGGATTGGCATCTGCGAAAGATGTAACAATCGGTACATTACCATAAAGGTCCATCAACCAGAGGTAATAAACAGCTCTAAGAGCTCTCAATTCACCAATGAATGGATCAGTAAGTGGGTTTTGTAGTTCCTCAAATTGGAAGATCAGACGGTTACAAGCGTTTACTCCCGCAAAAAGGAAGTTCCAGGTATTAGTAACCGTTGGGTCTTCAGTGGTCCAAAGATGTTGGTGAAGTCTCACCCAGTGTCCACCATCTCCCCAGTCTGGCCCACGCGTTGGGACAACCATCTCATCAGAAGAAACTTCCTGTGCAGCGTAAAGGGAAGTAGTCCCCATATAACCGTAAAGAGAAGTATAAGCTGCACCCAGTGCAGAGATCAGCTCCTCTTCAGTCTGGAAGAAGTTATCAGCAGTTACCTCGCTGAAGAGCTCCTCATCCAGATTTGTACAAGCAGGCATAACAGCAAAGCAAAGCGCTACTATAACCAGTACTTTCAAAGGAAAAAGATACTTATTCATTTTATAGATTTGATTAGAATTAGTCCTATTTAACAATTAAAATCCAAGATTTACACCCACAGTGAATCCTCTTGCAGAGAAATAAGTATTTCTTCTGTCAAGACCTGGAGCCAATGGGTTTCCACTATTGGAGTCAACCAAACGTGGTTCTGGAGATACCCCTTTGTAATTAGTAACAGTAAACAGGTTTTGTGCGTTAGCAAAAATTCTGATTTTGCTGAATCCTCCTGGCAAGTTAGGAACAGTATACCCAACGGTCATGTTGTCCAATCTCAGGAAGTCTCCATCTTCAACGTGGAAGCTGTTCAACTGAGGTTGGTCAGTCAAAGTAGCAACATCGCTGGAAGTAGTCAGAATATTGTATGCAGAAATAGTACTAGGTGCTTCGTAGAATGCACGGAAAGTATTCAGGATGTCGTGTCCCAATACTGCGCGGAAGAAAATAGAAGCGTCCCAGTTCCCAGCATTCAAGCTTGAGTTAAGACCTATTTGGTACTTAGGAAGACCATTACCTACGATATCACGGTCTTTGATGTCATCTTGTACACCATCGCCGTCAGTATCGAGGAAGTTCCATGTACCATCTTCGTTTACGAGATTGTTAGGATCTGTAACAAGCGTCCAGATTTGTCCGATAGGCGCACCCTCTTCAAGAAGGATAGTACTTGTACCGTTCTGTCCAGGAGATCCGAGGTTAGCAAGTGCTTGCTGTCCACCGAAGTCAAGTCCTCTGGCTTCATCAGAAAGAGATACGAGTTCTGTATCGAAGAATCTGTTAGCGTTGAATCCAAAGTTGATGGTGTTTCCACCTCCAATGTTCAATGCATAGTTCAAGGCAAGTTCAAGACCTGAGTTATCCAGCTGACCAATATTCAACCAAGTAGTTGAAAAGAGATTTGGAGGAACAGGTACGTTGAAGTTAAGGATCAAGTCCTCAGTCGTAGTTGTATAGTACTCGATAGAACCAGTCAGCGCATAGTTTCCAATTGCGAAGTCAACACCTACGTTGAAGTCGGTTTTGGTCTGCCATCTCAAGTCTGGGTTCGCGTTAGATACAGGACCGAAAGAAGGAATGAATTCTCCATTGAAGAAGAAGTTTCCAGTAGGACCAAATCTCTGAAGAGAAAGGTAAGATTGTCCAACGTTAGAACCGGTTACACCGTATCCAGCTCTCAGTTTCAAGTTGTCAAATCCGCTTACTCCAGCAGCTCTTACGAGGTCGATACCCGCACTAATCGCTGGGAAAACTCCCCACTTTTCTTCCTGACCAAAACGAGAAGAACCTTCACGTCTTACAGATGCAGTTGCGAAGAATTTGTCATCTACGTTCAAGTTAACACGACCGAAGAATGCAATCAGTCTGTTGGTAGTTTTGTAAGAGTTTACTCTTCCCAATCCATTGGCGAAGTCAGCAGAACCGCTAAGGTTATTGAAAGTAAATGCATCCGTAAGGAAGTCTCCACCTTCAACATTAAATCCCTGGAAAGTAAAATCCTGGAACTCATATGCTCCCAGTACTTTCAGGAAAGTATTGTTTCCGAGGTCTGCGTCATAGTTCAACTCTGCGCGGAACAACTGGTCAGCAGCTTCGTCATTTCTCTGACGAGCAAGACCATTTCTGTTCTCACCTACCCAGAAGCTATTCTTGTCATAGTATTGTCCAAGAATGTTGTTAGAACGCTGCTGAGAATAGAAGAGAGAGAATTTAAGATCATCAGTCAGATCGTAATCTCCTCTGATGTTGGCAACCAAAGTTTTTGTTTCTCTCAGGTTTTGGTTTTGCTCAATGATCGCTACAGGATTGTAGAAATCAAACAATACCTGCTGGAAATACCCATCCCATCTTGCAAAAGCAGGGTCGTTAGAACCGCTAATGAAAGGTGCAGTTGGGTTAAAGATAGTTGCATAGCGGAAGGCTTCAGTGAATCCCAGGCTAGCTTCTTCAGTGGTTGTTGCGAGGTTCAAGGTTACGTTCAACTTGTCATTCAAAGCTCTTTGAGACAGGTTAACACGTCCATTGATTCTTTGGAATCCAGTAGTTCTGGCGATACCATTCACATCTCTGAAGTTTGCAGAGATACGGTAGGTAGTTCCTTGATTTCCACCACTCATAGAGAGGGTGTGGATTTGAGAGTTTCCTGTTTCCAGGAGCTGGTCGAACCAGTCTACACTACCTCCCAGGTCGTTAGAACCAGGGAAAGCGGCATAAGCGTCGGAATCCAGTACGTCAACTACATTGTCAACAGTTTCAAAAGTAACCTGTCCACTGTAGTTTACAACAGAGCTTCCGGGAACACCTTTTTTGGTAGTAATCAGGATTACACCAGATGCACCACGAGTTCCATAGATTGCAGCTGCAGATCCGTCTTTCAAAACGTCAATAGCAGCGATGTCTTCAGGAGCAACACTATTAAGGTCGCCACCCAGAACACCATCAATTACAATCAAAGGTTCTGTACTTGCTCCAATAGTAGAGAGACCTCTCAAACGAATGCTGAAGTTACCATTAGGGTCAGAGCCAGGTCTTGAAATAGTAAGACCTGCTACTTTACCTTGCAGCAACTGTGCAGGATCACTGATGTTACCTACGTTGAAGTCTTTGGCCTTCACTGATGCGATAGAGCCAGTTACTTCTTTTCCTTTCAGGGTTCCATATCCAGTTACAACAACCTCATCCAGGAAAGAAACTTCTTCTTCCATGGTGATGTTAACTGTAGAACGGCCATCAATGGCAATATCTGCAGTTTTGAATCCGATATAAGAAACCAAAAGGTTAGTAACACCACTGGGTACATCCAGAGAGTATTCTCCTTGGTCATTTGTAAAAGTACCTACGGTGGTACCTTTAGCTACTACGGTTGCCCCAATAAGAGGCGAGCCGTCCGATCCGGTAATCTTACCTGATACAGACTGAGCTACAGCACTTCCATATGCAATGCAGAGCAACATTGGCACCAGAAATACCTTGAATAAAAGAGTTCTGATTTTACTCATAGTTAGTCGGTAGTTAAAAAAATATAATCAGGTGGTGAATTGAAAACGAGTTTAGTAGATTTAAGAACAGTAGTATGCATTCAGCTTTTGAGAGGAAATTGAGTAGATGCTCGAAAACTTAGCTCTGATGCGTCTTTTATACACCACAACATATATAACATATTATATATGTCGAATGTTTAGCAGAGAATCAAATCAAGTTCATATAAGCCCTATATTTTAGTATTACACGTGGTTAAAGCTGTTAATTATTTGTTAAAAATAAAAATAATAGAGCATAGTAAACATCTCTATTCCAACGAAATCGATTACGTAATCAATTGCAGGCCAAGCAGGATCAGGAACTAAAAATTGTTTGAATTTTCCAGAACTGATGTCTAAACAGCAATCAATAAGCAGCCCGTTCATATAAAATGAACCCTATATGTGTTAGAATGACATTTCAGGGCAAAAAATCCTGTGCACCTAAAACTGTCAGTAAAAGTGCCGATTATCTAATAGGAAAAATATGAGGAATTCAAGAGCTAGGTAGTTGCATGTTTTTGCCGGCGAAAATGGATCATTACAGCAGGCAGCCCATTATAGTAAAATCGGAGATTTATATGTAAATTAGGGAAATGGGAAAAGGCCTTTTAATTAGTCCCTTCTACCATATCTAATATATCAACCTGAAGCTAGCTAAATTTATGAAATACCTCTCCTATCTCCTCCTGCTTTCGGGGCTCTTCCTATTCTCTTGCAAATCAAGCAATATGGCGACGGGAAAAGAGTCCAACACAGAAAAGTATAATTCCGCTTCAAACCTAACCGAATACCTCACCCAGATACCTGGCCTCATGGTAAGTGGAGAAGGTCCCAATGCCCGCTTTAAAATCAGGGGTATAAATTCGATCAATGCGAATTCCGACCCTCTATTTATTGTGGATGGAACTCCGATGGCAGGGGGCTATACTTCTGTATATAGTATGATTGATGTAAAGGATGTCAAATCTGCAAGGATCGTAAGAGGACCGGATGCAACTTTTTATGGAACCAGAGGCGCTGGAGGAGTGGTCATCATAAAGACTAATTAGCATATTCATCATTTAGGAGAAAAAGCCTTAGCTGGGATATACGTTTATTCTATATAAACTAAACAATTCCACCACCCTTCTGCTTTAGCAAAAAAGGACTATATGCTCAAAAGACAGGTAACACTTGCTGATATTGGAAAAGAACTCGGGGTAAGTACGGCAACCGTATCCCGTGCCCTGAAGGATTATCCGGATATCAGCAAGGAAACCAAGCAGAAAGTACTTGACCTTGTCAAGAAATGGAATTACCGGCCCAATTCTATGGCTGCCGGACTGAGGAAGCGTGAATCCAAAGTTATAGGGGTCATCATTCCCGAAATTATCAATCACTTCTTTTCTTCTGTGATCAAAGGCATCATGAAGGTCGCCTATGAAGCAGATTACCGGGTTATGCTTTGCCAATCTGATGAGTCTTATGAAAAAGAAGTGGCAGATGCCAATGCCCTTTTCTCCAGCAGAGTAGATGGGATCATGGCTTCACTTGCACATGGCACCAAAAATATAGACCATTTTCTGGCATTTAAAGATGTAGGAATACCCGTGGTCTTTTTCGATAAAGTTCCCTCCAATACTCCAGATGTATCCAAAGTGGTCGTAGACGATTATAAGGGAGCGTTTCGGGTGGTAGAGCATTTGATTCAGCAAGGATATAGAAGAATCGCCCATTTCAGAGGACCCATGCTGGCAAGTACTTCCATCAACAGATACAATGGCTATAAAGATGCCTTGAGCAAATACAATTTAGCCTATGATCCCAATCTGGTTTTCACCTGTGAAAACATAACCCTGGAAGAAGGAAGAGCCTTTGCCAAACGATGCCTCGAAAACGGGAATTTTGATGCCATTTTCTGTATTACGGATCAGGTAGCTATCGGAGCTATGCTGGAAATAAAAGAAGCTGGCAAATCAGTACCCGAAGATATAGCCATAGCCGGATTTAGCAATTGGACCATGTCCTCCATCGTCGAGCCTAAACTTACAACTGTGGCCCAGCCCGGTTTAGAAATGGGAAAGAGAGCTATGCAGCTTTTATTAGATGAGATTCGTTCCAATAAAGAAGAAGTGGAAACCGAAGCACAGACAGTTACCCTGGAAACAGAACTGCTTATTCGATCTTCCAGCTCAAAATCAGAAGTGCTGGTATAATACTGTGATATTGGATTTTTCCTTTGCTTTTTCAGATGTAAATTTGCCATCTGTGTATTAGCTATTTACTATGAAGTCCCTACTTTTTAGCTTAGTATTTTTATTTACCTCATTCTTCCCTCAATCAAGCCCTGAGCTTTCCTGGCATACTGAACTGGAAAAAGCCCAGGCTGAAGCTTTATCAAATCAACAATCGATACTCATGGTTTTCTCAGGATCAGATTGGTGTAAGCCCTGTATCAGATTAAAACAGGAAGTATTTGAAAGCAAGGAATTCAAGGATTTTGCAAAAGATCGATGGAGCCTCCTTAATGTTGATTTTCCTCGTTCCAGAAAAAACAAAATTCCCCAGGAGATAAAAGACTATAGAAATAGTCTGGCAGAAAAGTATAATCCCAAAGGCTACTTTCCCCTACTCCTTATCCTGGACGAAAAGGGAAACATTCAACAAGAACTTAGTTATAAAGGAGGAGGACCAGCATCCTTTCTCTCAAATCTGGATTAATTCAGCTTCCTATGTACCGAAAATTGGCAACTATCCTCATCCTCTGCTGTTGCAGCCTGGAGATTTTCGCTCAAAATTCTGAATCGAGCGCTATTCGCATTGGATTTAATAGTGGGATCAGCATGGGAAGATGGATTTATGATAAAGGACAAAGTGAAGATGTAGGAGGATTTCATCAGGGCTATGATCGGAGCCATTTGGCTATATATGTCCCGATTGGTGCCCAGATCAATTATGATTGGAAGAAATGGAGCATAGGGATTATGGGAAATATCAGCTGGCTAGCTGATGATGAACTGGTTTCCTCCACGACCCGTGTGATTGTTCCAAGAGAATATTTCATTACGGATGGCTCCAATATCAAATTTGAGAATTACGGCTTCCTTCTGGAAAGGAGCATCATTGATCGAGCACGATATAGACTACGGGCTTCCGCTTTTCTCGGGAGTTTCCGCTCAGAGCAGGATCATCCCAGAGAAGAATTTTTTGATTTGCACTATTTCATCGATCTGGGCTTAACAAATGAGCTTTACCTCAGTGATAGTTGGTTCATCATGATCCGCCCGGTTTTCAAACGAAAAGTCATTACTACCAAAGACTCCCCTTTTGAAGGTGAATCACATGAGATCATTTCTTTCGGCATCGACTATGGGTTCGGATTCAGGATTTATTAAGCGTAACTGGGTTCTGATCCTATGCATGCTCTCCCTTGGTTTTGAGGTGAAAGGGCAATCTCATACCCATATCCATGAGAGCTTTCATATGGGTTCTCCTTTTGCCATAACCGTCATCCATGAGGACAAAGACAAAGCCTGGGAAGGAATAAAGGCTGCTGAAAGGGAAATTGAGCGAATAGAAGCCCTCATTTCTTCCTGGAAAGAAAGCTCGCAAACTTCAGCCATAAATCGGGCAGCAGGTAAAGAAGCTGTTGAAGTAGATGCCGAACTTTTCCAACTCATTTCCCGAGCACAAAAAGTTTCTCAATTGAGTAGTGGGGCCTTTGACATTTCCTATGCCTCTATGGATCGTATCTGGAAATTTGATGGCTCTATGACAGAACTTCCCTCTGATGAGGCCATCTCAAATTCTGTAGCAAGGATCAACTATAAAAACATCCTACTCAATAAAGAAAAGCAGACCGTCTTTCTCAAGGTGAAAGGAATGAAAATCGGATTTGGGGCTATTGGCAAAGGCTATGCAGCTAATCGAGCGAAAAAAATCCTACAGGAAATGGGAATAGAATCAGGTATGGTAAATGCCGGTGGAGATTTAATTGCCTGGGGAAAGGAAGAAAACGGCCAAGCCTGGAAGATTGCAGTTGCTGATCCCAGCAAAGAGAAGCAGGTGCTTGCCTGGCTGGAAGTAGATAATAAAGCGGTCGTTACAAGCGGGGATTACGAACGCTATGTGATTCTGGACGGGAAAAGATATGCACATATTATAGATCCGAGAAGTGGTTGGCCTGTGCAAGGCTTGAAAAGTGTGAGCATCATTTGCCCCGATGCAGAAATAGCAGATGCGCTGGCAACGACTGTTTTTGTATTAGGAAAAGAAAAAGGTCTGGAGCTGGTCGAAAAATTGCGGGGCATTGAATGCATCATTATTACAGATGAAAATGAAATTGTAACTTCGAGTCACCTAAATCTTTCTCATGAATAAAAGCCAATTCATACGATTATTTGCAGCACTCTTTCTCCTGGGCATCATGGGTACTTCCTGTGTATCTGTCAAAGCCTATGAGAAAATGTATCTCAATGACTCGGATATGGTGCTCAGCTCTCGCAAAGTCGAAAACTATCAAAACACTTTCCATTCCTATCGGGAAGGAGCCTCGGGTGCCAATGGAGGAAAAGTTGGCGGAGGCTGCGGTTGTAACTAATCTAAGCTAAAACACTTGAAACGCTATCTCTACTTCTTCTTCCCTCTCCTCTTTTTGAGCACATATTCACTCCATGCTCAAGTCAAAAAGGATTCAACACTCCAACTTAAAGAGGGAGATGTGGATGTTAATTTTCTTTTCAATTACTATAAACAAGAAGGGATACATGCAGCCGTAACTGGTGGGGAAGGAACAGAAGAGCTGGAGGACCAGGATATTAGCATGATCGTAAAAGTTCCACTTGACAGCATTACAAATCTGGATGTAAAAGCCGGTTTCAATCATTACTCTTCCGCCTCTACAGATCGGATCGACAGTCGCCTTTCTACCGCTTCTGCCAAAGACAATCGGGTTCAGATACAAATGGGCTACGAAAGATTGATGCCCGCCAAAAGACAAAGCTGGGGAATCAGCCTGGGAGGTTCTTTGGAATCCGACTATTTCTCCTCCTCAATAACAGCTGCTTATTCCTGGGATTCCAAAGACGGAAATCGACAAATCAACTTACAATTACAGGCATTCCTTGATACCTGGGTAGTCATATTTCCAGAGGAGTTAAGAGTACCGGGATTAGCAGAAGTTCCCACAGACAAAAGAAGATCTTTTAATCTTTCTATAAGCTGGGCACAGGTCATCAATCAACGCTTACAAATTGCCCTTGCCAGTGATATCGTTTATCAACGAGGCTTACTTTCAACACCTTTTCATCGTGTGTATTTTCGGGGAGTTACTTTACCGCGGATTGAAAGCCTGCCAACTAGCAGATTGAAAGTACCACTGAGCATACGGGCCAATTACTTCCTCTCGGATTTCTTCATCCTGCGTTCCTACTATCGCTTTTACTATGATGATTTCGAGATCATGGCGCATACCGCGAGCATCGAACTGCCCATCAAACTGGGGAACACCTTTTCTATATATCCCCACTACCGATATCACACCCAAACTGCAGCCAACTGGTTTGCTCCTTTTGCGGAACATATTGAAACCGAAAGCTTTTATACCTCCGATTATGATCTCTCTGCATTCAATAGTCATAACTATGGAGTAGGCCTTAGTTTTGCCCCCATATATGGCATCAGCAGATTCAGGGTAAATTCCCGTGGCAGGCTGGGATTTTTCAAAAGTGTGGACCTCCGATTTAGCCGCTATCAAAGAAGCGATGGCCTCTCTGCCTTTAGCTTAGGCCTGGACTTTGCATTTCGCTTATAAGCGGATGTTTCCCTATATTTGTGCTCCCATACATGCTTATGCGTAATTCAGTGCTCAGTTTTGAGGAGATAAGACCTTATCGGGATGAAGAAGTAAAAGCCGTAATGGCGAGATTATCCCAAAAACATTCATTTAAAATCCTACTTCAATACTTTTTCCCTGGACAAAGTATAGAGGATATTGAAAAGGGACTTCAGGAAGTGGAAAGCTCTGCCGATTTTCAGGATAAATACATCAGCAAAGCGATCCTTCGGATGAAGGAAGAAAGCACCAGAGAATTGAGCCATGAAGGCTTCGAGCATATCGACAAAAACCAGAGCTATTTTTACATTTCCAATCACAGAGATATTATCCTGGATCCGGGATTTCTCAACTTTCTCTTCCACAGAGAAGGATTTGAAACTACCCAAAATGCCATAGGGGACAATCTCCTGGTATCGGGTCTGGTTACTGATTTGATGAAAATGAACAAAAGTTTCATCGTTCATCGATCTGTGGAAAGAAAAGATATGCTTTCATTTTCCAAGCGGCTTTCTGCTTATGTCTATGAGGTGCTCGAAAGTGGACAAAGTATCTGGATGGCTCAAAGAAGCGGCCGGGCAAAAGATGGAAACGACCATACAAATCCAGCATTATTGAAAATGCTCAACCTTAGCGGAGCAGGAGAAATAGACGAGAATTTTCGTCAACTCAATTTGGTCCCTATGGCGATTTCCTATGAGTTTGAGCCTTGTGATATGCTAAAGGCAGAAGAACTAGTTCATCAGCGTATGGGGCTTCCCTATCAGAAGGATGATAAAGTAGCCATGATTCGAGGCATCCGTGATCCCAAAGGCAGGGTTCACCTCAAACTTGGCAAATCTATCGGAGAGAAAATTCGCCATATTCCCAAAGGAGGAAGGATCAATGACTATTTCAAAGCCCTCGCCAATCTCCTGGACAGAGAAATCTGGACCTTGTATAAACTTTGGCCCAATAACTTTATCGCCTATGATCTCCTCGAAGGCAAAGATCAGTTTTGGAACTTCTATACAAAGGAAGAAAAACAGATTTTCCTCGACTACATGGAGAATAAGTTGAAGGGAATTAAAGGAGATTCTAAAATGCTCAAAGAGCAATTTTTACTTATCTACGCCAATCCCCTTCGGAATAAACTGGATGCTGACTTAGGACTTTATTAAGTCCATTTCCATTTCTAAGAGCTATTTCAACTTCTTCAGGTAGTCTATCACGACTGCGCGGATATCTGTGCGAATATCCTTTTTATCATCTTTGCCAGGTTTGGAAATGTTGCGGATGCCTTTGTTATCCTCTTTCAGGAAAGGAATATCATATCCCATTAACAGGAAATCGTTCATCACTACCCGATAGTATTTATCATGATCCAGCGGGCTTCCATTTACCTGCCAATCTTCGCCACTTTTAGCCAAACCACTATACTGAAGATAGGCTCCCGTCCCTTTATGGTTTTCACTATATCTGAGCACCCCAAAAAGTAAGCTCCCTTTCATATCCACCTCAATGATAGAACCTCCAAAGGGCAGGGTTCTGAAAATATCTATGCCGAGGATATCTCCTTCCAATTCGTCATCAATCCGAATCGAACCGCTATTGAGCATACCTATATCGGGATACTGTTTTACTGCAGCCATCATGGATTTGGTAAGAAGTTCTCCCATTCGTCCCTGTTTATGACGAATACTACTCTCTCTTCCATCCAGCACCTGGCGACTTTTGTAGACAACTGCATAGGGATCGGCAATCACCTGCGTTATCTCCTGATTCAGAATTTTGTCCCATTTATCTATAATCGCAGCTACTTCTGGAGATTTATTCATCCGACCATCTACCGGAATAAGGTCTGATTGTATCTCCAACTGCTTAGTTTTCTTGTCATAGGAAAGAATGTGCAAATAAAGCGTCTTGGCATTAGCATCTGCTTTTGCTATGCGTACTTCTCCAACTTCCTCAAAGCGATAATCATGTTCATGTCCTCCAATGATGAGGTCAACATCCTGTTCTGCTTTCGCCAAGGCAATATCCTCAGGCAAACTTAGGTGGGTCAGCCCCAGAATGATTTCGTGATCCTCTTTAAGTTTATTGATGGCCAAATGTGCACAAGAATCGGCATCCAGATAGTTCACATAATCTCTGGGATTAGAATCGATGGTTGCTGAGAAAACACCCAGGTCGATTTTCGTTCCATCAGCATCGCTTAACATATAGGTTTGAGTAGTTGGAATAGTTGATTTGCCCTGTTCATTTTCTCGATAAAAATCCTGAATACTCTTCCCTTGTTTTAACTGAATATTCGTAGCGACCCAATCAAAGTTCGATTCATTGATTCTCGCCTGCAGGTCTTCATAGTCAAAATCAAATTCATGATTTCCAAAGGCCACTACATCCATATCCATGGCATTGAGTACTTCGATCATTTGCTTTCCCCGTATCCGCTCTCCCTCGTATTTCATTGTATTTATCAAAGAAGGATTTAGAAAATCCCCTGCCAGCATCATCAGATTTGCCGGATATTTGTTTCGGATACTGTCTGCGAAAGCTGCCACGCGGGCCAGGTTTCCAGCCTTACCGCCATCAACTCCTGATATTTCGTAGACATCATTTAGTTGGATAATAGCTATTTCGATTTTGTCGTCATCGCCTTTGAGGGCTTTAGCTATTTTTCGATTACAGGCCGAAATAAGTAATAAGGAGGTGAGCAATAGTAGAATAAAGAGTTGTCGATTAGTCCTCATGTGTAGGTTTCTTATATGGTAGCATGAAAATAGGGAATGCAGACTGCATTCCCTATAATGGTATCATTAAGATTGTCTTTTGTAACAATATAAGCCTCTCTTGAAGCCTTCCATGCCTGGTCCCTTTTGCAAAAACTACTGTGGCAAAAGAGATCTTAGCTCAATATTTTCCAACTCAATCAGAGAAAGAGTATCCAGTTCTTGATTAAAGTAGGCTTTGTCGATATCTCTCACATCTTTTTTGGGATCACCTTTAAAGTTTACATAGTCTGCAAAGCGCATCCCGTTTACTTCTCTGAAATTATATCCTTTCCGAAATCTCAGCCCTCCCCCATCTGTTTCATAACTGTAGGCAAGATGATCCATGGTCCCTGATTGGGTATCGATGAAATAAACGAAAATATCCTGGTGATCTTCTCCTCCACCTTCTTCCTGAAAAGTAACTTCTACCTTATGATAGGATTTACCCTCAATCTCAGATAGACCCAGGTATTTTTTATGTACGGCTGCATCATTGAGTTTGTAAGGTAATAGGGCGAAATACCAGACACTGTTGATGGAATTTCGGTATTTTCTGACCATCGTATCAGGCACTGCTACAACTTCGCCATTGATCTTCCTTTCGAAACTATCCGAATTCATCAGATCTACATACTGCGCCCCCTCTTCTTCAAAACTTCTTTCGTAATGAAACTTCCCTCCTTCTCTTTGGGAACGGTAATTTTTATTCCGAAAGCTCAGGCTGATGTCTGAATAGTCATAGAGCTCTCCTCCATGCAAGCTGATCGCTTTGTCTATTAATTCCTGCGCAGATGGCATTTGTTGGGTATTTGATGTAGGACCTTCTCCGCAGGAAAAAAGGGCAAGAGAAATGATTGACAGGCAGATGAAAAGATGATAGTTCATAAGAGAATGTGTATCAAATTCGTGGGCAAAATTAGTACTTTTGTCGGGTTAAAAAGTCTGCAAGCAAACAAAATCCACCTAAAAACCCATGTCTGATTACTTTGTTCACGAATCTGCTGTAGTTGATGAAGGCGCTATAATAGGAAAAGGTAGCAAGATTTGGCATTTCTGCCACATTATGAAAGGGGCATCCTTAGGAGAAGGATGTAAACTTGGACAGAATGTATTTGTAGGAGATGGAGTCCATCTCGGCAATAATGTCAAAATCCAGAACAATGTTTCTGTCTATGCAGGAGTAACTTGCGAAGATGATGTCTTTTTGGGGCCTTCAATGGTTTTCACCAATGTCAGAAATCCTCGAAGTGCAGTAGTCAGGCAGGGGCAGTACGCTGAAACCTATTTAGAAAGAGGAGTGAGTATTGGAGCAAATGCCACCATCGTTTGTGGAGTAAGGCTAGGAGCTTTTTGTTTTATCGGAGCAGGAGCCGTTGTTACCCAGAATGTGCCGGCTTATGCTTTATTGGTTGGGAATCCCGCTCGACAATTAGGTTGGATGAGCGAATATGGACATCGCCTGGAGTTTGATGAAGAAGCAAAAGCCAGTTGCCCGGAAAGCGGAGAAATTTATCTACTCGAAGCCAATAGCGTTCGCAAAATTTCCTGATATTTACAGGATGAAAAGCACGCCTGTATCCGACAATATTTTTAGCCGATTTTCTATCAGCCCTGAGCGAGGTTTTTTACCGGATTATACTCCTTTAGAAAGCCTGGGAAGTCCCTTTGAGGCCTGGGACCAACTGGCATATGAGCTCCCCCAATTGATCCATGAGCAAAAAGTGAAGGAAAGCCTGACTTCTCTCTCAGACTTCCCATTGCAATCCCTACAATCTCCCAATGAAAAGGAACGCGCCATGCTCATTCTCGCACATGTGGCTTCTGCCTATGTATGGGAGACAGGCGAAATGCGGGAGCATATCCCGCCAATTGTTGCCATTCCTTTTGCACGACTTGCTGATGAACTGGGTCGACCCGCTATCGTCCACCATATGACCAATGTCATGTACAACTGGAGAAAAAAAGATCCAGCTGGAGATTTGCGTGGAGAAAATATGGAGGCCCTTATCAGCTTTAATGATTCTCCGCAAGAAGCCTGGTTTTATAATGTTACTGCAGAGATAGAATCTGTTGGAGCAGCCGCCTTGCCAGAGATGATCATGATTCATGAAAAGGGAAGAAAACTTGGGGAAGAAGAGCTTCATCTTTCTTTGACCAAACTTCATCAGATTCTTCTGGAAATGAATCGTTCTCTGAACAGAATGATCGACCAGCTGGATCCAGACTTCTTTTATCATAAAATTCGCCCCTTCCTATCTTCTTTTGTCAATATTGAGTTTCAGGGAGTCGAAAATAATCCCATAAGATCCTATGCAGGAGGAAGTGCTGCTCAGAGTTCCTTAATTCAGGCCTTTGATGTATTGATAGGTATCACACATCCTCACGGAAGCGGAAAATACCTACTGGCTATGCGGGATCATATGCCTCCCCCTCATAAAGCCTTTTTAGAATGGATGGAGGAAGGAGAAAGCCTGGGAGATATGATTTCCAGCTATCCTAAAGAAAAAGAGATTTACCAGGCTCTGCTTGATGCCTTGCTTGCTTTCCGCAATACACATCTGAAAATCGTTGCAAATTTCATAGCAGGCCCGGCCAAAAGATCCGGTAAAAGTTCTGAAGGAACAGGAGGAACGGATGCCCTGAGCTTTCTCAAAGAGGTGAGAAATGACATGAAAAAGCATCAGGATTGAGCTTTGTCTTCTGCTGAACATAAGAAGCTAAACAGATCAGGGATATTTGGGTTAGATAATAGAGTCAGCCGGTAAAACGAATTGAGCTTGAATTTTCTATCTTTGCTATATGCTTTTCAATAAGAAAAATAAAGGGATCACCCGCGAGGCTGTTTTAGCTGCTCTGAGTCATGTCGACGATCCGGATCTAAAGAAAGATCTGGTGACCTTAAACATGATACAGGACATAAAAATTGAAGACAAGAAAGTAGAGTTTAAAGTCGTACTCACTACTCCAGCTTGTCCCATGAAAGACGCTATCCAAAGGGCCTGTATAAATGCCATCCATCTGATGGTTGATAAAGAAGCAGAAGTGCATGCCATCATGACTTCTCAGGTAAGTAGCGATGATAGCAATCAAAGCTTACCCAATGTCAAAAACATAATTGCGATTTCTTCCGGCAAAGGAGGCGTAGGAAAATCTACCGTCGCGGCCAATCTGGCCGTTGCACTTGCACAGAGTGGAGCGAAAGTAGGGCTGATAGATGCCGATATCTATGGTCCGAGTATGCCGATCATGTTTGGATTTGAGGGAGAAAGGCCCCAACTGGAAAAGATCGGAGAAAAAGACATGCTTATTCCTTTTGAAAAACATGGGGTAAAGCTTATGTCTATTGGTGTGCTGGTTCGTGAGGGACAAGCCATTGTTTGGAGAGGGCCTATGGCTTCTAAGGCCTTGCGTCAATTGATCTTTGATACCAATTGGGGAGAAATCGACTACCTCCTGGTAGACCTTCCTCCGGGCACGGGAGACATTCACCTGACACTTGTGCAGGCATTATCTGTGACGGGAGCAGTCGTGGTTACGACTCCTCAGAAAGTAGCGGTTTCAGATGCACGCAAAGGAGCTGAGATGTTTCGCAGTCCACAAATCCAGGTTCCTATACTTGGCGTGGTAGAGAATATGTCCTTTTTTATTCCGGATGATGCCCCTGAGAAGAGGTATCCTATTTTTGGAGAAGGAGGCGGGCAAACACTCGCTCAGTCGATGGGTACGGAAATGATTGGCCAAATCCCCATGCGACAAGCCATTGCAGAAAACGCAGACGCAGGAAAACCCGTTACCGTTTATAAAGACGGAGTTCTGGCAAAAGCCTATCAGGACGTAGCAGGAAGTCTGGCTCAACGTATAGCTATCAGGAACGCTCAACAATCTCCAACCAAGAGAGTTGAGATTCAAAGACCTTAAGCCAAATCGCCTACTGGCAGTTGGCTAATACAGCCAAGATTGATTTACTAAGTCTAATTTCCTTATTTTGGGATATGATCGTACAAGAAGAATTGAAAAACCGGATCGAAACTGCTTTAGATAGCATCAGGCCTTATCTGGTTTCTGATGGAGGGGATGTAAAAATTCACCAGATCAGAGAGGATGGAGTACTGGAATTGATTCTGCTCGGAAATTGTGAATCCTGCAGCATGAGCCAAATGACCATGACCGCAGGTATCGAACAAGTGGTATTTCGGGTTGCTCCGGAGATCCATAAAGTAGAAGCTGTTACCCCCGAATAAGCGGGATATCATATAAAGAACATCGCCTCCGGAAATCTTCCGTGAGGCGATTTTTATTTGAATCCCAATATTTTTGCTAATTTGGAACAAAAGTCCCTCCCCGCATGTCAGAGAAGTTGGATGTACAGAAAGCGCTATTTCAAAAAGTAAAAGAAAAGCTGCCTACCCATACCTCCCTGGTAGATGAAATCGCTGAACGCTTAAGTATAAGCAGTGATGGAGTCTATCGTCGCTTGAGGAATGAAACCCCATTACGATTGGATGAAGCCGCAAAGCTTTGCCAGGAGTTCAATATCTCCCTGGATGAAATCGTACAGGAAAATCAAAACCACTCCATTGTATTTCAACCTACCGGAATCCGAAATGGAGCCCTACAATTTGAGGAATACCTTCATGGTCTTCTGGGCTTATTTACAGAAATCCAGAACAAAGGAGTGAAATCCAGCCTCTATGCTGCCAAAGATATTCCAGTCTTTCATCTCTATCAGTTCCCTGAGCTCGCCTTATTCAAGATGTTTTTCTGGAGAAAAACCATTTACAATGATCCGGAACTGAATGGTAAACAGTTTGAATTGAATATCAATGATGAAAGCCAGGATCGATGCATTTCTCTTTGCAAACAAATCGCGGAAAAATATGCCCTGATCCCAAGTACGGAGATTTGGAATGAAGAAACCTCTTATAGCTTTGTCAAACAGATCGGCTATTATTATGAAGCCGGCTTATTTAAAAGAAAGCAGGATGCTATCTTACTCTGCGAACAGGTAGAGGCTCTTTTTGTACATCTTAAAAAGGAAGCGGAGCTTGGCTATAAATTTATGGCTGATAATCCTCCCGAGTCTCGTGTAAAGAATTTCTGGCTATACTATAATGACCTCATTTTAATTGACAATGTGATCGTAGTTGATTTTGAGGATTTCCGCCAGGCCTTCCTGATTTACAATTCCATCGATTACCTCAGCACCCGAAACCCTGTGTTTGCAGAAGAAGTGAAAATCTGGTTGGAAAATATTACCCGAAAATCTGAATTGATCAGTGAGGTCGCGGAACGCATGCGCAACAAATTCTTCATGAAAACCCAAAGAAAAATAGAAGGTCTCAAAGAAATTCTTGCTCAGTAAATCTCAATAGCTGGATAAAATGCTCCCCAGGAAAACCAATATCCTATAAAGGATAAGGGTCTTTCCAGTTTCTGTCCGACATCTGGTCCTTCTATAATCCTTCCTGCCAGATCGTAGTAGTTGCCGGCATCATCTTTCACTATGCGAGGGAAATCATCTTCTAAAGCGGAATAACTACGTCCTGCAATGGGATAAAAGGCAGCATTGATATTGTCTAGTTGAGAACGCACAATTAGCAAAGCTTTATCATCCAGCGTATCCTGAATCACTTCCATCCCCTGCCCTACATCATTGAAGCGGTAAGCCCGCTGCGCATTTTCTTCCATCACGCCCAAAACTCTCTCTTTCAGGGGCAGTCTTCTGTCCAAAGGTTCAACCGGAAAGAAAAAGAGCTCTTCTTCCTCTAAATAGTTCCCATAGGGATATTCTATATATCGAATGTCGAAATCGGTATCTGCATTGAGGATTTTGGAATTAGGAAAGGACTTTTTCCAGGTTTTAAATGTTGTCTCAATTAAGGTATAGGTTTGGGGAATGCGTCCACGTAAAGGGCCATTCACACATTCCAACCTTTGTTGGGACCAGGTACTTCCCGTACGTCGGTCGTAGGGCATAAGGTTGGTATTGAAAAGTAGTCCGGATACTCCATAGGAGGTAAGGAATCCGTCGATCCGACGATCCCAGCCAATACCCGTTCCGGTAAGAGGACAATAGGTAATGGCTATTTCCTTTCCATTGATCTCATCATTGATGATCTCATGCCAGTTCAACATAGAAAAAGGATAGGCTTTTAGTTCTCCTTCATGCTCAATTCCTAATACGAGTACATCATCAAAAGCAGGATTGATTTCTTCCGGCATGCTAAATTTTGGATCATCCAAAGAGGGAATTCCATCTTTCCCTACTCCTGCATCAAAGACATCCTCCACAGGAATGATCCACTGATCAAAGGGGGAAACATAGTCAGGATTGCTGATAGGGCCTTCACCTTCGCAAGCACTGAAAAGCAGGAAGATACAGCCTAAAATAATTTGTATGTTGCCTCTATTCATCCTATTTTAAATCAGGAATACCGAATTCTACCTCTAAAAATTGCCTTCCTGCTGATTGCTGTTTGTCATCGAGATGACAACTTACCGGATATACCAACGGTTGAACCCTCCCTCTTGAACTGACACAATTAAAACTACTCGATAAAAACCATGTTTAACAAAATCCTCCAAAGTCTGCTATCAATTCTATTAATTTCAGGCTTTCTACGCGCACAAAATCTATCTACAGATAGTACAGAGCAGTCTGGTCTATCTTTTCACATGCATCAAAAGATCCAAGCCAAAGACTTCAATTCCGGCTTGATCCACAATCCACTCCAGCTTATTCAATCTCGTTTTGCCTCTCTCATGGTATCTCGAATTGGAAATGATCCCAATGGAGTGATCGAAGTGAGAAACAGGGGCCTGACTTCCTTTAATAAAACAGAACCTATTTATCTGCTGGATGGGATGCCTATAGAAAATTTTCAAGGCCTTCATCCCGGAGATATTGAATCTATAGAAATTTTACAGGATGGAGCGAGCCTGGCTTTATGGGGTATGCGTGGAAGCAATGGAATCATTTCTATCACAACAAAAAAAGGACAATCAGGAAAACCTCAACTCAGGTATCAGACTTCCTTCGCCCTGGAAGCTATTGGGAAAACACCCCAAATGCTGGATGCAGAAGGATTCGTAAGGTTTGGCGGATCTGACTATGGAGCAAGGACAGATTGGTGGGAGGAAATTAGTCGGAATTCATTTTCACAGACCCATCACCTATCCATGAGTGGTTCTACAGAAAACAGTTCCTATTATGCTTCAATTGGGTATGACAATATCAATGGAGTTATCAAAAGATCAGGATTCGAGCGGATCAATGGTCGTTTTTCATTTGAGCAAAGAGCCTTAAATGATCGACTAAAAATAGGACTTCAAATAGGAGCCACTCAAAATAATCGCCAACACATCCCCAGAGATCTTTTCAGATATGCGTCTTCTGTAAATCCTACCTGGCCCATTAGGAGCGAGAGTCCGCAATTTGAAGAATATGGGGGTTATTTCCAGTTATTACTTTTCAACACCTATAATCCAGTTTCCATGCTGGAAACCATAGATATAGAGGAAAGATATAGTCAGTTGATGGCGCATGCGAAGGCAGAATTTTCCATCACTCCCGAACTTACAATTTCTACCCAATATGGAAATCAGGCCGAAGAAGTTTCAAGCGCTTTTTATGTCCCTTCTACCAGTTTGTATATGAGTGGGCCCTTTACGGGGGGAAATACTGAAAGGGCTTATTCAAAAAAGGAGAATCAATATTTCAAAACTGCTTTATCCTTTGACAAAAACTGGAAGAAGTTGCGGCTGCATGCAAATTTTCTATATGACTACCAGGGCATCCATAGTCAAGGGGTAAGTGTGTACAATCGAGACTTTCTTTCAGACGAATTTATGTTCAACAATCTGGCTGCAGGACAGGGGAATGAAAATGGGGATGCGAGAATTCAGAGTTCACAAGGCCTGGTAGAATTTAGTCGCTATGGGGGAAATTTAAGCCTTGAAGTCGGCGAAAAACTGTATCTGGCAGGAACTTTTATGAGAGAAGGAGCTTCCAATCTCGGGAAAAATAATAAGTGGGGCAGTTTTTATGGAATTTCAACTGCCTATAAATTAAATGAAGACATAAGAATCCGGGCTTCCTTGAGCAAGACGGGAAATGCTCCACAAGAACCCTACATTAGCAGTTCTATTTTCAGCCCGACTAATATTTTCTACTTCAATGGAGGCTTTAGGGAAGGGTATGGATTGACCCAAAGTGGCAATCCCGACCTCAAATGGGAAGAAAATCAGGAAATAAGTTTTGGATTGGATTTCCCCCGCCTTCTGGGAGGCAAATTGCAGGCGAATCTGGATTATTACCATACCCAATCCAAGGACATCATCCAGTTTATTCCTGTTTCCAGCTTCAATACTGCCGGTGCCAGTTACTTTTCCAATGAAGGAGGACTTAGCAGTTCGGGGCTTGAATTTACCCTAAACTATTCCCTGATCAATCGAAAAAAATTCTCCTATCGCATGAGTTTGACAGGGTCTCGATACTTTAATACAAAACTTACCGATTATGAGTCCGGAGGAAGCAGCTTCACTTACAACGGATGGATTGGAGGTAGTTGCAATTTTCCGGTTATGCGATTAGAAGTGGGAGAAGCTATTGGAGAAATTTGGGGCAGACAAATTATAGAGGAAAATCCCATTGTCAATGGAGAATTTAACTTTGTAGATGGGAATGGAAATGGTTTCCAGGAGGACAGAGAGGACTATATCGCGATTGGAAATGCTTTCGCAAAATCCTATGTAGGAATCAATCACCAGCTAGATTGGGGGAGATTCAAACTATCAGCCCTGTTTCGCGCCGTCTTGGGTCATCATCTGATCAACCACTTTCATTCTTTTTATTCTTTCCCACGATCGATCGTCGCTCACAATATTCTGGAAACGGGTATAGAGGAACAGAGAGGTCTGGATTGGGGGATACCCGAATATACCAGTCGAGATGTAGAAAATGCTTCTTTCCTTAGATTAGAAATTCTCCAGCTAGCTTATAACTTACCTCTGCGTTTAACTGGTGATAAACAAGCACTTGAGATTTCCTTTACAGCTCAAAACCTCTTGACCATCAGTGGCTATTCAGGACTTAATCCAGATTACCGCATTGAGGATATTCTGGATAGAAATCAGCGTATACCCTTTATAGGCGTGAACTACTCACGGGGAGATCCCATGGTTCCCGGTATGGACAGAAGAAATTCCTATCCCCTAAGTCGAGTTTTTGTTTTGGGATTGAAAATGAATCTGTAAAAGAAATTAGCATTTGAGAAATGCCCTTTTGTTTTATCTACACAAAAGGGCATTTTTTTAATCCGGTCTAGGTATTGTTCCGCTTCTCTTCGCCCAGGCCATCCACATTCCAGCCATTTTCTGGACCTGATCCGGATGCTCAGCAGCGATATTCTGCGTCTCAGTACGATCTTTCTCCATATCAAAAAGCTCCCAATCTGCTATTTCCATTTCCTCCACCTTATCCCAGATAAAGGATCGCTTTTTATTGGCTTTGGAAACCAGTTTCCATTTCCCCATCCGGACTGCTCGATTTCCTTCATGTTCCCAGTAAATCGCTTCTCTATCCAGGGGTATATTATCGAAAGCTGGGACCAAACTTTTCCCCTCATACGGGATAATTGTATTTCCCTTATAATTTTGCGGATAGCTGGCATTTGCTACATCCACACAGGTCGCCATGATATCAATGAGGTGAGAAGGTTCCTGACGGAAAGAGCCATCTCCTTTGATGCTTGCGGGCCAGTGTACAATAAGCGGACTGGCGATTCCCCCTTCATGGACCCAGTGCTTGTATTCTCGAAAAGGGGTATTGCTGGCATTGGCCCAGGGAAGACCATAAGCCGTATAACTTTCAGGAGGTCCGGGCTGAGCTTCTTTCATGAGTTTTACCACTTTACCATCGCGCGTTATGGGAGGAATCATTTGCGTTTGAAAAGCTCCGGCCTCCATCGGTTTTCTCATCTCTTCTGCTACTTCCGGTAAAGGATACATCCAGCTCAAATCTTCTGCACAGGCTCCATTATCCTGCAAAAAGAAAATCAGGGTATTTTCATACTCCCCTTTTTCCTTGAGACTTGCTACGATCTTTCCTATGCCTCTATCCATACAATCTACCATGGCTGCATAAACTTCCATATTGGCAATTTCCCATTCTTTATCCGGGATATCCTCGGACCATGCAGGAACATGTTCATCTCTGGGTGTCATCTTTGTCTCCGGGGAAATCAGTCCCATGGCCTGCATGCGTTTCATTCGCTCTTCTCTCACTACATCCCAGCCTTTGTCATATTTTCCTTTATACTTTGCAATATCTTCCGGCCAGGCATGCATGGGCCAATGAGCAGCCGTATAGGCTACATACATAAAAAAAGGATCCTCTCCCTCATGTTCCTCAATGCGATCCAGGGCATAATCGGTGACAGCATCTGTAAAATAAAAATCCTCATTGGGAGCGATCCATTCATTATCTTCGGCCAGGGAGCGAGGATCATATAAGCTCCCGGCACCCGAAATCATCCCAAAAAATTTATCGAATCCCCTTTGCCTTGGCCAATTGTGCTTGCGGGGATTGGAGATACCTTCCGGACTGTCATCGTAAGGAGTGATGTGCCATTTGCCCGACATATAAGTCGAATATCCTGCACCTTTCAAAACTTCAGCAATGGTAACTGCCTGCTTACTTAAATCTCCCCGATAAGCATCCGTTCCCCGATCACTCATCATATGCCCAATTCCTGCCTGCTGAGGATAGAGTCCCGTCATAAGGGAAGCACGTGTGGGACAACAGCGAGCCGTATTGTAAAATTGGGTAAAACGAAGGCCTTTCATCGCAAGCCCATCGAGATTGGGGGTATTGATTTCCCCTCCATAACAAGCCAGATCAGAATAGCCCATATCGTCTCCCATGATAAGGATGATGTTGGGAGGACCTGGGTCTTTTTCTGTTGGTATAGGGGAACAGCTGGCCAATGCCAGCAGGCTGAGTAGTAGGAGTGGTAGGTTAGGCATGATTTGAAGTGTTGTGGTGTTTTAGTGTTGTAGTTAAGAAGTATTTGCTGGATTCTGTGAAGAGAAGCTATCACACTAAAACACTTTTATTCCGCTCTTTGCCAGGGCACTTGCCCTGCCTTCTGAAGATGCTTCATCAGAAGGGCATTGAGTTCCTGATACTTATCTGTTTCCTCCTCGATGAGGTTATTTTCTTCTAAGGGATCCTCTGGTAAATAATAGAGTTCCTGGGGAGCAAAAGGACTGTTTTGCAAAAGCTTCCAGCCATTGAGTTGAACAGCCTGTATGGTCAAGCCTCCATACCTTCTTCCCCCTTCTCTCCTGGAAAAGAAGAGAGGACGATCAGCATCAGACATATCCTCTCCCAGCAATAGCTTCGCAAAACTTTTTCCTTCTATTGCATGTTCCATCTTCCCACCTATCAAATCGAGCAAGGTAGGATATAGATCCATGCTCAAAGCTCGATAGTCTGTAGTAGTTCCTGCTTTTATTTTTCCTTCCCAGGAAATGAAGGTCGGGACCTTAAGTCCACCTTCGTAGACACTCTGCTTCCCATCTCTTAAAGGACCATTATTCGCAGCATCTCCCAACAGACCTCCATTATCACTACTGAAGACGATGATGGTATTTTCATATTGACCACTTTTTTTCAAGGCCTCCACTACCTGACCGATTCCATCATCCAGGTGCTCAATAAATGCAACCAGTTCTGCTCGTTTATCTGAAAGCTGAGGTTCTCTTTCTTTTACTTTCGCCAACCAATCTTCCTTGGGTTGAACCGGAAAATGGGGAGCATTATAAGCCAAATACAAGAAAAACGCTTGATCATTCTCAGCCTGCTCCTCCACATACTTTACCGCCCAATCCGTAAACACATCTGTTGCATGCCCAGCCGGATCAATAGAATCCTGGTCCCTGCGCATATAATTGATACCATGTCTCCGCTTATGGGTATAATCCTCCATCATATCTCCTAACCATCCGTGAAAATAGTCAAAGCCCCTCTCCGGAGGCGTATTGGGAGATTCCAGGCCTAGATGCCATTTCCCAACCAAAGCTGTATGATATCCCTCCTCCTTCAATTCATCCGAAATAAGTTTGGCCTCTGGATCAAGATGGCCCCAATTATCTCTATCATAAGTGCGAATCACTCCGGGAACTCCCACGAATTCCTGATAGCGCCCACTTAAAAGAGCTGCGCGTGTAGGAGAGCAAACCGGGCAATTCGCATAAAAATTATCGAAGCGCATACCGGCCGCTGCCATTTCATCCAGATAAGGAGTACGGATATCCTCTGTCCCATAATAGGAGACATCGTGGTAGCCCTGGTCATCAGTCAGGATGAGAAGAATATTGGGTTTTGAAGAAAGATCTGCCTCCGTAGAGGCTTTGGCAGATCTTTCAGGAGAATTGCAGGCTAGTAAAAGGCTTATCATAGCCAGCAGTGTAGTAGTTCGCATAGCAAGGAAGTAGAGGTGTGAATTCTAATATAGCATGAAAGCAGGTAGAGAATCAACGCAAGTCTCAATTATTGTCAAAATAACCATAAGCAGCTCATTTGATTGGACTTAGTCGGAAATAATTTCAATCTTGAAGAAGAAGCCCCACATACTATCCATTATTTACTACTACCGAAATGAAAAGAAGAAAATTTATTTACCAAAGTTCGGCCCTTGGCCTGGGAAGTTTGGCCATAGGCAATCCACTCCTCCAAGCTGCCAGCAAAAGGATTTCACCTAATGACAAATTGCAGATAGGAGTCATTGGGTGTAATGGTATGGGATGGTCCAATACCAATTCTCTTTTGAAAATGAAGGATGTGGATCTGATTGGAATCTGCGACATTGATCAGAGGGTCATTAAGCAAAAACTCCAAGCCTATGGGAAACTTAGAGATAATGCACCAAAAACTTATGGAGATTATCGGGAATTATTGGCTGATCCTTCGATAGATGCAGTAGTCATTGGTACTCCAGATCATTGGCATTGTATGCCTATGGTAGAGGCTGTGCAGGCTGGAAAGCATGTCTATGTAGAAAAGCCTATTGCCAATACAATCGAAGAATGTCGCCTCATGGTAGCTGCACAGGAAAAGACAGGCAAAGTCGTACAGGTGGGTCAGTGGCAAAGAAGCGGACCGCATTACCGTCAAGCAATAGATATAGTTCGTTCCGGCGTTTTAGGACAGATAAGATTGGTGAAAGTCTGGGCCTATCAGGCATGGATGAAACCCGTGCCTGTTTTAGCCGATGGAAATGCTCCGGAAGGGGTCGATTATGATTTCTGGTTGGGCCCTGCAGAAAAAAGAGCTTTCAATCAAAACAGATTTCATTTCAATTTCCGATGGTTTTGGGATTATGCAGGAGGTTTGATGACAGATTGGGGCGTTCATGAAATCGATATTGCCCTTTTCGCTATGGAGGCCCTGGCTCCCGAATCAGTTATGGCGATGGGTGGAAAATTGGCCTATCCTGATGATGCTTCCGAAACCCCTGATACCTTGCAAACTGTTTTTAAATACAAGGACTTCTCCATGTTATGGGAACATGCTACTGGTATAGATGGGGGGCCTTATGGTCGTTCGGAAGGGATTGCATTTATTGGCAACAATGGAACCCTGGTTGTCAACCGTCAGGGTTTTGAAGTCATTGCAGAAAAAGAGCCCTGGAACTCCAAAAATCGTGGCAAATTGAAAATGGAGAAAATTGATAAAGTAAAAAAACCCGCAAATGTCAATTATCTCGATCTTCACACTCAAAATTTCGCTGCAGCTATCAAAGCAAATGATCCAGGCATGCTCAATACCCCAATCTCATCAGGAAGTGTAGCGGCCATAAACGCCCAGATGGGCAATATTGCCTATAAAACAGGAGATCGGGTCTTTTGGGATGCAGAACAAGGTAATTTTGGAGATAATGATGCAGCAAATGCCTTGATCAAAGCGACTTATCACAATGGCTGGAAATTGCCGAATATTTGATTTGGAAAGTGTTAAGTTATGAGAGCATTAGGGTATGAGTGTTTGCGTACCTTTGAACTCTTTTACCTTAATTTTCTTCTTTTAATCCAATAATTCTCACTACATGAAATACTACCTACTGCCCTTATTATTCCTCTTCTTCATATCCTGTGGGGAGAAAGCTAAATCAGACAAAAGCCGAAGCGAAAAACCCAATGTAGTACTCATCTTTATAGATGACCTGGGTTATGCCGATTTGAGTTGTTATGGGCACCCTACGATACAAACACCTCGATTAGATGAGATGGCAAGAGAAGGGATGAAATTCAGTTCCTTTTATGCAGCAGCTTGTGTGTGCACTCCCTCGAGAGCTGGTTTACTCACAGGCAGGTATCCGGTTCGGGTAGGTATGCCGGGCAATTTAGGTCCCGACAGTAAAGGGGGATTGTCTTTGGAGGAAAGAACTCTGGCAGAAGCCCTCAAAGCAAATGGTTACCGAACCGCTGCTTTCGGGAAATGGCATTTGGGAGCGGTTCCCGATTATTTTCCTACTGACAGAGGCTTTGACGAATACCTGGGCATCCTGTATAGCAATGATATGATGCCTCCCTGGGTCAATACCAAACGTCCTTTGCATTTATACCGAAATGACCAGCCGACAGAAGAGCAACCTGTAGATCAGACGACCCTCACACAGCGATATACTGATGAGACCATTCGCTTTATCAAAGAAGCCGGAGATCAACCCTTCTTTGTCTATCTGCCTCATGCCATGCCACATTTGCCGATATATGCTTCGGCAGCTTTCGAAGGAAAATCAAAAGGAGGGAAATATGGAGATGTGATAGAGGAAATTGATCATAATGTAGGACGAATTTTAGATGCATTGGAAGAAGAAGGTTTGACGGAAAACACCCTGGTTGTTTTTACCAGTGATAATGGCCCCTGGCGCAATTTGCCTCCCCGCATGTACACCACTGAGCCTGTTGAAAAATGGCATGGAGGAAGTACGGGAGCATTATGGGGAGCAAAAGCAACTTCCTATGAAGGTGGATATAGAGTTCCCGCCATTATTCGCATGCCCGGCAGTATCCCCCCTAATCAATTGAATGCAGAGATAGCCACTACTATGGATGTTCATGCGACCATTTTAAAACTGACAGGAAGCAATCCTCCTGAAAAAAGCCTGGATGGAAAAGACCTATGGCCATTACTTACCCAAAAGGCTGCTTCTCCCCACAGCTATTACCACTATTTCAAGGGAAAACGATTAGAAGGAGTAAGAAATGCAAAATGGAAATTACGGATCGCTCCTGCCTGGGACAGTTGGACCTCGCCGGAGACTATGACAAGAAAGGAGCCTGTAGAAGTTCTTTTGTACAATATGGAGGACGATCCCTATGAGCACTTCAATCAAGCTGAATCATATCCGGAAGTAGTTGCAGAACTTGAGGCAGAAATGAAGCGAATGGCGGAGGAATTGGGAGCTACTTTATGGGAAAAAGAATAAAAATCAGAGAATAATAAAGGGGCAGCATAACAGCTGTCCCTAAGATTTTATGGAAAATCATCTGGCTGCTTATCTCTTAGGTATAAACCTAAAGATTAGCTATGATTACACAAGTACGAAAGCTGCTGATCCTGGGATGTTTATTCCTATATGGTCAGCTATTGATTGCACAAGAAAGTTCGAACCCTTTTTCTCTTGACAAAAGTATTGAAAATGGCAAAATCATTGAAGGTTCTGTCAGAGCAGAAGATGGGAGCCTTTTAATAGGAGCTTCAATCAAAATACCCGGCACCTCATTGAGTACAGTAGTAGATGAAAAGGGAAATTTTCTATTAGAAGTACCCCAGGAATACTTTGACAAGGATAGTCTCGAGATCAGCCATATAATCATGGCTTCTCAAAAAATAGCCATATCTGGTGTAGAGGCCCCTTTGCAGATTGAGCTTAAGTATCCTACGATTAAGGCACTAGATATCATTAGTTATGGAAGTGTTTGTAGGAAGAAACTTGTATGTGGTGGCCATACCAGAGGTTTTGGCTGCGGAATGATTATTAACAAAATCAATCAAGATCTTCCCAATAAAATAGTAACCCAACCCGAGCAATTTGCTCAGGGAAAGATAGTCATCCGATGTGGAAGTTCTATTTCCTCGAATGGCCCATTGTATGTGATTGATGGAGTCCCCTTTACAGAGCTATCTGGCAGTCCCTTCAATACATTGGCTCCTGAAGACATTCAGGAAATTACCATATTAAAAGGGAATGTGGCATCTGCTATATATGGTAGCAGAGGCAATTACGGAGTGATAATAATTGTAACAGACAAGAAAAGAGGCTATGGGAATCTGAAATACTTCTCATATGCAGGACTGCTCGGCCTTGCTCAAATGAATGAAACAGTTCTGGCTTCGCCTCAAATGAGCTTCAGTCAAGCCTTGAAATTCACAAAAAAGACCTCTTCCGATAAGTTTAATATCTCTGGAAATATGAGACAATTGCCAGGTTTCGAGGAGAATCAACATCGCAAACATTTTGGAGGAAGTGCTTTTTATTCCCGCTTAGCTTTGGATAAGAAATTGGAAGTTGGGGCAAGACTTTCCTTCAACCATATTCGGGAAAAGACACCTGTACTTGCAGATGTTGTGAAAAAGAATGCGGAAGAAGTTCAGTATGCTACAAGAAGCTTCAATAATTATTTTTCCCAGGCATTTGCCAAATATGAGTTCTCTGATTACCTCAATGCTCACGTCGATCTGAGTAGGTACCAAAATGAGAACCTCCTATTCGATCGTCTGGGAGGAAATTTCTTCAAACCCAGACTAACATTTGACCGAGAATTTGAGTATAGGCACCATATCCAGGCTGAGGCCTATTTCTCTACACAAGCTATTTCGAGTGGAGAACAGACCCATTTGCAACAGCTGGCAGCTGGCTTAAAGGCAACTTATAAATACGACCGTTTATTGGAAGGCGAACTCATTATAAGAAAAGAAGACAATTCGCTACTTAGCCAGGCGCAACAACTACCCGCTCAATATCTCAGTGCAAGAGCCCGGGTAAATTATGACGATTTGGATTTGGATCCCGGAGGGATATGTGCCGTAAGTCGTGGCTATCTCCAGGCCCAGGCGAATTTGAATCAGACGCCCTTTTTTAACCAAAACACCTTCGCACTAGGAAGTCTTATCAAGATCGGTCGTCAATTTAGTTTGAATACTACTTACACCTTTGCCAGTGAGCAAAGGGCCAATAGCCCCATCCCCCAGGATATCAACATACTTGGATTCTTCCCCGCAGCCTATCAGGTTCTTGAAAATCAGGGATTAGAGATGGCGGTAACCTTCTTCAAAAGGAGTGGAGATTTTTTTCTGGACAGTCGTTTGGACTATCACAGAGGAAATGGACTGGCCAGGGAAATGATGAGTCTCAATAATCGTATTGAATGGCGTAAACTGGAATTTGAAACAGGGCTTGAGGGCTTTAAAGGCTGGAAACTATCCGGAGGAGAACGGGATTTCTTTCGATTGAGTTTTATGGACCTAACCTACAACTTAAAAGATATCCCAAAGCTTAATCTACAGAATCTCAAACTCAGCCTGAGTGGTCAGAACCTCCTGAGTCTGGGCGATCAGCAAGTCTGGAAGGATCAGCTAGAATTATCACGGCTTCGTGATCCCAGTCAATTTCCTGTGCCTTTAGCCCGCAATATATTGTTTGGGGTAAAAATGGATATTATGTAATTGAAGGCTGGCGATAGGAATCGCCGATTTCCCTTAACAGATCAAAGATTCCCAGGCGATGATTGATATCCTTGTCTGGGAATCTTCGATCTATGACACATTCTGCCTAAAACAGATTTGAAAATCCATAAGCAATAGCTATATTTGCTATAGCAATAGTTGCCTTAGCAACTATTTAATAAATTCATAAATACTGACCAATGTCTCAAACTATAGCTAATTCAAATATTCCCAAGATTTTCAATGCTGCTGATGATTTTCTTCCTTTGAAAGGGACAGATTATCTCGAATTGTATGTAGGCAATTCCAAACAGGCTGCACATTTCTATAAAACAGCTTTTGGTTTTCAGGACCTTGCTTATGCAGGTTTGGAAACAGGACTCAAGGATAGAGAATCCTATGTGCTTGTTCAGGATAAGATTCGTCTGGTTTTGACCTCTCCGTTGAAAGAAGGTACAGATATCGGACGTCATATAGATAAGCATGGAGATGGGGTAAAGGTTGTCGCACTTTGGACCGATGATGCGACCAAAGCTTATGAAGAAACCCTCAAAAGAGGAGCAAAATCTGCTTTTGAACCCATAGTCGAGGAAGACGAATTTGGAAAAGTGGTTCGATCAGGAATCTATACTTATGGAGAAACGCTTCATGTTTTTGTAGAAAGAGAAGAATACAATGGCATTTTCCTTCCGGGCTACAAAAAGTTGGAAACCAAATACCATCCTACTCCAACGGGTCTAAAGTATGTAGATCATATGGTAGGAAATGTAGAATTGGGGAAAATGAATGAATGGGTAAGCTTTTATGAAAATGTCATGGGCTTCGCCAATATCCTTAGCTTCGACGACAATGATATTTCTACAGAGTATACCGCTTTGATGAGTAAGGTGATGAGCAATGGAAATGGAAGAATCAAATTTCCAATCAATGAGCCTGCTGAAGGCTTGAAAAAGTCCCAGGTGGATGAGTATCTTGAGTTTTACAATGGAGCGGGCGTACAGCATATTGCTGTGGCCACAGATGATATCGTAAAAACTGTAAGGGAACTGGAAAGTCGTGGAGTTGAATTCCTGAGAGTGCCTACCACTTACTACGATCAGCTCCAGGAAAGAGTAGGAGAAATTGATGAGGATATAGATTCTCTCAAAGAATTAGGTATATTGGTAGATAGAGATGACGAAGGCTACCTCCTTCAGATCTTCACCAGACCCGTTGAGCCTCGCCCGACTATGTTCTTCGAGATCATTCAACGCAAAGGTGCTCAATCATTCGGAAAAGGAAATTTCAAAGCTCTCTTTGAGGCGATTGAACGTGAGCAAGCAGTAAGAGGGACTTTATAAAATTTAGTGTTATTTTTTTAATCTAACGCTTTGGGGCCTCCTCTGGGGGCCCTTTCTTATTGGTTTTAGGGGAATGCAAGAAGTTTATTTTCCAGTTTCCTATGTTATTGGGTAATAAAAAAAGCCCGTTGCCGGGCTTTTTTATAATTAGGTGTTGATCTTAATTCTTTTCTACTTTGGCTTTGCCTTCTTTAAGCTTCATCTCATACTCCTTCAACTTTTCTTCAGCCTTTTCGATCTTTTCTTTTTTGACTTTATAGTCTTCCTCAGAGATCTTCTTATCCTTCATCTCTTTTTCCAACTTCTCTTTTGCAGCATTTACTTTCTCTCTTGCAGCGCTTGCTGTCTCTTCACCTTTTGCTACTCTTTCTCTGGCTTCAGCTTTTCTGGAAGCATTTCTCTCTCTGGCTTCGGCAGCTCTCTGCTGACCAAACTCTTTGCCTGAAAGCTCTCCCTTATTCTTTCCATAGGCATTGCCATTATTGGACTTTTCCTTGTTTTTGCCTTTGGCCTTGCCTTCCCCTTCCTCATCTTCCATTTCGTCCTCATCTTCGTCCATATCTTCATCCTCGTATTCATCGTCCTTGTCTTTCTTCCCTTTGTCCTTCATCTTTTCTTTGGCTTCCTTCGCTTTTTCCTTGCCTTTGGCTTTGCCTTGCTCCTCCATCTCTTCCATCTCCTCTTCTGCATCCTTTTTCCCTTTCTGGGCTTTATCCTTCATTTTCTCCATCTTTTCCTGCTTCTTCTCTTGCCCTTTTGCTTTTTCCGATTGACCAAATGCTGGTCCTAGTCCGATGATCCCCAACATACTAATGAGGATCAATATGTATTTAAAATGTTTCATTTTTGTTTTGTTGATTTTGAATGATAGATCTATTCCTGAATGTCTTCTAAAGCTTCCATTAATTCTGCCTCTGTTGCTTCAAGCTCCTCTATGGAGTTTTCGATGTCTGAGGAAATGGAATCCAATTGTTGAACCTCTTTGACCTCTTCTTCCGTCAAAGTGTTTTGGGTGTTTTGTTTGCCTCCGCTGCAACTAATCAGTAAAAAACTGAAAGAAGCGATTGCAAAGAGGGCGATAGCTAGTTTCTTCATAAGAAATTTGTGTGTAGTACTTAAATGAGTATATAAAATATACATTTCTTTGCTTTTGGATGAACTTCGTAGCAAAAAGTCTCCAACATGACGAAAAAAATTGCCTGATCCTCAAGGCTTTGAAGATCAGGCATACGTTTCCATTAAGAAATTTTATCGAAGCACCTTGATAACGGGTTTCAGGGAGTAGGTCCCGTTTCCTTTTTCAACCACAGATTCAGCAGCATCAAAATCCAGCAAAACTGAATTGAGACTATCTTGCCCCATCATGCGATTCAAATTGATTTTCAAACCGGATTGTTGAGCGCTGGGAGTATCCATCGGATACAATATGCTGTCCACCATGATGCTGTTATCCGCACCTAAAATCAACCGTACTTGTTGGATTTCATTTAGTGGGATGCTATCACGAACAATCAGGGTATCCACTCCATCCTGGAGTTGCAAGAGGTCATAAATACCAGCATACGTATTTACTTCCTGAAAACCGCTGCTATCACGCATTTTTACTTCGACCTGTTGTAAGTCGATGTTTACCTGGTCAAAATCGCCCGGATTATCTGTCAGATTTATCTGCAGGAGACCTTTGCCATTGGGATCATTGGGATTCAAGCTGCCTTCTTCACAGGCAGCAAAAAGGGATAGAACAAGAATAAATAGGGGAATAAATCTCGAATAATATGAGTTAATCATCATAGATCTTTATTGACATTTATCTCCGGCAATAAAGCTATTATTTCCTCTATTTCAAATTTATCTTATCTGATCATTCAACTTTTTCGAAAAGCTTTCGCAAAGAGTCAAAGGATCATTGCTTCCTCATTTTCAAACACTTAGTCTTTTGGGTCCAGATTTAGAAAATGTGTTTATCTAGATAAAGTTGCTTTCCCAGAGACGAAATCTCCAGAATTGATATGGAATTCTTTCTCAAACTTTCAAGGAGAATTTCAGATTGGTTTATGACTTCTCTTTCCCACTCAACTTGTCCTAAGAGATTATACAGCCTAATTGTAATTTGTCCTTGAGGAAGATTGCTTATCAAGTAGTTTGATTGATCTCTTTGATAGACAATCCGTGGAGTGATCGGTATCCCTTGAATTTGCCTGACGAGCGAATAAGAAAAGCTTCCATCTATATCTACTTGTTTAATTCGATAAAAAAGTGGCCCAACATCGGGATTATCGTCGAGGTATTCATATTGGCGGATTCCGCTACTATTGCCCCTACTCAATACACTTCCTATCTCTGCAAAATTTCCAGAGGGACTTCGCCTTTCTATGATAAAACTTTCATTGTTGTATTCTTCTGCTACCTGCCATTTCAATTTCACTTTTCCCCTAAATTCTTCCAGTTTGAGGTCCAGCCACCTCAGGGGTAAAGGAGGGTTTACGGAATTCACTTCAGCTGCACAGGAAAAGGCACAATCTTGCTCACATTTGGAACAACTACTCCCGCTGCATGTCACCGTGCAACCACAACTTCCGGCTCCGATATCATTTATATCATCCAGACCCCCATAATCGGATACATTTGCACTTTTATAGATGATCTGATTTCCGGAGGTATTAGAGGCAGGCGTTAGACTAAATGAAGAAGTAGAATTGGCCGATGGGATCTGACTAAAATTAATGTAAAATACCCAGAATACGCCTCCGTTTCCGCAAGCCGTGCTATCTGCACAAACCTGAATCCCTTCGGAATTACAAGGAGCACAAATGGTTGCATCTCCCCCAGCTGCCGTATTGCAATCGCTAGTACCATAACAGCCGTCAACATTGTAGAGTTCTACATCGCCTCCTGCATTACTTGTACTTAGCTGGACTTCGTATTCAAAACAAGGATTCCCACAAACAGCATTACCATCTGATCCTCCACAATTATTGTCTGAATCCATCAAAAAGCTAAAACCAAAAGCTCCGTTTATTTTGTTTGAAATTCGTAAGGCAAACGCGAGGTATTCATCTCCATTATCTGCGGTACCATCTGGATCGACAACACTGTAATAGGCATAGTCTGAGCCTCCATCAGTATCTGTCACGATATCTGTGTTTCCACAACCTCCTCCAGACGATAAATCATTATTAGGATCATTTCCAGGTAAAGGAGTCCAGCTTAAATCTGCACCCCCAGCTCCTGTTAGAACCTCAAATTCGGTAAACTCATTTCGACTCAGGGTATAACCCGAAGAAGAATAACTGGAAAAATATCCATCACTATTCGGATCAAGGGTGATGCTTGAACCTGTAAGAATCGCTCCAGGATCAGAACATGCTCCCTGACCAAAAGCAATCTGAACAAAAAATACACTACAAAGAACAAGTAAAATTATAGGAAGCCGGCGAAAGGGGGGCATGGAAATATTTTTGTGTAAAATAATTTTTACCTTAAAACTTTTTTCCGCCCAAAACGAATATTTCTAACCTCATTTTCTGGAAACCTGACTCCTTCTAAATTTTTACCGGAGAAAGGATTAATTCATTAATTTTGCGGCATGCTAGAGGAAAAAGGAAGTAAGATCTTTGGCGCCTATCTGGATAGAACCATTAGAGTTGTGCGGCTCGACCTGATCCGAAGGTTCAAAGAGGTAGGAGCTGACATAACCCCGGAACAGTGGATCATACTCAGTAGACTGGCCGAACAAGACGGACAATCCCAGTCTGAATTGGCAAATGGCAGTTTCAAAAACGCTCCTACCGTATCCAGGATCATTGACCTGCTTTGCGACAAAGGCCTAACGGTTCGCAAACGCTTTGGCAATGAGAAAAGGAGAAAAAAAATTCAACTCACAGATAAAGGCCGAGAAACCATTCAGCAAGTCCTTCCCGTTGTCATAGCAGCTCGCCAACAAGGCTGGGAAGGCTTATCTGATCAGGATTACCATGATTTCATTCGGATCATCAATACCATCTTCATGAATATTGGGGGGGAGTGAAAAGAGGTATTCTGGTGTTCTCCTTTGTTTTTTTAATAGCCACAAGAACCCATGAACAGCATAACACGTGAACACGTATTAAAAAGCGTGCATATTTCCTCATGAAGCTGTAAATTTGTCCTTTGACCTAAAAACAACTGAATACAAATACCTATGAAGCTCTCCGTGATCAGCCAAATTACAGCTTTGATCCTTCTACTGGGACTTAGTTTTTCCTGCAAGGAAAATCCCCAGACCTGGCAGACCAAAGAGAACTTTCAAGAATTAGCAGCCAATCCTGCTATTTTCCATAAAGCTGTCCAGAACCTTACCGATATCATTGTTCACGATATCTTCTCTCCGCCTGTAGCCAGTCGAGTTTATGCCTATCCCAGTATAGCTGCTTATGAAGTGATGCAACAAAGCCATGAGGATTATGTCAGTCTGGCCGGACAGGCACATGGTTTATCTGATGTTCCTCAAGCTCCGGAAGGCGAAGTTTGCTATCCCTTGGCTTCTATTCAGGCCTTTATGAAAGTAGGGGGACAATTGATCTTCTCCGCGGATAAAATGGCCGTCTTTGAAGAAGAAATGTATAAGAATTTTCAGGATGCAGGTGTGCCCTGGGAAGTTTACCAACGATCCATAAGCTTCGGCAATGCTGTGGGAGATCATATCCTGGAATGGTCCAATCATGACTTATATAAAGAAACTCGTACCTATCCTCAGTACACTGTAAATGATTTGAAGGGACGCTGGACCCCTACTCCTCCGGACTATATGTCCGGAATTGAACCTCATTGGA
Organism: Bacteroidia bacterium; assembly: GCA_033391075.1. Lineage (NCBI taxonomy): Bacteria > Pseudomonadati > Bacteroidota > Bacteroidia > Bacteroidia bacterium. The sequence continues at coordinate 4,609,189 of JAWPMV010000001.1, forward strand.
ACAAGATCAGAACGTTCATCATTGACTCTGCTACTCAATTCGTTCCATTGCCTCCTACCAATTACGATATGGACAAAAGCTCCACTTTCTTCAAAGAGGTGATGGAGGTATATAATATTGGAAGGAACCTTACGGATGAACAGGAAGAAATTGCCCAGTTCTGGGATTGTAATCCTTTTGCTACCACCCATGTAGGGCATGTGATGTTTGCGACAAAAAAGATCTCTCCCGGAGGGCACTGGATCGGAATTGCAGGAATTGCTGCGAGAAAAGCGAAATGTGATTTCATGCAGACCAGCGAAACCTATGCACGGGTATCCATCTCTTTGGCAGATGCGTTTATCAGTTGCTGGGATGAGAAATATCGTTCAAATCTCGTGCGACCTGAAACTGTGATCAATGAATTTGTAGATGAAACCTGGGTGCCTTTGCTGCAAACCCCTCCTTTCCCGGAATATACCAGTGGACATAGCGTAATCTCTGCTTCTGCTTCTATCACCCTGACAGATCTCTTTGGAGAACCTTTTCCTTTTGCAGATTCTACCGAAGTGAAATATGGTCTTCCTGTGAGGTCTTATAATTCCTTTATTGAAGCTTCATTGGAAGCAGCTGTAAGTAGGCTATATGGTGGTATTCATTATCGTCCGGCTTGCGATATTGGAGTAGTACAGGGAAGAAAGGTAGGAAACTACGTTGTCGATCATCTTCATACAAGAAAAGCAGATAATCAAATTTCTTCTATGGGTCAGTAGAATATGTGCGAAAGAATATATTTAAAAACTCAACTGAATTTGTGAAATCCATTAATCGTAGTAATTTACTTCTGAATTCCGAAGGCCTATAGGGTTTCTGGAATTTAGAAAGACTACTACTCAATGCTCTATAAAAACTAATTACACCGGTTCAAATAATACTGAACGGGTGTTTTTTATTTTATAACCTAGAAATTAATCACATGAACTTCACGCTGGACACCATAGATATTGTCATCATGATTCTCTATGCGGTCGCCATGATCTGGTATGGATTGCGACACGCTAAACGAGAAAGCTCCGAGGATTACTTCCTGGCAGGTAGGAATATGATATGGCCTATAGTAGGAATCTCCCTCTTTGCAGCCAATATTTCCAGTACTACCCTGGTCGGACTGGCGGGAGATGCCTATAGTACCGGTATTTCTGTTTTCAATTATGAATGGTCGGCAGTGATCATCCTGATCTTCTTCTCGATGTTCTTCCTGCCTTTTTATTTGAAATCCGGCGTCTATACCATGCCTGAATTTCTTGAAAAGCGTTTTGATGCCCGTTCGCGTTATTATTTTTCCTTCACTACCTTGATCGGGAATGTATTGATTGAAACGGCAGCTCCGCTTTATATTGGTTCCCTGATCTTTGAACAGGTCTTCCCGGAAGTTCCTTCCTGGGTCATCATTCTCCTTCTCGCCGTAGCTGCAGCTGCCTATACCATTCCCGGTGGTCTTTCCTCAGTGGTACATACCGAAGTGATACAGGCCATTCTGCTGATCATAGGTTCTATCATCCTTACTTTCTTTACCCTGGATGCTGTAGGCGGCTGGGATAATGTTCTGGCAGCGATGGAAAGTAAATTCCAGGGAGGGGAATTGAAAAACAGTCCGGATGATATGTTGAGTTTAATACGACCGATACAGGATTCGGCTGTACCCTGGACAGGACTTATCACAGGTATCCCCATTTTCGGATTTTATTTCTGGGCCAATAATCAGTTCATGGTACAGAGAACCCTGAGCGCCAAAGACCTGAACCATGGTCGTTGGGGTGCACTCTTTGCAGGTTTCCTTAAACTGCCTGTGATCTTTATCATGGTACTACCCGGAACCATGGCCATCGCCATGCCGGAAGAAATATTCCCCACCCTTCCTTCTCCGGACCTTGTTTATCCTGCTTTGGTGTTTAACCTCTTACCAACGGTATTGAAAGGACTGGTTTTGGCAGGATTGCTGGCAGCTATGTCATCTTCCATTTCTGCTACCCTCAACTCTGCCTCCACCTTGATTACGATGGACTTTGTGAAAAAGATGAGGCCAGATATGAGTGGCAAGGAACTCGTAAGAGTAGGACAGATTGCTACTGTCGTATTGGTAATTCTGGCAGCTTTCTGGGCGCCCTTCATCAAAGAATTTGATACCCTTTTCAAATACCTCCAGCAAGTATTAACCTACCTCGCTCCACCTGTTGTTGCAGCTTTTATGTTGGGACTATTCTGGAAAAGGGCTAATGGGAATGGAGCCTTCGCAGGCTTTATGTTCGCAGCTGGTTTCTCGGTCTACCAAATTTTGAATGCCGATAAGATATCAGAGTTTATGCATGGGATTCTCCCGGCTTTTGTGATGGGCGATGCCAGTACCGGTTATTCTATCCACTTTCTGCATGTTGCCTTTATTCTTTTTGTCTTATGCCTGATGGTAATTGTTGGAGTGAGTCTTGCTTCGGCTCCTCCACCCGCCGAAAAGACAGAAGCTATGACGTGGAGAAAAGAACTCTTCCAGCAAGAAACAGAAGACCTCAAAGCACTTCCCTGGTACCAGAATTACCGGATTCTATCTGTAATTCTATTGGCTATCACGGCTGTGATTGTGGGTATGTTTTGGTAAAACAACTTAACAGAATCAAAAAGCCCGAATCCTGCGATTCGGGCTTTTTATATTTTCAATACATGCTCCTAAGAAAAGCAGAGATCAATGCTCTCTCTTAATGTCTCCGATCAGGACTTCCCAGAGTTCTATGCTTTCCTCGCCAAATTTTTTAAGCTGCTTTTGAAGCAATAATTGAGCATTCAACTTTTCTATTTCCCCCGAGGATTTTGGCAGGCTAAAGGAAGCCTTTGCTCTATATCCATTTTCCCCTGACTCAAAAGGAGAACTAATTTCAATTTCTATAGATTCTTTTTTCTGGTAGGGGAATGATTGAGTGTTCAAAAATTCATCCAGGCTATTGAATTCCAACATAGCGCTTTCCCCTGAAACAAAAAGATCTCTCAATTGATCCTCTACATGCTTCCTCAAACTTTCTTCCAAGTCTTTCGATTGTAGAAAAAAGGCCAGATCCAGAAAATCCTTTATTTTTTGCTTTCCCCTCTCCTCAAAAGTTTCCAATTGCATTCTTGAAAAGGAATTTCCCTGAAAACTGGCTTCCAATCTATCATAACTATCTGCAGCTCCCATGGAAGCATTTTGAGCATAGAAAAAACAGGGCATCACCAATCCCCATACACTCACGAGAAGATATTTCACTATTCTACTCATCCCTATTCTCTTTTTGAATAAATCGCATACTGACAATCTTTCCTTTATCATATTGGGTCTCCAGTACCTCGATCTGTCCCAGACTTTGGATAGGAGTCGTGAGCTTATTGATAAATTCTTCCTTATTGAAGAGTTCCATTCCCAAGGCATTATTCGGAGATACCTGAAAAACCCTTGCGTGCTCAGCAAAAATTTCAGCCAGTATATCTCTACGCTTCTTCCAGTCTTCTTCTTTATTGCTAGAAAAATAATGGATCATCATGGCATAATCATCCGAACGCAAATCAATGTCCTCGCTTCCGTTTGAACCCTCCAGCTCCCGAAGGATTGTATCACTATGATAATAGGGAGCAGAAACGACGAATCGCAGTTCTCTTGCCGCTGCCTTTACCTTCAAACAACCTTTCTTATCACAATTCAGCTTCCTCGGGCTCTGTCCTTCCTCTAGCAAAACCACTTCCAGGAGAGGATCTATAATACTTTCTCCTGTTGTCCCGTCCTTAAAACAAAAACTGTAGGTCTTCTCAGGACCAGAAAAGGCCCAAATGCTCAATCCACAAATCGCCAGGAATATTCCTATAAGGGGCAAAAGCCATTTTTTATTTCCGAGAGTCAATGATGAGTCTGACAGTGCAAGCCCTTTATGCTGATAGTTAAACTCCTGCCAGCTCTTGTAGCCGGCATATTCACTCAGCAAATTGAGCATATCGATGCGAGGCAGTCGCTTGTTTTCCCGCTCACGCATATGGGTATAAAACCACTTTTCACTGATCCTCCCCTTCACCTGCGTCTGCAAATCTTCCTGAAAATTGAGAATATCCTGCCCCTTCCATTCATGGATGGAACGATCACAAGCAGGCTGTCTTTCTTTAAAGACTTTTTCCACCTCCTTTTTCAGCTGCTGAAAGTACAAGACGTCTTGCTCTTGCATGATAGCGAATATACAAATCTCCTTTCCTATATCGTGCTTCCAAAACAATTGTAAAAGGATTTACAAGGCATTTACAGGGAATTTTCCGGGCCTTCTTTTCTGAGGCTTGCAAATTGGAGGCAAAACACAAAAAAATTTATGTACACATTAAATCGAAGAATCATGAAAAATTTCCTCATTGCTTTTGGTATTCTCTTTTCCTTCATATTGCTCCCTGCTCAGAATTCCGGCAATATCAATTACCAGAGCAGTAATAATATCAATCAGAGCATCCGGCTTCCAGACAACAACATAGGAAGCAATTTTGGCAATCGATATGAATTGATTGCTCAAAGCAAGGGTCTCTATAATCTAAAGGCTGATCATTACGTAGCCATTTTCAATATCGTTCAGATTGCAAAAGGAGCCGAAGAAGTCAATCAGTTGATGGATAGCCGAATTGAAAAAGTAGCTGAGCAAGTAAAGGCACTTTCAGATACCCGTATGCATGTCGATATGCTTTCTTTTGTACCCGTATATGAATATGAAGTAGAAAAGAAAGTATTTAGCAAAAAGACCTACAATGAAATCCCAACGGGTTTCGAACTCAAGAAAAACCTTCATATCGAATACCAGGATCCAGAGGTACTAAATAAACTGATCAGTATTTGTGCAGGGGCCGAGATTTATGATATGGTGCGGGTGGATTATCTATCTCTGGAAATGGAAAAGGCCCGCAAAGAGCTTCGAGCCAAAGCAAAGAAGGAGATTTTGGAGAAAATGAGTTTTCAAGCTGATTTGCTAGGGATAAAGATCGACACCCTGGAAAAAGAGTTCGCAGAGAACTTCCGTGTCATTTATCCAGTAGAAGCCTATCGTTCCTACCAGGCTTTTTCAAGCCCCACCCTTTACCTCACCAAAAATGCCCAGGTAAACCATCAGGCAAAATCCCGAACGCTCTACTACCAACCGATTATGGACAAGGAATTTGACTTTGTTTTCAACCCCATAATGGTCGAACCCAATATCCAAATCCTCTACGAATTGAAGGTGAAAGTTCATCGCCTCCCTAAAGCAGCTCCACAGGTTCGGGAGATCGTCAAAAAGGAGAGAGAGTATTATCTACTCAATCCCAATGGAGAAATCAAGTCAGTACAGTTACAACCTTAGTTGACAGAAAGGGGGCAAAATTTGTCCCCTTATTTTTTCCCCTATATACTAGAACCAACTTCCCCAGAATCCGTTATTTTGAGCATACACATCTTATAAAAGCTCAACATCATGGAAACACAAATGGCGGCATACGCCCAGGTATTATTATTTGCCATCCCTGTCCTTTACTTCTTCATCATTCTGGAAAGCATTTACTCCTGGAAAAAAGGAACCCAGGCATTCAGAAGTTTTGATACCATCGCCAGCATTAGCGCCGGTATCACCAATAGCCTGAAGAGCGTTTTGGGCCTCACCTTTTTTGTCATTGGATACGATGTACTGCTGGAACATCTGGCGGTAGTACAATTGGAAATCAATTGGCTGCTTTATGTCCTGGCCTTTCTCGCCCTCGACTTTGCAACTTACTGGAGTCACAGACTGATGCATGAAGTCAATTTCTTCTGGAACAAACATGTCGTTCATCATGCCAGCGAAGAGTACAACCTATCCGTAGCCCTCCGTCAGCCGATCTCTGAAATTGTGAGCATATTTTTCTTCTTTATGTTCCCTGCAGCTTTACTAGGAGTTCCCAGTGAAGTGATCGCTGTACTGACACCATTGCATTTTCTCTTGCAGTTCTGGATTCACACGGCTCATATTGGAAAACTCGGGATTCTGGAATATATCCTTGTTACTCCCTCCCAACATAGGGTTCATCATGCCCTTAATGATATCTATCTGGACAAAAACCTTTCCGGCGTCTTTTGCATCTGGGATCGTCTGTTTGGAACCTTTCAGGAAGAACTGGAGGAAGAGCCACCCGTTTATGGCAGCAAGAGGCAGGTCAATAGCTGGAATCCAGTTAGACTCAATTTCTCTCACCTCAGTCTCATGATAAAGGATGCATGGCATTGCAAAAGTTACCGGGACAAGCTCAGGATTTGGTTTATGCCAACGGGATGGAGACCGAGAGATGTGGCAGAAAAATTTCCGGTAAGGTCTGCAAATCAGCATAGCCTGGAGAAATATGATACCGATCTTTTTACGGGCTTAAAAGCCTGGGCCTGGTTGCAATGCATCATGGCCAATCTTATGCTCGTCCATCTGCTGTTCTTCTACGCAGAAATCGGTTTCCCCAATCTTTTGCTTTATGGAGGTTTTATCTTTTTAGGGATCTACAGCTATTCAAGTTTGATGGATCTGGAAAAAACTTCGATCTGGGCAGAGGTAGTTCGATTTATCTTTGGCATGGGACTTCTTTTTTATTTCGGGGAATGGTTCCAGATTCCGGAACTCAATCTCTTTATGCTCATGTATTTATTGATTTCTCTTTTGCTCCACATTCATTTTGTCATAAAGGAAATTCCAATTTTGAAGGTAGTAAAGCATTGGGGAAAAGGGATGCCGGGGGTTCATACTTAAAAGACGTGTTGGAGTGTTAGTGTACTAGTGTGTTGGCGTTTGGGGATTGAAGCAAGCGGATAGTCTCATCCCTCTCCAAGAACACTTGAATACAAGAACACCTGAACATCTCCCCGTCCTTGTTCTCCCTTCAATATGTCCTTATCTTAAAGGAATAGAAATACACAAACAGGAATAATGGGACAACTCGATTTTTCAAAGGTTTCAGAACAAACTGCAGATGCCATTCTGAAATTCCTTAACCAGGCTTTCAGGCCACAGGACATTCTCAACAAAGCCCTCATCAAAGAAGAAGGAGAGACCAAAGATTATGGGATCGGTCCGGTAGTCGCAGGGAGAATTATAAAGCGTAGAAAAGAACTTCCTCGCTGGCGCTTCACCGAACTTTCCCAACTCAATGGCATCAAAGGATTTGGGCAAGATAAATTTGAAGACCTGGTGGATACCTTTTCTATTTCATCAGCAGAACATTTACGCTATGTGATAGAATCGAAACCCATCCTCTATGAAAACTTCCCTTTCACCTACCATGCCATCACTTTTTCGGATGATCAGGAGTTTCAGGAGCAAACTGCAGATGAAGCGAGTCTTCGGAAACTTGTAGCTTCTCATATTGAGCACCTGGCGAGCAGAAAGAATGTTGCAGAGAAAGATCTGGCAAAGGCACGAGCGCAGATTGATTCAGCCTATATCGAGAAATTCTTTACCGCTTTTCAGGGAGCTTATGCCTGGGCGGTATGGTTTTACGGTTTCGATGCGGATAATTGGTTTGGCTTCGATCAAATGAGAATTCCCCTGGAATCCTATCTATATGAAAATGGAGATGATCCAGCTTTATATCTTTTTAAAGGATTTGAGAACAAGCTGATTCTCAGAGGAATTAGCGTTCTGGATCTGCCGGTTGTGGTGCATCCTGTAGAAAAAACTGTATATCTTTGGGCTGCGGAGCTTTTTGATTAAAGCTTTTTTCCGATATTTAAGTATGGAGAAGCTAATGATCCCCCTGCTTCTCATCCTCTTGATGAGCTGTGGGCGGGAAAATAGTATGAGGTCTCCAAAACCCAAACAAGACCTCCGGATCAATGAGATCCAGGTGATCGGCAGCCATAACAGTTACAAAACTGCTATAGAGCCGGCACTGATGAAAATTTTGATGAAAGAGGATTCAGCCACTTTCTTCGCCCTCGATTATTCCCATGTGAAGATCGAGAAACAATTGGATTTAGGGCTACGCAAACTAGAACTCGATATCGTTCATGATCCTGCAGGGGGCCGTTTTGCGAATCCTTTAGGACTTTCCCTTCTACGAGAACAAGGCATCGAACCTCAAAGCTATGATCCCGATAGTGTGATGTATCAACCGGGTTTTAAGGTTTTACATGTTCAGGATCTGGACTTCCGTTCCAATTGCCTTCGTTTGAAAGATTGTTTGCAGGAGATTAAAACCTGGTCGGATGCGCATCCGGATCATTTACCCATAGCCATATCTTTCAACGCAAAAACCGATGTCATCAATCGAGCGGGATTTGTCAGACCTTTGGGCTTTAGTCCCAGCGCATTTGACTCTCTGGATGCAGAAATAAAAAGCATTATCCATGAAGACCGCATTATCAAACCGGACGATATTCGGGGAGGCTATGCGACCCTGGAGGAAGCTGCACTGGCTGGGAATTGGCCAAAACTGGAAGAAAGTCGAGGAAAGTTTCTATTCGTGTTGGATGAAGGTCCCGAAAAGCGAGCTGCCTATTTAAAAGGTCATCCCAATCTACTGGGAAGGGTGATGTTTATAGATGCCGATCCCGGAGATCCAGCAGCTGCTTTCATCATTTTCAATGATCCGATCCAGCAGCTCGATTCAATTCAGTCTTTGGTCAAAATGGGGTATATGGTTCGTACACGAGCAGATGCAAACACCCTGGAAGCCCGGGTAGGTGATTTGGCGAGATTACAGGCTGCCCTGAAGTCTGGTGCTCAATTTATTTCTACGGACTACTATTTAGACAAAAATCCTTTTGGCACCCGCTACAAGGCCGAACTCCCCAATAAGCAGAACTGGATATTGAATCCGGTTTTGTATGCAAACTAAGTCTCTCTGCCCCCCTCCAAGACCCTTCCGCTGCAAGCCCGTTTCCCTCAAGAAGGAAACGACCCGCATCTGGCATTCCGAAATCTCTACTGGCCTGCGCGCACTCCTTAATCCTATCAGGAGAAGGGAGTGTGGGCTTGAGGCGGTGGGTTATTTTTCGTACCAAAAAAATGGAGAGAAAAGCATCAGCACTGTAAAGAGTTCCAATCTACCCAATAACATGAGGAAGGATAAAAACCATTTGCCGAAATCGGGGATGGCGGCGAAGTTTTGAGAATTGCTGGGACCTACCGCCCCCAGCCCCGGACCGATATTGCCCAGGGTAGCAGCTACAGAACCCAGGATGGTATCAAAATCATCAACCATAGTCGCCATAACAAAGCAACCAAAAATGTAGATCCCTAAAAAAATCATGAAGAAAACCACCATTTTTGAAACGATGTCTTGCTGAACGCCTTTGCCATTGAAACGAACCGGTAAAATGGCTTTGGGATGGATCTGACGTTTGAGTTCGAGATAAGCATTTTTAATAACGACTACTGAACGTACCATCTTCACGCCTCCACTGGTCGAACCTGCACATGCCCCGGTAAACATGAGTACAAAGAAAGTGATAAGCAAAAATGGCCCCCAGGAAGTATAATCAGCCGTACCAAAACCCGTAGTTGTCATTATTGCAACTACTTGAAACGCAGCATCCCGAAAACTCTTTTCCCCTGGCTCTCCATTTCGGAAATAAATAATCAAACTAGCCACAATTGTGATTATCAAAACCGCAAATAAGTACACCCGAAATTCCTCATTCTTCCAGAGCTTTAGCGGCTTTCCCCTAAGGGCGAAATAGGTAAGGGAAAAGTTGATTCCCGCCAGAAACATAAAGATGATTACAATGTATTGGCTATAGGCTCCAAAAGCTCCCAGACTGGCTTGTCTGGTTGAGAATCCTCCGGTCGAAAGGGTAGCCATGGCATGACAGATCGCATCGAAGAAATTCATTTCCCCCAGCATCAGAAGAACGGTCTCCAAAATGGTTAAACCAAAATATACTAGCCACAAACGCTTGGCAGTCTCCTTTACACGCGGCGTCAATTTATCCGGTGTAGGTCCGGGAACCTCTGCCGCATACAGCTGCATTCCCCCAATCCCCAATAAGGGAAGTATGGCAATCGTCAATACAATAATTCCCATACCCCCGATCCAGTGCGTCATAGCCCTCCAGAAATGAAGCCCTTTGGGCAAGGCTTCAATATTATCCGCGAGAATACTTGCCCCCGTCGTGGTAAATCCCGACATGGTTTCAAAAAATGCATCTGTAAAACTCGGAATAGCCCCACTGGCAACATAAGGGATTGCACCAATAAAAGACATCACCAACCAACCCAGGGTAACGATGACATAACCATCTCTCTTCTTTACTTCTCGCCCACCGATGTAGCGATTACTGATCAACCATATGCCTGCTCCAAAAAGCAAGCTCAGCAAACCAGAATACAAAATGGCTGTAGGAGTATTGTGGTGGATAGGATGGCTCACCGCATCCATCGGTGCATCATAATAATAGGAAAATGGCAGAGACAACAGGATCGCAAAGCCGCTGATTGCAATCAACATTCCCAGCACATTTACAATCGACTTCCAGTGAAACATAGGGGGAAGAATCTGTTAAAATGTTCTCAGGTTTTGGAGGCTTGAGTATATGGATGTGCAAGTTTGTGAGGAATATTTTGAAATCAAAATCACATATATGCTCCGAAAATTGGGAGTAAAAAAAGAAGGAATCTCCTGATTATTAAGGAAATATCTCCTAAATTTCATCAGAAAATATTATTTACCTACCCTAAAATGTTTCCTTGAGCCATAATTTGGTGTCTAACATATAAAGCACATGAGCCCGAAATAAGATCTAACCAATTCAAGCAAAACAACATTATGAAAAGCCTTTGGGTCCTGCTACCAAGCTTTCTCATTCCCCTCTTGTGTTCCGCTCAACTATCCATGACGGGTAGTAATTTAAACATCGATTTTACCGGCTATGATGGTTCCGGTTTTGGAAATCCACCAACTGTCGGCCAACTCAGTTCCACTGCCTGGCTTTTGTCTGAGACCACCAATCTCTCACAGGGACTATCAACGGGTGGGGAAACTGCTGCGGGATTTTATTCCCTGGATAATGCCGGAGATGCCAGACTTTGGTTTCAAACTACAGGAGGCTATATGACTCCCGGAACCATTAGCCTTGTCATTCAGAACAATACAGCCGGCCCTATTACCGAATTAAATATCAGCTATGATATTCTGGTCCTAAATGATCAGAACCGCGCCAATAGTTTCAATTTTCTCTTTTCTGAGGATAATGTGGTTTTTACCCCTCAAGCGGTATTGGACTTCACCTCGATAGAAGCCGCTGATGCCAATCCGCAAATAGAAATTCATCCGAAGGGTATTTCTCTTACAGGCCTGAACATTCCCCTGGGAACCAATTTTGCCTTACAATGGCAAACGGATGATGTATCAGGTATAGGTTCCAGAGATGAATTGGGTCTGGACAATGTAAGTCTTGATCTTGGTCCCATCATTACTGCGACAGAACTCCGCTTTATGAATCTCCCGGCCTTTTTTGTGGCGGGACAGACCTACGAACTACAAGTATGTGCCACAGATGCTGCCGGGAATGTAGCCATTGGAAATACAGATCCTATTAGTCTATCTGAAGTTACGGTATCGGGTTCTGCCATACAGGACGGTATTCAGGGAGCGGGCTGTAAGACATTTTTCATTAGTCCGGGAATAAGTGGACCTGTAGAAGTCCGGGCAGCCAATGCAATTCTTCCTGATCAATTGAGTGGGAATATACCCATCGCTCCGGGTTCTGTATTCATTTCCGAATATGTAGAAGGAAGTGGCAGCAATCGATGCATCGAAATTTACAATGCAACCGGAGCAGACATCAACCTCGGGACTGCGGCTTATGAATTACTGATTTATGATAATGGAGCTACAAGCCCTAATCCTACCGATGTTTATCCGCTTACGGGCATACTAGCTGCGGGAGATGTTTTTGTAGTCTGTAATGAGAATGCGGGGCCAGATTTTCTGGCTCAAGCGGATCAAACAGAACCCGAAGGAGATTTCCTCTTTGACGGAGATGATGCCATTGAATTGAGAAATAATAACGGTACACTGGATTTTATCGGAAAGCTGGGAGAAGACCCTGGGACAGCATGGAGCGGAGGAGGCTGTGGTACCAATGATGAAACGCTCATCCGAAATGCAGGAATAAATTTTGGAGATACAGATACAGGCGATGCTTTCGATCCTTCTTCCGAATGGTCCTGTGAAATCAAAAATACCTGGGCCTATCTCGGTTACCATAATTTATCAATTGCAGCGACTGAATTACGAATTCGACGTTTGGAGCCCGACTCGACTTCCTGTATTTCGGAAGCAGATTATTTTGCAGTGGAATTTTGTGCATTTGATGCGGTAAATGGCTTTAATGATCCCGCCTTTGCCCCAGCCATCAGTCTCAATTCCTCTGGAGTGGGTCCCTGGGAGATTGCTGGCTTGAATGGAGGTATAAGTAAAAGTGTAGATGAAAATGGATGTGCTGTCTTCTATTTTCGAAATTTTAGCTCGGAGAGCTTTACGATTACGGCATCAGCTTCAGGAGTAGCCAGTGTAAATACCAGTACAATTACTATTGCTGCAACTTGTACGGATGCCCGCATTCTGCAAAGCGTTATCAATCCTTGTGGTAATGAAACACAAAACGAATTCCTCAGTGTTTTGAATGGAGATACCCCTTTGGACCTGGCCGATATGAGCCTGGCATCTGTGGATCATCTTTCCGGTGCTCCTCAACCCAATTACAATTACACCTTCAATAGTACGGCAACAGCAACAGCAGATAATCCTGCCCCCTGTAATTTGACCGATAATGTTTGTCTGCAATGGCTCAATGTCAATGATGCCAATCAGCGGCAAATGCTCATCAACCTCCGGGATGAACTCAACACCATAGCTGGCTGTACTATTTTTGAAATCCCCAATCAGAGCGGAGGTACTTTTGGAGAAATTCCTGCGGGGGCCCGTATGATGGTCTTTTTAGGGGCTGGAGGAAATGGGACGCTGGGCAGCGAAGGATTTGATGATGCACCAAATAATCTGGACTTTGCTTCCTTCTGCGCATCCGGTATCCAGCCGGTTTATATAGTGGTCAGTACTGCGAAAGCTGGTTTTGGCGGATATTTTAGCAATACGGACGCAAGAACTGTCAGGATGATCATCAATGGATCGACCTATGATGTACAGGGAACGGACCCATCTGGCACAACTGAAGCCGAAGTCATCAATACCTTTGGGGAATATCAATCAGGTCAGAGCTGCGTTCCTCCTATTGCCTTTAATGCTACTCCTTTGCCATTGAGCTGGCTGGATTTTCAGGTGGAGAAAAATGCAAATAATCAGGTGTTACTCTTCTGGGAAACAATCCATGAATCCAATACGCATTTTTTTACGGTGGAAAGAAAACATGAGGCTTTGGATCGTTTTGAAGATTTAGGGATGGTAGCAGCAAGTGGAAATACGGAGGGAGTTGAGAGCTATAAATTTATGGATGTAAAAGTCTTAAGTGGCAGGAACACCTACCGCATTCGTTTGACTGATTTGGATGGAAGTATTGATTATTCGGATAGTCGAGAGTTGTGGGTTGAAAGAGATCCAGGCGAAAGGACTTTTACTATCTACCCTCAACCTGCTAGGGATGTATTGAGCCTACATTGGGAATCTGGAGAGCGATCAATGTTTTATGTGAAGGTTTTGAATTTGCAGGGGAAAATACTGATCAAAGATCAGCGTATGGCAGATCCAGGGGCAAATAACTGGAAGTTGGATATACGTAAGCTGGCTGGAGGATATTATTTGCTTGAGCTCATGGAAAATGGAAGGAGTCTGGGGATGAGGAGTTTGGTAAAGGAATGATGGGATGACAGATTATGTACCTTAGCTCAATTCAGGCTGTCATCCCGGCCTTAATACAAGAGCGGGGATCTCTAGCTGTAAATCTATCTTAAAACAAGCGCGTCAGCCCGAGCCTAGTTGAGGGAAGGAGCTGGATGAAATAAATAGGTCTTTCGCTCTCGCTCAGGATGAGGGGGCGGTTAAATATCTACTACGGATTAATCGCATCGCGAATAAATTGTTTCAGGACCTCAGTCTGATCTTTCCCCAAAGACTCCCCATACTTGCCCGCCAGATAAGCCGTCAGCATAATGAGAATTGCCAGAGGGAAAGCCCAAAGGTATAGGGTAATTTCCCCTAGCATCCATTTGGAAATGCCGTATGAAGATATCGCAAATCCAATGAGCCCTATCGTAAAATAAATAAACATAAACATCGTCCAGACTGCAGGTCGGGGTCCAATCAATCCTCTGAGAAAAACCTGATCAGGATGCCATTCATCTTCTTCGACCCGAAAATCGAGATGAGGCGACCAATAATGTAACTCATCCTCAACGATGTCCAGGATGATATGATTATCAACGATCTTCCCACTGAGATGTGGATGATCCCCTTCGAGCATGCCCGTGATTTTTGTCAGAATCTCCTCTTTTGAATAAGAGACGGGTATTTCAAAGCGAGGCCTGATATGAAGAATAGAGTTTTCGATAAGAATGGGATTAGTGGTAGATATAGCTCGTTCAGGCAAATTGGATTCGCAATATTCTCAAGCTATAAAAGACTCATATCAAATGGGAAAACAAAAGTCAGTATGGCAAGCATAAAAACTCATTCATAGACCTATATTCAAGGACTACCTTAGGCTCAAACAAAGGATTATGAAATTAAAAATAGCTGACCTTATGGTCAAAAATGTCGTTACCACACAAGCTCACAAATCCATCGGCCACTTACGCGATATCATGCAAAAAAACCGAATCAGTTCGGTGCCAGTAGTCAATTCGGACAATGAACCTATAGGAATTGTCACCTCTAATGACCTAAGTCGACCCGATCTCAATGATGCCTCTCCGGTCAGTACACTTTTATCTGGTCATATATACAAAGTCCCAGCCTACAACGATATCTCCGTTGCAGCCAAAGTCATGCGCAAACATAAATTTCATCATTTGCTGGTTACACATGAACAGGAATTGGTAGGTATCATCAGTGCCTTTGACCTGCTTCAGTTGCTGGATGAGCATAAATTTGTCATGAAAAATCCCCCCACAAAGAATAAAAAGGTGAAGAAAGTCTATTAAGTTCTTCGAATCTAATTTGGTCAAATAGGGGCGGGTGATCCATCTGTCCCTATGTTTTTTAGGAGGTTTGGGTTAATGATTGCTAAGCTTAGTCCAGGGTGCCACTTTATACCTGTAAGTCTGTCAACTCAGCCTTAAGACAAGAGTCAGAATCTCTCACTCCCCCAGGAATAAAATAAATTGTAAGTTTGTACTACTTTGACGAAATTATGAAAAGAGGTATTTCTTTGTAAACACACAATACATTTCGCAGCACAACGTTTATTCATGTACAAGCACAAACCCAAACAAAGCATATCAGCGTTACCGTCCTGTTATGCTGCGATAGCCTTCCTTCGGAAGGCTATTTGCTTTTTTGAGAAGACGTGTTCTGGTGTTCTCGTGTTCATATATTCTGGTGGCATATAGCCTTATCTTAACTAGAACACCAGAACACAAGAATACATGAACCCTTCTCTTTTTCTTCCTTAATTCTGGAAAAACGTGTTGGCGTACGGCTGTGTTGGTGTTGAGGAACCCTCTAATCCTGTAAACACTAAAGCGAGTCGGCAACAAAAATTCGGTGTTCGGGGCCGGATTGTGGGGCGGCTTTAGAATTTTTGCGGTTTTTGCTGACTTTTTGCCGCCAAAAAGTCAGAAGAAGAAAAAAATCCCATAAATCCATTTAGAAAATATAACTCTCTCCCACTACTATATGAAAGCACCTCAGTCGTCAGGAATAGAAGCAATGCCGAATACCCATACCCTAAAAATTCCAAGAATACTGTAGGCATCGCTTCTCTCCGGAGGCGAGGCCCTTTCTACTATTAACATTTAGCTACCCATCAATTTCATGCCTTCGGCTACAGGCTTTTCTGTGTCCGGTTGGCGCCATCGCTAAACGTAATTAACCCAAGAGAGATGTTAACACAAACCTTTTCTTACAAAGGGCTGGGAGAGCTATGCCCTATTTTTTCCAAAATGGCTTTCATGTTTTTGCTGTTGATTGTTGCTTTTGCTTCGCAGGAGGTGAATGGGCAGATCGTAGTTGAATTGGAAGAGTTAGATGCAGCCGCAAACTCCTCGTCAGAAAAAAGTTTTCATTTAGTAAAAATCGAGAAGATAGCTACTGATGAAGCAACAACTGCAAATGTTTTCCCAAATCCATTTTCTTACCATTTGACCATTCAAGTATCAAACAATGAAGGTTTGGAATATATGGAGCTAATGGATGAAAATGGTGTACAGGTTTGGGAAAGAAATGTTTATTCTGTACCAGATAAGTTCATCATTGAGCCTTTGGATCCTGGTACCTATTACCTAAATCTTTCTATGTCAGGGGGAACTGTAACTGAAACCTTGATTTATTCTCCATAAGCAGTCGATAAACTCAATAATAAATCCCCAGCGTCTTTAGAGATTCTGGGGATTTTCGCAATATGTGTCATCCTGAGCATAGTGAAGGACCTAAATCTTCGCAGCCACCTCTTTTCCACGGTCTTCATATGAGCTTGGTAAAGGAGGAAGGTAAAGCCGTAGGCCCTTCGACGGGGCTCAGGGTGACACTAGGTTTGAGTCTAACTCTTATTCAAAGTCATCCATTCTATATTTTCATCACATTTTTCAATTAGCCATTCAGGTGATGCTATTTTCCTTTTCTCCAAAATATTTTCTTTTAATGATTCATATTCTTCTGCCAATTTAGCCTTGCACAATTTTTCAAAAAAGTAAATTCTCAGAAGGTTCCTTTCCAATCTCGCAGGCCCCAGCTTTTTTGCTCTGTTTTTAATAGCAGTCTTTAAAAGGCTCAATTGATATTGTAAATCCTCAAGTTTACCTAATTCATAATGAGTCTGTAACAAATAGAATCGAGCAACTATGTATTCACTAAAATTCCCATAGGACAACAAGAAGAAAGGCAATGCTTCTTGAAATCTTTTTTGATAGAAAAAATATCGTCCTTTAGCCAAATTTAAAGACTCTTCTTTAATCCCGGTTGGGAGAAGCCTTCCATAAACATTTATCATATGCTCTACCTCATCCCAATACTCCAACTTTAGGCCTAACGTTATTACGTTTTTAAAATGAATATAAGGCAACCTACCCTCTACGCTTAAGAGTTCATTAGAAATTAGCCAATTGTAAAATTGAAACTGCTTCTTTTTATAATCCCTATCTAATCGTTCATTATTGATCCTAGTGAACTTATTTAGAACGATAAACGCAAAATTTAAATATTCCGCTTTATCTCCAACCTCGCATATTGAATAACTCAAATCTTGTCTATGCTCCCAAATATTTTCAAAACGATTAAGAAATGAATCAGATATTTCAATGTCATCATATCGAAATCTGTATAGGTCTTTATACAATGCTTCTAAAGTATTAGAGCTGTATCTAAAATTCCTGGCTTCAAATTCATAGTTAAATAGATTGGCGAATTGTTCTTTATTATTTTTTCTTTGAGATAGGAGAGCATTCCTCAACAACTCCAAGTTCAAGGCCCGCTCCAAATTGCCCTCCACATCCCGGAAGTAATCCAACTTCTCCTTTCTCGGAAATTTACTCGCATGGTGAAAATTCTCCCCCTCCAATTCATAAAGCGCCCAATAATAGCGACTATTTCGGATCGGCTGCCTCTCCCAACGCTGCTTGACTTTGCGGAAGAAGTAGCGAAAGCTTTCTGCCAGGCCTCGACGATTGATTCCTTTGATGAGATAGAGGTCGCGTAAGAAAGGGGCTTTGCGAAATTGCTGGAAGGCAATGTAGTCCTCCAGGTATTTGCCCAATTCGTGGAAGAGGTTGCGTAAGCGGTTGTCATTATAGACTTCTGTGCCGTACAGCTTTTTCCAGATTAGCTCATCTTCCCGATTTCTTTGCATGGCACGGAAGAGTTTAGAGACCATGGCATCCTTTCCTCCAACACTTGCTGTGATCCAGGCATGACAAACGTTCACTTCTTTTTCTGACAAAAGATCGTAGAGATCCCAAATTTTTCTTCGACTATTCGGCATTTTTTTGTTTCCTGAAGCAAAAATATCCTGCGAAATGTGGCAATCAGCAAAAAGGTACAAAAAAATTCATCTAACAAAAATAAAATAATTTATTCATAAATTATTAATTATTAGAATGTTAACAAATCAATATTAGGAAACACAATTAACAAACTGAAAAATTTTCATCTAAATTAGGCTTGTTTTCAATTGGATAAGTATCTGCCAAGCCGTACTTTTATTATACATCCCTAACAGAGTTATTATCACTTGTTGTAATTTCGGATAGCCCTTGTGGCTAGCCCCTTAAACTTAGCGTCGTATGTTTAATAGTCCTGTTTCCAACAACGGGCAAGAGGATTCGGTACGCCTGAATTTTATCAAAAAAATTCAGCAGAGCGTAGAAGAAAACTACCTCAAACCGGATTTCAATGCCCACCGGCTGGCAGACGAACTCTGTGTAAGCCGTGTACAATTGTACAGAAAGACCAAAGAAGCTCAGTTAGCTTCACCGGCCAATCTCATCAGGGATAGAAGGCTAGAAGAAGCTTTCAAGCTACTCATTTCGGGAGAATACTGTGTAACAGCTGCCTGTTTCGACTGCGGCTTCAACCATCTCTCCTATTTTGCGCGCTGCTTCAGAAAAAAATACGGGGTAAATCCCTCTGTAGCAGCTAAGGGAAATTTATCAAATTAATGTCAACATGAGAAGTCCTTATTCCGTATATGTAAATGAGCATAACCCATATAAGGACTTCTCTCCTTCTTTATCCGAAATCACAATAAGCACAATACCCATACTATGAAACATAGAAAGATCATTAACCATCTGGAGGGATTTATTTTTGAAAACCAGGGCTTCCGTGCCCAGCTTTGTCAAGACAAAGAAAGTCTCCGACACGTTTTCGAACTCCGCTACAAAGCCTATGGCAATCTGGAAGATACTGTAGTCATGGATGAGCAATACGAACTCTTTTATGATGGACTGGATTTCCAACCCAATACCCGTGTACACCTGATCTGGTACGAAGACAAGCCGGTCGCCAGCGTAAGAAGTTGTATCTGGTCTGACCGATACAATTGGCGTACGATTGAGAGCACCAAATACTGCAGCGCGGACATTGATGCCCATATGGGCATTGACAGTCGACTCCTGGAGTCCAATCGCTATGTAGTGGATCCGGACTTCAAAGGCCGGAAATCCATCTACGCCCAGATCCTGTTGTTCAAGGCGCATGCGATCGCCTCTTTAATAGAAGGCTGTTCGCATATCATTACCATGGTTCGCCCAAAACACATCCCTTTTTACGAACGGATGCTGGGTTTTGAGCAAATCTCAGGGATGGTACCCCTCTCCGATTTTGATACGGAGGTTACTTTGCTGTCCGCTACTCGTGGGAAGAGTATGGAAGTGGCATTGAGTAAAGGGATGCCGCCTTACACAGAAGAGGAAGTGGCGCGTTATCGTGCCCTCCTGACAACCGAGGCCTACTAAAGCCTCTTTTTGAAAAACACATTTTATTATCCAAATGATCAAGCAAGAACAAGGCCTGGACTGGTCCGTCTATGCGAAAAGCTATGACCTGCTCCTGAGCTATAATCCTTTTTATCAAAAACTGCAGGAAGACATCCTCAAGACCTGCCGGGGCTGGGACATCGCCGGGGACGACCTCATCGTCGACCTCGGCGCCGGCACCGGCAACTATTCTCTTCCCCTTTCAAAATTCTATCCGGAAGCACAGGTCCTTCATATCGAACCCAATGAAGGTATGAATATGCGAACCCGAGAAAAAATGAAAGAAAAGGGAATTGAGAATGTGAGCATTCTTCCCTGCTATGCAGAAGATGTAAAGCTTTCTGAGAATTCTGTGCAGGGCTGTACCTGTATACATGCTCTGTATACTTTCAAAGATCCTGAACATATGATACGCCAAATCTATCGATGGCTCAAACCTGGAGGTCAGGCTGTATTAGTAGATGCCGGACGGAAAGTAAAGGTTCTGGAATGGCAAATCGCTATCGGTTGGCATCTATTGACAACTTATGGATGGAAAAAATCCGTAGAGATCATGCGTTCCGGCAAAGAGGTCAGCAAGCAAAATGCATATATCCGCAAAAAACAACAGTCTGGAGAATACTGGCTCCATAGTCATGAAGAGTTTTTATCAATCATCCGTAATACCGGATTCGAAATAATGGAGGCAAAAACCAGCTTCCGCGGGATCAGTGATTTTGTAGTGGTGAGGAAATAGAACGTATTGGAGTTTTAGCGTGTTAGCGTGTTAGAGTTATCATTTGATTTAAGGTCAACGCACCAATACTCCAACACATGAATACTTCACAAAATCCTTTTGCGAAAATAAAACAAACTCCTATATTTGCAATCCGGTTCTTTACGGTGGCTATAGCTCAGGTGGTTAGAGCACCAGATTGTGGTTCTGGGGGTCGTGGGTTCGAGTCCCATTAGCCACCCACTGAAAGAAAAAAAAGCTACCCTTCGGGGTGGCTTTTTTGCTTTTCATCCGTCAAAACGACAATTATTGGCCGTTTTTGACTATCTTATATATAGAATAAGATCTATCCGGCGGATACTTGAAGCTAATTATGAGGGTTTTCCTATTTACATTATCTGTATCCATTTTTCTGGGACTCAGTCTCTATGCTGCCATTTGGTATACACAAACCTATCTGGGGCCCGTAGACCCTTTGGCTTCTTCTATAGAAGTAGGACATCTGGAAAATCTTTTTGCAGAGAAAGTTAGTGATAGTCAGGAAGCTTCTTTTGAAGAAGATTGGGGCTGGGAAGGAGATAGTTCTTCTACAGATAAGCCGGAAGAAGTAGAAGCAGAAAATGAGGAAGAAAAGTTCAGTGGTCCTATTGTAGAAAAGAAAAAGGAAGCGCCTAAAGGTATCCCTCGTGGAAAACTTAACCAAAGCATTCATGACTTTGGTTCCATAGATGAAGGAGTTAGAATCGATCATACGTTCAAACTTATCAACCGCGGAACCGGAGATTTACGAATTGTAGATTTTGAAGTCGGTTGTGGCTGTACCATGGTAGAATTTCCCCGAACCCCTATTCCTCCCGGCAAAAGCATAGACATCAAAGCCGTATTCGATAGCAAAGACAAACTGGGGCCCCAGAATAAAATGATCCGTCTACGCACCAATGGTAGCCCCAGAAATCTGGAATTGTTTTTTAAAGGCTGGGTTTATCCTAAGAATTTTGGAAAGGAAGAAAAAAAGGAAAATAAAGAAGATATGCCTAAAGATACGGTCAAAAAAGGCTAAGCTATTTTAGTCTTCCCCCAATTCCTCCAATTGCATCGAGACTTCCTCCCATTTCTCTGTAAGTTCCATCAATTCCTCTCCCAACTTATCGAATTGAGTTTGCAGCTCAGATAATTTTTGAAAATCACGGGCATTTTCCGGATCAGCCATTGCCTTTTCCAGATCAGCCTGCTCCCCTTCTTTGCTCTCAATCTCATTTTCAAACTTTTCCTGATCGCGAGTTAACTTACGGATCTGGTTCTGACGTTTTCTTTGTTCTTTATAGGAAAGATTGGAATCCTGCTTTTTTTCTTCTTTTTCTAATTGGGCCTGACTTTCCTGGTCTGAAAGTTCGATCTCCTGGCGAGTTTTCCATTCTGCATACTCTTGATAGGTTCCGGGATATTCTTTGATCTGTTTATCTTCAATATACCAGACCTTATTGCTTACCCTTTGCAGAAAGAAACGGTCGTGGGAAACAACCACATAGGTTCCCGGATATGCATCCAATGCCTCCACTAGCATCTCGATACTTTGGATATCCAGGTGATTGGTAGGCTCATCCAGCAATAGAAAGTTGGCTTCAGAAAGTAGCGTCTTGGCTAAAGCGACCCGAGATTTTTCGCCCCCGGAAAGGACCGATATCTTTTTATCTACCTCTTCTCCCGAAAACATAAAGCTTCCCAATACATTGCGGACCTCTGTTTCCGTTTTACCCGTCGCAGCAGCCTGAACTTCATCCAGAATGGTATTTTTCAGGTTTAAAGCTTCTAATTGGTGCTGAGCGAAAAAATCAAAGTTGACATTATAGCCCAACTTATGCTCTCCCTCAAAGGATTCCCTTTCGGCAATGATCCTCAACAAGGTAGATTTTCCCAATCCATTTGCCCCGATCAGCCCAATTTTATCACCACGAAGAATTTCTCCCCCGGTATTTTTTAAAATCTCTTTGGGACCATAAGCTTTCCCAATATCTTTCAGCTTCAATACTTCTTTGCCGGAAGCCTGATTCATCACAAAGCGGATTTTCAAATTGAAACCTTCTTCCTCAGGCGCCTCAATCCGCTCCAGTTTCTCCAGTTGCTTGAGTTTGCTCTGTGCCTGCCGGGCTTTGGTCGCTTTCGCCTTGAAGCGGTTGATAAATCGTTCCTGCTCTGCTATATGCTTTTGCTGATTCTCATAGGCACGTTGATGCTGATCTTTCCGCAAATCCTTCTCCTTTAAATAATAGGCATAATTCCCATTATAAATATGGAGTCGCCTGAGACTTATTTCCAACACCTTTTTTGCCATCCGATCCATAAACATTCGGTCATGCGAAACGATGATACAGGCACCGGCAAAATTTTTCAAATAAGATTCCAGCCACTGAATTGAGGGCAGGTCGAGGTGGTTGGTAGGTTCATCCAGCAAAAGATAGTCGGGTTCTGTCAGCAACATTTTCGCCAACAAAATTCTCATCCGCCATCCTCCGGAAAAGGTATGGAAAGGCATTTCATGCTCTTCGGCCTTGAAACCCAGCCCGGACAATACTCCATGAACAACCGCATCTATACCCGGACCACCCATGGTTTCAAATTCGGCCTGCTTTTTCGCCAATTGATCCCAAAGCTCGGGATCTTCTTCTCCTGATTCTATCTTCTCCAGCAAGACATCAATCTCGGCTTTCAACTTCAATTGCTCTGCAAAAGCCTCTCGTGCTACCGAAACCGCAGATTTTTCGGTTTGAAAGGATAGCAAATCCTGGCTAAAAAAAGCAATTTTTGTTTTTCCTGAGAAATGAATGTTTCCTTCTGAAGGAGTGATATCTCCGGCAATCATCCTAAGCAAGGTAGATTTACCAGCACCATTGCGGCCAATCAAGCCTACGCGATCACCTGCTACGAATTGGTAACTCGCTTCCCGTAGAAGCCAGTTGCCTCCGAAATCTATGCCGACCTTATCCAAACTGAGCATGGGGCAAAAATACTAGGATGAGGCTAAAAGAAAAAGCCGCTTTGCGTATCCTCAAAAATTAATCTCAGCCGAATAGCTGGCAGAGAAAATTTGGGATTTGGTCAAAAAGACCATAAAGCATTGCTACAAAGCCTGATTTTTTGCGTAAAATAGCAGAATATATTCACCTAAAATCCCTAACAATCAAATCGGCTACTGAGTTTTATTAAGGATCTACTTAACAGGACTAAGCTATAATTTTCCAAATTCATGAAAAAGACCATTCTACTCCTGCTGGGAATTCTCCTCTTCAGCCTTAGTGGCTGCAACAATCAGAGATCAGGAAATCCCAAGCTGCTAGTCTTCAGCAAAACAGCAGGTTTCGTTCATTCTTCCATTCCCGCAGGTATAGCTGCGATTCAAAAACTTGGACAAGAACACAACTTCAGCGTAGACACGACTTCTCAGGCTGAATATTTCGAGGAAGATAATCTCAAACAATATTCAGCTGTCGTTTTCCTCAATACTACCGGCAATATTCTGGACCCTAAACAGGAAGCCGCATTCGAACGCTTTATCCAGGCAGGTGGTGGCTTTGTAGGAGTTCATGCTGCAACGGATACTGAATACAGCTGGGGCTGGTATGGAAAACTGGTCGGTGCCTATTTCAAAAGTCACCCAAGAACTCAAAAAGCAAACTTTCTGATTGAGGATAAAAATTTTGGAGCAACCAACTTCTTCCAGGAAACTTCCTGGACCAGAACCGATGAGCTCTACAATTTCAAAAAGATGAATCCAGATGTTAAGGTGCTGGTAGCAATAGATGAAAGTTCCTATGAGGGAGGAGAGAATGGAGATAACCATCCCATGAGTTGGTACCACGAATACGATGGTGGCAGAGCTTTTTATACAGCTCTTGGACATACAGAAGAAAGTTATACAGAAGAAAATTATCTCAAACACCTTTTAGGTGGGATTCAATATGCGATAGGAGATAATCGTGAACTCGATTATAGCAAAGCCCACTCTCAATTTCCTCCGGATGCAGATCGCTTTAGTAAAGTCAAGCTGTCCAGTGGGGAATTTAACGAGCCAACAGAAATGACCATCCTTCCTAATTTCGATGTATTGATTGCGGAAAGAAAAGGTCGCCTTTGGTGGTTCAATAATGAGACAAAGGAGTTGAAGCAGGTAGCGGATATGAATGTCTATTATAAAGCCAATGTTCCCGGGGTAAATGCAGAAGAAGGATTCATGGGGCTTCAAAAGGACCCAAATTATGCGGAGAATAATTGGGTTTATGCTTATTATTCTCCTCTGGGAGATGAGTCTGTAAACCGTCTTTCCCGCTTTACCTTCAAAGAAGGTGTCTGGGACATGGATTCAGAACAAAAAATTCTGGATGTTTGGAGCCAAAGAGATATTTGTTGCCATACGGGTGGTTCCATCACTTTTGGGCCAGGCGGTTTGCTCTACCTTTCTACCGGAGATAATTCGACTCCTTTTGATGAAGCGGGAGCTCCATATGTCAACAATGGATATGCACCTCTCAATGACTTGCCGGGCAAAGAACAGTATGATGCACGTAGATCTTCCGGTAATACCAACGACCTGCGAGGCAAGATCATCAGAATCAAAGTAAATGAGGATGGTTCTTATGACATTCCCGAAGGCAACCTTTTCCCCAAAGGAATGGAAAAGACCCGAGCTGAAATTTATACCATGGGCCACAGAAACCCTTACCGTATTTCGGTCGATCCCAAAAATGGCTATCTGTATTGGGGAGAAGTAGGTCCCGATTCGCGAGAAGATAATTTTGAGACCAGAGGTCCCAGAGGTTATGATGAAATGAACCAGGCCAAAGAAGCCGGAAACTATGGCTGGCCCTATTTCGTCGCCAACAACAAAGCCTATGTAGATTATGATTATAGCAATGGCAACTCGGGCATTACTTTCGACCCTAAAGCTCCCATCAATGAATCCGCTAATAATACCGGACTCAAAGATTTGCCTGCTGCAAAAGCAGCCTATATCTATTATGATTATGGACAATCTCAGGATTTTCCGGAAACAGCAGCCGGAGGAAGAAATGCAATGGCTGGGCCGATCTATTATTCAGATCTCTATCCCGGACATAATAAATTGCCTGACTACTACGATGGCAAGGTAATTATATACGACTGGATCAGGGGTTGGATGAAAGCCGTTCACCTATTCCCTAATGGCGACTTCAATAAAATGGAAGCCTTCGCTGAGGAAATCCAACTCAATAATCTTATTGACATGGAACTGGGACCAGACGGAAGAATCTATTTGCTTGAATATGGAACCACCTGGTTTAAAGCCAATGATGATTCCGGCTTGAGCTTTATAGAGTACAATGGAGGAAATCGTCCACCTGTCATTGATGAGATTAGTTTGGATAAAAGCACAGGACAACTTCCCCTAACAGTAAAAGTAGAAGTTGATGCGAGGGATAGAGAAAAAGATCCGGTGACATACATCTTTGATTTTGGAGATGGTAATACAGAAGAAAGTAATGAGGCAGGCATTTCTCACACTTATGAAAAAGCGGGAGACTATAAGATCAGCGTTTCTGTAAAAGACGATCAGGGAGCTACTGTCGAAAGTGAAAAGCTTTCAATTTCAGCTGGAAATACACGGCCGGAACTGGCGATCAATATAGAAGGCGGAAATTCCTCATTCTTTTTGCCGGGTGTCCCGATCAATTATAGCGTTTCAGTCAATGATCCCGAAGATGGAAGTACGGGTATAGATGAGTCCCGGATTTATGTTTCCGTTGATTATATGGAAGGTTTTGATGAAGCTTCCCTTTCACTGGGTCATCAGCAACTTTCGGAAGCCGCGCAAGGAGAGGCCGTTGCCTTATCTCTGGATTGTAAGGCTTGTCATAAAGCCCAGGAAAAATCAGTCGGCCCTAGCTATGAAGCGATTGCCCTGAAATATGAGAAGGACCCTCAGGCAGCTAAATATCTACGAGAACAAATTATCAATGGAAGCAGTGGAGTCTGGGGAGATAAGGTAATGCCCGCTCACCCAGATTTAGAATCCTTATCTGTTAATCAAATCGTTGCCTATATCCAATCTCTGGCTGGGGAGAAAAACAAAAAACCGAGTTTGCCAGCCAAAGGAAGCTATACGCCTGAAGCCTCACAGGCCAACAAGGTATTAGTAATGACTGCCAGTTATACGGATCAGGGAGGAACAGAAGCAAAGCCACTTACGGGCATCAAAAAGATTGCCCTGAAAAGTAGCAGCATAGGATTTACAGAAGATACGCCTAATCAGGGATTCCGTCATGTGAAGTTTGGAGAGATGAATCTCCTGATTGCTCCTCGTGATGGAGGCTGGTTTGCTGTAGAAGATATTGATCTTACAGGTGTACGCTCTTCCAATCTCTTGCTAGGCTGGCAGAATGCTCCAGATAAAGGTATGAAGTTTGAATTGAGGCTAGGTGCTGCAGATGGAGAAGTAATAGGAAAGGGAGGCTTTGCAAAGCCTGCTTCCGGAGCACAAGGAGCAATGGTCAATATAAAATTGACGAAAGAACTCACAGGAAGCCAAAGTCTTTACTTTGTGTATGCTCCTTCAGAAGGGGAAAAGATAAAGGAAGGGATGTTTACAGCAGTAAGTTCTCTTAGCTTCTCTGGAAAATAAAATTAGCTCATCTAAAAAGCGAGGCAGCAAATCATGGATTTGCTGCCTCATTTTTTTGCCTGACTCTTAGGTACTTAAATAGAATGGGGATTCTTTGTGCAAAAATATACACTAATTTTATTTGCACATATAGCTAATTTTATTATCATTGCTAATATAAGTCAAACATCACTCGCAAACTGCTCATACTGCCATGAAGGTTTATTTCAAGTATGATTCTCATTCCAGCTATCCCCCGGAGCCTAAAAAGCCATCTTCTAACAGAAGTAGTCAGGGACGGATACTTCCTATTGCCCTTGACAAAGATGGCAGGGAGCGTATAGGTTTTGTAGCAAGCAATCAGTACGAGCCATATGCACTCTTTCATCAGGACCCATCTTTCATCAGCCAGCTTCCCAACTTTCATTTACCTATGCTGGGAGTTGGTTCTTTCCGTGCATTTGAAATTGCGGACGACTCTATGTTTCCGCTGGAGCCTGGCGCTATTGTCGTAGGAGAATATGTGAAAGACTGGGCAAAAATTCAGAGCGGAAAGACCTGTATAGTCCTACATAAAGAGCAGGGACTGCTATATAGAAGGCTTTACCCTCAGAAACAAAAAGCGGAAATACGGCTGCTTGCAGAGAAAAGAAGCTATCCGGCCCAAACCGTTAATCTTAGCAAAATCTATGAAATATGGCAGGCGCGAATGTTCATGAGCCTCTAAAAAGTAAATACTTTTTGCATTTTGCGGAAAAAATGGAAAAATCTCTATGTTTTTTTAGTTTATATACTAATTTTTTTATAGTTTGCTAAAAAATAGTTCACGCTGCTAATCGAATTAGCCTAAAATCAAACGTTATGGGAGACAAAGACTCGATGGTTATCGACAAAAACCTAAAATTTCTGCGCAAGAGAAAGGGGCTTACCCAACAGGAGCTAGCCAATCACCTTGGAGTAAGGAGAGCTTCTATAGGTGCTTATGAAGAAGGAAGGGCGACTCCCCGCTATGATACCCTTGAGCGGGTATCTGATTTCTTCCAGGTTTCTATAGACTTGCTTATCAAAGAAAACCTTACGGAACTCAGTGAGGAGGATTTTGAAAATTTCCAAAATGCGAAAGCAATGATGGATGCGGAAGGAAAAAGACTTCGTATCCTTCCTATTACTATAGACCATGAAGGCCGGGAAAACATCGAATATGTTCACCAAAAGGCATCTGCCGGTTACCTCAATGGATATGCCGATCCTGAGTATATCGAAGAGCTCCCCAAGTTCCAGCTTCCTATGTTGGGCAATGGAACATACAGAGCTTTTGAGATTAAGGGAGATTCTATGCTTCCTTTGAAACCAGGCACCATTGTTATTGGTGAGTATGTACAGGATTGGACAGAGATCAAAGAAGGTCAAACCTATATTCTAGCATCCACTACTGAAGGTGTTGTTTATAAGCGAATCTTTAACCGAACTGCCAATGACGGTAGCAAATTGTTGACCTTGAAGTCAGACAATCCAGCTTATCCGCCCTATGAGGTTCGTATAGAAGATGTGCGGGAGATTTGGAAAGCAAAGATGTTCATGAGCCAGGAATTCCCTGATCCGGATATCTCTCTTGAGAAACTCTCCTCGATCGTTCTTGACTTACAACAGGAAGTCATTCGCATGAAACGTCCTGGCAGTAATTAAGAATTGCTGTATTTAGGCAAAAGCTATCTTGAAGATATCTTTGGAAGCATGTCCTAAATACCTTGAACAAGTACCCCATAACAACTTCCGCAGCAACATTTTCTAAAAACAACATGTCGACAGGCGTCTGTTCCTTTTGCTAAAGCAAATCCGGGCAGACGCCTTTTCAATTGCATATTTTTCCTAAAAATCCTTGCTATGCCCTTAGCTTTTATTTAAATAGGCTTTTTAAACGGATAAGTATGAAAACATTGTCTGGCTTTTCCGGGCTATTATTACTCCTTCTCTCTCTCCTTATTGCTTGCGCTCCCTCAAAAAGCGGTTCGACTGATTCCGAATCTCAGGATTCTATTTCCGTCGAAATTGATAGTATCGAAATACCGGTACCTACTGATTCTGCCCTGCTTTATGAGGAACCCGATACTTCGGACCTGGAACGCACCCTCATTTCTCAAGGACTGGTCAATGTGCTGACTGTTGTAGATGATATCGTAGTAGAGATGAAATACAGCACTACAGATAATTTTCTGGCTGAAGATGTCTATGAAGATTATACCCATTGCTATCTACAGAAAGAGGTAGCCGATAAGTTGGCCAAGGTTCAGGCTAGTATAAAATCTAAAGATGAAAGACTTAGCATCATCGTCTTTGATTGTGTGAGGCCGCGATCTGTTCAATACAAGATGTGGGAGATCGTAAAAGGAACCGATCAACAGAAATATGTTGCAGCTCCCGGTGGAAGCGGCTCTATGCATAATTATGGCGCAGCCGTTGACTTATCGCTGGTGCACCTTGATACAGGATATGTAGATATGGGAACTCCTTTTGATTTCTTTGGGGATCTGGCACAGCCGAGATATGAAGAACAATATTTAAAGGAAGGAAAGCTCAGCCAGGATCAATTCAACAACCGCAGGTTGTTTAGAGGAGCTATGCTACAAGCCGGATTCCATGGAATACTTTCTGAATGGTGGCACTTCAACGCTTTTCCCCGCGAGGTGGTGAAGAAGAAGTATCAGATTGTGGAATAGATAAAGGGAGCTGTATAGGAACTCCAGGAAGCTTTACAAAAATTTCAGGCTTTTCGGGTCGTTCTTCTCCCCGCCATATCAAGCCATCGAGCTTATTTTCTTTGAAGACAACTTCGAAAAAAGGATAGAAGGTTCCTTCAGGTTTAGAAACAAAGACGATTCGCTGAATTTCATTGTCCACGAAATACATGAACATTTCCTGAGCCAATGCCTGGTTCATGCCCTCATAAAAGATATTGGTGCTGTCATCTTCATTTTTGGCGAAATAGATACTCTCTGAGTTGCCAATGACATGAAGACGGTAGAGTTTATTGTCCACAAACTTTGCCCGCATCTCTTTCCCCTTGATCTGATTGTACCCAACCGTATCTTCTTTAGAAGCCAGAAAAGCATTGGCTCCAACCCACATAGAATCAATCTTACTATCTTTCATCCAGATAATGATACTATCTCCTGTTATCTGACTTTCATCTGCCCACAGTACCGGTTTCTGGTACATATAGATCATTGAGTCATCAAACATATAAATCAAGGAATCAGCCCTCCCCTGCATATCATTCATAAAGAGTCGGACATTCTTATAAGCTCGAAAGACCCTGCTTTCCACAGAATCCCTCCTCCCCAGCGTATCAACAGCCAGGCTATCATCCGGAGGTTTAATGGAAAAGGGATTTACGCCTGTTAAAGAGCTGGAATCAGTAGGTACCTGACCCAAGGCAGGAGCTTTTTGCAATTGCTCGTAAGCAGAATCAGGAATAACAGCCGAAGGCTTTTCTATCTGCAAATCAGGCAGTGTAGCAATCGTTGAATCAATAGCTGGTTTATCCTTTAGTAAGCTGTCTCTTTGTGCCAGATTCTGAATCAAACTATCCGCCCCTACACTTATGCTATCCTGCTTGAGAGAATCAGCTTCCTCAACAGGCCGCTTTATATTAAGTGACAATAAAGTATCTGCAAACATATAGAGGGTATCATCCTCCATAAACTGGATAGCAACCGGATCCTGGGTCACCATACTTTCATCCGTCTTCCTATTAAACTGTCCATACTGTCCCCTTATCTCCAAACTGGAGTCCTCTTCCTGTATATATACATTTCCAAGCGCATACCCCATATTATCCTGATCTTCATAGCGCAAAGAATCAGCCGTCAACACATAACTGGAATCTTCTACCGTACTTCTTTCAAAGAGGTTGATCTTTTTATCTTCTGTCGAATAGTTACCATTAGTTGTAGTAATCTCTCCATCTTCACTGATGATCTTTGTAAAGGTGAGGAATTTAGCCACCTTGGTATCAGTATTATATCCCAGAGTATCCGTTTCCAGATTATAGTCCGGACTCATCAAGACCACATCTCCCCTGAAAAAGGCATCCTTGGTCTGGGGATAGTAATACCCCAATTTACTGGTAAGCGTATCTGTACCATTTAACAACTCCCCTCCATCCTCATAAAATCCAAAATCTTCTACACGTTGATAAGTCATCCGATCCGTCGTCAATATAGCTTCCTGATCGGTCAGGGTTATATTATCATAGACCTCGGCAATTTTGGTATCAGAGAAATAAATCAGTCTATCTCCCGTCAAGGTGACACTATCAGACATTTCGATCCTGACATTATCATATGCTTCCAGACGGTTTTGAGTTTCATAATGATAGGCACTATCGCAATAGAAGAAGGTTGAGTCTTGTTGAATACGAACATTGCCAATCAATTTCTGAATGGGGATTCCATCAACCTTCTCAAACATCAACAAATCAGAATTCAGGATCTTGATTCTGTCATCTTCCAGGGAATCAGTAGCCGTACTATCAGGCGGAGGATCTGAAAATGTAGGAACTACCTGTGTCCACCCTTTACCAGGGAAAAAAAGGAGACACAAAAAGGCACTATATATAATAAGTTTCTTTCCCATACAGGCAATCCACTAAGAGGCTTGCAAGTTAAGTCCTAAAAATCGGACTTGCCAATACCAAGCTTCCTAGGAATGTACCCTATCAAATGGAAAAGGTTGTAAAGTGTAGAGATAGTTCCATGATTAGGATATTTTTATATTGCAGGTGGAATAGACCCATATTGACTGAATCTCCTCTATGTCAGATCTGAACACTACTATCCCAGTCATTGTACTCGCATATGCCAATGAACGTAGCGAAAAAGGCTTCCTAAGACAATTGACTACGGAGTTGAAAACTGTCATGCAGGCCCTTGAGCCTTCGGTACAAAAAGGCCGGGTACACCTCAAAGTAATCCCGGCAGCCACACAAGAGGAAATCGTTGAGGTTTTTCAGGACGAATGGTACAGTAATCGCATTCAGATTTTTCATTACGGAGGGCATGCTGCTAAAGATCAATTGTGGCTGGAAACAGAAGATGGAGGAAACGAATCTTTTTTCTCTCTGGGATTGGCGAAATTCCTGGGAGCTCAGAAAGGTCTTCGACTGGTTTTCTTAAATGGATGTGCTACAGAGGACCATGCCAGACTTATGTTGGCAGAGGATATCCCAGCGATCATTGCTACCTCTGAAAAGATCAATGATCTTATGGCCAGACGCTTTGCAGAAGTATTTTATTCAGGCATGGCAGGAGGCGCATCTATAGAAGAATCTTTTGCTGAGGCCGAAGGAATCTTACTAGGTTCATATGGACCAAGTAGTTTTGTCATCGAAACAGGCAAACGATCTCTATACTGGGAAGAAGAGGAAAGCGAACAAGGGCTTGACCTTCCCTGGAAGCTGGCCCTTAAAGAAGGGAGCTCCTGGTTTCCGGCACAGTGGCGTTTATTTTACAAGTTGGATGAGGATGCAAATGAGGATGAAGAATCCATAGATGCCAAAGAGTTTGTTGGGGAGACCATCAACAATTACCGCATACTTGAGCTTTTGGGTTCGGGGAGCCTGGGTTCAGTCTATAAGGCACTACATATCGGATTAAATGAAGAACGTGCTATAAAAATTACACACCGGGTAATCGAAGGTTACGATTATCTGAAAGACATAGTTCTTGCAGGAAATAAAGGATTGGCTTCCATCAAACATGCCAACGTGGTCAAGTTCTATGATGTTGGAGAAGTGCAACTTTTTGGCCAAAAACGCATGTATATGGTCATGGAATTGGTGAACGGAGACCGCCTCGATAAAGTTGGTATTGAGAGCCTTTGTACTGAGCCTGCAAGCCTGGTTGACCTGGTCGTTCAGATCGCGTCGGGTCTTGAAGCCGCACATAAAACCAGCTTCACTGATGCCGCCGGTATGCCACGCGAAGGAATCATTCACGGTAACTTGAAAACTCGAAAAATCCTTCTCAGTGAAGGAAAAAGCCCTAAATTGATTGATTTCCTTTTCGCAGACATCAGCCGTAATTATCAAATAAAACTAGATATTCCTGAAGACGTACAGAAGAAAAAGAAAGCCGAAAGACTTTCTCGGTATTTTCCTGAAGAGGTTCTTTCCGGCAAATCTCCTGTCAGCAAAAAAACAGATATCTATTCTTTAGGAGCTGTATTATTTGAAGTATTCTCAAGAGGTAAGGCAATCGCAGATTTTGACTTCAAATCGGTAAATTCCCTTCATAGATTTGTAAAAAGCGAAACTCAGATTATTCCGTTAAATGTGAGTAAAGCTATATTCAAAGCGACCCGAAAAGATCCAGACGAGAGATACGATGCAATGAATGAGATGATTCAGGACTTGCTGCTAAACGTATCCTGGTTCAAAAAAATCCTTTACTGGTTGCGCAGAAAATAGATCGCTTTCCCCTGTTGCGCTTGTTTCCAGTTTTACTTTTTCAGCCTGTCATTTGCGTGTTAGGATTTCTGTCTGAAATCACTTTTAGATATCGCTCCATGCCTTGTGCAATATTGAACGATTAAACAAAATTATAAATACAAAAAAAATTCAAAATTTAGGATTAGTCAGACAGTAAATAAGATAGAGCGTGTATTTTTGTACTTTATTCTAAATTACCTAACATGCATATCTTTAATATTTTGAAATATTCACGGCACTGTGTTAATTGCATTTGACTATTAGACAGGTTAATGGATAGAATCAAAAACCGAAACACAAGAAATTTCGTATAATTTCGAAATGAGATAAACAAACCTTAACAGATTAACCTACCAAATATCCAGAAAAACTATGCAGAAGGTATCTAATGGCGAATTAAACAACTTGCAAGGAACGTCCAACCTGGAGAGACAATTACTTATGATGAGAGATGCTTTTCGTCAGCATCAGAATGAAATCAGAAAAAAGTATAAAATCTCTGCCAATGAGATGGAGATCATATTATATGTAAATGATTTTGGTCCTCAGAGAATGAAGGGAGTCGGTGAGCAGTTCAAAATAAAATTCAGCACACTAACCAGCCTGGTTGACAAAATTGAGAGATTGAATCTCGTAAAAAGAGTCAACTCTAAAGAAGACCGCCGTTCAATCCTGGTAACTATTACCAAGAAAGGCAAAAAAATGCTAGAAGAGTACAACAGTCAAATCAAATCTCTGGCTGATCGTATTACTGAGATTACTCAGTCTGAAGACTTACCTCAGATTGTAGCAACTTTAGAGCAGGCAACTGCTTAAATATCAGAATCGACCTTCATCTAGGATAGTTCTGAATATTTATACTGATCTCACATTTGTCAGTACGACGTAAACAAAAGGAAAGAAAAAAGGCTGCATGTTTTTCATGCAGCCTTTGATTATTTTACAGCACTCATTTTTTCTTACCTTTGCTGCCATGAGTCTCAAGACTTTTGTCAGTAAAATATGGGCCCGTTCACTCGCTCGCAAGTATCAAAAGATGAGCGAAAATGCCCTCAGCCTCCAGGAAAAAACTTTCCATCAACTTATTCAGACGGCAAAGCATACCGCCTTTGGGCAGGCCCATGATTTTGCCTCGATAAAAAAGCCTGATGATTTCAGGAAGAATGTTCCCATCAGGGACTATGAAAAGGCCAAAGAATGGTTTGATCGAATCTACCAGGGAGAAGCAAATGTAAGTTGGCCCGGCAAACCATTATACCTCGCAAAAACATCAGGAACCACCTCCGGAGCCAAATACATTCCCATTTCAAAAGCCTCTATCCGGAAACAAGTCAATGCAGCTCGTGATGCCTTGCTGCTCTATATAGCTGAAAGCGGTAAAGCATCCTTTCTCGATGGAAAAATGATGTTTCTATCTGGTAGTCCTGAAATAGAGAATAATAAACATGGCCTACGAACGGGT
The DNA here is from genome assembly GCA_033391075.1 of Bacteroidia bacterium. Classification (NCBI taxonomy): domain Bacteria; kingdom Pseudomonadati; phylum Bacteroidota; class Bacteroidia; species Bacteroidia bacterium. Next base: position 4,644,085 of record JAWPMV010000001.1, read on the forward strand.
AGGCTCTCCGGGATCGTCAATCATTTTGTACCCAATTACCTCCAAAGCAATAAGGTTCCCAGTTATGAAGCTAATATTATCGATGATTGGGAGGTGAAAGTAAAACGTATTGTAGAAGAGGTAAAAGATAAAGACCTCCGCCTCATCTCCGGGATTCCTCCCTGGGTACAGATGTTCTTTGAAGAACTTGAAGCCCAAACAGGAAAAACGCCCCTGGAAGTATGGCCAAATCTTAGCCTGTTTGTTCAGGGAGGAGTTGATTATAATCCCTACAAACCCATATTCGAAGGATACTTTGGGAGCAATGTGGACATCTCAGAAGTTTATCCCGCTTCAGAGGGATTTTTCGCCTTTCAAAACTCTCAAAAAGATGATGGCCTTCTTCTATTGCCAGATCAGGGAATTTACTACGAATTCATCCCTATGGATGAGTATGGGAAAGAAAATCCAAAGCGACTAGGTCTTTCCGAAGTCAAACTCAACGAACAATATGCCCTCATCATTTCTACCAATGCAGGACTTTGGGCCTATGACATCGGAGATACCATAAAATTCACTTCCTTAAATCCCTGGAAGATCCGGGTGTCTGGCAGGGTCAAGCATTTCATCAGTGCCTTTGGAGAACATGTAATCCAGGAAGAAGTCAATAAGGCTATGATTGCTGCCACAGCAACTACAGGTGCAAGTTTTCAGGAATTTACCGTAGCCCCTCTCATCAAGGAAGAAAAAGGAACTTCTGCACATGAGTGGTTTGTAGAGTTTAATAAAGAACCAGAAAACATGGAAGCATTTGCTGAGATCCTGGATGCTGAAATGCGAAAGCTCAATCCTTATTATGAAGACCTGCGTGCGGGTAACATCCTCAAGATTGCACAGATCAGAAAATTGAAAAACAATGCTTGCCGTGATTACATGAAATCCATTGGAAAGTTGGGCGGGCAGAATAAATTTCCGAGATTAAGTAATGAACGGAAGATTGCAGAGGCGCTAAACGGATTTATTTTAGATTAGAATTCGCTTAGGATCGAAACCTATCCACCTGAAAGACAGTTATTAAATTACACACAAGACTATTGGACGACATTTTTGTCGACCACTTTTTGTAATTTGTACCTAAAGGCCCCAAGAACCATGAACAGATTTACTCTTTTCATTTTTGCATTCCTTTATGTATTCCTGGCTCTACCACAAGCTATACTGGCTCAGGATGATTTAGAGAAAAGAATCCTAGAGTTTGGAAAGCTGGATCCGGAATTCCTTGATGAGGATTTATTTAGGTTTTATAAAGACGAAGATGCTGTCATTATCAATGATCTCGGCAGAGTATCACTTTTGATGATGGGCAATTCACCCAAAGTGCTTTATACCTATGTCCGCAGGATAAAAATCCTCAATAAAGCCGGGGAAAGATATGGCAAAGTAAAGATAGAAGTGGATGAATCCATTGGGGATGCTTTGCTGGAAATAAAAGCGGTTACTCATAAGCTCAATAGCGAAAGGGAAACTGTAACTTTCCCCGTTAGTAAGAGAAAAGTAAAACAAGAGCGAATCAAAGGAGAAAAGCGAATCTTTAGCTTTGAGTTTCCTTTTGTAGAACCCGGGGTCGTGCTGGAATACAGTTACCAGATCAGGTCCAGAAATATTGACCAACTAAAGCCCTGGACTTTCAATCAGGATATTCCCGTAGTCCAAAGCGAATACCAGACCTTTATTCCTCGTTCCTTTGAATACTTGCCGGTTATCACGGGCAACATTACGCGTATCAGACAATTCCGGGACAATTATCAAACCCGTGACGATAGAGATAGATTCAGAAATCGAAGTCGCATCAGAAACAACTCTCCATTTTACAACAATTCTCTCTACGGCCAGCAGAGCCTTTTCGGCAATTTCAATGCGTATATCATGACAGATGTACCTGCATTGAGAAAAGAAGCATTTTCTTTAGAATCCAATGCAGGAGGAACACAAATCTCCCTACAGTTGAGAAAGGATAGCTTTAGAGGAAGGTCCAGCGCGGTAGCTTTTGACAATTGGAATGATCTCAATAAGCACATGCTCAAAAAAGTGAAGCCTGCTAAAGTGAGAGCCCGTAAAAAACTGGTCAGAGCAAAAACCAATCAATTGCAAAAACTATCCCGGGGGAAACGAGTCTTACTGGAAAACACCCTGGCTGCAGTACAAAAACAAATCAAATGGAATGGCAAATATGGATTGGATGGAGTGAATGTCGAAAGGGCTAAAAATAAACGGCAGGGAAGTGCAACAGAGATCAATATGTACCTCTATCATCTATTGAAAGAGGGTGATATAGAAGTTTATCCGGTTATCCTGAGTACCAGAGATCATGGCGTAGTTAGTTCTCAATATGCCAGCCTTGCTCAGTTTAATCATGCGATCGTTCTAGCGGTCATTGATGGCGAAGAGATACTGCTGGATGCCAGTAGTGATTTGGACCGATTAGGTATGCTTCCTCAAAATGACCTCAATCAGTTTGGTTATGTGGTCAATGGAGATGGTGGCAGGTGGGTTACCCTTAAATCCAGAAATAAAGTCAATCGGGTTACCTATAGTAGATTCAATCTCGATCAGCAGGGCGTTTTGAATGGGGAAATTTCGGTTGAGAACCGGGAGTATAGCGTTGTATTGGAACAGAAAAAGCTGGAAGGATATAAAGGCAAAAATGAGGAGTATTTACTAGAGGAAATTTTGATTGGTCTCAAAGACCCTAAAATTTTCCAAAATGCACTCAATCAACCCGAAGATGAGAAAGATCCTTTGATCGTAACCTGTGAATTGCGTACGGGAGATTATGTTGAAGTCGCAGACGAAGGAGAATTCATCATCATCAAACCCATGATGATTAAGGCGGTATTGCAGAATCCTTTCGACAATGAGATTCGAAATACACCCGTAGATTTCCCCTATCCACTTACTGATTCTCATATGATTGGGATTCGTTTGCCAGAGGGTTATGAAATTGCTCAGGCCCCTACTCCTATTCGAGTTTTACTTCCAAACGGAGGGGGATCTTTCACCTACAATGTGCTGGAAATGGGAAATATTATCCATTTTACCAGTGCAATCAATATCAACCAAACCACCTATCCTCCAGAACAATACGCAGGAATCAGGGACTTCTTCCAGTATGTGGTTAACAAGCATCAGGAAGACATCGTGATAAGGAAGATCCAATAAAAATTTGCTATATATTCAACATACTTTATATTTGTAGTCGAAAATCGAAAAGAAATAATGAAAGTTTTGCAGAATACTAATTTTTGGTGGTGGCACGGATCTGATACAGAGTCGTAGCTTCAGCCGTATTTGCAAAATTTAGAGAATATTTGGGCTTGCTGTCTACGACATTGCAAGCCCATTTTTTATTTGACAAACATTATGAACACCTATCCTCTCATCAGTAGCTACAAAAAGCTGCTAGCAGATACAGTTACTCCCGTTAGTCTCTACCTGAGATTGAGGGACCAGTTTGCAAACTCCATCATGTTGGAGAGTTCAGATTATCATAGCCAGGATAATTCCTATTCTTTTATCTGCTTTGATCCTATCTCATCTATTGAGGTAAAAGAATCTATGGTTTACATGAATTTCCCCGATGGAAAGAAAAAAGAGGTGGAATTGAGAGATCCGCAAAGTCTATGGCCAATTTTACAAAGCTATGTGGATAGTTTCGAAGTAGAGGAATTGGACCTGAAATTCAGTTACAATGGCCTTTTTGGCTACCATAGTTATGATGTGGTTCGACATTATGAAAGTGTCGATATCCAGCAGTATCAGGATGAAGCCAGAGAGATTCCGGATCTCCTGTATCAGGCCTATCGCTTTATGATCGTCATCGACCATTTCAAAAATGAAATGTACCTGCTGGAACATAGAAATGAGGAAGAAGATTCTCAGTTGGAGAAAATTGAGACCCTGCTGAAACACCATGTTTTGCCTCATTTTAGCTTTACGCCTGTAGGAGAGGAGTCCAGTAATATCACGGATCAGGAATACCTTAACATCGTACAAAAAGGCAAAGACCATTGCCAGAGAGGAGATGTCTTTCAGATCGTACTTTCCCGTCAGTATGCCCAAAGTTTTGAAGGGGATGAGTTTAATGTCTATCGTGCACTTCGATCCATCAATCCTTCACCTTACCTCTTCTACTGTGATTATGGATCATTCAAACTCATGGGTTCCTCTCCGGAAGCGCAATTGATCATTCAGGACGATACCGCGACTATCCATCCCATTGCAGGAACTTTTAAAAGAACCGGCAATGATGCAGAGGATTTGGAGCAGGCGAAAAAACTCTTCGATGATCCTAAGGAAAATGCAGAGCACGTTATGCTGGTTGATTTGGCCAGAAATGATCTAAGCAGAAGTGGCACTGATGTAGAAGTAAACACTTATAAAGAAATTCAATACTATTCCCACGTCATCCATTTGGTTTCAAAAGTAACGGCCAAGATAGATGAAAATGCTTCTTCAATGAAGCTGGTAGCTGATACCTTTCCGGCAGGAACCCTTTCCGGTGCGCCTAAACACAGAGCCATGCAATTGATCAATCAGTATGAAAACCAGAATAGAGGTTTTTATGGAGGCTGCGTGGGATATCTCGGATTCGACGGAACTTTCAACCAGGCCATCATGATTCGTTCTTGCCTCAGTAAAAAGAATGTACTCTACTACCAGGCAGGTGCGGGTATCGTATCCAAATCCAGTCCGGAAAGTGAACTCCAGGAAGTTCACAACAAATTGGGAGCAATGCGAAATGCGCTTCAGGTAGCAGCAACTCTGGGAGATCGCAAACCTTCAGCTGTCATACAATAACACTTATTCTAAAAACCCGCCAAGCCTTATATACATGAAGATTCTAGTTCTAGATAATTACGATTCTTTCACCTATAACCTGGTACACATCATTCGTGAACTGGGATATGGAGAAAATCTGGATGTATATCGAAATGATAAGATTAGTCTGGATGATGTGGCTCGCTATGATAAGATTGTCCTTTCACCAGGACCAGGCATACCCTCAGAAGCCGGGATCATGCCTGAACTGATCAAAAGATACGCGAGTAGGAAACACATTATCGGTATTTGCCTGGGACATCAGGCCATCGCCGAAAACTTTGGTGCGACTCTCTATAATATGCCCGAGGTACTCCACGGGATTCGAACTCCAGCTACCGTATTGAAACCCAAAGATCCCATTTTCAAAGGCTTACCCAAAAATCTTGATGTGGCACATTACCATTCCTGGGCCGTTGAAAGAGACTCGATCAATGGCGAAATGGAGATACTTGCAGAAGATGAGGACAAATGTGTCATGGCCCTTCGTCATAAAAATCTACCCCTCTATGGTCTTCAATTTCATCCTGAGTCCGTCATCACAGATCACGGCATCAAGATGATGAAAAACTGGTTGGAAATGCCCCTGAAAGAAGTGGTAAAACCCAGCGCACCCAGTTCTGCCAATATGAAAGGTATATTGAATCACCTTTTCTCTCATCAGACCCTCGATAAGCAACAGGCCAAAGAAATCCTGACCAATATTGCCAAAGGAGGCATGTACAATAATTCGCAGGTGGCTGCTTTCCTGACAGTCTTCATTATGCGGGGAATTACCGTCGAAGAATTGGGAGGATTTAGAGAAGCCATGCTCGAACTTTGCATTCCCGTTCCCCTGGAAGAGTTTGATCCCATTGATCTTTGTGGAACCGGGGGAGACGGTAAAAACACCTTCAATGTATCTACCCTAGCCTCTTTTGTGACAGCAGGAGCAGGGGTAGCTGTTGCAAAACATGGCAATTATGGAGTCTCATCCGTATCTGGTTCCTCCAACGTAATCGAATACCTCGGAGGTACATTCAGCAAAGACATCGATGAATTGAAGCGACAAATGGAGCGTTCCAATCTCTGCTTCCTTCACGCCCAGCTCTTTCACCCGGCCATGAAAAACGTAGGCCCCATCCGCAGGGAACTTGGCGTAAAAACCTTCTTCAATATGCTGGGACCCATGGTAAATCCTGCTTTCCCTAAAAAACAATTGGTAGGCGTATTTGATTTGCAGTTGGCGAGGCTATATGGATATCTCTATCAGAAAACGGATAAGAATTTCGTCATTCTCCATTCTCTGGACGGTTATGATGAAATTTCCCTGACAGCTGATACGAAATACCTTTCCAATGAAGGCGACAACCTGATCAGTCCGGAAATGATGGGCCTCAATCGTTGGCAGGCAGAAGATTTGCATGGAGGAGATACCGTAGAAGAAGCAGCCAAAATCTTCATGAACGTTCTCCAAAATCAAGCTACAGAACCGCAGAAACAAGTCGTTATCGCCAACGCTGCGATGGCAATTCATTGTTCCAAAGGTATCAGCATTTCAGATGCAGTAGCCAGTGCGAGAGAATCCCTCGATAGCGGCAAGGCATTGGATAGTTTTAAGAAGTTCATCAAAAAATAGTAAGAAGTATTCTTGTGTTCAGCTGTTCTCGTGTTATGGTTGAATGAATCCTGACAAGAACACCTGAACATGAGGACAGCCCAATACGTTAACAAGGTTTTACCCATGACCATTCTAGACGAAATAATTGCACATAAAAAGATTGAAGTAGAAGAGCGAAAAGCCCTTTATCCGATAAAATTATTGGAGAAAAGCATCTACTTCGACACTCCGGCTGTTTCGATGAAACACTATGTGAGTCGGCCCGACCTAAGCGGCATCATTGCCGAGATAAAGCGAAAATCTCCTTCTAAAGGAGATATCAATCCTTTTGTATCGGTAGAAAAGGTTTCCATTGGCTATATGCAGGCTGGAGCCTCGGCCCTTTCCATCCTCACGGATACCAAATATTTTGGTGGGAAGAATGAAGACCTGACTCTTGCTCGCCAAATGAACTATTGCCCTATTTTGAGAAAGGAGTTTATCGTCGATGAGTACCAAATCCTGGAGGCGAGATCCATAGGCGCTGATGCAATTCTCCTAATAGCTTCGGCACTTTATCCCGCAGAACTCAAGAAATTGGCGGCCTTTGCAAAATCAGTTGGGCTGGAAGTACTCATGGAAGTTCACGACCAAATGGAACTGGATCGTTCTCTCAATGAGCACCTCGATCTGGTGGGAGTAAACAATCGCAACCTTAAAGATTTTAGCGTTGACATCAAGACTTCCTTGCAATTAGCAGATCAGATTCCGGCGGAGTTTACCAAAGTTGCAGAAAGTGGAATCAGCGATCCCAAAGAGGTAGTCAAACTCAAGCAGGCAGGCTTTCAGGGATTTTTGATGGGACAAAAATTTATGGAAACCAGTGCTCCGCATAAAGCTTGTGCAAAGTTTGTTGACGAACTGGAAAAACTCCTGAAGGAAAATAAAGTATTGCAAGGAAAATGAAGGCTGGCTCGGACATAAAATTAAAAGTGTGCGGCATGAAGTTCCCGGATAATGTGGAACAATTGCGGGAGCTAAGCCCCGATTTCATGGGCATGATCTTTTATGAAAAATCCAGCAGGAACGTGGGAGACAGTCTGGAAGCAAATAGGATAAAGGCACTTTCTCATCCTCAAAAGATTGGCGTCTTTGTAAATGCGGAAAAGGAATTTATGCTAAAGAAGGCAGAAGATTTTGGCCTTGACTACTTACAACTGCATGGTCAGGAAACGCCCCGACTTTGCAAAGAACTACAGGAAAGAGGGATCGGGATTATCAAAGTCTTCTCTGTAGGCAATGGATTTGATTTTAGCATACTCAAAGACTACGAGTCCTATGTCGATTTTTTCCTTTTCGATACCAAAGGAAAACATCCGGGAGGAAATGGAGTGGTCTTCAATTGGGATATTCTGAATCAATACCCCAGTCATGTACCTTTCTTTTTGAGTGGGGGAATCAGTTTGGAGAATGCCGGTGCTATCCCGAATCATCCCAGGCTCTATGCCATAGATGTAAACAGCAAATTTGAGCTAAGTCCAGGCTTAAAAAATATAGAACAGTTAAAAGAACTCAAGAAACAAATGGCTACTGCCCAGGCATAGTCAAAAGTATACGATCATCATGAACAAGATTATAGAATCGCCCTTTCAGGTAAACGAGCATGGATATTATGGCCAATTCGGAGGGGCCTTTATCCCGGAAATGCTTTACCCCAATATAGAAGAACTGAGAGAAAACTACCTACAGATCATAGGTGAAGCTGATTTTCAGGAAGAATTTCGTTCCTTACTGAAAGATTATGTGGGCAGACCGACACCTCTATACTTCGCCAAAAGATTATCAGAAAGCATAGGCGCCCAAATCTACCTCAAGCGGGAAGACCTTTGCCATACGGGAGCTCATAAAGTAAATAATACGATCGGACAAATCCTCCTGGCCAAACGCCTGAATAAACCCAGAATCATTGCTGAGACGGGAGCTGGCCAACATGGAGTAGCTACAGCTACGGCTTGTGCCTTGATGGGCATGGAGTGTATCGTTTATATGGGTTCGGTAGATATCGAAAGACAGAAACCTAATGTAGAGCGAATGAAAATGTTGGGGGCAAAAGTAGTCCCTGCAGAATCTGGAAGTAAAACCCTCAAAGATGCCACGAATGAAGCCATGCGCCATTGGATCAACAATCCTAAAGACACGCATTATATCATTGGTTCCGTGGTAGGTCCACACCCTTATCCGGATATGGTCGCCCGTTTCCAATCGGTCATCAGTGAGGAAATCAGGCTTCAGTTGAAAGAAAAAACAGGCAAAGAAACCCCTGATTATGTTGTTGCCTGTGTAGGTGGGGGAAGTAATGCTGCAGGTGCCTTTTATCATTTCCTGGATGATAAAGAAGTAAAACTGGTAGCAGCAGAAGCAGCAGGACTTGGAATTGATTCCGGCAAATCCGCTGCAACTACCTATCTGGGAAAAGCCGGTGTCCTTCATGGTAGCAAAACGATCCTCATGCAAACAGAAGATGGACAAGTCGTAGAACCTCATTCTATTTCAGCGGGACTCGATTATCCGGGTATTGGTCCTATCCACGCACATTTATTTGATTCTGGTAGAGGCAAATTTTACTACGTGACAGACCAGGAAGCCATGCAAGCCGGCTACAAACTCAGCGAGATTGAAGGCATCATTCCAGCCATTGAATCCGCTCATGCCCTGGCAGCTCTCGAAAAGATGGAATTGAAAAAAGAAGATGTCGTCGTTCTCAATCTCTCAGGCAGAGGCGATAAGGATTTGGCGACTTACATCAAACATCGAAAGTAAAAGGTATTGGCGTAGGGGCGTTAAATCCAAGATCAACTCCAATACGCTAACCCCCAAACACATCAATATGCATATTCCTATGAACCGCATAAAAAAACTCTTCGAACATAAATCCGGCAATATCCTATCGGTCTTTTTTACTGCCGGACATCCGGAGCTGAATGATACAGTAGAGATCATTACCGAGCTAGCTGCTTCAGGGGTAGATCTCATTGAAATCGGGATGCCTTATTCCGATCCTATAGCTGATGGAACCACCATACAGGCCAGCAGCTTCAAAGCCCTTCAAAATGGCATGAGCATTCAGACGCTTTTTGATCAATTGAAAGGAATCCGCGAAAAAGTTGACATTCCCCTCATCCTCATGGGCTATCTCAATCCTGTCATGCAGTATGGCATAGAGAAGTTCTGCGAGCAAGCGGAGAAAGTAGGGATAGATGGTTTTATTCTGCCGGATTTACCCATGGCCGAATACCAGGCCTTTTATCGAAAAACCTTTGAGCAACATGCTTTGAGTAATATTTTCCTCATTACTCCACAAACCTCAGAAAAACGTATCCAGCTGATAGATGAGGTGAGTGATAGCTTTATATATGTAGTATCCACAGATAGCACTACAGGTCGCACAGAAGGCTTCAATGAGCAACAAGTGGCTTATTTTCGCAGGATACAGGAAATGGGACTTAAGAATCCCCATTTAATTGGCTTCGGCATTTCAGATCATAAAAGTTTCAGCGATGCCAGTGCCCATGCAAAAGGAGCAATTATCGGTAGTGCCTTCATAAAAGCCCTGGAAAAGGAAGGCAGCATCAGCGAAAGAGTTAGAAATTTCGTCCATAAAATAAAAGGACTGGAATTGCAGGCCTAGAACCATCACCCTTGAGAAAACCATCAGATGATCATACAACTCAGCAATCCCATCAAAGAATCCGACAAGCAAAATATTCTGGATAAAATTGCAGATATCGGATACAAGGCGCGTGAGATCAATACCCAGAAAGGCCACTATATGGTTGCCATCGGTAAAACTGCCTTTGATATCAGGACCATCGGAAGCCTTCCCGGTGTAAAAGATGTACATCGGGTAACGGATGCCTATAAATTTGTTTCCCGAAAATGGAAAGTCAAACCGACTGCTATTGACCTGGGAGATGGAGTGATAATTGAAGAAGGGAAATTCAGCATCATGGCGGGTCCTTGTTCGATTGAAGGAGAAAAGCAGATCGAGCAAACCCTCAAACATTTGAAGGAGCAAGGGGTCAGAATCATGCGGGGTGGAGTTTATAAACCTCGTTCTTCTCCCTATTCTTTCAGAGGAATGGGAATAGATGGGCTAAAGATGTGGGCAACTATGGCCCGCGAATATGGCATTAAGATCATAACAGAGGTTATGCAATCTTCTCAAATAGAAGATATGTATGAGTACATAGATATCTTCCAGGTGGGAGCAAGAAATACCCAGAACTTCAATTTGCTGGATGCTCTCGGAGAAGTAGATAAACCCATATTACTCAAAAGAGGCATCTCAGGTACTATCGAAGAACTCCTCCAATCAGCCGAATACATTTTCTCCGGTGGCAATGAAAAGATCATGCTTTGTGAGAGAGGAATCAGAAGTTATGAAAAGGCCTATCGAAACACCATGGATATCAATGCCATAGCCATGCTTAAGGATAAGTCGCATTTACCGGTGATCGCTGATCCCTCTCATGGAGTAGGATTGCGTAATTTTGTAGAACCAATAGCACTGGCTTCTGTCATGGCTGGAGCTGATGGAGTGATCTATGAAACCCATCCCATTCCAGAAAAAGCTTTCTCGGATGCTCAACAAACCTTGAGTTTCTATGAATCCTCAGAATTAATCCGTAAATTGAGCTTAGCTTTTTCCCTTATACAAGACAAATTTTAAAGCTGAAAGGCTTTCTCTGGCTACACACTCTATCGAAAGAATGTCGGGTGACTTTTGTCCGAACTTTCGTCCTAAGTACAACCTTTAAAATAGCTAGATTATGAAGCTGTTCACACTTATATGGATACTAATGATGGGAGGAATTAGCCTCTACATGGGTATTCTTAGTATCGTCAAGGGAAAGATTTCTACCATCTCCCCGCTCGAATGGAAGTCCAAAAGTGAGCACTCATTGCCCTATTCCATTTATGTCCTTACTCCGGTATTTCTCATATTCGGAGCCTTAATGCTAAGTCTCTATTTCTTCGCATAGGTAAATGTTATAAATTTGCCTTCCCCATGTTGACAAAAGCAGAAATAGAAAACGTCCACATCAGCCTTGTTGTGAATGAGGAGCAAGTCTTAGCCCTCAGAGTTTCAAAAAGTGGTGCCCTCAACCGTATGGGCGATGGCAGCGATGATCCCAAAATGCGACTGATGTTCATGAAACGCATCGAAGAGCCTCTTTTCGATCGTTTGATGGAAATACTTTCCCTTGATTTATTATCAATGGTGGGAAGATATACCTTCCCTGATCCCAAAGGTGACATCACCCAATTACTTATTACCCTCGAAGGAGAAAAGGATACGGAGACTGGCTATGAATTTGTCTACGGATCTGACTCAGAAGGCCCTCCTGAAGAGATCATAGATTTCGTCGAATATGCAGTCGAACTTAGTGATCCCTACTGGGAAGATTTTCTCTCTCGCAAGCTGCAAGGTTCCAAAAAACCCTAATAGGGTTTAGCTTTCTCCAATTGTATCAATTTTAAATAGAGAATCTAGCTGGTAGAAAGTCTGCCAGCCCCTAAAATGATTCGGCTTATTTAGGTGTTTATACCTCTATTTTTATGTAATTTTGCCGAAATTGCTTTCTAGAATAAAGCTCAAGCAAAACTTATGCAACTCAAGATAAATCTCTATTCTTCCTTTCTTTGTATTTCTCTCTCGGCTTTACTCTTTTTCTCCTGTAAGCAGTCAAGTACCAGTGATACCAGCTCTGCAGTAGCCGGAACCACTACTCCTGCAGTAGAAAAAGTTGACAATCGTCCGATTGACAAAAACTATGAAATTGGCGTCAAGCTCAATAATTATAGCGAACCTAAGATTTATTTGGGCCACTATTACGGCAATACCAATCGCCTGAGAGATTCAGCCGAGCTGGTCAACGGTAGCTATTTATTTAAAGGAGAAGTAACCCTGGAGCCGGGCATGTACCTGGTTATCCTCCCCCCTACGAATCGGTTTTTTGAAGTCGTCGTGGATAGAGACCAGCATTTCAATATTGATACGGATACCACTGATTTGATAGGCAATCTAAAAATAGAAGGTTCTGTTGACAATCAGATTTTCTACGATGATATCAATTTCCTCTCCGTGCAAAGAGAGAAGATTACTCCTCTTCAGCAAAAATTCCAGCAGACACAGGAAGGAAGTTCGGAGTATGAAGAACTAAAAACCCAAATGGCTGAAATTGATTCTACTGTCATGAGACATAGGAGAAAATTGAATGCTGAACATGGAGAGAAGTTTTATCCAAAATTCCTCAAGGCCATGGCAAGGATAAAAGTTCCTGATGCACCTGAAGGAGCTGAAGAAAGTTGGCAATTTTATTACTACAGAGGTCACTTCTGGGATGATATTGATTTTTCGGATGGTCGTATGTTGCGCTCTGTAGTTTTGGGGAATAAAGTCAAGGAGTACATGGACAATTTGACACCCAAGCATCCGGATTCTGTAAATAAGTCTATCGACCTCATATTGGGAATGGCTAAGGAAAATGATGATGCATTCCAGTATTTCGTAGCTCATTTACTCAATACCTATGGAATTGAGAATAAGCAAATGGGCATGGATGCGGTCTTTGTACATGTAGTGGAAAGATATTACCTCTCTGGCGCTGCCTGGTGGGCGGACTCTGCTCAATTGGCCAATATGGAAGAAAGAGCCCTGGCCCTTAGCCCCAATCTCATTGGAAGAAAAGCGCCAGACTTTACTGCTTTAGATGAAAACAATCAGCCCCGGAGCCTGTACAGTGTAAACTCACCTTATACCATCCTCTATTTCTGGGATTATGATTGTGGGCATTGTAAAACAGTAACTCCCAAACTCACCGAAATTTGGCCAAAATTTAAAGATAAAGGAGTCGCTCTTTATGCCTTGAGTATCAATGGAGATATTGGCATCTGGAAAGAAAAAATCAAAGAATATAATCTCACGGGAGCTGTAAATGTACAGGATCACAGAAGACAATCTGGCTTCGATGGCATGTACGATATTCGCTCCACTCCAAGAATCTTCCTCCTCGATCAGGATAAGAAAATACTTTACAAGCAATTTGCAGTAGAAGATCTGGAAGGAATCCTGGAGCATGAATTTGAAAAGGAAGAAGAGGCAGATTAACATAGCGATCTGCTCAAACCGATATACAGGCGGCGATACTCATCGTCGCCTATTTCTTTTAATTAAATTCCTATGATACTTGAAGTTGCCATCCTGAATATAAAGGACGGAAAAACGAAAGCATTCGAACAAGATTTTCAAAAAGCCAGCCCGTTCATCCAAAATAATCCTGGCTATATTTCCCATGACTTGAAGCGCTGCATGGAAAATGATCATCAATATATCCTGTTGGTGAAATGGGAAAATCTGGAAGATCACGAAGAAGGCTTCCGGAAATCGGAGAATTATGGGCCCTGGAAAAAACTCTTACATCATTATTATGATCCCTTTCCAGTGGTAGAACACTATGAAGCGGTCTGAGAAGTAGGCAATAACTTTCTGAGCATGTAGAGCAACAAAACAGCTCGCAAACTCCAGGCTATCGTCCTTATCCAATTGCTATTTACCAAAGCTTTAATTGCTTCGACATCATAGTTGAGTGTGATCTTATTGTGCAAAGGGACCTGAATAAAAAAGGTACTCAACCAAATAAGGACAAGCAGCCCCAAACTAATCCAACACAAATGGGGGGAAAGCCCCTCACTTCTTTGTAGTACTAATAATACTGCTGTACCCAATTCAACTAACATAAGTGGTCCGACAATCGGGCTGATCCAGTTTCTATGAAGGATCTCATACTGCTGAAACGAAACTTCACCTACATATTCAAACAAAGGATAATGGAGCCATTGAATGATCCAGATAATCCCACACATCATCAAGGTCGAAAGCAGGTGAATCAGGAAGAGATCTCGCATGTTGATCGGGTAATTTTATTCAAGTATATTCGTATTTAACTCATAATTAACATTTTTCCCCGCAACTTTGTCTTCGTTTCTGGTGTATTTATGAGTATAACACATCTTTCCGCGACTATGAGATCCTTATCGATACTTATCCTTGTGATAGCCATCCTGGGCAGCCTCGAATTGCATGCGCAAAAGGGGACCAATATCCTGGATCACAAAGACCGAATCCGGGTCAAAGAAGTTTCTACTTTAAATTCCCGTTACCGCGAGACAAACCTGTCCATTACTCCGGATGGAAAATACCTCTATTTTATGTCTCTGAGAGGAGAGCAAAGATGGTCAAGCAGTTTCATGACCTTTAAAGGTGATTCCGTTTATGATGGAGATATCTGGTTCAGTACCAAAGTCAATGGTCAGTGGCAAAGGCCGCAGGTTCTCCCCTATGGAATCAACACCTTTAGTGGAGAGGATGAACCCCATATTAGTACAGACGGGAATCGTGTGTATTATCAAAGTTGGTATGAGAGCAGGAGTCAGAATACGGGAGGCCCTTATTATGTGGCACAAAGAAATGGTAAATCCTGGTCAACTCCCAAAGGGCTGGGAGGGGGTATCGCCGAGTTTTTCAGCTTTGTCCCGGCCACTGATGGTATGACGATTTCTCCGGATGAAAGACGTTTTATTGTCGCGGCAGGTATGGAGTATGATAAACCCATGGATATTTACATGAGTAAGCGGACGAGCCAGGGTTGGGGATATATGAAACGACTTCCAATAAGTACAGATCGAGACGAACGTTCAGTTTTTCTGGCTTCGGATGGAAAAACCCTCTATTTCGCATCGAATGGATATGGAGGATTCGGAGGTCTGGATATTTTCAAGACCACCCTCAATAGTGATGGAACCATGGGAGAAGTAATTAATATTGGAGAGCCTTTCAATTCTTCCCGGGATGATTATGGATTTATATTGACTGGAGATGGGAAGGAAGCCTACTTTATTCGAGATGGGAATATTCAATTTGCCGATCTTAGAGAGGCAGACGAAAGGATAAAACCTGAGGTACTTATTGTAAATCATACCTTGAAAGGAAGTGTAAAGGACAGCTCCAGCTGGGTAGGATTGAGAGCTACCGTCCAATTGTACAATGCCCGAACCAAACAGTTTGTTCAGCAAATCAAGACCTCCAGCTCAGGAAAGTATTCAATTACCCTGGCGAATAAGGATCGTGTATATGATCAGGTGATTTTGGTAGATGGTTATCCTCCGAAAAAGAGAAGAATCACGATCAAAGCCCTGAGCTATTCTAAAACCATCCCCAGCAATTTCCTCATGGGCAAACCTCAATCCGAGAAACCCCCAATTGCGGAGGCCACAAAACCAAAACCTCAACCAGTCAGACCCAAGCCTCAGCCGAAGCCCAGAGAGCCCAGAGAGCCCATAGCTGAGAAACCCGTAGAGAAAAAACCAAAACCGACTCCCAAACCCATTGAGCAAATGGGAGACTTGAAAGCTTCCGAGCAGAAAATTGCCGAAAAGAAAATAGAAGCTCCTAAGGCGGAAGAAGTTAAGGTTCCCGTTGATCCCTATTCTTTTGAAGGAGTTGCCGAAAATAATCTCATCCTGCTTCTTGACGTATCAGCCTCAATGAAGCGTCCCGACAAACTGCCTTTACTGAAAAAATCTTTTGCTAAAATGCTGGATCATATGCGGGCTGAGGACAGAATTTCGATAATCGTGTACTCGGGGGAGGCTCGGGTAGTTTTGGAAGGAGTTTCTGCTGCCCGTAAACAGACCATAGAGGAAACCATCGACCGTTTGCGGTCATCAGGCAGCACCAAGGGTAAAAATGCCTTAAAGCGAGCCTATAAACTCGCAGAGCAATACTTCATCCCGGGTGGTAACAATCGTATTATCATGGCGACAGACGGTTACTTTGATGTACCGTCCCTATATAGTATTCCTGAGCGTAGTTCCAATCAGGGAGTAGCTCTGACCGTATTCTCTTTTGGGAAGCTCAAGCAAAGCAAAATTGATGAATTGGCAGAACTGGCAGATAAGGGTAAAGGAAACTTTGCCAATATCACCCGCAGTAATGTTGATGAGGCCTTGCTGAAAGAAGCGAAGGCGGTAATGAAGTAACTATTTTTCCAGAAAAGATATCAAAAAAGGGCTGGTGTTGATCAGCCCTTTTTTGATTACAGAGAAAAAACACAGCCTTTGACCAGGCAGAAATTTGAATGCCAGACTAACGCCAGGAGGAGATTTAATGCTAAATGTATTCGAAGCAGCTGATTTGAAATTGAGAATGCCTACACTTTTCCATTCCGGGTAAAACATAGATTCCTCTATAAGTTCGGCGAGACAATAACTTTGTCTTTACTCTCATCTAGCGCTATCTCATTTCAATTCTTTTTGCCAGAGATTTTATATAATCTAGCTAATAAGCAAATGTGAGCAATCCCATATATTTTCATGAGCTGCTCTTAATACAGTTCATACGCTACCTAAAAATAAAAAGGCCTCCCAATGGGAGGCCTTTTTTATTTGCTAAGGATAGAGACTAGCTCTACTCTTCTGCTTTTGCATCATCAGCTGCCTCTTCAGCGGCTTCAGCAACCTCTTCTACTTTCTCCTCAACTACTTCAGCAGCAGCTTCTGCAGTTTCTTCTACGGCAGCTTCTACTACTTCTTCAGCAGCTGGAGCTTCCTCTTCTTTAGGAGCTTCCTCCTCTTTAGGTGCTTCTTCCTTTTTGACAGCTTTCTTCTTCGCTTTCGCCTTTGGCTTTGGAGTATCTTTGTTCTCCTCAGCTTCCATTTGCGCCTTCAATTGAGCCAGAGCGTCGATATCTCCAAGGGTAGTGGTACTCGCTTTGGCTGCAGGAGCTTTTTGCTGAGACTTACCTTTGGCATTAGGACTTTTGGCTTTTTGACGAGACACTTTTGGTTCAGGAACTTCTTCTTCCTTCCAGGTATGCAAGTGAGACATCACCAAACGCTTCGCATCTTTGTTGAATTCAACAACAACAAATTCTGAGCGGTCGTCTGCTTTCAGTTCTTCCTTGCCATCCTCAACTTTGAGGAATTTGGTAGGAACAGTTCCTTCTACACCGTACTCAAGCTCTACAATACCGCCCTTCTTGTCAATACGCTTGATAGTACCTTCGTGCTTGGAACCGAGGGTGAAGATAGAAGCGAAAGTTTCCCAAACGTCTTCGGTGAGCTGCTTGTGTCCAAGGCTCAAACGTCTGTTATCTTTATCAATATCCAGAACCACTACATCGAGATTCTCGTCAACCTTCACATATTCTGAAGGATGCTGGAATTTCTTGGTCCAAGAGAGGTCGGAAATGTGAACAAGTCCGTCAACTCCTTCTTCCAACTCAACAAAGAGTCCGTAGTTGGTCATGTTTCTTACCAAACCAGTGTGCTGGCTGGCAACAGGATATTTAATTTCAATATCTGACCATGGATCTTCTTTAAGCTGCTTGAGTCCGAGAGACATCTTGCGATCTTCGCGGTCGATGTTCAGAACTACAGCTTCAAGCTCCTGACCTTCTTTGAAGGTTTCTCCAGGGTTTTTGATGTGCTGAGACCAGGACATTTCGCTGGTATGAATAAGTCCTTCCACACCGGGAACAACTTCCAGGAATACTCCGTAATCAGCTACAGTAACAACTTTACCCTTGATCTGAGATCCTTCTACCACTGTTTCAGGCAATGAATCCCATGGATGTGGAGTAAGCTGCTTCATACCCAGGCTGATGCGTTTTTTCTCATCATCAAACTCGAGTACAACCACATTGACCTTCTGGTCAAGCTCAAGCACTTCGTCTGGGTGGTTGATACGTCCCCAGGAAATGTCTGTAATGTGCAGAAGTCCATCTACGCCACCCAGGTCGATGAATACACCGAAATTGGTCATGTTTTTCACAGTACCTTCCAGTACCTGACCTTTTTCCAGGTTGGCAAGGATCTCCTTGCGTTGTTCTTCGAGTTTAGCCTCGATAAGGATTTTGTGAGATACAACTACGTTTTCGTAGGCGTGATTGATCTTCACAACTTTGAATTCCATGTTACGCCCAACAAATGCGTCGAAATCACGCACAGGCTTAACATCGATTTGGGATCCAGGCAAGAATGCCTCGATTCCATTAATGTCAACGACGAAACCACCCTTTGTACGTCTCATTACGAGACCATTCAGGATAACATCGCTCTCCATAGACTTGTTGATAAGTTCCCATGAGCGCATGTTTTTGGCACGCTTGCGGGATAGCAACAATTGTCCATTCTGATCTTCCACCTTTTCGATGAAGACTTCTACTTCATCTCCGGCTTTCATTTCAGGGAGGTCGCGAAATTCCGAAATGGGTACAATTCCTTCAGATTTGAATCCGATGTTCAGAACTACTTCTTTGTCACCGATACTTACTACGCTTCCGTTAACGATTTCATTTTCGTTAAACTCGCGGAGAGTACCTGCGTAGAGTTTTTCCAACTCTGCACGTTCTGTAGGTGAATAGTCGTCTTCGTCTTTCCACCAATCATCATCATCATCGTCATCTGAGGATGCTACTTCTACCAATTCTGCCTTTGAGACAGGCTTTTCTTCGGGAGTAGCCTCTTCGGCGGGAGTTTCTGCAGCCGTTTCTGGCTCCGGGGTCGTTGTCTCAGGGGTAGGTTCTACTACCTCTGGAGTTTCCTCGTTATTCACGAGATTCTTGTCGTTTTCTTCTACCATGTCATATAGGTCTCCTTTCTGCCCAGTTTTACTGAGGCGGCTGCAAAGTTAATAATTATTTAGGGTTAATCAATATCTATTGACAAGAAGACGGGCAATTAAGCCTATTTTCGCAAAATGTCCTCAATATTTCTGCTGAAGAAAAGGGAAATTGCTGGTTTTGAAGCAGATGAGAAAAAATAATTGAAAGGATTTCCACACTTTTGACCATTTATCTTACAATTACTCCTCTTCATAAGGAATCTTGGACAATCGGAGATTTTTATGTTTGTATTTATACGACAAGGGATGCAAATTTGGGGGTTAATTAATTTTTCAGGTAAATAACAAACAAAAAAGCATGCCTTATTTATTTACTTCAGAGTCCGTGTCTGAAGGACATCCCGATAAAGTAGCAGATCAAATATCAGATGCGGTTCTCGATGCAATGCTCGCTCAGGACCCTGACTCCCGCGTAGCTTGTGAGACATTAGTTACAACAGGGCAAGTTGTATTAGCTGGAGAGGTTACTACTAAAGCTTTTGTAGATCTTCAGGACGTAGTAAGAAAAACCATCGAAAGGATCGGTTATACATCAGATGAATACCAATTTAGTGCAGCATCTTGCTCCATCATGTCTGCCCTTCATGAGCAGTCCGCTGATATAGCAAGAGGAGTAGATAGTGATGAGGATGCTAATAAGGACCAGGGTGCAGGGGACCAGGGAATGATGTTTGGATATGCAAGCAAAGAGACGAAAGAATATATGCCCATGGCATTGGCTTATTCTCATCGCCTGGTTGAAGAACTCGCACATATCAGAAAGCATGAGGCTCACCTCATGCCTTATCTAAGACCCGACTCTAAATCTCAGGTTACTATAGAGTATGGAGACGATAATCAACCGATTCGGGTACATACGGTAGTTCTCTCAACTCAACACGATGATTTTGTACAGCCTGAAAATGATTCGGCAGCCGCTCAGGTAGCAGCCGATAATGCTATGCTTGCAAAAATTAAAGAAGATGTAGTCAATATCCTCGTTCCTCGTGTGATCGATGCAGATCTGCTCGATGAAAACACCATCTACCACGTAAACCCTACCGGTAAGTTTGTGATTGGTGGGCCACATGGTGATAGTGGACTGACAGGAAGAAAGATCATTGTTGACACCTATGGAGGTAAAGGAGCACATGGAGGAGGAGCTTTCTCTGGAAAAGATTCTTCCAAAGTAGATAGAAGTGCTGCTTATGCTTCTCGCCATATTGCCAAGAATCTTGTTGCAGCAGGTGTTGCAGATGAGATTCTCGTACAATTGGCCTACGCGATTGGAGTTGCAGAACCGGTATCTATCAATATCAATACCTATGGAACCAATAATGTAGACCTGAGTGATGCAGAAATCGCTGAAAGAGTAAAAGCCAATTTCTCATTCACACCGGCTTCTATCGTGAAGCACCTCGGTCTTAAGAATCCTATCTTCTCTGCAACTGCTGCTTACGGACACATGGGTCGTGCCAGCTTTGACAAAGAAGTAGAGACTCGTTATACAGAAATAAAGAAAGAAGGTAATACAGAATCAACCGTTCGTAAAATAGAAATGAAAACGGTAAGTTTCTTCCCCTGGGAGAAACTGGATCTGGTTGAAAAGATCAAAACTGTATTTGCTGCAAATTTTAAGAAAGAACCTGTTTAAGGTTCACGCATGTAAAAAAATCCGATGTGAGATCAATCTTGCATCGGATTTTGCGTATATAAAGAAATCATTGCCAACAATTATGCGATACCCTAAAGTCTTATGCCTGATTTTCCTTTGCAGTATTCTTTTCTATGCCTGCGGAGAGAAGGATAAATCCCAGCAAAATCCACAGGATGAACTGATTTCAGATGCCTTAGAAGATTCTCGATTAGATATAGATGAAGATTGTCCCGGAGGCCTTATGGTTATCTGTAATTCCGGTTTGAGTTTCGCTCCTTTGGGACTAAAGATTGCGGACTTGCATGCCATCGGGATTGAAGAGGTGGAAGAAGCAGATTCGCTGGATTATGAAATGGGTTATGTGAGATTGAATCGAAGTTTTTCTTTCAGCAATGGCTTTATCCTCCTCGAAGGAGATGCCCTGACAGAAGAAGGCGCATCAGCAGAGGAAATTTCGGATAGCAATCTCTCCAGGATAAGAATTGAAGCAAAAGGATTTAAGACACCGGATGGGGTTCATACCGGTATGAGTGTATCAGAACTCAGTGAGCTGTATTCAGATGAAGACTTAAGCGTTCTTTCTTTTGCCAGCTTTGAACAATTCAGAGACAATCCTCGCTATCAGTTTCTCATTCTGAATCCGGAAAAATATCCCAATATCACCTATCTCCTCCCCGATCCGGGAAATCAACTTTTCGAACAATTAGAAAATAAAGAGGATATAAAACTGAGTCAGCTCCCAAAGGAAACCATGATCAGTAGTATCGTAATCAGTGTTTAGCGGAATTAGTTTTCCTGGATATAAATGATATCCCCATCCAGGTTCATGAAGGCATATAAGCCCGCATAATCATTATGGGTAGGACCTAAACGAACCTGAGCCATTCCATTCTTAAAATTGCCGGCCCATAAAAATTCGTATTCTGTAAGCATACTTCCGTCAGGTTCCATATAGCCCCAATATTCTCCCCTCTTAACCGCCGCTACTCCCTCTACGAAGCCTTTGGCATCTTGAAAAACAGGATTGTGCACAAAGTGCCCAAACATATCGATGAATCCCCATTTGGGTCCGCGATTACCAATGATCTGTTTATCAGGATTATATTTTAAGGTATCTGGATTGCTTCCAACTAAAACAGGGGCAAGTCCACTCCCAAAATCTCCGATCTTGTCAAACTGTGCGGTAAACATAAATTTCCCACTGGTATCGATCAGGGCATATTTGATTTCGTCATCATCCTGAATCGATTGCCCCAACATTTTGGGTTTGACTACGGCCAATCCATCTTTAAATTCAGAGACAATCCGGTACATAGGCAGTTCTCGCTCTCCTTTGGTATTATAGATCACTTGCCGGAGATCTTTCCCCATAGCGAGTATCCTCCCTTGTGAGAATTCAACTGGATACACAAACTGAGGTTCAATGATGATTTCTCCCCAATAATTTATATATCCCCAGGAACCATCAATGTAAACTGCAGCAAGTCCTTCTTTAAATCGCCTTGCTGAACGAATGGGATAAGTCTTAATGCTATTATCTTCTTCTTTCTTCCAGGCAGATGCTATATATAAGGTATCTTTTAATTTATCAGCCAGAAATCCGATATAGAACCATCTCCCTTCTTTGTAAACAGGAGCGAGACCTTCTGAAAAAATATAGCCTTCATGCATAGACATCGAAAGATCTCTGAGGTCATAGGGCTTTGCATAGGTAGGGGGAGAGTCGTATACGGGATTTATCAGGAACCTTCCATAAGAATCTACAAAGCCCCACTTCCCATCTGTAGGAAAATGATTGCGATAGCGGGTACCTCCGATATTTACTCCGCCAAATCCTTCTGAAAACTCTGTTGCGTAATCAAATTGCTGTGGAATGGCGATGTTTCCTGATTCATCGATATATCCCCACTGTCCTCCTACGCCTCCCTGCACTGGCCAACGTTGTTCGAAAGGACTTTCCTCTCCTCCCTCGCAAGAAGCCAGTAAAAAAAGCAGCGATATTCCCAAGCAAATCCTGAAATATGTAGAAAGCTGTTCCATATTGTGTGTGAAGCTACTATTATTTTTTAAGGATTTGAGCAGATTTAGTTTCAAAAAATGTACTAAAGCTTTATTTATCAGGAAAATACCGATCGAAAAACCTCCTCCAGCTTGCTTACTCCGATGACTTTTATGTCTTTAAATTGCTTGGCCAAACCGGATGCGGAACTTTTTGCTACGTAAATCTCTTTGAATCCCAACTTTTCAGCTTCTGCTATACGAGGTTCCAATCTGCTCACAGCCCGTATTTCTCCAGATAGCCCAACCTCAGCAGAAAATACCGTTTTGGGACTGATGGATAAGTCGTGTAAAGAGGAAATGACTGAGCATATCAAAGCCAGATCTATGGCAGGATCCTCTACCCTGAGGCCTCCGGTTATATTGATAAAACAATCTTTCTCTGCCATCTTAAAACCAGCCCTTTTTTCCAAAACGGCCAGGAGCATATTGAGCCTGCGCAGGTCAAAACCTGTAGCTGATCTCTGAGCATTTCCATAAGCCATCGGCCCAACGAGTGCCTGGGTTTCAATCAGCAATGGACGCATCCCTTCCATGGTCGCGGCGATGGATACTCCACTAAAATTTTCGTCAAAATCAGAAAGAAAGATTTCTGAAGGATTACTCACCTCTCTTAAGCCATCTGCCAGCATTTCATATATCCCGAGTTCATGTGTGCCTCCAAAGCGATTTTTCACAGAACGGATGATCCGATAACTATTGTGTCGATCTCCTTCAAAGCTCACGACCACATCTACCATATGTTCCAGGACCTTGGGACCAGCCAGGCTACCTTCTTTGGTTATATGGCCAATCAGGAACATGGGGATGTGTAGCTCTTTGGCAACTCGGATCAGTCGAGAAGTACATTCCCGCACCTGTGAAACACTGCCCGGAGCGGAATCCAAATTATCGGTAAAAACCGTCTGAATAGAATCAATGACAATGAGGTCCGGTTGCATATCCTCATAAAATTTGAGAATCTTTTCCAGATGGGTTTCCGAGACTATGTATAATTGATCATTCTCAGCGGGGATACGCTCAGCACGGAGTTTAATCTGCTGCTCGCTTTCCTCCCCACTCACATAGAGAATTTTCCTCCCTTTCAACTGCATAGCGATCTGCAGCATAAGGGTACTTTTGCCAATCCCCGGTTCGCCCCCTAAAAGCGTAACAGAACCCTCCACGATTCCTCCCCCCAGCACTCGATTCATTTCAGCATCAGGGCTGATCATTCTCTTTTCCCCAACAGACTCTATCTCTGCCAGTTTCCGGGGCTTAGAACTTCTACCTGCATGGATTGCTCCTATGCCTTTTTGAGCTTTGGGTTGAGTCAATTCTTCAACCAGGGTACTCCATTGTCCACAGCCACTACATTGGCCGGACCATTTTAAATGAGAGGTGCCACATTCCTGACACACATATACTGTTTTCACCTTTGCCATTGCTGATAAAATTAGCAAATATTGACCTTAAGGGGAAATTTTCGCATAAAAATTTAGCGTTTAGGATGCTTTTGCTAATATCTCTCTGTTTTTTATGAAAAAGTGAGTTCAATCCGGGTAAAAGAAAGTGGATATGTTATGCAGGAAATGACAAAATACTTCGACAGTCCTTATCTATTAACAAAAAAGGTTTAATAGGCCTCACAGAAAAATTACCAATTTCGAAATATTAATACAGTCGAATCAAAAAACCCATTCCCAACAAATAATAGTGATTTCACCCAAACAAAGTAACCACTCAGACCAATATATTTGACTAAGTAGATAAAAACCAATACCCTTAGCATTAGGAATGCGGGTATATTATATACGCAAAAATCCCTCTTTCCTAAACCCACCCATTCGTCGTGAAGAACTAGGTACTGAAACTTCCTTTTCAGTACTGCAGCCTATTTTGAAGTCGCCAAAACGCCAAAGATGCAGACAATTCATATTCTTCATGGATCGAAAGCCCTTGGACTCATAGAGGATAAAAAATTCCTGGAGGAATGGTTGAATTTAGCGGATCATACTCCGGGATTCAGCACATTGCAGGAACCCGATTTTGTACAATGCTGGTACAAACATTATGCTGACTTATTTCAGCCAGTTCTTGGCTTTTCCAGAGATGAGAAAGCTAATCTCCGCGCCTTTGTCCCACTTGCCCTTCACAGGTCTGAAGGATATCTCACGCATGCAGGATCGGTTTATGCAGAATACCATGGATGGTTAGCCCGACCGGAAGACACGACAGAATTCTTCTCAAAGCTTTTGCCCCAACTTAAGGCAGAATTCCCCTTGAAAAAATGGGAATGGCAGTGGATACCGCCTCATGTCTCCTTCGAGCCATTGCTAGGTATTAATTTAAAAGAGCTGGGAATTTATCTGGATTTTGATTGCCAGGAGACTCCGGAATGGAATCTGTTGGATGAGGCCAAGCTCACAAAAACCTGGAAGAGTTCCTCTTTGAAATCAAAAATTCGCCGATTGAAGAAAAGAGGGGTATACAAATTTGAAGTTATTGAAGATCCTCAGAGATTATATGAGGTACTCCAGCTTGCTAAACATCAATGCGACTTCCGCAAAGAAGCCGTAAACAATGTCCGTCCATTTGCGGATGATCCCAGAAATATAGGCTTTTCAAAAGCTATATTGGAAGGCTCGTCTGGCCTTCACAATAGTGCCCTTTGGCTGGATGATCAATTGCTGGCTTTTCATAGTGGCACGACTGATGGAGAAAGGCTATGCCTTGGCATGATCAGTTTTGATCCCACAGAATTCAAATCATCACCAGGTACTATACTACTAGCTGAACTTGCCCGGCATCTCTCAGAAAATGCTTATAAAACCTTTGATATAACTCCCGGGAAAGATGGCTATAAAAATCGCTATGCCAATCATCATACGCCGCTTCGAAAACCGATGGTTTATTTTAGTCGATCTAGCTATCTCAAAGCTCAGCTAACAAAACACATCAAAGGCATGGTCGAGACTGTTCTTGAGCGTTACTTCCCAAAGATCATTGGAGTGCCGCATTTAAAAAGAATAGCTCAGGATCATCTTTCGAGGATTAAGGAATTAAGACTTTCAAGCTTTATTTCATTTATCGGATCTCGTTTTTTTCGCAAGATGGTTTTCCGGATATATCGCATTAAAAACCTTTCTGATGAGCTTGGCCGAAATTTCTCCGAAATAGTAAACAAACAGTCTTACCAGGACCTAATGCTTTATGATGATAAATTCCCTCATCTGAGTCGAAGGAGTCTGCTCATTGAAGCAATGGATAAATTTAAATCCCAGGATAAATTATATAGCATTTCTGAAAATGGACAGCTGCTATCTTATGCATGGATGAAGCAAACCAAAGAAGACAGCACTATTTTTGAAACTCATATCCCGGCAGGAGCCTTTATCTTCCAGGATTTTTACATAAAGGAAGGAAAGACTGGGCAAGATAGTTTTGCAAAACTTATCGCAAGCATGTTAGATGACGCACATAAGGAAAAAGACAAGCAGATTTATCTCCTTATGCGCAAAAACTCCAAACTTAAACCCGGCCTCCTGAATACCGCGCGATTGCACTCCGTGATCGAGGTTAGTAAGATATTTATTCTTACAGCTCTTACTTCCAAAAAAAGAAGACTGCAATCATTCAATACATAATAGAAAAAAGCCTCTGAATTTATCAGAGGCTTTCATTTATTCTATTTGAATTTTTCTAATTCCAGACTCCCGATCTCCTTCATAATAAAAGAAGTACATACCCGGGCTGAGTTGGCTGACATCCACCTGCTCACTGCCACTTTTATCGGCCAGGTCCCATTCTTTTTTGTAAGTCACTTCTCCCAAAAGATTAAGGATACTGATACTGGAAAGCCGCACATCACCAGACCAGCTTAGATTCAATTGATCCTGTACTGGGTTAGGAAATAGCTTTATTTGAATGCCAGGAAGGGCTTCAATTTCGATTTCGACGCTTTTGCTGTATTCGAAAGCACCATCCAAATCTACCTGCTTAAGTCTATAGACTAATTTTCCCCTAACAGAAAAAGGGAGATCAGTATCCTGAAATTGGTAGAAATTCACCTCACTACTTGTTCCTGCAGCTTCTAGCTGGCCGATTTTCGTAAAGATATCTCCCCCATTCATTGACCTTTCTACCTCAAAATGGCTGGCATTCAATTCTGAAGCAGTCGCCCAATCCAATTCTACTCCCTTATCTCCCTCTCGGGCTGTAAAGTCTAACCATTCTACGGGGAAACTACTTCCATTACCATGTACTGTGATAATCACACTGGCTTTGGCCGAACCATCCACATCACTCATATTATAAACGAAGAAGTCAGGACCTACATAATCGGTATTGGGGATGTAGTCATAATCTCCATTGGAATAGAATACTACATTGCCATGCGTTGGAGGCGTATCCAGGCTATAATTGATAACATCTCCATCCGGTTCAAAATCATTAACAATCACGGTTTGCCCGAAGCGACCGGTATTTCTGGGCATGGTGATGGCATCGTCCATAGGAATAGGAGGATTGCCTGTATTGGGGCTGGATTTCACCCTGATGGTAACCAATCCAATATCGCAAAGAGAAGGGCTGGCATCATCACATACTTGATAAGAAAAAAGATCATAGCCAGTAAATCCGGCATTAGGCGTATAGGTGATATTTCCATTTGCCTCATACACTACGCTTCCATAAGAAGGAGCACTATGAGCAGTTGGAGACAGTAAGGCATCTCCATCCTGATCTATATCATTGAAACGAACATCGAGTTCTATGCTGCTTCCTTCCGGAATACAGACAGCATCCAGATTGGCCACTGGAGGATTATTGGTCGGTTGGGTATCGATCACCTCTATATAAACCGTTGCCTGCACACATCTGGCCGGACAATAGGTATCATCACATATTTGATAGGTAAATTCATCTTCCCCGCTGAAGCCCGGATTGGGTACATAAACCATACTTCCATCCGGATTCAAGGCCAGGCTGCCATTGAAGGGACCACCCAGAACATTCAGATCGTAGTTTTGACCCGTTTGCAGGTGATCATTGTTGAAAATGTTCCCCATGACCGGCTGATCTGTCAGGGTATTGAGGAAATCATCTCTTGCCTGGATGAGAAAAAAGATGAAACACTTCCGGACTCGCATATAAACACCTGCCTGATCCAAATCCGCACATACACCAGTACTGTTTATAAGACTGATCAGATCATTGAGATCGTCTTGTCCCGGACTAAAAGAGGATAGGTCTAAATAGTCCGGGCTGGAAGGATCATCCTCATACACTAAATGATGCATGCGATAGACCCCTGCCTGGCTGACACTGAAAATCGGTGAGGAAGAAGAATCGATATAGGCGAGTCCACTTCCTTTGGTCAGAATATACAAGCTCTTATAGCCCGCTGGAATGACAGCATTTCCATTGGAGCTGGCACTTATTTCGACCTGCCCGGCAATCAGGCAGAATTCTCCATTGGCGCAATCAGGGCTCATAGACCCCGCATCTGCTGTACAACTCCTCAAATTTTCCAAAGGTTCAGCAGGAAGACTTAGGGAGAAAGTCAAGAAGAAAAGTAGAAAGTAAAATGGCTTTACAGAACTTTGTGCAATAGTAGGTATTCGTGCAATTTCACAGATCCTGTAAGCGGGAAAAGTAGGTAGTTTTTCCTTGGTGGTTGTAGTTCCCATTGCTTGATACTTAGGTTAAACAGTAAAGCGACATAATTTCTAACATCACCTAAAACGATGGAATAAGGAATTTATTTCCTTTTAGTTCGTCTTAGGAAATGAGTAAATGGGTCGCTAAGTGTCTGTGTATCAATATCCAACAGGGGAACACACAAGTTAAAACAAAAAACTCGTTGTCACCGATTAGAAATTCTCCTTTAAAATCAGTCTATTTTTTCAAAAATACAACATCTGGAAGTTCTTAAAGCTGTATTTGCTACAATCCTCCCTAAAAAAAATGTCCTCTATGCCTGAAAGACAAAGAGGACAAATATCGTTAAGAACTTATTTTGCTACTTGGAAATGGCTTCTTCTTTCTTCGAATGGCCATTTATAGGTGCAGGTTTACTACTTGGAGTCTCTTCTTCAACGCTGCTATTGTTTCTTGCCTGCAACTGCATACTTGCATTGAGGTCGTAATTCATATCAGAGATATGACGGAGAGCTTCTACTTTCTTATGATGCTCAATGCGACTCAATAAGTAGTCATACGGCCCTCTCCTTGTAATCAATTTCACGAATACAGGAGAAGTTTCCAGCAGGATAAACAAGAGTACAATTAGGTTACTCATCCACCAGATCGAAGAATCATCGTCTTTCATTTTCTCCAACACCTGAATTCTGGCAGGAAATCCTTTGCCGTATTTCTGTGCTTTATCCAATGCTCCAGGCAATTCTTTTTCTCTCTGCTCCTCTTTCGAAGCTATCTGATTAGCGATGACCGTACGTTGTCTCTGTAGCATACCGATTTCTTCAGACACACTTTCGGCAAATGCCTCACGTACATCTTTTCTTTTGGCCTCCAGTTCGGTGGCATTTTTCTTGGCATCACTCAGCCGCTTTTTCAAATCTTTATTGATATTATAAAGGCGATTGCTTTGCTCCAGCCATTTACGAGGGAAATCCCATCTTACAAATTTCTTTTCGCCATTGGCATCCGTCTCATATACTTTAGTAGCATATTTATTCCACAGCCAGGTACGTCGCTTTTCATTGGCTTCCATACGAGGGCCATGGATGCGGTACAGACTATCATAGGTAGTCTGGGCTTTGTAGTATTCATTGCTGACTTCTCCAAAATCAAAGGAGGTAGGTTTCCCTTCTTTGAGTTTTTTGTAGCCTTGCCTGATACTATCGACTGCATGCAATTCTTTATACAGAGAATCCAGCCCCAGTTTCTGATCCAGTTTACCTTCTGCTTCGCGTTCGAGGTCCGCAGTATAGGCAAAGAGTTCTGAATTGATCTGGTTGTTGAACAGCTCCACCTCAATAGGTTTTGTGATCACAACGGAAATCAATACTGCCAGGATCATACGAGGCAAGGCCAATCCAATCTCAAACCAGGGTCTTCCTTCTTTTCTGATACTGGAAACAATGTATCTGTCCAGATTAAAGATCAATGCCCCCCACAAGAGGCCAAAGAAGAAGGATACCACTGCATTTTCAACCAGGGTATAAATCGCAAAGGATCCGGAGATAACTGCCATACAAGCAGTCAGGAAGATCGTAGCACCGATCCCCACATATTTTGTGTGTTCGGAGGGAGTAACTTCAAGGATTCGAACATAAGCTCCAGCACATGCAAAGAAAAATCGCTTAACTTTTCCGGGCACCTGCCTCTCATTTATAATCCTGTCGTCATCCGCATAATAAGTAGAAAAATCGCTCATTTTCTCAGGTATTTGACTTTTTGTTACGTTTTCCAAAGAGTTTTTTAAACAAGCCAGAAAGCTCTTCTCTTAGCGTGGCTTTTTCCAGGGACAGCAAGTCTTCAGTAAGGTCCATTTTCTGGGCCCGTTGAATATGGACATCGCGTTTGCGCTGCTTGATATCCTTGCGCAATTGCTTCTCCATTTCCTCGAAGTCTTCTAAATGCATAGGTAAATCGTTGTTTCTTAAATCCGGCGTTTCATCGATTTCCTGCCCATTTTTGACGAGACCATCGTCCAGGGGAATAGGAAAGCGAGTGATGTTGAAGGTTTTTTGCGATTCACCTGAATGCCCTTTAGCATACAAAGTGTAAGTAGTAAAGGCAGCTTCAGGCTTCACTTTGACTTCTCCGGTAATATCTACCTCCCCAATATCCTGGTCGATATAGACCTCAAATGCATTTTCTACATCCCAACTAAGGGTTACAGGTGCTCCTTCTGTTGAAAGCTCAGAATCACCCGCAAAATGCTGGATCTTCGGGGGAGGAAGTTCCAGTTTAATTCGTTTCTCAATCAGTCCGACATGATTGATGGCACGTAAAGTATAGGTAGTGGTCCGATCCGGGAACACCTCTACTTTATTGTCCTCAACTTTACCGGGTGATGGATAAACTTCGACAAGTTCGGTATTGTGTACTTCCCACATGAGGAGGTTCGCTTTACCGAGCCTAATTGTTTGTGTGTCGGCAGTCAGGCTCATGATCTCCGGACGCCGCATGGTCAACTCAATGGAAGCTTTAACCTGGCCACTCCTGTTCTTGGCAATCAGGGTACAAGTCCCAGGTTTTGTCAGATAAGCTTCTGTAAATTCTTTGCCCGAAACATCTCCGATATCCATATTGATTTCGAGATGCTCGGCATTTAATGCTTTCCAACTCAGGATGGTGGGAAAGCCTACGGTCACCTCTTTCTCGGCGGCCTTAAACTGATTGATTTTAGGAGGGGCGAGGGTAACTTTTGTGCTAAGTTGCTTGCTACCCGTCTCATTATAAGCTGTGAGAACATATTCGGTAGTCTCCATGGGCTCCACATCCAGGACCCCGATATTTTCCACCAATTCATTACCCGGATTGATGATGACCTTCTGGGCATTTTCAACCTCCCAGGTCAGGCGTATGGGATTGCCAAACTTTATTGCTCTGCGAGATGCCTTGAAGAGGGCTATGGTAGGCAAAACTCCTCCACAGGATCTGCATTGATTATCTTTCTTATGATTTCTTGTACCGCATTCCAGACACTCCCACTTTACACTTTTCCTGCGACTGGTATTTTTTGTCCGTTTTGTTTTTTTGGCCCTTCTACGAACAGGTTCATCTTCATTGCGTAGTTTATCTTCCAGAATGGTACTTTTTGTGGAATTGCCAACATCTTTACCCCGGACGAAAGTCTTTTCTTCCGGTAGTTCAAACGGGATCTTAGTTTCCGTTGCGGGGTTGGTTTTAGCATTCACAGGTCCAGCCATTGCGCCAGGGTACAAATAATTTTTTTTTGGTAAGACTGGGATATGGGAATATTCATTCATCCGTATTCCCTTAATACCCCAAATATTCAAATCAATATAATTCTTTCGACTTAGCTCGAAGGCCATAGTTTCCCCAACTGGCAGATTTACCGTTTGAAGTGTATAGCTTTTATCAAGGAGAACTTTTAGTCAAAGAATCCTAGACTATAGCTAGAACAAAAACCATGCAAAAGATGAATTTGCGCGACTGATCAATTTTCAAAAAGCAGCTCCAAAATACTGGTATCTTCCAGGTCAGGATACTTGCTTTGGAGAATCTCGCTGATACGCTGAATATAGATCTGATCCAGCTCTTCCGCATTCAAAACCGTGGTTCTGAGTTCAAATTGACGAGATAGTAAAGGGCCGCTTGCCTTTTTTTCGTGTTGCTTAAATGCTCCTCCAGTGAAGAGGGTATTGATGTATTTTTTGATCTCCGTCCGGGCAATTTTTTCTGACACAGTATCCTGAATAAAATCAAACATTTCATTCATTGACATAACCGGCTGTTTTTGGTAAGAAATCCAAAGGGCTTTGGAGATTTTAAACCGATGTTTGGGAGAAGGATTGTACTTGAGTTTTTTGGTAAGAAATTGAGAAGCCTGGTCCTGAGAACAAACTTCTTTTCGGGGAGGAATGTCTATTTTTCCTTCCAGAAAATATACCTTCGGTAGCGTATCTTCTGTCGTATCTACCTTCTCCACCAGATCATTCAAGAGCGAATTCACAAAGGCTTTGAAAGAAGAAAATCCTAAATCTTTTTCAGAGAAAGAAGAGTCTAGTCTCAACAATTGTTGCTTCAGGCGGGCCATCAGAACCGGGCCTTCATCCGTTCGACTTTTGAGAAAGCGAATGACCAGATCCCTTCCGGCACTCTTGTCAATTTCCTCTACCATATCAGAAGAAGGTGATTCCTCTTCGGGTTTGCCTATGAGTTCTTCCAGAGATTTGAATTCCCCGCTATTCCTTTTCACCAACTTTCCTACACTATGCTCAAATCCCATTACAATGACCTTCTTCCCTCTTGCTCTTAAACGCTGAATAAGCGGGATAAAATCAGTATCACCTGATCCGATAATAAAGGTTGAAACCTCTGCATATAATCCCAGATAGTCCATGACATCAATAGCCAAACGAACATCTGAACCATTTTTCCCCTGAGAATTAGTCTCTGGTAAATGAACCAGATCAAAGCCTTGCTCCATCAAACGAGTCTGGTATTGGGAAAACATATCCTTCGACCAGTCCGCATAGGCTTTTTTCAGACATATCACTCCCTTACTGGCAGCAAAGTCCAGTATAGGTTCTATCAACAAGGGCTTGCGTTTTGACGGATAGACTGTATCTGCCGAAATCGCAAGATTTTCAAAGTCTAAATAGACAGCTATGGATGATCCTTCCATTCAATTAAGGTCCTGGGCTAAAGGGTTCTACTAATTAATAAACAGGACAAGTAGCAAGGAAGGTGTGTATAGCACCCTGGGGGTAATCCTCTAGAATGAGCGTATTCTGATGCTATAACGTATGAGTATGCAAATTTAGTTAAAAGCAGCTAAAATTTTCTTTTAAGAGAAGGAATTGCAGCTCCTATCTTACATGCAGAAAGAATTTTTGCGTAATGAATCTATTTATTTCGCCGAACGTACATAATGCATTCTGCGAATTTCGTCCGTATCCTGAAGCTGGAAACCACAGCCAGCAAGGAGATTTAGTATCCTTTCTTTGCTTAAGCGGAGTTTAGGATAGCTACTTACTTTTTGCTTCCAGTTTCCGCCTTCATTTTCGTGTAAAAGATCTGTTACGATTACCTTGTCTTCCTGGTATTCTAAAAAGCAGGTATGTATGCGATTCTCATCAGCCCGTACCGGAATAAATCTTTGTTCTTCTTTCAACTCAAACTGATAATCTCTAAAAGAGCAGATGAATTGACCACCGGAACGAAGGCTTTGGTAAACCATTCGGAACATTTGTTCTAATTCTTCAAAGCTCAAAAGGTGGGCCAAAGTATCTCCCATGCAGACAATCAAGTCAGCTGATGGGGTTTCTTTAAGGTAGGAAAGGATATCACTTTGAAAAAGTTCGATCTGAAGTTCGCCTTTTCTCTTCCCCAGGCTGTCCAGCAATTGTTGATTGAAATCTACTGCTTTCACCTCATAGCCCAAATTTGCCAGAGCTATGCTTTGAAAGCCATGTCCTGAGCCCAGATCAATCGCAATTCCTTTACCAGAGGAAATGCCTTTATCCCGAAAATATTGTTCCTGAGATTCCCGACCAAGCTCAAAATCCCCGGCCATCCATTCGTAAAAATTTCCCAGATGAGAATCGTAATGCTCCTTTACAGACATAATCGTGAATTATGTCTTGAAGATACTAATTCAAATCTTCCGCTTTGAGTTCAACATGCGAATTATCGCAGAAGGGTCCTTTTTTCGTAGCCTTACAATTACAAAGTTTTATGGCACCATCTCTTTTAGCCGTAAACAAGAGAGGCTTATACTTGCTTCCGTGATGAGTTCCATCGCAGAAAGGTTGATTCTTGCTCTTCCCGCACTGACACCAGAGATAGTTTTTCCCTTTCTCCAACTTGACCATAGCGGGTTCCAGGCTTTTGGTACTCTCTTTTGTATAGCCTTTGGACAGTTCACTTTTTGGATCGCTGGATTTTACCAGCGGATAGAAATAAGCCGCAGCCCAGGATTCCTTAGGATCATTCATCAAACCTAGTTCAGAGGGGAATTGCTGGGTAAAAGTCGCTGTTCCAAACATTTGGTCCCAGAGGGAAAACATATTGCCATAGTTGCCATTAGGATCACTTACTCCATCCACCATAGATTTTCCATGATGGGCATGGTGAAAGGCAGGTGTAATGATGATGCGTTGGAGAAAATTGACGACTGGACGAAAGACTTTGCTTTTATACAAAGGCTCATCCCAATGGACAGTACTGTGTGAACCAATGATCACCAATTGTTTTAGGATCAATCCCAGGGCAACAGCTTTAGCTCCCCCCATAAAAACAACAAAAGATAGCCACCAGATATTGGGCATGAGGATGTAATAGAGAGCAGCATTTCGGTAGGAAATGAAAAAACCCATTTCTTCTGCCTGATGATGGGGTCGGTGTAATTTCCATAACCACTCATATTCATGAGCCGAACGATGATACCAGTATTGGAGCACATCATCTATCAGAAGATAGAAGGGTAATATTAACCACATACTGTATTCTGCCAAAATTCCGGCTGCCCCAGGAACGATCAGGTTAGCAAGGAAAGGAATTCCTATGACAACCAGCAAGGGTTTGATAACCAGGGCAAGCATCAGCCAGCCTCCAGCCTCCTGTATCCAGTCAGAGGCCGTTCTTTGGGTTCTGTGAAGATAACCAGAGATGATTTCCAGCATACCAAAAAAAACGAGTATGCCGACGACCATGTAAACATCAAAATTTTCGATTCCGAATAGCGCTTTGTCCATGAGAGTAAATTGCGAGTAATAGTTTACTCAAGGTACACAAGATTTTGGCAAAGCCACTTTACACATGTTAATCGGTGGAAAATTAATTTTCCGAGCGCCGCTTTATGATACGGGAAAGAGATACAGGCGTAATTCCCAAATAATTGGCGACATGCTTATTGTAAGCGGTTTCGAAAAACTGAGGGCTTCTTTTCAACAATGCCTCATATCTCTCTTCAGGAGCTTTATCGATCAGGGTTTCGACCCGGTAGATCAGGGTTTGTATGTTTTCCTGATAAGAATGCAGAAACACCTGCATTATGCGCGGATTTTCATAGCCCAGGTCCAATACTTTCTCATAATCGAAAATCAGCAAATGGGTTTCTGTTACCGACTCAAAAGTATATTTGGTTGGACTTTGGCTAAACAGGGATTCGGGAGCGCCGGTGATTGTATGTTCCGGTCGCAAAAAAATGTTTTTTTCTTCGCCTTTCTCATTGATAAAGTAGCCCCTTATCATGCCTTTCAAAATAAAAAAAGCTTTTCGGCTAATTTGTCCGGCCTCAATCAGGCGATCCTTATTCCCTAACAGCTGATAATCAGCATAGGAAATAAATAAGGCTATATCTTCTTTGCCCAAAAAGGGAAAGCTTGCTCTGAGGATACCAGCTTGTTCTTCCGGGGTCATGGCCAAGGCTTAAACGGGCATAGGAACGTATTCCTTGAGTTTTTCGATGGTGATATCGATTTCTTCCCGGCTATTCTGAACCCCAAATGAAAAACGAATTGCATTTAAGAGTTGTGCTCCTTCTACTCCAATTTCACGGAGGACAAAAGATCCCATCACGGCTCCACTGCTACACGCTGAGCCACCAGAAACACAGATGCCCGACAAGTCGAGGTTAAAAAGAAGCATACAATCTTTCTCGTTGCAGGGAAGAGAAACATTTAGAACGGTAGGAAGTGATCGTCCAGGCTCTGTTTCTCCATTGAAACTAACTCCCGGAAAAACTTCCATCAGTCGTTGTTTCATATAGTTTTTCAAATCCCAAAGTTTTTCGGATTTGCTATCAAAGCTGTTGTAGCACTTATCAAAAGCATATGCAAGGCCTACGATGAAAGCGGCATTCTCAGTTCCGGCTCTGCGATTTCTTTCTTGTCCTCCACCGGAAATAAAGCCCGGTACATTCAGGCCTTTTCTGATGTAGAGGAAACCAACCCCTTTAGGTCCATAAAACTTATGTGCTGAAGCCGTAATGAAATCCACCGGTGTATTGGCAAGATCGTATTTGAGATTGCACATCGATTGGACGGTATCAGAATGAAAAATCGCATCATACTCGCGGCATATTTCTCCAATCGCATGGATATCATGCAGAGTGCCCAATTCATTATTGGCATGCATAAGCGAAACCAAAGACCTGGAATTTGTCGCCAATGCCTCCCGCAGTTCTTCATGATCAATATGCCCTTTTCCATCCACACTCAACCATGTCACCTTGATCTTCCCTTTTTCCTCGAGATCCTCCAGGGTATGACTCACCGCATGATGTTCAATCCGGGTAGTAATCACATGCTCAAGGTCAAAAGCTTCCAGGCTACTTTTTATTGCCATATTATCGGCTTCTGTTCCCCCACTGGTAAAACAAATTTCTCCAGGAGTAACTCCCAGATGTTTGGCAACAGTTCTGCGGGAATCTTCTATAGCATTTCGTAAGGTTCTCCCATGAGCATGGGTAGAGGATGGGTTTCCAAAATGATCCAGGAAGTAAGGCTTCATCGCCTCAAAAACTTCGGGATCCATAGGAGTGGAAGCAGCATTGTCCAGGTAGATGATCATAGCATTCTTGTTCAAATCTGAATATCCTTCAAATATCGGGAAGAAGTAGGAAGGAAACAAAGGAGAGGGAATTGAAAATGATGAGGAAGTGTTAGTGTGTTTGGATGTTAGCGTTTTAGGGTAATGAGAGGGAGGTATCTTAGCGGAATCCATTACCCTAAACAAAAGGCAAACTTCTAAGCATAATCAACTATATTAGAACCCTAACACACTAATACCCTAACACCCTCGAACTGTTTATGAAAGCCATCCTAATCGACAAGCCCGGAGGCCCAGAAGGTTTATACATCGGCGAATTCCCACGTCCAGAACCAGCTTCGCATGAAATCTTGGTAAAAGTTGCTGCTACTGCCTTAAATCGGGCAGATACCATGCAAAGGGAAGGTCGATATCCTCCTCCTCCGGGAGCAAGTCCGATCATGGGGCTCGAAATGTCGGGTACGGTAGTTGGAATGGGAGCTCAAGCGAGTAGGTGGAAAGAAGGAGATCAGGTCTGCGGCTTATTGCCGGGAGGTGGATATGCAGAGTATGTCGTCATCCATGAAGATTTGGCTATTCCTGTCCCTGAAAATATGGATATGCAAACAGCAGCAGGGCTGCCAGAGGTTTTTATGACCGCTTATCAGGCGATGTTTTGGTTAGGAGAATTGGAAACTGGGCAGACGGTTTTATTGCATGCAGGAGCAAGTGGTGTGGGTACAGCAGCCATTCAAATGGCTAAAGCTAAGGGCGCAAAGGTTTGGGTAACAGCCTCTGCCGGAAAACATGATGCTTGTCGCTCTCTGGGAGCAGATCAATGCATTGATTACAAAGCCCAGGATTTCGCTGCTTTCATCCAAAAAGAACATCCACAGAAAGGTGTAAACCTTATCGTTGATCCCATAGGAGGAGCATATTTTCCCAAGAACCTAGATGTGATGCTTCCAGATGGGAAATTGGTGGTGCTGGCTTTTATGGGAGGAATGCATAGTGAGATCAATCTGGCAAAAGTGCTTATCAAGCGTTTACGGGTACAGGGATCAACCTTGAGGGCAAGAGATATAAACTACAAAATTGCACTCGCGAAGGACCTGCAAAAGGATTTTGCTTCTGCTTTTTCTTCAGGGGAAATAAAGCCTGTAATCGATAGCACTTACGACTGGACAGATGTCCAGGAAGCACATCGATACATAGAAGCCAATAAAAATATTGGCAAAATTATCCTGAAATTAGGTGCTTAAAGACTGGCTTTTAGCTCATCAATGATTTGATTGGCGAGCGTATCGGCAGCATCCTGACTCTGGGCCTCGGTATAGATTCGGATAATAGGTTCCGTATTGGATTTACGAAGGTGAACCCAGGAATCCTCAAAATCAACTTTTACGCCATCGATATCATTGGGCTTTTGGTCTTTGTATTTTTCTTTGAAAGTGGCCAGAATACTATCCACATCCATACCTGCTTCCAGTTGAAGCTTTTGTTTGGACATATAGTAATCCGGATAAGTAGCTCTCAATTCGCTACACTTCATCCCGCTTTTCACCAAATGAGAAAGAAATAAAGCAATCCCGATCAGAGCGTCTCTCCCATAATGTAATTCGGGG
Organism: Bacteroidia bacterium; assembly: GCA_033391075.1. Lineage (NCBI taxonomy): Bacteria > Pseudomonadati > Bacteroidota > Bacteroidia > Bacteroidia bacterium. The sequence continues at coordinate 4,682,754 of JAWPMV010000001.1, forward strand.
AAAATGATTCCTCCATTTCCCTCGCCTCCTATCAGGGCATCAGTTCGCTTCATGATTTCAACCACATTCACCTCACCTACTGCAGAAGCATAATATCTGCATCCATGTCTTTCTGCCAAATCTCTTAAAGCCCGACTCGAAGACAGATTGGATACGACAGCACTTTTGTTATGCTTCAATACATAATCAGCCACTGCCACAAGGGTATACTCTTCTCCAAACAGCTCCCCATTTTCATCTACCAATACCAGACGATCCACATCCGGGTCAACTGCTATCCCGATATCTGCGCCTTCTTTTTTGATGAATTCGCAAATCTCGGTCAGGTTCTTTTTGACAGGTTCGGGATTATGACTAAACCAACCCGTAGGTTCGCAATTTAGTTTCACGATGTCTTTCACCCCCAAAGCTTCCAGCAATTCCGGCACATAAATACCTCCTGTACTATTTACTCCATCTATTACTACCTTCAAATTGGCTTTCTCAATGGCAAAGGAATCTACCAGATTGACCTCTTTGATCATCTTGATGTGAGTAGCAGAAAAGTCTTTGACCTCTTTAATTACGCCCAGTTCGCGAACTTCTTTGAAGGGATAGAGTTTATTTTCAAGGATCTCCAAAATCTCCAAACCGTCCTTATGCGTAATAAACTCTCCTTTGTAATTCAGGAGTTTTAGCGCATTCCATTCCACCGGATTATGAGAAGCTGTAAGGATAATCCCACCAGCGGCTTTATATTCTGGTACGGCAACTTCCACTGTAGGCGTAGTAGAAAGTCCCAGATCAATTACATCAAATCCCAGGCTAATGAGGGTATTTGATACAAGGCCCTGAACCATAGCCCCGGAAGGCCTGGCATCTCTTCCAATCACAACGGTTTGACTCTGAGCTCTTTTCAAGGAAAGCCAGGTACCGAAAGCAGAAGCAAAGTTCACGATATCAATGGGAGTAAGGTTCTGTCCTACCTGCCCCCCAATCGTACCACGGATTCCAGAAATAGAGGAAATTAATGTCATAAAAGGATGTCTTAGTCGAGTGCCAAATATAGAGAAATTTAAGGGGCAAGGTCAAGGCTTTATTTGAATTGCGTAAATTGATCCGCCAACAATAATTTAAGGGCTTTGGGATCAATAGCTACATACCAAAAATTGAAAGAGAAAATCCTCGATTTAAGCGATCCTGAGCTTTTGGGTCAAAGTAGGGTCCATGCCTTACATTCTTTTTCTTCTGCTGATCAAAAGGTATATGTAAAAAGGGAAGATGAGACAGGTTTTTCCATTTCGGGGACTAAAAGAAGAAAATATGCTTCTCTGCTTCCTTATCTGGAGCAAAGGGGAATCAAGGAAGTGATTCTTATGGGAGGAGAGCATTCCAATCATTTACCAGCCATTATCCAGTTGTTACGGGAGAGAGGCATTCGTTTCAAAGTATGCGTAAAGAAATCTCATCCCACTGCAAAGAAGGGAAATAGATTTTTGTTGCACCTATTAATACAGGAGGAGGAAATTGAATACCTTGATTCGGCAAGCTGGAAACATGCAGAGGCCTATTTGCTGGATAAATATGGTTCAGCAGCATTTATTTTACCTGAAGGTGCTTCCTGTAAGGCTTCGCTCGCAGGTGCAGGAAGTCTTGGGCTGGATCTTCGAAGAAATGAGGAGGAATTGAAGCTGTCCTTTTCTCATCTATTTCTGGACGCTGGTACGGGTATGAGTGCAGCGGGAATGATCCTCGCTCAAAGTCAGCTTAAACATCCGGCCCATATCCATGTCACCCTTATGGCTGGTGAAAAGGAAGAATTTCTTCAGCAACTACATACATATGCCCGAGATTGGGAGGAAATATTCGGAGAGAAGATTTCGGAATTTCCACCCCTGCATCTCTACTATCCCCCATCCGCCAAATCATTTGGTTCCATCAATCGGGAAGTCCTGAAAATCATCCGTGAGATGGCCCTTAAAGAAGGTCTTTTATTAGACCCAATCTATAATGCCAAGCTTTTCCAAAACGCTTTCCAGCAGATAAATGAACAGCAGCTCATGGGAAATATTTGTATCATCCATTCTGGAGGAGGGAGTGGGCTGATGGGCTTTGCAGAAAAGTTTGCATAAAAAAAACCCGACCTAAGGCCGGGTTTCTCTTATTTTTCAGGATACCTAAACACTTCTTATCATCATCGCCTGTTCTTTTCCGAGTCTGTTCATCACATTCTCTCTGATCAGTCGGTAGAAATGTTTACGACCTGTTGCTTTATCCTGACGGATAATTCCTTTCTCTATCATGATCTTGATATACTTCTTTGCCGTGGTACCTTTAATGTTGAGCTTTTGCTCCAGGTCCTGTGCAAAGAATCCATCCTGGGCATTTTCCACCAGGAATTTTGGCATATCAAATACAACTTCAAAGATGGTTCCGGCTCTGTATAAGTCGAAGAACATATAACGGATTCCTTGTTCCAGCTGCTTATTATTGGTCAATTGCATGCTGAGGAAAAAGCCCAGACGATTTACTTCTTTGAAAGTGATATAGGATCTGAGGTTTCTGTAGGAGAAATTCAGATGCTCAGCAGCTAAAGGAAGGTCCCCTTTGCTGATATTTATACATTTATTGATAGTTTTATTTCGAACGGAATTGGGTACGTCTTTGAACTCTCCTTCTTTCCAATCGCCTTGAATAAAGCTCAAAGGATTGTCTTTATTCTCGAAGGATTTGATCAGTTGTTCGCTCAACCTAAGGGCAATCGCATCTTTGCTAACCAAAGCAGATACTCTCAAGGATTTCAACTCATACAACTGATACTTGAAATATGTCCGTATGCTAAAGTGAGAAATGGGTTCCATATCCATATAGATGGACAAGAGCTCATCTATCTGAGATTTGCTGAAAAACTCAAGATTTTCCTCTATGCTGTCAATGATCTCGGCAACCTTATCAAAAAATTCGTCCAGGATATCGACCATCCAGGAAACACCGGGTTCTTTGGCCTCTATCAAAAATACCTGATTGGCCAGGCTCAATCCGGAAATGATCAGGTTTGCGCCTCCTTCCTCAATCCGCTTACTTCCTTGTTTGAGGATATTTGAAATCAACTCATAGGACTTCTGCGGATTTCCGTTTAGCCGTACATGATCAACATAGCTTTTGGCTGCTTCAATGTACAGGGGATAATCCTGATTTCTCCGATAAAACTGGACAGTCTCTTTAAGATCTTTTTCTGTGAGATTACGACCCGTCTCGTACATCGCTACAGATCTTTGCAGCTTGTACTTCATAGCAGAATTCTCATCATTCCTTTCTTCTGAAATCTCTATGGCTTTCTCAATTTTCTCTACCGCATGCTTAGAGAAACTCGCCTGCTCTAAATTATCATTGGTCATGCCGTACAACTGGCGATAGAGGCTCCCTACGAAACTAAGGATTCTTGCCTGCGTAAAGGCTGGAAGATTCTCGCGGACCTGGTGAAATTGAGATTCAACTTCTCTCAATCTTTGCTGGCGGTCCTCCAACATCAGTTGCTTGCTATCATAATTTTTGGAGAAAGTCCCATTTACGACACTGGTTTCCAACTCATAAATAGCATAATCATAAATCTTCTGGCCAATCGGAGTATCCATACTATCCCTTATTTCTGGAAGTTCATGGATAAGATCCTGTAGTTTCTGAGGAATGTCTGTTCCTTCTTGTTGGATATAAAATGCGATCAGGAAAAAGTACACAGAGAGTTTGTGTTCTGGATTACTTTCTCTAAGCGCTTTGTCCAGCCAGATTTTACTCTTATTTACCTGATCTTTGTTATTTTCATTAAGATATACATAACCAATCAGGGAAGATACATCAGAAATCAGAGATTCATCTATTTTTTGCCATTCGATGGCACTGATGTGGGTTTCGAAATTATCTATAGAGGTTTTACGGATTTGGCGGTCGAAAGAGATCATCAACAAATCCAGATAGGCTTCCCAGCCCTCATGGTTCATAGTGGCATGCTGTACATTCTTGAGAGAATTGCTGCGATGACGCACAATGTCCATAACAAATTTATAACCCTCCGTATCTCGGCGATAAAAACTGTATAAAAGGGCCTGCTTTGCAATAAACATATAATAATCCTGGTCCTTCTGATTGCCTAAAGGGGCATTTTGAAGTTCCAGTGCCAAAGCTTCTTCCAGCTTACGGCAGTCTTTTATGTCAAGTTGCTTTAAAAGCTCTTTTAACGCATTGGGAATGGATTGTCCCCGCGATAAACTGTTCAAATCGAGGAGAAACTGGTAGGGAAAAGCATTTTCGTACATGATTCCTTATTTCTTTTCTTTTCTTGCTAAATACTCAATAGTTAACGATTCAATAATTCTGAATTACTGGTCCATGTCGCGATATCCTGTGATGCATGGAACCATGTTCACATTGTGTGTTCAAAGTGCTTATTTAGAATTTCCCTGAGTTTTGCGGCTTACCTTGTGTTTTCTGTTGTTCTTGCTTTCGAATTCGTATTAGTCAATTTGTTTCTATTTGCCAAACAATGGCCGCTATCCGAAGATTTTTGTTTCAGCAAAAATTACTCCAATAATCTATTGATTGTAAATCTCTCAATAATGAAATACATATTAATTTTTGGCTCGGCAATTACGCAGATTTAGCACACATATCCAAACTAATAATTGTGATTTTTGTACTGGATTCACCAGTATTTTAACAATTCAAACTTAGCTCGGATGAATACATGACATATTTCAGGTGTTATACCCTACTAACTGCACAAAAGATCAGATTGTTTATAATTCAAAATATAAGGAATATTTACCAGGGATAAAAAGCATTCCTACTGTTGTTTATGGACACTCATAAGCTCAGTTTCCCTACCAAACCATTTTTCCAGGGTTTCGGCCAAAAGCTCCCAACGAACAGGCTTTGCCAAAAAATCGTCCATTCCTGCTTTAAAACAGTCCCTTTTCTCAGATTCCATAGCATTTGCTGTAAGTGCAATGATGATAGGCTGTTGGGGCAATGAGGTACTATCCAGTTTCCTTACTTCTCTTGTAGCTTCCAAACCATCCATTTCAGGCATTTGCATATCCATGAGGATGAGGTCATATCTTTTTTCTCCTACTGCTTTCAGTACTTCCAGTCCATTCCCGGCAATATCTGCATGAAGACCGAGTTTCCCCATAATCTTCTTTATCACTTTTTGGTTGATTGGATTATCCTCTGCAATCAGAATCTCTATAGGCTTTGCCAGATTCACCAGCATATCTGACTTTTCCTGGACTTTTTTCTTCTTTTCGGGGGCTTTATTGCTCAGACATTCTGTAATCACCTTTTTCAACTGAGACTTTCTGCATGGTTTTGTCAGGAGGGCCCTGAAAAGCCCACTTCTTGACTCTGGAGGTAATTGCGCTACCGAGCTTAATAAGATAAAGGGTGGGCCCTGATCTTTTAATTCATCCCGACTTTTCCTGGCCAGATCTATCCCGTTCATGCCCGGCATGTGAAGGTCGGTTATAACCAGTTTTATCTCATTTTTTGTCCCCAAATGCTCCCAGGCTTCTTCGGCACTAATGGTGGAAATCGGATGCACCCCCAGGGCTTTACAATGGGTCTCAAGAATCTTCAAATTGGTTGTATTATCATCAACCAAAAGTACCTGGATCAGCTCTTCCTTTTTATTTTCAGGGGAAAGTAATTTTTTCTTCTCCTCTTTTTTCTCGCTGCTATAGGTTTTGATCTCAAAAAAGAATTCTGTGCCCTCACCTTCTACACTTTGGACCCATATTTCTCCTTGCATCAATTCTACCAATCTTTTGCAAATAGCCAGTCCTAAACCCGAGCCTCCATACTTTCGATTGGTCGAGGCATCTACTTGCGAAAAGGAACGGAATAAACGGTGAATCTTGTTTTTTGGAATTCCAACTCCTGTATCTTTTACTGAAAACTGGAGGACATGTCCTTCTTCCCACCTTCCCTTGCATCTAACCTGTACTAGTATTTCTCCTTTTTCTGTGAATTTGATCGCATTATTAATAAGATTTACAAGTATTTGCTGAATTCGGACTATATCCCCTTTGATGAAATCTGGCATATTGTCTCCAAACATTGCCAATAACTCCAATCCTTTTTCACGGGCTTTAGGTCCTAATAAATCCAGGGCATTATCAATCGGATCACTAAATCTAAAATCAATAAATTCCAGCTCCATATTGCCAGATTCGATTTTGGAATAGTCCAAAATATCATTGATCACAGAAAGGAGGTTGTTTCCCCCTATTTTTATGGTATCCAGGTAATCTTCCTGGGTATCATTCAGGCGAGTTTCGGCAAGTAAGCCTGCCATCCCTATCACTGCATTGAGTGGAGTTCTGATCTCATGACTCATGGTAGACAGGAATTCCGACTTCGCACGAGTAGCAGCCTCGGCAGCATCTTTAGCCTTTATCAGGTTCTCCTCAATTTCTTTTTGCATACTGATATCCTGCAAAATCCCTCTGACGCAAATGAGTTTGCCTCTATCATTTTTTATGGGCTTAAATATCATGAGCAAATCTCTCTCCTCTTGTTGGGCAGTAAATACTTTGAATTCCAGCCGTACCTGTTCGCTCTCCTCTACAACATTTCTCAGGGTATTCTGTACTTTCAGGCGATCAGCCGGATGGATAAGGCCATATACATCCCCGATCGTTAGGGAGCTTCCATGTTCCATACCCAAAATATCCAGAACCGCATCTGACCATTCCCAATAATTGCTTGAAGGGTCCCAACTCCAGTTCCCCAAATTGGCTATTCCCTGTGCTTCTTTTAAAATATACTGGTCAGCCTTTATTCTGTTTGTATTCATTTGTTTGGCCTCATAATAATGCTGAATGATTGCTACAAGGCTGACAAAAACCAAAACATTTAATAGGGTATTGAAGAGGAAAACATCCTGAGGAGTCCCCATACTTTGAGGAAAGAAGGGAAAGATCTCAAAAAGAACAAGTCCATAAAGCGCTACTGCAAAAGTTATGGATATCGCTCGTTTTATAACCTCAGCATGCGAAAAAATCAAGAAGGGAAGCAAAGCAAAAATATAAAAGCCATTTTGCAAGCCATTTCTCGATTCAAAATATGCACAAACTATGTATAGGGAAATACTCAGACCCGCCAGGGCACCAAAACGTACCAAATCAAGCAGACCAAATTTCCGGAGGTAAATCAGTAAAAAGGAAAGTGCAAATATTCCAACCGTAACCAACTTGATACTCAGCAAGAACATCTGAGTCTTCCAGGAAATACAAAAAGCCGCAAGCCCACCTACCAGAATATACAGTAATACCGTATTGGTAATCTTACTTACACTCCGCATGTGATCGGGACCAAGGTCAATTCCTCGTCGAATAATACTTTGATACCCTGATTGCAAACGACCCATTATTTGATTCAATGATTGGATTACTATCAAACATAATATTATCAACAATCAAAACAATTGAGAAAACGGGAGTTATATTACCTCTGTTAGGAAAGGCAGGGAATGTTGTTATAGCAAACTATTAAGCTTACGTACTATCCACTCTATTGAAAGCAGTGAAAGTAGAATCCCCAATATCCAGGGGAAATTGTGGAAAGGGGTTCGGCTTCTTCGGGTATCCAATTGAGGTTTCATACCCGGCAGTGATTTGAGTTTAGCAGAAAGCTGAGCTAAATCTCTGGCAAACAGGAAGTCTCCTTCCGTACGCAGGGATATCTGCTCCATCAAGTCCTTATCAGCCTGTAATTGAAAGTGCTCAACATTTGACCTCCCCACAGAGAACTGCCCCCGATCTGTACCAATCATGGCATTATCTTTTCGACCTTCTGCTGTATAGGAATAGGTGCCTTCCTCCAATTTGGGAATCTCGATAAAGTATTGAGCGTCCTGGGTTTCATTGAGGAAATAATCCGTAGAGCTCCCATCCGGAGATTTGATGCTTAATTTGATAGCTACTTTGGGTAAAGGATTATAGCTATCGTCATATGCCTGTCCACTAAACAGAATGGGATCAGAACCGGTGAATATTCTTTTGGAAGGATTGACCTTGAATTTCCGTTTGTCATCTGATACAATCAGCCATTTGATGTTGTTGAACAACCAGGCATCAAATTGCTCAAAGTCTCCGGATTCGGTATAGCTGTGAGCACGCATACGCCAGAAATTCTCACCAAGAAATACCATATTTTTTCTACCCAGATGATTTTGCAAGGCATATACCGGATAATCCAATTGAACATTCTTGATCTTGGCGGTAGCGTATACCTCAGCTGTTTTCTTGGCTTCCCAGGCAGAATTATTTCGGTATACCGGAGGCACACTATTGGCCCATTGTAACCAATTGTCTGCAAAGGTAAAGGTAGAGTGGTTGCTATATTTCTTTTTAAAATCCGGGATAACCTCCTCTGCGCGTGGGCTATAGCTTTTGGGGCTTATTGCCATATATTCAAAGAGAGGCTGCATACTTCTGAGGTCAGTAAAAATCCCTGAGAAATACATAACGGGCTTGTTTTGCTCTTTGATCTGTTCGCTTACTTTGGCCACCATAGCTTTATCTGCAGAGCTTCCCGGCCAATTGTGTAAAATAAAGAGGTCGTAGTCCTCGAGGTTTACGGTATTGGGATTCAGGTAGTAGGAGCCGGATTGTTTTAGAATAAATTCATCCAGCTCATAGCTTTTCTCCCGCTTCAAAGCAATTCGCAAAGCGCCCAAATCCGGATGAGGAGAACCTGCGAAGAGGGCAATCTTTACTCGTGTCTCCAGAACATTGACAAAGAAATTGCGGCTATTGTTTCTATAGCTAATTTCATTTTCCAGCCGGCTCACCTCAATTCGAAATTGTTGTAATCCCACCTCTTCCGGTTTCACCAGGAAAGTGAGTTCCCCCTGATTTTTCGCACTCCCAAGATTTAACGTCTGGGTTTCCAGTACTTTGTCCCGGTTTCTCAATCGGACCTGTAAGGGAGCACGGTCAAATCCATTACTCTGGATTTTTACCCGTATAGGCATATCATTGTTGAGGTAGGCTATTTCATTGAAAAGCACCTCTTTTATGATGATATCCTTTTGGTCGGAGGTATCTCCGAGCAAGACCGTATAAATAGGGACTTTATTTCCTTCCAGGCCATACAGCGGGTTGATTCCTGAAGTCAGAATCCCATCAGAAGCCAGAACCACTGCTTGTAGATTCTGGTTTTGATATAATTTCTTCAGGTCTTTTAAGGCCTGCGAAATATTGGTTCCGGTTTTTGAGAAGTTCAGGGAATCGAGCTCCACTTTACTTTCCAGAGAGGTTCCAAAACCAAACATTTGGAAATCAAAGTTATCTCCACTGAACTGTCCCTGCAAATCTTTTACAAGCGCAGGATATTCATTTTTGACAAATGCAGAATCTTTCTGAACCAGTAAGCTTTCTGAATTGTCCTGGAGAAAAGCGATGACAGGCGGATATTCCACCGAACTTCTCATAACCATCATGGGCTTTAGCAGGAGAATAGCTATCAGGCATAAGGCCACAAATCGAAATACTCCTAAAAATATTCTCCATCTCCGGGAAAGGATTTCCGACGTTCCCCTATACATAAAATAGGACAGACCAGCTGCCAATGCTATGATCAGGAGAATAAAGAGAGGAGAGTTACTAAAGCTTATATCCATGAATAAAATCTTATCAGGCTTCCTACATCATCACCATACCCCCGTCGACATTAAATACCTGTCCGGTGATATAAGAGGACATATCTGAAGCCAGAAACACACATAAATCAGCTACGTCTTTGGGCTCCCCGGCTCTTTTGAGGGGTATGCCTTCCAACCAATTGGCCAATTCTTTTTCTGGTAGTTCAGCGGTCATTTCTGTAGCTATAAATCCGGGAGCAACAACATTGGCACGAATCCCGCGAGAACCAATTTCTTTGGCCACAGATTTCGTAAAGCCGATCATACCTGATTTAGAGGCAGCATAATTTGCTTGGCCGGCATTTCCAGTAAGTCCCACTACAGAACTAATATTAATAAAAGAACCACTACGCTGCTTAAGCATAGGTCTTAGCAAGGCCTTGGTCGTGTAGAAAACGGAATTCAAATTCGTTGTAATCACTTGATTCCATTGTTCTTCATTCATTCTCAAAAGCAGGTTGTCTTTGGTAATACCTGCATTGTTCACCACTACATCTATGCGACCAAATGTTGCCAAAACATCGTCCAGTGTTTTCTGAATTCCTTCAAAATCACTGGCATCGGTTTGATAGCCTTTTGCCTCGACTCCTTTTGCCTTCAACTCTGCTTCGAGCGCCTGGGCTTTTTCGACTGATGAGCGATAGGTAAATGCTACCTGAGCGCCCTGTGCAGCGAATTCTTCCGCTATGGCTCTTCCTATTCCTCTGGTGGCACCAGTTACGAGTGCAATTTTTCCTTCGAGTAACTTCATATTGACTTGATTCTAATTGACCTGCGAATATACGCCTTTCATCGAAATATTAAGGCTTCATTCGATAAGCTCAATCATCTGCTATACAAAAGCCCTGACTTTTGCAAAACAGTCAATATAAATAATAGCATTATGTGTGGGGTATTTTTGCGATCAGGTTCAGAGATTCTCAATTTTCTCCATGACCTTATTGTAAATGGGATCTACAAAGAAAAGGAATCCAAAACCCATACCTGCCATAATAAAGAAGGGGGTTTCTAAGGTAGCCGTTAAAGCTATTCCGAAGAACATAGAACAGAGAAAAAATGCCCAGCCAAACTTATTCTTCCTTATTTTTTTAACTTTTGGCTTTCTATTTTTCCTTCTGCCGCGGGTTTCTGTTACTTCAACAGGCACATAGATTTCAGCCTCCGGATTAAGGTGTCTTTCTGTAGCAAGGTTCTGGTCTCCTTCCAGAATTTCGTGTTCTACGATATCAAACTTGTTTTCTTCTTTGGAGAAACTCATAGGGCATGTAAATTTGATCGCGAAGGAATTACTCCTTCCGACTAAAGATACAACAAATCGACTGAAGGTTGAAGATTTCAGATAATATTCTCACAAAACTCGACCATCCGGCAAAAATCGTCGATTTAGCACTGGATTGGGAGCTTATTTCTTCGCTACAGGAAAAAAAGTGGGAAGAAATTCCTGAGCTTTCTGCCTTCATTCATCTAAAAAAGCTGAGCCTGGCGGGCCATGAAATTCAAAAGCTGGAGGGCTTAATTGCTTCACTCACTCAAGTTGATCTCTCCTACAACCTGCTTAGAGAAACTCGAGGACTAGCTCCCATGGATAATCTCAAAGAGCTGGACCTTTCCTTTAATGAATTGGAGAACATATCAGAAATTGCCGGATGTCAGCAATTGACCCGATTGAATCTTGCCCACAATTTTCTCAAAGACCTTTCGCCCCTCTCTACTCTGAATAAACTCCAGCTACTAGCTATCTCAGGAAACAAAAGGGTGAAAGATCTATCTTTTGCTTTGAACATGGAAGATTTACAGACCTTTTATGCCAAGCAATTGAGTCTCATGGATTGGGGACAGCTAAATAATTTATCATCACTGGAAGCCCTATATATCAGCCCCATCTCATTTGAAAGCCTAAACAGCCTCCGCTCCCTTCCCAAACTGGAAACTTTGCATCTGAGTGCAAATAAAGTCCCTGAGCATGGGGTTTTGCCATATTTCCCTCACCTAAAGCACTTGAGCATCTTAAAAGGGAAACATCTACGCAAACTGGATGGAATCGACAAACTGACAGGGCTGACTCATTTAAATTTGGCCCAAAATCAATTAGAGCAGCTTCCTGACTTGAAGGGAATGCAGAATTTGGAAGAAGTAATCCTCAAACAAAATCCCTTGTTATCAATTGATGCACTCTTCGAATTGAATAATCTGAAAAAACTGGACATCAGGGATACCGGCTTAAAAGGATCAATGGTAAAAAAGTTGATCCAACATTTTGCAGAGGCAGAGGTCCTGTTTTAATCCCCTTTTCAAAAGCTAAAATTAAAGGAAGCAGAAATTGCATCTTTGAAAGAAGATAGGGCTTACAATTACCTGATGCTCATTTCAAGTCCTGGAAATGCTTAGAACGGCAGACCGGACGCCATTCATTTTTAAAGATGGGGATATGATAAGATAATCAGGGACTTAGGTATTCAGCAAGGCGGGAACCTTCTTTTTTGATCCGTTTGGCAAAGGCCCACTTAAGACCTCCATCGGCATGCAGCCGACGATCACTGGTCCAGGCTCTCGAGTCTTTACCGGACAAATACTTAAGACGTCCAATTTTCATCAACATCAAGGCCATATGTCCATCCTCGCTGCCTGTGGGTGTATGCTCATAGCTCCCATGCTCTAAACCATCCTTTCTCCGAAAGGCAGAATTGAATCCATGCACATTGATGTAGGCCCTTTTCCTCCGGCGAATGGCGTAAAGAATGTTACCCAGACTTTCGTGCAGGCAAAAACTCAATCTCGAACGCCCATATTCAGACACAAAAGAATGCGAACCATAGGCTACTGCATTTGAGGGATCTTCAAGCTGTTGGACATAGGAAAGTCCCCAGTCTAAGGGATAAAGGGTATCAGCATCTGCCTGAAGGATAACATCCCCTCTGGCTGCCTCCAAACCTTTTTGGCGGGCTCCTTTGGGACGCATATTGAAAGGCAAAAGCAATTCATTTACCCCCATATCCTCAAGAATTTGAGACGTATTGTCTTTGCTGGCATCATTGACCACCAATAATTCTGTAGGAAGCTGATCCGGGAGTTTTAGTTCGGAAAGAGAAGAAAGCGTTTTTAGGAGAAAGCGCTCTTCATTATAGGCAGGAATCACAATAGATGCCCGAGGATTTTTGACCTGATAGCGCTCCAGGCCTTTCCTGATATGGGAGAGGCGATCTTTGCTCAAATCTTCCGGCATCTTCGCCTCGAGATTATGCTTAGTGATCCAATGTGGAGTATTAAAAGGTACCATTTATTCCGTCCAAACTTCTTGCAAAGTAGCTTTTCAGTTTTGAGGAAAGCCTCTCAAAAGTATGAGTGGTAATTTTTTCCTCTTAAAAAGTCTATTTTGCCTGACAAAGAAATTTATCCCTTTAGGAAATACAGCCCCGATTTCTTTATAGAACTTGCACAGATAGGAATCAGCTTTTCTTTGTCGATTTTTGGACGAAAAAAAACGGGACAAGATACTCTCCTGTCCCGTTTTGCTCATATGAGCTTTTTTTAGTTTCCTCCCAAGATCAAGGGAAGGCCATTATCACCACTTCCAACGATAATGGTTTTGGCTCCTTGAGACTTGGCCAGTTCCAGGGTAGCCTGGATTCCTTTTTCTCTCAGGATTTTATCTGTCAAACTCGCACTTAGAATACGGTTTGCATCAGACTTGGCTTGTGCCTCAATCAAAATCCTTTCTGATTCTTTCTTTTGACGTTCGATCTCAAAGTCGATCTTATCAGCCATCTCTTTTGCCTTCAGTTTATCCTGAATGGCATTTTTGATTTGGTCAGGGAGATCAATATTTCGCAAAAGAGCTGATTCCAAAATGATGTTTTTCTCCGCCAGTGAAGCTGAAAGATTTGTTTTGATCAGGTCTTCAATTTCTTCACGCTTATTTCTATAAAGCTCTTCTGGCGTATAGCGTCCTACAACCCTACGAACTGTAGAGCGGGTAAGGTCAGCAATAATGGTTTGTCCATAATTTCTACCTATTTCTTCATGGAGAAATCCAATTTTATCCTGTACCGGACGGAAACGAACAGAAACATCGATATCAATGGCAAGGCCGTCTGCAGAAAGAACATTCATTTCTTCTTCCTTGATCATCTCCCTTACGTCATACACGTACATCGTATTCCAGGGAGCGATGACATGGAAACCCTGATCATAAACAGTTTCCTTATCCAATCCTCCTCCAAATTTCTTAAACAGGACACCTCTTTCTCCTGCTTCGATAGTTACAAATGCTCCTGAGGTAAGGAACAATAGCAGCATGAATCCAAAGAATACCATTACTGCCGTTGACACGACTCTAGATTTATTCATGATCGATAAATTTAATTTCTATTTCTATAATTAGGTTTGTATTTAATTCAATCTTTCAGCTTCAATCTGCTGGAATTACAAATTACCCAAATTCTTGACACTATTCCAGCAGCTTTCGTTACAGCCTAAAGGAAAAGACGAGAAAAAATCGGAAGGGTCTAAAAATTCTTTCATAAAATTGAGAGATTCCTAATCCCTGTCTTTTCATTCCAGCCACAATTTCGCCATACGGGAGAGAATTCGCAAATACGGCTTTTCATCCCCTATTTCCTCGCCCATATAATATGACCGTTCGCAGATCATTTTGTTTCCGAACACGGGATATTTGTACATTTGGTCTTTATTGGAAATTCTATATTCAAGTAATTCTAATTCATGCTACGTAATATAATGCTCCTGGCATGTATTGCACTTCTTTCAGGAATGCAATTGCAGGCCCAGGAAAGCGGACTACCTATCGCGGATGTTTATCAGAAAGCCATAGAAAAGGGAAGCCGAACTACAGATGGAAAACCCGGCCCCAAGTACTTTCAAAACCGCTCTGATTATCAGATCAAAGCTCGATTAGAGCCTTCAAGCCGTACCCTCTCCGGAACTGTAAATATCAAATATCAAAACAATAGCCCGGATGCCCTGGATCAAGTTGTCCTACGACTCTACCAGGATATGTATAAAAGGGGCTTTGAAAGTGATGATAATATTGCTGAAGAAGACCAGACGGATGGAGTGGAGATTTCACAGATATTGCTAAACGGCAAAACCCTGGAGCTGAATTCGGAGCAATCTCCTGTCAGCAGAAAGGGAACCAATATGTTTATCCAATTGGAAAATGCCCTTCAAAGCAGAGCCACACTTCAGTTGGAAATTGGCTGGAGTTTTCATATTCCCTCCAAAACGCATGTTCGCATGGGTGAATATGGAGAAGGATCCTACTTTATCGCTTACTGGTTTCCGCAGGTAGCAGTATATGATGATATGTTTGGCTGGGATGTCCTTGATTATACTGGTACCCAGGAGTTTTACAATGACTTTGGAGATTTTGAGGTTGAAATCAGTGTACCGGATGACTATGTGGTTTGGGCTACGGGTGTATTGCAAAATGCAGAAGACCTGCTTACCAAAGATTACTACCAGAAATACCGGGATGCACATAGTTCTGATGAAGTGATTCAGATCGTGGGGAAAGAAGACTATGAAGCAGGAAGGCAAATCACTCAAAAAGGGATGGATGGATATAATAGCTGGAGATTTCAGGCAGACTTTGTCCCTGATTTCGCTTTTGCAGCGGCCAACTTTTACCATTGGGATGCTGCCAGTTCAGTAATAGATGAAAGTGGAAAGAGGGTTTATGTTGATGCCTGTTATAAACCTAAAGCCAAAGACTTCCCGGAGGTAGCGGGCTATGCAAGAGATATCATCAATGATCTTTCTATGAGAAGTCCCGGAATTGCCTATCCGTATCCAAAAATGACTATTTATCAGGGTGATTTTGGTGGCGGAGGGATGGAATATCCTATGATGGTAAATGATGCTTCTACTTTTAGTCCCGGCTTTGCCTTTAGCCTTACCTATCATGAAATTGCACATACCTATTTTCCCTTTTATATGGGGATCAATGAACGTCGCTATGCCTGGATGGATGAAGGATGGGCTTCTTTCTTTCCGGAAGACATGATGGTCAGTAGAGGGTTTAGCAGAAAACCGATGGGAATGAACGTACAGGGATTCACTTCTTTTGCGGGAAGTCCGACTGCAGAGCCGCTCATGGCAGAATCTGTAGACCTGCAAGGCATGACCTATGGGGTAAATTCCTATTTTCATCCGGCGACTGCCTATTATTTATTACGCGATCTCCTGGGCGAGGAACTTTTCCTCAAAACCCTTCGCGGCTATATGAATCGTTGGAATGGAAAACATCCTAATCCTTATGATTTTTTCTACAGCTTCAATGATCTTTCAGGCCAAAACCTGGATTGGTTTTGGAAAGCCTGGTTTTTTGAAACAGGTATGCCAGACCTCAAGCTGAAGGTAAAAAGCGTCAAGAAAAAGAAGATGAATGTAGTGATAGAGAATGTAGGTGATTTGCCGCTTCCTATTTACCTGACAATCAGATTTGCTGATAATACGACTGAGGTAATTCGTGAAACAGCCGCAGTCTGGAAAGATGGTGCAAAAAGCTTTCCCATCAATCGAAAGTTTGATCAGAAGATCAAATCGATCAAGTTGGGAGAAAACTGGATTCCGGATAAGGCTACTAAAAACAACAGCTATAAGGTAGCTAAGAAGAAGAAATAATCAGCTAAGGGAACTTAGCTTTCATTACCGAAGCCCTTCCTTTTCCTGGGAATTACGCATAGCATGTGTACGCCCGGCTTTGCGAAGGGCTTCAGTATGTCTGGCTTCGTCCTTCTCTCATATAACCAAAGGAGAATGGTAAATCATGAGCCTTAGGTCCCTCCACTGAGCCCAAATGAAGAGCTTGCCTACATCTCTCCCGAGTTAGCGAAAGAGTAATACCCCCTCGAAGAGATGATCACATGATCCAAAACCGGTATATCAAAGAGTTTTCCGGCTTCCTTACACTTTAGGGTAATGTTTCTATCGGCCTGACTCGGTTTTAAATTACCGGAAGGATGATTGTGAACGAGAATAAGGGAGCTGGCAAGCTGATTTACGGCTTCCCGAAAAATAATGCGGGTATCGATCACCGTTGCATTTACCCCTCCTTCAAATAATTGCTTTTCTGACTTAAGTTCATGATTGCGATTGAGGAAGAGTACATAGAAAACCTCATGATCCAAATCTGCCAACTGAGGGCCCAGGTATTGGTGAACAGCTTCTGCAGAATTGAGTTTGAGTAGCTTTCCGGATTCGAGGGCCTTCCTTCGGCCCAGTTCAAATGCAGATGCAATGCTTACTCCCTTTGCACGACCCACTCCCTTTACTTTCATCAAATCTTCAAGAGAAGCTCTTGCAAGTCCCTGTAGACCTCCAAATTCTGAAAGTATGCTTCTCCCCAATTGAATGGCTGATTGCTTCTGACTACCAGTACGCAGGATGAGGGCGAGCAATTCGGCATCGGTGAGGGCAGAGATCCCCCTTTGGATAAGCTTCTCTCTCGGGCGATCCTCGAGCGCCCAGGCACTGATAGGTTGATGTTGATAGGTCTGCATAAATTGTGTTTTATAATTAAACACAAGCTATGCTAAGCGCTATCCAATGCCATGGAAAAAGTACAGAAAAGGTAACGCAAAATGCCCGACCAAAAGGCCAGGCATTCGCAATATCTTCTTGGTAATCAATAGAAAACCAAAACCGAGAGGTAAAACTGGACTAAGCGAGTCCGTTTACAAACTTGGTTAATTTGCTCTTATAGTTAGAGGCGGTTTTCTTATGAATGATGTTGGCTTTCGCTACTCTGTCGATGTTACTCAAAACAGAAGGCAGCATTTTTTCAGCTTCAGCTTTCTGTTCAGTAGCACGCAACTTCTTGATCATGGAGCGCATAGTCGTCTTCTTATAGCGGTTTCTCAACCTTCTTTTCGCACTTTGACGGATACGCTTAATTGCTGACTTATGATGTGCCATATTTCTATTTGAAACCTGTTTTCTTAATCGGTTGGCAAATATAATGCTTCCTTTCGAGAAGTTCAAAGGTCTTGAGAGAATTTTTTCAATATCAATTGCCCAAATGATAAAGAACAAAGCTTGCTCCGCACTGAGGATTGAGAAATCTAGCCCCGGATTCGCTTTCCTCCAATAAAAAATCAAGCCGGCAATCCGCATCCAACTCTTCTTCTTTTCCCTGATTCATTTCAAAATAAGCATTGGGCATTGTTTCCATATAGTCTGCTTCCCTAAAAATGCTTCCATCCTCATTCCAGCTTTTCCATCTCAGGGTAAGGATACTTGAATTACCTCTGATCTGCAATTTCCCATATCTACCTGCTGTGGTTTGATAGAGCAGGATGGAATTAGGGAGCAGCAAATTTTCCTGATTGGGGGTAGCAGGGATTTTCTCGCGGGAAAGTTTCGCACGCAAGGCTTCCTTGCGTTCAATCCGGTCGAATAGTTTGATTCTATTGTTTCGGCTAAAGAGAAAGCTTTTTACTGTATCCAGACGATCATCTTCATGGTCTTCTTCGAATATTATTTCCATTTTTCCGCTACTCAATAAGGTCAGGGTTTGTTTTATTTTTAGTCCTTCTCCCAGCCAAAGCATCTCCAAGGGGCCAGCTTCCAGTTCATAAGCCTTGAATAATCGGCTTCCCCATTCGCATTTATCAGGAAGGCAATTTCCCCACAATTGAATAGAAACATCCCCTCCTTCTTTTTCCAGTATGATTAGCTGGTCTATTTCTCCGTCAAATACATTTAATCTCTCCCAATGCCCCACAAACTCAGCCAGGATGTCTACCTCTTTAAAAGGCTCCTCTGGAGCCTCACAGCTCATCAGCAATAGTAGGACAGGTAAAACAATAAACAAGCGCATAACTTAACATAAAAAAAATCGCTCCCTGTTCATACAGAGAGCGATCTTTTTTCGGCAGAATCTCTACCTATTTGATGTATTTCACGACAAAGTCCTGACGGAAACGGCTCACTTCATCCTCTGGAGCAACTTCCAATCTGAAGCCATCATTGCTCTTGGACTTGTCAATCATTTCCTGAAGGGGACGATTGTATTTTTCATAATCACTTCCAACCGTATATAATACCTGGTCTTCGAAGTGGAAGTACACCCAGCTGAATTCGTCAACTTCCAGATAAATAGTCAAGCGATCTGGCTCCTTATCACCCACTCCATCGATGCGACCAAATTTGTAAACGATCTTGGCACCCACCTTTTTATTTACGACCTCCCCATTGATTCCTACCAAACCAACTTCCGCATCGCTAAACAAGGCTTTGTATTCCCTGCTGTAGTTAAAGTCTATACCAGACATCAAGAGCGTAAATGGAAGTTGTTGGGCAAGTTTGATATCGGTATATACCAAAGAGTTTTGGGTATTGGCGATGAACTTGGTGGTCTCCCTTTCGCCTGCTTTCCCTTCATCCAGTAATTCAGATATATTTTGGATGAAAGCCCGCTGACGGAAATCGATATTCTTACTTGAAGTGGTAAGGAATTGGAAGTTGGTCGCCAAATGCTCCAATTGTTCCTTAGGGATCAGGTCATTGAAATCAACTCCCATGATGATATCAGTAGACAGCTGACGTTTCTTCATATCCTCTTTCCACAAACCTGCCATTTTCACTGAGATCGTTTTATCTGCAAAATCAAATGGGAAGTTCAGGAAGCCCTGAGAAGTGATCGTATTCTGGGCATCATTGAAACTCACAGTAGAACCTTTGTAAGTCTGGTTCTTAAGTTTCTGCTCCTGCCCGATCCTGAATTCTTTCTTTCTTCTGTCGAAAGTCAGACCTCCAGAAGCTGTCAATACTTCTATGTCATCTTCTGCTTCTTTCGCTTGCAGGAAATTGGAGTAAAAGATTCTGTTTTCAGGAACAAAATTCAATCCTACGGTCAGCACCTCATCCAGGTCATTGGTAAGGTCATCTGCAATCGGGATAAATACTGAATCCGGATTCACCAGGGTCTTTTCGAAAGTGAACCATGCACCTTTAAACACAGGGTTTTCAGATTCGATCTTCACTTCTCCCTCGAAGGTGAGGAATTTCTGTGAAGCATCCAGAGAGGCCTTTCCTTTAAAGAAGATTCTTTCTGTGAGGTAGAATCCATCGGTCTCGGTGATATCTCCGGAAGCAGTAGTGGTGGTATCTGAGTTTACATCAATATTACTAAAGTCTATGTATTGTTTCTTTCCATTGACTTCGATGTAATCGTATTTACCTCCACCTGTATATTTGTTGCGGCTCATGATCCGCACATTGGCTTCGTAGATTTTGTGGTATTTGGATTCCTGATCTGCCTCTACCAATGCATTGGTCAGGATTTTCATATCCCCACCTTCTTCCAAAATCACTTTTTTATCTTCCGGGGTGATCATCGCATCAGCAACGAAGATGTATGGAACCCCATTGATGTCGATTCTTCCGTCTTCAATATCGTACTGAGCATCTTCAGCCTTAAATCTCAGGCTATCCTTTTCCGCGGCAGTAGCTACAAAATAATTATCCTTTAGATAAGAACTCAATCCTACAAGTTTCAGATCGCGTGTTGAACGTTGGTATTCTCCTTTTGCCAGGGAGGTTGCATACTCATGTCCTGGGAATTTGGCCAGTTGTTTACCCACTTTCTTGGCCTCGAAACCAGATTTATGACGGTAGACATCATATTTCACAAATACATCTTCTGCTATGAAGTGAGTATACTCAGGATCATCAACATCCAGCACTATGAAATCCCCTTCTACGTTGAAGTCCATATCATTGAAAATGATGCTATCACCACGAACTTTTATTTCCCCCAGAACAATCTCACCATTTCCGATCATTCCCTGCTCGGTGATTTTAAGGGTTCCCGTAAACTCTGCCTGCCCATCAAATACAGATATAGCTTCTTCCTGAGAAGTGATGCCCAGGGCATTTTCTTTCGTATACCAGGTATATAGGGCTTTGGGCGCACCTACTTTCGGGAAATAGACACCTCCACGGAATCCTCGCCGCATGTCAAAGTTATTGACCACGGCCATCACAGAGTCAAAATGGAAAACAAAAGAATCACTTTGGGCAACTGTTCCTAAAAACTCTATGGTACCATTGCCCTGCAATCCATTTCCATCCAGGGTTATTTCATTGGTGAACTTTCCTTTATCCTCATAAATCCGATAGCCCCTCGGAGGCGTTTCTGCCTTGAAGCCCAGGGTAAAGTCAGGCATAACCTGTAGGGTCTGCCTGAATTTGGGGAATATCTCTGAAGAGAAGAATTCTCCCTCAAATATCAGGTCCTCCGCTTGAAGATTTTCTATGCCCGGCAAGACAAAAGGGTCCAGTGAAAAGTTCATTTTATCCTTTTCATAAACTCCCCCCTCAATATGAGGTTTTTCCCAGTACAGATAAGATCGGGAATAGGAGTCAAATACTGGAAACTGTTTGTAGTCTTTCTCCCCGGATTTGTTGTTGGGGTCATCTACGTGTATGGCTCCCGTGATTCCTTCAAAGACAGTATTGTCCAGGGCTTTTTCAAAAGGCGTAGGTTCATAGCCCGGGGGCGGGTTTCGCACCAGAACGAATCGAAGGGAATCGATCGAATCACAGGCTATCTTATAACTTTCATAATCAAAGGTAAAGCTGGGACGGTCTACATCACTTGAATAAAAGTTGATGTTTCCACTTGCCACCAGTCCTCCGAATTGAAGATTCCGATCTTTCTGAACAGCCACTTCTCCTTCTAATGGGAGCACACGCAGGAAGACCGAATCACTCAAGGAGAAAATATTAACCCCTCTCATCCGGATGTCCATATCTTCCAGATTCATCGAGGCATGAGCCCCGCTATCCACTTTGGATATGATCTGGATGGCATCAAAGTCTTTCTTCTTTCTTGCAGCCAGGGCCCAGTTGGTCAACTTGGGCAGAGGCGTAATCTCCTGGGTCTTTTTATTGTATTTGATAAATCCGGAACCTTCCAGACCAGGAAGCGATCGTTTGAAAGCTGTCAGGTCTGCTTTGGCCGAACGATAGGCAGGATCAGATAAGATGGCCTGCGGGAAGATCGGCATATCCGGGTTTTTACTTTTATATCTGTGTATGGCTCCAATCGGGTTGAACTTCAGAATGTTTTTAAACTGATTGAAGCGGGAGCGGGTAAAGTAGTCAAAGGACTCGATTGCTGAGACTTTGTTTTCCCGGTCGATAAAGGCGGTAAATTGAAGTTCGTCTGTATTCAGGTCCCAAACAATGGTCTCAAAGTAGAGAAAGTATTCGTGGTAGGAGCTGGCGAAAGGTACACTCCGATAGGTTCCTACATTGGATTTTTTGAGGGTAACCAGGGTATCTTTGGCAGAGTAAAGGGCATCCATACCTGGATGGTAGATACTGTCCTGGTCAGAAGTTTTGATGATGGTCTCGAGATTTTTCCCAACCATTCTTACCTCATCCAGCACAAAAGTCTCTCCTTGCAGCATAATTACAGGATCTCCCTGACGGAGGATATCCATTTTGGCTTTGATATGGTTTAGGACCATTTCAGTGGTTGCCTGTAGTTCCTCTTCCTCTGTACCCCACTCATCTGTATCCCAATTGGTATCATCCGATTCAAAGGAGGAAGTCTGGGCTTCTTCATAATCCCATTGATCCTCTCCCCATTCGTCATCTTTCTTTTCATCTTCACTCAGTTCAGAAGACGAAATGCCATTATACCAACTGTCAATTTCAGGATTGCCTGTATTGCTTTTCTTGATCGGAACCTCTTCCAACAAATCATAGGAAGTCCCCAGCCTTCTCACTCCCTGAAGAGAAAATCCTCCTTCGTATCGAAGGTTTGGAATGAGTTTATCAATCACAACTCCTCCTCCATGGCTTTTGAAGTAGGGATAATTGGCCTTCTTTAAACTTTTGAATCCTACGTTTCTATCTTCAAATTTTCCGACCAGATACCCGTCAATCATACTTTTGTAATAAAACTGAACGGTATCTACTTTAACCAGACCAAAGTTTGCATTGATCTTGTACTTGCCGAATTCACAATAAACATCTTCCTTATCCAGTCCCAATTTAGACCAGTCAACACGTCCCTTTTCTCCAATAAAAGTCTTTCCCAATAGATTATAGTCTCCCTTAGTAGCATATATATGGGTGCTGTCTTTGGGTCTGAAAGATTGATAAACAAGGTCTGTCTCTGAAAAACGAACCACCGGGAAGGTATAATTCCCGTTTTCATCTGCTACATTAATGATGGTTAGCAAAGGATCTTCCTGACTTACTTGCCAGTGGAAAATTCCTTTTTTCAGCAAATAGCCTTCAGGAATAAACTCTAGAAGTCCTCTGAAAAATTTACTCAGCTGATCTTTCTTAATCGTCTTGACTGATTCCCCTGTAACCTCAAGGAAATTGGCCAGCGGAATTTTTATCCGCGTATCCTGTCGTTTAAAATGCCCATAAAGCAAGGTAAAATTGGCCAAATCGGGCGAAGTTCTCATTCGCTTATCCACCAGTTTATTGATAACCTCAATAAATTCAGGTTTCTCCAAATCTGACATCTGACCTCCGGTCCAGAGATTATTAAGCTCTGTACTGGCTTTGAGGGAAATCTCGGTATTTTCCTGATTAAGGGTTTTGGTAAACTCTTTCAGAAACTCATCCGGATCTGTAGAGAAGAAATCAACCCCCTGGGCAAATAGCCCCTGCCCCAGGAGAACAAGGCTGACAAAAGTGCTGATCTTAGCAAATACTTTCATATCAATCTTTCTAAAGAAGCAACTATTTTGTAAAAGCTGCAGCGACCCAATTATTCTCCTCCACCCGAGAAGAAAAAGTCAGCCCCTGCTCTTTTGATAATTCTTTTATTTCTATTTCATCCTGGGTGTAAAAACCACTCAGGAAAAGTTTTCCATTTTCTTTCAGATGACCTGCATAAACAGGAATATCTTGCAGCAAGACATTTTTATTGATGTTGGCGAAAATGAGGTCATATTCCTCAGTGGGAATATCTTTCGCAATCCCTTCTATAACCTCGATGCCCTCTGCTTCATTCAATTGAGTGTTTTGCTGGGTATTTTCCACACTCCAGGGGTCTATATCTATGGCAAAAACCGAGCTAGCTCCCATCTTTAAGGCAAGAATACCCAGTATACCCGTTCCACAGCCCATATCCAGGATATGTTTTCCTTTCATGTCTTCCGCTTTCATCAATCTGATCACTGATCGGGTAGTTTCGTGGTGTCCGGTTCCAAAGGCCATTTTAGGATCGACTACTACTGTATGAGTAAAGGAATCATCTGCTTTTCTGAAGGAAGGGATGATTTGGCAGAAATCATCTATCTCTACATTTTCCCAGGATGCTTCCCATTCTTCGTTCCAGTTTCGAGGAGCAATTTCCTTTATAGAAATAGAAAAAGACTCCCGATCCAATGAGGATAATGCCTCCATCATAGCCTCCTGATCAAAATCGGGACTATCGATATAGGCCTTCACCCCTTTTTGAGTTTCCTCAAATGCCTGAAACCCCACCATAGAGAGCCAGGCAATCGCCACTTCAACTTGAGTGGGATCGATCTCGATGGCGACTTCTGTTAAGTTCGTCTTCAAATTCGAGCTTTAAACTTTATCAATAAAAATGGGGTAAAGCTCTGGCTATAGGCAATGACATTGATGAAATGAAAGGAAAATAAAGAAATGTTACTGGCAACCTACCGTTGTACGAAATTCCGTGTAGGCAATACTAAAGTCTGCAAAGCCCTTTACATCTTCTACATAAATCGTAAAATCTGCAAAGCCTCTGACATCTGTGAAATACCAGTGGCCGGCCTCATTTGCAAAACCTTCGGAATCTTCCTTGAATACCACCATATCCGCAAAAGATTCAATGTCCTCAACAAAAACGCGATAATTGGCAAAAGCAGCCACATTTTCGACATAGACAGCTCCCATCAATTTGCAATAGTCAGGAGGTGTTTCAGCAGGCATACGCAACTCACTGGAAGCGAAGCCCATGAATAAAGGAGACAGAAAAAGAACCCCAATTAAAAGTTTGCGGAGATGATTCATAAAGATTGGCTTGTATTTATGTGTGGTAAAATAGGAATAATGTCTTTATTAACGCAAGAAAAGCGCATTCTTGTCTAACAGGGTAATTATTTTGGTATAAAAATCACTTTATGGTCCGATTCTTTGCCATGGCTTCTTCTACTTCTTCCGCCTCCAGGAGGATATCCTTCATTAGATTTATCGGTCCTTCTTCACTGATCAGAATATCATTTTCCAATCTGATGCCGATATTTTCCTCCGGGATATAGAGTCCTGGCTCACAAGTGAGCAGCATGCCTGCCTTGAAAGACTGATACTTGCTCCCTACATCATGTGTATCCAAGCCCAGAAAGTGCGAGATACCATGCATACAATACTTGCGATATGCCTGTGGATCGTTTGCATCTTCTTTCGCCAAATCTTCCTTTTTCAACAAACCCAGCTCAATACACTGCTCCGTAATAAACTTCCCTACTTCTTTATTGTAGTTCTCAAAGGTATTTCCTACCACCAATTGAGAAGTTGCAAATTTCAGGATGGCCAGGGTTCCCTTATAAATATCTCTTTGGCGAGTGGAAAAGCGTCCATTTACCGGGATAGTCCTTGTCATGTCTGCACAATAATTTCCATATCGGGCGCCCATATCTATCAGAATAAGATCTCCATCTTTCACTTCTTTATCATTATGGATATAATGCAGGACACAAGAATCCTTACCGGAAGCTACGATAGTATCAAAGGCGGTTCCTGAAGCCCCCTGTCGTATAAACTCATGGAGAATTTCAGCTTCTATTTCATATTCGTATTGGCCAGCCTCCACAAATCCCAGAACCCGATGAAAAGCATCCCCCGTAATAGAGACTGCTTTTTCCAGCATTTCAATTTCTGCTTCCTTCTTTATCACCCGCAAATCTTCCATGATAGGAGCTGCCCGATGAAGTTGATGCGTTGGATAAGTCTGTCGAAATTTTTCGGCGAGTCGATGGGCAGCACTAGGTACAAAGGTATTCAATCGACTATGCTCATTGATATCCAGGTAAATCCCGGAGAAATGGTACAAAAGCCGGGAGATGACATTTTCAAAATCCTTAAAGAAATAAACCGTTTCAATTCCGGAGACAGCTCGTGCTTCTTTCTTTGAATATTTCCAGCCTTCCCATACCTGTATATGCTTATTGGTAGCCTTGATAAATAGCATCTCTCTAAAGCGTTCTTCTGGTGCATCGGGAAAGAGCACAAGAATCACCTCTTCCTGATCCAAACCTGTGAGGTAATAGAGGTTATTATTTTGAACAAATTTGTAGTTTGCATCCCCATTGCTGGGATAAAGATCATTGGCATGAAAGATGGCAATGCAGTGAGACTCCATTTTACCTGCAAAGGCTTTTCGGTTCTTAATAAAGAGCTCAGAAGGCGGACTTTTATATCGCATGTTCCTTTTTATCAGAGGATTTGAAAAAAATTAGGACAAAATGTAAAAAAAAGTTGACAGACATTTGATAGAAAAAAAAGAATAGTATACCTTTGCAAGCCAATTGAGAGATATTTGACAATGACCCGTGGTGTAATTGGTAACACACCTGGTTTTGGTCCAGATATTGGGGGTTCGAGTCCTCCCGGGTCAACAAGACACTATGTCATCACCGATTAAAATATTTTCGGGCTCTGCATCGGAAGATTTAGCAGAGAAAATATCAGACTTTTTTGGATCTCCTCTCGGTGAAATTGAACTCTTAACCTTCAGTGATGGAGAGATGCAAGTTTACTACGAGGAGTCTATCAGAGGGTCTGATATTTTTATTGTGCAGTCTACCTTCGCACCCGCTGATAATCTCATGGAGTTGTTCCTCCTGATAGATGCAGCTAAACGCGCCTCTGCAAATCAAATCATAGTAGTTATTCCCTACTATGGATATGCAAGGCAGGATAGAAAGTTCAAATCCCGTGTATCGGTAGGTGCAAAATTAGTGGCCAATGTATTAACGGCAGTAGGAGCAGACAGAGTTGTGACGATGGACCTACATGCTGGACAGATACAAGGTTTCTTTGATATACCGGTTGATCATTTGGATGGTACAGCAGTTTTCATCCCTTATATAGAGAGTCTCAATTTAGAGAATCTTTGTATCGCCTCTCCAGATATAGGAGGTTCGGCAAGGGCCAGAAGATATGCTAAACATCTTTCTGCAGAACTGATCATTTGCGATAAGCACAGGCTCAAGCCAAATGAAGTTGCTTCTATGCAAGTAATCGGGGATGCTAAAGGAAAGAATATCATCCTGATCGACGATTTGGTAGATACGGCTGGCACCCTCTGTAAAGCAGCAGAAGTATTGCTCGATGAAGGAGCACTTTCTGTTAGAGCGATTGCCACCCATGCGGTACTTTCGGGTCCCGCCTACGAAAGAATACAAAATTCAAAATTGAAGGAATTGGCAGTTACAGATACCATTCCTTTAGATAAAGATAAAAACATAAGCAAACTGAGGGTTTTGAGCGTTGCTCCAATCTTCGGGAAAGCTTTCAGAAAAATACATAACAATGAATCTATCAGTTCATTGTTCCTAAAGTAAAAGTGATGAAAAGCACGGAGCTAAAAGCATTTAAAAGACCTGATACAGGTAAAGCTAGTTCAAAGCATATGCGCAGAGAGGGCAAAGTACCTGGTGTTGTATATAACAACAGTGAGGCTACGCATGTCTTCTTTGACTATAAAGAACTCAAAACCGTTCTCTATACTCCTGAAACCTATATCGTAAATCTTGATGTAGAAGGAGAGAAAGTAAGCACCATCGTAAGGGATGCAGATTACCACCCGGTAACTGAAAAAATCCTGCACGTTGAAATGCTCAGCGTATCTGAAGACAAGCCGGTAATCGTTTCTCTTCCTGTTTCTTTGGTTGGAAAACCATTAGGAGTTGGTAAAGGGGGTAAATTGCTTACCAAGCTTAGAAAGATTCAGGTAAAAGGCATTCCTTCTCAGCTTCCAGATAAAGTAGAGATTGATGTAAGCTCACTTGAATTGGGACATACTATCAAGATTGCTGATGCAAATATTACAGGTCTTAACATTGTAACCCCACAAACAGCAGGAGTTGCAAGCGTAGAGATTCCACGTGCACTGAGAAGCGCAGGTGCTGTAGGAGAAGATGGAGAAGAAGTCGCCGCAGAAGGTGGAGAGGAAGCTGCAGCAGAAGAATAGGATATTCAATATCAAAACATATACATTTTGCCAATTCCTCAAAAAGGAATTGGCAATTTCCATATAATAGGATATGAAATACCTCATTGCAGGTTTAGGAAATATTGGAAGTGAATATGTGGATACTCGCCACAATATCGGTTTCATGGTTTTGGACCATTTGGCTGAAAAACTCAAAGTGACTCCTGAGCTAAGTCGTCACGCCTATACCGTTACAGCTAAGTACAGAGGGAGAAGGTTAGTCCTGGTCATGCCTACTACTTTTATGAATTTGAGTGGAAAGGCTGTGAAATACTATATGGACCAGGAGAAGATTCCCCTGGAGCGAATCATGATTGTTACGGATGACCTCAATCTTCCATTTGGCACAATAAGGATGCGGGCGAAAGGTTCTCATGGCGGGCACAATGGATTCAAGCATATCGATCAGGTCTTAGGGACCAATAATTATGCACGGATCAGAATGGGAATA
Source organism: Bacteroidia bacterium (assembly GCA_033391075.1). NCBI lineage: Bacteria > Pseudomonadati > Bacteroidota > Bacteroidia > Bacteroidia bacterium. The sequence continues at coordinate 4,711,104 of JAWPMV010000001.1, forward strand.
GGAAATGAATACCTCAAAGGTCAACAGGTAGATTATGTACTTTCTCCATTTACAGATGAAGAATTTGATCAGTTACCTGAGCTTCTGGAAAAGGCCTGTAAAGGCATTCTATCCTATGTAAGCATAGGAATAGGCCGGACGATGAACGACTTTAATAAGAAAAAGAAAAAGCCCAAAGAAACCCAGGAACCTAAACAGCCCGATAACTGATTCTATAAATCACATCAGCAAAATCATCCGAGACCAGAAGCGAACCATCTGGCAACTGGATTATATCTACAGGCCTTCCCCAGGCCTTGCTTTCCCCTAACCATCCCTCCGCAAAAGCTTCATAACTGACTGCTCGATCTCCCTCCAGCTTCACCCGGGAAATTCGATAACCCTGCGGTTGAGTCCGATTCCAGGAACCATGCTCCGCAATAAGGATGTCATGTTTAAAATCTTCGGGGAACTGAGAGCCCGTATAGAATTTCATTCCCAGAGCTGCAGTATGAGGCAGCAATCTTTGAGCCGGTGCTGTAAATTCATTACACTCTCGTTTTTTGCCAAAACGAGGATCAGGCAAAGTCCCTTCATGGCAATAAGGAAAACCAAAATGCATACCTTTTCGCGGCGCATGATTGAGTTCATCATGCGGAACATCATCGCCCAACATATCGCGGCCATTATTCGTGAACCATAGTTCTTTGTTTTCCGGATGCCAGTCAAAGCCCACTGAATTCCTCACCCCCTGAGCAAATACTTCTTTCTCCGACCCATCTATATTCATACGCATGATGGTCGCATATCTCTCATCCTCTTTTTCGCATACATTACAGGGAGCGCCTACCGGAACATAGAGCTTATCATCCGGACCGAAAGCAATGTATTTCCAGCCATGCCAGGCATCATCGGGGAATTGATCATCCAGGAGGGTTTTATTGGGGGCCGAAAGATTATTTTCAATATCATCATAGCGCCAGATCTTATCGATTTCGGCAACATATAGATTCCCATCTTTATACGCCACTCCATTTGGCGTATTCAATCCCTCCGCCAATACGATCACTTCTTCGGCCTTAAAATCTCCATCTGTATCTTTGATCGCATAAACTTTCCCGGCTCCCCTACTTCCCACAAAGAGGGTTCCTTCATCTCCGCGAACCATAGAACGGGCATTTTCTACCCCTTCGGCAAAAATGGATATTTCAAATCCATCGGGTAGCTTGATTTGGTCCAGAGGGAGGGTATCCAGCTTTTCTTCCGGACGATTTACACTAAAACATGCGGATAAGGCAGTGGAAAGAAATATTCCGTAGAGGAGTGTTTTGAAATTCATAAAGCTGAAATAAGGGAAAGCAGTAATCAATCCCAAATTTCAGCTTTATCTGATAAAATTATTTAATCAGGGTCAGGGTACCCGATTTCTGGGTTCTGACTGGCTCATTATTTCTATCGGGAAAGACGTATTCATATACCCAGACATAAACACCTTCCATACAAAGGCCATTATTACAGCTTCCGTCCCAGGCCTGATCGGGATTGTCGGTTTCAAAAACCAGTACTCCCCATCGATCGAATATCTTTAATCGTGCCTCTTGCAGATTACAGAATGTTTCAGCTTTGAAAAGGTCATTTACCCCATCAAAATTTGGGCTAAAGGCAGAAGGAACGTTCACGATGCAGTTACAAATTTCGGTGAATACAACCACAGAGTCCGCACTCACCCCACAATTGTTGCTAACTTCCAGCGTAATCAAACCGCCTTGTTGAACCAGATAAAAGGGATCGGAACTTCCATCCTGCCATAGATAGGTTTGACCCGGAGAAGGTTTCACCTCCAACCTCAATTGCCCTAAATCTTCTTCGCAAAGCAATTGATCTGCGCCGAGGTCTACCACTGGTAGATCCTGATAGGCTACAAAAATTTCATCTGTTTCTATGGCACAATCATTAAAGACCTGAAGGGAATAAGCTCCGGGAGAACGAACCACAAAACTCATTTCATCTGAGCCATCCTGCCAGAAGTATTCAAAGCCGGCCTGAGTGCTTTCCAATAAAAGCGTATCTCCCGCACATAAGGTAACATCCTGCCCAAAGTCGAAAGGCTGAGGTACCGCCTGGAAATCGACGACAATCCCTGCATCTACAGCTCCACAAGCATTGCTTACTGATACTACATAACCAGCAGGCTGAGTGATCGTCCTGACAGGTCCTATAAAACCATCATCCCAGATATAAGTAGCACCTGGCCAGGTGGCATCCAGGGTAATCGTTTCTCCCTCACATAATAAGGTATCATTTCCCAGGAAAATTTGTGGTAATGGATTGAAGGTAGCTTCTATTGTATCAGCATTTACTCCGCAACTATTGCTGACTGCTACCCAGTAAGTCCCAGATGAAAGTACCCTATAGCTTGTTAAGGTAGAACCATCCTGCCAAAGGTGATCTATTCCAGTAGCATTTGTTGCCAAATCCAGGGTATCTCCCTGACAGAGGGTTGTATCATTCCCGAGGTTTATCACGGGTGGCGGATCTACAAAATTGATTTCAACTGTATCTATATCTGTTCCACAGAAATTACTGACTCTGACCCAATACTCTCCACTATTATTGACCTGAAAGGTCGAATTAGTGGAACCGTCCTGCCACTGATAGGTAGAAGCAGGGGTCCAACTCGCATCTAGTACACGCGTAGTTCCGGTACAAAGAGTAGTATCATTCCCCAAAAATATATCTGGCCTCAAATCATAATTCACATTGATTGAATCCCTGACAGTCCCACAGGCATTACTTACTTCTACCCAGTATAAACCGGAAGAACTTATTGAAAATGTGGGAAGGGTCGAATTGTCTTGCCAGAGATAAGTTGCCCCTTGAAGACTTACGTCAAGATCGAGGGTGGCTGTACCACAAAGGGTTGTATCGGTGGCATTAAAGAGATCAGTTGGAGGAATGGGTTGGTAATCTACGCTAATACTGTCTGTATCTGTTCCACAAAAATTTGTTGCCGTAGCCCAGTAGACTCCGGGCATCGTAACTTGAAACTGAGGGAAAGTGGAAGCATCCTGCCATTGATAACTGGCATTACTATTAGTTGCATCCAGGTTCAAGGTCGCTGTACCACATAAAGTAGTATCATTTCCAAAGTCCACCAATGGATTTACTTCGCTTGTAACCACAATAGAATCTCTATTGCTTCCGCAACCATTGGTCAACTCAACCCAATAAAGGCCTCCCACACTTAGGACTCGGGCACTATCAGTCAGGCCATCCTGCCAAAGATAAGTAGGTCCAGGTCTGTAAGCATCCAAAAGAATACTTTGCCCGGGACAAAGGGTAGTATCTGCTCCCAAATCTAGCTGAAGTTCTGCAGCAGGAGTAACTTCTACTCGGATGGTATCGGTGAAAGTAAGCCCACAATTATCCGTTACCGTTGCGACATATGTAGTAGTCGTGCTTGGATTTGCTATGGGGTTCTGAATGTTAGGATCAGAAAGACCCGTTGTCGGAGTCCAGCTAAAGGATACCCCTGGACTAGCTGCTAAAGGAACGGGATTGCCTTCACATAGGAAAAGCGTATCTCGAACAGGAATGATCAGATCCTCAAAGCACATATTGTGTGCATTTCGACCTGCAGATCCTGTAGCTGCTGTAAACCCCCAGGTTACAAGATTGGTCCCACCGAAAATTGTATTTACTATATCTCCGGTATAACTCAAGCTCACAGGTCCACAATCAATGAAGACTTGCAATAATTGCGTTCCAGGATCCCAACTCACTTTGACATCATGAAAGTTGCCATCTTCTATATTGGCAGAACCAGGCATGATGGGTACAGGCCCTGCGAGATTGTTGGCGGTATTATGATCATTGATTCCATCTCTCATAATCGCTAAGTGATCCGGTCCGGGATCATTGGAACCTCCATTAGACCAGGTATCCATTTCTATAGCGAGGGAAGGAATCATGCCGGCATAACTCAATGAGCCTCCTCCTAAGGGGGAAGGATTGGTTAATGGGCCTGAAATTTGGAATACCAGCGCGATACCATCTGCCCCATTTCCATTTCGTGTTCCAAAGGAGACTCTATTATAGAGTTCGAAAGGCTGGTTAAAATCCAGAGGCGTCTGACTCCAAACGGCTCCTTCCCGATTAGTCTGATTGGGGGTAATAGCCGCGCATACCGCTGTGGTGGCTACCGCATCACCTCTCACATTAAATTGGGCTAAAATTTCAGGAAGGAAAAAAGTTGTAAGCAATAAGAAGATAAAAAACTGCTTCATTATCCGGGATGTAAAGATTCAATAAGGGTAGTCTAATTACGAAAACCCGCGCAAATTATTTTCTAATAACAATAGTCTGTACCGTTTTCGGAAATTTTTCAGCAAATAAAAAAGCTAAAGAGGTGAAGTTGCTGGCTTATAATTTTCAATATGCCGCCTGGCCATTAAAAGACCCTTATTTTTAAAAAGGCTTGATCAAGGTATAGGGATCTCAGATGAAGCCTGCTTAAAATGCTTTGTTTTATATGGCCATAATTTTCGCAGTGCCAGATCATTCTTGCATATATTCCTAATATTCAAGAGCCCTTTCCTCCGTTTTAGCTTTTTGTCCCAATTTTAAAGATTCTGCAAGTAGAATTCCTTTAGTATTTCTCAAGTCCACATAAGATTTTGCTTCAGCCATCGACTCAAGTTAGGATAATCTTATTCTTATTGAGGCTAATTCACCCTCCTCCTGTAATTCATGTATGCAAAATTTTCTAAGTGATTAAATCTCAGGGAAGAAAAAAGGAAAAGATATTCAAACAAGTACTTAATTTTTCCCTCAAACAATTTAGAAAATGATGCATGCATAACAATCTTATTTGTATATTTGTTCGCCGCGTCTTTCGCGCTAGACCTAATGACATTATACCATGTACTTCTACTACACCCGTTTGACAGGATATAGTACCAAATTCCCTATTAATATTGTGAAAGTTTTTATGACCCTCCTCCTTTTGGGATTGGGCTCATCTGTGATGTTGGCACAGGGAGTCATAAGAGGGAAAGTAGTTGATGGAAAAACCAATACTCCTCTAAATGGAGCCAGTGTATTACTGATAGGCACTCAGACAGGGGCGCTGACCAAGGATGATGGTTCTTTTAGCCTAACTTCTTCGAAAGCAGCACCCGTGCAATTGCTGGTTCGATATGTCGGTTATGATTCTTCTGTAGTGGATATCACCTCCTTTGACAAGAGCTATAATGTGCGCATGGAGGAAAGAACTGTAGAAGTTGCTGAAGTGGAAATTGTAGCCAGCGCCTATGTAGAAAGGCAAAAGCAATCTGCCCTTTCAGTTGAATCCATGTCCATTACCGCAATTAAAGAAACTCCTGCAGCCAATTTCTATGAAGGGCTTGGCCACTTGAAGGGAGTGGATATGAATTCTGCCAGTTTTGGATTTAAAGTCGTGAACACCCGGGGATTCAATAGTACCCAGCCAGTACGTTCCCTTCAATTGATAGACGGAGTAGATAATCAGTCTCCCGGTCTGAACTTCTCTCTGGGAAATTTCCTGGGAGCTTCCGAGCTTGATCTGGAGTCGGTCGATTTGATTGTGGGAGCTTCCTCTGCCTACTATGGGCCAAATGCCTTTAATGGTGTTATCGCCATGAAGACCAAGAATCCCTTTATTCATAGAGGACTTTCTGCTTCAGTAAAAGTAGGAGAAAGAAACTGGGTAGAATCAGCGGTTCGTTACGCCAAGGTTTTTAAAAACAAGAATGGTGTTGAGAAATTCGCTGTAAAGTTTAATCTTTTTTATCTCCGAGCAGATGACTGGGAAGCAGATAATTTTGATGAGGCTTATAGAGATGTTACCGTAAGAGGCGCTACTCCATTTGTGGGCATAGATAATCCTGGAGGATATGATGCAGTAAATGTATATGGGGACGAAGTTTTGGGAAGAGCGACCAGTAACAATACCAGATTGCAGACTCCGGGGCTGGGCCTTTATTACAGAACCGGTTTTAAAGAATCTGATCTCCTGGATTATGATACGAGAAACTTTAAAGGAGGCCTTGCTTTTCACTATAAACTAAAGCCGGATGTTGAACTCATAGCTTCCTCCAACTATAGTAATGGAACCACCGTTTTTCAGGGAGTAAACAGAATCAGTCTGAAAGACATTCAATTTTTTCAGCATAAAGTTGAAGTAAAAAAAGAGGGGAAGTTTTTCGTAAGATCATATGTAACTCACGAAGATGCCGGGAATTCATATGATCCGGTATTTACTGCGAATAGAATCCAAAACCTTGCGTCCAGCAATGTAAACTGGGCCCAGAGTTATCGCGAGATTTGGCGGAGAGATTATGCTCCTTTGGTAAGACAATTGGAAGGATATCCTGCTCCTCCCGTGTTCCCGGATTTCTTCTTCGATTTTGAGCAACAAGCTCGGGTAATTGAGGCAAATAAAGAGCAGATAACTGTTTGGCATAATGATTTGAGAGAAAGAATTGATGGAACCAATGGATTTCTGAATCCAGGTTCTCCTCTGTTTCAGGCAGCCTTTGATTCCATTACTTCCCGAATTATAACCAAAGAAGGAGGTACGAAATTCTTTGACCGTTCTGCCCTCTATCATTTACATGGCGAGTATAAATTCACACCGAGTTGGGCAGAGATTACAGTAGGTGCCAATGGAAGGTATTATACCCCTTATACACAGGGAAGTATTTTCGCCGATACAGGAGATGTTCGCCTCACCAATATCGAATATGGTGCTTATGCGGGGCTTAAGAAAAAACTGGCTTCGGATAGAGTGACCCTCACCGGTACACTTCGGATGGATAAGAATCAGAATTTTAATCTCCTTCTTTCCCCAGCAGTCACAGGATTGGTTCAGTTAAATGAAAATAACTCGCTCCGTGTTTCCCTTTCTTCAGCAATTCGAAATCCGACCCTGGCAGATCAGTTCCTTCGATTTGATGTAGGAGGAGCAGTACTATCGGGTAATATAAATGGATTCACAGACCTTTGGGAACTGGACTCTTTATTAGTGTATGCAGAAACCCTGGATGAAACTGTACTGGTTCCTTTTGATCTGGACCCGATTCAACCAGAGAAGGTAACAACCTATGAATTTGGATACAGAGGTTTATTGGGAAAACGGGTATACATAGATGCCGGCTATTATTACAGTAGATATACAGACTTCATTGGTTTCCGACTTGGATTTGCGGGAGGTGGTTCATTGGTAAATGGATTTCCTATTGGAGATGTACTTCGAATCAGTGCTAATGCTGAAGACATCGTTACTACCCAGGGTGCAGCTTTTGGCTTCAACTATTTCATCAATCAACATTTCACCTTTGGGGGTAATTACTCATGGAATGTCTTAAATACACAGTCAGACGATCCTATCGTCCCTGCCTACAATACACCCGAACATAAATTCAATATTAACTTCGGAGGAAGAAATGTTAGTATCGCTGGCGTGAGCGATTTTGGCTTCAATGTCAATTATAAATGGGTCGAAGGCTTCCTTTTTGAAGGATCGCCCCAGTTTACGGGACTGGTTCCTACTTATGAGTTACTTGATGCTCAGATCAGCAGATATTTCCCCAAACTACATACAACTATGAAACTAGGGGCTTCTAATATTCTCAACAATAAGGTGTTTACCGTGTATGGAGGACCCCGGATAGGAAGACTTGCCTATCTATCTTTAACATATGATTTTTCTAAACTCTAGATTTTATACCTAAAACCTTAACCTATTCAATTGAAGATTATGAGACAAGCTTTGACGATTTTATTATCATCCCTCCTGATGATAGGTCTATCACTCCAGGGATTTTCCCAGGAACGTTATCTGGATGAAATATTTACAGATAATGAGATCATGGTGACGGACTCTGTTATATATGGAGTTAATTTCAGTATTCTTCCTGCATTTCTCGGCATCGTTCAGGATACCATTCCGGTACCTTTGTATATGGATGTATATGCACCCATGAATGATACCACTACTGATCGTCCTGTGATCATCTTTGGTATTGGAGGAACTTTCTTTCCGGCAATCGTAAATGGAGGATTTACTGGAGAAAGAGTAGATCCTGCCAATGTTGATTTTGCAATGCGCATGGCCAAAAGAGGCTACGTTGTAGCAGTTGTTCAATATCGTAGAGGTTGGAATCCACTAGGTTCTGCTTTGGTTCAGCAAAGAACCATTCTGCATGCTGCTTATAGAGGTATTCAGGATATGCGTAATGCAGTTCGTTTCTTCAAATTTACAGAAGCCGAACAAGCTGATCTATTTGGTATAGATCCTAGTAGAATCGCTGTTGGAGGAAATGGTACAGGTGGATATATGTCATATGGAGCTACTTACCTAAAACGCTTCGAACAAACACTACAGGAAAAATTTATCGATTTCAGTACGACACCTGCAACTCCTTTCCTGGATACTACCCTTTTTGGTGATCCTTATGGAATAGACAGTGCTGGTATTAACCGTCCTAACTATCCTACTTATAGCTCTGACTTCCAAATGGGATTCGCTTTAGGCGGTGCTTTGGGAGATCGTTCCTGGGTAGAAATAGGAGATGCTCCTTTTGTAGCTCTACATTGTGAAAGAGACCCGGGTGCACCCTATGAAGTAGGAGATGTACTTGCAGTTGATGGTACAACCAATCCTCCAAGTCCATTCGCAGTAATCCCTGGGGGTGCTGGTGGTATGGAAGTAACTAAAAGAGCCGACTCTTTAGGGAACCAGGATATTTTCAAGGGCATTAATTGGGGAGATACCCTTTTCACGATTGCTGCTGCAAAAAGCGGTGATATCCCAGGGCTGTATCCATTTGACACCCCTTATACTCCCGGCCCAGCTAACTGTCTACCTGGTAATCCTCCAAGTGATACCCTGGCAGAATGGGGGGGTCCCTGGAATTATTTCAATGAAGCTGTTGCAGAAGCAACCTGGAATTTTGTTTTCATGGACAGAATTAATTCGAACCCTCCAACTCAGGTTGATGGAGCTACGGCAGTATGTGTAAACAAAAGAGGTAATCCAAACGATATGACCATTGCTACAGCCTATATGGATACTATCGTTCGTTACCTTGCTCCTCACTTGGCAATTGCACTTCAATTGCCTACTTCTACCAGCGTAAATGACATAGTTATCGACGAAAATGTAGAGGTATTCCCCAACCCAGCCAACAACTTCCTGACTGTTCAGTACAGAGACGGTATCAAGAATATCGAAGCTGTGAAACTACTTGACCTAAACGGAAGAACGGTTAGAAATTATACAGGTCTTAATACTACTGAATTCGAAATTCAGCGCAATGAGCTTAGCCCTGGATTGTATATCCTGCAAGTAAGTCTGCCTGATGGAATAGTAAACAAGAAGATTCTTTTTGAATAAGATCTTGAATAAAAATATCAGATAAAAAAAGAGCCGTTCCTGTGGGACGGCTCTTTTTTTATCTTGCTTTTTCTCTATCATTTACACTTTCCCTGCCTTGTTGAAGCCCCTACATGCATATGGGATTTTTCATTTGGTTTCAGAGCAATCCCAAACTCTAATTATAAATATCTGAATATCAATACAGAATCTCCCTTTCCTAATCCTTAGCTCTTCCAGGATCCCCATTTTCTATAGGCTCCGAAATTGTTAGGCTCTTAACATTTATACCGATTATGTGAATGAAAAATATTTACAATCTCATTCATGCACGGGCCATTCCTTAATTCTCGCCTCTCGAGGATTTAAGGGCCAGGACTCCCATGCCTCAACTGAAAATTAATTATGGTAAACAACAAACGCTTCTTCCTTTGGTGTTGTTTGTTATGGCTCAGCCTCAGCGGACTGCTAGCTCAGCAATCGGTACTAATGGTAAGTGGTCAGGATCCCTCCTCCATCAATCCGGGGGATCAGGCTATTCTTACTGCTCTTCAAAACTCAGGCTACACAGTAACTGTTAAAGGCGGTCCTAATACGCCAACTTCAGCAGCAGATGCTAATGGAGTTGATTTGGTATTTATTTCGGCTACCGCCGACCCCACCGGCATAGGAAATACCTTTGCTAATGTAGCTACTCCTGTAATCGTAAGTCAGTCCTATATCTATGATGATATGGGCATGACGGATCATACGGCCCAACATGATTATGGGATTGCTCAAAATGCAAGATGGGCACAAATTACGGCCCCTAATCATCCCATCGCACAATCATTGACAGGAATAGAAGCCTTAACAACTGCTCGCGCAGATCTTAGATGGGGAGATCCTTCTAATGATGCGGATAAAATAGCTCGTTTGGGAGTATATGGCAGTCGATATGCTGTATTTTCCTATGATACAGGAGATAATATGGTAGGTATGCAAGCCCCAGCCCCTCGAATTGGTTTGCACATGGATACCTGGACCAGTACACATAGCACGAATGCAGGTTGGACGCTTTTCAATCAGGCCGTCAGCTATGCTACTGCAAATAGTACCACTAGCTGTACTGCAGATGCAGGGAGTCTTACGATCGATCAAAGTCCACTAAGCCTTGTTAATGGCTCTGCTACCGTTTCAGCTACGCCGGATGGAAATATTCATATCCCTCATGGATATTCAGTCATATATGTGCTGAGTAGAGGTCAAAACCTGGTATTGGAACAGGCCAATAGTACTCCTGATTTTACGGTTACAGGTACAGGGCTTTACACCATTCACACACTTGTTTATGATGCGGACCCACACTCTCCCGATTTTGCAGATTTGAGCTTAATTCAATTTGGAACGACTACAGGTGCAGATGCTTTAAATTACATCAATACTGCGGGAATTTGTGCTTCTCTGGATGTTGCAGGTGCTCCTGTGCATGTAAATGGATGTACGGCTGACGCTGGTACCCTCACCATAGATAATGACCCGGTTGATTTGGTCAACGGTTCGGCACACATTAGTGCTACCCCTGATGGAAACATTCACGTCCCTCATGGATATTCGGTTATTTACGTCCTTACCAGTGGAACTAATCTGGTAATTGAGCAAGTAAATACTCATCCTTCTTTTACCGTTGCCAATCCTGGACTTTACACCATCCATACACTGGTATATGATGCGGATGCTCATTCTCCAGACTTCCTCGATCTATCTGTGGTAGTCCCTGGAACAACAACAGGAGGTGATGTTTTGGGGATTATAAATTCAAATGGGATTTGTGCCTCTCTCGTTGTTGCGGGCGCCCCGGTTAATGTAAATGCGTCATGTACGGCGGATGCAGGAACACTGACCATAGATCAGGACCCAGTTGTTCTGGCGAATGGTAGTGCAACGGTTTCAGCTACGCCGGATGGAAACATCAATATTCCTGCGGGATACTCTTCCCTCTTTGTATTGACCTCTGGAAGCAATCTTATAATAGAACAAGTTGGAGCCAATCCTTCTTTCACCGTAAACGCAGCTGGACTTTACACCATCCATACCCTCGTATATGATGGCGATCCAAACTCTCCCAATTTCCTTGACCTTTCTGTAGTAGTGCCCGGAACTACGACCGGTGGTGATGTGCTGGGAATTGTTACAACAAATGGACTTTGCGCTTCACTCGACGTAGCAGGTGCTCCGGTTCATGTAAATGATTGCGAAGCGGATGCTGGAACTTTGACTATCGATCAGGATCCAGTTGTTCTGGCGAATGGTAGTGCAATGGTTTCAGCTACGCCGGATGGAAACATCAATATCCCTAGTGGATACTCTTCCCTCTTCGTATTGACCTCTGGAAGTAATCTGGTAATCGAGCAGGTTTCTGCTAATCCTTCTTTCACCGTAAACGCAGCCGGACTTTACACCATCCATACCCTCGTATATGATGGCGATCCAAACTCTCCAAACTTCCTCGATCTTTCTGTGGTAGTACCCGGAACAACTACGGGTGGAGATGTACTCGGAATCGTAAGTGCAAATGGACTGTGCGCTTCACTCGACGTAGCAGGTGCTCCGGTTCATGTGAATGACTGCGAAGCGGATGCTGGAACTTTGACTATCGATCAGGACCCAGTGGTTCTGGCGAATGGTAGTGCGACTGTTTCAGCTACGCCGGATGGAAACATCAATATTCCTGCGGGATACTCTTCCTTATTTGTACTCACAAGCGGTTCAAATCTGATAATAGAACAAGTTGGAGCCAATCCTTCTTTCACCGTAAACGTAGCCGGACTTTACACCATCCATACACTCGTATATGATGGCGATCCAAACTCTCCAAATTTCCTCGATCTTTCTGTAGTAGTTCCCGGAACAACTACGGGTGGGGATGTGCTGGGAATTGTTACTACAAATGGACTTTGTGCAAGTCTGGATGTGGCGGGTGCTCCGGTTCATGTGAATGACTGCGAAGCGGATGCGGGAACCCTGACTATCGATCAGGACCCAGTTGTTCTGGCGAATGGTAGTGCGACTGTTTCGGCTACACCGGATGGAAATATCAATATCCCAAGTGGATATTCTTCAATCTTTGTATTGACCTCTGGAAGTAATCTGGTAATCGAGCAGGTTTCTGCTAATCCTTCTTTCACCGTAAACGCAGCCGGACTTTACACCATCCATACCCTCGTATATGATGGCGATCCAAACTCTCCAAACTTCCTCGATCTTTCTGTGGTAGTACCCGGAACAACTACGGGTGGGGATGTACTCGGAATCGTAAGTGCAAATGGACTGTGCGCTTCACTCGACGTAGCAGGTGCTCCGGTTCATGTAAATGATTGCGAAGCGGATGCTGGAACTTTGACTATCGATCAGGATCCAGTTGTTCTGGCGAATGGTAGTGCGACTGTTTCGGCTACACCGGATGGAAATATCAATATTCCTAGTGGATACTCTTCCTTATTTGTACTCACAAGCGGTTCAAATCTGATAATAGAACAAGTAGGAGCCAATCCTTCTTTTACCGTAAACACAGCTGGACTTTACACCATCCATACCCTCGTATATGATGGCGATCCTAACTCTCCTAACTTCCTCGATCTTTCAGTAGTAGTGCCCGGAACTACGACCGGTGGGGATGTACTCGGAATCGTAACTGCAAATGGACTGTGTGCTTCACTCGACGTAGCGGGTGCTCCCGTTCATGTGAATGACTGCGAAGCGGATGCAGGAACACTGACTATAGATCAGGACCCAGTTGTCCTGGCGAATGGTAGTGCGACTGTTTCAGCTACGCCGAATGGAAACATCAATATCCCTAGTGGATACTCTTCCATCTTCGTATTGACCTCTGGAAGCAATCTTATAATAGAACAAGTTGGAGCCAATCCTTCTTTCACCGTAAACGCAGCTGGACTTTACACCATCCATACCCTCGTATATGATGGCGATCCGAATTCTTCCAACTTCCTTGATCTTTCAGTAGTAGTTCCTGGAACAACTACGGGTGGGGATGTACTCGGAATCGTAACTGCAAATGGACTGTGTGCTTCGCTTGATGTAGCGGGTGCTCCCGTTCATGTGAATGACTGCGAAGCGGATGCAGGAACACTGACTATAGATCAGGACCCAGTTGTTCTGGCGAATGGTAGTGCGACTGTTTCAGCTACGCCGAATGGAAACATCAATATCCCTAGTGGATACTCTTCCATCTTCGTATTGACCTCTGGAAGTAATCTTGTAATCGAGCAAGTTTCTGCTAATCCCTCTTTCACAGTTACCTCTTCCGGACTATATACCATCCATACCCTCGTATATGATGGCGATCCAAACTCTCCAAACTTCCTCGATCTTTCTGTGGTAGTACCCGGAACAACTACGGGTGGAGATGTACTCGGAATCGTAAGTGCAAATGGACTGTGCGCTTCACTCGACGTAGCAGGTGCTCCGGTTCATGTGAATGATTGCGAAGCGGATGCTGGAACTTTGACTATCGATCAGGATCCAGTTGTTCTGGCGAATGGTAGTGCAACGGTTTCAGCTACGCCGAATGGAAACATCAATATCCCTAGTGGATACTCTTCCATCTTCGTATTGACCTCTGGAAGTAATCTTGTAATCGAGCAGGTTTCTGCTAATCCTTCTTTCACAGTTACCTCTTCCGGACTATATACCATCCATACCCTCGTATATGATGGCGATCCAAACTCTCCAAACTTCCTCGATCTTTCTGTGGTAGTACCCGGAACAACTACGGGTGGAGATGTACTCGGAATCGTAAGTGCAAATGGACTGTGCGCTTCACTCGACGTAGCAGGTGCTCCGGTTCATGTGAATGACTGCGAAGCGGATGCTGGAACCCTGACTATCGATCAGGACCCAGTTGTTCTGGCGAATGGTAGTGCGACTGTTTCAGCTACGCCGAATGGAAACATCAATATTCCAAGCGGATACTCATCCTTATTTGTACTCACAAGCGGTTCAAATCTGATAATAGAACAAGTAGGAGCCAATCCTTCTTTTACCGTAAACACAGCTGGACTTTACACCATCCATACCCTCGTATATGATGGCGATTCTAACTCTCCTAACTTCCTCGATCTTTCAGTAGTAGTGCCCGGAACAACTACCGGTGGGGATGTGCTGGGAATTGTTACAGCAAATGGACTGTGTGCTTCACTCGATGTCGCAGGTGCGCCGGTTCATGTGAATGACTGTAGTGCGGATGCGGGGACACTGACTATTGATCATGATCCCGTAAGCCTGGATAATGGTTCTACAACTGTTTCGGCAACTCCAGACGGCAACATCAATGTGCCAGCTGGATACTCAGTGCTTTATGTACTCACTTCCGGACAGAACCTTGTAATCGAGCAAGTAAATACTAGTCCTGACTTCGTGGTAAATGCTGCAGGTTTGTATACCATCCATACCCTGGTATATGATGGCGACCCCAGCTCTCCAAACTTCCTTGACCTTTCGGTTGTTGTGCCTGGTACTACTACCGGGGGAGATGTGCGGGGAATTGTGGCAGCGAATGGCCTATGTGCAAGTTTAGATGTAGCAGGTGCTCCTGTCCATGTCAATGAAGCCTGTACAGCTGATGCAGGCGCTATTCGCCCTGATCAATTGCTGGTATTCATTCCAAGAAATGACACCGTAAATATCAGTGCTACGCCTCTAGGAAATGCAAATGTTCCTGCCGGATATTCAACGCTATATGTATTGACGCGTGGATTAGGACTGACGACTGAAGCAGTGAGCGCGACCCCAGATTTTGATATCAGCAGGCCCGGTTTATACAGAATCCATACTTTGATCTATGATGCGGATCCAAATTCTGCGAATTTCCTTGATCTGAGCGTAGTTCAATTTGGAACAACGACAGGAGTTGATGTAGTAAATCTCATTACTGCCAACGGAATTTGTGCCAGCCTGGATGTCAGAGGTGCCATCACCTTTGCCCTTCGAAGTTTCTCCTTTGGACATTTCAATGCCCTCAACAGCTTTGAAGAAGTTGAACTTTCCTGGTCAGCAGAAAATGCCGTAGCCGGAGCGACCTATATCCTCGAAAGAAGCCAGGATGGAGTAGTATTTCAGCAAGTGGCCAAGATTGTTGAAGAAAAAGAAGAAGGAGAATCCAGCCACAAGGTTATGGATAGCAATCCTATGGAAGGATTCACTACCTACCGATTGAGAGTGATCGATAGTAGAGGTCAGACGATTGAAACTGAAGAAGAAGTTCTCTTTGTAGAATTGACTTCCTCAATAAGTATAAGTGCTTATCCGAATCCAGTCCTATCAAGACTGAATGTGCGCCGTAATGACAATCAGGAGCTGGATTTATATGCCAAGCTCATTGATTTGACAGGTAGAGAAGTACAGAAAACTGAGCAGGTACTAAGGCCTGGCGGAAGTCTTGAAATCAATATGGATCGTGTTCCTGAAGGATTCTATCAGCTGATTCTGACAGATTTCACAGGCAAGGTGATCAATATTCAAAAGATTCATAAAAGATAGTAAGCAGATTGGATGAGGTTCTCTTTGGGGAGTCTCATCCTTTTTTGAAAAATATAATTTTTCTAAGTCTCTGGGATCGATACTGATTTTTCAGTATCGGTCTTTTAGTTTAAAAAAGGCTCCATTCCTATCACAAGAGCTTCTATTGTAGGTAAATCCTTCTGTTCATCCTCAAATTTTTCCCATTAATCCTTTTCTTCAAGAATTACAACATTTCGTATTTACTTTTAAGATGATCACATATACCAATTAGGTTTTAGCGTTATACTATTCTATAGATGGGGTTTATTAAAATAGGGAAGCTCAAGATGCTTCTTGTTCTCTTATTTGTCTCTGCTTCAGCTTTTACGCCACTTTTAATGCCGCCTCCGGGTCTGACTCAGGCCAAGGCAATCGGGAAATTCCTCAATGGCAATTTTCCCAGCAATGTTCCTACGGGAGCTGTTAATCTAAATCCTGCTTTTCCCAATATTAGTTTTGACAGCCCACTTACCTGGGCCACTCATCCCAATGACAATAAGATCTTTGTTGGCCAAAGAGATGGAAAGGTATTTTATTTTACGGATGATGAGAATGTCAATACCAAGACTTCCTTCATTGATTTGAGTTCAGAGGTCGGCATCGTGTGGGACGGAGGATTTCTCGGTTTCGCCTTTCACCCCAACTTTGGACAGGCAGGAGCGACTGGTAGGAACTACTTTTTCGTCTACTATTCTACTCCCGATATTAATGGGGTAAATGATAGTCCTACCCCTCAAAGGTGTCCGCAAGATGCCCTCTATGATGGTGCCTATCTGGTCTTACAACGCTATGAAGTTTTCGATGGAACCTTAAATGTTGACCTCAGCAAAACCATAGATATGTTTCGGGTCAGGCTGTACAATTCTACCCATAGAGGCGGGGGATTGGTTTTTGGTAATGATGGATTCCTCTACCTGACCACCGGAGATCAGGCTCAACATAGTACCTCCCAGAATCTAAGTACCAATCTGGACGGTGGAGTCCTACGCCTGGATGTAGATATGGACGCTACGAAAAGTCATGCCCCGACCTATTTAATGCCCAAAGATTTACCACGAGCACCGGATGAAACCAGTGGGAACGGCTATTTCATTCCCAATGATAATCCCTTCAATGGCCAGGCAAATGTCTTTGAAGAGTATTATACCATCGGACATAGAAATCCACACAGAATGACCAAGGACCGCCTTACCGGAACCATGTACATTGGTGAAATTGGTTCAAATAAACATGAAGAAATCAACATCGTTCAGAAAGGAAAGAACTATGGATGGCCCGTTTGGGAAGGCCCACAGGCACATAATGTCTGTACCAACCAACTCTATCCCGGTACGACCCATGAACTTCCCCTGACCGCATTTCCTCGATCAGTAGCAAACTCTATTACCGGAGGATATGTATATCGGGGTAGCGCCATACCTTCCCTTTACGGCAAATATATTTGTGGAGACTACGGCAATGGAGATGAAATTTGGTCCGTAGATACCGGAAGTGGGGCCTATACTCAATTGACAAGTACTAACGACCCTATCTCCTTCGGGGAGGATAAAAATGGAGAACTTTATGTGCTCCGTTTGGGCAACAATCGTCAATTGCTACGTTTGGAACAAGATGGAGGCAGCTTCAATCCGCCAGCTACCCTCTCAGCAACAGGAGCATTTTCAGATTTAGCTAATCTGACTCCCTCAGATGGAGTTATTCCTTATGGGATGTATGAATCTTTCTGGTCCGATGGCGCAATCAAAAAGCGTTGGCTAGCTATCCCGAATAATGGTAGCCATAATAATCCGGATGAGCAGATTGCCTATGAGGAAAATGGGGAATGGGTTTTCCCGGAAGGAGCTGTTTTGATTAAACATTTTGAGTTGCCGATAGACGAAAGTAATCCTTCGATTACGAAAAGGCTGGAAACTCGCTTTACCGTCATGACCAATACGGGGGAAATTTATGGCCTTAGCTATAAATGGCGAGCGGATAATTCGGATGCTGATCTTCTGAGCAGTAGTTTGGATGAAAATATTACAATAACGACCCCCTCTGGAACCCGTAACCAGACCTGGCATTATCCCAGCAGATCAGAA
This sequence comes from Bacteroidia bacterium, assembly GCA_033391075.1. NCBI lineage: Bacteria > Pseudomonadati > Bacteroidota > Bacteroidia > Bacteroidia bacterium. The sequence goes on from JAWPMV010000001.1 coordinate 4,729,119, forward strand.
TGTCTGACCTGCCACAATGATGCAGTTGGAGGGACTCTTGGTTTACGAACTCGTTACCTCAACAATAATATTACCTATCCGAGCACTGGTATAAATGCCAATCAACTGGTAACCTTTAGTGCCCTGGGCATAATTCCGGAAAGTATCACGGATGCAGATGTAGCCACTCTTCCCAGCAATGCCAGCCAGGGTGATCCCAATGCGGATCTTGAAACAAGAGCGCGTTCCTATCTGGATTTGAACTGTGGTTACTGCCACAGACCGGGAACAGGAAATAGAGCTGTCTTTGATGCCAGAATCAATACGCCGCTCTATCTCTCCAATCTATTCACTGATCAATTGAATCAGAGTCTCGGGATTCCGGGAGAAATGGTGATCAAAGCCGGCGATGTGAGTCGTTCCGTTTTGTACCAAAGATTGCATAGCAATGATCCCGCGATTATGATGCCTCCTTTAGCCAAAGGGGAAATAGATGAAGCTGGTTCGGCCCTCATAGCCGAGTGGATCGGCAATCTTGATCCGGAGACTACAGAAAATTGTGAGCCGACCAATGTCAGCCTCCACAAATCTGCTACTCAGTCCTCTACCTATCCATCCGCTACGTATAATTTCGATGCGTCCAATGCCATCGATGGAAATAATAATGGAGATGATGCCGATAATACCATCACGCACACCAATAATGAGGCGAATGCCTGGTGGGAAGTCGATTTGGGCGCTGTGTATACCCTCAGTGGTATAAAACTTTGGAACCGGACCGACTGCTGCGCCAATCGACTTTCCAATTTTTACGTCATCAGTTCTCCTGTACCTTTCACTTCTCAAAATCTCAATACGACCCTCGCTCAGGCAGGAGTAAGTTCCGTATTGTATAGTGGTACGGCTGGTAGAGAAAGCTTTATCGATATCAATGCAGATGCTCGCTATGTACGGGTTCAGTTGGCTGGAACGGGCATCCTGACCATCGCCGAAGCAGAAGTCATGGGATGTGCTGTTCAGGGTAATGGCCTGAGCGGAAATTATTTCGACAATAATGATTTCACTAATCCGGTCTTTGAAAGAGAGGATCCTGTCATCGATTTCAATTGGGGAACGGGCTCACCAGCCACGAGCATGGGCCCCAATGATTTCAGCATTCGCTGGAGTGGGTTTATAGATGTACCTACAACGGGCACATATACCTTTACCACCAATACGGATGATGGACTCAGGCTTTGGGTAGATGGAAAAATGATCCTGGATTTCTGGGTACCACAAGCTCCCACGGAAAGAGTCGCTACTATAGATCTGACTGGAGGTGAACGGGTAGCAGTAGAAATGGATTATTACGAAATCGGGGGTGGAGCTGTAGCGCAATTATCATGGGAAGGTCCCGGGATTGCTAAACAGATCATCCCTAATGCGAACCTATTCCCTGCTGCGAAACCAGCTTGTGATAATTTGAGCAATCTGGCTTTGGGAAAAGCGAGTCAACAATCTTCCCTCTTTTCCACCTATTCAGCAAATTTAGCTACGGATGGAAATATCAATACCTTTACACATACCCAAAGTGAAAACAATGCCTGGTGGCAAATCGATTTGGGTTCTGTCCAGAATATCGATCATATAAATATTGTCAATCGGACGGACTGCTGTCAGGCAAGACTAGATGATTATCACGTATTGGTTTCTGATGAAGCCTTTGTCTCTACCGACCTTAGTGCTAGCATTGCCCAGAGTGGAGTGAGTGATTTCCACGATCCTACCCACGACCCGGCAATAAGGCGTATTCCCGTAAAAAGAAGCGGAAGATATATCCGAGTCCAGTTGACTGGGACAAATTTCCTCCAGCTCGGAGAAGTAGAAATCATGGGTTGTGCTGTTGATCAGTCCCCGGACCTGAACTGTCCTCCTATTGATTTCACTGCCTATAACTTCCAAAGTTATGGCAGCAATCAGGACTTCGGTCAGGCGAGTTTGCAGGAAGAAGATGAAATTGTACGCCTTACTAATAATGCCTGGAAATACATTGATTTCACCTACACACTCACCGCCAATTCTGTTCTGTCTTTTGACTTCAGAAGTGATGTTCAAGGTGAGTTTGTAGCGATTGGAATGGATGATGACAATGGATGGAGCGCAGATAAAGCTTTCAAATTATACGGTACACAGAATGTCAATAATGACATAGAAGATTTCGAGGGCTATGCAGCTAATGCTTATCAGCACTATGAAATTCCCATTGGCCAGTATTACACAGGAGCTATGGATCGTTTATTCCTGATCATGGATCACGATGCAGCTCCCGGAAATGGAGATGCTTTCTTCAGAAATGTTTTGGTGTATGAAGACGAAAATGGAGATGGAAAATGTGATAGCGATAAAACCTTTACGATGAAAGCCTTCCTGGAAGGAGCCTACTACTCCCCCGATCAATTGATGGACGACTTTTATAGAACGGATGGAATTCTGGGGAATACAGATCCCTATGGACTCAATACGACCCTTGATCCGGCTGTACTCATTCCAACGGACCAAAATGCCATTGTGGATTGGGTGAAGATCGAATTGAGAGATGCAGCTGATCCGACTAATATATTAGCTGAGAAAGCTGCCCTTGTTCAGCGAGATGGGGATGTTGTTGATAAGGATGGAAATGCCCTGGTATTTTCCGGATTATCTGGCAATAGTTTCTATGTCGCCATCAAACATAGCAATCACCTGGGAGTCATGACGGCTACTGCATTGGATTTATCAGGAAGTCCGACCATAGATTTCACCTCCTCGGTATTTAGTGTCTATAGCATGGGAGGAGTAGCGCGGAAAAACGATAATGGTATCATGGTTCTCTGGGGCGGAGATGCAAATTCAGATGGAAACGTAAATGCCCTGGATAAGAACCTGCATTGGCTACCCCAGAATGGAAATCCTTTCAGCTATGGAAGCTCCACAGCAGATTTCAACCTGGATGGCATCATCAATGCAATTGATTTGAATTTCTACTGGAGGTTTAACAACTCTTTATCAGAGCAGATTCCCTAGTCAAAAAATCTTATACATCCATTTTCCTTAATAATCGGGATTCCTCTATGGAGGGTCCCGATTGTTTTTTAGGGCTAAAGTAGCGCTTTGCCTATCTATTCACCCCCTAAAAATGCCCATTAGTCCTAAATGCGAAGAATTACAGGTTTTCGTACTTATCTTCAACTAGATAAATCTTCTACTCGGCTTTGGGTCAAATACTAAGTTATATCTGCAAAGATCAGGGAGTATAGCATTCCCTACTTGCAGCTTTAAAGTCCCAGAAATAAAATTGAGTTGAGCAGCAGATAAGAGAGCATATATATTTAATTGAAAAACTTCGCGGACTAGCATAATAAGGGAATCTATATAAAACAGCTAGTTAGAACGCAGACTTTACCAGATAAGGAAAAATAAATGCAAAAGGTCTGATTTTTATCGGGGATTTTACATATCCTCAAGAGAGCAGATCTCCTAAATCTCTTTCATCTACATACCACACTTCGGCTAAGCGGCTAAAAAGTTAGTCAGCACATGCTTTCATTTTTACATTTTAAAGACAAAAATGTCAATTAACACACCCAAGTTGACCATTAGGGTATAATTACATTTTTGTACCACTTTTAGGAATTATTTTTGATAGGATATTTCTCCCAGCTGACAACATGAATAAACAGAAAAAACTTCTGTAAGATAAGAATCGATGCATAGAACCAGTACGCTGTTAAGATATTCCCTTTTAGGACTTCTAGTCTTGCTTTCCGCGTTCACTCCCATGATATTCGCTCCTGGCTTGAATACCCCTGAAGCCATAGGCCAATATCTCAACGGAGCCTTTCCCACAAAACTCACCTCTAGTGTAGAACTCGATGAGCCATTTACCAATGCCTCAATGAGTAACCTACTAGCCATTACTGCCGAGCCTTCGAGCACGCGCATGCACTTTATCACCAGAGATGGTGTATTTTATTGGTTGAGCAAGGATGGGAATGGATCTGATCAAACTACTTTCATGAATATCACGGGAAGAGTTTGGACAGGACAGGATTCGGGAGTATTAGGTATGGCTTTTCACCCGGATTTCAACAAATCGGGCAATCCTAATAGAAATTACTTCTATGTCTACTATGTAACCGAGTATGGAGGGGATGAATACATCCGCCTTTCTCGTTTTACCCGGACAGACGGAACCAATGTAGCGGATGAAAGCACAGAATTGATTCTTATCGAGCAGGTACTGGGACCGACCCTTCACAGAGGAGGTGGATTGCTTTTTGGCAATGATGGCTTCCTCTACCTGGCAATTGGAGATTTGGGTTGGATGACTCAGTCTCAAAACATCACCGACAGATTAGCAGGAGGTGTATTTAGAATTGATGTGGATATGCAGGGCGGAGGAGTCAGTCATCCGATCGTAAGAACCCTGGGAGATGCTGGTCAGGGAACCAGCCAGAATTACTACATCCCTAATGATAATCCTTTCGTAGGGCAGAGCGGTGTATTTGAAGAGTATTATACCCTCGGATGTCGTAACCCGCACAGAATGACTCTGGATGCGGCTACGGGTAATATCTATATCGGAAACGTAGGTTCAAACAGCGGATACATCCTCGAAGAAGTAAATGTAGTAGCTAGTGGTGCAAACTTCGGTTGGCCCTACAGAGAAGGCTCTACAGACAGGACAGATTTGATGACCAAACCCAGTCCATTGATTGGTACGGAAACAGATCCGATTCACCTCTATGATCACACAGGAGGTAATAACTGGATTTGTGGGGGATTCATTTACAGAGGTACTGCTTTTCCTGAATATTCGGGCTTCTACATTTTTGCTGACGGAAACAGCCGCAAGATATGGGCCATGGACATCAGTGGCACGCCTCCATTCACCAATAAAACCGAGATAGCTAATGGTCCGGGTACCTTCTATGGATTTGGACAGGATCAGGATGGAGAAATTTATATTGGTACCAATAGCCCACGTAAACTGGTACCAGGCATCAGTGGTTCAGGAATCATTCCTGACGGGGATTATTATATCAGAAATAGAAATAGCAATAAAGTATTGGGTGCTGCGGGAGGCGGAACAGGCAATGGCGTAAATACAGAGCAACAAACAGCCACCGGAGCTAGCAGCCAACAATGGAATGTTACCCATTTGGGAGGAGGAGAATTTAAAGTAGAGAATATAAATGCCGGAAAAGTCGCGGATGTACAAGGATTTGGAACTACAGATGGTTCCAATATACATCAATGGCAATATGGCGGAGGTAGCAATCAGAAATGGACCATCGAACATGAGGAAACAACCTTCTTCCGCCTCGTAGGCGTTGCAAGTGGGCTGGATATGGAAGTAGAAAATAGTTCGACTGCCGATGGAGCAAATATTGAAATAGGAAATCGAGAAAACAGTGGGCATTTCAACCAGCTTTGGGAATTCATCCCGGTAGGTTCTACAGATGGGATCACCCCAAATGTAACGATCCCGGCTACGCTTTCTGCAACGGGCGCTTTTTCAGACCTTAGCAATCTTACCCCTTCGACAGGAGTTTTACCCTATGATATGGTGACATCTCTGTGGTCAGACGGTGCAGATAAATATCGCTGGCTGGCGGTACCCAATGACGGGAGCTATAATACAGCTGCGGAAGACGTGGTTTGGTCAGAAGAAGGAGAATGGGATTTCCCTGAAGGAACTGTTTTCATCAAGCACTTCGAATTACCTACAGATGAAACAGACCCCCTCCAAATTCGCAAACTGGAAACTCGTTTTAGCATAAGAGGAGAAAATGGGTTCTATATGCTGAGCTATCGCTGGAGACCCGATGGTAGCGATGCAGATCTACTGGAGACTTCTTTCCAGGACAATATTACAATTACAGAATCCGGCGGCGGTACCCGTTCGCAAACCTGGTACTACCCCAGTCGTTCTGAATGTTTTGTTTGTCATACCGAAGCCTCAACCCGAGTACTAGGACCCAAGACTCGTCATCTAAATACAGATCAGCTTTATCCTTCAACTGGATTGACAGGAAATCAGATTGAGACATACAATCATATTGGTATGTTTGATCAAACTTTGAATGCAGGTGATATTCCTGGATTCCTGACAGCTGCAGCTATTGATGATGGTTCCGAATCTTTGGAAGATCGCGCAAGATCTTATCTGGATATCAACTGTAGCAGTTGCCACAGGCCCAATGGAGGTACACGGGCAAACTGGAATGGACTTCTTTCTGAAGATCTCGCCAATACCGATATCATCAATGGAGATGTAATTGAAGACCTCGGCATTAGTGGGGCCAAGATTGTAGTTCCCGGAGATACCAGCAAATCTGTACTTTATCAGCGTCTGAAGCAGGTAAATACAGGTACGGCTATGCCTCCTTTGGCCAAGAATGTAAGGCATGATGAAGGGGTTCAATTGGTGGGAGACTGGATCATGGCTATGGCCGCTCCTAAAATGAGCCTGAAAATCTTCCTCGAAGGTCCATATAACTCCGGAGCGGGAACCATGAGCGATGACCTCCGAGCTGGAAGCCTGTTGGGAACAACTGATCCTTACGGTCTAAGTACAGATGCAGCTGCCAATGCTTTCGATGCTACTAATGATGATGCAATTGTTGATTGGTTGAAGATAGAATTGCGGGATGAAAGTGATAATACCAGCATCATTGCAGAAAAAGCAGTCCTGCTACAAAAAGATGGAGACATTGTAGATAAAGACCTAAATAGCGAAATCGTATTTGATGGCGTTCCTGGAGGAAATTACTTCATCGTCATCAAGCACTACAATCACCTTGGGGTTATGACAGCTGCTGCCGTTGACCTGAGCAGTGCGCCTACCATCGACTTCTCCAATCCTGCTACTCCCGTATTCACTAGTGGGGGTGATGCCATGAATACGGTAAGCGGAGTTAGGGTCATGTGGAGTGGTGATTCTGACGGTAGCGGAGGAATCAATGCGATTGATAGAAACCTCTACTGGATTCCGGAGAATGGAGGCAGCTATACGTACGGTACTACTACCTCTGACTTCAACCTCAGTGGTACAGTCAATGCTATCGACATCAACATCTTCTGGAGGAACAACAACTCAAGAGTTGCTCAGCTTCCCTAAGTTTTAGATACAAGATCAAAAAGCGCCATTCTGGATTCAGAATGGCGCTTTTTGTTTTTATATGCTAATACAAATTTCTTCTTTATTTAGCCTGAACCCCTCCTCAATACCTCGCATATTCTCCAGGCAAAAATCTAGTACGAAACTTTAAAATATCCCCACTAGCCAAAGAGAACCGTTTATCCCTATATATCGCCCTTTCGTGTTAGATTTTTCCAAAAAGTGAAGAAATCCCAGTACTTTTATGCAGTTAATATGGGATAATTGATCTACCGGGGTATCCTTAACATCATAATACGCAATTGATACTTGTAAGATACCTCCCGGTATTTGAAAAAAAAGATAATGAATCGAATTCTACCCCTTATATTCGGATTTCTCCTAGCTTCAAGTAGTCTTTTTGGTCAAACGGTTTACAATCTTAGCTTCCTGAATGGTACTACCTCAGGTGGCCAGTTCTGTGTGGATATTTATATGTCCTTCGATGCTGCAGATGGATTGGGAACCAGCAACCTTTATTTTACTTTCGACAAAACTAATCTCTCAAGTCCTACCATTAGTACAGAAGAGCTCACAGGAGCGGGTGGTTATTCCACTCCGACCCTTACGACTCCTTCTGATGGAGTAGCTGCTTTCAATGTTGTGCTTAACAGTGCAGCAAACTCATTGGCTATTGGTAATACCGACACAAAAATTGCAACTATATGCTTTACAGCTGTAGATCTGGGTGCGGTCATGGAATTGACCTGGATTACTTCAGGGAGATTTGGAAGTATCGTATTCCTGGATGATGAAGCTACCCTGCTTAATCCTGGTTCTATGGTAAACTGGAATGGAGCTGTTTTTCCGGTTGAATGGCTGGACTTCACAGCTGAGCAGGAAGGTGGAGATGCTGTTCTTAATTGGGCAACTGCTACTGAGATCAACAATAAGAATTTTGAAATCGAAAGATCTGTTGATGGGCAAACATTCGAACTTATTGGTTCAACTCCTGGAAAAGGAAATACGCAATCAGTCAGCACCTATTCATATTTAGACAGAGGGGTAGGAAGCCTGGGTTTCAACAAGCTTTTTTACCGTCTTCGTCAGGTAGATTATGATGGTACATTTGAATACAGTCCTACGGTCGAACTAGGTATCTCAAGTGATAATCCTTTATCCATCATTGGCTACCCCAACCCTTTCAACGATAAACTTTCTATCCGCTTTTCCAGCATAGTAAGACAATCCTTGAGTATTGAGGTAGTAAATGCATTGGGACAAAAGATGTATGATACGACCAGCTCCGAGATTGAAGGAGAACTAAACATTGACGTTACAGACTGGGCAGAGGGTGTGTACTACCTCTCAATCACCAGTCCAAGACATAGAGAAGTCTATAAGATTCTCAAAGAAATTTAGTACTTATGTTTGAAATTGAAACCGGTATTCTTCGGGATACCGGTTTTTTTATGTCCGAATTCCAGGTAAAAATTCGAAGGGTAAAAAAGCCATTTCCTAAGGATCTGGCATTGCTTGCAAAAGGCCAATCTTTCAACAAAATTTAAAAATATTGACTTGCCTAAACCAAAGTCGAATTTTGTACAACTTTTCACCCGGCCGAAGATGATTCCCTATTTCCGAATGGAGCTGCACATTTCAGCCGGAAATACACATACAAATCAGCAGAAGCCCGCAAAATAAAAGCCAATCCCGCACAGCCTGTACTCATGGCTTAGCTCTCTATGCATCAGTATTAATATGGATTTGGCAAGGAAGAAAAAGAGTCATTGTCAAACAAGATTAAACAAGCTGATGTCAATTTAATGGCATATCTCCCTGATCATATCAAGAAGAAACCGGTCTTTTGGAAGTCCTGAACTACCATCTACTCAAAGGGTCAAATCAAGCTTTGACTCAGAGTAAATCGCTTATTGCAGGTATATAGCGGTATGAGCCAGAGGTAAAAAAATTCTCCAAATATGTTCAAGAATCCTCACAGATTCCTAAAAGAGAGCCATTTGGAGCCCTAAGAATGTCTATCCAGCATCATACTCCCCCTTTGGCCTAGATACAAAAGGCATACTTTAGCTAATCTTATTTGGATTTGCAGGTTTAGTGCTTTCAGATGATGGACTTATCCAGAAAAATCCTATTTTGCCTTCAAATTGGAAATCATTAAAAATAACCGGACTGGGCACAACCCAGCATGAACTATTTATTGACTCAAGGAATCGATCAGTGAACCAGTCTCGGCAAAAATGAGGCACCATGTCGGAAACGCTACAAGGAAATTTACTCAAGGAGGAAGAACGCTCTGGTTTAATCGCCATGCGTCGAAAACGGGGATTAGGAATCCGCACCAGGAACAGAATTCACATTCTACTCCTGCTGGATGAGGGCCTCGGTCCCCGAAAGATTCAGAAGAAATTGAAGGTATCCAGCTCAACAATCTGGCAAGTACGCAATAAGTACTTCCAAAGAGGATGGGAGCAAACCGTTATTGGACACAAACCCAAAGGACGAAAAGCTAGCATTCCTGAATCCGTAAAACAGAAAATCGTGGAGATTCATGAGCAAGAACAACACCTGAGCCTGAGGGCCATTGCCAAAAAGGCTGAGGCTGAAGGGATCATCAAATCAATTTCGCATGAAAAGGTCAGGAAAATCCTGAAAGAACGTGCGGAAAATATCAAAAAGGGCAAAAAGCCATCGGATACATAGTCCCCGGAAGATATTTTCTGATAAAGCACTGCGAGGATTCGAAATTTGCCTAGAAAGTACTAGCTTTAAGGGATTTTGGCTTTCCTCTTGTGGATAGCCATTTTTGTTAAAGGCATTCACTATTGAAAGCTACTATGAATCCCAGGCACTATATCTATTTTCTAGCAGGTTTATTCCTACTACTCTCTTCATCTGATCTCAAAGCTCAGGCCAATCCGGATCTGATCTTTGACTGGAAAATTATATCCTATGATGAAGCAAATTCCAGCTCTTCCAAAAAGATTGGACTTGAAGATTATTTGAGCCTGAAGGAAGATGGAAGTTTCAGTTTGGAAATTGTTGCTGATAGTACTGTAGAAAGTGGGAAATGGGAATTAAGCGGAGATAGCCTTCACCTTTATTACGAATTGATCCCTATTGTAAGTGGAATAGATTCACTCGTTTATCAAGCTCAGGCCAATGAGCCCAGCCTGATCTTCTTTAAAGAAGGACAAGAGATTGCCAGACAGGATGTATCCGGCCTCAATTCAAAAAGACGTAGCCAACATTTTGCCCTGAGTTTTGATGAACGTACAAATCCCATCCTTACAAGCAGTACACTTGAAATCAAACTGGGGGGGAGAGCTACTTTCATACAATCAGAATTTTCTTTCCTCGATATCCTCAGAGGCATATTTGGAATTTTTATCCTGCTGGGAATTTGCTGGCTCTTTAGTAGTAACCGAAAGAAGATAGACTGGAAACTGGTCGCTGCCGGTATAGGACTGCAATTGGTCTTTGCCCTTTTGCTTAAAGTTCCATTTGTCAATGACCTCTTCCGCTATGTAGCAGATATATTTGTAACCGTATTGAACTTTACCCAGGCAGGCTCCAGTTTCCTATTCCTGGATTTAGTTGACATTCCCAAATCCGGCTACATCTTTGCTTTTCAGGTCTTACCAATCATCATATTCTTTTCGGCTTTAACCTCTTTACTTTACTATCTAGGCATCCTTCAACGCATTGTATATCTTTTTGCGGTAATCATGAGTAAGACCATGAGATTGTCAGGAGCAGAAAGTACAGCCGCAGCGGGAAATATCTTCATTGGTCAGACAGAGGCACCTTTATTGGTAAAGCCTTATCTCGCAAAAATGACCCGTTCGGAAATCATGTCTTTGATGACGGGGGGAATGGCTACTATCGCAGGTAGTGTATTCGGAGCCTATATTGGATACCTGGGAGGGGCTGATCCCGAACAACAACTGGAATTTGCTCGACATCTGCTAACGGCATCTATTATGTCTGCACCAGCCGCTTTAGTAGCAGCCAAGATGCTGGTTCCGGAAACAGAGGAGATCAATAGAGACCTCATGATTCCCAAAGACAGAATAGGAAATAATATTCTGGATGCAATCACCAATGGAGCGACAGATGGATTGAAATTGGCGGTGAATGTGGCAGTTATGCTACTGGTATTTATAGCTATGATCAAGGCCGTCAACTTCCTATTTGCAGATGTGATTGGATACTATACCGGACTTAATGAATGGGTAGCTTCTTCTACGGATGGCAAGTTCCAGGCCTTTAGTTTGGAATATGTATTTGGCCTCTTTCTGGCCCCTATTGCCTGGGTTGTAGGTGTTCCTACAGATGATATCATGGTGATCGGTCAGCTTTTCGGAGAAAAAACCATAGCCAGTGAATTTGTGGCCTATGCATCTCTAGGGGAAATGAAAGCTGCGGGTCAGATCGTCCATTATAAATCCTTGATCATAGCCACCTATGCTCTTTGTGGATTTGCCAACTTTGCCTCAATCGGAATTCAGATTGGAGGAATCGGAGCACTTGCGCCCAATCAGCGAAAAACGCTTTCAGAGTTAGGAGTAAAATCGATGGTAGGAGGTACGATCGCTGCCTTTATTACAGCTGTGTTGGCGGGAATGTTGATCTATCTCTAGGTTTTACTTTGGTGATGATCCAATCCAGCTTCTCAATCAGCTCCGAATAATGTTCAGGAGCACAAACCAGGTAGCCAAAGCCTTCATCGTCTTTGTTGATTTGCAATTCTTCGCCCGTCAAATGGCAAAGTTTTAACCCCAGTTCTTCGAGGATTACTTTTCCCGGTGCCCAATCCCAGGCTCCGATGGAACGATTGAGAGAGATAAGCACATCGACTTTCCCCTCAACAAAATCAATACACTTGGAACCAATCCCACCTGTAGGGATAATCTGACTTTCTTTTGCCCCTAAGCTGTCATACATACGTCTCAGGGTGCCGGTCATATATCGGCGATGGTTCGCATATTTCAATTCGCCCCAGTCTTTCTTAGGCAAGGACAAAATGTGATGCTTTTGGCTTTGGGTTTGCCAGTATACCCCTTCTCCCTTTATGCTATATACCATGACATCCCGCAAGGGGTCATAAACCACTCCTATCTTGAGCTGGTCAAATTGTTCGTAATACGCACATTGAAAAGTAAAACCGGACTTTCCCCGAAAATACCCGTGGGTTCCATCTAATTCATCAACAATAAAGCCACAGCGTTGAGGATAGAGGAGTTTACCCCGGGTTTCTTCGGTGAGTAGGCTGCAATCGGGATATTTTTTCTGAATCTTCTCGCAGACTCTTCTGCTTATCTCCAGATCAACTTCCGTAACTATGCTGCCATCTGGTTTGGGAAAAGCATGTATTTCACCCCCCCAGTATCGAAGCATAATCGAACCGGCCATACGGGCGAGGGATTGCAAAAACTCAAGTTTTGCTTGCATAAAAATCCCGACTATACATACTTCCCATCTTTATCCCCTTTGAGATCGCCTACTATTTGTTTGATGAATTGTTCTTCCTCTTTCTTACAAATCAGTAAAGCATCCTCTGTATCAACGATGATATAGCCCTCCAATCCTTTTACTACAACGAGTTTATCGGGATGGGTGGTCTTGATCATATTGTTCAATGAGTCATAGACGATAGCTTCGCCCTGTACTGCATTGTTATGGTAGTCTTTTTCTGTATTATCATGAACAGAGCCCCAGGTACCCAGATCACTCCATCCAAAGTCCGTAGGGACTGTATACACATTTTCTGCTTTCTCCATGATGCCGTAGTCAATAGAGATATTTTTACAAACGGCATAGGTTTCGTTTACAGCTTCCTGCTCCTTTTCCGTATAATAAGAAGGTTCGAGCTCTGTAAACTGATCAGCCATATCCGGAAGAAATTTCTGGAAAGCCTGGGTGATCGTTTTAGCGGAAAATAGAAAGATTCCTCCATTCCAAACAAAGTCACCACTTTCCAAAAAGGACTTGGCAACTTCCAGATTCGGCTTTTCGGTAAAAGTTTTCACTTTATGGTAGCCCTTGTTTTCTGAATCTTCAAGGTACTGGATATATCCATATCCCGTATCCGGGCGCGTCGGTGTAATGCCAAGGGTCATGATGATTTCCTCATCAGCACATGCATTCAATCCGAGCTCTATATTTTGTTGAAAAACGTCTTCTTTAGCAATCAGATGATCCGAAGGAGCTACTACAAAAACAGCATCAGGATTCTGACTATTAATTTTAAAACAGGCATAGGCAACACAAGGTGCCGTATTCCTTCCCACAGGTTCCAGCAAAATCTGGTCATCAGTCATAGAAGGCAACTGGGCTTTTACCAGATCGTAATACCTTTCATTCGTAACTACATAGATATTTTCTTCGGGGACGAAGGCTGCAAATCGTGCAAATGTTTCTTGAATCAGTGTTTTACCTCTTCCGAGAATGTCGTGAAATTGTTTAGGAAAGCTAGAGCGACTCATGGGCCAAAATCTCGATCCGATCCCGCCGGCCATGATGATGATATAGTGGTTTTTGTTATGCATAAATCTCCTTTGTGATGAGAACAAAGTTAAGGTTTTACAATCGGCTTAATAATTTTATGTACGGTGATATACCAGAATGTTATGAAAAACGCAATTTTGTTTAACACCCGGTTTGTAATGGGTAGGAGTTCGAAAGTATAAAAGTTTCAGGAATCTGTAACGAAATGATTTCGAACCGTTGAAATTTATTCACAAACCGCTATTTTCTTGCTTTTGGGGGTAGATTATTTGGGATTCTTGTTTTTGACTTTGTTTTTCCTTCTTGCTTTAAATTAAAATTGATTTCCCTTTTTGTGTTTCTTCTTCTTTTCTTTACGTGAATCCGATTGCCGTAGACGCTGATTGCTATCAGCGGCAATTAATCCCGAATCTACCCTGCCCCTACCCAGGCGCGAAGGCCTGGCAGCGCCAATCGGGAAATGGGGCGGAGAGTGCGGCTGGTTCTTGGCGCTGCGATTTTTGCTCCACCTTTTCTAAAAAGGTGGAAAGAAACCCCAAAAATCAATCATAAATATTTACAGGAAGGTATAGGAACGAAAAGTTTGAGAAGCAATCGGCAATTCCGATATTTGTACTTGAAAACCAAACTATGGATCAGGAAAAATTTTCATTGGAAGATAAACTGGAATCTCTGCGAATTCTGGTAGAAAAAATGCAAAAAGGCGTTTCAGATTTCGATCAGCAGGTCACTCTCTTCAAAGAGGGAAACAAATTGATCAAGGAGTGCCGCGACTACCTGAATGGAGCCGAATTGGAAATTCAGCAATTGATCAAGGGGGAACTTAAGCCCTTTGATTCTTCTGAAGAATAATTCATTGAAATTTGAATTTTCTGAACTAGATTTGCACATCTAATCTTTAAGCCACCCACATGACTATACAAGGTAAACTTCATGTAAAAAATGATACCAAGCAGGTATCCGAACGTTTCAGAAAGCGTGAATTTGTAATCGAGTACGCGGACAATCCCATGTACCCTCAGTACGTTTTATTTCAATTGGTACAGGATAAATGTGATTTGATCGAGCCCTATCAGGTAGGTAGCATGATTACTGTGGAATTTGATCTAAGAGGAAGAGAGTGGACAAGTCCTCAGGGAGAGACAAAATATTTCAATAGCCTGGATGCATGGAGAGTGAATCCTGTGCAAGCTGCTCAGCCAGCTGCCGGTGCTCCAGCTGACACTCCTCCTCCTCCCGTACCGGATGCACTGGACGTAACGCAAATGGAAGACGATGACGACCTCCCTTTTTAGGCCATTCTGTCATTCTGAGACATATTTTGGCTAAAACCCTCTTCTTGCGAAAGCCAAAAATCTACATTTTTTCGAAAAAATTTACAGGCTTAGATTCCAGCATAAAAATGAACTATGCTGGAATCTCCTTTTTGGTACTGTCCCTATTTCAGGTATTGTGGAATGATTCACCCAAATAGGGACATTTTGGCACCTAAATTGGTTTTAGTAGGAATACAAACGAAAAAGTTAAGTATTTCAAACTGATTACTATAATGGCAAATTTCTTACATGGGCTGCTCTGGAGAGGAGCTTAGAATTGCCTCAGAAAGTTTGATGTTTAGCCTGAATTTCCAAACTTTACCCTGTGAGTAACCCAAATTCTATGGACAATATGGCCACCTATAAAAGCGTAATGTTGATCGATGATAATGAGATTGATAATATTATCAATGAAAAGATCATCGAAGCCAACAGTTTCGCTGACAACATCCTTGTATTCCAGACCGGTCAGGAAGCGTTAGACTTTCTAAACACGAATCAGAACGATGAAGATGTCCTTCCTGAGATCGTCTTTCTAGACATCAACATGCCTATCATGGACGGGTTCCAATTTCTCGAAGATTTCGAAAAGTTCTCTGAGACAGTGTTGGAAAAGTGTAAGATCATCATGCTTTCTTCCTCTATTAGTCCTAAGGATATTGACCGTGCTGCAAGTAGCAAGTACGTTAAGAAATATCTGAATAAGCCGCTGAACGCTCGTTATCTCGAGGCGATTACGGTTTAGTTATAACACACATACAGGAATTTCCTGGGGAACATGCTTCATTTAGGTGAGGCATGTTTTTTTGTACCCCTTTTCGCCTAAGACCTCCCTAAACCCTTCCACACAAGCCCCGTTTCCCTTTTTGCTCAGAATAAGGGATACAAGCCACATACGGCAATTTGAATGAAGCTGGAATGCACGGAGGGGTCAAACAACACAAAGCAAAGACTCGCTCCCTAGCGTTCTATTCTAAGCAAGCCTAACAGCCCATTCGATTCTTGACCCCTTTTCGCCAAAAGTCCCCTTAAACCCTTCCATACAAGCCCCGTTTCCCTTTTTGCGCAGAATACAGGAAACAAGCCACATACGACAATTTGAATGAACTTGGAGTCGCGTCCCTCCAATTTTTCAACGAAAAAGGGGAGATTTGCTAGCGCGGAGGGGTTCAAAACACCCAGCGAACCTTCGCATCCTCCTATTTCCTCCCTAAGCTCGCCTTTCAGTCCACTCGATCACTAACCCCTTTTCTCCGACCGTCCCCTTAAAATGGGACATGGTGAGGGAGTGAAAACAAATTATCCATTGGTCTGCAGCGCCTTCCCTTCCTCGAGGGAAAGGGAGACAGGGGCGAAGGGGTACAAAAAATCCCCCGCAAAAGGCGGAGGATCTTTATCATATACTGTTCGTCTGTTATCTGATTACATAACCAGTGTACTGGTCTCCTCACGTAAAAAAACCGTCTCCAGATCTATGTCTGTCAACATAGCATATCTGCCTACATTCAGTTCTTTCCACTTCTCAATATTGATGCGGAGGTTTTTTGTACGTGTTCTGGGTTTTCCACCTAAGGCAACACTTAAAATCTTGAGTAAAATCTTGGCATGTTCGTAACGAGCCATGGTGCTCTTACGAAGCTGACGCTGCAAACTCAGGATCAACTGGTTGGCCAGATCGAAGTCTTCCATACATACATAGGTAAGTGCCAGGAAGAATTTCACCTCGAGGTCCACATGAACGAGTTTTCTCAGATTCACTTCATTTCTCATATTATAGAGGATTCTTGAAGCTTTTCTGTAGTCCTTGGCTATGAAATAAGAGTTAGCCATGAACATGTGATAGTTCACAAAGAAAGAGATGCGATAAGGCTCAATTTCGATTTTGGAAATATAGTTCTCTACATCCTTGATCAATTGATCAATGGTATTGTTGCGCTGGTGGTAACGCAGCTTACGCGATAGGAAGAGAGAAGTATTGGCGTTGAAGTGATAACGAGTCATCAACTCCTCGATTTTGAAATCCAAAGTTTCGAAGAAGATTTTGGACTTGTCGCGAATCTGATTGTTATCATAATAAACGTAACGCAGGAAGTTGAACAGGATGTTGATGTTCAAATAGAAGGCATCATCCTTGTATTCGCCCAAAATTTCGAAAGATTTTTCGAACATGGACTCCAGATCTTCTACTTCGCAGCGAATCGTTTCTGGAATTTCAATGAATAATTTCGCGAAGATGTGTACAATACACTTAAAGATGTACAGCCTGTGTGATTCGTACAGATTGGTCAGGTTGTCTATCTTCTCCATCGTACGAATCATGTCAACATGATCCTTGTCTTTGCGACTGAGGTGGAAGGAATCAAAGGATCGGAAAAAGGATACAACGAGATCAACCGCCTTATCCATGGCTACAGCATAAGCTACCTGCTGATTGTAACGACTCTTATAATAAGTGTGGTTTTCATCAAAGGCATGAAGATTCTGTAGTTCCTTATATACGATCATCAAACCGTAAGGAAAGTCAAATTTCAGCAATTCTTTTTCCAACTTTCTCAAAGCTGCAACTGAAATTTCACGAGGATTATTAAAAACCAGGTCATTTACATTCAAAACCCTCCGCATTACATGCAGATTAGGATCTCCCACTCTATTCAGGAGAAAGGTCTCAATTTTCTGGTTTAAACGAGATTTAAGAACATAGAAAGCAGAGGGGGAAATGTCGAATTCGTCTAAGAACTGTTTGTCAGGTGTCTCAGGGTTCTCACGAATGATACTCAGAAAAGCTGCACTCTTTTCTGCCTTATTCGCGGTAAAGTTTCCGTGAATCTCATCGAATTCTTCATCTGTGAGCTGACTGATTATTTTGTATAAATCCATAAGGTTTGAGTTTTTTTAACTCCTGGGTAATTTTTGTAATGAAGGTCGGTAAGCAGAGATTGAGAAAGGAAATTATAGATCTTTTAACAGCTTCTGGCTCAAATTACAAAAATGGTATAAGCAATTTCTATTTTTTACTGCCCCATTTTTAATTTTCACTTCGCTAATTTGATTTTTCGAGTTTGAGTTTTCAGTTTTTTCGCGTGCAATTTCACTTTTTCAAAGCCAAACTTAAGTTTTCTTGCATTTGATTTTCAAAAATATCATAATACCCGCACAATGACCAAACGTTTTCCACAGAATTATAACATACTATTTCCCATGCATTCACCTAAGTAATCCCCTCATACGGGGTAATAAAGCCGATTTACCTCAAATTCTACTCACTTTTGCTCCATCAAAAAGCAAATGATTCCCCTATTGTCTCTTTCACCAGCAAAAATGTGTAATCAGAATTCATTTTCACCACCTTTTCTACCTTCAAAGGAAAATTCCTGAAAACGGGAGAAAAAATCGGCTGTTCTCACAAAAAAATACAGGTCTATATAGAAAATACTATCTAAAAACCATCTTCGCCTTTATTAGTTCTTAGGATAAACGAGGGAGAATCCTGAAATTTATCCCCGTCCAAACTTTAAAATATGCAGAGCAAAAATTCATATTCACACAAACACTTTTCTTACCAAAGAATCCCTTCCTCCGAAGTACAGATAGGCCATGTACCAGTAGGAGGAAATAATCCGATCCGCATTCAATCCATGACCACCACCGATACCATGGATACGATTGGCACCGTTGAGCAAAGCCTGCGCATGGTTGAAGCCGGATGTGAATATGTCCGTATTACTGCCCCCAGCAAAAAAGAAGCCCACAATCTGGCTGAGATAAAAAAGGAACTCCACAAAAGAGGCTGCAAGGTTCCTTTGGTGGCAGATATCCACTTTACCCCAAATGCTGCAGAGATAGCTGCCCGGATTGTGGAGAAAGTACGCGTCAATCCAGGCAATTATGCGGATAAAAAGAAATTTGCCGAAATAGACTATACAGATGCCAGTTACCAAAATGAACTGGATCGCATATATAAGCGTTTCTCTCCCCTGGTCAAGATTTGTAAGGAAGAAGGTACCGCTATGCGAATCGGAACCAATCACGGTTCCCTTTCAGATCGGATCATGAGTCGTTACGGAGATACTGCTTTAGGAATGGTCGAGTCTGCTCTCGAATTTATTCGTATCTGCGAAGACCACAACTATAGAAATCTGGTAGTTTCCATGAAAGCCTCCAATCCACAGGTAATGGTACAGGCATATCGTCTGCTAATGGAGGAAATGCTGAAAAATGGACATGTCTATCCCCTGCACCTCGGAGTTACAGAAGCTGGAGAAGGAGAAGATGGTAGAATAAAGTCTGCCCTCGGCATAGGGACCTTGTTGATGGATGGAATTGGAGATACCGTAAGGGTTTCTCTTACAGAAGAGCCAGAACATGAAATGCCAGTCGCAAATTTCCTTGTGAAACATTTCATAGAGCAAGCCCAGCAATTGCGTACTAAGGATATGGATGAAAGCGGCCTGCTCCTTCCATTCAACCCCTTTGAATTCAAAAGAAGAGAAAGTATTGAAGTTGTCAATCTGGGTGCGAAACAAGTGCCAAGAGTAGTCGCTGATATTCGCCACAATTGTGAAGAAGCTTCTTCCCTTTCCGAGATTGGCTATACCTATGTAGAAGCCCTGGATAAGTACAATTTTTCAGATGTTGCTTCCGATTATGTCTACCTGGGTTCACAAGTAGTCCCTTATGAACTGCCAGGAGGATTAAAACGCATCTACGATTTTGATACCTGGCGCATGTTGGCAGATCGGGATACAAACTTTCCTTTCTTTGAGTCTCCCAAAGCCTGGACAAATAAAACAGAGGCAAGTGAAAGCCTCAATTTTATCCAACTGAAACCGGAGAATTGGAAGGAAGTAGCCCAAAATGCACAAAACTACGAGAACTGCTCCTTTGTATTGGCTTCAGATTCTCCCTTGCCTTCCTATGATTGGCGGCAAATGATCTATGGATTGATGGAAGCAGGTCTGAAGGCTCCCTTTATCCTGAAAATGAGCTTGCCAGCTAGTTTTGATTACTATAGTGATGATGAATTGCCGACCCATGTTCGCATAGATGAAGAAGCTAAAACCCAGCTTGCTTTGAGTAGCAATGGAAGTAGCCTGTTGGTGGATGGACTGGTAGAGGGACTTTGGATGGAGAAAGCAGATAGCTGTCGCATCCGGACAGCTTTTGGCATGCTGCAATTGGCTAGACTACGAATCACCAAAACAGAATATATCTCCTGCCCTTCTTGCGGAAGGACTCTTTTCGATCTGCAAGAAACTACGGCGCGGATCCGGAAACGTACCGAACACCTCAAAGGAGTTAAAATCGGTATTATGGGCTGCATAGTAAATGGACCAGGAGAAATGGCGGATGCCGACTATGGATATGTAGGAGTTGGACCGGGAAAAATCTCTTTATACAGAGGAAAAGAGGTCATTGAAAAAGGAGTCCCCACAGAACATGCCGTTGATAAACTCATCGACCTGATCCGTGAGGACGGCAATTGGGTTGAACCTGCAGGAGAAATTCAATCTGTCTCCTAAGCGGATTTCCTAAAACTTACCGCCATTAACAGGATTGTCGGGTACGGGTTCTACATTGTCCCAGTGCTCGACTACTTTCCCTTTTTCAATTCTGAAAATATCTACTTGAGCGTATTCTTGATCTATTTTATCGTCTTTCCATCTTGCTTTGCATAAAGTGGATACAAAGTTTCCTTTCCCTACTAACAATACAATCTCCTCATATCTGAGCGGAGGATTGGGAGCATTGGCCAAATCATAAAAATGCTGAAAGCCGTCTGCGACATCTTTGTTATGCTGTATATAGGTTTCAGTAGAAATATATTGCCCCAGCTTACTCGGATCACCGCCTGACATTAAGGCATCCTTGATCAGGTTTTCCACCAGTTTTTTATTCTCCTCAGTCTTATCCAGGTCTGTAATTTCTGTAGCTCCATCGATAGAAGTATGACCAGAAGGCGTTTTTGGCACATAAGCAGAAATCACATCCCAGTGCTCGACAATCTTATCATTTTCATCATAATCAAAAAAGTCTGTGGTTATCCATTCAGCTTCTCCCTCATTGATGTTCTGGTAAGCTTGTAGAAAGACTTTATTTCCATCTTCCCATCCACGAATGATCTGGATATCCCTTTTTGGACATCTTTTTACAAAGTCCCCAAAGAATTCGATGAAACCTTCCTGTCCGTCTTTTACCCCAGTACTATGCTGGGTATAACGGTCGCCAGTGTATTTGTAAACGGCTTCTTTATAATTACCATCTCTGATTCCCTCGAGGTACAGATTTTTTGCGTTTTCGAGTTTTTGGCCCATAATTAATTGATTCAAATTTCTTGTAGGAAACAAAAATCTGCAATCTCTGGGAAAATGAATAGGTAAATGTGGGCGAAAAAAAGGTCAATCCTGCCCCTTGAATAAATTCTGCTCTCGAAACATATGCGGGGTAATTGACAGCTGCTTCTTGAAGAACTTTACAAAATTGCTCAATTCATCAAATCCCATTTTATAAGAAATTTCTTTGATTGATAGACTGCTAGCCAACAGATTTCTCCGGGCTTCCAGCATGAGATAGTCATCGATAAATTGCTTGGCTGTCTTATTGGTAAAGCTTTTACAGAGCTTATTGAGGCTTTTGTAGGAAAGGGAAAGTTTAGCTGCATAATCCAGCCCATTTCGAGTTTTATCAAAGTCCTTTTCCACCAGTAAGCGAAAGGAGTTGAACACCTCGTATTGCCCTTGTTTTTGACTTGTCTTTTCTACCTCCAGATTTGCCCTCTCCAGCCTGAGTAAAAAAACAGATAAGAGAGCAGCAAGGATGTGATTTTTGCCAAAATCTGAATCATGCTCTAGTTCTTTGCTTATCTCATCGAGCAGGCTTTGTCCAAAAGTCTGATGTTTGAGCAATGGAGAATTGATATGATAATTGTACAGGCGACTCAGGAGTTTCAAAGTCTGTTCAGAAAAGTAATGGAGGACAAAGTCTTCTGTAAATAACAGCAAATAGCCCGCATAGTCAGGGTTCTCCTGAAAAGCATGTACCTGGCCTTTGGCTATCATTAGCACATCTCCGGATTCTATTTGATACTCCTGAAAATCTACCATATGCTTCCCTTTCCCCTCCATAGGCAGCAATATTATGTTGAAGTCGGGACGATGAGGTTTTTGAGGGTTATGGTTTAAGCTATCCAGGTTCCGGGAAAAAAGCTCCTCCACTTTTACAATTTCAAGCTGAAGATTTTCAGGATTCGGTCGAAAAGATATGCTGGGAATATCTGCCCTCATGCAAGCAAGATATTTAAATCTCAACTAAGATGATGCATATCTGTGGAAGAATGATTCAATCCTGTTTATCCAGTAGATATGGGTCCAGGAAATTAAAAACCGTATCAAAATGCTCCAGAGGTTCTGCATGCCCTCCTTCAAAGATCAGCTTTTTTACTTCGAAAGGGAATTGATGTTCCTCCAGGTGTTTTTGCAATTCCTCCGTCATCAAAGCTGAGGGCCACATTTCATCCTGATCTGCAGCCATCAGCAAAATAGGTCCTCCTATCTTTTCAGCCGGAATTCGACTCTTTTCAAGGGCCTCCTGATCTTCCAACATATAGCTGAAAGCAGTATGCAGATCGCCTTCCAACATAGGTTTGAGGGTCTTGAGTGGAGCAGGCGAAAATGGAATTTCCTCTCCTTCAAAACTCCAGCTCGAAGTATTGGCCCAGGGAGTAAGGGCTGGAAAACTCACATGAGCAGGAACGATAGCCACGACTGCATTTATCTCTGGATATTGGCTGGCCAGATTCAGGACCAGCTCTCCCCCTTTTGATCCACCAATCAGGCCAATCTTAGGTACACTCCTATAGGTTTTGATGCTGTCATAGATAGCATCCAGGGGAATCCGATCCAGATAGGCAGAGGTGTTTTCCATACCAAAGTAGCCGATCGCAAGGAAATCATAGCCTCTTTCCTGAAAATCCATCCTGACTTCTTTCCAGTAATCACTTGCCCAGGCATTTCCTCCTTCTCCTCCTCCAAATCCTACAACCAAAGCCCGGCTTTCTCCAAAAGCGGGGAAAAATTCACAATCAAGCTTTCCGTGATTTTGAGGAATGGGTGGGGTGTAAAGGAATAAAAATGCGATTCCGACACAAAGCAAAAGCAAAACAAACAGAAGCAATTTTTTCAGAAATTTCATGGGCACATAATTAAGGTATTCCCAAAATTATGTTCGCTCGTCCCCATTTCCTTTGACCTAAGTCACAAAATGTACTTGTACGTAAACCTCTCCCCCTATCCCCGCCGTATCCTGCTCAAAGTCTCTCTTGCAATCCCCAGATAAGAAGCAATCATGCCCAGGGGAATTCGATGTTGTATATGGGAATAGTTCTCTGCGAAGTGATCGTACTTTTCTTTGGCAGAACTAAAGCGCAAAGAAACAATTCGGGTAAACATATGCCTGAACATGCTTCCCATATCCAGACGAGAATAACGCTCCATTTCCGGGAAATGCTCAAATAAATACATCAGGTCTTCTACATGCAGACTATATGCTTCAGTATCTTCAATGGCATCTATGTAGTATTCATCTATTTCCTGCATCATAAAGCTCCGTGGCGAATTGATCCATTCTTTTTCACTACAGAAAAACTCACTTACCTCTTTGCCATCTTTCAAAAAATACAAACGCAATATCCCTGAACTAATAAAATAACTCTTTTTACACAGCTGATCTGCATGATGTACAAGACTCCCTTTCTTTAAAGAATGAGTATCCATCCGCTCCTGAAGAGCTGCTCGGAGGTCCTTATTCAGCGGAATGTAAGAGGAAATGGTATCAAAAAGATCTCTCATGGAGGATAGAAATTAGCAGCCTAAGTTATCCAGAAATTTCATTCAAACAGAAAAAGGCAACGACCCATCGCTGCCTTTTTCATCCCTATCATCCTAATCTTAATACACTAGGCCCTGCGCAGGAAGGCCGCATACATCATGGGTAATTTAAAACGCTCTGCCAGCTCCTTCGACATATTATCTGTATACATATGCGTTTCTTCCACTATTTCCAGACCTGCTTCACGAACCAGATCCCGAATTTCCTCCGCATTTCTAAACAGATAGATATGATCAATCATAGGTGCATTGGCAGGAGTTGTCATATAGATCATCCCCGACTCAGTCAAAAGATTCCGAGCTTTCACTAACATAGAAAGCGGATCCTCCAAATGTTCGATAAGTTCTCCCATCGTGATAAGTCCATACTTATCCTCCGGGTTCATATCGAAGATATTTTGTAAATAAAAGTTGATTCCTTCTTCCTGAATGAGGCTTTTGGACATCTCCAGAGAGGTAGGACTGATATCAACTACATCGTATTTCGTTTCTTTTCCAATGATTCTTACAGCCTCTAAGAGGTAAAGCCCATGTCCTGCTCCAACTTCCAGGTACTTCTTGATCGGAAGCTGCTCTCTTTCCAAAAAGCGTGAGAAGAAATGAAAACGTTCATACTGATCCGGCCATAGAAATTGAGCCAGCGTAAGTCCATGCATATGATAATCCATGATCTCTGGCTGGTTGTAGATGGCCTCATTTACGGCTTCAAAAGAAGTATTGGGATACTGCTCATGTTTTACGAAGTCTTTATATAGCTCATTCATATCCTCCCGCATCTTTACATAGCAGGAAGCTACATGATCCATCGGGATTTCCTGATTTTGCCAGAAATCCATAAAGGCATCATAAAAACGATCTGCATGTAAGAAGAATTCTTCGTCGCGCTCTTTCAATTCGCGCTTGAGCTTTTTGGCATGTTTAGCGTCGAGATGTGAAATCTCCTCGACCAATTGTTCGATGACTCTCATGGGTTGATGATGG
This sequence comes from Bacteroidia bacterium, assembly GCA_033391075.1. NCBI lineage: Bacteria > Pseudomonadati > Bacteroidota > Bacteroidia > Bacteroidia bacterium. The sequence continues at coordinate 4,753,928 of JAWPMV010000001.1, forward strand.
GAATAAATGATAGAGTGGAAAAAGAGTATTAGCTAAGTTCTGCATTCACTCTTGCCAGAATGGCGTCGCAAATAGAGCCTACATTGGCGAATTCCTGTACTTCCTGTGTTTTAAACTGAAGTTTAAAATGCTTTTCTACAGATACGATTAGCTGTATATGGCTCAATGAATCCCATTCCTCGATATCTTCTGCAACCGTTTCTGGCGAAAGAACGATTTCCTCATTGTCCAAAACATCTACATAAATTTCATTAAGAGCTTGTAATACGGCTTGTTTGTTCATGTTTGAATGATTTTGCATCGAAACAAAGGCAATTTGAAGGATATTAATAATCAAGAAGCAAATAAATATTACAGATGTTTATTTTTTTTGTAATATTTTACAATCAATGTACTTTTTGATTTTAGGCTTTAATGCTAAGCTTGTCACATCAATAGAAAATCGAACATTACATGACAAGTACATTTAGTTTCCAGACCCTCAAAAAGAATTTGAAAAAAGACCATGGGTCTTTACCTCAAATCAAAATTTCTCTACTCGGAGACGCTGCCACCCAACTACTGGGCCAAGCTATCAGGGGCTATGGCTACGAAAGGAAAATAGATATTCAATTACATGAAGGAGACTATGATCAGATAGACCTTCAACTAAATGATCCCGATTCAGATTTTTATCAGCATAATTCCGATTATGTTTTTATTCATAAAACCAGCTATAAACTCAGGGCTAGATTTGGCAAGACCCCACTGGAAAAGAAAGGAGATTTCGCCAAACATTGCATTTTCCAATTCAAACACTACATAGAAAGTATAAATGCAGCTACTTCCTCCCGCATCATCATCTCCAATTTCCCGGAGATCAGGGATAGAGTTTTTGGCAATTATGGCAATAAAGTACAGCAGTCCTGGACCTATCAATTGAGAAAACTCAATTTCGAGCTGATGGAGCTTGCACAGGAATACGACAATGTTTTTATCAATGATGTCGCTTCTCTCCAACACTTAAAAGGACAGGAATTTGCCCATGATTCCAAGACCTATATCAATGCCAGCATGCCGGAGAGTCTGGACTTTGTACCACTCTTAGCCCGAAACATGGTGGATATCGTTTTGAGCATTTATGGGAGATTCAAAAAATGCCTCATCCTTGATCTGGATAATACCAGCTGGGGAGGCATCATTGGAGACGATGGATTGGAAGGCATACAAGTTGGAGATTTAGGTATTGGAAAAGCATTCAATGAACTCCAGCAATGGGCCAAACAACTCAAGGACAGAGGCATCATTCTGGCCATTTGCAGCAAGAATACCGAATCCGTGGCCAAAGAGCCTTTCGAGAAACATCCCGAAATGGTCCTCCGATTGGATGACATTTCTGTTTTTGTAGCTAATTGGGAAAATAAGGCAGACAATATTCGCTTCATTCAGCAGGTCCTCAATATTGGCTTTGATTCCATGGTCTTTCTGGATGATAATCCTTTCGAAAGAAATCTTGTCAGAAGTGAATTACCAGAGGTGACGGTACCAGAACTTCCAGAGGATCCCGCTCATTACCTGTCTTTTGTAGAAGAACTCAATCTTTTTGAAAGCAGTTCCTTCTCAAATGAGGATAGCGGTAGAACCAAAAAATACCAGGAAGAAGCAGATAGAGCCAAACTCAAGCAAAACTTCGGTTCTATAGCTGATTATTTGCAAAGCCTGGAAATGAAAGGAAAGTTTGCTGGCTTTGACAGTTTCCATGTGCCGAGATTGGCCCAGCTGAGTCAAAGATCCAATCAATTCAACCTGCGCACCATCCGATATGACGAACAACAGATCAAGGATATCATCGCCGCTGACAATCGAATGGGATTCTATATAAAATTGGAAGATAAGTTTGGGGAATATGGATTGATCAGTTTTTTGATCCTGGATATACAAGCAGATGCACTCTTTATCGATACCTGGATCATGAGTTGTCGGGTCTTGAAAAGAGATGTAGAAAAGTATGTCCTGAATAAACTGGTCGAAAAAGCAGAAGAATTGGGCAAGTCAAAGATCATCGGCGAGTACTTAGCCACACCGAAAAACGCCCTGGTGAAAGAACACTATAAAGATCTGGGATTCCGGGAAGAAAATGGTCTATGGATACTGGATACCAAATCTTATAAAGCCAGAACACATTTCATCCAATAATTTGGATAGCATATACAAATAAGGTCTAATCCAAAAAAAGAAGCCATGCAAGATGCTGGCTTCTTTTTTTTTATAAATGGATCGAAATAGCCTCCACAACCTATTGAACGAGTATTCAATCTTAATAATCAATGTTTGATTTGTATATTTTATCAATTGGAAAGTACGACAAATTGACAAATATTTGGGAGTTGATTAATAAGATTAAATGAAGAACAAAACACGCGTAGCCGTAATTGGCGTGGTAGGTGTACCCGCCAGATATGGAGGTTTAGAAACTCTTGCTCACAATTTCGTTCTGGAATTGAGGGATAAATATGATATTACGGTATACAACAGCACCCGTAACTATTTACCGGAAGAACGTACGGATAATTGGGAGGGGGCGAAAATTAAATACATTCCAGTAAAGCCGAATGGGGCTCAAAGTGTTCCCTATGATATCCTTTCGATGCTGCATGCCATTACCCGCAATGATGTTTTGCTGGTTTTAGGCGTTTCAGGTTGCATCATCCTACCTTTACTCAAACTCCTCTTTAGAAAGAAGAAAATAGTCGTCAATATCGATGGACTGGAATGGCGTCGCCCGAAATGGGGAAAATTCGCCAAAGCATATCTAAAGCTGGCAGAGAAAATCGCAGTAAAATTTGCCGATCGTATCATCGCAGATAATGCAGGGATTCAGGATTATGTTTCCGCTGTATATAAAAAGGAATCTGATATGATTGCTTATGGGGGAGATCATGCAAAAACAGCTCAAATCCAGCCAGAAGATCTCGCCAAATATCCATTCCTCAATGGAAAATATGGAGTAAAAGCCTGCCGGATTGAACCGGAAAACAATATCGAAATGATCCTGGATGCTTTTTCCCGCAACAATTCCATTTCAGTAGTCATACTTGGAAACTGGGAGGATAGCGCTTTTGGACAAAATATGCGAAAGAAGTATGGCCATCATGATCACATTTATCTGCTGGATTTTATCAGAGATGCCCGAGTATTGGATATGCTTCGTAGCAATGCTTATGTCTATCTACATGGCCATAGTGCAGGAGGCACCAATCCAAGTCTGGTAGAAGCCATGAATCTGGGCTTATGTGTAGTTGCTTTTGGAGGAACGGTATTCAATGTGAATACAACAGAAAAGCAAGCCCTCTATTTTGAGAATGCAGAACAATTGCTGGAGCACCTGGAAAATCTGACACCTGAATTGCGTGCAGAGACCGGGGAAAAGATGAAAGAGTTGGCCCAGGTCATGTACACCTGGAAAGCCATTTCAAGAGCTTACTCTAATACCCTGGAAAAAGCCCTGGGCAACCCGATTGCCTTCCAGGATGAACTCAATCAAGAAAAAGTTTTGACTTCGATTTCCTAATAAATCGCATGAGAAATCTCTATAGAATTATATTCTCTATACTGGCCATTTCGGCATGTTTTTTACCAGTTGCTCAAGGGCAGCTGGTAACAACTGTAGCAGGTCAGGTAGAAACTACCGGTGATGCTGATGGCCTCGCTCTGCAAGATGCCCTCTTCAACAATCCTCACGGTATAGCCGTTGACGGTCAGGGGATCGTATACATTGCCGACAGGTGGAATCACAAGATAAAAAAGTATGACCCTACTACCGGTATAGTTAGCACCCTTGCAGGTACAGGAGATATCGGTGCAGATAATGGTCCGGGAGCTACCGCTAGATTTTATTCCCCCTGGGGACTTGCATGTGATTCTGTAGGGAATGTCTATGTCGCTGATACCAAAAATCAATTGATCAGAAAGATCGATACCAATGGAATTGTAAGTACAATAGCAGGTAGCGGTTCTTTTGGGGTAAGAGACGGTTCAGCAATTACCGCCAGATTTGCTGATCCCACAGGTATAGCCATTGCACCAGATGGAAGCCTGTATGTTTGTGATCACGTAGCACATACGATCCGAAAGATCAGTACAACAGGGCAAGTGAGCACAATTGCTGGGAAAGCCTTTATAGACGGATACGTAGATGGTCCTGGAGTTCAGGCTCGTTTTTACCGCCCTTATGGAATTGAAATGGATTGGGATGGTTCTATCCTGATCGCTGATGAGTGGAACCACAGAATTCGCAGGGTACAACCTACAGGATTTACCTCTACGATAGCAGGCTCGGGATTGCTGGGAAGTGATGATGGAGATGCTTCGCAAGCGCGTTTCAATTATCCCTGGGATTTGGTTTCAGATAAAGATGGGGCCATTTATGTGATGGATGGCTACAATTATGTCATAAGAAGAATAGAAGGAGATTCCGTTACGACCTATGCCGGAGAAGCCGGAAATGTAGGAGGACAGGATGGATATGGGATAGAGGCCTCTTTTAGTGGTGCTACAGCCATTTCTATGGATCACCGAACCAATACCCTCTATATCGGAGATGCTTTCAATGAATTGATTCGAAAAGTCGAGCCTTCAACCGGGATCGATCTTTTCGCCAAGACTTATTATCCCAATGGGGACTCTTTGGTATACCAAAACGGCGATACCATTTGTATGGGAGATGTTATCACCTATATAACGGTTCCGACCACCTATACCAATTATGACTTTTATGTCAATGATGTTTTCACCCAAACAGGGACTTCAAACGTATTGGTCTATAATCCTACCCAGGCAGGAGCCCTGGAAGTAGAGGTTGCTTCCACATCTGCAGAAGGCATCAATTATAGGACAGAGCCTTTCATTCTCTATATCGCTGAGGTTCCAAAAGCAGATTTTTCCTACACTTTATTGGGGGAAAGTCAGCAAGGCTTTAGTGTGCAGTTCAATAATCTGAGTTCAGGATCATTTGCCTATAAATGGGAGTTTGGAGACCCGGCATCCGGATCAAACAACAACTCCACCCTTAGGGATCCTATGCATATATATCCAGCAGTGGGTTCTTATGATGCGACATTGATAGCTCGCGGAGAAGGCGGTTGCACTGATACTCTTTACAGACCCGGCTTTGTTTCCTTGCTGGGCATGTCTGTACAGGAACCTTTAGGCTTTAGCAGTGGTGAGACCCTTTGTGTTGGTGATAATATGCTTGTGGAAGCCTCTAGTGGCAACTTCAACAATTATCAATTCTTTGTAAATGATCAATTAGCTCAAAATGGATCAAATCGAAGTTTTAGTCTGGACCTTGTAGATGCAGGTGAGTATGAAATATATGTTCGCGCGACCAGTACCTCTGGTGAAGAGATAAATTCTCAGACGGTGGAAGTATTTGCGGCAGAGGCACCAGTATCAAACTATAGTTATTCGGTAGATGGCTATGATCCAATCACAGGATTTGAAGTGAGCTTTATGGCAAATGCACCTCTGGCTCAAAGTTTCGATTGGGATTTTGGAGATCCGACATCCGGCCTTTCCAATAAATCCAGCCTTCGCAATCCTGTACATTTCTACCTCTCAGAAGGTAATTATGATATCCAATTGATCAGTACAGGTTCAGGAGCGTGTAGAGATACTTTGAGTCGAGCAGAATATGTTAAGCTTATGCTCCTCAACTCTCTGGACATCTCCGCAGATGACAGCATTTGTATAGGAAATACCGCCAGCTTTGTTGCGAGCAACAATAGTTTTCCCGTCTACGAATTCCTTCTGAACGGACAATTGGTACAACGCTCGCCTCTGTCTACCTATAATTTCACAGCTACAACTGCTGGTTTACAGGAGATCAGGGTAAGGGGTATAGATAATGATGGGGCTGTGAGCAATTCGCCACCTTTCACCTTCTATACTGCTGTGAAGCCGAATGTCAGTTTCACCTATACAGATATGGGATTGACCCCTCAGGGTTTACAGATAGATTTCCAATCAACCAGCAGCAATGCGATCCGCTATGAATGGGATTTTGGGGATCCGACTTCAGGCAGCGATAATTTTTCCAGCCTGGAAAACCCCACGCATTTTTACCAGGAATTTGGGAGCTACACGCCTCGACTGATCGCCTATTCCGGCAATTTGTGCTCGGATAGTATAGGGAGTCCTACGCCGATTCTTTATGAGGACAGACCCAATAATGTGTTTATACCTACAGCCTTTACTCCCAATGGAGATGGGCTCAATGATATACTCTTCGTCAGAGGTCAGAACATCGTCAGCCTGAACTTCAGTGTTTACAATGAATGGGGCGAAATGATCTTCCAAACCCTCGATCAAAGCGAAGGCTGGGACGGTACTTATGGTGGCGAACCCGCACAGGCTGACACTTATGTCTATACGGCATTGATCAGCCTTGCAAATGGTGAACAATTAAAACTTAAAGGACAAACGACCCTCCTGAGATGAAAAAAGCTTTACAAATATTCATATGTGCATTTCTGCTCCCCCTGGCAACACTCAGGGGGCAGGACCCGGGCTTTTCTCAGTATTTCAATGCGCCTCAATTTCTCAATCCAGGCAATATTGGAAATTTTGAGGGGAAAGTACGTCTCTTTACTTCCTACCGAAGACAATGGGCAAGCATTAGTGATCCCTTCACAACCAGTACGGGAGCAGCTGACTTTTCCTTTGGGAGGTTTGGGTTAGGACTAGACATCCTGAGAGATGATCCGGGAGTAGCTGCCTTGCGACATACCCAGGTGCTTATTGGCTTTGGTTACAAGGTATTTGAAGGAAAGCACAATCTTAGTTTAGGATTAAAAACCGGATTCGTACAGAAAAGCTTCGATCCTACAAAGTTTAGTTTCGACAGTCAATACAATCCTTCTACCGGCTTTAATCCGGGTACAGGGAGTGGAGAAATTTTTCCCCTTACTCGCGCTACGGTGGGAGATTTTCAGTCCGGTATCGTTTACAAATACCTGGCTGATGGAAATTCAGGTTTACTGGATATTGAACTGGGAGCTTCTTTCGCCCATATCAATCAGCCTCAATATACCTTTATTGCGGGTGAAACTTTTTTACCCATGCGTACCAATCTGCATGCCTCTTTCTCATTTATTGGAGGGGAAAGACTCTCTTTGAGGCCTATGGGAAGATATAGTATTCAGGGTACAGCTCGTCAGATGGCATTAGGCCTATCAGCCGAATACGAATACGATCAGGAGGTTTCCTTTGTAGTAGGAGCGCAGTACAGGGTAAACGATGCTGTAATTCCCCATCTAGGGCTGAAATTCAATAATTTCGACATTGGCTTGAGCTATGATGTCAACATTTCTTCTCTTAGCAACTTTAGCAACCTAAAAGGAGGGCCAGAAATTACCCTTTCCTACATATGGGATGGAGATATAGAACCTCGTCCAAAGACCAATTATAAAGCAAGAAAAGCCAGAATCATCAATGATCAGGATGGAGATGGGATCAAGGATCATGTAGATAAATGTCCAGACATCCCCGGCATAAAAAAATACATGGGTTGCCCTGATTCAGATGGGGATGGAGTTGTTGATGCAGAAGATGTTTGTCCTACACAGCCTGGCCCCATAGACAGAAATGGATGCCCCGCTTATGACAGAGATGGAGATGGTGTATTGGATCAAGCAGATAAATGTCCTGATATTCCCGGTATGATCGCCTTTATGGGTTGTCCGGATTCGGATAGTGATGGACTGCCTGATCAAATTGACAAATGCCCGATGGAACCCGGACCTCGTGTAAGAAGTGGATGTCCAAGTTCTGATATAGATGCTGATGGAGATGGTATCCCAAATAAAGTAGATATGTGTCCAACAGTAGCGGGGCCTGCAGACTTTCAGGGTTGCCCGGATTCAGATAAAGATGGAGTAGCCGATTTTGAGGATCTCTGTCCCAATTTAGCGGGCCTAAAAACAGAAATGGGATGCCCTATGGCGCTGATGGATTCTGATAAGGATGGAATTCCTGACAATCAGGACAGCTGCCCGACTGTATATGGCTTAGTTCAACATAAAGGTTGTCCAGACTCAGACAAGGATGGAATTACGGATTTTGAAGATAAGTGTCCTTTGACACCCGGATCCATTCAAAACCAGGGCTGTCCTACCGGAAATATGGATGTAGACGGAGACGGAATCCCCAACTTACAGGATAGATGTCCCTACGTTCCAGGACTGCCCCAGTTTTCAGGTTGTCCGGATACGGATAAAGATGGGCTTTCGGATCTGGATGATAAATGCCCACTGATATACGGCCCCATTGAAAAAATGGGATGTCCCGATCCACAACAAGCCATGGTCGCTGGAAAGCCGATGGAATACCTGAAGGAGGCCGTTGTCTATTTCGATACGGATCAGGCAATCATCAAGGCTGAATTCTTTCAGACACTCAACGAATTTGGCGATTATCTTCTTCGTCATCCCGAAAAAAGAGCCCTGATAGCAGGACATACCGATGACAGGGCTCAAAGCCAATATAATATGGTATTGGGACAAAACCGGGCGAAGGCAGTCCAATTCTACCTCCGGGTCAGAGGGGTAAAAGAATCTCAGATGGAGATCATTTCCTATGGGGAAATTATGCCTGCCAATACCAATAGTTCAGAGCAAAATCGCTCCCTCAACCGGAGAGCTAATCTGATCATTCTTAAGTAAGTTTCGCATAAAACTTTGCATAAAGAAGGGTGGGAGTTTTCCCACCCTTTTTCTTTTACAATTTGCATCCTCCAGGGCCCTCTCACCTCACAAATACGCGATATAGAAGCTTTAGCAGGACCGATATTAAATTGAATCCCTATTCAATTTAATATATTGATAATGAACCACTTAACAAGCGGCAACAATTTCAACAATTCGTAATATGTTAAAAACAGAAAGAATTCGGAATTAATACGGAAAGGCGAATAGGCATTTTTTTACAGAATCGGCCTCTAGAGCAAAATCAGAGCGATTTTTACTACGGAAATAAAAATTAAGCAGTTGTTAAATTTTTGAACAAAAGGGTATTGAGTCTTCAAATTAATCCCGCATATTTGATACAGAGATTAAAATATACCAGATGACAGAACTTTACCTTACTCTTGTTTCCACCCTCATAGCTTTTGTGCTTTGCTACAAGATCATACCGGTGATCATTGAAGTAGCACGGGAGAAGAAACTCTTTGATTTACCTGATCATAGAAAACAACATACTACTCCTGTGCCTCCACTAGGAGGAGTTGCAATATTGATCTCACTCGCTTTTGCGTTCTTTCTTTTCGCAGACCTCGGCCAAAGTCCTGAATTGAAGATGGGCTTTATTGGAGTACTCATAATATTCTTTATGGGTCTTAAGGATGATCTGTTGGAAATGGATGCTACGCAGAAGTTCATTATCCAAATCGCAATGGCAGCCCTGGCTGCTTATGGAGGGATCAGGATTACCCATTTACATGACATTTTCGGATTGGAAAGTCTTTCCCTTCCGGCTCAATATATCATTAGCACCTTTGCCATCGTAGGACTGGCCAATGCCTTCAATCTGATAGATGGAATTGATGGACTGGCAGGTGGTTTATCTTCCATTTGCTTTCTGGGCCTGGGATTGATTTTCAGTAGCCTGGGATTATATACCTATAGTCTTCTGGCATTTACCGGACTGGGAGCAACTCTGGCTTTTCTGAGATATAACTTTTCTCCAGCCAAAATATTTATGGGAGATGCAGGCTCACTCAGTTTAGGCTTCATCATTGCCATCATGTGTATAAAGCTGGTTCAATCAACAGCAGTCCTTTCAGGATTTGTATCCATCAACAGTTTGTTTGTGAGCTTTGTATTCTCTTTGATCATCATTCCGGTCGCAGATGTTTCACAGGTTATGATCAATAGAATTCTACATGGCCGATCCCCTTTCGATCCGGATCGTGGACATATTCACCATATTCTCCTCAGATTGGGATTGAACCACAAACAGGCAGCTATGGTATTATGGGGAAATAGTCTGTTCTTTTTTAGCATTTGCCTGGGAGCTTTTTTCCTAAGCTTTTCACCTGGACTGGCACTTGGAGGAATCCTCGTCTATGCCTATTCAGCGGTGATGATTCTCCACTGGAAAGACAGAATGAAAAAAGCTACAGAGCAAACCCTGCTGGACAAGGAGCAACAATTCGCAAATGCTGGATTTAGTCTTCAAAAACAAGTATAAAATATATTTACTAATGAAGCGGAGCATCTATCCATGCTCCGCTTTTTTATTTTACAATTGCTTTTAGCGGGATGCCTGCCTTATCTTAGTCCTCATGAGTCTTTTACTCCAACATTCTCAGACCAAGTTTGAAGCCGGTATAGATGAAGCAGGGAGGGGTTGTCTGGCTGGTCCGGTAGTGGCCGCTGCTGTTATCCTACCTCAGGATTTTGAACATGCAGATCTCACAGACTCAAAAAAGCTTAGCCACAAAAAGAGAATGGCTCTCAGGCCCTATATCCAGGAACATGCACTGGCATGGAATGTAGGAATGATATCAGCAGGCCGAATCGATCAGGTAAATATCCTTAACGCGACCTATGAGGCCATGCATGAAGCAGTAGCGGGATTGGGCATTCGGCCCGAATTTCTGAGTATAGATGGAAATCGTTTCCGACCTTATCCTGAAATTCCCCATGCCTGCATTGTAAAGGGAGATGGAAAATACCTGAATATTGCGGCAGCATCTATTTTGGCCAAGACTTATCGTGATGAACTCATGGAAATGCTGGGAGAAGAATTTCCCCACTATGACTGGAGTAGCAATAAAGGCTATCCAACCAAAGCCCATAAAACAGCCATACAGGATCATGGACCTTGTAAATATCATCGAAGAAGTTTTAACTGGAAACTGCAATTGAGTCTCTTTTGATGGATGGCTTTCAATTACATAGCGGCATTCCCCATCTAGATCCTTTGGTGCCTGGAGAGGTACATATTTTTTTCAGCTTAATGGGAGAAAGTTTACAGCGTAATAATTCTCAACTCCTGTTAAGCCAGGACGAAAAGGAAAGACTCAAAATGTATCGAACAAATGGCAAAAGGAATGAATTTCTCTTCGGGAGATTATTGATGAGAAAATTACTGGGAGAAATGATGGATGTCTCTCCTAAAACTGTACCCATTGCTATCAATGAACACCGAAGGCCCTACCTTAAAGGACATCAACTGCATTTCAATTTGAGCCATTCTTTTGGAGGATTTGCTTTTATCGCCTCTGTTGCTCACGAAGTAGGAATTGATATAGAGTACAGAAAAAGAAGTATCAGCCTGGAAGATGGCAGGCATGTGTTTATGCCAGCAGAAAAAAGCTCAATGGCGGCAAAGGAAGCAGCAGTAGCAAAAGATGAATTTCTTCACCGCTGGACCCTGAAAGAAGCCATCTATAAATCGGCCAATGTCGGGCCTCAACTTCTTTTCAACGAATTTGAATTAAAACTCTCCCCCCTGAGTCTGCATTCGCACAGCCTTTTACTTGAGGAAGAAGGATGGGAACTAGGTCATGCATATCCACATCCGGATTATCTGCTGGCTTTCGCTTTCCAAAATCCAGCTGCTACTCCCCTTTCTATCCACTTTCATCAAATCCTCCTTTAAATTTTCCCTTTCCAATTTTCAGCTTATATTTGTGCTTACTGGGATGTTAGCTCAGTTGGTTTAGAGCGCTGCCTTGACAGGGCAGAGGTCACTGGTTCGAATCCAGTACATCCTACTTACACAAACAGAATGCAATGCAAGGAAAGCAATGTGTTCTGTTTTTGTTTTTGAGTTTGGTCAAAGGCTACATTATGTTACTGCTTACTACAAGAAGCGCATTACTGCGTATTCCATTTTTTAGCCTCCTACTTTTCCTTTCCCGCTTATTTATAGGCCGGGCCTTCCGCATTTTTTTACCACCCATTTATTGTAATCAACCTTAACCTTTACATGATGAAGAAGATTTACATGCTAATTGCTTTTCTATGTACGGGAATTTTTGCCTACGGGCAAAGTTTGCCTATCGTAGACTTTTCAGGATTTAATGGTTCCAACCTCTCCACAATCTCCCCTGGATGGAGCGAAGGAGAGGGATTTGCATCTCCAACTGGAACTACTTCGCAATGGGTCAGAGACGACTTTGCGAATGTGGGTGCAAATGGAGATGCTGCCAAAATTAATTTATATACTACCGGAGATGAAGACTGGATCATAAGCCCAATGTTTACTGTCCAAGCAGGAGCAAAATTGGAATATGATTTTGCTATTACTGATTTTGCTAACACGAATCCCAGCCAAATGGGTTCTGATGACCTGGTAGAAGTACGGGTTTCAGTCGACGGAGGGCTAAATTATTCTGCTTTACGAAGCTACACTGACAGCAGTGTAGTCAGCTCAAGTGGACAACATGAAATTATTCCGCTCGATCAATTCTTGGGGCAAAGCATAATTCTTGCTTTTTTCGCCTATGAAGGAACCGTCAATGATCCTGAGGATTATGACGTATTTGTTGACAATATTGCTATAATTAATTCTCCTGTTGATCTCGCAACAATTTCCATCAACTCCCCTATTGGTGGAACTTGTTTAAGTTCAACCGAACAAGTATCGGTTAGCCTAAAAAATGCGGGAACCGGCATGCTGGATTTTGCTGCCAATAATACGGCTCTTACCCTAGATGTAAGCGGGCCAAATTCATTCGTTCTAAATGAATCTTTGACTTCCGGGACCTTAATGCCTAATGCGACCCTGGATGTTGTCTTCGGATCTACTGGAGATTTCTCTGCTGCAGGAGTTTATACACTTCGCATCTATTCCAGCTATCCAAATGATCCGGTAACGTCCAATGATACCCTGGTCGTTAATGTAATATCTTCTCCCCTATTTACCGGTCCTGTTTTAGAGGATTTTGAAACTTTTGTTGATGATGGAAATTCTGTTGGGAATGGGACAGGTTTGATGAATGGATGGGTCAATGATCCCCTTGGACCTAGCGATAATTACAACTGGTCTGTGAAAACGGGCGGTCCTACAGGTTCTTCTAATACAGGTCCTGATCAGGATCATACGACAGGAGCAGGAACCTATATGTATACTGAAGCGAGTGAAGGAAGCACCGGAGATCAAACTACCCTAATCAGTCCTTGCCTGGATGCAAGTGGAATGACTAACCCTGGACTTTCCTTCTGGTATTATATGTATGGTTCTACCATTGGTACACTTGAAGCATATATTATCGACGCTACGGGAACAGAAACGCTCGTTTTCTCTGTACAAGGCCAACAGCAAGGTTCAGGAGGACTTGCATGGCTTCAATCAGTAAGCAATCTGGCAGGATTTAGCGGCCCCATACAAGTTAAGTTTGTAGCAACCAGGGGTACAAGCTTTAGTGGAGATATTGCTCTGGATGATGTTTCTTTATTTGAGTTGCCAACAACCAATATGGAAATGACCCGGATCGTAAGTCCAAACGGAACTGCCTGCTACGGTTCTGCAGAAGTCGTTTCGGTAGAAGTAACCAATAAGGGACTGGCTACCCTTGATTTCGCTAGTTCGAATATGGATATCAATGTATCCTTAAACGGAGTGCCCACTTTCTCCACGACCCTAAGTACAGGAATGCTCGAAGTAGATTCCAGTTTGATCGTGCAGGTGAGCAATGCAGCAGATTTGTCTGTACCCGGAAACTATGACTTGTTGGCCTCTCTCTCGATTGCTGATGATGGAAGTTTATTGAATGATACAGCCAGAGCAAGTGCTACAACTCCACAAGGAAGCAATGCACCCCTCCTGGAAGATATGGAAAGCTTTACAGCAGGAAGTCCAGGTACCATCCTGAACGGTTGGTTGAATTCAACGGATGATGATGGAGACTGGTTTGTTGAATCAGACGGTACTACCAATTCCTCTGATACAGGCCCTCTCGATGACCATACCCCAAATGGTTCTTTGTATATGTATTATGAAGCAACCAATGGGAATACAGGAGATGTTTCCGAACTGACAAGTCCTTGTATCGACCTAAGTGCACTGGCCAATCCAAGATTATCTTTTTGGTACCACATGCACGGTGAGGACATGGGTACATTGGAAGTATTTGCACAGGGAGCCTCAGGACGAAGTCTTCTTTTTTCTATTAGTGGAGAGCAACAAGCTGAAGAAACTGATCCCTGGTTAGAAGCACAGGCATCTCTGGCTGGATTGGGAAATACGGTTCAGCTAATCTTCAGATCAACTAGAGGAAGTGATTTTACTTCTGATATCGCTATAGATGATATTGAAATCTTTGACTTTGCTCCGATTGATTTGGCCTTGATCGCTATTTCTCCCAATAGCCTGACTTGTGCTGATAGCAATGCTACCGTTAGCATTACTCTGGAAAATGCAGGATCAGACAGCCTTGATCTGGCAGCGAATCCCGTAAGCATTGATCTGGAAGTTACCGGCGGAGCTGCTCCTCAAACTTTCTCTGGAACCCTCAATAGCGGAGGCTTATTGAGTGGTCAAACTGCAGTTCTCGATATTTCAGGAGTAAATCTTGAAGGAAATACCAATTACAGCCTTAGCGCTGTTGTAGCTCCTTTCAGCGGAAATAATAATGCAACTAATGATACGATACAAGCGGATGTAACCGTTGTCCCTGCCGTAAACACTTTCCCCTATACCGAAGGATTTGAAAATGGTGCTGGAGGATGGACCACTTCTGGTGTAAACAATAGCTGGCAATTGGGAGTACCCGCCAATACCCTCATCAATGCAGCAGCAGGCGGTACAATGGCCTGGGTCACCAATTTGGAAGGAGATTATAATCTAAATGAGAATTCTGAAGTTACCAGCCCTTGTTTTAACCTAAGCAATGCCCCTATGGGAACAGTGCTCGCCCTAAGTATTTACTGGGATGCAGAGACAAGTTTTGATGGAGCAGTTTTACAGTATTCTACAGATCTGGGTGCCAACTGGACGAATCTCGGAAATGAAGATGACCCCAATAATTGGTTCAATGACGGTACCATTTCCGGTAATCCCGGAGGTCAACAGACAGGTTGGACAGGAACAGGTAGTAGTTCATCCGGTCAATGGTTGAGAGCCATTCAGCCGTTGGATTCTACTCTCCTTGGACAAACTTCAGTATTATTCCGCGTAGCATTTGGATCTGACTTCAGTGTTACGGATGAAGGTTTCGGTTTTGATGACTTCACCCTGGGAGTTCCTCCTATGGTTTCCCTGGGAGCTGATGACACCCTGTGTATAGGTGCAATCTTGGATGCTGGCCCAGGTGCTTCTTACCTATGGAGTACTGGCGAAACTACACGCATGATTAGCGTTCAAAATGATAGCGCTCGCGTATTGGTTCAGGATTATAGTGTAGTAGTTACCGACTCACTCGGACTGAGTGGTACAGATACCGTAACCATCACGATCAATGCTGGCCTACCAACAGTAGATGCAGTGGTCGTAGTTGACAGTCTCTGTTTTGGAGACCAAACGGGACAAATCAATGCAAATGCAAGTAGCGTAAATGGACCGATCGCTTCTTATATGTGGAATACGACTCCTACTCAGGATTCGATTTCTGCTGTAGGCCTGATTGGTGGCACCTATATCGTTACAGTTGCTGATAGTCTTGGCTGTACAGCAAGTGATACAGCTAGCATTGTTGAACTTCCTCAGATTCTCGTAGCCCTTGATACCATTGTGAATGTTGTATGTAATGGAGATTCTACAGGATCGATATCTATTAGTGTAAGCGGTGGAGTGGCCCCATATAGTTTCTTATGGAGCAATGGTGCCGACATGGAAGATATCAATGGCCTACCTGCAGGTGATTATACAGGTACCATTACGGATGCAGAAGGATGTATCCTGACTTCTCCTAATTTGACTGTATCAGAGTCTGAGCCGATTCTTGTTGTTGTTGACAGCTTGATAAATCCAGCTTGTGATGGAGATTCAACAGGCGGCATCTTTATTTCGGTTAGCGGTGGAAATGGAGGTCCCTATACCTTCGCCTGGAGTAATGGAGACAGTACCGAAGACCTGAGTGGAATTCCCGCCGGTTCATATACAGGAATGATTACGGATGCAGAAGGATGTAGCGTTGAAGCTACTGTTGAGCTTTTGGCTTCTCCTGGAAGCCCTGTAGCTTCCTTCACATTTGAATCAGCAGGTTCTATTATAGGATTTACCAATACGTCTAGCGGCGTGGATAGCAGTACTACTTATGCCTGGGACTTTGGAGATGGTGCTACTGATAGCATTGCAAATCCGGCACACTTTTATAACAGCAATGATACTTTCATTGTCAGTTTAACAGTTACCAATGGATGTGGAAGTTCAACAGCCACAGACACTATATTTATCACTACTGTAGGGATAGAAGAAGACATGCTAAACAATGTCAGCATCTATCCGAATCCGAATCGGGGAGAATTTGAAGTATCCTTTGAGAATCTTGATTTGGAAGATTTGCGTTTAACCCTCATTTCTATTGATGGAAAGCAGGTGTACACCAAAGAAGTAGGTCGTATAATGGGCAATTACACCGAAGCCATTAAGCTTCCTTCTACCCTGGCAAGAGGCATCTATGTCTTGCAAATCCAGAGCGATGAAGCCCTTGTTTACAAACGCATCAGACTCGAATAATTTCCCGATTAACTTCTGGATATATACAAAAAAAGTCTCTCCCGAATGGGAGAGACTTTTTCATTTTCCCGAAATAGAAAATATCCTGAGTCGAAGGCCGTTATATAGATACCTACCCGATTTCCCCTAACAATCCTCGTCTACATTGGTCCTCTTCATGGAAACACTTTATCAAAAGTGCTTAGCCCTAATTATGCTTAGGGAGAAGAGATATATACAAGTTGAAAACAAAAAAAGAACACAATAGTAGTATTAATTGGTTTTTTCGATGCCCTCTGCTGGAACAGAGGGCTTTCTCTTTCTCACTTTATATGAAAATCCCTATCTTTGTCATATGAGAAGTGCATTGCAAATCCTGTCCAATTATTCCTTAAGAAATACCAGTAGCAGGAAAGATATCCTGGAGGTTTTTCTAAAGGAGGGGAAGGCACTTAGTC
Source organism: Bacteroidia bacterium (assembly GCA_033391075.1). Classification (NCBI taxonomy): domain Bacteria; kingdom Pseudomonadati; phylum Bacteroidota; class Bacteroidia; species Bacteroidia bacterium. The sequence continues at coordinate 4,771,030 of JAWPMV010000001.1, forward strand.
AGAAAAATATCGAAGATACCATGACAGGTGAATGTGATCGGGTTACCATTTATCGCACCCTGTCTACCTTTATGGATCGAGGCATTCTTCACAAGGTTCTTGATGATTCTGGCGCGATGAAATATGCCCTCTGCGAACCTTCTTGCGGAGAGCATGAAGTTCATCAGCATGATCACGTTCATTTTAAATGCAATTCCTGTAGCAAAACTACTTGCATCAATGACACTCATTATCCCTCTCCCAAACTTCCAGAGGGCTACCGCATGGAGGAAATAAATATTTTGATTCAGGGGACTTGCCCGACTTGTGCCGCAAAGTAGTTTTTACTTTACAGCTACCACATTTTTCTGATATCCCTCCAGAATTTCTTCCAGGGTTTTCAATCCTTTAAAGTTTTCAAGCAAACGCAATAGCACGCGTTCCACAATGGAATCCGGACATGAGGCTCCACTTGTCAGGAGGATATTTACCTGGTCCTTTTTCGGAAGGAAGTTAGTAATTACCTGCTCTTCATGAGAACGGAAATCATAATGCCTGATCCGGTTTCGGCTAAGGATATCCCGTTCGGAAGCAATAAAATAAGTCGGTAGTTGTTCCTCACATAACTCAACCAAATGGGACGTATTGGAGCTATTCCTTCCTCCAATCACAATGGCAAGATCGGCAGGATGATCCAGCAATCTTTGAGTAGCACTCTGATTATTTTTTGTGGCGTAACAAAGAGTATCGCGGGTATTGGCGATATGCTGACTGAGCTCCTCTTCGCCAAATTTTTCTCTGAATATTTGTTTAAAGTGATCCGATATTGCTGCCGTTTCTGTAGCTAACATGGTCGTTTGATTTACGACCGCTACACGTTCCAGGTGTTTTGCCGGATCAAATCCCTCGGAAAACTTTCCCTCGAAAAAATGATAAAACTCTTCTGATTTTCTCTTCCCTCTGACAATATCGCTCAGGATCTCCGCCTCTTTCATATCTTTAACCACTACCGTAGGGGCATACACCCGGCTATGAGACAAAGTTGAAAGCGTTTCTTCATGGCGAAACTTTCCATGAATTATGATGCTATAACCTTGCTCCCCAAGCTCTCTGGCCCGAAACCAGACATTTTCCACAAAACGGCAGGTGGCATTCCATTTTTCCAGGCAGACTCCCCGACTTTTGAGTTGGTTCATATCTTCCAGCGTTGTACCAAAAGCAGGGATGATCACAATATCCTCTGCCTTGATTTCCTTCCAGGGAATCAATTGTTTCCCTTTGGCTGTTTTGATAAATCCCAGCCCTCTGGCTTTCAAGTCATCATTTACAAAAGGATTGTGTATCAGTTCACTGATCATATACACCCGCTTGTCGGGATGCGTTGCCAAAGCTTCATAGGCGACCTCTATGGCATTCTCCACTCCTTTACAAAAACCAAAATGCCGCGCTATCCGAAAACTGGCCGGACCAAAATCTAGTTCAAAAGGCATCAATCGGTCCTGATGGTAAGGACTTTGCTTGAGGGTGGAAAATATGCTATTCCGATACAGATCAGAATATTTACCAAGGTCATACTGCTTTTTGAAATTTCGGGATTTGAATTTTCGCATAGCTTTCTAAGGATGTTTTTATCAAACATATTAACCCTGGAAGGCCTGCGATGTTTACCTATATAGAAAATAAAATATATCCCGGTCCAGTGGTAAAATAGAGGAAATTACAGAGAAGCCCAAATTATGAATATCAATCCATCGCGTCTATCCAGTTCTTGATAAGCTGAGCTCCTTCTTTGTGAATAAGTTTCCTGCCAAGTTCAGGCATCATAATACCGGGGTCCTCAGAATTGATGCGATAGTATAAAATAGAGGCATTGGCATCGCCGGGAAGGATATCATAATCCCTTTCACCAGAACCTCTTCCCGCTGCTACCGGAGTTTTCATCACACCAAATACCGAGGGATCGTCCTGATGTACATCGAGGAAAAATCCAGAGGTACTGGCAGGTCCTTTAGAGTTGTGGCAATGGGCACAATTGATGTCCAACCATGCCCGGGCTCTGGCATCAAGATCTCCGGTGGAAGGATCATCCCAAACTGCCATGCGAGGAATTTCCTCATGTTCAGGCAAACCACTTAGCCAGCCCATATCTTTCATTTTCTCCAATTGATTTGCGGATCCGCTTTCATACGGAAATTCCCCATTCAATTGACGAGCGGAAGGCCCTATCGGCTTCATTTCCCCCTCGTAACTATGACAACCTTTACATTGATTTACATCTGGCATGGCATATTCCAGCTTTTGCTTTTTACCCGCCTCATTTATCCAGCTGATCTTTTTGCGTGCTCCTGCTACTTCCAAAACTGCATCCGTCTGATCATCATCCCAGTGATAAGCCAAGGCTTTCCAGCCTTTCTCCTCATGGATCAACAAACGAGTCTCCATCAATTTTCGGCCTTTTTCAGGCTTCCTCGCATCCACAGGATAGTAGAAAGTTTTTATGATGGTCGTACCCAGAGGAAAGTCAAGCACTTCTTTATCATTGTAAGGGACTTGTACTCCTTCCGGCAATTTTACAAAGCGTAATTTTTCTGCATAGTCAGAAAAGAGAGCTGTATTGAGAGAATAGGGCAAAACGCCCTTGGCAGGTTTTTGCTCAGCAATATTCCCTTCGAAAAATCCGTATTCGGAAAGTTTCATTTTAAGAGGAAGCTCATCTGTTCCCCTAAACATGAGAAAACCGGAAAAAAGAATTGAGAATAAAATTGCCAGGCTGCACCTATACAAAAAGCTAATACGCATCTTAGGATAATAAATGTTTTTATTCCTAAAGATACGTATTAGCTTTTCTCTATAAAAGATTGCTGAATAAAACTCCAGCAAAGCTGTCATTGCGAGTTCTTCTAAAAGACGAAGCAATCTCCTTGATTCTCAACGGTTAATTTAGTCAAGGGGATTGCTTCACTTCCTTCGCAATGACAGACTGTATGAATATCTTATTCATTCACTTGCCCGAAGACAATGAAATAAGGATTCAGTAAATTTTCTTTGTTGTAGATCATCACTTCTCCACTTTCGGCTTGAATAACTCTGCCACCAGCTTCTTCTACGATGATTTGTGCAGATGCAGTATCCCATTCCATAGTAGGTCCCAGGCGAGGATAAATATCTGCTTTCCCTTCTGCAATCAGTACCAGTTTCAGAGAACTCCCCATAGAAACCGTTTCGGGCTTATCGAACTGCTGGACATAGGCCTCTACTTCCGCAGTCATATGCGAACGTGAGCAGACCAAACGCAAAGCGGAATCTTCCATACTGAAGCTATTGGCGTCGATTTTTTCAGCCCTTGCATCTCCTACTTTTACATAGGCGCCCTCTCCTTTGGCCGCGAAGTAAGTAATATTTTTAACGGGCACATGAACGCAACCCATGATGACTTCATTTCCTTCTACCAAAGCGATATTGACGGTAAACTCCCCATTTCGCTTGATAAATTCTTTGGTACCGTCCAAAGGATCGACCAGCCAAAAGCGAGACCATGACTTACGCTCTTCATAAGGAATATCTCTGCCTTCCTCTGAAAGAATAGGAATCTCAGGACTCATTTCTGTAAGCCGAGCCTCAATTACATTATGTGCAGCTTTGTCGGCCAGGGTAAGGGGAGAATCATCTGCCTTGAAGTCTACACGATCAAATTGACTTTCATCATGATAAATCTTCAGGATTTCTTCTCCGGCAATACGAGAAATATCGGTAAGAGCTTTTAGAAAGGTTATGTCTTTTATGTGCATGAAGCTAAATTAATTGGACGAAGGTAAAGGTTTAGTACTAAAAAAATTCCAGCAATTCACCTGAAATGCAACAAATCCTGACTGGAAGGAAAATAGGACAAATAAAAAGGCTGGAAAGAGATACAAAATCCTCCTTCCAGCCTTTTTATTATCTATTTGACTAAGCGATAGCTGCTTCTTTCGCAGCCAGCCATCTTTCTGCATCCAGGGCAGCCATACAACCGGTTCCGGCAGCAGTTACTGCCTGACGATATACATTATCAGCAGCATCTCCAGAAACAAATACACCTTCGATATTGGTGAGAGAAGTCCCGGGCTTATTGATGATATATCCAGCTTCATCCATATCCAACTGTCCTTCAAAAATCTCGGTGCTAGGTTTATGACCAATTGCTACGAAGAAAGCTCCAACAGGAATTACAGATTCTTCCTGCGTTTGATTATTGATTACATGAACTGCTTCTACTTTTTCCTCTCCACTCAAATCTCTGGCTTCTGTATTCCAGTAAATCTCGATATTCTCGGCAGCTTTTACCCTTGCCTGCATAATCTTGGAAGCTCGCATTTCGTCTCTTCTCACCATCATATGAACTTTCGAACACACTTTGGAAAGATAAAGTGCTTCTTCAGCAGCCGTATCTCCAGCACCTACGATCGCAACCTCCTGACCCCGGAAGAAATATCCATCACAAACAGCACAGGCACTTACGCCTCTGTTCATATAGCGCTCTTCGGCATCTATACCCAGCCATTTGGCTGATGCACCGGTAGAAATAATGACCGCATCGGCTGTGTACTCATCTCCTCCATCGGTTACGAGTTTTTTAGGATTTGCATGCAAATCAACCTTCACGATATTCTCATACTTCATACGGGTTCCAAAGCGATCTGCCTGCTTTCTGAAATCTTCCATCATCTCAGGTCCCATAATACCCGTAGGATATCCGGGATAGTTCTCAACATCATTGGTGATCATTAACTGTCCACCTGGTTGCAAACCGCTAAACATCAAAGGATGCAGTTCTGCCCGTGAGGCATAGATAGCTGCAGTGTATCCGGCAGGGCCAGATCCAATGATGATCACTTTTTCATGCTTGTTTTCTCCGTTTTCAGTACTCATTATGCTCCTTTATATAAATTAGTATCGGCTACAAAGGTACAACAATTTTAAAATAAAAATGTCCGCTGGCTTACCAGTTCAGAGGCAGAAATACAGGACAGCTAGACGCTCTTTACAGGAATCTTATTGATCCAATACGTCTCAAGTGTATAAGGAATATTGAAGAGTTGTACCAACTCCTGTGGTTCAAGAATCAAACTCGAAACCGTGACACTATATCCCCCTTTCAAACGGAGATTGAGGTAATTGATTTTGTAGGGAAAAAGGAGGCTTAGGCGAATGGTGCAGTTTTCAATCTGGCTTTCGTGAAACAAGATATTCTTTCCGCTCTCCGGCTTTTCATATTTGATCAGTCCATGTTTTGCATCTACTTCTATGCGCGTATCCTGTTCCTTCTGCAAACATTTGAAATAGTAATAAATGCCCGGGAGATAAAAGGGCCCAAAAATGGCGAGGAGGCAAAAGAATATTTGCGCAACCAGGTGATTATCCCAAATCAAAAAAGAGGCAAAACCGGCTATAGTAAAAGCCAGCAAACTCCAGCCAATTACTTTAAATGGCAGGACAAATAGTTCTTTTTCTTTACTATAGATATCATAATAGGCAACATGCGGTTCCAGATAGTCACTTGCTTTATTTCTGGGTTGCTTGTTGGGTTGTTGATCAGCAAGGTCAGTTAAAATATTAAACATATTGAAGCCCGAGTATAAACTGCCTAGCTGCAATTTATGCTAAACAAAAAGGGGTGCATAACGCTTTATGAAGTCAAGCTTACAAGGACAATGCAAAAAATATGCTAACTCATTTCGTTAATGATATAAAGCATAAATATCATTACTGAAAGGTTCTTTTTCCATTCAGAACGGCTTGAGTTGAGCCCTAAATAGAAAGGAGGCTTTGCTTTAAGGCCAAATAAAAGAGGAGCAAAATTGGGAAGGGCTTTTCAATTTGCGTATCCTTGGGCAGCCAAAGGTGAAAAACACAAGAATATTCATCAGGACTATGTGGCAATTTGTAAAAAAAAGTATCCAGTTCCTTTACAGCCTATATGCCTTCTTTGTGTTTTTTAGCACGGGTATAATTACTCTTTTATATTATGTAATCATCTCCCCTCTACCGAATAATAAACGCTTGAGGGCTGTATATGCATTTAATAGAGTTTGGATGAAAACCTGGGGCTATCTCACCGGTTTCATTTTTGAGATCAATGACCATGATCATATACAAAGGGATGAAGTCTACGTCATCATGGCTAATCATGTCAATATTCTTGACATCTTCACCATGGCCTCTCATATTCAGCATCCCTTTATGCCGCTTGCCAAAAAGGAGGTTTATCGTATTCCAATCCTGGGGCAATTGGTTGCCTTGAATGCCATTCCCGTGGACAGATCAAGTCCGGAAAGTCGGGCTGAGAGCATGAGAAATATGGTACAGAAAATGGAAGACGGGACCTCTATCCTTATTTTCCCGGAAGGCACTCGAAATCGAAGCGGCAAACCTCTGAAAAAGTTTTATGACGGTGGCTTTCGCTTGGCTATTGAATCTCAAAAACCCCTCATTCCAACAATCATCCTTAATACCCGGAATCTTCAACCCGTAAAATCGGTATTTCTTCGACCTGGCAGGATCAGGGTGGATTTTCTTTCCCCAATACCCACAAAGGGATTGACACAAGATGATCTACCAGCATTTAAAGAGCGCGTAAGAAAACTCATGTATGAGCATATCGTAAAAGAAGATAAATCTTTTAAAGATTTTTCACCTTCTGAAACGGATTAACGATATTTACAACCATGGAAAAGATGATTAAAGACCTTTTCGGAGCTCTTTATACCGCCTACGGCATTCTGGTATTTATCCTTCCTATGCCCCTCGTCCTGCTTTTCCATATTTATGCAAGCATTCTACCCGAAAAGAAACGCCTCGTACGCATTTACAAAGCGCATAGCTACTGGATTCGATTCTGGACATTTGTTATAGGGACAGAATTTATTTTGGAGAATGAAGAGAAAGTTGATCCCCAGAAATCATACGTCTTCGTTGGGAATCATGTCAATATGCTGGATGTCGCAATGGTAGGCTCGATGTTGTTTCATCCATGGAAACCCCTCACGAAAAAAGAAATCAAGGACATTCCTTTACTGGGTTGGTTGATAGGGAATATATCTATTGTGGTAGATCGTAGAAGTCCCCAAAGCCGAAGCAATAGCTTGCTGGATATGGTAGATCATCTGAAAAAAGGAATATCCATTCTCATTTTCCCTGAAGGAAGTCGAAACCGTAAAGATATTCCCCTCAGTAAGTTTTATCCAGGAGCTTTCAAAACCGCGATAGAAGCACAGGCGCCCATTCTCCCTCTCGTAATTTATAATACCCGAAAGTTGAAACCGGTAAATGAGTTTCGTCTTTATCCGGGGAAAGGTTATGTACGACTTCTTGATCCCATTTCTACCGAGGGAAAAACCCTCGAGGATCTGGAAGATCTGATGAAGGAAGTGCATGAAATCATGGAACGTCAGATTTTGGAACTTGACGACACTTTCCAAACAGATGCAGGAATAAGCCTTGCTACTTAGGCTGCAGATTCTTCTTTCATCGAAAGACCAAAGGCTTGAATGTGAGCGATTTCTCCAAAATTCCTGTACTCATCAAGTATCGTATCCATGACCTCCTCCAGGTGATCGGGATAGTTTTGGGAGAACCAAAGCGGATTATTCAGCCACTTTTCCAGTTCAGATAAACGTTTTTCTTTAAGGTTCTTCAGCACTGGTACTCCCATTTTCTTCAAGGCCGCAGCATTACATTGTTGTTCATATTGGGTTTTCATGGGAATGACCATCAGTTTTTTACCCAAATACAAAGCTTCTGCAGGAGTTTCAAAACCTGCACCACATAATACCCCCATACTTTCTGCCATGCTTTTGATGAAGGCTTTATTATTTGCCGGAAAGATCTCAATATCTCCAATTTTGATTGCTTCTTTAGCCTTGGGAGAAAAGATTTGCCATTTCGCTCCGCTAAACCTTCCCAATTTTACGATTAGTTTTTTGATCGAATAAGCAGGTAGATAAACCGTATAATGCCCTTTATTCTGAACTTCCTGCTCTCGAATTTCTTTTCTGATAACAGGGGTGTAAATCCTTTGGTCATAGGATTCAAAATGGAACCCATACTGGACATCCGTAGGAGCATAATATTTCAATACCGCTTTTCCAGGCAGGTCGGGATGCTTGGGCTTGGGAGCATTTTTATGAAGAACGGCTGCCTGATGACTCAAGGAAATCGAAGGGACTCTATGGATCTTGGAGGCCCAGGCAGAAATGGGTTCAAAATCATTGATCAGTAAATCATATTGAGCAATGGGTAAATCTCTGATCTCTTTCTGGGCATTGCGAAACTCCGCTTTCTTCCAGCTTTCCCAGAAGTCTATGCCTCCTTTTTTTCCAAAGGTATAGCCCAATCCTTTACAAGTATAGGTGATTTCAAAAGGCAATTGAGGCCTTGATTTCAAACCAGAGACCAGTACATCTACTTCAGCTCTCTGTTTCAGTAATGGGACAATATCACGGGAACGGCTTAAATGACCATTGCCTGTCCCTTGAATCGCATAAAGGATTTTCATAGCTGTATAGTTAAGTTATTTTCTATTTCGGTTTTATTCTGTGCATTTACCTGAAATTCCGCGATCAGCTCTTCAAAAAGCTCTTTGTTTTTATAGCCTGCCTTCTGCAATTCCATTTCCTTTGACGAATCTGCAGGACTCATATTCTGCGCATCCTGATCCTGAGCATATTCATAAATGGACCACTCGCCTGCATGATACTCCAGGGCTGTCAGGTTTTCGATCCAATCTCCCGAATTCAGGTAGATGACACTTTCCCCTTGCTTATTTACTACTTCTCGCATTTGGGCTTGATGAATATGTCCACAAACAACAAAGTCATAGCCATTTGAAATGGCGATCTCGGCTGCTGTTTCCTCAAAGTCATCGATAAATTTCACCGCCGACTTCACACTATTTTTGATTTTTTTGGAAAGAGAAATCCGCCCTTTCCCAAAGAGTTCGCTGATCCTGTTGGCCAGGGTATTGATCATGATAAGGAGATCATAGCCCATCCCACCCAGGCGCGCCAACCATTTAGAATGCTTCATGCTAACATCAAAAACATCTCCATGGAAAAACCAGGCTTTCTTTCCATCCAATTCCAACACCACTTTGTTCACAATCTCAAAGTTTCCCAATTGAAATCCCTTAAACTTGCGGAGCATTTCATCATGGTTGCCCGTGATATAATAGACCCTGGTGCCAGATGCCAGAAGAGAGGTAATATATTTGATCACCTTCATATGGGACTTGGGAAAGTAGCGTTTATTGAATTGCCATATATCAATAAAATCTCCATTCAGAATCAGGATTTTGGGATTAAGCGTTTTTAGATAATTGAGGAGTTCTTTGGCTCTGCAACCAAAGGTTCCCAGGTGCACATCTGATATTACCAGGAGATCGATTTTACGTTTTTTATGCTTCTTCATAGCCAGAGATTTTTATAGGCTTCGTGTGTACAAAAAAATAAGCTGCCCATAAAGAGCAGCTGCATAGTCCAAAGCAAAGATTTGCTTTTCAAGAAAGGTAGGATGAGAGTTTCGGAACATGCAATAAAATTATTTGCTTATGTCGCGCTCTCCCAGATAGATTCTGTAAGCGTTTTTCAATTGATTTCAATCCAAAATTCCTAATCAAGTATTAGCTCTTGATTAGGAATAGGTGTGTTGCTGGTTAATTTTTGATGAATAGGGAATGAAGAAAAGATTCTCTAAATGTTATGCTGATCGAATAGCCCAAACTTTCTACCCCTTTGGTTTCAACTGATTGCTTTTTATCATCCGCACATATGCATTTACTCGGGGAAATTTTGGTTTTGAGCCTTTAGACATTGTATGAACTTTGATCTCTCGGGAAGCATGTAGTGTCAATCTACCCTTGGGAGTTTGAATTTGGAAGGGAAGTTCAAGCGTCTCTGATTTCGAGTTTAATTGATAATAAAAATCCGTCTTTTCAGGTCCTTTAACTGCGTACCATTTGATCATAGGTACCCGGGTTTTATCCAGGTATTGACTAAAAAATTCAGTATAGTCTTTAGCCGTCTTTCGGTTTACCAGTTCAATAAAATCTGCTGTTGAGGTAATCGAATTTCTTCTTTCTGCATAAAAGCTTCTCAGGATATCAAAAAATAATTCGTCATTGTCCAGCGATAATCTAAAGCTATGCATGAGGATTGCTCCTTTGACATAAACATCCGTCCGAATTCCAATACTCCCCTGAGGAATAGGATCCGAGACAGGCTTCTGATTCGTGATCCTTTCTTTCAGGTATTTGATATATTTCAGGTAGTTTTTATATCCTCCTATTTCTTCCGCATAAAGTGCCTCTGCGTAGGTAGCCATTCCCTCTTGCAACCAGACATCTTTAAAATCTCCGACTGTAATGCTATTGCCCCACCATTCATGGGCTGCTTCATGAAGAATAATATCATCGAAGCTAAATCCACTCAAATTTTGGAAACCATTCCCATAAGAAATCGCAGTTTGATGCTCCATGCCATGATAAGGACTCACGATTAGTTTAAAGCCCTCCTCCCACCAGGGATATTCGCCATACGTTTTTTCCAAAAATTCCATCATGGGCAGGGTTTGATGGAAGTGCTTCATTCCATAAGGAAGATGTTCCTTCAATAAAAAGAAATCCAGCTTTTTTCCAGAATCCTTTTCGCCATAGGGAAGAGAAAAATGTTGATAGGCGCCGATGTCGAAAGTTACATTATAAACATTCATCGGATATAAGGTTTTCCACACAAAAGTTTGACGGGAACCTTGCACTCTTCTCTCTTGTAATTTCCCATTGCTCAGGCAAACCAATCCCAGAGGTATCGTAAACTGCAGCAACATACTATCGGGCTCATCTGCTAAATCATCTTTAACGGGCCACCACACACTCGCCCCAAAGGTTTGACAAGCCACACCAAGCCAGGGATATCCATCTACATCATTTCGCCATACAAAGCCTCCTTCCCAAGGAGCAAACTGACTTTCTCTGGGAACCCCATGATAATTGACCCGGATCACTGCTTGTTCTCCTTTCTTCAACTCCTCTTTTAACTGAATCACGATCACATTTTTTTGCCGTTCAAAATTGAGGGAGCTACTGTCCAGAAAAGCCGAGTCCATTTTCAGATTTTTATACAAATCCATCTGAACTACTTTCAAATCTGCTAAAGCAGTAAAATGCATCACTACCTCGCCCTGAATGGATTTTCTATCCAGATTGAAATCAATGTCGAGTTCGTAGTAGGAAACATCATAGCCGTATTTGGGTCCTTCTTTGGCCCATAGATCAGGTCCCGATACAAATAGGTATAGCCCAAATAATAAGACAGTCCATGTGAATCCGGAAAAAGACCAATGAGACAGATTGTTGAAAAATGGGAGGCAAGGAGTGAAATGAGAAGTTTCTGTTCGAAACATTAAGCGGATTTGATTGTGCGACGGAATCTTTTGTAGGGGAATAAAGATACGCACAAACTCCTTCACTCATATCATTAGTTCAGGAAATTGCTTTTCCAAAAGCTGTGTAGCATCCGGGATCAAGGAGATTGCTTCGCTCCCTTCGCAATAAGAGAGATTCTGTCTTTGATTTATAGTCTGGTCCAAAGCCCAAAGAGGCTTAACTATCCACCTCAAATAGCACCTCATGCGCTTCTTTAACAGAAGGAATTTCCCATTTACCCATCATCTTTGCTATTGCTATTTCCGGGACCATGTATTCCCGGTTTTTATTTTGGGAAAGCAACTTTTGAAAAGGAACCTCGACATAGACGATCTTTACTCTAGCCCCATAGGACACAAATAAATCTACCCATCGGCCTCTCATCTGACTGCTGATATTGGTGGCATTGTAAACGAAATTCTGGCGAGCCCGCAGGAATTCCTTTGCCTTCTCCTTACCCAATTGAATGATCTGCCCATTTTTCTTTTTATTCCTAGGATCGACCTTATGCATACGTCTTAAATCATCCAGGGATAGGACGGGCAAATCGAAGTGGCGATTGATATAATAATCCTTTCCACTACCCGGCAAAGCTGACATGAGAATGACTTCTGACTTATGATCTTCGAAGGGTTCATAATCGGGGGAAATATTCGGCTTATTCAGATACTCATATCGCCCATAAGCCGATTTAAAAGTCTTTGGCTTACCGAAGCAATCATTCTCTTTGCAGAGTTCTTCAAACATCTCTATCCTCAACAACATTTCTTCCTGATCGGGACATATTCTGCCCAATACATCAGCTCTGGCCAGCAAGGCCAATTTTTGGGTATCGACTAAAAGGCTTGCAAGTATCACAGCTTTTTGTGGATCTTCCTTTTCTATGGCCCAAATCGGAAGCCCATGTAAGCGTACCAATTTTGCGACTTCTTCCCGAAGAGGAAAGGGACTTGGGATTGAACGATAGAGAAAATCTCTGCTGCTGTATTCTCCCTTTTTCGCATGTCCCGGAGAAGTGATTCTTTCCTCCCCCTCTATTTGTTCCCTTTGCGTTGTCGAGCGTTTCTCTACATCATGTAATAAGGCGGCAGCGACCATCGCATGTTTTTCCTCATCAGAAAGCAGCTTGAATTCTGGCTGATCAATAAGGGATTCCAACACCATTTGGGTATGGACAAAAACATCCCCCTCAGCATGCCAGAGCGGATCCTGTGCTACGTCTTTCATGTCTTCGATCCAGGAAAATTTTCGACTCATTTTTTCCCAGTTCAAAGGCGAATCAATCTCATATGTGGGGAACTTCCAACTCATTTTTTCGATAAATATTCATATCCAAACCAGCGATGCCTGCTATAGTCAATCAGAGGAGCCGGCTTCCAGGTCTTTGTCCAGTGAACATCCGTTTTTACATGGCTTTTCCGAACCAGTTTAAAGAGATTATTAAACTCATTGGGGGCTACTGGAATGGGGCCTTCATTGGTTTTGAATGCTGCCTTATTCCTAACTACAAAACCCTCTGAACAATCCTTCTCGCTTTCTGGATCATAGCCTCCGAGCAAACCAGGCGTTTCCACACTTTCCTCCCAACTCATCCCCAGATTAGCAATCAACCATTTCCGCAAAAGCTCATTTTCATCCTCCTCCGCTTTGTACATTCCCTTTAAAGGATGGCTAATCTTGATCTCAGGTACGGTAGGGAAATCCAGCATGGCCGCATAGAATTTCACTTCCTCCCAGGAAAGCCATTGATCTCCTTCTCTGACAGCAAAGACATAGAAATAGGATTCCAAGTCTTTATAAGCGATGGAATGTATGCCGTACATATTTTCCCCGAAAATCTCCAACTCATTCAAATCATGCTTGATGAGCTCCCATCTTTCTCTCATGGGTTTATCCCAGGGATGGGTAGTCGGGGCTGTATGAGAACGGGCAAAAACGCCTTTCTTATTGAAACAATTGTTTTGCCCATCCAGCTTTTCCGTCAAAACCAACTCCTCCATCTCTGCAAAAGCAGAGACGTATCCAGCAGGCATAAATCGATCATCGGAAGTAGTTCCGAGACTGATATGCGCATGCAAGCTTCTACAATATTTTCGGGAAGGGTTCATGGTTCTCTACTATATACAAACAGCAATTCCTTCAAGCCGTTCTAAAACCGCCTGAAGGAAGATAAAAAATATCTTTTTGCTGAGAGATGTGCTATGTCAAGACATAGCGGGATGGTGTTGTTTGTGTTTGTTTGAAGTAAAACTTCCCTTATTTGTACGGGATTTCGGAGGAAAGGGTTTAGTTCAGGACTAAATTTAATCTATAAGCAAACCATATTTTCCTAAAAGCCCCTTCAAACCTGGAGAAGAAAATTTAGCTCCTTTCACCCGATTAAGGTCCAGGTCCATGCTGTACCCATGAGAAGTTTTGAAATCTGTTCCCTGAAGATTGCAGGATTCAAAAACAGATCGATCCAGTTTACAGTTTTTGAAGATCACCTTTTCGAGATTAGCCTCTGTAAAATCTGCTTCTTCAATCAGGCAATCATAAAATGTAGAATCTCTCAGGTCCAATTTAAAAAAGGAGGCGAAGCTTAATTGAGACTTCTCAAAGCGAATGGCCATCCGAAAACTATTGCATTCATTGAAATGAACGCCCAGCATTTTGCAGTTCACCAATTCCACCTGACGAAAAGCCGTTTCGTCCAAGCGGATATTGCTAAAGTCACAATCTTCAAATCGACATTCCTCAAAACTGATTCCCGAGATATTCGCATCTACAAAATTACAGTTCAAAAAACTACAGTCATTGTATTCTTTGACTTCAATTTCCTGATTGGAAAAATCTTCTTTTTCGAAGGTTTGATCGTCAATGAATTTGGCCATGGGATATTTAATATGGTAGGGGCAGCTCATGAGGTAGGGGCAGCTCATGAGCTGCCCCTACATGAAATTCATTTAATCGGTATTTCTATATCAATTTCCATCCATCTCTGTACGGACGGCTAACAAACTGATTAGCATCATCAAAATTGGTGATTTTGGTATTCTCTCCATCCCATATCAGTTTCTTTCTTCCGTAGAAATTGCGCCCATTGCCTTCCTTTTTGGTGAGGGAATAGCTACGGATGGCGAGGTTACCCATCAGAACTGTTTCGGTCAAGGGTCCTGAGTAATCAAAGGAAGAAGTCAGGCCTTTATGTTCAGGGCTATCGAAACCAGCTTTACAAGCTTCTGTCCAGGAAACCTGATGGCCAAATTCTCTCATGCCCGAATTAGGAAGAAGATCGGTTTTGAAATTTTTAGGCATTTCGATGACTTCTCCGTCTGGCAGATACACCTTGGGTGAATTTCCATAGACATCACAAGTCATGATGCCTTTTTCTCCGATCATGATCACGCCATTGCTACTATTGTTTCCTCCCAAGGGATGATCAGCAGGAATAAGGTCTGGATGGAAAGGACGAATACCTCCATCGGACCAGATCATTTTGAGTGGAATTTTATTTTTTTCAGATGGACCAAAGGAAAGTTGCACTTGGGAAGAAGGAGGACATCCTTCTGGATTATGCTCAGGCACCCAGTCCCTTTTATATACCTGTCCTACACTACATTCAACCTCAGTTGGATATCCGAGGCCCAATACACGGAAGGGAGGATCAATAATATGGCAGCCCATATCGCCCAATGCTCCGGTTCCGAAGTTCCACCAACCTCTCCATTTGAAGGGATGGAAAAGGGGATGATATTCTACCGGCTCAGCAGGCCCTATAAAAAGATCCCAGTCTTCTTTAGATAGCTGTTCGGGCATTTTCACCTTATCAGTAGGAAATGGCTGTCCTTGCGGCCATACAGGACGGTCGGTCCAGCAATAGAGGGTATGAACATTGCCAATCATACCTTCGTCAAACCACTGCATCATTTGGACCTGTGCAGGATTGGAAGCGCCCTGATTTCCCATTTGGCTAACGACCTTGTATTTACGTGCTCCTTCGGTCAGTTGGCGAGCTTCATAAATATTGTGGGTCAGGGGTTTCTGGACGTATACGTGCATGCCCAATTGCATTGCACTCATGGCTGCGATACCATGCAGATGATCAGGAGTCGAAATGGTAACTGCATCAATTTCGTCCTTCATTTCTTCCAGCATGATGCGCCAATCTTTGTAGAATTTGGCCTTATTAAAGCTTTTCATAGAAGCTTTTGCCAGATTGGTATCAACATCGGCCAGAGCCACAACATTGTTTTTTCCACCATTGGCGGCATTGGCAATGTCGCTTCTTCCTTTTCCTCCCGCGCCAATAGCAGCCAGGTTGAGCTTATCACTCGGAGCCGTATATCCTCTGCCCAGGACATGGCGCGGAACAATCATAAATCCGGCGCCTGCCAGGGCTGAATTCTTGAGAAATTCCCGGCGTTTCTTTTGGTTTTTATTCTTTTGCATAGGGATTTTAGTAGTAAGTTCTTGGATTGAAACTTAAGTTAAGGATTTCGGGGAAAATCTATGAGGAGAGAAGGAATATTTCTGCGATTTAGGAGGGCGACTCGATAAAACCCACCGCCTCAGGCTCTCACTCCCTTATTCGCACGGAATAATGGCACGCGCGCAAAGCCATGTAGGGATAAGTGATTTACAGTAAGAGCAGCTTACAATTTGCCCCAAAAAGGATCAAACAGGAAACGGGGCCTGCAACGGAAGGGTTCCAGAGGAAGACTCACTTCTTCTTTCGTTTCTTACGCTTCTTGTCCTCTTGCTCGATTTCTTGCATCACCGTTCGCCAGTCCTGACTAGCATCAAGGCTCATTTCTTTGGTTTCAAGCTGATCTCCTTTGCCATATTCCAGAACCTTGATCCTATGGCCAAGAAATTCTTCAATCTTTACAAGCAATTCTTTTTCATGTTCGGAACAGAAGGATAGGGCCTGTCCCCTCTCTCGCCCACGACCGGTTCGTCCTACGCGGTGAACGTAGTTTTCGGCTTGCTCCGGGAGGTCATAATTGATAACATAAGCGATACCAGATATATCAATTCCCCGTGCACTTACATCGGTTGCAATTAAAACTCTTGTGCCGCCACCCTGGAAGGTTTTCATCACCTTCATCCGATCCTTCTGGTCTTTATCCCCATGCAAAGTCAGGGATTTAATGCCTACTCGTTCCATGGCTTTCATAACCCTTTCTGCCCGAACTTTGGTCCTGACAAAAACGAGAATCTTGCTACTTTCATGCTCTTTTACTATGCGCTCCAGGATAAAGCGTTTTTCATCCATATCCACATAGATCATCGCATGGTCTATATTTTTGGCAACCGGATTTTTAGGGGAAATCTGAATCCTGATCGCATTTTTCACCAATGAATACGCCAGCTTCTTGATCTTTTCATTGATAGTTGCTGAAAAGAAGAGTGTTTGTCTTTTTCGGGGTAAAAAACGGAGCAAGTCCTGGATGTCTTTGTAAAAGCCCAGATCCAGCATATGATCTGCCTCATCCAGCACCAGAATTTCTACTTTACCCAAATTCAGGTACCTCTGGCTCACCAGGTCAAACAAGCGGCCGGGAGTGGCAATCAAAACATCCAGCCCCGCCTGCAATTTTTGAATCTGTCGGTCCTGCTCAACCCCGCCAAAAATTGCATAGGTTTTTACAAGGGTATGCTGTCCAATCTCCTCAAATACCTCTTTGATTTGAATCGCCAGTTCATGGGTTGGAACCATAACTACACATTTCAGCCCCTCTGATCTTTTGGAGGTCTTATTCTCCTGGATCATGTCAATGATCGGAATGGCAAAAGCAGCCGTTTTACCGGTACCTGTTTGCGCAATAGCCAACACATCCTCTCCTTTTTGAATGGCAGGAATAGCCTTATACTGAATATCCGTAGGCTTTTTAAAATTCAGCTTCTCAAGGCTCCGAATGATCTCCGGTTGTATGCGAAATTTCTCGAATTTCATATTTCTATATGCCGCAATTTAGGCTTTCATTTGTTCCAATGCAGCTTCAACTTCAGAAACAGGCAATTGACAGCTATTTTGTTGACAGATATAGATCATACTTTGATCCGTAAATCTTTGATCCAGGATGGGAAGCTTACTTTCTGAAACTGCTCCTGCAAAGAGTCTATTGGGATTATAGCTTTTTCCAATTTCTTTTCTGAATGTCAGGGCTTTTTCTCCGGTTATAGCTACTTCGAAATGAGGGAAAAGATCTTTTAATGCCAACTGTCCCCAATGGGCAAACCAGGCCGGATACATCATCAAATCTTCTTTGATCGTAGCAAACATAGTTCGGGCTTTATCCTGGTAGTCCATCTTATGATAAAGCAAGCCTAAATTATAGAGGCTATGCGCTATGGCAGCATTAGAAGAAGGGATAACATCATCCTGGGTTTCGATCTTTCTATGGATTAATACCGGATCTTCGTCCGAGCTATAGAAATACAATTCGGAATCTGAATCATGAAAATGTTCCTCTACATATTCCATATGAACTTTCGCCTGCTCTAACCACTCCTCCTCAAAAGTCTGTTGATACAAACTGATATAGGCTTCGATCAGCATAGCATAGTCATCCAGGAAAGCGTTTATACTCCTCTTTCCATTCTTGTAATTTCTATATAGTTGAGGACCATCCGTCAATTTCTCCCGAATAAAGCGAGCATTTTTCAAGGCCGTTTGAAGAAAGGCTTCTTCTCCAAATACTCTATATGCATCCAGGTAGCCCTGAAGCATCAACGCATTCCAGGAACAAAGAATCTTATCATCCAATCCCGGACGGATGCGTTTGGCTCTGGCTTCAAGAAGTTTTGCTCTCCCCTCTGCCATTTTCTGACTAAAACTATCTGGGTTCAGGTTCCATCTCCTGGCAAATTCAGCTTCCGTTTCCAGGCTAAACAGGACATTGGTCTCTTCCCAATTTCCTTGTGGGATCACATTATAGAAATCAGAAAAAAGCTGGGCATCTTCTTCCAGAATTTCCTTTACTTCCTGATGAGACCATACATAAAATTTCCCTTCTACCCCCTCACTATCTGCGTCCAAAGAAGAATAGAAGCCTCCTTCTTCAGACATCAGTTCCCGCTCTATAAATTCGAGGCTACGATATACAACTTCTTTGTAAAGATCCTGAGGATCCTGTTCATAGGCTTCGGCATATAAACTCAGCAATTGCCCATTGTCGTAGAGCATCTTTTCAAAGTGGGGAATTTTCCAGTATTTGTCGACAGAATATCGGGCAAATCCTCCTCCCAATTGGTCATAAATTCCTCCGAACGCCATCCTTCTTAAGCTGACCCGAGCTGCTTCCAGCATCTCTTCATTCTGGAGGAAATGACCGGCTCTCAGCAACATGCGTAGGTTGGCAGGAACCGGAAATTTATTTTGCTCTACCTTTCTTCCTCCCCATTCAAAATCTATTCGCTCTTTCCAGGTTTCCCAGACCTTTTCCAATAAAGTCAGTGAAAAACTTCCGGGCATAGGAGGTTTAACCTGTACCATGCTCTTCATGGCCGTAACCATTTCATCAGCATAGGAGAGTACTTGTTGAGGATCATTTTGGTAAAGGCCGGCCAATTGTCTCAACACATCTATCCATTGGTCCTTGCGAAAATAGGTCCCACCATAGACGGGCCTTCCATCCGGCAAAGCGAAAGCATTTAGGGGCCAACCTCCCTGACGGGTCATCAACTGAACCGCATCCATATAAATCTTGTCTATATCCGGACGTTCTTCGCGATCGACCTTTATACAAACGAAATGTTCATTCATGATTTTGGCTACCTGCTCGTCCTCGAAAGATTCATGTTCCATCACATGACACCAATGACAAGCAGCATAGCCGATACTGACCAGGATCAACTTATTTTCCTCTTTGGCTTTCTTCAAAGCCTTCTCTCCCCAGGGATGCCAATCAACGGGATTGTTTGCATGCTGGAGTAAATAAGGACTGCTTTCATGAATCAGCTGATTGGGCATAGGGATATCTTTGGCGCAAAGATAACACCTATTTTATCATTGTTTCAGAAGGCCAGGTCAATCAGAAGTCCCAATGAGAGTAATTTGTCGCGGCTGAGACTTTGCTGGCCATCCTCCTGCCACTGCTGTCCATCCAGGAGGTCGTCGCCAAAGAAAAGGTAATTGCCTTCGAGGCCTAAACCCAGGGCATCTGTTAAGTGAAAGCGGATCCCTCCTCCGCTTTGGAAAAATGTTTTCAGGGTATAGGGTCCCAGGAAGGTACTATTGATCTGATCCTGATCGCCCATACTTTCGTAGGTATTATCCAGAAGATCATAGAGATTTTCCTGCCGAACAGAAATGCTGCTTGAATTAGCCCGGTCAAAATTATACAATTGCCCAAATTCATTGAGCGCATTGATACGGGTTTCATAACCATAAGCACCAAAACCTCCCAAAAGGTAGAGGTCCCACCTTTCTCCTCCCAGCACCGTAAATATTCGGTTAATATTTAGCTTAAAGGATACCCCAAGACTTCCATAGGTATGCTGGTAATTATGGAAATAAAGGGATGCACTATCGTATTGCACTTCCGGATTTAAGTTTCCATTGAGTGCTTGATTGTGGTAAGGAGAATTTGAAGCGAATAGATTCTGGCCAAAGGTCTGGCCAATATTGGCCTCTATTCTCACATCAATGATGCGAGATATGGTCTTTTCAAAAAAGAGGCTTCCCTGTTTCCCAAAATTTTGGGGGTCTACATCTCCGTCCAGCAGAGAGGCTGAGACTTTGATCCCCATGGACCAGGAAGAGGGAGTGGAAGTTTCTTCACCGAAATATTGAGCGTATGCAAGAGAAGGTAAGAGCAAGAAGCATAAAACTTCTGTGAGCTTACGAAGCATGAATATTTGCCTTAATTAAAATATTTACTAAAAATACATTTTGATAAGAGCAAAAAAAAAGCCCAGATTGCTCTGGGCTTTCATCGTTTGAAATATTTTTTACTATTGTCCTCCCTGACCTTCTGGAAGCTTAACTCCCAACTTAGTCATGAGTTTTTTAGTAACATCATTTTCTTCAGGTCCGTGAAGAACGATGGAGATTCCGTTTCCATCAACAGAGTTGATGATCACATCATATCCGTCTTCAGCAGCCAGTTCTTTGATAGCACCTTGCATTTTTTCAATGATAGGTTCCATCAGGGTTTGGCGTCTTTCGAGCAATTTCTGCTGAGACTCCTGCTGCTTGTTTTGAAGTTCTTTCTCAACTTCAATGATCTTCTCTTGCTTAGGCTTCAAAGTAGCCTCTTCCTGTGTTTCTGCAGCTAATTGCTGATATTCTTCAATCAGACTTTGGTAATATTGTTGACGGCTCTGAAGGTCTTGTGTCAATTTATCACTAAAAGTCTTCAGGTTCTGATTCATTGTCTGAGTTTCAGGCATATAAAGCAGAATTGCTTCAATATTAGCATATCCAATCTTCAAGTCCTGGGCCTGAATCGAAGTCAGCATTCCCAGAGAAATCACCAGGGCCAGAATTGTTGCTTTCAATTTCATAATGGTATTGTTAGTCTTTTTCATTTTAGATTGATGCGTTAAACAAAGGTAACCATATCAGGCTAGTTTTGCTTGTATTTAACGCTTTGTTAACTTTTTTGACAATTTATTATGAGTTGTCAATCCCTACTGCTTAGCCTCAGGGATTTTAACTCCTAATTTTGTCAATACGGCCTTGGTAATGTTATCTGTTTCTGTCCCGTGAAGGATGATGCTGGTACCGTTGGAGGAAGTATTGAGGATATATGTATACCCATTTGCATCCGCATATTCTTTCATCGCTGTTTCGAGCTTACCAAGGATAGGTCCCATCAATTCAGCCTGCTTGGATTGAAAGTTTTGTTGAGATTGAGATTGAGCCTGTTGAAGCTCAGCCTGCATATTACGGATTTGATCTTCCTTTGGCTTTAATTCTTCCTGAGTGATTCCCTCAGTTGCAGCAAGCTCCTGATATTCTGCAATCAGCGTTCTCAGGTAATTGTCTTTGGACTGAAGGTTTTGAGTTAATTTTTGGTTATAGGTCTGCAGATCTTGATTAGCCTTGGCCGTTTCAGGCATAAGGGCAATCGCAGCTTCCAGATCCATATAGCCAATCTTTTGGGCTTGAAGGCCGGAAAGGCTAAAGAAGAACGTAAAGAATACGAGTATAAAGGATATTTGTCTCATTGGTGGTTTGATTAAAAAGGGAGGGAGGAAAACTTAGTCATTACAGGTCCTCCCTCATTATTTTCCGCAAAGGTATTAATTTCTTTCGTCAGTTATACCCAATTCTTCCATAACATCATTAGAGAGGTCATAAACAGCATTGGTATATAACCAGGTAGTTTCTCCTGATTTATCGAATACAAAGTCGATTCTTTTTCTTTTGGCAATGGTTTCCACTGCACGGAAAACTTTGTCCTGAATAGGCTTCACTTTGTTTTCCTGCAGGTCAAACAGTTCACCGTTGTAGCCAAATTTCTTTTCACGATACTCTTTGGCTTCGCGCTCTGCCTGGAAGATTTCTTCCTGCTTTTCTTTTTTTACATCTTCAGACAACAAGACTTCACGAGCCTGGTATTCTGAATACATTTCTTCTATCTCTTGATATTTGGCCTCCAGTTCTTTTTGCCAACGCTCAGAGATCCTTTCAATATCCTCCTGGGCTTCTTTGTACTCAGGAATCTTTTCCATGATCATTTCAGTGTCTACATAACCTGTTTTTTGAGCTGTGGCAAAGCTCATGGCACTAATCAATATGATGGCGAGTGTGAATAATTTTTTCATGTTCTTGTATTTTGTCAATTATGAAGTGCTGTTCTAGCTTAGCACATGAATCTACCAATTAAACGTATTCTTTAGCTGAAATTCTGTGTATATGAAAAGCGAAGCTACACGAATATGCACAAAAATAACACCCTCAGGACTCTCCTATAAACTTTTTGGGCTTTTATTCGCCAGTTTGTCGAATAAAAGCCCAAAATATCTATGTCCTCAACTATAATCAGATTGCATCTAGAATTGCTGCCCAATTACAAAGTGGAATTGTCCAGCGCTGATCTCCTGATTATCTCCATCGAGGTCAAATCCGTAGGCCCAGTCAAGTCCGAGTAGACCTACCATTGGTAGCATTACCCGTAGACCTGCACCAGCAGCTCTTCTCAGCTTAAACGGATTGTATTCGCGGAATGTAGAATATCCATTACCCGCTTCCAGGAAGGCCTGCATCCAGATCGGTGCTGACTGATTCAAACTGATGGGGTAACGAAGCTCCATAATGAAGCGGTTATAGATCGGATATCCATTGTTGTTGTTATCAATGGTTGCGTCATCATATCCTCTTAGTGGCACGATATCACGTCCATCCAGTCCCCACAATCCATTTCCTACCATACCAGATCCACCGAGGAAGAAACGTTCGAAAGGAGAGATACCCAGGTTTTCATTATATGCACCAAGATAACCCGCTTCAATTTTCGCATTAAGAACCATATCTCCTACGATATTGAAGAACCAATTGCTATTGAATTGCCATTTGTGGAATTCAAGCAGGTTGAACTTCTCCTGTGGACTCAGGTCGGTAAAATCCTGATCACTTTTAAAGATAGACCAGGGAGGAGTTGCTTCAACAGAGAGGTTCATGATAGAACCGGAACGAGGATAGATAGGTGCATCCACACTACTACGATCCAGAGAGTAACGGAAAGAGAGTGAGTTTACATAAGCTACATCCTCTCCAATAAAGGCACGGAATACGTTTCCAGGCTGAAGGATGTCATAGTACTTATATGCGATGCTATATCTTGCAGTAAAGAAGTCATCAGGGAACTGCAATTGTTTACCAAGGTCAACAGATATGTTGAAGATGTTGTTTCGGTAATTGGTTCTAACGTTTTGGAACAAGAGATAAGAAGTACTAACTCCCAAAGAAGTTGGCTTTTTGCCTCCTAGCCATGGCTCCAGGAAGGAAACGGAGAAGTTTTTATAGCCAACTCCATTCATTTGGAATGACAGGCTCAACTTCTGTCCATCACCAGAAGGAACAGGTCTCCATGCTCCGGGTTGAAGGATACGCTTGGCGGCAAAGTTGTTGAAGGCAAGCTGTACGGTACCTACAAAACCTCCTGCAATAATCTGGTTGGTTTGTGGATCCCGAAGCTGACCTCCCCATCCTCCTTGCAATTGCAATTGGTCAGAAGGTCTTTCCTCTACGGTATATTTAATGTCTACTGTCCCTGTCGCTTGATTTGGAATGGGATCTACTCCCAGGGTTTCCTGATCAAAGTAATTCAAGGCCAGAATCTCACGTTGAGAACGAATGATGTCTCTTCTTCTGAATTTATCTCCAGGAGTAGTCCGTATCTCACGACGGATAACAAAATCACTGGTTTTGCTGTTTCCAATGATCGGAACTTTCCGTATAGTGGCCTGAGGTCCCTCAGAAATCCTCATTTCCAAATCAATAGAATCTCCTACAATGGCAACTTCTACCGGATCAAGGTTGAAGAAGAGGTATCCGTCATCCAAATAGAGAGAACTTACATCTCCTCCCTGTGGGTCTCCAAAGAGCCGACGGTCGATAGCGGCTTTGCTATAGATGTCTCCTTTTTTGATTCGGAGGAATTGTCCCAGGAGATCTGAATTATATTTAAAGTTTCCAGACCAGGATATGTTTCTATGATAGTAACGAATCCCCTCATACATATTCAGGGTAACATTCACATGCTTATCATCGACTCTATATACTGTATCTGTAAGAACAATCGCATCTCTGAAGCCATCTTCATTATAGAATTCGATTAGTCCTGCTTTAGATTCTTCAAACTGTTTTGGGAAATACTTGGATCTTGCCCAAACTCTCCACCAGGCTTTCTGGTGAATTTTCTTCAGCTTTTTGCGAAGTTTTGCATCATCAAATGCTGTATTATTTTCAAAAGTCAGCTCCTTGATTCGAATCTTGGGGCCTTTGTCAACTTTAATGTTAACGGTTACCCCGTTTTTCAGAATCTTATCAGCTTCGGAAATGATATCGACAGCTACATTGTAGTGTCCTTTTTCCACATAAAAGTTTCTGATGATCCTTTTTGCAGACTTTTCTTTTGATTCTGTAAGGATGGTACCCCGGATGAAGTTGATTTTTTCCCTCAAATCCTCTGCATGTCCTTTACTGATTCCCTCAAAGGAAAATTGAGAGATTCTTGGACGCTCTTTTACCTCAATAGTCAGGAAAATATTGGGGCCTTCAATTTTATCAACCCTAACTTTCACATCTGCGAAGAGGTTTTCTTTCCACAATCTTTTCAAAACCTCCGACACCTGCAAACCGGGCACAGTAATCTGTTCACCAACTACCAATCCACTAAGAGAGATAATTGCATTTTTGTCGCTATACTCAGAGCCTTCAACTTCCAGTCCCTTCAGTATGTAGGTTTTAGGATTTTCTCGATCGAGCTGAGCTTGAGTGATCCCAAAGCTCATGCCCAACATTAAGCAAAAAACTAGTAGTTTTTTCATTTCATTTAATTTGTTCACTAATCAGACCAAATCTACGTTCGCGTTGCTGATAGTCAAGTATGGCTTCATAGAGATCTTCCCTTCTAAAATCCGGCCACAACTTTGGTGTAAAATAGATCTCCGTATATGCGATCTCCCAGAGTAAAAAGTTACTGATCCTGTGTTCGCCCGATGTACGGATGAGCAATTCGGGATCAGGGATAGTTGCTGTGCTCAGGAAGCCGCTAATTGTTTCCTCGTTTATATCTTCTGTTTGTAATTCTCCATTTTTGATGGCATCTCCCATATTTTTCATGGCCTGCACGATATCACTTCTCGATCCATAACTCAGTGCCAATGTCAGGGTCATGCGCGTGTTATCTTGTGTAATCCTCATGGTTTCATTGAGACTTCTTACACAAGCTTTCGGCAAATCCTGGATGTTCCCAATAGCATTTAGCCTAATCTTGTTATCCATCAAGGTAGCTCGCTCCTTGGCGATTGTTTCTACCAGCAGGGTCATCAAGGCATCGACTTCCGCTTTTGGTCTTTTCCAGTTTTCGGTTGAAAAAGCATACAGGGTAAGATTCTCCACTCCTATCTCAGCAGCAGCCTCAGTCGTATCCCTTACTGCTTTGATCGCATTTCTATGTCCAAAAACCCGCATGTTCCCACGCTTGCGCGCCCATCTCCCATTTCCGTCCATAATGACCGCAATGTGTTTGGGAATCTCGTTGGGGTTTAATTGATCTGCTAGACTCATTGATGTATGCTCCGGAAAATGTAGCCTAATAACGGCACACACTTTAATTGGTTGCTTTTTAAAAGCAGCTACAAAGGTAATAAATAGCACATTGTCTAAAAAGAGAAATTTAAGCATACACCCTTCAAGATGAAAAATCTGTCAAGCAGGTTGCATAACGTAAAAAAGGCCCCCTAAAAGGCGGCCTTTTTTTATAATTCATCAGGTTTTTTACTTAGAAGGACGGACATTTCACCCAATCGATGATGAAATTGATCCTGACATTGGTATAGATATACCAGTCTTGTTGGGTATTA
The DNA here is from genome assembly GCA_033391075.1 of Bacteroidia bacterium. NCBI lineage: Bacteria > Pseudomonadati > Bacteroidota > Bacteroidia > Bacteroidia bacterium. The sequence goes on from JAWPMV010000001.1 coordinate 4,796,987, forward strand.
TCTCCCCTAATTCCGTTGGTTACTGCTGCACCATCAGGAAATTGGGTGAGGTCTATTCTGTCAGATAATAGAGCGGCGACGGGATTCTGAGCCCTCAATTCATCCAGATTGGGATAAGTTCCGCTCACATCATCCAGATAATCTGTAAATATTTTTCTAAATCCGGTTTCTATTTCCAGGTCCCAGCGTTTTGCAATCGCAAAGCGAACTCCGGCTCCCATTGGGATGGCCAATTGAGTCAGGGCATAAGGCGCAGGATTGGTATCATTAGGGTCGATCAGGAATTGACCTTCTGTACCCAGGGGCTGAAGATCGATCAATTCACCACCCAGTTCGGCCTGAGGCCTAAAGGTAAATACCCCCACTCCCCCAAACACATAAGGTGTATATCGAGGTCTGTAAATATAGCTCCTGTCAGATGGCAGGAAGTCGAATGATACAGTTGCGCTAAATTCTGTAATGGGGCTCCGAAAGCTCAAGTTCCTTCTTTGACGCACTTCATTGGTCGAATTAGCATCAGTTGCGCTAATCCAGCCTTTGAAGAAACCCAGACGGGCAGTCATAAAAGGATTGAAACGGTAAGAGCCGGTAATACCTACACCCGGACGGGTGAATTTAAAGGTAAAGTCGTCATCCAGGTCACCCAAATAGTGCGTAGTACCTGCGGATACACCTACGCGGAAATAATCGTATCTGTATTGGGCAGAAAGGTCGGTGCCAAAGAAGAGAACCAATACCAAAAAGAAGAAAATCCTCAAGTCCCTCATGCTGAGTCTTATGATTAAAGCTTGACGTTAAAACTATAAACCTTTTTTCTTAACGTGCGGTAATAAAGAATAATTATATATGCAGGTTCATTATTTGCCTGCCAAAATTACCCCAAGTCAATCAAAATAAAAATTGTAAAATTTTCTTCATTCAGTTGCTATTTACGGGTATTATTTGGCTCTTCAAAGTTTCTATTTCAATCTCACTTACATCCTCAGGCCTTCTTGCATGTGAATGTAATAGTTTCGTGAATACCCTACTAAATGAAGGATAAATCCGGCATGTCAAAAGACAATTTTTCAGCCGTAAAGTTGCCTAATTGCGTACATCACTTCCCCACATCAGACTTCTCCTCAGGTTATCGACATGTTTACTTCCAGGTAGTTTTATCAATTTAACCTTGAAATTAGCCTTCCTGACCGCAATTGCAGTACCTGCTTCTACCAATTCTGTACGTGTATCCAGAGCGACCATTGCTCCTTTGGATCGGGACTCAATTTCAAAAGAAACTACCCAGTCTTCAGGGATTACTACCGGGCGCACTGTCAAGGAATGACTCGCAACAGGCGTGATCACAAAAGCGGAGGAACTTGGGAAAATAATAGGACCTCCACAGGAGAGGCTATAGGCTGTCGATCCGGTAGGGGTAGCAACGATCAAGCCATCCCCCCAATAAGAATTTAAAAACTCTCCATTGATATAAGTGTGGACCGTAATCATCTCATTGGAATAACTCTTCAGAATGGAAAGATCATTGATCCCATAAGGATTGTCCTTGAAGATACCCGGAGGATCGGAGATCACGCTAAGCAGGCTCCGTTTATCTATCCGGTACATATCTTTCATCAGCTCTTCGGTAGTAGGAATAAGCTCATGCTGAGAGATACTGGTCAGATAGCCCATTCGTCCGAAGTTTACTCCCAGAATCGGCTTTCCCAATTGGCCACAAAACCGTACCGCTTCTAATACAGTCCCATCCCCTCCAAAACAAAACAGAAATTTAGCTGATTCAACCTCCTCTTGTGTATCAAAGATTTCAGCTTTCTTCAGAGCTTTATGCGTAGGCAAATGTTTCTGTAAGGCCTCGGCATAAGGCTTATACAAACTGTACTGGATTCCTACTTCCTCCAGATAATCGAAAAAATGTACCAGGACATTTAATTCCGTATTATCTGTGATTCTTCCGAAGATTGCTATTCTCATTTTATTGGTACACTTCCGTGCAAATATACGCCTCCCTGATTTAAATGATTGCGGGCATATTCTAATCGGAGGAGAATATCGTAAAATCCTACAATATTTAAGCCGACTCCATAGCCATGAAGCAATTGATTTTTCAGAAAATCGTCGTTATTATTAAAACTATCGTCCCGTACAAAGCCCAATTCGTAAAAGGCGGTTACATATAAGGCTGAAGGAGATTGCTTCCATTTTTTGGGAAGAAAACCGACACCACTCAAATCCGCGATATGATAGGGAATGATTCCATATTTGATTTCAGCCTTGTTCATATTCACTGCAGAACCTGCAATTACAAAAGGCTGGTATCCTCTTAAATTAGTACTAATTCCCAGAAATTCTCTTCGCTTTACCCCAATAAAATTTTTCTCAAAGTAAGGAATAGAATCTCCTATAGAAAGTACCAAATGAGTTCCGTATGCAAAGTTCCATCTTTTACTCAGGGGGATATGATGGGCAAAAGTCAGGCCCAGTTTGCCAAACTGCGAAGAAGAGATTCCTTTGATCCCGGTAAATCTCCCAAAGAATTGATACTTAAATCCTTTTAACGGAAATCGCCTGATATCTCTACGATCTACAGTATACTGAAGAATAAAGGAGGGATAGGCTTCTTTTCCATCCAATTCAGTAATAAAATTGTTACGGCTGGGATCAATTTCCAGGACATACAAGCTATCGGAAAAACTCAGCCATTTATAGTTCATCTCAAAATAGAGATTTTCATAGAGGCTTATTCGCTTGCGAATTGCAATAAAAGGTTCATGGGATACTTGAAAAGGTTCTGTCTCAGTTCCTCTCCACTGAACGGCTCCTTCATTTGTACCCACAATGATTTCTTTCTCATTGATAAATCTATATCCGAACCTCAGATCCACATTGCTTTTTCTAAACATGGCCGGGCGAAGGAAGTCTATACGTAAGCGTTTTGAGAAACCCAGTTGACCAGAAAATGTCAGGGTTTCATTGCGACCCGTTATATTTCGCCAACTCACATTTAAGCCATAGAC